>NZ_KB235948.1:4149996-4350976 GCF_000332335.1 Kamptonema formosum PCC 10802 | reverse complement strand
CACCAGCGCCAGTTTCAGCCCCGACGGAAAGCGCATCCTCACCGCCTCCGATGACAAAACAGCCCGGGTGTGGGACAGCACCGGCAAGCTGCTGTCCGAGCTAAAAGGGCATCAGGGTGCTGTCATCAGCGCCAGTTTCAGCCCCGACGGAAAGCGCATCCTCACCGCCTCCTCTGACAGAACAGCCCGGGTGTGGGACAGCACCGGCAAGCTGCTGTCCGAGCTAAAAGGGCATCAGGGTTATGTCATCAGCGCCAGTTTCAGCCCCGACGGAAAGCGCATCCTCACCGCCTCCTATGACAGTACAGCCCGGGTGTGGGACAGCACCGGCAAGCTGCTGTCCGAGCTAAAAGGGCATCAGGGTGCTGTCATCAGCGCCAGTTTCAGCCCCGACGGAAAGCGCATCCTCACCGCCTCCTCTGACAGAACAGCCCGGGTGTGGGACAGCACCGGCAAGCTGCTGTCCGAGCTAAAAGGGCATCAGGGTTATGTCATCAGCGCCAGTTTCAGCCCCGACGGAAAGCGCATCCTCACCGCCTCCTGGGACAAAACAGCCCGGGTGTGGGACAGCACCGGCAAGCTGCTGTCCGAGCTAAAAGTTCCTGTCACCAGCGCCAGTTTCAGCCCCGACGGAAAGCGCATCCTCACCGCCTCCTCTGACAAAACAGCCCGGGTGTGGGACAGCACCGGCAAGCTGCTGTCCGAGCTAAAAGGGCATCAGGGTTATGTCATCAGCGCCAGTTTCAGCCCCGACGGAAAGCGCATCGTCACCGCCTCCTCTGACAATACAGCCCGGGTGTGGGACAGCACCGGCAAGCTGCTGTCCGAGCTAAAAGGGCATCAGGGTCCTGTCATCAGCGCCAGTTTCAGCCCCGACGGAAAGCGCATCGTCACCGCCTCCTCTGACGGTACAATCCGGCTGTGGCGGGCTGACAGCTTAGATGAACTGCTGGCGCGCGGTTGCAACTGGCTGAACGATTACCTTGTCACCCATCCCAAAGACTTGGAAAAACTAGAAGTGTGCCAAACCCAATCCAACCGGCTGGCAGCCGCGCCATTTTTGGTTGAGCAAGGGGAGGCGGAAGCGAGAGGAGGCAATGTTGAGGAGGCAGTTGCTACGTTCCGCACCGCCTTAAAGTGGAATCCGGGCTTACCCCTCAATCCAGAAACCAAAGCCAAGCAATTAGCAGAAGCTTCCGAACGAGTTAAGAAGGGCGAACAGCTTGCCGAAGAGGGCAATATTGAAGCTGCGGTGGCGGAATTTCAGAAGGCATTGCAACTCGACCCCGACTTTGAGCCGGCACCCGTTTTAGTGAGTAAGGGAGAAGCGCTTGTCCGGAAAGGCAAGGTGAGGGAAGCCATCGCCGCTTACGCACAAGCCCAAAAGTTCGACCCAAACTTTGACATTTCAGCGAATTCTTGGAATACTCTCTGCCGGTACGGCAGTTTGCACCGGCACGCCAAAGACGTGCTATTTGTCTGCGACAAATCCGTGGCGCTTCAGCCTTATAATATAGAGTATCGGGATAGTCGCGGCATTGCCCGGGCGCTCACCGGCAACCCAAAAGGCGCGATTGAGGACTTCCAGGCATTTATCGCTTGGATTGACAATCAGCCTTCTTGGATGAAGGATTATTATAAGAAGGCAAAATCGCAAAGGCAGCGCTGGGTTGACGTCCTGAAAGCGGGGACGAATCCCTTCACGGATGAGGAACTGAAGCGCTTGCTCAAAGAGTAGGGTGCGTTCCGCGTTGAGAGGATTCCGCAGAAGTAGAAGTCGCGCTTCTGCGGAACGCACCGCGCTTTTAGCGCCCCCATGAATGCCTCTTGGGGCGGGTTCGCCCGAACTATTTGCCACATAACGCAACATCTGAATAAACCCGCCGCAACGAGTGTTACAAACTTTTGGGCTAAAGCCCAACTACAAACTTTTGGGCTAAAGCCCAACTACAAACCTTTTTGGGCTAAAGCCCAACTACAAACCTTTTTGGGCTAAAGCCCAACTACAAACCTTTTTGGGCTAAAGCCCAACTACAAACGGCACGCACCGGCACCTCTGTGATAGAATGCCGAATATTGTAGGGGCGGGTTCGCCCGAAATATTTGCCACACAACTCAACATCTAAATAAACCCGCCCCCACCCCACGAAAACCGGCATCTTGCACCCGCTGGCACCTCTGTGATAGAATGCCGGTGGGGGCGGGCTCACGCGAAATCTTTCCCCCACAACCCAACATCTGAATAAACCCGCCCCAACGAGTGCCGGTGTCTCGCACGCACCGGCACCTCTGTGATAGAATGCCGGTGGGGGCGGGCTCACGCGAAATCTTTCCCCCACAACCCAACATCTGAATAAACCCGCCCCAACGAGTGCCGGTGGTGCGTTCCGCCTTCAGAGTATTCCCTAGAAGTAGAAGTCTTTTAGGGCTAAAGCCCAACTACAAACGGTATGCACCGGCACCTCTGTGATAGAATGCCGGTGGGGGGCTACAAAATATATTGAACAGGACTTACGCAAAGCCCCTATCTGTAGGGTGGGTTAGCGATAGCGTAACCGGCACCACACCACATTAAGAGTCGCTGCGTAAGTCCTGCATTAGTAATTTACCATGAAGTTAATAGCAACAGAACAAGGCTTATTAATTCCTAAAGAGCTGTTAGGAGACCATCAAGAATTTGAGATTATTCAAGAGGGGGGCAAATTATTATTATTCCCCTCAACCAAACATCTTCTATTTGGGATTTAGGTTCAAATCCTGTGGAATGCGATGTAAAAGATGGCGCAATTAGCCGCGACCGTTATCTGTACAGCCCCTAAGAAACATCTATTTTTTGAGGCGCAGCTATATTTGGGCTATGAAAATAAGCGATTGAAACCCCAGCTATACAGATAAAACCGGCAAGACAAGGGGTTTTACGCTGCCGCTCTTCTCTTAAGTCCGCGCAGGCGGACTTTGTTTGTATAGCCGCGATTTCCAATCGCCCGAAAAGTAGCTAATCGCCCGGAAACTAACCTATTTCCCTAGTCTTATAAGCATAGAAATTACAATTTGTCAATCCCTAAAAAGCCGGCTCTTCCAGCCTCAACTGGCTGAACAGCAGCAGCCCGGAACGCCACACCAAATAGCCTTGAGAATTCAAATGCAAGCCATCCGTACTGAATGACATCGGCAGATTGCCTTGGGCGTCCGCAAACAAAGGATACAAATCCAAATACTCCACACCTTGTTCCGCCGCAATCGCAGCGAGTTCCTTGTTCAACTTGCGAATCCGCTGATTCGGAATTGCCAGCAAGCGCTCTCGCCCCTCCCAGGTTGCCTTATCGGCACTGTGGGGCAAAATCGACTGGACTACAATCTGCGTGTAGGGATGAACCGAGCGCAAATCCTGAATAATCAGCCGCTGGTTATTGAGAATCGTATCATCCGCCACCCCCCGGATCAAGTCATTAATCCCAATCATCACAAAAACCGTCTCCGGTTCAGTGCGGTCAAACAGCGTCAGCCGCTTGAGCAGCCCCTCGGACGTTTCTCCAGAAATCCCCTGGTTCAGCCAAATGCGCCCCGGGGGCAACAGTTCCGGCGGAAACCACATAGTGATGGAATCCCCCGCCAGGATGCTCAACCGCTGGGGTTTCTTTTCCGCTGCAGCATCAGCCTCCCGCTTTAGCTGCCCCACCCACTGCTCGTAAGTCCACTGGAGGCGTGGCCCTAAGGTGGGTGCCTGTGCCGATTGGGACTGAGACTGCACTTGCGCCGCCTGGGCATTAGCTCTGGCAGCCCCCAGCAACCTGGCCTCCCGCTGCAGCACCACGAAGACGGCCAGCATCAGTAACACATTGGAAGCCAGGGCGACAAACGCCCAAGTCGGAACAGTAGTTTTAAAGCGAATCGCCACGAGATCTAATTCAACACTGTTTGAATCCGATCTTAATTCCGAACGCTCACCGGCACCCTCCGCAACCAGCATGCCGGTGAAAGCCGGCAGGTGCGCGCCGCCTGGAAGGAATTGCGAGAAGAGACGGAGGCGGAGCCTCCTTTCAGGCGTCTCCCATAAGGAGCCTGGGAACGAGAAAAACCCCCTCCTCTTTCTCCCCCTCCCCGCTTGCGGGGAGGGGGTTGGGGGGTGGGGTTCTCCCTCCCTGAAACCGGCAAGCTACCCCTACTTCCCAGGGAAACTCAGCCCAGAAGCGAACTCCTCGCCGTAACCCTCTTCGCCGTGCTCGTTGATATCCAACCCTTGGTCTTCCGATTCCGGCTTCACGCGCAGCTCCATAATCGCTCCCAGCGCTTTCAGGATCACAAAGGTGCCCGCCGCCGCAAAAATGTAGGTAGCAACCACACCGACGATCTGAGTTACCAATAGCGACGGGTTGCCGAACAGCAAGCCATTATTCCCCGCCGCATTGACCTCTTTCGTGGCAAAGATGCCGGTGAGAAGCGCCCCCACCGTACCGCCGAGACCGTGGACGGGGAAGGTGTCCAGCGAATCGTCAAACTGCAGTTTGGCGCGCAAGCTCACCCCAAAGAAACAGCACACCGAGGTAATTGACCCAATCAGGAGCGCCCCGATGGGAGTCACGAATCCCGCTGCAGGGGTAACGCCCACCAAACCGGCCAGGAAACCGCTAGCAATGCCAATCGCCGTTGGCTTGCCCCGCAGCACCCACTCCAAAATCACCCAGGTCAGACCGGCTGCCGCAGCAGACACCGTTGTGGCCACAAACGCCACTGCGGCCAGGGAGCCAGCGCCCAAAGCGCTGCCGGCATTGAACCCCATCCAGCCAAACCAGAGGATGCCAATCCCCAGCAGCACATAGGGCACATTGTGGGGAGCCGCCGGCTGCACCATGAAGGTCTTGCGGGGGCCAATCATCCAAGCCGCTACCACTGCCGAAACTCCAGAACTGATGTGAACAACCGTGCCGCCGGCAAAGTCCAGCGCTCCCATCGCCCCAATCCAGCCCTTGCCCCAAACCCAGTGCGCCAGGGGAGAGTAGATAAACGTCGCCCAAATCAGGATGAACCAGAAATACGCCTTAAAGCTCATCCGCTCCACAATCGCCCCAGAGATCAGCGCCGGCGTGATCATGGCGAACATCATCTGGTAAGCCATAAACAGCTGGTGGGGAATCGTTGGCGCGTAGCCCACCGGATCGGGCGCGTCAAAAGCGACGCCGCCCAAAAACATCCAGTTCAAGCTGCCAATAATCGGATTAGCATCGAACGTCGCCGCTTCTCCCGGAGCTGCAGGCGGCGTTACAGACACCGGCGCAAACGCCAGACTGTAGCCCCACAGCACCCAGACGACGCCGACAACCGCCATCAAAATCAAACTCATCATCATCGTATTGAGGACGTTGCGCGATCGCACCAGTCCCCCGTAGAAGAATGCCAGCCCCGGAGTCATCAGCAGCACCAGCGCTGACGAGATCAGCATCCAGGCGGTATCGCCGGTGTCAATCGGAGACGCCGCCGCTGCAGCCGTTTCTTCCCCTGTTGCCGGCGCAACGACAGGTTCAGGAAACACTGGTGCGGGAGCCACCGGCTGCGGAGAGACACCCGCCGCCGGCGCGACCGGTTGCGGAGAAACCTCTACCGGCGCTGCCGGTTGCGGAGACACACCCGCCGCCGGCGCTGCCGGTTGCGGAGACACACCCGCCGCCGGCGCAACCCCCTCGGGAGCACCCTCTGCCGGTGCAGCCCCCTCGGGAGCAACCTCTGCCGGTGCGCTCTGCTCAGGAGAAGGACTCGGATCTTGAGCCACCACCCTGCCCATCAGCAGGCCACTCAGCAGACACACCGAAACTATCCCGGCAATCAGAACTTTCTTTAGCACTTATTGTTGCCCTCTAATTTGAAACTATCAATGAATGCCATTTGAAAAATTTATCATCCTCAGATGCCGCTTGAACAATTCACTGCAAATCCTCGCAAATTTCCTGAAAACCTTTCGCTCGACGCTCATAAAATTTCAGCACTGCGTGATATCTATTCCAGACGGTTTGATCTCAGGCAGGGGCGGGAGCGAGTTGATTCATCTTCTTCCCTGTGGGACAAATATGTTGGGTGAGCGCGCCCCCACTGACCTTCGCCCCATGCTGCCGGCGCGCGGGCGGATTTATTAATCCCCTTGCCGGTGCGGCACAAATAGGTCGGGGGAACCCCTGCAGCACTCCGGCAGATATCGGGCGAGCATTTTTTCTTTTCCCCTCTCTTTCTCAGCGCCTAAGGACGTTTAGGCATTCCCCCACTGCCACCCCCCATCCCACTGGGGCGTTCGGGAATAAAACCGCCCGCACCGGCTTCTTTAGCGAACCCGCTGTAAGCTTCCATCCCGTGTTCGCCAATATCCAAACCTGCGAATTCCTCCTGTTGCGAAACGCGGATGCCTAGAGTTGCTTTCAGCCCCTGCCAAAACAGGGTGCTCAGCAGAACAGTCAGACCTCCCACAGATACAATGCCAAGAATTTGAGCCCCCAAGGTTTCCAAACCCCCCCCCACAAACAAACCGTGCGGACCGGCTGGATTGCCCTGCAAGTCCACCATCCAAGGGAACCCCCCCGGGCCAACACTGAAAAGACCCACAGCCAGAGTGCCCCAGATGCCGCAGACAAGGTGAACCGAAGTCGCCCCCACTGGGTCATCAATCTTCAGCCGGTCAAAGAAAGTCACAGAGAAAACGACCAGAATGCCGGCAATCGAGCCAATCGCAAAAGCGCTGCCAATGCTGACGTAAGCGCAGGATGCTGTGACGCTAACCAGCCCTGCCAAAATGCCGTTGATAATCATCGAAAGATCCGGCTTGCCAAGATAAAGCCAAGATGCTATTGTCGCCGCAATTCCGCCGGCGGCACCGGACATGTTCGTTGTGACAGCGATATGCGATATCGCCTCCGGATTGGCCGCCATAACCGAACCTGGATTGAAGCCAAACCAGCCCAACCACAGGATCAAACAGCCTAAAGTGGCAATACTCATGTTGTGCCCCGGCATGGCAAACGACTGCCCCTCTTCATACTTGCCCCAGCGCGGACCGAGGAAAGCCGCTCCCATCAAAGCCGCCCAGCCCCCGACTGAGTGCACTGCAGTCGAACCGGCAAAATCGTAGAATCCCGCTTTGTGCAGCCAGCCCCCGCCCCATATCCAGTGCCCGGTGATCGGGTAGGAAATCCCCGCCAGTAAAAGGCTGAAAATTAAGAAGTCAACAAACTTAATTCGCTCCGCCACCGCCCCTGACACAATTGTGGCGGCGGTGCCGGCAAACGCCAGCTCGAACAAAAACTTGGCGCTCAGGGGCACTCCCGTCCAGTTGAGCGCGTCAAACACCCCATCGTAAGCCGCTCCTGTTGCGGGGCTGTTGTCCGCGCCGGTCAGGAAAAACCCATTCAGCCCAATGAAAGCATTCCCATCCCCAAACATCAAGCCAAACCCAATCGCCCAAAAGGCGACGGTGGCGAGAGCGAACACAATCAAGTTCTTTGAGAGGACGTTGACGGCGTTTTTCTGCCGGCACAATCCCGTTTCCAGCATGCAAAACCCAGCGTTCATAAAGAATACCAGGAAGGCGGCAATCGCCACCCACAGCGTGTCCAGCGCTACCTTTAGCTCTGCCACCGTTGGTGTTGCTGCCGGCGCTGTTGCTGTTTCCTGTGCCGGTGCTGTTCCTTTTGCCGGTGCGGTTTCCAGTGCCGGTGCCGGTGCTGTTCCCTTTGCCGGTGCCGGTGCTGTTTCCTCAATCGCTGCCGGTGCTGTTTCTGGGGCCTGTGCTGTTTCCATCTGGGCAACTGCTGCCCACCCCCACGCCAGCAAAATCAGCGCCACCAGGGGGATGCACGCTTGCCCGCCACGAGTTAGCCGGTGAATAGCCATTTGCAACCGTTTGACAGTTCGGCTCCCTAGGGGTAGCGCCGCGCCCCACCGGGCAGACCGCCGCTTTTGTCTATTTTTTAACTTTTTTTTCGTTACATTAGACATAACTTCGATGTTTTTACCCCGACGAGCCAAACACAGCTAAACGGTTCTCTTTGAGGAACTGCCGGTCAGTCCCCCCTCCCCAATTTGGCGCAACAAAAGCATGAAAATTCCATGCTCAATGCCCCTTGCCCCTTGCCCTCCAATTGCGCAAAAGACTAAATATAGACCGACTAGATAGAACTCACAACGATTCCAGCAATTATAAAATCCCCTTTCTGTATAACAGACTACATTTTGCCCGCTTCTGGCGATTTTTTTTACAAAGTTGCCGCCCTCACGCCCGACCGGCACCTCCTGCCGGTGTGGGTGCGAGTCCCATCTCTGATAAGTATTCCTTATGCCCCAAAATGTCGAGCCGCGCTTGCTTTTGCATTACAGATTCAGCCAGAGAAGCCTGATACACCCGCACGCGCTCTAATAAGTCTGGCTTATGAGTCGCCAGAATCCGCACGGCTAAGAGGCCCGCATTGGTGGCGCTGCCGATGGCCACGGCAGCCACCGGCACCCCCGCCGGCATTTGGACAATGGAATAGAGCGAGTCCACACCCTGGAGGTGGCGGCTGGGCACCGGCACTCCAATCACCGGCAGCGGCGTCAGGGAGGCCACCATTCCGGGCAGGTGGGCGGCACCGCCGGCACCGGCAATAATCACTTTCAGGCCCCGCAGGTGGGCAAGCTTTGCGTATTCTACCATGCGTTCGGGCGTGCGGTGGGCGGAGACGATGGCCACTTCGCAAGGGATTTGGAATTGTTCGCAGATGGCGATCGCGCCCTGCATGGTGGGCAAGTCGGAGTCGCTGCCCATGATGATGCCGATTTCTGGTTGAGTCATTTTGAACCGCCAAGACGCCGAGAGCGCCAAGAAGGAATAATTGGGTTGATTAAGTGTGCTATTGGTTGTTGCTGCGATGGATATTATCAACGCTCGGGTGCCCGGTTGGGAAGGCAGGCACCGAATTCGGATTGATGGCCTTGGGGTGATTCGGTCGATTGTGCCGGCTGGCGTTGCGGAGGGCCAATCGGAAGCGCCCGCACCGCCTGCGGTTGTGGATGTTTCGGGGGACTGGATTTCTCTCGGTGGGGTGGATGTTCAAATTAATGGGGCCCTGGGTTTGGCCTTTCCCGACCTCGGCCCCGACAGTGCCCACCGGCTGCCTGCTATCTGCGAGTTCCTCTGGAATCAGGGTGTGGATGGATTTTTGCCCACCCTTGTCACCACTTCTATAGAGAAGTTTCACCGCGCCCTCGCTGTCTTGGCGGATTTTGCCGCGTCGCAGCGTGCCGGCGCACCGGCAGCCAGAATTCTCGGCGTCCACCTGGAAGGGCCTTTTCTCAATCCTGAAAAGCGCGGCGCTCACCCGGCGGAGCATATTATACCGCTTACGGTGGAAAACGTCAAGTGGGTTTTGGGAGATTACGCCGGTATTGTGAAAGTCGTCACCCTAGCGCCGGAGCTAGACCCCACCGGCGAGGCGATTTCCTATTTGCGCGCTCTGGGAATTACGGTGAGTCTGGGCCACTCTATGGCCACAGCTGAGGCAGCCCGGGAAGCCTTTGCCCGGGGTGCGTCGATGGTGACACACGCTTTCAATGCCATGCCGGCGCTGCACCACCGGCAGCCCGGATTGCTGGGTGCGGCGATTGTCCATCCGGATGTCTGGTGCGGCTTGATTGCGGATGGGGAGCACGTTTGCCCGACGGCGATGGATTTGCTGCTGCGGGCGAGTTTCTACGAAAAAGGAGTGTTTCTCGTCAGCGACGCCCTAGCGCCGGTGGGATTGCCGGATGGGGTTTACCCTTGGGACACCAGGCAGATGGAGGTTCGGGGCGGGACCTGCCGGCTGCAGGACGGAACCCTTGCCGGCACGGCGCTACCCCTGCTAGCCGGGGTGGAAAATCTGGTCAAGTGGGACATTTGTGGGGCGGAGCGTGCCATAGCCCTCGCCACAGAAGCGCCCAGACGCGCCATTGGCTTGCCGGCAATGGCGGCAGGGCAGCCGGCTCATTTGTTGCGCTGGCATTTGGATGAGGCGACAGGAGAGTTGAGCTGGCAGAGGTTGAAATTATAGCATGTTTGTAAGTTCAGCGTAGCCCAAAGGCTGGCCCCGCCAATAGGCCAAGTTTTCGTTTGTAAGTTCAGCGTAGCCCAAAGGCTCGCCCCTTTCGACCACTTGCAGCATTATTAGCCTAACCGCCCCCTGTACGGTGCCCAAGAAAAAGGGGGAGCCGGTTGGGTTTCCCCGGCATCAGATGGGAAAGGCGACTGGGCGTGGTAAGTTGAAAGTTGGAAACAGTTGAACCGCAGGCAGATTGATGAACGCAGTTGATGACAAAACCATCGTCAGGGAATATTTTAACGCCACCGGCTTTGAGCGCTGGCGGCGGATTTATGGCGATGGCGAGGTGAGCAAAGTCCAGCTGGACATCCGCTCCGGACACCAGCAGACGGTGGATACAGTCATTAGCTGGCTGAGTGCTGATGGCAATTTGCGGGGGCTGTCGGTGTGTGATGCCGGTTGCGGTGTTGGCAGTCTGAGCATTCCCCTGGCTCAAGCGGGAGCAATCGTCTACGGGAGCGATATCTCGGAAAAAATGGTTGCAGAAGCCTACCAGAGAGCGAGGGGAGTTCTGGGCGCTGCCAACAATGTCACCTTCACGGCGCAGGATTTGGAAACCTTGAGCGGTAGCTACCACACGGTGATTTGTCTGGACGTGCTGATTCACTACCCGCAAGATAAGGCTGCTGAGATGATCGGGCACCTCTGTTCTATGGCGGAGTCGCGCGTGATTCTCAGTTTTGCGCCGAAGACTTTTGCTCTGAGTTTGCTCAAGAAAGTCGGGGAGCTGTTCCCCGGACCGAGCAAAACCACCCGCGCTTACCAGCATCGCGAAGCCGATCTTGTCAAAATTCTGGAAAGCAATGGCTTTTCAATTGGCCGGCAGACGATGACCAGCACTCGCTTTTATTTCTCGCGCCTTCTGGAAGCAACTCGCCGCTAGAGCTTTTCTAGACGTAGGACAGGCGTCCCGCCTGTCCCCTACAATCGTTTGTAAAATATCAATATGATTCGGATTTTTTTGGCAATTGCGGCAATTTTCGGCGGACTGTCTGTGGCTGCCGGTGCTTTTGCCTCTCACGCTTTGAAGGAACAGCTCAGTGAGCGGGCGCTGTCCATTTTTGAAACCGGCGCTCGCTATCAAATGTATCACGCCTTAGCCCTGCTAGCAGTAGTTTTGCTGTTAACTCGCACTGAATCCCCGGCACCGCCAGCTCTCGTCGCGGCGGGGGTTGCTTTTATTGCCGGTGTGGCGATGTTCTCGGGGAGTTTGTACGCTCTCAGCCTCACCGGCATCAAGTGGCTGGGTGCAGTCACGCCGGTGGGGGGAGCGGCATTTATCATTGGCTGGGGCTGTCTGGCGGCTGCAGCTTTCAGTTTTAAGTAGGGTGGGTGACGCTTTGCTTCAACCAGCCTACTTTATGACAGCTCACCACCTCACACTTCACACCATGTCCGGTAGCACCGTTGTTGTACGCGAGGTCGGGGCGGGTTTATTCTTATTCTGATCTGTGGCAAAAATATATTGGCAGAACCCGCCCCTACAAGGGTATGTGCACACAACCCATACAAGCGGACATGATATCACACCTATTGCTGCGAGCCAGATTCACCGGCACCCCCCGGTTTGCTATCGGGATGTTCCAGTCGCAATATATCTTTATGTTTCCGCAGTTCCTGATTAATCTCAAGCAGACGCTCGTCGGCAGTGGACAGCTTGCCCTGGGTGAGCCTTTCAATTTCCCTGTCAAACTTCTGCTGTCCTTCCCTAAAAAAGTATTGGGCGCTTGTCGGATAATACAGCCCGTTGATAACTCGCTGGGGCGGGAGCGCCGAGGTGGCGACACCCAGGAGCGCTACTCCTGTCAGCGCCCGTGCTGAGCTTCTAGGGAACTTGGGTAAAATCTTGCTGAGAAAACTTCTCATTTTTCCCTCTTTTCAAGCGAAATTTACTTGACTAATTCCATGATAGCTGCTACAATTATTGAGGCGGCATCTTTCTTCAGAAAGAAACAGAAAAGTCGCCGGTAGAAAAGGGCAAAGCGCAGCCCCATGCGCCATGCCCCATGCGCCTGATACCGGCAAGCGTCGAGCGCAGGAACGCAGATATAAGCCCTGCTGGTAATCGCCTCTCGCACCGCAGGAAATTCAGCGGTCATATCCACTATCAAGCTAATCTCAGCCGGCAGCTCATTGGCAAGAGGTGTGCGCCCCAGCCAGATTCCCGGCGCTATCTCATTATAGCACTCCTCAGCCCCAATGAACCTTTGAACATGCCAAATTTCCCAAATCAATAACAGGACAAGGCAGCAACAAACTGGCTGCCGGCTTTGCCAGACTCCCATCTGAGCGCTTGCCAAACACCCTCGCCCCCAGCCAGCCGTATGCCGCACCGGCAGCCCAAAAACTAGCACCGCCCCACAACAGCAGCGGCACCACCCCCCTGCAGACCAACCCGGATTAAAACACACCCCAAACCAAAAAATATCAAACCATACCACATCTTCCTTGGCGCTCCTTCACGGGGGCGGTTCAAATATAGCGGTTCTCAGCTGGATGAACGTGTTTGCCCAGAAACCCGGTTTCTTAAAGAAACCGGGTTTCTCAGTACAAAGGATGAGAAACGCTCTAAAATACACTGATACAAAACCCACAAACAGACCCCCAAAACATGTGCCGCTTACTTGGCTACCTTGGCCCGCCTATCCTGCTGGACTATCTCCTGTACAAACCCAAACACTCCCTGATTGCCCAAAGTTACCAACCCCGGGAAATGACAGCCGGCTTGCTCAACGCCGATGGCTTTGGCATAGGCTGGTATCACCCGCAGCGAGACACAGATCCTTTTACCTACAAAAACACCCTGCCCATCTGGAGCGATATTAACCTTCCCCAATTGAGCCGGTACATTGAGTCAGGGTGCGTGCTGGCGAATGTCCGCAGCGCCACCTCCGGACAAGCCGTAGATTTGAGCAACTGCCAGCCCTTTCGCCACGGCAAGATTTTAGGCACTCACAACGGCTTCATTCAAAACTTCCGCTCCAGCCTTTACCGGCCAATTCGAGATCGCCTCAGCGACACAGCCTACCAGGGGATTGACGGCACGACCGATTCGGAGCACATTTTTGCCTTGCTGACTGAGGAATTGGCGAGCCAAGGCACTCTAGAAAATGCTTTGCGCTCGGGGCTAGCCGTCTTGGGAGAATTGGCAACCTCCCATCAAACCAGCGTCTCAGCAAACCTGCTCCTCAGTGACGGACAGACGCTGGCTGCCAGCCGGTTTGCCACTGGGGCGGCGGTGCCTTCTCTATACTGGCTGCGAGACGACCCAACGTTCCCGAATGCGGTGATTATTGCTTCTGAACCTTTGTTCGCCGGCAGCTGGAATCGCTGCCCAGAACAGAGTATTATCAGTGTGGGAGAGAACCTTGAAATCCAAATCTATCAACTCTAGAGACGCCATTCGCAACGCCTTGCAGGAGTGCCGCACCGCCACCCTAAAACTGTTTGAAGGTATGGATCGCGCCACCTTCAGCCAGCAAGCCCATCCCGACTTCAGCCCCCCTGGCTGGCATTTGGGGCACATCGCCTACACCGAAGCGCTGTGGCTGCTGCAGCGCACCGCCGGCTATCCGCCGGTGTTTCCAGAATATCACAGGCTGTTCCCAGCGAATGGTTTGCCGAAAGCGGAACGGGTGTACCTGCCTTCGCTAGGTGAGCTGCGCCACTATCTGGACACGGTGCGCTCAAAAGTGCTGGACTATCTGGAAATCGCGCCGGTGGGGGAGCAACAGCGCCTCTGGAGCTTTATTGTCCAGCACGAAAGCCAGCACTGCGAAACGGTAACATTCCTGACCAGGCTAGTCGGCTGGCAGGGGATTTCTCCGCAACAGGGGAGAGTGCTCGCACCCGATGCCCCATGCCTAGCGCCCGGTGCCCTAGCTGAAATGATTGAAATTCCTGCTGGGGAATTTGAGCGGGGTTCTGACTCCACCGACGCTTTTGATAATGAGCGACCGGCTCACCGGCTCTATTTGGACACCTACTGGATTGACCGCTATCCTGTAACTTGCGGGCAGTACCGGCAATTTATCGAGGCGGGAGGATATCACAATTCCAGCTTTTGGTCAAGCGAGGGCTGGGAGTGGGTGCAAAAGAATTCGGTCAGGCAGCCTTTATATTGGTCGGGTGACTCGTGTTTTGACAGCCATCCCGTGTGCGGGGTGAGCTGGTATGAAGCGGATGCCTTTGCGCGGTTTGCCGGCAAGCGGTTGCCCAGCGAGGCGGAGTGGGAAAAAGCCGTCTGCTGGGATGCGAGTGCTCGATGCCGGCGCACCTACCCCTGGGGGGAAGATCCTCCCGACGCCAGCCGGTGCAATCACGACAATCTGTACGCTCAGACGACGCCTGCCGGTGCTTTCCCCGCAGGGGCGAGCTTTTGGGGCGTGTGCGACGCTCTGGGGAATGTCTGGGAGTGGACATCCAGCTGGTTTGAGGGCTATCAGGGGTTTGAGTTCTACCCCTATGCCGGTTATTCCCAGGTGTATTTTGACCGGCAGCACCGGGTTCTCAAAGGGGGGAGCTGGGCGACTCGCCCCAGGGCGCTGCGAGGCAGCTTCCGCAACTGGTATCACCCTTGGGTGAGGCAGCTTTTTGTCGGTTTTCGCTGCGCTAGGTAGGAGGAGTGCCAAGAAACCCGGTTTGTTAAAGAAACCGGGTTTCTGTAGAATCCCTACTGCGGTGTGGGAGAATAGAGCAGCCTGGAAAATCGCGCTTGTGAGGGTGACGGGAAAGGCTGTGTTGTTTAGCCGCTGGTGCGTCTAGCAGAATTATCATGCAATCGCCAAACAATTTAACTTCTACCGGTATTCGCAAACCGGGAACCACTGAGGAACGTTTGCGCATAGAGCATCTGCTCACCCCGACTGCGCTTTTGGAAACAGAATTGACTCTTGGCAGCGATATTGTCAGCGGGCTGAGTGAGAGTCCGAAATCTCTGCCGCCGCGCTATTTTTACGACGATCGGGGCTCGATGCTGTTCGAGCGGATTTGCGAGCTGCCGGAATATTATGTGACGCGCACGGAGGCGGCGATTTTGCGCGGGTGTGCCGGCGAGATTGCCGAACTGACCGGCGAGTGCGAAATCGCGGAACTGGGGAGTGGGAGTTCGACGAAAACTCGCATTCTTCTGGATGCTTACAGCGAGTTGGGCTACCGGCTGCGCTATCTGCCAATTGATGTCAGTGCCGGCATCCTGGAAAGCAGCGCCCGCGCACTGCTGGCGGATTACCCGCAGCTGGAGGTTCACGGGTTGGTGAGCACTTACGAGCTGGCGCTGTCAAAACTGGCACCTTCGCCCCTGAAGGCGCGGATGATTTGTTTTATCGGCAGCAGTTTGGGGAATCTGAAGCGCCAGGAGTGCGATGTGTTTTTATCGCAAATTGCGGGCGCTCTGCAGGCGGGTGATTTTTTCCTGCTGGGGATTGACTTGCACAAATCAAAGGAGGTGCTGGAACCGGCGTATAGTGACGCTCAAGGGGTGACGGCTGAGTTCAATCTGAATATGCTGCGCCACCTGAACTGGCGTTTTGAGGGAAATTTCGATCCGTCTCAATTTGAACACTGGGCGTTTTATAATGAAGGTCAGCGCCAAATTGAGATGCACTTGCGGAGTTTGCGAGCGCAAAACGTTCGCTTACGCGCTCTGGATTTAAGTGTTGAGTTGGGGGCCGGTGAGACGATTCTAACAGAAATTTCGCGCAAGTTCGATTTGGATGAGATGCGGGAGTACCTGCAAGGGCGAGGTTTAGTGCCGGTGCGCGTTTGGACTGACCCGCAGCGGTGGGTTGGCTTGCTGCTGTGCCAGCGTTTGCCCTAAAATTCTATCCGCAGTAGGGTGCGTTCCGCGCTTTTTCCGCACCGTGATTCTATGCGGAACTCAAGGAACGAACCCTACTTCTGGGATCGAGTTAGTTAAATATTGATATTAACAAATAGGCCGGCAGCCCGGATTTACAGCATGGATATACTCGCTGCCCGAATCTGGCCACCCCCGCCGGTAAGCGGCTTCTTCTGGCTTCCCCCATGCCAGCTGCAAGACGATTTCCAGGAAATTTCTATGCTCCCACGCGCACAAGCCGGCCCATTCTGTGCCCAGGGCAATCTGGCTTACATCAGCCGGCTCGACTTGCCGGTAATCTTTGCCGCCGTGAACGCTCAGGTACAAGTCCATCCCCGCTGTAACTTCCTTCCAGAATGCCAGGATTTTAGGCTTAGCCTTCTTCAGCGTCTGGATGTCACTGGGGAGGGCAATCAGCTGGTCGTCCACTTCGGGGATTCCCACAGTTTTGCCCTTGAGCGCCAGCTGACGCCAGACAATCCCGGATACTTGATGTTCGAGCTGGTAGCGGTGGACAGTGGCTTTAAAATCTTGATAGGCTGTGAACTTTTGCAACCCCTCCGCTTTGAGAAACTTGTCGATTACAGGGTTGCCGGTAGAAGGAGTCGCAGCCAGGTTCAGGCGCTGTCCCTTCAGGCAGGCGAGGCGCTCGTCAGCCAAGATTTTGATTAGCTCCTGCGTGCTGTATTTTGTCATCAGAACACCTTCTGGTCGCAGTTTCGGATAGTTTAACCTCTGTATGCCGGTGGCTGCTATCTAAGTTCCGGACATTATCGGCAGGGGAGATTTTCAGTTCTGTCTGCGAGCGCACAATTAAGCGCCGGCTGTCAGGAAATGCTGATTTTTCACAGCCGGCTCTTAAGGAAGGGGTGCCCGGAAGGGCATGTTTTCTGCCTACTTACTCAACTCGCTGTTAAACTCGTTGAAGGACCGGCGCTTCAGCTCAACCGATTCGGAACGGGGCAGCAAATCAAATACTTTCCGCAACACGTCGTCTATTTCCTCATAGGGAACTTGCCCCTTGGCGTTAAACACCACGTTGCCCGACTGGTCGATTATCGCGGTTTGGGGGACTGCGCCTTCGTAATAATAGCCCGGTTCCGTCCTGTCATAACTCGATTTGGGCGCAATGGCATCCACATTTACTGGGATAATATTCGCCGCACGCCCGTAGAAAGCTTGCAGTCGGGAGACGAGGGAGGCAAATTGCTTGCAGTCGCTGCTGTCATCGAGATAGAATGTCACGATGGCCGGCTTGCTTTGCTTGAGGGACTCTGCCAGCGTCACTTTCGGCGGCACCAGAGAGCCGTTGCCGGCATACAGGACGAAAATATTGCCGTCGAATTTGTCATCGTTTATACCGGCTTGTGCCGGCTGTGCTAGCACCAGCAGCAGGCAGATCGCCGCAACGACGAGCAACCGCAGGAAGCCAGACACAGCCTGCCGCCACCGGCAGCCCGGTCCCGCACCCGCAAGAAAACTTTTCACCAACCGCAACCCGGAAATCATCATCAAATTCTCACAAAACCTTACACCCTCTACATTTTAATAGAAACCGGGTTTCGCCGAATAAACCCGGTTTCTGGCCCCAGCGGCGGGTTTCCCCTGTGCCGGTGGGGGCGCTGCTAACCGGGGGCGAGCAAACGGGCAGAATATCTGTAGTTCTTTCAGAGATTTTAGCATGTTTTTGCCCTGGATATATTATCTCAAAGAAGACGAACAGCTGCTCGTCGAGGGCTTCACGCGCCGGTGGACAGTGAATGGGCCCGCTGTGTTTTACTCCCAGCCCTGGTGGCGGGTGCAGCGCCGCAAGGCCAAAACCCTTGGGCCAACCGAATACCTGCGCCTGCGCGACACCCTCACCGGCGAGTTGCGCAACGAATTTGGCCCCAAGCTGTACTTCCCGGCGGCGAGTGAGGAAATCCTGGAACAGCTTTCCGCCATCCCCCTGAAAAGCAACCAGTACATCCGGCTAATTGACAAGCGCACCGGCGCGATTCGGGTGGAAAGAGGAGATCGCAGTGTCTGTCTCAACCCCACTGAACAGATTCTAGAGCCGGTGCGGGAGGGTGTCAATATTGATGAGGGAACAGCGGTGCTGGTGCGAGATATTTCCACCGGCCAACTGCAGCTGATTTCCGACCCCCAAGTGTTCATTCCAGCTGCCAATCAGGAAATTGTCGAACTCCGCACTCCTATTTTACTGCAGCAAAATCAGTATGTCAAGGTGATTGATAAAAGCACCGGCATGATTCGCGTGGAGCGCGGCGAGAGGAGTTTCTACCTGACTCCTGCGGAAGAGATTATCGAAGATATTTTAAGCAGCATCGGGGAAGGGGTCAATATTGACGAACACACTGCAGTCCTGGTGCGGGACACGCAAACTGGCACGCTACGATTGATAACAGAGACGCAGGTTTTCTGTCCGGAGGCGAATCAAGAAATCGTAGAAGTGCGCCAGCGCATTTTGCTGGAGAATCACGAAACGGTCGTCGTCAAAGACCGCTTTGGAGATTATAGCATAAAACGGGGAACAGGTGATGAACGGTCTTTCTTTTTGCAGCCGTATGAGGAGCTGGTGGAATTCCGGTGGGCCAGCGGGCTGCACAAAAACGAGAAAAACCTCATCTTCACCCACATTGACGGGCGACCCAAATTCATGTGGTACGAGTTTGAAGCGCGAACGCAGGATAATGTAGAATTGATTATCGGCTTGACGTTTTTCTGGCAGATTGTGGATGTAGCTGCCATGATTCAGGCGACAGATGATACCACCGGCGCGATTTGCGCCCACGCTCGCAGCCTGATTATTCAGTCCGTATCGCAGGTATCGCTGGAAAGATTTCTGGCGGGGTTTAATGCCATAGTCAGACAGGCGGTGCTGGGCGTGGAGGACAGCTTTTATGCCGAGCGTGGGGTGGCGCTTCATGCGGTGGAAGTGCGCTCAGTCGCTTGCAAAGATCCGGACACGCAGCGGATTTTGCTAGAGATTATCCAGGAGACGACAAACCGGCTGAACCGGCTGCAGAAACAGGAGGGCGATAATGATGTTAAACTTAAGGAGATAGAGGGGGAGATTGAAGTTGAGCGGCTGAAGGGACAGCTGCTGGACTTGCGCCGGCAGCACGCGCAAACCGAGGCGGTAACTGCCGGTGAGGCGGAGGCAATTCGCGTCAGGGCGTTCTTTGACGGGTTGGGGAATGGCATGCCAGCATCGGAGAAGCTGGCGATTTTTAATACTTTGCGGAAACAGGATGCCATTGCCGCCTTGAGTGAGGGCAGCGCCCAGTTATATTTTACACCGGCAGATGTGGATTTGAGCATTGAGAGCCGGTAGATTTATTGCGGGAGGGGACACCTTCCCAGACAAGGCATCTCACTTGTTAGCAAGGATAGGGACAGGCGAGACGCCTGTCCTACGTCTTAACCCAAGAACCCCCTATCCGAAGTAGGGAGAGAGAGGTAGGGGGTGAGGGTGAAAACTTTGGCAAAAAAGGTGATTGACATTTGTGCGCAAAGGCTGTATCCTAGAGCGAAACTTGCCATTGAACTGCATGAAACACATGTTGGGAACAACCATTGCGGGGCGATATAAGATCGTCAAACACTTGGGAGGCGGGGGATTTGGGTCAACTTTCCTCGCCTCTGACACCCAGTTGCCAGATAGTCCTACCTGCGCCGTCAAACAGCTCAAACCCCTGTCCAACAATCTGTCCGCGTTGGAGATTGCCAGAACCCTATTTGACACGGAAGCTAAACTCCTCCACAAATTGGGCGAACACGACCAAATTCCCCGAGTCCTAGCTCACTTCGAGGAGAATCAAGAGTTCTATCTCGTGCGAGACTTTATAGAAGGCGAGGACTTGTGCGCGGAAATCAAACCGGGATGCCGGTGGACGGAAGAACGGGTGATTGCCTTTTTGCTGGATGTGCTGACAGTCCTCTCTCACGCGCATCAGGAGGGTGCGATCCACCGCGATATCAAACCGGCAAACTTAATCCGACGCCGCCAAGATGGTAAAATTGTCTTGATAGACTTTGCCGCAATTAAGCAAGTCTGCACCCAAGTGGTGAGTGCGCCAACTCAGGCGAATTTAACAGTTGGGATTGGCACCCCCGGATACATGCCAAATGAGCAAGCGAAGGGCAACCCCCAGTTTAGCAGCGATGTGTACGCTCTGGGAATGACAGCAATTCAAGCACTCACCGGCATCTTTCCCCGGCGACTGCCAGAAAATCCCCAGACGGGTGACATTATCTGGCGCAACAAAGTGCGAGTTAGCCCCCAGCTGGCCAAGATTTTAGACACAATGGTGCGCCGTGACTCCCGCCGGCGCTACCCGTCAGCAGTGGAAGCGCTGCAAGCGGTTTCCTCCCTGATAAAAGAGGATTCCCCGACACGCCGGCAACTTTTTAAAGCTGCCGGTTTTGCCGGGATTGGATTGCTAACGTCGGGAGTTCCCCTTTCGGTTAGCACCTCTCCCCCCTCAGGCAAAACACCCTTGCAGCAGTTTGCCTTCGACGCTATTACCGTAGACACTTACGGGCGAGAAATCAGCCGCACGCGCCGGCAAGCGGAATACTTTGCCCAAGACGCTGGCAGTGGGGTGCCCTTGGAAATGGTGTCGATTCCAGGGGGAACTTTCCTGATGGGTTCCCCAAAAACTGAGTCAGGGCGATATAATGAAGAAAGCCCGCAGCACCTGGTAAAAGTGCAGCCCTTTTTTATGGGGAAATATGCCGTAACACAGGCGCAGTGGAAAGCTGTCGCAGCCCTACCCAAGGTGTACCTGGATTTAAATCCCGATCCGTCTTATTTCAAAGGCGCAAACAGGCCGGTGGAGAATGTATCCTGGTACGATGCTGTCGAATTTTGTGCGCGACTCTCCCAAGTAACCGGGCGCAACTACCGCTTACCCAGCGAAGCTGAGTGGGAATATGCCTGTCGTGCGTCTGCCGGCGAGGACACCCGCACTGCGCCCTTCCACTTTGGCGAGACAGTTACAACTGAAATAGCTAATTATCACGGCAACTATACTTACGCTTCTGAACCCAAAGGAACCTATAGCAAACAGACAGCAGATGTGGGGAGTTTTCCAGCCAACACTTTTGGTTTGTACGACACCCACGGGAATGTCTGGGAGTGGTGCGCCGATCCGTGGCATGATAATTATGCCGGTGCGCTAGCGGATGGGGGTGTTTGGGATGCCGGTGGCAATCAAAATCGCCGGTTGCTGCGCGGGGGTTCTTGGTTCAGCAACCCCAGGGATTGCCGTTCCGCTTTCCGCTGCAGGGTTGTGCCAGAAATCCGGAATAACCGCTTCGGATTTCGCGTCGCCGTTTCCTTTGTCAGCGCTTAGTAACCCGCAGTCTCTCGGCGGTTGAAACCGCAACTATACAGACGAAACCCGCCTGCGCGGGTTTCAAGAATTTCCCTCTTTTCTTAGTCCGCGTTGGGCGAAGCCCGTGCCCGTTGGGTAGGCGGACTTGGTTTGTATAGCCGCGAATTCCATTCGCCTGGAACCGCGAATTCCATTCGCCTGGAACTTAGCAAAATCTCTTAGTCCGCGCAGGCGGACTTCGTTTGTATAGCTGCGATTTCCAATCGCCCGGAACCAGGCAAAACTTGGCGTACTTGGCATTTACCCTACGGGAAACCGCTGGCGCGTCTTGGCGGTTCATTATTAAGGTGAATCAACCAGAAGCATCCATGACCTCTCCCACTATTCCACCCAGCACATACACAGATGCCCCCGAACAACATCCTAACATTATTCTGGGCAGTTTGCAACTGCTGTTCTGGCTTTTTTTCCGCCCCTCAGCATGGCGCAACCACCTCACCCGCATTGACCCCGCCTTAGACCCAAATCGGCAACAGGGCACCCGTTTGCGGTGGCGCAACTGGGCTTTGTGGCGACTGCTAATCCAGGAATATTTAATATTACCTTTCCTGGCATTTTCAATCCTGGGTTTAATACTGTCCGCACTCGGCCAATCAAAAGAAATCATTTTCTGGCGCGTGGCGTCCGGCGTGTGGTGGGGGCTGACATCGTGGGTGGCGTCGGGCGTGCAGTGGGGCGTGGCCTCAGGCGTGGCCCTAGCCGTCACCTTGGGCGTCGGGTTAGCTATGGCGTGGGGCGTGGCCCTCAACTTGGCCTTGGGGTTCGCGTGGGGCGTCGGGTGGGGCGTCGGGTTGGGCGCGGCGTCGGGCGCAGTCCTGGGCGTCACCTTGAGTCCGGGGTTCAGCGCCAGGCGGAGTGTGGGGTGGGGCGTCGGGTTGGGCGTCGTGTTTGGCGTTGGGTTGGGCGTGGCGTTTCACATGTCATCCGGCGTGGTGTCGGGCTTGACATCCGGTCTTGCCTTGGGCGTGGTGTTGGGCGTGATGTCCGGCTTCACCTTGGGCGTCACCTTGGGCGTGGTGTCGGGCGCAGTTCCCGGCGTCTCGCCCGACATCGCGTGGCGCGTCGGGTGGCGCTTGGCGTCGATTGTCACCTTGGGCTTAGCATTTGGCCTGTCGTCGGGGGTATCTTCGGGCGTGGCGTTCGCGCTGGGAGTGTCTGTCAACTATTGGCTGCCGGTAGTATTTTATCCTTTATTAACAGTATGGAATATCTTCCTCTATCAACTGGATAAACGATTTGCCGGGAGTCAATTCAGTTTGCTGCACCGGCACTCCGCATTCTGGCATGAGTGGCAGTTTTTGCCTTTCCCCAAATTAGACAAACACCTGATTTTGATACTGGACCGCAATCCCGATGAAGCAAAAGCCGCAATTAACTACCTGAAATCCAGCCGGCAGCGCTGGGCGGCGCAGGCAGCGCAGATTGAAATAGACGCCAGGAGTTTAGAAAATTGTGGGGGCGTGCGAGATATCAGTAACGCACACCAAAACTTGGGTGCCGGTGATTCAGAAAGCCCTGCCGGTGTTTGGCTGATCAGCTTTAGCCAGATTAGCCAAGAAGTAGATGCCGGTGTGAGTCAGGAGAGTGCCTTTAATCGGCTGCTAGCCCTCAGCGCTGTCGCGCAGAATCTGGATAACTTCTTGCGGGAGTTAACCGCCTGCGGCGATAAAGACGCCCTTCGTTTTTACCCGATTGCTCTTCGCTGGTATGAGATTGTAGCCGGTTGTGTGCGCGAATTGGCGGCAAAAATTGACCAACAAGCCGGTAGCCCCCACATGCTACCGGACACACAGCGCCCCCTGTAGTTAAGTAGGGTGGGTTCCGCCTGACAGCACCCCTGATTTGTGTGCGAAAATCTCGCTTGGCGGAACCCACCCCCCAGCCCCCAAGAAACCCGGTTTCTCACCCAACCCATTATGTGCTATAATAGATGACGCGTAACCCACCCTACTTTGTCAATCTTCGTCCTTGAACTCCTGAGCCATTTTGTCCAGCCGGTCATTGGTTTCCTTAGTCAGCCTTAATAAGCTGACAATGTTGCAACTCAACCCCCCAGCTGTCGTGACGCTTCCCTCCGGGACTTTCCCCGCAAACAAAAGTCCGACACCCACAACACTGATGACAGCACTCACGGCTGTCAGTATGAGAGTCAGGTTGAAGCTGAGACGAGCTTGACGCAAACGTTCTTCCATGAACTCTCGCTCCATGTCCAGAACAGCGTCATCAGGTTCCGAAGTAGAGGGTAACGTCTGGTTGGTGTTTGGGGTTTCATTCAACATGGCGTTTTAGTCGGTTTGAGCTCTACAATTCCATCTAAACCTAGCGCTGGTTCAGATGCGGGGTGGGAAACAGGTGACTTTGAGATGACTTAGGGATGACTTGTGGTTGGGCTGGAAAAAAGCTCTATAATCGGATAGTCCTTCCTGGGAACAGTGATGTCGCGGTCGAACAAGGTTGCCCCAGAGTACATCAATGAAGTAAAATCGGCCCTCAAGCTTAAGGGCCATGCCAGCCAGGCAGCTTTGGCTGACGCGGTAGGACTATCTCTGTCCACCGTCAAGAACTTCCTCGGTGGCCAACCCGTTGATTATCTGAATTTTGTAGAACTCAGCGAGAAACTGGGGTTTGACTGGCAAGAAATAGCCTGTAAAGAAGAGGAAGATCCACAACCCCCACCGGCACCCATTGAGGAACTCTCGCCCTTCATCACCGGCAACCCCATCACCTACCCTCGCCAGTTCTTTGGGCGCAACTACGAACTTCAACGCATTTTCGGCTTGCTGAAACGCCACCCCCTGCAAAACGCCGCCATTATCGGCAAGAAGCGCACCGGCAAGACTTCCCTGCTGCACTACCTGAAAAACATCACCACCACCCCACCGGCACAGTTGCGCCCTGGCCAAAAGTCCGACTGGCTGCCGCATCCACAACGCTATCGCTGGATTTTCGCAGACTTCCAAGATACCCGCCGGCACAGCCGGGAGGGGTTGCTAAGCTACATATTAAAGGAGCTGGGTGTGCCGGTGCCCAACCCCTGCGATTTGGATCGCTTCATGGATGCGGTTGGCGACAAGCTGCACTCGCCCACAGTTATCCTGCTGGATGAGATAGGCGTCGCACTGCAACGCTGTCCAGAATTAGATGATGGGTTCTGGGAGTGTTTGCGATCTTGGGCAACCAATTATGCCGGTGGAAATCTGGCGTTTGTGCTGGCAGCGCCGGAATCGCCGGTTGAACTGGCTCACAACACCAAGCACAGTTCTCCGTTTTTCAACATTTTCGGATATAGCGCGACTTTGGGGCCGCTGACAGAGGCAGAGGCGCGTGAGTTGATTGCCGGTTCGCCGATGACCTTCCCAGATGAGGATGTAGAGTGGATTCTCACCCAGAGCGGACGATGGCCACTTCTGCTGCAAATCCTCTGTCGAGAACGATTGGTTAGTCTGGAAAATGGGGAAACTGGAGACGGCTGGCGCAAAGAAGGTTTACGGCAGATACAGGGCTTCAAACATTTGTTGGAGTGACAGGTAAAGAATTAGCATGAACGTCCCGCGCAACGCCTACACCAACGCACCCGAGCAGCACCCCAACCTAATTCTGGGCACGCTGCAACTGATGTTCTGGGTTTTTTTCCGCCCCACAGCTTTCCGCAATCACATAACCAGGATTGACCCCGATTTGAAGCCTAACTCCTCTCTGATTTTATTGATTAGACAGGGGCGCTGGCGGAACTTCGCTCTGTGGCGGCTGCGGCTCCAAGGATACCTGCTCTCCCCTGTCCTGGCTAACTTGCTTCTCGGATTGGTGCTGTGGGGGTTGGGCGAGCCAGCTGACAAAATTTTTCGTGTCGTGGCGTGGGCCGTGGCGTTCGGCGTGGCGTGGGGCGTGGCGTTCGGCGTGGCGTGGGCCGTGGCGTGGGGCGTGGCGTGGGGCGTGGCGTTCGGCGTGGCGTTCGGCGTGGCGTTCGCCGTGGCGTGGGCCGTGGCGTCGGGCGTGGCGTTCGCCGTGGCGTGGGCCGTGGCGTCGGGCGTGGCGTTGGGCGTGGCGTGGGGCGTGGCGTGGGGCGTGGCGTGGGGCGTGGCGTGGGGCGTGGCGTGGGGCGTGGCGTTGGGCGTGGCGTTGGGCGTGGCGTTGGGCGTGGCGTCGGGCGTGGCGTGGGGCGTGGCGTTCGGCGTGGCGTCGGGCGTGGGAGTAACTGTAAACTTGTGGCTACCAGCGGTACTCTATCCCTTCCTGACCGTATGGAATATCCTCCTGTATCAACTGGACAAAAAACGAACAGGCACTCAACCCAGTCTGTTGCGCTGGCATTCTGCCTTTTGGGATGAGTGGCAGCGCATTCCCCTATATGACTTGGACAAGCATCTCCTTTTAGTGATGGAGCGCAACCCAGCTGAGGGAAAAGCTGCCATCGAATATCTGAGTACCAGCCGGCAGCGCTGGGCGGCACAGGCGGCACAAATTGAACTGGACGCACGGAGTTTAGAAAACTGTGCGGATGTGGAAGCCATCCGTAATGCTCACCGCAGTCTGGTTATTAGCGAACTGCAAAGCCCAGCCGGCGCAGTGATCCGCATCTTCAGTCGCATCAGCGAGGATGCAGACGCTGCTCTCAATCAGGAAAGTGCTTATAACAAGCGTCTAGCGCTCAGCGCTGTTGCAGACCGTTTAGAAGCTCAGTTGCGGTACTTAACCCGCAGCAGCAACAAATACGCGGTTCGGTTTCAGCCCATCGCCCTCCGCTGGCATCAAATTCTTGCCGAGCGTGTGTCCGAACTGGCAAAAGAAGCTGAACTCCGCCAAGAGATTGACAACCCCTACATCACTGGCATCCCCCTGAATGAGCAGCAGGAAATCTTTGTCAAACCCGCTGATATCAGCGGCACTGAGATTGGCAAGCGCATCGAGCAATTACTGCTAGACCGGCGTCGCCCCCCTCTGCTACTCTACGGTCAGCGGCGCATGGGCAAAACCTCCCTTCTCAACAACCTCGGACGCCTCCTCCCCAACAGCATCATCCCCATGTTTGTGGACTTGCAAGGACCGGCATCACAGGCGAGTGACCCGGCAGGTTTTCTCTACAACCTCGCTAGAGGCATGATAAACTCAGCCAAGCGACAGAGCGAATTGAATCTGCCGCCCCTCCCCCGCGAAACCCTAGCAGCAGATCCCTTCACCGGCTTCGACGAATGGTTAGATGAAGTCGAAAATACACTCGAACAAAATACCGCCCTGCTTGCCTTGGATGAATTCGAGGCTTTAGACAGCGCCATCAGGAAAGGACGCTTTGATGAAGAGCGAATTTTGGGAATGCTGCGCCACTTAATCCAGCACCGCCCCCGCTTCAAAGTGCTGCTCGCCGGCTCCCACACGATAGAGGAATTTCAGCGCTGGGCGAGCTACCTGATCAACGTGCAAGTCGTGCATATCAGCTACCTGAGAGAACCGGAAGCGCGTCAGCTGATAGAGCGCCCCATCAAAGATTTTACCCTGCGCTATGAACCCGATGCGGTGCAGCGAATTCTAGATTTAACCCGCCATCACCCCTTTTTGGTGCAACTCCTCTGCAACGAGATTGTCATTCTCAAAAACGAGCAAGATCCCTCAGTGCGCCGGTTTGCCACCTTAGCCGATATAGAAGCTGCAGTGCCGCGTGCTTTAGAAAGTGGCAGTTTCTTTTTCTCCGACATCGAACGCAACCAAATAGATGCCGGTGGGCTAGCCGTATTGCGCTGCATCGCCGCACAGGGGGAACGCGCAACAGCCAGCCGGCAATTTCTCTCCCGCGAGGAACCCGACAGCCTCGACAGCACCCTCAACCTGCTTTTGCGCCGCGAACTCATTGAACATGCCGGTGACGGTTTCCGCTTCCAGGTGGAGTTAATTCGCCGGTGGTTTGCATGAGCGTATCTGAGCGCATTGAGGATGGCGTTGTATATTCAGCTGTTACAGCTAGTTCCCAGGCGATTTTGCTAGTTCTCCGGCGATTGGAAAGAAGCTGTTGGCGAATGCGTGAGGGGTTAGACCACTGGCTAGTTGGCCAGGTTCCTGGCGATTGAAATCGCGGCTATACAGACGAAGCCCGCCTTCGCGGGCTAAGAGTGGATCGAGACTCTCAATAT
Source organism: Kamptonema formosum PCC 10802 (assembly GCF_000332335.1). Lineage (GTDB taxonomy): Bacteria > Cyanobacteriota > Cyanobacteriia > Cyanobacteriales > Oscillatoriaceae > Oscillatoria. Next base: position 4,323,519 of record NZ_KB235948.1, on the reverse strand, counting down.
CTGCGCGGTTTTTTTTTCAGAAAAGACAAGGAAAAGGGAAAACAAGGGTTACCAGAAAGCTCCCCTCCCCGTTAACGGGGAGGGGTTGGGGGTGGGGTAAAACCCCCAATCAATTCGCCAACAGTCTCTTTCCAATCACCAGGAACCTAGCTAATTGCCAGGGGACGAAGGAACAAGGAAAACTGCGCAACGAGGAAAACCGCGCAGATTTTGAGAGTCTCAATATACTCTTAGCCCGCGAAGGCGGGCTTCGTTTGTATAGCCGCGATTTCCAATCGCCTGGAACCTAGCTAATTGCCAGGGGACGAAGGAACAAGGAAAACTGCGCAACGAGGAAAACCGCGCAGATTTTGAGAGTCTCAATATACTCTTAGCCCGCGAAGGCGGGCTTCGTTTGTATAGCCGCGATTTCCAATCGCCTGGAACCTAGCTAATTGCCAGGGGAACTAGCAAAAGAAAGTAGGGTGCGTTCCGCCTCATCCATTCTCGCACACATAATGGTGCCGGCTCGCAAAGCCGATCACCGCAACCGGGGGGTGCGTTCCGCCCGATCAATTTCCGCACACAAATAAGGGTACACTCAGGCGGAACGCACCCTACAGATTCTAGGAATGCGAGGGGAAAGGTTTGTAGTTGGGCGTTAGCCCAATGTGGCCCAATATGACCTTATATGGCCGCACCTTTTCCATTATCCTTAGCATAGCACAAATCCAGAAAATTGTGCAATTTTTGCCAAAATTTCTGTCACACAGAACCGGCACATTTAGAGCCGGCGGCCCCGCTCACAGCCCCTGGGGTGCGAATGCCGGGGTGGCGTCTCTACAGGAGGTGACATCTGCCGGTTTCCCCCCCAGCCGGTAAACTGGAAGCAGGTAGGCAAAGGGAATATCTTATGACAGTCGAAAAATTAGTGCGCAACCCAGAGCAATTGCCGGCGGGAGAGCCGAAAAAATTGCCGCCCCTAGAGAATGGAGATCGCCTGACTCGCTATGAATTCGAGCGGCGCTACCAAGCAATGCCGCACATTAAGAAAGCTGAACTGATTGAAGGAGTGGTGCATATGGCGTCGCCGTTACGTTTTGAGCCTCACGCTGAACCGCACGCGCGGGTGATTACTTGGTTGGGTGTCTACACTGCCGGCACACCCGGCGTTCGGTTGGGCGACAATGCCACAGTGCGCCTGGATGTGGACAACGAACCCCAACCCGATGCCCTCCTGCGACTGGAACCCAGTGCCGGCGGACAGTCGCGCATCAGCGATGATGGCTATGTGGAAGGCGCACCGGAATTCATTGCTGAAGTAGCCGCCTCCAGCGCTTCCTATGATGTCGGCGACAAACTCACAGCCTACCGGCGCAATGGAGTGCGAGAATATCTTGTGTGGCGGGTTTACGACAGTCGAGTGGACTGGTACAAACTCACAGAAGGCGAATATATCCCCCTGCAGCCAGATGAAGCCGGTGTTTTGCGCAGCGAGATTTTCCCCGGTTTGTGGCTTCGGGTCCCCGCACTGCTCGCCGGCGATTTGGCGGCGGTGCTGGCGGTGCTGCAGCAGGGATTGGCCACACCGGCACACGCAGCCTTTGTCGAGAGCCTCAGAAGCCCCTAACGGAGTGCAACAGGCGTCTCGCCTGCGCACCCGCCTGCGCACCCGCCTGTGCACCGGACAGGCGGGAGGACAGGCGTCCCGCCTGTCCTGCGTCGGAATGGTCAAAACCCGCCGCCAGTGGTAAATTAACAGAAAAACTAATATAAGGAATAGAAGAGCCGGCACCCGCCGCCTCCCATTCCTGACATAATCATTATTAATCTTTGGAGCTGCAACCCACCGTGAGCCAAACAGAACTCCCCTCCCTGCAATCCCTGGAAAGCGAAAACGCCCAACTGCGGGAAGAGCTGCAGATGAAAGACCAGCTCGTCCAGCAGCTGTCCCAGGAACTGTTCCGCCTCGTCAAGGGCAAAAATAATAACTTTGTCCCGCCCCAGCAGCCGGCTGCGCCTGAACGCAACAGCGCCCAAATGAAGGCCATCCGCGAACAGCTGCAAGGTCTGGAGCAGCAGCTGGCCTTCTACCAAGAGCAAGTTGGCCAGCGCGATGCCGAGCTTTTCCAGCTGCGCCAGTCTGTGCAAGAATTGACTGACCGCAGCCGCATGCTGGAACAAGTCGTGCAAGAATTGCCGATTGTCTATCGCGAGAAGTTTGCTGAGCGCATGGAGCCGGTGAAAGAGAAAGTGGCCATGCTCCAGCGCGAAAATCGCCAGCTTCACGCCGAACTGCAAAGTCTCAACTACCGGCTCGCCGTCCGCACTCGTCGCGGCAATGGCCAGCTGGATCTGCCCAGCTTCTCCCCTTCTAACTCTCCTATCAACTTGCCCTCGTTTGGCAATGCCTGAAATCCTGATCGCAATCGATGCTGAAGCGGAGAACTCTGGCGAACTCATCCCGGCATCGCCGGCGACAGCTCAAATGGTTTCTGCTCTCACGCAGGCTATCTCCGCTTCACCCAAAGCCCCACCGGCACCCGTCCGCGCCCTCTCCGCCAGATCCCTCACGCAACCGGGAATTGCCAGCGCCCTCAGTGCCGGTGAGGCGCTCCTCTGCCCTTTAACGCTTAATTTACCGGATACTGTCCCATTTCCCGCTCAGCGCACCTACCAGACATGCCGCGATGTCCCCGGACTTCGCCGGCACGTCGAGCAAATGGGATACCCGGTGGGTGCCGGCGAGCACTGGCTGCCGGCTGTCCTCACCGCAAAGGGGCCCCTCTACGGGGAAGTGATATGCAATCCGGATTATTACTCAGCCAAAAAATCCGCCTCAAGCGAGACAGAGCGAGGCGATAAAACAAACGCTATATCCGGAAATGGTAAAATTTACAGGCAGCCGGCGCACGTCTCGGACAGTTGGAGGCAGCAGCTGTACGAATTGGCGTACCGATTGCTGCGCTCCCTCGACGCCCCGCCGGCGACCTATTTAGTGCAATTTGGATTTCTTGGGGAGCTGATTTGCTTTGACCGTTTGTGGCCCTATCCAGCCGAGCCGGCGGTGGCCAGCATCGGCGTGCAAGATCCTGATTTATTTAGCTGTCACTGGCACTGCCTGACCGGCAGGCCGATCTTGGATTTGACAGTCGCTCACTCAGCAGAGTGCCTGCTGCATTCCTAGAACGAGGAGAAAACCCTTTTCTAAACATTCAATTTTCACGCCAAAAACTGCACCCTGTAGCACAGCGGGCGCTTTCAGTCAAGAATAAATAAACTTAAGCCGCCTTCCTTAGGGAGGCGGCCTCTCGATCGAGGGAAACTAAAACAGTATCGTAGCTGTCAAAAATTTCAAAGACAGTATCGAGCTGAGAGATTTCAAAGACCAGCCTGACTGCAGCTTTGAGATTGCAGAGAACCAGGCGGCATCCGCGTTTGCGAGCGGTGGAAAGACCGGCCACCAGGGAAAAAAGCCCCGAGCTGTCCAGGAAATCGACCTGGCTCATATCAATGACCCATATCTGGTGGGACTGGGGAGCGATGGCAGCAATCTGTTGCTGGAGGGCGCAGCCGCCTTCTGAATCCAGACGCTGTTTGGGCTGGAGGAGGATCGGTTGACTGACTTGTCGGGCCATCATAATTGTTGTTCACTCAATAGACTGGCAAGTGCGGATTGCTGCTGAATAAAACCAAACAGTAACATTATTCAGATGCTTCTGGTAAGAAATAAGTTTCCCTTTTTCGGTGTGGGGGATCTGTGATTAATGTAACGGAAAAACAGGTGGAAAAGGTGGCATTTTGCCGGAAACGGTGTTCGGCTCTCCCATCGGCCAGAGCCACCCGAGCGCGGACGTGCCGGGCCGGCCCTTTGCCGGTGGGGGAATGGCCGGCCCGGCTGAGGCCACCCCCACCGGCACGCCAATATGTTACAAAATACTAAGACATTATAAAGGCAGTGTTAAATGTCATTAGAATTTGTATCGCTGGATACCATTCAGCAACTTGCCCACCAATACGGCTACTGGGCAGTGTTTCTGGGAATCTTGCTAGAAAACCTGGGAGTGCCGCTACCCGGTGAAACCATCACCATAGCCGGGGGCTTTCTGGCAGGTAGCGGCGAGCTGAGTTACTGGTTCGTCCTGGGCAGCGCCATCTTGGGCGCAACCTTAGGCGGCAACTTTGGCTATTGGATAGGCAGGTATGGCGGCTGGCCCTTGCTGGTGAGTGCGGGGCGAATTTTCCGCGTTCCGGAAGAACAGCTCCTAAAACTCAAAACTCGGTTTAGCGAAAACGCCGGCAAGACGGTATTTGTGGGCAGGTTCATTGCCTTACTGCGGATTTTTGCTAGCCCCATAGCCGGCGTTGCGGAAATGCCGTACCTGAAATTTACAGCCTACAACCTGGCTGGGGCAGCAGCGTGGGCGTCAGTGATGGTCACGCTGTCCTTCTTTGCCGGGCGAATTGTGCCCCTAGAGGAGTTAGTGAGTTTAGCCGCCAGATTTGCTGCAGTTGCCTTAGTTCTGGTAGTCGCCTGGATTGCCGTTCCCCTCTGGCTGGAGTCTCGCAACAAGGGACTCGAAAGTGGGGACTAGGTATGGCCTTTGAAACCCGGTTTCTTAAAAAAACCGGGTTTCTGGGCACCTCACAAAGGATGAGAAAGGCTATATTTGATTTGTGAAAATTACTTCTTTAATAAACCGCCCCCGTGAGAGCGCGCCAAGGAAAGAAAAAAGAGAGGGCTCACACAAATAAAGTCATTGAATGAGGCCAGAAACCGGGTTTCTTCAAGAAACCCGGTTTCTTTGTTTCTAGGTTTCTAGGATGACTTCACCGGCATTCTAGCCCCTAGTTTTTTGCGACCAGACGCGAGTGGGCAGACCCCAGACATAGATAAAGCCCTCAGCGGCTTTGTGGTCAAACTGGTCTTCAGCGCCATAGGTGGCCAAATCGGGGCTGTAGAGGGAATAGTCAGACCGGCGACCGACGATCGTGGCGCTGCCCTTGAACAGCTTAACCCGCACCGTCCCCGACACCCGCTCTTGGGTTTGCTGAATGAAAGCGTCCAGGGCAGCCTTCAAGGGACTGTACCAAAGGCCATTGTACACTAGCTGGCCATAGGTTTCTTCGACACCGCGCTTGTAGTGGGAGACATCTGCGGTGAGGGTGAGGCTCTCCAAGTCCCGGTGAGCCAGGATCAGCGCCAGCAGTGCCGGTGTTTCGTAGATTTCGCGGGATTTGATGCCCACGAGCCGGTTTTCCACCATATCGATGCGCCCGAAGCCGTGCTTGCCAACCACCTGGTTGAGCTGCTCGACAAGCGCCACCGCCGGCAGGACTTGGCCATTGAGGCTGGCCGGCATGCCGCGCTCAAAGCCAATTTCCACGTATTCAGGCTCGTCAGGCGTGTCGGCGATCGCCTGGGTCATGGCATAAATTTCTTCGAGCGGTTCCGTCTCGGGATCTTCCAGCGGGCCTGCCTCAATGCTGCGCCCAAAGAGGTTGCGGTCTATACTGTAGGGAGAGGATTTCTTCACCGGCGCGGGAATGCCAAATTTCTCCCCGTAGGCGATGGTTTCCTCCCGGCTCATCCCCCACTCCCGTGCCGGTGCCAGGACTTTCAGGTTGGGGTTGAGCGCCGCAATCGAAACGTCGAAGCGCACTTGGTCATTGCCCTTGCCGGTGCAGCCGTGCGCCACCGCATCAGCGCCGTATTTCTCAGCCGCTTCTACCAGAAGCTTGGCAATCAGCGGGCGGGCGAGGGAAGTCGAGAGCGGATAGCGATTTTCGTAGAGGGCGTTCGCCTGAATCGCTGGAAATCCGTAGTCTTTGACAAAGCTTTCCTTGGCGTCCACCACCAGGGATTCAACAGCACCCGATTTGAGCGCTTTTTCCTGTATCGGCTTGAGCTCTTCCCCTTGCCCGAGATCCGCAGCCAGGGCAATCACTTCCTCAACCCCCCACTCCTGCTTCAGGTAGGGAATGCAGACTGAGGTATCGACTCCGCCGGAATAAGCCAGAACAACTTTTTTAGCGCGACCCATTGATATGTAGATTTCCTAAAACTACCAAGTAGGTATTATTAACCCATTTTACCCAAGCGACAGCAAAAACTACCGATATTCTTAACGATTTGAAACCGGCGGGCGGCAAAGGAGTGCCCGGAGCGCAGCAGGGGAGCTTCAAAGAGCCGGGGCGCGGGGAAGCTCGCTCGCTCGGCCAGCACTAAGCTGTTGCCGATTTAATTTTTGCTATCCATCTCTATCCCTCGTTATCCCTCGTTCCCAGCCTCAGGCTGGGAACGCCCTTCTGGAGGCTATGCCTCCTTCCCACAATAAGCATATTAAAAGCGTAACAGCTTATTCTTGCTTCTGGCTTCTTTTTTAGGAGGGGGGGGAGAGAGGGAAAATCTCTTAATTGCACACAATTTGCCCGAGGCGCGTCAAGAGATGCCGGTGACAGACTGCGCCACTGGAATTGGTTGAAAAATTAAAGGTTAGGCAGCTAATTTCTCCATAATTCTTTACCCCAAGAAAAGCGCCGAATCAAGCAGTTACTTCGGAACTGCGCACCACCGATGAAAATTATGCGCCCCTACGAGGCCCGCCGATTGCCGGTAATGGCGGGTTTACCTAAAATGTCTCTGCGAAGGAGCACCGTCCGGGTGCGCTACGCTATATAGCAGCAGTCATATTGGTTAGAACAATAGAAGCTTCGGGAGCTCTGGAGCAAGGGAGGCCGGAATGTACGTTTCCTAAATGCTTACTGCGATATAGACGTAGGGCAGGCGTCCCGCCCCCCCTGAAGGTCTAATGTTCTAACCTAAGTGCATACTGCTATAGCAGCAGTCATATTGGTTAGGACATCCGTGACCTAGGGAAAAAGGCGTAGGGCAGGCGTTCCCTCCGACCCTCTTGATATAATGTCCTAACCTAAGTGCATACTATTATATCAGATGTTGGTGAACCCGCCCCTACAAACATTTTCAACAGGACTTAGGCCGCGACACTTCATGTGGTGCGTGGTGGGTTACGCGCTAGCGCTAACCCACCCTACAGATAGAGACGCAAGCGTAAGTCCTGTTCAAGTCAGAGCCTCCAAAGCGGCGTTCCCAGCTTCTGCCCCAGAACGAGGGGATGAAAGGGCAGGCCGCTAATTTCTGTATAATTCTTTAGAACGCCGGCAAGTTTTAGAGAAGTGCCCGGCTTGGCAGGCGGGATGGCAACTGTCCCGACCGGCGAGTGGGAATGGCTGTGAGTCTGGCGCGAGGGGCGATTGTTAAGATTTTGTTGGAAAAACGCGAGTGGGGGAGCGGGGAAAGTGAGGTTTGTTGAAGAACGCGGCGCAGCCAGCCGGAGGAAGGGGGGGAAGTCAGGCTCTGGCGGGGATTTTTTGAGCGTTTCGGTGCCGGTGCCGGTTCAGGGTGCCGCGCTCGCAGTTGCAGCGGATTGAGAGCGCGTTCTATAATTTCACCGATTGACAAGCTTGTTTTCGACCGGCAGTGCGAGATTAACAAAATTTATAAAAAGAGGGGACAAGTGGGGGATTTAGGGAATAAGGGGTTCGCCAGGAATTGCAGGAGCGCCAGGGTTGAAAGCGCTGTTACCGCCCGGCTGCCGGTGGCACAGGTGGGCGAGACTCGGAACCAAAGGTGCGCGCTCGTTACTCAAACCTTCTGACAGCAGTAAACACAGCTATTGAGGGACGATGGGCAAGAAGAAATTTGACAAGAGATGGCTGGTGTACCTGCTATGCCTGGGACTGGCGCTGCTGGCGGCGCTGTGGCAACTTAGCGAAAGCAACCCCAATGGGATCTCAGGGGTTGGGAGTCCGGTGGGAGTCCGCTCTCCCGCCGCGCCGGCGGCTAGAACAGAGGTGCGGGGCGTGTGGCTGACCAATGTGACTAGCGGAGTGCTATTTGCCCCGTGGGGGGTGAACCGAGCGATGCGGCAGCTCTCGCAACTAAACTTTAATACAGTATATCCGGTCGTGTGGAACCGGGGGCAGACCTTTTACCCGAGCCAGGTGGCGAAACAGGTGACGGGGCGAGATCGAGAGCCACTGCTGGGGCTGGTGCGGCTGGGGCAGGATTCCCTGGCGGAGATAATCAAACAGGGATACCGCTACCAGATGGACGTTATCCCGTGGTTTGAGTATGGCTTCATGGCACCGGCGAACTCAGAACTGGTTCGCCGGCACCCGGAGTGGGTGACTTTTCGCCGCAACAGCAGCCAGATTCTCAAGGAGATTGCCGACGAACAGAACGGCATCGACTCTGGCAATTCAACCGCCAAGCCGGTGTGGGAAAACGTCAGGCAGTTTATCCTCAAGCAGATGGAGATCAGCCAAGTCTGGCTCAACCCCCTCCACCCAGAAGTGCAGAAGTTCATGCTCGACTTGCTCGTGGAAGTTGTCAGTAAATATGGAGTCGCTGGCATTCAAATTGACGATCGCTTTGCCATGCCGGTGGAATTCGGTTACGATCCTTTCACGCTCCGGCTTTACCAGCAAGAGCACGCAGGCAAAAACCCTCCTGACAATCCCAGAGACGCCGAGTGGATGCGCTGGCGAGCCGACAAGATTACGGATTTCATGCAAAAGGTCTACCAGGCTGTCAAAACAGTCAGCCCCAACTGCATTATATCCCTGTCTCCCAATTCGCAAGATTATTCATACAAACTCTATCTGCAAGACTGGCCGACTTGGGTGCAGCGCGGTTTGGTAGAGGAATTGGTGGTGCAGGTATATCGAGGTGACATGACAACTTTTGTGGAGGAATTGCAAAAACCGGCTCTGGCGGCGGCTCGCAGCAAGATTCCCGTGGGCGTGGGGATATCAACCGGAACCTGGGGGCGTCCTGTCGCTATGGAGCAAATCGAGAAGCAAGTGCAGGTGGCTCGCGAGCGCGGATTTAATGGCGTCTCTTTTTTTTACTGGGAGAGCTTGTGGGGCTATATCGCACCCGAGTCGCCACCGGAGCGCCGCGCGGCATTCCAGGACATTTTTTCTGAGCCCGCCACACGACCGAAACTTTTGCAAAAGCCAACTCCAGCGGGATAGAATTTATAGAAGCCGAGAAACCGGGTTTCTCAAAGAAACCCGGTTTCTGGCCGCGCAGCTCTCAGATTCGATTGCGTCACTTTTACCCGGAACTTTTTTAACGCCAATGTCAGCAACGTTCTATTACTATGCCCCTGTCAAACTCGCCAGCAAGGAACGGGCTTTCTGGTTGCAGTGGGTGTCTCTCACCCAAGCCGGCTTTTTGGTGAGCCTGCTGTTTGTTGAAATCGGTGTCAGACCTTATGTGGGGGTGGTGCAAGGGTTAGCCGGCGGTGCGGCGATTGGCTTGGCGCAGTGGGCTGTCCTCAGACAGCTCTTCCCCCAAGCGAGCCGGTGGATATTGGCATCTGCCCTCAGCTGGGGCTTGATCGGGGCGAGCAGCGTGGGTGCCCTGGGCTGGATGGCACCCACAAGCGAAAATATCGGATTCCGGTTGATTAATGGGGTTTTCGACGGAGCGCTGGTGGGGGCTCTGACTGGACTGGCGCAGTGGCTAACCATCCAAAAGCAAGTCGCCAGAGATGGGACTTGGATCTTTGCCAGTGCCGCCAGCTGGGCGTTGGGGCTGCCCCTGGGCTGGGCTGTGGGCTGGGCTGTTCGCCTGTCCACGCGCCTGTTCCTCGGCGAGTTAGTGGGTTTGGCGGTGACGTGGTTTGCTGTCTCCGCTCTCACCGGCGTTGCCCTGATTCGCTTGCTGGGGCGTGCCGCCCCCAAAAAGCTGTGAGGTTCGGGCTCGCCGGCACTCCGGGGCGGGCGAGCCGCATGTCCCCACTCTGGGCAGCGCAATCCGCCCTGTGCAACCCGCCCCCACCCGAACAGCACTTCCGCTAAAATAATTTTGAATATCTGAGCGGTGCGGTTAAGAGATAGAGGGAGAGAGGGCAAAGCCAAATATAGATGTTTCAGGCGGAGAAATCTGCGCTGGCCGCACCTGTCCCGACATTCCCTCGCTCTCGCCGGTGGGCCAGCAGGTCGCTAGCGGCAAAATCCGGCAGAATACTGTCACAATATCTGCCGGTGACAGAGGAATGCCCAAGTCTGTGGTATAATGACGCCAATGGATTCCAGAATTCCCCGGTTCCCACTCCCAAAAACCGCTTGAGAGGCTTAGCTGCAAAAACCCATACAGTCTTGTATTCTACAATGTTCGACAGCATTACACCCACCAGGGGCGATTCATCCCCGCCGACTCCCACTCCCCCGATGCCAAGAATAGCGAAAAACCCTTACATGCCGCAAGGCCCCACAGACAGGGCTCATTTATTTAAAAAGGAAAACTCCCAGACTCCAGGCGATAAGCGAAACTTATTGATTGACTCAAAGGGTTGCTATTGCCGGTGTTTGGCATTCCCCAGCACCTGCGCCCTGCGCCCAAGAAAGGGGGTTTTCCACCGCAAGGACAGGAAAGCAGAAATCGCAGAAGTCTGTGAGCTATCAGCTCACCCAACGCAGTCAGGCACAAACAGGGCGTTAGATCGCGTCAGGCTGTATATCCATAATATTTCTGATGTCGGGCATGGGGCATGGGGCATGAGGCATGGGTTTATGAGTGCGGTTAATCTGCACGACCTAATAAGAACACTCGATTTTAGGCGGGATAATTTTGGCAGGGGTGCTGGAAGTAAGGGGGCAGAATTGAGGGGCAATGACAGCGTGTTAAAGGTGTTCAAAGAACAGCGGCACACCTCACGGAGGGGGAAAGGGAAGTCAGTCCATGAAAAGCAGAGAGTTAGAGGGAGTGCTGAGCTTCTGAAACGGCAGGTTAAAAACTGCAACAGAGCGCCGGGGAAAGACAGCTTGAAGAAAACTGAGCGCTACATCATTAAGAGCTGCCTTTATAACTTCACTGTCAAGGGGGGGGTTGGTTGCAATCGGGAGTGGGAACAGGGAATCAAGCCGGTGGAGCGAAATAACCTGAAATTTACCGAAATCCCGGCGCTGCCGGCTATCGCAACAGACCGTCAGTTTATGGCAAACCTCACTCTCCCAATTCCCCCACCCGGTACGGAAAAGCGGCGGAAAGTCTCCGCTGCGCCCAACAGTCAAGTGAGGCGAAGGTGTGCGCACCCCCCGAAGGAGGCGTGTGTGGGGAGTTTAGCTAGAGGGCTCACAATGAGAAGCGCAAAGATTAGATATCTCAAGAGTATTCAAGTAAATGTTCGATTTAGCGGTCAGGTGTCAAGTGCGTCCGCTCAGAAGGTTTGCTGCGGGGGGAAGAAGTGTTTTTCAGTGTTGTGATTCCAACTTACAATCGCAGGGCAATTCTGAAAAAGTGCCTGCGCGCGCTGGAACGCCAGCAGCTGGGGGGTGAGAGCCCCGTCACCGGCTACGAGGTGGTGCTGGTGGATGATGGCTCGACGGATGGTACGATCGAGTGGCTGGAAGAACACTCCGCTGAGTTTCCCCACCTGCGCCGGTTCTGTCAAGACCACAGTGGGCCAGCTGCTGCCCGGAATCTAGGAATACAAAAGGCTGCCGGTGACACTATTATTTTTATAGACAGCGATCTAGTCGTCACGGAGAATTTTCTCGCGGCGCACGCTGAGGCGCTGCTGCGGGGATTTCAGGAGTCGGGAGGGGATCGGGTGTTTACATACGGTCGGGTTATCAACACCGCCAACTTCGATAACCCCACGGCGGAGCGCTACAAGATAACCGATTTTTCTGCGGCGTATTTCGCTACAGGGAATGTCGCTATCCCCCGTAAATGGTTGGAAAAAGCCGGCCTGTTTGACACGAGGTTTCAACTCTACGGCTGGGAGGACCTGGAACTGGGGGTGCGGCTAAAGCAGCTGGGGCTGAAACTCATTAAATGCCCAGCCGCTGCCGGCTATCACTGGCATCCCCCCTTTTCCTTGGAGCAGCTGCCGGCGCTGATTGATAAAGAAATTCAGCGCGGTCGCATGGGGGTGCTGTTCTACCAAAAGCATCCCACCTGGGAGGTGCGAATGATGATTCAAATGACTTGGCTGCACCGGCTGCTTTGGGGGGCGCTCTCCCTGGGGGGAAGACTGAACGAGCGGACAGTGGCTCCTCTATTACAGTGGCTGATTGACAGGGGGAAATCTCAGTTAGCTCTGGAGATTGCGCGAATTTTCCTGAACTGGTATAATGTGAGAGGAGTCTACTCAGCTTATGCTGAACTGCAGGGGGAAAGATTGATATGCTGAGAGGGATGAGCCGGAGCTAAGAGCATGAGTCAAGCTACCTATTCCAAAAGTCAGAGGCAAGATTCCCCTCCGGGAATCGCCGGCATTTCAGTACGCGGGTACAAGTCTCTGTACGAAGAGTGCAGTGTGGAAATCCGTCCGCTGACAATTCTTGCCGGTGCCAACAGTTCCGGCAAATCCAGCATCATGCAGCCGCTGCTGTTACTCAAGCAAACGCTGGAAGCAACTTACGATCCTGGCCCGCTGCTGCTGTCCGGGCCCAATGTGAGGTTTACTTCAGCGGGACAGTTATTTTCTCAGCTGTCTGAGAAGAACAGCAGTGATAGCTTTAGTGTTAAGATTGAAATCAGCAATTGTCAGTTTCTCAGCACGCTTTTTAAGAAGCACCCCGAAACAGGAATTGAAATGGCTGAAATGACCTATAGGAATGAAGACGAACGAATTCCAATTTCGTATAATATGGCGGAAGAGGATATTAGGCAGGCTGCAGAAAAGTTGGCGGGAGCTTTCCATCCTTTAAAAGAAGCTTTATTTAAAAGGAAAGAAGTTGAAGTGAGTTTTTCAGAAAGCCAAAAAATTTTATTGAATTGGTGTGTGAGGAGGAACAGATGTTTTTTGGAAGTCGTATTAAGTGCGGGGGGAGAGAAGTTAGCGCAGCAGTCATTTTTCCGGCTGATTAAAAGCCCAGCTGAGTTATTTGAAAATTATATAAGAAAGGTAATCCACGTTCCCGGACTGCGAGGGAATCCAGAACGAACTTACAAAATCACAGCGGTTGGCAGCGACTTTCAGGGAACGTTTGAAAATTACGTTGCTAGTGTGGTCAATCAATGGCAAAAAATTAAAGATAAACGTCTGCAAGACTTGGGCCGTTTTCTGGAAACTCTGGGACTGACTTGTAAAGTGGGAGCCCGACAGGTTGATGACACGCAAGTTGAACTGCAGGTCGGTCGTTTGCCTCGTCGAGGTCGAGTTATAGATATGGTGAGTGTGGCTGACGTTGGGTTCGGAGTGTCTCAGGTTTTGCCGGTGCTTGTTGCCCTTCTGGTAGCGGAACCAGGCCAATTAGTTTACATAGAACAGCCAGAAATTCACCTGCATCCTCGGGCTCAAGCTGCTCTGGCAGAGGTATTAGCCGAGGCGGCTTCTCGGGGTGTGCGAGTCGTTGTGGAAACCCACAGCGAAGTGCTGCTGCTGGCGGTTCAATCTCTAGTCGCAGAGGGGAAGCTGTTGCCAGACGCAGTAAAACTTCACTGGTTCACACGGCGAGAGGACGGTGTTACAGAAGTCAGCAGCGCGGATCTGGATGAGGCGGGAGCGTTTGGAGACTGGCCAGAAGACTTTGGGGATGTGTCTTTGAAACTAGAAAGCCGCTATTTGGACGCAGCGGAGGCTCGCCTGTTAAAAGGCTGATATGGCCAAAAAAGTTTCCCAACTTCTAGTGATTGATGCTTCTGTTGCGAATGCTGCCGGGGGGGAGGAAGCAACCCACCCAACAGCGAAACACTGCCGCGATTTTCTCCTAGCTGTCCTGGATATATGTCACAGAGTGGTTATGACACCAGATATCAGAGATGAGTGGACTAAGCACGAATCAAACTTTGCTCGTACATGGCGACGCCAGATGGTCGCAAAGAAAAAGCTGGAATATCGAGCTGATATTCAAACCAATGAAGAGTTATGGAAGCAAATTGAAGGCACTGCCGGGCTCGACAGCGAGAGGGAAGCGATGTTTAAGGATTTCCACCTGATTGAGGCGGCACTGGCAACAGATAAGACGGTAATCTCTCTGGATGAGAGAGTGAGGAGACTTTTTGGCCAAGCTGCTGGACTGGTGCCGGAAATCCGAGATATTGTGTGGGTCAACCCAGATAGACCAGAGGAGGAACCGATAGAATGGCTGAGAGCCGGTGGGATTGCGGAGAGCGAGCGCCGCCTGGGTTGCTGAAGGGCTTGCCCCGGCGAGGGAAAATTTTCTGCTTGCAGGGGGCGCACTTGTGCTACTCTAGTAAAGTTGTCTAAACTCACACATCCAGGGGTTCGGGTGTTTCCGCAGGGAAATACGCCTGGATGGAAGGGGAACCCGAATCAGGAGAAGGAAAGATATGCCAGTTGTTTCATTGGCTCAGCTGTTGGAGTCAGGGGTACACTTCGGTCACCAGACCCGCCGGTGGAATCCCAAGATGTCCCGGTACATCTTCACAGAACGCAACGGCGTTCACATCATCGACTTGGTGCAGACCGCCCAGCTGATGGAGGAGGCGTATGAGTACATGCGGACGGCCTCGGAGGGGGGCAAGAAGTTTCTGTTTGTCGGCACCAAGCGCCAAGCCGCTGGCATTGTCGCGCAAGAAGCGTTGCGGTGCGGTGCGTACTACGTCAACCAGCGCTGGTTGGGCGGAATGCTGACAAACTGGGCCACGATCAAAAGCCGGGTGGATCGGTTGAAAGAACTGGAGCGTATGGAGGAAACCGGCGCTCTGGAGCTGCGGCCCAAAAAAGAAGGCTCAATGCTGCGCCGCGAGATGAGCAAACTGCAAAAATATTTAGGCGGCATTAAAAGCATGCGGAAAGTGCCCGATATAGTGGTCATCGTAGACCAGCGGCGGGAGTACAACGCGGTGCAAGAGTGCCAGAAGCTAGATATTCCAATCGTGTCGCTGCTGGACACTAATTGCGACCCCAATTTGGTGGATATCCCGATTCCGGCGAATGACGATGCCATCCGCTCGATTAAGCTAATATTGGGGAAACTGGCTGATGCCATTTATGAAGGGCGTCACGGTCAGCTCGATGCAGTAGCTGAAGAAGACTACGAAGATTACGAAGCCGCAGAAGAGGAGTTCGACTACGAGGAGATGGATGACAGCGACTCGTATGGCGACGATGAGGAATCTGAGGATTAGAAAGTAGCTAGAAAGGATGGAGGATGAAGGCATGGTGGGGGAACTAATTATACCGTTCGCACAGAAGACTTCACACTTCATCCTTTCCGAGGATTGAGGCACCTGTAAACTGATTGAAGGAAGGAATAAGACCAGATGGCGGAAATATCTGCAAAAGCTGTCAAAGAACTGCGCGACCAAACCGGCGCGGGGATGATGGACTGCAAAAAGGCACTCGCGGAAAACGACGGTGACATGACCAAAGCTATGGAATGGCTGCGGCAAAAGGGGATCACCTCGGCGGAGAAAAAAGCGGGGCGCGTGACAGCAGAAGGGTTGGTGGATAGCTACATTCACACCGGCGGGCGAATTGGCGTGCTGGTGGAAGTGAACTGCCAGACCGATTTTGTTGCCCGCAATAAAGAGTTCCAAGCTCTGGTGCGGAATATCGCCATGCAAGTTGCAGCTTGCCCGAATGTGGAGTACGTGAAGGTTGCAGACATCCCAGCTGAAATGATCGAAAAGGAAAAGGAGATTGAAATGGGGCGGGATGACCTGGCTAGCAAGCCGGTGAACATCCGGGAAAAGATCGTGCAAGGGCGGATTGAGAAGCGGTTGAAAGAGCTGTCTCTGATGGACCAGCCCTTCATTCGCGATCAAAATATCACGGTTGAGGAGTTGGTGAAGCAAGCCATCGCCCAGCTGGGTGAAAACATCCAGGTGCGCCGTTTCGTGCGGTTTGTGCTGGGCGAAGGGATTGAAAAACAAGAGAGCAACTTTGCCGAAGAAGTGGCCGCACAGATGGGAAGCAAATAAGTAGAAAGAGTAGAAAGGCAAAATTAAAAATTAAAAATGGCAGGGCATACTGTTCATTTTTAATTTTTAATTTTTAACGGGAGAAAGTGGGGCATCGCCGTGAATAAAATTGAGCAGGAAATCGCCGAGCTGGAGCGGGAGACATTAGCGCTAGCAGAAGAATTGCACAGCACCTACTCCAGTTATTTGACCGCCTTGGGGCAAGCGATGCGGCAGCAGCTAATCTTGGCTAGCTATCATATTTGCACTCAGGGGTATCCGGAGCAGTTTCTCAAGCTGTCTTACAGCCAGCGGCAACAGCTGCAGCAAGACTTGCGGTTGCTGGCAACTTCCGCTCAGCAACAGCTGCAGGAAATGCTGCACTCACCGGGCGGCAAAGATGCGGAGCAGAAAGCCCCAGAGCTGCCGCCCGAGAGTCCGGAGTCAGAGCCCCCACTGGGGCTTTCCCTGCGGGAAGACGCCTGTGGCAGCCGGCTGAACAGCCCAGAGCAACTGGCGCAGTGGCAGGAACACCTGGATTTGTCGCTGGCAAAAATCCTGCAAGGAGCGTCTCGCCGAGCGAATCGCTTATTGCAACAACCTGGCATTTTACCGAAAAAATTGCCAGAACAAGTGCTAGAAGCGGCGGCAAAAGCAGAAGCTGCCGCAGAGACTGTGCCCGGACCGCCCAACTTATTAAACTTACTGATCGAAACCGAGGGGCCTGAGGATTCCTCTGCCTCGAGTGTAACTCAACTGCTCGCCATACATCTGCGCTTGTCTGAGATTGAATTTTCCGACTCGCAGCTAGGAGCGTGGCGCTCGCAGATTCGCAAGCTTTCAGTCCGGGTTAGCAAGCTTGTGCGGGAGTATCAGAAAAAGCAGCGGGAGCGGGCAGTCGCTGAAGCTGAGTCTGCGTGGCGATCTAGCTGGGCGGACGGATAGTTAACAAGTAAAGATTAAAAATTAAAAATGTTATAAGCGTTGCATTTTTAATTTTTAATGGAGCATTTTAAAGTTGTGTAGGAGAAAGGCTGTGGAAACAGAATTACCAGATTGGGTCCGATTGCAAAAAGCGCTGTCTATTGAAGCCGAACGCGGCTTTAATGATTTAGTAGGCAAAGAAAAGCGCTTTAGTGAGTTTCTTGGGGAGAGCTTTAGCCGACCGCCCTCCGGGCTGTCGCCGTATTACCGGCGCAGGTGGCAGCAAATGGGGGCGCAATTTGGCAATTATCCCGAGCTGAATCTCGATGAGCGACAGAGCCTGATCGCAAACGCTCGCATGTTCATCCTCCAGATGCAGCGGGTTTGCGAGCGCTCTGAGGCAAAGAAGGAGCCGCCGATCGCGAAAGCGGAGGAGAGCGGCAGCAACCCCCCATCCCCAACCTCCAATGGGAAACAGCCCCGAACTGCCCCCCTGAGTCCGGTAGGCTGCACTCCGACGGTCACTCTCGACCAACCCCTGATTCGCCTGGACGGTGTGGGGCCAAGAAATGCGGAGCGACTGGCCAAATTGGGGCTGTTGAGTGTGCGCGACCTGCTTTTCTACTACCCCCGCGACCATGTTGACTACGCCCGCCAGGTTAGTATTCAGGAGTTGGAGCCCGGAGAGACAGTGACGGTTGTGGGTACGGTGAAGCGATGCAACTGCTTTACTAGCCCGCGCAATAAGAAATTAAGCATTCTAGAGGTGGTCTTGACAGACCGCACGGGTCAGCTTAAAATAAGCCGCTTTTTTGCCGGTCGCTTTAGCTCCCGGGCTTGGCAAGAGCAGCAAAAACGCCTGTACCCGATCGGCGCTACGGTGGCTGCGTCTGGCTTGGTGAAACAAAATAAATACGGCACAACCCTGGACGACCCACAATTGGAAGTCCTTGATGACGCCGACGGCGCTATGGAATCGATGGCCGTGGGGCGGTTGCTGCCGGTTTACTCCCTGACGGAAGGGGTGGGGGCGGAGGTGGTGAGAAAGGCGGTTTCCGCAGCGCTGCCCTCCGCCAGCCAGATCAAAGACTCCCTGCCGGCGGAAGTGCGCGATCGCTACGGGCTGATGAACTTGCACGAGGCGATCGCCAATATCCACTTCCCACCCGATCGCGAGCTGCTGCAAGAGGCGAGACGCCGGCTGGTCTTTAACGAGTTTTTCTACCTCCAGCTCGGACTGCTCAGCCGCCGCTACAGCCAGCGCTCTGCCCAGAATAGCACCAAGCTTCGCTCTAAAGGCAAGCTGATTGACAGGTTCTACAAGCTGCTGCCGTTTAAGCTCACGAATGCCCAGCAGCGGGTGGTTAACGAAATCCTCAGTGACTTGCAAAAGCCGGAACCGATGAACCGGCTCGTGCAGGGGGATGTGGGTGCCGGCAAGACGGTGGTGGCGGTGGTGGCGATGCTGGCGGCGATTCAATCTGGCTACCAGGCGGCGCTGATGGCTCCCACTGAGGTGCTCGCCGAGCAGCAC
This sequence comes from Kamptonema formosum PCC 10802, assembly GCF_000332335.1. Taxonomy (GTDB): domain Bacteria; phylum Cyanobacteriota; class Cyanobacteriia; order Cyanobacteriales; family Oscillatoriaceae; genus Oscillatoria. The sequence continues at coordinate 4,305,172 of NZ_KB235948.1, read as the reverse complement.
TACAAAAAGTTGGTGTCTTGGTTAAATTTGCTACACCTGCCGGTGGAGCTGCTCACCGGCTCGACCAAAGCCTCGAAGCGCCGGCAAATCCACGCCGGACTGCAAACGGGAGAGCTGCCCGTGCTCGTCGGCACTCACGCCCTGATTCAAGAAACCGTTAGCTTCCACAAACTGGGATTAATCGTCATCGACGAGCAGCACCGGTTTGGCGTCGAGCAGCGGGCGAAATTGCAGCAAAAAGGCGTTGACGGGGTGCCTCACGTCCTGACCATGACCGCCACTCCCATCCCGCGAACCCTGGCGCTGACGCTGCACGGCGATTTGGATGTCAGTCAAATTGACGAGTTGCCCCCTGGAAGGAAACCGATTCAAACAGCGGTGCTTTCCGGTCAAGAGCGCACCCACGCCTACGATCTTATCCGCCGGGAAGTGGTGAGCGGTCGCCAAGTTTATGTGGTGCTTCCCCTGGTGGAAGAATCGGAAAAGCTGGATTTGAAATCTGCCATTGAGGAGTACCAGCGCCTGCAGGAGGTGGTTTTCCCGGAATTCCAGGTGGGGCTGCTCCACGGACGCCTGTCTTCCGCTGATAAAGAGGCGGCTATTGGCAAATTCCGCGCTGGCAAGACTCAAATTCTCGTGGCAACTACCGTGGTGGAAGTGGGTGTGGATGTGCCCAACGCTACAGTCATGCTCATTGAAAATGCGGAGAGATTCGGGCTGTCCCAGCTGCACCAGCTGCGGGGGCGCGTCGGTCGCGGCGCTGACAAGTCCTACTGCTTGCTGCTGGCCAGTCCCAGGGCGTCAGCTGACGCCCGCCACCGGCTCAATGTGATGGCGCAGTCCCAAGATGGCTTTTTTATTGCCGAGATGGACATGCGCCTGCGCGGGCCCGGTGAGGTGCTCGGCACTCGCCAGTCGGGCTTGCCTGATTTTATGCTGGCCAGTTTAGTGGACGATCAGGAGGTTTTGATCCTGGCTAGGGATGCCGCTGAGAAGGTGATGGAGGGGGACGCAACCCTGAACAGCTGGCCGCAGATGAAGGCAGAACTGGAGCGGCACTACCAAAAGTTAATGGGTGGGGCGCTTTGGACTTGACGGCGGCTGACCGCGTTTTTCGTGGGGGTTTTGCCGCTTGGCGCAGGCTGTGCCTGCGCCATAGCCAGTTCGGTTGAGCGCTCCTGATGTCCGTCCGGCAGCACGCCCCGACCGGCTACATAATGAGCAATCAACCAAATTTTATTTATTTTTTATCATTTCTTATCTGTGCCAAAAACCGGGTTTCTTGGGACGGGAGCCTGTAAATCGGGCACTCTCGCCCAAAGAAACCCGGTTTTTTCTTCTCCCAGAAACCGAGTACCTTAGAATACGAGCAAGGAAATTCCGGTCTTATAGCAGTATTTATTTAGACCGGGACAGTAGGACAGGCGGGACGCCTGTCCTACGCCTCTTATCCCTAGGCCACTGATCTCCGTTCCCAATATGACTGCTGCTATAGCTGTCGGCGCAGCCTTTGCACCTGCCCCCGCCCCGGTTTCTCACCGCTTCAGAAGAATACAACACCGGCGCTTGTGCCGGCACTGTCACAACTGCTCCTCTTGGAAGAAATTTAATAAAATCTTTTTGATTACTTCCAATAAAACCCTAGAGCCACCTGCTGCAATCCGTGCCATCGGGCGGGGGGGGAAATGCACCGGCTGGGTGAGGGAGGGGGCGTCCCGCCAGACTCTCTTATAAAATCTTATAAAATTTCCGGTAGATTGCTTGGTAGTAACGCCGGAGCGGTGCGGATGGGCAGCGCGCTGCCAGCCAATGCCCGCTGACCGGCTCAGAAATATAGCAGCAGTCATATTGGTTAAGACACGCTATGGCCCAATTGCCGGCTGCTCTATCAGAGGTTAGGGGCGGGTTTATCGGTGTTGTAGCTGTGTGGCACAGATTGTGGGTGAACCCGCCCCTACATCATGTTAAACCCCTTGTTCTAACCTAAGTGCATAGTGCTATATCCCTCTTTTGTCAAACAAGGGTGAAAGCCGGATCTGTCGTTCCCTGAAATAGCGCAAATTCGTCAAATTGCCCCAACGTGACAGAAGAGGGATATGACGATCAGTTCAGAAAAAATGAGATCAGCGCCCGATTGCCGGTGGGGCGACAAACGGTGAGGATTCCCACCGGCGCTTTTCGGTCTGGCATTCAACCTGAGACACTTTCACGCTACAGGACCGCTCGGGACAATCCCAGAAACCGGTCTTTCCAGGCAGAGAAACCCGCATAATTCAGCTAGTGTTTAATCGCTGACCGGCGCGCGCTAGTTAACGCTCTCACTGGCACACCGCGCTTTGGGCAATCGCCACCGGCAATCGCGCCACCCCTGAGCGGTCAAGTATTCTGGAAGATAAGGCTTGCGCCCAACGAATTCGGGGCAGCGCCGGCATCAGTGTGTTCCTGCAAGCGCCTGTGAGGGAGGCGCAATTTCAACCCCTTAAACTCCCCGAGGAATTCCCACAACTGACTTGATTTGTCGGGCGGGAAACACCCACAGTTGCGGGGATAGAAAGGCCAGATTGCTGTGCCGGTGGAATCGGCAAAACACGCGAGCGTCAGGAGCGTGAGTCATCCCGAATTTTCGGTAACCTGTTGCAGGAGCAAGCATTAAAACTGGCTTTAGGCAGGGGGTGAGGGGGTGAGAAAGACCGCACGCCAAGAGGCTTCGAGGGAGCGCTGGCGCTCTCAGTGTTTGACTCACTCAACACCTAAAGAGCCGGTTCTGAGATCGCAATTCTAAAATGCGGGTCCCGGCCAAAAGGGAGAAAATTTACACGAACTAGCAGTCGCGTGCCTTGCGAGCGTCCCGCAACAGGCGTCCCGCCTGTGCCGGCGATGTAAAAATCGAAAGATCCCGAACGCGCAAGCATCAAATAGGCGGCAGTTTCTGCAAGGGCTTGACAGGGGACGCCGCCAGGGGGAATCCGGTGCGTTCCCATCATTTAGCAACCCGATACCCAGCGCCTATTTCCACTCACACGCGCCTGTGAGAGAATTTGTTAGAATGTAAAATACCAAAGAGTCTGCACCGAGGATAACTTATGGGCCGGCGTAAATTAACGGTAACCTACACAGTCAAAGACCATCCCGGTCTAACCATTACGGTTCCGGGGAAAGAAGATAGCGAAAAAACGCGGGCGCTAGCCCTAGATGAGGTGATGCGCATGATGAGCGAAGAGACTTCTGAAATCGACAGCAATAGTTTTCCTGACGGACTGGGAGCCAAGGATCTGATCTTCGTAGAGGCACCGAAACCCCCGTCAAATCAGCCTCCAGAGGGGAGCGAGGACCTGTCACCTATAGAGAGGGCGGCTAGGACCGTAGCTGAATTTGCCTTAAAGAGAGCGGATTTGCAAGATCAGCAGAAAAAGGCTAGCGAATATATGGCGCTGATAGAAGCAGTCTTTTCGATGACACCTTTAAGCGCTGAACAAATCCAGCTGGCGCAAGATAAGGCTTTTGCTAAAACCTTAAGCAGCTTGGCATCGGCCAAAGTAGAGTTCGACAAGTTGCTGCCAGAGGCAGAAGAGGCTTGGAAATTGCTCAAACCGGCCTTTGCCGATCCCGAACCGGAGAAAAACACTGCAGCCACCTCGGGAAAAGGGGGCAAAGCGCCGGCTGGCTGACTCCAGTCCAAATATAAACCAGAGAGATGCCTTTCGGAAGGCTTTTCCCGGCAATATCCAACAGAGGTCCCCACCCAAACGGGCTTTTTCCCCGTTTGGGGGCTGGCAGCGCGCCCAAAGCCGCAGTTGCGGGAACTGGGGATCTCAGAAAGTGCTGCCCGTTTGCCACGCCGGCGGAATGGAAACCGGAAATCTGCGCCCGGTGGCGAGCGAATTCCCCTGTGCGAGGAATGCGGCAAAGGGCGCACGCAGCGGTTGGGGCGATCAATATTATATGCGCCTGTGACTTCTGATAAGATAAAGACTTTCTTTATGCCGGTGCCAGCGTCACCGACTGCTATTATGAGTGCTGCAGGCCCGAGAGTGCCGGCTTGACTGAGGAGCCTAAATCCGCACTTTAGCAAAAAGGATATCCTCAAAGCCGGCCCTCGATCCGTTTGAAAGGCCCGGTCTGCTGCCGGCTGACAAAATCGCCTCCTGTGTGGGGCGGCAGCGGTTGCCAGATTCGGGCGCTTCACCAGAGCAATTTCCTTTGGCGCTTGACGGGGGGAGAGCCGAGAAAAAATACTCATCTAATAGCGCCGGCTGACCGGCAAAACCCACCCCCTCACCCCCGCTCTGCCGATCCCCAGAGGGGCTCCCAGCGCCCCTCTCCCACTGGCAGTCAGGGGGAGTGAGAAAAAGACTGGATTTTTCTCCCCTCTACCATTTTGGGGATGGGGATGGGGGTGAGGGTCTTTTTTAAGGTGAATTCACCGGAGACGACAGAACAGCGTGGCCACGCAGGCGATTAAAAAACCAGTTTTGCCAGCGGTGCCGCCGGGCTGTGCGAGGCAGTATGGCGGGTGAAGTTCGGCTCAAAAGTGGCATTTCTGTGCGGCTAAACACCTAGCCGGTACGCTTGCCGCCAGTGGGGTTGCGCGCTGCCAGGTGAGGGAGTTGCTTGCTTTGAATTGTCTGGAGAGCACCATAACTGGCAGGGGGCGTCAGCACCGGCTGACAATCCGCTGCCGGCGCGCTGCAAGCTGTGCGGATTGCTGCAGTTGTGGCGCTTGCCTTTTGGCTCCCTCAACCGGTGCTGTTTGGGGGCTGTTGAAGGGGAAAAAAACCTGCCTTCCGGGGGAGGCGGCGGCTGTGGCGGGAGTGCCGAAATTGGAGAAGTCCTGACACAGCAGCGTCTTGAGGGCTGGCGAGTAAGCGTCTGAGCGTGCCAGCAATCGAAGAAAATTTCTCCTCCCCCATTCCCCCGTCTCCCCAGAATTGCTCGTTTATATAGTGTCCGGTCAATTGACCGCAATTAATTCCTCTCCCCCTCGAGAGCCGCTGCCCCTCAATGCCCTTCCCCGCCGCCGCCCGATGCCCTCAATCCCGCTTGCCGGACAATCAACTGGACGTTATATTGCGGAAGGGGGAGCCTTTTTTGGACACTCTAGTCTCGCCGGCACTCTGCGCAGCAGTTGGCTCGCCCCGACGGAATTCCAAAAAGCCCGGCGTCCGGCAAGACCCCATCTGCACTCCCCACGCACCAGCCCGCACCCGATTGTGCAAACCCGCCCTTGATGCCACCTGTAAAGCCGGGGCGCTCTCCACCCCCTAAAAAGGGCGACCGCTTCCAGACAACTTCAACAGTTTAGGGGCTTCCCATGAGAGCGCCTCTGTTGAAAACTGCCAGAACTTCCTCACAATTCCTTCCGGCAACCCCGGACAAGCGCAACTCCTGGTTGCGCGAGCAGCAAAACAAGGAGGGGGCACAAAACCGCCGCAACATTCCAAGGCATAAGTCCGGCGATGCCCCGAACCGCTGCAAGGAGGGCAATCTGAGTCAGACTTGACCCGTTGCCCCCATTGCCGGCTGCTTTTTTGGCTTTTTCCGAAAAACCCTATTGTCAAACAGCACCTATTTTTGCTTAAATTAGATTGTCGCGAGATCCAAGAACAATTTTCGGAGAACCTATGGCACCAGAACAAGAATACCCAACCCTTACCGGAAAGGCGCTCCTGCAAAAAGTCAAAGAGCTTTCCCACCTGCCCCGCCGGGAAACAGCAAAGCGCTGCGGATACTACAGCACCAGCTCCAGTGGCAATGTCAAAGTCAATCTCACCGATTTTTACGACGCGGTGCTGGCGGCTAAGGGGATTGCCTTAGATCCAACGGGAACCAAAGATGGCCGGGGACGCGAAGCGACTTATCGCGTCAGTGTCCACAAAAATGGTCAGCTGGTAATTGGGTCAAATTATACTAAAGAGATGGGACTCAAGCCAGGGGATCAGTTTGAAATCCGCCTCGGGTACAAACATATTCACCTCATCTACGTAGGTGAATCCGCTGCCCCTGAGGAGTCGGAATCCGGCGAAGAAACCGCTGCTGTTGCTTGAGAAGCGCCCGAGCCTTGCCCTCCCTTTCCTTTCCCGTTAAGGGGATGGCCTGTCATGGGGGGCGACCGGGAGGAAGCGCGATGAAAAAATTCCCCCCACCCCACGTTCAGACGGGCCCTCTAAACCATTGCAACTCTCTGTCAGGGAACCGCGACAATTCGCAATGGGAGATGTCCGCCCGGTTCCCTAGAAGTTCAGGCGGCTCAATGGAGGATGGCGGGAGTGTGTCGCCGACCGAAAAGTTGGGCGCACCTCTGGCGGCATCAAACAACATCAACCCTTTCCGCTCAGAGAGGAGCGCTAATTCTGTGGGCAAAAGCTCGCATGAAGAAAGATGCGAAATCCGCTCTTCTCTCTGCTATACTGGCGGTTTCTTCAACCGCACACCTGATGCTTCCTCCCACCCGTATTGCCTCTGGCGCTTTCCGCGCACAGCCGCACTCGCACAGAGTGCGGCAAACAACTCTTTTATCAACGCGGGATTACAGGTGCGTAGCGCCGGCTTTTTGCAAGCTCGGCTGTTCTGGCTATTGCCGGTCTGAAGTGATTTTTTCTCGGGCTGATTGCGGGCATCAGCTGACTGCCACTGCTGCATACAGGGATTTTTAGTGTGATGCAGTACAGATTGACCTCTCCCCTTCCAGGGGAGGGGAGCAACTGCATTGGCTGGCGGGTGAAGTTTCTTTCCGTGCGGTTTTTGTGACTGAGAACCGCTCTATACGACAAAAGCCAGCTTGCCACAAGCGCCTGCCGCCGCATTCGCCGCATGAGATGCTGCCGGCGGCAATGGGCAAAACGTGCAAAACGTCAAGCAATTTCCCCAATCTCAACAACGCCGGTCGTCTCGCAGTAGAAACGGCAATCAACACCAACTAACTGATTTGGCATAAATTCACTTGCTACAGGCCCAATTCCCCCCCACTGGCCTCAGGCTGCAGGCGCACCCCTCTCCAAGTTCCCCAGAACCGGCAGCCGGCTCCCTGCGCGCCCACAACCCAGCTGACTCCTTTGAGCCACCCCCACAAACCAGGTTTCTTGTGACTCCTCTGGGATTTTTCCCATCTCACCACAGAGCTCGCCACCCGCCGGGTGCGTTCGGCAGGGCGGTCAATAAGCTCTTCGGCTTTTAACCTGCTTTTCCGTTGAAAGGAGGCAGAGCCTCCAGATTGCCTTCCCAGGAAGAGCCTGGTAACGAGAGAATAGAGATGGGTAGTGCAAAATCTATGCGCCATAACTGCCCGCCACTCCAAGTTCCGCTTTCTCCCCCGGGCAATTTTTATATAGCGGTTCTCAGTTGGATGAGCTAGGGGCCGGAAATCGGGTTTCTATGCCCCTCACTAATATGAGAAACGCTAGATTTACTAACATTATTGAATGGCAGATAAGCTATATAGCAGTATGCACTTAGGTTAGAACATTAGACCTTCAGGGGGGGCGGGACGCCTGCCCTACGTCTATATAGCAGTAGGCATTTAGGGAAGGTACATTCCGGCCTCCCTTGCTTCCCCGCTCCCGAAGCTCCTATTGTCTTAACCCATATGACTGCTGCTATAAAATAAATTACTCTTTCCCCATCAGAGCTGGGCCGCCACAGCGAAACTTAGCTGTTAGGCTAATAATGCTGCCTGTCTGCCCACAGGAGGCAGAGCCTCTAGGAAGTCGTTCCCTACCTCAGGCTGGGAACGAGGGATAACATGGCCTCCTGACTCCCTTTGACCCCCAAATTAGCAGGAAAGTCCAGCCGGCAGCTGTAGGTACGGGTTGATAAATCTCCTCCGCTTCCCCGAGAGATTTCTCGCGAAACCGCCCCTGTTCGCCCCTACGGCCTTTCCTGGTTGCTGCCGGAAACAAAAGCCAGTTTGGTACAGTTATAGAGCGATTTAAATTGGGGTCTGGAAAATATTTTTTTAAAGAAACCGCCATAGACGCGCCAGCGGCTTGCCCGTTGGGTAGACGCCAAGATCGCCAAGAAAAGAGAAAATATAAATTTACAGAAATTCTTTGTGATTGCTAGGCGGCCAACTTATCATAGTTCTCTGTTTTGAGGGGATATAGCAGTAGCCACTTAGGTTCGTACATTTCGGCTTCTTTTGCACTCCCGCACTCCGGCTCCTATTGTCCTAACCCATATTACTACTGGGATATAGACGTAGGCCAGCGTCTGGCTGCCCTGAATGTCTAATGTTTTAACCTAAGTGCATACTGCTATATTTATAGTAAGCGTTCCTCTATATTATTTCGATATTAGGGCACGTCTTTGAATCAAGTTCAAGCCCTACATCGACCAAACCGGCTCGGCTGGCAAGGCGCTGCAGCTTGATTTCTTTCCTGTAACTTCTCTCAGGAATGGTTACGGTGCCGGCAGAATCAGGAAAAGGCCGGTAAGCGCCAGTCAGCAAGAGGTCGCAAAAAATCTGAATCTGCCGGCGGGAGCAAAAAACCGGGTTTCTAGCTGCCGGCAAGCTGTTCCTTGATTTTTTCAGACAGGCAGCTGGACAGATGAAACTCCCAAGAAAGATTCCCCGCACTGCAGGGTGCGTTGCGGCACAGATCGCCGCACTTAAGGGCTGTCGGGCTTATCGAAAAGGATGCGGCGGAGTGAGACTCCAGCAACACTTTCCGTTTAGCCGAACCCAACAATAGCCAGGGATTGGCATCAAGCTGCCGGCAGCAGTGTCTCTCACAAAAGGTGCGGGCAATACCACTGACAGAGTAGGGTTTTCCCCACTGACTACACTGTGCGGCGAGACATAATGAAATTGAGATCGAAGTAACCAGTAAGGCTCATTTGAGAGAGGCGATTGGCGTGAGTTATCCGCAGCTCATATGACAGCTGAACGGGTTTTCTTGCGTCGGGTCAGTTGGTCGCTTGATGCCGGTCGGACAAGCAAAATATGCAGCGATTTGACTGGCAGCTATCAAACCCAAAAACCAAAAACCGAAAAGCTGTAAACTGGAACGGAGGGAACTGAACGTATGGCATTAATACGTTGGCAACCTTTCAGGGAAATCGAAACGTTACGCCGTCAGTTTGACGAACTGTTTGAGGAACTGTCAGGCGGCAGGCGCGAGTACGAGATGACTTGGGCCCCTGCTGTTGAACTCCAAGATACGGATGACCACCTCTTACTGCGGGCGCAAATCCCTGGGATGGAACCAAAGGATTTGGATATCCGAGTCACTCGGGACGCCGTTTATATTGCCGGCGAACACCGCTACGAAAACAAGGTGGAAGAAAAGGGTTATTTCCGGTCGGAATTCCGTTACGGGAAATTTGAGCGGGCCATTCCCCTGCCTGTGCCGGTTCAGAACGATCGGGTGGGAGCCGATTACAAGAATGGCATCTTGACGCTGACTCTGCCTAAGGTGCAAGAAGCGCAGCGCCGAGTGGTGAGGATCAATTTGGGTGAGAGTTCTGGCGCAATCCCTGGGGGAGAAGCAACGCCTACTCTAGAAGCTGAGAGCGAAGGTGTCAAGCAACACGCTCCTGACGTGAGCCAGACTGAAGCCACTCCCGCCTCTGAACCGGCTCCGACATCGTGAGCGATTCGGTGGGTTTGGGTGCATTCCTGCTAAAAAAGCCGGTAGAGACGCAATCAGCGTGCGTCTTTGCCTGAGACGAGAGCACAACCGCGAGCGCAGCCGGTGAAACTGCGCTCGCGGATAATTTTTATTGGCGGCGGTTGCTTTTTCTCGTTCCCAGACACCCTTCTTCTCCTTCCGAGAGTAAAAGCACACTGCCACCGGCACAATGGTAGAGCAACTAATAACTGACGCCAGCTGACGATGAGTCAATTTACTCAAGGCTACATTCTGGCTCTAGACCTCGGCACCACCGGCAACCGGGCGATGCTGTTCAATGCGGAGGGGAGGGCAGTCAGCTCTGCTTACAGAGAGCTGACTCAATATTACCCCCAGCCGGGGTGGCTAGAGCACGATCCTGAAGAAATTTGGCGGGATACCTGTTGGGCGATGCGGACTGCTTTGCAGAAAGCGGGGGTAGCTGCAGCGGAGGTGGCGGCGATTGGGCTCTCGGTGCAGCGAGAAACCTGCCTGCTGTGGGACAAAACCACAGGGCGGCCCCTGCACAATGCTATCGTCTGGCAAGACCGGCGCACCGCTCCCCTGTGCCATCAATTAACCGAGCGCGGTTGCGCCCCAGACATCGCCGAGCGCACCGGCTTGGTGCTGGACGCCTATTTTTCTGCCACGAAACTCGCTTGGTTGCAGGAGTATCTCCAGAAGCAAGAGTCCCCGGCGAATCTGGATAATGTCCTAGCCGGCACCATTGACACCTGGATTCTCTGGAAGCTGACCGGCGGGGCTGTGCACGCCACCGATTGCAGCAACGCCAGCCGCACGATGCTGATGAATCTGGCTTCCCGGGAGTGGGATGCGTCACTCTTGGAGCTTTTTGGGATTCCCGCTTTTATGATGCCTTCTATTCAGCCGAGTTTGGGGTTCTTTGGCAGCACTGAGCCAGAATTGCTGGGCGTGCCGGTGCCGGTGACTGCTATCCTGGGAGATCAGCAGGCTTCCCTGTTCGCTCACGGCTGCGACCGCCCCGGCTTGCTGAAGTGTACATACGGAACTGGCTGCTTTCTGGTCGCCCACACCGGCGATACCTTGCAGCGCTCTCGCCACCTGCTCCTCTCCACCATTGCCTGGACACAGGCGGCTGAGAGCGGTGCGGTGCGAGCCGGCTATGCTATAGAAGGCAGCATTTTCACCACTGGAGCCTGCGTGCAGTGGTTGCGGGATGGCATCCAGCTGATTGAGGCGGCGGCGGATACCGAACAGATGGCGCAGCGGGTGGCTGACACCGCCGGCGTTTACTTTGTCCCCGCCTTGAGCGGTTTGGGTGCGCCCCACTGGGACATGAGTGCGCGGGGGGCGTTTTTCGGCATCACCGGCTCCGTGCGCCGAGAACACATGGTGCGCGCCGTGCTGGAGGCGATCGCATACCAGGTCAAGGAAGTCGTAGAGGCGATTAACCGCGATACCGGCACCGATATCGCCCTGCTGAAGGTGGACGGAGGAGCCTGCCCCAATGATTTTTTGATGCAGTTTCAGGCGGATGTTTTGGGAGTGCCGGTTGAGCGTCCAGTCGTTAAAGAGGCCTCCGCACAGGGAGCCGCCTTTGCAGCGGGCTTAGCGGCGGGTTTTTGGCCAGACTATTCCGCCCTAATCGCCCGCCGCCAGATTGACCGGATTTTCCAGCCAGGAGACGGCGCTTCCCTGGCGCAGGCGAATTTCGCCGTGTGGCGTCAAGCGGTTGAGAGAGCAAAACACTGGGTGCAGTAAAGGGAGCCGGTTATGCTATAAAACATTAACAATTGGACTGTCCCCGGAGCCGAGCTGCTCTCTCTAATCAGGAGTGAGATCGACCAGCTAAAAGGCTTTTGCCAAGGCGAACAACCCAACACTATCCCTCCGATTTTAAAAGTGTGGGATTATAGCAAAAAATTGCTAATGTTTCCTCTGTCTAGTGACAGAGAATTTAACCGTTCGTCAGGCAGGCAGCAGATATTATAGCAGTAGGCACTTAGGTTAGGACGTAGGACAACAGTCTCTGCTGTCCCAGAAATATTGAGGCCCGTCCGTTCCGTGCGGGCGCGCCAGCGCGACGCCGTATAGCAGTAGCCACTTAGATTAGGACATTAGACCTTCCGGCCCGGCGGACGCCTGCCCTACGTCTATATCCCAGCAGTAATATGGGTTAGGACAATAGAAGCCGGAGTGCGGGGGTGCAAAAGAGGCGGAAATGTACGAACCTAATGCTATAATGCGAGCTTTTGTATTGCAGGTAACACAATATTTGAGTTCGCACCGGCACTGCCGGCAGGGGGCGGCTGATATCTATTTCGGTTGAATCCTTCTAATTAGGGTGCGCTCTGAAGTGGGGGAGTGCGGGAGCGTGGGGAGAAATTAATTAGGAGGAATTAACCGAAAGCAGTTCCGTCAGTGGGGCCGGCAAAAAGCCACAGCAGGGGAGAGCCGCAAGCGTTCGCTGCAGTTATGGCTTCTGTTTGAGGAGTGCGCGCTTTCGAGCGAGGGGGTGTGGGGACATGGCAGTGCCGGCCAAGGGTCGGACTGGAGCCGGAAAAGAGGGTGCGCGGGGCAGCCACATCTGGCATTTTTAGACATTCCTTTGATACTATGCTACAAAACAGAAGGAAGAATCAGGGAATAAGGGAGGTCTTGCGGTGGATTTGGAAGCCGATCGCCAACGGTGCTTGGAAAGTTTGGTGTGGGCCATCAAGCAGCTACAGGGTCAAGTCGAGCCGGCGCAACTGGAGACGACGGCTGAGCTGATTATTCAAACAATGACTGGCCCGTGGCGCTATTTTCACACTCCGGATCACATTTTTGAGGTCGGCGGGTCAAAAGATGCCATAGAAGTCTTGGCAGCTTTGTTTCACGACCTTGTGTACGTGCAAGTCGATCAGGGAGTGAGTCTCAACATCGGCAGTTTCATCGCTCCTTTTGTCAGGGAGGTGCGCGGACAGCTGGTAATTCGAGAGGCTGCGGAACTGCCAAAAGACCGCATGTTCGAGATTGTGGCGGCGGTCTTCGGGTTTGCTGCCGGCCAGAACCTCTCTCCATTCGCAGGGCAAAACGAATTTCTCAGCGCTGTGATTGCTGGCAAGTCCCTAGAGCCCTTTCTCAAACCTGATATCATCGCTCAGATCGCCGCCTGTATCGAAGCCACGATTCCCTTCCGCCCCCCGCTACCGTCCGGTTTGACTGCTTGCGACGCGCTGTACCACCGCTTGACCTCAGCGAACCGGCAGTTCGAGTTTGGCTGGACAGATGCCCAAATCGTTGCGGCGGTGAAGCGCTCAGTGCGATTGGCGAACCGGGACGTTGAAAATTTTGCCTGCTCCGTTTCGGCGGATTTTTTGGACAATACCTGGAATCTGCTGCCCGAAACCAACCACGAGCTGTTAAATACCAATTCTTACACGGTTCGTGACTTCCGCAGGTCGCTGCAAAAGATGGAAGGGTTTATGAACTTCCTGAAACCTGAGTTGGTGTTCCAGCAGTTCATGGAGGAGCCGGATGATGAGACTTACCAAGCCCTGGTGGCGCGAACGCGAAAGAACATTGAAGTGGCGAAGCTGTATTTGGGGAGCAAGCTGGTCGCGATCGCCATACTGGAGGCGCTTTCCTATCGCATGGGACGGGATATCCCCCTGTCAGCCATGATGGGAGAGCTTCCGGGTTCCGGCGGGAAGGTCGCAGCTCTGGAACGCCTCCTGCCCGATATAGCCAACGGACACCAGCTAGCAAATGGCTTGGAAAGCGAAGTGCTAGAGTTGCTGTCAAAGGGGCGAATCCGGGAATCCACTTATGATATAAAAAATTCACCTACGACTACTTTTATCATCAAATCTATCGGGTTTAACTCGGTGAGGAATCTCCTGAAGCCGGCCAAGGACTTTTTTGCGGGAACGATTTCGTCGGAAGAATTTCTCTCTGAGTGCGACGAGCGTGTGGTGGAGACGATCGTCTCAGGAGTGCTGCAACTGTTTGAAAGTCGAAAGGCAGCTCTGAGTTCCTATAACTGAAGAGTTCGCCGAGTGGCGGGACACTGGGCTGAGTGGGTGTGTGGGGTCCACTCACTGTCCCACTTTTATCATCTGCGTTTGATTAATGACTATAAATCCTGAGGGGGTGAGGGGGTGAGGGGGTGAGAAATTAGTTGCGGGCCATTGACCTCAGCTAAGAATTCTCCAGCTCGCCTCTGGAACAGCTGTTAAAATTGCTTGCCCGCCGGCTGATATGCAAGCAGAGTCCGTTCGCACCGGCAGCGCTGCGCACCGCACTAGAAACAAGGCCGGTGCGGCAGTGCTCAAATCAGGTATTGGAAACCGGCGGAGAGGAAGGTGCTGCGATTTGTCTCCACCTGCCGGCCAGGGATTTTTGTTAGCTCTGTAACAGAGATAACACCGCACAGACCAATGGTAGGAGACAACAACCTCGGGGTTTACGCCTTCAGGAAGAGTAAAGGTATAAATAGCTTACCCCACCGGCACTCCATCACCGCAACCGACGGCTTTTCGGGTATCTTTGTATTAAATATCACAAACTTATTTCACACAGAATCATGCCCCAAGGTAGAAGGATATAGAAAAAACCAGTGATAAACTAGCCTGTAAAAGATAGGAAATTGAAATGATTGGCTACTTGGATTGCGAACGGCTGACTTAAACTAATTAAGGCGCTTTGGATTGCGCTAGATCCGCACCGGCGCTCGCACCCCGCTCACTTCCAACACTTCCTGTGACCGGCAAAGGCAGAGCTCCTTCCTGAAGGATACCAAATTGCTCAAAACCCTTCCGAAATCTCATCTATGCGACAGGAGACGTGCTTTATAAACCCGCAGTTCTTTCTCGCTTGCGGTCAAGGATGGAACTGAAAGGGATAGAACTGCCCATCCATTCTGCTGAGGCGGAAATGGAAAGTTGCTCCTGGCTGTAAACATCGGGGCTGCGTTTTACCGGCAGTCCGGAAAAGTTTATAGAACCTGAGTTCAACAAGCTCCCTTCTTCTCGTTTGTGTGCTAGCCCCCACTTGGGTAAAATCAGGCTTTTTAGCGTAACTTCAGGCACTGTACTGAAATCTGTAGAATCACCATTTGGAATAAGGAGAAGAATATATGATGCAATTCCAGATTGAGTGCGACGGCAGCTTCAATCAAGAAACATGCTTGCTCTGCCAGGAGCAGTTTCAGATGAGGAAAGCGAGAGTGATTGTCTGCAACGAGCGGGGTGACAGCTACGGGGAACTCTGTCCAAAGTGCGTAGCGAAGGGCTATAATTGGCTGGGAAACAAACTGCAGCAATTAACCCCCATTCTCAGTCACTGAGCGGACCGGCTGTTAATTTGAGGAGTTAACCGAACCCCTTGCCATTGCTAGATCGCAAGTCTGTAAAGACCGCGCTTTGAAGTGGCTCCGCTGGAGGGGGTATCGCCATCGTTCCAAAAGACAGCCGGCTTCGGAGATTGCTCGACCGGCTCTGGGGATCACCGGTCAAGTAATCTCACAACAAACTTTTGGGCTGGCTCAACGAAATTTAGGCTTATAGCAACAGTCATATTGGTTAGAAAAATAGAAGCTTCGGGAGCTCTGGAGCAAGGTAGGCCGGAATGTAGGTTTCCTCAATGCTTACTGCTATATAGACGTAGGGCAGGCGGGACGCCCCCCCTGAAGGTCTAATCTTCTAACCTAAGTGCATACTGCTATAATCTGAATGCAAGCATTTTATTGAGCTTTTATTGCGGCGGTTTTTGCTTTTCTCCCTGCGCTCAAATATATTTGTAAGCCCGCATTTTTGCGGGCGTTTTGCATACCGCACTGCTGAAAGTAACGAGAGTTTATCAGAAATAACAAATGGAGTCTAAAGTAGTTTTTGCCAACGCGCTAGAAGCTCAGGGTGCGAGAGGTTGGTTCATCGGTCACTTTATATCCCCGACCGGGGACCCCCGCTCAACCTCCGCTGTGGAAGTGAAATGGGGCGCTCATCAAGCTGGAGAGAGCAGATCGGAGTGGGCGACCAACTTGGAAGCGACCACACTTTCTATCCTCATAGAAGGGCGATTTCGCATTCACTTCCCCGAAGGAGAAGTGCTGCTGTCTCGCCCGGGGGATTACGCTCTTTGGTGTCCCGGAGTGCCCCATTCGTGGGCTGCCGAGCTGGACTCTACCGTCCTGACGGTCAGGTGGCCATCGAAGCCGGGGGATTCTTGCCGGCAGGGGATTGGAGAGGGGAGATAGCGGATATAACGGTTTTCAGTTGGATGAAACACATGCCAGAAACCCGGTTTCTTTAAGAAACCGGGTTTCTCAGTACCTCACCTCGGATGAAAACCGCTATAACGGGGAAGCAGGCAAGCTATTCAACTCAGGGGAATTCCCCGTGAATAGCTGAGACACTCGCGGTCGCTAATAGAAAGTGAAGAAAAATCAATTTTCCGGTTTGATTCCGTTAAGCAAAGACAAAAAAAGGTAGCCTTTATATATCAGCTAAGGTAGATAGTTTGATGAGTTCGGTAGCTAACTCTCTGGTGAGTGATTGCAAAGAAGAGTCCGATAACAGCGGCGCAAAGACGATTTCTCGCACCTGCGAAATGGCATATCCGCGCCCGCAGTTGCAGCGCCGCAATTGGATGTCGCTAAATGGCCGGTGGAAATTTACATTTGACGACGAAGGGCGATTCGCTCGACCCTGCGACATTGGCGAGTGGTCGAGCACCATTGAAGTTCCCTTCGCGCCGGAATCCCCCCGCAGCGGCATCGGCGACACGGGTTTTCACCCCCACTGCTGGTACGAGCGCGAATTTGACCTGCCGGTGGGGGAAGGGCGGGTGCTGCTCCACTTTGGAGCCGTGGACTATCGCGCCCGCGTCTGGGTCAACGGCCAGTTCATCATGGAGCATGAAGGCGGGCACACCCCTTTCAGCGCAGACATCACGGCGGTTTTGAATGAAAATGGCCCGCAGGAGGTAACCGTCTGGGCGGAAGACGACCCCCACGACCTGGCCAAGCCGCGCGGCAAGCAAGACTGGCAGTTGCAGCCCCACAGCATCTGGTATCCGCGCACCACCGGCATCTGGCAAACCGTCTGGATCGAGCGCGTTCCCGGCACCTACATTGACCGCATCCGCTGGACGCCGCACATGGAGCGCTGGGAGATTGGCTTTGAAGCCTTTGTTGCCGGCGATCTCGCAGGGGCCGGCCTTGCGCCGGCTCGCGGGCCTTGCGCCAGCCCCCTGCAAGTCAACGTCAAACTCACCGCCGGCAGCCAGCTGCTGGTCAAAGACACTTACGACGCCATCAGCGGCGAGATTCACCGGCGCATCGCACTCTCCGATCCAGGCATCGACGACTACCGCAACGAATTGCTCTGGAGTCCGGAAAAACCGACCCTGATCGAAGCCGAAATTCAGCTCTGGCACAAGGGCAAGCTGCTCGACGAAATCAAGTCCTATACCGCCATGCGCTCCGTTGGCATCCAGCGCGACCGCTTCATGCTCAACGGACGCCCCTACTACCTGCGCCTAATTCTGGATCAGGGCTACTGGCCCGACACCCTGATGACCGCACCCTCCGATGAGGCGCTGCGGCAAGATGTGGAGCTGGTCAAGCGCATGGGGTTCAACGGCGTGCGCAAGCACCAGAAAATCGAAGATCCGCGCTTCCTGTACTGGGCGGACGCCCTGGGGCTGCTGGTCTGGGAGGAAATGCCCAGCGCCTACCGGTTCACTCCCAAAGCGGTGGAGCGCATAACCCGGGAGTGGACTCAGGTTATAGATCGGGACAGCAGCCACCCCTGCATCGTGGTCTGGGTGCCGTTCAACGAATCCTGGGGAGTCCCCAACTTAACCGAGACACCGGCTCACCGCAACTGCGTCCTGGCCCTCTATCACCTGACCAAAACCCTCGACCCCACTCGCCCAGTGATCGGCAACGACGGCTGGGAGAGCACCGATACCGACATCATCGGCATTCACGACTACGACAGCAAGGCCCAGCGGCTGGCTCACCGCTACGGACCGCAAGTCGATATCGCGGAACTGTTCGACCGGCGGCGTCCGGGAGGTCGCGTCCTCACCCTCGACGGACACCCCCACCAGGGACAGCCGGTGATGCTCACCGAGTTCGGCGGGATTGCCTACGCCGGCAGGGAAAGCCCCGACAGCGAGAAAGCTTGGGGGTACGTGCGCGCTTCCCAGGTGTGCGAACTGGAAATGAGGTACGCCGCCTTGCTGAAGGTGGTCAACAAAATCGACATCTTCAGCGGATTTTGCTACACCCAGTTTACCGACACCTTCCAGGAAGCTAACGGCTTGCTGTACGCCGACCGCACGCCCAAATTTCCATTTGAGGCGATCGCCACCGCAACTCAAGGAGGAACTGAGGAAGACGATGTATTCTCTGGAACTGTTAAAACCGGATGGGCGCAACCTGACCCTGTACAGTCGCTCCCCCATTGACAGCGGACTGCAAGCTCCCAGCCCCAGCAGCGAGCCGGTGCCGGCAAACCCCCACCTGCGCTGGCACCCCCTGCGCGGCGAGTGGGTGGCCTACGCCAGCCACCGGCAGGGGCGCACCTTTATGCCGCCCCCAGAGTACAATCCCCTGGCTCCGACTTTAGACCCCCAGTTCCCCACAGAACTGCCTCAGGGGCGCTATGACGTGGCCGTTTTCGACAATCGCTTTCCCTCAATGGCCCTAGGGGCGCACGACCCGCCCCAGTGCTTCGTTGAGACACTCCCCGCCAGTGGGGCGTGCGAGGTGGTCGTCTTCACTCAAGACCCCCACGCCTCCCTCAGCTCCCTGGAACTGACTCATCTCGACCTGCTGCTGCAAGTGTGGGCGGACCGCACCCGCGTGCTGGGAGGGCGGGCGCACATCCAGTATGTGCTGCCTTTTGAGAACAGAGGCGTGGAGGTGGGCGTAACTCTGCACCACCCCCACGGGCAGATCTACGCCTATCCTTTCGTTCCGCCGGTGCCCTCCCGCATGCTGGAGCTGCAGAAAGTTCATTACGAGCAGCACCGGCGCGGTTTGCTGCAAGACTTGATTCAAAACGAGATTGAGGACGCCAAGCGGATTGTCTATCAGGATGACTGCGCCATCGCCTTCGTGCCGGTGTGCGCCCGCTACCCTTACGAGGTCTGGATTGCCCCCATCGAGCCGGTGGCCACCTGGGCAGACCTGACAGCCCAGCAGCGCTGGAGTCTCGCCAGAGCCCTGAAAACCGTCACCCTCAAGTACGACGGACTGTGGGACCGCCCCTTTCCCTACTTGATGGCCTGGTTCGGGGCACCCACCGACGGCCAGCCCCACCCGGAAGCCCACCTGCACGCCCAGTTCTATCCCCCCTACCGCACGAAAGACCGGCTCAAGTACCTGGCGGGCACTGAACTGGCTGCCGGCATGTTTGCCAGCGACGCCCTCCCGGAGGAAAAAGCCAAGGAGTTGCAGGCGGTTTCCGTGGAAATCGAAGCCGCAACCCCGCCGGCTTTAGTTCCCACATATAGCAGTATTCACTTAGGGCACGGACAGTAGGACAGGCGAGACGCCTGTCCTACGCCTTTTATCCCTCGTTCTCAGGCTCTGCCTGGGAACGCCGTCCTGGAGCCTCCGGCTCCTTTGGGCAGATAGGAAAATTAAAAGCCTAAAAGCTTGTTGTTAAAGAAACCTGGTTTCTGCCGCTTCCTGCTTGGGAATGCGGGCGATTCTGCGCGGGCGCAAGGGGAGAGCCGGTTCCGGTTCGGGAGTCCCAAAACTTGCGTGCCGGTTGAACCAGAGAAGTTTGACAGCCTGTCTTTTGACAGCGCCGGCGGGTTCGGTAACAATGGCAGGAAGTAGGACACAGCATTTGGAATTTTAAGGGGGTGTTCCTTTGTCCGCAGAGTCTGGGATTGCCCAACCGCTGCCGGAAGCGGAAGCGTATTATTGGGAAATGGTCAAAAAAAATATTGGAGTGTACACCGCCCAAGAGCAGCAAAGATTAAAAGATGCTAAAGTAATTATCTTCGGTTTGGGGGGTGTGGGCGGGTTTGAAGCCATTCTGTGCGCCCGGATGGGAATTGGGCAGATCACGGTTGCAGATCCCGATGAATTTGAAATTTCCAATATCAATCGCCAAATGCTGGCATCGGTTAGGGGGCTGAACCGTCCTAAAGCGAAAGTGGCGGAAGAAGTTCTGGCAGATATCAATCCCTACCTGTCCTGTCGCTGCGTGCGGGCGCAGGTGGACGAGGAGAATGTGGTGGATTTGATAGAAGGGCACGACTTGGTGATGGAAGCGGTCGATGATATGCCCTCGCGAGTGATTGTTCACCGCACGGCTCGCGAGCTGGGGATTCCCAGTGTGGGGATGTCGGGAAGTCCGCCGACGCGAGGCTTTGTTTCTTCTTTTTTTCCGGATGGAATTGCTTATGAAGTGGCGCTGAATTTACCGGGGGTTGGAGAAAAGTTAACCAATCTGGAGCTGCGCCAGCGAATCGCAGATATTAAAAAAGCTCGCGCTTGGCATTCTGTGACCCAGGGGGCACCGAGAGAGTGGGCGCAAGATTTTTGCGAGGGGAAAGCTGGCTGGATTATTACGCCGGTGCGGGCGCATTTATTGGCGCTGTTTAGTTTTCACGAAGCTGTGCAAATTTTGACGGGACGGGAGCCGCTCGCTCGCGCTCCGAAAGGGATACTGATTGATTTGAGCACAGAAACGCCGGTGAGAGTGGCACCGGCTCCTCCAGGGGGCTGGGATTACGCAACGTTATAATGGTTTTCGATTTATAGGAGGGCATGGAGATGGCTGCGGTCAGTGAGGGATTGTATGAGGCGAGTTTCACCCGCAATATAGGAGTGATTAGTTGGGAGGAGCAAGAAAAACTCCGCAATGCAAAAGTGACGGTTGTCGGTGCCGGCGGGGTGGGTGGCATTACGTTAATTCAGCTCGCAAGAATGGGTGTTGGTCACATTCATGTGATTGACGGCGACAGTTTTGAAGCGAGCAATTTGAACCGGCAGATGCTCAGTTTCGTAAGCAAACTGAACGCCAGCAAAGCGACAGTCGCCAGCGAAACGTTAAAAGACATCAATCCGGAGCTGGAGGTGCGAGTGTCTCTAGAACGGGTGAGGGAAGAGAATGCAATGGAACTGCTTGCGGGTACGGATGTTATTGTCGATGCCACGGACAATTTAGTGGCTCGCGCTATCATCCACCGCGCGGCGGCAAAACTGGGGATTCCTTCTGTATGGATTGCGGTAACACCGCCTTTCCGTGGGGGAGTGATGTGTTTCACTCCGGATTGCATTCCCTACGAAATTGTGTTCCGCCATCCTTCTTACCAGCAGCCGCTCACTCCGGAAATGTGCAAAGAAATTGAGTCGATTAAAGACGACCGCGCCGTCCACTCGATTGCTTGGGGTGCTGATGCGAATTGGGCGGAGGCTTATGTGAGCAAAGAAGCGCCTTGGGCGGTGCTGGCACCGGTTGCGAATATTGTGGGGGTTTTAGCAAGCTTTGAAGCTTTCAAACTGATTGTCAAGCGTCCGGGGTTAGAGCCGGCAATCGCACCTAAACTGGTCAAAATTAATCTTGCCACGGAGGGAATGGTTCAAGTTGAAACCCCTGCCAGTGGGACTTGGGACAATACTGCGCTGTAGCTTTTGTAGCTTTTTGTGAGGGTCAGGATGAGTCCGGCAGTTCTGTCCCGCACCCTCCCCCAGCCCTGCCTTCGTTTTCACGCCAACGGAAAATGTTGCAAACCTCGATTGTTTTTGCGTCGGTCGCTTTACTGGCGCTAGGATTTAAAGATTACAGTCTGGCGTCGGCTGCTATATCGCTGCTAGTATTAGCGGCTGCGGATAGCAAGCCCGCCCTCGGCATCTTGCAAAAGTATTCGTTTAACACCGGCATCTTTTTTTTGATGCTGTTTCTCATGCTCCCCATCGCTTCTGGAAAAGTCAATCTCGCTCAAATGAGCAGAGAGCTGCTGACTCTCAAGGGGATTTTTTCAATCGCAGCCGGCATTCTTGTGTCCTACATCGGGGGGAGAGGGGTGAGCGCTCTGCCTGGCCAGCCGCTACTTCTGACGGGGGTTCTGATTGGGACGTTAATCGCTGTCCTGTTTTTTGAAGGGCTGCCGGCTGGCTTAATTATCGCAGCTGGATTAGTGAGTCTCGTTAGCAACTTTGCGCTAAAATAGAAAGGAGTTATGGAAAAGAAGCTCGTCAGGAAACTGCTGGCTATGTTGCTGCTGGCTGTGGCAGCGGGTCTGTTCACCAGCTGCTGGCCAAACATCCAGAATTTGGCGGCCAGTGGGGGGAACCCCCAGCCGGCACAAACCCCGCAAACCGTTGCGTTTGAGGAGCAAAGGATTCCCAGCACGGATGCCGGCATCGAACTCTATTTGCGACACAAGATCCTGAAAGGGGAGCCGCCGTTAAAAAATCAAGAAGTCATCCTGTTTTTAGAACCCTTTGGCGTCCCAACTGCTGAAGCATTTGACGTTCCGGGATATTCTTGGATGGAGGAGTGCGCCCAAAAAGGCTATGACACCTGGGCAATGGATTTTAGGGGATTTGGCAGGTCCACCCGTCCGGTGGCGATGGATAAACCGCCGGCAGAAAATCCCCCCGTTATCCGCGCCACTGATGCCGTGAGAGACTTGGAAGCTGCAGTTGAGTTTATCAAAAAAAGCCGCCCGGTAGAGAAGATAAACCTCATTGGCTGGTCTTGGGGCTCGGTAGTGGCCAGCATGTACGCAATCGCTCATCCTGAAAATGTCAATAAATTGGTTTTGTATGGCTCTATGCACGGCTTCAACCTGACGTCAATGGCCCAACTTTTTGAAGCCAAAGACAAACCGGGAGAATTGAATCCTAATTTACCGGCGTATCAAGTGGTGACGCCTGACGCTACGCTTCACCACTGGCATATGATGATCAGCGGAAAAGACCTGGTGAGCGATGCCGCAATGCCGGCTGTAGAAAAAGTAATCTTGGCATCCGATCCGGCGAGCCAAACTCGCCAGCCACCGGCGGTCCGCCGGCCAATGGGCCCTTTGGTCGATTTGTACTATATTTGGACGAACAGACCCATCTTTGACGCCTCAAAAATTCAAGCTCCTGTCCTGATTATTCGGGGTGACGCTGACTTTTTTGCTGACCCAACTTTCATTAATAAAGTCACGGGAAGTTCCAGGAAGAAAGAAGTTGTTATCCCAGAAGCAACCCACTGGGCGCTGTATGAAAAGAATCGGGCGCAACTGATTGACGAGACAGAAAAGTTTTTGCGGAGTGAGTGACTGTGAGGGACAAGGAGTGCGAGATGAAGCCTTTGGTGCGGATTTTAGACGCTACATTGCGAGAGGGCGAACAGCAAGCCGGAGTGCGCTTTACCAGCCAAGACAAAATTCAAATCCTCCACCTTTTGGAAGATTTTAACATCGATTTGGTGGAAGTGGGGCATCCCGGGATATCAGCGGAGGATGAGCGGATCTGTCTGGAAGTTTCTCGCGCGGCGAGAGCGGCTGAGATTTTGATGCACAGCAGAGCGGATATTGCAGAAGTGCGCTCGGCAAAACGTGCCGGTGCGGACTGGGTGGGAATTTGGGCCTCAGTTAATCCGATTGGCAGAAAAACTAAGTTTGCCGGTCACGACCCGGATTATATTCACGAGAAAGTAAAAGCCGCCATTTCCGAAGCAAAAACCCTGGGTCTAAAGGTTCGTTTATCCGTCGAGGATGCTTCGCGAACTTTGTGGGAAGACATCGAATGGGTGGCGGGTCTGGCTTTAGCCGCCGGTGCTGATATCATCAGTTTGGCTGATACAGTCGGTGTTTTAGAACCCCGCACTTGTGGGGAACTCGTATCCCGTGCGGTTGAAACGTTGAGGTGCCCTATTGAAGTCCACCTCCACAATGACTTGGGTCTGGCACTGGCGAATGCGCTCGCCGCGATAGATGCCGGCGCTTCTGTGGTTGATACTTCTATTTTAGGGATTGGTGAGCGCACCGGCATCACAGATTTGATACAGCTTTCTGTCGCTTTGCAGCAAATGCGTGGGGAGCAAGGTTTCCCTCTGGAAAAAATCCCGCAGCTGGCTTATGCTGTGGGGCTGGCTGCAGGCTACCAGCCGGATAAATTGCGCCCGATTGTCGGGCGCAACGCATTTACTCACACCTCAAAATACCATGCGAAAGCGGTGGTTCTAGAGCCTGAGGCTTACGAACCTTTCGCGCCGGAAATCGTGGGGCGCGTTCGCACGGTTGAAAAAGAGCGGACGCCTTTAAGCACGCCTAAGTTGCCGGGAAGTTTAGACATTGCTAAGCCGTTTCCAAAAGGTTCGTCCGAATTGAAGTATCACCGAGACGGACCGGGAGTGCGCTGGGTGATGATGGACTCGCGCGTCGATTCTCGCTCTTCTTTTTATGTGATTCAGCGATTTATCGGTTTGCACGGCATTCCTATCACGCCAGAAAAGCACGTCGATACGCACGCTCACCACTGTGACAGCGCTTTTATCTTTTGGGGTGATGCGCCAGACGGGACAGGACTGGTTTGCAATGTTCAGCTAGGAGATGAAGAGCGGACAGTGGAAAGTCCCGCGTCTGTGTTTATTCCTGCCGGTGTGAGACACGCCTATTATTATGTCGCCGGTCGGGGAACCTATACCAATATTGTACTGGCTCCTGACTACAACAAAAGTCTCTTGGAGCCGCCGGGGTGAAACAGGGGGGATACCTCGTTCCCAGCCTCAGGCTGGGAACGCTTCTCAGGAGGCAGAGCCTCCTGCAATAAGCCGATTAAAAGCGGAACAGCCTAGAAGGAAAAAATCGTCTCTAGAGTTCCCGTGACAATCGCGCCATTGCTGTCTCGGTTGGCTGGGTTAGTGATGACTTGGACTATCGGCTTAAGGCGAATTTTATCGCTGACAGGGTAACTGTAAAAGCCTTCAATATTCGTCTGAGTCGCATCCCCCACTGCGCCCTCAATAAACGGCTGACCTACAGCCACTCCAGCAAAAGCGCCTGAGGCAAAAACATCCTGAACGGAAACCCCCGCCATCCAGTAATTGGGATTAAGATCCCCAAAGCTAGTGCCATCAAAGATGCCATAACCGTAACGGCCAAAAACAGCGACTTTTGGCGATAGGGCCAGTTCTGCATTCGCCCCGAAGACATTAAAATTGCCATCGAAGACTGTACCGAGGGTGTACTGGAGGCGGAGAGCGAAAGCTTGGGAGGGGGCGTATTCTAGCTCAACTGTGCCTTGGTGCGGATCTCCAAAAAATCCCCGTTTTCCTGTATTGTTAGGATAGAGCAGTCGGGCTAGAGGAGACACACCTCCAACAAACCGGCGCTGGTTGGGGTTGGGATCGGACGCCGCTGCTGCTATGTACACGCCCCGCAGCGAAAATGGCCCTTCGCCCAGCTTCCAGTTGAAGGCCACTCCCCCCCCTAATTGATTGATGGGGAGAAGGATGGAATTATTAACTAGGGCGCGGGTGGAAAAGTTGAAGGCTGTAAAGTTAGCGTATTTATTTCGGTCTACATAATCTATGGCGGCAATCACCGGCCCGACCGTTAAGGAGAAATTCTTAACCGGCGAGAAGGTATAGTTGAGCCGGTCGAGGCCGAAATTGTTGTTGGGGGAGTGTCGGGCAGAAAAATCGAGTACGCTGCCGAAGGTGGGTTCCAGAAATCCAGCAGCGTTATCGCTGCCGGTGTCGCTGCCGGTTTCTAATAAAACTTGCAGCCGGTCTTTGCCGCTGAAGGTGGTGTTTAAATTCAGAAATATGCGCTGAATAAAGGTGACGCCTGGATCTTCACCGGCAATCTCGTTGCCCCTAACGCCGGTAATGCGGTCGCCTCTGAACCCGCCGGCATTGACCGCAAAAATTGCTTGCCCGTTTAATTTGGCCGTGGCAGAAAATTGATTGGCTTCTAGCTCTGCAGTCCGAGCTTCTAAGCTGTCCGCACGCCCGCGCTGTGCGGCGAGTTCGGTCTGAAATTCCTGCAGCAGCCGGTTCAAGACGGCTAAGTCTTCTTTTGTCGCGAGGGCAGAAGTGTCTGTTTTGCCAATCAGCTGAACAATGGTTTCCAGACAGGCATTTAAACCGGCAGCAAATTCGTAACGAGTCATGGCGCGATTTCCCCGAAAGGTGCCATCTGGGTATCCCGCCACGCACCCATAGCGCTCAACCAGATTTTGCAGCGCTTGAAAGGCCCAGTCCGCCGGCTGAACGTCGGATAGCTGCGAAACAGAAGTCACTTGCTCCATCGCAGCGGCGAAATTTTCCGTGTCTTCCTGCAGCGGTTGCAGTACAATATTTGGGGCTATCTCAGGGGACTCGGCAATCGGATAAACTGGTGGCCGGTTTGCTTCGCGGTTTGGCTGGCTATTGCCTGGAATTCCAGCACCGGCAGCCGCTGCTGCCGGTGGGTGGCCAAACATTTTTTTGGGGGCACCGGCAGCCGCCGGCAATACTGTGTTAAGCTTGGATGTGTCCTCGCCAGTTAACTCCACAGCGCTAGCCGTTTGTGCGCCGGTGCGGCTGCACAATAGCAAGGTGACACCCAGAAGCACTGTATTTAATGTTACAGCGTCACAAAAAATTTTTGACATCAGAGTCAGAAAAGCTTAGAGAACGCCCCTAATTCTGAGTGGCGCTCGTGCCGGTGTCAAAAGACAAGCTGTCAAACTTCGCCGGCGGCTGTTTGAGAGCGGCTTTATTAAACAGACATTAAGAATTGCGCCGGTTTTCACAGTCTGAGTTTGAGCCGGTGCCTGTCCCCCTGTTGCGGGACAGGCGTCTCGACTGCGCAGTATATAGCGGTTCTCAGATTAGTGAGGTACTGAGAAACCCGGTTTCTTAAAGAAACCGGGTTTCTGGCCCATAGTACATCAAACTGAGAGCCCCTATGCTCCCTGCGCCAGAACTTGCCGGTTTTAACAATTTCTTTATCAAAGGGCTGTTAAAAATCCGCTCGAATTTGATAAAGTACGCCAACAGTGTAGTAGAATAAAGGTATTATGACTGGTCTACCCAACCCCCGCCCCAAAAAACTCTCATTAGGGCCCTTGGAGGCAGAGATTTTGAACATTGTTTGGGATCTCGGTTCCGCCACAGTCAAAGACGTACACGAACGCATTCTGGCTGACCCAGATCGGGAATTAGCCTACACTTCTGTTACCACAGTGCTGCGCCGCCTGACAGAGAAAGGGTGGCTCGCCTGTGACAGCACAGAGCGCACATTCTCCTGGCGACCTCTGGTGACTCGTTCTCAGGCGCAAGTCCTCCAAGCTTACGACCGGCTGCACCAATTTCTGGAAGTGAGCAACCCCGACGTAGTGGCGGCATTTGCTGACAGCCTCGACTCGGCCAGTCTGGAACAATTAAAAGCTATCGCCCAACGTATTGACGACGCTCGCCGCAAGAGAGAGAAGAAATAATGCATGTTATAATGATTCTAGCTGCCCTGGGATTGGCTTGGATTCTGCGACAGGACTTCCTGAAGACCACCGGCACGTGGAGCGAACGATTTTCCCGCACTCTATCCTTATTTCTTTTTCCCCCGCTCCTGCTGATGATGACCGCTTTAGCCATCCTTTGTATGGGAACTCAGGGACAAATGGTAGGGAGGCTGACAGGAGGGTTTACCTACTCCCTGTCTGTGGGCTTTTTAGGGCTGGCAGCAGTTTTGTTCTTGAAACTGGCAAGTCAGGGATGGAAGACTGTCCAAAAAACCCGCACCTACAGCCGGCGAAATATTAAAGACACGCCGGCTCGAATTGTCAGCGCAGAGGAGCTGTTTGCAGCGCAGATAGGGTTCTGGCAGCCAGAATTAGTTCTGAGCGAAGGGCTGCTGCAAAGCCTGGACAGCGAACACCTAGAAGCAATTTTAGCGCACGAAAAAGCCCATTATTATTACCGGGACACCTTCTGGTTTTTCTGGCTTGGGTGGGTGCGCCAGACAACAGCTTGGCTGCCGAATACAAACGCTTTGTGGGAGGATCTGCTAACATTGCGGGAACTGCGGGCTGACGCAAAAGCCGCCCAAGAAATTGATTCCTTCCTGCTCGCGGAATCCCTGCTTTTAGTGGCGAGCTACCCGCACCTCCCCTCAGAAATATCCTGCGCTGCATTCAGCGCAACTGCCCCACCTAACCGTCTGGCGCAGAGGATAGACGCACTGTTGACGGAGCCGGAATTGCCGGCACCGCCAAGCTGGCAGTCTTGGATTTGGTTGCCCTTCGCCTCCCTGCCTCTCGCAGCGGTGCCCTTTCACACTTGACGCCCAGAGATATAGCGTTTTTCATCCGAGGTGAGGTACTGAGAAACCCGGTGAGCGTAGGGCGGGTCCTTCCGCCCCGTTCCGGGTTTTAAAGGCCACAGTTCATCCAGCTGAGAACCGCTATACGTTGGAAAACCTGAGCCAATCAAACTGGCTCAGGTTTTTCACAGAAGGAGTTTTATGATTTCGCCGGCCTATTTATAGCCCCGTCAGATGGCGCTGAGATCCAGCACACTCATTAGCAAACTAATTAGCACACTCATTTATTTACCTCCCTCACGCTGCCCGGAGAGAGCATAAATTCTACCTAGAGGAAGATTCCAACTCCTCAGTCGCGATGATAATGTTAATTTAACTGCAAGCGCGCGTTGCCCGTCACCGACCGCGTAGAGGTACTGAGAAACCCGGTTTCTTAAAGAAACCGGGTTTCTGGGGCACTTCATCCAACCGAAACCGCTATAAACATTACTATCTGGTCTTTAATAACCGCTATCTCCCGCAGTACAATCCGCTCCCGGACTTAAATGGCCGGCGCTCCTAAAAGACAGCTCTCAACAGGCAGGCCAAATTCCATGAATCAGTTGAGCGAAGAAGTTTCCCGCAAACTGGAATTGATGCGCAGCGCCCTCAGCGAAACCGGCGCAACCGCCGTGCGGCTGCGCGGCACAGACTGGTTCGCCTGGGCGACGGAGGGCGCAAGCAACACCGTGCTGCTCACCGCTGAAACCGGCATAGCGGAAGTGCTCGTCACCGCCGGCGACGCCTGGGTGCTCACCGATGAGATTGAAGCTAAGCGCTTGCTCGATGAAGAGCTGCCCGCAAATTATCAGCTCGGCGTCAACCCCTGGGCGGATAGCGCCGCCCGCGAGTCTTTCGCCCGCGAAGCCGCCGCCGGCGGAAAGATTCTCAGCGACCGGCCTGCCGGCCACGAAGCCCCACTCCCCCCCTCGCTCTCTTACCACAAAAGAGTGTTAATGTCAAGCGAACTGGAGAGATACCGGCGAGTCGGGCGTTTAGCCAGCGAAGCGATGACCGAAGTCCTCTGTGCCGCCAAACCGGCATGGACAGAGTGGCAGCTTGCCGGTGCCGGCGCTCAGGCGCTGTGGGCGAGAGGGCTGCACCCAGCGCTGACTCTGGTGGCCGGTGAGAGGCGCTTGCCCCTTTACCGGCACGCCACCGCAACGGGAGAGGCGATTGGGCGGGAAGCGATGCTGGTGTTTTGCGCCCGGGGATATGGACTGTACGCCAACCTGACCCGATTTGTCTCATTCGGTGCCCTCTCCGACAAACAAGCCGAATTGCACCGGCACGTCCGCGAAATTGAATCTATCGCCCTGAGTGTCTGCCAGCCAGAAACGCCCCTCAATACCGTTTACGAAGCCCTCGAACAGGCTTACCACCGGCACGGCTATCTCCAAGCAATTCAGGAACACCACCAAGGAGGAACCACCGGCTACTTAGCGCGAGAAATTGTGGCAAATCCCCTCACCAGTGACCCCCTGGCAGAAAACATGGCAGTGGCGTGGAATCCCAGTTTGCCGGGAGCTAAAATTGAAGATACATTTATAATTTTATCAGATGGGAAATTGGAAAATCTCACCCTCGACCCAAATTGGCCGACTGTTGAGGTAGAAGGAAGGTTGCGACCTGTACCCTTGGAGCATTTATGAGCGACTTTCAGCAAATATTTGGCACAGCACCGAAAGCGGAAGCCAGCGCCCCCGGACGGGTGAATTTGCTCGGCGAACACACCGACTACAGCGACGGATTTGTCCTGCCAACAGCGATTCCCCAACACACCACCGTGGGGCTGGGTTTGAGTGCCGACGCCCTGCACCACTTCTACTCGGAACAGTTAGACGAACAGGTGACGGTTTTAGAAAGCGAAGAAACCGACCGCACGCCGTCTGGGTTCGCGAGTTATATATTTGGCTGCGTGCGGATTTTAGAGCGGGAAGGCTACACCATCCCGCACCTGAATCTTTACGTCACTTCTTCGGTGCCGATCGGTTCGGGCTTGTCTAGCAGTGCGGCGCTGGAAGTTGCCACGCTCAGGGGATTGCGAGCGCTGCTGAATTTGCCTCTCGATGACGTGCAAATCGCCCAGATGGCGCAGCAGGCAGAAATCCACTATGCCGGCGTGCAGTGCGGCATTATGGACCAGATGGCGTCGAGCTTAGCCGACACCGAACACATGCTATTTCTCGACACCCGCACGCTGGAATCCCAGGTGCTGCCTTTTCCGAGAGGGGCAGAAGTTGTGGTGATAGATAGCGGCGCACCCCGCACCCTAGCAGCCAGCGGCTACAACGAGCGCCGCGCTGACTGCGAGGAGGCGGCGCGACTTCTGGGAGTGAAAGCGCTCAGAGATATCACAGGGGTTGAAGCTGTGGGAGGGCTGCCCGAACCGCTGCGGCGTCGCGCCCGCCACGTGGTTTCGGAAAATAACCGGGTGCTGGAAGCTGTGCGGGGGGTGCCGGCTGAGCGCTTCGGCGAGCTGATGAACGCTTCCCACGCCAGTTTGCGCGACGATTACGAGGTTTCCGTGCCGGCGCTGGATGCGCTGGTGGGGATTTTGCAAGAAACTCCCGGAGTTTTTGGGGCGCGTCTGACTGGGGCTGGTTTCGGGGGCGCTTGTGTGGCTTTGGTGGCTCAAGGCAAGGCTGGGGAGATGGCAAAAGATGTGCTGGAACGCTACAGCCGTGCCGGTTACGCCGGCAAACTTCTGGTGCCGGCGGTTAGCTAGCAGGAAATAGGGGCTGACAGACGAAACTCCAAAAGCTAAAATAGTATATTGCAGTCGGCAAATAAACTGAATAGGTTTGCAGTGAGGACAGTGGGTCGGGGGGAACGCCTGTCCTACGAGATATAGACGTTGGTACGGCTTCGCCCCAGCCTCAAGGTCTCTGGGACAGGCGTTAGCGTAGCGGCGCGTAAGCGCGACGCCTGTCCTACGTCCTAACCTAACTGCCTACTGCTATACATGTTCCCCGCCGGCAAACACAAAGAGAATTTTCAGTATGCACGCCCCAAAGATTCGACGGATTGGCAATTCTTTAGGAGTGATTTTGCCTAAAGAGGTTTTGCAGAAGCTGAATGTTGGCGAGGGAGACACTGTTTTGGTTAGAGAAACGGCAAATGGAGTCGAACTCACTGCTTGCGATCCTGATTTCGAGGCAGCCATGCAAGCCTTTGGGGAAACCCGCAAAAACTACCGCAACGCCTTTCGTGAATTAGCTAAAGATTGATGGACCGCCGCCGTGAAGGAGCGCCAAGGAAGAGGGAGAGGGTTAAGGTTTCAGGTTTCAGCTAATAGTTTAAGCTGTTAGGCTAATAATGCTGGTTGTTGAAGAAAGGAGGCAGTCACGATGAACTGCGCACACCGCCACCAATGAAAATTGTCGCCAGGGCGGGGCACGGGGGCGCAAGCCCCTACAAGACTATTTTCACGTCAGTAGCCTGAGAACGCTATTCACTCTGGCCGCGAGAGGACGAGAGACCATAGCTGATATCTTTTCCGATTAAATAATTTTCACAAATTCCCGACTTTAGACGGGTTTTGTATATATGCTTTCTTCCGGATATTAGTAAATTTACCCCTTGGCGGCACCGCGCCGGTGCGGCAAATCTGTTTTTCGGGGTGAAATTGCCCCTGCCTGTGGCCATTACCGGCACCGGCACCCTCCCACTCCACCCCAAGACCCGGCAACACGGCCATTTTGGGGGGGCGACTGACCCTAAATGAGATAATTTACGATTAAATAATTTTCACAAATTCCCGACTTTAGACGGGTTTTGTATATATGCTTTCTTCCGGATATTGGAAAATTACTTCGTTCCGGGGCTCTGCCCCGGAACGCCATTCAGGAGGCCGTCACGATCAACTGCGCACACCGCCACCAATGAAAACTCGCTTCGGGCGGCGGACGATCCAGTAGGGCATTAGCCCTACTGCGAACCTTTTCAAGGCAGAGCCTCCAGAGGAGCGCTCCCAGGCAGAGCCCCGGAACGAGGGGACGGCCCAGAAACCCGGTTTCTTAAAGAAACTGGGTTTCTCAGTACCTTACTAATATGAGAAACGCTATAATTATGCCCTCCCCCTTAAAATCGCTGGCACTCGTGGAAGTATCGGGAGAGGGCGCTGTCGAGGGCGGGAAGCAACACGCCGCGCTCGCTGCCGAGAGCGCTGTAGGCAGGGCGGGGGGCGGCGAAACCCAGGTCTCGCATCGGGCGGGGTTCGATACGACCGGCACTGACATTTGCCAGCTTTGCAGCCAGGCGGGCCAGTTCAGCCCAGGCGATTTCGCTGGGGTTGGCGAGGTGCCACACGCCGCACTCGCCGTCAATTAACAGGTCAAGGCTGGTATTTACCAGGTCTGGGACATAAGTGGGCGAGACGACGGCATCCTCTGCAGCGGCGAAAGTCTGCCCAGACGCCAGGGTTCGCAAGGCAATGGTGACGAAGTTGTACTCGTCCCAGGGGCCAAAAAAGGCGCTGGTGCGAATGACGAGCGCTTTTGGCAGCGACTCCAAGACGCGCTTCTCCGCTTCCGCCTTGCTGCGCCCGTACACGCTCAGGGGTGCGACGGCGTAGCTTTCTTTGTAGGGGGTGGTGTGAGCGCCATCGAATACTAAATCTGAGGAGAACGTCAGCAGTTCGATGCCGCGACGAGCGCAAGCTGCAGCGAGCGTGGCCGCCCCCTCGGTGTTGGCGCGCCGGCACGCTTCGGGAAAGCGCTCGGCATCGTCCACGCGAACGTAGCCAGCAGCATTGACAACCGCCCAGGGATTCAATTCGCCAAGCACTCTGCCCACAGAGGCGGGGTCAGCAATATCCATCTCTTGGCGCGCCAGCAGGCGGTAAGGAATGCCCCGCCTGTCGCACATTCTGGCAAAAGCGCTGCCAAGGGTGCCTGCCGCACCGGCAATCGCCAGGGGGCGAACCGGTTTTGGATTTGGGATTTTGGAGTTTGGATGTTCAGGCGGCGAGCCGGTTTCCGAACATTTTGATTGCACAAAATCGAACAGCCGGTCGGGCCGGTGCCACCACCCGGGCGCGGCGAGAAGGGGGTGGTTGGGATCTCGCCCCGCCGACAGGTCGCGCAGCATTTTGGCCAGGGCGGTGGGGCGGGGGCGAGCTCCGCGCACGTCAAAGACGCCGGACTCGTAGTGCCCTGCGGCGCGAGTCAGCAGAGTGTTCCAGTCGTAGGAGCCGAGGAGCGCCCAAGCGGTGACAGCACGCACGTCCGCACCCTGGCGGCGCAGACTCTGTGCGGTGTCCCAAATTTCTTTCAGCCAGCGCATCTGCTCCTCGCGGGTGCAGCCGGCGTGGACTTCTGTCACCGCCACCGGCAGCTTGTAGCGCTCCCACGCCTCTGGGATCAGCGCGAGGGGGCCGGCGGGCCCCTCGGCCATGACGCGCACCGCTTCCACGTCGGCGTAGCTGTGCTGGCCATTTCCCCCGTGCGACCAAATGGGGTAGCGCTCCAAGCGCTCATCCAGAAAGCGCTCGCTCGTCAGGTAGTGGTTGAGCCCGAGCAAGTCAGGCGGGCAAGGGTTCTCCAGAAACCAGTTGAGTTCAGCCTCACTCACATCCCTGGAGCGCAGGTAAGCCCACATTGGGCTGTCGGGCTTGAGGCGACCGCACAGCAGGTCAAAACTCAGCCAGCGGCGCTCGTTCTCAAACTCTGCCTGATAGGCGAGGGGGGGCGTGCTGTGGGTTTTGCCCAAGTCCTCAGTCTGCACCAGCCTTGCGGCGGGATTGACCTTGCGGATGGCCCGCACCGCCAGCACAGTGGCGCGGCACTGCGCCAGCAGCGCCCGGGCAAAGGTTCGCCCTTCGCGCCCGTGGGGGTACCAGTGACCGTACAGCCCGCTGAATCGCGCCGTGGTCAGCGGTTCATTGATCGGGGTGTAATCTGTAACCCAAGGATAGCGCTCCGCAACCGCCCGGGCGAACTGGGTGAATTTTTGGGGGAAGGCTGGATCGGTGAGGCTAGTATAGCGCGGGCCGCTGCCGTGGTGAAGCAGCCCCAGGATCGGGCGAATGCCCAGCTGGCGCAAGCGCAGCAGGCGCTCGTCCGCCCACGACCAGTCAGCGCTCTCCAGCCCCTCGGGCGCAATGCGCTCCCACAGCACCGGGTAGCGCAGGGCGCGGACGCCCAGTTCGGCGAACCGGTCGAGGTCATCCAAACGCGCCGCGTGCCCGTTTCGCTCCAGCTGGTCGAAATATTCGTCGCCAACGCGGTTCACCGTACACTCTACGCCGGCCCACACCTCCAGAGGCGGGAGATTAACTGGCTCTAAACTCATCCTAGCGCCCTCCTTAAAGCGTTTTGTATTACTTGAATCAGAATGATAAGTTTTGCTAACTTTTGTTTTTGGCTGCGTAACGATTTGGCAAATCTGCCTAAATAAAAGGCAAAAATCCCAGTCAGGGCGAATCACCGTTCGCCTTCACTTCCAGACTACCCTGTTCCGAAAGCTCCTGACCCGCTTGTGCGATTGCATTTTTTTTGCATATATTTATATTTTAATTATTAGCCACAACCTGATCGCAAAAACTGAAAAATCAAAATTACAACCCAGGCTTCAATGAAAAGTAACGGCACAACAGTGGGAGGCAGCCCCCCCAGCTTCCTTGCAAGCAACTTCTCTTGAATCGGAGGATAGCCGTCAGTCGTGCTGTCCACAACTGCATCTTTTGCTTCTTTCGGTGCGTTGAGCAGGCTGGCATAAGCGCTAAACAGAAAAGACTGGGAGATGACAAGCCAATTTACTCTTTGGTTCAGCAAGTCATTCTCACTGCTAATTTGGTTGCAAATTACCTCGTAAATTTCGGCAGCCCTTTTTGGCTTGGACTGCCCGTTGCGCTCGTCTTGCTGTTGGAGAAGCATAAAATTTTCCGGTCAGGAGGCTGAAGTGCGAGTTTCCGCCAAATATAGCGGTTCTCAGTTGGATGAACTAGGGCCCAGAAACCCGGTAGGGGCGGTCTCCGTGGGTGGCACATTGGTGTCAACTTAAGCTGTGTCCCGTAGTCTCCCGGCGGTTGAAACCGCAGCTATACAGACAAAACCCGCCTGCGCGGGTTTGAAAAGTCCCGCTCTAGTCCCGCTCTTCTCTTAAGTCCGCGAAGGCGGACTTCGTTTGTATAGCCGCGATTTCAATCGCCAGGAGCTTAAGTTGACACGCTTTGGCACGGGGGCACCGCCCCTACGCTCACCGGGTTTCTCAGTACCTCACTAATACGAGAAACGCTATAAGTCAGCCACCAGCGGGGAATGGGCGACTCGCCCATCCCCGAGCTGGGAGCGAATTAGAAACCATTACGAGAACATTGAACTCTCATTTTTCCTGCTTTTAGATTAGCGGGCGGCGACTGCGGTTTCCAATCGCTGTTTGCTGCCGATTTGGCTGTAGACGGTGAGAGCCTGAGCCACGACCTGATCCATGTTGTAATACTTGTAGGTCGCCAGCCGGCCCACGAAATACACCCCAGCAGTCGCATCCGCAAGCGCCTTGTATTTCTTGTAAATTTCGCTGTTTTCCGGACGCGGCACGGGGTAGTACGGGTCGCCCTCACTGCGAGGGAATTCGTAGACGATGCTGGTTTTGGGATGCTCCTGTCCGGTGAGATATTTGAACTCCGTGATGCGGGTGTACAAATATTCGTTGGGATAGTTGACTACGGGCGCGAGCTGGTACACCGGCATGTGGTGGGTTTCGTGCTTGAACTCCAGGGACCGGTAGGGCAGCTTGCCATAGCGACAGTCGAAGTATTCATCGATGGGGCCGGTGTAAATAGTCTCGCGGCACGGAATCGCTCTCACCACTTCCCGGTAATCGGTGTTGAGCATAATTTTGATGTTCGGGTGCGCCAGCATGCGCTCGAACATCCGGGTGTAGCCGAAAAGCGGCATCGCCTGGTAGGTGTCGGTGAAATACCGGCTGTCGCGGTTGGTGCGGGTTGGGATGCGCGCGATAACTGACTTGTCGAGTTCCGATGGATCTAGCCCCCACTGTTTGCGGGTGTAGTTGCGGAAAAACTTCTCGTACAGTTCCCGACCGACTTTGCTGACTACCACATCTTCTGAGTTGCGGATGTACTCTTTTGGCTCTGCCACTTTGGCGAAGAACTCCTCAACTTGGAAGGAGTTGAGATTCAGTCCATACAGCTTGTTGATCGTGTCGAGGTTGATAGGAATGGGCACGAGCTGGCCGTCCACACTGGCGAGGACGCGGTGCTGGTAAGAGCGCCATTCGGTAAATTGTGAGAGGTACTCGAAGACTTCCCGGGAGTTGGTGTGGAAGATATGCGGGCCGTATTTGTGGGTGAGAATGCCGGCATTGTCGTAGCAATCGTAAGCATTGCCGCCGATATGGTTGCGCCGGTCAACGACCAGCACTTTTTTGCCAGACTGGCTGGCGAGTCGCTCTGCAATCACGCTCCCAGAAAAGCCGGCTCCCACAATCAGGAAATCGAACAAGCAGTCTCGGGTTAGAATGTTGGGGGGCGGCTGGATACCTGTAAACTCGCCGGTTTTGCCGCCGGCTGCTGGGGATTTGGCAGCAATTGCTGAGTCGATCAGCTGGAGCATTGACGACCAAGTGCGCTCCCAAGAGGTCTGTTCGAGGAAAGCATCAACTTTTGCCAGCCATCCTGACTCTTTGGTGTCTTCTTTTATGGCGGCTTCAGCGGCGGCAACGAACTCGGCAGGAGTGTCGGCAATGCGGACTAATTTTTCTTGGCCGTAGGGGCGAACAACGTCGCGAATTGAGGTGGAGACAACCGGCTTGCCGGCAGCCAGGTATTCGGGGGTTTTTGTGGGGCTGATGAAGCGAGTTGACTCGTTGCGCGCGAAAGTCAGCATCGCCACATCCCAGCCGGCTAGATAGTTCGGCAGCTCTTTATAGTCTTTACCGCCGAGGTAGTGAATGTTGTCGCACTGCGGCAACGTGGCGGGGTCTATTTTGACCACCGGCCCAATCATCACAAAATGCCAGTCGGGTCGCGCTTCTGCAATGCCGGCGAGCAATTCGATATCCATCCGCTCGTCAATAACCCCAAAGAATCCCAGGCGCGGGTGGGGGATGTTTGCCTGATCGGCTGGGTCTTTTTTAATGGTTCTCGCTAAACCGAAGTGCGCTACATCTACGCTGCTGGGAAAGGCGTAGGCGTTGGGGTGCTGGCTGCGCTTGGCTTCGTAAAGGCTCTGCCCGCCGGTGAACACTAAATCGGCTCGTTTGAACAGTTCCGCTTCCCACTCTTTGAGGAGGGGTGGAGCGCCTTTGAACGCAGAAAGCTCGTCCATACAGTCGTACACGACAGCCACCGGCTGCAGGTGGCGCGTAAAGCCCAGCGCCATTGGCGTGTAGTACCACAAAATGTACTTGCGAATCGACATCTGGGCGAAGAAATTGTCGAGCAGCTCTTGGATGGCGGCTTCCACTGCTTCGTAACTCATCCCTTCTTTCAGGTGCGGAACTGCAACCCAAACCCCACTCGCGTGGAAACTGACATCCAGTCGCGCTGCAGCTTCGGGGATAAAAATCGGCTCCTCGATGAAAAACACCCGCCGTCCTTTGGCACACCGGCTGAGAAGATGTTGCGGTCTTTGATAGACGAAATTCCACCGCAAATGAGACAGGCAAACAAGATCGGGCGTATCGGTCAGAGCCGGCATGACTTTGAAGTCACTGCTCGACGGCTGCCAAGTCGAGCGCGGCGCTTGCGAAGTCGGGTGCTGCTTCTGGGACGCGCCATTGCTGCCATTGCCATTTTTTATTTGAGCTTCTTGTGGGGACATAGGCTATTTCAAATCTTCCTTCTTTGTTGAGTGAGTATTCGGAAGCAGCTTTATTCAAAATCCGCCAAATTTAGCCTCGCGCCGAGCTAGCTGAGAGGCTTAAAAATCAGGCTCTCACAAAGAGCGCTCGCAATGAACGCTCGCACTTCTGGTCGCGCCGCACGCTTAGCAGGAGAATCCCTGCTGTCTGACTGGATGGGAACTTCCAAGGCTGTTTTCCATTCCTTATTTTTCTGTCACTGTCTCTTACTGTACTCAATCTGTTCTTGATATACTTCTACCCGGCGAACGAGAGTGTTTCTATCGGAAGCATGGATTTTATATTAAGCGGCTATGTCTTAGTGGATACAAAAACTCGGGGCAAAATGGCAACAAATCGCCCCAGACGGTGCGGGGGCGGTATCGCGCTGCCAGAACTTGGGTTAAATTTCGCCAGATTCTGGCAAAATTGCGCCACAGGTGCGATTCCGCAGCTCGCCGGTGGCAATTTCGAGCGCTCTGGTGCGGAATCTTTTACCTATTCCCAAAGGAAGAGGGGCGAGGAAATGGGGAAATGGGGAAATGGGAGGCGGTGCCGGTTAAAATTCTCAAGAGGGTGTTTATTATAAAGTCATTGTTTAGGCCGAGTGGGGCCAGAAACCGGTATAGAAACCGGGGTTCTTCCAGAAAGCCGGTTTCTCGTGACTGAGGTACTGAGAAACCCGGTTTCTTTAAGAAACCGGGTTTCTTCGCTATAAATGACCTCTAAACCCCGTGCTGTCTCGCCCGATCGCAGCCGTCAGGTATTTGTCTCGCGGAGCAGCTTTTTCCGAACCCCATCAAACGTGGAGTGCCAGTGAAGGCAAAAAATCCCATGAAATCCTATTGGTTACGTCTGACAGCCACTCTCTTGGCTATCCTGTGCGGGTGGCTGATTGCCGGTGGAACGCCACTCGCTTTTGCAAGAAGTGAACCGGCAGAAATTTACCAGTACCGGCCATTTCACAGTCCAGACGGAATTGGCAAATTCTACATGAAGCGAGAAATCGCTCAAGTGATGGGACATCAGGGAGCCGGCTGGCTGGAGCGAGCGTCTCGCGAGAGTGAGGAGCAGCCTTCTAAAGTGGTGAGCGCCCTGAATCTCAAGCCAACCGATGTTGTGGCGGATATTGGAGCCGGCACCGGCTATTTCAGTTTTCGCATCGCCCCCCTAGTGCCACAAGGAAAAGTCCTCGCAGTGGACATTCAGCCGGAGATGCTCGACATTATTGAATTCTTCAAAACCGAAAAAAAGATTGCCAGCGTCGAGCCGGTTTTAGGCCGCCTGACTTCCCCCAACCTTCCAGAATCAAGCGTTGACTTAGCGCTCATGGTGGATGCCTACCACGAGTTTGAGTGTCCAAAAGAGATGGTGGAAGGAGTGGTGCGAGCTCTCAAACCGGGCGGGCGTGCGGTTCTCGTGGAGTACCGGGGCGAGAATCCTTTCATCCCCATCAAAGCGCTCCACAAAATGACCCAGAAGCAAGTGCGCCAAGAAATGGCGGCGGTGGGGCTGTCTTGGGTGGAAACCAACAGTTCCTTACCCCAGCAGCATATTCTGATCTTCCAGAAGTAGGGTGCGTGACGCTGCGCGTCACCCACCTCACACCGAGGGGAAGCCGCGCATGTAAAAAAAAGGCGTAGGACAGGCGTCCCGCCTGTCCTATTTTCAACCCAGAGTTCAAAGAAACCCGGTTTCTCCCTTTTCAATATCACCGGCGAGAGCCGGCACGCCCGGTATTCCCCTTATCTGGCGACCGCATCGACAAGCCAATCCGCTTCAATTTCTCATTCACTTCCAGCACCCGCACCTTCACAACCTGCCCCACTTTCACCAC
Source organism: Kamptonema formosum PCC 10802 (assembly GCF_000332335.1). Taxonomy (GTDB): domain Bacteria; phylum Cyanobacteriota; class Cyanobacteriia; order Cyanobacteriales; family Oscillatoriaceae; genus Oscillatoria. The sequence continues at coordinate 4,265,647 of NZ_KB235948.1, read as the reverse complement.
CTTCTTGGGGTCGTCAACAAAGCGGTCAGCCAGCTGCGAAATATGCACCAAACCGTCCTGGTGCACTCCTATATCCACGAACGCGCCAAAATTCGCCACATTCGTAACAATTCCCTCCAGCTCCATGCCAACCGTTAAGTCTTTAATTTCCTTAACGCCTTCTTTGAAGGTGGCATACTTGAACTGAGCGCGCGGGTCCCTTCCCGGCTTTTCCAGTTCGCCCATTATATCGCGAAGTGTGGGCAAACCGACAGTATCGCTGACATATTTCTTCAGATTGACCGACTTGAGCCGCTCAGCCGCCTGCGCTATCTTATCCAGCGCCACACCGGCATCCTTAGCAATCGCCTCCACCACAGAATAGCTCTCCGGGTGCACCGCCGTATTGTCCAGCGGATTGTCTCCGCCGCGAATCCTCAAAAAGCCCGCCGCCTGCTCAAATGTTTTCGGTCCCAGCTTGGACACCTTGAGCAGCTCCCGGCGATTTTTGAAAGCGCCGCGCTCGTTGCGATAGGCGACAATATTTTTGGCAACAGTTGGGCTAATCCCAGACACAAAGGTCAAAAGTTCCTTCGAGGCGGTGTTCAGATTCACGCCCACATAGTTCACGCAGCTTTCAACCGTCTCGTCTAGCTTTTTCTTGAGCAATTTTTGGTCAACGTCGTGCTGGTACTGTCCCACCCCAATCGACTTCGGGTCAATCTTAACCAGCTCCGCCAGTGGGTCTTGCAACCGGCGTCCGATGCTGATCGCGCCCCGCACAGTCAGGTCCAGTTCCGGAAACTCGTCTCGCGCCACATCCGAAGCGGAATAAATCGACGCGCCCGACTCATTCACTATCACTTTCACCGGCTTGCGGTCCAGCGCCGCCAGCACCTCAGAAATAAACTCATCCGTCTCGCGGGAAGCCGTACCGTTCCCAATCGCAATCAGCTCAATCCTGTACTTCTCAACCAGACTCTTAACAGTGCCGGCAGCCTGAGTTCGCTGCGCCGCACTTTGGTGGGGGAAAACCGTCTGGTATTCCAAAAATTTCCCCGTTTCGTCGAGAACAGCAACCTTGCAGCCGGTGCGAAATCCCGGGTCGATTCCCAACGTCGGTTTCATGCCGGCGGGAGCCGACAGCAGCAGCTCGCGCAGATTCTCCTCAAAGGTCTTAATTGACTCCACATCCGCACCGGCTTTCCTGTCGGATCGCACTTCAGTCGTCAGGGAGGTTTTCATCAGCCGGCTGAAGGCGTCCTCCAGCATCTGCTGGTAAAACTCCCGCACCGCCGGCACCTTCGTCTTAATCTCCTGCGCCTGCAAATAAGATAGCACAGCCGACTCGTCAAAGTCAAGCTCCAAGGCCAGCACTCCCTCAGCCTCACCCCGCAGCAGCGCCAGCATATTGTGCGGCGCAACATCTCTCACCTTAACCTGAAAGTTGCGGTACATCTCGAACTTTGTGCTGCCCTCGGGACACTCATCTTTTATCCGCGAAACGAAACTCCCCGATTGCATCAAGTAGTCTCGCAGGTAAGCCCGCAACTCTGCCTTTTCCGAGACTTCTTCCGCTAAAATATCAGAAGCGCCTTTCAGAGCGTCCCCTACCGTCAGGACCCCTTTCTCCTCCGAGACATATTTCGCGGCTTCCTCTTCCAGAGATGCCGGTTTGGCGCTGGGACTATTCAGCGACTTGACAAACTCCGCCAGCGGTTCTAAGCCTTTTTCGCGAGCCGCCGTTGCGCGGGTGCGCCGTTTCGGTTTATAAGGGAGGTAGATATCTTCGAGTTCCGTTTTTTGCAGGCAGGATTCGATTTTGTCTTTCAGCTCATCCGTGAGCTTCCCTTGCGAGGCGATCGCCTCCAGAATTGCCGCCTTGCGCTCCTCAAGCTCCACCAGATACCTGTGTCGCTCAGAGAGATTGCGAAGCTGGATTTCGTCCAGAGAGCCGGTGCGCTCTTTGCGGTAGCGAGCGATAAAAGGAATTGTCGCCCCCTCGGCGAAAAGTTCGAGCGCATTTTGAACTTGAGAGGGCTTCAGAGATAGCTCATCAGCCAGAATTTTAGGAATGTTCAGCATCGAGTGCGAGTAAAAGCGATTGCCAGTGGGTAATTTTGCGGATAAAATTAAGCGTAAACTGTTCAGCCCCACCCCCTGCAACTCCGCGCCGGCGGGGAGGGGAGTCAATATATCTCATCTATCCCCCCTCCCGGTTAACGGGGAGGGGGCACAGGACAGGCGTCTCGCCTGTCCCTCTGGGAGTGGGAGGGGGGGTGGGGTTTTCAGATCGCCTACTTATTTTACACATTTGTCTCCCAAAAAAGTGCTGCTATTGGTTCATGTCTGGCTGACAAATGCCGCCAGATATTTGTAATCTTGTAACTGAATCGGTCGGCGGACCAGACCGATTGCCCGAAAACCAAGAGTGAGAGGCAGCAGCCTCCCGAGTATTAACAATTATGAAAAATATCAGCCGTCTCAAACCGTGGCACCGGCTTATTGCGTTGCTCGCCCTGTGCCTCTCCCTGACCGCCGGCAATTCACCACCGGCATTTGCTTCTGTCCACACTTACCCCGAATCCCCCACACAAGTGATGTATCGCTCGCTACAAACCCTGCGCGATGCCACAGACAGAGCGTGGCAAACCGTACTCTACAAGCGACTCAAATCGGCTCAACTAGACTCCGTGCGCCTGCGCCTGGTGGGATTTCCCGGCATAGGCGAATTAGCTCACCCCGCACCCTTGCGGATAGCCACCGGCACCGGCCAAGTGTGGGCAGCCCCCAATGTCTGGGCTGACTCATCCCTCCCCGCCAACGTTGGAGAGTACGACTTCCTGGAAGTCATGGCCCAGTTGGATTCAGACACCCCCCTGCGGCTGTCGCTACCCCTAAAAAACAGCCGCCCAGTCGAACTCCTCGTCCCACCCTTTGCCGTGCACGAGTGGCGGAAAGTTTTCCAACTGCAAGAAATCACACCCAACCAACAGCAATAAGTATTTCTCCCCCCTCTTCTTCCTTGGCGTCCTCGGCGTCTACCCTGCGGGAAGCCGCTGGCGCGTCTATGGCGGTTCAAAAACCCAATCACGACCCCAGCGAGCCCAGCCGCTCAAACAACCTAGCCACCTTCCCCAAATCCTTGTCCCCCGGCGCGCGCTCCACACCGCTGGACAAATCAATCCCGTCGGGGCTCACTTGACTGAGCGCCTCCAGCACATTCTCTGGCGTCAGCCCACCGGCAAGCAGCCAGGGGCAGGTGGGGCGAAACTGCCGCAGCGTTGACCAGTCCAGGGTTTTGCCGGTGCCCCCCAACTGCTCGGGATGGTAAGCGTCCAGCAGCAGGGTATGGGCTGGCCCGGCGTAACCGGCAGCCGCAGTTAAAGCCAAGGGCGTCCGCACTCTCACCGCTTTGAGGATCTCCACACCGGCAAGCGCCTGGCGCAACTCCCCGCAAAATTCCGCCGGCTCGTCGCCGTGCAGCTGCACGCCGGTCAGTCCGGCACCCGCCACCACTTGACAAATTTCTTCTTTTGTGCTATTGGCAAACACCCCAATTCGGTCCACCGGCACCGGCAGGCGCTCCACCACCGCCCGAATCGCCGCCGGCGTCACGTAGCGGGGGGAAGCCGGCACGCAGATAAACCCTAAAGCTGTTGCCCCCAGATCGGCAATGGCCTCACCCTGCTCTGGTTTGGTAATTCCGCAAATTTTGACCCGCATCAGCGCCCCTCAGTCCCGGTGAATTGTGTAGATTTGTAGCAAAAATTTACCTTTATGTAAAGATTTTATACAAAATTTAGGGTTTATCGAGCAAAACTTTATACTTTGTCTAACTTGTACACCTTTACGAATGCAGGGGATAGAAGCATGATTTACTCTACGTTACTCTTGGCATCCACAGTGCCCGCCACACCCACCTGGTCTCCGAGTGTGGGTCTGGTGATGATTCTTTCCAATCTTTTTGCCATCGCCATCGGCTACTATGCTATCAAGAATCGCGGCGCTGGCCCGTCTTTGCCCCTTCCCTTGCCCGGACTGTTTGCCGGCTTTGGCTGGCCTGAATTGCTGGCCACCACCAGCTTTGGCCACGTGCTCGGTGCCGGTTTCATCTTGGGGCTGAGCAACGCCGGCGTCCTGTAGGATTTGGGCAGCGCTAATTTCTAATGGTTAATTGTTAATTGGCAATAAAATAATGCCATTAACCATTAACCATTAGCAGGCCGGCTTATCAATTAAAAATTAAAAATTAAAAATTAAGAAAGGATTCTTCCATTCCTTTTTATAGATGCTGTTGCCAAATTGGCAATCTAAAATCCAAAATCCAAAATCTAAAATCTAAAATCCAGAAGGGCCATTGAACCTTGCTAGGGCTGGGTTTGTCTGGGGTTGCCGCCCGAACCGCGCCCGTGCGTGCCTGCGTCGGTTCCCTGATCGGCTGGCGTCAGGTCGAGAGGCGCTCGCCGGCTCTTCCGGCCTCCCCGCCCCCATCAGCCACTGGAAAAATGAGTAGAATTAAAGAGTGTGGGGGAGCGAAATTTCGCTTCTGCACCGCTTGCGCCGATAAATAGCTGCGATAATCAAGGAAAATTTTATGCAGACAAGTTGGCGAATTGGCTCTCTGTTTGGCATCCCCCTTTATATAGATTCTTCTTGGTTCATTATCTTAGCGGCAGTCACCCTGGTGAACCAGTTCGACTACGCCAAATGGGGGCCGGCAGTTGCTTGGAGCGCTGGGTTGGGAATGGCCCTGCTGCTGTTTGGCTCGGTGCTGCTCCACGAACTGGGTCACAGTTTGGTGGCGCGATCTCAGGGGATCAAAGTCAATTCTATCACCCTATTTATGTTTGGCGGGGTGGCTGCCATTGACCAAGAATCCAAGACACCGGGCCAAGCGTTTCAAGTGGCCATCGCCGGCCCTGCGGTCAGTTTCGTCCTGTTCGGCTTGCTGAGCTTGCTGGGGCTGGTGCTGCCCGCGCCGGAGCCGGTGACAGTCCTGGCAGCGGATCTGGCCAGAATCAACCTGGTGCTGGGACTGTTCAACATGATTCCCGGGCTGCCCCTGGATGGGGGGCAGATTGTCAAAGCCGCCGTGTGGAAGCTGACCGGCGACCGGTTTGCCGGCGTCCGCTGGGCGGCGAAGGCGGGGCAAACTCTGGGAGCGATCGCCGTCAGCTTCGGAATCGCCGTCGTGTTGCTCGCAGGTGAGAGCGGTGTGGCGGGCATCTGGATTGCCATGCTGGGCTGGTTTGTCACCCGCAATGCCAGCGCCTACGACCGGCTCACCGATCTGCAAGAAGCCCTGGTGCAGCTGAGCGCCTCTGATGCCATGAGCCGCGAGTTTCGGGTGGTAGATGCCGGCATGACCCTGCGCCAGTTTGCCGACCAGTACCTGCTGGCAGAGTTGCCCGGGCCAGAAAGACCCTTCTACGCCGCTTCCGAGGGTCGCTATCGCGGCATGGTTGTCCCGGATGACATGAGATTCGCAGAGCGCAGTCTCTGGGAATCTCAGACGCTGCACAGCATTGTCCGGCCCCTGAGCGACATCATTACTGTTGAAGAAAATACGCCCCTGGTTGAAGTGATTAACCAGCTGGAAATTCACAAATTGCCCCGGATTACTGTCCTCTCCCGAGCCGGTGCCGTTGCCGGTGTCGCCGACAGGGGCGACATTGTGCGCGCCCTGTGCCAAAAGCTGCAGCTGCGGATTCCTGAGGCGGAGATTAAGCGCATTAAGTCTGAGGGCACTTACCCTCCCGGTTTGCAGCTGCCGGCAATCGCTAAAGCCACTGCTGACGCCTTAAGTCCCCAGAGTCCCTAGAGTGCGGCGGTGAAGAAACCGGAGTTAAGAAACCGGATTTCTTTCCCAGGAAAAACCAAAAGAAACCCGGTTTCTGAGATTTCAACACCTGAAATCTAGAATTGCCCGCCACTCGGCGTCTGACAGCGGTTGCTCCTCCAGTGCGACGCCGAAGCTGTTTTTGAAACCGGCAATTAAAGCATCGGTGACGGTTTGAATTAGGGCGTCTCCGTGCTGGGATAGGGGTAGCTCCACCGGCACGGGCGCTGTGCCAAACACTCGCTGGAATAGCTGGCTATCTTGCAGCAGCGGCATGGAGCCGTGCTGCAAAATTGCCGGTCCTCGCCGCAACTGGGCGCTGCCTGCCAGCTTAGCGCCGCTGGGCATAATTAAATCAGCGCCGGTTGCTGTGCCGAAACAGCTGGGGTTGTGGATGTAACCTCGCCCCATTTCACCGTAGTTTAATTCGACGCCTAAGGAGCTAAAGCCTGCTATCAAGAATTGGCAAATCTCTTGATAGGCTTGGAGGCGGCTGCCGGCAAATCCGGAAGTAACCACCGCATACGTTAAATCCCCTTGGTGCAGGACAGCCCGCCCGCCGCTAGGACGCCGCACCAGATCCACCGGCACTCCTTGCCACGTCAGCTGCTGCCAGAATTCTGGCCACCGGCGCTGGTGGTAGCCCAGGGAAATGGCCGGTGGCGACCAAGTGTAAAACCGCAGTGCCGGCGGGTGCAACCCCTGCCGGTGCTGCTCTAGCAACCACAGGTCGAGAGCCATTTGCATATCGCCGGGCGCTTGCAGCAAGGGAATTAAACGCCAATTTTGGGAACTGGGCATAGGGCATTGGGCATTGGGCATTGGGCATTGGGCATTGGGCGCTGTTTATTGCCCAAATTCAGCTTGCAGGGCTTCGTCGTTCTCGTCCGCGATAGTGGCCACAACGGTAATGGTTCTGGAGATTTCTGCCGGAGAAATATCCAGAACTGTGCGGCTTGATATCACCGCCACCTTTTCCTCAACAATAGCGAAATGGGACTCAAATGTTGAGGTGGCGTTCATCTCCAGCAGTTTGCGGGTTAACTGCGGTTCGTTCTTTGCCGGCAGCTGCAGCACAAACGACCAAACCGTCAGGGTATCCTCATTGCTGGTGCCGGTGAGCTGGACAAACACCTCAACGCTGCCATACTTAAATTTCCAAAAATGGCCTTCTTCGCTCTGGCCCACCATCACCTTTTGGTCTGCCGCCATACTGGCAATGACCGTTTCAATCTCTTCTAGAAGGTTGACTGCTGTTGCGTCCTCGATTAGCTCGCTGGTGATTATATCTGCTCTTGACCGGCTTTCAGTAGAAACCGTTTGCGGATTCGGATCGCTGGTAATCATACTAATCTCTAGATCCTCGTGTTGGGTGGTGCCTAAACCAACAGTATCGCCTCTAGGCCCCTTTGTGCGCCACTTCTACGATTTTTATTTGTGAGAGCTTCGGGGCTGGGCTTAGGGGTTATGGCTTCTGGAATCATTCTAGCTGTTCCGCGCCCGATTCCCCACCGCCTGCCGGTGTGGCGATTTTTACTCAAGTCTGGCACTCACTCTTTTGATTTTGAGGAGTGAGGGGGGTGAACGATCAGGAGTAAAACCCAATTCCCAATTTCCCTCACTCCTTCTCCCAACTTTATAGAGATTTAATTTTTGCTCGACTGCATCCCCTCCATTCTTCAAATCCCAAATCCCAAATCCCAAATCCCAAATCCCCAATCCCAAATTTGGATTAGGCCGGCTTGTGAGCGACCCAATACTTGCTCATAAAGTGGACTTCAGTTGAAATGTTCGTGAAGCCGGCTTTTTCCAAACGTTCTGTCAGGTCATCAGTGATATAATGCTTGTAGTAGGGTTCGTGGTACACAGCTGGGAAGTTTTCCATCATTGGCATGAATTCCGGAGAATCGCTCATCTGAATGGAGTCACAGATAATAAAGACTCCTCTTGGCTGAGTGATTCGGAAGCACTGCTCGATCGCCCGCTGGCGAGCCGCCGGCGGAAGTTCGTGGAAGAGAAAAACGCTCGTGACTGCGTGGAAGTAGCTATCTTGATAGGGCAGCTCCTCTGCATTAGCCTGTAGGAGTTGCGGCAATTCTCCTGGATTTTCCGACAGCTGCTGATTGGCTTTGCGCAAGTAAGCCGGTGACAAGTCCGTTCCAAACAGGGATGCTTTCGGCAGAGCCGCCCGGATTAATTTCAGGGTGCGCCCGGTTCCGCAAGCTATATCTAGAACCCGGATTTGGTGAGCGGGAGTTGAGCTAAAAACATTCAGCCCTTGCTTTAGGGGAGCCAGGATTCGCCGGCGCATGGGATCGGCTGTGCCACTAAAGAGAAGCTCCACCTGCAAGTCATAGAGATTGGCTGACATGTCGCTCAAGTAGCCATTTGTCTGGTGGTGGAAGTTTTGCAGGTAGTAGTTGGGATAGCCTTCCGTTTCAATCTCTGGCGAAAATTGCTGATATTTCTTCTGCTGTATCCGCTCCCAGATTGGCGGCATATCCAGCCAAACCACGGGATAGTAGCGAAAGAAGTCTTCCCAAGGGCTGTCAAAGAGCAAGCTGGTGGGATAGACGCCCCGCTCGGCATCCAGCCAGTCTGTTTCCAGGAGCTGAGCGCTCCTTTTTTGCAGGAGTTCTATCAGATCCGAGCCCACAGGTTTAGTCTGAGAAGTGCTAGCAGGATACAAGAAGTTCCGCAAGTTTGAACTTAAGGCTTTGTGAGCCAGACCGAAGTAACTTTTGCCCTGTTGAAAAGTCTGATAGGCCAGTTTTGTTAAGGTGTCAGACATAAGAATGGCTGGGTCTGTGTAAGCAATGGCGTATTCGGTAAAGAATTGTAACACACACAGGTAGCTTTTCCCTCGTTCCCAGGCTCTGCCTGGGAACGCCGTCCAGGAGGCAAAGCCTCCTTTAGACAGACAGACAGCATTATTAGCCTAACAGCTTAACCCACACAGGGAGCGTTTGCCAAGCCGGCAGACAGATCCACCCTGGCTGCCGGCTGTTAGGCATTTAATTTTGCTAGTATTTATTCATTGAAATGCCGTAATTGCGATTGTGCGGAGAATGCGCCACTGCAACTAAACTGGAGTTTTACTGGCTTCGCGCTCCTGGCGAAATGTCCGTTTGGTTGGAATTGGCGCAAGCTTTCCTCCAAAAAAGTCAATCCAAATCCTTCTTATACCCCGCTTAATCACATCAAAGGGAAGCTGCCATAAGTGTTCCAACCCCAAGTAATATTGCAAGTACCTTGCCAAACCTAAAAGGTTGAACCTGCCATCGTTCATACTCCGCCTCAGATAAGAAGTATATATCATTGGCAAACTCCCAAATCCTCGCATCAGTCTGCCTGGTGAACTGTTATATTCGAGCCGCTCAATTGCTGCAATGGGTAGCTTTTCGATATCTTGTATAATCGATAGGGGCACTGGGGCGTCCAAAAGGTCGCGCAATATCGGCAGTGTGTCTTTTAACCGCAAAACCAATTGTCTTTTTTCAGCCTGTGCGACTAGCCGGTGCCAATCAATTGCATCTGGGGATGAGTTAATCACCGTCATCGCGTCAGCCACCCAGCGAATTGTCGGAAATATATCCCCAAGCCATCCATGCACGCAGACGTGAAATAACTGGTCGGTTGGGTTTAAGACATGGGCTGACAAATCATCTAATTTTGCAGAAATCGCGCCCTTCCAGAAATCCTCGTCAGCATTCTCTTGAAGGCACTGGTGCAATACATGCCAGTGTAAGTCTATTCCCCCGCCAGATAGATCCTTTTTAAAAGGCATTGCGTGCAGTATATCTATATATCTTTCCGGGGGCTCTGCATCAGCTTCCCACCCCAATTCCCTCAACAGCTTCATGGCGGCTAAAGCGTCTGCCGTGGGCACGAGAATGTCAAAATCACTCATGGGGCGGAGGCCATAATCTCGGTAATAGTTTATGGTCAAAGCCGCACCTTTCAGGAGCATGGTTTGAATCCCCGCCTCGTGAAAAGCCCGCAGCACATCTGAGACTTTATTAAATAAGAGTTGGTTTTTGCACCAGGTGTTCCGGTAGACTCCCTTAAATGTTGCCATCAGGGGGTCATTTACCTCATGAAGCGACAAATTGCGATACAATAAAGGCAGTAACCGATAGGAACCGGCATCGAGGCGTTGAATATCAACACCGGCTTTCCATTCCTCCCAAGCTGCGAGGGCGTCTTCCCCTTGCAAAAGCGCAGCTCGCAATAGCAATCCTTGCTGGTGAGTCGGCTTGTAGCCGCCCAGATTTTCCTTTGTATTCATTTGCCACTCTTCCATTGTACCTCCTTTCTTTGTTCTATTTTGGGACAGGCGTTAGCGTAGCGGCGCGTAAGCGCGACGCCTGTCCTACGTCTGGACAGGCGAGACGCCTGTCCTACGCCTGGATTTGGACAGGCAAGACGCCTGTCCCACTTCCGGGGGATAAATCCTCTCTGCCTTTCATCCCCAAACGGTTTCCAGCAGACATCCATCTTTTACAGTATACACATATTTGGCTTCCCGCACAATATCCCTGTTATGACTTATGATCAGGATAGCCGGCGCTTCCGCCATGCCTTTGAGATTTTTTATCAGCTGGCTCACAGCCGCCTCGTCCAGATGATTGGTTGGCTCATCGAGGATGAGGAGCTTGGGTTGGCGCACAAGAGCGCGGGCGATGGCAATCCGCTGGCGCTGTCCACCGGATAGCAGCATTCCCCCTTCTCCCACACAGGTTTCGTAGCCTTCGGGGAGCAGGTGGATAAATTCATCAGCTGTTGCTATTTTAGCAGATTCAATCACCCTTTCCCAACACACATCATAACTTCCATCTGGCGCACCATAGGTGAGATTTTCCCAAATTGTACCCGCAAAGATCGTCGGATCTTGCATGACGACTCCTATTTGCCGGCGCAGATGCACAATGTCCAGCGTGCTGAAGGGACAGTCATCTGCCCACAGCTCTCCTTCTTGTGGCCGGTAAAAGCCTAAGATAAGATAAATAATCGTGCTTTTTCCGGCACCGTTGCGCCCGACAATCGCTACAGTCTCTCCCGGATTGACTGACAGCGTGACATTTGACAGTATCCTCCTGTCGCTGTAAGAAAAACTCACGTTCCTGAGAGTGATTTTCCCCTGAAAGCCAATTTTTTCAGTGCCGGCATAAGGTCTTGTGTCGCTCACCTGTAACAGCTCGTATAAAACAGTCAGGGATTCATTCCCTTCTATAATTTGGGGAATGGCTTGCAAGATTGTGCCGGCATAAGTTCTCATCAAGTTTGCCGCTACATAAAAGGATACCATTTCCCCTAAGGTGATGTAGCCGGCGGATATCGCCCAGCCGCCAGCGATTAAAAGCAGGACACTTACAGCAGCGACGGTAAAACTTTGCGCCAGACCGTAAGCCGTATAGAGCCAAGCCATCGCACTGCTTGTCAATCGCTCATCATTCAGCATTTTCCCTTGCCTCACCCTTTCAAATTCCTCCGCCGCTTGGATTTGGGTGAGTTCCATATTTTGCAGTACAAACAGCATCCCTTTGCTGAATGTTTCAAAGGTGCGGTGATAAGCTTTTATCCAATGCTTGACTTTTTTGCCAAGACTTTTGCTCAACAGATAAATCAGAGGCGCGACGAGCGCCAGCACTAGAAACAAAAACCAATTCACTGCGATTAACACCGCGCTCAAAACAGCACAGATGAGCAGCGCCGGGATGACTTGGGCAACTAGCGCATTGCTCATTATGTCCAGGCGCAGGGTGTCTTGAACGGCGATAGTGTGCAACTGGCTCGTATCAGCTTGACTGTAGTAGGAGCGCGAAAAAGCGTAAAACTTATTTAATAGTTCAGCCCTCAGCCGGTGGATGGCAATTTTAGTGATTTTAAGGATAATGTATCTCGTCCACAGCGCCAGTGCCATGTTGCCGGCGTACAGGGCAAGAACCCCCACTCCTGTGAGCGCCAAAAGCGATAAGTTGTGGGTGGGTATTGCGACATCAAATACATGGCGTACCAGCAAGGCGATGGGGAAAAAAACCGCAGATTGCCCCAGGGATGCCGCAACGCTCCAGAACAGCAAGTGGTAATAATCTTTGTATAATTGACTGTAGTAAAGCCAAGCTGGTAAGTTCATTGTCGGTTCTTTACGTCTAAGAAACCCGGTTTTTACCGGTTTGCACCTCGCCGCCGGTCGAGAGAAGCTTTCAGGATGCGCACAATTCCCAGCATCGAGTTGCGAGATCGCTCCTGGTTTGTTTGGTGCAAGCGCCGCCGCGCGACTAACTCGGGAAGCACCTTTATATTTAAACCAAGCTCCACAGCACGCGCACACCAGTTGAGAAATTCCATTTGATATTCGGCAGGATAATTTTCATCAAACAAGCCAACCCTAAAAAAGGCTTCGCGCTTGACGAGTATAGCACTAGGGATATAACCTGGCATTGGGTCAGGTGGGCAATAAACGCCTTTCATCCCTTCTGCGTCTAACTCTGGACTGATAAATTGTCGCACGTGGCCGGTAACAATGTCAAGGTCTGGTTCGGCATCAAACGCTGCCATTTGCAGGGCAAGTTTGTCCGGAAGCCAGACATCATCAGCATCCAGAAAAGCGAAAAAGTCACCCTTAGCTAGTGGAATTGCCCGGTTTCTGGCGGCTGCAGCACCGGCACTGGTTTGAAAGATATACCGCACAGCCGGCACATAGCGTTTGGCAATCTCCCCACTCCCATCCCCTGAACCGTCATCCACAACAAATATCTCCACCGGCTGATAAGTCTGCGCCAGCGCACTGTCCAGCGCTTCTGCCAAATAGCGCTCGCAATTGCGCACGGGTATGATAGCACTCACTAGGGGCTGATTTCCCATCCTCATTCTTTCTCACCTCTCCGAGATCGCTGGCGCTCGATTGATTGTTTTAAGATTCTTAGCAAAAGTTGATTGTTCAATTTCTGGTCGGACAGGGAAGTATTCGCGTCGTGTATCCGCTTGGAAAGCAGCACTTCAGGAATCACAGCCATCGGAATTTTTCGGTCTTTGGCCCTAGCAAACCAATCCACATCATCCGCTGGACTAAATTCAGGATTCAACTTGCCAATCTCCTCAAACAAAGTCTTTCGCACCACCAAGGTTTCCATAGTCCGGCAAATGGGTTCTCCTTCCAATAATTCAGGTTTAAAACCCGGCGGTATCGAATATCCTTCCTCCAAAAAAAACTTAGCTTTTGCAACTGTGTATTGGATTTCCGGATGGCTGATCAGGTAATCTACCTGGACACTTAATTTATTGGGTGCCCACAGATCGTCATGGGAGAGAAATGCCACGAACTCTCCGCGAGCAGCATCGATACCGGCATTATAAGCGTCCGCCACACCCTGACCCGTTTGACGGATATAGCGTACCGGCTTGTAAGATTTGGCAATCTTTTCCGTGCTATCTGTAGATTGGCCATCAACCACGATAATTTCATACGGTTCATAAGTCTGGGACAGAACGCTTTCAATGGCTTCTGCCAAGAAGCGCTCCCCATTTTTTACAGCCATAATAACGCTGACTAGCGGTTTCTCCATTTTTCAATATGTCCTTTATAGATTTACCCCTGCTTGCAGGCCGGCTTTTCCAGCTTAACACACGCCATTCTAAACAGACCAGGAGTTACAGTGCTTCTCCCAGCGGTTTTCCTAAAGCTTAGCTTCATCCAGATAGGACAATCCAGGAAGAGGCGCGGCGGAACCATTGCTTTTTTGCCGGCGGCGATCCAGAGATTTTTTGAGTACCTTAATGAAATTATTCTCGTGTATATTGTTTCCAGAAGTCATGCTGTCCTGGTGTTTTCGATAAAACAGCGTCACCTGCTTCAACACAACCATTGAAACCCCCTTCTCCCAAGCTCGCATAAACCAGTCAACATCCTCACTATAACGCAGCTTCTCGTCAAACAAGCCTATTCTGTCAAACACCGACTTCCTAAAAATCGCGCCTCCCAAGTTAAAAGAAACAATAGGTTCGGCAAATTCAACCAATAATTGTGTGTCTGCGGCGCTGTCCGATAGCCGCATATGCTGTATGTACCCCCCGACAATTTCGACCGATGGATTTGCAGCCAAGCACGCCAGCTGAATTTCTAATTTATTTTTTGGCCACAAATCGTCCGCATCCAAAAAAGCGATAACGTTCCCCCTCGCCATCTTCAGTCCCGCGTTGCGGGCAGCAGATGGCCCACTATTAGATTGCCACACATAGCGGACATCCCCCTGGAAACTTTTGGCAATTCCAGCAGTGCCATCTGTCGAGCCATCGTCTACAATGATAATTTCTAGAGGATGGTAATTAAGCTGCCACACACTCTCAACAGCTTCTGCCAAAAAGGCTTCTCCATTGTACACGGGTATAATAACGCTCACGAAAAATTGGTCAGATTGCATTGCTTAGTTATCAGCTAATAATTCTAAAATCACCTCAGGAATTTGTCCCATATCAGTGCCCAAGTTCAGCTGATAGCAAGGAACCTGCCTGACCAGTTGTCCCATTGTCTGAAAACCCTTTTTCCTGTCCCCAGGTAATTGAAATATTGTACTCGGAGCCAGCGCCGCCAGACCGGCTGCCGGCGATGCCGGTTTCAATGCCGTCTCTCTCCCCCCACTAATTCGCGGGATTAAAATTGCCCTGAGCGGAAAACTTGGCAAAAGTTTGTCCGGAAAACTCTCGCTCAACAAATAAACCGCTTTTTCTGTACCGAGCCGGTCAGGATTGCGGATCTTTGAAACCAGGAATGGCAATCTTCCCACATCATTCCCATTTTTCTTGCCGGTGCTGTAAATACTGAAAACGGTTGGTTTCAGGTGGTGCGCCAGCAGACAGTAATCATCGCTAGCATAGCAAAGCTCGGAATTCAGACAAGCTAGCGCTGTGGTCGATTTGCCCGAACCCCCCTTTCCCACCAGCAACACCCCCCCACTGGGAAGTCCCACCGCACCGGCATGAATCAGCTGGATTCCCCGCTGACTCATCCACAAGTGAAAAATTGCCCGCAGAGGGGCGGCACTTTCATAGTAAGGAATCTGTTTGGCAGTCTTCACCCAGTATATTCCCAAGTTCCGCTCTCTGTCCAAAACCGAGAGTGCGTTCACTCCTATTTGGACAATCGTATGAATGCGCTCATCCACAAACCCTCGAATTTCCCCGCCCTCTCGATAATCATCCGCTTGCCAAGGCGGCGGCGGCATTACAATATTCGTAGAGTCACTGTCCCACAAACACACAGTCAGCGCCGGCTCCGCCACTGGTCCTATCGCCAAGTGCGCTAGAGCCGGTGTGATATAGGGTAGCAGCGCCACTCCGGCAAAACGCAACCGAACTGCAAAACCGGCTATACAATAATAGCGGTCAACACACCCCCCGCCAGCAGCTTCCGCTTGTCCGTACTTTTGATAAACCGCATCGAAAAACTCTAGTGGCTCCATTCTAGCATTTTTGGCTGCCATATCCGGCTGTAATAATTTGTTGCTCATCGGTATTTCACACAGCCGCCGGCTTGACATTGGGCCAGCCGGTTTCATCCACTTCATGGATGGGGTCTAACAGCAGCAAATCTTCCATATCTGTGTACTTATCTAACTTTGGTGGCTCAAAGCTCAACTTTTCTGGATTCGCCTTCGCTTCGATTGCGCCGGCGGCTACAGTCGCGCTGTCCGGTTCCTCTGTCTGTGCGACAGCGATCAGTTCCTCCTCCTGCAACTGTTCTATCATATTGTTGACCGCCTTTTCAATATCTGCCGGCTCCCCATCGTACCGCCGCACCATCTCTTCTACAAGCTCGCTCCTAGAAATGCCTCTTTCAATCCCGCTCCAAATCTCCGCCCCTGTTTTGACCAGGCTATAATAATGCCCTTTCACCAGATGGACAATTACGACTTCACCGTCAATAATTTCATGGACAACTTTAGGACTATTGATTCTGAAACGTTCTGACGCCATACTTATTTTCCCTTTTTTTGTGGCCTTCAACTAAATTTACAGTAGGGTGCGTTCCGCCTGGAACCGGCTCCGCACAAATACTGCCTGTATTTTAGGGCGGAACGCTACTATTTTACAGCGCTCCATACCCCATACCCCATCCCCCATACCCCATTATCACAAAAAAACGCCACCCCGCAAGGTGGCGTCCTTAAGAAGTTCACGAATTCCCTAGATTAGCAATCATAATAGAGCGAGAACTCGTAGGGGTGCGGGCGCAGCCGCATCGGGTTAACTTCGTTGTCAATCTTGTACTCAATCCAGGTGGTCAGGAAGTCTTCTGTGAACACCCCACCGGCAAGCAGGAACTCGTGATCCGCTTCCAGCGCCTTGAGAGCGTCCAGCAGGGAGCCAGGAGTGGAGGGCACCTTGGCCAGTTCTTCTGGGGTCAGGTCGTAGATGTCCACATCCAGAGACTCGCCCGGATCGATTTCGTTCTTGATGCCATCCAAACCGGCACACAGCATCGCCGCAAAGGCCAGGTAGGGGTTGCAGGTGGCGTCGGGACAGCGGAACTCCAGCCGCTTGGCCTTGGGATTCGCACCCGACAGGGGGATGCGAATGGAAGCGGAGCGGTTGCCTTGAGAGTAGGCCAAGTTCACCGGCGCTTCAAACCCCGGAACCAGCCGCTTGTAGGAATTGGTGGTGGGGTTGGTGAGCGCCAGCAGTGCCGGTGCGTGCTTGAGCAACCCGCCGATATAATGCAGCGCTGTCTTGCTCAGGTTGGCGTAGCCATCGCCCCAGAACAGGGGCTGGCCATCCTTCCAGATGGACTGGTGGGTGTGCATCCCAGAACCGTTGTCGTTAAACAGCGGTTTCGGCATGAAAGTGACGGTTTTGCCGTACTTCTTGGCAACGTTCTTGATGACATACTTATAGGTCATCAGGTAGTCAGCCGCCTTCACCAAGGTGTCGAAGCGGAAGCCCAGCTCGTTCTGCCCGCCGGTGGCCACCTCGTGGTGGTGCTTTTCAATGGGGACGCCGCAGTCCGCCATTGTCAGCAGCATTTCCGTGCGGATGTCCTGCTGCGTGTCCGTTGGCGCAACCGGGAAGTAACCTTCCTTGTAGCGGGGTTTGTAGCCCAGGTTTGGCTTTTCCTCTTTACCGGAGTTCCAGCGACCTTCCACAGAGTCTACATAGTAATAGCCCGTGTTCTGGGTTTGGTCAAACCGGACATCATCAAAGATGAAGAACTCCGCTTCTGGGCCAATGAACGCTGTGTCGCCAATGCCGGTGGAAATCAGGTAGTCGAGCGACTTCTGAGCAATCGTGCGCGGATCGCGGCTGTACCACTCGTTGGTGCGCGGTTCCTTGATGCTGCAGATCATGCTCAAGGTCTTCTCTTTCATGAACGGGTCGATCCACGCTGTGGTCGGATCGGGCACCATTGCCATGTCTGATTCGTTGATCGCTTTCCAGCCCCGAATGCTGGAACCGTCGAAAGGCACGCCCTCGTCGAAGGCACTCTCGTCAATTAGGTCGCGGTAGAACGAGCAGTGCTGCCAGATCCCCGGCGTGTCGATAAATTTCAGGTCTACGATTTTTATATCTTGCTCTTGGATTAGCTGCAAGACTTCTTGCGCGGTTTGCGGCATGAATGACTCCTTACCTTATGTCCTTAATCGCTCAGCTCTCGCCATTCTGTTGAACCCGAATCATCCTACGGACTGGGACTTTCAGGATTTTGTATCGCTGGATACGATTTATTGTGCGTTCTATCACATTCCAAGATGAATCTAACCACAGTCGCCCTTCTGCTCTCATAGAGAAAAGATTAAGAATCGCGGCGGATTGAGCGAGCTGCCAAACAGGCTGGCGTTGGCCAGCCCCATGCCCCCATTGCCGGCTGCCCCCATTGCCGGCTGCCCCCATGCCCCATGCCCGCCCCGATCCCGTATGTTTCTGGGGAGCGCTTTGTAGTAGACTACAATCGGCTAACTATCAGACGACCCCTCGGAATAGCGGGACAACAGGTGCTGCTCTTGTCCCAGAGCCTTATCTGCCCGACCGGTGGATAGCGCCCCAGCCCGAGCGGGCAAGTCAGTGCGCCGCTGCTACCGGCAGCGAGCCCACTTCGGTCACGAGTCGCTAAGCCAAGCTGTTGAAGTTGTTGGGAGAAGAATTTAATGCGGGACGCAATCACAAGCCTGATTAAAAACTACGATGTAACGGGTCGCTATCTCGACCGCGATGCCATTGACCGGCTGAAATCCTATTTTGCCACCGGCACGGCACGGGTTCAGGCCGCCGCTGCCATCAATGCTAACGCAGCCGGTCTGGTTAAGCAGGCTGGATCTCAGCTGTTTGCAGAACAGCCGGAACTGATTCGTCCCGGTGGCAATGCCTACACCACTCGTCGCTACGCCGCCTGTCTGCGGGACATGGACTATTACCTCCGCTATGCCACCTATGCCCTAGTGGCCGGTGATACGGACGTCCTCGACGAGCGCGTACTGCAAGGTCTGCGGGAAACCTACAATTCTCTGGGCGTGCCCATTGGCCCGACCGTTGTGGGGATTCAAATTCTCAAGGATCTTGTCCGCCAACAAGTCGCCGCTGCTGGGATTGAGCCTGGCCCTTGGCTCGACCAGCCCTTTGACCACATTACTCGCGAGCTGAGCGAACAGGATATCTAACGGACTCCCCCTTGCGGAGAGCCCAATGGCGAGTGACCGTTGCTATCGCCCCTGCTCCCTTGCCGGTGCGGTAGCAGCTGCTCTCGCCCCGCACGCGAGAAAAAGTCCATGTTTGTAGTTGGGCTTTAGCCCAATAGGCGGGACTCGTTCTGGCGCAGAATTTTCATTGGGGACGGTGTGCGCAGCAAGAGAAGCGACTGCCTCCAAAGGGCAGACAAGCAGCATTATTAGCTAGCAGCTTTTCAGGAACCCGGCTTTCTAACCGCCCCTCCAACCGGCATTTCAAAAAATAAGTCATTAAACAGAAACTAGAAAAAGTCTCCCACCGGCACCCCAACCGGCAGCAACAGCAACCGCGCCGCACCGCCCTCAGTGGGATTAACCTGCGTCTTTTTCCGCCAAGGCACTCCAAGCGTGGGCGCTCGGGAGAAACAGATGCTGTGT
Organism: Kamptonema formosum PCC 10802; assembly: GCF_000332335.1. Taxonomy (GTDB): domain Bacteria; phylum Cyanobacteriota; class Cyanobacteriia; order Cyanobacteriales; family Oscillatoriaceae; genus Oscillatoria. Next base: position 4,246,732 of record NZ_KB235948.1, on the reverse strand, counting down.
CCGGGGAAAGGCCAAACCCACCGCCAGAGGAGTCAGCCCCACCGCAAAAGAACTCAATACTGACAGGAACACCAGCCGCAATCGATTTGGGCCCTCGCCTGACGCCGGAAACCCCCTTGCTGCCGGTTTGACATCCAGCGTCACTTCCGTTTTGGCAACCTGGATTAACTCCAATTCCTCCAGCTGTCCTAGCGCCTGCAAAATCTCGCGCTCCCTGTAGGGTGTCTCCCCATACTCCTGCGCCCAAGCCCGAAAGTCCCGCAGGTCAATTTTCTGCCTGCCACCGGCACCCTCTCGCCGCAAAACCCAGCCGTAGAGTTCCTCCGCGCACGGAGTCAGGTTCGCTTCTGACATAGGTATCTCTCCCTAGCCTTTCAGGACTATACCCTCTGGTTTCTGGAAAAATTGTAGCAAAAGTTACAGCAATCAAATCGGAAAGCTGCAAGTCAGATCCCCCTCTAGCCCCCCCTTAAAAAAGGGGGGAAAAGCCCCCCCTTGTAGGGGCAGGCCCCCGTGCCAGCCCTTTGCGGGGATCTGGATGCTTAGACTTATAAATAGCAACTTAAGTTAAATATTCAGATTCCTTGACCAAACAGCGACTCGACACCCTATTAGTAGAGCGCGACCTGTGCTCCTCGCGACAGCTGGCGCAGCGGCTGATTCGCGCCGGCGAAGTGATGGTAAACCGGCAAGTCATTGACAAACCGGGCACCGAAGTTGACATCACCGCCGAGATACAGATTAAACAGCACAGCCGCTACGTCTCCAGAGGCGGCGAAAAACTGGCCAAAGCCCTAGAAGTCTTTGGCATATCCGCTGCCGGTCGGATTTGCCTCGATGGCGGCATTTCCACCGGCGGCTTCACCGACTGTCTCCTGCAAGCCGGTGCCCAACTCGTCTACGGCATTGACGTTGGCTACGGACAAGTTGACTGGGGCATCCGCAACGACCCGCGAGTGATTTTGCGAGAGCGCACCAACCTGCGCTACTTGACAAAAAATGAGTTATATGGTAATAATGAATTAGCTAATTTAGGCGTCGCCGACTTGTCCTTTATTTCCCTGACCAAGGTAATGCCGGCACTGTGGGAACTCCTACAGCCACCGAGGGAAGCGGTACTGCTGGTAAAGCCGCAGTTTGAAGTGGGGCGAGAGCGCGTCGGCAAAAAAGGCGTAGTGCGAGACACAGCCGACCAAGCCGGTGCCATAGCCAAAGTCTTGCAATTTGCTATCGCGCAAGGGTGGAAATATCGCGGCTTAACCTGGTCGCCGGTCACCGGACCCGCCGGCAACATCGAATATCTCCTGTGGCTGGGTATGGACAGTCAAATGCCAGCCCCCGATTTAGACGCCATCGCAGAGATTGCCGGCAATGCCGGACGGGAATTAAAAACCGCAGATTAAAGCAGATAAACGGTTGCTCCCAAAGTTCGTAGTTGGGCTTTAGCCCAAAGTTCGTAGTTGGGCTAAAGCCCAAAAGTTCGTAGTTGGGCTTTAGCCCTTAATGTCCTAATCTAAGTGAATACTGCTATAACCCCTCAGTAATTTTTCAATTTCTTTCAGGACATCTGCTAGCAGCGGAGCATTTGAAGACAGGACATTATCTTCACTGCCTTCATGCTTGTGGTGGGGATAATTCAGGAGATTCAGCTTTTTGTGATGCTTGGTATTGTCATATCGAAAAATCAGACTATTCGATTCATCCATGTACTGATAAGAGTACATGCCACGCTCTACAATCGTTTTTACATCCACAAACTCACGCCATAACAGAACTGAACCATCGGCAAATTTGATTTCTCCCCGAATAAACCCTTCATAATCGTTTCGTCTGTCAGGGGTGAGGTAGAAGGACTGCACCACCGTACAGGCTTCTATCTCCTCACGAAGGAGCTGAAAATATTCTTCAATTAACAAATTCGACTCCTCTCAGCGTCTCTACTTCTTCCCGCAGCCGTTTCAGCATCCAAGATTCCCCAATCCACTCGTCAAACTCCATGTCGAGCCGGTGGGTAATCTCATCATTCTCAAACCGGCGCAGGAATTCCTCTGTAGACATCTCATACTTGGCTTCAAATTCGCGCAATCGCTCCTCCGTGCGCCGGATGCCATCTTCCAGTCCTCGAAATCTTTCTGCTAGAGCTTCCTTAACCAGCAACCTTAAAGAATCTGCATCTTTGCATCTAATCTTTACTTCAGCCATGTTGCCCTCTCTTGGCTTAGAGTCAGAGTTTACTGTCTTTATATTATAGCGGCAAATTTCGATAAAAAGTAGAGCTAATTCCAGGCCGACCGGCACGAGAGATTGACACCGGCTTCCTGGAATTCCCCCTCTATCGGGAGCGAACCCTCTCGCCCTCTGCCTTCGCACCGTTTTTAACTGAAAATTCCTGCCTCAAACGAGCGATGACTGTGTTAGGTTCCGCCCGATCGAGAATGTCTTGAATCACGGTGTCCGGGCCTGTTGCGCCCCAAGTGCAGCCCCGTTCGAGGTACACTTGGGCTGCTTGACCCACGGTGTAGGTGCCGTAACCAGCAAGGGAAGCTTGGGCTATCGCCGCACCGGCATAAGCGGTAATCCCCGCCGGCGCGAGGGCGGCTGCAGTTTTGCCGGCACCGAACAGCAAACTGCTGCCCATTTCCCCCAGCAGCAAGCCACCGGCACTGAATATAATTTGCTTCCAAAGTTTGCCAGCTTGGTAGCCGGTCATCGGCAAACCGTACAGCCGCGCCAAAGAGCGAATTAGAATTAAATCCGCTACTGTGCCGGCGAGCAAATCTAAGAAGGCAATCGGATTCAGCGCCACTGCTGCGGCTTTATATTTGGCAAATTCCCAAATCAAATCTTCCGCTTGTTTTTGGCGGGACTCTACGGTTTTGCCGGCAATGGTTGCTTGGGCGTCTCTGGCTTGCATGAGGGCGTTGAGCGCCAAGAGTGAGCGCCCTTCGCGGTTGAGAATGTCGAGGATTTTGTCTTTGAGTTCGGCGATTTGGGGTGCCGGTGTCTCCCATTCATGGGTGATGCGGCCATCTGGCCACTCGACGCGCACCGACAGGGGTGCCGGTTCTGCAGCTACCATGACAATATCATCGGGAGATGGGGAATTAGCCGCTTGGATTTCATTGGGAAATTGTTCTGAAAATTGTTCCGCACCGGCACCGGTTGCTAGCTGTTGCAGCTGCTGGTAAATCGCTTGCCGGTCCTGTTCGGGATAGAGGTCAATTTTGTTAAAGACTAAAATCACCGGCTTCTGGGTTTGGCGCAGTTCGCACAGGGCTTGATATTCGGTGCGAGTGATGTCGCCGGCGACGACAAACAAAATTAAGTCGGACTGGCGGGCCACTTCTCGGGCCATTCTGGCCCGCTCTTGGCCGTCCACTTCGTCCAGCCCCGGGGTGTCGATTAATTCGACTTGCACTTTGCTGTCGGGGTGGGGCGTCCAGCGCACGGAACGTGGCCATTGAGTGACGCCGTTGATCGGGCCGGTTTGCAGGATTTTTTGGCCGGTGAGGGCGTTCAAGACGGCTGATTTGCCGCGACTGACTAACCCGAAGGCGGAGATGCGAATTACGCTGCAGTCAAGTTTGGAGAGGATGCCGGTCAGGATATCCAGCTGTTTGAGCAGGGCGGATTGCAGTTCTGTGTCTTGGGAGTGCTGTTTGAGCCGGCGCACGTGGGAGTACCAGGAGAGAGACTGGCGCAAGCTGGCGCGGGCGCGGTTGAAGTCAGCGTCTTGCCGGCTGGTGCGTGCCGGTGTCTGGCGCGAGGTGGCTGGGTTGGGTTGGGAGGGTTGCGGGTGATTCAAGGCTGGATAGGGAGGAGAGGCTACAGTTCTATTTTCTCTCAATCTTAAAGGGGCTGGGGCTGCCGGTGGTGTCACATCCGGATCTGTCCACTAAATAACTTCTCCAACCAAAAACACAGGCCCAGTTGCGGCTAATATAGAGTTGGCAGAGATTTTGGAGAGACTGGCAATCAACTGTCTATGAATCAGTCTGGAACTTTATTCCTTTGCTATAATGATGTAGATGGGGGGGTTGATAATAATAGCGGGGCTTACAAAGTTACTATCTATAAAAGATAGAAGCCAAAAACTAGGGGCGCTTGGGGCAATATAATAAGCTGTTGCGCTTTTAATCTGCTTATTGTAGAAAGGAGGCAGAGCCGACCGAGGCTTGTTCCCAGCCTGAGGCTGGGAACGATAACTGGGGCTAAAGCCCAACTACAAACTAGGGCTAAAGCCCAACTACAAACTAGGGCTAAAGCCCAACTACAAACTAGGGCTAAAGCCCAACTACAAACTAGGGCTAAAGCCCGGTGCCGTTACGCCTGCGATACAGTCACCGGCTGCGGCGATTCGGGCGCTAAACGCCCCAGCGCTTGCTTGACAAATGTCTGCACAAATGCTATGCGCTGATTTTGCTGGAACACGGCTTGCAATGTCTGGCTGAGTTTGTCCAAATTCAAAGGCTGGCCATCAGCCGCCACAGCTTCTTGGGCTTGGAAATACTCAATCAAACTCAAACCGGCAATCCGCGTCAGATAGGCGGCGCTGACGCCCTGCACCGCGCCACCGGCAACATAGGTGACTGCGTGGCTCTTGAGGGCGCTCCCTACTGTCTGAGTGGACAGCTCGACTAAGCCGAGTTTGAGCATCAGACTCCCCATTGTTCCGGCGACAGTTTGGGCTTGCTGCAGGGAGAATTTCTGCTGGTAAATCGCGCCCAAATCGGCAACCAGCTGGGCGTTAACCGCTGCGGTTGCTAACAAGTCGAGGGCGGGAAGGGGGTTGGCAAAGGCTGCAGCGGCTGCAATCCACTGATATTGCTCGATCGCCGGCATGGCGCGCTCGCGGCGGAGTCCATTGAGGGCGGTTTGCGCTTCAGCTTTGGCGCTGCTGGCGGCTCTCATGGAAGTGGCGAGCACGAGGGTTTCGGCACTCTCTGTTAGGATTTGGCTGAGCCGGCTGGTGAGGGGTGCCAGATCGGGTGCCGGTTGCTCCATCCACTCGCGCACGCAACCGTCTTGCTGGTGCTGGCGCACTTTCACCGGCGCGGGTGCGGCGGAAATCGCCAGCACGTCTGCTGATTCCAGAGTTCCCAGCAGCCGGTACTGCTGCTGCTGCAATACGGTGGCTCGCTCTTCTGGCAAATATTGGTCTTGCTTGTTCCACACCAGCAGGGTGCGCACACCGGCATTCGTCAGCTGCTGCAGGGTTTGGTACTCTGGATCGGTGATGTCGCCGGCGGTGACGAACAGCACCAAGTCTGAGGCTTTGGCTTGTTCGATTGCGGCGGTTTGGGCGGCTGAGTCGCCGTTTTGAGCGAAAAGTGCCGGTGTTTCGGCGGTGGAGACGGTAAATTTGGCGTTTTTGCAGTGTTGCGGCAGCCACTCGGACTGCAATACTTGCAGCAGGCTAGATTTGCCGGTGCCTTTCCCGCCAATCACCGTTAGGCGCAATTCCTGCCGGTCTAGCTCGGCTTTCAAGTGGCCAACCCGCTCCTGGAGTGCGGCAATCAGGGCTGTGGCGTCTGCGGAGGGCTGGTTTTCTGTTTCAGCTTGCAGTTGGGCGATGGCGGTTTCGGCTGCGGCGATGGCTCTGTCCACAGCTTGCCGGTCGAGGGGCGCAGATGCCGGTGCGATTTGGGGCGTCTGCTGTCCGAACCACCAAGCGGCTGCACCGGCTCCCAGCACGCCCAGCAGCCCCCACTCACCCAGCTGCATCACGGAGTGGTGGGCGCTTTCCAGCAGCCACAGGGACATGGAGAGGCCAATGCCCCCTACTAAAATAGGTTTGCGCAGCTTTACATCCATAAAGGCAATTATATGATTTGTTGGTGACCGGGCCGGCAAGAAGGACAAAACCGGGTCAAGGCCATCTCCCCGCTCTCTCGCTCTTGCGTCTATCTTATTGTAACCGCAAGGGGAGCGCGTTTCATCACACTCGCCTTATACGGTAATGGGGGATTTCCCCCCTGCTGGGTATAAAATCTCTTTTGTGCCGGTGTTGACTTTTGTGTTAGCCGGTGGTAGGTATTTCTCTAATAGGGATCGTGTCAGGTTGATTGGCCGCATAAATCCCCCCTCACCCCCCAACCCCCTCTCCCACAAGGGGAGAGGGGGAGTAAGAAAATGCAGCGGGTCTTTTTTTAGGTAACATCGCCGTGCGTGATACAATTATACCAAATTGAGAGGAGGGCAAACTTGTTGAAATTCCAAACTAACCAAAAAGTTTCAGTGGCTCCCAATGTTCTGGTTCAAGACTTGGCTGGGGAGTCGGTGCTGCTGAACCTCCAGACGGAACAGTATTTTGGCCTGGATGATGTTGGCAGCCGGATCTGGCAAGCGCTGACAGAGAGGGAGTCTGTCGGGAAGGCGATAGATGCGCTGGGGGCTGAGTACGACATTGAGCCAGAACAGTTACAGCAGGATGTGGGGAATCTAATTGAAGAGTTATTGGCGCATGGGCTGGTTGAAGTTACTGGTTCGTAAATCCCGCAGTTTTTGCCGGCTGGACGGAAATTCCCGCCGGCTGCTTTTGCAAGCTTTTCTGTTGCTCCCCCTAGTTGCACTGTCGCTAAAATTCAGGGGGCTGGGTTTCACGCAAACTGCTTTGGCGAGGTGGCTGCCGGCAGCCAAATTGCCACTCTCAAGTGAGGAGCGCAATCTCACGATTGTGAGGGCTATCCGCATGGTGCAGTTAGCGGCGAGATATTGCCAGCCTTGGGCGAATTGCCTGAAAAAGTCGCTGGTGCTGTGGGGGTTGCTGCGCCGGCAGGGAATTGACAGCGAATTGCGGATTGGGGTAAAACGGGAGGCGGGGAATTTTGAGGCGCACGCTTGGGTGGAGTGGGAAGGGACTGTGCTCAATGACACTCAGGATGTGCGCGAGCGCTTTGCCATGTTTGATTCTCCCATTGAGGTGAAGCGTTAGAGCGCCGGTAGGCGTCAGATAGAACGGGGCGCAATCCCTTGACAGAGCCGCCCTACAGGTGTAGGATAAAATCATTCAAAACCCAAAGCTGTAGGGGGCGGGGCTGGCCTGATCCCTAGCTGGCCAAACTCCGAGTTGCAATCAACCCGCCCCCGGAAGTCAAGGGCCATAAGGACAAATCATTTGAGCAGGAAAAATTATGAAGAGCGCAGAAACTAAAGCAAACAGCCAAGGCAAACTGCCTTACAAAAAACCCACCCTAACCCCATACGGAAGTATCCAAAACATCACTCAAGGGATATCGGGAAGCAATACGGATGGGATGGGTGGAAATCTTGTTTAGACGTGATTAATTGTGAATCAGCACCTGTCAAATTTAACCTGGCCGCAGGGTACAGTTAGCGGCGAAATATTGCCAGCCTTGGGCGAATTGCCTGAAGAAGTCGCTGGTGCTGTGGGGCGTGCTGCGCCGGCAGGGAATTGACAGCGAATTGCGGATTGGGGTAAAACGGGAGGCGGGGAATTTTGAGGCGCACGCTTGGGTGGAGTGGGAGGGTACTGTGCTCAATGACACTCAGGATGTGCGCTCGCGCTTTGCCATGTTTGATTCTCCCATTGAGGTGAAGCGTTAGAGCGCCGCTAGACGATAGATAGAACGGGGCAAAATCCACAAGTGTTGAAATCTTAACAATCCGACATAAAAAAAGAGGCAAAATCCCTTGACAAAGCCGCCCTAGAGGTGTAGGATAGAATCATTCAGAGCCCAAAGCTGTAGGGGGCGGGGCTTGCCGGAACCCTTGCGGGCAAAACTCCGAGTTGCAATCAACCCGTCCCCGGAAGTCAAGGGCCATAAGGACAAATCATTGGATCAGGAGAAATTATGAAGAACGCAGGAAATAAAGCAAACAGCCAAGGCAAACTGCCTTACAAAAAACCCACTCTAACCCCCTACGGAAGTATCCAAAACATCACTCAAGCGACATCGGGAAGCAATACGGATGGGATGGGGGGAAATATGGCACCGCCGTCGTGATTAATCGCGAAGCAGCACCTGTCAAATTCAACTAAGGCTAGATAGGGTTTGAGGGAATAAAAAATTACTCAGATAATCGAGATGCTAGCCTTTAATTTAAAGTTAACGGCTGACAAATACCAGATGTTATGCTGGAGGAATTTCAGTCGGGGCTTGGTTCAAAAGATCCGATTTATAACGGCGTGTTTGAGCGAACGATAGTTGGTTTATAAACAAATGTTAGGGCGGCATTTACTAGCCATAGCAAAGATGTTGTTCTATCAAGCTTACGGTTTAAATATTGCCTCCGAACTTGAGTTCCCTGAACTCATCGCAGGAGGTAAAGGGGAGGATGTTTGCATTGTCAAAGGCAAAATCACACATCCCAAACTGGAGCCGACCTCAATTAAACGCCAAGGAATTGAAGCCTTATTTTGCGGCAACAAGCAAGAAGCTTACCTGCAATGGCCGGGAGTCGTTACAATATTAGCGGTAGGTGGCACCCGTCTGACTGTCCAGCCAGATTGCAAGGGCAATCCCCCCGTGGTTGCCCCGAACCGGAGCAATCCCACTGCGGTTGCGCCGGTTGGGGAAGGAGCTGTTGACCGGCAATTGTTAAACCTCTATATTTTAAGCGAGGCACTGGGATTAATACTGTATCAAAAAGGCTTATTTTTGCTCCATGCGAGCGCGGTAAAAATCGGGGAAGAAGTGACAGTCTTTGTCGGGATTCCAGGTGCCGGCAAATCAACCACTGTTGCAGCTTTTGCCAAAAAAGGCCATCAGGTGCTAGCCGACGATATGGTTGCCATTTCACTTGACTCTCACCCCCAACCCGTAATTTTGCCGGCATTTCCCCAAATCAAAATATGGCCATCAGCCGTGGATGGCATTGGCTGCGATCCCTCCAGTTTATCGCCGCTGTTTCCGGGTTCGCGAAAACAAGTGATTCAACAGCGGGAAAATTTTCCCCTGACACCACTTTCTGTAAATCGGATTTTCCTGTTAGAGACAGTCAGCGCAGGGGCGGGTTCGCCCGAAAACTTGATGGCACAGCAAAGGGTTGCAATAAACCCGCCCCCGGAGGATAATGTGCGTCTGTCGAGCGAGCTAAAGATTGCCAAAATGGAGCCGAGAGAAGCTTTTTTGATGCTGACGCGCTTTTTTCCCTGTCCGAGTGCTATCCTGAAAGGAGCTGCACTTCAGCATCATTTTCAGCAGTGCGCTAACTTGCTCAGTCGCGTGGAACTCTGGAAATGGCAGCGCCCCCAAAATTTTAAAATGCTCAACACATTCGTCGCGGCAATTGAACAAGGCATAATATGAGTGGCATCACTGGCATTTATTTTTTTGACGAGCGCTCAGCCGGCGCAGAAACCCTCGCCCGCATGGTAGATAGTTTAGCGCATCGCGGTGCCGATGGAGCGGGAATCTGGAGGGAAGGCGCTGTGGGTTTAGGGCACCGGATGTTGTGGGTGACGCCGGAATCTCTGCACGAAAAACTCCCGCTGGCGAAGCGAGGGGGAAATCTCGTACTGACGGCAGACGCTCGCATTGATAACCGAGATGAATTAATCGCTGCCTTGGGGATGAGGGGGAACCCGCGAGAAACGATAACCGATAGCGAACTGATACTGGCGGCTTATGAAAAATGGGGCGAGTCTTGTCCGGAAAAACTCTTGGGTGACTTTGCCTTTGCCATTTGGAATCGCTACGATCAGCAGCTTTTTTGTGCCAGAGATGCGATGGGAGTCAAGCCGTTTTATTATTACTGCCAGCCCGACAAGTTTTTTGCCTTTGGTTCCGAAATCAAAGCCCTTTTCAGTTTAGAAGAGGTGCCGCGTCAAGTGAACGATGCAAAGCTGGGAGTTTTCCTGTGTCAGCTGACGGGATTTGCGGCGTTAAAAACTGAGACATTTTACCGAAATATTTTTCGCTTGCCTCCCGCACACTGGATGACAGTCAGCCCGCAAGGGTGCCGGTTAAAACCTTATTGGGATTTAGAAGGGGAAGCCGCAAAAATAAAACTCAACTCCGAAAGAGAGTACATTGAGGCATTTCAAGAACGATTCACCCAAGCCGTGGTTTGTCGCCTGCGAAGCGCTTACCCCGTAGCATCGAATTTGAGTGGCGGGTTGGATTCCTCTTCAGTCAGCTGCGTGGCGCGGAATTTTTTAAAGCAGCAAGGCAATGGCGCTGATTTAATCACCATTTATGGAGATGGCGGGCTGGAATCTACCGATGAAAAATCTTATGTGCGGGCTGTATTAGCCGGAGGGGGATTTCAGCACTGCTTCACCCCTATCGACAGGAACGTGATTAGCGCTGCTCAAACCACTATTTCTTGGATAAATCAACCCCTGCAAATGCCGACTCCAGTGATATTATTGGCAGCAGTACAGGCAGCCCAGCAACAAGGGGCAAGAGTGATGTTAACGGGGCATGACGGCGATACAATTGTTTCTCACGGGCGACATTACTTGGCTGAGTTAGTTGAGCTAGAAAATTGGCAAAATTTGATAGAGGTAATTGTCGCGTATCTGAAAGTGTATCAGGTAAAAGAGAGTGAGTTACAAACGAAATTGAACTCACAAATTTTTCAGCATATTGTGCCTTATTTGAAACATCAGGTGAGCCAAGAAAATTACAGCAAGTTTTTGAAACTTTTTGCAGAAATAGTCGGTCACAGACCCTGGGGGCTTTGGCAAAATTTAAGGGTATTGAAACACAGCCTTATTTCCCATAAAGTTCGCTGGCAACAGTACAATCCAGCCGTGAGTGCTGCTCTGGCAAAAGAGATTAATTTGCAGCAGTTAATCGAGCGAGAATATGAGTGTCAGTTTGCCGAATATGTCCCTTCGGAATACAGGGCTCATTCTCGGGGGATTCTCTCAGATAATCTTCTCAACTCCACGGAGGAAATAGACGGGATATGTAGCGGTTTATCTATAGAACCACGACACCCGTTTTTAGATAAGAGAGTGATAGAGTTGTGTTTAGCAGCCCCAGCAACTTTGAAGTTTTATAACGGCATGGGACGAGGAGTGATGCGCTGTGCTATGATCGATATATTACCGCCGGAAGTAAGGGAGCGATCGAGCAAAATTGATTTTTCTGAGATAATTGTCAAAGGTCTGGAAAAAGAAGAACCGAAATTGCTAGAAGATTTGCTGTTTAATCGGGAATCTGCTTTAGGAAATTATGTGAGCAGGAAAGTTTTATCCAAACAGTATCAGGAGTTTCTCAACCCTCAAACTGAAGGGAGCCGGAAAAGGCGGTTGTCGAAGCTGCTGGCTAAAACGGCGGATTTGGCAATCTGGCTGGATGTTTTGTAATTGTCTGGGGTTATTGTGGGGAGAGGGGCTAATTGCCGATTATAATAAAAGAGGTGCGAGCGCTTTGCCATGTTCGAGCGCCCGATACAAGTTAATCTCCCCTCTTGAGAAAACGGATGTCTGTGCAAACCGCTTTACAATTTATCCAGCAAGTGCGGGCTGATGTGGGGCTAAAAAGTAAACTTTTGGCCCTTAATAACAGCCCGGACTTGGACACTCTCGTCAAACTTGGCGCTGAAGCCGGTGTGACTTTTACGGTTGAGGAACTGCAAGCAGCGCACAAACACGACTGGGCGATGCGCTGGTTGATTTACAATTCTTGAGAGAGGGATTAAAAGACGACCGGCAAAGATTTCAACCCGCGTGCTAGGAAAGTTTCTTCCCATGCGAGGGATTCCGTTTCTAAGGATAACCCTGGCAACTGGCGCACCACTGTCCCTACCGCTGTTTTAGCCACCAATCTTGCCAAGTGTAACCCAAAGCAGAAATGTATTCCGTGACCAAAAGAAAGGGATGAATTTGGGTTGCGTCTAATCTCAAACTTGTCGGGATCGGGGAACTGGGCTGGATCGCGATTTGCTGCACCTATTAGACAGTGAACGATTTGGCCCTTTTTAATCGCTCCCTCTGAGAGTTCTATGTCGTGTAAAGCGGTGCGGGAAACTCCTTGGAACGAACTGTTATAGCGCAAGACTTCATTGATGGCCATTTCAATCAGCGATGGGTCTGCTTGTAGCAGGCGTAACTGATCGGGATGCTGCAGTAATGCCACTATGCTGTTGCCGATCAGATGCTTAGTGGTGGAGTGTCCGGCAAAAAACATGAGGATGCAATTTGCTATGAGTTCTTCTTCGCTCACTTTTCCCTCCGCTTGCGCTTGAATCAGCGTGCCAATCAAGTTATCTTGAGGGGGGCAATAGGTGCGGCATTTGGCAATGAAACTGCGGAAGTAATCGACAAGACCAGAAAACGCTAGCAAACCTCGCTCCTGGTTGATTGGAGTCACATCCATATCAATCAATAGTGACAGCTCTTGCGACCACAGCTTGAACCGGCGATCCTCTTCTAGTTGGGGGATTCCTAATATTTCACCGATCGCTCCCACGGATGCCGGATAAGCAACATCGTCAACAATCTCCATCTTACCTTTATCTTTGACCCGCTCGATGAGAGCGTTAACTCTGGCTTCTAAGCGCTCCCGCAGAGCTTGAATATTCTGGAAAGTGAAAGTGTTTTGAACCACTTGGCGCATTCTGGTATGGTCAGGCGGATTTCTCAGCACTAACCACAGCTTCAACAGTTTTTGACTTTCGTTCCGCGACGCCAATAATCGATTAATTGGCGCGTCCGAGGTCTGTAAGTTAGTGAGTAATTGTTCTGAATGACCGGCACCATAATTTTGCAGAACTTCCACAATATCAGCGTAGCGCGTCAGCACCCAATCGTTCCATTCTGGCCGATAGTAGATGGGGTGGTGAGTCCGCAGATAGTGATAAGTGGGATAGGGGTTGGCGCGAAACTCTGACGAGCGCGGATTAAATGGCAAAGGCACGGTTTCGTTTTGAATTTTTTCACTCATCTTTCATTCCTCAATCTGCTACAATATCAATTAGGGGAAAGGTCTGGCACCACCTCACCGGCGATTGCAGCGCGGCATCAACAAGACTGCGAAGACAGCCCAGCTGTCCGGGAGGCTGCCGGTCGCCGTAGACGCGATCGAAGTTTTGCTTCCACAGGGAGATCGTCCGCAGTGAGGAAAAGCGCCGGTCTTGCATGAATTGAATTTTCCAGCCAGCTGACTCCACATCCCGAACCAGTTCAGACACTGTGCAAAGAACCATAGATCCACCAAAGGTCGTTCGCTCTCCCGAATAGCTGTCCGCAGCACAACTCTCTGACAAGATTAAGCGAGACGCACAGGAACGCAGCCGGCGCAGATGTTCGGCTTTATTGCGAATATGAGAGATAATTTCTATGTGGAAAATTAGGTCATACTCGCCCTGAAACTTATCTTGTTCCAAATTTTGCTGCCACACATTTAATCCCTGGCTACGGCAATATTCTACCTGTGTCCTGCTGAATGCGATACCCGCTACAGAGCAATTGCGCTCGGCGATTAGCATCTTGGCTCGCCCTCCCCAACCGCAGCCCACATCTAAAACGCGCGAACCCGGAGGAAGGTAAGGATAGTAGTTCCTAATCGTTTGCCGCAAACCGGCTTCCAAATCTTCAGAACCGCGAAAGAAACCGAAATGGTAGTGCAACTCCTCGCCGATAATCTGTTTCCATTCGGAAATGGATTCGCTGGAGTAAAAGTTATCTAGGTCAAAAGTCATTGGATGCAAGGATTTTGGATTTTGTATTTGGTTTCTCGTTCCCAGGCTCCGCCTGGGAACGCCGTTCTGGAGGCTCTGCCTCCTTTGATCAGACAAGAAGATTAAAAGCCTAAAAGCTTATTCACCTTTTCCTTTCCACAGACAGCCACTGGTGCTGGAACCAGAGATAGGCTTTAGCCTCTAGCCGGCGTTGCGGTTGCCAAACAATTTTAATGTGGCTCAACCGGCGCTCGAAGACGCTAAAGCAATTTGGAGGCTGCAACAGCGACGCCGCAATCAACTCACCTGGCCAAGGTGCCGGTGCGCCGGCGGGATTCGTTTGTCCTGGCCAGTTTAACAGCGCCTCTGCCTTTGCCGGCGCACACAAACCTCCGTCTACCAGATACTTTAGAAAAGCAGTCCAGCGAGGTTCGCTTTGGGGCTGTTTCAGTAAAATACATTCTAACCCAATTTGGGGATAAATTCTCTCCCCCACATCCAGACAAACCGTTATCCGATCGGCGAAAGCCAACAGCTGCTCCATCAGCGATCCCACTTCGTCTGTTTCCCCCTCCCAGCCAATCTGTTGCAGGTAGGGAACCAGCGAGTCGGGAAGCAAACGTTTGACATTGACTCGCAAAGCCGGTGCCTTTCGCGATAACATCACCCCGATGTGACTGACAAACACGCCATCGGGACAAGCTGCAAAGCAGCGATAGAGATTGTCTCGCCACGCGCACCAACCCAACTCACCTAGCAGCAAATCGAGGGCTTTCGCTGCGATGGGATAGGGTTCAACCGCTGGCGATACGTCTTGGGGCAACCCAAAGAAAATCGCCGGTACTGGCAGGATAACAGATGGGCTGTTAATGTCAAACTCCAGCCAGATTTCTGGTATGCTGTTATGGAGTGGGGAGAGTGGCTCGCACCACTGAGCAAGGAAATCCTGTAACTGTGACCACCCCGGATGTGGGGACACCCCACCGGCACCGGTGACAGCAGCAATGTGCTCTCGCAGCAAAGTCAATTCGCTCTCGTCTGGCACAACGCACTGCTGCAAATCTACTTGGGGTGTATTTGCAGCCAGCCGGCACTCAAAGCCACCCCGCAGAATCGGAGCTAAATTAGCAGCCAATTTTTTTAATTCTAATACGGCAGCCGGCGCAATTAAATGCTGCAGTGCCGGTGCTTCCGCGCCCGCCCCCAAAAGCACATCCACAGATTCAGCTAAAGTAGAGTGCATTTATTCCCCGCCAAATCTTCCAAAATAGCATCGCACAGTTGGGGCAAGGCATCCAAGCTATCGGGGCGAATCACTTTTCGCACCGGCACTGTCGCAGCAACGCGACTGAGGACGGCAAACTCCCGCGCTTGCTTCTCTCGCTCTAATGTTAAAAAGCTTGCCGATCTGTGCGCCATCAGCGCCATCACAGCTGTTGCCGGGGGAATGGGTTCAAGCGCCGGTGCTGCCAAAGAAGGCACCCGTTCTCCCAGGACGTAAATCGCCCCCAAAGGCAGGGGATCGCTTTGAAATCCCCATGCAGACGATCCCCCACCGTCAATCAAATTAATATAGCGTTTTTCCCAGCCGGTTAGAACTGGCGGCAAATCCACTTCTGAACCGTAGAGGGCATCTATCGCCTCTGGCCACAGTCGCAGGTGCGGATAGCCAGGCTGTACTGAAAAATTCTTACCGCTATCGTTAAGAACGGCAATGTCGTCGGATAAAATCGACATTTGGCGCTGGCTTAATGCCGCAGCAGTCGTTGATTTACCCGCCCCTTTCTCTCCCAAAATCGCAATAGCACGCTCGCCGACCGCTACTGTACAGGCGTGGAGACAGGCTGTCCCCCGCAGCCGCAATACACACCCCAAAACTGAACCGAGCAAAAGTGATATCACATCCTCTAGCACCATCTCAGTCCAGGTAACGGAGATTCGTTTCCCATCTTCATCGAGCCTGAAATCGACTTTCCCTGAAGGCTTGACAGGACCGCGAAACCACAACCTTATGTAGTGACCGTCTCCCGTTTGCTCAGTCCACACCCGCATCCCAAACTCCTCTTCCTGATTCTGGTAAGGAGTAAAGTTTGGAGTTGCTTGGGGTGCTGAGGGGTTTGAACTACGCTCTCCCATCAAATCCACCCAGACATCGACCGGCGCATGGTCGGAGGTAGCCATTAACCCTGGTAGAGGTCGATTTGCCTGTAGCGTTAAGCCATAGGATCTATATCTAAAAAACTCACCCATTCTCTCTAAAATACTCATTTTTAATCTCTATTATTTGAGAGGGGATTTCCACCCCTCTCTTTCCGACCTAGCGCTTCAGTAAAGTGGACTGGTTTTTAGCGCCCCTATAGGAGGGGAAACTAACAACTCATTTTAGTTACGAAGCATACACAGCAGGAAGTGAACCGCCATCCGGATTCCCAGACGAATTAGTGATATTAGTAAACGTCAGTTCGCTAACATTGCCAAATTTCCGCAATTGCGGGGTGTGGTATGCCTTTTTATTCGCAGCATTTGCTTGGTTGGGAGTTGTTTGGGACATAGTTTTCCTCCTGAATTTCAATTTCTTCAAATCAGGGAAACAATTGGTCTGGTCTTGACTTCTGGACGACGCTGGTGGCGCAGCCAGTAAGCCAGTTGCAGGGCTGGGACAGCCTGACTGTAGCTGGCAGGGGTGAGTTCTGCAAGGGCTTGCAGTCTTTGCAACAGGCGCTGGCTGCTGACATAGGGGGTCAGGGCCGGTGTTGCTGCCAATTCTACCATCCAGGGCTGGATTCCTCGCTGCTGCATTAAGTTGTAATGGGCGAAACCTCGCAGCGGTGTTTTGGGTCGCTGTCGCACGGAATCGGGCAACACGCCTTTCATGGCCTCCCGCAGCAACAATTTATTTTCAAACCAGGGAGCCGGCGGCACTGACAGCAAGTATAGCACCAAACGCACATCGAAAAAGGGAAAACGAACTTTGAGAGGAAAGCCACTGAAGCCCGGATCTGCCCACGCAAAAATGTTCCACCACAAGGGAGCCGCCGCCATCCCGTAGCGGTCTTTCTGCGGTGGCGCAGTCCAGATTTCTTGGAGTCGCGCTTTCAAATTCACTCGCTCTGCGAAATCTGGGTTTAACCAGTCGGGACAATCAATCTCTTGCTGCCGCAAGTCCCCTCTTTTCAGCCACCGGCGCACTCCGGATCGCAACCCCAAGGGCGGCAACCGGCGAAAACAGCGGATGTAAGCCAGCGCATCTAGCATAAAATGCTGAAACTTGCCGGTTTGTAGTAAAGTGTACCAGTAAGCCGGCGATGGGTAAAACGCCGGATCGCCCCCAAACCCAGCGAGCAGCACCCGACTGCAGCCGGCGGTGCGCCTATTAATTTCCGTTTCAGCGAGTTGGTTCGGAATCATTAGGGGTTCCGGAGAGATATATTCCGGCTGTTCCGGTGGTGCCTGCTGTATGTAATCTTCCGCCACGAGGCACTCAATTGGGAAACCGGCAGCCTCAGCGACCTGCGTGGCGTAGCCCCCTTCTTCGTCGGAAATCAGCTGTTTGTAGACGATCGTGTAAGCCCGAAAATCCACAATTTTACCACTTGCCGCCATTAATTTATAAGCCGTGGCGGCGATACTGGTAGAGTCCATTCCGCCGCTTAAATGGGTGCCGGCGCTCTCCGTCCGCAGCCGGTCGCCCACCGCCCTTTCAAACAATTCCCGAAACTGCTCGACATATTCCTCCGGGCGCTTGTAACGCAGGTATTCAACTGCTTCCGGCAACTGCCAGTAACGCCGCACCCGCACCTCTCCCTCCGACCAAATAAGGGTGTGGGCGGGAGGCAACTTTTGGATATCGGCAAAGGTGGTCGTGGCGACATCCATATTCATACTAAATAGCAGGAAATCGCCAATCGCTCGCTCATTGAAGCGATCCGATACCTGCGGGTGGAGGCGCAGGCAGTCGGGGGTGTTGCTGAAAATCAGGCTTTTCCCGATTTCTGTATAGTAGAATGGCACCACCCCAAACTGGTCGCGGGCGCAGAATAGGCGCTGCTGCCGGCTGTCCCAAATAGCAAAGGCAAAATCCCCACTCAGGTGCTCCAGACAAGCTTCTCCCCAAATACGGTAGGCGTGCAGTATCAGGTCAGCATCGGGCGCGTCGCTAATTGGGCTGCACCCACCGGCACGCAGCCGGTCCATCAACTCGTCGCGCCGGTCCAGGCGCACATCAGCCGCAATCCAAACTTCCCCATCCAAACTGTGAGGTTGCCGTTCTTTTTCTGATTCCCAAGTCGTCCGCAAGAGGGCGTGACCGAACCCAACATGACCCGCACTCCAGATATCGAGAGCATCTGGGCCGCGAAAGGCCATTAAATCGGTCATTTGCTGTAACAGGGCGCGGTCAACAGGTTCGCCGTCGCCGTTGAGAATACCGACAATACCGCTCATAGCATAAAATGACCTTATTTAAACGAGTGTCGCACAATTTGTTTCGGGCAAGCGCGGGGGCTTGCCGGTGCAAACCTATCATCCCACGAAAGTGCCCAGAAACCCCAGAAACCGGGTTTCTGCGACAAACCTTGCCTCCCCCCCGAAACCTTTAATCAGAAACCCGGTTTCTCAGCCCCCACTCCGCCCTCCAGAAACCCAGAAACTGGGTTTCTGCGACAAACCTTGCCTCCTCCTCGAAACCTTTAATCAGAAACCCGGTTTCTCAGCCCCCACTCCGCCCCCCAGAAACCGGTTTTCTGCAACAATTAGCCCGCGAAGGCGGGCTTTGTTTGTATAGCCGCGATTTCCAATCGCCAGGAACTTAGCTGCACTTGCGTCACCCCTCATAGCTAAACTATAATATATCACAGACTCCCTCATCTTGACAAATACCCCCGGCACTCCTCCCTTGAAAAATAAACTTCAGAACATAGAGAATCTGCCCAGAGCCATACGGCTAGTCTGGCAAAGCACGCCCCTATGGACTGCTGTCAGTCTCGCACTCTTGCTGGTACAGGGCTTATTGCCCTTGCTCTCGCTCTATTTAATGAAACTGCTCATCGATGCGGTAACCGCCGGCATAGGAGCCGGCAATCGCGCCGCAGCCTTCTCCCAGGTACTCCTGCTAGTAATCTTAGCAGGAATTACCGCACTGTTTGGCGACATATGCCGCTCTCTATCCGGGTACGCAAGCGAGGCTCAGTCGCAAATCGTCACCGATTTCGTCCATGACCTCTTGCACGCGAAATCCATAGAAGTAGACCTGGAATATTACGAAAACGCCCAATTTTACAACGCCCTCCACCGCGCCCAACAAGAAGCGATTTACCGCCCCACCCGCATCCTTACCAGTCTCGTACAGCTGGCTCAAAACGGAATTTCCCTCGTAGCAATAGCGGGGCTGTTAATTTCCCTGCACTGGGGAATCGCTGCAGTGCTATTTGCTGCCGGTATTCCCGGTTTATTTGTGCGTTTGAAGCACACCGGCAAGCTGTACCGCCGGCAGCGAGGCTGGACTGTTCAAGAGCGCATTGCTTACTACTTTCATATAATGCTCACCCAAGACTCCTATGCCAAAGAAGTGCGGCTGTTTGACTTAGGTCCTGTATTTCGCACGCGCTACAGCAACCTGCGCCAGCAAATCCGTCAGGAAAAACTCGCCCTAGCCAGCCATAGATCGATTGCAGAATTGATGACCCAAGCTAGCGGCACAGTAGCCGTTTTTACAGCTTGCGGTTTCATCGCTTACCAGACAATCCAAGGGCAAATTACCTTAGGCGGGCTGGTGATGTACTACCAAGGATTTCAGCGGGGGCAGGGGTTTTTGCGAGAAATGCTCACCAGTCTCGCCAGTCTGTATGAAAATAGCTTGTTTCTCTCTACTCTGTACGAATTTCTGGAATTAAAGCGCTCGGTTATCGAGCCGGCGCGTCCGCAAACCGTCCCCAATCCCCTACAGACCGGCATTCAGTTCGAGGGCGTTTATTTTCATTATCCCCAAAGCGCCCGCCCCTTGCTAGAAGATATTAACCTGACAATTCGCGCCGGTGAGACAGTTGCCTTGGTGGGCGAAAACGGAGCCGGAAAAACCACGCTCATTAAATTATTGTGCCGGCTCTACGATCCGACAAGCGGGCGCATCACTATCGATGGGGTTGACTTGCGCCAATTCACCACCACAGACTTGCGGCGAGAAATTAGCGCCATCTTTCAAGACTATGTGCGCTATAATTTAACCGCAAGGGAGAATATTGCCTTTGGCAATGTCAGCATCTTCCCCGATGAGGAAGAAATTCTCAAAGCGTCGCGGGAGGCGGGCGCAGACAAAGCCATCGTCCGACTTCCCAAAGGTTACGACACTACATTAGGCACGCAATTTGAGGAGGGGGAAGAACTGAGCGTCGGCGAGTGGCAGAAAGTTGCCATTGCTAGAGCTTTTTTGCGTCAAGCGCAAATTCTCATTCTCGACGAACCCACAAGCGCCCTGGATGCCAAAGCGGAACACGAAGTTTTTGAACAGTTTCGCCAGCTGATTCAAGGAAAAACTGCGATTCTGATTAGCCACCGGCTCTCAACCGTCAAGATGGTCGATCGCATCTTTGTGTTGCAAGATGGTAGAATTGTAGAAGCCGGCTCCCACGAAGAACTGCTGCGGTTTGGCGGGACTTACGCCCGCTTGTTTGAACTGCAGGCAAGGTACTATCAAATTTAAAGAAACTAAAGAAACCGGGTTTCTGCGACAACCTTTGCCTCCTCCCCGAAACATCGATTCAGAAACCCGGTTTCTCAAGCTTATCCGTGCCGCCAGCTGTTGCGCATTTAATTTGCAGGGGGAGGCACAACCTCCTTTCAAGCATTCCCAGGCGGAGCCTGGGAACGAGTAATAAGGCGTAGGACAGGCGTCTCGCCTGTCCCCATGTCCCAAAGCAAACACAACAAAACCCGCAACAGTTTCCTGTTGCGGATCTTGCTTTCTTCAAGGTGGCGGGAAGTGGATTTGAACCACTGACCTTCGGGTTATGAGCCCGACGAGCTACCAGACTGCTCTATCCCGCGTCGATGTTTCTATTATAAGCACACGCGAAACAGTTTGACAACCCCCCTGGAAAAAATTTTTTTCTTTTTTTTCTCACGGGCCAGGGGGGCTGAACTTGGCCCTCACAGCATGGACAGCTCCCCGATCACCTCCAGGCGCTTAAACGGGTTCAGGCTCATATACGTCTCCGACAGCGTTTCCGCAATCGCCGGACTGATCCAGCCCATCTGCTTCAGCAGCTGGATGGCCACGGCGTGCTTAGCCCGCTTGCTCCCATCCACCACTTTAATGGCCAAACCCATGCCCTCACCGGCGCGGCCCACGCACTGAATCCCTTCCGAACCGCCTTTGCTGACCAGTTCTCCCTCGCTCAAGCGCATCAGCTCGGTATCAAACTCACCGGCACCGGCGACCATTTGCGGGTGGTGGGTCATCGCGCGGACAATGCGCTCCATATCCAAGCTGTCGCCGGAAGCGAGCTTGGCGTACAGGGAGGCCATCTGTCCTAGCTGCATGAAATAGGTGGGTGCCCCGCAGTCGTCGCGGGCGCAAATAAACTCCGCCGCCGGCATGCGCAGCAACTCGGCCACTTTGCTCAAAATCAGCTGCTGCACCGGATGGCTGCGCTGCAAATAATTATTCAGTGGCCAATTGCGCTGCTGGCACACCGCCAGCATACCCGCGTGTTTGCCAGAGCAATTGTGTTCTAGCGGGCTGTGCTTACCTTCCGGAACTGGACACTGGAGCGCCGAGGGTTCGATATCGCAGCGCCACAGGATATTAAAAACTTGCCGCGACTGCTCAATCGTCCCCTTGTGGGAGCTGCAGATAATCGCTAAGTCCCTGTCTGTGAGGCTGTAGCGCTCCAGGGTGCCGGTCGTCGTCACGGCCAGGGCTTGAAACGGCTTGAACGCCGAGCGGACAAAGGAAGCGGTTTCCGAATTGCCCGCCACAGACAGAACCCGTCCCCGGTTGTCAGACACGACCGCCTGGACTTGATGCCTTGATTCGATGATGCCTTCCCGCAGCAGCCTGACTTCCAGCTCTGCGGCTTGAGTTCGTTTTCCCATTGTCATGGGTAAAAATTTACCATTTGAAAGGTACAGGACAAAGGATTTTTAACAATATATTTTTGATTTCAATTGGCCATTGCTCCCCACGCCGCAATCCGGGTGCCGGCACAGGGGTTACAGCCAAAACCAAATCAGGGTGCCGGCCAGCAGCAACAGGGCCATGACTGCGAACGTCCGCTTCAGCCGCCGGAGAATCGGCTCCACTTGGTGGGTGACAACCAGCCGGTCTCGCAGGAGGATTTCCGGGGTCTTTGTCCATGACTGGCCATCATACCACCCCGACTCTTCATAAACCACCGTCTGGCTGACCAGCCGGTCGCGCACGTAGGACCAGCCCAAAAAAAGCCGCAGCAGCGCCAGCCCCAAAATCAAACCGGCACCGGCAGCGCCGCTGAGGAAAAACCGCAGCGGATACTTAGCCGGCGCGAAACTTGCCGCCGCCACCGGCCCCCCCACCAGCCAAGCCAAGCCCCACACCCAGGCTATCGCCTTCAGATACTGGGGCAAATCTCCTGCTGCTGAGCGAAAAAACGCCGATTCTTGGAGTTCTTGATACTCATTGAGCGGTTGCTGCTCTTCTGGCACCGGACACGGCGTAACTGGCCCTTCTGTCATGGCCCTACTCTCCCACGCGACCCGAAGCTGGCAGCGAAATCCGCTCTGCATGCCCCCAGAACGCCTCTAGATTGTAAAATTCCCGCTCTTTCGGCATCAAAATGTGGACAATCACCTCCCCGTAGTCTTGCAGCACCCAGCTGCCTTCGGCCTGTCCTTCCATTCGCAGCGGCAGCCGGTGCCACTCCTGTTCCACTTTTTCTTGAATGGCTTGAGAAATGGCCCGCACCTGCACCCGAGAAAAGCCGGTGACAATCACGAAGTAATCTGCCAGATAGGAAACTTCTGCCACCTTCAGCATCAGGATATTGCCGCCTTTGCGATCCTCAGCCGCTCGGGCAATGGTTAAGGCGAAGTCTCTGGTTGGATCTGGGCTGACTGTGCCTTTCTGGGCAACATAATTCGCTTTCGTATAATCTGTCATTAAATCTACTTCGTCCGCTCCTGTGTTACTTTTGATTAATTCAGTTGGAAATCTTTGGCCTACTTTTTTAGTCCCCTTTTAACTAAGAGAATCTTTGCGTTATCTTGTAACGCGCCATCCTGCTATGCGATTAGGCAGCTTGTTTTAGCGCTCTCCAACGATTTCTCTTTGCGCTCTTTGCGCTCTTGCATTAGACACGCCCAATTTCGGGTCAGTACCGTTCGCGGGTGAATCAGCTGACGGCTTTTTAGCAAGAATCCTAGCGAATAATCGCAGGTTAGCCCAACCGCTTTATAGAGATCCTGCCGGCTGACTTGCCGCAGCTCAGCTAGCTCAGGGGTATTGCCCCGCCCCGGTTCCAAACTGTCGGCCAGGAACACCGCACAGCTGAGTTCGCTCATTCCCGGCTGGCCTAAGGTGTGGTTGCGGATCGCCTGCAAGACTTCCTCGTCGCACACGCCAAACTCCTCTCTGGCGACGGTGGCGCTGACCTCTGCGTGCAGCAGGTGAGGGGAAGCTTCCAGAACTGGGTCAAGCTCCAATCCCTCTGCCAAAGCCATTTGCAACAGCTTCTGGGGTTTGAAGTGTTTGGCGAGATCGTGCATTAACCCTGCGGTGGCGGTCTTCTCCACATCGAGATGGTGCGCTCGCGCTAGTTCGATCGCTGTCTGTTCAACTCCCAGAATATGTCGCAGCCGAGAGGGGGGTACATTCTCTGCTAGCCAGGCCAGAACCCGATCCCGCATCACTCCAGGGTATCTCCTTTACATCGTCAGGGCAGTGGTAAACGCGCAGCCTTTTTAAAAGCGGTTTTGTTAATTTTCCTGTCATTCTAGCTTAATTTTTGCCGGCAGTGTCTGCGCCACCGCAAAAATCAACCCGCCGGCTTAAGTATGTTTACTCGAAGCCGCCCTCCGGCATCCTGCGCCCCCATTGCCGGCTGCCGCTGTCCGCCCCTCTCCTATTTGGCGAGCTCTATTTGGCCAGCTCGCCGGCGGGTGACGCCCAACTGGCACAGACCGCAGCGAACATCTCCTCATACCGGGTTAAAGCTTCCTCGAAGGCATAGTGTTCCAGGGCAAAGTTTCTGCCGGCGCGACCGAGGGCTTCCGCTTTCTCCCGGTGTTCGTACAGGTCAAAGATCGCCCCTGCCAAGATTTCCGGGTCTTCTGGGGGAATCACAATGCCGCCGCCACTCTGCTTGACGGCAGTGGCTGCTGTGCCGGTGGCGGGAACGGAGGCCACGATCGGGCGACCGCTGGCCAGGTAGACAGGAATTTTGGACGGCATGTTAAAGGAAATTACGTTGTGCTTCTGCATCACCAAAGCCACATCTGCCGCCGCCAGCAGTTCCGGCAATTTTTCCCTCGGTTCAAACGGCAGCAGCAGCACGTTATCCGCACTGCGGGCGCGACAGTAATCCTGCAATTCGCTGATGGCGCTGGGCTCTCCGACGATCGTGAGGGTAAGATCTGGGATGTGGCGCAGGCGCACGGCTGCCTCGACAACGGTTTCTAAGCCTTGGGTGAGGCCAATGTTGCCGGAGTAGAGAACCACGAACTTGTCTTGCAGCTGGTGGGTGGCGCGGAAGGCATTGTTTTCTTTGGGTAAGGGGCGGATGAAATTGACATCCACCCAGTTGGGGATTTTCACCATTTTGCTGGCCGGCACTCCCTTGGCCTGCAGGTTGTCCACAAACCCGTCGGCGATGACGCTAATCGTGTGTGCGTGGCGGTAGGCGAAATTTTCTAGGGCTTCAAAAACCCGGATCATCTTTTTGTTCTTCAGCAAACCGACTGCCACGGCGGCGTCCGGCAAAATGTCCTGGACGTTGAGAACCACTGGGCAATTGCGCAACCATCCCAGCAGGGTTGCCGGCACGCAAATCGGCAGCGGCGGCACGGTGGCCAAAATCACGTCTGGCCGCCAGCTCTTCAGGGCGTGCACCATGCTGGTGCAAATAAAGCTGGCGTCCAGCAACATCCGGTCTAGCAAATTCGGACGGGGACCGCGAATCCACAGGGTGCTGCGCTGAATGGTGACGCTGTTTTTTCGCTCGGTCATGTACCACCTGCCCTCGTAGCCCGGGTAGATGCGCCGTTCTGGATAGTTTGGCATGCCGGTGACAACGCGGACTTGATGACCTCGCTTGACTAAACCTTCTGCCAGTTCCGTCATTAGAGGGGCTATGCCGATAGGCTCTGGGTAGTAGTTGTAGGAATAAATCAAGATACGCATCGTCTGTAATCTTATGCCTGGTTTGTGGACAGAGAAGTTCAGTCAGTGTCTCTGGGCAGTCGGGATTGGGGATGCTGCCAGAGGGGAGCGAGCAGTTTGGGGCGCTAGGGCTTCCCGTGGCTCTCCGGAGGAGCTATTTGGGCGCATTCCTTTTATGTGCTGTTGATAGCGCTCGTATTTATATCCCTGATTCTGGTCAGGCCGCGCCCTCTGGCCAAAGCGGACGATCTCTCCCCGTCTGCTCTCGCGCCACCGGCAGCCTGCAAAAGATAGTATTCCCCTGATGGCTTTCTTCTTTTCCCTTTTCTAAAAACACCTCCGTCAAGCCGAGCCCTGCGGCACTGATTCATCTGATTACCCCACCACCTTAGGGTGTGGAAAGCTGAATTTGGGGTTTTTCCCTGCGCAAGCGCA
Source organism: Kamptonema formosum PCC 10802 (assembly GCF_000332335.1). Classification (GTDB taxonomy): domain Bacteria; phylum Cyanobacteriota; class Cyanobacteriia; order Cyanobacteriales; family Oscillatoriaceae; genus Oscillatoria. The sequence continues at coordinate 4,221,351 of NZ_KB235948.1, read as the reverse complement.
CGCACCGGCACTGCTGCTGCAGCCTTTTTGCCACAACTAGCCAGAAGCTCTGGCGCTGTAACGAAGCTCTCGAACCCACTTCTCACAACCCGAATGCACCCCTCACTGCTCATTTCTTTAACCGGCTCTCTCTATCTGCTGAAGGCTGCATGACAGGCGGGCGTGGCATCTCAATCCCTACTCCTGCTGGAAAGCTAAAACTCAAAGGGTAGCTGCACACGCACGCCACAGTTCTTTGATGGCACAGGCACTTAACAATCATCTCTCAACACAGTTATCCCGCTTTGGCTGCTTTCTCGATTATCTCCATTATAACCCAGGTCGAATAAACTGAAAAAAAAGTTTTGGTAAAGCTTTTAGACGTTTTTTTTATATTTTGTAAAGCTGCGTCTCCTGCTGCTGCTCCAGCAGCGCGGAAATCTTTCACCACTTGCGAAAAACATGGCAAGCATCCGGGCGCTCGTGGCCGCACCCAGCCCCCAGCTCACTCTCCCGGTGGTGGGGAAATCCACCGGGTGCTGCCCCCACTCTCGCTTCTCCATCCACCGTGTGCCGGTCAGGCCCGCGGTGGGGCCTCTGCTGCTGCCCCCACTTCAGAATTCCCCCCTCTCAGTGCCCCCTCACATTTATGTAACAGTCTCCCGGCCCGCTCCTGTTGGCCACGACCATCACTGGCCGCCAGCCCCACCGGCAGCAGACCGCCACACCTCCCCCCTGACATCCGGCCCTCCTCAAGGCTAGCACTTCGCTCCCCCTTTCCTTTATCCGTTATTTTTATCTGTGCAACTCTTTAGGCTGCGGCTGTTATATTGTCTCTAATAAACTTAATTAATGATCCTCTCCCCTCAGGTGTATTAATAAGTGCTTATTCGGATAGTACACCGGTATCCCCCTGCGCCGCGCTGCCTCCTGGGAGATATTACAAATTGTTGATGTGCTATAAAAAAGTTAAGAGTTATTTATAGAGAATGTGGGATTTAAAAAAGACGTGCTATTTTGAGGGTGTAACTCCGCAGACTGATAGCGCCCCCATGCCCCAAAACGCACTGAAAAAGAACCGCCGGTTAACCCAGATAGGGCTAATGCAGCTGGGCCGGTATCTGCGCTGGCTCAGACACTATCGCGGCTGGAGTTCAGTCCACGAGCTGGGGGCATACATTGGTGCGCAAGAGTCCCAGTTGCTCTTGCGCCGCGCCAAAGAATTGAACATCGACCCCGAACTGGTGCCAGGAATATCGGGCCCGCAGATCAATCGCATAGAAGGAGGAAAGATCACCCGCCTCGCTATCGACCAACTGCTGCTGCTGATGGACGTTCTCGATCCAGTCCACCCCCAGACGATGCAGCCAGTCACCCTGGAACACTTGCTGGACATCGCCACCGGCGAAGCAGTGATAGAAGTCCCACCGCTGAGCGCCGACTGAGGGGTTGCTTGGGGTTGCAATCCCAGAACTGGAATTCACTGACCGTGGGGTGTCGGAGATGTTTCTGCCCCCAAAGCGCCGGCCTCGGGGGGTGGCTGGAATTCCCAATCTGGGTGCGTGCGGGCCACTTTTGCGGCAGCCGGCGAAAAGGCGGGTCTATTTGCCCGATACAGCACAAGCTCTTGGGCTTCCTGGAGGGGCCGGCAGCGCGGCGCAAGCCCCACCGGCAGCAGCACCGCCGGCAACCCGCCGCCGGTGTGGGAGCTGCGAACACGGCAAGACGACTTCGGCGATGGCCACCGCCCCTTCTGAAAATCGCTTTAAAAGAGGGCGCGGGAATACCGGCCCCGTTTTAGCCTTCCCCATCGGCCTGCGATGAGCGCGGCTGTTAAGTTTATTTACGAACACATTCTTAACAATTCTTGTTGATGAGTGGGGGGAAATTATGCGCTATCTTGTGGTATAATGCCAAAAACCATATACCGGCTTGGCTATCGAGAACCCCAATGGTTTGAGCGACTGAAAGCCGCTCAAGAAGAACAGTTTCGGGCAGCTCACCTGTGTCAAGATATTAACCCAGAATCAAGAAGGCCAAGAACCTAATGGCCTAAGCGGACAGAATGGCAAAGCGCAACTAAAGGGAAGTTGGCTCCCCACTTTCAACCGGTTCAGAGGGTCTGTCAAGCTCTCACTGGCAACACCGGCAGCACCAAAAAGAACCCCAAGCAGGGGCGAGCGATGAAATCCCCGTGGCGCGCGAAGCAATTCTATCCAATGTTCTGGCAGGCCCGATCTGTTACCCTAAAAGATGGCAAAATCACTCTGCCGGTGGATAGAGAAAGAGAACCCACTGTTTGAAAGTTGTCCTGACCAGAGGTGAGATTGCCAAAGAACAGTCTGGCAGCGAGCAAAGAGAATAAAGTATCCCTTCGAGCCAAGTCTGGCATCAGGGATCTCAGGCACGTTCGCCACTCGCGGATTCTGTTGAGTTTTGTAACAGTCTGGGGGGTATTTCGGTCAAAGACTTGATTTTCCAGCGGCAATAACATATCGGCGTCCGGGACGCGCCGGCGCAGCAGCAGCCCTGACGGGGGTCAAAGCTGCCTAATTCAGATATGAGAGCTGATTTATAGCCTTTCTCATATTAGTGAGGTACTGAGAAACCCGGTTTCTTAAAGAAACCGGGTTTCTGGGCCATAGTTCATCCAACGGAGAACCGCTATATAACGAAAAACTGAAGGCACAAGAAACCGGCTGGCTTGTGCTGGGGAAGCGGGAAAAACCGCCGGGGCTGGCGTTCCCTCCGACCTCCCAGAGAAGAAACCAGGTTTCTAGCGCCATTCAGGCTTAACAATTACTTTATAAATCAGGTCTTAGATAGAGGACTGGGAATCGGGGGTTCCCAACTGGGAACAGCCCGCACTAACATAGTCGGTTAGAAGCCCCTGCGGGAAAGCGGGGTTGGGAGCGTCACCGCTCCCAGCAGGCTTCGACAGCGTTACTGGAAACCCAGAAACACCGAATTAAGTACATCTAAGGAGACAGCAATGAGAATTTTCGGTTGGCGTAAAATTTTAGCGCCGGTGCTACTGTCCGTGTTGCTGCTGGTCACCGCCTGTGGTGGGCAGCAATCCCGCTTTGATCCACCGCCAAAAGGTCCGGCGGTCGTCAGAGAGTCTGCATCGGGCGGTTCATTCAATAAATACTTTCCCGCAGGAGGCGGTGGCTACGAGCGGGTCTACACCCAGGAAAAAAAGGGAGCCGCCATAGCCAAATTGAAGAAAGGGGGTAAGGACGTAGCCGAACTGTCCATCACGGATACCGTCAACACCCCCGATACGCGGGCGAAATTCAAGCAAAGCACCCAGAGAATTGCCGGCTATCCCGCAGCCACCCAAGGCAGTACCATGACCAGCATTCTCGTGGCCGACCGATTCCAAGTCAAAGTCCGCTCCCTCGATCCCTCCTTTAGCCCGAGCGACCGGGAAGCGTGGCTGCAAAAATTTAACCTCAGCGGTATTGCCAGCCTCAAGTAAGCTCAAATCAGCACAGACAAGAGACAACCCAGATAACACAAGCCAATTCTGATGAGCAAGCCAATTTTTGAATTAGTCGATCAGCTGCCCACCAACAACATGACCGTAAAGTCGCTGCGAGCGCTGGATTTTGTTCTCCCCGGTGAGTGGCAAAATACCGTGGGCTTCGTCAACACCATTCGCGCCGTCACCGGCGAAGAAGACGAAGACCTTATCCAGCAAATCGGCGACCGCGCTGTTATCCTGTTTAACGACAAATCCCAGGGATACCAGCGAGCTCTGTGGCTCTACCAAACCATTGACAGTACCGCTAGCGCCCTGGGCACAGCCGCCCTCGCCAAAAAAGTGAGCGAGAACGTTTCCTTTTTGTCCTTCTTGGGCAATATCACTCCCAAACCCGAGAAAGCTCAAACCATTGATTTTTCCTTGAAAGTTATCACCGAGTTGCTGGCTTTCTGCCAAATCAACGGCATTCCCGGAGACAGCATTGGCGATTTTCTCGGATCTTTGGCTCAATACAGCGGCGAGTCACTGATCCGGATGGCGGCGCTGGTTTGCTTCGACGGTTTGATTCCCCTCGGTGCGAACTTCGTGCAGATGGCGCTCCAGCAAATCGGGGGAATGACTCCCTCGGACTTGGAGGAAAATCCGGCGTTCAAGCAGATCAGCGATCAGATTCCAGGCGGAAGTTCCGCCGGAAAGTTGGGCTTTATTGGCGAAAGCGTCTCCTCAGTTTCTGGCTGGATGAACAATTTCGTCGCCGATCACAACTTAACCCCAAAAAGTGTGGTCAGCAACCTGTCGCGGTTTGTGGATATTGCCGACGATAAGTTGGACTATCTCGGCGCTTTCCTCGACATGACCACCAACTATTACGAACACACCGGCATCCAAACTCTGGCGCGCCGCTTGATTGAACGCGCTGTGGCTGAGATTTAACAACCTCACCCCCTCACCCCCTCTCCGAAAAGCGGGGAGGGGGAGAAAGAGATGGGGGTTTTGGTGACATTATCTTTTTTTACTGCAACGCCCACATCCTGACCCCCCCGCAGGACAGGCGGGACGCCTGTCCTACGTCTCCCGAGCCGGCACCCCGAAGCCCACACCGGTTTATACACACAATCAATTCAACCGTAAATTACATAATAATATTTGCTGGGCTTTAGCCATGTAATGCTTTTGGTGTCGGATGCTAAGACATTATTTGTTTGTTTTATGATTTATCAAACCCCGACTGCGAGGCTGATCGAAGTGTTCTCCGCCATTCAAGGCGAAGGGCTCAATGTCGGCACTCGCCAGATTTTCATCCGCTTTGCCCTCTGCGATCTGCGCTGCCACTTTTGCGACAGCGCTCACACCTGGCAGGCACCGGCCACTTGCAGCATCGAGCAAACCCCCGGACTGCGGGACTTTCAAACCCACCCCAATCCCGTGCCGCTTGACAGCTTGCTGGAATGGACAGACCGGCAAAATCAACCGGGGCTGCACGACAGCATTAGCCTGACCGGCGGCGAACCCCTGCTGCACGCCCCCTTCTTGGCGGAATTTCTGCCCCAGCTTCGCGCCAGAACCGGCTTGCCGGTCTACCTGGAAACGGGTGGCCACCGCCCCCAGCAGCTGGCAGCGATTCTGCCCTATCTGGACTCCGCAGGCATGGACATCAAGCTGCCCAGTGTCAGCGGGGAAAGCCACTGGCCGGCACACGCGGAATTTCTGAAGATGTGCATAATAGCACAAAAGGAAGTTTTTGTCAAGATAATTATTTCCAGCCAGACGAACCCAGAGGAGTTAGAGCAGGCGGCGGAGATGGTGGCGGCGGTGAGTCCGGAGGTGCCGGTGTTTTTGCAGCCGGTGACACCCAATGCGCCGTCAGAGGGAGAGGCGGGACAGGTGCCGGTGATGCTGGCACCGGCACCTGAGCAAGTGCTGGAATGGCAAGCGCTGGTCAAGCGCCAGCTCAAACAAGTGCGAGTGGTGCCGCAGACGCACAAAATCCTGGGCCAGCTGTAATGGCATAGCGCATGGGGCATGGGGCATGGGGCATAGCGCTCCCCCGCTCCCGATTTCCCCTGCTCGCAAGCTCCCCTGCCCTTTTGCGTGATGCCCAATGCCCAACAGTCAATAAACGCTTTCAGATTGGTTGGTGTCGCGGGGGGATTTAGCTTTGGCTTTAGCCTTGTTAGCGCTGCGCTTGAGAGCTTGCAACCGGGCTTCGTACTTAGCCCGCAGCCCCTTCTTGGGGGTGAGCTCGACCAAAGTTTTCAAGGCGCTGCCCAGACTCTTGTAGGCATTGGGGAGAGAATAGCCAAACCGAGTGGCCAGGGCAATGGCTTTTTCGTCAGCATCCATCGCTTCTTGGAGTTGCTTGTCGCCATTATTTTTCTGATACATTCGGTACCCCGCCACCCCGCACAGCGCCAGGGCGAGCAGCAGCAGCAACCCATCCTGCACCCAGAGTTCGCCCACAGCGCCGCCCAGACCAATCGCCAGCGCCGCCATTTCCCACCCTTCTTTAGGGATGGTGTCGTTTTGAATTCTGGCCACTTCATGCCAAAACAGCAGATTTCTCTGGTCGAGCGCCAGCTGCTCCCACTTCACCAGGTCAATTTGGATCTCCACCTGATCCTTGCCAATCTCTTCGCAGCGGATCAGGGGGGGGTTGACCTCAGCGGTCTTCTCCACCATGACCCAGCTCTGCAATTCCGGCGGCAGCAAGCCTTTCAAGCGCCGGAGTTCATTTATTTCGGCTTTAGCAGTGGAGGTTGCATACGATGTCATAGAATCGGGCCCCAGAAAGTTTCAAACAGAAAATAAGCCTTTCCCTGGAACTAATTGTAAAACTTCACCGAATCGGTTGCCGGCTGGCCCACAGGTCGGCACCCCCCTGGCCCTCTCGCGCCGGCAGCACATCCCTGACGCACTGCTGTCCCGGCAGCACCGGCCTGTGGGCCCGCTCCCCCAATCCCCAGTAAATTCCCCCAACCTCACACTCTCCCCCTCTCTTCCTTGGCGTCCTTGGCGTCTTGGCGGTTCAAATATTAATAAAAACTATCACTGGCGCTCCCCCCAACCGTGACCCTCTCCTGCCGCCGCTATCATAGAATCCATTGGCTGATGGATTGCGAATATGAGCTATTGCCTCAACCCCCAGTGCCAGAACCCACAAAACCCTGCCGGCAATAAATTTTGCCAGCAGTGCGGCGCAAAATTGCTGCTCAAAGACCTGTACCGGGCGATTTCGCCACTCGGTCAGGGGGGTATGGGGCGAACCTTTCGGGCGGTCAATCACGGCAAATTTGACGAACCCTGCGTGATCAAGCAACTGTCGCCGCCGCCGCACGTGCAGCAAAATCCCGCCCACTTGCAGGAATACATTCGCCTGTTTAACGAAGAGGCGCGGCGGCTGTACGAACTGGGGGCGCACCCGCAGATTCCCGACCTGATCGCCTACTTTGAGCAAGACCGGCAGCTGTATCTGGTGCAAGAATTCATCGACGGGCAGAATTTGCTGGCAGAAAGGAACTTAAAAGGGCCTTACAGCGAAAATCAGATCCGGGAGCTTTTGGCGGATATCCTGCCGGTGGTTAAATTTATCCACGATCGGGGCGTCATTCACCGAGACATCAAGCCAGATAATATTATTCGCCGCCAGTCCGACAGCAAATTGGTGCTGATTGATTTTGGGGTTTCCAAACAGCTGTCAGGAACAAAGCCGGCTCAAGCGGGGACTCGCACCGGCACAAAAGGGTACGCCCCGACGGAACAGCTGCAATTTGGCAAAGCGTACCCAGCGAGTGACCTGTACGCCTTGGGCGCGACTTGCCTGCACCTGCTGACAGGCACTCACCCCTCTCGACTGCACAATCCTGTGGAAAATCGCTGGTTCTGGCGCGAACGCCTGCCACCGGGCGCTGCAGTGAGCGACGAGCTGGGGCAAATTTTGGACAACCTGCTGCACGAGTTGGTGAGGGATCGCTATCAGTCAGCAGATCGGGTGCTGGCTGCTTTAAATCCGCCAGCGGCACAGAGTTTGGTGGTGGCCCAATGGGGGCCGGCTGACTTTAGAACGATTGGCGAAGCGCTCAAAAACGCCCGGGCGGGAGCGAGCATCTTGGTGCGTCCTGGATTATACCGCGAAAGCATTGCCATTGACAAGCCAGTGGGGATTCTCGGGGATGGGCCGGTGGGGGAGATCGCGATCGAGAGTGGGGACTCGCCGGGGATTGTCATGCGGGCGGATTGCGCCACAGTGCGGGGTTTGACTGTGCGCCGGCGGGGGCTTGTGCCAGAGGGGGGCGACGGCAGTCTCCCACCGGCATCTGGGCGGTCCTGCGACAGTGCGGTGTGGGTGACTCAGGGATGCCTGATACTTGAGGACTGTGATATTGCCTCGGAAACCGGCCCTGGAATAGCGGTTGGCACGGAACGAGCCAACCCCGCTATCCGCCGGTGCGCTGTTCACGATAGCAGGAATTGTGGTATTTTGTTTGAGGGCAACAGTCAGGGGACTGTAGAAGATTGCGATATCTTTGGCAATGCCGGTGCCGGTGCCGGAATCAAGCAAGGCAGCAATCCTTTGATCCGGGGCTGCAAATTTCGCGACGGGAAAGACGCCGGTGTGTGTGTTAGCGAAAACGGTCAGGGGATATTAGAGGAGTGCGATATTAGGGGGAATGCCGGTGCGGGAGTGGCAATTGTCTCGGGCAGCAACCCGGTTATCCGCCGGTGCAAAATTCACGACGGGCAGCATAATGGGATTTGGATTTCCGAGCGCAGTCAGGGGATTGTAGAGGACTGCGATATCTTTGGCAACGCAATGCCGGGGGTGGGAGTGACTCTGGGCAGCAATCCCCTGATCCAGCGCTGCCAAATTCACGGCGGGAAAAATGTTGGTGTCTATTTCTGCCACAACAGTCAGGGAACTGTGGAGGACTGCGATATTTTTGGCAACGACGCTCCGGGGGTGGAAATTACGAAGAATAGCAATCCCACAATCCGGCGCTGCACAATTCGCAACGGGAGAGCATCTGGCGTGTGGGTTGCTGCGGGCGGTTTGGGGACAGTTTTCGGCTGCGATATTTTTGGCAACGCCCATTCAGGGGTGGGAATTGTGGGGGGAAGCAATCCGGTTATCCGGGGCTGCGAAATTCGGGACGGACAGCAGAACGGTGTCTGGATTACTGAGAGCGCTGAGGGGACTGTAGAGGATTGCGATATTTTTGGCAACGCCTATCCGGGGGTGGGAATTACTAACAAAAGCAATCCGGTTATCCGGGGCTGCAAAATTCGCGACGGCAAACAGAATGGTATTTGGATTGCCCAAAACGCTAGGGGGACAGTTGCTGGCTGCGATATTTTTGGCAATGCCGGCGCTCAGGTGAGGGTTGAGCGGGGCAGCAATCCGGCGATTGAGCGCTGCCAAATTCATGACGGGCCGAATAACGGTGTGTCCCTGACGGAGAGCGCTCAGGGGACATTAGAGGGCTGCCATATTTTTGGTCACGCTTCTGCAGGGGTGAGGATTGCCAAGGGCAGCAATCCTGCGATTCGCCGGTGCAAGATTTATGGGAATACTTACGGGTTGTGCGCTGACTCCAACGGTTCTGGAACGGTGGAAAACTGCGATTTGACCGGCAATTCTCGCGGGGCGTGGGACATCGCGCCCGGCTGTTCGGTAGCGCGCACCGGCAATAAGGATGGCAGATTGTTTGGGTTTTGAGCCGGTGCGGGGTTGAGAAACCGGGGAGAATAGGGGGAGAAACCCGGTTTCTTGAAGAAACCGGGTTTCTGGCAGCCCTCACTTTGTGTTTACAAAACACCCTGTATTAGGGCACCCCTCTTCTTTAAAAAAAGGCGGGGCGGTGGCGAATCAGGTTGAGGAATTCTTCGCGGGTTTTGTGGTCTTCGTCGAAGATGCCGAGCATGGCACTGGTGACTGTCCAAGAACCGGGTTTTTGCACGCCCCGCATGGCCATGCACATGTGGGTGGCTTCCATGACAACGGCGACTCCCTTGGGTTCCAAGATGGTTTGAATGGCTTCGGCGACTTGGCGAGTCAGGCGTTCTTGCACCTGCAGCCGGCGGGCGTACATCTCGACAATCCGGGCTAATTTACTCAGTCCGACTACTTTTTGGTTGGGGATGTAGGCGACGTGAGCTTTGCCCATAAACGGCAGCATGTGGTGCTCGCAGAGGCTGAAGAAGTCGATGTCCCGGACGAGAACCATTTCGTTGTGACCTTCATCAAAGATGGCTCCGTTGACCAGTTTTTCTAGGGACTGGGAGTAGCCGCTGGTGAGAAATCGCATCGCTTCTGCCACCCGCTTGGGGGTTTTCAGGAGTCCTTCCCGCTCTGGATCTTCTCCGAGGCTCAGCAGCATCGTCCGCACAGATTCCATCAGCTGCTGGTTATCTTCTTCGCTAGGGGAGTGCAGGTGGGGTTGGCGCTGACCGTCCAAGGTATTGCGGTCGGGTCGCGTTTCTAAGCTGGGGATAATTTCTGGAGTTTGAGACATTTTGGCACTATTATCTACGGATGAGCTGGAGCCATTAAAACCGTTGGAATAGGTAACAGTCATGATAAGTTTGGGTTAACTGTATGAGGAGTTGACAGGGCGAGCGCGTCAATTTCAGCTGTCAGCCGGTTCCGGATTTTGAAAAAGGCGATTGCCTGAAAAAATTTCAGATTCGGTTGCTGAATGCTGAATGCTTTTAGAGGGTGCCGGCACTGGGCATTAGGGTCAATTCTTCCAGCGCTGCTGTTTCTGGGAGCAGTGCGATATGCAAGATGGACTGGGCGACAACTTCTGGGGTTAGCATGCTAGAGCGGTTAAAGTCCGCTCCCACTGTTTCCGCATCCCAGAGGGGGGTATTGACAGCGCCGGGACAGATAGCTGTGACGCGAATTCCGTGGGGGCGCTCTTCTTCTGCCAGGGTTTTGGAAAGCGCCATGACGCCAAATTTGCTGACGGCGCAGGCACCCCAGTTGGGAAAGGTTTGTTTGCCGGCAATGGAGGCGACGTTGACTATCAGTCCGCTTCGGCGGGATCGCATGGCGGGCAAGACGCCTTGGACACACTGAAAGACGCTGGTCAGATTTAAGTCTATGAGGCGCTGCCAGTCGGCAAGGGGGGTATCCATTAAGGTGCCGGTGTACCCCATACCGGCGCTGTTCACTAAGATATCGATGGGGTTTTCTTCGGCTGCAATGGCGGCAATTCCCTCGCGCACCGAGGAGACTTTCGCCAAGTCCAAGGGATAAACCCCTGCTTTGACGCCACACAGCCGTGCGCCTTGAGCGACGGCTTCTAATTTTTCTTGGGATCGACTGACTAAAGCAACATCTATTCCTGCTTTTGCGAACGCCAAGGCTGTGGCTTTGCCAATCCCACTGCTAGCCCCTGCGAGGGGGGCGCGCCGTTTTGTTGGGAAATTCATTCAGATTTCCAAAAGTGCTTCTAATGAGCTAATTTTCTGGCTGACGCCAGTTGTGCGAGACTTACTGCTGGTGGACATTATCCCTCAGCTTTTCTCAATGGATTTGCACCGGCTGGTTGGGAAGATCGCAATCTATACATCGCCCCACCCTTACCAGGATTCTGGAAATTTGACTGGGGCTACCCTAGGGTGATTTTGTTTGGGACTGTGCCCGGTATCACCCCAGTCGAGGACAACGAGACTAGGCAAGATTAAATAACCATTAAAAATTGTTACGCTCCCATTTTATCACTCACAACCGCAGCTACAATGAGCAGATATACTGAATTTTCCTCCTCCCTGACAGGAGAGCGAATTTTCAGTTGTCTATTTTGATTCTGGCCTGAACGCTATAAACCATGATTTTACTGGGTTTCAGCTAATGCCAGCCTCTAAAAACAAGACACTAATCTAACGGAAATTTCCGTGCCGGCAATTAGATTTCTGTCCCTCGCCAACAAGCAGTGATAGCCAACCCCAGACAGGGCTCTGGCTGCGCTCCCTGCGCCCCCGTACTGAAGCGGTTCACAACAGGGCTAGATATGAGGCGCTGCCCGACTTTCTGGCGGTGGCAGGCAGTGAGTGGGCGGCGGCGTTGGGAGGGAATGTAACAGATGCCAAGACTCTTGGGGATATCTGGCATGGGGGAGGGGTGTGAGGCATGGTGAGTGGGGGACGGGAGAACAGGTGCTGTATGGTTCGGGAGTGGGAAGAAACCGGGTTACTTTGCGCCATGCAAAAAAAAACGGTTTGTGGTATTCTTTGACCGGCGGCGCTAGGCGGCACCTTCGAGAAACATGCCAATGCGGCGGAACTTTTGATAGCGAAGTTCGCGGCGGTGTGCGGCGGTGATCCCACAGAGTTCCTCTAAATTCTGTAAGAGCGCCTGCTTGAGAATCTCCGCCGCCTTGAGGGGATCGGCGTGGGCAGCCCCACTGGGTTCGGGCAACAGCTCGTCGAGGATGCCGAGGTTTTTCAAATCACCGGCGGTGATTTTCAGGGCTTCGGCGGCTTGGGGTGCCTTGCGGGCGTCTTTCCAGAGAATGGCGGCGCAAGCTTCCGGGGTGGCGACGGTGTAAACGGCGTGCTCGAACATCAGCAGCCGGTCGCCGACGCCAATGCCCAAGGCACCGCCGGAGCCGCCCTCTCCAATGACAGTGCAGACGATCGGCACATCGAGGCTGAACATCTCCCGCAGGTTGTAGGCGATGGCTTCTCCCTGGCCCAGATGCTCGGCTTCGATGCCGGCCCAAGCGCCGGGGGTGTCGATGAAGGTGAGTACCGGCATGCTAAAGCGGTTGGCGTGTTCCATCAGGCGCATTGCCTTGCGGTAGCCCCCCGGAGACGCCATGCCAAAATTTCTGGCCACATTGTCTTTGGTGTCGCGGCCTTTTTGGTGGCCAACGATGACCACCGGCTTCCCTCCCAGTCTGGCTAGCCCCCCGACGAGGGCGGGGTCGTCGGAGCCCCGCCGGTCCCCGTGCAGTTCCATCCACTCGTCGGCGATCGCCTGAACGTAATCCAGAGTGCTGGGACGCCGGGGGTGGCGGGCCAGCTGCAGCCGCTGCATGGGCGACAGGCTGCTAAAAATCTCTTGGCGCAGCTGCTCTGAGCGAGCTTCCAGCTGGCGGATTTGCTCGGAAACATCGACGCCATTTTCCTCTGCCAGCTGGCGGATCTGGTCAATGCGGGTCTCTAGCTCCGCCAGGGGCTTTTCAAAGTCGAGAAGGAGGGGTTTGCGCTCGGGACTGGCCACAATAGGAATTCGGATAGCATTGAGTGGATTCTTATAAAATCTTAACCTGTCGAGTGCGGATCGCAGATCCCCCCGAGAGCGGTTGCCTCGTTTGAGGCCGTCTGCTGCCGGTGATCCCCGCGCCGCCGGCACGCCAGCCGATTGCTTCCACCTGTGCCAGCATAGGGATGGCTCCGCAGTTATTGCGGCTTTCAATTGAATCAAGCACAACTATCTGCAACTGCACGAGAGCGTCTGGCTGCCGGCCCGCACCGCAGGCCAGCCCCTGCCAGCCCTGCGGGTTGTGCTGAAAGCCAGCCGCACACTCTCCCACCCCCCACCCCCCCTCAATAGCCATTTTGGATTTTAGATGTCCGGAGAATGGAATTGAAAACTCGGGGATCGAGCAGTTTTCCTCTTTCATAAAAAATTCTGAGCTGTTACGCTAATCATGCTGCTTGTTGCAAAAAAGAGGCAGATAGAGCAGGAGCCACTTAGATTAGGACATTAGACCTTCAGGGCAGGCGTCCCGCCTGCCCTAAGTCTATATAGCAGTAGGCATTTAGGGAAGGTACATTCCGGCCTCCCTTGCTCCCTTGCTCCCGAAGCTCCTATTGTCCTAACCCATATGACTATAGCAATCCACAGTTAGTTTAAGACAAGGCATGTCACTTGCTAGTAGGGATAGGGACAGGCGAGACGCCTGTCCTACGTCTTAACCTAAATGGCTGCTGCTATACTGCTCTACTCCTGAACTGCGTTGCGGGGATCTGCCCCGGAACGAGTTATTCTGTGGGTACGGGAAAGAGCGACCGCCCAGGAACGAGGGGAAAATCCTGAGCTGTTACGCTTTTAATTTGCTTATTGCAGAAAGGAGGCCCTGCCTCCTGAACTGCGTTCTGGGGCTCTGCCCTGGAACGAGGGCAACGAGGGAGAAGACCACATAATTTAAACTAAAAGGAAACAAATATGCCCCCAACACCCCCGAGAGACGGAAAGGAATTATTCGGAAATGAGAGGGCGTTCCCCGGCGCGCCAGTGCGGTCGCTGAAGCCGGCGGAGGCGCTGGTGGCTATTTTTGTGCTAGCTGCGGCTGCGGATGGGAAGATAGTTGAGGAGGAGAAGTGGGCGCTGTCTGCCAACCGCGTCCGGATGTTCAAATCTTATTCAGGCGAGCAGTTCAAAGAGCTTTTCAGTCAAGTCTTGAAGCTGATAGAGCAGCACAGTTCACCTGCGGTGTTTGCTGCTGCAAAAAAAGCGCTAACGCCGAAACAGCGACAAACTGCGTTTGCGATTGCCGCCGATCTAATTTTAGCGGATGCGGTTTTCACTAAAGAAGAAAAGCAATTTATGATTCAGCTGTGGCACGCTTTGGAAATCCCCGATGAGATTGGCGAGAAAATTATAGAAGTGATGAACATCAAAAATTTCGTGTGGGAAGAGGGGGAGCCGGTGGGATAAGGGCCCGCCGGCTGCCGGAGGTGCGCGGGTTGGGGGCGGAGGTGCCAGCCGCCACACTCTTCCCCAAAAAAGGCCCTCAGAATGACAGCAGGGGGCGGAATCCGTGCTTGAGCGAAACCTGCCCAATCATCTCCATTTTTTCCACAGTAATCTGATTCCGGCCCCAAGAAAAATTAGTGTGCCATTTTTCAAATTCCAGCAGCATCGACTCGGCAAAGCAGGCGAACAGCTGGCGTGCCGGCATCTCCATCAAGTTGACGATTTTCATAATCCGCCAGTCGATATCGAGGGAGTGCTCGACAATGCCCCCTTTGAGGACATACACCCCCGGGTGCTGGATTTGATTGCCCAGGTTTTTGGGATAGCCGCCATCTATCAGCAGGCAGGGCTGCTTTAACTGCGCCGGGTCAATTTCCACGCCCTTGGGCATGCTGGCCACCCAAACCACGATATCAGCTTGGGGCAGCGCTTCTTCGAGCTGCATGATTTTGCCGCGCCCCAATTCCTCCTGCAGCGCTTGCAAGCGATCTCGATCGCGGGCGATCAGCAGCAGTTCCGCCACATCGGTGCGGGCGTCCAGCCACCGGCACACGGCACTGCCAATGTCGCCGGTTGCCCCGCAAATGGCCACGGTCGCTTTGGACAGTTCAATGCCTAACTGGGGCGCGAGCTGTTCCAGCTGCCGGCAGATAATGTAAGCTGTGTGGGTGTTGCCGGTGGTGAAGCGCTCAAATTCGAGCTTGATGGTGCGGACTTGCTGCAGCTGCTGCAGGTTGAAATTTTCAAAAATGATCGAGGAGAAGCCCCCTAGGGCGGTGATTTTCAGGCCGTGCTTTTGGGCGTGAGCCATCGCGTTGACAACTTTGCGGGTGGCGGCCTTAATCCGGCGGGTGGCCAGCATCTCGGGCAAGAAGCAGGATTCCACGTACCGGCCTTCTATTTTCTGGCCAGTGATGCTGGTGACGGTAATCTCGTCAACGATTTGGGGGGGCGCGGAGCACCAAAAATCCAACCCTTGATCGGCGTATTCTGGGTAGCCCAGATCTCTGGCTACAGACTGGGCGTGTTCCAAACTGTTAAGGTGACCGATTAGACCAAACATGAAGTTCTACCAGTAAGCCGGTGAATCAGGGGGCGAGCGGGGAATTGAAAAAAATGTTAAATATTATTTAACCATAAACACAGTACGGCAGAGGGGCGCAAAAAAAAAGCAAGGGCGCGGCACGCCGCGCCTTGCCGGAAATTGAGCGAATTTTGGCTCAACAGGCCGGTGGCCTCCCTGATGGGCCCTCAGACAGAGGCCAGACCGTAGGCGGACAGGCGCATCAGTTCGCGGGGGCTGAAGCCAATGTTGCTGAGGGCTTCACCGTAGGCAATCATGAAGTCCTCCACCAGGGCGTCTTTTTCCATGCCCAGGATTTTGGCGTCGGCTTCCACTTCGTTGAGCATCCGCCAGACCAGGGGCAGGTTTTGCCGGTTGGCTTGCTCCAGTTCGGCTTTGGACTCTTCAAAGTGTGCTTTGAGCCACTTTTCGCCGAAGTTGAGGTGGGAGTATTCGTCCTTGACGACGCCTTCGGTGATTTTGCGGGCAAACGCATCTGCTACGGGGATGTAGATGTTGTACGCCGCGATCGCAAAGCACTCAATAATCAGCGCCTGAATCAACAAGCATGTTACAGTGCGGCCTTCGGCTGCGGCTTCTTGGAAATTCCGGTGCAGGTCGGCAAAGAAGTTGCGGGCAAACTCCATATCTGGCGTCACCTGGAGATTCCGGCCACAGGCTTGGAACCCTTTCATGTGGCGCGACTCCATTTTGGACAAGGCAATCAGCTCATCCTTGTGATCCGGCAGCAGTTCAGCCAGTTTGATGTAGTTGTCATTGGCCTCTTGTTCGCCTTCAATCACAATGGCGTTGATGCGGCTGTAGGCGTCCTTGTAGGTTTCGCTGTGGAAGTTTATTTCTGGGCTGAGCTCAAGCTGCGGCATAGCTGTCTTTTCTCCTGCGCAAGGGTGGTAGATGGTAGAGCGAAGCTTACACTCTAGGGGTTTTTGCGAAATTGAGCGCGTACTTTTAAGCTTATAGTGTAATTTACCTACTTTCAACGCAGGATTTACTCCTCTTGCCGGAATCCGCCATTCTGAAGAGTTCCACCGGCAGCCGCCATATCAGCCGCGAGCGTAAAAAAAAGTAGCGCTGACTGCATATTACCAAATCGCGGGGGCTGAACTGATTTTGATTCCTTTGCCAACCCATAAGGAAATCTGATGAATTGGCGGCCTGACAGCAAGTTCTACAATGGCTCGCCGGCAGGCGGCCTCCGCCGAAAGCCACAGAACCCCTGCAAGACCGGCCAGCACGGGGCAGCGGGCCAGCTTGCTGCCGGTTGAGCCCCCATTCCACCGAGACTGGGGCCGGCTGTGACCGGCTTTCAGGGTTGTGCCCGGGCGCTGCCGGGCGATCCCTTGGCCCGGTTTAATTTTTCAAGACTTACGCAACGACACTTCATGTGGTGTGGGGTGGGTTACGCTAGCGCTAACCCACCCTACAGATAGAGACGCAAGCGTAAGTCCTGTTTTTGTTGAATTTTTGGGCCCAGCCAGCGATTGCGCTGGCGGCTCTCGCCTGAGGGGTGATTGCGCTCCCACTTCAGGCGCTCCCCCTGTTCCTGGCACTCATGTGGGGACACCGGCTCCCCACCTAATGGCCCCTGAGGCCCGCCGCCGGCGCGGCGTCAGGGATTTTCCCGCACCGGCACCGAGTGGGAAAAAACCGCCGGTCAGCCCAGCTTTGCCCCCTGACAGAGGGCTGCCGGCGTGCCGTTTCCTGGCCGGTCCAGCCTTTACCTGCCCAGACTGTGAGCGTAGAATCATCCGCCGCACTTCGCTAAAGTTCGCTAGAGCTTAAAATATAAAGGCTCTAATTAAGCGGCTGCCAATCTATCGGGGCTGGCCGCAGCCGGCTCCGCCGCCCTGTTTCCAGACATGGTGGCCCTGTGACGAGCCCCCGCAAAACCCCTGATGGCGCGCCGGTGGAGCGGTTTGGGTGAGAGGGGACAAGAAGGATTAAAAAATTGTTAAAGGCTGACGCCGGCGTGCAGTAAGATAAGATCGTCCGCTTTGCAGCGGATGCCCCAATACAGTTAGCCTCTTCGAGGGCGGGGGGATGGACGCCACAAGCGGGAGCCAAGGGAACTGGGTATTGCGCTCGCACCGAAAATTCGAGAGCGCTCACCAGGCTGCAACCCGCCTGTCAAGGCGCGAATCGCGCTTATCTTTGCGCGGCATTAGGTCTGCGCGCCCAGTAGGAACCCGCAGCCGAGTTCCAGAGGATTTTTCCAATGAAAACGATAGAGATTAATGGGTGGAGTTTCCCCAAATAGATAAAGCGATCCTCTGTTGGGAATAGTCCGCCGGTCGAAAAGTTTACAAATAGAGTAGAATGATTGCTAGCGTCTAAATTCAAGATCCAGTCGTGAAACCAACTGATCGAAACCTTCTGCCAGTTGTTACCGTAGGAGCTCTAGTGACCGGCTCTGACAGTCGAGTTTTAATCGCAAAAACTACTAAATGGACAGGTTTGTGGGGCGTCCCAGGGGGCAAAGTAGAGTGGGGGGAATCCCTAGAAGCTGCGCTTGTGCGCGAATTTCGCGAGGAAGTGGGGCTGGAACTTACTGAGATTCGTTTTGCCCTATTGCAGGAAGCGGTCATCGACCCCCAGTTTTACAAAGAAGCGCATTTTGTACTGGTCAACTACTACGCCGCAGCGTCGTCGGAAAAGGTAACACCCAATGAAGAAATTGTGGAGTGGGAGTGGGTTTTCCCACAAGACGCATTGCGCTATCCTCTAAACACTTACACCCGCGTACTGATTGAAACTTATTTAGAGCAAACAAATGGCAAGGCTTAAGAAAGCTTTGGTTACCGGAGCGGCCAAAGGGATTGGTCGAGCTATTGCGCTTGATTTAGCAAACAAAGGTTTTGACGTCGCAGTGCATTATAACCGCAGTGTGTCAGCGGCTAGAGAAGTAGCCGATTTTGCTGCATCCTTTGGAGTTAAAGCTCTGACCCTGCAAGCTGATGTGACAGATCCCGAGGAAGTGCGCTATTTGGTGGGAAGTGCGGCGGAGCAGTTGGGGGGACTCTCGGTGGTGGTCAATAATGTGGGCAACTACCTTAAGAAACCAATAGAAGATGTTAATGTCGAAGAGTGGCATGAAATCTTAAATTCCAACTTGAATGCCACCTTTTACGTCACTCAAGCGGCTCTGCCTCACCTGAAAGCAGCCGGTTGGGGGCGCATAGTTAACCTGGGGTTTGCGGGAGCGCAGAACTTAATTGCGCGCCCCTCAATCGCTCCCTATGCGATTGCTAAAACAGGCATTATTCTGTACACAAAAGCCTTAGCAAAACAGCTAATAAAATATAACATTACCGCTAATGTAGTTTCGCCTGGGGTTGCGGAAACCTCTGTGAGTCAGCCTCTGGAGCAAATCCCTTCCGGTCGCCTCGCCACTCTCGATGAGCTGGTGCGTGCTGTGGATTTCTTTATCGCGCCAGATTCGGATTACATCACTGGTCAAGTTGTGGAAATCGCGGGCGGTTGGAATATTTAACCCCTGAGAGCGGTTGAGTGCCGGGATTTGGGGATTGGGGGATTGGATATTGGGGAAAATTCCGATTCCCCCGGTTTGAGGTCTGTGAGAGTTAGGAAATATACGGAAATAGGGGCCGGTTTTAATCGTTTTCTCGTTTTTCCCTTGGGGGGAGTGGCGCTTTTGCCTGTTTTGCCTTTGACAGTGGGGCAAAAAGCTCTGCTGGTGCCAGTGCTGGCGGTTTTGGCAGAAGTCGCTTTCTGGCTGGGGTTGCTGCTGGTGGGGAAAGAAGCGGCTGCCAAGTACCGGCGCTATTTTCGCCCGCGCTATGTTTGGAAGCGTTTGAGTGGGTTGATAGGGAAATAGCAGACACGGGATACGGGGAAGGGGCGCTAACTGTGCTGTTTCGGGCGCGGGGCAGCAACAGAAAGTTTTTTTCGGGTTTGCCGGGGCAAAGGGCGCAGCGCCCCGGAGAGGGGCGGCTGCTGTGTTTAGGAATCGGGTTCGGAGAGGACTCGCAGGCGAATGGAGCGGTCGCTGCCATCGCCAAGCTGGACTTCCATCACGTCGCGGGCGAGCCGGTCGAGACAGGTCAGGAGGGCTCGCAGGTTGGGGGTGCTCGCGCCGGTCTCTACATAGAGCCGGTCGGCGAGATTGCCAACGCGCTTCCAGGTGGTGTAAAGCTTGGCGATCATTTGCTCGAGCTGAGCCGCCTGCTTGACCAGATCGGCTGTGGTGTTCAAACAGCCGGTTCGCAGGGCTTCTTCGAGGGCCATTTCCACGTCCACGGATGTCTGGCTGATGGCTTGCACTTGGGCGGCGGCGTCGAGATAGCGGGACAGGCTGCGGGCTTCTGAGGTCAGCTTTTTCACGGTATCGACGTCGGGATTCTCTGCGGCTTCCTCCTGAATGGCGCTGATGTGGGATTCTGGCAATTTTTCCATCTCTCGCACCAGGGGGGCGAGGTAGTTGGTGGGGAGGGAACCGGCAGAGGCTTTTTCCTTGATTTCCTCGGGGAGGAGATCTGAGCTCATGGCTGTCCACTCGTCAGCCAGCTGGCGGACTTCGCGTCGAGTGATGCGGTTGCCGGTGCGGGCGGCTTCTGTAACCAGCTGCTGGATTTCAGGGCTGGCTTTGGCGGTTTCCACAAAAGCGCGCATGCTGAAGTTGTTAATGCTAGCGGGGTCTAGCTGTCCCTCTTCGAGCAGGGTGTCGGCGCTCTTGGCCAGTTCTATGAGGGCGTAGGCTTGGCTTTTGCTGATTTCTCGCTCTTTGAGCCAGTTGAGGAAGCCTTTCCCCCGCCCTTCGCCGCCTTTTTTCTCTCGATCGCGCACTGAGCGCAAGATCCGCCCCCGCCAGATTTGGGTTTGCAGGTCAAAGCGATCGCACACTTTCCAGGCGCTGTCAAGCTGGAGCTGAAATTGGGGCTCGGGAATTTCTTCGTCTTCTGGATCGGGCAGCTCGAAAGTTAGGTCGGTGATGCCGGCGAGGGCAGCAGCAAGCTCGTCGGGAGACTGGGGAAGCGGAACCATCAGGGATTGGCAGACAACAGTTAGATTATTATCCCACGTCTGGATTCTTTTGTATAGGGGTTTGGGGTTTGGGGTTTGGGGAAGGACTGGGCTATCAGGGAGGTCGAGCAAGGGAGCTACGCCGGAGGGTGCGAACGCATGAATGTCCCATCTCTAAAAGTCGAGCTCTGAGGTCCATCGGTGGAGTTCGGAGGTCCATCGTCCAAGCTCTGAGCTCTGAGGTCCATCGGTCGAGCTCTGAGGTCCATCGGTCGAGTAGGGTGCGTTCCCCAGGGGGGAACGCTACTGGTGGGGAGTGGGGTTTTCGGCGCACCCTACTACCTGCGGGCGATCAGTCCGACGATCGCGCCAATCACGATGGCGCTCAAAACAGCCACAAGTATGACAAAGAGTATCACACCGGCCAGCAGCAGGAGGATAAACGACCGGTCGGCCTTTTTTGTGGTCGCCTGGGGATATTTTAAGTTGGTTTCCAGCAGCTCCATGTTTTTGGTATTGGCTTTCCAGGCGAAATCCATCAAGTCTCCCAGCACCGGCACTGTGCCAATCAAGGTATCCAAGACGATGTTGAGAACCATGCGCACCAAGGTTTCTTTGGACAAGCCCAGCTTAGCTGATGTGAACACGATATAGGCGGAGAGAAGTCCTCCGAGGATATCGCCGCCGCCTGGGATTAGCCCCAAGATGCCATCCAGTCCTATGCTGAAAGGCGTCCCCGGGATGCCAATGGCGTTGTCGAGGAGATTGCTAAGTTTGCGCAGGCGCTCCACGGTGGCGGCGTCGGAGTTTTTGCCGGCACTTATGGGGGAAGGGTTGGGGAGAGGTTGGGTCATGTGAATTTTTTCCTATGCTGGAGCGATATAAAGGGTGGCGTTAGCGCCCTTCGGCGCGGAACGCGCAGCGAGCTTGGGTGAGATCGTTATGGTCTAATACAGAGTAAAATTAAAATTATACGTGCAGTTAGCGTCAAAAGATGAAAGTCAAACGCCTACAAATGACCGGCTTCCGTGGGATCGGCGAGCTGACTCTGGAGTTTGATGCCGGTGAGCCTACTGTACTCATCGGCGTCAACGGTGTGGGAAAGTCGAGTATTCTTGACTGTCTCGCCATTCTCCTGTCCTGGTTTATGGTGCGGATTGTATTCGATCCAGAAACCCGAGAACATTTGCAGCAATCTGTGAAAGTGTTTAGCAAAAACTTCCGGAGCGGATTTCAGCAAGAAGACCTGGCAGATGATCGTTCCTTTAGCGAACAGGACATCAAAAATGGGGCCAGCCAGACCCGCAGCGAAATTACACTTTCACTGGACTCGCAGGAAGTGAGCTGGGCTCTCACCCAGACTCTGGAAAAAGGGAGCAAAAAACCAAACAGCAACCTGGCAGAGTTAGAGCGAGTTACTGGTGGTATCCGCCAAAAAGGGAAAACTAATGAACCAGCCAACATACCTCTGGCAGTTTACTACCCTGTCAGTCGGGAGGTTGGCGATATCTCCCTGCAAAGACCTAATAAGCTTATTACTAAAGTAGCGGACGCCTATGACGGTGCCCTGCAAGGTAAAGCAATCAATTTTGAAATGTTTTTCCAATGGTTTAGAGACTGGGAAGATTTGGAAAATGAACAGCGGCGAGACAATCCTGCGTTTCGAGATGGCAAACTAGAAGCTGTAAGAAATGCTATCTCCTCCCTGCTACCGGGGTTCTCGAACCTGCGCGTCCGGCGCTCGCCCCTGCGAATGACGGTGAGCAAACAAGGTGAGGAGCTGATTATCAATCAGCTGTCTGATGGTGAGAAATGCTTGCTGGCAATGGTGGGGGATTTAGCAAGAAGGCTGGCAATTGCCAACCCGGGACTGTCAGACTCACTCGCAGGAAGCGCCGTTGTGCTGATTGACGAAATTGAGCTGCACCTTCACCCCAAATGGCAGCGCGAGATTATACCGGCGCTGACAAGAACTTTCCCAAACTGCCAATTTATTGTCACAACGCATTCGCCGCAAGTGGTCAGCCATGTGCGCCCTGAAGGGGTCTACCTGTTGGAGAAAACACCTGAAGGTATCGTCGCTAAGCGTCCAGAAAGCTCTTTTGGGAGAGACAGCAATCGTATCCTTGAAGACCTCATGGGTGTTCCAGATCGTCCGCAGGACATTAAGGAGGATTTACTTGAGCTGTTTCGACTTATTGACCGGGGAAATCTCGATGGCGCTCGGCAATTGCGCCAGCAGCTGGCTAACGAAATTGGCGCTGATGAGCCGGAGTTTGTCCGAGCAGATATCCTGATTCGCCGCAAGGAGATTCTCAACAAGTGAAACACATTCAAAAGGGTGAGGAGCCAGAAAAGTTGGCAGACTGGAAGAAACTGGCTAACGAAAATTGGACGCCAACCTATGATGACCTTCGGGGAGAAGTAAAAACTGATCTGCATCATTCGTTGCTGCGCGAGCAGGGCTATATCTGCTGTTACTGCGGCATGCGGATTGCGGTGGACAGCAGTCATCTCGAACATTTCAAGCCCCAGAGGTACTATCAGGATCTAGCACTGGAGTACAGGAATCTGCTGGCTTCATGCCAGAGAGAGAGTAAGAAGTCTGAGCCAGTCCATTGTGGCAAGAAGAAAGACGACTGGTACGATGAGCGGCTTATGGTTTCGCCTCTGGAGGCTAACTGTGCGGATTTCTTTCGCTACCTGGGTTCTGGAGAGATTCTGCCAACAGATGAGGCAGATAAAAAAGATGCTGCAGTCAAAACGATTGACAAGCTCGGACTCGACATTGATAAGCTGAGAGCTATGCGCCGCGAGGCGATTGACGGGATTTTGGAGGCAATTGACGGACTCACCGGCGAAGAAATTCAGCTGCTAGCTCAAGGCTGTGAAAACCCCGACGCAAATGGACAGCACGCGCCGTTTTGTGGGGCGATAACCTACATCCTCAAACACTACTTTGTGCCTTAAAAATTTTCCTCTCTATACTGATTGATAAAAAAGAAAAAGAGTGCATAGGGTGAGGTGGAATTGCCTCGTATAGCAGTTCTCAATAATTGGCGCAACCGCTCTTGGCGCAGAACCCCGGTTTCTTTAAGAAACCGGGGTTCTGAAATTTACACGAATGATTTAGACGCGCTCTATCATCTCCGCTAGCGACTTGTCGGGAACGCGATAAACCCAAGTCTCGGGCAAGAGTTTTGCCCTCACCGGCACAGCCGTGTGGGAGCGCGGCTTTCTGGGACACCGGCACCTAAACATTCCAGGGGCTTGTATGCTATCCGATACATTTTTGCTATCAATTGCTGTCAATTGATAGCAAATACATAAGCACAGGAGGCTAGCTCCAGAACCAAGGCGTATCAACCAATGCCCGCAGGGAACCCGCGAGCACAACGTCCAAACTCCTGACAAAGTGACTTCCTTTGAGAAAGAAGCTGTCTCAATCAAGTCTAAAGGCCATTTGCCTTTGGGGTTCGGGCTTTAAGGCGATTTAGACACAGCCACCTACCGAGTGGAAATCGGGTTTAGATAGCTGTTTTGGACTTTTCAGAGCAACCACCCGCCTTTGGTTTTCGGGTCGTGGTGGATGTCTTGAGCAAAGTATAGCATAGATCAGTATATGGTGGCAAATCGCTTGCTGCTGCCTGCCCTATAGCAACACCGGCTCCCACCCCCCAAGATCGGCCATGCCTGTAGACTTCTCTGGACAAAATCTCCAAGGACGCAACTTTAAAAATCAAGACCTCACCGGCGCTAACTTCGCGCATTCAGACATCCGGGGTGCCAACTTCACCGGCGCAAACCTCACCGGCGCAAACCTCACAGGTGCCCTCGCTGGGGTGCCGCGCCGGCAAACCGCCGCACTCGCGATCCTCCCGCCACTCCTGGCCTCACTGTCCGGCTTGCTGGCCACACTGGCGGGCGCGTTTGCCGGCGCTTTGCTCAACCCGCAATTCATCAAAGGCAACACCATTTTTCCCGGCGTCGCCGTCTTGTTGCTGCTGGCGCTCTTTTTTCTCGTCACCCTGCGCCGGGGGATGGAGGCGGGTTTGTGGGCGGTGGCGGTGGTGGCGGCGGTGGCTGGGGCTTCGGCTGGGCTAAAGCCCTGGTTTTTAGCTTGGGACTGGGCTCTGACCGGCATTTGGGAGGTGGCGGGAATGGCGGCTTGGGCTTGGGCGCTCGCTTTGGCGGGGGCTGCCTCTCTGGCGGCGGGTGGGGGCAGGGCGTGGGCTATCACCGGCGCTTTGGCGTGGTTTTGGGGTTTGATTGGGGCTGCCCTCGGCACGGGGGCTGGGTTTCTGGGCGGGCTGTTTCAGGATGCTTGGGCTTCGACTGCGGTTTGGGCTTTTGCGGTGTGTGTGGCGGTGGGTGTGGGGTGCGGTTGGGCGAGCCGGCGAGCTCTGTCTGGAGACGAGCGTTTCGCCGCGATTGGCAAGATAGCCGTTGCTTTTGCCACTGCCGGCGGGACAAGCTTCCGCCGGGCTGATTTAACCGACGTCAATTTCAGCCAGGCGGTGCTAAAAAAAACCGATTTCCGAAAGGCAAATCTCACCCGCACTTGCTGGCTGCAAGCCCGCGAACTTGACCGAGCCCGACTTGGCAATTCGATACTGGCTAACCCTGCTATTCGAGATTTGCTTGTTAGCGGCTCTGGGCGGAATAAATCTTATGCCGGCATTAATCTCCGGGGTGCCAACCTTGCCGGTGCTGACCTCAGCCACGCCGATTTGCGGGAAACAAATCTCACTGAAGCCTCTCTGCAAGGTGCCTGTTTAAAGTCTGCAAATCTGTCTGCCTCTCTCGCTTCCGGCGCTGATCTCTCCTCAGCCGAACTCACCGGCGCTTTGATAGGGAATTGGAAGATTGACAGCAACACCCGGCTCGATGGAGTCATTTGCGAGTATGTTTATTTGCTCAACTTTCAAGTAGAGCGCCGCCCTCTGAGCGGAGAGTTCGCCCCCGGAGAGTTCGCGCAGCTGTTTCAGCCGGCGTTCAATTCCGTCGATCTAGTTTTCCGCACCGGCATGAACTGGCAAGCTTTTCTCCACGCTTTCAATCAGGTGCGCTCAGAAAATACGGACGCCGAACTGTCGCTCCAGAGTGTTGAGCAAAAAGCAGATAGCCTGTTCGCCGTTCAGCTGCGGGCGGCTGCCGGCATCAATAAGGCGAAAATCCACCAGGCTTTCTGTGACGCCTATCAGTCCTGGCTGGAAGCGAACGCAGAAACCAGTCCGGAAGATCGGGGGGTTCCTTCTGGCGGGCAAGATGCCGGTTTGATATCAATTTTAACTCAGCTGGCAGCCAAACTGCACGAAGAACAATCCGCCGAATCAAGGGAGTAATGTATGGGGTGAGCCCTGCCGGCTGCACCGGCTGCCGGCTTTTCTACTCCCCCGCTCAACGGAAATCAATCCCTGGGCAGATTCGGAGAGGGGGGGTGCCTTGCTATTCTTCCAGAAGAGATAACTCATAAAATTCGAGGAGAAAGCAACATGCCTGAACAATACAAAGCAGAGCGAACCGTTTCCGCCACCTTCAAGGAAGAAGAGCAAGTGGATAGCGTAATTCGGCGGCTGCTGGATCGGGGCGTGCCTCAGGATCGCATCTCGGTGATGGGGAAAAATTTCCAATCCAAAACGCGGATTGCCGGCTTTATAAGCAGGAAAGACGTGATTTTGGGCGGGCTGCGCACCGGCGCAATTTTTGGTTCCCTGTTCGGTTCAGTTTTGAGCCTGCTGACGGGCGTTGGCGTGCTGTTTATTCCTTTTGTTGGGCCGGTTGTGGCAGCGGGACCGCTGGGTGCGGTACTCCTCGGTGCTGCCGGCGGCGCACTGGCGGGAAGTGCCGGTGCCGGTTTGGTTTCCGCACTGGTGGCGCTGGGAATGCCAGAAGAGAAAGCCACTCTCTATCAAACTCGTTTGGAAGCGGGAGAAATTCTGGTCATGGCAGAAATTACCGCCGATAAATCGGGGGAAATTCAGCTGCTGCTGCAAAGTGCCGGCGGTGAGGAAATCTCTGCCAGCGACATGACGCTGCCCCATCCCTGTCCAGGCCGGTGCGACAGTCTAGCAGATTTGGCTCCCGAAATCAGCTCCCATTTATCTGAAGACGCTCAAAAGACATTTATCGAGCGTTACAATGCTGCATTTGATGAAACCAGCGATGAAATGAAGGCTGAACAAGCCGCCTGGGATGCCATTCGCCGGCAGTACGAAGAAAATGAAAGTGGCGTTTGGTCTAAACCTCTGGCCAGGGTGTGATCGGACAGAAACCCCACCCCCAAGTCGGGTGGGGTCCGGCACGCGCCGGCTAGCCGGTGAAATCTGGCGAATTTTAACTTTAATTTAATCCCCCACACAGGCACCGGCACCCCAATCGCGGCGACCGGCTGGTATAATTTTAAAGTTCGCCTCCGGAACTTCGTTTCGGAAGGTTTGCGCCATGCGGACAGTCCGTCAGGAGAGAGAAGCAATGAAAGAATATATATGCACCGTCTGCGGCTTTACCTACAACCCAGAAGAAGGCGACCCAGAAGGGGGAATACCACCAGGAACCCCTTTTGAAGATATCTCCGATGACTGGGTGTGTCCCGTCTGCGGCGCGGCTAAAGAGGCTTTTGAACCGGCATAATTTCGCGAGGCGTATCACTGTTAGGGGAAGGGGGAAAATCTTGGAGAAAAGCGATATGGCGGCTCTCCGTTGGATGAACTATGGCCGACGAGAAACCCGGTTTCTTTAAGAAACCGGGTTTCTCAGTACAAAATCCAAAATCTAAAATCTAAAATCCAAAATTGCTAAAGGTAAATGAAAAAACTATTAGTCACCGGCAGCAGCGGTTTCTTGGGATGGAACCTCTGCCAGCTCGCTAAGCGAGAGTGGCAGGTATATGGCACGCACTTCTCCCATCGGATCGAGATTCCGGGCGTCAAACAGCTGCCGGTTGACTTGACGGATTTTCAAGAACTCCAGCGCCTGTTTCAGGAAATAAAGCCCGATGCAGTTATCCACACAGCGGCCCAATCTCAGCCAAACTACTGCCAAACTCACCCGCAGGAATCTCGCACCATCAATGTGACAGCTTCTTGGAATCTTGCGGGGCTTTGCGCGGATTATTCCATTCCTTGCGCTTTTACTTCCACTGACCTGGTTTTTGACGGTTTAAACGCTCCCTACCGCGAAACAGATCCCGTCTCACCTCTCAGCCTTTACGGCGAGCAAAAAATTATGGCTGAAGAAGGAATGCTGGAACGCTATTCCCGAACAGCGATTTGCCGGCTTCCCCTGATGTTTGGCTGTGGCGCACCGGCGGCTAAAAGTTTCATTCAGCCCATGCTGCGATCCCTGAGAGAGGGGCAAGAACTGGCTTTATTTGTCGATGAGTTCCGCACGCCGGTGAGCGGAACAGCCGCCGCGCGCGGACTTCTCTTGGCTCTGGAAAATGTTCAGGGGCGCATTCACTTGGGCGGGAAGGAACGGGTGTCGCGCTATGATTTTATGCGGCTCTTAATAGAAGTTCTCGGACTGAGCGATGCTAAAATAAAGAAGTGCCGGCAAGCTGATGTTAAAATGGCCGCGCCCAGACCGCCAGACGTGTCTTTGGACAGTTCAAAGGCGTTCGCGCTGGGCTACCAGCCCCTGTCCTTGCGGGAAGAATTTGAGGCTTTGCGGGGAAAGGTCTGATGTTGTGGCATTTTACCCCACCCTTCAGGCGCAAGACCGGCGTCCCGCCTGTCCCCTGACCCGCAGGACCGGCGTCCCGCCTGTCCCAACCAGGCGCAACCAGCAGGAGAAAGTTAGATTAATTCCATGAAAATTGTCGTGATTGGTGGCGGTGCGGCGGGTTTTTTTTGCGCAATTACCTGCGCGAAAACTCACCCCCACACGCGCGTCACCTTGCTAGAAGCCGGTCGCAAACCGCTGGAAAAAGTTCGCATTTCTGGCGGGGGGCGCTGCAATGTCACCCACGCCTGTTTTGACGCGGCTGTCCTGGCGCAAAACTACCCCAGAGGCGGCAAAGCCCTCCGGGGACCCTTCACTCGCTTTCAGCCTCTTGATACTGTAAAGTGGTTTCAAAGTCAAGGGGTGAAACTGAAAACTGAGTCAGACGGGCGGATGTTTCCCACCACTGACGATTCCGCCACCATTGTTAATTGTCTCATCCGGGCAGCTGAAGACGCTGGGGTGGAACTTCGCACCGGCACGCCGGCGGTTGGGGTTTCTTATCAAGACGGGATGAGTGGCGTACCGGCAAAAGATGCCGTATTAAAGAACTCCCCTTTCTTTGAAATTCAGTTAAAAACCGGCGGGGTTTTGACCGCTGACCGGCTGCTGCTCGCCACCGGCAGCAGTCCAGCGGGATACCAGATTGCTAAATCCCTCGGACACACGATTGAGCCGCCGGTTCCCTCTCTATTTACCTTTAATATTCGCGACGAACGGTTGAGGGATTTAGCCGGCATCTCCGTGACAAACGCCCGCGTGCGATTGCCAGAGGCCAAATTAGAACAGACTGGGCCGGTGCTCGTCACTCACTGGGGGTTGAGCGGTCCGGCAGTGCTGAAACTATCCGCTTGGGGTGCGAGATTCCTGCACGACTGCTGGTATGACACTCCCCTGCAGGTTAACTGGCTGCCGCAGTACAAACCCGACGATCTGCGCCAAATGCTGCTGGCGGTGAAGAACCAGCTGCCGCGACGGGAGATATCCTCTAGCTGTCCCGTTCCCATCCCCCGCCGCCTTTGGGAGCGTTTGATTGGGGCTGCGGGTATTGCCGAGGAGACGCGCTGGGCGGAAGTGTCCAATAAATCCCTAAACCTGCTGCTCGAAGAACTGATTCAGGGCAAATACCAGATTGCCGGTAAGGGCGTTTTTAAGGAAGAATTTGTCACCTGTGGCGGCGTCACCCTCAAAGAGGTGGACTTCAAGACGCTGGAGAGCCGCCTCTGCCCCGGACTTTACTTTGCCGGCGAAATTCTCGATATTGACGCCGTGACGGGAGGCTTTAATTTCCAGAATGCCTGGACAACCGGCTGGATTGCCGGTCAGGCAATGGGTGCGCTGTCTTAATAACCCGCCCCACTGCTGCGGTTGGCATTTTCTCCCCCCCTGTGTTAAGTTTTATTACAAGTAGCGCCAGTCTGACCTTCAGGAGCTCGGGAAAATCTCACCCGGGCTCCCTTTGGGAAGCTCAAAAAGCGGTGAATACGGAACTTGCACCTTATAATATAACTCGTGAGAGGAGATTCATGAAAAATTTTCCTCGGCCAGCAGGAGAATCAGAGAAAAATTTTGTTTTCGCCTTAGAGTCGCCTTTTCGCGAGAGGAATGGCTTGCTGGAGTTCAAAGAGGGATTCACCTCTCCAGAATTTTTTGCCGGCTGGTCTTTTCTGACGCACCTGTATGGCGCTCTGGTTTGGATAGACCACTGTCTCCTGACATTCCCCAACCAGCACAGCCTCGAAAAATACGCCGAATCTTTTCGCCCTTTTGATGCTAAAGTCGTAGAAGGCCCCGCCTTATTCCCCCAAGAATTTTGTCGCGAAAACACTTCTGTCCCGGCAGATTTGTGGGTGCACCTGCAGACGCTGTTACTGCCATCGGGCGGACTGGTGGTGCTGCAGGCACCTCACGCAGCCGGGGATTGCACTGACCGCTTTTTGCGGGAGAGGGGATTGGCTGGTGTTCACCACGTTGCGATTCGCGCTGATGACGTGCGCGCAGCGGCTAAACTGTGGAAAGAAAAAGGCTTCGCTCCCATGTCGGAAAAGCCTCTGGATTATGGCTCTCTAACCCAGTGGTTCCTCCGGAACTCGGCGGGGCAAATTATAGAGCTGATCGAGCGCCAACCCGGCAATAACGCAACGTTTGACTGCCGGAACATCGCGGGATTGCGCCTCTCTGAGTTAAGGAAATGAGTAAAAGTAGCGTTTCCCCCAGGGGAACGCTACAATCTACAATCTTGTAGGACAGGCATCTTGCCTGTCCTTTCCCCCTAGGGGAACGCTACAATCCAGCTACAACTTCATAAAAGTTAAATCTATGCAGACAGTAAGGGTCCCTCAAAACATTCCTCAGCCGCCGGTATTTACTTCTGTGGAAGAGGAGCGCCACCACCGCAAGCAGCGCCTCGCCGCCGCATTCCGCCTGTTTTCCTGCTTCGGGTTTAATGAGGGGATTGCCGGTCACATTACCGCCCGCGATCCCGAACGCTCAGATCATTTTTGGGTGAACCCCTTCGGAATGCACTTCAGTCTGATTCGAGCTAGCGATTTGATTTTAGTCAGCCACCGGGGGGAAGTGGTGGAAGGAAACAAGCCGGTGAACGAGGCGGCTTTTGCTATTCACTCCCAGATTCACGCCGCCCGCCCAGAAGTCGTCGCCGCCGCACACGCCCACTCCCCTTACGGCAAAAGTTGGTCAAGTCTCGGTCGCTTGCTCGATCCGCTGACACAAGATGCCTGTTCGTTTTATGAGGATCACGCCCTGTTTGATGACTACACCGGCGTGGTGCTGGAAATTGAGGAAGCCCAGAGGATTGCCAAAACCGTCGGTGAGAAAAAAGCGATTATTCTTCGCAATCACGGTTTGCTAACTGTCGGGCGCAGCGTCGATGAAGCGGCTTGGTGGTTCATCACAATGGAGCGCTCCTGTCAAGCGCAACTGATGGCGGAGGCGGCGGGCAAGCCGGTGCTCATCGAACCGGAATGCGCCCGCCGCACATACCGGCAAGTGGGCTCGCACCATATGGGCTGGTTTAGCTTTCAGCCGCTTTACGATATGATTGTGCGCAAAGAGCCTGATTTGCTGGAATAATCCTATTTTAGATTGGGCATGGGGTATTGGGCATGGGGCATGGGCACGGACATCAGTGGCCTAGGGAAAAAGGCGTAGGACAGGCGTCTCGCCTGTCCTACTGTCCTAGGCATAAGAAACCCGGTTTCTTAAAGAAACCGGGTTTCTGAGCCATAGTTCATCCAACTGAGAACCGCTATATCTGTTACAGGAATCCTTCTTGCTCCAATTCTTCAATGAGCTGCAAACCGCGCGGATCGCCGACTCGCAGCATGGAAGATTTGGCATCTTCGCGGACGCCCATATCTTCGTCTTCCGCAAAAGCTTCAATCAGGGCATCAATGGCTGTGGCGTACACAACATTTGAGGGCAGTTCGCGGCACAGCTGTCCCAAAGTCCAGGCGCAGTTGCTGCGCACAGCCGGCACGGGATCTCTGCGCAAGCCTTCAATTAAGGGGGGCACTGCAGCGATAACGGCATCGTAACCCACTTGCGCCATTTGACCGAGGGAGCTCGCCGCCCACAGGCGCACTGCGGAAATATCGGTTTTCAGCGCGTCCAGCAGGGGGGCGAGCGACCGGCGATCGCGGCAATTGCCCAGCGCCCACACCACGCCTTTGCGCACATAGCCATTCCAGTCGCGGTTCAGCTGGTGAATCAGGGGCTCGACGGCATTTGGGCTGGGATTGCGTCCCAAAGCGTAAGCGGCGCTCACCCGCACGAGGGGACAAGCATCGGTGAGCAGGTGAATCAGCTGGGGTATAGCCCGCTCCTCCTGCAGGTCGCAAAACGCCCGCGCCGCCAGCATGCGCTGCTGCGGTTCTGGGGAGTGCAGGAGTGGGAGCATTTCCTCTGGATCTGGTTTGGGGGGTTCTGACTCCGCTAAGAGATCCAAAGGGCTTTCCAGCTCATCCTCGATATTGAGTGCGCCTGTGCGATCTTGACTGTTCATATTTTCAATCTACTGCAGCACCGCCCCACTTCGGCGTTGCAGCAAGACAAGATGATTTCACCCAAACGCCATCTCTTTCTCCCCCTCCCTGCAAGCGGCGAGGGGGTAGGGGGGTGGGGTTCTTCATCCGGTGGAATATTCAACGCCCCCACTTTACCTGTCCGATCGCGGTTTCAGGGGTTTGAGCATCCACAGAGACTGGGTGTCGTAGCCCAGTTTGCGGTAAAGATTGAGCGCCGGCTGGTTTGTGAGAAAGACTTGCAAGCCAATTTGCCGGTCGCCCCTGTCTTTGGCCCAAGTTTCGGCGTGCTGCATGAGGGCGGAGCCAATTCCCCGACGCCGGTGTTCTGGGGCGACGTAGACGAGAAAAATGTGGGCGTGGCGATCGCCGCTCACCTGATCGATAGCGCTCCCCAACCACAGACAGCCCACCGGCACCTTTTGGGATGGGGAAGTTGCCTCCACCCACCACAGGGGTGTGTTGCTGCCAAAATATTGCTCGACGGTTTGGGCGAGATGGGAGAAATCCCCATCCGGGCAGATCTCTTGGTAGGTGAGCTGCATGAATTTCAGCAGCCGCGCCCGATCCAGCCGCGAGCCGGTGCGCAGAGTGTATCCCGGTATCAGCACACCGGCTCCTGCAGCGCCCCACCGGCACCGGGCAGCAGCGATGTTGCCGGTGCGGTTTCTTCCACGGGTGCGGGGGAAGCCATGTCGCTGGGCAAAAAGCTGCGAGCGCCCACTGCTACAAGGGCTACCAAGAAGACCAATACTATCAACAGCGGTGCAATGTACTGACGAAATATTGCCATAGGGGTTGGGGGGTGGGGGTGGGCTAGCCCCTGTCCGGGGTGGTGGTCAAGTTTTGTAAAGGTTTCTTTCCTTATATTACTGCCGGTGGCTGCCGGTGTTGAGCGGCAGCCGCCTGCGGGGAGGTTGCTGGTTTCTTTGACTGTGCGCGGCAACTGCCAGATGTCAAGAGGCGGGCGGGGAGGACCGGCACCCCCTGGCGCAAGGAAAGTGCCGGCGCGGGAAACAATGCCGGTGCGAGAAATGCCGGTGCCAGACATGCCGGTGCGAGACATGCCGGTGCGGGAGCGTTGCACATTAATAGGATAAACACATCTCTTTCTCCCCTTCCCCGTGCACGGGGCTGGGGTTGGGGGGTGGGGTTCCCCTTTCCGCTGACAAAAATAGCATCTCCCACTGATTATAATGCAGAGGAGTTGGGGGCGTTCATAGCGAACGCGCAGCAGTCACAGCCTCTATCTGTAGGGTGGGGAACGCGATAGCGTAACCGGCAACCACATTAATTATCGTAACCGGCACCATACCACAGTGTGCTGCGTAAGTCCTGAAACAGTAAGAGCAACTCCTCTCCTGTCTTTCTCCCCCTCCCCGCAACCGGGGAAGGTGGGGCCCCCTCTGGGGATAAGGGGCTGGGGTTGGGGGGTGGGGTTCCCCTTTCCGCTGACAAAAATAGCATCTCCCACTGGTTATAATCCAGAGAGAAGGGGGCGTGCATAGCGAACGCGCAGCAGGAACAGAATCACCGAGTTCTTTTTGGAGAGTGCCAGATGCTGACAAATTACATTCAAGCAGCGATGCGCAAAGCCACATACGAAATCCTCAGTGACGATGGCAGCTTCTATGGGGAAATCCCAGGCTTTCAAGGCGTTTGGGCGAATGCTCCCAATCTGGAAGCCTGTAGGGAAGAATTGCTGTCCGCTTTAGAAGATTGGATTTTGATAAGAGTTGCAGACCATTTGCCTTTGCCAATTGTGGATGGAATTGAGCTAACTGTCAAGGAGGCGGTTTAATGCCTAGCTTTGGCCCAGTTAAACGAAAAGACTTAATTGCTTACCTGAAACAGTTGGGATTCAGTGGCCCAGCTTCTGGCGGCAAACACCAGCACATGAAAAAAGGAAATATCACCTTGATATTGCCAAATCCTCATCAGGGAGAAATCGGCAGAGAGCTTTTAGCGCGGATATTGCGTCAGGCAGAAATCAGCAAGGAGGAGTGGGAAAGTTTGTAAGCTTTGTTCTTGTTCCCACAGGCTCGTGTGGGAACGAAGAAAACGGCGACACTCACTCTCAGGAAGTAGAGACAAGGGGGTGCCCTTGTCTCTGCTTCTCCCCCTCCCCGCACGCGAGGAAGGGGCTGGGATCTAGAGTTCCCAATCCCTAAAACTCACCGGCGCGTGTAGCGGTGCTTCACCCCAACCGGAAAATATTCCGGATCGCCCAAAGGCAGCAAGCTCACCTGAGGCATTTGATACTCTTTCGGAACATAATTCGCAAACTCGCTATTCAACCGGCACAACTGAGTTACAATAGAATGGGCAATCGTCTCCCGCATCTCCTCAGTCGCACCCACCCCAGGCGCGAGCTCCACCGCAACCGAAAGAAACCGGTTCCTGTCACCGCCTTCCCTCACTTCCAGCACAAACTTGCCCGTCACCCAGTCGTGAACCGGCGGCTGCTCCAGCCCTACTGTAACATTTTCCGGGTAAATATTGGCACCGAAATACGACACCGTAAAGTGAGAGCGCCCAAAAACATACAGAAAAGGCAAAGAATAGATTCCCCGGGTGCTCTGAGGCTCTAATTCCACTAGCGGATCGAACCCCCAGTCCACCAGAAAGCGGATCATCTCCTCAAAAGGAATAATGCCGCCGGTATCGGAAATGTGATAGCGCACCAGCGGAATGCCATTATCCCCAGAAAACAGCAAAGTGCCCTCGTGAACCTCAAAAAACCGCGACAGCGGATCGTACTGCACCAGCGTCGGGAGGCGGGATTCCCCAAACAGGGAGCGGGCGACATCCGGGCGAGACGCCAGAAACCGGCGGATGCAGACACTCACCGGCGTTTCATTTCCCAAAACCCCCGCATCTGCAGTTCCGTAAAGGGAAGCCGAATCGTAGCAAACATCTTGAGAGCCGGTGCGGTCCCCCACCAAAGTCCGCCACTCCTCGCTGAACACTTCCCCCGCCATTACAAGCTTAATGGAGTATTTTTCCCATTCTATCCCTTCGGCAATGCCGGCGTCAATCACATCCTTAAGAAACGGCGGGTATCCCAGCAGCACCACCTGCTCGAAAGCCGGTGCCAATTCCCGCACGGTGCGGAGAATCTCCGCCCTGTTATTTCCAGGGGTGATAGCGGTGATGGGGTAGCCCTTCGCCGCCAAGTGCCGGCAGCAATTCGCCGTGTACATGCCGCCCACCCAAGTTCCCAAAGCGAAGCAAACCACTGCCAGAGTGCGGCGGGAGTCAGCCTGGAAACTGTCGCGAAAAATTTGCTCGAAACGCGCCGCAACCGGGAACTCATCCGCGATAAAGCGAGGCCAAAATGTCGGGGAGCCGGTGGAGCCAGAGGAGACTGCTATTAGATCGCAAGTTTCTAACTTTCCGCGCCGGCACAGACTCGGCAAAGGGTAGCGCAGCAGGTAATTCTCTTTTGTGAGCAGCGGCAATTTTTGGAAATCTTCAAAGGTCTGGATGTAGGAGGGTTTTATGCCATATTCCTTGAGAAAAGCCTGATAGGCCGGCACGGTGGCAGCCACGGAGCGAAACAATTCTATAGCAGCAGCCGGTGCGTTAGCTTGGCTGTGTTCTTGCAGGAAAGTTTCCACCGGCGTGTTCAGAAACCCCTGCCAAGCTGCGAGTGTCCTGTCGCGCTGTTCTTCTTGCATCTTGTGTTCCTTGTATTTCCCGATTTGAGCTGGGAGCGAAAGCGTTTATAAGAAACCGGGTTTCTTTAAGAAACCCGGTTTATTTATAGTTTCTTGATGTTCGACTTGGGGTGCCTGGTTCAAACCGCACCGAGCAAACTTGCCAGCAAAGCCTTTTGAACGTGCATGCGGTTTTCTGCCTGGTCCCAAACCCGAGAGTGAGAGCCTTCCATCACCTCATCGGTGATTTCTTCCCCCCGGTGTGCCGGCAAACAGTGCAGCACAATAGCGTCTGCATCCGCACAGCTAAGCAGCTGTTCGTTGAGCTGGTAAGGTTGAAACAGGGGAATGCGATTTCGGGCTTCCTCCTCTTGACCCATACTAGCCCAGACATCGGTATAGAGGACTTGAGCGCCTTTAACCGCAGCCACGGGATCGCCAGTGACAGTAACTTCGCTCTTCCCTTTGGCAATTTCCCGCGCCTTTTCCACGAAATAGGCATCCGGTTCGTAGCCCTCAGGTGTGGCCACTCTGACATTCATCCCCGCCATCGCGCAGCCCAGCAGCAAGGAGTTGGCCACATTGTTGCCGTCGCCCAAGTAGGTGAGGGTGACGCCCTCCAGCCGCCCAAAACACTCCTGAACCGTCAGCAAATCCGCCAAAGTTTGACAGGGGTGGGCTCGATCGCTGAGGGCATTAATCACCGGAATCTTGGCGCAGCCGGCAAACGTTTGCAAGTCCTCTTGGGCAAAAGTGCGAATCGCTATAACATCGAGATAGCGGTCTAGCACGCGCGCCGTATCCACCAGAGGTTCCCCCCGGCTGACTTGAGTGACGCTGGGATTGAGGTCGATCACCTGCCCCCCCAACTGGTACATGGCCACAGTGAAACTGACCCGCGTCCGGGTGGACGCTTTGTAGAACAGCAAACCCAGCACCTTGTTACAGTGCGGGTTCGCCCTGCCGGCTTTCATCTGCTTAGCCAGCTGCAGGAGAAAGTCTAATTCCCCCACACTCAGGTCTGCCAGACTCAAGAAATCCCGTCCTTTCAGTGCTTCCACACATCCTCCTCACATCACATCCTGTAGTGTTACTCTAATTGATATTCGCAGCAGATTCGGGCGGGCGTCCCGCCCGCCAAGCTCGCTATTCCTCGTTTCTAGTGAGGGCTAAAGCTCTCACTACGAACTTAGCAGATTTGGCAGGGTGCTAGTGCGTACAACTATACCGAAATCAGCGGATGTTTGTGTTCCCCCTCTTCGGAAACTGGCAGTATCGCCAGCCGGGGAGCATCCCACTTGTGCCAAGACTGTCACCCTCACCCCCCGCACCCAACGCCTGTAAGGGAGAGGGAGGAAAAATCAATCAATAATTTTCCCATTTCCCCTTGGAGGGAGAAAGGGCTAAAGCCCAACTACAAACGGTGGGGCTAAAGCCCAGCGGCAAGCGGCAGCCCCCTATTCGGAATCCACCGGCTGAGATTTTTTCGAGTCTAGCAATGTCTTAACGCGCTGCAAAATCTCGTCGATACCAGCATCTTTGGCGATAAAGTCGTCCGCTTCTGGGCAAATTTGATAGCCAATTTCTCTGTCAGTTTTGCTAATAAATCCGCTGGATAGAACCAGCAAGGGAGGGTCTGGCATCGTTTCTTTGAGGTGGCGGATTAATTCGCTGCCGGTCATACTTGTTTCGTAGCGAGCTGGGGGAATTGAGAAGTCTACAATCGCTAAGTCATACTGGCCGGCTTTATTCAAAAACCTGTCCACCCCTTTAAAAACAGAAACTTCAAAATCTATCCTGAAGAAGCGCTGGACTGCCAGACCCCAGTATTCGTCATCGTCAACTACAGCTATTTTGTGCATTTTAATGGGGCTCACAGAGAAAATATGAAAGAGTGAAAATCAAGGAGGAAACAGAGATTTACCTCCTTCAAACCGGCTCGCTAACCTCTCCCCCTTCCCGTTTAGGGAAGGGGGCTGGGGGTTTCGGTCTGTTTTCAGGCACAGAGATGCTCCCGCTCACCGGCCCCCCTCACCCTCCTGGGATGAAGCCTGAACTCTCAGCTAATTCCCGATTTGTTCTCGCAGAGCTGCTCAATTAATTGTAAAAGTCCCTGATAGTCAGTGATGGGTTTTGTGAATAACTCATCTGCTTGGGAAGTCGCCAGGAGGGTTTTCCTTTCGGTCAGCATGGCGTAGGCTGTTACCATAATAATAGGAATGTGGGCGGTTGCCGGTTGAGTTTTGAGCAGGCGAGCCAAGTCCGCCCCGCTGACTTGTTGCCCCTCCCAGAACGCCCCGGGCAGGTTGACATCCATCAGCACCACGTCCACTTCTCCAGCTTGACATTTTTGGAAAATTTCAGCAGGAGTGTCTGTGATGGTGACTTGGTGCCCTCCTATGCGCTGGATTAATTTGGCAGTTCCCTTGGCCAAGAGGTAATCGTCATCTACGAGTAGAATATTCACGCGCTTATTTCTCCCTGTGCTTTCAAGGTGTCAGAGTCGCTGGGTGATGCCCGGTAAGGGAGGGTGAAAGTGACGGTCGTTCCCTCACCCTTCCCGGCACTTTCCAGCCAGATTTTACCCCCCATCAGCTGTACCAACCGCTTGCACACTGTTAAACCCAAACCGGTGCCGCCATAGCGCCGCTTGATGGAGCCATCGGCTTGCACGAAAGGCTCGAAGAGGAGTTCTGTTTTGCTCGGATCGATGCCAATGCCGGTGTCAGTGACGGAAATCTCAACCAGCGGTGGGGGCGGAGCCGCCGGCTCGCCTCCAGGGCGCAGGACCGCCCGCACGCGCACAGCACCGGCGCTAGTAAATTTGAAGGCATTGGAGAGGAGGTTTGTGAGAATCTGTCGGAGTTTGACTTGATCAGCCCAAACGCTCTCCACCTCACACTCAACAGCCAGGAGTATTCCCTTGCGGCGGCTGTCGAGATTGAAGAGGCGGCGCTGCTCCTCGAGCAGGGGAGCGAGCGAGACTCGCTCCTGGCTGACACTCATGCGACCGGCTTCAATCTTAGCAATGTCCAGGACATCGTTGATGATGGCTACGAGGTTTTCTGCTGACTGGTGGGCGATGTGGACATATTCTTTGAATTCCTCTTCGCTGTCGTAGAAGCCTTCTTTGAGAAGTTTCAGGTAGTTGAGCGTTGAGGCGAGGGGGGTGCGCAATTCGTGGCTGGTGGAGGAGAGGAAGTCCGATTTCAGCCGGCTCGCTTCGTCGGCGGCGGCGCGGGCGGCTTGCAGTTCTTGGTTGCGCATTTCCACCAGCAGCCGGTGCTCTCGCTCCCACTGGTATAGCCGGTTCTGCATCACCGCCATTGACAGGTGGGTGCCCGCTCCCTCAACCAGCTCAATTTCTTCCTCAGTCCAGGGGTGGGCGCAGCCGTACTTGAGCTCTCGCCAAGCTTCAAAGGAGTGGCGCACCTTTGCGTTGCGCTCATCTCGATCGAAGCGACCGGCCCAGAAGATGTCCGTATCAATCTCGCTGCGGAACAGGGTGAGGCAGCCCAACGACTGCTGGCTGTACCGCAGGGGCATCAGCAGCATTCCCCGGATCGGGGTTTGCTGGAACGCAAAAGCCACCTGCGCCAGTCTGGGTTCCTGGTAGAGGTCGTCGATCGCCCGCACCGGCGCTGCTGCTTGTTTTGGGCTGCGATCCAGGGACTTTTCACCCCAGCTGCCAGTCCCCTGAACCGGCAGGGTGGCGATGGCCATCAGCTGCTGCCAGAACGGGTGGTATTCCAGCCACTCCGATTCCCCGGTTTCCCCTGAGAGTTTGAGCAGTTTGCCGGTGGTGTAAAGTTCAGGGCGCGAGCTTGTTTCCATCGGATTGAGGTAAAGTCTGCCGCCTGCGCCCCCGACTGCAGCGACGATTTTTTCCAGGACTCCCTGGAGGATTTCTTGAATGTTCAGCGGTGCGTGCAGCAGGGTGGAAATCTGGTTGATTAACGCTTCCCGGCGAGCCTGTGAGCGGGTGGAGCTCAACAGTGCCGAGTGGGCGATGGCCACGGACACCTGATCTGCCACCATCTGGACAATCTGCAAATCGGAAGCTGAGAAGGTTTTTGGCTGGACGTGATGGGATACCAGCAAGCCCCAGAGTTCCTTTCCGTGCAAAATCGGCACCACCAGCGAGGAGTTCACCCCCATTGCCGTCAGGTACTCTATATGGCAGGGGTCAACCGGTCGCTGGAGGATTTCTTCAATCGGGCGCTGGCGGATGTCTTCCAGCGTCAGGCTGCCGGTCGTCTCCGGAGTGTCGGAGGGGCTGAGGGTAATTCGCTGTGCTGGAACATCCACAATTGAGCGGACTCGCGCTTTGACAAACATCTCGCGGATCTGGGGGGGAATGTCGGTGGCGGGGAAGTGCAGCCCCTGCAGCGACGGCAGCCGGTTTTGATAAACAGACTCGGCAATCACTTGGCCGCTGCCATCCCGCTCAAACCGGTAAACTTTCACCCGGTCTGTGCTCAAAAACGAGCGCACTTCCGCCACAGTCGCGGAGAGAATCTCGTGCAGCTCCAGGGACTGGCGGATGCGATTGGTCATCCGATTCAACAGCATTCCCTCGGTTAGGATATCGCCTGCATTCTGACTTTTACTTTCTCCAGTCATTTATTCTACTCACTTCATATTCGGGACAGATCGGCCTCGGGGTAGATTTGTCAGCTAACGCACGCAAGTCGCTATCAAGTTCCCACAGGAAGGTTGAGAGTGAATCTAGCTGCGCGAGTCTCGCGCTCGCTCCCGCCTCCGGGCATTAGCACGCCCCACATGCTGAGCGCCGGCCTTTGGCGAAATGCTTCTGAATCTCGCGGACAGCAGCAGAGAACTCACTGGCACTTCTGAGAGTTAGTTTAGGAGATGTCCCCACTCGTTACGCTCCCTCCTCAAGCTCAATAATTCTGGCCTATAGGGACCCTAGGGCGAGGCATTTTAGACGGCCATCAATATGACAGTCGCCACACAAGTAGCGATCTCTAATCCTAACCACCCTCCTCTTTTCGTCCCTGTGCGCCC
Source organism: Kamptonema formosum PCC 10802 (assembly GCF_000332335.1). Taxonomy (GTDB): domain Bacteria; phylum Cyanobacteriota; class Cyanobacteriia; order Cyanobacteriales; family Oscillatoriaceae; genus Oscillatoria. Next base: position 4,180,664 of record NZ_KB235948.1, on the reverse strand, counting down.
GAACGCGGTTGTGCGGGTTCTGAAACTCACTACTTCTCCAGCGCTGACCGCGTTTGCTATAAAAATTGCCGGGAAAAGCAGGCGGGCATTTCCTGTAGAATTGCACCAGGCTGATTTGAACAATGTCCTGAGGGAGCGCCAGGGCTAGCTGGTGGTGACTGGGAGAGGGGGAAAGACTGGCACCGGAGGATATAACCCATGTAAGAGATGGACAAGAATCAACTAAAATGGACAAGAACGGGGGAGAGCGGATTACACCGGCAGGCTGAGGTGCCGGTGCGGGAGCGCTACTTAAAAGATAGGTTTCCCTATTCGAGGGCGCGTTCCGCACCTGGCGAAAAAATTATATGGGCCATGCGCGACAGGTTCCGCTATACCTGCCTTGAGCCTCGCCGCCAGAGTGGAACTCACAAGCGAATTGTTTTGCGCTTTATGCTAAATTAGCACCAACCTACCTCTAGGCGCAAATGTTAAACAACATTAATGTAATCTGGCTCTGACCGCGTTCTAGTTAAATGCCAGCTGGGCGTGCCGGTGCCATGACTCGGGCTGCGCCATCCCTGCGCCACGCCAATCTTAACAGGGCGGGCGAAAGTCCCCATTGGCAGGGAGAGGTTTCCCCCGAAGGGGGTGGCTCCCTGCGGGAGGAACCTCAAGGGGGCAGAGCCCTGGAAACGGCTTTCCCATCAGCCGGTGCGCAACTGACTGAGGCTTACCTTGTGCTTTGTGCGCCGGCATGGATAGAGATATTATAGAAAGCGTTTCCCCTGAAAACCTGTGAAAATTACAGATTGCATGAGTGGGGAAGGTACTTTATACCACTTGCCACATTGCTTAGGACATTAGACATTGAGGCTCGGCGCGACGCAGCACCTGCGGATACAGCTCGCAGGGACAGGCATCTTGCCTGTCCCAATGTTTATTGCTACACTCGCTAATGAAACCAAAATGGTATTGAGAGTTCCTGTTAAAAGGAGGCAACATGAGCGGTGACGATAACCAAGACACTACGATTTATAAGGTTGTGGTGAACGAGGAGGAGCCGTATTCTATTTGGCCGGCTGACCGGGAGAACGCTCTTGGCTGGAAGGATGCCGGGAAAACCGGCACAAAGGAAGAATGCCTCGCCTACATCAACGAAGTCTGGGCAGACATGCGACCGCTGAGTCTGCGCAAGCAAATGGAAAACTTGTAGGGTGCGGAGCGCGACAGCGTAACGCACCCACCACTGGTACTTACTTTCCGATAACCGGCAAGTGAGGTGCCTTACCGAAAGGGTAGCGCACCCGACTACTTGTACTTGTTCTCCCGCAATTAACCTACTTCGACTAACTCCCAGCTAGGCGTGTCTGCGTCGCCACCGGCACCGGGTGAATCACCCGACGCCAGCTGCTCAATCGCACCATCAATCAACCTGTACCCTTCCTCGACAGTTTCCATCCGCGAAAGCTTGTCGCGCAACTCCCCGGCATTGGCAAATCCTTTGGCGTACCAAGTCATGTGCTTGCGAGCTTGGCGCACGCCGCGCTCTCCCTTATATTCCCAGAGCATTTGCAGGTGATCCCTGGCGCACTGCAGGCGCTCAACCGGCGTTGGCGGTGGCAACTCGCAGCCGGTTTTCAGGAAGTGGTCAACTTCTCCCACCAAGAAAGGATAGCCGAGGGTCCCTCGCGAACACATCACGCCATCTGCGCCGGTTTCTTCCAAGCAGCGCACAGCAGCGTCAACAGAAAAAATATCCCCATTGCCAATCACCGGAATTGAGAGGATTTCCTTAACTTTGCGAATCCACTCCCACTTAGCCGGCCCATTATACCCTTGGGCGCGAGTGCGACCGTGTACCGTAATCATCTGAGCGCCGGCCTCTTCCATGCGCTTGGCAAATTCCAGGATAGTAATTTCCTTCTCTGACCAGCCGATGCGAGTTTTTACCGTCACCGGCACCTCTACCGCTCTCACCACCGCCCGCACAATTGCCTCAGCTGTTTCCGGTTCCCGCAGCAAGGAAGAACCGCCGCCATTTTTGGTAATTTTGTTGACCGGGCAGCCCATGTTAATATCAATAGTATCCGCGCCTTCTCTCACCGCCATCACAGCCGCCTCTGCCAAAAAATTGGGCCGGCAGTCAAATAGCTGGATGCTGATCGGGCGCTCGTTCGGGTCTACCTCCATGATTTTCGGGAGTTCCTTGACGTAGTGCAAGCCGGTGGCGTTCACCATCTCGGTGTACATCATCGACTCTGGCGCGTACCGGCGCACCAGCCGGCGGAATACCAAGTCCGTGACGCCGGAGAGCGGCGATTGCAGCACGCGGCTCCTGACCTCAAACTTGCCGATTTTCAGGGGGGTGGACAGTCTTTGCTTTAATTCAGGGGAGAGGACGGGCATGGTTAGAGTCGGGATGGGAGTCTGACTTCTTTATGCTATCTTATTTTATCGCAACTGAGACTCTAGCTCCTGTTTGTAGTGAGGCGATAGCCTGCGATTGGGCTTGGGAGCATCCCATTTTTTTTTACCCATCTCTTGTAGGACAGGCCAAAAAGCCTGTCCCAGAGTTTCAGGCACAGGCGAGACGCCTGTGCTACAAAAAATGAATAGATGTACAAAATCGGAATGCTCCCATTGGGCTAAAGCCTAACTACTTTCTTTGGGCTAAAGCCCAACTGCGCAACTTTTGGGCTAAAGCCCAACTGCGCAACTTTTGGGCTAAAGCCTAACTACTTTCTTTGGGCTAAAGCCCAACTGCGCAACTTTTGGGCTAAAGCCCAACTGCGCAACTTTTGGGCTAAAGCCCAACTACAAGCCGGCCCACCGGCAGCTCGCCCTTGCTCATGGGGCAGCGAGCTGGGGGGGGCGGTTTTCCCCCTCGTGCCGGTGCGAGCGGCAAATACAACTGGCGGTTTACGGTTTGCCCCAATTCCTGCAACCGCCGCCACACCTACTATGGAATTCAGTTAGGAATAAGCGCGTGCGGTTGAAACCTCGCTCCCGCAGCGGCTATTTCTTAACTTCACCGGCGGTGTTATAAGGTTTTGAGGCTCAACCTTTTCGCTTCAAACTTCACTCACCCCAGCCCCAGAATGGCGATATCTTCTCAACCTCGGTAAACCTATGGCGAAACTAATTTACTGGCAGCCCTTGCGCGAGATCGATAGCGTGCGGAGTCAATTGAACCGGCTGTTTGACGAGCTCTCTCAAACTGGCGCTCGCCCTTTCGTCAGCGCTCAGGAACCCCCTGTCGCCCCGGCACCGGCAGTTGAATTGCAAGACACCGGCATGGCGCTCATTTTGCGGGCTTTAGTTCCAGGGGTGGAAGCAAAAGATTTAGATGTGCGCGTCAGCCGGCAAGCCGTCTCGCTCGCTGGGGAGTGCCGGCTGCCCATTAGCCACACAGCGCGAAAGTGGCGCTCAGAATTCCAGTACGGCACGTTCCGCCGCCTGATTGCGCTCCCCGAGCCGGTGCAAAACGACCGGCTGCAAGCGGAATTCAAAGACGGCATCCTCACCCTGACTTTACCGAAACTGTCCGCCACCCGCCCCGAGGTGGTTAAGGTCAGGGTCGCTGAGTCTGAGGCAGGTATTATAGCGGAAAACGCCGGTGATAGCAACCCCCCTGCGGCAGAAAACCGTCAAGCCGGTGCCCCTATGGATGCTGAACTCTCAGAAGATGGGTGGGCGTCAGAGCCAGCCGCCTGATGAGCGCGGGTTTTTCCGGGCTGAACAGCCTGCCGGCTCTGAAACGCGAGCGCCGGCAGGTGCCAAACCGCCCCCTCTCAGGTACGGTAAATACGCCTTCATCAGGAGCCTAACCAAGCTCAGTATATTAATAGACTTATCTAAATAATACTGAGGCTGGATGGGCTGCTAATCGAACGCGACGGTGTTTGATTCCCAGTATTTTGTATGCCTAAATAAACAGGCGGGTACAGAGCAAAATTTTTGTAGCGATTGGAGCCGGAACACCCGTATGGGAAAAGTTGTTGGAATTGACTTAGGGACGACGAACTCTTGCGTCGCTGTGATGGAGGGTGGCAAACCCACCGTGATCGCGAATGCAGAAGGTTTCCGCACGACGCCTTCAGTTGTAGCCTTTACAAAGAACGGCGACCGCTTGGTGGGCCAAATCGCCAAGCGCCAAGCGGTGATGAACCCCGAAAACACCTTTTACTCCGTCAAACGCTTCATCGGGCGCAAATTCGACGAGGTTACCTACGAATCGACGGAAGTGTCCTACAAAGTGCTGCGGGATAGCAGCGCCAACGTTAAGCTGGACTGCCCAGCCGCCGGCAAGCAGTTCGCCCCGGAAGAAATTTCCGCTCAAGTGCTGCGCAAACTGGCAGACGACGCCAGCAAGTACCTGGGCGAACCCGTCACTCAAGCAGTGATCACCGTACCGGCGTACTTCAACGACTCCCAGCGCCAAGCGACTAAGGATGCAGGCAAGATTGCCGGTTTGGAAGTGCTGCGGATTATCAACGAACCCACCGCCGCTTCTCTAGCTTACGGTTTGGACAAGAAGAGCAACGAAACCATCCTGGTGTTTGACCTCGGCGGCGGCACCTTCGACGTTTCCATCCTGGAAGTGGGCGACGGCGTATTTGAAGTGCTGGCAACTTCTGGGGACACCCACCTCGGCGGTGACGACTTCGACAAGAAGATCGTTGACTACCTCGCCGAAGCCTTCCGCAAAGCCGAAGGCATTGACCTGCGCAAAGACAGGCAAGCGCTGCAGCGCCTGACGGAAGCCGCTGAAAAAGCCAAGATTGAGCTCTCCAGCGTCACCCAAACGGAAATCAACCTGCCGTTTATTACGGCAACCCAAGACGGGCCCAAGCACCTGGACATGAGCCTGACGCGGGCCGAGTTTGAAAAGATCTGCGCTGATTTGATTGACCGGTGCCGCATACCGGTGGAAAACGCCGTCCGCGACGCCAAAATCGACAAGAGTGCCATTGATGAAGTGGTGCTCGTGGGCGGTTCCACCCGGATTCCTGCGGTGCAAGAGCTGGTCAAGCGCGTGCTGGGCAAGGACCCCAACCAAACCGTCAACCCGGATGAAGTGGTTGCCGTGGGTGCGGCTATCCAAGCAGGTGTGCTGGCCGGTGAGGTGAAGGACATCCTGCTGCTGGACGTTACCCCCCTGTCTCTGGGTGTGGAAACCCTCGGCGGCGTGATGACCAAGATTATCCCCCGCAACACCACTATCCCCACCAAGAAGTCGGAAGTGTTCTCCACGGCGGTGGACGGGCAAACTAATGTGGAAATCCACGTCCTGCAAGGCGAGCGGGAATTAGCCACCGACAACAAGAGTCTGGGCCAGTTCCGCCTTGACGGCATCCCGCCGGCACCTCGGGGCGTCCCGCAAATCGAAGTGACTTTCGATATTGACGCTAACGGTATCCTCAATGTCACCGCTAAGGACAAGGGCACCGGCAAGGAGCAATCCATCAGCATCACCGGCGCGAGCACCCTCGACAAGGGTGAAGTTGACCGGATGGTGAAGGAAGCAGAACGCAACGCCGCTGCTGACAAGGAGCGCCGCGAAAAGATCGATATGAAGAACCAGGCTGACTCCCTAGCTTATCAAGCTGAGAAGCAGCTCAAGGATCTCGGCGACAAGGTGTCTGGTGCTGACAAGAGCAAGGTGGAAGCGCTGGTTAAAGACTTGCGCGATGCCAGCAGCAAGGAAGACTTCGACCGCATCAAGACTCTAACGGCGGAACTGCAACAGGCGCTCTACACCATCGGCAGCAATATCTACCAGCAAGCCGGCGGCGGTGGCCCAGAAGCTGCCGGCGGGCCCGCTCCGGATGGCGGCAAGGCCGACAAATCCGGCGGCGATGACGATGTGATTGACGCTGAGTTCTCTGAAACTAAGTAGTCAGCGGTTTTAGGGGTTTTCCTCGTTCCCTCGTTCCCAGGCTCCGCCTGGGAACGCGGTCCTGGAGGCTCTGCCTCCTTTGGACAGATAGGAAGATTAAAAGCCTAAAAGCTTACCTGACAAAAGGGCTGATAATTGTGGCGAACCCGCCGGTTATCAGCCCTTTTTTGTTGGTGAAAGGAACACCGGCACGCACAGCAGATGCCAATTTGTTTTGTCTGGGAAGGATGCCGGTGCCGGCGCGGGTGCCGGTGGCACCTGGCTCTCACCGTCTCCCCGATGCTTTATAGCAGCAGTCATATTGGTTAGAACAATAGAAACTTCGGGAGCGGGGGAGGAAGGGAGGCCGGAATGTAGGTTTCTTAAATGCTTACTGCTATATAGACGTAGGGCAGGCGGGACGCCCCCCTAAAGCTCTAATGTTCTAACCTAAGTGCATACTGCTATATCGCATTTCTCATATTAGTGAGAGCCTGAGAAACCCGGTTTCTTAAAGAAACCGGGTTTCTGAAGCGTACTTCATCTAACTGAGAGCTGCTATAATAGAAAAATCCTGTCGCTTGCCTGCCAGCAGGCAGGGAGGTTTATCTGGCATCCTACGGTGCCGGTTCCGCACTCGAATACAGCGAGTTAATTGTTGTGGCTAGTTTGGTGAGCTATTCAGGCAAATGGGGGGGCTGGATTTCTCACATCTATGTTGACAGTGCGGATTCGGCTGCCGGCGGCAGAGAAATTTGGGGATTGCCTAAGGAACTGGCTGAGTTTACATGGGAAAAGGGCGAGCGATCTCGTGTTACTGTCCGTCAGGGCGACCGGCTCCTGTGCCGCCTCACCCACACTCAGCAAAACTTAAGCTTGCCGCTGCCTTTTAAAATGCCGGTTTTGAGCGCCCTAAATTCTGATTTCCTCTTCTTTCAAGGTGAGTTTGAGTCGCGTCTGGGTCTGATTGGCTCTCAGTTAGAAATCCCCGCAGAGAGTTCTTTTGCTATGTTAGGTTTAGGTCAGCCTTGGCTTGCCGTTTGCTGCGACCAGCTGCGTCTCGCCGCCGGTGCGCCAGAAGTGGTGGGGCAGAGAAAACCTGCTTTTAACTATCAGTAAATAAGGTTTAAACCGGCTATTTTCAGCGAGACTGAGGGACTGAGAAAGCCGGTTTCTTTAAGAAACCGGGTTTCTCATGCGTATTTTATCCAACTGGAAACCGCTATATACTGCCGGCGAGGCAACCTTTATATGCCGGTGCGAGCGTAGATTTCAGTCAGACTCCTGAGGCGATTGCTGATTGCCGGCGTTAAGGCATCGCGCTGGTATCGCCAGCTCCACCAATTTCCCAAGGAACCGGGCAAATTCATGCGCGCTTCCGCACCCAAACCCAAGACATCTTGCAGGGGAAAGATTGCTTGATTGGCAATCGAACTCAAAGCTAGCCTGAGGAATTCCCAGTGAATTTCACTTTCATCGCACTCGGATCGCTTTTTACCCAACAAATACAGCCACACTGTGTTTTTATTCTTGTCGGGAAGTTTGCTGTACCAGCCTTGGGTGGTGTCGTTGTCGTGGGTGCCGGTGTAAACCACACAGTTTGGGGTGGTATAGTTGAAAGGTAAGAAAGGCAAGTCAGGCAATGGCTCGAAAGCAAATTGCAAAATTTTCATCCCTGGAAATCCAAACCGATCTCGCAGCGCCCTGACTTTCCTGGTAATCACGCCCAAATCTTCGGCAATAATCGGCAGCACTCCCAGTTTTTCTCTGACCACTTGAAACAGCAGTTCTCCCGGCGCTTCCACCCACCGTCCATTCTTGGCAACGCTGTCTTCCCCGGGTATTTCCCAGTAAGCTTCAAACCCCCGGAAGTGGTCGATGCGAATCACGTCCACATAATCCAGCAGCGTCCGGAAGCGCTGCACCCACCAGGAGAAATCATCCATTTCCAGCTGCTTCCAATTATAAATTGGATTGCCCCACATCTGGCCGTTTTCTGGCTCGAATTTATCCGGTGGCACACCGGCTTTCAGTTTGGGTTTACCCGTCTCGGCATCCAGGCAAAACACGCTCTGATTGGCCCACACGTCGGCGCTGTCTCCCCCCACATAGATGGGGATATCGCCTATAATCAGGATGTCGCGAGCTTTGGCGTACCGCCTCAGCGCTGACCACTGGCTGAAAAACTCAAACTGCAGGAATTTGTGGAAGTTAATCCGGTCGCTGAGGTCTTCCTGTTCCTTGCTGAGGGCTTCTGGTTTGCGCTTTTTCAGCTTGTCTTCCCACTCGTACCAGGGTTCTTGATTGTGTTTTTCTTTGAGCGCCATAAACAAGGCAAAGTCATCTAGCCAGTAAGATTGGCGCTCGCAAAAGCTGTGATACTGGGAAGCATTCGGGTCGGAGTTTTGGAAGGCTTGCCAGAGCAAGGCTAGCTTGGCGGGAATCACCCGATCGAAATCTACGCTTTCATCGGGAAACACCGGATAATTGCTGAGGTCCGCCTCAGACAGCAGCCCTTTTTCTTTGAGCCGTTCCGGACTGATCAGCAGGGGGTTGCCGGCAAAGGCTGAATAAGACATGTAGGGCGAATTGCCATATCCCGCCGGTCCGAGGGGCAAAATCTGCCACAGCCGCTGCTTGCTTTCTGCCAAGAAGTCAATGAAATCATAAGCGTCTTTCCCCAAGTCGCCAATCCCGTATGGGCTGGGAAAGGAGGTGGGGTGAAGCAAAATCCCGCTCGCTCTTGGAAAAGGCATAATCAAACGGTGACAGTAAGTTGAATAGTAATATAATAAAACAATTGTCGAGCAGTCGGATCTGTCTCTGGGATGAAGGTTGAGAATTTTTAGAGTTCTCAAGGCGCGCTGCCGGCGGCAAACTAACAGTGCCGGTGCCGCCGGCACCTCCTCTCTGCTTGCGATCGCCTCTGGGGGCTGGGACAGTTGCCGGTCGAGCCAAATTGATTAGGACATTAGACCTTGGGGGGTCGGAGGAAACGCCTGCCCTAGGGAAATAAGGCGTAGGACAGGCGTCTCGCCTGTCCCAATGTCCTTGCACTAACTGTCCATTGCTATAAATCCAGGCATCCAAAATCCACGCATCCACAATTTACTAAGCTTTTAGGCTTTTAATCTTCCTATCTGCCCAAAGGAGGCAGAGCCTCCAGGACGGCGTTCCCAGGCGGAGCCTGGGAACGAGCGAAACGCTATATTTTTAGACCTTCTGAGGCTGCACCGGCTTGCGCAGCTTGGACGGTTGTATGGGAATCTCGATGCGAAATTCGCTTCCCTGACCGGGTGCTGAGTGGAGGCGCAAGTGCCCGCCGTGCTGTTCTACGACGATGGAGTGTGAGATAGACAGCCCCAATCCCGTGCCTTTCCCGACAGGTTTGGTGGTGAAGAAGGGGTCAAATAACCGCTGCTGTATCGATTCGGGGATTCCAGGGCCATTGTCAGAAATTGCGATCACAATTTGTGAGCTATCCCTCACCGCAGTGGCAATTTTAATCACGCTGGGATTGGCCGCAATTTCCTCGGGTTTCAGCTTGGTATTTCGCTCGTCCAGAGCGTCAATCGCATTCGTCAGCAGGTTCATAAACACCTGATTCAGCTGCCCTGCGTAGCACGGCACCATAGGCAATTCCCCGTACTCTTTTACTACCATAATTTCTGGCCTGCCGCTCCGCTGTTTTAAGCGGTTTTGCAGGATCATTAACGTGCTGTCAATCCCCTCGTGGATATCAACTTTTTTGAGCTCCGATTCGTCCAGCCTTGAAAACGTTCTCAGAGACTTAACAATTTCCCGAATTCGCGAGGCTCCCGTTTTCATAGAAGCCAGCAACTTCGGTAAGTCTTCTAGGATGTAATCTAAATCTATCTCTTCAATAAATTCTCGAATATCTGGTGCCGGCGGGTAGTGCTTCTGGTAGAGGGCTAATAGGCTCACTAATTGAGAGGCGTACTCTTCCGCATGGGCGACATTCCCGTAGATAAAGCTTGTGGGGTTGTTAATTTCGTGAGCGATGCCGGCAACCAGCTGCCCCAAGGCAGCCATTTTTTCGGCTTGAATCAGTTGGGTTTGGGTGGCTTTGAGATGGTCGAGGGCGCTTTTCAGCTCTCCGGTGCGCTCCGTCACTTTAATTTCAAGGGTGCGAGAATATTCCTCTAATTGCTCATTGGCTTTTTCTAATTTCTCGCAAGCCAGTTTTAATTCCCAGTGGCTGTGGTAGTTGGCCATTAAAATGGCCGATGCGGTCAGCGCGACGAGGGGGGAAAATACGGGGACGATCCAGCCGCCCAGAAACGCCAGATAGCAGGTGCCGGTGAGGGCGCTACCTGCTACTAAAGTACCGCACAGGGCTCCTCCAAAAAAGACATTCTTTTTAAACACTTTCGTCTGCAGCAATTTCAAGCACCCGCTCGCTCCGATGAAAGACCAAGCCAAAATCCACAGCCAATTCAGGGTTTTGGTAGGAGTTCGGAGCATCGGACGCCCTTGCAGAGCGGCACTCAAAATCTGGCTGGTTATATTCGCGTGAATGACTGCGCCTGGAGTTAGGGCAGGGCTTCGGAAGAGAGTGCTGCTGTAGGGCGTTTGGAAAACGTCCTTGAGGCTCTCTGCAGTTGAGCCAATTAAAACCGCGCGGTTGCGCATCAAATCAGGGGGGATGCGGTTTTCCAGCACATCAGTCATGGATATACTGGGAAACTTGTCAAGCCCTCCGCGATAGTTTAACAAAATCTGGTAGCCGCCGGTGTCACCGGCAACATAGCCTCCCTCATTCCCCGTCAGGGGCACAAACACGGCACGCCCCAACCCATAGATTTTTTTCTTATCGTCAATTGAGCGCAGAGACACGCCCTCCTTTTCCAGGTAGGCAAGCGCCAGCTTCGCCCCCAGCCCCTCTCGAAATTGACCGCCTTCAGCGCCAATTAATATCAGAGCTCGGCGCACTTTGCCATCCGCATCTAACACCAGATCGGACGCCGCCACTCTGTCGGACTTGCTGAGCGCCGGCGGCGGTGCGATCCTGTTGCCGCCGACTTTTTCGATGCCAATCAGGTTCGGTGTGGACTGAAACACCTGCACTAATTCTTTGTGCCCCGGTTCCACCGGCAAGTCCCGATAGATATCCATACCGATGGCTCTGGGCTGCTGGGCTCTCACGTTGCGCAGCAGCTGCGCCATCACCCGGTCGGGCATGGGCCATTGCCCGACCTTACTGATATCTGACTCGCCAATTGTCACCAGCACAATGCGCCGGTCAATGGGCTCTGCTGGACGCTGGTGAAAAAATTGGTCGAGGGTTGCCCATTCGAGCATCTGGAAAACTCCAGCGGCGCTCCCGGCAATGGCCAGTGCTGCCACGCTAGGAGCGATCGCCAAAACCCCTCCCCACTCCCCAATTCGCTGTCTCAGCTTTTGCCACATGCTCTCAGAATAACCCCTCTCAGTCGATTAGGGGCTGAGTGGCGATCCCCTTCAGTCCCACCTGCTCCAACAGCTCTTTCCACTCAGCTGCTAGGGTGGCGTCTCCAGGCTGCGCCTGTTTAGCCGCACCGAGCACTGCCACTGTATCGTACCAAATGCCAGACTCGGCATACAAGGTGGCGAGCGCTACAGGAGTCAGGGATGAATTTTGGGCGCTGCTGGTTGGGGCTTCCACTCGCTTCACCCACCCGCTGACCCCACGACTGTCCGGGCGGAGAATGTCTCCCTCATTGATAGTGGCGAAGAACCACATATAATTTTTCCCTATCTCCAGTTCCGGCGCGTCCGCAGGAAGAGTTACTCTGACAATTCCCCCCTGACCGGACATTTTGAGGGTAGTTTGGTACTGAACGTTTCTGTTTTCGTCTTGCAGGCTAAAAAATACCTCTTTTGAGGAAGTTGCAGGCACGTAAACAAAAAATGTCGGGCGCGCCGCCACTGTGCGCCCTATTTTATTCTCCGGAATCAGCGGGATCAGCTGCGAGAGCTCTTCGCTGCGAGTTCCAGCCCCGACGGTGGACACCGGTGCGGCATCGGAGGGCGGCTCGAATTCTGGTCCGCGAGTGCCTCCTCCGGTGGTGTTCGTGGGCGAGGCGTCTCCCGGCGGCTGGAATTTGACATCGCCCCGGGTTCCCCCCCCGTTGGTGGACGCCGGCGCGCTATCCCCCGGCGGCTGGAATTTGACATCGCCCCGGGTTCCCCCCCCGTTGGTGGATGCCGGTGTGCTGTCCCCCGGCGGCTGGAATTTGACATCACCCCGGGTCCCCCCCCCGTCGGTGGAGCCAGGTGCGGCGTCTCCCGGCGGCTTGAATTGCAAGCTGGTGAGGGAACCGCCCGGCCATTTCTCCCCTGACACCGGCTGGAGCGCCTGTGCGGGCTCCCACAGGCCGGTGCCGGTGGCCAGCGTCCCGGCTAGGGAGAGGTAAAAAACTGTTTGAGAAACGGATCTTCTGTATTTTACCATAATTAAACCTCGCAATTCAAATGTTAATGATTTAGCGCTCACAGCCAGTTTCCCACTAATACAAAAGGGGCCCAAAAATAGGGGTGGCTGTACTGCGGATTTTTCAGCAGGGCCAGTTGAGCTTGACGGAGCGCTTCGGCTTTGGTAATATTCTGCTGTGGCTGGGTTAACTTCTGGTAAAACTCAGTCATCAAGTTCGCCGTGGATTTGTCGCTGACCGCCCACAGGGTTGCCAAGGTACTTCTGGCCCCTGACCGCAGTGCGAATCCCGCCAATCCCAGTGCGGCTCGCCCGTCGCCGGCTGCTGTTTGGCAGGCACTTAAAACCAGCAGTTCAATGGGGTTAAGATTTTCTTGCCCTCTCGCTTGCAGCAAGCGGTCTAAATCTTTTACCGCGATCCGGCCATCCCACGTGAGCAAAAATGTCTCTTCAGGATTGGAGCTGAATTGACCGTGAGTGGCCAGGTGAACGACTGGAAATTCTGTTCCGTTTATCTGGTCTTTAAAACTGGCGCGCGTGAACTGCCGGTTCAGAAGTACCTTAGAATTTGCTAAGACAGCAATTTGTTTGACTTCTGCCTCCACTCCCGGCAAGGCGGAAAACCCCTGACGCGCCTCGGCAAGCCCAACCGCTAAGATTTTTAGCTGATTTCTTGACAGTCCCTGTGGGAATAGCTGCAACCCTGGGCTGATCGCGACGCTGTATTTCTCGACGAGATACTGCTTTCCGTCGTAAAGGGCAGCCATTGGCAAAGAGCGAAAGACCCCATCCAGGACAAACACCAGGGTTTTGATGCCGTGACTGGCGAGATCCGCCTCAGCCGGTCGGATCAGCCAGTCGTAAACTTTTTGGGAGAGCCGCAATCGCTCATTACTAGAATACCCTATATAAAGAGAAGAATATAATTTTTTTATATTTTTTTCGATTTCCGGGCCAGGGAGTGGGGTGGCGTAGTGGCGGCTGGGTGAATTGGGCAGGGACACAATCACTTCTAGCCGGTCGCTCAAAATAATTGGATAGATGACGGCAGCTTGTGCGTCAATCCCCTCCACCCGCACGGGATGAGTTTCCACGCAAGCGTCTTTAAAGAAGTTGTCCAATTCTGCCAGTTGCAGGGCTTCAATCACCTCGCGAGCTTTCCTGAGGTTGGCTTGACCGGCACCCGCTCCCAGCAGCAGGCTCACCAGTTCTCGGTACACCGGCTCCACACTTTCTTTGAAGTTAAACTGAACCTCGCGATTAATCGCTACTAAGTCACTGCGCAGGTTAGCGAGCGCATTCACTGCTTCAGTATAAGCCGCTGTTGCCGCAGCGATATCCCCTTTTTCTTTGAGAGTGCGGCCCAGCTGCCACGCGGCGCGAGCCACCTGATCGGTGGCGTCAATCTTCTGGGCAATTTGCAGCGAAAGTTGCGCCAGGTTTTGGGACTCTTCCCACTGCTGGGTCTGTTCGTAGAGCTTTGCCAGCTGATTGAGAGCGGACGCTTCAGCTCGCGGATCGCCCAGCTGTCGGGCTTCTCGCACGGCTGTTGCCAGCAGTCCGGCGACTTTCAAGGGCCCGGCTGTTGGCGTTTGCTGTTTGTTCCCTAATCCCTGCAAGGGCGACGCCAGAGGGCCGGCACCTGCTGGCGTGCCCCCAGAGGTCCGCGGCCCGAATGCTTCGCCCCCACCGGCAGACAGCTTCATCAGGCTTTCTGCCAGATTCACCCGGGCGTCAACAGAGGCGCGAGAGGGCGGCAGTTCAGACAGGTCCGACTCGATTTGCGGCACGAGGGCGCTGGCTAATGACCGCTTTTCGGTGTCCACCAGCAGGCTGAGCTGGTTGAGCTGCGCTTGCGCCCGAGCCAGGGGGTCTTGTGCCATTTTTGCCGCCTGCTGGTAGTACGCCAGAGCGACATCATATTGATCTAGGTCTCTGGCAATATTGCCGATGCCCAGCAGTGCCGCACCAGTGCCGGCAGTGGCACCGAGGCGCTGGCTAATCGCCCAACTTTGCTCCAAGATTTCTTTCGAGCGCAGCAAATCTCCCACTCGCTGCAGGACTGTGCCCAAACTCCGCAATCCGTCGGCTTTCAGGGCAGTGTCCGGCTGAGCGAGCAGTTCATCGAGCAGTTTCTCTAAGAGCGTTTTTGCCTGCCGGTAGTGGCCCAGGTATTGCAAGGCTTGGGCTTGGTTAATCTGGCTTCCCAGCCTGCCGGTCTGATTCCCCGCTGCCAGGTAGGCGGCTTCGGCGGCTTTCCAAGTTTCTAAAGCCGCTTCTGTCTGTCCAGTTGCCAGTTGCAGCCGGCCAAAAGCGTTAAGCGCTTGAGCCCGGATTGCCTCGCTCTTTCCCTCTCGCTGGTTCTGATTTGACAGCAGGTTCAGGCTTTTCTCGATGGCGGCGCGCGCTCGCTCCCACTCGCCCAAGTCTTGATACGCCAGTGACAGATAGTTTAGGATTTGGGCGAGGTTTAGCCATTCACCGGCAGCTTCATATTCAATGGCGGCTTGCTGCCAGACGGTGGCGGCTTCAACAAACCGTCCCCCTTGGTAGAGCTGTTTTCCCTGCTGCAACAGTTGCGGCGCAGCTGACACCGGCGATCCTGCCACCTCTGGCGGCGGAGCGGGCTCTCGGGCAACTGCCGGCAGCACCGCAGTCACGAGAAGCAGGGCCAGCAATGCCAGCCCGACAAAAGACAGTCTGGCCCGTTGCCTTGGCGCGGTTTTACGCTGGGCGCGCCCCAACCTGACGCCAGAGTGAATGCTTCTCAGTAGCCAGCGGATAATTGCCATTGTGGTTTTTGGTTACTCTTGTGGTAACTCCCCAAATAACATGCGGTATCGTTCCAGTTGCTGTTGGGCGAATTCCAGCCGTTGCCTAGCTTGTTGCGCGGCTTCAGAGGGGGTCCTATCCCGAGCGCCCTGCCGGTCGTACCAGCACAGCACTTCCCGCTCGGCTCCCCCTACCAGCAACTGCACTCGCCCTATTCCCAAACCGATTTCTGGCATCCAGAAATGCTCTCCAATTTGCTTCTGGTAGCTGCCACCTCCCGAGGCCGGTAGAGTTCAAAGGGTTGCTGCCCCTCCTGCCGCCAATCTTGCGGGTTATACACCAGGGAATCCAGCACCTCTAAATTGGCATAAATTTCCTTTTTGGTGTCGTATTCCCCCCCGCAAGTGTGGGAAACCAATGCTCTGATAGAGATGGGGGGAACATTATCGACCAGACTTAAGAACCCGTCGGGAACCGCCGGCACCAGCGGACTGACGACGGTGGTGCGATCGATCGCCATATCCGCCTCAAAATACCCGTCCTCGCGATTCCCCCAAATAAATTCCAGCAGGAATAACAGGAAATTGGGAATCCAATTTTGGTCTTCTCTGTCCACAGGAGAGTCATCCGAGCAAGGGAGTTCGTCGCTCGTTGGTAGGTGGATTTTCGCATCGGACTTGACCATAGAGCCGGCCTCGCTCCCAGCAAGTAGGCGTTGGGGATAATTTCCAATTGTACTCAATACCGGGCGCGTCTGGAACTGGGGGTTTTGCTTAAATTTTTAAATAAATTTTAACGTCTCCCTTAGCGAGCCCTGCCCTGTTGGTGAGCGGTGTGGCAGTCTGGTGGCCGGTGCGGGGCAGAGCCGGCAGCCGGCACAGAAGCGACTAGCTCGACATTGCCCCGGGCGTCGATGGCCCAGCCGGTGGCTTCCACAAGTTGGGGTTGGGGGTTGGGCAGGGGTTGCCCAGTCCGGGGATTCTGAACCCCACCCCCCAACCCCCTCCCCGCGCTTCGGGAGGGGGAGAGAGAGATGGGGGTTTTGGAGAGTGAGTCCTGTTTCGCTGCAACGCCGTGGGGCACCGGCGACTGGGGATTCGGCTGTGAGGAATTTTGGCGGCTCTGTGCCGGTTGGGAAAAATCTTGCAAATCTCGCCAAACGGTCTGGCCTCTGATCGTGGCCGTTGGGTCTTCTGGCAAGCCGCCCCGTCCGGTGACAGTCAGTGAGTTGCCCCGATCGGCGGCGCATCCAACAGCGATTTGCTGGGTGGGGTCTTCCACTGCAGAGGGCAATTCCACTAATCCGGCACTGGGGTCTACTTCTGGGTTGCTGATCGTGACGGTGCCGGAAACTCCAAACTGGGAACTGGCCGTGATTTCACTGTTGGCAGACCGGAAGATGCCTCGGGTGTCGATCTGGATGTTCCCCCCAGCACCCCCGATGGCACTAGCGATGATTTTGCTATTTTCCAGGGCGGTTATGGTGCCGGTGCTGATGGTGATGTTGCCGCCGGAAGCAGTGCCGGTGGCTTCTGTGGTGATAGAACTGTTGTGGCGCAGGAGTGTGCTGCCGGTGTCTAGCTGAATGCTGCCCCTGCTGCCGGCTGCGGTTTCGGCTCTCAGGCGACCGGCAGTGTCGAGTTGAAGCCGGCTCGCTTGGATGTCTAAGTTGCCGGCCCCTCCCGTTCCCGTGCCGCTGACGGTGATTTCAGCGCCATTGCGGACAGTGAGGGTGCCGGTGGTGAGTGTCAAGTTGCCGGCATCGCCCGCGCTGGCACTGGTCGCTTTCAGCCGGCTGGGCAAAACCTGACCCGGACTGTCTGTGCCGGTGCCACTGACCTCCACAGACTCCGAAGCCACTACTGTTACAGTTCCTCCCCGACCGGCACCGGAGGTGGCTGCTGATACCTCGGCTCCATCTCGGAGAATCAGCCTGCCGGTGGTAATTTCCAAAGTTCCGGCATCTCCACCAGTTCTCGTTTCAACACTTAATCCACTCGCTCCCAAGATTGGCACGCTACCGCTGATTTCTACCGATTCCGAGGCCATCACTCTCAAATTCCCAGCCCGACCTTGAGGAGTCTTCATCGGGAATGAAAGAGAGTTAGTGAATATTCCGGCACCATCTCGGACAATCAGTCGTCGGGTGCTGACAGTCAAGTCTCCGGCATTGCCATCACCAATTGTTGTGGTAGTCAAGTTGGTGCGAACCGGCAGATATGTTGGATTTCTTCTAATCCCAGTACCAATGAGTTCTACTGACTCTGAAGCCGTTATTGCTATAGAGCCAGATGATACTGCTCCGATGGTGAAAGAGGCGATTTGCGACCCCCCCGTGAGTGTGACGCGCCTGCCCTGGACTCGGACATCTCCACTGCCTCCGACAGGGCTGAAATTGGTCACGTCAATCGCAGATCCCCCAGACAGGTAAATGTCTCGGAAATTTTGCACCCCCTCATAGCTGAGAGCAAAACCTCTATTGCTCGAGTTCAGGTTCACTGAACTGTTGCTTTCCACACTCCCCAACTCAATCCGTCCTCCGGGAGCGGTGAGATTGCCCTCCTCTAAACGCACTTCACCCCCCACCAGAGCTAAGGTTCGCTCGGACTGCACCTGCAGACCAACCGGCTGTCCTGTGGGTGAATTCACTACAGTGGTCTGGGAGCGATTGACGACCGGCCCGGGATTGGAACCGAATTGCAGGCCGGTGGGAACGCTGACCGTCAGCAGGGGCGGAGCCGAAGAGGAGTTTGTGGCGCTGAACTCAGTGCCATCGGCAAACTTGAGGCTGTTGGCACTGGAAGCAAAAAAGGAGCCGCCAATGTCCAGGCTGGCATTGGGGCCAAATATCACCCCATTGGGATTGAGCAGAAACAGGTTGGCGGTGCCGTTGGCTCTCAGGGTGCCATCAATCTTGGAGATGTTTCCACCCGTGACGCGGCTGATGATATGGAGCACCTCTGGGGCGTTATTGAAAAAAACCGAGCCACCAGCCGGCACGGAAAATTCCCGAAAGCTGTGGAACAGGTTATTTCCGGCGCGACTGCCTGCCCCGACAGTAAAGTTGGCGCTATCCGAGGCGGTGACGCTGGTGGGTAAGGTGCCATCCGCTGCTATTTGCGCTCGCGCCGAGTTGACCGGAATGAGACAGCACAGAGTTAAATTCGCAGCTAGCCACAGGAGTCGGCAAACAGGA
This sequence comes from Kamptonema formosum PCC 10802, assembly GCF_000332335.1. Lineage (GTDB taxonomy): Bacteria > Cyanobacteriota > Cyanobacteriia > Cyanobacteriales > Oscillatoriaceae > Oscillatoria. Next base: position 4,162,403 of record NZ_KB235948.1, on the reverse strand, counting down.
AGCTTCATACCATTAGGGGGGGTGACGCATCACTATGCTACACCGCCCCCCGCTCTCTGTCTATCAGTAATTTCCTCAACCTTGAACTGAAATCAAGCGAGAAGACTTCCAATATCTCGCTTTAAGGAATACAACCCTTACGGGTCATTTACAGTCTTTTATTTTATATACACCAAGGGGGGAAAGGATAAGGCAGACAAAATAATGATCGCGCCTCTGATTGGCCGCCATTCTTATCTTTCTTTCCCGAAGCGTCTAAAAGCGGAAGTAGCCGCTCTTGACCCAAGCTTTTTTCTGAGACATATCTAGTCGAAACAGAAGAAGTGCAGCCTGCTGCAGCCAGGGCTAAAGCAATCGCGAGCGCTAGGGTAGTAGGGCGGGACATAATAATTCTCCTTAGTGGTATGGGTGACGGCCCTTTATCTAAAATCGGTATATGTTTTTCGCTGTCTCTCGGTTTAACTTTCTAAGTAACCCCAGATATTAGACAGCTCTCTTGCCTATAGAGTTCCCTGATTTCCTTTTGATTTATCCAGATGCCTCGTCTTTCTCGATCGAGGGCTTTCCTTAACTGTCTTCATTCTGCACTACTCTCTCGTACTTAACAGTGTTTTTCGTCACGCCTTTCGGTGATTCTCGTCAGAATTAAATGTGATCTGAACCTCAGAGCTATCACTTAATAATCTCTAGGTTAACCGGCTTGCATCCAAGTTTTTACTGAAGCGACTGGGGCGACAACTGGGCGGAGTTACAAGCACGGCCTGACTTGGGGGGTGACGAATTGCTCTCTTTGCGGGAAACAAGGACTGGGGCGAGTTTTAAACAAGCATTCAGTTGACAGTAAGCCAGAACAATTACTGAAATTATAGAACTTCCGCCGGCAGTCCCGCAAGGGGACATCTGAAGGGAGGCAAACATATTGCCCAACTCAGGATTGAGGGGAGAGGGGCAGAGAGGTGAGAGAAAAAACCCGCATCGATCGCCCCTGCGATTCAGTATATTTACGGAAATTAACATGCTCCCGTCCCAGATATAGTGAGAAACCCGGTTTCTTAAAGAAACCGGGTTTCTCCGCTATATGCAGTCCCAGCCGGCTCAACCGGCAAGCGCTGACTGTCGGGGAGCCTCTCACTTTAGTAAATATGGCTACAGTCGGTGAGTTGCCGGCTGTTACTCACCCCACTTTTAAAACTCATAATTGTTTTTTAACAAATTCCTGTTTCTCCCAAAGACTCCCGCCGGCAATCGCCTTCCGCCGCTGCCGCCAAGCACACAGAGCGCAGTGAGTTAGTATGGATGGAGGGTGCGGACTCCACTGCAAAATAAATACTCGCTCCTATGACAGAATCCACACTAGCCGGTCGCTGTCAAGTCGTCAGACACCTCGGCGGCGGCGGATTTGGCCAGACTTTTCTGGCGCAAGACACTCACTGATTGGGACGTTCGTGCCCTAAGTGCCTAGTGCTATATATCTGGTTGAGGAGTTTATAGAGGGCCAGCCCCTAAATGGAGAGTTCCCTGAAGGCCGGCATTTTAGGGAAGCCGGTGCAATAGCGCTTTTGCGCGACATCTGGCAGGTGCTGGCAGATGTCCACGAGCAAGGGAGGTCCATCGTCCTAGCAAGGGAGGTCCATCAGTCGAACTCAGAGGTCCATCGTCCGAGCAAGAGAGGTCCATCGTCCTAGCAAGGGAACTCCCATACTCTGAGTGCCGGTGCCCTAAACTTGAAGAATGATGCAAAATTCCGATCCCTTCAACCCAGAAACCCGCTCCCAAATCGCTGTCAAATTTCAGCTCAAAGTTTGGAAGATTTATGCCGATACTGAAAAGCTGCGGCGCTCCCAGCCTGTGTATATCCGCAAAACTCTGGAACGCTTAAAAAATGACTCCCCTTGACCGCGCAGTTGGAAATCGCAAATTGCAGGCGATTGCCAAATATCTGAATGCGTTGCGCTCTGGCGCAGCGATGCGCGAGTCATGCGCATCGTTTACCATGCCATGAGTCTGGCTCTGGAACTTTACCAGGAATACATGCAGCAAATTCAAGACTATATTGGCAGGGAATAGTCTATAATAGATACAGCCGGCAAGAGATCCGGTAGGGCTAAAGCCCAACTACAAACTTTTGGGCTAAAGCCCAACTCCGAACTTTTGGGCTAAAGCCCAACTCCGAACTTTTGGGCTAAATCCCAACTACAAATCGGCCCATCTTTGCACCACATAACCCAAGGACGGATTGAATCATGCAAGCCTACAAACTGAAAGGAACAATTGACAGTAACGGCCACTTGATTCTTGCAGGACCGCTCCAGCTACCTCCTGGAGATGTAGAAGTGATCGTTTTGCAGGAAGTTGAAAATGCCGGTGAGGCGAGTCACCCCCGACCGGCACCGGCAGGCGAACAGCCTGAAACTCAAAACTTCCCCTGTAGGATTAATATTTTTAGGGATTGGCTCGCCAACGCTAAACCCGTTTCCCCTGACTTTGACCCCGACCAAGCCCGATGGGAAGCATTACAGGAGAAGTACCTGTGAAAATTGGGGTTTGAATTGCTCTCTGTCAGCACTTCCAGGAAATCGCAAATCCCGCCTTGTGGGGACGCGATATGTCGCGTCCCCACACAGCACCGGCAGCTGTCCATCTCTCCTGACCGGCACTGCGATAGCAGTCATCCTGTCGCGGAATAAGTTCGCTCCCCCTTGTGTCCCACCTCACGCGCTCCCTGTAGGGCTAAAGCCCAACTACAAACTTTTGGGCTAAAGCCCAACTACAAACTTTTGGGCTAAAGCCCAACTACAAACTTTTGGGCTAAAGCCCAACTACGAACTTTTGGGCTAAAGCCCAACTACGAACCTTTGGGCTAAAGCCCAACTACGAACCTTTGGGCTAAAGCCCAACTACGAACCTTTGGGCTAAAGCCCAACTACGAACCTTTCGGCTAAAGCCCAACTACGAACCTTTCGGCTAAAGCCCAACTACGAACCTTTGGGCTAAAGCCCAACTACAAACCTGGCCTAAACACCGAGAAGTGTTAATTTTTTTGAAGCCACCGGCAGGCAGGAGTGGGGCTGTGATAAAGTGAGTCTAGCTTTGGAAAAAGTAAGTTTAGGCTGAAGGGCAAATAGATGGTTGACGTGCGCTCTGCGATCAATAATCTGCGCCTCAAGTGGTTTCTGGCTACCCGGGCGCTTGACTACAGCACGGATTTCGTAAATATTCTGTATAAAATTTATCTAAACCACAGCAAAATTATCCATTTCCGCAATGGATACCCGGTCTATTCGCTCTCCACTCCAGCGCTGTTCAGCAAGCCGGCGGCCAACTTCATCGCTCGCGCCCTGTACCGGACGATTCAAAACAAGAATCTGCCGAACATGATGAGCTTTGCGGTGAACGATATTTGCAATGCCGCGTGCGGGCACTGCAGTTTCTTTACGGCGGTAGAGGAGAGAGGCAGAAAAGCTCTGACCTTGGAGGAGTCCAAAAAATTAATCCGGGACGCTCAGGAGTTGGGAGTGTCTGTGATAAACTTTGTGGGGGGCGAACCGCTGATGCGGGAGGACTTGCCAGAGATTATCCGAGCGGTTGACAAGGATTTTTCGACGACTGTACTGTTTACCAATGGCTGGGATTTGGAGGGGCGGGCAGCGGAATTAAAGAGAGCCGGGTTAGACAGTATCTATATTAGCATAGACGCAGCCAGTCCGGAGAGGCACGACGAATTTCGGCAGAAAGCCGGTCTGTTTGAAAGAGCCATGCGGGGCATCCAGAAAGCGAAATTGCTGGGGATGTCTGTAGGAATCTCCACAACCATGACTCCGGAAGCGTATGAGAATGGAGAGCTGGGCAGAATCGTCAAGCTCGCAAAAAACGCCGGCATTCACGAAGTCCTCGTTTTCGACGCTCTACCCACCGGCAGGTATAAAAACAGGCAGGACTTGGTGGACAGAAGCGACTGGGTGGAAGACATGATCCAGTCAGCCCGGAAGTACAATCAAAAGCCCAATTATCCAGGCGTCATCTTCTTCTCTTACTTCACCAGCCATCGAAGTGTGGGCTGCTCTTGCGGCACGAGCTACTTCTACACATCCCCCTATGGGGATATTATGTCCTGCGATTTCAATCACGCCAAGTTTGGCAATATCCTGGAAGAACCCCTCTGGAAAATCTGGGAAAGGCTGACGACTCTGCCGGACTTCTGTCAGGCAAAGTGGGGCGGGTGCAAAATTAAGGACTCGGAATTTCGCCAAAAGGAAACTGTTTCAGGGGGACACGTTAACCTTGACATTAACCGCGAAGTGTGATAGCGTCTGAAATGGGAGCATTCAATTTTTGCAGATCCTGGCGATTGAAAGACTCTGTTGGCGAATTAACGGGGGGTTAGACCTCTGGCTAGTTGGCCAGGTTCCTGGCGATTGGAAATCGCGGCTATACAGACGAAGCCCGCCTGCGCGGGCTAAAGAAAGCTCACTCTGAAACGCAGACCTGTAGGCTCCAGAAAGGGAGAATATGATCTCACACCTCTATTTAAGTCCAGTTCTTGCGCACTGCAATTTCGATAAAACGCCAACCGTGCCGATTGTGTTGTTTGAGGTTTTTATTTTGGCGGGGGTGGCGGCGGCTTTCCTCATCCTGCCAAAAATAAAAGATAAGGTCTGGCTGCGATTTCTGGTGATGGCGGCGGGAGTGCTGCTGTTTGAACTGTTCACCGCTCCCATGTGGAATAATCACAAAATGGGCTGGTGGGCTTATGTTTACCACGATGTCAGCTGGATTTTGACCCTCGGCTGGACGGCGTTAATCTTGAGCGTCGTGCTATTGGTGGACAAGTTTCTGGAAAAGTGGAAAGAGTGGAAGAAATTTGGCGTCTATCTGGGAGTGCTGACGCTGGCGGTTGTGCCTTTTGAAATGATTGCCGTAAACACCGGCATCCGCAGCTACGCGCCAGAAGTGAGACAAGCTGTGTCAGGGATTTTTATCTTGGGGGTGCCGGTAGAAATCCTGTATTATGTGCCGGTGTTTGGCGGATTGGTCATCGCCTTTTATAAGTATTGGAGTTTCCTAATAGACGGCGAGCTGATCGCGCCGCTCAAGCCGCTAGCGCGGAGAAAATGGCTGCGCAGTTTGCTGATTACCTTCCTGGGGGTCTTTTTATTTGAAGTGATGATTGAGCCAATGGTGCGGAATGAAAAGCTGCCCCAGTGGTCGTATATTTTCCACGACATCAGCATCCTGATCACCGGCATGTGGATTCTGGCGATCGGACTGACCGCCATTGTGGTGACTCGGTTTTTTATCCACTACCCGATGATTCAAAGATTTTTCATCGCCATAGCAATCGCCGGCGCTGTAGCTTGGCCAGTAGAATCCTGGCTAATTGTCAGTGGCTACCGGGTTTACGGACCCAGTGCTGTCAATAATTTCACGGGTTTTGTAACGCCGCTCACCGGTGTGCCGGTGGAAGTGGCTTTTGCTATCCCCTGCTACATGGCTTTGATTATTGCTTTCATCCGTTACTGGGAAATTATTCTGGACAACCGGCTGTGAAAAATTATACAAACATTTTGGTGGGGTTCCCAATCACATTTATCGCTATGGCTGCGGTTTCTGGCGGCGTGAGTGCGGCGGCGGGAATCCTATTCGCGTCAGTCATCTGTACTGCCGGCATTAGCCTTGCTCTCTGGCTGCCGCTTTGGTGGGTTGTGGGTTTTGCAATCACAGGAATCTATTCCCTGATTGCCCAGCTTGCCGGCTGGCAAAGAATAGAAGTGCCCATCACCGTAGCCAACATGACGGTATCATTTACCTCCGAACAGATAGCGCTGGCAAACTACACAAGAGATGCCCGGGCAAAAGGGCTGAGCGACACGCAAATTGCCAGCCGGCTGACAGCACAAGGTTGGACTAATGAAGAAATTGAAGTAGCCCAGCAAATTGTGAGTGAGAGGCAATAGCATGATGCGGTTGGCGAAGGCGGAAATGTTTACACGTTTTGCTAGTTTTCGGGCGATTATAAATCGCGGCTATACAAACGAAGTCCGCCTGCGCGGACTGAGAGAAGAGCAATCATGCTGAATCGGTGGTGGGTTTACCAGCGGGAGCGCTTCCCGGTTCTCAAAAATGGCGCGATCATTGCAGTTTTCAGTAGCTCTGCAGTGAGCTATTCCGCCCTGTTGCGCGGTCAAACAGCAGTGCCAAATTCCGGCTCCCTGCTGGTTGCTTTTCTCAGCCTTTTTCTCTTCTTCCTGCAACTGCGCATCGCCGATGAATTCAAAGATTTCGAGGACGATGCCCAGTACCGGCCTTACCGTCCAGTTCCCAGAGGTTTAGTCAGTTTGCGAGAATTGGGTGCGGTTGGCGCAGCCGGTGCCGCAATTCAGCTAGCTGTTGCGCTGTGGCTGACTCCCGCCTTAGCGCTGCTGCTGGGTTTAGCCTGGTTCTACTTAGCCTTGATGACCCAGGAATTCTTTGTGCGCGGGTGGTTGAAAGCCCATCCCTTAATGTATATGTGCAGCCACATGGTCATTGTGCCGGTGATTAATTTCTACGCCACAGCCTGTGACTGGCTGAGTGCCGGTGGGCAGCCGCCGGCAGGTCTGACCTGGTTTTTGGCAGTCAGTTTCTTTAACGGCTCAGTCATAGAAATCGGGCGGAAAATCCGCGCCCCCCAAGATGAAGAAATTGGCGTAGAAACCTACAGCGCTCTCTGGGGGCGTCGCCATGCAGTTTTAGCGTGGCTGCTCGCACTCGGCTTAACAGCAACCGCCGCCTTTTTTGCTGCCGGTCAAATCAATTTCGCACCGGCTGTCACCGGACTGATCGCCATACTGCTGAGCGCCGGCGTCTCGCTCGCCTGGTTTTTCCTGCAGCGCCCCACGACCAAATGGGCAAACCTTATAGATACAATTTCCGGGCTGTGGACACTGCTGCTGTATCTCCAGCTGGGGATACTTCCCCTTCTCTTGCGTTTTTCCCACACCCGTTGATCCAGAAACCGGGTTTCTTCCAGAAACCCGGTTTCTAGACTCCCCAAATCCAAAATACAAAATGGATATGACTTACATCCTACAATTGCAAGACAGACATGCAGAATCTCTCCTCGGCGGCAAAGCCAGACCCCTCGCCCAGCTGAAACGAGCCGGTGTCCTGATTCCAGACGGATTCGCACTCTCCCCAGCCGCCTTTGAAAGCAGCCTCACACCTGAACAGCGCCAGCTTCTCGAAGAGACGAGACTCGGCATTTTACAGCCCAAACCGACGGAAATTCAAACCTGGCTGGCAACCCTCCAGCTCAGCGAATCCGTCAAGAGAGAACTGCGCGCCGCCCTAGCAGAACTTTGCCCCAATAGCGAACCCGTAGCGGTGCGATCTTCTGCCAGTGATGAAGACGGTGCGCAGCACTCTTTTGCCGGACAGCTCGACAGCTTTTTGGGAGTGTTTCCTGATGCCGTCGCTGAGAAAATTGCAGCCGTTTGGCAGTCAGCGTTCAGCGATCGCGTTTTGACTTACCGGCGCGATCGCGGATTGCCCCCACTGCCAAATCCCAGCGCTGTTCTCATCCAGCGCGCGCTCAATCCCGAAGCTGCCGGTGTTGCCTTCGCCGCCGATCCAGTCACAGGAAAACGAAGCGTAACAGCAGTCAGCGCTGTTTGGGGTTTGGGCACCTCCCTCGTATCAGGTGAAGAGAGTGCCGACACCTATCATATCGATCGAGAAGGGCGCATTATTCACCGGCACATTGCAGACAAACGCCGGCTGCACCGGCTTGACTCATATCAGGAATCAGGAATTGCCACCGTAGAAGTTCCCCCAGACATCGCCCAAAAACCCGCTCTTAACGACCAGCAAATTAGAGACATAGCCGCCCTAGCGCGTCAGGTGAGCCGGCACTTTCACCGCCCCCAAGATATTGAGTGGGCTATAGAAAACGGGCAGCTCTACCTGCTGCAATCCCGCCCGATTACCGCACTGGCGCACATCCCCGATCCAGATGGCGTTTTCAACCTGTGGGATAACAGCAATATTGCCGAAAGTTACAGCGGCGTCACCACCCCTTTAACCTTTTCCTTCGCCCGCAAAGCTTATGAAGAAGTCTACCGGCAATTTTGCCGCTTCATGGGCGTTCCCCAACCGGCAATCGCTCGCCACAGCGACACATTCAGCCGCATGATCGGGCTAATTCAGGGACGAATTTACTATAACCTGCTCAGCTGGTATCGGACTTTGGCACTGCTCCCCGGTTTCACCGTCAACCGGCACTTCATGGAGCAGATGATGGGAGTGCGGGAATCCTTGCCAGAAAGCGCTGTCGCCGAACTGCAAAGCGCCACTTGGCAAGACCGGCTGCAAGACAGTTGGCGACTGCTGGCAACCGCTGCCGGTTTAGTCACAAATTACTTCCAGATCCCCCGCCGCACCCGACAGTTTTACCAGCGGTTAGACGCCGCCTTAAACCCGCCACAATTCAATTTAGAACTCAATTTAGAAGACCTCCGCCCCGACGAACTTGCGGCTCACTACCGCAACATAGAGCGCCAGCTGCTCACCCGCTGGGACGCTCCTTTAATTAACGATTTTTTCACCATGATTTTCTACGGCGTCTTGCGACGCCTCACAGAAAAATGGTGCGGCGATGGCGAGCAAACCCTGCAAAATGACCTGATTAGCGGCGAAGGCGGCATCATCAGCGCCGAGCCGGCTCAGCGCATGCGCGACATGGCGAATTCCATAGCACAAAATCCTGATTTTGTCAGCACCCTTTGTGGCGGTTCCTTAAATGAAATTGTGCGAAGCATGGAAGGCGAACCGCAATTCCAGTCCCAATACCGAGAGTATCTCCATAAATTTGGCGATCGCTGTCTGGAAGAACTCAAATTAGAAAGCCCCACACTTTACGATGACCCCCTGCCCTTATTGCGGGCGGTGGGGCAATTAGCCCTGGCTTGCAGAGCGCCCAATCCCATCAGCGAGACAGGGCAAAGTTTGCCCCCGATCTCCCTGAGGAAAGCCGCAGAACAGCGAGTGAAAAGAGCGCTAAAAAATCGCCCCCTGCGCCGGCTGGTATTTAACTGGGTGCTGAAAAACGCGCGGGAGCGAGTGCGCGACCGGGAAAATCTCCGATTTGAGCGCACCCGCGTTTTCGGTCGGGCGCGGCGGGTATTTGTCGAGATAGGACGCCGCTTCTACGCCCTCGACGTGCTGGGCGAACCCCGGGATATCTTCTACTTAGAAGTCGGGGAAATTCTGGGATTTATCGAAGGCACAGCAACCACCACCGATTTGAAAGGATTGGCAGCCGTGCGCCAAGCCGAATTTGCCCGCTACCGGCAAATGCCGCCGCCGGCAGATCGCTTTGAAACCTTCGGAGTCGTCTGTCAGGGAAATTCCTTTCAGAAAACAACCCAACAACAATCTGCCGTTTCCAATTCCTCCTTCCAGGGAATTGGCTGCTCGCCGGGAGTCGTGCGCGGTTGCGTGCGAGCGATATCCGATCCCAAGCAAATTGTAGGAGCCGGTGGCGCACCCCTGAAACCGGGCACAATTCTCGTCGCTCAGCGCACAGATCCCGGCTGGATTTTGCTGTTTCCCGCCGCTGCCGGCTTGCTCGTCGAGCGAGGCAGCTTGCTGTCGCACGCTGCGATAGTCGCCCGCGAACTGGGACTGCCGGCAATTGTATCACTTCCCGGCGTCACCCAGTGGTTAAAAGACGGTGACTGGGTAGAAATGGATGGAAGCACCGGCAGAGTGTGCAAAATTCCCAGTCAGGAGTATAAATAGAACTTCCGCAGAAACCGGGTTTCTCAACCAGCCGTCTTGACTTTCAGCCCTCGCTCCTGCAAAAGAAACCCGGTTTCTCTCACAGTTGTGCGTAAGTCGCGATAGAATTTAGGGCAAAATCGGAGATGAATAATGCCCGCAGAAATCGCCCAGGTGGCTGATTTTTCCCAAATCCGCTACGCCCAGTGCTGGGAAGACGCAGACATCCTGCTGAGCGCCCTCGACATCCAGCCGGCGCACATTTGCCTGTCTGTCGCCTCCGCTGGGGACAACACCCTGGCAATGCTGAGCCGGTCGCCAAAAAAAGTGATAGCAGTAGACTTAAACCCCGCCCAGATTGCCTGCTTAGAACTGCGCGTCGCCGCCTATCGCCAACTCAGCCACCCCGAACTGCTGGAACTGATCGGTTCAGTGCCGGCAGCACCCGCTGCTAGAATTAACTTGTACCGGCGCTGTCGCAACCACCTCTCAGCAGCTTCCCGCCAATTTTGGGACGAGCGCCCAAACGCCATCGCCACCGGCACCGGCAGCGCCGGCAAATTCGAGCGCTATCTCACCCTATTCCGCCGGTACATTTTGCCCCTCACTCACAGCAGCGATAAAATCGCCCACACCCTCAAAAAAAGCCTCACCCCAGAAGATCGCCAAACCTTCTACACCCAGCACTGGAATAACTGGCAGTGGCAACTCCTGTTCCGCCTCTTCTTTTCCCGCTTCGTCCTGGGGCGCTTCGGGCGCGACCCCAGTTTTTTCCAATACGTCAAAGCCGGCGTAGCCGAACATCTTTTAGAGCGCACCCGCTACGCCTTAACCGACCTAAATCCCGCCGAAAATCCCTACTTGCAGTGGATTGCCACCGGCCAGCACATAACCGCCCTCCCCTGCGCGCTCCGCCCCGAAAATTTCCAGCCAATCCGCGCCAACCTAGACCGCTTAGAGTGGCACTGCACCCCCCTAGAAGATTTCCTAGAAACTTCCCCCATCCCCACCCTAGACCGCTATAATTTAAGCAACGTATTCGAGTACATGTCCCCCCAAAACTATCACCGCGTTCTAGAGCAACTGATAAGAGCCGGTCGCCCCGGAAGCCGGATCGCCTACTGGAACCTCCTAGCAGAGCGCCTCCGCCCCGAATCAATGGCAAACCGGCTGCGACCCCTCACAGAGCTATCCAGCCACCTCTACCGGCAAGATAAAGCCTTCTTCTACAGCGCCTTTATTCTAGAAGAAATCATCTAATAAGCTGTTACGCTTTTAATATGCTTATTTGAGAAAGGAGGCAGAGCCTCCTTCAGGCGCGTTCCCAGGCAGAGCCTGGGAACGAGAGAAAATCCAAAATCCAAAATCCGCCACCGTGCAGCAACTCATTCTGATCAGCAACCCCCTAAAAACAGAACTCCCCAATCTCCAGCAAAAATACCTCTCCCACCTCCCACCCCTTGACCCCGCAGTCATCGCCAGCCACAGCCCAGACGCACACTGGCTGCTGGTTCGAGATCGCAGCCATATCGCAGGGCGCTGCTCCTTGTGGTGGCGGCAAACCCCAGCCTATCAGAACTTCCAGCTCGGTTTAATTGGACACTACGCCGTTGCAGACGCCGACGCCGCCGCCTGTCTCCTCGAACACGCAAACCAGGAACTTGCCGGTCGCGGCTGCACTCTAGCAGTTGCCCCAATAGATGGCAGCACATGGCGGCGCTACCGGCTGCTCACCGAACGCGGCAAACACCCCGTTTTTTTCCTAGAACCCGACAATCCCGACGATTGGACAGAACACTTTCTCAAGGCGGGATTCACACCCCTAGCGCACTACAGTTCCGCTCTCAATACAGACCTCAGCCACACCGATCCCCGCCTGGAGCGAGTCAGCCAGCGCCTGCAGGCTGCCGGCATCCAAATCCGCCCCGTAGATTTGCAGCGCCTTGACGAAGAGCTGCACCGGATTTACACCGTAGCCACCATCAGCTTTCGCCACAATTTGCTCTACACTCCCGTCAGCTTTGGTGAATTTCTCAACCAGTATCGCCCCCTCCTCCCCTATCTGCAACCGGAGTTAATATTGATAGCCGAACACAGCGGCGAACCCGCCGGCTTTTTGTTCGCCATCCCCGACTCTCTCGCAGCACATCGAGGAGAAATTGTCAATAGTGTTATTATAAAAACTGTTGCAGTCTTGCCCCAGCGCACCTACGCGGGCTTGGGCAATATGCTGGTGGATCGCTGTCACGAAATCGCCCGCAAACTCGGCTATTCCCAAGCGATTCACGCCCTGATGCGCGACAAGAGCGCCTCAAGCCATCTCAGCCGGCGCTACGCTCACACCATCCGGGGCTACACCCTATTTGCCAAACACTTATAGTTGAGAATGTGAGAGACGCAGTAGGGGCGGGCACGGGGGCATCGCTGTCAACTTAAGCTGTGTCCCGTAGTCTCTGGGCGGTTGAAACCGCAGCTATACAGACAAAACCCGCAAGGCAAGGGTTTTAAGATTCTAGCTCTTCTCTTAAGTCCAAGGGAGGCGAACTTCGTTTGTATAGCCGCGATTTCAAGAGACTGTTGGCGAATTGATAGGGGGTCTGACCCCACCCCCAACCCCTCCCCGTTAACGGGGAGGGGAGCTTTCGAGATAA
>NZ_KB235948.1:4086610-4149896 GCF_000332335.1 Kamptonema formosum PCC 10802 | reverse complement strand
TGAGAATCTTGCTCTACTCTTAGCCCGCGTAGGCGGGCTTCGTCTGTATAGCTGCGATTTCAATCGCCTGGAACCTTGCCAACTAGCCAGAGGTCTAACCCCTCACCGATTCGCCAACAGCTTCTTTCAATCGCCGGGAGCTTAAGTTGACACCAGTGGCACGGGGGCACCGCCCCTACGAAACCGGGTTTCTGGGGCCTATTTCAACATTTTACCGCGTGAGAGAATGAACATTGCTACTATCCTGCAAGAGCGAGCTGCCACTCATCCAGAAATTCCAGCCATTATCGACACTCACAAAGGTCGCAGCCGCACTACCACGTTTGCCGGCTTAGAAACAGCAGCCGGTCGCGCCGCCACGTTATTGCGCCAGAACGGTTTGCAGCCTGGAGATGCCGCCCTGATTTTTCATCCCATGTCCGCAGAACTCTACATTGCTCTCGCCGCCCTATTTCGCCTGGGAATGGTTGCCATGTTCCTAGATCCGGGTGCCGGTGCGGACCACATCGAACGCTGCTGCGCCCTTTACCCGCCCAAACTCCTAATTGCCAGCACCCAAGCGCATTTGTTGCGCCTGAAATCGCCGGCGCTGCGGCAGATTCCCATAAAAATTGCCATTGGCTGCCCCGTACCCGGGGCGATTTCTTGGCGCAGCGCCCAACAGGTGAAACCCGGCACCCACATTATCCCCTGCACCCCAGACACCCCCGCCTTGCTAACCTTTACCAGCGGCAGTACAGGACAGCCAAAAGCAGCCCTGAGAACCCACGGCTTTTTGCTCGCCCAGCACCGAATACTAGCCGAAACATTACAGCTAAAACCGGCAGAAATAGACCTCACCACGCTGCCGATTTTTCTCCTCGCCAATCTCGCCTCCGGCTTAACCAGCCTGATTCCCAATGTGGATTTGCGCTTTCCCGGCGCGATCCGTGCCGGTGCCGCTATCGCTCAAATACAAGCCATCGGGCCGGTTCGCGCCGCCGCCTCCCCCGCCTTTTTAGAGCGCTTAGCAGAGTATGGCCTGACGCGCCGGCTCACCCTCCCCAGCCTGCAAAAAATCTTCTGCGGCGGCGCACCCGTAATGCCAAACTTGCTCGCTCAATTGCAGCAAATCGCCCCCAACGCCGAAATCACCGTCGTCTACGGCTCCACCGAAGCCGAACCTATTGCTCACATTTCCAACTCACAAATATGCTTTCAAGACATAACCGCCACACTCAGCGGAAAAGGCTTGCTCGTCGGACATCCCGTATCCGCCATCAAAGTCGCCATTCTGCGCCAGCAGTGGGGCACACCCATCGGTCCCCTCACCGGCTCCGAATTTGCAGAAAATTGCTTGAGTGCCGGTGCGGTTGGGGAAATTGCCGTCAGCGGCGAACACGTCTTACCCGGCTATCTCTACGGATACGGCGATCGCGAAACCAAATTTACCGCAGACGGCACTTCTTGGCACCGCACCGGCGATGCCGGCTATCTCGACTCCGACCGCCGCCTCTGGCTGATGGGGCGCTGTTCCGCCCGCATCGAAGACTCCTGGGGAACCCTCTATCCCTTTGCCGTTGAGTGCGTCGCTCACCACTACCCCGGAATTCGCCGGTGCGCCGCCATCTCACACAAAGGAAAACGGATTCTAGCCGTTGAACTCAGCCGGCACAAAACTCACCTCTCCCTGCCCGCACTCCTGAACTCCCTGAAATGGGCTCATATCAGCGCCATCAAAGTCCTGCCAAAAATCCCCACAGACAAGCGCCACAATGCTAAAATTGAATATCCCGCTCTCCACAAGCTCCTCGCCCGCCACTAAACCCCCTCGCCCGCACCCCAAATCCCCAAATCCCCAAATCCCGGCCCATCCCTCCCGACCGGCAATCTGCGATAATAATCATCCTGCCTGTAAAAGAAATAAGCGATGCGACTGTCTTCGATGTTATTCGTGACGCTGCGGGAAGACCCAGCAGAAGCGGAAATCCCCAGCCACAAACTGCTGCTGCGCGCCGGCTACATCCGCCGGATTGGCAGCGGCATTTATGCTTACTTGCCCCTGATGTGGCGCGTCCTGAAAAAAGTATCCCAAATTGTCCGCGAAGAGATGGACGCCACCGGCGCGCAAGAATGCCTCCTCCCGCAGCTGCAACCGTCCGACTTGTGGCGAGAGTCCGGTCGCTGGGACACCTACACCAAAGCGGAGGGCATCATGTTCGCCCTCACCGACCGGCAAGAGCGAGAGCTGGGACTTGGCCCAACCCACGAAGAGGTGATCACCACCATTGCCAAAGAGATGATTCGCTCTTACCGGCAACTCCCCCTCCACCTCTACCAAATTCAAACTAAATTCCGCGATGAAATTCGCCCCCGCTTCGGCTTAATGCGCGGGCGCGAATTCATTATGAAAGATGGCTATTCTTTCCACACCGACTCGGAAAGTCTGAAAAAAACTTACCAGGACATGAACCGGGCTTACAGCAACATGCTGCGCCGCAGCGGTTTGCAATTCCGAGCGGTGGAAGCCGACTCAGGGGCGATTGGCGGCTCTGGCTCCCAAGAGTTTATGGTACTGGCGGATGCCGGTGAGGATGAGGTGCTCTACACCCCGGATGGCAAGTACGCCGCCAACGTGGAAAAAGCTGTCTCCCTCCCGGCTGACGCCGTTCCTTCGCCGTTTTCCACTTATGAAAAGCGGGAAACCCCCGGTACGGATACCATTGAGAAACTCTGCCAATTTTTCAAGTGCTCTCCCACGCAAGTGGTGAAAAATGTCCTCTATCAAGCTGTGTATGATAGCGGCATGACTGTGCTGGCGATCGTCAGCATCCGGGGCGACCAAGAGGTTAATGAGGTCAAGCTGCAAAATGAGCTAACCAAGCTCGCCAGCCAATTCGGAGGCAAAGCCGTCCTCTCCCTCACCGTACCGGACGCCCAAGCGCAGCAGAAATGGGCGGCGAAACCCCTGCCTTTGGGCTACATCGCCCCCAATCTGGAAGACAGTTACATCACCTCGGAGAAAAACCTGTCACCGAAGTTTCTGCGCTTGGTGGATAAGACAGCGGTAGACTTGACAAATTTCGTCACGGGTGCTAATGAAACCGGCTACCACGTTGCCGGTGCTAACTGGGGCGAACACTTCCAGCAACCGGCTTTGGTGGTGGACATCCGCAAGGCTAGACCGGGCGACCGCGCCACCCATGACCCCAGCCAAACCCTGGAAAGTGCTCGCGGCATTGAAGTGGGCCACATCTTCCAGCTGGGCGTGAAATACTCTCAGTCTATGGGAGCCACCTACACCAGCGAACAGGGCGAAGAAGTCCCCCTGGTAATGGGCTGCTACGGCGTGGGCGTCTCGCGGCTGGCTCAAGCGGCGGTGGAGCAATCCTATGATAAAGACGGGATTATTTGGCCGGTGGCAATTGCGCCGTACCATGCTATAATTACTATCCCCAACATCACGGATGGCAAACAGGTGGAGGCGGCGGAAAAGCTCTACGGGGAGTTGAATAAAGCCGGCATCGAAACCCTGCTGGATGACCGCGACGAGCGTGCCGGTGTTAAATTCAAAGATGCCGACTTGATTGGGATTCCTTACCGGATTGTCCCCGGTCGCTCTCTCAAAGATGGCAAAGTAGAAGTGGTGGAGCGGGCGACCCGCAAATCCCAGGAAATGCCGGTCGGTGAAGTGTTGCCCACCTTAAAGCAGTGGATTGATGCCGCCCTTCAGAATACTTCCGCTTAATTGCGATCTTAGCTTATAGCTACCTAGCGATTGAAATCGCGGCTACACAAACGAAGTCCGCCTTCGCGGACTCTAGCACTAGCCATATTGGTTAGGACATTAGACGTCCCGGCGCAAGAAAACAGGAAGCCGCTCCGCGTCCATAGCGTAAGCGTTGAGTCAGTTACAATCTGTTATAGCCCGCGCAGGCGGGCTTTGTTTGTATAGCCGCGACTTACAGTCGCCGGATAATAATCTTACCGCCACCCGATCGATGGAATTCCTGAGCGTCCTTTTATCTATCCTGCTGGCTGTAGTCTCACCGGCGGGTTTCGTCGCCGACAAGGTAGTGGCTGACGCCATCCGCCAGCGCTTTGAGTCCGTGGATCAGCTGCAAGTGCGCATCGACAACACCCCCAGCTACCAGCTTGCGCAAGGCAAAGTGGAGCGGGTGCGGGTTGCCGGTCGGGGGATGCGGCTGACGCGGGAGATTCGGATTGCGGCGCTGGAGGTGGAAACCGATCCGATTGATGTGGACGTGCGGCGTTTGAGGCGGGGCGGGAAGACGCAGCTGCGGGAAGCTTTGCGCGAGCCGGCGCAGGGGATGGTGCGTTTGGTGCTAACTGAGGGAGATATCAACCGGGCGCTGCAGTCGCCTGAGGTGGCGAGCCGGTTGCGCAATCTGGGAGCGCGCTTGGCCGGCGCTGCTGAGCGTCAGGGGGTAGAGCGCTACGAGGTTCTCAATCCGAGGCTGGAGCTTTTGGAAAACAGCCGGCTGCGCTTCAGCGGGGAAATTCAGGAGCGAGGGGACCCGGAGCGGCTGGCGGTGGTGGTAGAGTCAGGAGTTAGGATTGTTTCGGGGCGGCGGATTGAGTTGGCAGAGCCGGTGGTGCTGGTGAATGGGGAGCCGGCACCGGCAAGGCTGGTGGCGGGGCTGGCTTCGGGGGTGAGCCGGCGCAGTGACACCGGCACCTTGGAGCGTTACGGAATTACAGCGCGGCTTTTACAATTGAATGTGACTCCAGATGAATTGGAGCTGGCGGCATTTGCGCGAGTGGAGCGCCGGTGAATTGTATCGGGAGGGCGTTGCTGAAATTTGTGGCCGTTTTACAGAAGGTGCCGTTTCGCTGGTGTAGTTTTCAGCAAGGTCTCCTCACATGTAAGCTATCTGGGTACAGCTTTAAGCTTGAGGGCGAGTTGAGAGATGCCGGCAGAGATTTTAGATTTACTGCGGCCAATCTAAAATCTCCGGAGGCTTAAGACTTGCCAAGTAAAGGCTGATTGCTTACCCTCACAGTGAATCCCGTTGAATCCTTAAGGAGAGCTTTTGTATGCAAGAGCAACAATCCGGACGTCGCATTTCACCGGGCCTGTTGGCTGGCGGTGCGGCGCTGATTTTGGCTGCCGGTGGCGGCACCGCTTGGTGGCTGACGCGCCCAGGGGCGGGCCCTGAAACTCGTCCTGTGCCGATACCTGTGACTCCCGCACCCTCAGCTGTCGGGCCGACTGTCCTGCCTTCTGTGCCACTGAAGCCGGGGCAAAAGGCGGTGCAAGTTTTCTGGGTTAGGGATGCCGGCACCAACCTGGATTTGGTTCCGGGCCAGATTAATGTGGACAAGGCCAGCCAGCCCAACGCTGTTTTGACAGCAGCGTTCAATCGCTTGTTAAGCGGTTCTGTGCCTGCAGGTGTCTCTAGCTCCATTCCCCAGGGGACAAAACTGCGGAGTGTGGAGGTTAAGAATGATGGTGTCCACGTGAATCTGTCCGGGGAATTTAAGAAAGGCGGCGGCAGTGCCTCGATGATCTCTCGTTTGGCCCAGGTGATTTACACGGCCACCAGTTTAGATGAGAGTGCCAAGGTCTGGATTTCTGTGGATGGGAAACGTTTAGAAGTTTTGGGGGGTGAGGGTTTGGAGATTGCTCAGCCGATTACCCGCCAAAGCTTCCGGAAGAACTTTTCCCTCTAGTCCCGACTCCCGTCCCAAACCCGGGCTGTCCGAGGCTGGATGCCTTAGCCGGCAGACTTTTCGCCAGGCCGGCTACGGCATTCAGTCTGGCTTTTTGCAGTTCGCGCGCTAGGGGCGAGAGCGGGTGCAGCTTCTGATGTGCTGATTTAAAACACTTTTAAAAAGTCATCATTACGGCATCTGGGATCTGGGGCGGGCGTTTCCAACGCCCGCCCCAGTTTATATAAATCTTTATCCGTAAATTATCTTATTTTTTCATCGCCAAGCTAAAAGTGCGGAAGTCGCGGGCCTGCTGTTCAATGCGGGTGGCCAAGCGGTCGCAAACTAAGTGACACAGATCGAAAATCAGCGTGTCCTCCAGCCGGTAGTAGGCGGAGGTGCCTTCGGTCCGGCGGCTGACGATCCCAGCTTGCAGCATGACTTTCAGATGCTTGGAGACATTGGCCTGACTGGTGTCAGTCGCTTCGACCAGCTCTTGCACGCACTTTTCGCCGTCGCGCAGGAAGTTCAAAATCTTGAGTCGCATCGGCTCACTCAAAATGCTGAAATACTCAGCAACTTGTTGCACGACTTCTTGTGGGACAGGCGGCGCTGATTTCATGGGATCGACCTGAAAGAACTGATCCCCAGATTGTAGCAGTTAATTTGTCTGTGACAATAGAGTGATTGACGCCCAAAGTCCGGCAGCCCGAGGAGAGTGGCGGGAGAGGCGCTCAAGTATTCTTCTGGAGTGATAAAAACCCGGTGGCGCGGCGGGACGATCCCCTACGGCTAGAAGGCCACAATTTTATCCCTCGTTCCCAACTCAAGCTGGGAACGCCGTTCTGGAGGCTCTGACTTGAAAATAGGACAGGCGGGACGCCTGTCCTACGTCTTTTTTTTTACAGACGCCGCTGAACCTCGGAACCTTCGTTCCCAAGCTCTGGCGTGAAAATGTTTGTAGGGGCGAGTTCACCAACATCTGATAGCGTAGCGCACCCGGTGGGAGCTACTTCGCAGAGACATTTTAGGTAAACCCGCCCCTACCGGCCCTACCGGCCCTACCGGCTTGCCCGCAGTGGGGCAAGTTTTCATTCGTGGTGGTGTGCCCAGCAAGAAAAGCGACTGCCTCCTTTTAAGGGACAAGCAGCATGATTAGCCTACAGCTGATTGCAAGACCGGCGCTGTGGTGACTGGCTTTCTATCTTCTCTCACCTGAAGCCCCTCGCCCTTCGCTCTCTAGTCGGGGTTAATCCGCATCAAGACTTGGCCATACTCCACCGGCTCGGCATTCTGGGCCAAAATCTCCATCACCTGTCCGGACACCTCGGCTTCTATCTCATTCATCAGCTTCATCGCCTCAATAATACAGACAGTCTGGCCCGTCTTGATGCGGTCGCCGGCACCCACAAACGGCGGCTCATCCGGTGCCGGTGACCGATAAAAGGTGCCCACCATTGGGGAAATCACATCGACCCACTTTTTGTCGAGTGGCGGTAGTGCGCCGGCGCTTGCGGGGGGGGCGCTGACGCCGGCCCCTGCAGTACCTCTGGCCTCCAAGCCTTCAGGGGCGGCTGGGAGTTGTGGCGGTGTCGGTGGGGCTGCAGGCCAGCCCGGGGCAGCGCCCGGTGGCGGCGGTGCCGGTGGCGTCAGGCGCTCTCGCAGATGAGAGTCCTTGCGCACCGTCAGCTCAAAATCGCCACTTTTTAGGGTGAGCTCGGAAATGTCAGTCTTGTCGAAATCCGCTAGCAGTTCGCGGAGTTGATTTAAGTCCAGTTGCACGGCTGGTGCGTTCCTCTCAGATAGGCTACAGGCAAAAAGGGGGTGGGGGATGGGCAATGGGCCACCAGCCATAGGTCTGCTATAGCCTGCAGCCGGTTGCCTGCTGTTTTATTCGCGCCCCAGATAGGTATCGGTGCGGGTGTCAATGCGAATCCGCTCTCCCTGGGAAATAAACAGGGGAACCATCACCTGAGCGCCGGTTTCAACCTTAGCGGGCTTCGAGCCGCCGGTGGCGGTGTCCCCTTTGACGCCCGGATCGGTTTGAACCACTTCCAGCACCACGGAATTGGGCAGTTCCACTTCCAGCACCTGCTCGCCCCAGCGAACGATGTTGACTTCCATTCCTTCCTTGAGGTACTTGACGCGCTCCCCAATCTGTGATGCGCTGAGGCGGGTTTCTTCGTAACTCTCCATATCCATGAAGACGAAATTTTCGGCCTCTTTATAGGTGTGCTGCATGGTACTCTTTTCCAGGGTGGCCTGAGGCACCGTCTCACCGGCTCGGAACGTCCGCTCAATGACGCTGCCGTTTTGCACATTTTTCAGTTTTGTCCGCACGAAGGCAGATCCTTTCCCGGGCTTGACGTGCAGGAATTCCACCACTCGCCAAACGTAGTTATCTAATTCAATTGTGACGCCCGGTCGAAAGTCGTTACTAGAAATCATGGACTTGACTTTTTCAGCTAGATACTTTAAATTTGGAATGCAGCCACAGCAAGGCTTTCAGGGTTTGGCTCTCCAGGCGCAACTTTCTGTCTGTGGGGCCCTTGTCACTAAAAGCTCAGTAAACCCCAGAAACCTGGAGCAGCAAGAGTTCCAACGATCTGTAGGGGGATTTTACCATCCCCTTGACTTGAAGCGTGAGTTCCCCTGTCGGGCCATGTCAGAGAAGTGCCAGCCGCACCTAGAATAGATTAACCCGAAAGCAGGGCACCGGTTACAAAGCATTAACCCGCCGCTAAAAGGGGACAGAGCCCGGAGCGGAGTGAAGCGGTCAGCAAATTCGCCGGCGCAGCCCGCCACACTCCCATTGCCACTAGGGTAAAATATCCTTTATGTCAACCCTCCCCGGCAGTATTCAGCGTGACTCACTCTCCCCGCCAGTCGGAACGGATTGAAAAAAGCTGAAAAAAAGAAGCGCGTTCCAGAGGTGTAAGGGGAGAAAATAGGCGATTCGCGCTGTTCTTTACAGGTGTGTTGAGGGAGAGAAAAATCAGATTTTCGGCCCCTCAAGCAGGGACAGGCTCCAGTCAAATATCTGCCCCTGAGAACAGAGGGGTGAGGGGTTAGCCAGTCAGCCTGCTGTTGCCAGAGGCAATCCCAGATTGTATTGTGGGTGAGAGGGTGAGCGATAAGCGTGGCCTGTGAGTGGCGAGCGATGTGTTGCGATGCGTTGCGCGCTGCGCGAGTGTCTGCGATGGGTCGATTCCAGAAAGAGTTCCAGTCAGAAGCGGATACTGGAGAACCAGGCGCACCGGTGTGGCAAGATTAAAAATGGCGTTTCTGGGCTGACGCAAGCCTCAAGCGTTATGGCATCCAAGCACTCAGGGATATTTTTATGCTTATCAACCACTGGCTCAATTTTGGCAAACGCTTGGCCCGCACGGGCATTATAGCGCTGCTGCTCGTCCTATCTGTGGGGCTGAGCGCTGCAGCGAACCGGGATTACGGACTGCCGGCGGGGAATGCGATTACGGATGGCAGAGCGCTGCTGCGCTACTCCCTACCGGTGGGTAACAAGCCGGTGCGAAAACTGCAAACCAGTCTGGAAGATATCGCCACGCAACTGCGGGCGAACCGGCGCTGGGGCGCGGTGAAGAAAGACATTGCCGAGGCGGAAAAGATTCTCAATCGCCCGTCAGAAGTCCTGGCTAGTGTAGCCCCGGAGAAAAAATCCGAAGCAGAATCTGCGATCGCCCAGTTGAAAGAGGGGCTCGTTTCGCTGCGACAAGCAGCGGACGCTAAAGATAAGGAAAAAACCAGGACGCTGCGGGGAAACCTACTGTCTCTGGTGGGACAGCTGCAAGGGTTAATGGTGAGAGAATTCCCGTTTGAGGTGCCGGCAGAATACAGCAATCTGCCCCAACTCAAGGGTCGCGCTACGGTGGAGATCGCGACGAATAAGGGCGCGCTGACTGTGGTTGTGGACGGCTACAGTGCGCCGGTGACTGCCGGCAATTTTGTGGATCTGGTTGAGCGGGGTTTTTATAACGGGCTTCCGTTTATTCGCTCGGAAGAATCTTATGTGCTGCAAACCGGCGATCCTGTCGGGCCCGAACAGGGGTTCATTGACCCAGCTACCGGCAAATACCGCAGCGTTCCCTTGGAAATTTTGGTGAGGGGGGATTCGGCACCGACTTACGGGATTACTTTGGAAGATGCCGGTCGTTACCGCGACCAGCCGGTGCTTCCTTTCTCCGCCTTCGGTACTGTGGCGATGGCGCGTCCGGAATCGCAACCCAATGGGGGTTCTTCGCAGTTTTTCTTCTTCTTGTTTGAGCCGGAACTTACGCCTGCCGGTCTGAATTTGCTGGACGGTCGCTATGCGGTGTTTGGCTATGTGGTGGAGGGTAAGGAAGTTTTGGAGAAGCTCAAGCAGGGAGATGTAGTTGAATCCGCCAAGGTGATTGATGGGGCGGAAAATCTCGTGCAACCGTCAGTAGCTTAGGGGAACCTCACCCCCTAACCCCCTCTCCGCGTGCGCAGAGGGGGAATAAGAGCAGGACAGGCGTCTCGCCTGTCCAAAAAACGGGCCTTTTGGCGTAGGACAGGCGTCTCGCCTGTCCCCAAAACGGGAATTTCGGCGTAGGACAGGCGTCTCGCCTGTCCCCGGTTCCAAAAAGGGGGAGGGGGCATATAAGGCAAGACTATTCAATGCAAGTGTGGGGGAATATCATGTCGGGCTATATACCCACAATACGGCAGGTTAAAACCTGCCGCTATCCAGACAAAGCCCGCCTGCGCGGGCTAACTTTTCTTGAGGTTAATTAACCCGACCTAATATAAGACGTATGAATCCACTATTTAATACCAGTCGTTTCTGTGATGTGATTTTATGGCAATTGTTGAGTTTGTGTTTGTAATTAGCGTTGGGGTGCTGTTAGTCTTGGGCGCTCTCAATTCTGCTAGGTCAAGCCAGCAGCAGCGACAGTTAGACGATGCTTTCTACCGGCTGCTACAAGCGCAAAATGGGCAGATTTCGCTGATTCAGCTGGCTGCCGGTGCCCGAGTTGATGCGGAAGTTGCTAAGCAGTATTTGGAACGTCAAGCAAAGGCTTTTGCGGCAACTTTGGAAGTGGATGCGGATGGGGATACGTTTTACCGGTTTCCCAAACTGCAGCTTCCTCCGCAGAGGTAGGGCTACGGCGGTTGAAACCGCAGCTATACAGACAAAACCCGCCTGCGCGGGTTTTGGCGGACTTAAGTCCGCGCCGGCGGACTTTTTTTGTATAGCTGGAACCTAGATACCGGTGCTATTTACAGAGAATCCTGTCAAGATTGCTGTCAGGGAAGCAGGTGAGGGGTGTTTTAAGGAATTTAGGGGTGAGTGGGAGGAAATCAACGGGTTAAGTCTGTCCACTGGATATCGCTATCTTCTTGCCATTGAACCTGTGAGAGGGGATCTGGCTCAAGCACCGGCGTCTGTAAGTCTGTGAGAACTTCCGCCGCTGATTGATAGCGATGCAGGATGGGAATTTCCACAAGCTTGTCCAGAAGCCGACCTAACTGACTGCTGACTGGATTTTCACCTAAGTAATTCCGCCACCCCTGGATGCCTTCTCGACTGTTGAACAGGGAAAAGGGGGGAATTCCAGTCAGCAGATGAACGCAGGTTACGCCTAAACTGTATATATCGCTGGCAAAAACTGCTTTACCTACAGCTTGTTCTGGAGCAACATACCCAGCACTTCCAATTACTGTACCGGGTTTTGCCGGTGTGCCGGGGGCAAACTTACAAGCACCAAAATCGACTAAAATGAGCTGACGGTTCTCACGGCGGCGAATGATATTTTCCGGCTTGATATCCCGGTGAATCACTTGATGGCTGTGTATAAATTGCAGCACCGGCAGCAAGTCATTGAGGACTTCCAAAATCTTGGCTTCCGTGAAAGCCCCCTGGGCTGCTAATTCCTGATCGAGATTGTCCCCTTCTATAAATTCTTGCACCAAATACTGTCGCCCGTCTTGGGTGAAGTACGCTAGCAGTTCCGGAATCTGGGGATGGTTGCCTAACTCATCCAGTCGCACTGCTTCTCGGCGAAATAACTCAGCAGCTTTCTGAACATTGCCGGTGCCTTGATCTTGGGGTAAAAACTGCTTAATTGCGCAGTGCGGTTGGGATGGCTTGTGCTCATCCACAGCCAAGAAAGTTCTGCCAAAGCCGCCTTGACCGATGGGTTTGATGGCCCGGTAGCGCTCGCCTAACAGCAATTTCGATCCACACCTTTGACACAGTTGCGCCTGCTGGGAATTCTGGGTATTCTGGCAAGCGGGATTGAGGCATACAGTCATATTTCACAAGGTAAGTTTGCCATTTATAGCAGTCTTAGTTTATTATATCTATCCACTGAATACTGTCTGCCTGTTCCACGAAATCATCTGTATCTTCTTGCCACTGAACCTGTGCCAGTGGGTCAAGCATTGCTGGGATATCGGCTAACATTTCAGGCGCTAACCACGACTCACCAGGAGTGGAAAAATCTTCGCAAATGGCCACCTCAAACTGCAAGCTAAGGCATTTCCGAATCACACCGGCAGATTGGGGGAGAAAGAACACCTTGGATTCCAGACACTCCGCTAGCTTAAATAAACTTAACAAGTAGCGGTCTAGCGGGTTTCTGATGTCAAATGTTTCGCGGTTTGTCTCAAGGATCTCAGGGTTGAGTTCTTGGTCGTGGAAATAGACTGTCCCCCCGCCAAGGCTTGTAAATACCAGCAACTCTGAAGCCGATTGCCGGTTTAAAGAAGTCAGGATTGTTGTGGCGGCTTCGGTAGCCGCCGGAAAATTACCATCCTTGAGATAAGCCAGCTGACTGTAAAAATACTTGGGCAATACGAGGTCTTTGCCAAAGCCGGCTACAAGTTCAGGATGGCTAATACATAAATCTGGCTCTATGCCGTACAATATTTTCATACCACATGCCCCCGCTTAGTCTTACTGGATTTAAGTCTGGGCGTCAAACCCACTCTCCATTATAAAGCATTTATCAGGCTTTACAGATGGCAATTTATCCTCATCCCTTCAAACTAAATCGAACCGGGTAGAGTGTAATCTCCCGTGTGGGCGGGACTCCCACACACTGGACACTGACATCCCAAGTATCTCCAGCTGTTCTCGTGATAGGCTAGTTTGTGCAGCCGGCACAAGTAAACCTTTTCCCCTGGATGAAATCTCTCCTGACTGCAAAGGTCTTTTGTTCCTATCACCTCCCTTAATATGTTATCTAGATCGTCAGGTACATCTGGGTCCAAGAAAGGCTCATAAACAGGGGTATCGTCCCCTGGCTCAAGCTCAAACCATTCAATTTCACCGGCATCTCCAGGGACATTTATGTCTCTCCATACAATTTGCTCATCTCCTGTCAGGGAAGGAGGCGTGTTTCGCTCAGGAGGAGATGAAGTTCTTAGAAAGTTTCTGTTTGAGGGCGGGAGAAAGCGGTTCTTGGCGTAGATAACTGCGCCAAGAATCGCCATTAATACCAATCCTATGATCGCTAACTCTGTCATACTGCCAGTGGCTGACTATTCCAGATCCCTAAACTCAATGCCTAATTCCTTAGCCAAGTCCCTTTTCTTAAAATCAATGGGAACCGGCAATATGTGAGCCTTGACCATTCTATCATGGTTGCACACCATACACTTGCATTCCATTTCTTTCCAGCTGTCCTCGTGATAGGCGAGCCGGTGAGTGTAACACAAGTAGACTTTTTGCCCGGGCTGAAATATCTCTTGAGTGACAGGATCTTTTATTTGCCCTCTGCTAATATCCACCAGCAGGTTGTCCAGATCGTCAGGTGCCGGTGGAGAGAGGGTAGCAGTTGCAGATGATGGAGCACTCGAAGAGGAGCTTCCGCTTGAAGAAGATGAGGAAGACTGGGAATTGCCAGTAATAATCATTAAGACGAATGCTGCTACCCACCATCCTGGATGCGCAAAACCGAGCAAAAGGCATACAATAATTAAGCAGCCCATACCGCCTCAGCCATTATTTTGATTTTGAGGCATTTTTTAGGACATATTTTAAGTCCATTTCTTGCTGCTTTTGGCTGCTGTCTTTATAGAGTAGCCGGCGCGGAATATAAACAATCTCACGCACCACTCTTTTAGGCTGTGTTGCTTGTTCAGAATCTTGGGAAGCCGGGGAGCTGGACATTTTAGAACTAAAGACTGGAACCAGTACCCCTTCTCCTGGGTTTAAAGAATCAAGACGAACTAACTGCAACTGCTTAGTTGAATTAGTCTCTGTGAGGGATTCTTCCTTAATTTTAACGTAATTTTCAACTCCCACATCCTGAGTCGGGACAACTTGCTCTACCTCCAACTGAACATCGTCAACCTTCTCCTGACCTGCGGGCGAGATAACCAGCAGAGTGACTTCATCTCCTGTACCAATTTTATCCCCCGCCTTTACAATCTTATAGCGCAGGATGTCTGGATTATCCTTAAACTGAGAAAGTACCCTTGCCGGCATGCTCATATACCGAACACTGAAGGCGGGAGCTGATTGACTACTTATTGCTGCGGGAAATAGGATTCTCAACTGGATGAAAATAATTGCCCCCAGCAAGACAAAGAGTATTGCGGCGGGGAGTATAAATTGCCTGCTGGATGTCTCTGGCGATCTTCTAGTTATTGGATTTTTCGGAGTCGCATCAGTCGCGCCTTCAGTTTTGCTGTCGGGATTTTCTATCCAGTCAATCTTCGATGTTGGAAACCCTTGTGGGAGCGACATATTGGTTATATAGTCGGTACGCGACATGTCCTGTGGCTCCGGATATCCCGGCAGCCCCGACTCTGGAACCCTCCTCAATATAAATGGGTTAACTGATACTGCTTCTTTCCCCAAAAAGTATCCAATCTGCTTTCTCACAGGATCGCAAACAATTGACAAACACCAAGGGTGATAGAAAAATGCCCGCTGAGTGTTCATATCTGTTCCTGACATGAACACGCCAATACTCGGATGCGAGTGATACCAGCCCACAATATTTTCCTGGGGATGTGCGGCTCTCGCATAATCCATAATTCCTTGCCAGGAATCAGGCGTGAATTCCAGGTGCGCTCCCGTCCCAATCGTTGCTGGGGCGGCTACTGATGCCGTAATCTCCACATAGATCCCATTCTGCGTATCTCTGTAGGCGTTACCCAAAAGTATGCCGCCTTGCTCGACTCTTAGATTCGACGCTAAATGCGATTTCAGATTAGCAAGGGCATCCTCTTTTATATAGACTTCCCTGACTGGCCTGACTTCATTACTGATGCCACGCTCAGCTATAAATTCCCGAATCGACTTCAGGATTGGCTTGTAAACATCCTCACACTCTTCCCCCCAGATAATTTGGTTCTCCTGCTCGGAACCTGGAGTCCTCCGGATAGGGTTATTGCCTCCGGGGAAATCTGGTAAACCTGGCCCTCGTGCCATGACTGTCCTCCTATAAGTCTAGAAAAGAAATATTTACTCCCCCACCACTAGACGGGGGCGTATCGTCCCAAAGAATTTGGGATTTGAATGTCTGAGTGTCCACCGGAAACCGCCCCCTATTACTGGCTGCCCAAGTTTTGGCTGCCGAGTTAGCTGGACTATCCAAATTAGTTATGTCATCCGCATACTGAATAAGTTTGCCAATTCTGAGAACCAGTTCAGGCAGGGTTTCCGCCATTATCCAATAACTGCCGATACAGACATTCCGATCCTCCCAAACATTGGGGTGGAAAATGGGAGTCTGAAATTTAACCGCTGGTTTTTCTTTTGGATAATTGCTGCCCAGAGTAATTTCTACCCGGTGAGTGTCTCGGAATACCGGCTCGTTTCCCTGCAACCGCTCTATTCCCCGGCAGCGATATTCGATGACATATTGATACGGCGGATTGCCGCTCTTTGAAACAATCGCCAGCGTCCCTCCTGAATTAGCGACTAATTCGGACAGCGCCTTAAATTCATTTTCGAGTCTTTTTTCTCGCACGCTCATTTTTGCCCAGCCTCAATAATCGGGAAAACCGTAAGAACATCATCCATCTGAACTCCCCCTGCAGCAAGAGTTGCTGAAGGGCTTAACTGTTGACCTGTTCGCTCTAAACGGACAGCATAGTCAGAAGTTGCCGGCAGATTCCACTTTTGCTGTGCCGCTTGCAAAAGCTGTCCAATTGTGAGAGTTGCCGGCAGATTAACGCCATTTTTACGGGTGCTATCAGCCGTGCGAATAATCAAAGAAAGTGAATCAGCCATGTTTCCTCCTAGGCTTGGCAAAATTGTATTGCTATTTGACCTTTCGCGGTTTCGCAGTGCAAAATCTCGTTCGCCGTCAGGCATAACTCTCCCAGGGTAATATCCGCACGAGATTCTAGCGACAGATTCCCGATCGCCTCAAAATCTCGCTCGCTCTCGCATCTCGGACAAGCCCGCTTGGCTTCTGGGTATTGGCGCAGAGGAGCATTCACTCGCTCTTCGTGACTGCAATCTGGATTCAGACATCGCATCATCCCTATCACTTCATTGCGCAGCCAGAGCACCGGCTCGGAAAACCCAGACTCCTCCAGATTTTGTAGAATCTCTCGAACCCTGAGATTTGGCTCGTACTTGACGCGCAGGCTCGGCTCAACAGTCATGTCGTGGGCGAGACAATCCTCCTGTCGCTGAATTTCTACCTTAAAAGCTGTCCAAGAGTTCAACCCCACAAAAACCTTCTCCCCCGCATTCAACAACCCCGTTTTACCGTGTATATATAATAGCGCTTGCTGAACCTGCATGGCACCGGCAATTGAGGCAATCGTCGCGGTTGTTGGCATCGCCGCTTCCGGGATATCCCGTTTCATCCCCTGACAGGAGTATCGCTGGTTGCGCCGCTCCCACATCTGCTGAGAAATCGTACATTCGTAACAAGCCGCCTCAGTCTTGGGGTCAAAAAAACTGACTTCCCCCTCCGCCACACCAATCCCGCCATTAATCCAGGGAATGCCGGCACGATACGCCATCTGGTTAATCGCCCACCGCGCATTCACGCTATCCAAGCACCCAATAATAATATCATGTTCCCGAACATCTCCAATCCCCAGGTCAAATTCCAAATCGCCGTAAATGGCCCGAATCGCTATCTCTGGATTAATCTCAAGCGCCCGCTGACGCGCCACCTCTACTTTTGGCACGCCCACATCCGACTCCCGAAATAGAACCGAGCGAGTCAGGTTGGTAATCGAAACCGTATCGAAGTCAATGACGGTGATATTTCCGACACCCACCAGCGCCAAATTTTTCAGCACCTCGTTGCCCAAAGCACCGGCACCGGCAACCAGCACTCTGGCCACTTTCAGCCTTCCCTGATCCCACCAGTCTATTAAATAGTGCCGATCATACCGGCTTTCTGGCTCACCCGCAATCTCAAAAAAGTCCATGTTTGCAGATTGTAGCTTTTTACACCATTCCCCCATGACCTTGCCAAGAAAGTCACTTAGTTAGTTTCTGTCCCGACAAGCTATTGCCATCATTTATGAATCTATCATGGTTTGATAGACACACACCTCTCTGTAATAAAACTTAACTTTTCAGGCAGTTCGCAGCCGGTATCGTGCCCGCAACCCACCGAGCCAGATGGCCCCCAATATCCCCAGCTCAGATGTCCAGAAGTGCGTCCGCCCGCAGTCAATTAAGCGCCGGTGCTGTTCCCCACAAAACAGTTCAAGCAGATTGTGTGGCGCATGTGTCGCGGGCTAGCACTGCCAGCGCCCACATGTGCAACACAGCCGCAATCCCAGCCTCCCCCCTCGCCATGACTGCCGGTTGCACAGTCACCGGCAGCACCCCCCAACAGGGTGGAACACCTCAACGAACCACCGGCACCTGCCCACACCCCAATTGCCGGCAATCCCCACCGGCATTGGCTAACTACCACCTGCGTCCCACCCCCCGCGCCGGTGTTACCCCCTCCCCTCACTCCTCTCACACCTCAACACCAAAAAACCTGATTTCTTAAAGAAACCTGGTTTTTATAGCGGTTCAAAATATGAAACCTCTGTTTGTAGCCAGAAACCGGGTTTCGCCGAAGTTCCCCGGTTTCTACCCTTTCACAAATCAAATAGAAACGCTCCCGCCACCAACCTGTTATATTATGCCACGTTAATTAACCGCAATCCAATTTAGCCCGCGCAGGCGGGCTTTGTCTGTATAGCGGCAGGTTTCAACCTGCCGTATTCTCTTTAATCCCCAAAGAAAATTGGAATCACACCTCCGGTTCAATCCCAGCAGCTCTTAACTGCGCCGCCAATCGTTCCGCTCGCTGTTCCGCCAACTCCTTTTGCTCTCGTTCCAACTCCTTCAGCTCATACAGGTCCAGATAATCAAGAAACTGTTCCCCATTGGGAGTGTAGAGCTCCAACCCCTCCTTACCCAACTCAAACCGCACCCCCAAACGCGGACTCACCCACCCCGCCATTGGGTCAATCACCTCTAACACTCCCTCCGTGCGCAGCCACCCTCTCAACTCCCTATCCTTTGGGTCATACAGGTAATATTCCTCCACTCCGTAGCGACTGTAAAATGCGAATTTCTTATCCATCTTTATCTGGATGTCGCTTTCCGAGCGCACCTCAAACACCACTTGCGGCGCTATATTCTCCTCTAGCCACTGTCCGTAATACTTCCTGTCTCCCTTGGGTCTGCCAAACACCACCATCACATCGGGCGCTTGGCAGATATTCGGGTTTCCCTCCACCGGATACCAGAGCAAATCTCCCGCGACAAACACATTCTCGATGTCTTTGAACAGGGCGTCACAACCGCCTTTAATCGTGGTTATCCACTGGTACTGTATTGTGCTATCCGCCATCGGCTGACCGTCACTTGAAGGATAAATATTTTGTTCAGTAGTTACTTGCATGGAACTCACCAAAATTTGCCTCTACTGAAAACACTACTAGAGTCTGGCTGCCCTCTTGGCCCGCGCCATAGAGCGGAACAGCAGAATCTTCCTATAAGATACCCTAAAAAAGTAAACTTGACTGAGAGCGAACTTCCCTCTGCCTCTCTTCTATCCCCTCTAGGCGTCTTGGCGTCTAAGGCGGTTCATTCCCCCCCACTCACCCAAAAACTCGTGACCAATCAATCCCCTTCCCCGCAAGTTCGAGACATCGGAGAGCAAGGACTCCTCAAACTCTTGCAGCAATTCTGTCCCCCAGAAATCGTGGGGGATGACGCTGCAATTATTGACATCCAACCGGCACAATCTTTAGTCGTCACAACTGATATGCTGGTAGATGGCGTGCATTTTAGCGACCGCACTACCTCCCCAGAAGATGCCGGCTGGCGCGCCGCCGCCGCCAACTTGTCCGACTTAGCGGCAATGGGAGCCTCCCCCCTGGCGATCACCGTCGGTTTGGGCGTCACCGGCAGCACTCCTGTGAGCTGGGTGCAGCGCCTCTACCAGGGAATCACCGGCTGCCTCCAGCAGTACAATACTGCTATCGTCGGCGGCGATGTCGTCCGCTCGCCGGTCAACACCCTCTCTATCACTGCTTTTGGCCAAGCCGATCCGAAACGCACCATCCGCCGCTCAGCCGCCCAACCGGGAGACGCTATTATCGTCACCGGCTCCCACGGAGCCTCCCGCGCCGGTTTGGAATTGCTCCTCCACCCAGAACTCGGCCAAAACCTCACTCAAGTGGAGCGAGAGGCCCTCATTCAAGCTCACCAGCGCCCCAAACCCCGGCTTGACAGTTTGCCTTTTTTGTGGTATGCCACCGGCGACTCCCCACGAGTGGCCGGCATGGACAGCAGCGA
Organism: Kamptonema formosum PCC 10802; assembly: GCF_000332335.1. Taxonomy (GTDB): domain Bacteria; phylum Cyanobacteriota; class Cyanobacteriia; order Cyanobacteriales; family Oscillatoriaceae; genus Oscillatoria. The sequence continues at coordinate 4,130,473 of NZ_KB235948.1, read as the reverse complement.
TGGCCTAGCAGACGCCATCCTGCAAATCTGCCAAGCCAGCGGAGTGGGAGCCAGAATTGAGCGCAGCAAAATTCCCGTACCGCCCGCACTCAGCCGCCTGGTATCCGCAGAGCGCGCGCTGGAGTGGGCTATGTACGGGGGAGAAGACTTTGAACTGGTGCTGTGCTTGCCGGTGGGAGCCGCCGAGAGATTTATAATGAAACTCGGTGCCGGTGCGGCGATAGTGGGGAGGACCACAACAGAAGCTGGTGTCTGGCTAGCAGACAGCACACGCAAAAATCCCGACGAGCAACTGACGCTCAGCCGGGGCTTTCAGCATTTTTGAAAGTATTGTCTCGTTCCCGGGCGGTAGGGGCGAACAGCCATTCATCTGTGTCAAGTCCCGCTCTTCTCTTAAGTCCGCGCAGGCGGACTTGGTTTGTGTAGCCGCGATTTCAATCGCCGGGAGCTTAAGTGTATAGCCGCGATTTCAATCGCCCGGATCTTAACTTGACACCAATCACAGCCGGTGCGCCCCTACTGGGAACGAAGGCACTGTTATTTAGGCCACTTCTGAGCCACCAGTTCAGCCAGATCAACAACCCGCTGGCTGTAGCCCCACTCGTTGTCGTACCAAGAGACAACCTTAACCATGTCGCCATCCATCACCATCGTCAGGCTGGCGTCCACGATTGATGAGGCATCGTGACCGCGATAGTCACAGGAAACCAGCTCCAGATCGCTGTATTCCAGAATGCCTTTCATTGGGCCTTCAGCAGCGTGCTGCAGGGCTTGATTGACCTCCTCAACGAAGGTCTTTTTCTCGACCTGAGCCACAAAGTCCACGACCGACACGTTGGGGGTGGGCACCCGCATGGCAATACCATTGAGTTTGCCCTTCATTTCAGGGATTACCAGAGCCACCGCTTTGGCAGCGCCGGTGGAGGTGGGCACAATATTCATCGCCGCAGCCCGCGCCCGCCGGACATCCCGGTGGCTGGCGTCCAGCAGCCGCTGGTCGCCGGTGTAGCTGTGGGTGGTGGTCATCGTGCCTTTGATAATCCCGAAGTTTTCGTGGATCACCTTAACCACCGGTGCCAGACAGTTAGTCGTGCAGCTGGCGTTGCTCAGGACGCTGTGCTTGTCGTGTTCGTAGTCTTTATCGTTGACGCCCATGACGTAGGTGCCGATGTCGGAACCCTTGCCGGGAGCCGTGATCAGCACCTTTTTCGCCCCTGCTTGCATATGCTTAGATGCGCCGGGAGTGTCAACAAACACGCCGGTGGCTTCAATGATCAAGTCAATTCCCCATTCCGCCCAGGGCAAGTTTAAGGGGTTGCGATCCGAAACGCATTTGACTGTATGGCCGTTGACGGTGATGGAATTGTCATCAGCCTTGATGTCCACATCCTTCAACGTCCCCAGCATCGTGTCATACTTCAGCAAGTGAGCGTTGGTTTTTGGATCGGAAGTGTCGTTGATACCAACGAGATCGAGTTGGCTGTTAGTTCTGCCAAGCCAGCAGCGCATGAAGTTACGTCCAATGCGCCCAAAACCGTTGATCGCGACTCTTATCACTGCGTCTTGCCCTCTGTGTAATTAAACAAATACCCGGTAATCCCCACATCATATCGCGAAGGGTGTACAATCTTTCCCCCCGATCTCAGGTAAAATTTCCCCGATCCCCATTTCCCCAATCCCGGCTGTCAGTCCCTCAAACTGCTTCCTCCACGACGTCGGCCCTGGCCCAACCGGCAGCACCGGCCCCCCCCCACAAGGCCCGAGTCTGGGCCTGCCGGCCATTCCCAGCCGCCTTAAATTTTACAAATTTTATATTTATTTTATATTCTCTTGCGGCTTCCATCCGTTAAAATTCTTGCCAGCATCATCTTCAGGGGTTTTGGCCACTTGGCAAAACATGAAAAGCAATTAACCGGATTTGAGAGAGAGCCGCCGAGAGTTCCTGGACGCCGGTGCCATCATGGTGAAGTTGACAGCGCATCTGCGCCAGCTGTTCGTGTGGGGGGGCCTGTGGGCCGCTACCGCCGAGAGCGCGTGGGGTGCCGGTGGCCCAGGACAGGGCCGGTGCGATGGGTCGTGCGGAGAGCGCTGGACATTGCACCGGCTCTCCTGGGGCACCCAAGAGTGCCGGTGTGGCGAACATTCGCCCCGAGGTTGGCCTTAAACCTTGGGGCGATGGCAAAAGTGGCAGCGGGGGCTGTGGCCAACCCAGATTGGCCTCGCCCCAGCCAGCGGATTCCAGCCAGCTTCCGCCACAAGCCGGCTCAAATGGCCATTTGAGGCGCGCCAAAACCGTCCGGGGAAGGAGACATAGCCGCAGCGCTGCGACCTGACATGAAATCCGCTTAATTAATTTTAATACAATCTGGCGTCCCTCTCGCCCGGCAGAGGAAAATCGGGAGCCTGACCAGTATAATGGCGAGCGGGCAGCCAGCAGGCCAAGCGGGGGCCCCGATCTCGCCTGGGGGGATAAGGAAATTAAGCAAGCGTAAAAAAATTAATTTTGCCGGCAGGCAACTGAAAGATTCAACGCCGGGGAAAGCCAGAAGGCTTTCGTCGCGAGTGCGGCGGTTCCCGTGGCGCATTAAATTGTTAGCCTGAAAGCTCAAGTCAGGCTGGATTGTTGGACAGTCGTGTCAGTCGCCGTTAAGATGGGTGTCGAGACAGCTCAAAGGCTAAGTCGCGGCAGCCAGCGGAACCCGCAGTTTGTCAGGAAAAGGCTGGAGGAGCCATGTATTTAGAACCTAAAGATATACAGAGTCGCAGGATAGATAAATAATAATCAAAGAATCGCAGTTTCCAGCGCAGTCGCCTGTCTGGATCGGCCCAAACAGCCTAGGGGAAATTACGCAAATTTTCTTGAGGGCTGTATCGCAAAAAAGAAATTCTTGATATGATATCGCGTGTCATTGGCGTGGTGTGGTGTGTAAGGAGCTAAATATGCCGACATCTGTGGATTTCAGCGGCAGGCCATTCCATTTCATCGGAATTGGCGGAATTGGAATGTCAGCCCTCGCCTATATTCTGGCTAAGCGTCAGCTGCCTGTGTATGGCTCGGATCTTCGCTCCAGCCACATTACTCAGCGGTTGCAGCAAATCGGCGCTCATATCTTTTGGCGTCAGGACGCAAGCAATTTAAAAGCATTTCAGCCGGCAGGGGAGGCCGAGGGAGAAGTCTTGGCCGCAGTGGCCGCCCGTCAGGGGGAACTGGCCGGTGAGACAGCTGAAACTTTGAGGCACTCAGGCCGGTGCGGCGGCGCAAAACCAGCACAGGCATACTCGCCGCAGGTAATCTGCTCAACAGCCATCAATCCGGCTAACTCCGAGTATCGAGCCGCCCTGGAGTTGGGATGCCCAATTTTTCACCGGTCCGATTTGCTGGCCGCCCTGATTCAGAATTATCAGAGCGTCGCCGTCGCCGGCACCCACGGTAAAACCACCACCAGCAGCATGATTGGGTATCTGCTGCTCCATGCCGGCCTCGACCCAACGGTAGTCGTGGGAGGAGAGGTGAGTGCCTGGGAAGGAAATGCCCGTCTCGGAGAAGGGCCCTATCTGGTGGCAGAGGCGGATGAGTCGGATGGATCTCTCGTCAAGCTCGCCGCCCTGATCGGCGTTGTGACGAACATCGAGCACGATCACCCAGACCACTACTCTTCCCTGGAGCAGGTGATCTCCACCTTCCAGGTGTTCGCCCAAAACTGTGAGACGGTGGTGGGCTCCATCGACTGCCCCACCGTCCGCGACCGCCTCAAACCGGCAATTAGCTACAGCCTCGATCCAAATTCGGGCGCTGACTACACCGCAGATTGCGTGGCATACCGGTCTGACGGCACCACGGCTAGGATTTGGGAGCGCGGAGAAATTCTCGGCCAGCTGAACTTGCAGGTGCTCGGCCAGCACAACCTCAGCAACGCCCTGGCTGCAGTGGCAGTCGGTCGAAAGCTCGGCTTAGACTTTTCCGCGATCGCTCAGGGGCTGCACACCTTCGAGGGGGCTCGCCGCCGCTTTGAGCATCGGGGCGAGTGCAGCGGCATCCTGTTTGTGGATGACTACGCCCACCACCCCAGCGAAATCCGCGCCACCCTGGCAGCGGCTCGCCTGCACGCCAGAGGGCAGGGGTTAACTGCCGGGCGGCGAGTTGTGGCGATCTTTCAACCCCACCGCTACAGCCGCACCCTGGCATTTTTGCATGAATTCGCCGAGTCTTTTGACGATGCCGACATCGTTGCGATCACAGATATTTACAGCGCCGGTGAGCCCGACTTGGGCCAAGTCAGCGGCCAGCTAGTTGCAGATTTGATTGCTTCTGTCCACCCCCAGGTGCACTATCAACCTTCCCTCAAGTCAGTCTCTGCATTCCTGACTGAAACGCTGCTTCCGGGTGACATCGCCCTGTTTCTGGGAGCGGGCAACTTGAATCAGGTAATTCCAGAGGTAATGGCCTTTTATCAAACCGCTGAGCGGCACATAGCTGGGGAAAACCGATATCCGGCCTAACCGAAAGGCGCAGGCTGCAAGTCCGCTAAGACAACCTGAACCAAATCTCTTTGACCAACTTTTAAAGTAGGTCTATAAGAATTCAAGCATTGGGATTATCATGACTCTCTCCTACGATCCTGCTGTTGCCCTCAACGCTTCTGGTGCGCTCGCCACTCCGGAGGCCAATTTTTTGAAACAAGAGACGCTGAAACGCTCTCCAATTTCCCTGCCCGGAACGGATTGCCAGATCAAGTACGGGGTGCCTTTGGCGACTTTAACGTCCTATCGCGTGGGCGGGCCGGCTGAGTGGTATCTCGCTCCCCGCCGCTTGGAAGATTTGCAAGCGGGTTTCTACTGGGGGCTCTCTGAAGGGCTGCCAGTGACGGTTTTAGGTGCCGGCTCCAATTTGCTCGTCAGCGATCGGGGGCTCCCCGGGCTGACGATCTGCACTCGCTACCTGCGCCACACCCACTTCGATGCCGAAACCGGCACGGTGACGGTGGCTGCCGGCGAACCTCTCGTCCGCCTCGCTTGGCAAGCTGCTGAGCGCGGCTGGCAAGGGCTGGAGTGGGCGGTTGGCATTCCCGGCACCGTTGGCGGCGCTGTGGTGATGAATGCCGGTGCCCACCACAGCTGCGCTGCAGATATCTTGGTGAACACCCACGTCCTCAATCCTGACGGCAGGGTTGAAATTCTCACCCCTCCAGACCTGGGCTACCGCTACCGCACCTCGGTGCTGCAAGGCGGCAATCGCCTGGTCACCCAGGCGACGTTCCAGCTGCGCCCCGGCGCTGATCCCGCTAAGGTGATGGCGGAAACGGAACACCATCTCAAGCAGCGGCAGAACTCCCAACCCTATCACTTGCCCAGCTGTGGCAGTGTCTTCCGCAATCCCACTCCCCACAAAGCCGGCTGGTTAATTGAACACACCGGCCTGAAGGGCTACCAGATAGGCGGTGCCCAAGTCGCCCAGCGCCACGCTAATTTTATTGTCAACTGTGGTGGGGCGAAAGCCAGCGACATCTTCCAGCTGATCCGCTACGTTCAGGAGCAGGTGGAAAAGCAGTGGTCTCTGCTTTTAGAACCAGAAGTTAAGATCATCGGAGAATTTCAACCGATTTAACCATCTCGCGCCATTCGCGCCGTGACTCGCAGCTGAGCTGGCTGACAGTGCCGGCGGCTGCGCCGGTGCGGCGGGGGACCATTTCTGTCAAGAGTGAAAAGTTAGCGCCGTTTGTGGCGGTCACTTTTCACTCTTGGCTTTTTCGGTGACATTTCGCCTGTCCTTCTCCTAGGGGCAGTCGCAATTGATAAGATGGTTATCTGTAGCACCCGTCGGTCGCCCGCACCTCGCTCTCTGGTAAAATCGCAGGGAGTCCGCGCTGGCGTGCCAGTTCACGCTGCCCCCACCCATGCGCCGGTGAGAACGAGCTGGTCGCTCACACTCGACCGGTCTATCAGCCCGCTGCAAGCGCCCAGCGCTTAGATGAGAGTCTGTCAAAAACAAGCCTAATCGATACAGAGTCAAGGAATTATGACAAAAGGACAGGGATTTGGCTTCGGTCTGGGGAAAATGAAAGAGCTGACCGAAGCTTTTAAGAAAGCCCAGCAGGTACAAGAAGGAGCGAAAAAGCTCCAGGAAGAACTCGACCAAATGGAAATCGAGGGACAAGCCGGTGGCGGTTTGGTCAAGATTTACCTGAGTGGGAACCAAGAACCCCGTGGGGTGGAAGTTTCACCAGATGCGCTGGGAGAAGGAGCGGACGTGGTTTCTGAACTCGTCTTGGCGGCGATGAAAGATGCCTACAACAAATCCACCGCCACGATGCGGGAGCGCATGGAAGAACTCACAGGGGGACTCAACCTCCCGGGTCTGTAATTTCCTTTCACAAAGTGGCTGGGCTCCCTAGCGGTTGAACACCGGCACGCTTGCTGGATAATTTGCCTGGCGGCAGTTGACAAAGCCTCCATTTTGTGATAAGGGCAAGTCAGCCGCCGGCTTCTCTTATTTTCGGGGAGAGTGGGAAAACCCCGCGCGGCGAGAAAGCCGGTTTCTTTAAGAAACCGGCTTTCTTAACGTTTATAGGACAAATTAGTTGCAGAATTTAACCTTGGTTTCTTTCTATCTTAAGATAGAAGACAGTCCGCTACGAGACAGCCCGAGGCGGTGTTTGTCGCCTCGCTGACAGGAATTGTGCGGACTTTCTACTGTACAAAGCGCAAGAATCCCTGATGCCCTACAAGCTCCTGTTTGTTTGCCTCGGCAATATTTGCCGCTCACCGGCAGCTGAGAATATCATGAATCACTTGATTGAGCAAGCTAATCTCAGCGACCGGATTGTCTGCGACTCCGCCGGCACCGGCGGCTATCACATTGGCCGCCCCCCCGACCGGCGCATGGTCGCCGCCGCCATTGCGCGGGGAATGACCTTCACCGGTGAAGCTCGCCAGTTCCAAAAATCAGATTTTGAGAAATTTGATTTAATTCTGGCGATGGATCGGGAGAATTACCGGGATATTCTTTACCTTGACCCCGCCGGCAAATATCGCGACAAAGTGCGCATGATGTGCGACTTTTGCACGCACCATGACCTCCAGGAAGTCCCCGACCCCTACTATGGCGGGCCAGAGGGATTTAATCAAGTCATCGATTTGCTTTTTGATGCCTGTGACGGCTTGCTGCAGGAAGTTGTGGGCAATCAGCTTTCAGATGTTAGCAGTAAGGGGGGAAAATAAAACATACATTAGTCCGCTCGATCATCTGCCGGCAGAGCCGGCGAGTTATCGTTCTCAGCTTCAGGCTGGTAACAAGGGAAAAACAGGTTTGTTAAAGTTTCCTGATTTATGGCCACAAACCTGTTAGGCGCAATCAGATCCGCACACATCTCATTAGTGAGGAGTTATCCATCATGCGTAAACTATACAAGCAAACTTTTCTGGCACTAGCCGCTGGAATTGGTTTAGGGTTTGCTGCTATCACAGCGAGTTTTAATCTAGCGGCGCAGGCACCGGCAACAGCGAAGACTCAAAAGATATCTGATTCCTCCCAGCTGTTCGCACAAACCACGCGAACAATTAACAAAGATGAGATTTTAGCCGCTCACAATAAATACCGGCAAGAAGTGGGCGTGCCCGCACTAAAATGGTCTGACACTGTGGCAACTGCGGCTCAGAAGTGGGCAGAACAACTGGCTTCAACAGGTCAATTTAAACACAGTGGATCTGCCTCTTATGGAGAAAACCTCTGGATGGGGACTGCCGGAGCTTTTTCTTTCACGCAGATGGTAGAGAGTTGGGGCAACGAAAAGAAATTTTTCGTCGCCGGCACTTTTCCAAATGTCTCCAGTAGTGGGAATTGGCAAGATGTCGGTCACTACACCCAAGTCATTTGGCGCAATACCACAGAAGTGGGGTGCGCTTTGGCTACTGGCGGCGGGAACGACTACTTAGTTTGTCAGTACAATCCCAAGGGAAATTATATCGGGCAAAAAGTTTATTGACTTGACCCCAACCGGTGATGCCAGTTCGTAAAAAAGTAGGGAACCGCTCTCTGGGAGTGCGGCCCCCTACAATGTTTGCAGTGAGGTTAAGGAACCCGATTTTTTTAATAAACCGGCGTTCTAGAGATAAATTCCGCCTTCATCTGCGTCTCCCCTTCTGCGGTTTAAAAATCAACCGGAACTGCCGGTGGGTAAGGTTTTAGCATCGGGACTGAAGGCGACTGAACGCACGCAACCGGCGTGTCCCTCAAGGGTCAAAATTTGCTGGCCCTCCGCAACTCGCCACAGGTGGATTTCTCCTTTAGCGCCACCGGCAGCTAAAAATTCTCCATCGGAGCTGTGTCAGTAAAACGCACCGGCAGTTAGGGTAAACTGTTAGATGAGACAATTCACAGCCGGTTCAGTCTGGATTCAGCAGGCTGAGCAGGGATAAAATATTGCCGGCGGTATAGCCGGGTGTTTGCGGATATTTGCTGCCCCACTCTGAGAGAAGTTGATTCAGGTGAGCTTTTACATTGCTTTTGCCCCCAAAAAGATTGAGCAGTCTGTCCTTGACCGGCTGCAGGATGAGGCGGGTCTGAATGTCCCTCAAGCGGTCTTTTGCCTGAGGTTGTAGCAGATCGTGGCTGTTGAAAAGGGCAAGCTTTTCGGTTTTTATCTCTTTACAAATTTGGGATCTTAATCTGGCGCTCGCATATTCCCTGACAAACGGGTGTAGCGTGAAGATCGCGTTACTTCTTGTTTCTATCAGCGATTTCCTTTTCAGGGATTTCAGAGTTTCTAGTAACTCGTGTTTTGAAGCGGGGGATACAAGAGCCTCTTTTAAGGCTGCGAAAGAAATCGGTTCGCGGTTTATCGCTAGCCAGTAGAGCGCTTCTTGTTCCGCATCTGTCAGGCGATTGAATTGCCGGTCTAGAAGTTGAGCAATATCAGAAAAAAGAAAACACCCTGATTTTAAATATTTGACAAGTTCGGAAATGCTGCCGCCAAATACCTCGCGAGTGGCGGAAGCAACAAGTTTTAAGGCTAGCGGATTTCCGGCGTAGTGTTGAATTACTTCTTTCCATTCATCGGGTGTCCCAGCGAAGGCTCCCTTGGTTTGAAAAATTGAGCGTCCTTCTTCCTCGTTCAAACCAGTCAGCTGCAGTGAGCGAACGGGTAGGGTTTCTCCTTCCAGCAGTGCCAGCTCTTGAGGCTTCTCGCGACTGGTGAGTGCCAAGCAACTGCGGTGGGATGTTTCTCCGACTCGTTTGATTAATTCTCCATATCCGTCATAGCCTTTGAGATACTGTCCTGCGCTTGCACCGGCTTGCATGATGGACTCGGCACTGTCGAGTACGAGCAAGCAGCGGTGCCGGCGCAAGCAATCAATCAGTCGCGTGATTCTCTGACTTGTGCTTTCGGGCAAACCGGCATCCGTCTCGTGCCGGTTGGACAGCAATTGCAGCAGAGTGGCGAGCGTGTCGCTGACGGGAGGGGCATCTTGGAGACTGCGCCAGATGACAAATTCAAATTCGTGCTGGAGCTGTTGTGCCAGTTTGACGGACAGAGAGGTTTTGCCGGTGCCGCCCATCCCCAAAAGGGCCACCAGCCGGCAGCCGTCATCCACGATCCATTTTTTCAGCGTGGCGAGTTCCCAGGTGCGCCCTATATATAAGGAGACGTCTATCGCCTCTCCCCAGTCTTGGCGCGGTGCCGGTGCGGGGGAGGCGAGCCGAGAGTCTCCCGCCGGCGGGTGTGGGGGGGCGGCGATTTGGGAAGGCGGCTTTTCCCCCCGAGCGCCCGGAATGGTGTCCCCCTCGACGACTTCAAGCCAGTTCAGCCCCAAAACCTGGCAGAAAGCTTGGAAATTGGTGGGTTTGATGGGTTTGCCGGTGAGGAACCGCTTCCAAGTCCCAATGGACACGGCTCCTGCAACGATGTTTTTCCCGCTTCTGACTGGCGGCAGGAACTTGCCTGCTTCCAGCAGCCACTGTTCGTTATTGACAGCCCACCCGGTTTCCTGGGTGATTCGCTCTCTGGCTTGCTTGATCCTTGTCAGTCCTGGAGTAGATGCTTTGAGAGTTCTCCCTATTACCATTTACTGAATTTATTGTCAATAGTTTTTTTGGGATGATGTGTGGATCATTTTACACTGGAACGAAGTGATCCGGAAATGTACTGGGTGAACTGCCGGTGTTTTGAGGGAGACGGGGCGGGAAACGCAGAATTGTGCCACGCCCGAGAATTTCCAGCACGGGAGGCAGAACTGGGCAAAAAGCCCGGAAATTCGCAGGTTTGAGGCGTTGGCGAGTGTGGAACTCTCTGCTTGTGCCGGTGGCTCTGTGGGTTGTCTCACCCCCCGCTGTCTCAGGGGTTAGGATTTTAGGGTTTAAAATTATACTTTTTGATAAAAGCTGTGTCAAGAACAAATCTGGATCATTTGATTCTGGCAAAGTGATCCGGAAATGTGCTTGATATTTAGGGCGGAAGCTTTAATGATTATTAGGGGAAAGAAATCAGGGGAGAGAAAATCATCATCTCCCCGAACAGGAGACTTAACTCAGGTTTGTTCGCGGACATCTGGATGTCGGGACTAGCAGGACAAGCCTTCTCCCCTTCGGCACAAGTTGTTTGCAACAGGATAAACACAAGTCCGCTCTATTTTCTCTCTATAAATCAAGGCTCATCTGTCAGGAAATGTTAGACACCAACGCTCTATTCGACGAAAGCTTTTATCTCGCCCAGAACCAGGACGTGGCGCAGGCAGTTTCCTCTGGCGGTTTCAGCAGTGGGTTGGAACACTTTCAAGAGTACGGTAAATTTGAGAAGCGGGACCCCAGCGCCCTGTTTGACACGACGTTTTATCTGGAATTTTACTCAGATGTCGCTACAGCAGTCGAAAAAGGGCAAGTTACAGCCATCGACCACTTCGTAAACAACGGTCAATTTGAAAAGCGCGACACGATGGCAGAATTCTATACCGATGATTATATCGCCAATAACCCTGATGTCGCCGCAGCCGTGCAAGCGAGCGCGGGTCAAAAAGATCCCCTCACCGGCATGGAACACTTCGTCAAATACGGTCAATATGAAAACCGCAACTTTGGCCCTGACTTCGATACCGGCTATTATATGCAGCAGAACCCAGATGTGGCTAAAGCGGTCAGCCCGGGGGGATTGAGCGCTATTAAACACTACCGTCAATTTGGTATAGAGGAGGGCCGGCAGAGCGAACCGCCACCTCCGGAAATCAGCCTGAGCGCAGCGGAGAGCCTGGGAACCCTTGGCTCCGCAACCCGAAGTGGCTTCGTGGGCAATGCTAGCACCGAGAAGATATACAGCTTCACCCTGAATACAGCCAGCACCGTCACTTTGAGCCTCAACGGTTTGAGTGCGGATGCCGATCTGGCGCTCATAGAAGACTCCAATAGCAATGGCGTGGTAGATGAATATGAGCCATTGGATGCCTCAAGCGCTGAAGGTGCGGCTCCCGAAGAAATTAGCAGCCTGTTGTCCCCAGGCACCTATTATGTTCTGGTTGAGCAGTTCGAGGGCGATACCAACTATAACCTCAGCCTGTCAGCTACGCCTTTCACGCCACCGGCAGATACTGCCGGCAATACCCTGAACACAGCCACGGATCTGGGCACCCTCAGTAGCAGCAAGACCTTGAATGAGTTCGTGGGAGACGCAGATGAACAAGACGTCTACCACTTCACTCTCTCTGAGAGTAGGAACCTCAGCGTCAACCTGCAAGACTTGAGCGCCGATGCCGACTTGAAACTGATTCAGGACACAAACGGCAATGGCGTTGCCGACGAGAATGAGGAGATCGAGTCTTCCGCATCGCCGGGTAACGCTGCAGAAGCGATTGCGACAAACGCTTTGCCCGCTGGCACTTACTTTATCGCAGTTAATAAGGGCGACGGCGATACCACCTACAATCTTAGCCTATCGGTGAGCGCCCCAACACCCCCACCGTCCCCACCGGCTCGAACTCCCGACTCTGCTTTGACAGCGGCGAAAGTTGAAAATTCAGCAAAATTCTCGGAAACCGGACAGGTCAGTGCTAGCAAATCTGACAGCTACTACAGCTTTACAGTGGGTGAGTCTGGTATCTTCACCGCTGACCTGACGGGTTTGACCGGCGATGCTGACGTGCGGCTGATCCGGGATTTCAACGGGAACGGTCAAGTCGATCCAGTAGCAGACCGCAACGGCAATGGCTTTATCGATGATGATGAAATAGAGGTAGTCGCTTGGCAGTGGGAGCGAGGCACCGGCAACGAGTCAATTCGCGCCTTCCTCCAGCCGTCAACTAGTTATTTTCTGCAAGTTAAGAGCTTCAACCAACAAACAGCCAACTACACGGTGAGCACGGATTTCACGCCGGCGGCTAGCGATCTTCGGAAATTTTCTATTGACCTCAACTTCGGCGAGGGAACGCAAGACCTTACTGAAACCGAGCGCAATACCATACGCCAAGCTGCCCACAGGATCGAACAACTGATTTCCTACAGCACTTTTGAGGGCCCGCACACGATAAGAATTGATGCTACTGCTAAAAATCAGGATGCAAATGTGCTGGCTTCAGCGGGGCCGAGACAGGTTTCTGTTGACTTGAATCGCCGCGAGATGGCTATTGTTGGTGAGGCTTCTCTCAACAGCAATCCTCAAAGTGACACCCGTGCCAATCAGAGATTCTTGTATGACACGATGATTCATGAGTTCGCGCACGTTCTGGGTATTGGTACTCTCTGGGAGGATCGGAACTTGATTGCTGACTCGAAAAAGGGACTTTACAAGCAAGATTCCTACGCTGGCACTTACTATGGAGAACTTCTGGGTACGTTCTCAGAAACTCCTGTGGAGCTAACTGTTGGCGAAGGTGAAGGTTCTGACTTGGGTCACTGGCGCAAGATCCCAGACTTTGACATCGAAATAATGGTTGAATCGGGTAGTAAGGACGAGAAGCAACTCACCAGCCAATTGACGGTTGCCACTTTAAGGGATATCGGTTTTAACGTTAACTACGGCGCTGCACAAGAGTATAGCCTGCCGTCTCAGAACTCGCAGCTCGTCGCTCGGCAAAATGGAAGTTCCCAAAGTGCGTAAGAAGACGAGTTTTAACGCCGGCGTCCTCAGTAGGGCAGGCATCTCGCCCGCTCTCCTCTATAACAATAGCGGGCCAGGACGCCGGCGCAAAGACAAGAACGGGATGTTCGCAGTGTAAATTAGCCATTTGAGGGGCGATTTTACCCCTGGAAGGTCTGGGAGTTGCCCCTCGATTGCTAGTGCTGCTCTTGACTGTGCCAAGTTTGCAGCGCCAGTCGGTGCACCTACCACCAGCTAAGGTTGTGCGGCCTCGCCAATTGCTCGCAATATTAAGACTAAGGACGCACATTTAGGCTATAATTATTCGGCTTCTACTTAACAAAGATTGCCAGCACATTTCCAGGTCAACCGCACCCCCATATCAACCCCCGTAAAAAATCGGGTTTCTCCCATCAGAAACCCGATCTCTCACCCTAACTCGCCGAAACCCTCAAACTCGCCGGCTCAGCAAGATTTCCCTGCAACACCACACCGCGCCGGTTCGCCGCCAGATGGCGCACAATCTTGTAAATCGACTCTACCCGATCGGGAACACCGGCACGCTCCGCCAGCGCCTCCAAAGTCATCGGCGCACCCTCCGCTTTCAGCACCTGCAAAACACGCTTCTGCAAATCCAAAATCGCAGCCGCCGCCTTTTTCCCCGCTTCCACACCCGGCTGGTGATAAGCGTTAATATTCACCAAAGAAGCGTAAAACCCAACCGCTCGCTCGTACAGCGCAATTAACGCCCCAACCGTCCCCGGATTGACTTGCCCAACTGTCACCGTAATCGAATCGCGCAGATTTTCAAACAGCGCCTCTCGCGTTCCCTGCAAGAAACCCGACAGGTAATCCCCCGAGGTAATCCCACCGGCTTCCACCTCCGGAGATGGCCCATTCCTGTCCTCCAAAACCTCAATAAAGGTGGCGAAGAAATTCGGCACCCCCTCCCGCAACTGCTGCACGTAGGCGTGCTGGTCCGTCGAACCCTTATTCCCGTAAACCGCAATCCCCTGGCAGACAGTATTCCCCTCCAAATCTTTCTCTTTCCCCAGAGATTCCATCACCAGTTGCTGCAAATACCGGCTGAACAGCAGCAGGGAGTCTTTATAAGGCAGCACCACCATGTCCTTTTCGCCGCGCCCATTGCCGGCATAATACCAGCTCAGCGCCAGCAGAGCGGCTGGATTGCGTTTAATCTCCGCCACCCGAGTCGCCACGTCCATTTCCTTCGCACCGGCAAGCATCTCGCCAATGCCAATTCCCTGCAAAGCTGCCGGTAGCAGCCCCACCGCAGACATTTCCGAGGTGCGCCCCCCCACCCAGTCGTGCATGGGGAACGTCTCCAGCCAGCCCTCTGACTTAGCGAGTTTGTCCAAACCGCTGTCGTGTCCGGTAATCGCCACCGCATGCTGGGCGAAGTTCAGGTTGTGAAGCGAGTAAGCGTGCTGAACCTCAACCATGCCGTTGCGGGTGTCAGGCGTTCCCCCAGATTTGGAAATCACGATTACCAGTGTACTCTTCAGCCGGTCTTTCAGCTGGGAGAGCGTGCTGTCAATGCCGGCGGGGTCCGTATTGTCGATGAAGTGAATCCCCATCAGCGGTAAATCTGGCGCGAGCGCCGCCGCCACAAATTCCGGTCCGAGGGCAGAACCGCCAATCCCGATAGAGAGGACATCGGTAAATTTGGGGGCGTAGGGGGGGTGGATCGCGCCGGTGTGGACTTTTTCGGCAAAGGCTTCCACCTGCTCCAGGGTTTCCACAATCTCCTGCTTGAGTGCCGGTGATGGCGCTAAATCTGGATCGCGCAGCCAGTAGTGGCCAACCATGCGGTTCTCGTCCGGGTTGGCAATCGCCCCCGCCTCCAGAGCCGCCATATCTTTAAACGCCTTCTCAAACTTGGGCTTCAAAGCTCCCACAAAAGCGTCATCGAATCTCATGCGGCTGACATCCAGGTAAAATCCCAGCCCCTCATGGTAGTAGAGCCAGTCCTGATATCGTTGCCAGAGAGCAGCAGCATCCATAACAAGCCTCAACTTATAGTTTTTTCACCAATCACAAGTCTACCGAGAGCAGTTTATCGGACTGGATAGCTGGCTGCGCCAGAATCCGCAGAATTTTAACAATGTCACCCCTCTGACGGGATTCCTCCGCCAGGGCATGGGGCACCGGGCATGGGGCATTGGGCATGGGGCATTGGCAATTTCCAGAGCCACCGCGCTCCCCCGGCAGTTATCGCCGGCACTCGGGTCGCACCGGCAGTCTTTTCGATCGCGAATTATCCGTAAGTTATATAATTAGACTAGCCCTATCTTACTCTGCATAAAGCTTTTAACGCCAAAAAATACATAAAATATGTTTGAAGACTTAGCCAAAAGTCTCTCCGGCCCAAAACTCAGGTTACGACGTAGGACAGGCGTTCCCTCCGCTCCCTATCTCTACTAACAAGTGAGATACCTTGTACTAAACAGACTGTCTACTGCTATAGCACAAGCCACATTGGTTAGGACATTAGATCCTGAGGCCCGGCGAACGCCGTACCTACGCCTATACTTCGCAGGACGTAGGACAGGCGTCTCGCCTGTCCTAATGTCCTAAACTTCCTGTCCATTGCTATATAACCCAACGCCAGACCGCCTAGCGCTGGGGCGGTACAGCCGGCACCGGCACCTCCCCGCCCTCAATGGGACTGACAATCACCGGCACCTTGATTGTCTCCGGCTGGAAAATCGCTTCCAGTGCCAGTTCCAGGGTTTCTGCCATAGCAATGCGGTTTTCATAGGCAACAATCACCCTCACCAGCGTTGGCAAGCTATTTTGCGTCGCTTCCAGATACAGGGGCTCCACATAGAGCAGCGACTGTTCAATCGGAATCACCAGCAGATTCCCCTGAATAGCACTCGAACCCTGCCGGTTCCACAGAGAAATCTGCTGGGAGATAATTGGGTCTTGGTTAATGCGGGCCTCAATTTGTTCGGGCCCGTAGACCAGCCGCTGCTTGGGAAACTGGTACAGCAGCAGCTTCCCGTAGTTTTCTCCGTCCGACCGGCCCGCCAGCCAAGCGATAAGATTGTTCCGCTTTGTGGGCGTAAAGGGGTGGAGCAGGATGAATTCTTCTGACTTGGCGGTGGGCAGTTTTATAATCAAATAGTACGGCTCCACCGGTCGGATTTCGCTGCCGTAGATTTCGGTGGGGACCTGCCACTGGTCGTCCCGATTGTAAAACACCTGCGGGTCGGTCATGTGGTAAGTCAGCAACCGCTCCGACTGAATGTCGAACAAATCCAGCGGATAGCGGATGTGAGTGCGCAGAGTCACCGGCATGTCGCGCAGCGGTTTGAACAAATGGGGGAAAATGGCATTCCAGCTGGCAATAATCGGGTCAGAGGGGTCAGCCACGTAGAAAGCAACACTGCCACTGTAGGCGTCAATCGCGACTTTAACAGAGTTGCGGATGTAGTTAAATCCCTCTTTAGCCGGATCTGAATACGGGTAGCGATCGCTGGTGGTGTAGGCGTCAACAATCCAGTAGAGGTTGCTGTTCTCCCCCGGTGCCGGTGCCGCCTTGGATATCTTGGCCCGAGCGACGACTAGGTAGGGGTCGCTGTCGTAGCGCAGGAACGGCGCGATGGCCCGCACCCGCTCGTTAATATTGCGGCGGAATAGCACCTTCGTCTCGGGAGTGAAATTGCTGGTGAACACCATCTGCCAGTCATTGAGGTACTTGGCAAACAGCCCCCGCCGCCACCAGCTGCCAACCGGCACCCCGCCGGTGCCGTCGTAGGTGTTGTAGACATTTTCCTCCCCACTGGGATAGTCCAGCTCCCTCACCCTAGTGGGTGCCATCACATAAGTGTCGGTGATTTCGCCGTAGTAAATCCGGGGGTGGTCAATGGGAATGCTGTCCCGAATCCGCTCGCTGGAGGTGCGCAGCGTCTGCGCTCCCTCCCCAATATCCTTGACAAAATAGTCTGGCAGCCCCCCTGGCCCAACCGTATTCACCGGGCTCATGGTAAAACCGTAGCCGTGGGTGTAGACCAGGTGTTTGTTAACCCAGGTCTTAGCCTCCTGAGGCACTGCGCTGTAGTCTAGCTCCCGCCCCGCCAGGATCACCTGCTGCTTTTCAGTTGCCGGCACAGGTTGGGGGGAAATTCTCTCCGGAACCGCTGAGCCCCCTGTGTTCCGCTCCGGCTGGCGGGAGGTCTGCCTGGGTTTTCTTTGCTCTTTCTTCAGGGTGTAGCGGTCAATGTCGGCGCTGGGGAACTTGTAGTAAAGCCGGATTTGCTGCAGCTGGCGATTGGTTTCCAGCAGCGGGCGAGCGTCCCACAGGCGGATGTTGCGGATCGTCTCGCTATTGCGCCGCAAGTCAGCTAAGGTGAGGGAGCCTTCTGGCTCGAAGGTTCTTTCTTCGATATTGTGCAAATCAAAAGCTTCTTTGGTGAAGGCGATACTGCGCTCAATGTAGGGTCGCTCCCGCACCAGCTCGTTGGGCTGCACCGCCAGTCTCTGCACCGCGACCGGTAACACTCCGCCCGCCACTGCTGCGATCGCCACATAGGCTGTCAAGCCATAAACCAGTTGCGGTGGGTAGGGGCAATTTCCTATCGGGCCACCGGCACGGTTGCCCTGACTTCCTTTTCTTTTCCTTATTTCTTCCGGATTTGGCAGCCGGCACTGGGTGGGAGTCCAGAAAATCGTCCGCCACAGCAACCACCCGCCGAGGAAAACTGCCAGGAGACTCAGCACTGTATAAGCCGGCAGCTGCACCGTGACATCGGTGTAACTCGCGCCGTATGTCACCCCACGCGGGGAGTACAGCAACTCATAGCGGCGCAGCCAGTAGGAAAGCGCCACCCCCAGCATCACCAATCCGCCCAACCCGTGCAAGTGACGCTGCTGTTCCTGGGAAAAGCCGGGAAAACTGCCCTGAGAGATGGAATCGCCGGAAAGCAGGTAAATCAGGGATACCGCCAGCAGCGCGTACAAAAACAGTCCGAAAAGCCAAAATTCCAGCAGTTCCCCGATGGGCAGAGCAAAGACGTACCGGCTGATATCCAGGTGAAATAGGGGGTCAGTGCTCTGAAAGGCGATCGGGTGGGAATATTGCAACACTTTGGCCCAGTGTGCCGAGAGAACCATACCAAACCCCAAGCTCTGAGCTACCGCAATCGCGCTCAAGACAAACTGGGGTTTAATCAGCAAGGCGACTGCCAGTGCCAGCAGCACCCCCAGCTGCCAAGACTGGGAGCGCAGGTGGCGGACAATTGGGACGACAGACTCAGGCCGGAACGGCGAGGGTAAGGGGGGAGAGACATTCTGGTTGCTCAGATCCTGATGCCAGTATGTGACCGCCTCTTGGCCATAGTGGAGGAGCACCAGCACAAGCAACAGTTCTAGCCCCAGCACCAAGGGCAGCAGCAAGCGCCACCCCATGACTTCTCGTGGCGGAAAGCCCCCACCGGCACGGGGGATGTCTTGAGGGTTTGGGTGCTTGAGCTTTTGCGCCAGCGCCAAATTTCCCAGGAGAAAGCCGCCAGTGATTGCAAACCCGGCTGCCCACAATCCGCCCTGAGTTTGTATTCGCAATAAAAAAACTTCAAAATAGCCGACTTCTTGAAACCACAAACTTTCCGCCACCAGGTGAGCGACTAAATCGAATCCCAGCCACAGCCCCAGTAGCAGTGCAGCCCACCGCAATTGCCGGTTCCAAGACTTTGCCTGCATACAAATTTTATATTATACACTGCAGCTCAGAGAGATGTCAACTGTCAAGTTCGCAGTTGGGCTTTAGCCCAAAAGTTCGCCGTTGGGCTTCAGCCCAAAGGTTTGTAGTTGGGCTTCAGCCCAAAAGTTCGTAGTTGGGCTTTAGCCCAAAAGTTCGTAATTGGGCTTTAGCCCAAAGGTTAGTAGTTGGGCTTCAGCCCAAAGGTTAGTAGTTGGGCTTCAGCCCAAAAGTTCGCAGTTGGGCTTTAGCCCAAAAGTTTGTAGTTGGGCTTTAGCCCACTCACGAAAATAACTGACAGCTGACAGATCCAAATCGGAGCTACGCCCCCACCAGCTCAGCTGTATTGCTCGCTGGAAACAGCTTCCGAATCGAGGTTAAACAGCAGGCGCAGGGTTTCCATAGCGCGGCGTCTGGCCTCGATGTCCTGCTGGGCCCGCAGTTGCACCATTGGGTCGTGCAGGATTTTATTGACAATCCCCCGCGTCAGAGCTTCAATCACCTCTTGGTGACGTTCAGCGAATTCAGATCCGAGACGGGAGAGGGCCTTTTCCAGCTCTTGCTCGCGGATGGTTTCGATTTTGTCCCGCAGACTGTTGATCGTGGGGACAGTTTCTAGAGAGCGCCACCAGACATCAAACGCTTCCACCTCTTCTTCGAGCAGCCCTTCTGCTTCCATTGCCATAGCCCGCCGGCTTTCTTGGTTTTGAGCCACAACTGCTTTGAGATCGTCCACATTAAAGGCGCGAACGTTGGGCAGCCCTTTGACATCTGCCGCCACGTTGCGCGGAACGGAAATGTCGATCAGCATCAAAGGCTGGTTGGGGTCTAAGAAGGCTTCTAGTTTAGCGCGGTCGAGCAGGGGTTCTGTAGCTGCCGTGCCGGTAAACACGATGTCGGTTTCGGCAATCGCCGGCATCATTTCCGGCAGGGGCACATAGCGCAGGCCGGCCTCCGGGAACTGGGCGGTCAATTCCTGAACTCGCCGCGCTGAGCGATTGACAATCGAGATCTGGGTGGCTCCTTTGGAGAGCAGGTGCTGTACCAGGAGGCGGGACATTTTGCCGGCACCGACAATCGTCACCCGAGAGCCGGCCAAATTCTGCACTTTCAGCTGGGCGAGCTCCACCGCTGCGGAGCTGATAGAAACCGCGCCGGTGCCGATATTGGTTTCGGTGCGGACTCGCTTGCCGGCGGTGATCGCCTGCTTGAGGAGCCGGTTGAGAATCCGCCCGACGCCATTGTGCTGCTGGCCCAGTTTGTGGGTGTTTTTCACCTGAGCCAAAATTTGACCCTCTCCGAGCACCAAACTGTCCAGACCGGCAGCCACTCGCATCAAGTGCATTACCGCATCTTGGTGCAGCAAGATGAACAAATGCTGGCGCAAGTGGTGTCCTGGAAGTTTGCTGTGGTCAGACAGAAACTGCGTTACTTCCCGCACGCCTTGCTCCGTCTCACTGGTTACCAGATAAATCTCTAAGCGGTTGCAAGTGCTGAGGATGGCCACTTCTTCGATGTGCGGGTACGCTTTCAGGGCAGCGCTCGCTGTTTCTATCTGCTGTTCTGGAATGCTGAGTTTTTCCCGAATTTCAACGGAGGCTGTCTTGTGGCTAAGACCTACAACCGCAATATTCATATTACCCTTTGCTAATTTCTCAAAACCTAATTGCTAATTGACTCCTGCAGAGTGGGGGCTGGGGACTGGGGGCTGGGCAAAGAGTCTTGCGATCTCTCGCCCCAGCAGCCCACAGCCCTTCATAGCGCGAGAGCGCCTCTTACCTCAATTGCAGAGACTTTGGCTGCTCGAACAAGTGGATCGTGTCAACAAAGCGCGCGGTTTTTGACTGAGTGGAAATTACCAGCGACTGAGTCCGCGCCCCGCCGTGGAAGTAGCGGACGCCTTCCATCAGGGTGCCGGGGGTAATCCCGGAAGCGGCAAACAGCACCGTGTCGCCAGAGGCTAGCTCTTCAGCGCTGTAAACCTTGTCGGGGTCGGTAATGTTCATTTCCTTCAGGCGAGCCAGGTTGCTCTCCTTGCTTTCGCCAATCAGGCCAGTTTGCACGATTTCTGGATCGTAGATCAGCTGGCCTTGGAAGTGTCCCCCCAGGCAGCGCATGGCTGCCGCTGAGATCACTCCTTCTGGGGCAGCGCCAATCCCCATCAGCGCGTGGATGTTGGTGCCGGAGAAAGCGCAACAGATCGCCGCTGACACGTCACCGTCGCTGATCAGGCGCACCCGCGCCCCAGCTTCTCGGATTTCCTTGATCAGTTCTTTGTGACGGGGGCGGTCCATGACCACCACCACCAGTTCCTCAATGGAGCGATTCATGCACTCCGAGAGGATTTTCAGGTTTTCGGTGGCTGACTTGCGGATATCGACATGGTTTTTGGCCACGGGCGGGGCGGCCAGTTTCTTCATGTAGAAGTCAGGTGCGGCAAACAGCCCGCCTTTTTCGGAAATGGCCAGCACCGCCATCGAACCGTTTTGACCGTAGGCGACCAGGTTGGTGCCTTCGCAGGGGTCAACCGCAATGTCGATCTCCACCAGTTCGTCCGGATTGCAGTAGTCTTTGGCGTCGGCGCGGGTGCAGATGCCTACTTCTTCGCCGATATAGAGCATCGGCGCTTCATCCCGCTCCCCTTCTCCAATCACGATGCGTCCGCGCATGTGAATTTTGTTCATCCGCTCCCGCATCGCTTCCACCGCTACGTGGTCAGCTGTGTTTTTGTCGCCTTTGCCCATCCACCGGGCCGACGCGATCGCGGCCTGCTCCACTACCTCAATGATTTCTAGCCCAAGGGTACTTTCTAACAAGACTGTCCTCCCAACTGCTGATTTGGCGTCATTTTATGACCTACCTCAAGTGTTAAAGTCTATCAGAGGGAGGACACTCTCGAAAGAAGAGTCTTTATTCCTATTGTGTTAAGTTTTGCTGCGCGGGATCGCCCCCCCTGCCGGCCCGCCACTGCGGGCTGCCCAACTCCCCGCCCTCTGGCCACACAAAGCCTCAAATCTGCTGCCGCCAGCCGCCACCGGCTCGCGATTGTGCAACTCCCTTACCACATTTTTTGAGAGATGTCAAGGAAGTCGCCCAGAAATGTTTTTCCTGTATGGGCTTTCCCGTCAGCCCTCTCTGCCTTTTGGGCGCAGCAAAAAAATGAAAATCTTTCTCCCCCCCCATCTCAAGCGCCCCCTCACACCCTGCCGGCCTGTTGCAGCCCTGTGGCAACGCTTGCAAAACTGCTCAATCCAACTGATAACTTACCGATTCTGGATTGCCGGCAGTCTTTCTATCTGATGTTTTTCCCAGACACTATTAAGTGCATAATAAATTATACCCGATGATCCGCCGGCTGTCAATAGCACCGTCAGGCAACAGGCCACGGCGCGTTCAGGGGGGCCCAACGCTCAAGCGGGAGCAGTCTGCCGGTTCCCTTGCGGGCAAGCTCAAAACCTCCCCGGGCCCCTAAAGGGCGCACTGAACAAGGGCAGCGCGGGCTCTGTGCCTGACGGGAAAAGGCCGGACGCTAAGATATCAAGGCGGATGGGGCATGGCAGATGGGGCATGGCGGATGGGGCGTGGCGCAGGGCGCATGGCGCAGGGGGCATGGGAAAGATTTTCAGCAGTGCCCAGCGTGCCCGATGTCCGATGCCCGATGCCCAGTGCCCGATGCCCAATTCTCAAGCAGATGGGTGCATCTCACCTTTGTAGAGATGGGCTGACACTTCCTGAGTGAAGTTGGAATGCCCGCCGGCTCGCCGACCCAGTATAGTTGTGAGAGACTCCCGACTAGAGGTGCCACCCGATGCTATATAAACTTCCCAAGCTACAGCCAGAAATTATAAAGACAAAATTTAAAATTATAAAGAAGGGACTTTTAATTTTAAATTATTCATGTTTAATGTTTAATGGCAGTGGCGGAACGGCGGCGCAGGCGGCTGAAAGCAGTGTAGCGCCAGCGTCACCAACATCTGAAATTCCCAAGCCGGCAGAGGGCAGGGGCAGCCCCCCGTGGCTGCCCCTCACCTTGCAGCCCGAAGCACAAACGCCTGAAAAAAGTTTTACGCAGTCCGGCGGGCCGGCAATCGTGCGGGCGGCTGACAGCAGCGGAGCTACAGAGGCGGACCCCTCTGAAATTCCCCAGCCGGCAGAGGGCAGGGGCAGCCCCCCGTGGCAGCCCCCCACCTTGCAGCCCCCCACCTTGCAGTCCGAAGCGCAAACGCCTGAAAAACGTTTAATTTTTAAGATATCCGGAGGGCCGGCCATAGCGCAGGCCGTTGACCCATCTCGCATTCCCAGGCCGGTTGAGCCGCTGCCGCCACCGCCCCTGCCCGAACCGCTTTCCCCTCCAAAGCTGCCGCCCCCAGAAGAACTGCTACAGCCTCCTGCCGGTGCCCCAGCGCCTCAACCCTCTGAACAGCTTCCGGAAGGCGTTCCTGGCACCATCCGTGTGGAGCGATTCGAGTTCGAGGGCAATACCGCATTCAGCGATGAAGAGCTCAGGGAGGTACTCAAACCCTTCACCGGCACGTCTGTGACATTTGCCCAACTGCTGGAAGCCCGCTCTCTTATTACCAAGAAATACACCGACGCGGGGTACATTACCTCGGGTGCCCTGATCCCACCCCAAACCCTGAACGCAGGTGTTGTGACCATTCAGGTGGTGGAAGGGGAAGTGGAAGTGATCAACATCACCGGCAGCGAGAATCTTGACCCTAACTACGTGCGCAGCCGCGTAGCCCTCGGTGCCGGCAAGCCGCTCAATGTTAACCGGCTGCTAGAAACCCTGCAACTGCTGCAACTCAACCCCCTGATCGAAACCATCTCCGCTGAACTGTCTGCCGGTTCCCGTGCCGGCAGCAGTTTGCTAGAGGTCACCATCACCGAGGCCCAGTCTTTCGACCTGCAACTCACTCTCGATAATGGCCGCTCTCCCAGCGTTGGCACGTTTCGCCGCCAGCTCAGCTTGAGCGAGGGCAATTTGACGGGGCGAGGAGATAGCCTCAGTTTGACCTACACCAACACCGAGGGCAGCAACGCCATCGAGGGCAGCTACACTTTGCCTTTCAACGCCCGCAACGGCACCGTCAGCGTTTTCATCAGCCGCACAGACAGCAATATCATTGAGCCTCCCTTCGAGCCGGTGGATATCGAAGCCACCTCCCGCAACTACGAACTCACCGTGCGCCAGCCGGTGGTTCAGAGCCCCCGGCAAGAAATCTCCCTCGGACTGACCGCGACTCGCCGAGAAAGCGACACCACCCTGCTGGGTGTCCCGTTTCGCCTTTCGCCCGGAGCCAGCGAAGAGGGGAAAACCAGGCTGAACGCACTCAGGTTTTTCCAAGAATACACCCAGCGCAGCGCGAATCAAGTCTTCGCCGCCCGCTCCCAGTTTAGTGTGGGCGTGGGGTGGAGGGCGACGGTCAACGACGACCCTCCCGACAGCCGCTTTTTCTCCTGGCGCGGACAGATGCAGTGGGTGCGCCTGCTGGCTCCGGACACCGTACTCGTGCTGCGTTCCGACGCGCAAATCTCTGACCGGGCCATGTTGCCGATCGAGCAGTTTGGGTTAGGTGGCCTTGAAAGTGTCCGGGGCTACCGGCAGGACGCCCTGCTGACCGACAGTGGCATTTTTGGCTCCGCAGAAGTCCGGGTTCCCATTTACCGTTTGCCCGACCGGCAGGGTGTTTTGCTCTTGACGCCGTTTATCGATGCCGGCACCGTTTGGAACAGTTCCGGCAATCAGGCACCTGACGATAGCACCCTGCTGTCTGTCGGTCTGGGTTTGCGCTTCCAGCTCGGAGACCGGCTCACCGCCCGCTTGGAATACGGCATCCCTTTAATTGATATTAAATCCTCGGACAGGACCTGGCAAGAACAGGGGATTTATTTTTCCATTGTGGGCAGCTTCTTCTGAAGAATTCTCCCTGAAATATTAAAAGTAAAACAATGAAGACTCGCACTTGGCTAACTTTTTGGGTTTTACCTTTTTCCTTGTTTTTGGGGTTAGCTCTCACCCCAGGAAGCGCCTCAAACATTGCAGATTCGCTGACCAGAAGCGCACCGGTGGAATTGATGCGCGCCGGCAAAGAACTCTATGAGGCTCACCGCTTTGCCGAGGCGGCGGCGGCTTGGCAGCAGGCTGCCGGTATTTACGAGAACCTCGGAGACGGGAGCCAAAGGGCGATCGCACTGAGCAATCTCTCGGCAGCGCTGCAGCAGCTCGGCAGGTGGGAGGAGGCGAAAAGTGCGGTCGCATCCAGTTTGAAACTTTTGCAGGCCGGTGCCCCCGGCAGCGCCACCGCAGTGCAGCGAGCCCGAGCCCTCAACACTCAAGGGAGTTTGCAATTAGCTACCGGACAGCCAGAACAAGCTCTAGCAAGCTGGCAGCAAGCAGCGGACGCCTACCGCCAAGTAGGGGACCGGGCCGGTGCGGCCAGCGCTACCATTAACCAAGCGCAGGCCCTGCAAGCTTTAGGTCAATACCGGCGGGCTTTGAGAGCGCTAGAACTTGTCAGCCAAACCCTGGAACCGCAACCGGACTCCCCGCTCAAAGCCGCTGGATTGCGCAGCCTCGGCGACGCCCTGCGCTTGACAGGTGACTTGAAAAGGTCGCAGCAAGTGCTGCAGCAAAGTTTGGATATCGCCCAAAGATTGCTATCAAAGCAAGCCGAAAGTGATGCCCTGTTCAGTTTGGGCAATACCGCTTACGCCTCACAGGAACACGCTGCTGCTTTAGATTACTTTCAACAGGCTTTTACCGAGTCCACTTCACCTAAGACAAAGGCAGAGAGCCTTTTGAATCAGCTGAGCCTTTTGGTGGAAAGCAAAAACTGGCCAGCAGCCCGGTCTTTGCTGCCCCAAATTCAGTTGCAGATAGCCAGTTTGCCCCAGAGCCGCACCTCAGTTTACGCCCAGATTAACTTTGCCGAAAACCTCAGGAAGCTATCAGAAGACCGCAGCAATGAAGTTTCGACTGAGGAGATTGCGCGGTTGCTCGCTACCGCCGCCCAACAGGCTTCAAATCTGGGAGACACTCGCTCAGAAGCTTACGCGCTGGGCTTTCTCGGCGAGCTCTACGAAAGAACCCAGCAGTGGTCCTACGCCCAGAAATTGACTGCGCAAGCCCTGCTGAAAGCTCAGGCGATTAATGCGCCAGATATTGCCTACCGCTGGCAGTGGCAGCTGGGACGCCTCCTGAAAGCCCGGGGAGACGTTGAGGGGGCGATTTCAGCTTACAGTCAGGCCGTCAGCACCCTGCAATCTCTGCGCACTGATTTGGTCGCTATCAATCAAGAGTTGCAATTTTCGTTTCGGGAAAGCGTCGAACCAGTTTACCGGCAGCTGGTTGAGTTGCTGCTAGACAAGCAGCCGAGTCAAAAAAACCTCAAGCAAGCGCGTGCGGTGATTGAATCGCTGCAGCTGGCTGAACTTGACAATTTCTTCCGGGATGCCTGTTTGGATACTAAGCCGGTTGAAATTGACAGGGTTGACCCTAAGGCAGCCGTTTTTTATCCGATTATTTTGGAAAATAGGCTGGCAGTTATCCTGTCGCTGCCCGGTGAAAATCTCCGCTACTGGGCGGTGCCTCTGGAAGCCGGTAAAGTTGAAGAGACTCTGATTGAGCTGCGGAAAGCTTTGGTAACTCGAACCTCGAAAGACTTTTTGCCGCTGTCTCAAAAGGTCTACCAGTGGTTAATCCAGCCGGCTGAGGCAGATTTAGCAAGCAGCAAAATAGAAACGCTGGTGTTTATCCTCGACGGTGCCTTGCGCAATATTCCGATGGCGGCGCTCCACGACGGCAAGCAGTATCTTGTCGAGAAGTATGGCATCGCCCTGACCCCGGGGCTGCAGCTGCTAGAAGCGAAACCCTTGCAGCGGGGGCAGTTAAAGGCTTTGACCGCTGGGCTGACTGAAGAGCGT
This sequence comes from Kamptonema formosum PCC 10802, assembly GCF_000332335.1. Taxonomy (GTDB): domain Bacteria; phylum Cyanobacteriota; class Cyanobacteriia; order Cyanobacteriales; family Oscillatoriaceae; genus Oscillatoria. The sequence goes on along the minus strand of NZ_KB235948.1, from coordinate 4,103,767 downwards.
TCGGGCTTTTCGGCGCTGCCAAATGTGGCTGTGGAAGTGGAGCGAATCCAATCTCAGCTGCCGGGTGAGGTGCTGCTGAATCAGCAGTTTACCAGCAAAGCCCTGCAAAAAGAAATTTCTCAGTCTTCTTTCCCCGTGATTCACATTGCCACTCACGGCGAGTTCAGTTCTAAAGCCGAGGATACTTTTATTCTGACTTGGGACGGGCGCATTAATGTCACTGAGTTCGATAGTTTGCTCCGGGCTTCAGATGAACGCCGCAGCAACAATCGCGCTATTGAATTACTGGTTTTGAGTGCTTGCAAAACCGCTGCTGGCGATAATCGGGCGGCTTTGGGACTGGCTGGGGTGGCTGTGCGGGCGGGGGCTCGCAGCACCCTGGCAACGCTTTGGTATATCAATGATGCCGCTACGGCACCTTTGATGAGTGAGTTCTATCGCGAGTTAACAGACGCCAAGGTGACTAAAGCTGAAGCCCTCCGTCGCGCCCAGCTGTCTCTTCTCAAATATCCTGAGTACCGGCATCCGATTTACTGGTCCCCCTATGTCTTGGTGGGGAATTGGCTGTAGGGGCTACTTTGTTGTATTTTGGAGCGGTTTTCCCTCCCGGTGCACTCACCCACCGGCACTCCCTGGCAGCATCTCCTTTTTCGAGCGCATCATCTAAGCTAGACTTAGAAATTTGTCTCGTTAGAAATGTGTCTCGTTCCCAGGCAGAGCCTGGGAACGCAATCTAGAGGCTCTGCTTCCTTTCAACGGAAAAGCAGGTTAAAAGCCTATAGCAGTAGCCACTTAGGTTAGAACATTAAACCTTCAGGGGGGGCGGGACGCCTGCCCTACGTCTATATAGCAGTAAGCATTTAGAAAACCTACATTCCGGCCTCCCTTGCTCCCCCGCTCCCGAAGCTTCTATTGTTCTAACCAATATGACTGCTGCTATAACTCAAAAGGTGAACCTCATGGTTTCTGAAGTGAAATCCCTGCGAGAAGCTATCAACACGCTGCACCGGCATCGCGATAAACTAGAATCCAAATTCAGTCCGAGCCAAATAGAACAGCTGCTCTTTAACCTCCAAGAAATCAGTTTGGATATTGAAAGGCTTGCCGCTGAGCTAATCGAGGCGGCGACAGAAGAGGCTGCTGTGGGACAGCTTCCAGAAATCTTTGACTCCTTTCAATATGGCTCTATCCCTCACATTATAGGGCACTTGGAGACAATAGAGGAGCTACTGGAACACAAGGCAACTGAAAGCCAAACCTCCGGTGATATTGCATCCCTTCACTCCTTGTGAGGGGGCGTGATGAGGGGGCGTTTCTGCCGGCATTCTGTAGCCTTTCTCATATTAGTGAGGTACTGAGAAACCCGGTGTCTTTAAGAAACCGGGTTTCTGGACCAGAGTACATCTAACTGAGAACCGCTGTAAATGCCGGTCCATAAATCTGAAAAACCGGCTTTCTTTTGAGACACCCAGTTTCTCACCCCTCAATTTTTAATACAGCACCGGCACCTTTGCGGTGCCCGCCGGCTGGGGTTGTTGCTGCTGCGCCAACCCGTCGCCCCCTGAGCCCCACCGGCACTCCCCGCCAGCATCTCCTTTTCCAAGCGCATCATCTAAGCTAGATGTAGAAATGTAACATTTCCCGCCACCCGCAAGGAAAAGAAAATGCTGGACTTTCTCAACCCCCTTCTCGGTCGCCATCCCAAGCGCATCAAAGCCAATGTGGAGATATACACCTGGCAAACCTGCCCCTACTGCATCCGGGCCAAAATGCTGCTCTGGTGGAAAGGCGTCAGCTACACGGAATACAAAATTGATGGCGATGAAGCAGCCAGAACTCAAATGGCTGAACGCGCCAACGGGCGGCGAACTGTGCCGCAGATTTTCATCAACAGCCGGCACACCGGCGGCTGTGACGATCTCTACCAGCTCGATAGAGAGGGACAGCTCGACCGGCTCCTCACCGAACCCGCTGTTTCTGGTTAGGGTTTAGGGGTCAGGGGTGAGGCTTCAGTACAATCCATCTTCTTTAATGAACTCCGGAAGAACAGTTTTTACAAAACACGCCTTCAGACAGGTTTTGTATATATGCTTTCTTCCGGAAAGCATAAAAGTTCCCGATTTTTGCTGAAAATAGCTGGCACCGTCTGGCCCAAATTGCCCATCGCCCCATGTCCGATGCCCCATTTAGGGGCTAAGGGCCAGCTTTTTGCAGGGATAGGACGCTCACAGGGGGGATAAACCCCCTTAACTTTTAAGAAATCCGAATGAATAAAATTTACAAAACACGGCTTTAGACGGGTTTTGTATATATGCTTTCTACCGGAAACTAGAAATGTGACCGTCTTGGGCCCACAAGAAAGGGGACAGTTGGGTGCCGAATTGCCCATCGCCCCATGTCCGATGCCCCATTTAGGGGCTAAGGGCCAGGTTTGGGGAGGGATAGGACGCTCACACGGGGGACAAACCCCCTTAAATTTTAAGAAATCCGAATGAATAAAATTTACAAAACACGGCTTGAGACGGGTTTTGTATATATGCTTTCTACCGGAAACCAGGAATGTGTACAAATTGTGCGCAGCCCACACAGTCTGGCCCCAATGCCCCATGCCCTATGCCCAATACCCCAATCCAAAATCCAAAATCCAAAATCCAAAATTGTGATCCCCCAATCCACAATCTTGAAGCCCACCGGCACTGGATGCGCCAGGCCCTGGAACTGGCACAAGCCGCCGGGGATGCCGGCGAGGTGCCGGTGGGTGCGGTGATAGTTGACAGCACCGGCAACTTGATAGCCGTTGGGGAAAATCGCAAACAGCGCGACTGCGATCCGGCAGCCCACGCGGAAATCGTTGCCATCAGGGCAGCCGGCAAAGTCCTGGGGAACTGGCACCTCAACCAGTGCACCCTCTACGTCACCCTGGAACCTTGCCCGATGTGTGCCGGCGCTATCGTCCACGCGAGGCTCGGGCTTCTCGTCTATGGAGCAGATGACCCAAAAACCGGCGCGATTCGCACTGTGGCCAATATTCCCGACAGCGCTTGCTCCAACCACCGGCTGCCGGTACTCGGCGGCATCCTGGAATCAGCCTGCCGGCAGCAGCTGCAAGCTTGGTTCGCCCGCCGGCGCGGTTCAGGCGGCGCTGACAGCGACAGGACAATGTAGAAACTGTCCGTATCCAAGAAGGCAGCGCCGGCAAACTATCTTACGGTAGAGTTAAGCATTGATTAAAGATGCTTGTCTCTCCTAGCCACAGTCGCCCCCATATGGCCATTATGCAGCGCAATACCTCCGAACATTCTCTGGACACCACAGCATCCCCCAAGGGACAGCCGGTGGCTTCTCGCGTTTCCCCTTGGTTGATGTCCTTGCTCTATCCTTTGGGTCGTTTTGCTGTCCTGCCCTTCTATTTTGGCCGGATTGAGGTGACTGGGCAGGAACATCTCCCCAACGATGGCCCCGTGATTTTAGCTCCCTCCCACCGCTCTCGCTGGGATGCGCTAATCGTGCCCTACGCTGCAGGACGGCACGTTACCGGTCGCCACCCGCGATTTATGGTATCCGCAGATGAAGTCCAAGGACTGCAAGGATGGTTCATTCGGCGACTCGGCGGGTTTCCGGTGAACATCAAACAGCCGGGGATTTCCAGTCTGCGTCACGGCGTCGAACTGCTGCTCAACCGGCAGATGCTGGTGATTTTTCCAGAAGGCGGCATCTTTCGCGACGGTCAGCTTCACCGGCTCAAACCGGGTTTGGCTCGCATTGCCATGCAAGCGGAATCCAGCCAGCCCGGTTTGGGCGCAAAAATTGTGCCGGTTAGCATCCGTTATGGCCAGCTGATTCCAGGTTGGGGCTGCGGTGTCAGTATCCACATTGGCGAACCGCTTCAGGTGGCTGATTACTGCTGTCAGGAATCGACAAAACAGAGCGCTCAAAAGCTGACTGACGCTCTGGAAGCCGCTATTAAACAATTGGATGCGGCGAACGACATTTCGCATCCAGTAACAGGAAATAGCTGGGAATTGCAACCGCAGATAAACGCAGATGCACACAGATAATAGCAGCTTTTATAGCGCCAGTAATATTAGTGAGGGACTGAAAAACCCGGTTTCTTAAATAAACCGGGTTTCTGAACCAGAGTTCATCCAACTGAGAGCCCCTATATTTGCCTTTATATTTGAATTTCTGGGGTTTAAAGAGAAAAGCTACACGCCCAGCGTCAATTTCCAGCTTTTTAGGGTGCCGGTGTCTCCGAAGGCGCAGTCAGCTACAAGCAGCTGCCACAGCCCCCTCGCCGGCTGGTTGAGCAGCAACCCCAGCACCGGCGAACTTTGCAAGGAATAAGAGATATGCAATGTGGTGAAACTGCCTAAGGTGCGGTTTTGCAACAGGACTTTCGTGCCGGCGGGCGAGATTAAATACACCTCCAGATCGCCCATAAAACTGTGTTCGATATCCAGGCTGACTCGGATGTCTCGCACAGTGCCAAACTCGCCGATCCGGATGTCGCTTCGGCATCCCTCAGCAGGAAAATCAGGAATCGCTACACTCTGGTTATTTTGCCCCTGAATTTGTCTGGAAATATGAAATGCCGCTAGCTGCTTCTGCGCGGTTTGGACGGCTTTAAAGGCATTCACTTTGCCGTAGCCAAACCACTGCGAGTGCCCGTTTTCGTCGTAGGTGCCCAGGCTATTGCCCAGCTGGGGGTCGGGAGCGGGGTCAATAATTTTATCCGCAGTATTCTGAAGGATTTGCTTGACTTCCAGGGCGGTTAAGTCGGGATTGGCGGAGAGGATGAGGGCTGCCACACCGGCAACGACGGGGGTGGCGCTGGAGGTGCCGCCAAAGTAGCCGGTGTAATCGCCCGGATCGTAGCCGGCAGCGCCCAGCCGGTCGGTGGTGAAAATCCCTTCGCCGGCAAGGGCGGTCCGGATTTCGGGCGGGGTGCTGACATACCCTGTTTCTTGCAGCCAAATCCCCGGCGGGGCGTTGTTGCTGGGGGCGCAGACGGATACGGTTGGCCCCCAGTTGCTGTAGGCTGCTTTTTTGTTTAAGCTGGTGCAGGCAGAAACGGTGATTGCGTCTGGATGAACGCTAAAACCGCCCAGCCATTTGGTGGGCCCGTGCAGGGCGTCTTTGGGCCAGCCCTGTTCGTCGGTGGTGCCGGTGGTGGGGCGGTTGGCGTTGCCGGCAGCGAAGACGATAACGCAGCCTTTGCCGTTGCGCCCCTGGGTGGCGGCGCGGTGCAGGGCGGCTTTTTGCCGCAGGGACAGGGGGAAGTACACTGCAGAAGGTCCCCAGCTGCAGGAAATGACTGAGGCTCCCCTGTCAGTAGCCCAGTTAAACAGGTCTTCAATGGCGCTGTCATCGAGAAAGCCTGTGGTGCGGATGGGCATGAGGGCGCAACCGGGGGCGACTCCAACGATGCCGGTGCCGGTTTCTTCGGCAACGGCAACGCCGGCGCAAGCTGTGCCGTGGTTGTCTTCTTCCGCACCGGGCAGGGGCAAAAAGTCTTTTTCTTTAAAGTCTTTTGGGGCTACAATTTTACCAGAGCCTTGAAAGTCTGGGTGGTTGAGGTCAACGGAATCGTCGGCGACTGCGATGACGACGGAACGCACGCCACGGGTGATGTCCCACGCTTTTTCGATGTCTATGTGCGCGCCGGCTGCTATTTCTGGCCCGTCGCTGCTGTGGAGATACCACTGTTTGGGATAGAGGGTGTCTTTGGGGCGGTAGTGGGGGGCGGCAAGGGTTACGATGTTGGGTTCGGCGGTGAGGACTTCTTTTCGCCCTGCCAGCCGGTTGGCGATTTTGATGGGATTTTCTGTGGCGAGTTTGGTGACTTGGTAGATGAAGGCGTTGGAAATGCCTCCGACGGGTTGGAGTTCGCGGCACCCGACGGATGCGGCGATGGCTTTTCTTGTGGTTTCGTCTACCGGCTCGCTAAATTGGACTGTGATTTCGTCTGTGAGGTAGATTAGGGTTTGGGGGCTGTTCTTGAGTTGGTAGACGTGGCTGACAGAGGCGATGGCTTGGGATTCCCGCGCGGCTTGCATGGCTTGTTCCAGGTGGGCGGGTTCGACGCTGTATTCTTCGAGTTTGGTCCTGCCGGCGATTCCGCGAAACTGGACGGGCACTCGGGCTGTCCAGTTATCTGGGGATGGGGTGCCGGTGGGCAGCACAGTGAAGCGATCGCAGACTTTTTCGAGGGCGAGTTCTTCACCCCCTCGCTGCAAGATGAAACCGGCACTCTCTTCCGGAACTCCGCCACCTGCCGGTGGGAGGGGGGCGTTGGGAGTGTTGAGCGGATTGAGAGGATCGATCATAAAAGGGATGTTCTCTGGTAGTGTTTGTGACAGACTGGGCGCGCCGCTCTTGCGGAGCTGCAACGCTTGCGCAAAGATGGGTGTTGCCGGTAGACTGTTGTCTCCTGCTTGCGGGTGATTTTTGTCTGTTAGGGTTCCGCGCCCATGTCCGGCGGCTGTCGGGATCTGCCTGGTTTAAGACTTCGGGGTGCCGGTTTTTGCTTCAGCTAACTTTGCTTGGGGGTCCGCCTCTAACGCAGTTAAGTTAAAGCAATGTTAAGATACCCCTTGTTTGTATCGCTCCTGTTTCTGTTAGCACACAAAGGTTGTTCATGGCATCTGGAACTGTTCGCCTCTTCTGCTTGACATCCCTGCTGCCGGTGGTGGCAAGTGTTACCTTATTGCCACCGATGAGTGCCCGGGCGCAGGTATCCGCGCAGCCTGCAGGAACTGTGCCGGTGCCGGTGCCTGTGCCTGTGCCGGCTTCACCGCCTGCAGTGCCGGCAGCTCCCAGTCTGCCGGCACCGGCAGATCCCAACAATTCCCCTCCTCTGGTGCTTGAGAGCACTCTTTTGAGTCTGGAGGGGGGGCAGCGGTTGATGGATGAAGCAGGCAAGGCGGTTGCGGCTCAAGATTATGATGGGGCGGCGAAGAAGCTTGTGGACGCTCGCCAGGTGTTCAATCAGCTGTCCAATTTTTATCAGGAACTGGGGGGCACTTTTTCGGGGATTGACAACCGGATTGCTGACAGCCTGCGCCGCAAGGCTCTCGATACGGCGCAGATGCGGGATCAGGCGACTTACCAGCTGGCTCTGGTCCACCGGGCGCAAAATAAGCCGGAGCTGGCTGTGCCTTTGCTGGTTCAGATTATTCGCTCTCAGCAGCCTACGCGCGAGTTGGGCAAGAAGGCTTACCAGCAGCTGTTTGAGTTGGGTTTTGTCGATACGCCCTACCCCCGCCCCCGCGCCGATGAGTCCGGCTCGACTCCGCCGCAAAAACCGGATAAATAATCTGTTTGAGGCTCTGTTGTGGGCACCGGCATCCCTGAGCCTGTGCCGGTGCTTGCTGTGACATGAGCTAAAACTCAGCTACCGCCCTAAGTTATTGATAAATTAATTTATCGGATTTTATCTTAAAGGCTCGCTTATAGGCTATAGCCATCAGCAGTCTGGCATATCTATCTGCGACAATATCCGTTTGTTTGCTTAAGCGAAGTTTTGCCACTCTAAACGGTTAGCGGTTTCTGGGGGGATGGCACTCAGCTATCTGGCATGATTGAGTGACTCTCTGGAATCAAACGACAGCAATGCGGTTGAAGTGGGTGGCATCCGGTTTGAAAGCTTGGTGCCGGTGCGTGATGCCTCAACTCCTGTGCGGTTTGGAATTCCCGTCACCAACATGCAGTCAACCTCTTATGGCTTCATATTATTTTAGTCTGTACCCAACCGGCACAACCAAACTCCATCTCACACCAAGTTGGGATAGATATTGCGGTTCTCAGTTGGATGAGAGCCGCGTGAGAAACCCGGTTTCTTTAAGAAGCCGGGTTTCTCAGTACCTCACTAATATGATAAACGCTATAGTATTTTAAATGGGGATGAACATGCTTTTCTGCCGCGTTTTTTAATCCAAACTCCGGACATCAAAAATCCAAAATGGGCATCACTCAAGCCTCCAGTCAAAAACTTCGCTCTCTCGGTCGGGCTCATTATTGGCCGTAATTACAAAGAGTTTTTTCCCTGCCGCATTCTGAAATTCAAAAAGACAGAGCCCCATCCCCGTGCCGGCGCAATCGACAATTTCTGTATATTGTTTTTCCTTAAAAAAGTAATTGACAGCCCCGCTCGCACTCGGAGTATTGAGCAGTTGGGAATTGAAGACAGCTTGCCAGCCAGACTCAATTAACATAGTTCTGGCAGCACTGTAGGTCATCCCTTGGCGCAGCTGGGGGAGTGACTGGGCATGCGCAGGGTATCTCACAGCAAAGATTGCAGTGAGCGTGCCGGTGTAAAAAAGGGCGTTGCAGATTAGAAAGAGAGCTGAACCACAATACCTTAATCGAAACCCCCTTCTCTGTCTCCCCCTCCCCGCCGGCGGGGAGGGGGTTGGGGGGTGGGGTTCATCCCAGGAATACGCAACGCCTAAAAGAACGTTAGTCATTGGTTGCAGCCCAAAAAACCAGGAATGGGAGATATCCGGCGTCCTGCGCCCAGCGGCTTGTCTCAACCGGCACCAGCGCCACTCCCACATTTTACCTCGATCTCGCTCAATTTGTGCGGCGGCTTGCCGGATGATGCCGGCTGGCGCGCCAAATCCCTGCCGGCTCCCCCCGCAGAGCCGCAGGGGCAACCCACCCCACTCATACCCTGGCGCTCACCGCAAATGGCCAAACCCACAGCGCCGGCTCCCGGCAAGGACACTCTCTCTGACGCCTCTCCCCTCTCCTGTTATAAATCTCAACAATTGACGGGCTGGGTTTGGCTCTAGTATTATATTCCTAGAGCGCCGGTCGTTTCTTAAAAATCGTGGCTGGGAAATATGGCTTGTATCCCTGGAAAACTGTGATTGTCTGTGCCAAAATAACCCCGGTTTCTAGGATTCCTTGACCGACTCTCTAGAAATCCCGAAACAATCCAAATGCGCAAGGGAATTGCACTCTTATGGAAGGTTCGTTTGACCGTTACGGTTTTGAACACGTACAGCTGGAATCGCTCAAGGATTTAGACCTTCTAATTGCGGAAAGATTCGAGTTACCTGAACGCCCCTACTCAAAAGATATTAGAGCGGCTTTTGAGCTGGTTGTATGGGCGATGGAAAACACAGATTATCCTTACTTCGCTATGTTCCGATCCGAGAAGGAAGCCTTACCCGGAAACCCTTTTGGAGTCGGGTTTGAGAGACAGGTGTGGGGCTATTCCACCACAGCACCCCTGGCAATTTGTAAGCAGGCTCTGTACGAACTTAAAAAAGTGGAAGTCACACTGCTTGTCAGCGAATAAGCGTCCGGCAACCGCAAGACTCAGCAATCTAACCTAGAATTTTGTTCTACCCCGGCGCTGTATTCGTATTCCAGATACTCGCCGGTTAGAATTGACGCCCCTCAGCGCTAAACGCCAGCCGTGGCATATCCTGTTGCCGCACAAGTGTTGAATTCTGTCACAAAACTTTACATTTTAGCTTACATTTATCCTGCCCTGAGTAAAAATGCTTAGCCAGAGAGAAGTCGTTCTATCCAGTGGACATAGCTGATTTCTTGACACATACAACATTGAAGATAGCGGAGTTTATCTAGTAGCGTAGTCCCCCATTCTTTAGGAATATCTACTATCTTTAATATCAGGTAAGCTATCAGCGAAACATAAATTTGTATAGCTATACCATTTACATTTTTAGTAATCAGCTTATCCAACTTAAGGTGCATTTTAAGAAACTTCCATAGCAACTCTATGTGCCACCTATATTTGTAGATTTCCATAAGCTCTTCATCAGAGACTTCGGCCCGCTCCAAATTGGTGGCCAATCTATACTCAGCACGCTTTTCAAGATCGCAAAAGTTAACAACTCTATATATTCCTGAGTCCTTGCCTGTCCCAACTAGAAACTGCCCCTTATTTTCAGAAAATTGAAGTTTGTAGTTGTTAGGTATGCGCAAGACAAAATACTTGTTTGACTGCTGGGCGAGCCGTAAAAATTTTAAACTAGAAAAGCCCCGATCCATTACCCCTACACCGTTTGGGGGCAAACTAGCTAACATCTCTTTTCCATATCTGTAGTCAGAGTCGTATCCAAAATTTATTAAGTTTTCTTCTGGAACTCCTGTGGTTAAATTTAAGGAGCTAACAAGCTTGACTTGGTAGTATTCTTGCAGCCATAGCAATTTACTCGTTAGAGTAATGACAGTTGAATCAATAGGACACAGCTCATATTTTTGAAGGCTTTTTTGACGGCAAATTTCCTCATTAAGTTGTTGATAAAGTCTCAGAAATGGCTCTTGACTTCTGGACGCATTAGCTTTGGAGAAAGTTGAAATATCTAGCTCATAGCCAGTTCCATTTAGTCGCTTGAATATATCTCTCATACTGGTCAAGCTTTTATCCATTGCATAGCTCAACCATATGGATATAAACAAGCGGGTGTTAAGGACAGGATAATCATTTTTAGGCAAAGAAGCCAAACGATTTTGGACAATCTTAGAGAATGAGTTGAGCACAGGTTATTAACAGGATTGATTTGACCGTAGCCCAAATCATAGCACGTTTTGGGCGCTTTTTTTATGTCGAATTGTTAAGATTCAACACTTGTGCTGTTGCCGGCGATTCAATCAGGGAGTCCAATTTGTGAAAAAATATCCGGTAGGGGCGGGTTCGCCCGAAAGCCTTGCTAGAAATAGAGAATATTGATAAACCCGCCCCCACCCTAAAGCGGGCTCGCCCAAAATACCTGTCACATATAGAGGGTTTCTATGTGAATTGTTAGCGTTGAGAAACCCGATTTCTTTGAGAGCGTGAGTTTCTGGCCACACCTAGAGGGCTGAGAAATTATTGAGAAACTCTATAGATAACATTGATAAACCCGCTCCCCCCCCCGAGGTGCGGTATCGGTGACGGGATGGGGGAGGGGCCAACCGGCACTATCCCCGCTAAACCGCCCGGGGGCGAGCCGGTGACAGTTGCTTGAGTTGGCTGCCGGTGGCGATATAATATTTTACTGTCAGAAAAACTGCCGGCAACTGCGCGCGGGCTGACATCTGCAACCGAAACCGGACTGTTTGGCAGAATGCTCCGGAGGGGGGTGCCGCAAGCCCAGCTTGCCGCCGGCTCTCCGCTCTCAGCTGCCGGTGTCACCCCCCGCGAAAGTTACATTAGACTGAGAATCCACACTGCAGGAATACGAATGGTTAGTCCAGATCAGGTTGAGGCGATGATTAAGGCGGAACTGCCCGACGCCTTGGTGTACGCTCAAAGCAGCGACGGCGAACACTATGAAGTCACTGTCGTCTCATCGCAGTTTCAAGGCAAACGCCTCGTGCAGCAGCACCAGCTTGTTTACGGTGCCGTGCGCCAGGCCATCGACACCAACGTCCTCCACGCTCTCGCCCTCAAGACGTACACGCCCGAATCCTGGGCGGCTACCGGCGGGCCGGTTTAGCTTCCAGAGCGTTAAACTAATGAACAGTCGCGGTTTCTAGCCAATCCGCACCCTAAATTCACACAATCGCAAAGCAATTCCAAGCACAGCCATGACTCCTGAACTGAAAGAGCGAATTGACAATCTCGTGAAGCAGAACAAGATTTTGGTCTTTATGAAGGGCACAAAGCTGATGCCCCAGTGCGGTTTCTCCAACAACGTCGTGCAAATTCTCAACATACTGGGAGTCTCCTACGAGGCAGTTAATGTTCTTGAGGATTGGGAGATCCGTGAGGGCATTAAAGAATACGCTAACTGGCCAACCATTCCCCAAGTTTACATTAATGGCGAATTTATCGGCGGCTCAGATATCATGGTTGAGCTGTATAAAAAGGGCGAATTGCAGGAAATGGTAACAGTCGCTCTCGCTTCCTAACGCTTTATTCTCCGTATAGAGCGTTTCTCACGCCCCAGAAATCCGGTTTCTTCAAGAAACCGGGTTTCTCAATCCCAATATGGAAAACGCAATAAAAAATCCCCTCAAGAAGCCGGTCGCACCCACTCGCAAGGGGATTTTCAGTTTTTGTTCGCTGGTATAAAAAAGTTGAAATAGATAGGACATTAATGGCATGGCGCATGGGGAAGACTCACAGCAATGCCCACTGCCCCATCGCCCACTGCCCCATCGCCCCATCGCCCACTGCCCCATCGCCCACTGCCCCATCGCCCACTGTCCCATCGCCCACTGCCCCATCGCCCATGTCCTAAACTTACTGTTTATTGCTATAATATCCAAAATACCTTGCCTCCGCCGGCGCGGACTTTTGAAACTCTTGCCTTGGCAGCTTCAATGCAGGAAGTCGCTAAGGGCGGCTGCGCTGGTGCGGAGGTGACTTCAGTCGCCCCCACACTTTCAGGAATCGCGCTATGGCGACATCGCTGATGCTTCCCCTGACACTAAAAAATTACTAATAGTAATCTGATTCCGGCTGAGGCACCGGCATTTCAAAGTTAGAGGTATCATAGAGGTAGCGGGTTGCGTCTTCTTCGAGCCGGTGGATGAGATAGGGCGTGAGGGCATTGGAGTGCCGGAGGGCGGCTAAATAGCCATCCAAATACATTCTCAGGTCATCGAAACGATAGCCTCTGTTCCACAGTTCGACCAGAGCGTCGGTAAGCTTTTGATAGTGACGGATCGTTTGAGTGTCTTGAAGCATGGTCTGACCTCTGAATAAATAACTGGAGTCAAGCAAAACGAGTTTATTTGGGCCCGGTCAGCTGGGGCGTTGGTGCGGCTTTGGCTTCATCGACGCTCCCCGCTGCTAGATAGTTCGGCGGGCGGTTGAAGCAATCCGGTTGTGGCTGATTCCTTCGGTCAAACCGGCGGCTTCAGCGTGTCCGGCTCAGGCTGTCTGGCGTCTCGGCTGACTTGGGAGAGCCGACCGGCACAGTGGCACTTCGGTCATTTTGGGCGAGCGAGTAGCTCATAGGGGTATTGGATTTGTAGTCTAACAAAGGATTCACAACAGCGTCTGCCGAAATGCCAAATTGCTCCAGTAGCAAGCGGGGAGGGACTTTCCTCAGGTAGGGGAGGCCAGTTTGGGCGCGCGTGGCCTTTTTTCAGCGCTCTCAGTTTGGGCAGCTCTGTTCCGGGCACTCCCCCAGACAGCGCTCGGGGCGGCCTGCGGGCCGTTTGTAGTTGGGCTTTAGCCCAGAAGTTTGTAGTTGGGCTTTAGCCCAAAAGTTTGTAGTTGGCCTTTAGCCCTGCCTGTGAGCGCACCGGCTGGCGTCGCGCGGGATATTGCTGGAAATGGACTGTTTATGCATGAAGTTGCTCAAACTGGAGCATGACTTATATAAATTATTGTAACGGCATGTCAGCCGAGTCTTGCCATCTTTAGCCAGCGGGCCCTTAGATTTGACCGAATCTTTACCGATTCTCGGCCTAACTTCTCTGTTGTTTTAAACAAGCAGTAGTCCAAGTTACAGAATCCTGACAAATGCTCTGTTACGCTTACGACCACCGACGCGAAGGTGAACTTCTGTGGGATCAGCTTGTATTCAAATCGTCGAGGGCAACCCTCACTTGCGCTCGCTATTAGGATGGCACTTGCAGCAAGTCGGCTACACCGTCCACCAGTCCCCCGACTTGCGCCACGCCAGGGATGTTTTCTACAATCGCCAGCCCTCGCTGGTGATCCTGGAAGCAGAACTGCCCGACGGTGACGGGCTGGAGTTTTGCCGGTGGCTTCACCGGCAGCAAATGTCCATGATTTTGATGCTTTCCGCCCGCACTGCAGAAACCGATGTGGTGGAAGCCTTGAGAGCTGGGGCGGACGATTACCTGAGAAAGCCGTTTGGCATGCAAGAGTTTCTCGCCAGAGTCGAAGCCCTGATTCGACGCCAGAGAACTGTCCCACACCCTGTCAGCTTGGATTATGGCCACTTGAAAATTGACCTCGTGCAGCGGCGCGTCCGCTTTCAGGGGCAACTGATTGAGCTGACTCCGCAAGAGTTCAGTTTGCTCTATGTCCTGGCGCAAGCCGGCGGGACGCCCCTCTCCCGCGCGGAATTGCTGCGCCGCGCTTGGCCTGACGCTATTGACAATCCCCGCACGATTGACACTCACGTCCTCTCCTTGCGCAAGAAAATTGAAACGGACCCCCACGAGCCCAGCCTGATTCAAACGGTTCGCAATGTGGGCTACCGGCTCAACCTGGAAATTCTCAAGTCCAATCTTGCCACACCGGCAGGGCCGGCAAATTCCCACAGGGAGCCGGTGCGCTCTTTTTCCCCAGTAGCTGCTGCCGAAATGTAATCCGGAAAATATGAATTTTAAATTTAGCCTACTCTCAGGTACTCGTTCCCCGGCTCCGCCTGGAAACGCCCCTCCAGAAGCTCCGCCTCCCGAAATCCCCACCCTTTTTAACTAGGAATTAACTCCACTCGCTGACTTCTCTGGCTTCTGCCTCAATCAAGCTTTCCCCCAATTTCGCCCAATCCATGTCTTGAACCGGCAGATTCCCAACAAGTTCCCCAGCTTGCAAATGCAGCACCCGCGTGCAAAATTGCTGCGCCACATCTAGTTGGTGGTTCGCCATCAGAACTGTCGCCTTACCTTCATCCAGTTGCGCCAGCACTCGCACCAGCTCGGAAGCTCGACCGGCATCCAGGGCGGAAGTTGGCTCATCCAGTAACAGAACTTTCGGCTCCAGCACCAGCGCCCGCGCCAGCGCTACTAGCTGCCGCTGACCGGCACTCAGCTGCACCTCTGTTCGCCACAGCCAGTCGCTGGGTATTCGCAACCGCTCCACCCACATTGCCACCCGCCGCTCAATTTCTGCTGTTTTCACCCCCCGCAGCTTCAAGGGGTAGGCGAGGGCTTCTCGCACCGGCATCCCCAACAGCTTTGACTCTTGCATCACCAGCACGATCTGCCGGCGCAGCTCTATAATAGGGATTTGCCGGAAATCTCGATTTTCCAGATAAATTGCTCCCCCTGTCGGTTCGCTCAGCCGGTTGAGCAGCCGCAACAGAGAGGTTTTGCCGGCACCCGACGGGCCAACAATTGCGGCGCGCTCGCCCTCAAATACCTCAAAAGAAATGTCGCGCAATACCGGCGTCCCGCCGGAGAAGCTGCCCCTCACCGGCACGCTCAGGCTCACTCGCGCCAGCCGCAGCAGCGGATTTTGTCCAATTGTCAAGTTTGACACTCAAATCTTAACCCTTTTAAACAGAAGACAGCTCCCTTCACTCTCCTCTATTTTACAATAGTTTCACTCCCTAAAATTAGACATTTTCTGTTTAATTAGTTTACAAACCCCCCGGCGGGCCGGCTCTGGCTCAGATCGGCCACTCCCCCGCTTTGGAAGCATACACAAATCAATCATCCGGAATTAATAAAACTTTATGTTATGCAACTCTTACAGAGCAATAGCTACGCTTGGCAAAGTTACACGTTTTCCGGTTAATCGCGATCCAAATTTCCCGATGGCGGGGTGCCGGTGTATAAGTTTGCCTAATCATTAGCGGGGGCTTTTATGCAAACTTTCAATAAATGGGGGGCTGGGGAGTGCCGGTTGAAACCCCGATTCTGTCGTGCTAACTGTCACAAGGGGTGCGGGTTCCTCAGGCAGCGGAAAGTTAGGACGAGTGACGAGTTTTTGGCGGGTGGGGGTGAGAGGTGCTTGACAAAAAAGCCCAAGTGCGATAAGGGGCTTTAACTGGCATAATAAGGCATCTTAATAGTGTACAGCTTTCCGGCACCTGGCACCCCTACTGACACTGAGGCCCTAGGTATAAGAAAAAGTAATGCTGGCTCGGCGTATTGATACAAAGAACAAATAAAGGTTAAGCTTGGGTTAAAAAATAATTGAGAAGCGATTGCAAGTAGCAACGAATTTGCGCCGTTTGAGGGCTGTGTTACACTTCAATAATAGAGGGGTTCTATAACCTAAATCCCTAAAAAGCCGGTGGGGGGCTGGGGAGTGCCGGTTGAAACCCCGATTCTGCCGTGCTAACTGTCACAAGCGGTGCGGGTTCCTCAGGCAGCGGAAAGTTAGGACGAGTGACGAGTTTTTGGCGGGTGGGGGTGAGAGGTGCTTGACAAAAAAGCCCAAGTGCGATAAGGGGCTTTAACTGGCATAATAAGGCATCTTAATAGTGTACAGCTTTCCGGCACCTGGCACCCCTACTGACACTGAGGCCCTAGGTATAAGAAAAAGTAATGCTGGCTCGGCGTATTGATACAAAGAACAAATAAAGGTTAAGCTTGGGTTAAAAAAATAATTGAGAAGCGGTTGCAAGTAGCAACGAATTTGCGCCGTTTGAGGGCTGTGTTACACTTCAATAATAGAGGGGTTCTATAACCTAAATCCCTAAAAAGCCGGTGGGGGGCTGGGGAGTGCCGGTTGAAACCCCGATTCTGTCGTGCTAACTGTCACAAGGGGTGCGGGTTCCTCAGGCAGCGGAAAGTTAGGACGAGTGACGAGTTTTTGGCGGGTGGGGGTGAGAGGTGCTTGACAAAAAAGCCCAAGTGCGATAAGGGGCTTTAACTGGCATAATAAGGCATCTTAATAGTGTACAGCTTTCCGGCACCTGGCACCCCTACTGACACTGAGGCCCTAGGTATAAGAAAAAGTAATGCTGGCTCGGCGTATTGATACAAAGAACAAATAAAGGTTAAGCTTGGGTTAAAAAAATAATTGAGAAGCGATTGCAAGTAGCAACGAATTTGCGCCGTTTGAGGGCTGTGTTACACTTCAATAATAGAGGGGTTCTATAACCTAAATCCCTAAAAAGCCGGTGGGGGGCTGGGGAGTGCCGGTTGAAACCCCGATTCTGTCGTGCTAACTGTCACAAGGGGTGCGGGTTCCTCAGGCAGCGGAAAGTTAGGACGAGTGACGAGTTTTTGGCGGGTGGGGGTGAGAGGTGCTTGACAAAAAAGCCCAAGTGCGATAAGGGGCTTTAACTGGCATAATAAGGCATCTTAATAGTGTACAGCTTTCCGGCACCTGGCACCCCTACTGACACTGAGGCCCTAGGTATAAGAAAAAGTAATGCTGGCTCGGCGTATTGATACAAAGAACAAATAAAGGTTAAGCTTGGGTTAAAAAATAATTGAGAAGCGATTGCAAGTAGCAACGAATTTGCGCCGTTTGAGGGCTGTGTTACACTTCAATAATAGAGGGGTTCTATAACCTAAATCCCTAAAAAGCCGGTGGGG
>NZ_KB235948.1:4085401-4086510 GCF_000332335.1 Kamptonema formosum PCC 10802 | reverse complement strand
GGCTCGGCGTATTGATACAAAGAACAAATAAAGGTTAAGACTTGGGTTAAAAAAATAATTGAGAAGCGATTGCAAGTAGCAACGAATTTGCGCCGTTTGAGGGCTGTGTTACACTTCAATAATAGAGGGGTTCTATAACCTAAATCCCTAAAAAGCCGGTGGGGGGCTGGGGAGTGCCGGTTGAAACCCCGATTCTGCCGTGCTAACTGTCACAAGCGGTGCGGTTTCCTCAGGCAGCGGAAAGTTAGGACGAGTGACGAGTTTTTGGCGGGTGGGGGGTGAGAGGTGCTTGACAAAAAAGCCCAAGTGCGATAAGGGGCTTTAACCGGCAGGAGGAGGCATGTTATCCCTCTTCTGTAAAACAAGGATGAAAGCCCTAAGCGCAAGCAGGACGCGATAGGGTCCTTCTTTCGTTGCCTCAAATCCCGCAAATCGGTAAAATTGCCCATTGGGCATTTGTCCTAAACTAACTGTTTATTGCTATACCAATCACGAAAGCACGGAAGTCTCGTCGGACACATTTACGCCATTTACGCCCGAGAGAAATTGGTCGCCTGATGTAAAAAATCCCAGCTTGCAACAGTGTGCTGCCTAGGGGCTAGCCAGTCTCCACCCGGCGGTTCAGGAGTCGCTCCCACAAAGGTGGCCGGTGCTTCAAAAATACACGAAGTATCCGAAGAATGCCATTTACGGCTTAGTCGCCCAAAACCTGACAGCGGCTGAAGTCACCAATATTGCCAAAAAAGCGACAATCGTTCTCCACCCGGGACAAACCTTGCGGTTTCTGATGAATGGTTTCTTTTGGGACTACGGGAATAACAGTGGCAGCCTTAAGGTCAGCAGGTCAGGCGTCAGTTTAGTTTTCGTCGATCCGATAAAAGCGGTGACGCTAAAGCCAAAACTGCAACCGGCTGACTTGCCGCGCAACAGCCACTTCGGCTATTCTGTAGCCATCAGCAGCAATTGGGCAATTGTCGGGGCGCATGCAGCCGGCGCTCTCTGCCAAGCCAATGCAGGGGCGGCCTATCTTTTCCAGTGTGAGGGCGGCGTTTCGCAGCCAAAGCCAAAACTGCAACCGGCTGACTTGCCGCGCAACAGCCACTTCGGCT
>NZ_KB235948.1:4052898-4085301 GCF_000332335.1 Kamptonema formosum PCC 10802 | reverse complement strand
CCCCTACTGACACTGAGGCCCTAGGTATAAGAAAAAGTAATGCTGGCTCGGCGTATTGATACAAAGAACAAATAAAGGTTAAGCTTGGGTTAAAAAAATAATTGAGAAGCGATTGCAAGTAGCAACGAATTTGCGCCGTTTGAGGGCTGTGTTACACTTCAATAATAGAGGGGTTCTATAACCTAAATCCCTAAAAAGCCGGTGGGGGCTGGGGAGTGCCGGTTGAAACCCCGATTCTGTCGTGCTAACTGTCACAAGGGGTGCGGGTTCCTCAGGCAGCGGAAAGTTAGGACGAGTGACGAGTTTTTGGCGGGTGGGGGTGAGAGGTGCTTGACAAAAAAGCCCAAGTGCGATAAGGGGCTTTAACTGGCATAATAAGGCATCTTAATAGTGTACAGCTTTCCGGCACCTGGCACCCCTACTGACACTGAGGCCCTAGGTATAAGAAAAAGTAATGCTGGCTCGGCGTATTGATACAAAGAACAAATAAAGGTTAAGCTTGGGTTAAAAAAAAAATTGAGAAGCGATTGCAAGTAGCAACGAATTTGCGCCGTTTGAGGGCTGTGTTACACTTCAATAATAGAGGGGTTCTATAACCTAAATCCCTAAAAAGCCGGTGGGGGGCTGGGGAGTGCCGGTTGAAACCCCGATTCTGTCGTGCTAACTGTCACAAGCGGTGCGGTTTCCTCAGGCAGCGGAAAGTTAGGACGAGTGACGAGTTTTTGGCGGGTGGGGGTGAGAGGTGCTTGACAAAAAAGCCCAAGTGCGATAAGGGGCTTTAACTGGCAGGGGGAGGCATGTTATAGCAGTAGTCATATTGGTTAAGACATTAATGACATGGCTTATGGGGCTCATGCGCATCGGGCTCATGCGCATGGGAAAGACTCACAGCTTTTGCGTGATGCCGAATGCGATGATGCGATGATGCGATGATGCCCATGTACTAACCTAAGTGCATACTGCCATAACCCTCTTTTGTCAAACAAGGGTGAAAGCCGGATCTGTCGTTGCCTGAAATAGCGCAAATTCGTCAAAGTGCCCCAAAGTGACAAAAGAGGGATAATAGTGGTGTTAATAGTGTACAGCTTTTCCCAAAGCAGGTAAGGCACACCGGCACGGTGGGATCTGCTGCCGGCAGAGGGGTTGAGGCACTTTTGGCAGGACAAGCGAGCCGGTGCAGCGGCAGAACTTCTAGATAGGCGATGGTACGAATTTTAGAGTAAGATACTAAAAGCCCGCCGTCAGGGGCAGCCACTTTTGCGGTTAAGCTAAGGGGCATGCATCTGAGGGGTGCATAGATTTTGCTTTTGGCACGCCGGCTGTAATAAAGTAGTGAGTGACACAGAGAGCGAATGGGGGGAAAGCAAGCCAGAGTTAAAGGAAAATTGACAGGAGCTTCCAGCGCGCAGCGTCAGGGCGGGGTGAGACAGGGGCGGCTTTGAGCCGGTGAGGCAAAAATCCAGCTGTCTTGCCAGCGATACCCGACAGAGTTATATACAGTAAGTCAGCATTTAAGAGATCCCTGTGATGAGTGAAGCGCCTATAGAAACCCTTTTAATAGAAGACAGCCAGACTGACGCTAGCCGCCTGCAAGAGATTTTAGGAACTTGCCAGATTTCCCTCGTGCCGGTGCGAGACCTGGCGGAAGCCCTCAACCAGCTGCGGGAAAATCCCTTTGACTTGCTGCTCCTCACCCTGTCGCACCCAGACGAGCAGGGATTGGATATTCTAAGAAAAGCCCGGAGTGCAGCCCCAGAAGTGCCGGTGATAGCCCTCGCCGAAACAGAAAATCAAGGGATAGAGGCGCTGCGAGAAGGGGCGCAAGACTATATAGTAAAAACCAGCACAAACCGCGACTCCCTAATGCGCTCCATTCGCTGCGCCGTGGAGAGATCCCGCCTGCAAACCGCGCTGCGAGAGAGCGAGGAGCGCTACCGCTGTGTTGCGGAAAATGTCAGCGAGCTGATTTGCCGGCATTCCCCCGAGGGAAATTTCCTTGACGTTTCCCCCGCCTGTCGCACTTTATTAGGATATGAGCCGGCAGAACTTCTCGGGCGCAGCGCTGCGGAATTTTTCCACCCAGACGACACACCCGACACCGGCATCAAAGCAACCCGCCGCATCCGCCACCGGCACGGACATTATATCGCACTGGAAACAGCCAGCCGCGCAGTACGCAACCCCCACACCGGCAAAGTTCGAGAAATTGTCACCGTTTTCCGAACCCCCTCCAGCAGGGTGCCGGTGGGAAAAGCCTGGTGCGAGCCAAAAAATTGCGCCCAAACCCAAAAAGCCAAACAGCAGAGTGAAGCTTTCTACAAATCCCTAGCGGACGCTTTACCTCAATACCTGTACCGCACAGACTTAAATGGCAGAATCACCTTCGCCAACAGAGCCCTGCTAGCCACCTGGGGCGTGACGCTCCAAGAAGCAACCGGCAAAACCGCTTGCGACTTCTACCCCCAAGAGCTAGCTGAAATATCCCGCGCCGGCGATATTCAGGTTATCCGAAACGGAGAAAGCTTCGAGGCTATTGAAAAGGGGCATAACCCTGAAAATGGCAGAACAGTATACCTGCAAGTCGTAAAAGTGCCGGTGCGAGATGCCGGCGGGAAAACAGTCGGAGTTCAGGGAATTTTTTGGGACATCAGCGACACAGTTAGAGCCGAAAGGGAAAAATCCCGATTAATCGCTTCCCTGCAAAAAACCGAAGCTCGATTTGCCGAAACCCAGCGCGTGGCGCACGCCGGCTGCTGGGAATTCGATATCGCCAGCGGCGAAATATATTGGTCAGAAGAAATCTTCCGGATTTGCGGACTGGAACCCGCGCAGAAAGCCCCCTCCTATCAAGAATACCTGCAAATCGTCCACCCCGAAGACCGGCAAGTCCTGCAAAGCGCCCTACAGCTAGCCATCACCGCCGGCGCACCCTATGAATTTGACCAGCGCATCCTCCGCCCCGACGGATCTGTCCGGTGTATCGCCACAAAAGGACAGCCGGTTTTCAATGCAGATGGCCAAGTCGTGAAGATCTTCGGAACCAGTCTCGATATCACAGAGCGAAAAGCCGCAGAAACAGCCCTCCGCCAAAGCGAAGAACTCTACCGCACCCTCACCAAAAACTTCCCAAACGGCGCGGTTATCCTGTTCGATGCCAATCTCCGCCACATCCTGGCTGACGGTACGGGTTTGGCAGAATTGGGACTTTCTAAAGAACGCCTGGAAGGAAAAACCTTGGGCGAGTGTTTCCCCCCCCAAGTGTGCCGCTTAATCGCGCCAGTGTACAGGAAAGCCCTCGCAGGAAACCCTACCGTATTTGAAAAGGAGTGCGCCGAGAAGATATACCAGGTGCGCGCAGTGCCGGTGTTTGACGACTGCGGACAAATCACTGCCGGTTTGGTGATGACGCAAAACATCACCGAACTCAAACAAGCGCTGGCGGCGCTGCGGGAAAGCGAGGAGAAATTCCGCGCTATCTTCGAGCAAGCTGCTGTGGGGATTTCCCTGCTCAGCCCAACCGGTCAGTTTCTCAGCGCCAACCGGGGGTTTTGCCACACGGTTGGGTACGCGCCAGAAGAACTGCCGGCGCTAAACTTTCAGGACATCACCCACCCAGAAGACTTGAGCGCCAATTTGGACTGCCACAAACAGATTTTAGCAAACCAGATTCAAAATGTCTCCTTCGAGAAGCGCTACCTCCGCAAAGATGGCTCGCCGGTGTGGGTGAGCGCCAGCATCGCCGCAGTGCGCGATATATCCGGGGAGGCGAAGTACCTGATTGCTGTCGTGGGAGACATCAGCGAGCGCAAACAGGCGCAAGAAGCGCTGCGCTCAAGTCAGCAGCAACTCAACGCCATATTGGACAACGCCCCAGCGGTGATTTACACGAAAGATACAGGCGGGCGATTCTTGCTGATTAACCGGCAGTTTGAAACTCTGTTTGGCGTCAGCAGAGAAGAGGTTCAAGGCAAAAAAGACTGGGAGGTGTTCCCCAGACAGATAGCTGACAAGTTTCGGGCGAATGACTTGGCGGTCCTGGCGGCTTCAGCACCGGCACAGTGGGAGGAAGTCGCCCCCCAAAACGACGGCTTGCACACCTACATTTCCACCAAATTCCCCCTGTGCGACGCCACCGGCACCCCCTACGCGGTGGGCG
This sequence comes from Kamptonema formosum PCC 10802, assembly GCF_000332335.1. Classification (GTDB taxonomy): domain Bacteria; phylum Cyanobacteriota; class Cyanobacteriia; order Cyanobacteriales; family Oscillatoriaceae; genus Oscillatoria. The sequence continues at coordinate 4,081,145 of NZ_KB235948.1, read as the reverse complement.
GCATTTCCATTGACATCACCCAACGGCTGCGGGCAGAAGCAGAGCGAGATCGCTTCTTCACCCTCTCCCTAGACTTGTTCTGCATCGCCGACTTCACCGGCTATCTAAAACGGCTCAACCCAGCTTGGCAAACCCACCTAGGTTACACTGAAGAGCAACTTCTGTCAAGACCCTTTATTGAATTCGTGCATCCCGACGACCGGGAAGCCACCCTCGCCGAAATCCGCAAGCTGAACGCTGGGGTTCCCACCGTTTTACTAGATAACCGGTTTCAGCGCACCGATGGGTCTTACCGGTGGTTTTCCTGGACAGCTGCGCCCTTTGTCGAAGAGGGTTTAATCTACGCCGTGGGGCGGGACATAACCGAAAGCAAACAGGCAGAGGAATCCCTGCGAGCCAGCCAGCGGTTTGTCCAGCAAATTGCCGAATCGAGCCCCCACATTTTATATATTTATGATATAATAGAACAGCGCAATGTCTATGCCAATCGGGAAGTGGCTGAGATTCTCGGCTACACGCCTCAAGAGATTAAAAACATGGGCTCCGCACTGTTCCCCACGATTATACACCCCGACAATTTAGTCCAATTACCCAAACATTTCCAGAAGCTCAATACAGCCAAAGACGGCGAAATCCTCGAACTCGAGTACCGGATGAGAAACGCCGCCGGCGAGTGGATCTGGCTTCACAGCCGCGAAACGGTGTTCGCCAGAAGCCCGGATGGCAGAGTCCAGCAAATTCTCGGCACCGCAGCTGAGATCACCGAAAGCAAACAAGCCGCAGAAACGCTAGCTGAAAGAGCGCGACAGTCCGCTCTCCGCTATGATATAGGCACAGCCCTAACTCAGGGGGGCGATTTGCCCGAGATGCTGCGCCGGTGCGGCGAGGCGCTCGTCGATCACCTGGATGCGGCTTTCGCGCGCATCTGGACCCTCAGTCCGGACGGAAGCGTCTTGGAATTGCAAGCCAGTGCCGGCATATCCGCGCACACCGGCGGCGCTCAGGCTAAAATACCCGCAGGCACCATTAAAATTGATTTAATTGCCGCCAACCGCACCCCTTACCTGACCAATGACCTGCAAAACGACCCTCGCGCTAGCACCTGGGACTGGGCGCGGCGAGAGGGGATGGTGGCTTTCGCCGGCTACCCCCTGGTTGTGGAAGGCAGGCTCGCCGGCGTGATGGCCATATTCGCCAAACACCCCCTGAGCGAAAATACCTGCGACTTTCTGGGCTCGGTTGCAGACCAGGTGGCGCTGGGGATTGAGCGCAAACGAGCCGCAGAAGCGCTGCTCAAAAGCGAAGAGCGATTGCAGATGGCCATCGAAGGCAGTGCCCTAGGGCTGTGGGACTGGAATATTAGCACGGGAGCCACCTATTTCGACCCGCAGTGGAAAAAAATGCTAGGCTACGAGGAGGGAGAAATTGAGAACAGCTATCAGTCCTTCGAGCGGCTGATACACCTGCAGGATTTGCCAAAGGTGATGCAAATGCTCAGCGACTGTCTGGAAGGGCGCAGCGGCGTCTTTGAAGCCGAATTCCGCATGAAAAGTAAAGCCGGCGAGTGGAAGTGGCTTTTGTCTCACGGCAAAGTTTTCGAGCGGGATGAATTGGGATTGCCGGTGCGGATGACGGGAACCCACAAAGACATCACCCAGCGCAGGCAAGTTGAGGAAACGCTGCGGCTGCAAATCAAGCGGGAGCGCCTGGCGCTCGCCATGCAAGAGCGGATTCGCTCCTCCCTCAACCTGGATGAAATCCTGACAGCGGCTGTGGGGGAAGTGCGGCAATTTTTGCAAACTGACCGGACAGTCATTTACCGGTTCAATCCTGACTGGAGCGGTGCGGTAACCGTCGAGTCAGTGGGCGAGGGCTGGCTCTCCACTCTGGGAGTTGACATCCAAGACCGGTGCTTTGCCGGCACTTACGTTCCACTTTACCAGAAAGGCCGGTTTCGCGCAATCGATGATATTTACAGTGCCGGTCTTAATGAGTGCCACCTTGAGTTGCTGAGCCGGCTGCAGGTCAAAGCCAATTTGGTCGTTCCCATCCTCAAAAGCAGTTCGGAGTCAGGCGATTCAGCCCCAAATCCCAAATCCCAAACCCAAAATCGGCTGTGGGGGCTGCTCATCGCCCACCAGTGCAGCGGGGCGAGACACTGGCGCTCTTACGAGATAGAGTCGCTCAGACAGCTGGCGGTGCAGCTCGCCATCGCTATTGGGCAATCCACGCTCTTTCAACAAGCCCAAACAGAAATCGCTGAGCGCCGGCTGGCTGAAGAAGCCCTGCGGAAAAGCGAAGCGCGAGAGCGAGAGAAAGCCACGCAGCTGGAAGCCGCCCTGCGCGACTTGCGCTCCACCCAAACTCAACTGATTCAAAATGAAAAAATGGTCGCTCTCGGACAAATGGTTGCCGGTGTCGCCCACGAAATAAACAACCCCACAAGCTTTATCTACGGCAATGTCAAGTACGCCACTGACTACACCTCTGACTTGCTTCGCCTCGTGGACCTCTACCGAAAATACTATCCCGAACCGGCACCGGAAATCCAAGAGGAGCTGGGCGCGATCGACCTGGAGTTCTTAAAAGCCGACTTCCTCAAACTGCTCAACTCCATGAAAGAGGGGGCGAACCGCATCCGCGAAATAGTCCTCAGCTTGCGCAACTTCTCCCGCCTGGATGAAGCGGAGATGAAAGCGGTTGACATTCACACCGGCATCGACAGCACCCTGCTCATTTTGCAGCACCGGCTGAAGGCAACATCTAAGCGTCCCGAAATTCGGGTCCTCAAAGAGTACACCCAGCTCCCTGAGGTGGAGTGCTATGCCGGTCAGCTAAACCAGGTGTTTATGAATATTTTAGCAAATGCAATTGACGCTTTGGAAGAAGGGCACCAGACACACTCTCAGCAGCCTGCGATCCTGATTCGCACAGAACTTCTCGATGGCGAGCGTGCCGCTGTCCGAATTTCCGATAGCGGTCCAGGCATTCCCGATGCAATTAAAATGCGCATCTTTGACCCTTTCTTCACCACAAAACCTATCGGATCTGGCACCGGCTTGGGGTTGAGCATCAGCTTTCAAATTGTGGTGGACAAACACAAAGGCAATTTAGCCTGCTTTTCCGCACCCGGCGAGGGGACGGAGTTTGTCATTGAGCTGCCGGTGCGCCATTTAAAATAAACCGCCAAGACGCCAAGAGGGCCAAGGAAATCTTTCTTCTTGGCGTCCTTGGCGTCTATGGCGGTTCATAATTAAACCAAATTCCCCTGAGTGAGGGCAGTGGAAATTGTCCAGGCATCAACCACGAGCAGCAGCACGGTAAATCCCAGCAAAATTAAGTACATCCACGGTTGCGCCAGGGGGCGGACATCCGTCGTGTCAATGCCGGTTCTGGCTTCCACCAGCCGGACTAGCTTGGCAAACCCCACCACTCGCATCGGCAGCAGGTAGCCTTTGCCTGACGCGCTGAGAAAGTAGTAAACAAGCCCCCCTTGGCCGGTGCTGCGGGGTTTGAGGGCGCGCACTTCTGACCAGGGCAGTGACCACCCCCTGCGAAAGAAACGGGGAACCCATGCTGGATAGTTGACATGAATTCCTTCTCCGTCTATAATAACTCTTTCGCTCAGGGCACCATAGAGCGCCAACCCTCCTAGCGCCAAACCGGCCCACAGGAGTGCCGGCGGCACCGGCGCACCGGCGATCCCAGACAGGAAAGGCAAGGGAACGGTGAGCGCTACATACAGGCTGAGCAGGGTGAGCCGGATTAAGGGAGAAATGCGGAATGTTGCCGGCTCTTGCAGGTCATTGCTCATTGTTAATTGGCGATTGATAAATTTGCAGTCAGGACTCCTGACTTTTTCTTTATAAATCAGTCCCTGCTGCGCAGAATGTTATGGCAGATATTTTTGGACGACGAGCCAGCCGGTCCACGACACCCAGGCAAATCCGGCAAAAAGTGCCGCATTGGCGCTCAGGTGCACGGTGCGGGCCCAAGGGCGCTGGGGGCTAATTTGCAGGGCGCTCCAGGCGGAGAGGGAGACTAAACCCACGGCAGTCAAACCGGCAGCCAGGTGTTCTGAATGGCCCAGGGTGCCGTAGTGGCCCAGGGTGCCGGCAATGCCAATTGCCAGCAGCAGCAACACCATGCCCAGCATAGCGCCGCCGGCGATCAAATGGGCGTCAGCCAGCCTGCGGGACGCAGGGCGTCTGTGCTGGCGCGACTGAAATATGTAAAGGCCGGTTATGGCCAGCAGCAGGTAGGCCACCAGGGAGAGCCCCATCGCCCAAGCCGCTGTTTTCCACAACCAGAGGAAGGAAGGGAGATTCAACGCAGTTCACCCATCTGTTGAGAAGCCCCTGAATGATAGCTAAATGGGATTGCTGGCTTCAGCAACCCCCCATGATCTCAAATTTTGATTCTAATCCACAGAGGTTAAAGCAGCTGCCGCCAGAGGTCTCGGGGTGCGACTTTTAGAAGCTGCAGCGGTTTCCGGTTTAACATTGATGCGATCTTGTTTGAGATCGCCGGCAGGTTCAGCGGTGGCGTCGTTCCCCTCACTGATCCTCAGGCGCTGGCAGGGAATTTTATCCGACAGAATGGCGCTAGCCATCATACCTGTATGAATTTCCAGCAGGGCTTCTGGGAAAGCTTCAAACACCAGGCGCTGTCCGGGAAAGACAACCCGCTCAAAGTACCAATTGGGAATATTCGTGATCCGAGCAATCTGGATTTTGCTCGTGGCGTTGACGTAGCAGCAGAGGATTTGGCCAGAGTAGCCAGCAGGTATGGGATCGAGAATTTGAACCATGGGACTGAGGAGCTTAGCACCAAACGACTTCTATACAAAGGTTAACACTCTGCGATCCCCGCGTGTTGTAAACCTGACTACCAACTAACAGATATTCCCCATCTTTTTTTTAGGGAGAGAGCGCGCTTATATTCTATCTTTTGAGGTGTTGACATAAAGCGAACACTATGCTATGAGCTAGCGAGAGGCGCTGCCGCTGCCCCGCTGCCCTGCCCGCTCACCCCGCCGGGGAGCGCCCGCAGATCCCGCCAGACAGCCGCAGTGATATTGTAAAGTTATATGAAAAGACCTTTCAGAAATCCGTAACCCCTCAACTGGTATGGAAGATCGCATCCTCTACGTTCGCCTCCCGTGCAATCCCATCTTCCCGATCGGGGCTGTCTACCTGGCAGATCACGTCCACAAGCAGTTTCCAGGCGTAGAGCAGCGCATCTTTGACTTGGGGACAGTACCGCCGCTGGACTTCACCAGCGCTCTGGACGCTTGCGTAGACGAGTTCCAGCCCACACTGCTGGTATTTTCCTGGCGAGACATTCAAATCTATGCGCCGGTGGGAGGGCGAGGCGGAAATCCCCTGCAGAACGCCTTTGAGTTCTACTACGCTAAGAACCCGCTGGTCAAGCTGCGGGGCGCTCTGGGGGGGCTGCGCGTGACGACGGCGTACTACACCGAACTGTGGCGCAACCAGGGGTTAATCAAGCGGGGGCTGAAACGCGCGCAAAAATACGATCCCCGCGCCCGCGCAGTGGTGGGCGGCGGTGCGGTCAGCGTGTTCTACGAGCAGCTGGGGCGCAGCCTGCCGGCGGGGACAGTCATATCGGTTGGCGAAGGCGAGGCGCTGCTGGAAAAACTGCTGCGGGGTGAGGATTTCAGCGGCGAGCGCTGCTATGTGGCGGGAGAGACTTCGCCCCGCGAGCGGATGATACACGAGCGCCCCACCCCAATAGAGAAAACAGCCTGCAACTATGATTATATAGAAAGCATCTGGCCGGAATTTCAGTATTACCTGGAAGACAGGGACTTCTATATCGGCGTGCAAACCAAGCGCGGCTGTCCGCACAACTGCTGCTACTGTGTCTATACGGTGATTGAAGGAAAGCAGGTGCGGATCAACCCAGCGGATGAAGTCGTGGCGGAGATGCGCCAGCTCTACGATCGGGGTGCCCGCAACTTCTGGTTTACCGACGCGCAGTTTATCCCGGCTCGCAAGTTTATTGACGATGCGGTAGAGCTGCTGCAGAAAATCGTCGATGCCGGCATGGCGGATATTAAGTGGGCGGCGTACATCCGAGCGGACAACTTGACGCCCCAGCTGTGCGACTTGATGGTGAGAACCGGCATGAATTACTTTGAAATCGGGATCACCAGCGGCTCGCAGGAACTGGTTCGCAAGATGCGCATGGGCTACAACCTGCGCACGGTGCTGGAAAACTGCCGCGACTTGAAGGCTGCCGGTTTCAGCGACTTGGTTTCTGTGAATTACTCGTTTAATGTGATAGACGAAACCTATGACACCATCCGCCAGACGGTTGCTTACCACCGGGAGCTAGAGCGGATTTTTGGCGAGGATAAAGTCGAGCCGGCAATTTTCTTCATCGGCTTGCAGCCGCACACCCACTTGGAAGAGTATGCATTTAAGAAGGAGATTCTCAAGCCCGGTTACGACCCGATGAGCTTGATGCCTTGGACGGCAAGGAAGCTGCTGTGGAATCCAGAACCGCTCGGCTCGTTTTTCGGGGAGGTGTGCCTGGAAGCTTGGCGTCGCAATCCGGGCGATTTCGGGCGCGAAGTGATGAGGATTCTCGAAGAAAGGCTGGGGTGTGCTGATTTGGAAGAAGCCCTGAGTGCGCCGCTGGAAGTGAGGGAGAGGGAAAAAGTGCCGGTGGCAGCGGGCTAAACCTAAGGTGCGCGCCCCCCCGCGCGCGCACCCCACCCCCCAGCCCCAGCATTTCGCCCTCAGACCGGCAACAAAAGCAGGCCAACTTCTGCCATACTTTGATCGATAAAAGCCTCTCATTTGATGTAAATAAATGTTAAAAGGCTCTATTCTCCAGCAGCTGCAAGCCGCTCACCGCACCGGCAAAAGACCTATAAGATTTGGGGTGTACTACAAAAACACCTTGGTTTCCCTGTGCCACGCCCTGGAGGACTGCATCCTGACATCGAGCAGTTCGCCAATCGCGATCGCCGCCTTCCAGCAAGGCAAATGGTACTTGCAAGAAGCCGAGCGCTACGGCGAACTGGCACAGAAGGCTCGGCAAGTGGTGATTATGGCAGCGCCGGATACCAGCTGGCGAGAGCACCCCACCAGCCAGCTGCCGAATGTGGACTTAGTGAGTTTAGACGCTACAGATCCAGTGGCGCAAGAGTGGCACTTGATGATTTTGTCGCCAACCTACACGGCGATGGTACTCTGTCAAGAACTCGAACCGGCTTCTTACGGACCGGCAGGTCCCCCGCCAGACGATTTGGAGCGCAAATTCTACGGGCTGTGGACATTTGAGCCGGAACTCGTCAGAGAGACGGTAGAGTTAGCTATCGCCCATATCGGCAAATACAGCCCCGAACTCCAGCAAACCCTAACCGCTCAAGTCGAAGCCCTAACCGCTGAGGCGAGTGCCTCCCGGCGCGACGACTTGGGCGAAATCGTCTGCCGTGTGGTAGACTACCTGCAGGCGAACGAGCACGATTTAGAGCGGGGCGAACAGGAGACTCCTGAATCCTCCCACCCGCAAGCCCTGGAGCGCAACTTGGTTTCCAACGAAATTCAGGCGTATTTGCGCATGGCACAGCGGATGGATATGGCAGACGCCACCAACCCGATGGCGGCGGCAGAAGTAGTGGCGCTGGCAGAAATGATCGGACAGCTGCTGGATTTGCCGGCTTGGCAAATGAAGCGGCTGCGCCTTGCCGGCTTGCTGCACCGGCTCGAACCCTGGCACGGCGTACAGAGCGTTTTGGCCACCTCCTCCCACCACGCAGCAGAAGCCCCCAGCTGCCCCCTCGTGCCAGAAGTGCAGGTGCTGCGCCGCATGCCCCAACTGCGAGCCGTGGCACACATATTAACTCATCAAACGGAATGGTGGGACGGACGCGGACAGCCTGCCGGTCTTGCCGGTGAGGAAATTCCCCTAGAATCCAGAATATTGGGGCTAGCCGCAGACTTCCAGCAGCGAGCGGCTGGCTACCGCAGCGCCGGCACGCTCGAAAATCCGGCTGTTTGCGCCGCGCAAGCCCTCGCGGAGTGCCAGGCGGCTGCCGGCTCGCGCTGGGACCCCAAACTGGCAGACACCCTAGCCCTTTTGGTGATGGGGCTGCAGCAGGGGCTGAGCTTGCCGGTGACTTCACCCAAAGTCACAGGTGCCATGTGGCTGCTAGACTTCCCCACAGATAGCGAAACCAAAACGGGCAGCAGCAGCACTTACACCACATCCGGTTGAAAAGTTAGCCTTATCAACTGGGCTTTCAAGAGCGTATAGGCGGTTACAAAATTTATAGAACAATACTGGGAAGCAGCATGAACCTGGAAGAAATTCGCTCAGGAAAACTAAAGCAATTAGCCGGAGCAAATCTAGAAGACGAAGATTTGTCAGGTTTAACACTCAAGGGAGTTAATTTTGCCGGTGCCAGTCTCGTGGGGGCGAATTTCTGCCGGTCGAATCTGGAAAGAGCTCGTCTTGACGGAGCGAATTTGCTGAGCGCGCAGTTCGTAGAGGCGGACTTGCGGGCGAACTTGCTGGGAGCAAATTTGATGCAAGCGGACTTGACAGGGGCTGACTTGCGGGGGGCGAATTTGCGGGGGGCGAATTTGATGGCGGCGAGGCTGAACATGGCGTCATTCGCCGGCGCTTTTTTGAGCGGGGCGAACCTGATGAATGTCAACTTGCAGGGTGCCGATTTCCGGGGTGCGGACTTGCGGGGCGCTAACCTCACCGGCGCGAATCTCACCGGCGCTGACTTGACGCGAGCCGATTTGCAAGGGGCGCTCCTCAGTGAGGCGAATTTGGAAGAGGCGGACTTGCGGGGCGCAAATCTTGCCGGTGCGAATTTGACCGGTGCCAACCTGCTCTGCGCTGAGCTAGAAGGCGCGAATTTGGAGGGGGTGAATATTGCAGGTGCCTGTCTGGCGGGCACTTCTGTCCCTCAGCCGGTTTGAAGTTTCGCGCCGGTGTTGCATATTGAGGAAAGAACCCCACCCCCCTACCCCCTCCCCGCACGCGGCGAGGGGGAGAAAGAGGTTAACCTCGTTCCCAGGCTCCGCCTGGGAACCCAGCGCTGGAGGCTCTGCCTCCTTTCGACCAGATGCAACATAATTAGCCTAACATTTTATTTGCGTTCACCTGCGTCCATCTGCCGTTTAAAATTCCGAGAACCTCCCCACATAAAGAAGGCGAGAGCGCCGAGGAATAGCAAACCGGCAATACCGGCAAGCGGGTTGCGGTCAATGCCTGTCACCCATTCCGGAACTTTGCCAGAAGATCGCACAAGCTGCCCGACGTTGATGATATAATAGCCCCAGACGAGGCCGGCATGGAGTCCCGCCGGCAGTCCGAGGCGTCCGCAGCAGGAGCGTTTTGCCCAAACCAGTGCCAAACCCAGCACCAGCAAACTGGGAAATATTGGCAGAGTGCGGAGCATGACTGCTGCCGGTTTGATAAAATGCAGGAGGGCAAATATCGTGGCGTCCGCCCAGAGTGACGCGGTGGGAGTGCAATCCCGCTGCAACTCGTCTAGCAGCCAGCCGCGAAATAGCAACTCTTCGGCAAAACCGACGCCGAGAGAGACGATTAAGCCTTCGAGGATGATTTTGGGGAGAGAAATATCTGGGGTTTTCCAGACAAGCCAGCCCAGCATTCCTTGCAGGGCAAATATGGCGAGAAGGCTGAAAAAGCCGGTTGCTAAACCCTGGAGGAGTTCTCGGGCATTCTGACCTGTGGGTTGCAAGCCATAGCTGCGCAGCAGGTGAGGCTGCCGGTAAACCTGACGTCCCCACCACCGCACGAGGAAGATAAATTCCCCGTATAAAATCACCATAGTCAGGATACTAACCAGGTTGCTATCGCTGACGAGGGCGTAAAGTGGAGCGGCAAAAGGCACCCAGAGGCAGAGCAATGCCAGGACAAAGATTGCCAGTCGTGCCGGTGCTGGGTAGCCTGCTATTTGGATGGGGTTGAGTTTCAATTCGGTATATCAAATTTTGGATTGCAATTGGCCGGCAGCAGGCGATCTGGTTGGGCTAAAGCCCAACTACAAACTTTGGGCTAAAGCCCAACTACAAACTTTGGGCTAAAGCCCAACTACAAACTTTGGGCTAAAGCCCAACTACAAACTTCCCAGGCGGTGGCTGGGAACGAGAGAGCATCAGGCGTTATGATTACTCATCAGGCTCGATCGTGCTGGTGAGTCCGTGGTTTTTCAACGTTTCGCAGTAAAATTCGGCGTGCTCAAGAGCGCAGGTAATCACTAAGGCCATCCCGTTGGTGTGGGCTTCCATCATAATGCTGACAGCTTGAGGCTGAGTCAGCCCCGGCACGGTTTTCATCAGAGTCTTCACCACGTACTCCATAGAGTTGAAGTCGTCGTTGTGGAGCAAGACGCGATAGCGCGGTGCGAGTTTGCGAACTGTTGAACGCTTCTCAACGGTTTCGACTGACACTGCTTTTATCCCCTCTATTCAGTTATTTACAATTGTTTCCCTTATATTGATAAGATTCTCCTATAACGTCCCATTCGTCAACTCCCCCTGTTTTTCGGATAACCGTACATTTGCGGTGAGGGGGAGGGGGTGAGGGAGCGGGGCGGCTCCGCACCGGCAGCTGGGGGACACACCCTTTTGCTGGGAGCGCCAGCGCTCAGAAAGCCGGTTTCTGGAAGAGTGAGGGGCTAGAAACCCGGTTTCTTCAAGAAACCGGGTTTGTGAATCCCTACACATAGCACAAGAAAACATAAATGTCAAGTAGGGGGATGCGCAAATTGCCGGCTCCCGGGTGGCGCGGTGGGGTGAGGGCGGGGGGATGGGACAGGCGTTCTGGCCGGTCCTACGTCGGGATGCTCCCATCTGTATCAGATGTGCTGCTTTGTTGAAACCCCTGCCTTGCGGGTTCCCCTGCGGGAAGCCCTATGCCGCGCGGCATTCCCCTACAGTGCCGCGCGACTATGTTTGTGTAGCCTTCCCCGCAGATCCCCCGACCCGTTCTCTAATAAGCTTGGGCCCAGAGACGCGATCGCACGCTTACATCTCTATCCCTTCCAGGCGGAGCCTGGGAACGCCTTCTTGGAGCCTCTGCCTCCTTTGGGCAGATAGGAAGATTACAAGCCTAAACGCTTACTAAGTTGAGAGAGATATAGCGCGTCAATAACCTTCGTATAAATTTTAGACCCCCGGTTTCTTAAAGAAACTGGGGTTATCGTCCCCCAGCGGTTGCGCAAATCTAGCAATATTCACTTAAGTTCAGACACGCTCGTCGGAATGATCGCCTATCCTACGATATCTCGACGTTGGGCAGGCGTTCCCTCCGTGCCCTAACCAATATGACTGCTGCTATAATTTAGGACTGCTATAGTATTTTAACCGCACGACGAAACCTTCTTGAATTCGGGGGGGGAAATCCCAAATCCCTAATCCCTAATAGATATCAATTGCCCTATTCAAATTCAGGAGGCCACAATTGAGAGACCGGCAGCTCCCACCCGGGCAATAACTCCGGAATCGTCAAAATGTCATTATTGCTCAGCACCACCGGCTCCCCCGCAGGGCGACAGACAGTCACCGTTTCCCTGTCCGGGTCAATTAGTATCCCCACTTGGGTTCCCAGTTCTAGAAACGATTGAATTTTCTCTCGCAGCGCCTCGTGCCTGTCCGTATTGGATTTTATTTCTGCGATTAAATCTGGAACCAATTCCGCAAAAGTCCGGGGGCTGCGCTTCAGACGTTCTGCCCTGACAAACGAGACATCAGAAGTGCGTAAGTCAGCCGTTTCGTTGGGCAAAAGAAATCCCGCCGCCGCCCCTGTGACTCGCCCCAATTTCCGGGGCATTATCCAGATATTGAGAAACGCAATTAATCGAGCGCCCACTTCGCTAGCTCTCACATCATCAAGCCCCATAACCATAATTTTACCGCCCACCAGTTCCAATTGGTAATCGAGTCCCTCCTCTTGGAGCTTGCTTTGTAGCCTCTCTAGGTCTTTTACCGTTAAATTCATAAAAAACTCTCTCTCGAAGCAAAAGGTAACCGCTCCCGACACTATTCTAGACGAATTTGGTGTTGGAAGCAGGCTTCACCCCTGACCGGCATGACAGACACCCCCCACTATAAACCCCAGCAATACTTTCCCAGCCCCTCGCCCTTACCACACCCGCTGAATCGGATAGGCATCCAAGGCGGAATTCGCACTCAGGATCGGTATGCGCTCAACCATCGCCTGGGAAACCAGGAGCCGGTCGAACGGATCTCGATGGTGGAAAGGCAGAGTTGCCACAGCATCAATATGGCGTTTTTGGATCTCCAGCTGCCTGAAATCGTTCATCCTCAGTTGCAGCAACACAAACACTTCAAAAGACATCGTTAAATTCAGCTTGCCCTGACTGTGCTTAATCGCCATTTCCCAGACACTCGCCGCACTGAGCAGAATTTGGTTGTGCTCATTGTCAATATGCTCCCGCGCGCTCTCACTGACGTGCGGGCTGTCGCTGATGTACCAAAGAAAAGTATGAGTGTCCAGCAGCAGTCTCATTACAGATAGTCCTCAAAATCTTCTATAGGTTTGTCAAAGTCGCCAGACAATGTTATCATATTTTTAGCGCTCCCTGGCTGGCGGGGGCGCTTGACTAGGGGCACCGGCAGCAGTTTGACAACCGGCCTGTCATCTTTTGTAATCACAATTTCTTCGCCTCCGATTGCCAGGGCCAGTAATGAACTCAACTGCGGGGTCGCTTCAGCGATATCTATGTGTTGCATAGCTCGTTTATCTGCCAGTTTATTTTATGATGATACCATTAAGAGAGCAGGGGTGACAGAAGTCGGGGGCAGTCGCTTATCTTGCGGCGCACACCGCCACATAAGACAACTTGCAAGGGCGGAAGACCCGCCGGTAGGGCTTTAGCCCTACTACAAACCTTTTCAAGTCAGAACTCTGGCCAGAAAGACTGACCCAAACAAGTCTGGAATCAGGGCTGACTCCAGGAAGGCGGAGGCGGGAATTTATCGGTTTTCAAATTAAGCAAACAGTGCTTTTCCGTGTAGCTGCCGGTGCTCTCCATGCAAAAAAGCAGGCTCGGCAATCATCGCCGCTGGAGTATAGCAGTATTCACTTAGATTAGGACATTAATGGCATGGCGCATGGCGTATGGCGTATGGCGCATGAGGAAGACTCTCAGATACATGCTCAATACGATAATACGATGATGCGATGATGCTCAATACGATAATGCGATGATGCGATGATACGATGATGCGATAATGCGATGATGCGATGATGCGATGATGCGATGATGCCAGTGCCCAACTCCCGCCGCAATGCCCAGGTCCTAAACTCACTGTTTATTGCTATATCTTGCGGTGCCGGCACCCGATTCCCCCCAACCCGCCTCATGGAACCGCAGCGGGGGGATTTCCCTAACCCCCTGTCAGGGGAACGCGCTGGCCGCAACAGCCGGCCCCTACAATGAGAAAAAGCCCAAAATCTTTACATTGCGCTCATGAAGGCAGCACCGACTAGCCGGCCCACATTTCAACACAGCCAGATTATTGCCCTGGAACACCAGCACAGCGTCCTGTACGCAGAAGTCATAGATATTGTCAGAGTGCGCCAAATGTGCTGGGGGCGTCCGCTGGCGCTTGCAGTGTGGCCCGCCGGCACCAGTCCCGATGCCGGTTCGCTCTCCCCAGAACCCCCGGTCCTGTACGACTTGCGCCAAGGGGCGGATATACTCTTGCCTGTGAGCTTATTTCGCCCCGCTCTCGATACAGAAATTATTCCCCTGCTCGCTCAGCTGCAAGCAGAAACAAAAAACCAGCCGGCGGACGCCCCAATTATTGCCCACCGGCAGCTGAGAAATTTTATCCAGCAAGTCTGCACCGCCCACCCAAATGATTTTAGATTTTAGATTTTAGATTTTAGATTCTCCCTCGTTAAAAATCCAAAAAAGCTCAGGCGTACCGAATGCCGGCATCCTTCATCCGCTGAATTCCTTCGCGCATCCGCTCGTCGGGCACAGTCAGAGCAATGCGGAAAAAGCCCTCACCGCCTGCGCCGTAGCCATTGCCTGGGGGAACAATTATACCGCATTTGTCTAGCAGGAGGGTGACAAATTCAGTGGAAGTATAGCCCTTGGGCACCGGCACCCACACGTAGAGAGTTGCCTTAGGCGGCTGAATTTTCCAGCCCAGAGATTGCAATCCTTCAACAGTAATGTCCCGGCGTTTTTGGTAAACGGACATCAGCCCTTGCAGGTCTTCCGGGGAGGTATTAAAGGCAGCAAGCGCAGCTTGCTGAATTGCTTTAAATGCCCCGGAATCCACATTCGTTTTGACTTGTCCGAGTCCCTTAATCCCGATGGCATTGCCGGCGACAAAACCGATCCGCCAGCCGGTCATATTGTAGGACTTAGACAGGCTGTGAAACTCAATCGCCACATCCTTTGCCCCCGGAACCTGGAGTGCGCTTGGCGGCTTGTAACCGTCATAGGCCATTTCCGAGTAAGCGTTATCGTGGCAGAGCATTATATCATATTTGCGGCAAAATGCAACCATTTTCTCGAAATCTTCCAGAGTGGCTACAGCGCCGGTGGGGTTGTTGGGATAGTTGACCCACAGCAACTTGGCTTTTGTGGCCACTTGTTCGGGAATGGCGTCCAGATCCGGCAAAAACCCGTTTTCAGGGAGCAGGGGCACAGTGTGGGGTTCGCCGCCGGCAAAAATCGTCGAAGTGCGGTAGACGGGATAGCCTGGGTCAGGAATCACGGTCAGGTCCCCCGGGTCTACAAAAGCCAGGAAAGTATTGTGGATGGCTTCTTTTGAGCCAATGGAAGAAACAATTTCTGTATTGGGGTTCAAACCCGTTACGCCAAACCGGCGCTCCATCCACGCCGCAGCAGCTTCGCGGAAGGCTTGCGTTCCCTGGTAGGGGGGGTAGTTGTGGGTGGAGGGATCGTCAATCGCCTCATGCATTGCCTGCAGAATGCTAGCGGGAGTGGGCCTGTCTGGGTCCCCCACGCCCATGTGAATGATGTCAATCCCTTTGGCGGCGAGTTCGTTGCCTTTGCGGTTAAGTTCAGCGAACAGGTATGGGGGAATTTTGTCTAAGCGTTGGGCCAACTGCATGGGGGCTGAAGCGCGAGAAGCGGGATAATTGTAAAAACCATTACACAGTTTACCGCTAATTGGGCTCTCTCACCCGCGAGCCGGTGTGAAGAATTCCCGCTCGTCTCCGGGTCGATTTTATCGAAGTCGTGACGCACCCGACGACGACGAGCAGCAGCACTGATGGCAGATGCAAAAGCACCCTGGCATGAGTGAGCGACTGAGGCCGTAGAGAAAGCACCCGCACCCTGGTAGCGGGTTGGCCAATAATTCCAGCGGAATCCGATCGAGTCTGGTGGCACCGTGATTGCGTGACGGAGGCCCGAAGACTGGCGCACCCTGGCCAGAATTGCCCATGCCAAATGCCTGAGGCCCAGTGTGTCAGCAGCTAGCGGCTCCACAGGAGCAGCGTGCCCGAACGCTCGCCTTCCCCAATGCCCGAGGCCCAACGCCTCGGAGCGCAAACGTTACAAAACCGGCGCAATTCAAGAGAAGATATCAAGCGGATCTCCTGGGGGACAGATGTCCCAAAACTGCCTCACAGCGCAGCAGCTCCCGAGCACTAGCGACTGGGCACTAATTCAATCCGACCGGCATCCATCTCGGCCATCAGCAATTCCAGGGCCTCGTAATCAACGTCAGAAATGTACCCGAGTCTGGTCAGCTCGTAATTGATTTCATTTTCGATATCGGGCGTCAATTGCTTGATATAAAGGGCTTTTTCCACAAGTTGACGAATCATGGCAGTGTCTTTGATGGTATGTAAGCATCTTTTCATACAATCACCATTCTCCATTAGATATCCCAACAAAAAAGTGATGCAGGACTCTAATGAATAATGATCTAAATCACAGGACGGCTGTGCCTGCCAGCAGACCAGAGACTTGATGTCAATCTGGAGCTGAAAATTATCTGAGGCTCTGGCGCACGCACCCTCTCCCTGACTGGCTGGCGCAAGGCCGGCAGGGGCTGTCCCGCCGGCAGCGCCGGCACCACAAGCCCACCGGCGGGACTCTGTTTGAATTCTGCCGGTGGGCTGTATGTTTTGATACTTTTCTTTAGAAAATCTTAATGAAAACTTTAATATAACCCAGGCTCAGACAAAGATTCAGCAAAGCTAAGGCCGGAGGGGTGGTCGTCCCCACATTCTGGGGCTATCGTCAATACATCTGAGGTAGTTTTCGTTCTCCCACCCGTCAAGAGGAGCAAATTATGCACAGCCTTCTCGCCCGTCCTAAACTGACTGTCCTGCAGCCCAAAGGCCACATCAACGCCTCAAACGCACAGGAACTGCAAGCCGGGCTGCTGCGAGCGGTGGCGTCCGAGGACAGTGCGGTATTGCTGGTTGACATGGAGCAAGTGGAGTCCCTCGACAGTGCGGGGCTGATTGCGCTGGTATCAGCCTTGAGTTTAGCACAGCGTTTAAACAGACGCTTAAGCCTTTGCTGCGTTTCACCCTCAATCCGGATTATCTTTGAACTCACCGGGCTCGACAGAGTGTTTGAGATTTTTGACAGCAGGGCCGCCGTGGCGCAGGAGCTTGACACCGCTTTGGGGTAGCGCCCCATGACGGCACACGCCCAGAGGGCCCAGCTGTGGGCTGGCCCAAAGGGAGCGGAAATTTGCACGTTGCCTTTCTGTTGGGGGAAGCCGCAGCCCTTTTTCGCTCAAGTCGCCAGAAAATTCAAAGTTTTCAGCACAAGCCCGGTGTTGGGCCCACCGGCTGGCCGTTAAACACTCGCCAGCTACTTTGGACAGCGCTCCAGGCGGGGTTCAAGAAGTGACAGGACATCTAGTATATTAAAAGAATAGGTGAAACCAGTAGGGGCAATCCCCCCGCCGGTGCTAGATTAGGGGCAATCCCCCCGTGTGTGCCCCTAGAAGTCAGAAGTGGGTATTAGCTGTGGCAGTCGCACTAGAGCAATTACTAACACCAGATATACTACAGCCCGCTCGTTACCTGGGGAATGAGCTTGGAGCCGCACACAAACCCTGGAAAGAGGCGGCTGTGCGTTGGGTGCTGACGTACCCAGAAGTCTATGAAGTGGGCGCATCTAATCTGGGCCACATCATCCTCTACAGCATCTTGAACGCTCAGCCCCGGCAATTGTGCGATCGCGCCTACTTGCCGGCACCCGACCTGGGCGAGAAGCTTCGCGCCACCCAGACGCCACTATTTGCCGTGGAATCCCGCCGCCCCCTCACGGACTTCGACATTCTCGGCTTCAGTCTCAGCTACGAACTGGGTGCTACTAATATCCTGGAAATGCTTTCCCTGGCCGGCATTCCCCTGACGTGGGAAGAGCGGGCGGCGGGAAAATGGCCGCTCATTTTCGCCGGCGGCCAAACAGCCACCTCCAACCCCGAACCCTATGCCGACTTCTTCGACTTTTTCGCCCTCGGAGATGGCGAAGAGCTGCTGCCAGAAATTGGCCTGGTGCTCGAAGAAGGGCTGGCAGCAGGACTGGGCAGAGAAGAATTGCTGCTCGACCTGGCGCAAGTGCCGGGCGTATACGCGCCCCAGTTCTATGACGCCGCAGCGGACGGCAGCGTCCGCCCCAATCGCCCTGACGTGCCGGTGCGAATTTTGCGGCGAGTGGCGGCACCGCTGCCGGCCTACTCCATCGGGCTGGTCCCCTACGTGGAAACCGTACACGACCGGCTGACAGTGGAAATACGGCGCGGCTGCACCAGGGGCTGCCGGTTCTGCCAGCCCGGCATGCTCACCCGACCGGCTAGGGATGTAGAGCCGGAAAAAGTGGTGGACGCCATTGAGCGGGGGATGCTCGCTACCGGGCACAATGAATTTTCCCTGCTGTCGCTCAGCTGTTCCGACTATCTGGCGCTGCCCTCCGTGGGCGTGGAAATCAAAAATCGTCTCAAAGACCAGAATATTTCTCTGTCCCTGCCCAGCCAGCGCGTGGACAGGTTTGACGACAACATTGCCAACATTATCGGCGGCACGCGGCAGGGGACTCTGACGTTCGCCCCAGAAGCGGGCACCCAGCGGATGCGGGATATCGTCAATAAAGGGCTGACGAATGAAGAACTGCTTCGCGGGGTAAAAACGGCATTCGATCGGGGCTGGGATAAAGTAAAGCTGTACTTTATGATTGGCTTGCCCGGAGAGACGGACTCTGACGCGCTCGGCATTGCTGAAACCGTCCGCTGGCTGCAAGGAGAGTGCCGCGCCCCGGGAAGAAAGCGCCTGAATTTTAATATAACTATCTCTAACTTCACGCCGAAACCTCACACGCCCTTCCAGTGGCATTCGGTTTCCACCGCTGAGTTTGAGCGCAAGCAAGCTATGCTGCGGGCGGAATTTCGCCGGCTCAAGGGGGTGAGGGCCAACTTCACGGATGTGCGGATCTCGGCGATGGAAGATTTCATCGGGCGGGGCGACCGGCGGCTGGGGGCTGTGGTGCGCCGGGCGTGGGAACTCGGTGCCGGTATGGACTCCTGGTTTGAAAGTGTTGGGAAGGCTTTTGCCGCTTGGGAGGAGGCGATCTCCTCTGCCGGCTTGAGTTGGAAATACCGGCAAGTGGAAAGCGGTGAGTGGAATGTTATGGATGGAGCTGCAGGGGACATCCTTGACAGGCCCCTGCCTTGGGATCATATCAATACCGGCATTGACAGGGAGTGGCTGAAAGCGGATCTGGCTAGGGCGCTGGAAGCAGCGACAGTTCCGGACTGCTCCTTTGATGGCTGCTCTCACTGCGGGGTGTGCACCCCGGACTTTGGCCACAATACGGTCGTTGAGCCGCCCCCGATTCCGGAATTTGCCGGCCAGTTTAAACCCAATCAACACCGGGCAGTGCGAATGCGGGTGAAGTTTGGTAAACTGGGTAACATGGCTCTAATCGGCCATTTGGATTTAGCTCGCCTGTTTGACCGCGCCGTGCGGCGGGCCAGCTTGCCGGTCGCTTTCACCGGCGGGTTCCACGCCAGCCCTCGGATTTCAATTGCCAGCGCCCTGTCCCTAGGGGCTACCAGCAGCGGCGAAATTGCCGACTTCGAGCTGGCGCAACCCATGGAGGCTGAAACCTTTCGGGACAAGTTGGCAGGCGTCCTGCCGGCTGAAATCCCCCTCTACAGCGTCGAGGAGGTTGACCTGAAAGCTCCCTCCGCTAGCCAGCTGTTGGAAACGGCAGAATATTATATCACAGTTGCAGCAGCCGGTGCCGGTGAGGCGTCTTGGGAAGACTGGGTGCGGGCAATCACAGGCAGTGAGGCCATTTTGTCAGAGCTGGCGTCTAAATCTGGCCAGACAAAACTCGTGAATCTGCGCGAGCGCTTGTTTGAGTTAGAAGTAGTAGAGTGCCGAGAAGATCGAAGCTCTCAATCCGAGCTGCCAGTTCCTTCTTCAGTGTTAAGTGAGCAGTCCCACTCAGCACTTCCGCGTGCGGTTCTGCGCTACACTGGCAGTTGCCGCAATGACGGCACCCTGCTGCGACCAGAACATCTGGTCTGCATGCTCGAACAAGTGACCGGACAGGAGTTTCAGCTGCTGCACGCCCACCGCAACCAGCTATTTCTGAGTGGCGAGAGTGCGGCGAGCCGCCGGTGAGGGGCGGGCAATTGCTGCAGGCAATGATGTTAGCAGGGGGAGCTACCGGTGCCTACCCCTGCGGGCTAATAATTGCTAAAATAAACCTCACGGGCTAGGCAACCCCCGCAGTGCGACCGGCAGCCAAAAAACAGGAAAAGGCGTCTCTCACCCCCGCGCTCTGCGGAATCGTAACGAGAGCGCCGGCAGCTCTCTAGTGCCTCACGCGCAGCGGCAAGAAAGCGGGAAGGCACACAGCCTGTAGGGGGAGCGGTGAGAAACTTGAAGAGGGAGGTAAAATTTAATCCTGGATTTCTTGCGCAATCCTACAAAACGTGATACAATACAGACGGAGCTGAGAAATTGAAAAAGGCCCCGGTCAGCTCCGAACAGGGAAATCGCGACTTCAATTACCGCTTGATTTTTCTGCCAACCTCCCTTGACTTCCGACACGGTTGCCTGGGGTGCGAAAAATCAGGTCTAAAACGGCGAGAGCGATGCTCGGTAGGCGCACTACCAGTTCAAAAGTTCAAAATGACTTTAAAGCATCAGGCTGAATTGACGGGAACCACGCCCTGTGGATGTCACCGAAAAATTCACTAGCAAGACCTGCATGCAGCAGCCGGCAAATGTCCACACCCGCTTGGGTGGCTCTAAAGTTTTCCACTGTCCGCAGCTGCGGATTTACGCTTAGCGGGACTGGAACAGTGCTTTTGGGATGTTCCTGAAAGCTTTGCGGGATATCGCCTCTATCACTTTTACTGGTGAAGCGTGCTATCGTTGCACTGTCCGGGAATACCTCGAATAATGTCGCGTAAATGTATCAGGTCATTTTAGATACAGTAGCAAGCTCCCCGGGGTGAGAAAAAAGCAGTTCTCAGCGCCCGCGAGCAGAAGATAGGGATGTTGGCAGTTACAGCTGGTTAGGCTTTATCCCTAACGAACAAGAAAATTTGCATGGCTGTTTTGGCCTTCATCCCGAAAAGGATTGAGGAACTGGGCAGGAACGGTTTCCTGATTGAACCAAAATTGTCAAGAAGAGAGCGTATAATCTAAGGAGAGAGGGGAGAAATTTCATCCAACAATAACCGGTGAAACCCGGACATCATTTAACGGTTCGCAGTCATGCCAGAGTACAGGGCCATAAAAACCCGACCGAACGTCAAAAATAAGCAAGCTCCGCTGCTGGCCAAATACGCCGGTGCAGCTTGCAGGTCTTGGAATGGGGGGCTGCCAATGGGTAACGAGGCACTTGAAAATAAGGTTAAGCGCCCAACAGCCACTGACCATTTGAATGTAAGTGGCACGCTCAAGAATCAGCGGTTGGCTAGTGCAATAGCCGAAGCGCGAATTCTACGAATTCAACCGGCAATTACTGTAGAAATCGGAAGGGTATGGCTCAGAATCAGTCATAGCTGACCGTTTTTTCCCGACTGCAGTCACTGCCAGCACCGACAAAAAGCCGCTCTCACGTTCGCACCTTTAAATGCGTCGGGTGTGGGAGTGAGGAGGAGAGGGATTGTAACGCATCTGTAAATCTGGAGTGTTGTCCAGCCGCTGGGTAGGGGCGGTGCCAGTCACGCAGACGCAAGAGCGAAAACCTACCATCAGCTGCGGTTGATGGGACGAGGGTGTTGCGGGAAGCAAGCCGCAACGAAAGGGCAGCAGTGTCCGGCGCTGTCCAGAGTTTTGTAGAGCGGCTCGGAAATTCCCACCCTTGAAAGAGTTTTGCTCTACAGTTCGCTGCCTGGAGCGAAATTCACAACCTGCCGTCCGTTCACGCTGCAGCAGTTGCAGGCTAGAGTTGCCGGGAGTGCCGGCTATCGTGGCTAGCCTTGCATTGGATGCTGGAAACAACTGGCAGCCGAATTACTTCAAGACTTTCCGCACATTTGTTGGCCCGTGACAGAGGGGACCATCAGTCACCAGAGGTGGCGCGAACTATAGGTCAGCAGTCACTCCGCGTACTGCGGATTGTTAACTCAGTCCTCTGTCACTGTATTAAGCCATTTTAGGGTCCTTAGAGGTGTTGGCGCTCCCGATCGAATGTGTGGGAGTCTGGGTTCGAGCACGAGCTTACTATTTCAGCTAGAGTCAGGGGCTTTCCGCAGCGCGGCAGCCTCTAGCAGAGCTAAGTTTTGAGGGAATTGAATGCCAAAGCAAATTATTATCGCAGAGCAGCACCGGATCGCTGCCGTTTTTTCAGAAGATCAAATTCAAGAACTCGTGGTCGCCACGGGGCAGCACCAGGTAGGTGACATATATCTGGGGATTGTTGAGAACGTATTGCCGGGAATAGATGCTGCTTTCGTCAATATCGGCGACAGCGAACGCAATGGGTTTATTCACGTCACTGACCTGGGCCCGCTGCGGCTGAAGCGCTCCGCCGGCTCGATTACGGAACTGCTGGTGCCGCAGCAGAAAGTCCTGGTGCAAGTGATGAAGGAGCCCACAGGAAGCAAAGGGCCGCGGCTGACCGGCAACATCACCCTCCCCGGTCGCTATTTGGTGCTGATGCCCTTTGGGCGGGGCGTCAACCTGTCGCGCCGCATCCGCAGCGAAAGCGAGCGCAACCGCCTGAGAGCTCTGGCTATCCTGATCAAGCCCGCCGGCATGGGGCTGCTGGTGCGCACTGAGGCGGAAGGGATGGCGGAAGAAGCGATTCTGGAAGATTTGGAGTTCTTGCAGCGGCAGTGGGAGAGTATCCAGCAGGAAGGTAACTCGACGCGACCGCCGGCGCTGCTGAATCGGGACGACGATTTTATTCAGCGCGTCCTGCGGGACATGTACAGTACGGACGTGAACCGGATTGTGGTGGACTCCCCCACTGGCATCAAGCGGGTGAAGCAGCACTTGCTCTCCTGGAGTGGGGGGAAGGCACCGCAAGGGGTGCTGATAGACCACCACCGCGAGCGCACCTCGATTTTGGAATACTTCCGCGTCAACGCGGCGATTCGCGAAGCCCTCAAACCGAGAGTTGACCTGCCCTCCGGCGGCTATATCATTATTGAGCCGACGGAAGCGCTGACGGTGATAGATGTCAACTCGGGCTCTTTCACCCGCTCTAGCACGGCGAGGGAAACGGTCCTGTGGACGAACTGCGAGGCGGCTACTGAAATCGCCCGCCAGCTTCGCCTGCGCAATATTGCCGGGGTGATCATTGTTGACTTTATCGATATGGACTCGCGGCGAGACCAGCTACAGGTGCTCGAACACTTTAACAAAGCGCTGAAATCGGACAAAGCTCGACCTCAGATCGCCCAGCTGTCCGAGCTTGGTTTGGTGGAGCTGACCCGCAAGCGCCAAGGTCAAAATATTTACGAACTTTTCGGTCGGGGCTGCCCTACCTGTGGGGGGCTAGGGCACCTGGTGCACCTCCCCGGGGAAGCGGACACTCAGCCCGGAGAGCCGGTGGAGCGCCTGGTACCTGTTGCCCTCAGGGAGCCCCGCATGCCAGAGCTGGCGGAAGTGGTGAGTGATGGGCTGGATATGGACGAATCGAGCCCGCTGACTCAACTGGACCTGCTCAACCATCCCAGCTATCAGGAGCGCGGCGGGGCAGACAGCCGCCGGCGGCGGCGGCGGCGCATTGACTTGACTGAAACCCCCGCCGCTGCTGAGGAGGAAGGTGCGGGCGTCTCGCCTCTACCGGCGGCTCGCATCACTCCCGCCGCGCCGGTGAAGACGCCTAAACCGGAAGCGATCCCCGAAACTGAACCCGCTGTGCCCGATGCGATGCCGGCACCCCTGCGGGCGGAAAGAGTTGAAAGGACTCGTGCCTTCACTCGCGAGACGGCTCTGGCTGCCCCAGAACCCCCAGAGGTGGTTACGGTGGAAATGACCCCTGAAGAGCAGGAAGTCTACGCACTGATGGGGATTTCTCCGCTGGTGCTGGTGAATCGCGAGGTGAAAAATCCCAAATCTGCGGTTATTTCGGTGGTGACGCCCGGTCAGTCTCCGAATCCAGATGTGGGGATCGAGCCTCTGGCTGTAGAGCCGGCACAGGAACGCCGCACCGCTGCGGGCTCCCGAAGCGCATCCCTCTCCTCTCGCTACGAGCAACCGGAAATCGACCGCTCCGAGCGGGCTCTGCTGGAGCTGCCTGAACCCGAGCCGGCTGAACCCGCCGCCGCTGACGAGTCTCCCTCGCCTGCCACCGCTGCTGAGCCCGCCTCAGAACTGAGTGACTCGGAGTCCAGTGCGGGTGTGACTCGCCGCCGCCGCCGCCGGTCTTCTGCTGCGGATTCGTAGTTAATTTACAATTAAAAACTGCAGCCTGAGCAGATGGGCGCAGAGATTACTCATATCTGCGCTATCTGCTTTTATGCTTGTACTTCTGCCGGGGCATTTTAATATCAAGTTGAGATAAAGCGGTTAGAATTGAAAAGTGAAAATTTTTGTTTGAAGAAACCGCCAAGACGCCAAGAGCGTCAAGGAAAGGAAAGAGAGAGAATTTTCCTAATTATTTAGATAGGCTATATATATAGCAGCAGCCACTTAGGTTCGTACATTTCGGCCTCTTTTGCACCCCCGCACTCCGGCTCCTATTGTCCTAACCCATATTACTACTGGGATATAGACGTAGGGCAGGCGTCCCGCCCCCCCCTGAAGGTCTAATGTTTTAACCTAAGTGCATACTGCTATAGGATTTTTTTTACCCGACGAAAATGCCTTGAGGTCGCGGGGAAATCTAAAATCCAAAATGTAAAATCCAAAATCGGTCTAAAATCTCTGTATGAATTTGCCGCCTCAATTCCCTAAACAGCTCAGTCTCTGGGTTCCTCCGGCACCGCCCGACCGGCAGGGGTTGGTTGCCGGTGTGGATGAGGTGGGGCGGGGCTGCTTGTTTGGGCCGGTGGTGGCTGCTGCTGTTATCCTGCCGCCGGTTGCTGAGGCTGAGCTGGCGGCTGCTGGGGTGAGGGACAGCAAGCAGCTGACCGGCACTCAGCGCCGCCGGCTGGCCGGGCTGATTCGGGAGGTGGCGCTCGACTGCCAAATCGGTGTGGCGTCTGTGCGCGAGATTGACCGGCTCAATATTTTGCAGGCGTCGCTGCTGGCGATGAAACGGGCGGTGCTGAAGCTAAGTGTTCAGCCGGAACTGTGTTTAATTGACGGCAACCAGCGGATTCCTGACTTGCCGGTGCCGCAAGAGACAGTGGTGCGGGGGGACAGCCTGTCGGTTGCGATTGCTTCCGCTAGTATTGTTGCTAAGGTGTGGCGCGACGATCTGATTGTTCGGCTAGCTGCGAAATATCCTGAATATGACTTGACAAATAACAAAGGATATGCTACGCAAAAGCACCGGCTAGCGCTGCAAAAGTACGGGCGCTCACCCCAGCACCGGCTGTCTTTCAGTCCGTGTCGCGAGAGCGGCCAATAATATCAGGTTGGGTATGGGGTATGGGGCATGGGGCATTGGGCGTTGGGCTGACTCAGGCAGAGATAGGATGGCGATTGAGCGAACTTGACAAGGTTTGGATATTTTAATCTGCTTATGTATAAAGGAGGCAGATACTCCGGAGACGCGCTTCCAGGGTTAACCTGGGAGCGCGATATTTTATATTAAGAGCGAAAATTAAATGCGCAACAACAGCTTGTCACACGATTTGTCCCTTCGGGGAGAGTACCGGCTGGCTGGATTGGGCCTCCCTTTCTTCGGACGCCCACCGGCAGTAGTCTTGCAGCAGATGGTGCATCAATCTCTGCTTAACCGTGAGCAGCACGCTCTTGAGCAGGGTGTTGCCGGTGGCTTCCATAATCGGTTGCGGCGTCAGCCAGAAGGGGGGCGGCAGTTCTACCCTCACCTCTAAATCGGCTTTGCCTTTGAGATAGGTAAGGCCGGCAATCTGCTGGGGATACAGCTTCCCGATCAGCTTGAGCGCAAAGCGCTGGTTGATGTACTCGACACCCCGAATCTCACATCTGACTGACTTTAAGTTAATTGTCCCGTCCGCTTCTGCCCACACTTTCATGTCTACTGTGGGTTGAATGCTCAGCATCATAAAGCTCAGCGGGCGCATTTTCAGGCGAAACACATCAGCCCTCAGCTGCTCCATCCGACTGGGGTCAACGAGAGCGTACACCAGGCGCTTGGGCTGGCGCAGATAGTGCTGAATGGGCACAGGTTGCTCGGGGACGGCAATTTCAACGGATTGTGAGGCAACAAACCGGGTGTCCATGCTGGGCGGCTTAAATGTTAAAGATTATTTACTTATGTTAAAGTATATTGCGGCAGGTGAAGGGATGCTTCAAGCTCTTCAGGCCGGCAGTGGCTGCTAAAAGGCTAGAATCTTACTCTGCAGGTACTTCGAGCCTATTGTAGGCTTTCCGTATGTTACTTGATATCTGATAAAAGTAATAAAAATAGTTGAGACGCAGACTTTACTGGACGGAACGCCATGACCCTATCTGTCGCCCATTTGGGCCCCACCGGCACTAACGCGGAGGCCGCTGCCCTCGCTTATGTCAAGCTGCTGACTCGGGAAACTGGGCAGGAATGCTTGTTATGTCCTTATGTGAGTATTGGGCAGACGCTGCGAGCTGTGGCGGATGGTGAGGTGCTCTTGGCGGTGGTGCCGGTGGAAAATTCTATTGAAGGCAGTGTGCCGGTGACGCTGGACACGCTGTGGCAGCTCGACCGGCTGCAAATTCAGCGGGCTGTTGTGCTGCCGATCTCCCACGCTTTGCTGTCTGTAGCTGGCGCGCTGCAGGAGATTCAAACGGTTTATTCGCACCCGCAAGCGCTGGCGCAGTGTCAGGGGTGGCTGGAAAAATTTCTCCCGCAGGTGCAGCTGATTCCGGCAAATTCGACGACGGAGGCGCTGCTGCATCTGGAGGAGGACAAAACTGCCGGCGCGATCTCCTCGCTGCGGGCGGCCCAACTCTACAAGCTGCCGGTGCTCGCTCATCCGATTAATGATTACCCGGACAATTTCACCCGCTTCTGGGTGCTGAGCTTGCAGCCTTCTTCCGGTGGGACTCACACATCACTCGGTTTTAGCGTCCCCGCCAACGTTCCTGGTGCTTTGGTTAAGCCTTTGCAAGTGTTCGCTCAGCGGAATATTAACATGAGCCGCATCGAATCTCGGCCCACCAAGCGCTCCCTCGGCGACTATGTTTTCTTTATTGACATCGAAGCTGACGCTCGGGATGCCTCGGTGCAATCCGCCCTCCAGGAATTAGCCCCCCACACCGAAACCCTGAAAATCTTTGGCAGCTACACGACGGCATACGCTGACTCAGATCCCGCCAATCCTGACTGTCTGATTTTGTAAATTTTTGTTGCGTTTTGAGGGGGTGGGGGAAAGGGATTGACGGGGCGTACCGGCTCGTGGTAGTCTGCTCTTATCACAAGTTAATACTGGAGTGGGGGCCGCCATAAAATTTCGGCACGGATTCCCATTATAAGAAGAGTCTATCACGGGTTGGTGGAAAAAGATAGTACCCCCTACCACTATGGCACCGGCATCTATGGGCAAATCAGAAAAAATGCTAAAGCGGAGTCAGCCGTGATAGGAGGTGCCGGTCAATCTCAATGTCAAGTTTGGTTGCGGTTTCACCGGCACGGGGGTTGATAGTTGACAGGGGCACCGGCTCGTGGTAGTCTGCTCTTATCACAAGTTAATACTGGAGTGGGGGCCGCCATAAAATTTTTGCACGGATTCCCATTATAAGAAGAGTATACCACGGCAGGGTGGAAAAAGATAGTACCCCCCATCACTTTTGCGGCGGTGGCATAGAAAAAGATTGTAAAGAATTTCTCAAGAGATCGGGAGCTATTGCAGGGGACAGTTGCTGCCGGTCAGTGTCAAGTTTTGTAACAGGTTGACCGGCATGGGGGAAAGAGTTGACAGGGTGTGCCGGCTCGTGGTAGTCTGCTCTTATCACAAGTTCATACTGGAGTGGGGGCTGCTATAAAATTTCAGCACGGATTCCCATTATAAGAAAGAGTCTACCACGGCAGGGTGGAAAAAGATAGTACCCCCCCACTAGCAAAGCGCCGGCATCGGTAAAAAATTAGAAAAAATCTTCAAGCGGGTTGAGCCGTGGGGCGAAGATGCCGGTTAATGTCAAATTTGCGGTTTGACGGGGAAGAGAGTTGATGGGGTGTGCCGGCTCGTGGTACTCTGCTGTTATGACAAGTTAATAATGGAGTGGGGGCGGCCCGAAAATTTCAGCACGGATTCCCATTATAAGAAAGAGTCTACCACGGCAGGGTGGAAAAAGATAGTACCCCCCCACTACGCAAAGCGCCGGCATCGGTAAAAAATTAGAAAAAATCTTCAAGCGGGTTGAGCCGTGGGGCGAAGATGCCGGTTAATGTCAAATTTGCGGTTTGACGGGGAAGAGAGTTGATGGGGTGTGCCGGCTCGTGGTACTCTGCTGTTATGACAAGTTAATAATGGAGTGGGGGCGGCCCGAAAATTTCAGCACGGATTCCCATTATAAGAAAGAGTCTACCACGGCAGGGTGGAAAAAGATAGTACCCCCCACTAGCAAAGCGCCGGCATCGGTGAAAAATTAGAAAAAATCTTACAAGCGGGTTGAGCCGTGGGGCGAAGATGCCGGTTAATGTCAAATTTGCGGTT
>NZ_KB235948.1:4052371-4052798 GCF_000332335.1 Kamptonema formosum PCC 10802 | reverse complement strand
ATAATGGAGTGGGAGCCGCCCTAAAATTTTGGCACAGATTCCCATTATAAGAAAGAGTCTACCACGGCAGGGTGGAAAAAGATAGTACCCCCCTCCACTTTGGCACCGGCATCTGTGAGCCAATCAGAAAAAATCCCTAAGCGGGGTGAGCCGTGAGGGGGTGTGCCGGTCAATCTTAATGTCAAGTTTGGTGGCGGGTTGACCGGCACGGGGGTTCATAGTTGACAGGGTGTGCCGGCTCGTGGTAGTCTTCTAGAATCAAAAGATCATAATGGAGTGGGAGCCGCCCTAAAATTTTGGCACAGATTCCCATTATAAGAAAGAGTCTACCACGGCAGGGTGGAAAAAGATAGTACCCCCCTCCACTTTGGCACCGGCATCTGTGAGCCAATCAGAAAAATCCCTAAGCGGGGTGAGCCGTGAGGGG
>NZ_KB235948.1:4050972-4052271 GCF_000332335.1 Kamptonema formosum PCC 10802 | reverse complement strand
ACGGGGAAGAGAGTTGATGGGGTGTGCCGGCTCGTGGTACTCTGCTGTTATGACAAGTTAATAATGGAGTGGGGGCGGCCCGAAAATTTCAGCACGGATTCCCATTATAAGAAAAAGTCTACCACGGCAGGGTGGAAAAAGATAGTACCCCCCACCACTTTTGTGCCGGCAGCTGTGAGAAAATCAGAAAAAATCCTAAAGCGGAGTCAGCCGTGAGGGTGCCGGTCAATCTCAATGTCAAGTTTTGTAACAGGTTGACTGGCACTGGGGAAGAGAGTTGACAGGGTGTGCCGGCTTGTGGTACTCTGCTGTTATGACAAGTTAATAATGGAGTGGGGGCGGCCTAAAAATTTTAGCACGGATTCCCATTATAAAAAAGAGTCTACCACGGCAGGGTGGAAAAAGATAGTACCCCCCCACTAGCAAAGCGCCGGCATCGGTAAAAAATTAGAAAAAATCTTCAAGCGGGTTGAGCCGTGGGGCGGAGATGCCGATTAATGTCAAATTTGCGGTTTGACGGGGAAGAGAGTTGACGGGGTGTGCCGGCTCGTGGTACTCTCCTGTTATGACAAGTTCATAATGGAGTGGGGGCAGCCCGAAAATTTCAGCACAGATTCCCATTTTAAGAAAAAGTCTACCACGGCTTGGTGGGAAAAGATAGTACCCCCCACCACTTTGGCGGCGGTGACATATAAAAAGATTGTAAAGAATTTCTCAAGCGGGCTGGAGCTATGGCAGGGGACAGTTGCTGCCGGTCCGCCATCAAGTTTTGTTGCGTTTTCACCGGCACGGGGGTTCATAGTTGACAGGGTGTGCCGGCTCGTGGTAGTCTTCTAGAATCAAAAGATAATAATGGAGTGGAAGCCGTTTTCAAATTTTGGCACATATTCCCATTATAAGAAAGAGTCTACCACGGCAGGGTGGAAAAAGATAGTACCCCCCATCACTTTTGTGCCGGTGACATCTTAAAAAATTGTAAAGACTTTCGCCAGGGGGCTGGGGCTAAGGCAGGGGACAGTTGCTGCCGGTCCGCCGTCAAGTGTTGTGGCAGGTTGACCGGCACGGGGGTTCATAGTTGACAGGGTGTGCCGGCTCGTGGTAGTCTTCTAGAATCAAAAGATAATAATGGAGTGGGAGCCGTTTTCAAATTTTGGCACATATTCCCATTATAAGAAAGAGTCTACCACGGCAGGGTGGAAAAAGATAGTACCCCCCATCACTTTTGTGCCGGTGACATCTTAAAAATTGTAAAGACTTTCGCCAGGGGGCTGGGGCTAAGGCAGGGGACAGTTGCTGCCG
>NZ_KB235948.1:3925978-4050872 GCF_000332335.1 Kamptonema formosum PCC 10802 | reverse complement strand
AAAGATTATAATGGAGTAAGAGCCGCCCTAAAATTTTGGCACAAATTCCCATTATAAGAAAGAGTCTACCACGGCAGGGTGGAAAAAGATAGTACCCCCCATCACTTTTGTGGCGGTGACATATAAAAAGATTGTAAAGACTTTATCAAGCGAGCTGGGGCTTTTGCAGGGACAGTGGCTGCCGGTCAGCGGTTAAGTTTTGTTGCGGTTTGACCGGCACGGGGGTTCATAGTTGACAGGGTGTGCCGGCTCGTGGTAGTCTTCTAGAATCACAAGTTAACACTTGAGTGGGGGCCGCCCTAAAATTTCGGCACAGATTCCCATTATAATAAAGAGTCTACCACAGCAGGGTGGAAAAAGATAGTACCCCCTACCACTTTTGCGGCGGTAACATGTATAGCAGCAGTCATATAGGGCGGTTGAAACCGCAGCTATACAGACAAAACCCGCTTCGGCAAGGGTTTTCGAGGTTGCTAATCTTCGCGCCCAATATAGGGCGGTTGAAACCGCAGCTATACAGACAAAACCCGCTTCGGCAAGGGTTTTATAGCAGTAGGCACTTAGGGCGCAGGGTTTAACATCATGTAGGGGCTCTTTCACCCACAAAGAGTGCCACAAGCGCGACAACACCGAGAAACCCGCCCCTAACCTCTGATATAGGAGCAGTCATATTGGGCTATCAGTGGCCCAATTGCCGCACAACACTAGGGCGCTTATTTTTTCAATGTTAAACGTGTAAATTTATGTTGCAGTTGCAGATTAACAACAGTATGCGAGCCTGGGGGGAAGCAATCGGCGGTGGCGGGGGTTTTGTAAGAGCCGGTGCACGCCTTGCGCCCATTAAAGCCGCGCTATAAAAATTCATGTGCATGATTTGACAAAACCTCTTGACGACTCCTGTGTCTGCGTGCAATACTAAAGAGGTAAGTCAGAGAGCCTACCCGTCGAGCTAGGAAAAAATCAGTCGGGAACCCTTAGACTGACGACGCAAATCTAAACTTTCTGGTGAAACACCCAGGAGTAACAATGAAAAGCAATAAGATTGAGCGCAATTCCAACGCGACTGCAGCCGGTGCCGAGGGCGACGACGTCGTGCGTGACCAGAATAGTTTGTCCGACGGCGAGCTAGAGTCGATCGTGGGCGGCGCTACTACCCCGGCTGCCCCGGCGGCGAGTACGGCGAGTACACTCACGTTGGTTGGCGGGCTGGCCTCCGTCGGGGTTGATGGGGCTCTTGTGGGGGAGATTCAGCGTCAGTTAAGCCATTTTATAAGCGTATTTTATGTTGTGTAGGGGGCAAGTCCCGACTCAACTTCCGACTTAGGACTCAACTTCCGACAATAGAGAGAAAATAAAAGGGAAGGGTAGTCGAGGGCGTTTGGCAACTCTCTAATGCCTCTCTTATCCTAGCACTGACCTAAAAAATGTCAAAAGTCTTTCCCCGCTTCCCAAGGCGCTCGATTAGCCTCGATAAACTTCCGCACAACCTTTGCCACTAACTCGTTTTCCGATACCGGGCACTCCTGGCGGCGGTGGCAACTTCCAGAAGTGGAAACCCTATAGAAACCCGGCTTGTTTAAGAAGCCGGGTTTCTTGCGTGTACTTCATCGGACTGAAAACCGCTATATACCAATTTAATTGAATCCCGCCACAGGAGGGGCGCGTCGTGGAAAGTGCCCGCCCTTCTCGATGAGGAATTCGCTCTCGCTGCACTGTATTGGTTAAGGAGATATGAAAATGCGATAGTCGCAAGTTGATTAGACAGATAGAAGCACTGCGATAAGAGGATGATATGTCTTATGGTAATGGCACCCCACGGAGACGATATCTGTTTTATTCTCTCGGTATTTACGCAAATCTTTCTATCTAACCCTAAATGTAGAGGCGAGGCGTGCGTAATTTATCGGAGAATGAAACAGCCCTGCCCACGGAGACTGCCCCGTTCTCTTTTTGGGGCTTTACCCGGGGGATTGCCCCTACCGTTTCATCCCCACATTGTGCCAACCAGATCCAGTCCTGAATTTGAAAAAATTATTTGACAAAACCTCTTGACGACTCCTGTGTGTGCGTGCAATACTAAAGAGGTAAGTCAGAAAGCCTACCCGTCGAGCGAAGCCTACCCGTCGAGCTAGGAAAAAATCAGTCGGGGAGCCTTTTGACTGACGACGCAACTTACGTTCTGGTGGAACACCCAGGAGTAACAATCAAAAGCAATAAGATTGAGCAACGCAATCCGAGCGCGACAGCAGCCGGTGCCGAGGGCGACGTCGTGCGGGACTATGACTATGATAGTTTGTCCGAGGGCGAGCTGAGTGCGATCGTCGGGGGGTTGTCGAAGGGAAAGGAGGAAAAGAGGAAGAGCAGCTTCTAGGCAATCGAGGAGCAGCGCACCCGGCCATCATAGCACCCTCGAAGATACTATAGCACTCCCCTCAAAAAATGTCAAAAGTCTTTCCCCGCTTCCCAAGGCGCTCGATTTGCCTCGATAAACTTCCGCACAACCTGTGCCACAACTCGTTTTCCGATACCTGGCACCCCCTTTGTCCGGCCACTTTCTGAGTGGGATTGGCCTTTGTTGAGCGCTTCTTATCAGGAGAAGGATTGATATGAACCCCAGCTAAAAGCCGGCTCCCCCAGTGGGATATGGCTGAGGTTTTTCCCTTGGGTTTGTACTTTTGGCAAAATCCTCGATATTTCTGGGCACACTCCTCAAGAGGGAAGCCCAGTTGCAAGAAAGCTGGATGCCATTGGGTGAGTCCATCATCTGTCAGGCGTTCGTAACTTCCATAGTTGCTGAAATCATAGAAAAAGCCTTTGCGCATTTTGGCAGCTTTGGGGTTGCCGTGAATGTAGCGGAGCGTGTTTAAAGCGCGTTCCCGCTTCTGATGGCGCAAAACCGTCGCAGTAATACCGCTTTTCCCAAAAATGGCCGGTGCGCCCAAGCATGCGGTTGAAACACATGGCAGTATACCAGTTGAGAAAGTGCATAATTTTGGGCAAATCTTCCGACTGCGCCGGCTCGATGAGATAGTGGACGTGGTTGGACATAATGCAGAGGGCGTACAGTTTGAATTGATATTTGTCCAGCGCTTTCTTAATCGCATAGAGAAACACCTCCCGGCAGTCGCGCCGAGATAATTTGAACTCGCGATTATTGCAGCGAGTGGTGATATGATAGGAGTAGCCGGTTTGGAGATGGCGCGGTTTTCTAGAGATGAGCGTGAGAGCGAAGCGCGAAGCGCGAGGGCGAGCCAAAAATTCTTATAAACGAGAATACCTTTAGTGAGAGAATAATATAGCAGTATGCACTTAGGTTAGGACAAAGAGTTTAACATGATGTAGGAGCGGGTTCACCCACAACCTTTGCCACACAGCGACAACACCGATAAACCCGCCCCTAACCTCTGATATAGGAATTGGCACTTAGGTTAAGACATTGGGTTGCGCTTTCACCGGCACCGGTTCATTGAGTTGACGGGGGACACCGGCTGATGGTAGGATTTGGCAAGAACAGTCTAATAATGGAGTAAAAGCCGCCCTAAATTTTTGGCACAGATTCCCACTCTAAGAACAAGTCTACCACGCCAGAGGGGAAAAAGATAGTACCCCCCCACTCCCAAAGCGCCGGCAGCGGGGGAAAAATCAGAAAAATCTGCAAGCGGATTGAGCAGTGGGGCGGAGGTGCCGGTGAAAATTTTGCTTTGCGGTTTGCCGGTTCATTGAGTTGACGGGGTACACCGGCTGATGGTAGGATTTGGCAAGAACAGTCTAATAATGGAGTAAAAGCCGCCCTAAATTTTTGGCACAGATTCCCACTCTAAGAACAAGTCTACCACGCCAGAGGGGAAAAAGATAGTACCCCCCCACTCCCAAAGCGCCGGCAGCGGGGGAAAAATCAGAAAAATCTGCAAGCGGATTGAGCAGTGGGGCGGAGGTGCCGGTGAAAATTTTGCTTTGCGGTTTGCCGGTTCATTGAGTTGACGGGGTACACCGGCTGATGGTAGGATTTGGCAAGAACAGTCTAATAATGGAGTAAAAGCCGCCCTAAATTTTTGGCATAGATTCCCACTCTAAAAACAAGTTTACCACGCCAGAGGGGAAAAAGATAGTACCCCCCCACTCCCAAAGCGCCGGCAGCGGGGGAAAAATCAGAAAAATCTGCAAGCGGATTGAGCAGTGGGGCGGAGGTGCCGGTGAAAATTTTGCTTTGCGGTTTGCCGGTTCATTGAGTTGACGGGGTACACCGGCTGATGGTAGGATTTGGCAAGAACAGTCTAATAATGGAGTAAAAGCCGCCCTAAATTTTTGGCACAGATTCCCACTATAAGAACAAGTCTACCACGCCAGAGGGGAAAAAGATAGTACCCCCCCACTCCCAAAGCGCCGGCAGCGGGGGAAAAATCAGAAAAATCTGCAAGCGGATTGAGCAGTGGGGCGGAGGTGCCGGTGAGAATTTTGCTTTGCGGTTTGCCGGTTCATTGAGTTGACGGGGTACACCGGCTGATGGTAGGATTTGGCAAGAACAGTCTAATAATGGAGTAAAAGCCGCCCTAAATTTTTGGCACAGATTCCCACTATAAGAACAAGTCTACCACACCAGAAAGGTGCCGATGCGGTTTTAACCCACCAGCGACAAAATTGGGATGCCGCCAAACTCATTTACCCATTCCCTGCAAATAAAAATCCCGCTCGCAGAATTGTAGCGGGTTTGGTTTATGGTGTGAGGAGTGAACATATAACTGTCACTATAATAAACTATACTCACCTGCTGTG
Source organism: Kamptonema formosum PCC 10802 (assembly GCF_000332335.1). Taxonomy (GTDB): domain Bacteria; phylum Cyanobacteriota; class Cyanobacteriia; order Cyanobacteriales; family Oscillatoriaceae; genus Oscillatoria. The sequence goes on along the minus strand of NZ_KB235948.1, from coordinate 4,046,099 downwards.
ACAAGAGTGTGACACTCAAATGGCAATAATGTGTTAAAACACCGGCACCGCATGGGATTGCACCTTTGGGCTAAAGCCCAACTACAAACTTTTGGGCTAAAGCCCAACTACAAACCTTTGGGCTAAAGCCCAACTACAAACCTTTGGGCTAAAGCCCAACTACAAACCTTTGGGCTAAAGCCCAACTACAAACTTTTGGGCTAAAACACAACTACAAACGGTACATCGGCACCCGCAGATCGCCAGAATGCCGGTGCCGGCATATTATGGTTATAATCTCCGTGCCATAAGAATGTTCAGCTTTCTTCTGGGGGAGGGTGGAGTTTAGATAGACCTTATATGCGGGCACATTTTCTCATGTTACTAATATAGCAAAAGAATCAGCCTCTGTCAAGCAGTTTTTTCCTTTTTCTGGAGCTCAGGCTCTGGCTGGGAAGCAAAAGCCGGTGGGCTGCAGCCGGCTGATAATTGAAAAGAGTGCGAGATATCAGCGGGCGCACGAACTTCTCAAGGGCTTGATGAGTCTGCAATGGAAAGAGCGAGACGAGACAGGGCGCGTCCTAAACTAAGGGAGAAAAGCCGTTATGTACGAATTGGCTCAAGGCATTCCCAACCTGCCTGACTTGACCCATCCCAATGAACTCATAGAATTTGGCACCCAAATCCTCAAGGTGTCGCAAAAATTAGCTATACTAGCGATATTATTAGGAATCGCCTTCGCCCTGATCGGCTGGGCGTACCGGCGCTCTGTCGGGCCAGATGGGGCAACTCTGCTAGGAGAGTGGCTGACACGCTATGACCTGTTGCTGCGGGCGCTGCCGCACGCGATTCTAGTCCTGACGCTGATGCTCGGGGGGTTCTTTCTGTGCTCGACTCTAGCCAACCGCTACCATAACTGGGAGCAAGCGCGGGTTGCCAAAGTGGCTGAGCGGGTTGCCGGCGACCGGCTCGAACAGCCGGCACCGCAAGTCCGCTACGTCATCCCAGAACCCTACACTTACGACGCCATACTGCGAGGCAAAGTCGTCTCTGTCAAAAAAACCCGAGATGTCAACCGCTTCCTAACACTTGCCGGCTCGCAAATAGAGGTGAAAATTGACCAATTTCCCGATCCGCAAAAGAACGAGCGCCAGATTTACCGGGCGGACTTTAAGGGTGAGTACAGAGTGGTTAATTCCCTCAACGAGGCGGAGGATTTTTTCTTTGAAGTCAGTCCACCCACCGGCTATTCGCTGCTGCAAAATTTCAAGGTGGAGCGAGATGGGCTGCGCCTGGTGCCGGTGAATCCGGGAGACTACGGCTTTCCCTTGCGCCTGAATCCGGGGCAAGAAACCCGCTTTCTCGTCACCTATCAGGCGCAAGGCGGGCCAAGGTGGGTTTACAGTGCCGGTGGCCAGCTGCTGTCAAATTTCCGCTTGAGCGTGCTGGCGAACTTCCCGAAGGCTGATTTTGCCAGCGGCATTGTCCCAAGCGAAAGCAAGCCAGAGAGACAAGGCACCAGATTTACCTGGGTCTTTGATGACAATGTTTCTGTGCGCAACCCCTTTGGCGTGTTCACATCCACCGGCCCAGTTCGCAACACCGGCATTCTTCCGCGCTTGCTGTTGCTGGCACCAGCGCTGTTCCTGTGGTGGGTGCTGGTGCTGTACTTGTCGCTGACGCTGAGGCTGCGGGATGTGGCCCTTGCCGGCGGCCTGTTTTTTGCCTGCCTGCTGGCGCTCACCTATCTGAGCCGGCTGATTAATGTCCAGCTCGCGTGGGCGGGGATTTCCCTAGTGCTGCTGGTGCTGGTGTGGGGGTTGGGGTCAAACCGGCGGCAGTCCCTAGCCGCAGTGATTGCCACCATTGCCGGTGGGGTGCTGCCGGTTTTGGGATTAATCGTGCCCTACAGTGGGCTCACCCTCAGTTTAGCGGGATTGATGTGCGCCGTCTGGCTAGCAGTCCGCCACTGGTACAAGTGGGATGAAATCGAGCGAATTCTCCCAGACGCCCGCCGGTAGGGCCAGCCAGTGTGGCAGGGCCACACAACCCTGAAAGAAACCGGGTTTCTATGGAAATTTGTTCACCAATGTGATGCCGGTGAACGCCAAATCTTACTTAAAAGTATCCTTGAGGACAGTGCGAGCGGCCAGGTGATTGCGGGTGGAAGTGAGAATTTCGGCTTCTCGTTCCAGCCGAGCGGTCGTGTCTTGCATTTCCAGAAGGTCTTGCTGTTCCTTGGGGACGCCGTAAAGGTTGCTGGCCACCCAGTAGGACAGCTCTCTGGGAAGGTTGGGGATGTCTTCCGGCAGTTCAATTTTTTGATCCATCAGCTTAGCGGAGAGACGGACCACATCCCGGAGGAGTTCTTCTACTTCTGCGGCGAGGGGTCGGAGGTCCTTTGCCGGTGGCTGGTCTTCGAGCCACTCAACTAAGCCCACGCGATAGGGCTTTTCGCGCACGTACTCCAGCACGCGAAACCTTTGCTGGCCAAGTGTCCAGATTTTCATGCGGTCGTCAGGGAGGCGCTGGAACTGCAGGATTTCGGCGCAGCATCCAACTGTGGCAATTTGACCTCCGACGGGATCGACCATGAGAACCCCAAACCTGCGATCCGTTTCCAGAATCGTGTTCATCATGATCCGGTAGCGATATTCAAAGATGTGCAGGGGGAGGGGTCTGCCAGGAAAGAGAACCACTTCCGGCAAGGGAAATAGGGGGAGTTCTCGAACAGCGATCGAGGATGCGGATGCCATTGTCCCTCAGTCAACTAAGTAATTTCGCTTCTGATTCTACTTTAGCCGATTTTCCTGGTCGAATTCCAACGGCAAAGCCCTTTAGAGTTGCCTCTAAAGGGCTGGCATGGCGGCCCAAACGCCCGACGGCCTACAGTTAATTTGCAAAATACAAGCTGGGATGCAACTGTCCAATTCTTGTTTTAAACTCTCCAAGAGTTTGCAAACGTCTGGCATTAATGCAAATTAGATGTTTTTCTATTTAGAGCGGCTGGTGGGGCCGGCACAAAAGGTGAGCGGTGTTACAGCTTGACTTCAATATCCACACCGGCAGGCAGGTCAAGCTTCATCAAGGCGTCAATGGTTTTGGAAGAGGGTTGGTAAATGTCGATAATGCGGCGGTGGGTGCGAGTTTCAAAATGCTCCCGGGAATCCTTATCCACGTGAGGGGAGCGAAGCAAGCAATAAATGCGGCGGCGGGTGGGCAGGGGGATCGGACCGATGGCTGTGGCGTTTGTCCGATTGGCCGTGTCTACGATTTTTTCGCAGGAGGCGTCAAGGATGCGGCGGTCATAAGCTTTCAGGCGAATGCGAATTTTTTGCTGCTGTAGTGTGGCCATTTTTTTCAGTTGTCTAGGTTCAGTTCTAGATAAAAAACTGCGAGTTGCTTGCTTGAGAATTTTTGCTTGCCAGTAAGATACTTTGGACTGACTGGGCACTGGAGAAACCGAGTTTCTCTGGCGGGAAACCCGGTGTCTTTGAAAGGGTGCGCAAGTTGTAAACACAGACAGGATCGGGAGCGGAAAAGCACCTTGACTGGTGGTTGCTTTTCCGCTCGGAACTGCGCGAGCGCCTGCTGTTTTACTTGAGGATCTTAGAGACGACGCCGGAACCGACGGTGCGACCGCCTTCGCGGATGGCGAAGCGCATCCCCTGCTCAATAGCGATCGGGTTAATCAGCTCAACCGTCATTTTTATGTTGTCGCCCGGCATCACCATTTCGGCTTGGCCGCCTTCACTATCGGTAAAGTCGCTGATCGTGCCGGTCACATCCGTGGTGCGGACGTAGAACTGCGGGCGGTAGCCAGGGAAAAACGGGGTGTGCCGGCCACCTTCTTCCTTGGTCAGGATGTACACCTCAGACTCAAACTTGGTGTGAGGGGTGATCGAGCCCGGTTTGGCCAGCACCATGCCCCGCTCAACGTCAGTTTTCTGAATCCCCCGCAGGAGAATGCCGGCGTTATCCCCAGCGAGCCCTTCCTCCAGAGACTTTTTGAACATTTCTATACCCGTCACCGTGGTGCTGCGCGTGGGTTTGATGCCAACCAGCTCAACGCTGTCACCGATTTTGACCTTGCCGCGCTCAATCCGTCCCGTGGCCACCGTACCCCGACCGGTGATCGTGAACACGTCTTCAACGGCCATCAAGAACGGCTTGTCAATATCCCGCTCTGGCGTGGGGATGTAAGAGTCCACAGCATCCATCAGCGCGTAAATCTGATCCACCCACTCATCGTCGCCCCGCTTGGTGCCAGGGTTGGAAGTCATCTTTTCCAGAGCCTTCAGAGCGGAGCCGGCCACAATGGGAATGCTGTCACCGTCGAAATCGTAAGAGGTCAGCAGCTCGCGGACTTCCAGCTCCACCAGTTCCAGCAGCTCTGGGTCGTCGAGCATGTCTTTCTTGTTCAAGAAGACGACGATGTTGGGAACCCCCACCTGCCTGGCCAGCAGGATGTGTTCGCGGGTTTGGGGCATGGGGCCATCAGCTGCGGACACCACCAGGATAGCGCCGTCCATCTGAGCCGCGCCGGTGATCATATTCTTCACATAGTCAGCGTGCCCGGGGCAGTCCACGTGAGCGTAGTGCCGAGATTCGGTTTGGTACTCGACGTGAGCGGTATTGATCGTAATCCCCCGCGCTTTTTCCTCGGGCGCGGCGTCAATTTCATCGTACTTCTTGGCTGTTGCCTGACCCAGCGCCGCCAGCGTCATGGTGATGGCGGCAGTGAGGGTGGTTTTGCCGTGGTCAACGTGACCGATCGTGCCGATGTTGACGTGGGGTTTAGTCCGTTCAAACTTTGAGCGTGCCATGTAATGATATCTTCCTTTTTCCTTTGTCAGCTGTCAGCTGCCAGCGGTCAGTCGCCAGTTGTTTCTTGCTGCTGACGGCTGACTGCTGACTTCTGACTTATTATGCGTTCCCTTTGCTCTTAGCGATGATCGGCTCAGCCACGCTGCGAGGCACCTCATCGTAGTGGCTGAACTCCATCGTGAAGATACCCCGCCCTTGGGTCTTTGACCGAATGTCGGTGGCGTAGCCAAACATGGTCGCCAGCGGGACTTTGGATGTCACCTTGGCGAGTCCCTGTTCAGTGCTTTGGTTTTCAATCTGCCCCCGGCGGGAGATGAGGTCGCCAATGACGTTCCCGATAAAGTCTTCGGGAACTTCCACCTCAACCTTCATCATAGGCTCTAAAAGAACCGGTGTGGCTTTCATCACTGCCTCTTTCATCGCCATCGACCCAGCGATCTTAAAGGCCATTTCGGACGAGTCCACTTCGTGGAAGGAACCGTCTACCATAGTAGCCTTGATGTCAATCACCGGGTAGCCAGCCAGGATGCCGGACTCGCAGGCTTCTTTCATCCCTTGCTCGGCTGGGGAGATGTACTCTTTCGGCACCACACCCCCGACAATCTTGGAGACAAATTCAAAGCCGGTTCCGGGCTCTCCCGGTTCGACTTCGATCACGACGTGACCGTACTGGCCCTTCCCGCCGCTCTGGCGGATAAACTTGCCTTCGGCCCGGACATGTTTGCGAATCGTCTCTCGGTAAGCTACTTGCGGTTGGCCCACGTTGGCTTCCACTTTGTACTCGCGCAGCATCCGGTCCACCAGAATCTCCAGGTGCAGTTCGCCCATGCCGGCGATCACCGTCTGGTTGGTTTCTGGATCGACACTGACGCGGAAGGTGGGGTCTTCTTCTGACAGGGCTTGCAGCGCCTTGGAAAGCTTCTCCATGTCCTGCTTGGTCTTGGGCTCGACCGCCACGGAGATCACCGGTTCAGGAATAAACAGCGACTCCAGGATAATTTGCGAGCTGTCCTCGCAGATTGTGTCTCCGGTAAAGGTTTCCTTCAGGCCCAGGGCTGCGCCCAGGTCGCCGGCCCGCAGTTCCTCCACCTCAATCCGGTCGTCCGCCTTGAGAACGATCAGGCGAGACACCCGCTCTTTTTTGCCCTTGGTGGAGTTGATCACGTAGCTGCCTTTCTTGAGCACGCCCGAGTAGACGCGCACAAAGGTCAGCCGTCCGTAGGGATCTGCCATAATCTTGAACGCCAGAGCTGCCAGGGGCTGGCTGTCATCGGCTCGGCGCTCCGCTGTTTCGCCGGAAGGCAGGGTGCCCTGAATCGGCGGAATGTCAAGCGGTGAGGGCAGGTAATCCACCACAGCGTCCAGCATCAGCTGCACGCCTTTATTTTTGAAGGCGGAGCCGCACAGCATCGGCACAATCGTCCCGGCAATGGTGCCTTGGCGCAGCGCGGTTTTGATTTCCTCTTCGGTGAGCTCTTCCCCTTCCAGGTACTTCTCGGTGAGGGCGTCATCCGTTTCTGCCACGGACTCAACCAGCTTCAGCCGGTACTCCTCAGCCAGATCCCGAATGTCTTCGGGAATTTCGGTGTCCTCAATATCGGTTCCGATGTCGTTGGTGTAGATTTTGGCCCGCATGCGCACCAAGTCTACAATCCCCCGGAAACTGTCTTCGCTGCCGATCGGGATTTGGATGGGTACGGCGTTCGCCCGCATCCGGTCGCGGATCTGGCCATAGACTTTGTAGAAGTTGGCTCCTGTCCGGTCCATCTTGTTGACAAAGGCTATTCGAGGCACCTTATACCTGTCTGCCTGTCTCCACACTGTCTCGGACTGGGGCTGCACGCCCCCCACCGAGCAGAACACCGCGATTACCCCATCCAACACCCGCATGGAGCGCTCCACTTCGATGGTGAAGTCTACGTGACCCGGAGTGTCGATAATGTTGATCTGATGGTCTTTCCAGCTGGTGCTGATAGCAGCGGCAGTAATGGTAATGCCCCGCTCCCGCTCCTGCTCCATCCAGTCTGTTACCGTGGTCCCTTCGTGAACCTCACCAATTTTGTGGACCACACCGGAATAGAACAGAATGCGCTCTGTTGTTGTCGTCTTGCCGGCGTCAATATGGGCTGCAATCCCTATATTGCGCACTTTCTCGAGCGGGTTGTTACGTGCCACAGCTACCTCCTTTATTTCTGCCGCTGATATTTATGGGTTGCCGCTTTCTGGGGGATTCTGTGCCTGCAAAAGCTGGCACCGGCACTTGGAATCGCCTCAAAATGCTCTGCTCAGGCCATACAGCTGCAACCTTCGCTGGCCCAACATGAGAATCCTGTCCCATCGCTGAAAGCGTTTGGGACTTTTTGAGCGCTCGTCCAGGCGTTTCTTTTGCCGCCCCAGGTAACGGCCTCGTGGATACCGAGTTCCCCCTTAATATATTTTAATATTTTTCGTTACGTTTTGTTCACGTGGGAACCCCCGGGCGGGAACTCGGACTCCTGAGCGTTAGTACCGGTAGTGAGCGAACGCCTTGTTGGCTTCCGCCATCCGGTGGGTTTCTTCCCGCTTGCGAATCGCACTTCCTGTCTCGTTGGCGGCATCCATCAGCTCGTTGGCCAACTTGGAGGACATTGTCCGGCCCCCTCTCGCCCGGGCGTACTGGATCAGCCAGCGCAGCGCCAGTGCCGTCCCCCGTTCCGAACGGACTTCCATCGGCACCTGGTAAGTGGCACCCCCAACCCGCCGCGCTTTCACCTCCACCAGCGGGGTGGCGTTGCGCACGGCTTTTTCAAACGTTTCCAGGGGATCTCCGCCGGTGCGCTCCTGAATCGTTTTGAAGGCGTCGTAGACAATCCGGTAGGCGAGAGATTTTTTGCCACTCTCCATCACCCGCCGCACCATCATGCTCACCAAGCGGCTGTTATAGACGGAATCTGGAGGAACGGTACGTTTTTGAGCGCTACTGCGTCGCGACATAATCAGTCTTCAATGATATAATTAGTGTGTTTTTTCGTTTCCATTCAATTCCCCTGCCAGCGAGAGCGCGGACAGCCGCCGGTCGGGGCAGCGTCCGGGAGCCTCCCCCTGCCCTATGAACCGTTCTGTTCCCGCTGGCCACACGGGATTGTCTGAAGGGTTGATTCCTGCTGCTTTATCGCTCCGGCTGCCGGCTGGCGGGAGGAGCCCCATACAAACAGAGGCTATCTACTTTTCTGTGAGCGGGCCTCTGCCCTATGCTTGCTGCTAACGCCTTGGGCGTCCCTCGCATCTGGCGATCGACCGCTCAACCTACTTCGCCGCTGCTTTGGGACGCTTGGCCCCATATTTAGAGCGACCTTGCCGGCGGTCTTTCACCCCAGCGGTATCTAGCGTCCCACGAATAATGTGGTATCTAACACCGGGTAAGTCTTTCACCCGTCCGCCCCGAATCATCACTACTGAGTGCTCTTGCAGGTTGTGGCCTATCCCTGGAATGTACGCTGTCACCTCAAATCCGGAAGTGAGGCGAACCCGCGCCACCTTCCGCAGCGCTGAGTTGGGCTTTTTCGGGGTTGTGGTGTAAACTCTTGTACAAACGCCACGACGCTGAGGGCAACTCTTCAAAGCCGGCGATTTCGTTTTCTTCTGGATTTTTTGGCGTTCGCTACGAATGAGCTGCTGAATTGTGGGCATGGATTAAGGCGTGTGCAGCTTTTTGCTGTTCAAACTTTCAACAAAAGGACATTGTATCTATTTTGACGCTCTGCTGTCAAATCTTTTCTTCAAAAACTTCAAAACCGCCGCTAGTCCCCTGCTCTAGGGGTCAGCCGGCACCTCGCTCAAAGTCGGTGGAGAAGGAGTGACCGCACCCACAGCTGGCGGTGGCGTTGGGGTTGTGGAAGCGGAAACCGCCCCCCATCAGATCCTCTGAGTAATCTAAAGTCAGGCCGGTGAGGGTTTTGACGCTCTCGCCATCGACAGCCACCACGATCCCGCTGCTCTCACAGACTCGGTCGTCAGGTCTGGCGGCGGCGATTTCCATTATATAGTACAAGCCTGCGCAGCCGCCTTCCCCCACCCCAAGCCGAAACAAAGCATTGGGACTCTCATGCTTGGACTTCAGGCGCTTGATTTCGCGGACGGCTGCTGGGCTCAGGTGAATCATCGACTTGTGCCTGGTCAAAAAGGAAACGAGCTTCCTTTTTATCCTCACACGGAAGCTGCCCTCTTCGCTACGGCACAGCAAGTAAACCCCCTCCCGCCCCCCGGGTGGCCTTCTGGGCGCAAGTCCAGCTCTTGTCAACTTTAACGCCCTGTATCCATAATCAACCGCCCTCGGGAGGGGACGCCAAGAAGCTTCCTTTTGCGCTCCTTGACGGGGGCGGTTCATGATTGACGGTTTCTGGGATGGCCTCGACCCGCGTGCGGAGCCGGTCGAATCCCCACTCTCTAGGATTGGGCGCGGGCATAGTCGTCTTGGAACCGCACAATGTCGTCTTCTCCCAGGTACTCCCCATTCTGCACCTCAATCAGCACTAGGGGGATCGCGCCGGGATTTTCCAGCCGGTGGGACGTGCAAGGGGGGACGTAGGTGGACTGATTGCTGCAGAGCAGCTCCTCGATGTCGCCGCAGGTCACCTTCGCTGTCCCCGATACGACGATCCAGTGCTCGCTGCGGTGGTGGTGCATTTGCAAGCTCAGCCGGTGTCCGGGTTTGACTTCAATGCGCTTGATTTTGTATCCGCGCCCCTCTTCGAGAACGGTGAACGATCCCCAAGGACGCATTTCCGTCGCGGCCACTTCATTGCTGCCGGCAGCTCCCAGCATGGCTTGCACTTGAGACAGTTCTTTAACTTGGACCATGATTTTCTGATACATTTACGCGACATTATTCCGGGTATTCCAGGACAATGCACCGATAGCACGCTTCCCCATTAAAAGTGATAGAGGCGGTATCCCGCAAAGCTTTCAGGAATATCCTAAAAGCACCGTTCCAGTCTTGCGAAGTGCGTAAATCCGCAGCCCCAGACAGTGGAAAACTTTAGAGCCACCCCTTGCAGGTGTGGACATGGCCGACTGCGAGTGCCGGTGCCGCTGGCGAATTCTTCGGTGACATCCACAGGGCCTGGTTCCCGTCAATTCAGCCTGATGCTTTAAAGTCATTTTGAACTTTTGAACTGGTCGTGCGCCGTACCGAGCATCGCTCTCGCCGTTTTTGACCTGATTTTTCGCCAAGACCTAGGCTTCCGTGTCGGAAGTCAAGGGAGGTTGGCTGAAAAATAAGCGCGGGAATTGAAGTCGCGATTTGCCTGTTCGGAGCTGACCATTAGGCCATGTCTATTTCTCAGCTTTGCCTGTATTGTATCACGTTTTGTAAGATTGTGCAAGAAATCCAGGATTAAATTTTAGCTCCTTGAGGATTGCTTGTGGAATTGAGGTGCCCGATTCACAGATGGGTTCTGGCCATGAGGCTGGCCATTCGGGCCATGATTTCGACAAAGGCTGTAACATCCCGCAGCCATAACTTCTGGGAAATGCTGCAACGTCTGGGACGGATTTTTTTGAAAATAAGTTGAGCGTGCCTTAAGATAACTAAAAAGCAGGGCGTGTCATCCAGCTGTTGAATCTTCCAGTTTCGGGCACCGAACTCCAACATAGCAAGTGTTCCCCAGGTGCTGCCATCAGTAAACTGGTCAATTTCGCCAATTCACACAGAATCTTTACCTGTCCCCCCCTCCGCTTTAACCAAGCTTTAACTCCTCAAGGGCGATCCCAGAAAAAAACACGCCGGCATGGCCCGCGCTGCCGGAGAGAACAGGAACAGATAAAAAACCACTAATCATAACATAATTTATGGCGTTTATCAGAGCGTGGCAGCAGATTTTTCCCTTCCCTCGCTCATCCGGGACAGAGACAGGCGATAAACCCACATCCGGAACTTCCAACAGACATTGTGGGTGAACCCGCCCCTGCAGTAAGCCGATTGAGCTTGGATCTCGGATGATGGAGCGCCTACTTCCAGCGATGGAGTTCTGAGCTCGACTGATGGAGTTCTGAACTCGACTGATGGAGTTCTGAACTCGACTGATGGAGTTCTGAGCTCGAACAATGGAGTTCTGAGCTCGAACGATGGAGTTCTGAGCTCGAACGATGGAGTTCTGAGCTCGAACGATGGAGTTAAGGCGTAGGACAGGCGTCCCGCCTGTCCCTAAGGCTTAGCTGCTAAACTATTACGCTTTTAATAGGACTCCCCACCCTACTGCCCGAAATCCAGAAAAACCCCCAAACCATTGTGAACGGGAGCCGCCGTGCGGGGCGGGCGGTCGAGGAGCTGGCCACCGAGATAGAGGCCGGTGGAACTGCCGCCGTCAAGATTGAGGGCGTCAGCTGCGCCCAGTTGCTGCATCAGTTGCGCCAATTCCGGCAAAGTGGCACCGGCACCCCCAGCGCGGTTGTGAACCGCCACTATTAATAGTGTTCCCGCCGGCGTCACACCAATGGCGCTGCGAGAGGCAGTTTGCTGGTTAAACGCCTCGCTGAACCCTTCCCCTTTGGCATCCAGAACAATTTGCCCCCTCAAACCAGCAGCGGAGGGCCCGCCTTTCGTGGCCGCCCCCCCTGTGGCCGCTCCCAGCAAAACCGGCCCCGCCCCTAGGATGTGCGGGAAGCTGGCAAACTCCGCCGGCACAGTGGCGCTGTCCACGCTCACACGAGTGCCGGTGGGGAGGGCGTCTGCCGGCACCTTCCGAAAAACCAGAAGGTAGCCCATAGGCGGAATGGGAAAAGCACCTTTGCCGGCTTCCCCTCCCAGCACCTGGCCCGTGACCTGATTATCCTGAACTGAGACAATCGTTTCATTATCGCTCAGGGGAGTGTAACTCGCCCCCCACTCCCCGGTATAGCGGGCAATGCCCTCCGCCACATAAGCGCTGTTGAGCAAAAGCACCGGCAAGCGCTGTCCAGTTCCTGTGCTGACAATTTCCTGCAAACTGAGACGCCCGATTTTGACATTGCCGGCATCATCCCAGGCGATTGCGCCCCGGTTGAGAATCGGGCTGGACAGCCACCGGCCATCCAGGCGAATCGCACCCAGAGGCAGGTGGTTATTGCGATTGAAAAAGCCGCCGTTAATCGCAGCTGACGCCCGCAACTGGCTTGCTGTCTCAATCAGCGGCTCAATCCCCATTTGATTAGTCACTTCCCGCCGCAGCGGTTTGAGACGAATTCCCGGCTGGCGGAGATCCACTTCCAGCCACACCACCGGAAAGCGGTCAGCCCCCAAATTCAGATATCGCTGCCGCCACCGCAACCCCTGCGCCCAGAGAATATCTTTCGCTACCATAGAATCGGGTCGAATGTCAATCTCCAAGCGACTGGGATTGCTGAGTGTGGAAACTCGCGGACGCCAGCCGGCAGGCACCGCCACTCGGATATTGGTCTGGTTGCCCGCCTGCTCCACTCTGACGAAATTGGCCACAGGGCACTGGGGGGTTGGCGCTGGGCACAGATCGGTGGGCGCTAACTGCTCTTTTTCCCCATTCCCAACTGGACTGCCCCCATTCCCGACACCAGCTGCTGCCGGTGGGTTAAAGCGCTGCGCCAGGGCCGGCTCCGTCAGGCCATCCAGTGCGATCAGCCACTCATCAAACTTGACCTGTTTGTTCCGCACCGGCTTGGACTCGTCATCCGGTTTCTCGCTGCCGGCCCCCCTAAAAAGAGAATTTTGCGGGGCAATCTGGCTGCCGGTGCCGGAACCCTGGGGCTTGGACTCGTCATCCGGTTTCTCGCTGGGGGCACTTTGCGGGGCAATCTGGCTGCCGGTGCCGGAACCCTGGGGCTTGGACTCGTCATCGGGGGGACCTGCCGGTGCCGGCGGTGCCAGATTGGGATTGGGGACTTCTGGCGGTTTGACCGGCGCGGGTGGCGGCGGTGGAGTCACCGTCCGAGAAAAATTCGCTTGCCAGGGTGCGGGACGGTCGAGATCGACGACAATGCGAAAGCTGGGCGCAGGCTTTGCCTGTCCTGCAGTCCTTATTCTTTCGATATACGAGGTCAGGGGTTGGGGAATCTCAACCTGTTGAATGTCCTTGACCCGGGCGACTGGCGTAGTGATTCGCAGGGTGTCGCCACTGACAGCCACCTGCCAGCCGGCTTGCGCTGCCAAATCGGTAATGTCCAGATAGCGATATGGGCCTGTCAGCCGCACCGGCAGGATCGCGGGTGCCGGTGAGATCCCGAACCAGTACACCGGCTGTTTTGTCGCATCCCCTGTGCTCAGCAGTTCCACGCCGAGGACATGCCTGACTCCCGCGTCACTGATGCCGGTGCGGAGGCTGCCTGGGGAGGCACCGGCCCACTGGCTCCAAGCTGCTGGCCAAGTCCGGCCATTTAAAGACACCTGACTTCCCTGTGCGGCGGTTTGTGACGCTATTTGAGGATCTCTGGCAAAAGGCGGGACCGCTGAGGGGGCCAAAGTTGGCCCGGGAGGCAGCGATTGGTTTTCTGGGGCCGAGTGAGCCGGTGCTAAGCTCACAAGAGTGGCAATCAGGGGTGCGAGGGCAAGATTTCTCAACAAAAAAGCCATGAGGTTCAGCAGTTCAGGGTGAATTCACACAGGGCCTCCTAAAGGCCCTGCGCCGCAGTCCAACTACAAGCTTTGGGCTAAAGCCCAACTACAAGCTTTGGGCTAAAGCCCAACTACAAACGGTTAATTTTTTAATCTGTGCTATAATTTAGTACCCCCCAAAGAAAGGGCGCTGTCGCGTCCCGAGAGGGGGTATCAGTAAAGCGGATTGGCCACGCCGGTCGGAATGGCACAGTGCGTAAAGCAGGGGATTGCTCGTGCGGAGTAAATTCTCTAATATTTTCCTGCCATCCGACCAGAAGCAAAACTCACGCTGACCTGAAGCGCATTCCCTTGCGGCCAAATGGGAGCCGGCGCGTGTGTGCCGGCAACATTTGTCAGGGGCGGCGTGACTGTGCGATATTTGCTGGTAATAGAGGATGTCTGCTTGCCCCACGCCAAAAATGACATTCGTCGAAATTTCCAGGCGCGAGCTCCCAACGTGCGCACGACTGGCACTTCGGTCGGAGGCTATCAGCTCCAGAAGCTGGGAAAGGTAAGCGCGAGGGAACCCTTGAAGCTTCCCTGCTGATAAGAATTATTACCGAGTTTTGCGCCCGGAAAGGATTCCATATCCCTTACGGAGATAAATTCGGGCGGCTGACCTGAGAAAATCCCATCAATAAATCCCAACCAAAACTAGAGCAACAAGGATAAGAATGAACCATCCCATGAACACTTCGAGCGTGAATTTACCAGGCACAATCAATCAGCAGAAACAATGTGATAGTGCAAATTATCAGGGGCAGCGCTGGCTGGTAGAAGAGCGAGATGCTTGCGGTGTGGGCTTTATTGCCAATCCAGCTGGCGGGGCGACACACAAGATTATTGCAGCTTCCCTGTCGGCTCTAACCTGTATGGAACACCGGGGTGGCTGCAGCGCTGACCAAGATTCCGGAGATGGCGCGGGGCTGATGACGGCGATCCCCTGGGACTTGTTTGGGGAGTGGCTGGCTGAGCGCGGCGTCAGTATGGATGGAACGGCTGAAATAGCTGTGGGGATGGTGTTTCTGCCCCAAGAACCGGCAGCCGCAGCCGGGGCGCGACAAATTGTCGAGAAAGTGGCGATTTCGGAAGGGCTGACTGTCCTCGGCTGGCGGGTTGTGCCGGTTCGCCCAGAAGTTTTGGGGGCGCAAGCGCGGGAAAATCAGCCCCAGATTGAGCAGGTTCTGCTGCAGTGCCCGCATTTCCAAGGAGACGCTCTGGAGCGGGAATTATACTTAGTGCGCAAGCGGATTGAAAAGGCAGCGGTGGCTGACGGGAAATGTTCTTTTGAAGGGGCTGAGGATTTTTACATTTGCTCCCTGTCTCACCGGCGCATTGTCTATAAAGGTATGGTGCGCTCAGCGGTGCTCGGCGAGTTCTACACCGATTTAAAAAATCCAGCATATAAAAGTAACTTTGCCATCTACCACCGGCGCTTCAGCACGAACACGATGCCCAAGTGGCCACTGGCTCAGCCACTGCGCATGCTGGGACACAATGGGGAAATTAACACCCTTCTGGGCAACATCAACTGGATGATGGCCCGGGAAGCTGACTTGGCCGGTGCCGGCTGGGGGGAACGCTTACAGGAACTCAAGCCAATTGTCAACCCCAACAACAGCGACTCCGCCACCCTGGACAATGTGATGGAGTTGCTGGTGCGCTCTGGGCGCAGCCCCCTGGAAGCAATGATGATTTTGGTGCCGGAAGCATACCAGAATCAGCCAGATTTGTCAAGCCATCCGGAAATAGTTGATTTCTACGAATATTACAGCGGCATTCAGGAAGCTTGGGATGGCCCAGCTCTGGTGCTGTACAGCGATGGCAAAAAAGTGGCAGCCAGCCTCGACCGCAATGGCTTGCGACCGGCACGCTATGTTATTACCCGCAGCGGGCTGGTGGTGGTGGCTTCGGAAGCCGGTGTGGTGGATATTCCAGAAGAAGACATCGCGGAAAAAGGCCGGCTCGGACCCGGACAGACGATCGCCGTTGACCTGGAAAGCCACGAAATTCTGAAAAACTGGGAGATCAAGCAGCGGGTTGCCGGTGCGAATCCCTACGGGGAGTGGTTGCAAGCCCACCGGCGCAAGCTGGAAGCCCAACCCTTCGAGGCTTCGGCGACAGTGGACGCCGAAACGGCGCTGCGCTACCAAACCGCCTTTGGCTACACCAGCGAAGACCTGGATATGGTGATCGCCGAAATGGCCAGCACCGGCAAGGAGCCGACGTTCTGCATGGGCGACGATATCCCCCTCGCCGTGCTCTCGGACAAACCCCACTTGCTCTATGATTACTTCAAGCAGCGGTTCGCGCAGGTGACTAACCCGGCAATTGACCCGCTGCGGGAAAAGCTGGTCATGTCCCTGACCTTGGAGCTGGGAGAGCGGGGGAATTTTCTGGAAGCGAAGCCAGAATTCGCCCGGTTGCTGAAACTGGACACGCCGGTTGTCAATGAGGCGGAACTGGAACAGATACGGCAGTCTGGCTTTGAGACGGCTGCGCTGTCAACTCTATTTGAGATTGCCACCGGCCCGGAGGGCCTGAAAAAGGCCACGGAACGCCTGTGCTCGGAGGCTGCAGATGCGGTGCGTGCCGGCAAGAAAATCCTGATTTTGAGCGACCGCACCCCCCAAGCAATTGGGGCTGAGTACAGCTACATCCCTCCCCTGCTGGCTGTTGGCGCACTGCACCACCACCTGATCCGGGAAGGGCTGCGGATGAAGGCGTCGCTGCTTGTCGATACGGCGCAGTGCTGGAGCACTCACCACTTTGCCTGTCTGATTGGCAATGGTGCGAGTGCGGTTTGCCCCTACCTGGCGCTGGAAAGTGTGCGCCAGTGGTGGTCAGATTCCAGGACTCAAAAATTGATGGAGCTTGGCAAGGTGCCGGCTGTTACCCTGAGCGCGGCGCAAGCGAACTACCGCAAGGCAGTGGGAGAGGGGCTGCTGAAGATCCTTTCTAAGATGGGGATTTCCCTGCTCTCCAGCTATCACGGGGCGCAGATTTTTGAGGCGATTGGGATTGGCCCGGATTTGCAGCAGTTGGGCTTTGAGGGCACGGCGTCCCGGATTGGCGGGCTGAGCGTTGCGGAATTGGCCCAGGAGGTGCTGTCTTTCCACAGTCGCGCTTTCCCGGAACTGACGGGGAAGAAGTTGGAAAATTTTGGCTTTGTCCAGTACCGCCCGGGTGGGGAGTACCACATGAACAGCCCGGAAATGGCCAAGGCGCTGCACAAGGCGGTGGGGAAGAAAGCATACGACCACTATGAGGTGTACCGGCAGACCCTGCAAGGGCGTCCGGTAACGGCGCTGCGGGATTTGCTGGAGTTCAGTGGGGATCGTCCGCCGGTGCCTATTGAGGAAGTGGAGCCGGTGGAAGAGATTATGAAGCGGTTCTGCACCGGCGGGATGTCTCTGGGGGCGCTGTCGCCAGAAGCTCACGAGGTGCTGGCCATTGCGATGAACCGCATCGGGGGCAAGTCGAACTCCGGCGAGGGGGGCGAAGATCCGGTGCGCTTCCAGATATTGGATGATGTGGATGAGGAAGGTCGCTCTAAGTTGCTGCCCGATTTGAAGGGTTTGCGCAATGGGGATACGGCTTCTTCGGCGATTAAGCAGGTGGCTTCGGGTCGTTTTGGGGTGACGCCGGAGTATTTGATGCACGCCAAGCAGGTGGAAATTAAGATCGCTCAGGGGGCGAAACCGGGAGAAGGGGGGCAGTTGCCCGGTAAGAAGGTGAGTTCGTATATCGCTTTTTTGCGCCGGTCGAAACCGGGGGTGACGCTGATTTCGCCGCCGCCTCACCACGATATTTATTCGATTGAGGATTTGGCGCAGCTGATTTTTGACTTGCACCAGATTAATCCCAAGGCACCGGTTTCGGTGAAGTTGGTGGCGGAGGTTGGGATTGGCACGATTGCTGCCGGTGTGGCGAAGGCGAATGCGGATATTATCCAAATTTCGGGTCACGATGGCGGCACCGGCGCGTCTCCCCTGAGTTCGATTAAGCATGCCGGTTCGCCGTGGGAGCTCGGTTTGACGGAAGTGCACCGGGTGTTGATGAACAACGGGCTGCGGAACCGGGTGGTGCTGCGGGTTGACGGCGGTTTGAAGACCGGCTGGGATGTGGTGATGGGCGCTTTGATGGGTGCTGAGGAGTTTGGCTTCGGCTCGATTGCTATGATTGCTGAAGGCTGCATTATGGCTCGCATCTGTCACAGCAACCAGTGCCCAGTTGGGGTGGCGACTCAGCAGGAGAAGTTGCGGCAGCGGTTTACGGGGATTCCGGAACATGTGGTGAATTTCTTCAGCTTTGTGGCGGAGGAGGTGCGCTCGCTGCTGGCGCGTCTGGGGTATCGCTCTCTGAATGAGATTGTCGGGCGGGCGGATTTGCTGAAGGTGCGGTCTGATGTTCTACTGAAGAAGGCGCAATCTGTGAATTTGGACTGTCTGGTGCGGCTCCCGGATACGCGGGAAAATCGCAGCTGGCTGGAGCATGAGCCGGTGCACAGCAATGGGCCGGTGCTGGATGATGAGCTGCTTGCCGATCCGGAAATTCAGGCGGCGATTGAAACACATGGATGTGTGAAGAAGAAGTTGAAGGTGGTGAATACTGACCGGACTGCCGGTGCGCGTCTTGCGGGTGTTATTGCGGATAAATACGGCAATAGCGGCTTTGAGGGGCATATTGAACTGGAGTTTTTGGGGTCTGCCGGCCAGAGTTTTGCTGCATTTAATTTGCCTGGGATGAGGCTCGTTATTGAGGGCGACTCGAATGATTATGTGGGCAAGGGGATGCACGGTGGGGAGATTGTTATTAAGCCGCCGGCGGGGGCTACTTATGAGGCAGCACAAAATGTGATTATTGGCAATACCTGTCTGTATGGGGCGACGGGGGGTTTCCTGTTTGCCTGTGGGATAGCCGGTGAGCGGTTTGCGGTTCGCAATTCGATGGCTAAGGCGGTTATTGAGGGTGCGGGGGATCACTGCGCTGAGTATATGACAGGGGGTGTGGTTGTTGTGCTGGGTAAGGTGGGTCGCAATGTGGGCGCTGGGATGACCGGCGGGTTGGGATACTTCCTGGATGAGGATGGCAGTTTTCCGCAAAAGGTGAATGGGGAAATTGTGAGGATTCAGCGGGTTTGCACGCCTGCTGGGGAGGAGCAATTGAAGGAGTTGATTTCGCTGCATGCGGATCGCACGGGTAGTGTGAAGGCTAAGGCGATTTTGGCGAATTGGGGGGAATATTTGCCGAAGTTTTGGCAAGTGGTTCCGCCTTCGGAAGCGGATTCGCCTGAGGCTTCTGCTGGGGGTGCCGGTGAGAAGGTGGCTGTTGGGGCGTAGGACAGGCATCTTGCCTGTCCCATTGCCTCGTTCCCAGGCTCCGCCTGGGAACGCCTGAAAGGAGGCTCCGCCTCCCTCTCTGCTGGCAATTAAGCGATTTTCCACGGAGTGCCGGTGGGTGCCGGTGGGTGCAGGGGAGATGCCGGTGCTGCGGATTAGGTTAGGACGTTGGACAGGCGTCGCGCCTGTCCCAGAGATATTGAGGGCAGGCGAGACGCCTGCCCTACGCCTATATTTCGTAGGACAGGCGTCTCGCCTGTTCCAGTGTCCTAAACTGACTGTCTATTGCTATATCAGCTAATGAGAGGAGGGACAAATGCGAAAACAGCAGGTGCAATATACATCGCCGCTGGATGCGCTGATTGCTGTGGCAAAGCGCCTGAGTGTGTTTGAAAGCCAGCACAATATGGATTCTGAGGATTTTTTCGATCTCTACAGTAAAGGGGAACTTTCTGACGAAGCGGTTTTTATTGAATGGGCCAATGATTATCGCCACTATTTGGGGTTGCGTCAGGACTTAGAAAGCCGGTTAAATAATGTTGCATAAAGCGCTGGCAGATTATCTAAATCGGGTTGAGCCGGCACTGATGATGGGAGAAGATTTCGGGTTTCTGGCGGGGTTGAGAAACCGGGTTTCTGAATTAAGGTTTCGGGTGAGAAGCAAAGTTGGTCGCAGAAACCCGGTTTCTGGGTTTCTGGGTTTCTGGGTTTCTGGCGGATGTAAGAAACCGGGTTTCTGAATTAAGGTTTCGGGTGAGAAGCAAAGTTGGTCGCAGAAACCCGGTTTCTGGCGGGTTACTAAGTCCTGGCCAAAGAAACGACTGCGCGGAAACCAATGTTGCCAATCCTGAAGTCCGGTCCGACCCAGTCGCGGAAAGCCGCACGGCAATTCCTGGGATAGACGTACCAAGAACCCCCACGCTGCAACCGATAACGGCGATTTTCGTTTCCGCCAGAACTCCAAACACTCCCATCAGAGGGCGCACCACTGTAATTAGCGTGCCAAGGATCGGCGCACCACTCCCAGACATTGCCATGCATGTCGTACAATCCAAAGGTGTTGGGAGGAAAACTCCCCACATCGGTTGTCTGCCGGCGATAAACACCTTTCGGTGCGGAGGCGTAGGTGTGTTTCCCGTCGTAGTTAGCTAAATCAGTTGTAATTGTCTCGCCGAAGTGGAAAGGCGTTGTGGTGCCGGCGCGACAGGCATATTCCCACTCAGCTTCGCTGGGTAAGCGGTAGTCGCGCCCAGTCTTTTTGGACAGTCGGGCGCAAAATTCTATCGCATCATCCCAAGATACATTCTCCACCGGCCTGTTTGCGCCTTTGAATCGAGACGGATCTGGATTTAAGTCGCAATTTACCTTAGGCAAAGCTGCCACAGCTTTCCACTGCGCCTGAGTTACGGCGTACTTTCCCATAAAAAAGGGCTGCACCGTCACCCAGTGTTGCGGACTTTCACTGTCATATCGCCCTGATTCCGAATTTGGCGAACCCATGCCAAAAGTTCCCCCCGGAATGGAAACCATTTCCAGCATCACCCCGCCTCCCAAGTCTTCGGGGAAGAATTCAGTTTGCTGGCGACTGCGGTTGATTTCTCGCCCCTGCGCATCTACTGTCACTGTGTCAAAGGCGAATGAACTGAGAGGCAAACCTCTTACCCCCCCTTTCTCGCTTTGTTGGGATACGGGGTTCGAGGGTGAGGGCGCATTTCCCGCCTCTTGCGAGACAGAGTTGGGGGGTGAGGGCGCATTTCCCGCCTCTTGCGAGACGGAGTTGGGGGGTGAGGGTGCAGACAATGCCGCCATCACTTCCGCCGCTGACTGATATCGTTCTTTGAGATAATCTGAGAGCAATTTATCCAAAATTTCTCCCAACTCGGAACTGACAGGTACTCCCACCGGCAGTTTTTCTCGCCACACCCATTTGACTTCTATAGCATCGTAAAGTTCATCGGAACCGTCGTATTGCGGAAAGCATCCCGTCATCAGGCGAATGCAAGTTACAGCCAAACTGTACAAATCGCTGGCGGGGTAAGCGACGCCGCGCATTTGTTCCACCGGCGCATATCCGGGGGTGCCGGTCATTGTTCCCCCCTGGCTCAACAAAGTGCCGGCCCACTGTTTGGCCACCCCGAAGTCTATCAGCACCAATTTGCCATCGCTTTCCCGGCGGATAATGTTATCCGCTTTGATATCTCGGTGAATGACTTTTCTCGCATGCACGAATTGCAGGACCGGCAGCAAATCGCCCAGAAGTTCCCGGATCTTTGCCTCGCTGAAGGTTCCCTCTCCCTCCAACTCGTCGAGCAAGGTTTGACCTTTGATGAACTGCTGCACCAAGTACAGCCGGCTGTCTGACTCGAAGTAAGCGAATAGGGTGGGAATCTGCGGGTGATCTTCTAAATGCAGCAGTTTCTCAGCTTCAAGGTTGAAGAGATCCCGCGCTTTTTCCAGCGCCGGCGGGTGGTTTTGAATTGCGGGGGAGGGAGAGAACTGTTTGACGACACAGTAGGCGGATCGCCGGTCTGTGTCTTGCGCCAAGTAAGTTTTGCCAAAACCCCCTTGACCGATAGGGCGAATTATGCTATATCTTCCTCTGAGCAGGGGTTCGAGTTTTGTCCCGCAACTCGTGCAGAACTTTGTCCCATCTTGATTTTCGGGTTTGAAGCAGGTAGGGTTGAGGCAGTAGAGCATGGGGAAAAGGTGCCGGTGGGTGTTGTTTCTATTTTGCCCCACGCGCATCTCTATTTTATAGATGTGCCGGTTACAATAGGCAAAAAGCCGGTGTTGTGTGTTCTGGGGATAAACCCGGCACCCCAACCCCCACCCCGCACGCGAATAGGGGGAGAAAGAGGTAAGGGTTTCGATGACGCCCAGAATCCTGCTTCCCTTTTTGTAGGGGCGGGTTCGCCAACAATATTTCGGGAAAGTGCACAATATAGATAAACCCGCCCCCCACAACACCGGCAACCCCGCAATACCGGCAACCCTTTGCAGGGGAGGGTGGGGCATTAGCCCAACTACAAACGGTGGGGCATTAGCCCAACTACAAACGGCAACACCGGCAACCCCCACAATACCCCAAACCCCAGAACACCCCAAACCGCTGTAGGGGCGGGGAAGCCAACAATCTTTCCGCAAAGCGCACAATATGGATAAACCCGCCCCCGCAACACCCGAACCCCCAGAACACCGGCAACCTCCGCCCCGGCCCCGGCACGCGCCGGCGCGCAAGTGTAGTGTGGGGGAGTGCCGGGAAGAAAAGGCCACCAGTATATTCGATGAGTCTACATAAGGATTAATATAATTGTTACAATCTGCAATATGCTGCCATGCCTGTATTAAGGGCAGCGTGACGTTCAAGGTAATGGAAAAATGTTAGAATTTCTGAGGAATCAGTTGGTTATATGAGAAAGGGTGACGCCGCACCGGCATCCCATCGGCAATCTTGCGGGTCAGCGCCGGTGGGGCTAAAGCCCAACTACAAACTTTGGGCTTTAGCCCAACTACAAACGGTGCGCCGGCGCGCAAGTGTAGTTTGGGGGAGTGCCGGGAAGAAAGGCCATACAGTCTGTTCGATGAGTCTACATAAGGATTAATATAATTGTTACAATTCACAATAAGCTGAAATATATGGCTTAGTGGCATCTTGGCGTTCTAAGTGTCGTCAAAATAGCTTATTTTATGTTGGCTTAGTTTGTTATATGAGAGAGGGGGGGAACTGCCGGTGTGCCGGCTGGAGCGACTCAGCGGCAGACTGCTTACTGCTGACACCGGCAGGCTGAGGAGGGTTTCCCGCCACTCCCAACCCCGCCACTCCCCTATCCACTTGCCTCAGCATCTGCCCTCTGGTTGCCGGTGGTGGGGTATCTGCATCCCTGCGGTTGACTTGACCCTATGTTCAGAACGACATCATTCTGAGAGAGTTGTTGGGTTATTCTCTGCTGTTTGAGGCGGAGCGTGGCGGGACCACTGGTGTCAACTTAAGCTGTGTCCCGTAGTCTCTGGGCGGTTGAAACCGCAGCTATACAGACAAAACCCGCCTGCGCGGGTTTGAAAAGTCCCGCTCTTCTCTTAAGTCCAAGGGAGGCGGACTTCGTTTGTATAGCCGCGATTTCAAGAGACTGTTGGCGAATTGATGCGGGGTAAGACCCCACCCCTAAGTTTCCTCGTTCCCAGCTTAAGCTGGGAGGAGGAAAAACCGCGCAGCTTGTGAGAGTCTCGCTCTACTCTTTAGCCCGCGAAGGCGGGCTTCGTCTGTATAGCCGCGATTTCCAATCGCCAGGAACCTGGCCAACTAGCCTGAGGTCTAACCCCCCGTTAATTCGCCAACAGCTTCTTTCAATCGCCGGGGGCTTAAGTTGACACTAATGGTGGCGGGACGCGCCCCTACGCGCTAACTTCAGTGCTATCGGTTACAATTAAATCTACATCAATCTTCTGGAAAGTGGGGTCATTGTCTACATTCCGCACCCCCACTGTTTCAGGCCGGCTCCTCAACCAAGCTTCCATGTCAGCCGCAGCGCGTTGGGCGACTCGCACCCTTCATCCATGCTATAGATCATCGCTACTCCTGTGTAACACCTACTTCGGATAAATAGGATTTTCCCCAGGAACTGAAAAGGCTTTCCTCCCGCCTTGTCCAATCCAAAATCCAAAATCCAAAATCCAAAATAGCCCTAATTTATTCATGCCAGTCTGGCTGCTCGGATGCCTCCCGGTCAAATTCAGGAGACACCGGCAGCCGGGGGACGGACAAGGGCAGCCGGTTCAGCGAGCTCTTTTATCAATCTTCTCAATTAACTCGGACGCCATCTCAATGGATAAATTTATGAGAATCTGCTCCCTTTCCCCTCTAACCCCATCATCACTGTAGTTAGGGTAAACATGTGGGTTAGATAGCAGGCCAGATAGCAGCTGTGATGCTACTTGTTTCACTTCTTTTATATCCATACCTTTTCCTCTCCAAAATACAGGTGCGGGCAATTTCTCTTACGCTTTCCATCTTCTTCAGTGCCAGCTGAAGCCCGTTCCGCGCGGGAGCCAAACGAGCCGCTTTATCTCCTTTGGTGACGGGATAGCGCGTCCCTCTCCGCATGCGGAGAGCAGACCACAGGAAGCGATTATAAACTGATTTAGCTTTAGCTACCGCAATTTTGCATTAATCCTTAACATTTCCCAGCACGCTCAGCCGCAATGCCCCGGGCCGGCGGGACAGCCCGCCGAACATCACTGGCAATCTCTGCCACGCCGGTGACATGCCCGCACCCTGCCCCACACGCCTGCTGCATCCAGTTTACATCTGCCACAGGTTGCCGGCGGCCAGACTGCAGTCCCAGATAGGCGGGTTCTGAAAGCTGCCGGTTGCCCCACACTGCTGCTTGTGATATCATTGAAAAAGCTTGAATTGATAGCACAAATTGAGGGGGCAATTCCAGCCATACTGCTGGATTAGGAGGGACTGTGAGCATATCTGAAATACGCCAGCAAATCAACCAGTATCTTGAGCAGCTCTCACCTGACCGTCTGCTTCTAGCCGCTGAGTTACTGGCTTCCTTGGCAGAAAAAGAGCGGAAAGAGACAGCACCCCCTCAGGGGCTGATTTGATTCGCGCCGCAAAAGGAAAATACGCTCATCTTCCCAATAGCAGTGAAGAGTTTGCCCGTCACCAACAGGAAGAAATTGACTGGGAGGGGAGGGCGTTTTGTGACTGATGTCCTAGATGCCGGTGCTATTTATCAGGTAACTGGCGCTAGCCCACCCCACGACACGGATTTTGAACTGCGCGCATGGAGCTGTCTGTTGGGATGGCTAGTATGAGAGCAATTTAATTGACTGCCGGCAAGGAAATAAGAAACCGGGTTTCTTGGAGAAACCCGGTTTCTGGCACCTAGCCGGCATGGAAAATAAGAAACCGGGTTTCTTGGAGAAACCCGGTTTCTGGCACCTAGAGGTTTAACAAATCATTTAGAACGGCTATATTGCCTCATGGCAGCACTGCCGGCACTACTATTTGGGCAGGTTATTGCAAGCATAGGCATCCATTAAGTATGCCGGCTCCCGCAGGCTGTAATCAATCTTCGTTCCCGTAACAGACTCAGCCAGCTTCTCAAAGGAGTCAGAATTCCAGTTCCGCATGTGGATGGGCTTCGACTGCTCGCCCCGGAAATAGGCTTGTGTGCCCAGCACCGCAACAGCGACCCAACCCACAACCAGCAGCATAATCACGATAGCCATTGCTTCTCTCTCCTAAACTTTTGTTTCTTTATGTAAATAAATGTAACAACTGCTTGCCAAGAGCGTCAAGGGGGTATAGATGGCGTGAAAACCCGCCTGCGGGGTGGGGAACGCCGCACCGGCGGGCGGTAGGGTGGGTGGGGCTGAGGTGCCAGCCGAAATGCAAGAAACCCGGTTTCTTGCAGAAACCGGGTTTCTTAGGCCACTTAGCGGGAGGTGCCGGCGTTCCCCTTAGCGCCGCCGCACCCTGCGGGAAGGCAAAAAGCCTACTGCACGAGCCGGCGGGGAGTCAGGGTTGTCTTGTGGCGATTTAAATCATGGTTGAAGTTAATCAACATCACAAACAGTTGTGACCCAAATCACAGGTTCGTGCTAGGGGTTTTGTTAGTCTGTGTCTAGAGATAATCATTGTTTTTCTCCGCAGTACCGATAGTGTCGGGCTGCGTTTTATTTTTTACGCCTCTGTGCGGATTGTCAACTGCACTCAGCCGGGTGTCTGGGGCGCGTTGCTTGAAAGAAACCCGGTTTCTTCAACAAACCGGGTTTCTGAGTTCTGTCAGCCGGTGCTACTGCTGTGGATTGACCGGCGCTTTTTTTTGCTCACCGGCACGTTTAGCAGATGCTGCCGCTGCAGCCACCTGCAGTTGCTTGTCTTTCATCTCGAGCAGTTCTGGGAGCGTGACAAATTTATATCCGCGCTTCTTGAGCTCAGCGATGATTTTGGGTAAAGCCCGCACGGTAGCCGAGCGATCGCCGCCGCCATCGTGCATCAGCACAACACCGCCAGACTGGACGTTATTAAGTACAGTGCTGACAATTCGATCGGCTCTCGCATACCTGAGTTCTGGAGTGTCAGTAGACCACATCGCTACCGCCATGTTTTGTTTTTGGGCGCAAGCAGCCAACCCGTTATTCAGGACACCTCCCGGCGGGCGAAACAGAGAGGTTTTGACGCCGGTAATCTGGTAGATAAGTGCCGCCGTGCGGCCAATTTCCTTGGCAGCAGTGGACTCATCTACCCGATGGTACTTGTGGTTCCAGGTGTGGTTGCCAATAGCGTGACCTTCAGCAACAACTCTGCGGGCAATGTCCGGATAATATTGCAGGTGCCGCCCAACCCAGAAAAAGGTGGCCTTGATCTTGTTCCGCTTGAGAATGTCCAGTACCGCCGGCGTACTTGGCCAGGGGCCGTCATCAAAAGTCAGGGCCACGACTTTTTCCTGAGCGCTGACATTCAAGCGATAAACGATTTGCCCCTGAAAGCGAGCCGGCACTGAAAAACTCAGAGAGCTCGCTTTTTCTTGCTCTATGGTTGCCAGCGCCAGCGTGAAGCCCTTAACCCGCTGCTCGACAGCCGGTTTTACAGCAGGGACTGCCGCGATATCTTCCGCACCGCCGGTGAGGCGGGGAGGCGGCAAGTTCACCCCCTCAGCGGGGGGTGGGCATACCGGCACGATGATGCCGAGGACGAAACTGCTCACTGCCGCACCCAGAGTTAGGAATCCTTTGTGCTGCCAAACCAGCGATTGGATATCTGCCACGCCATCTCTCCTGGCACATTAGGGTAGATGCAGGCTTACTATACAGCAGCAGAGAACTTTTGTTGGTAGCACTTAACAATCCGATCGACAACTTCCTCAACGCTCAGACCATCGGTTTGGATTTCAATGGCGTCAGGCGCTTTTTGCAGGGGGGCCACAGCGCGGGTGCTGTCCAAGCGGTCCCGCTCGGCGATTTGCCTCTGGAGCCCCTCCAGACTGACAGCGCCCAGACCTTGCTGCTGCATGTCTTGCTGGCGGCGTCGCGCGCGCTCCCCCACGGAGGCGGTGAGAAAAATCTTCACATCCGCATCGGGAAAAACGTGGGTGCCAATGTCGCGCCCTTCAGCAACTAGCCCGCCCTTTTGACCGTAGAGCTGCTGCTGTTTGACGAGCAACTGGCGCACAGCCGGCTGCGCTGACACGGCTGACACCTGAGCGGTCACCGAGGGAGAGCGAATCGCCCCGGTGACATCGGAGCCACTCACCTGTATTCTAAATTCAGAATTGTGCGTTTTAAATTCAATCTGGCAGCGGGCAACCGCCTCAGCTACTGCTGCTTCATCCTCTATGGGGATGCCAGATTGCACAACAAGCCAGGTCACAGCCCGGTACATTGCGCCGGTGTCGAGATACAGCAGCCCCAGCTTTCGGGCGACAAGGCTGGCTACGGTGGACTTGCCGGCACCGGCAGGGCCATCTATAGCGACAATGGGCTTGCGCTCGTGCAGCAAAATATTGTCAATTAAGCGAGTGGAACCGATGCGGGCGGCGACTGCTAGCAGCCCGACATCATCGATGGTGTCTAAAGACATTAGAGTGGTGGGGTGTACCAATTCAACATATTCGAGCCCGACGGCTGGCACGGCAGCCAGCTCCGCTTTCACAGCTGCAATGATAGCAGTGCCGGTGCGCTTCCCTGCCTGAAAGGCAATTTCTGCTTGCTGTAAACTACGATACAGCACTGCCGCGCGCTCTTTTTCTTCTGGAGTTAAATATTTATTGCGAGAGCTGCACGCCAGTCCTGACGCCTCGCGCACGATGGGGCAGGGGACAATCTCCACCGGCAAGTTTAAATCGGCCACGAGCCGCTGGATAATGGCCACCTGCTGGGCGTCTTTTTGGCCAAAATAGGCGCGGTCGGGCTGTACGAGGTTGAAAAGTTTGGTGACGATGGTGGCGACGCCCTGAAAGTGTCCCGGTCGAAACCGCCCGCACAGCACGGATGTCATGGACTCAGGCGGCGCGACAGTGGTGGTGGGAGTTTGGTTTTGGGATTGCGGGGGGTGGGGGGTGCCGCTGGCTGCCACCGGCTGTCCGTAAATTTCTTCGGGTGCCGGGGCGAAAATTACATCCACGCCGGCTTCCTGACAGAGGTGCCGGTCCTGTTCGAGGGTGCGGGGGTACTTTTGGAAATCTTCCGCAGGGCCAAACTGCAGGGGATTGACAAAGATACTGACGATGACAGCGGCGTTCTCTTGTCTAGCCCTTTGGATTAAGCTTAAATGGCCGGTGTGCAGCGCTCCCATTGTGGGGACAAAGCCCACCGTCTGGCCCAGGTTTGGGTTGGGCCGGTGCCGGTCTAAATAGCACCGCAATCCAGCAACCGTAGTAAACAGGCGCACCGTATCCCCCGAGTGTTTGCTTGAATTTTCTTCCTGTCAGTATATTCGCAGAAAGCAAACACTCGGGGGGTGGGGGATGGGGAATGGGGAGTGGGGAAGTCTTGGAGCCATTCCGGAAGGCGCGGCGGCACCCCGGGGGAGGGCGTCTAGCTTGCCGCAGGAGCCTCTGGCAATCCCCCAATCCCAACTGCAGGGATCGAGAAATCTTCAAAACTCAATCAGCGTGCTGTTAAGGGGCAGTGACTGCGTTCTGAGAGCCGAGAATCTCCAGGCTCACCCGCGCCACGCCGGTGTCGAGCATGCCAAGCACCTCGGCGGCGGCGGCGGAGAGGTCAATAATCCGGCCCCCAACGTAGGGCCCGCGATCGTTAATCCGAACGATAACGGAACGACCGTTATCCAGGTTGGTGACTCGCACGCGGGTTCCGAACGGCAATTCGGTATGGGCGGCGGTGAGGGCGTTCTGGTCGAAGATTTCCCCATTGGCGCTGAGATTGCCGTCAAACCCTGGCCCGTACCAGGATGCCAGGCCGGTCATGCGGTACAGGACCGGCCCGAGGGAAATGTCGTTGGATGGGCTGCTGGTGGGGGTGGCCGGCTTTGGCATTCCTGGAATGGCGGCCAGGGGTGGGGCGTTGCCGAGGAGCCGCCGCAGCCGGTTGGTGGCTTGCAGTGCGTCGTCTGCAAGGTTGCGGGTTGTGTCTGGCAGAATGGTTTGACCGTCGATGGCGACTAATGCTTGGCCATTCACCTCGATAGTGTAGCGTTCGCCCCGGGCGTCGGGGGTGACGGTGATGGTACTGGCATCTGCGCTGTCCCGATTCAGCTGGTTAATTTTGGCCGCCACCTCGCTCGCCCGCCAAACGGGATCGTCCTGCTGGGGCTGATTAGCTTGATTCTGAGCTTGGAAAGCCTCTGGGCTGACCGGCACCTCCGCTGAAGTACCTTCGTCGGTTTCCCCCATTTTGGTTCCATTGGCAATGCCTGCCTCACCGGCACTGGAACTGACAAACATCAGGACGGGAATGTTGCGCAGATACAGTGTGGCTGCCGGTCGCCCCGCCCATTGGTGGGGGTAAATTTTGGCAATCGCTGCGGCTTCTTCCTGCGTTCTGACTTGCGACTGGTACTGGCCCACCTTAACTGGAGTTGGCGGGACAGCGCCTGAGGGGGTGGGAGGCGGGGTAGAGACGGCTTCCTGGGACGTTTTTGCAGTGAGCGTCTTGGCCTGGGTGACATTGGCCTTGGCGCTTTGGTCAGCTGCCTGATTTTGCGCTGCTTGACTGTAGGTCTGCGGCCCGCAGGCTGTCACGAACACAGCAGTCGTCAGGCTAATCCAAACTCTTTCATGCATAGGTTCAGTGTGAAAAGCGATAGGAAATCGAGCTTTGAGCTGTTTTGGTGGGTCGCACCCAGCTGTTAGATGCACCGAAAGATATCGGGCTCGTTCCGTGTTCACGTTTGTTTTTGCGATTGGAATAGAGTAGCACGAAGCTTTGGCACTGGGGATCGCGATGCCGCTGAATTTTCCCACACAAGCGCCAGCGATTGGAGATTTGAAGAAAGCCCAAAATGCTTTGCTGTCGGGATTTTTGCAGGGTTTCGCCCCGGATAAAATTTTCATAAAATTTTATTTATCTTGACATATTTTATATTTTGTGGTAATAGAACTTAAGTTTATTGTTGATTGTTCATTGTTTATTGTTGATTGTTCACTGCTCAAAAGGGACGGAGTGTGGGGGATGGGGCAGTGGGCGATGGGGCATGGGGCATGGGGCATGGGGCATCATCGCGATGGGGCATCATCGCGATGGGCGTTGAAAATGGGTTGTGGGGTGAGGGCGTGGGTGCCGTTCGCCTTTGGGTGGGAGAAATAAGTTTTGCTTGTCGCCCTAAGCCGGGAAGAGACAGAAAAAGCCTGGTGCGGGTGCTGGTGGCTGGCGGCTTTTCAGTAAAATACATGCTGCAATCACCGGATGAATGTGAGGGTTTGACAGATGGATTATCGGGAAGCGGGTGTGGATGTTGAGGCGGGGCGGGCTTTTGTGGGGCGGATTCGCAATATGGTGCACAGCACCCACCGGCGTGAGGTTTTGGGCGGGCTGGGGGGTTTCAGCGGTTTCTTTGCAATGCCGGCGGGCTACCGGGAGCCGGTGCTGGTGTCGGGTACGGATGGGGTTGGTACGAAGTTGAAGTTGGCTCACCAGCTGAACCGGCACGATACGGTGGGGGTGGATTTGGTGGCGATGTGTGTCAATGATGTGCTGACATCTGGGGCGGAGCCGCTGTTCTTTTTGGATTATCTGGCGACGGGGAAGCTGAATCAGGAGCAGCTGGCTGAGGTGGTTGCCGGCATTGCGGAAGGCTGCAAGCAGGCTGGGTGTGCGCTGCTGGGGGGTGAGACGGCGGAGATGCCGGGTTTTTACCAGCCGGGGGAGTACGATTTAGCCGGCTTTTGTGTGGGGGTTGTGGAGAGGAGCCAGCTGCTGGATGGAACGCAGGTGCGGGTGGGGGATGTTGCCATCGGGCTGGCGAGTTCCGGGGTGCACAGCAATGGCTTCAGTTTGGTGCGCAAGATTGTTGCGGATGGGGGTTTTGATTGGGGCGACTCTCCGGAAAGGTTGGGGGGAAGTTTGGGAGAAGTGCTCTTGACGCCGACACGGATTTATGTTAAGGAGATTCTGGAGGCGCGGCGTGCCGGTGTGGGGATTCGCGGGATGGCGCACATTACGGGTGGGGGGCTGCCTGAGAATTTGCCCCGCTGTCTGGGTGAGGGGCAGTCGGTGCGGATTGAGCCGGGGAGTTGGCGCGTGCCGCCGGTGTTTGAGTGGCTGGCGGATGCCGGTGGGGTGAGTGTTGGGGAGATGTTTAATACGTTCAATATGGGGATTGGGTTTGTGGTGCTGGTGCCGGCAGTTGAGGCTGAGGCGGCGATGGAGTGGTTTGCATCTCGTGCGATCGCCTGTTATAGGATTGGGGAGGTGGTTGAGGGTGCCGGTGGTTTGATTGGGCTGCCTGGGTAGGTTTGGTGCCGGCGCAGGGGAGTTGCCGGTGTGGGCACAGGCGAGTGCACAGGGGAGTGCACAGGCGAGACGCCTGTGCTACGTCTTCATTAAGGCGTAGGGCAGGCGTCTCGCCTGCCCGTAATGTCCTGTGTGCATGCGAGATGCCGGTGCCTGGGTTGGGATGCCGGTGTGGGTACAGGGGAGTGCACAGGCGAGATGCCGGTGTGGGCACAGGCGAGACGCCTGTGCTACGTCTTAATTAAGGCGTAGGGCAGGCGTCTCGCCTGCCCTTAAGGTCTAGAAGGCGTAGGGCAGGCGTTCCCTCCGACTGGCTTTCCAGGGGCGTCTCGCCTGTTTTGGGGTGGGGGATGGGTGAGAGCCGGTGGGGCGGGCAAGGTAGAGTGGTAAAAGTCCTCGCTTGGGTGGCGAGAACTTCGCAGGTGTGCTTAGAACAAGATAGAGTGGTTTCAATCCCGTTTCCGGGATTCAGCTGGCCAAAAATCTTCTCCTCCTACCCCCTGCTAAAATCATGATCGCATTAATATGGGCTTCTTTGCACAACCGGGATGCTCCCGGATTGTGTGCCCTTCCCGCAGTGCTGCGCTACTGTTGCACTGGTTCTGTTCTCGCAGCTTGCTGGCCTTCGCGCCAAACAGCAGCAGGTTAATTTTCTCTGAGGCGTTAACGTACATCCACTGCTTGCGTAGGCGCAACGCCTAAGCGCTCTTAGCGCATTGTCGGAGAGTTCTGGGTGACGAGCGATGTAATCCTTGATGGCATCGGTGAACTCCCGGCGGATAATCTTGCCCTCGATCCGCAACTCGATGCGTCTTTGTAGGGCGTAGAACCATTGTATGGCAAGGCTTCTGGTGCTGTAGACGGATGGAATTAATGGGCGTATTAACTCTCCCACGTCAAAATAATTTTTCTTTTTGTGCAGTGAAATTCAATTATTGCATAAAAACTCTCGTGACATGGCCCAAATAGATGAATGCGTTTCTGATGCGAGGGATAATAATCCCCATACGTCTCAACTTGACCTATGGCGCACTTCCAGCGTTTTACTTCTTTTACTTCAATAAGCTGCTCTGCGGTTAGTAAGTCAATAAGTCCGGCGGGTGTGAAGACTTCCGTCTCCCCACCTAACTTTTTTTTGAGCTTGTTGACATACCAATCTTCTAAGTGTTTTATTGGGCCACTGCAACGGCTTTGAAGTGCTTTGTCTTTTGGTTTAGGATAGATAAGATATGTCCCAGCATATTCCTGAAAAGGGGCAACAGTATTTTGGACAATACTTTCTAGGATTAGCCGATCTCTTGGGTTTCCTTTCCTTGCCTGATAAATCCAATAAGCCATTGCTAATGCTGGAGGAATAGCCGATATTTTAGGAAGCCCCCGTCCTTTATGGTCTTTTTCTATTAATACCTTGTCCAAGACCAAATCCTTATATGGCAAGGCTTCAGGACTTGCAGACTTCCAGAACTGGCGAACACTAAGCTCGCCTTTTCCTACCGCTTCCGCTATCTGAGTCTGGCTCAGACGGTACTGGCCATCTTCTAGAAGGAAGACTTCCAGGGAAATATTTCCCAGCTGTATAACTGCGCGTCTGGCTCGCGCTGTATTAGACTGACTCATGCTTTGCCTCCTTTGTAGGCAGGGCCGGCAATCGCATCTGTTAGTAGCAGTGCGATTGCACAAGATTTTTATTGATATATACTAGCCTAAGGTTTAGGAAATGGCAACTATGGGCAAAAGAGGGAAACCTGACATCTGGGATGAGGTGAAGGGGAGGATCTGTATCACGGTGACGCCGACAGGAGTGCGAGGGCTGGATGCAGTGGCGGCTGAGATGAACCTGAGCCGCTCGGAGCTGATAGAGCAGATAGGGCGAGGGCTGCTCAAGGTGGTGCCCAGTGAGGAGGCGGCACCAGGGGAGGCGTTGCACATCAAAAGGATGAAACTGTAGGGGCAATCTCCCTGTAGTTGATCCGGGCGGGCAACAGCTGCCTGGGGCTAAGAGGTGGCAGTCTCCGTGGGGGGCACTGGTGCGGCCTTTGAGGCTCTGATAAGATGTGAGAGTGGCAAAGGCAGTCTATCTATCGGATAATCCCTGGGGCCTATGCTTGTGTGGCTGCTGCTTCAGGTATTAGGGCATACTGGATCTATAGGAATCTGCAGTTGCAGTTCCCTGGCCCAGTAAACGCTCTGTCGCCAGTTCGCTGTGGCTGTCTTCAATCACCCCAGCACCAACCTGTCGGGAGCCGAGCTGGGGCTAGAATGGCCAGTTCTACGGTTTCGATTTGTAATATTTCTTATTGTTGTGCGGCTTGCAAGGGGTTGTGCAATCGTCTGCACCACGATTAGATCGTGGTGCAGACGATAAAAAATTTGGGCCTCAAAAAATACATGACCCAGACCCCAGAGTACCGTCCAACTATCCAAAGCCGTACAGCCGGTAACCTGGTTAAGGTAGCACCCAACGAGAACCTGTTGAAGGTTCTCTGCTCTACGGCAACAACATCATCAGCGGTGCTTTTGTCCCCAGATCGAACGCTATCGGTCTGCACTTCTACCCCATCTGGGAAGCGGCTTCCCTCGATGAGTGGCTGTACAACGGGGACCCGTACCAACTGGTGATCTTTCACTTCCTAATTTTATTCCCCCAAAATTATGACCCCAACATTTTTTTATCTGATTCAGAGCAAATGAAATCCCTCGCTCAAACATCAGCCCCCATACTGGAGCGAGTAATGAGTTACGATTTATCAGTAATTCAAGAGCGATTTTTGAAGGATTATCCAGAATTAGCGAATCGTCTAGAAAGTATCGATATGCTTTACCGACAATATATGTACCTCTGTGCTATTAAACCCAAGAACATCTCTCTAGGTGTTCCTTCTGATGAAGTTGATAAATTTTGGCATTCCCACATAATTCACACACAATTATATCAAAAATTTTGCAAAAAAAATATTTCGGGAGATTTTATACACCACGCTCCCCACAGTAGAGCGACCTCACTACAAGAAAAGAAAATAGCGCAGCAAAACCTTTTCAATCTATTTTCGATTCACTTCAAAGATTCATTGTCTCGATTAGGAAAATCTTCTAGCTGCGGCCCTAATTGTACAGTAGATTGTTCCGATAATTGTTCTACTTGTAGTGATAATTGTGCAGGAGGAGGAAGCTGCGATAGCAATTGATAAACGGTCGTTAACAAAAAATAATACAAGCGATTGCTTCTATGGATATAGAAAATAAGAGGCGATCGCTTTTTGCAACTTCAAGCCCAGTCTCGATAAAGGCAAAGTTGGTCGCAGAAACCCGGTTTATTTTCCTTAGGCAGAAGCCGACAGCAGCAGATTGATGATTATTGCTAGCTATGCTCAGCAGGAATATCAACGATTTGAGCAACTGGATCGAGAAGCTGGGCTAGCACTAATGAAGCTGATTTATGCTGCCCGTGATGAAGGGGTCTGGATTATTCCAGTTTCAGGATTTCGTAATATTGCGGCTCAGGAGTTGCTGTTCAAAAGCCAGATTGAGCGGCGCGGATCTCCTGAAGAAGCCGCAAAGTTAAGTGCGCCAGCGGGCTATAGTGAGCACCACACTGGCTACGCTCTCGATATGGCAGATGGTTTATCTCCCAAAAAGGATATTACCTATGAATTTGAAAAAACTAATGCCTATCGGTGGCTAACTCTTCACGCAAAAGAGTTTGGCTTTGAGATGTCTTTCCCTGCTAACAACTCTCAAGGAGTAAGCTACGAGCCCTGGCACTGGCGATTTGTAGGTTCACCCCGCGCAACAGAAATATTTGCAGATGCAAGAAATTCAGGCTAGCTCATGCAACTACTCCTGAATAACCGCGCTTACCCCTTGCCCTTGCCACACCATCGGCAGGGGAAACGCGCATATTGTGAAGCCGGCTCTTGTTTTACCACACTTTAATAAAAGTGTCAACAAGTGCCGGTGTTCCTCTCTCTTGCATATAAACTGTTACAATCTCCCCCAACTGTAATCAAAAACTTGTTATTCGTCGCCAACTCCTAACCCGACTCCATCAATATACTCTATAAATCCGACCGGATGCTTCTCCATTCGGCAACACGACCTTCCTGGATATCTTTTTGACCGCGCTCAAAGGATTCCATAAAACCAGGTATTTCTAGCAGTTCATAAGTGGCTAGTTCACTCTCATTTTCTGCCCGGTATGTCAGGAAATGGGCGACAAATTGTAAGGCTTGCGGTGAGAGCAGGCGGGTGCGCTCATCCCGACTGGTGCGCAGCAGTTCTGCGAGCGCTTCGATAGCAGTAGAGTTGCCGGTGCCGATTTTCCCCAGGCTTTCTGCGGCTTCCCGGCGAGTTTCCTCATCCCGACTGGTGCGCAGGATTTCAATCAACCTATCGATGTCCTTATCTTCCATCTGACTCTCCCTTGGTTGGCCCAACCGGCACCCCAAATTTCGCTCATACCCCTGGCGGCATTGCTGGAGTCCTCGACCGGCGACTCCCCTCTCTACTTGCGTTAGGCTAATTATACCGTCTTGGCAAACGCTTAAAATCTTGCCTTTCACAGCACAACTTTATCACAATCGCATTAAAATGTCAACAAACAAACCTGGCAGGAGTTAAGGAACCGTGACTAAATCCCGCACAGAAGAAAGCTGGTTTGACGAAGGCATGGCCCTCCAGGATGAGGGCAAACACGCCGAAGCGCTGGAGTGCTTCCAAAAAGCCACTGAGATTAACCCCCATTTTATACCGGCCTGGGTTTACCAAGGTATAGCCCTAGAGCAATTGGGAAACTACGAAGAAGCCATTGCCCGCTACAGCAAGGCAATTGAAATCAATCCCAACGTCGCAGACCTGTGGTACAATAAAGGAGTGACGCTTTCCAATTTGCGCCGGCACTCTGAAGCCCTAGCCTGCTTTAATACAGTTCTGCAAATCGACCCCCACAACGCCATCGCCCAGACAGCGCGAGCGCTCACCCTAGCAGTTCCGCCCAACCCGATAAAATCCCCGCAAAAAAAAGACGAATTTCCGGAGCGAAGACCTGTCGAAGCTGAGGCAGAGATTGAGCTAAGCCAAACGAAGCAAATACACGCCCCCTCACCGGCAAGAGAAATCGAGTTGGGAGAATAAGCCGGCTGTCATGGGGCAGAGGGGGTTGCCGGTGGGGGAGCGCACGCCTGTCTTTCCTATGCAAGACTACCGTAGAATACTTAAAACCGTTCCCAAAGAGGCAGTCACGATGAACTGCGCACACCGCCACCAATGAAAATTGTCCCGGGGGCGGGGCGAGCACGGGGGCATCGCCCCTACAAGATTATTTTCAAGTCAGAGCCGACCGAGGCGCGTTCCCAGTCTCTGCCTGGGAACGAGGGTAATAGCTCAGCCATAATTACGGTGCGTTACGCAACGCGCTCCGCACCCTACAAAGGTACAAAGCTTAAAGCTTTGTCTGCCCCCGCTCCAACCTGTCCAGCAAATCCTCAGCAACCCGCATCCACTCCTCCCGCAAGCGAGTATCTTCAGGCTTATCACTCAAAGCACGCCCCTTTAATTCCGGGTGCCGGCGATAAAACAGCTCATCCACCTTCGGATAAAACACCGCCCTATCAATTTTCAACTTCTTGCGGCGCTCGCCAATTTTTTCCTGGCGAGCCAGTTCTGTCTTGCTCATGGATGTGCCCGGCAGCTTTGGCGCATTTGGCAACTTCGGGATTTCCGGAAACTTCGGCAGTTCCGGCAACTTCGGCAGTGCCGGCAACTTCACCACAGAAACAACTGATTGTACCAAAAACGCAATAATAATTCCAGGAACCAGAACCACCCCAATCCCTTTTGCAAACGATCCTCGCTGACGCCAAATCAGCTGGCTGTTGCTGATCCCGGTAGGATTGGGAACATTCCGCCCCAGTGCGCGAGCCACAATTTGCGTAGCGAGCGTCGAAAAGTTGGCATTTGCCGGCACTTGCCCAGGTTTGGGATTCACCGGCACAGCAGGTTGAGGAGCAGGTGGGGTGTAATAGACTGGAGTCGGGGTGGGATTCACCGGCACAAAAGGTGACGTCGGCACAGTGTAAGCTCCCCCTGGCAAAGCCCCGATCACCTCCCTAGCCGACTGGTAGCGGTCCCGGGGGCGGTACGATAGCATTCTATCGAGCACCGCGCCTAACTGGGGACTGACACTCACCTCGTTCCGCCAGCGCCAAGTCGCATTAACGCTGTCGTACAGATCCTTCGGATCTTTGCCGCTAAGCAACACCAAAACCGTCACCGCCAAAGCGTACAAATCGCTGCAAGGAAAAGCCTTCCCCTGACGCATCTGCTCATCTGGGGCGTAGCCCTCCTTCCCCACCGACGTGCCGGCGGGCTGTTGCGTGTACTGCGACAGGGCGCTAGCCGCTATCTGCTTGACCGCACCAAAATCAATTAAAACCGGCAGCCGGTCTGCCGTCCGCAAAATCAAATTATCTGGCGAAATATCTCGGTGGACAACCCCCTGTGAGTGGACATACTCCAGCACCGGCAAAAGCTGGATCAGCAGCTGAATCACTTCCGTTTCGCTCAACCGCTTGCGGGACTTGAGAAGCTGGTAGTAGGTTGGCCCCTCCACATAGTCCTGCACCAAAAACAGCGATTCCCGACTGGCATTCCTGACCCGGATCAGCTCGCGAAAGCGGGGCACTTGGGGGTGCTGCAGCTTGTAGAGCATGCCGGCTTCCCGCTCAAACAGCTCTTGAGCTTTTCGCAACTCATTCGCCCCTTGAACCTGGGGGGCAAATTCCTTGAGCACGCAAGACTCGCTGAACCGATTCATATCTTCAGCCAGGTAAGTGCGCCCAAACCCGCCATGTCCCAATTCACGCACTATCCGATAGCGATTCTCTAAAATTGAGCCGGCAACAAGAGCAGAGTTGTTGGTCATATATAACCCCGCACTTTTCGATACAGGAAGTGCGGTGTGGAACTGTACAGATAAGTCTTCTTTTATTGTAACCGGCTTGTTGCAATCTATATCCGGGCGGCTAGCCAGCTGTCAAATCGGCACCCTCGCCCCATCTCCCCGCAGCCGGCTCCCGTTCAGCCCGCCGGCTCCTGGCCCAGTCCGCTGCCGCCGGCACTCCCCCCCGCACTTCCGCTCCCCGCCACGCCGGCACAGCCCTGGAAAAAAATGTTGACAGGTGTCACTGCCGGTTGTATATCAATTTTTGGGCTTAATATGCACAGCTCCTGTCTCGCGCACTGAAAATTGCCGGCTCGCGGATTGTTGCAAAATGTTACACACCCCGGTATAATCCTAAGAAATGTAAATTACCGGGCCGGTGCGAGGCAAAGGCCAAAGCGACCTGCTCTCACCGGCTGTAGTATGGGGGCCGGGTTTCCCCAACCGCCGCTTGGGGGCAATCCGCCCTGAAATCCATACCAACTGACGCTCAGAGACTAGCTGTAAAACCCGGGTTTTTGTATTATAGATGTAATATAAAAGCTCAACAATAAATTTATAGGCCGGAAACGGCAAGGGGGGTGAAGCCAGTGACCACAACACTCAAGCATCACGATAATCCTGTAGTAGATATAGCGGAGGGAGTCTTCTTTCCCACCGCAATCCCCAGCGCCAACCTGCCCGCACTGCGAGCCGGGTTTGCCGGCTATCCTGCCAACCCCCGCTGGAACGCTGTTAAGTTTCATGCCTGGAAGTCCGGGCGTCAGCTGCGACAAGCACTGGCATCCGGCGAAATGGTGGTGCGTTCCAGTGACTCAATGCTGGTGGCGGCTCACAGCGTGGAGTGCGCCACAGAAAGCGTCCCGAAATCCAATTTACCGGGCAGCCGGCTGTTCCTCAATCTCTGGTTTCTTCCCCGACAGGCTGAATTGGCGTAGAAAGGGCATGCGGTATGGGGCGCGGGGAATTGGACAGGCGTCTCGCCTGTCAAGCGAGACCTTGATAGATCGGGTCAGCCCCGCCCCTGCCACCGGCACACATCTGGGGGAAGCCCGCCCCTAGAGCCGGCATCTCTATTAATCTCCAGCAAAGGCGGCACCCAGATTTGAACTGGGGAATCGGGGTTTTGCAGACCCCTGCCTTACCACTTGGCTATGCCGCCAGAGTTTATTGCTCGCAACATTGTTCATTATAGCAACTTTTCACCGCTGCGCAAGAAGCCGGCGTGAAATTATCTGGAAAATTTGGAAAATTTTTAGGAAAATTTTTGCGGTGCCGGTTGGGCCACGTCTGAGCGGCCCGCCGGCGCTCATGCCGGTGCGGGGAGTGCCGGTGGGGCACCCCAGAAACCCGGTTTCGTAGGGGCGGTGCCACCCACGGAGACCGCCCCTTCCGGGTTTCTCAGTAGGGGGCACCGGCGATGCGATTGCGCCAGTGGGTGACGGCAGTTCGCAAGCGCACCGGCGCGAGGCTGTCATACTGCGGGTAAACCGGCAAGCGCCGCACCAGATGCCAAGATGCCGGCTGGAGGATTTCTGCCAGCGCCCGGTAATGGGGGTGGGGGTAATCGGGATTCACCTCATCGCGGGGGCCAATGCCGCCCAAATCTCGGCCACCTGCTTCCAAGCAAGCCAGCAACAGGTGCGGTTGCTGGACTAAATTGGGTGGGATTTGCAGGGTCATTGCCGGTGGCAGGATCTGGCGGGCGAGGGCAACGACTTCTGGCAGCTTTTCGGCGCTAAACGCCGAAATCTTGCCTGTCTGCTGGCTTCCGGGGCTGTGGGGTTGCAGGATAACTTCTTGAATGTGGCCCCACCGGCAGTGAATCAAGGCAATCGCGTCCAAGGAAGCCCGCCAGTCGTCGGGAGTCTCCCCAATTCCTAATAATAGGCCGGTGGTGAAGGGAATCTGGAGCTGGCCCGCCCATTCCAGCTGTTGCAGCCGGCGTTCTGGGACTTTGCTCGGGGCGTGCCGGTGAACCGTTTCCAGCAGCTTCGGCGTCAGCTGTTCGAGCATCAGCCCCATCGAAACATTGACCTCTTTGAGGAGGGCCATTTCCTCAAAACTCAGCGGGCCGGCATTGGTGTGGGGCAGAAATCCCAGAGACAGCGCCAGTTCGCACAGGTCGTAAATGCGCTGGAACCAGGCAGATCGCCGGGGACTTTGGGGGTGAACCTCCCCGCTGAGGATGAGGATTTCGATAGTGCCGGTGCCTTGGAGCGCCTGCAGCTGCTTTTCTGCATGGGCCAATTCCATCCAGGGACTCTTCCCCGGATCGGTGCGGAAGTTGCAGTAGGTGCAGCGGTTAAAGCACTCGTATGTCGGAACCAGCGTGTGAGCGGGGCAGTAGGTGACGGTTCGGGACATTTGGATTGTGGATTGTGGATTGTGGATTTTGGATTGGGGCATTGGGCATTGGGGCAGTGGGCGATGGGGCATCATCGTTGGGCATTGCTGACAATCTTCCGCATGCCCCATGTGCCATGCCCCATGCGCCATGCCCCATCAGTCGAGCTCCGAGGTGTACGGGTATGTGCGAACGCGCCCGTCGCGCCGGTACAAGTCCAGGCTGCTCCATCCGACAACCCATAAGAAAACCTAATCACTCTCATAAGTAAAAAATTTCGTTAAACCCCTTTACAAATCTTAATTAGGTGTGTAATCTAGTAATCAAGGTAGAAAAAACGCTACCGACAACCTTGAAAAATAAATAACGGACTCATAAATCAATGACCACCACCTTACAGCGTCGCGAAAGCGCCAACGTTTGGGAACGGTTCTGCAGCTGGATCACCAGCACTGAGAACCGCATCTATGTTGGCTGGTTCGGGGTTCTGATGATCCCCACCCTGCTGACCGCCACCATCTGCTACATCATCGCCTTTGTCGCCGCTCCCCCAGTGGACATCGACGGCATCCG
Source organism: Kamptonema formosum PCC 10802 (assembly GCF_000332335.1). GTDB lineage: Bacteria > Cyanobacteriota > Cyanobacteriia > Cyanobacteriales > Oscillatoriaceae > Oscillatoria. The sequence continues at coordinate 4,005,084 of NZ_KB235948.1, read as the reverse complement.
CGAGCCGGTTGCAGGCTCTCTGCTCTACGGCAACAACATTATCAGCGGTGCTGTTGTCCCCAGCTCGAACGCTATCGGTCTGCACTTCTACCCCATCTGGGAAGCTGCTTCCTTGGATGAGTGGCTGTACAACGGTGGCCCGTACCAGCTGGTGATCTTCCACTTCCTCATTGGCGTTTTCTGCTACATGGGTCGTGAGTGGGAACTCAGCTACCGCTTGGGTATGCGTCCTTGGATCTGTGTTGCTTACAGCGCTCCGGTTGCTGCTGCTACCGCAGTCTTCCTGATCTACCCGATCGGCCAAGGTTCTTTCTCCGACGGTATGCCTCTGGGTATCAGCGGAACCTTCAACTTCATGTTGGTGTTCCAAGCTGAGCACAACATCCTGATGCACCCCTTCCACATGCTGGGTGTTGCCGGCGTGTTCGGCGGTAGCTTGTTCTCCGCTATGCACGGTTCTCTGGTGACTTCTTCCTTGGTGCGTGAAACCACCGAAACCGAATCTCAAAACTACGGTTACAAGTTCGGTCAAGAAGAAGAAACCTACAACATCGTTGCAGCCCACGGCTACTTCGGTCGTTTGATCTTCCAATACGCTTCCTTCAACAACAGCCGTTCTCTGCACTTCTTCCTGGGTGCTTGGCCGGTCGTCGGTATCTGGTTCACCGCTCTGGGGATCAGCACGATGGCTTTCAACCTGAACGGTTTCAACTTCAACCAGTCCGTGATTGACAGCCAAGGTCGCGTTATCAACACCTGGGCTGATGTGATCAACCGCGCCAACCTGGGTATGGAAGTGATGCACGAGCGCAATGCTCACAACTTCCCCCTCGACTTGGCCAGCGTTGAAGCTCCCGCTATCAAGGGCTAAGAAATGTCATTCTGTAGAGACGCGACATGTTGCGTCTCTGCAAGACAAAAAAAGCGCTCTCCGTTTCCGGGGGGCGCTTTTTTGTTTGAACCGCCGCCGTGAAGAGTGGCCAAGAAAATGTGAGCCGCACGACCGCGCTCAGGCGCATAGCGGGCGAAGGCGCTATCCTCTAAGCTCTGATCGGAGGGAGGGCAAAAAGTTAGCCAGGGGTTTTCAGCTGGGATTCGTGGAAATGTGCTACCATAGTAGGCTAAACCGGCAGGAGGTTGAGAAGCCCTATGGATGTTCAGGAGCGAAATTGGAAGAATTTATGCAATAATCATGTGAGGGACTGGCACGGGATTTGGACGCGATATTCCCCGCAAGGAGAGATAACCGAATCTTTTCAAAGTCTCCGACACTTCCAAACTAATCCAGAACAGACGGAAGTGGAGCAAACCAATCGGTACATGTACGCTGAGGGCAAAACAGAGGAGCAAAGTTGGGAGTTTAATAAGCAGTCGAATAACTTGCTAGATGGACTTTTCCACCCACAGCGCGAGTCGATGAGAGGGGTTTTCTTTGACCAGGGGGCTGCTACTTGGGCAGAGAAAAAGATAGAAACAGGGTCGGCTTTTGGAGTGGAGTTGTTTTTTAGGCACGAGGAGTTGCGGCACAGCGTAGGCATAGTTTATGACGGCACCGGCAGTTTGATGCGGACGGCTAGTGTTCGCGAAGACGCCACCGGCTTCCCCAGTGAATACTGGTCAGCGGAACTCAATTTGTTGCCGGATCGAAATATCACCGGCAATTGGCAAGGAACTTCGGTGACGATGACACCCGATTTACAGGTTTCGCCGCCTGTGCCGGCACAACTGGAATGGCCGGTGGAAGGAAACCAAAGCTTCTTTTTCCCTGACGGAATTTCGTTGAGCTGTCCCAGCCAAGTGAGTGTTGGAACTCCGTTTAGTCTTGCTGCAAATTGGCTGGTGACACCCTCTTACCTGCAACAGCTCACCATCAAGTATGACGATTCGGGAGCTTTTTCGACGGTGACGTTTGAAGAATTCCACCGGCTTGACCCCTAGAGCCGGCAGTGCCCTCCCTACTGGCTTTTGAACAGTTGCACCGGCTGGACCAGTAGGGGCGGCACTGTCTCATAAAAAATTATTTCAATACGATTTGCCATCGCTGCCAAAATACTCGCGATAGCCACAAATCTTGCCTCCCCGAATGTCAAAAGAAACCGCTATCCGATTTTTGTAGGGTTCTCCCAACAGCGTCCCTTCGTCCCGAAACTCGAAGACAGCAGTCGTCTCGTTGCTGGTGACGCGCTCTACCAGCGTCACCGAAATCCCGCCGGGGAAGGCTTCATAAACATACTGCAAGAATTCGCGAAACCGCTCTTTACCGGCGTTCAAGCCGTGGTATTTGCCCACGGGGAACCAGAAAGTGAAATCGTCGGTGAGCATATCTAAAAACGCTTCCGACTCGCCGGTTTTCAGGGCGTGAGTGAAATGCCCGAATGCCCGGCGGGCAACTTCTATTGTGCTAAGCTCCTTTTCTGCCATCGCCCCTCACTCTTCAGTACGGCATTTTATAGATTATAAAATTATAGCGCGCTCGCGAGTTTCAGGGCAAGCAATCGGTTCCGTGCCCCTGACTTCAGTCCCACCGGCAGCCGCACGAGCCCCCCTGTAAAAGCTTTTGCGACGCTGACTTTTGAAAAATTCCGTGTTTCCCCGGACAGCCGGCAGTAGATATTGTACACCAGTGGGTGGTGGGGTTTGGATTCACATTCCACGCAACCGGCTCACAATATCACTCGGAGAATAAGACTGATGAACGTTGCAATCATCGGCTGTGGCTATGTGGGAACTGCTGTCGCTCGCCACTGGCGGAACTTGGGCTGTTTCGTCACCGCAACCACCACGAGCGACCGGCGCGTGGCAGAATTGGAAGAGGTCGCTCAGCGCGTGGTGGTGACGAAAGCTGACAGCGAAGCATCACTTCTATCTGCCATCCAAAATCAGGAGGCTGTCCTCCTGAGCGTCGCACCGGCAGGCGACAAACAAGTTGACGCCGAGGGGTACGAAAAAACCTACCTCGGCACAGCAGAAAATCTTGTCGCCGCCTTGAAGCATTCTCCAGCGGTCAAACAGCTCATCTATACGAGCAGCTGCGCTGTCTGCGGCAACAGGAACGGAGAGTGGGTGAGTGAAGAATCGCCGCTTTCTCCTGCTAACAGGCAAGCCGAAATCCTGCGCGACACGGAGCAAGTATTGTTGGGAGCCGCTGGTGAAAGCCTCCAGGTCTGTATCCTGCGCCTGGGAGGGATTTACGGTCCGGGACGGGAAATTAGAAAACGGTTTAATGTCTGCGGGAAAACCCTTCCTGGAAGTGGCGACAATTTCACCAATTGGATTCACCTCGACGACATTGCAGGCGCTGTGGAGTTTGCCCTAGCTAACCGATTGCAAGGAATCTACAATCTGGTTAACGATGAGCCGGTGCTGGCACGGGAACTGGCGGACCGGGTGTGCGTTCGTTACGGTTTTGCCAAAATACAGTGGGAGCCGGCGGAACACAACAGCCGCTCCTACAGCCTGCGCGTGTCCAATCAAAAGCTCAAGGCGGCGGGTTACAGGTTCACTCACAGTGAAACCCTGGTTTGACACTGTGCGGCAGCGTTGCGCATTAGTGAGATAAATTTCTCTCCTCCCCCCCTCCCCGAAGCGCGGCTATCCATTACCCACATTTTTCTTAACATAAAGTACATATTTCTTAAAAAATCCTGGAACATTGATGGGCTATAGTTTTAAGCATCCTGGGGCTAGAAGCGGGGAGCAATTAAGTTATGCTTGAATGGGCCAGTAGTGAGCTACAATACGCTCAACTAGGAGATCAGCGACGCCACAAGCGCTTCATTCGGATTGTGGACGATTTGGTGAGCCAACCTGGGGCGAGCGTGCCACAGGCATCAGGAGATAAAGCGGCCACTACCGCCGCCTATGATTTTTGGAAGTCTCCCTATTTTAGTCCGGCTGATATCCGTCAAGCTCATCAAAAGAGTACGATTGGCAGAATTCAGCGCCTTGAGCGAGTTTTAGCAATTCAGGATACCACAGACTTAAACTTTACTCATCATCCGGCCACCTCAGGACTTGGCCCGACTGATCATCCGGCACTGCGGGGGCTAAAAGTCCATTCAACCTTTGCCGTCAGCGAGCTCGGAGTGCCACTGGGATTAATAGATCAACAGGTATGGGCAAGAGATCCACAAACGGTGGGCATTGCTCAAAAGCGCCGTCAGCGAGAAACCAAAGATAAAGAGAGTCAGCGCTGGCTGAATGGACTGTCGCTGACACAACAGATAGTCCCGCCAGACATTGAGGTAGTGACAGTAGCGGATCGGGAAGGAGACATCTACGAACTATTTGCCATGCTCCGCCCGGCTAATTCACATTTGTTAATTCGCTGCACCCACAATCGCCGTGTCGAACATCAGGCAACTTATTTGCATGAAGCCATGCGTCAAACTCCCTCAGTTGGCCACCTAATTTTAGAGCTGCAGCGTCATCCAGAGCGTCCGGCAAGAATGGCCACCCTCACCCTAGGCTTCACCCCCATTAAAATTCAACCACCGCGCCATCATTTGAACCGACGGAAGCTCAACCCAGTTCGCCTGACTGTGGTGAGAGCAGTTGAAGAAAATCCACCCCAGGGTGAAACTCCAGTCAGCTGGTTATTACTCACAACTGTTCCGGTGTCCAGTTTTGATGATGCAGTTCGTTGCCTGCGCTGGTACAGTTATCGATGGCTGATTGAACGCTATCACTACACTCTGAAAAGTGGCTGCGGTCTGGAAAAGCTTCAGTTAGAAACAGCCCGTCGTCTTGAGATGGCTTTGGCCACTTATTCAATTGTGGCGTGGCGATTGTTGTGGCTGACCTATGAAGCTCGCAAGAATCCAGACACTCCTTGTGACACGGTTTTGTCAGCTCACGAGTGGCAGTCTCTTTATGCAACGATTCACCGGACGCCAAATCCCCCGTCCACACCGCCTTCGTTGCGAGAAGCCGTGCGCATGATTGCGCAACTTGGAGGCTTTTTGGGTCGTAAGGGTGATGGGGAACCGGGAGTCAAGACAATTTGGCGTGGGCTGTGTAGACTCCATGATATTGCCTCTACTTGGCAACTGAGGGACTCTGGCCACCCCAAAGAGGTGATGGACTTCCAAATGGGCTATACATAAATCTTCATTAAGAAAGATGTGGGTAATGGATAGCCGAAGCGCGGGGAGGGGGTTGGGGGGTGGGGTTCCCGAGTTTTAATCATCCTGGTGCAACGCCACGCCGGCAGGGGTGGGATTGTGGGCAAGGAGTGAGAATATTGAAATATACACTCTTTGCTTAGCCGCAAACATCATGGGCAATACCTTCGGTCACCTGTTCCGCATCACCACCTTCGGCGAGTCGCACGGCGGCGGCGTCGGCGTCGTCATAGACGGATGTCCGCCGCGACTGGAAATTTCTGCCGGAGAGATTCAAGTAGAGCTCGACCGGCGGCGTCCCGGACAGAGTAAAATCACAACCCCTCGCAAAGAAGCAGACACCTGCGAAATCCTCTCCGGGGTGTTTGAGGGGAAAACTCTCGGCACGCCGATTGCCCTCTTGGTGCGCAATCAAGACACCCGCCCCCAAGACTACGACGAGATGGCGAGCACATACCGCCCCTCCCACGCGGACGCCACTTATGACGCTAAATATGGCATCCGCAACTGGCAGGGGGGCGGGCGTTCCTCGGCGCGGGAAACCATTGGGCGAGTCGCTGCCGGCGCAATTGCTAAAAAAATCCTTAACAAAGTGGCCGGTGTGGAAATTGTCGGCTATGTGAAGCGCATTAAAGACTTAGAAGGTGCGGTCGATCCCAACACGGTAACGCTGGAACAAGTGGAAAGTAACATTGTCCGCTGTCCCGACGCGGAATGCGCTGAGCGGATGATTGAGCTGATCGAAGAAGTGCGCCGGCAGGGCGACTCCATCGGTGGGGTTGTGGAGTGCGCGGTTAGGAATGCGCCCAAAGGTTTGGGAGAGCCGGTATTCGATAAACTGGAAGCGGACTTGGCGAAAGCGGTGATGTCTTTACCGGCGAGTAAAGGCTTTGAAATAGGCTCCGGCTTCGCCGGCACCCTGCTCACCGGCAGCGAGCACAACGACGAATTTTACATCGACTCACAGGGCGCTGTCCGCACTCAGACCAATCGCTCTGGCGGCATTCAAGGCGGAATTTCCAACGGGGAAAACATTATTTTGCGAGTGGCTTTTAAGCCAACTGCTACAATTCGCAAAGAGCAGCGCACAGTGACCAGTGAGGGTGTCGAGACGGTACTGGCGGCGAAAGGCCGGCATGACCCTTGCGTTTTGCCCAGAGCCGTGCCTATGGTAGAAGCAATGGTTGCCTTAGTCCTGTGCGACCACCTGCTGCGCCATCACGGCCAGTGCCAGCTGCTGTAACGCCCCTGTCGGGTGGCCAGCACCAGAGGCAAAGCCTGCTGCCGGTGAGGCGCGAGCGCAAGTCCCCCCTGCGCCGGCGGGGCGTCTGGCCCTGTTGTGGCCCAGGCTGGCAGCGCTAGGGGGCAGCCAGATACAAGCTGCCCGCAGCCCTCTTTCGCCCGAGCCGACTGCCCCCGGACTCGTCGTTGCGAGAGGCTTGCAGATATTTGAGAGCGCCGGTGTTGCCTCAAGCCAACCCTGCTAAAAGGAAACAAAATATGATATAATATTTGGCTGCCTTGAACCAGTTTACTGAAGGGGCGCAAAGCGCTAAATTGTAAATGTTACCGTACAAATATCCCCACTCGAACATCTTGGAGGTTTGAGTGGCGTTGGGATAGAGTCGAAGAATACCCCGATGGGTCGTTGCCAGGGTGATATCTTCCCAGAGCCTGGGTGATTATCCCCACCCGGCGCGGCGGCCATTCCGTGCAGTCTTCCCGCGCATTCGCTAGCAAGTTCAACATGGCAAAGAGTTCTTCGTCCGAGTTTGTGATTCAATTCTGGGGTGTCAGGGGCAGTATTCCCTCCCCCGGAAAAGATACGGTTCGCTACGGCGGCAACACCTCCTGCGTAGAAATGCGCGTGGGCGGCAAACGCCTGATTTTTGATGGCGGCACCGGCTTGCAGCGCCTCGGCCAGAGCCTGCTGTCTCAGATGCCGGTGGAAGCCTACATCTTTTTTACCCACTACCACTGGGACCACATTCAAGGGTTTCCATTTTTTACCCCCGCCTTCATTCCCGGCAACTGCTTTTACATTCACGGGACAGTGCCGCCTGATGCGGAGTCCATGAAGCACCACTTCATCGAGCGGGTGCTGCACCCGAACTCCCCCGTTCCCCTGGCGGGTTTGCAAGCTGACCTGAAGTTTTATGACATCGTACCGGGCGATACGGTGACGCTGGACGACATCACCCTGGAAACTGGCTACCTCAATCACCCGAATAAGGCAATGGGATATCGGGTGACGTGGAATGGACACTCCGTATTTTACTGCACGGATACAGAACATTTCCCCGACCGCATGGATGAAAGCGTGCTGCACCTGGCGCAAAACGCCGATTTGCTGATTTACGACGCCATGTACACTGACGAGGAATATCACCACCCCAAATCCCCCAAAGTGGGCTGGGGGCACTCGACTTGGCAGGAAGGCGTGAAAGTGGCAAAGACTGCCGGTGTCAAGCGACTGGTAATCTTTCATCACGAGCCAACTCACTCGGATGATTTTCTCGACGGGATGGCAGAGCAAGTGCTGGAAGCTCATCCGAATTCGGTTCTGGCTCGCGAGGGGATGATTCTGGAAGTTGCCTAGGGGATTTTAGAGTTGAGATTTTAGATTTTAGATGGGGTCTGAAATCCTTGCATCCCCCCGTGCAAAAACGACTTGCCCTCAGAAAGCCGGTCGCGCGTAAAAGCCCAAGTGGTTCGCAACCGGGCGCTGCCTCATGGGAATGCGAGTGTGAATCGGTGCGTTCAAAGAGTGCGGGCCCCAAAAACCGGCAGCAACCAGCGCTGTCGATCCGCCGCCGTCGAGGTTGAGTACCGTGTGAGCGCCCAACTCCATGACAATATCCGTCAGTTCAGGTAAGGTAACGCCCTCGCTGTAGAGAGGCTGGCGTCCGTCAATAACAACCAGCCACATTTTCTCGCCGCGCTCATCAGTGGCAACCGCTGTGCGGGGATGCAGCTTGCTGTCCTGGTTCAGACGATCGGGCAGGGGCACGATTGCGCCCCGCTCCACCAGAATATCGCTGCCGGACAGCCCGTGGAGCGTACCTTTAGGGCAACTCTCCTGACGGATTTGAGCACGGTTATTCGCCGCCAAACACAAGACCGGCCAGTCTGCCTTGCTAGGGGAGTAGCTGACGCCATTTGAGATCCCTTGCCCCAATAAATTGACCGGATCTCCGCTGTGGGGATAGTAATCGAACGGCCCTTTCTCATGGAAGGGGTAAAAGAAGCTGCCATTGATGGCGAGTTGCAAGTTGAACTGCCTGAGAAATTCAGAGGTGGTGCGGGCGGGATACTCCTCAAGCCAGTCTCTCTTTCCCGGCGTAACAAGCGCCCCAATTCCCGGCGCGGTGAGGTCGATAGTAACGACGTGTATCATCAAAGGGCGCGGCGCTGAGCGGGGTTCGCGCTTGTAGGTGATGCCTTGAAACAGCTGTTTCTGTAGCGGGGTGCGGTGCGGGCGGCTGAGAGCCAGTCCGCCATAGAAGAGTGCCGGCAATCCTACAACAGCAATTGCCGCAGCAATTAGGAATCGTTTGAGTGGGATTTTAGGCCGAAAGTTCACGAGCTTTCTGATGTTCCGGGGGCATATTCTAATTATTATAACTGCTTCAGACCCACGATTGGCGAGAGAAGATTGAAATAAATATAAAATCAGGCCCGGCGCTGGAATTGATATTCCCTGTTCTATTTCTGACTCAACAGGCAGCTTTTGCCAACCGGCCCAACCCCTGAACGCCCTCCTCTCCGCGCACCGGGCGCGTTCTTGGCGCTCTGCACTGCGGGAAGCCGTATGCCCTAGGCGCTTTGCGCCGGTAGCTCAACCCTGCGGGAAGCTGCTGGCGCGTCTGTGGCGGTTTATCCCCAAGTCCCCCCCACCGGCTCCCTGAAAAAATTTCAAACCTTCCCGGAAGCCCCCAACCGGCGGGGGAATAGAAAGAGCAAGATGCACCCTGATGCACCCCCCTCCCAGACAAGTTCTGGGGGGGGATTTTTTTTTCTTCTTCAAACCTTCCCGGAAGCCCCCAACCGGCGGGGGAATACAAAGAGCAAGATGCACCCTGATGCACCCCCCTCCCAGACAAGTGCTGGGGGGGGATTTTTTTTCTTCTTCAAACCTTCCCGGAAGCGCTCAACCGGCGGGGGAATAGAAAGAGCAAGATGCACCCTGATGCACCCCCCTCCCAGACAAATGCTGGGGGGGGATTTTTTTTCTTCTTCTGAACGAGAGCGCTACACGCCCGCATCCTCCTCGTAATCGGACGTGTCAAACAGCTCGCCCGCAGCCGTGCCGGCACCCACTAAAATTTGCTTCGCCCGTTCTAAATACCGGTCTTCCAAATCTGCCTGATTTGCCAGCTGAATCCCCTCGGTGAAAAAGTGGTCTTGCCCCGCGACCCATGCGACGCCCGCGCCGAAGTGTGCTTGTCAAGAGCGCAATCGGGAATCTCCTGATGGGGCAGCGCGCCCGCATAGTAAGTGATGGTTGCGCGATCTACAATCCGCGACTTCTTCGCCCGCACCAACAGCAGAATCCCGTGCACTAAAAACAGCCGTTCTGGATTGTGTTTTTCGTCTTTCTTCTTGCGCTGCGCCAGCCACATCTGATACAGTGACCAGAGAACCGCCGGCATCACCGGCTCAGCCAGCCCGATATCCTCCGAAACAATAATCCGCATCCGTTTCCAGGCATACTCGCCATAACCGCTCTTATCCAGTTCTGTTCCCCAGTAAAGCGCCTCTTCCTCCAGTCCGCGCCGAATGGATTTCTGGAACGCAGACGCAACTTCAGAGAACATGTAGCCGTTCGCCGTTTTCAACAACATGGGCCAATCCTGTCAAAAGCTACAAATGTAGTATAGCACAGACTGCTGTAATCCGGCAGCGCCTAATTCTGGTAATTTGAGGCTGTAACACAGCAGAGCGAAACCCAGCCATGCGCGAAAACCAACTCAAACGAAAACTCAAGCGGGGCGAAGCCGTACTGGGCCCATTTGTCAACTGCCCCTACCCCGCCTTCATTGAAATCTGCGGACTGGCGGGCTTTGACTTCGCCGTTATTGACATGGAGCACGGTCCGCTGGACACCCTCGCCGCCGAAGACCTCTGCCGCGCCGCCGACTGCGTTGGACTCGCGCCGGTGGTGCGGGTGCGCAAGAATGACGCGCCGCAAATCCAGCGAGCCCTTGACATCGGCAGTGCCGGCGTCCAAGTCCCGCAAATTGAAACCAAAGAAGACGCCGAAGCGGCGGTGCGGGGTGCCAAATACAGCCCCCTCGGTGCGCGCGGTCTTTCCTTCAACACCCGCGCTGGACTTTACACAGCCGCCGGCACCCAAATCACAGACCAGCTCAACGAAGAATCCCTGGTGGTGATTCACGTCGAAGGGCGGCGCGGTGTCGAGAACCTCGAAGAGATCCTCACCGCACCTCACATTGACGTTATCTTTCTCGGACCTTACGACCTGTCCCAGTCCTTGGGCATTCCCGGACAGGTGCGAGATCCGCGCGTCATCGAGCTGATGCAAAGCGCCGTGGCCCGCATCCGCAGCGCAGGCAAAGCTGCCGGCACCTTTGCCGACAGTCCCGAAATCGCCAAGCAGTGGATTGATGCCGGTGTTCAGTACATTGGACTGGGCGTCGATGTGGCCATCTTCCTGCGAGCGTGCGAGGCGCTCGTCAAAGCGGTGCGGAGTTAGGGAAGGCCCTACCGTCTGCTCACCCAACTCAAAAACTGACGTTTCTGCCGGATTGAAACGGCGGAGAGTTTTGCTGCACCGGCGAACGGCTGTTCTCTCTGGCAGGACCGTTCGCCTCCGCTCCGAGCTGGCTGGCAAGTCCCACCGCGCTATATCATAACTTGGCACTTTTTGTAGTCAATTTAGCAACGCTTTTAAAAAATGTGTTCTATACTGAGGGTAGAAACCCCCTTAAGTAAGGATTAAGGACAAGGCTCGCGGGAAAACGAGGGAAAAAAGTATGCAAACCGTATTGGGATGGCCAATTTTAGATTACGCGATTAGCTTTGCTTTAGAAAAAGTCAGTTCCATAAAGCTAGAGGGATTCAAGCGATTTTTTGCCGATCTGCCGGCAGACCCTTATGTGAGAGGGAAATATCGCTACCGGAGATTATCTCGTTTCCAAATCTCTGGGAACGAGCTAATCCAGCTCCCTCATGGCTACCTTTACCAAAGCAAAGACTACAACCCCTTAGTGGGAGATGTCAAGAGAGAGTTTGCCGAACTCGATGAGGCGCTTATCGCCCTTGATGAGTTTAAAAAACTTGTCTTTGAATTTAGCGATTACTGCAAACTCGCTCCGGGAGTTGAAATAGGGGTTCACCAAATCAGGACAACCTGCTCGCCGAACAATTTTGGCAACCCTGCGCCGGAAGGGATTCACCGAGACGGGTGCGAGTTTATCGGCATCTTCTCGGTTGACCGGCAAAATATCCAAGGCGGAGAAACCCATCTGTACACAGCCAAGAAAGAAAAGCCCATTTTTCATAAAATCCTGAACCCGGGCGAACTGCTGTTGCTGGATGACAGGGAATTTTTCCACTTCACCACTCCCATTAAACCGGTAGCTGACGCTGAGGGAACGCGGGACGTATTTGTCCTGACTTCACCGAGCTTGCTGACCGATTAAATTCCAGAAACCCGGTTTCTTTAAGAAACCGGGTTTTTCAGCAGCTCACTCATATGAAAAACGCTCTCAGTGTGTAGTGAGAGATTTAGCCCTCACCCAAGTAAGGGCTAAAGGTAGGGGCTAAAGCCCTTACTGCAAACAGGACATCAATCCTGTGTGTGCCAAGAAATGGGGAGACTGGGCTGGGCTTGCTCACCGGCATCACCGGCACTGGGTTGGGTTTCGAGATCGAGCATGCTAACCGCTCTGCTGTAAATCTCCTCAGCCTGCTGCGGAGAATTGCCAATACTCGTCAGCCCCAACTTGCCGAACTGAGACAGACAGCCCATGAGATGGAAAACCGTGCCGGTTTCCGTGCTGCTGTCAAAGTGCAGCTGGTTGTAAGCAATGATATCCATCAAATCGTTGGGCAGCAACCCCCGGTAGCGCTCTTTTTGCAGGTTGTCGGTGGCGACGTAATACTTCGGACGCCCGTGCTGGCTGTAAAACAGGCCGGTCGAGCGCTCGTACCGGCCATTCGTGAGCAGCTTGAGCGTCATAAACGGATGAGTCGTCCCGCCTTTGCGCAGGTTAATCTCAATCGCCTGCAAATCCCACCGGCCATCCTCTTGCCGCACCGCCATAAAATCCACCCCAAACCGCTCCAGCGCCCCTTTTTCCGCCAATTTCATGCCAACTGTCGCTCCCAGCTCCTGCAACCTCAGCCGGTAAGCCTCATCCGCCGGAAACCGGCAGCCGAGAAAAATCTGGCCATCGGGCCCGCCTAAAATCTGGTCGTGGGTGGAGAGGATTTCCACCTCGCCGGTGGGGGTGATGCGCGCTTGGACGCTGGGAGATCGCTTCACTTCCCCTCCCACAAACGCCTCGACAATAGCCCCCAACTCCCGGATGCGGGTGGTGAAATTTTCCCAGGTTTCACCGGCAGCTTGGAAGCGCAAAAAGGGGAAGCTGGCGCGAATCGCCGCCGCTCGCTGTGCCGGCGGGACATCCTGCAGGGGGCGCAATTCTAGCAGCGCGTTGCCCTCCCCAGAAAACCCCTCATTAAGTTTAACCACCATCCGCTGCAAAGCCGGTTGCGCGCCCCAAATTTCGGCGGTGGCTTCAGCAAGATCGTCAGCATTCCAAACCAGGGAGCTGCCGGCGGGATGGGGGATACCGCACTCAGCAAAAATTTGCCGGCTGCCGCTTTTAGTGCCCCAGCAGAGCAAATCGGGATCGAGCGCCAGCAAGGGGATGCCCAACAGTAAAGAAAACTCCTTCTCTAAAGAAGTGGAGTTAAAGCATACCATGTACGATTTTCCCGGTCGCAATGCCTGCCGTATCCGCTCGATCAGCCGGTGGCGCTCTAGAATCTTGTGGATTAAAGACTTGGGAGAAGAATCGTAAGTCGATAAGAGCAGCAAGCGCTCGCGAGCGTGAGAAAACGGAATTCCCGGCAACAGGTGGAGGTAGTAATCAATCACGCTGGGGTGCAGCGGTTGCGACGTGACGTAAATCAGCCGCGTCCGGGGGTTCCGCAGACGGATTAAAGAAAAAAGGTGTCGCTCTTCGTAGTGATCTGCGCCCTGAATCTTCTCCAATTCTCGCTGGTCGAGGCTGAGAGAGGGGACGACCAAAATATCGTAATCCCCACGGTCGAACTGCTCAATCGTGTGCCAGCGATCGCGCAGCTGTGCCTGCAGCTGCTGGAAAAGCTCAGCCTGTTTAGTGCCAGAGAAACTCAGCGTTTGCATAGCCTCAACTCCACTCAGAAGCCTCCTGTCCTAATCTTAGCGAGCCGGACAGATAAACAGGCTTCAATTGTCATATTTGGTAATGTTTGGCAAACACAGCCCTTTCAGCCCGTCGGTCGAGCTGTAGTATTACCAATTCCTAAATAAGCCGGCATAATACAGTGGGCTGTAGGGGGGGTTGCAAGAGGAACGCACCCTACAAGTCTGCTGTGGCGTGTTGCCCCCGGGCCACTGGATGCCGAGGGCCTAGTGCCGAGCGCCCGCCCTCTAAATTATACCCTTCCAGACTCCCCCTGGGAATGCCCCTTTGGAGGCTCTGACTTGAAAAGGTTCGTAGTTGGGCTTTAGCCCTACCGGATCTCCCGCGCTCCGGCCAAGTTTTCATTGGTGGCGGTGTGCGAAGTTCATCGTGACTGCCTTGAAAAGGTTCGTAGTTGGGCTTTAGCCCTACCGGATCTCCCGCGCTCCGGCCAAGTTTTCATTGGTGGCGGTGTGCGAAGTTCATCGTGACTGCCTCGTTTCAAGAGACAAGCCGATTGGGAGCCTAACAGTTTAGAAGTCGTTCAGGTGGCTTTTAGCTTTTTCTCGAAGAGCCTGGCCGGTTTATAGACCTATTAATAATTATCTATTGTTGGGATTGATAAACCTAATGCTACCTTAGCATTAACTTTATGGTGAGAGTCAGGATGGAGGTCTGTTTAATAACTGTCTGCTGACGAAAAAGAATCGGGAACCATCCTGAAACGAGATCGACAGACAGGTATAGAAGGAGTGCAAATCGAATTTTATCGGGAGGAACTCACAATGGCGGTCTGGACAGGAACAAACGCTGCAAACGCCTACTATTGGCAAAGTTCCACATCAGTCAGTATGTCTGGTCTTGACGGGAATGATACCTTGTTTGGCAATAGCGGGAATGACACTATTCGTGGGGATAGCGGGAATGACCTTATAGATGGTTTGTCTGGTGACGACTATCTGTGGGGAGGAACAGGTAACGACACGATTTTAGGCAACGCCGGCAGCGACAGGGTGTGGGGAGACGCTGGGAACGACAGCCTGTTAGGAAATTCTGGTAACGACCAGCTTTATGGAGGACTGGGTAACGATACCCTCGATGGCAACGCTGACAACGACCTGCTGTACGGTTTTGATGGGAACGACCGGCTGTTGGGAAGCGCCGGCAACGACCAGCTATATGGCGAAAATGATAGCGATACCCTGATAGGCGGTACAGGGAACGACCAGCTGTGGGGCGGAACCGGCAATGACAGCCTGAATGGCGATGATGGAAATGATACGCTTGCTGGCGCGACAAGTGTTAGCATGAATGGGGAAGTTGATGTTTTAACAGGTGGAGCCGCCGCAGATACTTTCGTGCTTGGCGATTCCAGCGGAGTCTTCTACCTGGGATCTTCCTGGGCAATTATTCAAGACTTTTCCTGGCAGCAAGGAGATCAAATCCAAGTGCGCGGAAGTCGCAGTGAATACTCGCTGAGCAGCCGGTACGAGCCGGGTGCCGGCAGTGCCAGTGTTCAAGATGGCTTAGTGATGAGAGGCAATGATGTAATCGCTGTTTTGGTTGACCGAACCGATGCCGATTTATCTTTAGACTTCAAGTTTGTCTAGAGAGCCGGTATTGACATCTCTGAAACTCTCTGAAACGGGGTTTCTGGGACAGGCATCTTGCCTGTCCTGCGAGATATATAGCAGTAGCCAGTTAGGTTAGGACATTAGATTTTGAGGCCCGGCGAACGCCGTACCTACGTCTATACCTCGTAGGACAGGCGTTCCCTCCGATCGAGCGTGTCCGAAACTGACTGTTTATTGCTATAGCACTAGCCACTTAGGTTAGGACGTAGGACAGGCGTCTCGCCTGTCCCTATACCTGCTACTAAGCGAGATGCCCTGTCCTAAACTGACTGTCTATTGCTATAGCAGTTCTAAATGATTTACGCAATCGCTCGTCCAGAACCCCGGTTTCTTTAAGAAACCGGGGTTCTGAAATTTACACGAATGATTTAGACCCGCTATATAACCTTTCTCATATTAGTGAGGTAATAAGAAACCGGGTTTCTTATGCCTGCTCGCTATAGCTACATGAGAATGCTCGCGCCTGGAAATACTTCCCCCTCAACAGCCGGTGGCACCAAAAACACCGCAGCCGCACGCACGCTAAGCAACCGATCCATTCCTGGCTGCTGATTTTTGCTGTCCCCGCCGAAATTTGTGCCGCCAAGCCAACCCTCTGATGTCAGCATTCGGAACAGGCGTTCAGGCGTGTCTTGGAAACTCACAAAATTCAGCCCAGTCCTGAAGCCAGGAGCGCTATCAACAGCTTCGAGAAACTCGTAGCCTTGGCGGAAAATGCGCAGAGAGTTGCGAGATCCAGCGTCCTCTTTCTTGTTCTGATTCGCCCTGTGGATATGGCTTTTATTCAAAGGCGAGTCCAGGGAAACAGCAGCAGCCTCGCGGAAAGCCTCGTTAGCCGGCTCGATAACTTCTCGCGTGCCGGCAAAAGGACAGCCGCTCACCGCCACCGGCTCCCCCTCACTGTCGAGCGATATTAGAGGACAGCCAGACAATTTATCCCTCCCGACAATACGCTCCTGTTCCTGCCGGTTGAGCCTCCGCCAAATCGTCAAATCTACTCCCAGCCTCAGGAAGGCAAGATAAGTCCCCCCCTCCGCCCACTGAGCCTCTGGCACATTGCTAGGCTTGATCGCGATCGCTTTTTCTCGTTCCGAGCTTTTCAGGTTAGAAATCCCGTCATGAAAATCAATCCAGCTGCGCCCGTCATCCCGCTGAAACCCAGCGTAAAAACTCGTCAAAAATAACGGTGACGATCCGGTTTCCGGGTCAGTCATGTCTTGCAGGACTTTCCAGGTTTCCACAACAGCGCGACTCACCGCCAGTTCGGTTTCAGCAATAAATTGCACCGCAATTTCCTCAGTAGCCGGATTAGTCCGCACGTCATCTGCATAGGAAAGACCCGATGCGGCGAGCAGCCGTCCTCCGCCTGTTGGGCGCGGCGAGCGAAACTGATTTTGAGTGCCCAGATCGGGCGGCAGAGGTCGGCGGATATCAGAGAGTTTAAATACATTCGGCCCATATCCCACCAAAACGGTTAAATCCCCACTCGGGAGGGGATGTTCGGGTAAATCTCGCACCTCGCCCCGCTTGAGAGCCTGATACATCTCCCACAGGGTTTTAAATGCTTCTCCGACTTGAGAAGCGCTGCAAGTCCTTCCCGCTCGGAGAAACAAGATGGTAAAAAACTTTCCGGGACGCACGCCCGGGGCGTGATAGATGCCTTCTTGAAGCATAATCTTTCAACATTTAATTAGTCTGGTTTGCTGACTTACCCTGGGGGCGGGACAGAAACAAAATCGGGACGGTTCCTAGCCAACCGCCCCTACAGGACGAGGGCAAAACCTGAGGAGAGTCAATTTGTCAAGCTTGTATTTTTCCCATTGTGCGCGGCGCTACGCGAACAGTTTGGTGGGAGGAATCATACTCTTGTTTGAGCGCTTTTATCGTGTCACACACGCGGGCTTCGCTGCAGTTAATGGCAGCATCACTTGCAGTTATAATCTGGTAGTCTTCCTCTTTTACTGGCGTGGGGGCTCCAATCAGCACCACCGGCCCGACTTCCAGCTGTTGCAGGAGTTGAAACCCGCCAGTCAGGGGTTCCTCGCTGCTGCCGACCGCTACGATAATATCATCCAGAAAGACTGGCTCTCCGTCACCTGGCCCAAATTCCAGGCGCTGATACATACCGGGCTCGCCCCGGCTGAAGCGAACCCAGGAATCTGGAACAGGACTGTCCTGGTAAAGGAAAACATCTTTGGTGAAGGACTGAATATACATCCCCAGAGGGTTGGCAAAAGCGACGGGTTGGCCGTTGAAAACAGCTCCATAAGCGCCCATCGCGGCGGCTGGGTCTGCGTGCCGGCACGCCAAATGCTCGGAGCCGTATTCGCGGAAGATTTGCTCTTTCGTCACCGGCTCAAACCCGCTGGAGGTGGGGCGAGCGAAAGGCTTAGCGCCAAACATGACAATATACAGCAAGTCGTCGAGCCCGTTGATCGGATGGGTCATGAACAGGGCGCTCTCAGTGTTGAGCCTTCCTGCCGGCTGGTCAGGAACACCAGCATCTTTAAGCTTCCTGTCGCCGCCATTACCGGCAACCAGTGTGGAAAAGGCAATTTCCCTCTGTTCTTCGGTTAGCTGCTTTGGGTCACTGACTCCATAAAGATCCTCCCACGCCGGCTGAAAGCCGAGAGTGCTCTCTGCCATTGCGCGGACGGTAACGGGGTCGTGCTTGGCAATACAGACCCAATACTCTCGCAGTTCGGTTGTGACCTGAATTCGCTTTGGCCGCATTCTGCCGGTAGCGTCCGGTTTCTCGATGGTGCGGTACTCGCAATATTCGTTGTGGAGGACGTGCCGGCCCCTGACCCCCCAGTTGGAGAGTTGCCGCCCAATTTCCCCCCCCAGGCAGAACGCCGGCTCTGCCGGATCGCCAAACCACTTAATGGCCACCGCTACGGGATTCGTCAAGCTTTGTGGCGACAGACTGAAAAACCGGCTCCCCCAGTCTGGCTGCAAGCGCTCGCAGGCAGCCCGGATGCTGTCATTCCATTTTTCCACGAGCTCAGCGCTCAGTTGGTCAGCACGACCGGGAACATCATAGCTCATAAGTATCCTTCAATACTTTTTTCAGGGATTTTGCGTAGTGTTACATTCACGGTAAGGGGCTGTCCGGAAAAATACGGCTCAGATGTCTGTAATTTCACGGATGCGCCTCTCAGGCAAACTGCGGATCTAGGGCTCACCGCGCTCGCGAGTTGAGCAACCCAACTGCCCCCGCCACCGCCAACAGCACCGGCGTCAGCCAATCCCCCCAGCGCACATAGGGCGTCTGAGTTTGCCGGCGGTCAATCGTCGCCGCATGAATCTCGTAGGTATTTATCCCTGACATCCACAAAGTTCTGCCGTGGGGGTCAACAATTCCAGAATAGCCGGTGTTGGTCGCCCGCACCGCCCAGCGGTCGGTTTCAATGGCCCGCATCACGTCTTGGGCGTGGTGCTGCGCCGGCATTGACGGGCTGTAGTGGGCGTTGTTAGAGGCGGTGAGGATAAATTGCCCCCCCTGCGCCGCCTGACGCCGGAAGTGTTGGGCAAAAGCCGACTCGTAGCAAATACCGACAATCGCCCGACCAAAAGGCGTGTCCAGCAGCTGGTTCGCTGAACCGGCAGCCAAGTGCGCGTCCAAAGGCGACAGCCGGTTAATGAAGCCTCCCAAAAATTCTTCAAAGGGAATGTACTCCCCCAGGGGGACTAGCTTAGCCTTGTCGTAGTGGCTGAAAATCTCCCCGGTGCCGGTGACAGTAAACAAACTGTTGGTAAAGCTCAGCCCTTTCTGCCCAAATCCTCCCAGCCAAAGAAGCACACCCTTATCCAGAATCGCCTGATACAGAGAACTGTGCTGCAGATTCTCTTCTGTCCACACAAAGGGCAAAGCGGTTTCCGGAGTGAGAATGGCGTCTGCTCCCTGGTCTGCTAAAGTTCGGTAGCCGGTGGTGTAGCCTTCGATTGCGCGACGCCCGCCTTCTGAGTAAAGCTTGATTGTGTTGGGAATATTGCCCTGAATTACGCCCACTTTCAAGGCATCTGCCGGTTGCTGAGTCAGGGGGCGGCTGTAGAGGGCAAAACCGGCCAGGTGCAAACTCAGCAACAATCCCACAGCTAAGCGCAAATATTTATTATTCAACCGCACGCTCGCCAACGGTGCTGAAAAGAACTTCTTATCCTCTGCGGTTCCGGCGTTCGTGCGGTTCATCCAAGCCTCCGCAATCAACCCATTCACGGCAACAATCGCTGCTGTCACTGCGCTAGGGCCTGAGAGTTGGCCGAGGTGCAAAATTGCGAGGTTGTGAGGGCTTTGGGTGTAGGAGACGGAGGTCCACCACAGGGGGCCGGCACTCCAGAGGGATTCTAACCCGCACCACAGGGCTGTTCCGATTATAACACAAACCCAGCCTGATATTTTCTTCTTATCGTTCCCAATCCAAAATCCAAAATCCAAAATCCAAACCAGACAGGTTGACCAGATTGCAACTAATGCTGCGCCCCAGAGGGTGATAAAAACCCAGCAGAAAATTGCGATAGCCAGACTGGCAAGCCAAGGCACCCCCATCCAGGTCATGGGGTGAATGCCGGTAATCCAAAATAAAGCTGTGCCGTGGTAGCCAATCCCCCACGCCAAGCTGTTTAAAAATGTGGAGTTGGCGCTCAGGAGGCGGTGCCGGCCAAACCTAGCGCCCGGGCTGAGGGTGGGGTTCCCTGCATTCTTGCTTGTTTCAAGCACTAGCACCCACAGGGGAGCGAGTGCCACCCACGCCAGTGGCCAAGCCGAAACTGGCGCGGCGGCAAGCCCCATGAAAATGCCACTGGTGAGGGCAATTCCCAGGGGAAAAAAAACCGCCCAGCTGGGCTGCAAAGTCTTGAAAAGCGAGCGCATGTGATGAAGTTTTGATTGGGTCTTGAATTGGCAACTGGAGACGCAGGCAGACTATAGCAGTAGCCACTTAGGGCACGGACGTAAGACAGGCGTCTCGCCTGTCAAGCGAGATATTTAGGCCCGGCGAACGCCGTACCTACGTCTATACTTAGTATCCCAGTGTCCTAAACTGACTGTCTATTGATATAACGCAGAAATAAGAAAAATATAGCGGTTTTCAGTTGAGTGAAGTAGGCTCCAGAAACCCTGTTTCTTAAAGAAACCGGGTTTCTCAGTACCTCACTTCTGTGAGAAACGCTATATCTGCGTTAATCTGCGTTAATTTGCGGTTAATAGTTCCTAGTTATTCTACCTCTTCCTCCTCTCCATTGGATGGGGGGACGAGCGCCACAGCGGCGATGGCGTCATCTTCATCCAAGCGCTGCACCCGCACGCCGGTGGCGTTGCGCGATTGTGGGGAAATGGCTTTGACAGCTTGACGGATGATAATCCCCCGACTGGTGACAATCATCAGTTCATCATCCGCATTGACAATGTGCAGGGCGGCGAGCTGGTCTGGGCGCTTGCGGGACTTGAATTTGGTGGCGATGACTCCCTTGCCGGCGCGATTTTGCAGCCGGAACTTGGACACCGGCACGCGCTTGCCATAGCCGCCGGTGGTGATCACCAGCACCCAAGGACCGTGACCGGCGCTGAGTGCTGTATTTGGAGAGTTGGGTTCGGAATCTTCGTTCTGAAGTTCCAACTCTTCTTCCTCGGATTCTGCTTCTTCAGATTCGCTCTGATCCATAGTGGCGATGACATTTGCCGGCAAAATATCCATGCTGATCAGTTCGTCGCCTTCTTCAATTTTCATGGATTTGACGCCGCGCGTGTTGCGATTCAGGGGGCGCAGTTGCTCGTGGTCAGTTCGGAAGTGAATCGCCATTCCCTGGCGGGTTCCGATGATCACGCTGTCTTCGGCGCGGGCCCGCCGCACCCAGCGCAGCTGGTCTCCGTCTTCGAGAGAAATGGCAATCAAGCCATTAGTGCGGATGTTGCTGAAGGCAGAGAGAGCGGTTTTTTTGATGAAGCCCTTCTTGGTGAGCATCACCAGATATTCATCTTCAGTGAACTCGCTCACCGAGAGGATGGAGGTAATTTTCTCATCCTTTGGAATGGGCAGCATTTGCACGATGGGGACGCCCCGCGCCGTGCGAGAGCCGGTGGGGATTTGGTAGGCGCTCAGGCAGTAGACAACGCCGCGTTCGCTGAAGAACAAAACGCTGTCGTGGTCGCAGCAGGTTAAGAAATGCTCGATGCCGTCATCCTCTTTCATTTTGTTGGCTGCTTTGCCGCGAGTGCCGCGATTTTGAGCCTCAAAGGTGTTGACCGGCATCCGTTTGATGTAGCCCTGTTCGGTGAGCAGAATCAAGGCTTTTTCATTAGCAATCAGGTCCGTGTCGTCGATTTCACCTTCGGCGTGTTCGATGACTGTGCGGCGCGGCGTGGCGAACTTGTTTTTCAGTTCTATCGCTTCGGTTTCGATGATTCCCAGAATCCGCTCTCGCTTGGCGAGAATATCCTGCAAGTCGGCAATCTGAACTTGTAAATCCTCGTGTTCCTGCCGGATTTTATCCGCTTCAAGGGCGGTCAGCCGCCGCAGCTGCATTTGCAAAATCGCATCGGCTTGCGCTTCGGAGAGCCCAAAATTTTCCATCAGTTCCTGACGGGCGCTGGCCGTGTCAGAGGCGCTGCGAATCAGTCGGATAATGGCATCCAAATTGGCGAGGGCGATCAGCAACCCTTGCAGCAAGTGGTCGCGCTCCTCAGCTTTGCGCAGTTCGTACTGAGTCCGCCTGGTAATCGCTTCGATGCGGAATTCCAGGAAGACGCTGAGGAACTGCTTGAGGGTGAGCAGCTGCGGCTCCCCACTCACCAAAGCCAGCATATTCGCCCCGAAGTTGGCTTGCAGGGGGGTTTGTTTGTAGAGGTTGTTGAGGACGACGCGGGGGTAGGCGTCCCGCTTGAGTTCGATGACAATCCGCATCCCGTCGCGGTCGCTCTCGTCCCGGATGTCGGCAATGCCTTCGATGCGCTTGTCGTTGACGAGTTCGGCAATTTTCTCAACCAGGGCCGCCTTGTTGGTTTGGTAGGGCAGTTCGGTGATGATAATTGCTTCTCGGTCGGGGCGTCCCCGGTGCTCAATGGTTTCAATCGTGGCCACCCCCCGCATGGTGATGGAACCGCGACCGCCGGTGTACGCTTCGCGGATGCCGGTGACTCCCAGGATCTGTCCGCCGGTGGGGAAGTCGGGTCCGGGGATGTACTGCATGAGCTGGGCGTCGGTGATGTCTGGATTGCGGATCAGGGCGATCGAACCGTCAACCAGCTCTCCGAGGTTGTGGGGCGGGATGTTGGTGGCCATGCCCACGGCAATCCCGGAGGAGCCGTTGAGCAGGAGTTGGGGTATGCGTGCCGGCATCACCAGGGGTTCTTGCTGGGACCCGTCGAAGTTATCGCCGAAATCGACGGTTTCGGAGTCGATGTCCCGCAGCATGGCTTCGGAGGTCAGGGGTTTCAACCGGCATTCGGTGTACCGCATTGCTGCCGGCGGGTCGTCGTCAATCGAGCCGAAATTGCCGTGACCGTCAATCAGGGGGCTGCGCATGGAAAAATCCTGGGCCATCCGCACCAAGGCGTCGTACACGGCGGTGTCGCCGTGGGGGTGATATTTACCCAGCACTTCCCCGACGACGCGGGCGCACTTGCGGAAGGGGCGATCTGGGGTCAGGCCCAGTTCGTGCATCGCGTACAGGATGCGCCGGTGCACGGGCTTGAGTCCATCCCTGGCATCGGGGAGCGCCCGCCCCACTATCACGCTCATGGCGTATTCCAAGTACGACCGGGACATTTCGTTCCGCAAATCCGTGGGGATAATCCGCTCCTGGGACGTGCTCATACTGTGAAAAACTCCAAAAATCTGAGGGTTTGGCAGCTAAAAGACAAAAAAACTCCTGAAATACTGCTTGTTGTCCCATTAATTAGCTATTCTGCTTAATATTCTATCACATTTTCAAGGCTCTCATGCCGGCGATCGCGGTTTGGCTTTTGGCTGCCGGGAAAAGGAGATTTGGGGGTGCGGTTGGGGTTAAGAAACCCGGTCTGTTAAAAAAAACCGATTTCTGCGATAAACTGGCTCCAAGGCATGCCTTGTGCGATACTTTTTGCCCAAGAAGGTAGAATCAGGGAATAGCGAGCATTTCCTGTGACTATGCTGCCCGTAATCTACTCTGAAGATTTCTTGCTGCACGATACTGGCCGGTTCCACCCGGAGCGTCCCGACCGGCTGAGGGCGATTGTCAGCGCTCTCAACGCTGCTCCTTGGGCTGACCGGCTCCAGTGGCACCTGCCAACCCCAGTGGCGGCGCGACCGGTTGAGCCGGTGATGGAAAAAGTCCACTCCCGGGACTACATTGAGTCAGTCTGGCTTCTGGCTCAGAGCGGCGGCGGCCACATTGACGGCGATACGCCGGTGTCGCCCCGCAGTTATGAGGTGGCGCTGCTGGCGGTGAGTGCCTGGCTGGACGGTGTGGGGCGCGTCTTGGCCACGGGAGAGCCGGCCTTTGTCCTGGCTCGCCCACCGGGACACCACGCCCTCAGCAAGCGCGGTATGGGTTTTTGCCTGTTTTCTAACGCCGCTATCGCCGCTCACTACGCCCTGGAACAGCCTGGAGTCCAGCGCGTGGCCATCCTCGACTGGGACGTGCATCACGGCAACGGCACCCAGGATATTGTGGAGAACCACCCCCAAATTGCCTACTGCTCCCTGCACCAGTCCCCTTGCTATCCGGGCACAGGGCATCCCGAGGAGCGCGGGGCGCACAATAATGTGCTGAATCTTCCGATGGTTCCGGGCAGCATTGGCGCTGAGTACCAGCTGGCTTTTGAGCGAAAGGTTGTGCCTTTTTTAAAGGGCTTTCAGCCGGATTTACTGATTGTTAGCGCCGGCTACGATGCCAATGCAGCTGACCCGCTAGCCAGTATTGAGCTGCAACCGCAGGATTTTGGGCTGTTTGCGAAATACTGCCTGCAGGTGTCTCGCAAAATTGTTTTTGGCTTAGAAGGCGGTTATGACCTCAACGCCCTTGCTAAGTCAGTTGTGGCGACGGTTGCGCCCTGTTTGGCTTAGGGACTTGTGCGACCGGTCCGCAGCAGAGACACCTCCGGAACTTTACTGACGGGAATGTGCGAGAAAAATGTTGGGCAAGCTTCCGCCCTCTAAACTCAGCTTTAAACTCAGCCGCGTGCCGGTGCGATGTTTAATCTAGTTAATCAGGCAAACTTACGAGCGCAAATAGATCGCTTTTGTTCCAGATATTTTTCTTCCTTTCCGCCATTTACAAAGAAGACTGCTGAATCAAATACAGAAAATTTTTTGTCCGGCCATGTGCCCTGGCAAATTGTAGGAGTCTTCTTCTTTCAAAGCAAGGGCTAAACTCACGCACTAATCCTCTAAACGAACGGCAAAACCAAAAAGCCACCCTCACCGGGGGGCTTTTATTTTGGGAAGCCCTGCTCTATTTTCTTAGATTAAATACGTTTAATTAATTGGATAAATTGCTCTCTTGCGATCCAGAGCGCCGGGCCGGCGCAAGGCCCGCCCGGCACCCACTCCCGACAGGGGCAATCGCATATCGAGGCAGTCGCTTCGGAACTGCGCACACCGCCACCAATGAAAACTGGCTCCACCGCAAAGGAGCCGGTAGGGCTAAAGCCCAACTACAAACATTTTCAAGCCAGAGCGCTGCCGCTCCTGTTGTCCCCTCTACCCTGGGAGGGATGTTCCTGAGCAGTTTTTAGGAAAAGCAAATATCTGACAACCACCCCAAGATATATTTGCGCGCACCTTTCGGTATACTTAGCAGAACGGCATTCACAGCCGGGGCAACCCGAACACCAGTTAGGAATAAAAACTTAACAGCCAAGTATGAACCAGTTAGAGCTAGAACGCGAAAGCAGGAAGTTAACTCTGGCGATGAGAGCCCGAAACAGGGAGATAGGCTCTGCCCTCATAGCCCATCTGAGAAGCCAGCTCACCCTGGAAGAGGTAGCTGGCGTCACGATCGTCAGTATAGAGCGTTTGCTCTTCTGGTCAGACACTGACTCGTTTTTCTGGAGCGCGCAACACATTATTCCTGCCGATGTCATGCAGGAAGTGCAAAAAATCATTTCAGCAGCTGCGTACAAGCGGTTGATTAGCAAGGGATTTGTGCCGGGGAAAGACTTTAGTGTGGATGGAGAGGGCAAACTGCTATTGAATGACAGGGCTAAAACCGCTGTATTAGCTCGCTGACGCCGTTTGAGTGGGGTGCGGGAATAGAGCGGTTTTCAGTTGGGTGAAGTGCGACCTTTGAAACCCGGTTTCTTAAAGAAACTGGGTTTCTCAGCACCTGACGCTACTGACTTTTTTGTCTGTTCCGTCTGATTCTCGGCTCTATCACCTGTGGGGCGACACCGTAACGCTGAGCGGCTTGAGACATATTCATCTGCAGGAACTTTTCATCTCCTAGCTCCCTCTTGTCTTTTGGCTTCACCGGCATCACGCCGAGAGCGCGGACAATCTCTGACGCCACGGCTTTTGCTAGCAGGGGGGGCACCGAATTTCCCACTTGCCGGAATCCGTGCCATTTGGTGACGTGGAAGCGAAACCAGTCGGGGTAGGAGTGCAGCCGCGCCGCCTCGCGCACGGTGATGCAGCGGGGTTGATAGGGATGAATCGGTCGAGGAGAGGTGAAAGCGCCGCGATTGCTGGCGGTTCCGGCTCTCAGGGTGTTGCAAATCCCGTGAGCGTCGAGCTTGTGAAAGCGACTGACCGGCTCGGTTTCGCCCGGTAAAGTGGCGGCAAATCTTTTTACAGATTCTGGGGTGTGATCTGTCGCCAGACTGGAAGTGAGAAGCTGGGAATCGAATTCGCGCGGGGCAGAGTAATCGCCCTCTACAGGATAAAAACCGCGCAGCTGACCGGCGTAATGGCTCGGTTTTGAAAACTCTGCTATCGCCCAGTCTCTTGTTAGCAATTCTGGGCAATCTCCAACTTCCGGCAAATCTCCGATAGCGTCCCACACCGTCGGGCCGGCGGGAAAAAACGACAGCTGGCTGTAATTCTTACCCTTAGATGAAGCGGGTTTGGCAATGGGTTGGGGGTATTTGGGCAGGGGCAAACCCTGCCGGCATCCCAGGAGAAATAACCTTTCCCGATGCTGCGGCACGCCATAGTCAGCGGCATTGAGAACTTTGTAATTTTCTTCGACCTGGTAGCCGCCAGACTTCAATTCCTGTATAATTTCCAGGAGGAATTTCCGGTGATTGCCGGTGGTGAGTCCCCGCACGTTTTCCATGACAAAGTATTTCGGTCGCAGCTCCAAGACGAGGCGCAGGAAGTGAAAAACCAGGGCGTTGCGGGGGTCATCTGGGGCGCGTTTGCCGATCGGGGAGAAGCCTTGGCAGGGAGGGCCACCAAACACGGCGTCGATGTCCCGCTCGCCAATATCAGGCAGGTTTCTGATATCCCCTGCGGCAGTCTCGGCGACACTTTTGCACAGGACAGGCCAAAATGGGAAGTTAAACTCGTGGGTGGCGCAGTGGATGGGGTCAAGCTCGACGGCAGCTCGGACATCAAACCCTGCTTGTTCAAAGCCGAGGCTCATGCCGCCGGCACCGGCAAACAAATCCACACCGATGGGCCGTTCTGTCCCCTGCATGGTTATCAACAGACTCGATTTGGGAAAAATAAGGGTAGCGAATGCTAGTTTAACAGCTTCGGGCTCACCGGCGGGCCCGGCTGTGGCGCGACGCTGCCGGTGTCCCATTGCCGCCGCCTGTCGGGCTGTGTAATGGCTTCGCCGGGGCTCTGCTGTGCGCCTCCGGCTCGCTCTTAAGTTTCCTTAATCTTTTGTCAAGAGTCTTCGCAACTGCTCTCAACCGTACTAAACTGTTGACAGGGCACCTAATTGTGCGCTAAAAACTCCTGATTGGGTCAATCGCTTACCTGTTAAAAACTCAGCTGTCATCCGTAAATCTACTTAAATTAGCCGGCACAAAATTTAACAGGAGCGCCGCTAGTGGTGCCGTTTCTCCTGTGCAGCCCACCAGCCAGCCTCCGACCGGCAGGGAAACAGGGATGGGACTGTTGCAAAGTGAGCCGGTTGTGATGCTAGCATCACAACCAGAAAAAGTGTTTGTCGCCCATCGGAAGTGAGCGGCCCAGACCCGAGTTGCCAGCGCAAACAAAAGCTGCACTATCATGGTAAAAAACTAGCAGCACTCTGGCAAAAACCAATGGCAAAGTGCGGCCAGGGGGGATCTACAGCACGGATGGGGTCTGGGGCGAAGACGGCAGACGCCACAAAGGCACGCACTGGCGGGACGCTCTAAACATAAAACCTTTATTGTTTTGGGAAGTCAACTGTGAGCATTGCTATCATCACCGGCTCAGCCGGACTTATCGGTTCTGAGGCATCTGCGTTCTTTGCCAATCAGGGCTTTGACGTAGTGGGAATCGACAATGACATGCGCAGCTATTTCTTTGGCGCGGAGGCTTCCACCAGCTGGAACCGGCAGCGGCTGGAGAAGTCGTTAGGAGCCAAGTATCACCACGTCACTGCCGATATTCGGGATTATGAAGCCATAACCCAGGTTTTTAAGCAATACGGTTCGGATATTGAGTTGGTGATTCACACAGCAGCTCAGCCCTCCCACGACTGGGCGGCGCGGGAGCCAAAAACGGACTTTACCGTAAATGCCAATGGGACGCTCAACATGCTGGAAGCGACCCGCCAATATGCGCCAGAAGCCGTTTTTATCTTTACCTCAACCAACAAGGTGTACGGGGATACGCCCAATCGCCTGCCTTTGGTGGAATTGGAATATCGCTGGGAAATCGACTCCAGTCACACCTATTATGGGGGCATCCGGGAAGATATGTCGGTAGACCAGACGCTGCATAGCTTGTTTGGCGCATCCAAGGTAGCGGCGGACGTTCTGGTACAGGAATACGGGCGCTATTTCGGACTGAAAAGTGGGTGCTTTCGCGGCGGATGCCTCACGGGCCCAACGCACTCCGGTGCGGAATTGCACGGCTTCCTGGCCTACTTGATGAAGTGTGCCGTGACGGGCAAACCTTATAAGGTGTTTGGCTACAAAGGCAAGCAAGTCCGCGACAATATCCACAGCGCCGATCTGATTAACGCCTTTTATGAGTTTTATAAGGCTCCGCGCAGCGGGGAAGTGTACAACAGCGGAGGCGGGCGGTACAGCAACTGCTCAATGCT
Source organism: Kamptonema formosum PCC 10802 (assembly GCF_000332335.1). Lineage (GTDB taxonomy): Bacteria > Cyanobacteriota > Cyanobacteriia > Cyanobacteriales > Oscillatoriaceae > Oscillatoria. The sequence continues at coordinate 3,976,725 of NZ_KB235948.1, read as the reverse complement.
GGAAGCGATCCAAATGTGCGAGGAGATTGCCGGTCGGAAGCTCAATTGGAACTATGTGGAGCAGAATCGCATAGGCGACCATATCTGGTGGATCAGCGATAACGGCAAATTCAGCAGCCACTATCCCAACTGGAAGCAGAAATATAACGTGCGGCAAATCTTGCAGGAGATTTACGAATTTAACCTGGAACGTTGGAGCGAAGAGGCTGTCCAATGATTGATAAGGGGAAAAAAAATCTCCTGGGCGTCTGGGTAAACGCTCTTGATTACGAGGCGGCTGTCGATAAAATTATTGCAGCCGCCCATGAAGGCAGGAGAATGAAAGTTTCCGCCCTAGCCGTTCATGGGGTGATGACTGGAGTCCTGGATAAAACCCATCGCTATCGCCTGAATGATTTTGACCTGGTGTTGCCGGACGGCCAGCCTGTGCGCTGGGCTTTGAATTTGCTTTACAAAACGCGGCTTCCCGATCAGGTGTGCGGGCCAAAGACTATGTTGCGAGTCTGCGAACGCGCCGCCCGAGAGGGACTGCCCATCTACTTGTACGGCAGTAGCCCTTCTGTGCTGGAACCTTTATCCAACAATCTTTGCGCCCGGTTTCCCAAACTGGTGATTGCAGGGACTCAGCCTTCTAAATTCCGGCAAGTCTCTGCAGAAGAAAATCAGGAGATTATAGCACAAATTCGCAATAGCGGTGCCTCTATTACCTTCGTGGGATTGGGGTGCCCCAGGCAAGAGGTGTGGGTGTATGAAAATGGCGACGCTCTCTCCATGCCGGCGATGGCTGTGGGTGCAGCTTTTGATTTTCACGCCGGCAAATTGCCGAAAGCCCCGGAGTTTCTGTCCCAGATTGGTCTGGAATGGTTTTTCCGGCTTGTGCAAGAACCGAGGCGTCTCTGGAGGCGATACATCCTGTTAAATCCCCTGTATATTTTCCTGTTTATATTACAGGCATTCAAATTCCGGAAATTTGATCCTTTAGAAGCTACTCCTCCAGAGGAAGAGAAACGGTACGGATAAAGTTGGAAGTTAGGATCTCAGCCCTCCTAGAGAGCGAGTCCTGTATTCTTCTTAATCGGTAACAAATCGGGGGCATCTCCGTGCCGGCAGCCGCCCTGAGGCTAGAACGCCATAATGAACGCGGCTCCCATTCAAAGAAACCCGGTTTCTGGGATGACTTGACCCGCACCCTCGCGGGAAACAGCGCCAGTGGGAAATGAGGAACTTTCCAAAACCCGGTTTCTTTAAGAAACCGGGTTTTTCAATGAGTGTTTTTTTGCGCCTACCCGCTTACGAATTTGCCAGCCAGAATATCTTCGCACAGTTTGGCAAAAAATTGACCTTTGACATCCCAGTCAAAGACCTCCCTCACCCGCTGCTGTCCCGCCTCACCCATGCGCTGGCGCAGCACAGGGTCGCCGGCCAGGCGAATCATGGCCTCCGCCAAGCCTAGCACAGCCCGGTCGGGATCGGGTGCCGGCACCTTGATGCCGGTTTCCTCTGTAATCTGGGTGGCCGGTCCGCCGAGATCCAGGCAGATGACTGGACGCCCCGCCGCCATCCCTTCCAGGCACGTCCACCCCCCAGAGTCGTGCAGGCTGGGGTGTACCAGGACGTGGGACTGCCCTAGCTTGCGCAAACTCTCTTCCCGTGGCAGCCTTCCCCAAAGTTTCACCCGGGAAGCAACACCGAGCTCTTCAACCAGAGACTGGAGCTGCTGTCGTTCAGGCCCGTCCCCCAGCAGCCAGTATTCGGCATCCAAGATCCCCGCTTGGGCGAAGGCACGCACCGACAGGTGATAGCCTTTCCAGTGCAACAGCCGGCCCATGCTGATGAACCTGACTGGGGGGGCGTCGGGCATCGGGTACTGTGCCAGACGCGCTATTTCTTGTTTCGACAAACCGGCCTCGGAAAACACCCGGACATTTTTGGCCCCCATTTTTATCACCCGCTTGGCGGTATCTTCCGTTGTCGCCTGCGCTAAAAAGCTGCGCCGCGCCGTCAGGCGGGCAAAGGGATCGCTCTCACCCAGCCGCTGGCCAAAGTCTCGCGCTGTTTCGTAAATCTTTGCCCGCAGGCTGAAATCCTGCCAAAACGTTTTGGGTGCGGCTTCTCCGCCGCCCACCGGCCCCCAAATAAACGGAACTGGCAGCAGCGAGACAAAGCTGGGCGACCAAAATTTCACATAGGTGACGTGGCGCACGATGTCAAAGCCAATCTGCCGGTGCAGTGACCGCGCCTTGAAATATGCCAGGATCTGCCAGAGGTAGTAATGAAGTTGCAGACCCCCTTGCCGGCCTCTAAAATCCTCGCTCCAGTTGAGGGGCTCGATGTAGACAAAGTGCAGGTTGGGCAACGGGTTGCGGCTGAGTTCTGCCTCAATGGCAGAGCGGTAAAAGGTTCGAGTCAGCACCCAAACCTCGCCGTACTTGGCGGTCTGCAACACCGTATTCCAGCCTACACCCTCCTCGGAGCCGCTGCCCGGTTCGCAGGCGAAGCAAGATAAAAGGATTTTCATGCAGCCATCACCTCACCGATTGCCCATAACAAAAGATGTCACCTCGACGAAAGCTTGTGCCGCTGACTCTGGCGTTATCTTAGCAATCAGCTGGTGCGAGCGCTCGCCCATTGAGGCGATTAATTCTGGATTGTCCAAAAGGATGCCCATGACGTGAGCGAGTTCTTTTGGATTGTGGGGGTCAAAAATGTAACCGTTCTCCCCTTCTTGGATCAGTTCAGCGGCTGCCGCTCCTTTTGAGCACAGGACAGGTTTGCCGAACACCATAGCTTCCGGCACCACCATCCCCCAGACATCCTCATAAGTAGGAAATACAAAAACATCGGCCTGACTGAAGTACGCCCCCAGACGTCCGTAATCGACCCATCCCGCCCACGTTACCCGATCTTCAATATTGCGCTCTTTAATAAAGGCTTCCAGTTCTGGGCGCTGGTCCCCCTCACCCACGATGAGCAGCGTATAGTTGGAGTATCCCTGATTTTTAAGAATAGAGCACGCTTCTAGAAGAGTCTTCAGTCCTTTTCTCTGTGAGATTCGCCCCACATACAGAAAAATTGGATGCTGCAATTTTAGCTCTGGGAGTTCAGACTTTTCAAGCCGTTGCAGCAAAGCTTCCGCATCCGGAACCAAATAGGTTCTGGTGAAAACTCTGTCTGGCTTTGCGTTGAGAACTTCCATCAGATATTTCGTTCCCGCCTGACTGTTGGAAACAAAAGCCTCAGCAAAGCGAGCCAGTATCCGGCGGGCGAAGGAACGAAAACCGGAATCGCGAAAGTCTGTATTGGGCGAGCTCCCGTCGTAAATAATAACAGTCCGCCACCGGCCTATTGGCTGGAGCAGCACCGCCAGTACAGTCCACAGGGAGAAAGCCTGGGCAAAAATCAGGTCAGGCTTAAACTTCAGCAAATCCACGACGATACTCGGCGACACTACGATGAAGCCACGATCGTAGCCCGTCTTTATCTTAGTGGTTTCGACAAACTTCGTCTCTCCTACTAACTGGATTGCAGAGGCACCAGGAGCAGTTGGGTCGAATCCTGGCCACACCTGGCCGGTGTAAAAGATTGTATTCTTATACACCTTCGTGAATTCTTTTAAGACGGGCTGCCAGTACGCCCCCAATTCTACTGAAGGAACAAGCCAAGCGATACGGAGATCCTCCATACGGTTTCCCCTGAGTTATCTCGAATGCTGGTGCAAGTTATAGCGCCGTATCCCTTGCAACCTTCAATTTAGCTTATCTAAAACAAAAAAGACTCTCACGCCCCATGTCCCTTCAACCGGCCCACTAAAGAGATCCAAAGCACCCTCCGATACGGCAGCAGCCAAAATATCGGCCACAGCGGCCCGCCGTGCCTGTGGGCCAGCACCTTCCACTCTTCCATCGGTTGAAGGGTGACATCTTGGAGTGCCAGCCCCTTAGGTTGGCTGACCTTATTTAATTGCTCGCGCAACTGCGCCTCCGTTTTGGAAGCCGGCTTGGGGTTTGACGAACAGGTTGCCTGATAGCCTGGAGCTATCCAGACCGAGCATCCTTTTTGTCTAGCTCGCAAACCGTAGTCCCAGTCGGCTGCATAGTGGATGAAAGCTGGGTCTAAATTTCCCACCCGTTGGGCGACGGCGAGCGGGATCAGGACACAGTTCCCACACATGCTATCACAGCGCTGAGGCTCTTGAGCCGGTTCGAGCAAGCGATATTGGAAAGGATGCCACCAATTGCTGCGCACCACACCTCCATAGGTGTGTTTGCCGGTATCTGGATCGCGGGTAGATCCGGTGACAATGGCTCGCTCACCGCCAAGCTCAGCCAGCCTGCGGTATGTGGCCAGCAGGGCGCTCACGGCTTCTGGGTCGAGCAAGGTGTCATCGTTGAGCCACAGGTAATAGTCGGGGGCGTCCTTGACAGCGGCGTCAAAGGCCCGCCGCATCCCCCCGTTCCAGAACAGACTCCCATCCCCCTGGAGAACCCTCACCTGCGGGTAAGCCTGCCGCACAGCCTCTGCTGTGCCGTCGGTGCTGCCGTCATCCACCAGATATACGCCCAGATCCACCTCAGGTGGGAGAACCTGACTGAACAGCGCCGCCAGACAGGCCAAGGTCTTCTGCCGGCGGTTATGGCAAGTTATCAGTACAGCTATGCTATCGCGTTCCATTTGCCCAAAGTGTGGCTTCTCGCCACAAACCGTTACCGCATCTCAGTCTATGGTGACTCATGGGAGCCTCTGGTGAGAAGAGGTTCCACCTCAACATGCCGCCAAAGCGGCTAAAAAACACCCTGCCTGTTTATCGGTAAAATTATCATAAAAATTTTAATCGGGCTGCTTTTGTTACAAACTTTTAACAATTCCGCCCGTGGCTTGCGACTTTCTGCTAGCCTATAAAAGACCTGTGGGCTAAAAGGGTAGAGAGCTTGGGTGGGCAGAGAGCCACTAAACTCCAAAGGCCAACAGGACTTTGGGGGGCTGCCCACAGAAATCCGCGTCTGTTAGCTATGCTGGGTTTAGGTTTGCGATCAACCAACTCAAGTCCGCCCCCTCGGGTCGGTCAACCCCTCTCTCACCCCGTCAGGAATTAGGATCGGCGATTATGGAAGATTTTGGCATCATTGTGGCCTGCTGTGCCTCGGATTACTTGTTTGCCAAGGGTTGCTGTGCCAGCATCAGGCATTTCCTGGGCGATGTTCCGATCTGCCTGCTGGTGGACGGCACATTTTCTGTGGCTGATGCGGAAAAAGCCTATGGCGCTAGGGTCATCAATCACAGCAGCGTCACCCACGAGGTTCTCAGGCGCAGAAGCTTTGGCTGGGGAAAAACCAAGATGATCGGATTTTGGGAAAGCCCGTGGAAGCACTTCCTGATGCTGGATGCCGATACAATAATTTGGGGGGACCTCCTGAAGTATGCGAATTTTAAGGATTTTGACCTGATTGTAGACCGGCCTCGCTACAAGTATTCTGAAGAGTCCGTCGCTAAGTTTTTCTTTGAGATTCGGGAGATGGAGAAGCATTTTCCCGACTTCCCCTGGCAGAAGTATCGAGATGACTATTACTGCACGGGGATGTTCTTCGGGACGCGAGATGTTTTCCCTCTGTCTGAGTATATAGAAATTTTAGATTTTACAGAAAAGTATCCTGGGGTATTTAAATATGGAGAGATGGGATTCTTGAATTTTATGATTTTCCGGGCGGCTGAACAGGGGAGGATTCGCGTGGGAAAAGAATACATGCAGCTGCTCGTGCCAGATTTCGACCAGGAGGAGCTGAGAAAGCGCTTTCCGGTGGGGGAAACCGGGCCGGAGGTGCTCGACGACGACGCCACTGTGATACACTGGTGCGGGCCGAAACCAACGCTGTCCACTTCCAGGGTGTACTCGGAACCGATGAATTTCTGCCGGCGAAAGTTTTTGCGCGAGGTGGAAGGCGTAACCGGACTGGCGGCGGAAGTTTCGCTGCAAGTGCAGGACGCCCAGCGATTTGTGAGTGTTTACAACAGAAAGGTTCGCAAGAAACTGGGAAACCTCGTCAAAGCCGGTAAGAAGTAAACCGAAGTGTCGCACGGCTGCTACTCCTCACCCCTGTCACCGCCGGCACTTTGGGATGAGGGGAGGAAACAGAACATCAGGGACTGCTCCTCAGGTGCCGGCAAAGATTCTATAGCGCCTCTAAATCATTTGAACAGTAACTGTAGGGGCAGTCCCCCCGTGGCTGCCCCATCTCTTGCTGGTACGAATCATTTAGAAGCGCTAGTATATTAACTCAAATCAATTGCAACGGATTAAAAGTGTCACAAGTTAAACCAACGATTTTAGTAACGGGTGGAGCCGGATATATTGGCTGCCATGCAGTGCTGGCGCTGCAACGCGCCGGCTATCCGGTGGTCATTCTGGACAACCTGGAGTACGGGCACCGGGATATTGTAGATAAGGTGCTGCAGGTCGAGCTGATTGAGGGGGATACGAACGACCGCGCCTTGCTCGACCGGCTGTTTGCGGAGCACCCGATTGCAGCGGTAATGCACTTTGCTGCTTATATTGCTGTCGGTGAGTCCGTCAACCATCCGGGCAAATACTACCGCAATAACGTCACCGGCACTTTAACGCTTCTGGAAGCGATGCAGGCAGCGGGAGTGGACAAACTGGTGTTTTCTTCCACTTGCGCCCTCTACGGAATTCCCAGCATCCTTCCCATTCCGGAAGAGCATCCCGAAAATCCCATCAGTCCCTACGCCAGGAGCAAGTGGATGGTGGAGCGAATTCTATCTGATTTTGATGTCGCGCACAACTTAAAATCAGTTTGTTTCCGCTACTTTAATGCTGCCGGTGCCGATCCGAGCGGGTTGCTGGGGGAGGACCACGCGCCAGAAACTCACCTGATTCCGCTGCTGTTGCTAGCAGCCCTGGGCAAACGGGAATCCATCTCGATTTTTGGCACGGATTACCCCAACCCAGATGGCACTTGCATTCGAGACTACATTCACGTCAACGATCTGGCATCCGCCCATGTTTTGGGGATAGAGTATTTGTTGAAAGGTGGAAAAAGTGAAGTATTTAACTTGGGAAATGGCAGTGGCTTTTCTGTCAGAGAAGTGATAGAAACAGCCCGGTCGGTAACCGGACGGGAGATTAAAACGGTGGAGTGCGAGCGGCGCGCGGGCGATCCGCCGGTGCTCGTAGGCAGCAGCGACAGAGCCAGAAACATCTTGGGCTGGCGTCCGGAGTACCCCAACTTAAGTGAAATTGTGGCTCACGCATGGCAGTGGCACCAAAAGCGCCACGCCTGACTCACCCCCCAGGAAAAGCCGCGCTGTTTCGGCGCGACTGCTGGGCGAGTTCCTGTAAAATCCGTCTAAATCCTGATTAGAATCAAATTATCGATCGGGTGCGGCGATTGGGGCGCAGCCCACCTGACACACCCCACCATTTAAGCAGACGCACCGGCGATCCCTATCCCCATGTCTTGGCAAAACGCCCAACTAATTCGCACCATTTCCGAACGTTCAGGCCCAGTGGCCGGTCTGGCATTCAGCCCCGACGGCCAGATTCTGGTCAGCGGCAGCTGCGACAGTGCCGTCAAGCTGTGGCACTTGGAAACAGGCGAACGGCTGCACAGCCTGTTTGGCTATCCCTTAGGCGTCAACGCCGCTGCCATCAGTCCCGATGGCCAGATTCTGGCAATTGGCGCTCCTGACGGCACCGTCGATCTGTGGCAGCTGCCCTCCGGCGCGTACCGGCGACCGCAAGGATCGCCGCTGCGCAGCCTCCGGGGGGGCGGGCGAGTCACCGGCCTCGCCTTCACCCCCGATGGCCAAACCCTGATTTCGGGCAGCGATGACTCCTTTTCCGATACCGTATTTGCCACACCGGCCCGCTCTGGGCCCTCCGGAGCCGGCGGTGGCAGTGGGGGAACCCTCCACCTCTGGCAGGTGCGCACCGGCGTGCTGCTGGGCAGCGCCTGCGAGCCATCTGCGCCGGTGAACGCTGTGGCGGTCAGCCCCGACGGCAAACTTCTGGCCAGCGGTCACCGGGACAGCAGCGTCAAACTCTGGCAGCTCAGTGCCGGCGGGTTCCAGCAGTCGCACACCCTCAGTGGCCATGCGGACGCCGTTTACTCCGCCGCCATCAGCCCGGGCGGCGAGATGCTGGCCACCGGCAGTGGGGACAGGACAGTCAAGCTGTGGCACCTGCCGGCAGGCACGGAATGCCACACCCTGAAAGGTCATGCCGATGCGGTTTATGCCGTCGCCTTCAGCCCGAAAGGCCAGACAGTCGCCAGTGGCAGCGGGGACGGCACCACAGCGATTTGGGACACCGGCACAGGGGAGCGACTGCACACCCTCACGGGAGACTCCCAGCAGTCACACGCAGTGATGACGGTCGCCTTCAGTCCCGATGGCCGCACCCTGGTCAGTGGCAGTGGGGACGGCACCCTCAAGATTTGGCGGGCATAGGGTATGGGGCATCGGGCGTGGGGCAGAAGCAATTCATCCCCAATCCTTGCATCTTTGTATCCCCAATCCCAAATCCTTGCATCCCAAATCCTTGCATCCAAAATCCCCTAAACTGACTGTTTATTGCTATAATAGGAGTTTGACCAATTAAACTGCTTAGAAAATGGCCGAAACGCTTTTCTTTAACGCCCTCCGGGCAGCCATAGATGAAGAAATGGAGCGCGACCCAACCGTATTCGTCCTCGGCGAAGACGTGGGCCACTACGGGGGCTCCTATAAAGTCACAAAAGACTTATACAAAAAATATGGCGAACTGCGGGTTCTGGACACGCCGATCGCCGAAAATAGCTTCACCGGCATGGCGGTGGGAGCGGCAATGAGTGGCCTGCGGCCCATTATCGAAGGCATGAATATGGGCTTCCTGCTGCTCGCCTTCAACCAAATTTCCAACAATGCCGGCATGTTGCGCTATACTTCCGGCGGCAACTTCAAAATCCCAATGGTGATTCGCGGTCCGGGGGGTGTGGGGCGGCAGCTGGGGGCAGAGCACTCCCAGCGCCTAGAAGCATACTTCCAGGCGGTTCCGGGTTTGAAAATCGTCGCCTGCTCGACTCCCTACAACGCCAAAGGTCTGCTAAAATCCGCCATCCGCGACGAAAATCCGGTGCTGTTCTTCGAGCACGTCCTCCTGTACAACCTCAAAGAAGACCTGCCTGAGGAAGAGTACCTGCTGCCCCTGGACAAGGCGGAAGTGGTGCGCAAAGGCAAAGATGTCACAATCCTCACCTATTCCCGCATGCGCCACCACGTCACGCAAGCAGTGAAAACGCTGGAAAAGGAGGGCTTCGACCCGGAAGTGATCGACCTGATTTCCCTCAAACCCCTTGACTTTGAGACCATCGGTGCCTCCATCCGCAAAACCCACCGGGTGATTGTGGTGGAGGAGTGCATGAAAACCGGCGGCATTGCGGCGGAAGTCATTGCCTCGATTAACGACCGGCTGTTTGACGAGCTGGATGCGCCGGTGCTGCGGCTGTCCTCTCAGGATATTCCAACGCCTTACAACGGCACCCTGGAACGCCTGACAATCGTGCAGCCCGAGCAAATTGTGGAAGCGGTGCGGAAAATGGTGGGCCTGCGAGTTTAAGAGATTTTGGATTTTGGATTTTGGATTTTGGATTGAAAAGAGAAGTGGGAAATCTAAAAGCTAAAAGCTAAAATCTAAGAGAAAGAGATTTTGGATTTTGGATGGGGATTTTGGATGAAAAAGAGAAGGAAAGAATCTAAAATCAGAAAGCTAAAATCTAAAATTGAGAGATTTTGGTGGGAGGGTTTTGGATGAAATCTAAAATCTAAAATCTAAAATCTAAAATCTAAAATCTAAAATCTAAAATCTAAAATCGGTTGGGAGCATGCAAAAACAGACTTCATTAATGGCATTAATCGCCGTCCTGGCAATCGCCGCAATAGCGGTGCTGGCTACGGTTCCGATCCGGCTGGGGCTGGACCTGCAGGGAGGGTCGCAGCTGACCATTCAGGTGAAACCTTCCGAACAGGTGAAAACAATTGACGCTCGCGTTTTGGAAGCGGTTCAAAAGGTGGTAGAAAATCGGGTGAACGGGCTGGGCGTGTCGGAAGCCTTAGTCCAGACATCCGGTTCAGATCAAATTCTCGTGCAGCTGCCCGGGGTGAGCGACCCCCAACAGGCAGAGCGCGTGCTCGGCGGCACGGCGCAGCTGGAGTTCCGCAAAGAAACAAACAATGGGGAACTGACAGCTGAATTGGATGTCAGAAAGCAAGAATTCCAGCAATTACTGTCCAAACAGGCGGAGTTGGAAGGGAAGGGAGACGCAGCGGCAGTGGCACAAAACGAAGCCGCTCTCAAACAGAAAAATGAGCAAGTAGAGGCGCTCTCCACCAAACTCTATGAAAGCGTGGGATTAACCGGCAAAAACCTCAAAGATGCCTACGCTCAACCGACATCAGCCGGCAACCGCTGGGAGGTGGGCCTCAACTTTGATGCCGAGGGGGGCGAAAAATTTGCGGAGCTGACCAAAAATCTGGCCGGCACAGGACGCCGAATTGGCATTTTCCTCGATAATAAGCTGATAAGCGCTCCCGTAGTCGGGCCGGAATTTGCGCAAACCGGCATCACCGGCGGCAGGGCGGTGATTACCGGCAACTTTACCGCAGAATCCGCCAACGAACTGGGGGTGCAGCTGCGGGGCGGGGCGCTGCCGGTGCCGGTGGAAATTGTGGAAAACCGCACTGTGGGCGCGACGCTGGGACGAGACAGCATCAAGCGCAGCATCTATGCCGGGATTGGCGGGCTAGCGTTGGTGCTGGTATTCATGGGAGTCTACTACCGGCTGCCCGGGCTGATCGCGGATGTGGCGCTGACAATCTACGCCCTGCTGACAATGGCCAGTTTTGCGCTGCTGGGCGTCACCCTGACTTTGCCAGGAATTGCCGGTTTTATCCTCAGCATCGGCATGGCGGTTGACGCCAACGTGCTGATTTTTGAGCGCACAAGGGAAGAACTGCGAACCGGCAAGACGCTGTACCGCTCGGTTGAGTCCGGTTTTTACCGCGCCTTCTCCAGCATTCTAGACGGCAACGTGACGACGGTGATTGCCTGTGCGGCGCTGTTCTGGCTGGGAACCGGTCTGGTGAAGGGCTTTGCCCTGACTCTCGGACTGGGGGTGGCGGTGAGTATGTTTACCGCCATTACCTGCAGTCGCACCCTGCTGTTATTCGCCCTCGGCTTTCCAGAGTTGCGCAAACCGCAACTCTTTTGTCCCAACCTGCCGGTGGCAACTAAATCTTAGGCGGAGGCAGCCAGATGAAATTGAATGTGATCAAACAGCGCTCGTTTTGGTGGGCGCTGTCTGCAGCCATCATCCTCAGCGGGCTGATTGCGATGGCCATTTCTTGGACGCGGCCAGATATCCGCGCCCCCCTGCGTCCCAGTCTGGATTTCATCGGCGGGACGCGGCTGGAGTTTGAGCTCGACTGCACAAAACCCAACAATTGCGCTCGCCCGATCGATCTCGCCGCCGTCCGGCAAGTGATGGACGCCCAGGGGTTGGCCAACAGCAGCATCCAAGTGGTAGACCGATATGCCGTTTCGATCCGCACAAAAACATTAGATGTGGAGCGGCGCACCCAGCTGCAAACGGCGCTGAGTGAAAAAATTGGTGCCTTTGACCCGAAGAAAACCAAAATTGACACGGTTGGCCCGACTCTGGGAGGTCAGATTTTTGCCTCTGGGCTGCTGGCGGTGATTGTCTCTTTCGCCGGCATCACGGTTTACCTGACGTTTCGGTTCCAGCTAGATTACGCCTTTTTTGCCTTCGTGGCCCTGTTCCACGACGTTTTGATTACGGTTGGCATTTTTTCGATTCTCGGCTTGGTGCTGGGCGTGGAAGTGGACAGCTTGTTTATCGTCGCCCTGCTCACAATTATCGGGTTCTCGGTTAACGATACGGTGGTGATCTACGACCGGGTGCGGGAGGTGATTAACCTCCATCCAAACCAGCACATTAACCAGATTGTTGATGATGCGGTGAATCAAACGCTCACCCGCTCGATCAACACGACCCTCACCGTACTGCTGACGCTATTTTCTATCTTTCTGTTTGGGGGGGAAACGCTGAAATATTTTGCCCTGGCTCTGATTATTGGCTTCACTGCCGGCGCTTATTCGAGCATTTTTATTGCCAGTACGCTGCTGGCGTGGTGGCGAGAGCGCACGGGTCAGGCTATTCCCGTGCCGGCAGGCGGGCCAGAACCTCCTGAAATATCCGCTCAATCGGATAAAGCTTAGGTTAGAGGGGGAGAGGGGGAGATTCCCCATCCCCCCATTTTCTGGATGGCAAAACTATGGAAACGCGCGGCGTTTGGCTGACGAATACTGACAGTAAGGTTCTCACGTCAAGGCAAAGAATTGCTGAGGCGATGGACTTCCTCGCCGATACGGGATTTAATGTGGTGTTTCCCGTGGTTTGGAATAAGGCTCGCACTCTCTATCCCAGTCCAGTGATGCGGGAGACGTTTGGGGTGGAGATTGACCCGCTTTATGCCGGTCGCGATCCTTTGGCAGAATTGATTGAAGAGGCTGGCCGGCACCGCCTGGCTGTGATACCCTGGTTTGAATACGGATTCGCCAGTTCCTACAATCTGAATGGCGGTCACATGCTGGCCAAAAAACCGGAGTGGGCGGCTCGCGATATCACCGGCAAGCTGCTGAAAAAGAATGGCTTTGAGTGGATGAACGCCCTCGATCCGGAGGTGCAGAAATTCCTCTTGAGTTTGGTGGTGGAAGTTGCCAGCAATTACGACATTGACGGCATTCAAGGAGATGACCGAATGCCGGCGTTTCCCTGCGAAGGGGGTTACGACTCGGCAACTGTGGATCGCTACTGCAAGGCGTTTAATTGCAATCCGCCGCACAACCCCAAAGACCCGCAATGGGTGCAGTGGCGTGCGGATATTCTTACAGATTTTTTAGCACATCTTTACCGAGAAGTCAAGAGCGCCAAGCCAAATTTAATTGTGTCGCTGGCTCCGAGTATCTACAAGTGGAGTCTGGATGAATACCTGCAAGACTCGAAAGGTTGGGTTGAGCGGGGGCTGGTGGATATTATCCACCCGCAGGTATATCGCCGCGACTTTAATAGTTATAAAAGTATTATCGACCGGCTGGTGAGCGAGCAGTTTGCGCCTGAACAGCGGCTAAAGCTCGCTCCCGGCATTTTGATAAAGCTGGGTTCGTACCGGATTAGCCCCGAGTATTTGTTGCGGGCGATTGAGTACAATCGCTCTCGCGGGATTCAAGGGGAGGTGCTGTTTTTTTATGAAGGTTTGCGAGAGGATGGCGGCGCTCTGGGGAAGGTGTTGCGAGCCGGTCCTTATAAAGATGCGGCAGAATTTCCTTCTGTTGCGCAGCTGACGCTACCAGGAGCAGAGATTTTACCGCCTCGCTCCTTGAAATATCCCGCTTCCGAACTTTTGCGGCGTTCGATCGGGGTGTTTCGCAATCTTTTTTCAGGCCCGGGCTAATACTATTTTACCCAAGGTGTGCTAGGAGGCAGAGCCTCCAAAAGCGGCGTTCCCAGCCTGAGGCTGGGAAGGAGGGGAAACGAGGGGAAAATTTCAGAAACCCGGTTTCTTTAAGAAACCGGGTTTCTGGGCACCCAGCGGTTGCGCAAATCATTTAGAACTGCTATATAATAGCGATGTTAAAGAGTGAGGGGGTTGGCGTGAGCGAATATCAATTGCAGGTAAAAGGGGTAGTGGAGACGCTCGAAAAGGACTTGCCGGCGCTTTTTGAGAGAGATATCTCCTACGACATCTACACGAACGATATCTACTTTAAAGACCCGGTTAACACGTTTAAATGGAAATTTAATTACCGGATTATCTTTTGGACGCTGCGATTTCACGGCCAGCTCTTCTTTACGGAATTGTATTTCGACCTTCACGACGTGAATCAGACAGCGGAGGACACGATTTTAGCCAATTGGACTGTTCGCGGGGTTTTGCGAGTTCCCTGGAAAGCTCGCGTGTTTTTCAATGGCTACTCGACGTACAAACTGAACCCTGATGGCTTGATATACGAGCATATCGACACTTGGGACCGCAGTCCTGGGGAGATTTTGAAGCAATTTATCCGAAAGGGAGGGGAGAGCTGAGTGGGTGGGGTGCGTTATTAAGCGTTATTAACGCACCCCACTTTTACTCACAGGGTTGCCGGAGGGGAATTTCTATGACAAACTCTGTCCCCTCACCGAGAGCGGAAATGAACTTCAACCGCCCCTTGTGTTTTTCCACGACAATCTGATAGCTAATAGACAGACCCAACCCCGTGCCTTTGCCGACCGGCTTGGTGGTAAAAAAGGGGTCAAAAAGTCTCTGCTTGACTTGCTCTGGAATGCCAGCACCGCTGTCGGCAATTCGGATGGAAATCCAGTCCTCGTTGATCTGTTCGGTGCGGATACGGATGGTGCTGCGATGCTGCCGGTTTTCAGAAAGCAATTGCAGCCGGCTGTATTCTTCCAGGGCGTCGATGGCATTAGCCAAAATATTCATAAACACCTGGTTGAGCTGCCCGGGGTAACATTCCACCTCTGGCAAATTGCCATATTCTTTGATGACCTCAATGCCGGGACGTTCTGTCTTGGCTTTGAGCCGGTGCTGCAAAATCAGCAGGGTGCTGTCAATTCCTTCGTGAATGTCCACCGGCTTCATCTGGGCTTCATCCAAGCGGGAGAAGTTGCGCAAGGACACGACAAGCTCGCGGATGCGGTCAGCGCCCAGCTTCATAGAGGAAAGCAGTTTGGGCAAGTCTTCGGCGAGAAAATCGAGGTCAGTGGCTTCTATTTCCGCTTGAATTTCCGGCGCGGGGCTGGGATAGTGCTTGATGTAGAGGTTGATGAGGTTGAGCAAGTCTTGAGCGTACTGACTGGCGTGAGTGATATTGCCGTAGATGAAATTGATGGGGTTATTAATTTCGTGGGCGAGACCGGCAACCAGCTGCCCCAGACTGGAGATTTTTTCAGTTTGAATCAGTTGAGCTTGAGTGCGCTGCAGTTCGCGTAAAGTTTTTTGCAGCTGAGTGGCCTGCTCTCGATATCGCGCCTCGGATTGCCGCAGCGCTTCTTCTACCTGTACGCGGGGGGTGATGTCCCGCGCAATTCCAACCAGCCCCATAATATTTCCTTGCGCGTCCCGCCAAACGCTTTTCGTAGAGAGATACGTCCGCTTATCTCCCACTATCGAGACATCTTCTTCAAGGATTTTTTCCGCGCCCTCTGTCAGAATTTTCCGGTCTATCTCCCTGACTTTACGGGCGACTTCTGGCGGCAAAAAATCGCTGTCCTCCCGCCCGACAATCTCTCCCACCGGCTTTCCAAGCATCGGGGCACTGGCCGCGTTAACCATTAGGTAGCGCCCCTCAATATCCTTGACAAAAATGGCATCGGTTGTGCTTTCAATGACAGCCTGCAACAGGTTATAGCTTTTCTGGCGCTCGGCGATCTCTTTTTGCAATTCATCGTTGGCTTTCAGAAGCTGTGCTGTGCGATCCTCCACTCTATTTTCTAGCTGTTCATTCACCTGTTTGAGGGCGGCTTCCGCTCGCCAGCGCTGGCCATCGACAATACCCAGGGCTCTGGCATTCCACCAAATCAGGGCGGCGAAAATGATGACGGTCAAGATGCAAAACAGCGAGATCGCCATTTCGGCAGTGTAGACATTCGAGCGATACCAGGCTAATATTAAATAGCCCACAGCTGGCGGAATAGCTGTCACAGCTGGGGACAGCCGTCTGGCCATGATTCCGCCGGCATGATCGCTGGCGATAAGCGCCATCAAGCCCCGGTCTGGACGGGCAAAGAGAATGCCGAGGCACAGTAAAATGAAGGCAAAGGCTGTGTGCGCCGCCATTGCTGTGTAGGAGGAGCCGGCTTTGTAAAAATAGGTATTGCCATAAACATAGCCTAAGAAACCCAGGAAGCCAATCAAGAACGCTCCCAAACTAAAGAACTGGGCGGGAAGATAGTTGGGGCGGGGCGCACTCAGCAGAAGTAGGGCAGAGCCTAGCAAGAGAAAAGCCAGGGCGGTATTGGGTGCCATCCGTCCTGGGGCGGAGGTTGCAACTGCGCTGGCGCTGTCTTTGAACAGGAGTTCATCAATGCCAAAGTCTGCCTGAAAGCTGTACTGAATCAGGGTGAGCAGACTGATAAGAATGACGGTAATTGCTAAGCAAGAAGAAACAAGCAACAGGGGAGAAGCAAGAGAGTTTCTCCCGCTTTCCGCCGAGCCAGATCCGATTCGGCGTGCGAGAGGCTGGCCCGCTCGCTGGCTTCCCAAGTGCCACAGCCGCAAGGAGACTCCAGTGAGAATGAAGCAAATGGCTGTGTTGGCTTTCATACTGACCAGTCCGGGCAAGAGGCTTTTGAGGGTTGCGATGTCGAATATCCAACCCAAGAGGACAGCACAGCCAATCAGGGCTATCGCAAGGCTGGCTTTTCGGGAAAAGGATTGCAGTGAGGCGCTGGGGGTTGAGGTCTGGGCAATCTCTAGTATGTGGGATAAACCTTCCATTTGCGTGACGCGAGAGCTTTTTTGGCGCAGCTTACCATAATCGCAAAAAATGTAGCGCAAAAAGTGTGACAATTCTTACAAAGACTGCGCGTGCGGCTTAAGACTTGCTTAAGAGTTTGCCCCAGCCGGCGCTGGCGCGTGGCCACCGCAACAAAAGTTAACCCACCGGCTGCCGGTGCTGCTGGTGTGGGAGTCTGGCAACGCCGGGCTCTTTCTTCTGCGACCCCCAGTGCCGGCCAAGGGAATTTTGCAGGTCTAACAGACGGAAGTTAAGATTAGGTGAAGCCTCCGTTAAACTCTGGCATGCAACTCAGAGGTAAAGCGTTTTTCTGTCAGCTCAAAGCGCACTTCTTGGCTCGGTTTCACCGGCACTTTGCGGGGTGGCGGTAGGATGGGATGAAGTCACTGGCGGCGGGGATGTGTCGCAGGAGTGAAGGGATGCCGGTGAGGGATTGAAAGCCGTCAGGTAATTTGACTCATCTGGGTCGATTCCCGGGATAAAATTTGCTGCAAAACAGGAAATAAATTTGTAGCTTGACACAAGTTTATTTTTGTGATACTATTAATCTAGCGTTTCTCATATCAATGAGGGGCTGAGAAACCCGGTTTCTTACAGAAACCTGCTTTTTGAGGCGCACTCCATCCAACTGAGAACCGCTATAAGTGCATTTCGGGGTCGCATCTGTTATGTCTGTTCTCACAGAGAAATTATTAAAAACTTCACGGCTAGCTGCTGGGCTGAGCTTGTTAATGATTAGTTCTAGTGTCAGTGCTTGCCAGCAAGCAGAAAAGGCTTTAACGAGCTGGAACGAACCTCTGGCAAAAGCAGAAGGAAAGAGGCCAGAAGAGCAGCTCTCTCAGGCGAACAATCAAATAGAGGCCATCAAAGCAGCCGTGTATGAAAATCTGAGAGCCTTGCAAAGAGAAGATTTAGAAGGGTATCTTGCCACGATTGACCCAGGATCTCCGGTTTTTGAAGTGACAAAAGCTCTGACGCAAAACCTGTTTAATGACTATGACTTGAAATATGAGCTGAATAGCCTGGAGGTGATTAATATTGCAGGAAGTGAAGCCAAAGTGAGGGTCACTCAGACCACCATAAAAATTGCGGGACCCGACTTCAGGAATAATAGGGCAGCCGTCATACATACGTTAAGGAAAACAAATGGCCGGTGGAAATTATTCAGGACAGACGTGGAGAAAATCGAGAGTTTGAATTAGATGTATAGCAGTATTCACTTAGGTTAGGACAGTAGGACAGGCGGGACGCCTGTCCTACGCCTTTTCCCCTAGGCCACTGATGTCGTAACCAATATGACTGCTGCTATAACTCTTGTGACGCGCTTGTGGGACAGTTTGTGGGGGCGGGCGAGACGCCCGATAGCGCAACGCTGCGCCTTCGCCGGTGGCACTCGCCCGCGATTCTTGGCGGATCGCAAAAATCAAACCGGCTTTCGCGGCTGCTGCCTCACCGGAATTGCGACAGAAAATTCCGCACCCTCTGCCGGCAGAGAAACGATTTTCCCCTGTATTTCCCGCCCAAGGCTGGCGAAAATCGGCAGCCAGCGGTTTTGTTCATTTTACAGGATAGCACGAAATGAGTTTTTGCCGGCGGTACCGCCGGCAAGATCGGAAACTTCTATCTTTTACTTTTCCCGATAAGCCTTGGGGGTGATGCCGGTGAGCTGGCGGAAGTGTTTGGTAAAGTGACTTTGGTTGGCTTTCCCCGCACGCCAAGGCAACATCAGCAAGGGGGAGTCTCCGCTCTTTCAGCAACCCTTTGGCGCGCTCCACCCGCTGCTGAATCACATACTGATAGGGCGCGACGCCCATTGACTGGCTGAACAGCCGGCAGAAATAATACTGGCTCATTCCCGCAACTTCTGCCATGTCTGGCAGTGCCAGTTCTTGGTCTAAATGAGCTATCGGTTGGGGCGCAAACCGTTGCTGGCTGTATCCGCTGCCCTCTAAGGGATTGCAGGCACCCAAAGCAATTTCTCGTGCCCAGGTTACGCCTGGGCACGAGGGAAAGCTGTAGCCGCAGGCGGCGTACCTGCCTCCGGAACGTGGTAAATTATTAAGTGTGCATTAAGGAGAACACTCAATGTCATCTGTAGCGTCTGAAAATACTGCTCAACCCAACCTATTTACCCCGGCGCAACTGGGACCGCACACCCTGCCCAACCGGCTCGTGATGGCTCCCCTGACGCGCCTGCGGGCGACCGGCGGCGTGCCGCAACCGCTGATGGCAACCTACTACGCGCAGCGAGCCTCAGCGGGGTTAATTATTACTGAGGCTGCGATGGTTTCTCCCCTGAGCAATGGCTATATGAATTGCCCGGGAATCTACTCGCAGGAACAGGCAGACGGTTGGCGGCGAGTTACTGAAGCTGTTCGCGATAAGGGAGGGCGGATTTTCTTGCAACTTTGGCACAGCGGGCGCATCGCTCACCCCGCTCTCCTGAATGGGGAAATGCCGGTTGCGCCCAGCGCTATCGCCGGTGTGGGGCAACTCCACACCCCGATTGGGAAAGTAGAGCTGTCCACTCCCCGCGCCCTGGAAACCGGTGAAATTCCAGAGATTGTCGAGCAGTTCCGCAAGGGGGCTGAAAAGGCCAAGGCTGCAGGATTTGACGGGGTTGAGCTGCACGGCGCTTTTGGGTATCTTCTTGAGCAATTTTTGCTCGATGGCTCCAATCAGCGTACCGATAAATATGGGGGATCGATTGAAAACCGCGCCCGATTTGTGCTAGAATTGGTAGAAGCTGTGACCGGGGTCTGGGGTGGCAATCGCGTGGGGATTAAACTTTCTCCCAGCAATACCTTCTACGGCATGAAGGACTCAAACCGCAAAGAGACTTTCAGCTATGTTATCCAAGCCCTGAATCGCTTCGATCTAGCCTACATTCACCTGATGGAGCCCAATGAGGCGGATGTGGCCACCGGCGAGGCGATCGATCCCGTGCTGCCGGTGTTCCGCCCGCTTTACAAAGGTACGGTTATCGCCAATGGGGGCTATGATAAAGATAAAGCCAATGCTGTTCTGGCAAGCGGTGATGCGGACTTAGTTTCGTTTGGCCGGCTGTTTATTGCCAATCCTGACTTGCCAAAACGCTTTGAACTGAATGCGGAATTGAATCCGCCGGCAGATCCCAAAACTTTCTACGGTGCCGGTGAGGCGGGATATACCGATTACCCGTTCCTCGAACTGTAGACGGCTTGAGAGAGCGATCGAATTTCTGCAGGAGTTCTCTCGTTCCCAGGCGGAGCCTGGGAACGAGGTTCTGGAGGCTCTACCTCCTTTATCCAACAAGCCGGTTAAAAGTCTAACAGCTTATTGTGGCTTTATTTTTATAATAAAGCCCAAGTCACGAACTCCCTCGCCCTTTAGAAAAGAGAGGAAATATGAACTTCCGTCTGCTGAGCGATTTTTTCAGCTAAAGCCTGAAAATCTCGGCTCACATTTCTGACCGCAGAAGTGTGAGCGCCAATAGCCCCATCAGCCGGCTTTAAGTGGAAGATAGGCTTGTGAGCTTCCTGAGCCATCGGCATCAAACTCTGGTAGTTCTTGAGCAGCGCCAGACAGTGAGGGTCGTCTGCCACAGAAATGCCGCCATCCTCAGGCTGATTTAACACAGCGTCTCGATAAACTGTCGGGATGCGGGCAATCCAGCGGTTGTATGCCTTCACGGGACGATCTAGCCTGACTGAGTGCTGCAAAACAACATAACCAACCGGCTGCATCCGACCTTCTGGCAACTGCAAATCAGGTGCTGGGTTCTTCTTCAATCTATCTTTCCAGTTTTCTCGCCAGCGTCGCAAAGTGGGGCCCAGGTTGCGCAAGCCCTGCAAAGAAAACAAATCTGGAGAAAGCGGCACAACAACCCAATCCGCTGCAATCAGTGCGGCGCGATTAATCGCCCCTAAATTTGGCCCTAAGTCCATTAAAATCACATCAGCTTTGTGTGCGGTGGCTGTCTTCTGCATCATTCTCCAAAAGGCAGATATGACACGGAAGGCGCGCTCATCGCCATCCATGCACTTGGGCCACACTTCTGAGAGCTGGTCTTCAAAAGCTGAAAGTGATAAATCCCCGACTAAAAGTGCCAGTTTTCCGCCCCATAATGACAGCTGTTCTTCGACATATTCCAAGTGAGGCTCTGCAATATCACCGATGGCTCTAATCAGAGGCTGCACGCATCCAAAGACAGTGTTGGGATGATTCCCCTCTGGCCAAAGTTCTTCCAAGCGATCGTCATCCAAAAAGGCAGCTGTGAGGTTCGCTTGCGGGTCGAGATCCGCTGCAACCACCCGAAACCCCAGATCGCTGTACATCCATGCCAAGTGATACACCAGGGAAGTTTTGCCAACTTTTCCTTTGTTATTAAAGAAAGCAATAATCCTGCTCTTCATAATCTTCTCACGATCGTGACTGTAACTTGGGCATCTTCGACAGCGATCCGGAGGTGGGTTGCCGTTCTTCCGAAGCTCTTTGCGTCCTTTTTCACAGCACTTCCCTGCAGGGGGTGCTGCCACCGGCTTCAAGTACAGCCCCCTACAAGAGGGCGGAGTCTCGGCTACCCGCCGCATGCCGGCAGCTTCCGACTCTCTCCCCCATTATCGCCCCCCTCTTGCTCCCTGTCAACCCCCAGACAAATCCTCGCTCAAAAACTCTCGCATGTACTGGTTCACCAACTCCGGTTTTTCCTGCTGCACCCAGTGGCTGCAATTCGGGATGTACCGAATTTGAAAATCTTCCACATACGCTTCTGTGCCGTAGGTTAATTCCGTGCCGAGAGCCGTGTCATTCTCCCCCCATATCATCAGCGCCGGAACGCGCAGCACCCCCCACTGGTCTGGGTTGAAAAAACTTTGAAAAATGTTGCGGTAGTAATTGATACTGGCGGTGAGAGCGCCCCGTTTTGCGGCGGCGTCTTTATAGGCTTCGATATCTTCCCGCGTGAAGGCGCTTTTATCGACTGCCATCCCCCTAAAAAATTCGTCAATGAGCTGATAGTCATTCCACTGGAGCCACAGCTCGGGCAGCACCGGCATCTGGAAGAAAAAGATGTACCAGCTCCGCTGCAGCTGTTGCGGATTGCTGCGCAGCGCCTCAGAAAATTTCGCCGGGTGGGGAATATTCATCACAATCAGCTTCTCCACCATTTCCGGATGCGCGTAAGCGAAAAACCAGGCAATCACGCCCCCCCAGTCGTGCGCCACCAAGACGCAGCTTTCATAGCCCAACCCCTTGATTACGCCTCCCACATCTTTGACGAACTCCTCCATCACGTAAGCGGATTGCTCTTTGGGTTTGTCGCTGTCGTTGTAGCCCCGCAAATCGAGCGCGACGACTTTATGATCTTTGGCAAATTCCGGAATTTGGTGACGCCACGAATACCAGAACTCAGGAAACCCGTGCAGCATGAGCATCAGCGGGCCCTTTCCTTGGGTGACATAGTGCAGTTTCACCCCATTTGCGGTGATGTATTCGTGTTTCCAAGACCCCTCTAGCACAGACATATATCCTCCTCAACCTTTATGAGATGCCCGCCAATGGGTGCGGCAAAATTCAGACGCGCTAAACCGCGTTTCTAGAACAAGTAGGGTGGGTGGCGCGCCCGCGCACACCACCGGCATTATATCACATTTATATCACATTTCAATGGGGATCGCCTCTGCCCCCGGCACCTGAAGTGGGGTGCGTTCCCGACAGCCAAAATTCAGACCCGATAAATCCCGTCTCTGCAAGAAGTGGGGGGCGTGACGCCAGCCGGCACGCTATATTATATCACATCCCACTGCCGATTGCCTCTGCCCCCGGCAGTAGTAGGGTGCGTTCCGCAAAGCAGAACGCACCCCACCGGAAAAATTAAGTTTTGTAAAACCCTCACGAAAAACCCGGAAACCTGTGGGAACAGTCGGTACACATGTCGTAAACTATAAACCACTAAAATCGCTGATGGCTACTGATTATATCCTATTTATACACGGTGTCAACACCCGCGAGAAGCGGGAACAGCCGGCTTACGCCGACAAGCTTTTTAAGCTGATTCAGGGAAACGCAGGGTCATCCCTGAAGCTGAAAAAGATAACCCTTTACTGGGGAGATGTCAACAAAACCGAAGAGGAAAAACTCCTAACAAGACTAAAAGCCTCGAACGAGATTTGGGATAAGCTTTGGTTCAAAGACTTCCGCGCCAATCAGCTGTTGCAGTTTGCTGGCGATGCCGCTCTTTACCTCAGCCGGCACGTCGGTTCCAACGTTGTCGAGAGGCTCAAAGATCAGGCAAGGACAGCGCTGTACACTCCGGATGGATCGAAGCGCTACAACCCCGAAACAGACCGGCTGCACCTCGTAACTCACAGTTGGGGTACAGTCATTCTATTTGACATCCTGTTTGCTGACCGTTGGGGCGACGAAAACACGCCCGAAGCTAAGAGAGTGCCCGGCTCTAAAGATGTCATGGAAATTCGCGAATTTTTGTCCGGATTAGCCCCCAATCCGGGGGATGGCATCCGTCTGGCCAGCATTCACACAATGGGCTCGCCGCTCGCCCTATTTAGCCTGATTAGCGTCAATGGAAGCAGTCACGACTTTCAACCCCTGCTCAACCAGATGCTGGAGGCACTTTACAAGAGAGTGCGCCAGCAGCTACCTTGGATAAACTTTATCCATCCAGGCGATCCTGTAGCTTGGCCACTGGCAAACCTCATGTTCGATCTGGTGGATGACGAGGAAAAATACCTCGACTTTCAAGACGCGATTACCCAAAAGGCTGACTTTTCCGACTGGATAACCGAGTCGGTGAGCCAGACAATGCTCGCCCTGCTGCATGGCGGCGACGCCCACGACAGTTACTGGAGGAGCGAAGAAGTCGCCAAAAGAATCGCCGAGACGATTAAAAAAACATCTGCCCCTCCCTTGTAGAGACGCGATTTAGTCCCAGAAACCGGGTTTCTTAAAGAAACCCGGTTTCTTGACTTTCAACGGAAAAGCAGGTTAAAAGCCTAAGAGCTTATCGCATCCCCACAGCCCCCTTTGGCGGATGCTGCGCCAGTACCATCTTCAAATATTGCCCGGTATAAGAGCGCGGAGAATTCGCCACATCCTCCGGGGTGCCGGCAGCAATCACCTCACCCCCCTTATCTCCGCCTTCGGGTCCCAAATCAATCACCCAGTCGGCGCTGCGAATCACATCTAAATTGTGCTCAATCACGATAATCGAATTCCCCTTATCCACCAGCCGCTGCAGCACATTCAGCAGCTGGTGCACATCATAAAAAGACAAGCCCGTCGTAGGCTCATCTATTAAATAAAGCGTCTTCCCCGTAGCGCGGCGAGACAGTTCAGATCCCAGCTTCACCCGCTGCGCCTCACCTCCAGACAGGGTGGGCGCGGTTTGCCCGAGGCGGAGATAACCCAACCCGACATCCGCCAAAGTTTGCAACCGGCTCGCCGCCCTGGGGATATTCTTAAACACCTCCACGGCTTCTTCCACCGTCATATCCAAAACTTCGGCAATCGATTTCCCCTTGTACTTCACCTGCAAGGTTTCCCGGTTGTACCGCGCCCCCTTGCAAATCTCGCACTGCACGTACACATCCGGCAGAAAGTTCATCTCAATCACATTCACGCCCTGTCCGCCGCAAGCTTCGCACCTCCCGCCTTTAACATTGAAGGAAAATTGCCCTGGCTTGTAACCCCTCGCCTTGGCTTCAATGGTTTCCGCAAACAAATCCCGAATCACGTCAAACACGCCGGTGTAAGTCGCTGGGTTAGAACGCGGAGTTCTCCCGATCGGAGACTGGTCAATCACAATGGCTTTGTCAATTGCATCGAGCCCCTCTATCGCATCCATCTCCTTGGGAAAGGCAACTTTGCGCGTCAGGTGGTGCTGCAGGGAGGGATAGAGCAACTCGTTAATTAAAGTGGATTTCCCCGAACCCGACACGCCGGTGATGCAGACGAGTTTGCCCAACGGAATCTCAACCTCGATGTTTTTCAGGTTGTTGCGGCGGGCGTTTTTGATGCGCAGAGAGTTTCCGTTTCCTTCCCGCCTTTGCACCGGCGTCTCTATCACCTTCCGCCCCGACAGGTACGCGCCGGTGAGCGAATCCTCCGCCGCCAGCAAGGTTTTCAAATCCCCTTGCGCCACAATATTTCCGCCGCGAACACCGGCACCTGGGCCAATATCCACAAGATGGTCAGCCGCCCGAATCGTTTCCTCATCGTGCTCCACCACAACCAGCGTATTCCCCAAATCCCGCAATTTCGTCAGCGTGTGCAAAAGCCGCCCATTATCTCGCTGGTGCAGCCCAATGCTCGGCTCATCCAAAACATAGAGCACGCCGGTTAAACCGGAACCGATTTGCGTCGCGAGACGAATCCGCTGCGCTTCCCCACCGGAGAGCGTCATTGCCGGTCTGTCCAAAGTCAAATAATCCAGCCCCACATCCAGCAGGAATTGCAGCCGCGCCCGAATTTCCCTGAGCACCAAATCAGCAATCTTGGCTTGTCGCTCGCTCAACTTCAGCTGATTAATCCGCTCCACGCACTCTTTAATCGATGCGCCGGTTAACTCCGCAATCCGGTACTGCCCCATGCGCACGGAAAGCGCTTCCGGTTTCAGACGCTTTCCCTGACAGGCTTCACAGGGCTGGCACACAAGATACTGCTCCAGCTTCTGCTTTTGCAGCTCCGAAGCTGTCTCCTCATACTGGCGCTGGAGGAAACTCAGCACGCCGGGGAAGTGCCGGTGATAGCCCCTCTCGCCTTTCATCACAATAGGATCTTCCCCACCGTGCAGCACAAAATGCTGCTGGTATTCAGTCAGTTTCTTCCAAGGCGTGTCGATATCAAAGCCACAAGTTTTACCGACAGCGCACAGCAGCGAGAAATAGTAAGGGTTCTCCTTGTCCGCCCAAGGCGCGATGGCGCTACTCACCGGCGCGTCTGGGTCTGCAACCACCAAATCTGGCGAAAAAGTCCGCAAGAAACCCAACCCGTGACAGCTCGGGCACGCCCCATAAGGCGAGTTAAAAGAGAACAGTCGCGGGGAAAGTTCTTCCATTACCGCCCCATGTTCCGGACAGGCAAAGTTTTCCGAAAACACCAATTCTTGCGGAATTCCTTCAGATGGGAGACTTGCATCTTTTGGCGGGTTTGTGCTATAATTATTCCCACGCCGCGCAGCAGCTGTCTCGGCGGATGTGTCATTTAATATCTGGATGACGGCAATTCCGCCGGAATGGCGCAGGCAAGTGGTGAGGGAATCGACCAGACGCTCCTGCAGGTCGGGCTTTTTGATCAGCCGGTCGATAACGATCTCGATGGTGTGGGTGTGGTTTTTATCAAGCTCGATAGTTTCATCGAGCGCTCGAATTTCGCCATCCACCCTGACGCGCACAAATCCTTCCGAGGCTAAACTGGACAGCAGCTTCTGGTGGGTGCCCTTTTTGCCGCGCACGACGGGGGAGAGGATTTGGAAGCGCGTGCGGTCGGGGAGTTCCATGATGCGGTCGCACATCTCGTCGATGGTTTGGGGGGCGATGCAGCGGTCGCAGATGGGACAGTGGGGCTCGCCGGCACGCCCGAACAGCAGGCGCAGGTAGTCGTAAATCTCGGTGACGGTTCCGACGGTGGAGCGCGGGTTGTGGGAGGTGGATTTTTGGTCGATGGAGATGGCGGGGCTGAGTCCCTCGATGGCGTCCACATCGGGTTTGTCCAGCTGTCCGAGGAACTGGCGGGCGTAGGCGCTCAGGGATTCGACATAGCGGCGCTGTCCTTCGGCGAAGATGGTGTCGAAGGCGAGGGAGGATTTGCCGGAACCGGAGACGCCGGTGAACACGATCAGGCGATCGCGAGGCAATTCCAGGTCGATGTTCTTCAGGTTGTGCTGTCGAGCGCCGCGAATGCGGATGGTATTGCCCTGGCGGGGCGGGTTGTGGCCATTTGGCGATGAGGCTGGCTGGGCGTCTGGGATGCCGGCGGGGTCAAACATGAGGACAGGGCGTAACAGTGCTTAATAATTTTAGCGCTGCCCATTATAAACCCGACTGCATCGAGGGAGAGACAGGGGGCATGGCTGCTACAAGAGAAAGGATATGTGAGGGCCATTGGGGCTTAAGGCAGCCAAAGCGGAATGCCAATTCCCCCCGGAAGAGGGAGTGTGACTTGACAGTTGCTGATTATTGTGCAATATTTATAGAGACGGTAGGGGCGATTGCTTGTTAACGTTTCTGACCCCCGGCTGCGCTT
Source organism: Kamptonema formosum PCC 10802 (assembly GCF_000332335.1). Lineage (GTDB taxonomy): Bacteria > Cyanobacteriota > Cyanobacteriia > Cyanobacteriales > Oscillatoriaceae > Oscillatoria. Next base: position 3,949,895 of record NZ_KB235948.1, on the reverse strand, counting down.
GAGCCGGAGTGTGCGAAGTCCCTGATAGAGAAAGAGAGACTTTGATGGTGAGTGAGAGGGAGTGTAACTTTAAACAACAGGCGTTAGTTGAAACAGAGAAACGATCTTATCCAGCTGGTAACTCTATTGAAGACTCCGTTGAGAAAGAAGAGCATCTATGAAAGTCAAAATGATATTGCCCGCTCTAACAGAAGCCCTTAGTCCTTTTTGGAGACCGATTAAGTATCATCTCTTTCCACCCCTGGGATTAGCAACGATCGCGGCCTTTTTCGATCCAGATGACGAGATCGATCTGCAAGACGAACATATAGAAAGCATCAATCTCAATGACGAACCCGATCTCGTCGTAATTCAGGTCTACATTACTTCAGCATATCGAGCTTATGAGTTGGCAGATCGCTATCGAAATAAAGGCGCGTATGTGGCTATGGGGGGTTTGCATGTCACTTCATTACCGCAGGAAGCCGCTCAACATGCTGACACAATGTTCTTAGGGCCAGGTGAGGATACTTGGCCTCAATTTCTCCAGGATTTCCGGGCTGGACGCGCCGCCCCGGTATATCAGTCTAAAATCCGATCGCTAGTAAATGCTCCCCCAATTCGTCGGGATTTAATTAAGCGCCATCACTACCTTATTCCCAACTCCATAGTGGTTTCTAGAGGGTGTCCTCACCACTGTGACTTCTGTTATAAAGATGCCTTTTACAAGGGCGGCAAATCCTTCTACACTCAACCTGTAGACCAGGCTCTAGCTGAACTAGAGAAATTACCTGGAAAACACGTTTACTTTTTGGACGATAATCTATTTGCTCGGGAAGATTTTGCAGCTGAGTTATTTGAAGGAATGAAGGGAATGGGACGAGTTTGGCAGGCAGCAGCTACGGTGCAATCAATTCTGAAGCCTGGAATTTTAGAAAAGGCAGTCAACGCTGGATTGCGGAGTTTATTTGTTGGGTTTGAAACCCTCAACCATCACAATCTGCGAGAACAGCACAAATACCACAATCTCAATCGGGATTACAGTGCTGCAATTCGGCGGTTACGAGAATACGGCGTCATGGTCAATGGCAGTTTTGTTTATGGTATGGATAGCGATGATAAAACTGTTTTTGATCTAACAGTTGAATGGGCTATCAGTCAGGGCATTGAGACGGCAACGTTTCATATTTTGACTCCCTATCCAGGTACGCCTCTGTACGAAAGGATGTTGGCTCAAAAGCGCATTACCACTCACAACTGGGATCTCTATGACACGCGCCATGCCGTCTACCGCCCGATGCAGATGAGCGTTGAAACATTGGAGGAGGGGTATTGGCACTCTTATCAAGAGTTTTACCGATGGAGTTCTATCTTTAAAGGCGCTTGGACAAAGGACAATTTAGCTGATCGCTTGCGTCACCTTGCTTATGCAGGAGCCTGGAAAAAAGCAGAACCTATCTGGGATCTAATTATTCGGCTCAAGCAAGTCAATCAACTGCTGCCGACACTTGAAAGTCTTTTAACCAGTTTTGGTCATCACTCGTCAAATGGATCTTAAATCAGCATTGCATCGCATTACCCTCGTTCCCAGCCTGAGGCTGGGAACGCCCCTTTAGAGGCTCTGCCTCGTTTCTAGAACAAGCAGATTAAAATTACAGACACAGATGCCTCAAGGTATAAAGATTGGGATTGCCGGCGGCTGAAGGCGCTTCAATCCAAAACCGGCATCGCCACAGCGCCAAACCGCGCCTACTGGTGCTTTGTGCCATCGGGCATAATTGCTCCCTCCAGCTTGGCACCCTCCAGTTTGGCACCCTCCAGTTTGGCACCGTGCAAGTTGGCACCCTTGAGGTTGGCACCCTTGAGGTTAGCACCCTTGAGGTTAGCATTCTCCAAATCGGCACCCCCCAGATCGGCATTTTGCAGGTAAGCACCCTCCAGATTGGCATTCGACAGACCGGCACCCCCCAGCTTGGCACTCCCCAAGTTGACACCCACCAGGTCGGCATCCCCCAACTTGGCACCGGCCAGGTTAGCATTGGACAGGTCGGCATCCTCCAGGTTAGCATCCCCCAGGTCGGCACCCTTTAAATCAGCCCCCTTCGCTCCTTGATTAACAATCCGCCAGACTAAACCCCATTTGTCATCCAATTTGGTGTCCTTGTCGATTTTGACATCCCCCAAGTCGGCACGCTCCAGCTTGGCACCAACCAAGTTCGCACCCGCCAGATTGGCAGCCTTGAAATTAGCACCCCTGAGATTAGCATCCCCCAAGTTAGCACCCCTGAAATTGACACGCTCCAGGTTGGCATTCCACAGGTTGGCACCCTCCAGATTAGCACCTTCCAGGTTGGCAGCCTCCAGGTTGGCACCCTCCAGATTGGCACCTTTTAAATCAGCCCCCTTCGCTCCTTGATTAACAATCCCCCACACGAGACGCCATTTATTATCCAGTTTAGTATCTTTGTTAATTTGGGCACTCTTGAATTTGGCAAGCCTCAGGTTGGCACCCTCCAAGTCAGCACCCTCCAGGTTGGCACCCTTGAGGCTGGCACGCCACAGCTTGGCACCCCCCAGGTTGGCACCCCCCAGATTGGCACCCTCCAGGTTGGCATCCCCCAGGTTGGCATCGCCCAGATTGGCATTTCCCAACTTGGCACCTCCCAAGTTGGCAAGCTGGAGATCGCACGCTCGACATTCTTTAAATAGCAGCAACCTCGCGATTGTACTGTATTGCCACAGCATAAATAAAGCCAAACAAATTGCAGCCGAGACGGCGACTGCGCTGAGAAGGGGGAGCCTTTTTCTCCGTTTTACAGTGCGGAATTTACTCTCTGCCAGAGTTCCCTCACCAGCAACATCAACCCGCTTCAGTGCTGCCAAAGCCACACTAGCATTAGCATATCGATCTTTGACATTAGAGGCGACCATCTTTTCCAGCCACCCCGCGAAACGCGGATTGAGTTTAGGAACCAGATGTTTGAAACTAAATCGGTAGTCGTCATCAATTAACTTCCCGACATCCGCGCTGCGAGTGCCGGTGAGCAGGCAAATCAGCGTCGCCCCCAAACTGTATAAATCAGAAGCTTCCGAGATCTGGTGTCCAAATTGCTCCTCCGGCGGCATAAAACCCGGAGTGCCGGTGGTGACGCTGCTGATCGCCAGTTGTCCGCCGCGAATTCGGGGAAAACCAAAATCTACCAGATAAGCGTTAAATTGCTCATCCACCAGGATATTATCCGGTTTGATATCCCAGTGTATGACTGGTGGGTTGAGCTTTTGCAGATCGGCCAAAATTTCTAATACAGAGATAGCTATATACTTAAGGTTTTTCTGCGATAAAGTGGATTTTTCGGCTAAAGACAGCGCATCTTTATATTCCTGCACCAGGCAAAAGCCGTGGGGAGCTTCAAAGGAATCCAAATAGCGGGGAATGCGGGGGTGAGAAAGCTGCTGCAGCACTTCAATCTCGCGCTGATACGCTTTGAAGCCCGACCACTCCGCACCGGCAAGAGCAAAGCGAAAATCTTTGATAACCACCCGCACTTGTTCTGTCTCATCCCCTTGGTTGGGAGGGGTGCTGGTAGCCAGGTAGGTGATGCGCCCCGCTTCTTGGTTGCGTCCAATTTCTCGGATAATCTGATAGCCGTGGCTGGAAAAATCTGGGATTTCGCTCATTTTATTTAACTCCCTGTCGCAGTTGATGTCCGCGACACGCCTGAGTAAGTATATAGCGGTTCTCAGTTGGATAAACTATGGCCCAGAAAGCCGGTTTTAAAAGAAACCGGGTTTCTCAGCACCTCACTAATATGAGAAAAGCTATATTACTTTCAGCTTGGCACAGAATTTTAAAATCCTCTGTAAATTTATACTTTTCTTCACAAAACGCCGGCAGGGGGTGCCGGGGAACTGGCCCAAACAGCATTGGGGCTTAAGGCGGGCAAAGCCGAATATCGATTGCGCCCCCAAGAGGGAGTGTGACTTGACAGTTGCTGTTTATTGTGCAATATTGATAAAAAGGGCAGGGACGATGGCTTGTTAAGGTTTCTGGCCAAGGGCGGCTCGCTTGAGCCGGTGCGAAAGTTTAGTTATAAGGAGGTGTGGGAGTGAGCATCCCGATTATGTAGGGGAGAAGCATTCCGGCGAATAATCTCTCGGGCAAAACCAGTAATTGATAATCCGAATGCTTCGCCCTCACCAGGGGAGTTTCAAAAACCGGATGCTCCCGTGTGGTATGATATGTGTGGTTGAAGTTTTGGCAACAATCAATTAATCTGAACAGACTCTCTTGAATTTGACAGTAAATCGTCGAGACTATATGAAAAATTCCCGACTTTTTATTCTGGTAAATGCTTTATCTCTCCTGTCCGTAGGGGGGATAGTTGTCTGCATAAAGTCCTTGGGGCAACCTTTAGAAGAATTATTTAAGCCCCCAGTAGCAGGTTCTTATATTGAGGAAAGATTATTAACATATATCTTTCAACTATTGTGTTCTGTACCTGTGGTAGTTTGTGGGTTTACCTGGGGCTTACTTAGAACGAGGGAACCCCGATCTAAACAAACTCTATTTATTTTTTGTTCAGGATTAATAACGGGTGGGTATCTCTTAGATGAAATCTTCCGCATTCACGTTTTCTTGGAACGATCTGGTGTTTCTAAGCTAATGTTTGTCTCGCTTTACCCCCTTGCGATTATCGGCTACGCCTTATTTTTCAAAAGAGAATTACAGGCCACACCTTACAGGTTGCTATTTGCTAGCATCACGTTATTTTTTATAGCGTTAGCAGTAGACCAGAGCCATTTATCGGGATCAGTTCCTAGTCTCCTAGAAGGTATCACCAAGTTGTTCAGCGAGATAAATATTGCACTCTATTTTTGGTACATATGTCAGCAAGCCGTAATGCGAGCGCTTGCGTCGTCCCCCGAAAAGCCAGATAATGCCTGATGGCCAGAAACAGGGTTTCGTTTCTGTTACCAAGAAACCCTGTTTCTCTGACCGGCCTATTTTATTGACATACCCTGGTGAGGGCGAAGCATGAGGATTATCAATTGCTGGTTTTGACGCCTGAGATTATTCGCCCTCATGCTCGCCCCTACATAATCGGGATGCTCACTCTATTAACGATCCGCTCGCTCAGATATTATCTTTCGCTCCAGGGGAGTGTTATTGAGATTGGCATCTTTCAAGTTGGCATCTTTCAAATTAGTTCGCGCCACCAAAGCACCCTTGAGGTTAGCACCTACCAAACTAGCACTCTCCAGATTAGCACCCCCCAGGTTGGCATCGGGGAGGTTCGCACTCTCCAGGTTAGCATTCTTCAAGTTAGCAGCCTCCAGGTTAGCGCTCAGCAACAGGGCACCCTGCAAATTCGCCTCTTCCAGGTTAGCATAACCCAGGTTAGCAGCCTGCAGGTTTGAACCCTCTAAACTGGCACCCTTGAGATTAGCACCCTCCAAATTAGCCTCCTTGAAAAAATTATCTCCGAGAACAGCACCCCCCAGGTTAGCGTTCTTGAGGTTAGCACCCCTGAAATTGGCACTTTCCAGATTGGCACCCTTGAAGTAAGCATCTCCGAGAACCGCTCCCGCCAGATTGGCACCGGCGAGGTTGGCATCCATCAGGTAAGCCGCCTCCAGATTGGCACCCTTGAGGTTGGCACCGGCTAAGTTAGCACCCGCCAGGTTGGCACTTTTCAAGTTAGCACCGGCCAGGTTAACATTCTCCAAATCGCAGTTTGGACAGTTTCGCGTTTCTATTAGCTGTTTTACAACACTGTTGTGTGGGTTAGAGATGAAATTGGTTCCGGTAGTGGCGAAAGCGCCAATCGCGACCGTAATCACAGCAGCAGCTAGCGCCTTCAGTGTTGTGCCACTTTCTGGTAGTTTAACCTGAATTGGCTTCAGTGCTTTCAAGGCAGAAATAGCATTAGGATAGCGCTCGTTGACATTGCCGGCCACCATCTTTTACAGCCAGGAAATAAAGCGCGGATTTAGTTGAGGCAGCAGCCCTTTGAAATTTAAGCGATAGCTACTATCCACAAACTTTCCAATATCAGCACTGCTGGTGCCGGTGAGCAGGCAAATTAGCGTCGCTCCTAAACTGTAGAGGTCTGAGGTCAAGCTCGGAGAAGGATTGAACTGCTGCTCCGGCGGCATGAACCCCGGGATGCCGGTGGCTTTACCGCCCCCAATCCTGTCCAAACCCCAATCCACCAGATAAGCATTCAGATCGTAATCAATCAAGACATTCTCTGGTTTAATGTTGCCGTGGATAAATGGCGGGACGCGCTTTTGCATGTCGGCCAATATTTCCAAAATAGACATGATGATTGGCTTGATTCTTTCCGGTGGCAAGCTGTGTATCTCAGCTAAAGATGGTGCTTTCTTATAGTCGCGCACCAGGCAAAAACCCTGCTTAGTTTCAAAAAACTCCAGGCAAGAAATGAGGCGGGGGTGCTTTATATCTTGCATGATTTGTATCTAGCTTTGATAAGCTTTTACTCCCAAAACACTAGAATCCGCTATAGCAAAGCGAAATTCTTTGATAACAACCAGCTGGTCCCGGTTAAATGCCGTAGCTAGGTAGGTAATGCGCCCCCGTTCCGGGTTGCGTGCCAGTTCTAGTTTGACTTGATAGCCTTCTTCAGAAAAGTCTGGATAGATGCTCATAACCCTGATATATTGACTTCGCTGTGATGCACTGTCTGAAACAATCGCCCTTTGCAGCAACTGCTACCTACTATCTTCTCACATCCCTGTCAACGCCCGAAAGCATTATTTACATTTATTCACAATTATTTAACAATAGGGCCAAACATATTACATATCTTTATTTTTTTTGACAAACGGCGAGCCGTTCCCCTGGGGGAGGGGTGCTGGCCCGACGCCCGGGCCAAGGACAGCTGGGGTCTGTGCCAGAGGGGAGGCCAGTGCTGCCGGTGAAGCGATCGGCCCAACCGGTATCCATCCTGGGAAAGATTATAAGCTATTACGCTTTTAATCTGCTTATTTTAGAAACGAGGCAGCAGCCCCCCAGAGGCGCGTTCCCTGAAATATCCTGGGAACAAGGCAACTTTCATTCACCTATATTTAGGTTCTCTTAATATGATAGCAATAAGTAATAAATTGTGTCAAGGAAGCTATCATGGGCAAACGCTGGATTTTTGCAGGGGTGCTTGTCGCCCTGCTGTTAGGCGGGCTGGGGGTCTGGCTTTTCACGCTGCAGCAAAAGCCACAAGGGCCATTTTCGCTGCCGGCATCAGCGCTAAAAGAACCCTGGCCGGTGCGAGCCGGTCTGCGCACTGCCACGATTCGCGATAAAATTCCAACAGTAGATCGGGTTATTGTCGTTCCCGACGGCGCGACATTTCTAGCCGCGATAGGGCAGTGGAGTCTGGAAGGTCGCTGGCCGATTTTAATAGAAGATGACACCTACACGCCGATGTTTATTGAGCGTTTCAAGCCGGCGGAAGTGATTCGCATGCCGGCAGTCAAAGAACCCTTGCCAGAGGGCGACACTCTGCGCCAGTCCATGCGGCGTGCGGCAGCAGCGGCGTGGGGCGCAACCGATGTCAAATCGCTGAAAGAAACGTGGCACCGGCTCGGTTGGGAACCGCCAGGAGCTGTGATCGCATGGGAAAAAGACCCCGTGTGGCCGGCGGCAGTGGCTTTAGCTGCAGATCGGGGGGAGCCTTTAGGGTTTTTGGGAGGCAATTTTGGACTGCCCAACGACACCCTGAATACCGAAAGGTGGGAGCGCCTGAAAGACAGCGTTGAGCGGGTGGTGAGAGAGACCGGCTATTCCTATGACACTCTCGGCGATTCCATCGATACTGTTACCATTGTGCGCCGGCTGCCGGTGAAATATCAATCCCCTAAAAAAGCCGGCGAACAGTTCGCCGTAACTGACGGCTTAGCCCGCCACGGCGATGGCAAGCGCTGGGCAGTAGTTGGCTGGATTTACGGCTCGCAAGCGCGTGCGGTGTATCAAGCCATGTGCGCGATATTTCTGGAACCTAAAACAGCGATGCTTTACAGCAGCTATCCAAAGGAAGGCTCCTGGAAGGAATATGAGATGAACGAAGCAGCCGCTCAGTTCAGGGAGATAAGTTTGGATGTTAAAATGGTAGAAAGACCTGAAGCCAACCTGGAAAAGTGGCGCAGTTTGGCCAGCAGCAAATGGGAGTACGATTTAATATTTGTTAACTCTAGCGGCGATAAGCTATCATTCAACGTGGGGGAGGGTCAAGCTGTGGTGGCGGATATTCCAAAAATCAAATTTCCCGCAGCAATTCACTTCATTCACAGTTGGTCCGCCACCGAACCCGAAGACCCAAACACCGTTGGCGGGAGATGGTTAGAGAATGGCGCGTATGCGTATGTTGGCAGTGTCAACGAGCCCTATTTATCTGCCTTTATCCCGCCGAAACTGTTGGTCAAGCGCCTGCTGCGCTCCTCCCCATTTCTGATTTCCGCTCGCCAGCTGGAATCACCGCCCTGGAAAGTTACCACAGTAGGAGATCCGCTGATGATTGTTGCTAAACCCAGGCAGAGGATTGCGCCGGCATCCCGCCCGATTCAGAAATAAGTTTGGCGTGCGTTACGCTCGGGTGCCGAAGATTTGGGCCAATACACCCTGGCGATTGGAAATCGCAGCTATACAAACAAAGTCCGCCTGCGCGGACTTTTGAAGTAATTGTAGGGGGCGAAGTCCAATAGCGTAACGCACCCAGACAAATCGATTAACCGATTAACCCAGCCCCAAAACATCTTCATAAATTACAGCAATCGGACAGCGAAAGTCAACAGAAGCCAAGTGTACTTCTTCCCCTTCGCTGTAGGGGTACAGTTCCCAGCGCCCCTCAGAATTGCGGCGGAAACACTCCACACTCAGCCGGTCTTGACTGACTAGCACATATTCCTGTAGAGTTTCTATCGTTCGGTAATCGGCAAATTTGTCCCCTCTGTCAAAAGCAGCCGTCCAAGGGGAAAGCACCTCAACAATTAAGCGCGGGTAGCGCTTGAAATCTTCAGGAGTTCTATCCCGCTCATCACAAGTCACCATCACATCGGGATAGTAAAAGCTATTGGCTCGCTCAATCCGAACTTTCATGTCGCTTGTGTAGGTGCGACAGCCAGTACCCCGAACATGGTTTCTCAGGAGGCTTACTAAGTTGACAGCAAGGGTCACATGGGCGTCGCTCGCCCCCGCCATTGCGTAGATTTCGCCTTGCCGGTACTCGTGTTTGATGGGGCTTACCCTCTCTCCTTCTAAATAGTCTTCCGGAGAGAAGTAGTCATAGCTTTTGCTTACTGCCATAGTCGCTCACTTTAATGCGCACCAGATATATTATAACCCAACTTGCTACTTAAGGAGGCAGAGCCTCCTTTCACGGCGTTCCCAGGCAGAGCCTGGGAACGAGGGGAATGGCCCAGAAACCCGGTTTCTTTAAGAAACCGCGTTTCTCAGTACCTCACTAATATGAGAAACGCAAGAAATGAGCGAGCCCATTCCCCCACCGGCACCCGCTGCCGGTGAGCGGAATCAGCCGCACAAAAGTCTGCCGTCACACTTCTTTTTTGCCTTCTTTGTTGCCCTCTCGCTTCAACTTTTCCGCTTCCAGCAGACGCAGCGCCTTCTTTTGAGCCTGAATGGCGTCTCGGAAATCCGGCTTTAACTCAACCGCCCTATCATAAGAAGCAACCGCATCTTCATAGCGATTCAACTCCACCAGTGCGTTCCCACGGCTGTACCAAGCCTCCCAGAGCTCTGGCTGGATTTGCAGCGCACTGTCATAAGAGGCGACGGCTCGCTCATATCGCTTCAAATTATATTCCGCGTTGCCTTTATTATACCAAATCTGGAAGTCATTCTTCCGCAAATTGATAGCGCGGTCATAGGCGTTAATCGCTTCCTCGTACCGGCGCAACTGATGGAGCGCCGATCCCATACTGTTCCAGGCTTCGTAAAAGTCCGGCTTGTAGCGAACCGCTTTCTCATACGACTCAACCGCCTCTTTGTGCCGGCGCAAATTCCCCAGCGCATTCCCCCGACTGTACCAAGCTTGATAGTGAGATGGCTTTAAGCGAATCGCCCTGTCATAGGACTCAACCGCCTTTTTGTAACGCTCCAACTTGAGAAGCGAATTGCCTCTACTGTACCAAGCGCTATCGTAATCCGACTTTAACTCAACCGCTCTATCATAAGAAGCGACCGCCTGTTCGTACTGTTGCAAATTGTGTAGCGCCCAGCCGCGACTGTACCAAGCTCGATCGTAATCCGGCTTTAATTCCACCGCCCTGTCATAAGAAGATATCGCCTCTTCATATCGCGGCAAATTCAGCAGCGCATCGCCTCGCTCCTTCCAAGCTTCTGCGGAGTCCGGCTGGATTTTTAACGCCTGATCGAAGGAAGCAACCGCCTCTTCGTACCGCTTGCTGGCGTCCAGCACGCCTCCCCGCCCCGTCCAGGCTTCCACATAGTCCGGCTGGATTTGAATCGCCTTCTCGTAAGCGTCGAGCGCTTCGGAGTGACGCTTTAAATTATACAGGATATTGCCCTGTTCTTTCCAAGCTTCAGCGTAGTCCGGTCTAATTTTAATCGCTTTTTGGTAAGCGGCGAGGGCTTCTTCATACCGCTTTAAATTATACAGGGTATTGCCCCGGTTATATAAATCAGTCGCGTTAGAGGAATTGAGGGCTCTGGCCAGAAAAAACGACGCAGCAACCCCGATTCCAAGTAAGCCGGTGGAGAGGAAAACCTTTAACAGGAGCGAGCCAGATTTTTTCGGCTGAGCCGGCGCAGGTTTGGCCACCGGCACTGTGGCGGGAGTAACAGTGACAGTGGGGGCTTTCAACGCTTCGATCGCTCGCAGCGCTTCCGCCGCTGACGCATAGCGCTCGCGGAAATCATACCGAACCATTTTGTCCAAAACTCTTGCTAGCTCAGGGCTGACAGATGCTCGGTTATGCCAGATAATTTCTTCTGTAGCGGGATCGGTTGGAAGCTGGTTGGGAAGCAAGCCGGTGAGGGCTTGAATTCCAATTATCCCCACCGCGTAAATATCGCTGCTGAGTTTGGGATTCCCGTGAGCTTGCTCGCTGGGCATATAACCGGGCGTGCCAATGATAACACTCAAGCGCGTCTGCCCTTGAGGATTGCTTATCTGGGTGGCCACCTGTTTGACCGCCCCAAAATCAATTAAAACCAACCGGCCATCTCTGTCGCGGCGGATGATATTTCGGGGATTGATATCCCGGTGAATGACATTCTGCCGGTGGACAAATTCCAAGACTTCCAGAATGTCTCGCAGAAGGGAGATAACCTCACCCTCACCCAGCGGGTTCCCCTGAGTTAGTTCCTGACTCAGCTCTCGACCTTCAATAAATTCCTGCACCAGATAGAATTCTTGATTTTCCTCAAAGTAAGCCAGAAGTTGGGGAATCCGGTCGTGACTTCCTAATTTGTGCAAGACTTGCGCTTCGGTATCGAATAAACGTCTCGCTATCTGCAAAGTTGCCGGATCGCTCGCCACCGGCAAAAGTTTCTTAACGGCGCAGCGGTGGGAACCGGGTAGCTGCCGGTCTTCAGCGAGATAGGTTTGACCAAATCCCCCGCCCCCCAAATGGCTGGTGATGTGGTAGCGCCCACCCAGTACGGTTTGCAGCATGAAATTTATCCAGTCTCGTGGTAGTTGGTTTGTTTGCGATTCGCCCTATGGCCTCCGTTCGGTACTTATTATATCACTGCCGGTGACACTTGTGACTTTACTCTCGGAAAGCCAGAAACCGGGTTTCTTCTCTAGAAACCCGGTTTCTTGTGACTTAGCGCCACTTCGTCACCGGCACCTCTGTCTCAACTAACAGCTTACCCCGCGAAATCACATAAACAACTGTCGGGCGGCGGCGAATAGCATCATACCGGCTCTCCGCATCCAAAACAATCAAAGACGCCGGTTTCCCCACCTCAATTCCGTAATTCTCCAGCTGCAGCGTGCGCGCGCCGTGACTCGTCACCATATCATAACAGGCATCAATTTCCGCCACGCCGGTCATCTGGCAAACGTGCACCGCCATATAAGCCACATCCAGCATATTGCCGGTGCCCAAACTGTACCAGGGATCTCGCACGCAATCGTGCCCCAACGATACATTCAGCCCCCGCTGCCACAACTCCTTCACCCGCGTTACCCCCCGGCGTTTCGGATAAGTGTCCGTCCGCCCCTGCAGCGTAATATTAATCAGGGGATTGGCAATAAAATTGATTTGAGAGCGCTCCAATAGCCCCATCAATTTGTAAGCGTAGGCGCTATTGTACGAGCCAAACGCCGTCGTGTGGCTGGCGGTGACTCGCGCCCCCATGCCGGTGCGAATCGCGCCAGCCGCCACAACTTCCAAAAACCGCGACTGCTCGTCGTCAATTTCATCGCAGTGAATATCAATCAGCCTGTCATATTTCTCAGCTAATTCAAAGATGCGGTGAACCGAGCGCACCCCATCTTCCCGCGTGAATTCATAATGCGGAATGCCGCCCACCGCATCCGCCCCCATCTCCAGAGCTTTTTCCAGCAGCGCCTCATTCTCGGGTTTGCCATAAATCCCATCTTGAGGGAACGCCACCACTTGCACGGAAATCCAGTCTTTAACTTCCTCCCGCACTTCCAGCAAACCTTGCAGCGCCGTCAGGCTGGATTCGCTCACATCCGCATGAGTGCGAACAAACAAAACCCCTTGAGACGCTTGCAGCTTCAGGGTTTCTATAGCACGTTTTTTAACATCTGTCAAGCTTAAACTTTGCTTGCGCTCCGCCCAAATTTCAATCCCTTCAAACAGCGTGCCGCTGGCATTCAGTCGGGGCTCACCGGCACTCAAAGCCGAATCCAGATGAATGTGCGACTCCACAAAGGGGGGGCTGGCCAGCTTGCCCCCAACACTGATTTCCATATCAGCCGGCTCGCCGAGCTGGGGCGCAATCGCCGCAATCCAGCCATCTTTAATGGCAATATCAACCACCTCGCCGGTGAGCAGCCGGCACTCCCGGAGGAGTAAATCGTAGGGCTTCTGGGACATAAAAGCGCAATCGTATAAGCAGGCCGACATAAACATAACATGGCCTTATCCCATAAATCAAAAGCTCCGCCCTCCCCAAACGCGGTAGGGCGCACCGGCGCACCGGCTACTTTTTCCTAGTAAACCTCTTACGCCAGCAGGTAATTTTGAAAATACTCCCAGTGTTCGTCCAGACAGTGGGATCTCAAGATATCCAAGGCTTTCGGCGTCAGCACCAATTTCCCGTCAGGAGTGGAGAAACAGCAGTGGTCCTCTCCCGAACCCGCCTCAGCCAGCACCTGTTTCATTGTTTTGACGGCTAAACAGAGGCTGACCGTGAAGTTGTAATCAGATATCCATTCCTTGACATCTGGGAGTGCTGAAACCGCACTTTTTTCACTGTGTAAGAGTTTTCCAAGCGTATTGTGACCCATTTGCATACCTGACCTGTTCGGCAAACCTGTAACCCAAACATTTTTTACCACGTTCATTTTCTATTCTACCGCAGATTGTCTCTGTGATTCTACTCCACCTCGATCCGTGATAAATTTTTGGACTAGGCGTGATCTGTATCACTGAAGGATTGACAAAATCATGGCACTGTGCGCTCCGCACCCGCCCTGAGCCACCCCCACCAGCTGCCGGTCGGGCATCTCCCTTCGGATAGAGGGGGAGCGGGAACGGCGCTTCCCTCCGGTGTGGGGCGCTGCCGGCAAAGGTAGGGCGGGTTCGGCGTCACCGATTGCTCGCTGCATGAGATGCTCCCTCTAAAAGCGCCTTGCGGCTTCGCCTTTTCTTAGAGCGTTTTTCATCAAGCGTGAGGTACTGAGAAACCCGGTTTCTCAAAAAAACCGGGTTTCTTATCCGCACTTCATCCCACTGAAAACCCCTAGCTCGATAAACCCGCCCCCACTCCGCTCAGGGGGAACATTTTTAAGGATTCAGCTTGCCCTTTAAAGATTGGCTCCCACTGATGTTCCGCTTTTGGGCCTGAAGCGCCAATTGATAGTCCGCATTGAATTGCAGCGCTTTGCTATACGAAACAGCCGCCTCTTCCAAGCGCTGCAATTTCTCTAAGACTGCGCCCCTGCTGTGCCATGTAATTGGGTTGTTTGGGTCGAGTTCTAGCGACTTATCATAAGAAAGGAGCGCTTCCTGATAGCGACCTATTTTCCGCAGCGTTAAGCCCCGTTGCCGCCAAGCATTTTCGCACTTCGGCTTCAGGGAGATCGCTCTGTCAAAGGAGGCGAGCGCTTCGTCATAACGGCGCAACGCATCTAAAAGCCGGCCTCGCTCCTGCCAAGTCACGGCATCCTTTGGGTCGAATTGCAGCGACTTGTTATAAGAGGCGAGCGCGTCCTGATAGCGGCCTAATTTTTCCAGCGTGAAGCCCCGGTTATGCCATGCCGTATCGTAGTTCGGCTTGATTTGCAGCGCTTTGTCGTAAGCTTGGATCGCATCAGAATAGCGTTCCAAGTCGTCAAGCGCGTAGCCGCGCCGGTGCCACGCCTCCGCATAATTTGGCTTCAGGTTTAACGCCCTGTCACAGGCGAAAAGCGCTTCTTGGGGGTGCTGCAAATTCGTGAGCGCATAGCACCGGCCATACCAAGCTTCCGCAGAGCTGTCGCTGACTTTCAGCGCCTGGTTATAAGCCGCCAAGGCGTCAGAGTAGCGCTGCCTGTCGCGAAGCAAATCTCCTCGTTTCACCCATTCAGCCGCCCCAGTTTTCGCAGCCGGTGGCGGGGTAGATGCCGGCGAACTCAGCGTGGAAGGGGGCCGCACATCAATTCGCACAGAGGGCAACATCCCAAAAATCGCGCAGACAGCAGAGAGTGCGCCGGCGATAGCTGCCGGCTTAACCAGCGGCACCCCCCGAAAAGAAGGGTATCGAGAGCTCTTGACCTGAATCGGCTGGAGCGCTTCCAGTGCTGTCGCCGCGTCGGGATAGCGATCTTTAGCGCTGGGAGCTACCATTTTTTCCAGCCAGTGAACAAAACGCCGGTTCAGTTTGGGGAGTAGGTGTTTGAAATTAAAGCCACAGGTGTCGTTAATTAGGTTTCCGATATCTGCCGATGCCGTGCCGGTGAGGATGCAAATCAGCGTCGCCCCTAAACTGTACAGGTCTGACGCCGCTGTTAGCGAGCGGTTGAACAGCTGCTCTGGCGGCATGAAACCTAAGGTGCCGGCGGCGACACTGCTGGTGGCAACTCCCCCGCTACTAATCCTGGCCAAACCAAAATCCACCAGGTAAACTTGGGTCTGCCCGCCAGGATCGCCCTCTGACAGTAAGATATTCTCTGGTTTAATATCCCGGTGAATTACTAGCGGAATGCGATTTTGCAGGTAGGCCAAAATTTCTAATACTGACACAGCAATGTGCTTGATTTCATCCGCAGCAAAACTGTGCCGGTCGGCGAGAGAGAAAGCCGATTTATATTCCTGCACCAGGCAAAACCCTGATGCGGTTTCAAACGAGTTCAGGTAGCTGGGGATACCCGCGTGATTTAGCTCTCTGAGAATTTGAATCTCGCGCTGGTACGCTTTAAAGCCCGCCCAGCTGGCACCGGCTTCCGTGAAGCAGAACTGTTTAATTACAACCTGCCGGTCGCCAGTGATGTCAATCGCCTGGTAAGTAATACGACCGCCCTCACGGTTGCGTCCCAGTTCCTGAATGACTTGATAGCCGTGGCTAGAAAAGTCTGGAAAGTGGCTCATTATCCAATCGTGTGCCAAAATTTTCTGGGTTTGGACAGGAGTGCTGTTGTCGCAGTTGCCTAGCAGATCCACTACCCTGATTGTGAGCCGTTCCAATAAACCCGCTCACTCCCACGAAAACGGGCTTCTACGCTTCTGGTTTCTTCTCGCGCCCACTTACTTTTCTGTTTACCCTGCTGGCCTTCGTCATACCGGCACCTGCCCTGTCAGCATCCGTCAGGTTCCCACTTTCTATTCTGACATTTCTTGGATTCTTGCGCACGCTCTTCACCGCCCTCCCGCCAGAGCCGCACTCGCATCCGTTTTATTACTTTACCATCAAAACCGGAGGCTGCCCCACAGCACAATTCCTCCACACCGCTGCAAATGCCACCTCTTTTCCGACTGGCACACCCCCATTTTATATACATTACCCAAACGGATATCTTTAAACCCAAACAAATTCTTGGGGCGGTCAAGTTTGCTTGCCTCCCTCCCCCTACAGGAAATCTTAATGCAAAAAGCCCTTAATTATATCATCAGTTGTTCATGGACCGGCTTTCTTTCCCCCTCTCCCCCTCAGACGATCTGCCTTACCTCAGTTGCGGAGTGTGCCGGCGAGAAAGGGTGCGGCGGGCCCAAAAATTAATAAGTTTTGGACTCGCCGGCACTTCTGGGGCACCCGACTTGCGGGCAGGGCAACCGGGGAGCATCAAGGGTTGTGCAAAGAAGCCGAAATAAATGCGACAATCATTTCAGCAGGCGGCAGGAGAGGCATATTTTTGGCCAGCTGAATCCCGGCAACGGGATTGAAACACGGGATTGAAACAAACACGGGATTGAAAAACCGAACGTCATGATGACTCTCCGAGCCTGCTCATCACCCGCTGGCAGTTCTGAATCGCTTCCTGGCAGTCGGGCTTAAGTTCCATCGCGATCGAATAAGAACTGGCCGCCTCTTTATAGCGCTGTAACAATTCCAGCAGTTCGCCGCGCCTCAACCAAGCTTCGTACTGACCGGGCATCAGCTGAATCGCCCGGTCAAAGTTAGCCAAAGCCTCGGTGTAGCGCTGCATTTCACTCAACACCTTGCCGCGCCGCAGCCAAAAAGCGCCGTTTTCTGGCCCAATGCCCAGAGCTTCGTCATAGGTGGCCAGGGCGTCGGCGTGCCGCTGCATTTGCTCCAGGGCGTAGCCGCGTTTCAGCCGAGCTTCCACGTCCTTCGGGCGAATGACAATTAATGTGTCATAGGCGGCGGTGGCCTCTTCATACCGCTGCATCTGCTCGAGCACCTGACCGCGTTTCAGCCAAGCCCGATAGGCCACACCCAAGTCATCCGGGTGCAGCTGAATAATTTTGTCATAAGCGGCAATCGCTTCTGCGTAGCGCTGCAGCTGCTCCAGCGCCTCGCCCCGCCCAAACCAAGCCTCAGAGAAGTCGGGTTGCAGCTGAATGGCATTGCTGTAGGCAATGATCGCATCCTTGTGCCGGCGCAATCCGCACAGCGCCTTCCCGCGCCCCAACCAGGCATCCGGCCATTTCGGATTGAGTTTAGTCGCCCGGTCAAAAGAAGCCAGCGCCGCTGCGTGCTGTCCCGATTCCGCCAGCGCCACACCCCGCCCGTGCCACCCCAGCGGGATATCGGACTGCAGTTCAATCGCCTTGTCCAAGCAAGCGATAGCCGCTTCATACCACTGGTGCTTCAGGGCCATCCCTTTGTGATACCAGGCCGCGTAGGCATCCGGCTGCAGTATAATCGCTCTGTCGTAGGAGCTGACCGCATCCGTATACCGCTCCAGCTGCTCCAGAGCCAGCCCTCGCTGAATCCAAGCCTCCAAGCTGCTCGGGTTCAGTTGCAGCGCTCGCTCACAAGCCGCCACCGCTGCGTCGTATCGCTTCAAAACCGCCAGCGTCATGCCGTAGTTGAGCCAAGTCTCAAAGTTATCCCCCTTGAGGCGAAGCGCTCGCTCGTAAGCGTCAGCTGCCGGTGAGAACTGTTGCAGGTGCTGGAGCATGCGCCCTCGGTGGTGCCAAACCGCGTGCGAGGAAGGCATCAGCTGGCAGGCTTTGCCATAAGCCTCAGCCGCAGCAGGGTGCTGTTGCAGCGCCTCAAACGACCGGCCCTGGTAATACCAGGCTTCATCCCGTTTCGGATCGATTTGAATGCCTTGATCCAGAGAGGCCAGCGCCGCTTCATACTCCTGCAAGTGGTAGAGGCACTTCCCTCGCAATGTCCAGCTAATGCCGTCGTCCGGCTTCAGTTGCAGCGCTCTGTCAAAGGCTGAGATCGCCTCGGAGTGCCGGTGCAGCTTTTCCAGCGCCTTGCCCATCTGCAGCCAAGCCGCATGCAGCTCGGGCTTGAGTTGAATCGCTTTTTCGTAAGCGGCAACCGCCAGCTCGTAGTTGCCTTTTCTGTACCACTTGTTACCGGCCTGACAGTCGGAGGCTCCTGTCCGGAATGTAGAAAAAATTGAACTGGTAAAGCCAATCAATCGCTCTAGAGGTCCCTCAGAGTCCCTCAGTTGCCTCTCCCGCCGTCTGTCTCTGCGGCTGTCTTTGCTGGAAGATCGGCTGGCAGAGTGGCTGGCACTTGAGGGGTGCGGCTTTGGCTGGCGTTGGTCTGCGATCTGGGCGGAGTTAGACATAGACGCTGGACTCTGGGGCTGACGCTATCACAACAGGGAAGTTTTTTATCATCATATCGTTACCGCTGCCTCGGGCACGCCGCCTGCACGGAACGGCGTGCCGCGCGCTCCCATTCATAATCCCCCTCGCCAAGCTCGTAACCCAGAGAATTTTTCCCTCGCACGCTCGCCTCCCCTCGCTCGCCTCCCCTCGCTCGCCTCCCCTTCCCGCCTGTCGGGCCAGGAAAGCGTCCCTGGACCCCTAACGAGGGGATATAGCAGTAGCCAGTTAGATTAGGACATTAGATTAAGAGGCCCGGCGAACGCCGTACCTACGCCTTTTCTCCCTAGGCCACTGATGTCCGTGCCCAATTGCCGGCTGCTCTAAAGATGGATAGCGCAGATTCAGCTGAGTGCGAGCTTATCAGTTTTCTGGACTTCCCTTCTCGCTCCGAGCGCAGTCCAGCAAAAAAAACACCCCCTCAGGGGGTGTGAGTACAGATGAGTTTTCTTAGGACATCCCGCTGGTTGCTCAGCGGTAAACTGTAAGGCCACGATCGGACATTCTTGCCAAAACTCGCAAATCGCTTCCTATCGGGTTCCTGGAGCTGGAAACCTTAGAGAGCCAGTCCAATCTCGGCTGCAGCCCGGCTCAACAGCGAACGCTGGCGATTTTGAGTGGCCAGCTGCCGGTTGTGCATCAGAGAGCGAGCCTTCTCTTCGGCAGACAGCACCGGCAGGGTGTCTTCGTAGTTGGTTCCGCTATTTGTCAGTTGCATGGTTTTCGCCTCCTAATCAGCGTGTGGTGAGTTGAGGCGCGTTCCTTCGGGATGGAATGACTCCCTACTTCCGTCTCTCCTGTGTCTCGGGCCAGCTGTCGGCCCGCCCCCACCTGAGAGATGAACGATTTCTTTTCTGTATTCATTGTTACTGTTTTTTAGGCAGTTGTCAAGGTTTTTACAAAAATTTACATAAAGGTCAGAGTTTCGGGGCCGGCGGCGGGGGTGTGGCCACCGGCGGAGACGGCCCGGCTTCCAGACCGCCCCGCTTTTTGTCCTTTGCGCCAAGCAACTCACACAGCGCCAAACCCGTCCAAATAGCACACGAGCCGGTGAAACCCCAGAAACCCGGTTTCTCCAAGAAACCGGGTTTCTAGACGAGCAGCGGCGGGGCAATATTCTTCAACGCCCAAACCAAACAGGCACCATGATGCGAAATCGGATTTTAGCCAGTTTACTGATCGCAGGCACCAGCCTCACCCTCACGGGCCCAACCGGCGCGAGCCTCCCGCAGAAGGCCAAGCTGCATGCGCCGGCAGCAGGGATTGAAACATTCCAGCCGGCTTTTTTGGCGCAGCGCTCCTCCCGAAACAGCATAGAAGGCAGCTGGAAAATTAGCGAAGGCAAGGCTCCCAACGGAGACAGGTACACCGGCACCGCAGACATTCAAGCCATCAGCCGCAGCAGCGACGCCAATCTCTACAGCGTCTCGTGGAACACCTCTGAGGGCGAATTCTCAGGGCTGGCCTTTCTGGAGGATGACCGCCTATTTGTCGGCTGGGCACCCCAAGGAAAGACATACGGAGTCGCCGTGTACCGCATCAACTCAGACGGCACCCTGGACGGAAAGTGGACTTACAGCGGAGGCAGGGGACAAATCGGCGAGGAAACAGCCACCGGCGGCAGATCCGGCAGAGTCGAGGGCAACTACGAAGTGAAGGGCAGAGATTCCGGCGGGGAATACAATGGATCTCTAAGGATTCGCCGGTCGGATGACACCTACGAACTCACCTGGACAGTAGACCGCACCACCTATCGCGGCGTTGGGCTGCGTTCTGGGGACTGGCTCGCTGTCGGGTGGGGACCCCAGGATGATTTCGGAGTCACCGATTACCGGATTCGAGACAGCGAAGCCAACGGTCGCTGGGCAATTCCAGGTGAGTCCGATCTGGGCGTCGATAACCTCACCCGCCAGCGCAGAAATTAGAAATTACCGATTGTAGGGGCGGCCCCCCGTGGCCGCCCCTGCGCCCCCGGCCACCGTCTCAGACTGCCCTTGAGCTCTCGCTCGCCAGCTACCAATAGTTAAACTAAAGTTACAAACACCAAACTAATTATGGCACAAAAAAGCGAAGGAATTAAAATAGTTAGCGATAACCGGCAAGCCCGTTTCCTATACGAAATCCTAGACACTTACGAAGCAGGCATAGAACTCAAAGGCACAGAAGTCAAATCGATTCGGGAAGGCAAAGTCAACCTGCGAGATGGCTACGTCCTGATTCGCAATGGAGAAGCCTGGCTGATTAACGCCCACATTTCGCCCTACGGCACAGCCAGCGAATACTTCAACCACGACCCCCGCCGCACCCGCAGACTGCTGATGCACAAGCAAGAAATTCGCAAGCTGATTGGCAAAGTCGAGCAGCAGGGATTAACCTTGGTTCCCTTGAAAATGTACCTGAAGCGCGGCTGGGTAAAAATTGAAGTCGCCCTCGGCAAAGGCAAGAAGCTGCACGACAAGCGCGAAGATGAGCGCCGGCGGGAAGACAAGCGCGAGATGGAGCGGGCCATGAAGCGGTATTAGACAGGTGTCAGGTGCGCTGCGGCGCACCCCGCAGCAGAGAGACTTGTGGCGGTGTGCTGTCTTGAGGGCCATCTCCTACTGGCCCGGGCCACAGGTGGGGCCAACCGCAAGAAGGGCAGCCACAACAGCCGCCGGCATCTGGTTAACTAAAAATACTCATTGACACCGGCACCTTTTGGGTGTTAAGCAGCAGTGTGCCGGCTGGCATGGCGGGCGGCTATAGAAATTTCTAATAATTCCGCTTAATAATTATTTAATTTTTTAATAATTCCGCCCTCAGGCGTGCTAAAAACGCTCCCTCAGGGGGTGCGGAGGGGGTGCCGGTGCGGGGCATCTTTCTAAGTTACGGCTGTTTAATCATAACAAATCCCGGGGCTTCAGGCGAGCCTCGGCAAATATTAGAAATACTAATCAAAAAGAGAAATCATTAAAATCCCAGGGTCAGAGGGGGAGAGCGCAGAAGTTTGACAGCCAAAAAAAAACTCGCTACAGTAAAAAACAAGTCAGCCGCTCCCGACAGGTGTGACGGAGAGATTCGTGCTACGAGGGGTGATGGTGTGCAGTTTACAGGTCAGGTGAGTGATGTCCGACTTCAACATTGGCTCCCTAGAAAGCAGCGAAACATATATCGGCAATATATTGAGTGCCGAACCAACAGACATTTACCGGCTTACTCTGGACGCACCGGGCAGTTTCAGTCTGTCTCTGGGCGAATTGAGCGCCGATGCCGATATAAAATTGCTGGACAGCACCGGCTCTGTACTGCGCACATCATCTAATAGCGGAACAAGTCCAGAAGTGATTAATGCCGATGCCTTAATTGCGGGGGACTACTCGATTGAAATCTCTCGGGTGAGCGGCGACACAGATTATATTCTGGAGGTGAGTCCCAAAACCAACACTGACCCGCTCACAGGTCAGCCCCTAGCCCCCAGCAGTAACAGCCCCTTTGAGTTGGGAGTGTTTAAAGTAGGCCCAACCGGTAAAGTCGATATAAGTTATCTATTTGATGGCGGCTTCTATGAGGGAGAGGTAGGCATCTTTAAGTTGGAGGGGATGCCGGCTTTCCTGAACGATTACAGTGCCTTTGCCAAAGAAGCCGCGCGGCGGGCGCTGAGTAATTCTTCAGAGGGGCATGCCGTCATCTCGGACTTCACAGAAGGCGCTAAGTTGGCCGGGGTTTTGGGGGCTGAGCCGCAAAATTGGAATAAGGGGACATACCAGGGCGTCAAGACAGTATATATGAATCCGGGGGATGAGTTTGGGATTATTTTAGCCCCCCGGAATAAGATACAGGATGTCTTTAACAATCCGGCACTGACCGGCTTGCGGCCCCTGTTCTCATTAGCGACAGCTGACCCCAGAGATGCTTTCAATTCTGGGCAGATAGCTGATGTCACCGGCAAGGGGTATGCTTTTGCTTTTGAAGATATGCAGGTGAATGCCGGTGCGGATAGAGATTACAACGATGTGATGTTTCAGGTCGCCGGTGCGACGGGCACAGCCCCATCGGTAAATAATGTAATTGTACCATCCCTAGACTGGCGCGGGACAGTTTTGGGGGGACAAATTTTAGATGAAATCAATTCAGCCGACACCGAACCGCCAGAAATTGCGGCATATCTAGAGAACGATACGGGTGAGGACACTGCAGATGGGATTACCTCTGACCCGGCGATTGTCGGTACTGCGATCGATGTCAGTGGGATTTTCAGCTTGCGTGCCGGTTTTGAAGGGATGCCGGTGGAGCGCTTTACTGAGATTGCCAGCCGGCTCAACGAGGATGGAACATTTTCATTAGACCGAAATGCTTTAGAGGAAATATTTGGCGGTTCGCTGTCAGAGGGAAGTCACACCCTTTATTTGCGGGCGATAGATGAATATGGCAATGTGTCGGGGTTTGAGGGGATTCGCTTCACCCTTGTGCCGGCGACCAATGATTCAGGCAGTCTGGACAGTGAAGTACAATTTAGTGTGGAACTCGCCCAACTCTATGGGCTAGATCCCTATCCCGATGCGATTTCTCTGCCGGTTGGGGGGACGCGGCAATTATCGGTGAAAGTAAACGAATTGCCCAATTCGCCTGACTTAAATACTGATGAGTCGGGGACGCGATATGAGGTGAGTGACCCCTCAGTTTTGAGCGTGAGTGAGGATGGGTTAGTTACCGCATTGAAGTCGGGGGACGCCACTGTAACGGTTAGCAACGGTTCAGCGGTGGAAGTTATTCCAATCCGGGTGCAAAATCCGCAGCTTGGACCGGCAACTTTGGGAGCGGATGGGGGTGTGGTGCGAGCTTCTGATGGCTCGATGGTAATGGTGGCTCCTGGCGCTCTAGAGGAGAACACAACTGTCAGCTTGACTCCGCTGAGTCGGGAGGATTTATCGCTTCCTGTGCCAGAAGGATTCGAGATTGCCGGTGCGTTCAATTTAGATGCTGGGGATGACCCGATGAAGGTGCCGGCGCAGCTGGCCATTCCCGCACCGGCAGGTTTGCCGGAGGGAACTCAAGTCTTCTTCATGCGAGAAGGGGCACTGCCAGATGCTCAAGGCACTTGGAACCCAACTTGGCTGATAGAAGAGACGGGTGTGGTGTCTGGCGGAACTATCCGGACCTCTTCGCCGCCGTTTAATGGAATCGGTTTCAGCGGCACATATACTATAGGGTTTATTCCGTCTCCTGGATATCTTCCAGCCGCCTCGGAACTCGCCTCACTGGCGGCAGCTACTGAGGCAGTCAGACTCGCTACTAACCTCAGCTTAGAAACCACCTATTTGGCAGCCCGACTGGGTTTTGTGGGAATAATCGCAGCAACAACCACTCAATTTGTCGCGACAGCCTTATTCCTCGCGTACTTGGCTAAATATCTGCAATCCGACTCGCTGGAGGTGATCGCAATTCCTAAGGTCGGACTGCCGGTTGTTAACACAGCGGGTGTCGAGCTGAACCCAGAGGGGATTCCGTCCTTCAAGGCAGTTTTGAACGCACC
>NZ_KB235948.1:3920310-3925878 GCF_000332335.1 Kamptonema formosum PCC 10802 | reverse complement strand
ACCTTCTTGGCAGCCGGTTTGAGGATTTGGTTGCTAAATTTTATGTCGGCGATACGGCGTATGAGGGGACGGTTTTGCCCAATCTGAGCCGAGAGTTGGGGGACAATCGCTTTGAGGTGGCGGTTAAGGTGCCCAATACTGTGCCTCTGGGTGCGTCGCGCATTGTCCTGACGCGCCGGCAGAACCATTTGGCCGGTCAAAATGGCACAGAGCCGGTGTATGAAGAAGTCGAGTACGACAGCAACAAGATTCGGATAAATCAGGGCGCTGAGTACATTTTTGCTGCTCAAAGAGGGGCAGACCGGCTTGCGGTTCTCGACGGCACTGACCCAGAATCAGTAGTGGAAGCCAGCAACAGCAGTAAATTGCTCCTCGCCAGCATTCCGGTCGGCACTCCTGACCGAACAGATTGGCCGCGAGCGAGCGCCGTGACGAGCGACGGAACTCGCGTTTATGTGGTTTTGGAGACTAGGGGGTCCTTGACGGGGCGCGTGGCGTTAGTAGATCCGCTGGTGTTGCAGCAGGTGGACACTCAACCGGATATCCCGGACATTAACCCGATCGATCTGCCTGCCGGTGCAAAACCGTGGTCAATTGTTATTAACTCGCGGAATGAATACGCTTACATTGCCGACAGTGCGAGGGGAAATATCTACATACTGGATATCAATACGTTCTCGGAGACTTATCATCAGGTAATTCAAACCATTGCGGTAAATCCGGCGTCCTCTGGGCTGCGGAAGATGGCTATTAGCAGTGACGGGCGCAAGCTTTTTGTCACAGCGGCGAATGGTTATATTTATGTCATTAATATTGACGGGCAAGACCGGCCCACAGCTCCAAATCAGAACGAGCGCAAGTGGCACGAGCAGATTGGGGCGGTTCTGACAAACAACGGGGCGGACGGAGTGGCAGCTACTGCAGATCCGTTGAAGCTAACGTTTACCAATGGGCAACAGAATAGCGACGCAAAGGGTTTCGGCGTGCTTGAGGTAACGAATGATGACCCTCTCAATTTTGCAGCAAGTGCGCGATACATAGATTTATCTTTGGGGAATGTCGGTGATTATTTCGATGTCAATGAGGGGGTGGCGGTAACAGTGATGCCAGATGGGCGGTATGCGTTTGTTGCCGGTCGCAACCGTCAGGGCAGTGTCCTGCAAACTGATAAGCGGGCTGGGGGGCAATATTGGGATTATTAAAGACCCGCTGACTAATCCGCAGTTGGTGGCGGCAACTCGACCGATTCCCCGGAGCGCTGACTGCAGACCTGGTACTTTCAAATGACAGTAAGTATCTCTACGCTTCTTATCCGAACTTGAATGGCACCGGCAGTACATATGTTTTTGATGTAGAGGAGATTATCGAAACTCTGGAAAATCCTGGGAATTTCCTTATCGACGGGTTGGACAGAGGGGAGGGGTCTCCTTTCTTCAGTGCTGGTTCGGCGAAGAATGCTACTTGGGGTGATTTGTCAAGGGTGCCGGTGGATGATATCAATCCGGAAATTAGTGTTGCTGCTGACTATGGGATTGTTCAGGGGGATTGGGCGAGTTACCAGTTTACCTATGGCGTGCTGCCAAATAGCACGCGGGGGCCGGTTGCTCTTGCCGGTGGGTCTTGGGGGCTGAGTGCAGCGCCGGCGGACTGGCTGGATTTGGCAGAGGTGCAGTGGAAGAAGGAACCAGTAGTTGCACCTGAACTTGTCCCGACGCCTGCGCCACCTGAGGTAGTGATTCCTATCTTGATTTGGACAATCATCAATACATTTGATATTGTTGAGGTCAACCTTACTATCAGCACATTTCCTGAGGGCGAGGGACTTTTCCCAGGAGAAGACTCTTTTGTTGAAAGACCCCTGCCACCCGGTTTAGATGAAAACAAATTGAAGAAATCTACCTCTGGTGTGGCGGATTACAATCCCAACCGCAACCTGACGGCGACTTGGAGAGTCATTGATGTGGCTAATGGTCTCGGTCAGTGGGAGGTGGCCGGGAAAATCATAGAGGAATTAGTTCCCAACAACCAATTTCCTTTTGCGGATCTTCTGAATCTCACTCGCGGACAGACCTACTATTGGGGCGTTCAAGCCAAGAGTCTCACCAGAGGTACTATCCGTCAGTCCGACGGTCAATTTTACCTGCCGCTAGCACCTGCAGCCGCACCGGCACCTGAAACCTACAGCAGCGTTACCTTTTTGACCCCTGACGGCATGGCTTTCGATCCAAAAGGACTTTTCTCCGCCAGGGAAATTGCTGGGAGCATTGCCGGTAATATCGATGGCAAAGGCACTGACGGCACAGTTATGCAATACTTACCTGACTCAGGTGAGTGGCAGGTTCTCTCTGGCGATGGGGGGCTGGGCAAACCGCTGGTGCTGGTTGCAGATTGGAGCCAAGATTCTACAGCAGACAAACTTAATTCTGGCTTCTCTGAGGCAGCAGCCGATGCTCTGTTTGCTGGTTTGGTTGGATTAAACCAAAGCTATGGCGAGGCGGAGGGCACTCCGAAAGACGCTCTGTTCAACTCACCGATGCACTTTATTGGTTTCGGTCGCGGTGCGGTAGTGAATAGCGAGATTATCCAGCGTCTGGGGACTTTCTTCCCGAA
Source organism: Kamptonema formosum PCC 10802 (assembly GCF_000332335.1). Taxonomy (GTDB): domain Bacteria; phylum Cyanobacteriota; class Cyanobacteriia; order Cyanobacteriales; family Oscillatoriaceae; genus Oscillatoria. The sequence goes on along the minus strand of NZ_KB235948.1, from coordinate 3,923,268 downwards.
AGATACGCATCCAGGGATGTTCCCAGATCTCCAGATGACGACTGTAGACCCGAATGATTTCGCCCAGGAACTTAATAGCCAAACCCTCAACTACTTTGACCCACAGGTTCAGGTTTGGGAGAATGTCACGTTTGCCGACAATTACTACCAGACGGCAACGACAAGCAACCCCAGAGGGCGGGATATTGTCAATATTATTCCCTCTGAATGGCTGCCGCCCGATAGTGACACCAATGAGAACAGGGCAGATTTATCAGTTCATCTCGGCGGGTTTGACGAGTCTGGAAACCTCAGTACCTCCAGTCGCGCTGGGTTTACGCAAGATGTCGCGAATGGCAACAACCCTCACGGGCGGACTGTCGCTTGGTATGGCGGTACAGCCGATTTGAGTTGGGGCAAAGACAATCCTCTCGGGTATCCAATTCACCGGCGCAGTGGGGATTTCAGTTACGGTGAGCTGTTCGATCCGAACTTCCCGGATGCTAAGCCGTGGTACACGCCCAACCATACGGGACAGCCGGTGGGTGACGAGGACGCCCAGTGGGAAGGAATTGGCACGGGTTGGTACTATTCAGTGCTGGGTGGCGGTTCCCACAAGCGTTCATTGCTTCCGCCGGTGGCCAGTGAGCGGACTCCAGTATATTTTGACAACACCTATGACGCCGGGATGCGGGGTGATTTTGCGGTTCCTACGGTGTTTAATGGCAACTTTGATGCAATTGCATACAAGATAGATAGCCAGCCTATTCCCGGTTGGTCACTCCACAATGACAGCGGCGTTTCGGCGAGTGACGTTGAAGATGAAGCGCTGCAAAAGTATTTGGTAGAGTGGAAAGACATTCAAACCTTAAGCGAGCATTACAAAACAGGTGTGGGCTACGATGGCACTCAACCCAACCGCGCCCTACATCTTGGAGGAGTTAATGGCATCAATAAAGCTATCCATAATCCTCTTGTTGTGCCTGAGTGGGGAGCGTTCCGTTTCAACCTTCACGTTCCTGAAACAGCTTTAGATAAAGGAGTGCTTATAGTCACTCTCCAAGATGCTAATGACGCCAGCAACTCGGTGACAACAACTATTAGCTTAGTAAAAGCAACTGGCAGTAATACAGCTTACGAAGCCGACACCCGTAAACTTGGTTATGCAACCAAGGGATTTGAAACCTTTCAGATTGATGAGGCCAAGCTAGACAAGTTAAAAAATCGCACGGTAATCCCTAAGTTTGAGCTAATAGGCTCCGCTCCTGAAGCTTACATTGATGATGTTTCCTTCAAAAGTGTTCACCTTAAGTTTGGCAATCCAGGAGAGGCAAGATACAGCAATGCGCCTTTTACAGATAACGCTTATGCAGAGAACTTGCTGATTGAGAGACCGCAGTATGCCTTATCCTACAACGGTGACACGAACACCGCTAATTGGGCGAGTTGGCAACTGAATCAATCCTGGCGGTTTGAGCCAGGAGATCCGGCTGTGATTCGAGGTACACTTCACCGAGATAAAACCCTTCCTTCAGGGTTCCCGAAAGTGTTATCTAGCACTTATAAAACGCCGAATAACATAGATGTTGATGGCATGCAATATGAAGGAGGACATTTAACTGCCTTTGCTGACCGGGATAGATTTAGCAACCGCAAGGATATTGTTGCGGTCAACTTGCTGTCAAACATAGTCCCGATGCAGAAAGAACTCAATAATAAGCAGTGGGCTGCGACTGAGAGATATGGCCGAGAATGGGCAGAGCAAGGCAAGGAAGTTTACATCATTGCTGGTACGGATGGAACTAAGAAGCAAGAAGATGGGACGCCTATACTGTTACCCCCGACTAATGGAGTTATTAAAATTCCAGCAAATTTCTGGAAAGTTATGTTGGTTTTGGATTCCCCTGGCCAGGGAATACCAGATGTTGGAAAGGATGCCTATACAATCGGATTTTACATGGATAATAAAAAGCTGATAGATCCCCTGACTGGTGAAGCTCGTGACTGGAGAACTACTAAAAAGTCTGTGAGAGAAATTGAAAATATCACTGGCTATAACTTCTTTTCCAATCTTCCGAAAGATATCCAGGATGCTATCGAAACTAATGACCAGCTAATTGAAGTCGGAATTACCAGTCCATTGGACTGGTATGATGAATTTGATTTTGACGTAGATGTCGATGATTAATTGATCACTCTGCCGCACCCGCTGAGAGGTAAATGAATTACTAATCTTCAAAGTGGTATACGGCAAGACTTCAGCTATATGGTGCTCAGCTTTGCGGACAGCCGTCGTTGCGAATACTTCCATCTGGCATAGTCGTGTTACAGAGAATGGCATCTTCAACGTAGGCACCAGTAGCGCGTCTCAAGTTGGCGTGGCTGAGATTCGCTCCTCGGAACCGAGTTCCATCAAGACGACAACGGCTGAGGTTAGCAGCGGTAAGATCGGCACCATCCAGCAAAGATATGCCCAGATCGGCACGAGAAAGAGCAGCACCAATCAGGAGAGCATCATCATAGCAGGATCTCCAAAGCTGAGCGCCACGCAGGTTGGCACCACAGAGGTTGGCGCGTTCTAGCTGGGCATTGTACACCATAGCCCTTCTTAGATCGGCCCAACTGAGATTAGCATCTTGCAGACAGGCATCTACCAAATAAGCACCACTCAAATTAGCGCCGATCAGATTGGCTCCTTTCAAGTTAACCAGCGACAAGTAAGCACCTTTGAGATTAGCTCCTCTCAAATCTACTCCAATAAAGTTTCTCTCTCCTGCTGCATACCTGACAAGCAACTCTTCAGCTTTCATAATTTTACTCTTCTCTCACTTATTTTTTACCCGTCCCACTTTCTATAATTATATCCCCGAACCCCCTACTTGGCAACTGCGCACGCTGCCATCGGGCATGAGCGTTTCCTCGAAATGGCAATCTCGAAATCTTACTCCGGAGCCCCTAAAGGTTTCCGGGCTGAATTCA
>NZ_KB235948.1:3919256-3920210 GCF_000332335.1 Kamptonema formosum PCC 10802 | reverse complement strand
CCACAGCTCCAAATCAGAACGAGCGCAAGTGGCACGAGCAGATTGGGGCGGTTCTGACAAACAACGGGGCGGACGGAGTGGCAGCTACTGCAGATCCGTTGAAGCTAACGTTTACCAATGGGCAACAGAATAGCGACGCAAAGGGGTTCGGCGTGCTTGAGGTAACGAATGATGACCCTCTCAATTTTGCAGCCAGTGCGCGATACATAGATTTATCTTTGGGGAATGTCGGTGATTATTTCGATGTCAATGAGGGGGTGGCGGTAACTGTGATGCCAGATGGGCGGTATGCGTTTGTTGCCGGTCGCAACCGTCAGGGCAGTGTCCTGCAAACTGATAAGCGGGCTGGGGGCAATATTGGGATTATTAAAGACCCGCTGACTAATCCGCAGTTGGTGGCGGCAACTCGACCGATTCCCGGAGCGCTGACTGCAGACCTGGTACTTTCAAATGACAGTAAGTATCTCTACGCTTCTTATCCGAACTTGAATGGCACCGGCAGTACGTATGTTTTTGATGTAGAGGAGATTATCGAAACTCTGGAAAATCCTGGGAATTTCCTTATCGACGGGTTGGACAGAGGGGAGGGGTCTCCTTTCTTCAGTGCTGGTTCGGCGAAGAATGCTACTTGGGGTGATTTGTCAAGGGTGCCGGTGGATGATATCAATCCGGAAATTAGTGTTGCTGCTGACTATGGGATTGTTCAGGGGGATTGGGCGAGTTACCAGTTTACCTATGGCGTGCTGCCAAATAGCACGCGGGGGCCGGTTGCTCTTGCCGGTGGGTCTTGGGGGCTGAGTGCAGCGCCGGCGGACTGGCTGGATTTGGCAGAGGTGCAGTGGAAGAAGGAACCAGTAGTTGCACCTGAACTTGTCCCGACGCCTGCGCCACCTGAGGTAGTGATTCCTATCTTGATTTGGACAATCATCAATACATTTGATATTGTTGAGGTCA
>NZ_KB235948.1:3918719-3919156 GCF_000332335.1 Kamptonema formosum PCC 10802 | reverse complement strand
ACTACTTTGACCCACAGGTTCAGGTTTGGGAGAATGTCACGTTTGCCGACAATTACTACCAGACGGCAACGACAAGCAACCCCAGAGGGCGGGATATTGTCAATATTATTCCTTCCGAATGGCTGCCGCCGGATAGTGAAACCAATGAGAACAGGGCAGATTTATCAGTTCATCTCGGCGGGTTTGACGAGTCTGGAAACCTCAGTACCTCCAGTCGCGCTGGGTTTACGCAAGATGTCGCGAATGGCAACAACCCTCACGGGCGGACTGTCGCTTGGTATGGCGGTACAGCCGATTTGAGTTGGGGCAAAGACAATCCTCTCGGGTATCCAATTCACCGGCGCAGTGGGGATTTCAGTTACGGTGAGCTGTTCGATCCGAACTTCCCGGATGCTAAGCCGTGGTACACGCCCAACCATACGGGACAGCCGGTGGGT
>NZ_KB235948.1:3882547-3918619 GCF_000332335.1 Kamptonema formosum PCC 10802 | reverse complement strand
CATCAACTGTCCAGTTCGATTGACGCCTGGTGTCGCTCCCGATAGCTTTGTCTGCCGCTCTACCGCTGATGAATATCTATATCTTAGCTACCACTGCGCACGCTGCCATCGGGCATGAGCGTTTCCTTGAAAGGGCACAGGGTCTCGGCGCAACAGCTTAGCAGCGAAGCCAACCTAACACAAATCTATCCTGTATTGCTATAATATTAAATTACTTTACTCCTAGACTTATGCGCCGGCCCCCCCATCTCTGGCCTCCCGCATTTGGCAACTTGAGAACCTCTGGAAAAACAAAAGCCCGCGTCGGCGGGCTTTGTTTGTATAGCTGCCGGTTTCAACCGGCAGGCTCTGTTTTGTGGCGATTTTGGATGCAAGGATTTTGGATTTTTCTCTCGTTCCCAGCCTCAGGCTGGGAACGCAATCTGGAGGCTCTGCCTCCTTTCAAGGGAAAAGCAGGTTAAAAGCCTAACAGCTTAGTTTTGCCCAATGCGATGATGCCCAATGCGCCATGCGATGATGCCCCATGCCCCATGCCCCATGCCCCATGCCCCATGCCCCATGCCCAATTTCAACCGGCAGGCTCTGCGGGCGTAATCACATCCCCCAGGTGCCGGTGAGACACCGAACAATAACTGGCAATCGTCGCCACCATCAGCCACCAGAGAGTGCTGACTTCCGGGCGATACCAAACCGTGTCCACACAGCCGTGAGCCAGCATGCCCAGCATAGTGGCGAACGCCGCCATCAGCCAGTACGCCTCAGAACTGCCGGTTTGGCGCAGCCTGACTAGCTGCACCCGCGCCTGATTAAACGTCACCAAAAGCAGCCAAATGAAACAGGAAAAACCAATAAAGCCGGTTTCCACCGCCACTTCCAGCCAGATAGAATAGGCGCTCAGGGCACTGAAGCGGGGGCGCATGTAAATCGGGTAGACCTTGTTAAACGCCACATTGCCTGGGCCAATCCCCAGAATCGGGCGGTCAGCAATCATCTCTCGCACAGCCGCCCAAACATTGATGCGGAAATTATTGCTGCTGTCCTCCCGACCGGCAAACATACTGAAAACGCGATCGCGCACCGGCTCGACAAACACAACCGCCACAACCAGCAGCGCCGCTGCAGTTCCCAACACAGCCGGTAGCGCCCAAGTGCGCCACTTAGGGGGCAGGTGGACACTCCACCAGTAAGCCAGCAACAGAGTCAGCGCGCCAACAGAAACCACAAAGCCAATCCAGCCGCCCCGGCTAAAAGTCAGAATCAAACAAGCGGAATTCACCACCGCCATCGTCACCGCCAGAGCTTTCGCACCCCAGTTGCGCCAAGCAAAAATAGCCGCAATACTGAAAGCAATTGCCGGCACCAGATAGCCAGCCAGCAGATTGGGGTTGCCCAAATAGCTGTAAACCCGCGTCGTTTTAGCCAGGGGAGATTCCGGATCGGTCCAGGTTGCCAGAGCTTCCGCCCCAAAAAACCACTGGCGCATCCCGTAGACGCTGACAATCAGAGAAATGTGCAAATAGACGGCAATTAAGCAAGAGCGGATGCGGGGCGAGCGCAGAATCCTGGCCATCAGCGCAAACAGCAGCAAATAGAGCGTCAGCTTGCTCCAGCCGGTGAGCGCCGCTTTTTTCACCGGCGACAGCGCTGTCGCCACCGTAGCGATACTCCAGTAGAGCAGCACCAGCGACTGAATCGGAGTCACGCCGGTGCTCGGCTCGTCAGAGAGCGTCAGCAGCAGCCAAAAGCCAGCGCTGGCAATTAGCAAGACGCCCACCAGATCGTTAGACACAAAAGGAGCCAGAGCGAACACCAGGCTAACTAATAGCCCCGCAATGGCATCGCCCCACTGCAGCGCGAAGCTGCCCTTTCGCCAAGCTCGCAGGGGGTCCCCCAGCAAACGATAGAAGAAGCTGGCATCTTGCCAGCGGTACAGGGAAAAATTTTCAAGGGTTAACTGTTGCCAAACAGAATTCATGGAGTGCCTGCTAGGTCGGAAAAACAATCGTTGTGGCCATAGCACAAGCCATACGCCATTATCCGATACATTTTTGCTATCAATTGCTGTCAATTGGTAACAAATACATAAGCTGGGAGGCTAGCTCTCAGCCAAGGCGTATCAACCAATGCCCGCAGGAAAATCCCGCGAGCACCATTCAGATCCCTGTCCATGACCCGCCCGTCGATTTTGGACTTAATGACTCTCGCCCCGCCGATTTTGATAACTTCCCCAGTCCAAGAGACAGTCTTGTAGGTGTACGCTTCATTGATGTCAGGCAGGAGAATTTTCCCCGCCTCCCAAGCTTTCCACTCCAGGTGCTTCTTAAATGTGTAGTGAGATAGCGTCAGCATCTGGCGCACAGTCTTGGACTTGATTTTGCGCCGGGACTTGCTCACCATCTGGGACGATTCAAAACTGGGCAGGAGAATTACGTCAAAATTATCAACGAGGAACTTGGCCGTCTTGTGGTGCAGCTCTTTGACTAAGTGCTGCACTTTGCACCGGATGCGGTCTGCTGCTTTCCTGAAGCGCCGCTTTTGGCTCGACTTCGCTTTGCTGATTTTTGACACGAGGCGGTCGAGCTTAAAACAGAGCTTCTGAATTCGCAGGTTTGCATCACTGCCAATCCAGCCACAAGACGATTCAGAGAAAAAGGTCATAAATGTTCGGACACCGGGATCTAAGGCAACCACCCGCCCTTGGTTTTCGGGCTGGCGCGGCTGCACTTCTTGGGAGATTACCAGGTAATACTCCCCATAGGCCATCGTTAGGCGGCCATCGCTGAAGTCTGGCGGGATAGGCTCATCAAAGCGCATCTCTCCCAGGAGCGTGTGATAGATGCCGCGCTGGCTGATTGCGGACTTTGGGACAAAGATCGTCTGCCTGCTGTCCCTGCGGCTGCGAAACTTACAGTTGCGGAACTGGCCGTCTTTTGCAAAGCCGCGCTTGGCTTCCCTGACCGCAATGCAGGCGTCTTTGACAGCGATTTTCTTGATTTGGTAGGGGACTGGCTTTGCCCATTCAGGCATAGCTCCCATGATAACAGGAGCGACGTCCATCCAATTCGCTTTTGTGCCAGGCTCTAGGAGGTGTTTGAGAGCTTGGTTGTAAGTGTACCTGGATACGCCAAACCACTGCCTCAAAAGCGCTCTCTGGCTAGAGCTTGGGAATATCCGGATCTTCCGAGATTTCCTTGCGGTATCGCAATCGCCCGTGCGTGCGGCAGCTATAGCTTGCTTCCGATCAGCGGTAGACATGGAGGATGGCGAGAAGAGCCGCTGTGAGTTCGGATTCCCGGGAGTAAGTAGGTTGGCTGAGAACCAAGAGCTGCCCACCGTTTTGCTGCGCCATGAAGTCAAACAGCTCGAATCCAAACCGGCAGAGCCTGTCACGGCTGGCAACCACAACTGTGAGCTTATCGCCGCGCATAAGTCTGACCAGTAAGGCGCGCAGCCCTTTTCACCTGAAGTTAAGTCCTGAGCCGATGTCTTGGATGATTTCGGCTCAGGGGTAGCGCTCGAACGTGAACTCAACTTGACGGGCGAGGTCGTCTCTCTGTTTTGCTGAGCTGGCCCGGCAGTAGCAAACAGTGGCAGTTGCAGCTGAATCCCCTCCCATCCCCCCGATGTCTTTGAGGCGCTGCCCCGATAGCGTGCGGATGCTTTTGATTTTTCCTTCATCTGCAAACTTCCTGAGAGTTGTGGGGTGCAGCCCAAAAAATTCGACCGATTTCCGTAATGGAACGTAAGCCATCAGAAAAATCTAGTTCACTACATCTAATGATAGCAAATCGGCTGCTGCTGTCAACCTTCAAAACGACTGGGCAAGCTCCCTTACAGGAAGAAAGGCGTCCTGTCAATTTTTCCACCGGCATAAAATTTTGCTTTTCATGAGCCGGGATTAGGGGATTAGGGGATAATCGAGTTCAATATACCCCGATCCGGGCTTGCTTGATTGCCCCCGGCTCCTTTGCTTAAAGCTGTGGCAAGCTGACGGTGTATCGATACCCCGACTCGGAGGAGCCTTGAATGGTGATATCTCCCCCCTGGATTTCCGCCAGCAGACAGCTGAGCAATAGCCCGAGAGATTCGCGAGAGCGAAGAGAGGCCAAAAATTGACCTTTTGCCGGCGCGAAAGTTGCTGGCTCAACCAGGACACCCAAAGCCGACTGGGCGGGCGCGTGTCCGTTATCGGCTTTTTGGGCCAAAAGGACGCTGTCGCGTTGGGCAACACTTGCGGAAAGTTCTTCCGGCGCTAGCAACTCGCTGCTGTCGGGGGGTGCGGCGTCAGGGTTTGGCCGAGAGGGGAGCGACAGGGGGCACGATGAGAGATCGGCAAGCGGGATACCTTCTCCCAACCAGGGGTGGGAAACCCAGACGGCTATGTTGAGCCCACTTAATTTGCGACAGACATGGATGCGAACGATACTGCCGGGGCTGGCGGCTTGAATAACGCTAAAAACCAGGTGATAGAGCATCTGCTGGACTTTAATTTTATCCAGCACCCAAATGCGATTGCCGGGCTCTACGGACAAGCGAATTTCTTGCTCTCGCCGGCTGGCATCTTGTTCCAGGGCATTGATCACCTGCTGGCAGAGCATTTCAATGTCGGCAACTGTTTGCCCGACAGCGGGGCTGGTGTTGGAGAGTGTTTCCAGGGCCAAAATTGCCTCTACCTGGGACAGCAAGTACCGGCCACTGTCGTTGATAATGCCGAGATACTCTTTCTGTTTGTTGGTCAAAGGGCCATAAATCCCACGGCTGAGTACGCTAGTCATTCCCATCACTGAAGTCAGGGGAGTGCGCAGGTCCTGCGTCAGGTGAGTCAGCATTTCAGCTTTAACTGGATTGAGGAGGAGCGATGGGGTGACGGTTGGGGGGGATTTGTGGCTGTGTTCGCGCAGTTGAGTGGCGAGATGGCTGAGCGGCAAGCTAGATTTTAGCCGCTGCAGCTCCAACTGACTCATCGTCCAGCGGGCGGTCAGTTGTAAAAACTGAATTTGTTTGCGGGTAAAGGTGCGAGGTGCGAGGTCCATGACGGCGAGCGCCCCCAGGCAGTGGCCCTCCTCGGTGAGCAGCGGCACTCCCAAATAAGCGCGGACGCCGCACTCCCGCACTAAAGAAAGATGGGAGAACGCTGGGTGGGCCGCTGTGTCGCGGACGGCCAAAACTTGGCCGCTCTCCACCACTCGGGCGCAGAAGGACTCACTGCGCTTAATCTGGCACGGATCGGGCAGCTGAGGCATGTGGCCCAGATCAGACATCCCCACAGCGGCCTTCAGCCACTGCCGGTCTTTGTCCAGCAGTCCGGCGATGCAGATAGGTGTCTCCAGAAAGTCAGCTGCAGCTTGAATTGCTTCCTCGAAGACCGGCACCTTCTGTGCTTCTAGCAGGCCCGATTCAGCCAGTGCCAGCAGGCGCTGCTCTTCTCGTGCTGCCTCTGCCAAATCGTCAAGACAACCAATTCCTTTGTTTTCGGGTGCTATCATAGCAGTTTTGGGTGGCGGTCTACAACCATTACAAACATTGTTTTGGGCCGCACAGGGGAGTGTGTCCTGCCTGCCCGCGGGCTCCCGCTCGCTGCCGGATCGAGCCGCTTCCAGCGGTGCCGCACCCGGCGTGAGTGTCATGCCCGCCTGGGCGCGGGTCCCCGTGCCTGCCCGAGGGCACTGAGCGGGTGTGCTGCATGCAGGTGAACCGACCGGCAACAGTCGGGGCGCAGCCTGCTGCGCCCGATGGCCGGCACTTTTGGGGCTGTTCCCCCTAGCCTTGGGCTGTTAGCCGACCTTACAGGACTGACGCATTGCAACGCAGCACTTCAGAGGAGAGAAACAATTTTGCCGGCAATTGTGGGCAATTTGACTTCAAACCTGTCGGACAGGGAGCTGGGGGATGGTGTGGAGACCGAACATGTTCGGTCTCGACATGGACTCGCGCTCTTTTGTCCTGCTGCTCAAACGCAGTCAGGCGCTCGCTTCCACTTTAGGGTGGCGTTGACTTACATACATTTTTCCCAATTGAAGTGGAGCGCGAACACAGCCGCACGAGGATGCCTGGGTTAATTGCTGTTAATCCCAACTGGGGTTTTCACGTCCGGGATCTAAGGCGGGCTGGTTAGGTTGAACTCCAAGCCGGGTGAGAGAGCAACTTTTCCATCGCCCGCACTCCCCGCAGCTGGTTGGACAGGGGCAAATGGCCGCGCGGTGCGGTCAGGTTCCAGGTGAACTCATTGGGGTAGCGCGTCCAGCTGCTGCCGGTTTTCCAGCCTATTTTGGGCCACATTTTGTCCCAGTTCTGGCCCTGAGACAGCCAAATTTCCCGCTGCACGGAAAAGCCAAACTTGCCTTCCGAGTGAACCAGCCACAGGGCATTGATGGAAAGCAGGTCGGCCATCGGGAAACGGTCAACTTCGGTGAAATACAGCCACTTTCTGAGCACCGCACGGGCACCGGCTAGCTCGCAGAGCTTTTGCAGGGTCAGCCGGTCTGCGGCTTGAAAGTCCTGGTGCGCCAGCAGCTGTTGCAGATCGGTGTAGTCCGCACCCCGTTCTGAGCGCAGGGGCACCACGCCGGTGGGAAAGTGGGTTTTGAGGAATTCTGCTGCTTTTGGGGAGTTGGACTGGTACAGGGTTTGGTAGGCTTTCCCCGCCACCACAGAAGCCGGTGCCGGCGGTTGCTCCATCAAAAATTCCATCAGGATCTCCAAACCGGCATTGCTGGGATCTGCCAGCTGCTGAATCAGCTGCATCTGGGTTTTCTCAGGTGCCGCCCTCAACTGGGAGCCCAGACCGCTAAGATCGGACGGTGCGGCGATCGGGGCTGAATTAGTCTTCGAGTCAGTCATGAAACCACTTCCGTGTAAGGTTGCTGCCACCGATCCATTGTCTTACAGCGCTGTGGCACGCAAGATGCGCTCTACGATCGCGCTGGTGGAAGTGGGAATTTCGATGCTGACTAGCTCCAGGTGGCCACCATACGCCAGCACCGCCGGCGCTTCCGGCAGGGTTTCTATTTTATAGTCGCCGCCTTTGACGTATATGTCGGGCTTGAGCGCTTCTATCAGGGGGGTGGCTGTGGTTTCGGAAAAGATCACCACCCCGTCTACTGGTTTGAGGTAGCACAGCACTTCCGCCCGCTGCATCTCTGGCACAATCGGGCGGGGGGGGAATCCCTGCCGCTGCGGTTTGATGCTTTGCACGGACCGGTCGCTATTTAACCCCACCACCAGGGCTCGCCCCAGGGATCTGGCAACCTGCAAGTACCGGACATGACCGGCATGGAGCAGGTCGAAGCAGCCATTGGTAAATACTAGCGGTCGCCAGCGTTCGGGGGACGCCGCCAGCGCTTTTTGCAGTTCAGTTACGGTGTAGAGGTTGGGAATCATGGGTTCGGGGCTTGTGGCGTGTGCCGCGATGAGAGCGTCCTACAGTTTGGAAGTTTGGAAATCACTCAGAAGTTGCTTCTGCTTCTCCTTTTCTTCCCTACACCCTACACCCAAAACCTTACAGCTCGTTGCCGTTTGGTAAAATCTTTTCCCGCAGCGCGCCGCGATCAGTGCTGGCAGGCAGCCGGCAATAGTCCCCCGAGGGATGTCTGCGAGCGTCCTGCAGTTGGGGGGAGTGGATCGCTCTGCATCGCGCTTAAATCTTTTATCCCACGGTTAGCTCTCGGGCCAGTGCCAGCCCGCTCTGCCGGTGCCGGTGACCGCAGCCTACGCCTCGGGAGCCGCAACGCTTGGACCTATAGCTGGCTGCCCTTGACCGGTTGTGACCTCTCCACCGTCTGGGGGCTTGCCAGCTCCATTGCAATTTGAGGTGCCCCGGGCTGCCGGTTCAGTTCGGAATCGCGGTGGGTTCCAGCAGGAACACTCACTCCCACAAACAGGTTTAGTGAAAATGTTATGGCGGCGGCTAGCAGCAGTTTTTCCAACATCTGAATCTCCCCCCTGTTCCAGTCCTATGGAGCGCGTCTCTGTCCTTATCTGTATTCCTAAATCCATACTGTCGTGTCTTTCTAGCGCTGGTAGTGATTGAAACCTCTGAGATGTTGTGACAATCCGATGCGGGCTGAGTGATGGCGATCACACAGCCTCTACTTTTCAATCCCCTACTTTTCAACTGTCGCGGGCTTTCCCGCCGCAGATCGCCAAAGGAGATGCTCTCCACCGGCACCAGGAAATTTCTGTTTTTTATTATATTTTAGATTGCCCAGAGCCGATCAATAAATCCTGAACGGGCTTGATTGTCGAGCGCCCGCCGCGCTCAAAGCAATGGGCAGAAAAGCCCGCGATCGCTCCTAACTCCCGGCATCTTTACCCTCTGGCTATGGGATGTTTAATCCGCTGTTAGCCTAACAATCTAAATTGTCCTAATATTCATTTAAATTGCTACATAAATATTGGGCGGTGGGCATTGGGCATTGGGCGTGACTGTGAGGATTTACCATGCGCCATGCCCGATGCGCCATGCCCCACAAGCCATGTCATTAATGTCTTAACCAATATGACTGCTAGTATAATATAAATTAAAAGTTTATAGCCGGAAAATCCTGGAGTGGCTGCAGGAAAGCTTTCAGGCAGACCAAACCGGGCGTGGGTGTGTTGCAGATGCTAGGGATCAACCCGGAGGATAAATCTGCCGGAAGTCAGAAGTCAGGAGTCAGAAGTCAAGACAGCCTTCTGGCTCCTGTCTCGCGCTCCTTGCCACTCGATTGTGAGAGCTAATCGCTCCCTAAAGGCCAGCCAGCTTGAAATCATTCCTGGGGGAGAGGCGGCACAAACCCCAAGCAAATTAGATTGTGATTAGCTTAAGGGTTAGCCAGCACCACTTCCGCTGTCCGTCGGGCAAGCGCAGCTGTGCTAGCGTACTGAGTCCGGAGTTATATCCCGGAGTTTTCCGCAAGGGATTCCCAGGAAGTGCGAACGACAGACAGCAAACAAAAAGCTGACAGCCAACCTGTTCGCTCGCTCTGAAAAAGAGGAGAAGCTCTCTGACAGCAAGATTTTTTGACGAGTTCTGGCAAGACGAATTATGAAAACGAACGAGCCAAATAACTACAGCCGTGAAGTCAGTCGCGAGGTTCACTCTGACCCTGAAACGAACGCTTACACCAGCACGACGCGAAGCACTGAAACGGTTAACAGCACAGCCGGCGATTCTCCGCGAGCGGCTTATGATGAAGGTTACGCGCACGGTCAAGTTTCTGAGAGCTACCGGCAAGCCGGATATCAAGACGTTCGCGACAACCAGACTGCGGCTCGTGGGTTGCTGCTAGGTATTATTCTCACCTCTCTGGCGGCGCTGGCCGGCGGCACCTTATACTACCTCAACCAGCGCAACGAATCTCCGACACCGGCAGCCGCACCTTCCCCCTCTAGAGAAACAACCATCATTGAACGGCAGGTTCCGGTCCCCCAACAGCCCCCCACCGACCGGATCATTCCCATTCCCCAACAGCCAACCACGCCACCGGATATCAATATCACGGTTCCCAATTCCCAAACCCCGCCGGCTCCAGCCCCCGCACCGGATATCAATATCACGGCTCCCAGCTCCGAGCGCCAGGACGCTCCGACTCAGCCAAGCCCCGCCCCACAAATCTCACCTGCTCCCTCGCCCGCACCGGATAGCAGTGGCGCAGCTCCCAATTCCCAGAACCAGCCGGACCTGACGCCGCCGGCGAGCACTCCTGAGACTTCACCTGACCGGTCGCCAACTGGCAGCGATCGGGGCGCTACAGCTCCAGGGACAAGGAGCTCCACCGGCAGCCCAACGGGTGGCGAGTCTGGCACCGGCTCGCCCTCCGGAGCCGGCAGCACCTCGGGTGACGGCACTACGGCAGCGCCCGGCAGCACATCGGGTGCCGGTGCCGGTGCGCCAGCCGGTTCCGCTCCATAGCACGCAGCAGCAGGCTTCGCTATTAGCGCACCCCTCACCTCACCCAGTGACGCCGATCGCCAGCAGACAGGCCCGGCGTCACTGGTTTTGAGAGATTTAAATCAACAGATTATTTTAATCTGATCGCATTCATTTTGATACTTAGACTACCATTTGCTTTCCAAAAAAGCTGCATAGTAAAAGCGGCGAGTTTCACTAAGACATCTATGAGCACCAGCAAATGTCTAGCTTCTACCTGTCGCAACTGCCGGTTTTACAGTCTCGAAGGACGGCGAGGTGGCCACTGCCTGCAGCTCAACGTGCCGGTGCAAGCTGGCTGGAAGGCTTGTGCTCTGGCTGTGCCACCCTTTGCGCCGCCTTGGGAAGGTCTGCAGCAGATGATTGGCTGGGAGAAGGAAACGCCTGTGGAGCCTGCCCTCCGGAGCTGAAATGATTGACAAGGAGCAAGCCTGTTGGTTCGCGCTGCTGTTGGCAGGTTAATTTCTTCTTGGCCCAATCTTAAAGCCTGTCCAAAGGGGACGCCTACGGCAGACAAATTTTTCAAACTTCTTTCAATCAAACCTTAATACCCAGCCCTTACCTTAACAGTCCAGTAAATCTTCTGCTAGCGCCACGGCACCCCAAAATGGTGCCAGGTCGCCGAGTGCAGCACAGACAATATCAAACTCAACTTCAGGCAAAGCGGTTTGTCGCGCCACACGCCGCGCGACGGCCAAGAAGGGCTCACCGGCTTTGGTGACGCCGCCGCCCAGAACAAAACCCTGGGGATTTATCCCGCTGGCGGCGTTGCCAATCCCGACTCCGAGGGCCCAACCGGCCCTTTCGATCACCTCTTTTGCCCACACTCACCGGCACCCCGAATTCCTCTTCCCGCATCTGCCGCAGGGGGGTATTTTCCCAGCCCAAGACGCGATCGGACAGTCGCACCGTGCCGGTGGTGGCATCCACCGGCCCCCCAAAACTGACGCCAATGGCCAGCGGTTCCTCTCCTCCGAGCACCTCCCGCGCCAGTGAGCGCATAATTTTCCGGTCAGTGCCGGCATCCGCACCCGCAGGCGAGAGGGCGCGGCGACAGTCTTGGAAGTTGCGCTCTCCTGGAGCTACCACAGCAGCGGCGTGTTTCGTGCCTCCAAAATCAAGGGCTAGCAGCAGTTTAGTCATCTGAATTCCGATATATTATAGCAGCAGCCACTTAGGTTCGTACATTTCGGCCTCTTTTGCACCCCCGCACTCCGGCTCCTATTGTCCTAACCCATATTACTACTGGGATATAGACGTAGGGCAGGCGGGACGCCCCCCCTGAAGGTCTAATGTTTTAACCTAAGTGCATACTGCTATAATCTTGTTTTGCCGTGCGGCGGCAGCCAAGTAGGACTTGGAACAGTCAGTCTTAGATCCCGCTAACTCCGCTAAAAAAGGGGGGCTAGGCTGTTTGGCTAATAATGCTGCTTGTTGGACAAAGGAGGCAGAGCCGACCGAGCAGCGTTTCCAGGCTCTGCCTGGGAACGAGGGGAACATAATGACAATTGTCCTGGAGCCGGGGGGAGCTGGTTGGGCTAAAGCCCAACTACAAACCTGCGCTCGCTAGAAATTGTGCCCTAATTTGAGGTAGAATAGAAGACTGGCTAAATGCAAACAGCTTCCCATACCGTCAAGGGAAAGCCGTCAGCCAAATGCCTCTTGCTACGACTAGCCGTTTAGAGAGTAGGGAGCATCCCAGTTGTACAAAGAAGCCCATATCAATGCGACAATGATTTCACTAGGGGGTAGGAGGAGAAGATGTTTGGTCAGCTGAATCCCGGAAACGGGATTGAAACTGCCGGGAGTGTCAGAGTCCGTCTAGCCCCCAGTCCCACCGGCAATTTACACATCGGGACAGCCAGAACAGGCGTGTTTAACTGGCTATTTGCCCGCCATCACGGCGGGAAGTTCATTTTGCGCATCGAAGACACGGATTTAGAGCGCTCCCGCCCAGAGTACACCCAGAATATACTCGACGGACTGCGCTGGCTGGGTCTGAACTGGGATGAAGGGCCAATTTTCCAGTCCGATCGCCTGGACCTCTACCGGCAGAAGATTCAAGAACTCCTGGATAAAGGGCTGGCTTATCGCTGCTACTGCACGGAATCAGAACTGGCCCAAATGCGCGAGGAGCAAAAAGCTAAAAAACAGGCTCCCCGCTACGACAACCGCCACCGCAACCTGACACCGGCACAGCGAGCTGCCTTTGAAGCCGAAGGGCGCACCTCGGTGATTCGCTTTATTATTGACGACGAGCGGGAGATTGCCTGGAATGACTTGGTGCGGGACCGGGTGAGCTGGAAAGGCAGCGACTTGGGGGGCGATATGGCGATCGCCCGCGCCGCCACCAGCAGTGATATTGGCCAGCCCCTCTACAATTTTGTGGTGGTGGTGGATGATATTGATATGGCCATCACCCACGTCATCCGGGGGGAAGACCACATCGGCAACACGCCGAAACAGATTTTGCTTTACGAAGCTTTCGGGACAAAAACGCCGCATTTCGGCCACACGCCCCTGATTTTGAACCAAGCCGGTCAGAAGCTCTCGAAACGGGATGGCGTTACCTCGATTGATGACTTCCAGCAGTTGGGCTATACGGCAGAGGCGCTGGCCAATTACATGACGCTGCTGGGCTGGTCGCCGCCAGACAGTCAAGAGCTGTTTGGACTCGAAGAGGCGGCGGCGAAGTTCGGCTTTGAGCGCGTTAATAAAGCCGGTGCAAAGTTTGACTGGGATAAGCTCAACTGGATTAACAGCCAGTACCTGCACTCGATGCCGGTGGACAAGCTGACAGAAATGCTGATTCCCTACTGGCGCGAGGCGGAGTGTGAGTTCGATGCAGCCGGCGATCGCCCTTGGCTAGAACAGCTGGCGGCTCTGATTGGCCCAAGCTTGAGTCGCTTGAAAGACGCCGCCGGCATGAGCCGGGTGTTTTTTGTCAAAGAGGTGGAGTGCAGCGCGGAAGCTGTCGCACAGCTGGCGCAACCGGAAGCTTCAGGCGTTCTGGAGGCAATTTTGGCCCACCTCGACAGCGAGCCGGTGCTCACGCAAGCCGGTGCTGGGGAAGCGATCAAAAAGGTGACGAAAGAGAAAAATCTCAAAAAAGGAGCCGTGATGCGCTCGCTCCGGGCCGCACTGACAGGCGAAGTGCACGGCCCCGATCTGGTACAATCTTGGTTGCTGCTGCACCAGCGCTCTTTGGACCGATCCCGCTTGCAAGCGGCTCTGGCGCTGAAGGGGTAAGAGATAGCGGGAGTTAAGGGGCCGGTAAATTTTACCGTCAAACTTACGCGCCTTTTTACTCTCGCTTGCAAAACTCTGGTATAATAGCATCCTAAATTAATTTTTGCAAGCGACAGTCCTCGAACTGTGACAGGCGCGAGAGAAACCAGCAACGCTCGCGCAAGCTGCAGTTACCCGCAGAACCCGAGTCAGTGTGCCGGTGCGCCCAAAGGGGACTGCCGGCACCCAAGCAAGCCAGAAAATTTAACACGGAGGAGTACAGACAAGATAGCAAATGGCGGTGAAGAAACGAATCCTCAACTCCCTCAAAAGTTGAGAGGATAGGGGCGGAAAGCCGTTCCAGCCGGTGAGGATTTATACCAATTTTGGATGCGGGGATTTTGGATGCATGGATGGAAAAAGGCCGCAGCCTAGCCTTTTCAGCTACAGAAAAAATACTATTTATCCTAACTTGGTAGTTGTCCTGAAAGCCGAAAGAAGTTGCCTAACTGTCAGGGTGATTATACCTTAGGAATATGTAGTAACTTTGCTGAAACGGTCTAATTCGGAAGCGATTGAGAGTGGTAGGGGGGAACTCAGAAACGACATTCCACCTGTTGCCGGCACGCTCAGCGCCACCCCCAAAATGGAGAGACGCTGAATCTCTATGTGCTTGAAAATCAAACAGTAGAAGAATTGACCCTGGAAACGGCGCTCCAAATTTTAGAACGCAAAAATCAGCCACGGGAGCATCCCGTTAAAGCAAAGACTGTCAGCCTCACCCCCCTAACCCCCCTCACCCATGAAGGGAGAGGGGGGAAAAATAAAGAATTCTCCCCTCACCCCAAAGTGGGAGAGGGGGTGGGGTGAGGGGGATTACAAAAATGGGATGCTCCCATCAGCCACTGCCAAATCTGCTTGCCATTAGGCGCTAGCAGTATCAAGGCCAATTCAAGCATTGCCCAGGCAGTTCTAAACCTTAGTTCAAATATTTACTCAGTGAGACATGGCAAGTAAAAGCAAAAAGTCAGACGATTCCGCTGCGTCATCTAAGCAGGAAGGACATGGATCAGAACTGCTGGAACTATTCAAGAAAATTGAGGAGGAACACTCACAACTCCAGTCCCAACTGACAGAAATTCAAACAGAATTAGAGCAAGTTCGTGAGGAAAACTCACAGCTACAGTCCCAGCTGTCTGAGGTTCAAACTCTATTAGGTCAAGCTCACCATCACAATGAGCAGCTGCAGTCTCAGCTAGATCGCACTGAGCAGCAAAAGGCAGAGCTGCAATCCCAACTCGATCGAGTGAGTTCGGCGCTACAGAATGTTGAGTTACAGCTAGCAGATCGATCGCAGCAACTGTCGGATACCCAATCTCAGCTCAGCTCGGTGCAGGGAGAGCGCGATCAGCTGCAATCTGAGTTGGAAACAGCGAATCAGACGGTGGCGCAACTGCAGTCTCAGCTTGGGGATACCCAATCTCAGCTCAGCTCGGTGCAGGGAGAGCGCGATCAGCTGCAATCTGAGTTAGAAACAGCGAATCAGACGGTGGCGCAACTGGAGTCTCAGCTTGGGGATACCCAATCTCAGCTCAGCTCGGTGCAGGGAGAGCGCGATCAGCTGCAATCTGAGTTAGAAACAGCGAATCAGACGGTGGCGCAACTGGAGTCTCAGCTTGGGGATACCCAATCTCAGCTCAGCTCGGTGCAGGGAGAGCGCGATCAGCTGCAATCTGAGTTAGAAACAGCGAATCAGACTGTGGCGCAACTGGAGTCTCAGCTTGGGGATACCCAATCTCAGCTCAGCTCGGTGCAGGGAGAGCGCGATCAGCTGCAATCTGAGTTGGAAACAGCGAATCAGACTGTGGCGCAACTGGAGTCTCAGCTTGGGGATACCCAATCTCAGCTCAGCTCGGTGCAGGGAGAGCGCGATCAGCTGCAATCTGAGTTAGAAACAGCGAATCAGACGGTGGCGCAACTGGAGTCTCAGCTTGGGGATACCCAATCTCAGCTCAGCTCGGTGCAGGGAGAGCGCGATCAGCTGCAATCTGAGTTGGAAACAGCGAATCAGACTGTGGCGCAACTGGAGTCTCAGCTTGGGGATACCCAATCTCAGCTCAGCTCGGTGCAGGGAGAGCGCGATCAGCTGCAATCTGAGTTAGAAACAGCGAATCAGACGGTGGCGCAACTGGAGTCTCAGCTCAGCTCGGTGCAGGGAGAGCGCGATCAGCTGCAATCTGAGTTAGAAACAGCGAATCAGACGGTGGCGCAACTGGAGTCTCAGCTTGGGGATACCCAATCTCAGCTCAGCTCGGTGCAGGGAGAGCGCGATCAGCTGCAATCTGAGTTGGAAACAGCGAATCAGACGGTGGCGCAACTGGAGTCTCAGCTTGGGGATACCCAATCTCAGCTCAGCTCGGTGCAGGGAGAGCGCGATCAGCTGCAATCTGAGTTAGAAACAGCGAATCAGACGGTGGCGCAACTGGAGTCTCAGCTTGGGGATACCCAATCTCAGCTCAGCTCGGTGCAGGGAGAGCGCCAGCAACTGCAAAACCAACTAACCTCCACTTTAGAGCAGCTCACACAAGTTAAAGAAGAGGGAGAGCGGGTTCAATCTCAGCTGGAAAAAAGCAATCAGGAACTGCAAGAGGAGCTATCACAGCTCAAATCGCAAAAACCTATTTTGCAATTACTGATAGTTGCTGCTCTCATCCTGGGTTCATCTATCGGGTGGTTTTTGGCTTCGGGAATCGGCTGACCGGCGGTTTAGTTGCGAGTCGAGTCTTTCGCTTGATTCGCAAATTATACCCGCAGGATAGACATCTGTCAATCCCCAGGCATTGATTTCGATTTCATCAGTAACTCGCAGCGTTCCCTCTTAGGGAACGCTACTACCTCTTGCTACTAGGGAAAGGGACAGGCGAGACGCCTGTCCTACGTCTTAACCTAAGAGGCTACTGCTCTCTATCCCAAATCCAAAATTTAAAATAAAAATTATAGCAGCAGTCATATGGGTTAAAACACTGATGGCCCAATATGACTGCTGGTATATCAGAGGTTAGGGGCGGGTTTATCGGTGTTGTAGCTGTGTGGCACAGGTTGTGGGTGAACCCGCCCCTACATCATGTTAAACCCAAACTCCTAACCTGAGTGCATAGTGCTATATCATGAATCGAGCCTATTTTCGCTTCTATGCTGAACTCAACTTCTTTCTCCCCGCTCACCGGCAACAGGTGACTTTTGTCCATGAGTTCGAGGGGCGCGCCTCTATCAAGGATACCATTGAATCCTTGGGCGTACCCCACACGGAAGTCGAGCTGATTTTGGTGAATGGCGAGCCGGTGGATTTTTCCTACATTGTGGCGGATGGGGACGATTGCAGCGTCTATCCGGTATTTGAATCACTTGACATCTCACCGGCACTGAGGTTGCGCCCCCAACCGCTGCGCAAAACTCGCTTTGTCCTCGATGTTCATTTGGGAAAGCTCGCCAATCTCCTGCGCATGTTGGGTTTTGACAGTCTCTACCGGAACGACTATCCGGATGAAGAATTGGCGGAGATATCCAGCAGCGAGGGGCGGATTTTGCTGACGAGAGATACGGGATTGCTGAAGCGCAGCATCGTGACTCACGGATACTATGTGCGAGACACGAACCCCCGCCGGCAGTTGATTGAGGTGCTGCGGCGCTTTGATTTATTTAGTTCAATTGCGCCGTTCTGCCGGTGCGTGCGCTGCAACGTTTTATTGGAAGCAGTGCCCAAGGAAGCGATTGTTGACCGGCTCCCGATTAAGAGCAGGGATGTCTATGACGAGTTTAGCCGGTGCCCGTCATGCGAGCAGATTTTCTGGAAGGGAACTCACTACGAGCGGATGCAGGAGTTCATCGCCGGCATCCTTCAGGAAAGCTCGACGGGTGCCGGTTGACTGAAGGGGATTGGGACAGGAAAAAATTTTTGCCTTTCCCCCTTTGCAATTGGCAGGATTTGTGTTAAACTAAGAATAATGGAAAAGGTGCCGGCATATAAGGCCGGCAGTTGTGGGGTGCCGGCACTCAAACGTGAAGGGTTTATCCTTTTGTGGCGGTGGCGAAGGAAATGTCGGCGGTGAGGGCGGGTTGATTGAGGATATCTGCCGGTGACTTGTAGGGGCGGGGCAAGCCAAAGGGATTTGCCACACAACGAAATATATTTGTAAACCCGCCCCCACCTGGAGAGAGAGCGCCGGCGAATCAAATGAGTAATCTGTAGGGTGGGTTAGCGATAGCGTAACCCACCCCAAACCCCATTAATAACTTAAGCTTGCGCCTCTATATGTAGGGTGAGGTCCCCTCGTTCCCAGGCTCTGCTTGGGAACGAGCTCCTGGAGGCAGAGCCTCCTTCAGACAGACAAGTAATCTGTAGGGTGGGTTAGCGATAGCGTAACCCACCCCACCCCACATTAAGAACTATTAAAAGCCTAACAGCTTATCATGTCGGGCAGCACCGCTGTTGTGCGGAGGGGGTAGGGGCGGGTTTATTTATATTCTGCTCTGTGCCAGAAATATCTTGGCTGAACTCGCCCCTACAAGGGTATGCCAACCTATGCAAGCCGACATAATATGAGTTGGCACCTGTGGGGGGTTGAGGAGGCAGAGCCTCCTGAAAAGCATTCCCAGGCGGTAGGGGCGGGTTCCCGTGCCATCGGTGTCAACTTAAGCTCCCGGCGATTGAAATCGCGGCTATACAAACGAAGTCCGCCTACCCTGCGGGAAGGGCTTCGCCCAACGCGGACTTAAGAGAAGAACTAGAATCTTAAAACCCTTGCCTTGCGGGTTTTGTCTGTATAGCTGCGGTTTCAACCGCCCAGAGACTACGGGACACAGCTTAAGTTGACACTAATGGGCACCCACGGAGACTGCCCCGGAACGAGAATCAGTTACCTAAAAACAATCCCTCAAGCCGCGTGAAGCAACCGGCTCAAAGCAGCCGGCACGCGACGCCCCACAGCAGCAGCCACCGGCTTCAAACTGTCAGCCAAATCCACCATATCCGGCAAAGAAAGCGCCTGACGGGCATCAGAAACCGATTTTTCCGGTTCCGGGTGACACTCAACCATCACGCCATCCGCCCCACCGGCAACAGCAGCCCTCGCCAAAGCCGCCACCAGTTCCCGCTTGCCGGCGGCGTGGCTGGGATCTGCAATCACCGGCAAATGAGTCAGCTGTTTGAGCGCCACCACTGCCCCCAAATCCAGCACATTCCGCGTATAATTGTCGAAACTGCGAATCCCCCGCTCACAAAGAATCACATCCGGATTCCCGTGACTGAGGATATATTCCGCCGCCATAACAAACTCCTCAATAGTAGCAGCCAGCCCCCGCTTGAGAATCACCGGCACCCCAGCGTGTCCCACCGCTTTCAGCAAGTCGAAATTTTGCATATTCCGGCTGCCAATTTGCAGCATGTCCGCATGGGCGACAATCTCCTCAATTTGACCAATAGACATCACCTCTGTCACCACCGGCATCCCATAACGCTGGCGCACAGCATCCAAAATTTTTAACCCCGCAACTCCCAAACCTTGGAAGGCGTAGGGGGAGGTGCGGGGTTTGTAGACGCCGCCGCGCAATACTTGAACCGGCGCTTCGGCGAGGTGGCGTGCGACTTGCTCCATCTGTTCCAAACTCTCAACAGAACACGGTCCGCCAATAATCAGGAGGTCTTCCCCCCCAACAGTAACATGTTCCGACAGTTTAATCACAGTTTGGTGGTCAGTGTGGGATTTGGTTGCCAGTTTAGCGCTGAACATGAGTTTACTCCTTATCCTTACAAAAGTAAAAGTGTGCGGTAACAAAAAAAGCCCGGAACCTGAGAGAGTTCCGGGCTGAGGCGACGAGCGACATGACGGTCCCTACCCAGAACTCTGCCTGAGCCAAAAGTAAAAACCGTAAAACCAATTCTGAATGGGGGCTGTCACGCTGGTGTCCTTCAGTTGTGCTGTCCAGAGAAAAACAAAAGACCGCAGGGTTGAGTCTGCGGTCCACCTAGAGATCCAATAGAAAATTGGATTCACTCGCGGTGGACCTCTCTAAACCAATACCAAAAAAAGTTGCTGCTGGTGGGCATTTGTGACGTGCTCGCCTTTAAACGTATGCCAAATTCCTTCTATTATAGCAAAGGTAACAGGCGCTGTCAAGAGCCGGCGGGTGTGCCGGTGAGGTCAGGCCGGCGGGTGTGCCGGTATTAAGCTAATACTACAGTCGGGGATGCCGGTCAGTATTGCCAAAATGCCAAAAAGCCGGTTGGCGTTGCAGTAAGACAAGATGATGTCACCAAAACCCCCATCTCTTTCTCCCCCTCCCCGCTTGCGGGGAGGGGGTTGGGGGGTGGGGTTCAACATCGCCGGGAAGATGGAACATCTAGCTCACCTCAGCCAGCTGCGCCAATCAGTATAAAAGCCGCCCAGTCTCTGGGGTGGGGGTGCTGCTGCCTTGTCGCCAGCGCCGCGAAGCGCAGCGCTTGGGCTTTATCCGAGTTGCGCTGCAGGTGCTGGTAAAACTCAGCCATCAAAGACGCCGTAGGCGCATTCGGCGAGCACCACAGCGACATGACGATACTGGAGACACCGGCAGAAAGCCAGCCTTGAGACAGCACCGGCACACCATCCCCCCATATCCTGCCGCGACTGGTATCACACCCGCTGAGGACAGCGAGTTCAGCGCCGCAGCGCACAGCCATAATGTCTGGCACCCTGAGAAAGCCATCGTCATTGCAAGTTGGGGCGAGCGCGACGGCACCGACCAAGCCCTCTATCTCATCCAGCAAGCAGTGAGTGGCCAGATGAACAGTCCGGGCTGCCGGCAGCCCCTGCAAAACCGCCTGTTTCGTGGCTTTATAGCCGAGCAGGGCTTTGGTTCCCCGCAAGCGGGCCACCTCCTTCGCTTCCCGTGCGGCTTCAGGGAGGGGGTGCAGGGGCGCGGGGGGTTCGTCAACGTGCAGGAAAATGCTGGGCATCACAGGATTGCCGGCGACGAGTACCTGATGGCTGCCGGTGTCCGCGCTCAAAATCTCTGCTGTGCGCCGGTTTAGCAAGGCCAAATCCAGCGCCTCAATCGAGGGGGCAGTGAGGATGGTGTGTTTTTCCAGCAAACAAGTGCCGGCGGCATCTTGCAAAGCGCAGAAAGGCACGAGGAACAAGAAGTCTTGCGGGATAAAGGTAACGCGGCGATTTTCAGACGCCGGCATGAGGTCAGCAATCGGTTCGACAAGCACCTGGTAAAGTTGCTGGAGCAGCCGGTTGGTTTCGTCGCCGCCCTCATCGCGGCTGCCGGTGCTGATAGATTCGCGCAGACTGCGAACCAAACTGACCAGAAAAATATTGTCTCGCTGCCAGAGTCGTTTGAGATTCACTTGCCGAAAAGCAATCTCGCCCGTTGGCTGCACAACCCAGATAAACAGCACTTCAGCGCAAGCGTAGGGCAGATCGAAACTCAGCCTAAATCTCGACAGCTGATACATCTGGTTCGCATCATACAAAACCGAGTATTCTACCAAAGTGGAATCGGTGTCTTTGGCAATTTGTTTGATTTGCTCGACACTCGGCGAGACAGCAGAGGGCTGCCACTTCGGGTTAGCGGCTAAATCGCTAACAAATAGATTCGCCAAAGCGCGAGAGCGCCCCTGCTCTGCAACTTCCAGGGCGTTCTCAATTCGGTTCTGAGCGACTAAGACTCGCTGAAATCCTCGGTAGATATCCGGCGGACGGTCGTGGGGGAAAATAGTCATGGGATGTTTATTCAATTAGCAGCCGGTGCGAGCTTGCCCACCAGTATCAGCGTAACCCACCACACAATTGAGTGTCGCTGCCTAAGTCCTGAGGATGATCGATCCCAACTGGCCGGTCGGCCCCTCGCTCTCAGCGAACTCAGGCGGTTAGGGCACCGGCGAGTGCCTTAGAACTTCATAACAGTTGCCAATGGGCAAGACATATCTGAAAACGAGTTGAAGCATGCAAAAGTTACCGAAATCGGTCTATACTGCCATAATAAACCGGCATTTTAAACCCGGATTTTAATCTAGCATTTATATGATTTGTGAATACTATAGCCTCTCTCATATTGGTGAGGTGGTGAGAAACCCTGTTTCGTAGGCGGTGGCCGCACGGAGACCGCCCTCTTCCGGGTTTCTGGGCAAACACGTTCATCCAACTGAGAACCGCTATATCTCTGTTCTTCCCTTGGCGCTCAGGGGCGTCTTGGCGGTTTCTTTACAACCTAATTTTCATAACTCAAGACCGAAACCCTATACAAGACCTTCGCTTTGGGCAGGGGGCGGGGTTATCAAAATGTTATCTCACCGGCACCCCGAGCGCTAGGGTGCGTTCCCCCTGGAACGCACCCTACTGGGCTGCTGCCGGCAGCCAGCTCAAGCGCTCACCGGCAGCAACTTAACCGTCCTGTCCTGACTGCCGGCAGCCAGCATCTGCCCATCCGGCGTGAAAGCCACAGAAAAAACATAAGCCCGCTCAGAAAACGTCTTCAGCAGTTCCCCGGTGGAAAGACGCCAAATCTTAATCGTCCTGTCGCGACTGCAGCTGGCCAGAATTTGGCCGTCCGGGCTGACAGCCACTGAATGCACGGAAGACGAGTGACCTCCAAGAATCCGCACAGACGAGCCGGCGGGGTGACGCGGATCGCCGGCACCCAGCTGCCAAACCGTTATTGTTTGGTCATCACTCCCACTAATGAGCAGCTCACCCTTAGGACTGATAGCCAGGGTGCGAACGTAGCCAGAATGCCCCTCCAGGGTGAGCGCCGGCTCTCTGTGAGCTCGCCCGTCGCCGCTCAGGTGCCAGATTTTAATCGTCTTGTCATCACTGCCGGTGGCCAGAATTTTGCCATCGGGACTGAAAGCCAGACAGCGAACGTAGTCGGCATGGCCAGAAAAACTGTCCAGCAGCTGGCCGGTGCGGGCGTACCAGATACAGATCGCCGAGTCGTCCCCGCAACTGGCCAAAAATTGACCGTCGGGACTGAAGGCCACCGCACGCACCCAGTTAGAGTGGCCGGCGAGAGTGTGCAGGAGTGTCCCTTGGGGCAGCTCAGACTTCCCTGCGCCCAGATACCAGATGTTGACCGTTTTGTCATTGCTGCCACTGGCCACAAGCTGGCCGTCCGGACTGACAGCAATGGTGCGAACGCAGCCTAAATGGCCAGACAGCGTGCGTGCCGGTTGCAAGCCCCGCGTCCCGTCAAGGTTGGCCACCACCTGCCAGATTTTCACCGTCCTGTCGTCAGAACCGGTAACAGCTAAATTGCCTTGAGGGCTGACAGCAACCGCCTGAACGCTTTCGGAATGGCCGGCAATCGCGCCCGCCAATTCAGAAGATTTCCGCAGCGCCAACTCAGCGAGTGGCGGCGCGGCAAAATGGTCGCGCAGCACCTCGTGGGCGAACCGGTAGCGCCCGCCAATTTTTTGCAGCAGCAGTTGCTCTGCGGCACAGTTGAGGAAACCGGCAAAGTTCCAGGGAAGATCCCGGTTCCGCCAGAGAATCAGGCGCAGGGTCAAATGCTGCAGGCAAGGGATGCCGCCCATCACCAGCCCCGCCAGCAACCCTAAACTGGTGCCACTCAGCCCGGCACGCCCGCTAATCAGCCAGCCAATCAGCCCAAAAATCAGTCCGCCGGTGAGGGTAAAAATTCCCGCCGTGCCGGCGGACTGCCACATTCCCTGATTGGGAGCGGTTTTGGGTTGGATTTCCGAGTCACTGACGGCTTGAAAAATCGCAAAAATCAGCCCGCCCAGCAGCCCGCCGAGGGTGGCTCTCAGCAGCCCGAAGAAGCCGCCTACAAGTTGACCGGCAATTGCCAAAAACACGCTGCCGGCTAGCGCAGCCAGCAGCCCCAAACTCAGGCCGACAATCGCCCCACTGACAGCTTTTTGTCGCGACCAATTCAGCGGTTTAACCGGCACGATTTGGAAATTCAGCCCCCCAAACAGCGCCCAGAGAAACCCGCTAGCCAGCCCAAAATTCAGCCCGAAAGTCAGCCCGCAACTCAGCCCGCCGGTCAAGCCGAGAGCCAGCCCCACTCCCAGGCGGTAAAGCCAGCGCCCAGTTGGATTTGACAGCCAAACCGGCTGCATGTTTTCAATGAAAAACTCATCGGTGGAGTCTCGTTTCAGCCGTTTGGCCAGCCAGCTGAGCCAGCGCCGGCTCTCTTTGGCGGGAAGCTGTTTCATCTGCTTTTGAATAAAGGCATCGAGCAAATACCGGCGGCGCGATTCCGGAGAGAGGCGCTGCTGCCATTCGGGAAGGGAGATTTCTTCCGCCGCCAGTGCGATAATGTTGAGAAACAGCGGCGTTTTCGCCGAGTTTAGCAAATTTGGGTCTTGCTGCAAGCTGGGCCACAGGAATTGCAGTCCCGAGCGGGAGAGATAGTTTTGGATCTGGGGTTCTGTCAGGGGCAGCAAGTAAATCGCTGCGGGAAGCTGCATCAGGGTTTGGGTGCTAGCGTATTCCGACATGCCGGTGGCAACGACCAGATGTTTCGGCTGCACCTGTTCCAGGAACTGATTGATCGCCAGCACGCAGGGTTTTTGCCATTCTGAGCGCAGTTCGTCGAGTCCGTCGAGCAGGGGGACAACTTCGCCGCTTTCCAGCCATTTTTTGGCCGTGTCGGGGGCGAAACCGCAGTTGGACTTCAGCTGGCTGACGAGCCAGTCGCCAAGGGGGAGCCTGCTGTCCCAGGAGCTGAGGTTGAACAGCACCGGCACCGGAGAGCGCGGGTCCGCGAAGGCGCGAGCCACCAGTTTTCGGGCGAGTTCCAGCAGGGTTGTAGTTTTGCCGGAGCCAGATGCGCCCAAAATCAGCACCTTGCCGGCAACGGCGGGCAGGTCGAAAACTTCTATTATATCTTTTTCGGGGGACAGCCGCGCACTGGGCTGAGTGCCGATTTTCACCTCGGCATCCCAAAGGCGGGGGGCGGGTGTGCCGGGCTGTTGGGAGGTGTGCCGGTGGGGCGACACCGCGTTATGCAAGGACTGCTCGAGCCGGCTTTCAACGTAGCGCTTGACAGAGCCGAGCAATTTATAGCGAGTCTGGACACTTTGCCTGCGCTGGAGAATGACTGGGAGTTTGATAGCCTGTGACAGTCTGATCCCGATCATAAATCCCCCTGGCAGCAATCCACCGACAGCAAACAGCAGCACAGATATACAGTCATTGGCACAACCGGGTGTAGAAGCGAGCGTCAAAAAAAAGTTTAAGGGGTTTTGCGCTCAGGTTGTCGGTTTTTGGGGGGTGCCGGCTGTAGTGGGACGGAGCTAGGGCGGGCCAATTATGCCCGGCAGGGGGTGCGATGGCACTCAGAAACCGGGTTTCTGGGGGCAACATTCTCCGCCAGCTCGCAGTCACCCCAGAAACCAGTCCAGAAGCAGCCCAGACATTTGGTTTCTCTGAGAAATCGAGTTTCTTGACAAGCGCCTCTCTGTGCGGTATAGTTGTTTCCACTCCTTCACCCGAGTTGAGTTCAGCGCGAAAGAACCCCAAAAGCTTGAAAATAGTGGGGTGCCGGCGAGCGCACCTCACTACTGTCAGTTCAAGCAAGTCAGAATCCATGTCCACTCAAAACCCGACCCATCTCACCGTTGAAGAAGCGCAAAAAATTCTCAGGCAGTACAGCTGTACGGAGATGAAATCCGCCGGCTCGCCAGAGGAAAGAGCGGCGCTCCGGGAAGCGCTGCTTTTGCTAGCCGGTCTTTCGGATTACCAGATACTGGGGATTTGCGCTGATACAGCCGAGGGGGGGCTGTTGGCGCTCAAAACTTATGCCGCCGGTTTGGGCTTGGAGCAGCCGCTCGACATTGCGAATGTCGAAGGTGCGGTTTATATAAAGTTTAACCCCAAAACCGGCTTGTGCTATATGGATTCCTATGCGGGAACCTATCGCGGAGTGCTGGTTTCCTGCCAGTCCTCAGGAGACGGGGGAATCAATGAAATGTACGGCCATTTGCCGCTAGATTTATTTGTTTGAGCGCCGCTGCATTTGCAATCCGAAATCCAAAATATAGGTACTGAGAAACCCGGTTTCTTTAAGAAACCGGGTTTCTGGGCCATTAAAATCTAAAATTGCTATTAGCCGCGAGCGACTTCTTCTGCGGCGGCGCGAAGGCTGTCTGCCAGCTGCTTGTTTTTGCGCCGGCGGCTGCCGTAGAGGCGGGCGGAGAAAATGTTGAGAATTTCCAGCACGTCTTCGACTAAATCTTCCTCGCCAGAAGACTCTTCAGCGGCAGCGTTGACGAGTACCACTTCCGTTGCAAATTGTTCGCACAGAGCGAAAACCAGATCCGCGCCGAAGTGCAGCAGCCGGTCTTGCTGCGTCACCACCAGGCGTCCGACGTCTCCCAGGCAGATGCGGCGGATCAACTGGCGCAGCCCCCGCTTGCGGCAGTTCACCCCCGAACCGAGGTCTTCTATCACTTCATAAGTCCAGCCGTTGGCGAAGCAGAAAGATTCCAGCATGGCGACTTGTCGGGCCACCTGGCTGCGCCCTTCCGGACTTGAGACGCGGGCGTAGGCTAGGGTGACTCGCAAAGGAAAGGGTGGGTGGGGTGCGGGGCATGATTCCGTGCAGCTGAGCCAAATCGTAACGGCGATGCCCTTTGGGGGTGCGCGAACACGGTAATTTTCCGGTGCTATCCCACCGGCACAGAGTTTCGCGCGACACACCCTGCTCTTTTGCCGCTTATCCAATACTCACCTTTATGTCTAAATTCTATACATTTCTCTTGGAGATGACAGTTCTTGGCCGGCATTGATCTAGCGGCCTGCTGTCCTGTGGTTTAGGAGAAATCTCAGTAAATCTAAATAGCACAGAAGCCCTCACTCTCGTTCATTTCCTTTGAAGGGCAGGTTTTTCTGGCTCTTGAGGCATTCCACCCTCACACACCCGGCTTCCGGTGTGGGCGGCAGTTTTTCTGGCTCTGGTTTCCGGGTTCTGCGCCCGCCAGCCAGAAACCGGTACAGCAGGCATTTCTAGAGTGTGTCGGAGAATCCGGAAACAGCTGTGACAGTTAAGGGGGCGGAATGCGAATCAAATGCCACTGCTTCTAACTCCGGGAATGCGGGGGTGCCGGTGCCGCAAGGGTTACGCCCTTGGATAGCAATCGGGAGTGAGCCTCTTGGGTTTGTGCGGGCAGGCGCTTGAAATATTGACACAGCTCGGTTCCGGCGAGCCGGTCTTGGCTTCTAAATTTGAAATATAGAGTTGGAGAAACAGAAAAATGAAATCTGAACTTAGCTTCCCCAATCCGCAACTTAATCTGGTTCTCGCACCTGAGAGTTGGTCTGCGATCGAGCTGCCGGATCTGAAGATGGTTAAGGTCGCACCGGCACCCTCTTCAGACCCCTTGCAAGAAGATGCCGCTCTCACCGTAGAGATTCTCATGCGCCCTTGTTAACTCGTCAAAGTGCGTTTCCCGCCCAACAGCCATGCAAACGGATACGAGTAAGGAGATGAAAAGCCTTCTTAGCGATTTAGAGATACTAATCGCCGAGATAGAGAGCAACCCTCGCCTTTCTTCCTGGGTCGTGCGGATGGCCCTCAAATCCATTAAGGAGAAAGCTGAGAAGATGGCCGGCCAGCCGGCGCAACAGCCAGACAGCTCGTCAGAGCGGGCTTGCGCAAACTGAGCCAGCCGCTGGACTGTACAGGAAAAGGCTTGAGCCAGAAGCCGCTGCTGGGGCGCATCGATTCTGTGACCCGCATCACTTACAGAGAACTATATCGTCACATTCCCTCACTAATATAGATCACTTATTCATCAGGTTATTATCACACGCCATCCAAGGGTTAAATCACAGAAATATCGAGGGAGATAGGTGATATTAGAAACATCGAGTTCAATCTACCGCCATGCCAGCTCAAGCTCTTTTCCCCCAGCCCACCATCGCCGAAGTTTTTGGTCAAGCCTGGAATTCTGGCCGCCTCACTTTCAGAGACCGGCTCTACCTGAGGTCCGCACTCTTAAACAGTGGGCTCAGCGAAGAGGATAGGGCCGCCATCGACCGCCTGCTCCACGCCGTTCGCCGGGGCTGGCTGCAGATTTTGGATTGAGGGCCGGTTAAATTAAGAATTATTAATTTTTTTTACAAATGATTCATCCTATCAGTGCGATGGCCAACTTAGGGCTGCACGTCAAGTCGCTCTCAGGATTGAGGGATTGGCCAAGCTTTGGCAGGGCGTGCTTTGATTACTAGCTATTATATACTAGAGATTTTCTTCCTAGGACTTTTGAGAGAGCTGCACTTGTAAGTGCAGTTTTTTTTATTTGGATATGGGAGTTTAAGAGCCGGCTGACACGGCTTATATCGGGTTGAGTTTGCTAAACGGAAGATCGAGAAACCAGGTTTCTTGGGGAAACCTAGTTTCTGGAAAGGGCCAATCAGATGGGGTTGTGCTGAACCGGGTCGATCTTACTAATGCTAATCTGAGCGGTGCCTACTTACAGGCTTACATGAGAGATGTTAACCTAAGCTACGCCCGGTTGCTAGGAGTCACAGGAATTTTGGGAGCCAATGTAAAGGAAGAGTTAGCAATCCAGCGGCTGCAAAGTGAAGGAGTAATTTTCGCCGGCACCACTCTGCCAGATGGAAGAATATATACTGGTCACTCTCCCACGGTATAAAATAAGGGGACATTTCCAAGAAGCTCAGGCACGGGCCAAGGTTGAGGTTGACTCCTGCAAAATAGGGTGCTAGAATAGACAGTAAAGCTTCTCTCTCGGAGGAA
Organism: Kamptonema formosum PCC 10802; assembly: GCF_000332335.1. Classification (GTDB taxonomy): domain Bacteria; phylum Cyanobacteriota; class Cyanobacteriia; order Cyanobacteriales; family Oscillatoriaceae; genus Oscillatoria. The sequence continues at coordinate 3,890,712 of NZ_KB235948.1, read as the reverse complement.
AAACATGGAAAGAATGGCAGTAGGAGAGTTAATTGACCGGTACGCAGCCGGCGAGCGCGATTTTACGGGAGTCAATTTGCGCAATGCAAATTTGGAGGGAGTCTACTTGAGAGACGCTAAATTGAAAGGAGCCAATCTTGATGGAGCCAGATTGGATGGGTCTGACCTGCGTATGGCCTCGTTAGATGGAGCCCAACTAGGTGGGGTCAGTTTAAACGATGCTAATCTTGAAAAAGCCAGTTTGAAAGGGGCCGTACTTGGGGGAAGCTTCCAGAGAACGAATTTTGCCGGTGCTAACTTATGTGGGGCTCACTTGGGGGGAGAAGATTTTCTAGAAACTAACTTCTACCAAGCCAAATTGAATGGGGCTTATTTCGAGGTACGTTTGCAAAAAGTAAATCTGCAACTTGCCCAATTAAAAGGCTCTTGTTTCTATGCGTGTTTCTTAGAAGATACAAACTTTGTTTTTGCCAATCTAAAGGGAGCTGTTCTACAAGAAACTAGGCTACATCGTGCCGATTTCAGTCACGCCGCTCTCAAAGGAAGCGAAATGACTGTAGAAATGGTAAATGTTAACCTGAGCCATGCGGATTTGATTGGGGCAGACATTTGGGAGACAAATTTAAGCGATGAAACTCTCAACCGGCTTGCAACGGCAGGCGTGATTTTTTCAGAAACCATTCTTCCAGATGGGAGAATTTATACGAGTTAGTAAAAAGGACTATATGGCGGTAGGAGTTGCTCGGAAAGGTATGAGATGCCTGCCGGCATGGTGGGGAGTTGGGGGTTGACTGTTCAGCCGGTTGGGGTTGCAATCGCGTCGCGGGGAACAGCCGCGCTAGTTACCCAGGCGCTCAGAGAGGCGATTGCGCTATTATTGAAGGTGTAAGCGAATTCGAGAGAAGAATTATGGACGGCGAGGAATTGCGAAGACGGTACGCGGCGGGGGAGAGGAATTTTGCCGGGGTCAATCTCAGGGGCGCTAACATCAGTGGCTCTGATCCTTGGAATGACAATTATAGGGGAGCGGACTTGAGCGGTATCAATTTAAGTGGAGCCGACCTGAGTAATTCCAACTTTGCCGGTGCCGATCTTACGGATGCCGATTTGAGTAATGCTAATCTAACTCATGCTATCTTGGCTCAGTGCAACCTGACTCGCACTAACTTAAGTGGGGCTAACTTAACTGAAGCTTTCCTACAAGCTGTCGAGCTGATGGATACCAACATGAGTGGTGCTGACCTGTTTCGTGCTGAAATAAGCCAGACTCGATTGGGGAAAACCAATCTTGCTGGTGCCAAGAATATAAGTACCGTCAATTTTGAAGGGACTATAGTCCACAATCTTACTCTGGAAGACGGAACTGTGATTGAATTTTGTGACCACGATTGGTGACGGTTGCTGGTTGAGCCTCAGCCTACGGCGCTCGTTTGATTGGAAAAGTTAATATTGTAATCGAGAATGTAAACGGATTCTAGAGGAGAATTATGGACGGCGAGGAATTGCGAAGACGGTACGCGGCAGGAGAGAGGAATTTTGCCGGGGTCAATCTCAGGGACGCTAACATCAGTGGCTCTGACCCTTGGAATGACAATTATAGGGGAGCGGACTTGAGCGGTATCAACTTAAGTGGAGCCGACCTGAGTAATTCCAACTTGGCTGGTGCCGATCTTACGGATGCCGATTTGAGTAATGCTAATCTGACTCGTGCTATCTTGGCTCAGTGCAACCTGACTCGCACTAACTTGAGTGGGGCTAACTTAACTGAAGCTTTCCTACAAGCTGTCGAGCTGATAGATACGAATATGAGTGGTGCTGACTTGAGGCGTGCTGCAATAACCCAAACTCAATTGGGGACAGCAAATTTTACTGGTGCCAAGAATATAAGTACCGTCGATTTTGAAGGCACTATAGTCAGCAATCTTCCTCTGGAAGACGGGACTGTGATTGAATTTTGCGACCACGATTGGTGAGCGTTGCTGGTTGAGCGTCAGCCTACGCTGATCTCAATCCCAGATTAGGGAAGTTAGTAATATCCCGTTCGAGACTCTCTTCAATTTCATCAGGAAGATTGGAGAAAAAGTCAAATCCTGTTTCTTGTTCAATTTGGTCAATAGAAACTTGCCAATTCCGCCAATTTCTCCAATCATTTCGAGCTATCAAGCGATCTGGATAAAGTGGGTGTTGTACTTGTTGATCCGGAGTTCCTAGAGGAGGGTAAAATTGCGCTGGTTCTGCTCGGTTGGGAGTCATAACAGCAATGACTGGCGTATCAACTGTTACATCTTCTATGCCTTGACCGGGTTCCAACCCTAAGATAATTTTCCAAGTCCATTCAGGAATATGAACACCCAGTGTTTGTAAATTGCTGGGATCTGTAAAGTCGTTCGCATAGAAATCAGTCGCTCTGCTCGCACGTTGTGGGCTCCAGTTGTTTCCAATCCCGCCAGCAATGTTATAAAGCTCCCAGCCAAGATTAGTAACCATAGCACGAGACTCTGCTTCCAGGTTATACCACGCAGCGGCAAAAGACGATCTATCGGGAATACCACTAAAGTATCGATTGTTATCTACAAACTGCGGCAAAACGTTGGTCAGCATAAAAGTTTCTATGTTGTCTTTGACAGAACTCGTCCAATGTGACGAAGCAACCATGTGACCTCTGTCGTAACGCCTTCCAATATAAGTCCCATCAAGAGGTTGATTGCCAAAAGAAGTGGGCAGTGTATAGTCCCTCCTAAAAGGATTATCATATCTGCTAGTGGGGCCGAGATGTGTTTGGTTTAATTGCCAGCTCACCCAATTAGGAATCTTTCTGTCGTTGTTGTAGGACAAACTGTACTGCGGTCTTTCAATTAGGTAATTGTGGGCTTGATTGATTTCATCAACTCTAGCTGACTGCCTGACTTCAGAAGCGCCTTCAGTAATTGGTTCTGCTATAAGTAAGCCTGGATTGCCGAACTTGAGATGGGAACTCTGAAAAAAGACATTATCTAAATAGACTTCATTTGTGCTTCCTTGCAAGCTAAATTTGAGGGTTGCCACCTTCCCTCGAAGATTTGGCGGCACATTGAGGTGAAAAGTCTCAAAACCCCGCCTGCCTAATATCGTGTCAACTCCTATACGAGTATTTCGATACCTTGCCACTCCAATTTGATTAATAGCATCTCCTCGTCGCAGATCTACTCCGAAGAGTTCCTCCGCCCTTTGCTCAGTGCTATTACTGGTGAAAGTGCTTAAACGCTGCCAATTTGCCCCAGGTTCTTCCGCTTTCATCCAGACTTCTAGTGTGCCCCCATTGGGCTGAGGAACGTTGAGGTCAAATCGCAATACGCCCCAATCAGGTACAACAAAACGATTGTGTGTAATTTCTTGGCCGACAGTGAGCCTCAAAGCATAGTTTTTGTAATTAGGATCGTCTGGGGCAATACCTAATTGTCCCAAATAAGTTCCAAGGAGAGGCACTCCATTAGGATTGGCTGCTGTTGGTTGTTGTGCCCATCCAATTTGAAAAGGCTGTGACAGAGAGGGAATATTCGTCCAGTTAACTAAAGACGCTTGCGACACATCTTGTCCACCGTTATAAAAAGACCAGCCTGGAATGCTCTGACTTGAGCGGAGAGTGCTAATCGCGTCAAAATTCCCATTAAAGAGAGTCGGAACCGCAAAGTCGCCCCGCATTCTAGCTTCAGCGGTATTGTCCTCACTTACTGGAGTGCGAATCCCAAGAAGCGGATCTCGGCGCTTGTCCTTACCGCCCCCTAAAACTGAGTGGAACCAACCCGTGCCAATCCCCTCCCAAGGAGCATTTTGAGAGCCGTGGATAAAGGGATATCCCCTGTAATCGGGCGTGTACCAAATCTTATCACTGTTGGGAGTCCGGTCAGCCGGCTCCAAATCCCCAAGCCGGCGGTAGATATACTCTCCATCCTTTGCCGGAAGTTGACTTCCGCTGAGGTTCGCCGTTCCCGCATACCAAGCTAGAGCCTGCCTGTGGTTGCCACCTTTTTTGTCATCCACTTCAGTAAATCCAGCCCAGTTCCCCAGAGATACATTCAAATCCGCTCCCTCAATCTCCCGACCATTAAATGTGAAAGTTTTCGGTTCAGTTGCCGGAATTACATCCTGGTAGTAATTGTCCGCAAAAGTAACATTTTCCCAAACCTTCACCTGCGGGTCGCGAACGCTTTGAGACCACAAAGACTCCTGCAAGAAGTCGTGGGGGTCAACTGTCGTCATCTGGGAATCGGGAAAAGCATTAGAGTAATCCTTTTTCGGAAAGAACGTACCCAAGCGCTGAACAATCTCACTGTTAATCACAGCGCCCTGGCCGAAGCCAATAAAGTGTAGCGGTGATTGAAATAGAGAGCCCATAGTGCGAATCAAATCACCTTCATTATTATACAGCTTCAGCCCTGAGCCGCTCCCCTCTCCCACACTACCTCCTAAGGACTGATCCAGCTGCACCAGTGAGGCAAAAAAGGCATCCGCCGCCGCCTCAGCAAACCCAGAATTTAAAGCGGTTTCTGCAGGGGAGTGCTCCCATCCCGGAATCAGCACTAGGGGTTTGCCGAGTTTAGGGCTCTTACTTCCTTGCATAGGATTCCACTTGCCGGTTTCGGAATTATAGCTGACAATCGAACCGCCGTCTGAGACAATATGCTTGGCCATTGCCTCGAATTGCTGGTCAATCTTGTATCCTGAGATAGGTTCAAACCCGCGAGTCAACACAGTCACGCTACTGAACGTATTGCTCCCAGCAGCCGGTTGAGGAAGCAAAGTTTTAAACTTATCCGTGACAATTTTTCTGTCTCCTTGAGCCGTCATAGCTTCCACAGCCCAGTGGTAAGTCTGACCGGCAGTCAATATCCGCTCATCAGGAAGCGTAAACTCATCAAAGTCCCCACTGGTACTGCCCATTCCAAGTCCACGCACCATTCTTCCACTTAGCCGTGAGGACGCGGTTGGGATTGTAATCCCGTTCCGGTGTCACATTCCCCAATCCCTCCCACCTGTCCTTCGGCAACAATCCCTGGCCTTTGGGAAACACGCTCACATACAAATTCACCTCACTAATATCTTGAGGAGACAGATTGGGAAGACCGCACTGAATACTGTCATCTTTAAACTTCCACTCAAACGTAGGAGTGAGGTCATCTGTACTGCCACCGGCACCCGGACTCACCAAATCCACCCAGTCTCTCGCTGACGCTACAGTCAAACCCTTAGGACTCACCATCCCAATAGGAGCGCGATTGCTATCCTGCGGCACACCAAAAGTGAACTGATTCACCCAGTTCCCCCCGATAATCTCGTAATCCGCAGCCACACTAATATCCGGATTGATGTCATCCACCGGCACGAAAAGCAAATCCCTTGCCGCAGCCGCACGCTTACTGCTCGCATTAAAAGCAATGCTACCTGCCCCCCTGCTGTAGCTATCCAGCCAGTAATTGCCCGGATTCTCAACAGCCTTTATAATCTCCTCAACATCATAAATAAAACTAGCGCCCTTTTGCTCAGGAGAAGAAGACTGCAATTGCAGCCCTGGATAAGAAACCGTCAGGTATTTTTCATCACTTGAAAGCACCAAGTCAGTGGTGAGTCCCTTCGGAATGGGCCGGGTGGCCGCCACCAATTGCGGTGCGGGGCCGAGCGGATCTTTAATAATCCCAATATTACTGCCGGCCCTCGGCCCATCAACGCTTTCCACGTTTGTTTGAGGGCTGTCATTAATCGCCGCGACAAACGCATACCGCCCATCCCGCGTTACAGTTACCGCCACCGCTCTGTTGACATCAAAGTAATCCCCAAAATCCCCCAAACTTAACGATGCGTAGCGAGCGAACGCGGCAAAATTAAGGGGGTCATCATTCGTAATTTCCAGCACCCCAAAGCCCTGATTGTCTCTAAGCCGGTTGGTAAAAGCCATCTGCAGCGGATTGGAAGTAGGGGCAATTCCCTCCGTTCCCGATAACATCGAGATGGCTCCTATCTGTTCGCGCCACTTGCGGGAATTCTGATTCAAATCTGTGGGCCGGTCATTCGGGTCAATATTGATGACAAAAATGTAACCGCTAAGCGCTGTGGCGAACAGCCGGCGTCCGTCGCTGCTAATAGCAATCTGGCGCAGCCCCGAAGGCGCAGGGCTGACCGAAATCGTATGTACTACCTGATGATAATTTTCCGAGAACGGGTCAATATCCAGGACGTAAATACTGCCGCTGGCACCGTCAGCAATATAGGCGAACTCCTCTGATGGATCAATAGCAATTGTTCGCGGTTTCGCACCGGCAGGCAAATCAATAGGCTCTACCTCCGGCGTTTCCGGATTAGTATCCACTTGGCGCAGCGCCATCAAATCTGCCACCGCCACGCGACCAGACTGTTCCAGAGGCACATAAGCTCTCGTCGCACTAGCAACCGCCGCCAATTCCGCCGGACCATCCTGCCGGTCAGCAGTCCCCACCGGAATGCGAGCTGTTAGCAAATCACTGCTATTACCGGCAGTCCCCAACTGCTTGCCATTTATAACACTAATTACATCCTCAGACTGCTGCGCCACCAGCGCTAGCTCAACACAGTTAGGCGCTAGCCGAATATCTTCTTCGCTGTCCAGTTCGACAATTTCGTAATCTTGCTGACCCGGACCGGGCTGCTCTTTCTGCTGGCGCGATAAAACAATTCGGGATTCGCCGAGGGGTACAGTATAGGGCACCTTAACCGCGACTTCATACCGGTTGTCTTCTAGCTCTTTCCCGGATTCAGGCAGCACCTCACCTTCATAAACCCTATTCCCAACGTAAAATTTGGCAGTCAAGTCTGTAAAATTGCTGCCGGTACCGCCGAAGTCGTTCAGGAAATTGCTCCCTCTGAGAAACACAACCGGCTCGCTGTTCTCAAATCTCAGCTCGGCTTCTTGAAGCGCCGGTGGGGACAGGGGATCTGCCTCCTGAGCCGGTGCGTTCAAAACTGCCTTGAAGGACGGAATCCCCTCTGGGTTCAGCTCGACACCCGCTGTGTTAAAAACCGGCAGTCCGACCTTAGGAATTGCGATCACCTCCAGCGAGTCGGATTGCAGATATTTAGCCAAGTACGCGAGGAGTAAGGCTGTCGCGACAAATTGAGTGGTTGTTGCTGCAATTATACCGATAAAACCAAGTCGCGCTGCCAGATGGGTGGTTTGAAGGCTTAAGTCAGTAGCAATCGAGATGGCGTCTGCAGCAGCCGACGAGGGGGCGAATGGATTAAAACCGGTTGGGTTATATCCAGGGACAAAGTAATTAATTACCCATCTGCCCGAAGTATTTACACCGTTCCACGGTGGCGAAGAGGTGCGGATAGTTCCGCCAGACACCACACCCGTTTCTTCTATCAGCCAAGTTGGGTTCCAAGTGCCTTGAGCGTCTGGCAGTGCCCCTTCTCGCATGAAGAAGACTTGAGTTCCCTCCGGCAAACCTGCCGGTGCGGGAATTGCCAGTTGAACCGGCACCTTCATCGGGTCATCCCCAGCATCTAAATTGAACGCACCGGCAAACCCCAAACCCTCAGGAATAGGCAGCGATAAATCCTGCCGACTCAGCGGAGTCAAGCTGACAGTTGTGTTTTCCTCTAGAGCGCCAGGAGCCACCATTACCATTGAGCCATCAGAAGCTCGCACCACACCCCCATCGGCTCCCAAAGTTGCCGGTCCGAGTTGCGGATTTTCGGCACGGATTGGAATCACTTCCACCGCTGAGCCGTTGCTAACCGTTACAGTGGCGTCCCCCGACTTCAATGCAGTAACTAAACCGTCCTCACTCACACTCAAAACTGAGGGGTCACTCACCTCATATCGCGTCCCCGACTCATCAGTATTTAAGTCAGGCGAATTGGGCAATTCGTTTACTTTCACCGACAATTGCCGAGTCCCCCCAACCGGCAGAGAAATCGCATCTGGATAAGGATCTAGCCCATAAAGTTGGGCGAGTTCCACACTAAATTGTACTTCACTGTCCAAACTGCCTGAATCATTGGTCGCCGGCACAAGGGTGAAGCGAATCCCCTCAAACCCCGACACATTGCCATATTCATCTATCGCCCGCAAATAAAGGGTGTGACTTCCCTCTGACAGCGCCCCGCCAAATATTTCCTCTAAAGCGTTGCGGTCTAATGAAAACGTTCCA
>NZ_KB235948.1:3880583-3882447 GCF_000332335.1 Kamptonema formosum PCC 10802 | reverse complement strand
TCACTCACCTCATATCGCGTCCCCGACTCATCAGTATTTAAGTCAGGCGAATTGGGCAATTCGTTTACTTTCACCGACAATTGCCGAGTCCCCCCAACCGGCAGAGAAATCGCATCGGGATAGGGATCTAGCCCATAGAGTTGGGCGAGTTCCACACTAAATTGTACTTCACTGTCCAGACTGCCTGAATCATTGGTCGCCGGCACAAGGGTGAAGCGAATCCCCTCAAACCCCGACACATTGCCATATTCATCTATCGCCCGCAAATAAAGGGTGTGACTTCCCTCTGACAGCGCCCCGCCAAATATTTCCTCTAAAGCGTTGCGGTCTAATGAAAACGTTCCATCCTCGTTGAGCCGGCTGGCAATCTCAGTAAAACTCTCCACCGGCATCCCCTCAAAACCGGCACGCAAGCTGAAAATCCCGCTAACATCAATAACACTACCCGCAATCGCCGGGTCAGAGGTAATCCCATCTGCAGCGCCCTCACCCGTATCGTTCTCTAGATATGCCGCAATTTCTGGCGGTTCGGTGTCGGCTGAATTGATTTCCTCTAAAATTTGTCCCCCCAAAGCTGTCCCGCGCCAGTCCAGGGATGGTGCGATTACATTATTTAGCGATGGGGCTGTGCCAGTCGCACCGGCGATCTGGAACATCACATCGTTGTAATCCTTATCCGCACCGGCATTCACCTGCATATCTTCAAGAGCGAAAGCGTAACCAGTGCCGGTGACATCAGCTATCTGCCCAGAATTGAAAGCATCCCTGGGGTCAGCTGTCGCTAATGAAAACAGGGGGCGTCGCGTGCCGGTGAGTGCCGGATTGTTAAAGACATCCTGTATCTTATTCCGGGGGGCTAAGATAATCCCAAACTCATCCCCCGGATTCATATATACTGTCTTGACGCCCGGGTATGTCCCCTTGTTCCAATTTTGCGGCTCAGCCCCCAAAACCCCGGCCAACTTAGCCCCTTCTGTGAAGTCAGAGATGACGGCATGCCCCTCAGAAGAATTACTCAGCGCCCGCCGCGCGGCTTCTTTGGCAAAGGCACTGTAATCGTTCAGGAAAGCCGACATGCCCTTTAGGTTAAAGATGCCTACCTCTCCCTCATAGAAGCCGCCATCAAACAGATAACTTATATCGACTTTACCTGTTGGGCCTACTTTAAACACTCCCGACTCAAAGGGGTTATTATTGCTAGGGGATAGTGACTGACCTGTGAGCGGGTCAGTGTTGGTTTTGGGACTCACTTCCAGCATATACGTCGCCGCTTACCCGAGAGATTTCAATCGAGTAGTCCCCCGCAATTAACGCATCGGCATTAATCACTTCTGGACTTGTTCCACTATTAGATGATGTGCGCAGTACAGAGCCGGTGCTGTCCAGCAATTTCATATCCACATCGCCGCTCAATTCGCCCAGAGACAGACTGAAACTGCCCGGTGCGTCTAGAGTAAGCCGGTAAATGTCTGTTGGGTCGGCGCTCAAGACATTGCCGACATATGTGGAGCTGCTGTCTAACGAGCCAATGTTGAAGTCGGACATCACTCACCTCACCTGTAAACTGCACACCATCAACCCTCGTAGCACGAATCTGTCCGTCACACCTGTCTGGAGCGGCTGACTTGTTTTTTACTGTAGCGAGTTTTTTTTTTGCTGTCAAACTTCTGCGCTCTCCCCCTCTGACACTGAGATTTTAATGAGTTATCTTTTTGATTAGTATTTATAATATTTGCCGAGGCTCGCCTGAAGCCCCGGGATTTGTTATGATTAAACAGCCGTAACTTAGAAAGATGCCCCGCACCGGCACCCCCTCCGCACCCCCTGAGGGAGCGTTTTTAGCACGCCTGAGGGCGGAATCATT
>NZ_KB235948.1:3878309-3880483 GCF_000332335.1 Kamptonema formosum PCC 10802 | reverse complement strand
CGCGAGTCAACACAGTCACGCTACTGAACGTATTGCTCCCAGCAGCCGGTTGAGGAAGCAAAGTTTTAAACTTATCCGTGACAATTTTTCTGTCTCCTTGAGCCGTCATAGCTTCCACAGCCCAGTGGTAAGTCTGACCGGCAGTCAATATCCGCTCATCAGGAAGCGTAAACTCATCAAAGTCACCACTGGTACTGCCCCCATTCCAAGTCCACGCACCATTCTTCCACTTAGCCGTGAGGACGCGGTTGGGATTGTAATCCCGTTCCGGTGTCACATTCCCCAATCCCTCCCACCTGTCCTTCGGCAACAATCCCTGGCCTTTGGGAAACACGCTCACATACAAATTCACCTCACTAATATCTTGAGGAGACAGATTGGGAAGACCGCACTGAATACTGTCATCTTTAAACTTCCACTCAAACGTAGGAGTGAGGTCATCTGTACTGCCACCGGCACCCGGACTCACCAAATCCACCCAGTCTCTCGCTGACGCTACAGTCAAACCCTTAGGACTCACCATCCCAATAGGAGCGCGATTGCTATCCTGCGGCACACCAAAAGTGAACTGATTCACCCAGTTCCCCCCGATAATCTCGTAATCCGCAGCCACACTAATATCCGGATTGATGTCATCCACCGGCACGAAAAGCAAATCTCTCAGTGCCGCACGCTTACTGCTCGCATTAAAAGCAATGCTACCTGCCCCCCTGCTGTAGCTATCCAGCCAGTAATTGCCCGGATTCTCAACAGCCTTTATAATCTCCTCAACATCATAAATAAAACTAGCGCCCTTTTGCTCAGGAGAAGAAGACTGCAATTGCAGCCCTGGATAAGAAACCGTCAGGTATTTTTCATCACTTGAAAGCACCAAGTCAGTGGTGAGTCCCTTCGGAATGGGCCGGGTGGCCGCCACCAATTGCGGTGCGGGGCCGAGCGGATCTTTAATAATCCCAATATTACTGCCGGCCCTCGGCCCATCAACGCTTTCCACGTTTGTTTGAGGGCTGTCATTAATCGCCGCGACAAACGCATACCGCCCATCCCGCGTTACAGTTACCGCCACCGCTCTGTTGACATCAAAGTAATCCCCAAAATCCCCCAAACTTAACGATGCGTAGCGAGCGAACGCGGCAAAATTCAGAGGGTCATCATTCGTAATTTCCAGCACCCCAAAGCCCTGATTGTCTCTAAGCCGGTTGGTAAAAGCCATCTGCAGCGGGTTGGAAGTAGGGGCAATTCCCTCGGTTCCCGATAACATCGAGATGGCTCCTATTTGTTCGCGCCACTTGCGGGCATTTTGATTCAAATCGGTGGGCCGGTCATTCGGGTCAATATTGATGACAAAAATGTAACCGCTAAGCGCTGTAGCGAACAGCCGGCGTCCGTCGCTGCTAATAGCAATCTGGCGCAGCCCCGAAGGCGCAGGGCTGACCGAAATCTTGCCGACTACCTGATGATAAGTTTCCGAGAACGGGTCAATATCCAGGACGTAAATACTGCCGCTGGCACCGTCAGCAATATAGGCGAACTCCTCTGATGGATCAATAGCAATTGTTCGCGGTTTCGCACCGGCAGGCAAATCAATAGGCTCTACTTCTGGCGTTTCCGGATTAGTATCCACTTGGCGCAGTGCCATCAAATCTGCCACCGCCACGCGACCAGACTGTTCCAGAGGCACATAAGCTCTCGTCGCACTAGCAACCGCCGCCAATTCCGCCGGACCATCCTGCCGGTCAGCAGTCCCCACCGGAATGCGAGCTGTTAGCAAATCACTGCTATTACCGGCAGTCCCCAACTGCTTGCCATTTATAACACTAATTACATCCTCAGACTGCTGCGCCACCAGCGCTAGCTCAACACAGTTAGGCGCTAGCCGAATATCTTCTTCGCTGTCCAGTTCGACAATTTCGTAATCTTGCTGACCCGGACCCAGCTGCTCTTTCTGCTGGCGCGATAAAACAATTCGGGATTCGCCGAGGGGTACAGTATAGGGCACCTTAACCGCGACTTCATACCGGTTGTCTTCTAGCTCTTTCCCGGATTCAGGCAGCACCTCACCTTCATAAACCCTATTCCCAACGTAAAATTTGGCAGTCAAGTCTGTAAAATTGCTGCCGGTACCGCCGAAGTCGTTCAGGAAATTGCTCCCTCTGAGAAACACAACCGGCTCG
>NZ_KB235948.1:3828719-3878209 GCF_000332335.1 Kamptonema formosum PCC 10802 | reverse complement strand
TCGTAGCACGAATCTCTCCGTCACACCTGTCGGAGCGGCTGTACTTGTTTTTACTGTAGTCGAGTTTTTTTTGGCTGTCAAACTTCTGCGCTCTCCCCTCTGACCCTGGGATTTTAATGATTTCTCTTTTTGATTAGTATTTATAATATTTGCCGAGGCTCGCCTGAAGCCCCGGGATTTGTTATGATTAAACAGCCGTAACTTAGAAAGATGCCCCGCACCGGCACCCCCTCCGCACCCCCTGAGGGAGCGTTTTTAGCACGCCTGAGGGCGGAATCATTAAAAAATTAAATCATTCTTAAGCCAAATTATTAAAAATTTCTATAGCCGCCCGCCATGCCAGCCGGCACACTGCTGCATAACACCCAAAAGGTGCCGGTGTCAAGGGGGAATCTCTTAAAAAAGACTCTTGTCAATCAGCTCTTGCCGCTAGAACACCTGTCTTTTGGGCCATCGACCGCAGGCGCGGCGCGTCTATAGCGCTACTGCACGGCGGCAGGGATGGTAGGGGCAACTCCCGCCGCGACTGTCCCGAAAGGATGACAGGGCGGTCGCCCGATCCGCGCCGGTGTCAGGAGGCCGGCCACTCCGTGGGCGGCCACTCCCTGGGCGGCCACGGGGGGCATCGGTGTCAACTTAAGCTCCCGGCGATTGAAAGAGACTGTTGGCGAATTAACGGGGGGTTATACCCCTCGCCACCCGGGAAGAGCCCTGAATTCCTTGTGAGAGAGCGAGTCGCAGCCTCATTTGAGGCTTTACTGACCAGCAGTGCCGGTGGCACCAATGTCCGCCCAGGAACCCGGAAAAACCGGCATAAGGGTCTAACCCCTCACCGAGAGCGCCAACAGCTTCTTGAAATCGCGGCTCATCAAACGAAGTCCGCCTCCCTTGGACTTAAGAGAAGAACTAGAATCTTAAAACCCAAGCCGAAGCGGGTTTGGCCTAAGCGCAAGCGGGACGCGATAGCGTCCTTCTGCCGTTGCCTGAAATGGCGCAAATTCGTCGAATTGCCTGAAAGTGACAGAAGAGGGATATAGCAGTAGCCACTTAGATAAGGACGTAGGACAGGCGTTCCCTCCGATCCCAGAAACCTTGAGGCTAGGGCGAAGCCGTACCAACGCCTTCCCTCCGAGGTGCTAAACTGACTGCCTACTGCTATAGCAGTAGCCACTTAGGTTAGCACCCCAGCACCACAGACATTTACTTTAACGGGATGAGCCCGCTAGAGTTCGGCAAAAGACCAGATACCGTCCCAGTTTTCGGGGGGCGGTTCTTGCAGCCAGTGCTGGCAGCGCTCCTGCTGGATGGCGGCGGGTTTGTCCCAGCTGGAGATTTCCAGAACTTGGCCAAAGGCAGCAGCAGCTTCGGCAAACTGGCGATTGCGGTAGTGTTCGCGCCCTTGGGAGTACAGCTCGATCGCCATTCGCTTCTCTTCTGGAATCTCCTCGGAACGGAGGGCCACGAGCTGGTAGATAGCCACCGGGTGGTGTTTCCCCTTGACGCCAATCAAGTCCAGTTCCCTGGCCCACACCCGGTCAGCGCAGGGCTGGTAGGTCGTGTCGCTGATAATGATATCGCAGCCATATTGCTTGCTCACCCGTTCCAGGTAAGCGCCGAGATTGACGCCATCGCCAATCGTGGTCAATTCCAGGCGCTGAGAGGAGCCAATATTGCCGGTGAGTACAGTGTCCGAGTTGATGCCAATGCCAATGCGGATCGCGGGTTTGCCATCTTCGACGCGGCGGACATTTAATTCCACCAGCCGGCGGCGCATTTCCACCGCCGTTTGCACCGCACGCCAAGCGTGCTCTTCCAGGAGCACCGGCGCGCCAAAGACCGCCATAATCGCGTCGCCAATATACTTCTCGATTACGCCTCCGTACTTGAAAACCGCCTCCGTCATCGACTGAAAATATTCTTTGAGCAGCAGCAGCACCTCCTGATCCTCCAGGTTTTCCAGCAAGCTGGTGAAGCTGCGAATTCCGGAGAACAGCACCGAGACTTCCTTGCGCTCGCCGCCCAACCGGCTGCGCCCACGCTCGCGCACCTGGGAACCCACCTCCTGGGTGATGGAGTTACTCACGAAACGCCGGAAAAGTTTCCGCTCGCCAATTTCATCCAGAACCAGCACGACGCCTTTGATCTGGGTAGCGTCACCGGCATCCGCAATAGCATTAATCGACAGGTTAATCTGTCGCTGTTCGCCTCCGACAGGGATTAAAGTTTGCTCCGGATAGAATTGCTTGCGGTCTTTTTCCTCCTTGGCATCGACTGCCGCTTGCAGGCATTCAGGCAAGTCGGCGTCCTGAATTTGAATCAGGTCGCAAATCGAGCGCCCCTTCAGCCAGTCGGCGTCGCTGTAGCCCATCAGCTGCTGCGCACTTTCATTGACAGTAAGGATGTGGCCTTCTTTATCCGCAGAAATTACCCCATAGGACAGACAGCGAAGGATATCCCGCTCTATCTGTTCGTGTTGCTCAATCGCTGCAAACTGCTGGGCTTTTTCCAGCAGCCAGCCGGCTTGAATATTAAATGCCCGCATCAATTCCAGATCGGAGTGATTAAAGCTCGCCTGCCAGCAACTGGGAGCATTTGGCCAGTCATCGGGATCGTAAATGGAGCTCTCGCCCTGTTTTGTCTTGTTGATTAATTGGGTGACAGCAATCAGCTCCCCATCGGGGTTGATCACCGGCACGCACAGCATGCTGCAGCTGCGATAGCCGCCCACATCACGGTCCATTTTTTTCACCGTCTCCGTATCGGGACAGTCGTACAGGTCAAAAGGAATATTAACCGGCTCGCCGGTTGCCGCGACTCGCCCAACAAAACCCACCCCCACCGGCAGGCGAATTTCTTTTAAAATACCGGCTAGGGGGATTTTTGTCCACAGCTCGTCGCGCTCCCGGTCTAAAACCCACAGGGTGCAGCGATCTGCGTTCGCCAGCCCCAACGCCTGCCCCATCACCCGTTGGAGAGTTGCGTCTAAATCCAAACTGCTCTGTGCCAGAGAGCGCGTGGCTTCCATCAGCGCTGTAGCTGAGCGCTGTTTCTGGGCTGCTGCGTAAAGCAGCCGGCATCTTTCCAGAATCAGGCGAATCTGCGGGACTTCTCGCTCGAAAAGCGCTTTATCCGCCTCCGTAAAGCTCTTTGTATCAATTCTCTCCGCTAGGGTAGCGCTTGCCAGGCGGTCTTTTTTCAACTTGTTGAGGAACAGGACGACCGCAACTAAATCTCCCCCCTGACTCTGCACCGGCACTGCCAGCGCCGTGTAGGTGCGGTATCCGGTTTTCTGGTAAAATTTCTTAGCATCTGCCGAGCGCGGATCGTCAAAAAAATCCAGCGGTATATTCACCGCTCTCTTTGTCGCTGCCACCTCCCCCACGATCCCTTTCCCCGCAGGAATGCCACTTTCCAAAGCTCCCTCCGCACCGTCCGCCACCGCCCACAGCTCACTGCTGGCCTCATCAAAAATAAAAATCCTCGTCCGGTCGGCATTGAGCAATTCTCCCGCTTTTTGGCTGGCAGCCCGCAACATCTCCTGCAGCGTGGCCTCCAGCCCCCTGTCAAAGATAACATTGAGGATTTCAAAGTTTTCATTGAAAGCCTGTATGCTGTGGGAAGCCGGCGGGGCGCTTTCACTAGACCTTTCTCCCTTTTCTGCGGTTGCCTGCCGAAATTCAGAGGGGGAAGTCTCCCGAGAAGTTGCCGGCGCACCGGCAGCTAATATCTCCTTGAGGCACCGTTCCAGAACCGGCAGGAGCAGAGGGGCAAATTCGGCAAACCGCGCTTCGTCGGCTCGCGTAAATCCTGATGGGTCAACTCTTTCAGACAGGGGCGCTGACGGTTTGTCAGGGCTCTTCAGCTTGTTGAGAAGTTGGACAGCTGCAATCAGCTTGCCTCTCTCATTAAACAGGGGCAGTGCCAGTAGAGAATGGGTGCAGTATCCGGTTTTGCGATCCATATCTCGCATAGCTAAGCCAAGACTTTCATTGCAATCCCTGGGAAGATTGACGCTTTTCTTGAGTGCTGCCACCTCACCGGCAATCCCCTGATTTGCGGGAATCCTTATTTCTAAGACTCCGCCATCACCACTGGAAGCAATTGAACAGAGTTCGTTCTTTTGTTCATCTATTAAAAAAATAGTCGCGCGGTCAGCCCCCATTAATTTGGCTGTCTTTATGGTAATTTCATGCCACATCTCGTAGAGACTGGCACTAAAACTACCGTCGGTGTTAAGCATATTGCTAGCTCCTCTAACTTGATGGCAGCTGGGGAGGGATGGACATTTAACGTGAGCGATACCGCCTCTGATTCCTCCCCTGGATTTTACGCGGATGATATGGGGCAGCTCAACGGATGCCGGTTGATTCTAAAGATAATCTAGCAGAAATATATCCGTCCCACGGCAGGTGGCAGGCATAAGTTTTCTGCCCCGACATCGCCGGACAGATGTCGGGGCGAATTCAGATGCCGCACCGGCGAGAGCGCCGGTGCCCCAATGCCTGTGAGCGTGCGCTGTTCGGGAAGCTCCGCAGCGGTGCCGGCAAGTGGGCTCCCTGGGCGAGGAAGATTTCTCTCTCACAAGGCTGTGACCGCCGGCACCGGCGGTTGAAGTGCCGGCGGTGGCCATTGCCGGCGCTCCGGGAGCAGCTGTTCAGCTGACCGGCCACCGGCCCCCGGAAATCGGGCGGTGGCCTTTCCCTGATGCGCTATTGCATTCTAGGGGCGGGTTCGCCCAAAATATATGTTACCCTGCGGCAAAGTGGGCTAAACCGGCCCCCACACCATTTCAGCATTTCTGGGCATCCCACTGTCAGCGGCGTCAGGGCAGATGGCAGGGATGTTGCTTGCCAACCCAAAAAATGATATAATTCACAAATTACCTCAAACCACAATAGACTCTCCGAAAGCGCGTGACGGCTCTGGGAAAGATTGTGCTTTGTAGCGGTTTGGATTTGGGGAGTGGGAGGGGCGTCCTTGAAGGGCAGGTTTTTTCATTCCAGTAGGGCCCATAGGGCCGGAAAGCCCCTGATGCCGACGGGCCCGCGCACTTGCTAAAACCCCTATATTTTCGTCAGCTCTCCCGCTCGGAAGCAAGAAGGAACAAGGAACAGGGAACAGGGGAGAAAAGTTCTCCCCCCCTTTCCCAAGGCAAGGGGCAAGGGGTCAGACCCCCGAAATGCCAGACCCCTCGACGGCGAGCGAAAAATGTCTTAGTCTAGGAACAGAGATTGAGGATTTGCCGAAAAATAGCGGACAGACTCGTCTTCATCAAGTCTGTCCTGGGAACATCGCGCTCAAAGGGCTAGCAACAGTGGGGCTGATTGGACGGCAAGCACAAAAACTTCTATCAGCATCAGTAGACCGATGTTGCGCTATTCACTGACCGCTCCGAGTTCAAGGTCATCCGTGATTGCTAAGTTATTACGCCGGCTTCGCGAGAAACGGCCAGACTTAACTGGTGCGGGCATAGTGGCGCTCGCATCTGTTGCTTGCAGCGTGTCGCTTCTGGCTGTGCGGCATCTGGGTGGGCTGCAGCGCTTGGAACTGATGGCTTATGACCAGATGGTGCTGCGAAGGGCGGATGAGGGGCCCGATCCCCGTCTGCTGGTGGTGGGCATCACAGAGGAAGACATCCAGGCGTTACAGCAATCAACGCTTTCCGATCAGGTGGTGGCGCAGCTGTTGGAGAAATTGCAGCTTCCCCAGCCGGCTGTGATTGGCTTAGATGTGTTTCGCGATATCTCGCAAGGGAAAGGCGCACCCGCACTGAAGGCTCAGCTGCAAAAACCGAATACGATTGCGATAACAAAAATGGGGACGTCCGGTACGGGGACGCTGGACGTGCCGCCGCCGCCAGATGTGCCGGTCGATCGCATTGGCTTTAACGACATCCTGCAAGATCCAGATGGGGTGGTCCGTCGCAGTTTGCTGTTTGGCAACCTGACGGAAGACACGACGCTATTTTCTTTTGCCATGCAGCTGGCGATGCAATATCTGGCGGGCAAAGGACACGAGCCCAACAACAGCCCTGACAGTCCTAACTCTATCCAGTGGGGAATGGCTGCGTTTTTGCCGCTGGAGGAAAATTCTGGCGGCTATCAAAGGATTGATACTAACGGCTACCAGCTTTTGCTCAATTACCGCTCGCCTCGCCATGTGGCGCGGACTGTTTCCCTAAGGCAGGTTTTGTATGGGTGGCTCGATCCAAGCTGGGTGAAAGACAAGATTGTCCTGATTGGGTACACAGCGCCCAGTCGCAGAGACCTTTTCCTGACTCCCTACAGTCCAGCTGAGCTCAAGGAGCCGAAAATGGCTGGGGTGCTGGTTCACGCCCAGATCGTCAGCCAAATCCTCAGTGCTGTTTTGGGCGAGCGCCCCCTGTTCCGGTTTTGGCCAGAATGGGCGGAGCTGCTGTGGGTGGCGCTGTGGGCGGCTGTGGGAGGCACTGCCGGCTGGTGGGGCCGGCATCCTGCGGTTTTGGCGCTCAGCTCAGCTGCGGTGCTCGGGGTGCTTGTGGGCAGCTGCTTCTACCTGTTCACTCGCGCCACTTGGGTGCCGGTGGCAGCACCGGCTCTATCTCTGGCTCTCACCGCTACCTCGGTGGTGACTTACCGGGCGTATCAAGCCGGGCTGCAGCAGCAAATTGTCATGAAGCTTTTGGGGCAAAACACTTCCCCAGAAGTTGCTGACGCCCTGTGGAACAACCGCTCTGTCTTGCTCAAGGAAGGCAAACTTCCCGGACAGAAGCTGACCGCCACGATGCTGTTCACGGATCTCAAAGACTTCAGCACCATCTCCGAACAGCTGCCTCCGGAACGGCTGATGGAGTGGCTCAACGAATATCTTTCTGCCCTCACGCACGAAGTGGCGGCGCATCGCGGCATTATCAACAAATTTACCGGCGATGGCATTATGGCGGTGTTTGGGGTGCCGGTGGCTCGCACCACAGAGGCGGAAATCGCCTCGGACGCCCGCCATGCGGTGGCTTGCGGTCTGGCTTTTGGCGAGCGCCTCGGGCAGCTCAATCAGGACTGGAAGCGGCGGGGGCTGCCGGTGGTCCAGATGCGGGTGGGGATTTTCACCGGCCCAGTTGTCGCCGGCAGTTTGGGCGGCTCTGAGCGCCTGGAATACGGCATTATTGGGGATAGCGTCAATATTGCCTCCCGTCTGGAAAGTTGCGAGAAAGACCGCCAGTCCAGCATTTGCCGGGTGCTGATCGCCAAAGAAACTCTGGTTTACCTGGAGGATCAATTTCTGGTGGAGCCCTGGGGCCCGCTGGCCCTCAAGGGCAAGCATCAAACGGTCGATGTCTATCGGGTAGTGGCGTGGCGGACTCGCAGCAAGACTGAGGGCTGAGCGGGGGGCGATGGGGGCGGGGGGCGATGGCTTTCCCCTCACACCTAACCCCTAACCTCTAACACCTATCCCCTGGGCATCGGCGATGGTCTGGCCCAACTGTTGGGGCTATTTTGTGCACAATTTGTAAACATTTCTGAGTTCCGGAAGAACGCATATATACAAAACCTGTCTGGAGGCGTGTTTTGTAAATACCATTCTTTCGGATAGCCCTAAATTTAATGGGGGGTGGCGTCCCTAAAGCACCGGGTATGGGGGATAGGGCTTGGGGAAGATTTTCCGCAATTCCAGCGAGACCATTGCTCTGACTGAGAGATATTATGGATATGTAACAGGACTTGATATTACAGGTCAAGATGCTGCGGAAGTCTTGCCAACTAAAAACTAAAATCTCAACTCTAAAATCTCAAATCTAAAATCTAGCATGCGCTTGACAAAATCTAGCCTTTGTATTATAATATCAGCTCTCGCTTCTAGCTTGAGTCTGTGGGGTTCTGGCTTTCCGACAGGGGCGCTGGCGCAGCTGACGCCACCAGCGCGGGTGCCGGCATCAGGAACACCAGCCGGCGTTCTGGGAGCAGAAAGTCTGGGGTTTAAGGCACCGGCACGAGGGCTGCCTGGCCGGCGGGAAGGGGCGGGAACTCGCGGGCCGGTGACGGTGTGCAAAGAGCCGCTGATGGCTTTGATGCCAGACACCAACTTGGGGCAAACCCTATCCCCCTATCCCAGTTTCTTTTTCTACATTCCCGCGACTGCCCCGCAAACGGTGCAGTTTGAGTTGCTCGATAAAAACGACCAGTCGATTTACAAGACAACTTTCAATACTGCCGGTAAACCCGGTGTGATTAGCATCAGTCTGCCCGATGCGGCAGGGCTGCCACCGCTAGAGGTTGGCAAAGATTACCGCTGGGAATTTTCCATCAGTTGCAATGCTGACATTCCGGAGGACGACCAGCTTGTAGAAGGGTGGGTGCAGCGGGTTGAACCGAACCCGGCACTGGCGGGCAATTTACAAAAAAGCTCACCGCGAGATCGCGCCGCCCTTTACGCATCCGCCGGCCTTTGGCAGGACACTCTCAGCGCCCTCGCTTCTGCCCGCCGGGCAGATCCGGGCAATTCCGCGCTGGCTGCGGACTGGGCGAGCCTGCTGCAATCGGTGGGCCTCAATAAAATTGCTCAGCAGCCTCTGGCTGATTAGAGTTTAGAGTTCTTGCGCCATTTATAGCGGTTTTCATCCGAGGTGAGGTGCCCAGAAACCCGGTTTCTTAAAGAAACCGGGTTTCTGGCATGTACTTTATCCAAGTGAAAACCGCTATATCTTCAACTGCGCCCATATGATTTCTTTAAGCCGGCCAGAGGCAACTCTCCCCCCACCCGGCGGGTTTACCCCGACCTTACCCCTGACACAGAGGGTTTTAGCAGGGGGGAGAGAGGCGCGAGACTCGGAATTTAAGGAAAAGGAATCAAACAGAAAACATCTCACCGCTGCAGCGCCCGCAGCGCCTCATCGACTTTCTGCACCCATTCAGAATTGCCCTGCTGCTGGTAGAGGGTGCGGGCTCGCTCAAAGGCGGAGATTGCTTCTGGCAGGCTCTGCCGGCCTTTGTAAGCCAGACCGAGGTTATAGTAAGCTGCGGCATTTTGGGGGGAGATGCGAATCACTTCCTGATAAACCACTATCGCCTGCAGGAAGTCCTGTTGCTGCAGCCGAATCGCGCCAATCGCCGCCTGGGCTTCCACCAACTGGGAGTTGAGGGAGAGGGCTTGCTGATAAGCGCCTACAGCACGCTCAAAGTCCTTCTGGTTCTGGAAAATTTGGCCAATTTGGAAGTAAATCTCGGCATTCCTGGGGTCGAGCTGGGCGGCTCGCTCTAACTCGAAGCGAGCCGCGCTCAGGTTGCCCTGAGCCAGGAAGGCGCTGCCTAAACTCACCTGCACGCTGGCTTGCCTGGGAGCGAGCTTGGCCGCTTGCTGCAGCATTTGAATCGCTTCCGGATAGCGTTGCTGCTGTACCAGTATTGACCCCATCGACTCATAGGCTTTCCAGTTTTTGGGATCGAGGACAATCACTTGCTGGAAGGCATTCAGGGCTGTGCTGTAGTCACCGGCTCGCAACAGCACCACGCCCAGCCCCAGATAGGCATTGACGTTTTTCGAGTTGAGGGAGGCGGCGCGACTGTAGGCAAATGCGGCACCGGTATTGTCTCCCGCATTGGCCAGACTGTAGCCCAAGGCGTACTGGAAATCTGCATTTTTCGGATCGAGGGCAACCGCCTGCCGGTAGGCGTCCGCTGCAGCCTGGTAGTTGGCCTGACGCGCTTGCAAGTAGCCAATGCCAGAGAAAATCCGGGCATTTCTGCTGTCCAAGCTGGCGGCTTGCTGGTAAATTGCCAGGGCGCTGGACAAGTCGCCTCTGTCCACGAACTGGCGGGCTTGTCGCAACAGGTCCCTCAATTGCTGGCTGTTGCTGTTGGTTTGAGCGACGGGCGTTTCAGCTCGAACGCCTGGCTGCTGGGTTGCTGCCACTGTTCCCAACAGCAAGGAACTGAGTACAAATAAAGTCTGCTTTTGCACGGTCTGCTATCTTCCTGTCACTGGTGTGTGCTACTCTAGCCTCAATATTGAATCAGGAATAGTTGTGTTTGGAAACCGCAGCTGTGCGAAGCGATGGGCGTGCGTGAGGGCAGTGTATGATTTTAACAACAACGGATGTCATTCAAGGTGCGGTCGTTCAAGCTTATTTGGGGATTGTAACAGCTGAAGTCGTCTATGGCAGCAATGCTGTGCGAGATTTTTTTGCCGGCATTCGGGATATTATCGGGGGGCGCACCGGCAGCTATGAGCAGGTGTTTGAGCGCGGACACCGAGACGCGCTCGCCGAACTGGAGCAGCGCGCTCGCAGGCTGGGCGCGGATGCTGTGCTTGGCATTGAGGTTGACACCGGCACGATCAGTCTTGGCGGCAGTGGGGCTTTGCTGCTGATTACGGCCACCGGCACGGCTGTTAAATTGCAGCGTTAGGGAAGAACCCCACCCCCTAACCCCAGCCCCTTATCCCCAGAGGGGGCCCCACCATCCCCGCTTGCGGGGAGGGGGAATATTTTTTGCTTGATTACTCTTACTTTTAAGAGAGTAAAAACCTCGCGAACGCTTATAAAACAAAGAACAGGGCGAGGTACTTAAATTACGAATCAGCCGGAAAATAGGCAATTTATTAGGCGGGTGGGCTTTCTAGCGCGATCGGGCGTAGCGTCCAATGAGTTCGGCTGTGCCTAGATTGTGGCCTTCGATTGCTTTCAGGACTTGAGCTTTTGTTGCGCCAGGCTGCAAGCCGAGCTGTTTGTCTAGGGCGTAGAGTTTGAAAACGTAGCGGTGGGTGCCGGTGGGGGGACAAGGGCCTCCATAGCCGATGCTGCCAAAGTCGTTTTTCCCCTGGACGCCGCCGGTGGCGAGTTTGGGCTGTTTGGGGACCCCCTCGGGCAGTTGGTGCGCTAGGGCGGGGAGATCGTAAACAAGCCAGTGGATGAAGCTGCCTCTGGAGGCGTCGGGATCGTCGCAGATCAGGGCGAGGCTTTTTGCGCCGGCAGGCGGATCGTCCCAGCTGAGGGGCGGGGAAATGTCTTGGCCATCACAGGTGTGTTTGGCGGGAATTAGGTTGTTGGGGTCAAATGCTGTGCTGTGCAGTTTCATAGTGGTTGCTGTCTGCGGTTGGCTGGGGCTGCCGGTGCCGGCAGTGCTGCAGGCGGCGAGGGACAGTCCCACAAGCCCAAATAAACTGGCACTCTGCTGCAAGAAGGCTCGGCGACCGGTCATGTCAGGTAAATGTGAAGTAATTGTTAATGGTAAGTTATGCAGTTTTGATGAAGCTAGTGATAGTTTAGCGCTCTGCACATTGCCGCAACCTCTATCGATAGGACGAGAGGGGTTCTGGCGCAACGGGTCGCAGCTATCCAGGGGAAAACGTTATTATGCTTTGGGAGTACCTGAGTAGTGTTGATAACAGTTTAACTTGCGATGACAGCAGAGAAAATGGCTACAGCGGCAGGAAATCCTTATCTGGAGGGCAACTTTGCGCCGGTGCGCTCTGAGATTGCAGCTGATGAGTTGAAGGTCATTGGCGAATTGCCCAGTGACTTGTCTGGGATGTTCTTGCGCAATGGTCCGAATCCGCAGTTTCCGCCCATTGGGCAGTATCACTGGTTTGATGGGGATGGGATGCTGCACGGGGTGCGCATTAGCAATGGGAAAGCTTCTTACCTCAACCGCTATGTGCGGACGCGGGGTTTTGAGATTGAGCGGGATGCCGGTCAGGCGGTCTGGACGGGGCTGTTGGAACCCCCCCAGATGGACAATCCGCACGGTCCGGGCAAGAATGTGGCAAATACGGCTTTGGTTTGGCACGCCGGCCAGTTGCTGGCGCTCTGGGAAGCCGGTGCGCCTCACGCAATTAAATTGCCTAGTTTGGAGACGGTTGGGGAGCAGACTTATGGGGGCAAGTTGGGTTCTCCGTTCACGGCTCATCCTAAGGTCGATCCGGGGAGTGGGGAGATGATGTTTTTTGGCTATTCGCCGGTGGAGCCTCCTTACCTGCAATATGGCGTTGTCTCAGCGGAGGGGGAGCTGTTGCAGACTGTGCCGGTTGAGTTGCCGGTGGGGGTGATGATGCACGATTTTGCCATCACGGAAAATTATACGATTTTTATGGATTTGCCGCTGACTTTCAGTGGCGAACGGATACGGCGGGGCGAGCCGGTGTTCATGTTTGAGCGGGAGCGTGCCAGCCGGTTTGGTATTGTACCGCGTTACGGGGATAATAGCAATATCCGCTGGTTTGAAAGTCGGGCGTGCTTTGTCTGGCATACCCTTAATGCTTGGGAGGAGGGGGATGAGGTGGTGCTTGTCGCCTGTCGGATGAATTCGACGAATGTTTTTGTTTCTGAAGAGAAGGATCGCGATCCGGAGGGGGATATCCCCCGTCTGCACCAGTGGCGGTTTAATTTGAACACCGGCACTGTGCGGGAGGAGATGCTCAATGATGTGCCGGCGGAATTCCCGCGCATGAATGAGCAGTTTGTGGGGCGGAAGACGCGATACGGTTACGCTGGAAAACAGGCTCCGATGCCGGTTCCGCTATTCGATGGGTTGATTAAGTATGATTTGATCACCGGCAAGTCAGAAACTCACGAATTCGGTGCGGGGCGATATGGCGGTGAGGCAGTTTTTGTTCCGCGTCGGGGTGCTGTTTCTGAGGATGATGGGTGGTTGCTGACTTTTGTTTACGATGGGGGGGAGGATACTTCTGAATTGGTGGTAGTGAGTGCTGGGGATTTGACAGGTGTGCCGGTGGCGCGGGTGATTATTCCGCAGCGGGTGCCGTATGGGTTCCATGCCGGTTGGGTTTCGGAAGAGCAGTTGGGATGTTCTGTTTAGGTTGAGGTGTGTGCCGGCTTTCTGGCAGCCGACTTTCTTGCCGGTGTGTCGTATGAGCCGGCTAAGATAGCGGCAGGTTAAAACCTGCCGCTATCCAAACAAAGCCCGCCTGCGCGGGCTTTTTGGTGTTGGGGTGGGGAGGGCGACCGGCTTTTTTTGAGGGAAAAGCTTGACTGCCGGTGAAATGGATGCTACAATCCGCAAAAGAGGTAAAAAATAATGGCTGCCTCAAGAGGTCGGAGATGGCACCTATTAAGAAAAAGATTGTCACGGATGAAGCTATGAATCCTGTGGCTGTGCTGATTGATTATCAGGATTGGAAGAAGATTGAGAAGATTCTGGAGGAGCGTCAGCAGTCTGAAGAATTTAGCTTGAGCAAATATGCCGGTGTGATTGAGCTAACTGAAGAGCCTTTGGAGTGCCAGAAAAGAGTTAGGGATGAGTGGCAGTGATTGAGGCTGTGTGTTTCTGAATTGGTGGTGGTGAGTGTTCAGGATTTGACAGGTGAGCCGGTGGCGCGGGTGATTATTCTGCAGCGGGTGCCGTATGGGTTCCATGCCGGTTGGGTTTCGGAGGAACAGTTGAGATGTTCTGTTTAGGTTGAGGTGTGTGCCGGTGGGTTGGCACAGGTGAGGGCACAGGCTTTTGGCACAGGCGAGACGCCTGTGCTACGCCGAGGGCGCAGGTGAGGGCATTTTGGCACAGGGGAGATGCCGGTGCTACGTCGAGGGCACAGGTGAGGGCACAGGGGAGATGCCGGTGTTAGCGAACTGGTGTTTGCTCAGAGAGACGGCAGCGCAGAAGGCCATCTCGACCTCACCCAAGTTTATCGCATCATCTCGGCTGCTGCGTGCGCGAGTCGGTATTCAGGGGCGCGGAACGCCCGTACTGGCTCTCTGGCACGCGCCGGCTTTGCATTCTCTGGGGGCAGCGTTCGGGCGCTGGCGCTGGTTGTTGCGATTTTTCTTCTAGGCAGTTTTGGCACTTTTGCCAGAGCCATCAATTCGGGCCTGTGGGCTAGCTGGCGAGTAGCTTTTGCTCTCCCCTACGCCACCAGGCGAGGAACACTCAACCGGAGTCCGAGAGGAACTCTGGGGATCTGGGGCAGTGACCACGATCGCGGATGTGAATGATTTCGATCGCAGCGCAATAGTTACGGTTGTGGCAGCATAGAAAATATAGATAACAATAAAGCTCTCAGGCTAAAAAATTAGTTCTTTTATCGGTGGAGACATTTCTGTATGACTGGGAGAGGCAGTAGAGATTTTTTGATTTGGTTACTTTGGTTGGCTGCTACCCTGACAACGTTTGTTGCAGCATGGCAACATTGGTATTCTGCTAACCATGATTTGAACAGTCACAATGACTATGCTGACAGTACAGGAGTTACTTCCCTGATCGTAGTTATATTTTTTCTAGCGCTTTTTGTTAACACGCTTAATACTATAAAAATTTATTTACAATTTAAAATGATCGGCTATTCCAAAGGTTTGTTTGAGGAACATGTCGCCAATATAAATCTTGTAGCTCAGAACAAACTGTCGATAGATCAGGAGTTCTCGCTAAGCCTAATTGAAAACAGACTTATGAGGAGAGAGAGCTGGGTTCAGCTATTTGCCAACCTGCTAGTCACGTTAGGAATGATTGGAACGGTTTTAGGCTTAACTGTTTCTATGAGAGGACTTTCTCAGGCTATGGAGAGCATAAAAAACAGCTTATTAGCTGATAACCTAACATCTCCTCAAATCACAAATTCTATCTCGGGGCTTGGGGATGCGCTCTCTGGAATGTCTAGTGCATTCGTCACAACTCTAGCAGGCGCGGTTCTAGGTGGTCTTTTCTTGAAATTGTTGAGCCACGCTACTACCAATTTAATTGAAGATTTGTTAGATAATATCAGGTATAAGGCAGAAGTGGAAGTTATTCCTTCTTTACAAAAGCAGATATGGGAAAGAGATTTACGCGAGCTTTCAGAGGCTTATGAAAGCCTACATTATTTTATTAATTCAGCCCAAATAATTGAGCATCAGTTAGTGCAATACACTCAAAGTATGACCTTTGCAGGTAAAAAACTAGAATCGCTCGCTCAAGGTTTAGGCAATCAAAGTCAGGTAGATGCTCAAAACCAGGTTAAAAAATTGCTTGATAAAATTAAAGAAGCAATCAGCGCAATTTTAAATACTATGAAATTATTAGTGACTCTCTTAATTATTATTAGTGTCGTTATTGTTGGCCTTTACCCCTATCTCAATTTCAAGCGATGAGACGAGCGAAGCACAAAAACAGGAAGGACGACTCTATATTCGAGTTACTGTCCGATCTCTCTCTGTCTGTTTTAGGACTCTTTTTAATTTTTTTTGTCATCTACTCTTTAATTTTTAATTTTAAAAATTTAGCTCTTCTCGATCGAGAACGAAATGCACAAAGGCAAATTGAAGAATTCAAAAGGCAAGTTACAGAACTATCCGAAAAGGTAAGTAAACTATCGCAAGAGGTAAGGGAGGCTAAGCAACGCAATCAATATACAGGTTTTTACACTGGCACAGAAGAAAGCAGATACTATTACGGTTACTGCTTCAGCTCCAGTTACGAAAATATCACAAATAAAATCAGTATTTTCTATATTCAGGAATCGAATATAGCTGTTTATTCAATTTCCTCTGAAAAAGGAACAAGCGTTTATCGCTACAGCGGAACTTTAAGCGTAAATGTTTTTACAGGTAGCTATACAGACTATTCTAGATCGCCAGGGATAGAGTCCTGTGATAGGAATAGCAACGAGTTAGTGATAGAGTTTTTCGCCGATCGCTTAGAATTCTACAGGAAAGGCAGTAGCTCAAGAACGTCTTTAAGAAAAGAAAGATCCTAAATTAGCAGAATTTTGTAACGAAAGGTGCGGATTAAAACTGGACAAACCCGCACCCCCCTAGGCTTTAGCCCAACCTTCCAAGGGTGCTCTCACCGGCTTCACCGGCACACTTTGCCCGATTGCCGGCACCCCTCCATTGCCACATTTCCGCCCACAACCCCCACCGACTCGAATCTATCCTTACTGGGCTGCGGTCTACTATATTATAACCCATAACAGTTGTGCTGGCGCAACCCGTACTGCTTAATACACCTCATCATGGCTGCCGATATCTACAAACACAGCTTTTTCGTCTTCTGTAAAGTAGAACAATACCCTCTCCTCGTAATCCAGACTAAAACTCCAAAATTCCTTAAGCTTGCCTGAGAGTTTGTGCGTTTTCAAACTCGGCTCAAATGGATCAGCAGTGAACTGTTCCAATTTTTGCCAAAACCTCACCTCTAAATCTGCGTTGCCTTTGATGCGCTTTTTGAAGTCGCGTTTGAATGGGAAGCTGAAACTAACTTCCACTATTCTTCCTCTATCAGCTGTCTCAGTTCGTTAATATTGGAGGAAAACTTCAGTCCCCCTTTTTGTTCTTCGACCTGTGCTAACTGGAAGTTATCATATATCTTCTGCCGGCGCTCTTCACGAAGATATTGGTGCAACAGCCATTGAATTTCCTGTTTTTCATCTGTGGAAAGATTTTTGATTACCTCGACTACATCCTTGAAATTCATCGTTGGTTATCTCTCATTTTAGTTAGGTATTCTCAAATTAACTATAGCACAGCGCCTCCCCAACTGTCAACCTCGCCTAACTCCCCCAACGCCGGCTTTCCGCAAATTAACCTTGGGTTGGGCTAAAGCCCAACTACAAACCTCTTTGGGCTAAAGCCCAACTACAAACCTCTTTGGGCTAAAGCCCAACTACAAACCTCTTTGGGCTAAAGCCCAACTACAAACCTTGGATTGGGCTAAAGCCCAACTACAAACCTCTTTGGGCTAAAGCCCAACTACAAACCTCTTTGGGCTAAAGCCCAACTACAAACCTTGGATTGGGCTAAAGCCCAACTACAAACCTTGGATTGGGCTAAAGCCCAACTACAAACCTCTTTGGGCTAAAGCCCAACTACAAACCTCTTTGGGCTAAAGCCCAACTACAAACCTTTGATTTGCGGATAATCTTGACTTCTGCCATGTTAACCTCTCTTGGGTTGCTGTGCCGGTGTCGTTTCTATTATAGCAACAAATTTCCCTAAAATGTAGGCGGGGATGCCGCGCTTTCTTTTCAGGGGAGAAGGGAGCCGGTGGGACCCGCAGCTCTACCACAGGCTGAACCCCGGCTTAATATTAGCCCGCGAAGGCGGGCTTCGTTTGTATAGCGGCAGAATTCATTCTGCCGGCTGATTCATGCTGCCGGCTTATTCATGCTGCCGGCTGATTGATTCTGCCGATTTATTGATTCTGCCGGCTGATTGATTCTGCCGGCTGATTGATTCTGCCGGCTTATTGATTCTGCCGGCTGATTGATTCTGCCGGCTTATTGATTCTGCCGGCTTATTCATGCTGCCGGCTGATTCATGCTGCCGGCTTATTGATTCTGCCGGCTTATTGATTCTGCCGATTTGCGCTGGGAGGCGGAGCCTCCCGCAACTCGTTCCCAGGCAGAACCTGGGAACGAGAAATCTTAGCCCGCGAAGGCGGGCTTTGTCTGGATAGCGGCAGAATTCATTCTGCCGTTTTCTGGACCCACTTATCAAGCGCTGAAATATTTCGCCGCCGGATGATAAGTCACAATCGCAGTAGTAGACTGCTCCGGATAGAGCTGCTCGCTCTCATCCATATACAGGTTAATGCGCTCGCAACCCAGCAACTCCAACTGCTGGTACTGGTCCCGAATATTCGGACAAGCCGGATAGCCAAAACTGTACCGCGAACCGCGATACCGCTGCGCCAAAACATCCCGAATATTATCCGGTTCCTCACTAGCAAATCCCAACTCCCGGCGAATACGCGCGTGAGTCCACTCCGCCAGCGCCTCTGCAGTTTGCACCGCCAACCCGTGAAAATACAGGTAATCCGTATACTGATTCGCCGCAAACAGCTTCTGCGCGAACTCCGTCGCCACATTCCCCACCGTCACCGCCTGCATCGGGAACACATCAATCGCCCCCGACTCCACCGGCGCAAAGAAATCAGCAATGCACAACCGGCGCATCGACTTCTGGCGCGGGAAATCAAACTTCGCCACCGGCACCTTGGCGTCTGTGGCGTCTTGGCTGCTCATCACCCCCGCCTCATAGAGAAGCAGGGAATTCCCCTCAGCCTGACAGGGAAAATACCCGTAAACCACCTGCGGCTGCAACAGCTTCTCCTCAACAATCTGGCGCTTCCACTCCTCCAAAACCGGATAAACCTTCTCCGCCAAGAAAGCGTCATACTCCTCGCGCGACTGCTCCTTCGGCTTGCGGAATTGCCACTGCCCCACAATCAGCGCCTGCAAATCCAAATACCACAAAACCTCCTCCAGCGCAATATCCTCTGGCTGCAGCACCCGCGCCCCCCAGAAAGGCGGAGTCGGGCGCTCAATATCAACCGCAACCGCCTCAGATCGCCGCGTATCCACGACTAGCGTTTGAGGCGCTTCACTCACACCCCCCTCTCCCTCGATAGAAGAAGGCTTGGCAGTGTGAGTGCCGCTCTCAGCCGGCGCGTGTCCATTCCCCTCAACCTCATCGAGAAATCCCTGCAAATCATCCCATTTCCCCGCTGCCTTCGCCGGCATTAACTTATCCATGAAGTGCAAGTCAGAGAAGGCATCCTTGCCATAAACCACCTTACCCTTGTAAGTGTTCTGGCAATCCTGATGGACAAACTTGGGCGTCAGCGCCGCACCGCCCAAAATCACCGGCACGGTAATCCCCCGCTCGTTGAACACCTCCAGGTTCTCCTTCATAAACGCAGTGGACTTCACCAGCAGCCCGCTCATCGCAATGCAGTCTGCCTTGTGCTTTTCGTAAGCCTCGATGATATTCTCCACCGGCTGCTTAATTCCCAAGTTTATCACGCGGTAGCCGTTATTGCTCAGGATGATATCCACCAGGTTCTTCCCGATGTCGTGCACATCCCCCTTAACGGTAGCAATCACAAAAGTCCCCTTGGCATTATCGCCGGCTTCCGACTTTTCCATGAACGGCTCCAAGTACGCCACGGCGGCTTTCATCGTCTCAGCTGATTGTAGCACAAAAGGCAGCTGCATTTGCCCCGACCCGAAAAGTTCCCCCACCACTTTCATGCCATCCAGCAGGAAGGTGTTGATAATCTCCAGAGGGGGATATTTTTCCAGGGCTTTGGCGAGTTGCGCCTCCAATCCAATGCGCTCGCCGTCGATGATGTGGCGCTTGAGGCGCTCCTCCACCGGCAGGCTTTCATCCTGAGTGCGATCGCGCTTTGCCGTTTTCCCCTGAAACAGCTCTGTCAGTTTCGCCAGAGGGTCATAAATGCAGACATTCCCCTCAAACCGGCGCTCGTCATAAATCAGCTGCCGGCAGATTTCCTGATGTGCGGGGTCAATCTTTGCCAGGGGCAAAATCTTGCTGGCGCTGACAATTGCCGCATCCATCCCCGCTCCCATCGCCTCGTGCAGGAACATGGAATTCAGCACTTGTCGCGCCACGGGGTTTAAGCCAAACGAGATGTTAGAAACGCCGAGGAGAATGTGACATCCTGGGAGTTCTTGCCGGATGCGGCGAATTGACTCAATGGTGGCTTTGCCATTGGCGCGATCTTCTTCGATGCCGGTGGAAATTGGCAGGGCGAGGGTGTCAAAAAATATCTCGTAGGCGGGGATGCCGTATTCGATCGCGGCGCGATAGGCTCGCTGGGCGATCGCAAACTTCTTCTCAGCGGTCCGCGCCATCCCGTCTTCGTCAATGGTGCCCACCACCACACCGGCACCGTATTTTTTCGCCAGTTCCAGCACTTTGAAAAAGCGCGGCTCCCCGTCTTCAAAGTTGGTGGAATTGAGCAGGCATTTGCCACCGGCAACCTTCAAACCTGCTTCCATTTTCTCCCACTCTGTCGAGTCCAGCATCAGGGGAAGCGTGGCATTTGTCACCAGTCGCGACACCAATTCCCGCATGTCGCGCACGCCGTCGCGCCCGACATAATCGACGTTGACATCGAGGACATGTGCGCCTTCCCGCACTTGCTCCCGCGCCATTGACACCAACCCATCCCAATCTTCGGCATTGAGCAACTCGCGGCACTTTTTAGAACCGCTGGCGTTGAGGCGCTCGCCAACAATTAAAAAGGAGTTATCCTGTTCGTAGGGCTGGGTGCTGTAAATTGACGCCGCCGCCGGCACATACTGCAAAGCCTCGCGTGAGGGGCGCTCCGCCGAACGCCGCACAGGACGGGGTTTCGGGTGCAGGGTTTTGGAAATTTCCGCCAGCTGCTCAATGTGTGCCGGTCGGGTTCCGCAACACCCGCCAATGACTTGCACACCCAAGTCCTCGACGAAGTGCATCAGAGACATGCGCAGTTCCATCGGGGTGAGCCGGTAGTGCGCTTGTCCGCCAATATTTTCCGGCAAACCGGCATTGGGGATGCAGGAAACCACGAACGGCGAGTGCTGGGAGAGGTAGCGGATGTGCTCGGACATGCGATCGGGGCCGGTGGCGCAGTTCAGCCCTAAGATATCAATGGGGTAGGGTTCGAGAATGGCCACCACGGCGCTGATATCGGAACCGACGAGCATGGTGCCGGTGGTTTCCATCGTCACGGACACCATGATTGGAATCCGACTGCCTTTTTGTTGGAATACTTCTTCAATGGCATTGAGCGCCGCCTTGATTTGCAGCACGTCCTGGCACGTTTCGACGATTAACAAATCCGCGCCGCCGTCGTAGAGTCCCGACGCCTGTTCCGCAAAAGCGGCCTTCAGGGTGTCATAATCAATATGTCCCAGGGTGGGCAGTTTGGTGCCTGGGCCCATCGAGCCGGCGACAAACCGGGGCTTTTCTGGGGTGGAGTATTCCGCCGCGATGCGCTTGGCGAGGGAGGCGGCGGTTTTGTTTAGGTCATAGGCTAGGTCTGCGAGGTTGTACTCCGCGAGGACAATGGAAGTAGCGCCGAAGGTGTCGGTTTCGATGACATCCGCACCGGCTTCAAAGAAGCCCCGGTGGACTTTTTCCACCGCTTCCGGTTTGGTGTGCACCAGATACTCGTTGCAGCCTTCGTACTCTTTACCGCCAAAGTCGTCTGCTGTCAAGTTTTGGGTTTGCAGGTTGGTGCCCATCGCCCCATCGAAGACGATGACGGGGCGCTCTGGGCTGTGGAGGCGTTCGAGGAAAGGGCTTTTCATTGGCGATCTCGGTAGGAAAAAGAGTCTTGATTTACAATTTATTCTATTCTGCAATATTTCCCAACGACTGGAGCAACTCAATGGAACCTGTGATGGCTGAAGGATACCTAACCCCTGAGGATAGCCCGATTGTGCGCGTCAGTGCGGATGAGGCGCGAGATAAGTTTGCGGAAACCGTTAGCCGGGTGGCGGCGGGCGAGCAGCGGGTGATTGTCAGTCAAGACGGCAAAGACGTGGCGGCTATTATCTCGATAGAGGAATTTTGGTTTTTGGAGCGGGTCATTGAAAAGTTGGAAGACGAGATGGATGTAGAGGAGGCTAAGAAGATTTTGGCCGAGACGAACCCTGAAGACTACATTCCCTACGAGCAAATTAAAAAGGAACTGGGGTTAGAGTAATGCCTCAAGATAGCAGCTACCAAATTTTCTTCTCTCCTCAGGCTCGAAGGGCATTGAATGCTTTACCACAAAATCAACGTTCGCGCATCAACGCTAAAATTCAGGCTCTAGCAGAAAATCCGCGCCCACCTGGAGTTAAAGCCTTACAAGGATATCCGGGACTTTTGCGGATTCGTGCTGGAGAATATCGGGTCATTTACCGGATAGAGGATGACCGGCTTCTGGTGGCTGTGGTGCGGGTGGGACACCGGCGCGAAATTTATCGCGATCTATAATATAGCAAATCTAAATCCTTCGTGCAATGCAGGTGTGGGAACAAGGGCATGTCGCGTCTCTACAGGAGGGGTTAAGGAACCTGGTTTCTTAAACTGCGCGGCGGGTGAGTGGCGCGATAGCTAGCTCTATGGGACTAGCTTCCGAGAAAGTTTGCCAGCCGGCTTAGGGCTGGATATTCAGAGTGGGCGTGAATAGAAGAATGTGAGGGTTGCGGGATATGGAAACGCTGAGGAATCAACAGTGTGCCGGTGAGGGCGAGGGATTTATCCGCTTATCAACTGATGAAGTTCGGGAGGGCTTGGTTGATATAATGAGAAGAGTGCTGGTTGAAGGCGAGCGCATCCTCTTGCAGCAAGCCGGTGAAGAAGTAGCGGCTATCATCCCGGTTGAGGAGTTTAACAGGCTGGGGTATCTCATGCAGGGGCTCAAACCCTCTCAGTATCTTCCCGAGGAGGAGGCATATTATGAACACGAGAGGGGAATCCACTGCTTATATGCCGACGATCTTCAAAAGTATTTTGCTGATATCCTGGAAGAGGTGAGGAGTGAGGGGGAACTTTTTGGGTTCCTGCCACCGGCGAATTTAGGAGGCAGAGATGTCGATATCTTTGTGCCGGTGGCTATCCTGATGTCTCCAGATAGATTTTGGATTCCTGAATATATGATAGCAGAAAAAAGAGATAGGGATGAGCGAGGCAGTTAGATTTTCGACTTGACATCAACCGGGGATATTCGGATTCAGGGGACGCCGGCTGGCATTGAGAGGCGCACGACTTCGTGAGAGTCAGTATATCGGTCAACTTTTATATGCAGCTGTATGCCTTTTTTGATTGGCTCGCTGTAGCCGTCTGGCACACTCCCTTTAAGAAAATCTCCTAGAAGGTTGCCAAGGAGAGACTCTGGGGAGTCTTCAGCTAGATATAAATGTGCCAGATAATTCACAGATAATGATTGCCTGAGTCTTGAAAGTGATTTTAGTTAAATTGATTGGCCACTAATCCGGGAGCCGCCAATCAGCTGGAATCGACAATGGCGCTTGCCTAACGTTCGCGTACCGGCAATCATGGGTTCCCCCTGCAAGATATCAGGATTCCGGGTGACATAGCGCGAGATCGGTTTGTCAGACATATGGATCGCTGCGATTGCCAAGCACCGGCAGATTATAGCATCTGTTGCTCAATTTGACCAGAGCGGGCCGGCGAGCCACTCAGCACAGGCTTGGCGCTGCGTCAACCGGCTAAATGTAAAATTTATTAAATTTATGTTAAGATATGAAAAACTACCTTAAACGCAGCACCCGCTCTCATGAGAAAAATTGACGCCGCTGATAAAAACGGTTAAGTTAGTCGCATTTAGTATAAATACTGACGCTATGGGAGAGGCTTGCGCCTGTATAACAGACATAAGCCACCGCCAGCACCCGCGTGCGGGAGCACCGGCGTCCTACCTTCGAGGCGTATCAGGGTTCGCATCTCATTCAACTGGACTGTCAGGATTTGACAGCTTTGGAGCCGCAGTTTGGGTTTGACCGGTGGATCTCATTCATCGGGGCATCCAGGAGTGTTCCACCGGCAGGTCCGTTGCGGCTTGTGACAGTCCTGAAAAATTCTCACCCAGATCCACCGAATGGAGGTTGCTTTTCGTGCAGAACACATCAGTCCAGCAAAAGCATACGATTCACCTGCAAGTCGTTACCCTAGAAACAGTTGACCCCATAGCTCTACCGGGGACAGCCCCACACGCACACCAGAGGACAGAAGTGGCTGCGCACGACAGTGAAGAACGATTTCGCCGGTTTGTCGAGCAAGTACCGGCAGCTGTGGCGATGGTGGACTGCCAGATGCGCTATCTGGCGGTGAGCCGGCGGTGGCTGAGTGACTACGGCTTGGAACCCCCTCAGCCAGCCGAACCCCGCAACACCGGCATCGCCACAGCCAGCAGAGCGCCACACTCGATTATCGGGCGCTCTCACTACGAAGTCTTTCCCAACCTCCCCGATTCTTGGAAAGAAATCTGCGAGCGCTGTTTGGCCAAAGGGCAGGGGGAGTGCCGGGAAGATGGCTTCACCACGCCTGACGGGCGCGCCGAGTGGGTGAAGTGGGACATCCAGCCCTGGCACAGCAGTGCCGGTGAAATCGGCGGGCTGATCCTGTTCAGCGAAGTCCTCACGGAGCGCAAGCAGCTGGCGGCGAGGCTGCAGCTGACGCAGTTCGCGATGGACAAAGCCGCTGACGCCATCTTCTGGATGACATCAGACGCTTCCCTGAGCTACGTCAACGAAGCCGCCTGCCGGTTGCTGGGTTACACCAAAGAAGAACTGCTGTCGCTGAAAGTCTGCGACATCAACCCCGGCTTTTCAGCCGGTGCCTGGGCGGAACACTGGCGAGCCATCAAGCAATTTCAGTCCTTCACCTTTGAATCCACCCACCGCAGCAAAGAGGGCCGGCTTTTCCCGGTGGAAGTCACTGTCAATTATTTAAAATTCAACAGCTCTGAGTACCACTGCGCTTTCGTGCGGGACATTACTGAGCGCAAACAAGCGGAAGCCCAGCTGCAAAATGCCAGAGATCAGCTGCAAGCCGTCTTGGATGCCGTGCCCGGTTTGGTTTCTTGGATAGGGTCCGATTTGCGGTATCTCGGCGTCAACCGGCATCTCGCTACCGCCTTTGACTTGCCGGCAGACAGCTTTGCCGGTCGAGAAGTGGGCTTTATGGAAAACCGCCCCGGATTCGCTGAATTTGCCCGCCAGTTTTTTAATTCAAAGTCTCAGACAACCTCTCAAGAGGTGGGCGTGGGAATTGACGGCACGCGCCGCAATTATTTAATAGTAGCTCAGAAGTACCATCAAGGCACTCAAGCGGTGTTTGTCGGGGTGGACATCACCGAGCGCCGGCGGATGGAAGCCGAACTGCACCGCAGCAAAAACCTCTACCGCACGCTGGCGGAGAATTTCCCCAACGGTGCCGTGTGCTTGTTTGACTCCCAGCTGCGCCACACCCTCGCTGAAGGCACTGAACTCGCTAAAATGGGACTTTCCAAACAGTTAATGGAAGGAAAAACCATTTGGGAAGTCTTTCCGCCGGAAACCAGCGCTGCCATTGAGCCGCTTTACCGCGCCGCACTGGCAGGAGTTGCGGTTGTCGCCGAAGTCCCCTTCGACAGCCGCATCTACCTGGCGCACACCCTGCCGGTGAGAAACGAACAGGGAGATGTACTCGCCGGCATGGTGATGACGCAAAACATTACCCTCGCCAAACAAGCTGAGGAAGCGCTGCGCAGCTCCGAAGAGCGATTCCGGCAGCAAGCCCAACAGCTAGAGCAAGCCCTGCAAGAGCTAAAACAGACTCAAACCCAACTCATTCAAACGGAAAAAATGTCTTCTCTCGGGCAGCTGGTTGCCGGTGTCGCCCACGAAATTAACAACCCCGTGAGCTTCATCTACGGAAATATTACCTACGCCCGGCAGTACACTCAAGAACTGCTGCACCTCGTTGACCTTTACCAGAAGCACTACCCCCACCCCGCAGCAGAAATTCAGGCTCAAATGCAAAAAATGGGCCTCGATTTCCTCAGCAAAGACTTCCCCAAACTGATGTCTTCCATGCAGGTGGGGGCAGATCGCATCCGGGAAGTGGTCCTGTCGCTGCGCAACTTCTCGCGCCTGGATGAAAACCAGAAAAAGCCGGTGGATATTCACTCCGGACTGGACAGCACCCTGCTGATTTTGCAGAACCGGCTCAAAGCGAAGGCGGGGCGTCCCAGCATCCAGGTGATTAAAGAGTACGGCGAACTGCCTCCCGTAACTTGCTATGCCGGTCAGCTCAACCAGGTGTTTATGAACCTGCTCAGCAATGCCATTGACGCCTTGGAAATTGGTCACGGGCACAAGGACGTCGGGCGCGGGAAAGAACAGCTCTTGTCCGGGCCCAGCGCCCAGTGCCCAATCCCCACGATTTGGATTCGCACCGGCGTCACAGAAGACAGCTGGGCGGAAATCCGGATTTCTGACACTGGCCCAGGCATGACTGAGGAGGTAAAACAGCGGGTGTTCGATCCCTTCTTCACCACCAAGCCCGTCGGCAAGGGCACCGGCATCGGCCTCTCCATTAGCTATCAGATTGTTGTGGAAAAACACGGCGGTCAGCTACAATGTAACTCAGCCCCCGCTGAGGGCGCGGAGTTCACGATCCTGATTCCGATTGACCCCCAACCCTAGCCCCGCTGTAGCTTTTTGCTGCCGGTTCACCCGGATTTTGCGGCGGTCCAAACTCTAAAATCCAAAATATAAAATCCCAATGAGTCAACGCGCACTGCTGCTAGTGAACCCCCACGCTCGGCGGGGGCAAGAAGCTCGGTTGCAAGCTATTCAAGAATTGCAAAAATTTGGGCTGGATTTGATAGAAGAGTCAGCAGAAAACCCTCAGCGGCTGCCCGAGCTGATCCGGCAGTACAGCCAGCAGGTGGACTGCGTTATCATTGGCAGTGGGGACGGCACGATCAATGCAGCAGTGGATGCGCTGGCTTCCACTCACTTGCCCTTGGGTATCCTGCCGCTGGGAACCGCCAACAATCTAGCCCGCAATCTGGGAATTCCGCAGTCGGTGCCGGCAGCTTGCCAGATTATTGCCGGCGGGAAAATCCGGCGCATAGACTTGGGCTGGGTGAATGGCAAATACTTCCTCAATGTCGCCGGCATGGGGCTGAGCGCCGAAATCAACAAGCAGGTGAAAAAAGAATTCAAGCGGCGCTGGGGCGTGATCGCCTACGCCCTCACCGCCCTGCAGGTTCTCCTCTACAGGCGGCCTTTTTGGGCGGAAATAGAAGGCAGCGGACAGTCCGTTTCGGTAAAAACCGTTCAGATAACCGTCTGCAACGGGCGCTATTACGGCAGCGGTTTGAGTGTGGCGGATGACGCAGAGATTGATGACGAAAGGCTCGACCTCTACTGCATTCAAATTCAGCACAGGCTGCAGATCGTTCCGCTGCTGCCTGCCATACTTAGGGGGAAACCGAGTCGCGGCGTGCTGACTCTCCAAGCCAAAGAAATCAGGATAAGCACTCGCACTCCCCACCCCATAGACGCAGATGGCGAACTGGCAAGCCAAACGCCGGCTCAATTTCGCGTCATCCCGCAAGCCCTCTCCGTTTTTGTCCCCCAAACCGTCTAGAATTGATAATAATCGATAGTGGAACATGCCTTTTCTGTTACCCCAATTGCAGGCACTTTTTCCCAACCGGCTCGCGGCTGCCGGCTCCCAAGTCATGCCGGCACCGGCTTGGTTTCTCGCTTGGGGATGTTCAGAGGTAGAGATGCGAAATTTCACCTCCTCACAAAGCGTAACCTGGCGCAGCGATCGACTGGCAATTGCCGGCGCATCACCCGCACTCAGCCCCGGAGAGCGCTTCGCCGTCACGGGCGACATCTGGCTGAGCAATCGCTCCCAACTGCAGGAGATACAGGGCGCAGATCCCGGCACAGACAGTCAAATTGTCGCCCAACTTTGGGAGCGAGAGGGCGTCGAATCCCTGTCGCTGCTAGAAGGGATGTTTGCCCTGGCGATTTGGGACCGGGAGCGTCAGGAATTGTGGCTGGTGCGCGACAGAACCGGCTCCCGCACTTTATATTATACCACTGCCGGCGCAACTCGTTTTGTCGCCCCCAGATTGCGCACCCTCGCACCGCACCGCTCCTCGGAATTAGATTTAGTCGCCCTGCGAGATTATCTCTGCTGCGCTTTTGTGCCCGGAGAGCGCACACTGTGGCAAAATGTGCGCGAATTGCGCCCCGGAACCTGTTTGCGTCTCCCCGATGAAACTGCCCAAATTTACTGGCAGCCGCGAGAAGAAATTCGCGACGCTTCGCAACCTTTGGAATGGCACGCCAAACAGCTGCGCCAACTCTTAGAACAGGTTGTTGCGGAATACTTGCCTCCGGGTGAGCCGGTGGGCGTTTTCCTCTCCGGCGGAATCGATTCCAGCTGCATTACTGCCCTCGCTGCCAAATTGCACCACCGCCCTGTTAACACCTACTCCATTCATTTCGGACTCGAACATCCCCATGAATTGGAATTCTCCAATTTAGTTGCCACACACTGCAAAACTCAGCACCACATTCTGGAAATCCCACCCGATACCCTGTGGGAGAAGTTGCCCTTAGCGATGGCGCATTTAGACGATCCCATTGGCGAGGGGTTAACTGTTCCCAATTTGCTAGTAGGAGAACTCGCTACAGAATCTGTCAGCGTCGCACTCAATGGAGAAGGAGGCGATCCCTGCTTTGGCGGGCCGAAAAACCAGCCAATGCTATTGAACAGTTTATACGGCTGCGCAATTACTGGAGAGACAGCCGGTTCCCTGCCGGCGTATTTGACCTCGTTCAAAAAATGTTACCCCGATTTGCCGCGCCTTTTGCAGCCTGAGGTTTGGGCGGCGGTACAAGCCGAACCCTCCGTGTTTGAAGTGGATTTAAACTCCCCAGACGCCACTTATTTAAACCGGCTGATGCTGCTCAACATCAAATTTAAGGGAGCTGATTACATTCTAACAAAAGTGAGTAATTTTACGCAAGCTGCCGGTTTGCAGGGGCGCTCTCCCTTATTTGACCGGCGCGTGGTAGAGTTGAGCCTGCAAATCCCCCCAGAATACAAACTTGCCGGTGCGGAAGAAAAGGCAGTCCTGAAGCGGGCGGTAGCGGATTTATTGCCAGAGGCGATCTTGAAACGGCAAAAAAGTGGCATGATCATGCACATGCAGCAGTGGTTCCGCAAAATTTGGCAGCGACAAGCCAGGGGGTTGCTGTTAAACAAAAGAGCCGCCATTGCGCCTTACCTGAATCAATCCTTGATTCGAGAGTGGCTAGATTACCGGGGGCAATTGTGGCCGCGATATGGCCAGTTGCTCTGGTTGCTGGTGAGTTTAGAAATTTGGCTGCAGGTGAATCAGAAAGACTAACGCTCAAGTACAAAGATGCCTCTGATATCTGCGTTCATCTGCGTGCGTCTGCGGTTAAAAACGAACTGCAGAAGAGCAAGGATAAACGCAGATGCTTCTGAGGTTTATTGCCTAGCCGAAACTGTCAGCAGCATACAGATAATCGCCACCCCCATCAATCACCACCAAACTGTCACCGGCAGTTGCAGATTGACTCTGCACAATTCCCTGATTCAGCACTTGCATAAGCTTTTGCGGAGTGAACGATTCCAACTCCACAAAATTGCCAGCTTCTAACCATTCGAGTTCCGACGCTGACAGACTCTGGCGAACTTCCACCGGCATTTCTTTCGCCTCTCGCGCCGACTCCTCTGAGGCGCGTACAAACATGTTGCGGCTGGCAACAATTTGGCGAGGCAGCAATCCCAAATCATAAATTATCACATTGCGATTTTGGAACCAATTGGGGCTGGTGCGCAAGTGGTGAGTCAGGGTGACACCGCGAGGGCTGGCATTGTGCAGGGCGTACACTTTCAAGTCGGGATTGCGGTTGAGCATTTCCAGAACTGTGCTAAAAATGCTCTGGGGGTAGCCGGTGACACTGAGCACAGCACAGTTGTTTTCAAAGTGGAAGTTGTTGGCAATTAGCAGTTGAGCAATGATAGCACTGTCGCAGATAACCGCCCGATCGAAGCTGTAAGCGGTGAGTTCGGTACTGACTTCTGCCGGCAGCCTTTCCTCGCGGGGGGGAGGCAACATCTTGCCCACAGGATTCTTGACTTCTTGCCAGCGATTCAGCCAATCTTGAAACTGCTCCTGAGCGATCAAGAAGTTCTTCGGGCTATTGCCTTTTACTCTGGGTGGCTTAGAACTGCCATATATAAAAATAATTATTCCTGCGGGCAATAAAGCCAGATAAACCGACGTCTTCAGGATCATTAAACATAACGGAGCTAAAACAAAAGCCAGACAGCCCAAAATTTGGGCACTGTTCCACACCGCAGGGCTTCTCCGACTTAAGCGCCGTTCTAAAAGGTAAAACAGCTGAACGCGCGTATAATACAGCGTATTATTTGCGGAAATATCTTTAATAGCCTTAGCGAAAAACGCATCTGTCAATCTGAATTTAGAATTGCTATCAGCGTAAATATCGAAGGCAAATAGATGATTGCAATTCTTACACCGGCCCCCATTATCCGTGCGCTCCTTTAAATTATTATCCGTGCCGCACATCACACATTTCATACCCATATACAGCCCCTCTTAAAACACTTGGTTGTTCAGCAAAACATTATAATCCTCACGCCGGCGAATCAGCCGCTGCCCCCCCGCTTCCAGCAACACCTCTGCCGGGCGGGGGCGGTGCAGAAAATGCGAAGACATCGCATATCCATAAGCTCCCACATCTAAGATTGCCACAATATCTCCCATTTGTAAAGC
The DNA here is from genome assembly GCF_000332335.1 of Kamptonema formosum PCC 10802. GTDB lineage: Bacteria > Cyanobacteriota > Cyanobacteriia > Cyanobacteriales > Oscillatoriaceae > Oscillatoria. Next base: position 3,848,162 of record NZ_KB235948.1, on the reverse strand, counting down.
CGGCAGCCGGCAATTCCTCCCCAGATAGTCGCGGGAATAGGTAGTATTGCCGCAGATATCCGTCACATGCCGGGGTTGCGCCACTTCCCCTTCCCCAGATTGCAGAGTGACAATTTCCCGGTAGCCCCCATGTACAGATAGCACAGCTAAGTTGGCAATACTTGTATCGACGCCAACAATTTGCTTGTCCTCTTGCCACTTGACAGAAATCGCCCGAGCGAGTAAACTTGCGCAGCCGGCAATTGCCGCCCTCCCCGGTTCAATCACCAGTTCAATTTCTCGCCCCACAGCAGTAAGTTTCTGCGCCAACTCAGCCCCAAACAGTTCCCAGTCAAACGCCACCCCACCGGCATGATAGGGATAGCCAAACCCGCCCCCAAAATCCAGATATTTCCAGTCTGGAAGCTTTTGGGCTGTGACAATAACCGCATCCATCACTTGCGTGAAAGCTTGGGTGGCATTCGTGCCGGTGCCGCGATAAAAATGCAGCCCACTCAATTTTAACCTAACGGATTTCGCAATGGCAATTGCCGCTGGAAATTCCTCCGGGCGCACGCCAATGCGACTGTCTCCCGCAATTTCCGGCAAATTTAACCGCAATCCCAGCCGCACTTCACCGGCATCTCCCCCGACTTCCGCCCCACACACATCGCAAAACAGCTGCACCTGGGCAATACTATCTAAATTAAACGTCCTGACGCCCCACCCCAGCACTTGCTGCATGTCCTCGCGACTGAGATTGCTGCCGGTGTAGACAATTTTGCCGGGGGCAAATCCCGCCTGCAGCCCTAAATAGATATCTCCCGGCGTGTTCGCGTGAAGCCCCCAACCGGCTTTCTGAAAAACCTGCAGCAGCGCCACATTGCCATTCGTCACGCTGGCGAAGTGAAACTGCGTGTGCGGATAGGGAATTGCCCCGCTAATCCGGCGAATCGTCTCCCGAAGCCGGTCGCCCTGATAGACATAAAGCGGAGAGCCATAGGTGTCGAGCAACTCCCTCCCTAATTCTACATCAAACGGCGCTGCATGTAAAGTCTTTGACGGCAGGTTTTCTTGAATTTCTATCACTGCTCACACTCTCCATTAAGTGTCCGAAAACGTTAATCTTTGATTCACCGGCGCTTCCAGCCCCAAGGGGGGAAGTAAAGCAAATCGTACAATAATTTGCTGGAGGGTATTGATTTTATGAACCGCCAAGACGCCATAGACGCCAAGGGAGGATCGGGAAGGAGGGGTTTCTCGCCTAAAACAGCTGCTGCCCAGACTTGCCACATCATCAGCAGCCACATAATTCTGCCAATTCTTCCCCCGCGCACATTCCCCCCCATTTGGCCGGTTATTACCCGGAAAGGGAGTTGCGGCTGCCATATTCCTTGCTCTCGCAATCGCCACGGACTTAACCAATATCTTACCTCCTTTCGCAGGGAATTTAAGCACAAAGCTGTCACCGGCACTGCCATTCCTTGCTTCTCTCGCCAGACGACTGCCGGCGGGAGCCAGGACTCTACAGCTTTTTTCAGTATATACTTTTCGCAAGCGCCGCGCAAGCAAAATTCTCCGGGCAGCTGAAATGTCCATTCCGTCAGAGGCAAATCGCAAAAAGGCGATCGCACCCACATCCCTTGATACCGGGCTATATTGTTGGCTCGGGGCTGGATATTTTGCGCCCCTTTCAGCATCAAACTAGCGCGGCGCAATCTTGCCAGGAGATTAGAGCTAAATTGCGGATCTAGCGCCTCTTGCAGCCAATCTTCTGGATTCAAATCCCCCACTTGAGCCAGCACATCTGGCTGGTAAATCTGCGCTTCATACCCGCAGAGGGCGTGAAACGTGTCGAGATAGTGCCGGTTAAAGTCCTTGGCACCAGCCGGGTTTTCCCGATTGTAAACACCGGCAGCAATCAGCGGCTTATTCGTCCAACCGGCAAATAATTGGTCGCCATTCTCCCCATTGAAAACAACAGATGTCTCCTGACTGGCAACTTCCCCCAACAAAAATAAAGGCAAAGTCGCCCCATCCCCAAAAGGCAAATCCAAAGCGGAGGCGGCGGATGTCAGCGCTTGCCGTATTTTCTGCGGCGTCACCGGCACTTTGACTAAAGGAATATTCAGGAACTCAGCCACCTGCTGGGCGTAGGGCAATTCTGCAGTGCCGGTTTGCCCCAAAATAGGCTCAAAATCCAAGGCGTAAGCCCGCACCCTCACCCCCGAAAGCACCAGCAAAGCCGCAACCGTTGAGGAATCAATCCCCCCAGACAAAAACACACCCACCGGTTCGGAAGGCAAGCCGGCAATTTGCCGGTGGGTGGCGTCAAAAAGCAAAGTTTGCAGTTGCGCCACCGCCGATTCCTCATCCCGCAATAGTGCCGGCGCTTCCCGCCACTCCCGCAGTCTTTCCGTGCGGATATCTCCCTCGTTTCTGCCAAAAAACCTCACTTCACATCCCGCCGGCACCGCAAAAATCCCAGCCACCGGCGACAGGGGTGCCGGCACATAGGAAAAACAGCTGTATCCGTACAAAGCCGGCACACTAACTTGCCGGCTTTCAATCACCGGCAGTAACAGTTGCAGCCGCGAAGAAAACCAGATCGTTTCTCCCAGCCGACTCCAGTAAAGAGGCGCGCGCCCAAACGGTTCCCGCCCCAAAATCAGGCACTCTCCTAACATTTTAACCCAAGCTTCCGGCGTTTCAGGCAATCCCGCCGCACTCACAGAGGCGATTGTGACTTCTTGTTGGCAGTCAGGACTGAAGTCCTCACTATAAATTGGAGTGCCGGTGTCAGGAGTGCCGGTGTGAGCCACACCCCAAACACAATCCCTCTCACCATCATTTTTACTCTCGCCGCCACTCGACTGCCGGCTTAACCTCTTAGCCTTAAGCTTAGCGCCTCCGCCGACAATAGCGTCCAGGAGTTCTTGTTGCAATTCAGGCTGATAGCACCAGCCCCAATAGCCAAAAAAATCATAAGGTTTTGAGACAACTACAGCCATCGCAATTTATTCAGAAATTATCTTATTTTTGACGTAGCACCGGCCAAAACAGCACCTCCCCATTGAGACGTAGCACAGGCGAGACGCCTGTGACTTTTCCAGGCATCTCACCTGTGCCTTTTACTATTTTACCACAAAAGAACTCGTAGTGAGAGTGCGCCCATCCAAAAACATCCGCACCTGCCAAGTGCCGGCAGCCGAATTTGGGCCCAACTGGTAATAGCAATAAGTGGGCCAAACAGCCCGGTCAATCTCGCGAGTTTGATAGCGGTTTTGATGAGCCACTCTGCCACTCGGATCGGTCCAATCGCAGGAGAGAGAGAGTTTTTCACCCACCGGCGCTTCACTGAGAGTGACGCGGTAGAAAACCGTTGGACCCGATTGCCGGTCAACCGCACTCACATTTTCCCCACGCTCCAGATCGAGCGCAATTCGACTCTCATAGGTGGACACGCGAGCCAACACCTGCTGCCGGTGCTGTACAAACACCGTCGCAGTCGCAATTGCGCCTATCAAAGCAGCGGTGACTCCCGCCACAATCCACCGGTTGCGCCGCTGCCGAACCGAAAGCGCTTCCCGCCTTTGAATTTGCACCAGCGCCTCATCCAGTAAATCCGGTGACAGATTCAGTTCTTGCAAAATCTCCTGAACCTGCTGCCGGTCCAGTTCAGCCTCGCGGCGCAGCGACAGCCGCTGCACTTCAGCAATCACTCGATCGAGCTGGGCTTGTGTCAATTTATTTTCCATACTGAACAGCGACCTCTGTTTCGCTTAACTTTATTATATCTCTAGCTTGCGTTCCGCCAGGGCGAGCGCATCCCACTTATTAAAAAACGCAAAAAAAGCGCTGCAACCGCCAACTTTCTGCCCCACCGGCACCTGTCTGTCATGCGCGACACCACCGAGCGCGTTCGCGCTGAGGAAGAATTGAAACAGTACCGCGACCGGCTCGAACAGCTCGTCGAGCAGCGCAGCGGCGAACTGCTCAGAACCAACGAACAGCTGCGACAGGAAATAGCCCGCCGCGAGAAAGTAGAAGAACAGCTAAGATTTCAGGCATTTGTCCTGTCTCATGTCAGCGACGCCGTGGTAGCAGTCGATATTCAACAGCGCATTATTTATTGGAATCAAGCGGCGGAAAGACTATATCATTTCTCAACTGATGAAGTCCTCGGCAGACCCCAAGCAGAAGTCACTCAATATCGCTGGCTGCAACCAGAAGACAAACAGTCCGCCTTTGACGCCTTAGCCACCACCGGCTCTTGGCGCGGAGAGCTGATTCATCTCAAAAAAAATGGAGAAAAAATCGGCGTCGCACAGTAGAAGGATGATTGAAACTTTTTCCACTCATCAAAAACCCCTCTTACTCCCCCTCCCCGAAGCGCGGGGAGGGGGTTGGGGTGCCGGGTTCATCCCACCAATGTGCAGCGCCCGAACTGCGCACCCCCCTCACGTCGATTCGCGGATCTTTAGGTTTGCTCACCGGCGGCTTGCTGCGCTCCCACCCCGAAAGAGCCCAGCGGATGCTCGACATTGCCGCCGCCAACACCAACCGCTTAGTGCGCCTGGTGAACGACATCCTCGATATCGAGCGCCTCAACTCCGGCCACCTCAAAATGGAAAAACAGACCTGCAATCTCGCACTCCCTGATAGTGCGGGCGGCACAAGCCATGCAGCCGGCAGCCGAAACTGCCGGCATCACCCTCTCCCTCATCCCGGCAGACGCCCCACTCTGCGCCGCCCCCGACCGCATCCTCCAGACCTTGACAAATTTGCTCAGCAATGCTCTAAAATTATCCCCCCCAGGCACAACCGTCTGGCTGACTGGCGAAGTCCAAAAGCCGCCTAGCTCAGTTCCAAAACAATCCCCAAATCCCCCAATCCCGGCCCAAATTCCCAACCCCCAATCCCCCTACTGCCCGATCGCGGTCAAAGACCAAGGGCGGGGCATCCCCCCAGATAAACTAGAGACAGTCTTCGAGCGCTTCGGACAAGTAGACGCCTCCGACTCCCGAGATAAAGGCGGCACCGGCCTCAGTCTGGCCATCTGCCGCAGCATCGCCCAGCAGCACGGAGGCCACATCTGGGCCGAGAGCGTCCCCGGTGAGGGCAGCACCTTTTACCAGGGCTGTTCGCTCCCGCCGCCATATCACCGCCTCTGTGGGTGCCATCTTTAACTTTTACATAACTTTTTCTTTACATTATAGAGCTAGACTTAAAACGCTGAATTTAACAGCCGGGTGTGTTGCTCTCAAGCGCGCAACGCACCTTCCCATGCAAGTTCCTGAACTCGCCACCCCTCACCAAATGTAAATTATATGAACATCTCTTAATTCTCTGTTCTCCTGCGAAACCAAGAGTTCTCCCGCCAGCATCCCGATAGCGTAAATATACCGAAACCGCCACCTCACGGTGCCAGTTCTTTCGCTCTGCCTCTCCTAAAGCTCGCCATATTTTTGTCAAAGAGGGACGCTCCTGACCGCCCTCACTCCCACCCCTCTCGATCGAGAAGCGAGGGGAAGTAAAATTCAGCAACCTCCGGAAGATTAGTTAGTAATAGACGGGGGATTTTGCCAAAGCAGGAAAAGGGTTATATTATGAATTGTAGCAGGTTTCGCTCAATTTCAAATCCAAAAACTAAAATCGAGATCAGATGTTAGAGCACAGCCGAGCTGTGGGTGCCCCTGGCGCTATTGGGTGGGATTGTCCTGGCTGCGCTTTTCGTGATTCAGCCCCTAGTAGGGGCGGGTTCGATCGGAAATATTTGCCACACAGTAGAGAGCGTTGCTCACCCCCCGTGGCCGCCCCCCGTGGCCGCCCCCCGTGGCCGCCGGGAGCAGGTGGGAACACCCCCTCGTCAAGTAAAAATGCCGGACTGCTAAACTGGCAGAAGGCAACAGGCTGACACAACAGCGCCCGAAAAATTCAGTGCCGTGAATTATGAAATCCAATGTCCTGAGAGGACGGCGCAAAAGCGAACGTGCCTCTGTAGAGAATTTAGCTATTAGAGTTGTCTTTCTATATGCCTCGCTCAGCAGCCTGTGGGTGCTGTTTTCCCACCGGCTGCCCAGTGCGCCGAGCTACGACCTAGCCGGGCTAGCCTGGCCGGTCGCCGTTACAGGCTGGGCGTTTCTATTGGCAACAAGCGGACTGGTCTATCTGCTAATGCGCCGGAGCGCGCGAATTGAGCAGGAAAAGTGCGGCGCGCTGCAGTCTGTGATAGAAAGCACAACAGATCCGATTTTTGTCAAGGATCTTCTGGGTCGCTATTTGACAGTGAATACCGCCGCTGCCTGCCTCCTCGGCAAGCCGGTGGAGGAAGTGCTGGGGCGCGACGACACAGAATTCTTTCCGCCGGAAACCGCCCGAGAAATTGTGGGAGCAGATAGGAGAGTCATCGCAATAAGTCAAACTCAACCCTACGAAGAAGTCGCCACACTCAAGACGGGCGGGCGAACGTTTCTCACCACCAAAAGCGCCTGTCGCAACCGTCAGGGCAACGTCACCGGCGTCATAGGCAGAGCGCACGACATTACCGGTCGCTTGCAGGCAGAGCAGGCATTGCGGGAAACCGAGCGCAAACTGCAGGCGCTGATTGAAGCCGCGCCGGTGGCCATAAATATCCTCGATTTGCAGGGGAGAGTTCAGCTGTGGAATCCAGCTGCAGAGCGGATTTTTGGGTGGAGCTCCCAGGAAGTCAAAGGACGCCCTCTTCGTGTGGTTCCGGAAGACAAACTCGACGAACTCACAGGGGTGCTGGAGACTGTGTTCCAGGGGGAAGCCGTTACTGGCTGGGAAACGCAGCGCCGGCGGAAAGATGGCACCCTGATAGACGTCTGCATCTCCACCGCACCGCTGCGCGACGCCAAGGGCAAGATTGCCGGTGCAATGGGTATCATTTCGGATATAACCGAGCGCAAAACCCTCGAGCGGGAGCGGGAGCGCCTGATCGAGCAACTCAGGCGAGAGACAGAAGACCTCGCTGCCCTCAGCGCCGTCACCGCCAGCGGAATCAGCACCCTGAATCTGGAAGAACTGCTCGACGCGCTGCTCGGGCGAATTGTAGAGGTAATGGGGGCTGACTTTGCGGCGATCCTGCAGGAGGAAAATGGCCAGCTGCACCTGCGCGCCTGCGCAGGGCTGGAAGGAAGCTCGGCGAGCCGCTGCCCCTACGACAGCCCTGTTGAGATCGGGCAGGGGTTCGCCGGCACAATTGCCGCACTCGAGCAGCCCCTCTATATAGAGGACGCCCAAACTGACCCTCGCACCAGCACTGAATTCATCAAACAGCTCGGCATTCGCAGCATGCTGGGCGTGCCGCTGAAGCGCAACAGCACCCTGCTGGGCGTCCTCCACGCTGACTGGCACAGCCTCCACCCCTGTAGCGAGCGCCAGACACACCTGCTGGAAATCACCGCAGAGCGGTGCGCGATGGCGATTCTCAACGCCCAGCTGTTTGAGAAAACCAAACAGCTGCAAGAGCACCATTTGATGCAAATTAACCGCATGCCAATTGGCTGCATCCTTCACGATTCGGAGTTTCGCATTACCGATTGGAATCCCGCTGCAGAAAGAATTTTTGGTTTCACCAAGGCAGAAGTCCAAGGCAGTGTCCCCGACCGGCTTGTTCCGGAAGCGCTTCGCCTCGATCTCGACAGCCTCAAGCAGCGGCTGAAGGAAGGGGACATGACGGCGCACAGCCTCAACGAGAACCTCACCAAAGATGGCCGCACGATTATCTGCGAGTGGCACAACACGCCGCTCAAACAAGCCGATGGCACAGTCACAGGAGTGCTTTCAATGGTGGCAGAGGTCACCGACCGCGTGCGGGCGATTGAGCAGCTGCGGGAAAGCACCATAGAAGGGGTTTGGGTTCTCGATGCGGAAGACAAAACAGTTTTTGTCAGCCGGCAAATGGCAGAAATGCTGGGCTACACCCCAGAGGAAATGCAAGGGCAGCCACTGCAGGCGTTCTTGGACGAGGCATCGCAAACCCTGGCCGCGACCGGCAGGTCGCTCCGCCGGCAGGGCATCCAGGAGCGTCAGGATTTGCAATTCCGCCGCAAAGACGGCTCAGAGCTGTGGGCCATTGTCTCTACCCATCCGATCTTCAATGCCGGTGGCAGCTGCGCCGGCGCTCTGAGCGCCATTACTGACATCACCGTTAGCGCTAGCGGCGCGTCAGCGCTGCGCAAGCGAGTGGAGGAGAAACTGCAATATTATGCTTTCTACGACCTGCTGACCGGGCTGCCCAACCGAGCCCTGTTCCTGGCTCGCGCCGCAGAGCTGATTGAGCGTGCCAGACTGGGGGAGGGGGGTTTATTTGCCGTACTGTTTCTCGATATGGAGCGGTTCGGGATTGTTAAGTACAGCCTCGGACACCTGGTAGCCGACAAATTGCTGATTGCCACCGCCCGCCGGCTCCAGAAGTGCCTGCGCCCCACAGACACCGCCGCCCGAGTCGGATCGGACGAGTTTGCCATTCTGCTGGCGGATATTCAGGACGTCTCGCAGGCGATGAGCATCGCGGAGCGAATTTACCAGCAACTGGCGTTGCCGTTTGACCTCGATGGGCGTGAGGTGTTCTCCACTACCAGTATCGGCATTGCGCTAAGTTGGAGAGACGAGCATCTCGAACACACGCCATCGGTCGCCTCTTGTAGAGACGCGATAAATCGTGTCTCGAATCGCGTCTCGAACCAGGAAAATCCCCACTCTCAACTGCCCGCCCTGATTTATGACCTGCCAGAGGACATCCTGCGCGACGCCGACACGGCGATGCACGACGCCAAAGTGCACGGTCAAGCGCACTGCGCTGTCTTCCACCCAGCCATGCATTTAGGAGCCCTGACGCGCTTGCAGTTGGAAAGCGACCTGCAGCGGGCGATTCAGCGCCGGCAGTTTCAGGTCTTTTACCAGCCGATTGTCTCGCTCGCGACCGGCAAGATTGCCGGTTTTGAAGCGCTGGTGCGCTGGGAACACCCCTCGCGGGGGATGGTTCCCCCGGGAGAGTTTATCCCCTTGGCAGAAGAAACTGGGCTGATTAGCTTTATCGACCGCTGGGTGCTGCGGGAGGCGTGCCGGCAGCTGGGGCTCTGGCAGAGGGCATTTCCAGCCCCTCAGCCTTTGATGATGAGCGTGAATCTGTCTGGCGTCCAGTTGGGGCAGCTGGGGATGATTGAGCGGCTTGACCAAATTCTGCGGGAGACGGGTATCAATCAAGGCAGTTTGAAGCTGGAGATCACTGAAAGCGCTATCATGCAAAATACCGCCGCTCAGATCGGTATGCTAGAGCAGCTGAAAGCCCTGGGCATTCAACTGTCGATTGATGACTTTGGCACCGGCTACTCCTCTCTGGCGCGATTGCACCAGCTGCCGGTCGATACCTTGAAGATTGACCGCTCTTTTGTCAGCCGCATGACTGCGGATAGCGACAATTCAGAAATTGTCCAGACCATTGTCCGGCTGGCTCACAATCTGGGCATGGATGCCGTCGCCGAAGGTGTGGAAACGCCCCAGCAGATGGAGATCCTCCGGACGCTGCAGTGCGAGTACGGGCAGGGATATTTTTTCTCCAAGCCGGTGGACAGCGAGGCGGCTCGGGCGCTACTGCTGTCGGAAAGATCCCCCAACCAGAACAATTAAACCTTGGCCATTGGGCATGAGCCAGCCGCCGATGGGCCAGCCGCCGATGGGCCAGCCGCCGATGGGGCATGGGACATTGGGCCCGACTGTGGGGGCAATGTTTGTCAGCCAACCGCATACTTTTCTGGTTTCCGGAAGAAAGCATATATACAAAACCGGTCTAAACCCGGGAATTTGTAAAAACCATTCTTTCGGAAACTGTAAAATTTTTCTCCAGGCGCTGGCCATTGATACGGTTTCGTGGGGGACTGCTCCGGTTTTTTGGGCCATTGGGCATCTGGCATGGGCCATTGGGCCCGTCTGTGGGGGCAATTTTTGGGAGCAACGGGCACACTTTTCTGGTTTCCGGAAGAAAGCATATATACAAAACCGGTCTAAACCCGGTAATTTGTAAAAACCATTCTTTCGGAAACTGTAAAAATTTTCTCCAGGCGCTGGCCATTGGTACGGTTTCGTGGGGGACTGCTCCGGTTTTTTTGGCCATTGGGCATCTGACATGGGACATTGGGCCCGTCTGTGGGGGCAATTTTTGGGAGCAACGGGCACACATTTCTGGTTTCCGGAAGAAAGCATATATACAAAACCGGTCTAAACCCGGGAATTTGTAAAAACCATTCTTTCGGAAACTGTCAAATTTACCTCCAGGCGCTGGCCATGGGTACGGTTTCGTGGGGGCGATGGCGACTGGGCGGTGTATTTAAGGACTAATTTGCACAAATCAAATAGAACCGCTATATTAAGGAATTTCACTCATCGTCCAGTATCTGTTGAGCGTGGCAATCGCATCAACAAAACTGGAAAACGTCACCGGCTTCAGGATATATCCAGCCACATTTAAGTTATAGGCTTCCACCTTATCTCTATCCTCATTAGAAGTGGTAAGCACGATAGCCGGGATCATTCTCAAGTCAGGGTCAGCTCGCAATTCCCTCAGGAATTCGATCCCATTCATCTTGGGCATATTGATGTCGAGCAAGATGAGCCGGCGCAGGGGTGGAATCTGTGGTGGCTTGCCATTTCCCCGCAACATAGCCAGAGCCTCAATCCCGTTTGTAGCAACGTAAAGCGGGCAATTGATATTGTTTTTTTTTAGCGCTCGGCGGACGTTCATCACGTCAACCTCATCGTCCTCTACGAGTAAAAGATGAATGATTTTATCTTCCATAGTTTAATAATGTTGAGCTTGTTTTTTCTGCCATGTGAAGCGAAAAATTGCGCCTTGACCTTCTCGGGATTCCAGGTGGATAGTCCCCCCCTGGCTCTCCACAATTTTCTTGACGAGCGCCAGACCGATGCCGGTGTTTTCCACAATGTCGCGAGCTTCCAAAGTTTGAAAGATCGCAAACACTTTCTCGTGGTACTCGGGGGCGATTCCCGGACCGTCATCAGCCACAGCAAATTCGTAAAAATCGCCGTCCTCTCGAACAGATATTTTCACACAGCCAGAGCCAGAGCGGTTGTGTTTGATGGCATTGCCGATCAGATTAGCAAACACCTGCTGCAGGGGCAACCGCTGCGTCTCAAGAGCCGGCATTGCCGGTGCAACGTCCACAGTAAATGAAGGTGGCGGCGCTATAGAATCAATCACATCAGCGAGCAACTGACCGACATCCACAGTTTCCACAGCATTCTGAACCCGCCCGACGCGGGAATATTGCAGCAGCCCATTAATGAGCGCTTCCATGCGCTGTACGCGACCGCGCAGCAGATTCATTTGGTGCTGAGTCTCCCCAGTCAGCGCGTCGCCGAGGTCTTCTTCAATCCAGCTGCTGAGGTTAGAGATTGCCCGCAGCGGCGCTTTCAAGTCGTGGGAAACCACATAAGCAAACTGGTCGAGTTCCTGATTGCGCTTGCGCAGCACCGCAGTGGTTTTCGCCAAAATAGCAGTCGTGCGGGCCAGTTCTTCAGCTCGGGCTTGCAGCGCCTCCTGCGCCTCTACGCGGTGCGTGATATCCTCCACCACCCCCATCAGAGATTGGTTGCCCTCCGGGTGGCGCAGCAGCGAGACCGTCAAATTCACCCACACCGGCAGCCCATCTTTGCGGATGTAACGCTTTTCCAGCGAGTAAGTTTCCATCTCTCCCGCTTGCAGTTTTCGCAACAGCCCCAGGTTAGCCTGCAAGTCATCTGGGTGGGTGAGCTCTTGAAACATCCGCCCCAGAAGTTCTTCCCGGGTGTAGCCCAAAATCTCACAGAGCTTTTGATTAACCCGAAGAAATTGGCCGTCCAGTGTCTTTTCAGCAATCCCGACAGCCGCCTGCTCGAAGGTGGCGCGGAAGCGCTGCTCGCTCTCCGCCAAAGCAGCCTCTGCCCGTATGCGGTCGGTGATATCGTCGAAGGTGCACAGAATTCCCACCACCTTCCCCGCCGCATCCGTAAGTGGAACTCTGTTGGCATCGGCACAAATCAGTTTGCTCTCGGGCTCCTGCAGCGAGAAGCGCTCGACAACGTGATAAATCGGCGTATTCGTTTCCATCACCTGCCGGTCAAACTCCCGCGTGCGATAGACTTGCTCTCGGCTCACCGGCAGGTCAAAGTCCGTCAAGCCAATAATATCTGCCGGACTGTTCAACCCCAGCAGCCACGCCATATTGTTATTGCACCCCAGGTAGACAGAATTCCCATCCTTCCAAAATATAAACTGCGGGATGCTGTCCATCACCAGCTGCAACATTTTCTGCGATTCGCGCAGAGCCTTCTGCGCTTGCTGGCGCTGGGTGATATCATTGTTGATTTCTAAAATGGCCACTGGCTGGCCCTCCTCATCCCGCTGCAAAGTCCAGCTGCTGGCCACATTCACTTTTGTGCCGTCGCGCTTGCTATGAACCAGTTCCCCCTCCCAGTGACCCTCCCGCAACAGCACTTGTTTGATTTTCTCCACAGGGTGGGGAAATAGGGTTTGCAAGAGCGCGTGGGCGTTTTTCCCGAGAGCTTCTTTCTTCTTCCATCCGTACAGCCGTCTGGCTCCCTGATTCCAATAAGAAATCGTACCGTTGATGTCCAGTACCAGGATGCTGTCATTCGCCAGATCCAGCAACTGCGCTTGGTTGCGCACGGTTTCATCCGCTTTCCGGCGCTCCGTGATGTCCCGGCAGATCGCAATGAACAAAACCTGATCGCCGGCGCGCATCTCACTAACCGCCAGCTCCATTGGGAACTTAGCGCCGGTTGCCCGCCGCCCGACAGTTTCCCGCCGGCAGCTGCACAGCTTAGCGCTCGCCGTTCCCAGAAAATAGCTGAGCGGATCGCCAGTCGTGTCCTGACGGACCGGCTCAGCGATCAGCCGCCGCAGGTTCGCTCCTTTGATTTGCGCCACTTTATACCCGAAAATCCGTTCGGCTTGAGGATTGAACGACTCAATATTCCCCAGCTCGCTGAGGGTGATAATGCCATCGGCGGCGCTGTCTACCACAGCCTGAATGCGAGCCTTACTCTCTTGCAAACCCGCTTCCCGCGCTCCCACTTCCCGCTCCAGCCGCTGAAACAGGTGCCAGGAGGCGCAACCGCCTAGCAGGCTGGCAAGCATTGCAGCCCACTGCACGGCGCTGGCACTTCTCTGCCAGTATGTGATTTGCTCATTCAGCTGGCGCTGCAACAAATCCTCCGAGGCAACAAACTCTGCAATCTGTTCCCGCAGAGCATCCATCTTCAATTTGCTTTCCACCAGCAGCGCAGTCAGTTCTGGCGATCGCCGTGTTTGGCTGCCCAACCTCTCGATCGCCTCCAGCGTCTTTCCCGAGAGATTCATTCTCTGCTGAGCGCTTTCTTCAATTTTTTTTAACGGCTGACGCCTGGTGGGATTGTTCTCAACCAGAAGGTCGAGTTTTTTTAGCGAGTCAGGCAAGACGCTGTTTGCTGCCTTATAGGGTGCCAGAAATTCAGGACGCCCCGTCAGCCCGTAACCCTGGATGGCTGTTTCGGCATCCACCACAGTTGCCAGCAAGCGATTGGCTTGCAAAAGTACCCGCTCGCTTTGTCGCACCTGCTTTTGAGCCGCTTTGGTGTTAAACTCCAGCCACGCAAATGCCAGCAGTGAGGCGAACAGACAGGTAACCGGGATGGCTACAATCAGCGCCCCTTGCCTGCCCACCTGGTCTTTGAGCCATCGGGAGCGCCGCAGTTTGGTGAGGAAGGCATCCATTGATTCTTGTCCCAAATGGGGAGTGTAGTTTTTTTACAGCTTGGAATGTCACTAATTGTATAGTGCCCCACCCTGGGGTCAGAATCCCTTGCCCCACAGGAGGTGGGGGAGCCGGCTCTCAATCTAAGAAATAGAACTATTTCGCTGCGGGCGGGATATTCTCACACAGAGAGCGGGCTCGGCAAGTGCGTGTAGGTGCCGGCAAATTTATACCGTAAGGGGGATGATCTTTAACCCTCTGATGTGCTATACATAGAGCTTGAACTCAAACTAAGTAAAAACAGCTGATAGCCGCATTCCCCTGAATTCCTCACCGGCAGCACGCCGCCAGCAAGCGCCAGAATCAATCCCGGAAACTGGACTGTTTCGCCCCAGGGAAACCCCCCATGAAATCAGCAGTACGCCGCATTAGCCGGTTGCTAGCAGCCGCGATCCTGGCGGCAACCCTCACCGCACAAGGGGTGCCGGCACACTCCCCTGTCCCGCCCCCCGGCAGCGCCTCTGGCGAGTACGGGGTGCCGCCCCTACACGCTGCCGAACAGACTGTCCCAGCACCAGCTGCTGCGCCCCTAGAACTCGAAGACATCCTCAAGCAAGAATCCCTGGCGGAGGCTGTCACCGCCATCGAGCGCCACTGGGAAGAGTCTTATGAAGATTACTTTAAAGCCAATCTCGCCGGCCTGCCGCTGACGGCGCAGGAGATTGCGGCAACTCTCGACTCAATCGGGCGCAAGACCGGCACCAAACCGGCCCTGATCTATCTGGTTCCAGGCTCGCAGCAATTGGCACTGGTGTTGATTGCCCCCCAGCGCCTGCCGGTGCGCATTCTCGTGCCGGCAGCGCCCCGAGAGAGGCTGCTGGAGGTGGTTCAAGATTTCGGCGAGCAAATCAAAAACCCCAGAAAACTCAGCACCACCTCTTACCTGCAACCAGCGCAACAGCTCTATCAGTGGATGGTTGCGCCGCTGGAAAGCGAGTTGCGAGCAGCAAGCGCCGATACGCTGCTTTTCTGCGCTGGGCCAGGATTGCGGGCTATGCCCCTGGCTGCTTTGCATGACGGGCAGCAGTTTTTGGTAGAAAAGTACAGTCTCGCCCGCATTCCTGCTTTTAAGCTCACTGATACGCTCTATACGGACATCCGCAATTCCCGCGTCTTGGCAATGGGGGCGTCGGAATTCCAAAAACTCAGTCCGCTGCCGGCGGTGCCGGTGGAACTGTCGGCAATTGTGGGCAAATTGTGGCCCGGTGAAACGTTCCTCAACCAAGCCTTTACTTTAGCTAATCTCCAGTCTCACCTGAAGCCGCAGTCTTTTGGGATTGTTCACCTGGCCACCCATGCCGAGTTCCAGCCCGGGGAAGCGAACAAATCCTACATTCAGTTTTGGGACGCCAAGCTGACGCTGGACAAGATGCGCGATCTCGGCTGGAAAAACTCGCCGGTGCAGCTTTTGGTGCTGAGTGCCTGCAGGACGGCGATCGGGGACAAACAGGCTGAGCTGGGGTTTGCCGGTTTAGCTGTTCAGAGCGGCGTCAAGTCAGCTGTGGCTAGTTTGTGGTATGTTAGCGATGCCGGCACCCTGGCGCTGATGAGTGAATTTTACCGTCACCTGAAAACCGCTCCGATTAAGGCGGAAGCGCTCAGACAGGCGCAGATGGCGATGATCCGGGGGCAAGTCCCTTTGCAAAGGGGTTCGCTACAGCGCCCCACAGGGAGTCCGCCTCAGCCGGCAGCACCCCGACTGCCCTTGGAAAATTTCTCTCACCCTTTCTACTGGTCAGCTTTTACGATCGTTGGCAGCCCCTGGTGATTGGGTGCAGATATAGAGCAGTAGCAACTTAGGTTAGGACACTAGATCTTGGGGCTAGGGCGAAGCCGTAGCTACGCCTATACTTCGTAGGACAGGCGTTCCTTCCAAGGAGCGTGTCCATTACTGAGCTGTCTATTGCTATAAAACTTTACATTTGGACTGATATTCCCCCTTCCATGAGTCAGATTACTTAACCGCAAGTGGATTGGACATTGGGTATTGCTTTTTAGGGAAAAGTGGCTTGATTTGAAAAACTTATATAAAATCCTTGGGACATAGGAAAAAATGATTTTTTAAAAAGTCTAGCTCTGTTATTATGTTCACAGGTAACAGAAGTGCTGTTACAGCACCAGGTACGGCCCGTTCCTTTAGGGAAGCTGCGGGCCAGCGCTGCGGGCGCGAAGAGCGCTTTTGCCGTACCTCCGAGTTGGTTATACCCGCAGGACAGCCAGAGGCTGTCCCAATGGTGAGCATCCCGATTATGTAGGGGCGAGCATGAGGGCGAATAATCTCTAGGTCAAAACCAGGAATTGATAATCCGAATTCTTCGCCCTCACCAGGATAGTTTCAAAAACGGGATGCTCCCGTCCCAATGTCCCAATGTCCCTGAGGGCTGGCCGAACGCAACGCAGTCCTAAGTTGACTGTTGATTGCTGTATATCGAAAATTAGTAAGGAGTCTTGATTTCATGTGTACCGGCATTCGCATAAAGGCGAAAGATAACTCTGTTATCCATGCCCGAACGATGGAGTTTGGTGTTGATATCGAATCGGATGTTATTGTCGTCCCCCGGAAGTACAAGTTAACGGGTAAAACCCCAGACAATAACTCCCAGGGATTGAGCTGGGAGACAAAGTACGCATGTGCCGGCCCGAACGCAAAAGATACGTTAGTACTCACAGATGGCTTGAATGAAAAGGGGCTAGCGGTTGGCTCATTTTATTTCCCCGGATATGCCGATTTCCAAGAGGTGTCGGAAAAAGACTATCCCCAGACTATCGCTCCCGATCAGTTTGGGATTTGGGCGCTCAGTCAGTTCGCCACAGTGTCAGAGGTCAAAGCTGCATTGCCCACTGTGAAGGTAGGTAAAGTCATATTTGAAGAATTTGGCTTTATCCCACCGCTTCATTACGTCATTCATGACAGCGAGGGCAATTGCGTTGTGGTTGAATATGTGAAGGGCCAGTTAACGTTGCATGATAATCCGCTGGGATTGATAGGGAATTCTCCCACTTTTGATTGGCACCTGACCAACCTGCGCAACTATGTTAATCTTTCACCGTTAAACGTGCCGCCAGTGGAGCTGAGTGAGATGAAACTGGAGCAATTTGGCGAGGGGAGTGGGTTGCTGGGCTTGCCCGGTGATTTTACGCCTCCCTCTCGCTTCGTCCGAGCTGCAGTATTCAGTAAAACTACCCAGGCAGTGCTCCCCGCAGAAACTGGCGAGCAAGCTGTGCTTCAGGCTTTCCACATTCTTAACAATTTCGACATTCCCCGAGGTTCAGTGCGCCCCGCTCCGAACTCGGAAACTCCGGATCATTATGACTATACCGTGTGGACTTCAGCTTGCGATTTGCAGAGCAAACGGTTCTACTTCCACACCTACGAAAGCCGTCTTATTCGCATGGTGGATCTGATGAAGTGCGATCTGGATGCTCAAGAGATTGTGAGCATTAAGATGTCAGACTCTGAGCATATTCAAGACGTAACCCATAAGGCACAACCTGGTTTATAGGTTTAGATTTTGATAGTCTAGATTAGATAGCTCAAGTTGCTACTTACCAGTGAGTATGGTGAGATCCCCCCCTAGCCCCCTAAAAAAAGGGGGGACATTCTCAAAGCCCCTCTTTTTAAGGGGGGTTTGGGGGGATCTAGAGGTTTAGACTTGTAGGGAGAAATTTGAGTTAGATAGGTTAAATTAGGGTCTGTCCAATTGCCTCTCTAATCTAAGATTTAAAATCTAGGGTTTCTAGTTGTGAAGTTGTGGTAGTAACCTAGTTTCTCAAACGTTGGGGCTGAGGAGGGAATAAGAAACCGGGTTTCTTATTCAAGGGTTGGGGTTGGATGCCAAAGTTGTCGCAGAAACCCGGTTTCTGCCGGGCGATCAGGGGCTGGGGGGGATGAGAAACCAGGTTTCTGATTCAAGGGTTGGGGTTGGATGTATGATTGTGCCGGTGACACGATATCCTAGCTCTTGAAAGTTGAGCACGCTTTTCACCTCTCACCGGCAACTCCCTCCCAAACCCTCACCCCTCCGCCCCCAGGACAGTTCGGATCGCGATTAACCGGAAACTGTGTGATTTTGAAGACTGTAACTCCCATCATGTATGATTCACAGAATTTAAACTTATACAAATTACGTTTGATTAGTTTGGATTGCTCCCCGGCGGGGCTTTTCCGAACTGATCTGGGTTTCGCCCGGGGGGCGGGGCAATTTGAAACTAATTAAACAGAAATTGTCTAATTTTAGATCGCAAGAGTCATGCTCAAAAACAGTTCCAGGGATTTACTTAAGACAAAATCCGACTGATTTGTATCAAAACTGCCGGCGGTTGGGGTTTTGGCGTCAGTGATGGGGGGGCGGCTCGGCGAGGGCTGTACACTGTTAATATGTCCGAGTCTCAGTGCCGGTGATAAGATATTTCACCTCCTGACAGTTGAGCTCTCACCGGCAGCTCCCCACCTTTCCCTGATGCATGCCTTAAGCTAAGCCACCCCGCTGCAGGATGTTCATATTGTGATTAACCGGATTTTGTCTAATTTTATAACGTGCCTGCCATATCCCTTAGGGGTTATAGCTGTCTGCTCTATCCTATATCCGGTTAATTTGTATCGAAACTGGCCGGGTGCCGGTGATTGGGCGGTTTCCGCCTTACACTGTTGATAGGTTTGAGTCAGAGTGCCGGTGGCAAGATATGTCCTCTCCTGAGTGTGGATCTCTCACCGGCAGCTCCCCACCTTTCCCTGATGCATGCCTTAAGCTAAGCCACCCCGCTGCAGGATGTTCATATTGTGATTAACCGGATTTTGTCTAATTTTATAACGTGCCTGCCATATCCCTTAGGGTTTATAGCTGTCTGCTCTATCTTATATCCGGTTAATTTGTATCGAAACTGGCCGGGTGCCGGTGATTGGGCGGTTTCCGCCTTACACTGTTGATAGGTTTGAGTCAGAGTGCCGGTGGCAAGATATGTCCTCTCCTGAGTGTGGATCTCTCACCGGCAGCTCCCCACCTTTCCCTGATGCATGCCTTAAGCCACCCCGCTGCAGGATGTTAATATTGTGATTAACCGTATTTTGTCTAATTTTATAACGTGTCTGCCATATCCCTTAGGGGTTATAGCTGTCTGCTCTATCTTATATCCGGTTAATTTGTATCGAAACTGGCCGGGTGCCGGTGATTGGGCGGTTTCCGCCTTACACTGTTAATATGCCCGAGTCAGAGTGCCGGTGGCAAGATATGCGATCTCCTGAGTGTGGATCTCTCACCGGCAACTCCCCGCCTTCCCCTGATGCATGCCTTAACCCCCCCACCCAGAAAGTTCGGATCGCGATTAACCGGATTTTGTCTAATTTTGTAACGCGCAAGCCATACCTATTATAGGTTATAGCTATCTTATCTATACAAAATCCGGTTGATTTGTATGGAAGCCTGGGAGTGGGCACCACTCAAAAGGGGGCTGACGCCTTACACTGTTAATATGCCCGAGTCAGAGTGCCGGTGGCAAGATATGCCAGATCCTGACAATTGAACAACTCCCCAAACCTCTCACCGGCAACTCCCCGCCTTCCCCTGATGCATGCCTTAACCCCCCCCACCCAGAAAGTTCGGATCGCGATTAACCGGATTTTGTCTAA
>NZ_KB235948.1:3828167-3828619 GCF_000332335.1 Kamptonema formosum PCC 10802 | reverse complement strand
TGTAACGCGCAAGCCATACCTATTATAGCTTATAGCTATCTTATCTATACAAAATCCGGTTGATTTGTATGGAAGCCTGGGAGTGGGCACCACTCAAAAGGGGGCTGACGCCTTACACTGTTAATATGCCCGAGTCAGAGTGCCGGTGGCAAGATATGTCCTCTCCTGAGTGTGGATCTCTCACCGGCAGCTCCCCACCTTTCCCTGATGCATGCCTTAAGCTAAGCCACCCCGCTGCAGGATGTTCATATTGTGATTAACCGTATTTTGTCTAATTTTATAACGTGTCTGCCATATCCCTTAGGGGTTATAGCTGCCTGCTCTATTTTATATCCGGTTAATTTGTATCGAAACTGGCCGGGTGCCGGTGATTGGGCGGTTTCCGCCTTACACTGTTGATAGGTTTGAGTCAGAGTGCCGGTGGCAAGATATGTCCTCTCCTGAGTGTGGAT
>NZ_KB235948.1:3826838-3828067 GCF_000332335.1 Kamptonema formosum PCC 10802 | reverse complement strand
GTATCAAATCCCTGGCGGTTAGTGTCCAGGCGTCAGTGATGGACGGGGGCTGACGCTTTACACTGTTAATATGCCCAAGTCAGAGTGCCGGTGGCAAGATATGCCAGATCCTGACAATTGAACAACTCCCCAAACCTCTCACCGGCAACTCCCCGCCTTCCCCTGATGCATGCCTTAACCCCGCCACCCAGAAAGTTCGGATCGCGATTAACCGGATTTTGTCTAATTTTGTAACGCGCAAGCCATACCTATTATAGCTTATAGCTATCTTATCTATACAAAATCCGGTTGATTTGTATGGAAGCCTGGGAGTGGGCACCACTCAAAAGGGGGCTGACGCCTTACACTGTTAATATGCCCGAGTCAGAGTGCCGGTGGCAAGATATGCCAGATCCTGACAATTGAACAACTCCCCAAACCTCTCACCGGCAACTCCCCGCCTTCCCCTGATGCATGCCTTAACCCCGCCACCCAGAAAGTTCGGATCGCGATTAACCGGATTTTGTCTAATTCTGTAACGCGCAAGCCATACCTATTATAGGTTATAGCTATCTTATCTATACAAAATCCGGTTGATTTGTATGGAAGCCTGGGAGTGGGCACCACTCAAAAGGGGGCTGACGCCTTACACTGTTAATATGCCCGAGTCAGAGTGCCGGTGGCAAGATATGTCCTCTCCTGAGTGTGGATCTCTCACCGGCAGCTCCCCACCTTTCCCTGATGCATGCCTTAAGCTAAGCCACCCCGCTGCAGGATGTTCATATTGTGATTAACCGGATTTTGTCTAATTCTCAATCTGGAGATTTACAGCCAGTAAGGTTTACAGGCTTTATTCTTATACAAAATCCGTTTAATTAATCTGGATTGACTCCCCGAGGCGGGGCGTCAGGAAGCTCATCTTTCTCCTCCCCTCCGGCGGGCCGGTTGAAACTAATTAAACAGAAAACGTCTAATTTTATGCCGCCAAAGCGCTTATATCAATGATTTCCAGCTTTTGTATTCAGACCAAATCCGACTAATTTGTATCAAATCCCTGGCGGTTGGTGTCCAGGCGTCAGTGATGGACGGGGGCTGACGCTTTACACTGTTAATATGCCCAAGTCAGAGTGCCGGTGGCAAGATATGCCAGATCCTGACAATTGAACAACTCCCCAAACCTCTCACCGGCAGCTCCCCACCTTTCCCTGATGCATGCCTTCCCCCCCCACCCAGAAAGTTCGGATCGCGAT
>NZ_KB235948.1:3803460-3826738 GCF_000332335.1 Kamptonema formosum PCC 10802 | reverse complement strand
TGATGCATGCCTTAACCCCCCCCCACCCAGAAAGTTCGGATCGCGATTAACCGGATTTTGTCTAATTTTGTAACGCGCAAGCCATACCTATTATAGGTTATAGCTATCTTATCTATACAAAATCCGGTTGATTTGTATGGAAGCCTGGGAGTGGGCACCACTCAAAAGGGGGCTGACACCTTACACTGTTAATATGCCCGAGTCAGAGTGCCGGTGGCAAGATATGCCAGATCCTGACAATTGAACAACTCCCCAAACCTCTCACCGGCAACTCCCCGCCTTCCCCTGATGCATGCCTTAACCCCGCCACCCCAGAAAGTTCGGATCGCGATTAACCGGATTTTATCTAATTCTCAATCTGGAGATTTACAGCCAGTAAGGTTTACAGGCTTTATTCTTATACAAAATCCGTTTAATTAATCTGGATTGACTCCCCGAGGCGGGGCGTCAGGAAGCTCATCTTTCTCCTCCCCTCCGGCGGGCTGGTTGAAACTAATTAAACAGAAAACGTCTAATTTATAAAGCTGAAACCTATTTTTTGCCTGAATCACAGAAACTGCTATTACACGAATTCCGGTTAATCACTTTCGATGCGCTTTCGGACGGGCGCGGGCCCACTCTCCCGAGAGAGCCAGACAGGTAATGCAAGAACTAATTAAACAAAAAACCTCTAATTTACCAGGCTATAATATACTATAATCTGGTTGCACAAAAATTACTCATATAAAAAATACGGTTAATTACTATAATAATTTATGATCTGGCCCGCTGTTTGAAGTGGGGCTTTAGCCCAAAAATTTGCAGTAAAGCTGTAGCCCCTGCCTGAAAAGAGGAACTCTTCGTAAAGATTCCCCCAAACTGACAGAAGAGAGTTAACAGCGCGGTTCGCCAAAACCGGCTGTTAAAACATGAACTGGAGCAGCAAGCTGCCGAGGACATTGAGCAAATTGCCGCCGCCCCCACCGCCGCCTTTGGCTCTTTCCTGATTGACTTCAATTTCCTTAATCAAAGTCTGTGAGGCTTGGTAGCCATTCTGATTGCCCTGAGCTAAAAACAGCTCTCCCGCTCGCTGGGCGTCGAGCGTGCCTGCCGAGTAGTCGCCCATTTCGGCGCGCGCTGCCGCTCTCCCCAGGTAAGCGCCGGCAAATTTGGGGTCAATCTCCAGCGCTTGGTCGAAATACTCAATAGCGCCGGTGTAGTTTTTCCGCTTCCCCTCTTCCATCGCCCACGAGTAGAGGTTTTCCCGCTTGCCGGTGTACTCGCCCAGCCCTACCGCACCCTTGACGAAGGCACCGGCCAGGTTGACACCGGCCAAGTCAGCACCCGTCAGGTTGGCATCTCTCAAGTCAGCACCGGCCAAATTCGCACCCCGGAGGTTAGCGCCAGCCAAGCTGGCAGCAAACAGACTAGCACCCCTCAAATCAGCCCCACTCAAATCCGCCGCCGTCAGTTCAGTGCGGCTGAGATTGGCTCGAATCAAATTAGCGCCACTGAGGTTGGCACCCGCCAGATTGCTCAGAACCAGACCCGCACCGCTGAGGTCGCACTTAACACACTGTTTGGTAGCCAGTAGCTGCCTGGTATGCTCCAAATTTTCCGCATGAGCTGCATTTGCGAGCAGGGTAGACACACTCAGCAGTGCTGCAGTAGCTATAGTTTTTGTTTCTATCACAGCGCCCTCACTTCGAAATGATAAACCCACCAGACAGACGGACCCCTGCTGCCCGATGGCTTTTGCCCTGAACTCTATTTTAAACCCTTACCGGTTGCCAGCCGGCTGTTCCAGTTCGCTAATGCCTTTCATCGCATCTTCATAGTCCTGGATTTTCCCTTGCTCCTTGTACAAATCTGCGGCTTTCCTAAAATCTGCTATAGCACTCTGCAAGTCTTTCAGCGCCGAGTGGGCCAGCGCTCGGTTGTAGTAAGCGTTAGCATTGTTAGGGTCGCTTTGCACCGCTCGGTCGTAATCCTCAATAGCTTTTTCATAGTCTTGCAGTTCAGCGTAGACGGTGCCTCGGTTATTGTAGGCATAGGTGCTGTCAACACCTGCGGGCGTCAGGCGGATCGCCTCAGTATAATCCTGCAGTGCTCCCTGATTGTCTTCTAGCAGATCCCGAGCCAGCCCTCGAAAGTAGTAAGCGTCGGGCATATTAGGCTGAAGCTGCAGCACTTGCGTAAAGTCCTCTATCGCCCCCTTATAGTCTGCTTTGTCAATTTTGTCCATTCCTTTACTGAACAAATCCTCAGCGCTCATTTGCTGGGCGACGAGCGCTTGGGGCGTCCCGGCGCACAGAGCGGGCAATTGCGCCGCGACACCGAGGGCGGTGGCGATTCCCAAGATAGCGATAGTCCTGTGAGTGGAGTTCATGCTTTTCTCTTAAACGCAGCAATCAAACAGTTTTATCTTTCAATCCAAGAACAGGGAACAAGGAAAAAAAAGACGGGCGGGTTTCCCGCTGTCGCCATCGTTTCAGAGGGCAGTTAAGCGGGGTCCAGAAACCGGGTTTGTTTAAGAAACTCGGTTTCTTGATATTCCGTTTATTTTTGCCGGCCTGCTTATAAACTTCATCCGCGTAGACCCCCTTCTTGACGTTTTTACCCGCCCATTTGTGGCCGGTTGCGCTTGCAATAAAAAGGGCGCAAGGAATGCGCCCGCAGGACTGTCAGCCAGTCTCAGGTTTTACAGCCTGCTAAACCGGCCAAAATTCCCATCAGCACCAACCCGGTTTCTGTGGTGTGGGAAATGCAGCTGTTCGGCTTCTTCACCAAAAACGGCACTAACCGCTGCCAGCAACTTGACAGACCCTGTCTCAACGCTGAGCGGTTCTCCGCCATCTGGCAGGTGCCGACTGAGGACGTGACGGGGGCGTTCTAGATAGCGCCTGCCGTGATGGCAGCCGGCTGATCTGCTGCGTAAAGCCGATTGAGGGCGTTGAGGTAGGCGTGAGCTGAGGCCACAATGATGTCGGTATTGGCCGCGTGTCCGGAGAAGACGCGCTCTCCGTGGCGCAGGCGGATGGTCACTTCCCCGAGGGCGTCAATCCCAGCGGTCACCGACTGAACCGAAAACTCAATCAGTTCGTTGGGCACGTTGACGACTCGGTTAATGGCCTTGTAGACGGCATCCACTGGCCCGGTGCCGGTGGCGGCGTCTGTGAGTTCAACGCCAGCCGGTGTGCGCAGGGTAACGGTTGCCGTGGGGCGGGAGTGGTCACCGCAGGACACCTGCACCAGTTCCAGGCGGAACAGTTCGGGCGGCTGCTGGATCTCATCATTGACAATCGATTCCAGATCCCAGTCAGTTATCTCCTTTTTCTTGTCCGCGAAGCTCTTGAACTTGAGAAAAGCGTTGTTCAGCTCGGTTTCTGAGAGTTCAAAGCCCAGTTCCTTGAGGCGAGTCTGGAAGGCGTGGCGTCCCGAGAGTTTGCCGAGGACGATTTGATTGTCGGTCAGCCCGATAGACTGGGCGTCCATGATTTCATAAGTCAGCTTGTTCTTGAGGACGCCATCTTGGTGAATCCCCGACTCGTGGGCGAAGGCATTAGCCCCCACGATAGCTTTATTCGGCTGCACCAGCATGCCGGTGAGGTTAGACACCAAGCGAGAGGTTTTGTAGATTTGCCGCGTGTCAATACTGGTCAGTGGCTCTTCGGACTCTGCGGGGCGTCCCAGGAAGGGATTGAAATACTGCCGGCGGACGTGCAGCGCCATCACCAGCTCTTCGAGGGCGGCGTTGCCGGCGCGTTCGCCAATGCCGTTGATCGTGCATTCCAGCTGCCTGGCTCCATTTTTCACGGCTTCCAGGAAGTTGGCCACCGCTAGGCCGAGGTCGTTGTGGCCGTGAACGGAGATAATAGCCCGGTCGATGTTGGGGACGTTTTCTTTAATGCCCCGGATCAGGGCACCGAATTCTGCCGGGGTGGTGTAGCCAACGGTGTCGGGGATGTTGACGGTTGTGGCACCGGCTGCGATGGCCCGCTCTAGCACTTGGTAGAGGAACTCTGGATCGCTGCGACCGGCATCTTCGGGGGAGAACTCCACATCGTCTACAAACGACCGGGCGTAGGCGACCATTTCTCCGGCTATGGCCAGAACTTCCGCTCTGGTTTTCTTGAGTTTGTGCTGCAAGTGGATGTCGGAAGTGGCGATAAAGGTGTGAATCCGGGCGTTAGCTGCCGGTTTGAGGGCAATGGCTGCGGCTTCAATATCCGGCTTGGTAGCTCGAGCCAGACCGCAGATTGTCGGTCCTCCGTCGCTTCCCACAGCTTGAGCAATTTTTTGCACGGCCTCAAAATCCCCCGGACTGGCGTATGGGAAGCCAGCTTCGATGACATCCACCCCCAGTCTTGCCAGCTGGCGGGCGATGGTCAGCTTTTCATCGACATTCAGGGTTGCCCCCGGAGACTGCTCCCCATCCCGAAGCGTCGTATCAAATATAATTATCCGGTCCTGTTTTGTCTTCATTTCAAACCCCCTTTCGCTACCTGTCAGCTGGCCCACTCTGTTTGTCTGAAGTCGTGCTGGCGAATCACATGCATGAGACGCTAGTAGTCTATTTTCTCAATGTACTGGCGGATGTCATTCAGGTCGATGTACCTATCTGTGGCGTTTCGCAGCTCTCTGGCGATCATTCCTTCCGTTGACACTACGGTGATGTGGGTGTTTTTGGAGCGCAGCAGCTCTATAGCGCGCTCAAAATCTCCATCCCCGCTGAACAGAACCACCCGGTCGTACTGGTCCACCGTGTTAAACATATCAACGACAATTTCTATGTCTAAGTTGGCTTTTTGGGAGTACCGCCCCGAACTGTCGTCGTAATATTCTTTGAGGATTTTCGTGCGCACCGTGTATCCCAGGCTGATCAGTGCGTCTCGGAACCCCCGCTGGTCTTGAGGATCTTTGAGGCCGGTGTACCAGAAAGCGTTGATCAGCATTATATCTTTATCTCTGGTAAAATATTCCAGCACTCGTCTCGGATCGAAAAACCAGCCGTTTTTTTGCTGGGCGTAGAACATATTGTTACCGTCCACAAAGATTGACAGACGGTTCATTAAATTACCCATAGAAACTTAGGTCTAAAATTTGTAGAAAAACTTTTAGGGTAGCCTTCTATCTTAGCAATTTTTTCCTTAAATAAATACTTCCCCCTCCTTTATCTTTTTTGGAAGTTGCTGGATAAAGCTATTTTACACCTCTGGGCCCGCGCCTGCTGCGGGCCCAGCGCCCCTATTTGCCAGCTTCCATCCCTGTGCCACTGCTTTCCGGGCCCGATGCCCGGTCGGGTCTTTTGTAAAGGTTGAGCTGAGAGAGCGTCCGCTTGCCCAACACCCCCCATACCCAGGGTAATGTAACACCGGCAGTTAATTAAACTTAACAGATCGCAATTCTCCTAATCTATATGCTTATCTTAATTAAAATAGCACCAATTCTGCCGTATTGCTCTGCCCCCGCCTGATTGAACGCAGCAGAGGCTAGGTGAGGCCCTGCCGTCAGGAGAGCAACGCAGCCCCACCTCTCAACTATACCGCGTTCTTGACGTCCCTGATTTGACTTTTTTGTCGGGAAAGCTTGTGGTGCCGCTTCAGGGGGGGGATGCGCCCGCCCCCCAAGTGCGCCGCCCTCCCGAAACGTCCTGCTGTTTGACATCACAGGAATTGCCGAAAGCGCAAAGACCTGTGGGAATTGGCCCAGTTTGGGGCCCTAAAGGTTGTGGCACCGGTTGCTGACTTGCTTGGGTCCTGCCCTCAGGCCATGTTGCTTTCGATCGCCCAGCGGGCTAGCTCTGTGCGGTTGTGCAGGCTGGTTTTGCCCAGCATATTTGACACGTGGCTTTCTATGGTCCGCTGGCTGACATTCATAATCTCTGCCACTTCCCGATTCGCCAGCCCTCGCGCCACCAACTGGACTACTTTGAGCTCTGTCGGCGTTAGCTCCACGTTAAAAGGCACCTGGATCTTGCGCCCGCTGTCGGCGGTCTTCTTCTGGCTCTCGCTCAGGCGGGATGCCTGTTTGAGGGAGGCTTCTACCTGAGCGACCAGTTCTTCTGGCTCAAACGGCTTGACCATATATACGTCAGCCCCCGTGTTCAAGCCTTTAACCCGGTCTGAACTCTGACCCTTGGCAGAAAGGAACAAAACTGGAATGGAGTTTGTTTTTGGGTTTTCCCTGACATGCTTGACGAAGGCATAGCCGTCCATTTCAGGCATCATCACGTCGCAGATAATCATGTCCGGGGCTTTCTGTTCTAGGATATCCAACGCTTCCCGGCCATTTTCTGCCGTGATCACTTCGTACCCGCGAAACTCCAGGTAATCCTTTACCAGCAAGATTAAGTTTGGGTCATCATCTATAAGCAGAAGTCGTTTTTGCTCGCGTACACTGGTTTCCTTCATGCTGTGCCACTCGCCATTCCTGGATAAGTGAATTCCCCGAACCGTATTCTTTCAAAGGCTCTCGCATGTTGGAGCCCTGCTGCTGAAGTTGCTGTTTCCCATGCGGCAAAGTAAAGCCACATTCCTTTTCAGGATTTTAGGGCAGATAAACTTGAGAGCAACAGTAGAGATCCGGTACTTTTCGGGTTAACTATATGCTAATATATCCCATTCAGGATTATTTGACTAGAGCCTGCCGGCTGGCTCAGAGGGGGAGAGGGGGAGGGGAGCTTTTCTTCGTTGAACGCTGGCAGCCCGCAGCCCGCAGCCCAAACCCGCGCTCACGTCTGTCGCAAGCCTCAAGGAGCCGCTGCTTGAGAATTTTAACCTGCTTCATTGGGAACCGGCAGCACTGTCGGGCCGGTCGCCGGCTGCGGGCTCGCTGGGGGCGGGTGCGGGCAAGGGATGGACTAAAAAAGCGTACTCTCCCACAAGACGGTTGCCGATCAGATGTTCTTGGACAATGCGCTCGATGACTTCCGGGGTGGCGCTGCGATACCAGACGCCATCTGGGTAAACGACTAGGATTGGCCCAGAACCGCAGACGCGCAGGCAGTTGGCCTTGGTGCGAAAGATGCAGCTGGGGCGGGCTTGAGTGGGCCGGTCGAGCTGCAATTCTTTCAAGCGCTTCTTTAAGTATTCCCACGATTCCAAGCCTGCTTCCTTGGAGCAGCACAGGGGCTTGCTCTGATCGGCGCAGATAAAGACGTGTCGCTGAATTTGAGGCAGCCCCAGACTTTGGACGCAAGCCACGAGGGCGCTGTCAGAGGCACCCTCACAGAATTCGGGCGGCTGAGAGCTAGACGTTGCCATTGTAAGCTAGACCGAGCTTTGTACAGGTAGGTGTTTCAATCCCGTTTCCAAAGATTCGCTGGCCAAAAATCCTCTCCTCCTGCCCCCTGCTGAAATCATTGTCGCATTCATTTGGGCTTCTTTGCACAACCGGGATGCTCCCGGTTACATGACTCTTTTGTCAGGAACAAGCGGGCTCGGGGGCCCCGGACTGGCATCAGTAGAAATACTTAGGGGTTTAGGCGGGGATTTAGTTCGGGAACCCGTACTGGCAAGTCAGTTGCGCTCGCAGGTCGCCCTCCGCTAAATTAGCACTCAGGAGTTGAGAGTGCTAACTCAAAACTCAGGCTCAGGCCAACCGGCAGCCACAAAGCAATGGGCGGTGGCGCTGAGCCTGCACAACTCAGGGCACCGGCTCTACCGGCGTAGAGCCGGCCACCCGAGAAGGTGCCGAAGTCAACCACTATCTACCTAACCTGGAGTTCTGGAGAATTTTGTATGGCAGCTGTATCTCTGAGCGTTTCCACCGTTAAACCTCTCGGCGAGCGCGTATTCGTCAAGGTGAGCGCCTCTGAAGAAAAAACCGCTGGCGGCATTCTTCTGCCGGACACCGCCAAGGAAAAGCCCCAAGTCGGGGAAGTCGTGCAAGTCGGTCCTGGCAAGCGCAATGACGACGGCACTCGCCAAGAGATGGAAGTCAAAATCGGCGACAAAGTCCTGTACTCCAAGTACGCCGGCACCGACATCAAACTGGGCAGCGAAGAATACGTCCTGCTCTCGGAAAAGGATATCCTCGCCATCGTTAGCTAGTGGCTAAGGGTTAATTGCCTCCCCGGGCTGCGCCTGAGGGACAAGGCAGTGAAAAATTAGCAATTCGCAATTAACAGCTAAGACATCTCACCAGTAATCCTCTTATTGACTGAACTCAACACCTATGGCTAAGCGCATCATTTACAACGAAAACGCTCGTCGCGCCCTGGAAAGGGGTATGGACATCCTGGCGGAAGCAGTGGCCGTCACCCTGGGCCCCAAAGGCCGCAACGTGGTTCTGGAAAAGAAGTTTGGTGCGCCCCAAATTGTAAATGATGGCGTCACCATCGCCAAAGAAATTGAACTCGAAGACCACGTAGAGAACACCGGCGTGTCCCTGATCCGCCAAGCGGCTTCCAAAACCAATGACGCTGCCGGTGACGGCACTACGACGGCGACAGTTCTGGCCCACGCAATGGTTAAGGAAGGTCTGCGCAATGTGGCTGCCGGTGCTAATGCAATTTCCCTCAAGCGGGGGATTGACAAAGCGACTCACTTCCTGGTAGACAGAATCGCCGAACACGCCCGCTCGGTGGAAGAGTCCAAGGCTATCGCTCAAGTGGGCACCATTTCTTCGGGGAACGATGAAGAAGTGGGCAAGATGATCGCCGAAGCGATGGACAAGGTGGGCAAGGAAGGCGTGATCTCCCTCGAAGAAGGGAAGTCCATGACCACCGAACTGGAAATCACCGAAGGGATGCGCTTTGACAAGGGCTACATCTCTCCGTACTTCGCGACGGACATGGAGCGGATGGAAGCCATTATGGATGAGCCGTTCCTCCTGCTCACCGACAAGAAGATCGCCCTGGTGCAAGATTTGGTGCCGGTGCTGGAGCAAGTGGCTCGCGCGGGTCGCCCCCTGGTGATTATTGCGGAAGATATTGAGAAAGAAGCGCTGGCCACCCTGGTGGTCAACAAGCTGCGCGGCGTGCTGAATGTGACTGCTGTCAAGGCTCCTGGCTTTGGCGACCGCCGCAAGGCCATGCTGGAAGACATCGCGGTGCTCACCGGCGGCCAGCTGATCACCGAAGATGCCGGTTTGAAGCTGGAAAACACCAAGCTGGAAATGCTGGGTCGGGCTCGCCGCGTTACCATCACTAAGGAAAATACCACCATTGTTGCCGAAGGCAACGAAAAGGCGGTTAAGGCTCGCTGCGAGCAAATCCGCCGCCAGATGGATGAAACCGATTCTTCCTACGACAAGGAAAAACTGCAAGAGCGTCTGGCTAAGCTGGCCGGCGGTGTGGCGGTGATTAAGGTGGGCGCTGCGACGGAAACCGAAATGAAGGACCGCAAGCTGCGCCTGGAAGATGCTATCAACGCGACTAAGGCGGCGGTGGAAGAAGGGATTGTTCCCGGCGGCGGGACGACTCTGGCTCACTTGTCTCCCCAGCTAGATGAGTGGGCGAATGCCAACCTGAAGGGCGAAGAGCTGACCGGCGCGATGATTGTGGTTCGCGCTCTGGCGGCTCCTCTGAAGCGGATTGCTGAAAATGCCGGTCAGAATGGCGCGGTGATTGCTGAGCGGGTGAAGGAGAAGCCCTTCGATGTCGGCTACGACGCAGCCAGCAACGAGTTTGTCGATATGTTTGAAGCCGGTATTGTTGACCCCGCTAAGGTGACTCGTTCGGCTCTGCAAAATGCCGCTTCGATTGCCGGCATGGTGCTGACGACTGAGTGCATCGTGGTTGACAAGCCGGAACCTAAGGAAGGCGCTCCGGCTGGCGCGGGTGCCGGTATGGGCGGCGGCGACTTCGACTACTAATCGGCTGTCTGGCGGTGCGGGCTTTCTGGCTCGCCCCGCCGGCGCAGGCCGGTGCCACAATAGTGTGGGGGGCGGGTGCTTGCACTCGCCCCCTACATTTATGGCTATTTGCAGTTCAATCGAGTCTAGAGATCGCACCCCCTCAACTCCTCTGACAAAGAGGGGTTGGGGGGGTGGCTGCTGTGGCACTTTGCCGTTTAATGGAGTCAGGGCGGCTTTCCCCTCTAGCCCCTTGCCGGTGCGGGGGGCGGTTGGGGGGGGTGCCGCTGCTGAGTCGAAAGCTGCTATAAAGGGTATGGGCTGTAGCGTTTTACTGCCACCGGCGCTCTAATCGTTAGATTTACTCACAGGCTGCTGGACAAATTGCACCGGTCCGGTAAACTTTCTGCGTTCAGCAGAGGATAATTATCAGTTTTCCCTCAACTTCCTCAACGGCAAAAGGAGAACAGAATTATGGCATTCACCGGCCAATTTGAGGTGCCCGCCTACTCGGCCACAGGGGCAGAATTTACCAATACCCTAACCTCGGAAATCACTTGTACATTTTCTCCATCCGGAATCTGGACGCCCGACAAAAGTAATGCCTACCTGCAATGTACCGCTGAAGGGTTTCCCAGTTTTAAACCTGAGGTTAGAAATGCTCTAACTCCCTATTTAGGGCAGATTAAGCCGCTGATGAGGTATCCCGATAAGACTCCTTATGCTTTAGTGGCGGTGAGCGAGAGAATGGGTACTGTTACTGAAGTCGGCAGACCAGTAACTTTTGTTCTCAAGCCCGGTGATACCTTACGCTTCATGATGAATGATGCGCCGCAGAACTATATCAATAATGCCGGGGCGATCGGGGTTGAGTGGTCAGCTGTCATGGGACTTCCCAAAGTCATGCAGTTTGACGGGGATGAAGATTATATATTCATCCCGGTAATGGGGCCCAACTACTCGGAGGGCTTCACTTTAGAAGCGTGGGTTTGGTTTAATAGCTTCAAAATGTATTCGAGAATTCTCGAATTTAGCAGCGGGTTGAGCCGGAATTACACTCAAAATGGTATTGTTCTCTGTTCGGGTGCCAGAGGGAGTGGGGACAAGAGCAATCTAGTCCTTTCTATATACAACCCTGACCAAAACATCAATCAAGTCGCCTTTTCAGTTTTAGAACCAAAGAAGTGGACGCACATCGCAGCAACGGTGGATGCTTCTGGAGATGGGAGATTTTACAAAAACGGTGTGTCGGTTGCCTGTCAGTTCTTTAGAAGCGGTCAGCGGATGCCGGTGCCTAGGGGACTGGCTCCTGTCAGTGCTAAGCGTACAGTGAATACTATTGGTGGGAGTTTAACTCGGTGGGACAATAGGAACTTTGACGGGAAGATGGCGGAAGTTCGGATTTGGAACAAAGCCCGCACCCAAAAAGAGATTCAGGCTGATATGTCCAGACGGCTGAGTGGATGGGAGGCGAATCTGGTGGCGTATTGGCCTTTGGATGAGGTGGTGTCGGAAGGGTCAACGTTTAAGGTTCTAGACCTCACCAAAAACTTCCCCGGAACGGTGACTAGCGCTAGGTTAGTTGAAGACAGTACCTTTCCGGTTCGCTGAGGGGGTGGGAACTTTCTTGATGTTCCAGAAACCAGGTTTCTTAAAGAAACCTGGTTTCGTTCCGTTGGGACTGGCGTGGAGTGCCCTTGGCCGGTTAACCTAAAGGGCATAAATATGGCCCTACATTTATTTGCCGGCTTTCAAAAGTGCCGAGACTTCTTGCAGCAGCTGACTTTCTTCTTGTTTAATTTCCTCCAGTCTGGTAAAAATCTTGGAGAGTCGTTCCTGACTGTTCAAACTGAGAGATTTCACGCCTGACATGTCCCAATTATAATTGTCCCGCTCAACCGGCTTAACTGAAAACCTTTTATTGGCAGCCACTTTTCCCCCATCCCTCACCGATTTCGATCCGAAACTGAGAGCGCCACGCACTAATTTACCAGGGCTTTTCAGGATGAACAGCCAAGCTTCTTCAAACAAACTACTGAACGCCTGAAAGAATCCGACTATAATAAAACTTGCTACCAGAATAATTGCCAAACTTAAAATTGGGTGACTGATTCCCCATAAAACCAAGGTGTGAGAGTCAGTCCAGTCTTTGAGAGAGAAACTGATAGCTGATCGCACAGTCTCTGAAAAGGAATGATTCAGATCCTCTGCTTGTTGAATGGTGTCTTCTAAAGATGTCTTAGCTTTTTCGGTAACTTCAGAAACGGTAACAGCAGCTTGATTCGTGACTTGATTGACGGTTGTGACGGCATAATTTGTGGTTTGAGAGATGGTATCTTTTGCTTTCTCGGCGGTTTCGGCAAGGGCTCCCACGACTTTGAAAGTTGTTTCTCTGACGCTAGTAACGGCTTGACCGGCGGCTGAGGAGAGAGAATTCTTGGCTTGTTCCGCAGTCTCCGCTACTGTCTCGACAGTTTGACTCGTGACTTGACTGACGGCGCTGCCGGCAGAATTTGTGGTTTGAGAGATGGCGTCTTTTGCTTTCTCGGCGGTTTTGGCAACGGCTCCCACGGCTTGGGAAGTCGTTTCGCTAACGCTAGTAATGGCTTGACTGGCGGCTGAGGAGAGAGAGCTCTTAGCTTTTTCCGCAGTCTCCGCCAGTGTCTCTAGAGCTTGACTCGTGACTTGACTGGCGGTACTGCCGGCAGAACTTGCGGTTTCAGATATGGCGTCAAAAGCTTTGTCTGCCGTTTCAGACAGCGAAGTCTTGGCGCTTTCTGTTACTTGTGTAACAGAATTAGCTGCCTTTACAGCTGTTTCAGTCAAAAAATCCTTGGCGTTCAGAAAGCTTTGAGACATTCCATCAGGTAGAGATATTTGCATAGTTAAGGGTATAGGCGCAATTTCCTGTGCCAGTCAGAATCATATCACCTTTGTGCGCGGCGGGGGCAAGCCCCCGAGGCCCCCGCCGCTCTACTGAGTCTTTGCTGTCACCTGCAAGGGCGGGGTTGCGGGTGCCGGGCTCTCCAGTCAGAGAGCCGGCTCCCTTCGCCCCCGATTACTTGTTGGCGCACAGCACTATGGCGGCGACAGCCAATCCCATCCCGACCGCCTGTCGCAGACTGATGGGTTCTTTGAGGATAAAAAACGCCAGCACAATAGTGACTGCGGGGTACAGCGCTGTTATGGTTCCGACAATGGAGACGGGACCAGAGCTGACCGCGATTAGGAAAAACAGTGTGGCGACCATTGCCGAGATGCCGGTGCAGAGCGCGTAGAAGGTTCCCTGGCTGTCCACCTGCACCTGGAAGCCGGTTTTGACTAGCACGGCGAAAGCCACCACCAGACCTCCGATTTCATAGAGCAGAGCGCTTTTGGGGTCAATGAAGTTGGTGGCCAATTTGGCGAATATTCTTCACAGACCGTATATCAATCCGGATATGAGCGTGCATATTAGCCAAGTTTCTGCTTTTATCATTAAGTGCGCTTTTTCAACAACTTCTTCCCCACGGGAGCATCTTACTTTTGCGGCGGGAGCGGTTTTTCCTGCCGCACACAACCCAAAACCCGCCTGCGCGGGAGACAAAAGTCCGCGCAGGCGGACGCAAGGCAAGTGTGGCCGCGAATTCTCTCTGTCCGGCTTTTTTTACTGAAATGCGCCCTTTCCCAGAGTACCAGAAAGCGAGACGAACTGCTAGGTGGCGGGGCCCTCTTTGATCAAATGTACCCTTTTCTGCTAAAATCAACAAGAAGTTGGGGGCCTTCAGAGCGGAACGCAGCCTGCGCTCTCTATATGGGAAGATTGACAGGAATTGAGATGCCACCGGCTCCTGCCCTTTGGAATGCCTTTGCAAGGATGGCGGAATGACACTTTTAAAGTTGTAATTTTTACTTTCTATGAAACAGGGCGCTCACCGATTCTGGATTGCCGGCAGTGCTGTCTTGTGGGGTCTGGCCACAGGCAGACCGGCACCGGCACAAATTGTCCAAATTGTCCCGGACGCTACCCTGCCGGTCCCTTCTGCTGTGACGCCAAACGGCAACACCCTTACGATCGCCGGCGGTACAAGTGCCGGCACTAACCTGTTCCACAGCTTTAAGGAATTTTCTGTCCCCACCGGCACGACGGCCCACTTCAACAATTCCCCCGCTATTCAAAACATTTTCACGCGAGTGACGGGGGGCTCTATCTCCAACATTGATGGCGCAATTCGAGCCAACGGCAGTGCTAATTTATTCTTGCTCAATCCCAGCGGAATCATTTTTGGCCCGAACGCTTCTCTGAACATTGGCGGGTCATTTCTCGCCAGCACGGCAAATCACATCAAATTTGCCGGTGGGGCGGAGTTTAGCGCCACCCATCCCCAAACCCCGCCACTGCTAACTGTGAGTGTGCCGGTTGGCTTGCAATTGGGGCCAAATCCAGGAGCGATTCGCGTCCGAGGTGCCGGTCACAGTCTGAGCCATCCCGATCCAATATTCGGAGAAACTGTGGGGGTGGGGAGTGGCTCAACGGGGTTGGGCGTGCGAAACGGAAAAACTCTCGCTTTGGTGGGGGGATATATTTTCCTGGACGGCGGCATTCTCACAGCAGAGGGAGGGCGGATTGAGTTGGGCAGTGTTGGCGAGGGTGATGTCAGTTTTACAGGGGAGGGGCTGACTTTGGGCTATGAAGGCGCGCTTTCTTTCCGGGATATTCAGCTTTCTCAAAGGGCGCTAGCACGGGCAAGCGGGGGAATCGCACAGGAAAATGTTTCTATTCCTGGCGGTTCTGTACAGGTGTGGGGGAGAGCCGTTTCGGTACGGGATGGCTCAGTGATTTTAATTCAAAACTCTGGCAGCAAACCGTCGGGGGATTTAACGGTTAGGGCTTCGGAAGAACTGGAAGTGAGTGGAACTGCTCCGGATTTAAGCATTCGCAGCACCTTATCTACTGAAACTTTAGCCGAGGGAAAGGGAGGGAATATTAGGGTTGACACGCAGCGGTTGACTGTCCGGGATGGGGGAGAGATATCTACTAAAACCTTCAGTGCTGCGCCTGCCGGCAATATAACTGTGAGCGCCTCTGACGCGCAAGTGACTGGCTTCTCACCGGCTAACCCCAACTTTTTTAGCTTTATCCGAGCTGTAACTTTCGGTTCGGGAGATGCGGGAGATGTCACAGTGTCAGCTCGGCGGCTGACGGCCAAAGATGGAGCACTTGTGGTATCTGCAACCTTTGGCACCGGCTCGGGAGGAGATTTGAGTGTGAGTGCTACTGATTCTATAGAACTGGCTGGAGTGGCAAGAAGTGTTTTAGCACCAAGCGGTTTGGCAGCTTCAACGCTGGGGGAGGGAAATGCCGGCAGTTTGACAGTCAGCACGTCAAGGCTGGTACTTCGGGATGGGGGGAGAATCAGTTCTTCTGCTTTCGCTGCTGGGGATGCCGGCAGTATTACCATCAGCGCTTCTGACTCTGTAGAGCTGAGTGGTAGAGTGCCAGGTTCTCGACATCCCACTCAGATTCTCTCGGCTGCTATTATTCAAGATGAAAGCTTACAGGAGCTTTACAACTTGCCAGACGCTCCTTCTGGAGCGTCTGGAGATGTGACGGTTAGCACTCCCCGGTTAAGTGTCACTTCCGGCGCTCAAATCACGGTGAGAAATGAGGGGTCAGGGAATGGGGGTTCCGCTACAATCAATGCGGGAGCTATTTTTCTAGACAATTCAGGTCTGATCACGGCAGCAACCGCACTGGGGGGAGGAGGGAATGTTGTATTGAACTCCCAGCACTTACAGATGCGCAACAACTCTCAGATATCTGCAACTGCCGGCGGCACCGGCAATGGCGGCAATCTTACGATTAGCACAGACACTCTGGCTGCTTTAGAAAATAGCGCTATCGCCGCCAATTCTGTTCAAGCTCAGGGGGGAAATATTCACATCCGCACGCAAGGTATATTTCGATCTTTGGACAGTGAGATTACCGCTACTGGAGGAACGCCCCAGTTAAATGGTAGGGTGGAAATCAACACGCCAAATCTTAACCCGAGCGCCGGGTTCGTCACTTTGCTGGCTAATGTGGTGGATGTGGCGGCTTTGATTGGCTCCGATACCTGTGCGGCGAGCCGGCGCAATCGCTTTGTCTTCACCGGCAGAGGTGGTTTGCCCCCACGTCCTGACGAAATGCTTGCCGGTGATAGGGTTCTCGTGGATTGGGGCACTTTGGAGGGGCAGCCGGAGGGCGCGGGGCAAAACAATCAATCCCCAATCCAAAATCCAAAATCCAAAATCCAAAATCCTCATGGGGCATTGGGCGCTGGGCACCGGCAGCCATCGAATCAATTCCCAATGCCCGATGGGCAATTCCCAGCGTCCAATTCTCTTGTAGAAGCGCAGGGGTGGGTAATTGGTTCTAATGGCAAGGTGACTCTAACTGCGGAAGCGCCCGCGGGCACGCCCCACAGTCCTTGGACAGAGCCGGCGGGCTGCTCTGTGCTGCGGAAATAGCGGTTTGCGGCATTATGGCATTGGGCGTGGGGCATGGGGCATCATCGCATTGGGCTTAATGCGCCGATCTGCCGGTGGGGAGAGTAACTTTGCTCGGGTTGTGCTGAGAGTTATTAACTTGGGAGGGTCAACTTTAGCCTTATCAACTTGAGAGGTGCCGGTCGCATCCAGTGCCACTCTAAGCGCTCTCTCATCCGGGACTTTTTCTGTTTAATAGTTGGGTTTTTGTTTTCCCTTATTCAGCCCCAACTTCTGACAATTTAGAAAAAGACGTGCTAGAATAGGCAAGAGATATTCCCTGAGGAGAAAAAACATGGAAAGAATGGCAGTAGGAGAGTTAATTGACCGGTACGCAGCCGGCGAGCGGGATTTTACGGGAGTCAATTTGCGCAATGCCAATTTGGAGGGAGTCTACTTAAAATACGCTATTTTGAAAGGAGCCAATCTTGATGGAGCCAGATTGGATGGGTCTGATCTGCGTATGACTTCGTTAGATGGAGCCCAACTAGGTGGGGTCAGTTTAAACGATGCTAATCTTGAAAAAGCGAGTTTGAAAGGGGCCCAACTTAGTGGGAATTTCCAGAGAACGAATTTTGCCGGTGCTAACTTATGTGGGGCTTACTTGGGGGGGCGAAATTTTCTAGAAACTAACTTCTACCAAGCCTACTTGAATGGGGCTTATTTTGAAGTCCATTGGCAAAAAGTAAATCTGGAACTGGCCCAATTAAAGGGGGCTTGTTTCTATGCGTGTTTTTTAGAAGATACAAAATTTGTTTGTGCCAATCTAAAGGGAGCCGTTCTCCAAGAAACTAGCTTGCATCGTGTCGATTTCAGTCACGCCGCTCTCAAAGGGAGCGAAATGACTGTAGAAATGATAAATGTTAACCTGACCGGTGCGGACTTGACAGGAGCGGAACTTTTTGGTAGCAAGGCTCTAAGCGATACGCTCGCTCAGTTAAAGCGTGATGGCGTTATCTTTTTTGACACAATTTTACCAGAAGGTATAACTTATACGAGTTAGTAAAAAGGACTCTATGGCGGTAGGAGTTGCTCGGAAAGGTATTAGATGCCTGCCGGCATGGTGGGGAGTTGGGGGTTGACTGTTCAGCCGGTTGGGGTTGCAATCGCGTCGTGAGGAACAGCCGCGCTAGTTACCCAGGCGCTCGGAGAGGCGATTGCGCTATTATTGAAGGTGTAAGCGAATTCGAGAGGAGAATTATGGACGGCGAGGAATTGCGAAACCGGCACGCGGCGGGGGAGAGGAATTTTGCCGGCGTCAATCTCAGGGGCGCTAACATCAGTGGCTCTGATCCTTGGAATGACAATTATAGGGGAGCGGACTTGAGCGGTATCAATTTAAGTGGAGCCGACCTGAGTAATTCCAACTTGGCCGGTGCCGATCTCACCGATGCCGATTTGAGTAATGCTAATCTGATTCGTGCTAACCTGACTCTGTGCAACCTGACTCGCACTAACTTGAGTGGAGCCAACTTGACTAAGGCTTGCCTGAGCGCTACCGAACTGGTGGATACCAATCTGAGTGGTGCTGACCTGCTTAGTGCTGAAATCAGCCAGACTCGATTGGGGAAAACCAATCTTACTGGTGCCAAGAATATAAGTACCGTCAATTTTGAAGGGACTATAGTCCACAATCTTACTTTGGAAGACGGAACTGTGATTGAATTTTGTGACCACGATTGGTGACGGTTGCTGGTTAAGCCTCAGTCTACGGCGCTCGTCCGGTTGGAAAGGGAACAGCCGCGCTAGTTACCCAGGCACTCAGAGAGGGGATTGCGCTATTATTGAAGGTGTGAGCAGATTAGAGAGTCAGGTTATGGACAGAGAAGAGTTGCTCAGACGGTACGCAGCAGGGGAGAGGAATTTTGCCGGTGTCGTTTTGAGAAAGATTAACTTGAGAGGGGTCTACTTGAGCAATATCAACTTGAGAGGTGCCCAGCTGGCCGATGCCACTCTAAGCGAAGCCGATCTGTCTGGTGCGGACTTGAGCGAGGCTAACATGTTCGATGCGGAGCTTGATGGAGCCTTGTTGAGTGGAGCCAATTTGAGCCGAGCTAACTTGGATTGCACCAATTTCCAGAATGCCGACCTGAGTAAAGCCAACTTGCGTAAAGCTACCATATGTGATGCCGATCTGACTGGAGCTGACCTGAGTGAAGCTGACCTGAGTGAAGCGCACCTGACAGATACCGGAATGTGTGACGTCAATTTGACAGGGGCTTCTTTGAAAAAGACTAATTTCGGCGAACCTTGGATGCAAGGAGCAAATCTTACTGGAGTCAATCTCAAGGAAGCAATTATTGATTTGTATGAGACTGATATTAGCCGACTTGAAGGGGCAATTTTCTGCAACACAACCATGCCAGATGGCAGTATCAGGAATGAGGGGTGCGAAGAAAATTATCCCCGTCAAAATAAGCGAGGAATAGCAAGTTTTTTCGACTAGCAAAGCCGCGCCACCAAAAGTCTGCTTAGGAAGAATTACTCCCGACTGAAGGTGCTATAGTTAGTAGATATATTTAGGATTCAAGTCATGGATGCTGAAGAATTACTTAAACGATACGCAGCAGGGGAGAGGAATTTTGCAGGGATTGACCTGCGTGCTACTCAAGGTTCAGAGCATGTGTTGCCTTATCTCAAAAGGGCTAACTTGAAAGGAATTAACCTGAGAGGAGCTGACCTATATTCAGCTTACCTGTCTGGTGCAAATCTCAGCGGAGCTGACCTGACTGGTGCTAATCTGCTCCAAGCTCATTTGAGTGGAGCCAACCTGAGAAAGGCTATTCTGGCCGGTACTAACCTAAGAGGAGCAACACTTGAAGTAGCTGACCTGACCTTGGCCGATCTGGAAAGCGCCAACTTGACTCGTACTATTCTGAGAGGTGCCAACTTGTTTCAGACTAAGTTGACTTGGGCTATCTTGAGCGAGACTAATTTAGGCAGTGCCAATAATTGGAACAGGGTTCATATAGAGCGCACCTTTTTCTGGAAAACCATACTGCCTGACGGGAGTGTAGAAATTGGCCCCAGATACAAGAGCTATTGGGATAAGTGAGAAAAGTAAGTCTCAGAAATCTCAGAACAGCTAGAAGCGTTTGTTTCAACAGCCTAATCTGGGGGTGTCTATATAGCAGATGGGGTTGTGCTGAACCGGGTCGATCTTACTAAGGGCCAAAGTAGAGGTTGACTCCAGCCAAATTGGCTGCTACAATAGACAGGAAACCTTCGCTCTCGGAGAAAAACATGGAAAGAATGGCAGTAGGAGAGTTAATTGACCGGTACGCAGCCGGCGAGCGCGATTTTACGGGAGTCAATTTGCGCAATGCTAATTTGGAGGGAGTCTACTTGAGAGACGCAAAATTGAAAGGAGCCAATCTTGATGGAGCCAGATTGGATGGGTCTGACCTGCGTATGGCCTCGTTAGATGGAGCCCAACTAGGTGGGATCAGTTTAAACGATGCTAATCTTGAAAAAGCGAGTTTGAAAGGAGCCGTGCTTGGGGGAAGCTTCCAGAGAACGAATTTTGCCGGTGCTAACTTATGTGGGGCTTACTTGGGGGGGCGAAATTTTCTAGAAACTAACTTCTACCAAGCCAAATTGAATGGGGCTTATTTTGAAGTCCATTGGCAAAAAGTAAATCTGCAACTTGCCCAATTAAAGGGGGCTTGCCTGTATGAGTGTTTCTTAGAAGATACAAACTTTATTTCTGCCAATTTAAATGGGGCAGATCTAACAGCAACCAGATTGCACCGTATCGATTTCAGTCATGCCGCTCTCAAGGCGAGCGAAATTAGTGGAGAAATGATAAACGTTAACTTGAGCCATGCAGACTTGACAGGGGCAGAACTTTTTGGCCTCAAGAATATAAACGATATGATCGATCAGTTAAAGCGCGATGGCGTTATCTTTTTTGACACAGTTTTACCAGAAGGTACAACTTATACGAGTTAGTTTAACATTCAGTAAAAATCACTTAAAATTTCAAAATCAAAATCTCGTATTGCGGGTTTCAAACAGGGTCAAACGCATCTAACTTTCATTTTCATATTTAGTGCCAAAAGTAGCCTTATGTGAAAGCGAGCTTGTCAGTAACGAACAGCCGAGTTATGCTTTCAAAAGCCGTCTCTCTTGACAAGATGCGTTTGTCCTGTCCTCAAACCTTATTGAGGTTAGTGAAAAGGTTTAAATTCGTTAGGCGGTTAATATCCTCAGTTAAAACAGTCCAATTTCGCCAATTGTTCCACTCGTTTAAATTCGTGAAATCAGGACGATGCCGATCGGGAGGCAATAAATTATTTAGCGGATGAGGAAATGGAAAACTGCCAGAATTAAGTACCGATTCTGGTGCTG
Organism: Kamptonema formosum PCC 10802; assembly: GCF_000332335.1. Classification (GTDB taxonomy): domain Bacteria; phylum Cyanobacteriota; class Cyanobacteriia; order Cyanobacteriales; family Oscillatoriaceae; genus Oscillatoria. The sequence continues at coordinate 3,806,104 of NZ_KB235948.1, read as the reverse complement.
AAATGTTAGGTGTAATTACAGAAATAACTGTATTTTTCTTAATGTTTTCAGGACTAATTGGATCTTCAAAAAGCACTTTTTCTGGAGTGAGTTGATTAACTGTACCAATGTCTTCCAAAGCCAAACGCGGTAAATCTAAGGCTAAGATATTTTTCCACGTAAAACTTGGGACGTTAATGTTTTGACTACTAAGTGAACTCGGAATTAAAGGGTGAGTAGAAGTTCCATAGCCTCCTGCGGTAATAAAAAGTTCTTTTCCTTTTTCGGCGGCCAAAATTTGACTAAAATTTTCCAAATTTTCCCACGAACTGTCAAGTGTATTATTGCCAGTAGCTTGGGGAATAGCATTCGTTGTAAGGAAGGTTGAAAACATATCTTTTTCAGCTCGATTGCGATGCATTGAGGCAGTCATATGGCCTGTATCCATATAGTTCACCCCACGGTAATCTTGACCTACCGCTAACGGTTCAAAAGAAGCCGGAAGAGTTCTGTCTGGATTCCACGTTCCCTTTCTTGGCACGTTTCCCAACCAAGAAGGGTTAAGTTGCCAACTAACCCAATTGGGATTTTTACTGCTGTTATTGTAAGACACAGCGTACTGCGGCTTCTCTATTAGATAGTTATTTAACTGTCCTGCATCTGGTCTGGCTTCCTGTTCGTTGTAAGTTGGCAGACCGAACTTGAGGTGTTCGCTCTTAAAGAAGACATCATCTAAGAAAACCGTACCCCCAGTCACTTCAAACTTAAGTGTGGCGACTTTACCGCGCAAGTTCCTCAGGACTTCACTCTCACTGTCGTCAATAAGGAACGTTTCAAACCCTTCGCTTCCGAACCCAATCCTGAACCGATCTTCGAGGTAAGAATTTGAATTTGTATTTATCCCATCGTTATTGACAGCCTCACTAAGAGTTACAGTGCCAATCGTTTGATACTTCGTGTCATTCTCTCCTTTTATAGAAACTCGAACCTGTCCGCCAGTAAGTTGGGGGACGTGAAGGTTGAATCGCAAGGCCCCCCATTCGGGGACAACAAAACGATTGTGGGTGACGCTCTGATTGTTTTCTAGCCTCAAAGCATAGTTTCTCTCATAGATTCCCAATTGTTCCAGATAATTACTCTCTACTATTTTGTTGTCCGGCCTTCTTATGGGGCGAACTTTAGTTAGCCCATTAATTTTTGACCATTCAACTAAATAGCTTTGAGATAAAGTATCACTGTTTCCATTATAAAAAGACCAGCCCGGAATGCTCTGACTTGAGCGGAGAGTGCTAATCGCATCAAAATTCCCATTAAAGAGAGTCGGAACTGCAAAGTCGCCCCGCATCCTAGCTTCAGCGGTATTGTCCTCACTTACTGAAGTGCGAACCCCAAGAAGCGGATCTCGGCGCTTGTCCTTACCGCCCCCTAAAACTGAGTGGAACCAACCCGTTCCAATCCCCTCCCAAGGAGCATTTTGAGAGCCGTGGATAAAGGGATATCCCCTGTAATCGGGCGTGTACCAAATCTTGTCACTGTTGGGAGTCCGGTCAGCCGGCTCCAAATCCCCAAGCCGGCGGTAGATATACTCTCCATCCTTTGCCGGAAGTTGACTTCCGCTGAGGTTAGCCGTTCCCGCATACCAAGCTAGAGCCTGCCTGTGGTTGCCACCTTTTTTGTCATCCACTTCAGTAAACCCAGCCCAGTTCCCCAGAGATACATTCAAATCCGCTCCCTCAATCTCCCGACCATTAAATGTGAAAGTTTTCGGTTCAGTTGCCGGAATTACATCCTGGTAGTAATTGTCCGCAAAAGTAACATTTTCCCAAACCTTCACCTGCGGGTCGCGAACGCTTTGAGACCACAAAGACTCCTGCAAGAAGTCGTGGGGGTCAACTGTCGTCATCTGGATATCGGGAAAAGCATTAGAGTAATCCTTTTTCGGAAAGAACGTACCCAAGCGCTGAACAATCTCACTGTTAATCACAGCGCCCTGGCCGAAGCCAATAAAGTGTAGCGGTGATTGAAATAGAGAGCCCATAGTGCGAATCAAATCACCTTCATTATTATACAGCTTCAGCCCTGAGCCGCTCCCCTCTCCCACACTACCTCCTAAGGACTGATCCAGCTGCACCAGTGAGGCAAAAAAGGCATCCGCCGCCGCCTCAGCAAACCCAGAATTTAAAGCGGTTTCTGCAGGGGACTGCTCCCATCCCGGAATCAGCACTAGGGGTTTGCCGAGTTTAGGGCTCCCACTTCCTTTCACAGGATTCCACTTGCCGGTTTCGGAATTATAGCTGACAATCGAACCGCCGTCTGAGACAATATGCTTGGCCATTGCCTCGAATTGCTGGTCAATCTTGTATCCTGAGATAGGTTCAAACCCGCGAGTCAACACAGTCACGCTACTGAACGTATTGCTCCCAGCAGCCGGTTGAGGAAGCAAAGTTTTAAACTTATCCGTGACAATTTTTCTGTCTCCTTGAGCCGTCATAGCTTCCACAGCCCAGTGGTAAGTCTGACCGGCAGTCAATATCCGCTCATCAGGAAGCGTAAACTCATCAAAGTCCCCACTGGTACTGCCCTCATTCCAAGTCCACGCACCATTCTTCCACTTAGCCGTGAGGACGCGGTTGGGATTGTAATCCCGTTCCGGTGTCACATTCCC
>NZ_KB235948.1:3801745-3803360 GCF_000332335.1 Kamptonema formosum PCC 10802 | reverse complement strand
CGTTCCATCCTCGTTGAGCCGGCTGGCAATCTCAGTAAAACTCTCCACCGGCATCCCCTCAAAACCGGCACGCAAGCTGAAAATCCCGCTAACATCAATAACACTACCCGCAATCGCCGGGTCAGAGGTAATCCCATCTGCAGTGTCCTCACCCGTATCGTTCTCTAGATATGCCGCAATTTCTGGCGGTTCGATATCTGCTGAATTGATTTCATCTAAAATTTGTCCCCCCAAAACTGTCCCGCGCCAGTCCAGGGATGGTGCAATCACATTATTTAGCGATGGGGCTGTGCCAGTCGCGCCGGCGACCTGAAACATCACATCGTTGTAATCCCTATCCGCACCGGCATTCACCTGCATATCTTCAAGAGCGAAAGCATACCCATTGCCGGTGACATCAGCTATCTGCCCTGAATTGAAAGCATCCCTGGGGTCAGCTGTTGCCAATGAGAACAGGGGGCGGCGAGTGCCGGTGAGTGCCGGATTGTTAAAGACATCCTGTATCTTATTCCGGGGGGCTAAGATAATCCCAAACTCATCCCCGGGATTCATAGATACTGTCTTGACGCCCTGGTATATCCCCTTGTTCCAATTTTGCGGCTCAGCCCCCAAAACCCCGGCCAACTTAGCGCCTTCTGTGAAGTCAGAGATGACGGCATGCCCCTCTGAAGAATTACTCAGCGCCCGCCGCGCGGCTTCTTTGGCGAAGGCACTGTAATCGTTCAGGAAAGCCGACATGCCCTTTAGGTTAAAGATGCCTACCTCTCCCTCATAGAAGCCGCCATCAAACAGATAACTTATATCGACTTTACCTGTTGGGCCTACTTTAAACACTCCCGACTCAAAGGGGTTATTATTGCTAGGGGATAGTGACTGACCTGTGAGCGGGTCAGTGTTGGTTTTGGGACTCACTTCCAGCATATACGTCGCCGCTCACCCGAGAGATTTCAATCGAGTAGTCCCCCGCAATTAACGCATCGGCATTAATCGCTTCTGGACTTGTTCCACTATTAGATGATGCGTACAGTACAGAGCCGGTGCTGTCCAGCAATTTTATATTCACATCGGCACTCAATTCGCCCACAGACAGACTGAAACTGCCCGGTGCGTCCAGAGTGAGCCGGTAAATGTCTGTTGGGTCGGCACTCAATACATTGCCGATATATGTTTCGCTGCTTTCTAGGGAGTCAATGTTGAAGTCGGACATCACTCACCTGACCTGTAAACTGCACACCATCACCCCTCGTAGCACGAATCTCTCCGTCACACCTGTCGGGAGCGGCTGACTTGTTTTTTACTGTAGCGAGTTTTTTTTTGGCTGTCAAACTTCTGCGCTCTCAGCGTGTGAGGCTGGCAGTTTTTCTGCCATCTTTTAGATTAGTCTTTTTTAGAATGCCGGTTGAGCGCCATCACAGAATATTTTTTTATGATTTAATAGCCGGATTTTTGAATATGGCCCCGCAATCCTCAGCCCTGAGGGAGCGTTTTTAGCACGCCTGAGGGGGCAAAACTAAGAAAATTCAATGAATCTAGAGGTGATTATTATAAATTTCTATAGTTGCCGGTGGGGCTAAAGCCCAACTACGAACTTTGGGCTAAAGCCCAACTACGAACC
>NZ_KB235948.1:3704819-3801645 GCF_000332335.1 Kamptonema formosum PCC 10802 | reverse complement strand
AACCTTTTTGGGCTAAAGCCCAACTACGAACCTTTTTGGGCTGAAGCCCAACTACGAACTTTGGGCTAAAGCCCAACTACGAACTTTGGGCTAAAGCCCAACTACGAACCTTTGGGCTAAAGCCGAACTACGAACCTTTTTGGGCTGAAGCCCAACTACGAACTTTGGGCTAAAGCCCAACTACAAACTCTGCCGATTAACACTTAAAATCTGCCGGTGTCAAGGGGGAATCTCTTAAAAAAGACTCTTCTTAATCAACTCTTAAGCTTCCTACCCGTCTTTTGGGCCATCGTCCGAGCTCTGAACTCCATCGTCCGAGCTCTGAGCTCCATCGTCCGAGCTCTGAACTCCATCGCCCGAGCTCTGAGCTCCATCGTCCGAGCTCTGAGCTCCATCGGTCGAGCTCTGAGGTCCATCGCCCGAGCTCTGAGGTCCATCGCCCGAGCTCTGAGGTCCATCGGTCAAATATTTAGAGACGCGACATGTCGCGTCTCTACAAGTGTGGAGTTTCTTCGCGCCATCGCTGGGTAGAAACTCCCCCCCGCCGGCAGAGGCGCGGAGGGGGTTGGGGGGTGGGGTCCATCTCACCGGCTACAGTGCCAAATCCGTCACCGCACCAACACTGCTCGAAGAAACCAACTTGGCGTATTTCGCCAGCACCCCTTTCGTATACCGGGGTTGAGGCGGTTGCCAACCGGCGCGGCGGCGCTGCAACTCCTCATCCGCAACCTGCAGCTGCAACAGCCGGTTGTGGGCGTCAATGGTAATCATATCCCCTTCTTGAACCAGAGCAATGGTCCCGCCGACAGCCGCCTCAGGCGCAACGTGGCCCACAACCATCCCGTAAGTGCCGCCAGAGAAGCGCCCATCAGTAATCAGCCCCACCTTATCCCCCAAACCGGCACCGATAATCGCCGAAGTGGGAGCCAGCATTTCCCGCATCCCTGGGCCCCCTTTTGGCCCTTCGTAGCGGACAACAAGCACATCGCCGGCTTTTATCTCACCGGCCAAAATCGCTGCCAAACAGTCCTCTTCCGACTCAAACACCCGCGCCGGACCGGTAATTTGGGGATTTTTGATGCCGGTGATTTTCGCCACCGCACCTTCCGCCGCCAGATTCCCCCGCAGGATCGCCAAGTGTCCCTGAGCGTACATCGGACTGTCCCAAGGGCGGATCACATCCTGACCTGCCGGTGGCTCCTCTGGAACGTCCGCCAGCACTTCCGCAACTGTTTTGCCAGTTACCGTCAGGGCGTCCCCGTGCAGCAAACTTTTAGCCAGCAACATCTTCATCACCTGAGGGATTCCGCCCGCTTTATGCAAATCAGTTGCTACATAGCGCCCCGAAGGCTTGAGGTCGCACAGCACCGGCACGCGAGCGCGAATCGCTTCAAAGTCATCGAGGGCCAGCTCAACACCGGCGGCGTTGGCAATAGCCAGCAGGTGGAGCACCGCATTGGTCGAGCCGCCCACCGCCATAATCACCGAAATCGCATTCTCAAACGCCTTGCGAGTCAGAATCTGGCGCGGCAGAATCTGGTTGCGAATCGCCTCTACCAAAACAAAAGCCGATTTCTCTGTGCTGTCAGCTTTTTCCGCATCCTCAGCTGCCATAGTAGAGGAATAGGGCAGGCTCATCCCCATTGCCTCAAAGGCACTAGACATGGTATTAGCTGTGTACATGCCGCCGCAGGAACCGGCACCGGGACACGCCTTGCGCTCAACCTCCATCAGCTCTGCATCGTCAATCTTGCCAGCGCTGTATTCCCCAACCGCCTCAAAGGCGCTCACCACCGTCAAGTCCCGCCCGTTGTGATGGCCCGGTTTAATCGTGCCGCCGTAGACAAAAATCGCAGGGATATTCATCCGCGCGATTGCAATCATCGCCCCTGGCATATTCTTGTCGCAGCCGCCGATCGCCAGCACGCCGTCCATGCTCTGGCCATTGCAAACCGTTTCAATCGAATCAGCAATCACTTCCCGCGACACCAGGGAATACTTCATGCCCTCCGTTCCCATCGATATGCCGTCGCTGATGGTAATCGTGCCGAACATCTGGGGCATGGCACCGGCACCGGCAGCGCCCGCAACAGCCCGATTCGCCAGATCGTTAATCCCCATATTGCACGGCGTAATCGTGCTGTACCCATTCGCGATGCCAACAATGGGTTTAGTGAAATCCCCGTCCCCAAAACCGACGGCACGCAGCATCGCCCGATTTGGCGAGCGCTGCACGCCTTGGGTGACGGCAAAGCTTCTGAGATTCTCTGGCATCTTGGTTCCTTCCCGTGAAAGCATCTGAATATCAGCGGTCCGCCGGTCGAGGTGCCGGTAGAGGTGCCGGTCTTCAGCAGCCGGCCCGAGGCGGCGGCGAATCTGTCCGCCCGTGGTCCCAATGGTTCTTGCGTTTGACCAGTAACTTTTTGACCTTGTGACTGGCGACCGCTGACCGCTATTTTTGACTGTCTCACTAATCATACCCCTTTGAGCTGCTTTTTATGCCAACAGAGTGGGGTCAATTTGAGACAATTTTAATCAGCTGTCCGGGTGCTGCCGGCAGTTGGGCTGACTCAAAAGATTAAAACCAAAATTTTATGTCCTTTGAGACTGTGAAATAGAAGTGCCCACGATTAGACTTGCGTACCTGTAATAGCGCATTGAGACAGATGACATGGATGCCAACGAACTTTTAGAGCGATACGCTGCCGGTGAGAGAGATTTTCGGGAGGTAAATCTGGTAGGAGCCAACCTGCCAGGAATCGACCTGACTGGGGCCAACATGCGGGATGCCGACCTGCGGGGCGCTCGCCTGGCGGGAGCCAAGCTGCGCGGGGCCAACCTGCGAGAGGCATCTCTGCAAGAGGTCGATCTCAGTGGGGCCAACTTGAGTGAGATAAACCTGATTGGGGCGGACCTAACGCGAGGCAATTTAGAAAAAGCCAACCTCACTGAGGCTAACTTGAGTCGCGCCAACTTAAGTGAGGCGAGCTTTCAACAAGCCAATCTGATTGAGGCGATCTGCAGTGAAGCCAGACTTCTGAAAGCCAACCTGCGCTGGGCGAACCTCAGCGACGCCAACTTCAGCCGCGCTTCTGTGAGTGATGCCGACCTGAGTCGGGCCAACTTAGAGTCGGTCAACCTGACCATTGCCATTTTGAGTGGGGCGGTACTGGAGTCGGCGAACCTCACCAATGCCATCCTCAATGGGGCCAATCTCAGTGGGGCCGACTTGAGAGCGGCTAATTTGAGCAAGGCCAAACTGAGTGGGGCCAACCTGGCCGGTGCCAATTTGAGCAAGGCGCAACTGCGGGGGACAAACGCCAGTTGGGCAACGCTGCGGGAAGTCAACCTGAGTGGGGCCACCCTGCACCGGGCCAAGCTGAGCTGGTCAAATCTCACGGGAGCTAACCTGCGCGATGCTATTTTGATTGACACCAATCTCTATCGCGTCAATCTCCGGGATGCCGACCTCAAGGGGGCAATCATGCCGGATGGGACAACCCACGATTAGACCGGCACCTCCTTTGCGCTTCGCGAGCCGGTGACAGTAAGGCCAAGGGCAGCCCCAGGCTTCAGCTCTCTGGAAATTTCCGATTTGAGATTTCAGATTGAAAACATTCCACTCCCTCTAAAATCTCCAATCTCAAATCTCAAATCTCTGGATGCGCCCTCAGGTGCCCGCTTGTCTGCCCTGTCGATTTTTTTTCACTCCGGCAGTTTGGTGCCGGTGGCACGGCAGAACTAGCGGCCACCCAGGCGCTTCTAACTTAGAATTATACAAGCTAACATCGCACTCTATAAACCAGATTTCTTTAACACACTGGGTTGCTGGTGGCCACGCTTGGATCACTCAGGGACGCACACTTTTCAGGGCGCTAAATGGCGGTTTCTTGAGGAAAAATCAACTTGCTAAAACTTCCCCTACTTCGCTCGCTTGACTGGGAGAGTGTTGCGTTGTGTCATGGGAGGCTGCACTGTCTGTGCGAGTCGGATTAGTTGGGATATCTTCCGGATTCTCCTCCCTTTAAAAAGCAAGACCTAATAAACAGAAAGCAGCACACAAAAAAGGCCGGACAAAAATTTTATGCCTCTTGCAAAGCCCCCGAAGCGCCGCCGTGGCGGGGCTTCCGAATGCGCCACCTCTTTTTCTGGCATGCCGGTGGGACGCGAACGAGCTGCTCTCTAAAATTGGTGAGGTAAGTGATATGAATGTTGATGAACTGCTGCAGCGTTACGCTGCGGGCGAAAGAAATTTTAGTGAAGTCAACCTGATCGGGGCGAACCTAGAACACGCCAATCTGAGTGGGATTAATCTGAGTCGGGCATCTCTGGGATCGGCTTGTCTGAGTCGAGCTTTCCTCACCGGCGCTTGTTTGAGTGGTGCCTTCCTGTACGGAGCGGATCTCAGTTATGCCAAGCTCTCGGAAGTATCCCTGACTGACGCCGATCTGACAAAAGCCAACCTCCTCGGAGCCGGGCTGGTGAGAGCAAATCTCAGCGGTGCCAAACTCAGTGGGGCTGTGCTGGCGGCGGTCAACCTTTCCAGCGCCAATTTGCGGGGCGTCAACCTCTGTGGAGCCAATCTCAGCGGCATCAATCTCCGCTGTGCCAACCTCACAGACGCCAACTTGAGTTGGGCGAACCTGAATGGAGCCAGATTGAGTGGGGCGCTACTGGATGGGGCGTTGCTCAATGGCATTCAATTGAGCGGGGCGTACTTAAACGGAATCAACCTGAGTGCTGCCGATCTCAGCGGGGTGAATTTCAGCTCGGCGAAACTGAGTGGAGCCAACTTTAGCGGTGCCAACCTGAGTGCCGCCAACCTCAGCGATTGCCAGCTGCGAGTGGCCATCCTGAAAGCCGCCGATCTGCGAGCCGCAGATTTGAACGGGTCCTCGCTGAGAAAAGCTGACCTGAGTGAGGCGAACCTGACTAAGGCTAATCTGAGCGACACGGACTTGAGTGAGGCTGATTTGACTAATGCTAACCTGAATTTGGCCAATTTGTCCAATGCCGACCTGAGAAAAGCTCAGCTGCGGGGAGCCTACTTGTGGAAGGCTGTATTAAACTGGGCGCTGTTAAAGGGAGCGGATTTGACCGGCGCTAGTCTGCGGGGGGCGCAGATGGAAGCCTCTGACTGGCGCGAGGCGGTTCTGACTGGGGCAACTCTGCCGGATGGCACGACTTGCGCCCCTTGAAGTGCCGGTCGATCGCGTTTTTCATATTCGTGAGGTACTGAGAACCCCGGTTTCTTAAAGAAACCGGGTTTCTGACGCCCGCTTCATCCACCGGCAACCCCCTATCAGCACTGAACCGCCTGCCAAAGTTGATTGACGCTAACAAATTTATAGCCTCGATCCAGCAGCTGGGGAATCAGCTCGGCGGCTGTCTCGGCTGCGTCTTCTCCCCCAACGTAGCCGTCGTGCAAAACAATTAGGGAGCCCGGTTTCACTTGCTGCATCACCCGCCGCACCACCACCGGCACCCCCGGGCGCACCCAGTCTTCGGGCACGACGCTCCACATCACAGGACGGTAGTCCCACTCCTGCAGCCAGCGCAAGGTCTGGGGGGTGAAGAATCCGTTGGGAGGTCGCACGTCTCGAACGTGCTGCCGCACATATTCTAAGTCCAGCTGGCAGGCACCGGCAATCGCAGCTTGGGTTCGTTCCAGACTTTGCTTGAGTTCCTCACCGGCAAGGCAGGGAAACGAGCGGTGCGTCCACCCGTGCAGCCCAATCCAGTGCCCCCGCCGGCAGGCTTCTTTGGCCACTGCCGGGGATCGCTCAACGCAGACGCCCAGCCAAAAGAAACTGGCCTGAACCCCGTAGCGGTCTAAAACTTCCAGCAGTTGGGGCGTGTGCTGCGGGTGCGGGCCATCATCAAAGGTGAGCGCGATGGCCCGAGATGTTTCATCGCCAGCCCACAGGCACTTGGAAAAGGCCGGTTTGAGAATTTGATACACAATGGGATATAGCGGCGCGAATTGCACTATGTCTCACCTCCGACTGAATACTTTTCTCCCGTCCCCGTCCCCGCGCCTTGTGGGAATCCATCCTCCTGTCCGAGTTCCCAGGCTCCTTAAGGGAGACACATGCGGCAGAATCCGCCTCCCACTATAACCTGCAGGCATTCAATATAGAGCGGCAGCCTGTCAGCGACCGGCTGATTCAGGCACTTGGCCAAAGCGCAAAGCGCGATGTTTAGATAAATTGATTGGGCAGAAATAGATAAATGAGCGCTAACCGTTGCGATTTTCACCCTATGCGAATTGGCCAGCTAGTCTCAATTCTAGCTGGAATGTCTCTGGCAGCCGGCCTCACCGGCTGCAACACCGTCACGACGGACAGCTATGAAGCCACGGCGCTAGTAAAATATACTTGGCAAGTCGAATACTCGCTCAGCCCCGCCGGCGAGAAAATGCCTCGGGTGGAAAGCTTTGCCTCCACTTCCTTGCTGAATCGCAATGGCCAGAAGCCAGAAGGAGCGGTCACCGGCCCTGACGACAAGGGGTTGTGGTGGCCTGCGCTGCCGCCGCGCCCAGCACTCGCTGAAATGGAAAAACGGCTCCAGAAGCCCCTAGAAAAAGCCAGTTCCCCACAGCTGTTGAAAACAGTGGATTACCGACTGATTTATCTTGAAGACGGGCAAACCGTCACCCTGCCGACAAACTATCAAGTCTACCGGCTGGTGGCCAAAGCGCACCCCTCCCGCACCCCACTGAGCCTGACCTTGGGACCGGGCGATGCCTCTGTGGAAAAAGCCGAACCCCAGTAAGGCCACGGCAAATAGGGCCGTTTAGCTCCCAGGCTGGCGGCGGCGGTGCCGGTGGCGGCAAATCGATTGTTGCCAGCGCCAGATGGGCTCTGGAAGCGAGGGTTCGGGGGCGGTTCCGCGCCCAATGGGATCGAGTGTTCAGAAAAGCCCTATCCGAAAAGTTCTGTCAGTTGGCGCTCCTGAGCCAAGTCGCGGATCAGTGAGAGCTTAGAGCGGATATAAGCGTTGAGGACGCAGGCTTCATCTGGATTGAGCGAGCGCTTTTGGTTGAACTGCTTGAGCAACCACTGCTCCAAGCTGTCATCATCCAGGTTTAACAGCATGTTCGCTTGGGTAGTTTCAATCAAGATCCAGAGCTGGCGCAGCATTGAGGGAGTCATACAACCTCCTAGCGTTACTCCCCTTTCCGGGGATGGTGGGGTGCCGGTCCCGACGGGCCGCAAGTTGCCAGACCGCCAAAATCGGCCTTTAGATTTACTTAATGATTCCGTTCTCTTTCCACCATAGCTGAATTTGGAGGAATCGGCGGTAAGAAAACACAATCTGAAACAAGATTTACAACTGGCTTAATAAAAAGAGGGATATCTTGACTGAAGGCTGAGCCAAAGGTAACGAAAACTTAACGATCCTGTGAGGGAAAGGTTTTTTGCTGGGAATGTTGAATTCAGGGCTTCCGAGCCCGTTGAGTAAAAGCTCTCAGCCCCCTGCCCTCTCCAAGAAGCGGGTCTTTTTGTTACAATTCTTTGGGATGTGTGCCGGCGGCGCTGGTGAGAGGCAGGGATGATGCCGGTTTTGGGGGAAAAGGCGGGGGAATTGTATTTTTGTATTCTAGATCACTCTTGACCTGGCCAGCTTTGCAGGGGGGAGCGCCGGTGGGCGACTCCAGCATGCCGGTGCGCTTGGGGGCTGCCGGTGATAAAAATTTAAAATTGCTTTTCTCCCCCCACCCAAACGCGACATGTCGCATTTCTATAGATGGTTTCAGTTAGATGAAGTGCGCATAAGAAAGCCGGTTTCTTAAAGCAACCAGCTTTCTCAGCACCTCACTAATATGAAAAACCCTATCAACCCTTTCCTTTTGCCCCTTTTCCCACAATAGTAGAAGCCGGTATTAACCGGCCAAAGATTTCCGCACTTCCGAACTCCGCCAGTAGGGTTTGCATTCGACACCCCCCTGAAGGTCAGAGAAACCGGGTTTCTTGGTGTCGCTTGAAGAGAAAGCCGGTGTCCTGTTACCGGCGTCTCCTGTCAGTCGGCCATCGGTGGTAGACTCTGTTGCCTTCTGAGTCCTCTGTATAGGGGATAAAATGATTAAATTTTTTGAGATTATCCAACCCAGTCACGATGCGCAGATTCGACTCGACATGCAACCCGCAAACATACTTGTGTTTGAATGGAATGATGTGGTCTACTACGTGGAGGATTCCAGTCTCCTCAGTCAGGATGCAAGCTTGCTGGTAAATCTCTTCTATCGCTTGGTGGTTAGCCCAAGACGGACAGCAATTGAGTGCAGCAGCTCGTCTCCTGGCATCTTTCGCCCTCTTTTTCCCTTGGCAGCGCTTCTCCCAGTCCAAGGCAAGTGCTTTGGCTTTCTCTGGATGAGTTCTTTCCCATTTCCTCCATTTATCTTTAAGCCGCTCTCTGTTCTTGAGGTAATAAGCCCGCCATCGTTCCCTCTGCTTCTGAGGGTTTTCTTTCCTTTGGCGGTTTCTCTGGGCGTAGAGACAAGTTTTGCATCGGCTTTTCAAGCCCTCACGACCCTTGGGATCTCGGAAAAAAAACTCCAAAGTTGCGGGAAAGGATTGACCGCACCCCTGACAAATCTTTTGATTCATTTTCCTGTTCCTTTAGGCTGAATCTTGGCAGAGCGGTTACGCTAGCACTCGGGAAAGCCGGCTCAGATTAGCTCAGACAGGTATAGCAGTATGCACTTAGATTAGGACGTGGGCATTGGGCATTGGGCATTGGGCATTGGGCATTGGGCATCATCGCAAAAAGCTGTGAGTCTTCCCCATGCGCCATGCCCCATGCGCCATGCCCCATACGCCATGCCATTAGTGTCCTAACCAATATGACTGCTGCTATAACAGCCAAAGGTGCCGGCCATCTCGGAAGGGCACTTTTGAGTGAGCGCCCCGTTTGTGTCCAGTACCTAGCCACGAGAGCGCGCTCCACTCAGAGTTTGTGCTGTGCTGTGCTGTGCTGTGCTGTGCTCAACGCCTTACGGCATCAAAGGTTGGGACAGCAAAACCCTGGCATCGTGGCCGGGGTTTTTGCTAGGGTGCTCAACGCCTTACGGCATCAAAGGTATGTCGGGCACCGCAGAGGCAAGGGGTTCAAATCCGTGCTCAACGCCTTACGGCATCAAAGGTTGGGACAGACCCACCTACATTCTACCTAATTGCAAGCACCCCTGACCGCTCAAAAAACCCCAAAAAGCAGACCGGCTGGAAGTTTTCCGCCCCGACTGCCGGCACAGCTACTTCACAGCCAGAGGTGCTTGCCTCAGGCAATCCGATACGCCTCTTGGGCCACCGACCATGCCCCAAGAGGTAAACCGGTGTGGCCCGAACCAGAACCAAGCGAAGTTTTACTGGCTTGCCGTGTCACTGACCACTGGAGACAAAACCTCTAACCAATGGCCATACGTTCTTCGGCAATTGCTAGAATTCTACCAATTTTCTGCCAATTTTCTGCCAATTGCAGCCTAAAACCCATGGAGAATAGGAGGGTCGAACTCCTTACCTCTGCGGTGCGATCGCAGCGCTCTACCAACTGAGCTAATTCCCCGAAGCAGTCTGCGGCCAGGGCGAGGGTCACTTGTCCAGGACATTTGTCCGCCGCTCTCTGGCTGCCAAAAAATATATTAGCACTCTCCGACGGATTTTGTGAGCACCGGCCTGTCAAAAATTTTTCCGGCACGCTCCAATTCCAAATCGGCCAGAAAGTCCACGGCCCAGTTCGCCTGCCGCTGGAGCATGTGCAGCGGATAGGTATTGGCCACACCAACCACCTGCATGCCGGCTCGCTTGGCGGCTTGAATCCCGGCTGGGGTGTCTTCAATGGCCAGACACTCGCGGGGCTGCAGCTTCAGTTCGGGATAGAACTGATTGAGGCGATCCACCGCCAGCAGGTAGCCATCGGGTTCTGGCTTGCTGGCGGTCAAGTCGTCACCGGCCACAATCACAGGAAAGTGCTGGGCCAGACCGGCGCGGCGCAGCACCGAATCGACTTCCAAGCGCAGGGCACCCGTAACCAGGGCGATGGCCAGCCCAGCCCCGCGCACCTTCAAGATAAAATCTTCCAGCCCGGGATACACCGGCAACTGGTCAAGTGTTTGCAAATACTCCTGATACGCTTGCGCCTTGCGAGCCATCAGCCCTGATAAGTAGCTTTCCGAGACAACGCGCCCCCGAATGGCCAGCAAGTCCGTGATGCAGGCTCTATCGCTCCGCCCCAGACAGAACTGCCGGAACTCCCCTCGTTTGGGCCGCAGATTTTCCTCAATCAGCAGCTGCTCCAGCAGCCGCTCGTGGATTGGCTCGTCATTAATAATGACGCCGTTAAAATCAAACAGTACAGCTTTGAGTGTCATGCTAGTGTGCTGAACGCCGGAGCCGGCCAACCTTCTAAATCCCCTCCGTCTGGGGTGTCGGTTCTTTGCCAGACGCCTCGGGCGGCGGAGGCGGGTGAGTCGGAAGCTGAAATGGGTTTGACGCCCCGGCTCACCTGGTAAACCCACCAGATGTCCTCGGTGCGCACTGCCCCAAATCCAGCCGCTCCCATCCAGGCACCCACACTGCCGGCGGCGTAGGCTTTAATCTGCGGTTCCTCAAAAATATCATTCAGCCAATCCATCTGGCGCAGCATTTTCTGATTGCCGTCGAGCACCACCATCTCCCCGCCGGCGGTGAGCAGCCGAAAGCTTTCCCGCACGATGGCTTGCGATACGGAGGGCGGAGTTTCGCTCAACAGCAAAGACGCCGCAACCAGGTCAAAGGAGGCGTCGGGAAAGCCGGTGCGCTCAGCACTGCCGTGACGCCACTGAATCTCCAGCCCAGCTTTCTTGGCTTTATATTCCGCCATCACCAGCATGCAGGGCGATAAGTCCAGACCGATGGCCTCAGCTCCGGGGAAGGCTTGTTTTAACATCAGAGTCATCGAGCCGGTGCCGCAGCCCAAATCCAGAATCCGTCGCGGGCGGCAGCGAACGGCATCGGTCAAAGCTTGGCGCACAGCAGTTTCGGAAGGGGGCAGGGCATACTGCGTGATGGCATCGTAGGAAACCGCTGCCTCTGGATTCAGGTAGCCGCCCTCTATGCCGTGGAACCTCCCAGTCCTGTAGTAGTCGGGATAGGTTATATTTGGGTTTGCCAGCCGCTCGCCTTCTGCCTGCCAGTCTATACTGTCAGAGAAGCGCCTCAGCTCCTCCTGACCGGTCAGGTGCCGGACGACCGGCCCTAAGAAGCGCTCCCAAATTGTGTCAAAGCGAACAGGCATGATGACTGAGTGAGGATAGCACTGCAGGTGGGCCGCTCAATTGGCACGCCCCTCTTTATTAAAGTTTAATAAATTTGTCGAACTTTTAATAAATCTCTAAAATGCACAAGTATTGCCGGCAGTCGGGGCACTCCCGACAGAGGAGGGGCTGGGGGTTGCTGTGCCGGGGGCAATCAGGGGGCGATGGGGCCAGGGGGTGATGGGGTCAGGGGGTGAAATTTAGCATCATCTTCTCCCCCCGCTCTCCCGCGCCGCTGGCAAGTGCCAAGCTCTGGCTTGGGGGGAGACACACCGATACCCGCTTACTTCTTTACTGCCACGCGGCAGTGAAATATTGCCCTAGGGCAAAACGTCAACTACCTCCTGACGGAACTTTAAAATTAAAAGTTCCTTCAATAAATTTTATGGCTAAAACGACTTGACAGGTTCGAGAAAAGGTGGTAAAATTTGCATGGACAAGCACGCTAGAGGGCGAACCATGAAGAGAATAAATATGTTGCTGGGTGCGGGAATTGCACTGTTGGTTGCCAATCTGCCTCTTCCCGCTTTTGCCCAAAATTCAATCAAAGTCGGGGGCAAAGACATTCCTGTCGTCAAGGAACTGCCCATTCTTATCATGCGCAATGCCATGGGGATGCCAGCCATCAGTTACACCGAGAAGAGTGCTGACAGACGCTACCGGCTGGTCGAAGTCCTGCCGACTCTGACCCAAGAGGTGCAAGTCTCACAACCTCCCGCAGCAAAATCCCTGTTCAGGATGGCAAGAGTGTACGACAAGAAAGAAAACAAGATGATGACAGCGGCGTTGCCTATTCAGTTTCAATCGATGGGCAGGTAAAACTGTCAGGGGGGTGGCGGACAGGGGGAGTGATTCGCCGGTCGGACCCCCCAAGCTGGAACAGCCAGTCTTAGGGCATCCGACCGAAATGTCAGCGCAATAAAGGATAGACTATATCAGGGATGCTTGCCTAAACGCCCGCCCTCACTGCCCTGCGCTTCTATTCTCCATACCGGCGGGGCTCTCTCAAATAATGAGTGATTAAAGGGAGACTGGATGCTCGTTTTCGCCGGGGAGCAAAGCGCTCCCTGCGAGCCAAAACCGGCAGAAAGCAGAGCAGAGCGAAAAAACCGAAAGCCATAAAAAAAAGGGAGGCGCTCGCCTCCCTGGAGGGCAGAAAAGCCGGTGACGCCAGGCCAGGTAGTTTCAATCCCGTTTCCGGGATTCATCTGGCAAAAAAGATTCTTCTCCTGCCGCCGGCTCAAATCATTATCGCATTGATTTCGGCAGATTTGCACAACCCTTGACGCTCCCGAGGGAGCCACCCAAAAGGCACCGACTGCCCCCTGGGTTGCCCCCACCACTGACCGCAAAGTCCCCCAAAGCAAACCAAAGACGGCACCGCCGGCAATCGGGAAAACCGCGCCGGACAAGCCCCGCACCGTGGCCACAGCGAAGGCCAGCAGATTCAGTGGCTCAAAAAAGCAGAGCAGCAGGCAGCTCAGCAGCGCCACCGCCAGCCAAAATTGAGGACTTTTTAGCAGTGCTGCTAGCGACGAACGCTGCCGCAACGCTCTTAAAAAGGATGCCTCTTTCATGAGTCAATTTTGTTATCTAAAGCTGTTTTAGCCAGGCGCGTCACATAAACTGTCACAAGCACTGTGGCAATTAACCCAACTATCCGCAGCAGCCACTGGAGGGTGCTGGGCTGTTGCTGGGTTCCCAAGGTAGCTAAATCCTTCCCCAAGGAACCAAGGTAAACGTACATAACCGTTCCCGGCATCATGCCAATCCAAGAGGCGAAAAAATAGTCTCTCAGCGAGACTTGCGTGACTCCAAAGGCATAGTTTAACAAATTAAATGGAAAAATGGGAGACAGTCGGGTTAAGCCGACAATTTTCCATCCCTCGCGGGCGACGGCTGCATCAATTGCCTTGAATTTCTCATTCCCCACTATCTGCTTCTCAACCCAGCCCCGCGCCAGATAGCGCCCCACGAGGAAAGCGGCTGTAGCTCCCAAAGTGGAGGCAATCGAGACGCAAACAGAACCCCAAACCACCCCAAACAGAGCGCCGGCACCCAGCGTCAGGACAGATCCGGGTAGAAACAGCACTGTAGCCAGAATGTAGATGAGGATAAAGGCTGCAAATCCAGCTGCGCCCAGACTTTCAGTCCAGGAAAGGGCACTTTTCAACAGTCCCTGGAGGTTGAAATATTGCGCCGCAACCGCTAGCTCAACAACTAGCACAATCCCAGCTATCAGTTTGATTTGGGCAGACAGTCCGTTTTTCACAGGGTTCTCCATTTTTCTTTCAATCTAGCATATCTAACTTATAGCGGTTTTCAGTTGGATAAAGTACATGCCAGAAACCCGGTTTCTTTAAGAAACCGGGTTTCTCAGTACCTCACTCAGCAGTAGGGTGCGTTCCAGGGAAACGCACCCTGCGCGTCAAACTAACGCGCCACCGCAGCCCGAACCGCACCCAGCCGAGCAACCGTAGCAATAGGGAGCCGTCTTGACGTCGTCTATTAAGTCTAAGCTGCTGGCAGCGAGCAAGTCAGCCACAGTTAGAGTTTCGCCTTGGGGCGTTCTTGCCGGCAGATTTTCCATCTGGTTGAAGTCGCAATCGTAGACATTCCCCAGATAGTCTATCGAAAGTTCATCGCGGCACATTAAACGCTCAACCGTAGCGGAATTGAAATTGTCCTCCAAAAAATGCAAGTAAGGCTTGAGCAGTTTTTTGTGTTCCAGATGGAACTTCGTGCGCCCCACCGGCAGATTAGTAATCGTGAGCAACTGGTTAAAGACGATGCCGAAATGTTCTTGCAAGAACATTTTGTAATCGCGCTCTAGCTTCCCCTGCTCAGGGGGCAGAGAAAAATTATCTGAGCTGGGGATCTGCGGATTATACACCAAATCCAGAATTAAATTCTCCTCGCGCCCGTAACCCAGCTGATTCAGCAGCTGAATCGCCCGAATGGAAAGGTCATAGACACCGGCACCCCGCATTTTATCCACATTATCTGGCAGGTAGCAGGGAAGAGAAGCAATAATTCTCAGCTGGTGTTGCTGGCAGTATTGTGGGATATCCTCAAACCCTGGCTCGAAATAAATCGTCAAGTTAGAGCGGACAATGACCTGCTTGCCGGCAGTCCGTGCGGCTTCTGCCAGGGGCTTAAAACCATAGAGCATTTCTGGCGCACCTCCGGTGATATCCACCGTTTTAATTTGAGGAAACCGCTGAATCAGTTGAATCATTTGGGCGCAGACTTCTGAAGAAAGTTCCTCAGCCCGCTTGGGGCCGGCTTCCACGTGGCAGTGAGTGCAGGCGAGATTGCAGCGCTTGCCCAGATTGATTTGCAAAACGCTGATTTTGCGCTTTGTTAAAGGGCTGGCAATCTTTTCGCGAAATGGTGTGAGAGCGGTATGAATTGGTTTTGCCTGAACCATTTTTGGGGGTTTTTATTTTCTTCCTGATTGTCACACAATTTTACTGCCAATGTCCGCTATGAGGGGCGGATGCGGGTCAAGTATTCTTCTGAATCCTTAAGAAGCCAGGTTTCTTTGAGAAACCGGGTTTCTGGCCCCAGCTACCCTCCAAACAAACCCGGTTTGTGGGATTAGCGCTAGCTGGCTACTTCCCAAAGGTAGCTTTTACCGATGGCCGCATCAGGTAATACATACTAACTGCGGCAAGGAGAAGGCTTATAAAGCCGAATTTAGCGCCTAAAATAACCTCAATAATTGAGATAATAAGGGTAAGGACTTGGCTGACTAGCGCACCCGTCCAAGCCGAATGCTTGAGTCGCCACAGTTGCCAACAAAACACCAGAGCGGCTATCGCCAGAGCTAAGGATAAAACCCCAATCGCTATCCCCAAACTGCCGGACAGTGCCTCTCCTGAAACTGTGCGATTGGGGGCGGCGACGTTCGATAACCCGACGATGGCTAAGCCGGCAAGAAGGAGGTAGATGCCGGTAATGCCTTGCAAGCCGGTAAGTACATTAACACCTGATGGACGCTGACGCTCGCTCACAAATTATCTCCTGTTTTGCTGTGTTTTGGGTAAGGAGGGGCGGGGCAAGTCAATATCGTCTGTCTCTGGCAGACATCCCTGGCCAATCCGCCCCTACAAACATTTTATAGCGGTTTTCAGTTGGATGAAGTGCGCCCCAGAAACCCGGTTTCTTTAAAAAACCGGGGTTTCTCAGTACCTCACAAAGGATGAAAAATGGTATACCGGCAGCCTTCAGCAACAGCTGTCTGCACTGCAGCAGGAGGCACTGTCATTGCTAACTGTTTCCCGGTATTCTGAGCCTTTGGTTTCTTGCGGGTGCCTCGTGCCGGTGCGCTCGCAGTCAAACGCTTCAGCTTCCTCTAGGGGAATGTTTTGATAGGGTTCCACCGGCAGGATATCGCGGTGATAGGGGCCATTGGGGTCAGTTAAGATATTATAGGTCTTGTCACAGATGGCTATGCGCTCACCCCGCCGGTAAACATGCCCATTATCATCGAGCACCTCTTTCCAGGGTCCTTTGTAGATAGCGGCTTGGTTGCGCTCCCAGCAGGGGCCATCTTTTCCTTTGTAGGCGCGGACGGTGAGGGAGCGAAATTCAATGCCATCAATGACTTGCCAGGGTTCGACTTGCCGGCTGATAATTTCAATCCCGTAGAAACCCGATTCCTCGAACATTTCCAAGAAGGTGTCTTCCCGGAATGCGCCGGCAATGCAGCCACTCCACAGGTCCGGGCTGTTGAGGATTGCCGGTGTGGGGTTCTCGTCACAAACGATATCAGAAATAACGGCTCGCCCGCCGCGCTTTAGGGCGCGGTAAATTTCTCGGAACAGCTGCTGCTTGTCTTGGGGGCGAACCAGATTCAGCACGCAATTGGAAACGATGACATCAGCGCTGTCGCTGGGGATTAGGGGCTGAGAGCGCCGCAAGCGCTCGCACTCAGCTTCAAATGCCGCCAGCTGCTCAATGGAGGTAATCGGGTGTTCGTCCAGCCACTGCTGAGCCAGCTCTAAATCCAGGGCGAGGTCTTGAATTTTACCCTTGACAAAACGCACATTATCGTATCCAATTTTGCTGGCAATTTCAGCTTGATAGTTCTTGGCCAGCACCCGCATCTCGTCGTTGAAATCGACGCCGATAACTTTGCCATCCTTCCCAACTTTCTGGGCGAGGATGTAGCAAATTTTGCCGGCCCCTGAACCCAAGTCTACCACAGTTTCACCGGCATTTACATAGCGCGTCGGGTCGCCGCAGCCGTAATCTTTTTCCAGAATTTCTTGCGGCAAAATGTCCAGGTAGCGGGTGTCGTATCCGGCAGGGGGGCAGCAGAGGGCCGGCTCAACAGCTCGGGCACCGGCTTTGTAGCGTTCTAGAACCGCAGTTTCTACATCATAGGCAGGTTCTGCTGTCGGCAGATCAGCGGTGGCGATTTCGGTCATAGGTATGGAGTCTAACATCTTAAGTCTTTTTACCAATCTGTGAGCGAAATTGAGATTTTTTACAGAAAAATTTCAGGAAGTCTGGCAAGGTCGCCTGAGGGAAAGTTCAGGCCACACGAGCTTTCGCAAGGTTGAGGGCGGCTCACAGCGCAGTATCTCATTGTAGCGGGTTCTTGCAGGATGCCGGTGGGGCTGGCCCCTACCGGGCCCGCACCCAGCATGCTATACTCCTCTGTAAGTGGCGGAATGGGTCAGCGCCACAGCCCAAAAGTTTGTAGTTGGGCTAAAGCCCAAAAGTTTGTAGTTGGGCTAAAGCCCAAAAGTTTGTAGTTGGGCTAAAGCCCAAAAGTTTGTAGTTGGGCTAAAGCCCAAAAGCTTTTCATAAATCCCTCCGCAGTTATTATACCCGGCAGGCAGCGTTTTTGTAAATACCAGCGGTTGCCCCCATTGCGCTTCTGTTAGCGCCAATTCACCAAATTGCCCCAAACGCTCGCCCCCACAATTCCAGTTTGGGGTCTGCCGGTGGACTTTTGAAAGTTCATTACGGCAGCTTTGGTTTTCCGCCCAAAAACCCCGTCGGCGATCAGATTAACGTTCCCCCTGCTGTTCAATCTCTGCTGCAACTCTTTGACTTTTGGCCCCCTTGAGCCTTCCTTTAAAAACACTCCGGGCCCCTCGGGCCAGAATAAATACTCGTCTATCAGGACAGCCTGCCAAGTTTCTGCCCCCACTACCCCATTGGCGGTGAGTTTTTTAGCCTGCTGCAATTTGAGGACGGCTGCTTTGGTTTGCGGCCCAAAAATGCCGTTTAGCGAACCTGGAGGGTATCCTGCATAATCCAGCAACACCTGCAGTTCGGTGACTTCTGGCCCTTGCGAGCCTTGCCGGAGGATAATGGCTGCGGATTCGGCTCTAGCTGCTGCAACAGTTACAACAATCGGAGCTAAAAATTGTTCATACATATTTTTACAAATTCCTAATTTGGCGGGAAAAAATTAAGCTGAGATGCTAATGGCAAGGGGGGGGAGCGAGCGCAAGGCGTGCCGGCAGGGCTTAACGCCGGCTGCCAACGGTGCGCTCGCCTTCTAACCGGCTGCCGGTGAAACCGAAGCCCTCACTTCCTTATCTATCCAGTCCATAATTTCTTGATTGACTTTTTCCGGATATTCATCAAAAGCGCAGTGACCGGCTTTTTCAATGTCCACCAGCCGCACATTGGGATTTAGCAGCTTGAACTGCCCAGCACCGGCAAACGGCACAACCCTATCTTCCTGACCCCAAACCAACAGAATGGGCGTCCGCAGGCAGGGCAACAAATCTTTCACGCTGGGGCTGTAATTATCGTCGCTTCTCGATTGAGACAGCCGGCAAAAAACGGCCAGCGCGCCCCTATCTTGCGGTGGCGTGGCAAAAAGGTCGACTAATTCCTCATCCACCAACTCCGGGCGAATGTAAATTTTTTGCAACACGCGGCGCAGCAACCAAGGCTGGCGCACGATCTTAAAAAGTGGCAGCAGCAGCAGGGGATTTGCGAACATTCGCTCCAAATATCTCGCCCAAGCGGGCGGCTGTTTTGGCTGAGCGTCTGGCAGAGCCAGCAATGCCAAGCCGCACGCCATTTCCGGATGGTTCGCCACTGCAGTCAGCCCGATGAGCGCCCCCAGGGAGTGCCCAACCACTACAGCCGGTTTGCCAATGAAGGTGCGCCAGAAATCGTAAACTAAATCCGCCCAAAGCCAAACACTGTATCGAGCGGGCGCTTTTTCAGAAGCGCCAAAGCCCAAAAAATCAAGAGCGTAGATGTGGTGTTCCTCGCCCAAGGGCTTCAAGTTCGAGCGCCACTGTCCGAGGGCTGAGCCAAAACCGTGCAGGCAAATTACCGGCAGTGCGGTTTGTTTGCCGGTGCTGTTGCCTGCCGGTCGGATGTAGGTGTAGCGAATTTGCCAGCCGCGCCAGACCCAATCTCGCTGAGATCCAAGCTGGGCGAGCCGGGCGGTAATTAAGGATTGCGTTCCCATCTTGTGCCAAGGTGCTTTCTAGTTCCATATTAACAAAAAACCAGCTTTTTTGACAAATCTCTTTTCCTGTAGGGTGCGCTTCCCTTGGGAAGCGCACCAAAGCTGTGCTGGAAGCGGGAATAAAGATTGAGGAAAAAGGAGAGATTTACGCTTCGGTGCGAGAGCGCAGGATTTCCCTGACTTCCATTAAAATCTGCCCCAGCCTATTTTTGCCACTCCCATCAGCGCCGCAGCCCCAGTAGTAATCGATGGGGGAGTTCTCGACAAGTTCTTCGCTGCCGGTGGAGAGCAGCAGCTCGCGGATGTCGGCATGGGTTTCAAATTTGCGCAGCACGCCGCGCCGCATTATGCCGTCTTTTACTTGCTCCCAGTCAGGACGCAGGGGGCGCTTGCGGTCGCGCCCCATTTTGGCAGCATCCTTGGGGGTTTTTGCCTGCTGGATTTGCTCTGCGTGGGGCGTGCCGGCAAATTTTTGGGCTTGAAAGTAATGCTCGCTGGTTGGCCAGTAGGCTCCATCCAGCTCAAAGCCGTGGGGCGAAAAGTTGGAGAAGCCGCCGTATTTGTCGCGGGTGCCGTAAAAGTAAACAGTCATCTCGTCCTCACCGGATTGTGCGCGCGGTATAGGTTATTTTTACCTCACTGTCTGGTGCAACCGCAACCGTAAATTCGGCGGTTCGCGCATCCAGCTGCCTGTATTCGTGGCTGCTTTTTAGAATTTGCCAGTCACCCCAGAAGCGCTCCACGACGGAGACTTCTGCACTGTCCTGCTTGCGGTTGCGGATGGAAATTTCAAAGCTTTCCTCAGTGACGCGCTCTGAGATTTGTTCGAGACTGGTACGCTTGCGCTCGCCGACAACATCAAACGAGTCGCCGATGTACAGGCGAACCTTTTCGTTGCGCGGGGTGTGGTTGATGGAGTCTTCTCCCAAAAATTGCAAGTTGCCGCGAGCGTCTGCTTTGTAAACTCTGACTGTGCCTTTTGGTAGCGGCACGCCCATGTTGTTTTCTTGGCTATTTTGCAGTTCCAGCACGACGCTGACTTTCCCCTGCTGCGTGTCGCCTCCTTCCCCCGGAGCGGACTCACCCCACTGCTGCTGGTTGCTGCCATCATAGACGAGTTTGCGCCGCACCGGCACGTCTGCTGCCGAAAGTAATGCCATCTGTTTGGTTTCGCTGTCTCGCACGGTGGTCGTGCCTTGCAGGGTGTAGAGGTGGTACTCGAAAAAAGCTTCTTCTTGAAACTGGGGCTGCGCTGCTTCCGCAAAAACTGCAGTAGACTTAGCAAGGTACAGCACCGGCTCTCGCACGCGGCGCACGTCCCCTGCAATTAACTGCAGCTGAGCGTCAGGATAAGTAGCGCCGCTGCGATTGTCTAGCGTCACCCAGGCGGTGATGTCTACTTGGTTTTCTTGCTGATTGACAACGGCTACATAATTGGCTTTCCAGCTGATGCCGTTTGCTAAATAGGAAACTTCTGCGGTGTGATCTGCAGCTTCAGTTACATCCAGTTCCCACAGCAGCGAAGGACGGGACACTAATCCTTCGGGCATTTCATTTAGCTCGATTTCACCGGCAGGATTGAGCACGATGCGCCCATCGCTGAGGCGAATAACCACCTCCCGGTCTTCATAAGAGCCCAAAGCCGGCGGATTCAGCAGGGTGCCTTCCAGCACTTCAATCTGTCCGTCTGGGTTGACTCGCCGGAAGCGGACTGTTTTGCCTACAGATTTATTCAAGATGCTGCTCGGATTGAGCAAGTCATACTGGTAGTTTTGCTCGCGCACAACCACTCCATTCGGTGCGGTGAGCGATTTGAGACTGATTGAGGTGGGGTCGATTTGCGCCGCCACGTCTTCATACCGGACAAAGTTCTCACCCTGGTTGAGGTGGATCTGGCGCTGCTCGCGCACCACTGCGAAGTCCTGGTTGTAAATGGTCAGTGAAAAGCCTTTACTGTCTGTGCCGGTGGAGACTGTCGTGTTTTGTGCTTCTGTCATTTTAAACTCTTGATGATTGATTGGTACTTTCTTTCAGTTTGTGGGGGCGTCAGCTCTTGCGCGAGTTGAGGAACCCTACTTTGTTTTTGCCCTACCCTCCGCCGCAGACGCGATTTATAGCAGTAGCCACTTGGGGAACGGACATTAGACCTTCAGGGCAGGCGAGACGCCTGCCCTACGTCTATATCTCGTAGGATAAGCGTCTCGCCTGTTCCAGTGTCCTCAACTGACTGGCTGTTGCTATATCGCCTTTCTGCAAGATAGGAGAGGGGGGGAGAAAGCTCGCTTTTTGGCTTGCCTCCGTTAAAAGTATTACATCGTAATTATTCTATAGTATCACATTTTGCAGTGAAATAGCCGGCTGAACACCGGCTGGTGCCGGCGTCAAATATTAAATCTTAGTTAAAGGTGCGGGGGCTTCTAAAAGCGAGCCGGTTGGGCTGGGCCGCTCCACTCAATAAAATCCCCCTGTCCCATTGCTTTATAAACCTCACGAATCATGTTATAATCCTCATCTCTGGCTGGCACCAGTTGGGAGCGACTGTACTTTTTGTTAGCTTTGGCTGATCGGATGGCTCGGAGAAGTGTGTCCTGATTTTTTAGCAGGCGGGTTCGCATCTCTTCAACGAAGGTAGAATCGAGCTTGCTATTGACCACAAAAACGTCGCCCGGTAGCGGTGGCCCTTTGACGATTAGGGGATACGCACTCTCCGCCACACCTTCAGCCTGGAGGAATTTTTCATATCTTTGAACAGACCCTCCCCAGGCATCGACCTCACCGGCTTTTAATTCCTCTAGCCCCTTCTTTTCCTCAGTTCCTACCATGCGGATTTTTACATCGGACTGCGGGTTCAACCCAGCATCTATGAGAAACTTTATGGGGGCGATATGGCTAGCGGTTCCGCCCACCTCCCCCAAGGCGATTATTTTGCCTTTCAACTGAGCCAGTGATTTAATGCCGCTGTCGGCGCGGACGGCGATGCCGGCGTGGAAGTTCGGTCGCGTAATGGCGAGGGCGGGAAAAGCGTTTGTCCGGGCTCGTATGACCGCGTATTCCGACGGGCCGGCCAGAACTAAGTCCACCCGATCTAACTCTAGGGCTGATGCTGCGGCGATATAATTTTCAGTGGGAAAAAACTCAATCTTTTTTTCCAAGACTTCTTCAAGAGCCTTACGAAAGGGTTCATAATCGCGCTGTAGCAGTTCTAGCCCCTTCCTGTCGGTCACGGCAAATCGCAGCTTTTCTGGCCGGCTCCCACTCCTGCTGTGCCTGCCGCGAGGCTTGCTCCTTGTTGCTGTGCAGCCAGAGACGAATAATAGGAATTGCCAAACAAAACACCGCCGTTTCATAAGTTTTGCCAATTGCCGGTAGGGGCAAAAATAGTAGAGAAAAAGACTGGGGTACTTTTATTATAGACCCGCCGGCAGATTTGAGCGGGCTGGCTCTTGTAACGAGTAGAGATATAGCGGTTTTCAGTTGGATGAAGTACATGCCAGAAACCCGGTTTCTTAAAGAAACCGGGTTTCTGAGTACGCACGAGGAAACACCCGGCCCGGGGGCGAATCCAAAATCCAAAATCTAAAAGCCAAACTTGGTATAGCAGTAGTCATATGGGTTAAGACAATAGGAGCTTCGGGAGCGGGGGAGCAAGGGAGGCCGGAATGTCCCTTCCCTAAATGCCTACTGCTATATAGACGTAGGGGGGGCGGGACGCCCCCCCTGAAGGTCTAATGTTCTAACCTAAGTGCATATTGCTATATCAGTAGTGGGCTGGTGTTTTAGTGAAAAAGTCGCCCTGTCCGATTGCTTTATAAGCCTCCCGAATCGGATTGTAATCAGCATCATTAGCCGGCACCAGTTTAGAGCCTTGGAACCGAGTGGAGAGGAGTGGGGTGGCGACTAGGGCTTGAGTCAGTTTGGCCTGATTTTCAAACATGCGGTCGCGCACCTCTTCGACGAAAGCGGGGTCAAGGTGGCTGCTGGCAATAAAGATGTCGTTGGGGAGAGGTGGCCCTGCCGCGATTGCCGGAAATTCCTTTTCGGATAAGCCGGCAGCCTGGAGGGTTCTTTGATATTTGAAAATCGACCCCGCCCAGGCATCGACCTCACCGTTTTTTAACGCTTTTAAGTCCTTATCATCTAACATGAGGATTTTGACATCAGACTGGGGATTTAATCCAGCGTCGAGCAGCAGCTTTGTGGGGCTGAGGTGGCCGCTGGTTGAGCCGACTTCCCGCAGGGCGATTGTTTTGCCTTTCAGCTGCTGCAGCGACTTGATGCCGCTGTCCGCACGGACGGCGATGACTGAGTGGAAACCCGGTCGCGTCAGGGCGATGACCGGCACAGCATTTGTCCGGGCGCTTACGATCGCGTATTCCGCCGGTCCGACCAGCATCAAGTCTACCCGATTGAGCTGCATGGCAGATCCCGCTGCTGTAAATTTTTTTGCCAGAGGGAAGAACTCTATCTCTGTTTCCAGCACTTCTGCTAGCGCCCTGCGAAATGGCTCGTAATCTCGCTGCAATTCTTCCATGCCGCGAGTGTCTGACACGGCAAATCGCAGCTTGTTGGGCCGGCTATAAGCTTTGCTGTGCTTGCTATTGGGCTTATTCTTTGCTGCCGCACAGCCGGTAAGGAATAATAGGGAGTTCCAGAGAAAACTGCGGCGTTTCATAAGTTGTACTGAGGGGAAAAACCTGCGACACTTTTACTTGAACTGGCCAGTTGACTGTTGAGGGCTGCGTTTGAATTTTTAATCGACCGGCAGGAGAACCGCAAACTCCGCTCCCTGTCCGGTCGGGGAACTGACCTCAATTTTTCCCCGGTGTTTTTCAACAATCTGGTAGCAAATAGAAAGTCCCAGCCCTGTGCCAGAACCCACCGGCTTGGTCGTGAAAAACGGATCGAATAGCTTGCCCATAATTTCTGGGGGAATTCCGGGGCCACTGTCCCGAATCCCCACCCGGATGTGGCCAGAATCCACCCTTCCTGTCTGAATCACAATCGCCGGCGCTGGCGTGGGCGCTGGACGCCCGGCATTTTGCCCCTCTTCCAGCGCGTCAATCGCATTAGCCAGGATATTCATAAAGACCTGGTTCAGCCCGGCTGGGTAACAGGCAATTTTGGGCAAATCCCCATACTGCTTGATGACTTCAATTCCCTGCTTGAGCCGGTGATTGAGAATCAGCAAAGTGCTGTCAATCCCTTCGTGAATATCAACCGCTTTCATCTCAGCCTCATCCAGGCGGGAGAAGTTCCGCAAAGACAGAACAATTTGCCGGATGCGCTCGGTTCCCATTTTCATAGAGGACAGAACTTTGGGCAAATCCTCAGCCACGAATTCCAGATCGATGTCTTCGAGCCGGTCTTGAATTTCCGGGTCAAAGGTGGTACAGCGCTGCTGGTAAAGGCGGATTATAGCCAGCAGCTCCTGAGTGTAGTCCCTGAGGTATTTAATGTTGCCGTGAATGAAGTTGACGGGATTGTTGATTTCGTGGGCGACACCGGCAACCACTTGCCCCAAACTCGACATTTTCTCCGTTTGAATCAGTTGAGCTTGGGTTTGTTTCAGCTCTTGAAGCGTTCGCGTGAGTTCCAGCGTCCGCTCCTCTACCCGCTGCTCCAAAGTCTGGCGAGCGAGTTCCAGGTTCTGGGTGTGCTCGCCCACCCACAGCACCAGCTGGTTGAGGGAGTTCGCCAGTAAGGCGACTTCATCCTCAGTAGTCACCGGCGCTTGCAGAGTAAAATTGCCTTCCCGGGTGACTCGCTGGGCGACTTGAGTCACCGATTCTACAGGACGGGCGATGGCGCAACTGGTGTAGAAAGCCAAAGCGACCGCGATGGCCACTGACAGCAGCATGCTCGCCACGATAAGTTGCAGCCGCAGCGCCGAAGCTCTATTGAGTCTGGCATCGGCTTCGCCCTGTTGAGTTTGGGCTGCTGCTGCGAGCCGGTTTAAACTCTCTGTGAGGCGCTCATAGTAGAAATCTATTTTAATAGCTCTCTCCCCACTGATAGCAACAAACACCTGCTGCCTTGCTGCTGGAATTTCCTCCTGTTTCAAGGAGCCTGGATCGAGCTGCTGCCAGAGTTCCTGGATGAGTTGAGTGTATAATTCTGTATTCGTTTTGTAGCCTTGCAATAACTGCTTGAACTCTGTGGCGTCAGCGGCTAAATCCATCGAGTGGATCTCAGCAAAAGATTCCAGAGCGTCAAGCCGTTTCTGAAACACAGCTACCTCTCCCAAAAATTTGGAAGACTCGCACTCAAATAAGATTGACTTTCCCAGGACAGAAACCAGCCGGTGCGGATGGGAGCGCACGGCTACCACGGCTTTCTCCAACTCGCTCAGGAGATGTTGCTGCTCATCTGCGAACCTCAGCTGATCCTCAGCTTCTTTTTGGTAGTAATCTCCGATGGCCATCCCAATCGTTGTTCCCAAAACAGCTATGCCAATAGCCAGGGAATAGCCGTAACCAATCTTTTTGACAATACTCAAGCGGCGGATGAAGCGGTTGACGCGGTTTACGGGAAATGTTACAGGGTCCCTTTGGCCTGTGAAATCACTATCGGGAGCCCCCACGTCGCTTTTTAGCTTATCTGGTACCCAGTTATATTTTTGGAACAGCACAGGAATTATCTCCTTTTTTCAACCTGTTTGCTAGCTAAACCGGAGGGGGGTGACACTGCAGCCGATGCCTTTTCGCCGCCTGTTTTGCCTCTTTTTCCCTCCCCTGAAAGCCCCAGAGGATCTTTCCCCGATGGGTTCTCACTGTCACCGCCTACCCAAACTTGCCCTCCGCAGGCAGAATGCTTGCAGACCCACCCACTAACATCATATCCCAAGAAAAAATAAATTTAACAATTTTTTAATAAATTTTTAGAAGGGGTCAGGGGAGCGGCAGAAAGGTGCTGGCCCTGCCGGCCACAGGTGCTGGGGGCAGGAGGATCTTTTTAATACGTCACAGCTATAGCAATAGACAGTCAGTTTACGACATTGGGTCGGAGGGCACCCCTGTCCTAAGAGGTATATCCGTAGAGCGGGCGTTCCCTCAGTACGCGCCCGCAATGCCCCTGCGGCCTGCTGCGCTTACGGAATGGCCTGCCCTCAAGTCTAATGTCCGTTCCCTAAATGGCTACTGCTATAACAGCTACTGAGGGGTTTGACCTCTACTTAAGGAAATACCCCTGTCCGATTGCTTTATAGACCTGAGGGATCGTGTTATAGTGCGCGCCATTTGCCGGCACCAGCTGGGACTCCCGGAACTTCTTGTTGAGGCCGGCTGCCCTGGACCGAATCAGTTTGTCCTAAGTCTCTATCTTCTGGGAGAGCAAATATACTTCTTAAGGGCAATTTCGACAGTCAGCTGGATCGCTGCGATGCCGGTGTGCGGGTGCCCTGGGCGGAAAAAATTAATAGTGAGCAAATATCCCTATGTTACCGGCAATCAACCGGATTGGCTTTTACTGGATTGCAGTCGCTGGGCTTTTTGGCGTCTCAACCGGCAAAATAATCCCAAACTCCGTTCCCTTCCCGGGACAAGAACTCACCTGGATTTTCCCCTTGTGCTAGGCGACGATTTGGTAGCAAATGGAAAGTCCCAACCCAGTACCAGAACCCACCGGCTTAGTCGTGAAAAACGGGTCAAACAGCTTGCCCATAATTTCTGGAGGAATCCCCGGGCCATTATCCCCGATCCGCACCCGAATGTGGCCCCGATCCAGCCGTTCTGTCTGAATCATAATCGTGGGAGTTGGGTATGGGGCGCTGGGTGCTGGGCACTGGGGATTGGGCCCCTCTTCCAGCGCATCAATCCCATTATAGATAATATTCATAAATATCTGATTCACTCCGGCTGTATGACAGGATATTTCGGGCAATTTACCCTACTTTTTGGTCACATAAATTCAATGGTTAAACTGGAAATTTAAATCAAGAACTCAATGTCAATTAATGCATGAATATCGAACGCTTTTACCGCAGCCTCATCCAGGCGGGAGAAGTTCCGCAAAGACAGAACAATTTGCCGGATGCGAGCCGTCCTCATCTTCATGAAGGAGAGAAGTTTGGGCAAATTATCAGTCAATAATTACCGAGCGATATCTGCGATCCGGTCTTTAATTTTTGGCGCAGACACCGGCACTCTCTGGCGCTCTCTTTTGAAATACAACTCTCCCCACTATACTGTAAATTCGCGCTCGTCTTGCAGGGAACTCGCACGGTGCGTTCCCTTCTGAGAACGCACCCTACGTTCACTTAGGCTATTATTAGGGAGGAATCTCTCACACCTGTTCTGTAATAGCCCCTACTCAATGAAATCGCCCTGTCCGATTGCTTTACAGACCTCACGAATCCTGCTGCAATCGGGAGCGGCCCACTTTTGTAGTGTGGCACAGAGCCTGCTACAAAAACTTTTGCCCGAAAATCGCTGGCTCTTCAAAACCCGCCTGTGCGGGTTTTGTCTGTCGCAGTCAGTTTCGGGCTCGCCCGGTGTATTTGGAAAAACGGGGTGATCCCCCCGCCGGCTTATTTGCAGTGATACAGCCGGTACTTATAGCCGGCAACCTTTGGCAGTTTTTGTGAATCCGCCACACAGTTTTGCGCCGCCGGCTCGAAAGCCGCAGTGAAATTGACCGCCCACAAATCCAAAGGTCGCGGCAGTTCTTTGAGCGTTCTGTACAGCGCCTGAGCAGCCGGTGTTGAATCTCCGTCTTTATGTGCCAAGAGAAACTGGGGGTTACTCGCTGGAGACAAGCGGTTGCGGTGTTTGAATTCCCAAGCCAGCCCCATCATCGCTCTCGTCTCAGCGTGGGTTTTGTGAACCGTTGCTATCAAAACAGGAACCTCCGACCTCTGTAAAATTATAGGAACTAAGAGGTCGGCTCGTTTGGATTTTTGAAATCCCAGATTCGAGACGACTGTCAGCCCACCGGCTAAGCCGACCGCCAAAATCACCGCTGCGGCTTTTTTACTCCCCGCAAACCAGCTTTTGGGGTGGGTTACGCTGTCGCTAACCGGCACTACTTCTACTTCAGTTGTGGTGCCGGTTGCGCTGTCGCTAACCGGCACTACTGGAGCGTCTAAATAGAAAGCGAGCGCAGAGCCAAGCAAAACTATCACCCCCGGAAAGTAGACGAAGTGATAGCGAGCCGCCAGGGTTAAATCAGCGCCCAACCCGTAAGTGATGCCAAAAACTAGCGCCACCGTCGCTAACGCAAACCCGCCCAAAATCATGGCGCTCTCACGGAGATCCGGTTGCCCCATCTGGATTTTTATCCCGCGCCATAAAATAGGCAGCGCCCACAGGAGAAAAACCCCCATTCCCAGACCGGAGGCGATTGCAATTGGCAGCGGTGTTCCTTCCACCGGCAGCAGCGACAGCATGGTAATTGCCCAAGCCAACACTCTCACCACCGGCTCCAGCCAGTCGCTAAAGGGATTCCCGCTGTAAATCCAGCGCGTCAGCTCGCTGTCTGACGCCCCTTTCAAAGCCGGCAGCCAAACTAAGCCTCCGGCAAGAGTGCCGGCGGCTACGGCATAAATTCGCAGCCAAGGTTGCGAGGAGAGAAGAGCGAGCGGGAGAAACTTTTCACTTCGCAATTCCCCAATTCCAAATCCCAGCAAAACCAGCGCCTCAGCCGCGAGGGCGAGGCTGAAGAAGTAATGAACCGCAAGCCCCAGACTGTTAATTAGCACCCAGGTTAATCCCACCCAAATTGGCAGGGGAGTGCGGCTGTTAACCGAGCGCGCGGCTGCCACCAAGCAGCACAGAGAAGCGATAATGAGCAAAACCGGCAAAGTGTAGTGGCGGGCTTCTTGAGCCAGAAAGATGCCGTAAGGAGAAACCGCCATCAGCGCCGCCGCCATTTGACCCGCCTTGCGAGAGCGAAAAGCCAGCCATCCCAGCCCAAACACCGCTGGAATTGAGGCTGCGCCAAACAGTGCGCTCTCGCAACGCGCCGCCCAGAGTGAAACCAGCCCCCCATCCGCAGGAAACAGCTTCAGCCACAGGTGAGTGAGGGCAAAATAGACCGGAGGGTGGGTGCTTTCTGCGAGCAGGTGGTGGACGACTTCACTGATGCCGGCATCCGGATTGGGCAGCAGCGGTTTGAGCAGCGTATCCAGCCCGATCGCTCGCTCCAGGGGAACCGCTCGCACACTGTTCCCCAAGCTAAAAATGAGGGTGGCTAACTCAATTGTTGAAGGAGTTTTCGACGCCAGATTGGTCAAACGCAAACCTGTCCCGATGGCAACCCACATCAAGAGCAGCAGCAGGTGAAACCGGCTCTGCTTATCATTTTGAATTTTGGCTAAAAGATTTTGCACTATCATTGGCTAATGGCTGGCTGTTAATGTTTCGTGTCCTCTGGGTGCCGGTCGCGGGCGATCAATGAATCCATCTCATGCTGAGGTTTTGTGCCATCAGTGAACTGGAACCGCAATTCCAAATCTTTCATGTACAAGCGCATATAGGAGAGCAGGGCGTGGGTGAAGACCGCAACGCCGGCCATTTCCATGCACTCTTCGGCGCAGGTTATCAGTGCGTAGCTCAAATGATTCTTGCCGTATAAATCAGTCCAGTAGCCGCTGACCATTTCCATGCCAAGGGCACCGCCGACGTAGATGCCACCGGCAACTATAAAGAGGAGCCTAATCTGTTGAGGGAGATGCATGATAAACTTGATATAGGAGAGGCCAACAGCGGCGAAAAAAATGGTTGCCGGTATCACCCAAACGTAGTATAATATCCCGCCAGCATGCAGTAAATGTCGCAGGTCGCGACTGATTAAAAGTTCGTGAATGCTCATCGCTTCATCAACGGAGATAAAAAGGAAAATTAGGGACAAATTTTTCCAGTGACGGAAAAATCGGTCGCCATCCAGCTTCTTGGCAGAGGCAATCGCGGCGAGAAGCAGGAAACAGAACGCCAAAGTGAACGTGGCGTACCAGGAAGGATAATTGAGCTCCCCGTCGAGGTTAAATAACTTTAACCATTCGGCGCGATAGTTAAGGCGGTACTTAGCAAACTGGACAGCGATGCCGGCAGAGGTAAAAAATAAGACCGCGCCGGTCAGGGCTTTGGTGATTTTCCAAGGAAAAATGGACAGTGTAAATTTCATGCAAAAGCCCCTTTGAAATGGATGCAGTGCACAGCGGTTTTAAGTTGAAGTGCGCCCCAGAAACCCGGTTTTTTTCAGAAACCGGGTTTCTCAGTACCTCACAAAAGATGAAAAACGCGCTTCAGCCCCTCAGAGTAGCACCTGACGCACCCTGCGGTCTATGGCAATCAGCGCAAAAAAAGGCCAGAAGGGTGATTTGTTCTGGCCAGTCCGAGGTGTTGCCTCATATTCAATAGCGAGTCAGGGTAACAAAAATGTTCCGGTGTTCGGCTTCAGCCAATGGGACACCCATCTGCGCCGGCTTGGCAGAGAAGCTGGACGGTTTCGGTGCAGTCCTCAATTGCCGCAACTGAAACCGCTGTCTCGCCGTCCGAATTTTTGGCATTCACATCCGCCCCAGCAGCGATTAAAAGCCGGACAATCTCCTCGTGACCTTCCGCCGCAGCCCACAGGAGAGCTGTTTCGCCGCGCGAGTTTTTGGCATTCACATCCGCGCTGGCGGCGATCAGCGCCCGCACAACCTCGGTGTGACCCTGTAACGCAGCATACATTAAGGCGGTTCTGTTCCACCCCACTGCCATTTTTTCAGCTTTGGCACTCACATCCGCGCCGGCATCTATCAGCGTTCGCACCACATCCGCATGACCCCGCTCAGCCGCATAAAGCAAGGCAGTTTTGCCATTTTCGTCCTTGGCATTGACATCTGCGCCGGCTTCGATGAGAACTCGCACTGTTTCGCTGTCCGCCTTATAAGCCGCAACCGCCTTCATTAGCGCCGTGACCTCGCAGCTGTCAAACGCACTCACATCCGCCCCAGCGGCGATCAGGACTCGCACAATCTCGGCGCGTCCATCTCGCGCTGCTTGCATCAGTGGGGTCCTGCCAAAATTGTCTCTGGCATTCACATCCACTCCCGCCTCAATCCGTTCCCGAACCTTGGCAATATCCCCAACTTGGCTTGCCTCAAATAAATCCATCTTCCTCACCTCAGAGCACAAAGGTGCGTCGCCGCGCCCCCTACTATCTAGGATACTTCTAACAAACGCCATAAAAATGTTTCCGCCAACACCTTCTCTCACCTCCGTTTCCAGAAACTCTCGCCACGCCTCAATTTCCGAGCGCCGGAAACCGGGGCGCTCTCGCCCAAGTTCGCCAAAGCTGTCCCTGACGGACTCTCTCCACTTCTCGCTCTGCGCTGTCGGGTGCCGGCAGAATAGACTTCTCGCAAAAATCAGTTTGCAGTGGGGACTGAACTCCCCAAACTCCCAGCA
Organism: Kamptonema formosum PCC 10802; assembly: GCF_000332335.1. GTDB lineage: Bacteria > Cyanobacteriota > Cyanobacteriia > Cyanobacteriales > Oscillatoriaceae > Oscillatoria. The sequence goes on along the minus strand of NZ_KB235948.1, from coordinate 3,770,510 downwards.
GGCTAGGGGATTTTACGTAGGGGCGCTCCCGCCGAGAAGTCCCTGCTGCCAGCGAGTCTTGAGACTCTGAAGCAAGAGTTCTAGGTAGGGATCGTCCCGTTTTTGTATTCTAGCACAGGGCTTGCCACACCTACTTTCGCTCAAAAAGCGCAGCATCTAAAAAACCCGCGCAGGCGGGTTTTGTTTGTGTAGCTGCGATTTATAAGAAGCTGTTGGCGAATTAATAGGGGGTTTTACCCCACCCCCAACCCCTCCCCGTTAACGGGGAGGGGAGCTTTCTGGGAGCCAAAGTCCCCCCTTTCCTTGTCTTTCCTGGAAAAAAAAACGCGCAGATATTAAGAGTCTCGCTCTACTCTTAGCCCGCGCAGGCGGGCTTTGTTTGTATAGCCGCGATTTCCAATCGCCAGGAAGCTGGGCTAATCGCCGAGGAACTAGCCAGAGGTCTAACCCTCACCAATTCGCTAACAGCTTCTTTCTAATCGCCAGTATTTATCTGCAAAAGCAGGACGCTTTCCTGTTAGTATTGTATCATAGAAAAAGAAAATGCGGGATGCTTGCCCCCCACTGCCATGCCGACAATATCTTCGCCGATTTGCAGTCCATTTTGGCTGTTGGTCAAGATGACGATGCCGGTTTTGAGACTTCGAGACCCCAGGGTGAAACTTTTGAAAATGGTGCTGTCCCCCCAGTGCCAGAAGAAATCGCCCGAGCCGGTGTGTTCCAATCCCCAGCCCAGCCCCCAGCCAAGGGACTGACTAATTTGAATATTCTGTCGCAGCATGTTATTCAAGCTTTCTTCACTGAGCCGAAAAGGGTCACGGGAAGCCGGCTCAATCATGGCGAGCAGGAATTTAGCGTAGTCGGCGGCGGTTGTGCGCAAGCTGCCGGCAGAATTTGCCTCTTTCGGTTTGCTCAGAGGGTCTGGGTTGCCCTGGCGGTCGTGACCGTTTGCCGCTGAGAATTGGTAGGCCGGCTTCCAGACATAGCTGCTGCTGTTCATGCCGAGAGGCGTGAAGACATTGCGAGTCATGTAATCATTTAGCGGCTCTCCAGTCAGGCGCTCCACAACGGTTTGCAAATAGAGAAAACCTTCGCTAGAATAGCTAAATCGGGTTCCGGGGGTGAAGTCTATCCATACCGGGTCGTCCCCGCTCCAGTTGGGGAATCCTGTGGTGTGAGACAGCACCATCCGCGCCGTAATTTGTTCGATTCTGGGGTCGGAAATGTAAGGTTTATCGGTATATCGCGTTAAGGGCGTGTCGAGGTTGAGTTCCCCCCGCTCGCACATTTTGAGAACCGCGCAGGCAAAAACCGGCTTGCTGAGGGAAGCGGCGGCAAATACAGTATCCGCGCTCACCGGCGCTCCAGTATCTGCATTTTTGACGCCGAAACCCCGACTCCAGAAAATCTCGCCGTCTCTCACCGCCGCCACCCCAGCGCCAGGAATGCCGGCGTCTCCCATCAGTTGAGGGATTCGGCTTTCAAGGCTAGCAATCAGTTTTTCTGGACCGGCGCTGGGTTTCCACTGTCCGGAAGCTTGAGAATTTCGCCCCAAGCTAGCAGCGCTGAAAGCGGAAAGACCCAGAATAGCCGCTTGACTGTGTTTGAGGAACTGCCGGCGAGAAATGCGTTTGGGCATGGATGTAAATCCTGAATAGCTGTTCGATCTCCTAATTCAAACATTTTTGACCGAATCGTGATAAAATAGCAACTGGGGGGAAGAAACCGGGTTTCTTCAAGAAACCCAGTTTCTGGCCTTTCTGGCCACAGGAACTCAAGAATTGGTTTGGTTGCTGAGTTTTTCCCAAGCCGCCAAAATAATTTTTTCGGTTTCCTCCCAGCCAATACAGGGATCGGTCACGGAAACGCCATATTTTAATTCCGTCTGTCCCTCCCTGGTCAGGGGTTGGTTGCCCTCACACAAATTAGATTCCAGCATCAACCCTACGATAGATGTGTCCCCCGCCGCTATTTGCTCGATGGCATCTTCAAATACGGCGCTCTGGCGCTTGTAGTCTTTGTTGGAATTTCCGTGGCTGCAGTCGATGACTACATTCGGGGGCAAATTTGCGGCTTTTAGTTTTTCTTCCACTTTTTTTACCGTCGCCGCATCGTAATTAGGCTGACCGCCACCCCCGCGCAAGATAATGTGCCCGTAGGCATTGCCTTTGGTTTGAAATATGCTGACCTGTCCCCCTAGGTTAATCCCTAAAAAATTGTGAGGTTCTTTCGCTGATTTCATGGCATTTACAGCCACCTCTATATTGCCATCTGTGCCATTTTTAAAGCCCACCGGCATGGACAGCCCGCTGGCCATTTCCCGGTGAGTTTGCGATTCGGTGGTGCGCGCTCCTATCGCCGACCATGAAATCAGTTCGCCAATGTACTGGGGCACTATAGGGTCGAGGGCTTCTGTCGCCGCCGGCAGTCCCATTTCTGCGATTTTTAACAGCAAGCTCCTGGCGATTAATAGCCCCTTTCCTATGTTAAAAGAGTCGTCCATATCCGGGTCGTTAATTAATCCCTTCCAGCCCACGGTTGTCCTTGGCTTCTCAAAGTAAACTCTCATTATTATCAAAAACTTATCCCTAACTTTATCCGCAAGTTCCTTTAATTTAGCGGCGTACTCTTCAGCCGCTGCGATGTCGTGTATGGAGCAAGGGCCAACAACGATGAAGGTTCGGGAGTCTTTGCGGTCGAGGATATCTTCTAGTTCATTCCGGGATTTCAAAACGTTTTTCTCTGCCAAGTCTGTTAAAGGCAATTTTTCTTTGATTTCAGCCGGCGTAAGTAAAACCTGGGACTTTTGAATGTGAGCGTCAAAGAGTTTTGTTTCCATGAAGCAGGTTTCCTGATTGGTGTTTTCCTATTCTACCGCAAAAATTCGCTTATCCTTGGTGCGCCAGCCCGACAGATCCTAGCCCCCTCCCCGCACGCGGGGGTGGGGTTGGGTGCCGGGTTCTGAGCGCCACACGCGACGCCTGAGGGGTGCCGGTGCTCGCGCCGCAAACCTTCTCTAGCAGAAACCGGCGAATTTTGCAAGGGGTGAACTTCATCTGCCGGCGATGCTGTAGCTCCCAAAGCTGGCACGAGGAAGCTTTCACTAGATTGTAGTCCATCCTGCCGGCGAGCGCAACCGGCAGAAAGGGCGGGGGAAGCAGGCGGAAAAGGAAAGAGAGCCGGCGATCCGGATGCCGGAGATCGCAGCACTGCCATTACCGGCGCTCCCGCCAGCGAGTAACCCCCGCCAGTTTTGAAATTGGAATTATGAAACTTTTCTGAATTATAACTCCAGCGTTCTGACTTAAATAACGTGCTATTTATTCTAGGCGGCAGCTTATTGAGATGTCAAGCGCTCGCCTGTCACCGGCAGCCGGTCTGCTCCAGCTTTGTCCGACCGGCAGACCCCCTGCAACTTTGGCGCACGGGAATTTCAATCAAGAACTCTGTTCCCTTTCCGGGGGTGGAAACACACTCCAACTTGCCGCCGTGTTTGTCAACTACAATTTGATAGCTGATGGACAGTCCCAGCCCCGTCCCTTTGCCCACCGGCTTGGTGGTAAAAAAGGGGTCAAATATCCGCAAGCGCAGCGCCTCCGGGATGCCCGGACCAGTATCAGCAATGGCAATACGAACATAGCAATTGGGCCTTAGGCAGTGGGGAGTGGGCATTGGGCAGCCGGCATTGGGCAGGGGGAATTTTTCTTCTCCCCAATCCCCCATTCCCAATACCCCATTCGCCACTGAGGTGCGAATCCAAATGGTTGGCCATTGCTGATTGGGCGCAGAGCGTGGGGCATTTTTCCCATTCTCGACGTCCGATGCCCCCTGCCCGATTTCCAAAGCATCTATGGCATTGCTGAGAATATTCATAAACACTTGATTGATCTGTCCCGCGTAGCACTCCACATTAGGCAAATTGCCGTACTCCTTAACCACCCGAATATCAAGCTGCTTCCCCGACTTCGCTTTCAGGCGATTTTGCAAAATCAGCAACGTGCTGTCGATGCCTTCATGGAGATCCACGGATTTCATCTCGGCTTCATCCAGGCGCGAGAAGTTGCGCAGCGACAGCACAATCTCCCGGATGCGTTCCGCCCCCATTTTCATGGAGGACAGTATTTTGGGCAGATCCTCGTTCAGGAAGGCTAAATCTATGTCCTCGGCGTGTTCCTCAATCTCCGCAGAAGGGTGGGAGTGTTCCTGCTGGTAGAGGCGGAGGTGTTCGAGCAATTTGCCAGTGTACCTATTTGCGTGAGTGATATTTCCGTAGATAAAGTTGACGGGGTTGTTGATTTCATGGGCGATTCCCGCCACTAACTGCCCCAGGCTCGACATTTTTTCACTTTGAATCAGCTGAACCTGGGTTTCCTGCAGTTCGCGCAGAGTTTTACTCAGCTTTTCGGCTTGCTCGGTGCGTTCGTGTACAAGTTTTTCCACTCCGCTAGTGTGGCGCAGCGAAATCAACAGGTAAGCGGCGATAGAGCCGGTCAGGAGTAACCCGATTGCCAGTGTGGAGCCGGCTCTCCAGTAAATTTTCAGACCTGTAAACGCCGGCGTAGGCACAGTCACAAGTGACCACTGCCGGTCTGCAACTTTGAAGGTGTGCGTGCAAGCCGTTGGATTCCTGCAGAGCAGCCCGCTAGCGGCAAAATCAGCCGATTTCTTTTGCTTTGAGTCTTCTATGACCTGCTGCATGCTAGAATCGTAAAAGACCAAAAAGCGATTGGTGGCAGGAGCAGATTCATCAAAAAGGTAAAAGTCAATGTGCCCCGTTTTCAGCCCTTTCAGAGAGTATTTCATCACATCTGTAAGTGCGAAAACGCTGAAGGCATACCCCTCAAAGGACTCGCGGCGATCTGTCAGGGTGTCTTTTGGGCTGCCTTTGCGGTAAATTGGCCTGTAAAGTAGAAAGGCGGCTTCCCCAGAAGCCACAATCACCCGTTCAGTCACGGCCATTTCTCCTGTGTCGCGCGCTTTCTCCATTGCTGCTTTGCGCTCCGGTTCCACCGTGACATCGTAACCCAATATCATCTTCCGCTTCTCCAGCGGCTCGATGTAGGTAATTGCGAAATATTCCGGGCGCTCTTTGGCCGGAACCAACTTTCCTTTCGGACCTCGTTCGAGAATGCTAAAATTTGGGAAGCCCTCTCCCTTAATCCTTTCCTCGTAGGCTTCTCGCTCTTCGCCTCTCACCCGTTTTGTAAAACCCATTGAAAAAATCCCGGGATAGCGAGACAGGAACAGCTGGGAAAGCTCCCTGACGCTTTGCCGATTCAGCTCAGCCGGGGAGGCGTCGTAAAAAGTGCCTAGCGAGCGGGGAATTTGCAAATACTCGTCTATCTTGCGCTCCAGAGTTGTGGCCAGGTTATCAGCCTGCCGCTGGAATTCTGCCTGCAGGCTTTCCAGTTCCCACTTCCAGACAATTGCGGACGCCACCAGGGACAGTCCGCTGCCCACACAGATTGATAGTGCCACAGGGAGGTAGGGGGATACAGAACCCATCCTGAGCGCTGACTGAAATCGCTTGTACCAGGCAGTCCCAATCATATCAGCTTTTTTCCCTAAAAAAACCCTCTTCTATCAGTCTAGCTAAAATGGGTGCGATCGCTGAATAAATACCTATATTTTTTTATTATTGTAGACTAGCCAGCCTGTAGGAATCAACCGGCCCTAAATCTTAAAATAAATTAATGGTTTTGCGACTGGATTTGGACTGCCGGCTGTCCAGCACTTGCCGGTGGGCCTCAAACACCGCCCAAAAGCGCTCGCAGCTGTCGCGCCACTCAGCAGCGCCAGCGCCTATTTCAAGGCTCTCCCAAACGCTCTAATAACTCGGCGACTGATAGAATTGCCAGAGGAGAGCCGGTGAAATCTTGAGGGTTGCGGGTGACAATCGCATCCAGATTTTCGGCCACCGCACAAGCTAGCTGGACGGCATCTTCAAAATCCCTCAAATTAGAGGCGAAGGCTCGATCCAAAATCGGGCCGCTCACAGGACAGACTTCCATTGCTTCTAGTGTGGTTGAGACGGCTTGTCTAGCACGCTCAAGACTCCGGGTTTCCCTCCTGACAATATAGAAGATATCAGTTACGGTTGTGGCTGTAACATAGCCGACAATCCGATCTGATTGCATAGCCTGAAATAAGGCATCGGCCTCCCTGATAAAAGGCTCTCGCACCAGCTGGAAATCCAGAATAATGTTGGTGTCTACTAAGACTCTCATTGCAGGTATTTCTCCACCAAACGTTCTTCTAGCATAGCTTCAACTTCGGCATCCGTTGGGGGTGGCGCATCGGTTTTCGCTAGCCCGCGCATCCGCTCTATTGCTGCTTTCCGGTCGGGGCGCGGCCTGAGTTCCTCTTGCAGCGATCGGACAATTGCGTCCACTAATTGCAAGCGCTCCATCACCGATAACTTGTAGATTTCTTTTGTCACTTCTTGCAAAGACATACTTACAATTCCCTAAACCAGGGTGAGGAAACTGTATCCATTATATAAATCTCCAGAGCGACTGTCAAGCGGTTACCTTTTTAAAGCTTGGGCGCTCGCCCTTTCTTCCTTGTTGCTTCTTGCGCAACACCGGCACGCGCCCGCCTGACAAGCTGCCTCCCCCCGCCGCTCCGGAGCGCCGGTTTCCCGGAAAAAACGGTGTGAGACGGTCAATCGCCCGCTATATTTTCTAAAGTGCCCCCTACCACAGCCACCATGAACACCCGGATCGAACCCTTTACCGTCCACAAGCGCGTTGCCCTCACCATCAGTCGCGGCACCACCGCCCAAACCACCAATATCTGGGTGAGAATAGAACACACCGGCATCGAAGGGTGGGGAGAAGCCTCCCCCTTTGCTGCCGGCGGCACCCCCCAAACCACCGCAACCCTCCTAGAAGCCTTGCAGCAACTCGCACCGGCACTCGAAAAGTTCAGCCCCTACGACCGGCAGCAGATTGAGCGGCTTTTTACAAAATTTAACACTCCCTCTGCGGCCCGCGCTGCCATCGATACCGCCTTGCACGACTGGCTGGGCAAAAAAGTGGGGTTTCCCCTCTGGCAGATATGGGGGTTAGATCGCCGCCGCATCACCCCCACTTCCCTCACCATAGGAATTAATTCCCCAGAGGGTGCCACTGAGAGAGTGCGGCAGTGGTCGCAAGTGACAAAATTGCAATTTTTGAAGCTAAAATTAGGCAGTCCTGATGGCATTGAAGCCGACAAAGCCATGCTATTAGCAGTGCGCTCAGCAAGCAAGGCGCTCACCCAGCTGAGCGTCGATGCCAATGGCGGCTGGAGCCTAAATGATGCCGTGAAAATGTGTGACTGGCTTGCCGGTCAGGGGGTCAAATATGTCGAGCAGCCGCTTCCCCCCGGTCAAGAGCGAGACTTGCCGGCACTCAAAGAGCGCTCGCCCCTCCCCCTTTTCGTCGATGAAAGCTGCTTCACCAGCCGCGACATTCCCCAGCTGGCAGACCGCGTGCATGGCATTAACATCAAACTGATGAAAGCTGGGGGATTAACTGAAGCCATGCGGGCGATACACACGGCGCGATCTTGTGGCTTGCAAGTGATGTTTGGTTGCTATTCTGACAGCGCGATCGCCAATACAGCAATGGCTCACCTGTCACCCCTGGCAGACTATCTGGATTTAGACAGTCACCTCAACTTGACAGACGACCCCTTCGCCGGCGCCCCCCTGCAAAATGGCTGCTTGGTGCCGAATGATTTCCCCGGACTGGGAGTCATTAAAAATTGAAATTCTCGTTGAAATTCTCGTTCCCAGGCAGAGCCTGGGAACGAGAGGAAACGAGGGGAAACGAGGCGAACGAGGGAAATTCTAGAATTATTAACGGGTAATTTTTTGCAGTTTTTATGCTCAAACCTGAACATCGAGTCGCTATTCTCCTGCACGAAGGCATTCGCAGCAGTTCTGGCAAAACCGGCCTGTCTCTCCTGCGCTACAGCGAAGCTTCCATTGTAGCAGTCATTGACCGGGAGTGTGCCGGTGAGTCGCTGCCAGAACTAACAGGAATTCCGCGTCAAGTTCCGATTGTTGCCTCGGTTGAGGGGGCGCTGGCTTACAGTCCGGACGTGCTGGCCATCGGCATCGCCCCCTCTGGCGGAGCGCTGCCGGCGGAGTGGCTGGCGGAAGTCAAGCAAGCCGTGGCGGCTGGGCTATCTGTGGCCAACGGGTTGCACACCCACCTGGCAAAAGATGAGGAATTCCGCGAGTTGCTGCGGGAGGGGCAGTGGATCTGGGACATGCGCCGAGAGCCAGCTCGCTTGGCCATTGGCGGCGCTAAAGCCCGCCAGCTCAGCTGCCGGCGCGTGCTGACGGTGGGCACCGATATGGCCATCGGCAAGATGTCCGCCAGTCTAGAATTGAACAGGGCATCGCTGCGGCGGGGGTTGCGCTCCAAGTTTCTGGCCACGGGACAAGCGGGGCTGATGATTGCCGGTGACGGCATCGCCCTGGATGCCGTGCGAGTGGACTTCGCTGCCGGTGCGGTCGAGCAAATGGTGGTGCAGTTCGGTCGCGAGCGGGACATCCTGCACATTGAGGGGCAGGGCTCCCTGCTGCATCCGGGCTCAACCGCAACTCTGCCCCTGCTGCGGGGCTCCCAGCCGACTCATCTGGTGCTGGTGCACCGTGCCGGTCAAACCCACATCCGCAATCACCCCCAGGTGCCGGTCCCTCCCCTGCCGGTGGTGGTTCAGCTGTATGAGGCGGTTGCCAGTGCCGGCGGGGCGATGCAGCCGGCGCGGGTGGCTGCGATCGCACTCAACACTCACCACCTCGACGGGCCGGCAGCGAGCGATGCGATCGCACAAGTCCGGGCGGAAACCGGCCTCCCCTGCACCGATCCCGTGCGCTTTGGCGCTGATTTGCTCTTAGATGCGGTCACCGAGGAAAGCCGGCTGTGAGCGCCGGCGGCGAGAGCCGGTGCCGGCAGTCTCACTAGGACGTAGGACAGGCGTCCCGCCTGTCCCTGTACCTACTAGCAAGTGAGATGCCTTGTCCATTACTGAGCTGTCTATTGCTATATTATCTGACGGTCAGCTGTTCGGGCTTGGTAATTTCCAGCTCCAGCGTTCCCGCAGATTGTCTTGGCTCCACACCTGTGACCTTAAGCGTTTTACCGTTGAGCGCGAATGGCGGCGGCGCACTGGGAATTTGATTGAGTACCGCCCTGGGCAAAACAACGCGATAAGCTTGACCGTCCTGTCCCTGTACAGTGAGGTGAATGGTGTTAGCGTCGGGCAATTTAATATTGCTGGCTGGCCCTTGGATTTCCCCCGGTTGAGTGGCCGGCTTGTCAGCGGAATTCCGACAGAAAAAGCTCACGGGGTCTTGGTTCAAATCAACGCAGGCCAGAATCCCCTCCACTCTGGCCATAATTTTTCTAAACTGCGTGTAATCAACTTCCTTCCCTTCCCCGTAGAAGGCTTTGTCTTGGATCTCCGAGGGGGCGTGCAACAAAACGGCTTTGACCAAATTCCGCTCTTTTAGGGAAAGAGCCGGTGACAGGTACACTCCAGGACCGGGAATGGATTTGCTTATCCCGATGACCCGCACCTCTGGGTCGTTTTGCACAAACCTGTAAATACTAACTCCCACCTCAGCCTGCCGCGACTTCACCTTCTTCAGGATGTCAGGAATTGCGTTCCCCATATCGAGCCGGACAATTTTGCCGTACAGGTCGTATACCGGCATGTAAAAAGAAAGCGTGTTGCTGAATTCTCCTAAGGCAACTCTTTTTTCAGGCGTTAAATCATTTAAGCCCTGGATTGGGCTGTCCGAGCGAACAAAGAGAACAGATTCGATTTGAGGCTGTTTCGGAAACATCCGGGCGGCGAACAGATAGCTGTTGTCTTGTGCGGCTACTGAAAGCTGGGCGGATAAGGGGAAGATGACATCCCATTTTTTGTGTATAATCCTATCTTTTGCCTCATTTAAGGAGTCTTTTTCTCTAACCTCAATGCCCTCAATCTCAATATTGACCCCCTCACCCAGCTTGGCTGCCAGCTCAGATTTCAAGTAATCCGCCAGGGGCAGGTAGTTTTCTTTTGGATTTATGGGGGTAGTCACAACACCGATATTTAAGGTGCCGTCCCCTCCAAACGCCCGCTCTCGGTTTGGCTCCCCAGATTGCCCTTGGTTTTTGATGCTGAGAAGGAACAGCGCCAGCCCAACAGCGGCGGCGGCTCCCAGACCGGCAGCTGCCAAGGGCCAGAGTTGGCGGGGCGGCACTGGCACATCGGGCGCAGGCGCATAACGCGGCGGCGGCGCAATGGGGGGTTGCTCTTCCAGGAAGTGCAGGACTTCTATGGCCGATTGGAAGCGCTGAGGCGGCTTGGGGGCGAGCATGCGGGTGAGCGCCTCGGCAAGCTTCGGGCTGGGGTCGATCTCTTTGTCCCACACCCACTGCAGCGTGTTGGGATCTAGGAGTTGCCGGGGATCTTTCTTGCCGGTCATCAGCACCAGGGCGGTAACGGCCAGGGCGTACAGATCGCTGTGGGGCGCGACGATTCCCATCCGCAGCTGCTCGTCAGGGGCGTAGCCAACTTTACCGACGCAGGTGCCGGCAGCTGGCGCACCGGCTATCTGTGTGGCCACATTGATGGCCACTTCCTTGACTGCGCCCAGGTCAATCAGCACCGGCTGGCTGTCCGCCGAGCGCAGGATGATGTTGTCTGGGGAAATGTCCCGGTGGATGACGCCCTGACCGTGCAGGTAGCTCAGGACCGGGAGGAGCTGGCGAAACAGCTGCAGGATTTCCGCTTCGCTGAAGCTCTGCCCCTGCTCCTGGCGCTGGTACAGCAGGGCATAATAGGTTTGGCCCTCCACAAAGTCTTGGACTAAAAACAGCCGTGTCCCTTCCCGAAAAATTTCCCAGAATTTGGGAATTTGCGGGTGTGCGAGTTTGTTGAGCGTCTGCGCTTCTCGCTTAAACAGTTCCTCGGCTCTCTGGAGGGCGTAGGTTCCTTGCAGTCCCGGGCTGAGTTCTTTGATCGCCACCTTGGCGTTAAATCGACCTGTATCTTCTGCCAGGTACGTTCTGCCAAACCCCCCCTGAGCCAGCAGCCGCTCGATAATGTAGCGGTCCCGCAACCGCGCCCCCGCTTGCAACTCGGTAGAGGCTGCCGGTTGCGGTTCCAGGCTTGCCTGACTGGGGGTCAATCCTGCCAAGGAGCTGCCACAGTTAGAACAAAAAAGGTTTTCCACCGGATTTTCTTTGCCACAGTTTGCGCAATTAATGACATTCATGAAACCACTCTCAGACCTTTCTGCTTGTCGGTTGCTATTAGCCGGTGCCTGCTGGCTCACTCTTTCCTCAATTTTAGGCGCATTTATGGCAAGGCTTGCTTGACCGCCCCTGCCGGCTGCCGGCTTTTCTTGTTGGGACTCCCCCGTATTGCCAGCGTCCCACTTTGCGATCATCGGCGCTTTGGGTGCCTCTCCCTTGGGGATAGCACCCTAGTGCTGACCCTGCATCTGTCACAGGAGAGCCTAGCTGGCACCCGCTCTGTCCGGCAGCGCTGTGCCGGAAACCAGAGTTCTCCATACGGCGGCTCTGCTGAGCGTCCCGGGACTGGCTTGAACTCCTTGCTGCCACCCCTGGGGGCTCAAAGGAATACAAGCGCGAATATCCGTTTAATTAATTTTTAAATTCTGGAGAAAATTATAGCGGTTTTCAGTTGGGTGAAGTGCGACCCAGAAACCCGGTTTCTTTAAGAAACCGGGTTTCTCTGCACGGATTTTATATAAATCGAAGCCTGCCGAGACACAGGATATGCCAAAACTCATCAGTCTCCCGACTCCCACCCCAATAATGCCGGCACGCCGTTTGTAGTTGGGCGTCGGCCCCACCGTTTGTAGTTGGGCGTCGGCCCCACCGGCCCATGCCGGTCCGCCGTCTGGCTTTTTCTATTTTATCCCCTTTTAAACCAACATGCGGAACAATTTACGATTCAAAAAAAAATCTCTCAACCTGTCGCAAAGTCTGTCCCTTTAAAGGGCGGCGGCGCGATAAAATTTTACAGGATTAATAGCGGGTGGGGAGGGCATGAAGCAACCCACCGGCTCGCCGCTTGCGACTGTCTGCCCATTCTCGCCGTCAAGGTGAAATTTGCGCTCGCCGGCTGGCAAGATCCTGCGCCGGCGGGTTAGAATTGGAACAGCCACTGTCCCACCGGCACCGTTTGTAGTTGGGCTTTCCCCCAAAGTTTGTAGTTGGGCTTTCCCCCAAAGTTTGTAGTTGGGCTTTCCCCCAAAGTTTGTAGTTGGGCTTTCCCCCAAAGTTTGTAGTTGGGCTTTAGCCCCACCGGCAACCTGCGGTGTTTTAATTCCGTTGAATCTGTGCTTGCGGCTACAGCAAGCCACTGCCAAGGGCGCGGCGGCTGGGTGTTTCGCCACCGCCTTTCGGGAAAGGGCGTTGAAAATGTTAAAATATATTTAAATCTACAAATCTCAATCATAAAGTATTGTAGAATCGGAATAAAATAGAGCGAGAAAGGCAACCAGAAGTGGCTACCCGAGGACTAAAAGGCAAAAACACAAAGCGCAAAACTACAAAGGCAGCACTGATCGAGAGCCAGGAGCGACTTCGCATTATGGCAGATACGGCTCCCGCAATGATTTGGGTAGCCAGTACAGAGCTGGGCGCGGTTAATGGACCTATCCCGGCTGGTGTGGGAGCGCCTGACGCCCAAAGCAGCCTTGACCGGCACTACTTCAATGCAGTCTGGCTGGAATTTACCGGACGGACCCTGGAGCAAGAGCGGGGCTCGGGCTGGCTGGAAGGCATCCATCCCGAGGACAGACAGCGGTGTTTAAACAATTATATCAGGGAGGTTGTCGAGCGCCGCCGCTTCCAGATGCAATATCGCCTGCGGAGTGCCGGTGGGGAATACCGCTGGATTTTGGATACAGCGACCCCGCAGTTTTTGCCAGATGGCCAGTTTTTGGGGTACGCCGGCTCCTGTGCGGACATCACTGAAGTCAGGGTGGCAGGAGAGTTGGCCACTCAGCAAGAGTCAGGATATCTTGACAATTCTGACGGCAGTCGCGGTGCTGCGGAATTAACACAGGCTAAACCGCCCGGGAAAAGCCAGGGGCGAAAGCGCAAATCCGCAGGGAACCCCAGAAAGAAAAGCAAACAATTCAACCGCAATTTGTTTGAGATATGTCCCATCGGTCTGGCCTTGTGCCGGCTGAATGGGAAGCTGGTTGAGGTCAATCCGGCTTTTGCAGCCATTCTCGGTCGAACCGCAGAGGAAACGCTCAACCTGACCTACTGGGAAATTACGCCAGAAAAATACCTGGCGCAAGAACAAATTCAGCTAGAGAGTTTAGAAAAGACGGGGCGCTATGGACCTTATGAAAAAGAATACATTCATAGAGACGGGCATTTTGTGCCGGTGCGGCTCCAGGGGGTGATAGTCGAAAAAGACGGAGAGCGGCTGATCTGGTCGAGCGTGGAAGACATCAGCGACCGCAAGCAAGCCGAAGAAGCATTGCGGGTCAGCGAAAAGCGATTGCAGCTGGCCGTAGAGGGATCTGAGGTTGGGCTGTGGGATTGGAACGTAGCCACGGGAGAGACTTATTTCAGCCCCCGGTTTATGGAGATGATTGGCTACAGGGCCGGCGAACTGGAAGGACATGTCAATAGTTGGATAATTCGGGTACATCCTGACGACATGCCAAAGGTAACGGAAGTATTGAGCGATCATTTTGAAGGGCGCACGCCAGCCTACCAAGCCGAATTTAGATTCAGGACAAAATCAGGGGAATGGCAGTGGATTCAGGCAAGCGGCAAAGTCGTAGAGCGGGATGAAACCGGCAAGCCCCTCAGGATGACCGGCACTCACAAAGATATCACAAAACGCAAGCGCATTGAAGAAGCATTAATCAAAGAAAGGGACTTCAACAAAACCATTATCGAAACCTGTCCAGCGTTTATCGTGACAGTGGACGCCAGCCTGAAAATCCGGATGATGAATCCAGCCATGCTGAGCGCCCTGGGCTACACCCCACAAGAAGTAGCCGGCAGGGATTGCATGGAGACTTTGGTCCCCTGGGAGGAACGCGCGGCGCTAGGCGAGACAGTCGAGCGCCTGAAGAGGCTGAGGCTGCCGGTGACTCACGCCAACTGCGTGCTGACCAAGGACGGACAAAAAAGGTTCGTCGAGTGGCGCGGACGGTTAGTCTTTAAACGCAGCGGTGAAGTGGACTTCTTCTTTGGGGTGGGGATTGACATAACCGAACGCGCCACCGCCGAAGAAGCGCTGCGCTTAAGCGAGGAGCGATTCCGCTCCACCTTCGAGCAAGCTGCCGTTGGCATCTGCCATGTGGGCGCTAAAGATAGCCGGTGGCTGCTGGTCAATCAAAGATTTTGTGAGATTGTGGGTTACACCCGTGAGGAACTGCAGGCGCTGACATTCCAAGACATCACCCACCCGGATGACTTGGATGCCGATCTGGAGTGGGTGCGCAAGCTGCTGGCTGGAAAGATTCAGCGCTACTCGATAGAAAAGCGCTACATCCGCAAAGATGGCTCCCACCTCTGGGTTCACCTCACCGTCTCCCTGGTGCGCTCCGCTGCGGGAGAGCCGCAATATTTGATTGGCGCGGTCGAAGATATCAGCTCGCGCAAGGCGCTAGAAAAAGAATTAGCCAGGGGGCAAGCCCGCTTTGACGCCTTTTTCACCACGTCGCCCGCCGGTCTAGCAATTCTAGACGACCGGCTGCGCTACATGCAAATTAACGAAGCGCTAGCCCAGATAAACGGGCTGTCTGTGGCGGACCATCTGGGCAAAACGGTGGGGGAAATCGTGCCCGATATGGCGTCAGTGCTGGAGCCAATGTTCCGGCGGATACTGACGGCAGGCGTTGCGTTTCACAACATTGAACTCAGCGGCACAACAGCAAAACAGCCCGGTGTGGAGCGGCACTATATCGCCTCTTACTTTCCCCTCCCGGACCCGGACGGCCAACCGGCCAGCATCGGTATAGTCGTGATTGAAATCACCGAGCGCAAGCGAGCGGAAGAAGCGCTGCGGCAGTACCAAGAACACCTGGAAGACCTAGTGGCAGAGCGGACTGCTGAACTTTCCCGGGCAAATGAGCAACTCCAACAGGAAATCGCCGAGCGCCAGCAGGCAGAGTCGGAAATACAGCGCAGCTACAACCTCTTGCGCACCGTCCTAGAAAGCACCGCTGATGGCATTTTTGTCAAAGACTGTGAGGGGCGCTATGTAATGGTTAATCCTGCCGCTGCCAGGATGGCTAGAATGTCTGTGCGGGAAATGGTTGGGAAAAAAGACCCCGATATATTACCGCCTGAAATTGCCCGCAAACTCATGGAAAAAGACCGCGAAATCATAACATCGGGAGAAGCTCAGCGATTTGAGGAAGATGCGCTGGTAGCGGGCGAAATCCAGACGTTACTGGTCACGAAAAGCTGCTGGCGGGACGGTTTTGGTAGCGTCATCGGTATAGTGGGTGTGGTGCAGGATATCACGGAGCGCAAGGCGCTGGAGAGAGAGTTGGTTCTGCGGCAAGCTCGCTTTGACGCCTTTTTCAAAGCGGCAAACGCCGGCATGGCCATCCTCGACCGGGAGCTGCGGTTCGCGCAAATCAACGAAACCCTGGCAGAAATGAATGGGCCATCAGTAGAAGAGCATTTGGGCAAAACTCTGGCTGAAGTGCTGCCGCATCTGGCACCTATTTTAGAGCCAATGTACCGGCAGATGCTGGCGACAGGAGAACCCGCTCTCAACCAGGAAACTAGCAGTTATACGCCCCAAAATCCGGGGGGTTTGCGACACTGGATTGCCTCTCACTTCCCGCTGCCAGGTGAGGGTGGCTTTATTGGAATTGGTGCGGTTATCATTGAAATCACCGCTCGCAAACGGGCAGAGGAGGCGCTACAAGAGCAAATTGAGCAGAATCAGCTGATTCTGCAAACCGCGCTGGACGGTTTCTTCAAATTGCGTCTTGACGGGCAGATACTGGAAGTTAATCCCGCGTTTTCCGCAGTTGTGGGATATTCGCGGGAGGAACTGCTTGGCATGAAGATTACCGAGCTTGAGGCGCAGGAAACCGCTGAAGAAACCGCAAGGCACATAGAGCGCGTCATCCAAACCGGCTCTGACCGTTTCCAGACCAAGCACCGCCGGAAAGATGGGCAGATTGTAAACTTGGAAATCAGCACCAACTTTGTCGAGATTGGCTGCGACAGATTCATCTTTTGCTTCGCACGCGACATGACTGAGCGCGTGCGAGCGGAAGAGGCTTTGCGGCAATCGGAGCAAGCCCTGAGACAGCAAGCGCAGCGGGAAGCGCTGCTCAACCGGCTCGCCAGAGCCATCCGCAACTCCTTAAATTTGAACACGATTCTGGAAACTGCAGTGCGGGAGATCCGCAATCTTTTGCAGGTGGATTGGTGCGGCTTCAGCTGGTATCGCAATAACGCCAAACCGCCCGTTTGGGAGGTGGTGTACGAGGCGAGGAATCCTTCGATACCAACCCTGATTGCCTCCTCTCCGGTTGAGATCCTCAGCCCCCTGGTGCTGCAGTTCTTAGAGCGGCAAATCCACCCCCCCACTGGTGCCAGCACCCTCAATGAGCTGGGAATCAGCTATCTCTATCTTTCTCTAGGCGTGAGTTCAGCGGTGGTGCTGCTGATTCAGACTCAAAGCGGTGAGGTTGGGATGATTGCCTGCCATTCCACTCAGGGATTGCGCCCTTGGAGCGAGGCGGAAGTGGAACTGCTGCAAGCCGTTACAGACCAACTCGCTATCGCCATTGACCAAGCCAGACTCTACGAGCAAACCCGCGCCGCTGCGAAGGACGCCCGAGAGCGAGCCAAGCAACTCCAGCACACCCTGAACGAACTCCAGCGCACTCAAGCTCAGCTGATCCAGAGCGAGAAAATGTCGAGCCTCGGACAGCTGGTTGCCGGTATCGCTCACGAAATCAACAACCCGGTTAATTTTATCTACGGCAATATCACCTATGCCAGTGACTACGCCGAAGACTTGCTGAGACTTTTGGAAATCTACCAGCAGGAATACCCCCATCCCACACCGGCAATCCAGACAGAATTGGCAACTGTCGATCTGGATTTCGTGCGCCAAGACCTCTCCAAACTCCTGTCTTCTATGAAAGTGGGAGCCGACCGCATCCGCGAAATTGTGCTCTCCCTGCGCACTTTCTCGCGGCTGGACGAGGCTGAAATGAAGGCGGTCGATATTCACTCTGGCATTGAGAGTACGCTGCTGATTTTGCAAAACCGGCTGAAAGCCAAACTGGGCTATCCGGCGATCTCGGTGATTAAAAACTACGGCAATCTGCCCAAAGTGGAGTGCTATGCCGGTCAGCTGAATCAGGTGTTTATGAACATTCTCTCCAATGCCATTGATGCCCTCGAAGAGGGCCACCGGGCATCGGGGGCGGGGCGCGGGAAAGAACAGCCGCACACCCCGCCGAATCCTCAATCCCCAATTCCCACGATTGAGATTAGCACCTCAGTGGGGAATGGGGCATTGGGAATGGGGCATCGGAGAAAAGACAAATTACCAGCGCCCAGCGCCCAACCCCCAGCGCCCAATCCCCAATTTGTTGAAATCCGCATTGCCGACAATGGTCCGGGCATGAGTGAGAAAGTTCGCCGCCGGCTGTTTGATCCCTTCTTTACCACGAAGCCGGTCGGTCAGGGCACCGGCTTGGGGCTGTCGATTAGCTACCAGATTGTGGTGGAAAAACACGGGGGAGCGCTGGCGTGCTCCTCCGCACCCGGACAGGGGGCTGCGTTTGTGATTTCTATTCCCATTTCTCAGTTAAAGAGGGGCTGAGATGCGGGAATTGCGTATGGGGCAGTGGGCAGTGGGCAGTGGGCAGTGGGCAGTGGGCAGTGGGCAGTGGGCAGTGGGCAGTGGGCATTGCTAGAAATCTTCCCCATGCCCCATGCGCTATGCGCCATGCCCCCATCCAAAATCTAAAATCGGGGCATCTAAAATCCAAAATCCCCATACCCCTCAGGTAATATCCTCCTCGGCAATCGCTGCCGTTGCGGTGCTTTGCAGCACATCTACAGGTAAGTGTACTGTAAACCCAGACCCAATTCCAGGCTCACTGCGCACGGCAATCTTGCCGCCCATCATCTCGCACAGGCGGCGGGTGATGGCCAATCCCAAGCCGGTGCCGCCGTACATGCGCTCTCCAGAGTCATACCCTTGCGTGAACGCCTCGAACAGGTGCGGCAGATACTCGGCGGGGATGCCGATGCCGGTGTCGGCGACGGTGAAACTCAGCCAAGATGAGCGGGTGCGGGGGAGAGCGCCATCCGGGGAGAAGGATGGAGCCCCCTGCAGACCGACCACACTCCCTAGCTCCGCATCCGCAAAGCTCACCGCTAGGGTAATCTTGCCGTTCTCAGTGAATTTGGCGGCGTTTCCCAGCAAGTGCAGCAGGATTTGCCGGACTTTTTTCGGATCGGCGCGCATCACGCCCAAATTGCCGGCGCAGCGCACCTCCAAGGTATTGCTATTTCTCTCGACCTGCGGTAAAATAGTAGCCACTACATTTTCAATCAAGGTGGAGAGGTTGAACTTCTCCAGCCGCAGGCCAATCTGTCCTGCCTCCAGCTCGGCAATCTGCAGCAAATCGTTGATCAGGGTGAGCAGATGTGTGCCGGCGGAGCGAATTTGCTGCAAATCCCGCACCCACTCCTTTTCGCCGGTCGCCTGGGCTTCTTCAAGGAGCAGGTCGCTGTACCCGATAATTACGCTCAGTGGCGTTCGCAATTCGTGGCCGATATTGGCCAGAAACGCGCTTTTGGCCCGGTTGGCCGCTTCTGCTGCCATTTTAGCTTGAAGCAAGGCCGCTTCCGAACGGAGGCGGTGGGTGATCTCGTGGCAGTTGAGCACAACCCCTCTCACCGCTCGGTGATCCAGCAGGTTGGTTATTACGCCCTCAAAGAAACACCAAGAGCCATTGCGGTGCCGCATCCGGTACTGGGCCACCGGCACGTGCGCTCTCGGGGAAAGCAGCGCTTGCTGAAACGTCTCGGCAATCTGCGGCAGGTCCTCCGGGTGAACCAGCTCAAAGGCTTTTTTCGCGATCGCCTCGCTGAGGGGCAAGCCTAAAATCCGCTCCTGCGATGGACTGGCGTAGCGGCAAATCCCCTCGGCGTCCAGAATTAAAATCAGATCCGTCCCGTTTTCGATCAGCGCCCGAAATCGCTGCTCGCTCTCTAACTTCTGCCGGCTTTCCTGCAGCATGTCGCTCCCCTGTTGCTTAAAGCTAATATTTGTTTAAATTTGTATAAGTTCTTTATAACAATTTTAGCT
Organism: Kamptonema formosum PCC 10802; assembly: GCF_000332335.1. Lineage (GTDB taxonomy): Bacteria > Cyanobacteriota > Cyanobacteriia > Cyanobacteriales > Oscillatoriaceae > Oscillatoria. The sequence goes on along the minus strand of NZ_KB235948.1, from coordinate 3,751,157 downwards.
CTCACTCTCTAAAGGTTGAAAATTTTAAATCATCTTTAATCACCGCTGCCTGAGACTTTATATAAATTTAATAAGTCGGGGGGGTGGGAGTGAATCAACCTGTGATGCGGTGATGGCACCCTGTTGCCGCCGGCTCAAGCGGCTGGGGCGACTGGCTGTCAGGTGCCACAAACAGGCGCTGCTGAGTTGATTGCGCCTCAATCCGGAGGCTAAAATTATAGTAGGGACCGAATGATAGGGGAGAGGGGGCGTGCCTCTGGCGGGCTGCCTGCGCGGCGGTTGCCAGCAAGATCGCTTCACCCAAAACCCTCACCCGGGAAGGGGGACCGCACCTCGGATGCCGGCGGGGGAATCCAGCGGTGCGGCGGCAAACAAGGGTGGCGCAACCAATCGCCAGCAGAGTCTTTGCAGATAGGGTTGCCAATATCTGGGAAAACTATTAAGAGTTCTGACTTTTGCCAAAACAGAAGAGACAATGGGCTACAGGCTGGTGCCTGAGAAGGATTGAGAAGTCAGAAATATCTTTTACCCAACTCCCTTCTCCGTTTCTTAAGCCCACAGTCCCTATTCGCTAGAAGGATCTGCCAATGCAGCCAATTCGCACCTTTAACGTTTCTCCTTCTCTGCCGGCGCAGCTTGAACCCCTGCGCAAGCTCGCTTACAATTTGCACTGGGATTGGAACGTTGAAACCAAAGACCTATTCCGACGCCTGGACCGCGACTTGTGGGAATCGAGCCGCCACAACCCGGTGCTGATGCTGGGAACCATCTCTCAGCAGCGCCTCAACGAAGTGGCCGAAGATGAGGGCTTTCTCGCCCAAATGGAACGAGCCTCCCGCCAGCTCGACGGCTACCTCATGGAGCGCAACTGGTTTCGCAAGCACAGGGGTCAGAAGTCAGCGCTGACCCCAGAACACTCCCCGGAGAACTCCGCAGACCGGACTGAACCCGCTCAGACTTCCGACTGCTACGCTTACTTCTCGGCTGAATTTGGGCTCACGGACTGCCTGCCGATTTACTCCGGCGGTTTGGGGGTGCTCGCCGGCGACCACCTGAAATCCGCCAGCGACTTGGGAATTCCTCTGGTTGGCGTCGGGTTGCTCTACCAGGAAGGCTATTTCAGCCAGTACCTGAACGCCGATGGCTGGCAGCAGGAGCGCTACCCGATTAACGACTTCTACAACATGCCCCTGCACCTGGAGCGCAATCCCGACGGCTCGGAGCTCCAGATTGCCGTGGACTATCCGGGGCGCACTGTCTACGCCCGCGTCTGGCGCGTGCAAGTGGGGACGGTGCCGCTGTACATGCTCGACACCAATATTGAGGCCAATAAATCCCAGTACGACCACGACATCACCGACCAGCTTTACGGCGGTGACTTGGACATGCGCATCCACCAAGAAATTATGCTCGGCATTGGCGGCGTGCGGATGCTCAGGGCTCTGGGCCTGACCCCCACCGCCTATCACATGAATGAGGGGCACGCAGCATTTTTAACCCTGGAGCGCATCCGCATGCTCATGCAAGAGAGTGGCCTCAGCTTCGGGCAAGCCCGCCAGGTGGTGGCCGCCAGCAGCGTGTTCACCACTCACACGCCGGTGCCGGCGGGGTTCGACCTGTTCCCACCGGACAAAATCATGCACTACCTGGGGTACTACGCGAACATCTTCGGCTTGTCGCGGGAGCAATTTCTGGCCCTGGGCCGGGAAAACACCGGCGATTTGCAGTCGCCGTTCAATATGGCTACGCTGGCGATTAAAATGGCGAGCTTTGTCAACGGCGTCGCCCAGCTGCACGGGCAAGTGTCGCGGGTGCTGTTCCAGAACCTGTGGCCCGGCCTGCCGGAAAATGAAGTGCCGGTGACTTCCATTACCAATGGGGTGCACGCCCGCAGCTGCGTCGCCAAATTAACCCAGGAGATTTACGACCGCTACCTGGGCCCGCAGTGGGCGTCGGCACCGGCGGACAATCCCCTCTGGGAGCGCATCAGTGCCATTCCCGACGATGAGCTGTGGCGCAATCACGAGCGCGCTCGGTCGGAGCTAGTGGTGTTTGTCCGCGACCGGCTGCAAAAATACCTGCGCGAGCGCGGCGCTTCCCCTATCGAAATCGCCCAAGCCCAAGAAGTCCTCGATCCGAGCGTCCTGACGATTGGCTTCGCCCGCCGGTTCGCCACCTACAAGCGGGGGACGCTATTCCTGCGCGATATTGAGCGAATTAAGCGGATTTTGCTCGACCTCCATCCCGACCGGATTAAGGGCGGCTTGCACTCGACGCCGAAAAAACGCACGGTGCAGTTTGTAATTGCGGGCAAAGCCCACCCCCACGACATTCCCGGCAAGGAAGTCATCCGAGCGATTATTCACTTTATTCGCGAGCAGGGCATGGGGCATAACATTGTCTTTATCCCCAACTACGACATCAACGTCTCCCGGATGATGGTGTCAGGCTGTGACGTGTGGCTCAACACTCCCCGCCGGCCCCGCGAAGCTTCCGGCACCAGCGGCATGAAAGCTTCCATGAATGGGCTGCTCAATCTCAGCATCCTCGATGGCTGGTGGGACGAGGCGGATTACGTCCGCACCGGCTGGCCGATCGGTCACGGCGAAGTGTACGACGACCAGAACTATCAGGACACTGTTGAAGCCAACGCCCTGTACGATTTGCTGGAGCAGGAAGTGGTGCCCCTGTTCTACGACCGGGACGAGGAGGGGCTTCCCCGCCGGTGGGTGGCGAAGATGAAAGATGCCATCCGCATTAACTGCCCCCGCTTCAACACCGCCCGCATGGTGGGAGAATACGCTACGCGAGCTTATTTCCCCGCCAGCGACCGCTACCGCACGATGAGTGGGGATAGCTGCGCTGCCGCCAAAACTCTCGCTCAGTGGAAAACGCGCCTGTTTGAGCGCTGGTACGACATCAAAATTGAAGATGTTGACATCTCTGAACCGGCTGATGTCCGCGTCAACCAAAATATTGCCGTTAAGGCTCGCCTCAATTTGGCGGGGCTGACTCCTTCTGACGTGCAGGTGCAGCTCTACCAAGGCGCGGTGGACGCCACTGGGAACATTACTCATGGGGTGCCGGTGGTGATGGACTGCCAAGGTCAAGATTTCAATGGCTTGAGTATCTACACGGCTACGATCGCCTACACCTCTTCCGGGTTGCAGGGTCTGTCCCTGCGCGTGCTGCCCAACCACCCGAACCTGAGCAGCCCCTACGAGCCCGGTTTGGTGCTGTGGGCCCACTCGTAACGGCGAGCTGGGGTGCCGGTGCTGCCGGCTTTCATACCAATTTTGGATTTGGGAAAATCCAAAATTGGTATTGTAAAACTTCCCTCACAGAGTAGGCAGTAACAGACGCTGATTGACTAGAATGCAGATGAACGATCGGACTTATCGTCTTCACAACCCAATAAAAGATAGGGACTCTATCCCAATTCCAACTTGAACTAATCCCGAAGACTTAACTGTCAAAAGGGATAGGGGATGTCTGGCAGTACATCCTTTCGGCAGATAACGTTTATGTCCCCCTCCTATTTGGGTCAGGCATAAACGTTGCTCAAACCCTGAGTGAGGTGCCAATCTCTATGTCTGGTCCATCTGAAAAGGAACTGTTAGGCCGTCACACAGGTCTGGGATGGGGCTGCCGGCAGCTCGTTTGCTTGTGCCGGCAGCCCCAGCTTGAGCCCTGCGAGTTGGGCTTGCAGCTCCTCTCTCACCTCATGGCGCAACTGAAAGAAGTGCTCTCCCACACCCAAAGTAACAAAGTAGTCATAGAACACGCCGGGTTTGCGCAGTGCGATCGCTAGCAACTGCCACCAGAACCGGAAACGAGTGGAGCGCACTACGCCCTGCCGCCAGCAGATTGCCAGGACGAAACCCAACTCGCGCCCTGTCAGCCAGCGGGGGGGTTTGGGCCGCCGGCCCTCCATGATCGTAAAGTGGCGAAAAGTGCGCTTCAGGTAAGGCAGGGGCTCGTAGAGGTTCCAAAAAGCATTGATATATTCCCCGACAATTTCTTCAATAGGGCGTGCCGGCACAAAATTCATCAAAGACTTCTGAGAGGTAAAATGGGTGCCGATCCCTTCCATGAGACGCCCCTCCTGCTTGAGGCGCTTCCACATCGCCGTATTGTGCAGCGCCTGCAGCAAACTCAGGTGAGCCTGAGGGATGCCCGTAGCTTCGACAAACTCCTGTATGCGCTCTCCCGCACCGGCACGCTCACCGTCAAAGCCGATAATGAAGCCAGACATAATTTGCAACCCCGCCCGCACAATTTTGTGGCATGACTCCTGGAGTGAGTGGCGGGTATTCTGTTCCTTGTGAGCGACCATCAAGCTGTCAGTGTCGGGCGTCTCAATCCCCATAAATATCGTGGTGAACCCCGCTCTCACCAGCAGGTCTATCATTTCGTCATCTTCTGCCAGATTCAGTGACGCTTCCGTAATCAGGATGAAGGGATAGTTGCGCTCCTCCATCCAGGGTATGAGGGCCCGCAAGAATATTTTGGCATTCCGTTTATTGCCAATGAAGTTGTCATCAACCACAAACACATAACGCCGCCAGCCCATCTGATAGAGGACTTCAAATTCCCGCAGCATCTGCTCTGGCGTTTTGGTGCGCGGCTTGCGCCCATACAGGTTGATAATGTCGCAGAACTCGCACTGGAATGGGCAGCCCCGCGAAAACTGCACTGTGATGGCATAGTAGGCATCCAGATCCAGCAAGTCGAACCGGGGCACCGGCGTCTGGGTGACATCGGGTTTCTCGGCAGAGCGGAAAATGCCGCGTTCCTCGCCGCGTTCCAGCGCCTCCACAAACATCGGTACAGTGCATTCGCCTTCATCTAGAATCAGGTAGTGGGCACCGGCTTGCAGGGCAAACTCCGGCACTGAAGTGGGGAAGGGGCCGCCCACGGCCACTTTTTTCCCCGAGGCGACTCCTTTTTGAATCAGCGTCCGGAAATCCTCCTTTTGGACGATCATGGCAGAGAGGATAACCAGGTCGCACCAGGCCCAGTCTGGCTCAGTTTCAGGGCGCACATTGCGGTCCGCAAACCGGATTTCCCAGTCACTCGGCAGCATGGCGGCTACTGTAATCAAACCCAAGGGTGGGTTGGTGGAGCGCAAGCCGGCGAGATCTAGGGTCTGTTGATAAGACCAGAAGGAATTTGGTAAAATTGGCCAAATTAAAAGCGCTTTCATCAATCATCTCAACTAGGTAACTCTATCGGTCAGAAGCCTTCAAGGGAGGTTTAGTTATCCCCAAAGCTTACTGGTGAGCTTGACAGAACAACCTCTGTCTTGAGTGAGATTTATTAAATGCCTTGTGCCGCTGTCTTACTTTTGTGGTATACCGCTGGGCGGTTGAGAGCTTTGACGCCAGAAGGTGTCAAAGTCTTGGTAGGCTAGTCTTAACCGGCACTGCCGGTGGGCTAGGTGACAGTTAACTTGAATTTATGAGCAAGCAGCGCGTTCTCTCTGGGGTTCAGCCAACCGGCAACCTGCATCTGGGCAACTATCTCGGCGCGATTCGCAACTGGGTGGAGATTCAGAGCCAGTACGACAATTACTTCTGCGTGGTGGACCTGCACGCGATTACGGTGCCGCACAACCCAGCGACGCTGGCGGCAGACACTTACACGATTGCGGCGCTCTATCTGGCGTGCGGCATTGATTTGAACTATTCCAGCATCTTTGTGCAGTCCCATGTCTGCGCCCACAGTGAGCTGGCGTGGCTGCTCAACTGCATTACTCCCCTGAACTGGCTGCAGGATATGATCCAGTTTAAGGAAAAGGCGGTCAAGCAGGGAGAAAATGTCAGCGCCGGCTTGCTGGATTACCCGGTGCTGATGGCGGCGGATATTTTGCTCTACGAACCGGACAAGGTGCCGGTGGGCGAGGACCAGAAGCAGCACTTGGAACTGACTCGCGATATTGCGGCGCGGCTGAATCACCAGTTTGGCAGCCCCGAGGTGCCGGTGCTGAAGCTGCCCAATCCTCTGATTCGCAAGGAGGGGGCGCGGGTGATGAGTTTGACGGATGGCACGCGCAAGATGTCCAAGTCTGACCCGGCGGAGGGCAGCCGGATTAACCTGCTGGATTCGCCGGATGAGATTGCTAAGAAAATCAAGCGCTGCAAAACCGATCCGGTTCGCGGTTTGACGTTTGATGACCCGAACCGGCCTGAGTGCAATAACCTACTGACACTTTACACGCTGCTTTCTGGCAAGACGAAGGAGGCGGTGGCTGCGGAGTGTCAGGATATGGGCTGGGGGCAGTTCAAGCCGCTGCTGGCGGAGGTGGCGGTGGAGGCGCTGAAGCCAATTCAGCAGAAGTATAAGGACGTGATGGACGAGCGGGGATATCTGGAGTCGGTGCTGCGCGAGGGGCGGCAAAAGGCGGAGGCTCACGCTAATGAAACCCTGCGCAAGGTGAAAGCGGCTCTGGGTTATTCTATGCCGGTGTGATGGCGCAGGACAGGCCTCCCGCCGGTCCCCAGAAGGCGTAGGACAGGCGTCCCGCCTGTCCCAAGCACAGGCGAGACGCCTGTGCTACGTCTGAATGATAATTAGGCTAAAACAGAGCGGGTGGCAATTTGCGCCCGCTTCATTTTATTTTTCCTACCCGGTTTTCAGATATGACAGAGCAGCCTCTCGCGCCTTCTAGCAGCACCCCTGTACCGACTTTCGCTCCCCATCGCTTCCGCGATGCGGTAAAAGCCGGCGAGTTTTTAGTGACCGCTGAGGTGGCTCCGCCAAAAGGTGGCGACCCATCTCACATGATCAAAATGGCTCAACTCCTGAAGGATCGAGTCCACGCGATTAATATTACGGATGGCAGTCGGGCGGTGATGCGGATGTCGCCGGTGGCGGCTTCGGCAATTTTGCTGCAGCAGGGGATTGAGCCAATTTGCCAGCTGGCTTGCCGCGATCGCAACAGCATTGCTCTGCAAGCTGATTTGATAGGTGCTCACGCTCTGGGAGTTCGCACTGTTCTCGCACTCACCGGCGATCCGGTGAAAGCGGGGGACCATACTGACGCCAAGAGCGTTTTTGATTTGGAATCGGTGCGCTTGCTGCGACTGATTGACAAACTCAATCACGGCATTGAGTTGAATGATAAGCCTCTGACCGATGGGGGGACGGATTTATTTCCCGGCGCTGCTGTTGACCCGCAATCTCCAAGTTGGTCGGGTTTGCAGCGCCGGTTTGAGCGCAAGCTGGAAGCGGGGGCGCAGTTTTTCCAAAGTCAGCTGGTTTGCGATTTTGACCGGCTGGAAAAGTTTATGAGTCAAATTGCTTCCGGGTCTGGAAAGCCGGTTATGGCGGGAATTTTTCTGATAAAATCGGCGAAGAACGCTCAGTTCCTGAATAAGAATGTGCCGGGGGTGCGGATTTCTGAATCTATTATTGACCGGCTGGAACGCGCGAAAAATCCGCTGCGCGAAGGGATGTTAATTGCGGCTGAGCAGGTGCGGATGGCGAAGGAGCTCTGTCAGGGGGTTCACATGATGGTGATTAAGCGGGAGGATTTGATTCCAGAAATTCTGGATTTGGCGGGGATTGCGCCGGTGGGTTGATTTGTCGTTTCGGGGGTTTCTGGCGTCGCACCCAAGCGTCGGATGGGTTAAGGGTTAGGACACAAAGGACAGGCGAGACGCCTGTCCTACGTCCTAACCTAAATCGCTACTGCTATTACACCTAACACCGTGCCCCCTGCCTAAAATGTGTGTAAATCGTAGCCGTTTTAGGGAGGGGTCAAGGGGCTGTCCCTTTTCAATCAACTGACTCCGGATCAATTCCCGCCGCACGCAGCCGCTCTGCTAAACGCTCAGCACGCAGCCGTTCTTGTTCAGCACGCTGCTCCGCTTCCGTGGCCCGCAGCTCGGCTTCGGTGGCCCGCTGCTGCTGTTGTTCCAGCTGTCGCTGAATTTCCACATAACTTGCAAACCGCTCCCCATTGGGACGGTAAATCTGCAACTCCTCCCCTGACAAATCAAAGCGAATTCCCAGCCGTGGGCTGACCCAATTATGGAGCGTCTCAATCACCTCCAAACCGGCTTCCGAACGCAACCAGCCACTCAAATCGTTTTTCTGAGGATCGTACAGGTAATATTCCTCCACGCCATAGCGATTGTAAAATATCTGTTTTTTGTTCATTTCTGTCTGTGTGTTTCCCGGAGACAGGATCTCAAACACCACCTGCGGCGCAATATTCCCCTCTCGCCACTGCATGTAAGAGCCCCTGTCCCCTTTCGGCACGCCAAACACTACCATCACGTCAGGAGCTTGACGAATAGTATTATTCCCCTCGACCGGATACCACAGCAAGTCCCCAGCTACAAATACCAATGGCTCACCGGCAAATAGCCACTCTAAATTGTAATACAGGCTCATTATCCAGCGAAACTGTCTGGTATTCTCTGCTATAGGTTGGCCATCGCTTTCTGGATAAATTATATTCGTCGCGCTCGGAGTTTCTAGTTGAGAAATCATTCCTCTCGCCTCCGTTTCAAACTGATTAAGTTTAGTCTAGCACCAGAGCGGACATTCTGCCAGCCGGCAACCGGAGCGAAATAAGCGCCTTGAAAAAGTCGGCGGAGCCTTCAGAGGAATCAATGCCACCGGCAGCTGATAAGCTCTGACTGTTTTAATCTGCTTGGGGTGGGAAAGGAGGCGGAGCCAAAGAGCGGAGCGTTTCGAGGCAGTAGGGGCGGGTCCCCGTGCCATTGGTGTCAACTTAAGCTCCTGGCGATTGAAATCGCGGCTATACAAACGAAGTCCGCCTTCGCGGACTTAAGAGAACAGCTAGAATCTTAAAACCCGCGCAGGCGGGTTTCGTCTGTGTAGCTGCGGTTTCAACCGCCCAGAGGCTGCGGGAGACAGTTTAAGTTGACACCGATGGTCCCCGTGCCCGCCCCGAAACGAGGGGAGCGAGGGGAAATTTTTGCGTGATCTAATTTTATAGATAAGTGCTCAGTCTGGGCACCGGCACTCTATATTTATATAAGGGCGTTTTCTATTTGCCGGGTCAGCGTTTAGCAGAAGGTCAGCGATTGGGATGGCACTCCTTAATTTAGCAGAAATCAAAACCAGGCTCCTTGCGTGTGGGACTGTTGTTTTGGGCGGGACAGTGGCTGCCGGTGCCCTCACCGCCACCGGCACCGCACCCCTTATAATGGCAGGGGCTGGGGCTGCCGGCATCGCCGCCAGTCTTGCCGGCGGGATGCTGTCCAATGACCTGGGCGAGTTGGCCAACCGGCTGCGCTATGACCAGAATCTCCTCGATAGCGATGAGCTGACGCAGGCTGTGGGGCTGGCTGTTGCCCTCGCTATCTATTCTGTGGCCAAAAATCCCCTGTATTCAGCCCACAAAGCGGCTTTGGAGACTGTCGCTAAAAAAAGCGTCACCTACTGGGGCGCGATTGCTCGGGCTGCGGAAGGCGATCCAAATTACACCGGCATTGAAGAGCAGCACCTCCCGGCTCTTTTTTCCGCCAATTCCCAAGATTTGGCCAAGGTGCGCGCCCTCGATCCAGAAACTTGGGAACACGCCACCGGCTGGCTGTGCACTGCGGCTGGGGTGTCTCTCCCCCCTGATGCGATCCACTTCGTCGCTCAAAGGCTGCACGAGACTTTCCCCAAGGCGTTGCGCCAAGTGCTGGCTCACGACGCCGCCCAGGGGGGGCAAGCTTTTGCCGGCATGCAGCTGTCGCTGCTGGGCAATATTCTGGATGGCATTAAACAATTAAAGGCACAAAATCAGGCAATTGTCAAGGGGTTAGAGGCAGAATTTTCTCGGATTTCGGGGATGGCTTCTGGCATCGGGGATGGGTTGGGCCAGATTGAGGACTTGCTGCAAGAGATTTGGGAGCGGTTGGGCAGACCTTTGCCGCCGGCTGACCTGAATTTCCGGGAGATTATTGCTGACAAGACGGATGGGTTTGTCGGGCGGCAATTCGTTTTTGCGGCGATTGAAAATTTCTGCCAAAGCTATCCTAAGGGCTATTTTACTATTGTTGCGCCACCGGGGGCCGGCAAGAGCGCTATCCTCGCTGAGTACGTTTTGTGGAATGAGTGCGTGGCTTATTTTAACATGCGCTCTGCCGGCATCACCAGCACGGGTGATTTCCTCAACAGTGTCTGCAAGCAGTTAATTGACCGCTACGACTTGCCCTATCAAACTCCGCTGCACCCGGACAGTATGAAGAATGGCAATTTCTTGTCCAATCTGCTGGCGGAGGCGAGCAAAAAGCTGAAGCTGGGAGAGCGACTGGCGATTGCGGTTGACGCGCTGGATGAGGTGGATTTGGACAGCCAGAGTCGCGGTGCTAATGTGCTGTACCTGCCAGAGGTGCTGCCGGATGGGGTCTATTTTATCCTGACGCGGCGACCGGAGCCGGTGCCTTTTCGGATTAACCCGCAGACGCGGCATCAGGTGTTTGACTTGCAAGATTATCCGCGAGAGAGTTTAGCGGATATCGAGACTTATATTCGCGGGGTGACTGGGCGTCCCCAACTGCGGGCGTGGGTAGCTGAGCGGGGGATGGCTGTGGGGGAGTTTATCACAAAACTGGCGGCTAAGAGCGAGAAGAATTTCATGTACCTGCGGTTTGTGCTGCCAGAGATTGAGGGGGGCGCGTACCGGGATTTGGATAGGATTGAGAATCTGCCCCAAGGGTTGCAGAAATACTACCGCGACGATCACTGGCGGCGCATGGAGATGGAAGACGGGCAGCTGTTTGAGGTGAAGATTAATATTGTGTACATTCTGGGGGAAGTCCGCAAGCCGGTTTCGCGGGTGTTGCTGGCTAAGTTAGCCGGTGAGAGTGAGCGCACGGTGCAGAAGGTGCTGACAGAGTGGGAGCCGTTCCTGTATCCTGAGAAAATTAAGGGAGAAACCCGCTACAGGATTTATCACAGCAGTTTCCGCGATTTTCTCTACAGTCAGGAGATTGTTCAGGCTCCGGATGAGAAGCGTCGGGAAATTAACGCTCGGATTGCGGACGCTCTGATTGGGGAATTGTGGGACGATGAGTAAAATTCGCGAGTGGTTGGCGGGTGCGTCGCCGGAAGAGAGAGAGCAGCGCTTGCTGTTACCGGGGTATCTGGCGGCTGCCGGTGAGGGCAAGAAATTGTACCGCTTGCTGACTGATTTTGATTTTATTCAGGCGAAGGTGGACGCCTTGGGGGTGCAGCCGGCGATCCAGGATTGCCGGTTAGTGACCGATTCTGCCGGTTTGCTCTGTGAGGAGCAAACAAAGACTCTGAAATTGATTCAAGGGGCGCTGGATCTGTCGGGGCATGTGTTGGGACGGGATAAGACCCAACTGGCGGGGCAATTGCTGGGGCGGTTGATGTCTTTTGAAGTGCCAGACATTCAGAAAATGCTGGAGGCGGCAAAACAGTGGAAAGAAAAACCCTGGCTGCGCCCCTTGACACCCAGCCTGACCCCCCCAGGGGGAGCACTGCTGCGCACCCTCACCGGGCATACTAGCTGGGTAAGTGCAGTCGCCGTGACGCCGGATGGTAAAACTGCCGTTTCCGCTTCATCGGATAGCACCCTGAAAGTCTGGGATTTACTTTCCGGGAAAAAGGTACGCACCCTCACCGGGCATACTCGATCGGTAACTGCAGTCGCCCTGACGCCGGATGGGAAAACTGCGGTTTCCGCTTCATACGATAGCACCCTGAAAGTCTGGGATTTGCATTCCGGGGAGTCGAGAAGCACCCTCACCGGGCATACTAACACGGTATGGGCAGTCGCCCTGACGCCGGATGGAAAAACTGCGGTTTCGGCTTCATCGGATAGCACCCTGAAAGTCTGGGATTTGCATTCCGGGGAGTCGAGAAGCACGCTCACCGGGCATACTAACACGGTATGGGAAGTCGCCCTGACGCCGGATGGGAAAATTGCGGTTTCCGCTTCATGGGATAGCACCCTGAAAGTCTGGGATTTACATTCCGGGGAGTCGAGAAGCACCCTCACCGGGCATACTGACTCGGTATATGCAGTCACCCTGACGCCGGATGGGAAAACTGCGGTTTCCGCTTCATCGGATAGCACCCTGAAAGTCTGGGATTTGCATTCCGGGGAGTCGAGAAGCACCCTCACGGGGCATATTGGCGGGGTAAGTGCAGTCGCCCTGACGCCGGATGGGAAAACAGCGGTTTCCGCTTCAGAGGATAGCACCCTGAAAGTCTGGGATTTGCATTCCGGGGAGTCGAGAAGCACCCTCACCGGGCATACTGACTCGGTATATGCAGTCGCCCTGACGCCGGATGGAAAAACTGCGGTTTCCGCTTCATCGGATAACACCCTGAAAGTCTGGGATTTGCATTCCGGGGAGTCGAGAAGCACCCTCACGGGGCATACTAGCTTGGTAAATGCAGTCGCCCTGACGCCGGATGGGAAAACTGCGGTTTCCGCTTCATCGGATAGCACCCTGAAAGTCTGGGATTTACATTCCGGGGAGTCGAGAAACACCCTCACGGGGCATACTGGCTGGGTAAGAGCAGTCGCCCTGACGCCGGATGGGAAAACAGCTGTTTCTGCTTCAGTGGATAAAACCCTGAAAGTCTGGGATTTGCTTTCCGGGGAGCCGAGAAGCACCCTCACGGGGCATACTGGCTGGGTAAATGCAGTCGCCCTGACGCCGGATGGGAATACTGCGGTTTCCGCTTCAGAGGATTGCACGCTGAAAGTCTGGGATTTGCTTTCCGGGAAGTCGAGAAGCACCCTCACCGGGCATACTAGCTGGGTAAATGCAGTCGCCCTGACGCTGGATGGGAAAACAGCGGTTTCCGCTTCATCGGATAGCACGCTAAAAGTCTGGGATTTGCATTCCGGGGAGTCAAGAAGCACCCTCAGGGGGCATACTGGCTGGGTAAATTCAGTCGCCCTGACGCCGGATGGGAAAACTGCGGTTTCCGCTTCACACGATAGCACGCTAAAAGTCTGGGATTTGCTTTCCTTTGAGCGGGTGCGCACCCTCAGGGGGCATACTGAGACGGTAAGAGCAGTCGCGCTGACGCCGGATGGGAATACTGCCGTTTCTGCTTCATGGGATAGCACCTTGAAAGTCTGGGATTTACATTCTGGCACCGAAGTGCGCACCCTCACCGGGCATACTAACACGGTAGGAGCAGTCGCCCTGACGCCGGATGGGAAAACTGCGGTTTCCGCTTCATTGGATAGCACCCTGAAAGTCTGGGATTTGCATTCCGGGGAGGAGGTTGCTTGTTTCACCGGCGAGTCTGGGTTACTCTGCTGTGCTGTCGCGCCAGATGGGGTGACAGTGGTGGCGGGGGAAAAGTCGGGGCGGTTGCATTTCCTGCGCTGGGAGGGGCACACCGGCACCCCCGCCGCCAGAGACAACCCCCGCCGCCAGTAAGCTAGCAAAAATAGCCGCAAAATGCCGGTGGTTTGACAGCCGGCTGGATGTGCGGCTAAGTTGGCTTATCAAACTGTACTCTCGGTGGGGATGGCGCTGAATAATTGCAAGGGGGGAAAGGCAAAAATTTTCCAGAGGATTTTGGCAGGAGGCGTTTCACCCCAGGGATAAAGATGCCGGTGTTAGCATTCGAGTTCTGAGGTTCATCGTTCGAGCACTGTCACTTGCCGGCTCACCCCACCGGCTCTTTTGCCGCCGCAGCGCGTTTAGCTTCTGCCCTCAGCCGCCAGTTTTCCGAGAGATCAACTATTCCCTGACACATCTCTCTGGTTTTTTGTTCCGCTTCTTTTGCCAGCTCCAAAATTTCGAGGAGTTCCTGTTCAGCCGGTTCTTTCTGTGTCATTGCCACTTCTCCAAACGATTTTTAACTCCACTGACTTCTGTTTTAGTTTCCAGCACTCGAACCAACTCTGTTGCCAAACTTTCTGCAGCGTCCTTAACTGCCTGCTTGGCAGTCACTTCAGAGAGCGAGATATCCTCCCGAAGACTCGGAATCCGGTTTCTGGATGTCTCTACAAAAAATAGAGTGGTTTTCCAGAAAGCCAAGAGCTGGATCGCTGTGAAATTATTGGGAGAGCGATCCACAATAGTTCTGGTGAGGGCAAGCCCGTCTGTGGCTTCCCGCTCCATCTCATTCAATTCCTGGTTCAAGCGCTCGATCAGACCGGCAATTTCTGATGGGATATGCATAGATTATTTAATAGCATAAAAGAGGTTAGATGTCAAGCAATTTAGCACCGGCACGGGGGGCCGGTGAGGCCGGTGCCCAACTACAAACTTTTGGGCTAAAGCCCAACTACAAACCGTGCAGGAAGCGATCGCACCGGCACCGAAAAACAACAAGCCCGCGCAGGCGGGCGAAAGTTTGTATAGCGGCAGGTTTCAACCTGCCGTATTCCTGCCGGCATCCCAGGAAGCCGGCATCCGGGAGAGCCGGCATCCGGGAGAGCCGGCACAAATTTACTGGGCAGCCACCGGCCTGCTGGGGATTTGAGCTTGCAGGACAGTGAGGGCGCGGGCGTAGCAGGGGTCATCCTTACTGCCGAGAGCATTGGGGTTAGACGCCAGCTGCTTCATTTGCTCTTCGGAGATATCAACCTTGATATCAGGCGTAATCCCCTTGTGGCTGATATCCGTTCCGTTGGGAGTGTAATAGTGAGCGATCGTCACCGCCAAACCGGAGCCGTCAGACAGGGAGTGTACCGACTGAACCAGCGCCTTCCCGAAGGTTTGACTGCCGATAATCGTAGCGCGACGGTTATCTTTCAAAGCGCCGGATAAAATCTCGCTAGCGCTCGCCGAGTTGCCATCCACCAGAATCGCCAGAGGCAACTCCGTGATCGCCGTCTGATTGGCCTTAATTTCCTCATCGTGTCCCTGCCGGTCTACCGTGCGGACGATAGATCCCTTGCCCATCCACATGCGGGCAATATCAATACTGGCATACAGCAACCCGCCCGGATTCCCCCGCAAATCGAGGACATAGGCATCCACCTTTTGAGTGCCGAGAGTCTCAATCGCGCGCTGCATCTGCTCTGCGGCGTGGCTGCTGAACTCCTGCAAGCGGATATAACCGACGCGCGTCTTGCCTTCCTGTTTCAGACTGTAACGCACTGTGGGCAGTTCAATCCGAGCCCGGGTGAGCGTCACATCAAAGATCCCCTTTCCGGGGCGCGAAAGTTGCAAAGTCACCTCAGTGCCCACCTGACCCCGGATCAGCTTAGCCGCCTCTTCCACACTCATGCCCTGAGTGGGTTTGCCATCAATCAGCAAAATTTGATCTGCGACTTGGATGCCGGCTTTGAGGGCGGGGGAATTCTCTATCGGCTCCACCACGCTGATCAGCTTGGTTTTCTCGTTCTGTTCTAGCCGGAGCCCCACCCCTGAGAGTTCGCCTGAAGTTTGGTTAGTCAGCGCCTCATACTGATCCGGGTCCATGAAGCGGGTGTAGGGATCTCCCAATTTCTCCAAAGCTTGCCGGAGGGCGACATAAGCCTGTTCGCGAGACGTGTAGTTTTTATTCAGGAGGTCTTGCCGAACCCGCTGCCAATCGACTTTATTAAAACTGCCATCTACATAATCCCGGTTAACAATTTGCCAGGCTTCATCTAAAACTGTTTTCGGACTGTCCTGGAGTGCGGCCCGCACGGAGCGACTCAGCCCGGGAAGGAACAGACTAATGGTCGCGGTTGTGGCGATGGCCCCAGCAAACAGGACGATTTGGGGGAGCAGGAAGCGTTTTGAGGATGACTTCATTTTGAATTGGCTAACACAAATTATTAACAATAAATAAGCCCTTTTAACAGGGAGATGCCGCAGCAATCGCCTCAAGGAAAACGCACGGCATCTCAGTAAAGATCGGCAGGGACAGGCAAGGGGTGGCTAGCTCGGGGGTCTGGGTGTGGGGCATCGCAGGGCTGGGTTCACCCTGAATCGACTAATATTAAGATACCCAGCTGAGGCCAAGAACTTGCAAAACCCTGTGACAGTTTGCGAGAGTGTCCGGATTGGCCAGCAGGTGGCACTCAGCCGCCGGAGGTGTCCCGAGAGAAGCCGGTGCGAGGGGCTTGCAAGCTAATTTAACCCCAGAGAAGCGCATAGTGCTATGCACTCAGACACAAACCGACCTCAAAACTTTGTTGGTTCTAGTGTAGCTAAAATAGCGAGTAGCAGAACACCGCCACCGCAGACTGCTGAGTCTAAAGCCGATGGAAGCAGATCGCCTCTCCCCCGCCGCCCTTTCGCTGCCCCCCACTGCGCCCCCCACTGCGCCCCCCACTGCGCCCCCCACTCCCCCCAAGCGGCGGGGCTCCGGGGGAGGGCTGCTGCTGAATATAGCCCTCGCTGCAGCCGCCCTCGCCGGCATCATTGCCCTCCAGTGGGCTCAGCTGCACCGCCCGCCACAGGAAGCGGAGAACCCAAAGCAGGCGGAACAGCTCGAAAGAGAGCGGGTGCAGCTGCTCAAGCAGATGCCAACCCTGGG
This sequence comes from Kamptonema formosum PCC 10802, assembly GCF_000332335.1. Classification (GTDB taxonomy): domain Bacteria; phylum Cyanobacteriota; class Cyanobacteriia; order Cyanobacteriales; family Oscillatoriaceae; genus Oscillatoria. The sequence continues at coordinate 3,734,717 of NZ_KB235948.1, read as the reverse complement.
CTTCGACAACTTAATCGCCAACTGGGCCTTCCTCAACTACATCCAGTATTTTGGCGACGAACCTGCGCGCGCCAAAACCGGCTATTCCCTCAATACCGACTACTTTGACCTGATCACCCAGCGCGATCCCCGCTTCCTTGACACCTACCTTTTTCTTTCCACCGGCATTTCCTACTATCTTGGCGAGCCGCAACTGACCGTGCAGTATATGGATCGCGGCACCCGCGCCCTCTCCCCCCAGATGAATCCGAGAGCCTATGTGCTCTGGCGCTGGAAAGGACTCGACGAGCTGCTGCTGATCGACGACATCCCCGGTGCCATCCACTCTCACGAAATGGCGGCCAAGTGGGCGGAGGGAACCCCAGACGGGCAATACGCAGCCATGTACCGGCAAACCGCTGAATTCCTCAAAACAGATCCCGACAGCACCCTGGCGCGGGGCCGGTCGTGGGCCGAGGTTTACATGAACGCCACAGACAAAAGAGTCCGAGAGCGGGCTGAGCGAGAAATCCGCAAGCTAGGCGGGCAAATACGGCAGACTCCCGATGGGCAAATCGAATTTGTCTTGCCCACCGGCAAGCCCCCCAAGAAAAAATCAGGGGGGTGAGGGGTGCGGGGTGCGGGGTCAGGGGTGCCGGGTGCGGGCCAAGGTGGGGTGGGGGGCGTCACTCCTCATCCCGCCAGAGGTGGGGGTGGCATGAATAAAACGCGATCGGACATAACCTGTATGGGGCCAAAAAAAGGCAAAAAGCAAAAGTTCAGCAACACAAGCAGCCAGCAGCCAAAAACCAGAAGTCACAACAGAAAAATCTCCAGGATTGCCGGCTCGATAGCTGCTTTTGCCCTTTTAGTTGTGACGGTTGCCCTTTTTGGCTGGCTGCTGAGCAACACAGTAGCTTTGCAGTCCGCCGCCAACAGGCCGGTGGATGCTATCCTGGTGCTCGGGGGCAGCATCAAACGGGAAATCTACGTCGCCGAACTCGCCAAACAATACCCCCAGACCCCGGTGCTGATTTCTCAAGGCTCCCAAGATCCCTGCATTTGGCTGATTTTTCAGCGAGCCAAAGCTCCCCCGCAGCAAGTCCTCCTGGAAAAGTGCGCCCGCAACACCTTTGACAACTACTACTTCTCTCTCCCCATCCTGAGCCGGTGGCAAGCTCACAGAGTCAAAGTCATTACCTCCCCCACCCATCTGCCACGCGCCAAGTGGCTGGCACAGATTATCTTAGGCTCCCACGGAATTTGGGTCGAGATAGACTTAGCCCCCGAAACCGGCATTCCCGGCAATCGCGAGTCACCCCTCAAAACCGGCATCGATGTAATTCGCAGCTTGATTTGGGCAGTCATCAGCCAGTTTGTCGAGCCGGCGTCGTGCTCCGCGCTCACCCCGCTGACAGACGTAGACATGCAACAGTGGCGCACACAAGGGTTCACCTGCGAGTACCAAGGTCATTTAACCACGCACTAGGCTCCCTCAATATAGCAGTAGGCACTTAGGTTAGGACAAGGGGTTTAACATGATGTCCCTCGTTCCCAGGCTCCGCCTGGGAACGCCCTCCAGGAGGCTCTGCCTCCTTTGGACAGACAGGCTGCATTATAGCAGTAGCCAATTAGGTTCGTACATTTCAACCTCTTTTGCACCCCCGCACTCCCGCTCCTATTGTCCTAACCCATATTACTACTGGGATATAGACGTAGGGCAGGCGTCCCGCCGGGCCTGAAGGTCTAATGTTTTAACCTAAGTGCATACTGCTATAGCCTAACAGCTGAGCGTAACAGTTTGAGGTGGGTTCCCTAAGAGGGAACCCACCCTACTTCTTTCTAGGCGCTCCTTCACGGGGGCGGTTCCTAACAAAATTATCAACTCAATTCTCCCCGCACTAAGCAAATTCCACCCTCAACCGCACCGGCTTAAAATTCCACATCCGTATCGAACTCAGACAAAGAATCGCGCGCCGAATTTGCCATCGCTTGAAGAGTAGACAGCGGCACTTCGGCGAAATATTGCCGGATAAACTGCTCTTCATAAACCGCAGCCAAAAATGCAATAAGAGCGGAGGGTCTTTCCGCCAAAGCCCCCTCCCTAGAGGCGCTCTTTTGCCAGCTCAGCCGCAAGTTCTGACCGAAGTGGGCCACCTGGAACCCGAGCGCGCCCAGAGCTTGCAATCCCAGTTGCAGACAGCCATCGCTGATGCCCAGCTTCTCGCACAGCTGACGCCTTGTGACTGGCGCACCCGTGCGGCTGAGGTATTTAGCCACACCGGCAAGCTGCTGCCAGATTTGAGCTGGGGACTGCAGTGGCGGCTGCCCCCACGCCAGGGCCAGTTTCTGCTGCCGGTGCGCCGCGTGCCGAAACCAAACTTGCAACTCATCCCAACTTCTAGGGCACTCTTCCACTACAATAAAAGGAGAAGAAACTTTCCCCTCACTCATCAAAGCGCCTTCCGCCCGCACCCTCTCACAGCGCCAGTCCACAATCCAGTCGATCTGTGCGGGGGCGCGGAACTGGAAATTTCCCACACAGGAGCGCACCGCGATCAGGCGCACCTCATAGCGCTGTTTGAAAGTATTGTAGTCCAGCTCCACAATCGCATCGCACCGGCCCGGCGGAAGTTCTTCTTTATAGTGCCCCCACCAGACGCCGGCAAACCCGAAAGCGCTAGACTCATCCCGAATTTCAAACTCGGTTTTAATGTACTGAACTTTTCGCCCTTTAGAATCCTCAATATTGCGGTGCCAGACTTTTTCAAAGCAGCAGTTTTGCACCAGGAATTTGGGAACGGGGTTGCCGGTGCCGCAAGGTTCCAGCAGTTTCAGCTCTCGAAACAGGGACTGTCCCAGTTCTGCCACTGTGACAGTCAAATCTGCTGTCACCACCGGCACGCCCAAGGAGCCAGACGCCCCCAGCTTTTCCCGCAGCTGCCGGTTGATGGCTTCTGCAAACAGGGGAATATTCTCCACCGGCAGGGCCAGACCGGCGGCAAAGGGATGGCCACCGAAACGGTGCAGCAGGTCGGCCCGCTGCTTCACCAGCCCGTACAGGTCAATATTATTCACAGAACGGGCGGAACCCCTGGCGATTGGGGAGTTGGGGATGGGGGTGCCGGGATTTGGGGATTTGGGGATTTGGCTGTCGGCAGAGTCTGTTACTTCTGTGCTCAGGAGGACAGTCGGACGCCCGTATTCCTGGGCGACTTGACTTGCAACCAGACCGAGGACCCCTGCGGGCCACTGTGAGTGAGTCAGGACGAGGACAAGGGTGGTGGACAAGTCTTCTTTTTGCAGCTGGGCTTTGACTTGCTGGGTGACATCTTTTTGCAGGGACTGGCGGCGGGTGTTGGCCAGCTCTGCCGCTTCAGCCAGCTCGCTGCAGCGCTTTTTGTCGCGGCTGGTGAGCAGTTCTACGCAGAAGCTGGAGTCGCCGTGAATGCGGCTGACGGCGTTAATCCGGGGGCCAAGGCCAAAGGAAATATCGGTGGGCCGGTCGCCAGCACGCTGGCAGAGCTGGAGCAGTTTTTGCACGCCCGGGCGGGTGGGGTGCGACAGCTGCTGCTGCAGGCGTTTAATCCCCTGCTGGGCCAAATACCGGCTCTCGCCGGTCAGCTGCACCAAATCGGCAATCAAGCCAATCGCCACTAAATCCAGCAAATTCTCTAAAGGTTGCTGGGGGATGTCGGGAAGGGTGAGGTAGAGGGCTTCTACGAGTTTGTAGGCGACGGCGACGCCGGAAAGATTGGCCATCTGGTGGCTGGCCGGCAGGGAGCGGGGGTTGATGATGGCCACCACCGGGGGGCGCTGATCCGGCAGGGTGTGGTGATCGGTGACAATGATGTCTGTGCCTAGCTCGCCGGCGTAGTGAATTTCTTCGAGGTTGGTGCTGCCGGTGTCGCAGGTAACAATCAGCCCGGTTCCAGATTGAGCGAGGGCGTCAATCCCCGGGCGGTTGAGTCCGTGGGATTCGGTGAGCCGATTGGGGATGTAATAGGTGAGCTGGAGGTGTTGGGGGAAAAACTGGCCCAGCCCTTCCCAGAGTACAGCGGTGGCGGTGATGCCGTCGGCGTCAAAGTCCCCCCAAATGGCCACTTTTTCACCGGCACGCCGCGCCGCGAGCAATCGCTCTACCGCCCAGCGCATCTCCTGGCCAAATTCAAAGGGACTGGCCGGCTGTACCGAGTTGGGATTCAAAAAGCCGGCAAGCTGCTGCCGGTCTCGAATCCCCCGCTGCCACAGCAACTGGCCGGCATAGTGGCCAGAGATGTCGGGTGCGTGGCGTCGAATTTCTTGAATGAACCACTCCGGCGGTTGTGCCGGCGGCTGAATTTGCCACTGAATGTTTTGCTCGGGCATCTTCGCTCCCACCCCCACAGTTGAGTGCCATTATATCACTTCCGGGGAAATACTTTGTCTCGACCGGCTGCCGGCCCTGCGGCAGGGGGGAGCCGGCGGTTGCCCTTGAGGGGCTCTTTCCAACAGCGCGCAAATTTTTGCCGCCAAACCGCCCTGCAGGCATTGACTCCTGCGGAAAAACATGTTAGGGTAATTTCAGTTAAGTTATATCTAGTCAGCCTAATCTGCCTTCCGAGCTGAGAAATTCACTTGAAGCCGGCAGGCGGAGCGGAGGAACCAAAGAGATTCTCTGGGGCTTATCTCTGTTGTAAAACAGGAGAAGGGCACCTCTCAGCCCTAGCCCGTCAGCTAACTTCGCAGGCATTGAGAGGGGACTGACGAGACAGCATTTCTAAATCAAAAGTGCCTTGCTCTCATCAGCTTCCCCGCTACATCGTGGTGTGAGCCAATCAATTTCACTTGCTCTCGATAGCGAGAGGGTGTTTTGTCATAATCCCGACTTTTAGCCAGGGAGGTTTTCTAGTGTCATGGCGACCCAGCACTCATTTTATTGCTGTGGCCGTATTTGCTGCATAAGAACAAATTAGCCCCGCCCACAGAGACAGTTGGGCTGCCGGTGATATCGCGGTTTTCCTCTGAGTGAGGGACTGAGAAACCCGGTTTCTTAAAGAAACCGGGTTTCTGGCACAACCCTATAACTGCTTGCGGCTGATTTCTGTTCAGGCAAAATCAATTCTATAACTGAGTCGAGAGAGATGCAATGGAAAACGTGCAAAGCATCGTGGCGGCGGCAACATTTGTCGGTGTCATTTTCTTAATCATGACGGAGTGGATACACCTAACCATTGCCGCCTTTTTGGGGGCGCTGCTGCTGGTGTTCTGCCACATCATGACCTTGAACGAAGCGATCGGATACATCAGCCGGAGTCACGCCACCCTGGGTTTATTCTTTGGAGTCATGGTGCTGGTGAGGGCGTTTGAGCCAACCAAAATATTTGACTACTTAGCCACACAGATGGTGCTGCTGGCGAAAGGGCAAGGCAAGCGATTGCTGCTCGGCATTGTGGCGATTACCACGCCCATCTGCGCCGTTTTACCCAACGCCACAACCGTGATGCTCCTGGCACCGCTGATTCCCCCAATGGCGGAGGAAATTGGCGTGGATTTTGTCCCCTTGCTGATCCTGATGGTGTTTGTTGCCAACAGTGCCGGTCTGCTGACGCTTGTCGGCGACCCAGCCACCTTTATTGTCGGCGATGCCGTCAATATCAGCTTTGCGGATTACCTGCTAAAATTGAGCCTGGGCGGAGTTATTGCTATTGTCACAATATTAGTCATGCTGCCGTGGCTGTTCCCCAAAACCTGGCGCAAAAAATTGGACGACCTGGAACACCTGCCGCACCCGAAGATCGAACACCCGCGAATTTTGGGAGTGGGGGGCTTAATTGTCGCCTTCGTGCTGCTGTTTTTTGTCGTGGGAGAAACCCTGCCAGTCCCGATCTCACCGGCAGCCGTCGCCTTGCTGGGGGCAGCTTTGGCGTTGCTCCTCGCTCACCACACGAAAATTGATTCTGTCAACAACATCTTGCGGGATATCGACTGGAGTACCTTGATATTCTTCATGTCCGTCTTTGTGCTGATTGGCGGGCTGGAAAAAACCGGCGTCATCAGCAGCGTGTCAGGGGTGCTAGCCGTTCTTCTGGGGAAAAATATTGTCTTAGGTTCCCTGGTGCTGCTGTTTTTTGTCGGTTTGTTGTCCAGCGTTGTCCCCAACATCCCGCTGGTGGTGGCGATGGTGCCATTGCTGAAACAGTATGTAGTGAGTGTCGGGTTAGCGCCGGCAGAAGTTCTCGCACCCGACTTTCAAGGTCAGTTCCCCCCGGAAGTGCTGCCACTCTTCTACGCCATGATGTTTGGCGCAACCTTAGGAGGCAATGGCACTCTGGTAGGAGCTTCTTCTAATATAGTCGCAGCTGGGATTTCTGAGCTGCACGGACGCCGGATCTCCTTTCACACCTTTCTGCGCTACGGCATCCCAGTGATGGCGGCGCAACTGATCGCTGCCGCTGTGTATGTGACGCTACGTTTTCTGCTTTAGGCGAGAGGGGGATGGAATCGCTCCCTACAGAGCGTGCGCGCGACAGGGGCGCACCTGTTTGCGGAGCGATGGCCATGCAAAACTTGTGCCTGAAGACTGCTTGACAGGCAGAAAAAACAATGCTAGTATTGTGAAAAGAGCGTAAAAAGTCTGCCTAATCCAACGTTTCACCTCTGGGTGAGACAGGAGCGGAGGAACCAATTTAGGGGGCTTATCTCGAATGCCTGTGAGCGGTCGCGCCAGGCAGCGAGAGGGACATCTCTCAGTCCTAGCCCGTCAGCTAACTTCGCAGGCATTGAGAGGAGACTGATGAAGACTCAACATTCTATTAAAATAGAGCGTTCGATCTCGTCAGTGTCTCCGGTTGGTTCGCAGTGTCCCACCCTTGACTCTGAGGAGTTTATAATGGCTATTCAGCTTAATTTATCTTCGATTGCAGTTGCCGGACAGGCCGCCTGGAAACGGGCGAAACCCGTGATATTGCGGGAGGTGGTATTGCTGCCGGCAGCAGGATTTCTGGGAATTCTCATCCTGTGGTGGGTAGTGGCCAGCTTCCAGAGCGAATTGATGCCCAATCCAGTGCAGGCGCTAGTCGCAAATTGGGATTACATCGTCAATCCGTTTTACCAGCGCGGACCGGGAGATTTGGGAATCGGCTGGCTATTGCTGGCGAGCATACGCCGCGTCTTGCTGGGGTTTTCCTTAGGTGCGGTTGTCGCGATTCCCCTGGGGTTTCTCATCGGGATGTCCAGACAAGCGATGCTGGCGCTCAATCCCATCATTCAAATCTTCAAGCCGGTATCGCCGCTCGCTTGGCTGCCGATTGCTTTGGCTATCTTTAACCTGGCTGATCCCTCGGCAATTTTTGTTATCTTCATCACCTCTCTGTGGCCAACGATTATCAACACTGCCCTGGGAGTGTCGAGCGTTTCCAAAGATTATCTCGATGTGGCGCGGGTGCTGGAAATGCCCCGCTGGCGGCAGATTGCCAAAATTATTTGGCCGGCAAGTTTGCCCTACATATTCACCGGCTTGCGGATTAGTTTGGGGATAGCGTGGCTCGTCATCGTCGCCGTAGAAATGCTCACCGGCGGGATTGGCATTGGCTTTTTTGTCTGGGATGAGTGGAGCCGGCTCAACCTGAGTTCGGTGTTTCTGGCGATACTCGTGATTGGATTAACGGGGTTAGTCCTCGACTGGGCGGTTGGCAAAATTCAGGAATTGGTAACGCACAGAAGACCGGCACGCTCTTAATATACCCTCCCTCGTTCCCTCGTTCCCAGGCTCCGCCTGGGAACGAGGCGCTGGAGGCTCTGCCTCCTTTCTGCAACAAGTAGATTAAAAGCCTGACAGCTTAGCTGTCAGTTTTAGGAGAGCCAGAAGTGAGAGTTGAAAACTCTTCTGGCTGCTGAATTCTGACAGGGCAAAATTTTGCAAGATTGAGCGAGACTGAAGATGAGTGAGAGATCCCCAAATGACTGGAGCCGGCGCGAGTTTATTAAAGGGATGGGAGCGACAGCCGCCGGCATGGCACTTTCCTCTTGCGCCATTAATGCCGACCGGTCGGCTAGAGGGCTTACGGAAGAAGCCTTAGCCGTCGAACAAGTCGTAGATCCCAAAACTTTGGAAAAACCCGATTTGACAGTGGGGTACGTGCCGGTGAATGACTGCGCTCCCTTTGCGATTGCCTGGAAAAAAGGGTTTTTCCGCAAGTACGGGTTGAACGTCAAACTCAACCGCGAAGCCAGCTGGGCAAACTCTCGCGACGGGATTATTTTTGGCCGCCTCGACGCCTCGCCGGTAGTGTCGGGTGCCGTCACCAATGCTAGAATAGGAGCGGAAGGCGCACGCCACGCCCCGCTGTGCGCAGCCATGACGGTTCACCGGCACGGCAACGCCATGACGATGAACCGGAAAATGTGGGATTTTGGGCTGCGCCCCTGGTACGAATACGGCGGCGATCTGGAAGCGTTTGGCAAACAGTTTAGAGCCTATTTTGACAGCCAGCCGCCAGAGGGCAAAGTCTGGGCGGTTGTGCTGAGTTCTGCTATTTACGAATACTTTGTCCGCTACTTATCTGCCGCTGCCGGTGTGAACCCCCTAGAGGAGTTTCGCATCATCATCATTCCCCCACCCCAGATGGTGACGAACGTGCGGATTGGGGCGATGCAAGCTTACATGGTGGCAGAACCCTGGAACACGCGGGCAATTTACGAAAAAGCAATTACTGGCGGGGAGGGAGTTGGCTTTACCTTCGCGCAGGGCAAAGAAATCTGGCGCGGACACCCAGACCGGCTGCTGGGGGTGATGGAATCTTTCATCAAAGAAAACCCCAAAACCTATCGCTCTCTGGTCAAGGCGATGATTGAAGCCTGCCGGTATTGCGGCGACCCGCAAAACCGCGAGGAGGTGGCAAAACTGCTGACAGAACGGTCGTTTACGGGCGCGAAACCCAAGAATGGTCCAATTGATAAGTTTACCCGACCGGCAATTGTTGGCTCATACAATTATGGCGGGTTTGATGACCAATACCGCACCGTGACATCAGACGACACCACGATTTTCTTTGACATGCCGGCTAAGGTTTCTAAAGTGCCAGGAGATCACTCGACATTCTTGTGGCAGTCAGAAAGTATCTGGTTAATGACTCAAGCTGCTCGCTGGGGGCAGATTCGGGAAATTCCCAAAAATGCCGAAGAGTTGGCTCGCAAAGCTTGGAAAACTGACCTCTATCGAGAAATTGTCGCTGAAATGGGTATCGAGTGCCCTCAGGAGGATTACAAAGTTGAGCCGGCAGAGGTTTTTATCGACAAAAAAGCCTTTGACCCCAGCGATCCTGCCGGCTATCTCAAGAGTTTTGAAATCAGAGCCAACCGGCCTCAATCGTTCTACCTGTCTTCTGAGGTACTGAGAAACCCGGTTTCTTAAAGAAACCGGGTTTCTGGGCCCTACGGCAGGCGAGCCGGTAGGGCTTTAGCCCTACTACAAACCTTTAACCACTCGTTCCCAGGCTTTGCCTGGGAACGCAGAGGAGGAGGCTCTGCCTCCTTTCGACCACAAGCAGCATTATTAGCCTAACAGCTGAACAGTGCGGTGCGCCAGAGCGCACCTGAGTAAAACTTATTCTAGGAGACTCCCATGACCAAATCCACTTCTTTCTCAGCCGGCGCAAACGATAAAGCAGTTCGCCAATCGGGATTTCTGGAAATTGAAAACTTAGTCAAGTCCTACCCTACTGCTGGCGGGGGTGAATTTGTCGTCCTAAAGGATGTCAACCTTACCATTGGGGAAAATGAATTTATCTCCGTAATCGGTCACTCGGGCTGCGGCAAATCAACACTGCTCAAGATAGTTGCCGGTTTGGAGAAACAGACCTCCGGCTCCGTGCGGCTAGAGGGCAAAGAGATCCGCAAACCGGGCTCCGATCGCATGATGGTGTTTCAGCACTACGGGCTGCTCCCGTGGCTGACGGTGCGGGAAAACATCCGGCTGGCCGTGGATGAAGTGCTGGGGAAGGCCACCCGTGCCGAAAAAATCAGCATTGTCAATGAGCACTTGGCAATGGTAAACTTAACAGCTGCAGCGGATAAGTATCCAGATGAAATTTCTGGGGGCATGAAACAGCGGGTGGGGATTGCCCGCGCCCTGGCGATCCGCCCCAAGATGCTGCTGATGGATGAGCCCTTTGGGGCGCTAGACGCCCTGACTCGCGGCAAATTGCAAAAACAGGTGCTCGACATCTGGGAAAGTCACAGGCAAGCAGTGATGACGATCACCCATGATGTGGATGAAGCGATATATATGTCTGACCGGATCGTCCTGATGACGAACGGGCCCGCGGCTACAATTGGGGAGATTCTGGAGGTGCCTTTCCCGCATCCGCGCAACCGCCAAGAACTGCGGGAATCCACGGAGTATTACGACCTCCGCAACCGCGCCTTAGATTTTCTAGACAGGTATTTCACTCAGGACGAATAGATTATAATAGTGTTAAGTTAAGTGATTGAGTGGGTCGCCTACCTCTTGTCGATCGTCCGTTTCATGTGAGAGAGGTTACAGCTGTGAAGATCAAGCCAATGTTAGCACGTCTGGAAAGCGCACTGGGCCGGCATGACATAATGGATCGCATGGTGTTGCTGCCCGAGCCGGCTGCACCCGCTTGTGATGGGGCTAACTTTACCAAACCAATCAACTTCGTCGTAGGCTATAACAGCTCCCCCAGCAGTCAAACGGCTCTGGATATTACCCTGTGGATGGCCCATCAAACTCGTTTAGCCACCCACCGGCAAGTCACCGTTCAAGTGGTCTACACTGTCAGCGAAACTCAAAGCAGTCACTGTCCGCATGTCTTGAAGCGGGCGAAAGAAGGGAGCAGCCCCTCCATTCATTACAGCAGCCGGCTGGCGGTGTCGGAATCATCTCAGCCTTTAGAGTCTAGCACATCTGTTTTAACTCAACAAACCTATAAAGCGCTAGCAACAAGCAAGCGAATGACACCGGCAGACCGGCAAAGCTACAAGACCATGTTCTCGCCTACTCACCCGTTCGAGCAAGCCGACCGCATCTTGTGGCAAGCTCGCTGTCTGGCGGAAGAGTGGCGGGGTGCCTTCAAAGCTCACCTCCGGTTTGGTGGCGTTGCCGCCGAACTCAGAAAAGTTGTGGAATCCGAATCGGCGGTTTTGCTGTTCCTGGGCTGCAGCGACGCCAACCACCCCATTGTCCGCGCTCTGGGCCCTAATTTCCCCTGCGCGGTGCTGGGCATCCCTTCGATGCTGGTGTCAGGGGCGAGTTGCGCTCCTGCCTCAGATTGCCTGTCAGTTTAACTGCTAGATATAAGGTGCGTTTTAATAACGCACCCTGCTGCTGGTGTCTGCCGGCAGGCGAATGGGGAGTGTGCCGGTGCCGGCAACCGAACACAGCAGCCTGCAGAGAGATGCCGGTTTTTTCTCTCCCCTGAACCCAGACGCGATAAATCGCGTCTGTAGAAGAAATTCCCTGATATTATGTCCGGTGGCATCGCTGTGCGGTCAGTCTCGCGATCGCCGCCGTTTCCGGCTGAAATGCTCTTCGGAGATCGTGCCCTGTGCCTAAGCCGCAGACATCAGATGAAACCTCTCGACCTTTTCCTCGGTCACAATAGTTTGGCATGCATGGGGATGCTCCCGCACACGGGTGCGTCCCCACGCCCGTCTGGGGGGTGCGCAGCGCCTGCCGGCGCAGCAACCGAGCCGGCAGGTTGCGGGACAGTCGAATGCTTGCCAAAACACTGACCCGTCTTGAGAAGGAGGAAGTTGCTTTCGATTCTTTGTTACAATTTTTAATTACTCAGAAATAGCCAAGAATAGATTGGATTGTGCCAGAGCGTTATGCAGCTTAGATTTTCTCAAGATATTGAGTCCCTTCTGAAGCGGCTAGCCGAAAAACCCCTAACCTTAGCAGATATCCTGGCGCAAACTTCGGAAAGGGGGTTTAGTTTAGTCATTGGTTTACTGGTTTTGCCGTTTTTGTTTCCCATGCCGCCCGGACTGACCGGTGTCTTGGGCATCGGCAACTTAGTCCTGTCCGTGCAGATGGCACTGGGCCGGCGCTCGCCGTGGCTTCCCAAAAAAATTGCCCGGTTGCAATTCCCCCGGAAATTTATCCTCACCCTGCTAAAAAACCTCAAACAAGTCAACTGCGTCCTCAAAAAACTGGCCAAGCCCCGGATGCGGCGGATCGCAAACAATCCTTACATTTGGCAGATCAACGGGCTTTGTATCACTTGGCTGACGCTGCTGCTCATGCTGCCGGTGCCCTTGACCAATCCCATTCCCACCGTTGGGATTTTGCTGTTTGTCGTGGCCACTTTGGAATCCGACGGGTTCTTGATGTGCGTCAGCTACGTGCTGACGGCTTTGATTACTTTGCTGTTTGCGCTGATTGCTTACCTGCTCTGGCAAATGCCCGGTCTATTTCAAAATATATTATAGTAAAAGTTATCAAATATAGCCTGTCTCATATTAGTGAGGTACTTAAAAACCCGGTTTCTTTAAGAAACCGGGTTTCTGGGCAAACACGCTCATCTAACTGAGAACCGCTATAAGTCGTGCTGCAGGAAGGGCTCGGAATTGATGACTGGACAATTTCAGGGATGGCGTCGAATTTTTTTTGGAATCCGCACCCGCCTGATCGCTTGGTGCGCGGTGCTAATAGCTGGCTCGCAGGGAATATCCGTCTTAGCAGTCCGTCAAGTCCTTTCGCTGCGGCTGCAAGAGCGGGGCAAACATAATCTCCTCCAAGAAATCCAGGAGTTCCGCCAGTTGCTGCAAGAAAGCCCAACAGCAGGAAAGGCGTCCCGCCTGTCCCCCAGCAGCACCGGCGTCTTGGACACACCGGCTCTGTTTGACACGTTCCTGTCCCGCAACATCCCGGATGACGGCGAGTTTATGCTGGCACTGCTCGACGGTCAGCTTTACAAATCCAGTCCCGTCGCTTTGCCAGAATCTCTTCGCCCGAATTCAAAATATCTGAATCGCTGGGCGAAACTAACTCAGCCAGAAAAAGGTGAGCTAGTCACCCCAAATGACACGCTCAGCTACTGGGCGGAACCCGTCACAATCCAAGGGAAAACTCGCGGGGTGTTTGTCGTCATTCAATCGGCAGCTGGGGACTGGGAAAAGGTAAATGAAACCACCGATGTCATGCTTCTGGTGACGCTAGCCGTCTCAGTTATTGCTTGCGCTCTGACTTGGATTGCAGCCGGTCGAGTCCTCGCTCCCTTGCGCTCGCTCACCGCAACCGCTAACTCGATTAGCGAGTCGAATGTCAGCCAGCGCATCCCCGTGCGGGGTTCTGATGAAATTGCGGAACTCGCCATCACCTTCAATGAAATGCTCGACCGGCTCCAAGCTGCTCTCACCAGCCAGCGCAATTTTATCAGCGATGCCGGTCACGAACTGCGCACCCCCATTACAATCATTCGCGGCCATTTGGAACTGCTCGGCGATGACCCCCAGGAACGAGCGGAAACTGTAGCCTTAGTTCTCGACGAGTTGGAGCGGATGAGCCGATTGGTTAACGATTTACTGCTGCTCGCCAAAGCCGAACGCCCCGATTTTTTAACTTTAGAAACTGTGGGAGTTTCCGCCTTTACCGAGGAAGTGTATGCTAAGGTGAAAGCTCTGGGAGATCGTGACTGGCAGTTGGAATCTCAGGCATCAGGTAAAATTGTAGCAGACCGGCAGCGCCTGACGCAAGCCCTGATGAACCTCGCTCAAAATGCCGCCCAGCACACGAGTGCCGGTGACGAAATTGTGTTAGGATCGGCTTTAACCAACGGTCATGTCCGCTTCTGGGTGCGCGATACCGGCACTGGCATTGCCCCTGAGGACAGAGAGCGCATATTCCAGCGATTTGCCCGCGCCGCCAACAGCCGCCGGCGCTCAGAAGGTGCCGGTTTGGGGCTGGCAATTGTCAGCGCCATCGCCGAAGCTCACGGCGGGCGAGTGGAAGTGGAAAGCCAGTTGGGGAAAGGCTCTACTTTTACGCTCGCCGTGCCGGTGAACCCGCCTTTTGACGCCGTGGGAAGCCGGGACTAGGCAGTCGGGATGCAGAGCCTCCTTATCAAACGAGTAAACCTTCATCTTTCCCTGACTCTGCGATCTCTGCGCCTCTGCGGTTTATAAAAAAATTATCCCTAACCCCTATAACATACTTTATTTTCCCCTCACCCCTCACAATTTACAGCCCATGAACCGAATTCTCATCGCAGAAGACGAACCGCGAATCGCATCCTTCCTGGAAAAAGGGCTAAAAGCAAATGGCTTCACAACCCTCGTGGTGGGAGACGGGCCGGCGGCAATTCGCACAGCGGACAGCAACGATTTTGACCTGTTAATTCTCGACCTCGGCTTGCCTGGAAAAGACGGCTTGCAGGTGCTAGAAGAACTGCGCGGCAGAGGCGAAAAGATGCCCGTCATTATACTGACAGCCCGCGATGACGTGCTTGATAAAGTAGCGGGATTAGAAGGCGGAGCGGATGACTATGTGACCAAACCTTTCCGCTTTGAAGAATTGCTGGCGCGAGTCCGGGCTCGCTTGCGCGACCGGCAATCCCCGCGCGGCAAAGATGAAATGACACTCACCTCAGGCGACATTGTGCTAGACTTGCGGACGCGGCGAGTGTCCGCCGGCAACCGGCAAGTGGAGCTGTCCGCCCGCGAATTTACCTTAGCTGAGACTTTCCTGCGCCACCCCGGACAAGTGCTGACGCGAGAGCAGCTGCTCAGCCGCGTCTGGGGCTACGATTATGACCCCAGCTCCAATATCGTGGATGTCTATGTGGGCTATCTCCGCAAAAAGCTAGGCAGCAAGCACTTCGAGACGGTGAGGGGCGTGGGCTACCGGCTGCAATCATGAGAATCTTCTCATGTAACTTTAATAAGAATTTAATAATTACCTCCCAAACTGGGAAATAGGTGGGCATAAATAAACCGTATGTCCCCGCCTGCGTGCCAGCTTCGAGCTACTCGCAGGTGTGCGGCAAGCACTCGCTCGCGCTTATTGGCGCTGGGGCGATCCTGCAAACGGAGGAGCGTTTATTTTCGCTCACCTGCTTAATAGAGAAACGGCGGAGGAAATGTCTAGCGATGAAAAAGGCTCTTGTTTTAGGTTTAGTTTCGGCGATGCTAGGGGTGCAGGCCACACCGGCATCAGCGAAAATGGTGACTGTATCGGGCAGTGTCGTGAGCATTCACGGCGATGACTTCACCCTCGACACCGGCAAGGAGAAGATCCTCGTTGATGCCGGCAGTGAAGGCAACAATCCAATCAATCTAAGCGTCGGTGAGCGAGTCACTGTCTACGGTGACTTTGATGACTACGACCTGGACGCTTACACTATCACCCGCTCGGATGGCTCGGTTATCCAGATTGACGATTGAGCTTAAATCAACCTAACTGACGCTTTCCTCCCAAAGAAAGCGGGTTCCTTTTGTTCAAAACTAGCTCCCAGAATAACCCCATGTCAAAGCTCATGGGGTGTTACCGTAAATCAAAATCGCAGGTGAACAGCAATGGCAGTCAGCATTAACACTTTGCAGCAAGGGGTGTCTAATATTACCATAGCGGGGACAATCCTGAGCATTCGGGAAGATGAATTTATCCTCAGCGATGGCACCGGACAAATTCTCGTTGATGCCGACACTCGCGGGCAACTCCTCAACCTTTTACCTGGCGATACAGTTACGGTATTTGGAAATTATGACGATCGAGATTTTGACGCCTTTACTATCACCAAGGCTGACGGATCGACAATTCAGGGCGGCGGTGCGGTCAGTGTGTCAGGGCAACCTAAAATTTTTGGCGGTGCCGGCAATGACACCCTGATCGGTGGAGCGGGAAATGATTCGCTCGACGGTGCCGGTGGCGACGACACTCTTGCCGGTTTAGCCGGCAATGATACCCTCGACGGCGGTAATTTGGGGAACGATATGCTGTTTGGCAACCAAGGAAATGACCTCCTCGACGGTGAAGATGGCAATGACACGCTCTACGGAGGGCGGGATAGTGACATCCTCGACGGAGGTAATGGAGACGATTTCCTGTTTGGCAATTTGGGAAATGACCTCCTCGACGGTGAAGATGGCAATGACACGCTTTACGGAGGTCGGGATAGCGATACCCTGGATGGCGACAGTGGCAATGACTTCCTGAGTGGGGATATTGGCAGTGACAGCATTGATGGCGGAAATGGCAATGATACGCTCACCGGCGCGGGTCCGACATTAGGTGCCGGTGAGGTGGATATCCTAATTGGCGGTGCGGGGGCAGATCGCTTCATTCTGGGGAATAGCACGAGTCACTTTTATGATGATGGCAATGCGGCGACATTAGGTGCCGGTGACTACGCGCTGATTGCTGACTTCAACCTCAGTCAAGATGTGATTCAACTTAAGGGATCGGCAGCCAACTATGTGCTGGGGACATCCCCCACAGGAGCCCCCGCCGGCACAGCCATCTATCTTGACAAACCCGCTAGCGAACCCGATGAGTTAATCGCCATCGTCCAAGGGAGCACAGGGCTGAGTCTTGCAGCTGGCTACTTCAGTTTCACTGGATGATAAGTTTCTCATCTTTTGTGAGGTACTGAGAAACCGCACCGGTGCCGGTCGTCCCCCTTGGGCCGGCGGGCCAAATGGTCGGAACCGCCAGAAACAAGACTAATACCAAGTTGGCACAGATAGTATTTTTTCCTGGGGCTTGAAAGGCTTTACACTCGCCTAACAGAGTCTAAGAAACCCGGTTTCTTAAAGAAACCGGGTTTCTGGTATCCGGCTGTACAATATCGTTCCCAGCCTAAAGCTGGAAAACAAAATCAGGAGACGGAGCCTCCTTTGACTTCTATTGTTCTATAAAATTCCCGGAAGTTTTTCAAATTAACATCTAAAATTATTCAGGTTTAACTGCTAGCCGGCGGAGAAGTTTCACTTACCATTACTTGTACAGCAGCTTCCCCCGCCATCACTTCGGGAGTGAGCGTCTGAGTAGCTTTTCGCTTGCGCTCGCGCCCAGCTTTTGCAGCTTTTTCGCGCTCCCGCCCCTTGGCGATCAGTTTCTTGTAGCGCTCGTGCTTGCTTAAGTTCATCGACAGGAAAATGTGTTCGCGGGTATTAACAAAACCTTTCCGGGTAAAAAACTTGACCGCCGGCACATTCTCCGGATCGGTGTCGGCGAGCATGAACCGCGCCCCATCCTCTATCATCCTTTCCACCAGCTTGTCAACCAGCTTGTCCCCCACTCCCCGGCGCTGAAACTCAGGATTCACCCCCAGCCATATAACATATCCATAGGTCCAAGATGCCTTGCTGATAATCGTCCCCAAAATGAAACCCGCCAGCTTATCGTCTATTTCCGCAACCAGACAGTATTCCGGATCGGTGTTGTAAAGCCCAATCACCTCCCACTCGTCCCACGTTCGATATAAAGAGGGGTACAAATCACTGGTAAATAAGGACTCTCCCAAGTGGTAAACGGGAGCGAGGTCGTCAATCTCCATCTCTCGGACTGCAACTGAGGAATAACTCCCGTTACTTTTATTATTACTAGAGTTCGTCATGACTTTTGATTGCTTTTATCACTTATTGGTGATGAATTCCTGTATGCTGCCACCAGCTAGCTAGCAGCCTAATGCCGGCGGAAGCGCGGACAGACTAGCCCTCAGAAACCCCGTTTCTTAAAGAAACCGGGTTTCTCAGTACCTCTGAAAAACGCTATAACTCTCCCACCCAATTCGCTGCCTCCGCTGTTAAATCAGCTACATTTGCTGAAAAATCCTTGCCAGCGCACGAGCGCTGGCGGCAAACAGCTGTAAATTCCCCAGACCCACCCTCACCGATTTCAACAGACCAGCACGCGGTAGTTACATTAACATTGCCCCGTACACTTGTGACAGTGCTGGGCTTATTAATTTATGAGGGGTGCGGGATTTGAACCCGCTAAGGCATAGCCCGTCATGCCTGCCATCCAACTTACCCAGTTGGCGGGCTGTACTCGCTTCTGCCGAACCGGCTACCAACTCAACTCTTATTCTAGCAAATCCACCGTCCAGTTTTTCTCTTGAATTTTTGTGTCAAGCTCCCGATACTGCTTTGACATTTCATCCATTTTCTTTTGCAACTCAGCCACGTTAACTGTGCTATAATATTTAACCTCCGAGCGAGTGTACCTGTCCATTCTTACAGATGCCTTTTCAACGACAGCCTCATAGGCGCGGCGCTTTAGCAAAAGGGTGTCTCTGGCAGCCAGCGCATCGGATAAAGTAATTCCCTCCAACTCGGTCTGGGAATTCGTTTTGTTAATCTTCGTGATTAGACCGGCAAGCTCATTCAGCGTTTGGTCTAGCTCAGCAAAAAGCTCTTGCGGATTCTCTGGAGGCTGCTCTCCCTCCTGAATTTTCACACTTGCTGTCAGCCTCTGTTTCAATTGCTCGATTTTCTTTTGACAGTCGGCGCGCAATATTAGCGCTTCAGCCAGCTTCATATAAATTTTGGATGCGTGGATTTTGGATGCGTGGATTTTGGATGCGTGGATTTTGGATGCGTGGATTTTGGATGCGTGGATTGGGCATGGCGCATGGGGAAGATTCTTCGCAATGCGATGATGCCCCCTGGCCCGCCGCCATGCCCAATGCCCCATGCCCCTCAGAGCGCTACCTCTTCAATAGTAGCAAGACTTGGCAGCCGGTCAACAGCCAGCGCATCTTGCCGGCGATCCTGGGTGCGCCCGCAGCGAACCGCAAAGGGACAGGACCGGCACTGACCGGCTCCCTCCGCCACTTGCGGAAAAGGCTCTCCCGCCTCTTGGTAGCGCTGCAGCCAGCCGGTCAAGTCGCTCAGCAGGCGCGTTAAATCCGCCAAAGTTTTCTTGTGCTGGGTGGCATTATAAGCAAATTTCAAACTTTGCGGCACCGGCACCCCCTGACCGGCAGACTGGACAAACCAGTAAGTCATAGAAATCTGCTTGGGCAAATAATAGCTCGTTTCCGCCAAAACATAAAGATACAGGCGCGTTTGCCAGTTCTCGGCCAACTTCTGCCGGTTTTGCGGGCGGGGATAGGTTTTCCAGTCCAGGATTTGGGCGTGCTTGCCTTGAGCAATCAGCAAGTCATAGCGAACTGTCAGCAAATATCCGTTAAAATGCAAAATGCGCTCGTGTTCCGCTTCTCGAAAAACCCGGCTTTCACCGGCACTCTCCGCCGCAAAAATTTCTGGCGCAGCCCCTTGCAAAGCTGCCAAGCAGCCCTGCAGTTCCGGGTCCTCTCCCACAAGCGATTCGATGGGCAAACCCAGCTCTCGCTGCTGCATGAGCAAGTGAAACCTTGCCCCCCAAACGAGCTGTTCTTGCTGTTCCGGCGATGCCGGCGATCCCAGCTGCTCGATATAAGTCAGCTGAAATTTGCGGGGGCAAGTGTCAAGCAGATTCAGCTGGCCTTGAGACACTCTCATACTACCCCTTTGTGAGCACGAACACGCTGCCCTCATTGCCGCGACCTATCCGCATGTCCGCATCTAAATATGTAATATCCAGCCAGCCTTGCTGCTCGCGACTGTCCAGGGGAAAATCCAGGGCGGCAAATTTTTTCCCAGCTTCTATTTGGGCGATGAAAGAAGCCGGCGACTGATAGCCGGTCAAGCGCTGCAAGCCGACAATTGAGCGGTTAAATTTAACTTGAACTCGCCGTTCCGAAACCGCCTCGAAGGTAGCGGCAACGCTGACCAGCCCTTCCAGATAGGGCAAGCCGCACACTTCAGCAATGTTATAAATTTTCGCCTCTCTGGCGCGGACGCACTGATAAATTTGTCCCAGCTTAGCCAAAGGGAGCCGGTCAAGGTTCAAAAGACCCCGACTGGTGGTGTAGACCAGCCGCCAGTCGCCATCGAGCAGCTCGCTGGCTTCCACCGGTCGCGGCGTGGGGTTGCGGTCTTCCAGCTGCGCCACTGCCGATAAAATCGCTTGTCTGTCCGTTTCTGTCGCCAGCAGTCCGCGATTTTTGCCGGCAATCGCTTCCAACAGTGCTGCTTTCCCAATCATGGCTATTTTGGATTTTTTATTTTGTATTTTGGATGCGTGGATTTTGGATTGGGGCTTTGGTTCCAGAAACCCGGTTTCTGGGAGAAACCGGGTTTCTTAACCGGGCTTCCAGAAACCCGGTTTCTGGGAGAAACCGGGTTTCTTATTATTGCAGCCGCAAGATATCAAATTTTATCAGATAGACCAGAGAGCGGGACAGATACGCCACTGCTGCGGCGTCTGCACCGGCAAAGCGGCGGAGGATTTCCCCAACAGACAGAGGCCCCTCTTTTTCAATGGTGGCTAAAATCCGCTCAAGGGTAGATGCCGGCGCTCGCTTCCCGCTGCCAAAATTCCCGATCCAAAAGCTTCGCAGCTGGTTCAGGCTGGCCGGTGCGGCCATTGGGCCCAAGCCGAGAGCCATCTCGCTGGTGAGCTGGGCTGTGGGGTAGTGGCCAAACAGGCGGAAGGGGTCGTCGCACAGGGGATAGGGGGGCGCGCCGGCAGGCACGGGGACGGACTCCGGGGCACTGGCGCGAACCGCTGCCATTTCGGCCCACAGCGCCTCATAAGCAGCAATCACAACCTTCCAGTCGTAGACCTCCCGCGCCCGAGCGCGGCCATTTTCGCCCATGCGCTGTCTCAGCCCGTCATTGCTAATTAAGGTTGCCAGAGCTCTCGCGCAAGCCTCCACATCCACAGCCGTCACCATCGCCGCATGGCCAATATAAGTGCTGTAATTCAAGCTGTCATTAATATAACTCCATACTAGATCGAGGGCGGATGCCGGTGGGGGCGTCAGGGTGGGAATTTTAAAGCCGTCAATTTCGTGGCGCACAGACTCCTGATACCCGTCCCAGTCCGAGACAATTGCCGGCAGTCCCGCCGCCATCGCTTCCACCGGCGTCAGCCCAAAGGTTTCTTGGATATTGTCCGACAGAGAGATAAAAATATCTGCCGCATGCCAGATGCCGGAACGAATTTCTGGCTCGCGCCCGTCGGCAAAGATCGCGCGTACAGACGGGCAGAACACCTTAGGGGTATTTTTGAAGTCCTGCTCATCTCTGGCGTCCTCAAACCAGCCGGCTTGGATCAGGTGAACCTTAGCGCCGGTGAGTTGAGCCGCCCGTTCCAGCGCCTGATACATGGGAACCGGATGGGCTTTGGCAGAGAAAATTAACCGCCCCACGAACAAAACAGCGATGTCACCGTCGGGAATGCCGAGTTTTTGGCGCAGCCGGCTGCGGGTGTCTTTTGCCTGCTGTCCCCCCTGGAAGGCATCACAATCCACCCCGAGGGGGATAACCGGCAGCATCAGCGAGGGTTTGGGGGCAGCCCCGGGCAGGGCCGGCGTCCCGCCTGCGATGCGAGCGGCCAGATACTCAGCCCAGGTTCCCTGCAGGCGCTCCACCGCCGTTTTCACGGCAGTTGAGGTGCAGATCAGGGCGTCCCAAGGCTGCAGCGGCGCAACGATCAAGTCGCCAATCGCTTGCATAACGCCCTTGCTGGCGATGGTGTGGGTGACGCCGCACAGGCTGTAAGCGCGCTGGTCAAAAAATCGCCGCTGCCAAGCCAGTTCGCCGATCAGCGGGTCGGGTTTGTAGAGGGCACCCGGTTCAGCGAGCAGTTTGGCATCCTCAAAGGGCAGCCACCGCACTTGCCGGGGGCGCTGTTTCGCCCAGGGGTCTATGCGCTTGCAGAAGTCGGCGAATTCGTCACGGTTCTTAGCGCAACAGTACAGGCGCTCAGCGGTTCCGTGCCCGACTAAACCTTTGAGAAAACCCTCACCCGCCGCTTGGCGACCGAGCAGCTTTTTCCCGCTCGTATCGTAACCGTCCTTGAGATAAAGGACTGCTGCAGTCGTGCCCATCCTCAGGTCGCTCCCGGTAAACTCTCTTCTCGACAGCTTGACAGCTGATCGTAATCATATTCTCAACCGGCTCGTGTAAGATACTAATGGCTCGCTGCCGGAGCGGTGAGCTAAAATGTCCGAGCGCCTTTAGTTGTGGGACTTGCCACTATGTATAACCCTTCTTTGCGTGAGGAACCTCGCAATCAGCCAGCTGAGGTAATTCCACTCAAGCAGGAGACTTCCTTTCTAGACTGGCTGGATGCCAACGGTCGCCTGATCGCCCGAGACGCCCACGATCCCGACGGCTTTCTCGATGATGAAGAAGAGATTGATGCGCTGATTGTCGATGAGAACAGCTACGACCTCGAGGACGATGGTGACGATGACGACCTGATGGTCGATGATGAGTAGCAGCTTGGGGCGCTGCCAAGGGCGTCGTGAGTGGGACAGTGGCAGAGTCTGGCACAGACGCGATTGACCCGCACGCTTAGCGTCTGGCTGTGAGTGGGAGAGCGCCACTTTCCCCTCCCCTCCCACCCCCGTCTCCCGTCCGCCGTCCCCAGCAATGAGCAGTAACCGGAGACGAAATTTCTGTCTTTGGAATAGGGTTGTGTTGAGTGAATGTGGAACTGTGGACGCTAAATTATCTTCTGGCTGGTTAAAACTCTCAGGCACTCGTCTGTTCTGCCTGCTAGCTGCAGGGGTGAGTGCGGCAGCGCTGATTCTGGATTTAATCTCTGGCCGGCTGGCCAATATGGGGCTGTCGCTCACCCTGCCGCTGCTGGCGTGCGCCTTGGCTGCAGCTGCCCTGGGCTCCCGTGCGGTCCCCCTGCTCCAGTGGCTGAAAACCGGGCAAGTGATTCGCGAAGATGGCCCTCAGGCGCATTTGAAGAAAGCCGGCACTCCGACGATGGGCGGGGTGTTTTTTGTGCCGGTGGGGGCGCTGGTGGGGGTGCTGTGGTCTGTCTTGGCCCAGACGCCAGATGTGACATTTGTCTGTGCTGTCTGTGCCCTGACTCTGGCTTATGGCTTCATCGGCTGGCTCGACGACTGGCAAATCCTGCGCCGCAAGTCGAATAAAGGCATCTCCCCCAAAACCAAACTGGCGCTGCAAATCGGCTTTGGGACTGTGTTTTGCCTGTGGGCGTCAGTGAGCGCACCGGCAGCCGTCACCGCCCTCGACTTGCCCCTCGGTTTAGCGCTGCCTCTGGGGCTGCTGTTCTGGCCGCTGGCGGTGTTTGCCCTGGTGGCGGAGAGCAATGCCACCAACCTCACCGACGGTGTGGATGGGCTGATGGGAGGAATGGGGGCCATTGCTTTTCTCGGTCTAGCTGCTGTGGTGGCTCCCGCATCCCCCGGTTTGGGGATTTTCTGCGCTGGCATGGCCGGCAGCTGCCTCGGCTTTGTGGCCCACAACCGCAACCCCGCCCGCGTCTTCATGGGCGACACAGGCTCCCTAGCCCTCGGCGGAGCCTTCGCCTCTGTGGCCATCCTGACCAACAGCCTCTGGCCGCTATTTCTCCTCAGCGGAATGTTTTTCATGGAATCCATTTCAGTGATTGCCCAAGTCACCTACTACAAAGCGACCAAAGGTCCCGATGGGGTCGGCAAGCGCCTGTTCAAAATGGCACCGATTCACCACCATTTAGAGCTTTCTGGCTGGCCTGAAGTGAAAGTTGTTGGGGTTTTTTACGCGATTAACGCGGTGCTCGCTCTCCTCGCTCTGGCGATTCGTTAATTTTTATTACATTTCAGGACTTACACGTCCTAAATCATCCCAGAAGCTGCTACAATACCGAAGCCAGCATCCAAAAGTCAGGAAAAATGGAGGAATGGAGACTTGAGAGGTTATTTATAAAGTAAATATTAAAGGCCCGCGCTCGCTCAGTAGGGAAACGATCCCCCCTACCCCTCCTACAAAAGGGGGGAACTTTCAGAGCCAACCATTTTTAAGGGGGCGGGGAGATATAGATTTTCTTTATAAATGACCTCTAAGAATTCTTGATTCCCCTCGATTCTGGCTTCGGAATTCTTCTAGGGATATTTTTAGGTTTGCACTTTTCTGACTGATGGGGTAAAATAAGACTTAGTAAGTAGGGGCTATTAGTAGATTCGAGGTAACGCCGATGAATGTGAAAAGTTTTCTCCGATCCTGGCTGTGTTTAGGGTTAGATATCCTGGGTATAGCCGTAACTCCTCTAGTTGCTCTGGTGAGTAAAATACAAGCCAGATATGGATCTCAAGAACTGCCAATTACCTATAAAATATGGGATTTTTTTGGGGTTTCTCCAGTGAGATATCACTACTATCAACCCATTTTTAAAGTCTCAGAACTGCCCGAAAGAATATGGATAGAAGAAGACCCTCTTTATGGAATAGATTTAAAAATTGAAGGGGAACTCAATTTATTGAAGCAATTTGAATACAACTCAGAGCTAGAGCTATTTCCCATAAAAAAGCAAAATAGCAGCTTGGACTTTTATTATGAAAATCTGTCCTTTGAGTCTGGAGATGCAGAGACGCTTTACAACGTCATTAGATATTTTAAGCCCGGTAGGGTTCTAGAAATAGTTTCGGGATTCTCAACTAGAATAGCGAAGCATGCCCTTGACAAAAATCGGTCTGAAGGAAAAGCTTGCGAACACATATGCATTGAGCCTTTTGAGAATCCTTGGCTTGAGGAACTTGGCGCTGGCAAGGTTATTAGAGAAAAAGTCGAGACTCTGCCACTTAGCACCTTTGATATTCTTCATAAAAATGACATTCTTTTCATTGATTCTTCTCATGTTTTAAGAACAGGGGGAGATGTTTTATACGAATACTTGAGAATATTGCCTACTCTTAATAGCGGCGTAATAGTACACATTCATGATATTTTTTTGCCCTTTGAATATATTCGTGAATGGATAGTAAACAAAAGGCGCTTTTGGACTGAGCAATATCTGTTGCAGGCTTTTCTCGCTTTCAATTCAGAATTTGAAGTCTTGCTCGCGCTTAACTACCTCGCACACCACTATAAAGAAGAGTTAGCCGCTAAGTGCCCAATTTTTGCTAAGCAAGAAAATCGCGTTCCAGGTTCTTTTTGGATTCGCAGGAAATAATATAGAAAAGGCAGGGTGCGTTCCCCGCCCTCTAGTCCTTCTGAGAAATAGAATGCTACCTTAAGGGAACGCACCCTACTGATACTAAAGGTAGGGTGCGTTCCCCCAGTCCTTCAAAAAAGTTGAATTCTCCCTTGAGGGAACCCACCCTACTGCTGCTGTTTCGCCCGACTCCTGATTAATCTTGACTTCTCCTGCAACTCCTGGAAGTAATCTGTTTCGGTAATTTCAGCCACTTGGCGCGCCCGCTTCCCTTGGTCAATCTCGATGGTGAGTTGCCGGACCTGCTGCTGCAATTGCTCGCTCTTTTCCCGCTCAGCTTTTAACCGGTAAGTTTGTAAAAAATCCCGGCGGATGTAAAGTTCAATGTTGTAGGCTGCAAACATGCCAATCAAGCTTGAAGAAATCAGTAAAAAGTTGTTTTCCGCCAAAACCGGCAGGGGCGTGTGGCTGAGCCAGATAGCGGCGATGTCATAAGCAAGTATCAGCCCCCAAGCGGTGAGCGCCGAGTGCAAAAATCTCAGAGGGGTAAACGCATAAGATAACATCACTATCAGAATTAAGCCTGAATAGTAGTCATAACTTCTCGGAGATGGCAGAATCACTGTCATGGCGACGATGCCCAGCCCCGCTCCGAGAATTGACACACTGATGGCGGCCTGTAGAAACCGCTTAAAATGGGGGTGGAAGCTGAAGCAATAAACTGCTAAAATGAAAGGGCAAACAATGGCGTAGCGAATCGCCCAGAGCCCGACCCTTGAATCGGGAAATAGGCAGCTATCTAAAAATCCAAAAACGGCATAGAGAAACAGGCTCAAAAGAGCCCCGGCACGGACAGTTATTAATGAGTTTTCAAAGAACTCCTCTGCAAACGTATTTTCCAGATATTCAGAAAACTGCAACGTTAGAAAATTAATCTCCCCGTCGTTCATGGACTTACAAGCACAAGATTGCGATTTTCAGGTAATATGACAGCCAGTTCAGGAGAAAGTCCCACTGCCCCTAAGTTTTTCCCTAGAGTTTCGGCGATCGTGCCGGTTTACAATGGTGAAGCGGATTTGCCAGATTTGCTCAACTGTCTGCGCTCTCAAACTTATCCGCCTCATTTGGTTGAATATTTGATAGTGGACAACAACAGCCGCGATCGCACCGGCACCCTGCTCCAAGCTGCCGCTCCAGATACCCCTATCTTATCCCCCTCCCCCCAAACTCCCCTCTCTCCTCAGATAGAGGAGCAAAAGGTGCAGCCACCCATTCGCCATCTCAGCGAAAATTGGGTGCAGTCCTCCTACGCCGCCCGCAACACCGGCATCCGCGCCGCCACCGGCGAGATTCTCGCCTTCACCGACGCTGACTGCCGCCCCGCGCCCAACTGGCTGGAAGCGCTAGTGCAGCCATTTGTCAATTCCTCTGTGGGGGCAGTTGCGGGTGAAATTGTCGCTTTGCCTGGAAAAACGCTGCTAGAACAATTTGCAGACCGGCAGGATACGCTATCGCAAAAACACACGCTAGCCCACCCATTTTGCCCCTACGGTCAAACAGCAAATCTGGCAATTCGCAGGCTCGCTTTGGAAAAAGTGGGCTTATTTCGCCCTTACCTGACTACCGGCGGCGACGCCGATATTTGCTGGCGAATTCTCCGGCAGACTGACTGGCAGATCGAGTTCGCACCGGCAGCCGCAGTCCAGCACCGGCACCGCTCAACCCTGCGCCAGCTGAAAAGTCAGTGGCGGCGCTATGGCGAGTCGAACCGCTACCTGCACGAACTGCACGGAGTTGATTTGATGCGGGAGCCAACAGCCGGAGAATACGCTTACCGGCTCAGCCGGTGGCTGCTCAAAGAATTGCCGGTGGCGAGTGTTAAGGCGATTTTCGGGAAAGCCGGTTGGGTTGATTTATTAAATACTCCGATTGGTTTGTTTTGCGCTGCGGCGCGAGCTGCCGGTCAGCGTCAAGCGCAACTCCCAGAAAGGGCGCGGGAAATGGACTGGCTGGAGGAACCTCGCTAGCGCTCCCATTCCCCCTCCAAGGGAGCGCGGGAAAGGAGACAGGGGGTGGGGTTGCGTTTTTTAGAGCCGCGATATGTCGCGTCTTTACTGCGCGAGAGTCCACTTGTGGGGTATAGTTGGCTGCATGGGTGCTGTGTCATGTCCTTGAACTACCGCACAAATATCCCCTCACCCCCCAAGCCCCTCTCCTCTTGTGGGAGAGGGGGGTGGTAGAGACGCGACATGTCGCGCCTCTACAAGATTTTTTCTCCCCGCTATTATTGGGAGAGAGGGGATGGAGGTGAGAGCCTTTTTTAAGCTGAAGTCACCTAAAGACATGATATTGCTGGCTGACACCGACTCCCCACGCCGGGGAGGGGGGTGGTGCGAGATGCCAGCCATAACAAAACTACAGGGAGGAGGGGAGGATGATAGATATAATCAAACTGGTAGACTTGCTGTTTGTGGTGGCCATTGCAGGGGGAGCCCTCGCATCGGTGTTCCTGGAATTAATGGCTATCCGCGCTTACCGGCGCTCACTCAGCGAGCTTGCCAAACCTATGGACTATTTGGCGAAGTACCTCAACAGTGACAGCAAACCGGCAGAACATAACGGCTCCACACCGCCGCCAAAGCCAGACGCTCAGAGCCTGAAATGGATTGCCAGACACTTTGCCGGTCAGTGTACGGAGGATGACTTTCTGCCCAGGATAGACAGTGGCAGTTTCGTGCTGCTGCAGTACCCTTCTATTTTAGCAGCGCCGGTGCCGCGATCGCCAGTGAGTTTTGCGCCGAATTTGCTGACGGCGCTGGGGGTTCTGGGAACGTTCGCCGGCATCTTTCTGGGGTTGCAAAAAATCGGGGTTTCTGGTATTACGGAACCGGAACAGCTGCTGACTTCTAGCACGCAGCTCCTAGAAGGGATGAAGCTGGCATTTGTCACCTCTCTGCTAGGACTGGGCAACTCGATTTTTTTGATATTACTTCTCGCTTGGGGCGAGCGCCGGCGGAGAGATCGCCGCGACAAGTTTCGCCATAAGCTCAATCAGATTGCTTTCCTGGAAACCCCAGAGCGACTGCTCTCGCGCATCACCCCGGATGCCAACCGCGATGCAGCCGGCGCGATGGTTCGCGCGGCGCAGACGATGCGTGCCGGTTTTACGGAAATTGTAACAGCTCAGCAGCGGCTCAATCCAGAAAAAATGGGCCACCAAGTGGGGGTGGCGCTGATTCCCGTGTTTGAGGAAATCCGCGAAGAACTCGCCACTCTGCGGCAAATTAAGGCGGATCAGGGTCAAGAGCTGTTAAGGAGTTTGATTGGGGAATTGCGCACCGGCGTGATTGAGCCGGTGGTGGAGCGTTTGGACGCAACCTCACAGCTGACTCAGGAAGCGTCTGTTGCGGTCAGGGAGCTGAAAAATGAGCTGGGCGGCATTTCCCAGAGTTTGGCGGAATCGATATTAACGATTCAGAGTTTCCAGCAGGATACTGTGGTTCGCCTGCAGGACTTCGCCGGCAGTTTGCAGGAAATTCTGGGCGAGTTCCAAACGGATACGAAGGGCGTTTTGCAGGAAATGGCGGCTGAGATCCAGCAGGGAGTTGACCAGAGTATTGAGGGGATGAAGGAGCAGCGAGCGGCGTTTAAACAGAGTGCGGAGGAAGCCGCCTCGACGTTCCGGGGGATTCGAGAGGACTTGCAAGCGGGTTTGCACACTCAAGCGGAGTTGGAACAGCAGCGGCTGCAAGGCGTGGGGGAGCGAATGGTGAGTATTCTCAAGGCGGCGCACACCGCATTTCAATCTCAGTCTAGCACAATTCAAGCTGTCGGTCAAGAGGCTTCTAAGCTGATGGAAGATGCCAGGGAAAATCTGGTGGGGAGCTTGCGAAATGTGGATGGGATGCTGCAAAATACGCGCGTGATGGTGCAGCAAGAGTTGCAGCAATTCCGGGAAAGCTACCAAGCGTCGCTGGTGGAATTTTTTAGCGAGCAAAACAATTTGCTGGAGTCAACTTTGGGCGAGCAGCAGCGGGGTCTGGCGCAGGTTGTGGCGGCTTTGCAGACTGCGTTTCGGGAGGAGGCGGAAAAACGCCAGCAGATGTTAGCAGATGTTGACCGGAGTATGACAAAAATTCATGATACGACGGAAAAGGTGTGCGATATGGCGAACGGGCTGGGGTTGAATTCTAGCGAGCGTTTGCAGCAGTTGCAAGAGCTGGCTCGCACGGTGGGCGTGCAGGCGCAGCAGGTGGAGAGCGCCTACAGGAGTATGGTTGGGGAATTGAATCAGGTTTTGCAATCGGTTGAGGAGCAGATGCAGGGGGTGGAGAGCGCCTATCAGAATTTGGCCGGTCAGTTTAGCCAAGCTCTGGAGCTGGGGAATCACCAGATGATTGGATATTTGGACAGGGCGACTGAATCGCAAACCAGGTTTTTTAATGAGGCGGATGTTTCGATGGCCCAAGTGTGTGCCGGTTTGCAAGAAACCTCTACGGGGCTGATGCAGGTGGCTCAATATCTGGTGGCGGCTGCAGATAATTTGGGCGCTCATAACGGGAGTAAGTAGAAAGCGGGGTTTTATCCGGGCTTGTCTCTCGGTGGCACATAGATCCAGGCGATTGAAAGAATCTGTTGGCGAATTGATAGGGGGTTTTACCCCACCCCCAACCCCTCCCCGTGAACGGGGAGGGGAGCAAAGAGGTAACCTTTCTCGTTCCCAGTATCCGCCTGGGAACGCCCCCAGGAGGCTCCGCCTCCTCCAGCCAAAATTCTCTCAAAAATTTTCTCAAAACCCCTTGCAATTGGCAGGAGTTGTGTTAGTATGGGAATAATGGAAAAGGTGCGGGCATATAAGGTCGCCGGTGGGCTAAAGCCCAACTGCAAACGACAAACTGTGGGGCTAAAGCCCAACTACGAACCTTTGGGCTAAAGCCCAACTACGAACCTTTGGGCTAAAGCCCAACTAC
>NZ_KB235948.1:3668008-3704719 GCF_000332335.1 Kamptonema formosum PCC 10802 | reverse complement strand
AACTACGAACCTTTGGGCTAAAGCCCAACTACGAACCTTTGGGCTAAAGCCCAACTACAAACTTTTATCCCCCCATGTTGGAGAGACGGGACATGTCGCGTCTCCATTGCCGGTGCAACCGTGACTTGTAGGGGCGAAGCATCCCGGCGACTGGATTTGCTACCCAACCCATATTGAAATTCTGGGATGCAACGCGCCCGTGTGCCGGTGCGTTGCAATCCATACATCCAGGCATTCAAAATCCATGCATTGTTATAAGACAACTTTTCGTGCGGTTCAAAATCTGCTAACCGCCCACATCCGCACTATCCCATCATCACTCCCCGATACGATAAACTTGCCATCTGGAGAGAAGGCAATTTGGCGCACGCAATCCGTATGTCCCGTCAGTTGCCAAAGTTTTCTCCCAGAATTAGCCTCCCACAGCTGCACCGCAGTTTCCCCACTCACCGATGCCTGAAACCTGTTATTTGGGGTAAAGGCGATGCTTAACTCTTTCCGGCTGTCTCCAGTCAGCCGCCGCAGTTCTTCCCCATCAGTAATCTGCCACAGAAGCACCGTATTCTCCTGACTGTTTAATGTCAGATAGTTGCCATCTGGGGTGAAGACGACACCGAAAACCCAATGGGCATTTACCTCCAGTTTCTGCAGTTGCCTCCCAGAAGCGACATCCCACAGACGCACGGTTTCATCATTCGACTCCGATACCGCAAACTTGCCATCAGGCGTGAATGTCACCCTACCTACCGGCTGCTTGTGTCCAGTCAGTCGCCGCAGTTTTTTCCCAGATGCCACATCCCACAAACGCACGGTATTATCATCGCTTCCCGACGCCAGAATTTTGCCATCTGGGGAGAAGGCAACGCTGTTCACCGCCCTCGCATGTCCAGTCAGTTGCTGTAGCTTTTTCCCAGAAGCAACCTCCCACAAACTCACCGTTTCATCCTGACTCCCTGAAGCCAGAATTTTCCCATCTGGACTGAAAGCGACACTGAACACCCAATCCGCATGTCCAGTCAGTCGCAGCAGTTCTTTCCCAGAAGCGACATCCCACAGTCGCACGGTATTGTCTAAATCGTAAACATCCCCACTTCCTGATGCTACAATCTTGCCATCTGGAGAGAAGGCGACAGTGTGTACCGAACCGGCATGTCCAGTCAGTGAGCGCAGTTCTTTCCCAGAAGCAACATCCCACAGTCGCACAGTGCTGTCTTGATTCCCCGACGCTAAAATCTTGCCATCTGGGGAGAAGGCGACGCACCACACTTCATCCGCATCTTCCGTCAGTGAGCGCAACAATTGCCCGGTGCGCAAATCCCACAAGTAGATATCTCGCCCCCAGGCTAAAGCTAGCACAGTGCTGTCCGCACTCAACGCACTGGCGATGGCACAAGGACTGTCTATCTCCCACAGCGCTTTCCCACTGCTCATATTAAACAGTGTCGCGCCACCACTGGCACACACCAGCACCAACTCCCGATCTAGGAGAATCGCATTGTGGATAATTCCGCGCCCCAGTCGCCGCACCATCCCCTGCTGCTCCAGATCTGGCAAAATAACTGTTGGTTGATATGGCGGGAGTTTCTCTCTTTCTGTTTCCGAAGCCCTTTCCCAAAGTTGGTTGTAAGCCCCCCAGCGCACCGGCGCTTTCCAGGTTTCCAGCATCTCAGCTATCCGCGGCTTCCCGAGTTCTCCATATTTGAGGGCATCTGCGAGTGCGGCCATTTTTCCGTCAAAGGACTCACTGCCGGCAAATCGCCGCTCAATCTCTTCTAGTTCCCCCCGCACTGAAGCACTTGCCTCCGCCAGAGATTCTCCGCCCGATCCGCTATTATCAGTAGGGGGCGTTTTCCGAACGTCACTCATTGTTACCTGCCTGTCATCTAAAGTATGCTGGCAGTTTTATTGTAAAGCAAAATGGACAATAAGGCTGACTGCGCCGAGAAGTTACAATGTCCGCTTTTCCGTATAATTGCCGGAGTGGCGCAGGGTGCTGGGAGCGACTTCCGTGCAAACACGGATAAAACCTGGGGGCGTTCCGCCTCATCAATTCCTGGACTCAGGTGTGCGGCGTCACGCACCCAATAGCCGGTGCGCCGGAAGTCCCCTCACCCCCTATTTTTCCCCTCTTCGATCAGGGGAGAAGAGGAAATTCGCTCAAAAATTTTCTCAACAAACCCCCTTGCCATTGGCTGGAGTTGTGTTACTATAAGTAGGCTGGAAAAGGTGCGCGCATATAAGCTTGCCGGTGGTGGGGCTTTAGCCCAACTCCAAACCTTTGGGCTTTAGCCCAACTCCAAACCTTTGGGCTTTAGCCCAACTCCAAACCTTTGGGCTTTAGCCCAACTCCAAACCTTTGGGCTTTAGCCCAACTCCAAACCTTTGGGCTTTAGCCCAACTCCAAACCTTTGGGCTTTAGCCCAACTCCAAACGGAGTCCCGGCACCGGCAGGCACTCAATCCCTCAGTCACGCACCAAAACCCCATTTACAAACAGTAACATTCTGTGGTAAAAAAAGAGAGAAGCGGCGCAAAAGCTTCGCCCACCTAGCCCAAACCCATGCCGGTATAAAGTAAAATCGATATGAGTGACTTCTCTGACTTCGAGACGGAATCAACCAGGCCAGAGGATGAAAATTCCAGCGTCTTGCTCTCCATTGGCGATTTGATGTCCGGTTTGCTGATGTTTTTCGCCCTGCTCTTTATATTAGTGCAAATCCAGCTGCAGCAGCAAGTCAAAAAGCTTGAGGAAAAAATGGCTCGCATCGATCAGCTCGAACGCCAGCTGGAGGATTACCGAAAGGCATTTGAGGTGCTGCCGCAGACGATCGCAGCCACCCTGGAAGCCAAGCTAGGGGGGAAAGACATCTTTACCGTCGATCCAGTCACAGGGGATGTCAGCATTCGCGATCGCATTCTCTTTGATAAAAACAGCGCGCAGCTCAAACCGGCAGGGAAAAGATTCCTGCGCTCCTTTATCCCCCTTTACAGCCAAGTTGTTTTTTCCAACCCGAAATTTTCCGAGCAAATTGCCCGCATCGCCCTCGAAGGGCACACCAGTTCCGCCGGCACCGAGGGGAACAATTTGAGTCTCAGTCTGGAGCGGGCGCTCTCTGTCTCTAATTATATCTTCTCCAAGGAGGTTAATTTCCCCACAAAGGCGCAATTGAAACAGAAAATCCTGGTGTCAGGGCGCGGCGAGACAGACGCCAAACAAACCGCAGACGATCCGCGCGATCGCAAGGTGGTTTTCCGCTTCCAACTGCGCCGGGAAAATTTTGATAATTTGTCCCGTCAGATACAGTCTTTGGAGAAATGAGAACAGGCTGGCGGGTGCGTTACTGCGCCGCGTTCTTTGGGGAGCGTCCCATTTTTGCAAAGAGTTTCACCCTCACCCCCCTAACCCCCCTCTCCCATAAAGGGAGAGGGGGGGAAAAAATAAAGAATTCTCCCCTCACCCCAAAGTGGGAGAGGGGTTGGGGGTGAGGGGGATTACAAAAAGCTCCTGGTGCGTTACGCTTCGCGATTCGCACCCTACTTATGAGGTAAAATATGAAAAACTTCACTTTTAATTTCCCCAAAAACCCGCCCCAATGGGTGCCGGCAAAACTCCAGGCGCGTGCGGTGGCAAAACTCCCCAGCCATCCACCGGCTGTATCCAACATCAATACTCCGGCTAAACTGCGCCTCCTTGACGAGATTGTCGCCGATATCCAAAACGGTGAAACCGGCAGCCTCACGCAAATAGAGTGGGTGTACTGTCTCTACAATAAGCCGGCTTGGGACGCGCAGCACCCAGACGCCAGCTCAGCCACCTCCGAAGCTATCTGGGAGGCGGCTGTCAGCAACTCCTTGCTGAAACGACGCCTGCTCTGGCGTCTCGCTCTCTACCACATTCACAAGTCAGATGTCAAGAATCTGGAGACAGAAAAACTCACCGCTCCCCCGCTCGCTCCCTCCCTGATCGAGAGCTTCTCTGTCTTTGCCCCTCGCGCTAAAGGCGATGACACTTTAGCCGTACAGCTTATCAGAGTGTTCGCGGGGAGCCAGCAGCCGGCATCCGATATCGCCAAAATCAGCTGGCAGTACACAATCACGCCCAAAGAGCTTGTGCGGCGTGCCGGCTTGCCGGCGCGGGCGAGCGCCGTCGAGGCCGCTTACGAGCGCGCCGCTACCCTATTTCCGGCTAAATCAACACCGAACAAGAAAGAAGCGGAGTGGCTGTTGCGCTGCTTGCAGCAGATGTCACCGCAGCAGCAGCTGGCAGCAGTTGAGGAATTGCTCCCCAAAATGCCGGCAGAAGTTGCAGGAAAAATGCCAGATGTGCTCAACTTGATCGGGCGAAATTATAGCGCCGGCAGCACCGGCAGCCGGTGGCACCAGCTTTCCGACAGCGCCAAATCTGCGCTGCGCCGCAATCTAGGCGCTCTCAACTACAGCTATTTCCAGCAAGTCGTCAACCTCCTCGCCAGAATGCTGCGACTGGAAGACGAACAGATCGCCCAGCTAGAAATGCGCCGGGATTTCTGGGCGAACTACAGCGAATCCATTGAGCGCATCCGCATAGTTTTGCCGCAGTCATCCGTCACCGCCCTCGGCTACCAGCTCCAGGTCAAAGTAGATATTTTAGCAGAAGAAGACAGCGATGTCACAGAAATTTCTATCTTTGATTTTGGGCAGTGTTTCGGCATAGAATTCTTGCGGGGGCGCGGCGGCGAGCTTCGCCTGCTCCCGCGAAAAACAGAAACCGAGCTAATTTTGTTTGGCCCTTCCAAACTGTCAGTAAAGCGCCTGCGACGCCTGGGCGGGGAAGTTTTTGACCGGCTCTTATTTTGGCAGACTTTTTGCGAAAAAGGGCTGAGCGAGAAAAAGATTTTACCCAACGAAGGTACGGAATATTTTACGGGGCTGCCCAGAGATAGGGGGAAATACAGCCGCAGCAATGGGCTGCCGGTGCTTTCAGAAAAAGAGCTTAAAGAGCGAGAGAAACAGTTAAAACAGTGGCAGAAGGAAATGGAACAGCTGGAGCGATAATTCAAGGAGGGGCGGGCTCACCCGAGATATCCCCTTCATCCGCTTCAATATAGGGGCGAAGCATTGGCGCGGGGTTCTTTACCGCCCACCCGAAATTTTCATTCTCCAATGCTTCGCCGTTCTTTCTTTCCAACCGAAACCAATGCCGCTGTAAGCTTAGAAGGAGGGTTTTTCACCGCTCTCCCACCGCAAGGGTGGGGTGCGGGATCGCCGGCTGTGAGAATCATCGAGAAGCCGCCGGTAACGCACCCTACTTTTGTGGAGAACGGATGCTTTTAGGCTGGCGCTTTTCAGAAATTGCCGGTGCCGGATAAAAAATACTTCTCCCGGGCGATGGCACCTGACAAAAAATATGATAGTCGCACAAGTCCCAAGTCTGGTACTGGCGCTTTTAAGAAATTTGCGGGATTGAGACTCTGGAGCAAGTCCATTGTCTCCCGATTCCTAGGGATTTGCCATTTGCCTAAAACCTCATCTATAATGGTAGAATACAACCCTGGAGAACAAAAGATATGTCTGAGAAGGAAAAGCAAAGTTTGCAGCCAGAGGCCGTTCCTTTCTTCGCCCGCTTCCTGGAAGGGCAAGGCACTGAAGAACTGTCTGACGAAGAGATGCAAGCCATAGCCGGTGGCAAAAAAAGGAAGCCTGTGACGACGATGAAGTACCCATCTGACGGTGATGAGATGCTGACGACGATGAAGTACCCCTCTGACGGTGATGAGAGCTTGTAGCTGATCGAATAACAGCGTTCCGGGAGCAGGCTGCCCCGACTGGCGCACGCGCCGCTGCGGGCGAAAACCGGCTTCCTAAATGATTATCTCCTTGAGGCAGCAGTACGGAGCAGGCGCTTCGCCAAGGAAAGAAATCGCTCTTTCTTAGTTTGAGAGTTTCCCGATTTTGATTTAGCCACTGCTGCCCCCAACCCTAACTGGCAGCTGTTCTAACGTATTGTACTGTCCGACCGGCAGCCTGCGCGGCGCAGGAAACAGCCATGCTTTTGGACTGGCGCTTTTAATATTTTTGAGTAAAATTACTTAGCTAAAAAAGCTTGTCACTGCCTGAATATTGCCGGGAACTTGCGACCCCAATAGAACCTCAACTACAATGAGACAGGGGAGCATCAAAACAGACTTAATTTTCATTTTCGGAATTTTGTAGGTGCGTAAAATAGGAGAAAAAACCTATGTCTGATAAAGAAAAGCAAGGCAGGCAGCCAGAGGCAGTTCCCTTCTTCGCCCGCTTCCTGGAAGGGCAAGGTACTGAAGAGCTCTCTGACGAAGAGATGCAAGCCATAGCCGGTGGCGCTGACATGGTGACGCTGAAGTACCCATCTGACAGCGAAGAAGGCGGTGTTCAGACGCGGAAGTACCCATCTGACAGCGAGGATGGGGGTGGCTGCGGCGGTATGGTGACGGAGAAGTTCCCATCTGATAATGAGGATGTGAACGTAACCCTGAAATACCCATCAGACGGAGATGACAACATAGCCGAATAAACGCCTTCCGGGAGCCGGCTCCCCCAACTGGCGCACGCGCCGGTGAGGGCGAAAACCGGCTTCCTGCATAATATCTCCCTGAGGCAGCAGTGTTAATCGAACTCTGCGCCAAGAAAGGAAATTTCTCTTTCTTGATTGGACAGTAGCCACATTTTTATTTAGCCACTGCTGCCCCAACCCCAGTTTGCAGCTGTTCCAACCTATCGCACAGATTAACCGAAATTAGCAGCCATTGAGGTACTGAGAAACCCGGTTTCTTAAAGAAACCGGGTTTCTGGGCCCTAGTTCATCTAACTGAGAACTGCTATATGATGGTATTCAACCCAAACCGATATAACCGGCATGCCGAGAGACGCTGTTTTACTGCTCACGCACAGTGGCGATTACTTCACAATTGACAGAGTGGCAGACGCCCTCTCGCAACGGGGCGCAAAACCCTTTCGTTTCAATACAGATCAATTTCCCGCAGCCGTGCGGATTTCCGCCCGGTTCAGCATTTCCGGGGTGGCTCACCGGCTCGAAGAAGGCGAGCAATCTCTCGCAAGCGAAGAAGTGCGCTCCGTCTGGATGCGCCGGCTCTGGCAGCCAAAACTCCCCAGCGAACTCGCCCCAAAATTCCGCGAGTCGTGCGCCAGAGAGTCGAGAGCTGCCCTAGAGGGTTTTTTAGACAGCCTCAGCGAAGCCCTCTGGGTGGATGACTTGCAGCGGATTTCCGAGGCAGAAAACAAGCAGCGCCAGCTAAAAATTGCCAGAAAAGTCGGCTTGCAAATCCCCCGCACCCTCGTCACCAACCACCCTGAGGAAGCGCGGGCGTTTTTCCAAGAAGTCGGGGGAAAAATGGTTGCCAAACTCCTGACTCCCCTTTCATACAGCATGGAAGGCTCCTCCTTCTTCCTCTACACCAGCACTGTCAGAGAGCAAGACTTGGCTGAGGCGGAGTCGCTGCGCTACAGCCCGAT
Organism: Kamptonema formosum PCC 10802; assembly: GCF_000332335.1. Taxonomy (GTDB): domain Bacteria; phylum Cyanobacteriota; class Cyanobacteriia; order Cyanobacteriales; family Oscillatoriaceae; genus Oscillatoria. The sequence continues at coordinate 3,697,232 of NZ_KB235948.1, read as the reverse complement.
GGTTTTCCAAGAGGAAATCCCAAAGCGGAGAGAGTTGCGGGTGATATTTGTGGCGGGAAACCTGTTTGTCGGGGCGCTCGACGCCTCTCGCTATTCCGCAACCGCAACCGATTGGCGGCGAGCCAAACCAGAAGAGTGCGTCTGGGAGCCGGCGGAACTTCCCAGTCAAGTTGCCGGTTGCCTCAATGCCTTCATGGCAGAATTTGGGCTGCACTTTGGAGCCTTTGACTTCATCGAAACGCCCGACAGTGAATATGTCTTCCTGGAAATTAACCCCACCGGCGAGTGGGGGATGATCGAGCGAGATTTAGGCTATCCGATTTCCGACGCCATCGCCGGCGCACTGCTAGCATAGAGAGCACATACTGATATGACAGTCTTAATCATTACCCACAGCGAAGACAACGAAAGTATCCCGATGGTGATAAACGCCATAGAGGAGCGCGGAGGAAAAGCGTTTCGATTCGACACAGACCGGTTTCCCACCGAAGTGCGGCTCGATTTATGCTATAGCGGGGGAAAAGAGCAGCTAACTCTCGCTTCCGAGTCCGGAGATATCAATCTCAACGACGTATCCGCCGTCTGGTACAGGCGGATTAGAATTGGGGCTCGCATTCCCGCCACAATGGACGCCCAACTCCGAGACGCATCCATACAGGAATCGCGGGCGACTGTTCAGGGTGCGATTGCCAGTATTAGAGCATTTCACCTCGATCCAGTGCCGAATATCCGCCGTGCGGAAAACAAACAGCTTCAGCTGCAAGTCGCGCGAGATATGGGTTTAGATACCCCCCGCACCCTGATCACAAACAATCCAGAAGCGGTGCGAAAATTCGCCAAAGAGTGCGAGGGGGATTTGATAGTAAAGATGCTCTCCTCCTTTGCCATCTATGAAGGGGGAAAGGAAAAAGTTGTATTCACCAACAGGCTCAAACCGAAGGATATTGACAGTCTCGACGGATTGCGCTACTGTCCGATGACCTTTCAGGAAAAGGTTCCCAAAGCGCTGGAACTGCGCGTGACAGTTGTCGGGAAACAGGTGTTTGCCGCCGGGATTGACTCCCAGAAAAACCAGCGGGCGCAAGACGACTGGCGGCGGCAGGGTCTGGTTATGATAAAAGACTGGGAGCCTTACAGTCTCCCCGAAGATGTGGCGGGAAAACTGCTGGATCTGACGCAGCATTTCGGCTTGAATTATGGGGCGATAGATGTTATACTCACCCCTGACGGGCGTCATGTTTTTCTGGAGATAAATCCGGTTGGGGAATTCTTCTGGCTGGAATGCTGTCCGCCACATTTCCCCATTTCCAGGGCTCTCGCCGGTGTGTTGCTGGGAGGGAAAGATTGAATCGCCAAGACGCCAAGCCTCTATCTGTAGGGTGGGGAACGCGATAGCGTAACCCACCCCACATTAAGTGTCGCTGCGTAAGTCCTGTTCTAGAGACGCGACATGTCGCCTTTCTACACGATCTTGTTGACCGCTACCAGATTAACTGAGCTGTTATAGCAGCAGTCATATTGGTTAGGACATCAGTGGCCTAGGGATAAAAAGCGTAGGGCAGGCGTCTCGCCTGCCCTCTCGATCTAATGTCCGCGCCCTAACTGGCTACTGCTATAGGTTTTTAACCTGCTTTTCCGTTTAAAGGAGGCAGAGCCTCCAGATTGCGTTCCCAGGCAGAGCCTGGGAACGAGAGAAATTGGTATTATTCCCACAACAGAACAGAGGGCAATAGGTCTGGATGCGCCAGACGCAGCAACTCGTAGCTAATCCCAGAAGTTCCCTGAAAGAAGCTGGGGCTAAAGGCGAACACCGGCAAATTTGGAAACTGATAGCCTCCCATTTTTTGCGCTCTCGCCACCCCCCAAGCGGCTTTTTGCACAGCGATGTCGCGCAACTGGGGGCGAGAGAGTTTTTGCGCACCGGCAAGCAGCGCCTCCAGCCGGCCAAAATTACCGCAGCACACGCAATCCACACCCTGCAAACTGTGCCGGCATGTCGTCTGCAGCGCCACTTCCACATCCTCAGAGATTTTCTCGGTTTTCCATACCGGCAAGCCATCTTTGCTGAACTCCCAGCGGGGTAACAAGCCGGTGCGCAATACAGAGTCCCAAAAATGCCGGTTTACAGCTGTCTCAGCTTCTGTGATTTCTGGAAACTCCGCCATTGGTTTCGCCTCGGGGTGCGCCACCGTTTCCATCCGATCCAGCACCAGATGCTCGCCGCCAGCAATTAAATTATCCTTGTTAAAGTCTACCTCTCTCAGTGCGTGCTGGAGGCAGAGCAGCATCCCCGCTCGCTGATAGAAACGCTGCGCCGCTTCCTCATCCTGACAGGGGAGATGCGGCGCATATTCCACCCAGCCAGGCGTTTGCATATCGCACACTTTTAGGACTTTGAAAGGTAAGGCTGCGCCGTCCCGGTTGCACCACTCCAAAAACTTAGTGTAGGCGACTTCTACGCCCAAACCCTTTGGTTTGCAGACAAGCTTCAGTCCAGATTCCAAGGAGAGCGCCATCACACAGCGGTTTTGATTGTGGGGCTCAGACAGATAAGGCTGAATTTACCCAACTTTCCCTAAACCATTTTCACTGACGCTGTGATATACCAGGCGTCAGCGGTTGAAGCTGCCGGTGCTAGGGTGAAAAAGGTGTCAGCCGCGCTCAAGCTCAGTGAAGCTGATGTTGCAATATTCCAGCGAAATATACCAAAAGAAAGCTGGCGGTGAGTCCAATTTAGCCATATTTAATCAGGAGAACAATCAGCTATTAGCGCAAAATATTTGAGCTGCAAAATAAAGTGGACAGCGACAGGCAAGACCTGCAGCAACTCGAAACTGAACTGAAAAATACGGCCCTCAGAACACCGGTATCTGGCACGATACAGCAACTCAATCTCCGCAACACATCTCAAATGGTGCGTGCGGGAGATGCGATTGCTTAAATTGCCCCCAGTGAGGCTGCTTTGGAGATCAAAGTTTTTGTGGCGTCTGGGGAGATCGGCAAAGTGAAAACTGGCCAAACGGCGCTCTTGCCGGTGGGAGCCTGTCCCTATCCCGACTGCGGCACCCTCAAAGGCGCGGTCACGGCTATTTCTCCAGACGGCTATTTCTCCAGATGCTATCTCGCCTCAAAGCAATAACTCCTCACTGCAGACCGGCGGCACCCCTGGACTGCAGGGGGGTGGGGGGAGTTCCGCCGGCGCTTACTACGAAGTGACTGTGGAGCCAGAAAGCCGCGTGTTGAGTGCCGGCTCTAGTCAGTGCGCCATCGCCGCCGGCATGGAGGGCGCGGCTGAGATTATCTCCCGAGAGGAGACGGTACTGACATTTCTTCTGAGAAAAGCAAGGCTGCTGTCTTCTGTGCGATCGGATGCCGGCATTGGCGACCGACAAAGGAAGCCGGTGCCCTCTCCCTTCTTGGCGTCCCTTCACGCGGGCGGTTTATTTTCCAACTAAATCAATCAGACGGAATATTTTCCGCCCTCTCTGTAACTCGCAAGAGCAATGGTGTGGGTGGCCACCGGCGGAGACGGCCCCATCCCCACACTGCCCAGCCGAGCGACCGGGCGATCTCTTGAGGTTCGGGCATCCGACCGCCGCCACTGCCCCTGATGATTGTTACGATCGAAGAAAGTAGCGGCAAAGGGACATCAATGAGCGTTGTTAAACAAAAAGAAGGTAATGACAGGGGCGCGCCAGCGTCAGCACAGCTGTTACTGGTGGATGATGAGCCCGGTTTGCGCGAAGCGGTACAAGCGTATCTCGAAGACAGCGGCTTTAAGGTTGATGTGGCCAGTAACGCCAATCAGGGCTGGGAGCTGGTGCAGCAGAAGCTCCCTGACTTGGTGATTACCGACGTTATGATGCCTCAGGTGGATGGCTATCAGTTCCTGAAGCGGCTGCGGGAAGATCCCCGATTTAAGGCCCTGCCGGTGGTGTTTTTAACCGCTAGGGGCATGACCACAGACCGCATCCAAGGCTATCAAGCCGGTTGCGATGCCTATATTCCCAAGCCGTTTGACCCAGATGAGTTAGTGGCGGTCGTGCAAAATTTGCTCTTGCGCCGGGAAGCTTCCAAACCTGCCGGTGGGGATGGCGAAACGCCGGATATCGCGGACCTGGCCAGTCAGATTGCCGAGATCAAGTCTCTGTTAACCGGTCGCGCTTCCATCCCCCAAACACCGTCACCGATCAAAATAGACCTGACTCCCAGAGAGCAGAGCGTTTTGGACTTGGTGGCGCAAGGGCTGATGAACAAAGAAATTGCCCGCAAACTGGAAACCAGTGTCCGCAATGTGGAAAAGTACGTCAGCCGCCTGTTCAGCAAAACCGGCACCAACAGCCGCACCGAGCTTGTGCGCTACGCCCTGGAACATGGCTTGACCAAGTAGGCTCCGCTATTTTCAACCCCAGTGGGGTGCGCTCCCACAACACACCCCACCGGCAAAGCCGCCGGTCGGCTACTGTTGGCAATCTGCAATCGCCCGCCAATACATAGAACGTCTCGGATGTCAAGAGGGTGGGGGTGGGTTCCTTGGGAGGGAACCTACCCTACAGGGGATATGCCGGTCGGATACTGTTGGCAATCTGCAATCGGGAGCCAGAAATAAATATAACAGCTGTGAGTCGGAGAAATCCGGTTTTTCTGCAATTTTGACTCATTATAGTGGCTTGTTGCCATCCCAACTATCCGTGTAAATGCCGGTGTGCCGGTTTGGCGACCGGCGGGTGATTTTTTTTTGCCTCCGGCTGTTTTTTTTATCCTGATGGCAAAGGTGAGATCCCGTATCAATAAACGCAAACGTTGATACAGGTATCTACCATGCTAAAGTACATGTCTGTTGTTTTGTCTAGCCTATTAGTGATTGGTTTAGTAGCCCATTTCCACAAAGCTGATCAGCGCTCAGCTCAACTGGATAGATTCCTCTATGCCGAGCAGGGAGATGCGAGTGTAAACCAGTCTGGCGACGGCCAACCGCCATCTGGGAGTCGCAAAAACTAAATGTTACGGATTTGTCTTGAAAAAACAGCTGAAATGCAAAATTAGGAAGTAAAAACTCTGAAATATTGCACTCTTGAAGAGATACAGCTATCTCCTTTGTGGCGGAATATCCACTCAGGTTGGCAGGGCTGATAATTTCCAATTCACAGAGCATCGTTCAACGCATCTACAAAGTTACGAGGCTCTCACAGCAATTAGCTTTTGATGATTTTGGCTCGAATTGCCAGCCAGAGGGTACGGGCGGCGAATACAGCCGAAAAGCTGCAATATTTCAGGGTGAATATCGCAATGCAAATGCCTCTGGCGGCTCAAGTTGGCTGCCAGTGATGGGTTTGCAACCGGCGAATACTATCGCCTCCGCTCGCAGTGCAAGGGCGGGCGCGCTCTACATGCCGGTGCGATAGCGATGCTACGGGGATTGATATAAACCGACCTATTCGTGCAAAACTTAGCCTATACAAAGGCAAAAAGAAAGGAATCTTTCTTTTGCCTTTTTTCCGCTGCAACTCAGTTTATAGCGGTTTTCAGTTGGATGAAGTACATGCCAGAAACCTGGTTTCTTAAAGAAACCGGGTTTCTCAGTACCTCACTCAGATGAAAAGCGCTATATCTGCGCTCTCACCACTGGGGATTGTCAGCCAGCAAGGCTTCAGCATCCTCGGCTCGCAGGGGCTTAGAAAAAAAATAGCCCTGCCCGTATTCGCATTGCAGCGCCCAGAGCTGCACCAGCTGCTTTTCTGTTTCCACACCTTCCGCCACCACATACATGCCCAGGTTGTGAGCCAGCGTCACAATTGCTCGCACAATTTCTGAGTTTTCATCATCCCCAGACATCTCCATGACAAAAGACCTGTCAATCTTCAGCGTATTGATAGGAAAGCGGTGCAAATAGCTCAAAGACGAATAGCCTGTGCCGAAATCATCCACGCACAAATTAATATTCCGGTCTCGCAGCTTCTCCAGCACTTCAGCAGCAGCGGCGGCATTTTCCATCAGCACGCTCTCCGTAATCTCCAGCTTCAAATAAGCGGGAGAAATGCCGGTTTTCTGCAAAATTATGTCAATTTGGGGGAGCAGATCCGGTTGGGAGAGCTGTTTGCCAGAAAGATTGACGCTCATCGTCAATTCGTGCCGGTCGGGAAATTTCTCCTGCCACCGGCGCAACTGCTGGCACGCCTCCAGCAACACCCAAGCGCCCAGAGGCACAATCATTCCAGTTTCTTCTGCCACTGGAATAAACTCTGCCGGTGAGATCAGACCGCGTTCTGGGTGCCGCCAGCGCACCAAAGCCTCAAATCCCGCAATTCGCCCCGTATCCAGCGCCACAACCGGCTGGTAGTGAAGCAACAGCTGTGCCTTCAGTCGCTCCGACGGGCTCTCGCCTGAAAACGCCCGCCCGGTGGCTGCGCCTCCGCCAGTTATTTCTAAGCTCAAATTTGAGCCCTCACTATTTTCTTGAATCGCTCGCCGCAGGTCATTTTCCAACTGCAGCAGCGCTACGGCGCTCTCGTGCATGGCTGCGTCGAAGACCACATGACGGGCTTTTCCCAGGGCCTTGGCGCGATACATGGCCAGGTCAGCGTCGCGGAGGATGTCTTCCGGCTGCTCATAAGGGCGGCCCACCGGCTCGCTTTGCGAGGGCGCTGGGCGGTACGCGCCGATGGCGATGCCAATGCTGGCGGTGGTGAACACTTCGTGCCCGCTGAGATTGACCGGCTGCATCAGTTCCAGCTGGATGCGCTCAGCAAAGCCGGTGGCGTCGCTAACGTCGCTAATCTCTGACAGCAGGATCGTAAATTCATCTCCCCCAAGTCTGGCGACGAGATCCCCGGGGCGCAAGCACGCTTCCAGTCGCCGCGCCACGGCAATCAGAAATTGATCGCCCTTGCTGTGCCCGAGGCTGTCATTGACGACTTTAAACCGATCCAGATCCAAAAACAGCACGGCAAACAGATCGTCCTGCCGCTGTTTGGCCTGCTCCACGGTCTGGGAGAGCTGGTGGATAAATTTGTTGCGGTTGGGGGTGCCGGTGAGCCCGTCATGCCAGGCGGCGTGAAGCAACTGCTCTTCCGCCCACAGGCGCTCCGTGATATCAGTAGCGTACATATGCACCACATCCAGTGCGGGGATCGGGTGATACGTCCAAGAAAAGACCCGACTGCCAACCGTCGCCTCGATCTGGCGCTCGCCGTATCCGGTTTCCAGACACCCGCGCACGAGTTTGGGGTGGTTTGCCGGCAAAAAACCCCCTGCCGGCTCCACGCCCAGCTGTGCCAGCACCCGCTGTGCCGCTGGGTTGATGTAAATCAGGTTGCCCTGCCGGTCGGATGCCAGAACCGGATTGGGATCGTTTCTGGGGAAAGCGGCGAGACGGATATTCTCTTCCTCAGCCGCCTTGTGTGCGGTGATGTCAGTCATCGAACCGGCCATGCGATAGGCTCTGTTGCCGGTGTTGCGAATTGCCACTCCCCGACAGAGCACCCAGCGGTAGGTGCCGTCTTTGTGCCAGATGCGGTGTTCGTTTCGCAAATGGGAGGTCAGCCCTGCGAAATGAACGGTGATCTCCGCCTTCAGCCGCTCCACGTCGTCGGGATGCACGCGGTCAAACCACTCCGACGAGTGAGTGCCGATTTCGTCTTCGCCGTAACCGAGCGTGGCTTTCCAGCGCGGGGAAAAATAAACCTCGCTGGTTTCCAGATTCCAGTCCCACAGCCCGTCGTTGGCACCGGCAGCGGCAATCGCATAGCGCTCCTCCCACTCCCGGAGCGCCTCCTGTGCCGATATCCGGTACTGCTGTTCGGTTTCCAAAGATGCCGTTTTTTGCTGCACCATCTGCTCGAGTTCGGCAGCGTGAAAGATCGCTTTACCGGCAAGCGAACGCAGCAGGAGTGCGGTGCCGCCGGTGCCCAGCAACACCAAAACAGCAACGAGCGTGCCGGTGGCAGCAATCAGGCGGTAGAGCGGCCCATAGAGCTCGGAGCCAGCGACTGTAACAGCCAGCCCCCATTCGCTGTCTGAAATCGGGCTGTAGGCCACAATCTCAGCGCCACCGCCCGCACCCGATGGCGAAAGCATGCCGGTGTTTTGAGCGACAGCCTTTTGCAGGGCTATTCCCAGGAGAGAGGTTTTGGGAATCAGGGATTGGGAATTGGGGATCGGGAGTTGGGGATTGGGAATCGGGAGTCGAGCGCCCTGTGCTGCTGCTGCTGGAATTGCGCCCTCAGGATTTGCCGGACTCTGTGCCCCATCTGCGGAAATTGGAGGCCGACTGGATTTCCCATTTATCCCCCACCATCTGCCCGCCACCTGCCCCACCGCTGCAGAGCCCCCCTTGTTTTCTCTCAAGGGGAAAAACAGCTGCACTCCTTCTGGGCGCACCGTTCCGAGAACTGTTTCGCCGATTTGACCCAGACCGGAGTCATCTGCTAGAATCTGCTGCAAGCGGTCAAGCTTGAACAGAACGATATCCGTCCCCACTCGCCCTGATTTGCCCGCCGATGAATCTCGGAAACGGGATTGAAACGGTGAGTCCGAGAGACGGGATTGAAAGAGAATCGGAACACCCACGACTAAATAGGGGGCACCTTGCAGAGTGACTGGGCCATAAACCTTCGCCTCGTGGGAGCCGGCATCTGGGACGGGCCAAAATTCGGGAGGCACCGGCAGCCCCACGCTCACCGCCAGTTTCCCAGAGACATCGAGGCGGGTAATCCCTGCCAATTCCTGAGACTGGTTGAGGGCGTCTCTGAGTTTGGGCAAGCTAAAATACACCAATTGCTTGAGGCTGAGCTTCTTTTGGCTGTACGCCTCCAGGTGGTTGCGGAGTTCGGTGCGGCTGGCGATCTGCTGGGCGATGTCTTTGGTTCGCCTCAGGTATTCCTCAACCGCCAGGGTTTTAGTTCTGACGGCTAACAGCAGATTTCTCTCCTCGTTTTGTCTGAGATGGTGATACACCGGCACCGCGCTCACCACAGCAACGAGGGTGCCGGTGGCCAAAATCCCCAGTGCTGAATAGGCAACAATCAATTTTTGTAACCGTCCCGCAACATTCTTGCCAGCCATCCCTCATTCCTGCGTCTCGGCACCCGAGTGAATATGGAACCTCTTCCTGCAAGATAACCGCGTTGCCGGCGCAAGTACAAGAGCAATCTCACCCGATCTCCGCACCTCCCAAGGGCTTAGGCAGGCGTGGCGATTTTAGATTTTAAATTTTAGATTGGGTAACTCCTGTGGGTTAAATCCAAAGGCTCGGTCAAAGCCGCCCGCACAGAGGGCTTCAGTTTTGGCAGCCCGGATAAGAATTAAAGCGCGCGCTGAGATTTTATCGCAGCAGTCATATTGATTAGGACATCCGTGGCCTAGGGATAAAAGGCGTAGGACAGGCGTTCCTTCCGCGCCCTCTCGATCTAATGTCCTAACCTAACTGGCTACTGCTATACCTCACTGACGCTCTGGCAGCAATTCCGGTTAGTTACTTTTATACCAATAGACAGTCAGTTTAGGACACGCTCGATACGAAGTACAGGCATAGGGCAGGCGTTCCCTCCGTGCCCTCAAGGTTTCTGGGAAGGAGGCTGTCGCATCCCGCTTCGCTATCGGAGGGAACGCCTGTCCTACGTCCTAACCTAAGTGGCTAGTGCTATAATTTTTTTTTTCCTTTTCTTTCCGTCTCCCGCCATCTCTGTGAATCCCAATTGCAATGAATTAGCCGGACGTAATGTGAGCCGGCGGTGGGAGAGCCCCGAGCCCTTTGGAGGGGTGCCGGACCGACAAGGCCGGTGGCGCAGTGCGCGGGCGCGCGGGCAAACGAAAGGAAAAGCATGCGGTGGCGTTTGGATTGGCAGCGCTTCGCCCACCATCCCGGAAAGCCGGCACGACACGGACGCCAGAACGGGGACGGTCGCGATAAGCTATCGCAGTATGCACTTAGGTTAGAACATTAGACCTTCAGGGGGGGCGGGACGCCTGCCCTACGTCTATATAGCAGTAAGCATTTAGGAAACCTACATTCCGGCCTCCCTTACTCCCCCGCTCCCGAAGCTTCTATTGTTCTAACCAATATGACTGCTGCTATATTAGGCTTTTAATCTGCTTTTCTGTTGAATGGGGCAGAGCCTCCTGATTGCTTTTCCAGGAAGTTATGCTAGCGAGATATAGCAGTAGGCACTTAGGTTAAGACAAGGGGTTTAACATGATGTAGGGGCGGGTTCACCCACAACCTGTGCCACACAGCTACAACACCGATAAACCCGCCCCTAAGCTCTGATATCCCTCTTCTGTCATTTTGAGGCAATTTGACGAATTTGCGCCATTTCATGCAACGACAGATCAGGCTTTCACCCTTGTTTGATAAAAGAGGGATATAGCAGTATGCACTTAGGTTAGAACATTAGACCTTCAGGGCAGGCGGACGCCGTACCTACGTCTATATATAGCAGCAGTCATATTGGGCCATCAGTGTCATAACCAATATGACTGCTGCTATAATATAAATTATTATTGCAAATTAATTGTTTCATATCGGAGCGCCGGCGGAATTTTCCCCTCCGGCGCGCTCGTTGCGTTTCGGGAGCCTCTCACCAAGGCAGAAAAACTTTCTCGTGGGGCGAGGACAGGCAAGATGCCGGTCTTCTCATCGCAACTCTTATCGCAACTCTCATTGCAACTCTCATCTCAACTAAAAATCACCCGCTCGCTTCCGAACTATGTTACCAATTTTACTGTTTTATAGCAGTATGCACTTAGGTTAAAACATTAGACCTTCAGGCCCGGCGGACGCCGTACCTACGTCTATATCCCAGTAGTAATATGGGTTAGGACAATAGGAGCCGGAGTGCGGAGGTGCAAAAGAGGCCGAAATGTACGAACCTAAGTGGCTACTGCTATAGTAGGCTCTGTGAGGGGGAAAACTTTTGTTCTGCTAAAAGGGACAATTTCCGCTGCCTGTCCCCGACACCGGCAGGACTGGCACTGTATTTGCAGTCTTGAGGATGCCGGCTTTCTAAAAATCGGAAAGCCGGTTTTCCTTCCCTCAGGCTAGGCAGTTGCTACTTAGGCGCTTTAGGCGCGGGTTTGTCAGAACTCCCCCCAGTTCCCTTAGGAGGCGTCTTAGAGTCCTTGTCCTTAGAACTGCTCTCAGACGGCTTAGTAGGATTCTTCTCGGAGCTTTTCCATTCAGACAGGGGGCGACTGACAGCATTTTGAAAGTCCGGAGACACCAAAAGCACCTCAAGAGCCTCAGATGGGTCTGCCGGCGGGTCAGCTTGAGCGTACAGAAAAGTGCCGTTAAAATCAGGCTTGCCCAAAAGCAAGCGATGGCTTTGCTGATTGTTCAGCTTCACTTCTAGCGTCGCCACCGGCTCATCCAAACCGTATTCTTTGCGCTGGTTGGCGGGGTCAGTCATCACCAGGGTGCGGTCGCTTTTGCCGGTGGCGAGCAGATTCAGCAAAAATGCCACCGGTGCCTCAGAAGCCGGAACTCCTGGAGTCTCGGAACCCTTGGCTTGTTTTTCAGCCGGTTTCGCGGAACCGGAGGGGGAAGCAGTGGCTGCCGGTTTTGGGGAAGCTGCCGGTTTTTCTGGCGGTTTCGCTGAGGCGGAGGGGGGCGGCGGTGGCGGGGGTGGCGGTGCTTGGCAGGTTGCTGCAGTCTGCCCGGAAGCTGGTGCTTTGCAGGCTGCCGGCTGCCCTGCCGGTGCCGAATTGAGAACTTTTACCAGCCAGCGGGGCTCCCCCGGCGTTTGCTGCTTCTCCTGAGTGCCCCTTTCAAACGCCAGCATTTCGTTCGGGGTTTTCACCGTCAGAGATTGCACGTCCTGCTCCTTAAAGGAAAAGATTTGCTGCTGTTTTGCCTTGGCAGCTTCCCGCTCAGGAGCGCCCTGAATTTCATAAACGTAAACAAACCCACCAGCGAGCGACGCCAAAAGCATCAAAATTAGAGTAGACCGCTGCAACTTCATGGTGAGAGATGAGATTATTGAGGAATAAGTTTTTAGTCCTGCAGAGCGACTAGGAGCGCGCTGGACAGAGAGTTTTGTTATGAAGTGTAGGGGCGGGTTGATAGATATGCTTTGCTGCCGGAAGATATAGCAGTTTTAATGCGCTCGGAGTGCCGTTCGCAAGCGTTGTAAGCCTTGCGCGTCCTTCTCCCCTTTGGGAGGCGCGAGGGCTGGCCCCTACCCGGGGTGAGCGTCTTTCCCTGGCGTCCCCCCTTTGTTAGGGGGGGGCGGGGGGCTCAATATCTGGTTTCAATCCCGTTTCCAAAGATTCGCAGGCCAAACATCGTCTCCTCCCACCCCCTGCTGAAATCATTGTCGCATTAATATGGGCTTCTTTGCACAATCGGGATGCTCCCGATGGACATAACTAAACTTAACCTGAAAGCTGGCAGGCTGACCGCTGTCCCGCGTGGTGCCGGTGGTGGGGCGATGGGAGCGCGGGGTGGGAAGTAGAGTGGACTCACTTCCGGAGCGCCGGCTCCCGGAGCCCCGATCTTAGCGCCGGCTCCACCAGAGAACCCCTGCGGACCCCAGCCCGATGGCGGGCAAAACCCCCACAGCCATCAAACTCAACAGCAACCGTTGCTCTGGTGTTATGTTGATGCGCCGGTCAGTGGGTTGTTTGGGGCGGATGGAAAGGGTCAGCCCGTCCAGCTTGCTCAGCCAGCTGACGGAATTGAGGAAAACATCCCCATTTAACTGCTGCTCAAATATGCCATCCGTGGCAAACTCAGAATTGCCCAGCACGACCATGCGCGCTTCTTGGCCAGTCTGAGCCGGCTTTTGGCCCGGGGAAGCCGGCGGAGTGGCCGCCGGCGACGGAGAGGCTTCCGCCTTGGGCTTCTCACCGTCTTCTGGCGGCGGTGCGGGAATGGGCGGCGGTGCGGGAATGGGCAGCGGAGTGTCCTTAGCCTGCTCTGCGGCGGATTTAGCCGCCGTGCGATTCAGGGCCACGCCCAACAGCAGCGGACCTTTGCGGTCGGTTTCCGGGTTGAACTTTAGTGGCTGCTTCTGGGGGTTGCTCTCTCCCCAACTCCGCTCATTGGTAATCAGCAGGGGCGTTTCCTGAATTCCCGGCACCGGCTTAGTTTCAAGCGGTCGCGCTCCGGGATAGAACGAGTAGCCTCCCTGAAAATCTGCGGCGATCGGGTGATCCCCATAATTCGCGATCAGGGGTATAGCCGGCCCGAGACCCACTAACTGTCCCTGACCGGAAGCGTCGATCGCCAAGCGATTGTCCAGCTTCACCCCCCATTCTGCCAGCAGGCTGTCCAATTTGGCGTCAGAAGTGGGGTCCAGCATCACCAGCAGGCTGCCACCCCGGTTGAGATAGTCCCTCAAGGCTTTTACCTCGCCCTCAAACAGGGCCCGTTTGGGCCCCGCAATCACCACGACAGCGGCATCCGCCGGCACTTCCGAGCGCTCGGCCAGATTCAGCGGCTCACTGATAAAGTTTTTGTTCTCCAAGGCGGCGACAGCGGAGGAGAGTCCGCCTTTCCCGGCTTTCAGGGATCGCTCTCCGTGACCTTGCAGGAAGTAAACTTTGGCTTGACGATCGCTGAGCAGTTGCGCAATGCCATTGGTCAGTTTCAGTTCGGTCAGGCGACTGCGCTCGTCTACGCTCAGGAGAAACTTCCGCCGCTTTCCAGATTCCAGATGCACTTCCCCAAAACGGCTGACGCCAAAATTTCGCGCCAGCGCCGGCTCTTCTTGGGGATCGATATACTCAAAGCTGAACTTGAACCCCCCCTGCCGGCGGTAATTTTCCAGCAATGCCCGATCTGAGGGATTCTCTGCGCGGTCGAACACCCTAACCTTTAGCGGCTCCTTTAAATTGCGCACCAGCTGCTGTGTTTGGCGGGCCAAAGTAAACTGCTGGTTTTCCGTTAAGTCCACTCGCAGCGGATAGCGAGTGGCCATAAAATTAATCAGGCCCAGAATCACCAGCACTGACAGGATGGCGGCTAGGGCATTAGTGTTGGCTTGTGTTGAGCGCCGGTTCAAAAACCCCTGTATGGCACTGCCTTCCACCAGCACCCACAGCCCCAGGATCGCCGTCCCCGCCAGCAGCAGCCCTGCCGGCACCGGCACCCAGGTGCCCGAGATCACCCCTGCTGTTAAGCCCATCACTATTAAGCACGGACTTAGCCAAAACGCATATTTCCAAGCCTGTCTCGGCTGCTTGTCTTCGATCTTGACTGTCTTCATTTTAGCTGGTACAATTTTAGCCTTTAGATGCTATGTTTTTGTTTTGACTTCTTAGCTTTTAGCTTTTAGCTCTAATATAAATCACTTATATCAAATTCGGTTTAGCGACCCAACCACCTTCCTCCCCACCCCTCAGTCACGCATCCCGATATGGGCGCGCTTGAGGGTCTGCAAGGTCAGGAGGGCAATCTATCGGGAGATATTGCTCCCCCTTTCCTTACCGGGCTGTGTGAGGGGCAATGCGTTTTTATGCTCCCTTTATTTTCTGTTCAGCCTTCTTTTCTGGGGCAAAATCAAACTTCAAAATGGCAGAGGCTTTTTTGAGCTTCTTCCTTTTTGCTTTTTCTTTCCTAAGACTGCTGGTAGCGCAACGTTTCAACAGATTGAGCCGTTAGAAAGACTCCCAGAGCAATATAACTCGCAAACACAATCAAACTGCTGCTATCTATCACCCCTTGAACCAAGTTGCTGTAGTGCTTGAGCAGCGATAAATGCGCCAAGGCTTCCCCAACTGGCCCACTTATACTGTTGGCCAGCAAATCGATTACCCACAGGAACAAAACTAGGGCGAAGGTGAGAACCGCCGCCAGAATGGTGCTGTCTGTCAGAGAGGAGATAAACATCCCTAAAGATAGAATACTGGCTGCCAGCAGGACCAATCCCAGATGCGCCAACAGCGGTACGGCTGGGGGCATCGGGGGTGTGGAAGCGCTGAGGGCAATCAGCTCGCAGGCGAGCAGGGGCACCACTATCGTGGTAAAAAAAGTCAGCACGCCCAACAGTTTGCCGGTGGCAACTGCCCAGTTGGTAATCGGTGAGGTCGCCAGCAGCTCTAGTGTGCCGCGCTTGCGCTCCTCAGCATACAGCCCCATCGACAGCACCGGCAGCACGAACAGGGAAAGCGAACCCATCAACTGCAAGAACAGCTGCACGAATTGGTAGGGCACATCCACCGGCGGGACAGATATCCCCATCTGTTTTATCTGCTCGTCTCTGAAAGCCGCTTGGGCGATCGCGCCTTCAGGCCCCAGCAGGAGGGCCACAAAAAAGAAGCCGGCTAGCAGCCAAAACACGCCGGCTATCGCATACGCCAGAGGGGAGACAAAATACCCCTGCAACTCTTTGCGATAGATGGCCATAATATTTCCCACGATCACTTTCATAGAAGCCCTCCGAGTGGTTGATAAATGGGCTCGGGCAAAATTAATTCACCCCGCATCCCCACCTCGCTACATCTATTAATTATTGTGAGATTTTTTCTGACTTTCATCCTTCACATCATCGCTCGCCCACAGGTCTGACTCCACATCCACATCTTCACACACTGGCATTAGGTCGTTTACTCCCACCCAGGTGGGCGCGCTCTCTAAAGGTTCTTCATCGATTTGAAACGGATTTTCCTCTGGGGTCGCGGCGCTGCTAGTCCCTACCTCTTTTATCTCTTCTTCCTGAAAGCCACTCACAGACTCGGGTGACGGTGTTTTTTCAGAGATATCCCCACTCACAGACTCGGGTGCCGGTGTCTTTTGAGATGCTTCGCCACTGACAATTTCGGGTGCCGGTGTCTTTTCCTGGTCTTCGCCACTGGCAAGTTCGGGTGCCGGCGTCTTTTCCTGCTGTTCGCCACTGGCAATTTCCGGTGCCGGTGCTGTTTCCAGCTGAAAGCCACTCGCCTTTTCGAGTGCGAGTGTCTTTTCCTCCGTAGTCACTTCTAAAAATACATCTTCGAGGCTAGCTTGCACCGGCCTCATTTGGTACAAGCCGAGCCCCGCTGACACTAAAGCCGCGACAATCTCCGGTGCCGGTGCTGCTGTTGGCCCGGCGGTCAGCCGCAGCAGGTGGCGATTTTCCGGCAGGTTGTCTGCCGGCATCAGCTCAACCGATATCACTCCGGGCACTTTTTCCAGCAGCTGCAGGGCAACAGCAGCGTCCCCATCCACCTCCAGCTCGTAGCGCGAACCGCTCGCCAGCTGAGCCATCAGGTTTGCCGGCGTATCGGTGGCCACCACGCGGCCCTGATTGATAATTACCACCCGGCTGCAGGTCATGCTGACTTCCGGCAAAATATGGGTGGACAGGATAATGGTGTGATCCCCGGCCAAGCTCTTGATCAAATTGCGGGCGTCGATAATTTGGCGCGGATCGAGGCCGGTGGTGGGCTCGTCGAGAATGATCGCCGGCGGGTCGTGGACAATCGCCTGGGCGATGCCGACTCGCTGCCGGAACCCTTTAGAAAGCTTGCGAATCAAGACTTGCCGCTTTTCTAGCAGGTTGCAGCGCTTGAGGGCGTACTCCACGCGATCGGGACGATCGCCTGCAGGCACCCGCTTCAGCCTAGCCACGAAGTGCAGGAATCCCTCTACCGTCATTTCCGGATAGAGTGGTGGCGTTTCGGGCAGGTAGCCTATCCGCTGCCGCACCGCCATTGAATTTTCGTGGACATCGAAGCCGGCCACCCGGGCGGTGCCGCTCGTCGCGGGCAAATACCCCGCCAAAATCCGCATCGTTGTGGTTTTCCCCGCCCCGTTGGGACCGAGGAAGCCCAGAATTTCTCCAGGCTCTACGGCAAAGGTGACATCGATTATTGCCGGTGTCGAGCCGTAGCTTTTGCTTAAATGCTCAACTTCTATCATCCAGTCTCACCCATCGGGGTTGTTCGCGCTACCGCTCGCTCAGCACGCGCGCGCAGAAAAGCGCACAGGAATGCTGGGGTTAATAGCTAATAGCTAATAGCTAATTCTGGCTTGCCTGCTGCCATTTGAGCAAGCGGCTCCCAGCTGAGCACATCTTGAAGTATAGTTTGATATCCCGCCACGTTGGGGTGCAGCCCGTCAGCGCACAGTCGCGCTCGCCGCCATTCGGCACTGTGAGCCAGCCACAGCTCAAAGATATCCAGATAGGGAATCTGCCGCTCGCTGCAGGCCACTCTCGTGGCTTCTTTGTAGCGATACTGCTCGGCGTGACTGTAGTAAAAACAGTCTAAAAAGGGCATCCGGGCTTCATCCACCGGCACCATCCCCACAAACAGCACCGGACACAGCCCCTGCGACAGGTCTAGCAACCCAGCTAGATCGGCTTGGAAGGTTTCAAAATCCGTATAGTTTCGTCCGGGATGCCGGCCAATCCTGGCCGAATCATTCACCCCCACGGACAGAATTATGGCATCCGGGAACCGGTTGCGCAGCTCCCCCCTGTGCCGGAACTCGATTTCCAGCCGGTCTGCGACTTGACGGACGCGATCGCCGCGCACTCCCAGATTGTAAACTATGTGACCGGCGCTGTCGGGCAACATCCAGCTGCGCCGCAGCCGCTCTACCCAGCCCCCTCCTTCCGGATCTCCGTATCCGTAAACTATACTGTCCCCCAGGGCCACAATCTTCAGGGGACGGTAACAGGCTTTCTGTAACGGTTTGTAAACTGGACTCGCAAGTGTCTGCATGAGCGCACCAGAAGAATTTCAACACCTTTAACTTTCTGAATCGGGCTGCAACGCACCATTGTATCCTTTTCAAATCTTTATTCAACTATAAAAATCTACACAATTTGCCGGAACTTCCCCTTCCGGACTCCTCTGCGCCCCAAATTACAGATTGCCAACAGGAGAGTCGCGGGCCGGTCTAAAATCGGGCTCGACACACTTGATAAACTAAAAGGGGCACACATAAGCAAAAATAGTTATGCACAAGCGTTTTAACCTAGATACTACCCATCTGATGCGGCGGGCTGAAGAATTGATCGGTACCGCTTCCAATCGCTACCGGATTACCGTGCAGGTGGCCAATCGCGCCAAGCGCCGCCGGTACGAAGACTTTGACAGTCCCGACGACCCGACGATGAAGCCGGTGCTGCGGGCCATTATTGAAATGTCGGATGAGCTGATCCAGCCGCAAATTATCGGCGATGACGAGTTAAAGAGCAGGGGCTAGAGGTTAGAAGCTAGGATCTAGGGTGGAGTTCCGCAGCGCGGAACTCCCCCCACACCTGTGCCCCTTTCCCCACCCTCCCCGGAGCCGTAGGGTGTTCCTGCGGCTCTCGACCAGAAATTCTAGCTGGGTGGTGTTGACATAAAAGCGGTGAAGTGATAAAGAAAGTCATGAACAACCGATGGCGACAGCGGTTTCACAAGGGAATCAGAACCGGGCTGCTGCTGGGAACTCCCGAGGTGCGGCGAAAAGTCCTGTTTGCCGCCATCGCCCTGGCCGGCATGTGTCTTGCGGTTTTCGCACCAGGGGTTAAAGAAACAGGAAACTTCGGGGTGCGGATTCCAGCCATCGAGTCCCACCTGGGAGCGCAGCCGGCTTTTGCCCAGCGAGTCAAGGTGGCCGAAGCAGCGGCGCAACTTTACCAAGTCCTCCCCGATTTGCCGCGAGAAAACAGCTATGCGCTCCGGGAGACAGGAAAAGTCGATCCGGAAAATACCCTAGCCAGTCGCTTGATCCGCTATCACATCTACGTCAAAGGGCGTCCTGCTTCCTACCGGCTGGACTGGAAACTCACCCTGGCTGACTATCTCGACGCCAATGAACTGATGGACAAGGCGCTGTATCCGGGGCGAGAAGTTTTGCAAGAAAACCCAATGGAAAGCGACAAAGCGGCCATCAGCCGGCTGAATCGAGCCCAGCGGGATGCCCTCGTCAGTGCTCTCGCCAGGCTCTTCAATCCCAGTTCCGCACGGAGCAACGAACCGGCACCCGCTCCCCCACCGGCAAGCCAGCCCTCAAGCGCACCGAGGCTGCCGCAACCGCAACCGGGAGACGCTCAGCTGCTCAAACACCTAAAAACCAGATGAGACTGCGGGCGAATTGATGTGGGTTTAGTATTGAACCGCCAAGACGCCAAGAGCGCCAAGAAGGAAGAGAAAGAGGGGCAGAAGAATTAATTATCGGCTATTGACCTTACGGATTTGCCAGCAGTATCCTTAATAAGGGGCTCTAAAACCCGTATCTTTTGCCCCCCATATTATATTTTCCGTTTGGATGATTTTTTCATAGCCGGCGGGGGCACAGACGGCTGGCGGAGGACTGTCCAGTGCGAGGGTGCGAGGGTGCGAGGGTGCGAGGGTGCGAGGGTGCGAGGGTGCGAGCGCCCAGCGCCCAGCAGCAATTTTCCCTGACCGGCAGAGAAAAGGCCAGAAATCGAAAGACAGTTGAGGAGACACCGGCATCGGAGGAGCATCCCTTATGGGCGATCCCCAACCTATAGCGGTTCTCATATTAGTGAGGGACTGAGAAACCCGGTTTCTTTAAGAAACCGGGTTTCTGAGACGCAGTTCATCCAACGGAGAACCGCTATCAATGCCCCACCCCAATGCCGAGCCAACAGATTTCCCCACGATCTGGTGCAGCGCCTCTAACATCACCTCCCTAGATTTGTCGCCTCAACGGGAGAGATTCTGCCGATTAGAAACGAGCGCCAAATTATGCCCACCCTGTATGTCAGCCCAGCCGGCGGAAGCGACTCCGCAGCCGGCACCCAGTCTGCGCCTTTCAAAACTCTCACCAAAGCCCTCAAACAAGCCACAGCCGGCACCACAATTCAGCTAGCTGCGGGCACTTACAGCGCTGCCGGTGGGGAAGTCTTTCCCCTCACTGTTCCCGCTGGAGTTACCGTTCTGGGGAGCGAAACCAAAAAAGGTAGCGACATCTTAATAGAAGGCAGCGGCGAATATATCAGCCCCACCTTTGCTAGCCAAAATATCACAATTCTGCTAGAAAATCAAGCCCAACTGCGGGGCGTTACCGTTACCAACCGCGCCTCTCGCGGCACAGGTGTTTGGGTAGAATCCACAGCACCGACAATAGCCAACAGCACCTTCACCAATAGCGCCCGCGAAGGGATTTACGCCACCGGCACAGCCCAGCCGGCGATTGTGGATAGCGTCTTTCTCCAAAACGCCGGCAACGGCATCACCTTCGTGCGCAACGCCAAAGGAGAAGTGCGGCGCAACGTCTTTAAAAAAACGGGTTACGGCATTGCCATTAGCGACCGTGCCGCACCCCTGATTATGGACAGCCAAATAACCGAAAATCGCACCGGCATTGTTGTCAATGGCGAAGGGCGACCCGTGCTGCGCCGGAATCTGATTGAGAAAAACACCCAAAATGGGCTGACTGTCACAGTTAAAGCCCTACCGGATTTGGGATCTCGCCAAGACGCCGGCGGCAATATCCTGCGGGACAATGGCCAGTACGATTTAGAAAACGCCTCCTCGAACCTGCTGGTTTCTGTGGGCAATCAGCTCAATCCAACGCGAGTCAAAGGTGCGGTGGATTTTGTCATCAATGAAGTGCCGTCACCCGCACCGGCACCCGCACCTACTCCCGCACCGGCACCCGCACCTACTCCCGCACCGGCACCCGCACCGTCACCGGCACCGGCACCGGCACCGGCACCCGCACCGTCACCCACCGGCTTGAAAGACATAGCCGGTCACTGGGCGCAAGCCTTTATCGAAGGCATGGTCACAAAAGGACTGATCGTGGGCTTTCCCGACGGCACCTACAAGCCAGAAGCCAGCCTCACCCGCGCCCAGTATGCGGCACTGATTGTCAAAACCTTCCAGCTGCCTCCCAAAAAAGAGGCCGTCAAATTCAAAGATGTGGCAGCTGATTTTTGGGCGAAATCGGCGATTGAGCAGGCGAGCCGGATGGGTTTTCTCTCCGGATATCCAGATGGAACCTTTCGCCCCAATAATAACCTAACCCGCGTGCAGGCGATTGTATCTTTGGTGAGTGGTTTGGGGCTGACCGGCGGCAATCCCAATTCGCTGCAAAAATACACCGACCGAGCCGAGATTCCCAGCTACGCCACAGATGAAGTCGCCACGGCTACTGAAAAGCGCCTCGCTGTTAACTATCCCGTGGTGGATAAGCTCAACCCCATGCGAGATATCACCCGCGCTGAGGTAGCGGCGATTATCTACCAGGCGCTGGTTGCCACAGGCAAAGCGCCGGTGATTTACTCTCCTTATATCCTCAACCCCAATACTACTTTGCCGGTTTTTGACAGTTAGTATCCGAGCCGGTAGGAACAGTATATAGCAGTAGGCACTGAGGTTCGTACATTTCGGCCTCTTTTGCACCCCCGCACTCCGGCTCCTATTGTCCTAACCCATATTACTACTGGGATATAGACGTAGGCCAGCGTCTGGCTGCCCTTAAGGTCTAATGTTTTAACCTAAGTGCATACTGCTATAGCAGTTCTAAAATCGGGTTTCTAGCGTCCCTCATATTAGTGAGGTACTGAAAGCCCGGTTTCTTAAAGAAACCGGGTTTCTGACCCATAGTTCATCCAACTGATAACCGTTATATAAAGTAATTATTCAAAACCGGATCTGCCAGAAACCGGGTTTCTTCTGTACTCAAGTTGAGTTTTCCGGCTCGTCCACCAGAAGGAAGCAGGTTGCTGATAACTTTACTTTCTTTTATAAATCAGCCGGAAATCATTCTTAAATCATTGGTGAAAGCCTCTCTCTTCTCTTTCCTTGGCGAACAGGCGCGTCTTGGCGGTTCCTTGAAAAATAATTTTCACAGGGTAGGGGAGCGGGGGAAATTCACAATGGCCCATGTCCCATGCCCAATGGCCCATGCCCAATGGCCCATGCCCCCATTGCCCCATGCCCCATACCCCCAAAGGCGCGTGCCGGTGAGGGCACCCCAGTTGCGGGTGCCCTTCCGGCTTTATGATAGGAATAGAGTCACTCGCCCACCCTATAGGTTTAATTGCGGACTTATGGCCAACATTCAGTTTTCCAGAGGGATCAATGAGGAAGTGGTGCCCGATGTGCGCCTCACTCGCTCTCGCGATGGCAGCAATGGCAGAGCCACGTTTTATTTTGAGAATCCCAACGCTCTCAGCCAGGAGAGCACGCAAAACATCACGGGCATGTACATGATTGATGAGGAAGGGGAACTCTCCACGCGGGAGGTTAACGCCAAATTTATTAATGGCAAGCCGTCGGCAATAGAAGCGATTTACTCGATCAAATCCCCCGATCAGTGGGACAGGTTTATGCGTTTCATGGAGCGCTACGCTGAACAAAATGGCTTGGACTTCAAGAAGGCTTGATGGCTTGGCGAAATTAATGGCCAGCTAGGGCGGGCAGTTCAGGGGGCGTATATTCCTGCACTTGAGTTGAAAACCTCACACCCCAGCCCCCTCTCCGAACCGCGCAGAGGGGGGACAAGGGGGATGTAAAGTTCTTGGTATACCCCCCCACTCATTCAATTCAAATTCACAATACCGTAAAGTTAGAATAGCTGTGGGAGCTGAGAAACCGGGTTTCTCTGCAAGAAACCCGATTTCTGGCAGCCCTCACTTTTTTTATAGCCTCTCTCATATTAGTGAGGTGCTGAGAAACCCGGTTTCTTAAAGAAACCGGGTTTCTGGAGCCTACTTCATCCCAGTAATAAACGATATATAACCCACCTCTAAGGTTAGAATAGCTGCTGTTAAGACAATGGTGCAACTCCCTCACCCCGATCCAGAGAAAATGACAGTGAATTGCGCTGTCATTACTGTTAGTGATACGCGCTCCCTTGAAACAGACAAAAGTGGCCGGCTGATTCAGGAGTTACTCCTTGAGGCGGGTCACGGTGTGGGAGCGCACACCATTCTTAAGGACGAGCCGGCGGCAATCCAAACGCTGCTGGGCGAACTGGGCGAGCGGGGTGATTTGGATGTTTTGATTTTTAATGGCGGCACCGGCATTTCGCCGCGAGATACCACTTATGAAGCGATTGCGGGGTTGCTGTCCAAGACGCTGCCCGGATTTGGCGAGCTGTTTCGCTGGCTGAGCTATCAGGAAATCGGAACGCGGGCGATGTCTTCGAGAGCGATTGCCGGTGTTTATGGCGATAAGTTAGTGTTTTCGATTCCCGGTTCGACGGGGGCGGTTAAATTGGCGGTTGAGAAGCTTATTTTACCAGAAATTGTTCACTTAGTTGGGCAGATGCGGAAAAAATCTTGAAGTTAGGGATATGGTGGCCTGGAAAACCCCACACCCCACTGCCGGCGCGGGAGAAGCAATCCCCACACCGGCACGTCTGCAAGAGTCCGCTCTCAGGCAATCTGGCGACTTTTAACCGGCACAAACCGACTGTCTCTTCCTGACCGCTCCCGGCTTCGGGGAAGTGTGGGACGAGCGGCGGCAAATACCCGGTTGTGAAACCTGCCGGTGTGGCAATTTCCATAGAGTCTCACCTGTCGCCGGCTCGCTCCAGTTTACCAACTGTTGCAGAGAATTCACCGGCACTCACTTCACCCCTAGTGGCAGCCGGTGCCATTACCACAAAATAAAAACTTTCGCAACCCCCCAGAGACATACACCGCAAGGAGCAGGCCAGGGACGAAGGCTGCGCACTAGCAGCAGGTCAAGGAATACCAGAAACCGGCTTTATTTGGATGGGAGAAGAGAAATTCTAGCTTTATATAGCGGTTTTCAGTCGGGTGAGGTACAGTAGGAACAATGGGTAAACCCGCTTTCAAGGTCTTTTAAAGTAATCATGTCTAATCCTTTCTTAATAGCCACTTCCAAGGCTTCACGAGTCCGAACTCCAACTGAGCGAAGATATTCTTTTAATTTTGACCCTAGGTTTTCAATTGGATTAAAGTCTGGAGAATACGGAGATAAATAAATTACCTTGGCCCCAGCAGCCGACACATGTCCGATACTCCTTCTACTTAATGTGGGGGCAGATTCTCCATGACCACACTCCCACCGGGCCACAAAGAAGGGACTAAAACTTTCTTAACATATACTTTAAAGACATTTCCTGTTGTGCCCCCATTAACTGTAAAATTTCCTAAGACTCCTTTTTTTTGCGAGGGCTCCTATTAAAGTGAGATTTTCTCCTCTTTTTAAAGGCGTTATGCCAATGGTTACTTGACCTTTCATCGACCAAGCATACACTTTTGTCATCGCTGGGAGCAGACCGCTCTCATCAAAAAAAACTCAGGTTTCTACCGGGCAGTCAGTGATAATTTGCCAATATATAAATATTAAATGCTGCATTCGCTAATTTTTAAATTTGGTGCGAGCTTTTTTTATGTGCTATGTTGTGCTGTTTTAGGAAGTAAACAAGCTATTACTTCTTACAGTCATTCCGGTTATAACTTTGATTTTCGCACATAACTCTTTTCATAAGCTATCATTTTTATGGTCTATCAGTTCTTTAACCAGTTCTAGGTGGTTGGCCAATTTGGAAGGTCTCCCACCTCCTGATGGTCGTGGTTCTCGCATTTGCTGCTGTTAGTAGACTTTCACGAGTTTTTGTACACAACTCTTGGCCACTTTTAAAGCGTTGAGCTACTGGCCAAATTTAGCCTTCCCGAGTTGTATATATTGATACTATTTTTGGCCGTAAATTAAGCGAGTAAGGTTTCATAAGCGTCAAAGCGCGTTTTAAAAATTGTACCTCACGCAGGCGCAACCCGCTATAGCTTTATAGCCGTAGGGGCAGGCCCCCGTGCCCTCCGGTTTTTGACCGCTGTCATGCCAGATATTAAAAAGATGCGATCGCTTCCCCGTGGCAGCCGGCGCGACCTGAGAGAATGAGAATATCACAGAGTAAAAGTTTTTTTCTTATGCAGAGCCGGTCAAAACCGAGAAACATTCGCTCCAACCCATCTTGGAGCACACAGTACCGCTCCAACACCGACAGTTCAAGCAGGCAACCTCCTTCGCCGGATGTAGAAGCGGATATCCGCGCCTTAGAAGAGGAAATCGCCATACTGAAGCTCCCCGACTATTACCCCACCCCGCAGCCGGTCATCCAGCGAATAATTGAACTGGCTGGGGTTCGCAGCGGGCAGAAAGTCCTGGAACCCTCTGCCGGCAAAGGGAACATCGCCGACGCCCTCAGTGAAACCGGCGGCATCGACCTGGAGGTGATCGAGTCCCAACCCCCCCTGCGGGAAATTCTCGCACTCAAAGGCTACAAGATCGTCGGGAACGACTTCCTGCAACACGAAACTCGCTACGACCGCATTGTGATGAATCCCCCGTTTTCTGGCGGCTTAGACAGCGTTCACATCCGCCACGCCTACGAGTGCTTGCGCCCGAACGGGCGGCTAGTGTCCGTTTTGTGCCACTGCCGGTTTTTCCGGGATGACCACAAGTGCGATTCCTTCCGCACCTGGCTGCTGAAAGTTGGCGCTCAAGTTGAAAAGCTTCCGAGCACAGCCTTTTTCCACGGCGAGCGCCCGACTTATGTGCCCACTAGCTTGGTGATGGTGAGCAAACCTCGCCGGTGAGTTAGAACATTTCCGATTGCTTCGTTTTTGCATAGCAGTCGGGCGGGGACCGGGAAGTGGGAGAGCAAAGCGTCACTCTACAATAATTGTAGGTTATTTGCCTCCCAAACAAAACACTCTTGATATTAACGGAGATGGGGAATGGTCAGGGAATGGTGGCCGTTTCTCAGCAGGCTGTGCTCAAGCCCTGAAAAAAATCAGCTTTCGTCTGGTGGTGCGGTGGAATTTTGCCGCGAACTTTCCGGAGGTCGAACCTCAAAACGCGAATACTCGGAACAGATGCACCCTGATTGATACCCTCTGCCTGCAAAGGCAGAGGCTTTTTTTCGGATTTCAAAGCAAGTTGCGGCACTTTTACCAAATGCCTTATTAAGGCCAGCTGCCGCTATAGCACTATGCACTTAGGTTAGAACATTAGACCTTCAGGCTCGGCGGACGCCGTACATACGTCTATATAGCAGTAAGCATTTAGGAAACCTACATTCCGGCCTCCCTTGCTCCCCCGCTCCCGAAGCTTCTATTGTTCTAACCAATATGACTGCTGCTATAATACCAATTTGGGATTTTAGATGTTAGATTGTGGATTAAAGCCCCTGCCATGAAGGGAGTTTCGCCGTGCGGAACAAGACTATTTATAGCAGTAGCCACTTAGATTAGGACATTAGACCTTCAGGGGGGGCGGGATGCCTGCCCTACGTCTATATAGCAGTAAGCATTTAGGAAACCTACATTCCGGCCTCTCTTCCTCCCCGGCTCCCTTGCTCCCGAAGCTCCTATTGTCCTAACCAAGATGACTACTGCTATATCTTGCCAGGGGATTTGTTGGGGAAAATCGCTATAGAAGTTTTATTTTTTACAAAACTATAGCAGTATGCACTTAGGTTAGAACATTAGACCTTCAGGCTCGGCGGACGCCGTACATACGTCTATAGAGCAGTAAGCATTTAGGAAACCTACATTCCGGCCTCTCTTGCTCCCCCGCTCCCGAAGCTTCTATTGTTCTAACCAATATGACGGCTGCTATAATGTTGCCTTTAGTGGTGTCATTTGACTTATAAAAGCGATGCAAACCGACTGAATATGCCCCACAGATTCCTGGCAAAATGGCAACATGCTGGACTGTTTTTCAGCAAAAATTAGAAAGCAAAGCCTCACTCCCACCCGAAGCTCGCACGCCAGAAACCGGCTTCCTGGCTCTCTCTCCTGCAGCCGGCTGTGGGAAACCAAGCCGCGCTCAAAGGCTGCGAAAATAGCAGCCTCAATAGCAGCGCTACGCAACGGCCTGAAGGTGCCAAACGCACCTGTATCGGGGAAACGGCAAGGAAAGCACGCATGGAGTTGGAGACGGATGATGAATAACAGCAAACTGACACTGAACAGCAGCCAGGTGAGCCACTCAGGAGAACCGACTTCGGAAGGAACCAAAGCCGATGTGTGGGTGAGGCTCAACAGGTTGGAAGCGCAGCTGCACCAGCAGCAGCAGAACGCAGACCGCCGCTACGCCAAGGTCAAGGCGCAACTCGACAGCCTGCAGCTACAGCTGTCTTCTTTGGCCGTAGCGACCAGGGAGGCTGTTAAGAACACTGCCAGAAAATCCCCGCACGATTTGTGGCTGCCCTGCAGCATCGCGCTCAACATTATCCTGCTTGTCGCTTTCCTTGCCGCACTTGGCCATGTCCGCTAGCCGGGGTTAGCTTGACCGGCTGGCTGCCAGGGGGTCTGCATCCGACCGCCAAAAGTCTGTGACGCTGTAGCCGAGTTCCCCCAGCATCCGCCGCAGCAGGGGCAAGCTGAGGCCAATGACGTTGCTGTGGCAGCCTTCGAGTTTTTCCACGAATAGCCCCCCTCGCCCTTCTAGGGCAAAGCAACCGGCGCACACGAGGGGCTCGCCGGTGGCGACGTAAGCTTCAATTTCTATATCGCTGAGGGAGGCAAAGTAAACCCGCGTCATCTGGCACCGCACTATGGTTTTATCCCGGTCTGGTTCGATTAAGGCGTGGCCGGTGTAAAGTTCCCCGACTGTCCCGCGCATTCGCTTCCAGCGGGCAATCGCCTCCGCCGCGTCCGCCGGTTTGCCGTGGATTTCGCCGCTGACCAGCAAAACGGAATCGCACCCGGCAATTAGCCACGATGTAGAGTCGGGTGCCCCTGCCACCGGCACTGGCGTTGGGCCGGCGGGCGGCTTCTCCCCACTCTTCAACCGGCTGGCGATGTTCTGCGCTTTCAGCTGGGCTAGGGTTTGCACCAATTCTGCGGGGTTGGCACTCCTGACTTCCGACTCATCAATGTGGCTGGCCCAAACAACCGGCTCGATGCCGGCACTCTGCAGCAATTTTCGGCGTGCCGGTGAGGCGGAGGCGAGTAAAAACTTTGGCGGTTCCATAGGCGTGGGCATGGGGACAGTTTTCAGTGGGCTGCGTTCCTTTGGAACGCACCCTACTATTAATAGACTGAGAAGGAATTAATGACTTTCTCAAACATCCGCTCCATTTTTGGCCAGCGCTCTTCGGTGCTGGAGATGTTGAAGGTGTAGAGTTTGCCCCGGCTGACGGCGACGCTGGCCAGATTGTGCCGTTTCTGATTGGGCAGTTTTACCGCATATTCCAGCTTGTAATAAGTCTTGTCGCCCAGCGAGCGCTCCTCGGCGCTGACTAATTCCGCTTCGCGTCCCGATCCCGGAGGTGCGATCGCGCTCTTGGACAGCTTGTAGCCCACCTCGCTAGGGGTTCCCAGCTCAGCCAGGATTTTGCTGTCCGGCACGGGACTGATGACGACGCTGACGTTCTCGGTTTCCTGAATCAAATCGTGGAAGACCACATCTGGGCCATTGCTCACTTTCACCTGCTGCCAGCCGTTGGGATAGAGGAACTGATAGCCATCTGTGCTGTCGATGTAGCTGTTGAGGCCGGCGGTGGGCGAAACGCAGCCGGCAACCGCCAGCGTTACCACCACTAGAAGTATTGTCGCAATTCTTTTGAGCATCTGAGCTGTTCCCTTTTTGCAGTGCCTTTCCTTGGCGAGAGCTTTGGTCTGGGCTGTCCCAGTCTCTCCCTACTGCGTCATTGTCTCATCTGCTGCCCCCACTGCAAAACTCCCGCCGGTGTGGCCAGGGGCTGTAGCTTATTCTATATTAACAACTTGCAATTTTCGGGCGCAAGCCGGAAGGATAATTAAAGTGATTAACCGGATATGAAATAATATATAAAACTTTCTGTGGGATCTGAAACACCGGCCCGCGTTAAATTTTGCGGTGCCCCAGATCAAAAGGATGAAACTGCACGCGCAATAGCGCCGGCGGTCGGGCAGGCACGGGGCCTGCCCGTGGGACGGTTTGGTCTGGAGACGCGATTGATGAACAGGACACTAGACTCCTAGCATAGCCACAAGAGCGATGGTCGCAGCGCTCACGAGAGCCAAGAGAGATCCCATTGAGAGTGACTGCACCACAGGATTAGAAGTTTTTAAGACTTTCATCTGTTATTGTTCCTTTTTCTTGCAGAAGTTCTCACAAGCGTAACAGAAGCTTGAAGAAGGAAACGAAATATGAAGAAAACTTAAAGAAACGTAAAGTTTCTTAAAGTAAGCGCTTCGTGGGGCTAAAGCGGGATCAACTACGGCCCAGAAACCCGGTTTCTTTGACAATATAGCAGCAGTCATATAGGTTAGAACAATAGAAGCTTCGGGAGCGGGGGAGCAAGGGAGGCCGAAATGTACGTTTCCTAAATGCTTACTGCTATATAGACGTAGGGCAGGCGTCCCGCCCCCCC
>NZ_KB235948.1:3665941-3667908 GCF_000332335.1 Kamptonema formosum PCC 10802 | reverse complement strand
TCCCCGACAGGGC
This sequence comes from Kamptonema formosum PCC 10802, assembly GCF_000332335.1. GTDB lineage: Bacteria > Cyanobacteriota > Cyanobacteriia > Cyanobacteriales > Oscillatoriaceae > Oscillatoria. The sequence goes on along the minus strand of NZ_KB235948.1, from coordinate 3,667,895 downwards.
AAATCTGCCATCCGGGCTCAGACACACTGAGATCACCCAGCCTGTATGTCCCTCAAAGGTGCGCAAGCACCGCCCCGTTGCCACTTCCCACAGTTTCAGGGTATTGTCCCAACTCCCCGACAGGGCAAATCTGCCATCCGGGCTCAGACACACTGAGAACACATAGTGTGTATGTCCCTTAAAAGTGCGCAAGCACCGCTCCGTTGCCACTTCCCACAGTTTCAGGGTTTTGTCCCCACTCCCCGACAGGGCTAATCTGCCATCCGGGCTCAGACACACTGAGAACACCTAGCGTGTATGTCCCTCAAAAGTGCGCAAGCACCGCTCCGTTGCCACTTCCCACAGTTTCAGGGTTTTGTCCTCACTCCCCGACAGGGCAAATCTGCCATCCGGGCTCAGACACACTGAGCTCACCGATATTGTGTGTCCCTCAAAGGTGCGCAACGGGCGCTTTGATTTAGGCAGTCTCTCTCTTGCTAGTTTGAGCGCCGCCTGTATCGGCGTTGCATTCGGTGAGTCACCTTTGCCCGCAACCGAAACATTGTCGCCCTGATGCTTCGCCCCTACTGCGTCTTCCCCTGGAATACTCTCCAGAGTTTTAATCGCCGCCTCGCAATCATCCCGCTCTAAATGCACCAAACCCAGAAGATAGCCAGGAAGCCAACCCTCGGGGTGTGAACTGCGCATCCACTCCAATTCTCTGACGAGGGTATTATCATTTATCCTAAGAGTGCGCCACCAAATCAAACCCTGGTTGTAGGTCGATTCCGGATGTTGTGGCTGCATCTGTAGCGCCCTCTCCCACAGCTGCTGCGCCTCCTCTGGCTTTCCCAAGTCTACCAGCGACACCGCCCGGTTGTTGAGGCTGTCCGCCATGTCCTCACCGGCTCTCGGTTCCAGGCGCGGGTAAACTTCCCCCATCAATTGCTCGTAACTCCCACGCAATTCCTTCGCCACTGCTAACATACTGCGGTAGCGATCCTGCTGGTTTTTGCGAAAGCAGCGCCGCAGAATCGCCGCCACAGATAAAGGCATTTGGGGCACACCGGCATCCTCTCGCTTCCCCCGCAGGTACTCCTCCAGCAGGTGGGAGGCGATAGTGCCTTTTTGCCAAGTTCTCTCCCCAACAAACATCTCCAGCACCGACAGCGCCCACCCCCACATATCCGTGCGCCGCGTCAGTTTTTCTCCCTTATCTTGTTCCGGCGAGCAATACGCGGGAGTCATCCCCATATAAGTCCCCATCACGCTGCCCAATGCCTCAAACCCCGCCGGAAAAACCGGCGAGTTTCCCTCTTTCTCCCCCCCAGGATAAGGAGCAATTGGGGGGAGCTCTCCCGCCGGGGCGGCAATCTTTCCCCGCGCCAGCCCAAAATCCGTTACCTTCACCGCCGCCGCCGGCGTCACCATCACATTTGCCGGCTTGACATCCTGATGAATCAGCTCCTTTTCGTGAGCGTAATGCAGCCCCCACGCAAACTGAATTGCAATATCAAGGATGCGTTTTAAACTCGCACGCTCCCCACCGGCATACAGCCTGCCATCATAAATCCAGTCGTGCAAAGTTCCCCCCGCCACATATTCGGCAAACACCAGGGGATAGCCCTCAATCCGCCGCACATAATAGCAGCTTACCGTGTGAGGGTGCAGCCCCAAATTCACCCAAGTTTCCGCCTCCCGCTCAAAGTTCTCCACACCTCCCGCCGCCGCCACAGCTTCTGGTTTCGGGATTTTCACCGCCAGGTCAATATTCCACCCCAAGTGCCTAACTTTGCAGACTTTGCCAAAACTCCCCTCCCCCAAAGAGCCGGTGACTTGGTATAAGTTGAGAATGACATCACCCACATTCCACTGCGTAGATTCCTGCGGCATGGCACACCCCGCCCCCTCACACGGTATAATAATGGTTTAATGTTACCAGCTTCTGGGGGTGCCGGTGGTAATGAAGAGGGCT
>NZ_KB235948.1:3663360-3665841 GCF_000332335.1 Kamptonema formosum PCC 10802 | reverse complement strand
CGGCTTTCACCCCTGTTTGACAAAAGAGGGATATAGCAGCAGTCATATTGGTTAGAACAATAGAAGCTTCGGGAGCTCTGGAGCAAGGGAGCCGGAATGTAGCGTTCCTAAATGCTTACTGCTATATAGACGTAGGGCAGGCGTCCCGCCCCCCCTGAAGGTCTAATGTTCTAACCTAAGTGCATACTGCTATACCTTTGCCAATTTAGCTGAGGTTGCTACAAGCGGGTGGCCGGTGGATACGACCCAGGTGGGATATACGTTGGAAAATCTGAGCCAATAAAACTGGCTCAGGTTTTTCCGGAAGGAGTTTTATGATTTCGGCCACATATTTTGAGCCCCGACAGATGGCCTTGAGATCCAGCACACTGTCCCCAGAATGCTTCCCCCGGCCAGTTCCGAGCAGGTGATGTGGACAGGTTGACCATAAAAAATGAAAGATTGGCCGCATTAGTTACTGCCGGTTGGCTGACATTCATAAAATCTTCCAGGCCCCAGAATTGTTGTCCCGAAAATTAAATTCGATTTGAAAGCGCAGGCTGTAAAAATTTATTACCTTGTCGGAATCAAAGTCAGGGTCACTGGTAAATAAAATGACGTGGTGGCGAGCATTGGTGCTTTGATGAGTCTTGACCAGAATCACCACATTCAGAGGTTGAGCAAATTCCTTGTGGAGGAGTTGCGCTTGATAGATATCGGTGAGGATTTGCCCATCAATCGCGCTGTTCTTCAGGTATTGAGGGGGCATGTTGCGTAGGTCAAGCTTATCTCCTTTGCGGCGGCACTTTCGCTCAGGGTCGGGGTTTTGATAGGGTATATAAAGCGCCGAATCGTAACGAAGCTTTGAAATTAGATGTAAATTCAGCCGGCGGGCCATTTGCAGGGAAGCATTATTGCCAAAGTGACCATCCAATAGCAGATAAGTCAGGGGCAGCATACCGCCCAACTGTTTTAGCAATGACTTTATTATTTTTTGAATTTGCAATAATTTTGGTTTAAAAGGCACGGCGATTTTGTTTTGATTCTTACTGCCGGCAGGTCGTTTTGTGAAGTTATAAGTTGTCGTTGTGGTTAACCAAAAATGTACTAAAAAAACCCTCTTTTTTTGGCGAAGATATTGTTTAATAACACCTTCGCCAATTTACCTGAGGTTCCCTGGTTCCGTTGGCTCCTGATGGGAGACGAAAGAGGTCGGCTCCCCCTAAATGACGCGCCGTCCTCGGCAATCTCCTGCTCTGTACAGCAGGCTTCTTTGGGGGCGTCACAGCTATTGACCAGCCCCGATGTACCCCTTACAGGGTATGGGGTTGAGACATTTCCTCCAGAAAACTCTGTCCGGGTTTTGGGAAAAGGATTTTTAAATAGCCATCTCCCTCGGCACTCTAGCTAAAAGCCCACCACTCAGGGTGGGCTTTTGGCGAAGGTATTGGTTTAAGAAACCGGGTTTCTCAGTACCTCACTAATATGAGAGCGGCTATAAATGACAATTTCCTGACGCGGTTAGGCAACATTTCAACCTCATAAATTAACTGCCAAACACTCCGCCCTCCCCTCTCGCCATTGCTTGCAACTGCCGGCGCACCCCCTTCTGGGCGCAGCCAACCGTAGCCGGCGCATCCCAGGGTGTGGAGCAATCCTTCAAACTCCTCCTCAGTCCAACTGGGGGAAACAATGGACTGCATAACCGGCAGAATATCCCCACGGCGATCCACCACAAACTCAGGGGTGCGACGCTGCAAGAATGCCTCAAGTAATGGTCTAGCCCCCTCATCCCAGTCAGCAGGATGCCGGTGTTCCAGTTCCCAGTCTAAAACCCACAGTTTCATGGTTTTGTCATAACTCCCCGACAGGGCAAATCTGCCATCCGGGCTCAGACACACTGAGTTCACCCCGCCTGTATGTCCCTCAAAGGTGCGCAAGCACCGCCCCGTTGCCACTTCCCACAGTTTCAGGGTTTTGTCCCCACTCCCCGACAGGGCAAATCTGCCATCCGGGCTCAGACACACTGAGAACACATAGTGTGTATGTCCCTTAAAGGTGCGCAAGCACCGCCCCGTTGCCACTTCCCACAGTTTCAGGGTTTTGTCCTCACTCCCCGACAGGGCAAATCTGCCATCCGGGCTCAGACACACTGAGAACACATAGTGTGTATGTCCCTTAAAGGTGCGCAAGCACCGCCCCGTTGCCACTTCCCACAGTTTCAGGGTTTTGTCCTCACTCCCCGACAGGGCAAATCTGCCATCCGGGCTCAGACACACTGAGCTCACCGATATTGTGTGTCCCTCAAAGGTGCGCAACGGGCGCTTTGATTTAGGCAGTCTCTCTCTTGCTAGTTTGAGCGCCGCCTGTATCGGCGTTGCATTCGGTGAGTCACCTTTGCCCGCAACCGAAACATTGTCGCCCTGATGCTTCGCCCCTACTGCGTCTTCCCCTGGAATACTCTCCAGAGTTTTAATCGCCGCCTCGCAATCATCCCGCTCT
>NZ_KB235948.1:3609385-3663260 GCF_000332335.1 Kamptonema formosum PCC 10802 | reverse complement strand
CCCCTCAATCCGCCGCACATAATAGCAGCTTACCGTGTGAGGGTGCAGCCCCAAATTCACCCAAGTTTCCGCCTCCCGCTCAAAGTTCTCCACACCTCCCGCCGCCGCCACAGCTTCTGGTTTCGGGATTTTCACCGCCAGGTCAATATTCCAGCCTAAGTGCCTAACTTTGCAGACTTTGCCAAAACTCCCCTCCCCCAAAGAGCCGGTGACTTGGTATAAGTTGAGAATGACATCACCCACATTCCACTGCGTAGATTCCTGCGGCATGGCACACCCCGCCCCCTCACACGGTATAATAATGGTTTAATGTTACCAGCTTCTGGGGGTGCCGGTGGTAATGAAGAGGGCTAAAGCCCAACTACGAACCTTTTGTTGGGCTTTAGCCCAACTACAAACCTTTGGTTGGGCATTAGCCCAGCTACAAACGGGGGGGTGCGGCATTAGCCCAACTGCAAACGGGGATGAGGGTACGGGAGAGACATCGATCGCGATTAACCGGAATTTGTTTAATTCTTGAACTCCAAATGTCGGCATGCAAGGGCTTTTAGTATATTAAGTTTCATTATATACGTTTAATTACTTATCTTAAGCCTGAAAGGTGTCAAGAGCGGGACCGGCAATCGGGAGGCAGCAGGCCGGTGGGAGGAGCTGTGGGGGTTGGCCAGGATGCCGGTGAGACGAAGGACGGCATGATATAGCAGCAGTCATATTGGTTAGGACATCAGTGACCTAGGGAAAAAGGCGTAGGCTAAGGCGTTCGCCGTGCCTCTTGATCTAATGTCCTAACCTAAGTGCATACTGCTATATAGGGTTTCTCATATTAGTGAGGTACTGAGAAACCCGGTTTCTTTAAGAAACCGGGTTTCTGGGCCATAGAGTAGAGTGCATTCCGCCTCAGCAGAACTCACCCTACCTATCTTGGCGGTTAAATGTTACCGCCCCGCCGCAAAAGTGAGCGCAATTTCTGCAGGGGATTTTGGTTATTTCGCGGCTTCAACTCCCGCAACCGCCGGCGCAATTGCTGGTGATTCACCGGCTCGCCCGCATACCGCCAGCGCACATAAGCTTCGGAGATTTCATCAATCACCGCAGCCGTTGCCGGTGGGGCGTGCCGGTGCGACTCGCGGGCGTACTCCAAAGGCGTTTGCGCCGGGTGCTTGCGCAACCCCTGAGCTGCCAAAACCCCCAGCATTTGCTGGTAAACACCCTCCATTGCCGGCAGCTTGCCCAGCCACCGGCGGTAGCGCCAAACCCGCCACTGATTCCAGCCCAGCCAGCCCAGAAAGCCCAGACAAATCGCCAAAATCAAGCCGGTGAAAAGCCCCAGCCACCCCCGGAACAGCAAGCTCCAAAACCAGGCAAAAACCCCCAAAACAAACGAAGCGATCGCAGCAAACACCGTATTAAACAGACCAGCAACCGGCGAAGGCAGCCAGCCCGCCACCCACCGCCAAAACTGCCGCACCACACTAAACGGCTCGTAATCTTCAAGCGACGGCGGAACCACATCATGTCCCGGAATCGGGTCAAAAGCAAACCAGCCGTGACCGGGGAAATACACCTCCGCCATTGCGTAAGCGTCCGTATTGCTGACAACATAGTAGCCGGTGAACGGATTGAACTGTCCCGGATCGTAGCCCACCACGAGCCGCGCCGGAATGCCAATCGAACGCAGCATCACCGTCAGGACCGTAGAGAAGTGGTCGGGATAGCCCCCCTTATATTTAAACAGGAAAGCTTCCACCAAATCTTCATTTTTCCCCAAATGCGGGATATTTTCGATAGTGTAGTGCTGCTTCAGATATTGAGCCAGATAGAGAGCTTTTTCGTAGGCAGAGGTCAGTTCTTTTTGCGGCGCTCTCGCCACCTGTTGCTGAGCGTAATTGGCTAAAATTTGCTCAGTGAGCTGCCGCACTCTCTCAGCAGTCTTCGGGGGAAGTTGCAAGTAGTGCTGCTGGATTTCCTTGTAATTGCGGACAGTCTTGGGAGACACCGGTGGCGCTTTGCCCAACAGAGTGCGGTTGCGGTAGGGAACCTGAGAAACCACCGTGTAGGTGATCCCCTCCGCCAGCCCCACCGGCGCTCGCAAACCCCCCTCCGCATCCACCGCTATTTTGGGCGTCGGGAAGTAAAGTTGCCACGGCTGAGCCAAAGCGGGAATCAAATTAGGCATATCCGAGACAGCCGTAAAAGTCTGGATAATCTCCCGCGTGCCGCTAGCGGTTGGTTCCGGCGTCAGCCAAAATTGGTAGGACCAGGAAGGGCGCTCCTTCGTTTCAGCTTGCTCATTGCGGGTTATCTCCCAACCCTGGCCGGTGTAGCGGTCAAAGGCCAGCACGCGCCAAAAACCCTCCGCCTGCGAGCGCACCCGCATCACCACCTTGGGTTTCATTTGCCCCCGCAGGTTCATATTCATGCGGGTGTTAAAGCCGTAGTAAAACGTATCGTCTACTTCACCAGGCCCCTCTTCTGGAGTTCCCGAGCCGGTGCCTCGCCCCTGATTTCCGCTTTTGCTACCGCGAGGATTGAAAATGCGGCTGCTGTCAAAATCCCCCTGGATATCAATGGGAGCGCTCACTGGAAAAGTCCGCAACTGGTAGCCAGGAAACCGGGGCAGCAGAGCAAAAATCCCCAGCCCTATTCCCACAACTAACGTGAAAAGTAAAGCGTAAAAACCGAAAAAGTTTTGAGTTTCTTTTTTCTTGGTTCTTGGTTCTTGGTGTTTGGTTCTTGCTGCTAGCAGTCCCAGGCGCGAGCGGTAATCCAGAACCAAAGTGGGCAGCGCGAGCGCCAAAAATAGCAGCAACAAAGGGCCGAAAGCAAGCGTCTGAGAGAGCGTGCCCGCGACTCCCAGAAGAATTAGCCCAATCACCATAGAATAGCCCAAATCCTTGCGGCGGGGCAAGTCAAAGCTGTGGAGCACCTGGACTTGGATAAGCAGCTCAGCCAAGACGATGCGGGTGTCATTCGTAGCGTCCCTCACCGAAGCGAAAAGCCCTCGGAAAAAGAACGCCAGCGCCACCAGCATGCCAATAGCCAGCAAAAACTTTACCGGCACATTGCGTTCGCGACGCCGGTGCCAGCTCCAAATCCCCCCAGCAACACTCAGGGGCACAGCCCACCAGCTGAGCTGAGTCTCTGCCGCAATATCAGTGGCCACAATCCCAACAATAACCAGGGACTGCACGAGCACCCGCAGCCAGATAGACTCCTCTGGCAGAGGTCGGGGCAGCTCCTCTAGGCGCTGCCACAACTGACCTATAACGGGTGCGGAACGCAGTTGCCGAATCCCAGACGACGAATTAGACATAAGAGAGCTTCGAGAGCGATGAGCTATCCGCTTTGTGTCTATTGTCGGTCGCCTGCCGTTCAGCTGTCAGGTTTTCTGCGGGCGGTCCAATGCGATCATGCTCCATGCCCCACGCCCCACGCCCAGTCCCTAGGGCTTAGGGCAGATGGCAAACACCAGAGGTTTCTGGTCTTGGTTGTGGAACCAGACTTCTAGAGAGTAAGTCTGATCGGGTTGTGGGTCGAACACTTCCACGCTCAGACAGCCCTCATCCGGGCGCTGTGACATTGCTCGGGTTTCGCCGCAGCGCATCTCCAAGCTGCCGCCGCAGGGCAGGTGGCACTGAACCCGCAGCCGGGGAAACTCAACCCCAGAGTGGTATTCGGCCTCCAGATCCAGCATGCCGGCGGCAGTCAGCCACTGCCGGTATTTGCGCGGCCCCGCCGGCGAGACATCGACAGTCAGAGAGCCAATAATATCCTGCGCCGCCAGCAGCGACAGAACCATTTGCTGGCGGGGAGTCGCGGCTTCGTAGCTGCTGGGCAAATCAGTCTGAGCGAGTAGAGACGCTAAATTGCGGGGTTCCGGTCTGCCCCGCTGAGCCTCCGCCCACCTGAGCACCAGCCCTGTTACCTCATTGAGCGTTTGGGGCTGGCCCGGAAACAGAGCCTCCACAGCCCGGACTAATTTAGCTCCCTGTCGCAGGGAGGATTGCACCAAGTTCTGGCACCGCTCTAGCAGTTGGACTAAAACGGGTTCGGGAACCGCGACCGGCAGATTTAGGGAAAGGAACTGGGGAGTCCAGAGCGGCTCGGGAACTTTCTCCTCTAATTGGCAGTCTGAATATTCAGACACATCACTTTCCCAGGGGAACAGCGGTGGCTTCCGCTGGATCTCAATTTGGACTCGACGCTTCAGGAGCGCATAAAAACGGTCTTGCACGGCAGGTATTTCTCCCATTTTGAGTTGTTGACCGCCTGGAGTTGGGGGGAAAGCCTCCGACGCACAGTTGCTGGATAGCGCCGGACTCCCCTCCTCCGAATCCAGGGGGTCTATGTCAGCCAACTCCAGGTCATCCACCCCGTCACCGCTCGCATCAGTACCGGGACTGGAAGGTTCTCCATCCCGGCATGAGGCATTTGTGGGGGGGTCCTGTAAAAGCCAAGCGAACAAACTTTGTAGCGCTTCTGATTCCTTATTCATTGGTAGATGTACCCTCTCCGGACACTAAACGATTGCGAATCTCCCAGGCTTGCTCGAGCAGCTTAAACCACCGTTTCTGCACTTGGTTCTGTGTGCAGCCCAAAGCTTGCGCGATCGCTGCATCGGGCAGTCCTTGCTGTTTTAACCGTAGCAATTCTGACTGGCTCGGGCCAATTTTGGATTGCAATTCTTGCCACTGCTGGGGCATCAGGCCGAGGTTGTGTTCCAAATCTGCTTCCAGCCACTGGTGGACGAGTTCCCAGCGGTGGCGGAGCGCAAACCGAATCAGGTGGTATTTGAAGCGCTGCTGCAAATAGTCCCGCTGCCGGGGAGTCAAGCCCAGAATCGCCTCAATTTCGGGAGCCGGCAAATCTTGCAACCGCAGGGCGAAGTAGTCGGCACAGTCACTTTGCTGGTGCGCTTCCAGGTAGGCGGTCAGTTCTTTAATCACTTCAGAGCGCAGATCGTCTACCATTAGCTCGGGTTCCTGGGCCACCATCTGCTCCCGCACCTGCTGCACCGAGGTGTCATTCCAAGTCTGGTCTGACTCCACACCGGCTCCCTCAGCCGCCTGCTCCATATCCACAGCCGTTTCCGGAGGCTGCTGCTGGGAGAAGGTTTGGGCCCGCAGGACGATCAGCTGCTGGCTGCGGTTCCCTCGCAGGGGGATGCGCCGCTTCCCGTAGCGCTCCGAGAAGGCCATATATTCGGCCAGTTCCAGCAGGGTTTGCGGAGTGTATTTCGAGCTCAGCTGGGCTTCCCGCCGGAAGGCGTTCAGGGATTCTACGTAAAAGTGCTGGAGAAAATCTTCAATCAGGAGCAGGCGAGCTTGATAGCTCGACTGTGCGTGGGGGGGGGTGATATAACGGTAAACGATGGCGCTCAGGGTGCTGTGCAGTTCTATCCGCCCCTGCCGGTACCCCAGCCTGTAATAATTGAGACATTGCTGCAGCCGGTGCCGAGCCAGGGTTGTGGCCCACGCTTCCACCTCTCCGGAAGCTTGAATGCGCTTGCTTTCCCTGCAGATGCGGGTTACTTCTGCGGCGATCCGGGCCGCCACGTCCCGGCAGTTCTGTTCGGTGGCCCGAGTTGACTGCCCCAGTTCATTATATAACAGCTGAAATATTGCTTCCACGCCAAAGCAGCTCTCCCATTTAATGGTTGTACGCGCGATGCATTCCCCTCGCACGAGCAGCTACAATTAAGCTGGTGAGCGGGGACAGTAGATTGAAAATTTGAGTTTTAGAGTTTAGATTTTAGATGGCTGTACCGCTCCACTCAAAATAGAAGGTTATCTTAAGATTGAGATGGATTTAGACCGGCAGATTCAAGCCCTAATTGAAAGTGCGCCCCGAGATGGAACGACGCCTCAGATTGTGGCCGCGATCGCTCCCGCACTCAAAACCCTCGCAGGCCAACTGGGCCATTCCGAGTATTACATCCTGCAAACCCTGAACCGCGACTGGGTTGTGACCACTTTAAGCAATCGGGCCCAACCCAAGGTCGAGAAAAAAGTGATTTATGCTTACCCCTCCCGCAAAGACGCAGCTGCGGGAGGTTATGCTCCCCAAAACCCTCAGCTAATTGCTTCCCCGATTCCGGCTACCCACCTTTTATTTCAAATGGTGGCCCTGGACACGGTTGACAGCATCGTTTTCTTTGAGACATCCGGCAATCTGGAAGTTGGGACGGAAGTCCGGCGCGAAGATGTGCAAAATCTGATTCAAAGCCAGTTGCAACAACTCCTGCCACCCCCGGCACGCCGTACCGGCAATCTGCCCCCTGATATTGCCTGAGTTTGGATTGGCATGAAGGCGGAACGGTGAGAGATGAATCAAACGATTCCTCCACTCGTCTTCCTCCTTCCCCTTTTAATACAGTCGGCTCAGCACGTAGTCAGCCAAATTAATTAGCGCCTGACGGGATTCGCAGGCGGGTAACTTGGAGATGTGCTGCACCGCCAGCCCTGCGTGGTGGGCGGCTAATTCGCGGGATCGCTCGATGCCCTTGCTTTCTTTGACAGCTGCGATCGCTTGATCGAAATCGCCCTCTTCGGAGAACTCTCGCTCGATCAGCGCTTCTAAGTAGGGCTTTTCTTCGAGGGCAAACAGCACCGGCGCTGTCAGATTGCCACTTTTGAGGTCCGATCCTGCCGGTTTGCCCAAGGTTTCGGTAGAGCCGGTGAAGTCGAGGATATCATCCACCACTTGGAACGCCAGACCGATATTGCGCCCGTAACCGTACAAGTCAAGGGCGAGATCGTCAGAGACTTCACTGAGTATACCGGCAGCCTTGGCGCTGTTGGCGAGCAGAGATGCCGTTTTGTAGTAACTCTTCTCCAGGTAAGCCTCGATGGACAAGGTGCTGTCAAACCGGTTCAGCCCCTGCTGAATTTCCCCTTCCGCCAGATCCATGATCACCTCTGACAGGAGTTTGACGACTTCCAGGTTATCCAGATTGGCCAAGTACCAGGAAGACTGGGCAAATAAGAAATCTCCGGCCAGCACGGCCACTCGGTTGCCAAAGCTGCTGTGAACGGTGGGAATCCCCCGGCGGAGTTCCGATTCATCCACCACATCGTCGTGCACTAAGCTCGCCGTGTGGATCATTTCCGTAATCTCGGCCAGCCGCCGGTGGCGGGGGGTAATCTCCCCATCCCGCACCGTCGCTCGCGATATCAGCAGGACAATTGCTGGCCTCAGCCGTTTTCCCGCAGATCCGAATAGGTGTTCTGCTGCTGCGAACAGGATGGGGTGGCGTGCACTTACGAGCTTTTTCAAGTTTTCTGTCAACACCCGCAAGTCTGTTTCAACCGGGTAAAAGAGGGAAGTTGCTGAGGTCATGGATGGGCCGACTCAGGCGTTAGTTAAGAAAGTTTACATATATTGTCTTTATTTTAAGCTAACCGTCTCGGATAGCAAAGGTTTGTTTGAAAGGCCAAGCGTCCCACTCCAGCTTTGCAGGACAATTTCAACGGCTCACCCCCTGTCGCCGGTGCCCCTCCCACCGGCACCCACTGCTGCCCGCCCCCCGGAAGCCTCTCTCAGACCGGGCCTGAGCCAGCCGGTGCCGGCTTTCTCTTCCTTTTGATAGAGACTGTGGGCAAAAGGCCCGACGCACGGTCTTCCCCTGCCGTATAGCGGTTTTTCCTGCCGCCTAGCTATTGAGAGCCTTTCGCACCCCTATTAACGCGGCCCAGTTTATGCCAAAACGAGCTTTGGACGCGGCCAGCGCCCAGCGGCGCAGGGGCGGCCACGGGGGCTGGCCCTGCCGCCACCGACGTCGCCCCCCTACCCTCCGTGAAACTTCTCACATGAGTATAATTTGTAACATTTGTAATAGGCAGCACAATTCTCCCTGCCAACATCTGTTACACTCTCTTTTGCCAGACCTTGTTTTCTGCCGGTCAGCAGCAGCAACAGCAAGCGCCTGGGACATTCCAGCCGCTTCCGCGCCAGTTGTGTAGAATTGTTAAGCTATGGTTCCAAAGGCTTGGAAAAGCGCGACACCATGTGTTATCTTAAAGGGTAAGAATTTCAAAAATTCCATACATTTATCAGCGCGCAAGTTACAGGCACTACAGAACGGCCTGTTAACTACCCGTCGCCTACCGCCCTGCGGTAAAGCGAGGGCTGGAAAACCTCCGGAGTTGGCTGGCTTGAGTGTGAGAGGGAATGCATTACCTGCTTTGGGCAAACGCATAACTTCTCAATGCTCGAACCAGTCCGGAAAACAGCAGCCCGCAGCTTAACCGGGCACACCGGGTTGAAGCCAGAGTATTTGGAGGATGGCCGTTCAAGGTGGAGATGCAGCACCGGCGCATCTCAAGATTTCGGCTAACTTAAAATCCTTTGGCCCCAACGCCGGCAAGAGGTTGGGGGCTGGCGCTGCGGCCCTTGGCCTGCCGGTTTCGCCGTCGTTCCTGGCCATTAGGCATAAAAAACGGGCACTCCAGATCCAGAGGACAGCAGCCAACTCTCTCCGCTTTCAGTCCAGCGGCTTCCGCCCCAAGCGTGACTGTCGTGGGAATGACTGCCGGATTGAGGGTCAAGTTCAGTGTGGGGGGGGAAATGATAGCCGTCCCAACTGGATTGGACAGTTTGTGAGGTGTTTCAGGTCAGGAAGCGCTCCCTCGATCGAGTTGAGCGACTCGGATGTCCGAGGTTGGGCCACAGCGAGGAACCGGTACCCGGGCAAGTGTTTCTGGCTTTTAGGCAATGGGCAGATAGATTTGCCGGAGACAGCCATGTTTCCGCAGGTTCCTGTGGCAAGACAGCATGTTGAGCCGGTGCATGGTTCAGTTTGCTGAGAACCTTTTTCGCGTGGATTTAGATTAACGTCTCCCTCCTTACAACGCACGGGCCGTACTATGACTTACCATGATATTCCTTTGATTATTCCGATTCTGGCCACGGGTTATTTGTTAACGATTTATGTTTTGTTGAGTGTTGCTCAAAGAAACGCTAGAGTGTAAAATTGTCCCTCATGTCGGGAGCCTGAGTCGTGTGCGCGGGCAGTAGCAGGCTCCAGCCCCCTGCCCCCGCGACCGCAGGCTGTGGACAAAAATCCCTCGCCAGATCCTTGAACGAGAGAGAAAATTTAATCCCGGATTTTCACAGGCCAAGCCGGAGAGCGTGATATAATACACACAGAGATTTGAGGACAGCCCTATTGGCCAGATAGTGGCTCTTTGAATTTTCCACTGTCCCAATAGCGGGTTTATGCTATGGCAAGACGGGAATGGCCATGCCTGGGATTTTCCTGAAAGCTTTGCGGGATAACGCCTCTATCATCTTTGACGGGGAGAGTGCTATCGTGGCACGGTCCGGTAATATCCGGAATAAGTCGGAAAATGTATCAGTGACAGGTGACAAGAAAAAAGCAGCCGCTTTTCTTGTCACTCGTTGCTGTCGTGGGGGAACGGGTGTCCCGTCGAGACGTTGAAGGACAGCCGGCACTGGGGTTTCAACGGTCAGGCGGATGGTTTTGGCGGGAGGGAGCAACAGCGGACAAGCGTCCCCAAGGCGCTGCCGGCAGGGGCTTATTCCCCAGATTCTAGAGGCACCGGCCCGCAGAGTGCAGCCGGCAGAGACACCTTTTCAACCGTTGGCGTATGTCCGAGCCACTGCACGGACAGTTGGGCAAACTGTTGCGGGCTGCCGCTAACACCGAATCGAGTGGGCAGGGGGGAGCGGGTGTTGCGCAGTCCGAGCAGCTCTAGCTCGCGGGCGGCGGCGGCGACCACATGCACAGCCGGATCGACCAGCCGCACACTGTCCGGCACAATCGAGCGCAGCACCGGCCCCAAGAGGGGGTAGTGGGTGCAGCCATAGATCAGGGTGTCAATCTGCTGCTGCAGGAGTGGCGCGAGATACTCTCGCGCCACTTCGCAGGTGTAGGGGTCATCGATGCGGCCTTGTTCGATCAGGGGGACAAACGTCGGACAGCCGACTTGCCAGACGGCGACCGCCGGGTCCATCTCTAAAATAGCCCGCCGATAGGCATTGCTGGCAGCCGTGGCGGGGGTGGCGATCACCCCAATCCGGCGACCTCTCTCAACAGCAGCGCGGGCACCGGGAAGGATCACCCCCAAAATGGGGACGCTGAACTCAGAGCGCACGGCCTCCAGGGCCAGAGCGGAACTGGTGTTGCAGGCCATAATCACCATTTTAACCCCCTGCTGCACCATCCAGGTGAGGATCTCGCGCACGAACTGCAAAATCTCACCGGGAGTGCGAGTTCCGTAAGGGAGCCGCGCCGTGTCCCCAAAGTAAAGGATAGATTCACTGGGCAGCTGCCGGTAGAGCTCTCTGAGAACAGTGAGCCCGCCCACGCCGCTGTCGAAAATGCCAATTCGGGCCCGTGATGGTTCCTCACTGAAAGATTCGGGATAGAGGATGCTAGATGAATTCATGCCGTCTTCTGAGTTGTGACTTCTTTAGTTATCAGTTGAAACCCACGGGTTGTCGCCTGAGCGAACACCTATCTATTTTGCCCAATGTACTGGAGGATGCCGCGAGTGATCCCTTCTGCCAATCGCTGCCGGTAAGCAGCATTGGCCAGTCTGGGCGCATCTTCAGCGCCGGTGACAAAACCGACTTCCACTAAAACAGCCGGCATAGAAGTCTTGCGCAAGACGTAAAATCTGGCCTGCCGCACCCGGCGGTCGCGAGCGCCGGTGGCTTGCAGGACACTGTTGTGAATGGTGCTGGCCAGGCGATCTCCGCTGTCGTAAAAATACGTCTCGATGCCATTGACATCAGGGCGGCTCATATCAATAGCATTGGCGTGGATGCTGACAAATAAATTGGCACTCACCCGATCCGCCATCTGCACCCGCGGTTCCAGTTCGATTTCCCGGTCATCCTGTCGGGTCAAAACGGCTTGCACGCCCTGTTGCTCCAGCAGTGCCGCCACCTGTCGGGAGATATCCAGAACAATGTCCGCCTCTTGCAGGCCCCCAATGCCCACCGCACCCACATCCCCCCCTCCATGTCCGGGATCGACGACCACCACGACGCGCCCGCTGGGAATGCGGGGGGACTGGGAAGAGGGATAATTGGCTGTGGGAGCAGGCTGGGAGACGCTGCCTGCCGGTTGCAGCTGCAGGACTAGCATTTGGCTGCCCGGCTGGTTGATTTGGGTAATCTGCGCCCAGGAGGCCGGTTGGACTTGAATGACGACAGTTTGCGCATCGGCCTGTCTCACCCGCACGTTTGAGGCAAAAGTTCTGAAATTTGTCCGGGGGGTTCTGACGCGCTGGCCGAGTCGCGCTGGAATTCTAATCTCGTAGAAGGTGGATGACGGGTCCCAGTCGCTGGTGTAACTGAACGGACCGTCTGTCTTGATCAGCAATTGCGAGCCGCCCACCAGCTCGACAGACTCAATGGTGGCCAGTTGAGTGTCACTCTGCCTCCCGTAGGATTGTGGCTGAGTGGCAATGGTGCCGTCACGCTGGGTGCCGTAGGATTGTGGCTGGCTGGCAATGGTGGAGCCCCCGCCTGCGCCTGGGTCCGTAGGCAAGACGATCACTCCGCCCAAGTTGGTGGGCGTTGCCTGCCAGTCGGCGCTGGTGTTGGTGACATTGAGCGTGACGCGAGCCACCGGCGGTGAGCTTTGGATCTGGCTGACTCGCACTTGTGCGATGCCATTGCTATTGACTGCCAAATCGAGCCCTTGCACCTGGGGATTAACGGCTGTCCCCTGCAGGTCTATGCTGACAGTAGAGCGATCTCGACTCCGCTGCACTTGAATATCTGGCTGCTGGCCGCTGGTGCGAATGAACAGCCCATCTGGGGTAGCCCGCACATTTTCCAGCCGAGTCAGCGCTCCTGCCTGGTCTGCCGGCGTCTCCCGGGCCAGTGCCTGTCCTGTATTTTCCAGGGGGGAAAGACTGGAGGCATCCGCTACCCGCTGGGGAGTGGGCAGCTGTACAGTCCACTGCTTCGCAGTTGCCCCCCGGAACAGGATTTGCTGGGGGTCTAGGGTGTAACCGGGGCTCAGTTCAATCACCAGGCGGGTGGTCTGCGGGTCAAACTGCGCCACCTCCACTTTCGCTATCGCGCCTCCCACCGGCTGCTTCACTGGGAGGCGGTTGAGCCTGACACCGGGCAAGTCAATCACCAAACGAGTCGGGTTGCTTATCAGCTGGGCTCGGGGTTGAACGCCGGCGTCCGTGGTAATGTACAGCCGGTTGGCATTTGCGTCAAACCGCCAAGATTGCAGGTTCGCTGCTTCGGCAGGAGATGACAGCAAAAATACGGTAGAAAAACTGGGCAGTAGCCAGTGGAATCTCACACTCACAACAGCTTCTCCTTGTTCGCTAGCTAGCGCGAATAGTCTTTCCCTTGGGGAAAATTAATCAGATAGAGCAATGCACCCCCACATCCCGCCCCCTGCTGCGGAGGCTTCTCACAACTTAAGACGCTCGTTGCAAAATACCATGACTCGGCTTGAATTGCAGCGTCAAGGACCCAATTTCTCGCAAATTGGGTTGGGCTGGCAGCAACTGGCCGCAATTTATCTGACATCTGTTTCCCACAACTCACTGAAATATAGCTCCACATTACTGTTCATGCTGAGCGAGACGCTCTCCCAACCCGCCAGTTTCCAGTGTGGCTGGGGCACTCAAGCCGTCCGGGACTCGATCGAGGGTTGCCGAACCTGCCACACTGCAGGGGCGGGGGGTTAGGGGCGCAATGGGCAAGTTGCAACGACTGAAGTGAGAAGGGAGCAATTTGTTTCCCCCTTCTCGCGGAAAGCCTCTGTCCTGTTGCCAGCCGGTCGAATCCGTTTTCACCTCCATTTCTGTGCCATCCGCCTAAAAATCCTGCTTTTATGTCTGATATCTTACCGTCCTGAGCTTTCCGTGACCTTCCCCGCCACCCGCCTGAAGCTGCCCCGCTCTTCTACCGCAGATTTCAGCTGAGTCAGCTGCAGAAAAGCTGCTAAACTTTTAATCTGCTCATTGTAGCAAGTGTGCGAAGCCTCCAGAGCCTCGTTTTCAATGTAAGGCAGGGAATAAAACAGTGGGCGACAGTACAAATTAACTGCGCAATAGCTTCTCCCCCCCCTTGCCCCTCTCAAAAAGGGAGGGAAGAATTTCGCCACTCTTGTAGGGGCCATCGCGCTGTGGCTGTCCCGAAAGACCTGCAGGGGCAATCCCCCTGCGGGTGTCCGCCGGCACAAGATCTGTCTCCGTGGCTGGCCTACCCCTGCAAACCTATCATCCGGGGCTGCTGTGCAGCGCCCTACAACACCTCCAGGAGAACCGTTCTAGAAAAATTTACATTTTTAGATAGCTTTCCCATATAGGGTGCCATAATATACACCGCGTCTAAATAATTGGCGCAACCTCCGCCGGTCGGGGCAGCCAGGGGGGGACTGCCCCTACAGGAATTGTCCAAAGGATTTAGACGCGCTATAGCAATCTTCGTTCAGTTTTGTCAGAGCCGCGCCGGTAGGGCGAAAGCCCAACTACAAACTTTTGGGCTTTAGCCCAACTGCGAACTTTTGGGCTTTAGCCCAACTGCGAACTTTTGGGCTTTAGCCCAACTGCGAACTTTTGGGCTTTAGCCCAACTGCGAACTTTTGGGCTTTAGCCCAACTGCGAACTTTTGGGCTTTAGCCCAACTACGAACTTTTGGGCTTTAGCCCAACTACGAACTTTTGGGCTTTAGCCCAACTACAAACCCGGAAATGGGTCAGGGGGTGCTGTCGTCTCGTGTTTTTTCTGCGGCTGTTTCAATAACTTCGGGGACAGGATCGTAGCCGCCGGCATGGAAAGGATGGCACCGCAAAATTCGCCGAATGCCCATCCACCCGCCGTGCCACGGGCCAAAGCGCTCGATGGCTTGCAGAGCGTACTGGGAGCAGGTGGGCTGAAACCGGCAGACGGGGGGAAACAGGGGTGAAATGAACATTCGATAGCCGCGAATTAGCCCCACGAGCAATACTTTCACCTGCGACCTCCTCTCACTCATTAGAATTAATTGCGGCTGGAACGAGTTTACCGCTTAATTTCAAACTTCGGCAGCCCTTCCGGCTCCTCCCACTCAACGGTAACATTTTTGACGATAGCAGATCTGGGCCCCCGGTGACACCAGCGTATCATGGCTTCCACATCTTCTCTGGTTCCTTCAAAGACTGCTTCCACACCTCCGTCGGAAAGGTTGCGTACCCAGCCGGTGACTCCCTGCTGGCTCGCCTCATCCAAGGTTGAAAACCGATAGCCGACTCCTTGCACTCTCCCGGAAACGGTAACGCGGGCGCGGACTGGCTGCGGCGGTGATGGGTTCTGCATTCGCGTGCGGTCTGGATCTCTGGTTGCTTTCCTTTCGATTTTAAGGCTTAAGTAAAGTTTTGCAAAGATTGCTGTGTGATGGTTTCTGGATATTTAGCCAATTTGCTGGCTGCCGGGGCGCTCGCCGAAAAATGCCGGTGCTGCTGTTTCAACGATTCCATGTGCCGCCGGCTGGCTGGTGCCAGCTGCTCTGTTGGGGATCTATGCGCTGATTGCGCTGCTGGTTGGGTTGAAGCTGGGTTTTATCCACGTTGAGGTTATAAAATCCTGGCCAGCGGTTGCCAATATCCTGGCGGTTTCTTTTCTGATGCCCGGGGTGTCTGTGGCGGAGCATCCCGGTTGTGCGAGGAAGCCCAAATAAATGCAATAATGATTTCAGCCGGGGGTAGGAGGAGCATATTTTTGGCCAGCGAATCTTTGGAACCGGGATTGAAACAGAGGAGCTTTTTTTTCGGGTTTTGCTCCTCCCTCACCCCTCAGAAAATGCTTCCCCCGGGGCGCAGTGGCTTTGGGGTTGTGTCAGGTAAGGCGCTTTTTGTGGTATACCATCCGCTGAATATTTTCGCAGCCCGACACGACACCATTTTCAGGACTCCTCTTTTCCTATTCTCCGCAGCGCTTTTGGGGGTTGCCCGCAGTGTGGCGTATCTGCACACCGGCTCTCTTTGGCCGCCGGTGGTGATTCACTGGATCGTTGTGGCCGTGTGGCTGGTACTTCTGGGTGGCTGCGGAAAGCTGTATCCTTGAATCGGGGAGAAGTGTGCCGGTGGGAATTCCGTCGGGCGCGGGCGGAAACCCCACCCCCCAACCCCCTTGCCGCTGGCGGGGAAGGGGAGTTAAACTTGACTCTATAGCAGCAGCCACTTAGATTAGAACATTAGACTTTCAGGGGGGGCGTCCCGCCTGCCCTACGTCTATATAGCAGTAAGCATTTAGGAACCCTACATTCCGGCCTCCCTTGCTCCCCTGGTCCCGAAGCTTCTATTGTTCTAACCAATATGACTGCTGCTATATTCTACTATAAGATGAGTCAAAGGTGGGAAAATTTTAACTGTTAATTCAGCACACTTAAGAAGTCATAAAAAAGTACACCCGAACAACTAACTGCTGCTTATGTCTGATTTACCGGCACTGAATAATGAAACGATTTGGGCGATTATCAAGGAAGAAATTGATGACGCTACGGTGAACCGGCTGGTGTGGCACTATCTGGGCTATCGCTATGATGCTTCCGCCGGCAAGTGGGACGCTTCGGGCGTGGCTCCGGAATGGCGGGATGAGTACGCAGAACCGCCCGATTTTATTGACAGCCGACCGGCTACGGTGAAGCTGACTCGCTCGATTCCTGCGCCTAACAAGCAGTTGCTGAAAGAACAGCTGGGGTTTAAGGGCTACAAATTGGGCGAGTTTGGCCCCCGGCAAACTCGCCGGGCGACAATGGCTAACTGGCTGTTGAGCTATATGGCTATTGCCAAAAGCGCGGAACTTTGACTTGCGGCTCCAGGTGATTGCGGCGAAAAGTTATCGCCGTTTTCTCTGGGGCTGAATACAACTTTTGTCGGAAAAGGTGCTATGCTATCAATAGCGCCCCGCTAGTTTGTATAGCAGTATGTACTGAGGTTAGGACATTAGATCAAGAGAGCAGGCGAGACGCCTGCCCTACGCCTTTTGCCCTAGGTCACTGATGTCCTAACCAATATGACTGCTGCAATAGGACTTCGTATCAGGGATTGAAATTCTCGGCACGCTCGGTTTGGCTGAGTTTTGCAGCCGGCGTTTCGGCGGCGGGGACTCTCACCCGCCCCAGAGATCGCGAGAGCGAGAATTGTGGGGGAAACTTGGATGCTGTTTGCGTTTCTATCTTCGGTGATTTTTGCTAGTCCGATTAGCGCTATTCCTAAGTTGCCGGCACTGCGGGAGCCTGCGACTGTCGCCGATTACCCAGAACGGTGCCAGTCCAGTAAGGTGCGGGTGAAGTTCGTTGCTCGTGGGGAGGAGTGGGGCGATGTCTGGATTGATGGCAAGCCGGTGTTGCAGGTGCGCTATTTCAATGGCCGGCAAACTGTTACGCTTCCCCCCGGCGGGTATCGGGTGGTGATTACCGGCATCACCAGTTTCAATGTTTGGGCGTCGGACTATCTGGATGTGGGGCAAACTAATGTGGTCAGGGTGGCGTTTTCTAAGAAGGGCGGAGTGCAGGTGAGCCCAAACCCCAATGTCTGGCTTCCGGATGAGCCGAACGATCCCGATGTCTGGCGACGGTAGGGATGCCGGTTCGCACAGGCGAGGTGCACAGGCGAGGTGCACAGGCGAGGTGCACAGGCGAGGTGCACAGGCGAGGTGCACAGGCGAGGTGCACAGGCGAGGTGCACAGGCGAGGTGCACAGGCGAGGTGCACAGGCGAGGTGTACAGGCGAGACGCACAGGCGAGGTGCACAGGCGAGACGCACAGGCGAGACGCCTGTGCTACGTCACAGAAGGCGTAGGACAGGCGTCCGGCCTGTCCCTAAGTGGTATAAGGTATAGGACAGGACTTGTGGGAGAAAGGGAGGCAGAGTCTCCAGATCCTCATTCCCAGGCTGCGGCGGGGAACGAGGGAACGAGGGAGGAGAGACAGGTTATCTTAGTAGAAGCTTCTTTGTGTGCCCGGGTGATACTATGCTGGAATCAGGCTCTGTCTTGCAGAATCGCTATCAGCTCAAACAGAAACTGAGCGACAATCCGGTGCGCCAGACTTGGCTGGCTGAGGATTTGCAATCAGGGGAGCAAGTGGCGGTTAAGCTGCTGGCTTTTGGGGGTCAGATGCAGTGGGATGACTTAAAGTTGTTTGAGCGGGAGGCGCAGGTACTGAAGCTACTCTCCCATCCCCACATTCCCAAGTATCGCGATCATTTTACTGTTGATGAGGGGACTCTCTCGTTTTGTTTGGTTCAGGAATATATCCCTGGCTTGTCGCTGAAGCAGTTGCTGGAACGGGGGGAGCTGTTTTCTGAGGAGGGCGTGCGCAAAATCGCTCAAGATGTGCTAGAAATTCTGATCTACTTGCACGGGCTGACGCCGCCGGTGCTGCACCGCGATATTAAGCCGAGCAATTTAATTGTGGGGGCGGATGAGAGGGTTTATCTGGTGGATTTTGGGGCGGTGCAAAATCGGGTGTCTGCGGGTGTGAGTTTTACGGTGGTGGGGACTTACGGGTATGCGCCGGTGGAGCAGTATGGGGGGATGGCGGTGCCGGCTTCGGATTTGTACGCGCTGGGTGCGACGCTGATTCATTTGCTCACCGGCACGCCTCCTTTTGATTTGCCTCAGCGAGATTTGCGCATTCAATTTCGCGATCGGGTTCGCGAGGATGTGAGTGTCTATTTTGTGCGCTGGATTGAGCGCCTGACTCAACCGGCTCTTGAGCGCCGTTTCACTTCGGCTGTTGAAGCGCGAGATGCGATCGCGGGGCTGCTGAGTGTTCAGCCGGCAGTGGCAGATATTGCTGCGCCCGCCAGCACTCGCGTGACTCTCAGCAAGTCGCCGGACCGGCTGGAAATTCAAATTCCGGCTCGGGTGGAAGTTGAGGCGATTGAGCCGGTAAAAAACGCTCTGAATCGCGGCCTAGAGCGCCTGAAAGGCGGCTTAAATGCGTTGGGGGGCAAATTGAAAGGTTCTTCGGAAGCGCTGGCGAAAGGGACGGTTTTGTGGCGTGCCGGCGCTTTGACTGGGGCGCTGGTGTTGCTGGGTGCCGGTTTGCCGGCAATTGTTTATGGGATTCGCTTTTTGATGCTTTTGGTGGAGGCGGGTTTTTTGGTGGCGCTTTGCCTGTTGGTGGGGAACTGGCTGGCTCGCCGGCCCAGCTATTTTGAGCGCACTTATATTTATTTTGACCGGGAAAGTTTTGGGATGGAGTGGCAGCAGGTTTGGCTGTTAAACTATCGCCGGCAGAAGGGGGTTACGGATGAGATTCAGGATGTGTCTGTGGCTCCTTATTATGAGATCGCAAATCTCAGGAATTTACCGCCGCAGTTGGGTGTGGTGATTGGAACGGCGAATTTTGAGAGGGGTTGGGAGAAATTTGCTTTTGGGCAAGAGTTGAGCGAGGCGGAGCTGGTTTGGCTGGCGAATGAAATTCGCGATTGGTTGGGGAGCCGGTTGCGGTAAGGAGATGGGGCTGTTGAGATGCCGGTGAACTTTTGCTAGTTTCCTGACGATTAGAAAGAGACTGTTGTCTTTTTCGCCAGAGGTTCGGGATCTGCCGGGGCGGGTTTTTATGCTTTGCGGGCTGTGTGGCACAGGTGGTGGGTGAACCCGCCCCTACATGCTTCCATTCCTTTGTCTTTTTCGCCAGGGGTTCGGGATCTGCCGGGGCGGGTTTTTATGCTTTGCGGGCTGTGTGGCACAGCGCTTTACCAGATCCCGGATTCAAAAGTGACACGCACCCAACCACCGGCACGATATGAGCGGGGGTTGCCAAGTTGCTGGATAGCGGCAAGCCCAACCCCCTCAGGGGGAAAATCCCACACCCCTTACCACCCGATGTCCTACCCGTTAAGGGAGACGGGTGGAGGGCGCGAAAAAAAAGGCGGTGGGGAGATCCGACGATTGCTGCCTGTGATATCATTTTACTGGAATGATATCAATGTTAGCCAATGATCCGCACTGTAATTAGCCTAGACCCGGAAGATAAACGCTGGCTGGAGCATAAGGCGAGAGAAACTAAGACGCCGATGACGTCTCTGATCCGCCAAGCGATTCGGCGCATGCGCCAGGAAGATGAGGCGAACTCGCCGTCTCTTGATACGCTCCTGGATCGTACTAAGGGAATTTGGAAAAAGGGGGATGGTTTGGCTTACCAGCAGGCTGTGCGTTCGGAGTGCGAATGAGACTGTTGCTAGATTCGGTTATCCTGATTGACCATTTCAAGAATATCCCTGCGGCTACTTCCTATCTCAGGGACAACCAGGGAGAAATTGCTATTTCGGCGATTGCTAGGGCTGAGGTTCTTGCCGGCTTCTCTCCGCCAGAAGCGCTGCTGGCGGAGAAACTTTTGGATCGCTTTTACACGCTGCCGGTTGATGCGCAAGTGGCTGATTTGGCTGCGGCTTTGCGCCGAGAGAACGGATGGAGGCTTTCTGATGCGATTCAAGCCGCTCTCGCTCAGATTCACGGGCTGATTTTTGTGACGCGCAACAGTCGGGATTTCCCGCCAGATCGCTATGATTTCGTGATGATTCCCTACAGGGTGTGATACCCATTTCGGAGGCAAGTATTTTGAATTTTGGATTGAAAAAAAGTCTAGCAAGCTTTTTCAGCCAGAGTCAAAAATACTGTCTATCTCAATTGGGTATGAGCTGTCGCTGCGAAAAGCTCGCACTTCACCGGCTCTTGGTGTTCGCCGGCGAGACGCCGCCTGCGCTTGGAGGCAAAAACACAGCGCCTAACTCCCTCTCCGCTCGCGGGGAGGGCGTCTGGTTGAGTGAGGGGGTATGAATGAACCTCCGCAGTGAAGGACTGCCAAGAATGTGGGGGCGCTCTCTCTGGGAGGATTTGATTTAGGAATGAACCGCTGCCGTGAGGGGATGCCAAGAAGGAATTGCGTGCGGTAAGATGCTGTGGCACCGGCATTTTCTCCGTCTCGTGCAATTTATCCCTCTTCTGTTTTGCCCAGGGTGAAAGCGCTTAGTCCCAGGATCGAGATACTGCGACAGACTTTCGCCCGCCTGCGCCGGCTTAAACGCGGAAAGTCTTCTATATATATAAGGTGTTGCGCCGGCGGATTCACCCGAGAGACAATGCCGGTGACTGTAGGGGCGGGTTCGCCCAAAATCTTTGGCCCCCAACGCTGGACATCAATCAACCCGCCCCAGAAAAGCCAGAAACCCCGAAATGCGGGTGGCTGTTGGGACTGGGGCACCGGCCATCTTTGGCCCCCAACGCTGGACATCAATCAACCCGCCCCCACCAGAGCCATCTCTTTCTCCCCCTCCCCGCACGCGAGGAGGGGGTTGGGGGGTGGGGTTCATCCGTGAAATCTGCTACGCCCAAATATGTGGGCCAAAATGCCGGCGATCGATAAACCCGCCCGGCACTCGCTCGAAACCTCCACCTCAGAGCCACAAAAAAAAGGCGCTCGTCTGGTGGCAAACCTCTTGACAGCACCTGGAGAATATGGTAATGTACAACCTACCGTCGGAGAAAAAACAGAGCGAGCGCCCCAAGGGCATTCAAGTTCCGAGATCCACCGTTCGAGTGCAGACGGGACCTGTCGCGTCTGTACAAGTCAAGCTCGGAACGGCATCTTTCGAGCTCTGAGGTCCACCGTTCGAGCTCTGAGGTCGATCGTTCGAGTTCGGAGGTCCACCGTTCGAGCTCGGAGGTTCACCGTTCGAGCTCGGAACTCCATCGTTCGAGTTCAGAGGTCGATCGTTCGAGCTCTGAGGTCCATCGTTGGAGCTGCGAGCCCAAGCGCTCAAGCATGTAGGGACGCGACATGTCGCGCCCCCACAAGGCCAGAGCCCAATTCCCAACCAGAAGCGCTTTGCAAGGAAGGCGGGAGAGGGAAGCAGAGTTTCTCTATTGGTCGAGACTCCTTCCTCCGACGGGCGATCGCCTCATCTCCCCCACCAGCGCCGTCGCCTTCCTCTTGAGGGGAGTGCGATCGCCCTCCCCTTAGATACATCTAACTTGCACTCAAACGCTCTCAGCCGGCGTTTAAACCCGGCTCAGGGGCAAACGCACGCGGTTTTTTCGCAAAATCCGGGTGATTTGGGTGGCGCTGAGTTCAATGCCGGTTTCTTTTGCCATGTGAGCCGCTAAGCGCTGACTCGTCCACGGTTCAAAGTCATAGCCCATTTTTCGGGGGTCTTTTCTAACGGTTTCCAGCAATATTTTGATGTACTCATCGTTCGCCTTCCGATAGTTCCCCTGCTCCCGCTTGTCTCGCAGGCTGTCCAGGTTGTCTGGATCTCCGTGCACGCACCAGTAGGCAACGGTTCGGTAAGAACACCCAATAAATTCGGCAATCTCTTCGTAGGTCTTGCCGTCATTCTGCAAGAGCAGAATCAGAGCGTGCTCCCTCAAACGGGGGCAGTCGCTCTGTCGCAGCGCTTTTTGCAGTCGCTTCACCTGCATCACGTTCAGAAAATTTTTAACCGGCATAAGGTTCTTCTGCGGAATTCTCTGTTTTTATTTTATGTTATTTAGGTGGAATTTGACTGCAGTCGCGCCAAGCGACTAAACCCAGCCGCATCTCCTCACCGCTCGCATGAATCCCCAAAAACCTCTCTCTGCTTTGATCGTGACGCTCGGGAAACGCCCAAAGCTCCCGAAATTCGCCGCCCGGGCGGCTTTTGCCTTTGCCTTATTCCGCAATCGCACCTTAAGGTCAACAATATAAAAACGGCCAGCCGCCCAGTTGGGGATGGCTCATCCACAATCTAAAATCGAAAATTGTCATGTCAATGGTCAGTCTGCCTGGACTCCGAGCCATAATCGACAGCATGAGTCGCGAGCGCAACTTGCCCCAGTCGGTCGTCCAAGACGCCCTGCGAGAAGCGCTCCTCAAAGGATACGAGCGCTACCGGCGCTTGCAAAGCGTGAGCCAGCCCCAGTATAAGGAAGACGAGTTCCGCAATTTTCAAGTCGAGCTCAACCTGGAGGCAGAAGGGTTTCGCGTTCTGGCCATCAGGACGGTCGTGGAAAAAGTCGCCAACCCGGACAGTGAGGTCGCGATCGACGGGGTGCCGGTGCACCTAGCCCCAGCTGAGCTTGGTGACAGCATTGTGGTGGACGTTACGCCGGAGCAAGGGGAATTCGGTCGCCTAGCCGCCTTGCAAACCAAACAGGTGCTGACCCAAAAACTGCAAGAGGAGCAGTGCCGGCTGATCAGGGAGCAGTTCCAAGAACTCAGAGGGACAGTGCTGCCAGCGCGGGTGGTTCGCCTCGATCGCAAAGGGATCGTCATGGGAATCAGCAGCGGTTTGGGCAAACCCGAGGTAGAAGCCGAACTGCCCAACTACGAAAAGTTGCACCAAGACAACTATCAAGTTGATGGTGTATTTAAAGTGTACCTCAAAAAAGTGTATGAAACCCCGCGCTCTGGGCCACAGCTGCGAGTTTCCAGAGCCACCACCGGCCTAGTCGCCGGCATCCTGACGGAGGCTGTCCCCGAAATTCAGCAGGAGATTGTCCAGATCGTCAGCGTGGCGCGGGACTCAATCCCCTCCTCCCCCACAGTCGCCCCCCTATCCAAAATTGCAGTGGACACCCAACAGCCCGATCTAGACCCGATCGCCACCTGTATGGGAGAGGGAGGGGAGCGACTGCAAACCGCAGTCAGCGAATTGCGGGGAGAAAAGATTGAACTCGTCCGCTGGTCTGCTGATCCAGCCACCTTCATTGCCCGCGCCCTCGCCCCAGCCCAGGTGAAAGAAGTGAGAGTCCTCGACCCACAGGAGTGTCTCGCCGAGGCGATCGTCCCCGCCGGCCAACTGCCCTTAGCTCTTGGCCAAGAGAAGCAAAACCTCAAACTTGCCGCCCGTTTGACCGGCTGGACAATTGAAGTCACAGCAGCTGCTGACAGCTAGGAGCAGGTCAGGTGTCACCGCCCTTGCGAGTAGGGTGCCTCTCCCCGCGCCCTACTGCGAAAAAATGTGCCCGCATTGTGGATAATGGAAGGATATTCAGTGCCAGCACTGAGACACTTGTCAATCTCTCTCCACAAGGAAATTTATTTTATGGTAGAAACTCCTCCATCTCGTGCTGAAATTGAGGCCAAAGCTGCTTCTGCTGCTGCTGGGTTTCACACCGCAGAGGTCAAACCCGTTCAGGAAGCGGAGTTTGAGTTTCTGTTCACCAGAGCGATTGAGTTTCGCCAAGAAACAATTTATTTCATCATTATAGATCGCTTTAACGATGGCGACTCCAGCAACAATGAAGGTCCCAACCCAGAACTTTACGATGCAACTCGGACAAAGTGGGGCAAATACTGGGGCGGTGACTTGCAAGGGATTATTGACAAACTCGACTACCTAAAAGGGATGGGAGTCACAGCTATCTGGATCTCCCCCATCTTTGAGCAGGTGGAAGATCTACAGTTTGAAAGTGCCGCCATGCACGGCTACTGGACAAAAGATTTTAAGCGAATTAACCCTCGCTTTGTGGGCAAGGATGAGAAAACCTCCCTGTTCACCTGTGCCGTTTTCGACCAATTGATTGCTGAGATGCACGCCCGGGGCATGAAGCTGATTCTAGATATTGTCTGCAATCACAGCAGCCCCGATGTAAACGGGCATAAAGGAGAACTCTACGATGATGGAGTTTTAATCGCTGACTTCTATAACGATACCAACAACTGGTATCACCACTACGGCGAAGTGACAGACTGGGAAGATCAGTGGCAGCTGGAAAACCGAGAAATGTCAGGCTTGGCAGATTTCAATGAAAACAATCATGAATTTCGCCAATACATCAAAACCGCAATCAAGCTATGGCTAGACCGGGGAGTCGATGCTTTGCGAGTCGATACAGTCAAGCACATGCCCCTGTGGTTTTGGCAAGAATTTACTGCCGACATGCGCACCCACAAACCTTCTGTGTTTATGTTTGGCGAGTGGGGGTTCAGCAAGCCTCAGGATCGCCGGTCGGTTCATTTTGCCAATCAATCAGGCATGTCGATTCTGGATTTCGGCTTGTGCGATGCGATCCGGGCGGTGTTCTGTAAAGGGGGGGGATTTCACGCTATCGAGGAAATTTTGGCTCTGGATTATCTGTACGACACGGCGACAGAACTGATTACCTTTATTGACAATCACGACATGCCGCGATTTCAGAGCTTAAATACTGACCCAAAAATGTTGCGGCTGGCTGTTAACCTAATGGCGACGTGTCGCGGTATTCCCTGCCTTTATTACGGAACAGAACAGTATCTCCACAACGACACGAATGGCGGGAATGACCCTCACAACCGCCCGATGATGCAGAAGTGGGACACGGACACGCAGATTTATAAGGATTTGCAGCTGTTCTCCAAGTTGCGCCGGCTCAACCCAGCGGTGTCTCTGGGGAGCCAGGTGCAAAAATATATCACCTCCGATGTCTACTGCTACCTGCGGCGCTACCGGGACTCCCGCTGTTTTGTGGCGGTGAATAAAGGCGAGCCGGTGACGATTGATGTGGAGTCCACCGATTTGGAGGATGGCGAGTATAGCTGCCTGCTGACAAAGCGCCGGTTTGAAGTAAAAGATGGCAAGTTACTTGGGCTGCACCTGGGGGCCAAGGAAATGGTAGTCCTCAGTTACATTGGAGAGCGGGTCAAGGGAAAAACCATCGCGCGAGTTCAGGTGAATGGGGCGGTCACCAAGCCAGGTGAAACCATTGTGGTGACTGGAGACTGTCCGGAACTGGGAAATTGGGATCTTAGCAAAGCTTACGCGCTAGAATATATCAATGCTAACACTTGGTTTGGGGAGATTCCCTTTACTGAAAGTGCGGGTAAGGCAATCGCCTTTAAGTATGCCATGTGGCGGGAAAACCAAGAACCGCTGCGGGAAAATCTGGTCTGCCGGCGCTGGATTTTGGCAAAAGAAGGCACTGTGAAGTGGCGGGACACTTGGGCGGTGTGAGCGCCTGAGGCTTGCCGGCACCCGCAGGGGCGCGGCATTGCCGCGCTCACCGGCTGCCGGCAGCTGAGCGAGAGTGCGAGTCCTGACTGAAAAGAAAGCTATAGCGCTTCTCAGTTAAATGAACTATGGCCTAGAAACCCGGTTTCTTTAAGAAACCGGGTTTCTCAGTACCTCACTAATATGAGAAAGGCTATAATATCCTTTAATACAGTATAAGAGCGGGAGTTGGTGCAGAACAACAGCGTAGAAGGCACACCATTTATAGCAGTCAGGAAGAAATAGCAAGCGAAGAAACCGCTGCGCAAGGCGGCTGCAAATTGCCACCGGCTATTTACCACTCTCACCCAAATTATGGGAAAATCAAGCACAAAATGCTAGATAGCCATGCCGACAGATCCTTACACTTGGATAGAACAATCTCTGGCGACAATTCAGCGCGCCAACTGGTATCGCTCGCCGCAAACGCTCGAGGGACGTCCCGGGCCGGTGGTGCGGATCGACCGGCGCGAGCTGATCAACTTTGCCAGCAATGACTATCTCGGACTTGCCGGCGACGATCGCTTGATTCAAGCCGCCGTTGACGCCACCCAGGAATTCGGCACCGGCAGCACCGGCGCGCGATTGCTCAGCGGCCACCGGCCCCCCCACCGGCAGCTCGAACTGGCGATCTCCGCACTCAAACAAACCGAAGACGCCCTCGTATTCAGTTCCGGCTATCTGGCCAATTTGGGCGCTATCGCCGCCTTAGCCGGCAAACGCGATTTAATTCTTTCTGACCAGTACAATCACTCCAGCCTCAAAAATGGAGCCCAGCTCAGTGGCGCGGCCATTGTGGAGTACCGCCACTGTGACATCCTCGATTTAAAAACCCAGCTCCAGCAGCACCGGCAGCACCACCGCCGCTGCCTGATCCTCACCGATACCGTCTTTAGCATGGATGGCGATATCTGTCAACTCCCCGCGCTGCTAGATTTAGCAGAAGAGTTCAGCTGCATGCTGCTGGTGGATGAAGCGCACGCCACCGGCGTGTTTGGCGCAACCGGCGCGGGGTGTGTGGAGCATTTCGGCTGCACGGGGCGATCGCTGATTCAAATGGGCACCCTCAGTAAAGCCCTGGGCAGTTTGGGCGGGTACGTCGCCGGGAAAGCCCCTGTGATAGACTTCCTGCGGAATCGCGCCCCCAGTTGGGTGTACACCACCGGCCTGTCGCCGGCGGACACAGCCGCAGCGCTGGCGGCGGTGGGAATTGTGAAAATCGAACCCCAGCGGCGGGCAAAGCTTTGGCAAAATGTGGCTGACTTGAAACAGCAGCTGCTCGACAGCGGAATTATTCCTATTTCCCAGGAGTCCCCGATTGTGTGTTTGCCGGTGCCCGATGCCGGTGCGGTGCTCGCTGTTGCGCAGCAGCTGAAAGCTTCTGGCATCTTTGCTGCAGCGGTTCGCCCCCCCACCGTGCCGGTGAGCCGGATTCGCATCACAGTCATGGCCACCCACGAGCCGGCGCACATTCAGCAATTAGTGGGAGCGCTGCGCCACCTCAACTGGGTCAGGACTTGCGCAAAGCCTCTATCTGTAGGGTGGGTTAGCGCTAGCGTAACCCACCACACACCACATTAAGCAGTAGGGTGCGTTCTGCGCCAGCAAAACGCACCAGAAGATTCTATTTACAAAAGGGGGATGTTATAGCAATAGACAGTCAGTTGATCGATACTGGGATACGAAGTATAGGCGTAAGGCAGGCGAGACGCCTGCCCTGAAGGTCTAATGTTCTAACCTAAGTGCATACTGCTATAAATACCGGCCATGAGATGAAACGATAAAAATGAAAAGTGAAGAGAGAAAACCTCTCCTCACTCTTCACTGAGCAGGCATCCCTATTGAAGTTTGAGCTGTGAGATTATTTAGTTTGGGACGCAACTTTTGCCTGAACATTCACACTCTTGACACCCGGAATCTTCCTGGCCAAAGGTTCAATCTGTTTCAGCTGGTCGGCAGAGGCGACTTGCCCTGTTACCGTCACCACCCCATCTTTTGACTCCACGGTTAGCTGGCTGGAGGGCAAGTTTTTCTCCAGCTGATTGCGCACTAGACTCTTAATGTCGTTATCAGGCAGTTGGTTAGTGTTGCCGCCGGTCGCCTCGTTGCGCTCTTGGATAGCCCGCTGATCGGACTCCCGTTGCGCTTCGCGAACCTGGCTGCTGGCATCGTTTTGGTTGCTCCCAGCCGACATCTGTCCGCCGGTGTCGCTTGGAGAATTGGGAGCCTCTGAACTCGTCTTAGCCTGGTTGCAAGCTGCAGCGCCAACAACCAGGAGACTGCTGAGCAGCAATGGAATGAACTTTTTCATTTTTTGAGTTTCTCCCTTGAATCTGCATGCATAGATCGGTTTCGTTGGTGGCAACTTGAAAAGCGGCTTTTTTTGCCGGCTAATTGCTCAGTGATTCAGTCAAAGGAAGAGGTGGGACAGTGCACCCTTTTCGCGACCTTTTCGCGCCGGCACGGGGGTGGCAGAGCTTCTCAGCAGGCCGGTATAATTCATCCTAACACCGCCCTGACCAGAAACCAGGTTTCTTAAACAAACCTGGTTTCTTGAGGTTCCGCAGAGAGCTTGGATTACGGCAAGTTCAAACCGCCGCCGGTGCGAACGTCAGTGCGGGTGCCGGTGGTGTGGGTTGTGCCGGGAGCGACATAATCGGTGCGGTGGATTTCGGTAGTTGGGCGGTCGTAGACACCCCACTCTTGAATGCCCCGACCGGCAAGAATGTTTTCCGCGCGGCGGATCTCTTCTTCCGTGCCATCCACCATCACCAGATAATCGCCCCGCGCCACGCGATCGCTGTAGATGCGGGCTCGGTCTTCGGGAATGCCCATGCCAACCAGGGCACCGATCAGACCGCCGGCGGCGGCACCAATGGCGGTGCCGGCCAGGGTAGTGGCCAGAGCGGTGGCCCCAGCACCGGCTAGCATAATTGGCCCGATGCCCGGAATCGCCAGTGCGCCCAGACCGACCAGCAAGCCGGTGATGCCGCCGAGAGCGCCACCCGTAACTGCGCCGGTGGCTGCGCCTTCGTCCGCCTTGTTGCCCACGGGATCTTTGACATTAACGCCGGCGATTTCATCGTCCCGGTCAGGGTCCCGTGCGATCACAGAAACTTTGTTCATCGGGAAACCGGCATCTCTGAGCTGCTGAAGGGCGGCTTCTGTTTCCGAGCGAGTGGTGAAGACCCCCAGGGCGCGATGCTGGCGAGTGCGGGGATCGCCGGCTGTCGCGTCATAGATCCCCCATTCTTGAATGCCCCGATGCTGAAGAA
This sequence comes from Kamptonema formosum PCC 10802, assembly GCF_000332335.1. Lineage (GTDB taxonomy): Bacteria > Cyanobacteriota > Cyanobacteriia > Cyanobacteriales > Oscillatoriaceae > Oscillatoria. The sequence continues at coordinate 3,635,045 of NZ_KB235948.1, read as the reverse complement.
TGCTGTGGGCGCGGCGGATTTCTTCTTCCGTGCCTTCCACCATCACCAAATAATCCCCTCTGGACACGCGCTCGTTGTAAACTCTGGCTCGCTCTTCTGGAATCCCCAGGCCCACTAATGCGCCAATCAGGCCACCCGTTGCGGCACCAATCGCACCGCCCACCAGAGTGTCGCCCAAAATAGTGGCTAAAGTCCCTCCTGCCACCACCGGCCCGACTCCCGGAACCGTCAGCGCAGTCAAGCTTCCGATCAAGCCCACCAGACCTCCCACAACCCCACCGGTAACGGCACCGGCTTTAGCGCCCTCGGCAGCTGCATGTCCCGGACGGTCGCTCACCCCAACGCCGGCCACATCGCGCCGGTCTGTATCCTTGGCGACCAGGGAAACTCGATCCATCGGAAAGCCAGAATTCCTCAGCTCGGTGAGGGCACTTTCTGCCTGCTGGTAGTTGGGAAAAACACCCACCGCGCGTCTGTATTGAATGAAAGTCATTTCTTGCTCCCTCAACTGTATAAACTAGAGTTGAAACTGCACGACTCCGTTTTTTCTCTTGCTTCCATTTAGGCACTTTTTGCAGGCGAATTCATCCGTCGAGCGGGGTATCCTTGGTGCCCCCCGCTCGCAAAAAAATGTTACTTGAGAGCTATTGACTTTTTTTGTTGCCCTACTTGGGTTTTGCCGGCGCAACGGTGGCCTGAACTTTTACGCCCTTGACCCCTTTAATCTCCTTTGCCAAAGTCTCAATTCTAGCCAGCTGCGTCTGATTGGGAACCGTTCCGGAGATGGTGACAATTCCCTTTTCTGACTTAACAGCTAGAGAAGAAGCGGGCAGGTTGACCTCCAACTTGCTGCGAACCTCGCTAGCGAGATCGTCATCGGCTCTTTCTAGCGGGTTGCCCCCGATATTGTTCCGCTGCTCGCGCGCCCGAATATCAGCATTGGCTTGCGCCCGGCGAACGTCGCTAGTAGCGTCAGCCTGGTTTTTCTGAGCCGTCTCGGCATCTGGCGCTCGCACGTTGGCGTTCGGGGAATCAGGAGCGTTAGCGCTCGTCTTAGAAACTTCACTGCAAGCTGCAGCGCCAACAACTAAAACACTGCTGAGTAGAAATGCGGTTAGCCTGTTCATTTTTTTCCTTCTCCGTTCAGCAAAAGAAATAAGTTACGCGCTAGTTGAGTTGAGGGGAGCTAGCGGCTCACAGTTGAGTGCGCCCCAGAAACCCGGTTTCTTTAAGAAACCGGGTTTCTCAGCACCTGACTGCGATGAGAAACGCTATATGATTTCAGCCGGCCAGGCTTCTGTTAAGGGTGCCGGCGCTCGACCGGCCCAGCAGTGGCAGCGGTGGCCGGCTCGCCTCTGGAGCCTTCAAAGACGCCCCACTCCTGAATCCCGCGCTCGCTGAGAATCCGGTTGGCCAGATTTATCTCTTCTTCTGCACCCTCAACCATCACGACATATTCACCGCGCGACACGCCCTCGGAATAAACTCGGGCGCGATCTTCGGGGATTCCCAAACCAACCAAACCGCCAACTAACCCACCGGCGGCGGTGCCAATGGCGCTGCCGGCCAGGGTTGTGGCCAGGGCAGTTGCGGCAGCGCCTCCCAGCACGATTGGCCCGATGCCCGGAATTGACATTAAACCCAAACCCACGAGCAAGCCGGCAACCGTTCCCAGGGTGCCGCCGGCAAACGCACCCGCCTCCGCACCTTCGTCGGCTTGATTGCCCCTGCCGGCACGCACTCGAGCGCCGGCAATTTCATCCTCGTCGTCGGCGTCTCTGGCAATCACCGAAACCCTCTCCATCGGAAAGCCAGCCGCTTGCAGCTCCGTCAGCCCCAGAGTGGCGTCCTCGATGCTGGGAAATATGCCTACAGCGCGTTTGTGTTGATTTAGTGCCATTGTTCGTCCGTCCGCACAGCGCAAATATTTGGTACAAGGTTAGTCACCTATAAGAAAGCATAAGAATTTTGTCTGGAGCGTTCCTCACCCCACAGGTGTAACTTTGCTTTCTACCGGTAGAGAGAGGGAGGGAGGCAGGGTAACGCTCTAATAAGGCTGGATTTTTTTGATGAAATTGAGGGATCTAGCGCTAGCGACATGAGTTAGGGCATTCCTACAAACCGTGGGGCTAAAGCCCAACTACAAACCGTGGGGCTAAAGCCCAACTACAAACCCTCTCTCGTTCCCAGGCTCAGGCTGGGAGCGCCCCTTTGGAGGCTCCGCCTCCTCCTGCAAAAATCCTCTCAAAAATTTTTCCCAAAACCCCTTGCAATTGCCAGCAGTTGTGTTATTATATGAATAATGGAAAAGGTGCGCGCATATAAGGTCATGGGTGGGGCTAAAGCCCAACTACAAACGGGGGCTAAAGCCCAACTAGAACTGGCTCACCGGCACTCACCGGCACTCAAACATGAAGCGTTTATCCTTTTTGTCGCGGTGACAAATAGATCCCGGCGATTGAAATCGCGGCTACACAAACGAAGCCCGCCTACGCGGGCTAAGAGTGGAGCGAGACTCTCAAAATCTGCGCGGTTTCTCTCGTTGCGCAGCTATCTCTCGTTCCCAGGCGGAGCCTGGAAGCGCCCCCTGGAGGCTCCGCCTCCTCCTGCCAAAATCCTCTCAAAAATTTTTCCCAAAACCCCTTGCAATTGCCAGGAGTTGTGTTACTATATGAAGAATGGAAAAGGTGCGCGCATATAAGGTCGCCGGTGGGCCTAAAGCCCAACTACAAACGGCACACACCGGCACTCACCGGCACTCAAACATGAAGCGTTTATCCTTGGGGGCGCGGTGGCAAAAAGATGCCGGCGGGCGTGTGGGGGCGGGTTGATTTAGGATATATGCCGGCATCTTGTAGGGGCGTCGCTCCTCGCGCTTTTATCGGTGTGCCATCATTCCGCCCAATTTTCTAAAACTAAGTTCGGAATCCGTGAGAATTCTCTCAGATTATTGGTCACTAAGGTAACATCAAGACTTATGGCGTGGGCTGCTATTAGCATATCCATCGACCTAATGACTGTACCTTTTTGTTCAAGAGAGCCTCTTAGCTCACTGTAAATCTGAGCTGCTGTCTCGTTAAAGGGCACAACTTACAAAGGAATTAGAAATTGATTGAGTGCCGCTCGATTTTGTTCTCGGCGCAGACTTTTATGAATGCCGTATTCCAATTCAGCTAGGGTGATTGATGAAATTCCTACATCCGACGGGAGCAGCGCCTGAAACTTATCGAATACCTGGGCCGGCCTTCTCTTGATAATGTAAATGCAGGTATTCATATCGAGTAAAAATCTCATTCAACCAGTTCCTCTCTAGTTTGGATGGGTGGCTGCTCTCTCGTGTCCATGAAGTCTTCCGAGAAGAGGCTTAAACTGTCAAACAGAGACTGCCAAGGACTGTCTTTAGGAATGAGGACAAGAGCGCCGCCCACTTTTTTGATATAAACTTCCTCACCCGTAACTTGGCAGTCTTCTGGTAAAATGACTGCTTGACTGTTTTCATACATCAGAACTCTAGCAGTATTCATGATTCCAACTCCTGAGGTGGATTGCCCTATGTTTTAGTATTGTAGCATATTTAGAGGGTCAGGAGCCGCGTCTGGGTGTCGCTTAAGCGATCTTCGCAGGCTCCTTATGGGAGACGCCCCTTTGGAGGCTCCGCCTCCTCCAGCCAAAATCCTCTCAAAAATTTTTCCCAAAACCCCTTGCCACCGGCAGCAGTTGTGTTACTATAAGAAGAATGGAAAAGGTGCGCGCATATAAGGTCGCCGGTGGGGCTAAAGCCCAACTACAAACGGCTCACCGGCACTCAAACGTGAAGCATTTATCCTTGGGGCGCGGTGGCAAAGAGATGCCGGCGATTTCAAGAGACTGTTGGCGAATTAACGGGGGGTTAGACCTCTGGCTAGTTGGCCAGGTTCCTGGCGATTGGAAATCGCGGCTATACAAACAAAGCCCGCCTACCCTTCGGGAAGGGCTTCGCCCAACGCGGGCTAAGAGTGGAGCGAGACTCTCAAAATCTGCGCGGTTTCTCTGGTTGCGCAGCTATCTCTCGTTCCCAGGCTCCGCCTGGGAACGCCCCCTGGAGGCTCCGCCTCCTCCAGCCAAAATCCTGTCAAAAATTTTTCCCAAAACCCCTTGCAATTGCCAGGAGTGGTGTTAGTATATGAAGAATGGAAAAGGTGCGCGCATATAAGGTCGCCGGTGGGGCTAAAGCCCAACTACAACCGGCACTCACCGGCACTCACCGGCACTCAAAGGTGAAGCGTTTATCCTTTGGGTTGCGGTGGCAAAGAGATGCCGGCGATTGAAAGAGATTGTTGGCGAATTAACGGGGGGTTAGACCTCTGGCTAGTTGGCCAGGTTCCTGGCGATTGGAAATCGCGGCTATACAAACAAAGCCCGCCTACCCTTCGGGAAGGGCTTCGCCCAACGCGGGCTAAGAGTGGAGCGAGACTCTCAAAATCTGCGCGGTTTCTCTGGTTGCGCAGCTATCTCTCGTTCCCAGGCTCCGCCTGGGAACGCCCCCTGGAGGCTCCGCCTCCTCCAGTAAAAATCGTCTCAAAATTTTTCCCAAAACCTCTTGCCACCGGCAGCAGTTGTGTTAGTATATGAATAATGGAAAAGGTGCGCGCATATAAGGTCAGGGGTGGGGCTAAAGCCCAACTACAACCGGCACACACCGGCACTCACCGGCACTCAAATGTGAAGCGTTTATCCTTTGGGTTGCGGTGGCAAAGAGATGCCGGCGATTGAAAGAGATTGTTGGCGAATTAACGGGGGGTTAGACCTCTGGCTAGTTGGCCAGGTTCCTGGCGATTGGAAATCGCGGCTACACAAACGAAGCCCGCCTACGCGGGCTAAGAGTGGAGCGAGACTCTCAAAATCTGCGCGGTTTCTCTGGTTGCGCAGCTATCTCTCGTTCCCAGGCTCCGCCTGGGAACGCCCCCTGGAGGCTCCGCCTCCACCAGTAAAAATCGTCTCAAAATTTTTCCCAAAACCCCTTGCAATTGGCAGGAGTTGTGTTACTATATGAATAATGGAAAAGGTGCGCGCATATAAGGTCGCCGGTGGGGCTAAAGCCCAACTACAACCGGCACTCACCGGCACACACCGGCACTCAAACGTGAAGCGTTTATCTTTTGGGTTGCGGTGGCAAAGAGATGCCGGCTTGCGTGTGGGGGCGGGTTGATTTAGGATATATGCCGGCATCTTGTAGGGGCGGGGCAAGCCAAAGGGATTTTCCAGACAGCGAAATAGATTGGTAAACCCGCCCCGGCACCGCGAGAATTCCCGCACAAAGGTGTAATGCGGAACGCACCCAACCGCAACATCCAAGATATTCCCTCGCGCCGAGCGCCCAAATCTTGTGGAGCGCCTTTTGGCGCGGCGAGAGTGCCGGTGCAACCCCCACACGCAGCGAGGCGAATCACACAACCATTCGTGCGGTTCAAAATCCGCCAACCGCCCACAACCGCACCACACCATTCCAACTCCCCGACGCCAGAATTTTGCCATCTGGGGAGAAGGCGACGCTCAAGACCGAATTCCCATGTTCAGAAAGCTGTCGCAGTTGACTCCCTGTTGTCACATCCCACAGTCGCACGGTTTTATCCGAACTCCCCGACGCCAGAATTTTGCCATCTGGGGAGAAGGCGACGCTGTTCACCCAAATCCCATGTCCAGAAAGCAGTCGCAGTTCTCTCCCTGTTGCCACATCCCACAGTCGCACGGTTTCATCCTTACTCCCCGACGCCAGAATTGTGCCATCTGGGGAGAAGGCGACGCTCTTCACCTGATTCCCACGTCCAGAAAGCTGTCGCAATTCACTCCCTGTTGCGACATCCCACAGTCGCACGGTTTTATCATCGCTCCCCGACGCCAGAATTTTGCCATCTGGGGAGAAGGCGACGCTGCACACCGAATAACCATGTCCAGAAAGCTGTCGCACTTCACTCCCTGTTGCCACATCCCACAGTCGCACGGTTTTATCGTAGCTCCCCGATGCCAGAATTTTGCCATCTGGGGAGAAAGCGACGCTGCTCTCCCAACTCTCATGTCCAGAAAGCTGTCGCAGTTCACTCCCTGTTGCCACATCCCACAGTCGCACGGTATTATCTGTATACAAAATACTCCCACTCCCCGACGCCAGAATTTTGCCATCTGGGGAGAAGGCGACGCTATTCACCGGGTTCCCATGTCCAGAAAGCTGTCGCAGTTCACTCCCTGTTGCCACATTCCACAGCCGCACGGTATTGTCAAAACTCCCCGACGCCAGAATTTTGCCATCTGGGGAGAAGGCGACGCTATTCACCGGGTTCCCATGTCCAGAAAGCTGTCGCAGTTCACTCCCTGTTGCCACATCCCACAGCCGCACGGTATTATCATCACTCCCCGACGCCAGAATTTTGCCATTTGGGGAGAAGGCGACGCTCCACACCAAACTCTTATGTCCAGAAAGCTGTCGCAGTTCACTCCCTGTTGCGACATCCCACAGTCGCACGGTTTCATCCGAGTTCCCCGACGCCAGAATTGTGCCATCTGGGGAGAAGGCGACGCTGTACACCGAATTCCCATGTCCAGAAAGCAGTCGCAGTTCTCTCCCTGTTGCCACATCCCACAGTCGCACGGTATTATCCCCACTCACCGACGCCAGAATTTTGCCATCTGGGGAGAAGGCGACGCTATTCACCGAGTTCCCATGTCCAGAAAGCTGTCGCAGTTGACTCCCTGTTGCCACATCCCACAGTCGCACGGTTTTATCCGAGATCCCCGACGCCAGAATTTTGCCATCTGGGGAGAAGGCGACGCTGCACACAGAATTCCCATGTCCAGAAAGCTGTCGCAAGAATTGCCCGCTGCGCAAATCCCACAAATAGATATCTCGCTCCCCACCTAATGCTAGCAGAGTGCCATCAGGACTCAAAGTGCCGCAACTGGCAGGACAGTCTATCTCCCACAGCGCTTTACCACTGCTCATATTAAATAGTGCCGCACCCCCACCGGCACACACCAGCACCAACTCCTGATTCAGGGGAATCACATTATTAATCTCTCCCCGCCCCAGTCGCCGCACCATTCCCTGCTGCGGAAGTTGTGGGAGAGTGAAATAACCCCTGAGATCCTCCGCTAGCCCCCCCTTAGGAAGGGGCGCAACTGAAAGCCCCCCCTTTTTAACAGGGGGTTGGGGGGGGATCGCACTCTCCCACCATTCCCGCACACTTGTGGGGCGTTCCTCTTTTTTGACGCGCAGCGCCGCACTCAGCAGACTCCGCCAAGGTTCCTCGAAACCTGCCGGCGTCCAAGTGTCCTCTAGGAACATCCGACTCACACCCGGATCGGGAAGCTCACCAACGAGCATTTCGTGCAGCGTCATCCCCAATTCAAAGATATCACTTTCCGGCCCCACCGGCTTGCGGAGGCGAATTTCCGGCGCGGCGTATTCTTCGGTAAATATCCGGGTGGTGGAACTTTTGCGAGACGGACTCGATATTTGTTTCGCCGCCCCAAAATCCACCAGCACCACTCGCCCTTCTGGCGTCAGCATGATATTCTGGGGTTTGATATCCAGATGGCACAGCCCCGCCTTGTGAACCGCTTCCAAAGCAGGCACCAATTGCCCCATGATTTCCGCAATCCGTCGCGCCGGCAATTTATTTGCCGGTTGCGCGTCTAACTCTTGCCGCAGGGTGCTACCACTTATCAGTTCCATCACCAGATAGGCGGTGTTTCTCTCCTCAAACAAATCGCGCACCGACACCACATTAGGGTGATTCAGTCTCGCCAAAATCTGGCCTTCCCGCAGGAACCGCTCCTTCCCGCGCTGGTAAGCGTCTTCATCCGCACGCGGCACATTCAACTCCCAGGTGTTGTGGTTGCGCACCGCCCACGCAAAAGGATAGTATTCCTTAATTGCCACCACATTTTGCAACCGAGTGTGGCGAGCGCGGTAAGTCATGCCAAATCCGCCCCGCCCCAAAGCGTAATCTATTTCATAAGCGCCGCTATCCAAGCGGGTGCTGGGTGGCAGGACATCTCGCAGCAGGGAAGGCAAATGCACCTGGCAGTTGGGGCAAATTTCTGCATTGAGAGGGATTCCGTCCAGATGGCATTTCAGGCACCGCATAGTTGTGGGGATTGACAGTGGGACTATTTGGATTGTAAATGCGGGGGTGACATTTGGCAATACCCTTGTAGGCTAATAATGCTGCTTGTCTCTTGGAAGGAGGCAGAGCCTGCGAGCGAGGGGAATTCACTCTTCTTCTAGCCCGCGTTGGGCGAAGCCCTTCCCGCAGGGTAGGCGGGCTTCGTTTGTATAGCCGCGATTTCCAATCGCCAGGAACCTAGCTAATCGCCAGAAAACCAATAAATGCTGCTTGTCTTTTGGAAGGAGGCAGCTCCTCCTGGGTTGCATTCCCAGGCAGATCCTGGGAACGAGGGAAAGTCCAGGATTTCTGAAGTCCACCTTCCCGGGCTAAGAGTAGAGCGGTTCCTCGGCGATTAGCCAGATTCCTGGCGATTAGAAATCGCGGCTATACAGACAAAGCCCGCCTACCCTGCGGGAAGGGCTTCGCCCAACGCGGGCTAAGAATAGAACGAGACTCTCACAATCTGCGCAGTTTTTCCTCCTCCCAGAACCTACCAATAATCCAAAGCTGTTATAATTTTAATCGGACTGTCTCTTGGAAGGAGGCAGAGCCTCCTGGGTGGCGTTCCCAGGCTCTGCCTGGGAACGAGGGAAATCCAGCATTTCTGAAGTCCGCGAAGGCGGACTTCGTTTGTATAGCCGCGATTTCCAATCGCCTGGAACCTAGCTAATCGCCAGGAAACCAATAAATACTGCTTGTCTCTTGGAAGGAGGCAGAGCCTCCTGGGTGGCGTTCCCAGGCTCTGCCTGGGAACGAGGGAAATCCAGCATTTCTGAAGTCCGCGAAGGCGGACTTCGTTTGTATAGCCGCGATTTCCAATCGCCAGGAACCTAGCAATAATCCAAAATCCAAAATCCAAAATCCAAAATCCAAAATCCAAAATCCAAAATCCAAAATCCCTATCACCCCTCCCCAACCTTCAAACTCGGCTGACTCCGCCGGCTCGCAATTGGCATCCGCCAACCCGTACCAAAAGCCCGATCCGTCACCTTCAACCCCGGCGGCGCTTGCCGGCGCTTAAACTCCGCACGAGTCACCAACTTCACCACCCGCTCAACCACCGCCGCATCGTGCCCAGCAGCCACAATTTGCGCCGGCGATTCCCGATGGTGAATCATCCGAGCCAAAATATCATCCAAAACCTCATAAGGCGGCAGCGAATCCTGGTCGAATTGCCCCGGTTTCAGCTCAGCGCTAGGAGCCTTCACCAGCACACTCTCCGGAATCACTTCTCCCTCACCCTTCCCCCGCTCATTCAGCCACCGGCAAATCGAATAAACCCGCATCTTCGGCACATCCGCAATCGCCGCCAACCCCCCATTCATATCCCCATACAGCGTGCAGTACCCAACCGCCATCTCCGACTTGTTGCCGGTGGAAATCAGCAAATGCCCAAACTTATTCGACACCGCCATTAACAAATTCCCGCGAATCCGCGATTGAATATTCTCCTCCGCCAAACCAAAAGACGTGCCGGCGAACAAATCCCCCAGAGACTTATCATACTCCTCCATCAACCCCCCAATCGGCAGCACCTGAGTCTGAATCCCCAGATTTTTCGCCAGCGCCAGCGCATCCGTCACCGAATGATCCGAACTGTAAGGCGAAGGCATCAGAACACCCAGCACATTATCTCGCCCCACCGCCTCAACAGCAATCGCCGCCACCAGCGACGAATCCACACCCCCACTCAGCCCCAGAACCACCTTAGAAAAACCGCACTTGCGCATATAATCGCGCACCCCCAACACCAGCGCCGACCAAATTTCCTCATCCTCACTCTCGCTCAAACGAACCACCGGCGCAGTTTTCAGCAAATCCCCCTTTCCCTCATCAAAATCCAGCACCGCAAAATCCGACTCAAACGCACCGGCACGGCAAACCACCTCACCGGCACGATTCAACGCCACACTGCAGCCATCAAAAATCAGGTCATCATTTCCCCCCACCTGATTCACATAAATCACCGGCAGCCCATAACGCCCCGCCGCATGATCCAGCATCGCCTCCCGCAACCGCTGCTTACCTACAGTATAAGGCGAAGCCGACAAATTGACAAGCAAATCCACCCCTAACTCAGCCAAATCAGCAATCGGATTAACCGCATAGCTGCGCTTCCCCCAAAACTCCTCATCATTCCACAAATCCTCACAGATAGTCACCCCAATCCGCACCCCATCCAAAACCAGCAAATTGCTCTCTCCCCCCGGCTCAAAATAGCGGTGCTCATCAAACACATCATAAGTCGGCAACAGCCGCTTGTGAAATACCTGCTGCACCCCCCCATTCTCCAGCCAAACCATACTATTAAACAGCGCCTTCCCCCCCGTAGTGTGCGCCTCCAGATTCCGGTCCACCGCACCCACCAACACCGCAAGAGAAGCCGGCAAATCCCGCGCCAGCCCCTCCAAAACAGCCCACATCCCCTCAACAAAACTCGGAGCCAACAGCAAATCTCGCGGCGGATACCCGCACAGAGACAGCTCCGGAGTCAGCAGCAACCGGCAGCCCCCCTCAGCCGCCCCACGCGCCGCCGCCAAAATCCGCTCCGCATTCCCCACCAAATCCCCAACCGTCGGATTCAATTGTGCCATACCAATCTTCATAATACATCCTCCTTTCTTTCTTGGTGTCCTCTGCGTCTACCCTACGGGAAGCCGCTGGCGCGTCTATGGCGGTTCAAAAAACCCCTACTCCCCACCAACACCCCTCAATTATACCACACAAATTGGCATTTAAATAAACACAAAAGGCTTATCCTTCACCCGCGCAAACGCCCCCGCATCAAACTTGTAAAGCGATGCCGGTCGTCCCGCCCCCCGCGAAACCTTCACCCCCGTATCCTTCAGGAACCCCAGCTTCAACAGGCGAGTCCTAAAATTAGAATAATCCGAAAAGTTCTCCCCCAAAATTGTGGTATAAAGTTGATATAGATCGCTCAATGTAAACACCTCAGGCAGCACCTCAAACGCAACCGGGCTGTACTCCAGCTTATTGCGCAAACGCCGGTAGCCATACTCCAAAATCTGGTTGTGGTCAAAAGCCAATTGCGGCACTCTCTCCAGAGAATACCAGGTAATTCCCGCCAGACGCCCAGCAATCAATTCCGCTTCCTCAAACCGCACCAGAGCGAAATAGCTCACCGAAAGGTAGCGAACCCCGAAGCTTTCTGGAGACTCTCTGGGGTCGCGACCCGGCCCCCCAAAAGTGTATAATTGCTCCAAATAGAGGTTTTGCACCCTAATTTTCTCAGCCAAAATCCGGTAGGCGGCGTCTTCGAGAGATTCCCCCTGGCGCACTAGCGTTCCCGGCAAACTCCACTGCCCCAAAAACGGGTCATCCTGCCGCATCACCAACAGCACCAGCAAGCGGTTCTGTGCGGTATCGACTGAGAAAATGACATTATCAACCCCAACTTTGAAATCTGCGAGCCGGGGCGAACCTTGCGCTCGCCCCCGGCAACCTGATGTTGGCCCTGGTTTGTCCACCGGCGCTGCCATTTTGTTTAGGTCGCGTCCTGACATGCGTACAAATGCTCCCGATGAATGTATGCCTCAACCGGCGGCGTCAGCGCTTCCGTGTCTCTACTCTCACGATAAGCGGTGGAGGAGACTGCCGGTGGGCTCAGCTGCGCCACCCGCAGATCAGCGCCCATCTGCCTCAGCTTCTCAATGCCGGCCTCTTCTATGAGATATCCCCGCCGGGGCACAACCAGCAGTTTAACTTGCCGCAACAGCTCCTCAGCGCGATACCACTGGGGCAGCTGCTCCACCAAGTCGGAACCGATGACCAGGGTAAAATCCCCTTGTGGCCAGCGCTGGCGGGCTCGCTCCACCGATGTCACAGTCCTGCGGTGGCTCAGTTCTGGGCAGACGGCGATGTTGTGCCGGTGGGGCGAAATATCGTCAATCAGCAACCGCAGCATTCGCTCTCGATGTTCCAGCGGCGTCTGCCCAGACTTAAAAGGATTGTCCGACGCCCAGACTGCCACGGAGTCAAAGTGTTGGGACAGCCAGCTGAGAATCTTTTGATGGCCGACCGTTGGCGGATCGGCACTCGTACCAAATAGAGCAATCTTGAGCATCGTTCTAAAGAAGGATGTGCCAGCGCACAGCTGACAGCTGGCTACTGACTTTGCGTTTGTTGCGCCAGCGCCCGCAACTCGGCAGAGAGTTCCACCGGCAGCTGCGCCGGGCTCACCAGCTGGCGAGTCTCATAAGGCAGGCTGGCCACGGAGGCTGCGGTGCGCTCTGCGATCGCCTCCAGCGGTTCAGGCGGCTGCACCCGCTTTCCTTGTTTGAACACCAGCTGCAGCAGCGGCTCACCGGCACCCGCCTCTTCTGTGGCCAGTCCCAGCCGGTCGCCTACCGCCTGCTGCCGGTCTTTCTGGCGAAATATCTGCTTGCGCCCCGGATAGCTCACCTTGCCGGCAGACTGCTTCATCACCGGCATGCCATCGAGTTCCACCAGTTTGTAAACCCCATTCACCGGCTGTCCTGTCACCAGTTTGGTTCCCAGTCCATAGCCGTCGATGCAGGCACCGGCACCCAGCAACCTGCTAATTTCCCACTCATCCAAATCCCCACTGGCCAAAATCGGCACCCCCGGCAGCAGGGCTCGCACTTCCTGAGACAGCTTCACCAAATCCCCAGAATCCAGCCGCACCCCCCGCAGCTCAATTTCCCCAGCTTGCAGCCGCTGGGCCAGCATACGAGCCGCCTCAATGGTATCGTAGGTGTCAATCAATAGCGGGCCACCGGGGAAGTAGTGGTGGAAGGCCCGAAATGCCTGCCCCTCACTGCCAGAGGTTGCCGTTAGGGCCATCACCAGCGAATGGGCCATTGTCCCCGCCGGCTTGCGCCCCAATTTCATGGCCGCCAGGACATTTGAGGTGGCGTCCAGTCCCGCCGCCAGTGCCGCCCTTGCCGCCCACAGAGACGCCTGCGGGCTAAAAGCGCGCCGCGTCCCGAATTCCAGCAGCGTCGCCCCTGGGCCGGCCACATCCCGCAGGCGGGCGGCTCGCGTGGCGATTAAGGTTTGGTAGTTGAGGGCGTTCAGCAGGTAGGTTTCCACCAGCTGAGCCTGCCATAGCGGCGCTTCCACGCGCAGCAGCGGCTCGTTGGGGAAAACCGCAACTCCCTCCTGCACCGCCCAAACATCGCCGGTGAAGCGCCCCTTTTCCAGCAGTGTCCAAAAGCGCTCTGGGGCTTCGGTAAAAATCCCCGTCGCCTGCAGCGCCGCAATCTGGTCAGCACAGAAGTGGAATTGCTCCAGGTAGTCCAGCGCCTGCGCCAAGCCCATCGCAATCAAATAGCCAAAGTTGTCTGGCAGCCGGCGCACAAACAGCTCAAAGCTGGCTCTGCGATCCTCTAACCCTTCGCCGGTGTAGCAGGCGGCCATAGTCAGCTGGTACAGATCGGTCAGGAGACTGTAATCCTCAGGGTAGAGCCCCAGATCGGCGCTCTCTCTCCTCCCCATATCCTGAAGATTGTCAGCGTGCGGACTGTTCCAGTCAGTAGCAGTGCTCATCAACCAGCTCCCCAGCGAGATCCCTTTTTCCTATTATAGTGAAGTTTACCAAAATTAGGCGGTTTAATTTTATAAAGTTTTATAAATTTTAGTTGTGAGCTGCTTTAGCGAGGGCTTTATGGCCCAAACCTCAACTCGCTCTCCCAGCGTTTATGGGAAGTCCTACAAAAAAAGCCGGTGCGGCAAGTGCAGCGGCGGCAGCCGGCGGAAGGCTTTAGCGGTGGGCGGGATGAATGAGTCCTGTGCCAGCACCCCAACGCGGCGTCCTCTCTGACGAAACAGGCAAGCCGATTATAGCCGGCATCAAAAGCTGCAGGGGAGAGGGGGGGTGCGGAGATGGAGAGAGCAGCGCTTCCTTCTTTTCCTTACTTTTTTTAACATTTACGGCGAAAAGTAACAGCCTGTAAAGTAAGATGAACTTTTCTTAATAACAAGCCCGTTCCGGGGGAGAATCTTATCGAATTATGTAGTTTTTTGCCAAGTCACTCCCGGCAAGCTTAGAATAATAGCAAGGGGTGATGAACCCTGAGAGTCCGAGAGTTTAGGAGAGCGTGTATGAATCTTCCGAAAGTCGTTGAAGACACCATGCAGTATGTGATGGCAGCCGCCGGTCGCATCTTCAGCCCCAGCGACGATAAATACCCGGAAGTCGGGGTTCAACCTTTTGAAGGAGAGCCCAACAAGGAACGGCATTGGGCAGATTGACGCCCGGTTGAAAAGCAGCCGGTTGTAGGGAAGAATCTTATCAAATTATGTAGATTTCACAAAAGTCACTCCCAGCAAGCTTACAATAATTGCAAGAGTGATGAACCCAGAGAATCCCAGCGTTTAGGAGAGCGTTTATGAATCTTCCGAAATCAGTTGAAGACGCCATGAAGTATGTGATGGCAGCCGCCGGTCGCCTCTTCAGCCCCAGCGACGATAAATATCCGGAAGTCGGAGTTCAACCTTTTGAAGGAGAAGCCAACAAGGAACGGCATTGGACAGATTGACACAAGGTAGAAAAGCATTTTGACAGTCGAGAGTTCATTCCTGCGCCGGCATGGCCTTTCCATGCCGGCGCATGTGTTTTGCTACAAAGTCACCGGCTTCTATAGCGCAGAAACCCGGTTTCTTTGAGAAACCGGGTTTCTGGCGACGGCTGACGCTGCCGGCGCTTTGAGAAATTCCTGTTTCCCGCAAATCCCAAAGCAGCCGGCAAAACTTATAGCAGGAATTGATTTAAGAAAAAAGCCACCGCCGCACTGCCCAAAGGCACCGTGAGATTGTCAATTCCAAACCAGGAAAAAGCTTCCAAGCCGGTGGCGGCAAAAGCCACAGCCACCGGCACCAGCCAAGTGGCCGAAACATTGCCCCCCACCGCGAGCAGAATCGAGCAACAGACTGCAAAGCTGACGAGAGCCATTGTCAGAGAGCCTTCCCAGCTCTTTTTGCTCCCCCAGACCTCGTAGGGGTGCCGGCCAAAGCGCTGGCCAATCAGAGCGGCTAACCCATCCCCCCAAGTCATCACCAAAATCCCGATAGCAGCATACTGGGGCTGTTGCAGTGGCCAAAACCAGGCCACCAGCACCCCGATGCTGACGGCATAGAAAAACGTCCCAAAGCTCTGGCGTCCAACGCTGTTGACACCCGGTAAGATGGGAAACCGGTAGGACAAAAGCGCCACCGCACTCGATAAAACCGCCGCCCCAATCCCCACCCATGCCGGTATTTGCAGCCACCAAGCTAGCAAGATGACGTTGCCGGTGCCAATGTGGACTATCTTGCGCGTAATCTCGAAATCGACCGAGGCATAGTGGTGTAACGACTCCGCTAGGAGCAATATCGCACCCACCCAGATTCCAACGACTGTCAGCTGGAGCCACAAAGCTGGGACTGATGCTGGCGGAGGCACTGCAGTAAGTAAGGACACGATGACAGTAATAAAGTACAACTCTACCTATCACTGTATTCTATTTATAGCGTCTCTCAGATTAGTCAGGTACTGAGAAACCCGGTTTCTTAAAGAAACCGGGTTTCTTGGCCATAGTTCATCCAACTGAGAACCGCTATAGAATTAATTTAACAGCCCTTTTGCCGCTACATCCGCGAGCGCACAAACGCCTCCAATCGCGCCATGCCCTTCTCGATGGTAGCCATATCTGTCGCGTAGGACAAGCGGATGCAGTCGTCCGCACCGAAGGCAATCCCTGGAACCGCTGCCACCTGCTGAGATTCCAGCAAACCCTCACAGAACTCCCGCGATTTCAGACCCGTCTTGCTGATATTGGGAAACATGTAGAAAGCGCCGTCTGGTTTCGGGCAGTACACTCCGGGAATGGAGTTTAGCAATTCTAACATAACTTCCCGGCGTTTGGCAAAAGCTTGGCGCATTTCTTCCACAGAATCTTGCGGGCCTTCCAGTGCCGCGATTGCGCCATACTGGGCAAAGGTGCAGACATTGGAGGTACTGTGGCTTTGCAGGGTGACGGTGGCTTTAATCAAATCTTTCGGCCCGGCCAAATAGCCCAGACGCCAGCCGGTCATCGAATAAGCTTTGGCGAATCCGTTGCTGACGATCGTGCGCTCGAAGATTTCTTTGCCGGCAGAGCCAATGCTGAGGTGTTCAGCGCCGTCGTAGAGAATTTTCTCGTAAATTTCGTCGGCGACTACGAGGATATCTTTCTCCACCACAACTTCGGCTAAAGCCCGAATCTCATCGGGCGTGTACACCATGCCGGTGGGGTTGGAAGGCGAGTTGAGGACAAACAGCCGCGTCTGCGGAGTGCAGGCTTTTCGCAGCTGGTCCGGCGTGATTTTGTACCCAGTCGTCTCGTCGGTGGGCGCGATCGCCGACACGCCACCGGCTAGCGTCACCATTTCCGGATAGCTCAGCCAGTAGGGTGCCGGTATAATCACTTCATCCCCCGGATTGAGCAGCGCCACCATCAGGTTGTACAGAGAATGTTTGCCGCCATTGGTGACGATGATGCTATCAGCTGCGTAGTCCAGGTTGTTGTCGGCTTTCAGCTTGTGGGCGATGGCTTCTCGCAGCTTCAGCTCACCGGCAGCTGGGCCATATTTGGTCTTGCCAGCATCCAGCGCCTGCTTGGCGGCGTCTTTGATGTGCGCCGGCGTGTCAAAATCCGGTTCGCCGGCGCTGAAACTGCAAATATCGATGCCCGAGGCTTTCATCGCCTTGGCCTTGGCGTCAATCGCCAGTGTTAAGGAAGGTGTCACCTGACCAACTCGTGCTGCCAGTTTCATGCTCAATTGCTCCACTGCGGCAATTCTCTATCGTTTCCGACTATCCCACACGATGCCGGGAGGGCTCGGTTTTTTCACTTTCTCTTCACTCTTGCTCGAGTGCCGTGCTGCGGGCACCCAGTTTATCACTCAAATAAGGAAGCCACCCACATTCCTGTGATGGCGCGGGCGAATGCTGTTGGCGCTTAGCGCTGGGGTGCCGGGTGCGTTCCCTCTGGAAGCAACCTCCATCGGTGCCGGTGGGATAGGGAGCGCACCCAAAGAGTGGCCAAAGAGTTCCACCCTGTGGCCCGCGCCCAAGATGTGTGCCAGCGGCAGGCTGGCAAACAGAGGGTGCGGGGCGTTCTTGTCGCCGCCTCAGGCGACGGTCACCTCTGGCGAAAGGTAAACATCCTGGATAGCGTGGAAGAGTTTGACGCCTTCTTCAAAGGGACGCTGGAAGGTCTTGCGCCCTGAAATCAAGCCGGTGCCACCGGCACGCTTGTTGATAACTGCCGTGCGCACCGCTTCGGCAAAGTCGTTAATGCCTGCAGCGCCGCCGGAGTTAATTAAACCGGCACGCCCGCAATAGCAATTGAGCACTTGATAGCGGGTTAAGTCAATGGGATGGTCTGAGGTCAAGTCCGAGTAAACCCGGTCGTGGGTCATGCCGTATTTCTTGCCGGCAGCTTGGGAAACTGCTCCGTAACCATTGTTGCATTCTGGCAGTTTTTGCTTTATAATGTCGGCCTCAATGGTGACGCCCAGGTGGTTGGCTTGGCCGGTGAGATCCGCCGCAACGTGATAGTCTCTGTCCTGTTTGAAAGCGCTGTTGCGCAGGTAGCACCAGAGGATGGTCGCCATGCCCAGCTTGTGCGCCTGCGCGAAAGCTTGGCTTACTTCTTGAATCTGGCGTGCAGATTCTGGCGAGCCAAAGTAAATTGTCGCGCCCACCGCAACGGCTCCCAAATTCCACGCTTGTTCGACGGTGGCGAACATTACCTGGTCATAACTGTTGGGGTGGGTGAGCAGTTCGTTGTGATTGATTTTGGCGATAAAGGGGATTTTGTGCGCGTATTTGCGGGAAACGCTGCCCAGGACGCCTAAGGTGGTGGCTACGGCATTGCAGCCGCCTTCGATTGCTAGTTTAATGATGTTTTCGGGATCGAAATAGATGGGGTTGGGGGCGAAGGAAGCGCCGGCAGAGTGTTCAATCCCCTGGTCTACCGGCAGGATGGAAAGATAGCCGGTGCCAGCCAGACGCCCTGTGGAGTAAAGCTGCTGGAGGCTGCGCAGCACTTGGGGGGAGCGGTCGCTGCCAGCCCAAACCCGGTGAAGAAAATCGGGTCCGGGCAGGTGCAGCAGCTCTTTGGAAACTTTGGCTCTGTAAGTGAGAAGGTCTTCGGCTTCGGCACCCAGAATTGACTCGATAGTTGTGGGCCGGTGTAGAGCAGTTGTCATGGCAATTTCCCTCACTATTTTAGTAGCAGGCTGCTTGGGTTTTTTTCTGGAGCTGCGGCGGATTCGGGCGCTGATTAAGTTGGCTGCTGGCTCGCTTTTTTAGTTAGGAAGCTTTTGGCTCCACTTCAGCGCCGGCATTTCTGGGCTGCAGTTCGGGAAGGAAGAGTCTGCGATTTTTTCCGGCTGCAGGCGCTGCCTGCTTTTTCCAGCTTGACGCAATTGAATGGGTAACGGCAACAGGGGAATAGGGGCTTAATATTTTTTTCAGGTGCTGCCTGTTGAGAACCCCGGTTTCTTTAAGAAACCGGGTTTCTGGGGCCGGCTGTCAAAAAGGCAGAAACAGCTTAGGATGGTTAAGAAGTGTTAAGCGAAGTTGGGGAATGGCGTTATGAAGGTAGCCATCACTGGCGCAACAGGATTTGTCGGCAGTCGCTTGGTGGAGCGGTTGCGCGAGCAGGGTGATCAAATCGTGGTCCTGACCCGAAATCCAGAGCGGGCGCGGCGAGTGTTTCCGGCGCAGGCGTTCCCGAATCTGGACGTTGTGGCCTTGACGCCGGCAGGGTCGGGGTCTTGGCAGCAGTCGCTTGCGGGGTGCGATGGGATGGTGAATCTTGCCGGTGCCCCGATAGCGGAGGAGCGCTGGACACCGGCACGCAAGCAAGAAATTCTGGACAGCCGCAAGCTGGGCACTGAAAATATTGTGGCGGCGATGGCTGGGGCGAATCCGAAGCCGTCTGTGCTGGTGAGTGCTTCGGCGATTGGGTACTACGGGACGAGCGAAACCGCGACTTTTGATGAGATGAGTCCTGCCGGTAAGGATTTTCTGGCTCAAGTCTGTCAAGTTTGGGAGGCGGAGGCGGAAAAAGTAAAGCAGACCGGCACCCGACTGGTGATTGTGCGCACCGGCATTGTTCTGGGGATGGGTGGGGCTTTGGGGAAAATGCTGCTTCCGTTTAAGCTGTTTGCCGGCGGACCGTTGGGAAGTGGTCGCCAGTGGTTCTCCTGGATTCACCGGGATGACCTGGTGAACCTGATTTTGCGCGCTCTGGCCCAACCTGAGATGCAGGGGGTTTACAATGCTACGGCTCCCAACCCGGTCCGCATGGCTGAGTTCTGCCAGGTTTTGGGGGAAGTGATCAACCGGCCCTCTTGGCTGCCGGTGCCCGGTTTTGCCTTGGAAGCGCTTTTGGGAGATGCCGCCCAAGTGGTGCTGGCGGGCCAGCAAGTCTTGCCCAAACGGACTTTAGCGTCTGGTTTTGAGTATAAATATTCAACTGTTAAGCAAGCTTTGCAACAAATTTTAACGTCTGGTTAGGAAGCTTCAAAAAAAGTGGCTGCACCCGAGTGCAGCCACCTCTTTTGAACTTGCTCCCAGAAATGGAGACTGATACATTTACGCGACATTATTCCGGGCATTCCCGGACAATGTGACGGAGGGCACTATCGCCCATAAAGGCGGCAGAGGCGTTATCCCGCACTCGCTTTCGGGAAGCTCCCGAAAGCACTATTTCGGGAATGTTTCAGGTCGGTGTTTTGGCACCTGCTTAAACCCAGAGCGCTTTCACGCTCAGCCCCGATGACAGCTGCTTTAAGCTCAATTTCCTGTTTCGCTTGGCAACCGTGTCGGAAGTCTCAAAGGCGGATCGGAAATCAAACACTATTTTCAAGTCGAGCGGTCGGCACGGTTCGCTAACGCTATTTTTTCGCGACTGACCTATCTCATTATACCGTGTCCTACTGCTTTGCGTCAAGAATCCAGGATTAAATCCTGCTCTCCCCGTGCCGGGATGTAAAAATACCTATTCCCTTCTCCTGAAAAAAAATTAGGCTGCGCCTAAGGCAGGCACAGCCATTCATGCAAAGGTATTTAACATTTATAACTTTTGGCTCAATCGAGATCCTTGCCTGGTTCGCTGGGCATTTGCAGGTTATCCGGGTCTACATAGTGGCAGACCGCATCATCGACACAGATCAGGGCCCAGCCGGACTCATCGATCTTCATTAGCTTGTAGGAACCCTCCTGTATGAAGAACCCTTTGTGATTGCGGGTTTCGGGCTTGATCCCAACGTTGTTTGCAGACATACTCTCCTAACTCCTGTAGTTTCCTAGTGCCTCGAATGACAAGATCGAGGAATCGCTAATGCTTGTGTTCACAAAATCTTATCATTAGATGTTAGCTTTTTATCATAAAGTTGTATAAAATTTTGTAAAGAATTTTATACAACTGCACCGTTAGCCTTCAGGGGCCGGCGGAAACTGGGTAGTTATAAACACTTACGCTTCCAAGAGCCAGGCTTGCACCCGCTGCAAGCTCTGCCAGTCGGGTTTTCTGGTTAATCCGTCTTTAATATTTTCTAAGACTTCTTCCCGCAATTCGGGGGAGACTAGGAGGATCTGCTGGGCGATTTCAATGTGCTGGCGCACTCCCTTTTGGCCACTGTCGATCATGGCCACGGCGAGGTTGACTCGCGCTTGAGGATCTTGGCCATTCCACTTGACGGCTTTCTGGGCCGCTTTGCAGGCCGGCGCGGGCTTGCTGTCCAGCAGGTACAGCCAAGCTAAACAAGTCCAAGCGCTGCTATTTTTTGGGGCTCGCTCGCAGATTTCTTTGAAAACCGGAATCAGGGTGGAAGGCCCCTCACCGGCTTTGTAGCGTTCAATGCCTGTGGAGAAAAGGTCTTCAGGTGTTTGAGTCATAGGGTGGGTAGACGCTGAAAAGGTCGGCTAGGATTATAGCGGTTTTCAGTTGGATGAAGTACCTGCCAGAAACCCGGTTTCTGGGATTGCCCGACCGGCGCAAAGGCGGTCTGCGCCACAGTTGTTTTCCCGTCCAAAATCCCTCCCCAGTCGGACGCCCCAGGGACGATCGCCTCTGACGCTGGCGGGAAATTTTGAGAGTAATTAACCGGAAACCGTAAAATGGCCTGTGTGGTAAATTGGCAAAAAATTAAAAGGCAGGCGGGGCCTGCCTGCGGCGAAACCAATAAATAGCGGTAAGTCCGGTTGAAGTCACACGTTAAGATCGGGCTGTGGAAGTTCCCCGAGGGGGGAAAAAGACTCACGCCCGGCTGCCGGGGGTCAGATCAGGCAGAAAACGACTTGCCGCAGCCACAAGTTTGAGAGGCGTTGGGGTTGGTGAACTGGAAGCCGCCGCCTATCATGGCATTGCTGTAGTCGAGAACCAGACCGTACAGGTAAAGAATGCTGCGGCGATCGCAGACAACCTTGAAGCCATCGTAGTCGAAGACCTCATCATCGGGCCTGACATTGCTGAGGCTCTCAAAATCCATCATGTAGGACATCCCGGAGCAGCCACCTTGGCGCACTCCCACCCGCAGGCAGAGATCCTCTCCTTGGCTCTGCCGCAGTGAGAAAATCTGCCGCTGGGCGGCTTCAGTGAGCTGGATACCCCGTGTTTGAGACTGAGTTGCTTGTGTCATGGGTTGGCGTGACTGATACATTTACGCGACATTTGTCCGGGAATCTCCGGACAATGCAACGATGGCACTATCACCTTTACAAGTGATACAGGCGTTATCCCACAGAGTTTTCAGGAAAATCCCGTGCATCGCTATTCCAGTCCCGCGAAGCGCGTAAAGCCGCAACTGGGACAGTGGAAAACTTAACCTATCTAGGAATAAGGCTGTCCTCGATTCTCTGTCGGCATTATATCACATTATTAAGCTTTGTCCAGAAAATCGGCGATTAAATTTCGCCTCCTTGTGCCATCAAAGCATACTGCGTGGGCTTGTCCTTTTTATTTTATCGAGATCGTCGAGATGATGGGCTCTCGATCCGCGACCGGCAAAAAACTATCTGTCCTGTCAGGGGGGGGTCGGAGGCTGCGCCCTCGCCCGCCCGCCCTCAACCCAAAGCTGGGCCTGTTCTGCCACCCTCGCCTCGCCGGCAGCCGGTGCGTCCAAAGACGGCCCTCTACAGTCCCAGTCCAGTTCCAGGAGCCCTGCGGCGAAAGCACACTCACCATTTTGTTGCCAAAAGTGATTTAATTAAATTTTAAATATAAAGAGGTATAATCAGTGGCAGGCAGGGTTCCCCGCTCCATTTCCAGCGCACCAGCTAGAATACAAATGTATATATACCCTATTGCCCTGTGGCCATGCAGCTTGTAGAGCGACACAGAATCAGTAGAAGCCACAAATTGTGGTCAGAATGCGACTGCCTGTGCTTTCTATCAAAAAATCTTTACAGCGCCGCTAATTACATTTACCGGCAAGATTTTTTTGCGGGGAGAGCGACGGACGCCACGCTGGTGTATAGTAGTCTGAAAGAAGGCCCTGATTGCAAAGCTTTGCCCGCTGGGGGATCTCAGGGGACTTTGAAATTAGTTGGGCAGGCTTGGCCGTCTTACCGGGCGGCGATGAAAGTTTATAAAGACCCCGCTGAAGAATTCGCCGGCTCCCCTAAAATTATGGGAGACAGAGAACCGAGGGGAAAACACAAGCGACGGGAGGGATGCAGTGGGAGACAATAACCAGGCTGTCAGTCAAATTGCCTTTAAAAAAGGGAGGGAACGCCCGTCTCTAACTGATATCTACCTGCCAGCAAAAGTCAGCAAGATATCGGAGATAATAATCGTTACCAAGCTGGGGTTATATATCAGAAAACTTGTCGGCGCTAACAGGGCAGATCCAAAAATAACTCAAGGGGGAAATTGTGCGGCGATAGATATCGGGTTAAACAACTTGGCAACTTTAGCAAACTTCCTAGCTAGCTTGCGCCCTCAGATTTTTGACGGGCGGGCCCTCAAGCCGGTAAACCAATACGCAAATCAGCGCAATGCTGAACTGAGGGCCAAGCTGCCCGAGGGAGTAAAAATATCGAAAAAACGGCTCTGGTTGTGGGAAAATCAGAATAGGAAGATGGCATGGCTCATCCCTCAAACTAGCTCAGCTATCGTTAAGGAGCGAGTTAAAAATAGCGTCAGTCAGCTGGCGATTAGGTACAGTCCGGAGTGGAAAGATGAAATCGGCATCGGAACCGCCAGCCCTCACAAGTTGGTGAGCGTCCCCCATCACAAATTCGCTGGTCAGCTGCAAGACAAGTGCGCCGTAAAAGGGATTGAAGTGTTGCTGGCAGAGCGGGGGCGCACCTGCAAGTGTTCGAGCTGCGACAGGGAACCTGTCCAAAAGCAAGAGAACGGCCTGGGGGTGCGAAGTCAAAGGGGACTGTTCAGGAGTGGGGCGGGCGGGCTGATTAATGCCGGTGTAAATGCCGCTTACAATCGGGGAAGTAAAGTATTCGGAAATGGGAAAAGTCCCTCATCCGATAGAGGCTCTGGTAGTTGCGCCAGTAAGGGTAAAACCTTACAAACAGGTAAATCTGGCCAAAAGTGAGATTTGACTTTATATTTACCTGAACTATGATAATATTCTCATCCAGTTGACTGAGTATATGACAGCTCTCAATCACTCTACCCGCCGCCGCCTGCAAAAATTACCGCAAATTCCCAGCGTCTGGGAGGGAGATCGCCGCGCCCTATCGGCGGAGGACGCCGCCACCTCGGAATGGGCAACGCCGGGTTCCGCTCCGGCAGGCGCTCCAGGCGAGTGCATTCTTTGGGTGGATGGTTCGCAAGGAATTGTGCGGTCGATGGATATGGTAACACCGGAAACGGGCCAGGAAGCCATCGTTCGCACCTTGCTGCGGGCGATGGAGCATCCCCACAGCCCCGCGATGCCGGCCCGACCGCAAAAAATTGTGGTGCGAAATCGAGAGCTTCAGTTTTACCTGCGCGGCGTCCTCCAGAATTTGGATATCAATATTGAGTATGTCCCGGATCTGCCCCTGATTGACGAAATCTTCCGGGGATTCCAGGATGCGGTCACCACCAAACCCCCGCAGCTGCCCCCCGAGTACGCTCAAGCTCTGGTGAGCAAGGCGCTAGACATATGGCGCGATGCCCCTTGGGACTTGCTGGGCGACCACCAAATTCTCTCGGTAGAGCTCAACCAGTGGGATATCGGCACCCTGTACGTCTGCATTTTGGGGATGCTGGGGGTGGATTATGGCGTTCTGATGTATCGCTCGCTCGATTCCCTGAAGCGGTTCCGGCAGCGGGTTTTGGCCAATGAATCGATGCACCAGCTCGAAGAGGCGTTTCTCGGTCAGGACTGCCTGTTTTTGAGCTATGAAGCAGCCGCAGAGGTGGGGGATGAAGAAGAGTTTGATTTAGCGGACCTGCCGCTGTCAGAGATTAAGCCGGCATTTGGCAATCTCCACCCTCTCGAAGGGCTGCGCTCGTTTCTCTATGAGGAAGAGGCTGTCACGGTTTGGGTGGCCCTCGAAGCCTTGCACCGCTTCTGGCGAGCCCATCGCGGCAAACTGTCAGGCGAGACGCTTCCCAGCGTCAGCAGTCGCTTTCGCATTCCCCTGCCTCAGGTGGACGAGACGAAGCAACCGACGATCTCTGTGAAGGTGGCGACGCTGCCGGAGGTGGAGTCGGAACTGTCTGAGATGGTGAGCTCGGCTGAGGGAGATGAGGAGGACTTTGAGGATGACCAGCCCCTGCTGCGGGATGACTTGGTGCCGAAGGACGCTTTTCTCAGCTTGGGTGTGGTGCCGTGGGAAACGGTGAAATCTCTGCGCACGGAAGTGGAGTGCTATCAGTCGGCGGAGGTGATGGCTGCCGGTGATGGGCTGCCGATTGTGCTGATTCAAACTTCGCGCCCCAAGGCAAAAGAGATGATTGAGGAGTTGAAAAATGCCGGCGGGCTGAAGGGGATTGGCTTCAATCCGGGTGAAGATCCCTTTGAGGAGGAACACTACGACTTGGGCATTTTGCAGACCCACAACGGGGACTTGCACCTGTTTGGGGAATTTGTCGAGAATGACCCAGATCACGTCGCCGCTCGCAAAAAGTGGGACCAGCGCTGCAAGAAAACCAAGGGTTTTTGCGGTTTGGTGATCGCTAAGGGCCTCACCGGCGCGAGTCGGGGCAATCCCAAGCTCAAAGATATGATGGCCCTGTTTGAGGTGCGCTCCCTTTCTGCCCAAGAGTTGGGCATTGGTACGCTGCGCCTGGTTCCGCAGTTTGACTTTGAGTAGGCATTTAGCCCAAAAGTTTGTAGTTGGGCTTTAGCCCAAAGGTTTGTAGTTGGGCTTTAGCCCAAAAGTATGCAGTTGGGCTTTAGCCCAAAAGTTTGTAGTTGGGCTTTAGCCCAAAAGTTTGTAGTTGGGCTTTAGCCCAAAAGTTTGCAGTTGGGCTTTAGCCCAAAAGTTTGTAGTTGGGCTTTAGCCCAAAAGTTTGTAGTTGGGCTTTAGCCCAAAAGTTTGTAGTTGG
>NZ_KB235948.1:3557536-3609285 GCF_000332335.1 Kamptonema formosum PCC 10802 | reverse complement strand
TAGTTGGGCTTTAGCCCAAAAGTTTGCAGTTGGGCTTTAGCCCAAAAGTTTGTAGTTGGGCTTTAGCCCAAAAGTTTGTAGTTGGGCTTTAGCCCAAAAGTTTGTAGTTGGGCTTTAGCCCTCCCCTGCTGGCATGGGGCATGGGGCATGGGGCATGGGGCATGGGGCATGGGGCATGGGGCATGGGGCACGACCGTCGCCCGAGCCCCGCTCCTGATTGCAGTTACTCAGCCGGAGATGACATGAGCGCCAATACGGTTGATTGCTGTCATATATTTCACAAACTAATCAACCGAATCTTTTCCCAGTTCAGACAGCGCTTCTTCATAATAAATCCTGTTTTTGGGAATTTATGTTCGTTCTACGGCTCAATAACGTATAGATTATCCGGTTGTATCAATTGCGTAAAAGCGCAAGGGCGGGTTGGTGCCAGAACTGTATAGCAGTAAGCAGTCAGTTTAGGACACGGGCAGGACGCTGTCGTGTCCCGCTTGCGCTAAGGAGGGAACGCCTGTCCGCTCGTCCAATCTAAGTGACTGCTGCTATAGTCGCACGCCCAACACAGAGAAAAAACCTCCCCTTGTAAGGCGTCCCAGTCCGGGGGGCTGTTCGGTTTACCGCATCAGGAATTACGGGAAACCGAAACAAGAGAGCAGCTTCAGGCACACCGGCAGCCCTCACCCCCCGCAAATGCCAGCTTCATAGGGGATTTCACCTTGGCCACCGTCGCACCGCGCTGTCTGTTCGGTTTACCGCATCAGGAATTACGGGAAACCGAAACAAGAGAGCAGCTTCAGGCACACCGGCAGCCCTCACCCCCCGCAAATGCCAGCTTCATAGGGGATTTCACCTTGGCCACCGTCGCACCGCGCTGTCTGTTCGGTTTACCGCATCAGGAATTACGGGAAACCGAAACAAGAGAGCAGCTTCAGGCACACCGGCAGCCCTCACCCCCCGCAAATGCCAGCTTCATAGGGGATTTCACCTTGGCCACCGTCGCACCGCGCTGTCTGTTCGGTTTACCGCATCAGGAATTACGGGAAACCGAAACAAGAGAGCAGCTTCAGGCACACCGGCAGCCCTCACCCCCCGCAAATGCCAGCTTCATAGGGGATTTCACCTTGGCCACCGTCGCACCGCGCTGGCTGTTCGGTTTACCGCATCAGGAATTACGGGAAACCGAAACAAGAGAGCAGCTTCAGGCACACCGGCAGCCCTCACCCCCCGAAATGCCAGCTTCATAGGGGGGACAGGCCGTAAGCGTTGCGGCGCGGCACGCGCTACGCAGCCCTACGCCTTTTATCCCAGGCCACTGATGTCCTAAGCAATATGACTGCTGCTATACCTGCGGCCCAGGGTGTTGATGAGCCGGCTCCTGCCATTAGAAAAATGCGAGCCGAGAGGATAAGAATTGTTTTTCGCTGAGATCCTTGTGCAATCTTGTCCTTTGCCGGTCGCCCCTGCCGATCAGTGAAAGCCCCGATATAAAAAATACTTATTACTGTATCCTGCTTCTGGGGGATAGTTCGGTATTGTCCCGGGGGTAAAATATTTAATGGAGATTTAACAATTCCGCCAAAGTGCGCCCCTGCTAGCGTCTGGCTCAGTCGGCGAGAGGCATTTATGCCGGTGGCGGATTGCAGCAACTCAAGAGAGCCCGGAAATGGTTCCCGCGAGGGAGCGGAAAAAACCGGCTCGGCTGTTGAGTCGCAGGGGCAGCCTTTCGGCAGCCAAATCGGTGGAGAGGGTAGAGTCAGCTGGAAGGGATAAGATGGAAAACCATATAAATCCTCGCTTCGATCGTTATATTCTCAGGCCACCCAAAAGCAGCCCCAGGCCGGTAACATCACTCGCGCAGCAATGGGCCAAAAGGTATGTGCAGAACCTGCAAGGCGGTTCTGTGGGGGCGGGAGAACCGGCAGCTGGCCTGGTTACTGGGGGTGGGCGCAAACCAAGTCGGGCGG
Organism: Kamptonema formosum PCC 10802; assembly: GCF_000332335.1. Classification (GTDB taxonomy): domain Bacteria; phylum Cyanobacteriota; class Cyanobacteriia; order Cyanobacteriales; family Oscillatoriaceae; genus Oscillatoria. Next base: position 3,607,321 of record NZ_KB235948.1, on the reverse strand, counting down.
AAATGGCTGAACAGCTGCGGCAGTCGCTGCGGTTGGCGTGTGCCGGTGGCTGGTCAAAAACCGAGATGCTGCTGGCCCGGGAAGTGAAGCGACACGGGATCGACCTCGAGCTGATCAATCCCTGGCAAATCGCGGCGGACGCTCATAATATCTACGAGCGAGCGCTGGAATTTTATGCCGATCGGGAAGCGCCGCAACGATTTTCCCTCTCGATTTCGCGGGATCTCGGGCGACTTCGGCAAACCCACACGGCCACTGACCCGCGAGTGCTCGGTTTTGTTAACTTGCAGTTCCACCACACCGGCGTGTCACTGCTGGAACAGCTGCCTGATTCCGAGCGGGCGCAGCTGGGCTATTATTTCAAAGTCATTGAGGATAACTTGAATATGCCGCTGCAGCGCAGCTACGAGGCAGCAGTTGCCCGAGATGCCCAGTCGCCGGAACTGGTTGCGGTGCAGCAGTTCCTGCGAGTCAGCAGCGAGATTGCCCAAAAAGTATGCTGGCGGGTGACCCAGCAGCGCCCCCACTATCGCAGTCTCAGTGGCGAGCTCAGCCAGCCAAGAGTCTACCTCTCTAGCGCCCGAGATGCGGAGATGTTCCAAGTTTACCTGTGGGTGTGCCTCCTGGAGGGGAGCATCGCTGCGGTGCAGCAGGAGCTGTTCCCGCTGTGCGTTTTCCTGTACCCTATTTTGGGGATCAAGTGGGATCTGGTGCGGCAAATGCTCTCCCTGTTAGAAGAGGAAATCCAAAGGTGCTTGCCGGCTGAATCGCACGCCCTGTTTGCGCCCTATATTCAGGCGCTGTTGGAGATGTTTTCTCCAGAAGTGTTTGCTAAAGGGGAGGGAAGAGAGGACCTGTCGATTGAAAATTTGGGGAATTATCTGAGAGGTTGATGTCTATTTATGTTGGCTTACCGACCAGATGCCTTGTGGCGAGATATTAGGCTTATAGAGGGTTTTACCTAAAAAATAATCCCTAGAAACGGGGGTTTTTAGGGTGAAAAAGCAGAACTTATGAGTAGGTCTTGAGAAGAAACCGGCTTTTTGGCTTTTGAGCGATCTGAAACACGCTCTCAGGCAGTTCTTCTCAGCAGGGTGCATCCCCCCGGTTTCTCGCTCCTGACTGAGCTTAGAGATGCTCTCAGGCGGTTCGCTGCGAAACGAGAAAAAAAGCTGGACTCTGGAAACGAGACAAATTGCGCTTTATCTAGACTGGCGACTCACTCTGCTGTGCTGCCTCTGCCTTCTTGGCTGACCGCACTTCCATACATGCCAGCGTTGTTGCCGCTGCTGCTATAAAACCCAGAGACATCTTGGGTGAACCCGCCCCTACTTACCCCATGCGCATGAGCCCGATGCGCATGAGCCCCATAAGCCATGTCATTAATGTCTTAACCAATATGACTACTGCTATATCCCTCGTTCCCAAGCTCCTTATGGGAGACGCCGTCCGGTCGGCTGTGCCGACTTTGGCCAGATAGCAAGATTAAAAGCCTAAAAGCTTACCACCGTTCGGTAGAGACAAGGGCGCGCTCTACAAGCTCGGGCTGGATCGCCGGCACTGCCGGCGGGAACGCTGGCCCCACTCCCCTTAAGCTGTTAGGCTTTAAATCTGCTTTTTAAATAAAGGAGGCAGAGCCTCCAGAGCCCATATCCCAGGCAGAGCCTGTGAGCGATGGGTTAGATAAAAAAGCGCAAATTAAGTGCATGATAGGGGGCTGTTGCGTGGAGAAATTTCACCGGCACGCCGGAGTGAGCGGGCAGGACGCCGGGGGAGCGCCGTGTCGTATTAAAATATGTGAAGCAATTTAACAGGAAAGGCAGAATGCGAGTAGCAATCGCCGGCGCAGGACTGGCAGGTATGGCCACGGCTGTCGATTTGGTCGATGCCGGCCACGAAGTGGAAATCTTTGAGTCTCGCCCCTTTGTGGGGGGTAAAGTCGGCAGCTGGACCGACGCGGACGGCAACCACATCGAAATGGGCTTGCACGTCTTCTTTGGCTGCTACTATAACCTGTTCGAGTTGATGGGGAAAGTGGGCGCAATTGATAATCTGCGCCTGAAAGAGCACACTCACATGTTTGTCAACAGGGGCGGCACCACCGGCGCTCTGGATTTCCGGTTCATCACGGGGGCACCTTTCAACGGGCTGAAGGCATTTTTCACCACCTCTCAGCTGTCGCTGCAGGACAAACTCCAGAATGCTCTCGCCCTGGGCACCAGCCCCCTGGTGCGCGGCTTGGTGGACTTCAACGGCGCGATGAAAACTATCCGCGATCTGGATAAAATCAGCTTTGCGGACTGGTTCCGCAGTCACGGCGGTTCTGAGGGCAGCATCAAGCGGATGTGGAACCCAATCGCCTACGCCTTGGGCTTCATCGATTGCGAAAATATTTCCGCCCGCTGCATGTTGACAATTTTCCAGTTTTTTGCAGCGAAAACTGAGGCGTCGGTGCTGCGAATGCTGGAAGGCTCTCCGGATGAGTATTTGCACAAACCCATTGTTAAATATATAGAGGAGCGGGGCGGCAAAATCTATACGCGCCGGCGGGTGCGGGAGATTGCCTTCGAGGATGCCGGTGGGGAGACTCGCGTCACCGGCATGGTGGTGGCGAAGGGCGAGACGGAAGAAACGATTGTGGCGGATGCTTATGTTTTCGCCTGCGATGTGCCGGGGATTCAGCGGGTGCTGCCACAAGAGTGGCGCAAGTGGCCAGAATTTGACAATATTTATAAGCTGGATACAGTGCCGGTGGCGACGGTGCAGCTGCGGTTTGATGGCTGGGTGACGGAATTGCACGACGCCGAGAAGCGCAAGCAATTGCAGGGGGCGGCGGGGATGGATAATTTGCTCTATACGCCGGATGCGGACTTTTCTTGTTTTGCGGATTTGGCTCTAACAAGTCCTGGGGATTATTACCGGCAGGGGCAGGGCTCTCTGCTGCAACTGGTGCTGACGCCGGGAGATCCGTTTATTAAGCAGAGCAATGAGGAGATCGCCGGGCACGTTCTCAAGCAGGTGCATGAGCTGTTCCCGTCATCGCGGGAGCTGAATATGACCTGGTACAGTGTGGTGAAACTGGCTCAATCCCTGTATCGGGAAGCGCCGGGGATGGATGTTTACCGCCCGTCACAAAAGACGCCGGTGGGGAATTTCTTCCTCGCCGGCAGTTACACGATGCAGGATTATATTGACAGTATGGAAGGCGCGACGATTTCGGGGCGTCAGGCGGCAAAGGCGATTTTGGAGAGCGCCCAGCAATTTGTCCGGCGAGTGCCGGTGGCTGCCGGTTGAGGGAACCCCACCCCCTAAACCCCTCCCCGCAAGCGGGGAGGGGGAAGTGTCACCCACCTAAAGCGCCTATTTTTGCTCACGCGCGATCGTTCTGTGCCGGTGCGAGAAACCGGGTTTCTTTGAGAAACCCGGTTTCTATCTCCATCTCGCCGCCGGTTCAATAATCGGGAGGCGGAGTTTCCCAAATAATCGGGAGGCGGAGCCTCCCAAAGAGCGTTCCCAGGCGGAGCCTGGGAACGAGAAACGAGAAACGAACGAAAAACGAAAAAAATCCAAAATCCAAAATCCAAAATCCAAAATCTAAAAAAAAATGTCAGATTGGCTAGAACATAGTGTGCAGGTAGAGGTGGCGGTTCCCATTGAGTTGGTGTGGATCCTCTGGTCTGATTTGGAGCAAATGCCCCGCTGGATGAAGTGGATTGAATCCGTCCATGTACTAGAGGAAAAGCCAGAACTGTCGCGCTGGAAACTCGCCACCGGCAATTTGGAATTCAGCTGGCTGTCGCGGATTGTGAAATTAGTGCCGCACCAGATTATTCAGTGGGAATCTGTTGATGGGCTGCCAAATCGGGGGGCGGTGCGGTTTTATGACCGGCACGGGAGCAGTATTGTGAAGCTGACGGTTTCATACGCGATTCCCGGGATTCTTGGCAAGCTGATGGATAACCTGTTTTTGGGGCGAGCGGTTGAGTCAACAATTCAGGCGGATTTGGAGCGGTTTCGCGAGTACGCCCTCACACTGGAATCCCCTGAGAAGGTGCTGGCAAACAACAAGTGAGAGAGCAGAAACCGGGTTTCTGAAAGAAACCCGGTTTCTGGTGGTAATTTATAGGAAAGAATTATGGAAGGTAAGCCCCCTGAATCCCCAAGCCTTCAACAGGAGGCGGTGAGCGAGAAGACTTCAGCTGATCGCCTCAAAGAACTTGCAGGAGTTAGCCCGGATCTGGCGCGACTGGTTGCTAGCAATCCGGGCGCAACTCCAGAGCTGCTGCGAGAACTTGCCGAGAGCACAAATCCCCACACTCGCCAGAATGTGGCAGCTAACCCCAACACGCCGACTGAAGTGTTGATGAATTTAGGGGAGGAGTTTCCACAAGAAGTTCTGAATAATCCTGTCTTTTCTTTACTGTTTCTGGAAAACCCGAATATTGTCAACCGAATGCCCCTGGCTGCTCTGCGAAATATCGTCGAGCAGGAGGGGGTGCCGGTGTCTTTTCTGGAGTATGCAGCGCACAGCTCGGATGCCAAAGTGCAGATGGCGGTGGCGACAAACGCCCAATCTCCTTCGGCGACATTACAGAAACTGGCGAAAAGCCGGTATTCTGAGGTAGCAGAAGCTGCAATGCTGCATGTGAATTTAGCAGGAGAGATTGCAGAAGGCTTGGGTGAGGCAGAATTTCGGGCAATTCAAAACACTGCTATCAGTCAGGAGAAATATTGCTTTTTCTTAGAAAGATTATCCCATATAGGTGCCATTCCTTATTTTGCCATTCAAACTTTACCTGAGAATAGCCAGCTCTTTCTCCTGATTGCCAGCAATCCCCACACGCCTGGAAGAACGCTGGAGGAATTGGTGAAAAATACGGATTGGGAAATCCGTCAGGCGGTTGCGGCAAATCCCAGAACACCGGCGAGAAGTCTCGCTCACTTGTGTCAGGATAAAAATTGGTGGGTTCGCTGGGAAGTTGCCCGCAATTCCAACACGCCGGCAAGGGTTCTGGAGCATTTAGCGCTTCGAGAGGTGCGCTCTGAGGTGCAATTAGCTGTGGCGGCGCACGCCCAAACTCCTGTGCCGGCATTGCAGAAGTTGGTGAAAAGCCGGTATGGTAAAGTGGCATCAGTAGCGCGGCTGCGCCTGGATTGGGCGGGAGACAACAAGGATGGATGGTTAGAAGCCGCTCAAAAGATTGTGCGGGAGTTGGATGGGAAATCCTTGGAAGAGTTGGCTGAGAAAAGTTTAAGCAGTCAGGCGGCAAGCCGGTTGGAAGAATTTCTCTCTAATAATGATTTGTGGGACAGGCTGGAAATCGCCCGCGATCCGAATACTCCTGATATAATCTTGGAGCAGTTGGCGAAAGAGGATGATTTTTTCCTGGGTTGGGAACTCGCCCTAAACCACAATACTCCTGGAATAATCTTGCAAAAGCTGGCTGACAGCAATCATTATTTAATCCGTCGGGATTGCGCCGCCAACCCCAACACTCCTGCAAGTGCATTGGAACTCTTGGGGAAAGACCGTGATTCTAAGGTTTGCGAAAAAGTTGCCTCAAATCCCAATACGCCTGTAAGCGTTTTGGAGCTGTTGGGGAAAAATAGCGCTCATGGGATTCGCCAAAACATTGCCTTAAATCCCAACGCTCCTGCAAGTATTCTGGAGCTGCTGGTGAAAGATAAGGTTTATGGGGTTCGCTACAATATCGCTTTAAATCCCAGCAATCCTGCTAGCATTCTCGAACAGCTAGTAAGCGATGGCAACGCCGAAGTTCGCCAAGTTGCCGTCGCGCCGTACTTGGCGAGAAAGCCAGAGGGTTTACCCCTGGTGCTGGAGCATTACAGCAAGGATGACAAGCCTTCTTTTAACCGGCTCCTGCTTCTGCTGCACCCCGAAATTCCCGCTAAAATTCTAGCGGAAAACGTCCGCTCCTCAGTATGGCTAGAGCGGTATGCTGTCGCCCAGCATCCGAATACGCCACTGAGTGAAGTCGAGGTTTTGGCGCGGGATAGCAACCGCATTGTTCGGGCTGCTGCTAAAGCCAATTTGCAGGGGCGCAGCTAGTACCTATTTTGGATTTTGGATTTGGGATTTTGGATTGAAAAAGGCGGCATTAAAGCCTTTGCAACTCCAGGGGAAAATACTGTCTGTAGCGTATCTCATATTAGTGAGGTGCTGAGAAACCCGGTTTTTAAGACCCCGGGTTTCTTATGCGTAACTCATCCAAATGAGAGCCGCTATCTAGTAGGAATAGCAAAGGTTATAATTTACAGCGTCGCAGCCAGCAGCTATGATATCATAGCCGGGGGCTCCCGATTTTATATCCCTGTAGGGGCGGGTTCGCCCGAAATCTTTCAGACACAGTGAAGGGCATTAATAAACCCGCCCCCACACAGCCGGTTTGCCCCGCAACTAGCTACGGCGACAGACGAAACCCGCAAGGCAAGGGTTTCAAAAGTCATTGCCGGCAGCCTATACTAGGAATAAGAGATTTCCACCCAACGGATGATGGAAGCCAAACCCCCTCAATTCCTGAGCCTTCAACAGGAAGCCGCCAACGAAAAGACTTCAGGCGATCGTCTGGAGAAACTTGCCAAAAACAGCCCCTCCCTAGGGCGACTGGTTGCTAGCAACCCCAGTGCGCCACCGGCACTGCTGCAAAAACTGGCCGGCACCGGGGATGCCCCCACCCGCAAAAATGTGGCAGCCAACCCCAATACACCGGCTGAGGTGCTGCTGCAGTTAGGCGCTGAGTTTCCAGAAGAACTTCTGAACAATCCGGTATTTTCTCTTTTGCTGTTAGAGAATCCCCATGTGGCAGAGCAAATGCCATCGGCAACTATAGCGAGTCTTGTCAAGCGGGAGCCGGTGCCGCTTTTTGTCTGGGAGGCGGCGGCAAAGAGAAACGAGCTAAAGGAAATACTCTTAGAAGTAGCGAACAACCCCAAAACTCCTTTGGCGATCTTGGAAAAACTGGCGAAGAGCGCCTCTGGCGCAGTCCAACAGGCAGCGCAGCTTCATGTCAACTTGGCGGGAGAAATGACCGAACGATGGGAGCCAGCGGCAAGAAAAGAGATTTGTAAAATTTACTTTTATGATAAAATAGGAGCTTGGAAGTTATCGCATGGGGCGTCTCTGGTGTCGCCCTATCAGCAGGGAATAGAAGTGTTAGAAAAATTAGGAGCAATTCCGGAGTTGTTAATTAGCAGTTTACCAGAGATCGCTGGCTACTTTCCTAGGATGGCCTCAAATCCCAATACGGCGGGCAGCATCTTGGCTCAGTTGGCGAAAGAGAGTGATTGTAAGGTTCGCTCAGCGGTGGGAAAAAATCCCAACACGCCGGTCAGCGTCTTGGAAATGTTGGCGAAAGATAGTGATTGGATGGTCCGCTCAGAGGTAGCTAAAAATATCAACTTGCCGGTCAGCATCCTGGAGAAGCTGGCGAAAGATGGTGATTTTGAAGTTCGCACAAATGTTGCCCTCAATACCAACATGCCGGTCAGCCTGCTTGTGCAGTTAGCGAAAGATATTTGTTGGCGAGTTACCGCAGGCGTAGCTTCAAATGCCAACACGCCGGTCAGCCTGCTTGTGGAGTTAGCGAAAGATAGTAATGCGGCAGTTCGCTCAGAACTTGCCAAAAATCCCAACACGCCGGTCAGCCTGCTTGTGGAATGGGGGAAAGATAGTAATGTGCTGGTTCGCTCAGAACTTGCCAAAAATCCCAACACGCCGGTCAGCCTGCTTGTGGAGTTAGCGAAAGATAGTAATGCGGCAGTTCGCTCAGAACTTGCCAAAAATCCCAACACGCCGGTCAGCCTGCTTGTGGAATTGGGGAAAGATAGTAATGTGCTGGTTCGCTCAGAACTTGCCAAAAATCCCAACACGCCGGTCATCCTGCTTGTGCGGTTAGCAAAAGATAGGGATTGGAAGGTTCGCGCAGCAGTTGCCAAAAATCCCAACACGCCGGTCAGCGTCCTGAAGAAGTTGGCGAAAGATCGTGATGTGAGCGTTCGCAGCCAAGTTGCCATAAATCTAAACACACCGGTCAGCTTGCTTGTGCAGTTGGCGAAAGATAGTAATTGGTTGATTCGCGACTACTTGGCCAAAAAATCCAACACGCCGGTCAGCGTGCTGGAGCAGCTATTAGGCGCTCCAGAAGAGACTATTCTGCAAATTGCAGTCGGGCGGTACTTGGCTAAAAACCCTGACGGACTACCCGTGGTACTCCAGCATTATCCCAAAGATTCTACTCCTGAATATAGCTCGCCTAAATACAGCCGGCTCGTTATTTTACTGCACCCGCAAGTTCCCAGCACCGTGCTGGCAGCACACAGCCGGTCATTAGCGTGGTGGTATCGCTATGCTGTGGCGCAGCACCCCAATACCCAACCCGATGCGCTCGAAACTTTGGCCGGTGACGCCAACCGCCTTGTCCGCGCCGCTGCCAGAGCGAATTTACAAAATCGCCAAATCCAGGGATAATACGATTGGGGAGAATTCAGTCGGCTTGTTTGAGGCTGAAAATTCCTAGAGTAGGAATAAGCACTTTCCTCCCAGCGGATGATGGAAGCAAAACCCCCTCACTCGGTGCGTCTTCAACAGGAAGCCGCGAGCGAAAAGACTTCAGGCGCTCGCCTGGAGAAACTTGCTAAAAACAGCCCCTATCTGGCGCGACTGGTTGCCAGGAACCCCAGCGCGCCACCGGCACTGCTGCGACTGCTCGCTGGCAGCGGGGATGCCCCCACCCGCAAAAATGTGGCAGCGAATCCCAATACCCCGACGGAGGTATTGCTGCACCTGGGCGCTGAGTTTCCCGACGAACTGCTGAGAAATCCGGTCTTTTCTCTTCTGTTCCTAGAGAATCCCAGACTGTTACAGGAAATGCCACCGGCAACTCTGGCGAGTCTTGTCCAGCTGGAGACGGTGCCAGTTTATTTTTTGGAATGGGCGGCCAATCAGGAATATTATAACGATGTGATATTAGCCTTAACGAACAACCCCAAAACTCCTCTATCCCTTCTCAATAAACTGGAAAGTAAATATTTATACTTAGACGTGAAGCAGTCCTTGAAGCTGCACGTCAGCTTGGCAGGAGAGATGGCAGAAGGTTGGGAGAGTGCGGCCAAGGACCTGATGTGGGACTTCTCACTTCCGGGCAGCAAGCCTGAGATTCACACCCCCTACGACCCCCGACTTCTTCTATTTATGAATATCGGAGCTCATCCCGATATTATTATAAAGTATTTCCCAGAAAATAAAATGATTTTTAGCTCTCTGGTTTCCAATCTAAACGCACCAGTTATTCTTTTGGAGAAGTTTGCAAAAACCGGGGATTTGTGGCTTCGCAGTTGCGTTGCTAAAAATCCTAAAACGCCGCAGAACATCCTGATGCAGTTAGCCTCAGATAGGGAGTCGCAAATTCGCTATGGCGTGGCTGCGAATCCTAACACACCGGCCAGGATTCTGGAGCAGTTGGCGCAAGAGAATAGTGAGTCGCTCCTGCAAAGTATTGCCTCGAATCCCAACGCGCCGGCTAGCCTGCTCTTGCGGTTGGCGCAAAAGAGGACTTGGCGGGTTCCCGAAACCGTTACCGCCGGTTCCCACACCCCAGCCGGCACTCTTGAGCCATTGGCGAAAGAGAACTATTCCGTGCGCCGGTGCGTTGCCGCTAATCCCAACACGCCGGCGAGCGTTCTTGTGCAGCTGGCGAAAGATAATGACCAGTGGGTTCGCCAAAACGTTGCCTCCAATCCCAGCGCACCGGCGAGCCTGCTCGTGCAGTTAGCGACAGACAATCATTCGGATATTCTTCGCGAGTGGGCTGCCTTTCCCCGGACCCTAGGCAGCGATTCGGAGCAGCTGGCAAAAGATATTAATTCCGCGATTCGCTGCAGTGTAGCCGCTAATCCCAGCGCGCCCGCCAGCATTTTGGAGCTGTTGGCGTCAGATAGTAATTCCAAATATCGCTGCAGTGTGGCGGCGAATCCCAAGGCACCAGCCAGCATTCTCGAACAGCTGGCGAAAGACAGTGATGTGGGGGTTCGGCGAGGCGTGACCGCGAATCCCAGCGCGCCCGCCCGCGTTCTTGAGCTGCTGGCGAAAGATAGTGATGTGGGGGTTCGGCGAGGCATTATCGCCAATCCCAACGCGCCCGCCGGCGTTCTGGAGCTGCTGGCAAAAGACAGCAATTCCTGGTTTCGCGAACAGGTTGCCTCTCATCCCAACGCCCCCGCCCGCATTCTGGAACAGCTGGCGAAAGACAGCAATCCCTCGTTTCGCGAAAAGGTTGCATCTCATTCCAACGCGCCCGCCAGCGTGCTGGAGCTGCTGGCGAAAGACAGCAATTATAAGGTTCGCCAAGCCCTTGCCACAAACCCTAACACCCCTGCCAGCCTCCTGGAAGTGTTGGGGCAAGACAGCGATTCCAAGGTTCGCCGCTCCCTTGTTTTTAATCCTAACATACCTGTCTCAATATTGGAGCGGCTTTTGGGCGATTATGAAGAGAAAGTTCTGGAAATTGCAGTCGTGCGATACTTGGCTGAAAACCCAGACGGGCTGCCAGTGGTGCTCCAGCGCTATCCCAAAGACTCCTTTCCTCGATACAGCAGGCTGTTTATTCTCCTGCACCCCCTAGTTCCCAGCACCTCGCTGGCAGCCAACAGCAGGTCATTGCGGTGGCGGGAGCGCTATGCAGTGGCGCAGCACCCCAATACCCCACCGGCAGCGCTCAAAACTTTGGCAAGGGACGCCAACCGCATTGTCCGCGCTGCTGCCAGAGCGAATTTACAGAATCGCAAAAACCAGCAATAATAGCATTTGGGGAGAATTCAGCCGGCTTTTTCGATCCGGAAAATGCCCGATCCAAAGGCTTTTATAAACCTCAACTCTCCGATCCCGAATCTAAAATGCCATGACTCCTGCTGCCCTGAAAGCTTACCTCAACAGCCTAGTCAGCAAAAACCTGCAAATCAGCACCATGATTTGGGGACCCCCCGGCATTGGCAAATCCAGCATCGTCGCCCAAGTCACCCGCAAACATAAAATCGACTTCACCGATGTGCGCCTCTCTCAGCTGGCTCCCACGGACTTGCGCGGGCTGCCGGTTGCCGAAAATGGCATCTCCAAGTGGTATCCCCCGGAATTCCTCCCCCGAAATGGCAAGGGCATCCTGTTTCTCGACGAACTCAATATGGCCCCACCGGCCATGCAAGGAGTTGCCCAACAATTAATCCTCGACCGGCGCGTTGGCTCCTACGAAGTTCCCCCCGGCTGGTACGTTTGGGCTGCCGGCAACCGCAAAGAAGATCGCGCCGCCGTTTTTGACATGCCCTCCCCCCTCGCCAACCGCTTTTTGCACCTGCAAGTCGAGCCAGATTTCGACAGCTTCAAAGCCTACGCCCTCGCTACCAGCGTCCACGAGCAAATCATCGCCTTCCTCTCCTTCCGCACCACCCTGCTCCACAAACTCGACCACCAGCAGCCGGCTTGGCCCTCCCCCCGCTCCTGGGTGATGGCCAGCCACCTCCACAAAGCAGGGCTGAGCATTGCTCCCGCAGTAGGTATGGAAGTTGAATCAGAATTTGACGCTTTTGTCAAGCTCTACCAGAATTTGCCCGACTTGACGCGCATTTTTATGGGCAAAGGCGATGCGATTCGCTTTCCCTCCGAGCCTTCTGTGCGCTACGCCACCACCATTGGCTTGGCGGTGCGAGCCGGTGACGCCACCCAAGCTTACAATGCCTTCACCTGGATTTCGGAGGTGGCGACGGCTGAGTGGGTGCAGCTTTTCGCCGTGGACTTGTTCCGCCAGATGCGGCTGAAAGGGCAAATGGGAGCTTTGGCTAAACTGGTGCAGCAGAACGAGCAACTGAGAGGTTTTCTGAAAGATTTTCAGGGGTTGGTGGGGCTGTGAGAGGGAACGATTTTATTTGAACCGCCCCCGTGCAAGAGCGCCAAGGGAAGGATTGAGAGGAGAGGAGATTCCCCTCGTTCCCAGCCTCAGGCTGGGAACGCGACTCTGGAGGCTCTGCCTCCTTTCGACCATATACAGATTAAAAGCCTAACAGCTTAGATCGCCAATGTAAGAAGTAGGAGTGATTGAGCGGATAATAGATTTAATATGAAATTGGAACCGGATATTGAGAGGATTGTCAGCGCTTCCCTGTTGCGGTTGCGGATGAAATCTCCTTTTTTCGCCACGCTGGCGCTGTTTACCCATTTCCAAGCTACGCAGACTTTGCCCACTGCATGCACTGACGGTCAAGATATTTTTATCAACCCAGATTTTGTGCGCTCGCTAAGCTCACCTCAAGTGGACGGTTTGTTGCTGCATGAAGTGCTGCACGCGGCGTTGCTGCACGTTGTGCGGCGGGGACAGCGGGAGCCCACCCTGTGGAATATTGCCGCTGATATTGTGGTGAATGGGATGATTGTCGGGCAGCCCGGATTTGAACTCCCCGCCGGCGGCATTCGTAACCGGCAGCTCGAACACCTGAGCGTCGAGGAAATTTATGAAATCCTGCTTAAGAATACCACATTTTACCAGCTTAGTCAACTGGATTTATTAAGTCAGGCTCCAGCTGACGTATCAGGAGACGGGCGCGAGAGCAGCAGCAGTGCCGGCAAGACACCGGCAGGTTCTGGAAGCGACACCGGCTCTCTAAATAAAGCGAAACAAGCCTCTCTGGAAACGCACTGGAAAAATGCCATACAGCAAGCTTTGGTTGTGGCTCGCTCTAGCAACAGCCAGGGAAGCGTGCCGGCGGAGATGCAGCGTGAGCTGGGGGCATTAACTCGGGCGCAGCTCGACTGGCGCTCGTACCTCTGGCGCTATTTGGTGCAAACCCCGACAGATTTCACCGGCTTTGACCGCCGGTTTATCGGGCGCGGACTTTATTTGGAAGCGCTGGAAGGCGAATCCGTGCAGGTGTTTGTTGCAGTCGATACCAGTGGCTCCGTTGGGGATGGCCAAATGCAGATGTTCCTCAGTGAAGTCCTGGGAATTCTCAGCGCTTACCCCCACCTGAAATGCGAACTGTACTATGCTGATGCAGACGCTTACGGACCCTATTCCCTGACACCAGATAGCTCCATCCCAAAGCCGGTGGGCGGTGGCGGCACTTCCTTTGTGCCGTTTTTTGAGAAAGTCAGCGCCAACAGGGATTGGCACTCCAGCGGCGTCTGCGTTTACCTCACCGATGGCTACGGCACCTTTCCGGCGGAACCGCCTCCGTTGCCGGTGCTGTGGGTGGTGACTCCCGGCGGGCTGAGTTTGGAACATTTTACCTTTGGAGAAGCCGTTCGGTTGCTGTCAGTTAACTAAACATCAGTAGGGTGCGTTACCCCAGGAACGCACCCTCCCCAGTCAGGTTCTTTCAATCCCAAATCCAAACTCCAAAATCCACAATTGGTATCACCTCTTACCAAGTCGGGTCAAAATCTATATTAATCGTCAGCTTATCTCGCCCCGGCGGCACTGCTGTAATGCAGGAGCAGACAGTCCCGCCGCCATCAATTTCCACCTCGCAGGCGTGACACGAGCCCATGAGGCAGCCGGTGGGAATCGAGACACCGGCACGCTCGGCAACATCCAGCAGGGGCTCTCCAACCTCTGCATCAACTGTGACCTCATCTGGCAAAAATCGAATGCGAACGCTCATAAATTTACCTAACTATGACGTCATTATAAAACCTAACATGGCCTTGACCAGAAACCGGGTTTCTTTAAGAAACCCGGTTTCTTGATGTTACGTTTTGTTGCCCTGCTTATCGGACAGGTGCGCGATATGTAGCGTATTTGTAGAGACGCGACATGTCGCGTCTCTGGTGAGGCTGCCAGCAGAATTTAGAATTGCCATTTCAGCATTTGCCTCTCGGCGAAATTAAGGGAGGCAGAGCCTCCCGATATTCGCTCCCAGGCGGAGCCTGGGAGCGAGATCCTCCAAAAGTTGCCACTTAGGTTACTTCATATTTTTTCTTCCTTCTCCCTTAATGAGACAGAATTGGCGATAAATCTAAGCTCTCACCCACAATATCTGCCAGGGAATCGAGCAAAGTTTCTCGCTGTTCCCGGTAGTTGGGGATGCCGGTGGGCAAAGAAATCAGACCGCGCTGCTGGCGGAGGTGATTCAGCCAAGCGCGACGCCAGGGGCCATTATCAAAGATGCCGTGGAGATAGGTGCCCCAGACAGATTGGTCGGTACTGACCACACCTAAATTAGGATCGTCAAACAGAAGTTTGACTTTTTTTTCTTCGAGCACTTGGGTGCGACCTTGATGGATTTCATAGCCGAGAACCGGCAAACCGGCTTGAGGCTGGGCAGAGCTAACTTGCCGCTGGCGGGCGATTTTCTGGGCAGTCATCACAGTTTTGACCGGCAGCAGTCCCAGCCCTTCGTGCCGGCCTTGCTCGCCCTCAATCCCCTCTGGATCTGAGAGGATTTGCCCGAGCATTTGAAAGCCGCCGCAGATGCCCATAACTGTGCCGCCGGCAGCCACATAGTTTTTAATTTCTTCCGCCATGCCGGTTTGTTGCAGGAGGAGCAAATCAGGAATCGTGGTTTTGGTCCCCGGTAAAATCACAGCATCTGGATGTCCCAGCGACTGTTTGGGCCCGATGTATTTCACCGTGACCGTGGGTTCAGCTTCCAGGGGGTCAAAATCGGTAAAATTAGAAATGCGAGGCAGGCGAATAACCGCGACAGTGAGTTCGCTGTGGGTTTTGCGAGAAGAGCGCTCCAATAAAGAAACCGAGTCTTCCGCCGGGAACAGCTCGTCTATCCAGGGCATGACGCCGAGAACGGGGATGCCGGTGCGTTTTTCCAGCCAGTCTATCCCCGGTTGCAAGATCGAGCGCTGTCCGCGAAACTTATTGATAACGACCCCCCGAATCAAAGCTCGCTCGTCCGGTTCGAGCAATTCCAAGGTGCCGACAACGTGGGCGAAGGCACCGCCCCGGTCGATGTCAACCACCAGAATTGTGGGAGCTTTCAAGTATTTTGCCACCCGCATGTTTGTCAGGTCGCGGTGTTTGAGGTTAATTTCAGCGGGGCTGCCGGCCCCCTCACAAACAATCAGGTCAAACTCGCTCCCGAGCTGTCGGAGGGATTCCTCAATCGCCTGCCACCCGATCTCAAAATATTGCTCGTAATATTCAGCGGCGCTGACTTTCCCGGCCACTCTCCCTTTAATAATAACCTGAGAAGTCATATCGCCTTGGGGCTTTAATAAAATCGGGTTCATTTCCACCCAAGGCGTCACGCCGGCTGCCCAAGCTTGCACGGCTTGCGCGTAGCCGATCTCCCCACCGCTGGTGGTAACATAGGCATTCAGGGCCATGTTTTGGCCTTTAAAAGGAGTGACTCGCCAACCCCGGCGCGACAGGAGCCGGCACAGGGCTGTTGTTATTAGCGATTTTCCTGCGTGGGATGTAGTTCCCACTACCATAATGGCTTTCATAAAAAAATAAGGAGTGAGGGGTTTCGAGGGGTTAAGAAACCCGGTTTCTTAAAGAAACCGGGTTTCAAAGGAGAACTCAGCAGCTCCCGCAAGCTGACCGCTAAAAAGGCAGTCGCAACCACCGGCTCACTGCATTATAAAGGCGATCTCGCCAAGTGGGGGGCGGCAAGCTTCCGACCGCGCTCTGCCATTTGTCTGACAGCATCCGTCCCAAGGGCGTCAGGCGAAAACTGTCGGTAATGCCCTGGCCATCCACTTCTCGCCGCAGGACGCCAACTTGAATCAGCCACAGGAGGGCGTTTTCTGCGGCCAATTCCGGCACCGGCGCTTTCGTGTACTGGTGGCGCACGCCCTCAGAACCGGCCATGCTGGCGAGGGGCACGCTTTGCCGCTGCATGGCGGTATATAAGTGCAGCCCGAAAGGGGCGCAGCGCATGGCTCGCTTGGCGCGTGCCACCGTGCGGGGGGGGTACTGAATCGATTGCCTGTTTTTGAGTGCGACAGCTGTCATTGTGTATCTTTTGCTACAGCAGCGAGTTTGAGGGACTGGTAGAAATCTCTCTCAGTTGTAACATCCATTGCAAAAAAGCTTGGCTGTCCGGGCACTTCACCGATGGATGAGAGCTGTTTGGCAGGCAAGCTCGACAGTCTATCGTCGGCTGCTGCAGGCAGCCGAGAGAGCGTTACGCTTGCCAAAATATGCTATAGTTTGCGATTGGCAGCGGACAATAGCCCGAGAACCAAAGGCGGACGGTTGCCTTGAAATAGGGAGCCATCTTAACCTGAAAACCATTCGTCCGGTTGACTTCTCTCTCATTTGGATGCCCGTTTCTTTAACTTTATAGAGTGGTAAACGGGATCTAGATTGAACTCAAAATGGTGCTGGGATTTGACTGCGGGCATTGGTTGATACGCCGAGGGTTGAGAGACTCTCTCAGCTTATGTATTTGTTAGCGACTGTTAAAGGTTGTTAGCAAACAAGTATCGGTTCCGGTTGAAATCCCCCTGATTTAAACGTCTAGTCCAAGATAAGCACCCTGCTCTGGCACGGTAAACAGTGCTAAGCTGTAACACGGCGGGACAAAAGCCCGGGAGGAGTGTGCGGCAGTCACTGCACTGCTGTTACCCTCTCGGGCTTTTTGGTTTTCTGCACTGCCGGTCGGGTTCCTCTGACAGCTCTAGCAATGGACAGTCAATTTAGGACAAGGCATCTCACTGGGTCGTAGGGACAGGGACAGGCGAGACGCCTGTCCTACGTCCCAACCTAAGTGGCTACTGCTATAACAGCGAATTGAGATATGAGCGAAAACGAACTGTTTAAAACTCCAGACTCCAGCGGGCACCGGCTTCCCGAAACCGAGGCGCAGCGAGCCCTAGAGCGAGAGGCGCGACTGCCGCTGACTGGGTGGCAGCAGGAAGTGTCGAGAGGTCTGGAGTTCGGCCTGGAGGCGGCTCAGAGCATCCGCGACCGCAGCATTCCCACCTTTTCGCGCGGCGAACTGCCTCACTACGCCGGCATCAATACCTTCCTGAAAGCCCCCTACCTGGAAGACGTGCGCCAAGTCGGCAATTACGATGTCGCCATTGTCGGCGTCCCCCACGACTCCGGCACCACCTACCGGCCCGGCACCCGCTTTGGCCCCCAAGGCATCCGGCGCATCTCCGCCCTCTACACCCCCTACAATTTTGAACTCGGCATCGATTTGCGCGAGCAAATTACCCTGTGCGATGTCGGGGATATTTTCACCATCCCGGCGAACAACGAAAAATCCTTTGACCAAATTTCCAAAGGCATCGCCCACATTTTCAGTTCGGGCGCTTTTCCTATTATTCTCGGCGGCGACCACTCGATAGGCTATCCTACCGTGCGGGGAGTTTGCCGGCACCTGGGGGACAAAAAGGTGGGGATTATTCACTTTGACCGGCATGTGGACACCCAGGAAACGGACTTGGACGAGCGCATGCACACTTGCCCCTGGTTCCACGCCACCAACATCAAAAACGCGCCGGCGAAAAACCTGGTGCAGCTGGGAATTGGCGGCTGGCAGGTGCCGCGCCAGGGGGTGAAAGTTTGCCGGGAGCGCGCGACCAATATCCTAACGGTAACAGATATTACAGAAATGGGCTTGAACGCTGCGGTAGAATTTGCCATAGAGCGAGCGACTGACGGCACGGACTGCGTGTATATCAGCTTTGATATTGACTGCATCGATGCCGGTTTTGTCCCCGGCACCGGCTGGCCCGAACCGGGGGGCTTGCTGCCTCGGGAAGCGCTCTACATGCTGGGGCAAATTGTCCGGCGAGCGCCGGTGTGCGGGCTGGAAGTGGTGGAAGTTTCGCCACCTTATGATATCAGCGACATCACCTCGCTGATGGCGACTCGCGTTATCTGCGACACGATGGCCCACTTAGTCCTTTCTGGCCAATTGCCGCGCTCCCAAAAGCCGGCGTACATTCACCCAGAAGCGCAGCCAGAGTTGATTGCAGAAGGCAGCTAGGGCCATGCACGAAACCGATATGACGAAGGCGTTAATTCTCACCGTCAGAGAGTGGTGGGAATCCCAGCCAGAACGCCTCAAAATTGAGTGCATTCACTTGGTGGTAGGCAAATTTACTTGTGTGGAGCCGGCTGCTTTGCAATTCGCCTTTGAGGTGCAAACTGGCAGCACCTTTTTGCAGGGAGTTGAGCTGGCAATTCGGGAGACGCCCCTGATTGCCTACTGCCACCGCTGCCGGCAGGAATACGCCCCCGAAATAGGCATTCAATATGCCTGCCCCCAGTGCCGGTCTCCGATGGAGGATATCCGCTCGGGTCGGGAGCTGAAAATTGACCGCATTGAATACAGTTCAGACGCTTATGCACCAAACACTTGACGCGGCGTTGGAGATCAATCTGCTGCACGCCAACCAGCAGGGAGCCGACCACAATCGGGCGCATTTCGATCAGTGGGGCATTACTTGCCTGAATGTGATGAGCAGCCCGGGTGCCGGCAAAACGGTGCTTTTAGAGCGCACGCTAGAGGCGCTGAGCGGCGAGCTGAAAATTGCCGCCATCGAAGGGGATATGACCACCGAGCTAGACGCAGAAAGGCTGCGCCGGTACGGGGTGCCGGTGATTGCCATTAATACGGGTCGCTCCTGTCACTTAGATTCCCGGATGGTGGCCGGTGGCCTTCACACCCTGTCTCACCAGTACAATCCCTCAGAGTTTGATTTGGTGCTGGTGGAAAATGTGGGAAATCTCGTTTGCCCAGCTGAGTTTGAAGTGGGAGAGCACGCCAAGGTTGCCCTGCTGAGCGTGACGGAAGGAGAGGACAAGCCCCTCAAATACCCCATCATGTTCCAGCAGGCAGACTGCCTCCTGATTACCAAGATGGACTTAGCGCCCTATCTGGAAATTGACATCAGCCGCATTGAGGCAAATGTCCGCCAGATGAATCCCGACATAACTATTATACCTGTTTCTGCGAAAACCGGCAGCGGATTGCCGTCTTGGTTTGACTGGGTGCGCCAGCAAGTCAAACAGGGTGCGGAACGCTAGTCGCGCGACAGGGGAAAGGGGAGGAAATCCCCTCCCCCATTCAAGGAAAGCCCCTGCGGAAGGAGGGGGAAAGCATAAATTCGCCAAAGGAGATTTAATGAAAATTCGCTCGCTCCTGCCTTTACTGGCTTTATTTTTAGCCAGTTTAATCGCTGCCGCCAGCTGCACGCCCTCCGGGACGCCACCGGCAGCTGCAGCGGTGCGCATGGGTTTTAGCGCTTGGCCCGGGTGGATTCCCTGGGAAATCGCCCGACAAGAAAAGCTGTTTGAAGCCAATGGCGTCAGTGTCGATTTGAAGTGGTTTGACGGGTATTTGGATTCCATTAATGCCCTAGCAGTCGGCCAGCTAGACGCCAACACCCAAACCCTCAATGATACCATTACCTCCCTAGCCGCCGGCTCCGAGCAAGTGATTGTTTTAGTCAACGACAACTCCAGGGGCAATGACAAAATTATTGTCCGCGAAGACATCAACAGCATTGCTGACCTGAAAGGAAAGAAAATCGCCGTAGAGGAGGGGACAGTCGATCACTTCCTGCTGCTGCTGGGACTTCAAAAAGCCGGCCTGACCGCAAAAGATGTCAGCATTCAGCCCCTAGAAACAGGAGCGGCTGCAGCAGCATTTGCCGCCGGCCAAGTAGATGCCGTAGGTGTTTTTGCTCCTTTCACCACAAAGGCCCTAGAGCGCAAGGGCAGCAAAGAGCTATTTAGCTCAAAAGACTTTCCGGGAGCAATTCCAGATCATTTGACCGTCAGCCGCAAACTGGTTGAGGAAAAGCCGCAAGAGGTTCAGGCTCTGGTAAATACCTGGTTTGCTATATTAGACTTCATCCAAAAGAACCCAGACAAGTCTTACGAGATTATGGCCAAACGTGCCGGTGTGTCCGTTGAAGACTACAAAAAATACGGTGCGGGCACGGCAATCTTCAGTATAGCAGATAATTTGAAGGCGCTCACTCCCGGCAATGATATGACCTCCTTGCCTCACGCCGCGCAGGAAATCAGCAAATTTTTACTGGAAGCCGGCTTGATAAAAAAAGCGCCAGACCTGACCCGGCTCTTTGACGACAGATTTGTGAGAGCGTATGCAGCCGGTCGCCAAAACTAATACAAATTTTGGATTTTGGATTTTGGATTTTGGATTTGGGATTTGGGATTTGGGATTGATTTGTGCAATGCCCCAATCCCGCCGCAATGCCCATCACCTAAACTGACTGTCTGCTGCTATAACAGAAAACCAACAGTGTCACAGATATGGAACTAGAATACTTAAACTCAAACGATTCAGACCGGCCTCAAAAAATGCTGCCGGCCACAGTATTTTGGCGAATTAGCGAAGACATTCCCAAACCCCTGACGTGGGCGCTGATGGCCCTATCCGTGGGCGTGCCTTTTGGCGTGTGGTGGCTCATCTCCAACTCAGGATTTGTCCAGCCGCTATTCCTGCCGGCACCGGCTCAAGTTTGGGAAGCCCTAGCGCGTCTTTGGCAAAACGGCTCATTACAAACCGATACAGTATTCAGCCTGTTTCGGGTGCTCAGCGGCTTTTTGCTAGCGGCTGCTATCTCCATCCCCCTCGGCATTCTCATGGGTGCCTTTGCCAGCATCCGCTCCCTCACCGAACCCATCATCGCCCTTGTGCGATATATGCCGGCACCCGCCTTTATTCCCCTCCTCATCCTTTACTTCGGCTTGGGCGAAGTGCCCAAAGTTCTCCTGATTTTTATCGGCACCCTCTTTTTCAACACCTTAATGATAATGGATGCCGTCAAATTCGTCCCCAAAGACTTAATAGAAACCACCTACACCCTAGGGGGGCAGCGACTCCAAGTCCTGCTCCTCGTTATCTCTCCCTACATTTTACCCAAAATCATAGACGCCTGTCGCGTCAACATGGCCGCTTCTTGGAACCTCGTCATCGTCTCAGAATTAGTCGCCGCAACAGAAGGGTTAGGCCGGCGCATTAGCGTCGCTCAAAGATTCCTCAAAACCGATGAAATCTTTGCCGGACTGATTGTCATTGGCCTCATCGGTCTAGCCATCGACCTGCTGTTTCGCTTGCTGCTGCGAGTTGCTTGCCGGTGGGCAGCAGAATGAACAGCCCGCCAGTCACTGGGGGAATCCCAATCCCCCAATCCCCCAATCCCGGCACCCCAAAAAATTCCCCCTTACCAACTCCCTCTAAATTATGATGCACCTAGAAGTTTCTCGCCTTCACAAACAATTCAAAACAAGACAGGGATTCATCGTCGCCCTCAAAGATATCAACCTGCACGTTGAAGAAGGAGAATTTGTCTGTGCGGTTGGCGCGTCTGGTTCGGGAAAGTCAACACTGCTGCGGCTGATGGCTGGGCTGGATACGCCCACAGCCGGTGAAATTCGAGTCGATGGAGTGCCGGTGACGGGTCCCGGACCAGATCGCGGCATGGTGTTTCAAAGTTACACCCTTTACCCCTGGATGAATGTGGCGGCTAATGTGGGTTTTGGGCTGAAGCTGCAAGGGGTGCCGGCAGCGGAATGCCGGCGGCGAGTTGAGCGCTACTTGGAGGTGGTGGGACTGTTGGAATTTGCCAACGCGCTGCCGAAGGAACTGTCGGGGGGGATGAAGCAGCGAGTGGCAATTGCCCGCGCTTTAGCCTGCCAGCCGAAAATTCTGCTGATGGATGAACCGTTTGGCGCGCTAGATGTGCAGACAAAAGAAGCGATGCAGCAATTTCTCCTCGAACTTTGGCGGCGCACCGGCACGACTATTTTTATGATCACCCATGATGTTGATGAGGCGGTATTCCTGTCGCAGCGGATTTATGTTTTGAATGCGCGCCCGGGCAGCATTAAACAGGAATTGAAGGTGGAGTGGCCGGCAGAGCGAAATTATCACATAAAGCGCTCCGCCAAGTTTCAGGACTTGAAGGATGAAATCATGGGGTTGCTGCGGGGAGAAGAAGCTGTGCTGGCCGCCTCGGCCAACTAGATTGCCGGTTGCTCGTTCCCAGGCGAGCGCCTGGGAGCGCCCCACAAGAGGCGCTGCCTTGAAAAGGTTTGTAGTTGGGCTTTAGCCCAACCGTTGCCCCGCCCTCAAGGCAAGTTTTCACTGCTAGCGGTGTGCGCAGTTCCGAAGCGACTGCCTCCTATTTTATCGAAGCTCCCCTGGAAATGCCCCACGGCAGGCTCTATAGCGTGCCCAGAAACCCGGTTTTTTTAAGAAACCGGGTTTCTCAGTACCTCACTAATATGAGAGACGCTATATAATAACGATTAAAACTATCGACAAAGAGATATGACCCTACCTGTGGGCGCAGCTGCCCCCGCTTTTACCGCCAAAGACACCACCGGCAAAACCGTTAAGCTGTCTGATTTCGCCGGCAAAATACTCGTCCTGTACTTCTACCCCAAAGACGACACCCCGGGCTGCACAAAAGAAGCGTGCAGTTTCCGGGACTCCTACAGCGAATTCCGGGGCAAAGATATTGCCGTACTCGGCGTCAGCAGGGATGATGAAGCGTCCCACCAAAAATTCACCGATAAATTCAGTCTGCCTTTCCCGCTGCTAGCAGATGTGGATGGTGCCATCACCAAAGCTTACGACGCTGTAAAAGGCGAGAAAGCCAAGCGCGTCACCTATATCATAGACAAAATCGGCAAAATCGCTCAAGTCTATGAAGGCGACAGTCTCAACACCGAAACCCACGCCAAGGATATCCTCGCGGCAATGGTGTGAGCCGGCGCATTGAGGTACTGAGAAACCCGGTTTCTTTCAGAAACCGGGTTTCTGCGTTCCCTCCGGCCCAGTGTCCTGGGAGGGCGGGCCAACCGGCCCCCGGCGAGGGGGCCACCGGCACTCGCCCCCCCAGCACCAGCACACCCGCTGCCGGCGAGTGTTACAATTTTTAACAAATCCTAAAATTCGTGAGGAGCATTTATGCCTTTAGCGGTCGGCACTGTCGCCCCGGACTTTACCGTAAAAGACACCAACGGCAATACCGTCAGCCTGTCTGACTTCGCTGGCAAAACCGTCGTTTTGTACTTTTACCCCAAAGACGACACACCGGGCTGCACCAAACAAGCCTGCAGTTTTCGGGATACCCACACCGAATATCTTGGCAAAGAGATAGTGGTGCTGGGTGTCAGCAGGGATGATCAGGAGTCCCACCAACTCTTCACCCAGAAGTACAATTTGAATTTCCCACTTCTGGCAGATGTCGATGGTGTTCTCACCAAAGCTTACGATGTGGATGGGGGCGGCTACGCCAAGCGCGTCACCTACGTCATCGACCCGGAAGGCAAAATCGCTGTAGTGGACGCGGCAGTCAATACCGCAACCCACGCCCAGGATATTCTGGCGCAAATCGCCTGACCGGATTGTGCGTAAGGCGTCCTGGCGCGCTCTTGGGGAACTAATCCTTTGACAAGACCATCTGAAAACTAACGGAATTGCTTAGTCACCGCCCGTCAAGTTGCCTGAGGGCGGTTTTTTGTATAGAAAAGTTCGGAATACCCTACCGCTAGCCGTGCCGGAAAAAAATTGCAGCCATAAGGATAAAGAACGTAACCGTTAGCAGGCGACAGCCACTTATGATCTCTACCAAATTCCAGTCGGACGCCCCCTCAGCAATTCCTCCCGGCTTTTCCCTACTATCCATTACCCAAACCACAAAACTTAAAACCAAACCCGAAGATTCATCGCAGCTCGCCCCCTACCAGCAAGTCGAGCTGCTGAAAGGGCAGACCTTTTACATCCTCGGATATGCCTGCATTGAAGGGCATTTTCGAGTCACCTTTTCCAAAAAAACTCCCGGCTTTGGCACAACCGGCTATCTCTACTGGCAGCACGTTAAAATCACAAAAGACGGCAAAGAGGTGCGGTTTGACCCCAACGCTGTCCTGTTAACCATTCTCAAAAATACTGCCTTAAAAAAGCGCCCCGCTGACCCCGCCACCCTGAAACCGGCAGAAAAAATTTCCCTCCCCGCTGGGATGGTTTATGGCGTCGCCGGCTACCTGCTGGAAGCGGGAAACCTGAAAGTCTCGCTGACAGAAAATATCCCCGGATTTGGCAACACCGGCTACTTATCTCCGGATGCTGTGCAGCTGAGTCGGGGTGGCAATTCCCTCAGCGACGCGCAGGTGACAGGCTTCAATGGCCCAACAGAAGTTTTGGCCAAACAGCCCACAACACTCACCGGCACTTTTGACCCCCTGCGAGTGGCTTCTGTAGAGCTGGTTGCTGAGGATAAATATCCCCTTGCAGTCACGCTCAACCGCTCGCAAGGCACCTGGCAAGTCAAGCTGAGTCAAGGATTTCAGGAACCCGGCGCACGCTGGCTGCGGCTGAAAGGTAAAGACAGCACCGGCCTAGTTGTTAGCAGCCAGCTGGTGAACATCACCGTCAGCAAGAATGCGACGACGGTTGGGAAATCGCTGACATTGAAAACTCTCAAGGACACCTTTTTTAAGGTAGCGCCGGTAGATTCTTCCAGCCTGAATTCCCAGCAAAAAGTTCTGGTGAAAGCCGGTAAAACATTTGGCGTCAGCCAATACGGACTGGCAGAAGGGCACCTGAAGATAACGCTCAGCTCGCCCCTGGAGCCGGTGGGAAATTTTGGCTATTTTTACGAACCTTATGTACAGCTGAGTAAAGGCAACCAAATCCTCAAATTTGATATCGACGATGTGCCCGACACTCACGTCAGCGCTCAGATGCTCGTCACAGAAGCCACCAGCCTCAAAGCTGCGCCGGTCGATTCATCCGAGCTGGCAAAAAATCAGAAATATGACTTGACATTGGGGCAAGTTTATGCTATAAGTGGTTACGCCAGCATTAAAGGGCACTATCGCGTCACTCTCACCCAATCAATTCCCGGTTTCGGAAATGTTGGGTACGTCTACTGGCGTCACGTTAAAATTAAAAAATTTGACCGGGTGGTGACGTATGACCCGAACGCTCTCACGGCGACAGTCCTGCAACCGACGGTGTTGAAAAAGAAGCCGGTGGATGCCAGCCAGTTGAGCAATACTGAGAAGATCGCTCTGCCGGTGGGACGAGTTTACGGGGTAGCCAGCTACACACTAGAAGAGGGTCACATTAAAGTATCCCTGACCGAACAGCTGCAGCAGTTTGGCAACACCGGCTACCTCTATCCCAGCCATATCCAGATGCGGCGGGGGGGTACAACTTTCGACCCTTTCCCCAACCAAGTCGAGCTGAACGTGCCGTATTTTTCCCAGCGGGACAACCCCCGCTTCTACTGGTCTACTTGCAACGTCACTTCGATTGCAATGGCATTCTATTATTATGGCATTCGCAGCAATTCGGGAGGGCAGCTGGAAGACGAATTGCTGGAGTGGTGCGTCAGCCAGTATGGGGAAGGATCTCAGACAGATCATACCGTGCTTTCCGAGCTGATTCGCGCCTATGGTTTCAAGACCAGTTTTAGTGCCAACCGCACTTGGTCAGAGGTGAAAAATGAGCTGAATAACGGGCGTCCTTTCGTGCTTGCCGGTGACTTTACAGCCAGCGGGCATGTCATCTGCGGTGTTGGGCACACCTCCGAAGGTTTGATTGTCAACGATCCTTGGGGAGATGCCCTCACCGGCTACTCCGATACAGAAGGGGGAAAATTGCTCTATCCCTATGGCTATTTGAATCAAGTTGCCGGTCCTGATGGGAATATTTGGGCGCATTTTATCCAGCCATAATTCCTCGCTCCCGCGCTGAAGCCCCTACAGTCGCTGGAAATGTAGGGTTTTTCTAGAGATACTGAGAAACCCGTTTTCTTAAAGAAACCGGGTTTTTTATGCGCACATCATCCAACAGAAAACCTCTATAAATAACCCAAGGAAAGCACCGAATGAGGCAGAGCCTCCTTCACGGCGTTCCCAGCCTCAGGCTGGGAACGAGGGGAAAGGCTTTACTGCGGCTTTTTCAATCCAAAATCCAAAATCTAAAATCCAAAATTGGTGTCAGTTCTGGGGTGCCGGTGCCGGTGCGGCTGCCGGCTCGACCGGCGCAGCTTGCTGTTGCGCTTGCTGCATGCGCTGGAGCTGTTGCGCCCGGAAATCATCCGCTGCAGAATTCAGGTTTTGCCGCTGTTCGGCAGTGAATTCATTAATATTGGTAATAGTGCCCATTTGAGCTCTGTGAATGATATCATACATGTTGAGCTGCCCATTGTCT
Organism: Kamptonema formosum PCC 10802; assembly: GCF_000332335.1. Lineage (GTDB taxonomy): Bacteria > Cyanobacteriota > Cyanobacteriia > Cyanobacteriales > Oscillatoriaceae > Oscillatoria. The sequence continues at coordinate 3,581,143 of NZ_KB235948.1, read as the reverse complement.
AAACCAGAGAAAGAGTCTCGCTCATTGGGGGAGGGACAGCCCTGCAGTGTTTGACCGTCACTGCAAGCTTGAGCGAAGCTGGCTTGAGGCAGCGCCAAGGTAGCGACTCCGATTCCGGCGAGGGCTGCCAGAATCAATCCGTTGCGGGACTTGGCTGCTGCGGGTGAGTTTTGGCTTTGCATACTTATTGCTTAAATTTTCTAGTTTACAGACGATTATACTCCCAAAAGGTGCGCCGGTGGGGGGGGCGAACCTCGGTTCGCCCCCCGGAAGTTTTACGCAAAGGTGCGGCGGAGCAGGGGTTGAATGCTCAAAAGGGCGACGGCATCGAAACCGGCAAGCACCAGCAGGGCACCGGCAAAGCTGATATCGCCCCAGGGTGCTTGCATGACTGTGCTGCTGAGCGCCCAGTCGCTGTGCAGGTAGAGGTAGCGAATTGGCTCAATGGCGTAGCTGAGAGGATTGAGGCTCGCCACGACTTGCAGCCATTTGGGCATGAAGGAGAGGGGCGCGAGGGCGGTGCTGGCGAACAGCAGGGGGAGGTTGGTCACAAAAATCACCGCAATCAGTTCGATGTGTCCGGGAAGGGCAAAAGCCAGACCCAAACTCAAGCCGGTGACGCCCAAGACCAGGAGGAAGATAATCAGGGCGATCGCGACGAGTCCCGCCGGACCGGGCAAGCCGGCACCAAAAAAAGCGCCAGCAGTAATAATGACTCCTGTTTGGATAAAGCTTAAGGTAACGATAAAGATTGCGGAGGCGACGACAATGGAAAACCGGGATGCCAAAGGAGCGACAAGCAGCCGGTTGAGAAAGCCAAATTCCCGGTCAAACATCACCGGCAAGCCGGCATTGAGCGCGCCGGCAAACGCGGTGAACACAATCACACCGGCACCGAGGAATTGCCCGTAATTCTGGCTCTCACCGAACAGACCAGCCGGTGCGTTTTGAAACAGGGCACCAAACAGGATTAACCACATCAGGGGCTGGACAATCCCGGCGATTAGGGTGGAAGGGCGTCGCTGCAGCTGGATGAACAGCCGGCGGGTTAGCGCCAGGGTTTCTTGGACAAATTCCCCCAGGACGCTGGTTGTGGCCTCTGCCGGCTGGCCCGAAGCCGCCGGCCAGCTGATCTCGGGTTTGGCAGGCGTTATAGTGCGACTCATTTCAATTTCCTCAAAGAGTTCAAAGAGTGACAGGCGAGGGCGGGAAGCGCCCACCCCCCCTCACCGATCCTAATTTACAAATCGAAATAATATCAATTCCGGTTGAAAACTTTGTGTCAATCGGGTGGCTCCGCAAGCTGTTAGGCTTTTATTCTGCTTTTTGTAGAAAGGAGGCAGAGCCTCCAGAGTCTCGTTCCCAGGCAGAGTCTGGGAGCGAGCGGATAGAGATGGATAGCGCAAATTAAATGCGTGAAAGTTTGGCCGAGTTCGGATAGATATAGCAGCAGTCATATTGGTTAGGACATCAGTGACCTAGGAAAAAAGGCGTAGGGCAGGCGTCTCGCCTGCCCTCTTGATCTAATGTCCGCGCCCTAAGTGCATACTGCTATAGTATTTTTTCCCCGGACTGGAAAGGCTTTCCTGCCCCCTTTCCCAATCCAAAATCCTTGCATCCAAAATCCAAAATTGCTCTCAATTCCAGTAACCGATGAGGGTGAACCCAGCCCAGTAGTGCGGGTCAGAGAACGTTGCCGGCTCCGCTGCAGCCATCTCTGGGGGGAGAGGAATCAGATCCCCGTCCGACAGCCGCAACTGTCCATTTTCCAGGCGGACTTCTTTTCTGAGCATCGCTAGCTGAGTTCGCCTGAGGGCTTCTGCTTTCAGAGGTTTGGGCATTTGAGCCAGCTGTTTGTAAAACTCGCTCATCAGCGCCAAAGTGGCGGTGTCGCCGACGCGCCAAAGGCTGGCGAGTGCCGACTTAACCCCAGTCTGAACAGCGATGCCGGCAAATCCTAATTCCGGTTCATTTCCCAAGGCGGTTTCGCACGCACTCAGCACCAGCATTTCCACGGGAGGAGGTTCTGGCCACCCCAATTTCCGCGCTACTTCGCCCAGCTTGTCCAGTGACAGTTTTGCGTTCCTAAACTGGATGAATGATTCCCTGGCATCCCCTCGGTTAAATTGCGCGTGGGTTGCCAAGTGAATAATCCCAAAATGTTGCTGCCGGTTAACAGACTGAAACCTGTCCAGCGTGAAGTCTTCGTTGAGTAAGGAGATCCCCTGCCAGGGGCGTCTCAAGATAGCAGACAGCTCCACCGGCACAGCCGGCAAAGGCGGTAGATCTGAGTCTGGAAATTCCGACGCGCCGGTCGCTAAAATTATCTGCGATCGCAGGTCAGAGTAACGGGTGTCCGTCAGGCCAAAACTGGGAATCAGCGCCACGCTGTATTTCTCAATTAGGAACTGTTTGCCATCATGCAAAGCCGCTATGGGAAGCGAGCGCAACCCAGCATCCATGAGAAAAACTAAAGTATCTATCTGGTTAGATCGCAGTGCCGGCTCCAGGGGCTGAACCAGCCACTCATACAGTTTTTTCGCCTCAGCGAGTGAGCCGGTGCCCGGGCCAAGGGGAGGCGGTTCAATTTCCCCTCGCCAAGCCCTAACAGTTTTCTCGACTGCTTCTCGCTTCGTTTCCGCAATCCCCTGGTTAGCGGATTGTTTGCTGTCTGGCCGTTGCTGGCCTGCTGCGGTTCCAGTATTGGGAAATACCGATACCGTTTGCAGGTATTCGGGAAAAGATGTTACATAAATTAGTGCGGCTTTCTTTCTGGTTTGCCTTGCCATCTCCCAGAGCTGTTTGCTGATTAAGTCAGCGGATGGGAACTTGCCAACAATTATTTTGTTGAAGTATTGTGCGAACGCCCTCGCTTGATGATCTTCAAAGAGCTGAACGGCTACCTCAACCGAATTTCCAGTTTGGCCTGCCTGAGAATTCTCTGCCGCCGACTCTGCCGCCGGCGCTTGGACAGCCTGGGACGCTGGAGTGGAGATGCTGGGCGCTGAAAATTCTATAACGGAAGGCCCAGTCGCATCGGAAAAATTTCCCGTTTGGCTAAAAATCAGAGCATCTCTGGGGATGGGGAGGATTCTCGTTTTGAGTGAGGACCTATTTCCCTCACCGCCCTCACCCCCCTCTTCCCAGTAGGGAGAGGCGGGAAGCAAACTCACCAAACTCCCCCTCTCTGCTGGTGCCGGTACTAGGGAGAGTCGGGGCGATAAAAGTGGGATTCTAGGAATTTCTCTCACCGGCACCGGGTTGGCAAGCGCCAGTTTCAGGGAAACCACAGTCAAACTCAGGAAAACAGCAATTTTCAGTAAGAGGTTAATAAGTTTCATCGCTTTGCTTAAAAAGAGTAGCCAATTTTTAAAAGGAACCTGCTCCCGTCGCCAGCGGTGCCGGTGAGGTCGGTAAGAGCGCCGGTGACGGTCAGGGGCCTGTCCCGGAATGGCACGCAGGACAGTCCCAGGGTCAAATCCTGTCCAGTCCACTCGGCAATCGCACTGATGGGTTCCGACACTCGCAGCGCCACACTGCCGAAAACCCCCACTGACTCGATGCTGTTTTTAATATCGGATTCTGAACGAAATTGTCCGCCGCCAATGCCGGCATTAACCGTGAGCGAACTAAATAATTTATCAGGACTTTCTCTCAGGTGAAACGTTTGAGTGACTGTAGCGTAAGCGCTGGTGCCGGCATCTGTAGAGCCCCAGACGATAGCATTTTGCAGCCCAACTGCCACAGCTAAATCATCAGATAGGGCGCGGTGAATTTTAAAGCTCAGCGAACCCCGGCGGGCGAAATCGGAAACATCCAGAATCGATACCCCGACATCGAACCCGACAGATTTATTAGGGTTCCCCAACCCGATGCCCATCCCCACCCCTCCGTCAGGCTGTTTGGTGTAGCGGGTGCGTTCTTGCCAGCCCAAACCCATGCCGCCACTCCCCCAGGACAAGCCATAAGCAAAAGGCACCCCCACTGAGATATTTGGCGATGCCTGATAGCCAGGCTCAGGCACTAGGCGAAGACTGGGCGGCTGACCGGCGGGTTCAGGAGCTGCCGGTTCTGGAGAATCACTCACAGGTGAAGCTGCCGGTTTCTTGACACTGAGATGCTTTTTTGGTATAATACCAATTTTTGTGGCTTTCAGCCCTGCTCCCCTGACCTCAAGTTCTTTTGGGGCCGGTTTCCCTGTGGGGGGTTGGGGGATATAATTGGTGGAATTAAGCGGATTTGATGGAACTTCAGGGCAGTGGGCTTCCAGGCCGGCAGGAGGGATCTGGGCTGTGCTGGATTGGGGAGTGGCCATTTCAGTGGCAGCTGCGAAACAAAGGGCGATGAGACCGGTTGCACCTAGCGTGAGCGCGCAGGGGCGGTGCGCGGTCTGCGCCGGCGCGATCTTTGCCAACACCAGCGATTTATTGATGTTCACCTACTTATATAGTTTGCCTGTAAATGCCACTCATACCAAGTAGGGGCGGCTTTGCAGATCGTCTTTGTGGCCTGCCGCAGGAGCAAAGTAAGCAGATATAGCAATAGACAGTCAGTTGAGGACATTGGGTCGGAGGGAACGCCTATCCTATGAAGGATAGGCGTAAGGCAGGCGTATCGCCTGCCCCCAAGTCTAATGTTCTAACCTAAGTGCCTACTGCTATAATTTTTGCTTCCGGCAGACATCTGCGGATACCGCCCCCCTGCCAGAAGAAACCCGCCGTTGAGGGTGGGGTTTGTGAATCTCCGAAACAGTTATATCACCTGCTGTCGATCGACCGCTATCAGGGGCCAGTGCGAGCCGGCTTGATGCCAGATGCTTTTTGCCAGATGCCCTGCGAGTAGTGCCGCTGCGCCTGCGGAGCCAGTCCCACCCATTCGTAGAGTTCTCCCAGCATCCGCTTAACTGCTTCTGTTTTGCCCTTCAAAGCTTCCAGAGTTTCGATCGCCTCGGCAATCAAGCTGTGGGCGCGGTACAGATCGGCGGTGGCCAGAGCTTTCTCCTCCTCAGACCACGGCTGCTGACCCAGTGCGGCTGCCCTGTCCCGCACGGCGCGAGCGGTCTGTTCGTCCAGCAGCCAGAATGTGGCGTAGTCCTGGCTTTCCCCCTCACCGCTGCCGGACTGGACAATCAGCTGGTAGGTGACACCCGGTTTCAGGGGAGAACCAGAATAGGTGATTTCAGAGGCGGTGACAGTCTTTTCCCATCTCGTGCCATCCTCGCCCCTGACCAGAACGATGTAACCGGATTCTGTGCGCAGATCATTCCAGCGCAGCTTTGGCCAGCTGTTGAGCAGGGCTGTTTGGCGGGGGCTGATAATGTAAGGAGAGTTCTTATCTACCGACCCACGAGTCGGTGGCAGCTGCGGATTTATCGGGTTTTCTGGGGGACAGCCATTGGTGACGCCGGACAGACCGGCTGGCAGCGTCCAAGTCTGGCCATTGGTGGCGCACAGGACAGTGGCTGTTGCCCCCCTGGCAACTTTGAGAAGATCCCCTGGATAGAGTTCCATATTAGCCGTCACCGGGCGGGAGTTTCGCTCCCCGGCACGCATCAGCTGCACTTCGCCCCTGACTTCCACCAGCCGGTATCCCCCCGTCGCCGCCCGGGCGGGAGGGATAGCTTCTGCGGCTGCTGCGAGAAGAGCCGGCTTTTTTTGGGTGCCGGTTCCCCAGCCCACCGGCAAGAGGATCGCGGTGAGGGCGATTGCTATCGGGAATTGACGTTTCATTGTCCCTCTCCTTGGGCGTTCAAGCGCTCGCGTGCCATGTCAATCCAGGCTGCTTCATCTGGGCTGTATCGAGAAGCGTATCTCAGACAATTTTCCCATTCTGGCAGCGCATTTTGCGGTTGGTGTTCGCTTTCCAGAACTTGCGCCAGCAGGCAGTAAGCCGGGGCGCGGTCGCCTTTGAGTTCAATTGCCTTTCGCAGCGTTTCCTCAGCTTCAAAGTAGCGTTTTTGACCGAGCTTTGCCCAGCCGAGATTCTTTAGCGTGGCGTATTGCGTGTTAGGATCTTTGGCCAGCTGCAACCCTTGTGACAGCAGCTCTGCGGCGGCGTCAAAGTCTTGCTGGAGAATGCGCAAGCGAGCCAGGTTGTTATAAGCAGCCGGCAGCCCGTTCCGCGCCGCCTGCCAGTAGGCTGTGCCGGCACACTCCCAGTCTTGCCGGTCTTCGCAGAGAATTCCCAAGTTCAGGTGAGCGATCGCTAGGTTAGGGTCTAGTGCGATCGCTTTTTCGTACTCGCTGCGAGCGCACTCCGCATCCTGCCGGTTTTGGCAGAGAAATCCCAGGGCGCTGTGAACTTCCGCATAGTTGGGGTTCAGTTTGAGCGCCTGCTTGTAGTTGCTTTCCGCCTCCTCCCACTGACGAGCTAAGTGATTTTCCAGTCCGCGACTGTAATAGTACACCGCTAAAGCGCGACCCAACCCCCAAAAGCCCCATACCCCTATCAATAGTAACACAGTCGCCGCCAGCCACCGAGGCGGTTTTCTCTCATCTCCCCAGGGATTAATTTTTCTCCCCCGCCACCGAGTTCCCCTGAGATCGACCGCCCCTGACACCCCCTCCTGCCAGTTGGATCGCACCTGTTCCAGGCGCTGCAAAACCATCTGCGAGTCAGCGGGGCGCTTTCCTGGAAAAGGTGCCATCAGGCCATCAATTAAGTTGGCAAAATCAGGCGAAACATCAGGAGCTAGCTCTCGCCAAATCAACTCGCCGGTTTGAGGGTTTTCGCCTAAGTCAACCGGATGCGAGCCGGTGAGTAAATGAACCAAAGTGCGTCCCAGTGCGAAAAAATCGGATTGCGGCACGGCTTTGCCGGTGGCTTGTTCTGGCGGCGTGTAGCCCGGAGAAATAATGCCGGTGATTTGGCGGTCGCTCCCGACTTTCGCCAGGTAAGTTCCTGTTACCTCCCTGACTGTGCCAAAATCAATCAGCACCAGCTTGCCGGTGGGATACAGCATAATATTGGATGGCTTTATATCCCGGTGAAATATTTTTTTTTCATGCACTAATTTGATTATTTCTGCTAGCTGTATCAGCCAATCCAGCGCCTGCGTTTGAGTAATCCTGCCGCCCTTAGCTAGCCACTGCTCCAGATTCTCTCCCTCAATTTTCTCCATTACCAAGCAGTGCAGTGGCTTGGCCCCTTGGCCTGCCGGGGAAACGGTGAAATAACCGTCTGCTTCCACTTGGGGAATGCCCGGATGCTTCAGCTGCTGCAACACGCGCGCTTCTCGCTCGAACATCTGGCTCAACTTGGGGCGCTTCAAAACTTTTAGGACTTTGGATGCGCCCGCGTCGTCGATCTCAAAAATTTCTGTGGGAGAGAATTCGTCTAATTCGCGCAGGGGTTTGAGCAGCCGGTAGCGGTTATTGACAAGCAGGAGGGTTCCGCAACTCTGGCAGTTGGCCAGATTGTCAGGATTTTGCCGGTTGGGGCATCTGGGATTGATACAGTAGCTCACTTATTCTAGTTCAGGAGTCCCCAAACTGGTGACGTATTCCATCACAACTGGCTGTAGAGTGAATCCGCTCGCACTTTTTTCAATCAGGGAGCGCCCCACTAAAGATGCCAGCGCATTAGCTAATTCAACGGGTGGCACGCCTGATAAGCTCTCCTGCAATTCGCTCAGCGATACTGGCTCTTTTTCTAGCGCCATCTGGTACATGATTTCTGTTTCTAAGTGGGAAATGCGATCGAAATGAACTTCAATGAAATCGCTGATATCGCGCGTGACTTGGGTGGTTCCCATCTTTAAGAAGTCACCGACTTTGCCGTCAAAGGCTTCTTGAATCAAAGCGGAGACAATTTTTAGCATGAAGGGATTGCCCCGATAGATGTTAATCAGGGTGCCCCACTTTTCCGGTTGGGACAAGCGCTTTTCCTTCAAGATTTCCCGGGCGTCATCTCCCAAACCTTGCAGCTGGCAGGAGCGAACGGGTAAGGTTTCTCCTTCTAATAGGGCAACTTCTCGGAGTTTTTCCCGACTGGTTAGTAACAAGCAGCTCTGGTGGGGGGTTTCTCCGACTCGTTTCAAGAGATCGCCATAGAGTTTGTAGCCGTCTCGATAGTGCCCTACGAAATCACCGCTGCTGAGAATCGCTTCCATGTTATCCAGTACCAGCAGACAGCGGTAGCGGCGCAAGCACTCAATCAGGCGGGAGATGCTTTCGCCAATATCTGCCGGCTTGTCAGCGGCGGACTGGTAAGAGAGAAATTCCAACCAATCGCCCAGGAGTTCTTCCAGCGGCGGGGCTTGGTGCAGGGAACGCCAGATGATACAGTCAAAGTTATTTTGAACCTCTTGGGCTAATTTTACCGACAGCGCGGTTTTGCCGATGCCACCCATCCCCAAAAGCGCCACCAGGCGGCAATTGTCTTCCACCAGCCATTGTTTGAGAGCCGTCAGTTCGCCGGTGCGTCCATAGAAAACAGCCACATCCGGCGCTTCCCCCCAGTCTGTGTGCGCCTCTATCTGGGGGTGACTGTCAACAATCTGTTTCCAGTCAGTCACCCCCACCGCTTGACAAATACTGATAAAAGCCTCTTGCCGAATTGGTATGCGCCGCCAAAACCGCTTCAAGGTGGCCTCGGCAGTCTGGGCGGCGTGACACCAAGCCGTCGCCGTCTTTTTCCAGCCTTTCTTGTTTCTGGCCTCATCTACGAGTTCTAACCCCTTTGCAGAGGCACTGAGGACTGTCGCCCTCAAACGATTGGTCATAAGGTAATCCCCTGGTGGGCTTTTTTCTAAGTTATCAAGTTTGTTTCGGGGTGATAGCTCATCTGCCCAAAATAGGTGAGCCGCCAACTGAGCCGCCAACTGAGCCGCCAACTGAGCCGCCAACTGAGCCGCCAGCTGAGCCACTGAGCCGCCAAGTGAGCCGCAAAGTGAGCCACTGAGCCGCCAACTGAGCCGCCAACTGAGCCGCCAGCTGAGCCGCCAGCTGAGCCACTGAGCCGCCAACTGAGCCGCCAACTGAGCCACTGAGCCGCCAACTGAGCCGCCAACTGAGCCGCCAACTGAGCCGCCAACTGAGCCGCCAACTGAGCCGCCAACTGAGCCGCCAACTGAGCCAATTCGCCCCAAATCCAGACTCCATGATATATACACAAAGAAGCCGAGTCAGGGCGAATGCCGGCGGCGCGAACTAGATCCCGCACGGTTCGTCTTCCCCACAGGGGCGTGGCTTTCTAGCTTAGCGCTGGCCCGCGCTACAGGAAAAGTCCAGCCGAGCCATCAGGGGCACCCCCCATCCGGTGCAAATATGTTTTGAGGAGGGGCTCCTTCAATGCTGGGCAATTTATTATGTTTAAGAGAAAAAATGGCAAATATGAACAGCACGGGCAGTATTGTCTTCATTGACTCCGCTGTCGAGGACTTTGAGAGCCTAGTTGGCGCTGTTATGCCGGAGGCGGAGGCGGTTGTTCTCGAACCGGCCAGATGCGGGGTGCAGCAAATTACTGAGGTGCTGGCACAGCGCACCGGCATCTGCGCCATCCATATTGTCTGCGGCGGTGTCCCTGGCCAGTTGCAGCTGGGCAACACGCAGCTGAGCTTGGACAGCCTCGACCGCACGCTTTTACAGCAGTGGGCAGATGCCCCTACTGAGCCTGATATCCTCCTCTATGGTTGCGGTGTGCCTTGCGATCCCCCCCCGATCCCCCAGAAAAAAGGGGAGCAACTCCCGCCTGTGAATATCTCTTCTCCCCCCCTCGATATAAAGGGGCTTGGGGAGATGCCCCCCTTTTCGCCTGGGCTGCCCCAGATCCCTGAACTGGCTGCTGCCAGCACTGACACCTGCTGGAACCTCTGCACCGCCCCCACCGGCACCGGCAACTGTCCGGTCCAGTGGTTTTCTCGCCTGTCGCCCAGTGCCTCCAGCCGCCACACCAACCCTGGCACCACCCGTTACTGGACTGGGGGCGGCGATAACCGCAAGTGGAGCAACCCCCTCAACTGGTCGGGAGAGCAAGTGCCGGCACATTTCGATCTCGCCGTCTTCGACAAAACCTGCACTGAGAATGTCCTCCTCGACACCAGCCCGCAAATCAAAAGCTTGACTGTCACCCGCGACTGCACCGGCACCTTGTCGGGCTGGAATGAACTCAAGGTTGAGGAAAACGCCCTGATTGCCGGCGGAACCGTTGAGGTCAGCCTCTCGGTTGGCGGCCATCTCACCATTGAAAATGCTATAGTCAGAAGCTACCTGTCGGTTAGTGGCGATCTGGCTGTTGACAGCGGAACTGTTTTGTGGTATGGTGGCAGCGTCAGAGGAAACGTCTTTCTCAAAGGTGGTGCGGTATCCTTTTCCAGTGAATTCAGCAGCTACTACATTTTCTATGGCGACTTTACCCGCACCGGCGGCACCGTTGAGGGAACCCCTATTTTCGCCTTCTGCGGAAATAGCCCCCAGACTTTCCACCCGGGAACGGACGGGATGACCTTGCGGGATTTGTCTAGCTTATCTGAGCTGGTTCTGGCTGGGGATTGTGCCATCCAGGGCTTTTTTAGCAACAGTGGCACCTTGACTGTTGTCACGGGAGCCACCCTGGATGTGTCGGCGGCAGTTTGCTACTGCAACACCGGCACTGCGATCGAAAATGGCACAATCGCCCACCCAACTGAGGGTGCCGGTGCGGGTGCCGGTGCGGGTGCCGGTGCGGGTGCCGGTGAGTGTGCCACCTCCGGTGCCAGCTGGCCCGACAGTGCCGCGCAGAGCGCTTTGGCAGCGCTGACCGCCGGTCTGCCCGATGAAACAAGCGCTGAACAAGACCCCGCAAAAGGGGAAGCAGCGATGGTCTGGAGTGGTGCGGGCCCGGGCAGCAACTGGAGCAAGCCGCTCAACAGGTCAAGTGGCACAGTGGTGGCACAATAAAAAGAAAGAGGGCGACCGCACGACGGCAATCCTAAACAAAGAGTGACATATCAACCACGACAAACCCTCTTTTTCTGGCAGCTCGGCGTCCTCTGCGTCTGAAGTGGTTCCTGAAATCACTACTTCTGACGCAGTTAAGGGGATGTGCCGGCACAATGCCACCATGATAAAGCTGTGACAGTTCAGCGGCTCAGAGCCGGCGCAAACCGGCATAGGGGTTGGGCCCCACCCGACCGGCGCAGTGGAAGCCCCAACAAGCGAACACTACTGATTTTTTTAGAGACTTTTTTCTCAGGGGGCAAGTTTTTTTCTGATCGTGGCTGCCTTTGCCAGAAGGTGAGCAAGAGTTTTATATTATGTCCTGGAATTACCGCACTTCCGCCTTCCCCCTCACCCCCCCTCTGGAGATTGAGGGGAGGGCGGAGTGAGAAAACGATGAGATTTTTCCTCCCCGCTCCCATTTTGCGGGCGCTTAGGGGGCAATACCAATTTCGGATTCTAGCGTTGGGATTTTGCATTAAAAACCCGGGCATCAAGGGGGTTTCGTCGCGCCGGACAACTACTGTCTCCCGCGCGCTCTCCCCCGCGTTTCCGGGCAGATGGGAACGTGGCTGGGCCGGCTCTGCTTCCTCTCTGCAACAAGCCGATTAAAAGCCTAACATCTGCGATTGCTTTTTTCTGTCAAATTTTCCGGCGCGACCACCTATTCTTTGGGGTTGTGAGATATCGTTCCAAACTAGACTAACACTTTAATGAGGTCAAATTTAAATGTTGATTGAGGGGTTGAGATTACAAGAAAAAACGGCAGGCGATAGCAATAGCGGGTGCAGGCTCGTGTTTATTGACTCAGCAGTTGAGGATAAGGAAAGTCTGATTGCCGGTGTGGCAGGCAACTTTGAAGTGATTGTCCTCGACGCTACAGAAGATGGCATAGAACAGATCAGTGACGTATTAGCCAGATACGCCGAGATTAATACTGTGCACATTGTATGCCACGGCGGTCCGGGTTTGTTGAAGTTGGGCAGCACCCGACTGACTCCCGACAACCTCGATATTTATGCCCCAGAGTTTGCAGCTTGGAAAATTGGCAAGTTGGAAACTTGGGATGAACCTTTTTTCTTTAAGTTCTTATTTCCTTCCGATTCTCCTGCTATTTTCCTCTATGGGTGCGAGGTGGCAGCTGGGGAAATTGGTCAAGCTTTTGTGCGAAAGCTCAGCCGGCTGGCGGGCGTGCCGGTGGCTGCTTCTGCTAACCTCACAGGTAGCGCGGCAAAAAGGGGGCACTGGAAATGGGAGCACACCACCAGCTTTGTTAGGGCTTCTTTGGCGTTTAAAAAGTAGGTGATGGCAGCGTACTAGGGCGTTTTTGGCGGTGCGGTACAGTGCGTTCCGCTCTCAAGCCAAATCCCTTTGGGAGCATCCGGTTAAACTAAATCTCCCTGGGGGTGGGGTGCGCCACAGGGGGAGCCGGTTTCGACCCTGCGAGCAATTGCGGGCGAATACCGGCACCCACGCCGATTAGCGCATGTTTTGCTTGCGTTCCGCCTTGGGATCGCGTGTCCCCGCTGCAGCGAGTTCGGCATCCAATAAGGTTTTACCGGTCGCCGCTAGATAGACATCATCCAAGCTGGGGCGAGACTGGGCAATGCCAAAAGTGGGCAAACCGGCATTTCGCAAGGCTTGCTGAATTGTCAGCAGGGCGTCACTCTGCGGCGTGACGACCAAGTTCAGGGAGTTGCCTTGGGCGCTGTTAATAATCGCTTCCCGCACAAAGGGCAGCGATTTCAGCATGTCTCTGGTTTTTTCCGCTTCTTCGATGGGGGAAAACTCCCGGATGCGCAGGGTGATGCGATCGCCTCCCACCCGGTCTTTCAACTCGGAGGGGGTGCCGGTGGCAATCACCACCCCCCGGTCAATAATCGCCACCCGATCGGCGAGGGCGTCAATCTCTTCGAGATAGTGGCTGGTGATCAGCACTGTGGTGCCGCTATCCCGCAGCCGGCGCAGGAAATCCCACACCGCTATGCGGCTTTCGATATCGAGCCCGACTGTAGGCTCGTCCAGCACCAAAACCGCCGGCTGGTGCAGCAACCCCGCCGCCAAGTCGAGACGCCGGCGCAATCCGCCAGAATACTTGCCAGTTTGCTTGTCCGCCCACTCGTCTAACCCCAGCAAGGAAATTGCCGTGTCAATCCGCTCTTTTGCCAATTTATTTGGAATGTGGTATAATGCCGCCTGCAGTTGCAGCAGTTCCCGACCGGTGAGCACCTTATCTATGGCGACCTCTTGCGCGACGTAGCCGAGGCGCTGTCTGGCAAGCTTGGGGTTTTCGACAGCGGAGATGCCGCACACTTCCAGGCGACCGGCGTCTGGCGTCGCCAAAGTGCACAGACAGCGGATGGTTGTGGTTTTACCGGCACCGTTGGGACCGAGCAGGCCAAAAATTTCCCCCGCTTCGATTTGAAAGGAAACGTCTCTCACGGCTTCCACCGAGCCGTAGCGTTTCTGGAGTTTCTCGATTAAAACGGCTGGAGCCATGATTTTCTCTATGTTTGAGGGGTTGATACAAATCTAAACACTCTTTTATTGTATTTTATGATATCGCCGGTGGGGGCTTTCAGCCGGTGGGCAGGTTGGCCGCAGTGCGGGCCCTCCTCTGCGGGGTGTGGGGGCTGAAGCCCGAATCTGCAAACAGCGATCGCTCAAGGCAGTTGTGCGCTAATCGTGCCAGAATCGTCGTAAACTCGCAAGAAGCTGTTAGCAGAAAGCCGGTCTGGAAAGACAACCAAATTGTAAGAATTGGGGTCACGCGCTGAAGGCACTTTCAAGGCTTCGATGGTTTATAAATTGTACGCCGCCTCTCCGAGGCTTTGAGTGGGAGCAATCTGACCCAGAGCATTCATCAATCGCCAATTGCCGGTGAGTTCCTGCAAATTGGTGCCCAATGCCTGCTGGCTGTTGAGATTGGTGATATCTAAAACGGCGTTCAGCTGGGAGTTGATGGAAAGTACAATCAGAGGCGGTTTGGCAATAGACCTCAGCAGTGTCCCTGCTTTGATTAAAGCTTCAACCTCTAGCAGGGCAGTTACAGAACTGTCAGCCAGATAGAGCGCCTCAAATGCTGATGGTGGATTGTACCTGCCACCCAATCGAGAGCCAACCGAGGATAAGGCGGTATTGATGTATTTTGCCTGAACAACACGAAAAACCTCCCCAGGTAGGGACACGGTGGGCAGTGCCGCCAGAGCGGCGATAAGTTGATTACCTGTAAGCATTTAGGATGTCCTTTACCCAATAAGGCAATGCTCGATCGCCCAGGCGAGGGATTCGACAACTTCAATCTTCCCGGCATCGATGAAGAATTGAGGCGTCAAACCTCCCAAGTCAGGATGGGGAGAGTTGAGCCAGATTTCAACGTAGCGCATCTGTCCGCCCATAAACCGGCGCAACTGCTCGATGAGTTGCTCGTGTCTGGCTTGATAGTCTTGGACTTCTGCTGATTCGGGATTCGTTATGGGATTCATAGGGATTGCCTGCTGACTGTCTTCAGTATAGCACCGGCACATCCGCTGATCGCGCCGGCACACCCTTCCAAGACCGCCCCTTCAGTCTGGCGGATCGCCGGCGAGTGCCGGTGACTGAGGTCTTGTGAAAACCCCGAATAAGATTTATCATAGAATAAATCCGGCGCTTCCTTCGCAGATATGCTTTACTGCTCCAATCCCATCTGCTCAAATCCCTTCAATCCCGACAGCCATAAGTTTTGCCAATATTGCGGCTCGCCAACCCTCACCCCCCTATTCCGCAACCGCTACCGCGTAATTCGACTCTTGGGATCGGGAGGATTTGGCAGAACTTATGAAGCCACAGATGCGGACAGGATGGACGCCCCGTGTGTGATTAAGCAATTTTTTCCGCAAGTTCAGGGAACGGTTGCGCTCGAAAAAGCAACGGAACTGTTTAAGGAAGAGGCGAAGCGACTTTACGAACTGGGAGATCACCCCCAAATTCCCCAGCTAATTGCTTATTTTGAGCAAGACAAGCGCCTGTATCTGGTGCAGGAGTTTATTGAGGGGCAGACTTTACTGGAAGAATTGCAGCAGCAGGGTGTGTTTAGTGAGGGAAAAATTCGGCAGCTGCTGGCGGATTTACTGCCGGTTCTCAAGTTTGTTCACGAGCGCGGGGTGATTCACCGCGATATTAAGCCTGAGAATATTATGCGCCGGCGCTCGCCCTCACCCTCAACCCTAACCCCGCACAGGGAGAGGGGAGAGTTGGTGCTGATTGATTTTGGCGTCTCCAAACAGGCGGCGGCAACTCTTACCGGTCAAGTGGGGACAACAGTTGGGACGCCTGGATATGCGCCGGTGGAACAGCTGCGCGGTCTGGTTTATCCGGCTAGCGATTTATACAGTTTGGGCGTAACTTGCATGAGGTTGCTGACTGGGTGTTTGCCAAAGAAAGACGGTTCCGACGGGCTTTATGATGGGGTGAACGCTTGCTGGATCTGGCGCGAGCGTTTGCCCACCGGCACAGTGATTAGCCCCCAGTTGGGCGAAGTTTTGGACAAGCTCATACAGGAGCGCGTCAGGGATCGCTATCAAGATGCCGGTCAGGTGCTGGAAGCTCTCAATGCGCCAACTCCTAGCCTATCTCAGGCAAGCGCCACAGCATCAGAGCCGGTGAATGTTTCTCCCCCTGACAGTCTCAGTTCAGCAGTGAGGGTAGATTACACGAGACTGCGGGATTTACTCGCCGCTGCAAACTGGGAGGAGGCAGATATGGAAACAAAGACTGTCATGCTGCAGGTTGCCGGTCGGACCAGTCAAGGCTGGATCAGAAAAGAAGACCTGGAAAAATTTCCGTGCGCAGACCTCCGCACTATCAACGATCTTTGGGTAAGATATAGCATGGGGCGCTTTGGGTTTAGTGTCCAGAAGCGGATTTGGGAGGAAATTGTAAAGAGCAACCCCTACGCTACTTTTGACGATTTTTGCGACCGCGTTGGCTGGCGCGTGAATGGTTCGATTAACTATGAAAACATCACTTTTACATTAAACGCTCCTGAGGGACACCTGCCGGCGTGTGTTTTGGCTCGCCAGGGGTTCGGCAAGTTTGTCTTTTCCGTGGCGATGTTTTTTAATGTCGGGATAAACCACATTCTCGTTTCCCGGCTTGAAGAATGTGATATCCATTAAGCTGTTAAGCTAATAATGCTGCATGCGATCGAAAGGAGGCAGAGCCTAAACGAGAAGCGTTCCCAGGCAGAGCCTGGGAACGAGGGGAATTAATAAAAGAGGAAAAATTCAGAGAGATGAGCTATGACTGAAATTGTATTTCTGGTTGAAGACGATCCGGACGGAGGCTATACCGCTAGGGCGCTAGGCGAGTCGATTTTCACTCAGGCTGACGATCTAGAAAGCCTGCGGGAAATTGTTCGCGATGCGGTTCGCTGCCATTTCCCTGACGAACAAATGCGTCCCAAAGCGATCCGTTTTCACGCGCGTGATGGTCATTGCTTCGTGAAACTCCTGCGCGTCTGGGCGATAGCGCAAAAAAGGGCGGGCAATCTATCGCCCGCCCCACAGGAGAATCTGCAATTGTCTTTAAGCATTACAGGATGGAAATTGCGGCAGTTAACGCCCGCAGGTTTTCCATCACTGTAGCCGTCAGCTGGTGACTGACCGGCAAGCTGTCAGCCACCATGCCGGCGCACAGCAGCATCAGGTACAGAATCGAGTATTTAAACAGCGAACGCGCCACATCCCGCTCGCTAGGAGCCCGCAACAGCTGCCAAGCTTTCTGAGCGAAAATTCCCCCCAGCAAGACAGCAACACCGGCATACACCGCCCCCGTCGCGTGCAAAGGATAAACCAGCAGCAGCGTCACCGGCAGCAAAACTAAAGTGTACAGCCAAATTTGCCGCGCCGTCGGTTCATCTCCCTCAATCACCGGCAGCATCGGAACGTTCACCGCCGCGTAGTCATCCCGAATCATCATCGCCAGCGCCCAGAAATGGGGGGGCGTCCACAAGAAAATGATGGCAAACATCACCCAAGGTGCCGGGCTCAAATCGCCGGTGACAGCCGCCCACCCCACCAGGGGCGGAATCGCACCGGCAGCCCCCCCAATCACGATATTCTGGGTGCTGTGGCGCTTCAGCCAGTGGGTGTAAATCAGCACATAAAAAACAATGCCAGACATCGCTAGCAACGCTGCCAGCAGGTTGGCGAAAACTGTTAGCAAGGTGAAGGAAACGGAAGCGAGAGCGATGGCAAATATCAGCGCGTCGCGAGGCTTAATCCGACCGGAAGGAATCGGGCGGTGCCGGGTGCGCTCCATGATATAATCAATGTCTCGGTCGTAGAGGCAGTTGATGGTATTGGCGGCACCGGCAGCTAGCGCTCCGCCGGTCTGGGTCACAAGTAACAGCAGCGGATCGACCTGTCCTCCGGCTGCTACCCACATGCCGGCGGCTGTGGTGATTAGCAATAGCAGGATAATGCGGGGCTTGGTTAGCTGGTAGTAGCTTTGCATCACCTGCAACAGGTTTTCATGGTGCCTGCTCACACCAGCAGTGCCAATGATTTCTTGCATGGATTTTTGTTTGATTTTTTTTTAGTAACCGCCCCCGTGAGGGAGCGCCAAGGAACAAGAGAGGGAGGTGGGAGGGGAAGTTAATTAGGAGTAAGTGGGAGGGGGTGAGGGTTAATTTTGCGGTATAGTTTTGGAGGGTTGGTCGCGCATTGCTAGGACGGAGAAGGCGACTAGGACTCCGAGCAAGGCTGCGCCGGTGGCCTGGTGAGCGACGGTTAGGGGCTCGACTTGCAGGCGCAGGTAGAAGGTGGCGACGCCTAGGGCGATTTGGCCGGCTAGCAATCCGCCGGCGCAGAAGGCCAGGTTGCGCAGGGTTGGGTGGAGGGCCGGCTTGCGCCACGCCAGAAGGGCGACTGAGAGAGTGGCTAAGCTGGCTGGGACAACGCCGGCAATGTGGCTGTTCATGACGGCGCACAGCTGGCCATAGCCAAAGCACTGGTGCAGGGCCCACTGTGACCCGACGAGGGCTCCTAAAAGGCTTTGCAGGTAGACTAGGATGGCTGCCGCTAGCCCCACCCAGCGCAAGACGCCGGCTGTGCCTGCGCCTTGATAGGGGATTAGGGCGAGCCAGATGACCAGGAGGGTGGTGAAAAACAGCAGCGCTGTTCCCAGGTGAGCGGTTACAATGTCAAATCTGAGCAGTTCTGTAACGGTGAGCCCTCCCAAGACGCCCTGGAAAATTATTAAGCCGAGGGCGAAGCTGGAAGCCCACGGGAGCCACCCAGGCACAGAGCGCCGGTGCCACCACGACATGCCGGCGAGTGCGATTGCGCCACAGCCAATTAAGGCGGCGTCGAGCCGGTGAAACCACTCCAGAAAGACCTGAAAGTTCATCTGCTGGGCCGGCACCAATTCCCCGTAACACAGTGGCCAGTCTGGGCAGGCGAGTCCGGCATTCATCACCCGCGTCGCACTGCCAATGGCCATCAAAAGCAGTGTCGCCACCGCCAGTTTCCACACCAGGCGGCGGATGCGTTCCCCCGCCCCGGACTGCGGGGCTGCTATTGCTGCGTCTTGATGCAGTACAGAGTTGGCCATGCGCTATACCTCAGTTTCACTAGGAAATAAAACTTAATCGAATCCTGAGCGTTTGCTCATCTTGCTAGAAACACCTTATAGTCGGCTTCCTGAAAAGCTGGCAGGCTTTAGGAATTCTTCCGATTGTTACAGTTCTTTATTTGGGCTGGGCCAATTTGACCGGCACGGGGGAGATGGGATGGGGCGCTCTGCAATAGAGAGGGCCACGGAGCGATCCCAAAGAAATCCCAAAAGATAGGAGATTGGGCCCCATTTGAGCTAATACCTGCTTTACCTTAAGGAAGTAGTGCGGAACTTGAAAATCAGTGGCGACTGTTGCCGCACTTGGCCTGTGCGGGTGATGAGGTGTGAGCTGTTACTGGATCTGTGTTGCTAGGCTCCTTAGCATAGCCAGAGCTCAAAAAATTTGGTTAGGAGGTTCTAATTCGCTGTGAGCGTCCCAAATTCCATACTCACCATGCTGGCCGGCATTGCGCTGACACTCGTCAGCCTGTGGTACGGCCAGAACCACGGTCTGATGCCGGTGGCCGCCTCCGCAGAAGCATCCGCCGTGGACGACTTGTTCAACACGATGGTCACCATCTCCACCGGCCTGTTTATCCTGGTGCAGGGGGTGCTGCTGATCTCGGCAATTAGGTTTCGCCGGCGCAAGGGCGACAGTACCGATGGCCCGCCGGTGCACGGCAATGTTCCCTTAGAAATTCTCTGGACAGCGATCCCAGCGGTGATCGTTCTCGGCATCTCTGTCTACAGCTTTGAAATTTACAACTCGATGGGCGGTCTGGACCCGATGGCCTCCCACGACCACAGCCGGATGCAAATAGCCAAAATGCCTCCTGGGTCGGCGATCGCAGCTCCCCTGCCCTCAGAGGCGGGAGAAACCCACCAGATGCTGCCGGCTGAGTCCCGTCTGCTCGCCGTCGGCATTGGCGCTTCCCCAGATGAGCAAGGCAAACCGGCAGACCTGAAGATCGATGTCACCGGGTTGCAATTCGCCTGGATTTTTAACTACGGTGAGAGTGGCGTCACCTCTGGCGAGCTGCACCTGCCGGTTGGGCGCGAAGTCCAGCTGAATATCGCCGCCAGCGATGTCATCCACGCCCTGTGGGTTCCGGAACTGCGACTCAAGCAGGATGCAATTCCCGGACGGGCGACTGAACTGCGGTTCAGACCGACAAGAGTCGGCGACTACGCCGTCGTCTGCGCTGAACTGTGCGGTTCATACCACGGATCGATGAGGACGCAGATGATTGTCCACACGCCGGAAGAGTTCGACAGCTGGCTGTCAAGTCAGCTTGAAGAAATTGCCAGCTCCCAAAACCTGGAGGGAGCAGTGGCGGTCAGCCCCGCGAACTTGTCCGATGGCGAGTTTCTGGCTCCTTATGCGGCGGAAATCGGGATTGATAAACAAACTCTAGAGCAGTTGCACCCCGAGCACCACGCCGCTCACCATGCGGGGAATTAGGTCAAAAACAAACTAGGGATTCGGGGATCTGGAGGAGGATTGGAGACTGAGCTGAGGTTTCCAGCCTGTTCCAGAACCTGGCATTTTTCTCCCCCTCCCCGCAAGCGGGGAAGGGGGGGCCCCCTCTGGGGATAAGGGGCTGGGGTTGGGGGGTGGGGTTCATCCCCGAACTGCGCAACGCCCTTTCCCCTCGCACCTGTGACTATAAAAAGCTATGACATCACAAGTACAGCTGCAAGAAACAGCCAATCTGCCGGCTCACGGTACAGAGCCGGCTCAGAGAAATTGGCGAGACTACTTCGGGTTCAGTACCGACCACAAAGTGATCGCGATTCAGTATCTGGTCACTTCGTTTCTCTTCTACTTGATCGGCGGATCTTTGGCGACGGCAGTCCGCACGGAACTCGCCACGCCGGATGCCGATTTTGTCAGCCCTGAACTCTACAATGGCCTGTTTACGCTCCACGGCACAATAATGATTTTCTTGTGGATCGTACCGGCAGGGGCGGGGTTTGCTAACTTCCTTGTGCCGCTGATGGTTGGGGCGAAGGATATGGCTTTCCCCCGGCTGAATGGGGTCGCCTTCTGGCTGATTCCGCCGGGAGGTTTGCTGCTGCTGAGCAGTTTGCTGGTGAACACGCCACAGGCGGGCTGGACTTCCTATCCGCCCTTGAGCTTGATAACCGGCAAAGTCGGCGAGGAGCTGTGGATTCTCAGCGTCTTGATTCTGGGAACTTCATCAATTTTGGGGGCGGTGAATTTTGTCGTCACCATCTTTAAGATGCGGATTCCGGGCATGGGTTTCAATGAAATGCCCCTGTTCTGCTGGGCGATGCTGGCGACTTCGGCGCTGATTCTGATTGCCACGCCGGTGCTGGCAGCGGCGCTGATTATGCTGTCGTTTGACTTGCTGGCGGGAACGGCATTTTTTAACCCGACCGGCGGGGGAGATCCGGTGGTGTACCAGCACATGTTCTGGTTTTACTCCCACCCGGCGGTGTACATTATGATCCTGCCGTTTTTTGGGGTGATGTCGGAAGTGATTCCGGTGCACTCCCGCAAGCCGATTTTTGGCTACAAGGCAATTGCCTACTCCAGTCTGGCGATTAGCTTTCTCGGCTTGATTGTTTGGGCGCACCACATGTTTACCAGCGGCACTCCCGGCTGGCTGCGCATGTTTTTCATGATCGCCACGATGGTGATTGCTGTGCCGACTGGGATTAAGATTTTCAGCTGGCTGGCGACGATGTGGGGCGGCAAAATCCGCCTGAACAGCGCTATGCTGTTCGCGATGGGCTTTATTTCTACTTTTGTGCTCGGCGGCATCACCGGCGTGATGGTGGCTTCGGTGCCCTTCGACATTCACGTTCACGACACCTATTTTGTGGTGGCTCACCTGCACTATGTGCTTTTTGGCGGCGCGGTGTTTGGGATTTACTCGGCGATCTACCACTGGTTCCCCAAGATGACGGGGCGGATGTTGAATGAACCTTGGGGCATTGTTCACTTTTGCCTGACGTATTTTGGCTTTCATTTGACGTTCTTGCCGATGCACATTCTGGGCCTGCAAGGCATGCCCCGGCGGGTGGCAATGTATGACCCGAAATATGCCGGCTTGAATATGCTGTGTACGGTCGGCAGCTACCTGCTGGCAGTTTCGACGCTTCCGTTTATTGTGAATGCGATTTGGAGCTGGATGTATGGCCCGAAGGCGGGCGACAATCCCTGGCAAGCGCTGACTCTGGAGTGGATGACGGCTTCACCGCCGCCGGTGGAGAATTTTGAAGGGGTGCCGGTGCTGGCAACCGGCCCTTATGACTACGGTATGGGCGACCGCAGCACTGAGGTGAAGGTGCCTCTGTCTGAGGCTAAAGACCCACTTTTGTCTGCCGGTCCGAGTTCTGTTTTGCGTGCTGAGCCAGACCCGGCTGTTGCTGCCCATCCGGACGACCGTGAGGGGGAAAGTCACAATCGCTAGCAGCTATACCAATTTGGGATTTTGGATTGGGGATTTTGGATTTAAAAAGGCGGCATAAAAGCCTTTTCAGCCACAGGAAAAAATCCTATCTATCTCAACTTGGTATTCGCTGTTGGCGCTCACTGGGCACGCCGCTCCTACGGAGCCGCTTCGCTAACGCGCTGGGCGCTTGGCACTGGGAACGATGAGCTGTTAAAAGCAATCTTGGGTTCCTGATGCCCGATGCCCGATGCCCAACAGTATTTTGTCAAGCTACTGGCATTATAAATTCATGCAAACTCCCATCATCGATCCCGCTAAGACCGAACTCAACTATCACCACAACCCGGAGGCGGCATCAGGCCACCACGAAGCCCATCCCGATCTCCGCATGTTCGGGGTGTTCGTGTTTCTGTTCGCAGAGGGGATGATATTTTTCGGCTTGTTTGCCGCCTATTTGATCTTTCGGGCTGTCTCGCCGGTGTGGCCTCCGGAAGGCATTGAGCGAGAGCTTGTCCTGCCGGGAATTAACACGGTAATTCTGCTCTCTAGCAGTTTTGTGATTAACCAAGCCAATGGGGCGATTAAGAAGAACAATGTTGCGGGTTTGCGCACTTGGTTTGCGGCTACTGCTATTATGGGGGCGATTTTCCTAGCCGGCCAAGCTTATGAGTACAGCCATCTGGGATTTGGGCTGACCTCAAATGTTTTTGCCAGCTCGTTTTACGTCATGACCGGCTTCCACGGGCTGCACGTTACTTTTGGGGTGCTGCTGATTTTGGCTGTGCTGTGGCGCTCGCTCAAAGCCGGTCACTACTCCAATGAAAGCCACTTTGGCGTGGAAGCAGCTGAAATTTACTGGCACTTTGTAGACGTTATCTGGGTTATCTTGTTCGTGCTCCTGTATCTCCTGTGAGCCGGTGGGTGCTGTAGGGGCGGGGGTTTTTCATCGGAGCATCCCATTTTCCTCAGATTTTCACCCTCACCCCCCTAACCCCCCTCTCCCATAAAGGGCTATCCATTACCCACATCTTTCTTAATGAAGATTTATGTATAGCCCATTTGGAAGTCCATCACCTCTTTGGGGTGGCCAGAGTCCCTCAGTTGCCAAGTAGAGGCAATATCATGGAGTCTACACAGCCCACGCCAAATTGTCTTGACTCCCGGTTCCCCATCACCCTTACGACCCAAAAAGCCTCCAAGTTGCGCAATCATGCGCACGGCTTCTCGCAACGAAGGCGGTGTGGACGGGGGATTTGGCGTCCGGTGAATCGTTGCATAAAGAGACTGCCACTCGTGAGCTGACAAAACCGTGTCACAAGGAGTGTCTGGATTCTTGCGAGCTTCATAGGTCAGCCACAACAATCGCCACGCCACAATTGAATAAGTGGCCAAAGCCATCTCAAGACGACGGGCTGTTTCTAACTGAAGCTTTTCCAGACCGCAGCCACTTTTCAGAGTGTAGTGATAGCGTTCAATCAGCCATCGATAACTGTACCAGCGCAGGCAACGAACTGCATCATCAAAACTGGACACCGGAACAGTTGTGAGTAATAACCAGCTGACTGGAGTTTCACCCTGGGGTGGATTTTCTTCAACTGCTCTCACCACAGTCAGGCGAACTGGGTTGAGCTTCCGTCGGTTCAAATGATGGCGCGGTGGTTGAATTTTAA
>NZ_KB235948.1:3510041-3557436 GCF_000332335.1 Kamptonema formosum PCC 10802 | reverse complement strand
GACGGATATCAGCCGGACTAAAATAGGGAGACTTCCAAAAATCATAGGCGGCGGTAGTGGCCGCTTTATCTCCTGATGCCTGTGGCACGCTCGCCCCAGGTTGGCTCACCAAATCGTCCACAATCCGAATGAAGCGCTTGTGGCGTCGCTGATCTCCTAGTTGAGCGTATTGTAGCTCACTACTGGCCCATTCAAGCATAACTTAATTGCTCCCCGCTTCTAGCCCCAGGATGCTTAAAACTATAGCCCATCAATGTTCCAGGATTTTTTAAGAAATATGTACTTTATGTTAAGAAAAATGTGGGTAATGGATAGCCCATAAAGGGAGAGGGGGGAAAAATAAAGAATTCTCCCCTCTCCCCAAAGTGCGGGCGGTGAGGGTGAGGGGATTACAAAAAGATACAGAGAAACCCGGTTTCTTAAAGAAACCGGGTTTCTAAGGTGCTAGAAATTGCCACAAACCCGCCCCCGACTGCCGGTGAATTGTAGGGGTCGGTTCAGCCGACAGTGGCGCAACTCAGCGGATCGACCAACCCGCCCGCAAAACCCGCCCGCAAAACCCGCCCCCAAAACCCGCCCCCGCCAATCCCCTACTGGCAACCCTCCCAATCGGCGGGTTTTTCATTGAGATGGCCCGATGTGGGGCGGGCCGCAACTCTCGGAGAGCTTTCATATAAAATACGTTTGTATAGTGTATAATTAAGAGCCTATATTTGAAGTAAAAACTGATAAGTTTTATGCAGTGAATAACCGGATAAATATGAATTTAATCTGCATTGAGCTGGCCAGTTTGCCATCCCCCTGACGGAGGATTACTTATTGACGAAATTCAATTTATAATGTATGAAAGCTTATCTTGCATCTCCCAGCCGGTGCCAGGGTTGACCGGGTGGGAGTTTTTGTTGCGCCGGCTCGCCCTTGGGATCTGGGCGGTGCGCGGGTGCCGGTGGGAGCTGTGCGCTTAACTTTACTTAGCATAAGTTTATATTTTTAAGTAACTCATAGCGGCTCTCAGGCGGTAAAATAGATAAAAATTACCGTGAAACGATGCGTTTTGAGGCTTACATCAGGGCACTCCAGAAAAACCTGAAACGGGGTTGTGAGCTACTCCACTATCCCGCACTCAAGGCGCTACTGGATGAGCCGGCTGTAGGGATAGAAGCTGCCATTGAGGAGAAAGGCAACAAGGCAGGCATCCCCGACTTGACTGTGAGGCGGCGGGATTTGCTGGTTGGCTATATTGAAGCCAAAGATGTTGGGCTGGATCTGGATGGGGCTGAAAAAACAGAGCAGCTACAGCGCTATCGGGAATCCTTAAATGGGAATCTAATTTTAACAAATTATCTGGAGTTTCGCTGGTATGTTGAGGGTAAGCAAAGGCGAAAAGCCGTCTTAGCTCAGCGGGGGGGAGATGAGATTAAAGTCAGTGACACTGCCGGTGTGGCGGCATTAATTCAGGGCTTTCTCAACACCACCGGCACCCCTATCAGCACTCCCCAAGGCTTAGCCAAGCAGATGGCGCGGCGAACGCGAACAATCCGGCTCGCCACTGAGGAAGCATTAAAAGCCGAAACTGAGCGAGGGGAACTTCGCCAGCTGAAACGGGAGTTTAATGAGATGTTACTCCCGGATCTCAATGACTCAGAGTTTGCAGATATGTACGCCCAGACTGTATCTTATGGGTTATTTGCGGCGAGAGTAGGTCACGCTCAAAATCCGCGTGGTTTCGCATTCCACCGGCGCACAGCAGGAACGTACATTCCAGCCACCAATTCATTTTTGAACCGGCTGTTTAACAGCATTGCTGACACAGACTCAATCAGCCAGATAAATTGGGCTGTTGACGATTTAGTGGGATTGCTGGGGCTTGCCGATATGGGCGGCATTTTGGAAAACTTTGGCCGGCGCACCCGCCAAGAAGATGCGGTTGTGCATTTTTATGAAACCTTCCTGACGGCTTATGATGCGGCGCTGCGCAAGAGTCGGGGCGTTTATTACACCCCTGAGCCGGTGGTTTCCTTTATTGTCCGCTCTGTGGATGCTATTCTGAAAGAGCGCTTTAATTTGCCCCTGGGATTAGCAGACAGTAGCAAAGATGCAGTCACCCTGCAGCCACGGGTGCGGATTCTCGATCCGGCTGCCGGCACCGGCACGTTTCTTTATAGGGGAGTAAATCAGATTTACCAAAATCTGGAAGAGATGGGGATGGCTGGCGCTTGGAATCAGTATGTGCGGGATAGTTTGCTGGGGCGTTTGTTTGGCTTCGAGCTGCTGATGGCTCCCTGCGCCATCGCGCATCTGAAACTCGGCTTGCAGCTGCAAAATCTGGGATATCAGTTTGCGGAAAAACAGCGGCTGGGAATTTATCTCACCTGCAGTTTAGACGAAGCGCTGAAAAAATCAGAGGTACTGTTCGCGCCGTTTGTCGCGCAGGAAGCCAGTGAAGCTTCAGCAATTCAGCGGGATGTGCCGGTGATGGTGGTGATTGGGAATCCGCCTTATGCGGTTAGCTCATCAAATAAGGGCGAATGTATCGAAGCCTTGATGCAGCGCTACAAGGAAGCTGTGCGAGCGGAAAAAAATCTCCAGCCTCTCAGCGACGATTACATCAAGTTTATCCGCTTTGCCCATCACCGGATTGAACAGACCGGCTGTGGTATTATTGGATTTATCACCAATCACTCTTATCTTAATGGGTTAATCCACCGAGGGATGCGAGAGGATCTCCTCAAGACTTTTGACCGGCTTTATGTGATGGATTTGCGCGGCAACTCTTTGCTACAGGAAAGTCCTCCTGATGGGAGAGCTGACCAAAATGTGTTTGATATTAAGCAAGGTGTAGCTATCTTGATAGCGGTCAAAGATTTGGGGGAGCGGGGCGAGCCGGTGTCCCGCCGAAAAGAAAATGCCGGCAAAAAGGTTTTTCATTATGATATCTGGGGCAGCCGGCAGGCTAAATATGAGTTCCTGAATACTTCTGATGTGAATTCGGTTGCGTGGTCAGAACTGCGCCCATCTCCGCCGAATTATTTCTTCACTCCTAAACAATTTCAGTTGAGTGAGGAGTATAGCAGCGCCTGGTCTGTTGCTGATATTTTTCCGGTCAAGTCCAGCGGCATCAAAACTCACAGAGATGCGTTTGTGATTGACGCTGACCGGCAATCCCTGAAAGAAAGGATTGAAAGATTTGCGGATTTAACAATCAGCGACCGGCAAATTAAGGAACGCTACAAGTTAAAAGAGTCCGCATCTTGGCAGGTTGAACCGGCAAGAAAGGCTGTCGCGCGTCTCAACATAGAATCCCTGATTGAGAGAGTCCTGCACCGGCCTTTTGATGTGCGGTATATTTTTTTCAGTTCGTCTTGCTCGGATAGATTGCGAATCGAAGTAATGCGCCACCTCCTGAAACCCAATCTGGCGCTATTAACGATGAGAGGGATTAGAGAGGAGAGATTCCAGCATTTCCTCGTTTCTGACCTGCCGGTGAATAAAGATGCCCTCTCCAGTAAAGATAACTGCTATATCTTCCCCCTCTACCTCTATCCTGACACCGAGAACGAGCAGGGGAACTTGTTCGCGCACCGCACCCCCAACCTGTCTCCAGATTTTCTGAGTGCGATTCGGAAGAAGCTGAGCGCGACACCCACCTCAGAAGACATATTTTACTACGCCTACGCCATCTTTCACAGCCCCACCTACCGGCAGCGCTATGCTGAATTCCTGAAAATCGACTTTCCCCGCTTGCCTTTAACCAGCAATAGCCGGCTGTTCCAAGCGCTCTCGGAAAAAGGGCAGGAATTGGTGGGACTGCACCTGATGAAGTCGAAAAAACTTAACAAGATCATCACGAAATATCCGGTGAGTGGGGACAATGCCGTTACCTCAGTCACCTACAAGCCGGTGCTGCAGCGGGTTTATATCCATGCGCAGCAATATTTTGAAGGGATTCCCCCGGAAGTCTGGGCGTTTCTAGTTGGGGGCTATCAAGTTTTGGAGAAATGGCTGAAAGACCGCAAAAAAGCCGGTCGCTGTTTGTCTTTTGATGATATACTGCACTATCAGCGAGTGGCGGTCGCTCTCAAGGAAACTCTGCAGATTATGGCGGAAATCGACCGGCTGATTCCGAGTTGGCCTCTGGAATAACAGGTTAATCTAGATCGCTCGATCTTCTGGGGGGAGGAGAAACCGGCTTTCTCAATAAAGAAACCCGGTTTCTGGGGGGAGGAGAAACCGGGTTTCTGAATAAATCTTTCGGGTGGGAGGCAAAAGTTGTCGCAGAAACCCGGTTTCTGGGGGGCTTAGATATAGGTGGCGCAGCAGAATTTTGTATTATACAATAGTACAGGAAAGTAACTTAGAACATCATGCCGTGCGAACTCTGTGACAGAGAGATGGAACTTTTGACCGTCCATCACCTGATCCCGAAACAGAAGAAGGGCACTCACGGGCCCACGATTGACATCTGCTCAGCTTGCCACCGGCAAGTCCACACCCTGTTCGACAACACCCGCCTCGCCCAAGAGCTCAACACCCTGGAAAAGCTCAAAGCTGAGCCCCAGATGGCCAAATTCCTCTCTTGGGTGAGGAAGCAGAAGCCGGAAAAGCGCATCAAAGTGCATGGCTAAAACGCCTGAAACCCTCTGCTGAAGGCAGTTTCGCTGGAAATGGGGAAATAGGGGCAGATCCTGCAGATCCGCCGGTCGCCCCCTCTCACCCCACGGCAAGCTATACTGTCATGGGAGGTGCGGCAAAGCCTACTGTCCCGCCTTGGACTTCCATCACCTCCCTCCGGGGAAAAAAATCTTCCGTGGCAGATTTTGTCTCCAGAGGCGCATCGTCTGCTAAGATAAGAAGAGAAATCGAGAAGTAGTGTCGTGGCGCGAACTGCCATAGAATAGAACACTACGGCAACGGGATGTAGCGCAGCTTGGTAGCGCACCGCATTTGGGATGCGGGAGCCGCAGGTTCAAATCCTGTCATCCCGATTTACATGTCTCACCCCAGGGCCATTGGGCGCTGGGGATCTGGGATTTTGGATGCCCGGATTTTGGATTGATTATTTGGCTCAATGGGCCATGCCCCATGCCCCATGCCCCATGCGCCTGGGGCCATGCCCCATGCCTCATGCGCCATGCCCAGACTCGAAACTGTTCGAGATTGCCACACAACCCTCTCCTGCAGGCTAAGCTAGTAGGGCGGGGAAAGAGGGGCTCTCTTGCGGCACGCTAAATCAGACTGTTCTGTCACGGTTCGGCAAGCTTCATTCCCCTGAAAGCACTTCTGGAAGCCAGCCCGGTCTGTAAATCAACATTGCAGAACTCTCAAGGTACTGCGTCAGGATGAATTTGCCACCGGCGATGGAATGGGGCGGAATTGGCCTGCATGAGAGCGACAAGATAAATCCAGAAAAAATAATCAGTTTTTGAGACGATCTTAGCCTCATTTTTCGTCTAAGTTTATTGCAAGACCGTACTGGGAGGAACCATGAAATCATTAATCCGCTGGGGCGCTATGCTGGGTCTGGTGGGGAGCGCCTTGCTGGGCCCAACACTGAGCGGGAACATGCAGGCGCTGGCTCTGACCGAGGAGCAAATCATGCAAAAGCTGCGACCGGTGCCGGTGTTTACCATTACAGACGCTCAGGGAGCGCCACTGATTGCGTCCGTGGCCAATGGGGGCAAGCAAACTTCGGTGGCGGGCGTTTTTATCAGCCAGCAAGACGCTAAGGCATTTGTCGAGCAGCTGAAGACGAAAAATCCCCAGCTGGCACAAGCCGTCAAGGTGGTGCCGGTGTCCCTGGCTGAGGTCTACAAGATGGATAAAGCCAACGAAGGCAAGGCAGAAGGTGTGGACTTCACCTATGTGCCCATGAAGCAGCAGGTTGATTCAGCCGTGGCGCTGCTGCGCCAGCAGGGCCAGCAAGTGAACCAATTTAATGGCGTTCCCATGTTTATGGCCACCGGCGGCCCGGCAAATGGCTTCTTGACGATTCAGCGGGGTAACGAGCAAGTCATTCCTGTCTTCTTCAAAAAGGAAGATTTGCAAGCGATGCTGGATAAGTTTAAGCAGCAGCAGCCAGATTTAGCTGCTAAGGTGCAAATTAAAGTTGTGAATTTGGAAGGTGTGATTGACACTTTGCAAAAGAGTAACGACCAGGAACTCAACCAAATTGTGCTGGTTCCGCCCCGCGAAACCGTAGAATTCCTGCGCACTCTCCCACCAGGCTCCGCTCAACCCAAGCCTTAAGGGGTATTGGGGATTGGGCATGGGAATGCATGGATGCATGGATGCATGGATGCATGGATTTTAGATTTTGGATTTTGGATTGATTGCTGTCTTCAATTCCCTATGCGCAATGCCCCATGCCCCATGCCCTATGCCCCATGCCCCATACCCTATGCCCAAAAAAATTCCATGCAAGTTTCAGGGTTAGAACTGTGGCAGTGGCGCGTTGAAGCGATAGCCTCAGCGCAAGCTGCCGGCATCGCACCGGCAGAAGTGGACTGGCTGCTGCTTGAGCTTGCCGGTTTGGACCGGCTGGCGCTGCGCTTCCAGTCCTTCAAACACCAGCCCCACATCCCACTGCAGCGGTCTGTTGCCGAACTCTCCGAACTGTGGCGCAAGCGCATCTCTGAGCGGGTGCCGGTGCAGTACCTCGCTGGGCGCACACCCTGGCGTCGTTTTTCCCTGGCGGTAACGCCGGCAGTCCTCATCCCCCGCCCCGAAACCGAGTCCATTGTTGACTTTGCCCAAGCCGCCTGTCATGGCAACAGCAAGCTAGAAACCGGACACTGGGCGGATTTGGGCACCGGCAGCGGCGCAATTGCGATTGGTCTGGCAGAAGTATTGACAAAAGCAACAATTCATGCTATAGATTGCAGCCCGGATGCTTTGGCGATTGCCCAGCAGAATGCCGGCGATCTGGGGTTTGCCGAGAGAATTCAGTTTTATCGCGGTTCCTGGTTTGAGCCACTGGAAGCGCTGAAAGGGCAGCTTGCCGGTGTGGTGTCCAACCCGCCCTACATCCCCACGGGCACAGTGCCGCACCTGCAGCCAGAAGTGGCCCTGCACGAGCCGCACCTGGCCCTTGCCGGTGGTGAGGATGGGCTGGACTGCATCCGGCATTTGGTGGAAATCGCGCCGGCATACCTGCAAGCCGGTGGCTTCTGGCTGGTTGAGATGATGGCGGGACAAGCCGATAGTGTGGCTGAGTTGCTGCGCCGGCAGGGGAGTTACGCCGGTATTCAAATTTTGCCCGATTTAGCCGGTGTCCAGAGATTTGCCTTGGCTTATCGAATTTGAACCCGACGTAGGACAGGCGTCCCAGATGTCCATTTAAACCAGGCGTAGGACAGGCGTCCCAGAGGCTTAGAAATCTATTACCCCGATGGTCGGAAATTCGCCACCTATATCGAATTGGACAACGAGCGAAAGATGGCAGAACAGCGAGCCGAAATGGAAGCTCAACGAGCCCAACGCGAGCGCGGAAAAACTGCGGGAATTGGCTATTGACCCCGACGCGGTGTAATTGGTTGTCATTTGTCATTGGTTATTTGTCCTTTGTGGGGGCAATGAGTGAATTGCCCCCACAAACAAATTGGGACAAGAGACGCCAGCTTCACTGATTATGCTAACGATTCCTACCTTAATAACTGTTTTTT
Source organism: Kamptonema formosum PCC 10802 (assembly GCF_000332335.1). Lineage (GTDB taxonomy): Bacteria > Cyanobacteriota > Cyanobacteriia > Cyanobacteriales > Oscillatoriaceae > Oscillatoria. The sequence continues at coordinate 3,549,775 of NZ_KB235948.1, read as the reverse complement.
CAGGGTTCTTTGAGGTTATTTGGCAATAAGTCTCGGAGCTTGTCCTTCTCGCCACAGGTAGACACTAACAGCACCGTCAGGATGAACAGACCAAGGATCTACTCCATTGCCAGACCAAGCATAGGGATCGATCGCAGTCGCTTGACCGTTATTAGTATCTGTTAATCTGTGAACGCCAAAGTGTAGGTGAGGGCCGCTGCTACAGCCAGTGTTTCCCGATCGTCCGATTACCTGTCCTGAATACACTCTCTGTCCTTGGCTGACATCCACACGTTCGAGATGACCATATATACTTTTAAAACGAGAGCCATCAGGTGCGGTATGGGTTATGAATACATCTAATTGATGTACAATTCCTCTTGGGGGGCAGTTAAAAGACTGCCAACCAGCAGAATCCACTACCCCATCAGCAACAGCTAAAAGTGGAGTTCCAATAGGCATACCGAAATCATAACCATAGTGACCATCAATGTAGGCACCGGGAATACCTGCTCGCAGTTTCTTTCCCTGCCAAGTAAGCACATAGCCGTTCTGAGCGCCGGGTAAGTCGTGATCGAAGGAGTTCCCAGCAGCAAAATTACCTGAAAAGGGTTTCTGAAATAGAGGAATATATGTGGGAGTAGGAACAGACGCCGAACTAGCCACCGTGAAAAGACATGAAGCTTTGGATGGGGTGGCTGCACTTTCATATGCCCGATCGAACGGCTCGCCACCAAACCCGGAAAAGGAAGCCTGAAAATTTTGACAAGAAACTTGAACCTGGTTTCTCCCGTTTAACAGGTATGTACCGGAACTCGCCACCCTACAATCGGGATAGGTGCAATACTGGCTGAGAAGAGTGGCACAAGGATTGGTGGATAAGTCGGTAGTTCTCCAAAACCACCAGCCCCCACTATTGGTTTGGACATTACAAAACTGGCCTCTCTTGGTTTGGGCGTTTGTTCTGGAGGGATTGAATCCACTTCCCAATCCTATAGATATGGATGTGAAAATTAGGACAGCCAGAAAGATGACAGAATTATTTTTAAAAGACATAGATAGGGGAATTCCTGTTAGCTAAAGTTCTCTCCCATAAAATCTGGTACAATACGAACTAATAAATTCAGGGCTAAAGCCCAACTACGAACTAAGATAGGGCTAAAGCCCATACTGCGCAACTTTTGGGCTAAAGCCCAACGCACAGGCGTCTCGCCTGTGCTACGTCTTGTAAAAATAAAATAAAATTAATTCCCCTAACAGCTTCTCCATGCCACAAGTCTCCCCCGACGCCCTAATCGCCGGCGCAATTGCAGGCAAACTGGTCAGCTTTCCCACCGATACCGTGCCGGCACTGGCCAGCCGGCCCGACCAATCCGAGCTTATCTTCACCGCCAAAGGGCGCAGCGCCGACAAACCCTTAATTTTAATGGCCGGCTCCCCAGAAGACCTGTGGCCCTATGTCACCGGCACCCCGGAAGAGTTGCAAATTTGGCAGCAAGTGGCCCGCAAATACTGGCCCGGTGCCCTCACCCTCGTCCTGCCGGCCAGCCCCCTTGTCCCGCCGGCCATGAACCCCCTGGACCCCACCACCATCGGCGTGCGAGTCCCCGATAGCCCCGTGGCGCGGCAAATCCTGGCGATCACCGGCCCGATGGCCACCACCAGCGCCAACCGCAGCGGACAGCCGCCAGTGCTGTCGCTGGCAGAAATTGCCGCCCAGTTTCCAGAAGTCCTGACACTTCTGCCAGACGAGAACTCGCCTGCTCCTCCAGCCACCGGCGTCCCTTCCACCGTGGCAAAATGGACAGAGAGCCGGTGGGCAATCTTGCGGGAGGGAGCGGTTAAATTAGAGTCGCACAGCCCGTTGGATCAACCTTTCTTCTCTTCCCCCCCTCCCCGCTAGCGGGGCAGGGGTTGCGGGGTGGGGTTCCCCGCAGGCAAAATTAGAGGTTTGAGCTTTAATATGGACTGGAGCAATTGGGTGTCTTTAGCAGTGGGTTTGGGGCTGGGCGTGGGGAGCACTTGGCTCTCCGACAGGTTGCGCCGCCGGCTTTTCGCGCCAGCAGACGCCACCCCAGACACGCCAACCCTCTCACAGCCGCAGCAGGAAACCCAGCTCGCTTACCAGATGGCATCCCAGATCAGCCAGTTCAAAGGCGGTTTTCTGGCGCGGGTGAGCCACGAACTGCGCTCCCCCCTCAATGGCATCATCGGTGCCCACCAGTTAATCCTCGCGGACCTGTGTGACGATCCAGCCGAAGAGCGAGAATTTGTCGCCAAAGCCCACGCCTCGGCGCTCAAAATGGTGGACATGATCGATGACATCCTCAAGGTTGCCAGAATAGAGCACGGCAAACAGCGCATCAATCTTGAGCCAATCCAGCTCGCCGAAATCTTCGAGGAAGTCTATCGCCTCACCCACCTGCAAGCTGCAGATCGCAACCTGCGCCTCCAAATAGATCCCCCAGATGCCGCAATGTATGTCCGAGCAGACCGGCCTCGGCTGCTACAGGTGCTGGTGAATCTCACCGACACCGCCCTTGCCAATATGAAAGAGGGCAGCATCCGCATTTCTGTCGCAACTTTTCCCCTTTCCCCCGAAGACGGAGGAGGGGATGTGTGCTGCCACATCTGGATTGATGTCCCCTCTCCCACCTTTACCTGGAGCGAGCCGGTGGATTTATTGCAGCAAGTGCCGGTGGCTCAAGGGCGGCAGATTAACGAGAACCCCCAGCTGTCCTCAGGAATGATCCTGCTGATGGATTGCCGGCTCCTCGAACTGATGCGCGGGCGCTTGGAAATCTTGGAAATCGTGCCGGTGCCGGCAGCCGGCAGCGAGTTCGTCAGGCTTCAATGTACGCTTCCAGTGGCAATTCGCTCTCCTGCACCTGGCTCACCAGCAGCGGATTGTACAGCACCATCGTCGTAGAGGCGTTGTACTCGAACCCAATCCGCTCGTAGAACTTCTGCTGGCGAGTCGTCATCAGGTAAACCCGCTCCACCCGGCTCATCCGGGGGTGGCTGAGCACTGTCTGCACCAGCTTGCGCCCCAAACCGGCACCTTGATAGTCCGGGTGAATCACCACATCCCAAATCGCACCCCGGTAGATCCCGTCAGAAGTCGCGCGAGCAAACCCAATCATTTGCTCCCCATCCCAGACACTGATTACCGGCTCGCTGTTGGCGATAGCGATTGCCAAATCCTCAATCTTTCTGTCCTGCGCCCAAAACGCTGCTAAATGAAACAGTTCTTGCAGCTGCTTGAGGTTAATCTCAGACTTTCGGTCGCAAAACCGAATGTGGCGGCAATCTGTGGTTTTTGAATTCATTGTTCCTTAAATCTGCGCCGAAGATAACTTTAATTTACACCAAATAGCGATCCGCACATCCCCCTAAAGAGTGAATTTTTAGGGGGAAATTCTTGTAGGTTTCACTCGTGAAACCGTCGTCGAAGAGTGCCGGTGCCCTCTTGAATCTGAGAGTGGGAGCGGCCCAAAAAGACCCATATCATGCGTTTTACGCATTTCTTTCTAGCAAAAGCTTCAACCGTGGCCGCTCCCTGTTTGCTCTGTCAGTCGCCTTGGCTCCAACGTTAGATGCAGGGGCCGGCCTAATATCAAATATTATAAGTTTTCGTAGAGACGCACAATACTTTTTAGGGTTTTTTCCCACATTTTTGTTAGGATTTCCTGACATTTAAGCGCAAACAGCAAGGGGCGTGTTGCCCTAGCCCCTGGCGCATGGCAACACGCCCCTCAACTGCCAATCGATGCAATTTTCCCCTCTTTTTCCCTGATTCGCTCCCTGTTTAGGGCCACCGCAGCGGTCGCCCCTGTGGCCAGGGATCGATCCGGTCAGGAGCTGCTAGCCTTAGCTGATACATTTACGCGACATTATCCGGGATAACCCCGGACAACGCAACGATAGCACTATCACCCGTAAAAGTGATAGAGGCGGTATCCCGCAAAGCTTTCAGGAAGATCCCGAAAGCACTATGAACGCGAACGTTTCAGGTCGGTGTTTTGGCAACTACTTAAACCCAGAGCGCTTTCACGCTCAGCGCCGATGACAGCTGCTTTAAGCTCAATTTCCTGTTTCGCTTGGCAACCGTGTCGGAAGTCTCAAAGACGGATAAGAAATCAAGCACTATTTTCAACTCGATCGGTCGGCACGGTTCGCTAACGTATCTCATTATACCGTGTCCTACTGCTTTGCGTCAAGAATCCAGGATTAAATCCTGCTCTCACCCTTGCAGCCAGCGGGCGGCATCTTTGGCGTGGTAGGTCAAAATCAAGTCAGCACCGGCACGCTTGAAGCCGGTCAGCGTTTCCAGAACCACCCGCTTCTCGTCAATCCAGCCATTGAGGGCCGCAGCCTTGACCATAGAATATTCGCCAGAGACATTGTAAGCCGCCACCGGCAGGTTACTCGCTTCCTTGACGCGCCAGATAATATCCATATAAGCCAGAGCCGGCTTCACCATCAGCATGTCCGCCCCTTCGGCGATGTCCAGTTCAATTTCCTTAAGGGCTTCCCGCGCATTCCCCGGGTCCATTTGATAAGTCCGGCGGTCGCCAAACTGGGGCGTGGACTCAGCCGCATCCCGAAATGGCCCGTAGTAAGCCGAAGCGTACTTCGCCGCGTAGGAAAGAATCGGCACCTCCTGATACCCCGCCTCATCCAGCCCCGCGCGGATGGCCCCCACAAACCCGTCCATCATCCCCGACGGCGCAATAATATCAGCGCCGGCTTTTGCTTGCGACACCGCAGTTTTCTTCAGCAACTCCAGCGTCGGGTCATTCAAAACCCGACCCGTCAAATCGCCGGTCTGTAAATAGCCGCAGTGTCCGTGACTGGTGTACTCGCACAGGCAAGTATCCACAATCACAACCAGATCCGGCACCGCTGCTTTGACTGCAGCCGTGGCTTTCTGGACAATTCCGCAATCGTGCCACGCGCCGGTGGCATCCCCATCCTTAACGTCTGGAATGCCAAACAGGATAATCGCCGGAATCCCCAGATCGTAGACTTCCTTCGCTTCTATCACGATCTTGTCTACCGACAGCTGGTACACCCCGGGCATGGACTTCACCTCTTTGGCGATGCCCTCTCCCGGTACGGCAAACAGGGGGTAAATCAGGTCGCTGGCGGTCAAAAGATTTTCGCACACCATACGGCGAAGCTGGGGATGGCTGCGCAAGCGGCGGGGGCGGTGGATTGGGAACATGGCGGCTAATAAGGATCGAAAATATCAAAATCCAGTCTAAAACCTGTCACTGCCCTTCGGCTAAACAGTTTAGTAACGTTATGTAAAATTTCTTGATAAACCGGGTTTCTCTAAGAAACCCGGTTTCTAAAGGTTAAGCCGAAGCAACAGCGGGTTCAGCTGCAGCAACAGCCGGTGCAGCCGCAGCGGTGGGGTAAACGCTCACCTTCTTGCGGGTTTTGCCCTTGCGCTCGAATGTGACAACGCCATCGATGAGGGCAAACAGGGTGTCGTCACTGCCAATTCCCACATTGTTGCCCGGGTGAAGCTTGGTGCCCCGCTGGCGCACCAAAATATTGCCGGCTCTCACAACCTGGCCACCGAAACGCTTGACGCCCAAGCGCTGGGAATTTGAGTCGCGACCGTTGCGCGTGCTGCCCGTACCTTTTTTATGAGCCATTTTCCTGTGTCCTCCTGAGAGATCTTCCCGAAATTCAATTGATATGCTGTCCGGTTGCGCCGGTTTTGCCCAGTTCGGGTCTTGTTAGGGGCGGCTTTCGCTCATATATAGGAGTTTCCGTTGCGTGAGGTGCGCCCCAGAAACCCGGTTTCTTAAAGAAACCGGATTTCTCCGTCCCCTTATCTGCGGTCAGCTTTTGCTGCCGGCGAGCCCGCCCCCACTTATTATTCTGCAGGAGTCTCGGGGGCTGCTTCTGCTGTAGCTTCCGGCGCAGCCGCTTGCGACTGCTGTTTCTCTCCGAGCGCGGAACCGTTGAGACTGATGGAGTTAATCATCAGGCGAGTAATTTCCTGCCGGTGCCCCCGCTTTTTGCGGGTTTTCTTTTTGGGGCGCATCTTGTAGATGATAACTTTGCGCCCTCGCAGGTGCCGCAACACCTGGGCTTCCACCGTCGCCCCCTCCACAAACGGCTGGCCAATACTGACGCCACCGTCGTGCTCAACCAGCAACACCTTGTCTATTGTTATTGTCTCTTCGGCTTCCACAGGAAGCAGTTCCACATCGTAGAAGCGACCCGGTTCTACCCGCAGTTGCTTGCCGCCGGTTTCGATAATTGCGTAAGTCATGGATTTATTGTGTGAGTTGCCGTACAGGTAGCTGGCTTACCGCTCATGCGCAGATTGCCAGCTTTTGCCGCGCCGGCTAGCGCAGCCGGCAAATGGGCCATACCTGATCCGAGCCATTACAGACAGCCAATCTACCATTGTTGCCAACTGGCAGGCTATTTGTCAAGCGGTCTGGCTCTGGAGTTTCCGGGCTGCCGGTTTCTCCTGTGTGGCCAATGGGCGGGCGGGGCACCCGGCACTCCTTGCCGCACGGCACAGGCATCTCGGCCCGCGCTACAGCTCACTTACGTTTGATGGCATCGTTTTAAAATAAACTTTACATTGCCTGAAAATATTGAATCTCAAAGCGTAACGCCCGCAATAGCTGAATTCCAAATCGAAATCTCACGAAATGGCGCTCACTCCCGTGGCTGGTAGTGCGGGCACCCCTGACACGGACCCTGGGGATTGACCGCACAGCGGATTAAAGCAGAGCGGGCATTAAACCGGCAGGTTGGGTCGCCTATTGTTTCTCCCTCCCCACGAGAGAAGTCATAGAGGTCTGGGGGGAGCGGAAGGTTTTGCAGTCCTCGGGATACCGCAGCTTCCCTCGCCGCCCTCAAGCGGGCTGCAGCTCGCGCCTCGGCTTGACGCCGCAGCCACCAAGACAGCACCGGCGGCGTTAAACCCAAAGCAAAAATCAGGAGTATATCTCTATTGAACACCGAGCCTCTCCAAAAGAGTTTACAGTACAGGACTTGCGCAAACACCGCATTGCTTCCAGCAGGTCTAGCGATTATTATTTGAGTGAGGCGCGCCCTTTGAAAGCAGGGGCTTAACAGCACTCACTAATGTGAGTTGCGCTAGAGGTCCCGTCTCTACAGCGCCGGCGCAACTCCTCTACTAGAAATTTTGCATGAGGGATCTCTGGCTGTGGGGAGACGTGACATGCCCGTGTCCCCACACCGCCCTTGAGCAAAGGCTGGTTTGGGGCACCGGCGCACCGGCGCAGAGGTCAATTCTTCGAGCCGGCGATTCCCCCGGATTGCAATAGCCTTTAAATTCGGTGCCTTCCCGGATTGGCAAGAGTTGCAATCTATTGATAGTTTTTATAAAAGACGAGCGTTCTGTTAAAAGTACCTCGGACTGCGGTGCCGGCTGGATGAACAGCTTTTCCTCAACCTCGCCAATTCCCCTCGCCAATTCCTATGACAGCTTTTGACGCCCTGACTCGCCGGTCAGCCGCCGCTTTGATTGCCGGCTACCAGCAGCATCTCTCCCCCAGAAAAGGGTTTTCCTGCGCGTATCGGGTGCTGCATGGGGGCGAGTCCTGCTCTCAATTTATAAAACGCACCATCTTGGAGGTGGGTTTGATTGAGGCTGTCCGCACTTCCCGCCACCGGCTGCAAGCTTGTAAATCCGCAAGTCTTGTGCTAAAGAGCCAGATGGAGACACAAGAAGATCCAGAAAAAGATCCAGAACGCCGGGGGGACAGCTCGGACGACAGCTCGAACTCTCAGTGTCCTGTCACCCCCCTTGATTTCCCCAGTGCTGGCTGTGAAGCGATTGACTGCGCGGGAAGCTCTGGTGACGGATGTGCCGGCGAGGGCTGTGCCGGTTGGCATGGCATTGACTGTGGGGCGATGGATTGTACGGCTCCAGATTGCAGTGTCCTGGATTTTGGGAGCTGCGGTGGATAATCCTCGCCACCGAGTGTCAAACCCTCTCTTTTTTCTTTCCTTGGCGTTCCTTCACGGGGGCGGTTTATAAAAAAACCTGACACGCCTACGCAATATTATAGCAGCAGTCATATTGGTTAGAACAATAGAAGCTTCGGGAGCTCTGGAGCAAGGGAGGCCGGAATGTAGCTTTCCTAAATGCTTACTGCTATATAGACGTAGGGGAGGCGTCCGCCGAGCCTGAAGGTCTAATGTTCTAACCTAAGTGCATACTGCTATATCCCTCTTCTGTCAAACCGGGGTGAAAGCCCCATCTCTCGTTGCCTGAAATGACGCAAATTCGTCAAATTGCCTCAACGTGACAGAAGAAGGATATCTGTCCGCCGCAGCCCGTTCCCACGCACGGCAACTTATCTAATATCCGGTTGAAAGCATATATACAAAACCGGTCTGAAGGCGCGTTTTGCAAATCTCATTTAATCGGAAACCCTCTCATTTACGGCAATTTCCTGCCGAAAAGCGGCCACCGGCACCCGAAAGTGGGCCACGAACAGCCGATTGGCCCCACAGAAGGGGGTGCCGGCAGGTCAAATTATCTAATCTCCGGTTGAAAGCATATATACAAAACCTGTCTGAAGGCGTGTTTTACAAATCTCATTTAATCGGATATAGCAGCAGTCATATTGGTTAGAACAATAGAAGCTTCGGAAGCTCTGGAGCAAGGGAGGCCGGAATGTAGGTTTCCTAAATGCTTACTGCTATATAGGCGTAGGGGAGGCGTCCGCCGAGCCTGAAGGTCTAATGTTCTAACCTAAGTGCATACTGCTATATCTTCTGTTGTTGCATCATTTTTGCATATATCAATTCTAAATGATTTGCGCAACTGCTGGTGCCCCAAAACCCCGGTTTCTTTAAGAAACCGGGGTTTTGAAATTTACATGATTTAGACGCCCTATCTATCCTTGTTGGGGCGGGACGCTGTAGGGGCGGGTGAGCGCCGAGATATTTCTCGCACAGGTAAGAATATAGAAGTGTGCAGCAGCAGTGCTTCTTCCCTACCACCGGCGGATAAAAATTTGCGTAAAGTAATACTCCCCCTTGGCATTCTGAACAATGCCAACGCCGGTTAAATCAAACTGCCCTTCCATATTCTTGCGGTGCCCAGGACTCTTTATCCAGCCCTGAACCGCCTGCTTCCCCGGATCGCTGTACCCAAAATTGTAGGCGAGATTTTCTGCCGCCGAGCGGTAGGAAATCTGCTTGCCAATTGCTTTGACTCGCAGCTCAAATCCGTCATGGCTAAAAGGAGCGCCACCGCTGGCCATTGCTGCGCTGTGAGCGCGGCACTGCTCGCTAATCCGGGGGTCAAGTTTCAGCGCCGGCAAATTTCGCTGAGCGCGATACTGATTCACCTGTTCGTGAACTGACTTTTCCAAAGCCGCCACAGTCTCCGAAGGCGGATTGGATTTCGGTTCGGCAGGCACCGGCTCTGCCCTTTGCTCTGTCGTTGCAGCCGGTTTTGCCGGTCGCACCAGAGAGCCGGTGTCTATCACAAAAACGCAGCCGCCAGCGCCTGCTGCCAACAGTAAAAACGTCAAACCTAATACAAATTTTGCTCTTTTCACAGCGTCGCACAAGTTGGGAACCCCACCCCCCCCTACCCCCTCCCCGCACACGGGGAGGGGGAGTTACGAGAGATTCACTGACCTGAATTTAACAGCTTAGCCACGGTTTGCACGTCCTTATCGCCGCGCCCAGAGCAGTTAATCACAATGCGCGGACTGCCGGCAAGTTGCGGGCAGAGCGTTTCCAGATAAGCGATCGCGTGAGCTGTCTCCAGCGCTGGGATAATCCCCTCCAACTGCGAAAGCCGCTGAAACGCTTCTAATGCCTGCTTGTCAGTGACGCTGTAATACTCAGCCCGACCGGCATCCTTCAAATAGCTGTGTTCCGGACCCACGCCAGGATAGTCCAAACCGGCACTGATCGAGTGCGCCTCCACCACCTGCCCATCTTCATCTTGCAGCAAATAGCTCATCGCCCCGTGCAGCACGCCAATTCGCCCCTGCGTCAGGGTAGCGGCGTGCTTCTCCGTATCCACGCCCTCACCCGCCGCCTCAACGCCAATCAGCCGCACCGCCGGCTCGCCCACAAACTCGTGGAACAGTCCCATCGCATTGGACCCTCCCCCTACGCACGCCAGCAGGATATCCGGCACTCCGCCCCATTTTTCCAGAGCCTGAGCCCGGGTTTCCTGGCCAATCACTGCGTGGAAGTCCCGCACCATCATCGGGTAGGGGTGAGGGCCAGCCACTGAGCCCAGGATGTAGTGGGTGTTTTCCACATTAGTCACCCAGTCGCGAATCGCTTCTGAGGTGGCGTCCTTCAGCGTGCCGGTGCCGGCTGCCACTGGGCGCACTTCCGCCCCCATCAGCCGCATGCGAAACACATTCAGAGCTTGCCGATCCATGTCGTGTACGCCCATATATATAACACACTGCAGCCCAAAGCGAGCGCAAACCGTTGCCGTGGCCACTCCGTGCTGGCCGGCACCCGTTTCCGCAATAATCCGCTGCTTGCCCATCCGCACAGCGAGCAGTGCCTGAGCCAGGGCATTGTTGATTTTGTGAGCGCCGGTGTGGTTCAGGTCTTCCCGCTTTAAGTATATTTGCGGGCCGGTGCCGTCCGGGCGGGCGTAGTGGGCGGTGAGGCGCTCAGCGAAATACAGGGGGCTGGGGCGTCCCACATAGTCCCGCAGCAGCTGCTGGAGTTCTTGCCCGAAAGCTGGGTCGTTGCGGTATTGCTGGTACGCCGCTTCTAACTCAGCCAGAGCCGGCATCAGGGTTTCTGGCACATACTTGCCCCCGAAACGCCCAAAGCGTCCCAGGGCGTCGGGGCCTGAAGTGCTAGTAGCAGCCGCTTGCGGACTGCGAGGCAGGGGAGTGGTGGTCACGACAGCAGGAAAATTAGTGGACACCGTTCATTATATGTCCTGGGGGTTAGGGGTTAGGGGTTACGGGTTAGGGGTTACGGGTTAGGGGTTACGGGTTATAGCAACAGACAGCTCAGTAATCGACACGCTCGTTGGAGGGAAAACAATTCCTACGAAGTATAGGCGTAGGGCAGGCGTCTCGCCTGCCCTTAGGATCTGCTTAGGGCACGGACGTTGGACAGGCCTTCCCTCCGATAGCGAAGCGGGATCGCGTTGCGCGTCCTTCCCTATCCCGACTGCCAAGTGAGATGCCTTCTCCATTACTGAGCTGTCTATTGCTATAAGATCCGAAAGAAAGCATACCTACAAAACCCGTCTCCAGGCGTGTTTTCCAAAGACCTTTTAATCGGATGAGAGGTATAACTCCTCTTGAGATGTGAAAATTAATCCCTGGATGGGGTTGGCTAGGGGATAGGCGGCGGTTGGGCATTAGCCCAACTACTAACCTTTGGGCATTAGCCCAACTGCGAACTTTTGGGCTAAAGCCCAACTACTAACGCTGCCCCACGCATAGCAGCTATACCACCCGGTTGAAAATCGTCCAAACATCCCCATCCGAGCGGACGTAAGGCACTGAGATGCTTTTGAAGCCGGTGATGAAAGGTTTGTAATAGACCTGCCAGTAGCTGGGGCTGATTTCATCAGCCAGCCCCTTGAGTGCCTGTATTTCCTCTGCCAGTTCGGCTGCCAGTTGATTGATTCGCTCAGCATGAACCTTCGCCTGCTGTCTGCTCTCCTCTACCTGCTGCTGCATTGGGTTTCGTTTCGCTTCCATCTGCCACCGCTCCCACGAGGTCTGTTTGATTCACTTTGATTCACTTTAGATTATTATCGGCGTTCGTGCCGGGGAAGATCCCGATTGTGCAAAGAAGCCCATATCAATGCGACAATGATTTCAGGAGGGGGTAGGAGGAGAAGATTTTTGGCCAGCACCAATCCCGGCAAGGGGATTGAAACTGTCACAGCCCCCACCCCCCCGCAGGCAGGCGCTCCGCCTGCCGGTGTCAACTTAAGCTTCCGGGCTCTCACCCGCCGGCACTCTAGGAAATGCTCTTCAGACTGTGCGCCGCTTCGTTGAGCTTCTGGGTGCCCACCTTAACTTGACTGATACTCTTAGCCGTCTCCGCCGCTACTTGGTTTAGCGCATTCATCGCATCCACTACCTGCTGAACAGCCAGCGCTTGCTGCTTGGCACTCAGGGAAATTTGCTGAGTGCTCAGAGAAATCTCGTTGATAGCCTCCGTCACCCCCCGGAAGGCTTCCGCTGTTTCCTGAGCGATTCGAGATCCCTCCTCCACTGTTTTCGTGCCGGCATCCGTCACCATCACTGTGGAATTAATCGCCATTTGGATATCCGCCACCAAGGCGTTGATCTTCTCTGTAGATTTCCGACTTTGGTCAGCCAGCTTGCGAATCTCTGACGCCACGACGGCAAATCCCTTGCCGTGCTCGCCGGCACGCACAGCCTCAACCGCTGCGTTCAGCGCCAGCATATTCGTCTGGTTGGCCAAATCGCTCACCAAAGCGGCAATATTCCCAATCTGAGACGTCTGCTGGCTCAACCGCACAATTTGCTCGGCAATCGCACCCACTTTTTCTTTTAAAACCGACATCCCCTCCAGCGTTTTCCCCACCGCCAGCGTTCCCCCCTCCGCCAGCAGCCGCGCCTGTCGGGCTCCGCCAGCAACCGTTTCCGCTTGCTGGGCTGTAGCGGTTGAGGACGCCCCCAACTCATCGATTGTGCTCGTGGTTTGATTTACGGAAATAGCTTGCTGAGACGCCATCCGTTCCTGCTCCTCCATTGTCACCGCAATTTCCGTTGAAGAGGCAGTAATTTGACTCAGCACCTGACTCACCTTTTTGGAAATTCCCTCCGCCATCAAATAGACGGAAACACAAATCAAAACTAGCTCTAACACGGTGGCGGCTGCCAGCGACGATCTGGCCAGTTGCAGGGCCGCTTCTACCCGAGTGTTTTCTTCCGCAAGCACCTCTCGGTCTTGGACTGATGCTCCCTTTACCACAATCGCTTCCTGCGCCGCTCTCACTCGCTGAAATGCCTCGGACACCCTCCAATTGTGGAAGGTTGCTAGCCCCATAACTCCGATGAAGCCCGCAATCGGAAATGCTGCTATTATCCAAATATATTCGCTCAGTTTTCTCTGGCCGACCATACCGTGTTTTTCCTTAGTGTTTTTCCTTATTTTAATCAAGCCATCGACATCTGACCGGTGCGTGTCACTCCCACAGCCTACCGCGCCCGGATGTCCGCCGGCAGGCCACAGAGCGCACTGCCGGTTCATGCTGGCCCCAGTCATGGACTTTGACGCTCCATAGGGCATGGGGCATGGGGCATGGGGCTTCGCCGCAATGTGTTATTCTATAAACAAGCAGTCCCGGTCGTTTGTGTTAATCTCAGCCAGCGATTGAAACAAACAAACAGCGCAAATAAAAATTCCCAGTCACTCAGCTCGGGTAACAGTGAATCCCGGCAGCGGGCTTCAAACTTGACTCGCCGGCACCCGCCAGCCACCAGTGCTGCATTCTATTTTATTTTTCACTCCTGTTATGGCCACTTCTAAGCGCAAGCCCACCGACACCAGCACCCCCACCGGCAACCGGGTTGTCCACCAAGAATTCGGCGCAAGCACCAACCCCGCCGCCCTGGAACGCTCCCTCCCCGAACTCCCCCCATCCGGGCAAAATCTCCGAATCCAGGCATCCCGCAAAGGGCGTAACGGCAAAACCGTCACCGTTATCACCGGCTTTCAAGCCAAACCCGAAACCCTCGCCTCCCTTCTCAAACAGCTGAAAACCCACTGCGGTGCCGGTGGCACTGTTAAAGACCAGGACATTGAAATTCAAGGCGATCACACCCAGAAACTCCTCCAGCTCCTCACCGGCCTCGGCTACAAAGCCAAAATCAGCGGCGGCTGACCCCGGATAAATTTTCCCTTATCCGTTTGATTAATAACCTTTAAACTCGTTCCCGGGCTCCGCCCGGGAACGCCTGGCAGGAGGCTCCGCCTCCCGAAGACTGCTCAATTCGCGACAGGGCGACCGCAAGGGCCCCCCTCCTGCCGGCCCAAAACAAAAACAAACTATTCAAACAGAATTTATATACGTCGATAGATTGCATTTGGATTGCGTGCGAATTGCCGGTCTAAACTCCAGTATCATATCCGGTTGATTAATCTAAATTCTCGCACCGGCGGAGCGAATTAGCAATGCCCCATGCCCCATGCCCCATGCCCCATGCCCCATCCAAAATCACCGGCTTTGGCGCAGGGGAATTTCAATGGCGAACTCCGCCCCCAATCCCTGTTCAGAAGAGCACAGCAACTGACCGCCGTGTTGCTCCACAACGATCTGGTAGCTGACAGACAGCCCCAGCCCCTTCCCAGAACCCACCGGCTTAGTCGTGAAAAAAGGGTCAAAGATGCGGGATTTAACCGCCGGCACCATCCCTATTCCATTATCCGCTATCCGAATCACAACAGATGATTGGGCACTGGGCACTGGGCACTGGGCGCTGGGCAAATGCGAACTCTTGTCTTGCCCACGCCCCATTTCAGTGCGAATCGATATCCTCTTGGGGGAGTTCGGACTTGCCTTGAGGGCGTCAATCGCATTGGTCAAAATATTGAGAAACACCTGATTCATTTGCCCTGCAAAACATTCAACCGGCGGCAAATTCCCGTAGTCCTTAATCACCTCAATATCCCCCTTGCCATCACCGGCAGTCAGGCGGTGCTGCAGCAGCAACAGAGTGCTGTCGATGCCTTCATGCAAATTCACCCGTTTTCTCTGAGCTTCATCCAGCCGAGAAAAATTGCGCAGAGACAGAACAATCTGGCAGATCCGCTCAGTTCCCACTCCCATCGAACTCAGGAGTTTAGGAAAATCCTGCCTCAAAAATTCGAGATTTATCTCTTCAGCAGCCGCCTGGAGGTGCGGGCTGAGTGAGTGCCTCTCTTTCAGGGAGAGATCTGCAAAGTTTATCAACTCAGAAACGTACTCTTGAATATAGGTTAAATTCACCGAAATAAAATTCACAGGATTGTTGATTTCGTGGGCGATGCCAGCCACCATCCTGCCGAGACTAGACATCTTTTCGCTGTGAATCAGTTGAGCCTGAGTTTGGCGCAGATCGTGCAGGGCTTGACTCAATTGCTGGTTAGACCGGCTCAATTCCTGCTGGTAGTTGTAAACCCGAAGCCCAGCTCGCACCCGCGCCTGCAATTCCAGAGGATCGACCGGCTTAGAAAGAAAATCATCCGCCCCCGCATCCAGTCCCGCCACACGGTCAGCCACCGTGCCCTTAGACGTTAGCAAAATAAAGAACGCCCTCGCCAACTCTGGGTCAGCCTTAACCTGCCGGCAAACCTCCACCCCATCCATCTCAGGCATCACCCAGTCGCAAACAATCAGCGCCGGTTCGATTTTAGACGCACATTCCAGCCCTTGCAACCCGTCTTTGGCCACTGTTACCTCATACCCTTCTAATTGAAGGTCTCTTTTCAGAAGTAACCGGGTTGCCCCATCATCTTCTATTACGAGAATTTTTGACATGAGTGGCCGGACTTGTTGAAGGTTAAGGGGTGAGGGAGAAGAAAGGGTAATTCATCAAAGCTTTGACCAACTATAGAATACCCCCTAACGCGGCTAGCATATCAACCGCACCCTCAAGACAGATGTAGGGTGCCTTCCGCCTCAGTCCCGACACAAATCGGGATGCCGCTACAGACGAACCCACCGAGAACCAACTCAACCTTAGCGTCCCTTCACGGGGGCGGTTCCCACCACAGAACCCACCCGAAAAAAACTAGAGGGGCGTCCAGAGAGCGCCCCTCGTTTGTGGTGTGGCCGCGGGCGGAGCTGCGCCCGCCCTACTTCTGCTAAATTAAAGTTTTTACGCACCTTTCCCGAGCTCAGTAACGCCGAGCAGCGCGGGAGTTTCAGGAGCGGGCAACTTCGGTGCGATAAAGCCAGAGTGCATAATTTGGCGCTGCTGCGCAACCAGGGGCAGGGCTTGGCGAACTTCCGCAGCCACTGCGGTTGTCTTCACGTCATAGGTTTGAGTGGCCAGCTTGGGGTACAAGCCAATACCGATGATGGGAAGCAACAAGCAAGCGGTGATGAATATCTCGCGAGGCTTGGCGTCCACCAGCTCCCAAGGATCGGCCATCAGTTTTGGATTCTCAGCGCCGCTGAACACTTCGCGCAGCATGGAGAGCAGGTAAATCGGAGTCAGGATCAGCCCCACTGCAGCGAGTACAATCATCACGACTTTGAAGCTGGAGGTGTAAGCGTCACTGGTAGACAAGCCCAAGAACACCGTCAGTTCGCTGACAAATCCGCTCATTCCGGGCAAAGCCAGAGATGCCATCGAACCGGCGGTGAACAGAGCGAACACTTTCGGCATATATTTGGCCATACCTCCCATTTTTTCGATGGCCAGAGTGTGGGTGCGCTCGTAGGCAACGCCAGCGAGGAAGAACAGCGCCGCCGCAATCAGCCCGTGGGAAATCATTTGCAGCATTGCCCCGCTGAGGCCAAGTTCTGTATAGGAAGCGATGCCAATCAGAACGAAGCCCATGTGGGAAATCGAGGAGCAAGCCAGCCGCCGCTTGAGGTTGTCTTGAGCGAAGGCGGTTAAAGCGCCGTAGACAATGTTGACCACACCCAGCACCACCAGCACCGGCGCGAAGTGGACGTGGGCTTCGGGGAGCATCTCGATATTCATGCGAATCAGCCCGTAGCCTCCCATTTTCAGCAGCACCCCGGCCAAAATCATCGAAACTGGCGCTGAAGCTTCACCGTGGGCGTCCGGAAGCCAAGTGTGCAGGGGGAAGATGGGGAGTTTGACGCCGAAGGCAATCAGGAAGCCGGCGTAGGCGAGGAGTTGGAACGCCACCGGGAAGTTCTTTTGCCCGATCGCTGCCATGTCAAAGGTAACGGTATCGCCATAGAAGGCCATTGCTAGACCGGCAACCAGAATGAAAATCGAACCCAGTGCGGTGTAGAGGATGAATTTGGTCGCCGCGTACTGGCGCTTCGGTCCGCCCCAGATGGAGATCAGCAGGTACACCGGCACCAGTTCCAGTTCCCAAATCAGGAAGAACAGCAGCATGTCTTGGGCCGCAAACACCCCTATCTGGGCGCTGTACATTGCCAGCATCAGGAAATAAAACAAACGCGGCTTGTTGCTGACGTTCCAAGCCGCGAAAGTCGCCAGGGTGGTGACTAAGCCGGTAAGCACGATCAGCGGCATTGACAGACCGTCCACCGCCACCGACCAATTCAGCCCCAGCTGCGGCACCCAGGAATAGCTCTCTGCCAGCTGCAGCGTTGAATTTTGCCAGTCGTAGTGAGTCCAAAAGGCCCACACGCTCAGGGCCAAGTCTGTTAACCCCACCCCCAGGGCGTACCAGCGGACGGTTTTGCCACTTTTATCCGGTATCGCGGGAATGGCCAGGGCTGCCACCAGGGGCAACAGGATTATCGTCGTTAGCCAGGGAAATTCTATGGGAGGCATGGTTGAGGATATATACCTATTTGCTTCTGTGTCTATTGTATTAAGTTACGTTAACTTTTGCAAACTACTTTTCCCAAGAAAAAACACACAACCACCATAAATGCGAGTCAATACCTGACTTGCAGGCATGGCCATTTGCTTTTATACGTTTAATTAGTTTTTAAATGTATCTGCAGCTACAAAGCTAGAAGCCAAACCCACTGAAACCCCTGCTGATTTTTCTCTTATATTTAAAAAATTAATAATACGGATAACTAAAAATTAAGTTTTGTTAAGCAGAGGGTCGCAACAAAAAACGGTAGCCTTCGCTACCGTTAAGCAGGCAATAGGGCCACTCCTGCATTCTTAACGAATTGTTACGAAGCGGGGGTTGCCCCTGTGCAGTGCCAGAAACCGGGTTTCTTGGGATGGAAGGGGCAACCCGGTTTCTTTAAGAAACCGGGTTTCTGGCATGTGCTTCAGAAGTGTTGCTAGGCGCAGGTTGCCCCTTGCGTGTCCAGGGAGAGGGCTCTCACGGAGGCGCTCACCCCCGCTTGCTTCCAAGCTTGAGCCATTGCCGGCACCACTGCCGGTGCGCTGCGCCCATCGGCCAGGGCCAGCAGGCTTGGCCCAGCGCCACTGATTGCCATTCCGTAAGCGCCGGCATCCAGCGCCGCCTTCCGCACCGCCGAGTACCCGGGAATCAGAGACTGCCGGTAGGGCTGGTGGATGCGGTCTTGCATGGCCACTCGCAGCCAGCTACCGGTGCCGGTTTCCAGCCCCCGCACCAGCAAACCCAGGTGGGCGGTGTTGAAAATGGCGTCAGCGCGAGTGTATTGCGCCGGCAGCGCCCGCCGCGACTGGGCTGTGGAAAGTTCAAAATCCGGAATCGCCAGCACCGGCACAATATGCGAGTGCCAGGGAATCTCGCAGATTTCCCAGCCACTCCTACGCCCCTCCTTATTAATATGGGGCTGGCTGGCATCGTCTTCCTCCGCCACTGCCGCCAGCCGGCACCCTCCCAGCAGTGCCGGCACCACATTATCTGGGTGCCCTTCCATAGATATCGCCAGCTGCATCACCTCTTGCTGCGACAGCGGCGCACCGGCAAGCTGGTTTGCGCCCACCAATCCGCCCACAATCGCCGTCGCCGAACTCCCCAACCCCCTCGTCAGCGCGTATCCGAGGGAAATCTCGATGCGTGCCGGTGGCGGCGACTGGCCGGTGTGTTCATATAACTTTACAAATGCCCGGTACGCTAGATTGCTCTCATCAGTCTGGACTCGCTCAGCATTAGTGCCGGTGACGCTGATGCTGACTCCCTCCCCCCCCAGTGCCTGGGTGGAATCGAGACGGGTGAATTTAAACTGGTTATAAAGCGTCAAAGCAGCCCCGATGCAGTCAAAACCTGGCCCGAGGTTAGCCGTGGTAGCGGGAACAGTAACAGTAACACTAGAGATAGAACACATGAAAAATTCCTAATCGGGCAAAACCGGGGGTGCCGGTGGCAGAAGCCCCGCTTCTGGTGAAACCCTCCCTGCAGGAAAGCCCAGCACCGGGCGTGGGGGAACCCCCCAATCATCTTTGATTAGGGAGGGGAAGGATGTCAACTACTTTCTGGGCATTGCGGCGGGAGTGGGGCATTGGCTGTTAATTTCAGTTAATCAACAGGACTTTTTTTAGAAACCGCCAAGACGCCAAGATGTGCCAAGGAAAGAAAAGAGGGAGGGCTCTCACAAATCTTTGATAAATGCTATAATATTAGCAGATAAAAATCTCACTATTTTCAAAGAGAAAGGGAGATGCGATGTCTAACGCCATGATGGTGATTTTCCCTACCGGCACGAGCGCACCTGGGTCTTTGACGATGAGAGTGCCGGTTTGGTGCGGGAGCCATTTGTGAGGGGAGCATCCCGTTTTTGCAAAGACTGTGACCCTCACCCCCCTAACCCCCCTCTCCCAGGGCGGGAGAGGAGGGAAAAATCAAGAATTCTCCCCTCTCCCCTTGTGGGAGAGGGGTTGGGGGTGAGGGGGATTACAAAAATGGGATGCTCCCTTTGTGAGTGGGGTCCCAGAAATGATTGACGCACTGGTAAAAGACATTCCTCAAGCGGAAAAAGGGTTCAGGTTTTTCAGCCAATCCTTTTCCGGGATATCAGGCGGAGTTGGTTTGGGTGGCGCAGGAGTATGGCGGGAACTGGTATCGCTGGGAAGGAAAAAATATGGAAGGCTGGCTGTGTCCTGCCCTGTTTAAATACTTCAGCGAAGCGCCAAAGAAAATCTACTGCAAGGCGCAGAAGGTTTAGGGGTTAGGGTTTAGGATTTAGAGGTTATAGCGGTTTTCAGTGCCAGAAACCCGGTTTCTTAAAGAAACCGGGTTTCTCAGTACATCACTCAGGTGAAAACCGCTCTAGATTTGAGGGGAAAAGCTGATTATTAACCCAATGCCCCATGCCCCATGCCCCATGCCCCACGCCCACTATCGCAACCCTTTCTCCCGCAAAATGGTGTCCGCCCAAGCAGCATCTGCTTCTGAGAGTGCCGGCACCGGCTCGCGGCTGTAATCTATGGTATAATCATAGCCGGCTCGCTCATATACCCCATGTAACAGCGCCTGCAAATCCACCACCGGCTCGACATCTTCTGAGCGCAAAGGCAGGGCAAACTTAGGAATCTCATTCGGCAGATTAAACAAGTATAAATCCGCTCTAGGTCGGGTGTCACCCCGACTCACCAGAATTCTATAATTTGCTTCTATTTCATTTCCCCGAACCGGCATGGTTTCCCCAGAACGCAGCAAGTCAATCTCTATCAAATGGGAGTGAGTTGTAAAAACTACTTCTCGCTTTTGTAAATACATTTCTCGCCCTTTGCCGGGGCGCTTATTTGCTGGCAATAGGACTTCAATGACCGCTATTACCTCACCTTTCGCCATGTCTCTAATTTCTAAATACGCCTCTCTAAATTCCACCGGCACCGGCACTTTAACCTGGACAGCCGTTTCTGCCGGTGCGGCGACAGCGACATTCGACTCGCGGGGAGGGGTTTGAGTGCGCGATCGCACCACAGTTACATCTGGAATTCCCACTAAGATCGGATTTTCGCCGGCGAACGAATAAACCCGCTTTTCAATATCTACCCGATATTTCGGACGAACTTGTGGAACCAAGGCATCAGCCATCGCCACGATGAGCCGGTTGTGTACCTGTGGCCACAATTCCGAATTTTCTAAATAGGGGTTCATCCCGGGAAAAGGAGAGGGCATTGACTTACCTCCTGTTCAGCTTACTTGCAGTCTAGCTACTGCCCTGTGCTTTTCACTATTCTATCACACCGGCAGCGCTACAGCCCTCCCAACCTTTTGTTACTTCCGAAACCGGCTCCCACAGGCAATCCGGTGGCAAAAAAGACTTAATTATGCGGCGTAATTCCCAACATATTATTCTCATTCATTTGTGAGAACCTCTAAGCTGTTATACCTTTAATCTGCTAGGTGCGATAAGATGCAGAGCCTCCATAACTGCTTTTATAGGAAGGTCTGGTGAGCGATAGCTATCAGCTTAAAAAGCAATTTAAATGAGGCAAAGCTTTGCCCTCTCTTTCCTAGGCGATTTTTCTCGGGGGCGGTTTATTATTTCCTGATTTTTGCACCTTATAAATTATCGCCGCTCTTATTAAATTTTCTCCCGCTTATGCCCCACTACCTAATAAGCTATTTGCTCAAACGCCGTTCGGTTTCCTCTTGTGGGATCGTTCCTTCAGCACCGGCTACTTCCAATCCCTTGCGCACTTTCTCCATGACATACAGGTGGTACTGCACATCTTCAATAAAACAATCGTCGGGCAATTTGTTCAGCAGAGATTTAACTTCTTCTTTGGCGGCACTCATCACTATTACTCCATTAAGGTGCGTTTCACCGAAGCGAAACGCACCCCATAAACTAGAAATTGCGGTAATCCGAAATAGCGTTTTTCACCCTATCAATTGCCTCAGCCACCGGCATCGCGCCCAACTCGCCAGACGCGCGGGTGCGAATGCTGAGGGTTTTCGTCTCAACTTCCTTCGCCCCCACAACCGCCATTACGGGGATTTTATCTTTCTCTGCATTGCGAATTAATTTGCCGAGGCGCTCATTGCTGGTGTCAGCTTCGGCGCGAATTCCGAGCGATCGCATCTGGTGAGCCACCTCTTGCGCGAAGGGCAGAAACTCGTCACTCACCGGCAGCAGGCGCACCTGCACCGGCGCGAGCCAAAGCGGGAAATCTCCCGCATACTCTTCAATCAATATGCCAATTAAACGTTCTAGCGAGCCAAACGGTGCGCGGTGAATCATCACGGGGCGCTTGCGGGTGCCATCTTCCGGCACATACTCCAAATCAAATCGCTCTGGCAAGTTGTAATCAACTTGCACAGTTCCCAACTGCCACTCGCGATCGAGGGCGTCTTGGAAAATAAAATCCAATTTTGGCCCGTAAAACGCTGCTTCTCCGGGTGCCTCGAAATAGTCCATGCCCAGATGCTGCACGGCGCGGCGGATAGCGCCTTCGGCTTTTTCCCACGCCTCATCCGATCCGATGTACTTGTCGGAAGCTGGATCGCGGAAACTCAAACGGGCTTTAAAATTCTTCAGCTGCAAGCTGTTAAACACGAACAGGATTAAATCCACGACACTGAGGAATTCGTCATCCAGCTGTTCTGGGGTGACGAACAGGTGGGAGTCATCCACAGTGAAACCGCGCACTCGGGTTAAGCCGCCCAGTTCGCCGGATTGCTCGTAGCGGTAGACGGTGCCGAATTCGGCTAGGCGCAGGGGCAGTTCCCGGTAGGATCGCAACTCGCTTTTATAAATCTGGATGTGGAAGGGACAGTTCATCGGTTTGAGGACGAACCCCTGTTCGGCGGCGGCGGCGTCGGCGTCTTCCGCCATCATGGGGAACATGTCCTCTTTGTATTTCTGCCAGTGTCCGGAGGTTTTGAACAGGTCCACTCTGGCGATGTGGGGGGTGACCACCGGCAGGTAGCCGCGCTTGATCTGCTCCTGTTTGAGGAAGTCTTCTAGCAGGGAGCGCAGGACTGTCCCTTTGGGCGTCCACAGGGGCAGTCCCGGTCCTACGGGATCGGCAAAGATAAATAAGCCGAGCTCTCTGCCCAGTTTGCGGTGATCGCGCTTGAGGGCTTCTTCTTTGCGGCGCTTGTACTCTTGCAACTGCGCTGGGGTTTCCCACGCGGTGCCGTAAATTCGCTGCAGCTGGGCTTTGGTGGCGTCGCCGCGCCAGTAGGCACCGGCAAGGGTTTCCAGCTCAATGGCTTTGGGGTCGATCTCGCTGGTGTTGGCCACATGGGGGCCGGCGCACAGGTCCCACCACTGGTCCCCCAAGTGGTAGATGGCGATCGGTTCCTGAAGCCCTTCTAATATTTCCAGTTTGTAGGGTTCGTTAATTGCCTTAATCCGGCGTTCGGCTTCCTCTCGGGTGACTTCTTCGCGAATCACCGGCAGTTTGCGGCTGACAATCTTGACCATCTCTTTCTGAATGGCTTTCAGGTCCTTTTCCGCAAACGGTTCTGGATGGTCGAAGTCGTAATAGAAACCATTCTCAATCCAAGGGCCAATAGTGACTTGCGCCTTGGGGAACAGCTTCTGCACTGCCATCGCCATGACGTGGGAAGTCGTGTGGCGGATCTTTTTCAGCTGCTCGGATTCGCTGGTGCGGGGCAGGTGGATTTTTTCGGGCGGTTGGGCAGGAGCGGGAGAGTCTTGGGGTGGCAGCGGCTGCTGAACCATTGGCGCATCACCTTTAATGGCTAATCAATCTGTTTGGACTGTTTTTCTATCTTAGCGAGTTCGCTTTCCCCCCTGCTGCCCCTCACCCCTGTTTCTGCCGCGCCACTCCCAGCACATTTTTGTTAGAATGTCAATAAGTTTTTTCCGCAGCTTTTGGCGAGCAGCACCGGCACAGCCTCTTGTAATAAGCGCCCCGAAATGTTACAAATTGTAAAGCGCGTTAAGATTAAGTTAGCTCAGACACTGACGTTCCATTTATGCTCAATCCAAATCTGCCGGAACCCAACCTGCTCAAGACGGTATTAGAGCCGCTGCTAGATGACTTTCAGTATTGGTTTGGGCGATCGAGGACACTGCTGGAAACGGAGGAAATCGCCTTCTTGGGGGCACAGAGGCAAGCGGACTTGCTAGAGCGGGTGGTGCTGGCGCAGCAGGAAGTGAGTGCGGCGCAGACGCTGCTCAAACTCACAGATGGACAAGCCGGTGTGGAAATGCAGGTCTTGATGCCGTGGCACAAACTGCTCACGGAATGCTGGCAGGTGTCCGCTCGCCACCGCATGGAGAAGTCCGGTCATGGCTGAGCCCCTCTGGTGGGTTGAGCAAAGGGCGTGCCAGACTTTAAATTAATAAGACTGGACTCGCTCGCTCACCAGAGCTTTTTGGGCCTTTTAACAAGCCATTACCTTCTTAAACGTCTCTTGTAACACGCAGATTCTCTGTCTTCCCTGGAGGAAAACCCTATGCTACACTTGCTTTACATTCTTGCCTTTACCACCCTGGCAATCCTTGCCGTCGGCAATTTACTCCGCTCCCTGCTGACTCTCGGTTTGGAATCCCAGCGCTCCTACGCCGGCGCACCCTCGCCCAACCGGTATCGCTCCCAACTTCAGGCTGTGCCCCACCCAGAATTTCTAGACGATTCTGGCAATATTGTCAATGAACCCCTTTTGGTGATGCGCTCCATGACGGTAGAGGACGCCCGCGAGCAGCTGGACGCCCTCTACAACTCCTCTCCCGGTTTCACCGGCGACTCCCGCGACGAAGCTTAATCGCCCGGGGATTGTAAATTTACAATTTGAAACAAACGGCGGTCGCACCGGCTGGCGCGTCAGGCGTTTCTGGCTTAAAGTCGGTGCTGTAGCCCCATGACAATTTTGTCAGCATGGATTTTGTCAGCATGGATTTTAGATTGTAAATGCGGCAGGAAAGCCTTTTCAGCCCTAGGGGGAAATCCTAGCAATCTCAAATTGATATCAGAGGAGAATTGAGGGGGCTGGAGATAAAATATTAAGCTAAATAAGCGTTACTAGCTGATAGATAGCAGCTCTCAATGGTAGGTGAAAAAATCTCTCTTGTCTTTCCTTGGCGCTCTACCCTGCGGGAAGCCGCTGGCGCGTCTATGGCGTCTTGGCGGGTTAGTAAAAAAATTCTTTTCCCGACTCAATCAGAAATGCCTGCCGGTAAAACTTGGCGTGCTGGCGCTGCTGCTGGCAGTGACAGCCGCTATCGCCCAAACCCCAACCGCACCCCGAATTGCCTTCGCTTCTTTCCGCACCGTCAACTTTGATATCTACCTGATGAGTGCCGGTGGCGAAACTCTCTCCCCGCTCTGACAGACAGCCCAGCGCCTGACATTAAACCGGCATAATTTACCGACGGCTAGTGGATAGCTTTTTGCTCTCGCGGCGAGGGTAACTATAAAATTTATGTGCTGTTTGCTTGTGGGGGAAATCCCGCCAATATCACCAACTCCCCGGGAGAAGATAGCTCCCCAGCTAGGTCCCCCGACGGAAAGCAAATTGCCTTCTATTCTAACCGAGATGGCAATTACGAAAGCTATCTTATAGGTGCCGGTAGCTCCAATGTCACACGCTTGACAGACTGCCCAGCTTTCGACATCTCGCTTAACTGGGAGCCGGCACAGAGGGGCCTGTAGAGAGGCGACTGGTTTTGGGCAAACCGTCCCCCTGAAGCAGCGCCAAGAGAAGAAAAGAGATAGGATTTTACGGGGGCGAGAAACCCGGTTTCTTTAAGAAACCGGGTTTCTATGCTCTCACAACTCGAAGATCAACGCTATAGTGAAGTATTATTACCAACCGGCAGCGGAATTGCACCGGCACCGACATGAAGGCAGGAAACCGCACGCAGACAGCAATTGAGCGATCTCGCCCTGGCGTTTGGCTCAAAAATATCCGCCAGTTCGGGAAACTGTGCGCCACATCCCTCGGCATCCTGTTGCTGTGCGCCTTCCCGGCTAGCGCCGAAAAGATATCCAGCCCCCTGGCGCAGCAGGCACTCACGCGCCAGCAGGTTCAACAGCACCTCGCGCCGGCAAATGTCGTCTACTTGGGGGAAACCCACGACAGCCCAGAAGACCACTTGGCGCAATTGCAGATTATCCAAGAACTCCACCGGCTTTCCCCTAAAATTGCCATTGCGATGGAAATGTTCCAGCGCCCGTATCAAGGCGCTCTTGACGACTATCTCGCCGGCAAGATTGCCGAAGGCGAGCTGGTGGAGCGGACAGAGTACGAGCGCCGGTGGGGCTTTCCCTGGGAGTATTACGCCCCGATTCTCCGCTTTGCCAAGGAAAACCGGCTGCCGGTGCTGGCGCTGAACACCCCTAGCGAGGTGACGCGCCAAGTCTCCCGCGCCGGTCTGTCAAGCCTCACCCCCGAACAGCGCCAGCACATCCCCCCAATCTCTGAAATCCTCACCGGCAGTGCCGAATATCGCCAAATGGTGCTAGAATCTTTTCAGGCGCACCAGCGAGCCGGTTACGGTTCTGCCGCTGACAGCGAGCGGTTTTTTCTCGCCCAAGTCCTCTGGGATGAGACAATGGCTGAGAAAATTGCCCAGTTTCTCGCGGCTAACCCAGATTACCAGGTTGTCGCACTTGCCGGTCAGGCTCACATCGTCTGCGGCTACGGCATTCCCAGCCGCGTCGCCAGACGGGTGAGCAGCGCTAACTTCCTCCAGCGCCTGGTTCTTCTCAATCCCGATCCTGAACTGTCCTGCCGCACCGATAAGCCGGTGGCTGATTTCTTCTGGTTTAGCTCTTAGGGGTTAGGGGTTAGGGGGTTAGGGCTTAGGGTTGGGGGTTGTTTGGGGTTGGCGGTTGATTGGGGTTGGCGAGAAAAGTGGGAAAGCCGCGGCGGATTATACCACACCGGCACTGATTTTGAACAGCCTACAAGAAATGCTTCTCTCCCCTCCCAAAAAAACTCGCGCGTCACCCCGATCTCATACTGCAGCCGCACTACAGGAAAAATTCAGGTTTAGGCCGGCAGCCGTTACGGTAGAATAGGAATTCCAGCTGCACAGTGCGGTGAGGGGTCTCGCCATTTCCCTTACAAGACAGAATCCGCCCCACTCTATCATGTGAAACATATGATAGCAAAATCTATCAAAATTGTCAAACGGCGCAAAATCGTTCGATAGCTAAAAATTTTTCTCAATTATTTTTCGGGTCTGGAGCCCGACCTATTCAAAAATTAAAACTCAAGCGCTCGATTGATTTGTTTTGCTTATCAGTGAGGCGGGATGTGCGCCAGACTGACGGGAAACGCTATACTGTCAGCATCGGTGGGGTGGGATCGAAGACAGATAGGGATTTCTTGTCGGGTGTGCCGCCCAAAATTCAAATAGCAATCGAATCCAAACCCTACAGGTTTTAGGGGAAAGAGATGTCTTATGACGTAACCGTTTGCACCGGCGGGGATTGCCCGATTAAAGAAAATTGCCATCGCTTCACGGCGGAGCGGCTAGGCCGGCAGGATTTTTTTGGCTCGCCGCCTTACAATTTCGCCAGCCAAAGCTGCGAATACTTCTGGCCGCCCCGTCCAATTGAGGAGGCTAATATTAAAACAAGGGCGTATTATATCTGGCAAACTCAGGGCTGCCCTGAAGGGAAAGAGGAGGAGCACTGGCTGCAAGCGCGGCGGGAGTGCGAGGAAGCTCGGCACAGGTGGGGTTAGGTGTCTGCGGCGGTGCGTGCCGGTGAGGCATATATAATAATGTGTTAAACCTGCGTGGGGGCAGAAACCGGGTTTCTTGCTGCTGTCAAGCAGAATTTTTTGGCTGACTCACAAGAAGAAACCCGGTTTCTTGTGACTTCACTGTTTGTTTATAATCTTACCCCTCACCCCACCTATCCGGGGGAAGACTTACTGAGAGGTTCCAGCTTGGACTGAAACACCGGCACCCATTTTTCCTGGCTGGCGACGAGGGTGGGGAGAGATATCTTCCCGTAATCCCTACCGGCAGTAAGGGGGAACAGGGGTTCAGGGTGCATCGACACCCAAGCCCCACCGGCAGCGCGCACGATCGCCCACACCCCAGCCAGATCCCAAATCTTCGGCGTCGCCTCCACCCCGCCCAGCGTAAAGCCGGCGGCTACAGTCAGGAAGTTGTAGCTAGCGACACCTAACATCCGGACTTTGCAAGGGAACGGATGCTGAATCCAAAGTATGCTGCGGGAGCAAAAACTGAAAAAATGATTGCTTCCGGGAGAATCCTCATTTGTATGGATCGGGCGGCGATTCAGGAAAGCGCCGGTGGGGGGGGTGCCGGTGGGATCGCCCCAAAACCCGTGAAACGTCTGTCGGATCGGGGGGAGGTGAACGTATCCGAAGACGGGTGCCCCGCGGTGAAGCAGCGCCATTGAGATTGCCCAGACAGGAATGCCGCGAGCGAAGTTGGTGGTGCCGTCTAAGGGGTCAATAATCCAGCACCACTCATTCTCCGGAAAAACCTGCTCTCCCTCTTCGCTGAGGATGCCGTGTGACGGGAAAGTGGAGGTAATGGCATTTCTGATTTCCTCATCCGCCCATTTGTCGGAACGGGTAATCAAACTGCCATCAGCCTTTTCCGAAGCTCGCACAGCGCCAAAGTCAGACATCAGCTGAGTGCCGACTCTAGCGCCAGTCGTCTCGGCGAAGGTTAAAACTGTGTCCCAAAAATCTGTCATGGGTTAGGGGGTTGGGGTTAATCTAGATTGCTTTCGATCGCAGCCATAATAGCAGCCTTGGCGTTATCGCGGAATTCCTTAACATTAACGCGCCGCAATAGCCAAATTGCCACAGACATGCCAAGGACTTGCATTGCAAACACCAGCCCGTACTGCAGCACCGGCGCGTCAAACAGCAGCCGCCCGATATCGAGCACCGCACCGCCCGCCACGGTTGCCACTCCCCTCGCCAGCGCTTGCGCCAGCCCCCACGCGCCGATAAACGTGCCGGCGGTTTCTGCTGCGGTTAAATCTAGCATTAAACTGAGAGCGCCGGTGGTCAGAATTCCACTAGCCAAACCGAAGATTAATAGAGCGGATTTGAACAGTGCCGGATTGCCGGTGAACCCGGCAAAAATTAGCAAGACAAAGCAAATTGCAGCGGCTATACAGCCAAGTTTGACCGTTTTTTGTTTGCCGAGGCGAGGGACAATCAAAAAGCCGGTGGCACTCAACCCCAACAGCGTGCCGGTGCCGGTGATAGCATTCAGTCTGGTGGTTTCGGAAATCGGCATTGCAAACACCTCGCCGCCATAAGGTTCCAAAATTGCATCCTGCAGGAACAGGCTGAGCGTCATCACCAGCAGGAAGGTGAAAAATAAACCGGCTTGGGGGTTCGCCGTCAGGATGCGCAGCGCCCGGCGCAGGGTAATTTTATCTTCCCGGTCTGCTAAAAAGGAACGGGTGGCGTAGTGGGAGTATTTTTTCTCCACACCGGCAACCGCCAGCAGCGCCATGCCAAACACTGCAGCCGGCACGATAAGAAATAGCCGGTTAATAGAAGCCCGCAACTCTTCAATAGGGGCGTTTAGGGAGATTTGCTTGAGCAAACTGCTGCTAATAATTGCCCCGAGGATAATGCCCACCATCAGCATTGACCAGACAATCCCCACCAATTTTGAGCGGCTGTCTTCTTCCGAGACATCGACAAGCAGGGCGGAATAGGGGGTGGAGCTACAGCAGAGCGCCAAACCGTACAGGGCGAACACCAAAGCTAGCAGGACTGCCCACCCGGTGGTTGCGCCTGACGGGCCGGTGGCTTGCAAACTCTCTCCCAGCCCCCACACAACTTGCACAGCGAGGAAGGAATTGAGCGACAGCACAGCCGCCCCAATCCAGACATAGCCGGTGCGGTGATAGCCAAATAGGGGTTTAGCGTCCGACATTTGCCCGAACCAGACTCGTGCCGGCGCGACAAACTGAGCGGCAGCTAGAGTGCCGCTCGCTATCAGCGCCGGCACTTTCAGCTCCTCAATCATCACCCGGTTGAGCACTCCCAGCGTCAGGACTGACATCATCCCCAGCCCCATCTGGAAGACTCCCAGCCGAAACACCGTCAGCAGGGGAATTCTAGGGATGAGCTTGTCTTTTTCCGCCCCAGCGCCCTGGGTGCCAGAGAAATCACCGGTTGCCATAGGGTTTGAACTTAAGGGTATGTAAACTGCCTTTACCAAGTTATCAGGAATGGCAACTCTTGCTGCCATCCCAGCTGCCGGCTGTAAAGAATTGTTGCGAGAAAGACGCTGTTTCCGGTGAGCGCCCGTCTGTATCGGTAAGGAGAAAGGCTTAAAAAATTATAGCCTACAGCGGAGGTCTTGACATGTTCAAACGTCTGACCGCTCTATTTATAAGTATTCTCGCCCTGAATGCCGGTGTGGCGGCTCAAGCTGCATCTCAGCCCAACTGGAGGGGCGCAGCGACGGCGCAGCAGGCAGGCGGCACCTGCATGAAAGTCTACGATGCCAAAGACACCTATGTCAACTTGCGCGAAACTCCCAACGGGCGGGTGATGATGCCACTCAACAATGGCAGCACAGTGCGAGTGTACGGGCGCGCCGGCGGCTGGAGCTGGGTGCAGTACCCAGCCGCAAGGACTGGGGGATACGTCTATTCCCAGTTGCTCGTACCTTGCACCGGCACCTGCATGGTCGTTGCAGATCCCAATGACACCTATGTTAACATGCGCCAGACCCCAAATGGGCGGGTGGTGGCCCAAATTTCAAACGGCACCAGAGTGTATGTGTACGCGCAGTCTGGGGACTGGAGTTGGGCTGAGCGTGAGTGGGACCGGGTGAGAACGGATTCCGGATACATGTTTAGCCAGTTTCTCGCGCCTTGCGGGCGCTAGGTGTTAAGCATTTAATTTGCCAATCTTAAATCTGGTTCCCCTGTTTTTCAGGGGGGAGAAAGCTGATTTGTCCTGTATATAGCCGCCTCAAGCACTCGCCCAACTTTCCGCACCCCCGCACGGCTCAATTTTGAATGCAAGTTAAACGAATGAAAAGTGAGGGGTGCGGGAAGCGGCGGCGGTGAGTGCCGGTGTCACCTTTTTCGATTTTCAATCCCGTTGCCGGGATTGAGCGAATAGACCCCGCGCCGCCTTGTGATATTATTATACTGCGAACCCAGTGCGCTGCTCTCTCCCCGACCCGTAAATCGAGCCCAACGCCACACCGGCAGGTACGCGCCAGTGAGACTCGCGCTTTAGCCGCGCCGGCTTGCAGAAAATCGAGCCGGTGGGGTCGCTGCTGCGCCAGCTGGGAGAGAAATACGGGCGCACGCCGGCACAAGTCGCCCTCAACTGGCTGCAGGCGCAATCCGGCGTAATTCCCATTCCCGGCGCAAAAAAAGCCAAACAAGCGCAAGAAAATGCCGGTGCCCTCGGCTGGGAACTCAGCCCCCAAGAAATACTCCGTCTGGGAGAATCCAGCCGGTAGTTTGTAGGGGAATGAGTGTACCGGCATAATTCACCCTAACACCCCGACAGCTAGAAACCGGGTTTCTTTAAGAAACCCGGTTCCTGGGGCGTACTGCATCCAACGGAAAACTGCTATAATATTGCAGCCAATAAAACGAGCATGAAAATTTTCACAGATTGGGGATTCACCCGCGAAGGGTGGCGCAATAACCGGCGCGGAGAATACTGGGTGGTGCTGCAGGGTGCCCTGCTGTTGGGCTTTGTCTTGCTGCCGGTGTGCCGGCCCGCCCAATTAAGGCTTGACATTGACTCCCAATTGTGGTATGTAATCTGGGGTGCGACCGCAATCTTGGGGCTGGGGGCGCTGACACTCATCGGTAAAGGATTGCTGGATTTGGGACAGAACCTCACACCCTTACCCCACCCCAAAGAAGATGGCAAATTAGTTCAAACCGGCACCTACAGAATCGTTCGCCACCCGCTGTACAGCGGCATAATTTTGGCCGCCTTCAGTTGGGCAATCTTTCAGCTCAGCTTGTCGCACCTGATAGCAGCAGTTCTAATGTTTGCCTTTCTTGACGCCAAGGCGAGACGCGAAGAAACTTGGCTAACCGAGAAATATCCGGAATATTCGGACTATCAGAACCGGGTAAAAAAGCTAATTCCTTGGCTGTACTGAGAGCCGGTTTAGACCGCCAAAATGTACAGGGCGAACACCAATGCCAGCAGGACTGCCCACCCAGTGGTTTCGCCTGTCCTGCCGGTGGCTTGCAAACTCTCTCCCAGCCCCCACACAAATTGCACAGCAAGGACGGAATTGAGGGACAGCACAGCCGCCCCCATCCAGACATAGCCGGTGCGGTGATAGCCCCATAGGGGTTTAGCGTCCGACATTTGCCCGAACCAGACGCGCGCCGGCGCGACAAAATCAGCGGCAGCCAGAGTGGCGGTGGCCATTAGTGCCGGCACCCTCAGCTCTGCAATCATCACCCGGTTGAGCACTCCCAGCGTCAGGACTGACATCATCCCCAGCCCCTTCTGGAACACGCCCAGCAGAAATATCGTCACCAGGCTAGATTTTAACTTAAGGGTGGGTAAACTGCCTTTACCAAGTTATCAGGAATGGCAACTCCTGCTGCCATCCCAACTGCCGGCTGGAAAGAATTGTTTCCCCCCAGAACTTTTGGATTGCAATCATCCGCCTGTACCTGTATAATAGAAATCCTATCAAATTTTCACACACAGCGCAGATATTGACATATGTTAAAACCCTTGACAGCCCTATTTGCCGGTATCCTTGCCCTGAATGCCGGTGTTGCGGCTCAAGCAGCGTCTCAGCCCAGGTTGAGGGGGAAAGCGACGCTCCCGCCGGCTGGCGACACCTGCATGAAAGTCTTCGATCTCAACAACACCTATGCGAACCTTCCCTCGACACCTAACGGGCAGGAGATAATGCCACTTAACAGCAGCAGCACAGTGCGCGTGTACCGGCCCACCAGCGGCGGGAGTTCGGTGCAGCCCCCAGGCGCAAGGACGGTGAGATACGTCTTTTCCCAGGTGGTCGTACCTTGCTCCGTCACCTGCCAGGTCGTCAGAGCTCCCAATCAGACTAATCTTAATATAGATGTTCTCACATTAGTGTGTTCCGAATAAACTCGGTAGGGGCGTGGCGGGACGCGCCCCTACGAAATCGGGTTTATGGTGCCGGCCCGCCCAATTATAGCAGTATGCACTTAGGTTAGAACATTAGACCTTCAGGGGGGGCGGGACGCCTGCCCTACGTCTATATAGCAGTAAGCATTTAGGAAACGGACATTCCGGCCTCCCTTGCTCCTCCGCTCCCGAAGCTTCTATAGTTCTAATCAATATGACTGCTGCTATAACTCTTGACGATGACTCCAAATTGTGGTATATAATCTGGGTCGCTATCGCAGTTTTGGGGCTAGGGACGCTGACACTCATCGGTAAAGGATTCCTGGATTTATAAAGCAACCTGACACCCTTACCCCACCCGAAAGAGGATGGCAAACTTGTTAAAATCGGCATCGGAAAGCGTCGTGCGCCACCTGCTGTACAGCCGGATAATTTTGGCGGCATTCAGTTGAGCAATCTTTCAACTCAGCTTGTCGCACTTGATAGCGACAGTTCTGATGTTTGCCTTTTTTGACGCCAAGGCGAGACGCGAAGAAACTTGGCTATCCGATAAATTCCAACAATATGCCGGCTATCAAAACAGGGAAAAAAAGCTAATTTGTTTTACTGAAAGCCAGTTTATAAACTGTAGGTAGGGGTTCCCCCGAAGGACAAACCGCACAGCGTCAAAAATGACTAAACCCGCCCCGGCACAACAGAAAATATGACTGAACCCGCCCTGGCACAACTACAGGTGCCGGTTCATCCGAAACACAAACCGCACAGCAAAGATCGCTGCTAAACCCGCCCCTACCGAACAAACAGCCCCCTCTTTTCTTCCTTGGCGCTCTCTGCGTCTTGGCGGTTAAAATAAAAAAACACATAACCCCTCCCAACCCCCTGATGAAAGCACTCTGGCTAGAAAACAGCCAACTGCAACTGCGCACCGGCATCCCGGCACCCGTTCCCCCACCCGGCGAAGCGCTCGTGCGAGTCTTGCGTGCCGGCATCTGCAACACCGACCTAGAACTGCTCAGAGGATACTACCCCTACACCGGCATCCTCGGACACGAATTTGTCGGCGTCGTCGAAAGCGGACCCGAACACCTGCTCAACCGGCGCGTCGTCGGAGAAATCAACGCCGCCTGCGGCGAGTGCCGGTTTTGCCGCACCGGCATCCCCACCCACTGCCTCAACCGCACCGTACTCGGCATCGTCAACCGGCACGGCGCATTCGCCGAATATCTCACCCTGCCCGCCGTAAACCTGCACCCCGTGCCAGATAATATAGATACAGACACAGCCACCTTCACTGAACCCATTGCTGCAGCGCTGGAAATCCAAAAGCAAGTCCCGGTGAGTCCTGCAGACAGAGTGCTCGTCGTTGGGGACGGCAAACTGGGGCAGCTTGTCGCCCAAACCCTAGCGCTAACCGGCTGCGACTTGCTAGCGATCGGGCGTCACCGCGACAAACTCGCCAACCTGGAAGCCCTCGGCATCAAAACCGACTTTGCAGACGCAGTGCAAGACAGAGCATTCGACATCTCAGTCGAATGCACCGGCAACCCAGAAGGCTTTGCGATCGCCCGCCGCGCCTTGAGATCGCGCGGCACCCTCGTCCTCAAAAGCACCTACAAAGGCAATCTCACCTTCGACGCCTCCTCCCTCGTCGTAGACGAAATCACCTTAATTGGCTCCCGCTGCGGTCCCTTTCCCGCCGCCCTCCAGCTCTTAGCACAAAACAAGATAAATGTCAACCCCCTAATTCACGCCCTCTACCCCCTGAGTCAGGGGCTAGAAGCCTTCGATCTCGCCGGGAGCCCCGGAGTGTTGAAAGTTTTACTTGCAATAGATGCCAGCGAGTGATAGATTCAGAAACCGGGTCACAGACAGGTGAAAAGCTGGAAAACAGGCAAAATAACAAGAAACCCGGTTTCTGGGCAGGTTTGAGATTTAGGCAATTTTATTGTTTTGCCGGTAGTCGGTACAGCCGATAGCCTCCTCAGTCAGGGCAATCGTGGGGCGCACCGGGCATTTGAGCCGGTAGTCGTTGGTAAAAAAGGCGCAATTAGCGCAGGGAATTTGGTGCATGCGCTTGCTGCGCGCCACTCCGTCCGCCACTGCAGACCAGAGGCCCCAACCCAACATAAGCACTAATACCCAAGCCGAGACAAAGCAAACCGGCACCAAAAACGGCTGGACAGCGCGAATCAGAGGATATAAAATTTGGAACATGACTGATCGTTTCAGACCGTAAAAAAATATAAATAATATTAATAGCAGAAAAGACTGGGGGCTAGTTTATCAAGATAGCCTTTCTCCTATTAGTGAGGTACTGAGAAACCCCGTTTCTTTAAGACTCCGGCTTTCTGGGCCACAGTTCCTCCAACTGAGGACCGCGAGATCTCCTGTCTCCCGCCAACATCTCCGACAGCCCCGCCCTACTAATGCTGAGTCCGGCGCAGCCCGCCAGACGGCAGCCCGGTCCTGTTCTGGTGGGTTGATGCCTAAATCCGGATTGACAGTTGCTTTATAAACTGGCTCCGACCGGCACCCCGTAATTTAAAATAGATGAACATCGAGTAAAGAGCGGCGCAAATGGGACAGCCAACAGATACTGTTAAATACATCCTTCCAGAAGACAAAATCCCGGCAGCGTGGTATAATATTCAAGCGGATCTGCCCGCGCCGGTGCCGCCGGTGCTTCACCCGGGTACAGGTCAGCCAATCGCACCGGCAGATTTAGCGCCCCTGTTCCCCGCCGCCATCATTGAGCAAGAAGTCAGCCAGGAACGCTGGATAGAAATACCCGAGCCGGTGCTATCCATTTACCGGCAGTGGCGACCGGCACCGCTTTATCGCGCCCGCCAGCTGGAAAAAGCCCTCGACACTCCAGCCAAAATCTATTATAAATACGAAGGCGTTAGCCCAGCCGGCAGCCACAAACCCAACACTGCCGTCCCTCAAGCCTATTACAGCGCACAGGAAGGCGTCAAGCGCCTGACCACGGAAACCGGTGCCGGTCAGTGGGGGTCCTCTCTCGCTTTTGCCGGCGCACTGTTCAATTTAGAAATACTCGTCTATATGGTTAAGGTAAGCTACCAGCAAAAGCCTTACCGCCGCGCTCTTATGGAAGCTTATGGGGCGCGAGTCGTAGCGAGTCCGAGTGGCGAAACTTCTGCCGGTCGCGAGATTCTCAAACAGCATCCCGACAGCACCGGCAGCTTGGGAATTGCTATCAGCGAAGCAGTTGAAATTGCTGCGCAAGACGAAACCGCGAAATACGCTCTCGGCAGCGTCCTCAATCACGTTTTGCTGCACCAAACTGTCATAGGTTTAGAAACCCTAGCGCAACTCGAACTTGCGGGGGACTGCCCCGATATTATCGTCGGGTGCACCGGCGGCGGCAGCAACGAAAGCCGGTATTGCTTTTCCTTTCATCGGCGCTCAACTGCGGGACGAGACGCCGCCGGTGCGATTTGTCGCAGTGGAGCCCGCCGCTTGCCCAACCCTGACCAAAGGCAAATACGCCTACGACTATGGCGACACAGCACATTTAACGCCACTTGTCAAGATGCACACCCTGGGCAGTTCCTTCGTCCCGCAAGGGATTCATGCCGGTGGACTGCGCTACCACGGGATGGCACCGCTGCTCAGCCACATTGTTGAGCTAGGCTTGATAGAGCCAAGAGCGCACACCCAGCTGGACTGTTTCGCAGCCGGTGTGGCCTTTGCCCGCACGGAAGGGATTTTGCCGGCACCGGAAGCCAACCACGCGGTCAAAGCCGCCATCGATGAGGCGCTGCGCTGCAAGGAGGAGGGCACCAGCAAGACTGTCCTGTTCAATTTGTGCGGTCACGGTCACTTCGACTTGCAGGCGTATATGGACTATCAGGCCGGGAAGTTGCGCGATACTGAATACAGCGCTGAAGAAGTGGCGATGGCGCTGGCGGGACTGCCGGCAGTGGGGTGATGTTGCGCCACCCATTCGATTGAATTGATCCCTAAAATTGCATAATCTGGTTTAGGGAGGCACTTAGGGGCTATACAAATGGATATCAAAGATGGGTTTGTAGGGACTGTTGGCAACACGCCGCTGATCCGGCTGAACAGCTTCAGCGAGGAAACCGGCTGCGAAATCCTGGGTAAGGCGGAATTTCTCAATCCGGGCGGCTCCGTCAAGGATCGGGCAGCGCTGTACATTATTAAAGACGCGGAAGAAAAAGGCACGCTCAAACCGGGCGGGACTGTGGTGGAAGGAACCGCCGGCAACACCGGCATCGGTTTAGCTCACATCTGCAACGCCAGGGGCTACAAATGCCTGATTGTGATTCCAGACACGCAATCTCAAGAGAAAATCGACGCCCTGAGGACCCTGGGTGTGGAAGTGCGCACTGTCCCAGCCGTGCCTTACAGAGACCCCAACAATTATGTCAAACTCTCTGGCAGACTGGCGGCTGAAATGGAGAACGCCATCTGGGCGAACCAGTTTGACAACTTGGCCAACCGGCAGGCCCATTACGAAACCACCGGGCCGGAAATTTGGCAGCAAACCGGCGGCAAAGTTGACGGGTGGGTCGCCGCCACCGGCACCGGCGGCACCTATGCCGGTGTGGCCATGTTCCTGAAAGAAAAGAATCCCAACATTAAATGCGTCGTCGCCGACCCAACCGGCAGTGGGCTTTACAGTTACGTCAAAACCGGAGAAATTAAAATAGAAGGCAATTCTATCACTGAAGGCATTGGCAACAGCCGGGTGACCGCCAATATGGAGGGGGCACCGGCGGATGACGCCATCCAGATTGACGACCGGGAAGCAGTGCGAGTAATTTACCAGCTGCTGCGAAAAGACGGGCTGTTTATGGGCGGTTCCGTCGGCATTAACGTCGGGGCGGCTGTGGCGCTGGCCAAACAAATGGGTCCGGGTCACACCATCGTCACTGTCCTCTGCGATGGCGGCGCGCGCTACCAGTCGCGCCTGTACAGCCGGGAGTGGCTGGCGGCCAAGGGCCTTTTGCTGGAATAGGGCAATTTATTCCTGCCAAAACCCGAAGATACTTCCTTAAGCAATCAACCCGAATTTTTATCATACTTAATCCTATAGAAGCTGTCGCGTAAGCCTTATAAGTTAAGCAATGACATAAATTCCGATTGATTAGTTATTCTTTGGTTAGGTTTAACCATTTTCATCTCAAATTTAAAACACCCTCATGGCAAAAACAAACGTTCAGCTGCCGTACTTCGACAAGCTATTTGAGCAATTCCGCAAAGGCAACCCAGACGCGCTGCTGGCATTTGGGCGGCACGCACACTGGGGGTATTGGGATTATCCGGCGGTGGCGGATGGGACCGTAGCGGACTTTGCGTCGGCTGCGGAGAGATTGTGCCGGCGGGTGTGTGATGCCGGTGGTGCCGGTGATGGACAGCGCATCCTCGACTGCGGGTGCGGTTTTGGGGGCACAATTGCCAGCCTGAACGAGCGTTTTTCCAGCGTGGGACTCGTCGGGGTGAATATTGATCCCCGCCAGATTGCAAGAGCCAGAGAGCAAGTGAAGCCGCGCACCGGCAACCAGATAGAGTTTGTGGAAGCAGACGCCTGCCAGCTGCCTTTTGAGGACGGTTCCTTTGATCTGGTGCTGGCGGTGGAGTGCATATTTCATTTTCCCAGCCGGGAGCGCTTTTTTCAAGAAGCGCGGCGAGTGCTGCGAAAGGGAGGGAGACTAGCCCTGTGCGACTTTGTGCCGGTGCGGGCGTTTCTGCCTTTGATGAAATTCGGGAGTCAATTCGCAACAGCCTCCGTAATTCGCACCTACGGCGATGTGATAGGTTATTGCACCCTGGCGGATTACCGGAATCTCGGCAAAGGGGCGGGATTTTTGCCCCTGTGGGAAGAGGATATCACCGGCAATACTTTGCCGACTTACCCACTCATACGGCGACTGTACCGGGAGGCTGGAGAAATAGAGATGGACAAGGTAACGGCGGGTCAAGAGTGGCTGAGCCGTTTTGGGCTGAGCCGCTATATGATTCTTTCGTTCCAGGTTCCCTGACGCCAGTGCCGGTGATGGCCCTTACCAGTCCTTCTTCTAGGGGCGGGGCTCACCCCCACTCTGGGCCACAAGGGATGGGATTCAACCGGCAGCCGGCGCTCACTTGACACATTGGCTTCCCAAGTTGTGTACCAATGGTACACAAATCTTCCTGTAACGGCGGGCTGGCCCCAAATCAGGGCCACAAGGGATGGGATTCAACCGGCAGCCGGCGCTCACTTGACACATTGGCTTCCCAAGTTGTGTACCAATGGTACACAAATCTTCCTGTAACGGCGGGCTGGCCCCAAATCAGGGCCACAAGGGATGGGATTCAACCGGCAGCCGGCGCTCACTTGACACATTGGCTTCCCAAGTTGTGTACCAATGGTACACAAATCTTCCTGTAAGGCGGGCTGGCCCCAAATCAGGGCCACAAGGGATGGGATTCGACCGGCAGCCGAGAGCCGCCGCTCACTTGACACATTGGCTTCCCAAGTTGTGTACCAATGGTACACAAATCTTCCTGTAACGGCGGGCTGGCCCCAAATCAGGGCCACAAGGGATGGGATTCGACCGGCAGCCGGCGCTCACTTGACACATTGGCTTCCCAAGTTGTGTACCAATGGTACACAAATCTTCCTGTAACGGCTGGCTGGCCCCAAATCAGGGCCACAAGGTATGGGATTCGACCGGCAGCCGGCGCTCACTTGACACATTGGCTTCCCAAGTTGTGTACCAATGGTACACAAATCTTCCTGTAACGGTGGGCTGGCCCCATATCTGGGCCACAAGGTATGGGATTCGACCGGCAGCCGGCGCTCACTTGACACATTGGCTTCCCAAGTTGTGTACCAATGGTACACAAATCTTCCTGTAACGGTGGGCTGGCCCCAAATCAGGGCCACAAGGGATGGGATTCAACCGGCAGCCGGCGCTCACTTGACACATTGGCTTCCCAAGTTGTGTACCAATGGTACACAAATCTTCCTGTAACGGTGGGCTGGCCCCAAATCAGGGCCACAAGGGATGGGATTCAACCGGCAGCCGGCGCTCACTTGACACATTGGCTTCCCAAGTTGTGTACCAATGGTACACAAATCTTCCTGTAACGGTGGGCTGGCCCCAAATCAGGGCCACAAGGGA
>NZ_KB235948.1:3509486-3509941 GCF_000332335.1 Kamptonema formosum PCC 10802 | reverse complement strand
CTTCCCAAGTTGTGTACCAATGGTACACAAATCTTCCTGTAACGGCGGGCTGGCCCCATATCTGGGCCACAAGGGATGGGATTCAACCGGCAGCCGGCGCTCACTTGACACATTGGCTTCCCAAGTTGTGTACCAATGGTACACAAATCTTCCTGTAACGGCGGGCTGGCCCCAAATCAGGGCCACAAGGTATGGGATTCAACCGGCAGACGGCGCTCACTTGACACATTGGCTTCCCAAGTTGTGTACCAATGGTACACAAATCTTCCTGTAACGGTGGGCTGGCCCCAAATCTGGGCCACAAGGTATGGGATTCAACCGGCAGCCGGCGCTCACTTGACACATTGGCTTCCCAAGTTGTGTACCAATGGTACACAAATCTTCCTGTAACGGTGGGCTGGCCCCAAATCTGGGCCACAAGGTATGGGATTCAACCGGCAGCCGGCGCTCACTTG
>NZ_KB235948.1:3496474-3509386 GCF_000332335.1 Kamptonema formosum PCC 10802 | reverse complement strand
CAGCCGAGAGCCGGCGCTCACTTGACACATTGGCTTCCCAAGTTGTGTACCAATGGTACACAAATCTTCCTGTAACGGCGGGCTGGCCCCAAATCAGGGCCACAAGGTATGGGATTCGACCGGCAGCCGAGAGACGGCGCTCACTTGACACATTGGCTTCCCAAGTTGTGTACCAATGGTACACAAATCTTCCTGTAACGGCGGGCTGGCCCCAAATCAGGGCCACAAGGTATGGGATTCAACCGGCAGCCGGCGCTCACTTGACACATTGGCTTCCCAAGTTGTGTACCAATGGTACACAACTTTTTCCCTCAGCCATTTTGAAACCCATTGGTCTGAAATTCCCACTCCCAGCATGACAGAGAAAAGCCGTGTACTTCTACCGCCACAGCCCCCACACAGCCAGGAGCTGGTGTGAGGTGTTGCAGTGACCACCGGCTAGGTTCTTTAATATCGCCAGAGATGCTGAGAATTTTGGCCGGTTCGCCGGGAGTCAGGGAGACTACAACGTCATCCAAGCCGGTCAGTCCTTGGCCCACCGCTTTGAGATAGGCTTCCTTGCGAGTCCAGCAGAGGAAAAACGCCTCTTGCTTGTCGGTAGCGGGGAGGTTGCGAAGGACAGCAGATTCAAGGGGGGAAAAAAAGCGTTCGGCGATTTTCTCAGCGTCGGGCATCGGGCGAAGCATCTCCAAGTCGATGCCAATCTGCCGGTGGCGAGTTACGGCATAAAGGGCGAGCCCCCCGGAGTGAGACAGATTAAAGTTTAGATTGCCACCGGCACTGTCAGAGCGCAAAGCCGGTTTGCCGCGCGGGCTGTAGTTAAACTCCAGAAGCGCCGGCTCGATGCCAGAGTAGCGGCTGAGGATATT
Source organism: Kamptonema formosum PCC 10802 (assembly GCF_000332335.1). Lineage (GTDB taxonomy): Bacteria > Cyanobacteriota > Cyanobacteriia > Cyanobacteriales > Oscillatoriaceae > Oscillatoria. The sequence continues at coordinate 3,508,517 of NZ_KB235948.1, read as the reverse complement.
TCTGAGGATACCACGACCGGCAGCAAAGCGGTGCCGGTCGCGCTCAAAGTGAAACCGGTCAGCTCTGCGCTGCTCGTCTGGCGAAAGCGTCGCTCTCAATTGCGCCAGGAGTCCTGCCGGCAAGTCCAGGGAAGCCTGCCAGATGTGGACTTCATCTGAAGACAGGGGCATTGGGGCAGTAGGCGATGGGTCATTGGGCATTGGGTCATTGGGCATTGGGTATTGAGCATTGGGCACTGGGCCATTAGGCATTGGGTCAATTATCACCCTACCTCCTTAAAGCTAACACCTAACACCTGACCCCCCGATCCCTAAAACCCCTTCCCGCTCGCTGGAAATCCCTGGGGTGAACCTTGCTATACTTTGGCCGGTTAGCCTTTTCTTTCCCAGTCTTGCTTACCTAAGCACACAAATTTTCGCGCCCCTATTTTTTCAATTATATTTTAATATTTAAGCAGGCGAAAACCTGGAAATTTAGATAATAGCATAGCGCTGCTGTTGATCGAAACCGCAGCTTTACAGAAACTTTTAAAAAGCCGTTGGTAGAGGGAGTGGGTGAGAGCAATATAAATTCATCCTATAAGCCCCATGTTTTTGGCGCTAATTTAGATTAAATAATTCAATTATTGAGCCAACAAAATATCCTTAATTTTGCCAAAATTTTTATGCACCAAGCTAAAGTTTTGTCAAAAAATAAATACTCATTACGCTCATTAATTATGCAAATTAAAAACAAGCATAGATCGTGTATTTTTCACCCGCAAACATTTCCCAGAACCCAGACCCCAGTCAAGCTAGACAGGTTCGCAGGAGCTGCTATCGGTCTGTCCGCGCCGGCACGCCTGATTTTGGCCGGTTGAGGCAGACTTTAAAAGACAGCTAGGTGAGATGAATATTTTCACTTTTTTTCAGATCCGTCTTTTGAAGTAAATCTACTTATATAGCAGTAGCCATATTGGTTAGGACAATAGGAGCTTCGGGAGCAGGGGAGCAGAAGATCAGGGGAACCAGAATATCCTAAAATAAACAGTTAATTCTATAATTAACTAACCCAAGTGGCTACTGCTATAACTCGAAAAAATTTGCCATCTCCCAATAGCCAGTTGAGGAGCGCCACCTGGAAGCATTGGGGGTCAACTTAACCAAAATAGGCCCAGATTTATAGAGTGACTGCGGCAGAGTATTTATGCCGCTTTTTCACAGCTTTACATAGATTCACAAGCTTAAAATTAGATATTTTAAAAGTCCCTATATCGGTGTTTTAGACTCGCCTCAAAGCTTGGCAAAAATGAGACAAATATCTAAATGCTATTTCCACTGAAATCCGTTCCATCGGCTGATTCAGGGCGACCGCCACTTCCGCGCACAAATTATTGAGAACTGCAGAACATATCCAGGTGGCAAAAATTTTAATTTGCACTCCATTCCCCCCAGGGCAAACGCATCTAAATTTTTTTGACAACAGTCCAATCTCTCTGCCACGGACAAAGCTCGCCGATGACTTGACAAAACAGTCGAGGTATGTTCCCTTGATTTTTGAATCCTATGTCCGGGTTCTGGCTCAAAAGTTGAAGGCGTGCTTGGAGAGGCTGCCGGTGGAAAAGAGAGCCAGTTATAGGGAATGCCGGCTGACAAGCTGTTGCGCATTGAATTTGCACGCTTACATCTCTATCCCCTCCTTCCGAGCGTGAGCTGGAAAGGCCGTTCTATCGGCTCTGCCGACTCTCAAGGGACAAGTAGATTACAAGCCGAACAGCTTAATCCCTTGTGCTCATAGCCTAATTGCAGTGTGTTCAACGCCTTACGGCATCAAAGCTTCGGACACACTCCACCAACTTGTAATTAGCCATAAAGTGCTCAACGCCTTACGGCATCAAAGGTTGGGACAGGGAGCGTCGGCTGAAACGCTTGCTCCATAACCGCCTGTACCCCATTTTACAACCACCTCCCCCGAACAAGCAACCGGCACGGCAAATTCTCTCAAAAACAGCCGGCTTACAAGAAACTTCAGCTGAAAAAATACAGAACGTGCCCGGCATCACATCCTGAAAGTTTCCAGGTAGAGCCCTAGGGTGTGTTCCGCACCATCCATTAACCCAAACATCGGGGCAGCCAGCGGTAAGGGTAGCTCTGCATCATCCATTTACCCACAAATTTATGGTGCGTGCTACAGAGGAACGCAACAGTAGGGTGCGTTGCGCACCATCCATTTATCTCACCGTGCCGGTGCTACAGAGGAACGCACCCTGCGAAAGCTGAATCCGGGTAGCGGGACGGAAACAAGATGGCCAGGTGGTCATCTCCCCTAGGGCAGGGTAAACTCTATAAGAAGACAGAAAACAGAAAGCGGAAGAGGGAATAATTCCCGTGATTGCCCGACGCCGGCACGGCTCTCGGATAGCGCAATGCCGTAGGCGCTTTGCGCCAGAAGCTCAAAAGCGCACCCACGGAGAACTCACCAGTAGGGCAGAATTAACCTAAATAGGGGGTAGCACAGACCAATGCAATTAGAAGAGAGGGAAAAGTCAACCGTAATTTCACGGATAACAGTCGCCATCGCAGCTACATTCACAGCGGAGCCGGTGGAGGAATCTCTCAGCTTTTGGCTCTCTGAACTCGATATCCCCTGCAAAATAGAGTTCGCCCCCTACAGCCAAGTCTTCCAGCAACTGCTCGATCCGAGCAGCCTGCTCTCGCACAACCAGAATGGCATCAATGCGATCTTGCTGCGAATGGAGGACTGGGAGCGCCATGAGGAAAGGGCTGCTGTGGGGCAGCCCCTGCAGCCCGCAGTGAAACACCGCATAGAAAGTAACCTGCGAGACTTTTTGAGGGCTTTGAAGTCCCGGGCTCAAATTTCGGCAACGCCCCAGATCGTCTGCTTGTGCCCGCCTTCCCCCGCTGCTGCGGCTGACGCCAACCGGCAAGCGTTCTTCCAGCAGATGCAGGAACGGGTGAAGTTAGAATTAGACAGCCTCACCGGCACGCACCTAGTGACAGCCGAGGAAGTGGCAGCCAGCTATCCAGTGGCCCAATACTACGACCCACATACAGATGAGCTAGGTCACATCCCATACACGCCGGCATACTTCACCGCACTCGGAACCTCGATTGCCCGAAAAATCGCTCGCCTGCTGGCACCGCCGCACAAAGTTATTTTGCTCGACTGCGACGGAACCTTGTGGAAGGGCGTCTGCGGAGAAGATGGCGCAACCGGGATAGAAATCGACCCGCCCCGCCAAGCTCTGCAAGAATTCATGGTAGCGCAGCGCGACGCCGGCTTTGCTGTCTGCCTGTGCAGCAAAAACAGCGAGCCAGATGTCTTCGAGGTGTTTGAGCGGCGTAGGGAAATGCCCCTCAAGCGCGAACACCTCGTATCTTGGCGCATCAACTGGCAGCCCAAGTCAGAAAACATCAAATCCCTAGCTGCGGAACTAAATCTCGGTCCCGACAGCTTTATCTTAATCGATGACAGCCCCATTGAGTGCGCCGAAGTGCAAGCCAACTGTCCGGAAGTCCTCACCCTACAGCTGCCGGCTTCTCCAGAAGAGATCCCCAGATTCCTCCAGCACGTCTGGGCCTTCGACCATTTAAAAGTCACCGAAGAAGACAAAAAGCGCACAGCTCACTACCAGCAGAACGCACAGCGCGAAAAATTGCTATCCGAAGCGCCCACTCTGGAAAGTTTCCTGGAGAGCCTTAACTTAAAGATTCAAATCGCACCGATGGAACCGCATCAGATAGCGAGGGTGTCCCAGCTGACGCTGCGAACCAACCAGTTTAACTTTACGGCTGTCAGGCGTTCAGAAAGCGAAATTCAGCAGCTCAGCCAGTCCGGATTAGAGTGCATCACATGCAACGTAAAAGACAGATTTGGTGATTATGGTTTAGTCGGAGCAATAATTTTCTTAGCTGACTCAGACGCCATTATTGCAGACACATTCCTGCTCAGCTGCCGCGCCTTGGGCAGGGGTGTCGAGCACCGGATGCTGGCAAAACTGGGAGAAATCGCTCTTGAACGCGGACTGGGCCATGTGGAACTTTCTTACATTCCCACCCAGAAAAATCAGCCGGCGCTCAATTTTCTCGAAAGTGTGGCCGCGCCCAAAAAGGCAACCCAAAAAGAGAACACCCCAAATAGCGCTTTGAGCGGGCCCACGGATGGGAACTTCCGCTACCGGCTCCCCGCAGAAGTTGCCGCAACCGCCCGCTACAAGCCCGCCGGCGCTCTCGCTCAGACCCCTCCGCCTTCCCCCCCGGAGGAGGGGTCTGGGGGGAAGGAGCAGAATCCCTTCGCCTCTGTTGAGGCGTCTCCCCCCGCAGAACCCCCGGCGTCTCCAGAGGAGTCTTTTGCGCTCGATGGGATTCAGGGGGTCGAAATCCCCGCCCCCCCTCCCCCCTGGGGGGAGAGGGCTGAAGGGAGGGGGGAGAATAAATCCTCCAATGCCGGCACCTTCCACCTCAATCCGCGAACACTGATTCGGATTGCCACAGAACTGTTCGATCCCGAACAGATTCTCGGGGCGATTGAATGCGCTAAGAGCGCACGGCGCAAAGCGCCTACGCAAAAGCGCCAGAAAAGACAGGAACTAGCAGGGGCGGCAGACCGGCAATGCGGCGACAGCGCACCCCGGACGCCGGTTGAGCGAGTGCTGGCCAGCACCTGGGCAGCGGTTCTCGGCGTTGAGCGGGTGGGAATTGAGGACAATTTCTTCGAGTTGGGCGGACACTCCCTGCTGCTCACCCAGCTGATTTCCAGGGTGCGAGAAACTTTTCAGGCGGAGCTGTCAATGCAGAGTTTCTTTGAAGCGCCGACTGTGGCCGGAATCGCCGATAGACTTGAGCGAGGTGAGAGCGGGCTACGGCACGCTAATACTGTGGCCGAGCTGCTGATAATGGTCAGCCAGCTCACAGAACAGGAAGCTAGAGCACGGCTCGAGCAGAAGTTAGCACCGGCAGTACCGAGTGCGGCGGTTGAGGGCGCTGGCGCGTCTGCCGTTGCGGCTCCCGAGCCGGAACTCCCGCCCGAACCGAGCGGGGGGGAGATGCCGGCACTGCCGTCTGAACCGGTGGCCCCTGCCGCCCTCGGCGTTGAGGGCTCACCGATTCTATCCCTTTCTGGGCCGCACTCAACAGATGCGGTCGCGCCGAAAACTTATTACCGCACCGGCGATATTGAGCGAGTGCCAATCCGCCAGAATTCCGAGTTGGTTTACTCCAGAACCAGCCGCTGCAGTCAAATTTTAAGCGCCGATGTCGGAGAACTCCTGTCGCTGTGCAGGCAGTTCAAAACCCTCGACCAGCACGCAGCGGATATCGGACTCGCTCGAAATCTGCAACATGATAGCATAGAAGCGATAAAAAGTCAACTGACAAGGCTGGTTGAGGCCGGCTTTCTGATTTCCCAGGAGCAGCTGCTCTTCTCAGGTGGGAGTGGGGGCGGGTTGACAAACACTCTTCGTTGTGAAGGAAACATCTCGGACGAACCGGCCCCAAAAGACGCATTGCAGGCATTAGGCTGCTCTATCGCCTCAGTTGGGATACTCACCTGCAACCGGCTAGAGGGATTGAAGCGCAGCCTGACGAGCTACATCGAAAACAGCAAGCAATACGGCAGGACCAATGACTTTGTGGTGATGGACGATTCGGCCAGCCCGCAAACGCGAGAAAGCTACAGGCGACTGCTGCGCGAGCTTGCGGCTGAATATGGCGTAGAGATTTTCTATGCCGGAAAGGAGGAAAAGATGACGTATGCCAAAGCGCTGATTGAAAAGGGAGGCTTGCCGGCAGAAGTTGTTAACTTTGCTCTGTTCGATGTGGAGAGTACAGGCTATTCTTATGGCGCGAACCGCAACGCCATGCAGCTGCACAGCGCTGGCGACGCCATCTTCACCGCCGATGACGACACCCTGTGCCGCCTTGTGCCGTCTCCAGAGTTAAGCAACGGCTTGACGTTCAGTGCCGGTTACTCTGCAGCGGATCTCTGGGTTTTCCCCAACCGCCAAACAGCCCTGGAATCGGTTTCCTTCGCGGAAGACGATAACCTCGCCCTCCACGAGCTGATGCTGGGAAAAACTGCCGGTGCGATTGCTGCCACGTTTGGGGGAAAACAGCAGCCCATAACGTTATGGGCCAGCGACTTCAACCGTGCGGACACTCCCTTGCAGCGCCGGTTGCAAACCGGTACCGGCAGAGTGCTGGTGACATTCAACGGTTTGATAGGGGATTGCGCTTGGGGTGCGCCCTTTGGCTACTGGGTTGCTCCCTTTGGCTACCTTCTGCTCACCGGCAGCTCCCGCGAGCGATTAGTCAGGTCCGAATCCGACTACCGCGCTGCCACAACCAGCCGCAACATCTTGCGAGTGGTGAGTCGCCCCACCATTAGCGACGAAACCTTCTGCATGAATACCTTTGTGGGGCTGGACAATCGCATTCTGCTGCCACCGTCGATGCCGGTGAGACGGGGGCAGGATTTAATCTTTGCCACCACCCTGGGCCAGTGCTTCCCGGACGCCTGCTTTGGCCACCTGCCGTGGGCCCTGCTGCACGAGCCGGTGGAAACGCGAAAATTCTGGCCCGGTGAAATCTTCAGAACCGCCTCCGGCTTTGACACAGCTAAACTAATTGTAGAGTGCGTCAAATCCTGCTCCTTCGGGCCGGGCCAGACCGGCGCAAAACAGAGACTTCGCGCCCTCGGCACCCACTTGACTGAATTGGGGTCCCTCCCAAAAGCCGACTTTGAAGAATTTGTGCGGCTGCAAGTGTGGCGCACCAGCAGCTCGTTTATCTCCCAAGCGGAAGAACAGCTGCAGCAGTGTCAGGAATCACCGGCATTTTGGGCCAATGATGTCAAAAAATACCTGGATATTTTGTGCCAATCTCTCACAAGAGACGATTATTTCGTTCCCCTTGACCTGCTGGCTGGACGCAGCACCAGCGAAGCCCGGGAACTCGCCCAGCGCTTAGTTCTCAAATTTGGCCAGCTGCTGTGCTGGTGGCCCGATATGGTCGAAGTCGCCAAGAAATTGCGATCTCAAGGTCAAAGACTGGCCATAAAGGAATTTTGAACAATTTTGGATTTTGGATTTGGGATTTTGAATTTTGTATTTTAGATTTTATCTAAAATACAAAATAAAGATTAGGGGGCATTTATGGTTGGTAAAATAGTGATATAAAAAAGGTTCAAGATGGGTGAGTCTATCAAAGATATTGCCGCTCTTTCTCCCACAAAGCGGGCGCTTTTTGAGTTGCTGCTACAGGAAAAGGGACTGAATGTCGCAAAAATACAAAGAATCCCTCGGGAGAGAGGGCGAGCGTGTTTCCCCCTTTCGTTTGCCCAGCAGCGGCTGTGGTTTCTCGACCAATTGGAACCGGGAAATTCTACATACAATGAAACAACTGCCCTCCGCCTTCAGGGGGTGCTGAATGTGCCGGCTTTGGGGGCAAGCCTCAATGAAATTGTGCGCCGGCACGAAATCCTGCGGACGACCTTCGCCACTGTGGGAGGGGAGCCGGTTCAAATCATCCACAACTTTGACGAATGCGCATCGGGCATAGGGCATGGGGCAGCAAACACCGGGGATGGGGAAGATTTACGAAACGAGAGAAATCAGCAATCCCCAATACCCAATGCCCAATGCCCAGTGCCCAACTCTCTCACTCTCGAGATAGCAGACCTCAGACATATTCCCGAATACAGGCGAGAGTCTGAGTTTTGGCAGCTGTCCGCCCAAAAGGCCCACCAGCCTTTTGACCTGAGGAAAGGGCCCCTGATCAGGGCAACTCTGTTTCAGCTGGGCGAACAGACAAGCGCACTGCTGCTAGTCGCCCATCACACGGTTAGCGACGGTTGGTCGAGTCAGGTGCTGGTTCGAGAGATGGCGGCACTTTATGAAGCTTACTGCGCCGGCACTCCCTCTCCCCTTCCCGACCTGCCAATACAGTACGCCGACTTTGCCGTGTGGCAGCGCCAGTGGCTCACCGGGGGGGGCGATGGCAAGGCTTCCCAGCTGGAGTCGCTGCTTTCCTACTGGAAAGAGCAGCTGGCGGGCGCTAGCCTAGTGCTGGAACTGCCGGCCTCGCGCCCCCGACCGGCTGTCCTCAAAGGAAGGGGCTCCCGCCACTCTCTGATGCTGTCTGAAAAGCTGAGCTCCTCCCTCAAAGCCCTGTCGCGCGAGTGTGGTGCCACTCTGTTCATGACCCTGCTGGCGGCCTTCCAAACCTTGCTCTACCGGCATACCGGGCAGGAAGATATTATTGTCGGCTCTCCGAGTGCCGGTCGCAACCGGGCTGAAATCGAGCCGCTGATTGGATTTTTCATCAACACGCTGGTTTTGCGCACCAATCTCGGGGGAAATCCCAGCTTTCGCTCACTGCTGGGCCGTGCCCGCCAGGTGGCCCTCGGGGCTTTTGCCCACCAAGACATGCCCTTCGAGAAGCTGGTGGAGGAACTCCAGCCCCAGCGGGATTTGAGCCGCACGCCGCTGTTCCAAGTGTTTTTTAACCTGGTCAACTTGGAAGGCCCCTCGGCGCAAGGGCGCATCGAAATGGCCGGCATTACCGCAGAAACCTTGCCGCGCCCCGAACAGGATTCCAAGTTCGACTTAACGCTGTACGCTCGAGAAAAAAAAGAGGGAATCGAGCTGGAATTTGTTTACAGTGCCGATTTGTTTGAACCGGCTCGCATGGCCGATATGCTGGCGCAATTCTCCATGCTGCTGGCTCAAATCGTTAAAAACCCCGATGAAAAAATCGCTCATTTCTCTCTGCTAACTCCCCCAGCTGCATGCCTGTTGCCCGATCCGGCTCAACCCCTTGTTTCTGAATGGTTTGAGCCCGCTCACGCGCGGGTCTCCCAACAGGCGAAGCTGCTTGGGGAACGCTTGGCAGTTGCGGACAAAACACAAGTATTGACCTATTGGCAACTTGATGCTATAAGCAATCAAATTGCCCATTACCTGCAGTCGCACGGCATCGGCTGTGGCGACGCGGTTGCTATTTACGCGCACCGCAGCGCCCTGCTTGTTGTGGCGGTTCTCGGCATTCTCAAAGCCGGTGCCGCCTTCACGATCCTGGACGCAAATTATCCCGCTGAGCGTTTAATCAATTGCTTGGAAGCCGCTAGCCCGAAAGGCTGGCTCCAGATGGAAGCGTCTGGCCCACTCTCACCAGCCTTAGAAGAATTTGTAGCCTCTTCCTCATGGAGCTGCCAGCTGGCGCTCCCCCAAAAGGCAGCAGTTTGCCACAACCTGTTGAGAGACTATTCTACTGAAACCCCAGACATAACAGTTGACCCCGATGACCTAGCTTATATTGCCTTTACCTCCGGCTCCACCGGCAAGCCAAAAGGAATTTTAGGAACCCACAGACCGATTTCCCATTTCTTGCAGTGGCACATACAGACGTTTAATCTCAATGAGTCAGACCGGTTCAGCATGCTGTCAGGGCTCTCTCACGATCCTTTGCTGCGGGATATCCTCACGCCGCTGTGTGCCGGCGGCACATTGCTCATCCCCGATCCAGACAGCATAGGAACTCCCGGCTGGCTGCTCGACTGGATGAAGCAGATGCAGGTTAGCGTCGCTCACCTGACACCGGCAATGGGACAGCTTTTGAGCTTTGGCGCAGGGGCTGGCGAACGCGGAGCCCCCACAGGCGTTCAGCACACCAGTGCCGCTCAGCGCAAGCAGGAGGCGACAGCGTCGTTCTCCGCGCCAGAGCAGGAGAAGCGCCCCGCAAAGAGCGCCCATCTTCGCTATGCTTTCTTTGGCGGAGATGTGTTAACGCGCCGCGATGTTGCCCGGATGCGAAAATTAGCTCCCAACGCCACCTGCGTTAATTTCTATGGAGCCACCGAAACCCCTCAGGCGATGGGCTACTATATCGTCCCCCACCAAGAAGCGGGGAAGGACGGGAGTTCGGAAGTGCCGGAATACGAGAGAAAAGAAGATTCCTCTTTTGAAAATCGAATTCCCGTAGGCACTGGAATTAGAGACGTTCAATTACTGGTTTTAAACGCCTCAGGGCAGTTGGCTGGGATTGGGGAACTGGGAGAGATTTATATTCGCACTCCCTACTTAGCCAAAGGATATCTCGGGGATGATGAACTTTTGCAATCGCGTTTCCAAAGATTTCCTGGCAGCAATATTTTCCCGCCGCCGGCTGAATTGACGGTACATCCTGACGACCGGCTTTACAAAACGGGGGATCTTGGCCGGTACAATCCCGACGGTACTGTTGCGATTGCCGGTCGCGCCGACTCTCAGGTGAAAATCCGTGGCTTCCGCATTGAGCTCGGGGAAATCGAGGGGGCTTTGGCTCTTCACCCGGCTGTGTTGCAGTGTGCGGCTGTCACCCGCGAGGACGTACCCGGTGAAAAGCGCCTGGTCGCTTATGTCGTCCCCAATCCGGAGATGGCAGCCGACCTGAGTCCTCCCCTGCGCAGCTTCCTGCAGGAGAAACTGCCTGACTACATGGTGCCCTCTGCCTTTGTGATGCTGGACGCTTTACCGCTGACGCCCAATGGCAAACTAGACCGGTGGGCGCTGCCGGTGCCCGAACCAGTGACCGTCAAAGGTAGCGCCGACCGGCAAGCTGCCGGTGCCGCACCCAAAGATGTGCTCGAGCGCCACCTGACCGAGATTTGGGAGAAGGTTTTAGGCGTAAGCCCCATCAGCGTGACTGACAACTTCTTCGATTTGGGAGGGCACTCGCTGCTAGCCGTGAAGCTGTTCGCTCAAATCCTGGAGTCTTTGGGTAAAGCGCTTCCCCTGGCGACCCTATTTGCTGCGCCAACAGTTGAGAAACTGGCAAATCTTCTGCGCAAAGATGTGCCGTTGCCGCCTTGGAAGTCTCTGGTGCCAATTCAAACCGGCTCTATTAAAACACCTTTATTTTGCATACACGCCATAGGGGGCAACGTTTTCTCGTACCAGAATGTGGCGTCCTATCTGGGGGAAGACCAGCCGGTTTACGGGCTGCAAGCGCGGGGTTTGGATGCCCAGGAGGAACCGCACACGCGGGTTGAAGACATGGCGGCTGACTACATCCAAGAGATCCGCACTGTCCAGCCTCACGGGCCCTATTTTCTCGCCGGCCACTCCCTTGGCGGCATCGTGGCTTTCGAGATCGCCCAACAGCTGGCCAAAGCGGGTGAGCGTGCCGCTCTGCTGGCGCTGTTTGATACCTTCAGCCCCATGCTGTTTAACAGGGAAACCCCTCCCTTGCGCTACCAGATCTACATTCACAAGCTGAACCTCTCACGGCTGAAACCAACAGAGCGGCTGAGCTACCTCACAGATCGGGTGAGGTGGAAGATTGACGGAATGCGCCAGAAGTGGACTGACAAGTTCTCCTTGTGGTCCGGGCATCCCAGTCCGGATCTCATCCCCGAAACCTTCCGACTCGTAGAAGAAGCCAACCGGCAAGCTGTGAGAAATTATGTGCCCCAAGTTTACCCGGGGCGGGTGACTCTTTTCCGCTCTATCGAAAGGCCCACTCGCAAGTATTACGAACCCTTTCTCGGTTGGGAGGAGCTGGCTGCCGGTGGGGTGGAGGTTGTGGAGGTTCCCGGACACCACAAAACTCTGATTTTAGAACCCTATGTCCGCTTTCTGGCGGAAAAGTTGCGGGTTTGCGTGGATAAGGCCCAGGCGGAAGAAACCTGAAGCGATGTTGGGTGAAGGCTCAACGGCGAAGGCCGAAATAGATTTCACCCCTCGCCCCTCACATTTTTTCTCGTGTGCTTTTGGGGATGTGAATTATAACGTTATCAGTCACCTCCTGCCAATCCGGGAAATCGTTGTGTTTCCCGATCTAGCAGTAGTCATATTGGTTAAGACATCAATGGCGTAGGGACAAAAGGCTTAGGACAGGCGTCTCGCCTGTCCTACTGTCCTAACCTAAGTGCATACTGATATCCCCCTCTTTTGTCACTCTGGAAAGAGTATAATAAGAGAAGAGCGTTCAAACCCTTGTGCTGCATATGGTTAAGCCCCGAGCTGCCCGACCGACCGTCAATTTTATCGATGAGTATTGCGCCCCC
>NZ_KB235948.1:3486922-3496374 GCF_000332335.1 Kamptonema formosum PCC 10802 | reverse complement strand
ATGGTCAGTCTTTATGCTGCCTCTAGTCAAAAAGGGTCGAGGTTTTGCCTGAATCCCCCAAGTCCTGTTCACCAAAGATTTCCTCAACATCAGCAATGGGACGAAAAAGAAGGCTGGAAAAATCTTTTGAACAATCTGCGCTTAATTCTTCTCCCTCTAGTCTGTTTTAATCTTATCAAGACTTGGTTAAAGGTTTTCCCTATCCCTCAGTTAACTTTAGGCTTGACTCGCTTAATTTCTCTAATGAATTTCTTTCCACCGGCTATTTCCGTAAACGGTCAGCAGTGGCAATATTACTTTTCTTCTGCCTAGAGTGACAAAAGAGGGATACAATCTGTACCAGTTATCACAGCATATCCCTTGGCATCTCCTGGACGTGTCCTCATCTGCCAGCACCGCAGCTGCCGCAAGCTGGGTGCTGCGAAGGTTCTTGCGGCTTTTCAAGCTCACCCCGCTGCCGGTGTGACAGTCACCGGCAGCTCTTGCCTGGGACAGTGCGGGGAGGGGCCGATGGTGCTGGTGCAGCCAGACGAGGTTTGGTACAGCCGCGTTCACCCCAACGAGGTGCCGGCGGTTGTGAGGCGACACCTCGTCGGGGGTGAGCCGGTAAAGGCAATGCTCTATCACAAGTTCCATCCCAGCTAGGGGGCACAGGTGAGACTTGGGCATTGGGTATTGCGGCGGGAGTGGGGCATTGGCTTAATTGCGGATGTGCGTTCCCCGCTCCCGCCCGAAGAATGAGGGGAAAGCCCGCCGGCGCGTTAGGGCAGCGCTCAAGGCCAAGAAAAAAGTAATTAACCGGATTTATTTTTATTCAACCGGCGGTTCCAAGAAGGGAACATCAACGGTCTCACCCTGCACTTCTCCCACCCGCACTTGCAAACCGGCACCCCCCGCCTTCGTGCGAATATACGCCAAACCAAAGGGTCCTCGCTCGGTTTCCGTATAACTTGTTAGCTTTCCAACTTTCTCCTCCCCGACGGTCACAACCGTTCCGGGGGAAGCGGGTGCGCTCAGGCGCACCCCCCAGAGGTGTTGCTTGACGCCTTTATAAGTGTTCAATCGGGCAATTGTCTCTTGACCGATGTAACAGCCTTTGCTATAAGAAATCGTGTGCGAGAGCCGCGCTTCCAGGGGGTTGTAATCCTCCGTGAGTTCCAAGTCGGGTGCCGGTCTTCCTTGCTCGATTCTTAACTGCTCCCAGCCTCGCTCGCTCAGGGGTGTCGCACCGGCTGCTGTGATACTATTCCAAAGGGTTTCCGCGCTTAACCTAGGCACAATTAACGTGTAGCCGGCTATCCCCAAGCCATTCCCGACAGCAACCCGAACTTCCGCACCGGCAATGTTAAATAACTGATGGCTCCCATCGGGTTTCCCCACCATTTCCATAGCGCCGAGTTTCTCCAGCAATGCGTGACTTTCTGGCCCAATTAAGCTGAATGCAGCGGTTTCGCCGGTGATATCTCTCAGCTGCACCCTGTCGGCAAAAAAGATATATTTATCCAGCCACTGGATTAATTGCTGCCGGCGGTTCGGCGAGACGAGCAGCAGCACGGTGTCTTCTGTGATGTAAGCAGTCGCCAGGTCAATCGTGCGAGCTGTCGAGGTTACGAACACGGTGTCGCAACCCTGTCCTGGTTTGAGGCTGTTGAAGTCGTTGGTGCTTTGGTTGTGCAAGAAGCGAAGGCGGTCCGCATCGGAAACCAGGATTCGCCCCCAGTGCGAGCGGTTCGCCACGGCTGCACTCTGTCGCGCTGCGCCAAGTGCTGCAGCTTCGTTTCCGTTCGATTCCTTCCCCAGTTCGGAGGCTGGGTGCTGCGCGCTCTCTTCCATAGTCACTATCTTAATGTTGGCTCAAGGGTGGGGCACTGCTCAATAATGGTAGCCTGACTTCCCTCACCTCTGACAGGGGAGGTTAGCAGAGGCGCAGAGGGAAGACACGGAGGGATCGATCGTGAGGCCGGCTGGCTTGTCAGCGGCTCCGCAGGAGTATCGCTGCGGTGGCGCTCTCCGTGGGGGAGAGCGGAACGGAAAACAGCAAGTTCTTATACGGAAAGAGGAGGGGTTCGATTTAATGAGACTGTTAGCGAATTGATCGGGGGTGTTAATAATGAACCGCCAAGACGCCAAGGACGCCAAGACGGAAGAAGAAAGAGGAATAGGGATGGGAAAATTAATTAGGGGCAATTGACCGGATATGATATAAGAGGCGTGCGCGGTCGAATGTGGGGTGTAACGGTTCAGGAATTGGCCAACAGCATCTTTAAGTCGCGGGCAAACCGGCAAAGATCTGCGCTACAAGCTGTTTCGTCTTAGCATCGAGGTGGTTCCAATCGACATCGCCGGTTTCATCGATAAGACTGGTATCGATGTCAACGTCCACGCTTTCTGAGTCGGCGTGGGAAGGTCTGTAGTTGCTAAAGCATATCTGGTAGCACAAATCCCAGAGGTCAAAGGTGAATTCTTGGTCTTGATGCTGCAGGCGGAGGAGATAGCCCGGATAGGGGGTTTGCACTTCCTGATAGGTGCCTTGCCAGAGGGAGTCTTCCAGCTGTTTGCGGATATTGTCGATCAGGCGGATGAGAGCCGGCTGCATCAGCAATTCAGCTTGCTGCCACGCGGCGGTATCTTTAATTTTAGGTTTCATTTGATGGAAACTGTTTATAGATTATGCAATTCCGATGATAGCAAAAAATTCCCATCTTGTATATAGGCAAACAATATGTATTAAATCGCCTGCTGAGATATCTGAAATACTCTTGCGCCATCGTCAAGGAGCCGGTGCTGATCTGTAGGGGCGGGTTCACCCAAAATGTTTGCTGGTAGGGAAGGATATCTGTAAACCCGCCCCTATTTGGCGCGACACAATCGTCCTTCGCCTGTGCGGCGGGCCCGCCGGCGGGCGCTAGGGCCAAGGATAGGGCCACACCGGCGACCAGCTGCCGGTGCAACTTGGTAGTTTGCATGCGATCCAAGCTCACAGAAGGAAAACAACTCGATCGTATCGAATCCTCACCGGCTGTACCCTGAGGCGTGCCGGTGTCCGCTGCGGGGGATCCGGGGGCCCACAGGGTGGCCTTTATTTTTTGCCCATCGTCCAAATGTTGCTGAACATCATCAGCAGCGCCCCGATGATAATGGCGATGGCCAGCCCGCCTGCAATCCAATCCAGCGACTGAGTGTTTTCCATTGAGATTTTTAGATGTAACTTACAGGGATTACTTTAGCCTACTGCAGGCTGGGTTAAGAAAGCACCTGCAGATTAAGGGGGAAATCCTGCGGGCTGTCGGGGGTGCCGGTGGCGGGGTGATAGGGGTTGAGCGCTAGTTTCAATCCCATTGCCAGGATTGGCTGGCCTAAAAATCTTCTCCTCCTGCAACCTGCTGAAATCATTGTCGCATTCATTTGGGCTTCTTCGCACAACCGGGATGCTCCCGAGCGCTAGACTAGCGACAGCGACTTCCTGCAAATCGTGAAAACCACACTTTAAATTGCAATGATCGTGTTTGATTTACATACCCTGTCCGAATTTTCCCGCACCCACTGCATCGCCATTTGTGCGTTTCTGGTGCCTGCCAATTTGCTGGTAACATTGGGAACCATTATTCTCACCGCACTGCGCCGCCCTCAAGTTCAGGTGTGGCGAGCGGCTGGATTTGCTTGCATCCTGGCGGCAGTGATGGTATTTCACGTATATACTTGGCTGAGCGTTGGGGTGATTATGGCTCCCACCTACATTTTGCTGTCTCTGGCAAGCACCTGTTTGGCCATTAACCTCTGGGCGAGCGCCCATCCGCGCAGTATGGCGAGATTGCTCAGAGGCGCGTGATGGAAGCCATCGCCGGCACCTCTGGAGCGCCGGCGATACTAAGGGCGCACCAACTGCGCAAATCCCCGCCGGCGGTCAATTGGGATGGCTGCCGGTGGGGTTTTATTGATGTGAAGTGAGTTCTGAAAAGGATGAAAGATAGACTGATCGAGTGGCTAAATCTGTTTTTAATGGCGGATGTGTTCCTGGTGCTATTTAGTTTCGCGTGGCTTGCGGTTGCTGTTGCCGGTCGAGCGGCAAACGTGAGTCTCGGACTCGATTTGTGGTACAAGCTTTGGGAGCCGGTGTTTACGCCGGCAATTGGCATTCTCATGGCCGGCGCAATTCTGAGCGGGATAATTAGCTGGGTTTCCAAACGCCTGCAATCTAACTGATTGTTACCCCTCTCAATGCCGGTGGGTCTGCCCCCCTACCGGCAAACTCACAGGTGCAAGTATTTTACAAACCTTGGCTGAAATGGCGTTTTTCCGTGGGCAACTCCCTCTTCTTTCTTGGCGCTCTCTGCGTCTTGGCGGTTCATTATTGTCTTTGACTTAACACCAATCCCCCCCGACCGCCACCCTGTGCAAAAAACCGACACTTGTGAGCTGCCGGCAACCCCCTTCCCGCGCCTGCCAATTAAAATAGAGTCAAGTCCCCTCAAACTTATCTGCCAGCTGCTATGACTTCTATTTCCCCGACACCGCCGAAGGTCGTCACCACCCTGCCAGACCACACCCAGCTACCAGACTCCGACGGTACTTTTGTGAAAAATTTTCAGGAACACCCTCAAAGCAACCTCTTGACGAACTCCATCCGGCAGGTATTGCAGCAGATCCATCCTGACGGAGAATACTGCATCGGTCAAGATTGCGGTATCTATTGGCGTATGACTGACCCGCCAGAAAAAGGCGCTGAGGCACCCGATTGGTTTTACGTCCCCAATGTGCCACCCATGCTGGACGGTCAGGTGCGGCGTTTCTATGTTTTGTGGCAGGAATTCATCGCGCCGCTGATTGTGCTAGAATTTGTCTCGGGGGATGGCTCAGAGGAGCGAGACACTACACCTATTGCCGGCAAATTCTGGGTGTACGAGCGGGCAATTCGTGTGCCTTTTTATGGTATATATGAAGTGAAAACAGCTCAAGTGGAAGTCTATCATCTCGTAGACGGTCGCTATCAGCGAGTGCCGGCAAATGAGCGGGGTCACTATCCCATTGCTCCAATGGGTGTTGAGTTAGGTATCTGGCAAGGGCGATATGAAAATATGGAACTCCCTTGGTTGCGCTGGTGGGACAGTCAAGGCAATCTTTTGCTCACCGGCGATGAGCGATCTGAGTTAGAACGGCAACAAGCTGAGCGACTGGCAGAGCGATTGCGCCAGTTAGGGGTTAACCCGGATGAGGTCTGATATCTACGCCGGTTAATTAGCAACAATAACTCTTAGCCCGCGCAGGCGGGCTTTGTTTGTATAGCGGCAGAATTCATTCTGCCGTATGATTAGATAGACGCCCCGTTTGGCTCAAATGCACTGATCCTGTATCGTTGCCTTTACTTGGACTCTCACACATTATATGGCTGGCACTCCCCATCGCCCCACCCCGCTACATAAAACTTTACCAACCAGAGCCAATCTAGCCCACGCCAGGTGATACAATCTTTCAACATAGCTAGGGGTGCCCGCACAGGCGGGCTGAGATCACACCCTTAGAACCTGACACCGGGTAATGCCGGCGGAGGGAAGCTGTTTATCGAGGAAACCAAACATGCGAGCAGAATGGGTCGCCAAGCGGTGCGGGCAGAGTAATGTCTCTCAAATGCACTACGCCCGTCAGGGAGTCATCACCGAGGAAATGGACTATGTGGCGAAGCGGGAAAATCTGCCCGCTGAGCTGATTCTCGAAGAAGTGGCGCGGGGGCGGATGATTATACCGGCCAACATCAACCACATCAACCTGGAACCGATGTGCATCGGCATCGCCTCGAAGTGCAAGGTGAACGCCAATATCGGCGCGTCTCCCACCTCCTCGAATATTGACGGAGAAGTCGAGAAGCTGAAGCTGTCGGTGAAATACGGGGCGGATACCGTGATGGACTTGTCCACCGGCGGGGGCAACCTCGATGAAATCCGCACCGCGATTATCAACGCCTCGCCGGTTCCCATCGGCACGGTGCCGGTGTACCAAGCGCTGGAAAGCGTCTACGGCAGAATGGAAAACCTGACGCCGGATGACTTCCTGCACGTTATTGAGAAGCACGCCCAGCAGGGAGTGGATTACATGACAATCCACGCCGGCATCCTGATTGAATACCTGCCCTTGGTGAAAACCCGCCTCACCGGCATCGTCTCTCGCGGCGGCGGCATCATCGCTAAGTGGATGCTGCACCACCACAAGCAAAATCCCCTCTACACCCACTTCGGGGACATCATCGAAATCTTTAAAAAATATGATGTCTCCTTCAGCTTAGGGGATTCCCTGCGCCCGGGGTGCACCCACGACGCCTCGGACGAAGCGCAACTCGCCGAACTCAAGACTTTGGGGCAACTGACTCGCAAGGCGTGGGAGCATGACGTGCAGGTGATGGTGGAAGGCCCAGGTCACGTGCCGATGGATCAAATCGAGTTCAATGTCAAGAAGCAGATGGAGGAGTGTTCGGAAGCGCCTTTCTATGTGCTAGGACCCCTGGTGACGGACATTGCGCCCGGTTATGACCATATCACGTCCGCCATCGGGGCGGCAATGGCCGGCTGGTACGGCACGGCGATGCTGTGTTATGTCACGCCCAAGGAACACCTGGGACTGCCGAATTCGGAAGACGTGCGCAATGGGCTAATTGCCTACAAGATTGCGGCGCACGCAGCGGACATTGCCCGCCACCGGCAAGGCGCTCGCGATCGCGATGACGAACTCTCCCGCGCCCGTTACAATTTCGACTGGAACCGGCAATTCGATCTCGCCCTCGACCCAGATCGCGCCCGGGAATATCACGACGAAACGCTGCCGGCGGATATTTACAAAACCGCTGAATTCTGCTCGATGTGCGGCCCTAAATTCTGCCCGATGCAGACTAAGGTTGATGCCGATGCGCTGGCAGAACTGGAGAAGTTTCTGGCTAAAGAGCCGGTGACTCAAGGTTAATCTAGATAAGTAGGGTGTGTGCTCCGGCGCACGCCCCGACATATTGCTTCCCAATCTTCAACAGGCTCTATTTACAAAAGTGGGACCCTTTTCTGGCAAATCGGACTGAAATATAGCGGTTATAATTGAGTTGTGAAAGTGCGATTCGTTTAACCTAAATGACCAGCAATGGTCAGGGACGGTTAGCTAGGTTCGCAAAAACCCTGACAGCTGAGCAGGGATGGTGGTGAGGCCCCAGGCCAAGTCCACCCGGTGAAGTGCCCACTTGAAAGCACTACTCCCTCGGTAGCGATTGGTCGTCAATCCGAGAAGCGGGGTAGAAAGGCGGCAATGCTGACAGCCTAAGTTGGTATCCGTCGAGCAAGAGATTATGGGGACGAGAGAAAGGTACGTTTGAACCGTCGTAAATCAAAACCAGCCAAATAAGGCTAACAGGCAGGGGCCAAAATGGCAACGGGAACGGGGGGCAGCTATTTTTCATTAGACGGCCAGCGAACATACCCAAAACCCGGCGGATAGTACCCCCCTAAAATCTCGATCAAATCGCTGCTCGGAACGAAGTAACCCATCCGATCTCCTGGCGGGAACATCCCAAAAGGTAGTCAACCAAGACGCAATATCTGGAAAAACCCAGGAAAGGAGTGGGAAGGATGCGACCAGAAGCCAATGCCTTCGGGAAAGCCGAAGGATATGCAAACAGGTCGCGGGCTGGGTGAAGGGCTGGGGGACAAATAACTCTGAATAAGCCTAATACCTGAAACATGGTGGGATACACCTAATGCGTACAGTGAGCCAACCTCTGGGTCTGTAACTGCCCAGACGAAAAGGGGAATGCAAAACCTCTAACGGAGTAGTAGCCATCAAGGCGGTCAGGAATCAAGGAGTGAAAGTCAAACAACCAAAGCCAAGTGTTGTTACTTGGCGTCCGTGACAAGGATAACCTAGCTCAGGAGCCGGATGAAGGGAAACTTTCACGTCCGGTTCTGAAGCAGAGGCGGAGGGGGCGACTCCCTCGCCGACTGTAACAATTTTTAAATAAACCGCCATAAACGCGCAAGCGGCTTCCCGCAGTGCAGAGCGCCAAAAGCGCCAAGACAAGAAAAGGGAGAGGATTTCACCTATCATTTAGAAGTGCTAAATACGCGGATCTGGAACCATGGTACACAAATCTTCCTGTAGGGGCGGGCTCACCCCCAAGCTGGGCCACAAGGGATGGGATTCAACCGGCACCCGAGAGCCGGGGCTCACTTGACACATTGGCTTCCCAAGTTGTGTACCAATGGTACACAAATCTTCCTGTAGGGGCGGGCTCACCCCCACTCTGGGCCACAAGGGATGGGATTCAACCGGCAGCCGGCGCTCACTTGACACATTGGCTTCCCAAGTTGTGTACCAATGGTACACAAATCTTCCTGTAAGGGGGGGCTCACCCCCACTCTGGGCCACAAGGGATGGGATTCAACCGGCAGCCGGCGCTCACTTGACACATTGGCTTCCCAAGTTGTGTACCAATGGTACACAAATCTTCCTGTAGGGGCGGGCTCACCCCCACTCTGGGCCACAAGGGATGGGATTCAACCGGCAGCCGGCGCTCACTTGACACATTGGCTTCCCAAGTTGTGTACCAATGGTACACAAATCTTCCTGTAGGGGCGGGCTCACCCCCACTCTGAGCCACAAGGGATGGGATTCAACCGGCAGACGGCGCTCACTTGACACATTGGCTTCCCAAGTTGTGTACCAATGGCACACAAATCTTCCTGTAACGGCGGGCTCACCCCCAAGCTGGGCCACAAGGGATGGGATTCAACCGGCACCCGAGAGCCGGGGCTCACTTGACACATTAGCTTCCCAAGTTGTGTACCAATGGTACACAAATCTTCCTGTAAGGGGGGGCTCACCCCCACTCTGGGCCACAAGGGATGGGATTCAACCGGCTGACGGCGCTCACTTGACACATTGGCTTCCCAAGTTGTGTACCAATGGTACACAAATCTTCCTGTAAGGGCGGGCTCACCCCCACTCTAGGCCACAAGGGATGGGATTCAACCGGCACCCGAGAGCCGGGGCTCACTTGACACATTAGCTTCCCAAGTTGTGTACCAATGGTACACAAATCTTCCTGTAAGGGGGGGCTCACCCCCACTCTGGGCCACAAGGGATGGGATTCAACCGGCAGACGGCGCTCACTTGACACATTGGCTTCCCAAGTTGTGTACCAATGGTACACAAATCTTCCTGTAACGGCGGGCTCACCCCCAAGCTGGGCCACAAGGGATGGGATTCAACCGGCACCCGAGAGCCGGGGCTCACTTGACACATTAGCTTCCCAAGTTGTGTACCAATGGTACACAAATCTTCCTGTAAGGGGGGGCTCACCCCCACTCTGGGCCACAAGGGATGGGATTCAACCGGCAGCCGGCGCTCAATTGACACATTGGCTTCCCAAGTTGTGTACCAATGGTACACAAATCTTCCTGTAGGGGCGGGCTCACCCCCACTCT
>NZ_KB235948.1:3416969-3486822 GCF_000332335.1 Kamptonema formosum PCC 10802 | reverse complement strand
ATCTTCCTGTAACGGCGGGCTGGCCCCAAATCAGGGCCACAAGGGATGGGATTCGACCGTCAGCCGGCGCTCACTTGACACATTGGCTTCCCAAGTTGTGTACCATTGGTACACAAATCTTCCTGTAGGGGCGGGCTCACCCCCAAGCTGGGCCACAAGGTATGGGATTCGACCGGCAGCCGGCGCTCACTTGACACATTAGCTTCCCAATTTGTGTACCATTGGTACACAAATCTTCCGGTAACGGCGGGCTGGCCCCAAATCAGGGCCACAAGGGATGGGATTCGACCGGCAGCCGGCGCTCACTTGACACATTGGCTTCCGAATTTGTGTACCAATGGCACACAAATTTTCCTGTAGGGGCGGGCTCACGCCCAAGCTGGGCCACAAGGGATGGGATTCAACCGGCAAGAAAGCCGGCGCTCACTTGACACATTGGCTTCCCAAGTTGTGTACCAATGGTACACAAATCTTCCTGTAACGGCGGGCTGGCCCCAAATCAGGGCCACAAGGTATGGGATTCAACCGGCAGCCGAGAGCCGGCGCTCACTTGACATGCCTCACCTGCTTCTTAGTAAATGCGATTCAGCTCCAAGTAGGGGCGCGTTTACAGATATCTGTCCCTACCAGCAAACATTTAGGATGAACCCGCCCCTACAGGCAAGGACTGTCTCAAAAACAGGCTGATTCCCCATCGCTAAGCACATGAATATCCACTGTCAATTTCCTGCTCACCGGCTCCCCTACCGCCACGCCAATCGGCGGCAATTCCTCCATCTCAGTCTCTTCGCCGCCGCATCAGCGCTTTCCTGGGCTTGCTCTCAGGGGGCGGCAAAAACCAGCAAGGCAAGTATCCTTGTTATAGGTGCCGGCATTGCCGGTTTAGCCGCCGCTCGCGAACTTCAATCTCAGGGCTTCAAAGTAACAGTTTTAGAAGGTCGCAACCGCACCGGCGGGAGAATACACACCGACAGAACTCTCGGTTACCCCGCAGATTTGGGCGCATCCTGGATTCACGGAATCACAGGCAATCCCATTACAAAACTGGCGCGAGACTTTCAGGTTCGCATCGCTCCCACCGATTACGATAATAGGACAATTTACGGCACAGATGGCAAGTCTCTGGGAGACAAAGAAATTGAGAGAGCCGAATCCTTATACGAGGAGATTATCAGCCAAGCGAAAGAACTGCGGAAAAATCTGGCAAAGGACATCTCAATCGCTGAAGCTGTCGAGCGCATCTTGCAGAGAGAAAACCTGACGCCCCAAGAAAGAATGATCCTCAACTGGCAACTCACTTCCAACGTAGTGGTGGAAAACGGCACGGATTTGCAAAATCTCTCCCTAATGGCTTATGATGAGGATGAGGTGTTTGGCGGGGATGACTATCTGTTTCCCGGTGGCTACGACGCAATCATCAAAGGATTGGCGAAAGGGATTGACATTCAGCTTCAGCAGAAAGTTACCGCCATTGAATATGGAAATAAGCGTGTTACGGTAAAAACAGAACGCGGCAGTTTTCAAGGGGATGCAGCTGTGATTACTTTGCCTCTTGGCGTTCTAAAATCTGGCTCTGTGACATTCTCTCCCCCACTGCCTGAGCGCAAACGCGCTGCTATCAGTCGCCTGATGATGGGAGTTTTAAATAAGGTAGTTTTAAAGTTTCCCAGGGTATTCTGGCCGGCAGATAATGATATGATAGGATATATCAGCCCGCAGCCAAAAGATTTCTCGGAATTTGTCAATCTGCGCCGGCACACTTCTGCGCCGGTGCTGGTAGCCTTGACGGGCGGGAGTTTTGCCCGCGATCTGGAACAATTATCTGAGCGAGAGGTGGGAGAGCGGGTGATGAAGCTGCTGCGTCGCGCTCACGGGAATGGGATTCCCAATCCTGAGGCAATTCTAAGGACGCGATGGGCTGCTGACCCATTTTCTTTCGGTTCTTACTCGCAAATTCCTGTGGGGAGCTCCACCGGCGATCTGGAAGCGCTAGCTCAACCTGTTGCTGAGCTACTGTTTTTTGCCGGTGAAGCCACATCGCAACCGTATCCCAGCACAGTCCACGGCGCGTTTCTCTCGGGAATTCGGGAAGCCAAGCAAATCGGCAAGGCATTTGCTGGTTAGAGATGAACGTTATTCAGAAACCCGGTTTCTCAGCCCCCCAGCCCCCCAGAAACCGGGTTTCTGGGAAAACATTTGCCTCAGCTCCGAGAGATTTATTCAGAACCCCGGTTTCTCAGCCCGGTGTGCCTGAATCTCTGGGATGGTAAACAGGGCCTGAAACTCCAAGCCCTCTTTGTGGTATAATTCGGCACCACCTTGCTGCCGGTCTACCAGAGCAATGACGCGGTCTACAGTGTAACCGGCATCCCGCAGGCGGATCACTGCTTTCATAGCAGAGGTGCCGGTGGTGACGACATCTTCGAGGACAACCACCTTCGCACCGGCTCGAAGAGCGGGCCCTTCAATGTATGCCTGCGTCCCGTGTCCCTTGGGCTCTTTGCGGACAATCAGCGCCGGCACCGGCCTGTTCTCACAAGCCGAAACCACACTCACCGCTGTTACAATCGGATCGGC
Source organism: Kamptonema formosum PCC 10802 (assembly GCF_000332335.1). Classification (GTDB taxonomy): domain Bacteria; phylum Cyanobacteriota; class Cyanobacteriia; order Cyanobacteriales; family Oscillatoriaceae; genus Oscillatoria. The sequence goes on along the minus strand of NZ_KB235948.1, from coordinate 3,484,245 downwards.
TCCCAAAGTCAGTCCAGCCACGGCCTCGGTGTCCGGAGGCAGCTCCGACAGGAGCAGGCGACCGGTGGCCAAAGCCCCTTGAGGGTGGAGCGTCACCAGCTTACCATTGATGTAGTAGGAGCTGCGCTGCCCGGAAGACAGCACGAAATCCCCTTCTCGATAAGCCAGCTCGCAGAACAAATCCAGCAGCTGCCGGCGCAGCAGCGTTAAATCGGCAGTGGCCACGGAAATATCGCTCATTCACTCAGCACGAAACGTTAAGCCTTCTGCCATTGTGGCACGAGATGGGCTCAATCGGTCGGGATAAGTTAAGATCAGTGCAAAGGTTGAGGAGTAAAGTCATGGGCGTGCTGTTTAAAAATCTGGCCGGTGTCTTGGGCGTGAGTGTGTCAACTCTGGCTGTTGCTTCTGCCATCCTGACTGAAGCTGCGCCTGCAAGCGCAGAGCCAAGCCAACCTGTACCGCTTCAAGAAGCCTTTAATGAAGCTTTCTACCAAAACGCTAGATCATTTTTTCAGAATCGCTCTATCTACAGCCAAATTAACTGGATTTTAGGTCAAGGTTCGATTCTCCGCAGCGGGTACCCTGATAAGCAAATTGAGCGCGATGTCCGAGGGGTTCACAGCCTGTACGAAGATGCGCTCAACCAGCAAGTTTCCAGCGATCCGGTTATTCGGACTCCCGACTTGCCGAATCCCTACGACTCTTCGATTATGATGATGCCACCGGCAAATTTCAACAGCCGTCCCTTAGGCGGCGAGCTAAATTTTGAAACCGTACCCCTGCGCTAGCGCCCTGTTTTTCCCGGACATCCGGGAGCTATCCGGTGTCCCTCCTCCAGATGTGGGGCGTGGGGCATGGGGCATGGGGCGTGGGGCATGGGGCATGGGGCATGGGGCATGATCCCTTCGTTTATCCCCGCGCCTGGCGCGGATCTGGAGGCAGAGCCTCCTCTCTCCAATAAGCAGATTAAACCCCTAACAGCTTAGTTTTTCAGGAGGGTGCGCAATGGATACAGAGAATAAATCCAAGCGGCAAAAACCCGTTGAAGTAAAATGCTTGAACTGTAGCAAAAGGTTTTTCAAGAAGGTGAGTGAAATCCTCAAGTCCAATCACGACTTTTGCTCTCGCAAGTGTTCCACATCCTATCTAAACGCGGTTGCGCCTAAGCAAAAGAAAACCCTGTCCGGTCTGTGCAAGCAGTGCAACGCTGCTATATCTCCCAGAAACGTTTATTGCTCCACCTGTCGGGATGCGCAAAAGATTGAGTCCAAAACGCTTGGTGAGGTGATTTGCAAAAGCAACCTAGCCAGCAGATATTGCCGAGTCAGGGAACACGCTAAAAGACTTTACGGCCACATAAAAGTCTGCGAATGGTGCGGCTATGACCGGCACGTTGAAATCTGCCATCTCAAACCCGTGAGCAAATTCGACCTGTCCACGCCAGTTGTTGAAATCAACAGCAAATACAATATAGCAGTGCTTTGTCCGAACTGCCACTGGGAGGTGGACAACGATGGGTTGCTTCTGTTTTAGTTGCAAAACAAAAGTTATATCCCAGGATTTTATCCTTGTGTAGCAAGGGGTAGCCTGGGATATATCACGATGTGCTTTGCACTATTTTTCTAAGTCGGCAGTGCAGGAGTTGAACCTGCCTAGGGTTTTTTACCCACCGATTATGAGTCGGGTGCCTAAACCGACCGGCCCACTGCCGATGTTTCCAGTATAAGGCACGGAAAAAGGAATGTCAAGTATTTTTTTCCAGACCGGCCTGGAAATTTTCTCTGGCCTCAGGGTCAGGTGAGTGGGACTGGGGAATCCGCTCGGGCCGTCTCTGCTTCCTGATATAGTGTAACACACCGAGAGGGCAGCTGTCAAGATGCCGGCAAAAAAACTCTGGTGGACACCCCTGGGGTGAGTTTTCCCGAAGCAGGTGCTGAAACTTTGAAACTACAATAGACTTTACTGTCGAAGCTGCGCGCGAGCGATTTGGTAACATCGTCACCCAACCCATGAGATTGAATATAACTGTCATACTTACCTTCACTCTACTCGCCCTGATGTTTGGAGCCGGCGTAGTGAGTGCGAGCTGGGGGTTTACCGTGGGCCGAGAAGCCCTTAAAGGAATTACTCAGCCGGATGTGCGCCCTACGAGCAATCTAGGCTCCCGCAAGGGGAATCCGGCGGGCGGAAAAGAGATAGTCCTTCTGAAGGAAGAGGACATCCTCAAAAGCGTCCAGCGCCAAATAGACGGCAAGGAAGCCCAAAAGAATGAGAAATAAGGGTGAAGGATCGACGATGTGGCATGAAGGATTTGAGGCAGAAACCGACTGAGCGCCAAAATCCCTCACCCGTAACACTTGTCCCCAACCCCCGACGAAAAATCACGCCGGTGCGTCTTTTGAGCCTTTTTTATATTTGGTGGATGCTTGGTTGTGCTGTCACTGTCTTGGCGGCTGGTAACCATATGGTGAATCGAGCCCCGACCGCCCCCTTTCTAAGCCCGACAGATATTTGGCTGCGCTTGCTATCGGTGTTCCTGCTGATTGCCATCAATGCCTTTTTTGTCACGGCTGAGTTTTCTATGGTGTCGGTGCGGCGGACCCGGATTAACCAGCTGGCCGATGCCGGCGACGCCCAAGCCAAAACCGTCCAGCAACTGCAGCGCAATATAGACCGGCTGCTCTCCACCACCCAGCTGGGGATTACCCTCTCCAGTCTGGCGCTAGGCTGGGTGGGCGAGAGTACAATGGCCGTACTCGTAGCTGCTGCCATCGCCGGCCTGCCGCTGCCGCTGGCCATCAGAGAGGCGCTCGCCCACTCTCTCGCCATACCGGCAGCATTTTTGCTGGTGGCCTATTTGCAAATCGTTCTCGGCGAACTCTGTCCCAAGTCCGTGGCCATGCTGTACTCAGAGCAACTGGCCCGGTTTCTGGGCCGGCCCAGTCTGGCCATTGCTCGTTTTTTCAACCCCTTCATCTGGATACTCAATCAATCAACGCGCTGGCTGCTGCGGCTGGCCGGCATTTGCTACACCGGCCAAGGCTGGCATCACCAAGTCACCCCCGAAGAGTTGCAGCTGATCATCGCCACCACCAGCGAGTCCACCGGCTTGGAAGCAGAAGAGCGCCAGCTGCTCAACAACGTCTTCGAGTTTGGCGACGTAGCTGCAGGGGAAGTCATGGTTCCCCGCACCAGCATTTCCGCCCTTCCCAGAACCGCCACCTTTGAGATGCTGCTCAAAGAAGTCGTGGCCACCGGCCACTCCCGCTATCCCGTCAGGGGAGAATCCCTAGACGACATTCGCGGCATTATTGACTTCAAACAGCTCGCCGATCCCCTGTCCCGAGGCGCTCTCACCCTGGAAACTCAGGTGCTGCCCTGGATGCGACCGGCCCAGTTTGTCCCCGAGTATCTCCCCCTGCGGGAACTGCTGCAGCTGATGCAGCGAACCCACACTTATATCGTCATGGTCGTCGATGAATTTGGCAGCACCGCCGGTTTAGTAACCCTTAACGATGTCGTTGCCGAAATCATTGGCAATAACTTCGAGCCACAGGCATTCACCCAAGAGTCAGGCGTGCAAATTGTAGACGAGCAGACCTTTCTCGTCCAGGCTCAGCTTAACCTCGAAGAAGTCAACGAAATGCTCAATCTCAACTTGCCCCTCACCGATGAATACCAAACTCTCGGCGGCTTCCTGATCTACCAGTTACAGAAAATCCCCACCCCGGGAGAAACATTGCAATATCAAAACCTGGAACTCACCGTCATTTCAGCAGAAGGGCCGCGCTTGCACCAAATTCAGATCCACCGGCGGCAACCCGAGCCGGCAAGCGACGACACCACTCAAGACCCAGCACCCAGCCGGGCTGCTGTAGAAACTTTGCCCGCTGGTGAGCAGCCCCAGCGAGAAAATCCACATACCGCCAAATAGTCCCCACCGGCTCAACAAAACCCGCCCCTACTGAGAATCCTGGTGTAAATATAGCAGGTCTAAATGATTTGCGCAACTGCTGGGTGCCCAGAACCCCGGTTTCTTAAAGAAACCTCTTATCATTCGACACAAACCTGTCTGCCGCCTCTTTGGGAAATATATCCCAGTCCGTCTTACCTATCGGCCCCTCTCTGGTGACGCTGCAAAGGATTTCAAACTGGCGGTTGACAAACATGAACCGTCCCTGAGTGTCTTTGAGGGAGATGGCTGCCGGCGAGTTATCCAAAATAGCGTGAAGCTGCTGCTCGCTCTGTCGCAGGACTTCTTCTGCCTGCTTGCGCTACGTAATGTCCCGTGCAAAACAGAAAGAATACTCCTTGCCGTTAAACTTTAAATAATTTGCCGTAATCTCTACCGGAAAAATTCAGCCATTTTTACGGCGATGGCGAGACTCAAAGAACAGAGAGCCCCGCCTCTTCATTGCTTGCCCTAGCTCTAGCCATATTTCTTCTGTAACGTCCGGATCTATAGCGTTTCTCAGTTGAATGAACTATGGCCGAGAAACCCGGTTTCTTTAAGAAACCGGGTTTCTCAGGACCTCACTAATATGAGAAACGCTATATATCCAGAACGCGCATCGAAAGCAATTCTTCCCGGTCGTAACCCAGGGAGGAGTACAGAGCGTTGTTTATAGCAGCAGTCATATTGGGCGCGGACATTAATGACATGGCGTATGGGGCATGGCGCATGGGGGATGGCGCATGGGAAAGGCTCACAGCAATGCCCATTGGGCATTGGGCATTGGGTATTAAGCATTCGGCATTGGGCATTAATGTCCTAACCTAAATGGCTCCTGCTATAAATAACAGCAAATATTGCTCCTACGATTTTTTTTGGGCAGATATTTTCATTCTAAAAATGCAATTCAAATAATGCTAATATGAGAGTGTTATTGGTGGAAGATGAGGTGCGTCTTGGGGACGCTTTGGTCAAAGCCCTCACTGACCAACTTTATACAGTAGATCTGCTCAGGGAAGGGGAGGCGGGCTGGGAGCAAGTCCAAATCATTGACTATGACTTGGTTTTGCTGGACGTGACGCTCCCGAGGCTGGATGGTGTTAGCTTTTGCCGGCGGTTGCGCTCACATGGCTATCAATTGCCCGTGCTGACGATCGCCGCTCGCGACACCAGCAATGATAAAGTCAGGGGCTTGGACTCCGGGGCGGATGATTATGTCGTCAAGCTAATATAGAGAGAGCTAATATAGAGAGAGAAATTCTCAGCGGTTCCCGCAACAAAAACGACAAACGCCCATTCCACCGGGCAGTATAATTCAAGAGTAACAGTGAGACTGGTGGAAAAACATAAAATTATAAACGTCCAAAGATAATCCAAAGAGGCGGACGATTTGTGCTATCAAGGGGAAAACCGCTAGTGCTAGCTATAGCAGTATGCATTTAGGTTAAACCAGTAAACTAGGCGAGACGCCTGTCGTACATATTTCATCCTACTCAACTTATGCTATAAGCAATATGACTCCTGCTATAAATGCCTTTTCTACCCCCAACTATGATGTGTTCATAACCCGTGACGGCCAAATCCGAACCGTAGCCTGGAAAAACACGCCGCAGCAAAATTTGCGAGGCGAGAGGGTTGGCATCATGAGAATTGGGGAAGATGTTACGGAGCGGCGGGCTTTAGAGCGAATGAAAGATGAATTCATCTCCGTGGTCAGCCACGAATCCGCAACCCCATGACTTCCATTTACGGCTCCTTAGAGCTGCTAGCGAGCGGTTTGATAGACACTCAGCCCGAAAAGAAACGACGCCTGATAGAAATTGCAGCGGTGAATACCAAACGCCAGGTCTGGCTCGTCAGCGACATCCTCGACCTGGAACGCTTGCAGTCTGGCCCGCTTAAGCTGTCGAAATATCGGGTGAGTGCTGCTGACCTGATGTTGCAAGCCGGCGAGCAGATGCAGGTTATCGCGAAGGACGCTGGAGTTACTTTGTGCGTTTCTCCCCAACCCCTGGAATTTGAAGCCGATCCCGACCGAATTATCCAGGTCTTGACAAATATGCTCAGGAATGCTATAAATTTCTCCCCGGCAGATTCTGCAGTTTGGCTGGTGGTTGAAATGCGGAATGAAAACGGGAAAATCCAGGGAGAGGAACAATCCAACCCAGACACCGCGCCCGAAAGCGTGAGCCCCACTGTATTATTTAAAGTTAAAGACCGAGGGCGGGGCATTCCTGCCGACAAGCTGGAAACTATTTTCGAGCGGTTTCAACAGGTTGACGCCTCCGATTCCCGCAAGAAAGGGGGGACGGGTTTAGGACTGGCGATTTGCCGCAACATCGTCGAGCAACATGCCGGAAGGCTGTGGGCTGAGAGTGTGATCGGTGAGGGCAGCACGTTTTACTTGTCGCTGCCGGCAGGGGGCATTAGCTCAACTACAAACCTGTGAAAATTGTCAAGGGAGCGTTGGGCATTAGCCCAACTACAAACCTTTGAATATTGTCGGGGGAGCCGGCAGGTTGGGCATTAGCCCAACTACAAACTTGTGAAGATTGTCCGGGGAGGCGGCAGGCCGGTTGGGCATTAGCCCAACTACAAACCTTTTTAAGCGTAGGGCAGGGGGTCTTTTAACCCCAACTCCTCAAACGCGGCTAGGCGCAACTGGCACGAGTCACAGACGCCACAAGCGACTTCAGCGCCGGCGTAGCAAGACCAGGTGTGCTCCCAGGGAACGCCCAGCCGGTTCCCCAGCTGGATGATTTCGGTTTTCTTCAGGTCAATCAGCGGCGCGACAATTTCCACCGGCTCTCCAGAGCGCCCCTGTTTTGTTCCCAGGCGGTAGACTTGCTGCATGGCTTGCATGTAATCTGGCCGGCAGTCGGGATACCCGGAGTAGTCCAAGGCGTTGACGCCGAGATAAACCCGACCGGCACCGCTGATTTCGGCGTATGCTAGAGCAAAGCTCAGAAAAATCGTGTTTCGCGCCGGAACGTAAGTGATGGGGATGCTGCTGCCCATTTCTGCCAGGGAGCGCTGGCGCGGCAAGTCCAGCCGGTCGTCTGTGAGGGCGGAACCTCCCCACCGGCGCAAGTCAAACCCCACCACCTGATGTTCTGCCACACCGGCACTGCGGGCGATTTTTGCCGCTGAGTCCAGTTCGCGCCGGTGCCGCTGCTGGTAATCAAAGGAAATCGCCAAGCACTCGCAGCCATCTGCCTTGGCTTGATACAAAACCGTGGAGGAGTCCAATCCCCCGGAGAGTAAGACAACTGCTTTCATCAACTCAATCCTCAGTCCTCAGTATAGCAGTATTCACTTGGGGAACGGACAGTAGGACAGGCGAGACGCCTGTCCTACGCCTTTTATCCCCAGGCTACTGATGTCCGCGCCCAATATGACTGCTGCCATACAATCATCGCTCAGCCGTTTGCACTCAGGACTGCTTTATCTACTTTACGCTTATATCGTTATTTTCCAGTAACTGATTTTTAAAAGCAATTCTCTTTTTAATAGAGAGATCCGCGCTTCCCCGCCCCTGCAAAGATAAAAAACGATACCAGCGGAAATTATCGCAGCTGACAGCTCAGTAATGGACACTCCGTCGGAGGGAACGCCTGTCCTGCGAGGTATAGACGTAGGGCAGGCGTTCCCTCCGTGCCCTTAAGGTCTAATGTCCTCACCTAAGTGGCTGCTGCTATATCTCAAAACCAGCTGTCGCCGCCGCTATAGAAGTGAAACCGGCCATAGCCGAGAAATTGGCCGTGAGAGGGCTCGCCGGCTGGGTAAGCGGTGACGCCAAATAAATAGATGCCGCTAAAGTGGGGATTCTGCACGGGGCGGAGGGCCACCGTTACTGTTGAGCCTGGAGGAACCGGCGGGTCGAAGGTGACGGAGACTGTTCGCGCTTGCCGGTCGGTTCTCACCGGCGCGAGCCCCAACCTCGCCCCTCGGTTCGAGGGCGTGCCTTCAAAGGCGCGGGTGCCGTCCCAGTCGAATTCCAGGGTGTCCGAGCCCTCCCGCTGGCGAATCAGCACCTGTCGCAGGGGTTCGCCGGCACTCTCGGGTACGCTGAGGGTGAAATAGTACATAGCTCCCCAAACACCGGTGGCCTTCTGGGTGGTGGTGGCTGACAGCAGACGGGGAGGCTCGACAAAGTAAACCATGCCATCCGCCAGCCGCACTGCCGGTGCCGGCTCACTGGCATTCACCCAGCTTCCCGCCGCCAGCGCCAAGCTCGCACCCAACACTGCCGCAGTGCGCCTGACATTTTGCATTATGGCTCACCCCCATCGCAGAGCTGACTTCAGTTGAAGTTTTTTTAATTTTAACATTTCTTTACAAGAAAAGCCAGTGAAATCACGTAAATAAGTCTTGCGACAGATTGGCGGTGGGCCCGCAAAGATTTTTTACACTCCTTTCGGAATAGATTCGCTAAGCTGGGGGTAAGGCAAAAAGAGGTATATCTATGGCGGCCATTTATCAAACTGAATCAAAACGCCCGGCATGGCAAACCGCTGTCATTTTTACATTGGCCTTCTGGCTGAGCGCCTGTGCTATTCTGGACTTTGTGTTCATGCCGGCCCTGTACTCAGCCGGTATGATGACTCAACCGGGGTTCGTCACAGCCGGCTATTCACTTTTCTGGGTATTTAATCGCCTGGAGTTGCTGTGCGCCGGTCTGGCACTAACGGGGGCGCTAGTTCTATACAGCACCCACTGCGCTTTTGGCAATCAAGGCCGCACCGCAATTATCTTATCTGCATTACTGCTAGCCGTTGCCTTGGTGGATACCTACGCCCTCACCCCTTACATGAGCGCCCTGGGGCTGCAGCTGAACCTGTTCGAGCCGGCTGCCGAAATTCCGCTGGCGATGAATCAAATGCACAGCAGTTACTGGGCACTGGAAGCTTTCAAGCTAGCAGCGGCTGGCTCCCTGCTGGCGCTGTTCTACCGGCAGCACGCTGCTGTCAAGTAGCAATCGCAATAGGTGCCGTTTCAGGCACCTAAGTGAAGTCAGGAGAAACCCGGTTTCTTTCAAGAAACCGGGTTTCTTGCTGTGGTTTCTCGCCACCACTCAAGTTCATCTCAATCGTGGGCTGACTCTGCGCTGGGCCAGAGCAGGCGAACGGCCATCACGGCGAAGCCGATGGCTGCCAGGGCTTTCACCAACCGCGCCGGCAGCAACTCCGCCGCACCAACGCCAGCGATTACGCCCAGGAAACTGGTCAGCAAGAGAGCGACAGCGGTCCCCAAAAAGACGGCGCGGGGGGATTTGGAGCTGCCGCCGAGGGCGATAGCCGCTAATTGGCTTTTGTCTCCTAATTCTGACAGAAACACAGTGATAAAGCTCAGTCCTAAAAGTTGCCAGTTCATCAGTTATTAATTGCTCGTTAGTAATTGTTGTTTCACTCAAGTCGTCGAGAAGCTCGCCAGAGGGAAGAGCCCAGAAGAAAGAACTGTCAGGGAAGAAGAATCCTTCGGGGGCGGCCACGGGGGGCGGCCCCTACAGGCCGTATGCCATTACATATCAGCTGGCCCAGCAAAAGAAACGCGGTTTCGTGTTGCTTCACTTTTTCTTGATAAATGACCTCTTAATGCAGCACATCCCAAATCAGTGAGGCGGAGATGAAAAGCAAAATGAAGCCGGCTGATGTTTCCAGGGTTTTGGGCGACAGCCGCGACGCCAGCCACCGACCGAGGAGCACGCCTATCAAGCTGGTGGCGATTAAAGCTGACCCGGCTCCCAAGAACACGACCCAAGGGGCGTGGGATTCTGCCGCCATCAGCAGGGTGGCTATCTGGGTTTTATCTCCCATTTCCGCCAGAAAGATGGTGAAAAAGGTGGAGGCGAACACTCCCCAGGCACCAGGCGTCAGCTGCTTTGCCGGTTTGCTCTCGTTCCGTGCGCCCGCACTGTCAGAGGGTTGAGCTATTTGAGTGGCTGTGTCGGGAGCGTCGGGACAGTCTTTGGCATCTCGCGTGACTGAGGGTTGAGCGGATTCCGAGACGCGCTGGCGATCGGGCAAGGTGGAAGTTTTCACAGGCACTTGGCTATACGCTGAGTGGGTTTCATATTCTTTTCATTTTTATCACACTCCCGCCTGATTCTCAATCCCACCGGCACGCACTGCGCGCCGCACGACCGGCCTTGACGCCCGCCACCGGCACGCACGCGCCTCGCTTGGATAAATTTCGTTTAATTTGTTACTATTAATTTATCGGGTGAGCTGTTAGGTTTTTAATCTGCCTGTTCCTTGAAAGGAGGCAGAGCCTCCAGAAGGGCGTTCCCAGCCTGAGGCTGGGAACGAGAGCCCTCAGCCCTCCGAGGGAAAAGAAATAAGTATTCAAACGAAAGTGATGTTACGCCGGCTCGCCGGCCAGGGCGCTGGGGGCGGGGGGAGGCGCATAGAGCCGGTGCCGGTTGGGCCTAAAATCTGGGCCTTTGCTCTTCCAGAGGCGATTCCAGAGGAGATTCCAGACGGGCCAGTCGCGCTCTGCAACAGGAGCTACGAGCTGGGCGCAGGCTGTGGTAAATTTAGCGGCAGCATCCCGGTTGTGCAAGCCTAGCCCATATCAATGCGACAATGATTTCAGCAGGGGGTAGGAGGAGAGGATTTGTGGCCGGCGAATCTTTGGCAACGGGATTGAAACGACAGAGATCATGGGCCAACTTCTCGGTTAAAGCGAATCATTTCCAGGCTTTGCTCGCCGTAGATGTCCTCAATGTGCTGCCGGCAGCAGTCAATGGCAAAGTCGTTTAACTCATCGGGATAAATGCCGTATAAGTCTTGAAAGACATCGGCTTGCACCCGACAGAAGCGAGGGCGGTCCGGGTAGATGCGGCACTCTCGGGTGGTGCGGTCGAAGTTCACGCACCAGCCGTCGTCACCGACCATGCTCAGGTAAACCTGCAGCTCCTCTGGAGATAAATACTCATCCAAGTCAGGACGCTCGTCGGGGTCGAGATAGCAGCAGGCCCCACATTTCGTGCAGCGCCAAGTGGCCATTGTTGGGGTTAGGGGTTAGGGGTTAGGGGTCAGGAGTTGAGAGCCCTCGGGGAATCTCTCTAGCCTTATGAGCCTAGCGGTTTTTAGCCGCCGGCTTCTGGCGCGACCGCCGGCCAGCTTATTGCATTTTATAGATTTTTGTAAAGTTACTTAAAAAAAATGAGTGCCGGTCGGGTAAAATCGAAAGCGGATTTTTCAGCGCAGCTGTCGTGTCAGTTAGGACAAAGAGGAAGGAGAAATGGACTTTTTAACGAATTTTCTAGGCAACGCCAACTTGGAACCCATATTTCAGCTGACCTTCGTGGCCCTGATCATGCTTTCTGGCCCTGTGGTCATCTTTTTGCTGGCTGCTCGCGGCGGCGATATGTAGTCAGCGGTCTGGAATCTCTGGCTGCCGGTGGGCCAGTTGGTCAACTGGCCCTACAGACCGGGATGGAGCAGTCGCACCGGCGACTGTTTTTTTTTGGAAATCTGTCAGGAAACAAGCAGCGGGTTGTGAGAGGCGTTAGCCTGGAGCCTCTGACTGCCAGCTGGTTCTTGTCGCTGTTCGCCGTGGCAGTGGCCACTGGCCACGGCGCACTGGGATCTCTGTCCCACAGTCAGCCGCACGGGTGGCGATGCGGTTGATAGACCGGCTTGGTGCCGGAGAGAATCAGCCCTTGTAGCGCTGCAGTTTCCCGAATCAAAACATTAGGTCTTTCGGGTTAATCCACCGGATTTGATATAAGTTTTCAAGGCGCGGAGCTATGACCCAGTTTAAATTCAGCTAGGATAATTCCCAAGACGGCTAAAATAGCCGTGGGATAAAAAGCATAGGTATAGCTGCCGAATAAGTCGCGGATTTGTCCTGCTATCATGGTTCCTAGTAAAGCTCCGACGCCATAGGCTGTAAAGACCAGGCCGTAGTTTTTGGCGTAATTGGCGGAGTTGAAGAGTTTTAAAGTAGCGGTGGGAGCGAGAGCCAACCAACCGCCTAAGCAGAGCCAAAATGTGGAGAAAGCTGCCATATAGGTGAAAACTTGACCTTCTTTGGCATGGAGCATGAGGATAGAAGCGATCAGAATTAAGACGTAGGAGATGCTGGCGGCTCTTCGGGGCTGAAGCCGGTCAGCTAGCCAACCAAACAAGGGGCGACCTAATCCATTAAACACGGCAAACACAGAAACGGCTAGGGCGGCGGTTTCGGGTTTGAGTTTGATAATTTCCTGAGCCACTGAGCTGGAAATGCCGATAGCTGATAAACCGGCAAAGGTGCTGATCGCGTAGCAAAACCATAAGGTATAAAACGAAGGCAGTTGCCACAGTTTTTCGTCACTTTTATCCGCTGATGCGATCGAGGGAGTTAAAGGCTCCCACCCTGGTGGTTGCCATCCTTTCGGGGGGAGCTGCATGAGAGTGGAGATGGCGACGATAATGGTGGCGAACGCCACCCCCAGGATCATAAACGTATTTAGAACCCCAAAAGAGGCGATCTCGCTTTTCGCCAGAGGCGCTGTCACCAGAGGCGACAAACCAAACCCAATCACGGTTAACCCTACGGCCAATCCCTTTTTATCAGGAAACCACTTAGCGGAAACCGCCAGGGGAACCCCATAAGCCATGCCAACTCCAGCTCCTGCAATCACGCCATAAGTAATCGTCAACACCAGGGTGTTACTGGCGAAACCAGAAAGCACATAACCAACCCCCATAACCACACCCCCCAGTGCCATCATTTTTGCTGGCCCCAGCCGCTCCATCTGAAATCCGGCAACTGGCATTAATAGGGAGAAGAGCAATAGCAAAACTGTGAATGGCAATAAACTCTCAGTAGCATTAATTTTTAACAGCTCTTGTAAAGGGCTGCGAAATATGCTCCAGGAATAAACCGTTCCCATGCACAACAATGTCACCAATCCCAGCAGTACAAATATCCATCGGCCTCTAACGGCGGGCATTCCGAAAATCTGCAAATCCTTGGTATCTGTCATCATTTTTATTGGGCCACAAGTATTTGGTTAAATGTGAAAATTTTATTGGGTTTTGGTTGTGGCGGCAGGGGCAGAAATTTTATTTTCACTCCTGTTCCTACTGTCCCGATTTCCCAATTCACAGCAACGGTTAACGCCAGCTATGCCAGCGTTTTCCCAGGTGATGTAGCCCGTCAAAAACCAGGCTTTACTGTTGTCCCCATAATTCTTGGGTATGGGGGCGTTGCTGTCAAGCACAATCAGCGCCCAAAATGTTAAGTTTAGTTTCATTTTTTCGGCAACGCCAACTTGGAACCCATAGTTCAGCTGACCTTCGTGGCCCCGATCGTGCTTTCTGGCCCTGCGGTCATCTTTTTGCTGGCGGCTCGCGGCGGGGACATGGAGTCAGTGGCCAAGGGGAGGCAAAGCCGGCGGTTGTTTCGGAAATCCGTTGGCACTGGTTCCGAGGGACAGATTCCCAGAAGCTGCGCCAGAATATATGCGTTCCCGGACAGAACCTGGGAGCGAGAGTCATGCTGGCTGCCGGTGGAGTGAGGGGAGCGGTTGTGCCGGCCCCGTTTGTAGTTGGGCTTTAGCCCCACCGTTTGTAGTTGGGCTTTAGCCCAAAGGTTTGTAGTTGGGCTTTAGCCCAAAGTATGTAGTTGGGCTAATGCCCAAAGGTTTGTAGTTGGGCTAATGCCCAAAGGTTTGTAGTTGGGCTTTAGCCCAAAGTATGTAGTTGGGCTTTAGCCCAAAGTATGTAGTTGGGCTTTAGCCCAAAGTATGTAGTTGGGCTTTAGCCCCACCGGCGGCGGCTATTTCTGGTTAGGCTGTCCGAGGGGAATTTCAATAATAAATTCCGCTCCCTGACCGGGTTGAGAAACGCAGTGAAGCTGTCCGCCGTGTTTCTCCACCACAATCTGGTAGCTAATCGGCAGCCCCAACCCGGTTCCCTTGCCGGCGGATTTAGTGGTGAACGAGGTTTTAAACAGCTTAGAGCGCACCTCTTCCGTCATGCCGGCTCCATTGTCCGCGATGCGGACAGCCACAGAATGGCCGCTCACCACTTCAGTGCGAATGCGGATCGCCGGCTCCTGTATCCCCTGTTCTTCCAGGGCGTCAATAGCATTCGCCAGCAGATTCATAAACACCTGATTCAGGGGGCCGGCATAGCACTCAACTAAAGGCAGATTGCCGTACTCCTTAATCACCTTTATACCCGGGTGCGAGCCACGGGGTTTGAGCCGGTGGGCGAGAATCAGCAGGGTGCTGTCAGTGCCCTGATGGATATCGAATAGAGTTTTATTATCGGCATCGGAGCGGGAGAAAGTGCGCAGCGAGCGCACAATCTCGCTAATCCGGTCAGTGCCGAATTTCATCGAAGACAGCATTTTGGGCAAGTCTTCAATCAGGTACTCCAAATCAATCGCCTCCGCATCCTTCTTGATTTCCGCAACCGGATGGGGATAGGCGTCCCGATAGAGTTGCAAGTGGTTGAGGATGTCGTTTGTGTAATTCACCGCGTGGGAGAGGTTGCCGTGAATAAAGCCAACCGGATTGTTAATTTCGTGGGCGACACCGGCAACCAGCTGGCCCAGACTCGACATCTTCTCACTCTGGATCACTTGGAGTTGCGCCCGCTGGAGTTCTTCGAGAGACTGCTCTAGCTGGGTGGCTTTTTCTTGCAGCTGCGCTTCAGATTGCTGCAAATCGCGGTATAATAAAGCATTCTCCAGAGAGATAGCCGCTTGAGAGGAGAGCAGTTTCAGCACCTCCAATCTTTCCGGCGTGAACACACCGACACTCAAATTATTCTCCAAATAAAGAATCCCGATCCGCTTGCCTTTGTGGAGGACCGGCGAACAGAGCACAGATTTCGGCTGAACGGCAGCGATGTAAGGGTCCGCTGCAAAGATAGACTCCTTCGCCGCATCATTTAAAACCAGATATTCTTGAGTGCGGTTAGTGTAGTTGACGATCGCCGCCGGAATCTCCCGACTGCTCTCAATGGGAATCGACTGCAGCACCGCCACACCCTCACAATCAATCGCCCCCGCTGCTTCGATAGCCAGTTTGCCGGCTTTCTCCAGAACCAGACAGCCTTTTTGCGCGCCGGCATTTTCCAGGATAACGCGCATCAACTTCGAGAGCAGCTTTTCGAGAACGATTTCTTCGGAAAGAGCGAGGGAAGCTTTGATCGCCGCTGCCAAATCCAGCACGGCGGAACCGCCGGTGGTGGTGGCGGTGTTCGTCTGGGTTGCCACTGCGGGCAGTGTTTCTGCGGCGCTGAGCGTGCCGGCGACCGTTCTGGCGGTGATTCTGGCGAGCAAGCGGGGGTATCGCGTTTCCAAGTCTCGCGCCTTGGCAATTGCTCCCCAGCGAGCGTAGCCATAGTAAGCATCCGTGAGATAGGTTTGCGCGATTCTCTCTCTCCCCAGCGCCAGATAAAACTCAGCAGCCAGTTCATTCCCCAGGGATTCTTCTTGGATGTAGCCGGTGTTTTTGGCCCCACTTATGGCGCGGTCATAAAGCTCCATCGCCAGCAGGGGGTCCCCCAAGACTCGCGCTTTTTCCGCCGCCACCAGGTCGCAATTGTGCTGGAAATTGGCGGGCGCGTGCGCAGCCCACTGCTTGAGTTTTTCCTGAAGCGCCCCCACTTTCAGCAGGGATTGCTCTCGCTCTTTTTCCTCTGCAGCGGGATAGAGAGCCAGGAGGGCGAGAGCCCAGTAGAAATGCTGTTTGGCGAGCGCCAGCGCCCCACCCACACCTTCAGCGTATGTTTCCGCTAACTTGGCGTTTTCCAGCGACTGAGCGAAGTCTTTATGCAGATAGAGAAGAAACGCTTTAGCAAAATAGGCAGAAAAGATGGAGCCAAAATTCTTAGATTCAATCAGTGCCGGCAGCATCTTTCCCTCATCAAAGGCTCGCCCCTGCAAGCGAGTCACCTCCTCCGACTCTCCCAGCAAGTTCAAAACGGTTTGCTGCCAGATTTGCAGGTAAGACAGACTTGCTGCCTGCTTCAGGTTTTGAGCCAGCTCAATAGAGTGAGCGAATTTCCGCTCGACTGCTTCCAGATTCTCTCCAATAAAAAAGCTGTGGGTGCAGTAATAGACCGCGCTGTAGCAGGCATATTCTATGCTGCCGGTTTCCTGCCCACTTTGAATCGCCTCCGCCAACGGCTCTACGGTTTCGCGGGCGTGCTCTTTCCACTGGAGGATAGCAGTATAAAAGAGCAGGCACACTTGACATTTGAGTGAGGTGGCGCTGAATTTTTCCAGCAACCTCAACCCCAGTTTGCCGAATTGATAGCCAGACTCGATGTCTCCTAGCGGTCCGCAGAGCAGTACGCCATAATAGGCATAGGCGGAAGCTGCGAGGGAACAGTTGCCATATTTTATAGAGAGATTGAGGGCGGTAAAGATAACCCGCACGCCTATCAGGGGATTGGCAATAAAACTCGGTGCCGTGACAGTTAATAAGATCCGCATGGCGGCGAGTTTGTAGGGGGCGGCCATCACCGGCAGGTCAGCTAAATCCTCAATTGACTGTGGGGTCAGGGGATCTCGCTCGAGGGAAACTCCGAGCGCTTCCAGAATTTGCAGCGCCGTATCGATCGCGGCTTGCATCTGATTTTGAGCGATATAATACTGGATGACGATCTCGTAAATTTTGACTTTTTCGAGGAGAGTCTTGGCGTGCTGGAGAGCGATGTCTGACAGGTGTTTGGAGCGCTCAAAATTGGTGTTCAGGTAGTGGGCTTCGGCGGCGGCCACATAGAGCGCCAGCGCCGTCTCATAGGAGTGAGTCCAGCACTCAGCCCCCAGCAGCTCCAACCCCACATTCAAATACCTGACTGCCGGTTCGTAAGCGGTGGCTGACTGGGCTTTCCGACCGGCTATCAGATTGAGCTGTGCCAGCTGGTACGGGTTTATCGACTCTACCCGCTTGCCACAGAGCTTCCGCGCCAACCCGCCCTGAGTTTCTGACTCGCTGGCAATGAGTTCAACCCCGATATTCAGCTGGTTGACAATATCAAAGATGCTCTCTTCTAGCTCCTCGGGACGGGTATTTTCCAGCAACAGCTGGCCAATTTTCAGGTGGGTGGCTTTTTTATCTGCTTCTGGGATCAGAGAGTACGCCGCTTGCTGCACTCGATCGTGCAGGAACTTGTAGGTGGGGCGCTCTTCGTCGGGCACCGGCGATTGCTCCTCTTTGCCGGTGGGCGATGCGGGGTGCGCCACAGCGGATTTCCCCTCATCCTGAAAAAACTTGTAAACCTCGCTGACTGGGAGAACGAGTCCTTCCTGCAAGGCTTTCCACAAGTCAGCCGCAGTTTCAGCCGGAGACTTCTCGCGCACAATTGCCACAGTCTCTAAGTCGAACTGATTGCCGGTACAAGCCGCCAGCTTTAACACCTCTTGGGCGCTCACCGGCAGCTTTTGCAGCTGAGCCGCCATAAACTCGACGACATTCTCGGAAACCGCCAAGGCTTTGACTTTGGCAATGTCGCACTGCCAGTATCCGAGGCTAGAGTCATATTTTAACACCCCTTCTTCATAAAGCGATTTTAAAAACTGAGTGGCAAAGAAGGGATTGCCCTCGGTTTTCTGAAAGACCTGTTGCGCCAGGGGTTGGGCTCGCTCTTCCGGACAGCTGAGGGCGTCAGCCACTAATCGGGTGAGGTTGGCGCTGGTTAAAGGCTGCAAAACAATCTGGCTGACTGTAGCGCCGGCTTTTTTAATGGTGTCTGCAGTCAGCATCAGGGGGTGAGCCCGGCTGACTTCGCTGTCGCGATACGCGCCAATCACAAATAGATACTGGGTGTCCGGATCTGCCACCAGCAGCTGGAGCAGCTTCAGGGAAGCGGAATCCGCCCACTGCAAGTCATCCAGGAATAAGACGAGCGGGTGATCGGCTTGTGCGAACACCCGGATAAATTTTTGAAAGACGCGATTGAAGCGGTTTTGCGATTCAGTTGGCCCCAGTTCGGCAACCCCTGCCTGTTTGCCAACGATCCGCTCTACTTCTGGAATGACATCGATAATTACCTGGGCGTTTGCCCCCAGGGTTTTAGTGAGAGTATCTTTCCAGAGGGCAATGCGATCTTGACTTTCAGTTAGCAGCTGCCGGATTAAGTCTCGGAATGCCTGAACCAGAGCGGTGAAGGGGATATTGCGCTTGAAATGGTCAAATTTGCCGGTGATAAAATAGCCGCGCTTAGCGACAATGGGTTTGTGAACTTCTCGCACTGTTGCGGATTTGCCTGTCCCGGAAAACCCTGCCACGAGCATCATTTCTGTTGCGCCGCCGGCTGCGCGGTCAAAAGCCGCCATCAAGCTGGCAATTTCGGCTTCTCGCCCGTAAAGTTTCTCTGGAATCTGGAATCGGTCTGAAATATCTCGCTTGCCTAGAGAAAAGTGGGAAATTGTGCCGGCGGTTTCCCAACGGTGCAGGCAGGTTTCTAAGTCTGCCTTCAGCCCTCTGGCGCTTTGATATCTGTCTTCGGCTGTTTTCGCCATCAATTTCATCACGATGGCTGACACGGCGTGGGGAATGGCTGGTTGCAGTTCGTGGGGGGGCACCGGCTGTTTGGCGATGTGGCAGTGGACTAATTCCATCGGGTCCGCCGGTGGGAACGGCAGCTGGCCGGTCAGCATTTCGTAGAAGGTGACGCCTAGAGAGTAGAAATCTGTGCGGTAATCAATGCCCCGGTTCATCCTGCCGGTCTGTTCGGGTGACATGTAAGCCAGGGTGCCTTCAAGTCCGCTGGGATTTTTCAGGCTCTGAGTCTCTCTGGGCAAGAGTGAGGAGATGCTAAAATCTGTGAGTTTTACTTCCAGGGTTTCTGGGTTAATCAGGATATTTTCCGGTTTGATATCTTTGTGGATGATGCGGTTCAGAGCCAGCCCCTCTAGCGTGCCGGCAATCTGGATGGCTATTTTCATAAACCGGAGCAGCGTCAGCGGGGTTGATGCGATATAATCTTTTAAGGATTTGCCTCCAAAGTCCTCCTGTATGAGGGCGAACCCGTTCTGATAGGGTTCCAGGCTAAATGTCTTTACAATTCCTGGCCACTCCAGATTTCTGGCGATGGTATATTGATTTCTCAGCCTCACGATTTCGCTGAGTGTGGGATATTCTGTGTTGAGGACTTTAATGATAACTGGTGTCTGGTCGGACTCTCTCAGCCCGCGATAGATGAGTGTCTTGACGCTAGAGTGAATTTGTTCTGCGATCCTGTAACCTGCGAGGAGCTTCATGGTGTTTTCTTCTCCCAAAGAGAGCCGCTTTTATCCCGCCAAAAGACTTTCTACCAGCTTAACCTATGTATTAAAAATGGCAAGCCCTGGGGGAACGCGGAATTTGTTGGCGTGGCCATTAGCTAGGGGCCTGTGGCCTGCGCAGGGCGGCAAAGAAAGGATGGCCAGGCCGGCAGGGGCTCTGGGGGTGTCAGCCGCCGGCCTTGGACTGTGCCGGAACAATTGCCGGAAAAAGTTACCCCCGATCTTTACAAAAATTGACCTCAGTGTTAGATTATTTCAAATTTTCCCGAAATGGGTTGAGGGGGCGCTGGTGAGTGTCCAGATTAAAAATAGACCGGCTGCTGGACTGACGCAGGCTGCGGGCGCACGCGACTCACGCCGGGGCGCTCTACCGGGGGCGGGACAGGACCTGTGGCGGCTGATCCCTGCTGTCATGCCGGTGCCGGTGCAATGAGGATTCGCTCTGGCGCGCCGGCCTTGGCCCAGGGCAGGACCAGCCGTTCTGGGGCTGCAGCTCCCCGGAGTGTAAAGAATTTGTTACATTTGGGGGAAAATTTGTTAGGGTATTTTTACAATCCCGTTTTGGGTGGATAATAATCCGCACGCTAACCTGTAGGAGCGCAACATTATGAGCCAACCCGCCTCACCTTCCCAAGCTTCAGAGCAGCAGTCCGAGGCAACTGGGCCCGCAGGGGTGCCGGTGCCAGGGGAACCCCAACCGAGTTACGTGAAGTTGGCCATGCGCAACATGGTGCGCAAGCGGGGCACATCGCTGAAGCATTTCACCCTCACCACCGGAGGTTTGCTGGCTGTTCTGGTCGGGCTGGCCTACCTAACTCGTTGAGCGGGGAGCAATGCTGCATGGGAACCGCAAGTTTGCAAGTTGAAGTCAGTGTGCAGGACTGTTTTGAGGCGGAGGACTCCGGCCAGTCTTTAGTAACGCCGTATACGGCAATCCCCGCTGAAACCTGGCAGAATTGGTTTTACCAGTGGCTAGAAATCCAGCATGCGGAGCTGCCACCGGCTAGGGCCCTAGAACTGAGCCTGCGCCTGACCGGCGATGCTGAAATACAAGCCCTCAACGCCCAGTACCGTCACCAGGACAAACCAACCGATGTGTTAGCTTTTGCTGCTTTGGAGGTAGACTATCCTCAGCCGGCAGAGGAATTCGACGAGGAGCCTGTGTATCTGGGTGATATCGCAATTTCGGTAGAGACGGCCAGCCGGCAAGCCCTCGACCGGGGGCACAGCTTGCAGACAGAGCTGGCATGGCTGGCAGCCCACGGACTGCTGCATCTCTTGGGCTGGGACCACCCGGATTCTGACAGCCTGACTCGCATGCTCGAGCAGCAAGCAACTTTACTGCACGCAATTGGTCTATTGACTGAAGAGGAAATAGAAATGCAGTCTTAAGACTGCGTGGTGCAGGAGTGGTTGGCAAGATCACCGGTCTCAAGTGCGTTCATCTTACCCATTATGCAGTTAAATAAACGGCCTGTAACGTCGGCAACGGCTAAATCCTTCAGCAACAAGCTTTTATCATCCAGTGTTCTGCCCATGACAAAAGACGGTTCGGCACCGCCCCCAAACGGCGCGAGTCCGGTGGTGGAACGCAAGCGAGTGCTCTCGTGGCGGGTTGCCCCCAACTTGTTCATCAGTTTCAAATACGCCTGGGCGGGCCTCAGCTACGCCTTCCAAACCCAGCGGAACTTCCGCATCCACCTCGTAATTGGCGCTCTGGCTATTGGCCTGGGCGTTTTTTTGCAGCTGCCGGCGGTGCAGATGGCGGTGATTGGGCTGACCATTGGGGCGGTGCTGGCGATGGAATTGCTCAATACGGCGATAGAATCGGTCGTTGACTTAACGGTTAAGCAGAGTTACCACGAACTTGCTAAAATAGCAAAGGACTGTGCTGCTGGGGCAGTTCTGGTTTCCGCTTTCGCCGCTGTGCTAGTGGCCGGCTCCCTCCTGCTGCCCCCACTGCTAGCCAAGGTTTCAGCAATTAGCTTTTAGCAATGAGCGAGCGCGCTGAAGCCCCGAAGTGGTCGGGCAATGGCGAATCGCGCTAAGGAGAGTCAGCTTTGATTATTGTTATCGATAACTACGACAGCTTCACCTACAACCTGGTGCAGTATCTGGGAGAGCTGGGGGCTGAATTGCCGGTGGCGGCGGAAATTCAGGTTTACCGCAATGACCAAATCACTCTGGAGGAGATCCGCGCCTCTGGGGCGGCTGGGGTGGTGATTTCCCCCGGTCCCAAACGCCCGGAAGATGCCGGCATTTCTCTCGATGCGATCAGAGAGCTGGGCCCGACACTGCCGATTTTCGGCGTCTGCTTGGGGCATCAAAGCATCGGTCAAGTGTTTGGTGGCGATATTGTCTCCGCCCCAGAACTCATGCACGGCAAAACCTCTCAGGTGCACCACACCGGCGTCGGGGTTTTCCAGGGATTGGAATCTCCGCTGACGGCGACCCGCTATCACAGTCTGGTGATTGACCGCCAAACTTGCCCCGAAGTGCTGGAAATTACCGCTTGGGTTGACGACGGCACTATTATGGGCGTGCGCCACCGCGACTACCCTCACATCGAAGGCGTGCAATTTCACCCAGAAAGTATTCTCACCAGTTCTGGGAAGCAAATGCTGCGCAACTTCCTAGAACGGCTGTAGGGAGAGCTGTTAGTGGTTAGTGGTTGACTGTTAATCGGCGGCTCGGTGGCGGGGGAGAATTAACAGTTGACTGTAAACTGAGAAATTTGATGATGAAGCGGCGACAGTTGATGCGCTACGTCCCGATGGGTGTGTGTGCGGCTCTAGCAACTAGCCTGAGTGCCGGCACTCAGCCATCGCGGGCGCAAACCAGTGACTCCCTCTCTGTTCAGTGGTTGGGTCACACTTGCTTTTTGTTTGCCGGTGGCGGACAGCGGGTACTGGCCAATCCCTTTAAACCGCAGGGCTGCACAGCGGGATATCGCGCTCCCGGTGTTAGTGCAGATTTGGTGCTGATTAGCTCTCAGCTGCTGGATGAAGGATCGCTAGAAGTTGTCCCCGGAAATCCCAGACTGCTGTACGAAGCCGGTGTTTACCAGCTGGGCGGGAAACAGATCCAGGGCATTCAAATCGCCCACGATCGCGAGGGCGGGCGGCGATTTGGCATCAATGTGATTTGGAAATGGTCGCAAGCCGGCATTAATATTGTCCACTTGGGCGGAGCGGCGGCTCCGATTACCATCGAGCAAAAAATCCTCATAGGGCGTCCCGATTTGCTGCTGCTGCCGGTGGGCGGCGGGGCCAAAACCTACACGCCTCAAGAAGCTGCCCAAGCGATGCAAGTCCTCAATCCCAAGATGGTCATTCCCACCCATTACCGCACTCAAGCTGCTGATGCGAATACTTGCGATATTTCCCCTCTGGAGCAATTCCTGAGTTTGGTTAATCAGGCTTCGATTCGCTCCATTAATAGTGATACCCTGACGCTCACTCCTGCTGATGTCCCCGCAGAGGGGCCGGTGATTTCTGTCTTGAGTTATAAGTTTTAGAAGTAAAAAAGTAGGGTGCGTTACGCTATCGCATAACGCACCCTACGAGAAAAGCCGGGTGCGTTATAGAGGTTATAATTGATTTGTGAAATAATTTTTTTTATCGCAATTCTAAATCATTTGGGCAACCGCTGTGGGCCCAGAACCCCGGTTTCTTTAAGAAACCGGGGTTCTGAAATTTACACGAATGATTTAGACGACAGTAGGGTGCGGAGTGTGCTGAGAGTGGGGCACCCCGCAAGGCAATGCTGGCTTCAGGACTTTCTAAAAGTCTTGAGCCTGCCGGCTGGGATTTCTACCAAGTAGTAGGTTACGGAGGCGAGCAATGCGGACATGAGCAGGGTCGAGGTCAGCCTGAAATAGAAGGCTTCCACGGGAATCTCTGAGGTGAAAATAGGCGCTAGACTTCGATTGATCGGGACGTGCCAAATATAGATGCCATAGGAGAGGTTGCCGAAAACTTCTAGAAGTCGTGAGGGATTTTTCAGACAGGCATCGAATGAGAGTCTTTCTGTTTGCTGAAATGCCCAGTAGGACCCGCCAGACTCAAAGGCAAAGATGAAGAAAGATGTCACGGCGGCTGCAAGCACCGGCAAGATGAAAAACAGGGCGGCGGTCCTGACTCCACCGGCACGTCCGGGCAATCTCCAGAGTTCTTGGTGATAGATGTGATGGGCTGTCAGCAGATAGAAGGAGACGACTAGCGCAACCGCAAGTGTTTTTACAGGTAATTTAGGCAGTCTCAATTTCTTGAGGAAGTCGGGCGTGACGGCTTGAAGATAATCCCGCTGGCTGGTTTGAATCCAGGCATTGACTAGAAACCCCAACAAGAAGATATCCAGGTTAGTCAGCAGGGGGTTGTAGGAATATTTGAAATAGTACAAGCTCTTTTCGCCAATCTGGTTTCGCAGGGCGATCCACACGGCAAGCCTCAAGCCAAATGAGAAGAGGGCAATCCCACCGGCGGCTAAGATGACTTGCCGGGGTTTCTGCAAGCGCGGTTTGAAAAAGGTGTAGATGAAGGGGGCAATTAGGTAAAATTGCACTTCTGTGGAAATCGCCCAAAGGGCAATGTTGAAATCTCCAGGAGGCAAGACTTGATTGTAGGTAAAGGTGAGGAGTCTGGCGAGAGTTGCCCAGTTTTCCGGCTTGAGGATGTGGGGGTAGACAAAGAGTGATAGAATTAAGATGGCGAAGTAGTAAAGGGGGCAAATTCTCAGGAGCCGGTTGCGCCAAAAGTTGAGGGCACCTGGCACGTCTGCGGTGTAGCGCTCGGTATAAAAGACTTTACCCATTAGGTAGCCGGAAAGCGCGAATAAAATCCAAACGCCGGCGAGTCCGTGGCTGAATAAGAGCCAGCTGAGGTCATGGTTTTTATATATAATAGACTCTCTGGGGGCGGCGCAGTGGAAGGCGACTATCATCAAGCAAGCAAATCCCCGGAGAGCCAAAAGGGCATCTAGGTGATTGGTGGTGTTTTTGAAGGGTGCGGTTGGGAGGGGCGCTAGGTGTTGAGGCATTGGGGACGTTTTGAGTTACGCACTGTTTGCTAGAATAGGGAAGAGGCGAACATTTTGCAACCCGATTGCAACCCGAGCCGGTGCTGCCGGTGGGGCGGGTGGGGCGTGAGCCAGGAGGGTGCGCCTTCGCCCGACACCGCGATGGCCACAAGGCGCGCCGGCTCGCTCACCTGTTCCATCCCGCTTCCATGCCGGTGCAGACGCTCAGAAGAATTCCCCGCTGGAGTTTATTCTGCTGCTCGCAAAAACTCCGCCCCTCCCGCCGCGCCGGTGGCACTTCCAGGAACTAGACACTCCCATTCAAAGAACAATCATCTCCCCACTCATCGGGGTATTCTCTCGTTATTCTCTCGTTCCCAGGCAGAGCCTGGGAACGCAATCAGGAGGCTCTGCCTCCTTTCAACGAAAAAGCAGTTTAAAAGCCTAACAGCTTAACAGGATTCAAATGGCTACTGAGATAGAACGCAAATTTTTAGTGAAAGGCGACGGATGGCGAGGGCTCGCTGAAGGCAAATATTACTGTCAGGGATATATTCCCACACAAGAAGGGCGCACCGTGCGCGTGCGAATTGCCGGTGAGCGCGGCTATTTAACGATTAAAGGCGCGACAGTGGGGAATACTAGAGCTGAATTTGAGTACCCCATTCCCGTAGAAGACGCCCGAGAGATATTAGAGACTTTATGCGACCGGCCTTATATTGAAAAGACGCGCTACACAATAGCCGTAGGGGAGTTTACTTGGGAGGTGGATGAATTTGCCGGGGAAAATCAAGGGTTAATCTTAGCGGAAGTGGAACTTACCGGAGAAAATCAAGAAGTGCCATTGCCGGACTGGATAGACAAGGAAGTATCGGGAGACGCACGATATTTTAATTCTAATTTAGCCAAAAATCCTTTCAGGCAGTGGCCAAATAGCTAAGACAGCGGTTTTGAAGGGAATGAAGTAAGCTGTTAGGTTT
This sequence comes from Kamptonema formosum PCC 10802, assembly GCF_000332335.1. GTDB lineage: Bacteria > Cyanobacteriota > Cyanobacteriia > Cyanobacteriales > Oscillatoriaceae > Oscillatoria. The sequence continues at coordinate 3,459,054 of NZ_KB235948.1, read as the reverse complement.
TTAATCGGCTTGTTTGAGAGAGGAGGCTCTGACTTGAAAAGGTTCGTAGTTGGGCTTTAGCCCTACTGGAGCGTCCGCCACCCGAAGCGAGTCCCCAGGGCGGGGCATCGCCCCTACAAGACTATTTTCAAGGCAGTCACGATGAACTGCGCACACCGCCACCAATGAAAACTTGCTCCACTGCGGGAGATTCGGTAGGGCTAAAGCCCAACTACAAACCTTTTCAAGGCAGAGCCTCCTGGATCGCGTTCCCAGGCAGAGCCTGGGAACGAGGGGAATGTCGCCTTTTTCAATCCAAAATTCAAAATCCAAAATCCAAAATCCAAAATCCAAAATAGGGATAAGAGCGGGTGGTGGCACCCCCACCACCCGAGAGAGCGAAAGGTTAATTAAAGGAACTCAAGTTAAGCAGCGACAACCAAATCCACTTCATCAGTTCCTTCGGCATTCCCCTTACCGGATTTGATTTGTTTGCCATTAATTTCCACAGCCAGGGGGGTGCTTTCTAAATTGATATTGTAGTCTGAGGCATCGCCGGTATAGCCGACGCTAGCGACCATGCTGCGGCCACTATCTTTATAGATAAAAGCCAGCATTTGATTTTTGTTCTTCTGGTTATCCCGGGCCCAAATGACCATATATTGCTGGCCTTGGTATTCAAAGACCTTGGGCGGACGAGTGGGGGTGTAGCGACCGGGAGAACCAAAGCTCTTATCGAGGAAACCCTGCACCGAACTGGGTTCTACATTAACGTAAGCGACTTGGCTGGCAGAGAGTGCCCCAGCAGGAACTTGTTGGATAGCCTGCTGTTCGGGCTGATCGGTTACAGATTCCCCTTCTACCTGCTGTTCTTGGCCCCGGTTGCGTAAATAATCACTGGCTAATTTTATGCCTATGCCGCCGACAGCAGCAACTCCGGCTCCAATCAGGAGGTTGCGCAAATTAACGCTCATTTTGTCTCCTTTAACTTAACAAGGTTCAAAATCGATGATAGCATATCAGAGAAGATTCGCAAGAATAAGTGAGGGGTAAGGCCCATCAACCAGCGAGTCGTGCCGGCACCGCGCACCTGCCCACTAGCAATATAGCGGCGATCCGCTGGATGAACTATGGCCCAGAAACCCGGTTTCTTAAAGAAACCGGGTTTCTCAGTACCTCACTTTGGATGAGAAAGGCTATAAGCGCCGGCTCCCCCAACCTCTCTTGCCATATCGGTAAAATCAGGAATTTTTAGCCACCGCCCATTACCAACCCCAATCGCGCTCCCCTGGGGGGAAGGCTGCGGTCAAAGCAAAAAAACAAATTTTAAAATTTTTCCTCTTGACTTTTGGCTTGGGTTTGGGTAAGGGGGAAAGTAATGGGTTGGGCTGGCTGGGGGGCGGAGGGCGGTTTTAGCGGCGACGAGAGCTAATACCCAGTACGGTCAGCTGTGGGCCGGTGGGGCGCTCGCCTGGGCGAAAGAAACGAGAATTCTTAAGCTAAAGTTTAGGTTAATAGCTCTGTATCGCCTCGCGCGAAACCGCGATTGCCACAGGTCGCGTCTACTGGCTCACCTATTTGATCCCGCAACGATGCTCAGAAGAATCTCCCTGCTGGCGCTCACCCTGCTGCTGGCTGCTTGCAAAGATACTCCCCCACCGGCCCAACCCCTAGCCGCACCGCCTCCGCCGGTGGTGCCCGATGTCCAGTGTTCTGGAACACTTCCCGCGCCGGTGGCAGCAACCGACAGGCTGGAAAACTACCGGCTGGCGCAGGAGAAAGACTTTGTAGCATCAATTCGCCAGTACGAGCGGCAATCGAACAAGAAGCTGACTTGCAGCATCTTCACGGCGGACTTTAACGGTGATGGCTTGAAGGAATACGCCCTGTTGCTAGTCAACTCAAAGACGTCGGAGTTTCGGTTTGAGCTTCTGCTGAATCGGGGCACGGGAGAAACACCTTTTGGCACAGTTGCAGTCAGGAATTTCAAAATCGTCACCAACCCAAATCAGGACTTTATCTATACGGCGATGACATTCAAACCGGCAAAAGAACTCGGCCCAGCATCCCGCAGCTATTTTCCGCTCAAGCCTGGAACACCCGAGCGGGAAAAGTTTGTCGCTTCCCCGGCAATCGAACTGTGGCGCTCGCCCACCAATTCAGATGGGGTGCCTAAAGATTTAAATCTCAGCACGATAGCATACTGTTCGGATGTTTTCTACTTTGTCAATGGCAAGCTGGAAACCGTCAGCGTTTGCGACTGACTCGCAGGCACAAGAAACCGGCTGTCTTTGAGAACCCCGGTTTCTGCGCTCGGTTGCGAAACCGGCAGCCACAGGCTAGTCTTTCTGGTAAAACGCTTATCGGGAGACTGCCGCCTTGTTACATCGCGCCGCCATACCACTGCTCGCGCTTCTCGTCCTGAGAGCCGGTGCTGCCACCGCTCAGCCCGACTCCAGAGCCCCAGCACCGGCACCGCCTCCGCCGGTCACCGAAATGTTGCCTGAGGATGTGGCGGCTGTCTTGCTGATCAACACCACTGCAAAAGCTTGGGGCAGCTTAAACCGATTTAATCCCCTTCCCATAGAGTTTACCGGCCCGGGAAGACTGCCGCTGCTGCCGCCGGGGATTAATTTCACCGCAGATGTCCAGCCCTGGGTGGGGGAGTGGGCGGCGCTGGCTGTGCTGGGCCCGCCGGCAGACGCCCAAATTCCCTGCTTTGGTGCCTGCACCCTGATGCTAGCAGCCGTCAGAGATGCCGCCGGCATGAAGGCTTTTGTGGCCAAATTGCAAGAAAATCGGGGCGAAGCGCCGGTGGAGCGCGACTATAAGGGGGTCAAAATTTTGGAGTGGGCAGCGCCGCAACCCCTCCCCGACACTGAATCGCCGGAAACTGTCCCAGAGCTCCCGCAAGAAAGTCCGCCCAAACCAGAACCGGCACCCGAGTCGCGCGCCTCTGGAGATTTTGGATTGGGGATTTTGGATTTTGGATTGAAAAGCCGGGCGTCAAGGGGTTTTCAGCCGGCGGACAAGATACTGCCGGTTTCAACTTGGCCTCACCGGCAGCCGGTGGCGGTCAAAAGCCCCTTGCCGGCAGAACCGGCAGAACCGGCAGAACCGGCAGCGCCCAACCCCGGGCCGATGGGCCAGCGGGGTTTAGCGCTGGCGCTCTTGCCTGGATATGTCGCCGCCTCCACCAGCGGCGAAGCCCTAGAACAGTTGATAGACAGGCATTCTGCCGGCAAAAAACCCCTCGCCGAGACTGCCGGTTTCCAGCGCACCTTGGAGCAGCCGCAGTTTTCCGGCTCGCTGTTTGTGGGCTACAGCAATCTGGCAAAAGCAGCCAAACTGAATTTTACACAGCTGTCGGAACTGCCGGGGGGGGTGCCGGTTCCCTTAGCGCCGCTACAGCTGATCGCACCGGCGCTGCAAAAGATAGCAGAAACTTACGACACCCTGCAGGTGCTGGTTGGGGTGCGAGCGGAAGGTTTGCACTCAATGGCTCAAGTTTATTACAAAATTCCCCAGCCCCAGAACGTGCCGGTGGGGACGCCGGATGCGGAGCCCGTGGCCAACCGGCTGCCCGCCGCCACTTACCTGTCTTTCAGCAGCCGCAATCTCAAACAGCAGTGGGATAACATCGTCCGTGCCGGTGGCGAGGAGGCCAAACCTTTGTTTGAAGGGCTGCGCCGGTTCATTCGCAATTTCACCGGCCTGGATCTAGACAGCGATATCCTCCCTTGGATGGATGGCGAGTGCGCCCTGTTTGTGTTTCCTGCCAACCAGGGTTTTTTCCCTTTTCTGGCCGATCAGTTGAAAATTGGACTGGGTTTCACGGTGCGAACCAGCGATCGCCCTGCAGCAGAGAAAGCCCTGGACAAGCTGAACGAGTTTGCCGGCACCTCATCGGGGGGTTCTTTGGCGATTAGCAGCCGCCAGATCGGCGCTCAACCCGTCAGCAGCTGGGAAATTCAGCAGCCTGGAAACGCTCGCAGCATTTTTGCTCACGGCTGGGCGGATGGCAATACCCTTGTCCTGACCACCGGTAGCGGTCCGATGTCCGCGCTCACGCCCCAGCCCAATCCGCCCCTGGGAAAAACTTATATCTTCCAAACTGCTACAGCCAGCTTGCCCTATCCTAATAACGGTAACTTCTACCTCAACTGCGGGGCTGTGCTGTCGTTTGCCTACAGTTTTTTGCCGCTTGACGACAGTTCCGAGTTCATTCGCCTGACCAAGCGGCTGCTGGGAACCCTGCGCAGTCTGAGCGCTGTCACTTCCTCAACGGCTGAAAAACAGCAGGCGGACGTTGTGCTGGTGCTCGCGCCGGTGAGGGAGCCATGAAACATCAGGAGTTCTGAGCTATGAATGATAAGTTATTCCCTCGTTCCCAGCCTCAGGCTGGGAACGCAGTTCCGGAGGCTCTGCCTCCTTTGGCAGACAGCAGCATTATTAGCCTAACAGCTTATGAATGATGAATTATACCAATTGGGGATTTTAGATTTTGGATTTGGGATTTAAAATCCAGACAGCAAGGGGGATCTGTCCTGCGGACAAAATACTGTCTGTCTCCACTTTGTATTCGGACTGGAACTCATCCCTCAAAACTCTCTGCTGCCTTGGGAACCTCACCCCCCAATCCCCTCCCCGCATGCGGGGAGGGGGGGAAGAGAGAGGTCGGTCCCAGGCGCTGCGCTTCACCAGCAACGTTCACCAGCAACGCTCTCAAAACTCATCTCTTACTAACAGTAATGCTTACCGAAATTAAAGATATCGCCTCTACCCTAGCGCCGCGCCTGATTGAGATTCGGCGTCACTTCCACAGCCACCCGGAACTGAGTGGCCAAGAGTACCAAACTGCAGCTTATGTTGCCGGTGTCCTGTCTTCGTGCGGCATCCACGTCCGAGAGGGTGTGGGCAAAACCGGCGTTGTCGGGGAATTGTCTGGTGAGGACACTGACAGCCGCCTGCTGGCTATTCGCACTGATATGGACGCTTTGCCGATTGAGGAGGGCACCGGTTTGGAGTTCGCTTCTCGCAACCAGGGCGTGATGCACGCTTGCGGACATGATATACACGCAACTGTTGGCTTGGGTGCGGCAATGGTGCTGGCTCAGTTGGGTGAGAAACTGCCGGGAACGGTGCGCTTTTTATTTCAGCCGGCAGAGGAAATTGCCCGAGGTGCTGAGTGGATGGTGGGAGATGGGGCGATGGAAAATGTCTCGGCGATTTTGGGGGTTCACGTTTTCCCCTCGATTCCTGCCGGTTCGGTGGGCATCCGCCACGGGGCGCTGACGGCGGCGGCGGACGATCTTGAGATTTTTATTATCGGGGAATCCGGGCACGGGGCGCGCCCCCACGAGGCGATTGACGCGATTTGGATTGCTGCGCAAGTGATTACGACGTTGCAGCAGGCGATTAGCCGCACGCAGAATCCGCTGCGCCCGGTGGTGCTGACGATTGGGCAAATCAGCGGCGGGCGAGCGCCGAATGTGATTGCGGACCGGGTGCGGCTGGTGGGCACTGTGCGATCGCTTCATCCAGAAACGAGTGCCGGTTTGCCTGACTGGATTGAGGGGATTGTTGCTAATGTCTGCAATGCTTATGGAGCTCGCTACGAGGTGAACTACAAGCGGGGCGTGCCTTCGGTGCAAAATGACCCCGCCCTGACTCAGCTGGTGGAGGAGGCGGCTGAGGAGGCTTGGGGGAGCGATCGCGTGCTGATTTTAACGGAACCTTCTCTGGGTGCGGAAGATTTTTCGCTGTATTTGCAGCACGCTCCGGGGATGATGTTTCGTCTGGGGGTTGCCGGTAAGGACCGGCTGAATTATCCGCTGCACCATCCTCTATTTGATGTGGATGAGTCGGCGATTGTTACGGGTGTTGTGACTTTGGCTTATGCAGCTTGGAAGTATTGGCGTATTTGAGATAGGCGTGAGGGGATGAGAGAGGATGGGACAGGCGGGAAGCCGGTCCTGCGCCGGGAGGGGGCAGGCGGGACGCCTGTCCTGCGCCGGGGGTTATACCGAAAGATGGATGACGCGGCACCGGCAATTTGTTAGAGTGCGGATGGTTGCAAAGCGAGAACTGTCTGAATTTATGGCTTCACCAACACCACTCCACGGGCTAGAACTGATCGACTGCGCTAAAGCTAATGCGATGCAGGGAATTGAAACTGCGGCGCAATTGTGTGGTTACGGTGAGGATATTAAGGCTTTTGAGCGGGAGTTACAGGAAGCCGGCGATCGAATCGGAGTTAAAATTAATGAGCTGAGCGATTTGATTACGGCTCAGCAGGTCGTCCGGCAAGCCGGTGGGATTGAGATTGCTCCGGATACGCCGGCAGATTTGTAGGGGGAAAAAACGAGAGCGCTCTCACCCCCTGTTTTTCAAGGGCAGAAGCCCCCCCACCGGCACCAACAAACGTTGCCGGTGGAACTGAAAAAGAGTGCCAACCTATCCCACCACTTCAAACGATTGTCCGAAGAGTTGAAACGAGTGCGGTTTCCCCACGCTCCAGCTTGCATCTGATTTCGGCAAATCGCCGCCCGCCGGTAGCGGCGGCAATTGTGCTAACCAACCCCACAGGGAGGGAGACAGACCTATTTGTTGAACACCGACGGCGCGTTCAGCACCAGTATGCAGAGACGGGACATGCAAACCGTCCAGTCGCATCCCCACCAGTCAAGTTCTAAACTCCATCGTTCGAGTTCTAAACTCCATCGTTCGAGTTCTCAACTCCATCGTTCGAGTTCTGAGGTCCATCGTTTGAGCTCCGAACTCCATCGTTCGAGCTCGGAGCTCCATCAGTCGAGCTCCGAGCTCCATCGTTTGAGCTTTTAGGTGAATCTTCTTGAAAACTCCACTTCTTTCTCCCCCTCCCCGTGAACGGGGAGGGGGTTGGGGGGTGGGGTTCATCCCACTCACCGGCGCACCATTCGCGCCAAGACGTTGCGGGTGATTTGCGCAGCTGCAGGATTGAGGCGGGAGGGGCGCAATTTATCTGCATTATAATCGTCTAACCCCCAACTCCACTGTATGGTGCCGGTGGCAAAAACAGTCGCACCGGCATCCGCCGTATAAACGGTCATGTCGCTGTAGCGAGTTCCCCCCTCATATTCATAAGGTGAGTGACAGACGCGCACGGTATTCGCCGGCGCATTGCCAAACATCCGGTCTACTTCATAGCCCAGAAGTCCGGGCAATTTGTCCCCTGGTTGCAAGCCGGTGCCGGCAAGCAACCAGTCTGGCGCACCGGCATCAATCACCATATCCGCGTTGACCTGAAATGTCTCGTACATCACCCCAATTAAAGCATCTTCCGGGCGATTCACCCGCTTGTCTCGCCACCGCGCTGTAATGCGGTATTTTTCGCTCATGTCGCGAACAAGGGCAAATGGATCTTTACCCGCCATTTCTTTATAGGCAACAATAGTGCGGTTCAAGTCGCCGGTCAGGCGGCTGGGTTCAAATCGGATTTGCCAGTAACAGGTATTGGCACAGAAAAAGCCGAGACTGACGCCTCTGTCGCGGGCGTTTTCCACATTTTGCCGCATCTGCCACGACCAATACTCGTCGTGCCCCACAGAAAGAAAGGCTTTGTGATATAATAGCAGTTTAGGATTGAAATGGGTGTCAATATTCGTGGCGTAGGTGACATCGTAGCCTTCCCGTTCCAGCCACCGCACCATGTTGTATTCCCACGCCGCGCTGGAAGTTCTTCTTTTTGGCTGCAGGTTGGTTAAGAACTCACCGGCACCCATACCGTATGCAGCGTCAGGGTTGGGACTCGCGGCGTAAGGCCGGTTGAAGGAGACTCTGTAAGCTTGTTTGCCTTTGCTGTTCCAGCGGTAAAGGGATTTGCCGCCCCAATTATTATAAGCTTGAAAGGTAGTGACGCTGGATTGGAAGAGGATATCAGACGCCCGCCTGTCATCGCGCACCACAAAGATGATATAACTTTGCTTGCCAGATTTGCCGGCAGTCAGTTTGGCCAAATAAACCCCACTCGCCCAGTCGGTTGGGTCAGCGGGGCTGTCGGGTATAGTGAGAATATAAGGGTCTTTCCAGTCACACTCAATCAGTCCGGAGGCTTGCTCTTCGATGGGGGGCGGCTGTTGCGTGCCGGTGCGAACAATCGGGTCGGTGATGCGGCGCGCGCCGGTGCCATTATACCAGCCGGTGCGGAAAATTTCAATGGTATAATTTGGCTCGCGAGTATTGACAAAAAGCGCAATTTGTGCGCCGCGACTGACGCTGGTGAGGGAGGCGTAGCCTTCGATTTCGCGTTTGGTGGCGGGGTTGGTGAGGTGCCAGCTGGTGGTGCCGGCTTTTTGGTTTTCGGCGGCGGTGGGATTTGCCGGCTTGTTTTGCGAGAGTGCCGGTGGGCGGGAGAGAATGGGGGTAGCGACGCCGAGTAAGAAGGCTTTTAAGAGGGTTCTCCGGGTGGGGTGCATCTGGATTTGTCGCCAAATCAACCCCAAAATTTTAACAGTCCTGCTGTTGAGCTGATCGGCGAGGGTGCGGGAAACGCCGGCAAGGGTGCCGGTGAAGTGCCGGTGTTTCCCTGCAGACGCTGTAATTGCAGCAATTCAGCCCGCCTCTCCAGCCCCTGTTTTGATGCCCTGCTAGCCGGTCAATCCTCTGGTTGAGGGGATCTACTTTTATATCATGTCGGGTTAATTCCCGACAATACCCGGGTTCGCCGGCTGGGGCGACAGTCCTTATACGGCGCAGATATGATGAGGGCTAAAGTCCTCACGGCAAACTTGAGCTGCCCGCTAGTGGATGATAAAAAATGCCATAGCTATTAGGCTGGTCGCTAACGCAAAAACGACAGCGTGTTCCACTCGCCGGCTGATAATTCCTACAACCCCCGCCCCGGCTAACAGCAAGACAAAAACCGCAATTCTTATGGTTGCCTGCGCTTTCCAGTCAATGAGTGTATCTCCGGCGGCTTGAGCGTTAGTTTCTAATAAAACGCTGTAGGTTAGGGCCAGCATAGGTAATCCATCCTTGTGAGAGAACTAAACAAGTATTAGAAGTCGCCTGGAAGCCAGCGGCTGTCTATTATTATAGAACTTTATTGTGCGGTTGCCAAGAGGTTAAAGGCTGATTTATAAAGTAATTTTAAGCCCGTCCCAGTTCCAGAAACCGGGTTTCTTGAAGAAACCCGGTTTCTTCGCTCAAGTACGGCCCAGAAACCCGGTTTCTTAAAGAAACCGGGTTTATCACTGCGTTTCCAGAGGGAACGCGCCCAACGTCTAGAAAGGGAAGCGCCGGCTCAACCCACGCTGCCAGAACTCAAGATTTCGCCTTCTGGGAGTTGCGGTTGAGATTCCTGCTCTTTGCGCTCAGCGCTGAGCGTATCGAGCATTTTTTTTGCGACAACCGCACCGATGACGACTCCACCAATCACGCCAGCAACCTTGACAGCTTGCTTAAGCGTCTCACCACCCCCCAGATGGCGCTGGAAGATTTCGTCTTTTAACCAATCAGCCGTTATTTTGAAGTCATGCAGCGGCGTTGGCAGCAGCTCTAGATAAGTGCCTTGACGGATCAGGTGCCCGATTTCTCCTGTGACTTCAACGCTGTTAAAAATGTTAGCCGCAGCATTTTCTATGCCGAGTTTGATCAGGGTTCCGCGCAGGTTAACCTCAGCCGGCTGAAGTTCGCGCCCTAAAGCCAGCGCTTTCAGGTTGTGAGCGATAGCCGCTCCTTGCTGATAGGCAACCTGGGCGGTAGGGGGCAGCGAATTTCCTTGCACTGCAGCGCAATCTCCGCCGGCAAAAACTTCGGGAAAATCGTGCAGTTGCAGTGTGGGAATGACGAGGAGGCGACCGTGTTTGTCGCGGCGATCTTCCGCAACCGCCAAATCCTTAATCACAGGATGGGTGTTCGTGCCTGCTGTCCAGATTGCAGTGGACGCTGCCAGTGTTTCCTGATTGCCATCGCGCTTGTACTCCACCGCCTCCGGATGGATTGCCGTGACTTCTGCCCCCAGGAGCAACTCCACCGGCACAGCCCGTTTGTGCAATTCCCGCTCGGCAATTTCCCGCAGGTGGCTGTTGATATCGCCTTCCAGGATTTCCTTGCCGTGATTGATCAGCACTATCCGAACTTCTCGCCATTTCCCTCCCAATTGCTGATACCAATTCGGCAGCAAATCCGCTAAGGTCGCGGCCATCTCCACACCGGATGGCCCGCCACCGATTACCGCTACCGTTAGCAACCGGCGGCGCTGCTCTTCATCTGGAAGTTGAGCGGCTCGTTGCAGGCAGTCCCGCAAATGTTTGTCAATGGCAATGGCATCCTCTCGCGTTCGCAAAGGCAAGGCGTACTCCTTCGCCCCCTCAACGCCAAAGTAGCCGGTGACGCTGCCCAAAGCCAGAACTAAATTGCTATAATTATAGCACATTTCCGAAGTTAACTTAACTTCGCGCCGGTGCAGGTCAACCGACTCAACCGAATCTTGAACAAAGATGACACCGCTATCCTTTAGCAGTTCCTTGAAAGGCGGCACCACCTGCTCCGCATCCATCTCGCCACTGCAATATTCGTAGAGTAAAGGCTTGAAGCAAAAGCGCTCCTCCCGGTCAATCAAGATAACCGAGCGGGGATAGTTTTCGTGAGCGAGGTGCAGGGCTGCAAACAGTCCAGTAAAGCCACCGCCGAGAATGACAGTTTGGTAAACGGGGTTCGTCATAATACCGATCTCCTTAACGTTGATATCTAGGGGGGGCAGAAACCGGGTTTCTTCCAGAAACCCGGTTTCTACGCTTATCCAAAATCCAAAATATGTTTCTATGGCTGCCAGAGGTAGAGAAGCGAAAACAGGACAATCCAGATGCCGTCAACGAAGTGCCAGAACACGGAGGCGGCGCTGACGCCGAAGTGACCGGCGCTGTAGTTGCCGGGAATAAAGGAACGGGCAAGCATGAGCAGCTGCAAGAGAATGCCGGCTAGAACATGCAACCCGTGGAAGCCGGTCAGCAGGTAGAATGTCGCGCCGAAAAGCCCAGAAGTCAGCCCAAAAGAGAGGTGGCTCCACTCCATCGCCTGACCGGCCAAGAAAAACGCTCCCAGAACGGATGTAGCCAGCCACAGCCAGCGGAATTTAATCAGGTTGTGGCGCTTGAGGGCGCGTTCGGCAAAGAAAATAACAAAGCTGCTGGAAACCAGCACCACTGTGTTGAGCGCCGGTTTGAACACTTCCAATTTGGGGACACCGGCTGGCAGCCAGTCGGGAGTTGTCAGCCGCAGAGCGATGTAGGTAACAAAAAAACTCAGGAAAACCATACTCTCGGAAAGCAAGAATACGGTAAAGCCAAACATCCCATTCCCGCGCCGCTCGCGAGTTCGCTCCCCGCCGCTTTCCTGGGGTGGGGACTGTCGCAAATTACCCGGACGGACAGAACTTTCCATGACATCCTCCACAAGGCATAAAATTGCAGCTATTCCTGACCGGCAGCGACTGCAGTCGGAGCTCTGGATTTGCCGTAGTCGTAGGGGGGCGAAGTCACCGTGGGAATCTCCTCGAAGTTCTCCACCGGCGGCGGAGAGGAAACCGTCCACTCGAGTCCTGTGGCGTCCCAGGGATTGTCAGTTGCCTTCCTGCCTTGCAGGCAAGAACCGATGATATTGACAATAAACGGCAGCGTGGCTATTCCTAACAGGAACGCCCCCAAGCTAGCGACGATATTCCACCCCTCGTACTGCGGAGCGTAGGAGGAAATCCGGCGCACCATGCCCTGCAAGCCCAGCGGGTGCATGGGCAAGAAGGCGAGGTTAGCACCAATAAAAGTCAGCCAGAAATGCACCTTCCCCCAACCCTCGGCATACATCCGCCCGGTGATTTTGGGGAACCAGTAATAAATAGCGGCGAAGATCGCCATTGTGATAGTATTGAAAACGATATAGTGGAAGTGACCCACTACAAAGTAGGTGTTGTTGACGTGAAGGTTAAACGGCACTGCGCCCAGCATGACGCCGGTGATGCCGCCGAAAACAAACATCAGCACGCCTCCGAGGGCAAACAGCATCGGCGCGTCTAGGTGCAGTTTGCCCTTCCAGAGGGTCGCAGTCCAGGCGAACACCTTGATGCCGGTGGGCACAGCGACCAGCATCGTCGAGAACATGAAAGCCATCCGCATCCAGCCCGGGGTGCCGCTGGCGAACAGGTGGTGCACCCAGACGAAGATGCTGACAGTAGCGATGCCGAAGGAGGCGATCGCTACTGACCGGTAGCCAAACAGGGGTTTGCGGGCGAAGGCGGGGATAACTTCCGAGAAAATGCCGAAGGCGGGCAGCGCCATAACGTACACTGCAGGGTGGGAGTAGAACCAGAACAGGTGCTGGTAGAGAAGGGGGCTGCCGCCTTGAAAGGGTTTGAAGAAGCTCGTGCCCAGCGCCAGGTCGAAAAACAGCAGGATGGCAGCGCCGGTGAGGGAAGGCAGGCAAAACAGCTGCAGCAACTGGGCGCTGAGAACTGTCCAGACGAAGATGGGCATCCGGAAATAGGTCATGCCCGGTGCCCGCATCCGCACGATCGTGGTGACGAAATTGACTCCGCCGAGAATCGAGGAGACGCCCAGCAGGGTGACGCTCAAAAGCCAGATCAATTCGCCATTGAGCAAGTGTCCGGACGGATTCTGGATGCTCACCGGCGGGTAAGACCACCAGCCGGCTTGGGCGGTGCCGTCCGGAAGCAAAAAGCTCGACAGCAGCAGGATGCCCGAAGGCGGCACAATCCAGAAGGCGATCGCATTGAGGAGCGGAAACGCCATATCTCGCGCCCCAATCATTAGCGGCACCAGGTAGTTGGCAAGACCGGCCAGACACGGGATAATCCACAGGAAAATCATCATCGTGCCGTGGATAGTGAACAAGCCGTTGTAAAGGGGGCGACTGACCAGATTTAATTCCGGGGTGAGCAGTTCGGCGCGGATGAGCATTGCCAGCAGCCCGCCAATCAGGAAGAAGACAAAGGTACTTACCAGATACTGGATGCCGATGACTTTGTGATCGGTGCTGAAGCTGAAGTAGCGCCGCCAGCCGGTCGGGGGCTGGCTGTGGGAGCTCTCCGGCTCGCCGGTGCTGGGAATGCTTTCAATCGGGCTGTTTGCCATTTTGGATTTTGTTGGATTTTGGATTTTGGATTTTGGATTTTCCCTCGTTCCCAGGCGGAGCCTGGGAACGCAGCTGTGGGGGCTCTGCCCCCTTTCGACCACAAGCAGATTAAAAAATTAACAGCTTATCTGTCTCAATTTGATATCATTTCTCAGGATTTACGCAGCGATATTTAATAGGGTATGTGGTGGGTTACGAACCGCGCTAACCGGCACTACAGATAGAGGCGCAAGCGCAAGTCCTGATTCCTTTACTTTCCTCCGTTTCAACTGGGGTGATTGACCACCGGCGGTGGGGCCGGCGCGACAGTGGGCCAGCCGCTGCCGGGGGCGCTGTGTGGCTGGCTTTGGTGTTCCGAAAACGCCGGATTGGTTGCTGGCGCTGGTTTGCCGGCTGCAGCGCCGGCGAGCCACTGGCTGTAAGCGGCGGGGGATTCAACGTAAACATCCGCCTCCATCAGGGAGAAGTAAGTGCCGCTGAACTGGGAATCCCTCAGCTGGTATTTGCCGGTGCGCAGCGGCGTCAGAGTAAAGGTAATGGTGCGGTTGGGGATGATGTCCTGCTTGATGCGGAACTCCGGGATATAAAAACCGTGGAGAACATCCTGCGACTGCATCGCCAAGCGAACCGTCTGACTGACCGGCAAATGCAATTCCGTACTGGTGACATTGCCCGGATAGCGGAACAGCCAAGCCCACTGCTGAGCGACAACCTCAATCTGCTCAGCTGCCGGTTTGCCCTCGCTGCGAACTGTTGCCTTTGCGGCGTAAGCGGGTTCGGAGATCGCCGGCAAGTGCAGGTGCACCACCGGCGTCAGACCTTCGATATTTATCTCCTGATAAATTTTGTAGCTTTGGGCAGCTACCCACAGCACCAGCAGCGTCGGGATGGCTGTCCAAAGAATCTCAATTTTGGCATTGCCTCTAGCGGCGGAAGCATCGCTGAAGTCTCCCTCGGGTGCCCGGCAGGTGAGGATTGAGTAGGAAATAAGGCCAGCAATTGAAAAGAAGATGAACGATCCAACCGCCACCAGGAAGCTGAACAGGTCGTCAACCTGTGTCGCTTCTGCTGTTGCCTGACTGGGCATCCAGGAGTGCGCCTGCGCTCCCACCCATTTGCTGGCGACGGTATTCGCCGCCATAAAAACAGCCAGCAGTAAAAGGTTAAAAACTTTCATCATAATAACTTTTTTCTGGCTGAGTTACTTGAGCAGCAAATTGGGGTTTTGGCCTTGCCGCAGCAAGCCGGCTGCAGTATTGTGAATCCCGAAGTCGTCTCCCAGGTGCGCTCCCAGGGTGCCGTGCAGGTACATGACGCCCAGGATGGCAATGCCAGCCAGCAAATAGCCCCACTGCACCTCCCTGGGGGCGTCTTTGCGCCAGCGGTAGCGCTGAAACCCCCTCCAAACGGTCATGCCAACGATCGCTGCCAGCAGTAAAACGCCGCCCAAACCGTGCAATAGCATAGTCGCGCCGGCACCCAACCCCCAAGCGCTCTTGACATTCGCCGGCGGATCTGCCAGCATCAGCTCGAAAAAGCCCGCCGCGACGGTGAAGAAGGTGACAGTCGCACTCGCCAGCAGGTTGTACCAGCCGGCATCATACAAGCCCTCGCGAATGGCGGTGAGCGCCAAAAATTTGAAAATTGGCCGTTCTAAGGGAAAAAGGTTTCCTGCCAGATCGAAGGCGATGGCAGTGATGAACAGCCCCAGGGTGAAGTGCACCAAATTCGGGTGAATTGGAACCTCGTAGGGCAGTCCGTTCGCGCCCAGCTTGAACCCCAATTGCTCCCCCAATTGATGGATGAGTTGCGAGTTCATTGTAACAGCCCCCTTTTCGTCGCTTCCACGACCGGCTCTACATGCAGCCCGTACACCCAAACCAGACGGGTTCCCAGATAGGTTTGGAAAAACACCAGGCAGCTCAAAAACGCTGCTGCGCCGAGGTAAGCCGGCGGGATTTTCACCGGGTTGCGATTGCGAATCGCGAAGCGCCACGCTGTGATGGCGACAAGGATCGCCGAAAGCGACCAGCCAGTAATTGTGTGCAAATCCAGTACCGGCTTGGCCGCTTCGTAGGGTTGCGCCAGCCCCGCTTCAAACTGACCGAAGATGACCGCCAGGAAGATAGCGAGCGCGGCGACAAATAGATTCCAGAAACTCACCTCAAACAGCCGGTGGTTGCGGGTCAGATAGCCCACCGCATCGCAGAAGAAAGAAAAAAATACCAGGGCGATCGCGAAGTGGACGATGATGGCGTGGATGGGGTCTGGGTACGGCAGATTCTGGTTATTGAGAGGCAGGGGCGGCATCGCTTTCTCCTTAGGGTATGCAGGTAGGACGAGCGCTTCTAATCGCTATTTTGCTTGAAATCGGACGGGGGAGAATCTCTCTAAAGAGTGATCTAGCCCTGCGATTTTATTCGCGAACTTGACGCTGCGCCTCTTGCCGCGACATGTCGCCTCTCTCTACATTCGCTCACGGAACCTGAACACCTCGCCTCTTTCTAAAGGTAGAGATAGAGTTGGGGGCTTAACAGCTTTGTGTGAGGGGCTATGACATGAGTTAAACTTGTGTTTTTTGACACGCGAAAGACACAGGTCTGACACAGGAATGACACCCGGTGGCTCACACAATTTAATAGAGCTGCCGGCAAGCACAAGTGTTGAATTCTGTCACAAAACTTTACATTTTAGCTTACATTTATCCTGCCCTGAGTAAAAATGCTTAGCCAGAGAGAAGTCGTTCTATCCAGTGGACATAGCTGATTTCTTGACACATACAACATTGAAGATAGCGGAGTTTATCTAGTAGCGTAGTCCCCCATTCTTTAGGAATATCTACTATCTTTAATATCAGGTAAGCTATCAGCGAAACATAAATTTGTATAGCTATACCATTTACATTTTTAGTAATCAGCTTATCCAACTTAAGGTGCATTTTAAGAAACTTCCATAGCAACTCTATGTGCCACCTATATTTGTAGATTTCCATAAGCTCTTCATCGGAGACTTCGGCCCGCTCCAAATTGGTGGCCAATCTATACTCAGCACGCTTTTCAAGATCGCAAAAGTTAACAACTCTATATATTCCTGAGTCCTTGCCTGTCCCAACTAGAAACTGCCCCTTATTTTCAGAAAATTGAAGTTTGTAGTTGTTAGGTATGCGCAAGACAAAATACTTGTTTGACTGCTGGGCGAGCCGTAAAAATTTTAAACTAGAAAAGCCCCGATCCATTACCCCTACACCGTTTGGGGGCAAACTAGCTAACATCTCTTTTCCATATCTGTAGTCAGAGTCGTATCCAAAATTTATTAAGTTTTCTTCTGGAACTCCTGTGGTTAAATTTAAGGAGCTAACAAGCTTGACTTGGTAGTATTCTTGCAGCCATAGCAATTTACTCGTTAGAGTAATGACAGTTGAATCAATAGGACACAGCTCATATTTTTGAAGGCTTTTTTGACGGCAAATTTCCTCATTAAGTTGTT
The DNA here is from genome assembly GCF_000332335.1 of Kamptonema formosum PCC 10802. Classification (GTDB taxonomy): domain Bacteria; phylum Cyanobacteriota; class Cyanobacteriia; order Cyanobacteriales; family Oscillatoriaceae; genus Oscillatoria. Next base: position 3,442,461 of record NZ_KB235948.1, on the reverse strand, counting down.
GATAAAGTCTCAGAAATGGCTCTTGACTTCTGGACGCATTAGCTTTGGAGAAAGTTGAAATATCTAGCTCATAGCCAGTTCCATTTAGTCGCTTGAATATATCTCTCATACTGGTCAAGCTTTTATCCATTGCATAGCTCAACCATATGGACATAAACAAGCGGGTGTTAAGGACAGGATAATCATTTTTAGGCAAAGAAGCCAAACGATTTTGGACAATCTTAGAGAATGAGTTGAGCACAGGTTATTAACAGGATTGATTTGACCGTAGCCCAAATCATAGCACGTTTTGGGCGCTTTTTTTATGTCGAATTGTTAAGATTCAACACTTGTGGCCGGCAAGACAGGTTAAGCTCATCAGTCAAACCCTCTGCTCTAAGTCTGGCAAAGGGTTGAACTGTTGGGGCGAAAGAAGAGAATTAAAGTCGCGCCTTTTGGCGGGCAAGTCACATGAGATTTACTACTTTAGAGGGAGGGAGTGATTTTTCCTAGTTGATAAATTAGTTGCTGGAATCGATAAATTCAAAGTGCGCCAGGCAAAAGAGATTCTTAAGCTTGGCGTTGTAACTGCCTGGACGGATTGCCCGCCGGCACAAGCGCTCCTGACAGAAGCTACTTGAATGCCGGCGGCTGTTTGGGGTGTGTTGGGGGTTAAGTTGGGGAGGAGTCCGGTAATATGGCTTGCCTGACAGGTGAGCTTTAGCCCGCCAGGAATTGGGGGTGTGAGCTTTGGGTTCAGGGGTCACGGGCACTGGCAAATAATAGCTGAGAGTTAATACAGGACAAACAGAATGGCAGAGGTGAAAAAAGAGTTTGGCGTAATTGGTTTGGGGCGGATGGGGGGCAACCTCGCCCTGCAGGCGCTGGAAAAGAAAATGCGCGTTGCCGGCTACACGCGCGGCGGCGCTCCACAAGAGCTGGTCGGTGCCGGTCTTGTGGAAGTTGAATCGCCGGCGGACTTCCAGGAAAAACTTTCGCCCCCTCGCGCGATCTTTATTTATATTCCTGCAGGGGCGGCGGTTGATTCAGTCATTGATGACCTAGCCTCAAATCTGGAAGCAGGGGATATTATTGTAGATGGAGGGAATTCCTACTGGGGGGACTCAATCCGCCGGCACCGGAGACTGCGCATCGAAAAAAGCATCTATTTTGTCGATTTGGGGACGAGCGGGGGCGTAGAGGGGGCGCGTCACGGCGCTTGCTTTATGGCCGGTGGCGACAGCGAGGCGATCGCTCGAATTGAACCAATCCTCCTCGATCTTGCCGTTCCGGGGGGCTATGTCCACGCCGGCGCTCCGGGTGCGGGGCACTTCGTCAAACTCGTCCACAACGGCATTGAATTTGGCATGCTGCAGGCGATTAGCGAGGGGATGAACCTGCTGGAATTCTACCGGCAAAACCGCGACCCAATCCACATCGAAGAGGTCCTGCGCTGCTGGCGTCACGGTTCGGTCATCCGTTCGTGGCTGATTGACTTGATGGATGAAGCCTATCAAACACAGGGGGGGATGGAGAGCATCCCACCTTACGTTGAGGATACCGGCGAAGTCAACTGGCTGGTAGACGACGCCCTGCACATGGAAGTCCCCACTCCTGTGATTGCCCAGTCAGTGATGCAGCTGTTTGCCTCCCGCGACGACGAGCAGTACTGGGCGCGGGCGATTGCGATGATGCGCCACGGTTTTGGCGGGCACCCTTACGGGCACAGAAAAGCGATTGTCCGCGAGCGTCGCGAGGGGCGAATTGGCGGCTTCTTGCCCAAGCAGGACTGACCTGACATGGAAATCAAAACACTATAAATATAATGCAGTGAGGGAATGACATGAGCGTTTCTCCTTACCTTCTCAAAGGTCAAAAAGCCCTGGTCACCGGCGGAAGTTCTGGGATTGGCGAAGCAGTGGCGCGCTATCTAGCCAAGGCGGGCGCGTCGGTTGCGATAAATTACCACTCCCACCCTGAAGAAGCGGACAAAATAGTCAGCGACATTCAAGCTGGGAATGGGGAAGCAATCGCGATTCAGGCGAATGTCAGCAAGGAAGATGAAGTTAAGGCGATGTTTGCCAAGATGTTTCAGGAATTCGGCACAATTGACATCTTGGTGAATAATGCGGGGATGCAAAAAGATGCGGCGTTTCTGGACATGACGCTTGAACAGTGGAACCTTGTTATCAATGTGAATTTGACCGGACAGTTTTTGTGCGCTCGCGAAGCGGCAAAGGAATTTCTGCGCCGGGGCGTGCAGCCCCATATTTCCTCCGCTGCCGGCAAAATCATTTGCATGAGTTCGGTGCATGAGGTGATTCCTTGGGCCGGTCACGTAAACTACGCCGCTAGTAAAGGCGGCATCAACATGATGATGCGGAGTATGGCGCAAGAACTCGCCCCGCATAAAATTCGGGTAAACAGCATTGCTCCCGGTGCCATTAAAACCCCAATCAATAAATCGGCATGGGAGACGCCGGAAGCGGAGGCGAAATTACTGACCCTGATTCCTGCTGGGCGTGTGGGTCAGGTGGAAGATATCGCGAAAGCAGCAGTTTGGCTCGCTTCCGATGACTCTGATTATGTCAGCGGCGCAACGCTGTTTGTAGATGGCGGGATGACTCTGTACCCAGCTTTTGCCAGGGGGGGTTAGAGAGCGAGCGACCCTATCGGTCGCCAACGCACTTTGCCATTGCCGAAGAGCCGTATTAAGGCTGGATGTCTTCCCGAAAAGTGAGGGGTCGTTTGTAAATGAACGCTGAGCAGAAACGAATTCAGGAAAATGCGGAATTGAAAGCGCACTGGAACCGCTGGGGACCCTATTTAAGTGAGCGCCAGTGGGGTACAGTCCGCGAAGATTATTCGCCCTATGGCACAGCTTGGGATTATTTGCCTCACGACCATGCGCGGTCCCGTGCCTATCGCTGGGGTGAGGATGGGTTGGGTGGCTTTTGCGACCGGCACGGGCAAATTTGTTTTGCCTTAGCGCTGTGGAATGGGCGCGACCCCATTCTCAAAGAGCGTTTATTTGGCCTCACCAACAGCCAGGGCAATCACGGCGAGGATGTTAAAGAATATTACTTCTATCTTGACTGCACGCCAACCCATTCATATATGCGCTGGCTGTACAAATATCCGCAGCAAGAGTTTCCTTACACTCGCTTAGTGGAGGAAAATGCTCGGCGCGGCAAGGACCAGCTGGAATTTGAGCTGCTGGACACGGGAATATTCGATGGCGACCGCTACTTTGATATTGTCGCCGAATACGCCAAAGCCTCCCCAGAGGATATCTGCATTCGCATCAGCGTGACCAACCGGGGCTCCGAAAAAGCACCCCTCGATTTACTGCCAACTTTGTGGTTTCGCAACACATGGTCGTGGGCAGGCAGTGAAAAAGCAGCGCAGGTGTGCGAAGCAGCCGGTGGCGCGATCGAAGCCCGCAATCAAAAATATGGCGTTCGCTGGCTATTTTGTGAGAATGCGCCGCCCCTGCTGTTCACAGAGAATCAAACCAATATGCGCCGGCTTTACGGCATTAATAACTCATCGCCTTATGTGAAAGACGCCTTTCACGAGTTCATCATTCACAACAATCAAGAGGCAGTGAATCCAAAACAGGTGGGCACCAAAGCAGCGGCGCGGTATCACCTAGAACTGGGTGCGGGAGAGACGGTTGCTATCAAACTCCGCTTCACAGACCGGCACACTGACGCTCCTTTTAGCCAAGAGTTTGAAGATACTTTCGCTCAGCGGCGTGCGGAAGCGGATGAATTTTATGAGTCGCTGACCCCCAATCTGGATGAGGATTCTCGAAATGTGCAGCGGCAGGCACTGGCAGGATTATTGTGGACGAAGCAGTTTTATTACTACGACGTCAGAAATTGGTTGCGGGGCGATGCCGCCCAGCCGGCACCTCCTTCCCAGCGTTTAAATGGCCGCAATTCGGAGTGGGAGACTTTGTATGCAGAGGAAGTCATTTCCATGCCGGATAAGTGGGAATATCCCTGGTTTGCTTCCTGGGATTTGGCGTTTCACTGCATTACTATGGCCTTAATGGATGCCAACTTTGCCAAGCGGCAACTCTTGCTCCTGACTCGCGAGTGGTACATGCACCCCAACGGTCAAATTCCCGCCTATGAGTGGGCGCTGGGGGATGTGAACCCACCGGTACAAGCTTGGGCAGCATGGCGGGTTTACAAGATTGAAAAGAAGCGGGCCGCCAAAGGCGACCGCGACTTCCTAGAGCGCATGTTTCACAGACTGATGCTCAACTTCACTTGGTGGGTGAATCGCAAAGATCCGCACGGGAACAACCTGTTCCAAGGGGGCTTTCTAGGCTTAGATAACATTGGGGTGTTTGACCGCAGCAAGCCCTTCCCAACCGGCGGCTATTTAGAGCAAGCTGATGGCACAGCTTGGATGGGGATGTTTGCGCTCACGATGCTGGCAATTGCCTTAGAACTTGCCCGTGAGGATCAAGTCTACGCTGATATGGCTCTCAAGTTCTTTGAGCACTTCATGTACATTGCCGGTGCGATTAACCGCATGGGTGGCAACCAGATGGCTTTGTGGGACAGCGAAGATTGTTTTTACTACAACGCTCTGGCGCTCCCCAACGGTCAGGAACGCTTGATGAAAGTCCGCTCAATAGTCGGGCTCACACCCCTATTGGCAGTTGATACCCTGGAACCCGAGCTATTAGAGATAGTGCCCGGGTTTAAAAGGCAATTTGATTGGTTCTTAAACAATCGCCCGGATTTAGCCAAGAAAATTGCCAGTATGACAATTCCCGGCTCGGGGGAGCGCCGGCTGCTTTCCATTACCAGTCCAGAAGGACTGCGGCGCGTGCTGGAGCGACTTCTAGATGAGAGTGAATTTCTATCGCCTTACGGCATCCGCTCCCTGTCTCGCTATCACTTGGAACATCCGTTCGTTTTTGAGTGGGATGGCAGCAAGTATCAGGTAGACTACGAGCCGGCTGAAGGCACAACTGGCCTGTTTGGCGGAAACTCCAACTGGCGCGGGCCGGTCTGGTTTCCGCTGAACTTTTTATTGATTGAGTCACTGCAAAAATACCATCATTATTTCGGAGATTGCTTCACAGTGGAATTCCCAACCGGCTCTGGGGTTAAGCTCAATTTATGGGATGTGGCCTCGGAACTGTCGCGCCGGCTAACCGGCATTTTTCTGCGCGGTAAGGATGGCCGGCGACCTGTTTTTGGAGGGATAGAGAAGTTTCAGCAAGACCCTCACTGGCGCGACTTAATTTTATTCCACGAATACTTTCACGGCGATTGTGGTGCCGGCTTGGGTGCTAGCCACTTGACAGGATGGACAGGGCTTGTCGCGAAGCTCATCCAGCAGCTAAATGAGGGGCAATTCATGGAAGTATAGTGAGGTTGGGGGGTTGGTGAGGTGCCAGTTGGTGGTGCCGGCTTTTTGAGTTTGGGCGGCGTTGTGTGCCGGCTTGTTTTGGGAGAGTGCCGGCGGGCGGGACAGGTCAGGGGTGGCCAAGCTGAGTGAGAGAGCTTTTCAGAGGGTTCTGCCGGTGGGGGTTATGGGAATGTTAGGAGGAACGGTATGTGAGATTCAAGCAATACATGGCCGGAGCCTGTAAAGTCGCCAAAAAGCAGCAGCTATCCCCCTAGCCTATATCAAAATGGCGTGATATATTAAGGTCTATGGTAAACGAGTCCAGGAAATAATTGTGATTTACAGTTTGCAATCTGCCACCCATCATTCAGAGCTACCATTTGCCGAGTTATTTGCAGGAATTGGTTTAGTGCGCAAAGGGCTTGAGCGAGCGGGCTGGCAGTGCGTGTTCGCCAATGACAGCGATCGAGTGAAGGGCGAGATATACGCCAAAAATTTCGGCAAGGGCCACCTCCGAATTGAGGATATAGCCAATCTGCACGCCAGCGACATTCCAGATGTCACCCTCATAACAGCCTCATTTCCCTGTCAGGACTTGTCACTAGCTGGCAACCGGCAGGGTTTAGCTGGGGAACGCAGCAGTGCCTTCTTTCAGTTCAGTCGAATACTAAGTGAGCTGGCCACTGACGGTCGTCTGCCGCCGGCGGTACTGATCGAGAATGTTACGGGTCTTTTGACCTCATCTGACGGAAAGGATATCCGAGAGGTTCTTTTATCCCTCAATCAATTAGGCTACTCGTGCGATGTCCTTGTTATCGACGCCGCCCACTTCCTCCCCCAAAGCCGTCCCCGTGTTTTTATTGTCGGTATGAATACTTGTGAGTCTGGAAAAGCAGCTGAGACGATAAAGATTGACAGCGGTGTTTATTTCCAGCATCCTTGCCGCCCGAAATCAGTGCGAAAGGTCGCTGTTGCCAACCCAGACCTATCCTGGAACTTTTTGGAACTGTCACCCTTGCCAGCAACAAGGGAAACAGTTCTCGCCGACTTGGTGGATAAAAATGAGTGCCAAATGTGGTTGGGCGAGAACGAGTTGGTTAGGGAGTTGTCCTGCATCAGAGGCAACAGCAAAAAGCGCTTAGAGAAAGCTCAGCAAGTGGCGCGAACAACCGGACGAACGGTTTACTTGACGGCCTATCGCCGGATGCGTCAAGGTTTAGTTTGCCTGGAAACGCGAGACGACGGAATCGCCGGTTGCTTGCGAACTGGATCGGGTGGGAGCAGCCGGCAAGTCCTCATTGCTGTGTCACCCAACCAGATTAAAATGCGGTATATGACTGCGCGGGAGTATGGGCGTCTGCAAGGAGTGGAAGATAGCTTTTGGATTCCAGACAGCCAGAGTGTGGGCCGTCATGCGTTCGGAGATGCCGTTGCAGTCCCGGTTGTTGCTTGGGTTGGTCGCGAAATCAAGCGCCACTTAATAGTCCACTCGCAGCGTCCGGTCTTTTTGAATGAGGTCACAGAAATCGCTGTTGTAAACCTCTAATACACGGCGAATTGACTCGGCAGAGGAGATACCCTTAGATGAAACAATTTCGGCCAAAATAGTGAGGCAGAAGTCTCTAAGCCGGATAATAAACACATCCTGGTACTCCTCAAACGAATCAGCTTGAAAGCTATCAGCCAAAATAAATACCGGATAATTTCGCTCTCCTGTGACGGTATGCGTGCGGACAACATCTTCATAGATAGGTACATTCAGCCGTTGAGCCTTGACCTCGAATACTGAGCGAATTTTGTCTTCATTTTCAATAATCTCAACGTCGCCACGCTGTCTGCTTTGGGCATCGCCGGCAAATACTGCCTTTGTGCGCACACTGATGCTAGGAACCCCTTCGCAGAGAACTTTCAGAAGCGCATAAACAATGCCCTGCTGAACTCGGCCACCGCTTTTGGCAGCAAGCAATTGGGTCAATACCTGTTGCGGTTTTGCAGCTTCCGGTAATTTGATAAGAGGAGTCTTTGCGTTAATGTACTCCGCCACCATCTTTGCAGCCGCTTCTAACACTCTATTAACTTCAGCTACGTCATTGGGTAACTCGTTGACAAGGCTAATAAAGGTACTGATATGTGCTTTTTTCTCGGTTAGATCGCCCCGGATGGCAGTCGGGCCCCAATACGGCAGTAAAGCCCCAAATTTCTGGCGCACATACTCCCGTACAGCAAGACTGCGGTATCCCTTCGGCAGTTTTGTTGGCGTCTGAGTTAGGGTAGGATTTTCTCGTTTATTCCACAGCGACCTTAGCATGGTCTGGTAATCGCCAAGAGCGCGATTCTGGGATATTTCAGATTCCAGGAAGGCGAGTAAGGCTTTAGATGCAGGATGTTCTGAATTCATAAGGTTGCTCGAACTTCATCTCTAGTGAATATGCAATTGATTTTTAGGGCCGACAAACTCCAAAGCAGCCGCAGCAAACAGCCTTGACAGCGGAGGCGGCACAGCATTGCCGGCTAGCCGGTATCCGCTGACTAAATCCACTTTCGACCCAGAACCCGCAAATACGAATGTGTCAGGAAACCCCTGAAGCCTAGCGCACTCCCGCAGGGAGAAAGGTCTGTCTTTCAGTGGGTGCAGGAAATAGCGCGGATTGTGGAAATTTGTCAGCACGGTGGGTGCCGGCTCATCCCAGCGCGGTCGCTTGAAATTACTAATGAACCGCCGCCGTGAAGGAGCGCCAAGAGAAAGGGTCTTGGCGTCCTTGGCGTCCTTGGCGGTTGATTATAAGATTAATCAACCTTATGTTACAGGGCGCTAAAGTTGACACCAGTGCGGGTGCCCCCGCCCCTACCTTCCTCGCAAATTATCCCATAAACTCACTCCCACCGGCAAATCTTCACCGTCTCATCCTGGGACCCGCTCACCAGCGTTTTCCCATCCGGACTGAACGCCACCGCCGAAACCCTCTCCGCGTGTTCCTCCAGCGTTTGCAGCAGCTCGCCGGTGTGCGGATTCCACAACTTCACCGTCCTGTCGCTACTCCCACTCGCCAGCACGTTTCCGTCCGCACTAATCGCAACGCAATTCACCGGCAGTGAGTGACCTAACAAAATCCGCTGCACTTGTCCCGTCTTCAAATCCCACAGCTTCACACTCCCATCCTGACAGCCACTCGCCAGAACTTGCCCGTCCGGACTCACCGCCACAGAAGAAACCTTCCCAGATGTCTCAACAAGTGCGTGCAGGAGCTCTCTCGTCTCCAGACGCCGCACCTGAACTAAACCGGCTTCCTCCTTGTTCTCCGTACTTTCCGCCGTCGCCTTGCTGCCGGCACTCGCCAAAATCTTCCCGTCCGCACTGATAGCAACTGCATAAATCACATCTGGATACAAATCGTGGAGAATTTCCCCTTTCTGCAAATCCCATATCTCGATTGACCCGGTTTCATCTACCGGATCTTCCCCGCCACTGACCAGAATTTTGCCATCAGGGCTAATCGCCACCGCTGACGCCCAGCAGGCCGTTTCCAGCGTGCGAATTTGCTGCCTGGTGCGCAAACTCCAAATCTCAATATCCGCATTCGCGCACGCCAGCGTCTCTCCATCCGGACTGATGGCTATCGAAGAAACCGCCATCGCGTCTGAGTGCATAGCGAGCGTGTGCAGCAGTTCGCCCGTCTCCAAATCCCAAAGCTTAATATTTTTGTAACTTCCGCTAGCGAGCAATTTGCCATCGCTGCTAATCGCGAGGCAAGTGACGGCGCTCCCATGTCCCGTCTGCGTCCTCACACATCTAAACGACTTCCTGGCAAACTTTGATGGCACCACCGGCTCAACCATGATTGGCTGACGCCTTTTTTCTGCCGTTTGCTCTTTTCGCTCCGGCGGGCTAATTTTCTCAGTCCGTTTTTCCGCTTCCCCCGGCGAGTTCCGACTCTGCGGGGGCGTTTCGCGCGGCGCTCCCGCAGCACCGGCGCTGGCGCTACCGGCTAACCTGCTAGCAGATTCCTGCAAGGAACCCAACTGAACTTGCAGCGTGGCGAGCGCTTCAGAAATAGAGGCGAGGTGAGGTCTTTCCAGGGAGGCGAACCGGCTTTGCATCTCCGATCGCACCGCTGCCAGTTTCTCGGAAAGCTTCCCGATTGCTGCTTCCACATCGCTCAAGTCAGCGGGTTGCGGGCCAATTGGCCGGTCGAGCCGCTGCTGAATTTTAGCGATCGCCCCTTTGAGCTCTTCGAGCTGCTGCGGGGAAGAAGCCTGCAGCGAATCCAAGCGCCGGTTGAACTGTTCGCTAAACCCCTCCTGCTGGCCGCTGACTGATGCTATTCTTTGGGAGAGCCGAGCTAGCGTCCCTTCCACCGGCGCGACGGATTGGCCCAGAGCGCCCAGCTGCAGGCGTTGCTTGTCAATCTCTGATATCAGGCGCGCCAGATCCTCTCTTGTCACGAGATTTTCGCCGTTGCGGTTCAGGTGGGCGATTCCTTCGGTGACTCTTGCCAAAACCGCTCTCAACTCTTCCACCAGCGGTTCTGGGGCGGGCTGAGCCGCCACCGGCAAACTGTTCAAGCGGCGGTTAATCTCGTCGAGCTGCGCCGGCAGCAATTTGAGTGCCGGTGGTGCCGGATTTTCCCGCATCTGAATCCTGTCCCCCACCGAGGCGATCTGGAGCGTCTGCGCCGTCACTTCCGCTTGCAGTCCCGCGACAGTTTCCGACAGGTGGCCCAAGGCTTCTCGGATACTGGCCACCTCAGGGCTTGCCGGCAGGGCCAACAGTTGCAGGCGCAGGGATTCCACTTCTGCGGAGAGCTGCCGGTGCGTTCGGGCCATCTCTGTGGAAACACTTGGCCCGGGAAGCAGTTCCAGCCGCCGCCGGTTCACCAGGTTCAGCAGCAGCGCCAGCGACACCGGCGTTGTCGCATAAATGAGCTGCTGCGACGTTACAGCAACTGCTGACCCCAGGACTGAGCCAGCGATGGAGAGATATTCAGCAATTTCTAGCCAGCTGCGGTTTTTCAACATTCCACACTTCCCAGCGGTGCCCTTTTTCCAGCGTCACGGTCAGCTGGTGGGCTGCTTGTCCATTTTATATCATCTCCGGAGCGCATCGCTGGTGGCAGCGGAGCCGGGTTTAGTCCAGCCCTCCCTCGGCGCGCAACCGATTTCCGGTGAGCAACCCCTTGCAATTATAGAGAATTGAGGTTCCCTGACTTGACCTGACATTTAGCCACAGTTGGGGGCGCGGGTGAGCGCCGGTCCCACTGCTTTTGGCGCTCTCTGCGTTTATCTCCCGCAGCCCTTTGCTGTGATTTTTCATCCCTGTAAAACGGAGGAAATCCCTCATAAGATAGAGCTTTAAAAGCGCGCCCCTTGCTAAAATTTTAACAGTTCAGCTGAATTTAAAATCACCTGTTCAACTGGTTGCGGGGAGAGAGCGGGAGCGGGAGTCGGGCACCCCGAACAGCACAGGATGCCGGTGGAATTGCCCGGGAGCATCCCGGTTGTGCAAACAAGCCCATATCAATGCGATAATGATTTCAGCAGGGGGTAGGAGGAGAAGATTTTTGGCCCGCGAATCAAAGGAAACGGGATGGAAACGAATTCCCCTAAAGATGTCCTGCCTTTTGCTCTCGCTCCTCTTTGAGTCGCTTGACCTCCTTGATCAGGCGCTGCAGGTGCGGTTTGACAATCTCTTGATTTTTTTGCTCGAGCTGCTCAACGCGCCGGTGCAGGTCAGCTATCAGGGGCTGATCTTCAGCCGCTGGCGGTGCCGGTACCGCTGGCAAATGACTGGAGTTGGAGCCGTCATACCCGCGCTGCTGCAAATCCGCAGTGGTGTTTTTCAGCTCGGCGATAGCTTCCCGGAGGAGTAAAAGTTGGACATTTATCTCTTCCCGGTCCTGTTCCGTGAGCGCGGTATTCTCCAGGCGCTGGGTCACGAAACGCACTTCCGAGAGCGCTTGGTAAATCGGAGAGAGGTCAGCCGGCGCTGCGGGAGAGAGAGCTTGCAGCTGTTGAGCCAGATACTGGCGGACTTCGACGACTGCAGCGGCTGTGCTTTCCTGCAAGCTCTGCACGGAGCGGCGGATTTCAGCAATCTCGCCGTGCATTTCTGGGGAGTCAAACAGATTTGGCGGTGGGGGGAATGGAAAGAACTCATCCTCGATTGAGGCATCGAAGTTTGAGGTATTCTTTTTGGCGGCAGGCAATGCGGCTGCACCGGCTTGTTGGGGGATGCGAGAGCGATTGACGAAATTGAGCAAAAGTGCTATAGTAAGGGGGGCCGCCGCCAAGAAGACCTGCTGGGAGAATGCTGCCACAATCGAGCCGAGAGCGGAGACCCCCAAGGCGGCGCACTCTGCTAGCTCTAGCCAGTCACGCTGTTGCGGGGTGTTGGTGGAAGTTGTCGGTGATAGTTCTTTCTTTTGCATTGTGTCACGTCTGGTAGGTGCCCTGCGGCTTTAAAGAAGCGATTGCGCTACCGCCCAACCCCCGACCCCCCCGGAGAGAGGCTCTCGGAAAATTTAGCCTTCAACACTTTTAACCGGCACTGCTGCGATTTGGCAAGAGCCCTGCCGCTCTGCGATGGATTCCGACAGCACAGCTGCTGCAGGGCGCAACCCCTGGACCTGCTGCGGCAGCAGTTGGGCGTCAAGTTCTGTGACCAAGCTCTCTACCTGCGCCCTCAAGTCTGCCAGCGCCGCTCGCACCGGGGCGGTGTCCGATTGCTCCTGCAGGTGCTTGACGTCCGACATCAGGCGCTTGAGATACGGTTTGACAATCTCGCGATACTTCTGCTCGAGCTGCTCGATGCGCTGGCGCAGCTCCGAGATCTCGAGCCGCACCGGCATTTGGCTTTCGGGTGCGCTGCCCTCAGTCCAAGGCGAAGTCTCCTGAACCCCGTCCGCTCCTGCCGGCTGCGCCACCAGCCGGTGCAGGGATTCAATTTCCTGAGAGAGGCTGGCTCGCAGTGTGGCCATGTTAGCGTCCGTGCTGTCGCGCAACCGCAGGATGGCTCGCCGGACGATGGCGAATTCCTGCTGCACCTGCTGGTTTTGCAGGGGGGAGGTGGTTTCACCGAACCGCTGCTGCACTCCCGCCCACAGGTTGCTGAGTCTGAGCATTGAGGCTTCGATATCCCTGATTCGCTCTGAGGGAGGGAGCGCCGCCAGCCCAGCGCGGACAGATTCGATTTCTTCTCGCAGTTCCAGATCTAGCTGTGCGATGGCTGCGCCGGCTCCCCCGACACTGGCCTTTGTCTGCTGCTCGAAGCGGTGCCGGTTGACCAGATTCAAAGACAGCGCCAGCGTCAGGGGAGTCGCTGCGTAGAGCACCTGGCCAGACAGCCCCGCAACAATGGTTCCCACAGCGGAGCCAATCACAGAAGCGTATTCTGCCAGCTCCAGTCCGTGACGCCGGTCGGGGTTGCTCTTCAATGCTTTGAGAGATTGTTCTTCGCTCACTGCAGCAATTTCTGGTGTCTGGGACACGATCATAATTCCTCACTTAAGATTGGCTAACATCTGTCAGGGGTTTGAAGACAAAACGGACGCTGTGATGTAAAATATAACTTGTGCGCACGCTCGGTGGTGCCTAAAAGATTCGGACACGCCGCTTGCTGAGGCGCTGCCCCACCCCAACTCCACAGGAGAAGTGGCCTCAACAGCAATGCCGGTGAAACTAAAACGCCCAAGAACGCGATTGCCGGTGCTGTGTGGGGTTTTCCGTGGCTGTTCCTCTCAAAGGATAGCAAAACGAAACAGCTCGGCTTAAGAAACCCGGTTTCTTGGAGAAACCGGGGTTCTCGCGGGGTGTTAAGAAACCGGATTTCTGGCATGTGGGAAAAGCCAGTTCTGGTACGCCCAGACTCCCCACTCCCCACTTCAGGCAAAGAGTTTCCCGACCCCGCACCGGCAGCCCGCGCGCCTGCCTGATATTTGACTAAAGTAGAGTAAAGACCTGTATCGCTGTCAAATAGGAAAAAGATATGAGCTCATTTTTCAAGCAGTTTGCCCTTTATCTGAGTTTGCTTGCCATTGGCGGCGGTGCGGGGTTTTTGGGCAGTCGCTATCTGGATGGGGAGAGTCGCGCCCTCCGCGAGCCTGCGGTGCCGGTGGCGATGCGCTCTCCCGCCAGAGCGCAGCCGCCGGCCCCCCTGATGGGACTTTCTGCCGGCAGCAACCCCAATTTCATTGCCGAGGCGGCGGAAAAAGTGGGCCCCTCTGTGGTGCGGATTGACTCGGCTCGCACGGTGAGCTCGAAAGTTCCCCAGGCGTTTGACAATCCGCTGTTCCGGCAGTTCTTTGGCGAAGGGCAGCCCCAGGAAGAAGAGCAGGTCGAACGCGGCACCGGCTCGGGGTTCATTCTCAGCTCAGACGGGCAGCTGCTGACAAACGCCCACGTCGTCGATGGCGCGGATGTGGTGCAGGTGACGCTCAAGGATGGCAGAAAATTTGACGGCAAGGTTATGGGCGCAGATCCGCTCACCGATGTAGCTGTGGTGAAAATCGACGCCGAGGATTTGCCGGCGGTACAGCTGGGCAACTCTGAAAATCTGGTGCCGGGGCAGTGGGCGATTGCGATTGGCAATCCTTTGGGTCTGGACAACACGGTAACAGTTGGCATTATCAGCGCCACCGGGCGCTCCAGTTCTGAGGTGGGCATCCCCGACAAGCGGGTTCGCTTCGTTCAAACCGATGCCGCCATCAACCCGGGCAATTCCGGTGGCCCACTGTTAAACGACCGGGGAGAAGTGATTGGCGTCAATACCGCCATTCGGGCCAACGCTCAGGGGCTGGGTTTCGCCATTCCGATCGAAACCGCTAAACGGATCGCTGACCAGCTGTTCGCATCAGGCCGCGCCGAACACCCCTACTTGGGAATTAAAATGGTAGAGCTTAGCCCGGACTTGCGAGAAGAAATTAATCAGCAGGCAAAAGAAAACTTTAAAATTACACAGGACAGGGGCGTGCTGACTGTGGGGGTCCAGGAGGGCTCGCCGGCACAGAAGGCCGGCGTGCGTGTGGGGGACATCATCCAAAGTATTGACAGCATAGAGATTAAAACCACCGACGAAGTGCAGGAGCGCGTGGAAGCGAGCGCCGTGGGTGCCGTGCTGGAATTGGAAGTGAACCGCAACGGTGTGGCTCGCCGGCTGGAAGCGCGGCTGGGGGCTTTTCCTGTCGATGGGGAAAAGTAGGCTCCCTTCGCTCCGGTGCGAATTGCTAATCGCTCTCAGTTTGCCCGCCAGTGGCTGAATCACTCCACAGGGAAGCGCAAGCGCCCAGATTTTCATCCAAGTGCATGCGCTGTTCCATCTGGCGCAGAAAGTAGCCGGTCATCATCGCTGACGCCAGCAACCCCGCCAGGTTTTCCCGGTTGGTGGTAATCTGAATGTCAAAGTTGTCCGAGGGCAGCATGCCCACCAATCCCTGAACGTTATGAGTGATAATTTGCTTGATGTCAGGACTGACGGACTGGGCCACGCGGGCCAAAACCTCAGGGGGTTGGTGCTGCAGATAGTTCAGCAGCGGGTTGGCTTGGGTGTCTTCAGCGTCGGAGGTGCGAAAGTTAGGGTTAAAAACCATGTAGCCTCTGATTATCTGGCTTGCTTACTTCGTATTTTAAACTACGCCGCCCGTGAATCAGTTGTGAGAGCTACCGTCACTCCCCCCTCCTTCCGGGTGAAAAATCCACACCTCCAGGGAACTTGGCATTTCTCCTTTTTGCCGGTATCCGCTCAACCCCACCCCCCAACCCCCTCCCCGCCGGCGGGGAGGGGGAGACAGCAGAGGTTTGTAGTTGGGCTTTAGCCCAACCGGCAGAGGTTTGTAGTTGGGCTTTAGCCCAACCGGCAGAGGTTTGTAGTTGGGCTTTAGCCCAACCGGCAGAGGTTTGTAGTTGGGCTTTAGCCCAACCGGCAGAGGTTTGTAGTTGGGCTTTAGCCCAACCGGCAGAGGTTTGTAGTTGGGCTTTAGCCCAACCGGCTCGTCCGCAGTGGAGCAAGTTTTCTTATCTGGCGGTGCGCGCAGTTGCAGCGCAGCGGCGCAGCAGGAGCATCGCGACTCCCTAGGAATGCCTGTGAAGGTTGGCTGCTGCCTGCCTCTCAAGGGGGTGTAACCCCCCATTAATTCGCCGCCAGTATCCGGTACGGGGGAGGGGCAGAAAACACAGGGGTTCATCCCACGCGCTCTTTGCCGGCGCTGCCGTTCAACCTTTATCTTTCTCACTTGCGGCTTCCTCCTTCCCCTCACTCTTCAGTGGCAGTTGCAGTTCCAGCTGTTTGGGAAGCTGGTCGATCTGGAAATATTGATGAAATTTATCAGTCACCTGCAGCCAGTACGACCGGCCATCGGTTTGCCGGCGTCTGCGCACAAAACCCTGTTCCAGCAGTTCCTGTACATGCTGGTAAGCGCCGGAACCCCGCAAGTCCACTAAGTCCGCTTGCGCCAGCGGCCCTTTCAGGGCGATCGCAGCCAGGGTGCGCAGGGCACCCAGCCCCAAGTCTACGGGAATCAAGGTCTGCACCAGCTCCTGAAACGTGTCTCGCAGTTGCAAGCAGTAGCCGGCGGGCGTCTCGACCACTTCTAAGGCGCTGTCGCGGTGGGCGTAGTCGCTCATCAATTCGATCAGGGCAACTCTAGCGGCTTTTTTGTCGCAACCGGCATATTCGGCAATGTCCGACATGGACAGCGGCTTGCCTTTCAGATAGAGAATGGCTTCAATTTTGCTGGCTAGACTTGGCATTTTAGATTTTAGATTTTAGAGTTTAGATTTTAGATTAATCTATAGCAGTTCTAAATCATTTGCGCCACTGGAGGCCCAGAAACCCGGTTTCTTAAAGAAACCGGGTTTCTGAAGTTTCTTGACAGTCCTGCCTTATTAATCCAGCCGGCGTCCTGTGAGTTCGACAAAAATATCTTCCAGGTTGGAGGGGCGGAGCATCATGCCGGTTTTGTCGGGAAGCCGGTCGAGGTAGGCTTTGGCTTGTTCCATATCGGGGAAAAAGAGATACTCCCAGCGCTCGCCCACTTGTTTCATTACCAGACCTTCCCCGTGTTTGGAGCGCAGCTGCTGCAGGGTGCCCAGTTCGATGAGTTTGCCGGCGTCCATGATGCCGATGCGATCGCACAAATATTCTACTTCATCCATATAGTGCGTGGTCAGTAGCATCGTCATGCCCTGTTTGTTGAGATCGCGGATAATTTCCCAGAGGCGGCGGCGGGTTTGCGGGTCGAGCCCGACGGTTGGCTCGTCGAGAAACAGGATTTTGGGCTCGTGCAGCAACGCTCGGGCAATTTGCAGCCGGCGCTTCATCCCGCCGGAGAGGGTTTTGACTATATCGTTGCGCCGGTCGGCGAGTTCCACATATTCCAGCCACTGGTTAATTCGCTGCTGTCGCTGGGGGTTGGGGATGTGGTGCATGCGTCCGTGAAACTCCATATTTTCCCATATAGTGAGGTCGCTGTCAACACTGGTTTGCTGGAGGACGACGCCGATAGAGCGCTTGACTTGTGCCGGCTGGCGCGTGATGTCGCAGCCTGCTACTTCTATGCGCCCGCCGGTGGGTCGGGTGAGGGTGGTGAGCATGCGAATTGTGGTGGATTTGCCGGCTCCGTTGGGTCCGAGGAGTCCAAACATTTCGCCGGTTTCTATGGTAAAGGAGAGGTCGCTGACGACGGGCCGGTTGCTGTAGGTTTTGTTGACGTTTTGCAGGGTGACGGCGGCTGTCATGGGCGTTTGGTGAGTGATAGATGATTTATTATGGTAGCATGGGGTAGGGTTTGAACCGCCCCCGTTCCGGTTACGCCAAAGAAGAGGGAAAAACAGATGGTGTTTCTGTGTTATGCTGGTGTTTGTTAGAGGAAGTCGGTGGAAGAGAGGGGATCGTGCCATTTCAAGAGTATCTGAAGGCCATAGAAGCAAATCTACAGTCCGGTCAAGCTACTGAGCACACTCACCGCTCCGCACTTCAGGCGTTAATTGAGTCTCTATTTCCCGGAATCTGCGCCACCAATGAACCCAAGCGGAGTCAGTGCGGTGCGCCTGATTATATGATAGCGCGGGGTCAAGCGGTTATGGGTTATGTGGAAGCAAAAGATGTGGGCAAATCGCTGGAGAAGGAAGAGCGCAGCGCTCAGATGGAACGCTATCTGAAAGGGTTTGCCAATCTGATTTTGACGGATTATCTTGAGTTTCGCTGGTATGTGGGAGGTGAGCGTCGCCTTACAGCAAGACTTGCTAAATTTGGCCGCAATAAAAAGCTGAAGCTAGAAGCAAGCGGGGTTGAGGAAGTGACTCAGTTACTGACTCAGTTTCTCAGCATGGAAGCTCTTTCAGTTAGCAGTCCGAGGGAATTGGCAAAACGCATGGCGGCGCTGGCTCAGATAATTCGAGAGGCGATTGGACAAGCGTTTGCAGATGACGATAAAGGGGGGTCACTTCGGGGGCAATTGGAGTCTTTTCGCAAGGTGCTGTTGCGGGATTTGACTCAGGAACAGTTTGCGGATATGTACGCCCAGACGATATGTTATAATATGTTTGCGGCTTGTTGCAATACTAAAGACTGTTCGCGATTTTACCGCCGGGATGCGCCCTACGAATTGCCCAAGACGAATCCGTTCCTGCGGGATATGTTCGGTCACATTGCGGGGCCGAATTTAGATGAGCGAGTGGCTTGGGCGGTGGATGATTTAGCAGAAGTGCTCAAGCGGACTGATATGGATGAGATTCTCCAAGATTTCGGCAAGCGCACCCGACAGGAAGACCCTGTTGTTCACTTTTACGAGACATTTTTGGCTGAGTATGACCCCAAAATGCGGGAAGCGCGGGGGGTTTATTATACGCCGGAACCGGTGGTTTCTTATATTGTCCGCAGTGTTGACTGTCTTCTGAAAACGGATTTTGGAATTAATAAGGGTTTGGCGGATGACACCAAGATTTCTCTCCCCTCACCTCCGCCGTCTCTCTCCGGGAAAAAGGGGGGTTTGGGGAAAGCTGAGATGGAGACTCACAGGGTATTAATCCTTGACCCCGCTACGGGTACAGGTACGTTTTTACAGGGGGTGATTGACCGCATTTATGAATCTTTTAAGTCTCAGAAGGGAATGTGGTCAGGGTATGTGAGTCAGCACTTGTTACCCCGGCTGTTTGGCTTTGAGCTGCTGATGGCTCCCTATACGGTGGCTCACATGAAGTTGGGGCTGCAATTGAAAGAACTCGGCTGTGAGTTTACAGGAGATCAGCGATTGCATATTTATCTGACGAATACGCTGCAAGAGGCGTTTCAGATTCCACCGGCTGATGGATTTACGAATTGGATTCGCGATGAGGCGGATAGAGCAAAAGATGTCAAGCAAAACGCTCCTGTAATGGTGGTGCTGGGCAATCCGCCGTATTCGGGGCATTCTGCAAATAGCGGGCTGACATGGATTGCGGATTTGCTGAGAGGAAAAAACCCTCTGACAGATTGTCCAACGGGAAACTACTTTGAAGTAGATGGGAAGCCGCTTGGGGAGAAAAACCCTAAATGGCTGAATGATGATTATGTGAAATTTATCCGGTTCGCCCAGTGGAAGATTGAACAAACCGGCTGCGGAATCCTTGCCTTTGTTACCAATCACGGCTACCTCGACAATCCCACTTTTCGCGGAATGCGCCAAAGCTTGCTCGCGACTTTTGACGATATCTATATCCTGGACTTGCATGGCAACAGCAAGAAAAAAGAGCGCTGTCCTGACGGTTCCAAGGATGAGAATGTTTTTGACATCCAGCAGGGGGTTGCTATCGGGATTTTTGTCAAGAAACCGCACTCCGGGGGTGTGCGGGGGATTGCCACTGTCCTCCATGCGGATTTGTGGGGGGTGCGGGAGGTATATGGAGAGTCAATTGCCGGTGGCAATCTCGTCGGGGGCAAGTATCACTGGCTGTGGGAGAATGATATTTCTACAACACAGTGGAAAACTCTGGCACCGCAGTCACCTTTTTACCTTTTTGTGCCCCTAGAAACTGACTTATTGGCAGAATATGAGGCGGGATGGAAAGTAACGGATATTTTCCCCGCCAACAGTGTGGGAATAGTCACCGCCAGGGATGCGCTGACTGTTCACTTTACTGAAGATGACCTCTGGAAAACTGTATCTGATTTCGCTAAGCTTCCCCCAGAAGAGGCGCGGTTGAAATACAATTTGGGCAAAGATGCGCGAGACTGGAAGGTTTATTTTGCTCAGAAGGATGTGAGTAATCACCCTTTTTTAATAACAAAAGAATCGGGGCCTTTTCCAGAGTTAGTCGCACCTGTACTGTACCGTCCGTTCGATGTTCGCTACACCTATTATACGGGGAAGTCACGGGGGTTCCATTGCATGCCTCGCGGTGAGGTGATGCGCCACCTGCTGGCGGGGGAAAATTTAGCTCTTATTACTTCCCGACTTACTAAGGGCGAGACATTCCAGCACGCACAAGTGAGTCGCAATATTGTGGAGGTCATTTGCATGTCGCCCAAAACCTCAAACAATGGATTTGTATTCCCTCTCTATCTCTACCCCGAAACCCAAGCTGAGAGAGATATGGGAATGGTGCGCCGGTGTAACCTCTCAGCAAAATTTATCGAGGATTTCTCAGCGCGGTTAGGGATGGAATTTCTTGCGGATGGCAAGGGCGACTGCGAACAGACATTTGGGCCAGAGGATGTGTTTGATTATCTGTATGCGGTGTTTCATTCTCCCACCTACCGCAGTCGCTATGCGGAATTGCTCAAAATTGACTTTCCCCGCTTACCTTTGACTTCAATTCCTGATTTGTTCCGCACTCTCTGCAATCTGGGCAGTCAACTTGTTAAACTGCATCTAATGGAAGAGATGCTTCCGGAAATCACCGCTTATCCTGTGGCGGGGAATGACACTGTTGTTGCGGTGCGTTACACTGAACCAGGACAGGGTGCGGAACAGGGGCGCGTCTGGATTAACAATACTCAATATTTTGAAGGCGTCCCTTCAGAGGTTTGGAAGTTCCATATTGGCGGCTATCAAGTCTGCGAGAAGTGGTTGAAAGACCGCAAAAACCGGCAACTGAGTTACGGGGAGTTAGAGCGCTACCAGCAGATAGTCTCTGTTTTGGCTGAAACGATTCGGTTGATGGAGGAAATAGATACTGCTATAATTGAACAGGGCGGGTATCCCATTCAATAAGTTGTAGGGGTCCGCCCGATCGCACCCCTTATTTGTGTGCGGAAATCGGGAAGGTGGAACGCACCCCCCCCTGTAGCGGTGCGTTGTGCGAGCCGGCACCATTGTGCGAGAATGGATGATGCGGAACGCACCCGACGTTTTAATATCCAGCGCTATCCGTGTTGGGGGAGCCGGTTACTAAATTTGAAACAGCCTACAAAATGAAACCTGAATTGTGTTAGGATACTATCTATAACTCAAGTTGCTACTTACCAGTGAGTCAGGTGAGATCCCCCCCTAGCCGGGGCGGGCACGGGGACCATTAGTGTCAACTTAAGCTGTGTCCCATAGTCTCCCGGCGGTTGAAACCGCAGCTATACAGACAAAACCCGCCTGCGCGGGTTTTAAGATTCTAGCTCTTCTCTTAAGTCCGCGCAGGCGGACTTGGTTTGTGTAGCAGCGATTTCCAATCGCCGGGAGCTTAAGTTGACACCAGTGGCACGGGGACCCGCCCCTACAAAGGGGGGGAAATACTCAAAGCCCCCCAAAGTAGGGGCGGTGCGGCACACGGAGACCGCCCCGTTTGGGGGGATCGAGATGCTTAGACTTGTAGGTAGCAACTTGAGTTATCTATAATCAGCCACCACGGCAACTGGACGCCGGGTGGCAATGGCCCTAGAACAAAAGAAAAATAATGCTCAGCGTGCGGGTTATAAAAGGAGTGTTGCGATCGGTGATGCTGGCGGTAGCGCTGGGGTTGGTGGTGGGCGTGCCGGTGCGATCGCAAAAGCCGGTGAATCCCCCGGAGTCAGCGGCTCAATCGAATCAGCTGGAAGAGGCAGCGCGGCTGATGCAAGAATCATTAAGACTTTACGGGGAAGGCAAATATGCTGAGGCTCTACCCAGAGCAGAAAGCTTTCTGGCTATCCTGGAGAAGGCGCTGGGGCCCGAGCATCCCGCTGTCGCCGCCAGCCTCAACAACTTGGTAGGGCTGTACCGCAATGTGGGGAACTACGCCAAAGCAGAGCCGCTGCTGCAACGCGCCCTGGCTATCCGGGAGAAGGCGCTGGGGCGAGAGCATCCCAATGTAGCCGCCAGCCTCAACAACTTGGCAGCGCTGTACCGGGATCGGGGAGATATCGCTCGTGCCATTGAATTTCAGACTCGCGGCACTGATATCGAAGAAAAAAACCTCGGTCCCATCCTGGCGCTCGGTTCGGAAGACCGCAAGCGGGCCTACATGGCCACCCTCCAGGGCACAACCGACTCGACAATATCTCTGCACCTGCAAGATGCGCCTGACAGCCCTGAAGCGGCGCGTTTGGCCATGACTGTGGCGCTGCGCCGCAAGGGGCGGGTGCTGGAGGCGGTAACAGACGCCATGCAGGGGCTGCGCACCCGCCTCCAGGACGATCCGCAAGCCCAAAAACTGCTTGACGAGCTGCTGGAAACGCGACAGCAGCTTGCCAACTTGGTATTTAGGGAACAGAGCCAGAACCCGATGACGCCCGACCAGTACAAGGCGACGTTTGAGGAACTTAAGCAGAAAGAGGAGCAGCTGCAAGAGGCGGTGAGCGCCCGCAGCGCTGAATTCCGCGCTGAGGAGCAGCCGGTGACGCTCGAAGGCATCCAAAAGTTGATTCCTCCTGACGCTGCTTTGGTTGAGCTGGTGCGTTATTCCCCTTGGGATAAAGGCGCTAAACCGGGCGAAAATTGGTTAAAACCGCGCTATGCTGCAGCGGTGCTGCGCCGCCAAGGCAATCCCAGATGGGTTGATTTGGGGGAAGCGGCAAAGATCGAGGAAGCTGTTAAAGATTTCCGCCAAGCGCTGTCAAATCAAACCGAAGTCAAACAAGTGGCTCGGTTGCTGGATGAAAAGGTGATGGCTCCCCTTCGTCCGCTGTTGGGAAATGCCGACCGGCTGCTGCTTTCTCCTGACGGGGAACTGAATCTAATTCCTTTCGAGGCGCTGGCTGATGAGAAAAATAATTACCTGATTAGGGGATATTCTTTTACCTATCTTACTTCAGGACGGGATTTGCTGCGGTTTCAGGTTCAATCTATGAGCCGGCAGGGGCCGGTGGTTATGGCTGACCCAGATTTTGACAGCAGTGGTGTTGCCAGTGCTGCCGGCACTCGCGGCGGGGAAAACCGCCGCTCTGGGGATTTTGCTACACTTAAATATGGGAAGCTGTCCGGTACAAAAGCAGAAGCTGAGGCGCTCAAAGACATTTTGCCCAAGAATTTGAAACTGTTGTTGGGAGCGGAAGCGACTGAGACAGCTCTCAAGGAGGTTCAAGCTCCGAGTTTTCTGCATATCGCCACGCACGGATTCTTTTTGCCGGCTCAGGAGTTGCAGGTTATCGGAGAATTTACAGGAGATCCTTTCAGGAAGTTGGAGAGACAAATGGTCAAGGTTGAAAATCCTTTGCTTGGCACCGAGCCTTCCCGGAGCCGAGACTGGTAAAAATCGGCATCCTGTTGCGACACTTTCAATCCGCTGTAACTGGATGTTTTCTTGAGGATGGTTACGAGTTGCTCCCGATTCAGCCGGCTAGCGGAATCTTCCCCTTTCATCAGGGCAAATACCCCTGAGACAGCCGGTGCGGAGAAAGAGGTTCCTTGCACCCAATAATATCCCCCGGTCGGATCTAGCTCGTTTCCCCAACGAGAAGTCGGCACCTCGATGCCTTGCCAGAATTCACTCGAAAAGGTGCCACCTGTGGTCAAAATACCGCCTAAACGTGCGATCGTTTCTAAGTCGCCGCCCGGTGCTACGACATACAAATCAGGTGAAAAGTTACTGTACGGTGCGCGGTTTCCTTGCAGGTTGGTGGCTCCCACTGAAACGACTCCTGGAAAAGCAGCAGGAAAATTTACAGACGGCAAGCTGTCATTGCCGGCGGAAGCAACAATTACTAAGTTGGGATTGGCAGCCTGAACGTCCATTATCTGAAGCGCCACAGCCGAATTTGGGAAAGAACTGCCCAAGCTCATATTGATGATATCCGCACCTCTCGCCGCTGCGTACCCGATCGCCTCTACGAGACTGTCTGAAGTAATCTTGCCCCCCAAACCAAAAACGCGCACCGGCAAAATCCGGACATTGGGAGCGACGCCTAGCAAACCTTGGCCATTCGGCGAGCGTGCCGCAATCACTCCCGCACTCCAAGTGCCGTGAAACTCAGCTGTTATTTTTGCGCGAAGCCACCGGCGCATCAGATCCGCAACCTTTTTCTTTGAGCAAATGGAGGGCTGTTGCTGACAGAGGGGAGATTGTATAACTCCCTCTGCAATGTTGGGGTATTTCCAAATCAACTCGGCGTCTGACAGGTTAAAAGTGTCCTTAAAAATCGGATTTAGATCGTTAATTTCCTCCTTGCTGATGTTCGTGTCGGGGTCATTCTGGGCCCAATCCCAGCCGGATATCTCACCGGGCAATTTGTCGGGAGGATTGCCCACGGTAAAGAGATTATTCTTTAAGTCAGGGTGCTGCCACTGAATCAGACTGTCAATTACTGCCACCACGACGCCCTTGCCGCCGTTTTTGCCCTGCTGCCAAGCCTCCACAGCGCGAATGTCTGTGCGGGAAGGCAAAACTCGGCTGTCAGAAATGGGTTGCTGCAGGCACTCCCAAGTCAGCTGTTTCTGATTCAAACACTGAGTCAAGTGGGTGCTGTCCAGATGCCACAGAAGCGGCAGCAAAGCGGTATGAAAGGAGGTTTGCCCCCCACCCGGCAGATTCCTGGGAGTGCCGCTCAATTGGTTAGGAGTTTCTGAGGGAGTTTTGCTGCTGTTTGCAGGTGCCGGCACTTCATCGGAGATAGACTGGATGAA
Organism: Kamptonema formosum PCC 10802; assembly: GCF_000332335.1. Lineage (GTDB taxonomy): Bacteria > Cyanobacteriota > Cyanobacteriia > Cyanobacteriales > Oscillatoriaceae > Oscillatoria. Next base: position 3,418,108 of record NZ_KB235948.1, on the reverse strand, counting down.
ATTAGGCATTGCAGATTTTACCCCTGCAACCTGATAGAGCCGGTTGGCTACATCCAGGATAGCGGTGTCTGATGCTGATTTGGAGCGCACTAAGTAGCGATTTTGGCTGAAGCGGAGCTTGCGGACAATCTCTAAGTCCTGGCGATTGAGGATTTCCTGGATCTTGTCAAGGGTGGGGTGGGCAATTATAGCAGCAGTCATATTGGTTAAGACACTGATGGCCCAATATGACTGCTGGTATATCAGAGGTTAGGGGCGGGTTTATCGGTGTTGTAGCTGTGTGGCACAGGTTGTGGGTGAACCCGCCCCTACATCATGTTAAACCCCAAGTCCTTTCCCTAAGTGCCTACTGCTATATCTGTTTGTTGTGGGGTGCCGCACTCTCAGCCCAACTACAAACTGTGGGCTGAAGCCCAACTACAAGCGTTTTTACTCCCCTTTCTTCTGTTTTGCTGCCAGGGCAGCTTCATAGATACGTTTTTGATATTTTTCAGCTATAGCCCCAGCCATAGCGCTCATTTCTTTAGCTTTCTGTTCAGCAATCTTTGCAATTTCTAGAGCAGCTGCGAGTTTCGCCTCTTGCTCTTCTGTCAGGGATGGTTGTGTCATGTCAAATTCTCCAAAATACTCAGAACGCTATTCACTAATATTTTGACTTCCATCACCCGCCCCAGCAACTCTGCCAAATCTTCTACTGCTTCCTGAATGACCTCAGCATCTACACTGGGAAGCGATATGCTATCAAGTGCCATTTGGATGCGCCTTCTGGAAGTGTCGCGAAAAAAATAGGGCATTGTTGAGAGTGGAAAACAACTGAACCAGCCTCGCATTTTATGGGAACTGGTATAAGAGCGGTCTGGCAATGGTCAGTCCCGCTGCCGCTCCCCACTCAATCCGCTCCAGCTCTTGGTTCAGCCGTTCTATGAGGGCTGTGATTTCGTTCGGAATGGCCATTTTAGAGATGCTATCTGGCAGGTATTGCCAGTTTTTTCATTTCACGTTATAAATATATCACGAACAGTAGCGCGATTGGCTGGTGCCAAGCGAAACTCCGCAATCCCCAGGATGACACCCCCTGTGGGGCTAAAGCCCAACTACGAACCTTTGGGCTAAAGCCCAACTACGAACCTTTGGGCTAA
>NZ_KB235948.1:3346180-3416869 GCF_000332335.1 Kamptonema formosum PCC 10802 | reverse complement strand
AAACCGGGTTTCTGGGCTAAAGCCCAACTACGAACCTTTGGGCTAAAGCCCAACTACGAACCTTTGGGCTAAAGCCCAACTGCGAACTTTTGGGCTAAAGCCCAACTGCGAACCTTTGGGCTAAAGCCCAACTGCGAACCTTTGGGCTAAAGCCCAACTACGAACCTTTGGGCTAAAGCCCAACTACGAACCTTTGGGCTAAAGCCCAACTACGAACCTTTGGGCTAAAGCCCAACTACAAACTTTGGGCTAAAGCCCAACTACAAACTTTGGGGCTGAAGCCCAACTACAAACGGTGGGCTGAAGCCCAACTACAAATTGTGGGCGGAAGCCCAACTACAAACGGTGGGCTGAAGCCCAACTACAAACGGAGCGCCCCTTGCACCACCGGCAAATTGTGTCATCCTAGGAACAGTCGTCTACCTATCCAGAGGTACACCCCATGACATGGACACCTTTGAGCCAGCGCATCGCCAGCCTTCCGCTCATCCTCGCCGGCCCAATTTTGCGGCGCACAGAGCCGGATTCTGTTACAGTTTGGGTTGCCCTCAAGGAAGCCCGGGAAGTCACCCTCCGGGTGCACGCCACCGGCAATAATGGCGAAAGCGTCAGCGATGTGCTATTCTCAGGTACGCGCCGCACAGTATCCCTGGGCAAATACCTGCACGTCGTCGCCGTCACCGCAGTGCCGGTGAGTGGCAACCGTCTGGAACCGGGGCAAATGTGCGCCTACGACCTCGATTTCGGGGGAGTCAATCTCGCAGGCGCACTCACCTCAGCCGGCTTTCCTAACGCCAACATTAGCTATTTCCACCACGGGCTGCCCACTTTTGCCATGCCGCCGGCTGACTTGAACGACTTGCGAATTGTTCACGGTTCTTGCCGCAAGCCCCACGGCGGAGGTTCCGATGGGCTGGCAATCTTGGATGACTTAATCGAGTATAACGCTAAACAGCCCAATTCCCGACCGCACCAGCTGTTTTTATCCGGCGACCAAATTTATGGGGATGACGTGGCTGATGTGCTGCTACAGGGGCTCACAGATGCCGGTGACACCCTGCTGGGGTGGGAAGAAAAACTGCCGGTGGCGCAACAGCACACAGCCGGCTTGGAATACAAACACCCCAGCGATCTTTTACCGGGAAGCCGCAGCAATATCGCCGAACATTCTGCCGGGCTGACTGCGATGCTGATCAACAAATCGGATAAGGCGAAAAGCCACCTGTTTAGCTTGGGGGAATACTTGGCCATGTACCTCTTTGCATGGTCGCCCGTGCTGTGGCAAAGTGATTTCCCCAACGTGGGCGAGAATACCCCACAAGAGCCGGCGCTGGCGAAACTGTGGCATGAAGAAATCACAGGGATTGAGGCGTTCGCTTGCGATGTGTGGAAAGTTCGGCGAGCCCTGGCTAATGTGCCGGTCTACACGATTTTTGACGACCACGATATTAGCGATGACTGGTACATGAATCGCGAATGGTGCAACCGCGTGCTCAGCAAACCGCTGGGGCGGCGTGTCGTGCTCAACGGGTTGCTGGCGTATGCCGCTTTTCAGGCGTGGGGAAATACGCCCGATCAGTTCCAAAGCGGGCGGAATGGTGAGAAACTGCTGAATGCTGCGAAAAAGTGGTCTGAGTCGGAGGGCAATGATCAGACGGCGGTGGGGGAGATTGCCAAATATCTCGGCATTCCCCCCACAGATCCGGCAACCGGCAAGCCCAAGCTAAAACTCGACGGTGATTTTTTAATTTTAGCTCGGGAATCTCCGGATGGAACGGTGCCAATAACCTGGCACTATACGGTGAGGAGCTTCAAGCATGAAGTGATTGTCCTTGACACGCGCACTTGGCGAGCCTACCCGCAAGGCGAGGGCAAGACGCTCGCCCCCCCAATGCTTTTGAGTCCAACCGCTTTTGAGAGACAGCTCAAGCTACCGCTCTCACAAACCGGCTCTGCTAAGATGGAGGTGACGGTGGTGGTTGCTCCCACGAATCTGGTGAGTTTGTCCCTGATTGATATCGTGCAGCGCTGGACTTTGATGACCGGCAATGTTTTTCACAGCGATGTCGGCGATTCCTGGAACTTGAATGAGGCGGGTTTCAGCCGGCTGATCGCCGAAGTCTTCAAGCAGCGGGAGCGCGTGGTGCTGCTGTCGGGCGACATTCACTACGCCAGCGCGGTTCGCTTCAATTACTGGTCCCGCCGGCATTTTGGCGACCCGAAATCGGGCTCCGACGCCCCCTGGCAACCGCGCGTTCTGGCGCAGCTGACGTCGAGCGCTTTCAAAAATGCTGAGTTGCTAACGCAGATCGCGCAAACAAAAGTAAAATCTGCAGCGCAGGAGCCGGTGCAAAACTGGGCCGGCTGGAACGAGCCGCCACAAGTTATTGAAATCGCCAAAACTGCAGAACAGGTGCGGACGCTCTATGTGGATCTCCCCAAAAAGGGGCCGGTTTTGCTGCAAACGAATGGCACCCGTGGCAATGGGCAAACGTATTGGGAAATTGCTGCCAAAGACAGCAACTCTCTCCCGGACTGGCGCTATAATATAGAGTGGGTGAGCCGGGAAGCCTCTGTTGCCGCCGGGTGGCAGAAAAAGCCGGTGTCGCCGGTGCCGCCGCCCACACTTTCCTTCGATAAGTTTGGCAACTCGACCGCGCTCAAACTATTGGGGGGTGTGGTGTCTGTCCTTATGCAAAATCAGTGGGTTCAAGAAGGTTCCGAAGTGGTGGGGCACAGCAACCTGGGCGTGGTATCATTCAAATGGTCGCAAAATGATGATGGCAAAACCGTCATCCAGGATATCTACTGGCGTGCGCCTTGGGACCCAGGGAGCACGGTTTACAGCCGGTATTCTGTGCCGCTGCGCCTTGACGCTCCGCCGCCACCACTCAAGGTCATTTCTTGATGAACTTCTACCTGGGCATCGATTTCGGCACTTCTGGCGCGCGCGCTGTCGCTACTGACAGCGCCGGCACCCCCCACGCGCAGGCGTCTTGCGCTTTTGAAGTGCCGGCAGCCGGCATGCAAGAACCGGCAAGGGGTTTGCCGGCACTCTGGGAAACTGCCCTGTTTTCCCTGATCGAGCAAATCCCCCCGGAAGTGCGCCGGCAGCTCAGGGCGATCGCTATCGACGGCACCTCCTCCACTGTTTTGCTGTGCGATAGCGCCGGCGTGCCGGTGACTGAACCCCTGCTCTACAGCGATGCGCGGGGTGCGGCGGTGATGGAATCCCTGAGGGAAATCGCACCGGCAAACCATACCGTGCTGAGCGCCACTTCCAGTCTGGCGAAATTGCTTTGGTGGCTGAACTGTGGGGATGAGATTCAGCGCTCTACAAGGGGAAAATATTTCCTGCACCAAGCAGATTGGCTGGCGTTTCTCCTGCACGGAAAATTGGGTTTCAGCGACTATAACAGCGCCTTGAAACTGGGTTACGATCCCCAAACCCTGCGCTATCCCGACTGGATTTACCAGATTCAATCCTTACCGCATTTGCCGGAAATTGTCAAGCCCGGGGAGCCGGTGGGGGAAGTGACGGCAGAAATTGCCACTCGCTTTGGGTTGCGGCGGGATTGCGCCGTGTGCGCCGGCACCACTGACAGCATCGCCGCCTTTCTCGCTAGCGGTGCGGAATCACCCGGAGAAGCGGTCACTTCCCTCGGCTCCACCCTGGTGCTGAAGCTGCTGAGCCGCACCCGCATTGATGACGCCCGCTACGGCATTTACAGCCACCGGCTCGGCGACTTGTGGCTGGCAGGCGGCGCTTCCAACACCGGCGGCGCAGTGCTGCGGCAATTCTTTACCGATGCGGAGCTAGAAAGTCTCAGCCGGCACATCGGCACCGAGAAAGAAAGTCCGCTTGATTACTACCCGCTAACGAAGCCGGGGGAGCGCTTCCCGATTAACGACTCGCAGCTGCAACCGCGACTGCAACCGCGCCCAGACGAGCCGGTGGAGTTTTTGCACGGCTTGCTGGAAAGTATGGCGCGAATTGAGGCGCGGGGGTATCATCTTTTACGGGAGTTAGGCGCGACTGCTTTAACGCGAGTTTATACTGCGGGTGGCGGTGCGAAAAATCCGGCGTGGCGGCGGATTCGGGAGCGCCATTTAGGGGTGCCGGTGAGTGTGCCGGTGCGTGTGGAGGCGGCTTACGGGAGTGCGCTTTTAGCCATGCGGGGGGTGGGGGATTGAACCCTCTGAAGTGCAATAGGCGTCTCGCCTGTGCCAAAGAAAGACGTACCAAAGAAAGGCGTAGCACAGGCGTCTCGCCTGTGCTATTCCACCATCCGCACAAATTAAGAAACCCGGTTTCTTCAAGAAACCGGGTTTCTGACTGTTTCTAGACTCCCGCGCTATTCCACCTTCTGCACCGGCGCAGTTTTCGGATCGAGGATTTTCTGGGCACCGGCAAACTTAACCGCCACAGACATTTTGTTCCCAGCCCCAAAAACGTGGGTGACTTCCCCCAACCCAAACGTTCCGTGAATCACCCGATCTCCCACTTTCAAATCGAGCGATTTTGAATTTTGGGTTTGGGATTTCGGATTTTCCTGTTTCTGGGGCGTCACCGGCATCTTGGCGGCGCGGAGCTTTGCCAAACTTCCCGTGAGAAACTGTTTCGGCAATTCCCCCAAAAACACCGAAGGAGCAGCCAGCTGGCGATTTCCCCAAGTGCGGCGCTCCTTCGCGTGCGAAAGGAAGAGCCGGTCTTGAGCGCGAGTAATCCCAACATAGCACAGCCGGCGCTCTTCTTCAAGGGCTGCGGCGTCATCCATACTGCGAAAGTGGGGTAACAGCCCCTGCTCCATACCCACCATGAACACCACCGGAAATTCCAGCCCCTTCGCCGAGTGCAGCGTCATCAGCGTGACGCGGTTTTGCCCCTCTTCCAAGTTATCCACATCCGCCATTAAAGCAGCGCTAGAGAGGAAGTCTTGCAAAGTCGCACCGGCATTCTCTTCCTCATATTGCAGCACCGCATTCACGAGTTCCTGGACATTTGCCAGCCGGTCGAGCGCTTCATCCGTACCCTGGGTTTTCAACTCTTGGATGTAACCCGATTCTTCCAGGATGCCGGTGACAATTTCCGACCCGAGAATCGGGTTTTCCTCATCCGCTTCCTGCAATTTTTCCTGCCACCGGCCAATCATCTGAGCGAACTCAACAATCTTCTTAGCCGAGCGCCCAGCGAGAGTTTTCACCGAATCCTCCTCGCAGAGGATTTCCCACAGCGGCACATTCAGCTGCTTAGCAGCAGTTAGCAGCCGGTCCACAGTCGTGTCCCCAATCCCGCGCCGGGGCGTATTGATAATTCGCACCAGACTTATCGTGTCAAAGGGGTTGACAATTAGCCGCAAATATGCTACAACATCCTTAACTTCCTTGCGGTCGTAGAACTTCAGACCCCCCACCAATTTGTAAGGCACATTCCAGCGCACCATCGCCTCTTCAAACACGCGCGACTGGGCGTTCGTGCGGTAGAGAACGGCAAAACTGCCCCACTGCAATTCCTGGGACTCGCGCACCATGTCCCGAATCTGGCTAGCCACAAACTCAGCTTCCTCCAGCTCGTCATCCGCACGGTGCACATAAACCGGCTCGCCCTCGCCGCGCGTGGGGCGCAAGATTTTCTCAATCCGTTCCGTATTGTTCTCAATCAGCTGGTTGGCGACTTCCAAAATAGTCTCAGTCGAGCGGTAATTTTCCTCCAGCTTCACCATCGTGCGCGTGTCCTCATCCGGCAAACCGTCGCCAAAGTCCTGCTGGAAATCCAGCAAAATCTTGAAATCCGCCATCCGGAAAGAGTAAATGGCTTGGTCAACGTCGCCCACCACAAAAATAGAGCGATTCTGCCAGTTCTTAAAGGTTTGGGGGGATTCGTTGTTCGTCGCCAGCAGCCGCAGCAAGTCATACTGAACGCGGTTGGTGTCCTGATACTCATCCACCAAAATGTGGCAGAATTTTAGATGCCAGTAGCCCAGAACCGACTCGTTTTGCTTGAACAGCTCAACCGGCACCCTGATCAGCTCATCGAAGTCGAGGGCGTTGTTTGCCGCGAGGGAGTCTTGGTAGCGGCTGTAAACGTCAGCAATAACCTTCCCCCGATAATTCGGCTGCTCCCGCTCGAAATCGCGGGGAGTCAAGCCCTGGTTTTTGGCGCTGCTAATCGCGTAGCGCACGGAACGCGGCTCAAACTTTTTGCTGTCCAGGTTCAGCTGGTTGACGACGATATCTTTAATAATTTTCTGCACATCATCTTCGTCTAGGATGGAAAAATTGCTTTTCCAACGGCGACCTTTTTCGTCCTGGTATTTCTCGATATCGTAGCGGAGGATGCGGGCGCAAAGACTGTGGAACGTGCCAACCCACAGGGGTTTGATAATCGTTTTGTAGACGCGAGATCGCAGTCTGGTCTGCTCGTGATCTGCGAGCGCCTCCAAGGATTTGCCGTATTTTTCCAAAGCCAGTTGCCCAGCGAACAGCTTCTCTATTCTATCTTTCATTTCCCGCGCCGCCTTGTTGGTAAAGGTGACGGCGAGGATATTTTCTGGATCGGCGCGGTGCGTGCGAATCAAGTTGGCAACCCGGTAGGTTAAGGCCCGCGTTTTGCCGGAGCCGGCCCCAGCAACCACAAGCAAGGGACCGCAGAAATGCTCGACAGCTTGACGCTGCGAGGGATTGAGTTGGCGGAGAAAATCGGTATTTTGAGTCATGGGTAGCCCGAAGGAGAGCAATCGTGTGTGGGGCATCCTATTTTTGTACTCCCCTCACCCCCAACCCCTCTCCCACTTTGGGGTGAGGGGAGAATTCTTGATTCTTTCCCCCCTCTCCCGACCTGGGAGAGGGGGGTTAGGGGGGTGAGGGTGATAATCTTTGCAAAAATGGGATGCTCCCATCGTGTGTGGGGCGGACATCTGGCCCGCGCTATTAACCGGCAATCCTATTGTATCGAAACTCGGTGAGGGGCGATATTGAGTTTTGTTACTCCCGCCGGTGGTGAGTTGGGGGTGCGGGAAGCAGCCGGCTTGTCGAGTTGGGTTGCGAGCCGGTTTGAATGTGGTAAAATCTAAGCAGTTACAGCTGAAACAAACCGCACAGCCAGTCCGAGTTTAGGCTCGTCTAGCTCGACTGTTAACAGAGGACTCAAAATGCTAACAAATTACATTCAATCGGCGATGCGCCAAGCCACCTATCAGTTGCTGGAGGACGGAACTTTTTACGGAGAAATCCCAGGCTTTCAGGGGGTATATGCCAATGCAGAAAGACTGGAATACTGTCGGGAATTGTTACAAGAAGTCTTAGAAGGCTGGATTATTTTGGGATTGCGGTTGCAGCACTCACTACCCGTTATCGATGGCATTGACCTGAACGCACAGCAAGAGGTTGCCTGATGCCGCCACTTCGAGCCATTAAACGCTTGGAACTGATTTGCCTCTTTAAGCAACTGGGATTTGAAGGGCCATTTTCTGGGGGCAAGCATCAGTACATGGTTAAAGAAAATCTCAAAGTTTGGATTCCTAATCCGCATCAGAGAGACATCAGCCCTGCGTTGCTTGTTCAAATCTTGCGTCAAGCCGAAATCAGCCGGGAGGAATGGGAGGAATTGTGAGAGCGTTCGCGCCTCACCGGCATTCTGGTTAGTTGGGTGTTTGCCCTGCGACTTCCCCACATCCTCTCAAAATAACATAAAACACTTGGTGCGGTTTGCCAAGCCGTTTCGCAATAGTTTGCAACAGCCAGGAGGGTGGGCAGCGCCCACCCCACCGGCTCACCCAAAAATCCCGGCAAAAAACTCAATCGCCTCCTTCAGCGCCCCAATAAACACGTCAATCTCCTCGCGGGTGTTGTAAAAATACAAACTCGCCCGCGCCGTAGACTGAGCGCCCAAATACCGGTGCAGCGGTTGCGTGCAGTGGTGCCCCGCACGAATCGCCACCCCCGCCTGATCCAAAATCGTAGACAGATCGTGCGGGTGCACCTCACCGGCAGTAAACGCCGCCAGCGCCGCCCTGCCGGTGCCATCCGCTGGCGGTTGCGGTCCGTAAACCTTAACTTGAGGAATTTTCCGCAACTGCTCAAACAGATACGCCGTCAGCTCATGTTCGTAAGCTTCAATTTTATCCATCCCCACCTCCGTCAGGTAATCCACCGCCGCACCCAGGGCGATTGCCTCCGCAATAGCCGGCGTGCCCGCCTCAAACTTTGCCGGCACATCCGCATAAGTGGACTGTTCCAAAAACACATCCGCAATCATCTCGCCGCCGCCCAAAAACGGAGGCATCGAGCGCAGCATGTCCAGCTTCCCGTACAGGAAACCGATGCCGGTGGGCGCGCACATCTTGTGCCCAGAAGCCACCAGCCAGTCGCAGTCCATCTCCCGCACGTCAACCTGCATGTGCGGCACGCTCTGGCAGGCATCAATTAACACCTTCGCCCCGTACTTGTGCGCCAGTTTCGCAATCTCCCGCACCGGATTAATGCAGCCCAAAGTGTTAGAAACGTGAGCCACAGACACCAACTTTGTCTTATCCGAAAGCAGTGATTTAAACTGTTCCAGATTGAACTCCTCCGTCTCAGTCAGCTCAACAAACTTCAGCACCGCGCCGGTTTTTTGCGCCATAAGTTGCCACGGCACCAAATTGCTGTGGTGCTCCATCACCGAGAGAATCACCTCATCCCCGCGCTGCAAATTGCTCAGCCCCCAAGCGTAGGCCACCAAGTTAATCGCCTCACTGGCATTGCGCGTGTAGACAATCTCCTGATAGGAAGCCGCATTAACAAACCGGCTGACTTTTTCTCGCGCTTCCTCATAAGCAGACGTCGCCCGCGCGCTGAGGGTGTGAACGCCCCGGTGCACGTTGGAATTGTACTGGTCATAGTATTCCCGCAGCGTTTCCAGCACCTGCAGCGGTTTTTGGGACGTGGCGGCATTGTCCAAGTAAACCAAACGGTGCCCGTTAACTTCCTGGAGCAAAATCGGGAAGTCCGGACGGACTTTAGCAGCGAGAGTTTTTTCTTGAGTTAGTAAGGTCATCTTTACAGTTTTGGATTGTAATCTCTCATTTCCAGGCAACGCCATAGAACGCTTTTTCTATAAGCTCTCCCTCGCCGGTTCCCAACTGGGGGCGGAAGGCAGAGCCTGCCGGTCGGCATTCCCAGGCTGTCGCCTGGGAACGAGGGATAAACCCCTCTCTTTTTCCCCCTCCCCGTTAACGGGGAAGGTGGGGCCCCCTCTGGGGATAAGGGGCTGGGGTTAGGGTGCCGGGTTCCCCTGCCTTTAGCTAGCAGCCTTCAACCGGCTCGCCGCACTAGCGAGGGTTTGCCGCAAAGAAAGCACCGGCAGCTGATTGAGAACCTCACCGACAAAGGCATCAATTAAAAGAGTGCGAGCCGCATCTCCATCCAAACCGCGACTTTGCAGGTAAAATACCTCTTCCGCATCCAGCTGGCTCACCGTAGCGCCGTGCGAGCACTTGACATTATCCGCAACAATTTCCAGTTGCGGTTTCGTATCCACACGCGCCTTGGCAGACAGCAGCAAATTGCGGCTCAGCTGGGCGGCATCCGTGAGCTGGGCGGCTTTGGCCACAATCACCTTACCGCTAAACACCCCGCGAGCGCGATCCCCCACCACGCACTTGTGCAGCTGGCGGCTTCTGCCGTGAGGGTAATTCAGAGCGATAGTGCTGTGAGTGTCTGCCAGCTGTTCGCCGGCGACTGCCACCAAACCGTTGAGCGCTGTTTCCGTACCCTCTCCCGCCTGCCGCACGTCTAAATTGTGCCGGGAAAGCTTTGCGCCCAAACTGACAGCGTAACAGCTGTACCGGCTGTTGCGGGCTTGCTCCACCGAACTCTTCCCAATATGGAAAGCCTCCGCGCTCTCCCTCTGAATCCGGATGTGGTCAACCCGGGCATTTTCACCGACCACAATTTCCGTCACCGCATTCGTAAAACTGACACCCCTGCCAACAGCAGCATAGTCCTCAATTACCGTCACCTTGCTTCCCGGTTCCGCAATCACCAGACAGTGGGGCGCACACATCGCCGGCGCTTCCCCCGGAACCGCCAGAAATAGCAAGTGAACCGGCGTCTCAATCTCCTGATTTTTTGGCACCACCACCACCGCCGCATCCACCAGCGCCGCCACATTCAGCGCCTCAAACACCTCACTGCGCTGCTTGCGCTCGCTCAAACACTCCCGAATGCGCGCGTGATACGGTCCCGGCGCATTCGACAAATTCCCCACAAATAGCTCCAGCGCCAGCGTCGGAAGCAGCGACGCATCAGCTGCAGAGAGGTGCGGCGCGTAATAGCCATTCACAAACACCACCCGCAAGGGCAAAGCATCCTTTTCCCGCACCGGCAGCGTAATGTCCGACAGACCCAGATTCGCCCCCTCCGCACTTCCAGCCACCTGGAAAGGAATCTGCTTGAGCTCAGACAAATCCGTGAACCGCCACTCCTCATCCCTGGTAGTTGGGAAACCGGAAGCGAGCACGAACTCAGCCGCCGCATCGCGCAAATCCTTCAACCCATAAGCGCAACTTTCCCGCTTCCCTTTCCCCAACTTGCGGCACTGCTCCACCAACTCAGCCAAATAGGCATCCCGATTAGCAACTTGCGAACTCATCGCGCACCCACCTCAGCAGCTTCCTCTTCACGCACCCAGTCATAGCCCCGCGCTTCCAGCTCCAGCGCCAGTTCCTTCGTGCCGGTGAGAATAATGCGCCCGGCTTCCATCACATGCACGTAATCCGGCACAATATAATTCAGCAACCGCTGGTAGTGCGTAATCGCCAGCATCGCATTCTCAGCGCTCGCCAGCTGGTTCACCCCATTCGCCACAATCTTCAGCGCATCAATATCCAGCCCCGAATCCGTCTCGTCCAAAATCGCCAACTTCGGCTCCAGCAGCGCCATTTGCAGGATCTCATTCCGCTTCTTCTCGCCGCCAGAAAACCCCTCATTCACACTCCGGCTCAGGAACGCCGGATTCATCTTGACAACTTCCAACTTTTCCTGTATCAAATCGTCAAAATCCAGCGCGTCCAACTCCTCCAAACCCTTATGCTTGCGGTGCGAATTGTACGCCACCCGCAAAAAGTCCAGATTCGTCACCCCTGGAATTTCCAGCGGATATTGGAACGCCAGAAACACCCCAGCTCTCGCCCTTTCCTCCGCTTCCAGCTCCAGCAAATTTTCTCCCCGAAAAATCACCTCACCTCCCGTCACCGTGTAGTCAGGATGCCCCGCCAACACCTTAGAAAACGTACTCTTCCCCGACCCATTCGGCCCCATTATAGCATGAATTTCCCCCGCCTTAATCTCCAGATTCAACCCCTTCAAAATCTCAATCCCATCCACCTCCGCCCTCAAATCGCGGACAGACAGAATAACCTCACCATTCTCAACTATCATTTCTCTCTCTTTCCTCTTCCTTGGCGTTCTTGGCGTCTTGGCGGTTCAATTTCATTCTCGTTCCCAGACTCCGCCCGGGAACGAGAGTATAAAATTACCCAACCGTACCTTCCAACTTCAAACTCAGCAGCCGGTCAGCTTCCACAGCAAACTCCATCGGCAGCTTATTAAACACATCCTTGCAGAACCCGCTGATAATCATCGACACCGCATCCTCTGCGGAAATTCCCCGCTGCTGGAAATAAAACAGCTGGTCTTCCCCAATTTTGGAGGTAGAAGCTTCGTGCTCCACCTTGCCGGTGTTATTTTGCACCTGGATGTAGGGGAAAGTGTTCGCTTGGGCGCTGTCCCCAATCAGCATGGAATCGCACTGGGAGTAGTTGCGCGCGCCGGCAGCCTTTGGCCCAATCTTGACCAAGCCGCGATAGCTATTCTGGGAGTGACCGGCAGAAATCCCCTTGGAAATAATCGTGCTGCGGGTGTTTTTGCCGACATGCACCATTTTGGTGCCGGTATCCGCTTGCTGGTAGTTGTTCGTGAGGGCCACCGAGTAGAACTCGCCCACCGAATTGTCTCCCACCAGCACGCAGCTGGGATATTTCCAGGTGATAGCAGAGCCGGTTTCTACCTGAGTCCAGGAAATCTTGGAGTTGACTCCCTGGCAGAGTCCGCGCTTGGTGACAAAGTTGTAAATGCCACCTTTGCCTGTTTCGTCGCCGGCGTACCAGTTCTGCACGGTGGAGTATTTAATCTCCGCATTGTCAAGGGCAACCAATTCTACCACGGCGGCGTGCAGCTGGTTGGTGTCGTACATCGGGGCGGTGCAGCCTTCCAGGTAGGTGACGGAGCTGCCCGACTCGGCGACAATCAGGGTGCGCTCGAACTGTCCCGTGTCGCCGGTGTTAATCCGGAAGTAGGTGGACAGGTCCATCGGGCACTTGACGCCTTTGGGGATGTACACGAAGGAGCCATCGCTGAACACGGCGGAGTTGAGGGCGGCAAAATAATTGTCGCTCACCGGCACGACGCTGCCCAGGTACTTCTGCACCAAGTCTGGGTGCTCTTGCAGCGCTTCCGAGATGGAGCAGAAGATCACCCCTTGTTTGGCCAGCTTTTCTTTAAAGGTCGTGGCCACCGATACGCTGTCGAAGATAGCGTCAACCGCCACGTTGGAGAGGCGCTTCTGCTCGGAGAGCGGAATGCCCAGTTTCTCGAAAGTTTCCAGCAGTGCTGGGTCAACTTCCTCCAGGCTGTTGAGCTTTTGCTTCTTCTGCTTCGGCGCGGAGTAGTAAATTATATCCTGATAGTTTATTTTCGGATAGTTTACGTGCGCCCATGCCGGCTCTGTCATTTTCAGCCACTGCCGGTAGGCTCGCAGGCGGAATTCCAGCATGAACTCCGGCTCGTTTTTCTTTGAAGAAATCAGGCGGATGATGTCCTCACTCAACCCGCGAGGGATGGTGTCGGCTTCAATCTCGGTGACAAAGCCGTACTTGTAGGGCTGATTGACTAAGGTTTTAACTGTTGCGCTCATCGGTGTGTGTTCTCTCTCTAAGGTGGAAACCGGCATCTGCGACAGCCGTCACCCTTTGATTCTCAACAATAGCCTGAATGTTGCAAGCCAGTGCGCCGGCGCAGAGATATTGGCGGGTTGGGTTGCGCCCCCGGAGGGCGGGCGTTTCGCCCGCGCCCCTCAGTATTGGCGGGTGGTGGCTCGTATTTGCTCAAACGAGATTTCCCGCCTGTCGCCGGCAAATTCGCTCTCTGGCGTCAGGAACAGCATGCAGTGGCACTCCTTGCGCTCCCGCATGGGCACGCACGGACAATTCCAGAAGGCCGCCGCCACTTCCGCCTGTTTGTCTTCGTAGTGCCGGCACGGACACAGGGGCGAACCGTACTCGTCCTTGTGTCGGGCCAGCCCCTCAATCACAACCGCTGTGATGCTCAGATCCGCGCAGAAGTAGGTGCCGGTGCGCTTCGCGTAGGTTTCCGCGAAGTGCCGCATGGCTTCGAGGTTCTTGTCTGTGGCCTGTGTGGGGCGGTAAGATGCAGTCATTGGGCAGGATGGGAGAGCCAGCTAAATTGCGTCTATAATAAGTAAAACAACAGGCTTGTTGCCTTACTTCCATTTTAGGGTACTTTAGCAACAAGCACGTTGTCAAAGTCCGAAATAAATTTTTTGCGCTTTTTGGCTCACTCCGGGAAGACGATGGCCACCACTCAGCAACCTTCCACCAAACAAGACATCCTGCAGCACCTGCTCAAGCAGGGTCAAGCAACCGCCCAGGACCTAGCGGAATCCCTCGACATCAGCCCGCAGGCGATTCGCCGCCACCTCAAAGACTTGGAGGCGGAGGAGCTGATCCGCTATCAAACGGTTCAGGCCGGCATGGGACGCCCCCAGCACGTCTACGAACTCACCACTGAGGGGCGGGAGCGCTTCCCCAATCGCTATCACGAGTTTGCCGTCTCTCTGCTGGACACCCTGACGGAAACCGTAGGGCGCGACCAAATGAGTTCCATCCTGCGCAAGCAGTGGGAGCGCAAGGCGATGGAATACCGCCAGCGCTTGGGAAATGGGCCTTTGCCAGAGCGCGTGGCCAAGTTGGTAGAGCTGCGCCGAGCTGAGGGCTATATGGCGGAATGGTATTCCCTGGAGCCTGAAGCTGCCGGTGGCCAAACCGGCCCTCGGTTTATGGTCGCTGAGCACAACTGCGTCATCTCCCAGATTGCCGAGTCTTTCCCCAGAGTCTGCGATCACGAGCTGGAAATGTTTGCGGCGGCGCTGCAAGACTGCACCGTCGAGCGGACGCACTGGATTATTAACGGCGAACACCGCTGCGGCTATTTGATTGAGCCTCGCGCAGGGGAAAAATCTGCGTGACAGCTGTCAGGTGTTAGGTTTTAGGTGTTATAGCAGCAGTCATATTGGTTAGAACAATACAAGCTTCGGGAGCTCTGGAGCAAGGGAGGCCGGAATGTAGGTTTCCTAAATGCTTACTGCTCTATAGACGTAGGGGAGGCGTCCCGCCCCCCTGAAGGTCTAATGTTCTAACCTAAGTGCATACTGCTATAGTTCCTAGAGAGTGTTGATAAAGTAATGGTTAAGCCTGACTGGGGGCAAACCTGTCCAGAAACCGGGTTTCTTTAACAACCCCGGTTTCCTGTCTCCCTGAAACCGCCTTCCCGCCTTGCCGCCAGACGCGCCGGCTAGACGGGACAGACCCTCGTGCCTGCAACAGAGCCCTGCCCCGCACCGGCATTTGCCAAATATAGCGTTTCTCAGTTGGATGAACGTTAGGCCCAGAAACCCGGTTTCTTCAAGAAACCGGGTTTCTCAGTCCCTCACTAATATGAAAAACGCTATAGAATTAACCTAATTAACCTAATTATATCATGACTGAACAGCCGCAACCCGCCCCGCAATTTTTAACCCTAGAAGAAGCCGCTGAGGTGGACAAAGCCCTCATGTCTTCCCGCGAGAAATTTTCCACTCGGCTGGCAATTTACGCCTTGAGGTCGCTTAAGGAGATTGCTGGGAATACAGGTTGCGCTCTAGAAGAGGTGACACCGGCACAGGTGAGAGCTTGGATAGAAAACGATCGGAGCGTCAAGCGAGACAGCGATATTGACACCGGCTTTGACAGCTTTTTCACTCAACTGGTGCTGTCCTCCTTAAAGCCCTTAAAGCAAATTTCCCAAGAAGCCGGTGCGCCGGTTGAAGCCCTCACCGTCAAGCAAGTGGTCGCCTGGTTTGAAAAAGATGCCAAGCACCGGCGAGAGCGGGAAGCCGGTGCCGCTCCCTGAACGCCGTAAGAGCCCGTTAAAGTAGGCCCCAGAAACTGCGCCCCAGAAACCCGGTTTCTTAAAAAAACCGGGTTTCTCAAATCATTAATCCACTCCTAAAATTCTCTATAAATATCCCCACTCGCTTGCCGGCACAGTCCGAGCCGCCCCTTCCCCCCCGGCAAACCCTGCCGGCAATGTACGATTTGCCCAGCGAAAACCCCGCAGAAGGATTGCCAGATGAATTTCACGACCTTCAACCCGAACTGCAGCGTCTCACTTTCCGCCCCCACAACTATCCCCCAGAGCGGGTGCTCACCGGCAGTAACCTGAACCTTTATTACGATTCCAGGCATCCCAACTGGTATAGCAGTAGGCACTTAGATTAGGACAAGGGGTTTAACATGATCTAGGGGCGGGTTCACCCACAACCTGCGCCACACAGCTACAACACCGATAAACCCGCCCCTACCCTCTGATATCGCAGCAGTCATATTGGGCCATAGCGTGTCCTAACCAATATGACTGCTGCTATACAAGCGCCCTGATTGGTTCGCTGTCGTGGGAGTCTCAGGACTTTATGACGGGCGCGACATGCGTTTGAGCTATGCGATAAGGCACAAGCAAGTCAGCCCGTTTGTTGTGGTTGAATTGCTCTCTCCCAGAAGCGACTCCGACGCTTTGGGCGAGACGGGAAGCCAACCTGGAAACCCACCCACTAAAGGGTCAGTTTACGAACAAAATCTGGGAGTTCCTTACTGCGCTGTGTTCAGTCGCTATCCGGGAGAACTGCGGACATTGAAGAACAAGTTATTCTATTATAGCAGTATGCACTTAGGTTAGAAGATTAGATTTTCAGGCTCGGCGGACGCCTGCCCTACGTCTATAGAGCAGTAAGCATTGAGGAAACCTACATTCCGGCCTCCCTTGCTCCAGAGCTCCCGAAGCTTCTATTGTTCTAACCAATATGACTGCTGCTATAATCGACCTTTTTATAATCTTACTCCTTTCCCCCTTCCGCGCACAACCTTATGTTTTTGCCGGCATCTCCCCTTTTCCCCCCTTAAAAGAATTCAAGAGCCTTTTCCGTCCCCACCGGCAGCTGAATTCGCCCGAAATCCGCAGGCGGACAAAATTAAAGGCAAAATAGCCTATCAGTTCTCCCACCGGGCTCTAGCCCTATCTGTAGAGTAAAGCGCTTACTGCCAGCCAGCACTTTATTCATCTTTTCCCATTCTGAGCGCAATAAGACATAATTATAATAAGGCGCAATCACAGCACGCAAAACCACCCTCAGGAGGGATATCACTTTGAGCTTAAAGCTTTATTTATTGCGTCACGGACAGACCGGCTGCAGCCGGCAGAATGTCTTCTGCGGTGCGAGCGATCCCGAACTCACCCCTGAGGGGCTGGAGATGGCCCAGGCGTTTGCCGCCACCTACCGCCCCACACCCTGGAGCGCTATCTATAGCAGTCCAATGGGGCGAACCCAGGCGACGGCTCAAGCCCTCTGCGACGCAGTGGGGGTGCAAATGGAACTCCGAAACGGATTGAAAGAAATCAACTATGGCCAGTGGGAGGGTTTATCCGCAGAAACCGTCAGCCGAGACTATCACGACGACTATCTGCGCTCTTTGTGCCGATCCGGCTTGGTATCCGCCCACCGGCGGCGAACCCGCTGTGGCCATTGCCTATCGCGCTTTGCAAGTCATTGAAGAAATCAAGCAGCGATTTCCCACCGGCAATGTTTTGGCCGTTTCCCACAAAGCCACGATCCGCATTATTCTGTGCAGCCTGCTGGGAATTGACGTGGGGCGCTTCCGCTATCGCCTCGCCTGTCCAGTAGGATCGCTGAGCGTTGTGGAATTTGGCACTCAAGGGCCATTCTTGCTGGTTTTGGCTGACCGCACCCATCTCAATGAGCGCTTGCGGACATTACCCGGCACTTAGAACTGGGACAAAAGGCGTTCGTACATGCCGGTGGAGTTCAGAGATATCTGTGGCCAGATAAGCTGTTTTGCATTATACCTCGTTATTTCTCGCTCCCATGATCTTCCTGAAAAGGAAGTAATAGAAGCTCTGTCCCCTTGGCGGAATAAGCAAATTAAAAGCATAGCCTCTGATCGTTACCTGTTTGCCACTCCTCCGATAGACCTCTGAACTCGAACCGTGGACCTCTCGCCTGCCCTCAGGGACATTGGGACAGGCAAGATGCCGGTCCTACGTCTGAAATTGGGACAGGCAAGATGCCGGTCCTACGTCTGAAATTGGGACTCAAGGTTCTTTGGGCCAATCTCCCCGGCTGCCCGGCTCCCTTGCTCCCCTGCTATCCACTTAGAGGGGGTGAGGGGAGTGGGGGGTGTGAGAGCGGGTGCCGGCGGCTTTTTTGTGCCGGCTGCTGCCAAAAGCCGAGATAAACCTTTAACCTAGAAGAGTTGAACCTGGAGAAATACTTGTGGATGACATAAGATCGCGAGCCTGGGAACTAAAGCAAGATTTAATTGAGTTTGTGCTGGAGGCGGAGGGAGATCTGGCGGTTGCCCTGGAGGCGTATGTCGCCGGGCAGAGCAGCAAAGACCGCTCTGACATGACGCAGAGAGATATGGTGACTGACAGCTTTCTGACTGAGGCGAAAGTCGGGGAGAAGACGCCCCTGGAGCTGTATGTAGAAAACCGGCCCTCTCTGTCAGAAACCGACCGCAATTTACTGCTCAGCTGGCAGCGCAGCTTCACCGGCTTGTTTGCCGTCAGCCAAATTCTGCCGGATGGCTTTGAGCTGATGAACTGGCTAACCGCCAAGCCCTACACTGTCAAGCCGAATCCCGCTCTCAGCCCGGAGGAACTCGGGAAGCTCAAGCAGGGGGATATTTTACTGGCGCGGATTGTGCCGGTGAGCGACACCTACTGGATGTTTTCTGGAGCGTATTCCCCTCTGGGGAATTTGGGCAAACCGAAACTGGCTGTGGCAATTGGTAATTTTAAAGCCCAGTACAAGAACCACCTTTACAGCGACGCCCCAGACTTGCTAGAGGAAGCCTGGAAGTCCGTAGAGAAATATCACCGCGAATTTATTGACTTTTTTGGCAGCGATGAAGTGACGATGCCCGGATACCAGCTCAACAAAAAAATTGCTGAGTTTCAGGAAGAAGTAACGCAGAAGCGCCTGGATGCTGCCGGCATAGATGAATCTAAATCGCTGGCGGATCTGGCGGAAGACGCTGGGGTTGGCTCAGCAGAACTTAAAGAAGCGGCAGTGGCTGCCGGTGCGGACTCAAAAGCGGCAGACTGGCTGTTGGACAGCAAGGACAGCACCAAAATGGTGATGCCGAAGGTTGAGCTGCCGGCTTCCCTAAAGAAAGCGGAACAGGTGACAGCGCTCGCCCATCCCCGCTGGGGGCAGGTGTTCCTGCCGACGTACAGCCGGTTCAAGGCTTTGCTGGAAGCGGAAGACGGGCAAACTCCGGAGAAGCAAAAACTGGTGCGCTCCTATTTGGAAGACCGCGAAATTAATCCTTTCATCTGGCACCGGCTCGCCCGGCAGTACCCAACCCAATTAGAAAAAGTGTTGCGAGAGGTGTTGGGGCGTCCGGATTTCTGTCTTGAGAGGGATTTACAAGAACTCCTCAAGGAATTTAACAAACCTGTCGAGCCAGAGCTGCCGGAAATCGCCAGCGTGCCGGTGCACCTGCACGAGCTGTTTCTAGAAGCTTTCGCCGAGGTGAATAAATCTCCGTCTAAACCTAAAGGGAAAAAGAAACCAGGAAAAGGCTTTCAACGCGCTTGAGCCGGCTCGCTTTGGCGAGCTTTAACCCCAGCCCCAAACCCCGCAGGACAGGCGTCCCACCTGAGGTACTGAGAAACCCGGTTCCTTAAAGAAACCGGGTTTCTGGGCAAACACGCTCATCCAGCTGAGAACCGCTATATTTGCCCTCACTCGCAAAGATCGCGAGAGTTCTTAACATAATTTTTCTCTTTCCCCGTTACCCGATCGCAATGTTTTATGGTTTAATAAAAATAGAGAGGGCAGGAAAAGTAAGGGAGCGGCGCTAGTCTGTGGGGAGAACCGGCGCTTTTTGCCTGCGGCTGCCGTGTGGATTTTCCCCAGCTCGATGTGCGCTTGTGACAAATCGCTCCCCTCTCCTGCACCCTCACAGGCAACAGTCAGGCATGCAAAGGAGGGAGCATCACCGTGAAAAAACTTGTTACCGTCCTGCTTTCTTTTGGTTGGATTCTGCTCGCCGGCACCTCAGCCCTCGCCCAGGCAGAAAGACTGCGCGAAGTCAGTCAAGGCAATTCCAGCCTTGCCGCAGACTTGAGAGTTGACCGAGTGCAGCAGCCCAGAGCGCTGGTAGCGGCTGTTCAGCCAGAGCCTTTCAAGGTGGCGATTGAGCGCGCCAATACAGCGCTGGAGGGCAGGGGGTTGAGAACGCCGTCCTCCCAAACGTCACAGGCGGGCGAGCCCAGGCTGATAAAGCCGGCGTGCTCGGACCCGTGCGTTCCCAGCTACAGCCCTCAAAACCCGGTCTATGCGGCTAACAATTCTGCCGACGGACTTGGGGTGGTATGGCCAGTAAGGTTTTGAGAGCGGCAGAGTGCGCCAGAGCGCGCACCCTGCTGTGAAAAAGCACTCCCCAGAAAGCAGCGGGGCTAGCAGCGGATTTTCAATCCCGTTTCCGGGATTCAGCTGGCCAAAGATATTCTCCTCCTACCCCCTGCTGAAATCATTGTGGCATTCATTTGGGCTTGTTTGCACAACGGGGATGCTGCCATCCAATCTGCGCTAGTGTGGGATTGAGACAAATTTTCTGATTTTCTGTGCTGCTGTATCAACGCTCTGCTGCATTCGCGCGTTCGCTAGCTGCTTGCCTGGTGATAACGCTGACCGCCTGCGCCAACACCCCCACCGGGAAGGCGCTGGAGCAGTCTTTGGCTGCAGATCCCAGCCTCCAAGACAATCCCGTGACCTTCGGTGGCCCGAAAAACAGCCCCCCAGTACAGGAGGCGGCGCAGCTACCGGCAGACTTCCCCGCAGAGATTCCCCGCTATCCCAACGCCAAGCTGCAAGAAGTCAAGCCCCTGACCGGCGAACCCGAGGGATCTGCCGGTCAAACTCGGTGGGCCAGTCCTGACTCCGGAACAGCCGTGCGGGAGTTTTACCAAAAGCAATTTAAAGAGAGCAACTGGGAGACGGTAAGCCAGCCGGCGGGCGACGGCACCGGCACCTTAGAGGTTCGCCGCGAGAATTTGCGCGTCAAAGTGTCCGTTGAGCCCAATGCGGCAGCCGGCGTAACAGCATTTACGATTAAATACTTGCGCGAAACGGGGGAGGCAGCGCAGCCGCAACCCGCCCCGTCGCCCGCCGCCAGCGCCGAACCGGCACCCGAACCGGCAGCCAGCATCTCACCGGCACCGGCACCCGAACCGGCAGCCAGCATCTCACCGGCACCGGCACCCGCAACCGGCACCGAAACGCCGCCCGCATCCGCCGCTGCGGCAAGCCTCACAGATTTAAACAAAGCGCCGGCGCAATTGCGGCAGTACCTGGAAGATTTGGCCAAGCTCGGGGTGCTGACGCCCTCTGCCGCCCCCAAGAGCAAAGAACCCGCCGCCGGCACACAGTTTGAGCCAAACAGGACCATCACCCGCCGCCAATTTGCCCGCTGGCTGTTTGACGCCAACAATAAACTCTACGCCAGCCAGCCGGCGCGACAAATCCGCGCCGGATTGGAAACCGCCCAGCCGGCATTCACAGACGTGCCGGTAAAAGACCCGGATTTTGCCATCATTCAGGGCTTAGCCGAAGCCGGCATCATCATAAGCCCCCTGTCTGGAGACAGCACCACCGTTCAATTCCGCCCCGATGCGCCCCTGACGCGGGAGACGCTGGCACTCTGGAAAGTGCCCCTCGACACCCGCAAATCTTTACCCGCAGCCTCCACGGATGCGGTGCAGCAAACGTGGGGCTTTCAGGATGCCGCAAAAATTGACCCCAAAGCATTGCGCGCGGTGCTCGCCGACTACCAGAATGGGGATTTGGCCAATATCCGCCGGTCGTTTGGCTACACAGCCATCTTCCAGCCCAAAAAGCCGGTGACTCGCGCCGAAGCGGCATCCGCCCTCTGGTACTTCGGCTTTCAAGGCGAAGGCATCTCCGCCAAAGACGCCCTGCAGCAGTAGTGGCAGGGGCGGGTGAGCGCCGGCATTATAGCAGTAGCAACTTAGGGAACGGACATTAGACCTTGAGGGCACGGAGGGAACGCCTGCCCTACGCCTACCTCGTAGGACAGGGGTTCCCTCCGATAGAGCGCGTCCTAAACTGACTGTCTCTTGCTATAGTGTCAATTTAGACTTATTAATGAACCGCCAATAGTTCATTATTAAAGTCTGCAATGGCTGTAAGGCAAAAAAAAGGATTTCTCCCGCGCTTAAACTTAACAAAATTCTGGATGCTGCTGCTCTCAACAGCACTGATTGCACTCACCGGCTGTATTCCGGTGCGGCTGGCAATGACCCTCCACCAAGTGCCGGTGCCTCAAGCCATCTTGGTGCTGGGGGGCGATGTCACACGAATGATGTTCGCGGCTAAATTCTGGCGCTCGCACCCCAATTTAGAGATTTGGGTGTCAGACGAACCCCAAAATATAAACTATCTCAAAAGATTGTTCCAGAAAGCAGGGATTCCGGAACGGCAAATCCACTACGATATCTGTGCGACGGATACGGTAACGAACTTTACCTGTACCGTTCAAAATTTTGCGCAGCGGGAGATAAGGCATCTCTATTTGATCACCTCGGACTATCACATGGCGCGAGCGCGAGCTATCGCCACTTTTGTGCTGGGAAGTCGCGGGATTGCTGTGACGCCGCTTTCTGTGCCCTCACAGGGACAGCCACCGGACTCCCTGTTGCGAATTGCCCGCGACTGCGTTCGCTCTGTGCTTTGGATAGCGACTGGGCGCACCGGCGCTCGCTTCAACCCGCGCCTCAACTCGGGAAATTCGGGCAATCTGAATTAGGCTGTTTGCAGTCTGGGCTTTACCGCTGAAAGCCGGTGAGTTGAGGCGATAGCTTGACTGCCAACCGTATTATAGTACTGAGAAACCCGGTTTCTTAAAGAAACCGGGTTTCTGGTTCCGCAGCGGTTGCGCAAATGATTTAGGCGTGCTATATTAAGTTAATTCACTGCATTGAACATGTCTTTCCCAGATTACGACCGGCTGTTTGCCACCATAGAAGAGTTAGTGCTGCACCACTCACCGAGCGGTGTGGAGGGAGAAATTGACCGGCTGTTAATGAAGCGATTTGCCGAGTCGGGCGTGGAAGCGTGGATCGATCCCGCCGGCAATGCTATCGCTAAAATCGCCGGTGCCAATAGCGGGCGAGCCATCGCCATCACCGCCCACAAAGACGAAATTGGCGCAATGGTTAAGACGGTTGGCGACGGAGGGCGGGTGGGAGTTCGCAAGTTGGGCGGCGCGTTTCCGTGGGTGTATGGCGAAGGGGTGGTGGATTTGCTGGGAGATGCCGAAACGATCAGCGGCATCCTCAGTTTTGGCTCGCGCCACGTCTCCCACGAATCCCCCCAAAAAGTCCTGCAAGAGGAAGTGGCTTTGAAGTGGGAGAATGCCTGGATAGAAACAAAACGCACACCTGAGGAGCTGGAAGCTGCCGGCATTCGACCGGGAACCCGCGTCGTGGTGGGCCTTCACCGCAAGAAGCCGGTGCGCCTGAAGGATTATATTGGCAGCTACACCCTGGACAACAAGGCGTCCGTGGCCATTTTGCTGGCCCTGGCCCAGCTCGTGAGACAGCCGCCGGTAGATATCTATCTGGTGGCTTCCGCCAAGGAAGAGGTGGGGGCGATTGGGGCGCTCTACTTTGCCAACCGGCAGCCGGTGGGGGCGCTGATTGCTCTGGAAATTTGTCCCCTGGCGGAGGAGTATCCGATTAAAGATGGGGAAGTGCCGGTGCTGCTGTCTGCGGATGGCTATGGCATCTATGATGAAGACTTGAATGGCCAGTTGCGGCAAGCCGCCGGTCGGGCGGGGGTGCCGGTGCAGCTGGCGGCGATTGCCGGTTTTGGCAGCGACGCCTCCATCGCCATGAAATTTGGCCATATCGCCCGTGGCGCTTGCCTGGGGTTCCCCACCCAAAACACCCACGGCTACGAGATAGCCCATTTGGGGGCAATCTCCAACTGCATCCGCATCCTGCAAGCCTACTGCCAAGGCCCGCTGTAACGTGGCCAATGGCCGGTCGGCCAGCTCGCAGAAGGCCCGAAAAAATTTTTTGAAAAATTCTCAGAAAAAGTATTGACAGAGCCGGTGAGATTGGTTAAGGTATAAAAGGTGCGAGACAAGCGCCCTCCCAACAGGGAGTCAGCGACGCGCCCCCATCGTCTAGAGGCCTAGGACACCTCCCTTTCACGGAGGCGACGGGGATTCGAATTCCCCTGGGGGTATTTAAAAATTTGCAAAATGGCTATTGACAATTTGCCAATGGCCATTTTGCATTGGTGGGTATTGGGCATTTGGCATTGGCTTTGCCCTAAAACCTGACAGACGCCGCTGAGTCAATGCCCTATGCTCTATGCCCAATGCCCCATGCGCCAAAATTTATTTCTCAGCCAGCTTGTCCAGTTTTTCCTTAACCGCCAAATCGATTAAAGAGCGAAGCAAAGCCAAAAAACCCGCTCCAGAGAGGGAAAAAGCCGCAAAAGCGCCGGCTTTGAAACCCCCGACAACCAGCACCGCACCAGAGAGCAAAGTAAATCCAGTCAAACAGGCATAAATCAAACTTTTCAGGGCTATATTAATGCGTTTGAGAGTGCGTTCAGTCTCCAGCGCTCGCACGCGCACCACCAACTCGCCCCGCTCAATGCGCTCTTCCAAGCGCCGCATTAAAACTTCCGCCGTACTGGGCTGCTGCAACCGATATCTGATGAACTCCCGCGCTTGTCTTGCCAGTTCTCCTAGCGCCTTTCCCTGTCCTTGAGCCACCGTGACACTTTTCACAAAAGGCTGAGCGGCGGCGACAATGCTGTATTCCGGATCTAGCGAGCGAGCGATGCCGTCGAGAGTCGTCAGTGACTTCAAAATAAAGGTCATCTGTGCCGGCAAGCGAAAAGGCTGCTGCTCGAACATCACGTACAGTTCGCTCTTGATTTCATTAAAAGCCTGAAAATCTACAGGCTTTTCTGTAAACTTTTCCAGCAGGAAGGAAATCAGGCGGCGCACCGGCATCATATCCGAAACCGGCTCAATCAGCCCCATGCGAATCAGCGTATCCACCACAGTATCCGTATCCTTTCGCAGCACAGCAAAGAACGTTTTAATCATCTGTTCTTTTGCCAGCGCCTTCACCTCTGCCATCATCCCAAAGTCATAAAAAACCAGACTGCCATCAGGAGTCACAGCCAGATTTCCCGGATGGGGGTCAGCTTGGAAGAAGCCATCCTGCAACAGCTGCTTCAAATAGCAGCAAATTCCTAGCTGGTTGAGCTTCTTAACATCTACGCCACAGGCTTCCAGAGTTTGCCGGTCATCCACCTTAATTCCCGGCAGATATTCTATCGTCAGCACCTTTGAAGTCGTGTGCCGCCAGAAGACTTTGGGCACAACAATCCGGGAGTAGCCGCTGAAGTTCGCTCGAAAGCGGTCGGCATTCTTCCCTTCTTGGATGTAGTCTATTTCCTGATAGAGGATATAAAAGAACTCATCATAAATAGCCTCCAAGTCATACTTTCTTATCTCTTTAAAATGCCGCTGGCAGAAGCGCATGACTTTGCGCACAGCTTTCACGTCCACATCAAATAACTTTTTCAATCCGGGACGCTGCACTTTCACGACCACATCTTCCCCCGTGTGCAGCCGCGCCTTGTGCACCTGACCCAAGCTAGCTGCAGCAATGGGAAACCGGTCAAAATCCCGATACAGAGCGTTGATAGAGCTGCCCAGTTCAGATTCAATGATAGCGATAGCTTCTTCAGCACTAAATGGCGGCACGCTATCCTGTAACTTCGCCAACTCCTCCACATATTCTAAAGGAAGAATATCCGCGCGGGTAGACAGCGCCTGACCAATTTTAATAAAAGTCGGCCCTAAATGGAGCAGAGTGCGAACTAACCACTCCGCCCGACGCTTTCTCTGAGTGGGGGAACTGTTTCCAGTTATCCCATCCCACCACAAGTAGAACATGAACTTCCCTGCCGCAGCAAAAACGTCTCTCTGACGCGCCAGCGGAGAATATCTGGGCCTTTGCCAGCGAAGAGGCTTAGGCGCTGCTTTTACGAGCATACGGTTTATTCTTAGAGTTGGCCCACCGGCATTATTTTCCCGCCGCACATTATAACACTTTTCAATGATTTGTAAAATTCTCCCTCTTCTCTTTCCTTGGCGTTCCTTGACGGCGGCGGTTTATTTAAAAAATAACTCTCACAAATCCGAATCGCTACAGTGGGGTGAACTCCGCTGCAAAAATCCCCCTCCGGTGTGCGGGGAGGGGGTTTCCAGAGCTTCAGACCTTTGTGGTGTCCAGGATCTGGGGTAAAGTCAGGGTGAAGCAGGTTTCCCAAGAGGTCGAGCCCTCCAGGGGGCTGCTGGAAACCTCAATCGCACCATTGACGTGCCCGACCAGGCACTTGACCAGAGCCAGACCCAAGCCGGTGCCGGCAATTGCCTGGTCGGTCACCCCCTGTCCCCGGCGGAACTTATCAAAGATATAGGGTAACTCTTCTGGGGAGATCCCCGGGCCGGTGTTAGAGAGGCTGAGGACAATTTGAGGGATATTTTGATAGGATTGGTGGTAGCCGCGCAAAACCGCAGTCGTTCCCGGTGCGGAGTATTTGCCGGCATTCGTCAGCAGCTCTTGCAGGATGCGCTGCAAGCTGTCCCTGTCCGTCTGGAGTTTCAGCGATAGCTTGGGCAAATCCACCGCCAGCTTCAATCCCTTATCGGCCCAGCTCTCCTCAAAAGACTGGACTAACTCAGCGATTAAATCTTTGATGTCAATTTTTTCCACATGCACCGGCACTTTTTGCGACTCCAGCTTCTGCAGCGCCAGCAAGTCATTAATCAGATTGGTTTCCTGGTTGCACTGCTGCTCCAAAATATCCAAATACCTGTCGCGCTTCTCTGCCGGCAGGCCGGGCTGGCGCAGCATGCGGATGGCCAGGGTCATGCTGGTCAGGGGAGTCCGCAGCTCGTGACTCATGGTCGAGAGGAATTCGTCCTTGAGCTGGTTGAGCCGGCGCAGCTGGTCGATTTGCTGGCGGGTTTTTTCGTAGAGTTTCGCTTGAACTTCCAGACTGCGCTGCAGCTGAGAGGTGCGCTCCTCAACGAGGGCTTGCACGTGCTGGATGGTCTGGCTCTGGATAATAGCGGTGCTCAGTTGGGCCCCGACTAATTCTACCAGTTCCAATTCCTCTGCGGCCCACAGACGGGGCTGGGAGTGTTGCAGCAGCAAGAAGCCCAGAACGGTGGCGGCAGCCGGCCCTTTGCTGGTGCCCCCCACCAAGGGGACTAAAAGCAGGGCCGGCATCACCTCTGGAGTGAAGATCGAGGCCACACTGAGCTGTGAGTCCGCGCCGATGGCCTCGCCAAAGTTGGGGATCGCCAGTGGTCTGGGAGCCTCTGTGAAGGCTTGCTGGAACAGAGCGCACTCCGACAGCCAGAAGGACTGGTTTGATATCGCGCCTGCCGGTTGAGGCTGGGGATTGGCCCGCTCTGGCCCCTCACCGGCACCCAACACCTGGCAAACTATCGTCGCCTTAGCCTTGGGAATGCGTTTTGCCTGCGCCGCCGGCTGACGGGTGGCGAACAGGGGGTCTGCATATTTCAGCATCAGGATCGCACCTCTTGCCACCCGGAGGGTTTGGGCAATCCCATCTATGGCCATTTGAAAAATCTGGTTCAGGTCGAGGGCGTTATGGATAGCCACAGTTAACTGGTTGATCAGGGTGCGGTGTTGAGCGAAGGCACTCACCTGCCCCTGTAAAGACCCGATCTCCCTGTTGTGCACCACTTGAGAGATGGCTATCGCCACAGAGTCTGACACTGATTTGAGTAATTCCCTTTCTGGATCTGTCCAGCAGTATGGCTGCGCTCGCATCACAATAATCTCCCCATTCACCTGACCCTGAAACTGCGTTCTGATGCCCAAAACCGCCCTGACTTGCAGCGCTTGCCACACATCAAGCCTGCAGCCCTGCTCCGAAGTGGCCTCCAGGTCACCAATGGCCAAGAGTTCGCCCTCAGCCCGCCCGAGAGCGGACAGGGGGGCACCGGCGCGAGGGATCGCCACCTCGGACAGCACCGCTTGCAGGCGGCAAGGATATGCGTGCAGCGTTTGAGTCGTGGCTGAGTTTAGGCTCTGCTGAACCGCAACCAAACAGCCGTCTGCCTGAAACGCTTGCCCCACGGCGGTTGCCACCCCGCTGAGCAAGGTTTCCGCACAGGCGGCGGTGCGGATTATCTGGGCAATTTGTCGCTCTAAATCAGCGGCATCCGATCGAGACTGCGTGAGTTGGGCCCAGTGGGTCTGTGCGGGAACCAGTTCAGCAGCGCCGGCACACTGTGCCCTGAAAGGTTCTGCCATCACTGGCGCTATTCCGCTTGTTTTAATATTGTGCTGAGACACGGGTTTCCTTCCCCTTTTCGATCCAGAACCGTCCAGCTCAGCCTTTGGGGCCAGCCCGCTCCCTTCCGCCAGACCCTTTCCAGCATTTTCACCGGTTCTCCGTGAATATACTGGCTCTTCCGGCGGCTCTTGGCCAGTTCTCTGCCGACCTGAGTTGTTTTCTGCGAATTTATCCGGCATTAGATCGCCCCAGGTGCCATCCTCGGCACATAGCACATCGCCCGAACCTACAAACAGAGTTCCCATTTCACTCGCGCTAATCTCTAGATCGATGGCGTTCTAAATTAACAAAACAATTAGACCCATCAAACTCCCTCGCTCCCTGCTAACTGTGTCTGATCCAGATTACACCGCACCCAACCCAGACAGCATCCGTGATTTCGCGCTCCTTTTCAGTTCCCCCCTCTCACTGACGCGCCCGCGACCGGCTGTTAATCTTTTTTTCATTCTTTGTTCTTAATTTGCAATTGTCAAGAGGAGAGACTTGTGCGGCCACTGCCTGTCAGTCACAAGCGGTTCGAGTTCGGCTGCTGACCAAACCCCCTGCAACTCCCCCGAGCTGCCAGCGCTCAATGTTATAAAAACTAATTAAACAATCTTACTGGTTTTTACATTTCGTTACAGCAGCTCCGCTGGCGCTGCTGTAATATTAATTCCTATAAACATCCCTCTTTTATTTAAAGGAATACTGCTGTACACTCATCAAAAAGCCCAAAAGTCAAAGAGACGCGCAGCAGTTCCCGGCCCGACCCGGTAGCGACAGCCCCTGCCGCCAGGAGCGCCGCAATTGGCTTAACATCTGAATGGGTAGTTACAGGTGAAAAATATAGCCGTGCTGAAACTGTATGGCGGTGCTCGCAGCCGCGCCTCGATTGTCCAGTGGTACTTGGAAGAACTTCAAGTTCCTTACGAATTTGTCTTGCTCGACCTGCAAGCCGGTGCCAACCGAGAACCAGAATTCCTCGCCATCAACCCCATGGGGAAAGTCCCCGCCATCGTCGATGGCGACTTGAAACTCTGGGAGTCTGGCGCAATTCTGCTTTATTTAGCCAGCAAATATGGCAAAATGCCCGCTTCTGTGGAGAAGCAAGCTGAAATAACCCAGTGGGTGCTATTTGCCAATGCCACCCTAGGGCCAGGGATCTTTATCGAAGCCAGCCGAGAGCGGGAAACGCCCCGCTTGCTGACGCCGCTCAATGAAATTTTCGAGCGCCAGCCCTTCCTGACCGGCGAGGAGTTTACAGTAGCAGATGTGGCAGTGGGGTCAATTCTAGCCTACATCCCCATGATGCTCAAACTGGACCTGAGCGCTTACCCAGCTGTTTTGGACTGCATCAAACGCCTGTCAGAGCGACCGGCATTCCAGAAAGCGATTGGCTCCCGCGCCAAATAGCGGTCCGGGGGGAGATGGGATGGGAGCGGGGGAGAGGCTGACTCTTGCACAGACGCGAGAGATCGCCTCTGTGAGATCGAAAAGCCACCGCAGGGTTCGGGATGGCAACAGAAAAGCTGTTTCTTCTGCCCTCCCCCAGCTTGCCTGGCCCAATCGACCGCCCCCACCCCCCAGCCAATGCCTGCGCGGGATTTATCGGAAACCCACCGCTGCCTGCCACACGAAAGCCAGCAGCAGGAAAAACACGGGGATAATCGGCAGAACGTCCACCAGGGGGTCAAAAATTGAGTAAGCTTCCGGCAGTTTTGCCAACAGCAGAGCCGCTTCCATCACTAAATCTACCTCTTCAACACAGCTTTAAGAATTGAGAAGTATCTTAACACGAGCCGCTCATAAATGAGCCGGCTCGCGACCGAGCCAGCCGGCAAATTCCTCCGCAAACCGGTCGGCCACAATAGCGTCCCGAATCCGGCGGTTGAAGCGAATCAGTTCCGTGACGTTGTGAATGGACAGCAGCGTGTAGGCCAGAACTTCCCGCACGCGCACCAGATGGCACAGATAAGCGCGGCTGAAGTGCCGGCAAGTGTAGCAGGGGCAGGACTCGTCCAGGGGCGCGAAATCCTCCCGGAACTGAGCGTTCTTAATATTCCAGCGCTCCCCGCGCACCATCACGGTCCCGTGACGGGCCCAGCGAGTGGGAATCACGCAGTCAAACATGTCCACACCGGCAGCCACAGCCCTGACCATTTCCCGGTAAGTGCCCACTCCCATCAGGTAGCGGGGTTTTTCCTTTGGCAGCAGCGGCGCTGTTTGCCCGACTGTGTGCGAGATCTGGTCTGCTGGCTCCCCCACACTGACCCCCCCGATCGCGTAACCGGGCAAGTCCAGCTCACTGAGAGCTTTCGCCGCAGCGGCGCGCAAATCGAGATAGGCTCCGCCCTGAACAATCCCAAACAAAGCCTGGTCAGGACGCCGGTGGGCCTCAATACAGCGCAGCAGCC
Organism: Kamptonema formosum PCC 10802; assembly: GCF_000332335.1. GTDB lineage: Bacteria > Cyanobacteriota > Cyanobacteriia > Cyanobacteriales > Oscillatoriaceae > Oscillatoria. The sequence continues at coordinate 3,386,632 of NZ_KB235948.1, read as the reverse complement.
ACTGGTAAGTCCGCTTCGTGGCCACCTCCACCTCTGACCGGGCAGCTGGGTAAGGCGGACACTCATCAAAGGCCATAATCACATCCGCCCCCAGCTGATTTTGAATCTGAACCGATCGCTCCGGGGTGAGGTGGATCATCTGGCCATCTCTGGCCGAGCGAAACGTTACGCCGTCATCGGTGATGCGGCGCAGCTGGCTCAAGCTAAAGACTTGAAAGCCCCCGGAATCCGTGAGCAGCGGGCCATCCCACCCCATAAACCGGTGCAGCCCACCGGCAGCCGCCACAATCCCCTCCCCAGGCTGCAAGTGCAGGTGATAGGTATTTCCCAGCACCATCGTTGCGCCGGTGGCTCGCAACTGCTCGGGCGTGAGAGTTTTGACAGTTGCCACAGTTCCCACCGGCATGAAACAGGGCGTTTCCACCGGCCCGTGGGGAGTCATAAACACGCCGGCTCGCGCCTGCGTTTGGCTGCAGCAGCTTACGCACTGAAAACTAAAATTGTCAAGCAAAATTAACAGAAAGTAGGTAAATTGTCAAGTGAGAAACTGCTTATAAAGCAATTGTTCAGGCCAGCAGGGGGTGAGAGACCGGCGGTCTTGTGCTGGGGCAACTGATATGTAAGGTCCCACCAAAGAACCGGGTTTCTGGCTTTTTCACTGTTGTTTACAAACACTATCGAGAGACGCCGGAGCTTTGCGGTCGTTGAAAAATTGGCTACCCAAGGGAACAAATCGCTACAAGCGAGAAAAGCCATGAAAATCCCATGCCCCATGCCCCATGCCTGCCCCCATGCCAGGCACTCCTATTGTCAGCGAGGAACTGTAAAGTTTCTCAACTCACCCCTCAGAATGGCAAAGAGCCAAAATCGTCGATTTCCGCATCCAACTTGGCGCAGAGCACTTGAGTGAGCAGGGCTTCCAAAGAAGCCGCACTGAACTGGCCACTGTCTCGCTCTCGCACGGGGTCAGACAGCGCGATCAGCCGCAGTTGGCGACCTTCCTGAATCAGGTCGAAACAAGCCTCTTGCCCGTCAGACTGTTGGAGTTCTAAACAGTCAAAACTGCAGACATTGAGATAGAGGGCGCGGTTAGCCACGAGGGTTGACCGCATGGGGTCGGCAAAAACCTCCAGCACGTATCCCTCACCCTGACTTTGCAGTTGGCCATCTACCGTGTGGCTGTAGCGAACCCGGCCCAGATCGGCCAGCAGCCGCAGCATATCTCGCTTGTTGACGACGGTACCAGTGTCGATGATGCAGGGAGCAGGCACCCTTGCATTCGGTCGAAACACACTGTCGCGTCCCGCTTCGCTATCGGAATTCATAGGAAACAAGCCTCTGGAGTTTTATCCGATACATTTTTGCTAGCAATTCCTAAGAGTTGCTACCAAATACATAAGCTGGGAGTCTAGCTCTCAGCCAAAGCGTATCAACCAATGCCCGCAGGAAAATCCCGCGAGCACCATTTAGATCCCTGTCCATGACCCGACCGTCGATTTTGGACTTAATAACTCTCGCTCCACCGATTTTGACAATCTCACCAGTCGGGGAGACAGTTTTGGAGGTGTAGGCTTCATTGATGTCGGACAGGAGGATTTTGCCTGTCTCCCAAGCTTTCCACTCCAAGTGCTTCTTGAACGTATCGTGAGATAGGGCCAGCATCTGGCGCACGGTCTTGGACTTGATTTTGCGCCGGGACTTGCTCACCATCTGGGATGACTCAAAACTGGGCAGGAGAATTACGTCAAAGTGTTCGACGAGGAATTTGGCAGTCTTGTAGTGCAGCTCTTTGACCAGGTACTGCACTTTGCAGCGAATGCGGCCAGCAGCTTTTCTTAAGCGCCACTTCTGGGCTGACAAGGCTTGGCTAATTTTTGAGACAAGGCGGTCAAGCTTAAAGCAGAGCTTCTGGATTTGCAGGTTGGCGTCATTGCCAATCGGCACACAAGACGATTCAGAGAAGAAGGTTATGAACGTGCGGACACCGGGAGCTAAGGCAACCACCCGCCCTTGGTTCTCGGACTGGAGCGGCTGCACTTCTTGGGAGCAAATCAGGGAATACTCCCTGTAAGCCATCGTTAAACGGCCATCGCTGAAATCTGGTGGGAGGGATAGCTCCTGACGGAGCCGCTGCGCTAACGGCAAAGCGCATCTCTCCCAAGAGCGTGTAATAAATGCCACGCTCACTGATTGCCGACTTGGGAATGAAAATTGTTTGCCGCCTGTCCCTGCGGCTGCGGAACTTGCATTTACGAAATTGGCCGTCTTTGGCAAATCCGCATTTGGCTTCTCGGACTGCGGTGCAAGCGTCCTTCACGGCAATCTTTTTGATTTGGTAAGGCACGGGCTTTGCCCATTCAGGCATAGCTCCCATAATGATGGGCGCAACAGCCATCCAATTTGCCTTTGTCCCTGGCTCTTGAAGGTGCTTAAAAGTCGAATTGTAAGTATATCGGGACACGCCAAACCATTGCCTTAGGAGCGAGCGCTGGCTAGGACTTGGGAATATCCGGAGCTTCCGAGATTTCCTTGCGATATCGCAATCGCCCGTGCATACGGCAGCTGTAGCTTGCTTGAGCGAAGCGGCAGACATGGAGGATGGCGAGAAGATCCTCTCTGATTTCGGATTCCGGGCAGTGAGGGGGTTGGCTGAGAACCAGGAGTTTTCCACCGTTTTGCTGCACCATGAAGTCAAACAGCTCGAATCCAAATCAGCACAGCCTGTCACGGCAGGCAACCACAATTGTGAGCTTATCGCCGCGCATAAGCCTGAGCAGTAAGGCGCGCAGCCCTTTTCGCCTGAAGTTAAGTCCTGAGCCGATGTCTTGGATGATTTCGGCCCCGGGGTAGCGCTCTGGCATGAATTCGATTTAACGGGTAAGGTCGTCTCCTTGCTTTGCTGAACTGACTCGGCAGTAGCAAATAGTCGCAGTTGAAGCTGAATCCCCTCCCATCCCCCCAACGTCAAAGAGGCGCTGCCCATTAGGCGTGCGGATGCTTTTGATTTGGCCTTCATCGGCGTACTTCCTGAGAGTCTTTGGGTGCAGTCCAAAAAATTCAACTGCTTTGCGCAATAGGACGCAAGCCATGAAAAAAGTCTAGCACAACTCTATCTAATGATAGCAAATCGTCTGCTGCTGTCAACCTTCCCTGACGGCACAATCAGCAGCATCCAGTGGGTGCCGTGGGGAGGGGGACGGATGTTATCGCTACAATTCAGGCACAGGTATTGGGGGCAAGCACTCCCAAAGCACAGAAAAAAATAAGAATTGATATGGCGGAGTATCAGCGGTTCACCGACAGGGGTTTTGAGTTTTTGCGCTCCTCTGGAACAGCCCTGGCGGCGGCGGTGGCGTTCTACACCTGTTTGCCGGTCCCACAGGCTTGGACAAAGGATTTTCGGGGCGTTGCCCGTCTCGCACCGGCCATTGGGGTGATGATTGGCGGACTTTTGGGGCTTTTGGATGCCGGCTTGCAGCTGCTCGGCATGCCGGTATTAACCCGGTCCGCTTTGGTGGTGGTGGCTTGGATTGCCCTCACCGGCGGACTTCACCTTGACGGCGCGATGGATACCGCCGACGGGCTAGCAGTGTTGGACCCCAACCGGCGTCTGGAAGTGATGGCCGACAGCCGCACCGGCGCTTTTGGAGCGATGGCGGCAGTGGCCCTGATGCTGCTGAAAACCGCCGCCCTCCACGATTTAGAAGCGTGCCGCCCGCTAGCCATTATGGCCGCAGCGGGCTGGGGCCGGTGGGGCCAGCTGGTGGCCATCGCTCGCTATCCCTACCTGAAAGCCACCGGCAAAGGTGCGATTCACAAAGCCTCCGCCCGCTCCCCCCTGGATTTGCTTCCCGGACTGCTGTTGCTGCTGGGACTCAGTGCGGTGCAAATTGCCCTCGCTCCCAACCGCTGGCGGCTGGCTGCCGGCATGGCCACTGGCGGCGGTGCGATTGCTGTCCTCGCCGGTGCCTGGTTTAACCGCAAATTAGGGGGCCACACCGGCGACACCTACGGGGCGGTGGTGGAGTGGACTGAGGCGCTGTTGCTCTGCCTGCTCACCGGTCTTGGCAATTGGCTTTAAATCATTGGGGGAAGTTGGGAATTGGGCATTGGGCATTGGGCATTGGGCATTGGGCATTGGGCATTGCACCCCATGCCCCATCACCCGCTGCCCCCATACCCGGTTTTTCAGATTTCAAAGCACCCCAAAACTATTCAACGCGCTTTAAGGCGGCGCGGGCGGGCGACGCTAACACCCAGGCGCTGCAGGTAGTCCCAGCCTCGCTGATCCGGCACCTGACGCCCGAGCTTGTCCGCCATCCACTCCGCCACCTTGCGGCTATTCCAGGGCCCGCCATCGGGCGCGGGCCCTTGCAGGGCTTGCAAGAGTTCCTCCTGCTGCTGTTCGGACAGCAGCGGCTCACCCCCTGGATTTTCGTGCCGCCTATCTCCAAGCCCATCCGGGCCGTACTGGTTGTAGCGACCGGCAATTTTCCGCACCCAGGTGGCAGAGTAGCCGGTTGCCTCCACCACGGCGCGAGTCGGTTTGCCTTGGGCGAGGAGCCAGACAATCTGCCAGTGGCTGCGGGCCACCGGATCTTTGGCTTTGCGATACCTAGTCTCTAGCTCTTTCAGGCTCAAGTGGGGTTCGATTGACAGTCGTTTGGGCATTAGACAATTCTATAGTCGGAAATTGTCTGCTCAATCATAAACGATTTGTTCTGCGGTCATTGGTGGGTTGGTTTACCGGACACAAGCTCCGGTGTGGGGTCACTCTCCTCACACAGACGCGACTGGTCTGCAAGTGTGGCGTCGGGAATCGAGATATCCGCGCACCGGTCGGATTCCCACAAGCCTCACCAGCCGCCGGGTGAGGGGGATGCCGGTGTGCAGTTTGGTGTTCCGCTGAACACGCCGGTTAAAAGCGTAACGGTTTATACAGTCATGCAATGAAATGGAATCCTTAAAATCTTAATACATTTTATTTGCGATACATACCTATCCGATCATTCCCAGGCAGGGCTTGTATACGGCGGTATTGAGGCTCTGCCCCTTTCAATGTACAAGCAGATTAAAAGTCTAAAAGCTTAACTGAGTTGCCTTAGCTCACTGGGACGATTCCGCCGGTACCGGCTGAGTTGTTGCCGGTGCTCCGCCATCTTGAGCGGGGTCAGGACACTCACCCAGCGGCACAAGTGTCGGGTCGGGCATCTCGACAGCCACAGGGAGAAGCTTCTCTTCGAGCACCCATCCGGTGTCCCCGGGTCGCACCGGCAGCGGTGCCGGGGATTGAGATGCCGGTGTTTCCAGGGTTGCGGTAGCGGATTTGCCAAGGGGGGGCGCTGTGCGCGGGGTTGGGGTTGTGGGTTTGCCGGCAGGTGCCGGTTTGTCCGGACTGTTTTTCTTGGGAGACACAGGATTGTTTTCATCTGGCCCTGATGCCGGCCTGCCGGCACCGGCAGGCGTCCAGCAGACCTTCAGCCTTACCGATTTAAACGTCTCGTCTGTCCTGAGGACTTGCAAAACACTGCCGGCGGGAACAGTCCCGATAACTTCTTGCAGTTCCGGGTTGCGAAACAGCACTACCGGCTCTTGCCAGTGCGGTCGATTACGATTAGGGAATTAATCTTGTACTTGAGTTCAGGAATAATCTTGTCCTTGAACTCAGGAATGAAAAAGTAGGCAAGTGCGGGAACCCCGACTCCCAGGAGTAAAGCAATTAACAGCAGGATAGGGAGTGGGCTCACGGCGGGGAGAGGGTGGGGCAATAACACCGGCGGCGGAATTGCTGCGAGAAGCGGGCGCAAAGGCAGCAGTGCCGGTGCATTAGCAGGAGCGGAATTAGGAGATGGGGAAACTGGAACAGGTGGCTTAGGCGGATACAAAGCGCGGTTAATCTCTGCCAGCTTTTGCAAAATCTCCTTGGCTGTTTGAGGGCGCTGACTGGCTAAACGCACCATAAGACTGTCGATCAAATCTGCAAATACAGGCGAGATGCCTGCCGCACTGTTCCGCCAGCGCAACTCGTCAGTCGTAGCGTCATAAAATTCTCCAGGCTCTTTACCTGTGAGTAAATAAACAAAAGTCCGCCCCAAGGCAAAGAAATCCGATTGCGGCACAGCCTGACCGTTAATTTGCTCTGGTGGGGTGTACCCGGCAGAAACCACTCCCGTCACTTGCCCGGCAGCTTGTTTCGCCACATAAGTTCCTGTAACTGCCCGCACCGTGCCAAAATCAATCAGCACCAGATTTCCATCAGCCCTCAGCATAATATTAGACGGCTTGATATCCCGATGAAAAAAGTTCTGGCTGTGCACTTCTTGCAGAACTGCAGCCAGCTGAGTCAGCCATTCGATTGCCACTTTCTGGCTGATGGGGCGATTTGGCCGCAGCTGTTGGTACTCAGACAAATCCAGCCCCTCTATTTTTTCCATTACCAGACAGTGCAATGGCTCGGTGCTGTTTTTGGGGGAGAAGGTGAAATAGGCATCTGGTTCAACTCTGGGAATGCCAGGATGATTCAGCTGGCTTAGGACTAGGGCTTCTCGCTGGAATAGCTCTAGATATTTGGGATGATTGTTAATCAGGATTTTGAGGACTTTGGGGGTGCCGTCGCGGTCGCTCACCTCAAAAGTTTTGCCACAGCCACCTTGTCCGAGAAGACGCATGACCCGATAGCGTGCTTCCAAGAGCAGTTCCGAGCCACAGCTAGAGCAGAACATCTGGGTGTCGCGATTTTGGGGGTTTGGGAACTTGGGGTTAATGCAGTGGCTCATAGATCGAGGAAGCGGCAGATTGAGACTGTGGTAAATCTCGCACAGAAATTGCCGCCACTCAATCCAAATGCCCCGCAGCGGCTGCTGCGCCAGATAAAATATAGCAGTGCAATTAAACAGAATAACTCTTAACTGAGCTGCAGGGGCTCACTGGGGCGATTCCGCCGGTGCCGGCTGAGTTGTTGCCGGTGCTCCGCCATCTTGAGCGGGGTCAGAACACGCACCCTCCGGCACAAGTTCCCGGTCGGGTATCTCGACAGCCACAGGGAGAAGCTTCTCTTCGAGCACCCATCCGGTGTCCCCGGGTCGCACCGGCGGCGGTGCCGGGGATTGAGATGCCGGTGTTTCCAGGGTTGCGGTAGCCGATCTGCCAAGGGGTGGCGCTGTGCGCGGGGTTGGGGTTGTGGGTTTGCCGACAGGTGCCTGTGCCGGTTTGTCCGGACTGTTTTTCTTGGGAGATACAGGATTGTTTTCTTCTGGCGCTGATGCCGGCCTGCCGGCACCGTCAGGCGTCCAGCAGACCTTCAGCTTTACCCACTTGAGCGTCTCGTGTTTCCTGAGGACTTGCAAAACACTGCCGGCGGGAACAGTCCCGACTACTTCTTGCTCTTCGGCTTTGCTGAACAGCACGACTGGATCGCTCTTGACCTGAGCGTTTTCTGCGGGAGGATTGGCGATTCGTATCAGCGAACCGGAAGCCAGAGATGCGGGGGAAGCACTGGCAGATGGGGTGGCGGGTGCCGGCGTGCCGGTGGAACCTTGCTCAGAACTGGAATTGCCAGTGCGGCTGATTAGGGAACTAATCTTCTCCTTGAGATCGGGAACAATCTTCTCCTTAAACTCAGGAATGAAAAAGTAGGCAAGTGCCGGAACCCCCACTCCCAGGAGTAAAGCAATTAACAGCAGGATAGGGAGTGGGCTCGCGCCGGTGAGAGGGCGGGACACCATCAAGGTGCGTCCGCGTGACGAACCGGGATGGGGAGGCTGAATCAGGGTGGGGGCGGTCTGAGCAGTGGGATCGGAGCCTGGTGCGGGGGGAGGAACGGCGTCTAGCTCAGCGAGCAAAGATTGAAATGAAACTTCGGCGCTGCTGTTCTCCCTGACCTGACAGTAGAGGAGAGCGACAGTCACATTGTCGTGGCCATTTTCGCTGTTGCCGATGTCTACAAGTTTCTTGGCGCAGGTGTGGAGATCGCGAGTGTCTCCTAGCACCGGCAGAATTTCGCTTTCCCAGGATTGCTCAACTCGGTCGTTGTCGCTCAGGCCATCGGAGCAGAGCAGGAAAATGCAGTCTTCGTCCACAACAAAGCGCTGAGCGGTGGGGTGGAGCATGTTGGAGGCACCCATTCCCAAAGCTTGAACCAGGGAGCCGGCTGCCGGCTGCTGCACGGCATCGCGGTAGAGGGCGTATCCGAGGCGCACCTCCCGAGAGGCGACATCATCGTCGAGCGTCACCTGATAGCAGCCAGGGCGTGAGATCCAGTAGGCGCGACTGTCGCCGACATGGGTGATGTAGATTTCGTGAGCGCGGGCGACAGCCATCACCAGGGTTGTGCCCATGCGCTGGCGACCCTGGCGCTGTTCCTCATTATTGCGATCGCTGATGGAATCATTGGCAGCGCGGGCTGATTGTTCTAATTCTTCGATTAGGGTTTGAGGGGTTAAACCGGCTTGGCGAGACTGGAGATTTCCCACACGATTCTGGATGGTTTCAATCGCTGTTGCCGAGGCGACATTGCCGCCTTCATGTCCGCCAATGCCATCGCAAACAATAGTGAGAACTTCGGAAGTGGATTTCAATGTCAGGAATGCGCCGCTGTCCGGGTAGCAGGCGTCCTCGTTGCGCCGGCGCATCGGGCCGGTGTCGCTGAGGGTAGCAATCTGGCAGGTGCGTTCTTGGGTTTGCCCGCAAACAGCCAGAGCTTCATCCAACAGGTCCACCAGTTTTTCGGGGTGCAGGCGTCCCTCAACCAGCAGCTGGCAAAGTTTTTCTAGAAAGGGAAGAATCTGGGGTTTAGCCTGGGGAACCCATTTCGACCAAAGATGACCGAGTTCCGACAGGCTTCGGGGCTGCCGGTCGGGTTCAAGTTCCAGCAGCCGGACGATTTGCCCTTCGGCATGCAGCAGTTTTGGGTTCAGCAGGCTGGAGGCGACGCCTTCGGTGTGGCACGGCTGCCAGAGTTGAGCGATCTGCCACAGCCAATTCAGCTGGCGCATGGCGGTAGCCTCTTTCCAGGCGCTGTCCAGTTGGGGCCGCAGTTGGGCGGCGACCGGCGCGTTGGGGTTGGTGGCTGCGGCTTTTGGGGAACTTTCTGCAGCGATGGGAGCCCCCTCCAGCAGCCAGATGTCTTTTGTCTGGCGTACGGGGCGGGGCAGGTGCCCGTACACTTGGGGGACGTGCAGCCTGTAGGGGAAAAGTCTGAGATAGGGTGCGAGTTCCGGCGGAATTTCCTCGGGCATCGCTGGTGCGAGTCCGGGTTTGGTGTCGAGCAGAATGCGGTCACGCTTGACCCAGTAGCGGTCGGCTAATATTTCCCCAGGCTTACAGGCGGCGGCACCTGCGCCGATTGCCCACAGGTAGCGAACCGGCAGGGGTGTCCGGCATTTCTCGCAAAACCTGTTGCTCTCGGGATTGGGAGCCTGACAGGTAGGGTTAGAGCAGTTGATCTTTGCCACATTGTGTTGCATGGGGATTCCTCGCGCCTATCAGCCTGAGTTGCTTTAGCTCTAGTTAGCCGACGCCAAGAGAGGGCAGCGGTAGGGTGCGACGCTCAAATTCTTTAATAGGAGTGCCGATTCCGATTGTAGTGCCTGACAAAGAGCGCGGATTGAGTTTTGACATTTGACTGGCGTGCCCGCACTGTTAGAGTTACTTTTATTGTGGCGCAGCAGCCCGCAGACTTTCACGCCGCGCCCGGCGCTGCCCGAGCTACTGTCCAGAACTGTCGCGCCGGGGGCTAGCCGCTGAAACCGGGACAGTTTGTTCGCTTTGGCGCTATTCTCCCAAAGCCCGTGAGAGCCGCTGATCGCCACAGGGGGAGAGGCTGGCAAACGGGGTCGCTCCGAGAGGGGCTGGGACTGAACGCCTGTGTCCCGCTAAGAACTGGCAGCCCGCTAGGGGACCTCCCCCTGGGAGGAGCGGCGCGCCAGATTTTAGATTTGATGTTAAAGTGGCTGGAAATTTCCCTCAACAGTCCGCCCGTCAACCGCGACTGTGGGTCTTCCCCGTGCGACTCAAAGATGAGTTGAAAGAGTCCCTATCTGGAAAAGCTCAGGGGGCATCTCAGAACAGCAGCACACATTTCTCCGATCCCCTTCTGGGTAGGGCAGGGAGCGCCCAGGGACCCCGGGCCTGTGAGGCTGTTGGGAAAAATCTTCGGAGTTCCTGACAGCCAAAGCACTCTCACCGGCCTGCCACCGACAGCCCAGCACCTACCGAGGTCAGCAATCGCCATGCCCGCAGATAAATTCGACTCATTCCCCAACCCACCGAGATTAGAGCCAGAATGGCCCGACAGCCTGGAGATTGAGCAGTGGATCGCAGCGCTCAAGCAGTCTCAGGAGATGAATTATAAGATGATGAGTCTTAACGCTTGGGTGCTCTCTGAGACGATGGACCGGTTTGTCCCTGGTTTTTGGAGTCGCTTCATGGCCAATCGCCAAATCGCCCACAAACAGTTTTTGCAGCGAATGCAAAAGCGTCACAAGCCCGCCGGTGCCCCAAGCGACAGCCCTCACGCCGGCGGCACCGGTCAGGGCTTGGCCGAGGGCGAGACGACCGGCAGCAGCAGCCACTGAGGCTGTGCCAGCCACCCTCCCTTCGGGCCCTTCGCACTGAAGGGCCGCACTGAGATTCTATTCATTTAATTTGCTTATTTCGCTGCCGCCTGCCCTCCAGGTTCATTTCGCCTGCCGGTTGCCAAAAACAACATCTCATGATATAATATATCTCACCTCCTGTCGGGCGCAATGGCTTGCTGTCTGGGCTATCTCGCTTGTCTAATATGCAGATTTGATGCTAAAAAGTTTACGGGCTGTCTGGAGAAACTACCTGAGGGAGTCCCATACTGTAGTTGAGTGCCCGACTGTTAAGGTTGTAACTGATTTGGCCACGTTGGAGGAGGGAGCGCACAAAATGCTCCAAATCCGAACCAATCCGGCGGATGTTATATTCTGTCAAGTCAGCCCCGCTGCTGGAGTCCACCAGTTCCTCAAATTTGCGGTAGACCTGCTGCAGGGCGTCTGGATTCCAGTTCAGTTCATTGTCTGGATCGACGTCCAGGGTTAAGACCCGCTCGTTCGGAACGAGTTCGTTGTTCTCAACGTCGGCGGCAAATATGTGAATGTGGCGAGTTGTGGATTTCAGCAACATGGGACTAGATTGTATGCAAATCTTTACAAATACGACTTAAATCATAGCAACTAACAGAGCTCCCGTGAACTTAGCAATCAAATCCCTGGAAGCTGTACTTGAGACAGCGGCTTACTCTCTATCGAGACGGCAAAAGCGCTATATACTGATGGCCATCGATGCTGTCTTGCTGTTGCTGGCCATCTATTGGGCCCTGCTGCTCCGCTTTGGCTCTCTCGGCCCGATCCCACAAAACAATCGCTATGTCTGGTTAATTGCCATACTGATTGGTATCAAACTCATTTGCTTTCGCGCTATGGGGCTTTACCGCTCCATTCTGCGCTATACCGGCTTGGAGTTTTTGCTGACGGCTGTCCTCAAAGCCGTCGGGATCAGCTCGGGGCTGCTGATAATTATTGCTTATTTGTTTGTGTCCTGGCCACTGCCGCGCTCAGTTCTGGCCATCGACGCTATCCTGACCCTGCTGTTCGTGGTGGGCGTGCGGGTTGGTCTGCGCTGGCTGGTTTACGAGGTGACGGCTTACGCCCGTCGCGGTGCCTTTGCGGAGCGAGTGGTGATCTACGGTGCGGGAGCCACCGGCTCTCAACTGGCTCAATCGCTGGCGACGAACCCCGCCTATCGCCTGGTCGCCTTTGTGGATGACAGCCCCTCTCTGCACCAGCAAGTCGTTCACGGACTCACGGTTTACTCGCCGGCTGATTTGGCCAAACTCCGGGTGAAAAAGCCATTTGACACTATCCTGCTGGCCATGCCCTCTGCAGACGGCAAAACCCGACTTCAGATATTGCAGCGCTTGCAGCCCCTATCCGTGGCTGTGAAGACCGTACCCACCATTGGCGAAATTTTATCTGGCAAAGTCTCCATCAGTAAAATTCGCAACATTGATATTGCAGACCTTCTGGGTCGGGAAGAAGTTGCGCCGAATCTAGAATTGCTCCGGATGAATGTCATGGAGAAAAGCGTCCTGGTGACTGGCGCGGGCGGCTCGATAGGGTCTGAGCTGTGCCGGCAGATCGCGTCCTTGAAGCCCAAATGCCTGGTGCTTTACGAAGTCAGCGAGTTTGCCCTCTACAGCATTGACATGGAATTGTCTGAAACCCACCCAACGCTGAATAGGGTGGCCTGTTTGGGGTCTGTGACCGATGCCGCCCAGCTGATGGCCGTCTTGAGCAACTATGAAGTCGATACGGTGTATCACGCTGCTGCTTACAAGCACGTGCCCCTGGTAGAAGCCAACCCCCCTCAGGGTGTTTGGAATAACATTTTAGGGACTCTGACCGCAGCCCGCTGCTCGCTGGAGTGCGCGGTGAGCAAGTTTGTCTTGATTTCCACCGATAAAGCGGTTCGCCCCACCAATATTATGGGAGCGACGAAACGGGTGGCGGAACTGATCTTGCAGGCGCTAGCCGAGCGGCCAAAAACCACCACCTGCTTCACAATGGTTCGATTTGGCAATGTCCTCGACAGCAGCGGATCGGTGGTCCCCCGCTTCCGCAAACAGATTGCGGAGGGCAAACCGATTACACTGACCCATCCGGACATGACTCGCTATTTCATGTCCATCCCGGAAGCCGCTTCCCTGGTGATTCAGGCGGGAGCAATGGCCAAAGGGGGCGACGTCTTCTTACTGGATATGGGCGAGCCGGTGCGGATTTACGATCTGGCGGTGCAGATGATTTGCCTGAGCGGTTTGGAACCCGGGCAAGATGTTGAGATTCAAATCACCGGCTTGCGCCCGGGAGAAAAGATCCATGAAGAATTGCTAATTGACAGCGCCAAGGCCCGACCGACCAAGCATGCCAAGATTTTCTGCGCCCACGAGTCTAAAATCCGCTGGGAATTTTTGCAGCCTCGCTTGGAGGCGCTGTTCGCACAAGCTCGCCGAGGGGACGGTGACGGCATCCGGGCGGAGCTGCAGCATCTGGTGCCCGAGTACCAGCCAAAAACAGGGACAGTGCGTAACGGTGCCGCTAGGCGGGTATCCGCGCAATAGATAAACACTGTGGGGAGCCACACCAGAGCGCTCCCCTACAGGACGGGCCGGCTTGGCAGCGGTGACATGGCCGTCAGAGTGCCTGACGAACCCGCTCAGGATGGACTGGCGCTGGCAATCATGCCGGTACTGCGGGCGTAGGCAAAAATGCCACCGGCATCAATCACCGGCCCCACTTCTCCGAGGGGCTTGAGGTCATACGTCTTGCCGAGGCTGTGATTGATCAGTTGATTTTTTTCCAGATCGATGGTAACCTCTTGACCGGTTGCGAACTCGTCGCACAGCCGCCCCACACTTTCGCAGGGGTACAGTTCGCCGGTGGCGGCGCAGTTGCGGAAAAAGATGCGGGCGTAGGACCCGGCGACAACAGCCTGTACGCCTGACGCCCCCAAGGCTATCGGTGCGTGTTCCCGCGACGAACCGCAGCCGAAGTTTTCCCCTGCCACAATAATGGGGTAGCGGGTCTTCATTTCACCGGCAGCGATAAACTTGCCGTAGCGGTCTGGCAAGCCGACTAGGGCGTAGCTTCCCAGTTTTTCGTACTCGTCCGGCTTGGAGGGAACTAGGGTGAGGTATTCTGCTGGGATGATCTGATCGGTATCAATGTTGTCGTCCACTACAAAAATCGCGCCTGCAATGACTCTGCCCACTTTTCGATATCCCTGTTTTCCTTTAGCTGTTTAAACCAACCAGTTTGCATTGTAACCTGCTTGCGGGGCAACAAGTTTACCCGCATGGCAGCGGCACGGCGAGTCGGGACCGGCACTCCAGCAAAGCGCTTTGGGCGCTTTGGCCTCTCGGGCGCAAGTGAAACTGGAAAACCCCTCTGCCGTCCCCTGCGGGCGCGGGCGTCTGGGGGGGCTCGGGGCCCGCTTTGGGGATGGGGGGGGAGTGGGGCCACAGCGGGGTGCCGGGGGCAGTGGGCCCGAATCTTTGAGCCGGTACTGGAGGGCAGAAACCCAGATACTCTAGATATAACGGTGAAATCAACAAGTCAGGTTTAACTATCTATCAACTGCTGAACCAAACATGGCCAATTCCATCGATGACATTGCCAGACAGGCTCGCCAGGGAAGCGTTGCGGCGATTATTCAAATCCTCAATGAAAAACTCGCACACTGCGGTGTCAGGACCCGAGCCGTTTTGGATAATGGGGTGTTGCAGCTGCTGTGCGAGGCTCACAAGGCCGAACAGCTGGAACAATCTACCTTGGTCGAACGCATCCGGCAGATTCTAGAGTCACTGGCACCGCGCAATATTCGTCGAGTTAAGATCAACAGCCGGCTGGTCCGAGAACAGCAGTTACTCTGGCTCGAAGACATTAATCGCAACCCAGAAAAACACCTGCTCTGGTTCCAAGAAATCACCCTGGCCAAACCCAATATCATCCAGCGGCTGGCAGAAGATATCCAGAACCTCAGCGCGAAACCTGACGAGGCACCCCTGCCCCTGTCGGCTTCTTCAACTTCATCTTTGAATTTGGCCCGCGAGCAGCGCCAATTCTGGCGAGGCATTATGGTGGGCGGTGCCGGCTTGGGCTTGTTACTGCTGGTTTTGGGCTTGGCTGTCTCCAATACTCTCGGTCTGAAACTCGGCAGCCCGATAGAAGCGCCAAAGCCGGCTCCTGTGGCTGAGCCCTCCCCAAAGCCAGACCAGTTTGCAGACGCGGTGCGACTGGCTCAGCAGGCTTCCACCGCCGGCAAAACCGCCAAATCTCGCGCTGATTGGCTGGCTATCGCTGCCAAGTGGCAGCAGGCTGCAGATCTGATGGTGGCAGTACCGCCCAGCCATCCCCGCCACAAGATGGCTCAGGACCGGCAGAAGCTCTACCGTCAAAATAGTCAAAAGGCTCAACAGCAAGCGGAGAAAAAAGGGCTGTAGCTTGTCGCGAACAGACGGGCTGCCACCGGCCCTGTCCCGCCACTTGCCCTAAAGGCCAGGGCTAGCACCTCATCCCTTGGCACCATTCCCTGGCGCTGTCAGTCTTACTGCCCCGCAATACTAATATGAAATCCGGGTGTACGCTCTTTATCTGTCCATCGGATTTGAGATAAAGCCCTCAATGGGAACCGGGAAAAGAGCGGGTAGCTCAGAGCCGGTGAGGGGCTCAACATGACGGGCACTTGCAACCGAAATCAGTGCAAGTCCGCCTCCCAGATACCGATATAGATCCGCTGGCGATCGTCCCGCTCAATCACACCCTTGAGGGACTCCACAGTCCAGGTGTACTGGCTGGACTCTCGCTGGTGAACCTGGTGCAACCCCCGCTTGATTTCCTCGTTCATCCGGCAGCCTAACATGCTATTGAGCGTCACCAGGATCTGCCGGGAGTCCACCGAGTCGGCAAAGGATGCCTCCGTTTGGCGCAGCCTCTGCGAGTCCTTGTCAAATAAAAAGCCCAAGCTAACCCGGTTTGGTATTAACTCATAGACTAACGCACTGGTATTTGGCCAATAGCCTGAGAGAATTCGGCTCGGCACGCCGAACATGCGGCGGACCATACTTCTAGGTGTCCCCGGCTGAAATCCCGGTATCCCCACTCCGACCGGCTCTTTGCGGCACTCACTGTCGAGAATCCTCGACCGTCGTGCGCCCTGATGTGTTAAAATTCGTTCACTCAGGGAATATCCCAGCGGTTTCTCCATCAGCTTCGAGGAGAGAGAATAAATTTCATTCCCCCGCAGCGTTTCTGACAGCAATGCGGAAGGCAGCGGGACTTGGTAAAGTCCGCTGAGTAAAAAACTTATACCGAGAGAAGCTTTGATCGCTATCATAGGTGGATCTTTTACGAATAGGCGATGCCGGTTTTTAGCCTTCTACAGGAATGCACCCTCTTACAGTCTTTGATTCCTACGGGTGCCGCTAGCCATGCCGGCGTCTGGCACAGCCCAAGTCCTGCCGCTACCAGCATAGCTTTACCCAATTTCCAGCATATCTGAAATTGAGCCTTCCAAAACATTGGCAAAGGCTTTCGCCGGCAAACACCGGCTTTGCCGAAGGACTGCCCCCTCTCTGCGGGGTGGCCACTGCCCCGTTTGTAGTTGGGCTTGAGCCCAAAGGTTTGTAGTTGGGCTTTAGCCCAAAGGTTTGCAGTTGGGCTTTAGCCCAAAGGTTTGCAGTTGGGCTTGAGCCCAAAGGTTTGCAGTTGGGCTTTAGCCCAAAGGTTTGTAGTTGGGCTTGAGCCCAAAGGTTTGCAGTTGGGCTTGAGCCCAAAGGTTTGTAGTTGGACTTGAGCCCAAAGGTTTGTAGTTGGGCTTGAGCCCAAAGGTTTGTAGTTGGGCTTTAACCCTGCCGGTTCGCACCCCCGCCAACTTCAGGCTTGGCCTGTCGGGCGATTATTTTTTTCCCTCCATCCCCCCTTTTCAAAGTTGCTAATGCTATAATAATATATGTAAGCCTGGAGAGGATAAATATGGCACGGAAATCCCTACACTCCCATCGAGCCAGCTCCCCGAATTTAACCAGCCCACACGCTCCCAACACTCGCACTAAATTCACCCTATACAACTTTGCCGGTCAGGAAAAGTCCTTCTATCTCGCCGAGCGAATTCCTCTGGAAAGGAAGCCGGTTGCCCTTCCAGAAAACTCGGTCGCTCACAGCATCATCATCCTCGACCGTTCCGGGTCAATGTCTGAGGACATCCTGGCATTAAAAGGCACTATAGTCAAGCTTTTGACTCTGGATGAATATCGCAACAGCCAGCTGCTGGTTAGCCTGATCTCTTACTCTTCCCGGAGAGATGTCACCTGTCACTTCCAGCGAGTTCCTATTGGGAAAGTGATGAAACCAAACTCTCCCTCCATCGGAGAGGTTCAAAAAATACAGGCTGCCGGGGGGACCTGCATGTCGCAAGCGATGAAACTCGCTCAGTCTCTCATCCAAAAGGGAGAGCTGACGGCGATAACTTTGCACAGTGACGGCTATGCCAACGATCCGAGCGCTCGTTCAGAAGCAACAGCGCTGGAGGAGATTTGCGAAGAACTCAAAATCATGGATGTCTTCGCCAACACTATCTCCTATTCCTCAGCCGACTTTAAACTGCTCTCCAAAATTGCCAACAGCCTGTCTGGCTATTGCATTCAAGCCGGCACCATAAAGGAAGTTTACGACTCCCTTTACAGCACCTCCAAACTCCTGAGCAGTTCAGTCTCCCCACCGATTGAGGAACCCTTAATTAAAGATTACGATTATCAGGTTTTTGTGTCAAGGAGTGGCAAGAAAATAAACGGCTCGTCCGGAACGCTAAAAATTGCCGGGTTAAACGCAGATGATGACGGGACATTCTACAAATATCAACAGCTAACGGAGGAACAGTACAAGCAACTAACAGACGTGACTGTGGCGCAGACAGATGAGTCAGTGTTTGCTTTTGCTAAGACAAATCTGGCTGAGGGGAATCTGAATATTGCCAAGTACGCGCTGGCGAGTACCTTCGACGCCACCCTCACAGAAAAACACGCCAAGGCGCTTACTAATGCGCAAGTGGCTGAGCTGGCGCAAGACTTGGAGCGGGGAATTTTTGAACCGGCTGTCTTGCAAGAGCATGAAATCTTTGATGGCGTTCAAGTCAGTGACAATATTTCCCTGCTGGAGCTAATCCAGATATTAGAAGAACATTCTGACAGCATCATTATTAACCTGAAGCATTTGCAGGAAACCTATCAGCGAACAGGGCTGAAAAGAATTCCCGGCGTCCGAGATAAGGATGGCAACCTTATCGAACCCACGCTGAAAATAGAAGCCTTGGATACGGGAGATTATGTTCATATGGGGTCGTTCTCCATCAATCAAAATACGGCGACTGTCAACATGCTGGTTCGCCGGCGAGTGAAGTTAGTCCAGGTAGATAGCGGAACGCCGGTAGTGGAAGTGGCGGGGGTTCTGCTCAATGACACCGAGAGCTTCAACAATTATACCATCGTCAGTGATGGCGAACTCAATGTTAAGTACCTCAAGGTCAAAATCAGCAACAAAAAAGTGTTTGAGTTGCTGAAGGAAAAGGGCGTCCTCGAACAGGATGGTGCGCCCGCCGGCGATTTTGACTTCCGAGGGGAGTGCGATCTCAAGCTTGACAATTTGCCACTGGTGCCTTTTGTGGGGCATTACAGCAGTCTTGAAGGGGTGTTTGAGGAACTGGCGGAAGTTAAAATTCTCTCCAGTATTGTGTCGTCTCACTTGAAAGAGGAGTCGGAGATTTACACGCCTGCTCAGTTGGATGAGTTGAAGCAGCACTACCTGTCGAAGAACCTCTATGTCAACTTTCCCACAACAACGGAATATACTGATTTAGAGGAGGCTATTAATAACGGCACCGTTGATTCGCGGGTGAGCTACAAGATTGATATCGGCAGCAAGGACATCCTCAACTTGGGGAAACTTTACTCGGCGAACAAGTTCCTCGACCGGCTTTATGAGGCTTACGATAAAGATACGGGAGAGAAGGTGGAAAAGCCGACTTTTGAACAGGCGCTGGATAGCGACCTGATTTTCGGGCACAAGGATTTGTCATCCCGCATGAAGATCACGAAAGTTGATGAGCTGATGCGGCGGATTTTTGATGACTTTCTCGGACTTCGGGAAACCGGCACGGTTGCGGGTATCCTGTCAAAAGTGGGTGCGGACAGTTTGCGGCGGGTGCTGCAGGCGAAGTGGAAGGGTGAGGGGGTGAAGCGAGACGAGTTTGTGGAAGCTTTGGCTGCTGGGAAAGAGAAACTGGAGCGCTATGCAGAAAAAATCTATCAGGAGAAGGTTTCTCCTCTGGTGTTCTACATCGGTGCGACGGGGCTTTTCCCGGATGAGATGGAGGCTAAGGCGATGACGGCTGAGGGGATTGGCGACCGGTATCCGAATTTGCAGTTTTCTAAGGATGAGCGAGAGGGGATGTTTTTTGATGCCGGTGAGTGTATAATTAGCGTCTACGCTAAGAATGAGTATTACACGAAAAAAGAGGCATAATCTCTAGTTCCCAGGCTCCGCCTGGGAACTAGAACGGCCAATATCTCTGCACCGGCTCTCACCAGTCCTCCTCGACTTCGGCTTCTTGGGCTTTGACAGTCAGCCGCCAAGTGGGTGTTTTCTCGACTTGCACGGAGAGTTGGCTGATGGCTTCTCCTAAGTCTTTCTGGAGAGCTTGAGTGAGGGTTACGGGAAAATCGAATTTAATGCCGGTGGTCAGGACTAGCTTGGCGAGTTCGGAAAAATCTGTTTTGACACTTGTCCGATCGTAACTGGCTAGTTTGAAGTGGGGGGTTTCTGTGACTTTTTGCGCCTGCATGGCTTTTTTGATGCGCTCTTGGATGGCTTCGATTTCTGAATTAAGAAGTTTCCACTGCTCGGCGATTTCGTGATATCGTTGAGCTAGGGCGGTTAAGTTTTCGGTGGCTGGGTCGGGGCTGCACCGGCTGATGAGTTCTAGCAGCCGCCTGTGCGCCTGAGCCAGATAAACTGTGTCCATGTGGGCGTATTTTAGCTGTTTCTCGGTGAGGGGGCGCTTTCCCCAGTCGCTTCCCTGCTCTTCTTTGTCGGGGTTGGGGAAGTTGCAGAGTTTTTCGGCTAGGGTTTTGAGCTTTAAGTTGGGTAATGGCAGGAGATAGTAGGGGATTCTTTTTGCCATTTCTAAGGTGCAGGTGACGTTCTTGGCTTTGGTTTTGCCCAGAAATTTGATATCGTAGCTGGCGTTGTGGAAGACTTTCTCGATGTCTGGGTTGGCCATGATTTGGTCAGTGAAAGCTGCTGCTAAGTCTGGCCGGTCGAGGACATCGAGGATGTAGGTTTGAGCGCCGGTTAGGTCTGTGGGATCGTCGGAGACTTGAATGAGGGAGAGTCTGGGTTTTTTGGTGTTGTAGTCGGCGACTTCTGTGTCCGCCCAGAGGGTTTGGCGCTGAGCGAATTTTCCGATCAGGGATTTGATGTCGCTGGCTGCTGTTAGGTACGGCATTGGGTGAGTTCCTGTGTTTGGTGGGGGGAGGTGCGGTTTCGTCTCCAGCATAAAGGTTTTTATTATCTCATTTGAGGGGGCTGTAGCCAACTGCCGGTGGTGCCGGTGTCTGGGGGGAGGGGGCGATGGCAAGGTTTGTAGTTGGGCTTCAGCCCAAAGTTTGTAGTTGGGCTTCAGCCCAAAGTTTGTAGTTGGGCTTCAGCCCAAAAGTTTGTAGTTGGGCTTCAGCCCAAAGTTTGTAGTTGGGCTTCAGCCCAAAGTTTGTAGTTGGGCTTCAGCCCAAAGTTTGTAGTTGGGCTTTAGCCCAAAAGTTTGTAGTTGGGCTTTAGCCCCACCGGCATTCGGCTATTGGCCTGGTGATATCCTGTCCGCCGGCTGTCTCTGGCAGTAAGGGCGGGTTGATGGCCATCTTTGGCGCTCGCCACAGATATATAGCAGTAGCCAGTTAAGTTAGGGGATTAGATCAAGAGGACAGGCGAGACGCCTGTCCTACGCCTTTTTCCCTAGGCCACTTCCGCGCCCAATATGACTGCTGCTATATCGGCTGAACCCGCTTCTACAAATAGGGAAAATGGATGCCGGTGGACATAAGAGGACTGCGCCGTGAGAGAGTGTTTGTGGAGAAAACGTGAGGGGGCCAGACACAGGGGGCGGCCACGGGGGGCCGCCCCTACAGGCCATGTGTCATATATATGTAGGGGCGGGGCTCACCCAAAATGTCTGCTGCTAGTCGAGGATGTCTGTAAACCCGCCCCTACCAGCATTCATAACCCGGTTTCTTACCCCTGTGCTGTCCCAGATGCGAGCCCCTGGCCATTGTCGGGGCGGAATTGCCGGTGGCTGTTTGGCCTGGGGGCGGCCACGGGGGGCGGCCCCTACATGCCGCAGGTAAGTATTAATACGGGGAATGCCGGTTCGGATTTTTTCTGCCGGCGGCAGATGGCACGTTTCGCACCGACTTGGCATTTGGGCGCGTTCGCTTCCATGCCCCTTGGAGTTCAGCTGCCAGAAAGGCCAGCACAAAACTGATTCCACATTATGCTACACTTAAGCTTTAATGCCGTAAAGCGTTAAACACAGTACAGAGCAGAGCAGAGCAACCTCTGATGCCGGAAGGCGTTGAGCAGTAGGGCCTTCGCTGTTCGGACACAGTGCTATTGCATGACTTACTTACCTCTGATGCCGTAAGGCGTTGATCGCAAGCACCATAGCATAGCAAGTAGAGCGCGACGAAGGGGAGCAATTGCTCCCTTGTTCACGCTTAGCAGAGGGACATCTGGTAAAGCTCAGGCTGTCCCAGCTGAAGTTGGCAGCCCACCTGTGGGAATAAAATCCTGAATTGTTACAAAGCTTAATATTTACGGTCTTGCGTTCGTTTTAGTTTTGCGCATACATTATTTATGTAGGGACTTCGATGTACAAGATGCCATGACTGCTAAAACTGCAAATCAGCCTGACCCAGCACTGTTGATGGCCACCCTCAGCGAGTTCTGGCTGGCCCAAACCCAAAAAATTGAGGCGCTGGCTCAGATTGTAGAAGCTTTCCAGCCTCAAACCCAAAAAATTGAGGCGCTGGCTCAGATTGTCGAAGCTCTCCAGTCTCAAGTTCAAAAGCTCGAAGACAGGCAGAACCTTTTGGCTGCTCTGGAAGATGAAAATCTTGAACTGCGGCAGCGGGTATATTGGGACTCCGAAGACTGCTGCTGTGTTGAGGATGAATTGCAGCGCGAATATTCGGCACAGAGGAGAGGAGAGGCGGCGGCATAAGTCCTGGACTGGAGCAGGGTAGGAGCGCAGGAGCGGACTGACGCGCAAAAAATTTCTGACTTTTTCTCAAGGCGGAAATGTTTTTGCAGGGTAGCCGGCTTAGCATAAGACTAATTCACCTGCTAAAGAGTTATGTCTCCCCGCCGTTTGGAAAGGTTATTGCAGATTGATGCTTTGCTGCGCTCGGGTCAGCGGCAAACGGCTGTCAGCCTTGCTGAAGAAGTAGAAGTGAGCGAGCGGACGGTTCGCAGTGACTTGGCGTTTTTGCGCGACCGGTTCAATGCCCCACTGGAGTTCAGTCGCAAAAAGGGCTATCACTATACAGAGCCGGCTTGGCGGTTGCCGAGTATTTCTCTGAGCAAGGGAGAATTGTTTGCGCTGATATTGGGAGCGCGGATGCTGGAAGTCTACGCGGGGTCAGCGTATGCTTCAGAACTGCGTTCGGCGATCACTCGGTTGAGTGAGCGACTTCCAGAACAGACGTGGGTGGATTTGCAGCAAATTGCCGATGAGCGGATTATCTTTCGCCCGGGTGCGGAAATTAATCTTAACCCTGAAATTTGGAGTCAGCTGGTAGATGCCTTCCGCACGTCCAGGAAAGTTTGGGTAAAGTATTACACTGCGAGTCGGAATGATGTGTCCGAGCGGGTTATAGATCCCTACCACTTAGACATCTATCGCGGGACGAATCCCTATCTGATTGGTTATTGCCACCAGCGCCAAGCCGTGCGATCGTTCCGGGTGGATAGGATTCAAAAGTTGCAGGTACTGGAAGAGAAGTTTGTCCGCGATCTAAGCTTCAATGCTAAGGAGTACCTGGATCAGATATTTCAGTACGAGGTGGGAGGAAAGCCGGTGCCTGTGGCTATCTGGTTTGATGCTCCGACTTCACCTTATATAAGAGAGCGGCGCTGGCACCACACTCAGGAGATTGAGGAGCACCTGGATGGCTCCCTAACGCTGCATCTTGTGGTGGGGGGATTGAACGATTTGAAGCGTTGGGTGTTGGGATATGGCAAGGGGGCGGTGGTTCGGGAGCCGCCAGAACTGGTAGAATTAGTACGCACCGAGTTAGAGGGTATGATGCCTCTGTATAATTTGGGTGCCAAAGGAGAAAAATGATGCGAGAATTGCCTTATGTTGAGTTATGCTTTAATCTGACAGGTGAAAATATTCCGGCGGATCACGGGTATGCGCTGTACTCAGCCATATCTCATCTCTGCCCTGAACTGCATAACCGAGATGGGCTCAGTATCGAGACGATTGCCGGCATTCCTGACCGACAAGGGAAGATTTATCTGACGGAGAAGTCTCGGTTGCGGATTCGTTTGCCGGGTGACGAGGTGCCTGCGGTTTATCCTTTGGCGGGGAAGCTGCTGGGAATTGGAAATCATCACATCACGCTGGGGATTCCGCAGATTTTTATGCTGAAGCCGGTGGGTCAGTTGCGCTCGCGCATCACGGTTATTAAGGGATTTGAGGAGCCAGAGCCATTTCTGGAGGCGGCTCAGCGCCAGCTTCAGGATTTGGGGATTCAAGCGACAGTGGCAATTCCCATGAATAGCGAGGGCCAAACCGACCGCAAGGCCATCAAAATTAAGGGGTATACCGTGGTGGGTTTCGGCTTAGAAGTCAGAGATTTGTGCGATGATGATTCTATTAAGCTACAGGAGCGCGGTCTGGGAGGTAAGCGGCGAATGGGTTGCGGTATTTTTGTCCCGTTTCACAGCACTAGAGAGGTGAACTATGCTTGGGCTAAATGAACACCTATTGGCCAAGAGTAAGCGTTCAGGTAAAATTCTCACGCTAGAAAAACACCTGAACGAGACGGAAGAAGCGGCTGAGCGAATCTTCCGCTTGGACGGTCGTTGGGGGCGCAACTGGTGCCGGTTTTTCAAAATCTATGCCGAAGCTGACCAGCAGCGGTTTTTGCTGAATCTGCGCGTTGCAGCGCTGTTTCACGATTTAGGGAAAGCAAATGAGGATTTCTTGAAAGCTGTTTCGCAAAAGGGGTTCTACCAGCAAAGCATCCGCCACGAACACCTAAGCGCCCTAATTTTGCAGTTGCCAGAAATCTGGCAGTGGTTGGGCAGAAATTCCGATTTAGACTTAGACGCAATTACAGCGGCTGTCCTGTCGCACCACCTTAAAGCCTCTGACTCTGGAAGCTGGGAGTGGTGTCAGCCAAAAGGCAGGCTTTGTGTGCCACTCTACTTGCAGCACGCAGAAGTGAAAGCCATTCTAGCCCGAATTGCCAAAGTTGCCGGTTTGCCTGAACCGCCAGCACTGCCGCAAGAACCTTGGACTCGTGAATCAGTTTGGCAGCAAGCTTTATCCAGAGGCCGGCAGGCGGCGAAGGATTGCAACCGAAACATCCGAAAGGAGCGCAATCCCAAGAAAAAATCTCTATTTCTAGCAGTTAAAGCTGGGGTGATTGTTGCTGATGCGGTCGCGTCTGCTTTGTTTCGGGAAAATCTTTTACTGGAGGAGTGGGTTGAAAGTGCTGTCCACACACCGCCAGTAACTCCTGCCGAAGTGGAGGAAGAAATTCTCACACCTTTCGCTAAGGCTGCTGCTAAGAAAGAAGGCAAGCCTTTCAAGCTGCGAGACTTCCAGGGAGAGGTGGCTAGAATTGGCTGGCGCGGACTGCTGCTGACCGCTTGCGGTTCCGGCAAGACACGCGGAGCGTGGGAATGGCTAAAAGAGCAGTGCCGAGAGCGGGAAATTGGCAAGTTAATCTTTCTCTATCCGACTCGCGCAACAGCACTGCAGGGTTTCTTAGGGTACACAGCTTGGGGTGGAGAAAAAGCAGCACACTTGACAGGTACGGCACAGTACGAGCTGGAATGGATTTTGGAAAATCCTGTCGAATCAACAAAGGGTAAGGATTTCCGGCTTTCCGAATCCGAGGCGCGGCTGTTTGCCCTAGGCTGCTGGGATCGGCGGTACTTCAGCGGCACTGTAGATCAGTTTATGAGTTTTTTGGCACACAACTATAAGGCCATGTGCCTGTTGCCGGTTTTAGCAGATGCCGCAATTGTGCTGGATGAGGTTCACAGCTATGACCGGCAGATGTTTGAGTCCTTAATTGCTTTCTTGAGAAACTTTGACATTCCGGTTCTTTGCATGACGGCTACTCTGCCGGTAGGGCGCAAACAACAGCTTCTCGATACGGGACTTGTGGAATTTACCAGCCAAAGCGCTGGCCAGAAGTCTTCATACTTGGAGGAGCAAGAGAACCACCCGCGCTACCGCCTAGAGGTTGTTAAGGAGCCAGATGCTTTATCGAGAGCGATTGCAGCCTACCAAAATGGTCAGCGGGTTCTCTGGGTTGTGAATCAAGTTGCGAGATGCCAAAACCGGGCGGAAGAGTTAGAATATCTGCTGGGGGTGGAAGTCCTCAGCTATCACAGCCAGTTTAAGCTTGGCGACCGCAACGACACCCACGCCGCAATAGTGGCGGCTTTCACCGCTGATAAAAAAGAAGGTGAGCAAAAAGAAATTGTGCCGGCGATTGCTGTGACCACTCAGGTCTGTGAAATGAGCCTTGACCTTGATGCCGACTTGCTGGTGACAGAGATAGCTGACATCTGTGGCTTAGTGCAGCGTTTTGGCCGCGCCAACCGGCAGCGGTCGAGAGGCAACGACTTTCGCGCACAGCTGTTGGTTTACCCGCCTGAAAATTCACGCCCTTACACAAAGGAGGAGATTGAGAGCGCTTCGCGTTTTCTGGCTGACTTGGGGCGGGGTGACTTGAGCCAGCGGCTGTTGGCAGAGAAATTGGAACATCACGCCCAAAAAGAACCATCAGTAGAGGGTTGGACGCGGTTTCTGTCGGAAGGTTATTACGCTACGCCGGCAGACTTCAGGGACATTGATGACTATCGCAAAACCTGCGTCCTCGATGGGGATTTGCCACAAGTGTTAGAGCGCATCCAAGATCGCCGTCCGTTTGATGACTTAACCCTTGGCGTGCGCGAGCGCTACGTCCTCGACCTTGGCACCGAGCGTCCCCACTGGCTTCCCAAGTGGCTGGGAGTGGCTCCCTCTAGACAATATTGTCAAAAAAGGGGATTCTGGGAAAAGCGGGAGGTGCAAAATGTCTGAAGTCTTAACCCTGAAATACTCGCTAGCGGAACTCCCCTCGGCTCAACACCGAGCGGGATTGGCCGGTTTGGTGCTGGTGGTTGACTGGCTCAAGCACACAGGACACGCCGGCACCTGTAACATATCCGACCTTGCAGCGGAAGGTGCGACCCTGCAGGTTGACCGTGAGGGACTAAATGCCCTGTTTGCAGAGCTTTACGCTCCTCAACGGGTAGAAATCCCCAGCAAAAAGGAGGACAAGAAGAAAACCCCCATCAGAATTGAGGAAGGTGATTCGGGCAAGATTTATATCTATGAAGATTTTATCCCGAAGGCCGGTCAGATTGCCGACTGGGACCGCAGTCAAGAGCAGCTGTGGCTGAAGCTCTGGCGGGATTTTCTCTGGGCGTTGCGAAAGCAACCCGCATCGCGCACAATCTTTAAAGACAGTGACAAAGGCAAGAAGTCTAGACAGAAGACGGCTCAAGATACATGGGAGCAACTAAAGGGCAGCGAGAGTGCGGTTAAACTGGCCGGCACTAATCTTCTGGGCGTCCAGGAAAAAAATACGGAGATTGTCCCCTTCAAGGACAGGGGTAAATTTGAGTTCTTACTGAACTTCTGGCCTTACGCTATCCAGATTTACGAGCCTGTCTACCGGAACTTTAAAGGGAAGTTGAAATCAGCGGGGTATGCTATTGCAATTCCGGACGTTGCTAATTTAGAATATTTCTGTGAGGACTTTCCAGACGCCCTTCGGAACCGAGAGCAAAAGCAACATCCCTACTTTAAATCGCGCCCCAATCAGGCCATCTTAAATTTGGCCCCGGCAGCGGGGCTGGAGTTTCTGAAGTGCTTGCGCCAGCGCCTAGCGGAACTAGAGGGCAAACGAAATGTGGCCGATCTGATCTTCGCTGTTGAGGTTTGTTTGCTCTCTGTGTCTGACGACGGACAGAAAAATGAAATCCGAGAACTGGTGCGGCTGACTCCCGAAGAGTCACAAATTGACGCTTTTGCGCGGGTGCGGGAAAATTGTTGGGATACAGTTTTCACGGCGCAACGGCTGAAAAATGTTTTAGGACGCCGCCTTTGGTATGTTGGATTTGACCGCTTGTGCGCTTCCTTAGATATTGCGCAAATTTTTGGCCCTCAGTCTTATTTCTGTCGAGACGCCCGGAAATCTTTTGAAGTGGAGGTTATTGATTTGAGTGCAAATGCTGAGCAAAATCAGCCTCTCTCGCTGGAGGCGCTGATTTACAAGCTGGTGGATTCTTACCTCGGTAAGCGACTGAAAGAAAAATATGAACTCGTCTGGGATAAGGTGAAAGACGATGAGGCGAAAAAAGAGGATTACAGCGAAAAGCGGGAAAAACTGGCCAAGGAAGTTTTCTATGGCTTTCGCAGCCGGTCTGGCACCGACTTCGCTAACTACTTCGCTATCACAATGGGTTCTGTAAACCAAAGTTACTTGTTGAAGGAGCAAAACTTCGAGCTTTTGGCACAACTCCTGTATAAGGAACCGGATCGCGTGAAATCCATTACGCTCTTAGCACTGTCGGCAAGGGGTTAAGGATCTCAAGTTTTTGAACTAGGAGGTTTTATGAAGCGCTACAACAATTTGTTCGCAACCGTACTTACTTATGCCGCCCCTAGCGCCAACTATCGCGGGGAAGGTGAGGCCAGTCGCAACGTGATTCAACGAATCGGCAAGGGTGGGAAAGAACACGCAGTGGTCAGCCCTGAGTCCATCCGGAATGCTCTGCGGGAAACCCTAGCCTACTACGGATTGCCCCATAACCGAACTCGATTGCCGGATGCGGGACAGCCTGCTGTGGAGTTCAAGGATCTTCCTGACGCTCAGAAATATGCGGATGATTTCTTGTTTGGGTTTCTAGTTGCCAAAAAGGAATATGTGGAGCAGTTGAAAAAGAAAGACAAGCCGGCTAAGAGCGACAGCGTTTTTCGCCTGAACTTGGCGTTGGCCACATCGCCTTACCGCTATGATGCAACTTTGCACCAGTCCCCTCAAAATGCCGGTAAGAGTCCTTGGAAGAATTCTAATGATTCCGCTTTACTGCATCGGGAAGTGTCCCACACCGCCTTTCAGTTTCCCTTTGCCCTTGCTTACTCAGACTGCCGGCAGAACAAAGATTGGGTGAGGTCACTGCTAGAGGCGATTTCAGAATTAAACAATGTGGCGGGAAATCACGCTCGGAGTTATTTTGAGATGGCTCCTAAGAGTATAGTCGCCCGTCTCACCCCCCGACTGGCTGCGGGGTTCGACACTTACGGGTTTAAGGAGTCTGGCGAGTTTCCCGAATTATCCCGGATCAAGGAAAACGATTTGCCCGGAAGTGAGTTCTGGGTTGGCGGTGAATTGGTTCGCAGTATGCCGACAGCAGAGCGAGAGCGCCTGCAAGATGCCGGTGTGAAATTCTACGAAAGCCCGGAACGGCTTTTGTCCAACCTTGCTGAGGCGTTTTTGAACCAAGAGGAGGGGGGCTAATGCTTTTCGTGCGCTTGCAAGCGCCGTTCTCCGCATACCGATATTTTCAGACAGGAGGCTACCGGGGTACTGCACCTGTCATTCCTCCATCAGCAGCTCTCGGTTTGTTGTTGAATTTGGCAGGAATCGAGATGCGCGGGAGTATGGTGGGAACAGTAGTGACTCCGGTTCGCAAGGACATTCCCTGTCTTTACCTTGCTGTAGGAGCGGTTGCCTTTGGTGAGGTTAGCACCCTCTACCAACAACTGCACATTTACCCAGTGAATCCAAACGATCCTTCTGTGAAGGAAGCCGAATCGCGAACCAAAGGACAGAAAGCATTGGCGAAAATGGCACGGCGAGAGATTCTGGCAGGACTCGACTGTGTAATTGCTGTGCGCGATACTGATGACCGGCTGACTGACCGGATTCAGCGGGGACTGGCGGGGGATTTCAACGGCGAGCGCTATGGCCTTCCATTTGCCGGCGACAACAATTTTCTCTTTAACGAAATTGAAATTGTTGATAAGCCGCCGCCCACACATTGGTATGTCCAAGTGCAATCAGATGCGGTCCGCCCGCTACGAGATTCATGTTGTTTAACTGTTGGCATCGACCGCGCTGACAGCAGTAAAACAACTAGCCTCTTATACGCGCCGGTAAAGGAGGCAACAATTTATCCCCCAGAGAAGGCGTGGACTTGGACACCTAGAGATCCTGAAACAGTAAGAGCCTAACTCTTGCTAACCAAACCCCACCCCCTAACCCGCTCACCGGCACGCGGAAAGGGGGAGAATTTCTCTCGTTTCGCAGGACAACACCGGCTCTCCCGCAACGCTTGCATGTAATGCCCTTGTTGAGGTGTGCCGGTGCGCCAATGATCGAGTAAAATTGACCTAAGGTGCACAGCCGGCTAAGGGGCAATCGCAGCAGGATTGCCCCCAAGTCGATTAACTTATTACTTTAAGGGTTTAACCTATGGTGTTAGTCAAAGATAAACTCACACTTCAAGAATTTCTGGCTCTGCCAGAAGGAGATATCACCTGCGAGCTAGTTGATGGAGAAGCTGTACCGAAAATGTCACCTAAGCGATTTCACTCCAGACTGACCGGCGCTCTTTACACACTCTTGAAACAATGGTGTCAAAATCGGGGCGAAGTGGGCATCGAGTGGGCAATTACCCTAACGCGAAACGGTCGAGACTGGGTGCCTGTACCGGATTTGCTTTATATTTCTTACACTCGTCTCCCCCTCGATCGTCTTCTAGATGAAGCTTGTCCTGTCCCCCCTGAATTAGCGATTGAAATCATTTCTCCAGAGCAACCCTTTGGAGAAATGAGCGAGAAAGCAACAGATTACCTCAATGCCGGTGTGTCCCGGGTTTGGGTTGTCGATCCGCGAGCTAAGAGCGTCACTATTTTCTATCCGGATGCCCCTCCTCAGACAAAAAGAGGCGATTTGGCTTTAACTGATTCCTTGTTTGAAGGACTGCAATTGACTC
This sequence comes from Kamptonema formosum PCC 10802, assembly GCF_000332335.1. Lineage (GTDB taxonomy): Bacteria > Cyanobacteriota > Cyanobacteriia > Cyanobacteriales > Oscillatoriaceae > Oscillatoria. The sequence goes on along the minus strand of NZ_KB235948.1, from coordinate 3,356,714 downwards.
CCCAGCAAGTTTTTCAACAAGCCGGCATTCCCTAGTTTATTAGGCTATAATAGGACAGGCGAGACGCCTGTCCTACAATTCCTCTGATGTCGAAAGGCGCTGTAAACTTATACCTTTTCTGGCATCTTTTATGCAAACACTAGACTTTACCGAAAAAACCGCACAAGAAACGATTCGCGTCTCGGCACTGCACGCTATTGCCTACTGCCCTCGCCTTTTCTACCTGGAAGAAGTGGAGGAACTTCACACCCAGGATGCGGCTGTTTTTGCCGGACGCCGGCTGCACGCTGAGCTTGAAAAACAGGAAGATGAGGAGTGGGAAGAACTCTTCCTGGAAAGTGAGGAGTTGGGATTGCGCGGTCGGGTTGACGCTCTCCGCACGCGCGATGGGGAGACGATTCCCTACGAACACAAACGAGGTCGCTGCTTCCGGGATGAAAATAATCAGCCGCAAGCTTGGGAGAGCGATCGGCTGCAAGTTCTCGCTTACTGTTGCTTGATTGAATACGCTCTCAAAATCAGGGTTAAAGAAGGGAGAATTCGCTACCATGCTGAGAATATTTTAGTGCATGTGCCCCTGGATGATGCGGGGCGGGAAGCGGTTCGAGACGCGGTAAAACAAGCAAAAGCGCTGCGAGAATCGGCACACCGGCCTCCTGTAATTGAGAATGAGCGCCTGTGCGCCCGCTGCTCTCTCGCGCCGGTTTGTCTGCCTGAAGAAGCGCGACTGGCGCACAACCGCGAGTGGCAGCCTATTCGTTTATTTCCGGAAGATGATGACCGGCAAATTCTTCACATTTTGGAACCGGGAACCGCTGTGGGGCGCACCGGCGAGCAAATCAAAATCTCCCGCCGCAACCAGCCGGTGGAAACCATTTCCGCCCGACAGGTGGGGCAAATTGTGCTGCACAGTTTCGCCCAGATTTCTACGCAAGCGCTGCACTTCTGTGCCGGTGAGGGGATTGGGGTGCATTTTATTTCCGGCGGCGGGCGATATCTGGGCAGCTTTGACAGCCGGCAGGGTTCTATTCACCGGCGCATCCGCCAGTATGCGGCGCTGAGCAATCCTGAGATTTGCTTGGATTTGGCGCGGAAGCTAGTGACTTGTCGCGGGGAGAGCCAGCGCAAGTTTTTGATGCGTGGGCAGCGGGGGGTGAAGAGCGTGCCGGTGGCGCTGAAAGGGGCAATTTCTCAGATGAAAGCAGTCCTGAAACAAGTGGAAAAAGCTGATTCCCTGTCATCTCTGCTGGGGGTGGAAGGCAATCTGGCTGCCCTGTATTTTGGGGCGCTGCCGTGTCTGATTTCGGAGGCGGTTGTGCCTGAATTGCGCTTTGCCGGTCGCAATCGCCGCCCGCCAAAAGACCGGTTCAATTGTCTGTTGAGTTTTGGCTACGCTTTGCTGCTCAAGGATGTGATGAATGCGATCCTGACGGTTGGGTTAGAGCCCGCACTGGGATTTTACCACCAGCCGCGCACTCAGGCACCGCCGCTGGGGCTGGATTTGCTGGAAATTTTCCGAGTTCCGCTGGTGGATATGCCGGTGATGGCATCTGTTAACCGGGGACAGTGGGATGTTCTGGCGGATTTTGACGTGCGGGGAGAGCAGGTTTGGCTGAAGGATGCGGGGAAAGAAAAGTTGATTGATATTTACGAGAAGCGCAAGGAGGAAAGTTGGAAGCACCCAGCTACCGGCTATTCTTTGACCTACCGGCGTCTGTTTGAGTTGGAGGTGCGGCTGCTGGAAAAAGAGTGGAGTGGCGAAGGGGGTTTGTTCGGTCAGTTAGTGTTGCGGTGAGGTGGTATTGTGGCTGAAGCAAAAAACTGGTATTTAGTGGCTTATGATATTCGGTGCCCGAAGCGCTGGCAGAAGGCTTACAAGCTGCTGCAAGGATATGGGGAGCGCCTGCAATATTCGATTTTCCGCTGTTGGCTGAGCCAGCGGGATCGGGAGAAGCTGCGCTGGGAGTTGGAGAGGGTTTTGGCGGCGGAGGACAGTCTGCTGCTGATCCGTTTGCCTAACCAGTGTGTGGAGGGGCTGCACGCTTATAACCGTGCTGGGGCGTGGCCGGTGGCCCAAGAGGGGTACAGGATTGTCTGAGGCAAGCACCTCTGGCTGTGAGGTGGCTGTGCCGGCACTGCCGGCGGGAAACTTCCAGCAGGTGTGCTTTTTGGGGTTTTTGGAGCGGTCAGGGGTGCTTGCAATTTGCTATAATGTAGGTGGGGTAAGGGTTTGAGAGGAGGGGATTTGCTGTGAGCCGGTGGTTTTGGAGGGATTTTGCTGTGCCGGTTGCTTTTCCGGAGAGGTGGTTGTATAATGGTGTACAGGCGGTTCTGGAGCAAGGGTTTCAGCCGGCGCTCTGGACACACCTCTGATGCCGTAAGGCGTTGAGCACAAGCTTTCGGCGAATCTTACTCTACGGTAAAACGCTGGACACACCTCTGATGCCGTAAGGCGTTGAGCACTGAGTATCCTTCTGGCGTAGCTCAAACTTGGCTTCCTGGACACACCTCTGATGCCGTAAGGCGTTGAGCACTAAGTAAAAAAACCTTGACGCATTATCTACTTCAGCTGGACACACCTCTGATGCCGTAAGGCGTTGAGCACCGACTCCCCGCTCTTCTAGTGCGGCGATAGCAAACTGGACACACCTCTGATGCCGTAAGGCGTTGAGCACAACTATAAGACTTCTCACGCAACAATAAAGTTACTCTGGACACACCTCTGATGCCGTAAGGCGTTGAGCACGAAATAGGAAAAGAAGGCATAACTAATGTTAGTGCTGCTGGACACACCTCTGATGCCGTAAGGCGTTGAGCACGGACAGTCACATCCAGATAAGCAGCAGCGCTCTCGCCTGGACACACCTCTGATGCCGTAAGGCGTTGAGCACTGGTGTAACTGAAATTACGTCCCAGTAGGACACTTTGCTGGACACACCTCTGATGCCGTAAGGCGTTGAGCACTGACCTACGACGCAAACGGCTCGACAATTGGAACGCTGGACACACCTCTGATGCCGTAAGGCGTTGAGCACAGCTGGCCGCTTTCATGATCGTAGTCGCCATTTGGCTGGACACACCTCTGATGCCGTAAGGCGTTGAGCACCCGGTGGCGCGGTGGCAGCAGCCAAGGGGTACTATCCTGGACACACCTCTGATGCCGTAAGGCGTTGAGCACACGAGTGGGTGCGCCGCACGGTCCTGAAAAGTGTGGCTGGACACACCTCTGATGCCGTAAGGCGTTGAGCACAAAACCGCCAATTTTTTGAGATAGTCTTTCTCTTCTGGACACACCTCTGATGCCGTAAGGCGTTGAGCACTGCCATTCCCAGTAAAATTCGTCGGGAAGCAATCCTGGACACACCTCTGATGCCGTAAGGCGTTGAGCACGCTTGAGGAGTGCTATGCGCTTAGCTTCAATCTGGACACACCTCTGATGCCGTAAGGCGTTGAGCACAAGGACAAGCCATGTCTTGCTACCTATTACTCTCTCCTGGACACACCTCTGATGCCGTAAGGCGTTGAGCACGCAATTACGGAAGTAAAACTTCTGGGGGAGAACGAAACTGGACACACCTCTGATGCCGTAAGGCGTTGAGCACCTGAAGCGCTAAGGCAGGCTCTTGACTGGCTCGATGCTGGACACACCTCTGATGCCGTAAGGCGTTGAGCACTTTTAGTAAGTCATGCCCGCTAATGTCCTCAACACTCTGGACACACCTCTGATGCCGTAAGGCGTTGAGCACACAGGCACTCCTGAAATAGCATAAACAGTTATGTACTGGACACACCTCTGATGCCGTAAGGCGTTGAGCACAAATGGCGCAGGTAGTCGCAAGGCTCCCAGCCTTGCTGGACACACCTCTGATGCCGTAAGGCGTTGAGCACTGGTGAGTGCCGGCTCTGCGCTCGCAGGTGCCGACTGGACACACCTCTGATGCCGTAAGGCGTTGAGCACCCTAAACCCAAGATGCAAAAAATCAATTGCGCTACTGGACACACCTCTGATGCCGTAAGGCGTTGAGCACGACTGATTCCTTGGTTGTTGGGGCAAATTCAGCAGCCTGGACACACCTCTGATGCCGTAAGGCGTTGAGCACAAGATGCGGCCCGGTGCTGCGTCCGGTGCTGCCCATCTGGACACACCTCTGATGCCGTAAGGCGTTGAGCACGGGGCAAACATTAGAAATACCAGGAGGAGTGGCGGAACTGGACACACCTCTGATGCCGTAAGGCGTTGAGCACAATAGCTGCCGCCACTGCGACAAATTTTTACGCAACTGGACACACCTCTGATGCCGTAAGGCGTTGAGCACCTCCCTGCTGCCGGTGGGGGCAGCTCTCCCCCAACTGGACACACCTCTGATGCCGTAAGGCGTTGAGCACAGTTTCTAGGGGCAAGAGATCGGATGCGGTAAGCTACTGGACACACCTCTGATGCCGTAAGGCGTTGAGCACAGCCCAGAGCCCTTCCGAGGAACACCGGCACTCAACCTGGACACACCTCTGATGCCGTAAGGCGTTGAGCACGAATGGGATCGTCCGAGTCCAACTATCACTACCCAGCTCTGGACACACCTCTGATGCCGTAAGGCGTTGAGCACCCTTGACGAGCGCAGTAGATGTTACCGGTAAGCTCTGGACACACCTCTGATGCCGTAAGGCGTTGAGCACTCAACTTGGCCTGCCCAGTTGCAATCAGAACAGCCTCTGGACACACCTCTGATGCCGTAAGGCGTTGAGCACCCGGAAAGGAATTGCTAGTTTATGCCGGTGACGGAGAACTGGACACACCTCTGATGCCGTAAGGCGTTGAGCACTATGGGCTCAAATCGCGACGAATGAGCGGGTGCGACTGGACACACCTCTGATGCCGTAAGGCGTTGAGCACTGGGCCAGAATAAACGAAGCGTCATCGGCTGCCACGCTGGACACACCTCTGATGCCGTAAGGCGTTGAGCACCGCTCGATAGACGCCAATGCAAGCGTTCCAGCCGGCTGGACACACCTCTGATGCCGTAAGGCGTTGAGCACTCAACTTGCAGCCGCAAAAGGCCGCAATCGTCCAACCTGGACACACCTCTGATGCCGTAAGGCGTTGAGCACGAGGATGGCTATTATGGCTGGTTTTGGTAATTATATCTGGACACACCTCTGATGCCGTAAGGCGTTGAGCACCATGGAGACTTACAACACAAAAAAGCCCTTGGGCGCTGGACACACCTCTGATGCCGTAAGGCGTTGAGCACATACCGGTGTTAACTGGGGGGTTAAGAAGAAGGGCCTGGACACACCTCTGATGCCGTAAGGCGTTGAGCACTAACAGCATATTGTATTCACCCGACCCTTCTGAATCTGGACACACCTCTGATGCCGTAAGGCGTTGAGCACCTTCCGTTTCAGTTCCCTGTTTTTTTCACCACTTATCTGGACACACCTCTGATGCCGTAAGGCGTTGAGCACGAATTCGCTGCCGGGGGCGAGTCTCCAGGACTGCCTGGACACACCTCTGATGCCGTAAGGCGTTGAGCACTCATACTAAAAACAGCGGTAAGACTTATCCCGCAGTCTGGACACACCTCTGATGCCGTAAGGCGTTGAGCACCCAGAAAGGATGGAGCATCATCCGCCACCGAATCCGACTCTGGACACACCTCTGATGCCGTAAGGCGTTGAGCACGGCCAGAGTGAGAGCTTTCCCCTGCCCCCTCACTCCTGGACACACCTCTGATGCCGTAAGGCGTTGAGCACTTTTTTGAAAAACCCTGTTTAAGGGTCGTATTTTCCTGGACACACCTCTGATGCCGTAAGGCGTTGAGCACTTCCGCCAGAAGTTACGATGGACTCTGAGCCCATACTGGACACACCTCTGATGCCGTAAGGCGTTGAGCACGGTTACGAGGATGACGGCGATTCGGTGCCGGTAGACTGGACACACCTCTGATGCCGTAAGGCGTTGAGCACGGATAGCACCAGTGATTCGAGTCCCGACTGGGAAGCTGGACACACCTCTGATGCCGTAAGGCGTTGAACACTCGATTCACTGAACCTGGACAAAAAAATATGGCCGCTGGACACACCTCTGATGCCGTAAGGCGTTGAGCACTCATAGATGAGCCACCAGCCTACGTCGTAGGTTCCTGGACACACCTCTGATGCCGTAAGGCGTTGAGCACTTGTTACGTCTCTTGCCCTCCTTGCACGATAGCTCCTGGACACACCTCTGATGCCGTAAGGCGTTGAGCACGATTAGACTTCCAGGAATACCTTCTTGGCGGCGAATCTGGACACACCTCTGATGCCGTAAGGCGTTGAGCACCCCAAGTATCGGATTGACAGAGTTTCCTGGAAATCTGGACACACCTCTGATGCCGTAAGGCGTTGAACACATTGTTGCAGTGCTTGCAACTTGCACAGATAAGACTGGACACACCTCTGATGCCGTAAGGCGTTGAGCACTCTACGCATGGGCTAAAGATTCGAAGTACCAATACCCTGGACACACCTCTGATGCCGTAAGGCGTTGAGCACCTTCTCTCCGTAGACCCCACCTGAAACGTACCATGCTGGACACACCTCTGATGCCGTAAGGCGTTGAGCACAAGGCATTGGCTCCCTTGTGCTTCCGTTTCAGTTCCTGGACACACCTCTGATGCCGTAAGGCGTTGAGCACTCAACGCGGCCTGATGCGCTTCCATCCGTATCAGTCCTGGACACACCTCTGATGCCGTAAGGCGTTGAGCACGGAGCCAAGAAGTTGACTGGTTCGACCCCAACGGAGCTGGACACACCTCTGATGCCGTAAGGCGTTGAGCACTACGCAGAAGGGTCTGGCGAGTATGACATGCTCATCTGGACACACCTCTGATGCCGTAAGGCGTTGAGCACTTTGTACCTTCACCTAGAGGGAGACGTCTTCTAGGCTCTGGACACACCTCTGATGCCGTAAGGCGTTGAGCACTTCCAGTTAAAGTTGTACAGGAACACCCCGGCTTGCCTGGACACACCTCTGATGCCGTAAGGCGTTGAGCACGATACAGATCGCAAAAAAGCCGAAGCGCTTTGCTTCTGGACACACCTCTGATGCCGTAAGGCGTTGAGCACCGGGAATTTGGCAAGCCAGATTTGCATGCCGCTAAAGCCTGGACACACCTCTGATGCCGTAAGGCGTTGAGCACATTCAACGGCATCAGCTTGTATGTGCGGAAAAGGGTCTGGACACACCTCTGATGCCGTAAGGCGTTGAGCACAGCGAGAGGGAGTCGATCTAATGCTGACGTGCGATCCTGGACACACCTCTGATGCCGTAAGGCGTTGAGCACAGGAGCGAAAAAAGCAAGTGTGGGGCCGTTTGGACTCCTGGACACACCTCTGATGCCGTAAGGCGTTGAGCACGCTATCCCCGACAGCGTATTGTTCTGTTTTAACTGCTCTGGACACACCTCTGATGCCGTAAGGCGTTGAGCACGCTTTCGTTGCCGCTGGTGGTTTCGGTCAAGAATCGCTGGACACACCTCTGATGCCGTAAGGCGTTGAGCACGTAGGAGGAGCTCTCTTTGGAGCAGGCAATGCTATCTGGACACACCTCTGATGCCGTAAGGCGTTGAGCACACTGCGAGTCCGTTGGCGATATCGGGGATTGTTATCTGGACACACCTCTGATGCCGTAAGGCGTTGAGCACTTCCAAGCGTACTTAATGCCTCCAATGGTAACGTGCCTGGACACACCTCTGATGCCGTAAGGCGTTGAACACATGCCATCCCTCCGGCATCAACACCTTGTTGCCCAGCTGGACACACCTCTGATGCCGTAAGGCGTTGAGCACCATTCAAAGCGAAAATACTTGGGCCCCAAAAAGTAGCTGGACACACCTCTGATGCCGTAAGGCGTTGAGCACAGGGCATCCTCAAACCCTGGATTGCAGCCCAGCTGTCCTGGACACACCTTTGATGCCGTAAGGCGTTGAGCACTCGTGTCCCTCCGCAAAGAGGGGATTGAAGTCGACTGGACACACCTTTGATGCCGTAAGGCGTTGAGCACACCTGCTCGCCAGATATTCGCGCTCAATTAACAATTCTGGACACACCTTTGATGCCGTAAGGCGTTGAGCACCTCAAAGGAAGGGGCCCTGCTATCGGCTGAAGTCCTGGACACACCTTTGATGCCGTAAGGCGTTGAACACTTATAAACCACTCGCGTTGTCGAAAGTAAGATTTCCTGGACACACCTTTGATGCCGTAAGGCGTTGAGCACAGACTCTAGGTGTTTCCTGTCTCGCAGTTTGACAGCTGGACACACCTTTGATGCCGTAAGGCGTTGAGCACATAGGGGGCGGGGGTTTTACCTGCGGCCTGTTTCCCTGGACACACCTTTGATGCCGTAAGGCGTTGAGCACTAGTTTGCTGCACCGTCCAATTGAGTCCTTTATGCTGGACACACCTTTGATGCCGTAAGGCGTTGAGCACTAGAACAACTACTGGCATTTATAAAATTATCGAGCCTGGACACACCTTTGATGCCGTAAGGCGTTGAGCACGATTGTCAAGGCCATCTCGTTTTCATCCCAGATGTCTGGACACACCTTTGATGCCGTAAGGCGTTGAGCACAAATCGCCTCAAGAAATTCCTCAGGCAGTGCTAGACTGGACACACCTTTGATGCCGTAAGGCGTTGAGCACATTACCGGCGAGAGTCCAATTCCAAACTCTAGCTTCTGGACACACCTTTGATGCCGTAAGGCGTTGAGCACGAGGAGATTGAAACCGCCCGGGCGGCGGCTGAGACTGGACACACCTTTGATGCCGTAAGGCGTTGAGCACCCAGTTCTTCCGCTTCGGTGCCAGTGGCCATTGCCACAACTGGACACACCTTTGATGCCGTAAGGCGTTGAGCACGCAATCACAGCCGATTCGCTTACGACTTCTCCCCCTGGACACACCTTTGATGCCGTAAGGCGTTGAGCACGGCAGAAGCGGTACTACCTGTACCGGCCAGCCCACCCTGGACACACCTTTGATGCCGTAAGGCGTTGAGCACCCAGAAAGGATGGGGCGGGGTATCCCGCCCACATCTGGACACACCTTTGATGCCGTAAGGCGTTGAGCACTATTATGCGGTTCGCAATTTGGCTTAGATACTTACCTGGACACACCTTTGATGCCGTAAGGCGTTGAGCACTGAAGCGTTGTTTCAGGGGCATCTGTTGCAATTCCTGGACACACCTTTGATGCCGTAAGGCGTTGAGCACGGGATAGTGCGAGAGCGCCGGCACTCGGAAATTGCTGGACACACCTTTGATGCCGTAAGGCGTTGAGCACTTTTTCCCTCTGCTGTTTCAGAACTTCTTTAAGAACCTGGACACACCTTTGATGCCGTAAGGCGTTGAACACTGGCTCCCGGAAGAAGGAGGTCTGGCAGTTGCTGACTGGACACACCTTTGATGCCGTAAGGCGTTGAGCACGCTTAGGCTTCCAGGAATACCTTCTTGGCGGCGAATACTGGACACACCTTTGATGCCGTAAGGCGTTGAGCACTCAGCTCCAACAGCTTTCAGCAAAGCCTCAAGCCGCTGGACACACCTTTGATGCCGTAAGGCGTTGAGCACTCTTCTAGTTTAGCACGAAACCAAAACGGCGGCTCTGGACACACCTTTGATGCCGTAAGGCGTTGAGCACCTCTTGGTCAGGGAGCGTCTGGTATCTCTCAGTCCTGGACACACCTTTGATGCCGTAAGGCGTTGAGCACTAAATTAAATAGATTAGATGGCCTTAAACACTTCTATCTGGACACACCTTTGATGCCGTAAGGCGTTGAGCACCTATGCTTAAAGTGTTGCCCTGGAGATAAATATGGTTCTGGACACACCTTTGATGCCGTAAGGCGTTGAGCACGAAGTCACGATCCTACCCCTCTGGCTTAACTAAGTCTGGACACACCTTTGATGCCGTAAGGCGTTGAGCACATTTCCAAGTAAGTCCTTGGGTCATCGATCGGGTATCTGGACACACCTTTGATGCCGTAAGGCGTTGATCACGCTTCAAACGGGAACTCGTGTCAGGGAGGTCGGAGCTGGACACACCTTTGATGCCGTAAGGCGTTGAGCACGCTTAGGCTTCCAGGAATACCTTCTTGGCGGCGAATACTGGACACACCTTTGATGCCGTAAGGCGTTGAGCACTCAGCTCCAACAGCTTTCAGCAAAGCCTCAAGCCGCTGGACACACCTTTGATGCCGTAAGGCGTTGAGCACTCTTCTAGTTTAGCACGAAACCGATACTTTTGCTCAGGCTGGACACACCTTTGATGCCGTAAGGCGTTGAGCACGTCTTATATTTGCTGTCCAATAAGTTGCTGATTGCTGGACACACCTTTGATGCCGTAAGGCGTTGAGCACGATTCCAACCTTTTTTCCTGCTGCAAATCAGCCCAACTGGACACACCTTTGATGCCGTAAGGCGTTGAGCACTACATCTGTTCGAAACCTGAGTAGTAGGGCTCGGGGTACTGGACACACCTTTGATGCCGTAAGGCGTTG
>NZ_KB235948.1:3336392-3346080 GCF_000332335.1 Kamptonema formosum PCC 10802 | reverse complement strand
CAAGTAAGTCCTTGGGTCATCGATCGGGTATCTGGACACACCTTTGATGCCGTAAGGCGTTGATCACGCTTCAAACGGGAACTCGTGTCAGGGAGGTCGGAGCTGGACACACCTTTGATGCCGTAAGGCGTTGAGCACGGATGAAACTCCAGAAAAATCGACAACAAAAATCCTGGACACACCTTTGATGCCGTAAGGCGTTGAGCACGAGAGGCGGAGTCAGATTCCTCGGCTGGATACAGCTCTGGACACACCTTTGATGCCGTAAGGCGTTGAGCACGGGGCTCTAATTTGTGGCGTAAATGCTGGTTTTTCTCAAGCTGGACACACCTTTGATGCCGTAAGGCGTTGAGCACGTCTTATATTTGCTGTCCAATAAGTTGCTGATTGCTGGACACACCTTTGATGCCGTAAGGCGTTGAGCACGATTCCAACCTTTTTTCCTGCTGCAAATCAGCCCAACTGGACACACCTTTGATGCCGTAAGGCGTTGAGCACTACATCTGTTCGAAACCTGAGTAGTAGGGCTCGGGGTACTGGACACACCTTTGATGCCGTAAGGCGTTGAGCACCTACGACGGGGCCGCCTGGCAAAACTGTTGGTAATTATTTCTGGACACACCTTTGATGCCGTAAGGCGTTGAGCACGAGAGGCGGAGTCAGATTCCTCGGCTGGATACAGCTCTGGACACACCTTTGATGCCGTAAGGCGTTGAGCACGGGGCTCTAATTTGTGGCGTAAATGCTGGTTTTGCTCAAGCTGGACACACCTTTGATGCCGTAAGGCGTTGAGCACGTCTTATATTTGCTGTCCAATAAGTTGCTGATTGCTGGACACACCTTTGATGCCGTAAGGCGTTGAGCACGATTCCAACCTTTTTTCCTGCTGCAAATCAGCCCAACTGGACACACCTTTGATGCCGTAAGGCGTTGAGCACATAGAGGATACCCAAGAATTTGCAGACATAGGACTTCTGGACACACCTTTGATGCCGTAAGGCGTTGAGCACAGAAATCCCCTTCAAGCTAGTGGTCGGTGGGTATGTCTGGACACACCTTTGATGCCGTAAGGCGTTGAGCACAACACTGTCTTTGCTCATACACGGCAACTCTAAGACTGGACACACCTTTGATGCCGTAAGGCGTTGAGCACTTGAAGATTTCGCCGAAGATTTCGCCAGTGAACAACTGGACACACCTTTGATGCCGTAAGGCGTTGAGCACGTAGCAAGACAAAAAGCTCCTTGCACAACGGTTACGCTGGACACACCTTTGATGCCGTAAGGCGTTGAGCACTTGCTGTCAACAATCTTAACTTTAGGCGGAATTGGGTCTGGACACACCTTTGATGCCGTAAGGCGTTGAGCACGCTGCAAAACCGGCACTGAGCAGGCAGGCCGCATTCCTGGACACACCTTTGATGCCGTAAGGCGTTGAGCACTCCGGAGAAAAATCTCCGGGAAATGATTGAAAATTCTGGACACACCTTTGATGCCGTAAGGCGTTGAGCACCGGCTAACCTTAATCCAGTTTCCTCGCTACGAGCGTCTGGACACACCTTTGATGCCGTAAGGCGTTGAGCACTGTTGGTTTCTCCTGTCTTTCACCAGTGAAAAAGTTCTGGACACACCTTTGATGCCGTAAGGCGTTGAGCACCTTTTGACAAAGTTTCCTATTGGGATGTAATTTCAGCTGGACACACCTTTGATGCCGTAAGGCGTTGAGCACATGGTTTAGGAAGGCGAAGTTACACGCTTCAAAACCTGGCTGGACACACCTTTGATGCCGTAAGGCGTTGAGCACGACTCTGGTGTCAGGATTCTTTCTTGGGCTGGAGACCTGGACACACCTTTGATGCCGTAAGGCGTTGAGCACCCTGTCTGCCGGTGGTGGCGCGCTGCGAATGGCGACTGGACACACCTTTGATGCCGTAAGGCGTTGAGCACCTCAAGCAGCACCCACTCCCGCATCTGCACCGGCCTGGACACACCTTTGATGCCGTAAGGCGTTGAGCACGGACGGGGCGTTCTTCGTAGGATGGTGGTTGATTTACTGGACACACCTTTGATGCCGTAAGGCGTTGAGCACGTAAGTGAGCATGCCTCGCTTCCGACAGCTTTTGGTGCTGGACACACCTTTGATGCCGTAAGGCGTTGAGCACGCCACGGCTACGTCCTCCTTCTTTACCTGTGATTCTGGACACACCTTTGATGCCGTAAGGCGTTGAGCACGAATTTCACGATTGGAATCTGAACAGCGCCTATCCGCTGGACACACCTTTGATGCCGTAAGGCGTTGAGCACTATATCCTCTTGTTTTGTTTGGTAAAACAAAGGGACCTGGACACACCTTTGATGCCGTAAGGCGTTGAGTACATCCAAACTAGCCATCACTGCAAATCATCCTTTTCCTGGACACACCTTTGATGCCGTAAGGCGTTGAGCACAAGTAAAAGGGCAGAAAGGTTTTCTGCCCTTTACCTACTGGACACACCTTTGATGCCGTAAGGCTTTGAGCACGTATGTATACGACTAGATTCTTTGGCTTCCGGAAACTGGACACACCTTTGATGCCGTAAGGCGTTGAACACGGATCAATAGCCCCCTTTCCTGGCTGGTAAACTTCCTGGACACACCTTTGATGCCGTAAGGCGTTGAGCACCAGCAAATAATGTGCCACTTTTTTTAAGGAAAGCCTTGACTGGACACACCTTTGATGCCGTAAGGCGTTGAGCACTGTTTAACGGACAAGCCGTTTACCCAATTTCGTGCCAGCTGGACACACCTTTGATGCCGTAAGGCGTTGAGCACACTAGAAAGCAAGTCGCGGCGGCTCTCGACCAGTACCTCCTGGACACACCTTTGATGCCGTAAGGCGTTGAACACGACGCTCTTTCTTGCAGTGGCCCACGCGGAAAATTCTCTGTCCCAACCTTTGATGCCGTAAGGCGTTGAGCACGAAACTTTGCGGAAAATTTTGACAGGAAATATGGTCTGTCCCAACCTTTGATGCCGTAAGGCGTTGAGCACCCAAAGGCTTGCTAAATTCAGTTAAATCAGGACTGCTGTCCCAACCTTTGATGCCGTAAGGCGTTGAGCACTGCACAGAGACAGAAAATGGGCAACAAAAATAAACTCTGTCCCAACCTTTGATGCCGTAAGGCGTTGAGCACTGGCCCATTTCTCACCTCAGCTTGGACTGGTTTAGTTTCCTGTCCCAACCTTTGATGCCGTAAGGCGTTGAGCACCTTAGCTGCTTCAGCCACTCCGCACGCGCCGGTAGATATGTCCCAACCTTTGATGCCGTAAGGCGTTGAGCACATTCAGTTTCCTCGCTACGAGCCCGTGTCGTATTCAACTGTCCCAACCTTTGATGCCGTAAGGCGTTGAGCACCCGTTTTGCGAAAGCAATTCTTACTGCTAGAGAACCCTGTCCCAACCTTTGATGCCGTAAGGCGTTGAGCACATCGGCTGGACAGACACGCCACAGCGCTTGCTTCTTCTGTCCCAACCTTTGATGCCGTAAGGCGTTGAGCACAACACAGCAGATTTGACTTTGGCCCGCGAGGATTTGCTGTCCCAACCTTTGATGCCGTAAGGCGTTGAGCACCTCGGGCGGAACGGGTTGATGCCGGTGGACTTTTCCTGTCCCAACCTTTGATGCCGTAAGGCGTTGAGCACGGCAATCGAAGTGAGGTTGCAAGAACCTGCGGGATTCTGTCCCAACCTTTGATGCCGTAAGGCGTTGAGCACTAATTTTTTTCGACTTGAGCCATCCACGCCGCTAACTGTCCCAACCTTTGATGCCGTAAGGCGTTGAGCACACTGTTTTATTGTCTTGATTCTACCCTAAAAACTCTGGACACACCTTTGATGCCGTAAGGCGTTGAGCACAATTGACGCTTACCCAGCCGCCAAGCCACCATGAAGACTGGACACACCTTTGATGCCGTAAGGCGTTGAGCACTGCTGGATGCAAGTGTGTCAAACAATATCGTTCAGCTCTGGACACACCTTTGATGCCGTAAGGCGTTGAGCACCTTCGGTTTTTCTGATTTTGCTTTGGCCATTTTTAGTCTGGACACACCTTTGATGCCGTAAGGCGTTGAGCACGTACTGACACTTTTGAAGATGCTGTTACTGCTATCCTGGACACACCTTTGATGCCGTAAGGCGTTGAACACTTCGACGCAACTGTTAATCTAGCCAATAGTTTAGCTACTGGACACACCTTTGATGCCGTAAGGCGTTGAGCACTTTTTACCTGGAAACAAAGTGAACCCAAAACTCTCTGGACACACCTTTGATGCCGTAAGGCGTTGAGCACGAAAGGATAGGTTGCTATTGGGCTATAGGCAGTTCTGGACACACCTTTGATGCCGTAAGGCGTTGAACACTGATTCAAACAAAAATACGATAATTGCAGGGTTTGACTGGACACACCTTTGATGCCGTAAGGCGTTGAGCACCAGAAATCGAACGCTCTCTGCGCAACGGGGAGTCTCTGGACACACCTTTGATGCCGTAAGGCGTTGAGCACTTTAAGAGCGTGGGTGGTTCTTGGACAACTGCGTTACTGGACACACCTTTGATGCCGTAAGGCGTTGATCACTAGTAATCATTGCGAATTTTGAGCAGCTCAGCCTGCCCCTGGACACACCTTTGATGCCGTAAGGCGTTGAGCACCTGATATGACACGACCTTTGTTATCGACTTCGATAGTCTGGACACACCTTTGATGCCGTAAGGCGTTGAGCACGGAATCAGGTATTCATCAGGTCATCAGGTACTCACTGGACACACCTTTGATGCCGTAAGGCGTTGAGCACTGGCTATCGAGACGAACGCCGAGCAAGCCGAGGGGTCCTGGACACACCTTTGATGCCGTAAGGCGTTGAGCACAGCAATCTAACGGATGGACACTGAAAGACTGGATTCTGGACACACCTTTGATGCCGTAAGGCGTTGAGCACTCCCAAATATGCCCACAAAAAACACATTTTTTCTCCTGGACACACCTTTGATGCCGTAAGGCGTTGAGCACGGGATTCCTGATCTAACTGTGCCCACCTGTGATGAACTCTGGACACACCTTTGATGCCGTAAGGCGTTGAGCACAAATACTTCTATCGTCCCCTTCCGGAAAGAGAAAGCTGGACACACCTTTGATGCCGTAAGGCGTTGAGCACGGAATTGGTTGGTTACTGCTCAGGTGGGCAATCTTAGCTGGACACACCTTTGATGCCGTAAGGCGTTGAACACTCCGAAAAGCCGCACAGTTCAGCCGGCACAAGGATTTCTGGACACACCTTTGATGCCGTAAGGCGTTGAGCACTAAAAACAGCAATGACATGATATTGGTTTTCGGCATCTGGACACACCTTTGATGCCGTAAGGCGTTGAGCACTGAGCGGCAACGAATGGAGTTACGGGAAGCCTATTTCTGGACACACCTTTGATGCCGTAAGGCGTTGAGCACCCTGGGTGAACGGTCGGGAAATTCCCAGGCTTTCTCCACTGGACACACCTTTGATGCCGTAAGGCGTTGAGCACGATGTAGATTTCGGTTATATGGGTGCCGATAATGCCTGGACACACCTTTGATGCCGTAAGGCGTTGAGCACTTCCATATAGTTAAACGTTCTAGGTCAGAGAAGCCCTGGACACACCTTTGATGCCGTAAGGCGTTGAGCACATTATATTCAGCGTCAGTCCTATAAGCTGAAAGACGCTGGACACACCTTTGATGCCGTAAGGCGTTGAGCACAGGTAACACTAATAATGTGGAAATGGATTCCGTTCTGGACACACCTTTGATGCCGTAAGGCGTTGAGCACCGGCAAGGCTTAGCAGACCATTACATCGCTAAAGCAAAGCTGGACACACCTTTGATGCCGTTAGGCGTTGAGCACTCTGTTCCTTCACCGGCGGGAGTTGAGCGGCGTCCCTGTCCCAACCTTTGATGCCGTTAGGCGTTGAGCACAAGGATATCTCACAGCCCAAACCCAAACCCACAAAACTGTCCCAACCTTTGATGCCGTTAGGCGTTGAGCACACCGGCTGATGGACTTTTGAGAGAAGAGCCTCATTTCTGTCCCAACCTTTGATGCCGTTAGGCGTTGAGCACGGTTCTCCAACCAGAAAACTTCTCTGGAGCGTATAATTCTCTGTCCCAACCTTTGATGCCGTTAGGCGTTGAGCACTCCTAAAACTTTCCGCCCGCATCTCCCCCCGCCTCTGTCCCAACCTTTGATGCCGTTAGGCGTTGAGCACCAAGTGCAATTGTCCCCCACGTGCCTGAACCTTTCTGTCCCAACCTTTGATGCCGTTAGGCGTTGAGCACTTCGTAGGGATGTCCATGTTCGTAGGGATGTCCATGCTGTCCCAACCTTTGATGCCGTTAGGCGTTGAGCACAAAGCACATTCAGAATAGTCCACAACAGTTTCCTCCTGTCCCAACCTTTGATGCCGTTAGGCGTTGAACACCCGGTCGGTGAACGTGGAATTGGCGCAAGCGGTTCCTGTCCCAACCTTTGATGCCGTTAGGCGTTGAACACCGCAACCACAACGGCTTCTGCCGCTGACTTGACTCGCTGTCCCAACCTTTGATGCCGTTAGGCGTTGAACACCCGCTACCGCCGCCTGGACTCATGGCGCAGGCGCAACTGTCCCAACCTTTGATGCCGTTAGGCGTTGAGCACCAGATCGCCCGAAAGCCGGCTTTCGTCTGGTAAAACTGTCCCAACCTTTGATGCCGTTAGGCGTTGAGCACCCCATTGTGTTTGCTCTCCTAATTTTGCAAGCGACTGTCCCAACCTTTGATGCCGTTAGGCGTTGAGCACGGGATAGGCGATGAAAAAACACGTGAATCAATAAACTGTCCCAACCTTTGATGCCGTTAGGCGTTGAGCACAAGCATCTCGACTCCGCCAATCAAGCGGGGATCGCTGTCCCAACCTTTGATGCCGTTAGGCGTTGAGCACGGATCCTTCTAGAGCCGGGTGGCATCCACTCTTTTCTGTCCCAACCTTTGATGCCGTTAGGCGTTGAGCACCTCATAACGCTACTACACTGTCCGGCATTGGCTCGTTTCTGTCCCAACCTTTGATGCCGTTAGGCGTTGAGCACCGTCAAGAAGCTTGCTTTTTACCCAGTCAGCAGCTCCTGTCCCAACCTTTGATGCCGTTAGGCGTTGAGCACAATGCTGGATAACTCTGTTCTACGGATCGGCTAGCCTGTCCCAACCTTTGATGCCGTTAGGCGTTGAGCACGGATAGTTGCTGCAGACCACGACCAAGCCGTCGAAGCTGTCCCAACCTTTGATGCCGTTAGGCGTTGAGCACGCACTCATAAACTGTGCCGCAAAATACTCACGCTTCTGGACACACCTTTGATGCCGTAAGGCGTTGAGCACTGGGGGAGCTTTCCAACCTCAGGATTGGCGGGAAACTGGACACACCTTTGATGCCGTAAGGCGTTGAGCACTTGGATTTTTGTCAGCACAAGATAAAGCTCTTTTCTGGACATACCTTTGATGCCGTTAGGCGTTGAGCACTTCGCAGGGTTGGTGAGCAATAGCTTGCCGCTTTTTTATAGGGCGTTCGGAGCGTTTGCAGATAATTATCCTTTCGCTAAAGTAATTGGCAGAAGTTTAGGTGACTGGAACCATGCAATGTGCTTCATGCGGCCATATTCGTGGTAGCAACGATCGATATAGTTTCTATCTGTAGTTAATGGATAGACCGTTACCTCGCTGAACAGATAACCTGTTTTTTAAATAACTGGTTTATTTATATATTTATTGCGCAAAAAAAAGAGGTTGTTCCTGTTATATAGCGAGCGGAAAACTGGTTTCTGATTAAATCTCTGGGTCAGCCGGCAAAAATTGTCTGAGAAACCCGGTTTCTTTGCCTCGGTCAATCGCGTGGGGAAGTCAGAACCCGGGTTTCTGATTAGACCTCTCTGTCCGCCGGCAAAAATTGTCTGAAAAACCCGGTTTCTTTGCCTCGGTCAATCGCGTGGGTAACTCAGAAACCGGGTTTATTAATAAACGACATTACCCGACATATCCCCGACTTCCAAGTTTCGTAAAGCGTTTCGCCCTTTGGAGGTGAACCTTTACCGGAGTCACGCTGCGCAGCCCCTATTGGGCCAAACTGAAAACAGTCATTCCCAAATCCCTCCCTAATAATATTATACGCCCCATTAACCTCAGCATTAATAACAGCTACAACCGCTGTCTTAAACAATCCTCTTTTCCCCCTCCCCCCCGGAAACTGCTGTGTTATCTCAGCGGTTATAGCTCCACAAATCTGCACCGGCTCCTATAATATTCCTCCGTCAGTATTACCTTAATCCCAGCTAGCACCGCCCCATAAGCCAACATCTCCACCAGCAGGCGATCGGGGATAGAGGTGAAGTTTTGGTTATTCACATTCTCCATTTCAATCTCTTGTTTTCATACCCTCACTATACCACAAGTGTTGAATCTTAACAATTCGACATAAAAAAAGCGCCCAAAACGTGCTATGATTTGGGCTACGGTCAAATCAATACTGTTAATAACCTGTGCTCAACTCATTCTCTAAGATTGTCCAAAATCGTTTGGCTTCTTTGCCTAAAAATGATTATCCTGTCCTTAACACCCGCTTGTTTATGTCCATATGGTTGAGCTATGCAATGGATAAAAGCTTGACCAGTATGAGAGATATATTCAAGCGACTAAATGGAACTGGCTATGAGCTAGATATTTCAACTTTCTCCAAAGCTAATGCGTCCAGAAGTCAAGAGCCATTTCTGAGACTTTATCAACAACTTAATGAGGAAATTTGCCGTCAAAAAAGCCTTCAAAAATATGAGCTGTGTCCTATTGATTCAACTGTCATTACTCTAACGAGTAAATTGCTATGGCTGCAAGAATACTACCAAGTCAAGCTTGTTAGCTCCTTAAATTTAACCACAGGAGTTCCAGAAGAAAACTTAATAAATTTTGGATACGACTCTGACTACAGATATGGAAAAGAGATGTTAGCTAGTTTGCCCCCAAACGGTGTAGGGGTAATGGATCGGGGCTTTTCTAGTTTAAAATTTTTACGGCTCGCCCAGCAGTCAAACAAGTATTTTGTCTTGCGCATACCTAACAACTACAAACTTCAATTTTCTGAAAATAAGGGGCAGTTTCTAGTTGGGACAGGCAAGGACTCAGGAATATATAGAGTTGTTAACTTTTGCGATCTTGAAAAGCGTGCTGAGTATAGATTGGCCACCAATTTGGAGCGGGCCGAAGTCTCTGATGAAGAGCTTATGGAAATCTACAAATATAGGTGGCACATAGAGTTGCTATGGAAGTTTCTTAAAATGCACCTTAAGTTGGATAAGCTGATTACTAAAAATGTAAATGGTATAGCTATACAAATTTATGTTTCGCTGATAGCTTACCTGATATTAAAGATAGTAGATATTCCTAAAGAATGGGGGACTACGCTACTAGATAAACTCCGCTATCTTCAATGTTGTATGTGTCAAGAAATCAGCTATGTCCACTGGATAGAACGACTTCTCTCTGGCTAAGCATTTTTACTCAGGGCAGGATAAATGTAAGCTAAAATGTAAAGTTTTGTGACAGAATTCAACACTTGTGTCACTATACCTGATAACCAGCTGTCAGATCCCCTCAGCCACCAGAGAGT
>NZ_KB235948.1:3287868-3336292 GCF_000332335.1 Kamptonema formosum PCC 10802 | reverse complement strand
TGTGTCCTATTGATTAAACTGTCATTACTCTAACAAGTTAAATTGCTATTGCTGCAAGAATACTCCCAAGTTAAGCTTGTTAGCTCCTTAAATTTAACCACAGGAGTTCCAGAAGAAAACTTAATAAAATTTTGGATACGACTCTGACTACAGATATGGAAAAGAGATGTTAGCTAGTTTGCCCCCAAACGGTGTAGGGGTAATGGATCGGGGCTTTTCTAGTTAAAATTTTTACGGCTCGCCCAGCAGTCAAACAAGTATTTCGTCTTGCGCATACCTAACAACTACAAACTTCAATTTTCTGAAAATAAGGGGCAGTTTCTAGTTGGGACAGGCAAGGACTCAGGAATATATAGAATTGTTAACTTTTGCGATCTTGAAAAGCGTGCTGAGTATAGATTGGCCACCAATTTGGAGCGGGCCGAAGTCTCTGATGAAGAGCTTATGGAAATCTACAAATATAGGTGGCACATAGAGTTGCTATGGAAGTTTCTTAAAATGCACCTTAAGTTGGATAAGCTGATTACTAAAATGTAAATGGTATAGCTATACAAATTTATGTTTCGCTGATAGCTTACCTGATATTAAAGATAGTAGATATCCTAAAGAATGGGGACTACGCTACTAGATAAACTCCGCTATCTTCAATGTTGTATGTGTCAAGAAATCAGCTATGTCCACTGGATAGAACGACTTCTCTCTGGCTAAGCATTTTTACTCAGGGCAGGATAAATGTAAGCTAAAATGTAAAGTTTTGTGACAGAATTCAACACTTGTGTCACTATACCTGATAACCAGCTGTCAGATCCCCTCAGCCACCAGAGAGTCTATCATGTACCGACTGGCGGCGTGCGGGTAACTTTTCACTTGCAGGTTGCGCTTCAGAGTCAAAGCATCCAGCAGCAAAGATTGCAGCCTGTAGAAATTCATAAAGCGGAACGCACCCTCCTGTAGCAGCGGTGTCCCAAAAAGAACGCACCCCTGACAAAATCTGCCGGTGCCCCCTCAATCCCGCAACATTAACCTGTTATAATAGATTCCTATACCGCTCAATATGAACGGCAACTCCAGACATGCCATTCTGACAGCCCAGCATCACAGGAGGAATCCATGAACGCCTTAGAGACAAAAGTGCCGGCTGATACTTGGGTGACAGCCACTTGGGATGAATACATCCAGGCGATAGAAGACCCCGCCTGCAAAAAAGCCAAAGGCTACTACTACAATGGACAAATGAGGATAGAGATGTCACCAGTTGGAAATGACCACTCACGAGATCACTCGATTATTATCCATGCTGTTCACCTGTTTGCAGGTATCAAAAACCTGGATTTGGATGGACATGATAACTGCACCTACCGCAAACCCGGCTTCCAAGAAGCTCAACCCGATGCGTCTTTCTACATGGGGGAAAACGCCAATGTGATTCCTTGGGGAACTTCTATCATCGACCTAGACATCTATCCCCCACCAGCGCTAGTAATTGAAGTAGCCAACACCTCCCTCCCCGACGATCAAGGCGAAAAGCGCCTGCTGTATGAGGAACTGGGAGTGGCTGAATACTGGGTCATCGATGTGCGAAAGGTTCGCGTCATCGCTTTTTCCATTGCTGAGAAAGGTAGCCGGCGGATTGCAGAGTCTCAGGTATTGCCAGGATTAGCAATTTCCCTGCTAGAAGAAGCTTTACAGCGCACCCGCCAGATGAATCACGGCAAAGTCAGTACCTGGCTATTAACCCAATTTCAGCAATAGTTAGCGGAATCATCTCCTCACCGAGAGATTGATTCATAAACCCGGTTTCTCAGCCCCTAGAAACCGGGTTTCTGAGACTTTCCTTCGCATCCCACCCAAAAGATTGATTCAGAAACCCGGTTTCCGAACTTAATATCACACCCGCAGCGACGCCAAACCCAAATAGCGGACACCCACCGGCGACACCTCAAACCGGCACGGCAACACCTCCAGCCCCAAAGCGATCGCATCCCGCAATAGCTTCCCATACACCGGATCGGCAATATCTCCCGGCGCAAACTCCGCGCAATCCCCCCGGTTAATAAAAAACAGTGCGATCGCCCTTCCCCCGCCCCGCACAACCTCCATCAATTCCCGCAAGTGCTTCTGTCCGCGCTCCGTCACCGTATCCGGGAAAAGAGCCACCCTACCATTCGCCCAAGTCGTATTCTTCACCTCCAGGTAAATATCACAAATCCCACTTCCTGTCAACAGAAAATCCACCCGACTTTTTTTATCCTGACCGTACACCACCTCAGCCTGTATCCGCTCGTACTCCCCCAACTCTGGAAACAGATATTGAGCCAAAGCCAGCTCAACCACCCGATTCGGCAAACCCGTATGAATCCCCACCCAAGTCGGCTCATTATCCCTCACCTCCACCAACTGCCAGCTATAAGCCAACTTCCGCTTAGGATCGCTATGATGCGACACCCACACCCGACTCCCAGGCGCACAAACCCCCAACATCGGGCCGGTGTTGGCGCAGTGGGCAGTAATCTTCTCCCCCGTATCCAGCTCAATATCGCAAAAAAACCGCTTGTAGCGCCTAACCAAAATACCAGACAGCAGTGGCGGGTACTTATAAACAAAATCCTTCATTACCATTCAACCGTGAGAATAGCTTTTATGTGGGCAAAATTCAACGTAAAATGCGCTTGACCCCACCCCCCCAACCCCCTCCCCGCTGACGGGGAGGGGGAGCAAGACCGGCTCGACGCCGCCTGCGGCTGGGAGTGGTACAGGCGGAGTGCCTGTCCCAAAAACCGGCAAAAGGCAGGGTGTAGAGTTTCTGGTTAAGTTTATTTAAGCTCACCTACATATTGTTAACCATTTGTGTCTGAAGCCAAAAAACCCGCTCGCTCCCTCGCCGGCATCGCCGGCATCGTAGCCGCCGCCACCCTAATCAGCAAAATCTTTGGCCTAGTCCGCCAGCAAGCGATCGCCGCCGCCTTCGGCGTCGGTGCTGCAGCTGACGCCTACAACTACGCCTACGTCATCCCCGGCTTCCTCTTCGTCCTCCTCGGCGGCATCAATGGCCCATTTCACAGCGCCATCGTCAGTGTCCTCGCCAAGCGCAAACAAGAAGAAGCCGCCCCCCTCGTCGAAACCATCACCACCCTCGTCGGGGGAATCCTCCTCTTCGTCACCATCGCCCTGATCGTCTTTGCCGAACCCCTCACCGACGTAGTAGCCCCGGGCTTAAGCAAAACACCCGCCGGCGAAACCATTCGCCAGATCGCCATCCAGCAATTTCGCATCATGGCCCCGATGGCCCTGCTCGCCGGCCTGATTGGCATAGGCTTCGGCACCCTCAACGCCGCCGATCAATACTGGCTCCCCTCCATCAGCCCCCTCTTCTCCAGCGCCGCCGTCATCGGCGGACTGGCCATCCTCACCTTCCAGCTTGGCCCCAAAATTACCGACCCCAAATACGCCATGCTAGGCGGTTTAGTCCTCGCCTGGGGAACCCTAGCCGGCGCAATCCTCCAGTGGGCCATACAGGTCGGTGCCCAGTGGCGTGCCGGCATGGGCACCCTGCGCCTGCGGTTTGACTTCCAGCAGCCCGGAGTCCGCGAAGTCCTCAACGTCCTCGGACCGGCAACCTTCTCCTCCGGCATGCTGCAAATCAACGTCTACACCGACTTGTGGTTTGCCTCCTTCATCCCCCAAGCTGCCGCCGCCCTCGGCTACGCCGGCTTGCTCGTGCAAACCCCCCTCGGCATCATCTCCAACGTCCTCCTGGTCCCCCTGCTGCCCGTCTTTTCCCGCCTAGCCGACCCCAAAGACTGGCCCGAACTCAAAACCCGGATTCGCCAGGGCTTAATCCTCACCGGCATCACCATGCTGCCCCTCAGCGCCCTAATGATCGTTCTGGCATTCCCCATCGTGCGAGTCGTTTACGAGCGCTACGCCTTCAACAAAGACGCATCCAGCTTCGTCACCGCCGTCCTCATCGCCTACGCCGCCGGCATGTTTGTCTATCTCGGGCGCGACGTACTCGTGCGCGTCTTTTACGCCCTGGGCGATGGCGAAACCCCCTTTCGCGTCAGCGTCGCCAACATCTTCCTCAACGCCGTCCTCGATTACCTCTTCGTTGGGCCCTTCGGCGCACCTGGCCTAGTCCTGGCCACAGTCACTGTCAACCTGATCTCAACAATCGCCTTCCTAATCCTCCTCGACCGCAAACTCAACGGCTTGCAGTGGCACACCTGGGGCTGGCCAATCCTCGGCTTAACCGGCGGCAGCGTCCTTGCCGGTGTGGCCAGCTGGGGCGCACTCTGGGGCGCACAGCGCTTGATGGGCACCGAAGGACTGCTGATTCAGCTGCTGCAACTCAGTCTCGCCAGTCTTGCCGGTTTGGGCGTCTTCGCCCTAGTCGCCACCCAGCTGAAACTGCCAGAAATTGACATCTTCCTCTCCCGCCTGCGCCAGAAGTTTGCCAGATAAGCTGTTACGCTTTTAATTTGCTTATCTTCCCGAAAGAGGCAGAGCCTCCAGGACGTCGTTCCCAGCCTGAGGCTGGGAACGCGGGGATAGAGATGCATATGGCAAATTTAATGCAGAATATCTAGCGCGAAAGCAAGCGTGGGGAATGGGGACACAACAATCCCCAAATCCCCAAATCCCGGCTTCTAATAAAATTAACCCAGCTTGCGCTGGCACTCCTCCAAAATATCCATCAGCTGAACCTGACACTGCACCGGCAGCAAATCCGCCAGAGGGACTTCCCGCCTGCCGCCGCCCAGTTTCACCGGGATGCCTTGCAGCACCTCCAGCACCCGATCTTCTTCGAGATTGCCACCCGTCAGAAGCGGGTAGAGCTGTTCGGCGAGAGGCGTGTGCAGGTGAGCGTCACTCAGATACAGATGCCACTTGGCGATATCGATATAGATATTTTCGCCAATTTCAGCGGCTAAGGCTTCGATTGCTTCTGCGGTAGTTGTTCCAGCCATAAAACTTCACACTCACTCAAGAAAAGTCGAGAGCGTCACCGGAGTATCCACCCTTATTCTAGAATTTCTGCCCCTTGCTTGCCTTTAGGGCGCTGCCGCCCCAGGGATTAAATTCTTAAAGTTGCCCGGACCCTGGTAGCCTGACATATCGCCCAGTTTTTGTAGCGAAAACACACCCGGATACAGCTGGCCTTTGATTTCCCAGGTTGGGTAGCCTTTGACTTTCGCCTCCGCGCACAGCTGGGGACGGGCGTTCTTGCCGTTGGGGTCGCACTCGACGTAATCAAGGAGTTCAAACGCTTCTTTGCCGAATAGCTGCTTCTGGTCGTGGCAGTGGGGGCACCAGTAAGCCCCGTACTCCTTAGCGCCTATCTCTTTGAGGTGACGCGCTAAAGCAATTTCTGCCTCACCCGAGGTCGTGGTAATCGGCTCGCCAAGTTGTCCGGGCGCATTGGAAGCCGCAGTCGCTTCTGGAGTTGCCACCGGCTGTTTGGCGCTGGCGTACAGGCCCAAAGTGCCAATCAGCGTCACCATGCCCACAATGACGCCGTTAAAAAACAGCTGGCCCATATCCTCCCACTCCCGACCTGTCAAACTGAGCACAAACAGCGACAGCGAGAAGACAGCCGAGGCGATGCAGTAGGGGCAGAACGCCTTGATTTCAAAAGCCTGCAGGTAGAACAAGTAGCTGCTGAAAATCGCCATTGCCGTCCCACCGGCAAACAGCAGCGGCCAAGTCTGTTTTTCCAGCTTGGAGCGGAGTTCCTTCTGATTTACTGGGTGAATTGCCAGGGGAGCGACTGCCAGCACCCCCATGCCGGTGTAGGCCAAAAAACCGAACAAGGTGAGGGGCAAGCCGAATATTTTCCCGTAGGAGCTAGAAAGCACCTGGACGCAGCCGCTCGTGGGGCAGACAGCAGAGGCGCTGCCGGTCAGCTCGACCACCGTCAGAAAGGCCGTTTCCACAGCACCGGCTGCTGCTATGGCGGCGATCAGCAGGCGGGAGAAGCGATGAATCCAGGGGGTTTTGCGTCGGCGAACCATATCAATTTTAGAGTTTAGAGTTTAGATTTTAAATTTTAGAAAGTTCTTTCTACCTTGTCCTCTCTCTACTGTCAAGTGTTCCCACAACCGTCCTAAATCCGGGCAGGCAAAATCCACCTCACAAGCTGCGGCATTTTGCTGTCCGATCCCCCCTCTCCGAAAAGCGGAGAGGGGGTTAGGGGGTGAGGTTCCTTTGCTCAGACGGGTGAGTTCAGTTGCGGACAGCCTCCAGGGAACTGTCACTGGAAATTGCTTTGGGCTGGGTCTTTGCCGCCAAGCAGCGGCGCGTCGCTTCCACGAACTGGCTGACTCGAATTGGATCGATCGTCTGCTC
This sequence comes from Kamptonema formosum PCC 10802, assembly GCF_000332335.1. Classification (GTDB taxonomy): domain Bacteria; phylum Cyanobacteriota; class Cyanobacteriia; order Cyanobacteriales; family Oscillatoriaceae; genus Oscillatoria. The sequence goes on along the minus strand of NZ_KB235948.1, from coordinate 3,329,947 downwards.
GATGCGCCCGTGCCGCTTCAGGGAACTGGAGACAATCACCCCGTCAGCTGCCCCCATCAGGGTCGAGATATTTTCCCAGCTGGCACCGCTGCCGATGAACACCGGCGTGCCAAGGGCTGCTGCCTTGGCCAGCTCCAGGTCTTCCAGAGTCGGCGGGCTGCCCGTGGCCCAGCCGGAGAGAATCACCCCATCCGCCAGACCTCGCTGAATTGTCTCTTGCACGGCTGTGGTGAGATTGGGGGAGCCCAGGGGGCGAGCGTGCTTCACCAGCACGTCTGCCAGGATTTGGACATCGCTCCCCAGTTCCCGCCGGTAGCGCAGCAACTCGTGAGCCTGTCCCTCAATTAAGCCCTGGTCTGTGGCCATGACGCCGGTGAGGACGTTGACGCGGATGAATTTGGCCCCCACACAGGAGGCGATGGCCAAACCGCTGTGGGCGTCGTTGCGCAAGACGTTGATTCCCACCGGCAGCGTCAGCAAGTCCATCAGCTGGTGGACAATCAGCGTCATAGCGCTGACCACCGCTGGATCGACTTGCCCCTTGGTAAACGGGGCGTCGAAAAAGTTCTCAACGATAATGCCGTTTACGCCACCGGATGCTAGGGCTGTGGCCTCTTGTGCCGCTCGCTCCACAACCGCTCTCAGGCTGCCCCCCCAGCGGGGAGAAGTCGGCAGAGGCAGTAAATGCACGACGCCAATAATCGGATTCTCTGTTTTGAATATCTGAATTAAGTCCACGAGTTTACTATCCGGACTCGCCATTGACACTCCCCCCTCCAGAAGAGGCGGGATTTTTCAAGCTTTGGGCTTGCATGTGCAGTTCGAGACTTCACTGCTCTGCCTTCCTGGCACACCACGCAGCCGGCACTAGGCCGCAGTGCTGTCTCCAGGCCCCTGCTGGTTCAGGAGAGGGCGCTGACCTCTATTTTAACTGTAGAGGGGTCGCGGCACTCCCACTTGGGCCACCGCAATTCTTTTCTAGAAAGGGCCGGCTTTCTTGAGGAGAATTCTGTCAAATCACTCAACGCACCACAACGGGTGGCACGCCTCGATCAGTCTGTCTCTCCTTTGCAGGTGAGATGAAGCCACTTGTACTTTACTATATTTCAGTCCCCCATAGGGATTGATACAAAAGAACTGCTCACCGTCTCTAAAAATCGGACAGTCCCAGACACCGGCTGCACTCCAGGCCGCCTCAAAACCGCTATAACTGACCATCAGCCGCAAGCGGGCGAGTTGGACTTTCAAACGCTGCCACCAGAGCTGGCGATTTTCAGGGCTGGCCTGTTCGCTCTCCGCCCTCTGGCCCGAGCCAGCGGCTGGCTTCCTCCAGGCCGGTGAGCGCCCCCGCACTCGCACAGAGAGGTCTTTCCTGAAATTTACGCCTAAATCCTTTACTTATATAACTCGCGCGTTGTGGGAACTGCGCTTTTACTACAAGCGATATAATTCACGAGCCTATGAAGTTTGCGATGATAGTTCTTGCGGTAATAGCTGGATTGGTGCTGGCGCTAGAGGCCTGCTTGCGGCTGTTCGCGGGCTTTGGCAGTCCCCTGATTTATATTGCGGACGAGGAAATTGGCTATCTGCTAGCGCCTTCCCAGCGCACTCGCCGGTTTGGCAACCGCATAGAGATCAACGAGTATTCCATGCGCAGCCCTGCAGTAGCGCCCACTGCACCGGCACTGCGGGTGTTGCTGCTGGGGGATTCCGTGGCCAATGGGGGCTGGTGGACAGACCAAGGGGAGACGATTTCAGCAATGTTAGCCCGCCAGCTGAGTTTGCTGGCGGCGGAGGGGGGCAAAATTCCCCCAAGCGCCAGCCCCAGTGTGGAAGTCCTCAACGCTTCGGCCAACTCTTGGGGGCCGCGCAATGAATTGGCCTATTTGCAGCGGTTTGGCACCTTTGAGGCGCGGGCGGTGGTGCTGCTGATCAATACGGATGACCTGTTCGCCACCGCGCCCACGTCGCTGCCGGTGGGGCGAGATCGCAACTACCCTGACCGCAAACCGCCCTCAGCCCTAGCAGAGGTGTTCAGCCGCTATTTGCTGCCGGCAACGCCAGTGCCAGACGAATTAAAAGCGGTACAGGCAGAAGGGGGAGATCGCGCCGGTCGCAATTTGCAGGCGATCCGGCAAATTCAGGAAATTGCCCTTGACAAAAATAGCCATTTTATGCTATTGATGACCCCCTTGCTGCGGGAAATCGGCAATCCTGGCCCTCGCGACTACGAACAGCAGGCTCGCCGGCGTCTGGCAGAGTTTGCCGAGCAGCAGAGAATTACTTATATTGATTTTCTGCCCCTTTTCAACGCTGAAAAGCAGCCAGAAACCCTGTACCGCGACCACATTCACCTCAGTCCCACAGGCAATCACGCTGTCAGTGAAGCTCTGAGCCCCGCTCTGGCGCAGCGGTTACTGGCCACCGACAGCCAATGAGCTATAGCAGTATGCACTTAGGTTAGGACATGGGCAGTGGGCATTGGGGCAGTGGGCGATGATGCCCCATCGCATTGCTCGCAGTCTGATGGGCCATGCCCCATGCGCCATGCCCCATGCGTCATGCCATTAATGTCCGTGCCCAATATGACTATTGCTATACCTTCCGTTTGGTTAGTTTTTATGTGAGAGGAGTTTAGAGCAAAACCCCCTTCTGGAGAAGGGGGCAACGCGAACCAGTAATATAAATTATTAAAACGGAAATAGCCTGAGGGCGGCCTGTCTCAATCAGGCGACAGGGAGCGTGGAAGGATTCAAGGGACTGCGCTCCTGGCCTGGGGGATACCAGATTTGCCCATCGATCGCCATCAGCTCGATGGCACTTGCCAAACGCAGGGCTTTGAGAGCCTGCTCTCCGCCGACAGAAGGTTTATTGCCACCGCGCACGCAGCTGACAAAGTGTTCCAACTCGGCGTGCAGGGGCTCAATGTTGCTCGTGTAGACCTTTTCAATCAGACCGTCCTGCCGGTAAAGCACTTGGCCATAATCCGTCATGTAGTTGGCAGTCGTTTGCCGGTGAATCAAGATTTCATTGTTGAGAAAATCCGCCTCCGTCAAAGAGTTTTTGCAATGGGCCACAATTCGGCGCTGTTTGCGATGCGTTACCTTACTGGCCGTGAGAGTGGCCACAATGCCATTGGCCAAGCCAAGGGTAGCGGTAACATAATCTAAATAGCCAGATCCGGAAGCGCGGCTGCCGCTGGCTGTGAGCTTGACCACCGGCGACCCGGCCAATTCCAGCAGCAAGTCAATATCATGGATCATCAGATCCAAAACCACAGACACATCATTGGCTCGGCTAGAGTAAGGACTCATGCGATGCGCTTCCAACGCCAGCAACTCCTCGGTCTTGAGCACCTTACTGAGTTCCTGGAAAGCAGGGTTGAAGCGCTCAATGTGGCCAACTTGCAGGATGCAGCCGGTTTCAGCTGCCGCATTCACCAGCGATTCAGCTTCGGCAATACTGGCAGCTATCGGCTTTTCGATCAATACGTGCACGCCGGCATGGAGGCAAGCCATCCCCACTGCGTGATGCAGTTTCGTGGGAACAGCAATGCAAACGGCATCCACATGAGGGAGCAGATCCCGATAATCTTCAAAAAAGCGAATCCGGTACTTGCTGGCAGTGTTTAAACCGCGTTCGACATTAATATCGGCTACACCCACTAGATCAACATCTTTTAACAAGCTCAGAACTCGGGTGTGATGCTGTCCCATGTTGCCTACCCCAATCACCCCAATGCGGATAGGTTCAGGTTGGGGTCGCGGCACATAAGCGTTTGAACATCTCACTGACATGCGATCTGGCACTCCTAAATACTCCTCCACCACCACAAGGCTTACGCCATTTGGCAGCTTGACGCCGCCTCAAACCATCCAGATACTATCACAGCCATTCTATTTGTAAAGAATAACTAAGTGACTGTCCCCATTCTGGGACTCAGGGGCCGGCTCGCCAGACTGGGGCAGCCATCTGGCAGGGGGGCTGCCGGTGGCGGGACGGACACCGGCAGCCCCCCCAGACAAAAACCGCTGCTTGACAGCAAGCAGCGGCAGTGTGGCCCTTACCGGCACCTACTGGCGGGACGGGTTGGAAGGTGCCGGCACTACGTTGGAGGGTGCCGGCACTACAGGGTTGCTGCTGCCCTCCTTGAGCTTGTAACAGGGCGTGCACGGGGTCTGGCCCTGATAGGGGCACTCTAAATGACCCCCAAGACGGACGATGAAATCGTCGAAGTCTCTCTCTTCCAGCGCCTTGACTATCCCCGTATCGTCCCAGCGGATGGCCGTACCGCCCTGAGACAGACCGCTCATGCCACCGTCAAAGAGGGCCTGCTGCCTGCGGTTTAGGTTTTGAAAATCCGTCGAGTAGAGGATGCCCGCCGGCCTGCCGTTGTAGGTCGATTCCAAATAGAAGCTGTACTTCGTCTTGGCCTTAAACTCGAACTCAGCCAGTGGCTGCGGCACGGCGTTGCCAGGAGTCCCGCGAAAATCATTCTGCCGGCCTGTGTTGGTGTCGTCTATGTAATCCGAGGGGCGGTTGGGATCTTGCACGACGTCAGAGGGTTTGACCTCGACAATCAGGGGCGTCTCCATCTCAAGATATTTCTATTTAATTTGCATAGTTTAAGGCAACCTAATTGCCAGTTTACCTCATGAATAAGGCGCGCAAAAATAATTGATAAATGTTAAAAAACAATTAATCTGCTTGATACGCTGTCGGAAAAGTGCTGGCAAGCCCCCCTGCAGGGGCTGCCATTAAAATCTGTATTCCGTAATATTTCGGCTAGCGTATCATTTTACTGTCTCCTGACAAAGGGGAATCTGTTCAATGGACAACTGAACGCCTACCAAGTCCGAAATCTCAAAAGGGAATTAAGCTGAGCCTGCTGCTCGGCATCCACATCGTTTAAAAGTTGCAGGGCTTCTTGCACTAGGAGATTCACTCTGTCAGCTTGCGAGTTGGCAAGCGCTTGCTGTAGCTGTTGGGAAAGCTGTGTGGCAGCATTGAGAACCTGGGGGCTGATTGTCCCATTTGCTCCAAAAATACCATTGCCGACATTATTGCCGACATTGGAAAGCCCCGGATTAATAAACGGTGCCGGATTGTTCCAGAGGTTGGGTCCCTGGTGGTCGGACTGCTGACCGGCTGTCTGGGCAGCTGAAGGAGCAACTGCTATTGCTACTGTGACAATATAAATGCCAATTCCCAAACTGATCGATTGAATTTTGCGCATCACTAACTATCCTATTTCAACACTTAAAAATTGAATGAGTACCCGACGCCGATCACAAACCGGGCCCCGTCTCCAGCACCGGCAACGTCGCGGAGCGCGGGAGTAATCGCCACGGGAACGTTTTTGAACGGAACAATCGAAGCCCCCAGCGTTAAGTCCTGTCCTGTCCATTCGGCAATTAAACTGACAGGTTCAGCCGCCCGGACGGCTACACTGCCAAACAGGTTGACCGCGCTCCTGTCATTGGCGATGTCTTCCTCTGAACGGAATTGGCCATTGCCCAAGCCGGCGGTGACAGCCACCCGGCTGAAGGAGGAGTTGATATCTTCTCGCAGCCGGAAAACTTTGGTAGCTACTCCATAGAAGGAGTTGGTAACGTCATTTGCCCCAATATTTAAAAAGCCATTCCAGCCGACTGCTACCGCCCAGTCTTGCGGGAACTGGCGGTGAACTTTGAGGTTTAATCCGCCTCTGCCAAACTCGGTATTTCCTCCAGTAATGCTGGCCAGTGTGTAGGAAACTTCTACACCCACGGATTTGACGGCATCGCCAAAACCTGCTCCCAGAACTGTGCCCCCATCCAGAGCGTCGGCATATCGGACTCGCGATTGAAAGCCGACACCGATATAGCCGGTGTTGTTATCTGCGCCAAATCCGGAAGGGTTGGCGACTGTCAGCCCGGGCGAACCTTTGTAAAGGTCGGCAAAATCGATTTTTCTGTCTTGGAGACCATCCAGCTGATTGAGTATTTTTTCAATTTCCTGTTGGGAGGGTATGGCGCTGGCGGGCTGGTTTTGCGCCGGCTGTGGGGAGGGTGTCGCTCCTGGAGGCGGCTGGTTTTGCGCCGGCTGGGCAGAGGGGGGTGGGGGAGGGACTTCTGGCAAAAGGCTAACAGGTGCCTGCCCCATAGCGACCAGATTTTGGGCGAGATTGCTGGAAGCACCGGCAGCAGTGGCCATTCCAACCGGCTGTTGCGGCAGCGGCTTGAGCAACTGGGCGCTGCTGGCGTATGCCGGCGGTGGCATCACCGGCGCGGCGGAAACCGCTGCCGCCCCCACTCTCGGCTGGACAATAAAGTCTAGGGGATCTCCCCACTCCGGCGCGACAGCCGCCGGAATCAGGAAATCAGCTCCTGGTGACATGGCGCGGCTGGCTCCCGTTCCGCTCCGGGGGGCTGGAAGCGCGATATACTTCAGGGGGTCTTGATAATTGCCAATTTCAGTGCTATCTTGCGTTCCGTAGGCTGATGCCGGCGTTTGTGCGCCCCCAACGATTGCCGGTGGGGCGAGCGACACAAGTTCTGCGGGTGTGGCCGCAGAAAGGGGCTGGACTATAAAGCTGTCCGCCTCTAGTGCCGGTGGGGGAAATGGGGAATTTGGACTGGCGCTCACCGGGGCGGTTAACCCCTGGACAGCGATGGCCGAAACGGCACAAATTGCAGGTGCATTTGCGACACGCATAAATTCTAAAATTTGTCAATATCCAAGTGCATGCCTCATGCTTCGCAGCAGCAGCCAGTCCGTCAGGATATAATTCGCCTTTAGCAGCGATTAAAAAATGCCACGCTCATTTCAGCCACCTGTTTGACAAAACTCAGAGATATGAGTTATAAGCGCGATTGATAAGACTGCACGCCAGGGGAGAAGAAAACAGATTGAAGACTCAAAATTCAAAGTCAAATAAAAATCAAGAACTTTTCCTGGCACCGGCAGTCTACATTGTGGGTGCCGGCCCGGGCGATCCGGATTTGCTGACGGTTAAGGCTCAAAAAATCCTGGAGCGGGCTGATGTGATTTTATTTGCGGACTCGCTGGTTCCTGAGCAGATTTTGCAGGGGGTTCGTGCGGATGCGGAAATTATTAGGACGGCGAATAAAACTCTCGAAGAGATCCTGCCGGTGATGCTGGAACGGGTGCGAGCTAACCAGTCCGTGGTGCGGCTGCACTCCGGAGACCCCAGTCTCTACGGCGCGGTTCACGAGCAAATGCAAGCGCTGGGGGAAGCAGGGATTCCGTTTGAGGTGATCCCGGGAATTAGTGCGTTTCAGGCGGCGGCGGCTAAGCTGAAAGTTGAGCTGACTGTTCCGGGTGTGGTGCAGACGATTATCCTGACGCGGATTGCGGGTCGCACCGGCGTCCCGGATACGGAGGAATTGGCCAGTCTGGCGGCGCACCGGGCGAGTTTGTGCCTGTACCTGAGCGCCCGTCATGTGGGAGAGGCGCAGGAGAAGCTGATGCAGCACTACCCGGCTGAGATGCCGGTGGCCATTTGCTACCGGCTGGGGTGGCCTGATGAGAAAATTTGGCTGGTCCCCCTACAGGAAATGGCGGCGAAAACGAAGCTGGAAAAGCTGGTCCGGACAACGCTTTACGCGATTAGCCCCGCACTGGGGGAGGTGCCGGCGCGCTCTCGCCTCTACCATCCGGAACACTCGCACCTGTTCCGCCCGCTCTCCCGCGAGAGCTGATAAACTATTCCCATCTGCATTAACTCAAGTTTGTTTAGATTCACAGGAATAGCAAAATGAGCCAAATGACATGCCCGAAGTGCGCGGGGAGTTTAGAAGCGGTCCTGTACGCAAATATCGAAGTAGACCGCTGCGGGAACTGCAAAGGGATTTGGTTTGATTCCCTGGAGGCTCAGACGCTCAAGAAAATTGAGGGATCTGAGAGTTTGGACATTGGCGACCCCAAAACCGGCAGTAAGTACAATGAAATGGGAGATATCAACTGCCCAAAATGTCACACGAAAATGACGAAAATGGTTGACCTCAACCAGCCTCACATTTGGTACGAGAAATGCCCGGTCTGCTATGGCATCTGGTTTGATGCCGGTGAGTTTAAGGATTACAAGGAAGAGGACGTCACAGACATTTTCAAAGACATCTTTAGCAAAGAGAGACGCTGAGGAGCGCGGGGTGAAATGGCGGACTCTAGCTTGGTGCGTGCCGGCTGAGGCGGGAGTGTGCCGGACCAGAAACCGGGTTTCTTTCACAAACCCGGTTTCTCAGCTGTCACAGGTTGAGGTTGCCATGTGCAAAGGAATTGGTATACACTGATCGGTGTACTGTCGGAGTGCTTTACCCATGCTGGACGAACAAGCGAAAAAGACTTTACTGCGCAAGATTCCCCACGGAATCTATATCTGTGGCGTTAAGGATGGGGAAGATATTAACGGCTTCACGGCAAGCTGGATAATGCAGGGTTCCTTTAAGCCGCCTCTGGTTGTGAATTGCGTGAAGCAGGACAGCAGGTCCCACGCGATGATTAAGGCGAGTGGGGTTTTCGCGCTCAGCTTTTTGGAAGCGGGACAGAAGGAGCTGGCGAAGAAATTCTTTCAGCCGCAGCGCTGGGTGGGGGATAAGTTCGGGGACGTGCAATTCTACCGGGGAGAGGAAACCGGCTGTCCGATTATCTCGGACTCCCTGGGCTATGTGGAGTGCAGGGTGGTGGGCTCGGTTGAGCATGGGGATCACACGGTGTATGTGGGTGAGGTGATTGCTGCCGGTGTCCACCGGGAGGGCGAGCCCCTATTGCTGGAAAGCACCGGCTGGAATTACGGCGGCTGATCGGGCGTCGCTGCTGGCGAGTGGCTGGCAAAGTTTAGAATTGAGAAACCGGGTTTGTTGCAGACTCTCCAGGATTAACCTATGCCTCTGATCAAAGTTCAAACCTCTGTGTCCGCTCCTGAGAAATCTGCTGTTGAGGGGCTGCTGAAAAGCCTGTCGGCTAAGTTGGCCCAGCATCTGGGCAAGCCGGAGTCCTATGTGATGACGGCTTTTGAGCCGGAGGTGGCCATGACGTTTGCCGGCACGGCGGAGCCGGTGTGCTATGTGGAAATTAAGAGTATTGGCAGCATGAGTCCGGCGCAAACGAAGGCCATGAGCCAGGATTTTTGCCAGCAAATTAAGGAGGCGCTGGGAGTGGAGCCCAATCGCGTCTACATCGAGTTTGCGGATGCCAAGGGTTCGATGTGGGGCTGGAATAGCTCAACTTTCGGTTGAGGTCATCCCAGAAACCGGGTAACTTCGGCGAAACCCGGTTTCTTGACCCGGTTTTTTCTGTTTCTTGTGGCTATGTATTTCTCTGGGTCTGGTAAACTATAACTGGCCGGTCAATTCCTTTGAAACGGTGCTCTCCCGCCGGCTGAAAGTCTTGAGGCGCTAGCAGCAACTGATAGGTTGCTTCGCTGATCGCACACTCACCGGGGGGACAGATTCCTTCCATGCGGGAAGCGAGATTAACCGTCGCGCCCAAGACGGTGTAGTCCACACGCTGAGAGCTTCCGACATCGCCAATGACGGCTTTGCCGCTGTTGATGGCAATCCGCAATTGCAGGGGTTCGCGCAAGGCGTGACTGTCGTTAAGTCTTTCGAGCCGGTCGAGCATTCCTTTGGCGGCTGCGACGGCGCGTTCGGCGTGATCCGGCTGGGATTCGGGAGCGCCAAAAAATGCCATGATGCAGTCGCCGATAAATTTATCGAGCGTGCCGCCTTGGGCAAAAACTTCGTAGAGCATTTCCTCGAATAAATCATTGAGCAATTCGGCAATCTGCGACGGAGTGAGCCGTTCGGAAAGTGCGGTAAAGCCCACGATATCGGCAAACAGGATGCTGATTTCACCTTCTACAGGAGGCAGGCGACCGTTTTCCAAGGCTCCTGCGGCAATCAGCTGCTGCACAACGCTTGGAGAGTGATAGCGCTCTAGCTTGTGGCGGATGGTTTCTTCATCTCTGAGTTTGCGCGAGAGCAGCCAGCGCTGCACGCTGGAAGCGACAAGGTTGGCTAAGGCGGAAAAAAAGCTTAAATCTTCTTCTGCTCTCTCGGCGGAATCGCTGCTGTAAAGTTGGGCGTCGGCATAAAGTACGCCGGCCACTTTATTTTCATCCCACAGAGGGACCGCCATCGCGCTGTGAATGCCTTTGAATAAAATGCTCTCTTCTCCATCAAACCGCTCGTCTGTCTGCGCGTCAGCCGTTTGGATGGCCACTTTTTCGGAGAATACTTTTTGGCAGATGGTGCGGCTAATCCAACTCCCATCAGCGGCGAGATTCTTCTGTTGAGAGGCATCTCTGGCGGCGGCGTTGAGCAATTCCAGTTTGCCTGTCCCGCTGATGTCGATTAACAGGGCCAGCCGGTCGATACAGCTGAGTTCGCGGAAAACGACTTTCTGGACTTGGGAGAAAATCGCTTCTATCGATTCAGCAGAGTTCAGACCTTTGGCGATATCTACAAGGTCTTTCAGGCGGGCAATGGCTTTTTCCTGGTTGCTAGCCCCATTCCCCTGTTCCCCAGCCCGTATCCACTGCTGTTGCAGCTCTTTGGCATTGCGGAGGATGGTCATTCCGGGACTGGCGGTTGTCATCTGCGGTGGGCTCTTGCTGCGAAAGGGAGGGGGCCAAGGCGTCTGGGTTTCTGGACGGCTGGAGAAAATAACATTCAGCCCAATATTCCCCAGCTGAACAACGTCGCCGTGGCTCACCTTTTGAGGGGAGGTGACCAGGCGATCGTTGAGCAGCGTACCGTTTTTGCTCCCCAGATCCTCAACTGTCCACTCTCCGGCAGCTGTTTTCATAAAGCGGGCGTGACACCGGGAAATCGCCGCCAGTGGCAACTGTAAATCGCATTCCGGCGAGCGCCCTATCTTAAATTCATCCCGATCCACCGTAACCGTTCTTTCTATCTTTCCCTCAATTTGCAGGCGCAGCTTGAGCTCTGCCATTACTCCCAAACCTCCTTAAACCCCGGCGAACAAGGCGTGCGAGAACTCCAGGAACACTCGATAGGTTAAATTTTACCCCCCGATGATTGCTGTGGCGTTCTGCCGGCAATTCCTGCCACTGTATTAACCTTGAGGAAAATCCTTGAGTTGGTGGTAAGCAGTATTTATATTTGCCGCAACTCTAAGGGTAGCGCACCCCATCCCCTCCCCCCTGACCATCACTGTACAGTTGCCGCGCCGTTCGCTCCCTGTCTCCTTAATAGCACAGGTGAGCGGCTGCCGGCACCCCGCCGGTGCCTTGAGCCACTGCTGGCTCTAATCCACGGGGGTTTTTCGGGGGTGAACCGGCTGTTTTCCCGATGCCGGTGCTCTCTGCTGGTGTCTTTTGCAAATCTGCCAAACCATCTGCCACGTCCGGACTGTCCCAGTAGGCTTTAGCGCTCCCCTCACACAGGGATGTTTTTAGGGATTTCTTATTTTAGACTATTTACAGGTTTCTCGCAATCGCTGATTTTAGGACAGGCGGGACGCCTACGTCTGGGAGAGGGACTGAACCGGCGCGACGCCTGTCCGGCGTCTGGGAGAGGGACTGAACCGGCGGGACGCCTGTCCGGCGTCTTGGAGACGGACTGGATCGACCCCTCTCCAGCTCCGGGACAGACTCGTGTCCCACAAGTGGCGTTTGACTGCCCTGGGAGTGCGGAACGCGCCTTAATTCACGGCAGTCTTATACATTTTGGATTTTGCCTGCCCGGAGTAGGGATTTTAAAAGGCTATATGAACGCCTTTTCAGCAATAAAAAATTATAGCAGCTCTCCATGATTTGCGCAACGTCTGGGGGCCCAGAAACCCGGTTTCTTTAAGAGACCGGGTTCCTTAAATTTACGCGAAGGATTTAGGCGCGCTATATCTGTCTAAACTTGGGATTATAAAGAGACTGTTGGCGAGTTGATGTGGGGGAAGACCTACAGCTAGTTCGTCGGCGATTAGCCGGGTTTCCTGGCGATTGTAAATCGCGGCTATACAGACAAAGCCCGCCTGCGCGGGCTAAGAGTATAGCGAGACTCTCAAAATATGCCCGGTTTTTTTTGCAGGAAAGATGAGGAAAGGGGGGACAAGGGTTCCCAGAAAGCTCCCCTCCCCGTTAACGGGGAGGGGGTGGGGGTGGGGTAAAACCCCCTATCAAGCACGCCAACATTATCTTATAAATAGCGGCTCATCAAACTTTCCCCGCAAAACAAGGCTTTCAAGAGTTGCTCTCCAGCAAACACACGGTGCATTTTAACCGCCCAATTCGCAAATCGGGACACTCCCAGTCGCCGCTGCGAGATCGCCCAGCCTCACCGGCTCCCTTGGCGGCGCGGGGGCGAGGGAAAGGCGGCGCGGGTTTGAAACATCTCGGAACCAGAGGTCCCCCACCGGTAAATAAGATGCAGCCTTGTAATTCTTGGCGGGTGAGTGAGATAATACAAGAGGTTAGGTTGACGGTCAAATTATGAACTTTCTCTATGGATTGCCGGCAGCGCTGATAGGTGCGGCGGCGACAGTTGCCCTGGTGCAGCCTCAGATGGCCGTGGCGCTAGAGCCTTCGGAGGTTGCCGCTAAAGCCAAAGCGTTTACGGTGCGCATCGACGGGCCAGAAACCGGCTCTGGGGTGATTTTTGAGCGCAATGGCAAGACTTACTCTGTGCTAACCAACCGGCACGTCATCTATACAGAGGGAGATTACCAAATCACAGCGCCCGATGGCAAGAAATATCTCGTTCCCTACAGCCAAGTCAGATATCTGGCAGATGTGGATGTGGGGGTGCTGCAGTTTGCCAGCGACGAAAACTACCCGACTGCGCCACTGGGAAACTCTGCGGAACTGGCGCAAGGGCAGGCGGTTTATCTGGCCGGTTGGGCTGACCCCATACCGGGCATTCCGGAACCCACCTACCAGTTTTTGATTGCTAACATTACCAGTATAGCGCAAAAGGCAGAAAAAGGCTACACTCTAGCTCACGACAATCCGGCAACTCCGGGGATTTCTGGCGGGCCGGTGCTGGACGCCAACGCTCGCGTGGTGGGGGTGAACGGGCGTTTCACTTCGGAGGGGAACGCGGGAGAAGTGTCTGGCTTGGGGATTCCGCTGCAAACCTTTTTGGCGGATAAAATTAATTGGGTGCCCCCCAGCAATATTGTGCCGGTGGAGGATTTTGTCAGCCGTGGGCAGCAATTGGCGAAGGCGGGCAAGTACCCGGAAGCTGTCGCTGAGTACAGCAAAGCTTTGGAGAGCAATCCGAATAGTTTTGAGGCGTTTTACCGGCGGGCGGAGGCTTACTTACAGCTGGAGAATTACTTGGCTGCGATTGGAGATTTTAGCCAGGTGTTGCGGCTGAATCCCAATAGTGCTGCAGTTTACTTCTACCGGGGGTTTGCCCGCAGCCAACGGCAAGAGTATCAGGAAGCCATCTCGGATTATAATGAAGCGATTCGCCTCAATCCTAACGATGCCGGTGTTTACAATAGCCGGGGGCTGGCTCGCTCAGAGTTGAAAGACTATCAAGCGGCGCTCGCCGATTATAGGGAAGCGATTCGCCTCAATCCCAATTTGGCGGAAGCTTATAACAACCGGGGGGTGGCTCGCTTTAACCTGAAAGACTATCAGCCGGCGATCTCCGATTACAGTGAGGCGATTCGCCTCAATCCCAACTATGACTATGCCTACAATAACCGGGGGAACGCCCGTTACGAGCAGAAAGACTATCAGGGCGCGATATCCGATTACGATGAAGCGATTCGCCTCAATCCTAACTACGCCTATGCCTACAACAACCGGGGGGTGGCTCGCTTTAACTTGAAAGACTATCAGGGCGCGATCTCGGATTACAATGAAGCGATTCGCCTCAATCCCAGCTACGCTTACGCCTACAACAACCGGGGAAATGTCCGCCGCAAGCTGGAAAAGTATCAGGAAGCGATAGCCGATTACGATGAAGCGATTCGTCTGATTCCCGATTATGCCGGTGCCTACGTCAACCGGGGGAATTCCCACCGGCAGCTGGGAGAGAAGCAAAAGGCACTTGAAGATTTCCAGAAAGCCGCAGAGATTTTTCAGCAACAGGGAAGGAAAGATTTTTACCAAAAGGCGCTCGATCTGATTCGGCAGTTGCAGCTATAAATATAGCGGTTCTCAGTTGGATGAAGTACATGCCAGAAACCCGGTTTCTTTAAGAAACCGGGTTTCTCAGTCCCTTGCCGGCGGGGGCGGAGTGGGCTATGCACGCGCGTAAGCGCGTTATGCCGCGCCCCCACACGACGAGCTCCTGCCGAGATTGTTCCGCTGGGGGGAACGGCGGTTCCTCCCAAAAGGTCCATCGTTCGAGTTCCGAGGTACATCATTCGAGCGCTGAGGTACATCATTCGAGCGCTGAGGTACATCATTCGAGCGCTGAGGCACATCATTCGAGCGCTGAGGTCTATCATTCGAGCGCTGAGGTCCATCATTCGAGCGCTGAGGTCCATCATTCGAGTTCTGAGCTCGGACACGCGCCGGCTGTTGCAACAAGCCTGACCTCTCCCGTCACAGAATTTTATTTTGAGGGGGGATTTTAGCTTATCCTGTGATATAGCAGTATGAACTTAGGTTAGAACATTAGACCTTCAGGGCAGCCAGACGCTGCCCTACGTCTATATAGCAGTAAGCATTTAGGAAACCTACATTCCGGCCTCCCTTGCCTCCTTTCAGGCGTTCCCAGGCGGAGTCTGGGAACCAGGAAAAAGCTAGGGGTTAGAGAAACGTAAAGTAGCTGGCGTCAAGATTGAGGCTGTCAGCCCCTTGCACGATAGCAATCAGTTCATTCTCACCGGCACCTGTCTGGAAAATCGCTGTGCCAGGTGCGTTTGCCAGTGGGGAGGCTAGCAGTAAATAATTAGAGCCACTGCCGCGCAGCACGAAGACATCCTCGATGACGTCAAAGTCAACAATCAAAGCGTAATCATTCAAACCGGCACCGGCATTATTGCCATCATTGTAGTAGGCTTGGCTGCCATCTCCCAGCACGAAGGTATCGGCACCGGCACCGCCGATGAGGGTGTCAATTTCGCCGATTCCCGGACTGGCGGCATTGGGATCGACACCAATCAGGCGATCGTTGCCAAGATCGCCGCTGAGGAAGTCGTTGCCAGCGCCGCCGGTGAAGGTGTCGCTGTCTTTGCCGCCGCCGAGGGTGTCGCTGCCGGTGCCGCCATCAAGACTGTCATCGCCTTGATTGCCGAACAGTAAGTCGTCACCGTCGCCGCCCAAAACAGTATCAATTCCCAAATTGCCCAGGACAGTATCGTCGCCAAGGTTCCCAAACAGGATATCATTATCCTGCCCTCCAAACAAGACATCGCTGCCGTCACCCCCATCCACGTAGTCGTTGCCTTGGTTGCCGTTAAGGGTGTCGCTGCCATCGCCCCCAGAAAGGGTATCGGCGTCCAGATTCCCCAGCATGATGTCATCGCCGCTGCCGCCCAGGAGGGTGTCAATTTCTTTTCCGCCAAGGACTGTATCGCTGCCGGCACCCCCATCGGCGAAGTCATTGCCCTGGTTGCAACTGATAAAGTCGTCTCCGTCACCGCCAAACAGGATATCATCTCCCAGCAACCCCAGCAGGAAGTCATTTCCCTGGTTGCCCCGGATATTGTCCGCAGCGTCACTGCCAGTTAGACTGTCGGTGCTGTCGGTTCCTGTAACAGCAACAGCCTGACTGTTGCTGGGGGGGGTAAAGGTGACGCTGGTCCCTTGGGTGGTGTCGCTGCCGGTGCTGCCAGAGGTGGTGTCTGTGCCAGTGCCGCCGGTGGTGGTGTCGGTGCCGGTGCCTCCAACCGGAATAACCGTGCCGCCGGTGGTGGTATCTGTGCCGGTGCCGCCGGTGGTGGTGTCTGTGCCGGTGCCGCCGGTGGTGGTGTCTGTGCCGGTGCCGCCGGTGGTGGTGTCTGTGCCGGTGCCGCCGGTGCCGCCGGTGGTGGTGTCTGTGCCGGTGCCGCCGGTGGTGGTGTCTGTGCCGGTGCCGCCGGTGGTGGTGTCTGTGCCGGTGCCGCCAGAGAGGGTGACATTGGCGAGAATTTCATCTCCTGAGAGGTTGCCCACGGTTTCGATAAAGCCGGCACCGGCAATCGTATCATCTGCTGCAAAGAAGTCTACAATCAGCAAATCATCCGCTGAGCTAGCCACTCCATCAGAGTTGAGGTCGATCTGTAAGTTGGCACCTTGGCGCAGCAATTGATTGAAAGACAGGGTGATGGATGCGCCGGCGCTGTCTAGGAGGTTGAGCGTATCCTCACCTTCCGTATCTTCAATCTGAGCCCCAACTCCTGCGAAAATGCTGTAGGTGTCGCCTCCCGCGCCCCCCCGGAGGATGTTGTTGGTGTTACGGCTGCTGTTAGGATTGGCGGTGGCTTCCAGCGTGTCATCGCCGTCGCCGCCGTCTAAAGTATTGTTGCTGCCGATACCCGAAAGGCTATCCGCACCGGCACCCCCACTGAGACTATCCGCACCGGCACCCCCAAGCAGGGTGTCGTCTCCCTCGCCGCCATCGAGGCTATCATCTCCTTTCCAACCCCGCAGCAAGTCATTGCCGATCTCCCCAAGCAGGGTGTCATTCCCATACCCGCCGGAGAGCACGTCATCCCCATCGCCGCCCGTCAGGGTGTTATCGCCGCCGATATCAGAAAGGATGTCATTCCCGGCACCCCCGCTGAGGGTGTCATCCGCACTGCTGCCAAAAATCGTGTCGTCACCGTCAGTGGCGGCAGTCGCTGTCGGTGTGGGCTGTATACTGGTGAGGATATCGCTGCCATTCAGGTTGCCCACCGTTTCGACAAACCCGGCACCGGCTGCGTTCTGCGTGTCGGCAAAGTAGTCTAAAATGACCAAATCGAAGCTTGCAAAAGGCACCCCGTCAGCGTTGAAGTCAATCGTCAAGTCATTGCCGAGACGCCGCAGCAGGTCCTGTGAGGGGGTGATGTTTTCGTTGGCGTCTAGCAGGATGAGGGTATCCGTGCCGGCAGTATCTTGAATCAGATTGCCACCTGCCGTCAAGCTGTAGGTGTCGTCTCCCGCACCCCCGAAGAGGAAGCTGCCAAAGTTGCTGGCACTGGAGCCCCCGACACCGGCTTGAATGCTATCATTGCCCTCGCCGCCATCGAGGGTATTATTGCCTTGGATGCCATTGAGGGTGTCGCCGTCGTCGCCGCCGGATATGGAAGAACTGCCGGTGGCAGAAACCAGATCGCTGCCGGCACCCCCATCCGCCGTATCCGCACCTGTGCCGCCACTGATGGTATCATCACCGGCACCGCCAAGCAGACTGTCATCGCCGGCATCGCCGCTGATGCTGTCATTTCCATCCCCGCCGTCTATCGTGTCACTGCCGGCATTCCCCAAAATGGTGTCGTTCCCACCATTGCCGGCGAGGGTATCATCCCCACTGGTTCCGACAATGCTGTCGTCACCTTCTGTGGCGGAAGTTGAGGTTGTGCCCCCAGAATCTGTCCCCGCCGTTATGTTTGTATCTACCAGCGTGAGAAGTTCGCTCTCTGTGAGATTCCCCACAGTTTCAATGAAACCGGCACCGGCAGTTGTTTCGCCCTCGGTGAAGACGTTTAAGATTGTCAAGTCATCCGTCGGGGAAGCCACTCCGTCTCTGTTCAAGTCTATCAGCAAGCTGGTTCCCTGGCGTGCGGTGCCGGTGGAATTTTCCTGCAGATTTAAAGATAGGGTGATGGGAGTGCCGGTGCTGTCTTGCAGGATCAGAATATCGGTTCCTGCTGTATCGTCTATCTGGTTGCCTGTGCCGGTGTCAAGCAGGATGTAGGTATCGTCATCCCCTCCGCCCTGTAAGGTGCTGTTGGTGCCGGTGCTGACGAGTGTGTCATTGCCATCCCCGCCCAAAAAGGTGCTTGTGCCATCCGCAACTAAGCTGTCATCTCCCGCACCCCCATCTAGGGTGTCATTTCCGCCACCGCCAAATAAGCTGTCATCTTCGGTTCCCCCAGTCAGAAGCTCATCTATAGAACTGCCCTGAAAAAGTGCCATATTTTTTGTCCCTGCAATCCAAAACCCCGCAGCACACGCATTTCGCTTGTCACGGGCTGTTTCTCCCCAATATTCCCAGAAAACCCGCTGTTTTAAAAGGGTTTTTATAAAGAAAATGTTAAATTTAGGAAAGCGCTGTTAGAGAGGCGGTATTTATGAACCGCCAAGACGCCAAGAGCGCCAAGGGAGGATAAGATGTAGGAAGGTATGAATGTGGCGTCTCTATTTTTTGGGGTGGCGAGCCCTACCTTTTCCCCGCTCCCCAACTCCGCAAGCCCCGCACTCGGCTGCTTGGCCGAACCGGCTCCCCCCAACATTTGCAAAAATTAACATTCAATTGCGGTAAACTGTGCTATCTTGTTAGCCAGTTAAGGCTGAATGTAGCCAGAAACCGGGTTGCTAAAAGAAAGTCGGTTTCTCACAAAGCGTGGGGAGTGAGTTAATGTCAGAAGTAGAAAACCAGCCCTCAGTGCTGATTGTCACCGGCATGCACCGTTCGGGAACGTCCCTGACAGCTGCCTTTTTGCAAGCGATTGGGATAGATTTGGGAGACAAACTCCTGCAAGGGAACTATGGGAATCCCAAAGGTTACTTTGAAGATGTTGATTTTGTGGGATTGCAGGGCGCGATTCTAAAAGCTTGCTGTCGCGCGGGGGAAATCGGCTTTCCGGAATGGGGGTGGACAGAAAGTGAGTGGCTGAACCGGCAGCAGATAGAAACCTACAGGGAACAGGCGGAGCGATTAGTCGAATGCCGGCAAAACTCTCCGGGGATTTGGGGGTGGAAAGATCCCCGCACCTGTTTGCTGCTAGACTTCTGGAATCAGATCGTCCCTGACGCCCGCTTCCTGTTTGTCTATCGATCTCCTTGGGATGTGGCTGATTCTATTTTACGGCTAAACATCCCGTTTTTCAACGAAAGACCTGACTCCGCCTTGCGGGCGTGGAAATTCTACAACCGGCACGTCCTTGATTTCTATCACCGGCACTCCCACAAGTGTCTGCTGGTGAGTTTGAATGCTTGGCTGGAATCTCCCTCTAAAATTTTAGCGCTTGTCAGGGGAAAACTCAAGATGCCGGTTAGATTCAGTGGCGAGAATGAGAGAGAGATAAAAGACACGCTCAATTCTATCTATGACCCAAAACTTCTGAGAGGGTTGCCGGTGAGCCATCCGCTGATTCAACTGCTACATGTCTCGTCTCCCGAATATTTTGAGCTGCTGAGTCAATTAGAGGGAGCGGCTGACTTGCCGAGCGGAGTTTCTCCGGAGTTACCGCAGCAGGAGGATTGGCAATTAGAGCGCCTGTCTCTATTATTGCATCGCGAGACAATTAAAGCTAGTCTGAATCCAGATTCTCCGCAATTCCTCAGTTGGGTGTCGGGTTGCGCGAGTAAATATCAGAGTTATCCCTCGCCGGAATCCGCGCTAGATGAGTTGCGACAAGCACGCCGACAGCTGGCAGATTTTTGGCTGGCGACTGCAGGGGATAATCTGAAAAATGCCTGGATGGGTTATGCGGGAAAAGCCCATCAAATGTTGGTTACTTGCGGTGTGAGGGATGAACAGCTGAGTTATGCCGAGGAGTTATGTGCCGGTGAGTTAGCGGCGCAAGTGGCGAAAGGATTTGATGCGCCACAGGCGATTCAGTACCTGCTGGCAGCAATGCTGTACCGGCGTGCGGATGAATTGCCGTTGCAGTGCGATCGAATTTCTGTCCCCCAGTGGTTAGTCAGCGACTTGCTGGCGTTTATGTTCTCCTTCCCAACTTATTTTAAGGAGGTGGGAGAGGTGGAACGTTACTGCACCTACATGCAGCGATTAGTCGATTTGATTCACAGCCGGTTCCTCAGCAATCCCAACTCCCCCGTCTGGCGGCGTGTGGCCTTATTGTTCGCGGATACGGTTAACTTTGTGCCTTTATATTTTAGCACAAATAACCTCAAGGAGATTTACACGCAGCGGGGGGATATGCTAGAATTGATATTGAAACTTGGGGGGCACCAGATTGAGTGGGTGTTTGCGGAGCGTCCTGCCGGCAGGACTAAAATTCGTCTGGGGGTTCTCAAGGCGAATTTCGCTCCCCTTTCCGAGACGTTCACGACTGTGCCGGTGTTCGAGCATCTGGACAGAGACAAATTTGAGATTGTGCTCTATGTCCTGAATGTCACGGGTGAGCCGGTGGAGAAATATTGCCAGAGTCGGGCGGACAAACTGGTTGTGCTACCGAAAGACCTCCGCGCTCAAGTGGAGATGATTCGGGGGGATGATTTGGATATCCTGTTTGTGGGTTCAATTGTGACAAATGCGGCTCAAAATATCATTTTACTGGCGCTGCACCGGCTGGCGCGGGTGCAGGCGACCTATTTTGCCTCCCCTGTCACCACCGGCATGCGCCACATGGATTACTATATTTCTGGGAGTCTGACTGAACCGGCACAGGGGGCGCAAGAGCACTATCGCGAGAAGCTGGTAACAGTTGATGGCACTGGTTTTTGTTTCAATTATAGCATACAGCCAGAGGTGGCGGGGATTAACCCTGACAGGCAAAGCTTGGGGATTCCTGAGAGGGCGGTGGCGTTTATTTCCGGGGCAAATCTGCTGAAGATTATACCAGAAGTCAGGGAGACTTGGGCGAAAATTCTAGCAGCGGTGCCTGATTCTGTGCTGGTGCTGTATCCCTTCAGCCCCACTTGGTCTAATTCTTATAGCAAGATGCCTTTTGTGAGGAAGATGCGTGCTATACTGGAGAAGTATGGGGTGGGGAGCAGCCGGCTGATTTTGCTGCAGGCTTTGCCGAGTCGCGCGCAGGTGAAAGCGGTGTTGAGGCTGGCGGATGTTTATCTGGATTCCTATCCGTATGCCGGTGCAAATTCCACCGCCGATCCGCTAGAGGTTGGGATGCCGGTTGTGGTGATGGATGGGAATTGTTTGCGGGCGAGACAGGGAGCGGCGCTGCTGCGATCGCTGGGGCTGTTTGATTTGATTGCCGGTGGGGAAGAGGAGTATATTCGGTTGAGTGTGGCGCTGGGTTGCAATCGGGAGTTGCGATCGCACTGGCGGGAGCGGATTGTGCGAAGAATGCAGGAGAACCCCAGTTTTTTCGACAGTCGCGCTTATTCGGCGCAGATAGGTGCGGTATTCCAAAATATGGCGTAGCACAGGCGTCTCGCCTGTGCCCACCTTGGACAGGCGGGATGCCTGTCCTACGTCTGGAGGGATATATGGCGTAACACAGGCGTCTCGCCTGTGCCCAGACGCCTGGGTTTGGCCAATTCGGGACAGGTTGTCCGCCGGTTCGCGCACCTTGAGGGATATATGGCGTCCCACAGGCCAGAGCGCCTGTGCCCACCTTGGACAGGCGGGACGCCTGTCCTACGTCTGGAGGGATATATGGCGTAACACAGGCGTCTCGCCTGTGCCCAGACGCCTGGGTTTGGCCAATTCGGGACAGGTTGTCCGCCGGTTCGTGCGCCTTGAGGGCCCACCAAGGACAGGCGAGACGCCTGTCCTACGCCTTGGGTTGGAAGTCGTGCAGATGAGTGCCGGTTGATTAGTTATTAAATGGCCGAGACTGCTTTTGCCGCACAGCAATCACTTATCTGGGAGAACACCTCTGCCCCCGCCCTCAATATTGCAATGCAATTTAACGGAATTTATCTCATGCAAATGTTTGCGGCCTCTCCCTGTCGCCGTTTACAGTCCTGACGGAAAATAATTAATAATTCTTAATATTTATAAAAAAAAATTATGCAATAGTAATAGTGTGATAGCTTTAGCTTATCAATCCCGGTGCCAAGTCTGGATTGGAAAGGCTAAAGGAGACTGTGGTTTGAGGTGAGGAGTGCAAAGATGGCCAAATCTGGCTGGATGTCTTGGCTGACAAGTCCAGCAATTGTGGGTGCAGCGGTTTTGGTTTCTGCGCTGCCGGTTGCTGCAGAGGATGCAATGTCCCAGGAGGGGCAAAGGGCTGTAGATGGGCCCGCAGGAGAAGCGGTGAGGGAGGTGAGTTCGCCTCTGGAGCTCAGTGCGGGAGACACCGGCAACCCCGCGCCGGTGTCGGACCTGGAAGGGGAAAGTGCGGACAGCGATCCAATGGCTCAAGTGACGTCTGTCTCGCAGCTGTCTGACGTGCAGCCCACAGACTGGGCGTTCCAGGCGCTGCAGAATCTGGTGGAGCGCTACGGGTGTATCGCGGGATACCCGGATGGGACATTCCGGGGGAATCGGGCGATGACGCGATATGAGTTTGCTGCCGGTTTAAATGCCTGTTTGGAGAGGATAACTCAGCTGATTAGCAGGGTTGACACTTCAAATTTGGCTACCAAACAAGATTTAGCAACGCTGAACCGGCTGCTGGAGGAATTTCAGGCGGAACTGGCTACGCTGCGAGGGCGCACGGATGTCCTAGAAGCGCGAACGGCGGAACTGGAAGCGAACCAATTTTCCACCACGACTAAGCTGACGGGTGAGGCGATTTTTGCCGCCACGGATGGGATTGGGAGTGGGAGCCGCAGCGTGCCGGTGTTGCAGCAGAGGGTGCGCCTGAATTTGAATACGAGTTTCACGGGATCTGACTTGCTGGTCACTCGGCTACAGGTGGGGAACAGCACTGCTTTAGACCACACGAATATTAACCAGGGGATAGCTTTTCCCACCGGCACGTCTGAGGGGTTCCAGACGCATCAAGTGTTTGGGGATACCGGCAACCAGGTTATCCTGGACACGCTGGAGTATCAATTCCCGCTGGGTGACAGGGCAAGGGTTTTCGTAGCTGCCAATGCCGGCATTTTTGAGGACTTTACGCCCACGCTGAACCCCTACTTTGAAAACTTTGACGGGGGGAATGGATCTATTAGTACATTTGCCCAGAGAAACCCGATTTACCGTTTGGGGGGAGGGCAAGGAATTGGGCTGAGTTTGAAATTGAGTCAGGCGCTGGAGTTGACTGCCGGCTATCTGGCGGCTGAAGGGTTCAGTCCCAGTGCGGGGAATGGCTTTTTTAAGGGCGATTTTGCGGCTTTGGGGCAGATTACTTGGACGCCGAGTGAGCGATTTGGGGCGGCGGTGACTTACAATCACGCTTATTTTGGCCCGGGAAGGTTTGGGTTTGATAATGGTGCCGGTCATTTGGAAACGGGGACTGCGCCTTTTGCCGGTACGGCGCTGGCAAATCGGGTGGGTGCGACGCAGCCGGTGACGAGTGATTCGGTGGGTTTGCAATGGGCGTGGCGAATTTCTTCGGGGGTGCAGTTGAATGGGTGGGCTGGGTACACTCGCGTGGATTTGCGGGACGCAGATGTGAGGGGGGACATTTGGAATGGGGCGATTGGTTTGGCTTTTCCGGATTTGGGGAAGGAGGGGAATGTCGCCGGTGTCCTGGTGGGGGTGCAACCTTATTTGACGAATTTGGAGGGGTTTGGCCAATTCTTCAAGGACGACTTGCCTTTGCATGTGGAGGCGTTTTATAAGTATCAGGTGACGGACAATATTTCGATTACTCCGGGGGTGATCTGGTTGACGGCTCCGAATCAAGATGGGGATAATGATGATGTCTTTGTTGGGACAATCAGAACCACATTCAGCTTTTAGATGGCCAGAAATTCGCTAGGTTGATTTCAAACAGGAGATTAAGTTATGGTTGATAGCGCATTTCTGAATGACCCGAAATTACCTCAGTTCTTAGATATTTTTGGGCTAAACGGTCCGGGTGCGGGTGGCGATGGCGATCTGGACATCTCGAAAGGCACTCGCACCGTGAGCGGATTTGTCGGGGATTCGGAACCGATTGATGTTTACCGCTTCAGCGTTGACCAGTTCAGCCAAGTCATTTTGGGGCTGAATAACCTGAGCGCGGATGCAGATTTGTACCTCTATCAGGACACCGACGGCAATGGTGTTATTGATGAAGACGTTGATGAGCTGATCGGGTCTTCTACAGCGGCGGATACCAGTCCAGAAGCAATAGACGTTCTTGTGAATTCGGGCAAATACCTGGTCGCGGTGCAGCAGTTTGCCGGCAACACCACCTACAACCTGAGCTTGTCGGCGACGCCTGCGGCAATCCCGCCAGACGGTGCCGGTAACAGGCTGCCTCAAGCACGCGATATTGGTATCCTCAGTGGGAAGCAAACGTTTAATGACTTCGTGGGAGACATTGACCGGGACGATCTCTACCGCTTCAGTGTCAGCGCAACTAGCAGCTTCAGTGCGTCGCTGGGCGGATTGAGCGCCGATGCCGATCTGGAACTGATTCAGGACAGGAACGGCAACGGCATTGATGAAGACGATGAGGTAATTGTTTTTTCTGAGCTGGGGGGTGCCAGTTCAGAGGCGATTCAGAACATCCTTCTAGATCCGGGCGCATACTTTGTGCGGGTTTTGCAGTTTCAGGGGAATACGAACTACACCCTGAACCTGTCGGCAACGCCTTTTGCTAATATCCCGCCAGACGGTGCTGGGAACACGCTAAGCGCGGCGCGTGACATGGGCCGGCTGAGTGGCACTCAAACTTTTGCTGACTTCGTAGGCAATCCCGACCCGAACGACTTTTACCGGTTCACTATCGACGCCACCAGTGACATAAGGCTAGTTCTTGAAGGTCTGAGTGCTGATGCTGATGTGCAGCTCATTCAGGATGTCAACGGCAACAATCAGTTTGATGAAACTGTGGACTACAGCGAGGCGCTTGCTGCCTCCGCTCAACCGGGTGCGGCTTCAGAGGCGATCGACTTTACCGCTTTGTCTGCAGGTACTTACTTTGTGCGGGTGTTGCAGTTTGAAGGCGAGACGAACTACAATCTGAGCGTTACAGCGACTCCCTTCACGACTCGACCCGACAGTGCCGGCAACACCCTGAGTGCGGCGCGTGATATTGGCACCCTGAGCAGTCCCCAAAACTTCAGCGATTTCGTAGGGAATGCTGATACAGACGATTTCTACCGCTTCACCCTCGCCGGAATCAGTGACATAAACCTGTCCCTCGACAGGTTGAGCGCCGATGCCGATCTGGAATTGATTCAAGACAAGAACGGCAATGGAGTGGTAGATGATGGTGAAGTGATTGATTTCTCGGCAACGGAGGGAAGCAGTTCAGAGTCGATTAATAGCAGAGGTCTAGGGGCGGGAAGCTACTTTGTCCGGGTTCTTCAGTTCAGTGGGGATACCGATTACAATCTCAGTTTGTCAGCAACGCCCTCTGTAATCCCGCCCGACGGTGCCGGCAACACCCTGCCGCAGGCGCGTGACATTGGCCCCCTCAGCATCCCCCAAACCTTCAATGACTTTGTGGGAGCTGTTGACCGAGATGATTTATATCGCTTCACCGTTTCTGGAGCTAGTAATTTAAGCCTTGTTCTGAGTGGATTGAGCGCTGATGCTGATGTGGAGGTGATTCAAGATCGCAACGGCAATGGTGTGGATGAAGACGATGAGGTAATTGCTTTCTCCGAATCCCAGGGAACCTTGTCAGAGGAGATTGCGAAACTCAGCTTGGCGGCGGGAACTTATTTTGCTCGGGTGTTGCAGTTTGAGGGAGATACAAACTACACTCTGACCTTGTTAGCAACCCCTGAAGCCACACCCACACCGGCACCCACACCGGCACCGGCACCCACGCCGGCACCGGCACCGGCACCGGCACCCACACCGGCACCCACACCCACACCGGCACCGACACCGACAGAACCAGGCAACACTCTAGGAACTGCGCTAGCTCAAAGTTCACCGGTCTTCTCAAAGAGTGACCAGGTAAGTGCCAGCGATCAAAGGGACTTCTTTAGTTTTACAGTCGGTCAGTCTGGCATCTTCACAGCAGACCTGACCGGTCTGACTGGCGATGCAGATGTCCGGCTGATTCGAGATTTCAATAATAACGGGCAGGTCGATCGGGTGGAAGACCGCAACGGCAATAAATTCATCGATGATGATGAGATTGAGGTGCTTGGCTGGCTGCCAAATCGTAACGCTAGCAACGAGTCGATCCGCGCTTTCCTCCAGCCGGGAACTTATTTTCTCGAAGTCAACAGCCCCTACCAACAAACGACTGGTTACAATGTAGCGACGAATTTCACGCCCGCTGCTAGCGACCCTCAAGCGTTTTCGATTAAGTTCAACTTCCGGGAAGGAGCAGATTTCTTTAACGCCAGGCCGGATTTCCGCAATGCATTGCAGCAGGCTGCCCGGACCTGGGAGAGAGTGATTAGTCACAGCAGTTTTAGGGGCAGCCACACTTTAACCATCGATATCTTTGGAGCAAATTTAGGAGGTTATAATGCTCAAGGGAGCGCCACACTAGCTAACGCCGGCCCCTTTATACGCAGGATAGCAGATCCCAAACAGGATACAGATTTTATCCTAAAAGATCCTATCAGAGGAGACGTTTTCATATCCGATGTTAAGGGCATATCTCTCCCGGTTTTTGGCAGTTCTGCCATCAACATAAATGACCGGTTGTTTAACGAAATTTTTCCAACTCCAGAGGAATTACGGGATACGATGGTTCATGAATTCGGTCATGTCTTTGGGCTGGTCGGCCAATATAACTTCTTGAACGATGGGCGGCAATTTTTCCCCGAGGTTAAAGGCACAACTTACAGGCCCAATACTTCCGCCGGCTTTGCTTATGGAGAGCAGCTTGCCCTGCGTACAGGCTCGACCAATATCGACGGGATTCCCGTGCCCATTGAAACGAGTACGAACAGCCCGGGTTCTGACTTCTCTCACTGGGCGGAAAGCGTCTTTGATACGGAGCTAATGACTCCTAGTAAAGCACAAGTGTTGAATTCTGTCACAAAACTTTACATTTTAGCTTACATTTATCCTGCCCTGAGTAAAAATGCTTAGCCAGAGAGAAGTCGTTCTATCCAGTGGACATAGCTGATTTCTTGACACATACAACATTGAAGATAGCGGAGTTTATCTAGTAGCGTAGTCCCCCATTCTTTAGGAATATCTACTATCTTTAATATCAGGTAAGCTATCAGCGAAACATAAATTTGTATAGCTATACCATTTACATTTTTAGTAATCAGCTTATCCAACTTAAGGTGCATTTTAAGAAACTTCCATAGCAACTCTATGTGCCACCTATATTTGTAGATTTCCATAAGCTCTTCATCGGAGACTTCGGCCCGCTCCAAATTGGTGGCCAATCTATACTCAGCACGCTTTTCAAGATCGCAAAAGTTAACAACTCTATATATTCCTGAGTCCTTGCCTGTCCCAACTAGAAACTGCCCCTTATTTTCAGAAAATTGAAGTTTGTAGTTGTTAGGTATGCGCAAGACAAAATACTGTTTGACGGCTGGGGGAGCCGTAAAAATTTTAAACTAGAAAAGCCCCGATCCATTACCCCTACACCGTTTGGGGGCAAACTAGCTAACATCTCTTTTCCATATCTGTAGTCAGAGTCGTATCCAAAATTTATTAAGTTTTCTTCTGGAACTCCTGTGGTTAAATTTAAGGAGCTAACAAGCTTGACTTGGTAGTATTCTTGCAGCCATAGCAATTTACTCGTTAGAGTAATGACAGTTGAATCAATAGGACACAGCTCATATTTTTGAAGGCTTTTTTGACGGCAAATTTCCTCATTAAGTTGTTGATAAAGTCTCAGAAATGGCTCTTGACTTCTGGACGCATTAGCTTTGGAGAAAGTTGAAATATCTAGCTCATAGCCAGTTCCATTTAGTCGCTTGAATATATCTCTCATACTGGTCAAGCTTTTATCCATTGCATAGCTCAACCATATGGACATAAACAAGCGGGTGTTAAGGACAGGATAATCATTTTTAGGCAAAGAAGCCAAACGATTTTGGACAATCTTAGAGAATGAGTTGAGCACAGGTTATTAACAGGATTGATTTGACAGTAGCCCAAATCATAGCACGTTTTGGGCGCTTTTTTTATGTCGAATTGTTAAGATTCAACACTTGTGCTAGTAAAGATAGTAGAACCCCCCTGAGTGTACTGACGATCGCTGCTGCCAGAGACAACGGCTGGAACGTCAACTACGGAGCAGCTGAATCGTATTCTCTCCCCTAGGCAGCTGCGGTAAGTGTCCTCGTTGATTTTAAATCCCCTCAAAAGTAGAATCCTTTTGAGGGGGTTTTGGTCAAACCTGTGGCTTTGCTATATCGTGAGGTGCGCTCGCACCGGCATGTAATTAGCACGAACAGTGTCCGTAAAACTGCCGGCAATGCAACTGAGACGCGCACTCAAACCAGTGGCGGTGACTCAATCGAGCGAAACTCAACTCACACAGTTGTGGCCAAATTGAAATCCGCCTCCTCGGTTTGTCCGGGGTTGTTGGTGTCGCGAGCTTCCCCGCTGCGACGGCGCGGACAATCCTCTTCTCCCTCGTCATTTTTCCGGCACTTCCGACTCAATAGCGTCGGGTGATTTGTCCCACTATCAGTGAGCGAATCTCCGAGTACGCTACTTGCGCCGTTGACGCTCCAATCCGTGAGGGAACTTACAGATGCAGCCTTGGCTGACTGAGAGGTAGGCAGTTCCAGAGCGAGGGAAGCCGCTAGTGCGATGCCGATTTGAAAAGCTTTGAGCGTTTTCATAGTGACTCCGAGATATCAAACTGGTAAAAAAGGACGCTACCAACAGGGAGCAGCCGAAGTGTGAAGGCGAACTTCCTTTGCATCAATCAACTTTGGCCATCTCCGTGCGTATTGGCACGTCCCAAAGCCTAATTAAACTTGCTCCTATTATATTTTGTTTTTCGTAAAATCACGCTCTCATTACTAAATTTCATACAAATCGTAACAAACGGGAAGTTAGGCCAATATCATTCCCCCCCACCGGCACTTCCCACACCCGCGCCTGCGCCCAAGATCCTCGGAAGCAGCAACGCTTACGCTACTATAAACTGTGGGGCTTTAGCCCAACTACGAACCTTTTGGGCTTTAGCCCAACTACGAACCTTTTGGGTTAAAGCCCAACTACAAACTTGGGCTTTAGCCCAACTACAAACTTTGTTTTCCCCCACCCCCAACCCCCTCCCCGCGCTTCGGGGAGGGGGCGTGCGAGGTGATATTTTGTGAGTGTAAAAAGTTGCAATTATCCTTTCAATGTGCAGCGCCCTTAAACATTCGAGGTTGCCAGCTATTTCTCAGGATTTGCGTCACTCGCAGCGACTGGGCAAAACTCGCTTGCGGAAGCAATCCATGCTCACCCCTTCTCCCCCCAAATGCCCCAACCGGCACAGGGGATGACATTGACTTTTCGCGGCAAATATATTAACCCAAGTTGCTACTTACCAGTGAGTTAGGTGAGGTCCCCCCCTAGCCCCCCCTTAAAAAGGGGGGGGAAATACTCAAAGCCCCCCAAAGTAGGGGCGGGCCCTTCCGCCCCGTTTGGGGATATCTGGATGTTTAGACTTGTAGGTAGCAACTTGGGTTATATTATACTCCCCACGCGCCCCTAGTGACATTAGAACTGCAGGAAGTGAGAAGTGCGAAAACCCCTCCACTCCCCCGCAAGATAGAGCGCCCACTTTCCCTACACCGGCTTATCTGAACTCACAGTAACAGTCAGCTTCAATCCCAGCTCATTCAGCCAAACTCCCAGCTTGTAAATCTCAGCACTCCCTCCCACCGAAAGGATATGCTCTAATTTCTCCAAGTGCAGTTTAGCTCGCTCCTTTGATATTTTCAATTCTCCCAGCGCCTCCGCTACATCCTGCAGTGCGTGTTTCAGCAATTCAGGTTCAGGGTCTTTTTCTTCTAATATAGCATCAAGGTAGCCGGCAGCATATTCCGGGTCTTTGAGACGCGCGATCAGAGATTCGTCGTAGCTCACACTTTTAGCCATTGTTTTAACTCCTATAATCTGCCCAGTATAACTTAGCCTGGGTAATGTCTCGGTCTTGAGTGCTTTTATCCCCGCCACAGAGGAGAAGCACAATGGTTGCCCCTGCTTGTCCAAAATATACTCGGTAGCCCGGTCCAGAATCAATCCTCAATTCAAAAACTCCTTCACCGACTGAACGACAGTCTCCCAAATTGCCGTCCTTGACTCGCCTGATCCTCGCATCAATCTTAACTTGTGCCTTCCTGTCCCGCAGGGAATCCAACCACTCTGAGAAAGGAATTCTGCCATCTGCTGTAACGTAACTGCGAATCTCCCTGGGTTGTGCTTCCATGATTTTATTCTAGCTGCAAGCCAATTATATTTCAAAGGCGGCGCTTTCTCTTGCAAAGGCCAATATCCTTCCCCCCACCGGCACTTCCGACACCCGCGCCTGCGCCCAAGATCCTCGGAAGCAGCAACCCTTACGCTACTATAAACTGTGGGGCTAAAGCCCAACTACAAACTTTGGGCTGAAGTAGGGGCGGGTTCACCCAAAATGTCTCTGCGAAGTTCAGATGTTAATAAACCCGCCCCTACGAACTTTGGACTAAAGCCCAACTACGAACTTTGGGCTAAAGCCCAACTACGAACCTTGGGCTAAAGCCCAACTACGAACCTTTAGTTCAGAGCGAACCGAAATAAAACGTATCCGTATTCGGGTCGAGGGCAAACCGGATTCTTTCCAGAAATCCCGTCAAACCGATAAAAGACGGAAAGTTACCCCACAATACCTCTGAATCTGGAACAAAAACAGTAGAGTCCACATCCAAATCCTCTCCTTCTTCGGCTTTTAACCTTATGTTCAGACGAACAACAAACCCGGACAGCCGCATCCCTCGAATCAACATCGTCTTTCTTTCCAGTGCCGAGGCGGGATCGACGCCAGCGTCTCTAGCAATTTTTGGCGCACAGATTACATAGGGCGCACCCGTATCCAGTACAGCCCGAGTCGGGATTCCTTCAATTTATATCCGAAATAAGATCCGATTCGTCGTTTCTGTTTCAGTCGCAGGCGCGTATTGGTAACCTAATGCGCCGGAAGCAAAAGTTTCCCCGTTGGCAAAAAAAAGCAGTGTCATTAGTAAATTGCAGTCACCAGTATGCCAGTATTTTTGATAGGGCCAACCTGCGCGAGAACTTCATCGTGGCTGTTCCCAACGGCCAACAGCTGGCCGTTCTTTATTGCCACCCATCGCCCCCGATATTCAGCTCGGTTCTGCTTTAGCCATTCGCGATCAGCCCGGAGTTCTGGATGTCCGCCTCGGTTCACAACTGTCACCTTCGGGGGAGCCAAAATGTGCGCGTACTTCTGGAGTTCCGCATGATCGGGGAAGTGCTGCAACCCTTCAGTCGCTATCTTCCAGGCTCCATTCCAATCCCCGCGCTCGAACTCGATGTCTGCTGCTTTGATGAATTCTTCAGGCGTGCTGTAGTTCATATCGATTTGCCATTGAAATTTGGGATAATAAACAGATTATATCACATTTTTTGAAAAGTGAAATAAGCCCGATTTCTGGTGTCACCCTCAGCACTGATAGTCAAGGGTGCCGGGCAGTAAACCCGGTTTCTGTCTCAGTTCTAAATCTTAAAAAATCCATACAAATCCCAGCCCGCCCCCACAACCCCTCCACAGATTTGCTATACCAAAAGTAAACCCTCCTGGGAGCGTCTGACGCCAATGAAGCCCGTCTATTGCAGCAAAGGACACGAAAACCCCACCGGCAACCGCTTTTGCCAGCAGTGCGGCGAACCGCTGCCGGTGCCCTCCCCCCCGGCGGGAGGGCGCTCTCCAGTTGCCGTCAGTGTCTCTCCGGGAACGCTCTTGGGCGAACGCTACCGCATTGTGCGCCAACTCGGACAGGGCGGCTTTGGGCGAGCCTACCTAGCAGAAGATATCAACCGTTTTGAGGAACGCTGCGTTCTCAAAGAATTCGCCCCCCAAGTGCGAGGCACCTACGCCCTGCAAAAAGGCAAAGAACTCTTTGAGCGGGAAGCCGGTGTTCTCTACAAACTGCAACACCGGCAAATCCCCCGCTTCCGAGAAATGTTTCGCGCCAATATCAACAGCGAGGGGCACCTGTTCTTGGTGCAGGACTTCGTGGAAGGGGAAACCTACCGCTCTCTTTCGGCAAACCGCCGGCTGAAAAATCTGCCCTTCAGCGAAGAGGAAGTAATTCAGCTGCTGCTGCAACTTCTGCCGGTGCTCGAATACATCCACTCTCTCGGCGTGATTCACCGAGATATCTCCCCAGACAACTTGATGCTGCGCACCTCCGACAGCCTGCCGGTGCTGATCGACTTCGGCGGCGTCAAGGAAATTGAAGTAGAGGTGGAGTCTGAATTCAGCGGTGCCGGCAATCCCCCCACTCCGGGAACGCGGGTGGGCAAAGCGGGATACGCCCCAGACGAGCAGATGCAAATCGGGTTAGTCTACCCGCACAGCGATTTGTACGCGCTGGCTGTCACCGCTTTAGTGCTGCTCACCGGCAAGCCGCCGCAAGAACTCAGAGACAGCCACGCCCTGACTTGGAACTGGCACCAGTATATCAGTCTCAGCCCAGCTTTCAGCGCTGTTCTCAATAGAATGCTGGCGCACCGCCCGGGCGATCGCTACCCGTCTGCCGGCGCGGCGCTCGCAGAGCTGCAAAATGTTGCGTCTCGCCATTCTGGCAGTCCGCCGGCTCCCGCTCTCGCCCCTGTCCCACCTCCGGCACCAACCTCTCAGCCGCCTGCCGGCACAACCCAAACGGCACAAGCGGTCTCACCGGCACCTCCCACAGCTGTACCCGCACCGCCGCAACCTCGCCGCCGGTCATCCCAGTGGGTGAACTTTCTGCTAATGTTCCTGATAATTGCCGGCATGGGTGGCGTCGGCTTGCTCGTCGGGAAAATGTGGCCCCCACACGGCGGAAATAGCCATGAGGAAATAAACGGAAAATTCTCACCTGAGGAGCGGCAGCGCAAAGAAGCCTTGCGAGAGCGCAGGCGATCGCTGGGTGTTGATTTCAACTTTTATGTCACCCTAGTGGATGATGTTTATTACGCCAAATACCCCGACCAGCGGGGACGCACCCTCAGCGATGACCCCGCAGACGCCGGCTGGCGGGAGCGGTGGGACAGCGCCGCCGCAGAGTCGCTCCAGAAGCTGGCGACTCTCAGCGCACCGGCACGCCAGAAATTGGGCAGCTACAGTAAAGAGGATATCGCCCGCCAGAAGCTGGAAATCAACAGGCTGCACCTGAGCAGCCGCTCTTTAAATGACCTAACAGACGCCCAGTTCTTCCGCCTTTTCCCAGAGTTCAAACAAGAAGAGAATTTGCTGGACCTGCCGGTCGGTCAGGTCTGGCAAGCGATCGCAGCCGAACGAGTCGAAGCCGTGAAAAGCGGAGCGGCGCTGGAGGTGATTAAATTTGCCCCGGGTGCCACCGGCACCTCTGTCAGAGGCAGGATCTCGCCCGGTGACGGGAAAGCTTATATTGCTGAGCTAGCCAAAGATCAATTGCTGCAGGTGAAGCTGGATGCCGGTGGGGCGATGCGCCTGTCGGTGTATCCCCCTAGCGGTAAAAAAGCGTCGCTGCTGGAAGATTCAAAACAGGTCAGCTGGTCAGGCCGGCTGCCTGAATCGGGTTACTACGAATTTGTGGTCGTCGCGGAAGACAGTGAGCCGGTTGCTTTCGAGCTCAGTGTTCAGGCGAAGTGATTTTGGGCACTGGGCACCTGGCATGAAGCACTGGGCATGAAGCATTGGGCGCTGGGCATTGGGCTCTGGGCATTGGGGGATGCCCGGATTTTGGATGCCCGGATTTTGAATTGGGGATTTTATAGCGGTTTTCATCGAAAGTGAGGTACTGAGAAACCCGGTTTCTTTAAGAAACCGGGTTTCTGGCATCTACTTCATCCAACTGAAAACCGCTATAGATTGGGGATTGATTGTTTTACCCCATGCGCGTCAGCCCCACGCCCCATGCCCCATGCCCTATCCTCAATGCCCCACGCCCCACGCCCATCGGGCCATGCCTCAGCACAGCGACCTCGGCCTCTGCGTAAAAATACGAACTCTGACACTTCCGCATTCTCACGGAGAACACTCAGCGAAATGTGAGCTAGCATTGTAAAATCTTGGTAAAATACGTATAAGCGGGGGGAGAAAGTTGTGCTAGTGCTGCGTGTCGAAGAATTAGAGCTTCAGGGGTTTGCCTTCCAGGCAGCATCCCAAATGGCGTTCAATAACACAATCTTTACAAAAGGTCAATCTTTTTCGCAACAAGACCGGCAAGAGGCGCTCGCAACTTGCAATAAATATCTCAGATCAGATATTCTGTGCCTGATTGTGGAAAGCGAGGGAAAGTTGACGCTGTGGCGCGAGAGCAAAGACTTGAACCTGCCGGAAAAACAACTCCCAATTCCCAGCGGCGCATCTGCCAAATATCAAAATCCCATTCTGCCGTTCCCAGCAGAATCTGAAGCTGAAAGGCAGGCCCGCAGAGCCAGTGTGAGAAACTCTGAAGGCGGTTACGCTCCGCCGCTTTCCTCACTGAACGGAAAGATTAAAAAATCTGCTGGGTCGTCTCTACAAGAGCTTTAATATCACGTCAGGTTGAACAGCCATAATATCTCTGCCATAGGGTATGGGGCATGGGGCATGGGGCATGGGCTGCTGAATTGTGGCAGTTCAACGCCATGAGATAAAAGAGTGTTTGTCAATAAAAGTGAAGAAGCCAGAAACGGGGGCAGTCTCCTTACCGGTAGCCGCTTAGGACATCAGTGGCCTCGGGATAAAAGGCGTAGGACAGGCGTCCCCCCTGTTTTACTGTCAGAAACTAAGTGAATACTGTTATAATTGTTAAGCCGGCAGGGAGCCATAAACCGGTAGAGAAACCGGGTTTCTTTCAAAAACCCGGTTTCTTGTGCCTTCATCTTTTCTTTATAACTCAGCTCTCAGGCGCGATTTATCGCCTCCCTGCGAGCGCGCTACCGCCGGCAGCCCCCCATGCCGGTGCCGCCCAAAAACTCTCACGAGCGGGGCTCTTGCGTGAAATTGCGGATGATATTCCGGGCGTTTTAATAAATCTTTACAAAAACAGGGGCCGGTCGAGCGACATTTCAAGCGCTCTGCCGACATAGGAATGTTATGCTCTTAATCTGCTTGTGTTAGTAAGGGGGCAGATCCTCGATAGCAGCGTTGAATGGCTGCGATAAGGGAGGTTCACTGCCGGCAAGGGAACGGGGCAGAGAGAGGAATAGAGCAAATTAAATGCAAAAATTCTTCGAGCGGGTTTCCCGCCCCTGCGCGCCGGCAATCCCCGCCGGCAAGGCTCCGCCCCGAGCTGCTGAGAATTTTGGATTCA
The DNA here is from genome assembly GCF_000332335.1 of Kamptonema formosum PCC 10802. Taxonomy (GTDB): domain Bacteria; phylum Cyanobacteriota; class Cyanobacteriia; order Cyanobacteriales; family Oscillatoriaceae; genus Oscillatoria. The sequence goes on along the minus strand of NZ_KB235948.1, from coordinate 3,294,720 downwards.
GTGCCATAAGGGACAGAAATTTGGATTAGACTCGATCCGGTTCCCTTTTACGCACATTTCACGCCAGAGTCAGCTGAGTTGCCATGCCGCTACCCCTTCCCCTCGGGACTGTTTTGCAAAACCGCTACTATTTGATTGACCTTTTGGGTCAGGGGGAGTCGGGCCGCACCTATCTGGCCAAAGACCAAGAACGCTCGAACGCGCTGTGCGTTCTCAAGGAATTGAAGCCAAAGGGCGCGACCGGCTCCCCCGTGTCTGGCGAGCAATTGCGAGAGCGAGCCTCTCACCTCTACCGCATCGAACACCCGCAAATTCCCCAGTACCGCACGACGTTTGAGGAAGATGGACACCTGTTTTTAGTGCGGGACTACGTTGAGGGCACAAGCTATCGCAGTCTGCTTTCCCTGCGCACAGCAGCCGGCGGCGCTCTCTCGGAAGCAGAAGTGCTGCAATTGCTGCAAAAAGTGCTGCCGGTGCTGAACTTCCTCCACGAAATGGGGATCGCCCACGGAAATATCTTGCCAGAGAATATTATCTTGCCGGCACAGCACAGTGAAGGATCTAGGAGTCAGACGGGGCTGCCGGTGCTGATCGAACTCGCTGCAGAAAAGGAACTGGCGTCCTCCCAGACAGCCGCCGGCAAACCGCAACAGGACTTGCTTGCCCCTTCTGGCGCTGCCTCCCCCAACAGCGATCTCTATTCCCTAGCGCTGACAGCGATTGTCCTGCTCACCGGCAAAAACGCCGCTGATCTGACCGACAGCAGCGGAAAGGTTGGAGACTGGCAGCAAATAGCGCCGGTCAGTCCTAAATTTGCTGAGATTCTCAACCGGATGCTCAGTGACAGGACTTCCGCTGGCGATGTGCCGGCAAAACAAGCGCTCCCAGAGCAGCGGAGGCTGAAAGTCCCAACCCCCAAAGGCCGGCAGCCGGTTCTGAATCGCCCCAACTGGCCTATTTCTTGGGCGTTTGCAATCACCGCCGGTCTGGTTTTGGCGGTTGGCGCTGGCAGTTGGGGGGTGCTGAACCTAGTTTTCAATCCAGGAAAGCCGTCACCATTGGCAACCTCCAGTCGCCTAGGGCTCGCCCCTCCTGAGCCGGTGGATCTAGCGCCCAACCAAACAGCCGCCGTTGAGGGGAGTGTGAGAGCAAACGAAACCCGCACCTACAGCATTTCTGGGCTTTTCGGGCAGCAGTTAAGCGCTTCAGCTACCGGCACGGGGGTGTCGGTGACGGTACTCAACCCCAACTCGCAACCGATTAACGACCCAAAGGTGCCGGCGCAAAGCTGGAAAGGGGGGCTGTTCGCATCTGGAGATTACTCGATTCAGGTCCGCCCTGTCAAGGGAGTGAGCCAGAGCCAGTACAAACTGGAGATTAGCTTGAGCGAGTATTTCCCGCGAAAATTGTGTCAAGAGCCAGAGGGCGGTGGGGCTGGCACTTGGTATCCGGTTTTGGTGGAGTACAGCCCTGACACCCTGAAGCGGGTGCAGTCGGGGTACTGTCGCGACACCTTTATTGTGTTCGGGGGAGAGGCGAGCGAAACCTTTATCCAGGTTGCTTCTTTTGCCAATCGATTCCAGGCTCAGGCGTTCGCGGATTCAATCGCCGGCGCTGCCGGTCGCGCCAAAGTGGGCCCACCGGCAGCCGGCAGCCCCCGCCGCTCCTGCAGCAATCCCGATCCGGGTGGGGCAACAGCGCGGTATCCGGTTTTGGTTGAGTACAGCAAGGAGAAGTACGTTCAGATTCTGTCCTATTGCCCGAATGCCTCGGTCAGGCAGGGGGGGGAGGACAGGGCGTATATTGAGGTGGCTGCCTTTGCCAACCGGTCACTGGCGGTGGAGCTTGCCGCTTTCATCACCAAAGAAGTTGGCAGCGCCTCGGTTGGGGAAGCCACAACCGACCGTTTGTAGTTGGGCTAATGCCCAAAGTTTGCAGTTGGGCTAATGCCCAAAAGTTCCTAGGGGCGGGTTTATCCAAGAACTCTGCTGCTCAGTTCAGATGCTGGTAAACTCGCCCCTACTTTAGCCCTAGTAGGGGCGGGTTTATCCAAGAACTCTGCTGCTCAGTTCAGATGCTGGTAAACCCGCCCCTACTTTAGCCCTAGTTTGTAGTTGGGATAGTGCCCTACCGGCGGTCCGCTCCCTGGCGGCAGGCGCAATTGGCCCGCCACCGGCAGCCGCACAAGACGCGATGTATCCGGTTCCCATAACATTGCTGTAATATCATGTCCGGTTTATTAATCAAACTTTTTTTGCCCCTCGCCACCCCACCCCCCTCCCAGAAGCGGAGAGGGAAAGTAAGAAAAAGATTGGATTGTTTCTCGTCTCTCCCATGAGTGCCGGCGGTGAGGGGGTGAGTTTTTTTAATGACAATTTACCCGATATCCTATAAAAAGGGGATGCCGGTCAGACACTGGCAAAAGATGCCGGCGGCTCCGCTGAACTGTTAACCTGCAGTAGGGTTAAAGTGATGAGAGTCGCAGTGCGTCAGTTGAATGTGGTCAAGTCGTGGTTCAAAGGCAAGGTCGATGAGTGATAGTATAGCATTTTTGGCCGGAGCTGCCTTCACTGGGCTTGCGGCTCTTGTCTTGCTCAAGGGAGGATTGAATTTAGATCCATCTTATCTGCCCAATTCCGCGCTGCCCCCCGCGCCGCCGGCTCTGCCCTCTGCAAGTACGTCTTTGCCGCCGCCACCGGCTGCCACACCGGCTGCCACTGCCTGCAATCCGGAGCAGCGGCTGGATGTGGAGCGGCTGAAAGACCGGCTCGAAGATCAGCGCAATGATATGGCGCAGCTGAAAGATATCATGCAGAGCCAGCAGCGGCAGATTGAGGCTCTGACGGCGCAGCTGAAAGAAAATGCCCTCAGCGTCAAGAGCAACCCAGTGCCGGCACCTGCTCCCGCTCAGCAGCCGGCAAATCAAATGGTTTTGGGGATAGTTTGGGCGCTGGCCGGTATGGTGCTAACAATTATTGTTGGCATTATTCTGGCGGCGGTATTCGTTTTGATCTGGCAGCAGCAGCGCTCCCCCCGCACAGTGCAAGTGATTCAGCCCTTCAACTCCGGGCACCCGATGCCTCCGAAAGGGCGCTCTGAGTTTCTGCCCCCGCGCATTCGGGGGCGGCAAGTTGACCCGCCAGATTATCCTTATTAGCAATAATAAATTGCTGAGAAAATTCAAAGAAAGAACTGCTATGAAGTGAGGCTGCCGGTGAGAGCGCGGCTCTCAGTTGAGTGAATGGCGGCTGATAAACCCGCAAGGGGCGGTCTTTGTGGGTGGCACGCCCCTACAAGCGCCGGGGTTTCTCAATCCCTAAATAATATGAGTGTTTCTTAGCAACTTGTAGGGTGCGTTCCGCTCTGGGGAACGCACCCTACTTCTGGCAAGAATCAGCACGAACGGGTTTACAAAAGATATCCGCACAAGGCAGATAATATCTGGAACCAGGCTCCGGCTGTCACGGAATTAGGCTTCGTCGAGGGCGGCAATTCCAGGCAGGACTTTGCCTTCCAGCAGCTCCAAGCTCGCACCGCCGCCGGTGGAGATGTGGCTCATTTTGTCAGCTAAGCCCACCTTTTCCACAGCCGCCACGGAGTCGCCACCGCCGATGATGGTGGTGGTGCCCTTCGGGGTGAGATCCGCCAGGGTGCGGGCGATCGCTTCGGTGCCAACCGCAAACTTGTCGAACTCGAACACGCCCATCGGCCCGTTCCAGATTACGGCTTTGCAATCGGCCAGGGCTTCTTGGAACACCTTCACGGAGTCGGGGCCAATATCCAAGCCCATCCAGCCGTCGGGGATGCTTTCAATGCTCACAGTCTGAGCTTCGGCATCCGGCGCGAACTTGTCGGCAACGACGACATCGGTGGGCAAGAGGAATGCGACGCCCCGCTCTTTGGCTTTGGCTTCCAGGGTTTTGGCGAGTTCCAGCTTGTCCTCTTCGACGAGAGACTTGCCGACGCTCAGCCCGCGAGCTTTGTAGAAGGTGAAGATCATGCCGCCGCCAATCAGCAGCTTGTCGCACTTCTCCAGCAGGGTTTCAATGACGCCAATTTTGCTGGACACCTTGGAACCGCCGATGATGGCAGCCAGGGGGCGCTGGGGGTTCTCAATGGCAGCTTGCAGGTACTGCAGCTCTTTTTCGATCAGGTAGCCGGCGACGGAGGGCTTCAGGTAGTGGGTGACGCCTTCGGTGGAAGCGTGGGCGCGGTGAGCGGTGCCAAAGGCGTCGTTGACGTACAAGTCGGCAACGGAGGCCAGTTTTTGGGCGAATTCGGGGTCGTTCTTTTCTTCTTCTTTGTAGAAGCGGACGTTTTCCAGCAAGGCGACTTGGCCATCTTGCATGGCACCGACTTTACTGGCCACTTCCTCGCCGATGCAGTCGTCGCACTTGATGACTTCTTGGCCCAGCAATTCGGAAAGGCGCTTGGCCACCGGCGTCAGGCGCAGCTTGTCGTCTACGCCTTTGGGACGTCCGAAGTGGCTGCACAGGATGACTTTGGCTCCCTTGCCGGTTAAATCCTGGATAGTCGGCAGAGCCGCCCGGATGCGGGTATCATCGGTAATATTGCCGGCCTCGTCGAGCGGCACGTTGAAGTCGGCACGCACCAGCACGCGCTTGCCGGCCAAATCGGATGCCGACAAATTTGCTACAGTTTTCTTGGGCACGGATAAACCTCCTAATTGCGTCAAATCGTCTGATTTCCACCCAAACAGTGCGCTAACGGTCGCTCCCACTTCTGCCCTGATGCAAGGCCCAAACTGGACGGTGATAACGAAATCTACCGGGTGGTTCGCCGAGAACATTTTATCGAAGAGTGTGTCCTGGATAGGGGTGTTATGTTTAAGACTGTTCTTTTTCCGATAGATCAAAGCCGAGAGTCCCGCGAAGCCGCTGATACGGTTGTCAACGTGGTCAAAACCTATGGCAGCCGCCTGGTGCTGCTGTCTGTGGTGCAAGTGCCGGGGGCTGGGGAGGCAGCGCCGCCGGCGGAGCCGATGAGCTCCCCAGAAGCGATTGCGGAACTGCTCAAGAGCGCCCAAAAGATGTTTGCCCAGCAGGGGATAGAGGCCCAATCCATTGAGCGCGAAGGCAAGCCGGCGTTTACAATCTGTGATGTGGCGGACGAAATTGGCGCAGATTTAATTATCATGGGCTTCCGGGGAATGGGGCTGACTGAGGAAGGAGCCGCTGAAAGCGTTACCGTTCGGGTGATCAACCTGTCTCCGTGTCCAGTGCTGGTTGTCCCTTAGTCCTGTTTCTCGTTCCTCGGCTGTTATATTCTCGTTCCCAGGCTCCGCCTGGGAACGCCATTCCAGAGGCTCTGCCTCGTCTGCGTCGTTTAAGTGGGAACGCCATTGCCTCGTGCCTGGGGGAGGGGAGCCAGGGAGCCAGGAAACGAGGGGAACGAGGGGTTACGAGGGGTTACGAGGGGTTCGGGAGGCAGAGCCTCCCGCAGAGCATTCCCAGGCAGAGCCTGGGAACGAGGGAACGAGGGGAAAATCCAAAATTGGTGTTACCCATGACCATTCAGTGGTATCCAGGCCATATTGCTAAGGCTGAGAAGGCGCTCAAGGAACAGTTAAAACTCGTGGATGTGGTGCTGGAGGTCCGGGATGCCCGCATTCCTCTGGCCACGCACCACCCGCAAGTGCCCCAGTGGGTGGGCGGGAAAACTCGGGTGCTGGTGGTCAACCGGCTCGATATGATTTCCCCACCGGCACGCCAGCGCTGGGAGGAGTGGTTCCGGGCGCAGGGAGAAACGCCGTTTTTCACCAACGCACAAAACGGTCAAGGTGTCAAGGCGGTGGCGAAGGCGGCTCAAGCTGCCGGTGTGGCGGTGAACCGCAAGCGGAGCGAGCGGGGGATGTTGCCGAGGGCGGTGCGTGCGGTGGCGATTGGCTTTCCCAATGTGGGGAAATCGGCTCTGATTAACCGGCTGCTGAACCGGCGCGTCGTGGAGAGTGCGGCGCGTGCCGGTGTGACGCGCCAGTTGCGCTGGGTGCGGATTTCTGAGGAGATTGAGTTGCTGGATGCGCCGGGGGTGATTCCGGTGAAGATTGACAGTCAGGAAGATGCGATTAAGTTGGCGATTTGTGACGATATTGGCGAGGCGTCTTACGACAATTATTTGGTGGCTGCTGAGCTGGTGGATTTTCTGACTTATTTGGAGGCGACGAGTGAGGGGGTGGTGTCGCTAGATATGTTAAAGTCGCGCTATGAATTAGACGCGATCTCGATGACGGGTGAGGAGTACGTGCAGGGTGTGGCTCGCTTGAAATATCAGGGAGATGTGGAGCGGGCGTCGCGCCAGTTGCTGACTGATTTTCGCAAGGGTTTGCTGGGGGCGATTCCGCTGGAATTGCCGCCGGTGTGAGGGATTGAGGTTTGCTACTTTGTTAATTTCCAGGCGATTGGAAAGAAGCTGTTGGCGAATTAACGGGGGGTTAGACTATCAAGCTAGTTCGTCGGCGATTAGCCTAGTTCCTGGCGATTGGAAAGAAGCTGTTGGCGAATTCGTGAGGGGTTAGACCTCTGGCTAGTTGGCCAAGTTCCTGGCGATTGAAAATCGCGGCTATACAGACGAAGCCCGCCTACCCTGCGGGAAGGGCTTCGCCCAACGCGGGCTAAGAGTGGAGCGAGACTCTCACAATCTGCGCGGTTTTTCCTCCTGCAAGCTTGAGCTGGGAACGAGGAAACTTGGGGGTGGGGTCTTACCCTACATCAATTCGCCAACAGTCTCTTGGAAATCGCGGCTATACAGACGAAGCCCGCCTACCCTTCGGGAAGGGCTTCGCCCAACGCGGGCTAAGAGAAGAGCCAAGTTCCTGGCGATTGGAAAGAGACT
>NZ_KB235948.1:3175839-3287768 GCF_000332335.1 Kamptonema formosum PCC 10802 | reverse complement strand
TGATATCTTGGTCGGAGTTCTGCGCACGACTTTCCGGTTCTAAAAGTGCCGGGAAGAACCTCAGGTCTTTGGGACAGGCGTTAGCGGAGCGGCGCATGCGCTAAGAGCGCACGGCGCAAGCGCCTACAGCGCGACGCCTGTCCTACGTCCTAACCTGAAAAGGTTTGTAGTTGGGCTTTAGCCCTACCGGCTCGCCCGCCGCCGGACAAGGGGTAGGGTGCGTTCCCTAAGAGGGAACGCACCCTACTACTGGCTCTGGCTAGTTGGCCAGGTTCCTGGCGATTGAAATCGCGGCTATACAGACGAAGCCCGCCTACCCTGCGGGAAGGGCTTCGCCCAACGCGGGCTAAGAGTGGAGCGAGACTCTCACAATCTGCGCGGTTTTTCCTCCTGCAAGCTTGAGCTGGGAACGAGGAAACTTGGGGGTGGGGTCTTACCCTACATCAATTCGCCAACAGTCTCTTGGAAATCGCGGCTATACAGACGAAGCCCGCCTACCCTTCGGGAAGGGCTTCGCCCAACGCGGGCTAAGAGAAGAGCCAAGTTCCTGGCGATTGGAAAGAGACTGTTAGGCACCCCGACCGCCGGCAGCCGGCAGGCAGAGGCTTTCATCTGTGGCAAAATCAATATCAGTGAGGGTAGGAGGCGGAAAGCAGATGCTGGGAAAAACTATCGGCGGGCGATACTACATTGTCAAACATTTGGGAGGAGGGGGGTTTGGCCAGACCTATCTGGCAGAAGACCGGCAGATGCCGGCACGCCCCCTGTGCGTCGTGAAGCAACTCAAACCCCAGTCTGCCGATCCGTTTGTTTTGCAAACCGCGAGCCGGTTATTCAATCAGGAAGCGGCAGTCCTGTACAAGTTGGGAAGTCACGACCAAATCCCGCGACTTCTGGCTCACCTTGAGGAAAATCAGGAATTCTATTTGGTTCAAGAATTCGTCGAAGGGCACGATCTGAGCCAAGAAATCTGTCCGGGGAAGCGGTTGAGTGAGGACGAGGTGATTGCTCTTTTGCGGGATGTCCTGCAAGTGCTGGTGTTTGTCCAGCAGCACCATGTCATCCACCGCGATCTCAAGCCGGCAAATTTAATCAGACGCGCTTCTGACGGGAAAATATTCTTGATTGATTTTGGGGCGGTTAAGGAAGTTAGCACTACGGTGGTTAATTCTCAGCAGCCGGTGAAACCGACGGTTAATATTGGCACACCCGGCTACAAACCGGGCGAACAAGCCGCTGGACAGCCCAAACTTTGCAGCGATATCTATGCGGTGGGGATGATTGCCATCCAAGCACTGACCGGCACGCCCCCGAACCAATTGCCCACAGATGCTAATGGTGAAGTCGTCTGGCGCGACAGGGTGCCGGTGAGCGAACCCCTGGCGAAGGTCTTAGACAAAATGGTGCGCTACCACTTCCGAGATCGCTGTCAGTCCGCTGCTGATGCTTTGCGAGAACTCTTCCCCCCACCGGCACCCACACCGGCACGAACACCCGGACTCCCACCACTGTGGAAAGGTGCGATTGCGGTGGGCGTTGCAGCTGTTTTGGCGGCGATGGCGGTCTTGCCGAGAATTATAACACAAAAAGAGGAATTTGTCAGCTATCAAGATGCCAACTCTGGGATAAAAATCAGCTATCCTAAAAGTTGGGCAAGACAGGACACCTCAGACGTTGTGACTGGGGATGTGGTTATGTTCCTGTCGCCAAAAGAGGGGGAGGGGGATGGGTTCCAAGAGTATCTCAGCATCGCGGTTGAAAATCTCTCATCCCGACCGAGGTCACTGAAGGAATATACGGAGGAGTCTGTGCGGACAATCCGGACGCATTCGGATGCGAGTGTTCGCCAAGCGAGTGATGCGACGCTAGGGCACCGGCGGGCGAGTGAAGTGGTTTTTGCGGGGAAAGAGGAGGGGCGAGAGGTGCAGCGGCTGCAAGTCTGGACGGTGAAGGAGAATAAGGCTTATGTGATTACTTATACGGCTGAGAGAGGGAAGTATTCTAAGTTTTTGCAGACGGCACGAGAGATGATAGAATCGTTTGAGATTGAGTGATGCCGGTGGGTTTAATACCAATTTTGTCCTGCGTGCGTATGCGGTTGCAATTACAGCCCAGTCTCTCAATGGGGTTTAGCTACTGCTGCAATTCCCTGATTAGGTCGAGTGCCTTTTGGTAATTATCTCTCCTTCCTTGTTGCCGGTAGAGGTCTGCGGCTTTCTGGAAATCCGCAATTGCCCTTTGCTTGTCGCCCAGTTGCCGGTGGGTAAGACCCCGGTTGTAGTAGGCTTCGGCCAAGTTGGGATTGAGGCGAATCGCTTCGTTGTAATCGGATATCGCTCCCTGATAGTCTCCTAGTTCGTCACGGGCATAACCCCGGTTGTTGTAGGCATAGGCCAAGTTGGGATTGAGGCGAATCACTTCGCTGTAATCGGATATCGCTCCCTGATAGTCTCTCTGGTAAGTGCGGGCATTACCCCGGTTGTTGTAGGCTTCTGCCAAGTTGGGATTGAGGCGAATCGCTTCGTTGAAATCGGATATCGCTGCCTGATAATCTCTCTGGTAAGCGCGGGCAATACCCCGGTTGTAGTAGGCTTCAGCATAGTTTGGATTGAGGCGAATCGCTTTGTTGTAATCGGATATCGCTCCCTGATTGTCTCCCAGGTTGCGGCGGGCAATACCCCGGTTGTTGTAGGCAACGGCATCGTTGGGATTGAGGCGAATCGCTTGGTTGTAATCGGATATCGCTCCCTGATTGTCTCCCAGGTTGCGGCGGGCATAACCCCGGTAGAAATAAACAAGGGCATTATTGGGATTGAATCGCAGCACCCGGTCAAAGTCCGCAATCGCAGCTCGGTAATCGTCTAGCCAATAGTAAGCCTCACCGCGCCGGTAGTAAGCCTCAAAATTGTTGGCATCGCTCTCCAGAGCTTTATTGTACTCAGCAATCGCTCCCCGGTAGTCTCCTGCCTTTGCTAATAGCTGCCCCCGACTGACAAAATCCTCTGGAGGCGCAATCCCCCTGGGCGTCACCAAATTATTTCTCGCCGCCAAAAAGATTTCCAGAGGAATCCCCAAACCAAAAGCTTTTCCCGTGTTCGGTTCCGAGGTTAAACGCCCGTTTATCCCCACCAGTCGAGCGTTGCTGTCCAGCACCGGCCCACCGGAAGTCCCCGGAGTAGCGGGATTGTCGTGCACTATAGCATAGCCTTTTTCTGACTTTTGCAACCGGCTGGTAATTCTAGCTTCCAAAAACAGATAGCTGGGTTCAGGAATCCCCGGAAATGGGTCAGCCCAACCGACCACATAAACCTTATTCCCCTCTGTCATTTCCTCAGAATTGCCCAGTTGGGCTGTTGGGTAGCGCTGGTTGCTGGTGAACTGCAACACCGCCAAATCCACATCCGGCAGATATTTCACCTGGCGGTAGGGAACGGGATATTTCTGGCCATCGGGCGCAGTGATTTGGTACTGTCCCTCGGTGTCCACAACGTGCCAGTTTGTCAGCACGGAGTAAGTGGTGCCGGTGCGCTCAAAAATCACGCCAGATCCGGATTCTGGGCCATCGATGCGCACAGTAATTTCTTTGGCTCTCGCTGATATCTCGGACGGCTCTAATGCCTGAGCCATTTGTGGCTGCACCAGGGCAATTGTCGCCGCCGCACCTATGAGCGCAGCCGGCAGTCCACGGGGAAAGTTCATCGGTTCGACCTTCTACCAGATTTGTTGCATTATCTCACATCTTCCCTGGGAGTGCAAGGGGGGTATTCGATTTTTTCTGGAATTGCCGTTTGTAGTTGGGCTTTAGCCCAAAGGTTTGTAGTTGGGCTTTAGCCCAAAGGTTCGTAGTTGGGCTTCAGCCCAAAAGTTCGTAGTTGGGCTTTAGCCCAAAGGTTCGTAGTTGGGCTTTAGCCCAAAGGTTCGTAGTTGGTTAGACCTCTGGCTAGTTTGCTAGGTTCCTGGCGATTGGAAATCGCGGCTATACAGACGAAGCCCGCCTACGCGGGCTAAAGAGTAGAGGGAGATTCTCAAAATGTGCGGTTTTTTTTTCGAGGAAAGACGAGGAAAGGGGGGAACAAGAGTTCCCAGAAAACTCCCCTCCCCGTTAACGGGGAGGGGTTGGGGGTGGGGTAAAACCTCCTATCAATTCGCCAACAGCATCATGCCAATAGGCGACGCCCAATTGAGAGAATGCCGGTGGGTACGCTCGCGCACCCACCCTACCTTATCCTACTTCTCCTGATTGCGCGAGGAGTTGCTGAAATTCCTCCACCGAGGCAACCGCTATTGCCTGTCGGAGAAGCTGTTTCAGCCGCGCCACATCGGAGATTGAATTGACGGCTTCAACGATTGCCGGTGGGGCAACTTGAAACCGCGCCTGCAAGATTTCAATCACCGAATCGCGAGCATTTCGCACGATTCCTTCCTCACGCCCCTCTTCTTTTGCCATTAGTTCCATCCGGCTGATTAAAGGCATCTGGCTTTCCTCCTGATAACGCTTCAGCTCTTGTCGCAATTCCCGCTGCAACTCCACCGGCAGCGCCATCATCCAGTCAATAAACTGGAACAGTGGCACCACCTGCTCTCTATTATACCCCCGCTCAAACAGCCGGCGAATCAAACTCCACTTCCACTGTTTTCGCTCTTGGGGCTTGCCGGTTTTGGCCTTCGTCTTCAGGTGCGCCATCACCATCACCGCGAAGGGATTGGTGCTTTGCTCCAAAACCTCCCACTGCGCTTCATAGTCCACAAGTTTCACAATCGGAAACTCCAGACTCAACCGAAACCCGTCATAAGCGTACCCAAACGAAGAAGGACGCCAACTCGCCCGCTCATCTCCCAACACCGCCAAGCTGATCACCGGCTTGCGATATCGGTCAAAGCAGCGGTAATTGTATACATACATCCGCTCCGCAAAACCTGACTCTTCTTGACTCTGCACCTCCACATGAATCAGCACCCAAGCTTCCTCACCGTCTTGCAGCCACACTCGGAACAATTTATCCGCTATGCGCTTTCCCAACTCCGCATCCCGCAGCACCTGTTGCAGTTCCTTGTCCAACGACTCGTACCCGCGACTCCAGTCAATCAAAGCATGGAGCTCGGTAAAAGCAAACTCCAAGAACTGCGGCAAATACTGCTCGATCCCTTCTTTCCAAGGGCTGTCATAGTCTGTCTGTACTTCAGCCGTGTTTAAGTCTTCACCGGCTCTTTATTCTGTCATATCTGCTCCTCACAGATTCTCTCTTGTCCATCTCAACATGTCCTGCTTTCTGCCGCTCACCTCCCCCGATATTAAATCGGCAAATCTGCTATAATTATATCAAAAACCAGCTCAATAATCGACAAGACATCTCACTTGCTAGTAGGGAAAGGGACAGGCGCGACGCCTGTCCGACGTCCTAACCTATAGCGTTTCTCAGTTGGATGAACTACGGCGCAGAAACCCGGTTTCGTAGGGGCGGGCCCCCGTGCCATTAGTGTCAACTTAAGCTGTGTCCCGTAGTCTCTGGGCGGTTGAAACCGCAGCTATACAGACAAAACCCGCCTGCGCGGGTTTTAAAAGTCCCGCTCTTCTCTTAAGTCCGCGTAGGCGGACTTCGTTTGTATAGCCGCGATTTCAATCGCCTGGAGCTTAAGTTGACACCGATGGCCACCCACGGAGACCGCCCTCTTCCGGGTTTCTCAGTCCCTCACTAATATGAGAAAGGCTATATGCCGGTGAGAGGGAAAGCCGCACAAACGTCTGAATTGGAATGCTCCAACTGTAGCGAACCATCTGCTGCTTGAGACTAGGAGCCGGCTGGGAGCCATCTTTAAACACATACGGATCGCCCCAAAGGGGATAGGCGTGCATGCCATTAACCGCCACAACCTCACCGGCACGATTCAGCACCGGCCCCCCACTCATCCCTTTTTCGATATCACTAGTATAGCCTATCTGATACCCCTCCTGCAAAGGTTTCTCCAGCACAATCGAAACCTCACCCGTTCTAAAAGTAAACCCTTTTAACCCTCCCTCTTTTAAAGGCGGGCTTGTCCCATCAGAAAAGGCAAACCCGCCGGCAAACACCTCATCCCCAGGTGCCGGTGTTTTCCCCGCTTTCCCCACCACACAGTCAGCGCAGTCACCGCGAAATTCCAAAACAGCCAAATCATTCTCCTCTAGCGCCGAGGAGCGCAACTTTTCTACCGCCGGGTGTGTCTTCCCGTCAGCAGTCTGAATTTGATACGGGGCTTTTCCCGCCCGCACTACATGTTCATTTGTCAGGACTGTATAAACATCCCCTTGCTTGCCAATCAGAATCCCCGAACCCAAATCCTCTTTTGATAGCACCTTAACTGTCATAGACTGAGCCCGCTGATGCAGCTGAGTCACCGAGAGTTGAGCCGGGGGCTGTTTGAAAAAAACAAGGACAGCCGGTGCCTGTGCCAGCAGCGGGATGGACACGCCGCCAATACAGGCAACCAGTATCATCAATCGCCAATTTATGCCGGGTTTTGCCATAATTTTTTGCCTTATACGGAGTCTCGCTCTATTATAAACCTTAAGGGTAGGCAGAATCAAGAAACCCGGTTTCTCCAAGAAACCGGGTTTCTTTTCGCCAGAGAGAGCTCACGCTCGCCTCACTCAACCGGCTCTATGTTCCCTGACTCAACCGGCGCAATTTCCAGCAATTCCTCAATATTAACATAGCTTTCGCCATTCACATAGGTCGCCAGTTGACTTCCGCTGAGCTCAAGGGTTCTGCCGGAAGCGAGAGCGCGGATATCCAGCAGCGTTTGCAACGCCTCGTGCCGGTCGCTTCCCGCCGGCAGAGTCAGCAACACATTATTATTAGTGCAATAATCCCCAGAAGAACGAACCGCGCACAAAACCGATTGATTGTTGACAGTGCCGGTTCCGATAGTCTTCAGCGTGCCGTTGTCGTAAAAGCGCTGGAATCTCGCAGAAACCTCCAGGCACCGGCGCTTAGGGGGCCATTCCGGCGTAGTATAGGAAACCCACCGAATCATCGAGATATTTCCCCTTGGCGTGCGCACGAACGTTGTGGGAGTGCTGTTGAGCACAGCGCAGAAGTATTTATTGGTTTGCGCCATGCTAGGCTGATTCATGGCAGCAGTCGCGCCGAGGGCGAGGGCAAACCCTGTCAGAAGTTGGGCAAAGAATTGGGCTTTCATGGTGATGCCATCATTTTTATATGCTAAACTGGTTAGAGATAATAATTGCTTCCGGCAGTTGTGAAATCTCTCGGGGGTTCAGAAACCGGGTTTCTGAAAGACAGCCGGTTTCTAAGAAGGTAAAACCCCCCGACTGGGGCACATCCGCCCCCACCGGCAACGCACAGATATCTGCCGGCTATTAAAGGAGGAAACCCTAGCTACGTCTCGCGTCTAGGGCACTTGTGGGACAGGTTTCCCCAGCCGGCACAAGGCGAAGCCCCTACCCCAATCCCCCAGATATATTTGCCACAACGGGATACTCCCCCTGTCCTCAAACCGGCTATTGTCAGAAACCTGTCAATAGTATAGGGCATTGCACATGGGCCATTGCGATGGGGCAAGCACCTGCGCGAGAAATCAGCTTTTGTGTGATGCCCAATACCCAATGCCCCATGCCCAAGAACTCGAACGATGGACCTCTGAGCTCGGATGATGGACCTCTGAGCTCGGATGATGGACCTCTGAACTCGGATGATCGACCTCTGAGCTCGAATGATCGACCTCTGAGCTCGAATGATCGACCTCTGAGCTCGAACGATGGACCTCTGAGCTCGAACGATGGAGTCAGTTTAGGACAAGGCATCTCACTTGGCAGTAAGTATAGGGACAGGCGAGACGCCTGTCCTACGTCCTCACCTAAGGTACAGGGATAGGTGAGACGCCTGTCCTACGTCCTAACCTAAGTGGCTAGTGCTATAGCAGTATGCACTTAGGTTAGGACATTAGATCTAGAGGGCAGGCGAGACGCCTGCCCTACGCCTTTTTCCCTAAGTCATAAAGTTTCTGATGTCCTAACCAATATGACTGCTGCTATAAAATTCCCCAAGGCGGAACGCACCCTATTTATACAGGGACAGCTCAATGCCGGTTTCAGCCAGTCGATCAGCGGCGATCGCATACCAAACTTGCTGCCATGTTTCTGCGTGGAGAGTCCGCCCCCGCAGTTCTGGAAACAGCTTGTAGAACCGAGCGTCAACTTGCCGGCTGAAAGTGGATTTCTTGACTTTTCCGCTCGCTATTTCAAAGTCTTGTAGGGTATAGCTCCCCAACTGGCTGCGAGCTTTTTCACTCAGATTGGCTCGCTCTAGCTTAGCCAGCAGGCTATCAGCAATCTCGCGCCACTTGCGCCGCCAATATTCATCTTTGGATGAATTTGTCAAGAGACGCCCGCGAAGCACTGGGTTCTGCTCATAGAACAGTTCATTGACGGCGCGATTAAAAAACTGTTCCGGAATTTTCAAAGCTTGCCGGCGATCCACAATCTTTCTCAGGCTCGCCTCCTCTGGGAGACTCAGGGAGGCAGCAGGTGCCTCAGGGGTATTTGCGGGAAAATTGGAAACGACCCGAGCGCTAATGGCAGCCAAGAACACTAGGCAGGTGGCAATGGCTGCCACTGGGCGCACGGGATGCCAAAAAGCAGGGATGGCAAAGAAAGAAATGCGGGTTGGGGGCGGGTTGGGGTTGCTTTTGGCAGCAGGGATGTTTGCCGGCACTGTAAGAATGGCAGCCGGTGGGGGCGCAACCGCCACGGTCCTAAGCTGCGACAGGTTGCTCGGGAGAGCCGGCGGCACAGCTTGCAGCGCTCGCACCACCTCACCGGCATCCTGGTAGCGATCGCTGGGGCTGTGCGCCAGCATTTTATTGAGCACCCCTTCCAGCATCGGGCTCAGACGCACTTCCGACCGCCAGCGCCAAACGGCCCTAACACTGTCGTACAATTCTTGGGGCTCCTTGCCGGTGAGCAAAACGACAGCCGTCACCGCCAAAGCGTACAGATCGCTGGAGGGGTAAGCGCGCCCCAGACGTATCTGCTCCTCAGGCGCATACCCAGGCTTTCCCAGCTGGGTGGAGAGGGCAATCAGCTGGGCGAACTGAGACACGGCAGATGTCGCCACTTCCTTGACGCCGCCAAAGTCTATCAGCACCGGCAGCCGGTCAGAACTTCGCAAAATCAAGTTCTCCGGGGAGATATCCCGGTGAATCACCCCTTGCGAGTGGATGTAGCCCAACACCGGCAGCAGGTCCAGCAGCAGCTTCAGCATCTCCGCCTCCCCAAACCGCACACCGGCATCGAGCACCTCGCGGCAACTTTGCCCCCCCACAAAGTCCTGCACCAAAAACAGGCGCTCAGATCCGCTCATCTCGCACCGGCACAGCTCTCGGAAGCGGGGAATCTGCGGGTGCTGTAGCTTGTAGAGGACAGACGCTTCCCGGTCAAAAAGTTCTTGGGCTTTTCGCAACGCGGTGGGGTGTTGCACTTGCGGCGCGAATTCCTTTAAAACGCACAGTTCCCCAAACCGGTTCGTATCTTCCGCCAGATAGGTGCGCCCAAAGCCGCCCTGCCCGATTTGGCGCACCAGGCGGTAGCGAGACTCCAGAATGATCGGGGAACCGGACGGAGCCGCAGGGGGGGCGCAAGAAAATTCCGCTTGCAGCTTCTCCCCACACTGGCTGCAAAAGCGATGGCCGGTTGGATTGTTATGTCCTTTACTGCAAGTGCGGGGCACCATCTTTTTGACTTTCCTGCCAAGCTTTAATAGATATAGTAACTGTACGGAGATGGTTTAAACAAGTCGGGATTTTCCGTGTAAACTCGGTTTCACGCCCACTGCTGCCAATCTTAGAATCGGCGCGGTGCGTCACCTGCTGCTCGCACGGGTTAGAGGCTATCTGGAAAAGGGATGTTAATTGTAAGACAGTACCTGCCATAATGCAAGTGCCAGGGCGATCGATTGTGGGGTATTAGCCCCCTTCCAGCGAGAGCGACAATGTGATTTACTGTGTCGGTGCAGCTGCTGACTGTCAGCCGGTGAGATGGCATTAATTATTTGAGGGGAAGAGGAGCGGATTGGAGAGCGGCAGGCGCGGATACTAATCTGTGCTTTACTCTCTGTCTGTGCGGCCCAACCCCTGCGCGGTGCTGGGAGATGGGGGGTGAAAACAAACTGCGGGGTGGGAAGCGCTTGGAGTGCGAGCGCGATGCAGGAACACGCTCGCAGGAACACGCTCAGGTACAGCCCGCTTTTGTTGAAACCGCTGTTATTGTGTAAAGAAATTGGAACGCTTCTCAATATGACCTCGACCGTTGAAACGACTTCTGCAAAATCCAGCCCCGCCCCACTCGGCATGGGCGGTACGGTTCAAGAATATCTGTGGACTTGGAAAAAGCGCCAGGTGAAGGTGGTTTACGAAACCCTCGGAGAGGGGACGCCGATATTGATGCTTCCAGCCTTCAGCACCGTTTCCACGCGCTCCGAAATGCGGGGGCTGGCAGAGCGCTTGGCACCTGAGTTTAAAGTTGTGGCCGTGGACTGGCCCGGGTTTGGCAGCTCAGAGCGCCCCGCTTTCAGCTACCAGCCGGCACTGTACCGCCGCTTTTTAGCCGATTTCGTCACAGACCACTTTACTGAACCGGTCGTCGTCATGGGAGCCGGTCACGCCGCCGGCTACATCATGCAGCTGGCGGCGCAAAAGCCGCCGGTGTGGTCGTGGGCGGTCCTGATCTCCCCAACCTGGCGCGGTCCGCTACCCACCGCAATGGGCGAACAGCGGTGGCTCTACCGAATCCTCAAACAGATCGTGTGCTTGCCGGTGGTGGGCCAGATCCTCTACTTCCTCAATACCCTGCCCCCCTTCCTCCGCTTGATGTACCGCCGCCACGTTTACGGCAACCCCAATAACATAACCCGCAGCCTGATCAAAGAAAAACGGGCCACCACTGCCAAAAGAGGGGCGCGATTTGCTTCCGCAGCTTTCGTCACCGGCTCGTTGGACCCCGTGCTGACTCGCGGCGAGTTCCTGGAACTGTTCCAGCCCCTGCCGGTGCCCGTGCTGGTGGCCATCGGACAGCAAACCCCTCGCAAATCCCGCATGGAAATGGAAATGCTGGCCAGTTTCACCGCCGTGCAGAAGTGCTGGCTGCCCGGTTCTTTGGCGCTCCATGAAGAATCCGCAGATGCCCTGGCCGATATTATCCTGCCCTTTCTCAGAAAATTTCTCTCGCGCCACAATTATTCGAGCGCCGGTGAGTAGCTGAACATCCGCGCCTCCTGTGATTTTTTTTCAATTCGGCTTGCCGCAAAGCCGAGTTAGAAGTTAAAATTGTGAGGCTCAGTCGGTTCTGGTGGGGAGCAGCCACCAGACGCAAGGGGGAAAGTCCGGTGCGAGTCCGGCGCTGTCCCGCAGCTGTAATGAGACGGCCCGTCTCTGAGTCAGAATGCCCGCCGACTTTTAGGTTCCTTTCCCACCTATCTGCGAGGTACAGATTCTATTGAGAATTCCCCCAATCAGCTGTAGGCTGCGTCACGCTCTCAGCCTCACCCACCGCAATATCCTGCCGGCAAAAACAGGATGCTCTCCCGTTTCATCAGCCTCCTGTTAGACGGAACTCACACAAAAGAGCTGCAACTTTCCGTGGCGGACACTCGCTCTGCCCTCTCATCCCCTCACGCCAATCCAACATTTATTTAGCCAACTCTTAGCAATTCGCTATTAGCAATGAACCCTAATAGCGCGAGGATACCCCTTGATGAACCCACAGCACACCTTATTTGTTTGCACCACCTGCGCCTCGGTTTGGCGGGACGGAAAGCGGCAAGGCACAAGCGGCGGTGAGCAACTGCTCGACCGGCTCTCCCACCTCGCCCAAACCTGGCACTTGCGAGATGATTTTCCCATTCAGCCGGTCGAGTGCATGAGCGCCTGCAGCCACTCCTGCACTGTCTCCTTTGCCGCTCCCGGCAAATACACCTATCTGTTTGGCGACTTGCCCGCCACTGCCGAAACCTTACCCGAAATCTCGACTGCCGTCCTCCAGTGCGCCGGTCAGTATTTCGCCAAACCGGACGGGCTTCTCCCGTGGTCAGAACGCCCAGAACCCCTGAAAAAAGGTATCCTAGCCAAAATCCCCCCATCCCAACCCACAAATAGCTGATTCCCCAAATCCCCTAGGGCTCTAAATCCCAGCTATATTATAGCGGTTCTATTCGAGTTGTGAAAAGGCAGAAACCCGGTTTCTCAAAGAAACCGGGTTTCTGGCTCCTTACAGATATCACAAATCATTTAGAATCGCCATATACAGACAAACCCTACCTGACCGGTTCATTAATTCTTTTCTCCCATGAGTGCAAAAATTCCCGTTACCGTAATCACCGGCTTTCTCGGAGCCGGCAAAACCACCCTGATCCGCCACCTCCTGCAAAACAATCAAGGCCGAAAAATCGCCGTTCTCGTCAACGAATTCGGCGAAGTCGGCATCGATGGCGATCTGCTGCGCTCCTGCCAAGTCTGCGACGGAGAAGGAGACACCGGCAGCAACATCGTCGAACTCACCAATGGCTGCCTGTGCTGCACCGTTCAGGAAGAATTTCTCCCCACCATGCAGCAGCTTCTCAAGCGGCGAGAGCAGATTGATTGCATGCTCATCGAAACCTCCGGACTCGCACTGCCAAAACCCTTAGTGCAAGCCTTCCGCTGGCCAGAAATTCGCACCGGCGCAACCGTCGATGGCGTCGTCACTGTGGTAGACTGTGAGGCAGTAGCCGCCGGCACCTTTGCCAGCAACCCCGACGCCCTGCAAGCCCAGCGACAAGCCGACCCCAGTTTAGAGCACGAAACCCCCATTGAGGAACTGTTTGAAGACCAGCTCGCCTGTGCCGATTTGGTGCTGCTGACGAAGGCGGATTTGGTGGGCTCCCCCACCCGAAACCAAGTGAGGGAGTGGCTGCAGCAGCAGCTGCGAGCCGGTGTTAAAATTGTCCCCTGTGAGAATGGCGAAATCAGTCCCGAGGTCCTGCTGGGATTCAACGCAGCAGTCGAGGACAACTTAGACAGCCGGCCCAGCCATCACGACACTGAGGAAGAACACGAGCATGACGACGAAATTAACTCCGTTCACTTCGCCCTCAAACAAGCGTTTCAGCCGCAAGCGCTGATTGAGCAGCTGCAGGATCTGATCGGTAAGCAGGAGATTTACCGGATTAAAGGTTTTGTGGACGTTCCCAACAAGCCGATGCGCATGGTTTTGCAAGGAGTGGGCGGGCGTTTCGACTATTTCTACGACCGGCTGTGGCAGCCCTCTGAACCCCGCGAGACTCGCTTGGTGTTTATTGGGCGCGCCCTCGACCAATCTCAAATTCAGGCTGTCTTTTCTGCTGTTTAAATTTCTCTAAGCGCGGTTTTAAGTGAGAAACCCGGTTTCTTTAAGAAACCGGGTTTCTTATGCAAAGTTCATACAGCTGAAAACCTCAATATTAGGGGGTGCCGGTTCCCCCAAGCGGAGCGCACCTTACTGTTCGGGGAATTTTACCCGCCATACGGCACTTTTTTGGTGTGCGGCTGCGCGGACTTTTTGGCTTTCGAGCGTTTCTCGATGTAAGAGAGAGGGACAGTGACCGGCCAAAGAACAGTAGCGATTACCAAAATCACTTTGGACAGCTGCTTCTCCTCTGCTGACATCTTAGTATCTCGCTTGTACAGTTCAAACCAGCCCTTGAAAAAATAGCCAGCGAACAGCAAGTAAACCGCACCTGTAAAAGCCATAAAAATTTGCGCCCTCATTATTTTTTCCAAATCGAGGCGGAGCGCGCATCTGCAAGAAAGGTTTGAAAGAATCGCACGAACGTCAAGGGCGCAGAGGGAGAGCACGAAGAGACTGTCCCACGCAGCCTGCAATCTTTCCCCGACCGCACACCACCCTGACTTAATTGTTGCGAAAAAAACCTTTTCTCTCTTCTGTAGAATTGCGGAATGAACTGCTTCCCTTTTGTGCGCCGCACAGGGCTTTTACGGAAACTGCCCGACCGAGCTTTTCGCCGCAGTGCCACCGGGCCCCAAGGCCGACCGGCTGCCGGTGGCAGCGCGCACCGGGGAATCGCGGAGCGCGGGCTGTGCGGACCGGGCCAGACTCACGGTTTGTAAGTATTATACCTTAAACAGGTTGGGCGGATTGCTTTAAAATTGTTTAACTTTATGATAAAACTTAACAATAGATACCAGGGAGAAACAGCAATGGCTTCACCCGTTGCCGGGCCAGAAATTGACATCGCGCCCTTTATCGATCACGCCTTGCTCAACCCAGCAGCCACTGCCGCGATGGTGGAGAAGTGGTGCGAAGAGGCTGACCGGTTTCATTTCGCGGCGGTTTGCGTGTATCCCGCTTATGTGCGTGTGGCGGCGAATTTGCTCCACGGCAAGAAGCCCAAAGTCTGTACGGTGATAGGCTTTCCCACCGGCGCGACCACAGCAGGGACAAAACTGTACGAAGCGCAAGAGGCGGTAGAAAATGGGGCCGCAGAACTGGATGTGGCTCTCAATTTGGGCTTCCTAAAGGCCGGCAAAACCAGGGAAGCCCACCGGGAAATAGCGGAAATTTGCCAGGAAACCGGCAAACCGGTGAAGGCCATCTTAGAAATGGCCCTGCTCACGGAGCCCGAGAAGCGCCTCGCCGCAGAGATTTGCGCCGATGCCGGTGTCGCCTTCCTGAAAACCAGCACCGGCTGGCACGGCGGAGCCACAGTAGAAGACGTGCGCCTGCTCAAAGAAATCACCAAAGGGCAAATTGGCATCAAAGCATCCGGGGGAATCCGCACCCACGAGCAAGCCCTAGAGCTCATTATCGCGGGCGCGACGCGGCTGGGCACCTCTCGCAGTGTGGGTTTGCTCCGCCAGCGCGAGAGCGCCGGTGCCGCTGCTGAAAGGTAGCATCGCCCTCGGGTGCCGGCGGAGTAAAAATGCGGAGTGGCTGGCAGGTGCGGTTTTTTCTCTCTCCCGCTCCCCCCCCTCACCTCTTGCCCCGTGAGAAGATTTTTACTGGAGTGGGATGGTGCCGGCAAGAGCCCTCAGGCCATAACGTTCTGACCAAAGGCCATTTAACAATACAATGAGTCGAACCTACAAAGCCACTGGAATTAACCTCAAAGGAGTGCCGATGGGCGAGTCAGACCGGCTGCTGACGGTGCTGACGCGGGAGTGTGGCTTAATTCGGGCGGTGGCTCCCGGCGCGCGCAAGCAAAACTCCAGCTTGAGCGGGCGCAGTGGCTTGTTTGTTGTCAACGAGCTGCTGGTTGCCAAAGGGCGCTCCCTCGACAAAATCACCCAAGCGGTGACGGTAAAAACCTACCCCGGTTTGAGCCGCTCTCTAGAAAAACTGGCAGCGGGACAGTATTTAGCGGAACTGGTGCTCTGTCAAGCGATGAGCGACCAGCCGCAAGAGGAGCTATTTTCCCTGCTGTGCGAGCATTTGAGCCGCCTGGAGCGCCCCGAGCTGCAGGCGGCTGGCCAAAAGACCCTGCCGGTCGTCGCCCTGCTAGCCCACGGCGTGTTTCACATGCTAGCCCTGGCGGGAATTGCCCCGCAAGTTCAAACCTGCTGCCTGTCGAAGCGCCGGCTCACCCCAGATTTCAGCCATCCCAACTGGCGCGCCGGGTTCAGCCTCTCCTTGGGCGGAACCGTGAGCGTCTCGGAAATCGCGCCCCCCGGAGCGCCGGCACCCCGGCACCCCGAGCCGGCAAAAACCCAGCCCAGCAGCCACCGGGTTTCGGTCAGCTCCGGAACGCCAGTCAAGCTGGACGCCCAGCTTAAGGCGCTGGAGCTGGCCCTGCTGCAGCAGCTGGCTGAGTCCCAGCTTTCTTGGCCAGATGCCGCCACAGCGCCACACCCAGCCGGCACCGCAGAGACGGCATGGGTTTCCGTTGAGCGCATTTTGCGTCAATATGCTCAGTATCACTTCGACCGGTCGATACGCTCTGCTGCCCTAATGGATAACTATTTTGCATCCCTCGCCGAGTTCCCCGCCAGCTATGATGCGACTGTCTGATTCTGAGCTCAAAACAGCTGGCTCACCCCAGCAGCACAACCGCAAGCCTGCCCCTCAGGCCAGCCATTCGGGCAATGTGTCTCCCACGGCGAGACAGTCAGGGAATTTTTGTGCCAGCGGCACACAAATCCCCGATCGCCAGACGGCTTCGGGTCCGCCTGTCACCCGCAACACTCCAAAATCCGAGACAGCACTGCCAAAAAGTGCTGAGCCGGCAGCGAGCGAGCGGGAAGCCGAGCCGCCGGCAAGCAACGGAGCTAACTCTGGGCTATTCCCGGAGTCTCCCTCACCCCTCCCCCCTCCCCCCCCAGAACCGCCGGCACCGGAAAAGGGTTTCGTGCCGGTGCTGAAAAACCGCAACTTCTTGGCGCTGTGGGGGGGGCAGGTGTTTTCCCAGCTGGCGGACAAGGTTTATCTGGTGCTGATGATTGCCCTGATCGCCAGTCGATTTCACAGCGGCGAGCAAACCATCAGCAGCTGGGTGTCGGCCATTATGATAGCCTTCACCATTCCCGCCGTGCTGCTGGGCTCCCTTGCCGGCGCGTTCGCCGACCGGTGGCCAAAAAAAGCCGTGCTGGTGGTGACAAACCTGCTGCGAGGCGGGCTGGTTTTGGCCCTGCCGGCGCTGCTCTGGCTCTCCTCCGGGAAAGAGCTGGCGGGATTGCCCCTGGGCTTCTGCCTGATGCTGGCAGTTACGTTCCTGGTTTCGACGCTGACCCAGTTTTTCGCACCGGCAGAACAGGCGGCAATTCCGCTGATTGTGGAGCGGCCTCACCTGCTGTCAGCCAACGCCCTCTACACCACAACCATGATGGGGTCGCTGATCGTTGGCTTCGCCGTCGGGGAGCCGCTCCTGGCTCTGGCAGACCGCCTGATTGGCTTTGCTGACACCGGCAAGGAACTGGTGGTGGGCGGGAGCTACGTCCTGGCGGGACTGCTGCTGCTGCTGCTGAGAACGGGTGAGAAAATTAACCCCGCTGAGAGAGAATCCCCCCACGTCCTGGAAGATATCCGCGACGGGCTGCGCTACCTGAAACAGCAGCCTCACATCCGCGCCGCTATGATTCAGCTGGTGATTCTGTTCTCCATTTTTGCCGCTCTGGCAGTTCTGGCGGTGCGCTTGGCGGAGTTAATGCCCGGGATGAAAGCCTCCCAGTTCGGCTTTTTGCTCGCTGCTGGGGGCGCGGGTCTGGGCTTGGGGGCAGCTGTTATCGGTCATCTTGACTTGCGGCTGTCTCACTTCCAGCTGAGTATGGCGGGCTCTGCCGGCATGGCAGCGTCTCTCGCCGGCATGTCCGTGTTTTCCCAGCAGCTGTGGCCAGAACTGCTGCTGATCGCCCTGCTGGGCGCTTTCGCCGCAGTCGCCGGCGTGCCGGTGCAAACGGCGATTCAGGCAGAAACGCCTGAAGAAATGCGGGGGAAGGTGTTCGGACTGCAGAACAATGCGACAAATATCGCCCTGAGTTTGCCTCTGGCTCTAGCCGGTGTGGCGGAAGCTTTCTTCGGTTTGAAGGTGGTATTTCTGGGCTTGGCGGGACTGGCGGTCGCCGGTGGGTTCCTAACCTGGTATATTTCCCGTAATTAGGCATCGTTTCAATCCCGTTGCCGGGATTCAGCTGGCCAAAAATATTCTTCTCCTGCCTCCGGCTGAACTCATTATCGCATTGTTTTGGGCTCCTTCGCACAATAAGAATGCTCCCGCCCACTTTACTGCTATTAACCCCCTAGCCCCTCCCACCGCAATGCACATCGCTTGGCTTGGAAAAAAATCACCGTTTTGTGGCAATGTTACATACTCGCGCGAAATCACTAACGCGCTGCTAGATCGGGGACATCAGGTCAGCTTTTTCCACTTCGAGCAAGAAGCCGCTGACCCGGATAGCTTTTTCCCTTCCTGGCTTGCCGGTCAGGGGCAACCCCGCAAACCGCCGCAAGCTGTGGAAACTAGCGGCTGGACTCTGGCTTGCGAAGTTCCTTTGCCCTGCCTTTATAAATCAACAATTTACACAGTTCCCACCCTCAGGTCGAGCAAGGTGCTGGCAGAGTCGCTGGCACGCCTGAAACCGGATTTGGTGCACGCTTCTCTCACCCTGTCTCCTCTGGACTTTTTGCTGCCGGAAATCTGCGATGAGCTGGATTTGCCTCTGGTGGCAACTTTCCACCCGGCGTTCGAGCGCAAGCCCCGCACTCTGACCTCCAGCACCCAGCAGCTGACTTACCAGCTGTACGCTCCTTTTCTGGCGAACTATGACCGGACAATTGTGTTTTCCCAAATGCAGCGGGAGTTACTGGTGAAGCTGGGGGTGCCGGAATCTCAGGTGGCGGTGATTCCGAATGGGGTGGATGCCCTGAAATACTCTCCGGGTCCTTCGTCGCTGAAGGAACAACTGGGGCGGGAGCGGATTTTTGTCTATCAGGGGCGGATTGCGCTGGAAAAAAATGTTGAGGCGCTGCTCAAGGCTTGGAAAAAGTCTGATATGGGCCCTGACTGCCAGCTGGTGATTGTGGGAAATGGCCCCCTAGCGGCGTCTCTGATGCCGTTTTATGGGGAGGAACACGGGATTACTTGGCTGGGTTTTATTGGTGACGAGCACCGGCGCATTGAAATCCTCCGGGGGGCGGATGTTTTTATTCTGCCTTCGCTGATGGAGGGGCTGTCGCTGTCTCTGCTGGAGGGGATGGCTTGCGGTCTGGCTCCTCTGGCAACCGATGCCGGTGCGGATGGGGAAGTGCTCGAAGGCGGTGCCGGTGTGGTTCTCAGAACTGAGGGGGTGACGGGGCAGCTGCGCAATTTGCTGCCGGTGTTTCGCGACCAGCCTGAGTTCTGCGCGCTGCTGGGGCAAAAGGCTCGCCAGCGCGTGCTGGAACGCTACACGCTCAGCGGAAATGTCACTCAGCTGGAAAAGCTTTATGAGGAGGTTATGCGCCTCCACCGGCGCTCTTGGCTGAAGTGGCGGGTTTAGCTGCGCCGGGAGCGTTTTCCTGTAAACTGGAAGTGCTGGGGTGCTGAGCGAGGTAAGGCAATTTGACAACCGCACTCAAACAGAAGGCGCTGTCTCTCCTGCGACAAGCGCTGAATAACCCAACTGCTGAATTTCGCGCCGGTCAGTGGGAAGCGATTGACGTTTTGCTCTCTGAGCAAGAGCGTCTCCTTGTGGTTCAGCGCACTGGCTGGGGTAAAAGTTTTGTCTATTTTTTAGCGACTCGCCTGCTGCGGGATTTTGGTGCCGGCACGACTCTGCTGATTTCACCCCTGCTCGCTCTGATGCGCAACCAAATTGCAGCGGCTCAGCGAATTGGGGTGCGAGCCGCTACTATTAATTCTAGCAATCTAGAAGAATGGGAGCCGGTGCGGAGGCAGTTGCTGGCTGGCGAGGTAGATATCCTGCTGATTTCTCCGGAAAGACTGGCAAATGAGGAATTTCGGGAACGGGTTTTGCTCCCTCTAGCCGGAAGAATCGGGCTATTTGTGGTCGATGAAGCTCACTGCATCTCTGACTGGGGGCACGATTTTCGACCAGACTACCGGCGCATTGTCCGCATTTTACAAGCGCTCCCCCAGAATATTCCCGTCTTAGCTACAACCGCTACCGCCAATAACCGCGTCGTCAGCGACATTATCTCCCAGCTGGGGTCAAACCTGAGCGTTTCCAGAGGGGCTTTGGCGCGAGAAAGCCTGCGCCTGCAAAATATTCACTTGCCGAGTCCAGCAGCTCGCTTAGCTTGGCTAGCTCAATATTTACCTGCTATATCCGGAAGTGGGATTATTTACACTCTCACGGTTCGAGATGCGGAAAGAGTCGCCAGATGGTTGCAGTCTCAGGGAATTGATGCGGAAGCTTATCACAGTGAAAAAGATGGAGAGTTTCGGTTAGAATTAGAAGAGAGACTGCTGAACAATCAGGTTAAGGCGCTGGTGGCTACTACCGCCCTGGGGATGGGTTTTGACAAACCAGATTTGGGTTTTGTCATTCACTACCAGCGTCCGGGTTCTGCTGTTCACTACTACCAGCAGGTGGGGCGAGCCGGCAGAGCAGTTGAGCGAGCTTACGGGATTCTATTGAGCGGGGAGGAGGATGATGAGATCGCCAATTATTTTATCAAAACGGCGTTCCCGCCGCAAGCGCACACGCAGCAGGTTTTAAGCGCTTTGAACCAAGCTGAGGACGGGCTTTCTGTGCCGGTGCTGGAGCAGCAGTTGAATCTTTCTAGAGGGCAAATCGAAAAAGTTTTGAAGTTGCTGTCGCTGGAGTCTCCAGCACCCGTCACCAAACAGGGGTCGAAGTGGTATGCGACTCCTGTATCTTACCAGCCTGACACCGAGAGAATCGAGCGGCTGACTCAAATCCGCCGCCAAGAACAAGAGCGCATGGTAGAATACATGCAGAGTCAGGAGTGCCTGATGCTGTTCCTGGCGCGAGAGTTAGATGACCCCAATCCAACGGCTTGCGGCAAATGCGCTGTTTGCCTGGGCAAACCTCTGCTTCCGGAAGCATATTCGATGGAATTTGTCAACCGGGCAGTTCGATTTCTGCGCCGCAGCGACCAGGGACTTGAACCGCGCAAGCAGTGGCCGGCAAATGCTTTTTCAGTATATAGTTGGAAGGGGAATATTGCTAGTAACTTGCGGTGGGAAGAAGGACGGGCGATGTCTTTGTGGGGGGATGCCGGTTGGGGAGAGCTAGTGAGGCTGGGCAAATATGGGGAAAGCTGCTTTGATGATAGGCTAGTTCAGGGTGCCTTCGAGATGATTCAGCGATGGAAGCCCAACCCGCTGCCAACGTGGGTGACTTGCGTTCCCTCTTTGAACCAGCCAGAACTTGTGCCGAATTTTGCCCAACGATTAGCTCAAATATTAGGTCTTCACTTTGTGCCAGCGGTGCGGAAGATCCGCGAGACTCAGCCGCAAAAAACCATGAGCAACAGCTACCAGCAAGCTCACAATTTAGATGGGGCCTTTGCAGTTAACCCTTGGCCAGGAATCAGCGGGCCAGTTTTTTTGGTGGATGATATGGTGGACTCTCGCTGGACTTTTACCGTAATCGCTGCCCTCCTCCGACAGGCTGGCAGCGGTGAGGTTTTCCCACTGGCACTAGCACTCAATTCGTTAGGCGGGGAGTAGAAAAGAGATGTTAAATCACGTTCTGATGCCTGATACCCAGGCGATTCTGCTGTTATGTGCCAGTTTTGGTCAGTCCAGGCAAACCGAACCAGAACCTTTAAGGCTGCGCGAGTATAACGATTTAGCCGGCTGGCTAAAGGAAAATCAGATGCGACCGGCGGATTTGCTGACAAGTGCCGGCAAACAGCGATTGCAGGAAATGACCGGCGTAAAGTTAAACCCTCAGCGGCTTGCAGCATTGCTGGAACGGGGGGGAATGCTAGCGCTTGCGGTTGAAAAGTGGACGAATAAAGGACTGTGGGTATTGGGACGCAGCGACGCCTCATATCCTAAGCGTCTCAAGCAGAAACTCAAGCATTCAGCCCCGGCAATTCTTTACGGTGCCGGCAACCCAGAATTGCTTTCTGGGGGAGGGCTGGCGGTGGTGGGATCTCGCGATGTGGAGGGGGAAGAAATCAGCTATACCCAAAAAGTAGCGCAAAGCTGTGGGGAACAGGGAATTCAGGTCATTTCCGGGTGCGCCCGTGGAGTGGATGAAGCCGCGATACTGGGGGTAATGGATGCCGGTGGAAAGGCTGTGGGGGTGCTTGCTGACAGCTTAACTAAGGTATCTGTTTCTGGAAAATATCGTTCGGCGATCCGGGAAGGCAGGCTGGTTCTAATTTCTCCTTACGATCCCGATGCCGGTTTCAATACCGGCAATGCAATGGGACGCAACAAGTATATTTATGGTTTAGCGGATGCGGCGCTAGTGGTTAGTTCCTCGTTTGGTAAGGGGGGCACTTGGGCGGGTGCTTTGGAAGCGCTGGAACATATAAAGGAGGTTCCAGTTTTTGTCCGCAATTCCGCAACTGTTCCTGAAGGCAACCGCCAGCTGATCGGGAAAGGAGCGAAGCCTTTTCCTGAAAATTTCGGGAACGATTTAATGCAGCATCTTCGGCATACAGCAACTGCTGAACCGCCGGCACATGATGCGGAAGTGCCGGCAATTAATGTTAGCGAAACTGGGGGAGCTGAATCTCCGAGGGAGGAAACAGCGCCGCGTCAGGGAAGTCAGTCTTCCCCAAAAGACATCTATGAAGCTGTTTTGCCATTTATTCTGGAAAAGTTGCAGCAACCCAAGGATGCCAAGTCTCTGGCAGAATGTCTGGATGTGCGACTGGCGCAGATGCAGGATTGGTTGAAGAAAGCTGTGGCTGAGGGGAGGGTGGTGAAAACCAAAAATGGCTATGCTGTCAGTGGAGGGGAGGTGCAGCTGTCTCTGCTGGATATAGCTGAGTAATAGATGGCAGGTGGGAAGTGTTCTGGTGGCTATAAATCCGTATTCTTAAAGATACGGGTTTCTCCCAGCGAATAATATGAATAAACCCGCCCCTTTCTCCGCCCACCAGGAAAAATAGTGTCAGGGAGTGTGATATGATGAGCCACAGATATTCTGAAACGCGAAAACGTGCCGGTGCGGAACCTATCGCACCGGCATGAAATTCACCTCCAGCGAAGTGTCAATCAAATCATGATCAGTCTAATCAAAAATGCTGCCGGCAAAATCCCAAACCTATTCCAAGAAGATACAGCAGCGACAGCATCCAGAATATTCCTGTGGGGCGCATGGGCGGTTTATGTGGGATACCTGTTGCTGAGTGACTTCGCCCCCGGAGAGTCACTGCTGCACACCCAACCGGAAACCTTGCGAGAGGCGCTAAACTTGAGCCTGAATTTCTGGTTTGTGCTCCCAGCTGTGTTCCCCACCTCCGCACCGGCGCTCAACCCAGCACTGGAAGGATTATTCAACCTTGTCGTGACTTGGGGCTTGTTATTTTGGGGGTTTCTCAGTGACGGTCGCCAGCAGCGATTTCCCATTATAGCATTTATGATTGGCACCGCGTTTCTCACCAATGTATTCTATCTCCCCTGGCTGGCGTTGCGCCAACCCAATCCCCACACCCCCAAAGGTTCCCTCACCTTTTTAGAAAAGATAGCAGAAAGTCGAGTGTTTCCCCTGGTTTTAACCGGCGCAGTTGCGGCTTCAGTCGCTTGGGCGACATGGGCGCGTCCAGAATTTGGCGACTTGAGAGCGCGTTGGGAAGCGCTGTTAGAATTGCTCTCTACCGACCGGCTGGCGCACTCGTTTTTTATAGACATTATCGTTTTCTGGATATTCCAGTCATGGCTCGTAGCAGATGACATGGCTCGCCGCAATTGGCGCGACGCGACCGCGCTTTGGACAGTCCGTCTCGTCCCTTTAATCGGTCTTGTCGTGTATCTGTTCCGGCGTCCCTCACTGCCAGCTCAACCGAGTGAGGTCAACACAAGCCGGTAGACAGGGAGGGTTCCAATTTAGCGGTGCCATCCGGATGTGAGTGAGGGGGGAATCCGCTCTCCCGAAAAATTAATGCAGATTTATGTGAAACAGGAAATTCAGATTTTTTCTGGTGGGGCGCGGGGTGGCAGCTGCTGTTCGGGGAAGAGGGGAATAATAGATGCTTGTGGAACTGGTTGAAGACAGCTGTTGCTGAGGCGAGGCTGCGGAAAACCACGCCCCGCCTCTGCCCTTATGCTTAGCCATTTTAAATCATGCCCGGGGACATGGTACGAGCTGCCAGTATCGGATTATTTGTTACCGACGATACATTAATGTGGTCGCCAGGTTATAGTATTATGCTTTAGGTGCGTTTCAGTGGAGCGCACCCTACTAGGCAAACCCTTTGGAACGCAAGTATGATGACAAAACAGGAATTGCTACAGGAACAGGAGATAGTCTCACCATTGCTACAGGAACAGGAGATAGTCTCACCAAATTTGCTCGGACTTCTCTCGTTATTTGTGGCCTTGATTCCCATATCTCTAGCCCCATCTCTGACCAAACTGTGCGAGCGCGAAATCGGGGCAAATGCGGTAGCATTTCACCGCGCTTGGATTGCCACAGTCGTTTTTGGTCTGCTGAGCGGAATCGAGGCTTTCCGCCGTGACAATTCCGAGGATCTAACTGTAGTGAAGAAGCCTTTTAGCAAATCTGAAATAGCCCTATTGGCGGCTATGGGAACTGCGGCTACTACCTATTTCCTCATGTGGGCGTGGTCCCTGACTAAAGTCAGCGTGGCCAATGTGGCGCTCCTTTCTAATTTGAGTCCCTTATTCGTCGGGATTGCCAGTTTTTTGTTATTTGGCTTGCGCTTAGATAAAAGATTCCTGATTGGTATGGTCATGGCGGTGGGGGGAGCGATCGCTTTTGAACTCGACCGGGTGGAATTTTCTCCTGACCAAATACAAGGTAACTTGCTGGCATTAACCACTGCCATTTTTTTTGGCACTTATCTGATGCTGGTAGAGCGACTGCAAACCCGATTTAGCACCGCAACTATTATGCTGTGGCGCTGCGGCGCTACAACGGTGATTCTGTTGCCCCTGCTCCCGCTTATCGAAAACCGATTGTTGCCCTATACCTGGATGGGGTGGTTTTTCATCATTTTCCAAGCGCTGTTCTGCCAAGTTTTTGGTCAGGGACTTTTGGCTTACAGCCTCAGCAGACTGCCGTCAAGAATTGTCGCCGTCACGCTTCTTCTGGAGCCGGTTATTGCTTCTATCTTTGCTTGGTTTATTTTCTCGGAAAAAGTCAGTTTGTTTGACTGGGTGATGTTTGCCGTGGTGTTAAGTGGCATTTATCTGGCTCAATCGAGTCAAGCGGAGGCCAAAAAACAAACTGCGGTGCTTGGCGCAATCACAGTCAGCGAATCTCCTTCGCCCGAAGCGTAATTGCGATTAATGAACCGCACCATCCTGTAGCGCCGGTCAAGAAGTCTGAGAAACCGTTTATTGACCGGCACTAAAGAGGGATGATTCAACCTTGTCGTGACTTGGGGCGTATTATTTTGAGGCTTTCGGACGGACAGCCGCCATCAGCCATTCCCCATCGTAGCATGTCTCACCGGCACGGCGTCTCTCAGCAATGTATTATATCTCCCCTGGGTGCAGTTTTATATATAGCTTTTACAGAGAAACCCGGTTTCTTAAAGAAACCGGGTTTCTAAGACCCACTTCATACAATTGAGATCCGCTATAGCTGTATCTCGTCAAACTGAGAAGCGCTATCCGCGTGAATCCGGGATAGGGAGACGCGATGTATCGAGACGCGATAAACCGAAACGCGATAAATCGCGTCCCCGCACGAGAGAGGTGAGATCACAGGGGAGAGATGGAAGCGCTATCTGGACTGTTGAGTGAGGTGTCCAGTGCGGGGGCGTCGGGAACTGTATCGGGCAGATCGTCTTCCACTTGCCGCAGAGGGGCATACAAGTAGGCAATAAAGGTTAGCAAGAGAGTAAAGATTCCCGCAATAATAAACATCAACGCCATCCCGCGACCCCGACCAAAACCAATAATTTGTCCAATGCTATCCGCCAAGGAACCGCCAGAGGCCATCAGCGGTTCAAAAACCCGGTCGGCGAGCGGTCCTGCAGCAAGATAAGCAAGCGGGAGGGAGCTTTGAGCAATGGTTCTCCGGAAGGAGAATACCCTTCCCTGTACCTCCGGTGCGACCTTCTTTTGGTAAATTACTTGGATGGAACCATTGATGATGGGGATGAGGAAAAACAGACAGAAATCCGAGATGCTGAACAGAACTGCTGAAGCGCGCAAGCCAGAAACTAGACAGGATAAACCGACAAGCAACATGGCGATAAATACGGTGGCTATCTGGCGCTTCAGTCCTCCCCAGAAGCTCATTGCGAGACTGCCGAGTAACATTCCTATGCTATCGATAGAGGAGATTGTGGCAAGAGCTGTCAGTGAAGCGAAGGAGAGCACTAGGGGGGCAGTTAGAGCTTCAGCTAAACCGACGAGGAAGTTGCCGCTGGCAATGAACACCAGCAGCCCCACTAAACCGGGGCGCTCCATGAAGTAATTCCATCCAAAGACGGCATCTTCAAGGAGAGAGCCCACTTTCTCCTCCTGAGCTTCTTCGGTCTTAACTTCGGTAAATTGAACCAGTAGCAGACAGAGAAGCGCAAAGCACAGCGTGGCAAAATCGAGCAGGATAATTCCCTGTAATTGGATGGTTGCTAGCAGTGCAGTTGCCAGTAATGGTGAGACGATTCCAGCCACTGCGGTCCCACTTTGCACCATGCCGCTGGCACGACCCAGCTGTTCCTTCGGCACCATTAATGTAGTGCCGGCGCTGTAGGCAAGCCCCTGAAAGGTACTGAAGCTGGAGCTAAGAGCAGTGAGCAGGCAGAGGTTCCAGACTTCTAGTTTGCCGGTAACAAATAGTCCGGCAATGCACAAGGTACACAGACCGGCGCAGAAGTCACTGAGAATCATAGTCCAGCGACGACTCCAGCGATCTACAAAGACGCCTGCGACTGGGGAGACGAGGATAGCGGGCAAGGTCGTGGACAGGATGAGCAGAGCGAACTGCGTGGTTGAGTTGCTGCGCTGGTAGAGCCAGATACTGAGAGCAAAGTTGGTCAAGCTGGAACCAACGAGAGAGAGTACCTGACCAAACCAGATAAAGATAAAAGTCCCCATGCTAGCAATGATAAATATCTCTGTCAGTTCGATGTCATATTATACGCCTTATTCTATCGAACTCACCCGAAGGCTGCAAACCTGATTTTTCTGGATATCGGTCTTGTCGATCTCAGGTTTACGCTCGTATTTACAGTGAGCGACAGGTTATTGACATCGAGGGCGCATTCCGCACGCCCACTGTCTCTATCGCCTTATTTTGGCGGGGAGTGGGCAGGAATAAAAATCACTGCCCACTACCTGCTACCGACTGCTACCGACTGCTGACAGCAATTTTTCGCCCTAAGGCTAGGGCCATTCAGCTTTTAACTCAGGCCACTCAAAGTCATCAACCTTTGTTTCGGGAAATTCAACGAGCTTTTGCAGAATTTTCTGGCAGCCGTAAAACAGACGAGCGATCGTTTCCTCTGCAAACAAATCTGTGCTGTAATAGACCTTAATGTTAGCTGCTTTAGAATTTACTGCGGGGAAAGAAACGTAAATCTCCAGAGAGGTTGCCTCATCCCAAAGTACCCCTTTAGGCGGAACAGGTGCAAATTCCCACTCTGGCAGCCGGTCAGAGCCATGTACTGCGGGCTCCAAAGTAACGCTTGCCGAGACAGTCAGTTCTCTTTTGCTTTTGACAGCTTCAAGGACTTTTTGTAAAGGCACCTCCTTATTGTGGATAGCTTCACTGACAGTTTGTTTAACCTGCTCTAAAAGAGCGAGTCCGGTTTGAGAGCCGTCTACTTCAGAGCGCAAAATCACGTCGTTGATAAAGCAACCCAGCATTGGTTCGAGTTCGGGCATGCTGCGATTGCCAATTGTTGCCAGCACTATAATTTCGCGCTCTCCGCGAGCTTTGAACAGCAGGATATTCAGAGCCGTAATAATGATGGTGAAGAGGGTGGCTCCTCGAGAGCGGCTTAGAGTTTCAATGGATGCCACAAGAGTCTCAGGCCAAACTGCAGAATAGACAGATGCGCGCCGGCTGTTGGTACTATTGCCGAGCCGCTCGGCAGGGGGGGCATCAAGCGGTTGAGGAATATCAGCCAGCTTTTGAAGCCAATAATCAAGCTGCTTTTTCAGCACCTCTTCGTTAAAACGCTTTCGCTGCCAGAGCGCAAAGTCGGTGTACTGCAATGGCACTTCGGGCAGACTGGAAGGCAATCCATTTGAGAAAGCGCTGTAAAGCGCTTTTAACTCCTGGAGAAAGATGCCGGTTGACCAGCCATCCGTGATGATATGGTGCACCGGTATTAACAGCCAATACTTTTCTGGAGCCAACCGCAGCAAGGTTGTCTTGATTAATGGCCCGGCTTCGAGGTCAAAGTGGCACTTTAATTCTTGAGCAGCAAATTTTTGAGCTGAGGCTTCTCGCTCGGCAGGAGGTAGGTACTGTAAGTCCACTACCTTTAAAGATAGGGTCAGCTCTGGGGCGATGAACTGCACGGGCTGACCTTCTATGACAGGAAATACAGTCCGCAGAATTTCGTGCCGGCGGATAATTTCATTGATGCTTTTTTCCAGCGCCTCCAGAGATAAAGTTCCTGTGAAACGTAAAGAAATACGGCTGTTGTAGGCGGTACTGTCAGGATTTAGCTGCTGCTGCTCCCATATATATTCCTGTTCGTAAGACAGCGGTATGTGCGTGTCTCGGGCTCCCAGTGCCAGAGGAACTAAAGCGTCAAACGCCTCACGGCTGGAAGATTGCTCTTGTGACTCAGCAGACCGTGCAGTTTCTATCACCTGACCCAGAGAAGCGATGGTGGGCGCTTCAAAGAGATGGCGCAGGGGCAGTTCGATAGAAAAGGCGTCCCGGATGCGAGAAATGACAGAGGTTGCCAGGAGAGAGTGTCCTCCTAAGGCAAAGAAGTTGTCGTTAATGCCTGCCTGTTGCAGTCCCAAAACTTCCGCCCAGATAGCAGCCAGTTTCGCTTCAGTAGGGGTAGTCGGTAGGACAAAGTTATCTTCCCGTTCCCTCGCGGAGATATCTGGTGCCGGTAGGGCGCGGCGATCTACTTTGCCGTTGGGAGTTAGGGGCAGCGATTCCAGCAGCACAAAAGCGCTTGGCACCATGTAGTCGGGCAGTTGCTTTTTCAGAACGCTGCGCAAGTCACTAATTGTGGGTGTTTGCTCCTGACGCAGGACAGCATAAGCCACCAATTCCTTGTCGCCCGCAGCGTTTTCTCTGGCAATAACCGCAGTCTCTCTCACACTTGGGTGCTGGCTCAGTAGGGCTTCAATTTCACCTGTTTCGATGCGGAAGCCGCGAATCTTGACTTGACTGTCAATCCGTCCCAGAAATTCGATATTGCCATCCGGTAAGTACCGGACCAAATCCCCCGTCCGGTACAGGCGCTCGCTGTGACGCTCCCCACCGGCAAACGGGTTGGCAATAAATTTTTCAGCCGTTAGCGCGGGCCGGTTCAAATATCCCAGCGCTAAACCGGCACCCCCGACATAGAGTTCGCCCGCCACACCCACAGGAACGGGTTGAAGGTGCCGGTCGAGAATATAAGTTTGGCTGTTGGCGATCGCTTTCCCAATCGGAATCGTCGCGGCTCCTCGCTCCACTTTCTCAACGCGATACCAGGTGGAAAAGGTTGTGTTTTCGGTGGGCCCGTAAACGTGCAATAACTGCTGGGGTGCGCCCGACTCTAACGCCTGTAGCACCCGGCGCTGGTCAACGGCCTCACCCCCAAACAGCAAGAAGCGCAGCGATTGAAACGCAGAGGGCACTTCCCGAACAATTTGGTTAAACAGCGCCGTGGTGACGAACAGCGTTGTAATTCCCTGCGAGCGCAAGCTGCTCGCAAAATATCGCGGGGAGAGGACTGTTTCTTTCGTAAAAATCACCAGTTTGGCACCATTGAGCAATGCGCCCCAGATTTCAAAGGTGGCAGCGTCAAAGGAGGTGTTTGAAGCTTGGGCGATTACATCTGTGGGACTCAAGCTCACATAGTCTGTACTGACCACTAATCGCATCACCGCTCGATGGGGAATCATCACGCCCTTGGGCAGGCCGGTTGACCCCGAAGTGTACATCACATACACCAAATTCTCTGCAGTGGTGCTGCACTCCAAATTCTCCGGGCTCTCTTGGCCAATGACAGGCCAGTCCGCATCCAAACAAATCACCCGAGCGCCTGTCTGCGGCACTTTCCCCAGCAGCTGCTGTTGCGTCACCAACACCGGCACCTGAGCGTCTTGCACCATGAACCCCAACCGCTCAGAAGGATAGGTCGGATCGAGAGGGAGATAGGCACCGCCGGCTTTGAGAATTCCCAGCAGAGCCACAATTAAATCGGGGGTTTTCTCCAAACAAATTCCCACCAGCGTTTCCGGTGCGACGCCCACTGACCGCAAATAGCGAGCGAATTGATTCGCTCGTGCGTTGAGTTCCCGGTAAGTCAGCTGTTTCTGAACCTCACCGGCACCGGCACTCTCCCCGGAAGCCAGCACCACGGCTACGGCATCGGGCGTGTTCCGCACATGGCGTTCAAATACCTGATGAAGGCACTCGAGAGCAGGATAGTCCGTTTGTGTTTGATTCCACCCCACCAGAATCTGATGCTGTTCGGCAGCGGTTAACACCGGCAGCTGCGCAATCCGCGACTCAGAATGAGTTGCGAGCGCCCCCACCAGAGTTTGAAAATGCCGCACCATCCTCTCGACTGTCGTGGCATCAAACAGCTGAGCGTTATATTCAAACGCTCCCCTCAATCCCAACTCAGTCTCTTGCAGTGACAGAGTTAAATCAAAAGTCGCACCGGCAGTCGGGCGGTCTAATTCCACCGGCATGGCTTTCACCCCCGGCAGTTCCAGCTGTTCCACGGGAGAGTTCTGCAAAACGAACATCACCGAAAACAGGGGACTCTGATTTGAGTGCCGTGCCGGCTGGAGAGTTTCTACCAGGAAATCGAACGGCACGTCCTGATGAGCGTA
This sequence comes from Kamptonema formosum PCC 10802, assembly GCF_000332335.1. Classification (GTDB taxonomy): domain Bacteria; phylum Cyanobacteriota; class Cyanobacteriia; order Cyanobacteriales; family Oscillatoriaceae; genus Oscillatoria. The sequence continues at coordinate 3,257,160 of NZ_KB235948.1, read as the reverse complement.
CCCGTCAAGCGCTATCTGCCGCACCCGCCCTAAGACTTCCAAGAACGTCGGATTTCCCTGAAGTTTGGTGCGCAATACCAGCGTATTGACAAAAAACCCAATTAGCGATTCTAAAGCTCTGCGGTTGCGGTTTGTTATCGGACTGCCGACAACAATATCCTCCTGACCGCTGTAACGGGACAGTAAAATGACAAACGCCGCCAGCAGAGTCATATACAGCGTAGCGCCAGACTTCTGGCTCAGCGCTTTCAGATCCTGAGTTAACTCAGATCTCAACTCAAATCGGTGGATACTGCCTTCAAAGCCCTGCGTGGAAGAGCGAGGTCTGTCCACCGGCAGTTCTGTAAAGGGCGGTGCCCCAGCTAACTGTTCTTTCCAGTAATTCAGCTGAGTTTCTACTGCTTCTTTGCTGATATACTGGCGCTGCCAGTACGAAAAATCTGCATACTGGACAGGCAGTTCCGCTAGCTGAGGGGCTGTTTCTTCGGCGATAGCCGCATAGAACGCCGATAAATCTTTGAAGAATATCCCCGCTGACCAAGCATCGGAGATAATGTGGTGCATAGTGACGGTCAGGACATGAGACTCTGAATCTAAACGAATCAGAGTTACTCTCAGTAAAGGCCCTGTCGCTAAGTCAAAGGGCCGGCTGTATTCTTCTTTAATTAATCGCAGCGTTTCTGCGGAACGCTCTACTTCTAGCCATGCCTGTAAGTCCACTACAGGTAATGCAAATGGCTGGGGAGAAGCGATAACCTGCACCGGCTCCCCACGCACGGTCGTAAACGAGGTGCGCAGTGTTTCGTGGCGCTCAATAATTGCCCCGATCGCTTGTTCCAGAACACCCACCTTCAGCGGGCCAACCAGACGCACCGCCCGGGTAATATTAAAAGCCGCATTTGCGCCTTCCAGTTGATCCACAAACCAAAGGCGCTGCTGGGTCAAGGATAGGGGCAGTTTCCCGGAACGATCCACCGGTTGCAAAGCGGGTATTTGCTGGCTCGGATTCTGGCGGACAGCTGTTTCCAGCCGGTCGCTCAAACCGGCTACTGTCGGTGACTCAAATAAAGCCGTGACGGGGAACTGGACACTGAACGCTTCATTCAGCCGAGAAATTACTAAGCTTCCCAGCAGGGAGTGTCCGCCCAATTCCAAAAAGTTGTCATAAATGCCGACTTTTTCCAGCCCTAAGACTTCCGCCCAGATGGCAGCTATCTCTTTTTCTGTTTGGCTGCGCGGCGCTACAAAGTTGCGCTGATAAGAAGATACATCGGGTGCCGGTAAGGCGTTCCGGTTTAACTTCCCATTGGGCAGCAAGGGAAGCGCTTCCATCAGCACAAAGGCGCTTGGCACCATGTAATCGGGCAGCTTCTGATTCAGAAAGCTCCGCAATTCCGCCAGATCGACTGCCGGTGCGCTATCTTCTGAAGCTGGTTTGGGAACGATATAGGCGACGATGCGCTTGTCCCCCGGCACATCCTCTCTCCCTGTTACCGCCGCCTCTCTCACACTGGGGTGCAGTCCCAAAGCTGACTCTATTTCTCCCAGTTCGACTCGCATTCCCCGGATATTGACCTGAAAGTCTATCCGCCCAACAATTTCTAGGTTTCCATCCGGTAAATACCGGCCAACATCCCCCGTTTTGAACAGTCGCTGTTGGGGGTTAAAAGGATTTAATACAAATTTCTCGGCGGTCGCTTCAGGCCGGTTGAGATAGCCACGGGCCAAGGTCAGACCGGCAGCGTGTATTTCCCCCAATTCTCCCTCAGGCACTGGCTGCAGGCTAGCGTCGAGTATGTACACCTGCTGCGCCCGCTCCAGGCAAGAGCCAACGGGGACATTCCCCTGTTCTTGGCTGAAGTCTTCGGGAACGGCATAAAACCCGTGGCCAATAGTTTCTGTCTGGCCTAATATATTGAAAAATCGCACTTGATTTTTCAATATAGTTCGCAGCTTTTGCAGTAATTGACAGGGCAGCAATTCCCCGCCAAATACTATCATTCGCAATTTTGATTGGCTGAGGCTGTGCCCTTTGTCTATACTTTCTAGCGCCATGAGTCCATAGCGCCACACCGAGGGCACGCCGTCCGAAACCGTAACCCCCTGTTTTTGGATGAGCTCAAATAGACTCAGGGGCGTTCTCGTTTGTTCGCGGGTAGCGATCGCACAAGTGGCTCCTTGGGACAGAGGCAAAATCAGCTGTCTCACTGAAGCTGTAAATGAAAACGAGGCCATGTGCAGATAAACATCGCTGTCATTTACCCGCAACACTTTGTCGATCTCTTGAATATAATGCCACACACTTGCGTGCGGCATCTGCACCCCTTTAGGTTTGCCGGTGGAGCCTGAAGTATAGATGATGTAGGCCAGGTTTTGCGGTGTTACCCCACTGGCGGGGTTTTCTTGATTCTCTCGCGCAATGTCTTGACGCTCTTCATCCAGGCAGACTGCCGTTCCCTCAAATTCCGGTAGCGCCTGCATCCATTGCTTCTCAGTCACAAGAACTGATAGCCCGGTGTCCTCCAGCATGAAGGCTAGGCGTTCTTTTGGGTAGGCTGGATCTAGCGGTACATAAGCCCCACCGGCTTTGAGAATACCTAATATTCCCACCACCATATCTAAAGAGCGCTCCAGGCAAATTCCCACCATCACCTCTGGCCCTACTCCCAACTTTTGCAAGTAATGGGCCAGCTTATTTGCTTGCTTATTAAGCTCCCGATATGTGATTTGCCGGTCTGCAAACACTGCCGCTACTGCATCCGGTGTTCGCTTGACTTGCTCCTCAAACAATTGATGCACGCTGCCTTCTTTTAGGGATTCTTCCCCACCCAAAACCTTGATATCGGAAATTAACATTCGCCTCTCTTCCTACTGAACTAACAATGAAGCTCTCAATCTGACCTGATACCCGGGCAGTCTTCCCGACCTATTCATTCTATTATTTCCTCGTTCCCTGGCTCCGCCTGGGAACGCCTATTTAGAGGCTCCCCCTCCCTCTCTCAAACCTGCCCAGTGATATTTCGAGCGCGGCGGGATGTCTCCCCCCCCATTCATTCTATGGCATCATCATTCATTCTATCACAGAATATCGCCTCATCCTTCCAACCCCTTCAGAAAAATTTTTGCCCCGATTTTACTTACTGATTGTCGCTGGCAGTTTTGCGCAGGCCCTGGACAATGGCCCTAAAGGGCTGCAGCAAGATATCGCTCACACTCTTATACAGCTCGCTCTCTCCATCTAATAGCCCGACACTAATTTTTTCATACTGTTGCGGCACATACAGCGTCCCGAACAGCCAGTCCCAGAAGGCAAAAATATAAGCAAAATTCTTGTCATAGTGCTTTGGCTCAATGCTGTGATGAATCTGGTGCTGAGCCGGACTTATCAAAATATAGCTGAGCCAGGAAGGATACGCCAGCCAGATATGAGAGTGGCGCAAGTTATAGCCAGCCAGATAAAAAGCGAACGTCAGGACGTTGACTCCTTGAATCAGTAGCAGCGACATCTGACTGCCGAACAGATACATCCACAGTCCCATTGCCATGCCGGTGATTGCAGCAAAAAATGTCGCCCCAAAAAACAGCTCGACCGGATGGGCGCGGTAGACAGTCAGGGGTGTCAGGACTTCCGCTGAATGGTGCACTTTATGGAATTCCCACAGAAAAGGAATTTTGTGGCCCAGATAGTGGAAATAGTACATCCCAAAATCTTCTACCAGCGCTATAAAAACCGTAAAGGCAGCCTGATGCCAGAATTGCGGTTCTGTGACGGCAAATAGGGCGGTTGTGCCGGTTAACTGTGTCAGTGCGGATCGCACCCCATTGGCCAGATAGTCTGAAGATACTATCGCCGGAAGTACGACAAAACTTTGGAGCAGCGTGTAGACAAAATAATATTTATACCCTGTAACGGTCGAAGGATGCAGGTACACTTCTTTGGGCCAAATGTACTGTAAGAAGTTTGTCTTCTTTTCCGACTTGGCCGATTGCACTATATAGAGAAGCGCCACCAGGAACCCCGCCGACACCAGGTACATCCAGTAAATCACACTGTCCCCTAAAAATGGGATTTCCAGTGGGTACAAGCCGCGCTTCAATACTTCTATCGCTGTCTCCAAATTCTTCACCCTCTATTATTGCGTTCGCTCCATTCTTTTAACGCACGCGCTTGGAACAAGCACTATTCCTCTACCCGCCACGACTCCCAGCCACGGTCTATTTCCTAAAAAGCCGTGACCCCAATCTTCATACAGATCGGTTTGGGTTCGGTTTGGGTTACGCCCTCAAAGCCTCGCCCCAAGTCTTCGTGATTTTTTTCGGTATTGCAGACAGCCGCTAGCCGAAATTATGGCCCAAAACGGACTGCAACTGTTCGTCAGTAACGCTTCTTCTAAGAATGGTTCTTTTTCTGGCCAATGGTGGGACAAACAACCTTTAAACGACGCTTATAACTTTAAAGCAGAATTTTCGCATCTGTCTAGGGGCAGATTGTTAAATATTGTTAAGCGTGCTGCCGTCTTGAGCTTGACGCTTCAAAAGGGCTCCCCTCTTCACCCTCCCGGAGCTGCGAGCAACAAAGGGTGTCTAACCATTGGACTGCCGGCAGCTTCAGCTTGGCCAACCTCACCCCTGGTGGGCTGCCTTTGTCCCTTCGTTCCCAGCTCATACTGGGAACGAGGCTCTGTCAGCTCCGCCGGCTTTCAAGAGGGATATCCGCAGGGACTGCGCTTTGCCTGCCCTCAATGTCTAATGTCCTCACCGGCAAGTGCTATATCCCTAAAAATGGCCACTCCCACCCTCACCGGCACCCGCAGAGATTCCCCTTGTATTCCAGTTGCGCCAGGAGCGCCTCTCACTGTCCAGTCAAGCGATTTCCATCACCTCTGTGCCCGTCCTGCTCGCGCACCACCACCGGCACATATTAAGCCTCCCCCGGCGCAAGAAACCGGCTTTCTTTTGCGGGTAGGGGCGGCGCAAGCAGACATCCAATGATAGAACCCGCCCGCCCCTGTCTCTACATCTCGAGGGAGCCCGCCCCTATATATGTAATGGCACACGGCCTGTAGCGGCAGCCCCCCCGTGGCCACCCCCGATTTTTAGCCACGTTTTTTTTTATAAACACTTTACCTCGTTCCCAGCCTCAGGCGGGGAACGCGCCTAGGTCGGCTCTGCCTCCTTTCTACAATAACCCGATTCAGCAGATTCTGGCGCGTCGTAAGTTTGGCTCGCATGCCACACTTGCAAATAGTTCGCGACCCCTAACCGGCACAATTTGGCTTGCAAATGTCCTGTCAACTCTTTAAAGCCGAGCGCTTTTTCAAGGCAGTTTTTTGAGCCGCAACAGCACTGAAAATGATTGAAACTTGTGGCTTCAGTCATGCCATAATGCCATGCCAGTTCTTCCCCAACCCCAATATTTCTGGCCGCGTAAAAATTGTAGCCGCCAAACTCGTTGTCTTTTATATAGAGATTGGGGTCGCAGCTGTGGGAGAACACTTCCGCTGGTTCATTTAAATATACATGTAACTGATCTCCCTTTTGAACAGAATACTTGTCTCGCTTCGGAGCGACACCCACTGGCATCCCCACACACACAAGTTCGTCTTTAACATACGGGGCGGTGGCAAGAACCACTCGATCTTTAGCAGGATGCAGGACAATCCTGTATTTCAGAGGGAAATGAAGCCTTGTCATAATTGGAATCCTCGAAAAACGGTGCAGAGATTTTATAGGTTGTTTGAGTTGCCCGATCGCTCGGGCAAGCTCAGGACGGCGGATGTTTTATAACCTAGGTAAGATGAGCCCGATAAGGCTCATCTCTATTTGCCACTGCCGTCTGATATCAGGTTGAAATAACCGTGCAGTCTTCTCGCACAAAGGGAGCCTCTTCGGAAAGCCGGCTTGTGCTATTCTGCGAGTGGTGTTCGATCCAGGGATGCTCTCAACTTGTCATTTAATATCTGGGTCGGGGAGACGCTATCACGCCCTCAAAGCCCCGCCCCCAATATTCGTGACTTGTTTCAACAGTACAGACCCGCCGCTAGCCAGATTTATGGCTAAAAGCGGACTGCAACTGTTCGCCTTAAAATCCTTTTTGTTCCGCCTATTTTTCTTGGGCCATCAGTTAAGAACAACTTTTTAAGTACGCCTCTAAATCTAAACCACACTTTTTCCCCCTGTCTAGAGGAGTTGTGTAAATACTTGTTAAGTAGTCAGCCGGTCGTCTCACAACTTAAAACACAATTTCCGCATCTGTCTTAAGATAGATTGTGGTGCCACCGGCAGCGCCCCCACCTGTACCGCGCTAGGGGGCTGCACCCCTGACCGATTTCCTGGCGGGAATTGCGATCTGAGTTCACTGCCGGTGTTGACTTTCCATCCGAAGACCCTGTCAGGGGGCATCCTTTTTTCGCACTCTATTTTTCTCCCTTTTGCTTCGCCCCCGGCATATCCGAATACTCCTCTTAAATCAAGCCACGGGGACAGAATTATCCACCGGCTCACCTTCCGCTGCCGGTGAGACACTCTCGGCGGCTTTGTCCAGCTGAGTGATTTCTTCCATTGTAGCGTGCGCCTCGCTTTCCGTCGCTCGCATCACATAATTCAACTTCACTTCTTCCAGCAAATCCGACATCAGCGACTGCAGTTCAGACAGCGTTTCCTTATCCTGCAACTCCCTGACGAACGCTTTGCTGAAATCCTGCCTCAGCCGATCTACAATTGCCCGCCCTTGCGTGTCAGAGTAGGAGCTAGACAGCATATCAACTGCGCCTTCAGAAAGATTACTTGCGAGCTGTTCCGTAACTTGTTTGGGCAATTCCCCCAGCCCCGGAATCTGCCGTATGTTCTGATAAAACTCAGATTGTTTCAGCGCCCCTTCCAGCGTGTGGTGCGTCAGGGCTTTAATATTCGGCTGCAGGCGCGGCAAAACTCTGTAAATCGTCAGGCGCAGCAGCCGGTCAACAATCGTCTCCACCTCATTAACATCATTTACTTCAATGTACGCTTGCGGGTTCAGCAGCAGCCGCGCCGCCTCCCCCTGTTTGATGGCATCTTGCGCTTGATTGATGAACCTCACTATCACAAACTTAGACACCAAATCTGCCAGATAAGTAGCCGGCTCGTGAGCGATTTCAGCCAGCACGCGATCCAGATTCACCAAGCCGGATTTGTGCAGCCGCACCGTCACCGGAATCACCCGCAGCCAGCGCCACACCGGCACGACGAGAAGCGCGTCATACCAGCGCCGCAGCATGGCATCGGTCCAGCTCACCCCCGCACGCCGCCGGCTGAACAGAAAAGTGCTCGCGATAAACTCTATACCAAAAAAGCCGGCAAACCAGAGGTCAATCCGCCAAAACTCATCGATAAACTCGCCAGAATCGCCGGCATTGCGGAAATAATTTGTGGCAATTAAAGGCCGAATTTGCCGGTAAAAAAAAGCAATTTCCTTATCCCAACTCCGGCGCTCTAAATAGTTCGCACTCCAAAACGTCTCAAACCCCTGTTTCGCGGAAGAGGCTCCTACATGCTGGCGCATCCGCTGCTGAATTTTGGCGAACGCCCCCCACTTAGACGCCGGCAAGAAAGGGTTTTCCTCAAGCATAGCAGTGCTCTGGCTGCGCAGGGACGACAGCAACCCCTCGCTCTCCGGCGAGCGCAAGCCATTTTGAGCCAGATCAACCGTCAAGTCATCAACCGTCTTCAGGTATTTTTCCGTCACAGGGTGCGGTTCAATTCCTTTGTAGGGATCGGAGACAGCGACAAGACTGGGAACCTGTCTCAGGTAGAAGTCCCGCAAAGGGATATAGCTGAGATTGAACAGCACCAAAATAAAGTTTAAAAGTGCTATAATAGCGCTTATCTTTCCCCACCAGGAAAACTGGCGAGACGGTTCCGAGCCGGCACGATTAGAATCAGGCTTTAACTCTTCGGGTTCCTGCATGGTGTAAAATGCCGGCAGCCCCCTCGCAAGTGCGAGCAGTCGCCGGTTTCTTTCCCTCCTTTTCCCCATCATGCCGGCTGGAACCCCCAACCGGCATGAGCCTTTAGGCTGAGATCGAGGCAGAGAAACCTCGCGCTCAGCCGGCTCTCGCAACAAACTCTCATATCATGTTCGCAGAGACGTAGGGGCCGGTTTATTCATATCCTGCCCTGCGCCACAAATATCTCGGCTGAACCCGCCCCTACAAATATATAAGCTGTTAGCCTTTTAACCTGCTCGTGGTCGAAAGGAGGCAGATCCTCCAGAGTTGCGCTCCCAGGATCTGGGGAACGAGGGGAATTGTTCTATCCCTCTTCCTATATCCTCTTCCTTCTTGGCGTTCTTAGCGTCTTGGCGGTTTATTATTCAAGTAAAATCACTCAAAAACCCCCTACTCGCTCCCTTGCGGAAATTCCCCCTCTCTCACCTCAGAGCAAAACTCCCGCACCGCTTGCCCTATTGTCTCCCGCAGATTAACATAAGACTTGACAAAAGGCGGCTTGCGCTCCGAGAGCCCGAGCAAATCAGCCGTCACCAGCACCTGACCGTCGCAGTGAGGTCCCGCGCCAATCCCAATCGTGGGAATCGCTAATTTTTCGGTAATTCGCCGCGCTAGATCCGCCGGTATGTGCTCGAGCACCACGCCAAAAGCACCGGCATCCTGTAGCGCCTCCGCCTCCGCAAAAATCCGCTCGCCGGCTTCTTTTGTCTTCCCCTGCTGCCGGTATCCCAGCAGGTGCACCGACTGCGGCGTCAGCCCCACATGCCCCAGCACCGGTATCCCCGCGCGCACCAGCCGGTACACCGTTTCTGCGATCGCCGGATATCCCCCCTCCAGCTTCACCGCCATTGCCCCCGTCTCCTTGAGCACCCTGCCGGCTGAGCGCATCGCCTGCTGCGGGCTTTCTTGATAGCTCAAAAACGGCAAATCCACCACCACCAGCGCCTGCTTGACTCCCCGCCGCACCGCCTTGGCGTGGTGCAGCATCTCCTCCACCGTCACCGGCAGCGTCGTCTCCATCCCCAGCGCCACCATCGCCAGCGAGTCCCCCACCAAAATCACATCCACACCGGCACTGTCCAGCAGTTGCGCTATTGTCCAATCCCACGCCGTCAGCGCTACAATCTTGCGCCCTTGCTGTTTCCACTGCATCAATTGCTGCGTCGTTACTGCCATCGCTTTTACTTTCTGATATGGTTTCTCTGGCGGCATTTTTGTCGCAGAGCCCGCTCGCTTCTCTCCGCACGGCATAACACCCTTACCACAAAATTCCCCCTCTGTCAAGTGCCGCTTTGCGGATGTTACGTTCTGTTAAGAAAACTGGAATTTCCTCCAGTGGCGAAATAATTTCGCCCCCCTCCCGCCTCCCAGAAGAATTGTACGTCACAATCAGGGCTTCAGCCTGCCACACCCCTCACTTCCTGCCTGGAACGCCTGATTTAGCCGCACGGTGCCCCTGACAATACCAAATTGGCACTATTCTATCAAATTGCCTCAAACGGCGCAACTCCGTGCGATAATTTAGAGACAACATTCGGACCGATGCTCTTCGTCTAGTAGGGTACATGCGCCGTGGTATGACCTGCGCTCAAATTTTATGAATCAGTAATAAAGAACGCCAAATGATTTCCGATTTTATCAAAGAGAATATTGAGATAACTAAGAAAACTAAACTCCCATGATTCTCACCTACGAACAAGTTGCGGCAGACCTGCTTAAATGGATTAGAGATTTTGTAGAAGTACCACACCCTGCCTTTGGACGTTTCCCCCCTTGTCCTTATGCAAGAAAAGCACGATTAGAAAATGATTTTGAAGTGAGAGTTGGCACTGACCCAATGTCCGATCTGATTGAGCTTGCCGAAAAGGGTATACCAAAAAGGGTAGTAGTCATAGCCTACGATCCCAAGCTGTATCCGCACAGTGTGTTTAGTGAAATGCTAAATCGTGCCAATCTAGATTATCTATTGCCCAAAAATCTGTTGGTGCTTAAAGATCATCCCGAAACTCCCGACATTGTTAATGGTGTCTGCCTAAACCAGGGTACCTATGCACTGGCACTGGTGCAGGAACTTAGTGACTTAAATGAAAAGGCAGCCATGCTTGCTAAAAAAGGATTTTATCAGGCTTGGCCCGAAAAATACCTGCAAGCACTGTTTAAACATCGTATAGATCCGCGCACAGTTTGATCTTGCTATCTCTAACACATAGCTAGCGATACTGTTCTACCTCACTGCTTCACACACTGCCGGTCCACCACTCAAAGCCAGGCAATTTACTTTTATAAATGCTATATCTTTCATAGCCAGGGCCAAGATACACATGATGATAACCAGCATCTTTAGCCCAAGCTATTTCATGTTCAAGGCTAGGAATACCTAATTTAAGATTAGGTCTTGCGGCCAGATTTCCACTGCATCAATTGCTGTGTCGTTACTGCCATCGCTTTTACTTTCTGATATGGTTTCTCTGGCGGCGTTTTTGTCGCAGAGCCCGCTCGCCTCTCGCCGCTCGGCATAACACGCTTACCACAAAATTTTTACTCTGTCAACTGCCTCCTTGCTGATGTTAAGTTCTGTAACGAAAATCCAAATTTCCTACCTTGGCGAAATAATCGCGCCTCTCGCCTCCGGGCAGAAAAACTGTACGGTGGAATGAGCATTTCAGGCTGCAAAAAGGCAAAATTATCTCCTTTTAACTATTTTTGGCCACACGGTGCCCCTGAGAATACCAAATTGGCATTATTTTATCAAAGTGCCTCAAACGGCGCAAGTCCGTCCGCTAACTGATAATTTCTCCTATTATTCACAAATCTTAACGATATTTTTGGGAACAATTCTTAACCTTAAGTTTTAATCTTCAAATCAAATCGGGGAATAAGATAAGGTGGGCTTATGAATCTGGCCAGACCGGCAGCAGGGGAGCGGGGGGGCTTTCGGCGGGGAAAAAAGCGTTTCTTGTGTCTTCCTCCTTCCTTTTTGCAGCGGATTGCGCTAGCAAGAGATATAAAGTAAAATAGAAAAAAAACTTGCCGGCTGCCGAAAGTTAGCGGGCGGGTTGGGTGCGGAAGTAGAGCCGCTGGCAGCACCGGCTGGCAAGAAAGCCGGCAGCCCCACCCCCCAAGACAGCCCAATCCAAAAAACATCAATGACACTCGATATTCGCAACTTATGGATTTTTGGCAGTCTGGCAATAGCGTCCCTGGTTACTAGCAGCCCGAGTTGGGCGCAAATCGCTCCCGACGCCACACTGCCGGTGAGCTCTGCGGTAACGCCACAGGGCCATACCCTCAACATCACCGGCGGCACCCGTGCCGGGGGCAACCTTTTCCACAGCTTCCGGGAATTCTCACTGCCGGCAGGCACCACAGCCCATTTCAACAATTCCCTAAATATTCAAAACATCATCAGCCGGGTGACAGGAGGGACAATATCCAACATAGACGGCACAATCAAAGCTAACGGCACCGCTAACTTATTCCTGCTCAATCCCAGCGGCATCGTTTTTGGCCCCAACGCCACCTTAAATATCGGCGGCTCATTTCTAGCGAGTACCGCCAGCAGTATTAAATTTGCGGACGGGATAGAATTCAGCGCCACAAACCCGGCAGCGCCGCCCTTGCTGACAGTTAACGTGCCGGTTGGCTTGCAGCTGGGGCAGAATCCGGGAAAAATTGTCGTGCGGGGTGCCGGTCACAATGTTACCATTGACCTAGATAACTTTCAGATAGAGGTAGCCGACTTGTATATTTTGCGAGACCGGCCCCCCGGGCTGCAAGTCAGTGCCGGCAAAACCCTAGCCCTAGTTGGGGGAGAAATTGCCCTCAATGGCGGCAATTTGACCGCCCCAGACGGACGCATAGAACTGGGCAGTTTGGCGGCGGGAGAAGTCAGTATTGCGACCGATACGTCGGTGCTGGCGCTGCAGTATCCCGTCGGGCAAACGTTTTCCGACACCCGCCTCACCAGCGCAGCTTCTGCCAGTACCAGCGGGGAAGGCGGCGGCAGCATTCAAGTGCGATCTCGCCAACTTTCCCTCAGAGATGGGAGCGGGATTTTCGGTTTGACCTTCGGGGGGAAAGCCGGTGGCAATATTGACATCCGCACCGCAGATTCTGTAGAAATGGGTGGCTCTAGCCCCGCAGGACTTTACACCCTCATCGTCACAGAAGCCTATCCGGGATCCACAGGAAAAGCCGGCAACATTACAGTGGAAACCGGCAGATTGCTCCTCCAGCAGGGAGCCCTGATTTCCTCTTCTACCTTTGGTGCCGGTGACGGCGGATCTGTAACGGTGCGCGCCTCCCTATCCGCAGAACTTTCAGGAGTGGACGCCAGTGGACTGGGCAGCTTCCTGACAGCATCCACTCCCGCCGGCTCCCGAGGAAATGCCGGCAACCTCACCATTGAAACCGGCACGCTAACCGTCAGGGATGGAGCTTTGATTAGCTCCGCTACGGGCGGTGCCGGTCAAGGTGGAGTCCTGACTGTGCGGGCGACAGAATTCGTGGAATTGAGCGGTGCCGATGGCAGCGGCACCGGCAGCCGGTTGCAGACACAAGCTCGTCCCGGATCGACAGGAAATGCCGGCAATTTGACGGTAGAAACCGGACGGCTAATTCTGCAGGATGGGGGGCTGGTATCCGCCGGCAGTGCCGGTACCGGTTCCGCCGGCACCCTGACAGTAAAAGCCCGGGATTTTATACAGCTCACCGGCACCTCCCGAAACGGAAAAACTCCCAGCACTATCTCCACTTCTGTTGAATCCGCCGCTGCCAGTAGCGGTGGCGATATCACCCTTGAAACGAGCCGGTTAATCCTGCGCGGCGGGCTGATCTCCACCAGCACCACAGGCGCAGCACATGCCGGCAACTTGACCGTAAATTCTGCCGGTTCTGTAGAGCTTACCGGCACGGGAAGATTTGTCGAAGGTTTTGCGCAGCTAGCCGATTTCACCACCGGTCTGTCTGACTTGCGCAACGGCTTGTATGCCATGAGCTTCGGTTCCGGAGATGCGGGAAACATCACAATTAACACCTCCCGATTCACCGTCGAAAATGGAGCGTTTGCCGTCACATCCACCACAGGAGCCGGTCTGGGCGGAGCTTTAACAGTAAATGCCAAAGAGTCCGCACATTTAGATAACTCCGGCTTGATCACCGGCAACAGGCCGGCAAGCACAGGAGTGGCAGGCAACCTGACAATTAACACGCGGAATTTGAGACTGCAGAATTCCGCCGTAGCGCTCACCAGCACCGCCGGTGCGGGAGCCAGCGGCACCCTAACTGTAAACGCCACCGACTCAATAGAATTGATCGGCGGCGACATCTTTTATATCCTGGGCATCCCCCTCAACACAAGCTTAACCACTACCACAATCAGTCCAGCAAATGCGGGAGATATCAAGATTAATACCGGCAGGCTGGCAGTCAGCGAGGGAGCGAGAGTCTCAGCCAGCACCTACAGTTCCGGGCGCAGCGGAACTGTACATCTGACAGCAACCGATTCAGTCACAGTAACAGGAACCTCCGCCGACCCCAGATTTCCCAGCTTCATCCGCACCAACTCCTCAGGCAGCGGAGATGCCGGCGACATCAACATTGCCACACCCAGGCTTATTGTGGGGAATGGAGCTCGCATCGCCGTAGACAGTTTTGCCGGTGGGAAAGCCGGCAACTTGGAAATTGCCGCCCCCTCAGTGCGGCTATTCAACTTTGGAACACTCAGCGCCCAAACCGCCGCCGGCGATCGCGGCAACATCACCCTCACCACCGGCGACATCCAGCTGCGCCAGAACAGCGCCATCACCACCAGCGCCACCGGCACCGCCACCGGCGGCAATATCGCCATCACCGCAGACACCATAACCGCCTTAGAAAATAGCGACATCACCGCCAACGCCCAACAGGGTTCCGGAGGGCAAGTCAGCATCAGCGCCAAAGGCATCTTCGGCACCGAATACCGCCAAATGGAATCCCCACTCACCTCCGACATCACCGCCAGTTCCCTCCTCGGCGCTTCCTTCAGCGGCGTCGTGCGAATCAGCGCCCCTGACGCAAACCCCGCCGTTGGGCTAGTCCAGCTGCACCCAGAACTCCTCAATGCCAGCAACCTGATAGACACCGGCTGCGCCGCTTTCCGCAACAGCAGCTTCACCGTCACCGGCAGGGGCGGCATCCCCCCCAGCCCCAGCGAACCCCTCGCCGGCGAAACCGTTCTCATCGATTTTGGCTCCCCCCCCCTTCCCAGCCAACCTTCCGAGCCGCAAACCCTCCCCAAATCCCCCAATCCCGCCTCCCCATCCCCCCTCGTAGAAGCCCGAGGCTGGATTATCAGCCCCCAAGGCACCGTCACCCTCACCGCCAACCCCCCTAATGGCACCCCCCACGGAACTTTCCAGCCCCTCACCCCCTGCCCGCAAAGCCGGTAGCCTCCATTACCACATTTTCTGTTTTTTGTCAAGCTCCAAAAATATTGCAGATTGCCAACAGGATACAAACTGCCGGAGGCCCCTTGCCCATTGCAGATTGCCAACAGTATCTAAATTGCAGTTGAGCCCCACATCGGGTAGAATGGCCACAGGCACTTGGCGAAGTGCAGTCAGGCGTTTAATGTGCGAAAGTTCCCATTTGCCCCACCCCGGAAAATAAACCCTAGCAAAAACAGCAATGAAACAGGGGATTCACATCTGCATATTCGGCAGTCTGGCAATCGGGTGCCTGTGGATGAGCCGCCCGATTTCGGCGCAAATTGTGTCCGACGCCACACTGCCGGTGAATTCTGTCGTGACGCCACAAGGAAATACGCTCAACATTGCCGGCGGCACCAGTGCCGGTGCCAATCTCTTTGACAGCTTCAGGGAATTCTCTCTCCCCACCGGCACGGCAGCCCACTTCAATAATAACATAGATATTCAGAACCTCATCACCCGGGTGACAGGGGGTGGAATCTCCAACCTAGATGGCAGAATTAAAGCCAATAGCACTGCCAACTTATTCCTGCTCAACCCCAGCAGAATAATTTTTGGCCCCAACGCTTCCCTCAATATTGGCGGCTCGTTTATGGGCACAACAGCCAGCAGCCTTAAATTTGCGGACGGGACGGAATTCAGCGCCACAAATCCAGCAGCGCCACCCTTGCTGACAGTTAACGTGCCGGTGGGTTTGCAGTTGGGGCATCACCACCAACCCCCCCACCGCTACCCCCCACGGGACTTGGCAGGTGCCGGCAAACTGCCCCGCCATCCGCTAGTCTCCCTTACCACACTCTCGCTTTTTTGTCAACCCAAAGGCAGCAGATTGCAGATTGCCAACAGTATATAAGCCGCGCTGCGCGATCATGCCCTTTGGGCACAGATAGAATTGCAAAATTAGCCGGCAGCAAGCTAAAAGTAAGAAGGCGGGTGAGGTGAACAAAAAAGCCGGCACCCTCAATCCCCCAAGACAGCCCAATCCAACAAACATCAATGAAACAAGGTATTCGCCACTTCTGGATTTTCGGCAGTCTGGCAACAGCGTCCCTAATGACTAGCAGCCCGAGTTGGGGGCAAATCGCTCCCGACGCCACCCTGCCGGTAAACTCTATCGTCACCCCACAAGGAAATACGCTCAACATCACCGGCGGCACCAGTGCCGGTGCGAATCTCTTTCACAGCTTCCGGGAATTTTCTCTCCCTGCAGGCAGCACAGCTCACTTCAATAATAGCACCGATATTCAGAACATCATCACGCGAGTTACAGGAAGCTCAATCTCCAACATAGACGGCGCAATTAAGGCAAATGGCACCGCCAACTTATTCCTGATTAACCCCACCGGCATCGTTTTTGGCCCCAACGCCTCCCTGAATATTGGCGGCTCATTTCTTGCCAGCACCGCCAGCAGCCTTAAATTTGCGGACGGCAGTGAATTTAGCGCCACAAACCCAAAAGCGCCGCCTTTGCTAACAGTTAGCGTGCCGGTTGGCTTGCAATTCGGGCAGGAACCGGGTAAAATAGAAATAGCCGGCACCGGCAACAATCTCAAATCCGATCCGGAAACCTTTGCCACCCTCAAAGACGACCGCCCCCCCGGACTTCAGGTCGCCGGCAAAACCATCGCCCTTGTTGGGGGGGACCTCACACTTGCCGGTGGGAACTTGACCGCACAAGGCGGGCGAATTGAACTGGGAAGTGTGGGGGCGGGAAGCACCGTCACCCTAACTCCAGCAAAAAATGGCTGGAGTTTAGGATATTCTAGCGCGCAGAACTTCCAAAACATCCAGCTGGCAGCAGCAGCTTCCCTGGACACCAGCGGCGACAGCGGCGGGAAGATCCAAGTAACCGGCAGTCAAATCTCCCTGAACGACGGCAGTGTTATGATGGCAACAACAGCCGGCTCAAAATCTGGCGAGTCCCTGACACTGCACGCCACAGACTCCGTGCGGCTGAGCGGTATAAATGCCTTTGGCTATCCCAGCTCCTTACTGACGGAAGTCACGAAAGGAGCCACCGGCAATGGCGGAACCCTCACCATAGACACGGGCCGGTTAATTATGGAAAATGGAGCAGTGATCTCATCAGCAACCTTTGGCGCAGGCAGTAGTGGTTCAGTGACAGTCAGGGCAAAAGAGTCCGTAGAAATGAGAGGGATTAGCCCCCAAGGCTTGCCCAATTTCTTGCTGAGCGAAGCCAACGAGGGTTCCACCGGCAACGCCAGCAGCATTACCATAGAAACAGGCAGGTTAATCATGCAAGACGGCGCGTTTATATCTGCTTCAGCATGGGGGGAGGGCAGTGGGGGTTTCCTGACAGTGCGGGCGTCTGAATCAGTAGAATTGAGCGGTGCGGCTGGGGGAATTTCGGGGAGCACCCTGCAAACTCAAGCGGTTCAGGGTTCCGCAGGAAATGCCGGCAATTTGACCGTGGAAACGGGGCGGTTGAGCCTGCGGGATGGGGGGCTGATCTCCGCCGGCAGTGCCGGTGCCGGCGCTGCAGGCACCCTCACCATAAAAGCCAGGGATTCAGTGGAAATCACCGGCACCTCCCCAGACGGCAAAACTCCCAGCACCATCTCCACCACAGTCCAGTCAGCAGCAACCGGTGCCGGTGGCAATATTACCATTGAAACAGGCCGGTTAATCCTGCGCGGCGGGCTAATCTCCACCAGCACCACAGGCGCAGCACATGCCGGCAACTTGACAGTAAACGCCACAGATTCTGTAGAGATCGCCGGCACGGGAAGATTTGTCGAAGGGTTTACCCAGCTCGCTGATTTCACCACAGGTCTGTCTGACTTGCGCAACGGCTTGTATGCCATGAGCTTCGGTTCCGGCGATGCCGGGGACATCACAATTAACACCTCCCGATTCACCGCCGGAAATGGAGCATTCGCCGTCACATCCACCACAGGTGCCGGTCTGGGGGGAGCTTTAACAGTAAACGCCAAAGATTCAGTAGAATTAGATAGCGCCGGCTTGCTCACCGGCAACAGACCTGGAAGCACAGGAGTGGCAGGCAACCTGACGGTTAACACCCGGAATTTGAGAATGCAGAATTCCGCCGTAGCGCTCACCAGCACCGCCGGTGCGGGAGCCAGCGGCACCCTGACTGTAAACGCCACCGACTCAGTAGAACTGACCGGAGGCGACATCTTTTATATCCTGGGCATCTCCCTGAACACAAGTTTAACCACTACCACGATCAGTCCGGCAAATGCGGGAGATATAATGATTAACACCGGCAGGCTAAATCTCCGCGAGGGAGCGAGAGTCTCAGCCAGCACCTTTGGCTCCGGAAGGGGCGGAACTATACAGGTCACAGCAGGCGATTCAGTAACAGTAACAGGAACGTCAGCTGACGCCCGATTTCCCAGCTTAATCCGCACAAACTCCGCAGGCAGCGGAGATGCCGGCGACATCAACATTGCCACACCCAGGCTTGTTGTGGGGAATGGAGCTCGCGTCGCCGTAGACAGTTTTGCCGGTGGGAAAGCCGGCAACCTGGAAATTGCCGCCCCCTCAGTGCGGCTGCTCAACCGGGGAACACTCAGCGCCCAAACCGCCGCCGGCGATCGCGGCAACATCACCCTCACCACCGGCGACATCCAGCTGCGCGGTGGTAGCGCCATCACCACCAGCGCCACCGGCACCGCCACCGGCGGCAATATTGCCATCACCGCCGACACCATAACCGCCCTAGAAAATAGCGACATCACCGCCAACGCCCAAAAAGGCTCCGGAGGGCAAGTCACCATCAGCGCCAAAGGCATCTTCGGCACCGAATACCGCCCCCTCGAATCCCCACTCACCTCCGACATCACCGCCAGTTCCGAGCTCGGCGCTTCCTTCAGCGGCGTCGTGCGAATCAGCACCCCAGACGTTAACCCCGCCTTTGGGCTTGTGCAATTGCAGTCAGAATTCCTGGAGAGCGCCCGCTTGATCGACACCACCTGCGCCGCCTACCGCAACAGCAGCTTCACCGTCACCGGCAGGGGCGGCATCCCCCCCAGCCCCAGCGAACCCCTCGCCGGCGGCACCCCACTCATCGATTTGGGTTCCACTCCCCTTCCCCGCCCACTTCCCCCACCGCCAACCATCCCCAAATCCCCTAATCCCGGCTCCTCACCCCCCCTCGTAGAAGCCCGAGGCTGGACAATCAGCCCCCAAGGCACCGTCACCCTCACCGCCAACCCAAGAGCCGGCACTCCCGCCCCCTGGCAGCCGCCCTCAGCTTGCCCCCAGAGCCAGTAGCCTTCCTTACCACACTTTTGCTTTTTTGTCAACCCATTGTTTAAATTGCAGATTGCCAACAGTATATAAACCTTTGGGGCGGGTGAGCCCGCTGGAACAGCTGCTGCATGGAACCCTTTCCCCGCCCCCACTCACAGAGATCGGCTAGAATTGGAAAATTGGCAAGCAGCAAAGCAAGGCGTTTAAGCTAGAGAACGAGCCAGCAGCCCCCACTCTCGCCAGCACAATCCAAAAACAGCAATGAAACAGGGTATTCCCATCTGGATATTCGGCAGTCTGGCAATCGCGTGCCTGGAGACAAGCCGCCCGATTTCGGCACAAATTGTTCCCGACGCAACAATGCCGGTGAACTCTACCGTCACGCCACAAGGAAATACTGTCACAATCACCGGCGGCACGAATGCCGGTGCGAATCTCTTCCACAGCTTTAGGGAATTTTCTCTGCCGGCTGGCAGCACCGCCCACTTCAACAATTCCCCCGATATTCAAAATATTATCACGCGAGTCACAGGGGGGTCAATATCTAACATAGACGGCAGAATAAAAGCCAATGGCTCCGCCAACTTATTCCTGCTCAACCCCAGCGGAATTATTTTTGGTCCCAACGCATCACTCAATATTGGCGGCTCATTTTTAGCGAGTACCGCCAGCAGCATTAAATTTGCGGACGGCAACCAATTCAGCGCCACAAACCCAACCGCGCCACCGCTACTGACAGTCAATGTGCCGGTAGGTTTGCAGTTGGGGCAGAATCCGGGAGAGATTGTCGTGCGGGGTGCCGGTAACAATATGAGTCTTGACCCCGAGACTTATGCTATAATTCGGGATAACAGATCGGCGGGACTGCAAGTGAGTGCCGGCAAAACTTTATCCCTACTGGGAGGCAATATCTCCCTAGTCGGGGGAAATATCACAGCAGAAGGAGGGCGCATCGAACTGGGAAGTGCGGGCGCGGGAAGTTATGTCAGTCTCATTCCAAACAGTGCCGGTTGGGCGCTGGAGTATTCAGGAGTGCAAAACTTCCAAGATATTCAACTCTCGCAAGCTGCTTCTGCTGATGCCAGTGGCCGTGGGGGTGGCAATATTCAGGTCGCCGCGCGGCAGCTGTTGCTCAGCGACGGTTCCGCAATTTTCGCCCTCACCCAAGGAGCAGAACCCGGAGGGACCCTCAGCGTGCGGGCGTCCGAATCGGTAGACTTGAGGGGAGCCTCACCCGACACTCAGGTCAGCAGCACCCTAACGGCTAATACTTACTCCACCGGCAGCGCGGGCAATTTAACCGTGGAAACCCGACGCTTGACCCTCCAAGATGGCGCAGGGATTAGCGCTTCCACCACCGGTGCGGGGGATGGGGGTTCTGTAACACTTAAAGCCAGCGAATCAGTAGAACTCACCGGCACAAATGCCGGCAGCCGGCTCCCGGCACGCTTGAGTGCGGTAACATTCTCAACCGGCAGAGCGGGCAACCTGACCGTTGAAACAGCGCGCTTAACCGTCCGCGATGGCGCAGGAATCAGCGCTTCCACCTTCGGCGCGGGGGATGGGGGATCTGTGAGTGTCCGCGCAGCAGAATCGGTAGAGGCTGCCGGCACTTCCCCTGACGGAGAGACTCCCAGCGGTTTTGCCGCTCAAGCGGAACAGGGCTCAACCGGACGTGCGGGCAATTTAACCATTGAAACCGCACGCTTAAGTCTCCGCAATGGCGCAGCTGCCGGCACTGCCACCTTCGGTGCCGGAGATGGGGGATCTCTGACAGTTATCGCCACCGAGTCCGCAGAACTCGCCGGCACCGCCACTGCCGGCGATCTCAGCAGCGGCCTGTACGCTGCCGGCGGGCTGAATTCCACCGGAAACGGCGGCAGTTTGACCCTGGAAACAGCGCGGTTGACAGTTCGCGATGGGGCGAGAGTCAGTGTCCGCAGTCGCGGCACTGGGACAGCCCGCAACTTAACCGTCAGGGCGAGCACCATCCGCCTCGACACCGAAGCGCTGCTGACTGCAGAAACCTCAGCCGGCGATGGCGGCAACATCACTTTGCACGCTTCTGACATTCAACTTCGCAGGGGCAGCAATATCACCACCAGCGCTCAGGGCACAGCCACCGGCGGCAATATTACTATCACCGCAGACACCCTAGTAGCTTTGGAAAATAGCGACATCTCCGCCAACGCCGAACAGAGTTTTGGCGGGCGAGTCACCGTCAGCGCCACCGGCATTTTCGGCACCAAGTTTCGCGATCGCCCCTCTCCAGATTCTGACATCACCGCTTCTTCCCAGCTTGGCTCGTCTTTCAGCGGCACAGTCACCCTCAACACCCCAGATATCAACCCCGCAGCCGGTTTAGTCGAATTGCAGTCAAATCTGGTTGATGTCTCCCGACTGATTGACTCTAGCTGCCAAACGCACCAGAGTAACAGCTTCACCGTCACCGGCTCTGGCGGCATCCTCCCGGCACCCAGCGATCCCCTCTCCGGCACTGCCCCTGCCATTGAGTGGGCGTCCCCCCAACCAGAAGCGCCGGCACCCCCCACACTCACCCGAGAAATCCCCAAATCCCCCAATCCCGGCTCCCCACCGCCCCTCGCAGAAGCCCAAGGGTGGGTCATCAGCCCGGCAGGCACCGTCACCCTCACCGCCAACCCAAGCACCGGCACCCCCCACCCCCCTTGGCAGCCGCCGGCAAACTGCCCCGCCAGCCGGTAGCCTCCCATTACCACAATTTCGCTTTTTTGTCAAGGACTCGGATAAAATTGCTGATGGCTGTAGGGGCGGGCTCACCCGAAATATTTCTCACACAGCTCACCCTGCCAATAAACCCGCCCCCAACACAGTGCCAGCATCTCGGGTGCGATTGCGGATTGCCAACAGTATGCAAACCGCTCAACTGACCGAGGTGCCGGTGGCTCTGGTGCGATTGCAGATTGCCCCGGAAACAGCCACTCTTTATCAAAGTTTAGGGAAATTTTACGGAAGCTTGGCAATTTGGCTTGCCGGCACAACCGACGGAGTGGTGCCCTTATCCCACTGCACGATATAAGCCTTTCCGCCCTCAATCGTTTCCGTGACCGTGCCGGTGTACATGCGGTCCCCTTCCCAGACGCCTAGAATGAAATCGCCGGCTTTGATAGTGCCGGCTGGTGGGGAAATGGGAATGATATCGGTGGCGCTGAGGGTGGCGGTGTTCCCATCTCCGTAAATAATATCATAACTGTCGCCCTTGACGCTTACGATTCGGGCAAAGTAATAACCGCCCTCACTCCACTTGGCGGCGACTGTATCTCCGGGTTTCAGCAGAGGAATAGGGAATTTGGCAATTTTGTCTGCCGGCACGACTGCCGGTTCGTCGCCGCTATCCCACTGCACGGTGTACGCTTCCCCGCCGTCAAGTTTTTCAATGATAACCCCCGGATACATTTTAGCTCCTTGGCTAGCGGCGATCACGGGATCGCCAATCTTGGTGCTGCCGGCTGGGGCAATGGGAAGGATCTCTTTTGGGCTGAGGGTGCCGGTTTCCCCATCTGCATAAATAACACCGTATTCCTCTCCGCTGCCCCCTACAATCCGGGCTAAGTAATAACCGCCCTCACCCCATTTCGCCGCAACTGTATCTCCTGATTTCATAGCTGCTAGTTCTCGCAAAAACAGTGACGATATATGCTATTTTAACCTAATGAGTTATGAAATGTCAATTCAAGAAACCGGGTTTCTGCGACAACTTTGGCACCTGGCCCGAACCCTTGAATCAGAAACCCGGTTTCTCAGGCTCCTAGAAGAAACCGGGTTTCTGCGACAACTTTGGCAGCTGGCCCGAACCCTTGAATCAGAAACCCGGTTTGTGAAGGTTAGCGGAAACCCAACAAGCGCAAAAAAGGAACGAGGAGGTAGTAGGTGACACCGAGACAGAAGGCGCAGGTGCTGCCCAAGAGAGCAAAAAAGACGACACTCTCTGCCACCTGGATACCGCCGGCAGCTGTGGGGAGAAGGTGGGGGAAAAAGGAGGAGGGGGATGGGGAAAGCAAACCGGCAACTAAGGTGGCGGTTCCGATGGCGGCGAGAGAAGCGTGCAGCAGGACAGGTCCGCGCAATCCCAGACCGAGGGTGAGGGCTGCGATCGCAATGGCAGTAAATGCCATCCAAGCTTCAGTGAGGCTGCCGGCTGCTGCGGCTGCCGGTGCGATCGCCCCCAACGCAAACCACCCCAGCACATAGCCGAAAATTCCCATCAGCCCAGCCGGCCCAAACTGCCGGAACTGGCCAAAACTTCCCGCCTCGGTCAGTCCCAGGGCTGTGCCCAGCCCAGCAAAGGCAAATACAAGAACCGCCCGCTCGACGGTGAGGTGGGTGTCGGGAATTAAGAAGGTTAGCTGGTGGGTGAGGAAGTTGACAAGCTGGGTGCCGGCAGGCACCCTGTACGCTAGCCAGAACCCGATGCCGGCTCCCACACTGCCGCCCAATCCCGCCAGCACCATGCCGAGCAAGGTATCGAATAGCGCTCGCACCGCCCACCAGACTGTGGCAATGATGGCGGCGACTGTGCCGGCAGCGATTTCATAGAAGAAGATGGCGATGGAGGTGAGGGCTTGCCACAGGGGTTTGAAAATGGCCCGCATCACTCCAGAAGCGGCGCTGCCGGTGGCCTTTACCCGGACAGTGACTGGGCGGCGCTGCCGGCTGGCCCGCGACCGCTGGCGCAGGCGTCCAGAAATCTCAGCGGCGCTTGCCGGTCGTTTTTCGGGTGACGGGTGCACCATTTCATCTATAAGAATAGCCAAGACTGGGCTGACGCGGGCGTGATGGTGCCACCGGCACTGTCCAGTCACGGGATCGTCGAGATCGGCGGGGTAGCGCCCGGTGAGCAAGTGAATGCAGGTGCGCCCCAGGGCGTAGAAATCGGCAGCCGGTCCGACAAGAGCGCCGGCAATCTGCTCTGGGGGGCTGTATCCTGGAGAGACCACCCGCGTGGAGCTCCGCTGAGAGTGCTGGAGGGCGGTGGCGATTTGTTTGACTCCGCCAAAGTCAATGACCACTAATTTACTTTCCCCTCCGGGGTGAGGGGGGGTGCGCAGCATGAAGTTCGCCGGTTTGAGGTCGCGGTGGACAATCTTGCGCCGGTGCAGCACTTGGAGAATGTCCGCTGCCTGACACAGCCAGTCGAGGACTAGGGATTCCGGACACCCTTTGGGATAGCGGTCGAGAATGTCTTCCAGAGTCTGGCCATTGATTTTTTCCATCACCAGACAGGGCAGAGTGCGCCGGTGCGGTGCGGGAAGCTGCACCTGAAAATAGCTGCCCGACTCCACCCCCGGCACGCCCGGATGGCGCAGGCTGGCCAAAACGGCGGCTTCTTGCTCAAACAGTCGCAGCGCTTGGGGGGAGGTTTCTACCAGCAATTTTAGCACCCGCTCAGTTTGGGACTTGAGGTCGCAGACTGTGTAGGTGACAGCAAACCCGCCACTGCCCAGTTTTTGCAGGGGAATGTAGCGATTGTTCAATAGCAGGGGTGTCCCGCAACTCTGGCAGAACTTATTGCCCGCAATCTGAGAGGCGGGACGCTGACAGTCGGGATTGATGCAGTGGACGGAAGTCGGAAAAGACTGATTCACAACCGGCTGCAAACGTCAAGGGGGAAACCGAGCGCCACACTAGCGCCACGATCTTATAGATTGTACCGCCAAGGAAGCCGGTATCAGGGGTTAGGGATCAGGGGCTCGGTAGGGGGTTAGGGGGTAGGGGTGAGGGGGTAAGTGAGAATTGACCCCACGCCCCACGCTCGCGTGGCCCAGCGCTCGCGTGGCCCACGCCCCACGCGAGCCCGCCCCATCCCTAACCGGGGCGTCCAAAATCCCCACACCCCAAGCCCGACGCACATTTGAGCGCTCGCTCGCCCTGGCGTAACAAAAAGTTAAGGATTGTGGTGAATGATAAAGAATGGTTATGTTTTACAAAAAGAGATTTGAAGTTTAACTTATGGCATCCCCTGGTATATTTATAAAAGCTTAAGAAAAGCAACCTGCTCATTCCATGATTCCTAGGAAGGGGGATTATGACCTACGCCTCGACTCAGACACAAGCAAAGACTGGCTACAAGGCCGGCGTTAAGGACTACCGGCTGACTTACTACACTCCGGACTACACGCCGAAAGATACCGATATTCTGGCGGCGTTCCGCGTTACGCCCCAGCCTGGCGTTCCTCCGGAAGAAGCCGGCGCTGCTGTGGCTGCTGAGTCATCCACCGGCACCTGGACGACCGTGTGGACAGACCTGCTGACTGACCTGGATCGCTACAAGGGGCGCTGCTACGACATCGAGCCCGTTGCCGGCGAAGATAACCAATTCATCTGCTACGTTGCTTATCCCCTCGACCTGTTTGAAGAAGGCTCTGTGACCAACATGCTGACCTCCATCGTGGGGAACGTGTTTGGTTTCAAAGCCCTGCGGGCTCTGCGTCTCGAAGACCTGCGGATTCCTGTTGCTTACCTGAAGACCTTCCAAGGTCCCCCCCACGGCATCCAAGTAGAGCGCGACAAGCTCAACAAGTATGGCCGCCCCCTGCTGGGCTGCACGATCAAGCCCAAACTGGGCCTGTCTGCGAAGAACTACGGTCGCGCCGTCTATGAGTGCTTGCGCGGCGGTTTGGACTTCACCAAAGACGACGAAAACATCAACTCCCAGCCGTTCCAGCGCTGGCGCGACCGCTTCCTGTTCGTCGCGGACGCCATCAAGAAGGCGCAAGCGGAAACCGGCGAAATCAAGGGCCACTACCTGAACGTCACCGCGCCCACCTGCGAAGAAATGATGAAGCGGGCTGAGTTCGCCAAAGAACTCGAAATGCCCATCATCATGCACGACTACCTCACCGCCGGCTTCACCGCCAACACGACTTTGGCCAAGTGGTGCCGCGATAACGGCCTGCTGCTGCACATCCACCGCGCTATGCACGCTGTGATCGACCGGCAGAAGAACCACGGGATTCACTTCCGCGTATTGGCCAAGACCCTGCGGATGTCCGGTGGCGACCACATCCACACCGGCACCGTGGTGGGCAAGCTGGAAGGCGAGCGCGGCATCACGATGGGCTTTGTGGACCTGCTGCGCGAAAACTATGTCGAGCAAGACAAGTCTCGCGGGATCTACTTCACCCAAGACTGGGCCTCTATGCCTGGCGTGATGGCCGTCGCTTCCGGCGGTATCCACGTGTGGCACATGCCGGCACTGGTGGAAATCTTCGGCGATGACTCCGTGCTGCAATTCGGCGGCGGCACCCTGGGCCACCCCTGGGGCAACGCTCCGGGCGCAACCGCCAACCGCGTGGCGCTGGAAGCCTGCATCCAAGCCCGCAACGAAGGCCGCAACCTGGCCCGCGAAGGCAACGACGTGATCCGCGAAGCCTGCAAGTGGTCGCCTGAACTGGCTGCAGCTTGCGAACTGTGGAAGGAAATCAAGTTCGAGTTCGAGGCGATGGATACCGTCTGATCTTGACTTTGAGCGCGCCCAGTGCTGGGTGCTGAGTGAAAAATCTCGCTCAGAACTCAGGACTGGGGATTCGAGACGGGCGAAAAGCTACAGTCAGGGACAGGACAGGGCTGGCGCTCTGCTGAAAATGGCCATCTTTGGCAAAATCCTGCGGACATGGGTCTGAAGTATCCCGAAAGCTTCTGGGCTGTCGCCTGGAAATGCCAGGGGAAAATAGGTAGAGTGTTGTACCTAGTAAAGGATGTAACAGTCCTTTATGAAGGATTTTGGTAGAAGACAAACACCTATATCAAAACTCACGACAGCATGGACGTAAAACAAATTGCCAAAGAGACCGCCAAGGTGCTGGCGAGTTACCTGACGTATCAAGCGGTGCGAACCGTTATGGCTCAGCTGAGCGAGACGAATCCGCCCTTGGCGATCTGGCTGAATGGTTTTTCTTCCACGGGAAAGATCCAGGACGGAGAGGAGTACCTGCGGGAGCTGCTGCAGGTGGAACAAGACCTGGCCTTCCGGATTATGACCGTGCGGGAGTACCTCGTCGAGGAAGTGGCCAACTCTTTGCCTGATTTGGTTCGCACCGGCATCCGTGAGGCAAATATGGAATATCGCCGGCAGCATCTGGAGCGCATGACGCACGCCAGCTTACCTGACTCTGCTAGCCATCCCGAATTTGAAATTAGCTCTGAGCCTAATTGGGACAATCGCTCCAGTTAGGTGCCAGTGGGCGTTAAGCCGGTGGGGAATGGGTGAGGTCAATGCCCAAATCCCCCAATCGGGGCGTCCCAAATCCGCAAAAATTACCGTAGATTCCAGCAACAGACGAAGGAAGCAACAATGAAAACTCTACCCAAAGAGCGCCGTTACGAAACCCTTTCTTATCTGCCCCCCCTGACGGACTCGCAGATTGCCAAGCAGATCCAGTACGTTTTGGATAAGGGTTATTTTCCTGCGGTGGAGTTTAATGAAAACTCCGATCCGACTCTGTTTTACTGGACGATGTGGAAGCTGCCCCTGTTCAGCGCCCGCAGCCCCCAAGAAGTCCTTAGCGAAGTGCAGCAGTGCCGGTCTGAGTACCCGAATTGCTACATCCGCGTGGTGGCTTTTGACAACGTGAAGCAGTGCCAAGTTCTCAGCTTCATCGTCCACAAGCCAGCCGGTGTCCGTTAGTAGATTTGCAGTAGCACATTTCTGCTGAAATGTCAAGTAGGGCCTATTAAATAGGCCCTATTTTGTTTTTGGGCATGGGGCATGGGGCAAGATTTGTTGATTCCGGGGTTTCATTAGCTTACTCTAGAGGATGAGTGGCAGAAGTTCTTTTTGGGAGTGCCCTAAGTTGAAAACGGTTCTTACGACAGCCGACAAAGAATCCCCTGTTTCCTATCGGCTTCCTATAAGCAAAATTACTGCCCCCCAGTCTCAACTGCGCCGCTATTTTGAGTCCACTGCAATGCAGGCGCTGGTAGAATCCGTGAAGAAAGAAGGCATCCTTCAGCCGATATTAGTCAGACCTGTGGGGGAAAACTACGAGTTAGTGGCTGGACACCGGCGCTTCAAGGCGGCGCAGCTTGCGGATCTGGCGGAAGTGCCGGTGACGGTTCGGGAGATGACCGAACAGCAAGCTGTGCAATATGCCCTGATTGAGAACCTGCAACGGCAGGATTTAAACCCGATTGAGCAGACGGAAGGGATACTGGAGCTGCTGGCCATATCCCTGCGGTGTTCCGCTGCCGGTGCGAAGTCACTTCTGCACCGAATGCAAAACGAAGTGAAAGGAAAAACTCCCCAGAACGTTATGGGTAAGCCGGAAGCTGAAACGGTCAAATGGGTGTTTGAGTCTTTGGGGCTGATGTCCTGGGAGTCATTCGTGACCAACCGGCTCCCGCTGCTCAATCTGCCCTCCGACATTCTGGAAGCTTTGCGCTCTGGACACCTGGAATACACTAAGGCCAAAGAAATAGCCAAAATTAAATCTCAGTCAGAGCGTCAAGTCCTGCTGTCGGAAGCGCTCGCCTTGGAACTATCCTTGGGGGAAATCCGCCAGCGGGTGAAAGCATTGCTGCCCCCGAAAGAGCGCTCTCAACTGCAGGCGCGGCTGGAAGCTACTTACAAAAAAGCCAGCAAGTCAAAGGTGTGGGAAAATTCCGAGAAGTGCCAGCAATTGGAATCTTTGCTCGCACAGATAGACCGGCTGCTTTCTGAGGGAGAGTAAGTCCTGTTTTCAAGGGAGCCGGCGCTTGTTTGGTTAAGATTGATGGAAGACCGGGCTGTAGCATCGCCCAAATCTGCGCCAGAACCCAGAAAATAGGCGATTCCAGAAACTCGCACAGGAGAGCTATTTATCAATCGGCACTTTATGAGTGCAGCAAACAGCTGTCACTGATCGCTCGCATCCTGGCGGAGGTGTTTAAGTGTTTGAATGAGGGAACGGTGCCAGAAATTGAAGCTGCGACGCCGGCGGATGAAGGGACGCCGGTGGGAGTGTTAATCGAGGGTTTCGATTTGTAGCGGTTGGTCAGTAAAATTCGGGCGTCACTCCCCTAGAGAAATTAAAGGTCACAGCTGTGTTAATGTTGCTTTTCCACGTTGGCAGTGATTTGTACGCCATTGAGAGTTCCAGCGTTGTTGAGGTAATTCCGCGCGTTCCGCTGAGGAAAATTTATCACGTATCGGAGTATGTAGCGGGTTTATTTAATTATCGGGGCGAGATCGTGCCGGTCATCGATCTGTGCCATTTGATTCGGGGGACCCCCAGCCGGTTCTGCCTGAGTACGCGGATTATTATGGTGAGATGCCCTCTCAAGAATAACACGCTGCAATACTTGGGTTTAATCGCCGAAAGGATCACAGAAACCTTTAACGCGCCAAAAAAGGACTTTGTAGACTCCGGCATTCGAGTCACAGAAGCCCCTTACTTAGGTGCAATGAAGATGGATGAGAAAGGGATAATTCAGCGCATTCAGCTAGAGGAGCTATTTTCTGACGCAAAACATACCTACCTGCTGGCGGCGGGAGACAACTGTGCGAGTGAGTCTGGCGCGCATTGAACCCATTGAGAGCCGGTTGCGCCAAAAAACAGGCATCGATGCTAAGATTGAGGGGCTTGGCAAAATGGCTAGGGCAGTGGAAAATCGTTGTTCTCTCTGTGGGAGTTCCGAGCTAGATGCTTTTCTCAAAGTTTTTGACCGGCAACCCTTTGAGCGCCAGACCTCAAACTGGGGAGCAGAACGCTTTGGGCAACTTGAAAAAGGCGAGCGCAACTAAGCCGAGTTCCGAAATCAGGGAGATGAGACTGCGAAGCCTGAATATCGAAACTTTTCTTAAGAGAGGAATCGGGAGCAGTGTATGCTAAAGAACATGAGTTTACAGACGCGGCTGACCGGCGCGTTTATGTTCATTGGTTTAATTGTGTTAGTTGTGGCTTTGGTGGGTTGGAGTGTGAATGCCAGCCTGAGCCAAGCCCTAAACACGATCAGCACAAATAGCCTGCCCAGTGTAATAAGTTTGTGGAAAATTAATGAAGGGCAAACCCAAATAGAATCCTCAGAACGAGCTTTACTGGACGTTGAGCTAACCCAAGCTGAAAGAAATGCGGAAATCGACCGAATTAAAAGCGCTTGGCAGCAGATTGATAGCGGATTTAACCAGTATGAAAAAACAGAAAAAACTGAGGAAGAAAAGAGAATATACGAACAGCTAAAGACGGCCTGGAATCAGTGGAAACAAAATCATGAAAGATTCATGCTAGCGAATCAACAGTTCGAGAGCTTGGGGATTCTCAACCCAGTGGCAAAAGAACTTGAACTGATCCGGCAAGGCAGAGACAGCTCTCCTGAAATGGCAGCCGTCAAAAGAGCCCGTGCTGTTTTGGATCAGCTCCACCAGCAAGCCCAAAATAATCGTCCCTCCTTTGAGGCGGCAACAAAATACCTGCTCGAAGATATAAAGCGCAACGAAGATTTTGGTCTGGACACAGCTGGGAGTGCTAAAAAAAAGGCGGCTGGCGGCACATTCTGGCTGATTGTCGCTTTGCTGATTGGCCCTCTGACTGCGGTAATTTTTGGATATTACTTCAGCAAATCAATAACCGCCAAGGTGGCGGATTTGGTGAAACTTTCTTGCCAAATATCCAGCAGCAAAAATGTGACGGGGAGGAGCGTGCTGTCCTCGGAAGAGCAGCAAGACGAAATCGGCCAATTGCAAACCGCATTTTACAACCTAGCCGGCCAGATCAGTGAGGTGGTAGAGGTGGCCCAAAAAATCTCCAGTGGGGATTTGACTGCGCAGATTCAGGCGTCCAACCGCTCCGACGAAATCGGCAAATTGCAAACAGCCTTTGCGACGATGAACAAGAACTTGAATTCCTTGATTCGGCGCATTCAGAAGTCTGGCGTGCAAATTACCACCTCTTCCACTCAAATTGCTGCCTCGGGCAAAGAACTGGAAGCCACAGCGACAGAACAGCTCGCTTCCACCAATGAAGTCACAGCAACCGCTCAGGAAATTGCCCGCACCTCCCAAAAGTTAGTGAAAATGATGGAGCAAGTCGCCACCATGACTCAGAACACGGCTGCGGGAGCGAGCGACAGCCGAGACGAACTTGAGGAAATGGAAAACACGATGCGGCAGCTCACAGAAGCGACCAACTCGATCACGTCCAAACTGGGAGTGATGAATAAAAAAGCCGCCAACATTAACAATGTGGTGGTGACGATTACCAAAGTGGCCGATCAAACCAGTATCCTGTCGCTGAATGCGGCGATTGAAGCGGAAAAGGCTGGAGAGTACGGTGCCGGCTTTGCGGTGGTGGCGCGAGAGATCCGCCGGCTGGCTAACCAGACTGCCGTGGCGACGCTGGAAATTGAGCAAATTGTCAAAGACATGCAATCGGCGGTGTCGGTGGGGGTGATGGAAATGGATAAATTCAACAAATCGGTGACGGATAGTGTGGAGCGGGTGAGCAAGATCAGCCACCAAATTGGTAAAGTGATCAGTCAAGTGCAAAGTTTGCCCCCTCAGTTTGAGCAGGTGGGCCACAGTATGGAGGATCAAGCTCAGGCGGCGCAGCAAATCAGCGAAGCAATGGAGCAATTAACTGAGGCTTCCCAGCAAACCGTGGATGCCTTGCGGGAAACCAACAGCGCCTTGGAGCAGTTGGACGATGCCGCCCGATCGTTGCGGGAAGAAATTTCTAAATTTAAGGTGCAAAATTAGGTTTAAAACGAGGCAGAGCCTCTGGTAGGGCGTTCCCAGGCGGGAGCCTGGAAGGGTATTGGGCTAAAGCCCAACTACAAACCTTTTGGGCTAAAGCCCAACTACAAACTTTTGGGCTAAAGCCCAACTACAAACTTTTGGGCTAAAGCCCAACTACAAACTTTTGGGCTAAAGCCCAACTACAAACCTTTTCAAGTCAGAGCTTCAGGCGGAACCAAATGCTTATGAATGAAGAAAACCTTGGCAGCGATGGCCCCATTTTTAATGATTGCTGGAATCAGATAGGCGTGATGGGGGATCGCTCCTGCAGTCAGTTACCAACCGTAATCCACTGCCATGAATGTCCAGTTTATGCTGCAGTGGGCGACAGTTTGCTGGAACGGGAACCAGCGCAGGATTATCTGGAAGAGTGGCTAGGGATTCTGGCAGAAACGCCTGCCGGTCAGGACATCGCTGAAGCGAATGAAGCCATCATCCGCACACCAGATGCGATTTCCATCATTATCTTTCGGCTGGGGAATGAGAGATTGGCGCTGCCGGTGCGGATGCTGCAAGAAGTTACCCATCCTTCCGTCATTCAACCCCTGCCTCACCGGAGCAACAAGTTATTTTTGGGGCTGGTAAATATTCGCGGGGAAACCTTACTCTGCGCCTCTCTCAGTCATCTGTTGAATATTCAGTCAACTGAGGGGACTCCCCCCACACTCAACCGGCTCGATCTCAAACGAATGATCGTGGCGGGACAGGGCGAGGACAAGTGGGTTTTTCCCGTTGATGAGGTGCACGGGATTTTCCGGTTTCACCTCAAGGAGCTGCAGCCGGCACCCGTGGTCATTACCAAAGCCGACGAAGGGTACACCCAAGGGATTGTTTACTGGGAGGGCAAGAAAGTCAATTATCTCGACAGCGAATTGCTGTTCTACACCCTCAGTGATAAAATATTGTAGCACAGCGGAAAGCCGATATGAGCGATTACACGATTCTGGAACTGTTTCGCCAGGAAGTTGAAACTCAGGTTGCCACCATCAAGGAATGTCTGCCGGCGCTCAGAACGCAGCCAGTCTCTGCGACTGAACTCGACCGAGCCGCACAAGCAGTCCATTCGCTCTGGGGAAGCAGCCAACTTGTAGAAATTGATCCGGCGTCCACCTTGGCGCAGCTAATGAAGGAGTGTTTTATTGCGGCTCTGAACGGGACTATTATACTGGGCGAAGAGCAGATTGAACTGTTGCGCCACGCCAGCGATTTGCTGTTGGGTATGAGCGCTGCGGCTCTTGGCGAATTTGAGCGCTGGATGGCGGACCATAGCTGGGAGCTGACGATCGCGCAGAGAGCGATTTCCGTCATCCTGAGTGCTGGGAGAGCGGCTTCGGCGGCAACGCCTATTCAGGCTGTCGGAGAGAGTGCGGTAACGCTTTCAATGCCTCAATTGCCGGCTGTTTCCCAACCGGCACCGCCCGCAACTATATCAGCTCCTGCCGTCGAGGCGATTAGCGAGTTTGTGCCGGCTTTACAGCCACCGGCACTCAGTCCAGAAATCACTTCTTTTCCAGAGGCAAGTGCGCTCACCGGCTCTCGTGAAGAAAGCGCCTCAATTGCAGCCCCTCCCTCAACTCCAGCTCCTATTTTGAGTGAGGAGGACAGTTCCATGATGGATTTGTTCCGCCTGGAAGTGGAGGCGCAAGTTGCTATCCTCAATAACGGACTGCTGGCTGCGGAGATCCAGCCCCAATCGGGACAGGAATTGGAAGCCTTGATGCGCGCGGCTCACTCCATAAAAGGAGCCGCCCGGATTGTGGCGCTAGATGTGGCAGTCAACCTGGCTCACGTTATGGAAGACTGTTTTGCCGCCGCGCAAAATAAAACCATCACCCTGAATCCCGATGATGTGGATGTGCTGCTTCAGGGCGTGGATTTGTTCGCCAATATCAGTCAGGTCAGCGACACTGAAATGGCCGGCTGGCTGGCGGAACATCAAGCAGATTTTGAGGGGACGCAAGCGGAGATTGCTGCAATTTTTAACCCCGAAGCCAAACCCCAAAGCGTCAGGGAGAAGGCCAAACCGGCAGAGGTTATTCGGGAAACTCCCGCATCTTCCGCGTCTTTGGTTCCGGCTGTTTCCGCAACCCCTGTAGTGGCAATTCCCAGCAAAGTCAGCCCCCAGCCAATTCCTGAGATAGCAGCCGCCAGCAGCTCGTCTCCCCCGCGGGCACTCCCGCCAGACAGGAAGCGTCCGGAGCGAGGCAAAAAATCCAGTTCCGCCTCAGAAAAAAGCGCAGCTCAGGATCGAGTGGTGCGAGTCAGTGCGGATAACTTGAACCGCATCATGGGGCTAGCCGGAGAGTCATTAATTGAAGCCAACTGGCTGCAACCGTTTGCCGATTCTATGATGTCCTTGAAATCCCGGCTGCGCGAACTTTCCAGAAACCTAGAACAGTTGCAGGATGCCTTCGACCGCAATTTGGAGCGCCAAGAGGGAAAGGAATACCTAGAACAAGCGCGGATCTGCGAACAGGAGTGCGTTCAGCTGCTGGGCGCTCGCATTGATGAGCTAGAGTTATATGCGCGCCGGACTGCGAATTTGTCCGACCGGCTCTACCGGGAGGTGATTAGCTCCCACATGCGCCCCTTTGCCGACGGCATACAGGGTTTTCCCCGAATGGTTCGCGATTTGGCGCGCAAGCAGGACAAGCAAGTCAAGTTAGATATTGCTGGCATGTCAACGCCGGTCGATCGCGACATTCTCAAGAAGTTGGAAGCCCCTCTGACCCACATTCTCCGCAATGCGGTTGACCACGGACTTGAAGTTCCCGAAGAGCGAATTGCAGCCGGAAAACCTCCTGAAGGCACGATTCGTCTGGAAGCTTTTCACCGGGGCGGAATGCTGGCGATTTCCGTGACCGACGACGGGCGAGGGATCGATCGCGAGCGCTTGCGCCAGAAGATCGTCAGCAAAAACTTAGTAACTGCTGAAATGGCGGCTCAGCTCACCGATGCGGAGTTGATGGAGTTTATATTTTTACCCGGATTTTCCACCGCCAAACAGGTGACGGAAATCTCTGGGCGGGGAGTGGGACTCGATATCGCGCAAAGTATGGCCCATGAGGTGGGAGGGACGGTCAGGGCGATGTCCCCGCCAGGAAAAGGGATGAGTTTTCACTTTCAACTGCCGCTAACTCTGTCGGTTGTTCGCACGCTACTGGTTGAAATTTCTGGGAAACCTTACGCTATCCCACTGGCTCGAATTGACCAGATTGTTACTTTGGTTCGCGAGGATATTTTCGATGTGGAAAATCGCCAATATTTTACAAGAAATGAGCAGAATATTGGGCTGATTGCCGCCCATCAGGTTTTAGAACTGCCGGAACCGCCTCCCAAGCCAGGCTCAGTTGCTGTCGTGGTGATTAGCGAGCGAGACAGCACCTATGGCTTGAGCGTGGAAAAGTTTCTCGGCGAGCGCGATTTAGTGGTGAGACCTCTCGATCCGCGCTTGGGGAAAGTTCCCGATATCAGCGCAACGGCTTTACTGGGAGATGGAACGCCGGTTCTGATTCTGGATGTGTCGGACATGGTGCGATCGATGGATGCTATACTGAAAGGGGGCCGGCTGGCCAAGGTGAGTGTTCAAAGCGAGCGCGAAATCGCAGACAAGCGCAAGAGGATTCTGGTTGTTGATGACTCGATCACGGTGCGGGAAATGGAGCGCAAGTTGTTGGAAAATCGGGGGTACTATGTGGATATTGCGATTAACGGTGTGGAGGGATGGAATGCGGTCCGCACCAAGGACTACGACTTGGTGATTACTGACGTTGACATGCCGCGCATGAATGGAATTGAACTGATCCGGCAAATGAAGAGCCATCCGCGCTTGCATTATGTGCCGGTGATTGTCGTCTCCTACCGCGACCGAGAAGAGGACCGCATTCAGGGGCTGGAGGCTGGCGCTGATTACTATTTGACGAAGAGCAGTTTTCAGGACGAAACGATGATTAATGCGGTCGCTGATTTAATAGGTCGTTAAGTATGAAAGTTGCGATCGTTAACGACATGACGACCGCTGTAGTGGGACTGCGACGTGTCCTGGAGGCTGTGCCCGACTGTCAGGTGGTTTGGACGGCTCGCGATGGCGCGGAAGCAGTTGCGAAGTGCCATAGAGATCCTCCGGATTTAATCCTCATGGATTTGCTGATGCCGGTGATGGATGGTGCCGAGGCAACTCAGCTCATTATGAAATGCTATCCCTGCGCGATTCTGATCGTGACCGCTTGCACTGAGACAAATATGTCGAAAGTCTATGAAGCGATGGGATACGGAGCGCTGGATGCGGTTGACACGCCGGTTTTGGGTGCTGACGGCAGTGGTGAAATGGCTAGCAAGCTACTGGCAAAAATTGCTAGAATTCGCAAATTGCTGAAACCGGCACCGGCAGGCAGCAAAGGGAAGTTTGCCTCTCGCTACGCTAATTTAGAGCGCCGGCAGGAATCGTCGCCTGCAGTGCCATTAGTGGCGATTGGGTCGTCTGCGGGGGGACCGAAAGCGCTGGCGGCGATCCTGTCCCAGATCCCTGCGGGTTTTGGCGCTGCGCTGGTCATTGTCCAGCACGTTGACGGTCAATTTGCTAGTGGGTTTATTGAGTGGCTGGCGCTGCAAACCGCACTGCCGGTGCGGCTGGCTGCTGCCAGCGACCGCCCGCGCAAAGGCACGGTTTTGGTGGCGGGGACGAACGATCACCTCTACTTAAAACCCGATTTAACGTTTGGTTACACCAAAAATCCTGCCAGCTACCCCTACCGTCCGTCTGTTGACGTGTTTTTCAAGAGTCTCGCCGAAAACTGGAAAGGCAAGGGGACTGCTATTCTGCTCACCGGCATGGGTCGGGATGGCGCTCTTGGATTGAGGGCTTTGCGATTGCAAGGCTGGCATACGATCGCTCAGAATAAAGAGAGTTGCAGTGTCTACGGGATGCCCAAGGCTGCGGTGGAGTTGGATGCCGCTGTGGAGGTGCTATCTCTGGAAGCCATTGCCACAACCCTGCTTGAGAAGTTAACCTGAGTTGCTAGCATGCAGCATGTTTAATAATGAACCGCCAAGGAGGTTTGTAGTTGGGCTTTAGCCCCACCTGCGAGCCTCATTAGGTCGGTTCTGACTTAAAAAGGTTTGTAGTTGGGCTTTAGCCCCACCCGCGAGCCTAATTAGGTCGGTCCTGACTTAAAAAGGTTTGTAGTTGGGCTTTAGCCCCACCGACGGACATGTTTCTGTTCTTCCTGCCCCACCTATTATAACTGTTATGGACGAGCAAATAACCGTTTTACTGATTGACGACCAATCGATTATTGGTGAAGCGATTGGCCGGATGCTAAAACCGGAAGCGGATATCGTCTTTCATTACTGTAATGACCCCACCAAAGCGCTCAAGGCAGCCAAAGAATGCAAGCCCACCGTTATCCTGCAAGACCTGGTAATGCCGCAAATGGAAGGGTTGCTGCTGGTGAAGTACCTGCGAGCCAAAGACGTGCCTACCTCTAATATACCGCTGATTGTGATCTCCAGCAAGGAAGAGCCGGTTATCAAAGCAAAAGCGTTTGCCCTGGGGGCAAATGACTATTTGGTAAAACTGCCTGACCGTGTGGAGCTGGTCGCCCGCATCCGCTATCACTCCAAAGCTTATATAAACTTTCTTAAACGACAGGAAGCTGAAGCTCTCTTCAAGGCGGAAATTCTGCGTCAAGCCGCCTACATCGAGCAAGTAGGTAAGGTGACGACGGCTGCAGCAGAGGTGGAGCGAGATGCGTTTCAACCCGATCTTCTGGCGGAAGTCGCTAAACGCAGCGACGAACTGGGACAGCTGGCAAGGGTGTTCACCCAGATGGTTCAAACCGTTAAAGCGCGGGAGAAAGAGCTAAGAAATGCGAACCTCCAGCAAGAATCTCTGCTGAAAGCTTACGGGCGGTTTGTGCCTCACGAATACCTGGGCTTTCTCCGCAAGGAAAGCATTACGGATGTTAAGCTCGGCGATCACGTCAGCAAGATCATGGCGGTGATGTTCAGCGATATTCGTTCCTTCACTACCCTGGCTGAAGGGATGACTCCCAAGGAAAACTTCGATTTTGTCAACGCCTACCTCAAACGTGTCGGTCCGGAGATTCGCAATAATTATGGGATTATCGTCAAATTTCTGGGGGATGGGATTATGGCGGTTTTTCCTGAGGGTGCGGATGATGCGGTTGCTGCCGGTGTTGCCCAACAGCGGCGAGTTCACGAGTATAATATAGCGCGGGAAAAGAAAGGCTACTTGCCCCTGAAAGTCGGGATGGGCATCCATGTCGGGCACATGATGTTGGGGATGGTGGGAGAGGAAAACCGCATGGAGGGAGACGCTTTATCCGATAATGTCAATCTCACCGCTCGCTTGGAAGGGCTGACCAAGTTTTATGGCGTGTCTCTGCTGATTTCCGAGCAGGCGCTGCGGAATCTCAGCAACGCTGAACAGTATCAAATCCGGTTTCTGGATCGAGTGGTTGTTAAGGGGAGAAATGAACCCCTCTCGGTTTATGAAGTCCTGGATGCTGAACTTGAGGGAGTTAGACAGTTAAAACTGCAAACTCAGCCGGCTCTGGAGCGGGGGATAGACTTATATCGCCAAGGGGCATTTGAGAAGGCAAAATTTTATTTTGAACAGGTTTTGGCGGTGAATGATGCTGATAAAACAGCCGAGCTTTATCTGAGTCGGGCGAATTACCTGTTAGAGCGAGGTGCGCCTGAAAATTGGGATGGGGTTTGGCGGTTTACGGAAAAGTAACCCCCCTGTGCGAGAGGGGCGAAGGTGCGCAGGCGAGACGCCGGTGCTCGGGAGCATCCCACTTTTGTATTCCCGCTTTCCGTCCGACATAAGAAAGTTTACCCGCCTCTTTCTTTAGCCCGCGTAGGCGGGCTTTGTCTGTATAGCCGCGATTTCTAAGATAGTGTTGGCGAATTGATAGGGGGTTTTACCCCACCCCCAACCCCTCCCCGTTAACGGGCTACGGCTTATACACAAATCCCTCTGAGCCCAATTTTCCATGAAGTTGGAACAACCTCTTTCTCCCCCCTCTCCCCCTTGTGGGAGAGGGGGGTTGGGGGGGGTGAGGGGCTTTTCTGCCGTCACATAGCCAAGATGTGTATAAACGGCAGCCGTTAACGGGGAGGGGAGCTTTCTGCGAACCATTGTCTTCTCCTTTCCTCGAAAAAAACCGCGCAGATTGTGAGAGTCTCGCTCTACTCTTAGCCCGCGAAGGCGGGCTTTGTCTGTATAGCCGCGATTTCCAATCGCCAGGAACCTGGCCAACTAGCCAGAGGTCTAACCCCCCGTTAATTCGCCAACAGTCTCTTTCTAATCGCCTGGGCCCACTTGCCAATGCAAAAACGGGATGCTCCCCCGGTGTTCCGCCTTCTCGACGCCTGCGCCTTCCAGACGTAGGACAGGTCCCGCCTGTCCATTTCCGCGCTAAATGACCTCTTAGTGATTGAATTTGTGGTAATATGCAGACTAGCAAAAAAAGCTAACACCTCAAGAGATGGGAACCGAGTCAGTAGCGGAATGATAGCATTAATTAATTGCACCGGCAACACCCCTTTCCCCCTCGACGCACCCGATACGGTGTGGGTCGTGAAATCAGGAACAATGGCGGTGTTTGCCATCCCCACTATCAGCGGCGCACCCCAAGGAGCTAGGCGCTATCTGTTCGATGGCAGTCCGGGGAACGTGCTTTTCGGAATAGCGCCGGTTTGGGAGGGTCAGTCCCACAAACTGATTGCGGTTGCTTACGAAGAAACGCAGTTAGTGCCGGTGGCGCTGTCAGATTGGATAGAGCAGGCGCTGGAC
Source organism: Kamptonema formosum PCC 10802 (assembly GCF_000332335.1). GTDB lineage: Bacteria > Cyanobacteriota > Cyanobacteriia > Cyanobacteriales > Oscillatoriaceae > Oscillatoria. Next base: position 3,217,902 of record NZ_KB235948.1, on the reverse strand, counting down.
CTGCAGCCTTTGCGCGAGTGGAGCGAGCGCCTCGCCGGTGCTGTGCGGGAGGCTGGTATTACTATTAATAATATCGAGGCTGGACAGCTACAGGCGCGGGAGTCTCTCAGCGAGCGTTTGGAACAATTCCACTCCGACTTTTTACTCGGTTTGCACCAACTCGACAGACAGGAAGAACTGTTGCAAGCCGAACAGTTGCGCTCCCGCCAGCAGCTCAACGAAGCCGCCAGCGAAAGGGCGCTCTCCCACCTCACCGCTGTTTTTCGCCGCAAACAAGAGAATTTTTCCCAAGAAGGAACGGCGCTATTGGTGGCGGCGGGAGCGGTGGGGCGGGCGATGGGTATCGAGATTCACCCGCCGGCAAAATCGGAAGACCTCCAGCGGTTGAAAGATCCGCTTTCCGCAATCGCCCGCGCCTCCAAAATTCGCACCCGCCGGATAATTTTGCGGGGGAGCTGGTGGCAGTTCGATTGCGGCCCAATTTTGGCTTATACTTTAGAAGGTGAAGCTCCTGTTGCTATTCTACCACGAGGCAGAAACCGCTATGAAATTTTTGACCCAGAAACTCAGCGCCGCATCCCGCTGACTGCGGACACCGCTCAACTCATTTCTCCCCTCGCCTTTGTTTTCTATCGCCCGTTCCCAGACCGGGTGCTGAAAGCCCTGGATATCCTCAAGTTTGCCACTCGGTGGACGCTGCGGGACGGAGTAATAATTTTGGGGCTGGGGGCGTTTGTATCGGTGTTGGGAATGCTGACTCCCCAGGCGACCGGCATTTTAATCGACCAGGCCATTCCCAGCGCAGATCGCGGACTTATTTTTCAACTCGCTTTGGGGTTGCTGGCGGTCAGTTTTGGCAGCACGCTGCTAGATTTAGTGCAAAATGTCGCCACGATTCGCTTGCAAACTATCGCAGAAATTCAGACTCAGGCGGCAACTTGGGACCGGCTCCTGAAGTTGCGGGCCAATTTCTTTCACAAGTTTATCCTCGGCGACTTGCAAATGCGGGTTTCTGGAATCGCGCAGCTCAACCAAATCCTCAGCAACACCGTGATGGCAACTGTATTAAACAGTTTGTTTGCCCTGTTGAATTTGGGTTTGCTGTTTTTCTACAGTTTCCAACTGGCGCTCGTGGCGCTATCGATCGCGGCGGTTAATCTGGCAATAACACTGTTTTCTTTCTTTATCTCCCGCAAAAAGATGATTCCCATGCAAGAAATGAGCGGTGAAATATTCGGGCTGACGGTGCAGTTGATTGCCGGCGTGTCGAAGCTGCGAGTGGCGGATGCGGAGGAACGGGCGTTCTCTCACTGGGCGAAAAAATTCGGATCTCAGCTGGAATTGATGCTCAGTACGGAAGCGATAGAAGATGCCGTGACGCTATTTAATATTTTTTTGCCCACGGTTAGTTCGATTTTACTTTACGGGCTGGGTGTGACGCTTATTGCTCAAGCGCAAGCCCAAGGACAGACGGGTTTTTCTACCGGCACTTTTTTGGCCTGCAATGCAGCTTTCGGCACTTTTGTGGGCGGGGTTACTGGTTTGAGCGGCGCGTTTGTGAGTGTGATGCAAGTTGCGATTATCTGGGAGCGAGTCAAGCCGATTCTGGAGGAAAAACCGGAGGTTGACGACAGAAAAACCGATCCCGGCAGGCTGGCGGGTGCGGTTAAGCTAGAGCGCGTCAGTTTCCGCTATCTGAAAGATGCGCCCTTAACGCTCAATAAGGTGACAGTCGAGGCTAAGCCGGGAGAATTTATCGCCTTGGTGGGACCTTCTGGCAGTGGCAAATCAACACTTGTGAGATTGCTGTTGGGGTTCGAGCAGCCGGAGGAGGGAAAGATTTACTATGACAGTCAGGATCTTTCTGAGTTGGATATTTTGGCGGTGCGCCGGCAGTTGGGGGTGATGTTGCAGGATGGGCGGATTAATACCAGTTCCATTTTTAATAATATTTCTGGCGGCGCTTTGGTGACGTTCGACGAAGCGTGGGAAGCGGCGAAGATGGCGGGGTTTGCCGAGGATATCGAGCAGATGCCGATGGGAATGCACACGGTAATTTCGGAAGGCGGGACGAATATTTCGGGCGGGCAGCGCCAGCGGCTGTTAATCGCGCGAGCGCTAGTTCTCAAACCGAAAATTCTCATTTTTGACGAGGCGACGAGTGCTTTGGACAATCGCACGCAGGCGACTGTCAGCGAAAGTTTGGATAGTTTGCGAGTGACTCGCATTGTGGTGGCTCACCGGCTCAGTACCATTCGCCACGCCGACCGCATTTATGTTATTGTAGCAGGGGAAGTGGTACAGGTAGGCAATTTTGAGGAATTGATGGCGCAGCCGGGAATGTTTGCCGATTTGATGGCGCGACAGATAATGTAGAACCCCGGTTTCTGGAGTGTGCTTCCACCGGCGCGTCTCGCACCATGATGGGTGCCGGTGAGAAGCACCGGCTCGTCTCACTCTGGCAGGACTTACGCAAAGCCTCTATATGTAGGGTGGGGAACGCGTGCTTCGTCACCGGCACCACAATTAAGGTCGCTGCGTAAGTCCTGTCTGGGTGCCGGTCAGTAGCACACTAATCTGAGAAACGCTATAATAAAGCAAGTAAACCGCCCCTGCACCGCAGCGCGGGAGCGCGGGTGCAACTGCAACAACTTCTATGCTGGTAATAACTTATGTCCGCTCAATACTCAATCGAAGAAATTTCGGTCAACTTCAATAAAATTGTTCAGGAAGTCGAACAAGGCGATAGCATTGAAGTGACTCGGCAAGGCAAACAAATTGCTGTGATTATTTCCGCTGCCGAATATGAAAAATTGCGGCGCAGCCAGGGTTTTGGGGAATCCCTAGAACATTTTCGGCAGGAATATAACGTAGAGACAGCAGAAATCAACCCTGATGAAATTTTTGCTGGAGTGCGGGATAAATCACCATTACGGGAGGCAAGTTTTTAGATTTATGCGCTTTCTATTAGATACTAACATCCTCTCGGAACCCCTGCGCCCTCGCCCAAATCCAGCCGTTCTCAGGATGCTACAGCAAGAATCGGGCGCGATCGCCACCGCCACAGTTGTCTTCCATGAATTGTTATTTGGCTGTTATCGCCTACCAGTCGAGTCAAATAAACGCCTGATTATTGAAGCCTATTTATTGAGAGAAGTCAAACAAAAAATTCCTATCCTCCCCTATGATATGGCAGCGGCTGAGTGGTTCGCGAGCGAACGAGCCAGACTGACAGCAATCGGCAAAACTCCGGGGTACGCAGATGGACAAATCGCAGCTATCGCTCGGGTAAATAATTTGACGTTGGTAACAAACAACGTTGTCGATTATGCGGGGTTTGAAAATCTTAAAATTGAAAATTGGTTCAATCTCTGATATCAATTCCGGTGGCATCCTTATTGCAAAACTCTTGTAGAGACGCGATTTATCGCGTCTCTCAGATTAGTGTGCTAAGGAGAAACCGCTCCTAACGGAGCCGCTACGCTAACGGCAGGGGCGGGCACAGTGCCACCGGCACTACGAAATCGGGTTTATGTACCATAAGTACATCAAACTGAGAACCGCTATATCGCGTATCTCTACAATGCCGTCGCAACCGTTCATAATATGACTTATTCTACAAAGGGATGTCATTCCCGCGAATGCGGGAATCCACAAGTGGCGCATCGGGGAGTGCCCAGTATGGGAAAGGGAGGGGGGGAAATTAAAAATCACCCCCAAGTCCTTGACAAAAGCCTTGGGGATGATTTAATATTATGCTATCGTGTGGATCATCATAAGTGACCAGGGGCGGCACCGCCCGAAACTGCTGCCAACTGGTCTTCCGACAGCTCTTCTACTTGGGCTTCTTTAGCTGACAGGTTCTTTTGTTCGATTTTAGAATTGCGTGCTTTCATGTTTTGTCCTTATGTGGGATGGAATTTATTTTTGAGTTGTTCATCCAATTATGGCTGCTCCCCCCCCCCGACAACAGTAAATTCACTGAACTTTTCCCTACAGAAACTTCGCCAAACCTAAGTATTTTTATTGAGTAACCGCCGGCCCCAACCCGGCTGTTCCCTGTTCTTCCGAAGCACTTTTCATCTTCACAAAAACTTTACATAGATGAAAACCCCTCTCCTACCTGACTCTCACGAGGATTTCACGCCGGATGAGCGTTCTGGAACTTTACCGCAACTTCACACAACGCCCTCAATATCTCCATAAAATCACGAAGCCCCAATCAACCGCGCATAAGGGCCATCGCATCCCTTCATTTCCTCATGCGTTCCCCGCTGCACCACCTTCCCCCCTTCCAGCACCACAATCTCATCGCAATCCCGAATCGTGCTCAGCCGGTGGGCCACAATAATGCAAGTGCACCCGCGCCGCCGCAGATTCCTATCTATCCGCTTCTCCGTCTCCGCATCCAGCGCCGAAGTCGCCTCATCCATCACCAGAATCGCCGGATTGTTCACCAAAGCGCGAGCAATCTCCAACCGCTGCCGCTGTCCCCCACTCAAATTGGCCCCACCTTCCAGCAACTTGCCATTCAACCCCCCCGGCATCGCCATCACCACATCCAGAATCGCCGCATCCCGACACGCCCTCATTAACTGCTCATCGGGAATCGTCTCATCCCACAGCGTCAAATTCTCCCTCACCGTCCCCTCAAATAGAAAAATCTCCTGCTCCACCATCGCCAGAGAATTGGCCATCACCGGACGGGGAATCTGCTGCCGACTCACCCCATCGAACAAAATCTCGCCCTCCCAAGGTGCGTAAAGCCCAGTCACCAGTTTCGACAGCGTGGACTTGCCCGAACCGCTGCTGCCCACAAAGGCCACCCGCTGTCCCGGTTGCAGCGTGCAGCTGAAATTTTCAATCAGCGGCGCATCCACCCGACTGTAGCCAAAAGTGATATTGCTCAGTTCCACATATCCCTGCAAGCGATAGCGGTCTGCGGGCCAAGTCGGGGCGGATTGAGCGGAAATATCTGCTGTAGCGTGGATAGTTGGCGAACCCTCCCCCACATCCAGCGCCGGATCGGTGGGGTGGCGCAGCACGTCATCCAACCGTTTCATATCCCCATCCAGGTTTTGAATTGTCGTCGCCAACCCCACCAAAGTATTCACCGGCTCTTGAAACCGGCTCATCAACCCCTGAAAAGCAATTAGCATGCCAATTGTCAAATGTCCGTCAATCACCCGCAACCCCCCAACCACCAGCAGCGCCATCGAACTCAGAGACGACATCAGCGGCGGCAGCAGGGATAGCCACTGCTGATTTTGCCTCATTTCTTGCTGGGCTGTAGTTACTTTCGAGTAATATCCCGCCCAGCGAGCGAAATAATCCGACTCCAGCCCCCCCGCCTTAATCGTTTCAATACTTTGCAGCGCCGCAATTTCCACCCCCGCCAGCTTGCCGCTATCGTAAGACAGCCGCAAACTTAAATCCTTCCACTGGCGGGCCATAAGCTGAACAAAAGTTATATTAACCGCAATCGCCGCCACACCGATTAAAGTCAGCACCCAGTCATAAGCCAGCATCGCCGCCCCATAGAAAAACACCATCACAGCATCGATTGCCGTTCTCGCCAACTGCCCCGACAGCACCCGGGCAACTTTATTATTAATCCCAATCCGACTGCTAATTTATCCCGCGAAACGCTGGGCGTAGAAACTCACCGGCAAGTGCAATATATGCCAGAAAAATTGCCCCGTCATGCTGATGGACAAGCGCAAATTCAAGTATCTCAGCTTGCGCAACTGCACAAAACTCATCGCCGCTTGCACCAGTGCCAGCCCTCCCATCGCCAGCAACACAGGTTTCAGCCACTCGTAGCGCCTTTGAATCAGCACGCTATCGACAAACACCTGGCTCATAGCCGCCAGCGCCAAACTGGGAATCACCAACAGAAACCCAATTATAACACAAAACAGCAGTTCCTTCCAGGAATTCTTCAGGCGAGAATATAAAGCCCTAACAATACTGGGATTGCGCCCGCCTTTTTCAAAATCTGGCCCCGGTTCCATCACCAAGACAACGCCGGTATAGCTCTCGTCAAACTCCTCCATCGTCACACTGCGGGGACCTGTTGCCGGATCGTTGAGCCAGACGCGATTCCCGACAAACCCCTCCACCACCAGAAAGTGATTAAAATTCCAAAACACGATATAAGGCGGCTTTAACTCTTGCAGAGGTTCGATTTCCTTCTTTAAGCCCTTCGCCACCATTCCGTAGCTGCGAGCCGCCTTAATCAGGTTCAAAGCGTTAGAACCATCGCGAGAGACGCCGCAACTAATTCGCAGTTCCGGCAAAGACACAATTCGCCCGTAATAGCTGAGTACAATCCCCAAAGCCGCCGCCCCGCACTCAGTAGCTTCCATCTGCAATACAGTCGGAGTTTTAGCGCGAGTGTTGTAGTATTTTGGTTTTTTGTTTGGGTTGAATAGATTTTTTACAGATTGCATAGTTTGAGTCTTCAAATAATATTGATTTGTCTGAACTGCACGAACTGGCAAAACGCTTCTTATGGCCAATAACCTCGTTCCCAGGCTCTGCCTGGGAACGCTGCTTTGGAGGCTCTGCCTCATTCGGTGCTTTCCTTAGGTTAATATTAATTCATCCCAGCCAGTTCGCGCAAGAAAGGCAGCACGAAAGTAATCGGCGCTCGCTCTTCAACTGTCACCCGCACAGTCGCCGTCGTTCCTGACGTAATTTTCGAGTCCGGTCCCTTAGAAGAAGACCACTTGTACCCGCTAGGCGTGCGGGGGTCAGTTTCCAACTCAGCCGTAATTTCAATAGCCGTACCCGCCTCGCCGATGAGATTTTTCACCACCTGAGAATTGCCAATCGCAGCAACCGTTCCTTCTGGAGTCACGGGGAGAGGGGAAACGCCAGTCACTTTCCCGACAATCCCGCCGAATCGCTCTCGCTGTACCGTATCCGGAGTTATATGAATCGACATCTTCGGTTTAATCTGCTTGCCATCCTTAATCATAAAATAAGCCAGTGCTAGCCCCATATTCTCCTCACCTCCTACCCGCATATTGCCCAATCGACTCCCAGGCTGAACCACTTGTCCCAGAGCAGCACTGAATTCTAAAATGCAGCCCTCTTGAGCGCTTAAAATGCGGCTGTTTTCGGAGATATCCCGCTCCAGCTTACTAATGCCTCGGCTGACTTCTTGAATTTCTTTTTGCCGCTGACTTGACGTTTCCAGACTTTCTTGCTCCAGGCGTTTGGCTTTAGTCTCCAGTTCTTGCAATTGAGTTTCTATGTCCCTAATTGCGTTCAGGTTATCTAAATATTCGCGCTCACTTTTGGCCCGCTGCACTTCCAGCTCTTGCAACTGCGCCTGCATCTCGCCTATTTTATTGACGCTATCTTCGTAGGTTTGCTGAGTTTGAGCTTCAGTCAAATCCAGCTCTTTCAACTGAGTTTGCAACTCAGCTATTTTCTGCATTCCCTCTTTGTATTCTTGCTCAACCTGTAAAAGCGAGTCTGTCGATATGCCTCCTGAATTGGCCAGTTCGCGGCGTTTCTGGAGTCTTTGTTCGAGTAGGGGCACTAGAGCTTCTGCATCTTTTAAGCGTTGCTGCAGAGAGATTCGCTGTTGCGCGAGCGCTGTCAGTCCCTTCTCTTTCAGTGCGGGAGCGAAAGCTTGAGTTTCCTTTAAGCGCTGCTCCAGACTAAGGCGCTGTTTTTCAATCGCACCGGCACTTTTTTCTTTGAGAACAGGAGTCAGCGCTGTAGCGTCTTGCAAGCGTTTTTGCAAACTCGCTTGCGTCGCCGAAATCGCGCTTTTTTCCAATTCCATCCGCTGCCCAGAAACCAGTGTTGCATCCCGCTCTTGTCTTTGCAACAGCTCCAGCTTTTCTTTAGCCAGCCTTAACTGTTCGAGCAGCTCCACCGGCTCGACAGTCGCCAGCACTTCATCTTTCTTAACACACTGTCCGTTCTTAACATTTACAGATTTTAACTGTCCGCCAATAGAAGATTGCAGCTCGACAACTTGACGGGGCTGCATAAAGATACCGCGACCTTCCACAGTGATGGGAATGCGACCGACAGCGCTCCATCCCAAACCGATAATTGCCAAACCCCCAAAAACCGCGACAGCCAGCCAATCTTGAGGAGCGAGCACCTGCATCAGCTGGTCGAGACGCTCTGGCGAAGACAGGCGCTCTAGAGACGCCGGTCGGAAAATATTCCTTTTTGTGTCCTTGTTTTGGCTGTCTGGATTAAAACCCATTGTACACTTCGGAAATCATTGCGCTCTATTTTAAAAGTTGCTTGAACTCTATGATATCGCCCGATTATATCCCAAAATGCCTGCAGCCGGCAGTCCCTTAAGAAAATTTCACAACCTGTGGCGTGAGCTTCAGGTGAAGGAAAGCTGCAAGCCGGCGGGTTAGCACTCGCCGGTCGCCCCTCAACTTACCACAGCCCACAGCCGGTTACTGTGGGGCCACTTGCCTGACTTGCTCCACCTCCAACCCCAATATCTGGGCTACTTCCCCCACGCTAAAGCCGCGCTCTAGCAGCCGGGGCACAGCTTCTAACTTGGCCTGTAGGCGGCCTTCTTGCTTGCCCTCTTCCAAGGCTTCCTGCCTGATTCCTTGATACAGCCTTGACTGTTTAAACTCCTCTAATCCCAACATCTGTTGTACCTCCTGGGGACTTAATTTTGAAAATTTATACAGCAGGACAGTCTGTATCAATTCTACAATTTCTCGCTGGCTGGCGTCACTCTCCAGTTCCTGCTGGACTTGGGAGACTAGCCGGCGAGCCCGGTCAACAGCGGTGGCTTCCGCCTCTACAATTAATTGCACAATTCCCAGTCCCACCGACCGGTCCGCTGCGCCTCCTAACTAATCCAGGTACAAGCGCTGCACGAGCCGGCTCCCCAGCAACTCCTCATAGGGGCCGGTGTCGCTTGACTCCACACTCCTTTTGGGATACAGTACAGCAGCACGCCAGCGGTCTGCAACTCTGTTTTGGCGCAGGTAAAGGAAGATTTCCGAAAAAAAGCGCCGGTAGAAGTCACTGTCGAGTTGAAACTGCACTTCCACGAAGTAAACCGGCAAGCCTTCAGTGCCGGCCACCGGCACAAACACGCCATCAATCCGGAAAGCCGTTTGCTTGATTTCAACAGAGGCGAAATCATAGGCAGCCGCCTCGGCAGCCGGCTGGCCAATCAGTTCAAAGAAGCTGCCCGGTAAAGTCTGGAACAGCCGATAAAAAATTGAGTCAGTTCTCACACTACACCCCTGAACTATATCCGCTCACTTTACTATCGTTTTAAGGTCTGACGCCCTCTATTTCTATTGATTATTTTACCAAGTGCGAACCGCAAAAAACAACGAATATATGTAAATTTATACTGCCGGCAGCCTATTAACAAAAGTTGACAACCTCTGGGCGACCGGCTGGCACTCGCAGTAGCTTGCGGGCTGACCCTAACAACATCATCCTGAACTACTCTCGACTTCGCGGCCCGTCACGACCGGCATCTCTGTGCGCCAACAAATTCCATGATTTCGGCTTAGTCTTTGCCTCGTTCCCAGCCTGATGCTGGGAACGCCTGAAAGCAGGCTCCGCCCCCTTCTCTCCAACCAATTAAGCGATATCCCACGGGCGCGGGGGTACAATCACTCATTAATTCGCCAACAGTCTCTTTCTAATCCCCAGGATATATGTGCGAAAATGGGAGACTCCCTCCCAGCCGTGCCGGTTATGTCATAAAATCATAACAAGAAGGGTATTTCCAGCGCTCACTAACAGCAGATCGCAATGACCTATTACATCTCGCCCCGCTTTCTTGACAAAATAGCAGTTCACATCACCAAAAACTTCCTGGACCTTCCCGGATTGCGCGTTCCCCTGATCCTCGGCATTCACGGGCGCAAAGGAGAGGGCAAATCTTTTCAGTGCGAGCTCATCTTCCAGAAAATGGGCGTCGAGGTGGTTCACATGTCCGCCGGCGAACTGGAAAGTCCAGATGCCGGCGATCCCGCACGCCTGATCCGCCTGCGCTACCGGGAAGCTGCCGAACTGATTAAAGTGCGCGGTAAAATGTCCGTGCTGATGATTAACGACTTGGATGCCGGTGCGGGGCGGTTCGACGCCACCACGCAATACACCGTCAACACCCAGCTTGTCAATGGCACGCTGATGAATATTGCCGACAACCCCACCAACGTGCAACTCCCCGGCAGTTATGACGCAACCCCCATCCACCGCGTCCCCATTCTCGTCACCGGCAATGACTTTTCCACCCTCTACGAACCCCTGATTCGCGACGGGCGGATGGAAAAATTCTACTGGGAGCCCGACCGCGAAGATAAAATAGGCATTGTCGCCGGCATTTTTGCCCCAGACGGACTCTCTGCCAGCGAAATTGAACAACTTGTGGATACTTTCCCCAATCAGGCGATTGACTTTTTCGGCGCACTGCGATCTCGCATTTACGACGAACAAATCCGCCAGTTTATCTACCAAGTAGGGCTTGACAAAGTATCATTTCGTGTGGTAAAGAGTGCCGACGGCCCGCCAACATTTCCCAAGCCGAATTTCAGTTTGTCTCGCTTAGTCGAATTTGGCAATTTGATGGTTCGGGAACAGGATCGCGTGCGGGAAATGGGGCTAGCCCGACAGTACAATCAAGTGCTGCGAGCCGGTGCACAGAGCGCTCAGCAAGGCAGTGCGCCCAGCACTCAAATAGCGCCGCAGTCAGGCGCGGGTAATGGTTCTGCCGGCCCGCTCACCCCCCACCCGGCACCGGCAAACGGACAGCCGAGTAATGGACACGCACAGAGTTCGCGACTGAGCGCAGAGGTGCAGCAGCAGGTGCAGCAGCTTGTGACCGGCGGTTACCGGATTGGCGTCGAGTATGTGGATGAGCGCCGGTTCCGGACGAATTCTTGGAACAGTTGCGCGACGATAGCTGCCGGTCAGGAGTCGGAAGCGATCGCCGCTCTGGAACAGTGCCTCAGCGAGCACAGCGGGGAGTATGTGCGCTTAATTGGCATCGAACCCAAAGCCAAGCGGCGGGTTGTGGAGACAATTGTCCAAAGACCGAATGGCTAATAGCACTAGCCAAATTGTTTATAGCCGTTTTCATCCTTTTTGAGGTACTGAGAAACCCGGTTTCTTAAAGAAACCGGGTTTCTGGCATGTACTTTAGACATTCTGCGAACATACCCCGCAGGACAGGCGTTTCGCCTGTCCCAAAGCCAAAACGCGGATATTTCACCTTGTTCAGTTTGGCCTCAAAGGGGGGGATTCCCAGCCTCCGCCTGGGAAGCCGGTGGAAAGGGAAACTCGGCGCAGATGTCCCACCTGCTTCCATTGTGAGTGAGCAGCACCAGCTCGCTGGCCATAAAGTTATATTCCAAGGGCCGGTCTTTAGATTCTGCCCACGCTGCCTTGAAGTTTTGCTTGCTCAAGTCTTTAAAGCCAACCGTCATGTGGGGAGTGTAGGGGCGTCCTTTCGACTTGGGGTCTGTAATCCCCAGTTCGGTTTCCAGGTGGGCCATTAACTCGGCTTGCAGGGTGAGCAGTGCCGGTGATTTGAGGACATTTATATAGATGACGCGGGGGGGAAAGGCTGCAAACCCGGAGAGGATCACCGGCACCGGCACACGAGGTTGAGCAAAAACACTCAGGCACTCTCCCAGCGCCGGCAGCCTGTCAGCTGGCCACTCAAACGGCGGCTGCAGGGTAATGTGGGGGGGGGACTTGAGCGCGGCGCGGCTGCTGTAGCTGTCGGCAAAGTGCTGCTTGATGCCGGTGACGCGCTCTTGAAAGTCCTGCGGCGGCAGGAGGGCGATAAAGAAGAGGCGGCTAGACCTGTCCATAGGCTGATATCTTAAGGGAGAGGGAAAAGTCCCCCATCTAAAATCTAAAATCTAAAATCTAAAATCCTTGCATCCAAAATCCAAAATGCCTTGGTTTGTCAAGATTGAAGAGGGCGTCGTCGATAAGCCGGCCTTTGACGAGCACGTGCCGGCGCACAAAGCCTATGTCCGCGAGCTGATTGCCAAGGGCCACAAGGCGCGCACCGGCTACTGGGCCCAGGGGGGCGGCGGCATGTTGCTGTTCCAGGCGGCGTCCCTAGCAGAGGCCCAGGAGATCGTGGCCCAAGACCCGCTGGTAAAAAATGGCTGCGTAAAATATCAACTTTTTGAGTGGCGAGTGGTTGCGGAGTGAAAAAACTGTGCTATATTAAGAGTGGCTCGGATCTACGCGATTTCAACGCCCAAACCTTGTCAGGACCGGAAGGTAGCAGCAATACGGGATGCTTGGGATAGGCGTGGCCTCCGGGCCACTTTTTTTTACGCCCTGCTGAGGCCGGTGGGCAATTGGCCAGCTTTCCTCGTATGCTGGAATCATCAGATATTCCTTCAGGAGCCTCGGTTGCAATGGCTGGTTTAGGAGATATTGTTCAAAAAGCTTTTTACCTGGGCGTTGGGCTAGCTTCCTATGCCGGTGAGAAAGCCGGCAGCACACTGGCGCAACTGCGAACCCAAGCGCAAAAGCTGGCAGATGAAATGGTGGCGCGGGGTGAGATGACTGCAGAAGAAGGGCGCAAGTTCGTTGACGACATGATCGCCCGCGCCCAACAGCCGCAAGCTGAGCCAGAAAAGGGAGAAACCCGCACTGAGCCCCGCCGCATTGAGATCCTCGATGATGAAGATCCCTCAAAGTCAGAGGGGCAACCTGTGGACAGCCTGCGCCAGCAGGTAGAAGCGCTGCAGGAGGAACTGCGCCGGCTGCAGCGGGATTAGGATTGGCCCACGCAGCTCAGAGATGCCGGTGGCACAAAACAGGCCGGCAAGTTCCCCCTCTGTGGGGGACGGGCTCTGTGAAGAAATGTAACGCCCCACCTAGCCCAGTCAGCGCTGACAATGGATACAGAGGTGCTGGGGAACCCACTCAGGTGGGCGCTACCGCACCTTCTCGCAGTCTTTCTTGAGCAACCGTCAGATCCCAATGGAAGAGTGGCAAAAAAGTTTCTTTGAGATACTGGAGACAGCATCTCGCGAGGTAGAGCAGTTTTTCCAAGAAGTGACTGAAGAAGTTATCGAAGTGGTAGACTCGCTCTTCGAGATCTCTGAAGAAATCACAGAACAAGTGCAAATCACCCTGGTAACAGAGCTTGACCAGTTTTTGAGTCAGCTCGTCGAGCCGGTGATTGATGTTTATCTAGAAATCGAACAATTTGACACGGCTTCCCCGCCGGAGCAGTTCGTCAGCTATGTGGAGCCACAACTGGACAAAAATCCTGTCTGTATGGGCTGCCGGCACTACCACGGTTATGTCTATGGGGGCAATTTGCTTGTCTGCGGCATGCACCCCTACGGTTGGGAAGGTGAGAGTTGCCCCGACTGGGAATCCCACTATCCAGATGACTCTCCAGACAATCCATTTTAACCTGGAAATGGCAACCGCAGCAGGAAGGTTTGTAGTTGGGCTTTAGCCCAAACGCCTTCAATGCTGCGCTCGTGCCGGCGCGGCGTCACTCTTCTTGCGAGTGGGGGCGGTTAAGAATGAACTTCAGAATTCTTAAGGTTTATTTTAGCAATAGCACCTAACTGTGCGGCAGCAATATGCTAGAGTTATAGGAAAGCGAAACTGTCGCCTTCCGATCGCGGAAAATCTATCTTTAGAGCCGGGGTGCTTTCAACCGCACAGGGAGAATGTGTGTGGGGTTTACTAGCTCCAGCAATCATCCTGCTGGCGCTACAGGAAGCTCGGGGTTGCATTCAATTTAAATGACTGTCCCCTGCAAGAGGGGAGCAACAATAACAAAAGAAGCTAACAAAGGATTTTGGCAATGAAACTTCTGCCTTTGAATAAACTTGGGGCGCGAGAAGTCGAAAGTGGCGTCATGGAATTTGGACTTTTCTTGCCTTGGGTTTCCAGTAAGGACGGAAATAAGCTGCGGGTAAAAGTGATCCACGAAGCTGATCAATTCCTGCAAGATATACAGCCAAGTGAGTTCGATCTCGCTGATTCAATAGAGGAAGAGTATGGGGATTATTGGGCGGTAAAAGTAGAGATAAATAGCCGCGATAAGCGGCACCCCAAATCTGCATGGGGAAGTCCTGGAAGGTACGTCTACCGGTATTGCCTGAATAACCCCAATAACCCAGAAATCGACTGGATTATCGACCCGTTTGCCAGAGAGTTTGGCACCGGCAAGCTGTCCGCCTTCACCCTGGGATATCAAGACTATGTGTGGAGCGATAGCGAACAGGTTTGGAAAACTCCTGCCTTGAACGAGCTGGTGATGTACGAATTGATGATTAGCGAGTTCGGCGGAGATATCGACAGGGCAATTGAGCGGCTGGATTATCTGGCGGATCTGGGAATTAACTGCATTGAGGTGATGCCGGTCTCCAACGTGGCCATGACCGTAGACTGGGGATTTTTGCCCATTGGCTACTTTGGCGTGGATGAGCGATTTGGCAAGAGGAAAGATTTCCAAAAATTCATTGACGCGGCGCACCAAAGAAAGATTGCCGTGATATTGGATGCTGTTTACGGTCACACCAGCGACAGTTTTCCCTACAGCTACGTTTACAGGAACCTGGGTTACAATAATAACCCATTCATGGGTGCCTTCGCTAAGGATTATTTTGGCGAAAGTACCGACTTTAACCGGCAGTTAACCCAGGACTTTTTCTTCACAGTCAACTTCCACTGGCTCGACTGCTATCACGTCGATGGCTTCCGCTACGACTGCGTGCCCAATTACTGGGACGGCGCTGCGGGAAAAGGCTACGCTAACCTGACTTATCACACCTACCAAACGGTCAAAGAAAAGAAGGACGACAGCGGACACTGGCAGAAGTTCTTTAACAGCGGTGCTATCCATCTCATTCAGTGTGCTGAGCAGTTGGAAGCGCCACAGGAAATTCTCTGGAGTACCTATAGCAACTGTACCTGGCAAAACGAGACACTGGGAGCATCTAAGGCGGTGGCTTATGGAGATCGCGATCGCGTGACCGATCTCGGCTTTCGGTTCGGTCTTGACGGCTATCCGGCAGAAGTCACAGCCAACAGTGACAAAATCGCCAAAACCGCGCTGCAATATATTGAGAATCACGACCACTCCCGCTTTGTCTGCAACTTCGGCACGATGAATCGCGATAGCGATCTCTTGCGAGAGGGCAATCGCGACCTGTGGTACAAAGTCCAGCCGTACTTGATAGCCATGCTCGCCGGCAAAGGAATTCCCATGCTCTGGCAAGGTCAGGAGCTCGGTGAGAACTATTACCTCCCGGAGGCTGGTTCTGGGCGGGTGATGCTGTTCCGCCCTGTCCGCTGGGACTATTTCTACGATTCGATTGGCAAGATCGTGATTTCCTTAGTGCGCAAGCTGATTAAACTGCGCCGCGAACAGCCCCAATTCCAATATGGCAACTATTTCTTCTACAACCACTATGACCGCTACCAGTCCAAGAACGTCCTGCTTTTCTCTCGCCAACACGGCAACAGCTTCAGCCTGGTAGCTCACAACTTTGGCGATTCGGAACAGTGGGTGCCGTTCTGGTTCCCAATTAGTGGCGATTATCAGGAAGAACTGCACGGAATAGATAACTTGCCCAATGTCCCAAGTTATTCTGAATACTGGTTGAAGATCCCCAGCCACTACGGACGCATCTGGACGGTGAAAACCGCTTAGAGAACAGTTTGGCGATCTCGCAGCAGACACGGGGAGCGCTCTCCTCGTGTCCGCGCCATTATATGCGTAACAATTTTATAACTTACGCATTGAAAGAAACCGGGTTTCTAGGCAAACACGTTCATCCAACTGAAAAACGCTATAATAACTTTTGCTAGATAATAGGGGTGATGATTGGCTGCCATGCATTCAACGACCGGCTCGCACACTGAAACTCGCTGGCAATTCTGGATCGACCGGGGCGGGACATTTACCGATATCGTGGCCCGACGCCCTGATGGCCAATTGGTAATTCACAAGCTGCTCTCGGAAAATCCCGAACGCTACACTGACGCGCCGGTGCAGGGGATTCGGGATATCTTGGGAATTCCCCCTGGAGTGCCGGTGCCGGCAGAACAGATTGAAGTGGTAAAAATGGGCACCACGGTGGCCACGAATGCCCTGCTGGAGCGCAAAGGCGACCGCACGGTGCTAGCCATCACGAAAGGTTTCCGCGACGCTTTGCGCATTGGCTATCAAAACCGGCCAGATATTTTCGCCCGCCAGATTGTGCTTCCAGAAATGCTCTACGAGCGCGTCATTGAACTCGCAGAACGCTACACCGCTCGCGGCGAGGAACTCATGCCGCTAGACGAAACGACTGCTCTGGCGTCTTTGCAAGAAGCTTACGATGCCGGTATCCGCTCCTGCGCCATTGTATTGATGCACGGCTATCGCTACCCCGACCACGAAAAGCGATTAAAGATTATAGCACAAGAAATAGGGTTTAGTCAAGTATCCGTCTCTCATGAAGTCAGCCCCCTGATGAAACTGGTGAGCCGGGGGGATACCACTGTGGTTGACGCCTATTTGTCGCCGATTCTGCGCCGGTATGTGGAGCGGGTTGCCGGTGAGCTTCAGGCGCAAGCGCAGGACAGAGAAACCCTGGGAGAAACCCGGTTTCTGGGAGAAACCCGGTTTCTGGGATCTCCGCAAGACAAAGAAACCCGGTTTCTTGAAGAAACCGGGTTTCTGGCACCGCGCCTGATGTTTATGCAATCTAACGGCGGGTTGGTGGATGCCGGCCAGTTCCAGGGAAAAGACAGTATTCTGTCGGGACCGGCAGGCGGAATTGTCGGGGCGGTGGGGACTTCTCGCCTGGCGGGGTTCGAGAAAATCATCAGCTTTGACATGGGCGGGACTTCGACGGATGTCGCTCACTATAACGGGGAGTACGAGCGGGAATTTGAGACGGAAATTGCCGGTGTGCGCCTGCGAACACCGGTGATGGCCATTCACACGGTCGCTGCCGGTGGGGGTTCGATTCTGCAATTCGATGGCTCCCGCTACCGCGTCGGGCCAGAATCTGCGGGGGCCAATCCTGGCCCAGCTTGCTATCGCAAAGGCGGCCCATTAACGGTGACGGATTGCAATGTTATGTTGGGCAAGATTCAACCGGCTTTTTTCCCGAAGGTGTTTGGGCAAAATGGGGATTTGCCGGTGGATGTTGAGGTGGTGCGGCAAAAGTTCTCGGCACTGGCGGCGGAAATTGGGGATGGAAGAACGCCAGAGGAAGTGGCGTCTGGGTTTCTGGCAATTGCTGTGGAAAAAATGGCGAGTGCGATTAAGAAAATCTCCCTGCAGCGGGGGTATGATGTTTCGGAATATACGCTTTGCTGCTTTGGGGGTGCGGGCGGCCAGCACGCTTGTTCGATCGCGGATGCGCTGGGGATGAAACAGGTGTTTATCCATCCTTTTGCTGGGGTGCTGTCAGCGTATGGGATGGGTTTGGCGGATGTGCGGGCAATCCGGCAGCGGGCGGTTGAGGAGAGGCTGTCTGAGGAATTGGTGCCGGTGTTGGATGGGGTTTTGGTTGAGTTGGAAGCGGAGGGGAGGCGGGAATTAAACCGGCAAAACACCAAGAGTGCCAAGGAAGAGGTTTTTCGCAGGGTGCATTTGCGGTATGAGGGGACGGATGCGCCTCTGGTTGTGGATTTTGGGGATGTTGGGGAGATGCGGGTGCGGTTTGAGGGGGCGCACCTGCAGCGTTACGGGTTTGTTGCCCCGGAGAAGAGGCTGATTGTTGAGGCGGTTTCGGTTGAGGTGGTGTCCCGCAGCGTCGGCGAAACGCCTGTGCCTCGTATGTCTCGCCGTGCCGGCGTCTCGCCTGTGCCGGTGGAGATGGTGCGGATGTATGCGGCAGGTGGGTGGCGGGAGACGCCGGTGTTTCGGCGGGAGGATTTGCAGCCGGGAGATTGTGTTATTGGGCCGGCTATTATTGTAGAGGGGACGGGGACGAATGTTCTTGAATTGGGCTGGCAAGCGAAATTGACTGAGCGCAATGATTTGATTTTGAACCGCAATGCCGGTGTGACTCTCACTCCCAACTTTTTTTCTATTAAGGAAGAGGGGAGTCTGGGGAAAGAAAGCCGGTTTCTCAGTCAGGGTTCAGTTGCCTTAGAGGAGGCGGAGCCTCAGAAACATCGTTTCCCGGCTGAGCCTGGGAACGAGAATAAAAAAGCCGACCCGGTGATGTTGGAGATTTTTAATAATTTGTTCCGGGCGATTGCGGATCAAATGGGGATTGCGCTGCAAAATACGAGTTCTTCGGTGAATATTAAGGAGCGGCTGGATTTTTCCTGCGCGATTTTTGATGGGGGCGGGCAGCTGGTTGCGAATGCGCCGCACATTCCCGTGCATTTGGGTTCGATGAGTGAGAGTGTGCGGGCTTTGATTGCGGCGAAAGGTGATACGATTAAGGCGGGGGATGTTTATGTGTCGAACAATCCCTATAATGGCGGGACACATTTGCCGGATATTACGGTAATTACGCCGGTGTTTGAGGATGCCGGTGAGCGAATTCTGTTTTATGTGGCGTCGCGCGGGCACCACGCGGATATTGGGGGGATTACTCCGGGATCTATGCCTCCGCACAGCACGACGGTGGAGGAGGAAGGGGTTCTGATTGACAATTTCCTGCTGGTTCGGGAGGGGTGTTTCCGGGAAAAAGAGGTGCTGGAACTTCTGGCATCTGGCAAGTATCCGGCGCGGAATCCGGGGCAAAATATTGCGGATTTGCAGGCGCAGATTGCGGCGAATGAGCGGGGAGTGCTGGAACTGCGCAAGATGGTGGGGCGCTATGGGTTGGAGACTGTGCGGGCTTATATGGGTTATGTGCAGGACAATGCTGAGGAGTCGGTGCGCCGCGCGATTGAGGTTTTGAAAGATGGGGAGTTTAGTTATCCGATGGATGCCGGTGGGCAGATTAAAGTGGCGATTTCTATCGACAAATCGAGTCGCCGCGCCAAAATTGATTTCACCGGCACGTCCGCGCAACTCCCCAACAATTTTAACGCACCGGCTGCTATTTGTCAGGCGGCTGTGCTGTATGTTTTCCGCACGCTGGTGCGGGACGATATTCCTTTGAATGCCGGCTGTCTGAAGCCGCTGGAAATTATTATCCCTGAGGGGTGCGTGCTGAATCCGCGCTATCCGGCGGCGGTGGTGGCGGGAAATGTGGAGACTTCGCAGAATATTGTGGATGCGCTGTACTGTGCGCTGGGGGTGATGGCTGCGTCGCAGGGAACGATGAATAATTTTACCTTTGGGAATGAGCGCTATCAATATTATGAAACGATTTGCGGGGGGTCGGGTGCGGGGGCTGATTTCGCCGGCACGGATGCGGTTCACACGCATATGACGAATTCTCGCCTCACCGATCCGGAGGTGCTGGAATGGCGTTTCCCGGTGCTTTTGGAAAGTTTTGCGATTCGCCCAAATAGTGGGGGAATTGGGCGCTATTGTGGCGGGAATGGGGCGATCCGCCGGCTGCGTTTTCTGGAACCAATGACGGCTGGGATTTTATCGGGGCGTCGCCTTATTCCGCCTTGCGGGTTGAATGGAGGGGGTGATGCTGCTGTTGGGCGGAATTATGTTGAGCGCCGGGATGGATCTGTGGGGGAATTGGGGAGTTCGGGGGTTGTGGAGATGGGTGCCGGTGATGTGTTTGCGATTGAGACGCCAGGCGGTGGGGGGTATGGCGTGCTGAAGGAGTAGGCAGTCGAGCAGCAAGGGAAAATCACAGCCGATCCACCTGGTACTCAACGACGGAAGAACACATTTGGAGACGAGGTGAGAGTTACATTCCCACCGAAGAAGCCGTAAGACCGGCTTTATTTGATTTCCGCAACCCTCCCACAGTGCGCCCTTCCCATTGCTGGCGGTGCAGAGCCCAGGCTTCTGGCATCTCATCCCAAATTCTGTCATCCAGAAGCCGCCCTCCAGCTTTGGGTGTTCTTCCGCCAACTTGCTTGAAGAAAAAGGCCACCTCAGCTTCCTGACACTGATCGCGGATGCTCTGCGCCCACTCTACTTTCATAGGACGGTGTTTTACCCCAGACTCGCCACCAACAATAACCCAGTGAATGTCTGTAAGATCCAGTTGCAAAGGGCCTAAAAGCGGTTCGCATGACAGGAATCGCACCGTTGCGGGCACTTCTCGCAAACAATCAACACGCTGAACATAGTGCTGGTTCTCCACAGACACGCCCATCCAAATATTTTCAGGCCAATCTAATTGACCGGCTAGCTCAAGCAGGCGCTCATGCCGTTTGGTCAGAATTTGATAGATGTGCCAAGGGGTTTCACGAATGATATCAAAGACTTGTTTGAGGAATTCAACCGGCACTTCTTCGTGGAAGAGGTCGCTCATCGAATTAACGAAAATACGGCTCGGCTTGCGCCAGCGTTTAGGCTCTTCTAAGCGCTCTGGGTGCAGCGTCAGCTTAAAGCCTTGAGGGAAATTTGTGTGGAAACGTTTCGTCAGCGCTTCCGCATAACAGTGCGTGCAACCCGGACTCACTTTGTTGCAGCCAGTCGTGGGGTTCCATGTTCTATCAGTCCACTCGATACCCGTATGAATGCTAGACATACACTGATTTTACCACTAAAACAGTAGGTTCTTCTTTTACGGGAAGAGAACGGTTTGGGCCGCTCTGCAATCCTTAGAAGTTCCGCAGTAATCGCACTACTCTATCTCAAGTCTATCTCAAGTTGAATCAAAAATCAACGCTGCTAGCCGTGTTTCTCAGCTAAATTGTCCGTAGGGGCGGGCTCACAGATAACTCCTGGCACCGGCAGAACCCCGAAATAAATCCGCCGCCACATCGCGAACAAACCGCTAAGTCGTGCCTGGGCTAATTTTTAATCCTCAAAATTGGTAGATTGTATAGCAATAAACAGTCTGTTTAGGACACGCTTGATACGAAGTCTAGACGTAGGTACGGCGTAGCGCTTACGCGCCGCTGCGCTAACGCCGGGCCTGAAGATATCTGGGACAGGCGAGACGCCTGTCCTACGTCCTAACCTAACTGCCTACTGCTATAACTTTAAATCTGCGAGCGCGAACGATTTCCCTCCGCTTCGAGAGACAGCTGTAATTCAACTTTGACTGTTGGCATTTTCTGCTTCCCACCGGCTTATCTGCTGCGCTAGCTTTTCTTTACAGTTCCAGGGAATAGGTGCTGGTGCAGTCGTAGCGATTCGCATATGGCGGCGAGTTGACGATCTCGGTTGGCGGTTTCTCGAAAGGCACCCCGTTTAGGTTGTGAGCGTCAGCTGCCTGGACGATGAGTCAAATATAGCCTTTCTCATATTAGTGAGGGACTGAGAAACCGGGTTTCTCAGTCCCTCAAAGACTCCTGTCGCACCGAGGGAAGTCAAAACCCCCCTTCCTTTGTCGGGAAGAGGGGTGTGGGGGGTTAGGTGAGGCGTTATTAACGCTAAAGCTTTTAGTTAGATTGGCTGCCAGATTCGAGAGTTGCCTTAACATCCGGAGGGATAATCACCTTATCAATGGCGTGAATCACTCCGTTGCTCGCCTGTAGGTCTGGCTTAGTGACTGTGGCGTCGTTGACTTTGACTTCACTGCCAGTTTGCTCGACTTTAACCGTACTTCCCTCCACAGTGGCCACATCTCCAGGCTTGATGTCCTTGGAAGTCACTTGCTCTTGCAGCACATGGTAGGTGAGAACTTTCTTTAATGTTTCTTTATTCTCTGGCAGCAATAATTTTTCTAGGGTTCCTGCCGGCAGAGCCGCAAAAGCTGCATCTGTGGGGGCAAAGACGGTATAAGGGCCAGCTCCTTTTAATGTATCAGTCAGTCCCGCAGCTTCGATTGCTTTTGCCAGAGTTGTAAATTCACCGCTAGACGCTGCTAGATCCACCACATTTGTCTTGCCGGCGTCTGTCGCAGCGGCTGTGGTGGCTGTGGCTGCCGGGGTAGCGGCTGTGGTGGCTGTGGCTGCCGGCGCGGTTGCCATACCTGGGGTTGTGCTTCCTGGGGTTGTGGTTGCGGTGGTTGCGGTGGTTGCTGTTTTGATCCCAGCTGCCGGTGCAGTTGCCGGCGCAGCGGCTGTAGTCCCGGCTGCGGCAGACGAGGCGGTGCTTGCTGGCTGACTCTCAGCAGTAGAATTCTCAGTGGCCTGCTTGCTGGAGCTCTCGGAGACATCTTGGTGGCATGCAGAGAGAGCCACAAGGCTGCTCAAGCTGAGGAGTCCAACTAGAATCAGTTTGGCCATCTGGTTGATGGGTTTCATAAAGGCTGGCTTCTGTGCCGAGAGAGTGTTATGCAGACGATTTTACAAAGATTAATATAAAAGTCAAGCAGTGCGATTGTTTTTTTGTTTTTTCTGCAATCTGGGCAACAGCAGCCCCGCCGGCGTTCTGGTAAAATCTGCTCTGCGCGTGACGACTGGGCGCTCGCACGCCGGTACGCCGCCAGATGCCGGTTGGGTGGCCCAATTTCCTGAGACGCCAGCGGGGCAGATATAGCGGTTCTAAATGGTTTGTGAGAACTGTGGGGGGCCAGAAACCCGGTTTCTTAAAGAAACCGGGTTTCTGCGGTTTCACAACTCAAATAAAAAAGTCAGCCACTTCCATCTGCGCCCCGCGCCACCCGACTGCAGTCGGCACCGCGCAGTTGCGCTGTATTCAAACTAGCGCCCCACAGCTCGGCGTCCCGCAGGCAAGCCCCAGTCAGGTCTGTTCCAGACAAATTTGCCAGCGTCAGGTTGGCCCCAGTCAAATCCGCATCACTCAGATTCGCTTCCGAGATATCTGCCAAGCTGAGATCTGTTTCGCACAAATCGGCCTTAGTCAGCGACGCCCGGTGCAAGTTGGCGGCGTGAAAGTTCGAGCGAGACAGGAACGCCACGCGCAGATAGGCGGAACTCAGGTTAGCCGCTGACAGATTTGCCCTACTGAGATTGGCTCCACTCAGTTTTGCCTCACTCAAGTTCACCCCATCGAGATCGGCACCGTTGAGATCCACTCCATTCAGGTAAGCTCCACTCAATTTCACCCCATTTAATAGCGCTCCGCGCAGAGTGGCACCGCTCAATCTGGCCCCACAGAGGTTGGCCCAATTCAGATTGGCTCGCCTCAGATTAGCCGAGCGCAAATTGATTCCCCGCAAATCCGCCCCGCAGAAGTTAACCGCTTCCAAATTAGACAGCCGCAGGTTGACCCCCGCGAGGTTTGCCCCACTGAGGGAGCAGCCTGAGAACACCGACTTAACCGCAAAAGCTCCTTTCAGGTTGGCTTTTGTCAAGTCTGCGCCGGTCAGTCTGGCTTCGTTGACTTTGGCATAACTCAGATCGGCTCGCTGCAGGAATGCCCCACTGAGATTTGCCCCCGTTAGAAAAGCTCGACTGAGGTTCGCCCCCGCAAGATTTGCCCCCGACAAATTGACGCAGAACAGGCAGGCTCTTTCTAGGTTAGCCCCGATTAAATTTGCCCCACTAAAATTTCTTTCTCCTGCTGCGATCCGCTGCAGCAATTCCACAGGTTCCATATTATTTTCCCCGAATTCAGCTCAACCTTCGTCAGTTCAGCCCTGATGTTGCCCCAGTCGAGGGCAGTCAATTTTTTAACTTTTCGAGCCGGTGTGACGATTAGATAATTGAATCGCCGGACATTCCCCGACATTTCTCCCTACAAACCTGAACCTCACTGCAAACTTTTGCCACCGGCATATATTTCGGAATTTTGGAACGACCCGCCCCTTACGGCCAAAATCTACGCACCCGAAAGTGATATAAACAGGTAGGCAGAAAAAAACAGAGCGCAAACAAGCCAGCTGTATGAAAGAAACAGGGTTCACCGGCGGGGAAGATGTTACAATTAATTCGCCTACCTTATCCTCTTAAATTACTGGTCACTTTAAATGAGTTTAAACTTGTGGCGTCAGACTTTAACCGGCAAGGAGTTTGCTTCCCGAGCCGGCTTTCCGCCCCCACTGGCCTGCGCCGCGAGCTTCTTAGCGTATGGCTTTCCGCTCGCCGGCGCGAGCGGGTTTGACAAACCCCTTAACTTCTGCGAAAGCGTGTTTATGCAATTTAGGCGCAGCGGAGCGTGCCAGCCGGCATCACGGCCCCATCAAGGATAGCATCCCGCCAGTTTGCTCCGGTCAGGGATGCGTCCCGCAGGCTGGCCCCCCGGAGGTCCGCACCGGTCAAGTTGGCCCCATCCAGCTCTGCCCCCCACAGGTAAGCTCCCTGCAAGTTCGCCCCACTCAGGTCCGCGCCGGTGAGGTTTGCCAAGTTCAGATTGGCCCCTCTCAGGTCTGCGTTCCTCAAGTCCGCTTCCCGCAAGTCGGTTTTCATCAGGTTGGCTTCATTGAAATGAGCGCCTCTGAGGTTGGTTTGATGCAGGTCGGCATTTTTGAGGTTTGCCTCGTCCAAGTCGGTAAACCGCATTTGAGCCTCCGTCAGGTCGGCACCGATGAGGTTGGCACCGTGCAATTTGGCCCCGCTGAATTTGGCGGAACTCAGATCGATGCCGCTGAGGTTGATGCCTTCCAGGTTGAGCCCGTTGAGAAATGCCCGACTCAGTTTGACTCCGTTGAGCTGCGCCCCTTTGAGTGTGGCTCCGCTCAATCTGGCCCCACTGAGGTTCGTCCAGTTGAGGTTAGCGCCGGTGAGGTTGGCCGAGCGCAGGTTGATGCCATTGAGGTTGGCACCGCACAGGTTGACACCCGGTAAATTAGCCCGATAAAGAGTGACCCAGCTGAGGATAGAGCCGCTCAATTTAGCGCCTGCCAGATCCACATTGGCCAGTTGAGCGCCTCTGAGATCCGCTTTTGTCAGGTCGGCTTCCATGAGGTTGCTGCCTTTGAGCTTGACAAAACTCAGGTCGGCACCGTAGAGGAAGGCTCCCATTAATTTTGCTTCCATGAGGAAGGCCCGGCTCAGGTCTGACCTGGCCAGGGAAGCTTCTTTCAGATTGGCTTGTGTGAGGTTGATGCTGATCAGATTTGCCCCGATCAGGTTGGCCTCTGGCAGATTTGCTCCCCTAAAATCCCTGTACCCTTCTGCATATCGCTTCAGCAGTTCATCCGCATCCATACTGCTTACCTCTGACTCACTCGCGATAGTTCTATGTAATTTCTAGGATTCCCGAATATCGAGCGGGGATCGCAGGGTTCGGCAAGAGATTTGGGAGTGGAGAGGCTTCGCAGCCAGAGGGGATCGAGAAGCTAGCTTGGTAAGGTGGGCATTTGGCTGCTAGTCGATTGCCGGTTGCCGGTGCAATTCAGACTTAGCGCACCGTCCGGGCTTGCCGGCACCCAGCAGTGGCCAAAGGAGAAGTGCCCTCTCAAGGAGCCGGTGCCAGCCAGGTGCCAATTTTCCGGCCTGTTTTTAGGCGCGTTGGAGGTTATACCTCATAAATGCGAGCTTCTGCAGCGTCGGGATTCTCGTCGCAATACTCCTCGAAGGCCGTTTTTACGAGCTTTTGGCCCCGCTGGTGAGATGCCTCGGCTTGCAGTTCCTCTACAATATCCCAAGCTGCGGCGCACTCTTTGGAGGTAGGGCCTTTCTCGGCGCAGGTGGCGCGGGCTTCTTCGACGGCTTTCTGGATTCGCTGATCGAGCAGGAGGCTTTTCGGCTGCTCTACGAAGTCGCTCTTGGTGAGGATGTCGGTGACGGAAATTATGCCGAGCAGTTCGCCTTTGATGACTGGGGCGCGGCGGATGCCGGTGTTGGCAAACAGCCGGGCTACGTATTCCACGCCGAGGTCGGGATTGATCGAGATGCAGGGCTTGGTCATAATTTCGTAGACCCGCACCTTTTTGGGATCGTGGCCGTAGGCGGCGACTTTGTAAACAATGTCGGTTTCGGTGACGATCCCGTAGGCGTCTTGTTCGTGGCGGCGATCCACGATGAGGGCGCGGAGTTTTTTCAGTTTCATCAGCGCCACCGCTTGGGCTACGGTAGCGGAGCCCCGAATGGTGACCACGTCTTCGGTCATGATATCTTGGGCTTTCATCATGGCTGTTTCTCCATAGGAAGTTTTGGGAGCGGGCCGGTGTGCCGGCAGATCCCGGATCGGGCATGTTTAGATCATAGGTAAAAATGACCTCTTGCGTGCGGGGTGCCGGTGGGGGGTGCCGGTGCCGGTTTAAGGTGGCACTGACGGTTCGCTTTCTTTGGGCTTTCGGGAGGCGACTGGCGTGTCTTTATAAGCGACCGGCTTTTGTAAGGAATAAAAGTCTTTACTGCAAATACGATCCCCGGAAGTTGGCCTAGTTCGGGGCTGGGGAAGCAAGCCGGTGAGAGGATTTCGGTAAAGAGAGATAAGTAGCGGCGAGCTTGCAGTTCTAGTGTGAATTCTTGTTCGGCTTTTTGGCGGGCGCGCTGGCTGAGTTTTTGATGCCGGTCTGGGTTTTCTAGCACCCAGGCAATTCCTAGGGCTAAGTCTTCAATTTCATAAGGTCGCGCTAGGTAGCCGGTTTGCCGGTGTTCGACGATATCTTTTAATCCCGTTGCGTTAAATCTACTCTCCCAAACTATCTAGGAGTAAGTCAGCACAGGGAACTAAAAAAAATCAAAGACTTTTTAATCCTAAAATTTTCTTGATTCTCCTTTCGATCCGCCTGAACAAGCTCGGCTTGTAATCGTAATATGTATTCTGTGTGAATCGATCAGCTTGAAAATTTCGGAGCATACAGGGTGGATGTTTTAAAGGAAATGTCATAGCTTGCACCGGCATGTTACTGTACACGCTACTTTCCCCTCCAGTGTGAGTTGCTTCTTGCCCAAATCCCAGATTAGAAACTAAATTAACATCCGGAATTATATGGAGTCCACTTTGAATCCAGCAAGAGAATGTCCACCTAAAACCCCAGTTATTTACTGTGCCGTCATATGAGCATTGAAAGGCGCTGTCCCAAGCTTGGGCTGCATGATAGTCTCCTAATATATTCATCAGAAAATATCCCTCCCGAAGCTTTGGCCATAGCTTCATTTCTATATCATAGTATTGCCATGCCCTGCGCCAACTAGCCCACCCCCAACAGTGGCTGTAAATCGAAAAATAGTAGCTCTCCTCTGTTATGATACGACCAAACTGATAATTAGTTCCTGAGATAGACATCACCCGTTTATCATCTCGATACTTCTCCAGTAGCTCCTCACAAAAGCGGAAGAAGGTAGGATGGGGCAAACAGTCATCCTCCAGGATAATAGCTTCTTCAACTGTATTGAAAACCCAGTCTAAACCAGTGGAAACCCTATCCTTACAGCCTAAATTAATCTCCGAATAATTTTTCAAAACTTCGCAGTCCCAATCAACGCGGTCAATAATCGCACGCACAGCAGCGCACTTTTCCGCTTCCCCGGGGCGATCCTCGCGGGAGCCGTCAGCAATTACTAAAAGCTTGGTTGGTTTAGCTTGGCGAATGGCCTCAAATACTTTCTCAGTGGTATCTGGCCGTTTGAAGATGATGAAGACGACAGGGGTTTTCAACTGCCAATCAGACATGTTAGCATACTCCTCTATTTTACCTAGGCGCAGGAGGGTCATCTAGTTGGATCGCGCTCTTTTCAGTAAATCTTTAATCAGATCGAGCAGGAGCAGCGATCTGGTCTGCTTAATAAAAATCTTTCTCGTTTTTGGATAAAGTGCGTGCGCTCCGTAAGCAGCTACCATTTGGGCGATTACAGTAGCAATCCCTGCCCCCAGACCTCCATAGCTGGGAATTAACAAAAAGTTAAATACCATATTAACAGCAGCACCCACTGCTGCTGTGGCCGCAGAAAACTTCATCAAACCTTCTGTTATTAGTGAAGGGCTTCTTGCTAGCCCCAAAGAGACAAACAGTCCCGCCCAAATGAGAACCGCTAATGAGGGAGCCGATGCCGCGTACTTTTGTCCATACAGGAGTGTGACAATCTGGCCAGAAAAAATGGTAAGGGGGATGGCCACAGAGTAAGATATTAACGACATTATATCAAAAAGTTTTTGCAGCCGCTCCTCATACACAGCTTCACTAATTTCCTTGGCTTTCACAATCGACGGGAAAACGGACTGGACGATGGCCCCGGGAATAAAATACCACAGTTCGGACACTTTCACCGCTGCCGAATAAATTCCCACCTCGGTATTGTCTCTCATCTGCCCCAGCATCACCTGATCTATCCGCATATATATCATAATCACGAAGCCGGACAGAATCAGCGGCCAGCTCTGCACTAGCAGGTACTTGGCCCGGGCAAAACTGAATCGCCAAGCTTTCAGGAAATGGCCCTTTGTGTGATAGGTAATCGCCAGGGCCACCCCTCCCATAGCCTTCTCTGCCGTCAGGGCGCAAGAAAACGCAATTAGCGGCGCTCCCATCTGGATCAGTGCAATCTTGACCCCGTTAATCAGCAAATATGCTGAATTCGTAGACCAAACAGTATATTTTGATTGAACTTGGGACTGAAACCAGAAATCTATGCACTCAAAAGCCATAAAAATTGTCCCTGTTGCTGCAATCCCCACCAACCATTGAGTCAGGGTGTCCTCAGGCTTGAGCAGGACAGCCGTCCCAACCGTTAACAGCAATGTCACGATGCCGCCAAGCAGTTTTAGCACAAAGGCTGTACCGAGAGTTTCCTCCTTGCAGGACGGGTCTTTGGCCAGGTCGCGCACCACGATCTGACCCAACCCCAGGGTAGCAATCGGACTGAACAGCCCCACAAAGGCGATGGCGTAGTTGAGCAGGCCAAATTTTTCCGGTGAGAGATAGCGAGCAACCCAGACCCCAACCAGCAGACCCAGGCCCATCTGTAGGATTTTTTCCCCAAACAGCCAAGCTGTGTTGCTGATAATCTTGCGCAGACCCGGGCTGAACTTTTGACTTACCCTAGTGAGCTTGTCTAACATCTGAATTTTACAATTTGGTACAAAAAAAGTTGAGGACTGGATGAGCGGGCACCAACTGCGCACAGGAACGGCTCTGCCATCACCGGCCCTTTCGGCGGCTGCAGCTTGGCCTGTCCGGTGCGTGCCCCAATTATAGCAAAACTGGTTTCCGGAGCAATTTTCGCGCTTATGTCTTCCCTGCAGTGTCCAGGCTCAAGCGAACTGTTACTACTATATACCAAAACCAAACACTGGACACCGCAAAAACACCGGTTTCGGTAAGGTTCGTCATAAGTATATACGTTAACAGCAGAAGCGGCAGGCCAGCCTCAGGCATTTTAGCGCGAGTCAGATAGACAACTCCCCTAGCAATATTAATGAAGAAGGAAATAACAAATAAGCCTAACCCCACCCACCCCAAGTCACAGGCCAAATCTAAAAAGCCGTTGTGAGAGTGGGGGGGCTTAAATTGGCTTTTAACTATTATAATGTTAGCAGCAGGATTGTCAATACCTCGCCAAGGTTGCCAAAAGCCACCCACCCCATAGCCTAGTAATGGACGCTGGTTTATCTTATCAACTATCTGGGGCCAAAATTCCGTGCGCCCAGTCAGCGTCATATCCTTCCCGAGACCATCTACAACAATTGCCTCCAAGTTGTTTAATATCACCATCCCCAAAGAAATGCTTACTATGAGAAAAAGTATGAAGGACACAAAAGCCACCCTGACCGGCATTTTTTTGATCCCCCCAAGATAGCCCCACAGGCTAAATAATACAAGAACTAAAACTTTACTCGCCCCACTCCCTCCTTTTTGCAGACCAATCAATGCCAGCATAAATATAATAATAGAAAAATTTCGCTGCTTCGGTGAATATATGGCGTGCACAAGCCACAAAACAGCAGTTTGAGCCATGAAAAATGAAAACTGGTTTTTGTGACCCAATATACCCGTCCAATTCCCCTCAGCAGTTGGCGAGGTTTTTGTCAGACTGTATAGAAGCACAAATAAGTTTACATATCGGATAAAAGGATAGAGTTCATCCCACTTGTTTTGCTTGCCAATATAAATAGCTACTCCAGCTGTTTCTAAAATAACCAAACTAGCTTTAATAGTGTGTGTTGGGGTGTCAGACCAAAAAAACGATAGGCTGATAAGGGATAAAATAACTGCCAGGTATGGGGCGGATATAATTACGCTCACTCCTACTTGAAGTAGGTTTTTAAACGTCTGGCTAAGTCGGGGAGACAAAATAATAAGAAATACCGCATATATGCCGAGCTGCATAATTATAGTCATCGGCGTGGTATTAAAATTAGCAAGGTTTTGGGGGTGCAACTTCTTGAAAGGCATTACTGTTACCCCAGTAGCACCGGATATTGCAAACAGAAATATGCCCGCAAAAAATCTACCCAATCCTAAAGACATCCTGGGGTTTTTCGCTGCAGCATTATATGTTAGCAATATATAAATAGCCGACATACCTATTATAATAGATAGGAGAAAAGGATCTTTAAGAATTTCTTTCATAACCCCGGGCCCTCATCCTGTAAATTGGGGAAATCATCGGCGACAATTATGATAGGAGTAATAAAGGAGGCTGGCTCGCATGCTAGCCCTAACCCCCCCTTCTCTACCGGCTCGCTCACTGCTATGCACGCTTTGCGCACGCCCCGTAAAATGCTAGCAATTTCCAGGGGAAACGCCAAGAGAGAATCCCTGACCGCGCAAGGGTTGGGGAAAAAGGTATATGCTCGATCCCGCTGCGCCATTAGTTGCGAGGAACCACGGCGCAGTTTGTCAGGGAGAGTCAAGCCGGTCTATCTTGAGGCCACTTGACGCACTCCTTACAGTGTACCCTATTTCACCGGCCCGAGAACGGTGCGCCACTGCCTGTGGCCCCAAGTTGGCAGTTTCCTCCAGAGGAGGTTAAATTGAAAGAATCAAGCAAAGGATGTAGCGTATGGTCGGTGCAGGTTTCCCTAAACCCATCACCCAACCGGTTGCGGCTCTGACCGTCATGGCATTCATGGCCACATCTGGCCCATCTCCTGTCCTGGCTCAGCTGCCAACTGTGCCAAACTCTCCCCCAGCACCACCTAATGCTAGCCCGGCCCAACAGCCGCCGGGAACGTACACCTTAGGAGGCGGTGACAACATCCGCATTGATGTATTCGACTTGCCCCAGTTCAGTGGCGAGTACCAGATTCCGGCAGGTGGCGCAATACAGCTGCCCCTGATTGGCAGCATATCCGTCCAGGGCCTGACACTGGAGGAGGCTGCCAATGCTGTTTCAGCCGCCTACTCACGCTTCCTCAAACGTCCCCTGATTACGGTGAGCCTCCAGGCCACACGTCCTTTAAATATCTGGATTTCCGGGGAGGTGAACCGTCCAGGCTCCTACTCACTCCCCCTGGCATCCGGCGGCGGCAACAGACCTTCGGTTCAATTCCCAACTTTGGTGCAGGCCCTTGAAAAGGCTCTGGGTGTTACCCTAGCCGCCGATATTCGCAGGGTGCAGCTGCGCAGGCGGCCCGGATTAGGGCCAGAGCAAGTCATCTCTTTCGACCTCCAGCAATACCTGCAGACCGGCAATCTGACTCAAGACATCACCTTGCGGGATGGGGACGCCATCTTTGTGCCCACGGCAACCAGCATCAACCTGGGAGAAGCACGCCAACTAGCAGATGCTAGCTTCGCCACCCCCGTAGACCAACCTCGCAATGTGGCTGTGTTGGGGGAAGTATTCCGTCCAGGCAACTATGTCTTGCTCGGAGGAAACACGACAGTGGACATCAGAAACGCTGGGCTGCCAACGGTGACACGGGCCATTCAGCTGGCTGGGGGTATCAAGCCACTGGCTAATATTCGCCAGGTTCAGATACGCCGGCCCACAAAAGCCGGTGCCGAACAAATCTTTAATGTGGACCTGTGGCAGCTGTTGCAGACGGGGGATGTCAATCAAGACACCATCGTTCAAAGCGGAGATTCAATTCTCGTTCCCACTGCAACTGCGGTAAACCCGGCAGAAATAACTCAATTAGCTGAGGCTAGCTTTTCTCCCCCTGTGATTCAAGTGAGTGTAATAGGAGAAGTTAGAGGTCCCGGAGTGCTGAGAGTCCCACCGAACACAACCTTGAATCAAGCGCTGCTAACAGCGGGAGGATTCTCGCCCGGTCGAGCTCAGAAGGAGTCTGTGGAACTGATTCGCCTCAATTTTGATGGCACGGTTTCTAAACGCACTGTGGAAATCGATCTTGCCCAAGGAATCAGTGAGGGAACCAATCCCGTAATGCGCAATAACGACATAATAGTCGTAAGACGAACTGGCATGACCCGGTTCGTGGACAGCGTGAACGCTGCAGTAAATCCTACAGCTTCGGGCGTACTGGCACTGTTCAGCATTCCTAATGTAGTTTTGGGGCTGCTTAACAATTTGGGAATTATTAAGCTGAATACCAATTAATTTTCAGGGAGGAGATAAAAAAAACATGGATACAGACTACCAGTTTCAGCCAATTTCCAGCAAGCGGAATGGCCAGCAGCCTCGCTCCTTGCCTCAGCTCTCCCCACCGGCTGTCGAAGAAAGTGACCAGCAAACGCTGGACATGGCTTGGCTGTTTGGTGTCGTGCGCCGCAGAGCACTGGTCATGGCCGGCGTGGCGATCGCCATGACCGCGCTCGCCAGCAGCGTCATCATCTATAAATCGAAGAAGATTGTTAGAGTGTATGAAGGCGCGTTTAGGGTCCTGGTTGAGCCGGTCACTGCTGAAGGCCGGTTGGCTAGGCTCTACTTGCAGGCTCAAAGCGTTAATGAAGGGGTGGCAGACCTGAGCAAAATAGGCTCCTCGGTCGAAGAAACAAGTTTGGTGGATTACCAAACTCAAATTCGGGTTTTAAAAAGCCCAGAAATTCTGACACCCCTGGTAGAAAAGATGAAAGCAAAGTATCCAGACATTAGTTATAAATCCCTGGTGTCAGCGCTGATGATTAGCCGTGTCAATTATGAAAGAGATGGGAAACAAGCTGGCACAAAACTTCTAGATGTCCGCTACCAAGAGGAAGATCCGAAAAAAATAAAATGGGTCTTGGAGCAAGTGGCTGACTATTACCTAAATTACATCACACAAGAGCGCCTGACAACCATCAATCAGGCAATAAAGTTTATAGACTCCCAGCTTCCAAAACTGCAGGAGCGAGTGGATCAACTCCAAGGACAGATGCAAAAGCTGCGGCAGGAGTCCCGCCTAACCCTTCCTGAAATAACCAGCAGAAGCCAGGCCGATCAAGTGAGCATTCTGCAGACGCGGCGAATCGACGTTCAGGCTCAACTCGCTGAGGCAAGACAGTTTTACCAGAATGCAAAACAGCAGCTAGATAGCGGCAACATTATCGGACTACTAGCGATAAACCCAAAGGCTTACGAAACCTTAATAGCACAGCTAAATGCAGTAGAAGCTCAAATGGCAGCAGATTCAGCCCAATTTCGTGAAGACAGCCCGCCCATGCAGAATTTGCGGGAAAAGCAGCAAAATTTGCGCCTCCTGCTGCAGCGAGAAGCTGAAAGATCCGTCAAAAATATTGCAGACCAAGTAGAGCAACTAGAGGCTCGCGAGAAAGTCCTGGCCGAACAAGAGGACTCTCTAAATCAACAAATCACACAATTTCCAACCGTCCTGCGCCAGTACGGCGATTTAGACAGAGAACTGTCCGTGGCAACGGATAGCCTGAAGCTATTTTTAGAAAAGCGAGAGGCCCTGCAGCTCGGTGCCGCCCAGCAGCAAGTGAACTGGCAAATCATTGCCAAGCCCGATATCATCCGCGATGAAACAGGCCAGCCAGTGTCTATTACCGTTAAACAAACTTCCCGCCAGCTAGCTATCGCCGTGATCCTGTGCACCCTGTTGGGCATCGGGGTCGGTTTCCTCGTAGAGGTTCTCAACACCGTCTTCCACACCCCCGAAGAAGTGAAAGGCGCAACTAAACTGCCCCTACTGGGGGTGATTCCTTTGGCCAAGGGACTCGATAAAATCGCTCCTGTCCCAGAGGCTGCCGGTGTGGCCCCCGCCTCTGGCCGCACTCTCTTGCTCGGCAAGGCCCGCAAGGCGGTGCCGTACACCAGCTCTCCCCTTTTGGAAGCTTTCCGCTCTCTCTACACCAATATCCGTTTGCTGAGCCCTCAGATGCCTGTCCGCTCTCTGGCCATCGGCTCCGCCGCACCCGGAGATGGTAAATCTACTGTTGCTATCCACCTGGCCAAGACCGCAGCCGCAATCGGTCAGCGCGTCTTGCTGGTGGACGCCGATCTGCGCCGGCCTCAGCTCCACACCCGGTTGGGCATACCCAACGTCCGGGGGCTCAGCGATGCCATCATTTCAGACATCGGTCTCAATGATGTTATCCAGCGCTCCCACAGCGTCTGGTCAGAAGAATTGCCCGGAGAGGACAACCTCTTTGTCCTGACTGCCGGCCCGATCCCTAATGACCCGATCAAACTCCTCTCATCCAAAAAGATGCTCTATCTCATGGAGCAATTTCAAGCCTTTTTTGACTTGGTAATCTACGACACACCCCCCCTCGCGGGCCTCTCAGACGGAAACATCCTAGCCGCTCACACAGATGGCATGGTCATGGTTGTCGGGCTTGACAAAACAGACCGCTCTATGGTAGATAAAGCACTCGATGGATTAAAAATTTCTGGAGCCTCAGTCTTAGGTGTAGTGGCCAATGGCGCTAAAGGGTACACCCCTAGAGCCTCCGCTTCCTATCACCGCTAGTCACATCGAAGCAGGCACCGCATCCCTGCGCCAGATCGAGCGGGCAAAAACCCCAGACCCCATGCCAATCAGGGCAGATTTTCCACCGGCGAATCGTGGGTGAGTTCCCGTTGGACACGACACTCGACTTGCCGCGCATCTACGAACGCCGGTGTCGCCTCTAATGCGGCGCTCGGTCCGCACCGCCGCCACCAGGTTCCCCCCGCTCCCCCAGCTGCGCCTGCAGACTGGCCCCATGCCCTCTGATTGCCAATCCGCAGTTTACAGCTGATATAGCAGCAGTCATATTGGTTAGGACCAGAAGAGCGGGGGAGCTTTTGGAGCGGGGGAGCTTTTGGAGCCGGAATGTCCTCACCTAAGTGGCTACTGCTATACATGACAAGCAAATTACGGCTTCTAATCGCCGTCCTGTTGGCCGTCGGAATATTTTTCCGATTTTTCAATCTGGACGGAAAATTCTACTGGTACGATGAAGTTTTTACCTCATTGCGGATTTCTGGCTACACCGAGGCAGAAGCAGTTCAGCAAGTCGCCCGGGGTCAGGTAATAACCATCGAAGACTTACAGAAATATCAGCGCCCCAATCCAGAAAAAAGCGTCACCGATACCATTAAGGGACTGGCGCAAGAAGAACCTCAGCTGACGCCCCTCTATTTTGTGATAGCGCGATTCTGGGTTCAGGGTTTTGGCCATTCTGTGGCCGTCACGAGGAGTTTGTCTGCCCTGATCAGTTTGCTAGCATTTCCTTGCATCTACTGGCTGTGCTTAGAATTATTTCAGTCCTCTCTGACCGGCTGGGTCGCCTGCGCACTTCTAGCCGTTTCCCCCTTCCACGTGCTGTACGCTCAAGAAGCCCGACCCTACAGTTTGTGGACAGTAACAGTCCTGCTAGCAAACGCCTCACTCCTCCGAGCGATGCGGCTTAAACGAGTCTCCAGTTGGGGCATCTATGCCGCTACAGTTTCCCTGGGACTTTACACTCATTTTTTGTCCGTGCTGGTTGTAATTGGACATGGAATATATGTCGGGTTCGGCGAACGCTGGCGAGTGAGTGCGAGGGGAACTGCCTTCCTGCTAGCCTCTGGCGCTGCGCTACTAACTTTCCTGCCTTGGATTGCCATCGCCATCGCTAACTCAGCAAAAGTTGCTACTACAACAAGCTGGCTTGGCCTCCAAACCAATGTTCAGTTTTTGATAATAAACTGGGCGGCTAATATCAGCCGCCTTTTTTTTGATTTTGGCCTGAAATCTGACGCCCCATTAATATATCTTATCCCCCTCATTCCAGGCATTTTAATTATATTAGCTCTCCTCGCCTGTGCGATTTATTGTCTCTGCCGCCACACCCCCAAACACATTTGGCTCTTTATCCTGACCTCGATCGCTGTAACGGCGCTAGCCCTAATCCTGCCAGATATAATTTGGGGAGGTATCCGCTCAACCAAGAGCCGGTATCTCCTCCCTTCTTATTTAGGTCTTCAGCTTGCTGTTGCTTACTTCTTCGCCACTAAACTCAGCTCCTGGAACAGCCGGCGACAGAAGCTGTGGCAAATACTCGCGGTTGCGCTGCTATCGAGTGGAGTCCTCTCCTGTGCGATTAGTTCCCAAGCCGACACCTGGTGGAATAAGGAATGGGGATATTACAATCCAAAAATCGCTCGCATCATCAACCAAGCACCTGCCCCTCTGGTGATAAGCAACCTCTCTGAAGCCAGTCTCGGTAATGTGGTTTCTCTCAGCTATCTGCTCAACCATAACTCTCGGTTTCAGCTGGCAGTTAACCCAAACACACCTAAGATTTCTCCCGAGTTCACAAACGTCTTTGTCTACAGACCTTCCCTGACTTTCCGCACCCAAATTTTGGAAGTCAATCCGAATTCTAAGATAGAGCCGATTTACCCAAAAAAGCCGAGAATCTGGCTGTGGAAATTAGTCAAAATCTCCTGAGCCATTTAGATTCAGTTTCTCGCTCGCAGGTCAAGACTTATGGCCAGCCGGCACTTGCAGCTAATTTTGCTGTATCCCCCTTTTGTCTTCCCCGGGGTCAAAGCCCGATCTGTCGTTGTCTGAAATGACGCAAATTCGTCAAATTGCCCCAAAGCGACAGGAGAGGGATAACGCACGCAAAGAGCTTATTTACAAACCTGGGATGCTCCCCCTGACGCTTTACCAAACTGCGAAGTCAGGCAGATGTCGCGTCATGTCCGGGCTGGCCGTACTGATGTGCGGTCAGCTTCAATAACCTGCTACCGGCGGATCTGTCTGACCGGCGCGGTGGCGGAACCTTAAGGATATTCGCTTCCTTTGCTAATCTATGAGCAGCTTTCCCTGTCTCAGTGGGGCAGCCTCCGGGAGCAGGAGAGCCGGCACCCCTACCTTTATAGCAGTATGCACTTAGGTTAGAACATTAGACCTTCAGGGCAGCCAGACGCTGGCCTACGTCTATATTCCAGTAGTAATATGGGTTAGGACAATAGGAGCAGGACTGGGGGGGTGCAAAAGAGGCCGAAATGTACGAACCTAAGTGCCTAGTGCTATACCCACAGCAACCCAAGCGGGGTGCAGCGCACAGCAAAACAGCCGATTGCCTCAGCCACCTGTGTTTTTGCCAATGCTATCATGCCAGCTTCTAGGTGCTGCCGGCTCAAGTGCCCGGTGCGATATTGGGCGTGCGGCAACTTTATATTCGGAGCTTACAATTAATAAGGCTAATATCGAGAGCGGCTTTCTCTGTTTCTGTGGGGCAGCCCCCAGTAGCGAGAGCGCCGGCACCCCCAGCGTTACCCACAGTTACCCAAGGGGGCTGTAGCGCACAGCAATCACAGCCGGTTGCCTCACCCACCAGTGTTTTTGCGAATGCTACCATGCCGGCTTCTTGGTGTTGCCGGCTCAAGTGCCCGGTGTTGGGCGTGCGGCAACTTTACATCCGGAGCCTGCAATTAATAACGCTCAACTCAACGAAGGTAATTGGTCTGAAGCCCTCAGAGGCAGACATCAGCCACCCCAAACACTGGTGTCGCCTATTTGCAAGGACTCAAATCAGCTACGCAGATGATTCCTCTCACCAACCTTAAACGACTGAAATCACAAAACCTCAGGATTTATGTCACTGGTCAGGGCGATGTGAATCACAAAATGAAAGGATTAATATCACAGTAGCTGAAGACTTCAACCCTCAAAATAGATGTATATTATCGCCCCTGCGCAACTGGTTCCATCGCCCAGGCTCATGGGGAAACCGCCCAAATTACTAAGATCGCCCGGTGTCTTGGAAATAACCACTTTCCGTAAGAACAATGCAATTTCCCAACTATCTCTACCAAGTCACGCTCGAAGAACTGTACGGTCAGGTCATGTTCTCTAATGTCGTAACTCGCACTGACCGGCAACTGCTCAAGGCTGCACTACTAAAGGGCTCCCTTAGCGAAAATGAACACGACATCATCAACCGGCTGATCTACAACGTGCGCCGGGGATGGGTGAGGATTGTGGATTGAGATTGTGGATTGAAATGCCTGAAGTCCCCAGTCGGTGCCCTGCCGGCATTCTTGCCCCTTTCAGATTGGCACCGGCCCGCTGCGCCTTCCATCAGGCCGGCACGCTCCAAGTTGGCCCCACTCAGGGACGCCGGCGCGGGGGCAACCCTTGTGATCGCCTCCCTCAATTCCAGTGGGCCCACTGAGAAAAGTCAGCAGTTGCTGCGCCCCAGCAGCGCTCCCCTCTCACAAGCATCGAGAGCGCCGGCTCATTATGCCGGCAAAACCCATCGCCCCTGACTTTTGCATTTGGTCGCCGGGAAAAAATACTATCTATGTCAACCTGGCATAACAGCTGTAGCACTGATCTCGCCAAACCAACCGGTTTTCCCATCGCCAGTAGGGGCGGGGGAACTCCCATTGGTGTCAACTTAAGGAGCCTCGCCCCAGATTTCAGCAGCGCGAGCGACATTATCTCGATGACGCTTGCGCTCCTGCAATACCTGCCCTAAAAGTTTGTGACGTTCCACTAGATAGCTAAGTAACTCACAATCTGAATCCCGCAAAGCATGCTTGAGCATAATGGTACAAACCCCGAAACACCATCTCGACCGAGATCCGTTCCAAAGGTTAATTGAGGGCCAGGGCCACTTGCAGGCACAAGTCATTGAGAACAGCGTATAAAATCCAAGTAGCAAAGATTTGAATTTGAATCCCATTGCTATCCCCCATCCAGAGATAGGCTAACCCTAAAAGACGTTTAGTCAACAAAAAAGCATCCTCAATACGCCAGCGACGCCTATATAATTCACACACCTGCTGCGGAGATAAAAACTTCGGGTTATGTACGTTTGTAAGATAATTGTACCAAGCTTGACCCCACCACACCGAAACTAAGCGGACGGGATGCTTGCAGGGATTAGAACGATATTGCCCCATTGGGATAATCTCATCCCTGTAGTGTAACTCGACAGGCAGCGGATGACACGCTAATCTGCTCTCTCCCTCAGCCGGGTGACAAAAAATTTTTGTTCATTGGTAAAGGCATCAAACCCAGGAAACTTAAAAAAGCCTAAATCGAAAATCAGTAGTCCCCCCACTGGGAGCCAGTTCAGCAATTGGTCGGTGAACTTTTTCTCATTGGCTGCCGCATCTTCGGTATACCATACACTTACCGGACAGTGGTTTCTGGCTGACACCACCATCATCTATAAATCCAGCCAAAACCCCAAGTCAGTGTCTCCCGAAAAAGAGTGAATTTTATCTTGAACTTGGACAGAAAGGAGGTTATTGACACCGGCTTTCTATATTAGCGTGATGCTTCACGCAAAATATCGCTATAGTCTGCTTTGCAGGAGAGGCTTGGGCCCAGTTTTCGTAGCTTCTCGTGCCGCCGGCACTCCCACGCGAAGGGCAACTGCCCCGCTCGGGAGACGCTTTGGCCCAGTTTTCGCAGCTTCTCGTGCCGCCGGCACTGCGAGGCGAAGGGTAACTGCCCCGATGAGGAGAGGCTTTGGCCCAATTTTCGCAGCTCCCCCTCTTTTTGCTTAAGTTGACACCGATGCCCCCCGTGGCCGGCCTCCTAACACCGGCGCGGACCGGGCACCAGACCGCCCTGTCATCCTTTCGGGACAGTCGCGACGGGAGTTGCCCCTACCATCCCTGCCGCCGTGCAGCAGCGCTATAGACGCGCCGCGCCTGCGGTCGATGGCCCTTTAGACAGGTGCTCTAGCGGCAAGAGCTGATTGAGAAGAGTCTTTTTTAAGAGATTCCCCCTTGACACCGGCACCTTTTGGGTGTTATGCAGCAGTGTGCCGGCTGGCATGGCGGGCGGCTATAGAAATTTCTAATAATTCCGCTTAAGAATTATTTAATTTTTTAATGATTCCGCCCTCAGGCGTGCTAAAAACGCTCCCTCAGGGGGTGCGGAGGGGGTGCCGGTGCGGGGTATATTTCTAATTTACGGCTGTTTAATCATAACAAAGACCGGGGCTTCAGGCGCTCACCCGCAAAGATTAGAAATACTAATCAAAAAGATAAATTATTAAAATCCCAGGGTCAGAGGGGGAGAGCGCAGAAGTTTGACAGCCAAAAAAAAACTCGCTACAGTAAAAAACAAGTCAGCCGCTCCCGACAGGTGTGACGGAGAGATTCGAGCAGTTACTGACACTGCAACTTGATGGTGCGTACTTTGCAGGTGAGGTGAGTGATGTCCGACTTCAACATTGGCTCGTTAGACAGCAGCTCCACATATGTCGGCAATGTATTGAGCGCCGACCCAACAGACATTTACCGGCTTACTCTGGACGCACCGGGGAGTTTCAGTCTGTCTGTGGGCGAATTGAGCGCCGATGCCGATATAAAATTGCTGGACAGCACCGGCTCTGTACTGCGCACATCATCTAATAGCGGAACAAGTCCAGAAGTGATTAATGCCGATGCCTTAATTGCGGGGGACTACTCGATTGAAATCTCTCGGGTGAGCGGCGACGTATATGCTGGAAGTGAGTCCCAAAACCAACACTGACCCGCTCACAGGTCAGTCACTATCCCCTAGCAATAATAACCCCTTTGAGTCGGGAGTGTTTAAAGTAGGCCCAACAGGTAAAGTCGATATAAGTTATCTATTTGATGGCGGCTTCTATGAGGGAGAGGTAGGCATCTTTAACCTAAAGGGCATGTCGGCTTTCCTGAACGATTACAGTGCCTTTGCCAAAGAAGCCGCGCGGCGGGCGCTGAGTAATTCTTCTGAGGGGCATACCGTCATCTCTGACTTCACAGAAGGGGCTAAGTTGGCCGGGATTTTGGGGGCTGAGCCGCAAAATTGGAATAAGGGGACATATCAGGGCGTCAAGACAGTATCTATGAATCCCGGGGATGAGTTTGGGATTATATTAGCCCCCCGGAATAGGATACAGGATGTCTTTAACAATCCGGCACTGACCGGCACGCGACGCCCCCTGTTTTCATTAGCCACAGCTGACCCCAGGGATGCTTTCAATTCAGGGCAAATAGCTGATGTCACCGGCACTGGTTACGCTTTCGCTTTTGAAGATATGCAGGTGAATGCCGGTGCGGATAAGGATTACAACGATGTGATGTTTCAGGTCGCCGGTGCGACGGGCACAGCCCCATCGGTAAATAATGTAATTGTACCATCCCTAGACTGGCGCGGGACAGTTTTGGGGGGACAAATTTTAGATGAAATCAATTCAGCGGACACCGAACCGCCAGAAATTGCGGCATATCTAGAGAACGATACGGGTGAGGAGTCTGCAGATGGGATTACCTCTGACCCGGCGATTGCGGGTACTGTTATTGATGTCAGCGGGATTTTCAGCTTGCGTGCCGGTTTTGAAGGGATGCCGGTGGAGAGTTTTACTGAGATTGCCAGCCGTCTCAATGAGGATGGAACGTTTTTATTAGACCGCGACGCCTTAGAGGAAATATTTGGCGGGGCGCTGCCAGAGGGAAGTCACGCCCTTTATTTGCGGGCGATAGATGAAAATGGCAATGTGTCGGAGTTTAAGGGGATTCGCTTCACCCTTGAGCCGGCGGCGACCAATGATTCAGGCAGTGCTGTCAGTGAAGTAGAATTTAGTGTGGCGCTGGCTCAAATCTATGGGTTAGATCCTTATCCCGATGCGGTTTCTCTGCCGGTTGGGGGGACTCGGCAATTGTCGGTGAAGGTAAACGGATTATCCAATTCGTCTAACTTAAACACTGATGAGTCGGGGACGCGATATGAGGTGAGTGACCCCTCAGTTTTGAGCGTGAGTGAGGACGGTTTAGTTACTGCATTGAAGTCGGGGGACGCCACTGTAACGGTTAGCAACGGTTCTGCGGTGGAAGTTATTCCAATACGGGTAGAAAATCCGCAACTCGGACCGGCAACTTTGGGAGATACTGGGGGTGTGGTGCGAGCTTCTGATGGCTCGATGGTAATGGTGGCTCCTGGCGCTCTAGAAG
>NZ_KB235948.1:3174801-3175739 GCF_000332335.1 Kamptonema formosum PCC 10802 | reverse complement strand
ATCGCTTCCTGTTCCAGAAGGATTCGAGATTGCCGGTGCGTTCAATTTAGATGCTGGGGATGACCCGATGAACGTGCCGGCGCAGCTGGCAATTCCCGCACCGGCGCTCGTGCCGGCGGGAACTGAAGTTTATTTTATGCGTAAAGGTGCGCTCCCGGATGAAACCGGCACTTGGAATCCTATTTGGCTGCAAGAAGAGTCTGGGGTAGTGGGTGCTGACGGCATGATTCGCACGTCTTCGCCGCCGTGGCCAGGTGTTGTCAGACCGGGAGAATATATAGTGGTATACTCGGGTCCAACCGGCAGTGCTACGCTTGTCAAAGGTCAGCTGACGCTCAACTATAATTTTCCAATTGCTTTCTTCGGGGTGATTTCCCCAGGGGGAATTGGCCAGTTGCTAATGCCTGACCAATTTGGCGCTGGAAATGCAGCTTTGACGGTTTCTTATGATATCTCGTCGGTGAAGGTGATGGCGGTGCCTGCTGCCGGACTGCCGGTGATTACAGAGGTGGGTGTGCAGCGCAATCAGGATGGGATTGCTAGTTTTTCGGCGGCATTGAATATGCCGGCACCGGCTGAGTCTGACCCGACGGCACCGCCGGTGCTGCAAGAGGCTGAGCTGAAGTTTTCGGATGAGAACAATCAGCCATTTGAGAACAATCAGCCGGTTCTGTTTCTAACCGGCAGTAATGTGCTGGTGAATAGTGGGAGTGACCTTCTTGGCAGCCGGTTTGAGGATTTGGTTGCTAAATTTTATGTGGGCGATAAGGCGTATGAGGGGACGGTTTTGCCCAATCTGAGCCGAGAGTTGGGGGACAATCGCTTTGAGGTGGCGGTTAAGGTGCCCAATACTGTGCCTCTGGGTGCGTCGCGCATTGTCCTGACGCGCCGGCAGAACCATTTGGCCGGTCAAAATGGCACAGAGCCGGTGTATGAAG
>NZ_KB235948.1:3104706-3174701 GCF_000332335.1 Kamptonema formosum PCC 10802 | reverse complement strand
AGGTTTGGGAGAATGTCACGTTTGCCGACAATTACTACCAGACGGCAACGACAAGCAACCCCAGAGGGCGGGATATTGTCAATATTATTCCCTCTGAATGGCTGCCGCCCGATAGTGACACCAATGAGAACAGGGCAGATTTATCAGTTCATCTCGGCGGGTTTGACGAGTCTGGAAACCTAAGTCCCTCAAGTCGTGCTGGGTTTACGCAAGATGTCAAGGATGGCAACAACCCTCACGGGCGGACTGTCGCTTGGTATGGCGGTACAGCCGATTTGAGTTGGGGCAAAGACAATCCTTTGGGGTATCCAATTCACCGGCGCAGTGGGGATTTCAGTTACGGTGAGCTGTTCGATCCGAACTTCCCGGATGCTAAGCCGTGGTACACGCCCAACCATACGGGACAGCCGGTGGGTGACGAGGACGCCCAGTGGGAAGGAATTGGCACGGGTTGGTACTATTCAGTGCTGGGTGGCGGTTATTACAAGCGTTCATTGCTTGCGCCGGTGGCCAGTGAGCGGACTCCAGTATATTTTGACAACACCTATGACGCCGGGATGCGGGGTGATTTTGCGGTTCCTACGGTGTTTAATGGTAACTTTGATGCCATTGCATCCAAGATAGATAGCCAGCCTATTCCCGGTTGGTCACTCCACAATGGCGGTTCGGGGAATGAAGCGCTGCAAAAATACTTGGTCGATCGCAAAGACATTCCCACTCTAGAGGAGCTAGAGCAGCCAGAAGTAAGTCCAACCGCTAAGAAACCTAACTACACCATAAAGCTAGATGGTGAACTAAGTTCTATTACCCGCAATTTAGGAGTAGTACCAGATTGGGGCGCTTTGCGTTTTGACTTGCACGCACCAGGGGTGAAAAAAGCTAGTAGCGGACAGTTATTTTTTACAGTGCGCCCGCTAGATTCTCAAATTACGCCTTTTCAAGGGGTGATTAACCTGGAGAAAGCGGAGAATGGGCTGGATGGGAACGGCTCTCCTCTCACCTATAACCTGGACAGATTCAGGATTGATTACGGGACGAAAGGCTTTGAGTCCTTCTACATTGACATCCCAGAGAGACTGAGAAATAAACCAGTATATATTGATTTTCAACTGGAGGGAACGGGGAAAAGCAAGCCTACTGTTTACCTGGATGACATTCTCTTCCAGAGCGATGCCCTGAAGTTTGGCAATCCAACGGCTGCTAGAACTTTAACCAACAGCCATCAGACCAACTACTTGATCGAGAAGCCCCAGTACACCATCTCCTATAATAGTCAGAAGAATACTCCTAATTGGGTCGGCTGGGTGCTTGACAAATCTTGGACCACAGGGGGTGTGGGAAGGGCAGCCAAGGAGTTTGCTGAAGATCCCCAATTGCCTCTGTCCACTTTCTACAGAGTTCAGCATGGTGATTATGACTTTGAATCTCAGATAGAGAATAAATACATTTTCGATGAGTATAACTCTTTTTCGTGGGGCAAGAAAGCTTTCTTTTGGCCAGCTCGTGGACATTTGGCGGCTTCTGCGGATCGCCAAAGAAGCAAGAAAGATAATTTGGCCACCTTTTTGACGGCCAATATCATCCCTCAAGATATTAAGCAAAACTCAGGAGTTTGGAGAGTTCAAGAAGAACAGCTTCAAGACTTTGCAAAAGACGGTTATAAATTCATTCTCTTTGCAGGGGGCTTTGGTCAAGGTGGTGGCAAAGTAACCTATGGGCCTCTTCCGACAGATGAAAAGAGTGAAAATGTGAAAGGAGTGACTCCGATTGAAAGAGGCGATCCTAATCCAAACCAGT
Organism: Kamptonema formosum PCC 10802; assembly: GCF_000332335.1. Lineage (GTDB taxonomy): Bacteria > Cyanobacteriota > Cyanobacteriia > Cyanobacteriales > Oscillatoriaceae > Oscillatoria. Next base: position 3,172,904 of record NZ_KB235948.1, on the reverse strand, counting down.
TCGCTAATCTTTCGGCTGCAACTGATGCAACGCAGGCAACTAAGATTCAAGTACCTGACGCACTTTGGAAGGCCGTATTAGGCTTTTCCCCCAGCAACAAATCCGGGACGCCAGATATTCACTTTGCTTGGTGGATACCTAACAACTCCTACGCAATTCAAAAGAAAATTGACTACACCAAACCCACTCCATATCCGCCGGATAATCAGCTCGGTCCAACAACGGAAACTCGCGCCTGGAATGAGGAAGCGTACACAATCACTATCGAAGCATTAGAAGGGCGGCTCAACAAAGGTCTAGCCAAAGACAAGCAGTATGATTTTCTTTCCAATCTTAAAGCACCGGCTATTAAGAAAAAGCTCAAAGAAATTAAAGCGCTTCTCCCATCTACTTCTGAACTGGACTTTCCTTCCTCCTAATGAATATCCATTAACCTGAGGGAGTTGCCCATTAGAAAGATGATTGAGACTTTTCAGCCCCCTTCCCTGTACCGGGCGAGGGGTTGGGGGCTGGGCTTCATTAATCTGCAATGCCCACCTTAGCTACCACTGCGCACGCTGCCATCGGGCATGAGCGTTTCCTCGAAATGGCAATCTCGAAATCTTACTCCGGAGCCCCTAAAGGTTTCCGGGGTGAATTCAGCACCACGGAAGTCCGTCCGGAGCAACTTGGTTTTTTCAAACCAAACGCTTTGCAACCTGGCTCCCTGGAAAGTCGCCTCCGTAAAATCATTTCGGACAAACCCGATGCTGCTGATTCTTGCATTACTCAAGTTGACTCCACTGAAGTTAGCGCAGAAAAATTGACTCTCAACCAATGCAGCTCCTGTCAAATCGGCTCCGCTGAGATTAGCTCTGTCGAAAACCGATTGAAAAAATCTGGTTCTCCGCAAAATGGCATGGCTCAGATCCGCCCCCTCGAAATTGCTCTCACCCAAGTCAACATCGGTCAAGTCCGCCCCGCGCAGAATCACCCCGTCCATGAAAACTTTAATCCACCTGATGCTGCTCTTGCGCAGAATAATACCGCTCAAATCCAACCCTTTGAATTGTCCTTGATCCCAAGTTCTTTTTTCTCCAGAAGCCGTCTCCACACTAACTTTACTAAAGTCTCTTTCACCTGCGCTATACCGGCGGATCAGGTCTCCAAAGAGAATCTTTTTCAGGCGCATACCATTTCTCCAAGAGAAGTTTCTATTCTTTAGAATAGCACGCTCGCCCTTTCGACATCAACCGTCCAGTTCGATTGACGCCTGGTGTCGCTCCCGATAGCTTTGTCTGCCGCTCTACCGCTGATGAATATCTATATCTCAGCTACCACTGCGCACGCTGCCATCAGGCATGAGCGTTTCCTCGAAAGCTCCCCCCAGCTCAGCACCGAACAGGTTAGCCTCGCTCAAGTCCGCACCAGACAGATCGGCTTAGCTTAGAGTAGCACCGGCTAGCTGGGCACCTCTCAAGTTAATATTTCTCAAAACGATACCGGCAAAATTCCTCTCCCCTGCAGCGTACCGCCTGACCAACTCTGTCCATAACCCTCCTCTCGAATCCGCTCACATTCTCCAATCCAATATGACTAACTCTCACCTGGGATTGAGAGTGCAGTTAAAGCCGTGAGAGAGCGGCATAAAGACTCTGCCGCTCTCTCCCTTGAAATCATAGCCTCTTCTAATTAGAGCGCTTTTCAGTTGGATGAAGTACATGCTAGAAACCCGGTTTCTTAAAGAAACCGGGTTTCTCAGTACCTCACTCAGATGAAAACCGCTATAAGTTGACACCAATGGGAAACTCCCCTCTCATGGTGCGGGGAGTAAAAGAAATCGTGTTTGTGGGTTGAATTTTATCCGGCTATACGGTAATTTTTTGTTGTGAGGGATTGGCCGACGGTCGCGGTTCGGATAGCTATAGCAGTAGGCACTTAGGTTAGGACAAGGGGTTTAACATGATGTAGGGGCGGGTTCACCCACAATCTGTGCCACACAGCTATAACACCGATAAACCCGCCCCTAACCTCTGATATAGCAGCCGGCAATTGGGCGATAGCGTGTCCTAACCAATATGACTGCTGCTATAAATGGCGGGCAAACACCGGAACGGAAAAACTTGCCCGCCGCGCCATATTATACTGCAGATGCATCCGGATTCTATACAATTCACAAACCTATTCAGACGGAAGTGGAGGTGCCTGCCGGCTGCGGCTTTAACACGACGCCCGCCGGTCGCCGCTGAGGCTCCCCAAGCATAACCACAGAGCCGGTCAGTTGCTGAACCAGCTGGGTCGTCAAATCTCCGATCTCTGTCCCCGCTGAGGTGATACGGGGCAGGGAACGCAAAACAACCAAATCAGCGGAGTGAGAGGCGTTGAGAATCGCTTTGGCCACATCCGAGTGCGGCTTGACTTGAATCTGAATCTCCGCCTTGCCTGGAGGAGCCCATTTAGACACCATTAAAGACAGTTGCGACTCAATCCAGGCCATCTGGCTCGGTGAGGTGCGCTCGCACACATGTAACAGTGTTACCTGCGCCTGATTCGCACCGGCCAGAACTTGAGCGAAGCGCACCGTCCGCACAGCTTGCGGCGTTAAGTTTTCCACCGGCACCAAAATGCGCTCCATTTTCAGCGGCGAATCCAGAAGCCGCGCAATCGCCACCGGACAGTGAGCCCCCCACAAAACACCATCGATGACATTGCCAAACAAGCGAGCGCGAAACCCAGTCCGTTTGCCCCAACCCATCACAATCAAACTGGCATTTTGTTCGCGACTCGCACGGCTAATCGCCGGCGCAATGCTATCATCAATTCGCAGCAGCGGCTCTGCCCGCACCCCCAGTTCCTGACTCAATTCCGCTGCCCTGTTGAGCAGGGTCTTGCTCCGCCCCACAGCCGTTTCCATCTCGGGTGCGTGCATGTGAGCGTGAGCTTGAGTAATCGCTAGCGGCACAATCCGACCGCTTTGCTGCCCCGCAAGCATAGCCGCCATTTCCATCAAATACTGCTCTGTCTGGGGATTGTAGACCGGAACCACCACCGTAAAAGCACCCTCTCCCGGTCCTGCTCCCCAGTTCAGCTGGGAAGTTTCCGCCTCCAAGCCGGTGCTCGCCACACTGAGCTCCGCCGCCACCCGACTGGCGATCACCGGCCCGAGGGTTGAAGTAACCAGCATCAGCACAATCACACTGTTTAACACTTCTTCAGTCAGCAACCCTGCCCGATAGCCAACCAGCGTTGCCGCCAGAGTCGCACCCACCTGCGGCAGCGACAGGGACCACATCGTCAGCATTTCTTGACGGCTGTAGCCGTAAATCAGTTTCGCCAAGAAAGCAGCCACAAATTTACTGCCAATCAAAGCCCCCACAATCGCTAGCGGCATCCAAACAGAGGCAACACTCTTGAGGAAAGCGGGGACATCAATCAGCAACCCCAAATCCACAAAGAAAATGGGGATGAACAGCACATTCCCCACGAACACAACCTTTTCCTTAACGGGGCCTTCTCCCACCACATCATTCACGGCAAGTCCCGCCAGAAAAGCTCCGATAATTTTTTCCACCCCGATGAGTTGAGCTCCCAAACTAGCCAGAAAAACCGCCAGCAGGACGAACAAGAACTGGTTGCCCTCCTGATCGCCGGTGCGGCGGAAAAATTCCCGCCCCGCCCAGTCAAAGCCAAACAGGACGACGGCAGTGTAGACAATTAGCGATACCAGCAGGGTGAGCAGCTTGACAATGGTGAAGTCACCGGCATGAATTCCCACACAAACCGCCAGCACCAGCAAAGCCCCAATGTCAGTGAAAATAGTGGCTCCAATCGTAACGATGACGGCTTCGTTCCCCACAACCCCCAGCCGGCTGACAATCGGATACGCCAGCAGCGTGTGGGAAGCCAGCAGCGAGCCAATCAAAATCGAAGCATTCCAGTCAAAGCCAAACAGCCGGCCAACAAGTGTCCCAGCAATCATGGGCATCAAGAAGGTCAAGCTGCCAAACCCAGCAGAGCGGTGTTTCTTTTTACGGAACTGGGCGATGTCCACTTCTAGCCCCGCCACAAACATCAGGTACAGCAACCCAATGTCTGATAGCAGCTGCATCGCTGGCAATTTAGTGTGGAGCAGATGCAGCCCGTTAGGTCCGAGTGCGACCCCCGCTGCCAGCAAACCGACTAATCCAGGAAGTCGCAGTCGCTCAAATAGAATCGGCACGGTCAAAATGACCGCGAGCAAAACCGCAAAGGGAACTATGGGTTCCTTGAGAACTTCTGAAAGGTGTTCCATAGAGAGAAGAGCCGAAATACGGTTAGGGAGAGTTGGAGGGCGGCAACCGCTGTCCTGAACGAGCCGGTGCGGTGCGGTGTGGCGAGCGCTACAGCGGACGGCGCTGACCGAGCCGCATTTTGACTGCCTTAAAAAAATTTTGAATGGCGGACCTAGGTTTAGGCTATCCCCCGCCAGATAGATTTAACTTTCCACCCACCGGCAGCTCTGCGCCGCCTCCCTCATGCCGTTCGCCTGCACTGCTTTTTAAAATAAAGTTCGATAAATTTTATCCCCAAAAATAGCAAAAATATTTTATTTCAAGGATCTTCTATTTTGGAATAAAATTTTAAAGGCCAATTCTAGCAGTATTGACTTGGGTTAAAACATTAGACCTTCAGGCCCGGCGTTAGCGCAGCGGCGCGTTAGCGCTACGCCTCCCCTACGTCTATATCCCAGTAGTAATATGGGTTAGGACAATAGGAGCCGGAGTGCGGGGGTGCAAAAGAGGCCAAAATGTACGAACCTAAGTGCCTACTGCTATATCTTAAAAACCTTGTTAAATTATCTCTCTTTTCTTTTCTTGGCTTTCTTGGCGTATTGGCGGTTTATTCTAGCAGTATGCACTTAGGTTAGTACATGCGCATCACGCAAAAGGGCATCACGCAAAAGCTGTGAGTCTTTCCCATGCGCCATGCCCGATGCGCATGAGCTAGCTGTTAGCTGCCAGCACCTCTAACAACTCCCCCCTAAACACTAACATGTCTCAAAGCTAGGCGTGGATTTGGCTCAAAATCGCCCTTAACCGGTCGTAGTCATCCTGGAGCAACACACTGAGAGCGCGTCCGGCTGCCACCAGCCACCGGCGGTCAGCCTTTCGCAACTGATATATCCCGCGCATCACAGCCGCCGCCAGCGGATCGGCTGGCGCATCTTCCAGTTGCAGCAACGTCCGCAAAAAATCCATCTGTTCGCTAAAATTAATAATCTCCTCAGGTTCGCACCGGTAAACCGCTTGGTGAATTTGTGGCGGTCTGGGAGGAATATACTGGTAAAACGTTGCGCTCGGTTTCCTAGAACCGTTTTTCACCTGAACCGACGGCGAAAACCCCACAATTACTGCTCGAAACTCCGCTGTCAGCATGGCAAAAATTTGAGGTTGCTCTTCCCGCAACTCTTCCAGAGACAGCCCCAGCGCCCTGGCTCTGTGAACGGAATCGATTGGGGTAGTGGTTGCGTGGTAAACCACCGCGTAAATTAGGTTTCCCGATTCTTCATCCAGCGACCTCACCCAGCTGCCAAATTCAGGCATTTCTGGAAACTTCAAGTCTTCTGGATCGAGACACTGTGCCAAAAAATTCGTCGTAGCAGTTTCAATCACCTCGGCCATGTGACTGGGGTGGCGGTTGCCGGCAGCAAACTGTGGCAGGGGAAGGCGCATATCTGGTCAACTCTCTACTTTAAATCTCAATTGGGCATTGGGCATTGGGCATTGGGCATTCGGAATTCGGCATTTGGCATTGGGGCGAGGTTGGGCAAGCTCTCATTGAGTATTGGGCATTGGAACAATCAATCCCCAACTCCCAATCCAAAATCCTTGCATCCCATGCCCCATACGCTATGCGCTGTGCCCCATGCCGCGTGCCCCATGCCCCCCCAAGCCGCTGCCCATCTTCTATTTCCCTTTAGGGCGGCCTGCTGTGGCGTCCACGAGTTCTAATTCTGAGAGTCGAAATGTCACTAACTTATCCCAGTTCCCGCCTTCAAACAGCACCGCTGCTTTGCCATCAGTTACTCGCTGCACTTGCCCTTGAAAAGCGTAGTAGGTATCGTTGGGGTTCTTGACGCGCACTGCCGATCCTGGTAGAATCATAATCCCTCACCGCTAGGTTTTCATCTAATAGTTTAAAACATTTTGGATTTCGGACTGGAGTTGTCTGGGGAGCAATCTAAAATCTATAATCCCCAACCTACAATCCTTTAATACCGCTGCCGCTGCCGGTGATTGGCCACAGATTCCACCAGCCCTATGGCGATAAAGTTGGTCAGCAATGCCGAGCGACCGTAACTGATCCAGGGCAGGGGAATGCCGGTGACTGGGGCTAGGCCAATGGTCATGCCAATGTTGACGATCAGCTGAAATACCAGCATAGACAAGACGCCGATGGCAAGTAAAGAGCCAAAGTTGTCTTTAGCTCTTTGGGCAATCAGCACTAAGCGCAGGCAGATCAGCCAGAAGACTAACAGCACTGACAGGCAGCCAACAAAGCCCAGCTCCTCACCAATGGCTGAGAAAATGAAATCCGTATGCTGTTCGGGAATGAAATTGAGTTGGGTTTGGGTTCCCTGGTAGAGTCCCCGCCCCCACAGTTCGCCGGCACCAATGGCAATCCGAGACTGGATCAGGTGATAGCCGCCGCCCAGCGGGTCTTTCTCTGGGTCGAGGAACAGAATCAGCCGGTCTTTTTGGTAATCTTTCAGCAATCCCCACAAAATGTGGCCCAGCACGCCGGCTACTCCGTTTACCCCGATTGCCCCCAGGGTTCCCAACCACGGCCAGGGCAGGCTGGCCAGCCCCACCGCACCCATCGCGCCCACCCACACCAGCCAGGGGAGGCTGCGCCAAAGGGCAGCACCTATCTGCAGAGTGGTTCCCCACTCCGACCACTCCGGCACGCACACGCCATAAATAATGGCGGAAATAAGCGGAGAAACCATCAGCAACAGCCAGCCCGGATTGGCATTTGCCCAGTATAGCATGCCAAGGGTGATAGCTCCAAACACCAGTGACGTTCCCAGATCCGGCTGTAAAAACACCAAAGCCCAGGGAACGGCGGTGATCGCCAGGGTTTTGACAGCAGCTGGGATGGTTGAGGCGGTGCGAGCGTGCAGCAGGGCGGCGAGAGAGATAATTATCCCTACCTTGGCAAATTCCGAAGGTTGAATGTTAAAGCCGCCGATCGTGATCCACCGCTGCGCCCCCAAGGCGGTGGTGCCAATAAACATCACCGCTAGCAGGGATACATTGGTGATTCCATAGATCAGCCAGTGCCACTGAATCAAAATCGCGTAGTGCCAGCGGGAGATCCCCAGCGCGAGTGCCAAACCAATCCCGCCGACGAGCCAGTGCTGCCACCAGTCCGTCCACCCGAGGTTGAGTTCTGTACTGCGGATCATGATCCCGCCAAACACGGTAAGGCCGATCGTCAGGGCGAACAGCAGCCAGTCCACCTGATGCCAGGGGGCCAGCATTGACTTCCAGCGAACAAGCAGGAACTTCTGCAACATTTTTCAGCCATGAGAAGTGAGATATCGAGTGTGGCAGCGCACAGCCATTCAGAACCAGAAACCGGGTTTGTTTGGATCACAGAAGAGAAATTCTCACCTTTACTGTAGGGACAAGCCCCCGGGATCTGCCCCTATCCTTTACAGAATTAGCTGCCGGTGCGGGCGCACAGCTGGCGCTGCCACCTTTCCATTAGGTACACCCCACACCGGCCTATGCCAGGGCAGCCACAGAAACTCTACCGGCAATCCGCCCAGCAATCTCCTGCAGCGCTTTCGCAGAAGCGCACTCTGGGTCGGCTATCACCACCGGCACGCCGGCATCGCCTCCCTCTCGCAAGTGGATTTCCAGGGGCACGCACCCCAGCAGCGGCACCCCCAGTTCCTGAGCCGTTTTCTCGCCACCCCCAGACCCAAAGATGTCGTACTGCCGGTCAGGCATGTCCGGCGGGATGAAATAGCTCATGTTTTCTACTATCCCCAGCACCGGCACGCCCATCTGCTGGAACATCTTCAGCCCCTTGCGGGCGTCCAGCAGCGCCACGTTCTGCGGCGTGGTGACAATCACCGCACCGGCCATCGGCACCGCTTGAGTTAAAGTGAGCTGGGCGTCGCCGGTGCCCGGTGGCATGTCCACAATCAGATAGTCTAGCTCTCCCCACTCTACCTGGTAGAGAAACTGGCGAATTATACCATTGAGCATTGGGCCCCGCCAAATCACCGGCTGGTCTTTATCGATTAAAAACCCCATCGAAACCAGCTTGACGCCGCAGTTGAATGCCGGTTCGAGCACTTCGCCTTGCTTGCCGTGCCGGACTTTCACTTGGGCGTCTGCCAGTCCCAGCATCGTCGGGACGTTGGGGCCATAAATATCGGCATCGATCATCCCAACTTTGGCACCGGCGCGGGCTAGAGACACGGCCACATTCACCGCCACAGTCGTCTTGCCCACGCCGCCCTTGCCGCTGGAAATGGCCAGGATATTTTTGACGCCGCCAATCCCCTGCCGGTCGGGCAGCGCTTTCTGCTGGGGCGTTTCCGCTGTCACGTCCACCACCACGTCCTCAACGCCCGGCAGATCCTTCACCGCTTTTTGACACTCTTCCACAATAAATTCGCGCAGCGGGCAGGCGGGAGTGGTCAGCACCAAAGTAAAGCTGACCTTTCCCCCGTCAATCTTGATGTTGCGAATCATGTTCATTTCCACCAAACTCTTGCGGAGTTCAGGGTCTTGCACCGGTCGCAATACTTCTAAAACAGCACCCGTATCCAGTTTGCTGGCCATTCGTGTTCTCCCCTCTGGCGGTGGAATCAATACAATTTGTTCCCTCTCTTCTTAATGGATCTTAACCTCTGTGTTCCCTTGATGTTTCGGTTTCGCGCCCCAGCTTGTAGTAGGCTTAAAAATTGGTGTCTGTGGGGCAGCGCTCGTTCGGCTATTCCTTGAGGCGATTCCCCCAACAGCCAGCGCACTGCTCGATTCAATTCCAAAGACCGCCAAGTCTGAACACGCAAGGGGCGCGACCGGCTGCCGGCACCTGCAACTATCCTTTCGGCGAAACGACATTAGCATTGAGATTATGACTGCTTTTTTGACTGATCAGGCCACCAATACCCAGTTTTTGCCACCGGCTGACTCGCGAACCCGGGTCAGCGAGTTCATGCGACAGCTGCAAGATGAAATCTGTCAGGGATTGGAACAGCTAGATGGCACCGGCACCTTCAAGGAGGATTCCTGGGAGCGCCCAGAAGGCGGCGGCGGGCGCTCCCGCGTCATCCGCGATGGAGGGGTTTTTGAGCAGGGCGGCGTTAATTTTTCTGAAGTTTGGGGGGCTCACCTGCCTCCGTCCATTTTAAACCAGCGCCCTGAAGCCGCCGGGCACCAGTTCTACGCCACCGGCACCTCAATGGTCCTGCACCCGCGCAATCCCTACGTGCCCACCGTACACCTAAATTATCGCTACTTCGAGGCCGGGCCGGTGTGGTGGTTCGGCGGTGGCGCGGATCTAACACCCTACTATCCCTTCTCTGAAGATGCCGCCCATTTCCACCGCACCTTCCAGCAAGCTTGCGACAAGCACCACTCCGAGTATTACTCAGTGTTCAAGCCCTGGTGCGATGAGTATTTCTACTTAAAACACCGGCAGGAAATGCGGGGCGTAGGCGGTATCTTTTTTGACTACCAAGACGGTCAGGGACAGCTGTATCGCGGGCCCGATGCGAATGGCCCAGCAGGGGGGCGGAGCAATCAAATCGGGACGCTGGCACCCCGCAGTTGGGAAGAGCTGTTTGCCTTTGTGGTGGACTGCGGTCGGGCGTTTTTACCGGCCTATGGGCCGATAGTAGAGCGGCGGCGGTCGCTGGAGTGCGGCGAGCGCGAGCGCAACTTCCAGCTCTACCGCCGGGGGCGGTATGTGGAATTCAACCTGGTCTACGATCGGGGGACGATCTTTGGCTTGCAGACCAACGGGCGCACCGAGTCGATCCTGATGTCTTTGCCTCCTTTGGTTCGCTGGGAGTACGGCTACCAGCCGGAAGCGAACACCCCGGAAGCTGAACTGTATGAAAGGTTCTTGAAGCCTCAAGACTGGGCCAGCTGGACGCCTGCCGGTTAAAATCGATCCAAACACACCGGCGCGTCCCCCGACGGCACCCGTCAGGGCGAGTGGGGCCAATTCGGCACTCCCAGGAGTTTGCTGTAAAATCGTAGACGGGTACGGCGGGCGGAACGCGCCGTCTGCCACGACCTCTCAATCCCTCTGTGGGAAAGCTGACTCACACATGCGTGGCCAAAGCAAACGTTCCCGCACGCTTGCCGCGAACGGCGGCTCCCCTGTGATTTTATAGGGAAGGGGAAAAAGCTGCGACGGCATTACACGGTAGTGCTGCTGTCAGTTCCGTTCAAACTCAACACCGATCTGTTGCTAGATCGACCCCAACATCTATCGAAACGAGGGGAGGGTTCGTGATTCATATCGAGCAGAAAACGCACACGACAGCGGACGGCACAACCGTGATTGTCCTGGCACCCACCGGGCGCTTGGACATCACGACGGCATGGCAGTTCCGCTTGAAGTTGCAGGAATGTATTTCCAAACTCAGCCGCCATATTGTGGTGAATCTGGGTCAAGTGAATTTTATCGATAGCTCTGGCCTGACTTCACTCGTGGCCGGCATGCGCGATGCGGATAAAGTTAAAGGCAGTTTCCGCATTTGTAATGTCCATCCAGAGGCCAAACTGGTGTTTGAAGTTACGATGATGGATTCGGTTTTTGAAATCTTCGAGACAGAGGAAGAAGCCCTGGAAGGGGTGCCCCGCGCCAGCTAAACTTTAACGCCACTGCCGGCCCGGGACAGCTGCGGCACACTGGTCTTCACTCCCACGCGGGCCTAAGGCAAGCTGTCCTGTCGCAGGGCTGCATTTAATTTGCACAAACAGGGGAGGGCGGTCTGGCTGACAAATTCCTGCAGGCGGGCTAGAGGGGCAGCTCCGCTGAAAAATCTTGGGACTTCGTAAATTGAAAAGGGCCTTGGATCGCCCCCCAAATAGCTTGGCCGGTAGCTGGGTCAATGCCCCTGTCATAGCTGAGGAATTGCGCCGGTGTTGCCTCGAAGCCCAGCGACACTTGGCGAATTTCGCCAAGATAAGTAAAGCAGCAGCGGGCGTCGGGAGGCAAAAATGCGGAAAAGTGATAGCTGTCGGGGGTGAGCGGTTGCGCTGTCACGGTGAGGGCGCAGCCTGGGAGGAATTCTATCTGTGCCGGTGTGAGCTGCCCCAGCAACGCCCGATTGCCACCGGCACCGCGAAAAGCAGCCGGGTCTTTTAGCGCGTAATACTGCACTTGCAGCCCGGAGGGATTCTCGGCGTGGGGCATGAGCCGCAAAATCCGCTGGCGGTACGGCTGCTCCGGATTGAGCGCATTGGCTTGTTCAGCAAATAGGGCGATGCTGTCTTCTGGAAATAGCGGAGCCGGCACCGGTCGCTGCCACAGGCGCAGGTGGACATACCACACCGGCTCCGCGAGCGCTTGGGCTTGATTGCCAAATTCACCGGCCAGGTAGCGAGCTAGGGCGAGCAGTTGAGGAGAGAGGGTCATGAGCGCGTTGGCGAGCAGTTCACACAAATTTTAGTTGACATTGCGGGCGCGAGCCTGTAAACATAATAGCAATATATGAAAATTAAAAGTAAATTATTTTCATGGGCGTGCGGATGCCCGCCTCTGCTGGTTCCGGCATTGTAAGCTGTAGGGGCTGCCGGCAGTGTGCGTTCCGCCCGGGCGAGGAGATCTGTCACCGGGCCGCTGACACCTCACCCCCTGACGCCCTTTTCAAAACTTGGGCACCGGCAGCAGCGCCAAGGGGCTTGGCAAAGGTGTCACCAGCGGGAGACAATGAAGTTACGTCAACCCCTAAACTCTCAAGCGCGTGAACAACGTCCGCACTGTCTCAGATACCAAGCGAACTTTCTATAGCACTCACACCCGCCCCATCAACTCCATCTATCGCCGGGTGGTGGAAGAGCTGATGGTGGAAATGCACTTGCTCTCGGTCAATGTGGACTTTCGCTACGACCCCATCTACGCCCTAGGGGTTGTCACGTCCTTTGACCGATTTATGCAAGCGTATGTCCCAGAAGAGGACAAGCTCTCGATTTTTAACGCCCTCTGTCAGGCTCTAGGAGACGGTTCCCCACCCTACCGGCAGGATGCCGAAAAGTTGGAAGCCTTCGCCAGGAGTCTGTCGCCCCAGGAATTATTGGCGTGGCTGAGCCTCTCGTCGTTCCATCCAGAGGCGGGAGACTTGCAGGAGTGTCTCCAGTCCATTGGCCACAACTCGAAATTCAAGTACAGCCGTCTATTTGGCATTGGTCTGTTCACCCTGCTTGAACTTGCCAGTACAGAGCTGTCCAAAGACGAAAAGCAGCGGAACGAGGCGCTCAGCAAAATTTGTGCCGGTTTGCACCTCCCAGAAGAAAAGCTGCTCAAAGACCTGGAGCTGTACAGCAGCAATCTGGAAAAAATGGCGCAGGCGCGGATTGTCATGGAGGATATCCTGAAAGCCGACCGGAAAAAACGGGAAGAGCGAGCCCAAGCCAAAGGCACAGCCGCCACTCCCCCAAGTGGCTCTTAACCCCAGATCCCCACTAAATTTTAGAGTGGCCGACAGTCCAAAACTGCAGACCCGCACCGCGCAGATAGATGGTATAATTCTCGGCGTTTATCTGCGTTTATCTGCGGTTTACAATCCAGGAGCCCTAACTCTAAAATCCCCAATCCAAGGCAGAGTTACCACCCCAAATTATGGGTTTAAAATGCCACGCCGCACTCCTCACCCTAGCCGCTGCAAACTCTGAAGCGCTGGTGCAGTTTTACAGTCAGTTACTCGGTCACGCACCGCAGACCTACATTCCCAATTTTTACGCTGAATTTCAGCTGACGGGCTTGCGACTGGGAATTTTCAGGCCGAAGGAAACACAGCTGGAAGAGTTTGCCAGCACCGGCCAAAGTGGCATGAGTTTGTGTTTAGAAGTGAGTGACTTGGAGGCAGCAATTGCCCATCTTGACGCCTTGGGTTTCCCCCCTGCCGGTGAAATTTTAACCGCTTCTCACGGCAGAGAAATCTATGCCTGCGACCCAGCTGGCAATCGCCTCATCCTTCACCAGTCTGGAGAGTTCCGAGTCCTGTAGGGGCGGGTTTACCCAACATATTTGCCGGTGGCGAAGAAGAGCTATAGCGCGTCTAAATCCTCTGTGTAAATTTCAGAACCCCGGTTTCTTAAAGAAACCGGGGTTCTGCGCTCACAGAGGTTGCGCAAATCATTTAGAACTGCTATATCAACCCGCCCCTAGCGCACCTTCAGCCGAGACATCCAACACTCAATGCTACAGGTAGCGTGTCAATTCAGCAAAGCTGTACAGGCTGACAATTAACAGCAAGACCGCAGTCAGTTGAATCACTTGGGGATAGGGGGAGGGGGCGATTCTTTCCCGAATCAAAACCGAGGAAGACGAGCCCACCACGTAGCTCAAGCTCAGCACTAGGTATGGCCACTTTTCTGTAAGGCCCCACAGCAAAAGCAGGGGCATTGCCAGCAATAACATAACCATCTCAATGAACCGGGGTGGACTGTGCTGGCTGCACAGAATCAGCGTCTCCCGCCAAAATTGCCAAAATCTCATCGATTACATCTCAGCTATCAGCTTTTAGGAACCGGCCTTGCGCGCGCCCCGATCTTTTAAATTTTATACGCTCGCTCTACAATCGTACCACCGCCGGCGCAGCAACGCCAGCCTCTCGTGAACGCATCAGGGCGAGATATCGGCGCGGCCCTCTCAAAGCTGCCGGTGGGGCTAAAGCCCATACTGCGCAACTTTTGGGCTAAAGCCCATACTGCGCAACTTTTGGGCTAAAGCCCATACTGCGCAACCTTTGGGCTGCGCTGAACTTACAAACGGCCCACCGGCAGCGCCACCTTGCGCAATCAATTCGCCCATTTATATACGGGAACTACTCCCCGACACAAACGCCGGCGATCAGTAGGGTGCGTTCCGCAAAGCGGAACTCTACAAGTCTACCGGGCTTTCAAAGTAGCACAAGTTTTGTTGCCTGTCAAGTGCTAGCCGGCGAGTTTTTAGATAGTTTGCCTGGGAATTGAGCGGCAGACTTGGCACCGGCAGCAGAGCCTTTGTATAATACAGGCAACGCATTTCCTCTCTAGACGAGTGGAAAGCAGCTTGTGCGATAAAATACAAAAAATCAGGTCGAAACAGTCCGGACGCCTTCCGTTCCCTGTGAAGAGTAAAGATTATCACGCCAAGTGGAGTCGGATTATGCTCGCCATACCTGGATACGAGATAGCAGAAGCAATTTATACGGGTGTCAGTACGGTTGTTTACCGTGGGCGCAGAGAGCGGGACTTTCAGCCGGTTGTCCTGAAGCTGCTGAACAAGGAATATCCCACGCCCGAAGAGCTGGCCAAATTTAAACAGCAATATGAAATTACCAAGAACCTGGACTTGCCAGGTGCTGTCAAATCCTACAGCCTGGAAACCTACCAAAACAGCCTGGTTGTGGTGATGGAAGATTTTGGGGGTCAGTCCCTAAAAGATTATATCAGCGCTCACAGGCTGAATTTATTAGAATTTTTACAAATCGCTCGCCTGCTTGCGGAAACCCTGGGGCAGCTGCACCATAAAAATATTATTCACAAGGATATTAAACCGCAGAATATCATCATTAATCCACAGAGCGGCCATGTTAAAATTGCCGATTTCAGTCTGGCAACGCTGCTGTCGCGAGAGAGCCATGCCGCCAGCACCCCCAATCTGCTGGAAGGCACCCTCGCCTATATGTCCCCAGAACAAACCGGTCGGATGAATCGGTCGATTGACCGCCGCACCGACTTTTATTCCTTGGGCGTCACTTTTTATGAAATGCTGGCGGGTGAGCTGCCGTTTTCAACCAGCGATCCGGTGGAGTTGGTTCACTCTCACATTGCCAAGATGCCGGTGCCTCCGCGCGAAGCGGGCGGGCTGGGGAGCAAGGGAGTGGGGGAGATCCCCAAGCCGGTTTCGGATATTGTGATGAAGTTATTAGCCAAGACGGCTGAAGACCGATATCAAAGTGCCTGGGGGCTAAAAGCTGACCTGGAAACTTGCCTGCACCAGCTGCAAAAAACGGGAAAAATTGCTGACTTCTCACTCGGAAGCCAAGATTTTTCTGGGCAGCTGCAAATCCCGCAAAAACTCTACGGACGGGAAAAAGAAGTGGCGGCGCTGATGGCCAGTTTTGAGCGGGTAGCCGCCGGCACCGCAGAGATGGCGCTCGTTGCCGGGTATTCAGGGATTGGCAAGTCAGCCTTGGTGAGTGAAATTCACAAACCGATCGTGCGGGAGCGGGGGTATTTTATTGCCGGCAAGTTTGACCAATTTAGGCGGAACATTCCCTACAGCGCCCTGATTCAAGCATTTCAGGATTTGATGCGGCAGTTGCTGACGGAAAGCGAAGCGCAGATTGAAGCTTGGAAAGAAAAACTGGCAGATGCCCTCGGACAAAATGGGCAGGTGATTGTCGATGTGATTCCGGAAGTGAAACTGATTGCCGGCAAACAGCCGCCTGTGCCGAAATTGGGACCGGCGGAGTCCCAAAATCGGTTCCATCTGGTGTTTCAAAAATTCATGCGCGTCTTCGCCAAAAAAGAACACCCCCTGGCGATCTTCCTGGACGATCTGCAGTGGGCGGATTTGCCATCTTTGAAGTTGATTCAACTGCTTGTAGGACCGGCGGATAGCGCCGGCACTGCGGGGAACCTGTTGCTGATTGGCGCGTATCGCGATTCGGAAGTGGATGGGGCTCATCCCCTGATGCTGGCGATCGAGGAGATAGCAAAAGCCGGTGCTAGGATAAATCGGATTAGCCTCCGACCTTTAAATCGCGGCGATCTCCGCCAATTCATTGCCGGCACTCTCAACTGCAAGCCAGAAAAATCCCAGCCTCTGGCAGAACTCTTGCTCCTGAAAACCAGCGGCAATCCTTTTTTCTTGACTCAGCTGCTGAAATCTCTCCACTCAGAAAACCTGCTGAGCTTCAATTTCAGCACCGCTGAGTGGGAGTGGGACATCGAGCGGATTCAAGGGATGGGACTCACCGATAATGTGGTTGAGTTAATGGCCGGCACCATTGAGAAACTGTCGGAAGAAACGCAGAACGCACTCAAGCTAGCCGCCTGTATTGGCAGCCGGTTTAATTTAGACGTTCTCGCCACAGTCAGTGAAAAATCTCTGGCATCCACGGCAGCTGACCTTTGGGAGGCGCTGGAGGCCGGCCTAATTTTACCCATGAGCAATGCCTACAAACTTCCGGCGCTTTTGGAAGAGTTGGAAGAGTTTGTCGGGATGCCATCTGTTGCGTCTGGTATTGCGTCTGGGGTAGAATACAAATTCTTGCACGACCGGGTGCAGCAAGCTGCTTACGCTCTCATTCCCGAATTGCAGAAGCGAGAGACACACCTGAAAATCGGGCGTTTGCTGCTGCAAAATACGCCGGCGGATCGCGTGGAGGAGAATATATTTGAGCTGGTAAACCAGTTGAATCTGGGAATTGGTCGCGCTAGCAGCCAGTCAGAGAAACTCAAACTGGCACAGTTGAATTTAATCGCGGGACGCAAGGCAAAAGCCAGTGCTGCCTGCGAACCATCTCTGAAATATTTTACCGCAGGTATAGAGCTTTTGCCCCCTGAAGCTTGGGAAACTCAGTATGAGCTGACTCTGGGACTCTTTGAGTCAGCCGCCGAGGCGGCGTACCTGAACACTGACTTTGAGGAAATGGAAAAATGGGCGGAGAAAGTTCTGGAACACTCCAAAACTCAACTGGACAAAGTGAGAGTTTATGAAGTAAAGATTCAGGCTTGTCTGGCGCGGAACCAAATGCAGTCAGCGGTTCAGATGGTACTGCAAGCCATCTCGATCTTGGGTGTGAGCGTTCCAGAGAAACCGAGCAAGTCAGAGATTCAGCAAGCTCTCTCAGAAACTGCAGCGAAACTGAACGGCAAAGTAATTTTGGACTTAATCGACTTGCCGGTGATGTCCGATCCTGCTGTCCTCGCCGTTATGCGGCTGTTAGCGAGCGCCAACGCTCCGGCTTATACCGCAACTCCTAAACTTCTGCCCGTGATTGTGTCGAAACAGGTTAACTTATCAGTTGAGTGCGGTAACGCTGACGCCTCTCCCCTGACCTATGCCTATTACGGCGCTATGCTTTGTGGGGCAGTGGACTCGATTGAGTCCGGCTATAAATTCGGTCAAGTGGCGCTGAATCTTCTAGAAAGATTCGATGATAAACAGATTCAAGCCAGGACGATGGATATCGTTTATGGAATGATCCAGAGTTGGAAGGTTCACCTCCGAGAAACCTTGGAGCCTTTGAAGGACGCCTATCAAATAGGCCGGGATAATGGAACGTTTGAATATGCCGGCTATAGCATTCTCAAACACTGCTACTATTCGTTTCTAGCGGGGGTGCCCCTCCAGGAACTCGACCAAAAACTGGCACTGTACACTCAGGATTTAAAGGAGCTGAAGCAAGGTCACGCGGTTAACTATCTGCAAAGAGACCGGCAGGCTGTTTTAAATTTCATGGAGGAGTCCCCCCACCCTGGAATCTTAACGGGCAAAATTTATGACGAGCCGGTAGAACTCCCCCGCTATCACCGGGCTAGCGATCGCTACGGGCTGCTGTACTTCTATTTGAATAAGCTTATCCTCAGCTATTTATTTCAGGAGTTCGATTCTGCCGCAGAAAATGGCAATATGGCCAAGAAATACTTGGACGGCGGGACGGGGTTAGCGCTGGTTGGTGCGTTTTACTTCTACGATTCTCTGGCGCGGTTGGCTGTGGCTGCATCTTTCTCAAAGGCTGAGAGAAGACGCCCGCTGATCAAGGTGAAAAGCAATCAGGAAAAGATGCGGGAATGGGCGCAGCACGCTCCGGTGAATTTTCAGCACAAATATGAGTTGGTAGAAGCTGAGAGAGCGCGAGTTTTGGGGCGCACACTAGAGGCAATGGAGTATTACGACCGGGCGATTGCCGGTGCCAAGAAACAGGGCTACATTCAGGAAGAAGCGCTCGCCTGTGAATTGGCTGGAGCATTTTACCTGTCTCTGGGGCGGGAAAAGGTTGCCAAAACCTACCTGACTGAGGCACACTATTGCTATACGCGCTGGGGGGCAAAAGCCAAGGTGGCGCATTTGGAGTCAAAATATCCGCAGTTCTTAGGGAGAAAACTGGCTTTGAATAAAACGGAACTGGGCGTAACGATCAGCACCACGACTTCCACAACCAGCAGCAGTTCAGGCGTGCTAGACTTGACCGCAGTCGTGAGATCCTCTCAAGCGCTAGCCGGTGAAATCGTGCTGGACAAGCTGCTGGCGACGTTGATGAAGATTGTGATTGAGAATGCCGGCGCTGAAAAAGGCTTTCTGATTCTGGAGAAGGAAGGACGCTGGGTCATCGAAGCATCTGGCTCGGTGGATTGCGATAGCGTGACTGTCCTGCAATCGGTTCCCGCAGACTCAATAGATGCAGCCACCCAGACGCCGGTGCTCTCCGCCGCCATCATTAATTATGTCGCCCGCACGCACTCACATGAGGTCTTAAATGACGCGGCACGCGAGGGACAGTACACGCGAGATCCTTATATTGTCGCCACTCAAACCAAGTCCATTCTCTGCACTCCCCTGATCCATCAAGGCAAGTTATGCGGTATCCTATACCTGGAAAATAATCTCACGGCGGGCGCGTTTACCCCAGACCGGCTAGAGGTGCTGCAACTGCTCTCCTCTCAAATTGCCATCTCGATTGAAAATGCCCAACTCTATGCCAACTTGCGGGAGTTCAACCAAAATCTGGAACAATTGGTTGAGGAGCGCACTCAGGAACTGTCACAAACGCTAGAAAATCTCAAAGCCACCCAAAAAAAATTGGTGGACTCGGAAAAAATGGCGTCTTTGGGCGGGCTGGTGGCGGGTGTCGCCCATGAGATCAACACTCCCATCGGCATCGGCGTCACCGCCGCCTCTCTCTTAGCTGAAAAAGCCACAGCTTTTTTCGAGACGTACAAAGCCGGTCAAATGAAACGATCTGACTTAGAAAAGTTCCTGGATACCGCCATGCAAAGCAGCAGTATGGTTTTAGCCAACCTCAACCGGGCGGCAGAATTGATCCAGAGTTTTAAGCAGGTGGCGGTGGATCAGTCCAGCGAGTCAAAACGCACCTTCAATATCCGGGATTACCTGCAGGAGATTTTGCTCTCCTTAAGAGCAAAACTCAAAGCCACGAAACATCGGGTGGAAATTCATGGCGACCGAAATCTCACCCTGGACACCTATCCGGGCGCGCTCTCTCAGATTGTCACCAATCTGGTGATGAACTCTCTCATCCACGCTTACGATCCAGAAGACTGTGGACTTATCCGATTTGAGTTTAAACAAGATGGCGATCGGGTTATCTTTGAATATACCGACGATGGCAAAGGCATTCCCCCAGAGAACTTAAGCAGAATCTTTGACCCCTTCTTTACCACCAAGCGGGGTCAGGGCGGCACCGGCTTGGGCTTACATCTCCTTTACAACCTCGTCACCCAAAAACTCCAGGGAACTATCGAATGCGAAAGCCAGGTCGGTGCTGGCACAAAGTTTCTTATGACATTGCCGGCACAAATGTGACCTGAGACATTATAGCGGTTCTCAGTTGGATGAACTAGGGCCCAGAAACCCGGTTTCTTAAAGAAACCGGGTTTCTCAGTACCTCACTAATACGAGAAACGCTATATAATAATACCATTTACTCGCACTCCCCAGGAAGGGCCACCCAAACTCAGTCGCTGGCGCGGGAAATGTCAAGGCAAGCGCCAGCAGAGAGAGCAGCCTCCGGAACCCTGTCCGCTTTTCGGGGCTGCTCCCTGAACCCGAGGGTGAGCGGCTTCGCCCTTCCTCCGCCCTCCGCTCCCCTGAAAATAATATCTACATCTGACTGAACGTCAAGGAGACTGCTCGATGAGAGAAGAAAATCAGAAGCCGCTTTTTAGTTATGAGAGCGACGAAGTTATTTTTGCTGAAGAAGATGAAGAATTGATATTTGCCGGAGAAGAGGGAGAGGCGCTGGAACTGGAACAGGCCAAAGGCAGTTGGAAAATTTTAATTGTAGACGATGAGCCAGAAATTCACAATGTCACCAAGCTCGCTCTGAATGAATTTATATTTGAAGGGCAACCCTTAATTTACCTGAGCGCTTTTTCCGGCAAAGAAGCCAAAGAGTTAATCCAAGAACACCCCGATACCGCCCTGATTTTGCTGGATGTGGTCATGGAAAGCGATGAGGCCGGCTTAGAGGTCGTTAAATATATCCGCGACGTGCTAGACAACAAGTTAGTGCGGATTATTTTGCGCACCGGCCAGCCAGGACAAGTCCCGGAAGATGTCGTGATTGTTCACTACGATATTAATGATTATAAGACAAAAACTGAACTCACCACTAAAAAGCTTTTTACAACAGTCTTAACCGCCTTAAGAGCGTTCCGCGCTCTGACGACTCTGGAAGCCAGCCGGAGAGAGCTGGAAAAAATCGCCGCAGCTTCCGCCCGCTTTGTGCCGGCTCAATTTTTGCACTTCCTGCAAAAAGAAAGTATCGTAGATGCCAAACTGGGCGACTCCGTGCAGGCAGAAATGACTATCCTGTTTGCGGACTTGCGCTCTTTCACCACCCTGTCTGAGAGCATGTCCCCGAAAGAAAACTTTGACTTTATCAACGACTACTTGAGCCGGGTTGGCCCAGTTATCCGCGAGCACAATGGCTTTATTGATAAATATATTGGCGATGCCATCATGGCGCTGTTTCCGGACACGCCGGAAGAAGCGGTGCGGGCGGCGCTCGCCATGCAAAATCAGGTTTCCCTCTGGAACAAGTCCCGCAAAAAAAAGGGCCAATCTCCGATTTCCATCGGCATTGGCTTGCACAGCGGTAGCTTGATGCTGGGCACCATTGGCGAGGAGCAGCGCATGGAAAGCACCGTGATTTCTGATGCGGTGAACTTGGCTTCTCGCCTGCAAGACTTGACCAAACTCTACGGGGCGGGCATCGCGATCAGCGCCAAAACCCTGACGCAACTGGAGGAGCCGGCAAAATACTCCCACCGGTTTCTCGGTCAAGTTCAGGTGAAAGGCAAAAAAGAGCCCGTTCCAGTCTTTGAAATTTACGAAGCAGATGCGCCCGCCCTGCGAAAGCTCAAGCAGCAAACCCGCGCCGAATTTCAGCGGGGCGTCGATCTCTATCACAAACAGCAATTTGCTGCTGCTGAGCAAATTTTCCAGGATATATTGCAAATAAATCCCCAGGATAAAGCCTCTGCCCTCTATCTGAAACGCTCTTGCAAGTTACAAAAATATGGCCCACTTGAGTGGTGGGATGGGGCAGAATATTTCGATGAGGACTAATACCAATTTTGGATTTTAGATTTTGGATTTTCCTCGTTCCTCGTTCCCAGGCTCTGCCTGGGAACGCAGTTCAAGAGGCTCTGCCTCCTTCCTGTACTGAGCAGATTAAAAGCGTAACAGCTTATAGCAGTTTATAGGGCGCTTCCAGAGGGAGTGTACCCTACTTCTGGTGGCAAATTTTTACGCAGCAATTAGGCATTAGCCAGCCTTTGCGTTTTGTTGCTCCAGGCACGCCAGCGCTTCTTCCATCTCAACCTGGGGAAAGTCGGCATAAAACCGGCTCACACTCACGAACCGGTCGGGAGTGGCTAGCACGAAAGCCCGCTCGCCCCACTGGCGCAGGGATGGCAGCAAGTCCAGGGGTGCCACCGGCGCAGCCACCCACACCGCTCTGGGCTGTTGCGCCCTCAACGCTTCCGCCGCAACGGCGACCGTCATGCCGGTGGCAATCCCATCGTCCACCAAAATAGCAATCGCACCCCTGGGGCTGACGCCAGGGCGTGCCGGTGCTAGTTGCTCGAGGACATCCCGCGCTTTCTCCAGGGCATAACGCAGCGCCACCTCCCGCACTTTGGGATTGAGCCGGCGGATCGACGGGTGCCGCGACCACAGTGCGTGGCCATCTGCCGTGCAAGCGCCTATGGCCAGTTCTGGGTTTTGTGGGCGGGCAATTTTTTTCGCCACCACTATATCTAGGGGGCAACCCAGGAGACGCGCCACCGGCGCAGCCACCGGCAGCCCGCCCCGAGGCAAAGCATAAACAACCGGCTTGGCATATCCAACGGCCTCATCCAGCTTCCCGAACTCAGACAGAACCCGCTCAGCCAGTTGCTCGCCGGCATCGTCGCGATTGCGGAACAGTGGGCAAGGTGACATTGATCCCTCCAGCCCTTTGCAGTCCATTTGCTTCTATGATGCCTGATTTTGTGACAAACTGTGTTGCGGTGCGATTCTGTTGCAGTGCGCGCCGGTGACAGTATAGCCTTTCTTAATTCTATGGGGGCGCACCGCTCTCAAGCCAGGGAGCCGGGAAGCACAGGAGCGGGGGGTAATCTGCGAACCCGCCCGTCGCCTCTCCAAACTAGGAGCTGCCCTTTACCATATCTATAGAACTTCTAAATGATTTGTGAAATTCTCTTTCTTCTCTTCCCTTCGTGCTCTTGGCGTCTTGGCGATTTATTTAATTTACACTCCTCAATTCTAACCGCTACTGGCGCACAGTCCCAGCGCGACAGTCTCTCAACCAAGTGCTGATAGCCTGAGCGATCGCTCCGTTACTGTTATCTCGCGGCGGCAAAAGCGGGTTGCCGGCGGGGTAAGTTCCCAGTCGGGAAAACATCATCGCTAGCCGCCAGCCACTTTCCGTTTTGGTCAGAAACAGCCAGTGGTAATGCTGCAATTGCACCGCCTGACCTGAGGAATAGTTGCGCTCCAAAGTCGTAATAAACACTTGCCGGGGATCGCCGTCTGAGCTGCCCGCCGGCTTTTCCCCACTCCCAGGAGAACTTGCCTCCTCCGACCGGCCTGGGCCGAGGGGCAGAGGCTCAAACTCAGGACGCCCCGCGAGAATCACGTAACTCGACTCGTAGCTCACACCTCTAAGTCGAGAGCGCTGAAGCACGCGATTGGCATAACTGGGCAGGTCCCGCAGCAGCGGCTCAATCAGGGTTTCCAAATCTTTTGGGCAAACAAATTTTCGATTTTGGATGCTGGCTCTCTCCCGTACCTGCCTCGGTTTTTCCGCAGCGGACGCCACCTGATTCGGAAAAATAAAATTTAACAGAAAAAAAATAATTAATATTTTTCCCATTTTTTATTTTAAATTCCCGCAATTTCTTGACAAATGCGGTCGAAAGCAGCAGCGGGATCGGGTGCGGCAGTAATCGGACGCCCGATGACCAAGTAATCGGCACCGGCTTTCAGGGCGTCAGCGGGCGTCATCGTTCGCCGCTGATCCCCCGCCGCAGCCCACACCGGACGCACCCCAGGACAGACCAGCAGAAAATCATCCCCGCAGACACGCCGCAGCTGCGACACCTCCTGGGGCGAGCAAACAGCGCCGGCAAGACCGGCCTCTTGAGCCAAAATTGCCATTTGCAAAGCGTATTCTGGCAATTCCAGAGGAACTTTGAGGTCAAAGGCCAAATCTCGCGACGACAGACTCGTTAGCAGCGTAATCGCGATGACTTTGGGAGGCTGAAGCGCACCGGCACCCTCGCGCACAGCCGCTTGCGCCGCAGACAGCGCCGCCCGACCGGCAGCAGCGTGGACAGTCAGCAAATCCGCACCATAGCCCGCCGCCGACCGGCTTGCGCCCGCCACCGTATTGGGGATGTCGTGGAATTTGAGATCGAGAAAAATTCGCTTGTGCCGGTTTTTTAAGAGGGCCAAAATTCCCGGGCCGGTGCTGACAAATAGCTCCAGGCCGACTTTCCACCAGCTGACTTGGGGGAGCGCTTCCAGCAGGGCGAGAGCCTCGGCTTCGGTGGAAACATCTAGGGGGACAATAATGCGCTCTGTTACTGACATAATAATGAGAAACTTTTGGATTTTCTATTGTGAATAGAAATCGCAGATTGACGCAGATAAACGGTTATAAATCAAAGCTTATATTTGTCATTCTGCGCTTCTTAATTGCCGCTCACACCACTAAGCGCACAAACTTCTTTTTCCCCACCTGCAAAACTCGCCCGTGCAAGTCAGCCGGTGAGTCAAACGTCAGGTTAACGTCCTCGACGCGCTCGCCATCGAGCTTCACCCCACCGCCTTGTATCTGCCGGCGGGCTTCGCTGGTGGTTGGGCAGACGCCGCACGCGCCGAGGATGTAGAAGAGCTTGGCGGGGAACTGCACCGCCGCGAGAGAGAATTCTGGCACCGCACCGGCACCGGAGGCATCTCCTCCGAGGACAAGCGCCTGCGCCGACTGCATCGCTTGCTCTGCTGCTTCTTTGCCGTGGTATTGCGTCACCACTTCTAGGGCGAGAAGTTTTTGCCGGTCGCGGGGATTTTCTGGCATAGCATTTAGCGGCAAATTTGTCAATAGTTCGAAATACTGTCCCACGAGCCGGTCAGGAGTTTTTTCCAGTTTGGAGTACATGGTGAGGGCGTCTTCCGACAGGCCGACGTAATTGCCCAGGGACTTGGACATTTTCTGCACCCCATCCGTGCCCAGCAAAATCGGCGTCAGCAGGCCAAATTGGGGTTTTTGGCCAAAATGTCGCTGCAAGTCGCGCCCGACGGCAATGTTGAATTTCTGGTCGGTTCCGCCGAGTTCCACGTCAGATTGGACAGCTACGGAATCGTAGCCCTGCATCAGGGGGTAGAGGAACTCGTGCAGGTAAATGGGGCTGCCTTGCTGGTAGCGTTCGGCAAACCCTTCTTTGGCCAGCATTTGGCCAACGGTCATCGTGGCAAGCAGGGACAGAATTTTGGACAGGTCAAGTTGGGAGAGCCATTCGGAGTTGTAGCGAATCTCCAGGCGTCCGGGTGTGTCAAAATCGAGAATTGGGCGCACTTGGTTGAGGTAGGTTTGGGCGTTAGCCGCCACTTCCTCTGCGGTCAGCTGCTTGCGCACCTCTGACTTGCCGGTGGGGTCGCCAATGCGAGCGGTAAAATCGCCTATGATCAGTACCGCCGTGTGACCGGCATCTTGGAAGGCCCGCAGCTTGCGCACAGGAATGCTGTGACCCAGATGAATGTCTGCGCCGGTGGGGTCAATTCCCAGCTTGACCCGCAAAGGCCGGTCAGAGGTGGCCAGCAGGTGCGCCAGATTTTCCAGGGGATCGGATGAATCAGGCTGGTCGGGAAAAATCTCACTGACGCCACGACGCAGCCAGGAGAGGTCACAGCTGACACTTTGGGGGGTTCCTGAAGCCAGGGTTTGCAAATCCACAACTCGATTCGTTACACTCACGGAAATAAAAATCCTTTGGATATGGCACTGACATGGCAACGGGGCAAGTGTTCCCCTGCGCCCTAACCTTTAAATTGTCCTATCGCCAGATTACCATAAGCAAAAATGGCAGAAAAATCTGTGAGAGTCGGATTTGACAGAGCCAAGGGGTCAAGACCTGGCTGGTGTGTCAGGATAATGGTTAATCAGCAGCCGGCAATTGTCCTGATGGCTGTGGGGGTGCCGGTGAAATTACTAAAGCTGGGCGGACAGCCAGGTTTTCCTGCCTCAAGGTGGCGCTCTCAAATTAAAATCTCAAACAGGAGAGCTAGCCCACTTAGACTTTTTCGGATTGAGCCTTTATCGATGAGGATGTGACATCGCCGTGGCAACTAACACAATAAGACGACAGCAGCTGAGAGACTCAGCACCAGTTTTTGACTTTGTTCAAGGGGTCAGTAAGGTAACAGCCGGAACGCTGCTGGGGGTGACCATGCTGGCCAGTTCCGTAGTGGCCGGTGGGCTGGTGGGCTTGGCGATCAGCTTCCGCAACCTCCCAGACGTTCGAGTCCTGCGCAACTACACGCCTACGGAAACGACCCACATCTACGATATTAAGGGCACGCTCCTCACCAGCATCCACGACGAAGCGAACAGAGAAGTTGTCCCGCTCACCAAAATCTCTCCGCAGCTGAAGCGGGCGGTGATCGGCATAGAAGACAGCCACTTCTACAGCCACTACGGCATTAACCCAGGCGGCGTGATGCGGGCTATGGTGAAAAACTTGGAGGAGGGCAGGACGGTTGAGGGGGGCTCCACTCTCACCATGCAGCTGGTGAAAAATCTCTTCCTCTCCCCCAAACGCGCCTTCAGCCGCAAGCTCGCCGAAGCGGTGCTGGCCATCCGTTTGGAGCAAATCTTTAAGAAAGACGAGATTTTGGAGCTGTACCTGAATCAGGTCTACTGGGGCCACAATTTGTACGGCGCTGAGATGGCCGCCAGAAGTTATTTTGGCAAGTCAGCCTCTAAGTTAACCCTGGCGGAAGCGGCGATGATGGCCGGCATGATCCAGGCTCCTGAAGATTACAGCCCCTTCATAAATTACAAGCTGGCGAAACAGCGACAAGCCACTGTGCTCAATCGCTTGAAGGAGCTGCAGTGGATCACCGATGAAGAAGAAGCCGCAGCCTTCAAGCAACCGATAAAACTCGGTAAAATTACTTCTTTCCCCGGAAGTAAGGTGCCTTACGTCACCCAGGCGGTGGTTCAAGAGCTGACCAAGCGCTTTGGCCGAGACGCAGTTCTCAAAGGGGGCATGCGAGTCCAGACCACTATCGACCTGCGACTGCAGCGGATCGCTGAAGATACGGTGCGCTACGCCCACCAGCGGCTTTACTACCAGGTCGGTGCTGACCAAATGGCTCTGGTGGCGGTCGATCCCCGCACTCACTTTGTCAAGGCTATGGTGGGTGGCGTCGATTACGACAAAAGCCAATTCAACCGCGCCGTCCAAGCCCTGCGGCAGCCCGGATCGTCTTTTAAGCCGTTTGTTTACTATACGGCTTTTGCCAGCGGGCGGTACGGGCCAGACTCGATCGTCTATGACTCGCCGGTGGGCTATCCCGACGGTGACAGCTATTACTATCCCAGAAATTACGGCGGCGGATTCTCTGGCGCTGTCAGCATTCGCAGGGCTCTGGAGGTATCGCTGAACGTTCCCGCTATTAAGATAGGCCAGGACGTAGGGCTGAATAAGGTGATTGAAACCTGCCGCATCCTGGGGATTAAGAGTCCGATTGAGCCGGTGATTTCTTTGCCCTTGGGCGCTGTCGATCTCACCCCCCTGGAAATGGCCGGCGCTTTCGCCACTTTCGCCAACAATGGCTGGCACTCTGACACCACGTTTATTGTCCAAGTGACTGACAGCAGCGGCAACGTCCTGCTGGACAACACCCCCAAACCCAAGCTGGTTCTCGATCCCTGGGCGTCCGCTTCCTTAAATAGCGCCCTGCAAGGGGTGATTTCTCGGGGTACGGCAACCGCCGCTCAGATTGGGCGTCCGGCGGCGGGCAAAACCGGCACAACCTCCTCAGAACGGGATATTTGGTTCGTGGGCTATGTGCCGCAACTCGCTACCGCTGTTTGGGTGGGCAATGACGATTTCACTCCCCTGTACTCGGGCTCGACAGGGGGCAGTTATGTAGCGCCGGTCTGGCGCGATTTTATGCTGCAAGCGCTGGAAAATACGCCGGTGCAATATTTCCGACCGGCTTCTGACTTTGAGCCGCCCTCTCCCAACTGATGGCTATTTTGGATGCCCCGATTTTGGATTTTGGATTGAAAAAGGCTGCAATAACATCTTTTCAAACCCAGGTAACAATACTATCTATCCCTACTCTGTATTGCCCCTCAGGTGTGCGGGCCTGTTGCCCCGCCGTGAGAGAGGAGCTGTCACATAGCTGTTGGGACAATCTAAAATCCAAAATCTCACATCTAAAAATCTCACAGCTGCTTGTCGAGCTCTGCTTTCATCCGCTCTAGGGTGAAGTGCATCTGCTCGAACATTTGCTGCGGCGTCATGCCAAATTGACTCAGCTGGGTCTTCAGCTGCTCCACGGTCATCTGGGCCATGAAGTCCTCAGACAGCTCAAAGCGCTTCATAAAAATCCGATAGCGCTCCATCATGGCTTCCATCTGCTCGATGAACAGCTTTTTTCCCTCGCGGTCAAATTTGCCGTAGTTACTGCCGAGTTTTATCAGGGCTTGATAGTCCTCAAACAGCTGTTTGGCTTCTTGCTGAACGATCTCTGAATCAAAGAATCCCATTGCCCGCGTCCACCCAATTGATTTTATGACTAGATGGGAAGTCCCGCTGTACCTGAATGATCTAGTCCTATTGTAGAGCAGCGCCAAGTTTCGCTTCCAACTCGTCTAGTGCGGAAAGCCCTACTTTTCCCGCAAGCACTGGCGGAACCGGTGCGAGACTCTCTCCTCGCCGCGACCGGCCCGCCCTCCAAGATTGCCCCCGGTCGGGCCCTCACACCGGCCCGATCCGGTTGGGGGGCCAAAAGCGAAAGGCGGCGCGGCCAATGATTTTCTCTTTGGCCAGAAACCCCCAGATGTGGGAGTCATTGCTGTTGTT
This sequence comes from Kamptonema formosum PCC 10802, assembly GCF_000332335.1. Taxonomy (GTDB): domain Bacteria; phylum Cyanobacteriota; class Cyanobacteriia; order Cyanobacteriales; family Oscillatoriaceae; genus Oscillatoria. The sequence continues at coordinate 3,144,348 of NZ_KB235948.1, read as the reverse complement.
ACGGTTATCCCCCATGACAAAAAACTGATTCTCCGGAACGGTCGCTGGACCCCAGTCATAGTCGGGCGGTTCAGCAATGTAATCTTCCGGCTGGGGCTCTCCATTCAGCCAGACTTGGCCATCCTTCACTCCCACGGTTTGGCCGGCTGCCCCAATAATCCGTTTGATGAATACTTGCCGCAAGGCTTGCTTTTTGCTGTATCCCTGAAATTGCAGGTATTTTTGCAGCTGTTGCGGCGGGAAAAAGACTGCGATCTCACCGGCTGCCGGTGGCCGAAAATGGTAGGAGATTTTTTCCACCACTAGCCGGTCGCCCACTTGCAAGGTTGGCAGCATCGAATCTGATGGGATGTACCTCGGTTCTGCCACAAAGGTGCGGAGCAGCAGGGCTAAGGCCAGGGCCATGACTAGAATCTGTATATTTTCCCGCTGCGAGCGCCACACCCGCAACCATGCAGGCGACTTTTCTAAGTCTTTTTCCTCTAATTCCATCTCGTCCTCTCTTACAGGTACTCCCGTTCTGTGAACGTCCGCTGTCTTCCCCTGACAGCCGCCAAGCAGTTTTGCCATTGTATCCTGAATTGTGCCGGTGAACTCAACTACCTGCAATCAAAATTAGGGTGAGTTCCACCCTCTCGTCACTACTTCTACGGAGAGCTCTCAAGCCGGAACTCACCCCCCACCCATCAAAAGTAGGGTGGGTCCGCCCTCTCGTCTCTACTTCTACGGAGAACTCTCAAAGCAGAACGCACCCCCCACCCATCAAAAGTAGGGTGCGTTCCGCCCTCTGGGCAATGTTTCTACGGAGGGCTCTCAAGGCGGAACTCACCCCCCCACCAATCAAAAGCAGCGCTCGACTTTTATCCCCCCCCCTCACAGGCGACAATTACGCTTGTAAATCTTTTAATCCGGTGTTATCCCCCCTCCCAGGAGCAAAGAGTGCGGGAGGTGTTTGGCTCTCTGGGCGCTTGACAAGGACTGCCGGCTGATGTTCAATTAATGAACTCCTGCCGCTCCCTAGAGGAAAACTGAAAAGGCCGATCCTGTAAAATTACTGAATTATGTATACCGGTAAAACACCCAAAATGGGCAGCCGCAGGCATCTGAAAACTTCACGATAAATTCATATAAAACGCCCGTTTTCCCCTTGCAACTTCACACTAGATTGCTTAAGCTGTTTATCAAGACAGAGAGTTGAACAGCAATCAGGAGATTTGCAAATGAAGACTATCGGGATGCGCACTTTACTCGGAACCGCTGCTGCCAGTGTCTGCCTAATCTCTGCAACGGGCCAGCAAGCCACCGCCGGACAGCTCTATAACGGCTGGAACTATGGCATCGATGCCTTCAATGATGGCTCTGGTGGGGCGGCCTATGAAATTAAGGGTCTGGCCATCAAAGAAACGGCGGATAGCGTTTTCGTCGCCCTGACCGGCGGGATGCCCTTGACAGGCACGCCAGAAAGTGGTGCTGCTGACGGAAATATTGGTTGGGGCGACCTGTTCTTCAACTTCTCAGGCAAGGATTTTCAGACGGCCAGCAATCAAAGCAGTTTGTTTGGGATTCGCTTTGCCGGCACTAACGATTCAGGAGCTGCCAGCACCGGCGTTTACCAAAATGTCCAGGCCAAGAGCGTGACTGGAGACAACCACGGCTACACCAGCTTGCGGTGGTACTATGACGCCGGGTTTAACAAAACCAACACTCAAGGCACCGATCTGCCGACAGCGCAGGCTGCCTACAACTACTTCTATCCGGCTGCCGTTGCCAGCAATCCCACCACGGGAAATACTCCCATTCTTAATGTAATCAATTCTGGCACAAAGGTGGGTGACATTGCAATGCTTACCAGCAGTGCCCTGACCGCTGCCGGTCTTGACTTTGGCCATTTTGGGGCGACCGGCACTCAAACCATCGGATTCCAGTTTGACCGGTCTTTGATCGGCAGCGGCAACTATCTAGCCAATGTGTTTGTTGAGTGCGGCAATGATGGTGTGGCCCTGGCCGGAATGACATCAGTCCCCGAACCGTCTAGCATGGCCGGTTTAGCTTTGGTCGGGTTAACCGCCGCCGGCTCAATGTTGCGCAAGCGTCGCCTCCTGAGCGCCAAAATCGCCGAGTAATATCATGTCCGGTCAATTAACCGCAATTAATTGTTCTCCCCCTTTTCCTCTTTCTTCTTCCGGGCGCGTCTTTGCCCCTAGGCAGCGGCGGGAAGCCTTGTGCCGCAGGCGCTTTGTGGCGGTAGCTCAACCCTGCCGGAAGCAGCTTGCGCGTCTATAGCGCAAGGTATTCTCACAAGGTTCTGTGCGTCTTGTGGCGATTCATAAAATAGAGTTAAGCCCAGAAAAAGCAATCAGATGGTAGGGAAAAATAACACAAACAAAAAGCGGTAGAGAACGAAACTTCTCTACCGCTTTTTAAATTCAATGAAATAGAAGTGAGAACTGCAAGGGAGAAAAGAGCGAATAGAGAAACTTGCCTCACTCTACACCCTTTTCCCTCTCACCCTACTTTTCAACCAACTTGAGGTTGCAGTTCCGGCTTTTGGCTGGGCAGTACCTTCACCTGACCGTCATCGCCCATATCGACGACAGCAGTGTCGCCTTCCTTGACGCGACCTGAGAGGATTTCCTCAGCCAGGACATCTTCCAGCAGGCGCATGATAGCGCGGCGCAGGGGTCGAGCGCCGTAGCTGGGGTTGTAGCCTTCTTGCACCAAGCGGTCTTTGAACCGTTCTGTGACTTCCAAGGTGATGCCTTGGTCAGTCAGGCGCTTGAAGACATCCTTCAGCATGATATCTGCGATCTCCTTGACTTCCTCCTTGTTCAGCTGGCGGAAGACGATGATCTCGTCAAGCCGGTTGAGGAACTCTGGGCGGAAATACTGCTTGAGCTCTTCATTCACCAGAGAGCGAATCCGGTTGTACTGCGTTTCGGCTTCATTTTCCGAGGAGAACTCGAAGCCGATCCCGCCGCCACCCTTTTCAATCACCTTGGAACCGATATTGGAGGTCATGATCAGCAAGGTGTTCTTGAAGTCCACCGTGCGGCCCTTGGCATCGGTGAGGCGACCGTCTTCCAAAATTTGCAGCAGCATATTGAAGACATCGGGGTGGGCTTTTTCGATTTCGTCGAACAGCACCACGGTGTAGGGACGCCGGCGCACGGCTTCGGTCAGCTGGCCACCTTCGTTGTACCCGACGTAGCCCGGAGGCGAACCGATGAGTTTGGAGACGGTGTGGCGCTCCATGTATTCGGACATGTCCAGCCGAATCATGGCGTCTTCGGAACCGAAGAAATAAGCCGCCAGTGACTTAGTGAGTTCCGTCTTGCCGACGCCGGTGGGCCCGGAGAAGATAAAGCTAGCGATAGGCCGGTTGGGGTTCTTCAGACCGACGCGAGCGCGACGAATGGCGCGAGAGACGGCCTTGACAGCTTCTTCCTGACCGATGAGACGCTGGTGCAGGGTGTCTTCCATGTGCAGCAGCTTTTCGGATTCGGATTCCGTGAGCTTGTTCACCGGCACCCCTGTCCAGCTAGCCACGATTTGGGCGATGTCCTCTTCGGTGACCACCGGCGATACATCCTCACCGCGAGGGGAGTCTGACTTTTTGTTTTGGGCGATAGCGCGAATTTCGGCTTTAATTTCCATTTCGCGGTCGCGGAGCTCGCCGGCGCGGTCAAAGTCCTGAGCGCGGACGGCGTCGTCTTTTTCTTTGAGGACTTGGCGCAGCTCCTTATCGAGTTCTTTAGCTGCCGGTGGCAGCTGGGAGGTGAGCAGGCGGACTCTGGAGCCGGCTTCATCAATCAGGTCAATTGCCTTATCGGGCAAGTAGCGGTCTGAGATGTAGCGGTCAGAGAGCTTGGCGGCGGCTTCCAGGGCGGCGTCCGAAATCTTCAGCTTGTGGTGTTGCTCGTAGCGTTCGCGCAAACCGTAGAGAATCTCAATGGTTTCTACCACGCTCGGCTCGCCCACCATCACTGGCTGGAACCGGCGTTCTAGGGCGGCATCGCGCTCGATGTGCTTGCGGTACTCATCCAGGGTGGTTGCGCCGATGCACTGCAGTTCGCCCCGCGCCAGTGCCGGTTTGAGGATGTTGGCGGCGTCGATCGCCCCTTCTGCCGCACCCGCCCCGATCAGGGTGTGAACTTCGTCTATCACCAGGATGACGTTGCCGGCGGAGCGGATTTCATCCATGATTTTCTTGAGGCGCTCCTCAAATTCGCCCCGGTACTTCGTGCCGGCCACCAGCAGGCCGATGTCCAGGGTGACGACCCGCTTGTCTTCCAGGATGTCGGGGACATCATTGTTGGCAATCCGCTGAGCCAGACCTTCGGCGATGGCGGTTTTCCCGACTCCGGGCTCCCCAATCAGCACGGGGTTGTTTTTGGTGCGGCGTCCCAGAATCTGAATCACCCGTTCAATTTCCTTCTGGCGTCCCACCACCGGGTCAAGCTTGCCTTCCGCTGCCATTTGGGTCAGGTTGGCACCAAACTCATCCAGGGTTGGGGTTTTCGTGCGACCGCCGGTAGCGCCGGGGGTGACTTCTGCCGTTTCGCCCAGCATGCGGATGACTTGCGTGCGGACTTTCGAGAGGTCAACTCCCAGGTTTTCCAGCACTCGTGCTGCCACGCCTTCCCCCTCACGGATGAGGCCAAGGAGCAGGTGTTCTGTGCCAATGTAGTTGTGCCCCAGCTGGCGAGCTTCTTCCAGGGATAGCTCCAAAACCCGCTTTGCCCTGGGAGTGAACGGAATTTCAACAGCGACGAAGCCTGAGCCCCTGCCGATGATTTTTTCCACCTCTATCCGGGCGTCTTTCAGGTTTACGCCCATAGATTTCAGCACTTTGGCGGCTACACCGGTCCCTTCTCCTATCAGACCCAGAAGGATCTGCTCTGTCCCTACGAAGTTATGCCCCAGGCGACGTGCTTCCTCCTGGGCTAGCATAATCACCTTAATGGCTTTTTCTGTAAAGCGTTCAAACATGGCGTTCTTCCATCACCTGCTGCGTGCCCGTATGCTGATTCTAGCACAGTGAATCTAGCTGTCTGTGATGGGCTTGATAGCTGTCACGGGTTTGTCTGAAGCGATACGTCCGGTGCGTGACCGTGTGGGAGCGCTGGCTGCCGGCACGCGGTTGCAGGCAATCTAGCAAGCAAGCGCAATTAGGCGATGTGGCAATTTGCCTTTATTGGCGCGGTCAAAAATTATTCTGTAATTAATGTAACGGATCGCTTGTCGGTGAGAGCAGAAGCTTTTCGGAAAACCGATCTCTTCTGAAGCGGGAATCTCCCATTCTTTACATTTTACTCGAAGAGCCCACCCCGAGGGGGCTGCCACTCTAACGGCGCAACATCGCTTTCAGGCTTGCAGCAGACTTCAGAACCATTCTACTCGGGCGAGCGCTGGTAACTTAAGTCCAAATGCCAGCCAGCTGAAGCCAGTCGCAGGCCACTCTCTCGCTGCCAGCTGGCCAATCTTGGCCCAAATTCGGGGTGCTGCAGGCCGGGACGCCACATAATTACAGCATCTTCATTGGTGTCTTGGTAGTAGTTGCGGCGGCGACCGGCTTCCCGAAAGCCCAATTTTTGGTACAGCCCGAGGGCGGCGCGGTTAGAGATCCGCGCTTCTAGAGTGGCCCGCTCCAGGTGCCTTTGGGCGGCTGTCCCCAGCAGGGCTGCCAGCATCGCCTGACCCAAGCCTTGCTGCTGGAAGTCGGGATGAATGCCCAGCAGGATGATGTGAGCCTCATCCAAAATCGCCCACAGGCAACCGATCCCAACCAAGCGCTCTGACTCGCCGCCTTCGAGCCGGTTCTGTGGGGGAATGGACAGAGCCAGCAAGTCGCTGTTGGGGCTGGCTAACTCTCGCTGGTAGCCCTCTAAAGTCCACAGTCCGCCAAAGCACAGCCGGTCTAGATCGAGGACGGAGGGCAGCAGCTGTGATGTCAGCGGTTTTAAGTCTAAAAAATTCACCAAATATGGGAGTGAATGTTTCAGCAAGGCACAATTGTCAATTGTACACTGAAAAACGAAACCCACTCACGTCCGTTCCGCGACCGGCGGACAACTAAGAGGATTATGCTATCGACTCGCCCTGTAGGGGTTGACAATTCTGGCCGGAAATATTTGCCTGCGGCGGCCAGCGCATCAGAATCTCGCTCACCCAACCAGGAACTTATGCCGCTCACAGCCCGGGTGAACCGCGCTGACCACCTGGAAATTGGGGGCTGTGACGTGACGGTGCTGGTTGAGCGATTTGGCTCGCCGCTTTATATTGTCGATGAGGAAACGCTGCGGACGGCTTGCCGGCAGTACCGGGAGGCTCTCAGTCGCTACTATCCTGGCCAGTGGCAGGTGATCTACGCTTCTAAGGCGTGGAGCTGTTTGGCCATTTGCGCGGTGGCGGCGCAAGAAGGCTTGGGGATCGATGTGGTGTCAGGGGGAGAGCTTCACACTGCCCTCACAGCCGGTGCCAGCCCCGAGAGTATCTACCTGCACGGCAACAACAAATCCCGTGAGGAACTGCAGCTGGCGATTGAAACCGGCTGCACTGTGGTGGCGGACAACTGGCTGGACCTATTGACCATAGCAGACATTTCTAAGAAGGCAAGGCAACCCGTCCGGCTGATGCTGCGGTTTACCCCAGGCATTGAGTGTCACACCCACGAGTACATCCGCACCGGCCATTTGGACAGCAAATTTGGCTTCGACCCCGACTGGGCGGACGAGGTATTCAGTTTTGTCAGCCAGCACCCGGCGCTATCCTGTACCGGTCTGCACGCCCACATTGGCTCGCAGATTTTTGAACTGCAACCCCATGAGGATCTCGCGGGTGTCCTGGTGCACTGGCTGAAGAAAGCCGCCCAGTACGGGCTGCCGGTGCGGGAACTCAATGTGGGTGGGGGTTTGGGGATTCGCTACACGGAATCGGACGACCCGCCAAGCATCGACGCCTGGGTGAAAACCGTCTGCGTTTCGATTGCCGGCGCACTCGGGTCCGAGGGGCTGCCGCTGCCGAAGCTGCTGTGCGAGCCAGGCCGGTCAATCGTTGGCCCGGCTTGTGTGACGGCTTACACTGCCGGCAGTCAGAAAGCGATTCCGGGAATTCGCACTTACCTGTCGGTGGATGGGGGCATGTCGGACAACCCCCGCCCGATCACCTATCAAGCCGTCTACCGCGCCGTGGTGGCCAACCGCATGGGAGATCCCCTGACGGAGAAGGTGACGGTTGCCGGCAAACACTGCGAGTCGGGAGACATCCTGATTCAAGAAGCGGAGCTGCCTAAAACTGAACCCGGGGACATTTTGGTAGTTCCCGGCACGGGTGCTTACAATTACAGTATGGCCTCTAACTACAACCGCCTGCCCCGACCGGCAGCGGTTTTGGTCAGAGATGGGGAAGCGAATGTCATCTTGCAGCGGGAAACCTACCAGGACTTGCTGCGACTCGACCGCTTGCCCGCAAGGCTGATTCCTGAAAGCGGCATCACTCCGCCACTCCCACAAGAGTGAGCTGTGAGGGCGAGGGAGAGGCCATACCTCACAAATGTGAGAGCCGGCGTTGGGGGGAAAGGGCTGAGGCGTAAAATAAAAAACTCTCGCACTCTGGCGGGGAAAAGAAACCGGGTTTCTTTTCCGGGATTCGACCGGTATTTCCTTGCCCCTAGCAAAAGAAACCCGGTTTCTGAGATGATTTGACCGGCGCACAGCGCCGATTGCTCCCCAGCCCCTGTGCCACTTGAGTGGCACAGGCATCCGGCAAGATGCCGGTAGCGCCTGGCAGTGGCCGGCGGTTCCGGGCAATGCCTGCAGCCCGGGCGGCACCTCAGGCGATGCCTCTCTGAGTCTGCGAGCGGGGTGGAGTGAAGCTGCCGCCCCCGCACAAAACGCCGGGGGCAGCTCCCGGGGGCCGCCCCGACGAGGGTTGTGCCGGCGGGCTCCCCCTCCTGTCAGCGGTGCCTGATGTCAAAAGCGGGCGTAACTAGCGCCCCAATTCGGGGGGTGAGGGTGAGCTGCCGGCCTGAAATAGATGTCGGCTGGCATAAAATCAAGCTAGTAGGGACTCAGCGTGCTGATCCCGTTCCAAGCAAAATTCAGCTAATCGTTGCCTAAAGTTTAATGATTTCGGGTCCCGGTTATGACCCAAGCTGGACTCAGTCCTTGCTGCGTCACCTGATGGATATTTGGACGCATTGGCTGAAAGGCCCAATCGATATTGGGCTGGTTCTGGCCCTGACTTACATGGTACTCGTCATCATTGGTGAGCGCCGCACGCTGTGGATGGTGCGAGGGTTGATTGTCCTCATGCTGTGCACGGCCATCAGCAGCAGCCTGCAGCTGAGGCTGTTGAGTTTTGTGCTGGAAAAGTTGGCGATCGGCTGTGCGGTGGCAATGGCTGTGATCCTGCAGTCGGAGTTCCGCCGGTTTCTAGAACAGCTCGGTCGGGGAGAAATTGTGCAGCTGTTTCAATCTCACCGGGGAGCCGTTCCCAAACCCGACAGCGTGATCGATGAAATTGTGGAGGCGGTTAGGGAACTCTCCCAAAACCGCACCGGCGCTCTGCTGATTCTGGAAACTGGCCCTCCCATAGATGAGCGCGATTTTTCGGTTCCGGGTGTGAGGCTCAACAGTGAGGTTTCCAAGGAACTGCTCCAGACGATTTTTCAGACGACAACCCTGCTGCACGACGGAGCTGTGCTGATTCGCGCCTCCCGCATTGTGGCTGCCGGCGTGATTCTTCCCCTGTCTGAGCGCACGGCTTCCCGACAGCTCGGCACCCGCCACCGAGCGGCGATGGGAATTACTGATCGTGTCGAAAATTGCCTGTGTGTTGTTGTATCTGAAGAAACAGGCTCCATTTCCCTCGCAGAACGAGGGGGCCTGAATCGGCCTTTGACCAGCAGTAAACTTAAGGAACTGCTAGAGGCTCGATTCTCTCAATCGGTTGAGCGGGAAGCCGTCGCCCCGAATCTGCGCACTTTGGGTCGCCTTAGCTCCCGAATACTGGCTTTTGTTTCGCGTATTCTGAGTCTTCCATCATCGGCTTCGGGTGAGAAAAAATGACTGCAAACCCAACTGTCTTACAAGACTTGCCTGCTGACCTTGACCGAGAGCGCCTCCCGATGCATGTGGCGGTGATTATGGATGGCAATGGCCGGTGGGCCAAGCGTCAGGGGCTGCCTCGCATCCTGGGTCACCGCCGGGGGGTGGATGCGCTCAAAGACCTCCTGCGCTGCTGCAGGGACTGGGGTATCCAAGCGCTAACGGCCTATGCCTTTTCTACGGAAAACTGGGGCCGGCCCCTGGAGGAGGTGGATTTTTTGATGGCCCTGTTTGAGCGGGTCTTGCGGCAGGAACTCCAGGAGATGATGCGGGAAAATGTGCGCATCCAATTTGTGGGCAATTTAAACTCCCTGCCTCGCTCGCTGCAAGCTGAGATCGAGCGCTCTATGGAGGACACCCGCCACAATCAGGGCATTCAGTTTACTGTGGCCACAAATTATGGGGGCCGTCAGGAGATTCTCCAGGCGTGCCGGTCGATCGCTTTGCAGGTGCAGCAAGGTTTAATCCAGCCCGAGCAAATCGATGAGGCTCTGTTTGAGCGCCATCTCTACACTGCCGGCATTTCTGACCCCGACTTGCTAATCCGCACCAGTGGCGAGATGCGCATCTCCAATTTCCTCCTCTGGCAGGTGGCTTACTCGGAAATCTACATCACGGACACCCTTTGGCCAGATTTTGACCGCGCTGAGTTTTACCGGGCTCTGCGCGCCTACCAGCAGCGCGACCGCCGGTTTGGAAAGGTCAAAACTTAAAAGGCTGCCAGCCGCAGCCGCGAGAGCGTTCCGCTTAGCCATTGTATGCTATACTTTGCTATTGGCAGCCGCCACTAGCCCGAGAACCAAAGGCGGACAGTTGCCCGCCGAAATAGGGAGCCATCTATTACCTCAAACCCATGATTGTGTGCCGACTTTCCTGAGTTTAGATCCTCGTTTCTTTAAATTTATAAACTGTAAAATGGGATCTAGATTGCTCTCAAAATACTTCGGGGCTTTGACTGCGGTCAGGAATTGATAAGCCTTGGTTGAGAAACTCTGAAGCTTGTGTATTTGTTAGCGACTGTTAAAGGTTGTTAGCAAAAAAGTATCGGAACAGCCGAAAAGGAAAAAGAGCGATTTCCCCCTTTTTCCTTTTTTATTTTTCTAAGGGCCAGAAAAAACGGCTTGTTCAATGTCTCGCCGGGACAGCGAGTATTTAAAAGCGCGCTGAATATCTTGCCCGTCCGCACCGGCCTGGAAATATCGCACGGTCAGCTGGTCGATATCTAGCACTATCTCCGCTTCCCAGCTAGGCCGCAGGATGTGCCAGCAGTGCAGCTGGTCGCGGTCTTGCTGGCATCCTTGCGCTCTCAGCCATTGCTCGATTTCAGGCAGGGGATGGTTGTACAGTGGAGTCTCGGCGCTAGGCAGAACCATAATCTTCACAAGAGTGTTGAGTTTTACTTGGGTTGAGTTGGAGCAGTCTTTCCCGCTCCCGCCTATCTCTTTCCCCCTCTAATTATCCACCCATTTTTACCCTTTTTTACCTTATATAAGTATGCGGACACCAAGAATCGGAACATCTAGAAACCGGGTTTCTGGCCGCTAACCTGTGATGCTTAATGATGTCCGCGCTCGCTATCTGTTCTGTTATCTAAAAAAAAAACTAAATTACAAGTCCAGTATTCCCAAATGGCGCTTTCACCTGAGTGGGGAGTGACCGACAGACGCCACCAATAAATTTTAAATGTTGACTGTTAAATTGAAGTCAATCGCACTGCTCACCGCTCGCTCACGGCTTTTGCGGGCTGAGCAGTTGCAGGGCCGGCATGTCCTGTCCTATTTCTCGCACCAGCACGGTGTTGGGGGGGGTGCTCAATGCCACCGGCTCTACGGTGGCTCCCTCTCTGACCACCCCAATGGCAATCGCTATCAGCAAGCACCCCAGGAAGGTCACCCCCAGAATGAATAGGGCGAAAATCTCGCCGGCAGACAGCGGGCGATCTGTAGGGTCCAGGTATGCGGCGGAGTGCTGGGTTTGGCGCTGCTGGGAAACAGGCCGGTTTAAGGCCACCGGTGGCTGAATCACCGGTATGCGGGAGTAGCGAATCTTTTGGTCGTAAGCCATCCGCCGTTCTGGACTGCTGAGGGTGGCGTAGGCTTCGTTCAGTTTTTGGAACTTTTCCGTGGCGATTGCCGGTGGGAGTTCCGTCGTATCGGGATGGTAGCGCTTGCTCAACTCCCGATACGCTCGCCGGATTTCTATGACTGACGCTGAGGGATGCAGTCCTAGCAAGGTGTAGTAACTGTTCGCTAGGGCGGTGTGCTGCCACACCCCTTGCGGATTCTCATCTTTTTCTGTTGCCCTCTTCTGAGTCACGGAAGCTGCTACTTTACCTAGTTCTCAACGGTTTTCGACTATTTTAACGAGGTTGCGCTTTCTTGGCAGTACGCCAAGCTCTGGCGCTGCAGCCCCGCAACTGCGGGCAACTTGGCCTATCGCTGCCCCGCCGCCCACCGGCACTGGTCCCATCGCTGCTGCAGCGCCTCCCTGCTGGGTCTGGCTGCCTCATCAGCTGGAAGGTTCAGGGGCTGCCCGCTGAGCGCGCTGTAGGTTGTGTTGCTTAAGCTGGGGGCGAGCCGCACGGTTAGGGTGTCTGGCTCGATGGCAATCAGATTCAAGTCAAAGAGGGTGTGGATGTCCGCTCGCAGCAGCAACCCATTGCAGGCACTGCTGCTCTCTGGGGTGCCGGCACGCAGGATGGGAGCCGCTTCTAGGGCTGCTTCGGCATTGCAGCCGGTGATGGCGCACCGGCATCTGTACGCTTCTAGCAATTTTTGGCGAAAGGCTGATTTCCCCCGCCGGCGCGCTATGTCTATGGCGCTGCGCTCTGCGGCAACTGCTGCACTTTCTGAATCTCCCTCGCCGTCAGCCCGCTGCTGGGCGAGGGCCAGCTGCTCCTGTTCTGCCGCCGGCTGCCGGTCTGACTGGCTTCCCTCTAAATTGATATCTTGCACCAAACCCAACCCTCCAGCCCTCTCCCCCAGGAGGGAACGAGTATATGTCCCGAGGGTGGGTGAGGCCAGCGTGCCTGGGGAAGTGCCGGTGGGGTTATTGACAGTTTGCAATTCTTTTGGTATAATATCGCCGCTTGTTGGCGGAGCGGCCAAAGACTGCATCGGGGCAGTGTCTCGGCTGTCTGGTATCAGCCCGCTAGGCAGTAGAACTTCGTGCAGGTTTTCCCCCTCTGGCAATTGAACGCCCTCTAAATTGGCCTCAAACAAGTTTGCCCCGGACATGTTTTTTAGAGATGGCAGTGCTGCCCCTTGCAGGTTGGCCCCTTGCAGGTTGGCGCTCGCTAGGTTTGCTTTGCGCAAGTCTGCCCCTTGAAGATTGGCCTGCTGGAGGAAAGCGTCTTGCAGGTTAGCACTCACGAGGGAAGCTTGCTGCAACTCTGCGCCGATGAGAAATGCCTGTTGCAGGTTCGCGCCGGTGAGTGAAGCCTGTTGCAGGGAAGCGTTTTGCAGCTTGGCCTTTTGCAGGTCGGCCTCAGCCAGGTTGGCTTGTGCCAGTCCTGCCATTCGCAGATCCGCACCGGCAAGGGAAGCTTTTTGCAGGTTGGCTCCCTGTAACGACGCCCACCGCAGGTTTGCGCCCCTGAGATTGGCGTTGCCCAGGTCTGTTTTGGGGAGTACCGCTTCTTGCAGGCAAGCCTCTTGCAGGTTGGCCCACTGGAGGTTGACGCCTTTGAGGTGGGCTTTTTGCAGGTTGGCTTTTTGCAGTTTGGCGTCAAGCAGGGTTGTTTTGTGGAAGTCTGCGCCGGTCAGGGACGCCTCTTCCAAGTTGGCTCCTTGCAGGTTTACCCAATGCAGGTTGGCTCCTTGCAAGTTGACTCCTTGCAAGTTAGCCCGCTTCAAATCGGCCCCACTCAGTTCTATGTTGGGGAAGTTTCTCCTGCCTGCTGCGTAGTGCTTCTGGAGTTCGCCGGCGCTCATTTTGTCTGCCATAAACTCGCTTCTCGTGTGGGAGGGACGGGTCTGTATAAGTTTTCCTAATCGCAATGGCAGATTGGCGTCGCAACTTTTGCGGCTGTCGCTCCCGCAACCGGCAATGCCGGCGAGAGAAACGTATCCGCATGGAGAGTTTACGAATGTTTTGCCGGCGCGGCAAGACAAAGCGCTTACAAATTTTGCGCAGTAGCTTTGCTGCCGGGGGCTATATAGATGCACTAATGAGAGCGATTTTTTACGGTGCGGTGCGTGCGGCTGTGTTGGAAAGCCCCGCAAAGCGCGAATCGCTGTCTGCCGGTGGCACCCTGACTGTCTGGATTTAGCTTACCCGATTTGGGTGGCGCTGGCACTGCAGGGGCAATCGGGGTGCCTGCCGGTGCTGGGGTTGTGGTATAATAGGGCCTAATCAAAAAAAGAGATGAGCAGGGCCACCGTGGCAATTCGCCCTCCCATCAAGAAAAACGCAAAAAGAACTGGTCTCAGCCACTCTCAACCAACTTGTCAGCAAATTAAGGAAAGCTGTCTGTCATGACTCAGGAAAAGTTGTCCGAATTAACAAAGAAACTGAACGACACAGAATTAAAGATCTACCTTCATATAAGGAAGCTTATGGAAGAATCCGGCAATAGAAACATGCGCATTCAGTCTGAGCCAATTATGAAAGAATTGGGGATTGGCTACCGTACCTTAGAGAAGGCAATGGCAAAGTTCCAGAAACTTAGGTTATTCAAGTGTGAGCCCATTAATTTAATAGAAGTGCGATTGCCACCGGAACTAGCCGCCAACGCGCCGGCACAGCCCGCTAACCCGCTCCAGAGCGGCCCACAATCTGGGGCTGTCCCGTCACAGCACTCAGGGATGGCCCCAGATGACCGTGACGAGTTGCCGATATAAGTGCGAGAGTAACGCGGAGGCCCGGAGAAGTTGGCCTGGATCTAGAAACGGCGGGCCAATACCTTGACTGACACCGCCAGTCACCGCATCCAGAGGTGGCCATGATCAGCGACGCGCCGGCACAACTGGAATCATTAACCGAAAACACCCCACCGGCACCCGCCGCCGATTCCCCGCAGCCAGAGTTGGCCACCATGAGCGACGCGCCGGCACAAGCGGAATCAGCAATCATTACCGCACCGGCACCGGCTGCCGAGCCGCCGCAGCCCGAGCTGGCCACCATGAGCGACGCGCCGGCACAAGCGGAACCGGCAATCCTTACCCCAGCGGCACCTGCTGCCGCCCCATACCCAAATTAGGGGTTGCACTGGAAGAAAGCTTGTGGTATGATGGGTAATCAAGCAAAAAAAAGATGGTGAGGCCAAAAAAGTGGCCAAGCCATCAAAAAAAAAATTACTAATTAGCAATATGATAGCGGCAGTCACCTTTTTTCAGCAACCTAGCGATCTTGTATATTCCGAGAATCTGGATACAATGCAAGAGCTGCATCAGATATTGGACAAGAATGCATTCAGCGTTTACCAGTACATCAAGAGCTATGGTTTAACTGGCCATCGGATCTTCCGGTTCAAGCCAGAAGAAGTGATGCGGGCTTTGAAGATGAGCCGGTATTCGCTGCGCAAAGCGATGATTGCTTTGCAGAACGTTTTTGGGGTCAAGTTTGGGCCAATTAATGACTGGCAAATGGAGCTGCCAGAGGGGCAGTTATCCCCGGCACCAACACCCAGGACCGGCAAGCGGGCCAAACGGAAATCACCAACCTCGCTCACCCCACCGGCACCCGCTGTCGAGCCGCCGCAGCCAGAGTTGGCCACCATGAGCGACGCGCCGGCACAACTGGAACCTGCAGCTGAAAACACCCCACCGGCACCCGCAGCCGAGTCCCCGCAGCCAGAGTTGGCCACCATGAGCGACGCGCCGGCACAACTGGAATCATTAACCGAAAACACCCCACCGGCACCCGCTGTCGAGTCCCCGCAGCCAGAGTTGGCCACCACTAGCGACGCGCCGGCACAAGCGGAACCTGCAGCTGAAAACACCCCACCGGCACCCGCCGCCGAGTCGCAATCGCCAGAAATCTATATATATAAGGAAAGCGAATCGCCAGAACTGCCAGAGACAGCGGTACAGGCGCTGCAGGAAGTGGAGCTTTCCCCGGAAACCGCCAGCGCTGAGCAAGTTTCACAAACCCAGAACCCTGAAGCCGGCATGTCCGCAACTCCACAAGAGAAGCCGGCACAAACGAGTGTTGAACTCGACGACGCACCGCACCCCGCAGAAGAAGAAGCCGCACCCAGTCCAATGGTGGGGACAGACAGTGGGCCTTCTGCCGGTGGATCTCAGGCACCGGCGGAGCACAAACCCCAAGTCATGCAGGAATTGAGGGAGAAATTTTTGGCGGCTGCCACCCTGGCGGAACTCAAGCAAATTAAAGCCGCTTACGGCGACGAGATTTCCAATGCCGTCTGGAAGCAGTTAATTCCAGAGGAAAAAGAAAAGATTCGGGCCATTGTCCAGCGGGATTCCCAACAAGGGGCTCAGGCGGAACAGCCAACACCTGCACCGGCAGCGGAAAATCCTGCCGGTCCTCCGCCCAAACAGGCAGAAGAGCCAGAACCCGCACCGGCAGCGGAAAATCCTGCCGGTCCTCCGCCCAAACAGGCGGAACAGCCTTCCCCCGCACCGGCAGCGGAAAATTCTGCCCGTCAGCGGCTGAAACGAGGTACGCCGGTGCAGATTTGGCGGCGTGGCGACTGGATTTACGGCTATCGGTACATTGGCCAAAGTGAGACGCTGGCCAACAATGAGCGAACGGGGCAGTTAGAAATTGCCCATCTCGTTGAAAATTACCTGGGGGATCTATTTGAAGTCGCCGAAAATAACATTCGGTTGGAAAACTCAGCCTAAGGCGTTAGGGCCGGCGATCGCTCCTGTTTCTCCGCACAAGGGCACCCACAAGCGGTGCCCCCTACCGGGTTGGGGCGATTATAGCAGTAGTCATATGGGTTAAGACAATAGGAGCTTCGGGAGCGGGGGAGCAAGGGAGGCCGGAATGTACCTTCCCTAAATGCCTACTGCTATATAGACGTATGTACGGCGTCCGCCGAGCCTGAAGGTCTAATGTCCTAATCTAAGTGGCTACTGCTATAATGGGAATTAGCCTGATTCGCTCCCTTCTGACAGACAACCCCATAAATTCCAGACAGCAGCAACCACCCCAAAATATTCACCCGCGAATCAAACAGCGTCACGTCAAAGAGGTGAAATAGCGTGCAGCCGGCAAAAGCAACTAAATAGCTGAAAAAAATCAATTTATCGGGATTGGAAACGGGGCTGGCCCCCTCCCCCGAAGCAACAGCCGGCCAATCCCGCAACAGCAGCACCCCTCGCGCGACAGCCCAGCCAACCAAACTGCAAAATAGGAGCATTCCCGGAATGCCGGTCTCACACGCCAGCATCAAAAACAGATTGTGGGGGTGCGTTGCCCAGGTAAACTCCTGCCCCAGGTAAAGAGGGGCGTAATGCTGCTTGTAAAGTGGGAAGAAATTCCGCAACCCCCAACCCGTCCAAGGACGCTGGCGCACCATCTCCCAAGCAAACTCCCACTGCGTTACCCGCAACGTGGGCACCGGCCTGTTTGGATACATCTGGTCAGTCAGCCGCGCCCAGAAATACGCCGGCACAATCCGCCGCAGCCAGTCCCTGACCGGCACCGGCCCAAACGCCGCCAAAAGCACCCCACCGGCAACCCCAGCCACCGCCGCCACCAGCGGCAGCCAGCCCAAATACAGCGAAAAGGCCAGACTTGCCAAACCGGCAATTCCCCAAGCATTCCGCGAATCCGTCAAAATCAGCGCTGCCGCATTCCCCAGCACCGCCAAACTCAAAAACACCAAGCGCCGCCACACTTGCTTTTCATATTTCGTCGCTTTTTTCTCCACAACTCTGACGATGCGCGGGTCATTTTCATCGCGCACCTTTTGCCGGCGCTCAGACGCGAGATGGCGCAACTCCTGAACAGCCTCCACCCACAGCCCCAACCCCAAACTGAAAACAATCACCAGATAGTTCGCCAAAACATTTGCATAGGCAAACACAGAAGCCATTCGCCCGGGAGGGGTGCCTGCCGGTTCCAAAGGCCAATCCACGAGAGCCCACAGCACTCGCACCGGCCCACTCCAGCCCCAAAACATCTGCCCGAAGCCGACAATCGCCACCGGCACCGAACCCGCCACCAAAACCCACGCTATCCGCCGCAACTGAGCCGGTGTTTGAATCAGAGCGCTCAAAGCGGCAAAAAAGGCGAAAAACGGCACAAAATTAAACAGCCCCAGGAACGCCTCCAGCCGGTCTGCAGCCAAGCCGGCGGTTATCGCCAGCCAGCCGGTGAGAGCAGCAAAGCCCCAATTGAGCCGACGCCGGACAATCGTGGCGAAATTCTGCCGCCAAATGAGCAGCATTGCCAGACCCAGACCCGAAACTCCCAGCAGCGGGCTCAAAGGCAAAAGCAGCAGCGACAGCCCGGCGCAGTTCCACGCCACCTGCAGGCGCGGTTCAGGATGCCGCGAACTCAGAAAACTTAAAGGTTTGATATTATATCTCAAAACTGATTAACTGTCAAGCAGGCTGCCAGCACTCAGCGCGGGTGAGGCGAATTTGGGCCAAGGTAAAGATAGTGGGGATGATGCGGGCGTAGTTGGTGGAAATGGCACGCCAGCCCAGATCCGCCAAAAACGCGGCCCACAGCACCGGCCCGATAAAGGCAAAAACAGTGCGGACTGCGCCGTAGCGGGCGGCAGTCACGGCCATGCCTTGGCGGGCGGCTTGCAGGGCTGCGTAGGTTTCCAACCCCGCTGCTGCCGCTGCCCCGCCCTCAAGCAGGGTGGCCTTGGCCATTTGATAGGTGGCGAAGTGAATGGCAAACTGGCGGGCAATCTGCTGCAGCACCAGGGGCTGAATGACAGAACTGACCGCCAGAGCGCTGCCGCCTTTGAACAGCAAGCCGAGGGGATCTTTTTGGGCCAGCAGCGGCAGCGGTTGGGAGGGGTCCGATTGCGCCAGCGCTCCGCGCACTCGCTCCGTCAAAGCTTCCTGTTCTGAGGCGGGCAATTTTTTCCAAGCTTTGCCCATCAAGAAGAGAAACACCTCAGCTTCTAGATCGGTGGTGGACAGCTTGTTGGAGTAGGAGATTTTCAGGTAGCGGCACACCTGAATCAGGGCGTGCCGGTAGGTGACTTTATCGGTGCTCCCCCGCAAAACCGTGATTCCATCGGCGGCGAGATAGCGAAAGCGCTGTTCGAGAGTGTCCAGCCAGGTTTGCCGGTCTCGGCTTTTAACATCGATCGGATCGGGGGTTTGAAAGTAGTCGAGGGGGTTGAACCGGCGGCAGAAGAGAATATCCGTCAGCTGCTGCAATTCTTCGTCGGTTGCCAGTTCCAGTGCTGCTCTTAGCTCGTCCAATGTCCGCTTCCTCCCTGGATTGTCCTGCCCAGAGGCGCGGCTTTGCGCAGATTCTGGGTCTGACTTATTGTACTATTGGGCTGCAGCCGCCGGCAGGAGGGGGAGGGGGGGCCTGCCTCTGGGCGCTTGTGCGCAGTATTTCAATCCCGTTTCCGGGATTCAGTTGGCCAAAAATCTTCTCCTCCTACCCCCTGCTGAAATCATTGTCGCATTCATTTGGGCTTCTTTGCACAGCCGGGATGCTCCCAGAGCGCTTGCTACTGAAAGAGGGGCGTGTTACTTTGATTGTTCTTTACTTTCTGACCCTAATGGCTGCAAGCGACAAGATATTGGATGTTGCCGTGATTGGTGCCGGCATGGCGGGGCTGACTTGCGCCCAGCTGCTGCGCATGGCGGGTTATTCGGTGGCGGTTGTGGAAAAGTCTCGCGGGCTGGGCGGACGAGTTGCCACCCGCCGGTTGCAGGGAACTTGTGCGGATCACGGAGCGCGATACCTGCAACCCAAAGGTTTGCTGTTGCGGCGTTTGGTTCAGGTTTTGTCCGACCGCAACATTATCGAGCCCTGGACTGACACGATTTATGAACTGGGATCTGACCTTCACCCGCACGAGCTGGCTGCGGGGGAGTGGTGTCCCTCTCACACCGCACCGGCAGGAATGAGTGCGATTGGCAAGTTTCTCGGCACCGGCTTGGATATCTGGCTGAACCGGCGCGTCACCGCCATCGCCCCCACCGGCAGCCAGACGTGGCATCTCACCGCAGAAGCTACCAATTCTACGGCTGAACCCCCCACAGACTTGACGGCCAAAGCTGTCGTGGTGGCCATACCGGCACCCCAAGCGCTCACGCTCCTGGAGCCACATGAGGGTGCTGTTCCCCTTGAGTTGTTGAACAAATTGCGCTCTGTGGAGTTTGAGCCTTGCATCAGCGTCATGGCGGGCTACCCTGCGGACCGGCAGAGAGATTTAGCTCGGCGGGACACGGCATGGCGTGCGGTGGTCTTTCCCTCGGATGAGAGGCTGGCGTGGGTTGGCTGGGACAGCAGCAAGCGACGGGCGTCCGAGGTGCCGGTGTTTGTGCTGCAAAGTACGCCTGCGTTCGCACAAGGTTATTTAGACGCTGAGGACTTCCAGCCGGCGGGCGAGCAGCTGCTCGCGCGTGCGGCCAAGTATTTGCTGCCTTGGCTGGACAGCCCGGATTGGGTGCAGGTCCACCGCTGGCGCTATGCTTTTACTACCCGCCCTCTGCCAGAAGCGTGTTTGAGTGCTCAGGTGCCGGTGCCGGTGGTTTGCTGTGGCGATTGGTGCGGGGGGAATCTGGTGGAAGGCGCTTTGGCGTCTGGGATAGCCGCTGCGGGCTGGGTGAATGGCCGGTTGCAGCAGTTGACTCTGCCGGGTGAGGGGTTTTGGGATGCGATTGGCAGGGAGTAAGATAAAAAATTAACCGCCATAGACGCCAAGGAAGAACCGAGGGGGTGGGCGGGTTTGTCTGCGATATTCCTGGGATCTCCGGCTTGCTCTGCGAGCCCGCCCCGGCAAATCTCTGGGGCGCTCCCTTGAGGGAACGCACCCTGCGGCTACTCTTCGTCGTTTTTGTGGCTTTGCTCACCGCCCTTGCGGCCAATCTCAGCCATGTGTTCCCGGTCTTGGCTGACGGTTTCCCCGCCCTTGCGGCCAATCTCAGCCATGTGTTCCCGGTCTTGGCTGACGGTTTCCCCACCCTTGCGGCCAATTTCCGCCATGTGTTCGCGGTCCTGGCTGACGGTTTCCCCGCCCTTGCGGCCAATTTCAGCCATGTGTTCGCGGTCTTGGCTGACGGTTTCGCCACCTTTGCGACCGGCTTCTCTTGCTTCCTCAGGGGTGAATTCGTGGGCGGTTCCTTTCTCATGGGCGGCGTGACCGCCTTTGCTGGCTATCTCGCGCTGTTTGTCTTCGTCCATAGAGGCAAATCCGCGATTGCTCTTCTCTGCCATAACTGTACTCCTAATGTTTCAAGCGTTTGAACTTCTGCAAGTTATCCTAAAAACCTTGGAGGGGTGACTTCATCTCGCTGGGGGAGCATCTCTTTTTGTTACCTTATATACCGCTAGAGGTAGGTTCCCCACTATTTCTAACTTTCAGCTAATCAAGTATTGCGCCTTTCACTCCCTGCTGGTTTTGAGTTTTGCCAGCTCGTCTTTTAGATAGAATAATCAGAAAAAACCCGCTATTCACCCACCTGAAAGGATACTATCTCTCTCATTTTGTTGCTCAGGAAATTCCCAGCACTAAATCCTTACATAAAATGCCAGAATACAGCCATCGTGGCGGGTTGGGAGAATGATGGCAAAGATAGAAGGTTGGGTAACAGGCAAACAATCTGGCGCTTTGCACCTGCGGCTTTTACTGTTTACTTTTGCCTGAAAGGGTGTGGCGGGGCGAGATTCGCGCCCCGCACTCTCCGGCTGGGAAGGCAATCGCCCGCAATTCTTCTGTGAATTACGGATGACTGGCAATCTAAGTGATTGAGCTGCCCGCCACAAGCTTGTTCAACCCGATTGGGTAGTGGTGTTTAATTATACCAGGTTTGCCGATAAACGTCAAGACTGCCGGTGCAAACCTTTGGGCGCTGCCGGCAGCTGACACCTGATGCGCTCGCCCCACAGCACAGCGCTTGCCGGTGGGCCAGAAGCTGCTAGGAAGACTGTAGCGGTTTTCAGTTGGGTGAAGTACGTCCTTTGAAACCCGGTTTCTTTAAGAAACCGGATTTCTCAGCTCTATCTCTGACGGGCGTGCGTCAGGGGAAGGGCGACGCTTGGGCAGCGCTCAGACATTCATGTCCTCGGCGCTCATGCTATCTTTCTCTTCTCTAGTGTCTTCCTGGCGATTGTCGCGCCAGAAGCGCCTTTTACCAAAACTGCCTGGTGCGGTTCGTTTGCGAAATCGGCGAGCGTAAGCTAGGTTGCGGAGAGCTTTTTCTTTTTTAGGGTTGCGGCGTTTAGCCATGATGGCCTCAGAACAACAATAGGGGGCGAGTAACATTTGTCACCCGCAACTCAGAGCGCCCAAAAGCTGCTGCCAACAGCAGCCCGGACACTAGAGCGAAATGTTTATTTTAGCACGCGGCGGGGTGAGTGTCAAGAAGTTTTGCCACCTCCCTCGGCCCCGCTCTCGCGGCGCAGTTGCTGGAAGGCAAATTTTAGGGCGGCTTCTGGTGTGAATATGCGATTTTCGGCGCGCGCTATGGCAATTTCTGTGAGCAGGAAACCGACTTGTGGCCCGGGGGGCAAATTCAAGGCGGCCATTAAGTCGCTGCCGGTGAGGAGGGGTGCGGGATGGGCGACAGGATCTTCTGGGGTGAGGTAGCGCTGGATGAGGGGGGCGATGGCACCGGCAGGTGTGCCGGCTGCTACCGCCGTCACGGCTAGGGCGGGAAACACTGGCCCGAGGTTGCGAAATAGGAAATACTGCTCTCTCACCGGCATGGATTCAGGTGTTGCTTGCAGTTGCGGCAACTGTTTTACCACGGCGAGGGCGGCTTTGATTTCGGAGTTGCTGTATTTCAAATTCAGCAGCTGTTCCTCGGCTTGCTGGGGGTCCGGATCTAGGAAACTTGCCAGTTTAGCAATGGCGAGTAAGGAGGTTTTCAGGGTGTCGCGAATTTCGCGGCACAGTTGGGCACCTAATTCTGGCCAGGTTTCTCTTAGCTGAACGGCTGACCGGTCAATTTCTGCTAGTAGGGGCAAATTGCGAAGGGTGGCGCTGGGGAACCAGGTTTGCAGCAAGTTATCTTCTAGGGCGGCTTGCAACTGGGGGGTGCCTCGGGGGGTGGCGAGGAGATAGCTCAATTCTGTGCGGACTCGTTCGGCGGCTATTTGGGCGAGTGAGGGGGCGAGATGGCGAATGGCGGCTGCGGTTGCCGGTTCGATGGTAAAGCCGAGTTGCGAGGCTTGCCGGTAGGCGCGCAATAATCGCAATGGGTCATCTTGGAGATTTGCCGGTGAGATCATGCGGATTAAACCGGCTTGCAAGTCGGCACAGCCAAGCAGGGGATCTATGAGTTCGCCGGTGTGGGGGTTGCAGGCGATGGCGTTGACGGTGAAGTCGCGCCGGTGGAGGTCTGTTTCCAGGGTTGGGCCTTCTTGTTGGGCGAAGTCGGCGGTGGCGTTTTCAAAGACGACGCGGGCGATTTGTCTGCCGGCATCAAGGAGGACAAATCCGGCGCGGTAACGATTGGCAATCTGGCGGGCGGTTTGCACTGCGTTTGCCGGCAGGACAAAATCTAGGTCTAGGTATTGTGACTGGCGTCTGAGGAGGGCGTCTCGCACTGCGCCGCCAACGAGGTAAGCCGGTTGGGGCAGGCATTCGGGGCTGAATGGCCAATTTTCGGGGGAGAGGGCAGAGGTTGCCGGTATTGGGTTTGGCATGGCAGGAAAAATCAATCTGGCAGGGGAGCAAGAAACGGTTTGTTTGAGCTAGATTAACTGTAATCGCTGTAAAGCCCAGAAACCGGGTTTCTTGAAGAAACCCGGTTTCTCGGAAAAAGGCTATATCGATTTAATGAATCTTTGCGGAATGGCACGAGGGTTTTAATTATGTGTATTTGTGTGAACTGCCACTATGTAGACCGCTGCTTAACTTACCACATGGTTGAAATGCAGCACGAACAGCCGCATTTGACTGAAACTCCGGATTTTGAGCCGGTGGAACCCAGCATTAATGTGAATCACTATTTTCCGAAGGTGCTGGTGACAGATGACGGGCGGATAGTTCAGGAGGGAGATTTCGGTAAGGAATGGGATGTTGTGGGGTGCAAGAGTTTTAAGTTGGAGGCTGGCAAGTGGGCGAAGTTGCGCCCTGGGGAGTTGATTCCAACTTAGGAAAGGGGTGAATTTGGCACAGGCGAGACGCCTGTGCTACGCCTGGATTAGGGGGGCGCTGGGGGGCACAGGGGGGCGCTGGGGAGATGCCGGTGCTGCGCATTTTTTATATTGCTGCTAGACAACAACTTGTGTTAAAATTGTAGCCTCTATCTCTCCCACACCTTTTTCGCTCGCAATGGCACGAGTTCCACTTGCCTATCCTAAAATCCCAGATAGCAAAAATTGCCCTCAGAGAAAATGTATAGCCTTCGAGAAATACGACGGCACCAATCTTCACTGGGTTTGGGAAGCTGAACTTGGCTGGTATGCTTTTGGCACACGCCGTGACAGGTTTGATTTGGATGATAGGGGGATTGCCGACTTCAATGCCGCCCATCCAGGTTTAGAAGCCGCTCCAGCTATTTTTCGGAGAGACTTTGCCACATCCCTAGAAATTTTGTTTACAAAAAATCCGCAGTATCAATGCCCTGAGATTACAGTTTTTACAGAGTTATTTGGGGCGAATTCGTTCGCCGGAATGCATAATAAGGATGACCCC
This sequence comes from Kamptonema formosum PCC 10802, assembly GCF_000332335.1. GTDB lineage: Bacteria > Cyanobacteriota > Cyanobacteriia > Cyanobacteriales > Oscillatoriaceae > Oscillatoria. The sequence goes on along the minus strand of NZ_KB235948.1, from coordinate 3,120,480 downwards.
AAACAACTTGTTCTCTTCGATGTGCGAACTGAGCAAGGTATTGTCCCTCCTCAAGAATTAATTCGTGACTTTAGTAACTTAAATCTTGCGCGAGTCGTTTATCGCGGCAAGCTGACTGGTCAATTTATAGATGATGTTCGCGAGGGGAAATATGGGGTGGCAGAAGGTGTGGTCTGCAAAGGAGGCACTCACCCTAATAACCTGTGGATGGTGAAGATTAAAACTTCCGCTTACATGAACAAATTGCAACAAGCTTTTAAGGATGATTGGGAACAATATTGGGAGTAACTAAATCGCCAAACAGCGGTTTTCCCTTTGCTCCTACAGTCTTTCTTTGCCGTTATAGTTATGGACAGTCAGTTTAGCACGCTGGCACCGGCATCTCGTCTCTCCCCCTCCCCTTCCAGACGTAGGACAGGCGTCCCGCCTGTCCCCCCGCCTGTCCTCTCGCCTGTCCTCAAAACCCCTAAACCCACCGGCACTCCCTTAAGAAGTTCAATCCCAAAAAAACCGCCGCAACACTTCCTGAAACACAAATCTCCCCCGCAGAGATTCTCTCCATCACCTCTCCCACCGGCACCAGCACCACTTCAATCTCTTCCGTAACATCTAAAAGTTGCTCCCCCGCCCTCTCAGCATCCTTAGCAACAAACAAGTGAATCTTATTTGTATCTTTTACCGGATTGTCATAGAGCGTTGCTATCTGAATTAGATTCTCGCAAACATAACCCGTTTCTTCTGTAAATTCCCGCGCCGCAGCTGAGGCAGGAGTCTCAACCTCTGGGTTAAAAGCACCGGCGGGCAGTTCCAGCAAAATCTCCCCCACGCCGTGCCGGTACTGGCGCACGAACACAATCTCGCCGGTCTTAGTAGCGGCGAACACCAGGGCTATATCCGGTCTGACATTTACGAAAAAGTCATCTATCACGTTGCCCGCCGGCAATTCTACTTCATCTCGCCGGATTTGGCACCAGGGATTATTAAAAACGACTTGCGACCGCAATATCCGCCACTTCTTTAAATCTTTCATAGGGTTTTCTCTATGGACTGCCGGCCCCCTGTACAATTGAGACTGGACCGAAACTCAAGTAAATGATATGACCGATCGATTGGAACTGGTTGAAGGCGATATTACCACAATCAAAGTGGATGCTATCGTCATTCCCGCGCTGTCTTCTCTCGTGAAGGGCACCGGCATCTACAAAACTATTCACCAGGCTGCCGGCCCAGAATTGTTAGAAGCGTGCCGCCAGCTGAATGGCTGTCAACTCGGCGAAGCTAAAATTACTCCGGGCTTCAACCTGGGAGCAAAGTGGGCGATCCACACCGTTTGCCCAGTGTGGCTGGACGGCAAACATGGAGAGCCGAAGATGCTGGCTCAATGCTATCACAGCTGTTTAACTTTAGCAGATCAGCACGACCTCCGCACGATTGCTTTCCCACCCCTGAGCGTGGGCATGTATCGTTTCCGGGTCAAACGCGCGGCTAAATTTGCTACAGCTGCCACCCTAGAATTTTTGGAGACAAACACCACGATTGAGAAGGTTTTCTTTGTGGTTGTTGGGGAACTGATGATGCAGCGCTTCACCAGGGGTATGGCGGAAGTAATGGGATAAATTTCCCCCACTGGGGTGGGCGTTCTTATTGCCCGCCCTCCGCCCAAGCACGCTCAGCTGTCCAGTGCCGGTCGCTGGATTGATAGACTCTCACCCCGTCTAACTGGGCGGCGAACACAAGCTGATTCACCTCCTCTAGAGTAAACGCGGCGTGCAGGGAATCCCGGAACAGCTGTTTCTGGTGGGCGCTGTATTCGGCACCGATACCGGCAACGAAGGCATCGACAAAATCCGGAGATGCCGGTCGAATTAAATCCCGAATCAAGATAGCGCCGTTGGGTTTTAGCACTCGCTTGAGTTCCAGGAAAAATGGCAGCGGATCTGGCAAGTGGTGGACGAGGCTGTTGGAAATCACCATGTCAAACCGGCCATCTTCATAATCCAGCTGCTTGGCGTCAGCGAGTTCCAGCTGAATCTGCCCAAGCAACCCAGCTGTCTCAACATTCCTGGCACCGGCCAGGAGCATGTTTTTTGACAGGTCGGTGCAGGTCAGCTGCCACTGCGGGCGCATCTGGCTTATTATAATGGGGATGCGCGCTGTGCCGGTGCCGGCGTCCAGCACTTGACCTGCCGGTGGCCCTAACTCCACGGCACGTTGGGCAAAGGCAGTATTTATCTCGGTGAAGTCCATTGAGTCATACTCAATCGCTTCTTCCCAGGTGTCCATCACTTCCGGTTCTAGCACTCGCTCCATCACGGGTCCCCTTAAAGGCGGCTTACATCAAATCCATTTTATTACTCATTATTAAATAGGCGCTAGCTGAAACTGGGGATAATAAAAAGTCTGCCGCAGCGGCACTTGACTGGCGGGATGCCCTGCGCCACATTTGTGTGAGTTTAAATTATTCAAACGGAATTCAGGGGCGAATAGCAAGAAACCCGGTTTCTTGAACAAACCGGGTTTCTGGGGCGTTTCTGGGAGAGGCGGCGCGGAGCGAATGTTTTGTGGGCCTATTTATTTGCCCAGAATTCTTTTGGCCTCCTGGTCGAGTTTCTGGCGAACTGGCAGAGTGGCGATGCCGGTCTCTGACAGTTTATATTGTTTCTGAAAGGCTTTGACGGCTGCCTCGGTTCGCGGGCCATAAAACTGGTTGCGCGGCAGTTCAGGGCTGGGTTGGACAACCAGGTTCAGCGAGCCCTGAAGATTTTTGACCAAATCGGCTGCCACGTCCTGAGTTTGCCCTCCCGCTACGCCATCAGCCGTTAGCTTGTAAGCCTTCTGAAAATCACTGATAGCTTTCTTGGTGGCTTCATCTGTTAGGGTATCCCCCAGGGTGACGTTATATCCCAAGCCATTTAACACAGACCGGAACTCGCTCGGACTGTAGTCTCTGGCGCGGGCGGCATAAGCGGCATCAAAGCTCATAAAGCTAAATCCCACAAACAGTATCACGGCAAAGATTGCTTTGACAAACTTGCTGTGCATCAAATAAACCTCCTTCACGGCTAATCGACTTAGATGTTGATTTCCTAGCAGGTTCAATCTCCCAGGAAGCCCACTTATTGAAAGTCTTTGTTCTATTCAGTGAGTCAGTTAGGCTATCCGGCACAGCCTGCGGGAACCCCCGGTTTCTTCTCGTTTCGCCGGCTCACCGGCACCTCGGGCCACCCCCCCCGTCGCTCGGTTCGGCTGTCTGGTAAAGGGGAGTTGTGGTATACTAAGCGTAGTCATTATGAGTTTGAGTTAGTGTATGGCAAGCCCAACAGTAGAAAACTTGGTGATTATTGGTTCTGGCCCTGCCGGCTATACTGCGGCCATCTACGCAGGACGGGCCAACCTGAAGCCCTTGGTGTTTGAAGGCTATCAAATGGGGGGCATCCCGGGTGGCCAGCTGATGACCACCACCGAAGTGGAGAACTTTCCGGGCTTTCCGGAAGGGGTGACAGGGCCAGAATTAATGGACAGGATGAAAGCGCAGGCGGCGCGGTGGGGGGCTGAGCTAGTCACAGAAGATGTGATTTCTGTAGACTTGAGCCAGCGTCCTTTTACTGTGCTATCCCAAGAGCGAGAAGTCAGAGCCCACGCCATAGTGATAGCCACCGGCGCAACCGCGAAACGGCTCGGCTTGCCAAGTGAGCTAAAATTCTGGAATCAGGGCGTTTCAGCTTGCGCGATTTGTGACGGAGCCACCCCAATCTTCAAAGGAGTGGAGCTGGCGGTGATTGGCGGCGGCGACACGGCGGCGGAAGAGTCCATCTATCTCACCAAATACGCCAGTCACGTGCACCTGCTGGTGCGCTCCGACAAAATGCGAGCCTCCAAAGCCATGCAAGACCGGGTGTTGAGCCACCCCAAAATCACCGTGCACTGGAACACCGAGGCGGTGGATGTGTTCGGTGAGGAAGGCGGGCTGATGCAAGGGATGAAAGTGAGAAACAGCAAGACCGGCGAAGTCAGCGACTTGCCGGTGAAGGGGCTGTTCTACGCCATTGGCCACACTCCCAACACTCAACTGTTCCAGGGGCAGCTGGAACTCGACCCAGTGGGCTATATTGTCACCCAGCACGGTTCGGTGGGGACTAGCGTCGAGGGGGTTTATGCTGCCGGTGACGTGCAAGATCACGAGTTCCGCCAAGCGATCACAGCTGCCGGCACAGGCTGCATGGCGGCGATGCTAGCCGAGCGGTGGCTGTCCGAGAAGGGGCTGGCGCAGGAATTCCATCAAGCCGGTGAGGCTGAGAAGCCGGCTCAAAAGGCGGCTGAAGAAAAGCCGGTGGAGACAGAAGCGACATTTAACATCTCCTCGACGCGGCACGAGGGGGGCTGGGCGCTGCGCAAGCTGTACCATGATAGCGACCGGCTGATCGTGGTAAAATATTCCTCACCCACCTGTGGGCCATGCCACACCCTCAAGCCCATTTTGAGCAAAGTTGTGGATGAGTTCGATGGCAAAATTCACTATGTCGAGATCGACATTGAGCAAGACCCAAACATTGCCGAGGCTGCCGGTGTCACCGGAACGCCCACCATTCAGTTCTTCAAGCACAAAGACAAAGTGGGCGAGCTCAAGGGCGTCAAGCAAAAGAGCCAGTACCGGCAATTGATTGAAAGCAATCTGTAGCAGTAGGGTGCGTTCCGGGAGAACGCACCGCACACCCCCTGTAGCAATCTGTAGGGAAACTTGAGCGAGTGGTTGGAAACTAGAGGATACAATCATTCCCTAGTTCTTACTCCCCACTCTCATGGCTCCTAGCAGACTGCAACTGCCCCGATTTTTACGTCTTTCCGCTCGCCCCAGCCTCTCCATGCAGATGATGTGGGTGGGGCTGGCGATTACCCTGTTTTTCGTGCTCACCGCCCTCTTGGCTCCCACTTTCCTGGCGCGGGGATGGATACAGAGCCCCACAGAATTCCTCAGCAACCCCTTGCACGAGCCACCCTCCCCCAGCCACTGGTTCGGCACCAGCGGCCTGGGCTACGATGTATTCTCGCGCACCCTGTTCGGCAGCCAAGCTGCATGGCAAGTGGTTATCCTGGCTACAGCACTCAGTCTGGTTGCCGGCGTGCCCTTGGGTATGGTGAGCGGCTATGTGGGGGGCAGACTCGACCGGGCGCTGCTGTTTTTGATGGATACCATCTACACCCTCCCCGGACTGCTGCTGTCGATTACCCTGGCCTTTGTCGTCGGGCGGGGAGTGCTCAATGCCGCCATCGCCCTGAGTATTTCCTACATCCCGCAATACTATCGGATAGTCCGCAACCACACCGTCAGCGTCAAGACTGAACTGTTTGTCGAAGCCGCCCGCTCGATGGGTGCCGACACTTGGACAGTTCTCAGCCGCTACCTCTTCCTCAACGTGATTCAAAGCGTGCCGGTGGTGTTCACCCTCAACGCCGCTGACGCCATTCTCACCCTCGGGGGTTTGGGATTTCTCGGTTTGGGTTTGCCGGAAGAGACAGCGGAGTGGGGGCACGATTTGCGCCAAGCGCTGGAGGCGCTGCCCACCGGCATCTGGTGGACTGCCCTATTCCCCGGTTTGGCCCTGACGCTGATGGTTGTGGGGCTGTCGCTGGTGGGAGAGGGGTTGAACGAGTTCGTCAATCCTAAGTTGCGGCGAGAATAGCCGGTGGAAAGGTGGGAGCCGGGATTTGGGGATTGGGGGATTTTTTGTCTGTCTCTCGCTCTCCCTGTCTGGCTTTCCGCTCAATTCGTTTACCGAAGACTGCCGGTCTTTTCTCTCTTCTTTATAACTGGAATTCTGCCACCGGCTGCTGTAGCTAAACTCAGGCGACCGGTGGCGATCCGCGTTACGCACATCTAATTTGCTATTTTAGCGGGGCTGGCAAAACGGCCCGCACTCTCATTATTTCTAGAGACGCGACAGGTCGCGCCTCTACCTGTCTCCTCCTGGAGCGAGGGACGTGCCGCGCCGCCACACAAACCAAATTAAATGTTTAAGAGTTGATTTCTCTGGGGGGTCTTCTATGCAAATCAACCGAGCTTTTCTGGCAGCAGTTATTCCTTTAGCGCTGGTTCCTTTCACCGTCGCTGGGATGTTTTGGTCGGTCTGGAAGCTGCCGGCGCAACCGGCAGTCAGTGCTACCACCGGCACGGCACAGCACGCCTCTCCCCCAGCGATGCAGTTAAGCCAGCGCCCGGTTTCTCCAGATGAACCTCTCAGCGACACTCTCAATCAAAGGTTTTCTTTGCAAAACTCTCTGAGCCGCATCCAGCAAATTAAGGGAGCTTTAGAAAGCTTCTGCCGGCTGACAGCAACCGCGAAAGCTAAGCTGGGAGAGCCGGCGCTCAGGAATGCCGGCAATACAGACCCGGAAACGCAAACTCTGGGGTTTACCAATTGGGTGGGCTCTGTTGAAGGGACGGTGAGACAGCAGAATTACCAAATCAAAAAGCTGGAATTTGAATTAGCGCAAAAGCAATTCCAAGACAGAGAAATTACTAAGGCTGCGCTTGACCAGAAAGCAGCGGCTTACCGGCAGGCAGAGAAGGATTTTCAAGCGTTTTTGAAGGCTTTCAGGATTGCCGACTAGCTGACCTCAGAATTATAGTAGCATCCACTTAGATTAGGACATTAGACCTTCAGGGGGGCGGGACGCCTGCCCTACGTCTATATAGCAGTAGGCATTTAGGGAACGTACATTCCGGCCTCCCTTGCTCCCCCGCTCCCGAAGCTCCTATTGTCCTAACCAATATGACTGCTGCTATATAGAGCAAGAAACAGTCAGTTTAGGACAAGGCATCTCACTGGCTAGTAGGAAAAGGGACAGGCGAGACGCCTGTCCTACGTCCTAACCTAACTGGATACGATTATAGCAGGTCTGAATGATTTGCGCAACCGCTAGGGGCACAGAACCCTGGTTTCTTTAAGAAACTGGGTTCTGAAATTTACACGAAGGATTTAGACACGCTATATCTGAGTACATCTGCGTTCATCTGCGGTTAAAAATATAAAATTAAACCTACAATGGAAGAAAAGATATTAAAGGTTCGAGTATGGGCGAAGTGATTGGAATTGATTTAGGGGGGACAGCAATTAAGCTGGGGAGATTCACCCCGGATGGCAATTGCAGCCAATCGCTGAGTGTGGCCACGCCGCAACCGGCCACACCGGCAGCTGTGTTGGGCGTTATGGCTGAGGCAATTGAGCAACTTGACCCCGACCGGCAATGCTTGGCCATAGGGGTGGGGACGCCCGGGCCGGCGGATGCGGCGGGTCGGGTGGCCAAAGTGGCGATTAATCTGGCGGGGTGGCGCGATGTGCCCCTGGCTGACTGGCTCGAAGAAAAGACCAAAAGACCGGCAGTTCTGGCGAATGACGCTAATTGCGCGGGTTTGGGAGAAGCTTGGCTGGGTGCCGGTCGCCGCTTCCGCAATTTGATTGTGCTGACTTTGGGCACGGGAGTGGGCGGTGCGATTATTATAGATGGAAAGCTGTTTGTGGGCCACACCGGCGCTGCCGGGGAGCTGGGGTTAATCACCCTGGATCTTTACGGACCGGAGTGCAATAGCGGCAATCGCGGTTCGCTGGAACAGTTTGTCTCCGTGGGGGCGATTCGCCGGCGCATGGGTTGCGAGCCGGCGGAACTGGGCCACATGGCGCAAGTGGGGAACCGGCAAGCTTTGGAGTTCTGGGAGACTTACGGACACCAGCTGGGTGCCGGTTTGGCCAGCCTGATCTATGTGCTGGGGCCGGAAGCGATTATCATCGGTGGGGGTGTGGCTGCTAGTGCGGAGTTTTTCTTCCCTGCAACTATGGCAGAAATTGAGCGGCGGGTGCTGCCGGTGTGCCGCCCCGGTTTGCAGTTGCTGACGGCTGAGTTGGGCAATTCTGCGGGGATTGCCGGTGCGGCTAAACTGGCTTGGCAGCTGGTTAGGGAAAAGGAAGAAGCAACAAAGATTGAGGAAAAAGGCTAATTTTGACGCCGCACACCGGGGCGCGGCGGGACGCGCCCCTACGGAGATTTCGCCTGGGAACGAAATAAAATTTTGACGTAGCACAGGCGTCTCGCCTGTGCCCCGCCATATTGTCCGGGAAAATCCAAAATCCAAAATCCAAAATCCAAAATCCAAAATCCCAATGCCCCATTCAAGGTAAAGGAAACCCAGTGGTTTCTTTGATGTAGTCGAGAATCTTGTGGTAGGCTTCTGGATCGCTCTGCTGAGTAATCTCAATGCCGGTTTGGTGATTGGACAAATACAGGGTTAGCCGACCGTTCCAAGACAAGCTGAAAGCGCTGATGCGGTCTAGATCGATCACATATACTTGTTTGTCCCGCTCATAACTTATCTTGATCCAGTGCGCCACAAGACCTCCTCAGATGAAAGCCGCCGCAATTCCTGTGTCAGGATACTTCAGCTGGCACTGCCGGTGCTGCTGCTGTTGCGGGTTTCTTTCGGGCCATCGCGGCTTTGACAAACCCTTTGAACAGCGGGTGAGGCAGGCTCGGGCGTGACTGGAACTCTGGGTGGAACTGGGTGGCGATGAAGAAGGGGTGGTTGCGCAGTTCGATGATTTCCACCAAGCGCCCGTCAGGGGATGTGCCGCTGATGGCGAAGCCTGTGTCTAAAAACAGGTTGCGGTAGGCGTTGTTGAATTCGTAGCGGTGCCGGTGGCGTTCGTAAACCACCTCTTGCTGGTAGAGATTGAACGCCAGGGTGTCGGGCGCAATGCGGCAGGCATATAGCCCCAGGCGCATTGTGCCGCCTAAATCTACCACATCTTCCTGTTCCGGCAGCAAGTTGATCACCGGATTGCGCCCGCTGGGGTCAAACTCGGCGCTGTTGGCATCTTGCAGTCCGGCGAGGTTACGCGCCCACTCTATGACAGCGCACTGCATCCCCAGGCACAACCCTAGGAACGGTATCTGGGACTGGCGGGCGTGTTCAATGGCGGCAATTTTTCCATCCACCCCCCGGATGCCGAACCCGCCGGGAACGAGTATGCCGTGGACGCCTTGGAGATGGGCTTCGGCACCGTCCGCTTCGATGTCTTCTGAGTTGACCCAGCGCAGGTTGAATTCGCTTCCCATTGCGATGGCGGCGTGGCGCAGGGCTTCCACGACGGAGAGGTAGGCATCTGTCAGCCGGACGTATTTGCCGACAATGGCCAGCTCTATCTTTTCGCCGCCGCGATACAGCCGGTCTACGAGGGTTTGCCACTGTTTCAGGTCGGGCTGGCGCTGCTCCAGCTGGAGCAACTCCAGGACTTGCTGGGCCAGTCCCTCCCGTTCTAGGATTAGGGGCACTTCATAGATACTTTTGGCATCTTGGCAGGTAATGACGCTCTCCACCGGCACGTCGCAGAATTCTGAGAGTTTGTCTTTCATGCCCGGCTGCAAGGGCCGGTCGCACCGGCACACTAAAATATCCGGTTGAATGCCTATGGAACGCAGCTCTTTGACGGAGTGCTGGGTTGGCTTGGTTTTCATCTCGCCGGCAGAGGGAATCCAGGGCACGAGGGTGACGTGGATATAGAGGACATTATTGCGCCCCACATCCTTGCGGAACTGCCGGATCGCTTCTAAAAAGGGCTGGGATTCGATGTCGCCCACTGTGCCGCCTATTTCGGTAATCACCACATCTGGGTTGGTATCTTTGGCCACCCGGCGGATTCGCTCTTTGATTTCGTTGGTGATGTGGGGGATGACTTGAACTGTGCCGCCGTGATAGTCGCCTCGGCGCTCTTTGTTGATGACTGCTTGGTAGATGGAGCCGGTGGTGACGCTGTTCAGGCGAGACATGGAGGTGTCGGTGAAGCGCTCGTAGTGCCCCAAGTCCAGGTCTGTTTCTGCGCCATCCTGGGTGACGAACACCTCTCCGTGCTGGAAGGGGCTCATGGTGCCCGGATCGACGTTAATATAGGGGTCTAGTTTCAAGATGGAGACGGAATAGTCCCGCGACTTGAGGAGCCGGCCCAGACTTGCCGCTACAATTCCCTTGCCAATGCTGGAGACGACTCCGCCGGTGACGAACACAAACTTGGTCATAAACTTCCGAAACGCCTAGATTTCCGCGCCTACGCCTGCTGTTCATTGTGCCACAGCCCAAGCGCCTGCGTGCCTTTACCGGCTGTCCGCAGTCAGCGCTTGCTGGCAGACAACCCAGATGACAGGATACCATTCTTGTCAGAGCACCTTTGGGAGTGGCCAGACTGTTTAGCTGGCCGGTTGAGGTGTTCCTGCATTTAAATTATATATTTTGAAGATAGTAGGGTGGGTTCCGCCTCCCGTCACTTTTTATTCGGTTGCGGGCATTAATAAGGCGGAACCCACCCCCCCTGTAGCGGTGCGTTCGGGAGCATCCCGTTTTTGCATTAGCAAAGGGGCCTGGCGATTGGAAATCGCGGCTATACAAACAAAGTCCGCCTGCGCGGACTTTAAAACATGCCCAGTAGCGGTGCGTTCGGGAGGATCTCGTTTTTGCATTAGCAAAGGGGCCTGGCGATTGGAAATCGCGGCTATACAAACAAAGTCCGCCTGCGCGGACTTTAAAACATGCCCAGGTTTGTTGGCTGGCGGAGCGGAACTTGGGTTCTCCAAAGAAACATCAGGGTTTTAACTCAAGTAATTGAGCAAAAAAGATGTTTTTGGCTGTTCTCCTACGCCAAACCCTGGGATACAAAACCCGACCAATAATGGGGACTGACAAAGGGCAAAGTTTCCCGGCGAAGGAACTCTAACCGCAATCGCACATTGGCCATAATTTCGGCTTGGTTTTCTCCCCATTGCTGCCGGTCAACATAAGCCTCTAACTGCGGTTTGTACTTAGCATATAATTCGTCGCCTGTCAAGTTACGCAGCTTAAATTGGGTTTGGCGGATGGCTTCGGACCGGCTCTTGTCCCGCTTCTCCTCATAGTACAAAATGCAAAACAAAGCGGTTGCTAAGTCATCCACTGACCATAAGGTACTGACCACATTTCGGGCACCCGCACAGAGGAAACCAGCCGCAATACTCAGGGGGTCATCGGTAATTGGGGTGAGGGTTAAGTTGGTTTCGCAGCAGGAGAGGATAACTTCGGCTAGCTGCGGAAATCTCCAGGTGAAAAGGCGAGCGAGGTTGATATCGCCGTCGAATAATTTAAGGATTGATTCCAGGGCATTATTGAGGTTAGAAGCCGCGTGGTGGCTGGAATGGAGGACTTGCACTTGGTGGAGTAAGTTTTGATAGTTGCTGATAGTCGCTTGCTGGTATTGCAGGCGGCGGTTTTTGGGAACTTTGTGCGTGGTGGCCAGGGTTTCGCACTCGTAGCCGGTGAAAACGAGGTCGCCGGTGGCATTTTCCACGATGCCCATATTCTCAATTTTCAGGTTGCCTCGCTGGTGGCAATAATTGAGAATTTGGCAACTGGGAACGATGCGAATGCGGAATTTATCGCTGAGGTATTCGGGTTGTTGGGGTGGGGTTTTGGCGGCTGCGACTGCGGCTGGGTCGGGTTTTTTGACAGCTTTTACGCGAGTCTTGTCGTAGGCTGTATTGCTTTGGGGAATGGGAGTGTTGTTTAAAGGTAAGGCAGCAAAGGGAATTTGATGCAGGTACAGGTGCGGGATGATAATCAGTTCTTTGATGCCGGTGAGATGTTCGGCAATCAGTTGATTGAGTTGCAGCCGGTTGGCAAGTTCCGGGAGAAAATCCCGCATTTGACTTTGCCATACGATTCGGTTTTGCAGATAAGGTGTTAACCAGTTGTTAAAGATCCAATTTTGCAAGGTTTCAAACCCTTGTCCTTCGCAGGTGTGGAGTTGGGGCGGTTGATTTTGCCGCAAGATGAAAACGTGGGTATGTTTATCAGTGGTGTAAAAATTGACGATGGCGGTTTCGGTATCGGGAATTAAGGCTTGCATTTGCTGGAAGCTGAGGGGGTCCGCTTGCAATTGACCGGCCAAAACCTGGTCTTTGCTGCGAATTTTCAGCCACGCTTGCTGCTTTTGTGCCTCTAAGTTTTCAATCAGTTTAAGCGTCGCGTCGCTGTTGGGGGTTGCTTGGCGAGTGGCGGCGAATGCTTTTGTCCCGTCGTTGTCAGAAATACGCAAACGGTTACTTTGTTCTTGCAGGCGATAGTATTCTGCCACTTCTGGGGGAATTTCGCCTTGGGGGTAGAGGTCTTTGCTGTAAAATAAGTCCGCGAGGTGGCGGGAACGGGAACGATCTGCGGTTTCGACGGCTTTATCGTATTGTTTAAGGTTGATGTAGCATTGGACTGCGTTGGCGTAAACCGATATGGCGTCTTTAATGATTTCTTGGCGGCGTTTGTCGGTGGTTGAGCCTTTGCGGAGTTGTTCCACTGCTTGCATAGCCGGTTCGTATCCTTCTAAGGCGAGTTGCCAGTCGCCTTGGAGAAAGCCGGTATCGCCGAGGTTGCGACCTCCTGTGAAGCATACGGGTGGCATAGTTTCGGGAGTGGCAATTTTGAGGCAGTCTCGATAGTTTTGAATGGCTTTTTCTGGTTGTTGTAATTCGCGGTAAACAGAGCCTAAATTTACCAGATCATTTGCCTCCCCTTGCCGGTATTTGATTTCCTGACTAATAGCTAAAGACTGTTCGTAGAAGGTGATGGCTCGTTCATATTCTCCCATAGAGTCGTAAGCAATCCCTAAATTTCCCAGAGAAGCAGCTTCCCCTTGGCGGTGTTTGATTTCCTGACTAATAACCAAAGACTGTTCCAAGAAAGTGATGGCTCGTTCATATTGTCCCAAAGATCCGTAAGCAATCCCTAAATTTCCCAGAGAATTAGCTTCCCCTTGGCGATATCCGATTTCCCGACTAATGGCTAAAGACTGTTCAAAGAAATCAATCCCCCGTTCATACTGTCCCATAGCGCTACAAGCAATGCTTAAATTTATCAAAGAACTAGCCTCCCCTTCACGGTCTTTGATTTTCCGACTAATGGCTAAAGACTGTTCGTGGAATGTGATCGCTCGTTCATATTCTCCCAGAGAGTCGTAAGAATTACCTAAACCTGCCAGAGAAATTGCTTCATTTTGACGGTCTTTGATTTTCCGACTAATGGCTAAAGACTTTTCGTGGAATGTGATCGCTTGTTCATATTCTCCCAGAGAGTTGTAAGCATTGCCTAAATTTACCAGAGCATTTGCCTTCCCTTGGCGGTATTTGATTTCCTGACTAATCACTAAAGACTGTTCGTGGAAAGCGATCGCTCCTTCATATTCTCCCAGAGAGTCGTAAGAATTACCTAAATTTTTCAGAGAATTTGCTTCCCCTTTGCGGTTTTTGATTTTTCGACTAATAGCTAAATGCTGTTCGTAGAAGGTGATGGCTCGTTCATATTCTCCCAGAGAGTAGTAAGCATTGCCTAAATTTACCAGAGCATTTGCCTCCCCTTGCCGGTATTTGATTTCCTGACTAATAGCTAAAGACTGTTCGTGGGAGGTGATGGCTATTTCATATTGTCCCAGAGAGCGGTAAACAACACCTAAATTTCCCAGAGAATCAGCTTCCCCTTCGCGGTCTTGAATAGCTTGATAAATGCTAAGACACTGTTGCCAGCAATTCCAAGCCATGCCGAATAAACCATTATTATAATGGTCAATTCCAAAGGCCAATAAAATATCTGCCGTCATTTTTCTAACTGCTGTTGGCGGAATATCGCTAACAAAAAAATCTCTCAAGTATGAACCAATTTTTTTGTAATAATTGAGAATACTTTTAGATGCTTTTTTATTAAAAAAACTAGCGATTTTGAATGGTATAGCCAACAGAATTAATCCGACTAAAGCACTTGGCAGTACAATGATTAACGCAAAACATTCCAGTAAACTATAAGACAGTTTGGGATAATTTTTTTTTATAGCAGAGATTATAAGCATATTTGGTTTCCAGTTTTTCTTTCATGTAGGTTGGGTTGAGGCAACGAAACCCAACGCGATACCTGATTTTTGTTGCGCTGTTACACGGCTGTGCGTGCAGCATCCGACAATTGACGCGGATCGTGAAGTAGCCATAACCAAACATGAGGATCGAGTAAAATCATTCTCCCAAAGCATCCCAAAGTTCAGGCATCGGTTCATCAAAATCGGCGGCAATTTTGATTGGACTTCCCTGCAGGGGATAATTTTTTCCAGGCGGCTCAGGAATCGAATAGTGAACAATACGAGCGACTGGCAAACCCTTACGGATAATGACAACCTCAGACAGGGTAGCAGCAATCTCATCAACAATTGCTGTTAGGGCGATGTCGCTTTCCTCTAGGTTCAGATATTTCATGCTGTCACCACACCATGATTCTTAAAAAAACCCGGTGTCTGAAACCGGGTTTCACTTGCTCACCCATCTGCGGGTTTCAATTCCACCACTTCAAAACTTTGATAAAAAACCTGCCATTCCCCTGGCTGTTCCAAGTGGTCAAATAAATCCATAATCCGCTCACCATTCCATTCTATCAGTCCTTCATCTTCACGGGGGGTCAACCAAGGTAAGTTTAAAGGTTGCTTCAAGACAATTGCTAAAAACTCCTCCTTTCCCAGTTTGTCAAACTTAAAATTTGTCTTTTCCTCATCCAGAGCCGCCCAAGAATCCTTTTGAGGCAGCAAAAGCGGCGGTTCCTCCATAATAGCATTCGGTGCATAAGCAGAAGATGGACAGAGCAAACATTCCCCATCTTGACTGCGATTCAACAACAGCACTGGAGACTTAGAAAAGTCTAAATCAATTACCATCCAAAGCGACTGGTTGGCGGGAATCGTTGCGGGATTTTTCTGCACCGCAGGGGGAGCCGATGGCAGAATAGGGCCTCTATCTACCCCTAGCTGGGCTGCCTCCTCGTTTGTTTTAAACTGTATCCAATTGGCAGGGGATTTTGCCTTTTCCCGCAAAAGCTCCCAGCTATTCGCCTCCAGCCATTGCCTATTCGCCTCCAGCCAGCGCGGGTATTTGTGTTTCCACAGCCACTCATAAGCCGTTCGCCAAATGCCTCCTTGTCCTACTTGCCCATTGAGTAAGATATTAACATCCACCCCATCGGCTGTCATCTCTTCTTCATATTTATTTACAATCGCCCGCCGAACATTTTGCTCGTGTGTGCCAATTCCCGCTGCATACTTTCCCGGCCCAAGCCGGGGATCTTGTGGCATCAACTTTTCAGCAATTGTTTTGTGTTGAACTGCCACCGGGCGATTTTTCGCGTAACGCAGGGGAAAAAACACTTCCTCTCTTATATTATACCCAGGCTGCGTTTTCAGTTCGCCGGCGATTTCGCTAATAAACTTTTCTGCGGGAGTCATCAGACACCTCCAAAATTAGATTTTTCAGTTATATCCCCCCCAACGCCGGGGTGGAAGGGCCCGCCCCTACAAAGGGTGGGAATTCTCAAAGCCCCCTTTTTAAGGGGGGTTGGGGGGGATCTGGCCCACACCAAGAGGTTTCCAGCACCCGATTTGGCACGAACCGGCCAGACGGGGGGCAATTCCCCTTGGCCAACCGCGAGAACCGGCCTTTCCGATCGCCCACACCAAGAGGTTTCCAGCACCCGATTTCGGCACGAACCGGCCAGACGGGGGGCAATTCCCCTTGGCCAACCGCGAGAACCGGCATTTCCGATCGCCCACGCCAAGAGGTTTCCAGCACCCGATTTGGCACGAACCGGCCAGACGGGGGGCAATTCCCCTTGGCCAACCGCGAGAACCGGCCTTTCCGATCGCCCACGCCAAGAGGTTTCCAGCACCCGATTTGGCACGAACC
>NZ_KB235948.1:3016586-3104606 GCF_000332335.1 Kamptonema formosum PCC 10802 | reverse complement strand
CCAACCGCGAGAACCGGCCTTTCCGATCGCCCACGCCAAGAGGTTTCCAGCACCCGATTGGGGAGGAACCGGCCAGAGTGGGGGGCAATTCCCCTTGGCCAACCGCGAGAACCGGCCTTTCCGATCGCCCACGCCAAGAGGTTTCCAGCACCCGATTGGGGAGGAACCGGCCAGACGGGGGGCAATTCCCCTTGGCCAACCGCGAGAACCGGCCTTTCCGATCGCCCACGCCAAGAGGTTTCCAGCACCCGATTTGGCACGAACCGGCCAGACGGGGGGCAATTCCCCTTGGCCAACCGCGAGAACCGGCCTTTCCGATCGCCCACGCCAAGAGGTTTCCAGCACCCGATTTGGCACGAACCGGCCAGACGGGGGGCAATTCCCCTTGGCCAACCGCGAGAACCGGCCTTTCCGATCGCCCACACCAAGAGGTTTCCAGCACCCGATTTGGCACGAACCGGCCAGACGGGGGGCAATTCCCCTTGGCCAACCGCGAGAACCGGCCTTTCTTCAAGCTTCCTTTTAATATACCTCCTTCTTAGGAGGAAGACAAGCCACTAAAGCCCTTACTATTTAAACTATTTCGCCTATTTAAGCTATACAACCTATTTAAAATACAGCTTTTATTTCGCCTACTGAAACTACAAAAACTACGCAACAGCAAAAACAGCTATTTCTTTTATCCGCAAAAACATTGCCAAAAAATTTGCCGGTCAGTAAGAATAGCAGTGAAGGGTAACTTCGGCATCGGAGGATGCGCGTATGAAGGCAACCAATGAATATAACCAGTGCCAAACCCACGAAATCGAGCGGGTGTTAGAAACCAGCCACCCGAATTACAAAGCTGTCTTAGCTGAATCCAGCCTGCTGGAGCAAGTGAAGCAACTGGTAAACCAAAAAAGCCAGTCCTCTGCTAGCCCCAGCCGCGAATTAGTCATCTATGAAGCGGTTTGCAGCGTAATTCAGCAGCACGCGAAACTCGAAGTCTCAGTCTGGTTTGGGTAAGGTTCAGAAACCGGGTGGCTAACCAACCCGGTTTCTGACAAATCAATCAATCTGGAGCTAGTCAAATGAAAAAGCAACTCGTTATTTTTGGGGCGACTGGAAATCTTGCGAGACTCTACCTCATCCCTTCCCTTTATCAGCTTTGGCTGCAAGGCAAAGAGGTAAAAATCATCGCTGTTGGCTTAGAACAGTGGTCAAAAGAAGAGTTTTGCGCTCGCACCCTCGCCGCGATGAAAGACAAAGGCTCTGCCCCAGAAGGCATCGAGCAAAATTGGCCATCCTTCTCTCAAACAATGGTTTACATCCCACTAGATTTGGAAGCAGCTACCTATGAGTTACCAAAAGTTGCGTGAAGCGCTCGAACCCAACACCCCAACCAGCTTTTACCTCGCTCTACTCCCCCAGCACTATCCGCTGGCGATTCAGGGAATAGCCACTAATGGCTTGTTGCAAGCTGACAGCGAAGTTATTCTGGAAAAACCTGTGGCAACCACACAAGCTAAAGCCCAAACTCTGCTGAATTTGCTGCGAGAACTGCAGATAGAGAATCAAGCCAGCTTAGTTGAGCACTTCAACCTAAAAGAGAGCCTGAGCAATGCCCTGCACTTTCGATTAAGTACGCCATTTGAAGCCTGGTTGAACCGAGACAATGTGAAGGGAATTCGCATTTATGCCCTCGAAAAAATTACTGTCCCTAATGAGCGAGTGCCATTTTTTGACAGTATTCGCTCCCAATTACGGGACATGATCACCCACTTGTTAGCCATGAGCTACCCATTGCTCATAGACTTGCCCCCTGAAGGCTTAGAGGTTGCCAGTCTCCGCCGACAAAAGGAAAAAATCGCCCAGAGTTTGCGGGTAGTTGATGCCGATACAGCTGTGTGGGGACAGTATCAGGGTTATCCAACACCCACCACTTCTACCTTTACAGCTTTCACCTTAGAATGCGACACTCCCCGCTGGAAAGGCGTTACAATTAAAGTTGTAACGGGAAAAGGCTTGCCTGAGAAATATTGCGGGATGGAAGTAATATTCCGGGAACAGTCTCAAGTGAAAAACTTGTTTAGCAACATTGCGCCGCGTCTAGTCTTCCGGCACTATCCCAACGAGGGAATCGCGTTTTATTTCCCTGTCAAGCGACCTGGAGCGGGGCGGCAACTGGTGCCAGCTAAGATGGAATTCACCTATCAAAGTGCTTTCCAGCAGGTAAATCAGCCCGCGTATTTACGCCTACTTGCTGATATCTGCGCCGGAGATAAATCCAGCTTTGCCAGCCCCCTCGAAGCCTTGCAAGCGTTGCGAATTGCTGATCAGTTAGAAGCCGGCGGGCATTCTTTGGTCAAATATCAGGTGGGCACTTATCCTGAAGAGGCCAAAGACTGGTTGCCATCAGAGGCTGAATGGTTGTAGTGGGGATCATGTCACTTTTTAATCCGCTGAATCCGCGCTCAAAGTAGAACGCGCCGGCAGCGCTTTACAATTAGCCCGCGCAGGCGGGCTTTGTCTGTATAGACGCGATTTCTAATCGCCAGTCTATTAGCAAAAGTTACATTTTTCAGTTGGATGAAGTGCGTCCCAGAAACCCGGTTTCTTTAAGAAACCGGGTTTCTCAGTACCTCACGAATATGAAAAACGCCAGAATGTCTGGGGATAGCGCCCGACATCCACCGGCGCGGCATCCTTTTTTCCCCCAATATCCCCTCTTCGCTCGCAGAACCGCAGCACCGGCGTCTCGCCGGCGCACCCTCCCCTAGCAACTAAAAACCGATTGCACTCCGGACACTGACACCCTCAGGGTGTATAATCAGCTTCAGCCTGGTGAGGTCAGCGGATGACAGCCCGAGGCAGAAAAAAGGCAAATTTTGGGTTTTAAGGTTTAAGTAGCTTGAGGGCGGAATGCGAAAAATTATAGCATTGAGTTTGTTGTTAGGGTCTGTAATTATGTCTCCAGTTCGGGCAGAACAAGTTCGGGCAGAACAACCGCTTTTTGTGGCGTACCCACCGGCTGACCACAAGACTGTATCAGACCGGATTTTCCTGATAGGCACAGCGCCGCCAAATGGGGAAGTGTTGGTCAATGGCAAGGCGATTGAGCGCAGTCGGGCCGGCCATTTCGCCCCCACTTTTCCCCTGCAGCTGGGAGAAAATGAATTTACGCTGCGGTATGAAAACCAGGAACTCAAAATTAAGGTGACGCGGGAGTCGGCAGCGCCGGTGCTGCCTGTGGGGCTGGGGTTTGGAGAAAATTCTCTCACACCGGCAGCCGATATTGCCAGAATGCCGGGGGAGTTGATTTGTTTTGGCGCGGTGGCACCGGCAAACGCTACGGTTTCCGTGCGCCTCGGCAATTTAACCATTCCCCTGATACCGCAGTCGCAAGCAGCGCTGCCGGCAAATAACGCCGTGCTCACGGGCCAAAATCAGCCGGTCACATCAGCTGGAGAGTACCGGGGGTGTGCGGTGGCACCGGCAGCAGCGGGGGATTTGGGCCAACCCGAGTTCCAGCTGGCGCTCAATGGCCAGACAAAAACCCAGGTAGGGCCGGGGAAAGTTTCGGTGATGTCGCCGCTGCCGGTGGAGATTGCCGAGGTGACAGCAGATGCCGGTGTGGCGCGAACCGGCCCGAGTTCCGACTATTCTCGCCTGACTCCTTTGCCCAAAGGCACGCAGGGGGCGATTACTGGGCGCGAGGGCGAGTGGGTGCGTCTGGATTACGGCGCGTGGATAAATCAAAAGGAAGTGCGCACCTTCAGCGGTGGGGTTCCGCCTCGATCCCTGATTCGCGGCATCGCTTCCCGTGAGGTTGGCGACGCCACAGAGGTGAGATTCCCCCTGGAGGTGCCGGTGCCGGTGAGTGTGCGCCAAGGCACCAGCACCCTGAAGCTGACGCTGCACAACACCACCGCCCAAACGGACACCATTCGCCTCGATAATAACCCCGTGATTTCTCGCCTCGACTGGCAGCAGGTTACGCCCGGACAAGTGGAATATACGTTTAATCTCAAATCGCAGCAGCAGTGGGGGTACAAATTGCGGTACGAGGGCACGACTTTGGTGCTGTCTTTGCGGCACCCGCCGGCAAAAGGCAGCAGATCTCAGCCGCTTGCCGGTGTTAAGATTATGCTCGATCCGGGGCACGGCAGCAAGGAAGACCTCGGTGCAAAAGGGCCGAATGGCTATCCGGAAAAAGACGTGACCCTGATTGTGTCGAAGCTCTTGCGAGATGAGCTGGTAAAGCGCGGGGCGACGGTGTTTATGACGCGGGAAGGGGATGATGATTTGTATCCCCAAGACCGGGTGGTGATGATTGAGAAACAGGAGCCAAACCTTTCTATTAGCCTGCACTATAATGCTTTGCCCGATAGCGGCGATGCGATGAACACGAAAGGTATAGGCACGTTTTGGTATCAGCCGCAAGCCGAAAGCTTGGCGATGTTTTTGCACAACTATTTGGTGGACAAGTTGGACCGGCCTTCTTATGGTGTGTTTTGGAATAATCTTGCCCTGACTCGTCCGGCAGTGGCTCCATCTGTCCTCCTGGAATTGGGGTTTATGATTAATCCGATTGAGTTTGAGTGGATTGTGAATCCGGAGGAGCAGGAAAAATTGGCGGCAGCGCTTGCGGATGGCATCGTTGAGTGGGTTGCCAATTCCCGAAAATTTAAGTAAATAAAGAAACCAGGTTTCTCTAGCGGTTCTCAGTTGGATGAGCTATGGCCCAGAAACCCGGTTTCTTTAAGAAACCGGGTTTCTCAGTCCCTCACTAATATGAGAAACGCTATAAATTACCAACTCACCCTACAAAGCCAACCGGCGGCGAGTGTGGGGGCGGGTTTAGGTGCCGCCGCTAACGCACCCTACTGCTATCCCAAATCGGAAGTTTGTTAACTGCTTCGAGTGTTAAACCGGCATAGGTGGTGCCGTCTTTTCTCCAAATTTCTTCACCCAAATAACCTTTAGGGCCATCATGGGCTTGCGGGCCAATGTTAATTTCTTTATAGCGCCCGTGCAGACGCGCTTGATTGTAGGGAGAAGCCATGTTCCACAGCCAGCGCGTCGGAAACACAATGCCGCCTATATTCTGAATCGAGTCTCGCTCGCCTCGCAAGTGATACATCTGCTGGAGCGCATTAAATCCATTGGTTCCGTGAAAGACACCCCCCAGAGAAACGACAGTGATTTCTGCGTTTAGCCATTTCTTAAGATAAGGGGCTGCGCCCAGGGAAACTTGCACGCCACCGCTCGTACCGAGAAGAATGATTTTAAGCGGTCGCTCGGAGGGAGCCGGCAGGGGAGCCTTGGCATTCATCCGGCTGACAATTGCCTTTGCAATCCCCTGATTGTAAACCGGCCCGTAGCGAGGATCTGCGGAAATTGCGAACCGCCAGAGATTGCGGATTTGAATCAGCACACTAATGATTTCTAACCCTGCTTTTGGGTGATGGGCAAAGCGCCACAGGGGAGCCATCAGTCGATCTCCTCCCAGACTCTTGTTCGCCGCTGAGTAGGGAAAAACATCCGCAACCGTTACGCAGTTCGGATGAAGCTGCTGCAAGTGATTTAGAAAAAAGGTCTCACCCGGATCTAATTCATCGGCAGAAAAATCCCCCACTCCGGGTAGAAAGATAATATAACAATTTTTATGGGCAGATTTTACTGCAGTCCTTGCTATCTTTTGGGCTGGCGGGAGTTGGGGCCGGTTCTTCCTCAACCCCAAACTCTCCGCTCCTTCCCTCAGCCACCACACCAGAGTTCCCAACGGCGATAGCGCTCCCGAAATTAGGAGTGCGATGCCGGCGATAATCAACACATTCCAGGTTTTCTCCCTCAGCCACAGAAGTATGCGCCCTGTTACCTTAAACATTTCATAACCTTCCCTGCGTAAAGGTATTTTTGTCAGTCAATCGCACCGGCGAGGTTGGCTGACTTTTTTGCGCTAGTTGTATTACTGATATACTAGAAGATCGAATTTGTCAATAGCTGTCAGCGGCAGGGACGCAACATGAGTGACGGAGAGTCAAGAGTAAGTTTCAGAGCCACCCTCAGGAGCGCACTGGCTTTGGATGGACATTTTTACGACAATGCTAGAAATACTTATGGCAACCGCCGGATAGCCCGAAGGATAGTCATTTTAGCCGCACTCTCCCACATGCTGGGCAGCGCGGTCATCTTGTTGATTAATTTGGCACCTCTCCCTGTCCTGCCTGTAGCACTTCTGCTGGATGGCCTCAGCGTGGTGGGAGGCTATTTTTTCTGGACGCGAACTATTGCCAAGATAGGGCAGTGGCTGAAACCGAATCACGTCACCTATGAAGAGTTGCTGATTCCTATTGGCTTTGCCTACGCCCCGCAAGTGCTGAATTTCTTAACGCTGGTTCCGTTTCTGGGACAGCCGATTGAGCGGATATTATCTGTCTGGAGTTTGCTGGCTGTGATTGTTGCTGTCCGCCAAGGGTTGGATATTACCACTCTTGTCTCTGGGGTCATCTGTTTGGCCGGCTGGCCGGTGATTCAGCTAGCGATCGGCTTTGTGCAAGTCTTTCAGCAGGAACTGGTGCGGCGCTTTTAGGAAGTGGGGAATTTGGGCGTCACCGCAGGGGCTGTAGGGCTAAAGCCCAACTACAAACCGCTTGGGCTAAAGCCCAACTACAAACCGCTTGAGCTAAACTGAATGTTACCAGACTCACGCCAATCTTGCATTCGTACCCCAGAAAAGCGTTTGTGATATAATAATAAGGTGGTTCGCCTTTCTTTACCTCTAATTTTCTATATTCCACTCTTCACCCCCAGGTAACTGAGCTAAAGACTCATCGATGACAGCCGGCAGCTCCTTGGCTGCGTGGCTGTATGTCAGAGCGAGCAACCTAGTTGCAGTCAGTATGAGCTGCGGTTTATCCAGCATCTCTGACAGCTGAGCGCGACTCAGGCGTCCATTCAGCACTTCCAGACTCGCAGGACGAATCGCTAACTCAATTGCTTTTTCAAGAAAGGGCTCCCATTCATCCGGCTTGATGTAGTAAGAAGTTTGATTTTCTTTGATATTTAGCTCTTGAATTTCTACAACTGAATTTTCAATTGAAGCCGCCCAAGAATTGGTTAAGCGGCGCTCAACTAGGTTTTTAATCAAGTGAACCATCAGCCTGATTAAAAAGGATTGGATATTCCGCAGAATTGCTTGTTTGCTCATGCTTTCTATATCGCCCACGATTGCCAAAGCATCTGCGTAGCGCCCTTCTACAATGCTATTTCTGAGATCTATTAATTCCTGAGTCATCTTTTTTCCTTCCACCAGATTTGACTCTGCCCTTGCTAATTATAGCACAGCACCGGCATCGAAGCCAGCGGTTGATTGAGCCGAGCAAAAATAAACATAAAGGGCGGGCTTTCTCGCCCGCCCCGCAAACATCTACACAGGCGCAGTAACTGGGTAAGGAGCAGTCAGCAGATCCAGCTGCTTCACCAGCAAGCTGAGGAACAAGCCGACATCCGTAACCACGCCAATGGATTCAATTGAACCCCGATCGCTGAGTTTTGTCACCACTGCGGGGTTGATATCCACACACACCATCTTCACCCCAGCCGGTGTCATATTGCCCACGCCGATCGAGTGCAGCATCGAGGACAGCATCAAAATCATCTCTGTCCCTCGCAACAGGCGGGCGTACTCTTCTTGCGCCTTAATCAGATCCATCTCGGTGTCTGGCAGTGGGCCATCATCGCGGATGGAGCCGGCAAGGCAGAAGGGCACGTTATTTTTCACGCACTCGTACATGACGCCACGGGTGAGGATGCCTTGCTCGACAGCAGCAGCGATACTGCCATACCGGCGGATGGTGTTAATCACCTTCAAGTGGTGCCGGTGTCCGCCGCGAACCGCAACCCCCCGCTTCATATCGACGCCTAAGGAGGTGCCCATCATCGCTTGCTCCATGTCGTGGACGGCGATCGCATTCCCGCCTAAGAGCGCTTGCACATAGCCCTCCCGGATCAGGCGAGACAGGTGTTCCCCGCCGCCGGTGTGGATGACCACCGGCCCAGCTGTCACAACCACCTTGCCGCCGCGATCCCGGATTTGCCGCAATTCCCACGCCACTTGCTCAACCACCAATTCCACGCGGCGCTCGCTGGAAACGCTTCCCGACATAAAGCTGAATTCCTGGCTGTTGCGCTGATCGCGAGATTCTGGTTTGCGCACGGTGCGGATGCCAGCCACATCCACCACCACACCTTCCCCGACTTGCAAATCCCGCAGGAGTTTGCAGCGAGCCACCGGCCCAGAAGCGGTGTGGGTGATGGCAATTGCCCCATCCATGCGCTGATTTTGCACCCGCACCCACTGTCCGCTCACCCGCACTTCAGTCGGATAGATAGTGCTAACATAGAAATCATCGGGAGCCACACCGGCCATCAGTACCGGATCGAGCTTAGCGTCGCGCTCGTCTTCAGGCAGATTTACCGCGCCCAAATCGATCAGCCCGGAGAGGATCTCTTCCATTACCTCGTGGGAAGGAGCGGACACCTTCACCTCTGCAGAGGAAGTGCTTTGCTTTTGCTCTCCCAAATTGAAATTCAGCACTTGGAAGCTGCCCCCAGCTTCCATAATCCTGTCCAAGGCGCGGCTGATCAAACCCGTGTCCAGCAGGTGCCCTTCCAGGCGAACGATGCGGCTTTCCACTGCCACATTGGCGTGGTGTTCTGCGATCACCGGCTCAGTCACCCGCAGCGTCAGGCACTTCGCAGCCCCCCCTGCTTTGAGGAATTCCGTCAGCTGCGTATCGACGACTTCAAACCCAACTGCGGCGAGACGCGCCACCAGCTCGTCACTCGCCTTGTTCATCACCACGATTTTGTCGATGTTGACGGCGTTGCAGGCGAAGTTCACCGCATCCGCCTCCCCAATAGCAATCCGCTTTTCTGGCGGAACCCGCATTTCAATGATGCGGTTGGAGTAGAAATCAAACGCCGGCGGGTAGTAGAGCAAATAGCCGCCGGTCAGGGGACAGAAGCAGGTATCCAGGTGATAGAAGCGCTCATCGACCAGCTGCAGGGACACCACTTCGATGTCGAGCCATTTTGCCAGATAGGGGTGTGAGTCGAGTTCCGAGCGGAAGCCGTATCCCGCCCACAGCCACCGCCCCTCGCGATCCAGCAGCGCATCGCCCGCTCCTTCAAAGGGCAAGTCTTTCGGCAGTTCGTGTACCGTGTAGCCTTTGGACTCGAACCACTCTTTGAAGAACGGCTCCTCCCCCTGTCGCTCTTTGTGCAAAAAGCGGCTGAGAACCACATTGTCTCCCAGTACCAGACCCGCGTTTGCCGTAAATACCATATCTGGCCAACCCTGCTGGGGGCTGACTAAATCGACCACAGCGCGATCTTTGAGGATGTGGTAAAGCTTGTGCCACTGCTCGACGGCCCGATCCCGCGAGGACTTGTGGATATTTCCCTCCATCCACGGATTAATCACATAATCCACATCGTAGTGGTCGGGGGGGCACATGAGGAAGCGAATCGAATCGTTCATAAAATGAAGCTGTAACGGGATAAACTTCCGAGTCACGGAATTTGCCGTGCAGCCTCCGCAAAAACCACTCCTTTCCTCTGGAACAAGCAGTGGCTTTAAGAGCTGGGGCTGGCAGGCGGCTTAAAGGTCAACGCTCTATTCTAGCACATCCCCGCGCCGGTGTGCCGTTTGTAGTTGGGCTTTAGCCCCACCGTTTGTAGTTAGGCTTTAGCCCCACCGTTCCTAGGGGCGGGTTGAAGCTATGGCGCATTCAATTTGCACTACGCATCTCTATTTTCACGCTCACAGATAAAGCTGGGAAGGCAATCAGGAGGCTCTGCCCCTTTCAACGGAAAAGCAGGTTAAAAGCCTAACAGCTTAGGGGGCCCGCCCCTACAAACTTTGGGGCATTAGCCCAACTACAAACTGTCCGCCGGCAGTTCGCCCTGGGAGCGCCCTTCCCGGCGGGTACTGGCAGCAGCCCCGGCAAGAAAAAACCCCCTCTCAGTTTTGCTGAGCGGGGGGGTGAGTGAGTGTGTCCAGAGCAGCAGGTTGGGCGCTGCCCAACCCACCTAATTCACACAGTCATTTCGCAAGCGAAAGCCTAGACGAATGTGAAATCTGTTGCCAGAGACACCGCTGTTTGGTCAGCCAAGACACCGATGAGTTCAGCGCCCTTCATAATATAAGTGTCTGCAACGGTGGAGCTGCCGGTATTAGGAGCTAATCCAGAGAACAGCGAGTAGTCACTTGCAGTTCCACTCAGTTGGATTTTATCGGCTTCAGCCACCACAAAGTCTTGAATTATTGCCCAGGAGGTAGCGTCTTGGTAGAAGACGCCGGTGGAATCGCCCAGCACAAAAGTATCTGCCCCCAGCCCACCAGTTAAAGTGTCAACCTCCCCATTGATAGCAGTAGCCGTTGCGCCAATGAGTGTGTCATTTCCATCTGCGCCATTCAGGCTGTCGGAACCCGTTCCGCCCAACATGCTGTCGTTACCATCGCCTCCCAGCATACTGTCGTTACCCGCACCGCCATCGAGGATGTCGTCTTCAGTGCCGCCATCCAGGGTGTCGTTGCCATCACCGCCCAGCATGCTGTCGTTACCCGCATCGCCCCACAAGCTGTCATTTCCAGTGCCGCCATCAAGGGTGTCGTTGCCATCACCGCCCAACATGCTGTCGTTCCCATCGCCGCCGAGCATGCTGTCGTTACCGGCACCGCCATCGAGGAAGTCGTCTTCAGTGCCGCCGTCGAGGGTGTCGTTCCCATCACCGCCCAGCATGCTGTCGTTACCGGCATCGCCCCACAGTTTGTCGTCTTCGGTGCCGCCATCCAGGCTGTCGTTACCAGTGCCGCCCAGCAGGTTATCGTTACCCGCGCCGCCTGACAGGGTATCACTATCTTCGTGACCCCATAGCTGGTCGTTGCCATCGCCGCCCAACATCAGGTCGTTCCCCTCGTGGCCGTACAGTTCGTCGTTCTCAGTGCCGCCATCAAGGGTATCGTTACCGAGTCCGCCATAAAGCAGGTCGTTACCAGCACCGCCTAACAGGCTGTCGTTACCCGCATCGCCCCACAATTTGTCGTCTTCGGTGCCCCCATCGAGGATATCGTTCCCATCACCGCCCCACATGCTGTCGTTACCCGCATTGCCCAGCAGGCTGTCGTTACCCGCACCGCCCAGCATGCTGTCATTACCGGCACCGCCATCGAGGATGTCGTCTTCAGTGCCGCCATTGAGGGTGTCGTTCCCCGCACCGCCCAGCAGGCTGTCGTTACCGGCACCGCCATCGAGGATATCGTCTTCAGTGCCACCATCCAGGGTGTCGTTGCCATCACCGCCCAGCATGCTGTCGTTACCCGCATTGCCCAGCAGGATGTCGTTACCCGCACCGCCCAGCATGCTGTCATTACCGGCACCGCCATCGAGGATGTCGTCTTCAGTGCCGCCATTGAGGGTGTCGTTCCCCGCACCGCCCAGCAGGCTGTCGTTACCGGCACCGCCATCGAGGATATCGTCTTCAGTACCGCCATCCAGGGTGTCGTTCCCCGCACCGCCCAGCATACTGTCGTTACCGGCACCGCCATTGAGGATGTCGTCTTCAGTACCGCCATCAAGCGTGTCGTTCCCCGCACCGCCCAGCAGGCTGTCGTTACCCGCACCGCCGAGGAGGCTGTCGTTTTCAGTGCCACCATCCAGGGTGTCGTTGCCATCACCGCCCAGCATGCTGTCGTTACCGGCATTGCCCAGCAGGCTGTCGTTACCCGCACCGCCCAGCATACTGTCGTTACCGGCACCGCCATCGAGGATGTCGTCTTCAGTACCGCCATCAAGGGTGTCGTTCCCATCACCGCCCAGCATGCTGTCTTTACCCGCACCGCCGAGGAGGCTGTCGTTTTCAGTGCCGCCATCCAAGCTGTCGTTACCAGTTCCGCCGAGCAGGATGTCGTTTCCCGCATCCCCCCACAGTTTGTCGTCTTCAGTGCCGCCATCCAGGCTGTCGTTACCAGTTCCGCCCACCAGGTTATCGTTACCAGCACCTCCTGATAGGGTATCATTATCTTCGTGACCCCATAGCTGGTCGTTGCCATCGCCGCCCAACATCAGGTCATTCCCCTCGTGGCCGTACAGTTCGTCGTTCTCAGTGCCGCCATCAAGGGTATCGTTACCGAGTCCGCCATAAAGCAGGTCATCACCAGAATTTCCTAACAGGCTGTCGTTCCCAGCATCGCCCCACACCCGGTCATTACCAATGTTGCCCAATATCGTGTCGTCATTATTGCCGCCCCACAGATAGTCGTCCCCAGACCAACCATCTATAAGGTCATTGCCGTCACCTCCGCGAATCGTGTCGTTAGCGGTATAGCCAAACAGCGTATCATTACCGCCAAAACCATTTATATCGATGGATTCTGCGCTTTTATAGTAATAGGAATCCGCAGCACTTGTTCCTGTCCAGGTTGCCATTTAAATGACTCCTTATTTGTCTCAGCTTGCTGCTAGTTGCTTTCACCCCTTCCAAAAAGTATTCAGGAAAGTTAGGGAAAAATTTTATATTTTCTCCCCCCGGGCTAGGTTAAGGCCAGAGTGGCGCTACCCCTACCCTCCTTAAAACAGAAAACCGTCGCGCCAATAAATCAAATTTTCAGATTTTTCATCCGCAATCCTACGGATATTAGTTAGCATTGCTCCCGAAACAGGAAGTTTGGTTGCGCAGACAGTCCTGGGAGTGGGAAGCTGCTTTGAAACTTGCCGGTGCGGCTAGATAAGAGCGCCAGGGCTCGGACAGCAGGGGAAAAATTCCGATTTTGGGCCTCCAGGCTTGACCGCAATCGGGATCTTTCACTATCCGGGGGCTACAAATAGGCGTCCGTATGCTTCAGAATGAGCATTTGGGCGCTACCGGCGTCTGTCGCGGACGCCATCAATGGCGTCTTGACCAGAAGGATATACTTAACGAGCAGACTCTTTACCATGCACGCAGCGAGCAGGCAAACCACCGGCAAATCACTGATCAGTTTCACCCTGGGCTTCACTTGGCTGGTGTCATTCATCCCCGCAGCCACAGCCACCCCCCCCCGCACCCCCGACAGACAAGAAACCTGCGAGATATTAGTGGTGGGCGGAGGGCTCGCCGGCGCAGCCACCGCCTATGAAGGCTTGCTTGCCGGTCGCACGGTTTGCATGACCGAAATCACCGACTGGGTGGGGGGCCAAATTTCATCCCAAGGAACTTCCGCCCTCGACGAACGCCCCACCCAGCGCCAGCTGCTGTTCTACCCTCGCGGCTACCTGAAATTTCGACAGCTCCTTAAGGAGCGCTACGACCGGCTCAATCCGGGGGCTTGTTGGGTGAGTGAGTCCTGTTTTCTCCCCCACGACGGGCACAAATTGCTGTTTGAGATTCTGAAAGATGCTGCCAAAGAGGGCAAAGGCAAGCTAAAATGGTATCCTAACACTGTCATAAAGGAACTGGAAATTAGCCCCTCCCGGCAGCAGATTGCCGGCGCGATTGCCATCGGGCACCAACCGGCAGCCGGCGCACCCCCTCTGAATACCGAACCCCTCTCTCAAACCATCGAAGACGCCTATCGCTACGAGAATTCGCGCCGGTTTGACAAAACCATTATCCGCTTCGCGCCGCTGAAAACTGACAGACCGGCTCAGAAACCCGCTGACTGGTACGTCGTGGACGCCACAGAAACCGGCGAACTCGTAGCCCTCGCTGACGTTCCCTACCGGCTGGGTATTGACCCTCGATCCAGCTTGGAGCCCTCCTCTTCCAGCGAAACCGCCGACCCCTACTGCACTCAGGGCTTTACCTATACCTTTGCGATGGAAGCCACGGCGGAACCCCAGCAGCACAAAATGCCGAATTTCTATCCACAATATGCGTCCTATTACAGCTACGAATTGCAGCGGCTGGCGAGTTTTCCCCTAGTTTTCACCTACCGGCGCATTTGGAGCGTGAAGCCGGATGAAACACTGCCGCCAGACCCCCGGAAGTACCCTATCTATCCGGGCGACATCTCCATGCAAAACTGGACGTGGGGCAACGACTACCGGCCAGGAACTGAGGCAGATAACCTAATATACACCCGCGAGCAACTGCAAGCAACCAGCCAGCTGCAGCCCGGAGGCTGGATGGGCGGATTGCGGGTGGAAAGCTTGCGCAAAGCTGAAGAAAAGGCGCTCGGCTTTTTTTACTGGCTCGTCGCCGGCACGACTGATTCCCAGCTGGGTGATGGCGTCAAAAAGCCGCAACCCAACAACCGCTTCCTAGCTGGGTTCGACACTCCGATGGGAACGGCGCACGGACTGTCTAAATATCCGTATATGCGCGAAGGACGGCGGATAATTGGCCGGCCCTCGCCAGGACAGCCTCAAGGGTTTATGGTGTGGGAAGTGGATATCTCTCGCAAAGACTTCCGGAAGGAGGAGGAGTGGTATCGCGCGAACCTGGAGCCTGACTTGTATCGCGGCTTGTGGGAGGGGCTTGCCGGTTTGGACGCCTTAAAGGTGATAACTGACAAGCTGCCGGTGGAGGACACTAAGCAGCGCACCCGCTCGACTATCTACCCGGATTCTGTGGGAATTGGGCACTACGCAATTGACTTTCACCCCTGTATGGAGGGGAGCCCCCCGGAAGCAGCTGGCAATAAAGAGCGCGAGGGCGAACGCCGGGGTGCCGGTACGGCGTATCCGTTCCAAATTCCCCTGCGGGCGATGATTCCCCAGAAAATTGACAATATGCTGGTTGCCGGCAAGAGTATCGCCACATCCCACATCGCCGCCGCCGCCTACCGGGTGCATTCTTTTGAGTGGTCCGCCGGCGCTGCAGCCGGCACTGCGGCGGCGTTTGCTCTGGAAACCGGCAAAATGCCTTACCAGATGGTGCAGTCCTTCCCTGTCTCCGATCCTTCCCTGCTCGCCCTGCAGCAGCGCCTGCAAAGCAATGGCAATCCAGTTGCTTTTCCCAATACTTCGATTTTCAATCAGTCTTGGGACAGCTGGAAATAACTGAGCGTGCCGGTGAAAGTTTCCAGAAACCCGGTTTCTTTAAGTTTCCGGGTTTCTTTAAGACCGGCAGGGGGTAATAAACAGGGTTTTTAAAACTGGGAAAGCTGATATATAGCGGTTCTCAAATAAGTGTGCTAAGATGGTTCTCCTCTTGTAGAGACGCGATAAATCGCGTCTCCCCTCCCCGATAGAGGGCGAAAGCGAAAAATGTACCGCACGCTATGTGAGAAACGCTATATAATGGCACGCGGCCTGTAGGGGCGGCCCCCCGTGGCCGCCCCCGGTTTCTGGCTCCTTCACCAACTTCCAGAAAGCTGGTTTCTTTAAGAAACCGGCTTTCTGAAACCCTGATGGCCAATCCTGTTTGTAGTGAGGGCTTTAGTCCTCTGACGCTGGTGGGGTGAGGAGCTGAAGTGAAATTCCCCCGCAGCGTTCCTCAAAGCGTCACGCCCCCTACTTTTCTTAAGGAAAATTTAAGTAACAGATCGCCAGGGGCAGGCTAGATTGGAATAGATAAAGCTGGTAAGGAATGCCTGCAAGATGCTGCAAGCTGAACAAGTGTTTCAGGGGCGCTATCAACTCCACCGGCAGTTAGGACACAATGCCGGTCGTCAAACTTGGCTGGCGGATGACATTGTATCACACCAGCCGGTGATTGTCAAGCTTCTGGCTTTTAGCCCGCAAATGCAGTGGGAGGAGTTGAAACTGTTTGAGCGGGAAGCTCAAGTCCTCAAACAGCTGTCCCATCCCAAGATTCCTCGCTATCGGGATTATTTTTCGGTGGACAAACAAGCCGGCAGTGGGCTGTGCTGGTTTGGGCTGGTGCACGATTATATTGCCGGTGAATCCCTGCAACAGCTATTAGACACCGGCAAGCACTTCACGGAAGTCCAGGTTAGCTCAATTGCCACCGGCATTTTGGAAATCCTGACTTATCTGCACGAGTTGAACCCGCCGGTGCTACACCGCGACATTAAACCGAGTAACCTGATTTTGGGAGAAGATGAGCAAGTCTATCTGGTTGATTTTGGTGCGGTGCAAGATCCGGTAGCGGTAGAGGGAGCCACTTTTACTGTTGTGGGGACAGCCGGTTACGCGCCGGTGGAGCAATTTTGGGGACGCGCTGTGCCGGCATCCGACCTTTACGCCCTGGGAGCCACCCTTATCCACCTGCTCACCGGCACCCCACCGGTAGATTTGCCGCAGAAGAATTTGCGCATTGAATTTAGGGACAGGGTGAGCGTCAATCGCAATTTTGTGCGCTGGATTGAAGACCTGACAGAGCCAGACCTCAAGCGGCGATTCAGCAGCGCCCGACAGGCGCTTGAGTACCTGAAAGCCGGTTGTAAAAGCCGCCAGATGCCAACAATCCCCAAGCCTGCCGGTAGCCGCGTTCAGCTGAGCAACTCTGCGAGTCATTTGAGGATTGTAATTCCACCGCAGAGGATATTGATAGGAGGCGTATTTAGGATATTTTGGAGAGTGATGCTGTTGGCATGCTTGCTGCTATGGCAGTTCTTTATAAATCTGCTGATAGTGAGTATAGCAATAGGGGTACTGTTGCTAGGAATACCGGCGCTATTTAGGACGATATTGGCTTTTTTTGTGAGCGTGACATCGCTGAATATTTATTTTTTTATAGCCGAGATAATTTGGTTTTTTCTTGTAATTGGGTTTTTTGTTGGGCTGTGTCAGTTATGGATATCTATCAACAGAGAGTTGGGGAGAGTGCGAGATAAATTAAATCAGTTGCTGCTGCATGAATTTGAATGACGCCGAACGCAACTGGTTAGTAGGAGAGATAGAAAATTGGCTTTCTGAAAGATGAGTGACCTTGAGGCGGAGCCTCACGGCTGGCATTCCCAGGCGGAGGCTGGAAGGGGAGTCTGCTCCTCTTGTAGAGACGCGATTTATCGCGTCTCATAACGGACAAATGACAAAGGAAAAGGACAACTGACAAAGGAAAAATTAATCATGCTGCAAACACAACAGGTATTAAACCAACGCTACCAAATCAAACATCAATTAGGACAAAATGCCAGCCGGCAAACTTGGCTGGCAGACGATTTGGAAGCACATGAACAGGTAATTGTCAAGCTGCTGGCTTTTAGCCCCCAGATGCAGTGGGACGAACTCAAACTATTTGAGCGGGAGGCGAAAGTTCTCCAACAGCTGAATCACCCCCGGATTCCCCGCTATCGGGATTATTTTTCCCTGGATGAGCGAGAGGGTGAGGGTTTGCCCTGGTTTGGGTTAGTGCAGAACTATATTCCGGGCGAATCCCTGCGACAGCAACTAGATAGGGGCGAACGCTTTACAGAATCCCAGGTGCGCTCAATTGCCATTCAAGTGCTGGAGATTTTGATTTACTTGCACGAACTCAGCCCGCCGGTGCTGCACCGCGACATCAAACCCAGCAATCTCATATGGGGAAAAGATGGCAAAATCTATCTGGTAGATTTTGGTGCTGTGCGAGACAAAGCCGCTGCAGAGGGCGTCACCTTTACCGTTGTGGGCACCGCCGGTTACGCGCCGATGGAGCAATTTTGGGGAAAAGCCGTACCGGCATCTGACCTCTACGCGCTGGGAGCCACCCTGATTCATTTGTTAACCGGTATTGCGCCGGCAGACTTGCCACAGAGTAATTTGCGCATTGAATTTAGCGACAAAGTTAGCCTAAATGTCGAGTTTTACTGCTGGATTGCAACCCTAGTAGAACCAGCCATAGAAGAGCGATTCAGCACAGCCCGCCAAGCACTTCTTGAGGCACTTAAGATTAGTGATAAGTACAGATATGAAAGCGAAAAATTATCTGATACGAACATAAAAGATATTCGGTTCGGGCGTCTGTTTTGCTTGTCTTTAATATCGGTGACTGTTGTAGGTTGTGTTTTTGTGTTTGCTTGGGCCTATAGTGAGTGGCTCGATGACTGCAACTCTTTCTTTGATGGCGTGAGCGATTTTGTCTCCTGCTGCGTGGAGCGAAAAGAAAAAACATTTGCTAAGTTTTGGAAGTCCGAGGACTGCGAGAGAAATCACTTATAAGCTATGGCGCATTAAATTTACACTATCCATCTCTATCTCTCGTTCCCAGCAGAACCTGGGAACGCAATCTGGAGGCTCTGACTTGGGGAGCATCCCCTTTTTGAAACTACCCTGGTGAGGGCGAAGCATGAGGATTATCAATTGCTGGTTTTGACCGAGAGATTATTCGCCCTCATGCTTCGCCCCTACATAATCGGGACGCTCACCTGACTTGAAAATAGTCTTGTAGTGCCGATGGCACCGTGCTCGCCCCGCCCATCCTATGTGAGGCGAAGTTCGCCGGGAAAAATCTGCCGGCACCTCCAACCTATCAAAATAATGTCCTAGCCTGTGGCCACAATACCATAAAACTGGGCGAGTCACAGCCGGGGCGAGTCACAGCCGGTTGGGGGGTGCGTTTCCCTCCGGCGCAACGCACCCTGCTCATACGGGCAGAGAATTTAACAAGCGTAGGACTTACGCAGAAACCGGGTTTCTGAACCAGACTCCTTGACTTTCATTGCAGGGTATCAAACCAGAAACCCGGTTTCTTTCATGGTTGTGCGTAAGTCCTAAAGCGGCTGAGCGGTGCCGGTCCAGCACTTGTGGCACTGGGCGCAGCCCAGGGGAGCCGGCGAGCTCTGGAGCCGGATATAGCTGTCCCCCTGTCAAACACCAGAAGCGCTAGTCCCGCTTTAACCGGCCAGTGCTGAGTCCAGACCGGCGGTGGTTAGAACAGTCCTTGTGACAGTTGAGGGGTCGAATCCGGATTTTAACCGGCAGTGAACCGCTCTCACCCTTCTCTAGTCTAACCTTACACAACAAACAAATGCGTTGTTGCCACACACCTAAAATCTATAATTTTCTCAGATATGAAGAAGATGAACGCTTTGTCCTTCTTGCCGGGAGCTCTTGCTTTGATACTAGCTGCTTCTCCCATTATTCCCGCCTTCACCAATCCGGCATTTGCCGGCCCTGGCGGGATGGGTGAGCGGGGGATGGAGCAACTGAATTTGACCGCCGATCAGCAGGCCAAAATCAAGCAAATTCACGAGTCAGAACGGCAGCAAATGGATGCTATTCTCACGGACGCTCAGAAGGCACAAATGCGGGCGGCTCGCGATCAACGGCAACGGCCCAACCTTAATCTGACTGAAGACCAAAAAGCCAAAATGGAAGCGATTCGGAAAAATACTCAGAGCCAGATTGACGCCATTTTGACTGCCGATCAAAAACAAAAGCTTCAGGAAATGCGAGCCTCACGGCCAGATGGTGAAATGCCAGCTAAGGAACTGAATTTGACCCCAGACCAGCAGGCCAAAATCAAGCAAATTCACGAGGCCACTCGGCAGCAAATGGATGCTATTCTAACAGCTCAGCAGAAGGCA
The DNA here is from genome assembly GCF_000332335.1 of Kamptonema formosum PCC 10802. Taxonomy (GTDB): domain Bacteria; phylum Cyanobacteriota; class Cyanobacteriia; order Cyanobacteriales; family Oscillatoriaceae; genus Oscillatoria. Next base: position 3,085,165 of record NZ_KB235948.1, on the reverse strand, counting down.
CAAATGGAGGCAGCTCGCCAGCAAGGACAACGGCCCAACCTTAATCTGACTGACGATCAAAAAGCCAAAATGGAAGCGATTCGTAAAAATGCTGAGAGCCAGATGGAAGCCATTTTGACTCCCGAGCAAAAACAAAAGCTTGAGCAATTGCGCCAGCAATGGGGTCAGCGCCGGCAGCAGCAACAGCAATCTAACTAGGGCTACAAAAGTAGGGTGCGTGATAGCGTCAGCCGTAACGCACCGGCAAAAAGTAGGGGGCTTCACAGATGAGCCAAGAGTCTGTTTCTAATGGCCAGTATACTAGCAAACGAGAGAATTAGCCCGCGCAGGCGGGCGAAAGTCCGATCAGCCGCTTCGGCACGCGCTCGCCAGCAGACAAGCAAAAGTGAGATGCTCCCACTGAGCAGTGCCGGTGAAGCGCTTGAGGCTCTCGAAGCAGGGGTGGATTCCACCCAGTTCACCGGCATTCAGCAACTTGCGCCATCAGTGGCGGTTTTCCCATTCTGGAGAGGGCGGTTTGTCCAATCCAGCGGTGCTCAACCAAAAGTGAACCGCTCTCACCCTTCTCCAGTCTAACCTTATACAACAAACAAATGCGTTGTTGTCACACACCTAAAATCTATAATTTTACCCGAATCAACAAGATGAAAGCTTTGTCCTTATTGCCTGGTGCTATTGCTTTGATGTTAGCCGCTTCACCCATGATTACCGCATTCACAAATCCGGCTTTTGCTGACAATGCCCCTAAGCATGAGCGGCTAATGGATCAACTGAATTTGACCGCAGACCAGAAGGCCCAAATCAAGCAAATTCACCAGTCAGAGCGGCAGCAAATTGATGCTCTTCTCACCCAGGAACAGAAGCAACAAATGAGCACCGCTCGGCAGCAACATCAAAAGCCCACTCTTAATCTGACAGACGCCCAAAAAACGCAAATGAAAGCGATTCGGCAAGCGGCTCAGAGCCAGATAAAAGCCATTTTGACTGCCGAGCAACAACAAAAGTTGGATACCTTGCGCCAGCAATGGCGTCAGAACCACAAGCCAAAGTCGTCTAACTAGGCGTCAAATCGTAGTAGGGTGATATCATGTCCGCTTGCATCGGTTATACAAAACCTATGCAAGCGGACATAATATTACTCCACCAGTGAGGTGCTTGCGAAAAAGGGACAGGCAAGATGCCTGTCCTACAAAATATATCCGTAGGGCAGGCGTCTCGCCTGCCCTCAATTTCTAATTGTCCTAACCAATGTGGCTAGTGCTATAGTTTCGGCTTCTAAGCAACCACCAACCCATCTTTAACGTGAATCGTGCGGCGAGTTTGGGCAGCAATATCCGGTTCGTGCGTGACAATAACTATAGTGATGCCTTGACGGTTTAAATCACTCATTAAATCCATCACTTCCTCAGAGGTGTGCGTGTCTAGCGCGCCAGTCGGTTCGTCTGCCAGAACAATGGCGGGACGGTTGACGAGAGCGCGAGCGATGGCGACTCGTTGCTGCTGTCCGCCAGAAAGCTGGCTGGGACGATTTAATAACCGCTCTGCCAAACCGACGCGAGTCAGCGCTTCCTCAGCGCGGCGGCGACGCTCAGACTTAGGAATGCCGGCGTAAACCATCGGCAGCATCACATTTTCCAGTGCGGTAGCGCGGGGGAGTAAATTGAACTGCTGAAACACAAAACCAATCTGCTGATTCCGAATATACGCTAACTCATCGTCACTCAGCGCCGTCAGATTTCTGCCGTCCAGAATGTAGTGCCCACTTGTGGGCCGGTCGAGGCAGCCAATGATGTTCATTAGCGTGGACTTCCCAGAGCCCGACGCGCCCATAATGGCGATATACTCGCCCTCTTCAATATTGAGATTAATTCCCTTCAGAACCGGGACTTCCATTTCGCCGAGGCGATAGTTTTTGGTGATGTCTTCCATCCAGATCGTAGTTGCCATACTGCGCTACTAATTTCTGCGTTTTAAAAGAAAGTCCGCGCAGGCGGACTTTGTTTGTATAGCCGCGATTTCAATCGCCAGGGGGTATCTGCAAAAACGGGACGATCCCCCCTTTAATCGCTGCGCAATGCCGCGATCGGATCGAGCCGTGACGCATTCCGAGCGGGGATAACTCCAGCAATCAGTCCAACGCCCAAGGCGAGGGCAAGACCGGCGAACACTGACCACAGGGAGACGACAAAGGGAAAACTAAATGCCTGAGAAGCTGCAAAAGCCAGACCGACACCGATAGCGACGCCGAGCGCCCCTCCCAGAACAGACACCAAAATCGCTTCGCTCAGAAATTGACTCATAATAGCGCTGTTCGTCGCTCCTATGGCCTTGCGGATGCCGATTTCGCGGGTGCGCTCCACCACAGAAACCAGCATGATGTTGGCAATGCCGATGCCTCCAACAACCAGAGAAATGCCGGCAATCGCGCCCACGAGAACCGTGAACATTCCCACCACGCTGCTGAAGGTGTTGATGATGTCAATCTGATTGCTGATGCGAAAGTCGTCCTGTTTGGGGGGATAAATGTTGTGGCGAATCCGCAGCAAGTTAGTTACCTGAAACTGCGAGGCTTCGAGTTGTACCTGGTCTTTTGCTTTCAGCCAAAATCCACTGATTGCCGTGCCAACAAGAGAGTTGTTGCCCACAAGCCGGGAAGACATATTGGTGAGGGGAATGTAAACCCGATCGTCCTGATCCTGTCCGCCAACAGAGCCTTTAGACTCCATCAGGCCAATCACCGTGTAGCGTGCGTTCTGAATCCGCAGGCTGGCACCAATCGGAGACTCTCCCGGAGAAAACAAGTCACCGTAGACTTTGGTGCCCAACAGCACAACTGCTTGGGCATTATCCATCTCTTCCTCGGTGAAAAACTGCCCTTGTTGCGGGTAAATTTCTTTCACAGTCGGGTAGTTTAGGTCAACCCCCAGGATAAAAGTGGAGGTATTGTTATCGCCATACACCACCTGTCCATTTCTCTGCAAAAAGGCCGTGACGGATTCCGCCGCCGGCACCTGTTTTGCCACCGATCGCGCATCTTCCCAAGTCAGCGTGGATGCCGAACCAAATCCCTGACCAATGCCGCCAGCACGCGCTGTTCCTGCCAGCACTAGCATAACATTTGTTCCCAGGGACTGGATCTGTTGCTCGGTTGCCTTTTGCACTCCCTGCCCAACCGACGTAACCGTAATCACAGAGGCAATGCCGACAATAACTCCCAGCATCGTCAGACTCGTGCGCAGGCGATTGCTCCACAGCGCTTCCACTGCCATTGTCACCACTTCCAGCAGGGAAATATTCGTGGGCCGAATTCGATTTAGCTTTCCCATAATTCTGTCATCCTCCACTTCTTCTGCCGCCGCCACCTCCGCCTGGGCCTGACGGGCCCATCCCCGGGATCATCGAGGGCGTTCTAGAAGCTGGGCGTTCTCCCTTGGGAAAGCTAATCAGAACTTTGTCCCCTTCTTCTAGCCCAGAAACAACGACCGTCTTGTCCTCCACCGTGACGCCGGTGGTGATGGGTTGAAATTTAGGCCGGCCATTCTCTCCCCGACCGGCTACATAAACGCCGGTTCCCTGCTGCTGGCGCACGATTGCTATCGTTGGAACCACCAGGGCATTATCCAGCTTGCCCACGTTAAACTTGGCGCTGACATTCATGCCCACCTGCAACAGGCTGTCGGGATCGTCCAGCGAGATGTGAACCTCAAAGTTGGTGACGTTTTGCTCGACGGTGGACTGGGTTGCTACTTGCGTTACCTTTCCCTGAAAGGACTTGTTTGGATAGGCATCGGCTTCAATCGTGACGCTTTGTCCGACTTTGATTTTTGAGACGCTCGTCTCGGCAACCTTGGCAATAATTTCGTTATTGGAAGCGAGCGCCAGAATAGAAGATGAAGTGGCGGAGGAAACCGAACTGCTAGAGGTTGTTGGCGTGACGAAGGAACCCGGATCGGCGTATTTGCGCGTCACCATGCCGCTAAAAGGAGCGCGAATCACAGTGTCGTCAATTTGTGTTTGGACAGAAAGCAAAGAACCCTCAGCACTCATCACTTGAGCGCGAGCTTGTGCGATTTCTTCCGGACGGGCACCGGCTTGCTGTAAATTGAGTGCCTGTTTTGCCTGCTCTACCTGTGCTTTTGCCTGTGCGATCTCTTCCGGACGAGCACCGGCTCGCTGCAGGTTAAGTGCCTGTTTTGCCTGTTCTACCTGTGCCTTTGCCTGTGCGATTTCTTCCGGACGCGCACCTGACTGCTGTAAATTGAGTGCCTGTTTTTCCTTTTCTACCTGTGCTTTAGCGCTCTCATAGGAGCTGCGCGAGCTGTCAAGTTCCCGCAGGGAGATCGCACCGGATTTATATAGCTCCTGATTCTGATTGTAGGTGAGTTCCGCCTGTTGCAAATTGGCTTGTGCGGAAGCGACTTGAGCTTGCGCTTGGCCGATTTCTTGGGGGCGATTGCCCGCCTGCAGCCGGTCGAGGTTCGCCTGCGCGGATGCCAGTTGCGCTTCTGCTTGGGCGATTTCCTGGGGGCGATTCCCCGCCTGCAGCCGGTCGAGGTTCGCCTGCGCGGATGCCAGTTGCGCTTCTGCTTGGGCGATTTCCTGGGGGCGATTGCCCGCCTGCAGCCGGTCGAGGTTCGCCTGCGCGGATGCGACTTGGCCTTTGGCCTGAGTGAGCTGTCCCTGGAACTGGGAGTCATCCATATATGCCAGAATTTGCCCCTTTCCGACCCGATCTCCCTCTTTCACCAGCAATTGCTTGAGGACTCCAGAAGTCTTCGGACTCACATTGACGGAGAGCTCAGGCTGCACGGTGCCATTGGCTGAAATGCTCACCGGCACATCAATACGCTCCACTGTGACCGTTTGAACTCGGCGTCTGGCTTCCTGGCGCTGAGTGGCGGCTAACTGAGTGTACCCAACATAGCTCCCACCGGCTAACAGGGTGAGAAGCAGAAGTCCGAGCAACCATTTCGGAACTTTCGCTGTAAACTTAATCCTGTCTTTCACAAATCCAAGTTTCTGGTCCCCTTCTGGCTCCTCCACTTGGCCCACCGGACGGTCCAGACTAGATTCAAGCATTTCTGGCCCCTTATTCATCTTCTGTTCAAAAATCATCTTTTTTAGACCGGAGAATTTTGGCAGAGGTTCAAACTAGGGTGTGGGTTCTCATGCCTGCGGCAGAGCCTGCTTTTCGAGCCGGCTCTGTGTTAAAGTAAGTTAATAGAACTGCCTACAGCTATCATAAATCATTTTTGAAATCCGCCGCTAGGAGCCCAAGACGGAAAAGCCCTTATTGCCCAAGCTGTTTGGGCCGGTAACAATCTCTTTTATTTCACGATTCAAAGAGGATTGCTACCAGCACTTTGCGCTAAAACGTATTGCCTTCACCCACACAGCTGCAGATACTGCTGTTGAATCGGGATTTCGATCGCAAACTCCGTCCCCTGACTGGGGTGAGAAACACATGCCAGCTTGCCCCGGTGCTTTTCTACGACAATTTGCCAGCTAATCGACAGCCCAATTCCAGTGCCTTTGCCGGGCGGTTTGGTCGTAAAAAAGGGATCGAAAATGTGGCGGCGCACCTCTTCTGACATTCCTGGGCCATTGTCGGCGATTCTGACAGCTATGTGATGCCGGTCTGTCACCTCGGTGCGAATCCGGATAGAGCTGGGATTGGCCTTAATTTCTTCAGGCGTCCTCTGTTTGTTGTGCTCATCTATCGCATCGATCGCATTCGCCAAGATATTCATAAAAACTTGATTCAGTTCGCCGCCATAGCACTCCACCAAGGGCAGATTTGGGCAATACTCCTTAATCACCTCAATGCCAGGGCGGTCGGACTTAAATTTGAGCCGGTTGTGCAAAATCATCAGCGTGCTGTCAATGCCCTCGTGGACATTCACCGGCTTCATTTCCAAGGAATCCTGGCGCGAGAATTGGCGCAGCGAGAGGACAATCTGGCGGATGCGCTCGGCTCCTATTTGCATGGACGCGATCAGTTTCGGCAAGTCTTCGACAATAAAATCGAGCTCGTTGGCCTCGGCTTTTTCAACAATCTCTGGCGCAGGATCGGGATAAATCTGCTGGTAAAGGCTGAGGACATCTAGCAGATTATCGCTATAGTCGCGAACGTAAGAAAGGTTTCCGTAAATAAAATTAACCGGATTATTGATTTCGTGAGCTACCCCAGCCACCAACTGCCCCAAAGCTGACATTTTTTCGCTTTGAATCAGCTGAGTTTGCGTTTCTTGGATCTGCCGGAGCGAGCGCTGCAATGTTTCCTCGGCTTGCTGCCGCTCTCCTATTTCCTGTTGCAGCCTCAAATTTGCTCGCCTCAGTTCTACTGTCCGCTCTTCTACTCGCTCTTCTAACTCCTCTGCTAGTTTTTTTCGCTCGGCAACTTCTTCTTGCAAACGCTCATTTTGAGCCAGGAGGGTTTTGGCCATCTTTCGCACACTCAGATGGGTTTGAACCCTCGCTAAAACCTCTTCCTGCTGAATCGGCTTGGTGATATAGTCCACCGCTCCCGCATTAAAACCTTTTACCTTATTTTCCGTGTCGGCTAGCGCCGTCATAAAAATCACGGGAATGTCTTTTGTTATCTCCGAAGCTTTTAATCGCTGGCAAGTTTCAAACCCATCCATCCCCGGCATGAGGACGTCAAGCAGGATAATATCCGGCGGAGAATATTCCACTTTATTAATAGCGCTTTGACCGTTGCGAGCGACCAATACCTTGAAGCAATATAGGGTTAAAAACTCAAACAGCAATTGCAAATTATTCGGACTGTCATCTACGACTAAAATCGTGTCCTGTTCAGCAGATGATTCGCCTATCATGCGTTCCCCTCCATATACTGCTCTACGAATGCTAAAATTTTTTCTTCTTCAAAATCTTTGGCCAATTGGATCAAATGGCTGGCAAAAGGCCCATACTTGGCTTCTAAATGTTGCAGTCTTTCGGACTGTTTCTGGATGCCTCCGAGATCGCCACTCATCGCGAGATCGAAAAGTACAGCCAACTCTTCAACAGGAGGAGGAATAATCTCTGGTTCTGAGATTTCTCCAGAGAGAGTTGGGGCTTGGACATCAAGAGCGGGCATTTCCGACTCTTCATAAATCCATTCTAAACCTAAATGTAAGCGCAGGCACTCTAAAAGTTCTTCGGCTCGGACGGGTTTGGGGACAAAAGCATTGCAACCGGCTTCCAAACTCCCCTGGAATTCGGCGGACAGAACACTGGCCGAAGTGCCAATGACTGGAACCTCTTTCAGATCCGAAGACTTGCGAATTCGCCGCGTGGCCTCAAAGCCGTCCATCACCGGCATCACCAAATCCATTAAAATACAGTCGGGCTTAAAGGACAGGGCTTTATTCAGACAGTCTTGCCCGTCGGTGGCCTCAATCACTTCAAACCCAAGGGGAGACAGCAGATTGACGACCACTGATCGATTTTCCCATTTATCGTCTGCAACCATAATTTTCCGCTTCGCACCGGCAAACCCCCTGACGATTTTTTCAGTTTTCTTTTGACTTGCCCTCCAGTCTTCCACTGCGGGCAACTCCAGATCGAACCAGAAAGCGCTGCCTTTCCCTAAAGTGCTTTCGACTTTCAGTTCGCCGCCCATCATCTCGACGATTTGCCGGCTAATGGCCAGCCCCAGTCCGGTTCCTTCTGTCTGGCGAATCGTGTCGCCCACCTGCTCAAAGGGCAAAAATATCTTTGACAGCTGATCGGCGGCGATCCCGACGCCAGTGTCTTCTACTTGAAAGCGAATTTTCGGAACTGCCGGTCGCCAAGATGGCCCACTGCCGGTCGCCCACTCCCCATTCTCTATGACTCCTACCTTGAACGTCACCCCCCCCGCTTCGGTAAATTTTACGGCATTGCCGAGTAAGTTAATTATAACTTGCCGCAACCTTTTCTCGTCAGCGCGGATGCCGGTGGGCAGTGGCGTCATCGGCTCGTACATCAGCGCGATTCCCTTCTGTTCGCCTTTGATGCGGCAGATTTCAACAATCCCTTGCAGGAAATCCGAAAAAAGAAACTCGCTGGGGTGGAGTTCCATTTTGCCGGCTTCAATTTTCGACAAATCTAAAATGTCATTGATTAAGGTGAGCAGGTGCTCGCCGCACTGGTGAATGATGTGAACTCCAACGTTTTGCTTTTCGGTGAAGTTTTTGTTGTGTTTGAGGATTTGAGCGTACCCCAAAATCCCGTTGAGCGGCGTTCTCAGTTCGTGGCTCATGTTGGCGAGAAATTGACTCTTGGCCCGGTTCGCTGCTGCGGCGGCTTGCTCGGCCAGCTGCCGCTCTTTGATTTCCACTTCCAGCCGCGCATTTTTTTCTTGGAGTTCCTGAGTTCGCTCCTCAACTTTGGCTTCTAACTTGTGGCTGTATTCCTCTAATTGCTGTTTGGCGGTTTCTAAATCCGCATAGATGCGGGCATTTTCCAGGGCGATAGCAGCCTGAGCGGATAGCATGCGCAACACTTCCACCCGGTTGGGCGTAAAAGCCCCCACAATTAGGTTGTTTTCCAGATAGAGAACTGCATTGAGTTTGCCTTGAGAGAAAATTGGCGCGCACAGGAGAGATTTTGGTTTGTGCTGGCTGATGTATGGGTCAGTGTTAAACATGCCCTCGCGAATGGCATCGTTTAAAACCGCATCTTTCTGAGTCCGGGTGACATAATTGAGCACCGAGAGGGGGAGCAGCCCAGAAGTGGCCACCGGCAGGGATTGCAGCACCCGCACCTCATCTTTAGTCCCAGACGCTTCTACGACAAATTGACCGGATTTTGATAAAAGGAGCGCTCCCGTTTCCGCCCCCGCATTTTCTATCAAAATTTTCATCAGCTTATCCAGCAGGTTGGCGAGAATTATTTCGCCAGAAATGGCTTGCGACGCTTTCATCACCGCTGCCAAATCCAGAAATTGTGTTGGATTGCCGGTGTTCGTTAAATGTGTGACAGTCGCTGCGCGATCTGCGGGAGTTTCTGCCAGCGGCGATCGCATAATTAATTGCGGGTATCGCGCTTCCAAATCTTCAACTTTAGCTTTGGCTCCCCAGCGGATATAGCCATAGTAGGCATCCGTCATATAAGTTTTAGCCATCTTCTTTCTGCCCAGGGATAGCTGAAACTCCGCCGCCAGCTCATTTGCTAGCGCTTCTTCCTGGATATATTTCTGCTGCCCAGCTTCTTCAATTGCCCGTTCGTAAAAATCCACTGCTCTCTCACATAGCCCCAGAACTCGCGCTCTCTCCGCTTCAACCAAGTCATACTTATGCTGGAAGTTCTGCGGAGCGTGGCTGGCCCAATTCCTCATCTTTTCTTGATTGACTTCTACTTCGCTCAGGTACTGCTCTTTCTCTTGCGGTTGGGCTTTCGGATACAGCGCTAAGAGAGCCAGAGAGTGGTAGAAGTTGTAGAAGACACTGTGCATTGACCCACTTCCGAAGCCGGCATATTCTAACCCTAATCTTGCGCTCGCTAGCGCACCTTCATAATCTTTGAAGGAATAAAGGAGAATAATTTTAGCGACCCAGTACAGGAAGATCACAGTTCCATTGTTTGACTGCTTTAGGGAAGAAATTACTTTCTCCTCTTCGCGGCCAAGCAAACTATATCTGTCTGCTGTTTGGCCCAGCCACCTCCGAACCAATTGCCGGAAAAAATCGATACATAAAGTATCGTGTTCTTGCTTGAGCTTGACCGTCATATCGACATATTTTGTCTGCTCGCGCTCAACTTTTTCCAGATCCTCCCCACTAAAAATCATAAAATAGCAATAATGTGAGGCAGCGTGACAGGCAAATTCTAAATCGCCCACTTCTAGGGCAATTTGAATGCCCTCACTCAAAGGATATAGGTTTTCCCTGATAGGCTCTTTCCAGTGTCGGGCAATTCCGTAATATACAGGAATAATTTTGCATTTAATCTGTTTGGCGTCAATTTTATCTAGCAAAGTAACGGCTTGTTTGCCAAAGCGATATCCAGACTCTATATCTCCCATTGGCCCACACAAGACCGCCCCATACCAAACATAGGCATAAGCAGATTCGGGCGAATTCCCATACTTGAGCGACAGCGAGATCATCGTAAACAGAACCGGCAGCAGCATCGCAGCATTTCCCAGATAAGCCGCTATGACAATGGCCATTAATATCCGCATGGCGGCAAGTTTCTCGATATCTGTCATTGCCGGCAGGTCAGCTAGATCGTCAATAATCAATTCTTGCGGGGGTTCTTGTTGCAGGCGAACACCCAACATTTCCAGAATCTCTATGCCGGTGCCTACAGCTGCCGGCATCCGGTTTTGAGCGATATTAAACTGAATCTTCAGCTCGTAAACCTTGACGTTTTCCAGCAGGGTTTTCGCCTGTTTCAGGATGGCCTCAGCTAACTGTTGCGAACGCTCAAAGTTGGTGGCTGTGAATTCGGCTTCTGCCGCTTCCAGATGCAGGGTTAAGGTCAGCTCATACTGGCTGTCCCAGCTATCTGCAGCCAAAAGTCCCAAACCGACATTCAAATATTTGACAGCCGACTCATACGCGGTTGCCGCTTTCGCTTTTTGACCGGCGGTCAGATTCAGAGACGCCAGCTCGTATTTTTCCGCTTCAGAAGCGATCGAGTCAGTCCCGTAATTCAGCTGGTTGACGAGAGCGAAGATATTTTCTTTTCGCTCTTCAGGCGCTGTGCTTTGCAGCAGCAGTTTGCCAATTCTCAGGTGTGTCTCTTTTTTCCGGCTATCCGGAATCAGAGAATAAGCAGCTTGCTGCACTCGGTCGTGCAAAAACTTGTAGTCAACCCTGACATCCGTTAAACTAATCCCGCCCGATTCCTCCTGACTGAAGAGCAGCGGAATTTTGTACTCGTTGCTTAAAGGCAAAATCAAACCGGCCTGAAGTGCCGGCCACAACTGCGCTGCAGTCACTAAGGAGGATTTCTCACTGACAGTGGCCAAAACTTCTAAGTTAAACGTGCTGCCCATACAAGCTGCCAGCTTTAAAACTTCCTGCGTCTCGCTTGACAGTTTGCGAAGATTTCTGGCAATCAACTCGACAACGTTATAGTCGGTAAGGCCAATGGCTTGAATTTGCGCCAGGGACCACTGCCACCCGCCCGAGTATATGTCATAGACTAACAGGTCTTCCTGGTACAGGGTTTTCAGCAGTTGCGTTAAGAAGAAGGGATTCCCCTGAGTTTTGTTGAACAGTAACTCTGATAGCTGCTTAACCGAAACCCCCTCATTTAAAGTATCAGCGATTAATTCTTCAACGTGAGCCAGCTGTAACGGGCCGAGTTCGATATCGTTTACAGTCGCACCAGCTTGGCGAATCTTTTCAATTGTCTGGACCGTAGGATGCGTCGGAAAAACTTCATTGTCTCGATACGCGCCAATCAGCAGCAGATATTGGCTGTCGCTGTCGGTCATCAGCAGTTCAATTAATTTCAGCGATGCCGAATCCGCCCACTGCAAGTCATCTAAGAAAACAGCGAGGGGGTGTTCTTTTGCTGTAAATACGCCGATGAATTGTTTAAATACCCGACTGAAGCGGTTTTGCGATTCAGCCGCCCCCAGTTGCGCTACGGGTGGCTGCTTGCCGGCAATCAGCTCGACTTCCGGAATCACGTCGATAATGACTTGCCCGTTCCCTCCCAGTGCCGCCAGCAGTTTTTCTTTCCAACTTTGGATTTGCGCTTCACTTTCGGTTAGCAGTTGCTGGATTAATGACTGAAACGCTTGAATCAAGGAAGCGTAAGGAATATTCCGCTTGAACTGGTCAAACTTCCCCGCAATAAAATACCCGCGCTGCCGCACAATGGGTTTGTGCACTTCACTCACCAACACGGTTTTCCCGATGCCGGAATAACCGGCAACGAGCATCAGTTCGGCACTGCCGGCAGAAACCCGCTCGAACGTTTCCAGAAGCGTGCCAACTTCCGCCTCCCTCCCGTACAGTTTTTGCGGGATCAGCAATTGCCCCGCTCTATCGGCACTGCCGGCTGTAAAGTCGAAAGTTGCGCCAACAGTTTGCAGCTTCACCAGACAGGTTTCCAGGTCAAACTTCAGCCCCAGGGCGCTTTGATACCGGTCTTCTGCAGTTTTGGCCAGTAATTTCATCACAATATTTGAAATCGCCTCTGGGATTTCCGGATTCAGCGCGCGAGGCGGCACCGGCATCTTAGCAATATGGCTGTGCACCAATTCCATCGGATCGCTGGCGTTAAATGGCAACTCCCCCGTCAGCATTTCATAAAATGTAACGCCCAGCGAATAAAAGTCTGTCCGGTAGTCCACTGACCGGTTCATCCTGCCCGTTTGCTCCGGTGACATGTAGGCGAGCGTGCCTTCCAGCAAGTCAGGATGGCTGAGTGTCGGGTTTTCTTTCTCCAACCGCGAAGAAATACTAAAATCAATAATTTTGACTTGCCCGCTCTCCGAATTTATGATAATATTGTGCGGCTTTATATCTTTATGAATAATTTGATTTTTGTGAAGCTCCCCCAGAGCGGACGCCAGCTGAATCCCCAGCCCCAAAAACTCAACTGCAGGCACCGGCAGAGAATTCATCCAATTTTTCAGCGAGCCCGCCCCAAAATCTTCTAAAATCAGGGCCAAGCCATTTTGAGAGCTTTCTAAGCCATAGGTTTTGACAATCCCCTCACTGTCGAGCCCTTGCAGGATTTTATGCTCGTGCCGCAAGCGGGTAATATCCTCCAGCGTCGGATACTCCGACTTTAGGGTTTTGATGATAGCGCTGGCACCCTCCGCCTCCCACCGGCAGCGATAAACGACCGTTCTCACTCCCGTGTGGATGGCTTCTATGATTTGGTATCCCCGTAGGGTGATGTTCATTCAGCTTCTCCCGATCTGTACAAAGAAAGCCAGTCAGAGGCAGCCCGCTAAACGTGTCCCACACTCACCGGCATGCCGCGCCAAGCCATCGAGCTTGACCGGACATCTCCTGCTCTCATCCTCTCTATATAATGCCCTTAACTTTTACAACTCTCACGCTTTTTAACAAAATTTAATCTTTAAGTAATTTTACTAAGCTGCAAAGGGAAAAAGCTTGCGATCTGAAAAGCAGCAATGGCCATGCCGGCCCCAAAAAAGTTTGCGCCCTTCTAGCCCATTAACGTTGGCTCGCGGTGACTTCAGACAGCTAGAGCGCCTCTCTTGTCAGAGTTTCAAGGAAGTGGACAGGTCACGCTCCTGGAGATCGCTGCTTTGATATCCGCTACCACCAATCCACCCCCACCGGCCCAACAGTCAGCCAGCCCCCTGAGCCTCAGCTCGTGAAGCCATTGTCTCCCCCTTCACCTACAGGATCGCTTCTCTTGGCGCAAGCGTTACCTCGATTTTGACAGCCCCTCCTTTGCCAAAAGGACATGGGTCCCTTTTCCCACTTACAGCCCACGTTAAAACTGAATAATACATTTTCATAGCAGCCTCATAGCTTGTTGTTCATATCGCCTCTGTGTTACACTCGATTCATCGAAGTCTCCAGTTTGACAGACAAGTCCCCCTCCGCTCCCCCAAACCCGCTTTTAAACAGGCTATGTCTCTCTCACCTCTTTCTTAACTCTTCATATCCAAACCTCCGTCTCGGTTTCAACCGGTGGCTCAATAAAATTAGTAAAAACCTGGCAGCCTGGTAGGGTGGGTTCTGCTTTCCGGAACCCATCCCACTGCAAACCTTTCTTTCTAGCGCGTTAAGGAATCGCAACATTATGCTGCAAGCCGGACAAGTATTGCACAAACGTTACAAACTGCAACAAAAATTAGGACAGAATGCCGGTCGCCAAACCTGGCTGGCTGAGGATTTGGCAGCACAGCCCGCAGGGGAGCCAGTGATTGTCAAACTGCTGTCCTTTGGCGGCGATGTCCAGTGGGATGACCTCAAACTCTTTGAGCGAGAAGCGCAGGTTCTCCAACAGCTTTCCCACACCCGCATTCCAAAATATCGCGATTATTTCTCTATCGATGACCGAACGCTCTGGTTCGGCTTGGTGCAGGAATATATCCCCGGTACTTCCTTCAAGGAATTGCTGAATCAGGGCAGAAAGTTCACCGAAACGGAACTCCGCAAAATCGCTGAAGACCTATTGCAAATTCTGGTTTACCTGCACGAGCTGAATCCGCCGGTACTCCACCGTGACATCAAACCCAGCAACTTAATCTGGGGTGAGGACGAGCGGGTTTATCTGGTAGACTTTGGCGCAGTGCAAGACAAGGCGGCGGCGGAGGGAGCTACCTTTACTGTGGTGGGAACTTACGGGTATGCGCCGGTGGAACAGTTCGGCGGGCGAGCTGTGCCGGCATCGGATCTCTACGCCTTGGGAGCCACTTTAATTCATCTCGCCACCGGCACCTCACCGGCAGATTTGCCCCAGCGCGACATGCGGATTCAATTTAGCGACAGGGTTAGCCTGAGTCCCAGCTTTGCCAGCTGGATCGGACACCTGACAGAACCCGCCTTGGAGCGGCGATTTATCAGTGCCGGTGTTGCGCTGGCGGCTCTCCAATCTGGCGTTACTGCGCAAAGCACCTCTCAACCGGCTTCCTCTCCCCCCACTGGGAAAATTCGCCCGCCCCGCAACACTCGCGTGGTGGTGAATAAGTCTCCGGACATCATAGAAATTTTCATTCCCGAAGGCTGGATGACTCATAAAAATCCACTGTTTTTTATTCTCAAATTTTCCCTAAAATTATGCGCATTATTATTCTTAACTTTCTCTTTATTGAAAGCTATATCTCTTGTGATAGCGGTTTTAGCTTTGGCTTTTTTGTGGAGCGCAGTTCAGGACTGTATTCGGTTTTGGGGCCAGCACACTCAAATTTCACTCAACCGGAACAGCAACCGTTTTGAAATGGAGTGGCGGTGGTTTGGCCGGAAAATTTATGAAAAAAAGTGGGTAATGTCGGATATTTGGTACGCCTGCTGCTCTACCGGCAAAGGCAATCCAAAAGTCCTCCTCCGGGGAGAATCCGGACACGATCTTTCATTCGGTAAGGGACTGAGCGAGGTTGAGTGCGCCTGGCTGGCACAAGAAATCCAAACCTGGCTGAATCTCAAATGAGCACCGGCTCAGACACCGGCATAGCCGCATTCACCAAAGACAAAAGCGGGCCAGTCTGCTCCTGGCCATTCACAGCCAGGTCACTGTGACAGAGGAAAAGCCGCTCACCGGCACGCCCCAGCAAATCCAGCAAAATCCGCCGCAGCCGCCCCTCGTCAGCCAGAATGGCCTCCTCCTCGCCCCAAGGCCGGCCAAACCGGCTCTGGAGAAACAAAAAAGCGCCAAATCTCACCGCTTCCCCGCTACTTTGCCACAAAGGCGAACCGGCATCCAGCCAGAAGTGCCAGCGGTGAAACTTGCGATTGAAGCGGTACTGAAAAATCGTGCCCAAGGTAACAGCGCCGCCAGCCGGCCAAACCGGCAGTTTCGGGTAGGGGTTGGCGCTGATAGTTCCCCGGCGCAGCAGCAAGATAAACTGCTCAACGCCGGTAGAGTGCGCAGGCGAGACGCCTGCGCCTACGCCGCAGGTGCGCTCTTGAGTTTGGCGCAGTCGCCCATCCACTTCCCAGTAGTGCTGGGCAATCTTAATCAGTTCCCGCAAAGCCGTCAGCTGATCGTAGGGGAGATGGCCGCCTCTCCACATAAACTGCTGGATAGCTCTGTCGATAACCGAAACAGGACTGGGAATAAGCTGCTGTTCCAGTTGCAATCTCTGTGTTTTTAGCCACCCGGCAATCTCCTCGTAGGCGCGGGTGGCCCGGTATCCCAGCCGGTCCCAGCGGGGAAACGCCGTCACCGGCAGCAAGCGGGGGCACTCTATATCTGGGTAAAAGCAGTGATCCACTAGCAGGCCGGCCCGCACCGGGTCAATGTCAGCAGTCAGCGGTGAGCGGGTTTGAAGTGTGAAGTCTGACGCCTCAAACAGCGAGGGTGAAATTTCATCCCCTGTTTCTCCCCCGCTGCCAGACAGGGGCAATCGCGTCTGGGCAATAGAGCCGGTGCTCCCTGGAGATTGCCGGCTCAGCACCACGAGCATTTCCGCCACCGCATCCCGGTCCACCAAGCGCCCCAGTCCCGGATAGACCAAAGCCAGCAGCGTCAGCAGGGCCCGAATCACCGGCGAGCTGGCCAGGGGGCGCTGCTCGTTGAGGGGCTCCACCGCTATCCCCTTGCTGCCGAGAATTTCCATCAGGGTGTAGCGGGCGATGGCGTCCAAACCGGGGGTGATCACGGCGATGTCTTGGGGCTGCACCTGTCCCGATTTGACGGCATCAATAATTATCTCGGCGGTTCGCCGCAGCAGTTGCGCCCGCGAGGTGGTTTGAATTAACCGCACCGAATCCTCAAGGGGGAAGGAATTCGGCTGGACGGTGAGGGAATTAAGCGCCAATTCCACCGCCGGATCTCCCAGGGTTTTGGCTAAACCGCTCCGCCCGCTCAAGGGTTCTATTTGGCAGCGCCCGGCCAGACCGGCCAGATATTCCGGGTCTGCGTCCAGTCCCAGCCGCACCGCACCCTCGGGATTGTAGGTAAACGTGCCGGCGCACCCGGCATCCAGCAGGAAGTCGAACAGGTGGCGGGCGATGGCCGGGTATTCATCCACATCATCCGCCAGCACCGCCCGGTAGCGCCGAGTTAAGTGCTGCCGGTAGGTGGGATCGGGCAGCAAGTGACGCCAGTAGAGCTCGCAAATAATCCCGTAAGTGAGCAACCCCCGCTCCAAGCACCACCTCCGCCAGCGCCGCAGCAACTCACCCGCGCCCGCCGGCAGCCCGGGGGACTGTTCGCGCTCTGCCCACCCCTGCCCTAAAATCACAGGGATGTCTTCCACCGGCGTGCCGCTAGCCGCCGCCAGCTGCAGCAAGTCCAGGGTGCGGCGAACCAGGCGCGACTCGCTGACTCCCTCTGGGCGCAACGTTCCTGCCTCTAGTTCCGGACGCCACAGCTGAGTGGCCAATTCCTGCTCGGTTTCCGGGCGCAGTCGCAAGGGGAATTGCGCTCTCAGGTTTAATTGCTGGATTAATAATGGCCAGAACAGGATGACTTCATCCCGGAAAAAGCGCAGGGGTGTGGTAGAGTGGACCGCGAAGGGCTCGGGGGTGGCACCTGCGAGCAGGTCTGCCAGTTCCACCCAGCCATTGGCCGCAAAGACTAACATCCCTGGCGCGCCCGGTAAGGGGGGGAGGTCGTCGGATTTGGGATTTGGGTTTTTGGATTTTGGGTTTTGGCTGCTTCTGTTCCTTTGCCCCCCCGCTCCCGAGAGCCCCTGTTTTGGAACACCGGCAGCTGTGGCCAGTGAGAGCCGGTCGAGAGGCGACATCTCGCGAGCGAACATCTCCGCCCAGAGGCGGTACTGCTGCACCAGGCGAGCCGTCTTGCCGCTGCGAGTTGGGCCAGTAATCCACATTGAACGCGCCTCCACTCTCGTCTCCTCCGCATCAGCTCGCTTGGTTGCTGCCGGCAGCCCCCAATTTCCCCCTCTCGCCCGTATGGGGATTGTCATGGCAGCACCGCTATACTACCAATTATGAAGCCACAACCCAGTCAGTCCTGTTCTGTTGGTGTTTCGCTCCTCCAAGAGACAGGGGAGTGGAGCCCGCTTCCAGCGGGGCTTGCTGGCTTGCCGGTGCCCCACCGTTTGTAGTTGGGCTAATGCCCCACCGTTTGTAGTTGGGCTAATGCCCCACCGTTTGTCGTTGGGCTAATGCCCCACCACCCCTACTGAGATTCGTTCCGGAGACGCTTCCTTAAGAAAATCTGTGAAATTCTTACCGCATCAACCTTTCAGACTTTAATGGCTGAACTCCTATAAAGACAAGCGGAGGCTGGCTTTCCATATTTTTATCAGTCGGAGCCGCATTTCCTGATTTAATGTATCTACACTAACAGAAGACGCGCAGCAAGTTTTTGCCATGAAAACACCTCTGTTTAAAGCGATTAAAGGAGTCATGCAGTCAGCCGGGCAGTGGCTCACCGAGACCCCGGAAAGAGCGCTGGATGACGCTTATGATGCCGCCTTGAGAATCCGAGCCATCGAGAATGAGCATTTTAATGGCCAAAAAATTGCCCCAGAATCAGCTAGCCACAGCGACAGCGTCCAGGCGTACTTTCAGGCTGAGCTGAATAAAAATTTAAATCAGGCCCGGCTGAAACTGTCTGAATTCAAACTCACCCGCTCCTTTGTTGAAAGCGCTCCCGGCAAGACTCCCAAAGCCATCTTGTTTGACACGCCGGCCAGTCCCCCAGACTGGCGCACCCCAGAGAGCAAGGAGAAAGAGTTATTAATTCTGGAGAAGCTGAATTTTATTGATCGGGTCTTGTCCGGGTACAGCCCTGAGAAAGCTAGCTCGCAACCAACAGCGGCTCCCCCCCCGCCAACGCCGTCCACATCTTTAGTGCCATACAGCCCTGTGCCGGTTGAGCCAACCTCTAAAGCGGCACAAAACAGCGCTGCGAGCGCACGTTCCTCTGGCGCTAGCCGAGTTAAAACATCTGACACCATCTCTGAAACCAGTTTCTTGCCGAGGTCAATTTTGAGAACTCTCGACCGGCTCAAGAGAGAGCTCGACCCGAAATCAGAGAAAGAAGTTGTTGATAATTTTCGCAGTTCCAAAACTCAAACAGTCGTTTCGCTCAAGTTCATTTTATTGCTGATTCTGATTCCGCTCCTCACGCACCAGATTTCTAAGAATTTCATCGTGGGCCCGATTGTTGACCGCGTTCGTGACCCCCACCACGCTGAAATTTTTATCAACGAGGAAATGGAAGAGGAAGCCTTCGTGGAATTGCAGCACTTTGAAGAAAAGCTCAAATTTAAAATGCTAGTGGGGGCTATCCCTCATATCTCGCCGGAGGAAATAGAAGAAAAGGTGAGGGAAGAGGCAGAAGAAATTGCCGAAAAATTCCGCCACGAAAGTTCCAGCGCAATCAAGAATGTTTTTTCGGATTTGCTGTCGCTTTTCGCTTTTGGCTTCGTCATCGCTAACAGCCAGCGGGAAATCACAGTTTTAAAGTCGTTTATGGACAATATCGTCTACGGGCTGAGCGACAGCGCTAAGGCGTTTATCATTATCTTGTTTACGGATATTTTCGTGGGATTCCACTCGCCCCACGGCTGGGAAGTGATTCTCGAAGGCATCTCCCGACATTTGGGACTGCCAGAGAATCGATCGTTTATCTTTTTGTTTATCGCGACTTTCCCAGTGATTTTGGACACCGTGTTCAAGTATTGGATTTTCCGCTACCTGAATCGCATCTCGCCTTCCGCTGTGGCGACTTACAGGAATATGAACGAGTGAGATCGCTTTCCGGTTGTGTGACTTTTAGCCGGCAGACTTGAGTCTGCCTCTATACAGCAGACTTTTGCCCGCCGGCGCGGCATGCTTTTCAAAATGTAATTCACCGGATTTTGGAGGTGGGCCCTCGCCTTCGCCACCGGCTGCAGGCGAGTTCGGGGATGCCGGCACTGAAAAAGTTGTTGCAGATTGCCAACAGTATGCGAGCGGCTCCGCCCGACTCGTAGGATGGGGCTGGGATGTCAAACTGCACATGTATACCAGTGTCCATTACTGAGCTGTCTATTGCTATATCTGCCGTTCTTAAAGACGATCTATCAGTCCGCCCCCACACAGCGGCGTCCACAGAGATATTGGCAAGCGCCCAAGCCGCAAAAAATCGCACATTTAATTTACATAATCTTCGTGAGCGAAACCCCTGTAATGCGCTTTTTAAGAGCCGCAAAATCGTTAACAGTAACGGTTCTGAAAGGATGCCAGTACGTTGTATTTTGCAAATTAAATGATAAATAGTTCGTCCGTCCCCATCGCAGGCAAGCCGGTGTTGCCAGGGAACTCTCCCGGCGTCGCGTTCAGCTCAGCCCTTCATCACCCGGGGATATCTGGGTTTGCAAGGAGTGCCCCAGCAAACCTGACTCGCCGGCATACTGGCGAAGACGCTGCTGCGAGCGCCAATCACAGCATTGGCCCCAATCCGCACCCCCGGGCCAATAAAGCAATCCGCCGCCACCCAGACGCCGCTGCCAATTTCCACCGGCGCAGTCACCAGCCCAAAAGCCGGATCGGCCATGTCATGGCTGCCGGTGCAGAGGTAGCATTCCTGGGAAATCACGCAGTGCTCCCCAATGCGGATGCGATCGAGACTGTATAAAACCACATCATCCCCAATCCAGCTGAAATCTCCAATTTCAATTTTCCAGGGATAGGTAAACCGCGCCGTGGGGCGGATGAGGACACCGGCACCGATGCGAGCGCCGAACAGCCCCAGCAGCCACCGGCGGAACCCGTGAGCAAAGTGGGGGCTGAGAGGAAAAGCCACCCCTTGCACCAGCCACCAGAGCAAAATAAACCAGCCGGCACGCCCCCTGTCAAACCAAGATTGGTCGTATTTGCGCATGTCCACCCAGGGTTTTGCGTCGGGCACCGGCATTTCTGCTGGACTGGAATCGCCGGCATCTTTTGCCCCCCCATCCGGTTCGGGGTGAGAAGCTTTCACAGAACCTGCCATACTTATTTTGGATTTTTGATTTTGAATTTTGAATTTTGGATTATAAAGTCGGCCATCAAGGGGGTTCCCTTGTGCGAAAAACAATACTAAGCTGTTGCGCATTAAATTTGCGCTATTCATCTCTACACCCTCGTTCCCAGGCACCCTGCGGGAAGCCTGCGGCTACAGCCTGGGAACGCCCCTCAGGAGGCTCTGCCTCCTTTTTTCAATAAGCAGCATTATTAGCTTAACAGCTTATCTATCTCAACTTGGTATCCTATTCAGTCCGCTAGGATGGCCGCAATATGGTTTTTTCCTATCGGGCAGCAGGGAGCTGCAGGACAGGCATCTTGCCTGTATTCTTTTTTATGGGATTTATGAGATGAGGGCTTTAGCCCTCTCTGTGAACCTGTTTCAAGACTCCTTCACGGGGACTGCTTGCGGCTTTTGTCCCGGCGCAGCTGAGACATTCAACTGACCGCCAAACTTGCTCAACTCATATAATTTTACCCCAATTTGATACTCGTACTGACTCAGCAGCCGCCCGTAAATGTAGCCGGCTCTCCCATCTAAAAAGCCTAGCTGAATAACGTAAAACAAAATGAACCGCAGAGTCGGTTTAAACGGCAGCCGCACCCAAAGTTTTTTGAGAAAGCGCTTGCGCTGAACGGCATCTCCAAACAGATTGGCACCAATCGTGCCGGCGTCGCCGGTGCCGGCGATCAGATTGTAATACACCCGCGCTTCCCAGTTGGAGTAACGGTTGTGGCGCTCTAGCCAGTGGTAAACGTCGCGAAAATCTTCGTGGATCATATCATTTTTTAGATACCCCACTTGGCCTTGCAAAATCACGTGTTCGTGGACTTCATTGTCGCCAGTGTTGGGCACCTCTTCCGTGCTCAAGTTCTCGTAGCGTCCCTTTTCATGCTTGAACAGGCGCAGATTCCAGTCGGGATACTTGCCACCGTGGCGAATCCAGGTGCCCAGGAAAAACACGCGCCGGTTGAGGTAGTAGCCATTACAGTTTGGATTCTCGATAGCCCCGGCAATCTCGTCCCACAGTTCCGGAGGGATGCGCTCGTCACAATCGACAATTAGCACCCACTCATTGCGGAAGGGCAGGTTTGACAGCGACCAGTTTTTCTTTTTTGGCCAGCGCCCGTTGAAGTAGAATTGCACCACGTTTGCCCCGTAACTTTCTGCGATTTCGCAGCTGCGGTCGCCGCTTTGGGAATCCACCAGAAACACCTCATCAGCCCTAGCCACGCTGGCCAGACAAGCCGGCAGATTTGCCTCTTCGTTCTTAGCGGGAATTAGAACTGATACCGGAATCTTAGACTGTTTGGAGGTCATGATAGGGAGTTTGAACAGGAAGTCTGGGTTGTGGACTGATTCTTAGCCAATAGCTGTTTGATTTTAGATGCCCTTCAGGGGGAGCTTCCCTTCAATGTCACCTCAAAATCCTACGTTACTCTGGCTGGCGGTTTGCCGATTTTTGCGGGAAGATCATGCCGTTAATAGCGGCACTTAAATAGCCAATTTGACCGCAGGCATACACAAAATTGTCGAAGCGCTGGGCGGGGTTGCTAAAATATTTAACAGACTTGTAAAGCCCTCGCACAAACCGTTCCCCCCCTCGCGCCAGCTGGCTGATGCCGGCGCGACCGGCCAGCTGTTCCCGGTAGCACTCGCTAATGCCCTGCCACCAGCCCCGCTGCAAAAACCACGACCGGTTGATCCGCTCTGGAGCCACGTTGTGGGCCACAAGGGCCTCGGGGAGATAGGCCACCTGCCAGCCCAGCCTTAGGGCCAGTTCGGTTACCTGCAGTTCTTCATTTGATAATAGCTTTTTGCCAATGCGACCCAGATTAATATCAAAGCCGCCAATTTGCTCCAGGAATGACCGGCGGATAGAGTAGTTCAAGCCTCTGGGCGTCAGTCCCGGTTCCGAGATGTAAACGACCTCATCCCCCAGGTCGTAAGCGCCCAAGTTGCCGGCGAGTCCCTCAGACAGCCACGACGGCGGGTGCAGTCCCGGTGGCCAGAGCAAAGTGACTTTGCCGCCGGCAACTGCCAGTTTTTCGTTGCTTTGATACGCTGCGCAGAGGCTGCTCAGCCAGCCCGGACTAGCAACGGCATCATCGTCGAGATAGGCGAGAATCCCGCCGCGCGACTCTTTTGCGCCGGTGTTGCGAGCCACAGAAAGACCGACTGCCGGTTCGTAAACGTACTTCAGGCGCGTGTCGGAGAGTCTTTCTGCCACGACAGAGCGAGTGCGGTCAGTTGAGGCATTATCTACCACCACGACTTCAAAATCTGGGAAATCCTGCTGGAGCAAACTGTCAGTGGCAGCGCCTAAATAGGTGTCCCGATTGTGGGTGCAGATAATCGCAGAAACCAGGGGAGCCGGCATAAACTGAATCTGTCAGGAGTTGTTAGCGGTTTGTTTTGAGTCTGTAGCAAAAGTGGGAAATTATCTCATTTCCGGTTGATTAATCTCTATTCTGAGCTGGGAGAGGAGGATGAGCAATGCCCCATGCCCAGTGCCCAATGCCCCCACTCAACTATATTAGGGGTATTCAGCCGAAATGGATATTAGAAGTGTGTGGGGCAGCCCTTGTTGGGGAGAGCGCCGGCCCCCTCTGGGGGTGAGGGGCAGGGAGAAGCACACAGGGTTCTCCCCACGAATGCTGTCCCGACTCCCTTGCCAATCGCGCCTGAGCCGCACACCGGGGGACAAATCACCCATCACCCCAATAAAATCAATCTCCAGTTTAACCTTGATGAACCCTGAAGCTGCACCTGGAAGGCAAGTGATTTTGGTAACGGGCCCGGCCCGGTCTGGCAAAAGTGAGTGGGCGGAAAGCTTGGCCATGCAGGCGGGCTTGCCGGTGCTCTATGTGGCTACGGCTGTGGCTGACCCAGCGGATGTGGAGTGGCAGGCGCGCATTGAAGGGCACCGGCAGCGCCGCTGCCAAAGTTGGGCTACCCTGGAAGTGCCTGCCGAGCTGCCTGCCGCCATCGCCGCCGCGCCAGTGGCAACCGGCTTGCTGGTTGACTCTCTGGGAACGTGGGTTGCCAACCTCTTAGAGCTCGACACTGCCGGCTGGGAGCGAACCCAGCAAGAGTTGCTCGCCAGTCTCCAGGGGACTCGTGCCAGACTGGTAATTTTCGTTGCCGAAGAAACCGGCTGGGGCGTCGTGCCGGCCTATCGAGCCGGGCGGCTGTTCCGCGACCGGCTTGGCCTGCTCGTCCGCCGCTTGGGTGCCATCGCCAATCCCGTTTACCTCGTTGCCGGCGGTCACGCTCTCAACCTCAGCGCCCTCGCTTCGCCCCTGCCGCCTGATAGCACCCGCCCCCCACAAGGTTAAAAAATGTTGCATTATTTAAAGTGCTGTCCTGAGCGGATTATCCTTTGCAAGAGCTAGCATAGAACTAGGAGCCTTACATTCTGGTGATTTGTCCGACCGGCAGCATCCGGTCCCGCCACCCCTGTCCCCTCAAGACAGATAGCGAAAATCTAAGTATGAAGAATATTTTTAACTTTTTGTAAAGAACGGGTGAGCGACTGATTCATTCACCCTGCGTTGGAACGTGCAGTATTTTCCTTCAGGGTCAGGGGTAGCAGCCGGGACAAAATGGCCACATCCCAGTTGGGCAAAACGGCTCCGCTCAGGGGAGCTCAGGAGCGGGGGATCTCTGGCGCTCTGGCGAACGACCGCCAGCCCCCCCACAGAGGGAGAGGCCGGATTCTGGCCTTTTATTTCGGTAAATTTTCCAAATCGTTAAGCACCAGACATAAGAAAATACGGCTTCGGGTACAGTCAACATCGCCGGCGTGAGGAGTAACCAAGTTTTGGCAAGAATAATCTTAGCTCGGTGTTTGATAAGATTTTCCCCAAGATTCCTCTAACGGTCTGAGGCTAAATAAATGCAGTTTGCCTAGTTTTATTCACCCATTGGGAGGAGTGCGAAATCCCGCCGAGTGCCAAGTATAGAGAGACAAGAATAAATGCCGCCGCCAGATGCGCTACCGTCGCATCCGCCCGCAGCCGAACAGGATTGCAGCCATCTTTTTTTGTGATGAACTCAAGTCTAATCAGTTATGGCATCCGCAAATCAAGTCAGACAATATCTCGCCTATTGGTTTCAGCTGGGAAAGAAAGTTTTTGCAAACAACGGACAGGAAGCTTTGCTCCCTGTGCCGGTACTTAGAGGCGCTCATTACAGCCGTCAATTTGAAGCGTGCTGGCAGAGAATTACCTCTCCGGAATCGGGAGACTGCTACTTGGAAGGCACCTCAGAAACCATCGCCCAGTTACTGACGCCAGAGTGGGAAATAATTCAGTGCGCTCGCTGCCCCATGCCCCTCCCCATCCGGACGGTGGGCATGCCAGCGGCATCCTGTCCGTGCAACGATTTACCCAGTTGGCCAAACACAGAGGTTCCCATGCCGAGAGAGCCGGTGAACTCTCAGAACCATCTGAGCTCCATTCGCCACCGCTTGCTCGCAGTGGTTTCCCAGGAGGATAACGGCGAGGAGAGTGCTGCCGAAAGCAAAACCGCCCCTGGTGTGGTGATTCCCTTGGAGCTGCCGGTCTGTCATAACACCTGCCACACTCACCATATGGCCAGCGAGCGATTAGCCGCTAACTAATTCCTAAGGGCTCGTTGCGGCCAGTTCTGGCGTCTGGCGTCGGGGAACCTCCCAAGTGAGAAAATCATAAGCCATATCAGTATTGGGGAAGATAGCGCGGGCTTCTTGCAGCAAATCGTCGAGGACAATATCATTCCCCGGCGCGTAGCGAGGGCTGAAATGAGTCATCAGCAGCTGCTTCACCCCCGCCCGCAGAGCCACTTGCGCCGCCATCGTCGAAGTTGAGTGCAAGCGGTCGCAGGCCATCTGGGCGTCTTGATGGGCAAAAGTGGCTTCGTGAATCAGGACGTCCGCATCCCGGGCCAGCTCTACGGCCCCCTCACAGTAAACCGTGTCCGTACAGTAAGCAATTTTGCGGCCTACTTGCGGCAGTCCGCAAAACTCTGCCCCATTAAATTGTCGCCCGTCTGGCAGAGTCACGGTTTCGCCCCGCTTCAGCTGGCCATAGAGAGGGCCAGCAGGAATTCCCAGCTCCTTCGCTTTTTCCACATTGAACTGTCCGGGCCGGTCTTTTTCCGTCACCCGGTAGCCAAAGGCGGTGACGCGGTGTTCCAGGCGTCCGCAGCTAACCGTGTACTCCTCATCTTCATAAATTACCCCGGGCTGGTTTTTGTGCACCTTAATCGGGTAAGAAAAATGCGTGTGGGAGTAGCGCTGGCAGGCTTGCAGGTAGTCACTCAGCCCACTTGGGCCGTAAATATCGATGCGGTGGGGATTGCCGGCGAGCCCGACGCTGGCTAGCAGGCCCATCAAGCCGAAAATGTGGTCTCCGTGCGTGTGGGTGATAAAAATCCGAGTCAGCTGGCTGATTTTGAGGTCGCTGCGCAGGATTTGGTGCTGGGTGCCTTCCCCGCAGTCAAACAGCCAGAATTCCGCCCGCTGGGGCAGGCGCAAGGCGACGCCGGAGACATTGCGCGACCGGGTCGGGACACCAGAGCTAGTTCCTAAAAATGTAATCTGCACTCGCTTTGTGAAATTTGAGCAATCCGCTGAACTGGGGTTAAACGCTACAGCCGCCTTGAGGGTGGCGCTTTTAGACCGGCTCTCCCGCCACCCATTCTAGCACCGGCGAGCCAGGGGGCGGCCCGCGACGCCCCTCTCCCCTCCTTTCGGGGGTGGGTTTTTTCTCTGTGTTAGGCGTGCACCTACTGTTATAGCCGCAGTCATATTGCTTAGGACATCCGTGGCCTGGGATAAAAGGCGTAGGGCTGCGTTCGGCCTGTCCCCCCTCTGAAACTAGCATTTTGGGATGTGACGGTTGCCGGTGTGCCTGAAACTGCTCTCTTGTTTCGGTTTCCCGTAATTCCTGATGCGGTAAACCGAACAGCCAGCGAGTGGTAGCTCGCTGGCAAAGGTGAAATTCCCTCTTGGGTGGCATTTTGGGGGGGTGACGGTTGCCGGTGTGCCTGAAACTGCTCTCTTTTTTCGGTTTCCCGTAATTCCTTATGCGGTAAACCGAACAGAGAGCGCGTGGGATCTCGGTGGCAAAGGTGAAATCCCCTCTGAAGCTGGCATTTGGGGGGCCCCTGAAAACCATGCAGCCCCAGAACTGCGCCGGACTCGATCGCTTGAGGGGACTTTATGGCTGAAATCCATGTGGGATAAGGGTTTTACAGAACACCTACACTTGTGATCTCTCCCCCCCCGGGCAGGGAACTCGCAGGCCATCAAAAAAGCCCGATAACTCCTCGCGCCGCGCCACCTGTCAGGCATTGGGGGGATTGTTGTTGTAGAATTATCTGCGCGTAGAGTAGGATGCTTGATTGAATCCCTTTTCGGGATTGAAACACGTAAGGGGAATCCTTTCCGCTCTACCCCGCACTGGATTTTTATTCATGCAACATCTGCGTTCCTCTCTGCGCCGGACTAAAATTGTCGCCACGATTGGCCCCGCAACCAGCAGCCCCGAAGTGTTGCGGGCGCTGATACAAGCCGGCGCTACAACTCTGCGACTCAATTTCTCTCACGGCAGTCACGAAGATCACCAGCGCAATATTCGCTTAATCCGGCAGACTTCTTTCGAACTCAACCAGCCGGTGGGCATTTTGCAAGACCTGCAAGGGCCGAAAATTCGCTTGGGGCGCTTTGAAACCGGCTCGATTGTCCTGGAAAAAGGCGATCCCTTCATTTTGACCAGCCGGATCGTTCCCGGCACGCAGCACATCTCCTCTGTCACCTACGAGCCCCTGGCGGATGAAGTGCCGGCAGGAGCTGTGATTCTGCTCGATGACGGCAGGGTCGAGATGCGCGTGGAAAAAGTTGACCGCGCCGCCCGCGAACTGCACTGCCGCACGGTGGTCGGCGGCACGCTCTCTAACAATAAAGGGGTTAATTTTCCTCAGGTTTACCTGTCGATTCGGGCGCTCACCGACAAGGACCGGCAGGATTTGCTGTTCGGTCTGGATCAGGGCGTGGACTGGGTGGCCCTCAGCTTCGTCCGCAACCCGGAAGATGTGCTGGAAATTAAAGAGATTATCGCCAGCACCGGCAAGCGGGTGCCGGTGATTGCCAAGATTGAAAAGCACGAGGCGATTGAGCAAATGGAAGCCATCCTCTCCCTGTGCGATGGGGTTATGGTGGCCAGGGGCGATTTGGGGGTGGAGCTGCCGGCAGAGGACGTGCCGATTTTGCAGAAGCGCCTGATTGCTACCTCCAACCGGCTGGGGATTCCGGTGATTACGGCAACCCAGATGCTAGACAGCATGGTCAGCAGCCCCCGCCCGACTCGCGCCGAAATTTCGGATGTGGCGAATGCGATTCTCGACGGTACGGATGCGGTGATGCTCTCTAATGAAACAGCCGTGGGCAAATATCCGGTCGCCGCTGTGGAGACGATGGCTAGAATCGCTGAGCGGATTGAGCGGGACAAAATTACCTGCAATGTGGCCAGCGACGCCCCGGGCCGGTCGATCCCTAACGCTATCAGTCAAGCCGTTGGCCAGATCGCCCAGCAGCTGGGGGCCTCGGCAATTATGACGCTGACCAAAACCGGCGCTACGGCGCGGAACGTCTCCAAGTTCCGACCGATCACGCCGGTACTGGCGGTGACGCCTCATGTGGAGGTGGCGCGGCAATTGCAGCTGGTGTGGGGGGTGAAGCCCCTGCTGGTGCTGGACTTGCCCTCAACGGCCCAGACTTTCCAAGCGGCTATCAGTGTGGCTCAGGAGAAGCACTTGGTGTCGGATGGGGATTTGGTGGTGATGACGGCGGGGACGCTGCAAGGCGTTGCCGGCTCAACCGATTTGATTAAGGTTGAGGTGGTGACCGCAGTGCTGGGCAAGGGCACTAGCATGGGCCAGGGGTCCGTCAGCGGTCGGGCGCGGGTGGCGGCAAGCGCTGCGGAAGTGGGCAATTTCCACCCGGGCGAGATTTTGGTGGTTCCCCGCACCAGTGCGGATTTTGTGGAGGCCATGCGCAAGGCGGCGGGGGTGATTACTGAGGAGGAAAGCCTGACCTCTCACGCGGCGGTGATTGGCATGCGCCTCGGGGTGCCGGTGATTTTGGGGGTGAAGAATGCTACCAAAATTATTCGGGACGGTACGATGCTGACGCTTGACATGCAGCGGGGCTTGGTTTATTCTGGGGCGATCGGCTTCACGAGTGCAGAGCCGGTGCTGGCGAATTGATATAGTTTGGTTGCTGGGTGACAATTTCCAGCAATCATGCTATAATCTGCGGCTGCCGTTGTGTGCCGGTGTCGCGTTCAGAGGTAGAGCACCTGATTCTTGACATTCCCCATTCCCGGGAGATTGTGTTAAGTGGTAGAGCTCTTGACTCTTGACACTCCCCATCCCCGCGAGAGGTAGTAAGTGGCAGAGCAACCGCTTCTTGACACTCCCAGTCTCCCAAAAGGTAGGGATTCCTGGTTCTACGAGCTGACTTGCTCCGCAGCGGTTTCCCGCTGCAAAGTAGCGGCCATCTCTCCCCAGGCGTGAGTTCCCGCCTGCCCGGCGGTACTGGATCCCAGAATCAGGAGCCCTTTGAGCTTAATTTTGATGGCAGCGTTGTGGTCGCGGTGCAGCCTCAGCCCACACTTGGCACACTGGTGGGTGCGGTCGCTCAGGCTTTTTCTGGCGCGATGCCCACAACCCGAACACTCCTGCGAGGTGTAGTGGGGGGGGACTGCCACTGTGACAATTCGGTGCATCTTGGCGTAGTGTTCGACCCACCGAATGAACAGTGTCCACGCTGCATCGTATATGGACTTAGCGAGGAAGTGGTTTTTGACGCTTGTTGTGCACTTTCAGGTCTTCGTAAACAATCAAGTCTGCCGACTTTACTAACGCCATTGCCGTCTTGACAGCAAAATCCCTGCGCTGTCTGATACATTTACGCGACATTATTCGAGGTATTCCCGGACAATGCAACGATAGCACTATCACCGGTAAAAGTGATAGAGGCGGTATCCCGCAAAGCTTTCAGGAAAATCCCAAAAGCACCATTCTAGTCTCGTGAAGCGCGTAAATCCGCAACTGGGATACGCAGATGAGACGCCTTTGAACCACCCAATCGGGTGCTGACATAGCCGTTCTTCATCATCGCTCTGACTGTTTTAGATATGATTTTTCGTTTGGCCTTGGCAACCGTGTCGGAAGTCTCGAAGGCTGACAGAAAATCAAGCAGTAACTGAAGTCGCGACTCACCTTTTCGGCTCTGACTGATGGGCTATATCAATTTTGAGCTCTGTTTTTATTGTATCACGTTCTGTAGGATTGCGCAAGAAATTCAAGACTAAATTTTACCTCTACGGAATCACCCCGACTTTTGAACTTGGGATATCCTTTCTTACCGGGTTTGTGGGCTTTGCAGTTTGCGTAAAAGCGGGTTATGGAGAACCAGGCTCTCTCGGCACTCGCTTGGCGGGCCATTGAGTTCAGCTTGCGGGCCCACTCAAATTCTTTGGCCAGTTGGGCGCAGAGCTTGTGGAGGTCGGCTTGCTTGACGCCCCGACGCTCCATCCAGTACCGGACACACTTGTTGCGAATGAAGACAGCGGTTCGGATGGCCTCGTCAAGGGCCAAGAACTGCTGTTTTTTTCCTCGCAACTTGTATTCCAGCACTATCATGATGTTGATCTTACCAAAAACCCGTGCTATAGTATAAAAAAGTGCCGATGTAGCTCAGAGGTCGAGCTCTTGATTCGTAATCAGGTGGTCGTGGGTTCGAGTCCCACCATCGGCTTTGTGTCAGCAGTCGCGGTACAGCACGCGGTCTTTTGAGCCGTGGACATAACCGGCAAGGTAGTCGGGATGCTGGGATTGCTGGGATTCGTGGGTGTACCCATCCCGGTATCCCCGCTGGAATTCCGGCGAGTCCAGGTTGGGGCTGTCCGTCTCTGAGGAGAGGGGGGGTTGGCGGGTATCGTCGCTATTTGGCTGCATGGCGGGTATCCTCTGCGGGGCGGTCGGTGCCGGCTGCATTTGGCGGCTTTTCATTTCTCGGCCTGGGGTGGATCGCCCCAACCAACTTTGGGCACCGGCTGCGCGGGGTCGCTCCTAGCTGAGGCGTTTTGGCTTTGGCGCGGCTGCCGTTGCTGCCGGCACCGGCACCCCACAAGCCGGCTGTGCCTTTTTTATGTTAGTCCAGCACTGCCGGCGTTCAAAAGGTCTTGACAAAATACTCGCTTTGTGGTAAGAGAAGTGCCGGCACCCTTATCCCCTTTCTTTCTGGCTGGCGCAGAACAAAATGAAAGCGTGGGGGCGGGTTGACAGATATAGCAGTATGCACTTAGGTTAAAACATTAGACCTTCAGGCCGGGCGTTAGCGCAGCGGCGCGTTAGCGCTACGCCGTACCTACGTCTATATCCCAGTAGTAATATGGGTTAGGACAATAGGAGCGGGAGTGCGGGGGTGCAAAAGAGGCCGAAATGTACGAACCTAAGTGGCTACTGCTATAAGTATTTTTTCCGCACGACCAAAACCCCTTGACGCTCGGATTTTTAATCCAAAATCCAGCATCTAAAATCCCAGATTGGTATCACTCTCTAGGTTTTGGGATCTCCCCAAACCGCTGAAGCGCACCGGCAGGACAATCGCAAAGTTTTCACCCGGATTCACGGGCATTGGCGATTTCTGTCTTGCTGTGGCTAAGACATCTAATCCGCAATCCCGCCCACCGGCACTCCGGGGAATTGCAGCGGTAGCGGCGCACCGGCACCAGCAAATTGATCAGATAATCCCTGTGCCGGCGGCGGCAGCGCTGCAAAGTATTCCCGCAAAGCGGACATTTCACTTCTTCCCGCTGGGAACTCCCCCGCCGGTGGTATCGGATTCGCCAGATCAGCACACCGAGAGCCAGCCCCAGCAATACCGCACCTGTGAGTAATCTGGACATAGAACTCTGAAATTGCTCCACGACTTGTCGAGCAATCCTTTCCGGATCTATCTTTGGTATCAGGACTGTCTGAGATTATTCTCTGTCCAAAGGTAGGGACGGCAGTCGGGCGGGCCCGTTGCGGAGCCTCAAGCAGGCCAGCCCGCGCTCGTGCCGGTCACAGCAAAAACTCTATAAATTCATCCAATTTCTTGCTGTAGTTTTGCGCTATTTCAGCCCCAAATTTGCTTAAAATATCAAGATTTTCGTCGGACGTATTATCCATTACAGCCATAGGGCTGTTATTCCTAATCACAGGATTTATCCTGAGATATTGTTCCCGTTTATTGAGGGCATCAAAAACCTGATTGACCTGAAAATCAACCGTTTCCGCAACGCCTGTCATCGTGATATTAATCACAGGTCTTACCCATTGAATCTTTCCCCAGTCTTTCGCTTTTTCGTAGTCATATTTTTCTTTAAGATTTCCCGTCCCCAGAGAGAGCAAGACCGCAGTTTTTTCTGCTGGGTTGCCTGAGGCTGGTTCGGCTTCACTCAGCTTGTCTTTTAGTTTCGTCCGCACTTCCGCATAAGCGCAAAGCGCTGGATTATTGGCAAATACTCCCCCATCGATTAACGGGTAGAAATTATTCGCCAGTGAAGTCACTTTCGCCACTTCAAAGAAGGTTGGGGCTGCTGACGTTGCCCGCGCGACATCCCGAATAAAGAAATCAGATTTCTTATCTACTTTCGCATCATGTTGTGTGAAAAAGAAAGCTCGCCTTTTGTGTATGTCATAAGCGGGAATTAAACAAGCTTTCAGCAAATCGCTCAGCTTTAAATCAAGGAAGTAGTTGGCCAGCAATTTTTCTAAAGGCTCTGCCGAATACTTCTCATCAATTATGCCCCACAAAGACCGAATTTTCTGCCACAGATTTCGGCTGAATATTTTCTTCCCTCTTTCCTGGTAAAATTCCACCGCTTCGCTGGCCCTAAAGCGAGGTCTGGCGGGATTTTGCGGGTCAGGGCACAAGTAAATACAAGTTAATATCCCACCGGTACTGGTGCCGGCAAAAAAATCGAAAAAGTCGGCTATTCTCGCCTCAGGGTTGCCGGTGCGCTTCTGGAGTTTGTCTTCCAATAAGGCTAATATCTGCCCGGGAATAATCCCCCTGATGCCACCCCCATCAATCGAGAGGATTCTGATGAATTTAGACATACCGGTCTCGTCTTCCTTGCTGATTTGTGTTTTTTGCTATCCTAGCAGGACCGCCCTGTGCCGGTGTGGGGGGCGACACTCTGCCGCCGGCGAGTCAGTGATATCAAGTTCGGTTGAATACTTGTCATATCGCGCTGGGGGGGATTGGGCATCACGCAAAAGGGCATTGGGAGTCACTGATTGCCCGCCGGCGTTTCCTGATTCAAGTTAATCAACCGGATATTATATCACAGGATATCGCAAAAGCCAACCTGGCGAGCGGACACCATATACTGAAAGATATACTCCACCAGCTCCACATAGTGGCGGGCGGCTGCCTGTGAGGGAGCCCAAACGGTGATGCCGTGGTCGCGAATGAGCAGCGCCGGCACCTGTGGGGGCGACACCTGAAAGCGCTGGCAAATCTCCGCCGCAATCCGAGGCACGTACAAATGGTTGTCAAACACCGGCATCGCCACCTTGGGGTTTTCCTCCCACACCCCAAGCCCCTTGAGCATTTCAATACCGGGCAACGGCAGATCATCTTTTGTGGCGAGGCGGGAGACTAAATTCGCCTCGATCGAGTGGACGTGGTAGCACGCTTCCGCCTCCGGGAAACAGCCGTAAATCGCCTGGTGGATGCTGGTTTCGGCAGAGGGTTTGTCGCCCTGCTGGTGCCGGTCGAGCACCTCCCCATCCGGGGCGATGCGGATGAAGTCATGGGGCTGCAGCTCACCCTTTGGGCGACCGCTAACCGTAATCCAGAAGCTGCCATCAGGCAGGCGGGCGGAGAGGTTGCCGGCGGTGCCTAGCATCCAGCCATGCCCGTAAAAGCAGCGGGCAGCAGCAACCAGACCAGGACGCGGATCGGTGTTCATCTGAGGCAATAATTGACAGTCCAGAACAGTGTGCGGACGCGATTCAGACCGGACCTGTCGCGTCTGTGCGAGGAGAATAACTTTTATATCATATCCAGCGCTGCGACAGGATCTCTCGCACGTCAAAAAAATCATTCCAAGGTATGAAAGGCTTTTGCCGGTCGTCCAGGTACTGGGTGAGCCGGTCGCGGGCAAACACCACCGGCGCTTGCATGGCCATATTCAAGTCGGTGATGGAATCCCCAATCGCCACCGCCTCATCTGCTGGGTACAGTTCCATCACCCGCACTTTGGACACCAATTCCGTACCGCCCTCAAACTCCGAGCCGACGCGCAGATATTCGCCGGTGGTGCCCACATCGACCGCGTAGATGGCATGGACGCGCTCCGCCAGCTGGCCCAGCACCGTCTCCACCATCCCCCGCAACCCGCCGGAAACCACCACAAACGGCACTCCCTCGGCGTCGAGAAAGTCCAGCAGTTCTTCGAGGCCAGGTCGCATGGCCTTTGGGCGGGCGTAGTCGAGAATTTCCGCATATCGCGCCGAGGGGATAGATTCCAGCAACCGGCGCACGCCTTCCCGCAGCGTCATCCGCAAGGTGTACATCTCTGGCATGATCTGCGCGGAAAGCTCTGGGGCGAATGCTTTAAGCATGCCGGCGAATGTCTCTTCTGCGGTGATGGTGCCGTCGAAATCACAAAATACTACTCGTTTCACTGTGAGCGTGTTTGTCAAGTAATTGTTTAGCCTGAATGGGGGCGAGAAACCTGGTTTCTTGCTGCACGAGCACAGGCGAGACGCCTGTGCCTACGTCATCCTTTTTATATGAAATCTAGACGCCCCATTTTTCCAAAGCAGTGCGCAGCGTTCCCACCGGCACGGTTTCCAAATTAAACGCTTCCCCCGGTGCCGCCAGTTTCAGCGCTTCAAAAAACGCTTGAACCCCAGCAGCTGGGCCATCGGGGTGATCCATGATGCCGGTGCCGGCATTGAGGATGGCGTCCTGGCCATAATCCGCCAGGGCTCTGGGCACGACTCCGGGATGGATGCCGGCGGAGGGCACAGGAAAGACGTTGCGCTGGCGCAGGATATCTCTAATCTTGGCTTCTTCCTGTGGGTCAAAGGGCAGACTGCCGTAGTGCGCCGGATACAGCACTGCGTCCGCACCGGCATGCGCCATGAGAGTTCCCAGCACCACCGAGTAGGCCATGCCGTGTTCGGGTGCGCCGCACAGCGCACCGGCAAGGGCGGGGTGCGCGAACACCGGCACATTAATTTCTGGATCGGCTGCCAGCTGCTCCAGCACTGAGAAGCCATAAGACAGAACGTTGAGCAGCAGGGCGTTGGCTCCCTCCCGCACCAGCCGTCGGGCCATTTCCAGGGGCGATCTGCCGGTGACGTTCACCGCATACAGCACTGTGCGCCCCGTCTCCTGCTTGACGCGATCCAGAACTGAAAGGCAGGCGTGCAGTCGTTCCAGTGCCGGCGCACCGGCGCGGTTGACAATTATTTCATCATCTTTTATAATATCTAGCCCTGCAAACGCGACTTCTTTGAGGATGGCGGCGTGGTCGTCGGCTGAGAGTCCGAGGGCGGGTTTGAAAATGGCCATGATGGGGGGCCGGTCGGGGACGCCGAGGCGCTGGCGGATGCCAGAGATGCCGAATTTGGGAGGCTGGCCATAGGTTTCGGGAAGGCGCACTGCCACTACTTTTGCCGCCCCTGCCATTGAGTATTTGCCGAAAATCATGGTGAGCAGGGTGGGGATGTCGTTTTCGGCGTTGGCTTCTGGGAAGCGGACTGTGGCCAGACTGCTGCCGGTGGGTTCGGTGCCGGTGGTGAGGACTTCGCCGAGATGGGAGCGCAGGGACTCGGCGCGGTGGGAGAAGCGGGCGTCCCAGGTGCCGGCGGTTTGCCCGACGGCAATTATTTTGGCTTGTTTGCCGGCATCTACGCCAGGTGGGAAGCGGTAGTCAACTTCGATGGGCATGGAGAAGGGGGCATTGGGGATTGGGCGTGGGGCATGGGGCACTGAACCCCTCCCCCTAGCCCCCTCCCCGCACGCGGGGAGGGGGAGAAAGATTCTCGTTTCTGGGAAAAAAGGCGTAGGACAGGCGTCCCGCCTGTCCCTAGGGGAACTGTCCCACTGCGGGCGAGCGGGTAGGGCTAAAGCCCAACTACAAACATTTTCTAGTTAGAGGCTCAGACGGTGGCTAGGGGGCTCAAGCGGATGGGGGTGCCGGTGTATTCGGGCACCCAGCCTTCGGTGCCGGTGAAGTAGCGCACGGCTTTGATGCGGCGGGTTTGTGTGAGGTGGAACCAGTGTTCGGTGCCGGCGGGGACGTTGATGTATTCTTCGGGTTGGACTGTGAGTTCGACTTGGGTGCCGTCGGGGCGGACAAAGCCGAATACGCCCTCACCGGCAATGATGTAGCGCACTTCGTCATCGGCGTGGGTGTGGGAGCGGTTGAATTTGGACAGCAGGGTGTCGAGATTGGGCACGTCTGGGTGCAGGGCGATGATGTCGCGAGACTGGTAGCCGCCGGTGCGCTTGAGTTCGTCAAAGTAGCGGTCGAGGGATTGCAGGAGTTGCTCTTTTTCGCTGTCGGTGAGGGTGTCTTTGGCGAGTAGGGCGCGGGTTTGGGGGTCGTCTCCGACGGGCCACCGGCTCAGCTGGATGTTCAGGGAAGCGAGTTGGCGCTCAATGTCGGTGAGGTTGGTGTGAGTGGTGCCGTCTTCGAGTCGCAGAATGGCCATAGCAGGTTTTTGGTTGGCTGTGGGAACAGGATCGGTGAGCTGGGCAGGGGAATCTCAACTGTATCAAAGATTGCTTTGCGCCGGCGATTGCCGCTCTCGCCCTGCTATTGATTTTAGATTTGGGATTTTTAGTTTGACAGGAGGCGGCGTTCCGGTCAAGCCGGCACCGGGGTGCGAAATATAGGTGCGCATGAATGTGGCGTCGTTACTGGCGATTGAATTGCCAGCACCGGCATCCCAACCGGAAATGGCCGCGCTCTCTGGCACCCCTGTCTGCCTTTCCCTCCAGCTGGGGAACCGAAATGGGCGCGGCGGATTGCCGCAGCATGCCTGAGTGCTTCATGCAGCTGTTTTCCCTAACTGTCGCCCCGCTAGATTTGGGGAATTTTGCCTCAGCTGTGCCCCTGTATCTAACCTTTTACAGAGGACTTTTCCTCTCAGCTAGGCTATCCTATATAAGCGGGTGTATTGGAGAGGGGTGATTTTAAATTTTAATAGGTGGGAGCCTTTGTTTCTGGAAAGCAATGAATAAACAAAACGAGACAAAGCTGATAGGTGACATGATAGTTCTGGGCGTTCACATGTCGGGCGTGATAGGATGTGACGCTGAAACGCGAAGGATTTCTCGTTCTGCCGTGGGGCAATACTTCGCTACAGGACAAGCTAGAAGAGCCATCAGGAGCTGTATTGAGAAGGCGAAAGATAATCCTTTACGGCTGTCGCAAAATAAGCATATACAAGTTCAGGTAACTCCTAGAATAGGTCGGGCAATTCAAACAGGAGAGATGGAATCGGTGTTGGGGCTGAAAGAGTTTTTAGAAGAGATAAGCGAAGAAACGGATACGGTAACAGTCATAGGGCGCTCTGCGAGTGAGGATGAAGTTTTGTTAATAAGGGGGACGGGTGAGGGCGGCAAAAGTAGGGTGCTTGAGTGAGGCACCCTACCCGTCTGGCAGAGGGCTCAACCGATGATGAGTGACTCGCCGCCATCGATCCAAATTTCAGTGCCGGTGATGTGGCTGGAAGCGTCCGACGCCAGGAATAGCACTAATTGCGCCACCTGTTCGGAACTCCCCGGTTTGCCGTCAGTCAGCGGGATTTCTCCTTCTGGATATTCAGCGGGTTCCTTGACCTTTTCCAGATGGCGCAGCTCTGTGTTTTTATCAATAGAAGTTGAGATCGCGCCGGGACAGATGACGTTGACGCGAATCCGGTGCTTGGCGAGTTCGAGGGCTAGCATTTTTGTAAGGGCCACCTGGGCGGCTTTGGTGCAAGAATAAGCTGTCGCGCCGGTGTTGCTGAAAACGCGGGTGCCATTGATGGAGGACGTGATGATGACTGAGCCGCCCTGTTTTTTGAGATAGGGCACGGCATATTTGACGGTGAGGAAGGTGCCGGTGAGGTTGATGTTAATGGTTTTGTCCCACTCTTCTGGCGCTAGCTCCTCGATGGGTGCCCAGACTCCGTTAATACCGGCATTGGCAAATACAATGTCGAGCCGGCCCCACTGCTCGATAACCTTCTGGTAAGCTTGCTGCATTTGCTCGGGCTGCGAGATGTCGGCGACAGCCGGCATGGCTTGTGAGCCGGCGCGGTTTATATGCGCCACAACGGCTTTCAATTTATCCTCTGTACGGTCGAGCGCCGCCACCAGTGCGCCTTCTTTTGCCAGCAATTTTGCTGCCGCCTCACCGATACCGGAGCCGGCTCCCGAGATCAGCGCTACTTTACCTGCGAGTTGCATAGCTTTTTTCATCCTTCAGTTAGAAGCCATTAAAGCGGCTCTCAGGATAAAATTCATCCACCGAAAGGAGCAGAGTCGATGAATCTAAAGGCTATTGGGTTGCTGTTCAAAGAGACGTTTGTGCAGTGGCAAGAGGATAAAGTGCCGCTCTTGGCGGCGGCGCTGGCATATTACACGGTGTTTTCTATCGCACCGCTGCTGGTTATCGCGATTGCCATTGCCGGTTTGGCATTTGGCCCGGAAGCGGCGCAAGGTCTGGTGGTGAGCGAACTTAAACATTTAATCGGCATTGAGGGTGCGGAAGCTCTCCAAGCGCTGCTGCAAAATGCCTACAAGCCTCAGTCGGGCACGATTGCCGGCTTGATTGGCGTCGCCACGCTGTTGCTAGGCGCTTCCGGCGTGTTTGCCCAGCTCAAAGAGTCGCTCAACATTATCTGGCACGTTTCGCCCCAGCCCGGGCGCGGGGTGATAGGCTTTATTAAAGACCGCGTTTTGACCTTCGCAATGGTGCTGGCGATCGGCTTTTTACTGCTGGTGTCGCTAATAGTTAGCGCCACGCTGGCTGCGATTGGCCAGTGGTTTAATAGCTGGCTGGCAATTCCGGTAAGCGTCTGGCACTGGATAGATGGGCTTGTCTCGTTTAGCACGATTGCGCTGCTGTTTGCCCTGATGTATAAAATCTTGCCCGATGCCAAAGTGGCGTGGGGTGATGTTTGGATTGGCGCGGCGATTACGTCGCTGCTGTTTACTGCCGGCAAATTTTTGATCGGGCTATATCTCGGCAATAGCGGTATCGCTTCCGCCTACGGCGCAGCCGGCTCGTTCGTCATTATTTTGATTTGGATTTATTATTCGGCTCACATTCTGTTCTGGGGGGCTGAATTTACCCAAGTGTACGCGAACCGGTATGGCTCCCAGATTGTCTCCCGCGCTGAGCTAAAGGCGCTGGGTTCTGACTCCTGACTCGCTTGCCGCCCAACCCTGACGCCGCACGCCGGCACAGCAAGATTTTATCCGCAAAGTGCGCCGGCTGTACCGCTGGGTAGACAGGCGAAAAAAATGCCGGTGGCTGTGGGTAGCAGGGGCTTGACCGCTGGCTCGCCCGCCCCCCGCTTTGCTTGCCGAGAGGGGGTAGGGCGTGAGGGAAAGTCCCCGCTTAAGTTGCTGGCTCCTTTATACTAAACGAGGAAAATTCGAGTCCTGCCGGCAGCAGATATATTGTTCTATTCCGCACCATTAATTATCCTCCTTACGACTGATTTATGCGACAGATTAATTTGATGAAATGAAGGGAATAACCCACCGTTTGTAGGAGTCTTTCATGCGCAATTTAAACATAGGTCTTACTGATGAGCAGCTTCAGGGCGTCACCGACTTATTGAATCACGATCTGGCAGATGCTTACCTGTTGCTGATCAAGACCAAGAAGTACCACTGGGATGTTGTGGGCCCGCAATTTCGCTCGCTGCACCAGTTGTGGGAGGAGCACTATAATGCCTTAACCGCTAACATTGACGCTCTTGCCGAACGGATTCGATCTTTGGGCGGCTATCCGATCGGCACGGCTGAAGGCTTCCTGAAATATGCCTCGATTAAAGAACACATCGGCGACTTGCCTTTAGCCACAGAAATGGTGGCTCGCTTAGTAGACGACCACGAGCAGATTATCCGCAACCTTCGCCAGCATGTGGACCAGTGTTCTGGAGAATTTCACGACCAAGGAACAGCAGACTTTTTGACGGGTTTTATGGAGCAGCACGAGCAGATGGCTTGGATGTTGCGTTCGTTTATTGAAGGGCAAGGGATTTCGCCAGACGGCGAGCAGCCAAAATCAGAAACCGCAACTGCTGCTCTCGTCTAGCTTTTTATTATTAGAGCGAAGCTAACTTAAGTAGGGTGGGTTGCGCGGTTGAGCTTCTCCCACCCTACAAGCTGTCTTTCAGCTAAGCGCCTTCTTCATCCTTTGTCAGGGACTGAGACACCCGGTTTCTTTAAGAAACCGGGTGTCTTATGCGTACTGCCCGCCAATTCGCAATAAGCTCTAATTAATGATAATCAAAAGGGAGGGCTTAGCTGAAGGCAGCCTCCTGCGCTCCCCCGCTGCCGCCCTGCCGGCCTGCTCCCTTGCTCCTCTGCCTAAAAATGCCCCACATCTGAAAAACCCACCCCGGAAAGGGGGGTGGGGGGGAGAGGTTTGTCCCGCGCCAGGGCGGGTTCCGCGGACGAGATGCCGGTGGGGCTAAAGCCCAACTACTTTCCTTTGGGCTAAAGCCCAACTACAAACTAGGCACCGGCAGTGGCGGGGAATTGCGATGGCCCTCACAGCGGCGAAAAGCCCGAAAAGCTTTCCCCAGCGAACTTTCAGCCATTTTCCCTAACTCTTTTTTGGGGGCGCGTGCATAAAAAAGCAGAGCCTAATCTAATAAATCAACAGTTAAAGGTTCGAGCGCAAGGTTCCAAATTGCAGCCGAATCCAATAACGAACTCCCAAAATACTACCCAATAAATGTGATATGACTACAGTTAAAAGTTCTGACAGCAATCCGTTTGATGACTCTCAAAATCTCTCAGCGCCAGAGCCTATCAA
Organism: Kamptonema formosum PCC 10802; assembly: GCF_000332335.1. GTDB lineage: Bacteria > Cyanobacteriota > Cyanobacteriia > Cyanobacteriales > Oscillatoriaceae > Oscillatoria. The sequence goes on along the minus strand of NZ_KB235948.1, from coordinate 3,044,504 downwards.
CCCGCCAACCTTATATAATAGTGCCGCCAAAAGCCTGTTTCAGAGCAAAACTTTTTGGGGAATAGTTTTTGCCACCACAGCGGCTATTGCCCCGATTGTAGGGAGCGCTGTAAAAGAAGGCAAACTCACCGTTGACCATACCGTCAATATCGTGATTATTCTCTGTGGCGCTGGAGGAGCGGTTGTCGGTCGTGTCCAAGCCAAAGAAGCAGTCTACACCCCGAATTGGGCTCCCGGACCCAACCAATCCGACTTTCCTAAAATTTCCAACTCTTAAACGATAGCTATCAGAGCAACAGCGGATATCTCTTCCGCACAACTATTATTCCCGGCGACGATTTAGCCAAGACTTTCCCTGCGATGTAATTGAGAGCGGTTGCGAGAGACCCGTTGCAGTTCCGAAAAACGGGTTTCTCCCCTCCCCCAGGGATTGAAATACTTTGAGAATTCTAAACTCTCTATCAGTGAGGTGCAGCGATGAAACTTGCAACCCTAGTTAAAGACAGCAAAGTGCTTGATTGGCAGACCCTCGGCAGTGACCATGAATTAGTGCGCGAAATCCAAAAGCGACTCAGTGAAATTGGTTTGTTGAAGGAGTCGAAACTTGATGGGTCCTTCGACCCCCTAACCCAGGCAGCTATAATCGGTTTCAGCCAAAACGTTTTCCTCGACAACGGTAAGACGGGTTTGTTTGGCCCTACTTTCGCCAAGAAGTTGATTGAATTATCCCCCACAGTAAAGACTGATGAAAATAGCGCTCTGGAAATTGCCCTGAAATTTACTTTGCAGTGGGAAGGGGGCTATGTCAATCATCCCATCGATCTGGGTGGGCCGACGAATAAGGGGATTACACAAGCTACTTACAATTCATACAGAAGCAGCAATAACCTCCCCTATGAAAGTGTGAAATTTATTACAGATGGGGAGGTTTACGAGATATATTCCAAGCGGTATTGGCAGCGCTCTCATGCTGAGTTAATGGAAACGCCTCTAGCTGTAGTGCAGTTTGATACAGCAGTTATGTTTGGCGTCAAAGGTGCCATCCAGTTTTTGCAGGAAGCCCTAGGTGTTACCGCTGACGGCATTTTTGGAACCGAAACTGAAATGGCTTGGCTGTCTAGCAACAGCCAAGAAATCGCCCTACAGATGATTGAAGGAAGAATCCGTTACCACAAGCAATGGGTTAAAAATAATCCAGAGCAAGAGGTTTTTTTGGCCGGCTGGCTGAATCGGGCTGAAAATTTGAGAGAATTTCTTCTCAATCTGTAAGTCGAGCCGGTTGGAATTTCGTAATAGCAGCTAACGCTTAAAGTTTGGGGCAGGATTGCGTACTGACACCATTCTCAATAAGCGATCAGCCCAACCTTGGGACATTCCTCCAGCGAGAGGCTTTGAGGGAATTTCATCTTGCCACTTGCCAAGGGAAAGGATTTCCCATATAATGTGTTAAGATAGAAAAATCGCAGACAAGCCTTCGCTCCTGAAAGCTTTTCTGTGAGGTACAATCAGAGCCAGCGGCCACCCACTTAAGCCAGGCCGGTCTTGCCTTCAGCCCGGACTCCCGAAGAAAGGTTTTTCGGCTTCCCTGTTCTGTGGAGCCGGTGCCTCCGGGAGAATGGGAAAATGAGATGCTGCCGGAAAAAAACGGTTTTTTGTCCCGTTTTTAGTTGGCAGCTAATTGACCAAGAAAAATTTATCTACCTTGAGATACAATGTCTCCAGTTAGCGTCAGGACGAGTCAGTCAGCGCAGGGATTAAAAACAGGCCAAGCCAAGCTGTGGATTCTCCTGGTAGGTGCGAACCACTACCAGGACGAAAGCTTGCCTTCTTTAGAGTATTCAGCTTTGGACTGTCAGGGGTTAGGCGAAGCCTTAGCCGAAGCCACGCTGGCCTTTCCTCAAAAGCAGCTTATTATTCATCACGATTTTGCGGAACTTCCCCCAAGGCTAGAGGCAGTCCACAACAGTCTCAAGCAAATTGTTTCGGCAGCCAAGGCACAAGATACCGTCCTGTTTTATTTTTCCGGGCACGGGTTGCTAGACAGAGAAAGTCAGCAGGCGATCTTGTGCCTGCAAGACACTCAGAAGGACGACCCGCTCAATACAGGTCTGAGCTTGCCAGAACTGTTAAACCTGTTGGGGAATTGTAAAGCCAGCCAGCAATTAATTTGGCTGGATGCCTGTCACAGTGGCAGCATGATGTTGCGGGGACAGCCGGTGGAGAGGAGCGATTCCGCCCAGAGTAGCGGCTCGATGCTGGCAGGTTCCAGGGGGGAAAGAGAAGCCGAAATCAATCCCGGCGCTTCTCTGCTCAATCCGTCCTCTCAATTGGTAGACGTTTTGCAGAAACGGGCGGCTCAAAGTCAGGGGTTTTATGCTTTGCTTTCCTGCGATCGCACCCAGAGATCGTGGGAATTTCCACAATTGGGGCATGGAGTGTTTACTTACTACTTAATGCGGGGGCTGCTGGGTGAAGCTGCCGACCAGCAGGGCGTCATTGACGCCGATGGACTTTATAAATATGTCTATCACAAGACCCTGCAATACATCGACAAGACGAACCAGCAACTGCGACTGATCAATCAGCAAAAGCGCAGTCGCGGCGAAACTAAGCTGTATCCGGAATATCCCTTACAAACTCCCAAACGAATTGTAGAAGGAGTGGGGGAGCTGATTCTGGGATTGAAACCCACCAGCGCAAATTTAAACCCCTCACGACTGGCAGTGGTCGTAGAAGGACTGTCCGGCGGCGAGAATTCCCTGGCCTTAAGTAAACTGCTGCGCCAAGCGGGAAATTTTCAACTGGAGTATTGGCACCGGCACGCAAGAACGCACTCAGAAGTGCGAGCCGCTATCCAAAATTGCCTGCGCTCGCACGTCGCTGTTGCGGGAGAATCGCAGTCCGAAGCCGAATCGCGTCACACGCCAGCAGTTGCAGACACAGAAACAGCTTTGCTGTACTTTCGAGGGCGGATTGAGCGGACTCTGGAAGGGGAAGTGTGGATGGTATTATCAGAAGAGGTGCGACTCAGCAGCTCTTGGTTGAGACAAGAATTGCGCCGGTCACAAACAGCTCAACAAATCGTCATACTGGACTGTCCTGGAGCCAGTTCGCTCTCCGACTGGCTAGAAGATTTGCAACTCAAACCCGAAGGGGGACAGTTGTTAATTGCAGCTGCAGCACCCGCCGAAAACCCAGAACGATTTGCCCAAGCATTGCTGGAAACGCTGCAAACCGCCGACCGGCAAGTGGGATTGCCGGTAGCCGGCTGGATTTCCCGATTGCAAATCAATCTGGCGGGGACAGGGATCTCGCTGCACATCTGGCTCTCCGGCGCAAAGGGCGTGATTGAAGTTATTCCCGGAAAAATCGGGTGGCGAGAGGGCGAAACAGCAGCCGGTGATGTGGGGGTTTGCCCTTACATGGGGTTGCAAGCTTTTGAGGAAGAAGACGCACAATTTTTCTACGGACGGGAAACTCTCACCCAGCACCTGGTCAGCGAACTGAATCGCCGAGCTTTTCTAGCAGTAGTCGGGGCGTCTGGAAGCGGCAAATCTTCTGTCGTTCATGCGGGATTGATTGCCCAGCTGCAGCAGGGAGTGCAGTTGCCAGGAAGCGATTCCTGGTGGGTCGAAAGCTTTCGTCCGGGTGCCCGTCCCCTTCAGGCTCTATCTTGCCGGCTGGCGGGCGCGGGAACCGAAGAAGAACGCGCCAGAGAGCAGATGCAACTGGAGGGCATGCTGTATCAGGGAGTGGAAGGATTCGTCTGCTGGTTGCGCTCGCGCCCCGAACCAATGGTGGTGCTGGTTGCCGACCAGTTTGAGGAAGTTTTTACCCTAGCGACAGCATCCGACCGGCAGGTGTTTTTAGACATTCTTTTGGGAGCCTTGGATTCTGCCGGCGACCGCTTTAAATTAGTGCTGGTATTGCGAGCGGATTTTATCACCTCTTGCTTGGAAGTGCCGGCACTGGTTGGACTTTTACAGCAGTCTAGCATATTAGTCCCGCCTTACCTGACAGCCGATGACTATCGCCGAGCCATTGTCAAGCCAGCCGAGAAAGTGGGCTTAAAGGTCGAGCCGGCACTCGTGAACGTGCTGTTGCAGGAACTCAACCGCTCACCCGGCGACTTACCCGTGCTGCAGTTTGTTTTAGAGCAATTGTGGGACTGCCGGCAGGGGGGCGAGTTGACGCTTGAGGCGTATCACCAAAAAATTGGCGGGCTGCAAGGAGCCTTAGAGCGAAAGGCGCAAGCCGTTTATGACAGTTTAGATGCGGAAGCCCGAGACTGCGCTCAGTGGATTTTTCTGGCGCTGACACAGCTAGGCGAGGGGAAAGAAGATACCCGCCGGCGAGCCTTCAAATCCGAACTGGCTGTGAGGAAATATTCACCCGATTTGGTAGAAAAAACGCTGCAAGCCTTAACTGCGGCCAAGCTCATAGTGATGAGCGCAGAATCGGAGGAGGCAGTGGTTGGCAGCAGCCGAGATGCGGACGCCACCCCGGTAGAGCCAGAAGACCAGATCCTGCAAAAAATGAAACAGGAAGTGACCGTAGAGGTGGCTCACGAGATATTGATTCGCCACTGGTCAACTTTGCGGTGGTGGTTGGAGGAAAACCGCGATCGTTTGAGAGTGCAGCGCCAGCTGGCGCAGTCAGCCCTACAGTGGAAACAGAACGGGCGACAGTCAGATTTTTTGTTGCCGGGAGTGCGTTTGGAGGAAGCCGAGGATATGTACGTCCATTATACCGACGAGCTATCGGAAGATGTCCTCCTGTTTGTTGCAGCTTGTTTGGAGGAAAAAAAGCGGCAGCAATTCGAGGACAGAAGAAGACTCAGACAGGCTCGAACCGCTGTCGCGGTGATTAGTGTTCTTGCCGTGGGAGCTTTGGGGTTGGGCGGTTTTGCTTTTCAGCAAAGCCTAAAAACTAAGCTTGAAGAGATCAAGGCATTAAATCCTCTGTCTGAGAACAATTTTTTATTGCACAAGCAACTGGATGCCCTCGCTGCCGGTGTCAAGGCAGGGCGACAGATCGAGCGGATGAAAAGGTTTGGGAATCTATTAGTATCTGTACCCGAAGATACTCAAGGCGAAACAGTAAGAGTTCTTGAAAAAGTAGTTTATGACATTCAAGAGCGCAACCGATTAGAAGGCCACAGTGATGAGGTTTATAGCGTGGCTTTCAGCCCTGACGACCAAATGATTGCTTCCGCCAGTAGAGACAAAACCGTCAGACTGTGGGCTAGTAACGGTCAGGTTATCAGAACTTTAACCGGTCATAGCGCCGGAGTCTGGGGAGTGAGTTTCAGTCCTGATAGCAAAATTGTTGCCTCGGCGAGTGGTGACACAACCATCAAACTCTGGAATACTAGCGACGGCAAGCTGCTGATAACTCTTACAGGGCATACAAAAGGAGTCAATAGTGTGAGTTTCAGTCGCGATGGCCAAATCATTGTTTCAGCTAGTGCTGATCAAACCATAAAACTCTGGAGGACTAGCGACGGGAACCTAATCAGAACTCTTGAAGGGCATGACGGCTATGTCAATAGTGCGCGTTTCAGTCCCGATAGCCAGACCATTATCTCCGCTAGTGATGATGGCACCATCAAACTTTGGAGGACTGGCGACGGGAAGCTGATCAAAACCCTTAAAGGGCATAGCAGTTGGGTTAAGAGCGCAAGTTTCAGCCCAGATGGCCAGTTGATTGCTTCAGCCGGTGCTGATAAAACCGTCAGACTTTGGAGAAGTAGTGATGGCTCCCCAGTGCGAATCATGACAGGGCATACGGATGAAGTCAATAGCGTGCGTTTCAGCTGCGATGGCCAGATCCTTGTCTCAGCGAGTCGAGATCGGACAGTAAAACTCTGGAAAATAAGCGATTCTAGCCCGCTAAGCACCTTTGAGGGGCATAGCGCTGAGGTCAGAGACGCGAGTTTCAGTCCTGACGGTCAGACGATCGCCTCCGCTAGTATGGACACAACCATTAAACTCTGGAAGATGATCGATAACTTTTCGGTCAGGCATGGTAAAAAGGTTTATAGTGTTAGTTTCAGTCCTGATAGCCGTGAGTTCGCTTCAGCCAGTCAGGACAATACCATCAAACTCTGGAGCCGCGATGGCAAACCACTGCGCACCCTCCAGGGGCATGCTGGTGCAGTCTATAGAGTCAGTTTCAGTCGCGACGGCAATACCCTCGCCTCAGGAAGTGCTGACAACACTGTGAAACTTTGGAGTCGCGACGGCTCTTTACTCCGCACCCTCTGGGGGCATAGCGCCGGTGTCAATAGTGTGAGTTTCAGTCACGACGGTCAGATGGTTGCTTCGGCTAGTAATGACAAAACTGTCAAACTTTGGAGGACGAAAGACGGCTATTTACTCCACACTTTCCTGGTAAATAGCCCAGTCAAGAGTGTCAGTTTCAGTCGCGACGGCAAGACCATCGCCTCGGCTAGTAATGACGGAAAAGTCAAACTTTGGAGCCGCGATGGCAGACTGCTAAACACTCTCCGGGGACATAGCGAGCGGGTCAATAGTGTGAGTTTCAGTCCCGACGGCAATACGCTCGTCAGTGGCAGTGATGACAAAACTGTTAAGCTTTGGAGAATGAGCGACGGGCACCAGCTTCAAAGTTTTTCAGAACCTAAAAATATCGTCTGGGACGCGCGTTTCAGTCCAGATGGAAAAACGCTAGCCTCAGCCGATGAAGACGGAAAGGTCTACCTCTGGAGAATTAATGACGGTAAGTTGCTAAGAACCTTCTCGTCTGGATATCAAGCTGGGGTGATTAGCATAAGTTTCAGTCCAGATGGCAAGAAGTTCGCCACGGCCAGTTTGAACGACACCGTAAAAATCTGGAACATTGACACTGCGCAATTACAGCCCTTGGAGCTGGATTCTCTTTTAAGACGTGCCTGCGATTGGCTGGGCGATTATCTTCAGACCAATCCCAAGGTCAGCCCAGAGGATCGCCAACTCTGTTCCGGTTTGATAGCTAATCGCTCGCCTCAGTGACAAATCTATAAAGCCCTTACATTATAAGCTTTTCCGAAATGAAACAGAGTCGGGCGAACTCACAAGCGGAAACTTTGACTCTGAAAGGACGATTCGATAACTTAAGGCTTTATTAAAAAATTAGAGCTTTGGAGTCAAAGTTAAATTCTGCTATCAGAGGGAGAAGCCTCAGCTAGAATGGGCCTGCATAATTAAGCTGGACATGGCCAGAGACAGAAACCAGGTTTCTTAAAGAAACCTGGTTTCTCGCTGTTCCGTTTTGCACTCAGACTTAATTCTCTCAGAGAAGAGGGCATCTGGCTGAGGTCATTTAGAACAATATAGCCAGTGCTATAAGAGCACACTTGAAATACGCCTGGACTTTCATGGCCTTAAACTTTAAGGCTCAGAACCCTGTAAGTTTGATACTCGATATGATGGCTCTGTACGCTCTGGAGAACAGTCGTCATTTGCATTTGGGTTAGGTGGCATTACTAGATATCCTTGATCTGTACGGCCTGGATCGCAGTTGTCCTTTGCGGGAACTTGATTTTTAGCCCCTTTATCAGTTTGGTTAGACATATCACCATTCTCCATTTTTGACATATCCTTAATACACCGGCACGCAACACTATCCAGTTTACTCCCTCCTGAAGAGGTATTTCCCTTCTACCTCCCCAGGAGGAGGGGCGCGAGCGCTTCAGGGGAAGCTTGGCCTCCGCTAGAGAGGGCGGCATTGAGGCTCTGGGCCATTACCCAGTCACCTCTTCCGCAGTCTCCAGGGACATAGAACTCTCCGCGATGAGCGGGGTTCCCTCGAAAGCGACTGGCTCAAACTGAGACGTCGCTGTCTGCGATTCCCCCGCCATCCCTCCAGGGGCTGGGGGCTACCGTTGTGCCCTCTCACTTAATTTTATGAGAGAATAGGGCATCGGGCAGAGGGGAATTATAAAAATATAGCTTGCGGCGCTATAATCTCACCCTTGCAGAGCGCATTACCTGTCATTAATCACGGGTTTTGGTTTGTTTTTTTCTGAGATTATTCGCTTTTGCATGGAGGGTCTGTACTTCCTGGGGGACACGGATTTTCTGTTGTTTCTTGAACTTGATTATTAAGAAGGCTATCAGTTAGGTTTGGCATATGCACCATTTCCCATTTTTGGCAGATCCTTAATACACCGGCACGCAACACTATCCAGTTGACTCCCTCCTGAAGAGGTATTTCCCTTCTACCTCCCTGGGAGGAGGGGCGCGAGCGCTTCAGGGGAAGCTTGGCCTCTGCTGGGGAGAGCGGGATTGAGGCTCTGGGCCATTACCCAGTCACCTCTTCCGCAGTCTCCAGGGGCTACCCCAGTTTGGAGGAATCTGACTCTCCCCCCGCAACTCCCTCAGTCCACCCTCCAGTTGGAGGGGCGCTTCGGGCGGGGCGGCTTGGACGCAACTGTCCTGGATGAGTCTTGGCTGTCCGCTGTACTATATTTGAGTGAACAGTTCGGGAGCATCCCGGTTGCGCAAAGAAGCCCATATCAATGCGACAATGATTTCACCAGGGGGTAGAAGCAGAAGATTTTTGGCCAGCTGAATCCCGGGAACGGGATTGAAACAACCCCTTCATCCAGTTCATAGGTTTGCTTTTGCTTCCTTATGCACTTAACCCCCTCTCACCTCCCCCTCCCTGCTTGCGGGGACGGGGTTGGGGGGTGGGGTTCATCCGGTAATTGTGTAACGTACTCAACCCGAAGCGTGTGATATATGCGTCCCCGTCAGAGCCTGATTGACATGTTTTCCACGTTCCTGCAATTTAACGCCGAGCTGCCCGCCGGCTGGGCCAGCGACCCGAAACTGCGCCGGAGTATGCAAAACTGCCTAGAGCAATTGCAGAGGTCGGAAAAAGAGGAAAATTTTTGGGCGCTGTACTGGCACAAACTGTGGAAAGCTCAACCGGCACCTCAGGCGGGACATGCCGGCACAACTCTCGCACGCTCGCACCTGACGGCTTACTTGCAAGAATCCTGTTACTGGACGGCCAAAAAAACCTCGGCCACCTTGGCCAGCACCCACTACGCGCTCTCTGACTGTTTCCAGATGGCCATCTCTGCGGTCGATACTGTCCTCAAGGGATTTAACCCAACGCAGGGATACAGCCTGAAAAACTATGCCAGCGCCATTTTCAGCAGTGCGCTGCGCAACGAGCTGCGACAGCGCCAGGAGGTCGATGTTTCCACGAATTGGGCCCTATTGCGCCGGCTCAGCCAGAAGCGGCTGGTGGAATCTTTACAGCAGGCTGGCCGGTCAGGCGAAGAAATTGCTAGCTACGTTTTAGCCTGGAAATGCTTCAAAACCCTGTACGCGCCGGCGCAAGCCACTGCAACTCGCCAACTCCCCCCACCGGATAGCGCCACAAAGGAAGCGATTGCCAATCTTTACAACAAAGAGCGCCTGAACGAACTCAGCCCATCCGCTCCCAAGTGCAGCGCCGATCTCTTGGAAAAATGGCTGCTGACTTGCGCCAAAGCCGCTCGCTCCTATCTATATCCGGCTCAGGTTTCCCTAAATGCGCCTACGTCTGGAGACGATTCTGATGAGTTCCTCTCCGATCTTCCAGACAGTCTCTCAGAATCTTTACTCACCGAAATCATTGACCGGGAAGAAGAACAGAATCGATTGGCGCTGGCAACCCAGATGCGTGCGGCTTTAACCGCCGCGCTCAACAGTCTCGACAGTCAAGGACAAACCTTGCTGCAACTTTACTACGGTGAAGGCTTAACTCAACAGCAGATAGCCCGTCAGCTGGAAATCAAGCAGTACACTGTTTCTCGCCGGCTTACCAAATCCAGGGAAACCCTGCTGCTGGCGCTGGCGCAGTGGAGCCAAAATGCCCTGCATATTTCTCTGGCTTCAAACCTATTAAAAGATATCAGCCAAATTCTAGAAGGCTGGCTCAATTCCCACTACAGGCCACCTGAACTGTCCTCTGAAATGGAGTAGCTCTTATGAGTGAGGAGACGCTTATTTTTGAACCCACCCAAGTCTGGCTAGAGTTGGCCCGCGAAGATATAACTCGCGCTTGGCCGCAAAGTCAATCTTTTGTCTGGCCAAACTGTCGCTGGAATGCCTATCTCAATCAACTCACCCTCAGTGCCGTGCTTCCCTGGGTGCAAGAGGAGTACGCACCGGCAGCCAAGCCTTGGCCATCTCGGGCAGCGCTGCTCAGTTTTTGGCAAGCCGTCACTGGAACGGCTATTGAATTAGATAACGCTCGACTGGTATTCATTCCTACCGATACCATCGACTTGAGCGAATTGCGCGTCCCGCAAGAATGGGTAGATATTCCCAGTTGGGCGGCTGACTATTATATAGCAGCGCAAGTCAATCCGGATGAAGGAGGTGTGCTCCTTTGGGGATATACCACTCACGAACACTTGAAAACAGCCGGCACCTACGATAGCCGCGACCGCACCTACTCTTTGCCGTCCGACGAGCTAATTCTCGACCTGAATGTCCTGTGGGTGGCGCGCCAGCTGTGTCCGCAAGAAACAACCCGTGCGGCGCTCGCACCTCTGCCTATTTTACCGCAAAACCAAGCCGAAAACTTGCTCCTGCGTTTGGGCAATCCTGAGATTTATGAGCCTCGACTGGCCGTCCCTTTTGAACTGTGGGGAGCCTTGCTGGAACATGGCGGCACTCGACAGCAGCTGTACGAACGGCGTCTGGGATTGCCAGAGCAGCGGTCTGTCAAAAACTGGCTGAGTTCTGGGGTTTCATACCTAGCCGAAAATATCGGCTGGGGACTCCTTGAGCTTCAGGCAAATGTTGCAGGATCTAGAGGAGAAGAATCACCGGCAGAGCGGGCCGTCTCTCGCCCACTGCTCATTGCCGGTCAGTCCTATGAATTGCGCGTCTTTCCTGTAGATGATTCCGACCCGCCGGTTTGGCGCTTTCAACTGCGAAATACCTCTCCGGGTGGATTAATTCCAGGCGGCTTTAAGTTAAGAATTTTAACGGAAGACTTGCAAGCCTTTGACAATAATGAAGATGTGGCAGAACTGGCGCGAGACGAGCTTTACATCGAGGTGTCTTTGGCTCCGGGAGAAGGATTAGTGTGGGAGACAGAACCGTTTCCCGAAAATTACGACCGAGAAATCTTGCGCTTCTAAATTGCATAGAACGGGACTGAGAAACCCGGTTTCTTAAAGAAACCGGGTTTCTGGGCAGTAGTCCATCCAAAGGAGAAACGCGATATCCCAGGCCCAAAAGTTCGTAGTTGGGCTAAAGCCCAAAAGTTCGTAGTTGGGCTAAAGCCCAAAGTTCGTAGTTGGGCTAAAGCCCAAAAGTTCGTAGTTGGGCTAAAGCCCAAAGTTCGTAGTTGGGCTAAAGCCCAAAGTTCGTAGTTGGGCTAAAGCCCTACAGACGGTCAAATTCCTGGAAAGCTGCGCCTGCCGGCAGCGCAGGCAAATTTAATATTTCCTTTATAAATTAGCCAGCATTCAGGGCAATAGAGCGCACTGAATATTAACGGGTTGCGCCGCACAGGTGGAGCGCAGCAAACACTTCGCCTGACCGGCGTCAGGGCGACTCGCCACACGCAACTGTGCCGGCGGATTTACGTAATTTTACGGATAGTGTTTCCCGGATTGTACGGATAGGGATGCTGCGGAACAAGCGCTCAACCAAAATTAGCACTTCTGCTGATGTCATTGCAGGAACGGCGCGACAAGATAAAAGTAGCAACGAGTTGAAAGAGGTGAATCTTATGCTCATGCAAAATCCCGTTCGCACCTTTCCCTATCTAAAACAGCAATCTGCCCTCTCTCTAGAGGATCTATTTGGCCAAGTCCTTCTCTCTGGCTTTCTCACTCCCATCGACCGGCAGCGGATTAGGGCTGTACTTTTAAACGACTCAATTTCCGAAGAGCATCACGCGATTATAAACCGCCTCCTTTACGGCGTGCGCCGGGGCTTTATCAAACTTGTTGTCTAATAATATAAGGGATTGCGCATACCTGCCAGAGAAACCGAATTTATGAAGGCTCTCCCGGCGGGGGAACCCCGCCCCTATTCTAGCGGAGAGCGAGAGCGACCCAGCTTCCCGACGAGCCGTAAATATTTAACGCTCTTTGGACAAATTTAAACCAGCCGAACTTTAATAACAGCCGGGCTTTCAAGGTCAGATAAACGGCAAAAAAAAGATAATAAATAAGGTGGAGTTCGCCCTTTTCTGCCACCGGCACTAGCCTTTGGCGCGCCGGCTACCCGATTGCCCCCCCTTGCAGGGTGAGGCAGCTTTGATGTTTGCGGCGAAAGCTTGCTACATTAGATAAGCACGACCCGCACGCTAACCGCTCTTTGGTCTAGCCTTCCGACTCGCATCATGAACTCCACCCTCGAACAGCTGAAAGCTCGCTTTGACCAAGCCTTCACCGCCGCCTTTGGCGACGGAATGACCGGCACCGATCCCATGCTCGTCCCCGCCAGCAATCCCAAGTTTGGCGACTACCAGTCCAATGCGGCCATGTCCCTAGCCAAAAAATTGGGGAAACCTCCTCGCGCCATCGCAGAACAGCTGGTTAAACATCTCAATGTCAGCGATTTGTGCGCCCCTCCAGAAGTCGCCGGCCCCGGATTTATCAATCTTACCATCAAACCGGCATATCTGGAAAGCCAGCTGATGGCTGTGGGAGCTGATCAGCGCCTCGGAGTGCCTTTGGCAAAAACGCCGCAGCGGGAAGTGGTGGATTTTTCCAGCCCCAACATTGCTAAAGAAATGCACGTCGGGCACTTGCGCTCCACCATTATCGGAGACTGCATCGCCCGCATCTTGGAATTTAAAGGTCACGACGTGCTGCGCCTCAACCACGTCGGCGACTGGGGCACCCAGTTCGGCATGCTGATCGCCTACCTGCGGGAAGTTCACCCAGAAGCGCTCACCACAGCTAACGCCCTCGATTTAGGCGATTTAGTCAGCTTTTACAAACAAGCAAAAAAGCGGTTTGATGAGGATGAAGCGTTCCAAGAAACCGCCCGCAAAGAAGTAGTTAAACTGCAAGCCGGGGCCGAAGACACCCGCCGCGCTTGGCAGCTGCTTTGCGAGCAATCCCGCCGCGAGTTTCAAGTCATTTATGACATCCTCAACGTTGGCCTGACAGAGCGCGGCGAATCGTTCTACAACCCCTTGCTGCCAGCAGTGCTGGAAGATTTGGAAAAAACCGGCTTGCTGGTGGAAAATCAAGGCGCAAAGTGCGTTTTTCTGGAAGGCTTCACCAACAAAGAGGGACAGCCCCTGCCGCTGATCGTGCAAAAATCCGATGGCGGCTACAACTACGCCACGACAGATTTAGCAGCGCTGCGCTACCGCATCCAGCAAGACGGGGCAAAGCGGATTGTCTACGTCACCGATGCCGGTCAGTCCACTCACTTCGCCCAGTTTTTCCAAGTGGCAAAACGCGCCGGCTGGATTCCTGAAGGCGTGCAAGTCGTGCACGTTCCTTTTGGGCTGGTGCTCGGAGAAAACGGCACGAAGCTGAAAACTCGCTCTGGGGAAACAGTGCGGTTGCGGGATTTGCTGGATGAAGCCGTCGGGCGGGCGCGTGCGGATTTGGAAGCCAGACTCCAGGAAGAAGGGCGCGAGGAGTCGGAGGAATTTATCGCTGAAGTTGCCAAGGTTGTTGGCATCAGTGCAGTAAAATATGCCGACTTGAGTCAAAACCGCAACAGCAATTACATCTTCAGTTACGACAAGATGCTGGCTTTGCAGGGCAATACGGCTCCTTACATGTTATATGCCTATGTGCGGATTCGGGGGATCAGCCGGCAGGGTAACATCGATTTCGACCGTCTGGGATCGGACGCCAAAATTCTGTTGGGGGAGGAAACCGAACTCGTACTGGCGAAGCATTTATTGCAGCTGAGCGAAGTTATCGCCCAGGTTGAGGATGATTTGCTGCCCAATCGCCTCTGCCAGTATCTGTTTGAACTCAGCCAGAAGTTCAATAAGTTCTATGAGGAGTGTCGCGTCTTGCAGTCGGATGAACCGCAGCGCACATCCCGCTTGGCGCTGTGCGATTTGACGGCGCGAACCCTGAAGCTGGGACTGTCGCTGTTGGGAATTCAAGTCCTCGACCGGATGTGATTCCTCTTTGGCGTTGCATGCCATATTGTCTATAGGGGCAGGAAAGCGTGCCTGCCGGTGCCCCCCCGCGCCTGCCGGTGCCCCTGACAACCTCTCCAGGGTGCACCGGCGGGGCTAAAGCCCAACTACAAACTGTGGGGCTAAAGCCCAACTACAAGCCGTGGGGCTAAAGCCCAACTACAAACCTTGGGGCTAAAGCCCAACTACCAACGGTGCGCCGGCAATCTGCGAGCCGGTGTCAACTCAGCGGGCTATAAGCCCAACCCCTAGAATGTCAATTGATTGAAAGGAGTAGCTAATGAGTCCCAAATACTACCTGACTTGGCGCAACAAGTTTTTGACGACTGATGCGGAAACCATTGACGATATGATAGACGGGCTGGAAGCCGCAGTCGAGGATCTGCGCGCGATGCGTTCCGCCGGCGTTGTTCTGGAGGGAGGCGCTGAGGACGACTACGCTCACTTCTTCACTTCCGATCCCGCCGTCGCCAAAAGATTTGGATTTGAAGAGGAAGAAGAATTTGAGGAAGACTATTTGGAGGAGGAGAATTTTTCCTAAACTATTTTATCCTTTCTGGGGCACTGCCAAAAAGTAGGGGCTCCCCAGGTGGCTGCCCCCCCTTCCTCCCCTTTGCCACTAGAACGCCGGTCAGAACAATCCGGTTTCTTTTCCTCGATTTTTAATCCCAGACTTCCGCTCTATAACACCTGGCTGGCTGTCATTTTTCACCTTCTGAAAAAATTGAAACTTTACGCATGCCTAACATTTTACTCTCACTCCTCCTCATCGGTTTAGTTGCCGGCGTTGCCGGCGGTATGTTCGGCATTGGTGGCGGCGCAATTATGGTGCCGGCAATGGTGCTTCTGCTGGGCATGGATCAAAAGTTCGCCACCGGCACTTCTGTTGCCGCTCAGATTTTGCCCATTGGCATTCTGGCCGCCATTGTCTACTATCAGAAGGGCAACCTCAATATTAAGTATTCCCTGGTGATTGCTCTTGGTCTGGTCATTGGCAACCTTTTCGGGGCGATATTCGCCAATCAGCCCTACATCAGCAGCGAGACGATGAAAAAACTCTACGGCATCTTTCTCCTGGTCATTGGGACTCGGTATTTATTCTTTAGGTGACTGAGATTTAGAAACCGGGTTTCTCCAATAAATCCGGTTTCAGACTTCTGAACGTTACGCCAATCTCAAATCTCAAATTGCTATGAGTTTGCGAAAATTTCCCGAAAACTTCCTCTGGGGCGCAGCCACCGCCGCCTACCAAATTGAAGGGGCGTGGGATGAAGATGGCAAGGGCGAAAGCATCTGGGACCGGTTCACCCACCGGCAGCACACTATCCTCAACGGCGACACCGGCGATGTCGCCTGCGATCACTATCACCGCATGCCGGAAGATGTCGCCCTGATCAAAGAACTCCGGCTGAACAGTTACCGCTTTTCTATCTCCTGGCCGCGCATTATACCACAAGGGCGCGGAGATGTCAACGAAAAAGGGCTGGATTTTTACGACCGGCTGGCTGACAAGCTGCTGGAAGCCGGTATTGCCCCCAGCGCCACCCTCAACCACTGGGATTTGCCCCAAGCGATTCAAGATGCCGGTGGGTGGCCAAACCGCGACAGCGCCGACTGGTTTGCCGAGTATGCGCGTGTGGTGTTCCGCCGGCTCGGCGACCGCGTGGCCATGTGGTCCACCCACAACGAGCCGTGGGTGCTCGCCTTCCTCGGTTACGCCTACGGCATTTTTGCGCCGGGAATTGCCGATTATTCCCAAGCCTACCAGACGGCGCATCACCTGCTGCTGGCGCACGGCAAAGCAGTTCAGGCGTTTCGCGCGGAAGGCGGATCTGGCGAGATTGGCATTGTGCTCAGCTTTGGCCACTACCTGCCGGCAAGCGACAGCTCGGCGGACCGCGCCGCAGCGCAGCGCGTATACGAGAACAATAGCGCACTGTTCCTGCAGCCGCTGTTCAAAGGGAGTTACCCGGAAATGCTGTTCGACTGGATTGGCTCCCATGCGCCAAAAATACAAGAAGGCGACATGGAGATAATCAGGCAGCCGGTGAACTTTTTGGGCGTGAATTACTATACCACCGAAACCATATCTTTTGCCCAGTGGGGCGGTTTGCTCAAGCACGTTTCCCAGCCGGTTTCCGCACCGGGTTGGGGACGAACTGAGATGGGGTGGGGCGTCAATCCTGCCGGTTTATTGGCAGTGTTGCTCGATATTAAAGAAAACTTCGGCAGCCCCAAAATATACATCACCGAGAACGGTTGCGCTCTCAAAGACACCCCCGACGCCAGCGGTTTTGTGGCGGACTGGGGGCGCGTGAATTACCTGCGGGATCACTTTATGGCGGCGCACGACGCGATTCAGCAAGGCGTCGATGTGCGCGGATATTATGTTTGGAGTCTGATGGATAACTTTGAGTGGGCTCACGGCTGCGCGCCGCGCTTCGGCTTGGTGCGGGTTGATTGCGAAACGCAGGAGCGCATTCCCAAGCAGAGTGCTCTCTGGTACAGTGAGGTGATTGCCGGTAACGCGGTTCAGGAGTAAAGTTTTAAAGATCGCTGCGGCGCACCCTGCTTTCTGAAATTCTGGCTTATTGTTTCATTCATCGTTTTTTTTTGCTGAGTTTTGTCTGCTCAAGGGAAATCTGTTCCCTCCTCCGAAATCAGGTTTCTTGACAAGTGTGGTGGGGGCGGGTTTATGTAACCCCCATCTCTTTCTCCCTCTTTCTCCCCCTCCCCGCTTGCGGGGAGGGGGTTGGGGGGTGGGGTTCTTCAGCCGATATTACTGCTTCTGAACAATCCGCAACTGGTATTCCTGTTCAGCCATCAGTTCCTGGGAGCTCCCCACCCGATCTAAAAACACAATACCATCCAGATGGTCGTATTCGTGCTGAAAAATTCGGGCGACAAAATCTGCCAGGACTTGCCGGCAGAGCTTGCCCTCCCGGCTGGTGTATTCCACCTCTATCGCCTGATATCTGGGAACCAGCCCGCGAATTCCCGGAACGCTCAAACAGCCTTCCCAGTCTTTGACGACCTCAGTTGAGTGTGCGAGGATACGAGGGTTAATCATCGCCGTCGGTTCCATCACCGGCGCGGAGGGATAGCGCGGGCTGGGGCGAGACGCGACGATAAACAAGCGATGAGATTCCGCCACTTGCGGCGCAGCAATCCCGACGCCATTGGCTTTGCCGGCGGTTGCGATTAAGTCATCAATCAGCTTTTGAATGCGCCAGTCGCTGACGCGCTCCACCGGCACCGCTTGCCGGCGCAGCACTGGATTGCCCAGTTGCGAGATGGGCAGTATTTCAGTCATGGGGCATCACTCCTAGATTATAACATTAACAGACAAGAGTGTTGGGGAAGTGCCACCGGCACGGCGCAGTTGCCTCTTATCTTACGAATTGTTACAACTTTTGCCAGACCTGCAGCTTGGCGTCAGCTCAGTGGGAAAGATATATAAGCCCTATGATACTGGGAAGACGGAGTTCCCTTAACGCGAATGCTACAAGAAAATCTGACCCCGTGTGCTGGTCTACTGTATCAGTGGATTGTTCAGAAAGTTTCCACTAAAAATAATAATATTATAAAACTGGACTTGCGAGACTTTCAAGCCTGGAGTGCGGAGTTTAGGGATTTTCCCTACAGTGAGCGCGAGATTCTCAAGGCATTCAGGGAGTTGGGCCAACTGGAACTGATCAGCGTTGCTAAAACGGAAGTGACGGTGCGAGCCAAACGCTGGGACAGTCTCCGTGGCAACAGGCAGCAGCAAGACCGGGCACGGATGTCACGCCCTGTTTATCTGACCTCCTGCATTGCAGTTCTTTTGGCGGCTTTGCTCTTCGGTGGGTTGAAGTTCGCTCCCAGCGCTGCGGATCTCACCTCCTTACAGACTCAATGGCAAAACCTAAAGCTCCCCAATCCCTGGAGCGCTTCTCATGAACCCTGATAAAAGAGCCGGTCTTTATATAGTGCGTCTAAATCCTTCGTGGAAATTTCAGACCCCCGATTTCTTTAAGAAACCGGGGGTCTGGGCCAAGCGCGGTTGCGCAAATCATTTAGAACTGCTATAGCATGTTCGGTTAACTGCTCATCATTACAATTTTTCCTCTGCCCCTGCTTTCTGCTTCCCCGGGCTACTCAGGGAGCACCGGCATCGGGCCCGGTCGCACCTCTAAATTGAGGATTTTACCGCTGCGGTTGAGTTGCAAAAGCAACCGGGCACCGACGCTGCTATTTTCCACAATCTGCTGAACGGTTTCCGCCGCAGCCACCGGCTGACCGTTAATCTTTTGGATCGCATCGCCCGCCAGCACACCCGCCTGAGCTGCCGGCGATCCGGGAATCACCCTGCGAATTAACACGCCCCCCTCAACTTCCACGCGCATGCCAATGTTGGGATCAGCGTTAATCTCTTTCTGAATTGCGGGGGTCAGAGTCACCATTTCGATGCCCAAGAAAGGATGCTCAACTTTTCCCTTAGCAATCAGCTGCTCGGCGATGCGCTCAACGGTGTTAATCGGGATGGAAAAACCCAGCCCTTGAGCGCCGCTGATAATCGCCGTATTCATGCCAATCACCTCACCGGCAGCATTGAGAAGCGGGCCCCCGGAGTTCCCCGGATTAATCGCCGCATCCGTTTGAATAAAGCCAACGCGCTTGTCAGGGACGCCGATTTGGTTGCTAGAGCGACCGGTGGCGCTGATGATGCCGGCGGTGACGGTGTTGTCCAAACCCAAGGGGTTGCCAATCGCGATCGCCCACTCTCCGGGGTGCAGCTGTTCGGAATCGCCTATGGTCACCGCCGGCAAGTCAGTGGCATCAATCTTAACCGCCGCCACATCGGTCACCGGGTCTGTCCCGAGCACCTTGCCGGTGAAGCTGCGACCGTCCTTGAGCGTCACCTCCACCCGGTCAGCGCCATCAATCACGTGGGCGTTGGTGATAATCTCGCCGTTGGGACTGATGATAAAGCCAGAACCGCTGCCTCGCTCCAGGCGCTCTTCGGGCACCCGCCGGCCAAAAAACCGCCGGAACATGGGATCTTCAAACCTGGTTGGCCGCCTGCGGGCCACGGTTCGGGAAGCGTCGATGCGCACTACCGCCGGTCCCACCTTTTCCACTGCGGCCACAATAAAATTGTTCCCGGGGCTCAGTGGCAGCAGTTGGGCAATCCTGGCACTGTTTGAGCGGTTTCTCGGCTCAGTCTTGAGGGGTTGTGGCCCGCGAGCGTCTGGGGAGAGCAGCCAGGGATTGGCTTTTAGGAAGCGAGCGAACAGAAACGTTCCGCTTGCTGCCACCAGTACCAGCAACAGGTAAATTGCCGGTTGCTTCCAAGAGAATTTGCCGTCTTTATCGGTTTTTCCGGGAATATCCATGACACCCCTTTTCAGCTGCCTTGCTTTTCCGAGAACAAATGTGCCTGACTCGATTCTGGCCCGGGGGCGGGCGCGCTGTTTGCCTTGACTTTATTATTATAGTTAAATGAGAACTCCGGGGCAGCATGGCGAGGCGGGCCCAAGACCTCTGCCGGTCCTGTGCGCCGTTCAGTAAAGTCTTTGTTAAACTCATTTTGTCGGACGGTTCACGGAGGTGAGCGGTGGCCATTACCCTTGAAAGTCTCTGGAATCAAGTCCTAGAACGCCTGCAGCTGCAGCTGAGCCGGCCCACTTTTGAGACTTGGATCAAAACAGCCAGCGCCCAGCAGTTGGAAAATAATTGTCTGGTGATTCGCACCCCCAACCCCTTCGCCCGCAATTGGTTGCAGAAGTATTACGTCAAAACCATTGCCGGCGTCGTGCAGGACATTCTGGGGCATCCCGTGGACATTTATATCACCACTGTCCAGGGAGAGCTTGCCGGCGGTGCCGGTGAGGCCGAATTCCGCTGGCCATCCCCACCGGCAGCCCTCTCCGAACAGGCCCACAGCCACCGGCCCCGACCGACCGACCTCAACCCCAAGTATGTTTTCTCCCGCTTCGTCGTCGGCCCCAACAATCGCATGGCCCACGCCGCCGCTCTGGCGGTAGCGGAATCTCCCGGACGGGAGTTTAATCCCCTGTTTCTGTGCGGGGGCGTCGGTTTGGGAAAAACCCACCTCATGCAGGCCATTGCCCACTATCGCTTGGAGATTGACCCCGACGCCAAGATTTTTTATGTCTCCACCGAACAATTTACTAATGACCTGATTGCCGCCATTCGCAAGGACAGCATGCAGAGCTTTCGGGAGCACTACCGCGCCGGTGATGTGTTGCTGGTGGACGACATTCAGTTTATTGAAGGCAAGGAATACACCCAAGAAGAGTTTTTCCACACCTTCAACACCCTCCACGAAGCCGGCAAGCAAGTCGTTCTCGCCTCCGACCGCCCGCCAAACCTGATTCCGCGCCTGCAAGAGCGGCTGTGCTCTCGCTTCTCGATGGGGCTGATTGCCGATATCCAGCGCCCTGATTTGGAAACGCGGATGGCAATCCTGCAAAAAAAGGCAGAGTGCGAGAATATGCGCCTGCCGCGAGATGTGATAGAATATTTAGCCTCTAATTACACCTCCAACATTCGCGAGCTGGAGGGCGCTTTGATTCGGGCGGTGGCGTATATTTCCATTTCCGGGTTGCCGATGACGGTGGAGAATATTGCCCCGATTGTCAACCCCCCAACAGAAAAGGTGGAAGCCACACCGGCAGCCGTTATGATGGCTGTTGTGGATATGTTCGATGTTTCTATAGAGGATTTGAAAGGGAGCTCCCGCCGGCGGGAAATCAGCCAAGCTCGCCAGATTGGAATGTATCTGATGCGCCAGCACACGGAGCTGAGTTTGCCCAAGATTGGCGAGGAGTTTGGCGGCAAAGACCACACCACCGTGCTCTACAGCTGCGAAAAGATTGCCCAGCTCAAGGAAACGGACTCGAATCTGGCGCAAACCCTGCGCCAGCTGAGCGACCGCATCAACTTTGCCAGTCGCTCCCAAAACCAGTCGTGATACAGCGTCCGGCTGTATAGGGCTCGTTAGGACAGCGAGGGTAGGGGCTTTCCGCCCTTCGCCCCGCCGGTGTTCTGGATAGAAATTCAGCTATTGCGCATTTAATTTACTCTATCCATCTCTATCACCTCGTCCCCAGGCTATACCAATTAACGCAACTATGGAGGCTCTGCCCCTTCCTAAAACAAGCAGATTCAAAGTATAATAACTTAACATGTTGAGTGTGCGGAATCAGTAACGCTGGCGGCACCTGTGGAAAAAGCTGGGGAAAATCTGTGTAAAACCCCCTAGTTTCGGTGGAAAACCTCAACGATCTACCCTGGCCTGTGGAAAAGCCTGCCAGGTTTTCCACAAGTTTTCCACAGGAAGGGAAGGGCTGAAACTTACGCAACAAGCCGGTTTCTAAACTTTTTCCACAGTTTCCACAGCACATCTCATTAGGGGTTAGGGGTTGGGGGTTAGGGCTTAGGGCTTAGGAGAGACGCTAACAAGCGGTTAGGCTTTTAAGTTGCTTTTTGCATAAAATAAACATAGCCTCCCTAGCGCCGTTATTACGAAATCATGCCAGCGATACATAGATGTAGCTAGAGCAAATTAAATGCGCAACAGCTTAAGTGACCCAATGCCCCATGCCCCATGCCCCATGCCCAATCCAAAATCCAAAATCCGGGCATCCAAAATCCGAGCATCCAAAATCCTCACGCCCGACGCCCGCCCTACATGCTAGGATTTGCTTCCAGGCAATTTTTGCCCGGAAGCGCGTGCAGTCCGTTCAACAAGTCCAAAGAAAGGTTATGAAGCTGGTTTGTGCCCAAAGTGACCTCAGTACCAATCTCTCACTGGTCAGTCGAGCCGTTCCCTCTCGCCCAACCCATCCAGTGCTTGCAAACGTGCTTTTAACCGCTGATGAAGAAACGCAGCAGGTTCAGCTAACTGGATTTGACCTTTCTGTTGGGATTCGCACCAGTTTTGCCGCACAAGTGGAGGAGAGTGGGGAAATCACTCTGCCGGCCAAAATTTTGAACGAGATCGTTTCCAGAATGCCGGAGGGACAAATCACCCTGGAAGACCGAGCGGAGGATGGAGAGAGCGAAGGGGCGGAGACAAGCATTATTGCCACCCTGACCTCGACTTCAGGAAGCTACACCGTGCGGGGAATGGAAGCGGCAGATTTTCCAGCACTGCCGGTGATTGAAGAGGGCGAAGCCATTTATCTGCCGGCAGAAGCGTTAATTGAAGGAGTCCGGGGCTGTTTGTTCGCCAGCAGTCCGGATGAAACAAAACAGGTGCTCACCGGCGTGCACCTGACACTCCAGCAAGACGGCATAGAATTTGCCGCTACAGACGGGCACCGGCTAGCTGTGGTGGAAACAGTTACCAACGCCAGTGAAGACGAGGAGGAAGAGTATGAGGAGGGCAGCAAGGTAGAAGAATTGGAAGTGACGGTTCCCGCAAGGGCGTTGCGAGAACTCGAACGGATGATAGGGATGCGACAGTCTCCTGAACCTGTCGCTCTCCATTTGGATGGGGGTCAAATTGTGTTTGAGTTGGGCTCTCAGCGCTTGACCAGTCGAAAACTGGAGGGGCTGTACCCGAATTACCGGATGCTGATTCCCAATCAGTTCTTAAGCGAAATCAATTTGGAGCGCCGGCGGCTTCTGAGCGCTTTGGAGCGCATCGCAGTGCTGGCTGACCAAAAAAACCATATTGTCAAGTGTACTGTTGACAGCGACAGCCAGCAGATTTATTTGTCTGTAGAGGCTCAGGATGTTGGCAGCGGGCGCGAGGCACTGCCGGCAGAGATTTCGGGAGATGAGCCGAAAGAAATTGCCTTCAATGTGAGATATCTGATGGATATTTTGAAAACCATGTCCAGTTCAGAAGTGACGGTGAAGCTCAATGACATGACAAGTCCGGTGATCCTGACACCTCTTTCCGGTCAGAAACAGACATTTTTGGTGATGCCGGTGCAGTTAAGAGCGTGACCAAATCTTTGCAGCCGGCTCACCGTTTGTAGTTGGGCTTTAGCCCCACCGTTTGAAACCGGCAGCTACACAAACTTTAGCCCGCGCCGGCGGGCTTTTTTTATGGCAAGAGATTGCGCTCGCTCGTCGCACCGGCTGAAGCGCGCAAACCGGCCAAGATGTGCGGACTTGCCGGTGAGAGAACTTTTGCTGCCTGCTGAGTGAGGGCTTTAGTCTAAACTGATTCTCTCATAGCTGATAGCGGTTTTCATCTGAGTGAGGTACTGACAAACCCGGTTTCTTAGAAACCGGGTTTCTGGTATGTACTTCATCCAACTGAAAACCGCTATGATCCCCGAATCCAGGGGCTTGCCGGTGCCGCGCCCCTACTGCCAATCTCTGAAAGCCGATTTTCTTATGGGCGACCGGCAGAATTTCACAGCCCTAACTGTAAAATTTATCTAAAGCGCTGCCTCAAATGCGATGAACATGCTACAATAGAATATCTGAGCGGAACAGATACGGGAGGGAAAAGCCTTGGCAACTGTGGTGGATATCGGCACACTGATTACAAGAGATACCCAACTGCGCGGGGGGCGTCCTATCATTGCCGGCACCGGCACATCAGTCCGGCGTATTGCTGTTTTGTACAAGCAAGGTTTGCACGCGGAAGAGATTGTCTCTGAGATGGGACCACGCTGGCACAGGTTTACGCAGCGCTGGCTTACTGCCACGCCAACCGCAATGAGATTGAAGCAGATTTGGCGGAGGAAGAGGCAGAATATTTGCGGTTAGCGGCACTGCACAGTAAAAAAAAGGTTCAGCAACCATGAGCGCTATTTGTCTGTACCTGGATGAAGACGCGAGACGGGAAGCACTGCTGCAAGGTTTGCGCGCTCGCAGTGTGGATGTGATTACTGTCGCCGAAGCCGGAATGCTCAGACGCAGTGATGAAGAACAGCTGAATTGGGCGCAAGCGAATAATCGTGTCATTTACAGCTTCAATATCAGGGATTTTTACCGGCTGCACACCACTCTGCTTGAACAGGGACAATCCCACGCCGGCATTATTTTGTCGCAACAGGGTTACTCAATAGGAACTCAGATGAGAGGCATCCTGAGGTTAATTGCGGCGTGCGTCAGCGGAGGAAATGCAGAATCAGGTAGAATTTCTGAGTAATTGGCTTTATGATTGAGGTTGAGGAAGAACTGGTTGCTGTGGCTAATCATCTGCAGTTTAGGGCTGCAAGTTTAGAGGTAAGCACCGGCATGGCATAAAATGCCCACACCGGCTCTACCGGCACCCTCGCCTCACCCCCCAAATAACTCCCCCAAAAACCTCAAAGGCGTCACCCCTTTCTCACTCAGGGGCAACGCCGAAAACCGCAATTCTACTTCCTGAAAATTGGCAATATTTTACAATATCCTTCATAGCATAAACAACCGAGTCTGTCAACATCTCGGTCAGGAGGCGAAAGCCTAAGAACTAATTTAGCTTGAAAAAGTGAAGGCACAAGAAACCGGGTTTCTTCAAGAAACCCGGTTTCTGGACCCCTTTCAGGCTCAACAATTACTTTCATGCATCAGCTCTAAACCCTAGCCGCATCCGCAAAGCGAATCTTCAGATAGTCATCCTCCATCTTCGCCCCCGCCGGCTGCAAAGCCGCCAGCGCTTGTGGCAGCACCAAATTGCGCCGGTGATTCCCAATCCGGATGTTTAACTCATCCCCCGTCTTGCTCAGCTGGACATTCCCTTTAGGCACACCCGGCAAGTACAGTTCCAAACTGTACTGATTCTTCTCCTGCACCACCCTGAGTGTGGTTTCCTTATAATAAACTTGCGCCGGATCTTCATCCGGATACAGCGTCTCCTTCAGCCGGTCGAGCGCCTCCAAACCGCACATCTCCTCAGAATACAGGGGAACTTCCTTCACCGGCAGCGGGCGGAAATTCTCGTGAATCTCGTGCCGGTACTGCTTCTGATTTTCCTTCCAGCGCTGGAAGAACGGATCGGTTACAGACTCAGGAATAATCCGATTGGCCACCACCAAGTCCGTACTCACATTGTACAGACTCAAATAGGCGTGGGCGCGTAAAGATTCCTTAATCACCATCTTCTCAGGATTGGTCACCAACCGCACCGTAGTTTGGGTGTTGTCCGTCAGCACCTTTTCCAGGGCCTCAATCTGCTCGTAGAATTCATAGGGCGCATCCATCACCTCTTTATCCGGCAGAGAAAAACCGGCAATCGGTTTGAAGATCGGCTCCACCAGAGGTCTGAGCGCCACCGATATGCCTTGCAGCGGTTTGTAGAATCTCCTCATATACCAGCCACTGACTTCCGGCAAACTCAGCAGTCGCAGTGCCGTGCCGGTGGGAGCCGAGTCAATAATCAGAACGTCGTACTCCCCTTCGTCGTAATGACGTTTCATCCGGACTAAGCCGAATATCTCATCCATGCCCGGTAAAATTGCCAGTTCTTCAGCCTGAACGCCATCTAGTCCCCGAGCTTGCAGGACTTGGGTAATGTAGCGCTTGACCGCTCCCCAGTTCGATTCCAATTCTATCAGGGCATCCAGTTCCGCTCCCCAGAGGTTTTTCCTAACGGGGCGCGGATCGTGGCCAAGTTCCATGTCAAAGCTATCTGCCAGGGAGTGAGCCGGATCTGTGCTCAGGACAAGCGTCTTGTAGCCCAACTCCGCACAGCGCAAGCCGGTGGCAGCGGCCACAGACGTCTTGCCCACCCCCCCTTTGCCGGTCATCAAAATTAAACGCATGGACAGTCAACCCCCGCCTGAAAATTCTTTACATTTATTTACTTTAGCGATTTTTCACCGGCAACAGCTGCCTGAGGACGTCTGCCCGGGAGCAGTCCCAGTAATCGATATGGCTTTCAATCAGTCCCTGTGCGTTGAGTTTTAACTCACTAAGGCCCGGGATTGCCATGCGGGGTTTCCAGGGCACCGGCGCAGTCCAGCTGAGCGTCCATCGGGTTTCAATGGTATTGCCGGTGCGGCGGATGTCGCGCAAATCCAGCTTAATATCAATAAACCAAGTGCCGATAAACCCTATCATTTGCCGGTAGCGCTCTATACCTCGGAACCGGTTCATCGGGTCTTGAAAGTAGACATCTTCAGCATAAATGCTGTAAGTCTGGTCAGCTGGAAATCGCTGATAGTCCTGTTTGAGAATCTCGATGATGTCCATTTGGCAATTTTGCAGGTTCTGCCGCGCTGATTGTAGGCTTGACACTTTCCTGTAGCGGTTAGAATGGAGATGTTAACTTTTGCCAACCTCGGCTGTGAAGGAGCGCCAAGGGAAAACAGAGAATTACCCAAAACGCTTTGGGTAACTAGAGAACGGGTAAGCCTTTTTTGAAAACCTAAAAGGTAAAAACTAAAATTGTTTAGGGTTCCTCTTCTGACCACAGCCGTTCCAGTTGATACCGCCAAGCCGCCAGGGTTGCTTCACGAGACGAAGCCCCCTGCTGCATATCGCCCATCAGTCCTTCTTGATAGAACCGCTCTAAAGTCTGGAGCGTCGCTTCCAGAGATTGCCCCTGAAGCTTCGCAGTGCGGACAATCTGGCGGATGCGATCTTCCACCAGCCGGTTGAAGCTGTCAGACAGCCTCCGCTCGTGCAGCGACAAGAGTTTGCTGAGCGCGGCAGAAAAGTCAGCTAGAATTAGACTCGACCGGCTGTGCTGAAACACCCCCCACAGCACCCCCTGGTGCAGGGCGTAACGAGTTTCCAGCGTGTCATCAAAATTCGCTTCCATCAGCTGTTCCAGAAACGGTTGCGCTTCTGAGACGGGGGCAATCGGCAGCAAAACCCGCAGCCAAGACTGGTCCTCGGAGAGCAAGACTAACAGGCGAAACTTATCAGTTTCTACCTGCCAAGAACCGGGTGCCGGAATCTCAACCGCAGCCCCAAACATTTCCTGTAATGTGTGGGAGATTTCTTCAGGAGTCATAGGCATTTTAGGCTTTATATTTTACAGGAAGATGGAAGTGTGACGCTTGGATAGCTGATAGCTGATAGCTCCAATAATAATCCCCCGACAGAAGTCGGGGGAAGGTGAAAAAGTGGAAATGGAGAAGGATGAATGAATTCAGCCTTCATCCTTGATTCCCTTTAGCCCACCCATTCCAGGACAGCTTCTTCCTTGGTGTTTGTATTCCGTGATGGGGTTTCGCGGGTAAACTGCATGTGGATCGAGCGGGTTTGCTCGCCATCAGCGGCCACTGCCATGATCGGGTAGTCGAGCAGTCCATCCTTGAAGGACATTTGGAAGCGGAAGGTGCCATCGGGATTCAGCTTAATCGGACGCCCACCAATCGTCACGGTAGCATCAGGTTCGGTAGCGCCGTAAACAATCAGCTCAGCATCAGCAATCAGCCAGAACTGGCGAGGGCGAATCGGCGGTTGCGAGGCAGCGAAGCCAATGCCGGACATGGTAAGACCGGACACCGTAGGAATGGCCCACATTCCCAGTCCCGAAGCCAAGACATAGGAGCTCAGGCCCTGTTCGGACATCATTTGGCCAGAGCCGGTGACCATCTCGTAAGAGCTCACGGCGTAGGAGCTCGGAGCCATCTCGTAAGAACTCATGGCGTAGGAGCTCGGAGCCATCTCGTAAGAACTCACGGCGTAGGAGCTCGGAACCCCGGCGTAGGAGCTGACGGCGTAGGAGCTCGGAACCCCGGCGTAGGAGCTGACGGCGTAGGAGCTCGGAACCCCGGCGTAGGAACTCACCGCATAGGAGGTCGGAACCGTCTCGAAGGAACTGACTCCCACCTGCGCCGAACCCGGAACTTGGGCGAAGGAACTGACAGCGTA
>NZ_KB235948.1:2996996-3016486 GCF_000332335.1 Kamptonema formosum PCC 10802 | reverse complement strand
AGGAGCTCGGAGCCATCTCGTAAGAACTCATGGCGTAGGAGCTCGGAGCCATCTCGTAAGAACTCACGGCGTAGGAGCTCGGAACCCCGGCGTAGGAGCTGACGGCGTAGGAGCTCGGAACCCCGGCGTAGGAGCTGACGGCGTAGGAGCTCGGAACCCCGGCGTAGGAGCTGACGGCGTAGGAGCTCGGAACCCCGGCGTAGGAACTCACCGCATAGGAGGTCGGAACCGTCTCGAAGGAACTGACTCCCACCTGCGCCGAACCCGGAACTTGGGCGAAGGAACTGACAGCGTAGGAGCTGGGAACCTGAGCGAAGGAACTCACCGCATAGGAGGTGGGCACCGTCTCGAAGGAACTGACTCCCACCTGCGCCGAACCCGGAACTTGGGCGAAGGAACTGACAGCGTAGGAGCTGGGAACCTGAGCGAAGGAACTCACCGCATAGGAGGTGGGCACCGTCTCGAAAGAACTGACTCCCACCTGCGCCGGACCCGGAACCTGGGCGAAGGAACTGACAGCGTAGGAGCTGGGAACCTGAGCGAAGGAACTGACTCCCACCTGCGCCGAACCCGGAACCTGGGCGAAGGAACTGACAGCGTAGGAGCTAGGAACCTGGGCGAAGGAACTAACTCCCACCTGCGCCGAACCCGGAACCTGGGCGAAGGAACTGACAGCGTAGGAGCTGGGAACCTGGGCGAAGGAACTAACTC
This sequence comes from Kamptonema formosum PCC 10802, assembly GCF_000332335.1. Classification (GTDB taxonomy): domain Bacteria; phylum Cyanobacteriota; class Cyanobacteriia; order Cyanobacteriales; family Oscillatoriaceae; genus Oscillatoria. Next base: position 3,015,775 of record NZ_KB235948.1, on the reverse strand, counting down.
CCACCTGCGCCGAACTCGGAACCTGGGCGAAGGAACTCACCGCGTAGGAGCTGGGAACCGTCTCGAAGGAACTGACTCCCATCTGGGCCGCCCCCGGGATCATTTGGCCTGAGCCGGTCACCATTTGGCCTGAGCCCGTCACCATTTGGCCTGAGCCCGTCACCATTTGGCCTGACCCGGTCACCATCTCGAAGGAGCTCACCTGCTGTATGGAGCCGAACACAGCGCCGGCTTGCCACGCTCGCTCGGCGCTTTGAGCTTGGCCAAATATTTCCTCATAGATGGCCGAGCTGCGCCTGCCGGGGGCAACGAGTTCTAGGAACTTCTTACCGCGCAGTTCCTCTTCCCAACCAATGCTGAGGAATTTCTCTTCAATCCAATCGGAGGGATAAATCGGCGGAACGTGCGCCGACGCTGAACGAGCCAAAACGAGCCACCGGCCATCAGCGCAGCGGTAGCCGATCTCGATAACATAGTCACGGTCGCTCACCGGGATGGGCAAGTACCACTCGCGGGCCAGCTCGTCGCAGGGGTATTCCTGAATGCTGTGAGGGCTTTGAAAGTTCAGCTTCAGGTCAGTAACGTCGTAGAGGCGGAGCGCCTGCTGTTGGCCCCCCTGCTGGCGCAATTCTTGTTTGCGCTCATTGGGAACATCCCAGTAGGCGTAGGCCCATTGCGGATCGCGGGGCATCAGCACAATCCGGCTCACACCATAGCCAGCTGGCAACTCTGCCAACCCCTCATCGACGGATGCAAGACTGTTGGCGGTGCGATGTTCTTTACCGAGTTCAAATTTTGCAGCTTCCACTTCTTCTTGCGCCTCCAAATTACGAGCTTGACTGGGATTTTTGGTGCGTTGTATCTCTTGAATGGCAGCCAGCAGTTGCGACTTGCGCATCCGGCTATAGCGAGAGATGCCGTATTCGCTGGCAACTTTTCTCAGTTGCCGCAATGTCATCTCTTCCAAAGGTGGTCGTTCTTTTGCCATGAATTGGCCTCCGATAGGTTAGACGGCAAGTAGGTCGCTCCTGATTTACAGACAAGGGCGGCTGTACAGCATGCCCACAAAGTTCGCGCTATAATTTTATACGCCTTGTCGAGTGATGGAGTCGCGCTCGCGGGCGTGGCTTGTTTGGAAAACTGCGCAATCACTTATCCGCGTGCCTCCGTCGTTAATAAGTCTCGTGAGTTTACATCTGGCTTGCTGTACTGAGCGATGGCTCTCAGGGCGACCTGCTCTACCTGCTTACTGTTTTAGTCATAATCTAGGGCTGTGCTGGCGGTCTCTGTTGAGTCACTGACTGAACATCAACCTCGCAAACAACCATCCGCTCTTCCCTGGCGGGTACTCCCGCGTGCGTCCGCTGCTATTGGCAGTACGGTGTTGGCTCGCAGTGTGTGCCTCTCCCTAATAGGTAAGTGGGGAGCTTGTTTGCAACCCGGTGGCTGGGAACCGAGCTAAAATCTGTTGCCCGCTCATCACAGGCACCAGCAGCCTGTAAGAACCCCATAACCCCCTTACAGTCAAGAGGCGAAACGATATAGTTTGCCTGTAGGGCGGGCCGGAATGCCTGCCATCAAAGCTATCAGGCGGCATATCCCAGAGGCATCTTTTTCCCTACTTTTGTTTGACCTCTGGGTTACAGGCTCGCGCGACGGGCTTTTCATCCCGGAGTCCTACAAGCGAGCACTCCCTGATAAAACCTCCGTTCTCTGAGTTATCTGGTTGGGCGATTGGTCGATTGGGTTTGTATTTCTACGCCCCCGGTAACCCTCTGGGACTGGCGGTGAGTTGCTGACGGCCTCCTCTGTTCAGTTTGCGGTCGCGTCCCCGGCTGACGAATGGGTCGTGGCAGAGGCTACCACAGGGGTCTGTAGCTCCAACACTATCTCGGTAACAGAAATCCTAGAAAATAGCTTTTCTTTGGGATCGCCGGGATCGCTTTGTTAAGTTATATGTTGCAGAAAAATCCCGGTTCGGTCAAGGGGCTGCTGGGCGAATTCTAGGCAGATTTACGCATTTACGGGAAAAATGGGGATCGAAATGTCAGGATTCTGTGACAAATTGGCCGCTGCGCCCACCATGCCTGGCCTCAATGTTAGGGATTTATGACAAAACCAGCAAAAACTGCGACAGGGAGCAACGGTCTGAGCGGGGAATTATCCCTCTTCTGTCACGTTGGGGCAATTTGACGAATTTGCGCTATTTCAGGCAACGACAGATCCGGCTTTCACCCTTGTTTGACAAAAGAGGGTTAGAATACGAGTCATATTGGTTAGGACATCAGTGGCCTGGGGATAAAAGGCGTAGGGCAGGTATCTCGCCTTTCCTAATAAAAGGCGTAGGACAGGCGTCTCGCCTGTCCTACTGTCTTAACCCAAGTGAATACTGCGATAAAAATTTAAAGTAAAAAATTAAAAATGCAGGGAATGAAGGTTTTGTTGCATTCCCTGCATTTCTGGCATTTTTAATTTTTCATTTCCCTGGCGGCTATTCACGCCGGCAGGGGATAATTTGCAGGATTAGGAGATTTTCCCGTTCGCGGTGAGCGGACATTGCTCCTAAAGCTCCTGGATCTCTCGCTCTGTCCGTCTCCCCCTCTTCCTTTGTGTCCTGCGCTACCGCGCTACAGCCCCCCAGACTGGCAGACGCTCCTACCGCTGAATTTCCCAGTCTTGGATGCGCCACTGGCCATCCTTGCTCACCAATTGATACCGAACCACAAAGTTGCTGTCCCGAGACTGGCTCAGCCGGCCACTTTCATACAACTCAGCCCCTTCGCGCACCTTGACTTCTACCTCAGCTTGATTCGGCTGATTCTCATCAACCTGTACCGACTCCACCTTGACGCTGTGCTGGTAGCGCCAGTACCAGTTGTCTCTTTTGGCCTCTTCAGCCCGCTGCTGCCATTCGGATAAGGCAGGAGAGACTAAAATTTGCTGTAACTGCTGCACATCATGGCTCGGGCCTAAAGCCTGCGCTTTAACGAATAACCATTTCTCAATCACTTGCACCGCCACTGCCTCCGTCAGCGGGCCCGCTGCAGCGAGCGGATCGCTGTTCAGGCTGGGAATCGGCACCGGCGGCTGGTCCAGCTGCAGCAAGGGCTGCTCTCCTTCCAGAGACGGACCTGAGGCGCGACTGATCAGCTCTGCCAGCCAAGCCAAAGTTTTCAAACTGAGAAACCCAACCAGTCCCAGGAGCACAAGGCTCAGAACCGCCAGCACAATCAGCCGCTCCAGTTTAATATTTTGCAGCAGCTTTGCGCTCCGACGCTGCCAGCTGTAGGGCCGGCCCGTCGTCGCCGCCCCCCCCAGAGCAGCCGGCTCTGCCGGTTCAGCTGGGGTTCGCGATGGCTTTTCCACCGGCCCTAGGCTCAACTCCTCAGTCCGCTGCCGGAATTGCCGGCGCTCAGCAACAGGCTCTGAGCGGGAAGCCCCAGAAACGGTCTCTGGTTCTGGCCAGGGTTGAGGGCGGTTTTCCGGCTCTGGGGGGATGCTAGACCCAGAGAATGACAAGGGCGTCCGCGAACCGCCAGAAGCAGGACTCCTGCCACTCGGCAGACTGGTTCCACCGGCAGGCAGGTCCGCCGATCGTGTCGGGGCAATTCGCTCGGCGATGGAAATCACCGGTGCCGGTTCTGCCTTTGATTTGCTCTCCACCTTTTTTGGAGTCGGAGTCAGCCTGGAACCCACCGGCAGCCACTGCTCGCTGGCCATCTCCTCCTCAGCGGGAAGCGATTCCAAGTACGCCTGCACCTGTTCGTCCGCAAAATACTCTTTCAGCGACACCTGCTGACTGGCCAAGTCTCGGAAGTGGGGGAACACTTCCTCTTGCAGCCAGCGTTCCGCGTACAGGCAAAGACCGGGCAACAGGTCAGGCGCATCCTCAGAGCGCTGGCGGATGAAGTCAAGCGTTTCGTACTCTTGGCTGAGTTCCAAGGCTGCAGAGGCCTCCTCAGTCTGCCCCAGGAGCAGGGCGCAAATCCCCTGTTCCAGATGCACGTCCTGGCGCTTGCCCAAGCGCTGAAGCATCATCTTGGCCCGATGAATCAAAGCCGGCTGCCGCCCGGCAAACCCCCCTGCGATACAGGCATAAACCGCCAAGTAGGTGGCCACTGCTGAGGGACGCCGCGCTTCCGCTTCAAACAGGGTTTGTTGCTCTGCCGCCGTTAAGTAAGTCCGCAACTGCTGGATAAAGTGCAGGAAGTCATCCACACTCAACCCCGACTGGTCATTGCCACTGCCGTCAATCCCGCCCCGTTCTTGCAGCATGTCTCGCAGCAGCTGCACCCCTTTCCGGTGCCCTGCGGTGTTTTCCTCGCTTTTTTCCAGCAGCTCCAAAATCCGGTAGGGGCGCAGCTTGTAGACGTCCGCTTGCATTTCCCCCCGCACGTTAAGAAACAGACCTTCTTGCAGCAGGAGTTCAAGGCCTGTTTCCAGCGAGGCGGCGGCGTTTTCGTACTGGCCTTGCTGCCATTGCTCCCGACCCAGCTCCAGGCAAGCCAGAGCCACCGTTAATATAATGTCAGCCCCCACTAGCTGGGGGTCTCCAAACCGGCCCAGCTTCAAAGCGAAGCGGCCACTGCTGAGGTAGGGCTGGCTGAGCTTGAGGACCAATTCGTATTCCCCTAGCTCTTGGAGGATGAGCAGGGCACCGGCGAATTGCTTCTCATCGATTTCAATGCTCGGGGTGTGGTTCTCTGCGCCTGACTCCGCACTCCACAGGTCAGAATTTAGTATTTCTCCTGACTCCTGACTCCTGACTCCTGACTCCGGCTCCAGCCCGTATGTTTTGGCCAGAAAACTCGCATCATAGGCTTGGCGCTGCTCAGGGTCGCTGAGTACGGCGTAGGCTTCGTCGATCAATTGTTTGCGAGCTTGTATCGCCACCTCAGAATACTCCCGTCGCGGCAGCTGCAGCGCCCGATCGCGACGCGCCTGCAGCAGCTGTTCAGCTGTAGCCTGTATCGGTAAGCCTAAAATCCGGTAATAATCCAGCGGGATGCGCACAGTCCACTTCCCCAGCGGTGAGCAACTAAATTAATCTATACTAACCAGCCATCCGTCTTTTCAATAGCGGCACCATTACAATCTTACGCCCCAGACCTGCGCCAGGGCACCTCCCCCGACCGGTTACGCCGCACCCTTCCTCCACGATATTATAACTTTTGCCAATTTCCCACACCTGCTGGATCTGTAAACCACGCCCCCAGCCGGGACTGCATTCTGCCGGGCTGCAAATCGAGACTGCCCTGATTGTTAGCCCATCTTCCTTGGCCCCATTGGCCGTGCCGGTGGGTGCGGCCTTCTTTCCCTGAGAGGGGCACAAGTCCCGCAGCGAAGTTCAGACTGAGAGTGTGCTGCCGGCCATCTGCTCAGCTTTTACGCTCAGCTCGCACCAGCACGTTCCTTGGGCGGTCAAGTTCTTTTCCCCAGATGCCGCTGGCTCTCAGAGCTAATCTTAATTTTGACACAATCAGTTTCTAGTATTGATTTCAGGTGCTGCCTTTATACAAAAGCGTGGTAAACTGTACTATCATATAACCTGCCAGTCACCGCTCCACGCTTAGAGGCGCGAAAGTCCCGGTTAGCTGCTGTGCGTTCCACCAGGGGGCGTCTCTACAAGACCATAGCTCCGTGTTCTTCGGAATCTGCTGTTACCCTAACCCAATACGGGCTGCTACTGGGGCGACAGTCAAAAATAAGCAAAAAAAGGCGAAAACTGTCGAAAATGGGCCCCATGCAGTGGCTGGCTCCCCCCAGTAGGGGCGGGGCTTCCCCCGACGGTTCTGCTGCAAGCACTGGATATCTCTCAACTCGCCCCTACTTCTGGTGGCCTTTGAGTATTGATAGCCCCGCGCCTGCTCCGCGCGGTTGGTTGAGGCAGTTTAACCATTAGAGTAAAACGTAAAACACTAAATAAGTGGAAGAATTTTTCATAAAATAACTAAGCATTGTTGCAAGGGTACGAAAAATCAATGGTTCAGGAACGGACTTTACCGCGTTTTGACACTCGCACAGGACAAATCACTAAAGAAGAAGGACTGCGGCTGTACGAAGATATGGTACTGGGGCGCTTTTTTGAGGACAAGTGCGCCGAGATGTACTACCGGGGCAAAATGTTCGGGTTTGTTCACCTCTACAATGGCCAGGAGGCCGTCTCTTCCGGCGTCATTAAGGCCATGCGCCCCGATGAGGATTATGTTGCCAGCACCTATCGCGACCACGTCCACGCTCTTAGTGCCGGCGTGCCGGCATCCGAGGTGATGGCTGAGCTGTTTGGCAAAGCCACCGGCTGCAGCAAGGGACGGGGTGGCTCGATGCACTTGTTCTCCGCTCAGCACCGGCTGCTGGGCGGCTATGCTTTCGTGGCGGAGGGCATCCCCGTAGCCACCGGCGTGGCCTTCCAAACCAAGTACCGCCGAGAAGCTATGGGCTCACCGAACGCCGATCAGGTGACAGCTTGCTTCTTTGGCGATGGGGCTTGCAATAATGGCCAGTTTTTTGAGTGCTTGAATATGGCGGCTCTCTGGAAACTGCCGATTTTGTTTGTCGTGGAAAATAATAAGTGGGCGATTGGGATGGCTCACGAGCGGGCCACCTCCGATCCTGAGATTTACAAGAAAGCCAGTGCGTTTGGAATGGCGGGGGTTGAGGTGGATGGCATGGACGTGCTAGCGGTCTACTCCGTTGCTAGGGAAGCAATCGCCCGCGCTCGTGCCGGTGAGGGGCCCACTTTGATTGAAGCGCTGACCTACCGGTTCCGGGGTCACTCTCTCGCCGATCCAGATGAATTGCGCTCCAAGGAAGAGAAGGATTTCTGGTTCACCCGCGATCCCATTAAGCGCCTTGCGGCTTATCTGACTGAGCAAAATCTGGCCAACTCAGAGGAGCTCAAGGCGATCGAGAAAAAGGTTCAGGCCACCGTTGATCATGCGGTCAAGTTTGCCGAGGAAAGCGCCGAACCCGATCCGAGCGAACTCTATCGCTATATCTTTGCTGAGGATGAGTGAGGACTTGTTCTAGCCCGCCCCGGCACCCGACAGGAACTTTCGCCCGCCGTCCCGGCCTTTCTCTCCAACTTTTGCTCTCTGTTGTTTCTCTCCTTCCCCAGCTGTCTCGCTCCCTGCCAGAGCCTGGGAATGCCCATCAGGAGGCTTCCGCCTCCTGTCTGCCTTAGAATTAGGGCCGCCTGCCGGCCAAACGTTAAATTTTGTTAAATTTTACCCGCTGCGGCAAAATTTGTCCTGGGGTGGGGTTGACTTCAGTCCGGTCTGGGGATATAGTATTTATAATGGGATAGCGGCAAAAATAAAATTTTCGCAGCTATCCCATTATGAAGTAGTATACCGGGAGCTGAAAGTAAAGTCAAGCCCCCAGCTGAAAAAAATTGGCGGGGGCCCTGAATGCAGGCCAATTTTGCAGAAATTGCACAGAAGAGTCCGCCGACAAGATGAAAACGTGCCGGTGGGCTCGCCGGCATCGGGGAGACTGGTGGCAGAGAAAGGAAATTGCCGGCACCGGCAGATGAAAGATGTCCCGCCTGCCGGCCAAACGTTAAATTTTGTTAAATTTTACCCGCTGCGGCAAAATTTGTCCTGGGGTGGGGTTGACTTCAGTCCGGTCTGGGGATATAGTATTTATAATGGGATAGCGGCAAAAATAAAATTTTCGCAGCTATCCCATTATGAAGTAGTATACCGGGAGCTGAAAGTAAAGTCAAGCCCCAGCTGAAAAAAATGGCGCGGGCCCTGAATGCAGGCCAATTTTGCAGAAATTGCACAGAAGAGTCCGCCGACAAGATGAAAGCGTGCCGGTGGGCTCGCCGGCATCGGGGAGACTGGTGGCAGAGAAAGGAAATTGCCGGCACCGGCAGATGAAAGATGTCCCGCCTGCCGGCCAAACGTTAAATTTTGTTAAATTTTACCCGCTGCGGCAAAATTTGTCCTGGGGTGGGGTTGACTTCAGTCCGGTCTGGGGATATAGTATTTATAATGGGATAGCGGCAAAAATAAAATTTTCGCAGCTATCCCATTATGAAGTAGTATACCGGGAGCTGAAAGTAAAGTCAAGCCCCAGCTGAAAAAAATGGCGCGGGCCCTGAATGCAGGCCAATTTTGCAGAAATTGCACAGAAGAGTCCGCCGACAAGATGAAAGCGTGCCGGTGGGCTCGCCGGCATCGGGGAGACTGGTGGCAGAGAAAGGAAATTGCCGGCACCGGCAGATGAAAGTGGGCACTCTCCTACTCCCCTAACTGGGGTATCAAACTCTCGCGAGTCGTGCGGCGAGTAAACGGATTCCAAGTGTCCAACTCGGCGGAAGGCCGGCTGCACAGCATCCCCCTCACCGAGGGACTCAATCCCTGAACGCTGGAGAAATCAGCCCCCGCAATACTCTGCAAATTATTCAACTCCGCTCCCGTCAGGTCAGCGGCACGCAAATCCACATTCTGCAATTCGGCACCATTCAACCGGGCATTTCGCAAATAAGCTCCGGTCAGAAAAGCGTCCCGGAGATTTGCTCCGCTTAAAGACACTCCTTCTAAATTGGCTCCGGTCAAGTCCGCGCCGCTCAGGTAAGCTCCCAGGAGGTTGGCGCCGGTGAGATCGGCACCCCGGAGTTCAGCGGTATTCAGGTAAGCCCCACTCAGCCCGGCACCTGGCCCAACTGCCCCGCACTTCTTGCCGGCAAACCCTTCAGGCCAAATTGTCTCCTTATTATATAGAGCGACTAGCAGCTTGGCACCGGCAAGGTTAGCGCCATTGAGGTTGGCTGCGCGCAAGTCACAGCGCTGCAAGTAGGCGTCTTGCAAGTCCGCACCGGCAAGGTTCGCGCCGGTGAGATCCGCACCGCGCAAATCCGCACCCCGGAGGTTAGCCTGACTCAAGTCGGCATTTCTCAGATTGGCTCTGAGCAAGCTGGCTTTGCTGAGATTGGCTCGCTGCAGCTGTGCGCCACTGAGATTAACTTGGTACAAATCCTTCTGAGTGAGATCCACACCCTGCAAGTCGGCACCGGCAAGGTCTTGCCCGTGCTTAAACGCTTTGACGAGAGTCTCGGCTGGGGAGTGAGCGAGAGTATGTGAGCCGGCGCTAGTGCCGGCTGGCTGCACTGGAGTGATTGTCATCAGATGGTGGGAGAACGAAACTGTGAGGCTTATTCTACCGTTGGACTGTGCCGGTGGAATGCAGTTGGAGCCGGTGAGAGCCCCTCCCCCCAGCCGCCTCAGCAGGGGGAGCTGGAATTTCTCCGGGTTGGGGGTGGGGTTGAGCACCCACCAGCTGCGGTACTGGGAAGGCCGGTGTGACGTATTCTATAAATCAGCCGATTTTAGACAGCCGGCTGAGGCTACCTATCTCCTGAGGTCAAGAAACCGATGCAGCTGAAACCACCGATGACGATGATGGACTTTTTCCGCAAGAGTGAGGGGACGTGGTTTACCCAACGCAGCGTCCATCACTTTGACTCATCTGCTGACGAGTCTGGGGAGTCGAATCTGACGGTGCAGGTCTTTGAAAAAGATGACCCCAGAGTTCAGCAAGTTTGCGAGCAGCAAGGCATTGACCCAGCTAGAGCCACCGGCGGTGCTAGCTTTGGCTGGCAAGAAAACCTGGACACCCGGCTGCTCAACCCCAATAACGCGGCGATTCTGGTGGACATTCCCGACGACGAGACGGGGCTGACCGGCAAACTCATCCGCAACAGGGGCTATGTGGAAGGTATCCCCGTGGTCAGTCGCTACCGGTTCGCTTCCGATGGGGTGCTGACAATTGATACTGATTATGAAAACAACCAGGGGCAGGAGCGCTGCTGGTTTATCAGGGATGACTTTCGGGTGCGCGTCAGCACTGTGCGGATGATGAACGGCGTCAACCTGATGACCTATTGCTCTGAACGCAGATGTGTTTCACCGGATGTTTTAGAAGAGATGATACGCAAAAATCATGCCAGAATTGCCGCGCAGAGCCATTAATGCTCCAATATCCGAATAATCAATCTGAAATAAACTCTGTGGGGGAGGGGTGTGGGGTGCGCCCCCCGCCGCTGCCGGGCCGGGCGAGGACTGCCGGCAAATTTTAACATTTTTAAAAATTTTTAAATCTTTCTTAACGATTTTGGCGGGAAAAGGGGCATTTGTTACGGATTGTTGCTTTGTTTCTGAGAAATGAGACGCGCCGGGGGGGCGTCCTCTATGCTCATGAGAGTTATAGCATGTGAGTTCAACAATCTATGTACAGGCCGTTTCTGGAATACTTAGAAAAAGAGCTGTTTGAGCGGTTTGACTTGCGCTCTCGCCCGATTCCGACCGGCTTGGAACTGAAGGTGAGCGAGCGCGGCAAGCATCCTGCAACGATTCAGAGCTGGTGTTACGAGTGCGCTGAATTGCGCAAAATGCGCTACACTTATATAGATGCCGGTGTTGCGGCGCAAGTTTTTAACAGCGTTATTTACCCCAGTCACCATTACGACCTGCCCTTGCTAGGCATTGATTTGCTGTCATTCGGGCAAAAGAAAATATTGATAGTCCTGGACTTCCAGCCGCTATTCCGCGACGATGCTTATCAAGCAAAGTATATAGAGCCGTTGCGGGAGCTTCACGATAAGTATAGCGATTTGGCTCAAAATTTAGAAATGAAATTTTATGACGCCAATCAATATTTCTCCAAATACTTGCTGTTTGCGAAAACCGATGAGGAAACGGTGGCAACGCGGGTATTTTCAGCTTACAAAGATTATTTAAACTTGTACTGGCAAATGCTGTCGCAAGCCCAGCCGCTGACAGACCCGGAAGACATCCAGCGGATCGTGAAGGCCCAGAAAGACTACGACCAGTACAGTGCTGACAGGGACCCTGCATCGGGGCTGTTCAGCAGTTATTTCGGTCACGAGTGGGCGGAGAGATTCCTGTACGAGTTTCTCTTTGAAGACGCAGTGCCTTTAGCTGTCAGCACCGGCAGACGATGAGCCTCTATCAACCTTTCTTAGATTACGCCATCGCAGAGTTGGGCCAGCGCCTGGACTTGCAGCCGTACCCGATCCCAGCTGGGTTTGAGCGCAAAGCGGCCACAGTGGGCAAGGGGAAGAACCAGGAGGAGGTGGGGACCGCCAGTTACGCCTTTCAGTCGAGTAAGCTGCGGCAAATACGGGCGGCTCACGTTCAGGGTGGCCAGTCGTTACAGGTGCTCAACTTCGTGATTTTCCCGCACCTTAATTATGACTTGCCTTTTTTCGGTGCCGACTTGGTGACGCTGCCGGGGGGGCACCTGATTGCTTTGGACATGCAGCCGCTTTTCCGGGACGATCCCGCTTACCAGGCGAAGTACACCGAGCCAATCTGGCCAATTTTTGAGGCGCACCGGCAGCACCTCCCTTGGGGAGGGGACTTCCCAGACGAAGCCAAGCCGTTTTTCTCGCCGGCGTTTCTGTGGACGCGCCCGGCGGAAACGGAAGTTGTCCAGACGCGAGTCTTTGAGGCGTTCAAGGACTACCTGCACGCTTACTTGAATTTTGTGGCGCAAGCAGTGCCGGTTGCGGACAGCTGTCGGCTGCAGGACATCGAGCAAGCCCAGCTGCGCTACCTGCGCTACCGCGCCGAGAAAGATCCCGCCCGGGGGATGTTTCGGCGCTTCTACGGGGAGGAGTGGACTGAGGAGTACATCCACGGCTTCCTGTTCGACTTGGAGCGACAGCTGGCCAAAGCCGGCTGACCGGATACAGCTGCCGCACTCGTGCCGGTCGGTACAATTACTCACCGGCACAGCGGCAAATATTAAGAAAATCTTAAAACTGAGCAATTGTTACAAATCGTAATAAAAAGAAGCGCAACCGCGTTGTATAAAAATAATCGGAAGGGTTGAGACGGGATCTTTGGAAACCCGCTAAAATCCTCTAAAACCTGTCCAAATCAGGATGGGAACGGAGGGGTTTACCTGTCAAAAGTGCCTGCAACAGCAGGATGTTGGCAGAAGGGCTCTGGTAGAATTGCTGGAGCCAGCCTTCGACGCAATGTTACCCTCAAAGCAGTAAAAAGCTGAGAGGGGGAAGGGCGAGCCGGCAACCTGCTTTGAGACTCGTTGCGGTCACGTCCACACCAGTTTAGGTGGCTCCAAAGTGTTCCAATGTCCCAGTTGCTGGTTTACAGTATCGAGGGAGTGGAACGGCACTTTCGGGATTGTCCTGAAAGTTTTGCGGGATACCGCCTCTATCGTCTTCATAGGTGATAGTGCTATCGTTACATTGTCCAGGGATGCCCGGAACAATGTCGCGAAAATGTATCAGGTGATAGGAAAGGTGATGAACCTTGTCCATACCGGCGCAAATCCGAAATGTCCCAAACCTGATGGGGGAGGGAACAGAGGGAGTGCCTGGTGGGGAGGCTCAACCCCCGGCGAACAAAGAAAACAACTGAAACTGCCCAAGGATTTATACGGGTTCAGATGAGGCAAGTTTTCTGAGAGCGGGCGGGGGAAGAGACAGCAAGGAAAGTCAGCGCTCCTAGACAAAAAAATATTTCCATACTCCGTCAGGGAGATATGGGATTGAAGGCAATTGGCACCGCCTTGGGAGTTCAGGCGCTCGTGTCGAGTGACAGGAGTGGCAAAGAGTCTCAAAAGAGTTCTATCTCGTAAAAAAAGATAGAAAGTGTCAAAGAGGTGTAAAATTTTTTCAGGTTGCAAAAATGTAGCGCGTGCTGCAGAATATCTGTAACAGCCTGCATTGAAGCGGGGCTAAAACCAGCGGAATGGCTGGCGGCTGTCCAAGAGTTTTCCTTGCCGGATACGGCAGTTGAAAACGACTGAACTTACCCTTAAAATCCAAAGCAAACCCAGTCTAATTAGGAGATAGAGTCCATGCTAGATGCATTTTCCAAGGTTGTGTCCCAAGCTGACGCCCGGGGTGAATTCCTGAGCAGCGCTCAACTGGATGCCCTCAGCAACGTCGTCAAGGAAGGCAGCAAGCGTCTGGATACCGTCAACCGCATCACCAGCAACGCTTCCACCATCGTTGCCAACGCGGCTCGCGCCCTGTTTGCCGAGCAACCCCAGCTGATCAACCCGGGTGGGAATGCATACACCAACCGCCGCATGGCAGCCTGCTTGCGGGATATGGAAATCATCCTGCGCTATGTCACCTACGCAACCATTGCCGGTGATGCCAGCGTTCTGGACGATCGCTGCCTGAATGGCCTGCGCGAAACCTACCAAGCTCTGGGCGTACCTGGCGCTTCTGTGGCTGCCGGCGTTCAAAAGATGAAGGAAGCCGCCATCCAGATCGCCAACAACCCGTCTGGGATTACCCCTGGCGATTGCAGCGCCCTGATGTCTGAAGTGGCCAGCTACTTCGATCGCGCCGCTGCAGCTGTTGCCTAATTAAGCAACAGAGTATCCAGCTTGAGCTCTCACCTTTCGACGACAACCTTCTAGGAAAACCATTCGGGAGATATCCAAACAATGAAAACCCCCATCACTGAAGCCATTTCAGCTGCTGACAGCCAAGGCCGTTTCCTGAGCAACAGCGAATTGCAAGCCGTTGACGGTCGCTTCAAGCGGGCAGTGGCCAGCATGGAAGCCGCTCGCGCTCTGACCAGCAAAGCCGACGGCCTGATCAGTGGCGCAGCCCAAGCGGTGTACAACAAGTTCCCGTACACCACTCAACTGCAAGGCCCCAACTACGCCTCCACCCAAACCGGCAAGGACAAGTGCGCCCGCGACATCGGCTACTACCTGCGTATGGTGACCTACTGCTTGGTTGCCGGCGGCACTGGCCCGATGGACGAGTACCTGATTGCCGGTTTGGCTGAAATCAACAGCACCTTTGAACTGTCTCCGAGCTGGTACGTCGAAGCCCTGAAGTACATCAAGTCCAATCACGGTCTGAGCGGCCAAGCTGCCAACGAAGCTAACACCTACATCGACTACGCCATCAACGCTCTGAGCTAATTTAGACGCAACCGATAGCGTCTGTCCGCTCACGCAGATCCGGCTACGGATGTCCGGACAGGTATGCAGATGCTAGCCAAAAGCTAGTAGTTGTTTACCTCTCCGGACATCTTGTATATTCAGGCTCTCACAAGGTCTGGCTGAACAAGTTTGTTGCGAATTGGGAGAAGTCAAATGGCTATTACAGCAGCAGCATCCCGTTTGGGAACAACTGCTTTTCGGGACGCAGCGCCGGTGGAATTGCGCCCCAAGTGGAGTCAAGAAGAGGCAGAAAATGTGATTCGCGCCGTATACCGGCAGGTTTTGGGAAATGACTACGTGATGGCATCGGAACGTCTCATTTCTGGAGAATCACTCCTGAAAAACGGCAGCATCAGCGTGCGAGAATTTGTGCGCTATGTGGCCAAATCAGAACTTTACAAATCCAAGTTTTTATACAGCAATTTCCAGACCCGGGTAATTGAACTCAACTACAAACACCTGCTGGGTCGCGCTCCGTATGATGAGTCAGAAGTAATCTATCACCTGGATCTCTACGAGACCGAGGGGTTTGATGCCGAGATAGACTCTTACATCGACTCTCAAGAGTATCAAAACAGCTTTGGCGACAGTATAGTGCCTTACTATCGCGGCTTTGACACCCAGCGGAGTCAAAAAACCGTAGGGTTTAACCGCATGTTCCGGCTGTATCGCGGCTACGCCAACAGCGATCGCGCTCAGCTCGAAGGCAAGAATTCCCGCCTCGCTCGCGAACTGGGACAGAATCGGGCCTCTACCATTGTTGCTCCCTCCGGCGGAACTGAAGGCTGGTCGTACCGCGCTGCGTCTGATGCCGTTCCCAGCACCTGTTTGGGTGGCGCTTTTGTTGGCTTTGGGGAAGAAGGTAAAGTCTACCGCATCGAAGTCACCGGCATTCGCCAAACCGGCGTGCGCCGCAGCAGCACCAGCTTTCTCGTGCCTTACGACCAGCTCTCGACAAAAATGCAGCAAATTCTGCGCTCTGGCGGGAAAATTGCCAGCGTGACGCCGGCGTAATCATCAGCTCCGGAGTCTCCGGAGCTGAGTGGGCTGGTATCACTTGGGGAAATATAGCGGTTCTAATTGAGGAGTGAAAATTAT
The DNA here is from genome assembly GCF_000332335.1 of Kamptonema formosum PCC 10802. GTDB lineage: Bacteria > Cyanobacteriota > Cyanobacteriia > Cyanobacteriales > Oscillatoriaceae > Oscillatoria. The sequence goes on along the minus strand of NZ_KB235948.1, from coordinate 3,000,712 downwards.
TTTTCAAATAAACCGCCATAGACGCGCAAGCGGCTTCCCGCAGGGTAGACGCCAAGAGCGCCAAGGAAGGAAGAGAGAGAAGTCTCTCACAAATCATTTAGAACTGCGATAGACCCTGGCGATAAAAATGGCGGCCACAGAAACTTTAGTCCGCTTGCGCGGACGAGTGCCGGCTGCCCCCCCTGGGCGCGTTCTACAGGTGCTTGCATCTCTATTGTCTTACGCTCCCGGAGCTAAGTTAGTTTTGAGTGGCGAGTGCTGAGTGATTTATGAAATTCAAAACTCAAAACTCAAAACAAAAATAGGAAAAATATTTGGTGACTTTCAGGTACAGGAGGTAGCGACAGATATGCTCGGTCAAGCAGCTTATAGAAGTTCGGCTAATACTCCATCTGGCAGCCGCTTCTTTCGGTATGAAGTCGTCGGTCTGGCTCAAAACCAAGAAACGGACAAAACGAACTACCAGATTCGCCAGAGCGGAAGCGTGTTTATCACGGTGCCTTACAGCCGCATGAATGAAGAAATGCAGCGGATTACTCGCCTGGGTGGCAAAATTGTCAGCATTCAACCCCTGACGTCTGAGAGTGAGGCTGGCTAGGATACGAACTGACCCCTCTTAAGGAAAGTGGGATTACCTCCGGGCGGAACCCTCACACGCCCTACTCCCCCTGCACGCTCTTCCTTCCATAAAGGGAGAGGGGCAGGGGTTTCTCCCGTGCGAGAGCCGCCAGAGAAAGTCAGGGAATATTCGGCACTGTCCGGCTTTTTGCGAGCGCTGAGAGCGACAAAAAGCGACAAAAAGTGACTGCACAGCAGAAAATAAGCGATGCAAGATTATTTTGAACCGGCACCAGAAAATGGCGGCGAGTCCCTAACCCCAGAGCAGGCGGTGGCGAACCTGCGCGGCGCTGACCTGGGGAAGCGCTACTATGCTGCTTGGTGGCTCGGCAGGTTTCGCATTTCCACCCCAGAAGCGGTGGCAGCACTGCTGGCAGCGCTGGAAGACGAATCTGACCGCACAGAAGATGGCGGCTACCCGCTGCGGCGGAATGCGGCGCGAGCCCTCGGAAAGCTGGGAGACAGCCAAGCCGTTCCGGCGCTGGTTCGCTGTTTGGAAAACTCCGACTATTACGTTCGGGAAGCGGCGGCGCAGTCGCTGGAAATGCTGGGAGCTCCCGCCTGCGTGCCAGCGCTGGTGCGGCTGCTTGCCGGTGGGGTGGCGGCGGCAGTGCGGGTTCCGGGGAAACCCCATCTCGCCCAACCTTACGATGCCGTACTGGAAGCCTTGGGAACCCTCGGCGCTGCTGAGGCGATGGGGGAGATTGAACCGTTCCTGGAACATCCGGTGCAGCGGGTGCAGTACGCCGCCTTTCGCGCCATGTACCAGCTGACCGGCAAACCCATTTATGGGGATCACCTCGTGCGAGCTTTGCAGGGGGACGAGCTGCAATTGCGCCGGTCGGCACTGATGGATTTGGGGGCAATTGGCTATTTGCCAGCAGCTGAGCCGATTGCTGAGACTCTGGCAGAAAACAGTCTGAAAATTATCGCTCTCAAGGGTCTGCTGGAATATCACTTGAAAAATACCCCCACCGAATCTCCCGCTCTGTCGGATGACGCTATCCGGGTTATGAGTCTGATGGATTCGCTCCTGTGAGGTCCTGCGGGTGAGAACAGGCTGCTGCTGAATTGCTCTGGGGTTTCTCTCTATTTTAAGGGGGAAGAATGAACCGCAAAGACGCCATAGACGCGCCAGCGGCTTGCCCGTTGGGTAGAGCGCCAAGAAAAAAGAGGGAGAGAAAATTCTCGTTTTCAGGGCGATATGGGGACGCATTAAACTTGGCTGCGGCCTCCATAGTTATCGTGTAATTTTCGTATAATTATGGGGGATGAGAAAAGGTGTGTTTTAATAATTATTGCTAGCAAATTAGCTATGACCTCTACAGTTACAACCGGCGACGCCGGCATCCACAAATTCATTAAAGCGGTTGATGAGGCCGCTTCGGCTGACGGTTTGCTCAAGGCGGTGCAGGCGCTAGCGGCAGCGCAATCTTTAGCAGCGATTCCGACATTAATCGATGTTTTGCGCTACAACAACCCGGGGGCGGCGGTGGCTGCGGTGGATGGGCTGATTCTCATAGGGGAGCCGGCGGTGCAGCCGATTTTGGAGCAGCTGGATGGCTACAATTACGGAGCTAGGGCTTGGGCAATTCGGGCGCTCGCGGGAATCGGAGATCCGCGCGGTTTGGAGTTATTGATTGCGGCGGCTGAAACGGATTTTGCCCTGAGCGTGCGCCGCGCTGCAGCCAAAGGGCTGGGCAATTTGCAATGGTTTAAGATGCCGGTGGAGCGGGTGGCACAGGAGCAGTGGCGAGTCTTTAACACACTGGTGCTGGTTTGTCAAGACCCGGAATGGGTGGTGCGCTATGCCGGTGTGGTGGGGCTGGAAGGATTGGCGAAAGCCGCACCGGCTTCCACGCCGGCGTGGTTTGAGAAAATCCAGGATCAGTTGCGGGAAATGGGGGCGGCGGATGACGTGTTGGCGGTTCGCGCCCGCGCTTTGTGGGCAAGTCAGAACCTTTCCGCCTAGAAAGTATTGTATGGCAGTGGACAGTAAGTTTAGGACATTAGGACAGGCGAGACGCCTGTCCTACGTCCTACGAGGTATATCCGTAGGTACGACCTGCGCCATGCCTCAAGGTCCAAGCGTCAGTCCTGGGGATATTTAATTTATTTAGACTCAGTGGGCTTGACTTATTTCAACTTTAGTGCTAAAGCAATCGCCTCTTCCAGCTCCTGCTGCCCCAAGGCGGCGATCACAAATACTTCTTGTACGGTTTTGCCTTGTCTGGCGATTAATTTAAATCCCCCTCGAATGGGGACGGACACCCTTAAAGTCATCCGAGGGGTGTGACCTTTGACGTTGCCAATCACGCCGGGAGTGATGGTTTGAATGTTGGGGTGCTTGGCGAGACGCTCCAGGATCGCGATCAAACCGGGAATGTGGGTCGAGTGATTGAGAACTAGCCGGCCATTGGAAGAGGTGCCCATAGGGATTTAACCAAATAACTTCCCCCTCAGTCTAGGGCTGAGCCAGCCAAAAACTATCAATTAATTAAGAACTTCTGTCAGCAAAGCACCGGCACCCCAGTTTTATGCTTTCTCCAGGGGAGCCATCGTTAACCCAGCGCGACTCAGCTGCTGGTGGTACAGTTCGGCTTGCTCTTGGGGGCCCACCCAGACGGTGGCTTGCCCTTCATAGTGGACTTGGTTGGTGAGATCCCAAGCCCGATCGCCCGTCATCCCCGGGATGTACTTCATCAAGCATTCAGCAACGTGTTTAAACGTGTTAAAATCATCGTTGAGCACGATCACCTTGTAGTTGGGATAGAGCTTGCGGGTAACTTGAGTGGCGCGGTCAGGAGTTACGGTTGGGGAAGTGGCCATAGCGCGAACACCAGAGATAACGGCAGTCATACGGCAGGTAGCGAAAATATCTTAATAAAATGAAACAGCCAGAATTTAAGAATATTTTAACGTTTGGCTGGGGCTGGGACGCGCAGCCGGCACCGTTTGCAAGTTCAGCGTAGCCCAAAGGTTCGTAGTTGGGCTTTAGCCCAAAGGTTCGTAGTTGGGCTTTAGCCCAAAGGTTCGTAGTTGGGCTTTAGCCCAAAATTCGCAGTTGGGCTTTAGCCCAAAATTCGCAGTTGGGCTTC
>NZ_KB235948.1:2936569-2996896 GCF_000332335.1 Kamptonema formosum PCC 10802 | reverse complement strand
GCCCAAAGTTCGCAGTTGGGCTTTAGCCCAAAGGTTCGTAGTTGGGCTTTAGCCCAAAGGTTGGTAGTTGGGCTTTAGCCCAAAGTATGTAGTTGGGCTTTAGCCCAACCGGCGTCCCCTGCTGGCATAGATATGAGAATTGGCCCTGGAAAGGCCAAGGCCATTTCCAGAGCCAATCATCTGTAACTCAATCGGAGCGGCGGGATTTGAACCCACGACCCCTACTACCCCAAAGTAGTGCGCTACCAAGCTGCGCTACGCCCCGTTGCAGACTTTTATATTAGCACATCGTTTTCAGCCGGCGCAAGTAGTTCTAAAAAACTTTTAGAACTAGAGCTGCTTGGACGAGACTGGGGACTGCCGGTGGGGGCCAGTGGCCCTCGGCGCGACGGCCCGCGTGCAGGATCAGGTGGAGACTGTAGGCGTGGGGTAATCCTTCAGCCTCTAACCATAATAGATCGCTTTCGACCTCGCAAGCAATCTTTTCCTCATCCATCAGCTCACCGGCCATGTCAGCCATTATAGCATCCAGCTGCCCCAACAGCCGGCAAAAGTCGCTCAACTCCGCCTCTGTCAGCTCGATGGCCCAGTCCCCCCCGCCCACTAAACCCTTAAATTCAGGGGCGTCAGGCTCCCAGCCCAAGCGCCACCCCGCCCCACTCTTGACCAGACGCTCCATGACCTGCTGCCGGCTCTCCCCAGCTTATCGGGTAATGCGTATCACATTGTACACTCCGACCGACCTTGGCGGAGCGAGGGAGAGCCTGTTAGTTCTGGCCTCTTGAAAAATTCTGGAACGTCCGCCCTGTCTTGAAGAGAGAGATTCTCAGAGAGTCCTTTCGGCCACAGGTGGAAACCGCCCCGGCTGAAGAGAGGGATTTCCCAAGTGCCCCAAATGCCGTTCTGGTCAGCGTACCCGTCGTAGAAAACGGTGTGGGTGGGATAGGTCTTGCGCAGCGAGCAGCGCAGTTTCTCCGTGTCGTAATGCCCGCGCCAAGTGAAGTAATCTACGTCATCAATGCCACTGCCACTGACAGTTCCGTTTTTAAAGGTGAGGGTAAAAGACATCATGTGCCTGCCGGCTTGAGGGCCGAATTCAAGGGTGTAAAAGCCTTCCCACTCGCCACTCGGAAACAAGGGATTCGTTTCCAGGTTCTCTCCGGATTGGCTCAGATCGCGCTCATTCTTTCTCACAGCTTGCCTCCAAAAATCTGCTCTGTCTAATTCACCGTGTTAGAAACCAGGTTGGCTAAAGAAACCTGGTCTCTAAATGTTGAGTTTATTTCTGCCGGCACACTGATTACTTCAAACGCCCAGAGCGGATAATACTCCAAATCAGCCACAGCCCGATGAGGCTGGCGGCAGCAAATAGGGCATTGCTCAGGAAAGACAGCTGAATGGTCTGAGCCTGACTGGAGATAATAGCCGCCCCAATAATCAGCGAGCCAACCACAATGCTAAAAGACAGCCGGTTGGCAGAATCATCAACACTGCGGCGGACGCCATCGAGGTCTTTCAGGGTTAAATTCCAGCGCAAAGTTTCAGAAGTCACTCGGTCTAGAAGCACCTCAACGTGGCGGGGAGATTGCAAAGAAAGACTTTTAAGATCCAGGGCGGTTCTCAGAACAGCTTGCAGGGGGTCATTCCCGAATAACTGCCGGCGAAACAGGTCTGTAATTAAGGGCCTGAGTTCGTCGATCAAATTAACTTCTGGGTTGAACATGCGGGCCACGCCCTCCAAATTTGCCAGAGCTTTTGCATACAGCCCCATATTGCTAGGCAGGCGAATTTTATTGTCGCGGGAGACTTGCAGCACCTCATAAAACACCTGAGAGAAATTAATTTGAGAGAGGCTCAGGCTGTAATACTTGCGCAGCATCCGGCTGTAGTCGCTTTCTAAATTGGCAACCTTCTCTGGCTGGGCGGACTCAGCCAATTGCAAGGTTAACTGAGTGCACCGCGCCGCGTCTAAGTCAACAATTGCCAGCAGCATCTGCGTCAGAGTCTGCTGAGTCCGGGGGTCAAGGCGTCCCATCATGCCGCAGTCGAGAATTGCGACGCGCCCGTCTCTGAGGTAAAATAAATTGCCAGGATGGGGGTCAGCGTGAAAGAATCCGTCAACATAGATTTGCTGGAAGAAAGCGCGGAAGAGCAGCGTAGTAATGGCTTGCCGCTTGGCAGCGATATCAGCCTTATTTCCAGCGCCGAGTAAATCGGCTGACAGGAGCGGCACTCCGTCTAGCCACTCCAGCACCAGAAGTCTTTCGGCTGTCAGTTCCCAGTAAATTTCTGGAACCACCAACTGTTTGGGGTCAAACCAATTGCTGGCAGACATATTGCGGCGCAGCTGGTTGGTATAGTTGGCTTCTTGGGTGAAATCGAGTTCTGCCTGTATGGCGATCGCAAATTCATCCGCCAAGGCAACAACATCGTAGTCCTTGCCAAAATCGGTCAGGGATACCAATTCCGCCACCCCTCTGATCAGAGCCAGATCCTGCTCGACAACGAGATCAATGCCCGGGCGCTGGATTTTTAAAGCGACTTCGCGACCGTCCTTCAAGGTGGCGCGATGGGTTTGCGCAATGGAGCCGGCGGCGATTGCGGAGCGAGAAATGGCGGTAAAAGTTTCTTCTAAAGGCTGCCGCAGCTGTTTGCGGATGACAAGTTCTATTTCTGACCAAGGAACCGGCGGAACATTGGCCTGTAAATCGGTGAGGGCGTCAATGTATTCTGCCGGCAGCAGGTCTGGGCGCGTGCTCAGCAGCTGTCCCAGTTTGACATAGACCGGCCCCAACTCCACCAAAATATTGCGGAGAACAGCCGGCGGCGGCAGTTGAGGCTCATCAGCCTTCCCACCGGTCATGACACTCCGCATGTAATCCCAGCCGTTGCGGAAGACGACTTCCAGGATTTCTCCCTGGCGCGAACTGGTTTTAGTTAAAGAAAGCATGGTTATTGCTAATTTTTTATTGCGTCTGTTACCGCAAAATTTAGAGATAGGGCGCTGGGAAATAAGTCGAATTTTTAAATTGAATGTTCGGAAATTTTACCGAATAGTAAAATTCTGAATAGCCTTAAGAATTCAGAACTTTCCCATGCCCTATGCCCGGGGGCGGTACCCAACAGGAAATGATGGCTACAGAAGATGCCTGTATTTTGGGTCATCTTGCAGGAGCTTGAGCACCTGCTTAATTTCCTGGGTGCGGTGTTTTTTCACAATCAGGGTGACGTTGCGGTCGCGAACAACGACCACATCCTCCAAACCAATGGTAACAATTAGCTCATCGGGGTCTGTGTCGTAGAGAATAGTCCTGTAGGTGTCCATCCCCACATGATTGGCGAACTCGACATTAGGTTTGTCCCCTTTCAGCAGGCGCTCCAGGGTGTTCCAGTCTCCGAGATCGTCCCAGCCAAACTCTGCCGGCAGCACAAAGGCCAGCTCGGTTTTTTCCATCAAAGCGTAGTCGATGCTCGTCTTGGGCAGTTCGGAATAGATAGCTGGCCCTTTTTCTTTCAGGGGAATGTAAATCTCCTCAGCGTGTTTCTTGAGTTGCCTGAGAAACACGCCGGCACGGAAGACAAACATGCCGCTGTTCCAGCTGTAGCGCCCGGTGGAGAGAAAGCTCTGAGCCGTCCAAAAGTCAGGCTTTTCCGTGAACCGGCTCACCCGGTAAGTCAGCAACCTCCCGAATATGCCCACAGGTTGCCCTTGCTCAATGTAGCCGTAGCCGGTGGCGGGGTAGGTGGGTCTAACCCCCAGGGTGACGATGGCGTCAGTGGCGATGGCCAGAGAGATGGCAGCGCGGATGGTTTTCTGAAACGCTACCTGATCTCCAATCCAGTGATCGGCGGGGAAGAAGCCAACCACGGCGTCCTCCCCATAGCGCCGAGCAATCTCAAGGGTAGCCCAAGTGACTGCCGGTGCGGTGTCGCGCCCTTCCGGCTCGACCAGCAAGTTGTCCCAGTAGAGCCCTTGCAGCTGTCCTCGGACGCCCTCAGCCAGAGGGGCGGAGGTGACCGCCCACAAACGCGCCCAACCCTCGTCGGCGAGTGGGAGCAGCCGTTCAGCGGTTGATTGCAGGAGAGTTTTACCGCTCCCATCCAGACTTAAAAATTGCTTTGGCCGGTACGAGCGGCTGAGTGGCCAAAAGCGCTCACCTTTGCCGCCGGCAAGAATAACAGGGATCAAGGAGCGATACATGGTTGTTGGCAATTAGCCCGTTGCTAGCTCTACTTACTGCGCCTGATCGTACAAGGTTTTTTCCGGTTCTGCCTCAGTCGGGAGAATATCTCCAGAAGCTGCCGGTGGCGGTGGGGGAGGACAAAACTTGGCGGCTGCGCCGGCACTCAGCATGTATTGGGATGCGGCTGCCCGATAGGGTCAGCTATAATCGTTCCCGTTAGACCGATGTGGTGCGGGTGAGGTCAAAGTGGAAGAAGCAGTGGAACCGCTTCAACAAGACGCAAAATCTGGACAGTCCCATGCTTCGGGCTTCCTTAAGGCTAGAGCGAGTGCCGGCATTCGGCTGGCACTGCGCAGAGCCGGTTTGGCAGTCAGTAAGTCGCTGCTGTGCAGTTTTGGATTGGTTCTGACGGCAACAATGTCTGCCACCCTGGGGGCAACAGTGGCCCTTGTTGCGCCGCTGTCGCTGCCGAGTGTTTCTGGGCAGTCTGCAGTGCCAGGGGCAGCCGACAGGGAGTACAATTTGCCCTACCGGCTGGCGCGCCCTGTCAATATTTTAGTCATGGGGATTGACCGGGTTCTTACGGCGAGGGAACACTCGCCGGAAATCTTCACGGGGAACAGCGATACAATGCTGCTGCTGCGGCTCAATCCCGGGGAAAACAAAGTGAATATGCTTTCCATTCCCAGGGATACCCGGGTGAAAATTCCGGGAGTGGGCACCGGCAAGATCAACAGCGCCAATGTCAAAGGGGGCCCAGCCCTGGCGGCGCGGACGGTGAGCGCTACGCTCAACGGCGCACCGATTGACCGCTATGTGCGCGTCAGCACCGGCGCTTTTCGGGAGCTGGTGGATCTGTTGGGTGGCGTTGAGGTGTTTGTTCCCAAACCCATGTACTATGTGGACGAAACGCAAAAGCTGCATATCGATCTCGCTGAAGGGTGGCAAACCCTCAATGGCGAACGGGCGGAGCAGTTCGCGCGGTTCCGCGACAAGATAAACGGAGATATTGGGCGGGTGCAGCGGCAGCAGGCTTTACTGAAGGCGTTGCGCAACCGGCTCACCAGTCCGGGGGTGCTGCCGCGTTTGCCTCAAATTATCCAGGTGATGCAAAAGTATGTTGACACCAATCTCAGCCTCGAAGAAATGCTGGCTGTGGTTAATTTTGCCATGAAGATCGAGCAGGCTGATGTGAGAATGGTGCTGTTACCCGGTCGTTTCAGCGCCCCTGAGGAATATCCGACCAGTTACTGGATTATGGACGAGGAAAAGCGCAACCGGCTGGTGCGCGACTATTTCCAGATCGCATCCCAGCCCCTCCCTCGCCAGCCCCTAGTGGAGCGCAAGACCGATCGCCGGCTGCACAGCCCCCTGAAAATTGCCATCCAGAATGCCTCTAGCTCTCCTGAGATTGGCGACGTTATCACCCAGTATCTCGAAGACCGGGGCTTTGACAATGTATACGTCGTGCGGGATTGGCCCGACACGCAACTCCAAACGCAAATCATTGTCCAGAAAGGTGATTTGCAAGGAGCCTCATACCTCAAAACAGCCTTGGGCTTAGGCGAGATCGAATCCGATTCTACCGGTGATCTGGACTCTGACCTGACGGTTCGCATCGGTGACGATTTGGTCAAGTCCTACCTGGAATCCCCTCCAGCGTCTCCCTAAACTCCTTTCCGGTTGCATCTACTTCGCCACTGGCGGCAAGCAGCACAACAGCAGCCTCTGGGGTGCCGGCGATCGCCGCCGCTGCGCTAGCCTCTGGGAAATACTGCTCGCTCGACTGACTCTGGCACAGGGCGTCAGTGACCGACTTCCAGCTCTAAAACCATCCGGGGTGAGGGTAAGAGCAAGAGTGAGAGGGCAACCTCATACCCTTGCCCTTACCCTTTTCCCTCTTTAGGAGGATGATTTATAGCGTTTTTCATATTATAGCAGTAGCCACTTAGATTAGGACATTAAACCTTCAGGGCAGCCAGACGCTGGCCTGCGTCTATATCCCAGTAGTAATATGGGTTAGGACAATAGGAGCCGGAGTGCGGGGGTGCAAAAGAGGCCGAAATGTACGAACCTAAGTGGCTACTGCTATAGTGAGTGAGAAACCCAGTTTCTTAAAGAAACCGGATTTCTGGGGCGCACTTCATCCAACTGAAAACCTCCCTATTCCCAGCCATTCCCTCAGCCAACTCTCTGAAAGCTCTATCCAGACTGACTTCCGGCAGCGGAAAAAAAGCTGCCATCTTGGCAACCTGACCCTGATTTAGTGCGCTAATATAATCCTCAGTTGGCCCGCTTGAAATCTTCCCATTCGAGGGTGCACTCCAGACGCCCTTTAACTTAAACTAAAACAGTTTAGATGATTGAGGGCAGCCCTCGCCTCGCCAGTTGATTAAAAGAGGCAAACGGCTCAAATTCGACCTACAACAGGACCAGTGGGGAGTTCGGGGCTTCGCAAAATTCACTACAAATCTTGAGGGAATGAATGATGAGTGTACTATTTTTTCACTCTGTCTTATTTGTCTACATGATAGCATTAGTAATGGGAAATTGGGCAGATTCGGGAATTGACTGATTGCTCAAACTCAGAAAATTTGCCAAGTTTGGACTTAGCTGCGGCACTTGAGAGAGTGAAGTCAACTCTACCGGAAAGAGGGGTGCGCTGGTGCTGCAGTCGCCTCAGAGCGTGGCAAAACCCCACAATATCAGGTATTAGGTATTAAGTATTAGGCGCTCAGGATGCGGCACAGCTCTACCGTAGCATTCCGCTATCAGTGAGTCGCCAACGCCACCGGCATCCAGATTAGGCAGCTGCGCTACCAGAAACCAGGTTTCTTAAAGAAACCTGGTTTCTTGCAATCAGTTTTTGGCAGGGGCTATGTTATGCTTGATTAAGCCGGCTCACTCAAAATAAGACATTCTTCATTCTGCTTTCTGGATGCCCTTCACATATCCCCGAACTGTTCGATTTCAAGAAACCGACGCCGCCGGCGTCGTCTACTTTGCCAATGTTTTGGCCATGTGCCATGAAGCCTATGAAGCTTCTCTGGCGGCGTCTGGAATCAATCTCAAGCTTTTCTTCAGCAACCCAGCTGTGGCCATTCCCATCGCCGGTGCCGGTGCCGATTTCTTTCGCCCCATGTTTTGCGGTGACTTGCTGGAAATCCACTTAATCCCCAAACAGATAAACGAGCATAAATTTGAAATAGATTACCAAATTTTTGCTACAGATAAGCTAGCCGCAAAGGCAATGACCAAGCATGTCTGCATCGCACCGGCTAGCAGAACTAAACAGCCTCTTCCCGATGATATGATCCAGTGGCTGCGCCGGTGGGGATAGATTTTTTAATAAACTTTTAATAAACCGCCAAGACGCCAAGAGCGCCAAGAGAAGAGATAGCAATTTTTTGCAACTCCTCCCGGTTCACTTTCCCCTGCTCATTGCGGGGCAGACTTTCCACCGGCACCCAGTATTTCGGGCGCTTATATTTGCTCAATTTCTCCTCCAGCGCCGCTTGCAGCGCTGCCGGCATTACCTCTGGAGTTCGCGGAATGTAAACCGCTGTAACAGCTTGCCCCCACTGCGGATCGGGCAAACCAATCGCGCAAACATCCCTCACCAAACCAGTCGCTTGAATCGCCGCCTCCACCTCAGCGGGGAACACATTCTCGCCGCCGGTGATAATTTTGTTACTGCTGCGCCCTACAAGATTTAAGTACCCCCCGCCATCAAAAAACCCCAGATCGTCGGATTTTAGATTTGGGATTTTGGATTGTGGGTTGAAGCTTTCTGCAGGGGAATAGTAACCCAGTGTTAGGGAATCTGCCTCTATAGTAATGATGCCGGTTTGGTTCGCGCCTAATATCTCCCCAGAGGGAGTCCGCACTGTCACCTTGGCATGCGGTAAAACTTGACCGCAGCTGTTATTGCCGGCTAGAAAATCTTCCGGTTTGAGGGTGACAATCTGCGAGGCGGTTTCTGTCATGCCATAGGTGGGCGCTAGCCGGATGCGGCGATGTCGGGCGAGTTGCAAAAGTTCTGCCCAAGCCGGCGCACCGCCCAACAGCACAGTATGAAAGCTCGACAGCCAGCTTGCAGTTTCTGGGTTTTGCAGCAGCCGGTGCAGCTGGGTTGGAACTAGGGAGATGAAAAATTCCCCCGGCTCAATATCGCACCGCTCACCGGCTTCTAAGGCTTTAAATGGCAGAATTGCAAATCTCCCCCCCGTGGTTATCGAACGCAGAAATTGCATCAACCCGCTAACATGATACACCGGCAGCACGCAAAATGAATTCACCTGCGGCACCAGAAAATAGTGTTGAAACCCCCTGACAGATGCCATCAAAGTCTCCCAAGTGTGGGTGGCAAAGCGAATCCGCCCAGATGAGCCTCCGGTGGGAATCATAATCCGATTTTGGATTTTGGATTTTGGATTTTGGATTGAAGAATGTTCCTCTGGCTGGTTGTGGAGTGCCTCTTCCCCCCAAATTAAATCTGGCTGCACCAAGTCAAAAACTTGCTGCCATTCCTCTTTTACCCAGCTTGGATTGCAGAGAAAAACGGGACAGCCGGCAGTCACAGCAGCGGTGAAACTGGCTAGAAACCGCACCGGCTCTCGCTCCGCTAGCAAGATTTTCGGCTTAGTTTCCCGGTTAGCCAGCTGGCTTAATTCCTGTAACAGCTGACTGGCAATTTCGGAAACCCGGCGGCAGTCGCCACCGATCACCCAATCTTGATTAGCACGTTTTTCGATATCTGTCAATAGGTCTGCCATAAATTCTCAAGCCAGGTTTCATCATCCTCGCCAAACCAGTGGCTGACGCCAAAACCGGCGGCGCGATTGTGACGGGAAAGTTCAGCGGATAGTCTCAGCGCAGCTTGTCTGCCAATTGCCGTTTCAAACACAGAGGAGAAAACGGCATCAATGCCGTGTTGCCGGCAAAACAGGCGCAGCTGGGAGGGGGAACCGGCAATGGCAGGTTTGATGACAAAAATCCCGCGCCAGCCCTTTAGAAAACAGTCTTGCATCTGGGCGAGTGTCGCCACGGATTCATCCAAAGCTAAATGCGTAGAATAGCGTTTGCTTAACTCTAGCATGGCATCAAACCGACCCACTGGCAGCGGCTGTTCGAGATATTCCACTGCGCCGCAGGAGTCGCACGCTTGCAGCCACTGGTTGGCGTCTTCCCAGCTAAGCCCGCCATTGGCATCCAGTCGCAGCTTTGCGGGTGCCGGCAGGGTTTGGGTGAGCCGGTGAAAAATCTGGAGTTCTTCTGGTGCCGGTGCGACGGCAATTTTCCATTTAAATGTGCGATAGCCTTGCTGCCAAAGTGGCGGCCATGCGGACAGAGCTGCTTGCCCTGCGGGGAGTAGGGCGCTGTATTCCTTCGTTTCCAGTTTTGGGACAGGCGGGACGCCTGTCCTACGTCTTTTAGGCGTAGGCACAGGCGTCTCGCCTGTGCTCTCACAGAGGGTTTCCCAAGCGGACTCGAAGCCAAATTGACAGGCGGGGAGTGCCGGTGGGAGGGAGAAAATTGTTGTTTCTGGAATCTCAGCTGGCAATTGACGGCAAAAATCGAGGGCTTGCTCGAAGGTTTCGGAACCGAACCAGCTGAGGGGGGCAATTTCACCGAAGCCGGCTTGACCGGCACTGCCGGTGAGGCGGATAATAATGCCCTCGCGGACTTCCCAGGTGCCGTGACTGGTTTGCAGGGGGCGCTGGAAGGGACGCCGGTAGGGGCGAAATTCAAATCGGTAGGGCATCAAATTCCTGTTAGCCAAGAAATTCCCTGACATTGGCCAGCCATTCTGTCAGGTTTTCCAAGTGAATATTATGCCCACTTTTGGGGATTATTTTCAACTGGGGGATCTGACACAGCTCGGCCATCTCTGCATTGATGGCTCTGAATTTATGATCGTATTCTCCTGCGAGCAACAGGAGAGGCGTTTTATTTTGGGCAAGTTTATCCCAGAGGGGCGGCTGGCTGCCGGCTCCCATATTGCGGAGGGACTTGGCTAGCTCCAAGGGATTCTCTTGCAACCGACATTCTATTATTTTATCATATTCCGGGTGGTTTTGTAAAGTCTGGAACAGGGGCTGACTGTACCAGTCTAATAAAAAAGACTTGAAATCGGTTGTTTCCAGCTGGCGGGCCACCAGCTGGTCGGATTGCCGGCGTGCCGAGCGCTCTGATTCTGTTTTCAATCCCGGAGAGGCTGACTCCAGTATAACTTTAGGAAAGCGGGAGGGAAAGTGGAGTGCCAGATATAAAGCCAGTCGCCCGCCCATTGAATAGCCGGTCAAGAAACATTTGTCAATGTTTAAATCATCGAGGAAATGAATCAAGGCGCGGGCAGTGTTGGGCATAGAGTAGAGATCCTCCCCGCCGCTAACCCTGGTTTGGCCGTGTCCCGGAAGGTCAACAGCCAGACAGAAAAATTGATCGGCCAACCCGGAAATGACGCCAGTCCAGTCATTGCTGCTGCCCATAAAGCCGTGCAGGAACAGGAGAGCGGGGTTGTGCCGGCTGCCGGTTAAAGTATAGTGAAAGTTATACCCCTCAACAGTCCCTCTCATCTCCATAAACATTCTTACCCATATAAATATTAGACTTTATTTGTGATATCCTCTCTTTTTTCTTGGCGCTCCTTCACGGCGGCGGTCAAAAAAAATAAGACCTCATTGCAAAGCGCTATAATAGAGGGGCCAAACTGCACAGTTAGGCCCCTGCCGGAGACTAAAGGATGAATCCCAGTCCTAATAGCAACCCGCTCCAAAAATGCAGGTTAACGGCGATAAATTTGCAATTGCTGACTTTCTGAGGTTGGTCGTGATAGGTGCCGACGTGCCGGCAAAGTTTGATAGCAAAGGGCAAACTGGCAAAGATTAGCAACGTCGGCATGGGGAAGATTCCCAAAGCTGCGAACAAGGCGACCGGCGCGAAAATGCTGCCGCAAATCCAGGGCAGTAGCTGGGCACCCCTGGCGGTGCCGAGGCGGACAATGGGGGAGCGTTTGCCGGCGGCTATATCGTCCTCAACCTGGTGGAAGTGGGAGCAAAACAGAATCAAACTGGTGCTAATGCCCACAATCGCGGAGGCGGCGAGGTTGGTGAGTGACCAAGATTGGGTTTGACTGTAGTAAGCTGCGGAGAGCGCCAAAGGACCAAAAGCAATAAAGCAGATAATTTCTCCCAAACCCTGATAGCCCAGGCGAAAGGGGGGTCCCTGGTAAGTGTAGCCCAGGGCGCAGCAGAGCAGGACTGTGCCGGTTACGGTGAGGTCTTGCTGCCACCAAGAGATGGCGGCTATTCCGAGGATGGCGATAGCTAAAAAGAGGTTCGCCAGCCAGAAGATTAAAGATTTGTTGCCGGTTAAGTTGACGAGGGAGTGGGCTTTGTTTACATCAATGCCGGTTTCTGAGTCAAACACATCGTTGCTCATATTCAACCAGGCAAGAATCAAGATAGCTGAGATTAAAAAGGTTGAAAATATGCCGCTGTGGAAAGTTTTGGTTTCCGCAACAGCTACGGCAGTTCCCACCCAAATAGGAATAATGGCCACGCTGTACATGGGAGGCTTAATTGCTGCCATCCACAGTTTACTTTTCGATGGACTTTTCGGGCGTTCGAGTAACTCTGTAGTCATCCTTGTGCGATTTAGTAGTAAAAACAGCGGCACAGCCGGCGCAAATTGGCCGTCTGGGGAACCCTCGCCGCGTCAGCCGTCAGCGCTCGGGTGGCGGGGAATGGGGAGAGATGGGCCACTGCCGAGCTGTTGGCTGCGGGCGGCGATCTGAAACTGGCTTTCTTCGTAACTCGCCCTGTCAATCTCTTGCATCGGGCGGGTATTTCAAGAATAGAGCAGACTGTTCTTTGCCCCAAGGGCGTGTCCCCTAAGGCCAGTTCCAGTCCCGGATCGCCGGTGGCTGTTTGCAGTAGGGCTTTAGCCCCACCGTCTGTCATAGGGCTTTCGCCCCACCGCTCGTGGGCCGAAGCGCGCGGGTACTGGCACTCCCCGGCGGCCTGAGGCGCGATTGCGCCGCTGATCCCTGTATCCTTAGTAGGGGTGGTATCCTATCCAGTTGCAGCCTCATTCTCAATAGTCTGCGACAATTGAGAACACAAGTTCAGCCAACTTTGCTTTTCTCACCTCCATGCCAGTCATCCCACACTGTCCAAATCTCTTTGAAGATTATCAGACCTTATACCAGTTTCTTGTAGAATTGCAGAAAAATTTACTTAAAACCAAGCCCGATACAATTGTTAGCATTTCTTTAGAAATTCAGCCGGTTGACCCGCTGGCGGTACTGCAGGCGTTTGCTGAGCCAAATCAGCTGATATTTTACTTGGAAAAAGCCAGTCAAAGTCAAGCTGTCGCGGCGGTTGGCTCGGCGCTGCATTTAACAGTAGAAGGGGAACAGCGCTTCTCCCGCGCCCAGGATTTTATTCGCTCATGTCTCGCTCACACGATGGCCACCGGCCCCCTGCACCTCCCTTTTGCTGGGCCTCACTTCTTCTGTAGCTTCACGTTTTTCGAGCAGAACCGGCCAGAGGGTTCGACCTTTCCACCTGCCACAGTCTTTTTGCCGCGCTGGCAGGTGGCTCGTCGGAACAACCGCTGTGTTTTAGTGGCCAATTTCAGGATTAATTCCGAAGTAAATATAAGTTTATTATCTGGCAGTCTCTGGAAAAAAATAGGGCGAGTTAATGCTGCCATACCCAACCTATTTAAGGCGGGTAACAGTCCAGATAAAATTATCAAAAAATCAGGAAATTCGCCAGATAAGTTTGAAGTTGCTGTTCGGTCTGCATTAAACTCAATCCAAGCCAATCAGTATAAAAAAATAGTCCTCGCCAGGGCGATTGATGTGACTTCACAAAAACCTTTTCATATTTTCCATTCCTTAAATCAGCTGCGGAAAATCCATCCCGATTGCTACATCTTTGCCACCGGCAATGGCAAAGGCCAGACCTTCATCGGTGCCAGTCCAGAACGCTTAGTTAGCCTTCACGAGCGCCACCTAACCACAGACGCCCTCGCCGGTTCAGCGCCACGGGGCAAAACCCCAGCGGAGGACGCCGATTTGGCCCAGGCTCTGCTCAACAGTGAAAAGGACAGGCACGAGCATCAGGTGGTGATTGATTTTATCGTAGAGCGCCTGTCCCATCTAGGTCTGGCACCCCAGCTGTCCTCACCGGCACGCCTGCTGCAACTGGCCAACATCCAGCATTTATGGACACCGATCCACGCGCGAGTGCCGGCAGAGATTTCCCTTTTAGACATTGTGGGCGAACTCCACCCCACCCCAGCGGTTGCCGGTGTCCCCAGGGATATCGCCTGTCAGGAGATTCGCCGGTACGAAACCTTTGACCGCTCCGTCTACGCCGCACCCCTGGGCTGGCTGGATCACCAGGGCAACGGTGAATTTATCGTCGGAATTCGTTCGGCAATCATAGACGGCTGTCACGCTAGACTCTTTGCGGGTGCGGGTATCGTTGCCGGTTCCGCTCCCGAAAAAGAACTGGCAGAAATCCAGCTCAAACTCCAGGCACTTCTCAAAGCCTTAGTGTAGCAGCTCGGGCAATTGTCAGCCCCTCTTTTCTCCTGTGCGTCTTTGCGGTTCATTCTCCCAAATGCCTCTCGATTTTCGCAACACCAACACCCTCTGGGCTTCCATCTTAGTCGAGACATTACAGCGCCTCGGCTTAACCACCGCCGTCATCTGTCCCGGTTCTCGCTCTACCGCCCTAGCCATTGCCTTTGCCAGACACGACAGAGTAGAAGCCATTTCCGTCCTGGATGAGCGCTCTGCCGGCTTCTTTGCCCTGGGGATAGCTAGACAAAAAGCGCAACCTGTGGTAATAGTTTGCACCTCTGGAACTGCCGCTGCCAATTTCTACCCAGCTGTCATAGAAGCCAGGGAGAGTCGGGTTCCCCTGCTGGTGCTGACCGCAGATCGCCCCCCAGAATTGCGCGATTGCCATTCCGGGCAGACCATTGACCAGGTGAAATTATATGGCCATTACCCCAACTGGCAAACCGAATTAGCCACACCCTCCCTGGAAATGTCCATGCTGGCTTATCTGCGGCAGACGGCGATCCACGCCTGGGATAGCTCCCTGTTTCCTGTTCCTGGCCCAGTTCACCTCAATATCCCCTTTCGCGATCCCCTCGCGCCGCTTCCCCAACCCGAAGCCGGTGCCTTGATGTCCCAATTGCAGCCAGAGGATTTCTTTGGCGCGGTGTCACCCCTGTTGAGCCGGTTGGAGGTCAGGACTGAAGTCCTTACTGCACACTTAAAGGAGGAATGGCTCGAATGTGAGAGGGGGATTATTATCGCGGGAGTGGCCCAGCCAAAGCAGCCCAAAGAGTATTGTGAGGCGATTGCCCACCTTTGCAAATCTTTAGGGTGGCCGGTTCTGGCTGAGGGGCTGTCGCCGGTGAGAAACTACGCCCAGCTGAACCCTTATGTCATTTCTACCTATGACCTGATTCTGCGCAACCGGCACCTGGCACAGCAGCTGAAGCCGGCTGTGGCGATCCAGGTGGGGGACTTGCCCACGAGTAAGGAACTGCGAACCTGGCTGGAGTCAGCCCAGCCGCGCCGGTGGGCGATTGATCCCAGCTACGACAACCTCGACCCGCTGCACGGCAAAACAGCCCACCTGCGGCTGTCTGCAGTAGAAATGGGACTTGGCGCTCTGCAAAATAGAAAAGTCGGATTTGCATGCAGCGAATATCTCCAGTTGTGGTATAATGCCGAAGCCAAAGTCAGGGCAGCGGTTGACGGGACGATGGCGGCGATGGAGGAGATAATTGAGCCGAAAGTCGCCTGGTTGCTGTCGCAGGTGCTGCCACCGGCAACCCCGGTATTCATTGCCAACAGCATGCCGGTGCGCGATGTGGAGTTTTTCTGGGCACCCAACAATTCTGGAATTCAGCCCTATTTCAATCGGGGCGCTAATGGGATTGATGGCACTTTATCCACGGCTTTCGGTGTGGCCCACCGCAATCAAAGCAGTGTGATGCTAACGGGAGATTTGGCGCTGCTGCACGATACGAATGGCTTTTTGCTGAGGAATAAGTTTGTCGGTCACCTGACGATTGTTGCGATCAATAATAATGGGGGCGGTATTTTTGAAATGCTGCCGGTGGCTCAGTTTGAACCGCCGTTTGAGGAGTTTTTTGCTACGCCGCAGGATATTGATTTTGAGCAGCTGTGCTGCACTTATAATGTGGGTTATAATTTGATTAGTTCTTGGGAGCAGCTGGCGCGGCTGTTGAATCCTCTGCCTGAGAGGGGAATTCGGGTGTTGGAAGTGAGGACCAGTAGGAAGGTGGACAGCCGGTGGCGGCGGGAGAATTTAGGGAAGTTTGCGGGGGAGATAAGAGGGATTTGAACCGCTACTGCGGTTCAGCTTCCCGCTTTTGCTAATATTTCCATTTTAAATGATTTGGTGACATTCTTTCTGGAGGTACAATTTTATAATTCCAGCTGAGAGCGGGTTTCGTAAACAAGGCGAAGGCATTCTTGCAGGTCATCTCCTTCCCAAGTCCCTGCGCACTTCAAGAGAGACTGGGCGGTAGAGGGAGGAGGAGACTGGGACAAGTCGTCACCCGCCCATGTGCCGGCGTGTCTTAACAGGGAACGACCGGAAGCGGGGCGGAAATTAGCAGGCTTTTCAGCAGAGTTAGGCTGCGGTTCGTCGGAGAGAACGGTAACGCGAAGCCGGCGACCGGCGAGTTCGGGCGCGTGGGTGAGGATTTCTTCCCAGGTTCCTTCTAGTTCTAGCGATTGTGAGGTCATCTGGTTTCCTCCTGGAATTGTCTGATTGGTTTTATTTTAGCGCAATTTGTCTGTGGCGTTACTTTTTGGTACACTGCGTAAGTTTCGCTTATATTTATCAGCAAAGTTGACCCCGATTGAGGGGGGTTCACTCGGTATCGAGCCCTTCCCACAGTTCAGAGATAGGTCTGGTCTTCCCTGTCTTTACTTCGTGCCATGCCTGCCGAAAGCTTTCTTTTGAGGAGGGCAGTGGTTCCTCAGGGAGAACGATGACACGAATCCGGCGACCGGCCAGTTTTGCTGACTGGGCAACAATTTCCTCCCAGGTTCCCTGTAGTTCTAACAGGGGTGAGGTCATGCTGTTTGCTCCTTATCTTATTGATTGTACTTTAGCGCAATTCCTCCCTAAACCGCGCCGCCGCTTCTCACGGTAGCCCCATCCCTATAAAAGGCTAGACGTCGGGCCAACACCAAACTGCACTCTGCCGGTCAGTCAGCCCTGTACAGTTTTGACAGCCTCAACTACAATGGAATGTCAAATACTACTGTCGTTAATTTCCTGAGCAAAGGTGAACACTGGGCCTCTGTCCACTGACCGGCTGGAACGGCTGCTTCCAGCACTGCGGCATATTTCTGAGATGGTGCAGCAGCGGGGTGCATTGCAGCTGGAAGACCTGAAATTGCTGCTTTTGGGCGGCGATTTGCAGGAAGATTGGGCTGTGGGTGAACTGGAACGCTGGGCAAGAGTGCTGGAAGCTGTGCGAGGACTGGCAGACACCGGCAGGCAAGAAGTGGCCCAACGAGCTTTGATGATGCGGGGGATTCCAGAAGCGCCGGCAATGCTGGCAGTGTCTCTTGTGGCAGCATCCCGCAGCAGTCAACCGGCACCTCGGGCGGGATTGTTGAAAACCAGCACAGACCGGCTCGACTTTGGCGCACTCCCCTTAGGGCAGGTTGCTGTAGCGGAATTTCAGGTTGAGGGTGGCGCGGGTGAAGTAATCGTCGAGAGTGACAAACTGCGAGTGACACCGGCACAATTTGGTGCTGGAACTACCACACTGCGGGTAGAAGCGCGGCTCCCGTTTAGCGGTCTGCTCTGGAGTGAGATTAAACTGGTAAGTGCTTGGGAAACCCTGTCTTTGCCGGTGATAGCCCAGTGGTTTTCCAGCCAGCCCGCAAGCAGTCTGAAAGTAGACCCCAGCGGCGGCGGGGACTTCCGCACTCTCGAAGAAGCCGCCAAAATTGCACCGGCGGGCGCTACTCTCTACCTGAAAGCCGGTACTTACCATTTGAGCCATCCCTTGCAGATTGACAAACCCCTGTCACTGATTGGGGAAGGAATGGATAAAACCAAAATAGTCTGCGAAGGTGAGGGCTATGCGGTCAGGTTTGCAGCTCAGGGCCTGTTTTTTGCCCACGATTTAACATTCCAGCATCAAGGACTTAAGTGGGCTAATGTCGTCGAGGTGTTGGCGGGTGAAGTGGATTTTCGTCGGTGTCGCATAACAGGAGGGGTTTTTGACCCGCAGGGGCGGCGCGGTTTAGCCGGTCTTTTCCTGCTGGGACAAGTGCGCGGTACTGTTGCGGAATGTCAGGTGAGCAATAACGGCTTGCACGGCATCGCCGTGGGCAATCAAGCCCAGCCGGTTTTGGAGGGCAACACCTGTGCCGGGAATAAGTACAGTGGCATCGCCTATTTCGAGAGTGCCAAAGGCAGTGCGCGACAGAATACCTGCAGTGGCAACCAGAATCATGGCATCTCCGTGTGCGGGGAGGCGCAACCGGCGCTAGAGGCTAACACCTGTCAGGAGAACAAACAGCACGGGATCTTCTATTTTGGCAGCGCCAAGGGCACCGCACGTCAAAACACTTGCGCCAGCAATGAACTGCAGGGCATCTGTGTGGGAGAGAGAGCGGAACCGGCACTAGAAGGGAACACCTGTGAGCGGAACAAGTATAATGGGATTTCCTATGTGGGGAGAGCCGGGGGGATTTACCGTCAAAACACCTGCACCGGCAACTTGGAAAACGGCATCTCCGTAAGTGGACAAGCGCAACCGGCCCTGGAAGCCAACAGGAGTCAGGAAAATAAAAAGAATGGCATATTTTATGCCGGCAGTGCCGGTGGGATTTGCTGGCAAAATACCTGCAGCGGCAACGTTGAAAACGGCATCTCCGTGAGCGGACAAGCGCAACCGGATCTGGAAGGCAACAGCTGTCAGGGGAACCAAGAAAGTGGCATCGCCTGCACCAGCAAAGCTGCAGTCACCGCCCGTAAAAACAGCTGCACTAGCAATGCAGCTGGCATATCTGTAAAAGAGGAAGCGCAGCCAATCCTAGAAGGCAACACCTGTCAGGGGAATAAAGAATATGGGATCTCATATTTAGGCAGCGCCGCCGGCACCGCTCGTCAGAACCGCTGCACCGGCAATGAAAGCGATGGCATCAAAGTGTCCGAGGAAGCGCACCCAAACCTTGAGGGCAACACCTGTCAAAGTAACCAACTGCGCGGCATCGCCTACTGGGAAAGTGCCGGTGGCACAGCCAGTCAAAACACCTGCACCGGCAACGGGACTCATGGAATAGCCATCGACGGACAGGCGCAGCCTACCTTAAAAGGTAATATTTGTCAAGAAAATGCTGCCAACGGCATTGGCTATTGGAGCGACGCAGCTGGAAGCGCCAGCCAAAACACTTGTTGCAGCAACGGAGGTAATGGCATATACTTGGGAGGACAGGCGCAGCCAGCGCTTACAGAAAATACCTGTAGCAGTAACGAGAGTAATGGCATCCTGATCAATGAGTCAGCGCAGCCAACCCTAGAATCCAACACTTGTCAGGAAAATAAACAAGCCGGCATCTTATACGCCGGCAGTGCCGGTGGCACCGCCCGTCAAAACACCTGCACCGGCAACGAAAATGTCGGCATCTATGTGGGAGAGCAAGCGCATCCCATTCTAGAAGCTAACAGGTGTCAAGTAAACTTGGGGCTGGGCATCGCCTACTTTGACAGCGCCGCCGGCACCGCCCGTCAAAATACTTGCACCGGCAACGAAAAGCATGGTATTTTAGTGGCAGAGTCAGCGCAACCCACCCTAAAATCCAACACTTGTCACGAAAATAAACTAGCCGGCATCTTATACGCCGGCAGTGCCGCCGGCACCGCCCGTCAAAACACCTGCACGGGCAACGAAAATGCCGGCATCTATGTGGGAGAGCAAGCCGCTCCCATTCTAGAAGCTAACATCTGCCAGCACAATAAAACGGATGGCATTTCCTATTGGGAGCAAGCCGGCGGGATCGCGCGAAACAACCAGTGCCTCAACAACGGCGAAGATGGGATCTATGCAGCTCCCACAACTGGGCCTCAGCTAAAAGACAACATCTGTTCTGGCAATGCCAGTAAGAACGTCAACGACCAGAGACGCAACCCATGATGTCTGAATGCTTAAAGAAGCCAAATATCGAGTATTATAATCTCAATCACTTGTCAGCAAGAGAGGAAATGATATGAATGCAATGGACTGGGACATGCCACCCATGCCGGAGGGCCAGCGCCGGCTGCCGGTGTACCTGCTGCTGGATACCTCTGGCAGTATGGAAGGAGCGCCTATCGAATCCGTGCGTCTGGGAGTGGAACAATTCCAAAGCGAAGTAGCTCAGGACGACATAGCTCGCGATTTGGTTCATGCAGGCATCATCACTTTTGCCGATGACGCCGAGCTATTCACAGGTAAATTACAGCCCATTCGCTCGTTGCGAGTGCCGGAGCTTGTTGCTTCCGGAGTCACGAGGCTAGATCGGGCATTCCAAGTATTGCGCGAATCATTTGACCGGGATCTGAAACGAACCGTTAAAGGCGGCCAAAAAGGTGACTACAAACCAGTAGTCTTCGTGCTCACAGATGGGGAACCCACCGACGAGCATGCCTATGCGACCGACCGTCTGTGGAAACCTGAGCGGGACGCTACAGTTAACCGTGACAAAGGAATGGTAAAACCGAGCCTGATTGTTTCAGTCGGTTGCGGGCCAGATGTGAGAGATGCCACCCTCAAAGATATCAGCACCGGCACAGCTTTTCGCATGGGAACCAGCGAAGCGGCTTTTGTAGGGCTTTTCAAGTACCTGTCCATGAGTATCGCTAACTCAGTACAAGCCGGTGCCAACCCAGACAACCCTCTGGCCGGTGTGTCCATTCCCTCCGGTCTGATACCTATCCCCTAAAGTGCAGCTATGGCAACAGGTTTTTCCATTGGCGACCGGATTTTGAGTCTGTCTGGCGATACCCACCCAGATTACAGTGCTGCCCATGCCACGCTCAACGACTGCCTGATAGTCGGGGCGAGTGCGGTCGGCAAAATACATCTAGCCAAAAAAACGCCTAGAGACGATGCTTTTGCCATCCGTTCCTATGGCCCTTGGGTAGCAGTCGGTGTCTCCGATGGCGTGGGTTCGCGCCCTCTTTCTCGCTATGGCGCGACCTATGTTGCCGAAGCGCTGGCATCCATGTTGCTGCGTCCCTTTGTCCTGAAGTTGAAGTCAGGGGAGCAAACTTTACGCTCAGTGGCTCCCCCATCGGGTGCTTCAGAGCGGGCTTCACGACTAGGAATTGAAGAGATGAAGCTCGATCTGCCTGACACTGAGTGGGAAAGTGATTGCATAACAGACATTGAAACGCAAATCAAGCGAATAAATAACGCTCGGCTCAAACAGGAGAGTGAAACTCAAATAAAAGCTCTCATAAAAAGCTTGAATGACTGGAATATTCAAGATGAAATTACCAAAAATAGTTTAAATCTTGAGGCCCAACAAGCTGCAACAGCTGGTTGGGGTTACAGGAGCATATCGGCAGCAGAATCTAGAATAACCTCAAATCTCCCGGATTTATCCACTGTGGTAACTGAGTCTTTCCAGAAAGTTCAAGACATGCTGAAATATCAGGCTAAGTCTTTAGAAGTCAATCTGAGCGACCTCAGTTGCACTGCGCTGGGATTGCTTCTGAACGCAGACACCGGCGAATTAGCAGTGGGACAAATAGGCGACGGTGCTGTGTTGGGCTTGACAGCAAAAGAGAAGTTACAAGAATTGGTCAGAGAAGATGAAAACACTGACCCGCAGTCAACTCACACAATCAATAGCTCTAACTTGGCCAAACACCTGAAGTATAATGCCAATATAAATGAATCTTTCTCAGCCTTCTTTATAATGACCGATGGAGTGTCCAATGACTTACTCTATTCCAGCGAGTCAGAGACTGTGAGAAACTGGTTTAGAAAAATAAACAGCAACTTGCTAAACTCCCCCAGTCCCGCACAGGCTGCTGCCGGTCTATTAAACTACCTAGCTACCTATCAAGTTCCCGGCAGCTTTGACGACCGCACTTTGGTTGTAATTACCCGCAAACCAGCTAAAACAGATGCCCAAAATCAGCCTGCTACCGGGCAGCCGGAATCTGCCCAACCAACTTGAAATTGGCGACAAGCCCGCCCGCACCGGCGGTGAGGGCAAAATCTATTTTACCGCCGATGACCGCTACGCTGTCAAAATTTATCACCGGCCATCCCCCGACAAAAAAAAGTTACTCCAGCAAATCCTCCCTCTAGGAAACAATCTGGGTGAGGCAGAACAATTTTTGGCTTGGCCCCTGGGGATCGCAGAAAAACTGGACAGTGAAGAATGTGTCGGCTGCATTACGAGACGGATACCAAAGTCCTATGTAGAGCTATTCAAACTGACGCACAGCCCCAGAAATGTTCGCGAGCAATTTCAGCAGGGGCACACCTGGATGAACTACTTAAAAATGGCTCGGAGCATTGCCGCCGCAGTCCACACCCTTCACGGGAAAGGGATGGCGCACGCTGACATCCAGTGGCGAAATTTTCTAGCGGACATCAGCACCGGCGAGGCTGTCCTCATTGACTTGGATGGTTTAGTCGTTAAAGGCTTTTTACCACCGCAAGTCTTGGGAGTGCACGGATTTATTGCCCCGGAAGTTGAAATGGGTCTAGCCTCGCCTTCAGAAACCACTGACCGGCACAGTGCTGCGGTGCTGATTTTGTGGACTCTGCTTTTCCGCAACGTCATGGAAGCCAAAGTTTGCTATGACGATGAGAGCGAAGAAAATGACCAAAAGTTAGGCTACGGTAAAGAAGCCTGTTTCAGCGAGAATCCCAACGACCGCCGCAATTGGCTGCCTAACACCGGCATGCCCCTGTTTAGGGGTGGGGCGCTGAGTTTCCGCATGCTGACTCCCAAGTTGCGGGAGTTGACAGTAAAAGCGCTGATCCAAGGTTTGCACGATCCCAACAAACGTCCGCAAGTGCGGGAATGGGAACGCGCTTTGGCGGAAGCCTACGACCTGCTAGTCAAGTGTCCCGCCTGTAGCCATTCCTATCTCTATCCCTACTGGCTGCAGCCGCCACAGCGCCGCCAGTGTCCCTTCTGCGGCACTAGCGACAAACCGCCGTTCCCGGTTGTAATCGAGTTGTTGGATTTAAAGATTAAAGGAATTTACACCCCCGCCCGTCCTGCCGTCCTGTATGGCGGGCTGCCTCTATTTGCTGATATCATCGAGCCGGGAGGGCGACCTCCTTTCACCCGCCGCAATGTGCCGGTGCTGGGATATACGGAATGGAATTCAGCAAAAGGTGTGTTTCAGCTGGTGAATAAAAGCGACACCCTCTGGCCAATTGTTACCGGCGGCAGTGGTGCTGTCAAACCCGGACAGTCGGTAGCGCTGCGCCGGGGTTTAGTGCTGTCTTTTGGGGATGGGAAGCGTTTGGTGCGGGTGGTGGAATAAAGTCATCAGAGAGGATTTATAAATTTATTGTTAAGGCCGGCAGGGGGTAAGAAACCGGTGTTCCCCGGTTTCTGGCCCCACGAGCCAGGTTTCTCAAAATTTATAGCGGTTTTCAGTTGGATGAAGTACATGCCAGAAACCCGGTTTCTTAAAGAAACCGGGTTTCTCAGTACCTAGCTCCCACCGGCAATCCCCCCGGCACACACCGGCATCAATTCCACCGGCATTAGCGCATTCCTCCCCCCAGCATCAGTGACTCAGATCACAAAGCGGGCAGCATCTCCATCACAAAACCTCGCAGATTCCACTCACTCAGCCGGCAGGGAATTCTCACAAAGCATCAACCTCATCAATCACCGCCCTCTGTCAAGCCATCTCGCACACTAAAGATGGCGAGTTTACTGAGTCTGATGCAATCTCCAGTGGGTTTTGGTCAAGTGACACTCGAGCAAGTCGTAGAGCGGATCTGTGCCTTTCGGCAACTGACTTCCCTTGACCACTCGCTGTTGAAATCCGCACTTTGCTCTCAGAACTCAATCACCCCAGAACAGCACACCCTACTCAAGCGAGTGTTTGACGGTTTGCAAAAAGGATGGATCTGGGTTGGAGATTGATGGCCACGGCTCGCCCTGACCTCAGCGCTGCGATACAATTCCTAGGGCTGGCCCGCAGTGGCCAGATTTCCCAGACCAGATCGGCCCTTGTCTTTACAATCCGCATCCCAACAGAAATGCAAATCAACTGGCAAACTGCCAAAACCTACGAAGACATCCGCTACCACAAATGTGACGGCATCGCCAAAATCACCATCAACCGGCCCCACAAGCGCAATGCCTTCCGCCCCAAAACCGTCTTTGAACTCTACGACGCCTTCTGCGACGCCCGTGAGGATACGAGTATCGGTGTAGTATTATTTACCGGCGCGGGACCCCACACGGACGGCAAATACGCCTTCTGTTCCGGCGGGGATCAAAGCGTGCGGGGGGAAGCAGGCTATATAGATGATGCCGGCATCCCCCGCCTCAACGTGTTAGATTTGCAGCGCCTGATCCGCTCCATGCCCAAGGTGGTGATCGCCCTAGTTGCCGGCTATGCCATCGGCGGCGGTCATGTATTGCACATTATTTGTGACTTGACAATTGCGGCAGATAATGCTGTCTTCGGGCAAACCGGCCCGAAAGTGGGCAGCTTCGACGGCGGGTTTGGTTCGAGCTACCTCGCCCGCATCGTCGGACAGAAGAAGGCGCGGGAAATCTGGTTCCTCTGCCGGCAGTACAGCGCCCAGCAAGCCCTAGAAATGGGCTTAGTCAACTGCGTCGTGCCGGTGGAACAGCTGGAGGAGGAGGGGATCGAGTGGGCTCAGGAAATTTTAGAAAAGAGCCCGATTGCCATTCGCTGTCTGAAAGCCGCCTTTAATGCCGACTGCGACGGACAGGCCGGTTTGCAAGAACTGGCCGGCAACGCCACCTTACTCTATTACATGACTGAGGAAGGAGCCGAGGGCAAGCAGGCGTTCCTGGAAAAGCGCCCCCCCGATTTTCGGCAATACCCCTGGCTGCCCTAGCCCTGTCCAGGCACCCTAGAGGTCACGTTCGCTTTCAGCTCTCAATTCTCAATTGCCAACTTGAAATAAACGGCCAAATCGCGCCAGCCTCAATGGCCGGTGCGATTTTCCATGAGAATTCTTACTCACCGATACTTTTTGGCTAGCAACATTTAACAGTCGCTAACAAATACATAAGCTGAGAGAGTCTCTCAACCAAGGCGTATCAACCCATGCCCGCAGTCAAATCCCACGAACACCATAATGGTTTCAATCCAGAGCCCGTCTGCCAATTTATGAGGCTATAAAAACGGACGCCTGAATCATTTGCGGCCACCCACCATCATGGTTCTGAGGTCGGGGTGGCAGTTGAATCATTGGCAGCCACCCACAATCATGGTTTTCAGGTCGGGGTGGTTGCACCAAGTAAATCATAGCATATTTCGACAGGTGGAATGCAAATCGGCTACTGCTGACAGCCTTATGTAGGCAGAAATGGATTGAAAATTGCCAGCAGCAGTTTCACCCCTGTTTGGCCCGAACGGCCAGCGGGTGTTACCGGCTTCAATCATAGGCCTGACTGTCACGGCACTCTCGGGGTTCAGCCCTTTGTGCCTCTGCATCCCGACTCCAACCCTACGGGCAAGTCCCATTGCTCTGCCGCAGGGACAGCTAAATTTAGTTAATTCCTAGATGCCTCTGATCTGTCTTAAAAAATTAAAGGGAGATTTCGCCCGTGCTGAAGTGGGAGCCCGATTATTTATGAATTTTTGTTTCACTTCGCCAGAATAGCCGCCTTTGGGGCTGCCGGTGTGGGGGCGCTTTCCTGAGAGGGGACATCTTCGGGAGAAAAATCCAGCGATCCCGCCCGGGACAGAGACTCCTGGCCGATGAGCATTTTCTCCTGCCAGATCATAATTTCTTCGAGATTTTCCCAAGAGGGCGCAAAGGGTGGGATCGCCAGCTGGCAAGCCTTCCAGGTTCCGCGCACCGGCACGCCCAGTTGCTGGCACTGACCGCCGCGACGTCCCTCTGGCTGGTAGAACCGGCAGTGACGACAAGCTGAAGTAAGGCAATTTGGGGTCTTCATAGAATTCTCGCGCTGGAGCTGTGAGTGATGTTCTTCTTTAATTGTTATCTAAGCGCTTTCCGCCCCAAACAGCCTGCAACCCTATATTGCGTATGGGTTTTAGCGATCCCCAAGCTCCTGCAAACCTTTATCTTTTTTTTAGATTTCCTCGAAAAACCGGCTCACTCACGCTTAAAAAAGATCCCCGAAGCTCGGGAGCCACTAGACCCATTTAGGAGAAAACCCAGCGGGGATCAAGTCAAACCACAAATGGAGCCAGGCATCCGGAACCCATTCCGCGAAAAGAACAAGCCCTCAAAGGAAGAAATTCACCCCGGGTATATCTCGTTAATGGGGATCGCCCGGGAACGAGGGTTAGAGGTTAGGGGTTAGGGGGGAAGCGGGAGTGAGGGGCTTGCGAACAAGAGGGACACGCGACCACCTAACACCCAAAACCTGACACCGGCGGGTCAGGGGTCAGGTGTCCCTGTTGGGAGCATCCCGGTTTTGCAAAGAAGCCCATATCAATGCCACAATGATTTCATCAGGGGGCAGGAGGAGAAGATTTCTGGCCAGCTGAATCCCGGAAACGGGATTGAAACTCCCTCTTCCCCTGAAACCGGAAACCTCCCCGCCTCTCCCCGAACCCCCTGTTCAAAACCCCCACACAAACCCAACGCCTAAAACACAGCCGGCGGCTCACCACTGCTGAGCAGCGCACAGGGCGCAAACGCCCCAGCGCTGGATCTCTCCCGGTGGTGCCGGGCAGTCACACTGGGGGCAAAGCGGCAAAGACTGCCCTCGCGCCTGTATTCCCTGGGCCCACCGCTGAAAAGCCGCCAGAGCGTCAGGAGGAGCGGGCGCACTGCCGGCAGCCGGTGGCTGGTGCGGGTGGGGAAGGCGGCTGGGATGATCCCCCGCCACAGACTCATCGCTCTGGGGCGCAAGCACCCACTGAGCCGTGGAAAAGCGAATGTCAGCCAGCGGCGCAGCCAGACAGGCGTTCAACTTAGCCAAAATCAGCCGGCGCTGAAACGTCAGCTGTTGCGCCCAAACGGAACTGGATACCGCCACCTTCAGCACGCCCCGCTCCACCGACAGGAGGCGAGTCTGGGCCGCCACCACCGGGCCAACGGCGTCCGGCCAGCAGGACCGGAGGCGCTGGAATTCTTGCAGTGGCTGCAACTGTGCCTGATTCCCCAGAGAGCCCAGAGCCCGATTGAGAGATTCAAATCCCATAGTGCCAACTCCAAATTCACAACCGCATCACTGGCGCGCCGCGAGCCATTCCTCTCCCCAATTGTTAGGGTGAGTGGGGGCGTCAGTGCACCCCAGAAACCCGGTTTCTTAAAGAAACCGGGTTTCTGGATACCTCACTCATACGAAACCCGCTATAAGACCACGCCCGCACTGTGTCAGGTGCCCGCTTTTGCTATAGTTCAGATTTACACCGATGTTCCAGCCTGCCTGAGGGGAATCGCGTTGAATACTATCGGAGATTGAAATATCCTTAAATCGGTACAGCCCGTGAGCGCCCGCAACAGGCAGCCAGCACCTGAGGGACTGTTCCCTTCCTTTGATGCCCGCTTGAAACAGCCGGTAGGAGCCGCACACCATGAGCGAACGTTTATCCGTCGAGTCCTCCACCCCTTCAAAGCCCGAGTCCTTAAAGCCGGCCTTACAGGCGGCCTTGAGCAGTTTGGATGTCAAGCTAGAAGAAGAACTAAGCCGGTACCGACGCCAGCGACGCTCGGAAAAATCACTGTCTTCTTACCGGGAAATGGGTCGCCTTCCCAGGCAACCTCTGGATTTGATTTATGTGACAGCCACCGGCGGCAGAACCAACCCAGAAGCGGCATCACCGCCACAGCAGCAGCCACAGCCATCGCCGGAAGCGCTCTCTCCCCCATCCGAGCCGGCACTGCTGACTTTTGCCCCCAAACCGGAAGAGGCGGACACAGCAGCGGGCAGGAGCGCCGGTGCTGGCGGGACTGACCTAACGCCAGCAGCCACGGCTGCAGCCGGTGAGAGTGTGGCGGTTGCAGAAACAAACTCAGCTGCGGATGACTATCTGGAATCCTCAGAAGTCCTGCTCAAAAGTCTGGCAGAGGAACACCCGCCAAAACAAGCAGAACGGAGTCCGGCAGAGAGCCTGCTCAACCCCTTGGGAATCGGCTCAATGCTCCTGTTTTTAATGGCCAGCGCAACTCTCGGCTATGTCGTCACCCATCCCAATGGCAGCAATAATGTGGCGAGCAACCGGCAGCCGGCCAAACAGACCCCCGCCGCCGCCCCCAATCCGGCCAGCACCGGGCCGGAGGCCAGCAGTGGGGCTCCCACTCCCGATTTAGCCTCCCGGGAGTTTGTGGACCTGAATTTGGGCAGCCTCAGCACCCTAACTCCCAAACCGGCACCGGTTGCCACTCCCCAAGCGCTGCCCTCACCGCAGCAGCGCTCCCTCCCCCAAGTGACGCTCCCGCCACAGGAGAGCGCTCCCCCACCGGCAGCCGACAAAGGGCTGGAAAATCTCTCGGCGGCGCTGCTGCCGGGTTCAAACCAGGCAGAGCCAGCCGCACCGGCCACGGGGCAACCCCTGCCAGCGCCGGTGGTGCCCGCACAGACAGCGCCATCAGCGGCAGCGCCACCCCCCGCCGCTGAACCCTATGTACCCGTAGAAGGCGACTATTACTTCGTTGTCACGGATTACACCGACCCGACAAGCCTGGAAAAGGCGCAGCAAGTCGTCGCGGACGCCTACCTTCGCGACTTCCCCGCCGGCGTTCGCATCCAGCTCGGGGCCTTCAACGATGCCGCCACCGCCAAAACTCTGGTGGAGCAACTGCAGCGGCAGGGGCTGTCGGCCAAGGTCTACCGGCCTTAACTCTCAGGCTCCCTCCCCAGAGCCGGTGCGATACCATAAAAGCAGCGCACCTGTAAATTTTTCTTGTGGCGGCGGGCGAGGGGGGCAGGGTAAACCGCTTTACGCAAGACCTGCTTCCCAGCTGACGTCTCTCCCCTCACCCCCAGAAAATTTACCGCCAGCGACTCAGATTTATACTGGGCCAATAGAGAGCGGGAGCAACCGCCCTGCTGGTGTGAGCCGCTAAGGAATGCCTGTAAACCCTAGCACCAAAAATGGAGCCGTCATGGGATTCTTTGACCGAATCATGCGGGTGATTCGCGCCAATATAAACAGTCTGATTGGCAGTGCCGAAGATCCAGAAAAAGTTCTGGAACAGGCTGTGCATGACATGCAGGAGGATCTGATTCAACTTCGGCAAGCGGTGGCTCAGGCGATTGCCACTCAGAAACGCACTGAGCGCGACTATTCCAGAACCCAGTCCACCGCAGATGAGTGGCACCGGCGCGCCCAGCTCGCCCTGCAAAAGGGCGATGAAAACTTGGCGCGGGAAGCCCTCACCCGCAAAAAATCCTACCAGGAAACCGCAGAGGCGATGCGCAAGCAGATCGAACTGCAAACTTCTGCTGTCAGCCAGCTCAAGCAAAACATGCGCTCTCTGGAGGGCAAAATTTCCGAAGCCAGAAGCAAAAAAGACCTCTACATCGCCCGGGCTCGCTCCGCCAAAGCGGCTGAGAAAATCCGCGAGATGATGGGACAGCTCAGCACCGGCAGCGCTTTGAGCGCCTTCGACCGCATGGAAGAAAAGGTCTTGCAGCTAGAAGCTCGCTCAGAAGCCCTCGCTGAAATGGGTGCGGAAGATTTAGAACAAAAATTTGCTTCCCTGCAAGACGGTGGCGGCGTTGAGGCTGAGCTGGCGGCCATGAAGGCTCAAATGCTCACCGGCAGCAAGCCAGCCCAGTTACCCCCCACCCACTCGCCAGCTGACAAAAATCCCGAAATCTAGAGGTGAGCTGGTTTCAATCCCCTTTGTGGGATTCCTTCCCCCGTTAGGGGCTATTTAAAATTTCAATCCCTGAATTTTAATCCCGTTTTCAATCCCTTTTTCAATCCCTTACAGGGACTCACACAAACCAACTGGGACCGAGCTAGATATCGCAGCGCACTGTCACAGAAGTTGGGGGCCTCTCCCTTGGAGAAGGCACCCAAAGAGCTCGGAGTGGACGCGATTGAAGGCCGGCCAGAAAAACCGCACTCGGGGCGCATTTTATAGCAGCAGTCATATGGGTTAGAACAATAGAAACTTCGGCAGCGGCGGAGCAAGGGAGGCCGGAATGTACGTTTCCTAAATGCTTACTGCTATATAGACGTAGGCCAGCGTCTGGCTGCCCTCAAGGTCTAATGTTTTAATCTAAGTGGCTGCTGCTATACTTCCAGCTACTGGAGAGCGCAGAACACAGCAGAATGTCAGAGCGAGTTCAGAGTTTAGAGTTGAGATGGGTTAGAAAAGATGGCTCTCTAACTTCACACCGGCACCGTGACGCCATACTAGAAACCGGGTTTCTTTGGCTGGGAGGAGAGAAATTCTAACCTTCTAGCCGCAGGGCGGCTACCGGCACTCCCTCCGCTCCCGCTTTCTTCCCGTTTCACAAGAACACCAGACCGGCTCTCTAACTTGGCAGCCGGCACCGTGAGCGACTTGAGCGCCGGCTGCCGCGCTGGAGTCTCAACGAATAGTTTCCAACCGGAAAAAATTTCATTCCCTCAGGTGCGGGCAGTTGCCTCCCCTCCCCCACCAGACTGGCCAGCACCAGGCCCTCGCCCGCCGGCGAGCAAATCCCTTAGAAATGCCGCAACTGGGGCGCAAAACCGAACTTCGGGCAAGGCGAGACAGCTGCCAGCCCCGATCGAAAGACATTTGCCACGCTCTGCCGATTAAAGCTGGAAGTTTTTAAACTGGAGAAAGAGAGCCAAAGAAAGGAAGCTTCCAAGCGCAGCTTTCTGTCTCCCTGAAAAGAACAACCTAAACTAGATATTAGTTGGGGACAGCTGTCTGTTGCCTGAACCCCTTGAGACTCTGGCCAACTGAAGCCTCGCCCCGCCGGCTGACAAGTCGGATGCCGGCACCCCTCGCACACCCCAAAAGGAAAACGAAATCATGGGATTGTTTGATCGCATTAGCCGAGTCATCCGGTCAAATCTCAACGACATGGTGAACAAGGCTGAAGACCCAGAAAAGATTCTCGAGCAGTCTATTGTTGATATGCAGGAAGACCTGCTGCAGCTGCGCCAGGCTGTGGCCAGTGCGATTGCCACTCAAAAACGCACCCAGCAACAGTACAGTCAGGCCCAGTCAGAAGCCAACACCTGGCAGCAGCGGGCTCAGCTGGCCCTGCAAAAAGGGGATGAGAATCTGGCCCGGGAAGCGCTGGTTCGTAAAAAGAGCCACGCTGAAACAGCTGCTACCCTGAAAGCCCAGCTCGACCAGCACATGAGTCAGGTGGAGACGCTCAAGCGCAACCTGATCGCCCTGGAAAGCAAGATTTCCGAAGCCAAGACCAAAAAGGACATGCTGAAGGCCAGGGTGGCCGCTGCAAAGGCCAACGAGCAGCTGCAAAGCGCTATGGGCCGCATCGGCACCAGCAGCGCTATGGCGGCTTTCGACCGCATGGAAGAAAAAGTGCTGCAGATGGAAGCTCGCTCCCAGGCAGCAGCTGAACTCGCCGGCAATTCGATCGAGGAGCAATTTCGTTTGCTCGAAGGCAGCAGCGATGTTGACGATGAGTTGGCGGCGATGAAGGCTGGGCTGATTGCTGGCTCTCCGGAACCCAAAGGTCAACTCCCCGGTGCCGGTCAGACGGCAGCCCCCAAACCCGGCTCAGCTGTTGATGACGAGCTCGAACAGTTGCGCCGGCAGCTCAACGAGTCTTAGGTCGCACCGGCCCGCAGCCCCACGGTCTAAACCGCCGGCACCTTGCTAGACTGCCTGGCATCCCCCGGCTCCTGCCGAGGGCCGCCGGTCTAGCAGGGCCATTCTATCCATTTCGGATAATCTCTTCCTGATTGGGATGAAGCGCACAATAGCTAAAGGCTATCACAGAAACACTTCCAGCATTTACAGATACTTTTTTATACAAATCAATCAAAAGGAAGTTAGAGAATTTACCTGCCCGGGAGGCGGGCTGGATGCGGCTGCGATTTGCTCAGGCTGCACAAAAAGCGTCAAAATACAAATGCTTTAACATGATGCAGATTTTGTGTGAGGCTTGCCTTCCAAGCGCAGCTTTCTGTCTCCCTGAAAAGAACAACCTAAACTAGATATTAGTTGGGGACAGCTGTCTGTTGCCTGAACCCCTTGAGACTCTGGCCAACTGAAGCCTCGCCCAGCCGGCTGACAAGTCGGATGCCGGCACCCCTCGCACACCCCAAAAGGAAAACCAAATCATGGGATTGTTTGATCGCATTAGCCGAGTCATCCGGTCAAATCTCAACGACATGGTGAACAAGGCTGAAGACCCAGAAAAGATGCTCGAGCAGTCTATTATTGATATGCAGGAAGACCTGGTGCAGTTGCGCCAGGCTGTGGCCAGTGCGATTGTCACTCAAAAACGCACCCAGCAACAGTACAGTCAGGCCCAGTCACAAGCCAGCACCTGGCAGCAGCGGGCTCAGCTGGCCCTGCAAAAAGGGGATGAGAATCTGGCCCGGGAAGCGCTGGTTCGTAAAAAGAGCCACGCTGAAACAGCTGTTAGCTTGAAAGCCCAGGTGGATCAGCACACGACTCAGGTGGAGACGCTCAAGCGCAACCTGATCGCCCTGGAAAGCAAGATTTCCGAAGCCAAGACTAAACAGGACATGCTCAAGGCCCGGTTTGCCGCAGCTAAGGCCAACGAGCAGCTGCAAACCGCTATTGGCAACATAGGCAGCAGCAGCGCTATGGCGGCTTTCGACCGCATGGAAGAAAAAGTGTTGCAGATGGAAGCCCGCTCCCAGACAGCAGCTGAACTCGCCGGCAGTTCGATCGAGGAGAAATTTATTTTGCTCGAAGGCAGCAGCGATGTTGACGATGAGTTGGCGGCGATGAAGGCTGGGCTGATTGCTGGCTCTCCGGAACCCACA
Organism: Kamptonema formosum PCC 10802; assembly: GCF_000332335.1. Lineage (GTDB taxonomy): Bacteria > Cyanobacteriota > Cyanobacteriia > Cyanobacteriales > Oscillatoriaceae > Oscillatoria. Next base: position 2,964,534 of record NZ_KB235948.1, on the reverse strand, counting down.
GGTCACCTCCCCGGTGCCGGTCAAACGGCTGCCCCGAAAACCGGCTCAGCTGTTGATGAGGAGCTCGAACAGTTGCGCCGGCAGCTCAACGAGTCTTAGGCCGCACCGGCCCGCAGCCCTACAATCCAAACCGCCGGCACCTTGCTAGACTCCCTGCCATCCCCCGGTTTGTGCCGAGGGCCGCCGGTCTAGCAGGGCCATTCTATCCATTTCGGATAATCTATTCCTGATTGGGATTGCTCACATAATAGCAAAAAGCTCTCACATAAAAGCTTACAGCATTTGGCTCCTATTTTTTAGAAAAATCAATCAAAAGGAAATCATAAGATTTATAGCAGAAGTGATATAACATTAGCCACTTAGATTAGGACATTAGACCTTCAGGCCCGGCGGGACGCCTGCCCTACGTCTATATCCCAGTGGTAATATGGGTTAGGACAATAGGAGCCGGAGTGCGGGGGTGCAAAAGAGGCCGAAATGTACGAACCTAAGTGCCTACTGCTATATTGGGCGAGGACAATAGGAGCTTCGGGAGCAGGGGAGCAAGGAAGGCTGGAATGTAGGTGTCCTAAGTGCATACTGCTATCTAAGGCGTCGGACAGACGTCCCGCCTGTCCTTTGTGTCCTAATCTAAGTGAATACTGCTATACCTGCCCGGGAGGCGGGCTGGATGGGGCTGAGATTTGCTCAGGCGGCACAAAAAGCGTCAAAATACAAATGCTTTAACATGATGCAAATTTTGTGTGAGGGTTGCCATGAGCGGCGTCATTTCCATTACCGATGCTCAATTTGAAACCGAAGTTCTGAAATCGGCAAAGCCGGTGCTGGTGTACTTTTGGGCGTCTTGGTGTGGCCCTTGCCGGCTGATGTCACCCTCGGTAGACTGGGCCGCTGCCACTTACGGCGATCGCCTGAAGGTGGTGAAAATGGAAGTCGATCCCAATCCCGCCACTGTCAAACAGTACCAAGTAGAAGGCGTTCCCGCCCTGAGGCTGTTTCAGGGGGGTGAGGAGATCCAATCTCACGAGGGAGCGATTAGCAAACAAAAATTGGCTAGCTTGCTGGAAGCACACCTCTGATAAAGTTATTTGTCCAAAGTAGAGACGCGACATCTAGAACGCGATTGTCGTATCTCTACATCTGACAAATTAGCAATGAAAAATGAAAAATAAGCAAATATGCAATTTGCCAAACGTTTAGAACCCCTGCGCTCCAATGTATTTGCCGACATGGACCGGGCCAAAGCGAGAGCAAGGGCGGCGGGACAAGACGTGATAGACTTATCCCTGGGATCTTCCGACCAGCCGGCAGCAAAGCACGTCCTGGCAGCGATCTCCGAGTCGTTGCCAAACCCGCTCACCCACCAATACCTGCTATTTCAGGGCACCAAAGATTTCCGGGAAGCAGCAGCGAACTGGTACGCAAAAAAATATGGCGTGCCGGTCGATCCAGAAACAGAAGTTTGCCCGCTGATTGGCTCCCAGGAAGGCACCGCCCACCTGCCACTGGCGCTATTGAATCCCGGAGATTTCGCCCTGCTGCTCGATCCGGGCTACCCCTCCCATGCCGGTGGGGTATATTTGGCAAGTGGCCAGATTTACCCGATGCCCCTGCGAGCGGAAAACGGGTTTTTGCCGGTGTTTGCCGATGTGCCACTGCCGGTGCTGGCGCAAGCGCGGATGATGGTACTGAGCTACCCCCACAATCCTACCACCGCAGTCGCACCCCTGTCCTTTTTCCAAGAAGCCGTTGCGTTCTGCCAAAAGCACAATCTCGTGCTGGTGCACGACTTTCCCTATGCAGATTTGGTGTTTGATGGCACTGCCCCACCCTCGATTCTGCAAGCCGATCCGGCTAAAAGTGTGTCCATTGAATTTTTCAGCCTCTCTAAGTCTTACAATATGGGAGGCTTCCGCATAGGGTACGCCATAGGAAACGCCGAGCTGATTCAAGCGCTGCGGCAGGTGAAAGCCGCCGTTGACTTCAACCAGTACCGGGGCATTCTCAATGGGGCAATCGCAGCCCTGACTGGCCCACAAGAGGGCGTGAGAGCCACCGTCGAAACGTTCCGCCAGCGGCGGGATGCTTTTGTGGGGGCGCTGAATCGGATTGGCTGGCCAGTGCCGGTGCCGGCAGCCACAATGTATGTTTGGGCGAAACTGCCTGAATTTTGGCAGAACAATTCCGCCGGCTTTTGTGCGGGACTTGTGGAATATACCGGCGTGGCGGCGTCTGCAGGTGCCGGTTTCGGCAAAGCAGGGGAAGGGTATGTGCGGTTTGCCCTAGTACACGAGCCGACAATTTTAGAAGCAGCGGTGGGGAGAATAGGTAATTTCCTGGAAAGGGCATAACCGGCAGCACGCCAAAATTGGTCTAATCTTTAGTCAAGCAATCGATAAACTTTACCGAAACTTTACAAACTGTAGCGGCAGGGGTGTGTAGAATAGAATCAGCAATAAAAGGATTAGGACTGTCAGCCAGTGACCTCAACCCGAGTTGCAGATGCTAGGCAGAAAGGCGTGCGGCGTCCAGATGCCGGTGGTGTTGCCTCAACTATCACACAAAAGATGTGAGACGAATCACAGCCTGACTGGGAAGTTCTAGGGTGCAATGAAATAAAGCGTATTGCCTATCCCTGGTGCCAGCATCTTTGCGGGATTATCCCTCAGCCCCTGAACTTTAAGGAGACAAAACAATGGCAGGACTCGTCAAGAAACTCTTGGTTGGCGCAACCTTAGCAGCCGGTGTCACCGCCCTCGCGAGCGCCCCAGCGAAAGCCGGCTCCCTCACCGGCGCGTCCATTACGGGTGTGAATGGCACTGACTACTACCTCTACGATGCCAATGCGACAAATACATACCGGAATGACGCCGCCAGTCTGTCCACCATCTTGACCGGCAGCAGCAGCAGTCCCACCGGCAACGTGGAGCTATTCGCCAACAGCGAAACTCTGAATAACACGGCATTCAGCACTTACAGTACAGTCACAACCTTAAGTGGCCAAATTGGCGGCAGGAACATCACCCTGAGCAGCCTGACAGCAGCTGACTGGGCCACTAATGTTGGCGGTGGGCTGACCTTGGCTCAGAAGTGGTTCAATGACGCCTTGACTAACAATGGCCTGGGAAGCCTGATTGGCACAACGACAGGGAATACCGCCTACACCTCTTTTCAACTCAGTGGTGGCCGCCAGCGGTTCAGTGACGCCAACATCTCCTACGTCAACCAAAATGACACCACCGGCCAGATTAGCATTGGCCTAGCGGGTCACTTGGATGCCAAATCCCTACTGCTACCTGTTGTTCCGCCCAGCCTGCAACCCTTGCTCGCAGGGAAAACTATACAGGCTAGTGAAATAGTCAAGGTATCCTATGACGGTGGGCCGGCTCAATACCTCTACAACTTCAGCGCCACAAACTCTGGCCTAGTTGAACAAGGCGATGGCATTTCTCACACCGGCAACTACGAATTGCTGCTTGCCGGCATTCCCCCAGCAAAAGTGCCAGAACCCTCTGCCATGCTGGGCCTAATGGGTGTGGGCGGTTTCTTGGCTGCCAAGCGCAAGATGAAAAATGCCTAGTTTTTACAAGACCGACAGTGCAAAGACAAGGATTTAGTGCGCAAATTGCGCACTTTTTTTGCGTGGGAATTAACTGCTTCGGGTTGGGTATTTTTAACCGCAGATAAACGCAGATGGACGCAGATATAGCAGTAGCCAGTTAGATTAGGACATTAGATCAAGAGGCCCGGCGAACGCCGTACCTACGCCTTTTATCCCTAGGCCACTGATGCCCTAACCAATATGACTGCTGCTACAATTAAGTTAAGAAGCCTTTAATTTGCTTACTAAATAAAGGAGGCAGAGCCTCCAAACTGCATTTCCAGGTAAAGTGTTGCAACGAGAGATAGATATAGATAGCGCAAATTAAATGCGCAACAACCTAGCTCATTTACCGGCGCTCATCCCTGTGCTCCTGCCGGCAGCTCACAGGGCGGCTTGCAGCTGGTCTAGCAGCCCCTCGACGTAGCCGAGTGCGTCGCGGATGGTGTCGGGATTTTCGATGTCCACACCCACATACCGGCGCAAGGCTTCCACCTGATTCTCACACCCACCGGCAGCTAGCAACTCCAAATATCCCGGGAGAAAATCTTTGCCGATTTCCAGATATTTTTGGTAGCAGGCTAGACTGACAATAGTAGATGCGGTATACTGGTAGCAGTAAAACGGCTTGAAGAAAATGTGCGCGATTCGCGCCCAGTCGTACTGGTGTTCTGGGAGCAATTCCACCGCATCGCCGCACAGCTGCCGGTAGAGTTCCACCCACTGCTCGTTCACCCACTTGTGGTCAAAACTGCCCTCTCGCGCCGCGCGTTCGTGAATCGCCAACTCCAACCGGCTAATTGTGCTTTGGCGGAACAGCAAATTCAGCTGGTCTTCCAGCTGGCGCGTCAGGAGCGATTTGCTGAGGGTTTTGTCACCGACAGACTGTTTGAGCAGAAAATCCAGCAGCAGCAATTCATTGAAAGTGGAGGCAATTTCCGCCAGCACCATCGGGGGGCTGCTGTTGAAATAGGTCTGCCGGTCGCCAATCGAGGCAAAGTGCAGCCCGTGCCCCATTTCGTGCGCTAGGGTGAACAGCGAGCTGTAATCATCGGTGTAAGATAGTAACAGGTAGCTGTGCTTTCCGTGGGTGTAGGAACAGAAAGCGCCGCCGCGTTTGCCAGGACGCACTTTGGCATCCACCCAGTTTTTGACAAAGAACTCTTCCGCGCGGCGGGCGTAGTTAATGTCAAACTGCTCCAATGCTGAGAGCAGCGTTCCCACACCCGTCTTGTAGTTTATGGGCGGCACCGGCTCGCCAGCAGATGTCCACGGCGCGTAAATGTCGCAGATGCGGATTTGTTGCCCCAGCGCCTCGCCCTTGAGCCGGTAGTAGCGCTGAAATAAGTCAAACCGGCTGCCGGTGCCTTCCATTATAGCGCGGAAAACCGGCTCGGAAACCTCATCTGCCATTAGCTGCTTGTGCAAAGTAGAGGTGTAGCCGCGCAGCTGGCTCTCCATGCGGTGGTCTTGGGCGATCGTGTTGAGAATGAAGCCATACAGCGAGTTGTGCTGGCGCAGCACTTGGCGCAGGGAGCAGTAAGCTTCGCAGCGCACCTCGGGTGACGGGTGGAACAGCAGCGCCCCCAGTTCTGCTTCCGTGCTGGCGGTTTTGCCCGAACCTGCAGACACCGGCTCGTATTCCTGCTCGCCGAGGTGGACAGAGCGCAGCTGGATAAACGCCTGCCGTCCTGTTAGACTGTCTTGGTTGCGGGTTTGCTCGACTTCTTCGGAGAGCCGGTGGGGGCGAAATTCGGCGATGCGGTGCAGGTAGTGGGTATAATTGTGGAGTGCCGGTGAGGCTTGCAACTCGCCAAACTTTTCGACTTCGAGCTGTTGCAGTTCCAGGTCGAAAAACAGCAGCTGGTTTTCGATGCCGGTGAGCGCTTCCATCACCTTGTCGAGGAATTGCTTCGCCTCGGTGTTGCGGGTGTCTGCTGAGAAGACGAGGGAGGGGAAGGCGTAGAGATACCCGGCTTTTTGGTTAATCGCTTCCAGCTGTTGCAGGCAATTGGCCACCTCTGCCGGTGCCAGTTCCCCCACTTTACCGCGATAAGTCTGCCGAAATTCGGCGGCTGTCTGCTGCAGTAATTCTAAGTCTAAGGCCAATTGGGGGTCGTCGAACCCCTGATAGAGGTCGGACAAGTCCCATTCTTGGGGGCTGTCCAGCTGAGCGAGGGCGGGGGATGGTGATGTCTGAACCAAGGTAGAACTCCTTCGCAAACCGTTCCTGCGATATTGTAGTGTTTTGCTGATTATTTGGACTTTATATCTTTTGGGCGGGAGCGTCTCACTTTTGTTAATATTATCACAAGTAGGGTGCGTTCCGCTTTGCGGAACGCTACTATATAATAACAATTGCCAGCAGATTTGATATGAAGTGATGAGCGAGCGGGAAAACGTGCATCTGGTGCAGCAAGTTTACGCCGCCTTTGGGCGCGGTAACATTGCGGCCATCTTGGCTCGGCTGTGCGATGATGTGGAGTGGGAAACTCCCTTTGCGCGAGAGGCTGTCCCCATCGGGGGCCGGTGGCGCGGACACGAGGAAGTGGTGCAGTTTTATGCTAAAATAGGCGAATATTTGGAGTTTGTGCAGTTTGAGCCACGGGAGTTCATCGCTCAGGGAGATAGAGTTGTGGTGCTGGGGTTCTCTCGGATAAGGGTGAAACCCACAGGTCGCACTTTAGAGAGCGAGTGGGTAATGGTCTGGGCGCTGCGTGAGGGGAAAGTGGCAAAATTCAGGGAATACGCGGACACCGCCGCCGCTCTGGTTGCTTTTGGTCGCGCCTGATACAGTTCGGCGGAAATCTTTCGGTATAGCAATAGACAGTCAGTGTAGAACAAGGCATCTCACTTGCTAGTAAGGACAGGGACAGGCGAGACGCCTGTCCTACGTCATAACCTAAGTGGCTGCCGCTATAGCTTTCTTGTAGAGACAGGGATTTGTCGCGTCTCTGATATTAGTGTACTGAGAACCCCGGTTTCTTAAAGAAACCGGGGTTCTTATGCGCACTGCATCGAACTGAGAGCCGCTAAGCTTTTAGGCTTTTAATCTTCCTATCTGCCCAAAGGAGGCAGAGCCGACTGGATGGCGTTCCCAGCGTCAGCTGGGAACGAGGGATAAGCTAAAATTAAAAAGGGCGTAAAGAGTTACATTTGATATTGTACCTTTAAAATTTTGTCTGTGAAAGCATCAACTGAAATTATACCACTGATTAAAGACCCGGAGCGCCTGGAAAGCCGGCTCAAAGAGATTCCGCCGGAACCGGGGGTCTATTTGATGCGCGACGGGAGCGACCGGATTGTCTATATTGGCAAGTCCAAGAAGCTGCGCTCCCGCGTCCGCTCTTATTTCCGCGAGTCACAAAATCTCAGCCCCCGCATCGCTTTGATGGTGCAGCAGGTGGCGGAGATTGAGTTTATCGTTACCGACTCTGAGGCGGAAGCATTAGCACTAGAAGCGAATCTTGTCAAGCAGCACCAGCCGTATTTTAATGTGCTGCTCAAGGATGACAAGAAGTATCCTTACGTCTGCATTACTTGGTCGGAGGACTACCCCCGGATTTTCATGACGCGCAAGCGCCGGTTGGGAAATGCAAAAGACCGGTATTATGGCCCTTATGTTGATGTTCGCCTGTTGCGGAATACGCTGCATTTGGTGAAGCGGATTTTCCCGCTGCGCCAGCGCCCGCAACCACTGTTTAAAGACCGCCCCTGTCTGAATTATGACATCGGGCGCTGTCCGGGGGTCTGCCAAATGCTGATTTCGCCTTCGGATTACCGCTTGACGGTGCAGAAGGTGGCGATGGTGTTTCAGGGGCGGGTGCGGGAATTGGAGGATATCCTGACGGCGCAAATGGAACAGGCGGCTGAGGGGCTGAATTTTGAACTGGCGGCGCGAATTCGCGACCAAATTAAAGGTTTGAAGTCTTTGAATGCGGAGCAAAAGGTGTCTCTGCCTAATGATACTTTGTCGCGGGATGCGATTGCGCTGGCGGCTGACACTCAACACGCCTGCATCCAGCTGTTCCAAATTCGCGCCGGTCAGCTGGTGGGAAGGTTGGGGTTTGTGGCGGAAGTTTCCCCTCACCTTTCAACCGCTTTTCCCACAAGGGGAGAGGGGGAGTCGGTTTCCCCTCACCCCCCTACCCCCTCTCCCACAAGGGGAGAGGGGGAGTCGGATTTCCCTCACCCGCCAATAGAATCTGGGGCGATTTTGCAGCGGGTGCTGGAGGAGCACTATCAAACTGTTGAGCCGGTGGAGATTCCAGCGGAAATTCTGGTGCAGCACGAGTTGCCAGAAGGGGAGATGCTGGCGGATTGGTTGAGCGAGCGCAAGGGGCGCAAAGTGGCGATATTAGCTCCCCAGCGGCAATCTAAGGCAGAATTAATTGAAATGGTGGAGCGCAACGCCGGCTACGAATTAGCTCGCCTGCTGAAATCGGGCGAGCGCAATGCGGAAGCGATGGGAGATTTGGCGGACCTGTTGGATTTGCCGGAAAGTCCGCGCCGCATTGAAGGTTACGATATCTCGCACATTCAGGGTTCGGATGCGGTGGCGTCGCAGGTGGTGTTTGTAGATGGATTGCCGGCAAAACAGCACTACCGGCACTACAAGATTAAGAACCCAACGGTAAGTGCCGGTCACTCGGATGACTTTGCCAGTCTCGCTGAAGTTATCGGGCGCAGGTTCCGCAAGTATGCAGAAAATCCCGAATTGCAGCGCGCCGGCAATCCCGACTGGCCCGATTTGGTGATGATTGATGGCGGCAAGGGCCAGCTTTCGGCAGTGGTTGGGGTGCTGCAGGAGATGAATGTGCTGGAAGATTTGCGGGTGGTGAGTCTGGCAAAGCAGCGAGAGGAGATTTTTATTCCGGGTGAATCGTTGCCGCTTCAAACGGAGGCTGAGCAGCCGGGGGTGCAGCTGCTGCGCCGGTTGCGGGATGAGGCGCACCGGTTTGCGGTGAGCTTCCACCGGCAGCAGAGGAGCGAGCGCATGCGGCGGTCGCGCTTGGACGAAATTCCGGGTTTGGGATTCCACCGGCAAAAACAGCTGCTGGCGCATTTCCGCTCGATTGATTACATTCGGATAGCCACTCCCGAACAGCTGGCTGAGGTTGATGGCATTGGCCCGCGTTTGGCCCAGCAAATCTACGATTATTTTCACCCATGAAACTCCACCCAAAAGCACTGGAGCGGGCGAGCCATCGCCTGCTCGTTGGGTTCATCCTGTTTGAAGTTTTGATTGTCGTGATTTATCTGGGCAGCATTTTGCTCACCGGCAAACCCTATCCTCCGTTTGACATGGACGGGCAAATGACAGTCCCGTCCTTATTGCAAGCTTTCCTGCTGTTTACAATTGGATTCATCTCGCTGATCTTTTTCAAAGTCGATCGCTCATCCTCCCAGCCCCCATCTAGATTTTTCCTCTTGACAGTTGGCGTCCTTATGATGTATGCGTCTGCCGATGAAGTATTCAAAATTCACCTCCAGCTTCACAGCCTGCTCCACACCCCGCACGACCGGGACTGGCTGCGAGGGTATATCTTGATATTTTTGATGGTTCCAACAGTGTTCTTGCGAGACTTTGTGGGGATCTGGAAATTATACCGCAGAGAGACTTTCTTAGCGCTGCTGGGAATGGGAATTTTTGCTTTGGGCGGGTTTGGGGCAGAAATTATCAAATACAAAATCTTGCAGCCCCTACTCTGGAGGTTTTTCCCTCACCACCCGCATTTTATCCTGTTTGTGGAGAAGACAAGGGTGGCTTTTGAGGAGTTTGCGGAAGCTCTAGGAGAGACGGTGATTGTCTTTGGTATTTTACTGTTTGTTGCGAAGCGACTGCAACAAGACACTCCTGTTTCCCGAGAAAAAGGAAGCCACGAACAAACCGATGAATCTGTTTGATTGCGAAGCGCTAGCGCCGGTGGTCTGTAGCGTTTTTCATCCTTTTTGAGGTACTGAGAAACCCGATTGCTTACAGAAACCGGGTTTCTTGGCTCGCTCCAACCGAAAACCGCTACAAGCGCGAAAATTCTGGGGAAATGGCTGCGGATGGCAATTCCAATCGCCCCGATGGCTTTCCCGTGTCTGGCGCATCCAGATGGGGAAGTGGGAATAGCAAGCGCAGGGGCGGGTGCCGGTGGGGGTTTGGAGGAGGTGGCTGCGGTTAGGAAGCAGACGCCGCAGTGATTTCAGCTGTGCGCACACCGAGATCGGACGCTCACCTGTGATTTGGTACAGCCGGCTGGGGCGGCTGGTTATGTGGCTTTGTGCCTGACGGTGGGTGCGCCGGTGCTGGGGCGTCGGGAGAGAGAAAGGCCCTGCGGAGTAGGCGCTCCCGCCGGGGATGGGACGAGTCGGGGTGAGATCCCGATGGCTCTCAACTGGGCTGAAATCAGTAGGGAAAGAAAATTAAACTGAAAAGGTCGGTTCGTGTTGGCGTTAAGTTCCGCAGGCCTTTAGGATTGAGTTAGGGCGGCACGCCGCACTGCAAGCAAGTTCAGTTTAGTGGGGCTGACTTACTGATTGGCTGCGCTGCCATCTTTTAAAAAGCGCAATGTCGTTGTTGAGAGCGGTTGAGAACCTGTGTTTAATTTTTTTAATGAGTTCACCGGCACTTCCGGAAGAGCGAACAAAACCTCTCGCCATCGCTTTGATGGCTGGTCGCTAGATGACCGAGATCCGAAGGTAATAAAATATTTAATGCCGATGTGGGAGTGGTTTTACCGCTACTACTTTCAGGTTCAAACCGATGGCTGGCATCACATACCGGCGGAGGGAAAATTTCTGGCTGTCGGCTCCCACAATGGGGGCTTAGCGGCACCGGATATGTTCATGTTCATGTATGACTGGTTCAGCCGGTTTGGCACAGAGCGCTTGAGCTATGGACTGATGCACCCAACTGTTTGGAAGGCTTTCCCTCTAGCGGCGCGAGGGGCGGTGCAGTTCGGAGCGATAATGGCTCACCCCAAAATGGCAACCGCTGCGCTGCGAAGAGGCGCAGCAGTGACTGTCTATCCAGGGGGGGCTGAGGATGTTTTCCGCCCCTACAGCATGCGGAATCAAATTTACTTTGCGGGGCGCAAGGGGTTTATCAAATTGGCGCTGCGGGAAGAGGTGCCGGTAGTGCCGATGATTTCCACCGGCGCTCACGACACTCTGGTTGTTCTGGCGGATATCTACAAAGAAATGCGCCAGCTGCACGAATGGGGGATGCCGTGGTTGCTGGGGCTCGATCCGGTGGTGTTTCCGATTTATTTGGGGCTGCCCTGGGGGCTGAGTTTTGGCCCGCTGCCAAATCTTCCGCTGCCGGTGAAAATTCGCACTCGCGTTTGCGCCCCGATTGTGTTTGAGCGCTACGGGCGCGACGCCTCCGGCGACCGCGACTATGTGGATGCTTGCTATGAAAAAGTCCGCAGCCAGATGCAACTGGAATTAGACCGCTTGGTTCAGGAGTAGTGGGGTGCGTTACGGCGAAAGCCGTAACGCCTCCTACTTATAGCGGTTTTCAGTTCGATGAAGTACGTGCCAGAAACCCGGTTTCTTAAAGAAACCGGGTTTCTCAGTACCTGACTCAGATAAAAACCGATCTAGCTGTGGCGGTTCAAAAAAACAATCCCCAAGCCGCCTATTTTTCTGACTGACCGGCAATTGCCAGCTCCGCCCTGAGAAAGTCAACAAATTGCCTGGCCGTGCGCCCAGAACGCCCGTTGTGGCGCGTCGCCCACTGGAGAGCGCGAAACTGTAACTCTTCCGCGCTCAAAGAAATGCCGGCTCGCTCTGCGAGATGGCGGACAATGGTGAGGTAGGTGTCTTGATTCGCCGGCTCGAAGGTTAAAGTTAAGCCGAAACGGTCGCTAAAGGAAAGCTTTTCCTGAACCGTATCCCAGGCGTGAACTTCCTCACCGGCCCCCGGGCGGGGGCGGTCGTCAAAAAACTCCCGAATCAGGTGACGCCGGTTGGATGTGGCATAGACTGCCACATTTGCCGGTCGTGCGGTCAGACTGCCTTCTAAAACCACTTTTAGAGCTTTGAAAGCGTCGTCATCCTCCTCAAAGGAGAGGTCATCTACAAAGATGATAAATTTCTGGGGTGCGCCGCGCAACATATCGACAATTGCCGGCAAATCTTTGAGGTCAGATTTGGCAACTTCGATGAGGCGCAAACCGCGCTCGCCGAATGCATTTAAGAGGGCTTTCACCAAAGAAGATTTGCCGGAACCGCGACTGCCGTACAGCAAAACGTGAAGTGCCGGCAGTCCGGCTAGGAGAAATTCGGTATTTTTCAGCAGGGTGTCGCGCTGGAATTCGCAGGCGGCTAAATCAGCGATCCTCACTGGGTCGGGGTGCGCGATGCCGGTGAGTTGCCCGGACTGCCAGCGCAGGGCGCGATATTCGGCAAAAAGGCCGGTGCCATATTGGCGGTAGTGGGCTGCTAACTCTTCTAGAATGTCAGCCCAGTTGCTTTCTTTTTGCAGAGAGGTTATTATCGGCAGTGAGCGCTCGGGTGCGGCTCCATTTTGCCGGCAATCCCAGACGGGGGGTGCCACCGGCAGCCCGGAGGCGGTTTGCACCCACCGGCTCAGCTGTTCTCCGGCGCACTGGTAGAGACTTTGCAAAGCTTGCAAGTCATGCTTGGCAGCGGCGAGCAGTGCCGGTGGCAAACTAATTAATTCTGCTTGCTGAGCGTGCAGGGTGAAGGGGTTCGTGTCGAGGAGGATTCGCTCGATCAGGTAATCTTGCCAGCTGAGATTTTTGGCAGCTAGGGATTGGAACCAGCTGCCGTAAGCGTGCGAGCAATCGGTACCGCCGGCATCGCTGTGGTGGAGGGATTGCAACAGGTTGAGGAAGGCTTTCCCGATGGGGCCGGTGAGTGTGCCTTGGTAGAGCAGCAGGGAAGCGGCTTGGCGCTGGAGAAATCGGATAGAAGAGAGAGTTTGAGTGTTTGGGGATGACATAATTGCAATTGTACTGGAATGGGTGTTCCTGACATCAGGGAGCAGTTGCATTGGTCGTCCCTATCCGCGCGCGCCGGGAAGGGTCAAGACCGCAGTTGCCGGCGAATTGCCGTCGCACCCCTCGCGAGAGGGAGTGGACTGGGGCGGGAAACTAAAAGCTGGGCCAAAAAGGTCTGGGCCAAGAAGGGTCGCCCCCACTCCATCTTCTAAAAAAGGCTGGTGTGTGGGGGAACCCCGCTCATACTGTGAGCTGGGGATTAGAATATTTAGGCGGCTTTCCCAGGGTTGACGCTGTGCCCAGTCACAGGGACAATCCCGTTTCGGGAGACGATCGCCAGCTGCGCGTAACGGAAGAGGTTAGCATGAGCAATGTGAAAATCGAGGGAAAGGAGTACCCGATCGGGAAAGTCTTCAGCGATGACTTTGCCTTCACCATTCCCCTGTACCAGCGCCCCTATGCCTGGACTGTAGAGCAGGCGGGGGAAATGCTGGAAGACTTTATCATATCGCTGGAAGATGACAGCCAGCCCATCGAGGAAGTGAATCCCTACTTCCTGGGGAGTATCGTGCTGATTAAGGGAGATACGCCAGACGCGCAAGTCGTGGACGGACAGCAGCGACTCACCACCCTGACCATATTGCTGGCGGCGTTGCGGGCGTCCGTGCCGGAGGAGCACTTCAACGACTTGACGACTTATCTCTACCAAAAAGGCAGCAAGATTTCTGGCATCCCCAACCGCTACCGTCTGAGTTTGCGCGAGCGAGATGCGGAGTTTTTTAAGGAATACATTCAGGATGAGGGCGGGATTAACAGGCTGGAAGAGTTAAAGGATGTCAAGCTTTCAGACAGCCGGCAAAACATCAAAGACAACGCCCAGCTGTTCGCGCAGCGCTTGCAAGACTTTAGCGACGCTCACCGACTTCGCCTCGCGCAATTTATCATTACCCGCTGTTTTTTGGTCGTGGTGTCCACGCCAGACTTTGACTCCGCCTACCGGATCTTTTCCGTGCTCAACGACCGGGGACTGGATCTGTCCCACACCGACATCTTGAAAGCAGAGATCATTGGAAAAATCCCTGACATCAAGGAACAGGAAGCCTACAGCGTCAAGTGGGAGGACATCGAAACTAACCTGGGGCGAGAGATGTTCCAAGAGCTTTTCGAGCACATCCGAATGATTAAGCGGAAGGCCAAGCTGCGGGAAAGCCTCCTCAAGGAATTCCGGCAATATGTCCGCCCGTCTGAGAACCCTCAGCTGTTCATCGATAAAACCCTGAACCCTCTTGCCGATGCTTTTTATGATATCAAGAATGCGACCTATCAAAGCGATGTAGGCTGGGAGGAACTGAAGAGAATCTTTAATTGGTTAAACTGGCTGGATAATTTTGACTGGGTGCCGCCGGCCATTCTCTACCTCTCAGAGAATTATAACAGCCCTGAGGAGCTGGTGTGTTTCTTTGCGGATCTGGAGCGTCTGGCGGCGGGGTTCTTTATTCGGCGGACGCACCGGGAGAAGCGCATCGATCGCTACGCCCGGTTGCTAACGGCGATTGAGTCAGGGGAAAACCTGTACGCAGAGGACTCGCCACTCCAGCTTGTGCACGAAGAGCGGATCGATATCCTCAGAAACCTTGACGCAGACTTTTTAAATGAGAAAATTCGCCTGTATGTCTTGCTGCGCCTGGAGGCGGAGATATCGGGGAATGAAGCGTCCTACAAAGAAAGCCCCCTGACGGTGGAGCAGGTGCTGCCGCTCAATCCAGCGCCTGGAAGTATGTGGGCGAAATGGTTCCCCGACGCCCGAGAGCGCCCGAAATACGCGGACTGTTTGGGAAACCTGGTTTTGCTCCCGCGCCGGAAAAACACCGAAGCGCAAAGCTTCGACTTTGAGATGAAAAAGGAGCAGTATTTCACCGTGAAAACAGGCGCACCACCCCTGGCGCTGACGGCCCGAGTGCTGGAAGAGCCGGAGTGGACACCGGCAGTCATTGAGGGCCGGCAGAAAGAGCTGGTTGATATGCTCAGGAAGGCTTGGCGCTTGTAACCGGCAGGTATGATATCATGTCCGCTAGCATCGATTTTGCAATGCCTGCGGTGCGGGGCACCGGGCGTCCGGCGCTGGGCGCTGGCAATTCCAGCCCCTATCGGCGGTGACAAAGGAAGCGATTGGGCAATAGCGGTGCCACCGGACTTGATATTAAAATATGCAAACAATAGGTAGATAGCGGCGGGAGTGAGCCCACGGGCTCTATCGCCGCCAGAGTCGAATTGTACTGTCCTTGCTGCCACTCGCCAGAGTCTTGCCATCAGGGCTGAAGGCCACTGAATACACCTCATCTGAATGCCCAGACAGCGTGTTGATCGCTTCTCCAGTGCTGAGATTCCAAATCTTGACAGTCTTGTCCTTACTGCCACTGGCGATTGTCTTCCCATCCGGGCTAATCGCCACCGAGACAACATCGTCTGAATGCCCTTCAAGGGTGCGGATCAGCTCCCCAGTCTCCAGATTCCAGATTTTTATGGTATTGTCATATGACCCACTGACTGCTGTTTTCCCATCGGGGCTGATGGCCACAGACCTCACCTCACCTGAATGCCCTTCAAGAGTGCGAATCAGCTCCCCCGTATCGAGATTCCAAATCCTGACGGTCTTGTCCTTACTGCCGCTGACAAGAGTTTTGCCATCGGGGCTGATAGCAAGGGAATACACATAGTCTGTATGATCGGAGAGAGTGTGAGTGCGTTTGCCTGTCTCCAAATTCCAGATATTGATTTTCTTGTCCTCACTGCCGCTGGCGAGAGTTTTGCCATTGCGGCTGATGGCCACAGACCAAACCGCACCGTCGTGCTCAAAAGTGCGAAGCATTTCCCCTGCAGTCAGGTCCAGCAGCATTAACCGCCAGAAAAAATTGCCTGTAACGAGTTGAGTGCCGTCAGGGCTAAAAGCAACAGCCCAAACCGGCGATGAATCTCCGTTAAAAGAGCGGCTTAGCTTGCCTTGAGCCACATCCCAAAGCTTGACCGTCCCGTCTTTACTGCCGCTGGCCAGCAGTCGCCCGTCCCGACTGAACGTAACAGCGCCAACAATGTCTGAGTGCGCAACCAGGGTTTTGACTTCGAGGTTTTTCCAGTTAATGCCCGCTTCGCACTGTTTGAAAACGTTCTGAACCCCGGCGTACTTGCTAGAGCGCGTGGGGATTTTTGGCGCTTCCGTGAGGCACTCCTCATAGTTCCTCTGCGCGTAAAGCTCGGTGAGCGCATTCAGCTGTCGGGTTTCCAGCTGCCGGCGCTGTAAAAAATCTGTCCAGCGGACAAATCCGTAGATGGCAGCGATCAGAGCCACACCCCCAGCAATACTGGGGCCAAAGTAGGGGCCAACCATTCCTTGCGCCATTTTCAGGGCCGGCCCCAGGTTCTTGCGGGTTAGCCCCAAGGCCGTAGCCTTCGCCCGTATAAACGCCGGAAAGGGGTTGGGGAACTTTACTACTATAGCATTCGGGGCTATTTTCTCTTCTATCTTTGCGACATCTTCATCTCTCAACCCCAAAACTTGCTGCAAGCGCTTCAACTCGTCGTGAGTCGCCTCAGAGAGAGGGTTTTCATGGTTTTTCGCTTCTACCAGCGCCTGCTCATAGCGCTGGAATTTGCTCTTGTAATCGCGGTAAGGTTTTAAAATCTCTGCTTCGATGGACTCAGCTTCTTCCGGCTTCAGTTCCAGACTGCTGCGCAGCGCGTCCAGTATGCTGCGCCCCACCACGGAAATCTCGCCGCGATGCGTGACGCGGCGCTCCACCTCTTCGCGGTATATTGTTAGTTTCGGCAGTCGAAATCCAGAGCGATCGCTGCTTCTTATCAGGTCAGCCAGAACTTCTGTTGCCGACTGGTAGCGCTGCCGGTAGTCATGGCGCACCATTTTGTCTATAATATCTCCCAAGTCGTGGCTGACAATAGCGAGGTGCCGCCAGAAGATTTCGCCCTTGTTGGGATTGTAGGGATCTCGCAATTTTGGCAGGTCGTAAACCGGCAAGCCGGTGAGCGCCTGGATGCCGATCATCCCCAAAGCATAGATATCGCTATTAAACTGCGGGTTGTATTGGAACTGTTCCACCGGCATGTACTCCAGGGTGCCGACGCGCACGGTCGGGGGCATTTGCCCCTGAGCGATTTGAGTGCCGATTTCTTTGACTGAGCCAAAGTCAATCAGGACTAACTTGCCGTCTGGGTGGCGTCGGATTAAGTTACTCGGTTTCAGATCCCGGTGAATCACCCCACTCCCGTGCACGAAGGCCAAAATCTCCAGCACCTCCCTCAACACTCTGCCGACTTGCTCCTCAGACAGGGGTTTCCCTGGCAAAATCTCAGTCGCTAGGGAATGACCGGGAACAAACTCTTCTACTAAGTAAAATTCTTTATTTTCCTCAAAATAAGCGAAGAGCTGGGGGATCTGGTCGTGCTGGCCAAGTTTTTCCAGGATTTCCGCTTCTTTGTCAAAGAGCCGGCGGGCAGTTTCCAGAAGCTTAGGCTCCTCACTCGACGGCTTCAGGTGCTTGACAAAACATTCGGGGTGCCCGGGACGGTGAGTGTCTTTTGCCAGATAGATTTGTCCAAATTCCGCTGCGCCTAAGACTTCAGTGATTCGATAGCGTCTGTTTAAAAGTTGGCCAAGCATAACGGCACACCCCAGCTCTTTGTTGGTAGATTGTGACATAAAACACTAAGACTCTTGGGATTGCAGGAGTCATAGCGGTGAGAGAGTTTGGAGATTCGGGGAAGGGATTGCTGATATTATATCGGAGTCAAAGAGCGCACTTGACCGCCGGGATGCCGCTAGCCCTCACACCCCCTCACTTTCCGCCACTTTCCGCTCCCTCTCCAGCCCTTACCAGACGCCCCTCTGCCACCGGCACACAGGAGAATCACCCTGACGCCCCCACTCGCTGGTGCCCTTTGCCACCGGCAAGAGGGGCGAAGGAGGAAAGGAGACAGGAATCGGTGTCAGAGGGGACAGAGAGTGAGGCCAAAATGTGTCAAGTCCGATAAATATTCCCCCACCCGCCACTGGGCAGGGAGAGTCAGAGGGTGGGACAGCAGGGCGAGCCGGCGCTGGTTCAATAACCCAAGTCGCTGATTGCAAAAAATTCTGGCTTCCCTCCCCCTGGCCCCCCCTTGAGAAGGAGGGGACTTGAAACGCACCCCTTTTGTAGTCTCCGTGGGTGCCCCCGCGCCCGCCCCGTCTGGGGGGATGGAAAAGCTCACGGCTTGTCAGTAACAACTTGAGTTAAATAATACTAGAAACCGGGTTTCTTTGCATAGGAGTGAGGAAATTCTGGCTTGACTGGACAGACCAGCGTAAGGAACCGGCCACAGGTGAGCTACAGGCCAGCTGGCGCTGTAGACACAATGGTGCGCCAGTCGGTTCAGCCTAAGGCACGCGCTCCGCACAGGCGTTAAGAGCCCTCACCCCCACTGTCGCGCCGCCACCGGCACCGCCGAAACTCTCGAAGCTTTCATCGGACTGGCAATTGGAGTGGGAATCGGAGCCGTTGCCGGTGGTGCTCAATCGCCCTCAATCCCCACCGCAGCCACCTGTCACAACCGGCAGCACCGTCACCCATCGCCACTTCTCCCACACCGGCACCGCCACACTCTCCATCCGCCCAACTAAAGTGCAGGCGACTCAAAGATTTACTAGCACGATTCCACCATCTGTAACTGCGCTCTAAGGCAGCCGGCGCTGGCGCACTCGTTCGCGATCCACAACGGTAAACCTTCTTTCAAAAGAGAGCCCCTCTACATGCAGCAGGCGAAGCAAATGTTCAGCCGGATCCTCGGGCGCAAGCGGCTGATATCGAAAGTAGACGACACATACTGGAGATGGCATCTGCGCCGATAAATTCTCCCCCTCCCCGCCAGCGGGGAGGGGGCTCGGGGGTGGGGTTCCTCATATCGAAAGTGAGTAAGACTCGCCCCTCACGAACGGCACGCGCCAGCACATCGGAATCTGCCACTCCTGGAGAGCCTTCGCTCACAGAGGCGATGTCAATTCCAGCAGCGCGCAAGCGTCTCACCCCCGGCAGTGGGAAGTTCTCATCCGCTAGAAACCGCATCAACCTGCCTGATTCGATAGCGAGATGGTATACAGCACTTCCTCGCGCATACACTCAGCGGCAAAGGCAAATATAGCCCGCAATCCTTCTGGTGTCAGGGTGGGATAGCTGTCCAGCACTTGCTGTTGGGTCAATCCTGCCGCAAAAAGCCCCAGAATGAACTCCACTGACAGCCGAGTTCCTTTTACAACCGGCTTCCCCACCAAGATTTTGGGGTCAGAGTGAATGTATTCTCGCCAGTCCATTTGCGCTCGCCCAAAGTTTCCTAGAAATTATACCATATTTTTTGCCTAAATAGTCAGGCAAACGCTGCTGCCAAGAAACTTCCGCGCTCTGGAAGCTGCCGCGAAAATCCGTCCCCACAGGAGTAAAGCCGCACTCTCCCCCCCAGAAACCCGCCCTTTCAAGGGAGCCGGTGTGACTGAAGTTGCGCGCTCTCGAAGGGGAGAGCAGTCTTCCCGCCTGCTACAACCATTCTCGTCGCTGCGGGTGAGGGCTCACCGGAGTGCGGCTGCCTTACCTGCTGTATCCAGCTGCAACGCCTGCGCCAAAAGTCTTTCCGCCCCATCCCCCGCTTCGGGAGCGGGCTCTTGAAGTAGCAAGCAGCCGTGCGGGAGCGGCAGTGCTGTTCATTGCTGTTAGCTGTTAGCTATTTTCCCAACTGTGCCGGTGAGAGGCACGAGCCGGTGTATAGAGAAACCGAACAGCCGGGGGCTTCAGCGCGGCTCGGGAATTTTTCCCTGTTAGCTGTTAGGTTTTTTTTTCCTGTGCCGGCGAGCTGAAAAAGCCGGTGTATAGAGAAACTGAACAGCCGGGGCGAGGCGCACGAGCCATTTGGAGAGGCGAATTTTTTCTCATGCAATCGCACTCTCTATTATTCTTAGATCCAATCCAATAAAGGCAAAAAAAATGGGTCAAAACATCAAAAAGATTTACCTGCACTGGACAGCGACAGATTACTCCTGGGCGCAACCGGGCCACTATCACACCGTCATTTTAGGAAATGGCGCAGTTAAACATCTCACCGGCTACGACCAGCCGCTCAAAGAACACACAGCAGGGCGCAATGAAGAGTCGGTTTCTATCGCTATATCCTGTATGGGCGAAAGGGGTTGGGAAGACTACCCTCCCACCAATATTCAAATTGAGAATATGTGTAAGGAAGCCGCTCAACTCGCCTTTAAATTAGGCTGGAAGCCAGAAGAGATCACCATTACTCGCGTAATGACTCACGCGGAAGCCGCGGCAAATCGAGACTTCCCCCTAGAAAAAGCCAAGCTGGTATCAGAGTGGAAGTGGCCTAGTTCCACACCGCAAGTTGAGGACTATGTGCGCAAAGCTCGCGAGTTGGGAATGCCGCACGAAAACTATGGCCCCTATTCTTGGTTTGACGGCTGGCCAGGGGGATTTGTCGAGCGCTGGGATTTGTGGCAGCTGAAACCCTCCGATCCCGAAGGTAAGGGAGGGTTTATCTTGCGGGACAAGATAAAAAAATACCTGAGTCAGATGTCGGTTCCAGAAATCAGCGTCAACTCACCGGCACCGCCGGCGGGGACATCGAATGAATGCAAGATATATCTGGAGTCTCAGTTAATTACCACCGGCTACCTTTTGCCCGACAATCGCTGCTACGCTCAGCTTTCTAAACTGGCAGCCGCCTATGGCGTTCCGGTAACCTTTAGCCAGAATCACCGGTACGTTAATTTGCTGACGTCTAAATTTACCCCCAAGTATCTGGCTGACTCTCCTCTTATCTCCGGATACCCCGTTGTTGATGTTTACATGAACCGCCCACAAGACGCAGAAGGACAAACCATTAGTGACCCTAAGTATCCCGTCCGGCCTTTTATGCAAGGCATTATTATTAATAATTTAACCTATGTCTTGATGGCTGATTTCTGCAAGGAGTTAAGCATTCCATTCACCTATCGGAACGCTGACCGCTCCATTCGGATGGGTGCGGCACCGGCCACAAAGTGATGGCTAAATCCTAGACTCAGGCTGTGAAGTGGGGTGCGCCCGTGGGGAGCATCCTACATGCCAGAAACCCGGTTTCTTTAAGAAACCGGGTTTTTCAGTACATCATTAATATGAAAAAGGCTATATAGCAGTAGCCACTTAGATTAGAACATTAGACCTTCAGGCTCGGCGGACGCCGTACCTACCTCTATATAGCAGTAAGCATTTAGGAAACCTACATTCGGCCCTCTCTTGCTCCCCCGCTCCCAAAGCTTCTATTGTTCTAACCAATATGACTGCTGCTATAATTGGTTGGAGAGAAGTCGGCGGAGCCTCCTTTCAGGCGTTCCCAGGCAGTAGGGGCGCGTCCCGCCACGCCCCGGAACGAGGAAACAGCATCTTTAAAATCGCTGGGGCATAATTGCAAAAACGCGATGCGCCCGCGCCGGCACTCATCCCATTTACTGCTTAATTGCGGTGATTGTTGCTGTAGCGAATCCTCGCTCCCGCCCAGTGCAGCTTTTCCCGCAGCGTCTGATAGTAGGAATAATTTTCCCGCAAAATAATAAACTTAGCGTAACAGTCCGCCATCCGCACGTCCACCCGCTGTCCGGGCCAGATAGAAGTGGCCAGCACCCCATCCATCCACAGCTTGGTGCTCAGATCCCGATCTGCCAGAGGCCAAATGCTGACCACCGAACCGGGAGGGAGGACAATCGGGCGACTGGAGAGACTCAGGGGGCAGATAGGCGTCACCGCAATCGCTTCCATGCCATCGTGCAGAATCGGGCCATTGGCCGAAGCCGTATAGCAAGTGGAGCCGGTGGGAGTCGCCACAATCAGCCCATCCCCCTGGTACTGATCGACCACCTCCCCATCCACCTCCATTTCCAGAATCGAAGTGGGGATGCGGTCAAGAGCAGCCGGCTTGACACACATCTCATTGAGTGCTAGGTATCTGTCGCTTGCCGGTGAGAGGTTTTCGCGCCCCCCGTCAAACACCCTCGCTTGCAGCATCATCCGCCGCTGAACGGCATAGAGATCCAGCTCCAGCCGGTCCCAAACCCCCTCACTGTCTTGGAATAACTCAGCCGGCTCCGTCAAAAACCCCAGATGGCCACCCACATTGACTGCCAAAATCGGGATGCCATCCGGAGCCACCTGCCGGGCTGCAGTCAGCGCCGTGCCATCTCCACCCAGGACGATCGCCAGATCGATCTGTTGCGCTGCCGACGCCAAAAAAACCGGATAGGGATTATCTTTCGGCCCACTCGGGCCAATCAGCACCTGGCACCCGCGACTTTCCAGCTGTCGCGCCCATTTTTCTGCCGAGCGCTGGCTCAGGGCGTCTCCCGCCTTATGAGCAATAATAACCTGTTTTAGCTGCACGTTATAGAGTTTAAGCTTTTATATATTCATATTATATTTTTGCCACCGCAGATAAACGCAGAGCAAAGCAGATATAGCCGCTCTCAGCTGGATGAACTGCGGCCTAGAAACCCGGTTTCTTTAAGAAACCGGGTTTCTCAGTACCTGACTAATATGAGAAACGCGCTAAAATAGAATCTGCGTATCCTGCGGGAAGCCGGCACGAACAGAAACGCTCTTGCGCGGCTGCCTCCGGGTTTATCTGCGGCTGACAGGTCCAAATCAAATAGATGTCACCACTTGAGCAAATTAAACTGCTCCATATCCACCGTATCGCGGTTGCGATAGATGGCCAGAACAATCGCCAGACCCACTGCCGCCTCAGCAGCCGCCACTGTAATCACAAACACGGAAAACACCTGGCCTTTAATATTTTGCGGGTCTAGGAAGTTGGAAAAACCCATTAAATTGAGATTGACAGCATTGAGCAGCAACTCAATCGACATCAGCACCCGAACCGCGTTGCGGCTGGTAATCAAACCGTAAATGCCAATGCAGAAAAGCGCTGCCGCCAACAATAGGAAATACTGGAGTTGCAGTTGCATGAGTCCTCTTACTTTCTACGACATGTCTGCAGGCTGAGCGCCTTACCCGAACTAAAATTCTCCAGACCGGACCGGCAGCGCAGGCGAGACGCCTGCGCCACAAAACCTATCTGATTTAGGGAGATGGAGTGCGATCTTTCGATGCGGCGGCCAGTTCGCGAGGGCGCTCTGGCAGAGTCAGCACCGGCGGCTGGGGCAGATCCGGAGAAATCTCCTCCGGCACAAAATCCCGGCGCGCCAAAATAATCGCGCCCACCATTGCCATCAGCAACAGCACAGAGGCTAGCTCAAACGGCAGCAAAAAGTCGCTGAAGAAATGCTCTCCGATCACCACAATCGAAGAATTTCCAGCAGCCGGAGCAGCTGACACCGCCCAGGGAGTGGACAGGACCATAGCGCTCAGCAGCGCAAACAAGCCGGCACAAACCAGCGCCGTTGCCCCTCTGCGAATCCAGGCATTGGCCAGGGATGGAAAATCCTCCCGCTTGTTCACCAGCATAATGGCAAACAGGATCAGCACATTAACTGCGCCCACATAGATCAGCACCTGCGCCGCCGCCACAAAATCGGCATTCAGCAACAGGTACATCCCGGAAATGCTAATAAAAACGCCCCCCAGCAAAAAGGCTGAGTAGACAATATTGGAGAGCAGCACCACCCCCAAAGCCGCTCCAATCATCATCACAGCCAGCAAGCCAAACGAAACAATCTGAACGCCTTCCGCTAAATTCACTTCTTTGTCCTTTCTCCTCTGTCCTTTACCTGCATGCTTGTGGCTAGTTGCTAGGAAACCTTGCTAGCCCCTAGCCCAAACGCGCCCGCACCCTACTTTTCCATTTGCTCCAGAATTTCCTCTGGGCGCTGACCGGCGCGACGAGAGGAAGCCGGCAAATCGTGAGGTTCCGTCACCCCCTTCGGCAGATAAGCCAGCTCTCGCAGCGGCGTCACCATTGGGTCAAGCGTCACCTTATAAGGCAACCGTCCCAGGGCGACGCTATCATAATTCAACTCGTGCCGGTCATACGCCGCCAGTTCGTACTCTTCTGTCATCGACAGACAGTTCGTCGGGCAGTATTCCACACAGTTCCCGCAAAAGATACAAACGCCAAAGTCAATACTGTAATGCTTCAGCTGTTTCTTCTTCGTCTCCTTATTGAACTCCCAGTCCACCACCGGCAGGTTGATCGGACACACCCGCACGCACACTTCGCAAGCAATGCACTTGTCAAACTCGAAGTGAATCCTGCCCCGGAACCGCTCCGAAGGAATCAGCTTCTCATAAGGATACTGCACCGTAATCGGACGCCGGCGCATGTGGTCAAACGTCACCGACAGCCCCTGACCGATATACTTAGCAGCTTGAATCGCCTCTTTCGTGTAATCGCCAACTTGGTTGAGGAACTTTAGCATCGCGCTCTCACTCTCTCTTTCTTCGCTAACCGCTTAAAACTCTCTGCTTCCCGCTCTTTTTCCTGTCAGATAAAGTTAGGAGCCTTGAGGACTGAGCTACTCAAAAACTCAAACCCCAAAACTCTCTATTCTCTTGGCGTTCTTGGCGTCTACCCTACGGGAAGTCGCTGACGCGCCTATGGCGGTTCCTTTCTAATT
The DNA here is from genome assembly GCF_000332335.1 of Kamptonema formosum PCC 10802. GTDB lineage: Bacteria > Cyanobacteriota > Cyanobacteriia > Cyanobacteriales > Oscillatoriaceae > Oscillatoria. The sequence continues at coordinate 2,940,326 of NZ_KB235948.1, read as the reverse complement.
AACCCCCAAAAGCAAAAGGAAAAGCCAACTTCAAACCGGCAGTCAGCAGCAGATTCACCAGAGCCACCGGCAGCAGGAACTTCCAGCCCAGATCCAGAAGCTGGTCAATGCGGACTCTAGGCACAGTCCAGCGCAGCAGGATGGCCAGGAACACGAAAAAGTAAGCCTTCAGCAGCGTCATGGTAATGCCCAGCGTTGCCGTCACGACCTGCAGCCAAGGCGTCGTCTCGCTGACGCCGAGCCAGCCAGCTAGCAACCCAACCGGAATCGGGAACTCCCACCCCCCCAGGTACAGGACTGCAACCAGCAGGGAAGAGAGAACCAGGTTGACATAGGACGCCAAGTAATACAGGGCGAATTTCATGCCGGCATACTCAGTCTGGTATCCCGCCACCAGTTCTTCTTCTGCTTCTGGCAAGTCAAAGGGAAGGCGCTCGCACTCTGCCAGCACGGCAATCCAAAAGATCAGGAAGCCGACCGGCTGACGCCAGATATTCCAGCCGAGAATGCCGTAGCCCGATTGCTGCTGCACGATGTCGATGGTGCTGAGGCTGTTGGACATCATAACGATGGCCAGCACGCTCAGCGCCAGGGGAATTTCGTAACTGATCGACTGCGCCGCCGCCCGCAATCCCCCCAGCAGGGAGTATTTGTTGTTGGATGCGTAGCCTGACATCAGCAAGCCAATCGGCTGAATGCTGGACAGGGCAATCCACAGAAACACTGCTGTTCCCAGATTGCCGACGATCAGGTCCTGTCCGAAGGGCACGATCAGGTAGGACACAAACACTGGAATCACGACAATCACCGGCCCGAGGGTGAACAGCAGCGCGTCGGCTTTCACCGGCACGATATCCTCTTTGAACAGCAGCTTCAGTCCGTCCGCTGCCGGTTGCAGCACGCCCAGAGGGCCTGCAAATTCTGGGCCAATCCGCTGTTGGACTGCGGCTGAAATTTTTCGCTCTAGCCAAACCGTCACCAGCACCCCCACCGTTGCCGCGACGAGCATCAGCAACATTGGCAGCGGTATCCAGATCGCTTTGGCCACATCCGGCGGCACCCCCAAATCCTTGAGGGCTTGTACAAAACTTCCTTGCAGGTCGATTCCTGGGTTCATGTTTCCCGTTTAGATCACAGATTATGAAGATTTTTTACTGCCCCACCGCATTCCAGTATATCGCTGCGCGGCTGGCACAAGACTATCTCCAATCAGACATCCTGCTGACCTGCCATTGTAAATTTTTATTGTAAATATTGAAACTTTTCCCCTAAAGCTGTATAATATTCTTCCCTGCGGCGTCGTGATGGTTTGTAGCGGGCGCAGAGAGGGCCTCAAGGGCTCCCAGAGATAGGGGCCGGTTGAGCCGAGATCTCTGTGGGGAGGGAAGAGGGGAGGGGTTTTTACAAAGGGCCGAATGCAATCCCGGTCCGGGAATGTGCTGTTACGGAGCAATGGCGCTGAGTTTGTTTTTCTCCAATCCCTGTCAGGGATTGAAATTTGCGCTTTCCCCAAGCGGGCTTTAGGGGTTGGGCGCAGTCAGGGCGCGCCAGGCTCCCCGCTATCATTTCCGGCTGTTTACTCTCCAAAAATAGAAGAGGGTGTAAACCAGGAATTGCTTTGTAGATTGACTCTTCCCGATTTTGCACCCTAACCTCATGAAATGAGTAACCTATCGAAAGTGACAGTACCGTTCCCACCGGCTAGCGCTCTTCCATAGGAACGTAGGGAGCGCTGTGCGAGCCGGTGTAAATCTGGGTGGGCCGGTAGATGCGGTTTTCTCCCAGCTGTTCTTTCCAGTGAGCCAGCCAGCCGGCGACGCGGGCGATGGCAAAAATCGGCGTGAACAAATCATCCGGAATGCCCAGTTTCCGGTAGACCAGACCGGAGTAGAAATCGATATTGGCGTACACTCCTTTGTGAGCCAATTTTTCCTCAACAATGCGCTCCAGCTCCAGGGCAACGTCGTAGTACCGGTCGTGGCCAAACTTCTCGAACAGCTGTTCCGCCAAGTGCTGCAGGATAATGGCTCGCGGGTCTTTCACCTTGTAGACCCGGTGGCCAAAGCCCATAATTTTAGTTTTGCGCTCAATGGAATTCTCCACGAATGCGCGGACATTATCCACCGTGCCAATTTGCTCGAGCATCGTCATCACTTCTTCATTGGCACCCCCGTGCAGCGGGCCGGCCAAAGTCCCCACAGCTGAGGCGATCACGGCGTAGGGGTCCGTGAGGGTAGAAGCCGTCACCCGTGCCGAGAAGGTAGAAGCATTCATCGTGTGCTCGGCGTGCAGCGTCAGGCAGACATCAAAGGCGTGAGCCGCCAGGGGGTCTGGCTCCTGCTCCTTAAGCATATACAGGAAATTAGCCGAGTAGTCCAAATCATCGCGAGGCTGCACCGGGTCGTTGCCCTTGCGCATCAGCTGGAAAGCCGCCACCATTGTAGGAATTTTCGCCAGCAGCCGCACGACAGCCGCCCGGATGTAGGTGGGGTCATCCAGAGCGCGGCGGGAATAGAACAAACCGAGGGCCGCCGCACAAGCTTGCAGGGCGTCCATCGGGTGCCCGCTCTCCGGAAAGCATTTCATCATGTCCCGGATGCGGTACTTAATCCGCCGGTGGTAGCGGATTTTATGCTCAAAGGCTTCCAGTTCTTCCTGGGTGGGAAGTTCCCCCCAGATCAGCAGATAGGAAGTTTCCAAAAAGGTGCTTTTTGCTGCCAGCTCTTGGATAGGAATCCCCCGATATTCCAGCACTCCTTTCTTGCCATCGACGTAGCTGATGCTGGACATCGTGGCGGGAACACCTTCTAATCCGGGCTTAAATTCAAACCCTGCCTTAACTTCGTTGGCGACAGTCATTGCTGTACCCTTTGCTTTCGTTGTGTCTTGTGGGTACTTTACCAGAAGTCCATAGAATGTTCCTTTTTCGCAAGGATTATTTAATGCCCTGTCACACGGCCAGCAACTTGGGCGAAGTCAGCCAGAACAGGGCGCAGCGACCGGCGGCGGTGCCGGTGTCGGGGAGGAGCAACCCAACGATCCCCGCCTTTTTCAGCACCAGCCCCTGTCGCGCTTCCCCCCAGACCAAGATTTCCGCCCAGTTCCCCAAATCCGGCTGGTGGCCAACCAGTGCCAAGCTGCTGCCACCCCCATCGCGCCAGCTTTCTAATGTCTCCAGCCAGCTGTTGATATCGCCATCGGGTGCCAGATAGGCAGATTCCTCTATTTTCCCCGACAGGCCGGCAGACCGCAGAATTTCAGCAGTTTGCCGCGCCCGCACCAGGGGACTTGTCAAAATCAAATCGAAGCGGATATCCAAATCCCGCAGCTTCTTGGCCACTTGCTTGCTTTTGCGAGTCCCCTCTTCCGTCAGCGCTCGCTCCTCGTCTTTTTGCCGGTCTTGCCGGTCAGCTGCGATTCCGTGACGGATTAAATACAGTTTTGCGGTCGCCACTTGCTTCTCCCCACAACACTTATTTACTCTTGACAATCGGTGATTCTAAATTGACAATTTGTAAAAATTGTAACAGCAAAAGGTTCCCCGCTGGGGTAGGGGAGTAGCCCCTTAGGGAACGGACATTATAGCAGCAATCATATTGGTTAGAACAATAGAAGCTTCGGGAGCTCTGGAGCAAGGGAGGCCGGAATGTAGGTTTCCTAAATGCTTACTGCTATATAGACGTAGGGCAGGCGTCCCGCCCCCCCTGAAGGTCTAATGTTCTAACCTAAGTGCATACTGCTATATCTAACTCAAATC
>NZ_KB235948.1:2912506-2936469 GCF_000332335.1 Kamptonema formosum PCC 10802 | reverse complement strand
GTAGGGCAGGCGTCCCGCCCCCCCTGAAGGTCTAATGTTCTAACCTAAGTGCATACTGCTATAACTGTCTGCTGCGACAATAAGCCGGTGCCAGAGGCGATATAGCAGCAGTCATATTGGTTAGGACACGCTATGGCCCAATACGATCTGCTCCGATATCAGAGGGTAGGGGCGGGTTTATCGGTGCTGTAGCTGTGTGGCACTCTTTGTGGGTGAGCCCGCCCCTACATCATGTTAAACCCTCTGTCCTAACCTAAGTGCCTACTGCTATAAATCGCATTTGTGCGAGAATTCCCGAGGGCCAGCCCACTTATTCAGTGCGGATCGGGTCGTCTTTGGGGCTGACCAAGCGGAGGAGCTTTTGCTTGATTTGGGCGTCGAAAACTTCCCACTTCATCTTGGCGTATTCCTTATTTTCGTTACTCCCAGAAAGAAATCCAACTGGAATCTCAAACCCGCCCGCCTGAGAGCGCCCGCCGCCAAAAAAGCGTCCCGAGCCGTCTTGGCCAAAAGCTGCTTTAATGAACTCGTCGGCGTCGAGGGTGAGCTTGTGCGTGCGCAAAGAGCCGGTGACCACCTCCTGATCCATATCCTCATCGCGGACAATCCCGTAAACCACAGCGGTGTGGACATTTTCTTCCGTGAGCAAGAAATCCGCCGCTTGAGGGATCGCATCTCGGTCTTCGTAGCGCAAGTAGCCGACACCGGCAATGGAAAAATTATTCTGAACCCAACGGTTCTTCAGACTGCGCTCGATCGCATCCATCACCCGCTTGGAGCGAGACGCCTGCAGCACAGCAGAAAGCAGGTGGGTGTCATAAAACCGGCTCAGATACGCCGCAGCCAAGAAATCCTCTTCTTGAGCCTGCCTGAGGCCGGCAGTGTCAGATCGCAAGCCGTGCATCAGAGCCGTGGCGCACTTGACATGCTCGCTGCTGTTGGGGTCCAGTTGCAGCAGCCCCGCCTGCAGGTACTGCGCGAGAATCGTAGCCGTAGCGCGGATGTGGGGGCGGATATCACTAAACTCCGCATTCAGGTTCCCCTGCATCGTGTGATGGTCGATAACCGCCGTAACCGGAATCCCAGCCCCCCGCACCAGCGGGGTTAACTGGCAGGTGGTTCCCTGAGAGTCAATCAAAGCGCAGCCCTGATAGGCCGATAAATCCTTATTCTTAGCCGTTTCCAGAGGCCAGCGCTGCGCCGGCAGACCCGTAAGTTTCACCAGAGCGATATTTTCCTGGTGGCTGAGGGCACCGGCATACACGATATCACACTCAATACTATACTGCAGGGCGATTAACCTGTAAGCCCAGGCGCTCGAAAGGGCATCCGGGTCGGGGAAGTCCTGCAGGAGGGCCAGATGGCGCTCGCCCCGGTGCCGCTCCAGAGTTTGCCGCAGGGCGTCTGTCTTCAATTCTGGCGAGATTTCCGGCGATTTAGCGGCTGTTGCGGCGGCGGGCTTGCCCAAGCCAGCCAAGTTTGGCTGGCCCTGAGAATGGTTAGTTTCTCCCCTAGGCACTGCAGCCTCAAATTCTCCAGCTTCCACCGGCGCAGAATTCCCACCGCCATCCTTTGGGTGCGGCTCTGAGGTCAGTACCAAGCTGTTGCTGTGCTGCAGGGAATGAGATGGCATTTAAGGTGCTCCCCGTGTGTGAGCGCGAGAATTTATCGCACAGTGGCGGCTGCGATGCAACTCATGCCGCCACCGGCATTCGATAAATAGGTTAATCTACCGGGAGCATCCCGGTTGTGCAAAGAAGCCCATATCAATGCGACAATGATTTCACCAGGGGGTAGGAGGAGAGGATTTTTGGCCAGCTGAATCCCGGAAACGGGATTGAAAGAATCTGCCCCGATCTTGGCAAAAAAAACAGCACCCGTCACGCCCGGGAAGCCGATCCGGTCCGGTGTCGGCTTTCCGCCCGCCGCTGGGGGCGCTTGCAAAAAGCCCCCAGCGTTGAACCAACAGCAGGGGGCTTATGTACCTATTACATATTTTTGCCACTCTTTGTGCGAGCCACTTTTCAGATGCTTGCTCACCTCGAAGTGCAGGCTGCTGTACGGCTGGCGCGGCTGGTGGTGCAAGAGCATGTTAGCTTCCTTTGGCGTCCGATTGCCTTTGTGGACATTGCACCGGACGCAGGCTGTGACTATATTTTCCCAACTGTCGCCGCCACCGCGCGAGCGCGGTATAACGTGGTCGAGAGTCAGCTCGTCGCCGGTATAACCGCAATACTGACACGAGTGTCCGTCCCGGTGCAGGATATTTCGGCGGGTGAGGGGAATTTCTTTGTAAGGAACCCGGACGTAATGCCGCAGCCTAATCACCGTTGGCAGGGGTAACTCCGGGTAGAGATACTTGCCGTTGTGTTCGACCTGCTCCGCTTTGCCTTTGAGCAATAAAACGACCGCCCGCCGCCAGCTGGTGATATTCAGCGGTTCGTAGGAGGCGTTCAGGACTAGAACCTTGCCCATTGATTTTAAATTAACAGAATCTTTTTTAGTGATGGTAACACATCGTTGCTAAAATCAAGGGGCTTGGCAAGGAATCACGAACGGCGAAATAGGATAGCGCCGCCAGCTTTTCTCTTGACACACTACTTGCAGCAGTCGCGGTGATTAACGCACTCTATATGTAGGGGTGTGGCGTGGGGCGTTGGGGATTGGGGACTGGGCATTGGGCATTGGGCATGATCGCATTGGGCATTGGGTATTGAGTATTGGTTGGGGTGCGCCCTGAAACCTAACCCCTATAGGGGGATTCACTTCGATTAGGACACAAAGGACAGGCGGGACGCCTGTCCTACGCCTTATATTCCTAGGACAGGCGTAGGGCAGGCGTTCCCTTCAACCTCAAGCTCTAATGTCCGTTCTCTTAGTGGCTAGCGCTATAACACCCAACACCTGAAACCTAACCCCTACCTCCTAACCCCTAACCCCTAAAAGGCCGGTTCAGTTAGGCCGGCGAGCCGGTCGAAACGAAAATTGCTCACCAAATCGGCTAAAGCGCGAGCCAGAGTCGCGTTTTCCCTGGGAATTTCTTCAAGCAGCTCCAAAATCAGCTCGTCATCAGCGCTGAGAGCCGCGTGGCGCAACTGAGCCACCCACTGTGCCGGCATGACAGCCAGATCCTGTGGCGTCAGCTCCCAAGGCACAGCCGCCGGCTGGGGAGATTTTGGCTGGTCTTCTTCATAGACATACTCCACTTCCAGGTGCTCAGCGATCTTTGCCAGCAGCACCTCCTCACGAAAAGGCTTGCGCAGAAAGTCGTCGCAGCCGGCTTGCAAGATGATGGCTCGCTCCTCCTCAAAGGCGCTCGCCGTCAGGGCAATAATCACGGTATCCTCACCCTGGCGGGTGGCTTTAATCTGTTTGGTCGCCTCATGCCCGTCCATCACCGGCATGCGCATGTCCATCCAGATCAGGTGCGGCTGCCAAGTTGACCACAGGGCTATCGCCTCCTGTCCGTTGACAGCAGAGCGCACCTCAAACCCCAGCGATTCCAGCAGCTCAACTAACAGCTGGCGGTTCTCGGCGCGATCTTCCACCACGAGGATACGACACGGGGGCTGCCCCGGAGCTAGGCCAATTGCCCGCCGCGCCGGCTGTCGAGTCTCAACCTGAGCCACTTCAGCCAAGCCAACCCTGACATCAAACGTAAACGCCGTTCCCCGCCCGGGAGCGCTGCTGAGGGTGATGTCGCCCCCCATCAGCCGCACGAATTGCCGGCTGATGGGCAAGCCCAAGCCGGTGCCCTCGTGAGAGTTGCGCCCAACTTCCGTTTGCCCAAAGGCTTCAAACAGGGAGTCCATCTCCTCTGGGGCAATGCCCGGGCCGGTATCTGAGACTTCAAAGATGATTGGGCACTGGGCGCTGGGCATTGGGGATTTTGGATTGAGAATTGGGGATTGACTGTCTTGCTCGCTGCCCGATGCCCGATGCGCTATGCCCCATGCCCCATGCCCCAGCCTGACTCGCAGCGTCACACTGCCTTTTTGAGTGAATTTGATGGCATTTCCCAGGAGATTAATCAAAACCTGGCGCAATTTACTCTCGTCCGAGAGCACATACTGCGGAACGTCTGGGGCGCGGTCAAAGGTGAGTGCGAGCCCCTTAGAATTTGCTTTCAGTTTAAACATCTGCTCTAAGGTGTCGAGCAGATCGAAAAGGTCAAAGTCACTCTCACAGAGTTCCAGCCGGCCCGCTTCAATTTTAGACATTTCCAAAACGTCATTGATCAGCGACAGCAAGTGCTCGCCGCTGCGACTGATAATTCTCAGATGTTCCTGATGCTGCGGGGAGAGGGACGAGTCGCGGCAAATCACTTGACTGAAGCCCAGTATGGCATTCAGTGGCGTCCTGAGTTCGTGACTCATGTGAGACAAGAACCGGCTTTTGGCGATGTTGGCGGCTTCGGCTTCCCGTCGGGCTTGTTCCAAGGCAGAGTTTTTCAGGGTGAGTTCTTGGCGCTGCTGTTTTTCCTGTTCGAGGAGGCGAGCTTGGGCGATGGCAATGCCGAGTTGGGCGGCGACTGCTTCCAGCAGCTCAATTTCCTCCTCACTCCAGTGACGGAAGCGGTCGCACTGCTGCAAGCCAATGACTCCGTTTGGCTCGCCCTGGTAGGAGGTGCGAACGACCGCCATCGATTTCAGCCCAAATTGGTGGCAGAGGTACTCAGTGGCTTTTAACAGTGGGTCTGAGTAAACATTAGGAGAAACCACGGCCTTATCTTGAGCTATCGTCAGCTCGGCGTGGGGATTGCCGGCAACCGGAATTGCCATGTCGCGCATGGAGTTCCAGCCCGGAGTGAGATACTCCGCCACTATAGGAATTTGCTGTGCGGGTTCGAGAATATAAGTGTGAATCAGGCAGCGATTGACGCCAAAGGCTTGACCGATTTGAGTGGCTGCTGTTTCAATAATTTGCTCGAACTCCAGGCTCTGGCGGATTTGCTCGGTCAGCTGTTTGAGCAGCAGCATTCGCTGCAGCACCCCTTCCAGAGCGGCTTTGGCGGCGGCAACTTCTATCTCTGCCCGCTTGCGGTCGCTGATATCAAACAGCACCCCATACCAGACAATTTCTCCGCTGTCGCGGCGTTCCGGTCGAGACTTGGCTTGCACCCACTTGAGCTTTCCAGATGGGGTGAGGGTGCGCCACTCACAGGCAAACGGTTCCAAGGTTTGGGTGCTGATCTCGGTTCCCTGGTAAACCGCCTGTCTGTCGTCGGGATGAATATCTTCAAAGACTAGGGCGGCATTTTCTATTATCCGCTCTGCCGGCAATTCCAGGATTTCCCGGCAAGCCGAACTCATATATTCAAAGCTGAAAGAACCATCTGCGTGCCGCACAAATTCATAAATGGCTCCCGGTATGTTGGCGGCTAATTTCTGAAACCGCGCCTCGTTCTCCCGCAATGCCCGCTCGGCTTGTTTGCGGGCGGTGATGTCTTGCCCAATGCCAATCCGGCTGCCATCTGAAAGCCGGATGTTGGCCCAGGACGTGTCCACGATGCGCCCGCTGCGAGCCTGGGTTTTCATGTCCCGCCACTCTCCGGTTGCGGCGAGGATGAAGTCCAAAACCTGCTGGCGGTCTTCGGGGTCCGGATAGCACTCGCTCAGGAGGTCGCACTCTCCTAAGCTGGCTTGCGACCAGCCCAGGACGCGCTCTACCTCCCGATTGAGCAGGAGCATTTCGCCTTCGGGACTGTAAAAAGTCACCATAACCGGGATGTGGTCGAAAATGGTTTGCAGGAGTTCTTTCTGCTGTTGCAGGGTTTGTTCTGCCAGCACGCGGCTAGTGATGTCCTCGGCAATGCCCACAAGCCGGTACACCCGCCCGGTTTCGTCGCAGATGGGGAAGGAGCGGGCCCAGATCCAGCGGATATCGCCGTCGGGGCGGATGATGCGGTACTCCTGGCTGAATTCTTCTGCAGTTTGCAACTGGGTTTGGAAGGCGGCGATGGTCTTGGGTAGGTCTGCGGGATGGATGCTCTCGACCCAAGATTGTGGATGCTGGTAGAGGCTGGCGCAGCTGCGCCCCCAGATGCTCTCGTAGGTGGGACTGATGTAGAGCATGCGGTCGGCTTTGGGAGAAATGATGAAGAAGACTTCGCGGACATTTTCTGCGATTTGGCGGAAGCGCTCCTCGCTCTCGCGCAGGGCCATTTCCGCTTGCACGCGGTGGGTGATGTCCTCGGCAATTCCCACAACGCGGTAGACCTCATCTCGCTCATTGTGGATGGGGAAGGCGCGATCTCTGATCCAGCGCATCTCCCCATCCGGTCGCACAATCCGGTACTCCTCGTCGTACTCGCCGCGCACCTGTTTGGCAAACGCTGCTATAATCCGCTGCCGGTCGTCGGGATGGATGGCATCTATAAAGGATGTGGGTCTGGCGTACAGTTCTGCTACAGTTTGCCCCCAAATGGTTTCGTAAGCGGGACTGACGTAAATCATTTGGCTCTTCTCGGGGTCCGTCATCCAGAAGAGCTGGTGGATGTTTTCCGCGATCTGGCGGAAGCGCTCTTCGCTCTCGCGCAGGGCGATTTCGGTTTGTTTGCGCTGGGTGATGTCCTGGTCTACGCCCGCCATCCGCACGGGTGTGCCGGTGGCGTCGCAAAAGACCTGACCTTTACTGCCGGCCCAGCGAATGTTAGCGTCTGGTAAGACAATGCGGAATTCTATGTCGTATGGCGCTCCCTCTGTGAGGGCGCGGTTTACCGACTGGAAAACGAATTCGCGGTCTTCTGGGTGAAGGCTGGCGGCGAAGGCTTCATAGGTGGGCTGGAAGTATTCTTTTTTGGCGGGGTCGTGGCCAAAGAGGCGTTTCAGGCTGTCAGACCAGGTGAGGGAGCCGGTGAGGATGTTCCACTCCCAGGTGCCCATGCGAGCGGCTTCGAGGGCCATCTGCAATCGCTCTTGGCTCTCTCGCACGGTGGCGATTAACTGATTTCGCTCCTCTTCGGCGGTAGCTCGCTGGGTGATGTCGCGGAAGGTGACGGCGAAGCCATCGCCCAACTTGACGGAAACATTCTGAAACCGCGCTTTGATGCCTTCCCGCTCGTAATAAAATTCTCGCTCCTGCGGAACGCCTGTTTCAACGACCTGAACATACAGGTCAAACAGCCCTGTTTCGCCATTCCCCGGCATCTCCTGGAGCAGATATTTCCCTACGAGATCGTCTGCAGTGCGCCCGACTATTTTTTCTGCCGCCCGATTGACTAAAAGCCACTGAAAGTCTATAATATTTCCGCAACTGTTCCTGACAGCAGAAAAAGCCATCACTCCATCCAGGGAGCTATTGAGTACGCCAGCGAGGTGGGATTGGGACTGCTGCAGCTCGGCTTCCACTCGCATCCGATCAGTGATGTCGGTTTGAACGCCGACAAATTGAGTCACGTTTCCGGATGCGTCCCGGATCGGGGAAATGGACAGCTGATTCCAGAAGAGGGTGCCATCTTTGCGATAGTTTCGCAGCTTGACGGAACACTCTCTCTGTTCTTGAATGGCTTGGCGCATTTCTTGGAATCCGGGCTGATTGCTGTCTTCACTCTGCAAGAACCGGCAGTTTTGGCCTGTGACTTCTTCGGCGGCGTAACCCGCGATCCGCTCAAAGCCTTTATTGACGTAAATAATCGGGTTTTCGGGCTGGGTTGCGTCGGTAATGACGATGCCGTTGCTGCTCGCGTCTATGGCTCGTTCTAGCAGTCTCAAACGCTCCTCTGTCCGCAGGCGCTCGGTGATGTCTCGCACGAGAACTATAACTTCTTGCGAACCGCTAACCGCGAGTCTCGCTTCATAGCTGCAAAGGAAATCGCCTATAGACAGCTGGTAGTCAAAGCTCTGGGTGTCGCCCGTTTCAAGGGTTCGGGCTGCACTCTCCAAGAATTGCTGCGCTATGGGTGCCGGCATGAGTTCAGAGATTTTCCTGCCGGTAAACAGAGTGGATGGATCGCACAAATCTTTGGCTTCTGCTGCTTTGAAGTTGAGAAAAGTGCCATCTCGGCTGATGCAAAAGATTAAATCGGGAATCGCATTCAGCAAGGCGCGATTTTTCGCCTCACTCTCACGCAGCGCCTCTTCCGCTCGCACGCGGTGGGTGATGTCGTTACTTACAAACAGGACGCAGTTCTCTCCCCCAACCTCGATGAGCTCCGCTGAGCACAGCACGGTTCTCACCTCGCCAGAGGAGGTGCGCAAGCGGATTTCTTGGTTGCGAATCCTGCCGAATTCTAGCAATTGCCTGTCAGAGTTAGGGCAGTCTTCTGGATTGACGAGGAGATTTAGCTGGCTGGGTGCCGAGCCGATGACTTGCGTGCGAGTGTAGCCAAAGGTGCTGAGGAAGCTGTCGTTAACTTCCAGGTAGCGCCCGTCGGAGAGCCGGTTGAGGGCGATCAGATTTGGACTGCAGTGAAAGGCTTTGGCGAATTTTTCCTCTTCCCGGCGCAGGGCTGCTTCTGTGCGCTTGCGCTCGATAATTTCCTGCTGCAGCCGTGCGTTTTGCTCGCTCAGCTGCTTTTGCAGGTTGCAGATTTTCAGCTGGTGCTCTATCCGGACTAAAACCTCTTGCACTTGCACCGGCTTTGTGATATAATCCGCGCAGCCGGCAGCGAAGGCTCTCACCTTGTCGAATGCCGCATCTAGGGCGCTGACGAAAATCACCGGAATGTCGCGGGTTGGCTCGCAGGCTTTCAGCCTCTGACAGATTTCATAGCCACTGATATCTCGCATCCGGATGTCGAGCAAAATCAGAGCCGGTGGAGCCGCCTGACACGCATCAAGAGCCTGTTGCCCGCTCTGAACTCTGCGAACTTTATACCCCCGCTCAGTGAGCGTGGAGGAAAGCTGGCGCAAGTTTTCTGGATGGTCATCAGCGATTAAAATGTCTGCTTTAGTGGCCTCAGCTTGATTGCTATTCATCTTTAACTACCCGATTTTAGCTCAGCTGTTGCGCTACTAGCACTCACTCGCTAGGGAATAAATGCCCTTGCTCTGTAGGGGCGGCGGAACCCGTCCTTACTTACAGCTGTTTGGGGGAAAATATAGCATTTTTGCAGGAAGGCGGATCTAACTTCTCCCCCCACCCCCATCCCTGCCAGGATATGAGGGAATTCTCCCTCTTCTCCGCCTTCCCTTGTAGGGAAGGGGGCTGGGGGGTTAGGTTTTTTTCAAAAAAGGGATGCTACCTGTGGGGGCGGGGGAACTCCGCCCAAGCGCAAAAATTGCTTTGCAGCCCTTTTTAGAGAAGCTATCCCACACGATAGGGGCATGCTGCCAGCTCTTAGCCGGGCGCTTTAGCCCTCTGGGGACTGTCACACGGGTGCGAGGTGCCAGTTAAAACCATAATAATACTTAGACGGCAGTTCTTCACCAAATCCGCCCGCTTGTCACAAAGAGGGGCATTTTGTTCCGGAATTTGCAAGGGAGTTGCTGAAAAGTCAACTCCTCACCGGCACAGATAGCGGCGCGGTGCGGCAGCGCCACCCACCCGAGGAAGCGGGCATCCCAACAAAGGAAGCCGGCGCAGCCCTTGCTATGAATAAACCTGCCCCCCCAACGATAGCACTGTAGCGCCGGCACAACCGAGCGACCCGCTTCTTCAGGCGTGACCCCGCCTTCAATCACCGGCATTCCGGCCTGTCCTGCCCAGGGTTTGAGGGCCAGAAACTCAAAGAAACCGGGTAACTTCGGCGAAACTCGGTTTCTCCGCTTTTAGTTTTTCCAAGAAACCCGGTTTCTCAAAGAAACCGGGTTTCTGCGCTTTCCTCACTCACATATAAATGCTCTAATATCAATCGCTCTTTTTGCCTTTGAGCAGATAAGTGAGCATCTCTCCTTTACCTTTCACCTGAATGATCCCGCGCTCCTCACAGATATACTTATCCCGCAACAGCTGGCAAGTGGCTGCTGTCACCTGAATCGCCCCGGGAATGCCATGAGATTCCATGCGGCTGGCGGTATTCACGGCATCGCCCCACAAATCGTAGATAAACTTTTTCAGACCGATGACACCGGCAACCACGGGTCCTGAGTTGATGCCGGTGCGGATGCTCACCTTGCAGCCGGTTTCGGCAGAAAAGCTGGCAACTTCCCGCTGCATGTCGAGCGCCATATCCGCAACCGCCTCGGCGTGGTCGTGCCGGTGTACCGGCAAGCCCCCGACCACCATATAGGCGTCGCCAATCGTCTTAATCTTCTCCAAACCGTGCTTTTCTGCCAGCCGGTCAAACCGGGAGAATATCTGATTGAGCAGCTCCACCAATTCTGTGGGTGAAATGCTGGCAGAAAGCTCGGTAAAGCCAACGATATCGGCAAATAAGACGGTCACTTCCTCAAAGCTGTCGGCAATGGAGCCTTGCTCCCGCTTCAGGCGCTCGGCAATGGGCTCGGGCAAGATATTCAGCAACAGCCGGTCTGACCTTTCCCGCTCAGCCCGCAGGATTTCCGCCGCCCGCTTCGACTCCGTGATATCTCTCCCCGCGCCGGTGAACCCGATGGCATCTCCCTTGTGATCCCGCAGCGGCACGCCTGTAAATTGGTAGTCCAGCAAAACGCCATCCCTAGCAATCAACTTCGCCTCAGCCCACCGAGAATCTTCTCCTGGATGTTCAAAGGTTTGCTGAATCTTCAGGGCAATATTTTCTCTTTCCCCTTCCGCAAAGAAATCAAAAGCGGACCGGCCTTTTAGCTGAGCCGGCGGCAGTCCCGTAACCTGCTCCATCTGTTTGTTCCATTTTACCAGCCTGAAATTCAAATCAAACACGAAAATAATATCCAGCTGCGCCTCAAAAATGCTCTCCTGTTCTTCCAGCGCCCGCGCCAGCGTTTCCTGGGCTTGACGGAGTTCTGTGATATCGCTGGTAACAGTAAGTATGCACTCTCTCCCGCCCAAATAGATAATCTCAGCAGACAGCAGCCCCTCAATCACCTCACCTGACTTCTTGCGGAACTGGGTTTCCAGATTGCGAACTGTCCCCTCCTCTCCCAACAGCTGCACCAATCGGGTGCGATCTAACTGACGCACCCAGAGGTTCATCTCCTGGGTGGTGCGACCGATAACTTCTTGCCGGCTGTACCCAGTAATGCTCTCAAATCCCTCACTAACATCGATCATGAGTCCATCTGAAATCGTTGTGATCGTGATAGCGTCGGGACTCTGGCGAAACGCTTTGGAAAACTTTTCCTCTGACTCGCGCAGCGCCTCTTCTGCCTGCTTGCGCTCAGTAATATCTCGCAAGGCGACCACCCTGACCTGCTTGTCTTTATAGGGCATGACCTTTGCTTGAATCTCAATTGGAAACGTCGATCCGTCCTTTCTCAAACCGACCGATTCATAAGGATTTTCACGGGTTGAGAGCAGTTTTTGAGAGACAAAAAACCGGTTTCCCGCTACAATATAATCCGCCAGATTCGTGCCAGTTAGGTCGCCGCCCTCACATCCAAACATGCGGGCGAAGGCTTGGTTGCAGTCCAAAATCCTGCCTTCTTCATGCACCACAATCCCTTCAAACGTAGCCCCGGACAGTTGGCGGAACCGAGCCTCGCTCTCGCCTAATTGCGCCGTGCGCCTCTTGACTCTCATCTCCAGCTCTTGATTGGCCTTTTGCAGCGCCTCTTGCGCCCGGTTGCGCTCTTGGTGAAGTTCGACCGCCGCTGCAGCCGCCCGCAGGAGGTTGACTTCCGAAACTTCCCACCCCCGCTCCTCCCTGCAGCTGTCGAAGCCGAGAAAGCCAAAAAATTCGCCGTCAACAATTAGGGGTAAAATCAGAATGGAAAGAACCCCCTGTAGCTCTAAAATCTGCCGCTCGTCGAGGGGAAATTCGCTGACTGTGCCGGCAATAGGTTGCCCGCTCGATAGGGTTTCATGCCAGCGGGGCAGCAAGTTCTCTAAGGGGAAATTTTGCAACAGTGGATTGTCGATTTCAGGTGGCACGCCTGGGGCGCACCACTCGGCACGCTGGCTCGCCAGCAACTGCCCGCCTTCCCCTTGGTGATTTTCAAAGAAGTAAACGCGGCTAGCGCCGGAAGCTTGTCCTAAGGGTTCCAGGATTTCTGCAAAACAATTGCCGTCGTCCTTGGAAGCTAGCAACCGGCGCTGAACTTCTACCAGCGCAGCTAAATAGCGTCTCTCTTTGTGCAGTTCATCTTCGGCTCGCTTGCGAGCGCTAATATCGGTGCCAATGCAGAGAATGCCGGTGAGGTTTCCCTGTGCGTCGCGCAAGGCTTTTGTCGTCCAAGCCACCCAGACAGCCTCGCCATTGCGGCGGATATTTTCAAACTCGCTGTTCCGATAATCCTCTGGGGATTGCAGGAGCTTTTTGAGGATTTCTTGCCGGTCAGTTCCAGAGGCATCTGTTGAGGCGACAATTGTTCCGATCGGGCTATATCCCAGAATTTCTTCCGAGGCGTAACTGAAGAAGTTTTGAGCGAATTCGTTGAAAAAAGTAATGCGGCCCTCGGTATCCAAGCGCATAATGATGCTATTGGCATTCTCCACCAGTTGCCGGTACTTCGCTTCGTTGAGTTGCAGCGACTCTTGCGCCCCCAGCAGATCCCGCAAATTCTCCTGCAATTTGGCATAAATGAGCCGCAATTGCCGAGTCATTTTGTTGAATGTTTCCGCTAGCACCCCCAGCTCATCTTCCCGGTCCACCGGCACGGTTTGGTTCCAGTCCCCGCGCGACAGGGCAATCGCTGCTGCGTTGAGCCGGTGAATGGGCTGGACAATCCAGCGAGAGGTGAGCACCCCCAGCAGGATTGCTACCAGCAGCGCTGCGCCGCACAGGACAATCGTGGTGCGGGTGCTGGCTTCTATTTCATCCATAAAATCCGCCTCTGGAACTACCACTACAATCAGCCAGTCTGGGAGTGTTTGGAGTTGGGGATTGGGGGTGCCGGGATTTGGGGATTGGGGGATTTTGTTGCTCGTTTGCCTGAGTGGTGTGAGCTGCACGAATTGCCGCTTGCCGTCAATCTGGAAGGTTGTAGAAATGTGGCAGGGCGCTTGACAAATGCTTTCGATTTTGCTGTAATTATTTGTCAATTTTTCTAAGTGGTGCGCTGTGGCCCGAATCAAACTGTCCCCGCTCTCGGAAGCTTTGATTCGCTGCATTACGCCATCGCGAGTGGTGAATAGCTCCTCAGGGCTGGAAGCGGCGACGAGCAGTCCAGAGCGCTCTACAATAAAAGTCTGGCCCGTCTCACCGATTTTCAAGCCGCGCAGGAATTCTCCGATGTTTGAGAGGACGATATCGGCGGTCAGTACGCCGCGCAGCGTCTGGGTTTTGTCGTAGACCGGCAAACCGGCAGTGATGGTGAGCTGCTGCTCGTCAAAAACTGGATAAATTTCACTCCATACCGGCTTGCCGGCACGAGCGGCTGCTGTATACCACGGTCGCTTGCGGGAGTCGTAGTTTCGGTTGATATGCACCACCTGGGTGCGATTGCCTTTGCTGTCGGTGGCATAGAAATATCCATCGCCCTTGGTGGATGAGTCAGTGACGAGAATCCGCAAGGTGCCACGGCTCAAACGCTCTATGCCGGTGTACTCACCTGTTTGCGTACCCAGAGAAATGTAAGTGACTGAATCGAATAATTGAATCTGCTGCCAGAAGTGGCGCTCCCAGTCGCGCAAGTTCTCTAGATTCAACTGACCGAGGCGAATGGCGGAAGCGTTGATTTGATTGATTAGATGGGGGGTTGCCAAGAAGGACTGCAGCTGCAGCTGGATGCGGGCGGTAATTTCAGCGCGCAGATCGCTGGCGACGCTGTTAACAGCTTTCTGCCCGTTGTGCAAGCACAGCCACCCCACGATCCCGACGGCCCCACAGATTTGAATGACGAAGGGCACCACGACGACCAGGCGAAGGGGCACTTTTCTCAAAGGCTTTGAAAAATGACTGGCCAAAGCTCTCAATATCATGTCACGTCCGGTTGCATCGATTCTAGTAATTTTGGATTTTGGATTTTGGATTTTGGATTGATAAAACGGCAGGAAAGCTTTTTCAGCTAGAGGAAAAAATTCTGTCTATCTCAAGTAGGTATTATATATCTCTTTTGGGCCGCAAGAAGTAGTAGGGTGCGCTCTCGCGATTCCCCGGCACCTTTATCGTACAAATTCCTCACAGCGCTCAACGCACCTTGCTGGTGGCCATGCCGGTGAGCAGATAGGTCACCATCTCCCCCTTGCCTTTTACCTTAATCGCACCCCGCTTCTGAAACTCGTACTTGTGCCGCAAGAGCTGGTAGGTGGTATCCGTTACCTGAATCCCGCCGGGAATACCGTGGGATTCCATGCGGCTGGCGGTATTTACAGTATCGCCCCACAAATCGTAAATAAACTTTTTCAGCCCAATGACACCGGCAACCACAGGGCCGGTGTTGATGCCCACCCGGATGTGAAAGGTTTGGCCCGTCTCGGCGCTCAGCCTGCGGATTTCCTCGTGCATGTCGATGGCCATTTCCGCCACGGCTTCGGCGTGGTCTTTGCGGGGCACCGGCAGCCCGCCCACCACCATGTAGGCGTCGCCAATGGTCTTGATTTTCTCCAAAGCGTGCTTTTCAGCGAGCCGGTCAAACCGGGAGAATATTTGGTTGAGCAGCCCCACCAATTCTGTCGGCGTTATGGTGGCAGAAAGCTCAGTAAAGCCAACGATATCGGCAAACAGGACTGTCACGTCCTCGAAGCTGTCGGCAATCGAGCCGGTGTCGTGTTTCAGTCGATCCGCAATGGGTTCGGGCAAGATATTCAGCAGCAAGCGCTCGGCGTTCTCTCGCTCCTGGCGCAAGGCTTCTTGCGCCTGCTTGCGCTGGCACGCCTCCATTGCCAGAGTTGCCATATATGCCAGATAGCCGGCGAAGTTCTCTTCTTCTAGGGCCCACTGCCGGGGTGGCCCGACCTGTTCCAGACACAGCACCCCCACTGTCCGCCCGCCGAGACGCAGTGTCACGTCCAGCACAGACGAAATCCCCAGAGGAGTGAGATAGCTAGCGGAAAACTCCCGCGTCCGGGGGTCGGTGTGCGCGTCATGCGCCGAGATCGTGCAGTCGGTTTGCATCGCTTGGAAATAGCTGGGATAGTCTTTGGCAGACAGCCCGACACCGGCTGAATGCCGGTTTGCAGTGAGTTCGTAGAGCTCAGCGCAGCGCAGGGACTGCCGGTCGTCGCTGTAGAGCCACACGCTCGCCCGCTCCACGCCCAGGGTGTAAGCCCCTGTTTCGGCAATCTCCCGCAGCGCCGCGCTCAGGTCGCCGGTGTGCAGGGGCTGGCACCGCGCCAGTTCCATTAGCGCCGCCTGCTGCATTCGCAGTCTGGTTTCGCTGGCGAGCAGCACTGCTTCCATCTGTTTGCGGTGGGTGATGTCTTCGACGGTGCCCTCACAGTAAAGCAGGTTGCCTCGGGCGTCGCGCACCGCGCGGGCGCTCTCGGAAATCCAAATGATGCTGCCATCTTTGCGATACACTTGTGATTCAAACTGCACGACGGCATTGTGCTGTTCCACGGCGGCAATAAATTCCGCACGCCGGTTGGGGTCAGCGTACAGTTGCTTGCCGATCTCGGTGATGCTGGCCATCAGTTCTGCCGGTGAGGAGTACCCATAGATGCTGGCTAAGGTGGGGTTGGCGCTCAGGTATTTCTCCTCCCGCGTCGTCTGGAAAATCCCGTCCGTCGAGTTCTCAAAAATGCTGCGATATTTTTCTTCCGCTTCCTGCGTTGCTGACAGCGCCTCCTGGAGTTTTTCTTTTGCGGCGCTCACTGCCTGTCCCGCTTTTCTCAATTTTATGATAATGTAAGCGGAAATTACTGCCAGCAAAACTGTGGAAAATAGATACAGCAAGAAACGGTAAATGCCCACCGTTTTTAGGGATTTTTCGTAGCAGTGATTGTAAGCTCTGTACAGGGACTCGCTGCGCTCGGATGTAGGCAGGGAAACCAGCTTTTCCAGCAGCGCATCTACCTGAGGTTTTTTCTGTAAAATCACTTTCGCGTGGGCGATGGCCATATCTAGGTCTGAACCGCTCACCGCCAAACTGTAATCCTCTCGCTTTTCTAGCAGCCGGTCAATCTGGCCGTTGATTTTTGGTGCCAGATCTTCACTCGCCGTCAAGTTATAAATCAGTACATCTCGCAGCATGTCGTTGAGAAGGGCTGCCAACTCCCCGTATCCTTTTCGCGAAGCTTGTCCGGCCAGTTCTGTAATCAAGACGGGAAAATAGTAAAGGGAATTTTTAAGAACGGCATTCTCGGACTTAAATTTTTCGATTAAGCGCTCTTTCTCTGCCTGTAAATTGGCGCTTTCATCCAAAATGCGCAGGATTTCTGAACGCCCTCTGTCATTGAGAAAGCTGGGAGTTCGCTTCAGATCATTTTGCAGCTCTTTTATTTGCAAAAAGCTCTTCACAAAGCCGTCGTAGTGTGAGGTCAGTCCATACCTTAATTCAAAAACGCCGTTATTGAGGTTGGCATCTATGTCTTTGAGCTGGCGCAAATTCTCGTTAAAGCGGTCGTGCTGTTTAAAATCAATGGCCAGAGACTTCCCCAGTAAAAAACTGAAGATAATCAGGGCCATTGAGGCGAGCGCAATTTTTTTCTCGGCAGTTCTCATAATGACTTACCTTGATATTCACCGGTCAGGGCTGTCAGGAACTTGACAATCAGGTCGATCTCTTCTGGCGACAGCTGGCGTCCCAGCTGATACTTGGCCATCACCGCAATTGCCTCTGACAGTGTTTTGGCTGAGCCATCGTGAAAATAAGGCGATGTCAGGGTAATGTTCCTGAGGCTGGGAACTTTAAAAACGTACTTGTCTTGCGGGTTGCTGGTGACGTTAAAGCGCCCTAAATCGGCTTTCGTTACCTTCCCTCGCTCGGCGAAGTAATCTCCCATAATCCCAAATTTCTGGAAAAGATTGCCGCCGACATTCACCCCTTGGTGGCAGCTGGCACACCCGTAAGCCTTAAAGATGCGATAGCCTTCTTGTTCTTCATAGCTGAGAGAAGCAAGATTGCCGCGCAGGAATTTGTCAAAGCGGGAATTGGGGGTGTAGAGCGATCGCTCAAAAGTGGCAATCGCATTTTGGATACTCTCGGCTCTCATGTCACCGGCATACAGCGGGTCAAACAGTTTAACATACTCTGGCGATGCCTTCAACTTGCTGACAATTTCGGGCCAATTAGAATTCATATCGTTGGGGTTGTAGATTGCTTTATCGATCTGAGCTTCTAGGGTCTCGGCGCTGCCATCCCAATTCTGTTTAAAGTTTAACCCACTGTTAAAGATGGTGGGTGTGTTGACAGAACTCAGCGCACCATTCATGCCGGTGGAACGATCTATTCGATTTGTACCTCCTGTCTTAAAGTTGTGGCAAGTCGCGCAAGCGATAGTATTATTGTGCGAAAGCTGCGTATCGTAAAAGAGCTTCTCTCCCAGGGCCACTTTGCCAGCATCGAGTTGGATATGCAGCGGCACCGGCTGAATGGGTTCCTTAACCTCAATTCCCACCGGCTCGGGCTCCACCGGCACGGCACCCGACCGCTCAGTCATCTCAGGGTGCTTCCACAGTACCGCTGCTACAAAAGTAACCAGGATAGCACAGATAAATAAAAAACGGTTAATGAAACGCTTGCTGAGGGAAAAGTGTTTCATATTGCTGCCTCTTAGTGCTTGTACTCTGTTGTTCGCAAGCTTTCGGGTTTGAACCTCCCTAGCGATGGAAAGCGCCACTTTTGCTGGAAAGCGCCGGTGTCGCTGAGTGCTTGCAGTCCGGCTGCCGGTCAGGAGATAAATGGCCATCTCCTCTTGGCCTTGAACTGGCGGTTAGGGGTTAGGGATTAGGTTTTAAGGATTGGGAGAACAGTTGATCAACCCAATGCCCCATGCCTTTATGCCCCATGCCCCATGCCCTATGCCCCATGCCCCATGCCGGATGTCCGGCAATATTCACAGGATCGCCCCACCGCTTAGAGATAAACATTTATTATCCTGGCACGCCTGCTGAGAGTTGGGCGATCGAGGGCCTTAAAGCGACGCTCTCCCTGACTGTTAATTGGCTTTGGCTAGGACTATGCAGCCGTCGCCCTTCGTCTCCTTGTTCTGCAACTCCGCTGATATAGCAGTAGGCACTTAGGTTCGTACATTTCGGCCTCTTTTGCACCCCCGCACTCCGGCTCCTATTGTCCTAACCCATATTACTACTGGGATATAGACGTAGGGGAGGCGTAGCGCTAACGCGCCGCTGCGCTAACGCCGGGACTGAAGGTCTAATGTTTTAACCTAAGTGCATACTGCTATAACGCCATCGCTCGAGTTCTGAACTCCATCGTTCGAGCGTAGGTGGCCATCGTTCGAGCGTAGGTGGCCATCGTTCGAGCGCGGAGGTCCATCGTTCGAGCGCGGAGGTCCATCGGTCGAGCTTGGACCTCCATCGTTCGAGCTTGGAACTGCACCTGTGGAGCTTGGCGTTTCGGTAACAGGCGGATATCAAGTTTAGTTGATTAATTGTAATTTGCACGAACCCCGACGATTGCGGGCGCAACAGACAGCAGTGAGGGACTTGGGGCTGTGGGGCTGCGGATTTTCTTGCTGCATAGCCCTTTGGGCCGCTTCGAGATCAATCCCTGTCAGGGATGGAAAAGCGACGCACCGGCCCGCCTCCGACCCACCGGCTCGCTCTAGCCTCCATACACTGTAAAATTGAAAATGTCAAGGGGGTGCGTTTTGCGCAGGGGAACGCACCCTGCAACCGGCCCCCACCCTGACAAACATTGACAAAAAGGGGATACAAGCGAGCGCTGGGCGCAAACAAACGGCTTTGTTGAGATGGTATCCGGTTGATTGAGGTGAAATTGAACCGGCTGTGGGGCTCTGACAGAGCACAGCAAAAGATAAAGCCTAAAAGTTCTCACCCAGTCTAAAATCTAAAATCTAAAATCAACAGGACAGGCTGTCTTTTGTGCTGGGTAGCAGAAATAGGTTGCCCGTTCCATCTTCCCGCATATCGAGAGCGGGGGATCTGGAGGATCGAGAAACACTCTTGACTCGCCCCCAGACTTCTGCCGGTGGATTCAACCCCAACCCCGTCTCAGATACCAGTCTGGGAGCGGGTAAAAAACTTCTGCCGCCCCGCAGTGGGCTGTACCTGTCCGGAGGACTTGTATTGTGTGTAGTTCTTAGTGGTGTGAGTGAAAGAGGAGTGAGTGGAAATGCTTAGTTGGGAGCGGAGTCCGAGTCTGGCATCGATGCGGTGCGATCGGGCGTGGGTGGAAATTAGCTTGCCGGCGATCGCCAGCAACGTGCGGGAGTTCAAGCGCCTACTGTCGCCCCGGACGGAACTGATGGCGGTGGTGAAGGCGGACGCATACGGGCACGGTGCGGTGACGGTGGCCCAGACGGCGCTCGCTGCCGGTGCGAGTTGGCTGGGGGTGGCGACTATTCCAGAAGGGATTGAACTGCGAGAGGCGGGGATACAATCGCCGGTGCTGGTTTTGGGCGCTACTAACACCCCAGAGCAAATCCGCGCGCAGGTTCGCTGGCGGTTGCAGCCCACCCTGTGCACGCCGCAGCAAGCTCTCGTTTTTTCTGAGACACTAGAGTCGCTCAACCAGTCCGTGCCGGTGCACCTGAAGATAGACACCGGCATGTCTCGCTTGGGTGTGCCGTGGCAGCAGGTGGCTGAGTTTGTCGGGCTGGTGCGGCGTCTGCCCAATCTGACGATTGCCAGTATCTATTCCCACTTCGCCACAGCAGACAGTCCGGACCCCACCGGCATGCAGCAGCAGCAGGCGCGGTTTCAGGCTGCGATCGGGCTTTTGCAAGCCGTCGGCATTCCCCTGCCTCGCCTGCACTTTGCCAACTCAGCTGCGACGCTAACAGACCCCGCCCTGCACCTGGACATGGTGCGCGTCGGGCTGGCCATTTACGGCCTTTACCCAGCAGAACATCTCAAACAGACAGTAGACCTGCAGCCGGTGCTGCAAGTCAAGGCGCGGGTGACGCAAGTCAAGACGCTGGAAGCGGGAACCGGCGTCAGCTACGGATATCAATTTATTGCCAGCAAAGAGATGCGCCTCGCTGTGGTGGGCATTGGCTATGCTGACGGCGTTCCCCGCAACCTTTCCAACAAAATGAGCGTGTTAGTCCGGGGCCAAATGGTGCCCCAAGTGGGAGCGATTACAATGGATCAAATGATGCTCGATGCCAGCAGCATTCCCGATTTGCAAGTCGGTGAAGTCGTGACTCTCCTCGGGTGTGATGGTGCGAGTCAAATCTGTGCCGAGGACTGGGCTGCCAAACTGGGAACGATTTCCTGGGAGATTCTGTGCGGCTTCAAGCACCGGCTGCCCCGCGTGCCGGTGGGCCAGCTTTCAGCTGAGAAACAGCCAACTGTCCAGTGACATTGGCAGGCACTGATTGCTTGCAGGGGCGGGTGAGCGCCGAGATATAGCAATATTCACTTAGATTCGGACACGCTCGTCGGAATGATCGCCTCTCCTAGGAAGTCCCGACGTAGGGCACTTATATTTCTAGGATAGGCGTAGGGCAGGCGTTCCCTTCAACCTCAAGCTCTAATGTCCGTTCCCTTAGTGGGTAGTGCTATATCTGCCCAAAGGAGGCAGAGCCGACCGGATGGCGTTCCCAGGCGGTAGGGGCGCGTCCCGCCCCGCCCCGGAATGAGGGACGGGCTTTCCTGGAACGCCGGCACCGGCAGGCACCTAGCCCAGCCCACATAGCCTGGACTCTGGGCCAGACTCCGGGCCGGCCCAGCGGCGGAGCGGCAGGAATGGCCACAAAAGCGCCGAAAAAAAATTTTTCAACTTGCTTGTCACTGCGGAAAAAAGGTGTGCTACTATAAATACTTGTGAGCCGAGGAGAGGTGGCTGAGCGGTCGAAAGCGGCAGATTGCTAATCTGTTGTGCGGCAGGTAACTCCGCACCGAGGGTTCGAATCCCTCCTTCTCCGTACCAATGAGGATAGAAAGCCCATCCATCCCAGCCCGGACGCGCCGGAGGGGGTGCGCGATCGCTGGGAGAGTGGAGACCGAACATGTTCGGTCTCGAGGGCGAGCTTTTGGGGAATTTCACAGACAGCTAGCTGAGGCGTTCCACAGAGGCAGCGACTTGCTGGGAGACAAAAGGCAAAATCGCTTCGTTCTTGCTGTGATCCTTGCCTTCGGTAAACACGACCAGCAGATAGGGTGGCCGGTCAGGCAGCTCAATGTAAGCGGCGTCGTGGCGGACTTGACTGGTTAAACCGGCTTTAGACCAGACGCCGGCATCTTGGGGCACACCGGCACCCAAGAAACCCGTGACCTGATTTTCTGGGTCAGCTTCCAGATCCGCTGGGTCAAGACTGCGCTTCATCAGATCCATCATCGCTTGCGAGCGGGCCGACGAGACAGCCACCCCCCCAATAATACTGTGCGTCAGGCGCGCGGCGGCATTTGTGGTCAGCATATTGCGATTTTCCATCAACTCGCCCAAGGCGGCTCGCTCCCGACCGTAAGGCCCATCACACCAGGTTTTTTGGTTAACGTTAATCTTCTCCAACTCAGGCCAGCCCAAGGACTGGAAGTAGCGGTTAACGATATTGCGCTGGGCTTTCCAGGTTTCAAATGGTCCCGGCGGCAATTCCGGACCGCCGGTGGTGCCGGTGAGCACATCCACCACCAGACCGGTGGCGTCATTGCTGGAATCGACTATCATATCCCGGATGGCTCTGTCCAACTCAGCAGAAGGCTGGATCATGCCTTTTTCCATCCACTCGTGCACCGCCACGAGATAGAACAGCTTGACCACACTCGCTGGGTAGATGCGCTCGTCGCCGCGATAGCTAACCCCGCGCACGGGATGCTGCCAGAAAGCTTCCGGCGAGAGGGCTCCGCCTGTATTCACCGGCACCGGCGGATCGTAAACTATCCATGTGATGGCGATTTGACTGGGCGCTAATTTGGGAAATTGCTTCCAGGTTGCCTCCAGCACGCCGGTGCCAAAGGCATCTAATTGTTCGTCTTGACGGAAAAACGCTATCATGTGTAATCACCCTAGTAATGGCTAACGGGTAAGCAGTTGCAGGGGAAGCGGTTGCACGAGCGTGAGCAAAGAAGGAGGAACAAGCGACAGCGCACAATCAACAGTCCACAATCAGCAGTAAACAATCACGGACATGGTTTCTCTGGCCCAGCTGCAAGCAACCCAGACTTCTAACTCCGCTTCCTTAAGTGAGTGTGAGTACCGCTGTTCAGCAAACCTGAACCTCTATGATTCTCCCAGATGCGATCGTTTGGCAACTCAAGCCGCCTGCGGACGGCAGTTGCGAATTCTATCCCTGCCTTTCGCCGATGCGGAGGATATCGCCCGCACCGGCATTAACGTCCAGCTGTCTGAGGATGACTATCCCGGCTGGCTGGCCATCCGGGACCTTCACCTTCTGGAGCCGGCGGTGAGCCCCTATCAACCCCACTCGCTCTCTGAAATAGAAATAAAAGAGCGGTTGCCTCAAGTGATTGCCTTCACTCGCGCCGCCATGCAAACGCCCAACGAATACCTCTGGGGCGGCACGGTGGGGCCAAACTACGACTGTTCGGGACTGGTGCAAGCGGCTTTTGTTTCAGCGGGAATTTGGCTGCCGAGGGATGCTTACCAGCAGGAGGCGTTCGCGGTGCCGGTGGCCCTGGCCTCTTTGAAGTCTGGGGATCTGGTGTTTTTCGGGCCGGCGCACAAAGCCACCCATGTAGGGCTGTATCTGGGAGAGGGGCGCTACATCCACAGTTCCGGAAAAACCCAGGGGCGCAACGGCATTGGCACGGACGTCCTCTCGGCAGAAGGGGATGAGGTGAGCTGTGCCTATTACCGGCAGCTGCGGGGTGCCGGTCGCGTCACCGCCAGCTATTTCCCCAAAAGGAGATGTGAGATTTGAGATTTTAGATTGAGTTCATCACAGGGGAGTCCAAAATCCGCTTCGGGACAATTGAGAAAGCCGGTGTCTCCAACAAACTGGCTTTCTTGACAAAACCCCTGACATCTCCCCGCCGGATGAAAATCTCTCCCCCCCTCGCTCGCCAATCAGGTTAGGAACTCTGTTTCACAGTTTACGATTAAATGATTTTCACAAAACTCCGAGTTTATCCCAGTTTTGTATATATGCTTTCTTCCGGAAGTTAGAAATGTGTACCATTGGTACACAAAATAAACCGGTTAGTTGTCAATAGCTGGGGGTGCCAGAGCCAGGCCCAATGGCCCATCCCCCATTCCCCCATGTCCCTTTTTGCCGGCTTGCCCCCATACCCAAGGATGGGGAAACTCCATAAAATCTCAGGGTATCCGAAAGAATGGCTTTTACAAAACCCCGAGTTTATCCCAGTTTTGTATATATGCTTTCTTCCGGAAGTTAGAAATGTGTACCATTGGTACACAAAATAAACCGGTTAGTTGTCAATAGCTGGGGGTGCCAGAGCCAGGCCCAATGGCCCATCCCCCATTCCCCCATGTCCCTTTTTGCCGGCTTGCCCCCATACCCAAGGATGGCGAAACTCCATCAAATCTCAGGGTATCCGAAAGAATGGCTTTTACAAAACCGGGTATTTATCCCAGTTTTGTATATATGCTTTCTTCCGGAAGTTAGAAATGTGTACCATTGGTACACAAAATAGACCGGTTAGTTGTCAATAGCTGGGGGTGCCAGAGCCAGGCCCAATGACCCATCACCCATTTCCCCATGTCCCTTTTTGCCGGCTTGCCCCCATACCCAAGGATGGCGAAACTCGATCAAATGTCAGGGTATCCGAAAGAATGGCTTTTACAAAACCGGGTGTTTATCCCAGTTTTGTATATATGCTTTCTTCCGGAGGTTAGAAATGTGTACCATTGGTACACAAAATAAACCGGTTAGTTGTCAATAGCTGGGGGTGCCAGAGCCAGGCCCAATGGCCCATCTCCCATTCCCCAATATCTCTTTTTGCCGGCTTGCCC
>NZ_KB235948.1:2911971-2912406 GCF_000332335.1 Kamptonema formosum PCC 10802 | reverse complement strand
CCCGAGTTTATCCCAGTTTTGTATATATGCGTTCTTCCGGAAGTTAGAAATGTGTACCATTGGTACACAAAATAAACCGGTTAGTTGTCAATAGCTGGGGGTGCCAGAGCCAGGCCCAATGGCCCATCTCCCATTCCCCAATATCTCTTTTTGCCGGCTTGCCCCCATACCCAAGGATGGCGAAACTCGATCAAATGTCAGGGTATCCGAAAGAATGGCTTTTACAAAACCGGGTGTTTATCCCAGTTTTATATATATGCTTTCTTCCGGAGGTTAGAAATGTGTACCATTGGTACACAAAATAAACCGGTTAGTTGTCAATAGCTGGGGGTGCCAGAGCCAGGCCCAATGGCCCATCTCCCATTCCCCAATATCTCTTTTTGCCGGCTTGCCCCCATACCCAAGGATGGCGAAACTCCATCAAATCTCAGGGTA
>NZ_KB235948.1:2911548-2911871 GCF_000332335.1 Kamptonema formosum PCC 10802 | reverse complement strand
GAGTTTATCCCAGTTTTGTATATATGCGTTCTTCCGGAAGTTAGAAATGTGTACCATTGGTACACAAAATAAACCGGTTAGTTGTCAATAGCTGGGGGTGCCAGAGCCCGGCCCAATGGCCCATCTCCCATTCCCCCATGTCCCTTTTTGCCGGCTTGCCCCCATCCCCAAGGATGGCGAAACTCCTTAAAATCTCAGGGTATCCGAAAGAATGACTTTTACAAAAAACCGAGTTTATCCCAGTTTTGTATATATGCTTTCTTCCGGAAGTTAGAAATGTGTACCATTGGTACACAAAATAGATCGGTTAGTTGTCAATAGCT
>NZ_KB235948.1:2910556-2911448 GCF_000332335.1 Kamptonema formosum PCC 10802 | reverse complement strand
AGAAATGTGTACCATTGGTACACAAATAAACCGGTTAGTTGTCAATAGCTGGGGGTGCCAGAGCCAGGCCCAATGGCCCATCCCCCATTCCCCCATGTCCCTTTTTGCCGGCTTGCCCCCATACCCAAGGATGGCGAAACTCCATCAAATCTCAGGGTATCCGAAAGAATGGCTTTTACAAAACCCCGAGTTTTATCCCAGTTTTTGTATATATGCTTTCTTCCGGAAGTTAGAAATGTGTACCATTGGTACACAAAATAAACCGGTTAGTTGTCAATAGCTGGGGGTGCCAGAGCCAGGCCCAATGGCCCATCCCCCATTCCCCCATGTCCATAGCTGGGGGTGCCAGAGCCAGGCCCAATGGCCCATCCCCCATTCCCCCATGTCCCTTTTCGCCGGCTTGCCCCCATCCCCAAGGATGGCGAAACTCCATAAAATCTCAGGATATCCGAAAGAATGACTTTTACAAAACCCCGAGTTTATCCCAGTTTTGTATATATGCTTTCTTCCGGAAGTTAGAAATGTGTACCATTGGTACACAAAATAGATCGGTTAGTTGTCAATAGCTGGGGGTGCCAGAGCCAGGCCCAATGGCCCATCCCCCATTCCCCCATGCCCTTTTTGCCGGCTTGCCCCCATCCCCAAGGATGGCGAAACTCCTTGAAATCTCAGGGTATCTGAAAGAATGGCTTTTACAAAACCCGGAATCCCAGTTTTGTATATATGCTTTCTTCCGGAAGTTAGAAATGTGTACCATTGGTACACAAAATAGACCGGTTAGTTGTCAATAGCTGGGGGTGCCAGCCCAATGCTCCATGTCCAAATTTCCCTGTCCCGGTTTGCCGGTCATACTGATGCTTGAAAATATACTATCAATCTCAACCTGGGATCG
>NZ_KB235948.1:2903863-2910456 GCF_000332335.1 Kamptonema formosum PCC 10802 | reverse complement strand
TATCCGAAAGAATGGCTTTTACAAAACCCGGAATCCCAGTTTTGTATATATGCTTTCTTCCGGAAGTTAGAAATGTGTACCATTGGTACACAAAATAAACCGGTTAGTTGTCAATAGCTGGGGGTGCCAGCCCAATGCTCCATGTCCAAATTTCCCTGTCCCGGTTTGCCGGTCATACTGATGCTTGAAAATATACTATCAATCTCAACCTGGGATCGATGAACATTTCCTTATTTTCTGAAACACCGGCAGCCCCAAGCGCCAAGGCACAAGCCATCCCTGACGTGTCAGCGGTGGTGCCAATTTACAACGAAGTGGAAAGCTTGCCCCAGCTGATTGAGACAATCGCCACCACCCTAACGGAAAACCAGCTGAGCTACGAAATCATCTGCGTCGATGATGGCTCCAAGGATGGCTCAGCCGAATTGCTAAAACAACTAGCGCGCACCCGCTCAGATTTGCGAGCGGTGCTGCTGCGCCGCAACTATGGCCAAACTGCCGCGATGGCAGCCGGTTTTAACCACGCTCGGGGGCGGGCAATTGTCACCTTGGATGGCGACTTGCAAAATGACCCAGCGGACATCCCGCTGCTCGTGGCCAAGTTAGACGAAGGCTATGACCTCGTGAGTGGCTGGCGCAAAAACCGGCAGGATGCCAAACTCACCCGCCTG
The DNA here is from genome assembly GCF_000332335.1 of Kamptonema formosum PCC 10802. Classification (GTDB taxonomy): domain Bacteria; phylum Cyanobacteriota; class Cyanobacteriia; order Cyanobacteriales; family Oscillatoriaceae; genus Oscillatoria. The sequence continues at coordinate 2,909,785 of NZ_KB235948.1, read as the reverse complement.
CTGCCTTCCAAAATCGCCAACATGCTGATTGGGCGAGTCACCGGCGTGCCATTGCACGACTACGGCTGCTCCATGAAAGCCTACCGGTCTGAGCTGGTATCGGACATGAACCTTTACGGCGAGTTGCACCGGTTTTTGCCGGCGCTGGCTTATATTGAAGGGGCGAGAATAGCCGAGATGCCCGTGCGCCACCACCCCCGCCGGTACGGTCGCAGCAAATATGGCTTGGGCCGCACCTTCCGGGTGCTGATGGACTTGCTCACCATTTTCTTCCTGAAAAAGTTCCTCACCCGCCCGATGCACGTTTTCGGGCTTTTTGGCCTGATTTCTATGATATTGGGGACGCTGTTAGGGCTCTATCTCACCTTTCTGAAACTGGGGTTAGGCCAGAGTATTGGCAACCGGCCTTTGCTGATTTTGGCGGTGCTGCTGCTCGTCACCGGCGTGCAGCTGTTCAGCTTTGGACTGATGGCGGAACTGCTGATGCGCACCTATCACGAGTCCCAGGGACGCCCCATCTATCGCGTCCGAGAGGTGGTTGAGCCTGCTGCTGAGCAGTAGGGATTGCGATTAAGCTATTGCGCATTTAATTTATCCGATCCATCTCTATCCCTCGTGCCCAGGATTTGCCTGCTAACAAGCCTCGGTCGGCTATGCCTCCTTTTTTCAATAAGCATATTAAAAGCGTAACAGCTTAACGCACCCCCATCCAGTTTGAGTACTTAGTGTATTATATCTGTAGTATAAAGCTGGCATGCTGAATGTCGGACCTGCCGGCTTCACATTTTCCCGATCCCCAGACGCTAATTTGTTAACATGGCTTAACAAATTAAGCTGCGGCACACTAGGAAGGGAGAAGGCACCGGCTGTGCCGGCAGCCCGCTCCCCCTGCGAAGCCGCTAGGCTAGCGGGATAAAATCTTTTGATAATAAACTCAGAGCTTTGAAAGTCTTTAGCACACTCGAACCGAACCAGCGACGCAGCCTGGTGATTTTATTTGCCGCCGGCTTGCTGTTCTGGTGCAACATCGCTTCGTTGCTGCCAACGGTGCCCCTCTATGTCCAGCATGTGGGCGGGACAAAGCAACAAATTGGCTTAGTGATGGGGGCGTTTGCCCTGGGACTGCTGCCGTCCCGGCCTTGGTTGGGGCCACTGGCAGACCGGCAGGGGCGGAAGATAGTGTTGCTGTTGGGTGCCGGTGTGGCGGCGACAGCACCGCTCGGCTACCTGGTTGTGACATCCATTCCCGGGCTGATAGCCATCCGGGCGTTCCACGGCATCAGCGTTGCTGCTTTTACCACCGGCTACAGCGCCCTAGTCACCGATTTGTCCCCACCGCGCCAGCGGGGGGAAATCATTGGCTACATGAGCCTCAGCAATCCCATTGGTGTGGCCATCGGGCCGGCAGTTGGGGGATTTTTGCAGGAGTCAGCCGGCTACCCGCCGCTGTTTCTGATGGCGGCGAGTCTGGGAGCGCTGGCGCTACTCTGTGTAAACCAGGTGAGGGAACCGGGCACTTATGCAGCCGGCAGACCAGAGAGACAGAACGCCGCCAAAGAGGCAAGCGCTGCAAGCAGCGGTGGGCTTCCCTCCAGTTCCCCAGAGAGGGAAAAGTTCTGGCAGCTGTTGTGGAGCCCTCGCCTGCGGATTCCCACGCTCGTGATGCTGGCGGTCGGTCTGGTATTTGGCACGCTCAGTACCTACATGCCGCTGTTTATCAAAGAAACCGGGGTCAATTTAAATGCCGGTCTGTTCTACACCGCTGCTGCCGTGGCCAGTTTTAGCGCGCGACTATTCACCGGTCGGGCGTCAGACCGCTACGGTCGGGGGCTGCCGATCGCCTGCAGTCTAGTTTGCTACACTGCGGCGATGCTGGCCCTGTGGGGGTCTAACAGTCCCGCTGCCTTTTTGCTTGCCGCCTGGCTGGAAGGTTCTGCGTCCGGTACGCTGATCCCAACGATCGTGGCCCTAGTCGCTGACCGCTGCGGCCCGCAACAGCGAGGCCGGTTTTTCTCCCTGTGCGTGGGCGGGTTTGACTTGGGGCTGGCGCTTGCCGGCCCCATCTTGGGGGCGATTGCCGAGGTCACCGGCTACAGGAATATGTTTGCCATTGCTGCCGGTTTGGCATTGTTGGCACTCATCCTCTTCATCACCCAGTCCAGCAAAGACTTGGCCCACTCCCTGAGGTTCGCCACAGGTCGCGGCAAAGATATCTATGCCTTCGACAAGTCGTGAAAGATCGAAAGTGCCCAGTGTTGGGTTGGGTAAAATTCCCCACTCAACACTGGGCACTCTGTGAAACGGGCTAGGAGGGATTCGAACCCCCGACACCGTGGTCCGTAGCCACGTGCTCTAGTCCACTGAGCTACAAGCCCTGGTTGGAGCTGCCAGCGCGATTTGCTGTCTTCCGCTCACAGAAATTTATAGTAGCACAGCCGAAAGAAAAAATGCAAGAACTTTTTTCAAATTCTTCAAATTTGCCGGCGGAGGGTGGCTTGACCCACCTGGACGCAGCAGGCGAAGCCCGCATGGTGGACGTTTCCGCAAAGCTGGCCACTCACCGGCACGCTGTAGCAGCCGGTCTTGTGCGGATGTCCGAGGCCACTTTCGAGGCCATCCAAGCCGGTAACGCCCCCAAAGGGGATGTTTTGGGAACGGCAAGGATTGCCGGCATCATGGCCGCCAAGCAGACGGCCCAGCTGATTCCCCTGTGCCATCCCTTACCCCTGCACAAAGTAGAGGTGCGGCTGTTGGCTGACCCGCGACTTCCAGGATATCAGATCGAAGCGGAAGTTGTCACCAAGGCAGAAACCGGCGTGGAAATGGAAGCGCTGACAGCGGTTTCTGTGGCGGCGCTCACCCTCTACGACATGGCCAAAGCCCTAGACAAGTCCATCGAGATTGAATCGATTCGGCTGTTGAGCAAGACCGGCGGCAAGTCTGGGGATTACCGGCGTCAGGAATAGCTGGGGCGGGGTTTTAAGCGGGGGAGTACGGGAGCTCGATCGCGGGGGAAAGGTTACAGGGATGTGGTTCGGCTTGATTCACGCCCCAAGCAAGCAAACCAAAAAACCTGCCCCTGCAAGGAGTAAGGGCTTTAATTTCCGCAGTCCTAGAAAGCCCTACTTTTGCCCAGTCTTTCAAAAACCCTTGATTCTATCACTGTCTGGTTCTTGAGCCCAGACAAACTCTTTACACTTCCCAAGTTTTTCACAAACATTAACAAACCCTGAAGTGAGAGAAATTCACCGGCACTAAAACCCGTAAAATAAATTAACATAAATTCCCAACAAAAGCTGAGAAAAGGTGTTATAGTAAAAAAAGTTGAGCCACAAAAAGGCAAGCAGAACTAGCAGGTGTCGGGTGAGGGCTGCTAAAAGCCAAACCCACCGGCATCATCAAGTGAGGAGTCAGGGGTAGATTTGAGATGGAACCAAACACTGGGGAAAATTTGTTGGCCTTCCCGTCAGGCGGGACCGGGGAGCTAGAGATTGGCACTCAATGGATTCCATCGGGAGCTGAGAGCGATTCCAGCAATTTATTGAACTTCCCTGAAACCGATGAGGGGGCTTTCTTCTTGCCCCAGTTCAGAGATCCCTCACTCCCCCAGTACCTGCTGCCCCCTCTACTAACTATCGGTCTAGATTTACTGTCATCCAGCGACAGCGGTGCCAGCAACACCGACAATATAACCAATGACAGTACGCCCACGTTTAGGATAGACGCCTTGACGGGAACGCTGGCGCTAGTGGCGAAAGTGCGGCTGTATGCAGACGGGCAATTGGTAGGAGAAACCACAAGCAGCAATCCCAGAGAAATTACCTCAATTCCCCTGACAGATGGCCCACATATTATAGTAGCGAGGGCCTTAAATGTTGCGGGCAGTGTGCTGGCGTCCTCCGCACCACTAACTGTTACAATTGACACGGCAGCACCCTCTCTCTCCTTAACAGCGCCGATTGCCGGTTGGGCGCACAGTTCCACAGCGCGGCTGATTGGTTCAGCCGGCGATACCGGTGGGGGAGTTCCCAATGTTCAATACTCCTTAGATGGCGGTAGTTCATCCCCAGTGCCTGTGAGTGCAGCGGGACAGTTTGACGCCGCGATTGCTGCTAATGGGTTAGGGCTAGGCGACCACAATATTGGGGTGATTGCAACTGACACAGCCGGCAACCAGGCTTCACAGTCTGTGGATTTCTCAGTCACAGAAAACTTTTTAATCCGCAAACAAGGCAGCACCGGCTGGGCGGCAGAAACCGCCAACTCTATTATACTGCATGAGCGAGACAGTTGGCTGACAGAAACAGCAATTCCTATACAATTAGGCCATACTTTGGGCTCTCGCACCCTGGAATTTGAACTAGACGCTCAATTTGACACGACAGACAAAACATCCCTGACTGAAGATAGATTTCAGGTTTGGCTGGTGGATACGGCATCGCCTCACTCAACACTTTTAGACGGACAGACTCCCGGAAAAGTTCTATTCTCTCTTGCGGGGAATCAGGCGGAGTTTACTCCAGGACTGGTGCGCTATAATGGGTCAAGGGTAAGCATTGACTTGACGGGTTTGCAAGAGATTCCCACCGGCTTTCTGCTGCTGCGAATCATTAACGGCGACACCGATACCGGCAGTGCCGTCTCAGTGAATAATTTGACAGATACGACAGATCCGGAAGGGGTTGCTAGCCCAATTTTTCCTGTACAGGAGAAGAAGGCTACAATAGGACCGGCACTGAATATAAGCAACCTCACTCAAACTCAGGCGCTGGAGGTGAATTTGAGCGATGTGCGCCTGAATTCAGCCACCGGCTTATATACAGCTTCTTTGCAAGTAATCAATAATAGACCGGCTGCGAGTCGCAATGTAGCTGTCAGTTTCGCTAACCTGCCGGCGGGGGTAGAATTGCAAAATGCCTCTGGCGTTGATGCCGCCGGCAAGCCTTATATTAACCTGCGCAATGCGATTAAACCCGGGGGGGTAAATGCGGGGGAAACTTCCGCGCCGGTTGAGGTAATCTTCAGCAATCCTAACTTTTCCGTAGTGCCGGTTATCACTTCGGTTTTTGTGGGGGAACCCAATACTGCACCCAACTTAAATCCTGTGGGGGCGCTAACTGTTAAACCGGGAGAACGCCTGGAAATTCCCCTCAGTGCAACAGACGAAAATGGAGATAGAGTTATCTACTCAATTCGGTCAGACAGCCGACTTCCCAAAGGCAAAATTACAGGCAATGGACAGCTAGTTTTCACGCCGGCACCCGATGATGTTGGCACCTATAATTTCACCCTAGTCGCCAGTGACGGGGCGCTAGAGACTCCCCAAGAAGTTACTTTAACTGTCGCAGCAGACCCAGTGACGAGTACGCGGGTTTCTGGGATTATTGAAAATACGGCACAAGAACCGCTTGCCGGTGTTATTATAGAACTGGGGTCTTTGCAAACTGTCACCGCAGCAGATGGCTCATTTATACTAGAAACTCCGGGGGCGTTACCTGACAGCACCCTCAAAGTTCGGGGCGAGGGAATTAGCGGGAATGTGACCTATCCGTTCATTGCAGAGAAGTTGCCACTGCTATTAGAACACGAAGTTTACACAGGGGTCAACAATGTCATCAGCCGGCCTATTTATTTGCCGCCAATTGACACGGCGAATGCCGAAACAATTGAGCCGGCGGCGGATGTCACGGTAACAACTTCTAATATACCGGGGGCGTCTGTATTTGTGGCGGCGGGTTCTTTGAAAAACCAGCAGGTAAATCCCTATACAGGACAGCTTAGCATAACTGAAGTGCCGGCGGAATTAACACCGGCTGCTTTGCCATCTAACTTGCATCCCGATGTAGTGGTGACGATTCAGCCAGGAGAAATGGTATTCACAACACCGGCTCCTCTGTCGCTTCCCAATCGGGCGGGATATGC
>NZ_KB235948.1:2903403-2903763 GCF_000332335.1 Kamptonema formosum PCC 10802 | reverse complement strand
ATGGCCTATGATGCTGCTGGCCAGATGACGGGTGTCTCTCGCTACAGCGATTTGGCGGGGACGCAACAGGTGGCGACTACCGGCTATACTTATGACAGTGCGGGCCGGCTGACTCAATTAACTCATCGCAAAGGGACGACGACGTTTGCGAATTATAATTGGAGTTACGATGCGGCTAGCCGGATTGCTCAGTTTGCTTCTAGCGATGGCAGCAGCAACTACAGCTATGACGACCGCAACCAGGTGAGGGGGACAGACCACAGTTACCAAAATGATGAGGTTTATAGTTATGACGGGAATGGCAACCGCACTAATACGGGATACCAGACTCTGGCGAATAACCAGCTGAAGTCAGATGGA
>NZ_KB235948.1:2894519-2903303 GCF_000332335.1 Kamptonema formosum PCC 10802 | reverse complement strand
GTTTGCTTTGGGGGATGTGGAATCAAGCCAAGCTGATGGGAATGGCAATGTGAAGTCTACCATTCTTGACGGTGCCGGTCAAGCGGTTTCCGCAAGGGATGGCGGTGGGTTTTTGCCAGGTGTTGAGCGCAATGAGTCGAATCTGGTAACTGACAGGAAAAATGGCAGGGGTCAAGTTACTGAGTATGAATACGACGAGAAGGGGAATGTAATTAGCATTTCTGATGAAATTTCGGGCGCGTCTGAGTCCCCAACAGGGAATACGGGTGAGCTATTTGCGTTAGGAGGGGATTATTTTACCGGCTTGAGTCCGGTTTCGGTAGCGGTGTCAGATATTGATGGGGATTCAGACTTTGATGTCATTACTGCAAATAGCAGTTCTAACAGCGTATCGGTGCTGCAGGGAAATGGCGATGGCACTTTTGCTCCCAACAGTGAGTATGCGGTCAAGTTAGCGCCATTTTCGGTTGCAACGGGAGACGTAAACAGAGACGGTTTTCAAGATGCTGTCGTGGCTGGGTTTGGTTTAGCTTATGGCTTTGACAGTGACTATTACTCAGTTTTATTGGGGGATGGCGAGGGCAATTTTACTGTTACTGACTACGAGGTGGCAGTCGGATCTGACTTTGTAGCTTTAGAGGATTTGAATGGGGATGATAATCTAGACATGGTTACGACTAGCGCCGCCTTGAACCGCGTATCCGTGCGACTGGGGAATGGAGATGGCACTTTTGCGCCTGAAACTGATTACTCGGTTGGGTTCACTCCGGTGGGTGTGGCGATAGGAGATGTGGATGGGGATGGCGACTTTGACATTGTTAGCGCCAATAGCAATTCTGACAACTTGTCGGTGCTGTTGGGGGATGGCGATGGCTCTTTTGGAGCTGGGAGTCAGGTGGCATTTGGGGTTGGGATTTCCGCAGTGGAGCTGTCAGATTTAGACAGTGATGGTGACTCGGATATTATTGCGGCAAATCGTTTGACCAATAAGGTGTCAGTGCGGTTGGGTTCTGGGAGTGGAACTTTTGGAGCGCAGACTGATTATACGGTTGGGTCTGAACCTGTAGCGCTAGCTGTAGGAGACGCTGACGGGAACGGCAAGAAAGATATCGCTATCGCCAATCGTTCTGACAGCAAAGTATCGGTGCTTTTGGGTCAGGGGGATGGCTTTTTTGTAGCTGGAAATGATGTGGCTGTCAGTTATGGGCCGGCATCTGTGGCGCTGGCGGATCTGGATTTTGATGGCGACAGGGATTTGGTGACGGGGAACAGTTTCAGCAATAATGTTTCTGTCAGGCTGAATACGACTAATTCTGTGGGGGGTGGGGGAACTGGGAAGCGCAGTTATACTTACGACCCGATTTTCAATCAGGTGACGAGTGTGACGGATGAGTTAGGCCGGCAGACGCTTTATGAAATTGACACGCTGACTGGGAATACGCTGTCTGAAACTCGGGTTGTTGGTTCTGTTGGCGGTGGGGATGATGTTATCACTCACTACACTTATACTGACAAGAATCTGGTTGATACTGAGACTGACCCTCTGGGGCGGGTGACGGATTACGATTATGATAATTTTGGCCGGCTTGTTGAGGTGACTTTTGCAAAAGGTACGCCGGATGAGGCGGTGCAGCGGATGGAGTATGACGCTGCCGGCAATCAGACTGCTATGATTGATGAGAATGGCAATCGGATGGAGTATGAGTACGATGCCATGAACCGGCTGGTTAAAACGACTTTTGCAAAAGGGACTCCGGATGAGGCGGTGCAGCGGATGGAGTATGACGATGCCGGCAATCAGACTGCTATGATTGATGAGAATGGCAATCGGACGGAGTACGAATATGATGTGATGAACCAGCTGGTGAGGATGGTTGAAGCTGACCCGGATGGCAGTGGACCTCAAACTAAGCCGGTGACTTCTTATACTTACGATCAGTCGGGGAATCAGGTGCTGGTGGTTGACCCATTGGGGCGGAAAACTGAGAGTCGCTATGACAGTCGGAATCGTTTGATTGAAACTGTCAATCCCGATGGTTCGCGGGATAAGATGCGGTATGATTTCGACAATAACGTCAGTTCCACTTTCGATGCGAATGGGAACCGGACTAATATGGTTTTCGACGCTCGCGGTCGGTTGATTCGGCTGATTGACCCGCTGGGGAAGGCGACGATTTTTGAGTACGATGCGGCGAATCAAATGGTTGCCCAAATTGATGCTAACGGGCACAGGACTGAGTACGAGTATGACGATTTAGGCCGGCTGATTCAGGAAATCGATGCCTTAAATGGCGTTTTTGCCATGAGTTACGATGCCGCCGGCAATGTTATTGCTGAAACTGACCAACTCGGGCGAACCACTCTGCACGCATACGACAATCGCAACCGGCTTTCCCAAAGCACCGATGCGTTGAATGGCATTACTGCGTTTGATTACGACGGTGCCGGCAATCTGACTGCTATTACCGATGAACTGACACGCACGACTTCTTTTATTTACGACGCTCGAAATCGCCGCAAGAGCGTTACAGATCCCCTCTCGCACACCACTGCCTACACGTATGATGCCGCCGGCAACCAGCTGTCAGTGACTGATGCGCTGGGACGGAAAACACAGTATGTCTATGATGGGCTAAACCGGCGCACCGGCACGATTGATGCGCTTTTGAAAACAACGGCTGCCAAGTATGATGCTATAGGCAATCTGATTGCTGTCACTGATGAACTGGGGCGCACTACTGAGTACACTTATAACAGTCGCAACTGGCTTTCTTCTGTTAGAGATCCTCTGGGTCAGACGATTGGGACAGAATATGATGCCAATGGCAATACGATTGCGGTCACGGATGCTTTGGGGCACGTCACTCGCTATAACTACGACCCTCTAAATCGCCAAATTGCGTTTACGGACGCTCTCAACAAAACGACGGCCACAGCTTATGATGCTGTCGGCAATGTCCTTTCTGTCACTGACCCAGGTCTGAACACTACGGCGTTCACTTACGATGATTTGGACCGGCTGGTTGAGGAAACTAATCAGCTGGGGCTAAAGCGTGCTTACACTTATGATGCCGCCGGCAACCAGCTGACAGCTTCTGACCGCAATAATCGCGTCCGCAAGTTTGTCTATGATGAGCTTAACCGGCTTTCTTCTGAGCAGTGGCTGGATGCCGGTGGAAATGCCGCCCGCACAATTACTTATACTTTCGATGCGGCGGACCAGCTTGATACTGTTAGCGACCCGGACTCGACTTATGACTATACTTACGATGATGCCGGTCGCGTGACTGCGGTGAGTAATGCGGGGACGCCTTTTGCGCCGAATGTCTTGTTGAGCTATACTTATGATAGTGCCAACAATTTGCTGTCCGTAGCTGATACAATTAACAGTCAGGTAAAGGGGAGTGAATTTTTCACTTACGATCCTCTCAACCGCGTTACTCGAATTACTCAAAGCGGGAATGGGGTAGCGAGCAAACGAGTGGACATGGCCTATGATGCTGCTGGCCAGATGACGGGTGTCTCTCGCTACAGCGATTTGGCGGGGACGCAACAGGTGGCGACTACCGGCTATACTTATGACAGTGCGGGACGGCTGACTCAATTAACTCATCGCAAAGGGACGGCGACGTTTGCGAATTATAATTGGAGTTACGATGCGGCTAGCCGGATTGCTCAGTTTGCTTCTAGCGATGGCAGCAGCAACTACAGCTATGACGACCGCAACCAGGTGACGGGTACAGACCACAGTTACCAAAATGATGAGGTTTATAGTTATGACGGGAATGGCAACCGCACTAATACGGGATACCAGACTCTGGCGAATAACCAGCTGAAGTCAGATGGAGTTTACAATTACGAGTATGATGCTGAGGGGAACCGGACTAAGCGGGTTAAGATTGCTACGGGTGAGGTAACGGAGTACAGCTGGGATTACCGCAACCGGTTGATTGCTGCTGTGACTAAAAATAGCAGTGGCGGTATAATTAAGTCAGTTGAGTATGTTTACGATGTTTTTGACCGGCGCATTGGGAAGGAGATAGATGGGGATGGAGGGGGGCCGGCCCTGCCATCAGTGGAGCGTTTGGTCTATGACGGGGAGCACATTGCTCTGACGTTTGATGGGAGTGGGAATCAGACTCACCGCTATTTGCACGGGCCGGTAATTGACCAGATTTTGGCGGATGAAAGTGCTTCGGGCCAGGTGCTGTGGGCGCTGACAGATAATCAGGGGACAGTGCGGGATTTGGTTAATGAGGCGGGGGCTTTACAAAATCACCTCACGTATGATAGCTTTGGGAAGGTAACGGGTGAGACGAATCCGAATGTGGACTTCCGCTTTGGTTATACGGGGCGGGAGTTGGATGAGGAGACGGGGCTTTCTTTCTACCGGGCGCGTTATTATGATGCAGGGGTAGGAAGATTTATTAGTGAGGACCCGATTGGGTTTGCCGGTGGGGATGTCAATCTGTACCGGTATGTGGGGAATAGTCCTACAAATGACACAGACCCATCAGGGGAGTTTGCGATTCCGCTTGCAGTAATACCTGTTGCTGCTATCGCTTTTGCAGGAATAGGGATATTGTATGCCTTAGACCAGATAAATCGCTCTCTCAATTCTGAAAGCTTAAATCCGTTTGTTGACACTTTTCCACCACAGCCACCAGAACCACTTACATATCCTCTAGACCCTCCCGGTTCAGAGAAGAATGTTATTCCTACTCCCAATCCCAGGCCCCTACCTGAACCATTACCAATACCCCCATTTCCTGGGCCTGGATCTGGTTTAGATCAAGATGGGGGCACTCACGGGGGAATTTGTTCTGCACCTGATCGTTTGCCCGGTTTTGGCGAAGGTCTCGAACAACCTTGGGCAGAAGATTGGCTTTTTCCAATTGAGTACGATCCTGATAAACTGTCAGATGATGAGAAAGCCTTGCGACCCAGGGCCATCGAGATTGGTCTGGCAGCAGGAAAAAGATCTGCACAACAAAGCACATACGCAGTAGGTGTAGTAATAGATGAGAATGGTGAGCGTCAAAAGGTGGTAACTACCAATTATAGAAGGGGATATTTAACGCTCAAACAACAAAGCTCACTACAATCCGATGAAATCCCTATTAAAGCTGTGGATAAAACCTCAAACCCTCATGCACAGAGGATAATAATTGAATGGGCTCGTTTGCACGGAGTAAAAGTTGATATAATCGCGACAAGTCATGATATTTGCCCGAACTGTGCGAAACTTATGGATGAAGAGAATGTTAGAGCAGGCAGTCCGCTACAGCCACCTAGTGGAAGGCCGGGACAGGCTAGGAAAAATCGGCAATAAATCCAAAGGAAAAATCAAATGGCTGAAAATCCTTTCGAGTATCCTCTCAGATTAGATGACTTGGAAAGTGGAATAGAGGCACTGCCAAACCCTCATATAATTGCGTTTGCCGCTTCTATTTGTGAGAGGTTGCTTCCCAACTATGCCGCTTTTTATCGGACGGAAAATTGGGGAAATATCTCTATGTTACGGACGGCGCTGGATGAAGTTTGGCAAATTTTGCAAGGAAAACCAGTGGATGCGGCAAGAATCCGCCAATTAAGAGATGCTTGTGAGAGTGAAGATGTAATGCCCGATTCTGAGGATTTCTCAGAATCTAGATACGACGGGCAGGCGCGGGAAGCAGTGATAGCAATTATTTACACTTTAGATGCATGTCTCGCTCCTTCTCTGAGCTGTATTATCGAGGTAGTGAATTGTGCTTTGAGAACAATTGACTTCGCTCTTTATTTGGAATATTTATTCATGGAGGGAGGGCCTGACGACATATTAAAAATCCTTGATAAGGAGATTGTCAATCACCCTTGGACGCTCCGAGAACTAGCCAAGCAACGCGAAGACTTGGAGAACTTGAGAAATGCCAAGACACTGGATAGAGAATTTTTGTCACGGCTCCGCAACTCGTTTAAGAACGACGGGAAAAGTCTTATTGACCTAGGCTGATACAGATTTTATAGACCTTATCTAAATCAGGAGGGCACAAATGATCAACCTCCAATTGAGATTGGGCCAAAGCCTGATTTAGATCCGAATAATATCAATAAAGAGAGCGGGCCAGTTTTAATTCCTGATCCTCTCCCAGGATTTCCGGTAACTCCAGATCCGGCTCTCGATCCAAATAATATCAATTCTCCAAAGGGTGAAATTTGTTCTGTACCAGATCGCCTTCCTGGTTTTGGCGAAGGTCTCGAACAACCTTCGCCGTGGGATTCGATTTTCCTTGCACAGCATGGGGACACGGGAAAAAATGCCAAAGAACTTCGCCAAAACATGCAAGATGCGGGAGTGATATTTAATCCCGGTGATGAAGCTCATCATATCGTTGCTAGTACGCATAGGAGAGCGCAGGAGGCTCGCGATATTCTCGACAGGTATGGAATCGACATTAATGATGCTAATAATGGAATCCCACTACCTAATCATCTCCATCACGGTCGGGGATTACACTCTTATAGAGGGATTGATGAAGTAAGAATCCGACTTCGCGCCGCCACCAGCAGAGATGAGGCAATAGAAATATTGACCCAAATCTCCGATGAAATAAGATCCGGAACATTTCCTACCCAACCTTAAAATCTTAAGCTTTATGAACCTGTATTATCCTCTACCAGATTCCGATACCTACGATTGCCTTAATGCAGTTAATTCCGAAGACTTTAAAATTTTAATGTATTTTATGGGCTATCCAGCGTATCAACATTATGAAGGAATGCCTAGCGCTTGGAAACCGATTCCTGTTGAGATTGAGCGAAGGGAAAAATCCGGGCATTTTCCTTCGCTATCAGGACATCCTCTTGTAGTAAGTGAAGAAGCCCGTAAAATTTTACAACCACTTATTGGGGAAAGCGTGCAATTCTTGCCACTAATTTGCTCGTCGGGTAATTATGCTGTACTAAAAGTAGTTGATGTTGTAGATTGTTTAGACTATACTCGCGCAGTAGTCAGCAGATTCCGCAGTAGCGGTCGTGTAATGATCATAAAATCTTATGCTTTTAAAGAGGGCTGTATAGGAGACCGGGCGATCTTTCAATTGCCAGAGTTTAATACGGTTCTTGTGTCACAAGCTTTTAAGGATTGTGTTGACAGGAATGGGTTAGAGGGTCTAATTTTTAGACAGGTGGCTTGACTGGAAATATTTCTTACTCTTGATGTAGGCACTTGCCATTGATAAACCGTTTGATTCAAGCTGTCACTTTTAGCAAAAGGAGCGCTTTGCTTCTTCACAATGATAAAAAGTCTATCCAGACTTCTACCCAGAGATTGAATTATCACCGAAAACTCTGGACATGTGTTGTTGAAGGTCGCAACAGATTGTCCTTCGCTCTGATTAGCTAGCGATGCTATTGCATATTTTTTTGCAATTCTACAAACCTCCAAATAAATCGACAAATAAGCGCGCGTTAAAAAGTAGCCATTCTAGATAGCTTTGAGCCTACAAATTAAAACATGTTTTTGATATTTTGCGAGCCTAAAAAAAGTAACTTTTAAGCCATATTTATGAAGTATTTTGATTGGAAAGTTTGTATTATGGAATGGAGCCGTAAGCGGATAGAAACATTAAATGACAGGCAAAAATCAGAACTTTTCTCAGAAGTGAGAGAATCAGGATATTTAGGTTATCCGGAGGCAACTGAGGAGCAAATTGCCAGTGCAGAAGCTCGTTTGGGCGTAATTTTACCGCCTTCTTACCGAGAGTTCCTCAAAGCTTCTAATGGGTTGCGATCTATATCAAAGTACGGCATCGAATTTTATTCAACCGAAGACCTAGATTGGTATGCCAACGGTAACGAAGATTGGATAAACGAAGTTCTGGAAATTTTGCAAGATCCAGTAGCAGACGAAGAATATTTCGTCTACGGCGAAGGCCAAAACAATTTAAGCTTTCGTCCCGAATATCTACAAACAGCTCTAGAAATAAGTAGTTTAGATATGGGATTTATCTTTTTACTTAATCCTCAAATTGTTACTGTTTGTGGGGAATGGGAAGCTTGGTTTTGCAGTTTCAATTCATCTTTTGGGATATCTAGATATCGCTCTTTTAGGGAAATGATGGAGATTGTCTTAAAAGATCCAGATTTTTTTTAGGGGTTATCTGCTTAATTTTACTCAGCGTTATTTCAAAAACTGCGCCCTTCTATACAGCCCTCTTTAAAGCGGATATAGCAATTCTAAATCTCTCACATATTAGGACATAAAAATATCCGCAATGCGCTTGCTATACAGCTGAGTATATATATTCATAATTTGCCAGTTTGTCAGGCTGGCTGACGAAAGAACCCATTGTGGCCCCAAGGCCATATTAACAGTAAAAATCTCAAGGAGCGCACATGTCCGTCCAATTATTTGACCCCGATTTCTACGCCACCGGCAACCCCGACTTAGCCGCCGCCGGCATAACCACCCCCCAGCAATTACTCCAGCACTTCCAAACCAAAGGCTTAACCGAACACCGGCAATTCTCCCCCTTTGCCAACCTCAACTACTACCGCGCCAAAAACCCAGACCTATCCGGCTTCACAAACGAGCAACTCTTCAACCACCTAGAACAATTTGGCGTAGCAGAAAACCGGCAATTCTCCCCCTTAATAGACCTAAACTTCTATCGCGCCAGCAACCCCGACTTGGCCGGACTCGACAGCGATCAACTCCTCAAACACCTGCAAACATTCGGCATAGCAGAAGGACGCACTTTCTCGCCTTATGTCAGCTTAGACTACTACCTAGCTAACAAC
>NZ_KB235948.1:2872134-2894419 GCF_000332335.1 Kamptonema formosum PCC 10802 | reverse complement strand
CCTGCATTGTATTAATAATACATCCCAATTTTCTCAGTTTAAAACCTCTCTCACACCCCATGACAGCCACAATTTCCCTAATTATGACCGTCTACAATCGAGAGCGCTATTTGGGCGCTGCGATAGAAAGTGTTTTGGCGCAGACGAGAAAAGATTTCGAGCTTCTGGTGTGGGATGACGGCTCCACCGACAGTTCTTTAGATATCGCCGGCAATTATGCTAAACTAGACGAGCGGGTGAAAGTAATTGCTGCCCCTCATCAAGGGCGAGCACCGACTCTCAAAGCGGCTCATGCGATGTGTTCTGGAACTCACACCGGCTGTGCCGATAGCGACGATTTACTATCCCCAACAGCACTGGAAGAAACTGCCGGTTTTCTGGATGCCAACCCAAAAGTGGGACTCGTCTACACCGATTATCTGGTCATTGATGCGCTTGGCAATGTCAAAGGCATCGGACAGCGCAGCCAAATTCCCTACTCCAAAAACCGGCTGCTGATTGACTTCATGACCTTCCACTTCCGATTGATGCGGGCGGATGCTTACCTGGCTGCCGGTGGGATTGACCCCTCAATGGAACTCGCGGAAGATTATGATTTGTGCTTGCGACTTTCAGAGATAATTCAAATTAGGCACCTCAATAAAGCCCTCTATTATTATCGCATACATGACGAGAATCTGACCCGCCGGCAAATTGATTTAATTCACTGGTCGGCTGTGGCGAGCCGGCGGGCCATAGAGCGTCGCGGACTTGCTGAACAGTATGAACTGGATGTGCAGATTATTGGCCGGTTTTCCTTGCGGCGGAAAGGCAATGCGCCAGATTGAGCCGGTGAAATACTCGTCAATCCAACCGGCTCGCTGTACGCCCGACGCTCCCGAAGCCCCAGACGCGACAGAGCTCGCCTGCGGCCTTTCACATTGGGCGGGCCAAGATGGAAGTTATCGAACTGTCCAGCAATTCTTGTACACGCCCTGAATTTACCGGCACCGTCCAATCGCCGGCACAGATCAGCGAGTTTTTGGCGAGCAATACTGTTTGAGGACATGCTGGCCCAAGCGGACGATCTTTTCTGGCCCTTCCATCATCAGCAAGTAATGGCCCTGTCGCAGGTGATGCCGGTAGATGCCAGCGGTGCTGCCCTCACCCAAAAAGCCGAATAGGGCTCCCACGACAGCCCCACAGAAGCCGCCAACGGTGCCGGCGGCTGGAATCAATAGCAGCAAGCTGAGAGTGACTGGCACCTTGAATGCCAAATTCAACACCGTAAAAGAAACGACTCCCATCGCCAACCCCAGAGCGCCAGCCAGCATGGCCAAGCGGCGGGCGTTGCGGAGTGCAATTTGCACCGGCTGCAATAGCCCCACCCCTTCAGGAGAGCTGTAGCCCTGACCGACAATCGCCAAATGCTCGGGGGAAATTCCGTGATATTGCAGCAGGCGATAGGCTTGGAACGCAGAGGCTTCATCGGGGAGTGCGATGATGGCCAGGTAATTGTGGCGCTTTGGGGAAGCGTTGCCCAGGAAGTGCTCAGCAGTCACAAAACTCGTCTGTAAACGCAGATTATTAGGGTCTTTTTGAATTCTAACGCTAGTCCCTGCCCCGATGAGGGGGTCTAACAACAAGTTAATCTTATCGGTGGCATCAGTGGCATCAGGTTGCCCCGCCGAACCGCCCCACCGGCAAGAGCTATACAATTGAAGTCACCGCACAATCCAAGCCCACCCTACTCAAAGGTTCTCTATGCCCCCTCGTTGGCCCCGCAAACCCGACCGCCGCGACCCAGACTACCGCCGGTTGGACGACCGGATGAATTTTGCCCTGCATGTGGCCATTTTTGCCGCTAGCAATTCTAGCCTGTGGTTTTTCCGGAACTTGCAGCCGGCCCCCTGGATATGGACTGCTTGGGTAACAGGCACCTGGGCGCTGCTTTTGCTAGCTCACGGAATTTACATTTTTGCGGTCGCCGACTATTCCAACCCGGCGTCCGAATCCCCCGATCCTGAGGATTCGCCAACCCCCTCCCCACCGCGCTGACGGCCATCAGCAACTCCTGAAAGTCTGTCGGAAAAATACCAGAGGAGCTAAAAAAAACCGGGAATGTATGGCAAAGAGTGGGCTGTAGTTTCCCACAACCACACACCCGGTTTGTTGTTCAAAGTCAAAAGTTTCAGTGCCGGCTTGCCAGCCAAAGCCGGTGCGAGTCGCGCCTCAGCACTAGCTGCGGGAGTTTCGCTTTGGCACAACCGCCAGCGACAGGCAACTCGCCTCACAACTGGGGTGTCATCTGAACTACTGCAGGAGAATCTCAACCATGATCGCGCAGCCTGACAGACACCCCAAACAAACCATATGGGCTTCCCTCAAGCAACAAATATGGCTGGGGCGCAGAGTCCTGCTCACATCGGCCAGTATTGCCACCGGCGTCCTGATCCTGCGTTTTGCCGGTCTGTTGCAGCCGGTGGAGCTAGCCGCCTTGGATCAGTGCTTTCGCTTTCGCCCCCTAGAACCCCGTGACGAGCGAGTGGTGATTGTCGGGATTGATGAGGGGGACTTGCAGGAGCTGGGGCTGCCGGTGCCGGATGCCGTCTTGGCCAAGCTGCTGCAGAAGCTGCAAGCGCTCAAGCCACGCGCCATCGGTCTGGACATTTACCGATTTCGGCCCGTTGAGCCCGGAGCTGCCGAATTAAAGAAGACGCTAGCGGCCATGCCAAATGTAGTGGCCATTGAAAAAATTCCCTCTCAAGATGACACCGGCATTCCACCTCTGCCAGCGTTGAGTCCGACTAATAAAGTTGGTTTCAGCAACCTGATCTCTGACTCAGATGGCAAAATTCGCCGCAGCGTTCTCTACTGGCATGTTGACGGGAAAGCCCACAAAAGTTTGGCGCTGCAACTGGCTTTAATGTATCTGGAACCACAAGGCATTCCTCTTAAATATGACACAGGAAATTCCCATCTTTGGCGGCTGGGTCGCGGCGAATTTCGCATTTTTGAGCGCAATGATGGCGCTTACGTCCGGGAGGATGATGGCGGCTACCAGGTTTTGGTGAACTATCGCGGGCCGGCTGGCAGCTTTCGCACGGTGTCACTCTCCGATGTTCTTTCCAACCGGGTGCCGGAATCAGTTTTTCGCGACCGGGTGGTGCTGATCGGCTCAACGGCAGAAAGCCTGAAAGATTTATTCTACACCCCCTACAGCGCTCCGGCTCGCACCTATGGCGTCGAAGTGCACGCTCATTTCGTCAGCCAGCTGCTCAGCGCTGCCCTAGATGGGCGAACTTTTATCAATGTCTGGCCAGATCCAGTGGAAGGTTTGTGGGTTTTTCTCTGGTCTTGGACTGGTGCGGCGCTCAGCTGGAGGGTGCGCTCTACAAAATGGCTAGCCCTGAGTATGGCCCTAGCGGGGGTGACGCTGACCGGCACCTGTACGCTGTTGTTTGCCGCCGGCTGGTGGGTGCCCTTCGTGCCGCCGGTGCTGGCGCTTTTCGGCTCTGCAGTGGCGGTCACTGGCTATTTCGCCCACCTGGAACAGGAATTGAAAAAATCTAAAGAATTTTTGTCTACGGTCATCAACACCATTCCCGACCCCATTTTTGTCAAAAATCAGCAGCGCCGCTGGATTGTTTTAAATCAAGCTTTTTGCCAATTGATCGGTCGCCCCTGCAACGAGTTAATAGAAAAATCAGAACCTGACTTTTTCAACCCGCAGGAAGCCGAAGTCTTTTTGCTTCAAGATGACTTGGTATTTAACAGCAATCAAGCCTCTGAAAATGAAGAAAAATTTACTGACGCCCGGGGGAAAACTTATCTGATTGCCACCAAAAGATCGCTCCACAAAGATGCCGCCGGCAATCTCTTCTTGGTCGGAGTCATCCGAGATATCACGGAGCGCAAGCGGATGGAAGAAGATTTAAAGCGCACCGCAGCTGAGCTAGCCCGTTCCAACGAAGAATTAAAAGTTTCAGAGGATCGCTTGCGCCATCTGGCTTATCACGATCCCCTCACCGGCTTGCCCAATCGCAAACTGTTCTGCGAACGCCTGAGTCAGGCTCTGGAATGGGCCCGCAGCAACAGCCGGCTCGTCGCCCTCCTGTTCCTGGATCTCGATGGCTTTAAGGGCGTCAATGACACCCTCGGACACGAGATGGGCGACTCGCTGCTCAAAGCCGTCGCCGGGAGGCTCACCGGCTGCTTGCGAGCGAGCGATACCGTGTCTCGCCTCGGCGGTGACGAGTTTACCGTCATCCTGCCTGCTATCCCGGGAATGCCGGATGCGGCTAAAGTTGCTGACAAAATTCTCGACACCCTCTCCCAAAAGTATCTCATAGACGGACACGCCGTCTCGGTGTCCTGCAGTATTGGCATCGCTCTGTACCCACTCCACGGCGAAGACGCCGATACTTTGATTAATGCGGCGGATGCTGCCATGTACCGCGCTAAGCAACAGGGCAAAAACCAATATGAATTTTCGTAAATAACAGCCCGGCTCGCCCCACTCAAATGCTGTGCCGGTCAGCAAAACTACTGAGGGGGCGGCGCTCAGGCTTTACATTTATTAATATTGCCTCTTATTTTGAATAAAAGCCGGGCCTGCGGCGGCGAGAGCCGGTGGGCATGATTAAGTTGAAGATCGCCCTTACCAGAAACCAGGTTTCGTCAAGAAACCTGGTTTCTTTGCGTTCCGCTCAGCCGGCTTGCCTGAGATTGCCTCGCCCCTCTCCCTTTTCTAAACAAAGATGACGGGTTAAGCCTCCATTGTGTATTTTTGTAAATTAAAGTAGATTTGCGTGAATGTACGGTTTCGGCAGATTTTCTGCAGGCAAGTCCGTGAATTCACTGATATAATGAACCTCTGAGGGGAGCGTCTAAGTGAAAGGTGTTTTGAGGCCAAGGGTGTTATGGGGTCAAAAGAGTTATGGGTACTTTACTTAAGGTAGCGAGTATAGCAGCGCTGGCGGTTGGGGTGAACCTCAGCGCATCGGGAATAGCGTCCGCCACAACTCTAAGCAGCCGGTCGGGGGACATCGCATTCAACCGGCCTTCTTTAGGGCCAACCACGATTTACGAGGAAGAACCGCCACCCAAGAAGCCACCGACCGGTGGGGATGGCGGATCTGGGGGAACCGCAACTTAAGAAGACACAGCGGTGGCAACCGGCAGCACCAGAGAATTGCCACGCAGTCAGAGCGTTAAGTGAGGGCGGGCTGCGATTGAATGAGCGCGTGAGACTTCCACCAGTTGCTGTCTTGCACCAGAGTGTGCGCTAGCCAGCGGGGGTCTGGGTCAGGGAAGTCCGCACGGTAGTGTCCGCCGCGACTTTCGGTGCGAAACGCCGCACTTTTGAGAATTAAATACGCCACATCCAGTAAATTCCGGGTTTCTCCCCAGCACCTCAACACAGTGCCGGCATCGGGTAGCGCGAACTTGACCGGCTCGCTGGGTTGCAAAGAAAGCAAACACTCACTCAAAGGCAGCACCGCAAATTCAGCTTGCCAGCATTCCACCTTAGCGAGCGCTGCTTCTAGGGCTGGCTGTTCGCGACAGATGCCGGCACTCTGCCAAACCAAGCGGGGCAACTCTTGCCGCATTGCTTCGATTTTTGCGAGCTGAGCGAGCCCGTCAGCGACAGGAAGTTGAGAGGCGTCTGGCTTCAGGGGATAGTGTCCCGACGCGGGCTCAGAAAGTTCCAGGTGAGCGAGCTGAGCGCCAAAAACAATACATTCCAGCAGAGAATTGCTCGCCAGACGATTGGCCCCGTGGACGCCGGTGCTGGCGGTTTCCCCGACTGCGTACAAACCCGGAATAGACGTCTGGTTCATCAAATCCGTCACAATACCGCCCATCCAGTAGTGGGCTGCCGGTGCGACCGGCACGGGAGAGGAGAACACATCAATCCCCCAGCGCTGGCAGACCTGAATAATATTAGGAAAGCGGTGGCGAATGCGCGACTCTGGAATGGGTCGCAAATCCAGCCAGACATTGGCTGCAGCTGGGTCAAGACCGGTGCGCTGGAAATGGCGGAAGATAGCGCGGCTGACCACATCTCTAGGGGCGAGTTCGCCGGCAGGGTGGTCGTCAAAGGCAAACCGCCGCCCCCGGTCGTCCACCAAGTGGGCACCTTCTCCCCGAACCGCCTCGCTGATCAGAAATCGGGGCGCGCCGGCTTTGGTGAGGGCGGTGGGGTGAAACTGGACAAATTCCAAGTCGCGCAACACGGCACCGGCACGCCACGCCATCGCCACGCCATCGCCGGTGCTGACGGCGGGATTGGTGGTCTGGGCGAAAACCTGGCCGCCCCCGCCGGTGGCCAGCACCACCGCACGGGCCCGCACCCAGCTGATTTGACCCTGATAAACTAAACACACCCCCTGACAGCGCTGCGTTTGGGGGTCTATCCAAAGACTGAGGGCAAACGCTTGCTGTATGGCCTGGATATTTTTCCGGCTGAGGACTTGAGCGGTGAGCGTGCTGACGATCGTGCGCCCGGTGGTGTCTGCGGCGTGCAGAACGCGCCGGCGGGAGTGGGCGGCTTCTAGGGTTAGGGCCAGGGTGTCCCCGTGCCGGTCGAAACCCACCCCCAGCCGCACCAGAGACTGGACGCACTGAGGCGCAAGCTCTGCCAGAAATTTGACGGCCTCGAAGTCGCACAAGCCGGCACCGGCTTTCAGGGTATCTTCGATGTGGAGTAATGGGGAATCTTCGGGCCCGACGGCAGCCGCCAGACCGCCTTGCGCCCAGTCACTGGCGGACAGGGGCAGGGTGTCTTTGGTAATCAAGCCGACCTGGTAGCGCTCTGGAAGGCAAAGCGCCGCATACAAGCCCGCCGCGCCGGTGCCTACCACCAGGACATCAAACTGGCCGTTCAGGTTAGGTTCGGGTGAGGAATCAGCTGTGGAAGGATTCACCAATTAAAAATTGCCCTCGTCGGTTGAGCCACTGTGGCTTTATGTTACCTTACTTGACTTTGGGCGGCACGAGCCGGCGGCAGAGTTTCCCCACTTCCCAGCCCCTACTGCCCCGGCTATTTTTTAGTGCTGCGGACCAGGAGGGCAGGCGTCCCGCCTGCCCTACGTCTATAACTCGTCGGACAGGCGTTCCCTCCAGCGAGCGTGTCCATTACTGATCTGTCTATTGCACTATCACAAAAAAATCAAACTGTCAAGCTACAAAATGAAGAAACCCGGTTTCTTAGAGAAACCGGGTTTCTTGCAGACGGAGTTTGTGCGGACGCGACATGTCGCGTCCCTAAAACAAACGATTGCTAGCGGGAGGTGGCCTTCGTGTGGGCCGGCGACCGCTGCTTAGTACAGACCGTTGTTGATCCGGTCGTCGCCTTCGTTTAAGGCTGATTCCACCTCAGTCACGGTGAAGTTTTCCAGGTTGGCTTGCAGGACTTGTTTTTGGCGCTCGGTCAGTTTGGGAATATTTAGCACGTCCTCGACCTTTTCGTAGGGAGCATTGTCAACAATTTTGCCAGCTAGGGTTGGGTACAGCCCGCGATATTTGCGAAATGCCCGCACGTTGGTATTGTTGAGGTCGAGCTTTTTGCCATACTCGGTGTTTAGCTTCTCGTCCACCACATTGCGGATGGGTGCCTCTGCCAAAACCGACTGTTGGGCCAGCGCAATACCGCTCAGACCGGCAGCGTATGCGTTCTGGGGCAGCCCCAGCCACCCGGTGCAGCCAGCCAGCAGGCACAGGACTGTCAGCAAACGAAACAGTCGTCTCATGATTTAATTTCTCCCTAACTCACACACAGCATTTATATATTAGAGAGATTACCAAATTTGTTTACAAATCTAGAACTCGGGCGTATCTCGCTCTCAGGTGGCTGGCGCTACGGGCCTTGGGGGAGGGCTGGCAAAAACCGGTCCAAACCGGCAAAGGTGCCGGCATAGGTGAGTGCCGGCTTGTCATAGCCTTTGAGATGGACCGTATATTGCTGGAACGGGGTTGAGCGAAGTCCCAGGGCTGCCACATACTGGTAGGTTGTTTCGCCCATTGCGATGTCCGCGCCAATTTCTTTGGTGGAAGATTCCAGGCGAAAGGCGGCGTTGACGGTATCCCCCAAGGCGGTATAGTCAGGGCGGTCGCCGCTGCCGGTGTTGCCCACCATCGCATAGCCCGTATTGACACCGGCCCCGATGCGCAAGGGAAAGGGCAGGGGATAGCGAGCGCTGAGATCATCTGTGACGTGGTGCAGGGCGCTGAGCGTCTGCAAAATCTGAATCACCTCCGGATTGCTAACCTTTTGGCTGCTGTGGAACCAAACGGCCATCACCGCATCCCCAATATACTTATCAACCCAAGAGCCGCGATCTCGCAAGATTTGCCCAGACCGGCGGAACCAGGTGCCAATCACCTCAGAGAGTACCTGTTCGTCCATCTGGCGAGTCAGAACCGTGAAGTTGCGGATGTCAACCACCATCACAGAGATCAGCCGGCGTTCCAGCAGGGTTGCTGTTACCGCGTCATCTTCGTCCAGATCCGCCGAGTTGCCGGCGGTTTTGCGGGACTGATAGTAGAACTGTAACTCTGTCTGGCCAAAGGTCAGGCGGTCGCCATTCTTTAAAGTCAGGGGAATGCTCACCCGTCGCCCGTTGACAAATGTTCCATTGCGGCTTCCCAAATCGATGATATAGAACTCTCCGTTGTCCATGCGCTGCAACATGGCGTGGGTGCGGGAGATCCACCGGTCGGTCAGCACGAAATGGCTGTCTTCACTTCGACCGACAGTCCAGCAGTTACCGCTAGCTAAAGGCAGATAGCGAGTCCCAGTTTCGAGCTGCAGTACCAGATGAGGAGTGGGTTGAAAATTCACCACAGGCGGGGGCTACCGACTTTATGTCGTTTGCTAACTCGAGTTGTTCGAGTAGATCGTAGCTTTGCTAAGCCTGCAATAGATGCTTTTGGCGGCGGGATGCCCTGGAGTCGGCTAGTAGCAGACTGTGGGCTCAACCCCACCCCCCAACTTTCGGGGGCAGGCACACCGGCAACCGTCACTCCCCCCCAAATTCCAGCAGCGAGGGGATTTCACCTGAAGCTCGCCAGCCCCCTAAGCGCTGTCTGTTCGGTTTACCGCATCAGGAATTACGGGAAACCGAAACAAAAGTGCAATTTCAGGCACACCGGCAACCGTCACTCCCCCCCAAATTCCAGCAGCGAGGGGATTTCACCTGAAGCTCGCCAGCCCCCCAAGCGCTGTCTGTTCGGTTTACCGCATCAGGAATTACGGGAAACCGGGAAAAAGTTGAAATCATCCTTTTTCTGTGCAACGCCCTGGAGTCACTCTCACAGAGCACAGGCGGCAATCCAGAACAAGCCATCCACCAAAATGGTGCTCAAGACGGCTCCGCCGAATGCCCACCAGTGCAGCTGCTTGGATTTTAGGGGAACAAGACCGGCACTCAGGAGAACGGCGAGCAGCACTGCCGCCCAGCTGATGCCCCAGGGGGTTCCCACTAGCCTTGTGGCGCTCTGAAACACCGGCAGCGCCAGGGCTGGGTCAACTTCCATAATTTTGCGCCAGTGCGGGATCAGATCCACGAGGTAAAAATACAGGTCGGTGATCGCGGTGCCGAACAGAGAACCGATATAAAACCAGGCTCCCACTTGCCACCGGCGGCGCATGGCGCACCACAGGGCCACCGGCAGGCAGATGGCCTCCACCGGCAGGTGCAGCACCGGCTCAATGCGCAGCCAGCCCCAGTATATCGATCCCGCAAGCCAGCTGCCGGTGAACCCCAGCAATAAATCCCCCCACACTTGGGTCTTGGAGCGCGATTGCAGCCAGAAGCTCAGCCACACCCAGCCTGCGGTGAGGGCTAAACTCAGCCAGGGCAGCTGCCGCACCAGGGGCGCTTGGAAAAACACCGGCACGGAAACCAGGAACACAGACGCCGCTAAAACTAACCTGCGCTGGCTCCATCTCAGGAAGCTCAAAACAAAGCTGAGAGAGGGGCTTGCCGGCGGGAGCGGGGTGGCGGTGGAGGTGAGAGGGGACAAAATAGGGTTAAACAAGGGGTTCTTTAAGATTCTTAACTTAACTTCATCTTATTTAAGATATCACAGCCAATATCCCCCTAGGGGGCATTTTGGGAGTGATTAAATTGTAACGGATAGGATATCGCTCTAGCGAACGTCTAGTTCAGTTGCGCTCAAAAAATAGGACAGGGCAAGTTCATGGGTTTATCACGCGGTCAATTTTTCACGGTTTTGGGTGCCGGTGCTGCCGGTGCGGTGCTCGCCTCCCCCTTGAAGGGGCTGGGCACCCAGCTGGCACCGGCAGTGGCGCAAGCGGTGGGGGCGGCACCGGAATCAGCTGCCGGTGCGGCCCATATAAATATCTTTCAGGCGTTCGTTTTAGGCATCGTGCAAGGGCTGACAGAGTTTTTGCCGATCAGCAGTACGGCGCATTTAAAGGTGGTGCCGGTGGTGCTGCGCTGGGGCGATCCGGGTGTGGCCTTCACAGCGGTGATCCAGCTGGGCAGCATTGCGGCGGTACTGTGGTATTTCTGGGCGGATCTGACTCAGGTGGTGACCGGCGCGCTGGGGGCGGTGCAGCGGCGCGACTACGAGGACAAAAACTTCCGCATTGCCCTGGGTATTGGTTTGGGAACCTTGCCGATTCTCACCGGCGGGTTGCTAATCAAGCTGCTGGTTAAAGATTTTGACAAGTCCCCCCTGCGCAGTCTGGCGGCGATCGCCTGCGCTTCCATTGTCATGTCCTTGCTGTTGGGCGTTGCAGAGCGTATTGGCCAGCGCAAGCGCGACTACAGCCAGCTGGATCTGAAAGATGGCGTCTGGATGGGTTTGGCGCAAGCAATGGCACTCATCCCTGGCGTCTCTCGCTCTGGCTCAACCCTAACTGCAGGGCTGTTCATCGGGCTGGAACGGGCTGCAGCGGCGCGGTTTTCCTTTTTGCTGGGGATACCGGCGATTACTCTGGCGGGGCTAGTCGAGCTCAAGAGTGTGGTCAGTGAGGGGTTTGCCGGTGTCGGTGCTGTGGAGCTCGTGGTGGGTGTGATTTCAGCGGCGGTGTTTTCTTACCTTTCGATTGCGTGGCTGCTGCGCTTCCTGCAAACTCAGAGCACTTGGGTGTTTATTTGGTATCGCTTGGCGTTTGGGGTGGCGATTCTGGCTGCGATTGCCGGTGGGGTGCTGCAAAATAGCTGATGTCTTTAAGAAGGAACCGCCCCCGTGAAGGAGCGCCAAGAGTAAGCTTCTTGGCGTCCTTGGCGGTTTAAGCTGTTAGGCTTTTAACCTGCTTTTCCGTGGAAATGAGGCAGAGCCTCCAGATTGCGTTCCCAGCCTGAGGCTGGGAACGAGAGAACGAGAGACTTGTTGCTGGTTGAGAAGAGAAAGAAGTAATTGGTATGAGTGAAACTTCAATTCGTCCTGCCGTAATCACTAAGGTGCTGCCCAACTCGATTGCAGCGGAAATTGGGTTTGAACCGGGCGACCGGCTTGTGGCGATAAATGGTGAGCGCCCCCGGGACTTGATCGACTACAAATTCTTGTGCGCTGATGAGATTTTAGCACTAGAAGTGTTGGATGTCAAGGGAAAAAGGCACCAGGTGGAAATTGAGAAAGATTTCGATGAGGATTTGGGGCTGGAGTTTGAAACGGCGCTGTTCGATGGGTTGATGCAGTGCAATAATCGCTGCCCTTTCTGCTTTATCGACCAGCAGCCGCCGGGAAAGCGGGAAAGTCTCTATTTGAAGGATGATGACTACCGGCTCAGTTTTCTTTATGGCAGCTATTTGACGCTGACGAATTTGACTGAGAAGGAATGGGATAGAATTGAGAGGATGCGGCTGTCTCCGCTGTATGTGTCGGTGCACGCGACTGAGCCTGAGGTGCGGGTTCGCTTGCTGAAGAATTTGCGTGCGGGTCAGATTTTGGAGCAGCTGAAGTGGTTTAAAAAGCGGCGGCTGCAAGTTCACGCGCAGGTGGTTGTCTGTCCGGGGATTAATGATGGGGAGCATTTGGAGAGGACGTTGCTAGATTTGGCGAAGTTTCACACGGGAAAGGTGCCGGCTGTGGCGTCGGTGGCGTTGGTGCCTGCCGGTCTGACGCGGTTTAGGCCGGCAGGGGATGAGCTGGTGCCGGTGTCTCCGGAAAAGGCGCGGGAAGTGATTGCGCAAGTGAGAGATTTGCAAGAGAAGTTTCGCCGGGAGATGAAGTCGAATTGCGCTTGGCTGGCGGATGAGTGGTTTTTGATTGCCGGTCAGGAGTTGCCGGCGGAATCTGAGTATGAGGATTATCCCCAGATTGGCAATGGGGTGGGTTCGATTCGGCTGTTTCTCAAAGAGTTTGAGGGGGCGGCTGAGCGGTTATTGCCACCGGCTGTTTCTCCGCCGCGCCGGCTGACTTGGGTGGTGGGGAATGCGGTTGAGAAAGCGTTTGGGCCGATTTTGTGCCGGTTGAATCAGGTGGGAGGTTTGGAGGTGAAGATGGCGGCTTTTCCCAGCCGGTACTGGGGGCAAAGTATTACTGTTACCGGCTTGCTGACTGGGGAGGATTTGCTGTATAATTTGGAGGGGAAAGATTTGGGGGATGGGATTCTGCTGCCTTCGGTGATGCTGAAGCATGGGGAGGCGAGATTTTTGGATGATATGACGGTGGCGGAAGTTGCGGGGAAATTGGGGGTGAGGATTGTGCCGGTGAGTGGGGTGGAAGAGTTGATTGAGCGGTGTGTGGGGTAGGACAGGACAGGGGAGAGGACAGGCGAGAGGACAGGCGAGACGCCTGTCCTACGTCGGGATGGGGGAGATGCCGGTCCTACGTCTTCCTTCCTCGTTCCCAGTGGCACCTGATAGTGATGAGGCCAGATTGGTGACGCTATATGTACGGAGGCGACGATGAATGATCCAGAACTGTTCGATGTGATAGAATTGCTAGCGGACTTGCCTGAACATAACCTGCGTTCAGGAGTTCAAGGGGCGATCGTGGAGTGTTACCCCGACAGTACCTGGGAGGTGGAGTTTAGCAATCAAGAGGGAGAAACTTTAGCGCTCTGCCGGCTATCGTCAGAGCAATTTATTGTCGTCTGGAAGGCGAAAACCAAAACTTGGCTGTCAGTATCGGAGAAGATCTCGGCTACGATCGCTCATCTCTGAGTCGGAGCGCCGGCGGGAAGTGCTGGACTTTGCCCGGTTCTTATATCAGCGCTAGTTGCTGGTTTAGCTGGGAAGCGCCGGCTCTTTTGTCAGCCACAGGAGAAACGCCAGGAGTTCAAGAGGCAAAATTGAGGCGGGTAAGGAGGAAAAGACGTAGGACAGGCGTCCCGCCTGTCCCTTCCCAGGCAAAAAAAGGAGGCAGAGCCTCCCTGTGTGCGTTCCCAGGCTCCGCCTGGGAACGAGAAGAAAAAGACGTAGGACAGGCGTCTCGCCTGTCCCTTATCCCCCCTCGCCGCAAGCGGGGAGGGGGTTGGGGGGTGGGGTTCCTCTCCCTATTTCTTCCCGACAGGAATCTCAGGAATATCAGGAGAAATCTCAGGAGAAATATCAGAAATATCAGGAGAGACAGCCACCGGCACGTCCAACTTCTTGATGTGTAAAACCCCAAAAAAGTCGTGCAGCAAAGTGTACAGACAGGGAATAATAAACAGCGTCAGAAATGTCGCCAGAGACAGCCCGGAAAACACAACAACTCCCAGGGGTTGCAGAAATTCCGAACCTTCCCCCATTCCCAGCGCCAGCGGGAACAGCCCCAGCACCGTGGTGATGGTTGTCATCATAATCGGGCGCAAACGCTGGGGCGCGGCTTTCAAAATCGCCACGCGCCGGTTCACGCCTTCCCGATCGCGGATCTGATTGGCTAATTCCACCATGATAATGGCGTTGTTGACCACAATCCCCACCAGCAGCACGGCACCCACGAGCACCGTAGCGCCGATGGCTGTCTGAGTGACATAAAGCCCGACAATCCCACCGGCAAGTGCCAGCGGAACCGTGAACATAATCACCAGCGGGTCAATCAGGGAATTGTACTGCACCGCCATCACAACAAACACCAAGAAAGCCGCCAAACCTCCCAAAACTTTCAGAGAATTCTGCAACTCTTCATTCGTCTGGCGCGTTGAGCTGGGCACCACGGCAACCCCTTCGGGCAATTCCACACCGGCAAGCACTTTATCCACTTGCGCCAGCGCATCACTCAGACTCGCTCCCTTGTTCAAACTGCCGGCAATCAAGAAACTGTTGCGCTGGTTAATTCGCTGAATTTCCCCCGGCGCTTGCCCTTCCTTAATTTGCGCAACATCGCTCAAACGAATTTGCCGGCTGCCATTGACAAACAGAGGAATTTGTGCTAGCTGAGAAGCGCGGCGCACCGACTCCTGAGCGAGCTGCACCCGCACGTCCACCAAGCGCTCGCCCCGCTGCAGCTGAGTCGGCACAGAACCCTGAATTGCGGTCTGAATCGTATCGCCAACCTCTTGCACCGTCAGCCCAAAGGACGCCAGACGCTCCCATTCCGGATGAATTTGCACTTCTGGCTGCCGGTCATCCGCATCGGGGCGGAAACGCACCAGCGTTACTTGTTCGTCGAGCGCCGCCAAAACCTGACGCCCCGCCTGACGCAATTTTTCCTCCTCATCCCCCTCCAGGATAATATCAACATCAGCCCCCCGCACCGGCGAATTCGTCAGGATAATCCCGCGCACCTGACCGGGATTGAGACGCAAGCGAATGCCCGCCAAATTCAGCTTGTCCAACTCCTTGGTAACCCGCTCCACAAAATCCTGAACGTTAGTTCCCGGCTTCAGGGTAATTGTGCTAGAAGCCCGCAGGGCGTTGGCATTGGTGTTGCTGCCGAATAAGAACCCCCCAGCCGTGGTGAAAACATACTCCGTTTCAGGCTGCTTGACGAGAATCTCATCAACAATTTTCATCAGTTTGCGGTTGGTTTCTAGCGGCGTTCCGGGAGGGAACTGCGCGACTAGATTGGCTTGGCCGGTGTTGATGCGGGGCAGGATTTCCTGAGGGATCTGACCGGCAAGCTGCAAGCTGCCGCCGCCGAACACCAAAAAGGCGACCGCCAAGACGATCAGCCGCCAGCGCAAGACGCCCGCCAAAATGCCGGTGTAGCCCCATGTAGCTGCTTCAAAAGAGCGGTTAAACCACTGCAGCGGCCAAAATTTGCTCAGCCGGCTCGACCAGCGAATGGCAAGCAGGCGCGAGGCGAGCGCCGGCACCACCGTCACCGCCACAAGGATTGAAGCCGCCACAGCAAAACTGATCGTGAGAATTAGCTCCTTAAACAGCAGCGAGAAAAAGCCACCAATTAGCAGGAACGGCAGCACCGCCACCAAGTTAGTGCTGGTGGAGGCAACCAGAGCGGATTCCACTTCCCGACAGCTGCGTTCTGCCCGATCGAGCAGCTCTTTTGGGCTCAAGTTGGTGACAGCATCTTTACCCGGAGTCATGCCAACGCCTTCCGCAATTGTTTCCAGCATGACGATAGAATTATCCACCACAATCCCCACGCCCAGAGCCAGACCGCCCAAGCTGAAAACGTTGATGGACAGGCCAAACAGCCCCATGAGAATCACCGCCGCCAGGGTGGCGAGGGGGATGGAAATGACGATAACCAAAGTTTGGCGCAGGGAGCCGAGGAAAAGGAGAACAGCGATCGCCGCCAGCAGGGTTCCCATCAGCCCGGAACTGGTGACATTGGCGATAGAATTGCTGATGAAGCGCGACTCATCTGAGGTCGAAACTAGCTGCATCTCTTCTGGAATCAAGCCTGACTCCTGCAGCTCCTTGAGGCGTTTTTTCACCCCTTCCACAACGACTATCGTGTTAGCGTCGGGCTGCTTCTGGATGCTGACTTTTACAGCCTGCTCTCCGTTGAGAGAGACGAAAATCCGCTGGTCTTCTGTGCCGTCAATCACTTCGGCAAAGTCTCGCAGGTAGACGCGCCGGCTGGAGGTTGAAGAGCCGGCATCAAAAGACAGGTTGCTAATCTCACCGGCATCTTTAAACCTGCCCACAGTGCGGGTGAGCGGTTCCGAACTTTCCCCCTGAATGCGCCCGCCAGAAATATCCTGGTTGCGCTCCCTGAGAGCGTCGAGAACATCCCGCAAACCGACACCTAAAGCTTGCTGCCGGTCGAGATCGAGCAAAACCCTGACTTCTTCTCTCACCCCGCCGGCAACATCAACTCCCGCCACGCCGGTAACCACCCCCAATTCTCGCGACAGTTCCTGATCGGCAAACACCCGCAAATCCACATCCCGCAATCCGGGGGAGGTGAGGGCAAATTCGTAGACCGGCAGCTGGGAGGGGTCAAATTTAAACAGGCGCGGCTGTTCAATAGTATCTGGGAGCCGGCTGCGGGCGCGGTTAAAGGAAGCGGTGGCGTCGTTGAGCGCTTGCTCAATATTGCCCCCCGGCTGGAAAAACAAATCTAAACTGATTTGTCCCTCGCGGGTTTGGGAGAAAATCTGCACCACTCCCTCTGTGGCGGAAAAGGCTTCTTCCAGGGGTTTGGTAATTTCCTCCACCGCCACTTCAGGGGAGACGCCAGGGGCGCTGAGGCGCACCCCAATCCGGGGGTAGGTGATGGACGGCAATAAATCCACCTGCAGCTGGGAGAGGAAGAAAATCCCCACCAGCACCACCGTCAGGGTGAGCATGAGGGTGCCGATGTGCTGGCGGATGGCAGTTGCGCTGACGCTAAATCCTGACATTCTTCTTTTTCATCTCTAATTGATAATTGATAATCAATAATTGTACCTCTTCCCAGAGCCATTCGCCATTAGGGATTAGCGCCCGTGCCGGTGGGAGCCGGCACTGGGACTGTGGGATTATTTAGCCATTGCGATTCCGATTCAGCAGCCGCAACAGTAGCGCCGGCAGGAGTTTTCTCCGCCTAGTCGCGGCGAGTGCGCTGTTTGGCAGACAGTCCTGAGTAGCAAGCCGGCGCTATGCTAAGAAAAGATTCCACTCTCTCTAAAAAATTGCGGTAAATGTTAAAATACAGGCAGCGCCCCCATCAGCTACGGTGGCAGCCGCGCAACATAGCTGTACTCTTTATTCTAGCCGGCACGACGCTGGCAGTGGGCGCTCTCGCCCTGGCTAGCTATCAGGTAGTGCGGGAGCTGATCCTGCAACAGCTGAGGGAAAAGGCTCTGCTAGAAGTCCAGCAAGGCATCAATGAAATCGACCGGTGGCTAGCCACGCGCAAAGCTGAGGTGGAAACTCTCGCCAACACGCCGGTTGTGGGTTCGCTTGACTGGGAAGTTTCTGGCCCTTATCTGAAGTCAGAAGTGGAGCGGCTCAACGAATACCACCATTTCACTTTCGCTTATTCTGACGGCTCGTATTACAATACTAAAGTGGGTTACGCTCAGGGGAAAAATCTTGCAGACCGGCTTTGGTTTCAAAGGGCAATGGCAGGAGAGGTTTACGTTTCAGATCCCCTGATTAGCCGCTCCACCGGCATTGTCCAGGTGCTCGTCGCTGCCCCTATTGGCGAGCGCTCCCAGCCGCAAGCCGTGCTGGGGGGTGCTATCAAAATAGATCGGCTAGATCGGGTGGTGAGCCGGCTCCATCAAGGGCCAAACAGTTATGCCTTCGCCCTCAATTCTGAAGGTCGGGCAATTGTCCATCCTGACCCCAAATTGAGGGGAACCGTAGAAAAACCCGCGCCCAGTTTGCTGGAAATCTCAGACTCCAACCTAGCGGCGATCTCCCGGCGGATGGTGAGCCAGCAGCAAGCCATTGAATTAACGCAACTGGATGGCAACTGGTACTATGTTGCCTTCGCCCCCCTGCAAGAAGCGCACTGGTCAGTTGGTTTGGCGATCCCTCGCGAGAATCTCGAATCCCAGCTTCTGGCGCTGAATGTACTCGCCTCAGTTTTGGGCGGCTTGCTGGCAATTGCTATTCTTGGGGCGTGGCGTCAGGTGCGGTTGCTGGAAAAATCTCAAGAACAGGTCAAACTCCTCGCCAAACAAGCTGCAGAACTCAACCAAGCCCTAGCCCAACTGAAACAAACCCAGGCGCAGCTGGTTCAGAGCGAGAAAATGTCTGGTTTGGGGCAAATGGTGGCGGGTATCGCTCACGAAATTAACAACCCCGTGAATTTCATTTATGGCAACTTGCCCCACGTTACTGAATATTTGCGGGAGTTAATGCAGCTCCTGACCTTATACCAAGCTGCCCTGCCGGCTTTACCGCCAGAAATTGCCGGCTTTGAACAGGACATAGACTTTGAGTTTGTCCAGCAAGATTTGCCCAGCACGCTCGCCTCTATGAAGGTGGGAGCAGAGCGCATCCGCCAGATTGTCCTGTCGCTGCGCAATTTTTCCCGGCTGGATGAGGCGGAGAAAAAAGAAGTTGACCTGCACGAAGGCATCGACAGCACTCTGCTGCTGCTGCACCACCGGCTTAAGGACAAAATTCAGGTACTCAAGCACTACGGCAATCTGCCTCTGGTGGAGTGCTACCCCAGCCAAATGAATCAGGTTTTTATGAACCTGATCAGCAATGCTATTGATGCTGTCAGCGATGCCCCCCAACCGGAAAAGCTGATTGAAATTACAACCGGCATGGTTGAAACGGCGGGCAATTTGCTGGTGCGCATTGGCGTGCGCGATAGCGGACCGGGGGTGCCGGTGGAGATTCAATCAAAAATTTTTGATCCGTTTTTTACCACCAAACCGATTGGCAAAGGCACGGGTTTGGGGCTGGCCATTTGCTATCAGATTGTGGTGCAGGTGCATCAGGGTCGCATTTGGATGGAAAGCCGGCCAAAAAAGGGAACCGAGTTTATCATTGAATTTCCCGCACGCCCATCCCAAGCTTCTCTCTCCGCACCGTCCGGGCCGCACTTATCACTCTTTTAAAGCGCCGAATTGCGTCTTGCCGCCGGCTACATGTTCACTGAATAATTAAGCATAAATATTTTAACATAACTCGGCAAAATTTTTACAGGGTGCGCCGAAGCGCAACAAGTTTTACGGCAGAAGACTCGCGGCGAGAAAGCAGGATCTCAGTACGCATCAGAAACCCGGTTTCTCTCGTTTCTCTCGTTCCCAGCCTCAGGCTGGGAACGCCATCTGGAGGCTCTGCCTCCTTGCAAGGGAAAAGCAAATTAAAAGCCTAACAGCTTAGGAACAGGGACAGGCGAGACGCCTGTCCTACGTCCGTGCCCTAAGTGGTTACTGCTATAATCCCTGGCAGTGCCGGCACCCCGAACTACTTTTCCGACAGAATACTTAACTTAACGGCGTCGCCGTCTTTCAGGGGTTTGCCGGCGCGGGCGACGAATCGCTCTCCCGCACTCAATCCCGACAGGATTTCCACTTGCCCATTGGCGCGTTCGCCAAGCTGGACGCTGCGAGCGGAAACCTTGACTTCCTTGCCCTCGCCACTGACGACAAATACAACCCCCTCACTGCTCCTTTGCTCTCCCGCACCCCTGCCCTTGAGCTCCCCTGCGCCTTTGCTCCCCTGTCCCCCAGCGCCGCCCCTGCCCCGTCCGCCGGCTTCCAGCGCCGCCACCGGCACGAGCACGCGCTCAGCTTGCCTTGACTGAAAGCTGGCGCGCGCCAGCAACCCGCTGCCAATTTTGCCGCTGCTGTTGGAAATAGTGACTTCCACCGGCACTCGGCGAGCTTGCGGATCGGCGGCGGGGGAAATGCGCGTCACCTCGCCGGTGAAGCTTTCTTGCGGATAGGCGTCTAATTTGACTCGCACCCTTTGCCCAACCCGAATATTGCTCAGTTCCAATTCCGAGACATCGGCGGCGACTTTCACCTGACTGAAATCGCCGATTTTCAGGATTTCGCTCCCAGGCTGCACGAGATTGCCCGGTTCTGTGACGCGCTGCAGCACGCTGCCGGAGATCGGGGAGGTTAAAACCGAATAGGAAAGCCGCTCTCGCACTTGGGCGAGGATGGCTTGCTGAGCGGCGACGCGCCCCTGCGCTGCTGCGACGGCTTGCTGCTGCGTGGCAACTTGGGTTTGGGCGGAGCGCAGAGCCTGCTCAGCTGTCCGCGCCGCTGTCCGCTCCTGTTCCGCAGCTTGGGCGGAAACCGCTCCTTCTTTATAGAGCTGTTCGAGCCGGTTGGCGTCTGCTTGCGCTTGCTGCAGTTGCAGTCGCGCCTCTTCGACTTGGGTGCGAGCGTTGCTGACTTCTGCCTCAGCACGCGCCACCTCGGACTTGCGGGCGGCGAGTTCCGCTTCCGCCCCGACTACCGCACTCATCTGCAGGGCGTCGTCCAGTCGGGCGAGGACTTGGCCTTTCTGTACGGTGTCCCCCACATCGGCGTTGAGTTCCAGCAGCTTGCCCTCGACTTGGGGGCGCAGGGAGACTTCTCGCACCGGGAGGGTGGTGCCGGTGGACTCCAGGGGCTCGCTCAGGGTGCCGGTGCGGGCGATGGCCACATCCACCGGCGTTGCGCCGGCGGGCCTTTCCGCCCTGGGGGCGCGGGTTTGGGCGTCAGCGGCTTCCTTGGGCAGCCAGCCGCAACCAGAGGCTGCTACCAGCAAGCCGGCGAACGCTACTAGGCGGCAAATCCTTAGAGTCATGACTGGAGGGGGGGTTCTACCAATTGGGGTGGATTGGTCATCGGTCATCGGTCGCGGGTCCCGACGCTGGCGGAGCCGCTTCGGTGAACTGACATAGCCTGTCCCGCTTGGCGCTCTCTCTTTAAATTCTATGACGGTTTATTAATTTTAATAAAATTTTTTTAAAGTTTTGTCAAATTGCGCCTATCGTATTTATATAGTATATCAGTATGATATAAATGCTAGAGCTATCCGCACTGGGCCTATTGCAGCGCGAATCCCTGCACGGCTACCGGCTGAAGCAGCAGCTGGAACTGTTTGTGAGCGGCTGCATAAGCGTAAATTACGGAGCGATTTATCCGCTGCTGAAGCGCTTGCAAGAGCGGGGCGAGATTGTGGCGGTGGGGGAGGAGGAGTCAGAAAGCGGCCCCAGCCGCAAAATCTACAGCATCACCGCCAAAGGACGGGCGTGCTGGCGGCAAAAAATGCTGGAGCATCCGCGAGAGAGCAAAATTTAATCGCATAATTACTGGGCAAAGCGGAATAATGTTATATAATAGGGGCAGAGTTCGAGGACAGTCCTATTGAGGAAATATGTCAAACCCAAAGAAGCGGCGGAAATACTTGGAGTGCACGAGCTCTCCCTGCGCCGGTGGGAGGAAGATGGGCGGATTGAAGCCATCAGAACTCCATCCCGACAGCGCCGCTACGACATGGAATCCTATGTTGCCAAATCTGGCGGGGACAGGAGAAAAATCGTTGCCTGCGCCAGAGTTAGCGGTCGAGCCGGGCAGCCCGACCTCAACAGGCTTTTCCCAGCCCTCAGCACCCTCTACCCGCAAGCCGAAATGCTCCTGCGGAGCCGCTAGGCTAACGTCTCGGAAATCGGTGGCGGGCTCAACTTCAAGCGAAAAAAGCTGCAAGCCCTACTGGAACAAATTCTGTCAGGAAATGTCCGACTGGTTGTCGTTGGCCACAAAGACAGGCTGGAGAGAAGAGGCTTTGACCTGTTTCGATGGCTCTGCGAGTAAAACGGGTGCAAGCTCGTGGTTCTCAACGAAACAAGTCTCAGTCGGAACCGCGAAATGGTTAAGGATATCCTCACCATCCTCCACTGTTACCGCTTCGCGGAAGCAAGCTACAGCTTCAGGCTTTACGGACTCCGAAAGTACAAAGCTCAGGTCAAGGAAGATTAGGATTTACCCAAGCTCCGAACTTAATAAAACCTGGAGGAAATGGCTTGCAGCTTGCCGGTACTGTTACAACCAGGCCATTGCCTTGCAGCGAAGTGGCAAGCATCTTGGTAAGCTAAAGCTGCGTAATGAAATCATGCAGGGAGACTTGCCCCAGTGGGTGAAAGAAACACCGTGCCACATCCGGCAGAATGCAGTCTTTGACGCTCACTTTGCTTTTGGCGCAAGTCGAGACGCTAAGTTTAGAAGCTGCCGAAATACCTCTCAGGCCATTAAGTTCAATGACAGCAACTTCTCTCAGGGAACTTGGTATCCAAGGCTAACAAAAGGACTGTCATTTACATCTGCGGAACCCATCCCCAGCACTTGCGACCAGGGAACACATTTGATTTTTTCTAAGGGGCGATGGTTTGCTGTTTTCCCCAAGCCCGCGCAAATTAGTCCCACCGAAGCTGATGGGATAATTGCGTTAGACCCGGGTGTGAGAACTTTCCTGACAGGTTTTGACGGACGCAAATTCTTAGAGTTTGGCAATGGGGATATTGGGCGCATTACCCGCCTGTGTCA
>NZ_KB235948.1:2848770-2872034 GCF_000332335.1 Kamptonema formosum PCC 10802 | reverse complement strand
GATGGGATAATTGCGTTAGACCCGGGTGTGAGAACTTTCCTGACAGGTTTTGACGGACGCAAATTCTTAGAGTTTGGCAATGGGGATATTGGGCGCATTACCCGCCTGTGTCAGCACTTAGACGATCTGGCTAGCCGGATCTCCAAAGAGCCCAACAAAAAACGGCGGCGCAGCATGAGGCGCGCCGCTCACAGGATGCGAGTAAAAATTCGGGACTTGATAGATGAAGCCCACAAGCAGATCGCGCACTACCTAACTCGCAATTACCGTTTGATTTTTCTGCCTACCTTTGAGACTTCCGACATGGTTGCCAGGGCAAGGCGGAAAATCAAGTCTAAAACGGCGAGGGCGATGCTGACATGGGCGCACTACCGATTCAAGAGGACCTTAAAGCATCAGGCTGAATTGACGGGAACCACCATTGTGGATGTCACGGAAGAATACACAAGCAAGACTTGCACTCGTTGCGGGCATGTCCACACCCGCTTAGGTGGCTCCAAGGTTTTCCACTGTCCCAGTTGCGGATTTACACTGTCGCGGGACTGGAATGGTGCTTTCGGGATTTTCCTGAAAGCTTTGCGGGATAACGCCTCTATCACTTTCATTGGTGATAGTGCTATCGTCACATTGTCCGGGAATGCCTGGAATAAAGTCGCGTAAATGTATCAGTCCTTGCTGATGACGAAAACAAATCATATTAAGAACCCTGAGGGGTTAGCTGAAGCACAGGAGAAACCGGCTCGCATTCAGGATGATCTAAAGACCGGCTACGTCCTGTCTCCAGAAGATGGGGGGGAATACGAGCCAGATGAGCCGCCGGCAGAACAGCCGCCACCAAAATCCGGATCGCTGCTGCTGCCTGCGCTGATGGCGGTGGGGCTGCTGCTGCTGGCAGGAGGTGGGGTTTTCGGCTGGCAGTGGTGGCAGTCGCGCAGCCAGCGGGGCGCGGGCGGGCCACCGGCAGCCCTGAGCAAACCCCGGGGAGTGCCGGTGAGGCTAGCGCGGGTGGAGCTCGCCCCGGTGGAAGAGTCTTCGGAGTTTGTCGGCACCCTGGAGGCGCAGGAGTCAGTGGGGCTGAAGGCAGAAATCGAGGGTTTAGTCCGGGAAATCTATGTCAAATCCGGCTCGGAGGTGGCAAAAGGAACCTCTGTGGCGCGCATAGAGAGCGACTCCCTGGAAGCCGGGCTCCGCCAAGCCAAGGCAAACCAGCTCGGTGCCGAAGCTAGGCTCAAAGAGCTGCAAGCCGGCAGCCGCCCGGAGGAAATTGCCAGAGCCAAAGCCAGTTTAGCCGCAGCGGAAACCCGCCTCGCCGATGCGCAAGCTGGGGCGGCACCGGAAGAGATCGCTCAAGCTGAAGCGCAATTGGAGTCGGCAAAAGCCGCTGCAGAACTCACCAAGCAGCGGGTGAGCCGGTATGGGGAATTGGCGCAGCAGGGGGCGATTGCTCAGGACACGCTGGATCAATATATAAAAGAAGACCGCAGCGCCGCCGCCCAGTTGCAAGAAGCCGAAAGGCGCTTGGCTCAAGTGCGAAAGGGCAGGACTTCCGACATTGAGCGGCTGAAAGCGGAAGTGGAACAGCAGCGGCAAGCCCTGCTGCAATTGCAGAATG
This sequence comes from Kamptonema formosum PCC 10802, assembly GCF_000332335.1. Classification (GTDB taxonomy): domain Bacteria; phylum Cyanobacteriota; class Cyanobacteriia; order Cyanobacteriales; family Oscillatoriaceae; genus Oscillatoria. Next base: position 2,870,422 of record NZ_KB235948.1, on the reverse strand, counting down.
GCTCCCGCCCAGAGGAGATCGCGCAAGCGGAAGCGCAAGTGACCCAAGCGGCAGCCCAAGTGCGGAACGCGGAAGCCGAGCTGGCAAGGGCGGCGGTCGTGGCCCCTATTGCCGGGAAAATCGGCGATATTCCCGTGAAATTGGGAGATTATGTCAAAAAAGGGGACGAGATCACCACGGTGACGCAGAACGACGTTCTGGAACTGCGCATGCCGGTTCCTTTGGAGCGGGCGTCGGATTTGCGTCAGGGGCTGCCGGTGGAGCTGAGCGACTCGCAAGGGAAATCCTTGGGGACCGGTCGGGTGAGTTTTATTTCCCCAAATGTGACTGACTCGCAAACGGTTCTGGCAAAAGCGGCGTTTGACAATCCCCAAGGGCAGCTGCTCAATGGCCAGTTCGTGCGGGCTAAGGTGATTTGGAACCGGCGCTCTAGTGCTGTGGTGCCGGCAACGGCTGTGGTTTTCCAAGGTGAGGAGCGATTTGTGTTTGTGGCTCCAGGACCCGACGAGCCGGCGGTGGCCAAACGGCAGCCGGTGAAACTGGGTTTGGTGAGTGGGGATCGTGCGGAAGTCATCGAAGGACTTGCGCCGGGTGACACGATTATTGTCTCCGGCATCCAAAAGCTGGCTGACGGTGCGCCCATTATGCCCCTCCCCAGCGGTGAGGAAAAAGGGAGCAAGGGAGCCGGTGAGAAGTGAGACAGGAGAAGGGAAAAGGGAGAAAAACGCCCTTTTCTTTTTTGACTTTATAATCTGGTTCCCAGGCTCTGCCTGGGAATCCTTTCCAGGAGGCAGAGCCTCCTGGATGCGTTTTGGGCTAAAGCCCAACTACGAACCTTTGGGCTAAAGCCCAACTACGAACCTTTGGGCTAAAGCCCAACTACGAACCTTTGGGCTAAAGCCCAACTACGAACCTTTGGGCTAAAGCCCAACTACGAACTTTTGGGCTTTAGCCCAACTACGAACTTTTGGGCTTTAGCCCAACTACGAACTTTTGGGCTTTAGCCCAACTACGAACCTTTGGGCTTTAGCCCAACTACGAACTTTTGGGCTAAAGCCCAACTACGAACCTTTGGGCGAAAGCCTTACTACAAACTTGAACGAGAAAAGGTAGCAATTATAGAGTGTAAATGAGCGACTCATGTTCACCAATTTTTTCATCAAACGCTCGGTTTTTTCATCAGTGTGTTCGCTGCTGATTATCCTGGTGGGGCTGGTGGGGTACAGCCGGCTGCCGGTGCAGGAATATCCCACAATTGACCCGCCGGTGGTGAGCGTAACCACGGTTTATCCGGGTGCCAACCCCCAAGTTGTAGAGACGGAAGTCACCGAAATCTTAGAATCCGAAATTAATGGGGTTGAGGGGATTAAAACCCTCACCTCACAAAGTCGGGAGTCTGTCAGTGCGATTACCGTCCAGTTTGAATTGAGCCGGCCCATTGAGGAAGCGGCGCAAGACGTGCGCTCTCGCGTGGACCGAGTGCGGGGCAAACTTCCCGACGAGATCGAAGCGCCAATTGTCAACAAGCAATCGAGCGACGCCTCTCCGATTGTGTGGTTTGCTCTTTACAGCCCGGAGAGCAAATTCTCCACGCTGGAGTTGAGCGACTACGCGGACCGGTCGATCGTAGACGCGCTGGAAACTGTTCCGGGCGTCAGCACTGTTATTATTGGCGGCGAGCGCAAATATGCCATGCGCCTGTGGGTCGATCCGGTGAAACTCGCCGCCCGCAACCTGACTGTTTTGGATGTAGAGCAGGCGCTGCGGCGGGAAAATGTCGAGATTCCCAGCGGCATCATTGAAGGGCAAACCTCGGAATATTCTGTGCGAACCCTCGGCAGACTTCAGAATCCTGCGGAATATGAAGATTTGGTGATTAAGCGCAATTCTGACGGCTCGCAAGTGAGGTTTAAAGATGTCGGTCGGGCGGAAATAGGTGCGGAAGACGAGCGCTCTTTCGTGCGGTTTAATAGCAAACCGGCAGTGGGTTTGGGGGTGGTAAAACTCTCCAATGCCAACACCCTGGACGTTGCCAAACTCGCCAAAGAAAAAATGGCAGAACTCGCGAAGTCCTTCCCAGAGGGGATGAGCTACCAGCTGGCAGTGGACAATTCGGAGTTTATCCGGCTGGCCATTGAGGAGGTTTGGGGGTCGCTCTACCTCTCGATTTTTCTGGTAATTCTGATTATCTTCTTTTTCGTGCGAGACTGGCGGGCAACTCTGATTCCAGCCGTGACAATTCCGGTTTCGCTTATCGGTGCCTTTGGCATTATGTTCTTTTTGGGGTATTCTATTAATACCCTGACTCTGTTTGCCCTGACGCTGTGTACGGGGCTGGTGGTGGACGACACGATCGTAGTGCTGGAAAATATTATCCGCTACATCGAAGAAAAGCGGATGAGACCGAGGGAAGCGACCTTTGCCGCAACGGGTGAGGTGGTGTTTGCGGTGATTGCTACCACGGTGGTGCTGGTTGCGGTGTTTGTGCCGGTGGGGTTTTCCGCCGGCACGACGGGGCGGCTATTTACAGAATTTGCGATCACGATTGCCGGTTCTGTGCTGATCTCTTCCTTTGTGGCGCTGACGCTGGCACCGGCAATGTGCGCTCGCATTCTCAAGCCGGCTAAACCGGAGTGGGCGCAAGGAGAAAGAAAAAATCCTCTGGCGCTGCTGTTCAGTGCGCCTCTGGAACTGTTTGAGGGGATCGTCAAGGTGATGCTGGCGATTTACGACCGAACTATCCGGATTTTGATGCCTTTAAAGGCGGTCGTTGTTTTGGGGTTTTTTGTTTCCTTGGGGCTGACGTTTCAGCTGTTTAAACAGCTGCCGCTGGAATTTTTGCCTACGGAGGATCGGGGGGCTGTCTTTACGATTGTGCGGGCACCGGAAGGGGTGACGATTAACTACACCGACAAGGTGATGGGGGAAATTGAACAGACGCTCAGCCAGGTGAAGGACGTTAATACTTATTTTACCATTGGTGCGTTTGGTGGGGGTGCGCCCGGTCAGGTGAATCAGGGATTTGCGTTTGTCCGCCTGAAACCCTGGGAGGAGCGCAAGCAGCCGCAGCAGTCGCAAAAAGCAATTATTGGGCAGCTTTTTGGCCGGTTTGCGCCAATTACGGACGCTTTTGTGCTGCCAATCAATCCGCCGGCTTTGCCAGGGGGCGGTTTCGGGCAGCCGGTTCAGTTTGTGCTGCAAGGCAGCGATTTAGAAACGCTGGCTCAAGTTTCTGCTGAGTTTGCCGGTCGGGCGCGGCAGCTGCCGCAGCTGGTGAATATCGACACGAATTTAAAGCTGAATAAACCGGAGCTGACTATTAGCGTAGACCGGGCGCAAGCGGCGAATTTGGGGATTTCGGTGCAGGAGATTTCTCGGACGCTGCAAATCCTTTTGGGAAGTCAGAAAATTACGAGTTTTAACCGGGGGAATCGGCGCTATGAGGTGGTTGTTCAAGCGGAAAAAGAATTTCGGGCGAGTCCGGAGGATATTCGCCAGCTGTATATCCGCACGAGTCAGGGGGAAGTGGTTCCTTTGAGCAATGTGGTGTCGGTGAGTGCTGCGACAACGCCGCCACAAATCAATCACTTTAATCGGTTTCGGGCGGCTACAATTGAAGGCAGCCCCGCACCGGGATATACTTTGGGGCAAGCGCTGGATGCTTTGGATGTGTTAGCGAAGGAAGTGCTGCCGCCAGAGATTCGGGTATCGTATGCGGGGCAGTCTCTGGAGTTTAAAGAGGCGGGGCAAGCGACGAGCGCTATTTTTCTGCTGGCGCTGGCGTTTATTTTCTTGGTTTTGGCGGCTCAGTTTGAGAGCTATCTCGACCCAATAATTATTTTGCTGGCGGTGCCCCTGTCGCTGCTGGGCGCGTTTGCGGCGCTGTTGCTGGCGGGTTTGGATTTGAATGTCTACAGCCAGATTGGGCTGATTATGCTGATTGGGCTGGCGACGAAAAACTCGATTTTGATTGTGGAGTTTGCGAATCAGCTGCGGGAGAAGGGGATGCCGGTTGCCAAGGCGGCGATTGAGGCGGGTAAAATCCGGTTTCGCCCGATTTTGATGACGGCTTTTTCGACGATTTTTGGGTTGATTCCTCTGGCGCTAGCGACGGGTGCCGGTGCGGCGGCGAGGGTGTCTATTGGGATGTCGGTTGTGGGGGGGATGTTTGTCTCGACGTTTTTGAGTTTGTATGTGGTGCCGGTGTTTTACACGATCGCCACGACGGCTCAAATGCGGTTGATGGGGAAATCCACTGCCCACAAGGGAGGCGAAGTTAGCGCCTCTGGGGCTAGCGAGCGCGAGTCTGAGAGAGCTTCTGAGCTTGTTAGATAAGTAGGCCGATATATAGCGGTTTGCACTTGGATGAAGTCCGCTCCAGAAACCCAGTTTCTTAAAGAAACCGGGTTTTAAAATGGACAGGCGAGACGCCTGTCCTACGAGGAATTATGCTGTTTGCTGGTATTATGGGGATTCAGTCTGACTTTATTTTAGATAAAAGGAGTGTCTGAATGTCTGAACAGATAACTGCTGAAGTTAGCGAGCGCATCTGCCAGCACATGAACGAAGATCACGCCAATGCTGTGCTTCTTTACGCTCAGGCATTTGGCGGCTCTCCGGAGGCGACTGTAGCGGAGATGGTTTCAATTGACGCAATGGGGATGAATTTAACGGCACAAGTGAGTGGTGCTGCTGTGCCGGTGCGCATTGAGTTCGAGCGCACTCTGGAAGGTGCGGAAGACGCTCACCACACTTTAATTGCAATGGTTCAGGAGGCGCGAGCCAAGTCAAACTAGGTTAGTGAGTAGGGTGCGTTCCCTTGGGGGAACGCTACTTTTACTGGTTTTGGGGGATGGAGTCAGTAGGTGAGCGGTCGAGTCCCTGTTTTATCCAGTTGAGGCACTCGCTTTCACTTGTGAATATTTTGGGGGCGGCGACATTGGTTAAACTGTCGGGTTTATAATGGTCGTAGAAAAATTTGCCGGCGAGTTGGCAGACGATGATGAGGTTTTCGCGATAGGTGTAGCGAAACTTAAAATTGTCACCGGCACCGGCAGCGGGGCAATGCCGGTCGAGATGTTCTTTGGCAATCTCTGCGATGCCATTCAGGCTGTCTGAATAGATGCCGGCAGGGTTTTCTGCTTTGTGAAATGCCCCTTTATGCCCGGTGTCCGAGAGTAGGGCATAGGAATAGATGTGCTGGCCACCGGCAATCCCAAAAACAAAGGGGATGATGAGATGTCCTTTATAGGAAACTGATTTTTCGTAAAGAAACCGGCTCATTTTCATTTTCTGGGGTAGTGTGGGTGAGTTGTGGGGGGTGGTGTTTCAGTCTTTTAAAGGGATTTTATCACGATAAGTTTTGATAGGAGTCAGGGGCGTAAAGTGGGCCGGTCAGTGGGCTGCCGGACTTTTTTGAGCGCGGCTTCGGCGGCGAGTTTTTCGGCGGCTTGCTTGCTGCGTTCGGTGCCTCTGCCGTAGGATTTGCCGGCAACGCGGACTTCGGCGGTGAATTTTCTGGCGTGTTCTGGGCCAGATTGAGCTACTATCAGGTATTGAGGGGTTGTGCCGGTGTGCGCCTGCGCCCACTGCTGAAACAAGCTTTTGGGATCTGCACTGGGTTTAGAAGAGGGGATGCTGTCAGCAACGGAGATAAATAGCGGTTCGACAAAGGTACGGACGGCATCAATTCCGGAGTCGAGAAAGTACGCGCCGATGATGGCTTCAAAGGCGTCGCTGAGTAAGGAGGGGTTGTGCCGGCCTTTATCTTTTCTTGCTGCGCCTATGCCCAAGCGCATCAGTTTGCCGATTTCCAAGTCTGTTGCGAATTTGGCGAGCTGTTTTTCCTCCACCAGCGAGGAACGCCGGCGAGTCAGTTCGCCTTCGCTCATGTTCGGGTAGCGGTTATAGAGAAACTCGCCAGAGAGAAAATTCAGCACGGCGTCGCCGAGGAATTCTAGGCGCTCGTTGTTTTCTCGCGCTTCGGGATGTTCTTCGACGTAGGAGCTGTGGGTGAGTGCGCGGCGCAGGAGCTTTTCATCGCGGAATTTGGGCAGTTTGGACATATCTCTCTCGACCGTGCTGGGAGATTTAATTTAATAGAAGAGTGTAGCTGCTGTTTCGGGAAAACGGCTGCTGTGAGGCTTTCTCCTCGCTAGGGAAAATCACTCAGACTGGGCGGCTTCAGGCTTAAAGTAAAGAGAGGATTGATAGAGGACTTGTTCTTGGTGGGTTTCCAGTGTGCAATCAGAGAGGGGATAAGTCACACAGGTCACGATGTACCCAGCGGCTATTTCTGAGGGGCGCAGAAATTTTTGCTCGCTCTGATCGACCTCACCGCTTACCAGTTTTGCGACACAGGCGGAGCAGTCGCCTTGTTTGCAGCCCGCCGGCAATCGGATGCCGGCGTCTTCAGCGATATCGAGGATGTACTGGTCGTCTGGTACTGCGATGGTGCGGTCGAGTTTGAGCGCTGGATTCACCAGCCGGACTTGATAGACTGCCATTTCAGGGAAATATCTAGAGAAACCCATTTTTCAGGATAGCTCTGAAGTGTCACGGCAGTAAATAGGGTGCGTTAATAGGGCACCTTGGGGCTTTCATGTCGGCTGGGGTGCGACCGGCTGCGGGATTGGTTGGTATAGGGGACTGGAGAAGGGGTGAAAGTCACTGTGTTCCACTGTCATGTGACAGCCCAAAAGTTTGTAGTTGGGCTAAAGCCCAACTGGTGGGCGGACGGTGAGTATTTCACCGGCTGGCTCACAACGCTTCCAAATCCGAACCGCAGACAGCCACTAGCTCCCTATCTCCTGTAGCGTTAAATCTTTCCAGGATGTAGCACTCCTCACAACCTTCGAGCGGGTAAGGAACGAAGTCAACCACCGTCACCACATCCCCCTTTTTCAGGTTAGATTGTGGCAAGTCACGGCGCAAGGCTACACTCTGGTAAAGTTCAAACTGCATGTCGGCACTCCTGTTAAGACAGCCAAAAAGCCGGTTAAAATCTTTCCCCAACGTCGCGGATGTACTGGTTGATCGCTCGCACCTTCGAGGCTCAACCGGCAACCGCACTCCCTACGGCTTATTTCTATTCTATCGCAGTTCTAAATGATTGGCGCTAGCCCAGAACCCCGGTTTCTTTAAGAAACCGGTGTTCTAAAATTTACACGAATGATTTAGAGGCACTATAGCCAAAAATCCGGCAAGAACGCTTTCCCCAATTCCCGCACTGTCTTGTTGACAGTCCGCGCCGCCTGTATGTGCGGCTCATCAGGCTCCACCGGCACAATTTCCGCCTTGCTGCCGCGCCCGAAGCGCTCAACCACCAAATTCGCCGCCTCCAAACCCGTCACATACGCCTTTTCCTGCGACCAGGAACCGTGCCGGCTGACAATCCAATCCCCGCTCACCAGCACATTCTCAAAACTTGTTACCGCCGGCAGCATATACTGGTAGCTACCAGGGAAAAAGTGCGTGACAGCTTGCCGCAAACGAATCGCACTGCTGTCGATAACCTTCGCTCCCCCAAAAGCTGGAATACAAGTCGCTAAATCTCCCTGTACTTTCCGCACAATTTCCTCATCGCTCAGGGGAATAAGCTGGTTGGCGTGATAAAAATCTGCTTCCACAACCGTTCCCGGTTCGTCGCGGAACTCGTCGTGCAGCGCGTTCAGGTCAAAAAACGTCCAGCCGGTTGTCGCGTCGAACCCGAAGCACGCATTAGAAGCGCGGGAAATGGAAATTTTGCGGTCAAACCACAGCCGAGTTGCCAGCACGTCTACCGCCCCCAGATTCATAATGTTCTGGAATTCCTTGCGGCTTTGCAGAGTGCGGCTGCCGGCGACAATCTTCTTCATGCCGGTTATGCCAACGGCAAAGATAACCGCATCCGCCTCAAACACTTCATCCCCGCAAACAACACCTGTCACCTTACCGGCACTGTCAGTCCTGATATCGCTAACTCGCCGCTGGGTGAGCGTGCGCCCACCGACTTTTTCGATTGCGGAACACCAGGGGCGAAATATCTTCTCTCCCACTGTTCCCCGGCACCAAACTACATCAAAATCCGGCTGGTGCGCTAAAATAAAATAGTAAAGCATTCCCAAAGCTGCCGCTGCCGAACACTGCTCTCCCGGCGCAAACAGTCCCACCAGCAGCATGGGCTCAAAAGAATCGCGGTACAGCCGCGCCGAGACGCCAAACTGTTTGAACAGTTCGCGTGCCGTCACGGAGTCGTACCGCCGCCAAGCTTCATCGGAATTGTCAAAATCAGCGAGTGTGTAAAGCAGGGGCAAAGCAGAAAGCCGGTCAATCAAAGGCAAACGCTTGAATTGGGGGTAGAGAAAAGTCCCCAGCGGGGTGGGGAGTCGCGGTTCTTCTTGGAAAATGGGCGATTCTACTTCCAACCCTGCCGGTGAATACTGCGCGGAACGAGTCCAAGGTGTGAAAGGATTGAGTCCCAATTCTCGCACGAGGGAGAAGATATTCCGGTAGGGATACCAGAACCCATGAATGCCGGCTTCTACGGAACGCCCACCGGCAGTTTTCCAGCCGGCAACCAAGCCTCCCGGATAAGAACCCGCTTCCAGCAGCGTCACGTCGTAGCCCTGTTTGGCTAGGTGATAGGTCGCTCCCAAGCCGGCCCAACCGGCACCGACGACGACGACTTTAGGGCGTTGTGATTCCGCTGACATTCTTGACATTGTGTGCCTCCTGATTCTTTATTCAGGATAATACTATTTGCGATACCTGCCGGGGGGGCGATCGCAGCCGGCGCTTTTTGGGCGGGCCGGCTTGCTGCGCCGGCAGCGGTTGAGACGGTTTATATGGCTGCAATCAGTCTCTAAAACCGGCAGTAGCAAGCGTGAATTGCCGGCATCTTACACTGGCGAGTTTTGCGATCTGCCGGCAATCGCTGAGAAAAATCACCATCACTCATCAGTTGCCGGAAAAGACTAACTGCTGAGTTTCTAGGGTGGGTTGCTCCTAGAGCGACTCACCGACTGCCTGACTGCAACCGTCATAACGAGCGCAACCTTTCTTTGTGACTTGCATCACTAACTCAGACGGGAATTATCACACCGCCCCAAAGCTATAAATCACTACTTCAAACCGATAAATTACGGATATTAGTCAGTAATGAACTCGATTTTCTCTGTAATTATATGGATACTCAAGCCCCTTTCTGCCAGCTGACTATTGCTCAGGTTGCTAAGCGCATTTTCGACACTCGCCGAATTACCCGCCAAGATCAGCGCTTACTAATTTCCCTGCTGTGTAGCAGTTCACTCGGGGAAGAAGAACAGAAGTTGGTTAACCTCATTTATGTCAGTCTCCGGAAGGGATCCCTCAGGGTGATAGATTGAAAATCACTTCTGATGGCTGCACTCTATTGGGCAGTCCTAAAAGTATAATAAGAGCTGTTCGTGAAACAAAGGTGGTGAGGGGAGATTTATGTTAAACAGTTTAGGGATGCCCTCTAAAAGAGAGGGCATCTGTTATGTTTTGGTGCGCTTTCTTTATCTCAACCGGCTGAGGTCGAGGACATCCTCCTTCCTGCCCAGCAATTCTTTATATTTAATCAGCTCCTCTAACGGCTGAACGTACAGAGTTAATCCCAGGAAGCTGATTTCCTTAGCTCTGGATAAATCTGTATCCAGTTGAATCCTGACCCCCTCTTTGGTGAAGACAAAGGCATCCTCAGCTTGATTGATGTCAGCCTCAACGTCACCGAGGCGCAGGGTCAAAAGCATCAAATCAAACTCTTCATCGACAAACCTTGCCAGCGGGCGAACCGTAAAGTTTCTAAAGAGAGACGCCACTCGCTCCATGTCTTTTTGGGCCACCTCAATGTCGATATCGTGCAGGGGCCATGTAGAGCCGTAAATATTGCCGGCTAATCCGCCGGTCACTTGATACTTAATCTTGTGCTGTTCGAGAGTTGATATAATAAAGTTTAAGGTCTGGATGTGGTTTTCAGAGATGATATCTGGAATCATAACAAAGTTGGTTCGTGATTGACTGGCAGCTGACGGCCTTGAAGAACAGCAGGGAGAGCGGGGCGCTACTGAGCAGCGCCGGCTATAATTTCCCCTCCTTCCCAGCCTGAGGCTGGGAACGCCCCTTTGGAGGCTCTGCCTCCTTTCTCGAATAAGCAGATTCAAAGCCTAGCAGCTTACAGCACCGGCATCTTGCCTGTCCCAAGCCCGCCAGCCGGCGCAACAAAACTTTACAAATACCCCCTTGACTCTCCAGTAGAGTGGAGAGTTTAGCGTAAGGGTAGAGGTACAGCGAACAGGAGTCCATTATGGAAACAGTCCAGCTGCGCTTGAAAGGCATGGGTTGCGCGTCTTGCGCCGGCAAAATCGAGCAAGCCATCCAATCCGTTCCCGGTGTGGTTGAGTGCAGCGTCAACTTCGGCGCAGAGCAAGCCACCGTCAAGTATAATGCCAAGAAAACCAATTCTAGCGACATCGCCCGCGCAGTCAGTGATGCGGGATATTCCGCCCATCCCATTCAGGAAGCAGGGGAGGAAGAAGACGATGCCGAAAAAGCCGGTCGGAAAACAGAAGAGCAACAGCTTTTGCGCAAGCTCGCAGTCAGCAGCGCCCTCAGCCTGCTTCTGGTTGCCGGCGCTATTCCCGCCATGACAGGATTGAGTTCGCACCCCATTCTAAATGGGCTGCACAATTCCTGGGTGCAGCTATTACTCGCATCCCCGGTTCAATTTTGGGCCGGCTTGCCCTTTTACCGGGGAGCGTGGAAAGCATTTCGGCACCGCACCGCAGACATGAACACCCTGATCGCCTTAGGAACCAGTGCGGCTTACTTCTACTCCCTTTGGGCGACTGTCAGCCCCGGTTTTTTCCTGTCCCAAGGGCTAATGCCAGAGGTTTACTATGAAGCCTCAGCTGTAATTATAACCCTGACAATGCTCGGTCGATTTTTAGAAACCCGGGCGCGAGGGAAAACCTCAGAAGCCATCCGCAAATTGATGGGGTTGCAGGCGAAAACCGCTCGCATTATTAGAAATGGCAGAGAGCTGGATATCCCCATAGCAGAAGTCGCTGTTGGAGATATCGTGCAGGTGCGCCCCGGCGAAAAAATTCCCGTAGATGGAGAAGTGATTGCCGGCACCTCAACAGTAGATGAGTCAGTGATTACCGGCGAGAGTCTCCCCGTCACCAAACAAGCCGGTGATGAAGTCATTGGAGCCACTATCAACAAAACCGGCAGCTTCCGGTTCCGGGCGACGCGAGTCGGAAAAGACACCGCCCTAGCTCAGATTGTCAAATTGGTGCAGCAAGCTCAAGGCTCCAAAGCGCCGATTCAGAGACTCGCAGATCGCGTAACCGCATGGTTTGTGCCGGCAGTCATCGCCCTCGCCACCGGCACCTTTATCCTCTGGTTTAATTTCACCGGCAACCTCACCCTAGCCACCATTACCACCGTCAGCGTTCTGATTATCGCTTGTCCCTGCGCCCTCGGATTAGCCACCCCCACCTCCGTCACAGTTGGCATCGGCAAAGCCGCAGAAAACGGCATTCTTATCAAAGGAGCCGGCAGTCTAGAACTCGCCCATCAAATTCAGACCATCGTCCTCGATAAAACCGGCACCCTCACCCAAGGCAAACCCGGCGTTGCAGACTTTGTAACCGTTGGGGGAACCGCCCACCGAAATGAGCTAAAACTCTTGCGGCTAGCCGCAGCCGTTGAGAGCCACTCAGAGCACCCTCTAGCAGAAGCAGTCGTCAAATATGCCGAAGCTCAAGGTGTGGCGAAACCGCTCCCAGAAACCTCAAACTTTGAAGCCATTGCCGGCAGTGGCGTGCGGGGAATGGTTTCAGACAGACTCGTGCAAATCGGAACCCAGCGCTGGATGGACGAATTGGGGATTGACACCCTGCAACTGCACGGGCACAAAGTAGCCTGGGAAGATTCAGGCAAAACCGCTGTCTTCCTAGCCGTTGACGGTGAATTAGAGGGAATTATCGGAATTGCCGACACCCTCAAACCTTCTTCCGCTGAAGCTGTGAGTTCCCTGCAAAGAATGGGCTTAGAAGTCGTAATGCTCACCGGAGACAACCGGCGCACCGCCGAAGCAATTGCGCAGCAAGTCGGGATTGAGCGAGTCTTTGCCGAAGTGCGCCCCGACCAAAAAGCAGCAGTGATTCAATCTCTCCAAACCCGGGGAAACCCTTCAATCCAAAATCCAAAATACCAAATCCAAAATCGCATTGTGGCAATGGTAGGAGACGGCATCAACGACGCCCCCGCCTTAGCTCAGGCAGATGTTGGCATAGCCATCGGCACCGGCACAGATTTGGCAATTGCCGCCAGCGACATCACCTTAATTTCTGGAGACTTGCAAACCATCGTCACCGCCATCCGGCTCAGCCGCGCCACCCTGCGGAATATTCGCCAGAATCTCTTGTTCGCCTTCGGTTACAACGCTGCCGGCATTCCCGTAGCCGCCGGAATTTTATTCCCCTTCTTTGGCTGGCTGCTCAATCCGATTCTTGCCGGTGCCGCAATGGCATTTAGCTCCGTCTCAGTCGTCACCAACGCCTTGCGCTTGCGCCAGTTTCAGGCATGAGCGAGGGAGCATTTTTTGCATTAACAAATGTGCCCTGGCGATTAAAAATCGCGGCTATACAGACAAAGCCCGCCTGCGCGGGCTAAAGAAATAGGCGGGGAAACTTTCTTATGCCGGCACTCTCGGAAAGCGGGAAGACAACAGTGGGATTCTCCCCATGAGCCACCTCACTCCCTCTCTCTCCTCTTAAATTCTCTTGGCGTTCCTTCACGGGGTCGGTTCATTAAACCAAACACCCAACTCAAACATGAAAACTAAAAGTAAATTTTGGAGCGGTCTAATCAATCTGGGGCTGTTAGCGGCCATACCCACTGGCGCAACAGCCGCCGAAATGCCGGCGAGCCACACCAATCAATTTCGCAGAATCGAGCAACCTTTAGGTCTAAAAGTCGGCGTAACGTTAGGCGGATTGGCGCTGATTGGAGCCGAACTTTGGTGGTTTTTATACAAAAAGCCAAAAGCGCAGCAAGCCGAACCCCAGCAGGGGTTTCAGGAAATCGAGATCGCTGTCGATGGCGGCTACCAGCCCGATTATATTGTGGTGCGAGCCGGGGAGCCGGTGCGGCTCAACTTTTTGCGAAAAGACGCCAATAGCTGCTTAGAAGAAGTCCTGCTGCCAGATTTTGGCATCAACGCCCACTTGCCGGTGGACAAAACCGTGCCGGTGGAATTTACCCCAGAAAAACCGGGAGAATATCAATTCACTTGCGGTATGCGCATGTTTCGTGGTATAATAGAAGTGCTACCGTCTGTTCCTGCGCTCTAATAGAAATGAGGTGGAACTATGGACAAAAAATCGTTGATTTACGGGATCGTTTTACTGGGAGGCAGTACCGCCTTTCTAGGGTGGGACACGCTCAACCACACGCACGCTCAGCCGCCCGTCTTCGCACAAACTCCCCCCCGCCAGACACAAGCTCAGCCGCAAGGACAAGCTCCCAACAGTCCCACCGGCTCCCCCGCAGGGACTGGCTGCATGGGGATGATGAATTCCCAACAGCCAGACCGGCACTTTATCGAGATGATGATCCCTCACCACCAGGGAGCGGTGGACATGGCAAACCTTGCCCTGAGTAAGGCTAAGCATGCTGAAATCAAAAAGCTTGCGGAAGACATCATCAAAGACCAAAACCGAGAGATCGGTGAGATGAAAGCCTGGTACAAAGAGTGGTACGCCACTGAGGTGCCGGCAGCACCGGCTCGCGGGATGGGGGCTCGCGGGATGGGGATGTCCGGGCATTCTGGCACCGGCACCAGTCAGACAGGAAACCGCGGAATGTCCATGAATGCCGGTATGGGAATGATGGGCGGCGGCATGATGAACATGATGACTGGGGATCTAGAAGCCCTGAAAAATGCTCCTGACTTTGACAGAGCGTTCATTCAGCAGATGATTCCGCATCACAAAATGGCGGTGATGATGGCGGGGATGGTGGTGGACAGCGACCGCCCAGAAATGCGCACTCTGGCGAAATCCATTCTCCAGACTCAAAGTGATGAAATCGAGCGGATGCGGCAATGGTATCAGACTTGGTATCGATAGGTTGCCTATGGCCTGATATAGTCAATACAAGCCATCAGCTTTCTTGAAAACCGTTTATGGCCCACACCCTTCCTCACCTACCTTGTGAGAAGGGAACCGAGAAGCAAGGGGCTGGTGTTGGCAGCCCCTCAATCCCCCACCCAAACAGCAATGGAGGTAAATATGCAGCGAAAATCTATTTTATGGACTGTTCTGTTTGCCCTGACTTTAGGATTGATTTTCCTGACCCCCAAACTGGCGACGAGCCAACAGACGCAAATCGCTCAAGGAATGAGCGGCGGTGGTATGTGCGGCCAGGAAATGATGGGCGGCGGCATGATGGGCGGCGGCATGATGGGCGGCGGCATGATGGGCGGAGATATGGGTATCATTCACCAGCTGTTTGCCAATCACAACCAAATTCGGCGCACCGTTGAGGAAATTCCGGGCGGTATTCGCTCAACGACAGAATCAGACAGCCCTGAAATTGCTGCCCTGATCCAACAGCACGTTCCCACGATGTACAAGCGCATTGACGAGGGGCGAGAGCTGTCGATGATGAGCCGCACCCTGCCGGTTATGTTTCGCAATGCAAACCGCTATCAGCGCAAATTGGAAAAAACGCCCAAGGGAGTCGCTGTCACTGAAACTTCCGAAGCTCCCGATATGGTAGCTGTTATTCGCGAACACGCTCACGAAGTTGACGGTTTTGTCTCGCAAGGAATGTCTGCCATGTGTGGCGGAATCAGTAAATAGTGCTGAAATCAGCCGGGCAGTATGTAAGTGGGCCTAACCGCCCTGGCGATTTCATCCTGATTTCATTTTCGTGTTTTATTGTTTAAACAAAGCGCTCTGCGGCGGAATGCCGGCAGATTGCTGCCCGCCTTCTCTATTTTCTACCTGAAATATAAAACCGACTACCTGGGAGAACACACAATGAATCGCTTTGTCAGTGCGTTTGCAGTCCTGTCCACCTTATTATCGGCTCAGGGGTGCTCATTCCCCGCCACCTCTGGTGACGTGCCGGCTCAGACACAACAGACTTCCGGACAGCCATCGATGGCTCAAATGGATGGCCACACGCAACACATGGAGCAAATGAATCATGGCGGTTCTGCCGGAAGCGAACATAATGACCACTCCGGCGGCAACTCAGGGAAACCGGCAGCCAGCCAAGCCAAACTCACCGTCGCATCCAATATTGCCCCCAACAAACCTGTCTCTCTAGCCATTGACATTAGCGACTCAGCCGGCAAACCCATCACCGGCTTTGACACCTTTCAGGAACAGCTGATGCACCTGATTGCCGTCAGCGATGACCTCCAGTTTTTCAGCCACCTTCACCCCAAGTACAAGGGAAATGGCCGATTTGAAGTCGGGGCGAGCTTTCCCAAATCCGGCGGTTACACGCTTTTTTCCGACTACAAACCTGCCGGTCAGTCCGAGCGAGTGTCTGTGCTGAAAACAGCGGTTCCAGGCACCGCCTCACCGGCACCCGCTGCGGACCAGAATTTGACCAAGACTTTTGGCAATACAAAAGTACAGCTTGCCTTACCGGAGGCAAGCGTCAAAGCCGGCAAAAAAGTCATGCTCGTTTTTAACGTGAGGGACACCGCCACTGGTCAAAAGGTAACAGATTTGCAGCCTTACCTGGGAGAAACCGGCCATTTAGTCATTATCCGCCAGTCAGCAGACTTGAAAGCATCCGACTACATTCACGCCCACGCCCACGGAGGCACTCCCGCCGGCGAGGTGCATTTTATGACACAGTTCCCCCAACCGGGGAAATATAAACTGTGGGGGCAATTTAACCGCAACGGTCAGATTGTCACCGCTGATTTTTGGGTGAATGTCCTTTAGGCCGGTTTAAACTCTGGGCGCAGTCAACAGGAGTTTCGTATTGCCGATATGCCTGGGCGCGGTGCCCGGAGTGCTGGTGGGCGCTAAGCTCTGCAAGCGGACTCCTCAATGCGCCCTCCGGCTCCTCATTTACACACTCTTAGTAATGGCAGGCTGGAAATTAGTCTGTCAGCGCTACCGGCAGATATGTTTGCCCTCACGGGATGTCAAGCCCCACCCAGTCGGATCTGCGAGTGCATTGCATTTTTATTTTACAGCGGCAGAACGCCGCCGTGTCGCAAAAGCGCCCCGCTCGCTCACCAGACGGGGCGCAACGCGAGCTCCCAAACTACTTTCGTGTAGGATCGGTACTGTCAGGGGCTATCAAACCAGGAACCAAGACCATTGAGCCTTAATCCTTGCTCCCTACTTGCCAGTAAGGGCTGCCCACTCCAGATGGGACACCCACTGGGGAACGTGAAACCAGGTTTCTCAAACAAACCTGGTTTCTGTCCCGGATTAAGTCGCAAGCCCCGGTAAGCCAGTGGCTAGGTAGTAACTGCTATTCTGCTTAAGGTGGTTTGCCCTTTCCCTGGATGTGTCTTAAACTGCAGAGCGAATCAAAAACCTATGCTAACCTTTCGTCACCTGATAGCTGCCGGCACCGGAGTAGCAATAGCCCTCAGCAATATCGGACCCGGTGCTTCCCAGACAGCACCCTCCCCCCCAGCCGGTTCACCTGCAGGTGCCGCACCCCCAGCCGGCAAAGATTTCCAACCCGCCCAGCCGGCCCCATCCGCCCCACCCTCACCGGCTGCAGCCGAAACCTTGCCAAGCATTGACAAACAACCCGCTGGTGGCAGTGGCAGCCAAACTCAGCGTGAAGCCGCGCCCCCATCCCCCCCGCAGGCTCCCTCACCCAAACCTGCAGACAAGCTCCAGGAAACACCAGCTCCCGGCTACCTCAACCCCAACCCCAATCCCCTCCAGTTCCCCACCCAACCGCAGGAAGTCCAGATCCGGGGCACCCAGCCAATCACCTTGAGACAGGCTCTCGAACTGGCGCGGCGAAACAATCGAGACTTCCAGGTGGCCTACCTGCAGGTGGATCGGGCTCGCGCCGCCCTCCGAGAAGCCTTAGCCGCTGAAAATCCCTCCCTGAATCTGTCCAGCGACCTCACCCGCACGGATTCCGCCGGGACGCGGCTGGGAAATGTGAATGCGCCAGAAGGGGTGCCAGACAATAATACCGTCAGCAGGACCCTGAATGGCCAGCTGGAACTGAGTTACGATGTCTACACCTCCGGACGCCGGTCTGCAACCATCCGGGCGGCAGACAGACAGGTGCGGCTCAACCAGCTAGAACTCGAGCGCATCGACGCGCAGTTGCGGCTGGATGTCGCCAACGCATACTACGACCTGCAGCAAGCCGACGAGCAAGTCCGCATCAGCGAATCTTCTGTGAGAAACGCCGAGCAGAGCTTGCGGGATGCCGAAGCCCTGGAACGAGCCGGTGTGGGAACCCGATTTGACGTGCTCCGCTCCCAGGTCCAGCTAGCCAATGAGCAGCAAAATCTCACTCAAGCTAGGGGCGACCAGCGAATCCGACGCCGCCGGCTGGCTCAGCTGCTGAGTTTGTCCCAGTCGGTGGACCTCTCCGCCGCAGACCCCGTGGAAGTCGCCGGTTTTTGGAACCTCTCTCTCGAAGACAGCATCGTGCAGGCGTTTAAGAACCGCTCGGAGCTCGAACAGCAGCTAGTTCAGCGGGAAATTAACGACGCCCAGCGACAGGCGGCTCTCGCCAGTACCGGCCCGCAAGTGAGTGTCTTTGGCCGATACGATCTGGTAAATAACTTGGACGATAGCGTGGGCTTTGCCGGTGGCTACGCACTGGGAGCCCGGTTGAGGTGGAATTTGTACGATGGCGGAGCCGCCAGAGCCAGAGCTTCCCAGGAGGAAATCAGCAAGGAAATCGCAGAAACCCAGTTCGCCAACCAGCGCAACCAGGTTCGCTTCGACGTGGAACAAGCCTATTACAACTTGCGAGCGAATTTTGAAAATATTCAAACTGCTTCTGTGGAGGTGGAGCGATCTACGGAAGCCCTGCGTTTGGCGCGGTTGCGATTTCAGGCCGGTGTGGGCACCCAGAGCGACGTGATCTCTGCAGAAAACGAACTCAGCCGCTCCGAAGGCAACCGGGTGCAGGCGATTCTGGGCTACAATCGGGCTCTGGCTTCTATGGAGCGCGCTGTCAGCAATCTCGCTGGCGGTCAGCTCACCATTGCTCCCTAAAATCCCGGGTTGGGCGTCCCCCTGACAGGGAACAAGGAACAAACAGCCTGGAACAAACTGCTCGCACGAAATGCTGTCCCCCCGCTCCAGAACTCGTTAAGATCGCCGGCTCGAAAAACCCCCGATCGGGGGATGGTTAAAATGCGCAAGTCGTGATATAATCGTGCGCAAGCCGTGCGCAAATCGTGCGCAAGTCGTGCAATTTCCTGCCCGCCGGCTTGTTGGCTGTGATTTTCACCGGCAGTCCCAGACCGCAAGCAGAGGTTTGGCTCGCCCACTACTATAGTTAGTGAGCTGTTGTTCATTAAAGGAATGCGCAGAGCGTCTGCGCAGGAGTAGTGCTATGGGGATGACCCTCACCGAAAAAATATTGGCCAGAGCTGCGGGCCGGTCTGCTGTGGAACCGGGTGAGAACATCTGGGTGAATGTGGATGTTCTGATGACCCACGATGTCTGCGGTCCAGGCACCATAGGGGTGTTCAAGCGAGAATTTGGCTCTGACGCTAAAGTCTGGGACCCGGAGAAGATTGTCCTGATTCCCGACCACTATATCTTCACCGCCGACGAGCGGGCGAACCGCAATGTGGATATTCTGCGGGATTTTGCCCGCGAGCAGGGGATCAAATATTTCTACGACATCACAGACCGGTCGAACTTTAAGGCTAACCCGGATTATAAGGGCGTCTGTCACATCGCTCTGGCACAGGAGGGTCACACCCGTCCGGGAGAAGTGCTGTTTGGCACCGACTCCCACACCTGCAACGCCGGCGCGTTCGGCGAGTTCGCCACCGGCATCGGCAATACCGACGCCGCTTTTATCCTCGGTACCGGCAAGCTGCTGATTAAGGTGCCGGCGACGATGCGCTTTGTCCTCGATGGCGAAATGCCCCCTTATTTGCTGGCGAAAGACTTGATTTTGCAAATTATCGGGGACATCACTGTGTCCGGTGCCAACTACCGCACGATGGAGTTTGCCGGGGAAGCTGTGCGGCGCATGTCGGTGGAAGAGCGGATGACGCTGTGCAATATGGCCATAGAAGCCGGCGGCAAAAATGGCACCATCGCCCCAGATGAAACCACCTTTGAATATGTCCGCGCCCGCACTGACAAACCGTTTGAGCCGGTGTGCACCGATGCGGACGCCAAGTTCTACAGTTCTTGGCACTGCGATGTTTCCACATTAGAGCCGGTGGTTGCTAAACCTCACTCTCCCGACAATCGCGCTTTAGCACGAGAGTGCCGCGATGTCAAGATAAACCGGGTGTATATCGGTTCCTGCACCGGCGGCAAAACGTCTGACTTTCTGAACGCCGCCCGCATCCTCAAAGGGCATCAGGTAAAAGTGCCTACTTACATAGTTCCGGCCACCCAAAAAGTGTACGAAGATTTGTTTACCGAGAAATACGACGGGCAAACCCTGTCGGAAATTTTCCTCGCTGCTGGGTGCATTGAGCCGGCTGCACCTTCCTGCGCCGCTTGTTTGGGCGGACCGAAGGATACCTTCGGGCGTCTGAATGAGCCAGAGGTTTGTGTTTCCACCACCAACCGCAATTTCCCCGGGCGCATGGGAAATAAAGAAGCGCAAATTTATCTCGCCTCTCCCTACACCGCAGCTGCTTCGGCGCTCACCGGCTTCGTTACAGACCCCCGCGAATTCCTGTGATACAGCTGGGTGCGCTCCGGCGCACCCAACGGGCCGGCGGGAGCAGCTAACATTAAGAAAGTATTGAAAAATATTATTAATTAAAATTTTCCGGTTATTATAATTAATTCATGGGAAAAATACCCGACCCAGCCGTTTCAGGGAGCGGGTGATATCAAGCCGGTTGAATCCGGCTGCTTTGAGAGAGTACGACAGCAAGAAAGCACGGGGGGTGAGGCTCTCGCAGGGAAAGGGTATAGCAATATTCACTTAGGTTCGGACACGCTCGTCGGAATGATCGCCTATCCTAGCAGGTTCCGACGTAGGGCAGGCGCTCCCTCCGTGCCCTAACCAATATGACTGCTGCTATATCTTTTGCGCCTTCTGCAGTGCCTGCGCTTGCTGCCGGCGGGAGCTTCGACAGAGAAATTAATGGGGGCCGCTAACCCCACGAGGTATAGCAGTATGCACTTAGGTTCGTACATTTCGGCCTCTTTTGCACCCCCACACTCCGGCTCCTATTGTTCTAACCCATATTACTGCTGGGATATAGACGTAGAGCAGGCGGGAAGCCTGCCCTGAAGGTTTATAGCAGTAAGCATTTAGGAAACCTACTCCGGCCTCCCTTGCTCCAGAGCTCCCGAAGCTTCTATTGTTCTAACCAATATGATTGCTGCTATAATGTCCTAATCTAAGTGGCTACTGCTATATCATCATTAATTTTGCAATTTGAAAAAGAGATTAACCATGAACAACAAAGCAAGAATTTTCATTGCGTCAGGCTGAAAATGCTTTTCTGCCGTTTGGTTCAATCCAAAATCCTTGCATCCAAAATCCCAAATTGGTATCCGCCGGCAGGTTGCTTGACAGAAACTCCCACCTGTGATTGCAAAGCCGGCTGGACTCTCCCCCTTTAGACAGGCTGTGGCCAATCGGTTAATTCCTACCCGAGATAGGTGGAGATAAGCGGTGCCGGTTCTAGCCTAGAAATAGCAGCAATGCTCTGAACAGTAACAGTAAAAACCACCCCTAATCCAAGCGCAGGCTAGAGCGGGGGCTTTTGAAAAAAGATACAATTTACCGAACTCAGCCAAAGCAAACTATCAGCTATCAGCCGGAAGCGTCAGCTAATTGCTGAGTTTCTACAGCAGTTGCCATTAGCGTAGCGGTCGGTTTCCCGCTGGCAAAGCTTACCCAAAAAAGGGAGGATCTGTCCGGGTTACTCTCTCGAAATCAGGACAATACTTGTTTCGAGGAAAGGCGCAATCCTTGCCCCGCCTTTCCTCCCCCGTCAAAGGGCGCTAGGGCGGGGGGTTCCAGGCGGGAAGACAGATGAATTCAGGAGGAGCTGAAAAGATGTCCAAGAAGCTAGTCAATCGCACCAATTCCCTCAAGATACTCACCAGTCTGGTAGGAGTTTTGGGAGTCGGTTCTTTAATGGGTCTGCCAGCCTTTTCGCAGAGCAATACCAGCCCGGGCGGGTCTTCGACCTCGCCGGGTGCGACAGTGACTCCCGCTGGTGAGGTTTGCATCCTACCTCAAAGGACAATCAACCCAGATGGGTCTGTCACCACGCAGGGGATGTCTGGCAGCCGCACCGGCACCGGCAGCACGGCGGCAGGAACCGGCAGCCGCACCGGCACGGGTAACACGACAGCAGGAACCGGCAGCCGCACCGGCACTGACAGCACGGCGGCGGGAACCGGCAGCCGCACCGGCACGGGTAACACGGCGGCGGGAACCGACAGCCGCACCGGCACTG
>NZ_KB235948.1:2730439-2848670 GCF_000332335.1 Kamptonema formosum PCC 10802 | reverse complement strand
CGACAGCCGCACCGGCACTGACACCCAGGCGGAGGGACCAGCCAATCCCACCGGCACAGGTAACACGACAGCGGGAACCGGCAGCCGCACCGGCACAGGTAACACGACAGCGGGAACCGGCAGCCGCACCGGCACAGGTAACACAACAGCAGGAACCGGCAGCCGCACCGGCACAGGCAACACGACGGCGGGAACCGGCAGCGCCACCGGCACGGGTAACATGCAGGGGAGGACAATTGTTTGCGGCATTCCCATGACCTCCGAAGCCACTAGCGGGGGGCAATAAACCGGGCCTCTGTCCCGACCGCTATAGCATTAGTCATACTGGTTAAGACATCAATGGCGTAGGGACAAAAGGCGTAGGACAGGCGTCTCGCCTGTCTTACTGTCCTAACCTAAGTGCATATTGCTATAAACGCTAAAATTGTAGGGGCGACCCGCCCGGTCGCCCCCATTTTCCATCGGGTGGCGCTGCGATGATAGTTATAGTCATGGGAGTCTCTGGTTCCGGCAAATCGACCATTGGCCGGCTGCTGGCGGCATCACTGAACTGGAACTTCAGCGATGCCGACGATTTTCACCCACCGGCAAACATCGAGAAGATGAGCCGGGGCATCCCCCTCGACGATGCGGACCGCAAACCGTGGCTCGATCGGATGCAGCGCGCCATCGACGGATGGCTGGAGGGGGACACAAACGCGGTGCTGGCGTGCTCAGCGCTCAAAGCGTCCTATCGCCAGTCACTGTTGCGCGACTTGCAGCGCATGAGGCTAGTTTACCTCAAAGGATCTTTCGAGCTGATCTCACACCGGCTGCGATCGCGCCAGAACCACTACATGAAAGCGGACTTGCTGCAAAGCCAGTTCGACACTCTCGAAGAGCCAGAGGAAGCGATTGTTGCCGACGCCTCGCAGCCGCCAGAGGAAATCGTGCGGATGATTCTGCTTGAGCTGCGGGCCGGTGGCAGCGAACATTCCAGCTAATACTAGACACCGGGTTTCTTTGGATACAATAAGATAAATTATAGCCAATTATAGCCGTTTCATTTGGATGAATTACGCAGAAGCTCTTAGGCTTTTAACCTGCTTTTCCGTTGAAAGGAGGCAGAGCCTCCAGATTGCGTTCCCAGCTTGAGCTGGGAACGAGAGAACCGGGTTTCTGGAATCCCCCATCCGGGGGAAAACATTGATTGAGAAACCCGGTTTCTTGCACCCCCGCCCAGAAACCTCGTTTCCAGACTGAAGCTGGGAACGCATATCTGTCGGCGGAACCGACTTTCTCCACAGATTAAAAGCCTGTTACCTTACCGACACGGCTGCGCACCGGCAATGGCACCCGGTTTAATCGTCTTCAGTTTCCTATGTTTCTCACTGAACGTAAAATTCGGCTAATTTCTGCCTGACTGAGAAAAGGAGCCGTTAAACAGATAGTTTTAAAACACCCATGTCCTGAATTGGAAAACCTCACTTCAGTATCATTGATATATCTAAGACCGGAGTTGCCCAAATTCCAGAAAAGACTAATGGCTTGACCTGATTTGATGTATTGTTCGGCAAGTCCAGAATCAATTTGTTGGAGTCCGCCTTCAATTGCTGCGGGATAGCTGGACAACCCCTCTTTTAGGATGTAAGCATTAATAACACTGGCTCCTTGATTAAAGTAAACAAAGCCATTTCTAAATTCATCAGGTAGGTCAAAATCGACTTGAATGTAACGCCCACCGCCTCGCTCTACAAATTGTCTCCAGGTTGGGACTTTCGGCGTTGCTGTCATATTCCGAGAAGCCGCAGTGAACTTATCATAAATCGGCGGTTCATTAGCCATAGAACTTGCAATGTCGATAATTCTCTGCTTGTTCTGCTCTGAGGTCAATCCAGGAAAATAAGGCTGACTTACTACAAAAGTAAGACCATTCTGCTCCCAAATTGCCAATCCATAAGGACCGCTGGAAGCACCTCTTGGATTAACAGCAACGTAAACCCCACTAACTCCCTGTCCTAAATTAATTGGAACACCGCTGCTTTTTTGATCCAGGTGTCGGTTATCGGAACCTTCTCGCACAGCAGCAATGTATCCGAGCTGACAAAAACGGGCCCGACAATCTGGTGTTGAAACTAGAGATATTCTTAATTCCCTGTCTTTATAAGGCTCCAAAATCGCATAAAGCGTTATTGGCTTTTCTCGCTCATTAATAACTTCTAAATAAGCCGGCAATCTCATCACCATTCCTTGGGTAAGCCGATTCTGGATATCTCTGATAATTGGTCTAAATATAGATGCAGGTTCAGCCTGTGCAGGGGTTTGTTTGGTTAATGTTCCCACACCCAAAACCGCCAAGCTTACCATAAAGCTAAGTAGGAAATGCCCTTTCATAAACTCTCCCTTCATTAAGATAAACCAAGGAGCATACTATTCTTATAAATCCCTCTCTTGTCGTCCAGGCATCTTGCCTGCCAAGCGAGTTTTTTTATTCCCCCGGCTTTAGCGCAGCGGCGCGTAAGCGCGACGCCCGTGCTACAAAATCGGGATGCTCCCCATAAACCATGAGTCAACCCTACCATGTATTTTATAGAATTCAACCTTGCCTGAAAGAATTTAACAAAATTTAAACCGGCTCAAAGGCGGTGGCGGCTCGCAGTCATACTAGAAACCGGGTTTTTCCCAAAGAAACCCGGTTTCTTACCGCTTGATTTAGTGAACAGCGCTGCTGTGCAAGAAAGCTTCCACCTCACCGGCATCAGGTGCGCCGGCGATCGCACCCGGTTTAGTCGCCGTCAGCGACCCCACCGCACAGGCATATGTTACCACTTTTTTCGCCATCTGCGGGTCTTCGAGAATGCTAATCCCGTGCTGGCAGATCTGGTGGACAAAACCGGCAAGAAAGGCATCCCCCGCGCCGGTGGTGTCTGCCACCTTCACAGGAAAAGCCGGCACCTGCGAGCAAGTGTCTCCCAGACAGTAGGAGCAACCGTGCTCGCCGGCGGTGATCAGCACACCCTCCACTGAGTCGAGCTTGTAGGATATGGAACTGGCATCTGTCGCGCCTAAGAGCCATTCAGCTTCCTCTTCGGAAAGCTTGAGGAAATCGACCTGAGGGAGCAGATCCAGAATCAGCTGGGGGGCGTCGGCGGGATCGGGCCAAAACGCCGGTCGCCAATTAACATCCAGCACAATTTTGACGTAGTGCTGCTCGGCGAGATCGATCGCTCGCTCAATCGCCTTGCGGCTGTCGGGATAAGCCATTTCCAAGCTGCCCAAAACCAGAAATTCAGCATTTTCAAACAGTTCCTCTGGCAATTGGTCACTCTGGAGATAGGTATCGGCAAATTCTGTGGTGTCCCGCTCACCAAAACCGGCAAACTCCCGCTCGCCGGTTTCTGAGCGCAGGACGTAAACTGCCCTTGTGGGTGCTGTTTTGTGGCGCTGGATGCCGGTGACACCCACACCGGCACCAGACAGCACCCGCACCAGGGAGTCTCCGGGCTCATCTTGGCCAACACAGCCGATAAATCCCGCCGGCGTCCCCAACTTGGCTAGAGCGCAGGCCACATTGGCCGGTGCGCCTCCCGCATGGGGTGTCCAAGACTCAACCTGCTTTGGGGAGTGCCCGGGCTGGTCAGCCAGATAATCAAACAAAATTTCACCGAGGCAGATAACACGGGGATGAGTCACGGCAAAACACCTTGTTCCAAAAGCGGAGTTTCTAAACCTAGATCCCGGGATCGCTCCCGGTAACTTTGGTTAAATCTGATATCCATTTGCAGTGCTAGCGATACCTTAAAAAGTCTTAGCAACCCTTGCTGTATCTGCTCTGCTACCGCTAAAGAATCATTAAATTTTGCGCTAGTTATAGAACAGAACAACCCTCTCTGTCAAGAGGGTTGCAGCATTTATAGCGGTTCTCATCCTTTGTGAGGTACTGAGAAACCCGGTTTCTTTAACAACCCGGGTTTCTGGCCATAGTTCATCCAACTGAGAACCGCTAGATCGTATTCCGCTAAGACTTGGGCGGGCGTTGCGCATCAAAAGAATGAAAATGCAGGGGCAATCGGGAACATCCCATTTTTGTAATCCCCCTCACCCCCAGCCCCTCTCCCACTTTGGGGAGAGGGGAGAATTCTTGATTTTTCCCCCCTCTCCCTTAATGGGAGAGGGGGGTTAGGGGGGGCTCGGGGCCCCCTCTGGGGATGGGGGGGAAGAGGGTGACAGTCTTTGCAAAAACGGGATGCTCCCGGGGCAATCCCCCCGCCGTTGCCCCTAAACGGTGAGGGCAGCCTCCGTGTCGGCAGCCGCCCTCCAGACATTCCCATCCCGCTACTGTGCAGCGCCCGAAGGTATTATGCCGGCTGGCTTTCGGCAATCTGGTTTTCCTGGCGCAGATAAGCTTCGATAAACGGGTCGAGCTCGCCGTTCATCACGTCGGTGATGGCGGTGGTTTCCACGCCGGTGCGCAGATCCTTAACCAACTGGTAAGGATGGAACACATAGTTGCGGATCTGGTTGCCCCACGCGGCTTCCACCATATCCCCCCGGATCTGGGCAATTTCCTTGGCCCGCTGCTCAACAGCGACGATCAGCAACTTCGCTTTCAGGATGGCCAGGGCTTTTTCTTTATTTTGCAGCTGGCTGCGCTCTTCGGTGCAGCGCACCGCAAGGCCGGTGGGGATGTGAACAATCCGCACAGCGGTTTCCACCTTGTTGACATTCTGCCCGCCCTTACCGCCGGCGCGGGAGGTCGTAATTTCTAGATCCTTCTCTGGAATCTCCAGCTGCACCGAGGTGTCGATCGCCGGCATCACTTCCACGCCGGCAAAACTGGTTTGCCGCTTGCCGTTGGCATTAAACGGGGAAATCCGCACCAGCCGGTGCGTTCCTTTCTCCGCCTTCAGATAGCCGTAGGCATAGCGACCGGCAATTTCCAGGGTGGCGGACTTAATCCCCGCTTCATCCCCCTCTGAAATTTCGGTCAGGTGCACCTTGTACCCCTGACGCTCCCCCCAGCGGGTGTACATCCGCACCAGCATCTCGGCCCAGTCTTGAGCGTCTGTGCCGCCGGCACCGGCATTTATGCTCAGCACCGCACCTTTTTCGTCGTAGGGTCCGGAGAGCAGCTGCTGCAGCTCCCACTGGTCGAGTTCGCGGTTGAGCTGGGTTATATTCGTTTCCGCCTCCAGCAGCAGCGCCTCATCGGGCTCTAGCTCCAGCAGTTCCAAAACTGCCGTAGCGTCTTCCAGACTGGTTCGCCAGCGGTCGTATTGCTGCAAGTGGGATTTCAGTCCGTCCAGTTGTTGCAGCGTCTGCTGGGCGGCGGCTTGGTCGTCCCAAAACGCCGGCTGAGCCGCCAGCTGCTCCAGGTCTTGAATCTGGGCTGTCAGTGCCGGTATGTCAAAGATAGTCCTGGGTTTTCCCCAGGCGGTAGGACAGCGTTTCGATTTCGCGTTTGATGTCTAGGACTTCCATTATCTTTCAATCCGATACATTTTTGCTATCAATTGCTGTCAATTGGTAACAAATACATAAGCACAGGAGGCAAGCTCGATAGCCAAGGCGTATCAACCAATGCCCGCAGGGAACCCGCGAGTACAACGTCCAAACTCCAGACAAAGTGACTTCCTTTGAGAAAGAAGCTGTCTCCATCAAGTCTAAAGGCCATTTGCCTTTGGGGTTCGGGCTTTCAGGCGATTTAGACACAGCCACCTACCGAGTGGAAATCGGATTTAGATAGCTGTTTTGGACTTTTCAGAGCAACCACCCGCCTTTGGTTTTCGGGTCGTGGTGGCTGTCTTGAGCAAAATATAGCATAGCTCAGCATATGGTGGCAAATCGCTTGCTGCTGCCAGCCCTGAGAGGGAGTCACACTAAGGAACTGACCGCATTCGGCATTATAGCACATTTCCCGAAAATTAGGGTGCGTGACGCCAAAGTCGTCACGCACCCCCGGTTCTATTTAAGGGGGGGATTGCAGGCGCTGTACAGGATTGGGCAACGGACCTGCAGCCACCCCGCCCCTGCGGGATTAATCCCGGCTATTGAGGGCGATCAGCAAGCGCAGGATAAAAATAAACAAGTTGATGTACGTCAGATACATCGACAGGGCGGCGCTCAGGTACTGCTCGTTGCGATAGGTGCGAGGCAGGATAAAGAAGTCAACCACCGCCGCACCGGCAAACAGAAACACCCCGACGCCGGAGATGGCAACTTCCAGCCAGGTGGGCGTGTAAACCCCAAACAGGGACAGCAATAATTGGCCAACGAGGACGACCAGCAGGGCAATGATGCCGAGCTGTACCGTTCGGGTGACGGCCATGCCGTCTTCTTCCGACAGGTTAGAGCCAATTTGTCGGGCGGCGATAAAGGTGACGCCGCACCCCAAGGCGGCAAACCCCACTCCAGGCAGGCCAACTCCCGCTGTCCGCAAGGCCAGGAACACCAAGCCGGTGAGGGTGTAGCCGGTCAGCAGGCTGTAAGTGGCCAGCAGGGGCAGAGCGGTGCTGTTGTTGCCCTGTGCGGCCACCCTCTGGGCCACAAAGAACAGAACCAACTCCAGAATCACAGCCACCAAGAAAGTGGGCATGAACAGCCCCGGGTTGGCACTTAAAACCCTCAGCCCGCCGTAAGTACCGGCAGCGGTGAGGACAAGTCCGCCCCCCAGGTAGGGCAGGGCGTTGGCAATCACATTTGGGCCTACCAGCGGCTGGTATTTGGCCTCCCGCATGGCTTGGCGGAAATTACTCGTATTGCTCATATTCTTTCATCCGATTAGCAAGGCAAAAGATTGCTGGCTATACCTATTTTCACTTATATTTCGGCGGCCCGCAGCGAGACCGCCCGCAGCAACAGGGTGCCTGACCCAGGTGCGACCGGCTGATTGAGTCCTGTGGGGTGCCGGTCAATCCTCTTAAGTTACAGCCGGCACGCTTCTCCCCCCGCCAGCCTCTCCAACTATCTATTCCGGTGAATTGCCCCTATTAAATTTTCTCTCCCTCTCCCTCTTTCTTCTTCCTCCTTGGCGTTCTTGGCGTCTTGGCGGTTTGTTATAAAACGAAATAATCAAACGGAATTTTTCGCCGGCAGTCTCGCAACCCGAGCCAGAAGCTGTAGGGGCAACCCCCGTGGCCACCCTCACCGGCCACCGGCAGAGACGGCCCAGACATTTCGGTAGCGCACCCTACCTTTTTCCTCGGATTGTCCGGGCAAGAAATTGCTGGGGACTGCTTATTTTCACCTATGTTTCGCCGGCCCTGCCTAGGCGGCCCGCCGGTGCCAGCCTTTAATCCTTAAGAAAAGCTAAAAGCGAGTCGGCGTTTGGGGTAGAAACCTACGTGTTTGTGCTGAGACGCGGCAGGATCGCCCCAGTCAATTCCGTAGAACAACCATAGTTGCGGCTTGGGGGAGCCACAGAGAATAAGTACAGCTGCTTTTCAGCGTCGGGTGCGTCTGGTCTGATGAGTTAACGATCCCAACTCCCTGAAACAAAGGGGTTTCTACCGTTGAGGGCTTTTTAAGGATGGCAATTCAATCCTCTGTCCGCTCCCGTGGTATGGAGCTGCTGGTTTCCTATCACCACAACCGCTCTGTCGAAATTCGCAATCAGCTGGTGCGCTTGAATGCAGGCTTGGTGCGCAAGATTGCTCACAGAGTCAGCCACCAGTGCGCTGAACCCTACGAAGACCTGGAACAAATCGGCTATCTCGGCTTAATTCGGGCCATTGAGCGCTTCGACCCCAGCCAGGGATGCGCCTTTAGCTCGTTTGCCGTTCCTTACATTCGCGGCGAGATGCTGCACTTCTTGCGCGACAAGGGCAATCCGGTGAGAATTCCCCGCCGCTGGCAAGAGCTGCAAAAAGAAGGCCAGAAAGTTCGCGAGCGATTAACAGCGTCTCTCGGTTACTCTCCTAGCGAGGCTGAAATTGCTAGAAAGCTGGGGGTTTCTCTCGAAGAGTGGCGGGAAAGCCAGTTGGCCACGCAAAATTCTACCCCCCTGAGTCTGGATGCCACAATTGGCCAGCAAGTGGACATGCCGGTGACGCTGGGAGATACGCTGCTCGACGCGCACTACCAAGCGCTGCAAAATGCTGAAGAGGAGCGCCAGCAACTGCAAGGGGCGTTGAGCCAGCTGGAAGAAAAAACCCGAGAAGTGATTGAGTTTGTGTTTTTGAATGATATCCCCCGCAAGGAAGTAGCGGAGAGGATTGGCGTCAGCCCGATGACTGTGACGCGGCGGATTCAAAAGGGGATTGAGCAATTAGTTTCGCTGTTGCGCCCACAAGTAGCCTAGTCAGATTTTAGATTTCAGATTCCTAAAAAGTAAATTTAATCTAAAATCTAAAATCTAAAATCTAAACTCTAAACTCTAAAATGCCTTAAAATGCCTTTACGGAGAATTGTTGGGCGGACCGGCAGAGGAAGAGCGATAATCCTGCTGCTGCCGGTTGGCGGGGACAACATCTGGCAGAGGCCGGTGGAGGAGGTAAAGCCACACCAAACCGGCAAGCCCCAAAACAATGCCGGTTAAGCTGACCATCTGAGCCATGCGCAGCGGCCCCAGCATCAAGCTGTCGGTTCTCAATCCCTCAATCCAAAATCGACCTGAGCTGTAAGCCGCCATGTAAACTAAAAACAAGGTGCCGGTTTTCAGGCGGGGCTTCCCCTTTAAATCTCGAAAGAATAGGGTAAGTAATAAGCTAAATACCATCAAATTCCACAGGGATTCGTAGAGAAAAGTGGGGTGGAAGTAGTCGAAAGTGATGTACGCCGGCGGGCGGTTGCTGGGGGGGATATAGAGTTTCCACGGCAGATTCGTGGGACCCCCAAAGGCTTCTGAATTGAAGAAATTTCCCCACCGGCCAATGGCCTGACCCAAAATCAGGGAGGGGGCGACCAAATCTGCGAGTTGCCAGAAGGAAATTTTCTGGAGGCGGGAAAAAATTAAGGTGGCGGCGGTGCCGCCGAGAATGGCACCGTGAATGGCAATGCCGCCTTTCCAAATGGCAATGATGTCGCCTGGATTTGAGGCGTAGTCTTGCCACTGAAACAGGACATAGTAGATTCGGGCGGAAGGAATAGCCGCCAGGACGAGCCAGATGGCCAAGTCGCCCAGCAGTTCTGGCTTCAGGTGCCGGCGGGACGCCAGGTACTGGGAGAGGGTGATGCCAAGCAGCACCGCTGAGGCAATCAAAAGGCCATACCAGCGGATGACCAGTGGCCCCAGTTGGAAGATGATTGGCCCTGGGGAGGCGAATTGAAAGGCTAACGGTAGGGTGGGAATATCCATAAATATTGATTTTAAACGGCTTCGGGGGCGCGCCGGCAGCCGGCGAGCGCGGAAAAGGGCCACAAAAGCGGCGAGCGTCTCGTACCGGCTGGGTGGTGCTGTCGTGGGGTTTGTAGTTGGGCGGCGGCCCATTATTAAGTTTGTTGCTCAAACGAGAAGACGACAAGCCGTTTGTAGTTGGGCGGCGGCCTATTATTAAGTTTGTTGCTCAAACGAGAAGACGACAAGCCCGCAGGCCGGCCCTTTTGCAATCCAAAGAGCGGGGATAGGGCCAGATCTCGGCGATCGGTTTGTAGTTGGGCGTCGGCCCATTATTAAGTTTGTTGCGCAAATGAGAAGAAGACATTCTAAAAAAAATGTTAATTCTGTTAAAAACGTTGTGCCGGCAGGCAAAATAGGCATTGAAGTGTTACGGAGGAAACACCTAGAGGGAATTCTAAACCTCGAAAATGAATCCTGACGCTGCCAGTGAACCGCACAAGCGTGCCGCCTGTGCGAGAGATCAGGGGGGAACAGCAACCGGCATCTTAACCCTTGAGAGGTTGAAGCCGTGTGTTTCTCCGTTTGGGTGCGAGCTGCCAACCACTGAATACGGTCTATTAAATAGATGGTGCTAGAAACCCAACAGGAGCAGGCTTCCGGCTCCCACTCAGAACCGTCTCAACCAATCCCTGGCGGGAATCTCAGGGAGAGGTCGCGGATGCGCCTGCAGCGAACCCTGACACCCTTGGAAACCTGGGGCTTTGGTCTAACAGGTCACGTCACATGGCTGAGTATCGCTCCAGCGATCCACGCCGCTACTGGGCCCAGTGCCCTGTTGGTCTGGTTGCCTGGGGCGATCGCCGGCATCTTGCTAAACCTGCAAGTGAAACGCTTGGGCGAACAATGGCCCGAAATGGCCGGTGGAACGCCCAACTATGCCGCCCGGTTGCTGAAGAGCTATCCAGGGCTTGCCCGCTATGCGGCGCTGGGATATTACATTAGCTGGATATCGAATGTGCCGGTGGCCGCCATCATCCTGACCAAGCTGATTGAGAGGAACCTGGAGCCTTTGGGTGTGGCCTGTCCCGATACCCTGATGAAAATCGGCTTTGTGGCCGTTATCTTTACTGTGGCGTTTAGCGGCACCCGCGCTTTGAGCATCCTGCATTTATGTTTCGTGATTCCGGCGTTCGGACTGCTGCTGCTGTTTTGCCTGCAAGGTCTGGGCTGGCTGGCTTTCTCCCCATCGAGCCCGGGCTTTTTTCCGAGCCGCTCATCGCCCCTCACCTTTGTGGAGTGGGCCAAGTGGTTTTTCCTTGTTACCTACGTTACCAACGCCGGCGAAACCGCTTCCTCGTTTGTCGGCGACAGCAAACGCCCGGCTGAAACGCTGCGCTTTCTGACGGTTGCCGCTTGTCTGATGCCGCCGGTGTTTCTGGGCGGGTCCTGGGTGCTGATGCGCCTCGCTACCGAGCCCCGACTGGGGGAGGACACGTTCTTAAATCTGCTAGCTGCCTCTAAGCCGTTCTGGGGGGCGTCTGCTTCCGGAATGGTCACATTCCTGCTCTCTGCGAGTTTCCTTCTCAGTTGCGCCACCGCAGTTTCCAATTGCCCCCGCATTTTGTACCAACTCAGCCTTGACGGACACCTGTCATCCGTGTTCGCCGCTGTGTCCCGACGGGGCGTACTCGGACCGGCCTTGGTGTTTACCTTGTGCCTCAATGTCATCTGTCTGATTTGGGGAAATGTCTCGCAAATCGTGGCAATCACCAATACTTGCTGGCTGGTGTCTTTCATGGCCCTCCATTGGGGACTGTGGCTGGGCCGGGCCAGGCCAGAGGTGCGCTGGCCCTGGCCGTCGCTGGGCTTCTTTTTGGTAGAGGTGGTTGTGCTGTTCGTTGGGGGCTGTGCTTGGGGCTGGAACAACTTTCTCATCGGGTTCCTGTTTCCCCTCGCTGTTTTGGCTGTGGACGCTGCGATGCGCCGCCTTCAATTTGCGCCCTTTCACGCCGCCTGGTGGATTGAGCGCTACCGGCAAAGGCCCAAGAAACCGATAGAAGATTTTGTGGCCCTTCAGGTGACAGTCCTGATCTTGCTGGTCTGCAGCGCCGTTGCCGCCGGCTGGGTTTTGGGCCTGAAATTAAATGCCGTCCCCAGGGCCAACTCTAATTTATTGCTGGTGCTGATTCAGGGTGTGGCATTTGTCGGAGTGGCGATTGCCTGCTGGACGAGCTTGCCTCAGGTTGTCTCGATGGACGAAGCGCGAGAGGCGGCGGAACAGCTGTTTGTCATTGCCCTGGACGCGATTGCCGTGCTCGATGAAAATGGCATGATTCGTCAGGCTAACCCTGCAGCTGAGCGCCTGTTTGGGGTGAGCGCCGGCCAGCTGGCCGGACGTCACCTCAATCAGCTGCTGCCCGGATTGGGGAATCATCCCGATGAGTGGCCGAGCCGGTGCGAGCAAACCCTCAACCCGCACGGGCCAAATCCCCTTATCCTGGAAGTTGCCATCTCAGACCGATTCTCCCAAAACGCATCGCAAACCAATCGGGACCTGCAAGAATATGTGGTGATTCTGCGCGACATGACCGAGCGCGTGCGAGCCCGGGAGGCGCTGCAAAAAGCTAATGAGCAGCTAGAAATAAAAGTTGAGGAGCGCACCTCTGAACTCAGCCAGACTGTTGAGCAATTGCAGGTGGAAATAAACGAGCGCCGGCGGGTCGAAGAGAATCTGCGAGCCATGCAAAAACAAATTGTCGTGCAAGAAAAGCTTGCTTCTCTGGGAAGTTTGACAGCCGGCATCGCCCACGAAATCAGGAACCCCTTAAACTTTGTTAACAACTTCTCTGAGCTTTCCGCTGAATTGGCGGAAGAGCTATTTGAAGAAATTGAAAATCAAGCCGGCAGGCTCGATCCCGAAACCATTGAGTCGATTGCCGACCTGTTAAGCGACCTGAGACAAAATCTGCAAAAAATCAACCATCACGGTCAAAGAGCTGACCGTATCGTTAGCAGTATGCTGCTGCACTCTCGCGGAAAAAGCGGTCACTGGGAGGCGACGGATATCAACAGTGTATTGGCCGAGTATGTCAATCTCGCCTATCACGGGATGCGGGCCAAGGATGCTTCCTTTAATATTACCATAGAAACCGGCTGTGACGAGTCTATTGGCTCTGTAGAAGTCGTGCCGCAAGACATGGGCCGAGTTTTCCTGAACATTATCAACAACGCTTGCTATGCAGCCCATCAAAAGAAACAAGAAATGGGCAGTGAATTTTCTCCGCTCCTGAACGTGCGAACTAAAAATCTGGGCGAGCGCGTTGAAATCCGCATTCGCGATAACGGCTCCGGTATGACGCCAGAGGTGCGCGATAAACTTTTCACCCCCTTTTTTACTACAAAGCCAGCGGGAGAAGGGACTGGTTTGGGTCTGTCTATCAGTCACGATATTGTGGTGCAGCAGCACAGAGGAGAACTCCAGGTGGAAACGGAAGCAGGCAGCTATGCAGAGTTTATTATCATCTTACCAAAAAAGCAAGCCCATGAATGATATCAATTTGGGATTTGGGATTTGGGATTTGGGATTTTAAAACTGAACATGGGTTGTGCGGGGTAAATACTGTCAAGTTCAAGGGAATGGTAAAATAAATGAAAGTCATAGTGGTTGACGACGAGGAAGATATCCAGCTCCTGTTCAAGCAAAGATTTAGAAAGGAAATCAAAGCCGGTCAAATAGAATTTATTTTCTTCTTATCGGCGGAGGCGGCGCTAGACTACCTGCACGAGCGGGGAGAAGCGTCCGCTGTGCTGATTCTCTCCGACATTAACATGCCGGGAATGAATGGGCTAGAACTTCTCAGAATCATTAAAAAAGATTTGGCCAGCTTAAAAGTCTTTATGATTACCGCTTACGAAGACCCTCAAAATTACAAAACTGCAATGACTTTGGGGGCAGATGACTATATTACAAAGCCAGTTAACTTTTTGGGACTGAAACAAAAAATATTCAGCTTGTTTTAGGCCCCTATAATCCCCACCTATCTGCCCCCCGGATCGTCCCGATCAGTTGAGCGAAACTTTTTCCAAAAGAATCGTTTTTACGGGTTGGAATAGCCAGCAAATGATATATAGCAGTAGCCACTTAGATTAGGACATTAGACCTTCAGGGGGGCGGGACGCCCCCCCTACGTCTATATAGCAGTAGGCATTTAGGGAAGGTACATTCCGGCCTCCCTTGCTCCAGAGCTCCCGAAGCTCCTATTGTCTTAACCCATATGACTGCTGCTATAATTATTAAAGAAAATCCAAAAAAGGATAAGTGCTGTGGCAGCTAAAATACTCTTTGTGGATGACGAGCCGGATTTAGAACTTCTGATTTGCCAAAAATATAGAAAAAAGATTCGCACCGGCGAATTGGAGCTGGTTTTTGCCCGCAATGGCGCAGAAGCGCTGGAAAAGGTGCGAGATAACCCCGACCTCGACATGGTGCTGACCGACCTGAATATGCCGGTTATGGATGGTTTGACTTTGCTGGCTAAACTGAATGAGATAGCGCCGCTGATTAAAACAGTGGTAGTTTCCGCCTATAGCGACATGGCAAATATCAGAAAGGCAATGAACTGCGGGGCATTTGACTTTCTCACCAAGCCCATAGATTTTCA
Source organism: Kamptonema formosum PCC 10802 (assembly GCF_000332335.1). Lineage (GTDB taxonomy): Bacteria > Cyanobacteriota > Cyanobacteriia > Cyanobacteriales > Oscillatoriaceae > Oscillatoria. Next base: position 2,834,753 of record NZ_KB235948.1, on the reverse strand, counting down.
GGATTTAGAAATTACTATCAGCAAAACCCTGAACTGCGTGCGACAGCTGAAAGAAAACCTGCGCTTGCGGCAAGAACAAGAGGAGGAGTTGCGGCAATCGGAAGCGCGAGAGCGCGAAAAAGCGATTCAGCTGCAACGAGTTTTGCAAGATTTGCAGCGCACTCAAGCTCAGCTGATTCAGAACGAGAAAATGTCGAGCTTAGGGCAGCTGGTTGCCGGTGTCGCCCACGAAATTAACAACCCCGTCAACTTCATCTACGGCAACCTCAGCTATGTTGGGGACTACACTCAGGCTCTCCTGGATTTAATCGACCTCTACCAGCAGTGCTATGTCAATCCTGACCCTAAAATCCTAGCTTTAATTGAGGAGACTGAGCTTGATTTTCTTAGAGAGGATCTCCCCAAAATGCTGTGCTCTATGAAAGTGGGAGCTGAGCGCATCCGCCAGATTGTGATGACGTTGCGCACATTCTCCCGGGTTGACCAAGCTGAAATGAAGCCGGTCAGCATTCATGAGGGCATCGACAGCACTCTAGTGATTTTGCACAATCGGCTCAAGGCAAAGCCTGAGAGTCCCGCTATTCAAATCGTCAAAGAATACGGGGATTTGCCGGCAGTCGAATGCTATGCCGGCTCTTTGAATCAGGTCTTTATGAACCTCCTCAGCAATGCAATTGACGCCCTGAACGAGCGCGATAAGACACGCTCCTCAGACGAGATTAAAAACAGCCCCAGTACCATTACCATTCGCACCCAAGTTCTGAACCGGGATTGGGTGAGAATCAGTATCAAAGATAATGGGCCCGGGATAGATATTGATGTTATGGGACAGCTATTTGACCCCTTCTTCACTACTAAGCCGGTGGGCGAAGGCACCGGCTTGGGACTGTCTATCAGCTATGATATTATTGTGCAAAAGCACGGCGGGCAACTGAAGTGTTGCTCGCAACTCGGACAGGGGGCAGAGTTTGTTATTGAGATTCCCATCGTGCGGATAGCTCACGCAGCGCTGAAGGCGAGTTAATTGGCTGTGGGGCAGCTACAGGTCTGGGTTACTGGGGTGCGGAAGTCGGAGAGGTTCTCTCTCCCAATTGGGGCGTAGGGCTGTCACTTAAATGACAGGCGCTTCAGTGATTTCCGCCACCGGCAGCGGGGGAGAAAAGGCTGCCCTTTGTCTGCGCCACGCTCAACTTTGTTAGAAAATTATAAACATCTTGCAGCAGAAAAAGATAAAGTATAGCACTAGCCACTTAGATTAGGACATTAAACCTTCAGGCTCGGCGGACGCCGTACATACGTCTATAGAGCAGTATAGCAGCAGTCATATTGGGTAGGACATAGGACACGCTATGGCCCAATTGCCGGCTGCTATATCAGAGGTTAGGGGCGGGTTTATCGGTGTTGTACCTGTGTGGCACTCTTTGTCGGTGTTCCCGCCCCTACATCATGTTAAACCCCAAGTCCTTTCCCTAAGTGCCTACTGCTATATCTGATCCCAGACAGGGTGCGGAGTTTTGGATTGAAATTCCCATTAGGCAAACAGTTAAGAAAGTCTGAATTTGGGTTAACTCAGCGTTTATCGGCTCAAAATGTCATCATGTAAATGGATCAGTAGCCGGCACACTTTTATGTTAGCAGTTCAAACACCCCCGACCCCGCTGTTGGGGGCAACTCTTGCAGAATTAACCGAATGGGCGCAGCAGCAGGGGCAACCGGCTTACCGGGGCAAGCAGCTGCACCAGTGGATCTATGAAAAAGGCGCTCGCTCGCTGGCGGAGATTACCGTTTTCCCCAAACAGTGGCGGGAAACTGTGGCGGATGTCCCTATTGGCCGGTCTGCCACACACTACCGCTCAGTTGCCCCAGACGGCACAGTCAAATATCTCCTGAAGCTGGCGGATGGCTTGATTGTGGAAACTGTCGGCATCCCCACAGACAAACGCCTGACGGTATGCGTGTCCTCCCAGGTGGGCTGCCCGATGGCGTGCGATTTCTGCGCCACCGGCTTTGGCGGCTTCAAGCGCAATCTGGCGGCGCACGAAATTGTCGATCAGGTGCTGGCGGTTCAGGAAGACTTTGGCCGGCGCGTCAGCCACACTGTCTTTATGGGCATGGGCGAACCCTTGCTCAATGCTGAAAGTGTTCTAGCAGCGGTGCGCTCTATTAACGAAGATATCGGAATTGGGCAGCGAAATATCACCATTTCCACGGTGGGAATCCGCAATCGCATCCGCAAGCTGGCAGAACACAAACTGCAATTCACCCTCGCCGTCAGCCTGCACGCCTCCAATCAGGCGCTGCGGGAAAAGCTCATTCCCAGCGCTCGCGCTTATCGCTTAGATGAGCTGATAGCAGAATGTCGGGAATATGTCAAGCTAACCGGTCGCCGGCTGACGTTTGAATATATCCTGCTTGCCGGTGTGAGCGATCTGCCGCAACACGCAGTAGAACTCGCTAATCTAGTGCGGGGATTTCAGAGTCACGTCAATTTGATTCCCTACAATCCGATCAGCGAAGCTGACTACCAGCGCCCCAGCCGCGAGCGGATTGAAGGTTTTACTGCCGCTTTGAAGAAGCACAACATCGCTGTGAGCGTGCGCTATTCTCGGGGCTTGGAAGCTGACGCCGCCTGCGGGCAATTGCGGGCTTCTCGGGCTGGAGGCAGATACGAAGCTCCCACAGCAGTTGTAAATGATTTGTGAAATTCTTTTTCTTTCCTTGGCGCTCTCTGCGTCTTGGCGGTTTATTAAAATTATGAACCGCCAAGATGCCAAGGACGCCAAGAATGAAGAAGAAAGATGTGGCGGTGTGCGCCATTCCGAAGCGACTGCCTCCTTTCTCCAATCAGCGCATTAAAAGCCTAACAGCATATTTGTGGCGCAGGGAAGGAGCTTGACAAACCCGCGCCCCGCCCCGCCCCCACTCCCCAAGCCCGATCCGGAAGGGCTGTGACGGTTTCTTGTGGCAGAGGGGGGTTTTGCGCAGGCGTTCCTTAGCGGCGGGCGTAGATCCCCGGAGCGTAGGCCTCTCTGACTCTGCCGGTGCGGGAGCAGGCAACCATCAAGTAATCGCAGCTGGGGCATTGAGTCCGAGTCAGCTCACTGCTGGCCAGATAGTCGCGCTCAGCATGACTGCCGCAGTTGGGGCAGCGGATTTGTTGTTTTGCGTGCATGTTATAACCTCTCAGTTCAACCTGTTTCTCGAAGCCTCTACAAAATGAGACAGAAAGTCTCCCACTTTACAGTTTTTAACAATCTGCACCCAAACGTATCCCTTTGGCGAGCCGAGACTCACTTATATATTACAGTATCTCAGCATTTGTGCCGACTGTCAATGGGATCGCCCGCAGGAAGGGCGATCCCCGGCACATCACCCCCGGCTTGACCGCCGCATATCACAAGGGGTTCGCGCCAATCATAAAGAAATAATTAAGATTAGCCGGCTCCCATAAAATTTACACTTTTTCATGGAAAGTAGGAGAATTTCTCAACTGCAGCCTGTAGATGGAGGCGGTGGGGCGCGAGGGGGGCTGCGGCTGCCGGCATAGGGCTGCGGGAAGCCTCTGGGGTTTTGGGGAGATCGCCGCACACCGGCGTGTTTGGTGAAACACTGCCGCAGCGCTCCCGACAGCTGCCGCACCAATCCGGCAGGCACCGGCTGCCTGCCGGACAGCAAGATATAGCGCATTTTATTTGCATTATGTATCTCTATTTTTCGTTTCAATATAAAGCTGAAAACGAAATTTGTAGGCTCTGCCTCGTTTAAACGTAAAAGCAGGTTAAAAGCCTAAGAGCTTAAAACCGATCCGCCCCGCTCTCAATCGCATTCCCAAGGAGGCCGAAATAATTAAATCCTAATTAATAGGAGATGAAATAAATATGTCACCTTCCCTGACAGGCAGGCAAAAATCTCCCAGAGGGGGGATGAGATCGAGAGGAGGTGCCTATTAAAAGTACAGTAGCTGACTGCAGGCAAGGTAAACCCATCATGCAACACGTCTTACTGGTTGATGAGGAAGAGGCATTGCGAGCGAGCTTTTTTCAGAGCAGCAACTTGCCGGATGGTTCTCAGGTTTAGGCGACTGTCTTGAGCAAAGTATAGCAGAATTTGAAAGATGTTAGCAAATCGCCTGCTGCTGTCAGCCCTCGCCCAGTTCCAGCGCCAGTTTCAAGCCGTGATTTGGACGGTGCTGGGAACGGTGCTGGTGACGTTCTCGCTCTGCGCCTGCGTGAGCCTGTGGTTCTCCCGCCGCATCGCCACGCCCATCCAGGCGATGCGCAACTTTGCCATCCGGCTGGAGGCAGGTCATTTGGGTGACAAGCTGAATATCCCTCAAAACGATGATTTCGCCGATTTGACCCCTCGTCTCATTCTAGTGAGGTGCGCCTGGCGGCGCTGGAGCTTTAGCGGCGGTCGTTCCTGGCGAATGTGTCACAGGATTGGCTTATTTATATGAGAAACGGGTCAGTGACGCTGGAGGCGCTCTCCAGCGGTGCCGGTGAGGAGCAAGAGCTGCGGAACCGCTTCATCCAGACGGCGCTGGAGGAAACAGCCCGCCTGTCGCGGCTGATTCAGGACTTGCTGGAACTGGGGCGGCTGGAAGCCGGTGTCCTGCCGCTGCAAGAGCAGCCGGTCAGCCTGCAACAGTTGCTCAATCGCTGCGTGCTGGCGATGGAGTCCCGCATGCGAGCCGCCAGTCCTGGCTTCGAGCTGGACGTTCCCGACGTTGAGTTCAAGGGCGATCCAGAACGGCTGTTGCAAGCTTTCCTGAATGTGCTGGACAACGCGATTAAATATTCTGCGCCGGATTCTGAGGTTTTCGTCTCCGGGAGTGTGGGAGGTGGCTTTGTGGCTGTGCAAATCCAAGATTGGGGAGCCGGCATCAGCGAAGCCGATTTCCCCCACCTTTTTGAGCAGTTTTACACGGCAGATCGCTCGCGCAAAGGCAGCGGCACCGGCTTGGGGCTGGCCATTGCGCAGCCCATTGTGGAAGCGCACGGCGGGAAGATCGCCGCTAGCAGCAGTGCTCGCAAGGGGGCCACTTCCACGATTCGCCTCCCCCTCACCCCACCGGCTCGACCGGCAGCCGGCAATTCGTAATTTTTCTTTACCCAGAGGCGCTTCCGTTCAGGCCCACCGGCAGCGCCCCACCGCAGGGGTGAGTGGGGCTCAGGGACAGGCGGATATGAGAGCGCCGGTGCCAGCCCTGCCCGCAAGGGTGCGCCGGCACAGACTCGAACACCGCAACGGGTGAGGGTGGGGAAGGCCCAGATTGAAAGCGATCTGGGCCAGTGCCGGTGTCACAGCATATTCATATTACTGACATACCTCCGACACGCCTAACTCCTATAAATTTGTCATAACTGAGTCAGGGCTGAGTTAGTCGGTTCGTTTGGCCAATATTTTTCCGTGTTGATTGCTACACATTTTAGGAGCTTAGATGGATTCAAGCCTTATTCTGTTCAACCTTCTGAACCCGCCGGTTCTTTTCTTCTTTCTGGGGATGATGGCGATTTTTCTTAAGTCTGACTTGGAAATCCCTCAGCCTTTGCCCAAACTCTTCTCTCTGTATCTTCTCCTGGCTATAGGGTTCAAGGGAGGCTATGAACTGGACGAGAGTGGAATCAGTCTGGAAATTATCATCACTCTCCTAGCAGCCATCATCATGGCTTGTGCTGTCCCTCTCTACACGTTTTTTATCCTCAAAATCAAACTAGACGTTTATAATGCTGCCGCTATTGCAGCCACCTATGGGTCAATCAGCGCCGTCACCTTTATCAGTGCCAGTTCTTTCCTGGACAAACTCAGCATTCATTTTGACGGCTACATGGTAGCCGCTCTCGCCCTCATGGAATCGCCGGCCATCATTGTGGGCATTCTCCTGGTCAGGATCTTTGGCAAAAAGACAGAAGAAAATTCCGAATTTTCTTGGTCAGAAGTTTTCAAAGAAGCTTTCCTGAATGGCTCGGTCTTTCTTTTGATTGGGAGCGTTTTAGTAGGAGCGCTGACAGGGGGGAAAGGCTGGGAGAAGATGCAGCCATTCACCCAAGGAATTTTTTACGGAGTCCTGACGTTCTTTTTGCTGGACATGGGAATGGTTGCTGCCCGAAGGATAAGAGACCTTAAGAAAACAGGATCTTTCCTGATTAGCTTTGCTGTCTGCATCCCCGTATTGAATGCTCTTATCGGCATCCTGCTCGCAAAATTGATGGGGCTTTCCGAGGGGAATTCTCTTCTGTTTGCCGTACTGTCGGCAAGCGCCTCTTACATAGCGGTTCCCGCAGCCATGCGGATGACCGTTCCCGAAGCCAATCCAAGTCTCTACGTTTCGATGGCTCTAGCCATCACGTTCCCCTTTAATATCATAGTGGGGATTCCTGTGTACTTGGAAATGATTAAAACCCTGGGAGGTTGACACTGTGAACCGGATGAAAAAGGTAGAAATCATCATCACCTCATTGGAATTGGAAAAAGTGCTGTCAACCTTAGAAGAGGTGGGCGTTTCTGGCTATACCATCATTCGGGAGGTGACAGGTAAGGGCGAGCGAGGGGTCGTGTCCAATGATTTAGAAATGGGTGCCGCGTTCAGCAATGGTTATGTGATGAGTATTTGCACGGAAGAAAAAGCCACTGAATTTGTGGAAATCATCAGACCTTTACTCAAGAAGTTTGGCGGTGTTTGCCTGCTTTCTGACGTGCAGTCAATCATCCATTAACCGGCTCTCGCGCTTAGGGGGAACCTCCGCTGAGATCCCGCCAACTTAACTCCCGCTCGGGCTGCCACTGTGCAGCCCAACCCGGGGGCTGTTTTGACAGGTTCGTAAAAGCGTCCCCCCTTCTCTCCACTTCCCGGAATACCGCTCGATTCAGCTGAAAAAATCCTAGAATAAATTACATCCCTCCCGGGACAGCTAAATTTTAACTCGCAGCAAACGATGCCAAATACACAGCAGTTAAAGGTAAACTATAAAGCCGATTTACCGGCGCTAACTGGTGCCAGTGGTTTAGTTGCTATAGCGATGGCCGAAATCGTTATTCCTGAAACAGCAATACCACAAGAAGCCGCCCCACTCACGGGTGACGAAGCTTTGCAAAAATTGATGGCAGGGAATAAACGGTATGTTGAGCAAAAGCGCACTTATCCAGACCAGACGCCAATGCGTCTCGCAGAGGTTGCAAAAGGCCAGCATCCTTTTGCGATCCTGCTCGGCTGTGCTGATTCGCGAGTTCCGCCGGAAATTCTCTTCGACCAAGGACTGGGGGACTTGTTTGTGATTCGGGTGGCGGGTAATATCCTGGACGACGCTATTCTCGGCAGCATCGAATATGCCACAGCGGTATTAGGTGTGCCTTTAATTATGGTGCTGGGGCACGAACGGTGCGGTGCGGTGAAGGCGGCGCTAGACGGCAAGCCAGTCCCTGGCCACATTTTCAGTTTTGTCGATGCCATCAAACCAGCCGTAGACAAGGCAAAAGGCAAAGCCGGTGATGCCCTTGACAACGCGGTCAAAGCGAATATTATAATGGTTGTTGAGCAATTGAAATCTTCCCAACCCATCTTGGCTGACTTGGTTCAAATGGGCCAGCTGAAAATTGTTGGCGCTCGCTACGACTTGGCCACCGGCCAAGTAGAGCTGGTTCCTTGAGATAGCGCTTAAGAGAGAGGGGAAAATCCTAGGGGTAAACAGGTTGTCACCTCCCCCTCACACTCTCTCTTCTTCTCTTATATCTTCGCCCTCTGGCTTCGCTCCTTTCGCTCCCTTGCAACGCCTTATATCCCCAAGACAAGCCGCGACATGAAAAAACCCCAGTTCACAAACATCCAAGGATACTTCCGCGATGCCAGCAAGTGGTTTTCCGCAACACCAGAGAGAGCCCTGGAGGAAGCTTACAATGCAGCCCTGACCATCAAATCAATCGAGGATCAGCATTTTAACGGCCAAAAGATTTCAGCAGAAACAGCTCACTACAGTGAGAGTGTCATTCAGTATTTTGAGGGTCAGTTAACCAAGTACCTCAATATTGCTAGACTCAACTTGTCCGCTTTCAAGATTAGCCACTCACTTCTGACCACTACCAAGTTAGGCCAGCCGAAAGAATTTTCTATTGATTCTTCCGAGTCCTTTCAGGATTCAACTAATATCGTGCTGAGAGAGAAAGCTTCTATTACTTTAGAAAAGCTGACGTTTATTGATGGGGTGTTGGCTAAGTACACTTCTCCAGTGCCAGTGACTTATCCCCCCTCATCTCCCTCCTTATTGGTAGCTTACAGCCAGAGCGAGCAGCCTTCCCAATCAGGCTACCTCTCACAGAACAGTACAGTCCCTTATTCAGCCGAAAAATTCGCAAAAATGTCTGAATCAATTTCTGATAAAACTGGCTTTTTACCGCGCTCAATCTTGAGAACCGTTCAAAAGCTAAAGAAAGACCTCGACCCAAAAGCAGAAGAGGAAGTTATTCAAAATTTCCGCAATTCCAAAAATAAGACTGTTATTTCGCTGAGGTTTATCCTCTTGCTTGTTCTAATTCCCCTCCTGACGCAGCAGCTCTCAAAAAATTTCCTCGTCGGGCCGGTAGTAGACCACTTCCGAGAAGAAAGTTCAGCGGAAATCTTTATAAACGAAGATTTCGAGAAAGAAGCTTTTGAAGATTTGGCGCGGTTTGAAGAGCAGCTGAAATTTAAAATTTTAATAGGCGCGGCACCTCACCTTTCCACAGAAGAGCTAGAGGAGCGGGTCAAACACAAAGCTGAGGAAATTGCTGAAGAGTACAGAGCCGAAGGTAACAGCGCCATAAAAAATGTCTTTGCTGACCTGATATCGGCGGCTGTTTTTGCCACAGTAGTTTTCACCAGTAAGCGAGAAATCGCTATTTTGAAATCTTTTATGGACGAGATAATTTACGGCCTCAGCGACAGTGCTAAAGCGTTTATTATTATCCTTCTGACAGATATTTTCGTGGGGTTCCACTCACCGCATGGCTGGGAAGTGATTCTAGAAGGCATATCCAGACATCTTGGACTGCCAGAAAGTCGGGACTTTAACTTTTTGTTTATTGCCACTTTTCCGGTGATTTTGGATACCATCTTTAAGTATTGGATATTCCGCTATCTGAGCCGCATATCTCCTTCAGCAGTGGCAACTTACAGGAATATGAACGAGTGACATAAAAGCTCTGGCAATCTTTTATTGAGCGGGTGCTTGCGCGCCCGCTAAAACAAATTTATTGTGCAATATAAATAATGTACAAAATTTGGATCGGGGAAGCCGTTCAATTTTAGATTGAACCTCTCCCCCTTTCTCTCCCCAACACCAAGCTCCCGCCCAATGTAAACATTTACAAAGGTTTGTTAAGTAAAATTTAACCTTCTGAGTTTTTTATTCAAAATTGGATAAAGCGATCGCTCACTGGGGCGAAGGTGCCCAGAAAAGCGAATTGCAAAGACTATAGCAGTAGTCATATTGGTTAAGACATTAATGACATGGCTTATGGGGCTCATGCGCATCGGGCTCATGCGCATGGGAAAGACTCACAGCTTTTGCGTGATGCCATGCATGCGTGATGCCATGCATGCGTGATGCCATGCATGCGTGATGCCCATGTACTAACCTAAGTGCATACTGCTATACCCCTCTTTTTTCAAACAAGGGTGAAAGCCGGATCTGTCGTTGCCTGAAATAGCGCAAATTCGTCAAATTGCCCCAACGTGACAGAAGAGGGATACCTTAAGGATCAGCTCCCTCCCAGCTAGTAGATTTAAACTTCTATTAACTGAACATTTGCGCAAGGTAGCAAATGATGGACAACAGAAAGCATTTGAGACGGCTTTCCCGCCGGGAAATGCTCGCGGCTGCCAGTCTCGGAACTCTGGGAGCTCCCCTGGTAGCCCAGCTGGTTGGGCATCAACGTGTCGCCGCAAAGGATCATTCTCTCGCCGGCATCAGCCCTGACGAAGCCCTGCAAACATTGATGGACGGGAATAAAAGGTATGTCGCGTCAAACTGGTTGTGGAGCAATTAAAATCCTCTCAACCCATTCTAGCTGAGTTGCTCAAACAGGGCAGGCTGAAAATCGTTGGGGCCCGTTACGACTTGGACAGCGGTAAAGTCGTGACGATCTCCTGACTTGTGCCACCGGCAAGCCGGAACCTCTCTGGACTGAAGCCCCCTGATATCAAATCCGGCTGCATTCGTCTTGTATGCTGTGGCAATTTTTAGGTTTGCAGGGGCAAAGGTGAGCTACCCACAGCTTTCCCCGCCTTGCCGGAAACCATATCCCCTAACCGGCTCTCACCCTTCCGGAGAGGCCAAATTCCAGATTTTGACTGTGCCGGCACGGCTCTTTTCCAGAGTCTGCCCGCCTTTGCCGGTGGCGAAAACCTCAGCCCCTCTCCCACCGGCACTCAACTTGCCGGTGTGCTCGTGTTGCGGTAGAAAATTCCGCCCCACCGGTGGCGGTGAGTCTTGGATGTGTGGGGGTGTGGGAGAAGATGCGGAAAAATCGCAACTGACAATGTTGCCGGCGACCGCACCGGCTAGCATGCAAGCCACCTGCCATAAAGTAAGCCTTGCCATTATAACATCAAAACATCTATTTGTCAAGCAGTTTTTCTTTCCAGGATACACCACAGATGGAAAAACATCCGGAGATCGCACATTTTAGATTGCCCTCCCCACCCTTGAACTGTCAAGGGGAACGCGCATTCCCTCACTCGGATGTTGGGTCAAGCTCGCTTCTGGATCGAGATCTCATCCTGCGACCAACCCTGTGCCGCGCAGCGATCCGAACAAGGACTGGCTGGGCTTGGCCAACTCCAGGCAATAATCTCCAGTGACTGCACTGTCAAGACAGGCAAAGCCGCTACCTTATATAGCTCTGGGCTCTTAGGGCGCGGACCTAGGACAGGCGTTCCCTCCAATCCCTGTCCCTACTAGCAAGTAAGATACCTTGCACTCAACTGACTGTCTAAGCTATGCTGCATTAAATTTACATTATTTTTTATCCTAGCGTTCCCAGCCTCAGGCTGGGAACGCAATCTGGAGGCTCTGCCTCCTTTCAACGAAAAAGCAGGTTAAAAGCCTAACATCTTATTGCTCTACCATGTCGGGTTGATTAACCTGAATTCAGTGACCAATGCCATGCATGCGTGATGCCCTTGTGCCCGATCTCAGGACTTGCGGGGTGCGTTCCGCCGCCGGAAAAGCACCCCACTTCCCCTGAGAGAATTCAAACGCTCAAACCCATTTCCTTCAAACTTCGGCGCAGATGACCGCCTGCCGGCGACTGGCGCTGCTCGTAGAGCGAAATCGCCTCTCGAAAAGTATCCAAACTCTCCAGCACATTGCCGGCTTTCAGCAGCGCCACCCCCAAATTTTGATAAGCCTCCGCACAGTCAGGGTCTAGTGCAATCGCTTGCCGGTAGGAGTCAATCGCTTCCTTCAGACGCCCCTTCTGCTTGAGAGCAATCCCCAAATTGAAGTGACCGAGAGCAAAATTCGGCTCAGCGCGGACAGCAGTCCCGAAGGCAGAAATTGCGCCCGTCAAGTCGCCGGTTTCCAGCAGCAAGCTGCCCAAATTATTGTAAGCGCCAAGTTTCAGCTGCGGCAAAATAGGCTGCTCGATCGCCGCTTTATAGTGCGACTTCGCTTTAGACAGCTTTGAGAGGCGAGTGTGGGCAATGCCTAAATGGTAGTGGAGTTCGTAGAGCACCGGCGCTGCCGCAGGGCTAGACCTGTCCGGCTTTGGCAGCGCTGCCAGACCCAGTTCCAGCAGCGCGATGCCCCTTTCCACCTCGCCCGCTGCCACATACAGAGCGCCCAGCTTGCTGGAGGTGTAGGGATCGGAGGGGTGTTCAGCCAGATACGCTTCCATCGCCTGCCGCGCTCGGGTAAACTTATCAAGAGCTGCGATCGTTCCTGGCTGGTAGCCATAGTGTTCAATCGCCACCGGCGACAGGTCAGCCACCTGCCACTGATTCGGCTTTTGGCGCAACAGCTCGGCAACACTATCATCCACCATTGCGTGATAGGGGTGCGAGAAATAAATCTCTGGGTGATTGCGGAACAGCCGCGACACCAGCGAGTAGGGAGATTGCGCCGCCCCAACTTCGTGGCGGACGAGATTGATCAGGATATAGCGCTCGTTAAGCATCGCCTCCTTTATCTGCGGCACACTTTCTTGTTTGAGCACTTCATCCGCATCCAGCACCAGAACCCAGTCGCCGGTGACATACTTCAGAGATTCATTGCGGGCGGCTGCGAAGTCGCCGCCCCACGGGAAGTGATAAACTTTCGCGCCGAATTCTCGCGCAATTTCTGGAGTCCGGTCCGTCGAGCCGGTGTCCAGCACCACCATTTCATCCACCGCCTCTCTGACACTGCTCAGGCACTTGGGCAGGGTGGCTTCCTCGTTTTTGACAATAATGCAAAAGCTAAGTTTCATCTGGCACCGAAAACAGGGTTAAAGGGTTTATCGCGTTTCTCATCCTTTGTGAGGTACTGAGAAACCCGGTTTCTTTAAGAAACCGGGTTTCTGGGCCTAACGTTCATCCAACTGAGAACCGCTATATTTTAGAGCAAACTTAATGCTGCGGTAAAATACAGCTCAATCGCTCGCCAGCGCCGGAACGCACAAGCTTTGAACAGTAGGGGCGCTTCCCCCCAAGGGGGAACGCACCGTACCTGTTTCCGGCTTGCGGCTGGCGACAGAGCCACTCAACTAAAGCCGGCTCTGTTAAAATGGAATCTGCCACCGCAATAACCTGCGGCAAAAATTGGGCCGGCAAATCTTAATATTCAAGAGGGATTTGTCAGGATTTTGGCTCACCGGCACTGCCGGCCCGCCCCGATCTCGATGCCAGTCTTCCAGAAAATCTCGTATATTTTACCATTCGGCTAAGTTTTTGTCTAGAGCCGGCGGGATTTTCCAGAAACCGGGTTTCTCAAAGAAACCCGGTTGCCGCACCAAGCGTGGCGGCAGCCCCTCCGCCCCTCACCGCGCTCTGGCCCGCCGGCCCTGTTGCCCGACCGGCGCGCCGGCTTCACACAATCAACACAATTATGTAAAAATTTTGTAAAGAAATTCGCCAGACCGTTATTTGCCCCCTGTTTTCAGGAACTTTAAAGATAAGAAAAATGCCTGAATGTCAGAAGAAACTTTTTAGAACGGGGTGCCGGTGAGCTGCCGGTGCCGGCAGTCCAAAAACTTGCCCACACAAGCAGAGTTACTGGAGCGACCAAGGGGTTGCCCCCAAGAGATCCCGTTTATCCCCTTAAATCATTTAAGGTAGGGGATAAGCTTAGCGGCACCGAGGAAAGCATGCTTGAGGCCAGACGGGGCAAACGCATCTACTTGTGCAAGCCAGTAAGCTGTCAAACAGCAGAGCTACATCCGGGTGAATATGAGTATCTGTGTAAATCCTGCCTGTCCCCAACCTGAGAACCCAGACCACGCTCACCGGTGTCAAGCGTGCGGAGCCACTCTCCTGCTTCGGGCTCGCTATCGCGTGACACAAGCTTTGGCCCAAGGGGGCTTTGGGGCGACCTTTGTGGCCCAAGACCTTTCTTTGCCCGGAACCCCCAGCTGCGTGATCAAGCAGCTGCGCCCGGCAACCACCTCGCCGCAGGTCTTGGACATGGCGCGGCAGCTTTTTGAGCGAGAAGCCAAAACCCTCGGCAAGCTTGTCGATCACCCCCAAGTGCCCCGCCTGCTAGACTACTTTGAAGCCAGCGAGCAATTTTACCTGGTTCAGGAGTACATCAGCGGCTCGACCCTCAAACAAGAAGTCAAGCGCAGCGGGCCTTTTACAGAATTTGGCGTCACACAATTTCTGGCGGAGATCCTGCCGGTGGTGCAGTACCTGCACGACCATCGGGTGATTCACCGGGACATCAAACCGGCCAATATGATTCGCCGCGACATCGACCAAAAGCTTGTCCTGATTGACTTTGGGGCCGTCAAAGACCAAGTGAGCCAAACCGCTATCCTCAACACCTCAGAAAATACGGCACTCACCTCCTTTGCGATTGGCACCCCCGGTTTTGCGCCACCGGAACAGATGTCGCTGCGCCCCGTGTATGCCAGCGATATCTACGCCCTGGGGGTGACTTGCATCTATCTGCTGACAGGCAAATCTCCCAGTCATTTAGGCCACGATCCGGTCACCGGCGAAATCCGCTGGCGGGAGTATATCACAGTCAGTGCCGGTTTGCTGCGCGTGCTAGAAAAAATGCTGGAAGTTTCTGTCCGCCATCGTTTCGGGTCAGCTAGCGAAGTCCTCAGAGCGATGGATGTAGAGCTGCACCGGCACAGCCTCAACCAGGGCATGATCGCTCAGTCCAAACCTGCCGCTCAGCCAGAAGACCGCACCGCAATCGATTCCGGCAGTTCTTCTGGTGGGGCGTCGCCCGCCTCGAAACTGGCGGAGGAAATTCGCGCCCGCAAAGCCCGCGCCGCCGCTACCCGCATGCCCAGCGGGGGCACCGGAAATCGGAGTCTGGCGTCCAATCGGGGGGTGACGGCGATAGACGGCAAAGGGGCTTCCGGCGGTAAGGCGAAAATTCCCAGCTCGTGGGATGCCCTAAGTCTGAAAACCGCCTACACCAAGGGCAGACGAGATTTTGCCACCTGCGACCTCAGCCTGCTAGACTTGTCGAGAACCTGTCTGGCGGAAACCATTTTCCACCAAGCGAACTTGGCTAAAACCAACTTCCAGAATTCCGACCTCTCCAATGCCAATTTTGGCCGCGCGAATTTAAAGCAGGCCAGTCTGCGGGACGCCTATTTGGTCAAAGCGTATATGAGCTACGCCTGCTTGGAGGGAGCAGATCTCAGAGGTGCGGACCTCACCGAGGCTTATCTGAGTTACGCCAACCTGCGGGGGGCGAATCTCTGCGGAGCCAATCTCACCGGTGCCCGCGTCACCGACGAGCAGCTGGCTATGGCCAAAACCAACTGGCTGACGGTAAAGCCGAACGGCAAAAGAGGCTTGTTTTAACCCGACTTAAGAATATAGCAGTATTCATATTGCTTAGGACATCAGTGGCCTGGGGATAAAAGGCGTATAGCAGCAGTCATATTGGTTAAGACATTAATGACATGGCTTATGGGGCTCATGCGCATCGGGCTCATGCGCATGGGGTAAGTAGGGGCGGGTTCACCCAAGATGTCTCTGGGTTTTACCAGATGTTAGTAAACCCGCCCCTACCAGCTTTTGCGTGATGCCCCATCGCCCACTGCCCCAATGCCCATGTACTAACCTAAGTGCATACTGCTATAGGACAGGCGCTCCTGCGACCTACTGTCCTAACCTAAGTGAATACTGCTAGAGTGCCATTTCTGAGCATTGGGCGGTTTGGCTCATCCCACCGGCATTCCCAGCACCAGCTCCCCAGCGGGAATCAGAGTCTCACCCACCGGCACCACCGCCAGACCCGAGCAAAGCGCCAGATTGATCAAATTCCCAGAACTGTGACTCCCACCGGCTTTCTCAAACTCCCAAGCGCCATCAACTAATTCCAGCTTCCCCCACAGGTAAGATTCCCGCTTGCCATCTGAGCGCAACTCCTGTCGCGAGCGCGCCCGGACAAATACGGGCCCCCAGCCGTCTTTCAGACCGGCCAGCTTTTTCAGTGCCGGCCCGACAAACCGCCAAAATGTCACCAGGGTGGAAACCGGATTTCCCGGCAGCCCGAAATAGAGCACTTCCCGCCCGGAGGCACGAGCGGGAAACCTCGCCACAGTCAGGGGTTTGCCCGGTTTCATGTCAACAGACCGGATGTGAGTTTCCGCTCCCAGCTTTTCGAGAATTTCCTCGACGTAATCGCAATCCCCCACAGAGACGCCGCCGGTGGACAGCACCACATCCGCGCCCGCCACCGCTCGCGCTATCGCCCCTGCGAGCGCCTGCCGGTCGTCCTCAACAATGCCCAGGGGCAGCGGCACTCCGCCGGCATTCGCCACTGCCGCCGCCAGAGCGTACTGATTGGAGTCGGCAATTTGGCCCGGTTGCAGGGGCCGGTCGGGCGTCACCAGCTCGCTGCCGGTGGAGAGAATCGCAACCATTGGACGCCGCCACACCGGCACCTGCGCTAACCTGGCCTGAGCCAGCACAGCGATTTCCGGTGCCCCCAGGGCGATGCCCTCCGGCAGCAGGGGCGTCCCCGCCTTGTAGAAAGCCCCCCGGTGGCGCACGAAAGCCCCGCGCCCTGCCGGTGGGGCCAAGACAGACACGCGAGAGCCCTCCCGGCGCGTTTCCTCCTGCATCACCACCGTATCCGCACCCGCCGGCATCATCGAGCCGGTGAGGATTCGCGCCGCTTGCCCGGGTTGAATTTCTCTCCGGGGCTTGACACCTGCGGGAATTTCCTCTATAATATCCAGGGTTGCCGGTTCAGAAGGGCTGCACCCCGCAACATCATCATAGAGTACCGCATAGCCGTCCATCGCAGAATTGTCCCAGTGAGGAAAATCGAGATCGCTGCTCACCGGCACGGCTAAAATGCGACCGTTTGCTGCAAGCAAGCCCACACTCTCGACATCCCGCCCGGCATCCGGGGTGCGCACCAAGTTGAAAATGATTGACTCCGCTTCTAATACCAGCAACATGGCCTTCTTCCCCGATTCCTATTTCAATCCCTGACAGGAATTCACACCAATCAACAATCTTACAATCAACCGCCCCTTTGAAGGGACGCCAAGAAACTTCCTCTTGGCGTTCTTGGCGTCTTGGCGGTTCATTCTAGCAGTATTCACTTAAGTTAAGACAGTAGGATCGCAGCGAACGCCTGTCCTACACCTTTTATCCCTAGGCCAGCGATCTCCGCGCCCAATATGACTGCTGCTATATTAAGTTTGAGTTGGCACCCATGCCGTTGTGGGTGCCCCGACTTTCTGCTTTTTCCGCTCATCCCTCACTATTTTCCTCGCTGCCCTTAGGGGGGGGCTCGCCAATCCCCAGCTGCTTTTTGGATGTTTTCAGCCGGTGCCAGAGGGTCCTAATTTCCTCGTAGGCTTGTTCTGGGGAGAGCTTGCCACCTGTTTCTAAGGCGCAGATGATGCTCACTTTTTGAGCGAACTCCTGCAGGTTCGCATCAAACGCCAAGTTTTGCGGCGAGAATTTGCCGTGATAGCGGCTTCGAGGAGATAGAAAATCTCTGGAATCTGCCATATTTCTCTCCATTATATACAATACTTTATGTATTTTTAATGTTAGTGTGTTTCCTGCCCCCTGACTGGGAGCCGGTCGGGGTTGCTGCCGCTGGTCACCGTGCGGGCCGGCGACTGTCACGAGTTTGATGCGAATGGCCCTGATGGCTGGTTAAGTCGGTTTCATCTGCCGTGTTTTTCTTAACTCAGTTTTAATCTCAGCTTAACCGGTTTATCATCAAGTCTGACCGGCACTTCCGCAAGATATAGAAGAGGGAACCTCGGAGGGGGTTGCTGGGCCGGTGTGGGAGTGGGGTGCGGGCTAGACAAGGGAGCGCAGCAGGTAAGTATGAACGCGAAGACTGATATGGACGGCGGTGAAAATTTGGAGGCGGATGCCGGAGCGCCCCTGGCACCGGCAGGGCTGACGCCAGAGCAGTACCGGCAGAAGATGGAGCGGCGCAAGCAGGTGCAGGAGAAGCGACTGGCGCAGCGAAATCTGGAAAAAGGCTTGATTATTGTCCACACCGGCAATGGCAAGGGCAAAACGACAGCGGCGCTGGGGATGGTGCTGCGCTCTCTGGGACACGGCTACCGCGTGGCTATTGTGCAATTCATTAAAGGGGCCTGGGAGCCGGCGGAAAAGGCGGTGCTGGAGCGGTGGGGCTCGCAGATAGAGTTCCGGGCGCTCGGAGAGGGGTTCACTTGGGAAACCCAAGACAGGGAGCGGGATATTGAGAGAGCCCAGCTGGCTTGGCAAACGGGTTTGACATTTCTGCGCAACCCGGAGTTTAAGCTGGTGCTGCTCGATGAAATTAATGTAGCAATGAAGCTGGGGTATTTGCAGGCTGAGGAAGTGATGGCCGGTTTGGCAGAAAAGCCGGCGGACACGCACGCCATTCTCACCGGCAGGGGGGCACCGGCAGCCCTGATCGAGCGGGCGGACTTGGTGACTGAAATGACCCTGATTAAGCATCCGTTTCGGGAGCAAGGTGTCAGGGCGCAACCGGGGATTGAGTATTGAGGGGGCTTGGGGCTAGGCGCTGGGGAGTTTGCCGCTCCCACACCCGCTCTTGATAGGTGCCGGTGCACACCCTCAAGATCCGCTCGTCGTTCTCGCTGACGGTGGGGACGGGCTGAAACTCGTCGAGGGGGACGGAGTAGGTGTAGGCCGTCTGTTCGTAGGTGCTGACAATGGTGAGGTCGAGTCGCTGCGGCCAAGCGCTGCCGTAAAAACAGTCAAAGGAGGAGCTGGGCATGTAAAAGGCTCCTATGGCTAAGCCCTGGCGCACCTCAAACACCATATAGGCTTTGCCAATCTGTTCGGGCTCAGCGGACTCGCCGTAGTGGTAAATCCCATCGGCTAAAGGCTGTTCCTCAGCAGGCATTGCGGGGGCCAGAACCGGTCCGCCGCCGGCAGTGGGGTGAACCCTTTGCTTTGGGGGGGGGTGGGCAATCTCTGAGCCAAAAGCCGCAAGGGCGTGGGAAGCCGTGAGTGCGGTGCAGAGGCCATTCGCGGCTAGCCCCAAAGCTGGGAGGAGCGCGGCTAGGAGCCTGTCAAACCAGTTTAGCATTTTATGCCACGGCGAACTAAAGCGGACAAACCGGTTGTGCACCCTGGTTGTTTCCCTCTAGGTTTTTCACTAAGACCTTCTGAGTTGAGAATCCGGGCGGATTTGCGCCCAGTTGCCAGCGAAAGCCTTCACGCTCATCGCCTTTGATTGCCGAATTCGTTTACAAAAATTAACAAAAAATGTGGCTGGGAGCAGTTGCTGCTCCCAGCCCGATTTTTTGCCGCGCGGGCGTGAGGAGTGATGGGCGATGAGTTAATTCAGCGACTCACCGCTCGATTAGCTGGCGAGATATTCCCGCACGTTGGCCTGCCGGCGGCGCAGCTGAGCCAAGGCTTGATGTTCCAGCTGGCGCACCCGCTCCCGGCTCAGGCTCAGTCGCTCGCCGACTTTGGCCAGGGACAGCTCGCGACCGTCCTTGAGGCCAAAGCGCAGGGTGATCACTTCCCGCTGCTGCTGCGTCAGTTCGGCTAGCAGGTTGTCGAGGTCTTGGCGCAGCAATTCCTGGGTGGTGAAGCTCTCCGGCGAGGCGGCTTCATCTTCGAGCAGGTCTTGCAGTTCCGTGTCGTGGTTGTCCCCGACGCGGATGTCCAGGGAAATCGGGTGGCGGGCCATGGTCAGGTACTCCCGGATTTGAGACGGCTCTAAATCGAGGGCTTGGCCAATTTCAGCCGGCGTGGCGCTCCGCCCCAATTGCTGGGTGAGCTCCCGCTGGACTTTTTTGATTTTGTTCAGTTTTTCGGTGATGTGGATCGGCAGGCGAATCGTGCGAGCCTGCTGGGCGATGGCGCGGGTGATGGCTTGGCGAATCCACCAGTAGGCGTAGGTGGAAAACTTGTACCCCCGCGTGGGGTCAAATTTTTCTACCCCTCGTTCCAAACCGAGTGTGCCTTCTTGGATCAGGTCGAGCAGCTCCAGGTTGCGCTTCTGGTATTTCTTGGCGATCGCCACCACCAGGCGCAAGTTGGCTTCAATCATCTTTTGCTTCGCACGCTGTCCCTGGTGTACGAGCCGGTTCAGCTCGGCTTCCGAAAGCTCCAGGCGAGCGGCCCACTCTTGCGCAGTGGGTTCGCGGTCGAGCTCGGAGGCCAGCGCTTCTTTCGCTTCAATTAGCGCCATCATTTGCTGCACCTGCTTGCCCAAGACAATTTCTTGCTCGTGGGTCAGCAGCGGCACCCGTCCGATCTCGTGCAGATAGGTGCGCACGATATCAGCCGGTGCGGAAGGCCGTGCGCCCATGTAAGTGGGGTTGGCGGTCATGGTACGGTTCTTTGCTGTGGGCATGAGTGAGTCGTGAACTCCCTAAATGAAAATTAAAGGTTCATTCACCTGCCCCACTCTCAGGGCAGGAGAGCGCGTTTGAATCGGTTGAAGCTCTTAGAAGGTCGCTCGCGTCGGAGGGCGGTCTTCGTCGGTGGCCCGCCCCTACACCGGCCACCCCTGGCCGCCACACCGGCAACAGACAGTACGGGGTGACAGGTGCTTAAAACTCGAAGTCGGTATGAGTTTGCCTTTTTTTACAGTATTCCACATTTAGACGCCTGTAAACAGTCTTGGGTTGCTCCTCAACTCTTATATTCTTAAGCTTTCCCGAAAATGCCGGTAAAATTAAGCTTTTCTACATATAATTGGAAAAGCATCAGGGGCAAATCCCCCGCAGGGCAGATTTGCCGGCGGTCTCCCCGATGAGGGAACACTGACATTTAGGCGCTCGGAAGGCCGCTCCGCACCGGCAAGGCCGCCCCGGTGAGAGGCAGCCCGCCACTCCGCAGGCGGCGAGTGTGTTGTGGGTGACACTGGGCGCTTCTTATGACCTGACACGCAACATCTGTCCCATTCTGGCTTAATAGCTGCTGGTTGGCAGTGCAGAATCCTCCTGATTTCTATGATGCCGCAGCCACAGGCAACTGGGAAGTCCCTTTGGCTCGGGATTGCCGAACCTGTGGGGGCGGAAAATAGGGTGATAGCCAGACGGTGAGATTGCTCAACCGGCTCTTCGTTTGGGTGACGCTGCGCCCGCCACCACAAGCGGCGCTGCGGTCAGCGGGCGGGGGATTGACAATTTGCAGCCGGCATGGTATTGTTGGCGGAAAGATATGGCAAAGGCAGATGCCGGCAGCAGAGAGGGCAGCACCGCACCGGCACCAGAGCCGGTGGACTCTCACTCTCAATTTCCACAGCACTTTATTATTATGCTGGCGTTACTGGAAAGTTTGTTACCCGTCGCATTTTCTCGTGAGACACATTTGAGGACGCTCGTTGAGCTTGGGCGTGAGGCGCGCCGGTCCTGTAGAGGCCCGGAGGCCAGGAGGCCAGGAGGCCAGGATTGGCTGTTTTGAGTTTATTAATATTTGGCTGTTTCGGGCAAAGATTTGGATGAAACCGCCCCTAAAAATTGCCATGCCTCATGCCCAGCAGTTATAGCAGTATGCACTTAGGTTAAAACATTAGACCTTCAGGGCAGCCAGACGCTGGCCTACGTCTATATGCCAGTAGTAATATGGGTTAGGACAATAGGAGCAGGAGTGCGGGGGTGCAAAAGAGGCCGAAATGTACGGACCTAAGTGGCTACTGCTATAAGCTGTTATGCTTTTAACCTGCTTTTCCCTTGAAAGGAGGCAGAGCCTCCTGATTGCGTTATTTTGCCAGTATTGGAGGGTTTTCGTGCCTGCCCCGGAACGGTAGAATAGAAATGAAAAGTGCAAATTAAATGCTGTATATTTTAGGCATTTTAGCGGGTTTCAGTTGGGGGAGTGCGCCAAACCCGGTTTCTTTAAGAAACCGGGCTTTTCAGTACCTCAGGAATATCAAAAACGCTATAGGGGTTAGGTTTTAGGTTTTAGGAGAGAAGTTTATAATTAACCCCATGCGATGATGCCCCCTTCCCCATGCGATGATGCCCAATGACCCATGCCCGGTGCCCCTACTAGAACCCCAGATCCGCCATAGCGGATTCACTTTCTTCCATCACAAGTTCTGTGGGCATATTTTCCCAATCCATCTCGCCAATTTCCCTGTAAAAAGTTTCGTCGTAGGGGCGAGTTTGCACCACCACCGGCATCGGTACGGCGTGTCCGAGAACCAGCGCTTGTTGCTTGGAATCCAGCTTGGCCAAAACAGAGCGCAAACCGGCAGCTCCCGCAACGCCGGTGAAAATGGCGTCAATGTCTTTTTGATCGTTGAGCAAAGCGGTGATGCGGGTGCCAATCTGAGACATAATCTCATTATCAATGCCCGACGGGCGCTGGTCAACTATCAAAAGGGTAACAAAATATTTCCGCATCTCGCGGGCGATGGTGCCAAAAATCGTGGAGCCGACGACAGAGGGGTCGAGAAAGCGGTGGGCTTCTTCGATAGTAATCACCAGCTGGCGGGGGCGATCGTTGGGATTTTTGGTGCGCAAGAACTTCTCGGAATTGCGCACATAGCTAGCGTGAATCCGCCGGGATATCATATTCGTCACCATCATATATGATAGCATATCCGCGTGGGAGCCAAACTCAATCACCACATGCTTGCCGGCATCCAGGGAGTTTAAAATATGGGTGAGATAATTTTTAGCTGCCTTGTCGTCGCGCATGTATTTCATCTCCTCCAGGCGCACGAGCTTGCGCTGGAGCGCCCCAATCGAAGCTTTGTTTCCTTTCTTCGTCTCGCAGAATTCCCGAATGTCCTCACTGCTCATGCCCAGCAAATCTCTAATCCAGGATTTGCCAAGCTCGTTGCGCAGGATCAAAGCATTTTCCATAGCGACGTCCGAAAGGTTGAACTCCCGCTGCACCAGGGCGATATCTTCGACCTCAATTTGGTCGTAGCTGAGAAACAGTTCTTGGGCGTCGCGCACGCCGCGACTTCTTGTAGAAATGGGATCGAGGGTGTAAATTTCAACTTGACCGGGAAACAGCTGGCGCAACCCCTTGACCGTGCTGTACTGCTTGCCTTCCGAAACAGCTTCCCAGCCATACTCGGAGTGCATGTCAAAAATCAGGTTCACTGCAGCTTGCTTGCGGATAATTCCAGACAGCAGCAGGCGGGTGAGAAAAGACTTGCCGGTGCCGGATTTGCCGAAGATTCCGTTGCTGCGCTCGACGAGCCGGTCGAGATCGACGCACACCGGCACGTCCATGTCAATGGGTTTGCCGATCGCGAAGTTGCGCCGGTAGGGATCGTCTTCCCAACCGAAAACGCAGCGAAAGTCTTCCTCGGTGGCTTCATACACCTGCGAGAAATGGCTGGGAATGGTTTTCACCGGCAGCAATTCCATGTCACTGCTGGTTTGCGCCTCAAACGACGCCAGCTTTGATTTCGCCGCTTTGCTCGCTTTCGACTTAAGGGCGGAGTTGCGGAGGGCTTTTTCCGGGTTTGGTGGGGTGAACATCAGCATTAGGGCGAGCTGCAGGGTGCCGTAGGTGCTGCTTCCCGCCAGAATTTCCTGCAGCAAAGTGTCGCTGGCGAGGGGGGGATCGGCAAGAATGCGGGGGCTAGAGGTTCCCAGGATGACATCGGTGAGCAGGCAAAAAAACTGCGCTCGCACGCCTTGCACTACCAAAAACTTGCCCACCCGCATCTCTTCAACGGAGACATCAGGATGCAGCCGGACTTCCACCCCCTCACTGAGAGAACCTTGAATAACCGATCCCAGTGGTTTGTCTAGATTCATCGCTCTAATCTCTCAAGCTTCTGGCTGATCTTACGATCAATTTTGATTTTATAGCTAGCAGGGGCAAGGTTTTGTCTCTCTGGAAACAGGAGCTGGGGTTGAACCGGCTTGTGCTAGAATGGGAGGCGGAGCCGCCCGAACTCGCTGGCGGGCGGGAGCGTCCGGTGCGAGGGGAAATTGCCTCTGTCAGGGCGTGGGGCGCTTCAGGGGAGGCGGTTGAAAATTCAAAACCCACCGGCATCTTTTGCAGCCGGTGGGCTCTGTTGCTGGGGTTGGGTGCCGTTGTTTCAATCCCATTTCCGGGATGGGTGCTGGCCAAAACTCTTCTCCTCCTACCCCCGGCTAAAATCACTGTCGCATTGATATGGGCAACGCTCGCACAACCCTTGATGCTCCCGTTCGCATCACCCAAGGCACCGGATAGAAGTGGGGTGCCAGCGCTTGCGAAAAGCACCGCACTGGCGCTCTTCTGAGCAGTCGTGCCGGCGCGCCTCACTCTTGCGCCCCGCAGAAATCAGTTGCTTCCCTGGCGTTACCCACCCCGATCCGACTATTCTATTTGAATCGAAGTTGGCGCAGAGCCGGTGGTGCCGGTGGGCGTCAGCGGTTGGCGATATTGGTCGTACAGGCGAGCCCGCCAGGAGAAAAACGGTGCGTACAGGTAATTGTCAGCAATTCCGGACACGCCTTTGCCTTTGAGCCTTTCTGGGATATCCAGATAGGGTCCTTCTGGGAACTTGAGGAATATCGACAGCCCCGCTACGGCAAAATCTGCTAGAGTCGGCTGGGAGCCCACCAAATAGGGGCTGTCTTGCAGCAGCAAGCAGAGGGCTTCCAAGTCTTGCTTGATGGATTCCATTGCGGCGCTCACGGTGTCAGGTCCCGCGCCGATGCCGGTGCCGAGCGCCTTGAGCAAGTCCGCAGGAACTGCTTCCACGAGGGTTCTGAGGAAATCGGGGGTTGCCGGTGGCAGCAGGGCGCTGCGGAAGCTGCCGTCAGAACTGAGGGCGGAAAACAGCAGCTTCTGACTTTTCGCCCCAATCGACTCGTCCGCCCATTCTTCCATCAGCAGGCACAGCCCCCGCTGTTTGTCACCGGCGGGAATCAGGGGGCGGTCCGGATACTGCCGGTCGAGATATTTGGCAATTTCTGTAGAATCGGCTACAACTACATTACCGTCCTTGAGCACCGGCACCTGAGGCTGACCGGAGAGCCGGTACACTTCAAGCTGTCCCACTCCCGGTGTGACTTCAATTTTCCGGTACGCCAGCCCTTTGTAGTCCAGCATCAGCCGCACTTTCTCGCTGTACGGGGACAGTTCAGATTGATACAGTTCCAGCATTTTCTATCTCCTTAAGCTTGTTGAGGTTGCCGCAGAACGCTGACTTGTTAGAAAATAGCATCAGTCGGTATAGTCTCGCTGTTTCACCGGCTTGCCGCGCCGGCTGGCCCATTCCTCTGCTTTGGCGATCGCGATCGGAATTGCCTTACCTTCATCGTAATCCTTTTCTTCGAGTAAAGCATTTGCTATCTCAATGGCCTTGTCTCTCACCTCCTCGGTGAGGTTCTTCATCGAGGCTGGATAGTTGTTTTCGCTCCAGGGCATTGCTCTCCCTCCATACTCTCAAGCGGAAAGCTCCCCCAGCCTGAGCGCTGGGGGAGAGTGAAACATCCGAACCCGCAGAGCGGGCGGTGTTGCTATCAGGCGGCGCGGCGAGTGAACAAACCCCACAAGAAAAGGACAATCATCGCACCCAGCACCGC
This sequence comes from Kamptonema formosum PCC 10802, assembly GCF_000332335.1. Taxonomy (GTDB): domain Bacteria; phylum Cyanobacteriota; class Cyanobacteriia; order Cyanobacteriales; family Oscillatoriaceae; genus Oscillatoria. Next base: position 2,809,613 of record NZ_KB235948.1, on the reverse strand, counting down.
CAAAGCAATGCTGGGGAGCGTCAGCGCCCCGTAGGAAGCCCCGGCGCTTGTCCCTATCAGCATTCTGCCCACCCAGCCCCCAACGACTGCGCCCAAAATACCCAGAACGATGGTGGCAACCATACCGCCACCTTGGGTTCCTGGATAGATGGCTTTAGCAATTGCGCCAGCAATCAGACCTAAGACAATCCAAGCAATAATGTCCCACATGATTTTTTCTCCTGCAAAAAAGTTGTTTCAAAGGAATAACCGCTACCCTCCTGCCCGTAAATGGTTGTAGTTGGTAGGGTGGGGTTTTTCATGGGAACCCCGCGCCCCACTCCCGTTCCCGGGGGAATCGCTCACCGCGCGCACTCCGCGCCGCTGCGCGTTCCGCTAATTTTATCCAGGCTTGTTGGGCTTCAGGCACTGCCAGCGGCTAGACTCACCTGTTTAACCAAAAGCAACTGCACGCAGAGTTTGTTTTCATCAAAGTTCTTGGCTTTGATTGGGGCTGTCACTACGTCCTAGCTTTTGATAACTTTCCCCTCCAAGGATAAATGGGGCGGAACGCACTTTGAATGTGAACTGTATTGGTTTCCATTGCTACCCTATCAATTTGCCACTGGGGTTCCATCTGCCATAAGGAAGAACCTGACGCAGCAGCAGCGTTAGCTGTTAGGGGTTAGGGGTTGGGGTGAGGGGTGAGGTGTTGGGGGTTAAGGGTTAGGGGTTAGGGACCTGCACATTCAATTTGCCCTCAAAACGATTTAAATAAAAACGGCTCCTTTTAATATAAATTACTTGCTGGCCTAGTTTTATAATCATGAAAAAATAACAATTAAATGCTTAAAAGCTGGGGGCTGCCGGCTCGCCCCACCGGCTCGCCCCGATTTCGTGCGAATCAGAACCGCACAAGGGTTCCCTCCGGCATGCCTAAGTATTCCTACTCAGCCAGGGGGGAAATTTTTCCGGCACGGCTGGCAGTGCTGACCGGCAGGAAATGATATACAATGAAACATAAGTTTACAATTCGTAAAAATCGGGCCAAGGAAGACCAGAAAGCTATGAAGGTAGAGAGCGTTAAAACCTGGGGCGGAAAGCTAGCTGGCCTTGTGGCAGTTGCCGGTGCCAGTTTCTTGCTCAGCATGCCAGTTTCGGCGAAGTCCTGTAATAGCGCCCCTCAGCCGGCGTCTCCCACCTCCGCCGTCGAGGTTGAGGTAGCCGGTCCTGCTGCAGCCGCGACCAGCCCTAGCATTGTGGATATCGCCAGTAAGAATGACTCATTCAAGACCCTGACAGCGGCTCTGCAAGCTGCCGGTCTGGTGGACACCCTGGCAGGGAAAGGCCCGTTCACTGTTTTTGCGCCCACGGATGAAGCGTTTGCCGCTTTGCCAAAGGGCACTGTGGAACAGCTGTTAAAGCCGGAGAACAGAGACAAACTGGTCAAGATTTTGACATACCATGTGGTTCCCGGTGCCGTCAAGTCTGGCAGCCTGCAGTCTGGAGACGTGGCGACGGTTGAAGGCAGCCCCGTTATGGTTAAAGTTGATGCCGGCAAGGTGATGGTGAATCAGGCAAATGTGACTGCGGCGGACATCGAAGCCAGCAACGGCGTTATCCACGTCATCGATAAGGTGATTCTGCCGCCCAATATGTAGGGCGAGCCATACTGCCGGAAAGCCGGTGAATCCCTAAGAGTGAACCCCGGTTACACGGGGTTTTTTTGCTGGGCGAACTGTATAGCGGTATTCACTTGGGGCGCGGACAGCTTTGATCGCAGCGAACGCCTGATGTCTGTGCCCAATCTGACTGCTGCTATAAAAATCCCAAATTGGGATAGCACTTGTCATTTAGGTCAGAACATGCTAAAATAGTAATAAAAAGCGTTTAGGAGTCTATGATATATGCCAGCACCCTATAGCTACGATCTGCGCCAAAAAGTCATCAGTGCCGTAGAACGGGGGATGAGTATAGCTGAAGCCGCTCGGGTCTTTGACGTGAGCCGCAATACAATTTACCAGTGGCGCAAGCGTCAGTCCGAGACGGGGAACTTGAAACCGGGTTCGGGCTATCAACAGGGATGGGGACATAAAATCAAAGACTTGGAGTCTTTTCGTCAATTTGTCCTGGCCAACGCAGAAAAAACTCAAGCAGAAATGGTGCAAGCCTGGCCTGGAGAAATCAGTCCTTCCACGTTCAGTCGCGCCTTAAAAAAAATTGGATTCACCCGAAAAAAAAACTTAGGGTTACGCAGAAAGGGATGAGGTTTCAAGAAAGGCGTTTCTACCGCCTCTTGAGGGCCAATAACGAGACAGTCTGGGTTTTGTTGATGAGTTCGGTCTAGATAAACGAGAGGATTATCCCTATGGATGGTGTGACAGAAGTGAAAGATTTTACGCCGTTAAGTCTGGTCGCAGCAACTCAAGAGTAAGTATAGTAGCCGCTTTTAGAGGCGAGAACTTGATAGCACCACTAACCTTTGAGGGAGCTGGCAACCATCAGTTGATGCAGCAGTTCTATCGGGCCTCCCCCGCTCCCCCGCTCCCTTGCTCCCCCTATCCTAACCAATATAGCAGTAGGCAGTCAGTTTAGGACACGGGCAGGACGCTGTCGCGTCCCGCTTCGCTATCGGAGGGAAGGCGCAGGGCAGGCGTTCCCTCCGTGCCCTCAATATCTCTGGGACAGGCGAGACGCCGGTCCTACGTCCTAATCTAAGTGGCTACTGCTATATGACTGCTGCTATATCTATGCCAACTGGGTATTCGATCGAGGCTCACTCCACCCATTCCTTCCTGAGAATAGAGTACATTTTCAAATCGCGAAAGGCACCCTTATAAAAGGCGTGCTGTCGCAAGATCCCTTCAAATTTCATGCCGGCTTTTTCCATGACGCGGGCGGAAGCAAGATTTTTAATCTCGCATCTGGCTTCAATGCGATTCAGCAGCAAAGTGCGAAAGCCAAAGTCAATCGCCGCCCGGACTGCCTCAGTCATATATCCTTTCCCCCAGTATTTTCTGGAGAGGGCGTAGCCAATTTCCCCACGAAAGTCAGAAGGACTCCAATTAACAAACCCACAGGAGCCGATCAGCTTCCGCTCAAATTTTTCCTCTATTCCCCAAGAAGACGGCTCCTGTTTACTGTACTCATCGATCACCGCAAACAGGAATAACTTGCTATCTTCTACAGACTTGTGCGCCCTCCAGGTGGTGAATTTGGCGACAGCTGTATCGCTAGCATATTCAAACATATCCGCCGCATCCTCTAGGGTCATTTTTCGCAGCAGCAGCCGGTCAGTTTCGAGCGCCGGCAATTCGCCAAATATTCCCTCAGGTTGCATGGCAACTATTCCCCTAAACTCTATATTCTGAGTTTATCATTTTTGCCGGCAGCCGGCACGCAACCCAGCTTAGCATCGCTGGGGGAGGGGAAAAAGCCGGCAGCTTTGCCCCCATTTTTTCCTGTCCACGCACCCCGCCAGTAATTCTTATCGACGCCATTTTGGCCTCCATTATAGTAAACATTGTTTGTCCTCCTCCTGCGTCCTCATAGGGGGAACTGAAATCAACTTATGCAGTTTGGAGATGCAAATGGGAGAACTATCGCCGGCTTTTGGGGTGACAAGCAGCCCAAAAGCTTTACACCGCAAGGATTTTCGCCGGCTGGCCCCAGTGCCCGCCGGCAAAGTGTGGGGGGCAGAACTTGCGCCGTCCCATGTCCAAGATGTCCCAGCCCGCTAGACCACAGGGCTTCCTCGCTGGTGGGGCGGCCACATCCTTGAACGGCTCCACTACTATTCGGGCTGTCATCTCTGGGGAACTTGGTCTGACGCTATAAAGGGGCCAGCACTTCCCTGAACCACGACCTATCTGGGCAACAGAGCTAAAACCGGCGCGTTTGAGCAACTCACCAGGATACTGAACCAACCCCCCTTGACAATTTCCCAGTTAGCAATTACCGTTAAATCTAATGTGCCAGCTGTTTGTTGCTGATTCGTTTCGCTTCGGCGGGCCACACTGGCAGGCCGGTCTTGGATTTCTGCCCGCTGCACTGGGGTGGTGGCTCCGGAACTGCATAAGCTCAAAACACGCGCACCTATTTCTTTGATACAAGTAGACGAGCAGCTCAGCCAACGTGAGGTCATCGCAGTGGTTATGGAAGCGCCATCCAGGTACGGGAAAATCTACCGAATCCGTCTGGCCAGTGAAAGGGTTGAATACGAATACTGTGCAGTCCCAGCGGCACAGGAGTTCTTTCAGAAACAATTTCTGCAAAGAGAGGCAAAACAGGCTCTCTCGAACCAGAACACTCATCATCGGGATAAGGAGATTCAAGCCGCCCTGCTCTTTTATTTTCACGCCAAGAAGTCTTCTGCTGACGCCACAACTCGCGCTCTAGCTGGACTTTGCCTGCGGTGCAGAGTGTCTTACCTCATCCTCAAAGCCTGCCAAAAAATCGCCCGTTTCTTCAATGGGGGAAAATCCTTCAGCTACCGGGATTTGCTGCCCTTTGTCCTGAATGACGACGGTCAAAGTCTCATCCTCCTGGACAGGGAGGGTAAAACTCAACTTATTCTGGATGACAGTGGTGAAGCGAAGCCAGCGGCTTATAAATATTTTGCCGTTGAGATTTTGCGAACCTTTAAGCAGGACCCCAAATCCAGCATGAGCTTGGACAACTGGGCCTACTTGCAAACCCAACAAAATCAAGAGATCAAAGATTTTTTATCGGACTTTGGCTTTAAACATTTGAGCGACTGGGCGCTCCTGAATAGAGCCAGACCCAAACAGCTGGAACTTCTCCCTGTGCGCCAGCGCCACCTCGCCGAAATCTTTCACGCCGTCTACCGTAGGGACAGACGCCAGCAGCAAAAGGGAGAGAGGAAATGTCCCGATCCTTCAGCCGCTCAGCTTAAAGAAATGCTAGCCGGATTGCAGGAACGAGGCGTCGCCACCAGCACGCCGGTGGAGTTACTAAAAGAACTAAAACAGGTAGCAACCCAGCTGCGACAGTATGACATCTGGAGCTACAGGGAACCTCTGGAAATATACGACCCAGAGACGGGAGATTCCTCACCCAGACCGGATTTACCTCACGATTCCCTTAGTAAACTCGATGTCGAACATGTCGAACAGCGGGAACTTCAGGAGTTCTTGCACGAGCAACTCAAGTTAGCTTTGGCCCAAGCAATAGAGCGAGAGATTGCCTCTCGCCTCACCCACTTGCAAAAAAGCAAAAGGTATGCTAATATAGCAGCAAACTTCCTTCCTGGTTTGCAACTCTATTACGGTCAGGGCATGTCTCTTAGGGAGATTGCTCCCCTGTTGGCAATGACAAGTTGGGATCAAGCCAGGCGGGTGTTGAATCCGGGGGACCTTCTCAAAAAGGTGCGCGAGCGGACTGTGCAGCAATTTCTCGACAGGACGTTAGAAAAGGCTCAAGGTATGGGTCTGACCAAGATTCCCCCTGAACCGGACTATCTGAAAACCCTGGCGGAGCAAATCGAAGCTTTTGCGGATCGAGAAATCTTCCAAGAAGCTGCAGAAGAAATCCGGGCGGGGAAGAGCCGGTCGATGAACAGCTTTTACGCCCAGCAACTTCGGATTTATTTTGAAAAAAGAACATGAGGAATGGGGTTATGGTGTTTTTTCCGGTAGATTCAACGGATTTGAGGGTGTGGCTGCCTGAAACCGTAGACCTTGAACCAGAACATTTCGAGCGGGCGAGAGAGATTAGCGAGCGGGTGACAGGAGAAGCCGAGCAGTGGCAAACCTATCTGAACGCACTGGCGAGTCTTGGCTTTGAAGAATGGCTAAGTGACCGCATGCCGGATAAAATATTAAATCGAGATCCTGCGGTCAGTGAGGCTGTTTGCCATCTCATGGTTGGCAAATTTAAGTTCTATCTGCTTGCGACAGAACACGTGCTTGATGAAGTGGTGAGCCTGCCGGCAGATGCCATCGACAGACCGGACTTGGCAGCTCATTTCTATGTGTTGCTTGAGGTATTGGACGAACAGGAACAAGTTCTTGTGAGAGGCTTTCAGCGTTGCGACCAGCTGCTTAATTATCTAAGTATAGCTAATTTAAAGCCCTCACGAGATGGCTGTTACAGGCTGCCGCTATCAGAATTTGATGCGGAGCCAAATCACCTGCTGTTCTACTGTCGCTTCTTGGAACCGGCTGCTATTCCTCTTTCTGCCACAGCCGAGGGTCAAGCCATGTCATCCTTAACAGGGGCGGCAGAAAACTTGCTGGAATACCTGGAAGAAACCAGAACCAAGTTGAGCCAGTGGTTGCAGGGCGTTTTTGACAAAAACTGGCAGGCGATTGACGCACTGATAAGCCCAGAAGCCAATTTAGCTCTGAGAGCCAGCAATGCTGAGTCGGGTGCGAAGCGAGGTAAACTCATTAACCTGGGAATGCAACTGGGCAGTCAAACCGTGGCGCTGCTGGTGACTGTCACAGAAGAGGCTGAGGAGAAATTAGGTGTTTTGGTGCAGTTGCATCCGGCGGGCGGGAAAAAGTATTTGCCGGCCAATCTCAAATTGACTTTGCTGTCGAAAGCGGGGAAAACTCTTCAGGAAGTCACTTCCAGAAGTCAAGATAACTACATTCAGCTGAAATCCTTTAAAGCTAAACCGGCAACCCGCTTCAGTCTTGAAGTCAGTCTGAGTGATGTCAGCGTTAAGGAAGATTTTGAACTCTGAAATGATCAAGTCAGTGGTCATCAATCTGGGAGCCGGCGATTTAAACAGCGGATTTCCCAGAGTTACCGCTCAGCTGCGAGAAGCGGGCCACCCCCTGCCGCAGCAATTCACCGGCAGTTTGCCCCCAGCGCCGGTTCTGGCTGAACTGTACCAGAACTGGCAGTTAGTTTATAGGAGTCTCAGCGCTCGCAAAGAGCTGCTTTCCCCACCGGCTCGCGAGGAAGATGACGATGAGCTGGAAATCGACGAAGGGGGAATAACCAACGTCTCTCAGCTCGGTTTCGAGGAGGTCTGCAAAAAGTTAGAAGAGAGCCTCAATGCTTGGCTCAAGTCTAAAGACTTTATCCATATTGAACAGCAACTGAGAGCGCAACTCAACACAGCAGAAGAAATTCGGGTCATTGTCGAAACCGGCGATGAATTGCTGCGGCGATTCCCCTGGCATTGCTGGGATTTCTTTAGCGATTATCCCAAAGCAGAAATGGCTCTGAGCAGACCCGAGTACAAACGCACCCAACCCTCACAGCCAAAAGCCCCCCGCGAAAAAGTCAGGATCTTGGCCGTTCTCGGCAATAGCTCTGGCATCAATCTGGAGACAGAGAGCCGGTTTCTGAAAAACTTGCCAGATGCAGAAGTCGAATTTCTTGTCAAGCCCTCGCGCCAGCAACTGAACACCCAGCTTTGGAACGACCAGGGCTGGGACATCCTCTTTTTTGCCGGTCACAGCCAAACCGAGGGCGAAACCGGCAGACTTTATATCAATGAAAACAAAACCAACAATAGCCTGACCGTCGGACAGTTAGAAGAAGCTCTCACACAAGCCATTGAAAACGGTTTAAAGCTGGCGATTTTCAACTCCTGCGACGGGCTAGGACTGGCTCTCGCTCTGGAGAAATTGAACCTTCCCGCAGTGATTGTCATGCGGGAGCCGGTGCCGAATCGCGTGGCGCAGGAATTTTGCAAGCATTTTCTGGAAGCCTTCGCACAAAAGCGACTTCCTTTATATCTCGCCGCGCAGCAAGCGCGAAGAAAGCTACAAGGTTTAGAAAATGACTTCCCCGGCGCTTCTTGGCTGCCTGTAATTTGCCAAAATCCAGCAGTAGAACCGGCAACTTGGCTGCAGTTGGGCGGGATTCCCCCCTGTCCCTATCGGGGTTTATTTGCTTTCCGAGAAGAAGACGCCCACCTCTTCTTTGGGCGGGAGCCGTTCGCCGAGGATTTGGTGGCGGCGGTGAAAAAAAAGCCGCTGGTGGCTGCCATCGGTGCCAGTGGGAGTGGCAAGTCTAGCGTGATGTTTGCCGGCACCCTGCCCAAATTGCGAAAAGACACTCTTGTTCACTGGCAGATTGTCTCTTTTCGTCCGGGGAAAAATCCTTTTGATGCCTTGGCGGTCGCGCTCGCCCCTAGCTGGGAGCGCCTGCAGCAGCCGGGGGAAAGCGGTGACGGTGAAAATGCCCGCCGGTTAATTGAACTGGAATTGGCCATCTCACTGAAGCAAGATCCGCGAGCCTTATACAAAATCATCGAAAGCCTCGTGCAGCAAAACCCGGGCACTCGCCTAATCTTAATCGCCGACCAGTTTGAGGAACTCTACACCCAAAATCCAGAGTCCGAACGCCAGCCTTTCTTGGATGCATTGCTAACTGCAGTTAAGAGAGGAAAGTGCTGCACCTTTCTCAAGACCGCTGCAGTTCAAGAAATAGGGCAAATCTTTCTTGCCTCAGAAGGGCAGGGTCAAGTGGCGGGTATGAGCGTGACCGATGGGAATGTCCAGATCGTAGACACGTCTCCTCTCGCTCCATTGGTTGTCAACAGGGGAAGGGTGACAGCGCTGCTAACAGCTCTGTGGGCTGGGGGGAGAGAAGAGGGGCTGCTCCGCCAGGCTGCTGCTTCTTACTTCTACTTTCGGAAGAAAGGGACGGCCCTCACATCAAACTTAAATTCGGTTGCCTTCACTAATGGCCTTTACTTGCGAGCGGAGAAAAAAGACGGGGAGCCGCTCTACGCAAAAACGTCAAACTTCCTTGAGTTTCTAGAAACGTGGGGAGAGGCCAGGCAGCTTCCGGTTGCGATCAAATCTCACGAACCTCGGCTGCTTCGCGTAAAAGCGAGCAGCGCGGCGGACGGAGAGGTAGGCTCGCGCTGGTGTTCCTCTTGTAGTAGCAAGACAGGAAATGCGTGCAGGCACAGAGTTGCCGCGCACCTTTGGGCGGTAGAGAATGGGTGGGGAGGGCTCCAAGGGTTTCTGACGCCATCCCCTCTGACACAAGAAATGGCAGAATCGGCGCAGCTCTGCCGGCGAGCGGGGACATCCAGCCTGCTCAGGATAGTAACCGCAGGGCCAAATGGAGTTATTGCAAAGTCAGACGGGGGCAGCCGGCACACACAGTTCTACCCCTACGGCCAGCTTTGGTGCGTCTGGTTCGAGGACATCAAAGAGAGCGTTGCAAGCTCGGCCAAAGTACAGATGCCCAGAATGGTGCCGGTGTAAGTTACCTGCTGTTGCAAATTTTGATTGTTGCAACAAGGATCTCTCCATTTGCTTCTTTGCTCCCAGGATCGCGAAACAGCGCGCGCTTGGCATTTACCAAAGCAGTCTGAAAGTCTCCTTTCTCTCTAGCCAGCCCCGCAATTCGGATGCAAGCGGCATGGGTTGGGCAAAAATTGGAGCTGCCGAGATACGCCTGCTGCAGCTCCTGGAAAAACTGTTCTGCTCTAGGGGAACCTCCTGCTTTTTCTCTCTGATACGCCTCCCGTATAGAATGCACTTCTGAAATCGCCAGCCGGTGCTCAACGCTGGAATCGCACCTAGGCTTCATAAGCTCGCGCGCCTCTCCAAAGAAAAGGGCTGCTGCCCCCCATTCTTTACTGATCATGCTTTGAGTCCCGCGATCGTAGCAGGACTTAGCAGTTGGGCAGATGCGCTGCGCAAATGCGCTGGTGCTGCCCCAAGACACTCCCCACAGAAGAGCAGAGAGCGCAATAGCGCCTTTTGTCCAAGCCCAAGCCCAATATTGCATCTGATTGTCTCCTTCCTCTATTAATGGCCGCCAGCACCTACCGCACTTCAAGATGCCAGCAGCCTTAAACCAAAAGAGTAGCACGCGGGGGAGCCCCAAGCAAGCCATTGCTCTTTTATTTCCTCCCTTTTCAAGGCTAGAACCTCGCAAAATCGTAAAAGATGGGCCAGATAGTTCTTGATTTGCGAACTTTTCAAGCAAATTTGACTACCCAAATTTACACTAAAGCGATAAGTTAGCGTTATGGCCCATGCTCGCACCTAGGCCATGCAGTCAAATTTAGATTTAGATCAGAGGGATCTATGCCGTCACCTTCCGAGCAAATTTGCATGCTCCGCTTCCTGCGAGAGCGCGTGGGGCTTTCCAGAGAGGAGCTGTCGGTTCAAATGAACCATCGCTTTTCTTTATCAACTTGGAGTCGGTGGGAGACCGAACCCAAAGAGCCGGTTACGTCAAACTCTGGAGCTTAGACGGCGATAACCTCCAAACCCTGACCGGACACAAGGATTGGGTTTGGAGCGTCAGTTTCAGCCCTGACGGGACGATGATTGCCTCTGCTAGTAAGGACAAAACCGTCAAACTCTGGAAGGTGGCAGGTAAGGAACTGCCAATCATTCCGGCGCACAAAAATGCGATATATAGCGTTAGTTTCAGTTCCAACGGTGAGACGATTGCCACCGCCAGTGCTGACAAAACTGTCAAACTCTGGAGCCTGGATGGGAAAATACTCAAAACTCTTAAGGGGTATAACAGTGAGGTCACTGACGTCAGTTTCAGCCCCGACAACAAGATGATTGCTACTGCCACTGCTGATGGGACTGTCAAACTTTTGCATCCCTCAGGTAAGGAAATCAGCACCCTCGACAGTCATACAGATTGGGTCTGGAGGGTCACTTTCAGTCCCAACGGTGAGACGATTGCCACCGCCAGTGCTGACAAAACTGTCAAACTCTGGAGCCGAGATGGAAAAGAGCTCAAAACCCTCAATGGGCATAGCGATAAAGTTAATAGCGTCACTTTTAGCCCCGATGGCAAGACAATTGCTACTGCCAGTTGGGACAAGACTGCCAAACTTTGGACTCGTGAAGGTAAGCTAATCAAAACCCTCACGGAGCATACCGATGCAGTCCATAGCATCACTTTCAGCCCTAACGGCAAAATAATTGCCACTGCCAGCGAGGATAAAACTGTCGTGCTTTGGACTTCTGAAGGTAAAAAAATTAGAACCCTCACAGGTCATAATGCTGGTGTCTTCAGAGTCAGGTTCAGCCCCGATGGCCTTACCCTTGCCACTGCCAGTTTAGACAACACTGTCAAACTCTGGAGCTTGGATGGTACGGAACTGAAAACCTACAAGGGTCACGACGATTATGTCTTCAGCGTCAATTTCAGCCCTGATGGCCACACTCTTGCTTCCGCTGACAAAGCTGGAAGATTGATTCTGTGGAATTTGGACTTGAAGGCAAATGATCTGCTGCGTTACGGTTGCGATTGGGCGCGTGACTATCTGAAAACCAATGCCACTCTCCCTGAGAGCGACCGGCACCTTTGTGATGGGATTAAGCCTTAACAGTAGGGTGCGTTCCGCGCTCACCGGCACGCACCCTACTTCTCCGGTGACAGTCAAGTGGTTCAGCGGACTATCTTTGGCAACCTATCTCTCCACTTTTGCAGGGTTTCCCCAAACCGGCTCAGTTGCTTAAAGCCGTCCGCGAGCCGGTCGGCTTCTACTTCCACCTCCGATGTGGGATAATTTTTAATAACTTCCAGCAGGCTGATTTTATTATCCCCACTCGCCGACAGGACAAACGCCGCCCGCAAAGCTTGCCGGTCCGCTCCTCCCGAGGGAGTGTGCACCACCTCGCCCACTTTATCCAGCACAGCTTCCCCAATCTGGCTGTTGAGCGCCCGATCGGCAATCCGCAGACTCACCGGCACTTCTTTCGTCAGCGCCTGACGCACAATTTCAGGCTCTTGTCGCGTCGCTTTGAGCAAATCTCTAACTGCAGCCGAAACTTCGCCGGTTTGCGCGAAGGTTTCTAGCTCGCCGGCAGACAGGGATAGCTGCCCCCTGCTAGCATTGAACACAATCTTTTCGGCGGCGAGTGCGCCGCTCCCCCCAAACACCGCCCACAGGCTATATAATATAATGCTGCTGGCTGCCGGTGGCATTAACCGGCGACTCAGCCACAAAAAAGTTTGCCATTTCATAAGTCAGTACCAAATTCCAATCCCGTCTCCCCGTGCTGTTCCGCCCTCACAGGAAGCTTATCCTCCCAGACACCAGCGCCGGGCTGAAGGTTCCGACTTTCTGGACCTCGCCGGCACAACTCAGCTGCGAGTTCAAGCGGATGCCGGGTGCTATTCTCAAGTATAAACTGTCAGAAATTAAAAGTCAATAAAACACAGAATTCACGAGTTTAAATTCACCCTTCAAAATCTTTTATGTTCTTTTTGGCGAAATCAACATAAATTAACATAGCGTAATAAATCTTATAAATAAGGTCTGTCGGGAACAGAGGCGCGAAGAGTCCGGTTTGCTGGTGCGGCTGACTTGCAATTTCCCGGGTATGGTGATAGGATAGCGCCATTCACTCTGACATTGGCGAAAATGCCCGGGGTGAAAATATAACTTAAAGCTATCCTGACCGCTCGGATAAAATTGTAACACTACTGCCAGACCAGCCATGTCCCCACCCTCTGCCAAATTGGAAATTTATCGAGGCGGCAACCTTGAGCGAGAGTTCCTGCTTGACCGCGACCTGACCGACATCGGTCGGGCACCGGAAAACGCCCTTGTCCTCAACGAGCCCACCGTCTCGCGCCACCACGCTCAGATTGTCCGGAAAGCAGACGGCTATACAATAGCCGACAAAGGGAGCTCAAAGGGCACGCTGCTCAATGACATTAAACTGCAACCTGACAAACCCCACCCCTTAGCCGACAGTGACAGAATCGCCATCGACATATTTGAACTGCGATTCTGCCCGGTGGCCGCACAAGAAGAAAAGACCGAAGTATATGTTTCCTCCACTTTACCAGACACGGTTGTAGCCGCAGCCTCCGGCGCGTCGGTGCTGAGAGTGCAAACGCCGCAGGGGACGAGGAATTTCCCCCTGTCAAAAGACACCATCGTTATCGGTCGCGCCCCCAATTGTGACATTCGCATTGATGCGTCGGTGATTTCGAGCCGGCACGCCGAATTGCGACGGAGGTCAAACGGCTATGAAATCGTCGATCTCGGCAGCACCAACGGCCTGCTAAGCGAAGGCCACCGCATCGACCGCAAGGTCTTGGCAGATGGGGACGTATTGCAAATTGGTGGGGAAGTCACCCTCACCTACGAGCTAGCACCGGCAACCGTAATGCCAACTGCAGTCGAGCAGCTGGACTTGCGCGGGCGCACCAGCCTCAGCTTGGGGCGCGACCCCCAAAACGACACGGCCATCGACCACCCTGCAGTGTCCCGGTTCCACGCCAAAATTGTCAAGCAAGCCGGCTCCTGGACCATTACCGATCTCAACTCGACAAACGGCACCTTCGTCAACGGCAAGCAGATTGACGCCGAGCGCGTGCTGATGGCCGGGGACACCATCCGCATCGGGCCATGCAGCTTAGTCTTCAACGTCGATGAAACCCTCGTCCGCAAAAACGAACAGGGCAACCTGCGCCTGGACGCCGTGCACTTGAATAAGGTCGTCGCCAAGGACGTTAACCTTTTAAATGACATATCTCTGTCAATCGAAGCGCGGGAGTTTGTGGTGATTGCCGGCGTCAGTGGCGGCGGCAAGTCCACCCTGCTCGACGCCCTCAATGGTTTCCGACCGGCAACTAGCGGCACGGTGCTGGTGAACGGCACAGACCTGTACAAGAACTTTAACGCTTACCGCACAGAACTGGGCTATGTGCCCCAGAAGGACATTGTTCATACAGAGCTGACCGTAGAGCAAGCTCTGGACTACGCAGCCCGGTTGCGGATGCCGGCGGACACGACGCGGGCGGAGCGCAAGAAGCGGGTGGCGGAGGTGATCGAAGAGCTGCGACTGACTCACCGCAAGGACGTGCCGGTGAAAGACCTCAGCGGCGGTCAGCTGAAGCGGGTGTCGATGGGGGTGGAACTGCTCACTAAACCCAGCCTTTTCTTTCTCGACGAAGCGACTTCTGGCCTCGATCCGGGGACAGAGCTAGAGATTATGGAGTTGCTGCGCCAACTAGCGGATCAAGGGCGCACCATCCTGCTGATCACTCACGCCACTAAAAATGTCAAAATGTGCGATTTAGTGGTGTTTCTGGCGAAGGGAGGGTATGTGGCCTACTTCGGGCCGCCGGCAGAAGCCCCCGCCTACTTTGGGGTGGGAGATTTTGATGAAATTTACCGTCTGGTTGAGCGTGAAATCTCGCCCGAAAAATGGCAGCAGCGCTACCTCAATTCGCCACAATATCAGAAATATGTGGTGCGCCGGCAGCAATCTTTGCAAGCGCCTGCGACAGGGGGGCAAAGCCCGCGCCCGCAGAAACAGCGACCAGGGGCTAAGGTGAAGCGCATCTCGGCTTTGGGTCAGTTCCTGATTCTGTCTGAGCGCAATTTGGCGATTTTGATGCGCGACCGGTCTAGCCTGATTTTGATGCTGGCCATCGCGCCGGTGTTGGGACTGCTGGATTTTGTCACTTGGAAGCGCGATTTGTTCGATGCCGGGCAAGGAGATCCGCGTCAGGCGATCACGATGCTGTTCACGGCTGCTCTGATTGCGGTGATGGTTGGCAGTCTGGCGACGATGCGGGAAATTGTTAAGGAGCAGGAAATCTATCGCCGGGAGCGAACCATTGGTTTGCAGCTCCTTCCTTATATCCTGTCAAAGGTGTGGGTTAGCGTCGTGCTGGCTATGTATCAGGCGGCGGTTTTCTTGCTGTTTAAGGTTCTGGCGGTGGACATTCCCGGCGGGACAGAAGTGCTGGCCGGCATGTATGTGACGCTGTTCCTGGCGACGATTGCCGGTATGGTAATGGGTTTGCTGGTTTCGGCGATTTCCCCAAATCAGAATGTGGCTCCTTTGCTGACGATTGTTTTCCTGGTGCCGCAGATTACCTTTGGCGGCGGCATGCTGTCCGTGGAAAACTTTGGCCCGCCGGGGAAAGCGATCAACCAGCTCACCCTCAGCAAATGGCCGTTTGAGTCGCTGGTGACGCTCACCGGCTTGGGCAAAGATGTGGCCAATGACCAGTGCTGGCAGCTGCCGGAGGAGGAGCGCAAGAAACTCAGCGACTCGGAACAGAAGAAATGCGCCTGTATCGGGCCGAGGATTTTCAAAAGCTGTCAGTTTCCTGGGATTCGCGGTAAATACAACCAAGCCGTAGACGAGCCAGAACCTGAGAAGCCACAAGATCCGGGGAATCCGCCACCCCAGCCCACAGCGCCGGAAATTCCCACACCGGAATACCAGCAGGAAATGGACAATTTCAGGCAGGATATTAATGCTTACAATCAGAAGGTGGATGAATACAAAAAAGCCATCGACAGCTGGCAGGAGAAGTACAGCGATTGGAAAGGGAAATACGAAAGCGCTATTGGGGAAGCGGAAGGCACTCTCGAACGGTTCAATAAAGATTATGGCCGCACTTTCAATGTAGATGTGACTCAGCACTGGAGTTCCCTGGGCTTGCTGATGGCGGGCATGTTTGGCCTCCTGTTGGTGGTGCAGAAGCGGAAAGACGTTCTCTAGGATGAAATTCTCTCTAGGGTTTCTATTCGAGTTGTGAAAAGGTAGAAACCCGGTTTCTTAAAGAAACCGGGTTTCTGGCATGTAAGATGAAATCCGGTTAGATAGGCGGTTTCGGGTTTAGTGGGGTGCGTGAGGTGCTGGCGTGACGCACCCCACTTCTGTCCGGCAGTCCTATCATTAGGGGCGAGTCCAGTGGCATCTTTATTGCACAGTTGAGTCCGAAAGCTGGCGCTCTCCGTGCCAGCGTGCCCAATGCCCGAGCGCCCCCTGTCCCATCGCCCGCTGCCCCGCAGTGGCAGCGTTTCGGGAAAAGTTAAGAAAGCGAAACAGAGTGGGCACTTTTCCCGGAAGCGAGCTTCAATAAAATATAGGGGGTATTTGCTATACTGGTTTCGGGGGCCTTGAGAGGGGAGCTCTTGGTGGCAAAGGGCTGGCAAGTCGCGAATCGCTTAGGGACTAGCAGCAGGTTTGGCCAGGTTCCAGGCTGGCCGGCACTTAAAAACCAGGCATGAATGCGATTCACTCATGGAAGGGGCACGCCGCCCCGTTTTCCGCCCCGGTGTAAAAACAGGGGGTTTCCAAAGGGATATCAATATGAAAACACAGAATCGCCCAAACCGTTTTAAAATGCTGGCTGGACTGGTGGGCGCTGCCGGTGCCAGCTTGCTGATCGGTCTGCCCGCCTTGGGGCAGTATTACTATCCGTACAGTCTTTTCAACCCGAGTTCGCGACCATTGCTGGAGTCTTCTGATGAAGAGCCCAGTGTTGTGGAGCTAGTTACGGCTAATAATTCACTCAAAACGCTTGCTAGAGCCTTGCAAGTGGCCGGACTTACTGATACTCTGGCTGGAAAAGGCAACTTCACCATTTTAGCTCCGACGGATCGAGCCTTTGAGGCTTTGCCACCGGGGGCGGTTGAGGAGTTGCTGAAGCCGCAGAATAAAGAAAAACTGCTGAAGATTCTTAATTACCATGTGATTGCCGGCAAGGTTAGTGAGAGTGACTTCCAGAAAGGGGAAGTAAAAACTGTCGAAGGCAATTCAGTTAAAATTACCGTTGACCAGCCGGGCAATCAAATCAAGTTTAATCAGGCCACCCTCAATCCGCCGTCTATTCCTGCTACCAATGGCGTGATTATTGTGATTGACAAGGTGCTTATCCCCCCGGACTCGATCGGGCTGCAAGAAAGTTCTGTGTGGTGAACTGTGGCCCAGAAACCCGGTTTCGTAGGGGCGGGCCACCCACGGAGACCACCCTCTTCCGGGTTTCTCAGTCCCTCACTAATAAGCTCTTTGGCTTTTAACCTGCTTTTACGTTGAAAAGAGGCAGAGCCTCCAGATTGCGTTCCCAGGCGGTAGGGGCGGGTTCCCGTGCCACTGGTGTCAACTTAAGCTCCTGGCGATTGAAACTCACTGCGACAAACGAAGTCCGCATGACAAGGACTTAAGAGAATAGCTACAATTTTAAAACCCGCGCAGGCGGGTTTGGTCTGTGTAGCTGCGGTTTCAACCGCTATGGGACACAGCTTAAGTTGACACCAATGGTCCCCGTGCCCGCCCCGGAACGAGAGAATAGAGATGGGTAGTGCAAATTATCTGCGCTATAGCTTATGAGAAACGCTATAAGAAACCGGGTTTCTGCTGCGAAACCCGGTTTCTAGACTAGCGCCCTAACTTCTCCTGCAACTGCTTGCGCTGCTGGATAGCCGGCAAGAAGTTGGGCTGAATTTCAATCACTTTGTTATAGACTTCCAGCGCGTCCTCGTTCCGTCCCAAACCCTCCAGGGCAACACCTCGGTTCAACAGGGCAACCGGATCGCTGGGAGCGATTTTTATGGCTCTGTCAAGGGCGGCTAGGGCTTCGTCGTAGCGCTTGCTGACGGTGAGGGCGATGCCCCGACCCACCCAAGATTTAGGGTCATTGGGTTCGGTTCTCAGGGCTCTGTCAAAAGAAACGATTGCCTCTTGCTGGCGCTGCAATTGCAAGAGAGCAAATCCCCTGTCTCGCCACGCCTGATAGAAGTCTGGGTTGAATTCCCGCGCCCTGTCATAATCCTTGATGGCCTCTTCAAAGCGCTGCAATTCAGCGAGCAAAGAGGCTCGGTTGTGCCAAGCGATATGGAATTTCGGCCTGATTTCCAGCGCCCTGTCGTAGGCTTTGAGCGCGTCATCCGGGCGCTGCAAGAAAAACAGCGCACTGCCTTTGCCAACCCAAGCGGGATAGTAGTTTGGGTCGGTGGCAATCGCCCCCTCAAAAGAATTGAGCGCCTCTGGGAAGCGCTGCAATTTACTTAACACATTCCCCCGGTCAACCAGGGCTTGGATATCCTTGGGATTGGCTTTGAGGGTGTCGCTGTAGGAGGCCAGGGCTTCTTGATAGGCTTGGCGCGCCTCTTGCGAGCGCTGCAAATACTCTAAGGCAAAAGCTTGGTTCTCCCAAGATTTGGGCTCTTTCGGCTGGATTTGGCGGGCTTTGTCAAAGGCGTCGAGCGCTTCTTGAAAGCGCTTCATGCCAATCAGGGCGCGTCCCCGACCGTTCAAGGCTTGCACGTCACTCGGATTGAGTTCGAGGGCTTTGTCATGAGATTTTAGGGCTTCGTCGTAGCGCTGCAATTGATACAGGGTCTTGCCCCGGTTATTCCAAATTTTGGGGTCATCGGGCTGGATTTTCAGCGCTCTGTCATAAGCGAGGAGCGCTTGCTCGTAGCGCTCTAAAAAAAAGTAGGCATCGCCTTGAATTTTCCAGGCTTTTGCGTCATCGGGCCGGTTTTTGAGCACCCCGTCAGCGATAGTGAGCGCTGCTTCTGGCTGCTGGGCGTCGATTAATTTATTGGCTTGGCTGAGCGGATCTGGGCGCAGGAAAAACGCTAGGCTGCCGGCGGCTAATCCCAACACCGCCACTATCGCCCCGACGTGCCAAAGCTTGAACCGGCGCGGCACAGGGGGGGGCACTACCGTCCCAGTGGGGGTGTCGGGCGCACCGCCGGTGGGTGTTGAGCGGTTGGGCGGTCTGATTTGGGAGGGGGTGGGCTCCCCTTGGTTTTCGGTGCGGTCCCCTTGGGGCAGGTTGGCCAGGTCGGCGAGGACTTCCTCTGCGGACGGGTAGCGGTCCCTGAAGTGCGAGCGCACCATTTTGTCCAAAATCTGGGCCAGCGGTTCGCTCACCCGGGCTCTGTCGCGCCAGACGAGCTCGCCGGAAACCGGATCTTGCGGCAATCGGGATGGCGCAATGCCGGTTAAGGCGTGGATGGCAATCGCGCCCAAGGCATAAATGTCGCTGTTGGGGCGGGGACTGCCGGCTAGCTGTTCGCTGGGCATGTAGCCGGGAGTGCCAATGGCAACGGTAACACCTTCGCTGATCCCCTGGCTGCTGACTTGTTTGACTGCGCCAAAGTCAATGAGGACTAATTTCCCGTCACCGGCGCGTCTGATTAAGTTGGAGGGTTTGAGGTCGCGATGGATGACGTTCTGCCGGTGGACAAACGCTAGTGCCGGCAAAACATCGTTCAGCAGGGCGACGGCAAAGGCTTCACTCAGCTGCTTGCCCGGTTGAATCTCTTGACTGAGAGGCTCTCCTTCTATACAATCCTGCACGAGATAAAATTCCTGCTGTTCCTCAAAGTGCGCTAGCAAGCGCGGGATCAGGTCGTGGCTTCCCAACCGGTGCAGGACTTTGGCTTCGGTGTCGAATAAACGTCTGGCTGTCTTGAGTGTCAGTTCGTCTTTCGCCTGCGGTTTGAGCTGCTTGACGACGCACCGAGGGTGGTCAGGCAGTTGGTGGTCTTCGGCAATATAGGTCTGGCCAAACGCCCCGCCTCCCAAGGAGCTGATGATTTTGTAGCGTCCACCTAGTGTTTGTCCCAGTATAGTGTCCATGAGATGTTTGGGTTAGATCGGCAGCAGCACAACCGGCAGCAGATATATGCCACAATCTAGCAGGTTTTTTCTGGTTGGTCACTATCCACTTTATCGCGAATCTTAAGGCGTTTGATGCCGGGGTGCCGGCGGTGAGAGGCTGTGCGGCGGGCCGCCGTCCAGTTTCTGGGGGTGCCGGTTGCGGGCTGGCGGGTGCTGGACTTGCGCTTGCCGGCGGGCAATCTGTGGGTTTTAAGAATGAACCGCCTCCGTGAAGGGACGCCAAAAATGTGCAAAAATGTGAGAGAATTAGTCGGGGGTATGGAAATATTAATTCGGCGGAATTGAGGTTTAAGAATGAACCTTAATAAAAAAAATTTTCCCACCTCAATTAGAAGTCGGTAGGCGTTGGGCGCGTGCTGGGAGGGGGTGTCCACTGCGACAGACTTTTGCCCGCCGGCTCGGGCGTTCAGAAACCCGCCCCGAGATTTTAGCAGCGGATTCGGTAAAATGATTCAGGCTGATATAGGTAAAGGCATCTCTGTAAATGCGTATCTCTCTGAATTGGCTGCGGGAACTGACAGACATTACGATGAGCCCGGAACAGTTGGCGGAAACGCTAACAATGGCTGGGTTTGAGGTGGAAGATATTGAAGACCGGCGCACTTGGGCTGATGGCGTGGTGCTTGGGAAGGTGATCAGCTGCGCCCAACACCCGAACGCGGACAAGCTGCGGGTGTGCCAGGTTGATATTGGGGCGGGGGACGAACCGCTCAATATTGTCTGCGGCGCGCCTAACGCTCGGGCTGATATCTATGTGGCTGTGGCGACTGTTGGCACTTATCTGCCTAATGTGGATTTGAAAATTAAACCGGCTAAACTGCGCGGGGTGCCTTCGGCAGGGATGATTTGCTCTCTGGCTGAACTCGGTTTGACTAAGGAGTCCGCCGGCATTCACATTTTTGAGCTGGAAAACCCCCAACTGGGCAGCGATGTCCGCCCTCTGCTGGGTCTGGATGATGTGATTCTGGACTTGACAGCAACGGCAAATCGTGCTGACGCTCTCAGTATGGTGGGGGTGGCGCGGGAAGTGGCGGCGCTGACCGGCTCGACTGTGCGGCTTCCAGAAGCGGGTGAGCTGGGGGAAACCCTGTCTGAAGGTTCCAATTTGAGGGTTGACAATTCACTGCAATCGTGCCCGATTTATATCGGTACGGCGATTGAAGGGGTGAAAATTGGCCCGTCTCCAGAGTGGCTGCAGCGCCGGCTGCAAGCTGCTGGGATTCGCCCTATTAATAATGTGGTGGATGTCACGAATTACATTTTGCTGGAGTGGGGGCAGCCGCTGCACGCTTTTGACCGCGAGCGCTTGCAATCTGTCGCCGGCAGCGAGAGCTTGACAATTGGCGTGCGATATGCTAAGGCTGGGGAATCCCTGAAAACGCTGGACGGTCAGCTGCGGGCGCTGCAAGAACAAAATCTGCTGATTGTGGCCAATGACAAGCCGGTGGCGCTCGCCGGCGTTATGGGCGGTGAGGAAACAGAAGTCGGTGACGGGACGCAAAATTTGGTGCTGGAAGCAGCGATTTTTGAGGGGGCGGCGATCCGCCGGTCGTCTCGCAGTCAGGGGTTGCGCTCTGAGTCGTCCACTCGCTATGAGCGGGGGGTGAATCAGGCGGAATTGCCGGTGGCGTGCCGGCGAGCTCTGAAGTTGATTGCTGAATTGGCTGGGGGGGTGCCGGTGTCTCAGGCGATTTCCCGCACGGGACCGACGAGTTTCACTCGCTCTGTGGAGTTGCGTCTTGACCGAGTTAATCAGCTTTTGGGAAAGGTGAAGCGGGGAGATGCCACCGGCGAGTTGCAACCGGAGGAAATGGAGCGCATCCTGACGGCGCTGGGTTGCTGTGTGGAGCGCACGCAAGAGCGGGTGTGGGCGGTGACGGTGCCGGCGTATCGCTATCGGGATTTGGAGCGGGAAATCGATTTGATTGAGGAAATTGCCCGTTTGTACGGCTATGATAATTTCTGCGAGACGCTTCCGGGCAGTGCGATGTTGGGCTATTTGCCGGTGGAGGAGCAGCTGACTCGCGAGCTGCGATCGGCTTTCCGCGCTGCGGGTTTGACGGAACTGATGCACTATTCTCTGGTGAAGCCGGTGTCGGAAAATCAGGTGGCGCTGGCGAATCCTTTGTTTGTGGAATATTCGGGGCTGCGGAGTGAGATGCTGTCGGGGCTTATTGACGCTTTTCAGTACAATTTGCAGCAAGGAAATGGCGCTCTGAATGGGTTTGAAATTGGCCGCATTTTCTGGAAGGACGGGGATGTTTTGAAGGAAGCTTCGGCGCTGGCGGGCGTTATTGGGGGCGATCCGGAAGTGGGCCGGTGGGTGCGCGGCGGTCGCGAGCAGGCGCTGAGCTGGTTTGAGGCGAAGGGTGTGCTGGAAAGTGTGTTTGGGCGCTTTAATGTGCCGGTGGAGTGGAAACAGGAGAGTTCTGAAGAGCGCTTGCACCCCGGACGCACGGCGTCTCTGTGGGTGGGAGACAGCCGGTTGGGGATTTTTGGCCAGCTGCATCCGGAGTTGCGCCAAGAGCGGGATTTGCCAGATGCGGTGTATGTGTTCCAGCTGGATTTAGCTGTGCTTTTGGCTGCTGTGGGTGAGGGGGCGCTGGGACGCAGGTTCCGCGCTTATTCGAGCTATCCTGCTTCTGACCGGGATATTGCGTTTTTCGCGCCGGTTGGGGTGTCTGTGGCGGAATTTGAGGGGGCAATTGTTAAGGCTGCGGGTTCGCTTCTGGAGTCGGTTGAGGTGTTTGATGAGTATCGCGGGGAGCATGTGCCTTCGGGTCAGCGAAGTTTGGCGTTTCGCCTGGTTTATCGGGTGGGCGACCGCACGCTGACTGATTCTGATGTTGAGCCGGTGCACCAAAAGGTTCGGGAGGCTCTGGTTAAACAGTTTGATGTTAGTTTGAGAAGTTAGCTACCTGGCGATTGAAATCGCGGCTATACAAACGAAGTCCGCCTTCGCGGACTTCCTCGTTCCCAGCCTCAGGCTGGGAACGCATCTATCAGAGGCTCTGCCTCCTGCGACAGTGTTGGGGGAAATGCTAAACTTCTGTAAATTTTTGTTAATTTTACAGGAAGGGTGACTTCTTGCCGGTGAGGGGGTGGTAGGATAGTACCGGCGGCAATTCCAGACGCCCCCGCT
The DNA here is from genome assembly GCF_000332335.1 of Kamptonema formosum PCC 10802. Classification (GTDB taxonomy): domain Bacteria; phylum Cyanobacteriota; class Cyanobacteriia; order Cyanobacteriales; family Oscillatoriaceae; genus Oscillatoria. The sequence continues at coordinate 2,787,125 of NZ_KB235948.1, read as the reverse complement.
AGGGGAAATCTAAATTTTGTATTAAGTATGGCTAAGTATGTGATGTGGGGAAGTTACTGTGAGAATGTGCTGGAAAAGCGGGAGCCTTTCCGGCAAGCTCACTTGGATGGGCTGAAGAAGCTAAAAGAAGCCGGTGTTATAATTACAGTTGGCCCAACTAAGGATGTGACCAAGGTGTTTGGCATCTACGAGGCGGAAGATGAAGCTACGGTGCGCCGGCTGGTTGAGGCAGATCCGTACTGGCAAAACGGCATCTGGACGGAGTATAATGTGAAAGAGTGGATTCAAGTGTTCTGAAGAGGGAACGGAGTGAACATCTTACAGCAGGGGGACGGCGATTTAGTCGCCGTGAACTACAGCGATTTGCTGGACAAGATTTTACGGGCTTTGCGGAATCACAATCCGTTCAGGATATCGGGAGATCGCCGCAAGTTGCTTGTTGATATTGATGAATTAGCCGCCTCTCTCGCGACTTCGGCGCAGGTGCAGAATCCCCTGGAGTCTTCGCAAAGTGTTCGCTCCGCAAGTGTCAACTTTAGCCGGGGGTTTCGAGAAGTCTTTCCGGGTAAGGTGCGGGAGATAAGAGAGTGTTTGAGGGAGAAGCTAGAATCCGCACTGGGAGAAACCGGCTCTATTCAGGAACTGGTTGCCGGTTTAATCACGCGCGATTTGCAATCTTTTCCGACGAGAAAACCAGATCAGTTGGGTTTGGCCTACGACTTTGGCAAGCGGTATGATAACCTGGTGAAACAGAAACTCAGTCTAGAATTCGACCGTCCCGGTGGTGAGTCCCTGCTGAAATTCCACAAACTCACAATTGCGGTGCGGAATATCGATGAGTTTCAAGAAAATCTCAAGCGGGGATTGGAAAACTACATTGAGCAAGAAGTGCCTTGGGAAAGTGAAGAGGACAGGGCAGATTTGTATAGCGCTCTCGACCGTCTGGAAATCGCTGAATTTTCTGAATTTTACCAGCTGCAGGAAATTGTCGATACAGAAACTCTGGGGAAGCTGAAGAAGGAAGCGGAAATTACTTATTTGGAGTATCTGCGAGACAGCATCGAGACGCAAGACACCGCCGGACTTATATATCTGCGAGATTTAATTCGGCGTCTGAGGCTGATAGAAGAGTATATCAGCGCTGACAGACCGGATGGCCATTATGAAGTGAGCTATGCTGGGGCGACGGTTAACTATAAAGATGCGTTTTCCCGCGCTGAAGCTCTGGACTCCCTTCCGATCATTCCTATTGTAGGCGGGTATTTGGGAGAAAATACGGACAGGAGCGGGGGAGAGATTCAGTTTGTTTTTGGCCTAAAATTGAAGTTGGCCGGCAAGGTGCAAGCGCTGGGAGGGGATGAAGTCTTTGACTACAATCTGGATATCATCAATCCAGACAGCAAGAAACATCAGGAGGAAATCGGGGACTCTTCTAAGCAGGAAAGCTTTGCTAAACGGGTGTTGAGGCGAGTGCTCCTGTACTTTTTTGTCTTTGCTTCTCGCAGCAATCCTTTAGACCCCAATTACAGTCCTGACTCCGAGCTGGAGTACGATCCAATTGCCGGCTTTGAAAAAGTTTTGCCGGTGTTGCGGGGGGATAATGAGGAGGCGAAAAAGAAACTATTTCGGGGAATTGTGCGAGGCTTCAATGAGTATAATGTGCGCCACAAGATAAGCCGGCTGAAGGAACTGCTGAAAAACTTTCTGGAGAGACAGACGATTTTGGCAACCCGAACCTATCCCATCCAGATTGCGGTGAGGAAAGGCATCCTGAACCCGCCAGGGGAGATCGACAGCATGATTAACGGGGCTTTTTTAAGGGAGGTTTTGGGGCGCAATCCCAAGGAATGCTTGAGATATATCTCGATTGGCGGGGCGCATGTGGATGAGGGCGCTCTCTGCCAGCTGCCGGCTAGCATTACGATAGAAGATATCCGCTACTTTCCGGCTGAAGAGCGGGAAAAGTTCAGCTGGGAATATGATATAAAAGGGGTAAGTGCGCTGGCGGTGGCTTGGGTTCCCAAACAAGATCCCTGCTGGGAAAAATACACCAAAAATTTGCAGCATCACAAGCTAATCCTGTTTCCCTACGACAACCGGCATCTAAACGAGAATAACCCGAATCGGTTGGACATCTCTCAGGCTTTTGTTTACCAGTTCACCTGGGTCGTGCTGGCGCTTATATGCCTGAACCTTCTGCTGGAAAATGCTCCGGACAATTTATTTGTCCCGATGCTGCGGTTGCACGAGGGCGACGACAATAATCCTTTTCCGGTTGAGAAGTTTTTGGCAAACCTTTCTAAAGGGCTGTCCCACCTGCTGAATGAGAAATGCCGGTGCAGTTCGCAAGGGTTCCGGGTGAAGAACCTGAAAGGGTACACCATTGCTAATGGTCTGAGTTCCCTGTACTCTGTGCTTCCGAAAAAGTTTCGTTTCGTCGATGAGTTTCCAACGCTAGAAAAACTTGCTATTATTATAGTATCCAGCGTAGAGAGCGACGCTAGGACAGGGAGCAGGAACCGGAACAGCCGCATTTCCAATTTGCTGGGAGAAGTGGTGAGCGTCACGCGCCAAGCGGACGGTACTGTTCGGCTGGAGATTCTCAAGACTTTCTCTGACAATTACCCGAATTGGCGGATCTATCGCGACGCGCCGGTGCTCATCAATACGGTGGACAATCTTTATCGTGAGGGCTACCGGCACTTTTTGTATATCGCGCAAGCTCCCTATTCCAGCACCCTGCACATCACCCGGAGTCAGGGGGAAGAGGAACTGTATTTTATGTCGCCCAAACTAATCAAGGAGTTGAAGGGAGAGCGTCAGGACATTAAGATATACCCGGTGTTTTTTGATAAATACTACGTCATCAACAAGGAGAGAAGAGAACGGCGTGCTAAATCCCTGTATGTCACAGACACCGAGCAGCTAACAAGTGTGTCCAGAGATCCCCAGCAGCAAGCTGTTGTGTTTTTCAACCTGTTTAATGGGATTACGGTAGGGAGCAGCGAGGAGCGCTTTTACAATGGCGTTGTTTCTTACGCCACACTGGTGAATATCTATGAAGGCATTCTCGATGACATGGATATCCGGCGGGGATTGCTGGAGGACACTCCCCTGAAAGCTGACTTGCTGCAATACCTGACGCTGTTTCACTTTTCGAGGTTCGAGAAAAACAGCAACATCAGTTTAAAACTCGACCCTTACGAGAATATCATCGGGGATGATTCCTTTGGGAAGCTGTCTATATTTAACCACATGAGAGGGGAGATTGAGTTTAACGCTTTGGCCTTTATGACCGAGATTAAGAAAGCATTAATAGAGGAGGCATCTAGATAAAAAGGTTCGTAGTAGGGCTTTAGCCCTCCTCCCCTCCAAGAGGGAAGGACTATAAGCTATTACGCTTTTAATCTGCTTGTTGTAAAAAGGAGGCAGAGCCTAAGCGAGCAGCGTTCCCAGCCTCAGGCTGGGAACGAGGGGAATTGGAGTAAAATAATAAACGTAGCAAAGCAGTAAAATATGATAGCAGAAAACTTAGGCCGGCTCTTTGAGGTGGGGTTCAATATTGGCATCCTCGCCTTTATCGAACACCACCAGATCAAGCACAACTTTGGCAACCTGTACCGGCACGATTTGCAGCACTTGCACTTCCCCGCAATGCTGAAGCGGATGGTTGAGGATGAAGAACTGATCAGCACTGAGAATATCGGGATTGTAGAAAAGTGGAGCCTGTACACGATCCAGAAAGGCTTCCTCTCTGGGTTAAACTTCTTCGGGGAGTACATCAAAGCTGCCGGTTGGGACGACCGGCACTTGCCAAATACCGAAATTCTCTATTACCAGTGCAGCTTTTGTGGGGAGAACAGCATCAAAACCTATTCCAAAAATCCTGATGATAAAGAATATGCCGAGTTCCTGTCTCAGTTTGGCACTCTAGATAACCTGGATACGGTGATTCGCCGGCACAAAAACAAGGGAGAGTTTTTGAAAGCGGACACCCTGATGCTCTTGAAAAACCGAGATAAGTACAGGATTCTTTCCCTAGACTTATCCGTATTTTCTGTCAAGTCCGCACAAGACCTCTTAGACTTGGAAGACAGAGAACTGGAGAATCAGCGGCGCATGTTGCTGCGCGAGATTAGCTATTTGCGCTCCAAAAGCTTTTTCTCCAAACTGCGGATAGACACCGGCTCCACCGGCAACTTGGGGGTGGAGTTTTCCGAGGACTTGAAGCTGTACTTCACCGCCTTTAAGCGGGAGGACAAAGAAAGCGCCAAATTAATCCAAGCTGCTTCCTACGCTCACAGCTTCTATGGATTTCTGTTACAGACCTGCATCTTGACAGAAAGTGCGCCGGTGGTGTTTAATGCAGTGGGGTACAGTGACCGGGGCATCAGCGCCATGTCCCTGCGCCCAGAAAACTTAAACGTACTGGCAACTTGTGCCAAGATTTACAAAAATGAAGCTAAAAAACCGGAAATCAACATCGCTCGCCGAGAGGTTTTAGGGATTATCCAGCGAAATGCAAATCGGAGTTTTACTGATGGGAAGCTGTTTGTCGAGGCGCTGTCAGAAAAACCTCTCAGTCTCAGAGAGGACGGGATTGCAGAAATCACTCACACCGAGCGGATGGATGGCTTTCTCAACTCTATAGATACCATATCGGCTGACCTAGCATCTCAGCTAGACATCAGTCCCAAATCCCACCTGAGAGACGCTCACGCTGAACTTATCAGAAAAGCCCTGGTTTCTGACGACACCTATATATTTTTAACCGGCAATCCCGGAATTGGCAAAACCACAGCCATCGCCAACTTCCTACAAGCTCACCTCGATGAGGGGTTTTTGTTCTTCTACGTCAGTCCCCGCAAACAAGTCAACCTAGACATTATCGAGAAATTCAAATCACCAGACACCGAGCAACTGTCCGACAGCCGGCTGTTTTGCATCAACACCAACGCCAGCATCATCAAAGAAAACGGCGGAAAACCCACAGTCGAGTATCATTCCAATCAGCGCCAGGATGATTTTACCGCCAAGTCCATCCACTTCCTCAACGCCACCAGAGAGCGCCAGCGCCGGGAACAGCAACCGCAGCGCCTCAAGCAAGAAACTGAAGACACCTTTCGAGATATTGGCGAGCGAACCGCCGGCGTACTCTCTAGCATCTGCGAAGGAATCCACGCCCTCATCGACAGCAAGAGCTGCAATAATATTGTCGCCACAGCTTCCATCCAGTCTTTGCGGATAACCCCGAATGGAGCCAACACCCTAGAACACCTTGACAAAATCTTCAAAGGTGCTTACAATAAACGCGAGGGGAAAGTCATCCCCTCCGCGATGCGCCAAATCTCGCAAAGGATAAAGCACGTCTTCATAATGGTAGACGAAATCACCGGCGACGATAGCGGCGTCAACTTCCTGAAAGGAATCAGCCAGTTCTTGAGCCGGTTTCAGCTAGCGAAGCACGGTTTCAACACCAAAGTCATTGTTGCAGACGCCTCTATTGTTGACCCAGAAGTCATCACCCAGCACCTCTCGGAAGCCTCACCGGAACCCGACAAAATCTATTTCCGGATGGCGAAACAAACCGCAGCGCCTATTTCTGTGTCGCGGTTTCCGTTTAAGAGAGCCGGTGCTATCGCCATCAACGCCAACTCCTACCCCGCTCGCAGTTTGTCAATCACCTATAAGGTGTTTGTCGAGTGCTTGAAATACAGCGAGGAGGCGTTTTCATATAAAGGGAACAGCTTGGTGAAAGCCGTACAGTCAAAGATAGCCGAGGACATCAGCGCCTACTTGGAACATCCAGACGCCGATCAGCTGCTGGTGTACATCCAGGACAAAAAGAGATTGCAGGAGCTAATTGAGAAACTTCGCAGCCGGCGGGAAAAGTTCAAGGAGAATGAGGACTACCTGGAAATACACGCCAATCTCTCCGAGGAGGCTAAGAAAAATATACACCGGCACAAGAATAATGTCAAGGTAATCTTTATGACCTCTTCCGCGAGTCGGGGGCTGTCCTTTCCCAAGGCGAAGCGCATCCTGGCGGAAATTCCCCGCTTCCAGGTAGAGAGAAACCTGATGGAAGTTATCCAGGTGATCTACAGAGCGCGTGGGGAGTATTGGGAAAATGGGGAAAGCAAGACGCTCGACGGCGAAGACAAGGAGCTGATTTTTTACTTGTCCGATCGAGCGCTATATTACCCCAAAGAGCGGGATATGTCTTTCGAGGATTATGCCAAAGAGCGCCAGCTTTCTATCCAGGAAAGCGTGCTAAGTTTGTTAAATATCTTGCTGATTCTCAAGATTTCCGTGATGACGAGGATTGTGGGGGCTTGGCGTCTGGGCAGGAAAGAGTTTATGATGATTCCTATCGGCGGGAAGTCTGTGTCAGCAGCCGGTGATACCTTTACCAGTCAGATGACGAATCTAATCCGAGAACTGAAGAACGAACACCGCCGGCGTCCCAGCAACCTGACGCTTCAGCAGGTTTATACCAGTTTGCAGGAAATTCTCAGCCGAGCCGAATTTACCTTGCTCGATGCAGATAAACCCAGAAAGCCGGTTTCTCCAAGAAACCGGCTTTCTGAACAGCTTTCCTATCTTTCCTTGCGAGACTTGTTCAACCGGCAGTTTTCCCAGCTGTGCGGAAGTTTTGACAAATTGCTAGATTATGGTAAGATAGAACCGGGGCACATCAGTGGCAGCTTGCTGGTGGTGCCGGTGGGTGAGAAAACCCTGGAAGAAACTTACCAAATTCGGCTGGAGCAGCAGATCAGGAAGCACGCCACCCCCGAACTGATCGCGAAAATGCGGGCGATTAGCCACAGTTTGGAGTACCCGGAAAACCTGCGCACCGCCCTCAGGGGTGGCGCGATGGAGTTGGTGAAATTGCTCAGCGGGGAAGTTACCCGAACTCAGTGGTTTGAGCAGAGCAGCCAGCGAGACGATCAGTATTATGCTTTACCACTATTTGCCTTTATTGCCGGTGAGGCGATGCGGGACTATTTCAAAACCAATCCCGAAGAGGAAGAAGACACCGAATTTCGCACGCTCATGTCCAGGTATGTTCACTCCCTGTACCCAGCATACAACACCCTGCCCATCGGTCGCAAGTATGGAGAATTCCCATTTCTTATCTTCAGGAGCTACAGTTTAGAAGAGATGAGGGAAAAAATCTTTACCGACAAATACCTCCTAACTTCCAGTGAGCTGAACGTCCTCAACCTGATTCTGTCCAAAGAAAAGTAGGGTGCGTTAGCGAAGCGTAACGCACCCCCAACCTCTAACTGTTTTATCCCATTCGCCCCTCAAACCGAGTCGAGAACCATTTATAAGTCAGCGAACCGGCAATCATCGCGATTACAAACAAAACGGGATTCCAGATGCCCAGCACCAGCGCCGTGAGGCCAGGTCCTGGGCAGTATCCAGCGATTCCCCAACCGGCACCGAAAATAGCCGCCCCCAAAATCAGTTTTCTGTCGATGGTTTTCCGAGTAGGCAATTCAAACTTTTCCGCATAGAATGGGTGCGGGAGGCGCAACACGAAACGGAACGCAATCACCGTCACGCCAACAGCCCCGCCCAGCACAAAAAGCAGCGTCGGGTCCCAAGCACCGGTGACATCCAAGAACCCGAGAACCCGCTGCCGGTCAATCATTTGGGAAAAACCCAAACCCAGACCAAACAGCACACCTGCAATCAAAGCTACCAGATTTTGTTTCATATTTTCAACCTTCAATCTTGTAAAAGCGCGATTTATTTTATCGCGTCTGGCTCTTTCTCAGGTTGACAAGAAAAGGACGTGGCGCGTCACGAAAACCGTGACAATCGCAGTGCCCAAAAAAGTCAGAACAGCCACCAGCGAGCGAAGCGAAAGTCTGCCCAGCCCACACACCCCATGTCCGCTGGTGCAGCCGTTGCCCATGCGCGTGCCGAAGCCCACCAGAAAGCCGCCGGCAATCATTGCCAAGGGAGCGAACTCAGATGCCGGTGTCGGTGCCGGTGCGAGGACATATTCATAGAGTGCGCCCCCCGCCAGCAGTCCGCCCAGAAAAAGCCAGCGCCAGACTTCGCCTGACGCTAAATTGAGGGCGCTGTTGAGCGTGCCACTAATCCCAGCGATCCGACCGTTGAATGCCAGCAGGACAGTCGCACTCGTGCCGATGAGCAAACCGCCCAGCAAGCCGGTCACCCAGTTAAACTCAGTCATTTGAACCCTCTGGAATTCCTAAATTCCAGCCCCATCGAGAAAGTCTTCAATCACCCCATCAGAATAGCACTTTTCGCTATCCGTTTTTTCGCTAACCACCGGCACCGGGGGCGGATTGAATCCAGCTTGCAACTGGACCACCTGTTTCTCAAGCTCCTTCACCCGTTCAAATAAAGCGCGAATCACCTCAGCTTCCACATCCCGCAGGCTGTTGTGATCCAGAGCGTCAGCCCTCACCCCATTCAGACGAGTGATGCGCCCAGGAACCCCCACCACCGTACTGTTACTCGGCACATCCCGCAGCACCACCGACCCCGCACCGATGCGAACATTATCGCCAATCTGAATATTGCCCAGCACCTTCGCCCCCGCACCCACAACAACATTATTCCCCAGCGTCGGATGGCGCTTGCCCTTTTCCTTTCCCGTCCCCCCCAGAGTCGCCCCCTGATAAATTAGCACATAGTCGCCGACAATAGCCGTCTCGCCGATCACCACTCCCATCCCGTGGTCGATAAACACCCCTTTGCCAATTTTAGCGCCTGGGTGAATCTCAATTCCCGTGAATAATCGGCTCAAAAAAGACAGGAAACGAGGCAGAAAAGGAATGCCTATAATGTGCAGCCTGTGCGCTAGCCGGTGGCACCACAGAGCGTGCAATCCAGGATAGCAAAACAGCACCTCCAGCCAGTTGCGGGCAGCTGGATCGCGCTGAGAAATCGTTTGCCAATCAGCGATTAAAATACTGATAGGGTTAGCTCTGACGGGGCGAAAACTCTCTCCTAGTGAGGAGGCGTCATTATAATTTGCCGTCTGACTATTTTGGGCTACTTCTGTCGGGGTTTGAGCGTTTTCGAGCAGCACTTTCCGATTACCTCCAGTAAATATGTCCGATTAATTTACTTACTCAGCTGTTAGGCTTTTAACCTGCTTTTCCGTTGAAAGGAGGCAGAGCCTCCAGATTGCGTTCCCAGCCTGAGGCTGGGAACGAGAGAAACCTGGTTTCTTGATGTTCTCTTTATTTCTGCTAAAAAAGCTCCGAGGCAGCAGCTCCCCCCTCACCCCAAAGTGCGGGGTTTGGGGGGGTGAGGGGACATTTATCATGTCCCCTTGTGCGAAAAATTCCAGTTAGCGGAAGCGAATAGTCCGCAGGACTTCTACGAGCGTGTCGATTTCCTGACAAGTGTTGTAAAAAGCCAGTGAAGGCCGAACCGTACCCGTCAGATTATACCGCTGCATCGTCGGTTGAGCGCAGTGATGACCGGCACGCACCGCAATCCCTTCTCGGGCGAGGCGCTGCCCAACTTGTTCCACAGGGATGTCATCCAGAATAAACGACAGCACGCTGACTTTGTGCGGTGCCGTACCAATCAGATGCAACCCCGGAATCTGCGCCAGGCGTCCCATTGCGTACTCGGTGAGCTGGTGTTCGTACCGTTCGATATTGCTCATCCCCAGGCGGGTGATATAGTCAATCGCCGCACCCAGTCCAACCGCATCCGCAATATTAGGCGTTCCCGCTTCAAATTTTGCCGGGGGATCGCTGTAAATCGTTCTCTCGAACGTCACATGGCGAATCATGTTTCCGCCACCCTGCCACGGGGGCATATCCTCCAGGATTTCCCGTTTGGCGTACAGGACACCAATTCCTGTTGGCGCAAAGAGTTTGTGACCAGAAAAGGTGTAAAAATCGCAGCCGATATCTTGAACATTCACCGGCATGTGAGAGACAGCCTGCGCCCCGTCAACCAGGACGACTGCCCCGTGCCGGTGGGCGATTTGCGTCATCTCCCGCACTGGAACGATGGTTCCGAGAGCGTTAGAAACCTGCGTGATCCCAACGATGCGAGTGCGCGGTCCCAAGAGTCGGGCGTATTCCTCTTGCAGAATTTTCCCGCGCTCACTAACAGGAATAACCTTTAAAATTGCTCCCGTTTCTTGCGCCAGCATTTGCCACGGAACAATATTGGCGTGGTGTTCCAGCGTCGAGAGAACAATTTCATCTCCGGGCTGAATGTACTTGCGACCCCAGGTTTGCGCCACCAGATTAATCGCTTCGGTGGTTCCCCGCGCGAAGATAATTTCCGACGACGAACTCGCACCCAGAAACCGCTGCACCTTCTCCCGCGCTCCTTCATAGGCATCCGTCGCACGCGCCGCCAGAGTGTGGGCTGCTCGGTGAATGTTGGAGTTGTCTCGCTGGTAGAACAGCGACAGAGCATCGATAACGCTTTGCGGCTTTTGAGTTGTGGCGGCGTTATCCAGCCAAATCAGCGGTTTGCCGTTGACTTTCTGGTGCAAAATCGGAAAGTCTTTGCGGATGGCGCTGACATCAAAAATTGCCCCCGACTGTAACCCTAGGTTTTCCACTGCTGGGGGAGACAGGAAATAGAACGACGGCTGGGATGTTTCCCGCACCGGCTTCTGGCTGGCTTGCGCTCCCGCATCCGCGAAAGCCCTTTGCAAATCGGGCTCGCTGAGCGGTAAAATAGAAGTTGGCCTTGGAGGCGCGGGAATCGAATTGCCCGGAATTCCGCTGGGGTAAATCTGGGGAATCTGGGCGTACAGCTGCTGTGCCACCGCTTTCAAAGTTTCCACATTCAAGGCATCGCTGGAAGCGGAAGTTGTGGGCAGAGCAGCAGCCGTTTCGCCGGAAGGTGCGGCGGGTTCCAGCTGTGCGAATGCCTGAAACACGTTAGTTTCCAGGTTAGCGGGAAGCATCTGCGCTCGCAACTGTTTGGCCATTGCGGTTAATGCGTCCTCGCTGAGGGCTGGTGCCGGTGCGGAGTTCCCCACTAATGCCACCCCACTCATGCCAGAACTATTGATTTCAGACGGCGCAACAGTCCCGATAGTTTCCACTGCCGGCTGGGTGCCGGCTGGGGCTGCGACGCCGCTCCCATTTGGCAAAGCGCTATAAAGCTGATTCGCGAGCGATTCTACAGAGAGCGGGTCAAAGATCCCACTGTCGCCGGTGGGAGGTAATGGCACGTCTTGAGGCGGGTGATGTCCGCTTTTACCGTTATGCGCTGGGATATTGATAGTCATGGTAGTATCCCACCTCCACGTTTTCCAGCACGGCTAGAGCATCATCGGTTAAGACAGCGCAGGAGAAGTACAGCGTCATTAAATAAGACGCGACTGCCACCTCGTTGATGCCCATGAACCGCACGGAAAGGCTGGGCATTTGTTCGCCGGGAATGCCCACTTTATGCAAGCCGACAACGCCTTGTTCTTTTTCACCGGCACGCACGAGCAGGATATTCGTCTTGCCAGGACCGTAGGGGCTGCCGGTGCGGTTTTTCACTTCCAATTTGTCGCAGGGCACAATTGGCACGCCGCGCCATGTTATAAAAGGAGAGCCGAAAAGATTGATGGTGACTGGCGGAACGCCCCGGCGCGTGCATTCGCGTCCGAAAGCCGCAATCGCTCGCGGGTGAGCCAGGAAGAAAGCCGGTTTTTTCCACACGCGAGCCAGCATTTCATCGAGATCGTCGGGAGTCGGCGCACCGTAGCGAGGCTGAACGCGCATTGAGGGCGCGGCAGCGTTGAGCAAGCCAAAAGCAGGGTTGTTGATAATTTCCCACTCTTGCTGCTCTTTCATGCCTTCGACTGTCAGGCGGAGCTGTTCGCGCAACTGGTCGATCGGCTCATTGTAAATGTCGGTAACGCGGGTGTGAGCGCGCAAAATCGTTTGGACGATACTCAGTTCGTACTCTTGCGGTTCGCTTTCGTAGTCCACAAAAGAAGCCGGTAACTCAGTTTCGCCCTCGTAGCCAGCCGCGAGCGCAACTTTTTCTTCCCCGTACAGGTTGAGGAGGGACTTTAACCGCATGCGATTTTCCTCCGCCTGCCGCAAGTTTTCCAGCACGGTGGGAGAGTGACTCACCACTTGGTCGAAGCAGCCTTTAGAAAGCACCAGCAACCGGCAGGGGGTGAGGCTGCGAACAGTCGCGTCGCTGGGCATATCTTTATAGAGATCGACTTCGCCGAAGTAGTCTCCCGCACCCAGAACGGCAAGGCGCAAGGGTTGGCCTTGTTCGCCCCGCACTAACACTTCTAGTTTCCCTTGCGCGACAATATAGAATTTGTCGTCTTTTTGCCCTTCCGTAACTATAGTTTCTCCCATCCCAAAAGACACGCTCTGGAAGCGCTTGGCGAGCGCCGCTGCGTCAGAAATAGCGATATCTGACAGCATGGGGATTGTCCGCAGGTCTTCTGGAGCGACATTCGAGTAGCCGTTGCTGTTACTGACCCGAACTTTTGGACTTTGTTTGAGAACGACTTTGGTGCGGTTGACGCGGTACGTTCCCGATTGCACTTGCACCCAAGGCAGGAAGTGCAGCAGCCACCGGGGTGTAATCCCCGTCATTTGCGGGACGGTATTCGTCGTGACCGCTAGGTTGCGAGCGACTTGGGTGTCAATGCTTTGTTGCTGCCGGTTTAGATTTGTTGCGATTGCGATCATAGTAATTCAGCAATTATTGTGCCGATTGAATAGCCAAAAAGATCCCTCATACTTAGCTTTGAATGCGGGTTCTGTTAGCTAAGTAAGTCATTTTGCTTACACTTACAAAGTTTATACCTCTACCCCGCAAGGAACCAGAAAAAAAACCTTAAAAAAAAAAGTGATTTTTATTACAAAGCAAATTCCCATAAGCACATGTCGTTTTTGTTGATTATTGAGTCGTTAGCGGGCCTTTAGCCGCATACTTTTGGCGAATTAAGGGCAGTGAGCGGTCGAGAGGGAGGAAAACTGTGGGGCATCCCTCTTTTGCATTACGAGCGGGGGAGCCTCTTGTACAGACGCGATAAATCCCCCTCGTTCGTGGAAAGAGGCGATTTATCGCGCAATACTGTATGTATATACACTTATTCGTAATGCGTCGGAGCGGAGCGCGTTTTAGCGCCGGTGGTTTGTACCGGCGCGATTTATCGAGTCCTGTGCTGCAGCTGGGACTTTTGCCTGATTCTGGACTGAACAGGTGCGCGTGCGGAGCCCACTATATAGAGTGGGGTGGGTTAAGAGCAGGGTGGGGAACGCCACAGCGTAACCCACCCAAAAACTCAACCCCCGCGCTGCGACTCCGAACTCAGCGGAGGCGTCACCGAACCGATCAAACCGCTAGCAGCGCCAAACAGATTAATCGGATTTTTCCCATCAGTAATCAGCACACTTTGAAGTCCAAGACTTTGCAGGAGCCGAGCCTGCATTTCCGGTCCTGCTTGAGCCATCGCTTTCAGCGTTTCCGGCCCAATTGCCGCAACTTTCTGCGCGAATTCCGCACTGGTAATTTCAGCCATCCGCTCAGCCTTGTCAATCTCCAAATTCACCAGCGCCTGCTGGTGAGCCAGCTCCGCCTCCTGACGCGCTCGCAATTGCGCCAGATCCGCTTCAGCCCGAATCCGAGCCGCCTCCGCTTCTTGCTGCGCCAGATTCACCGCCAACTCCCCTTGAATCCGAGCCGCTTCCGCCTTCGCCCTCGCCTCCGCAATCGCCTGTCCCGTAGACTGAATCGCCGCATTTTCAGCCTGGAATTCCAGCAGCTTTTTCCGCTCTAGCTCAGCCGCACCCTTATCCACAATAATCTGCCGTTCCAGCCGAGCTTTAGCCTCTTGCTCAATCCGTTCCGCATCGCGCTTCGCCGCCGCTTCTTGCGCATCTGTAGTAATTTGAATCGCAATCTGAACCGACTTTTGCAGACTTTCCAAAGTCCGCTCATCCACCGGCTCCACCGACTGGATGTCAATATTCGTAATCACCAAATTATTCGCCCGAAACCGAAATTCATCGCGAACGTGACCTTCCGCATCCGTTCCAAACACAGCCTGACGGATAATCCGGGCAGAATTCCGGTGAAATTCATCAAAGGGCACCCCCGCCACAGCGCCCCGCACCCGAGACGCAATCGCCTTGCACGCATCCCCCACAAAATCCGGCACTTGAAACAGTTTTGCCGCCGCCCCCTCATTCGCTCTATCCACATCAAAATACCAGTTATACGACAGCTGCATCTGCAGTCTGGCGTGATCTGATGTTTCCACCGTGAAAATATCCGTCATAAAATCTGGCCCCAGCAATACAGCCAGCGACTTAATCACATTCGGTCGCTTGGGCTTGCTCCCTGACAGACTCAGCACCGTAAATGCTTCATCAGGTCCGAGCATCACCAAATCCGGGCCAAATACAGTGCGGGCGGTCCTGTCTTTATAGTCGTGGATTTGCACCGCTGCATTTTGCGGGACGTGAAACACAACCGCCCTAGTTTTATCCCGTTTAGCGACAGGTTTCGAGGCTCCAGATTTTTGCACCGGCTCGGAACCCCCTGTACTGTGACTCTGACTGCGCTCAGAAACCGGATCGATTTTTAGCGCCAGCAACTCCTCCACAACCGGCGGCAGCTCTTTCTCCCAAAGTTCCTCATAGGGGCTGAGCATATAAGCCTGCGGACCGCTCACCAGCCTGAGTTCGCCGGTCTGAATATCCCTCACATAAATCCCTTCATTCTTATCCAGAGGAATTGCTTTTCGCCGCTCAACCACTTCCACTTCCACGCGGGGAATATAATCTCGCGGACCGGAAATCATCCACAAATCTCCAGGCTGGCGCTCGACCTCACTGTCGCCCTCACCCTCACTGAACGCTTCTTTCGCTCGCAGCAAAAGTGCTTCCCGCTCGCCCAGAACATAGACTTTTTGAATCCCCCCTTCCAGCGACTCGCCCGGATGCAAGAAAAAAGACGCTCTCCCCTGGCGGACCTCTCGCTTTCCTAATTGCGGCTTGCCATCCTCACCAATCGGATCGACCACAATACACCACTCCCGATCGCCCAGCGTCGTAATCCCAACTTCTCCCACCACTTCTTCATAGACATCGGGAATGTGTATCTCTGCATCCGAGATTGTCACCAGCCACTCATCGCCCGCTTTCCGCTGCCGGCGAAACATATCAGTAAACGTGCGTTTCGCCCTCAAGTGCAGCGCTTTCCGCTCTGTCAGGACATAAGCCTTAACAATGGCAACCACTTCTTCATCAACCCCGGGCAAATAGGCTCCCTCTTCTCTCACCAGCCACTCCTCACCGGCACGCCGGCGGTTTCCCAGCCGGTCCGTGCAATTCTGCCGCGCCTGCAAGCGCAACGCTTGGTTCGGTTTAATCACCGTAGCCGCCACAGTTTCCAGCACTTCCACTTCCACCCGGGGGAGATAAGTTCCCGGTCCCTCAAACAGCCACTCATCGCCGGCGATACGGTTAATCATTTGAGTCTCGGTTTCGCCATCAACCGTCACCGCAACCGCCTCCGAAAAATCCCGAATCGCTCTCAAACGCAGCGCTTGATTTGTCTCCACAACGTGCAAGCGCGTCACCTCTTGCTCCAGCGCTTCCCCCGGATACAGGGGAAAAGGCTCTTGCGCGAAGCGAATTTCCCGATCGCCGTAGCGCAGTTTAATTTGTCCGTGCCGGTCGGCAATCGGCGAGCCTTCCTCATCCCGGAGAACCGGATTGGCAACCGCACAATAATTGCGGGGCGGCACAACTATCATCGGAGAGGGTTTTAAGACCAGACGCTCGTGATCGCGAAGCGTAATTGTTTGCGGGCCAACCTCCAGCCTCGTCACGCCGGTGTTGTTGTCCAGAACGTGAATGTACTGCTGGGGCTTCAGGCGAATTACGCCGCTCGCCACTCCCGGACTTTCTCTCGCACTCTCAGCGACTATCTCACTGCCCTTCATTGAAAATACCTCCCAGAAGTTATTCCTGCCATTTTTCTTATTATAGCAGTTATAAATGATTTGCGCAACCGCGCTTAAGCCCAGAAACCCGGTTTCTTGAAGAAACCGGGTTTCTGAAATTTTCGCGAAGGTATAGGACGCGCTATATAAACTTTTTCCTAGCCTGAAAGTTGATTCAGATCGCTGCTAGGGATGATGTTAAGCACAAATAGTGATACAAATCACTGACATCTATAGCAGTAGCCAGTTAGATTAGGACACGCTTGATACGACGTATAGACGTAGGTACGGCGTTCGCCGGGCCTCAAGGTCTCGCTTGACAGGTGAGACGCCTGTCCTACGTCCTAACCAATATGACTGCTGCTATATCCGCTCTGACAAGCTGTTACGCTTTGATACCGTTTCTCATATTAGTGAGGTACTGAAAACCCCGGTTTCTTAAAGAAACCGGGGCTCTTATGCGTAATTCATATAACTGAGATCCGCTCTAAAATGCTTCTTGTAGAGAGGGGGCAGAGCCTCCAGACGCGCGCTCCCAGGCTCCGCCTGGGAACGAGGTATTGTGCGACGCCCAATTTCTTTACCGGCATCCCAAAGACTCGCGAGTCGCCACTCCCGTTTGGGAATTGACACCCGCCGCTCTGGCGCAGAGTTTACTCAGTTGCTCGCGATCCAAAACCGCATCAGTGAAGTCAGCTCCGGTAATATCAGACCCCTCAAACTTAGAGCGCATCATAATCGCTTCCACCAAAACCGCATCCCTTAAATCAGCGCCGGTGAAGTTAACCAAATAGGCTATTCCATTGGTAAAATCCGCGCCCTGCAGATTCGCCTGAATCAGTTGCGCACCGTTAAAAACCGCACCGCGCAAGTCAGCATTGCTAAAGTTCGCCCCCTCCAGATAGGCATTTCCAAACTCTGCCCCTATTAAAGTTTGGCCGGAAAAATCCTTTCCGATTTCCTCTAAGTCGATTTTGCCCGCTCTGATGGAAGAAGAACTTGCCGCTTGTGCCGGCAGGGGGGAAACAAGAATAAAAATTGCCAGAGCAATGGCCGCAAATCGCAGAAAATGCCTCATATCCAATCGTTCCTAATGAAAAACTTGCCAGTTTTTTTGGATTGCAGGTTAACTCTATCATATTTCCCCACCCACGCCCCCAGACACCGGCACAGTGGGCGCAGGCGCTCGTGCTGCGTCTTGAAGATTATTGCGCTTCGCCTGAAAGGGACCGCCGGCAAAACTCCACAGCAACCGCCACCTGACTGGTTTGCTGGGGGTACTCAACAGCCGGTCGCTTTATCAGCACCACCGGCACCCCCAACTCAGCCGCAACCGCCCGCTTGACATCCTCTCCCCCCGCAGTTCCAGACGCCTTCGCCACCACGAGCGAAATTTGCCACTGTTGCCACAGCGCCCGTTCCAGCTCAGGCGACACCGGCGGGCGCAAGGCCACTAGCCGGTCAGGCGTGAACCCCGCATCCAGAGCCGCTTGCAGCGCCGGCAGCGAAGGCAGGATGCGGGCGAACAGGGTGCAGCGCTCTTGCCAGGGGCGGAACAGCGGCAGGGGCCGGTAGCCGGCAACCAGCAGCACCCGCTCTCCCGCCAGACACTCGCCCGCCAGCAGCGTCTCAAAACTGTCCACTTCTATAATGATTGGGGATTCGGGATTTTGGGTGCCGGGATTGGGGGATTTGGGGATTTGGGATGGCCCGTCGGAACTCGCCGGGCGTTCGTAGCGCAGGTAAGGGATGTGACACTCCCTCGCCGCCGCCACCGCCAGCTTGGAAATCTCCACCGCATAGGGGTGGGAGGCGTCCAAAATCGCAACAATTCCCTGCTGTTGCAAAAACTGCCGGATTTGACCGGCATCGAGCCGCCCCACCCACACCCGCAGCACAGGTGCCGGTGGGTAGAGGGCCCTAGCCGCTTCTGTGGTAACAGAAATCGTGCAGGGCAACTGTGCCGCCACCATCGCGCTTGCCAGCAGGGCACTTTCGCTCGTCCCGCCAATCAGCCAGACGCGCTGATAGTTGGGCATGGGGCATTGAGCATTGGGCATGGGGCGTGGGGCATGGGGCGTTGGATAGTAGAAGAATGATTGAAATTTTTTCCACTCTTATGTTTATTTGCTCTTACTCCCCCTCCCCGCCAGCGGGGAAGGGGGGGCCCCTCTGGGGATAAGGGGCAGGGGTTCGGGGGTGGGGTTCATCCAGGCATTGTGCAGCGTCAGGCATTCTTCTATTCTTGGCGTCCTTGGCGTCTGCACTGCGGGAAGCCGCTATCGCCTCTGTGGCGGTTCGTTTCCCTTACCACAAAAAAGCAAATATGTCAACAAGTTTTTCTCTCAAAATCGGACTTTATAAAGCCCGAAAAGCTCGCCCGGCTGACGTTTAACCACCTTAGCACCGGCAGCCTTAATCAGCTTTTCCCAAGCGGGCAGAGGTTCGAGGAACACCTCAGCGCCCATATAGGTTTCCAGGATGGCCCAGTTTTCCGCTAAGGGGGGATCGGGGTCGAGGACATCAAAAACGAACTCGCCTGCCGGTTTGAGAGCCCGCTGCACCTCAGCCATAACAGCAGCCCAGTAATCGAGAGGGAAATAGCAGCTCAAGCCGGTGGCGATAGCCAGATCGAACTGAGCCGGCTCGCAGTGGAGCTGGTGAGCCGGTGCGAGTTCCACTCCTTTAAAGAGCTTGGAGTTGAGCTGGGGTCCGCGAGCGTTGAGGGTGTCGCGCGCCACGGAGCTGATTTCGTGACCGTAAAAGAAAGCGCCCCAGTCGCGCCAGGGATAGATGAGAAAGCTGGCACCGCAGCCGATATCCAAACAGCGCTGGTTTTTTTGGGGTTGGGCGATCTCCCAGAAAGGGGAAGCAATTTTTGATTGGAGCGTGCCGGCAGCCCAGTCGCGAAAGATGGGCATAGCCTCGACTTCGGAGGGCAGGTCGAAGGGCTCGCCGGCATACTGCCGGTTAAAGCGAGAGGCGACCTGGGCCACTGTTGGCTGCCAGCGGTCGGAGGTGCCGGCAGCAAAGAGGTTGCCGGGAGCGGGCTTTTTAGACATTCAGCCCCTAGCGCCCCTTGAGAGCTTTGGTAAAGTTTTTGCGATAGCTCTGGTTGGCCACCCACAGTACCGGCCACAGCACGGACAGCTTCAGCCGGTTGGGCAGACTTCGCTCGAAGTTCGTCCGCTCAAACCCACTCCAGAACTTCCAGATCCCGACTCCATAACCGACCACCAACGCCAATAAGATTAAATTCATGATCGATTCTCGAAGCAACTGTTTCAATCCCGTTGCCGGGATTCATGGCCAAAAATATTCTTTTCCTGCCGCCTGCTGAAATCATTATCGCATTCCTTTGAGCTTTTTTGCGCAACCCTTGATGTTCCGGTCCGGTCTGCCGGCCACCGGCACGCTTTGGGGGGGGGCTGTGCGTACTTTGCCACCCCTTGGGTGCCGCCGGCGCAAGGGCGAGCTTTGGGCAGATGGAAAGCCCCCGCAGCAGCGAGGTTAAACCCTCCTCAAGATTCTGGAAATATCATAGATTCAGTTTTATGCTATGGATAGCTTTTGGCGCACCGACAAAATTCTCTTTCCCCAGACGCTGCGGTCGTGCGGCTGGTTGCGGGAGCCATCTTCGAGCCATCAACTGTCAGCTTGTTTTAAGTAGATTTACTTATCCACAGCAGTTTGGCGGGGCTGAAAGCAACTCAGTTCTGGCGCAAGGGCGCATTTGAGCGGCATGCCACAAGACCCAGCATCATAGGAAACTAGAGTAGAGACAAGCCGAACGCGCAGGAATCGCGCTCGATGCAACCAAGCGTGCGAAAAGCTAAGGAGGACTTATGCGAGCAGTGCTGATGGCTGGAGGATCGGGGACGCGGCTCAGACCGCTGACTTGCGATCTGCCCAAACCGATGGTGCCGATTTTGAATCGCCCGATTGCTGAGCACATCATCAATCTTCTCAGACGGCACCAGATTACAGAAATCATTGCCACGCTGCACTATCTGCCGGACGTGATGCGCGACTACTTCCAAGACGGCAGTGACTTTGGCGTGCAGATGACCTATGCGGTGGAGGAAGACCAGCCCCTGGGGACGGCTGGCTGCGTCAAAAATATTGCCGAACTGCTCGACCAAACCTTTCTGGTGATTAGCGGAGACAGCATCACCGACTTTAATTTGAGCGCCGCTATGGCCTTTCACAAGCACAAGCGCTCCAAAGCGACGATAGTTTTGACGCACGTCCCCAATCCAATAGAATTCGGCGTCGTGATTACCGATAAAGACAGCCGCATTCGGCGGTTTTTGGAAAAGCCATCGACCAGCGAGATTTTTTCCGATACAGTCAACACCGGCATCTACATCTTAGAGCCGGAAGTCCTGGACTACCTGCCAGAAAACAAAGAGTGTGACTTTTCCAAAGACCTGTTCCCCCTGCTGCTGGAAAAAGGTGAGCCCATGTACGGCTTCATCGCCGAGGGGTACTGGTGCGATGTGGGCCACCTCGACGCCTACCGCGACGCCCAGTACGACGGCTTGTACGGCAAAGTAAAACTGGAATTTCCTTACGAAGAGCGCTCCCCCGGACTGTGGGTGGGTCAAAACACATATATCGATCCGAGCGCAAAAATAGAAACCCCAGTTCTGATTGGCCACAACTGCCGCATTGGCTCTCGGGTGCAGATCGAAGCGGGAACCTCAATAGGGGACAACGTTACGATTGGCGCTGACGCAGACATCAAGCGACCGATCGTCTGGAATGGGGTGATCGTCGGCGAAGAGGCCCACCTGAGGGCCTGCGTCACCGCCAGAGGGGTGCGGATAGACCGGCGAGCCCACGTCTTGGAAGGAGCCGTAGTGGGTGCCCTGTCCAGCATAGGAGAAGAAGCCCAAATCAGCCCCGACGTGAGAGTGTGGCCCAGTAAAAAGGTTGAATCTGGGGCGACTTTGAACATCAACCTGATCTGGGGGCAAGCGGCGCAGCGCAACCTGTTTGGCCAGCGGGGCGTGTCCGGACTGGCAAATATCGACATCACCCCAGAATTCGCCGTCAAATTGGGGGCGGCTTATGGCTCCACCCTGAAACCGGGCTCCCAAGTCACCGTTTCCCGCGACCAGCGCAATATCTCCCGCATGGTCACCCGGTCCCTGATTGCCGGGCTGATGTCAGTAGGGACACACGTTCAGAACTTAGAATCCACGGCAATTCCCATCGCTCGCACCGTTGCCCCCACCCTGTCGGTGGCCGGTGGCGTCCACGTGCGCGTCCACCCCGACCGGCACGATTCGATCCTGATTGAATTTTTTGATGGCAAGGGAATTAATATCTCTAAATCTTTAGAGAAAAAAATTGAGGGGGCTTATTTTAAAGAAGACTTCCGCCGGGCTCAGATACAGGAAATAGGCAATATGGCTTACCCCAGCCAGGTGCTCGATCTGTACAGCACCGCCTTTGAAAAAAATCTTCACATCCAGGCGATTCGTCACAGTCGCGCCAAAGTTGTAATAGACTATGTGTATGCGGTTTCGGGAGCGGTGCTGCCACAGCTGCTCGCCAAGTATGGCTGTGACGCCGTAGTCCTCAACGCTAGTCTCAACCAGACGGCACCCTCCACAGACGAGCGGGAGAGCCTGCTGCTGCAGCTCGGTCACGTCGTCGAGGCTCTCAGGGCCACCTTTGGCGTCCAGGTGTCGGGAAACGGGGAGCAGATGATATTAGTGGATGAATCCGGCAGCGCCATTCGCGGCGAAACCCTGACCGCCCTGATGGTCAACCTGATTCTCACCTCCAATCCCAGAGGCACGGTGGTGGTGCCGGTGCACGCTTCCAGTGCGGTTGAGCAGATCGCCCGCCGCCACGACGGCAGGGTGATTCGCACCAAGGCCAACCCCACAGCCCTGATGGAAGCCTCTCACACCCATGCCAATGTCGTTCTGGGGGGCAGTGGGGAGATGGGCTTTATTTTCCCGCAGCTGCATCCGGGATTTGACGGCATGTTCTGCATCGCCAAGATCATTGAGATGCTGACGCTGCAGGAGCGCTCCCTGGCTCAACTTCGCGCCGACTTGCCCCGCGTCTCCCACCGCACCTACACCCTGCGCTGCCCCTGGACGGTGAAGGGAGGCCTAATGCGCCACCTCGTAGAAACCCACCCGGCAGATAATTTGGAGTTAGTGGATGGCGTTAAGATATTTGACCGGCGCAGCGACAGTTGGGTGTTAATTTTGCCCGATGCCGGAGAACCCCTGGTGCATATTTTTGCTAACAGTAATGATGGGGACTGGGTGGATTACCACTTGAGGGATTACCGCAACCGCATTCAAAGGTTTGTAGAGCAACAGTAGCCAGCAGACCACGGCTCCCGTGCCGCAAGAGCGAGGTTCCGAAAGCCGTTGCCCCAAGGGCGCAGCCGCCAGGTAGGGCTCCCAGGCCAGCACGCTAGCTAATCGCTAATCTCTCGTAATTATTGGCTGCCACCTCTACTGTAAAAAATCCCGCCTGCCAAGTCTGACGCCCTCGCTGTCCTCAGGCGGCGGAGCAAAAGAAAGTAAGACGCTCACCACTCTGAAACCAAAAACTTAAACGGGCGACTGCCAAAGCTTTGTTGAGAGAGGCAGTTCCAGAGGAGCTTATTTTCTTTAAACACTGGGAAAAATAGGTTATATTGTTAGTTAAAGCGGCAAGCCCCAGCGCTCTTTGGGGGACATGCAACAGCGGCAAGCCGAAATGTTTTGGGCTGGAAAACGTCAGGATATGACAGTGTTTCGGCTCGCACTCCGGGCCGGTTTCACCCCGGACAGTGCGGCTGGGAACCCTGAGAAACGCAGTGGGAAGTGGGTGCTGCCGCACGCGCCCGCCAGGGGGCGAGCTTTGGCCTACTGGTTAGCCCCCCGCAAGAAAAGCTAAATTATATCGGTGGCAGGATGGAAAAACCGCCCAAAAAAGAGCCGGCTCCCAGTGGTTGTCTCCAGTACAGCACCCAAACAGGCTAGCGGGCAGACTCGCAACGCCAGTCCGGCCCTCGTGCCAGCCGGTTGCCGGCGCACAGGGAGAGGGCTTTCCGAACGCACACCAGGAAAGCGGTCAAACCGACAAACCCCGCCCCGCTTTCCTCACCGTCTAAATATCGGATTGAGACGGAGTATCCAGCGGGTTTTTCAGATGAACAGCTGCATTTTAATGGCGGAAATTGTCCAAGAACCGCAACTGCGCTATACGGCAGACAACCAAACTCAGATTACTGAAATGCTGGTTCAGTTTCCAGGGCCAAAGGAGGAAGACCCCCCGGAAACCTTGAAGGTGGTGGTGTGGGGGAATCTCGCCCAAGAAACTTACGATCGCTATGGCCCAGGAGATCGGGTGGTCATAGAAGGCCGCTTGAGCATGAATACTGTTGACCGGCCCGAGGGGTTCAAGGAAAAACGCGCTGAATTAACCGCTCAGCGGATACACAGCTTGCAGGGGAATGCCGGCAGGACACAGGCGAGCACCCGAACCCCCACCCCCAGTAACGTGGTGTCCTTTACCTCTCGCAACCAAGCTGGCACGGGGAAGCTGACTGAGACCTCCGCTGAGTCTGACCCAGCGGAGTCCAGGTATCAGTCCCCCCCTCCCGCCTCCCAAACCTATTCAGCCTATCAGCAGTCACCCGACGATCCCAGCCCCCCCGGGAACGAAGTGGACCGCGATGACATTCCCTTCTAAAAAGTTTTGCTGCTTGCGGGCGCTCGGGCAATAAGCCAGCGGGCTCCTCTTTTTTGCGGGATCCGCCCAGAGGGGGCGGACCGGCTGACCCTATTTTTTACGAATCCGCCGCAACCGGATTTGACAGGAGTGGGGAACCCTCTTGAAAGTCAAGTTGGACATCAAACACTCGGGCAAAAGCCTCAGCCACGGTCCGGCGCACCGAGTCGATCTCGATTCCCGGAACAAACTCCGCCAAACTGCCCACCGGCTTGTCCGCAATCCCGCAAGGGACAATGCGCTCAAATCCCTGCAAGTCCGGACAGACATTTAACGCAAAGCCGTGCATGGTAATCCACCGGCTGACCTTGATCCCGATCGCCGCCACCTTTCGCCCCTCCAGCCAAACGCCGGTTTTGCCCGCAAGGCGCTCACCGTCGAGCCCCCAACATGCCAGCACCTCCAGCAAGACTTCTTCGAGCTGGCGCAAATACCAGTGCAAGTCTTGCCGGTGCCTTTGCAAATTCAAAATCGGGTAGCCCACCAGCTGGCCCGGACAGTGGTAGGTGACTTCGCCCCCGCGCTCAACTCGGTGGACTCCCACACCGGCACGGCTTATGTCGAACTTGAGAAATTCCAGACTGGCTCCCCGCCCCAAGGTATATACCGGCGGGTGTTCCAGCAACATCAAAACATCTTCTAACTCGGGAGCCCTCTGGCGTTCCGCCACCAGTGACTGCTGCCAGGCCCAAGCTACAGTGTAGGGCACCTGTCCTAGGTTGTATAGCCTACCGCGATGCCGGTGCGGCCCGGTCTCTGCCGCTGAAGTGGGGTACATACTCGAAAACCTGCAAAAAATCAAGAGTAATTAGACGCAATTTTAGCCCCAAGACTGGGGGAGTAACATCAAGAATTTTCAAGGAATGCAACAGATTTTAAACAGAAGCCAAAAGTCTCTGTTCTCCAGAATACGAAGTGATAGGGCTGGCAGCAGCAAGCGATTTGCCCCCATATGCTGATCTATGCTATACTTTGCTCAAGACAGCCACCACGACCCGAAAACCAAAGGCGGGTGGTTGCTCTGAAAAGTCCAAAACAGCTATCTAAATCCGATTTCCACTCGGTAGGTGGCTGTGTCTAAATCGCCTGAAAGCCCGAAACCCAAAGGCAAATGGCCTTTAGACTTGATGGAGACAGCTTCTTTCTCAAAGGAAGTCACTTTGTCTGGAGTTTGGACGTTGTGCTCGCGGGTTCCCTGCGGGCATTGGTTGATACGCCTTGGCTGAGAGCTAGCCTCCCAGCTTATGTATTTGTTACCAATTGACAGCAGTTGATAGCAAAAATGTATCGGTGATAGTAGAGGCAATAATTCCAGGGGAGGAGAAAGTTTCAACAGCCCCATCTCAAGGCGGTGAGAGTGGCTTTCGCAGCGAGATAGTTATGTAGAATTGGTTCCATAACCCTTTTGGGACAAATCCCGAGAGTGCCTGAGAGCGGAGTGCAGCCGGGAACACTATTTCCGGAAGTGCGGGCCAACCCTCAGACCGCTAGGGGCTGTTCCCCCGGACAAACGGGCAGAAGAGGCAGGGCCTTAAAACAGTGAGTGGCCCACACGAAAAATAGCGCGGGAGCTCGCGTCACGCCGCGTCTGGTGAGCGAGCGGGGCGGAAAAGCGACACGGCGGCTTTAGCCTCTGTGAACCGTTATAATTTAAGAGCCTTCTCATTGACTCGAATGGAAGGGGCTTAACATCCCGTGAGGACAGAGGTGCGTAGCAAAAAGCAGGCGCAAAAATGTCGGTAAGCTATGGCGTTCCATCGACGAGAGACATGCATGAGCTTAAAACTAAAAGTAAAGGGAAGCCCTCGGGCAAACCATAGGGGCGTATTGACTTCGCCTAGGAATCCAGTCTGACTGGAAGTTCTGAAATCCCTCCGGGGAATCTTCGTCGCTTTAGCGCAAAGAGCAGTCAATCCTGAAAAGTTTCGGCTCCGTTCTTGGGATCTGCGCTCCCGCCAGCAACCACCAACCAAAAGTCAGGGTAAATTGCTGTAAGGGGCTAAGCTAAAAACGGGCTCCACGATTGGTTTGAGGAAAGCGGCAATCCCCGCCCCGCTTTCCCCCCACTCTGAAAGGATGAAGGATACAGCGATATGGGATGAACTAATTCCACCTTCCCTTCCCACCCAACGCCCTCCCCCCGAAGTGGGGAGGAGAGCCTTCCACCTTTTTGACAAGTGGGCGTTTTCAGCGGGACAATCAGTTATGAAGCTTGTTATCCACGGCAAAAATATTGAAATCACCGATGCGATTCGCGAGTACGTCAATCAAAAAATTGAGAAAGCGGTCAGCCACTTTCAAAATTTGACGATGGAAGTTGACGTGCACCTGTCAGTGGCTCGCAATCCTCGGATCAACCCCAAGCAGGCGGCTGAAGTCACTATTTACGCCAACGGTACTGTCATCCGTGCCGAAGAAAGCAGCGAAAACCTGTACGCCAGCATCGACCTAGTCGCGGATAAAATTGCTCGTCAGCTGCGCAAATACAAAGAAAAGCGCCACGACCAAAAGACCCAGGCCCAGCCCACACCCACTGTGGTTGCAGCCGAACAGCCAGTGGCGACCGATATAATTGGCAACCGCACCCCGGAACTTCCCAGCGAAGTGGTGCGAACCAAGTATTTCGCGATGCCGCCGATGAGCGTTCAAGAAGCCTTGGAACAGCTACAGCTGATCGATCACGACTTCTACATGTTCCGGAATGCCGAAACCGGCGAGATTAACGTGATCTACGAGCGCAAACACCACGGCGGTTACGGGCTGATTTTACCCCGTAACGGCAATGGCCACACCAGCAGCAAAAATGGCAAGATGGCCAGCAGCGCTGCGGTGCCAGAAAAGTCCAAGTCCGGGCTCGCCTGAGCTAAGCCCAACCGGCAGTTAATACCAATTTTGGATTTTGGATTTTGGATTTTGGATTGAAAAAGGCTGCTGTAAACCCTTTTCAGATCCCCCAAAAAATACTATTTATGCCAACTTGGTATAGCCCCACCCCCCAGCCCCCTTCCCCACACCGGGACGGCGGGAGAGGGGGGTTTGGTTTTTCCTACATGCCGCTTGGCTGCTAGTTTTTTAGCGCTTGCAGGGTTTTCAGCGACTCCTGAACGTGAGCGCTGAAGTTCATCATCGAGTTAAAGATGTGCTGGACAACTCCCTCCCGGTCAATGACATAGGTCACTCTCCCGGGAAGCAAGCCGAAAGCCGCCGCCGGCACTCCGTACAGCTTCCGCACCTCGTTGCCGGTGTCGCTCAACAGGGTAAACGGCAACTTGTACTTGGCAGCAAATTGCTGGTGCGACGCCGGTGAGTCGCCGCTGATGCCTATCACCTCAGCACCGGCATCCGTGAACGTTTCGTAACTGTCCCGGAAGGCGCAAGACTCCGCCGTACATCCCGGCGTGTCGTCTTTTGGGTAAAAATACAGGACCACGGCCTTTTTGCCCCGGAAATCCTTGAGGCTGACCGGCTCGCCGCTCTGGGACGGCAGGGTGAAATCGGGGGCGCTGTCTCCTATTTTGACTGTCATCGCGGGTAGCTGCAACTCATCCTGAGCGGAATGTTAACTTTTGTTATGCTAGCGCAACTCGGGCCATCTGCGCGGCCCCGCAGGCCCGCGCCGGTCTTGGCCTTTATAGCAGCAGTCATATTGGTTAGGACACGCTATGGCCCAATTGCCGGCTGCTATATCAGAGGTTAGGGGCGGGTTTATCAGTGTTGTAGCTGTGTGGCACTCTTTGTCGGTGTTCCCGCCCCTACATCATCTTAAACCCCTTGTCCTAACCTAAGTGCCTACTGCTATAACGACTGGGGGAACTGGCCAGCGGGCAAAGCTGAGATCGCCCAAAGGCTTGTAAAGATTGGCTTCCAGCCTATAAACCCTAAAAATTCCCAGGAGAGCTGGGCTAACTTTACCAAATCTTTAAATTAAAACGCTTGAAATCAAGGCTACCCGTCCTTATAGTAGTGATATGGGTGGGCTGTGAAACCGCATAGAATATTCTGACTCTCCCAGAGATTGATTGCCAAATCATAGCCAAATGCAATGATAACTATAAACTGGGCTTATTCAATGAAAGTGCAAGGTTTAACGGGGATTGCCGCCGCAACCCTGTTCACAGGGATTGTATCTACTGCCGGCATCGCTAACGCGGCGAGCCTCTCGCGTTCGGCTTCGTATCAACAGACTGATTTTGACAGAGATTACGTGCCTGACCCTTACCTGAGTCAGGGGTATGGCCTCACAGATATCGAAGCGCCTATCAGCATCGAAAAGTTCGACTCCGCTCTGGGCACGCTCAAGAGTGTAACGCTGTCATTTACCGGCAGCCTGAAGGGACAGGGGGCCTTTGAAAACCGCTCAGCCACAGCGAGAGCAGTGTCAGTGAATCTCAGCGGTTTGCTTTCATTGAGTGGGCAAAATAGTGCGAATCTGTTTGAGTTAAACCCGCAAAAGAATGTCACTTACAGTGTCGCTCGATACGATGGCAGACTAGATTACGCCGGCGCGAGTGGGCGGACGTTTGAAGGACTGACAGCCGAAACATCCGGAACGCAAGTTTTCACCGATGCCAGCATCTTGCAGTGGTTCACCGGCAGTGGCATGCTCGACTTTTTGTTCACCGCTACAGCTCAATCAGCGGTTACAGGACCGGGCAACATCAACTCTTTTATCGACACATTTGCCAAAGCGGATCTCAACATTACCTACGACTACGATCCGAAGCCAGTACCGGAACCCAGCACCATGCTAGGTCTAGCTGGGGTACTGGGTGGGATAGCTTTGCAAAGAAAGAAAGCCGTGAAAAAAGCATAAAACAGGGTTGGGCGTCCGCCCAACCTATTACCTTGAGGAATGCCACCGCATCAAACCCTTCAGCTCCCGCCAAATCTGGGAATTCCCAGAACCTGACCTGCGGTGGGTGAAGACTCCATGACTGGGACTGAACAGCAGCGCCAGCACAAATAATCCCGACACTACTAATACAATAGCGGGGCCGGAAGGAAGATTGTAGAAATAGCTGAGGTACATGCCGGCAATGCTGGAAAAAATCCCAATACCGGCACCTAAAACCATCACCTGGTGCAGGCGCGGAACCAGCAGATAAGCAGTCGCTCCCGGCGCGATCAGCAGCGACAGGACCAGGATGACGCCGACAGCTTTCATGCTCGCCACAACCGTGAGAGCGATCAGCACCATCAGGCCAAAATTGAGCAGGTTCACCGGCAGCCCCGCCGCCTGAGCTCCCGTGGGGTCAAACGTGTAAAACAGCAATTCTTTGTACAGCAGCACCACCACGAGCAGCACCACCGCCGCAATCATGCCGGTGTCGCGCACTTCCTCAGCCGTAACCCCCAGAATGTTGCCAAACAAAAAGTGATTCAGGTCGATTTTGTTGTCTTTTTGGATAATGGTAATTAAAGTAATGCCCAGGGCGAAAAAGGCAGAAAAGACAATCCCCATTGCCGCGTCTTCTTTAATGGGCGAGCGCGTTCGTATCCAGGCAATCGCCATTGTGCTGAGAACACCGGCAATGAAAGCGCCCAGGAAGATATTGGCTCCCAGGAGAAAGGCGATGGCTAATCCGGGAAGTACCGAGTGGCTGATGGCGTCACCGAGGAGCGCCAGTCTCTGCACCATTAAGTAGCTGCCGGTGACGGCGCAGATCAGTCCGACTAGGATGGCTACGATCAGTGAGCGCTGCATGAAGCCGTACTGCAGCGGCTCTATTAAGGATTCTAGCATGGGAATGTTTTTTTGGCTTAAGAATGAACTTAAGAATGAACCGCCAAGACGCCAAGGACGCCAAGAAGCAAGAGGAATATTTTTTTACCGCAGAGGGCGCAGAGGCGCAGAGTTAATTCTCATTCCCAGCTTCGGGCTGAGAATGAGAGATAAAGAGAGAAAAGATACTTGACAAACACGCTTTCTTATGCAGCGTCGTCAAAGAACATGACCTGACCTCCGTAGGCGCGGTAAAGGTTTTCTGGTGTTAGGACTTGCTGCCGGTGGCCGGTGGCGATTATTTCTGTATGGAGTAAGATTAGGTCGTCAAAGTGGGTGATGGATTCTCCTAAGTCGTGGTTGACTACTAGGACGATTTTGCCGGCTGCGGCGAGTTCGTGGAAAATGTTGAAAATGACGCTTTGGGTTTTTTGGTCAATGCCGGCAAAGGGCTCGTCAAAGCAGAAGATATCCGCTTCCTGCGCCAGCGATCTAGCGAGAAATACCCGCTGCTGCTGTCCGCCAGAGAGTTCGCCAATGCGCCGGTGGCGGCAGTCGCTCATGCCCACGCGCTCTAGCGCTGCGGCGGCAGTGCGCCGGCTCAACGCACTGAAGCGGCGGAACCAGCCGGTTTTCCTCACCCGCCCCATCATCACCACATCCCAGACAGTGGCGGGGTAGGTCCAGTCAATTTGCGAGCGCTGCGGCACATAAGCCACCCGCTCCAGCTGCTCAGACAGCGGTTTCCCGCCGCACAGCACCTGTCCGCTGCTGGTGGGAATTAATCCCAGCATGGCTTTCAGGAGGGTGCTTTTCCCGGCACCGTTGGGCCCGATAATGCCGGTGAGCCTGCCGCTGTGGGCCACGGCGCTGACATCCCGCAGCGCCTCTACGCTGCGGTATTTCACCCCTAGATGGCTGACGGCAATCGCTGGCTCCCCTCTCTCAAGACCGGCTGGGTGCGGGTTGCGAAGGGGTTCGGGGTGACTTGGCTCACCGGCACTGGACGACAGCTTGAGGGTGTTCATAGGCTCTTCTTGGGTTGGCTTTTTTCCAGCGTACTCTAAAAATGAAAGAAATATGAAAAAATCTATAAGTGGGAATAATACTAAAGATAGGCAATGGTGATGGCTCACAGCTCTAGCAGCAGACCTAACCCCCTAACCCCCTTTGCTAAAAGGGTTGGGGGAGCTAATCTCCTCTCCCCTTGCAAGACTCGTTCCCAAATGGAGCCTGGGAATGGGCACCCTGAGGCAGAGCCTGATCTTGCTGCTGCAGGGTGCGTTTCCGACGGCGCAACGCACCCGACGACGAGCAACACAGCCCCCTCCCCGCTCGCGGGGAGGGGGTTGGGGGTGGGGTTCTTGACGCTTCTCGCTCCAAGTATGAGGCTGGAAACTCACCCCCTGAAGCTGGGCTTTGTCTTGCTGCTGGCGGTTTTGAGCGGGTGTGCGCCACCGGCACCCAACCGCACCAGTCCAGAATCGCCGGACAAGCCCAGTGTGGTGGCCACGAGCACCATCATCGAGGACTTGGCTGAGCGTGTCGGGGGGGATGAGATTCAGCTCACCGGCATTCTCAAACCGGGCGCAGATCCCCATGTTTACGAGCCGGTGCCGGCGGACAGCATCGCCCTGGAAAAAGCAAAGCTAATTCTGTATAATGGCTACAATTTGGAACCCGGACTGATTAAATTGATGAAAGCTGCTGGGGTGAGGGCGCGTCAGGTGCCGGTGGGAGAAACCGTCAAGCCCCTGCAGATGGAAAAAAAAGGCGAAAAAGTGCCAGATCCGCACGTTTGGGGGGATGTGGGAAATGCGATAGCGATGGTGAGTGCTATTCGGGATGCTTTAATTGAGCTGTCGCCAGAAGATAGGGAGGAATTTACCGAGAATGCGGCGCGACTGACCGGCGAACTGATGCTGCTGGACACTTGGATAAGCCAGCAGCTGGAAACTCTCCCTGCAGACAAGCGCCGGTTGGTGACCACGCACGATGCGTTTCAATATTACGCAAGCGCTTATGGGCTGGAAGTCGTTGGAACTTTGATAGGAATCAGTACCGAGGAGCAACCTAGCGCTCAAACCGTGCGCAAACTTGTAGAGGCGGTCAAGGCGGCGGGGGTGCCGGCAATTTTTGCGGAAACCACGATTAACCCAGCCCTGATTAAGACTGTGGCTGAGGAAGCTTCGGTGAAATTAGCGCCGAAACCGCTGTATTCTGACTCAATTGGCGCTGCCGGCAGTGAGGGGGATTCTTATATTAAGATGATGGTAGCGAATACGCGGGCGATTGTGGACGCTTTGGGCGGGAAGAGCGTGCCCTTTGAGCCGGTGGCTGCACCTAATAAGTAGGGGCGGGTTCAGCCAAGATATTTCTGGCACAGGGCAGACTATGAATAAACCCGCCCCCTCGCATAAAACAGCGGGGCTAAAAATCAGTGATAGCACAGTTGACAGATAGCATATTTTGTGTTAAGATGTTCTCTTTACCGCTGGGGGAGAAACCGGGTTTCTAAAAGAAACCCGGTTTCTGGCGTGCGACCAAGTTTCAGGAGTGTAGTGGGCAGGTGTTTGAGTGAGAGGAAATAGAGAGAATCTCCCCTTGAATAGTATCTTCTTGGGGGACTGTCGGAAGTTGCTGACCGGCTTGCCGGCGGAATGTGCTGACTTGGTTGTCTCCTCGCCCCCGTACAATCTGGGGAAAGAGTACGAAGCTAAGAAGGCGCTGGAGATTTACCTGGAAGAACAGACAGCCGTGCTGCGGGAGTGCAGCCGCATTCTGAAAAAGACCGGCTCGCTGTTCTGGCAAGTCGGGGCTTTTTCCGACCGGGGGATGCTGATTACCCTTGACATTCGCTTCTTTCCTATTTTAGAATCTTGTGGGCTTCCCGCAACCGGATTGTGTGGGCGAGACAGCACGGACTTCACGCGCAAAAGAAATTCTCTTGCCGGCATGAAACCCTGCTGTGGTTTACCAAATCCGATGATTATACCTTTAACCTAGATGCTATCAGGGTGCCGCAAAAGTACCAGAACAAGAAGCACTACCGGGGCGAACGCAAAGGGCAGCTATCCTGCAACCCAGACGGGAAAAATCCTGGCGACATCTGGCTGTTTCGCAACGTCAAGCACAACCATGAGGAGCAAACCATACATCCCTGCCAATTTCCGGAAGATTTGGTCGCTAGAATTATTTTAGCGACAACGAATCAAGGTGAGGTGGTTTTTGACCCGTACATGGGAGCCGGCACTGTGGCGGTTGTGGCGAGAGAGTTCGGGCGGCATTTCATGGGGGCGGAACTGGAGCCGAGATACCATCAAGTTGCGCTGCGGCGTCTGAGTGGGGAGCCGGATGAGAGCGGCTGTTTTCCCAATTTGAAAACTCTGCGGGATTATGTGGGGCGGACCGGCGAGCCAATCGAAAAATTCCGGTTTGACGTGCAAGTGGGAAAAAGAGCGACAGAACGGAGTGAGGCAAAAATCTGCTCGGAAGAATACCACTTGCAGGAGATGCAGGAGCGATTGCTGTATGAGGAAGCGGCTTTTGGGGCTGGTATTCGGGGGGAGGAGCGTCCTGTGGATGCTAAGCTCAACGGCAAGGGAAAGAAAAAGCCGGTGCCGGCTCAAATAGGGGAGCAAATGGAACTCGACTTGTCGCTCTAACCGATTACTCCTCACAGGAGGCGAAGAAGACAGCGGCTGCGTGCTGAACGACCCGCAATTATTTGACATTGCCTGTCTTCCTGAGTTACAATCTTTCGAGAGGTAGCTTGCTCATACACAGTGCATTTGACTTGTACGGTTGTATTCTTTGGCTCGAATAACCCTACAACTCTCATTGGCACCTTGAACGCATAACCGGCTAAAGCTGTCAGCTGCTGGACGGCAGTCTCGTAGTAGAGACTGCTGTTGGAAGCCGGAAACATCTGGGCTTTCGCAATCAGAACCACAAGCCTAGTGGGCTGCCCTGTTAGTAGGGTCTGAGCGTTGAAAAACAACTCGGAGCGTAAGGTGTTGTTTGGCAGGAACGCTTAGTGGGAAAACTGAACCTCGACAAGCACACCCGATTTGCCAAGGTCAATGTCTGTGCCCAAAAATCTGTATGGTGCTGGAATCGGCAGGTTAGATTGCCACCCGATCTTGACCAAGGCAGCTTTGATGTATTGGTTCGTTCCTACGGGGTCAAAGACTGGATTTCCCTCAATCCCAGCCTGACGGGAAGCTTTAAGGTGTAATGGCATGGCGGTTAGTACGCTTTCAATATCATTCCATTCAGCGTTGCAGTGGGTATTGATGACTAGATCGGCATTGTTGAAATCTGTAAACTGAATGAGCATGGCTACTCACCCTCTTTTTCTCTAAGCAATTTTTCGATGAACCTTATCGGGTCAAGCTCCAGGGCTTGTGCCACTTCCAAGAACTCGATTAAATCTAGCCGGCGCTCGCCGCGTTCATACTTGGAAACGTAGGACTGCGGACGCGAAAGCTTGGCGGAAAGCTGGGCTTGGGTGAGCTGAGCGGCTTGGCGAGCCTCGATAAGCAGGCGGCGAAACCGGTAGTATTCCTCGCTAAAGACAGATTTGGTCACTTGACGGATGCCTTGTTTGCCGCGACGGTTTCCTCGGTTTCGATAGCGGGCGCGTCCCTCTGGCTGACTAATGTGCGAATTCGATGCTAAAACCCAATGCGGGATAAACCCAAAATGGGTTATTATCTCGTGGGAGCCCCGGAAGCCGGCTTGCCTGCCGGCTCGTCCCATCCTGAGCGAGCGGGGCGTGAGGGTCCGCCGGCAGGCGCGATACGATAATCCTTGTAAGGAAGCAGAAAAACACTCTTTGAGAGAGTCTGGGGAACATCCGTGCTCGATATCAAGCAAATCCGGGAAAATCCACAAGCAGTGCAGGAGCGCCTCAACCGGCGCGGCGGAAACTACGATTTACAGCCGCTCTTCAGCATTGACGCCCAGCAGCGGGAACTGGAGACGACGCGCTCCAAGCTGCAAGCTCGCAGCAACGAAATTGGCAAACTGGTGGGCCAAAAAATGAAGGCCGGTGCTAAGCCGGACGATCCAGAAATTCAAGCCTTGAAAGAGGAAGGCAACCAGCTCAAATCCCAGCTAGGCGAACTGGAGCCAAAGGAAAAAGAGCTGAAATCCCAGATCGATGAGCTGCTGCTGTCCATCCCTAACTTGCCCAGCGATTCGACACCGGCAGGCAAAGATGAAAATGACAATGTGGAGGTGCGCCGCTGGGGTGACGAGTACATCCCCCAAAATGCCGGCATCCTCCCCCACTGGGAAATCGGCGAAAAGCTGGGCATCCTCAACTTTGAGCGCTCGGCGAAAGTGGCGCAAAGCCGGTTTGTGACGCTGATCGGTGCCGGTGCGGCGCTGGAGCGAGCTCTGATTAGCTTTATGCTCGACCGGCAGATCCAAGCCGGCTATATAGAAGTGCTGCCGCCGATCTTGATTAACACCGCTTCCCTCACCGGCACCGGTCAGTTGCCCAAATTTGCCGAAGAAAGCTTCAAATGCGCCCAAGATGACTTGTGGCTCGCTCCCACCGCTGAGGTGCCGGTGACGAACCTCTACCGGGATGAAATCCTCCCCGCAGAACAGTTACCCATCTATCACTGCGCTTACACCCCCTGCTTCCGGCGGGAAGCCGGCAGTTATGGCAAAGACACGCGGGGGCTAATCCGCCTGCACCAATTCAATAAAGTTGAGCTGGTGAAATTTGTCCACCCCAGCACCTCTGAGGCGGAGCATCAAACCCTGGTGCGAGATGCCGAAGCTATCTTGGAAGCCCTGAAGTTGCCCTACCGGACGATCGAACTGTGCGCGGGCGACTTGGGCTTCTCATCGCAGAAGACCTACGATCTGGAAGTGTGGCTGCCCTCTGCCGGCAAATACCGCGAGATTTCCAGCTGCTCGAATTTTGGCGACTTTCAGGCGCGACGGGCCAATATTCGCTTTAAGGAAGCCGGGAAGAAGGGCACCCAGTTCGCGCACACCCTCAACGGTTCTGGCTTGGCCATCGGGCGCACCATGTCGGCGATCCTGGAAAACTACCAGCAGCCGGATGGCACAGTCCGCATCCCGGAAGCCCTGCAGCCGACAATGGGGCGCGAGGTGCTGTAACGCCGGTCAAGAAATTCCCCTCGTTCCCAGGCACCCTTACGGGAAGCCTGGGAACGAGAAAAAAATCCCTTGACAAAAGAACATTAATATGCTATAGTCCCTTCTTTAGTCTGTCCGGACTGGAAACAGGCGCAGAACCGTAGAATACGTCACAATAATTAAAGGTTCCCGAATGCGGGAGCCGGCAGCACATATAGCGTAGTATCACTGGATTAGTACATGTCAGTTTTGGCAGCGATCGCGGTTCTGGCGCTTTTGATTGTGGTACACGAACTGGGCCACTTCATGGCGGCTCGCCTGCAGAAAATTCACGTCAATCGCTTCTCTATCGGGTTTGGCCCCATTCTGTGGAAATATCAAGGGCCAGAAACCGAGTATGCGATTCGGGCGATCCCTCTGGGTGGCTTTGTCGGCTTCCCGGATGACGATCCCGAGGAGAGCAACATTCCTGAAAATGACCCCAATCTGTTGCGCAACCGGCCCATCCTAGACCGAGCCATTGTCATTAGCGCTGGGGTGATTGCCAATTTAATCTTTGCCTATCTGGTGCTAGTCGCTCAGTTCGGCACTTACGGCGTGCCGGCGGGATTTAACTACCAGCCTGGGGTTCTCGTGCCCCAAGTGGTTTCGCAAGACTCCGCTGCAGCTAGAGCGGGGATTAAATCAGGAGACATTATTATAGCAGTGGGCGGGAAGGAACTGGGCTCCTCCAAAGAGGCCATCCCCGTCCTGAAGGAAGCCATCCAATCCCATGCCGACCGGCCTCTGGAACTGACCCTGGAGCGGAACAAGGCCAAGCTGTCCGTGAGGGTGACGCCGCAACCGGCACCAGACGGCACAGGTCGCATTGGTGTCCAGCTCGCTCCCAACGGCACGGCCACCTACCGGCGGGCCAACAGCACTTTCGAGGTGTTGAGCCTGGCCGCTGACAGGTTTCAGGCGATCGTTGTCGGCACGGTGCAGGGGTTTTACCAGCTGATCACCCACTTTAAAGAAACCGTCGGCCAGGTCGCCGGGCCGGTGAAAATTGTAGAGGAAGGTGCCAAAGTCGCCCAAAGTGACACCGGCAACCTGTTCCTGTTTGCGGCGATTATCAGCGTCAACTTGGCGATTATCAATATCTTGCCCCTGCCGGCACTGGACGGCGGGCAGCTGGCCTTCCTGCTGATTGAAGGGCTGCGCGGCAAACCCCTGCCCACCCACATTCAAGACGGGGTCATGCAGACGGGATTAATGCTGCTGCTGGGGTTGGGCATCTTTTTGATCATCCGCGACACCACCCAGTTGGAGGCAATTCAGAAGTTATTCCAGTGAGCGTCACTGATAAATGGTCTGCAAAAAAGC
This sequence comes from Kamptonema formosum PCC 10802, assembly GCF_000332335.1. Lineage (GTDB taxonomy): Bacteria > Cyanobacteriota > Cyanobacteriia > Cyanobacteriales > Oscillatoriaceae > Oscillatoria. The sequence continues at coordinate 2,750,223 of NZ_KB235948.1, read as the reverse complement.
AGCGGGCTAATGAAATCCTGATTCGCCTGAAGCGCCTGTATCCAGACGCCACATGCACGCTCAACTACGAGACGCCGGTGCAGCTGCTGGTGGCCACTATCCTCTCGGCCCAGTGCACAGATGAGCGGGTGAATCAGGTGACACCGGCACTTTTCGCGCGCTTCCCCGACGCCGCCGCCATTGCCGGTGCCGGTTTAGCAGAACTGGAAACCTTAATCCGCTCCACCGGCTTCTACCGCAACAAGGCCAAAAACATCCAGGGCGCTTGCCAGATGATTGTTGAGAAATATGGCGGTCAAGTGCCCAAACGGATGGAACAGCTGCTGGAATTGCCCGGAGTGGCCAGAAAAACCGCCAATGTGGTGATGGCCCACGCCTTCGGCATCAATCAGGGCGTCACCGTGGACACCCACGTCAAGCGCCTCAGCCAGCGCTTGGGCTTGACTGAACACGACGATCCGGTGCGCGTCGAGCGAGACTTAATGCCGCTTCTCCCCCAAGAAGACTGGGAAAATTGGTCAATTCGGCTGATTTACCACGGGCGAGCCGTCTGTAACGCCCGCAAGCCGGCCTGCCAGACTTGCGCCCTCGCTGATTTGTGCCCCTCTGCCCTTCGCTGAAGGTGCCGGTGCCCAAACCCCCGCTCCCCCCGCCCCCTCTCTTCCTCTTCCTTGGCGACTCTTCACGGGGGCGGTTCATCACCCCCCCAAACCTGATACCATAGAGAATGGTGTCTTTAATCGAGGCTGAGAAAGTCATTCATGGCCAAAAAGAGCATGATTGAGCGGGAAAAGAAACGCCAGAAACTGGTGGAGAAGTACGCTCAAAAGCGGGAAGATCTCAAGGAACAGTTCTCCCAAGCCGAAACGCTGGACGATAAAATTGAACTGCACCGGCAGCTGCAACAGCTGCCTCGCAACAGCAGCCGCCACCGCCTGCGCAACCGCTGCTGGCTCAGTGGCCGGCCCAGAGGCTACTATCGGGACTTTGGCCTTTCCCGCCACGCCATTCGCGAAATGGCCCACAAAGGGTTGCTCCCAGGCGTTGTCAAGTCCAGCTGGTAGTTGGGATGCAAGGATTTTGGATTTTGGATTTTGGATTGGGAATCTAAAATCTAAAATCTAAAATCTTACTGTCCGCAGCACCGGTCTATGCCCAAGCTCTCCAGCAGCAAGTCGCTCACCGCATTGGCAACGGCAAACTCGCCATAGAAACTTTTAGAAAAGTCAAACGCCTGCATTTCCGTGACTATCGCGATCGTGAGAGCGCCAACATCATTTTCCCCTTCCATCCGGTGCCGGACATAGATTTGGGCAGCTCGGCGGGCAATCTCCTGGTTGACTGCCTCTGGGATAAACTCCCGGTCGAGCCAGTTATGCAAAGCATGTTGCAACCATTGGCCTTCCTGCTGGGGATTTTCAGCAGGAGGCAGTGTGACGGGTGGAATGGCTTCAGGCATAATCATCCTCTTAATTTACTGTTTCAAGGGCAGTGTCTCTTGTGGGTAGCCTTACTGATATTACAGTGCGACCAATAGAACAGATGGGATTTTTTGAGTGTCTTTTTCTGACAGTTGAGAGCGAAAGTAATCTGTGATTTTCTCTCGGATGAGTTGAGCGAACCTTTTATTAATCGCAGTCTGGATGGGATGGGTGGTTTCTTTATAGCCCACCTTGTATACTTTTTCTGTCCTATATTTTCCGGTGGTTTTGTTATAAAATCTGTTAATTTTAGCCTCTACAGATACTGAGGACTGAGAGCTGCTATACCAGTACAAACGAAAAAGATGATTTTCATCAAAATACAGGGTTAGCATATTTTCGTCGCTGCCAGCAAGGCGCAAGACATAGATATTCTCCTCTTTTTTTTCAATCTGTAGATAGCCCCAGTTTTTTTCGGTTTTATTGAGGAGTTTGCTTAAGGTACTCTCAAGCAGCGGACAATTCTCAAATTCTTCCATAGACCCCCAGAATGGCTTCAAAATAGCGTTTAATAGAGATAGCGGCTCTCAGTTCGATGAACTATTGCCCAGAAACCCGGAAGGGGGCGGGCACGGGGACCATTGGTGTCAACTTAAGCTGTGTCCCGCAGTCTCTAGGCGGTTGAAACCGCAGCTATACAGACTTGCACCCGCTTCGGCTTGGGTTTTAAGATTCTAGCTCTTCTCTTAAGTCCGCGCAGGCGGACTTGGTTTGTGTAGCCGCGATTTCCAATCGCCGGGAGCTTAAGTTGACACCAGTGGCACTCGGACCCGCCCCTACGCTCACCGGGTTTCTCAGTCCCTCACGTAATATGAGAAACGCTATAAAGTTACTGGAACTTTGTAAAAATAATACCATATTTGTCTGATGCTGCAATTTGACATTCCGGCGATTGTCCAGGGGTACGCACATGGCTACTTCCTGATGGCCAATGGCTCTGACGGCAAATTGGGCTGGTATTCCAGCCGGGAGCGAGCGCTGATTCCCCTGGACGAGCGATTTCGCTACCCGCGCTCGCTGCAGCGCGTCCTCAACCAGGAGCGCTTTACGGTTGCGGTCAGCCGGGACTTCCCCGCCGTAGTGGAAGGCTGCGCCAACCGGGAAACGACCTGGATATCCCCAGAACTCAAAGAGATTTATCGGGAGCTGCACCTCGCCGGCATAGCTCACAGCTTTGAAACCTGGCGGGGAAATGAACTTGCCGGCGGTATCCTGGGAATTGTCATCGGCGGAGCCTTCATTGGCGAATCCATGTTCTATCGGATTCCCGAAGGCTCGAAAGTCGCAATGGTGAAATTAGTCGAGCGACTGCGAGAGCGCCAGTTTATCTTCTTCGACGCCCAAATGAGCAACCCCCATCTCGAGCGATTTGGATCTTACATTGTGAGCGACCGAGAATATAAAACCCTGCTCAAAAAAGCATTGAGACGCAGGTGCTTCCTTCACTGAGGGCTCGCCGGCCAGTCGCCACTGGCCCATAGCTGATAGCTATTTTAATCCAAAATTAGTATTACCCCACTTTGCGCTCAGTGACCAGAGTCAGGCTAACCCATTCCCCTTTTTCGCTATACCGGCGAATCAGGCGCTGGCGGAGATTGGGTTCAATCAGCCAGCCCAACTCCAGAAACAGGGGCTGGCGCAGCTGAACCTTTTGCGGGCAAGTCGCGGAAGCCCCATCCGGGAGCAGCAACACGCGCACCGGCACAGCAGCCAAGTCCTCAAACTTAATCATATTCCCCTCAACCCGACCCGTCGAGCTGACAGAGCCGGTGCCGAAACTCAGCTGCTGCGCCACCCGACCGGCACCTAAATCCTGCAATTTCAGTACAGTCGAATAAGTGTCAGGTGACCGCCAGTCTGGGTAGAGAGTAATCGCCTCTCCGCGCCACTCGCCAAGCAGCCCGTCGAGAGTCAGGGGCGGGCGTTCCGCAGCATCAGATCCCGCTCGCTTTTCCCGAATCAGAGTCAAAGAAGCCAACTCCCCATCGGGGTTAAAGAGCTGCACCAGACGCAGGCGGCGGTTGCCGGCAATCAAACAGAACTCCCCGCCAAACTCGGAAAAAGGTGCCAGCTGAATCGTGCCCTGAGAGAAAGCGCCGGTCTCAAAATACAGCATGTCCCGTCCGATAGAGCGGTATTCCCGCACTAGCTCCCTAACCGGGGGTTGGGCGTAATTTTCATCTGCCGGCGAGAAATAGCGCAGCGTCAGGCGAACCGTCTCGTTTGAGTCCAAACCTTCCAGAGAAAGGATCGTGGGAGAGTTCCCCAAAACCTCACCTGCCGGTGAGATTTTGGTGAAAGAGCCCCGCCACTCCCCAAGATTTTGCAAAAAGTTATCCCATTGCGAACTCATCGAAAAACTCTCACTTCTTAAGTGGGCATTCTCAATTTCTTCAAAATTCTATAGCCGGCCTAACTGATTTGTGAAATTCTAGCGATCCTCTTCCTTGGCGCTCTCCCCAACGGGCAAGCCGCTGGCGCGTCTATGGCGTCTTGGCGGTTTATAAACAAAGAAATCACAGATCAAAACCGGAGCGCTCTAACAATTAAAATTTCATAACTTCTCACACCACCCGATAGATAAAACTGAGAGTTGCCCAAGTGCTGGCATCGAGAGCGTAGACATCTGCCGGCATAGCAGCCTGGAGGGAGCCGCCCGAGCTGGCTTGGTGCAAATCTTGCAGGAGAGCTTGCGCCACCGGCAAAGGATTGGACAGCACACTAACAGACCGGTAGTCACCCCGTTGGGGCATTGCGGCAGCCAGAGACGCCCATGTTCGGGTGAGGGGGGCGGCGCTGCAGATCAGTTGGGTTTGCGCAAGTCCAGCAGTGCTGCCAATCACCCAAGCCGAGGCAGAAGCTGCTGCGGGAATCATCACCGTTTCACCGGGTAAAATCGCACTCTGTTCGCTTCTCGGAAGGTTTTGGGCTACATCTTTCCGGTCAATGGCTTCCGATCCAGAGCCGGCGTGAGCCCGACCCCTGCTGTCTGTGCCCAGAAGGACAAAATAGATAGGGCGGTTGCTCTCGTTGCGCAGCCGGTATTGGATGCGGCTGCCGGCGGGTACAGTCAGGAGCCCAACCGGAGAGTCTGTTTGCTCTGCCGGTGCGGCAACCGCGCCCTCGCCTGTGCCCCGGAGAGTGGCGCGTTCTACCAGCACGCGCTCTTTGCTTCCCTCCACCATCACCAGAGTGGCTCGCACTCCCAGACGCGACGAGCCCTCATTGCCGGTCAAGCGCCACAGCTTAGCTGCCAGAAGGGTTTGCAGTTGCGGGAGGAGCCGGCGCACGGCACTGCGCACCGCCTCTCCGCCCTCCCCAACCGTATTGGGGATTAAATCTTGACCGAGAGAAAACAAGCCGTAGCTAGCCGGCGAGAGGGATGGCAGAGCAGCCGAGGGCGTCTGGGCGAGCAGCATCTCCCGGGCGCGACCGAAAAGACAGTCAGCCGGCTGATCGCCCCCCACCACCGGCGAGACGTAGGGAATGCTGGCAAAGGCGCTGGTCGCGTCCACGCGCTCAATTCTCTCCAAGCTGGTGTCGAGGGCCACGGTCAGGCCGGTATTGCGAGGCAAAACCCGGACAGCTTCCTGAAGCAACTGTCCCACCTGCAGGGGCTTTGTGGCGCTGCCGGCACCCAAAAATTGCGCCTGCGCCGCCAATCCGGTGCGGGAGCGAATCTGGAGGATCGCGGAGGGATTTGTGTCGCTGAGCGAGAGAGCCGGCGCACCGGCAGTGCCGGCCTCCTGAACCGGGCTGAGCAGGGAATTCACCCCGTAGGAATCGAGCACCTGGGCGGGGAGTCCCCCCAGCCACAGCTGTGCGGTTTTGCCGTCCTCGCCCACAGCAGTCACTGCGCCATCCGCCCCAACATCAGAAGCGTCAAATAGCAAGGAGGACACAGGAATGAATTCTGCGTTCTGCGTTCCGCCTTCCGCCATAAACTGCGGCGGCTGCTCAAAACCGGCCATTTGCTCAATGGAGCAAGCCGCCTGCTGGAGGGTGAAAAGCAGGGTTGCTGCCGGTGTGGCCGACCAAAGGTTTTGGGTGAGGGCGTAGGTGAGCAGACCGCAGCTGAAGCCATTCCACTGCATTTCTGCGGCTTGCTGGTTTGGCCGGGCTGCGCTAAAGATAGCGACGGGCATCTCACCGCTGCGCCGGTCGGGGGTTTGACGCCGCAGCTGCTCTTGCCAAGCCAGTTCCTCTGGGGCGAGGGCCACCGCCGGCGGGCTGGGGCGAGAGCGAATCCGCAGATTGCCCAGCAAATTGGTGCCGGTATAGGTGTAGCTGGTGTCGAGGACAGCCAGCACCCGCTCTGCTGGCAGCTCGCGCAGCAGCAGCAGCAGGGTTTCTTCCGGCAGGTCGCTGGCGGTGTTCGCGTCTGGGGCGAGCCCGCCATCTGCGGGCACCAAGGTATTTTGCCTCGCCCCAGCCGCCCCTGAGGAGTGGGGCGAGTTGAGGGCGCGACCGTAGCCGCTGAAGTGGAAGACAGCGACATCCCCGGCACCCGCCTCACGCAGGTGGCTGGTGAGGGCGTCCTGAATATTTTTGCGAGTGGCTTGGCTGTCGGTCAGCGTCAGGATATCAGCCGGCTTGAAGCCAAACCGGTGAATCAAAAGTTGCCGCTGCAGCTCCACATCCGTGAGGCAGCCGCTGAGGGGGCTGCCGGTGCCGTATTGATTAATGCCCACGAGCAGGGCCAACTTGCGCGCGCTCGGTTGTGCCAGGGCTCGGTAATAGCGATCGGTCAAGCGGGACAGGCCCGCCTCAGTCATTCCCAGGGCTGCCAGCGCCCAGCCAGTTCGTTGCAAAAATTCCCGCCGCTTCATAATCTGTGGGCTCTCCCCAACGGAGTCCCATTGCTGGGACTGACTTTGCATCCTGCCTTGGCTGACCGGAATTTACCGGAAACTAATAGATTTTCGGTAGGAGATTCCTTGTGAGATCGCCGCCCGGCAGCCCCCCAAAGTGCGGGCCTGACCGGGCGCGGGATCGGAACGAGAGAGGTTGGCAACAGCAAGTGATTTGCTAACATCTTCCAATCTATGCTATACTTTACTCAAGACAGGCACCCAAACCTGAAAACCAAAGGCGGGTGGCTGATCTGAAAGGCTCAAGACAGTCATCTGAACCTGAGAAGCAAAGGCTTTGTGGCTGCTCTAAAAAATGCCACAAAGCCTGAAACTCAGGCATGAGTGGCCTTCAAGCTGCTTCAAGTGACTTCTTCTTAAAAGCAAGTAGGCAATATCATGAACTTGGCTGTTGTGCTCGCGGGATTTACCTGTGGGCATTGGTTGATACGCCTTGGTTGAGAGCTAAAGTAGGGGCGGGTTTACCAGCATCTGATAGCGCAGCGGCTCAGTCAGGAGCTACTTCCCAGAGACATTTTGGATAAACCCGCCCCTACAGTATTTGTTGGCAACTGTTAAAGGTTGTTAGCAAAAATGTATCGGAAAGAGACTTTTTCCCTGATTTCAGATTTCATAAGTCATCACGTTCATAGCCTTGGCGAGCTCTAGGGCCACCTCCGGACGGGAAAACTCCGGCGGCGGCAGCTCACCCCGGCGCAGCAGCTCCCGCACTTTTGTTCCGGACAGGTGAATGCGCTGTTCGGGGGTGCTGGGGCTGGTCTTGGTGGTGGCCATGCCCTGAGTTACCTTGCAGTAGAAGGCGTGCTCGAACTTCATCGGCACGATGCCCAGCTCTCCTGGCTCAAACTCATCAAAAATCTTCTGAGCGTCATAGGTGCCGTAGTAGTCCCCCACACCGGCATGGTCGCGCCCGACGATAAAGTGAGTGCAGCCGTAGTTCCTGCGCACTATAGCGTGGAAAATCGCCTCGCGCGGGCCGGCGTAGCGCATGGCCGCCGGGTTGATGGCCATGATCACCCGGTCTTTGGGGAAGTAGCGATCCAGCATGATTTCGTAGCAGCGCATGCGCACGTCTGCTGCGATGTCGTCTTCTTTCGTCGCGCCCACCAGCGGGTGCAGGAACAGGCCGTCCACCACTTCTAGGGCGCACTTCTGGATGTACTCGTGGGCGCGGTGGATGGGGTTGCGGGTTTGGAAGCCCACGATTGTTTTCCACCCCCGCTGCTTGAACAGCGTCCTCGACTCGGCTGGGTCAATCTGGTATTTCGGAAATAGAGGGTGGGCGTCCCGCTGCAGCAGCCACACCGGCCCGGCTAAATTGACTGGCCCTTGCTCGTACACGACCCTCACACCGGGGTGCTTGAAATCATCGGTGCGGTAGACGTTAATCGCCTCGTGAGCTTTGTTGTAGCGATATTTTTGGGTCAGCTCCAGGACGCCGGCAAACCGGCCATTGGGGTCATCCAAGCGCACCCAGCTCCCCTCTTTCAGGTTTTGGGCCACTTCTTCGCTGACGGAGAGCGTGATTGGAATAGACCAAGGCAGCCCACTGGTTAGCCGCATGTCAGTCACCACTGAGGCGTAGTCCGCTTGCCCCATGAAGCCGGTGAGCGGACTGAACCCGCCAATCGCGATCAGGATCAGATCCGAGAGACTGCGCTCGTCAAGCCCGACGCGGGGTAAAACGTCTGCTTGCTGGAGAAATTCTTGCCGCATAGCCGCTGTGGCTGTGCGATTGATCAGGTGGCCCCCGTGAGGCGCGATACCGTCTGGATGGTAGCTCAAAGCAATCCCTCTTTGCGTTGACTGCGACTGGTTATAATTTTGCGATTTTCCCGATCTTTTATCCTACTGCTCTTGGGGGCGTTCGCGACAGCAGCGCCAAAGAAACCGGGTTTCTTTTCTGGAACCCCGGTTCCTGTCCCTTGTCGATACAGCAGCACACAGTCAGTTTAGGACAGGGCATCTCACTTTTTAGTAAGGACAGGGACAGGCGAGACGCCTGTCCTACGTCCTAACCTAACTGGCTACTGCTATAAAATCAAATCGCGCTGTCGCGCGCCGCCCTTGACGTTTAATCAGGCTTGTGTTATAATGCCGCCGCCAAGCAGGACCTCGCCGTCGTACCAAACGGCGGCTTGACCGGGGGTCATCCCGAACTGGGGCTCGTCGAAGACGATGCGAGCACCGGCACCTTCCAGGGGAATGACGGTGGCGGGCACGGCGGGGGTGCGGTAGCGGACTTGGACTTGGGCCCGGATGGGGGCGGAAGCGTCTGGGATGGACACCCAATTGAGCCGGTGGACGCCGCACTCGGACTGGTGGGCGCTGGCGCGATTGCCGACAATCACCCGGTTGCGCGCGGCGTCCAGCCCAATCACATACAGCGGCTCGCTAGCGGCGACGCCCAGCCCTTTGCGCTGGCCAATCGTGTAGTGGTGGATGCCGTCGTGCTGTCCGAGGACTCGCCCGTCCGAGTCCACAATGTCGCCTTTTGCCGGGGCCAGGTATTTGTCCAGAAACGCCCGCATGGAGCCGCTGGCTTCCACCAAGCACAGGTCTTGACTTTCTGGCTTGTCAGCAGTCTTGAGCCCGAACTCAGCGGCGAGCCGGCGGGTTTCGGTCTTGCAAAGTTCGCCGAGGGGGAAGACGCACCCTGCCAGCAAGTCCTGGGTCAAGTCGTACAGGAAGTAGGACTGGTCTTTGTTGCGGTCAAGGGCGCGGCTGAGCTGGTAGCGCCCGCTGGCTGGGTCAAATTTGACGCGGGCGTAGTGGCCGGTGGCAACTCTGTCTGCGCCCAGCTTTTCCGAAGCATACTGCAGCATCGGGCCAAATTTTACCGTTTTGTTGCACTGCGAGCAGGGCAGGGGCGTCACACCGGCACTGTACCCGGCAACCAAGTAATCGACGATATGGGTTTGGAAGACCTCTCGGATATCGACGACGTGATGGGGGATGCCTAACTGTTCGCAGATGTAGGCAGCGTCAACCATCCCCTCCGAGCAGCACTGCCCTTTGCCCTTCATCAGCCAAAGAGTCAGTCCCACCACTTCATATCCCTGGTGGTGGAGGGTTGCAGCCGCCACTGAACTATCGACCCCACCGGAGAGGCCCACCACAACTTTGTGCATCGAAGTTTGAATAAGTGCAAAGAAGTTCGCTATATCTTTAAGCTAGCACCGGCAAACAAAAACTGTCGCACTCTATGTTACAGTACCTGCAGATTGGCAAAGGGTGCGTGCGAGAGCAGAGCACGGCACAATCTCACTCAAGCAAAAATGTTGTGGCGGGGGAAGAGGGGTTCTTCGGGAGCGGGGCAGAGAAAAAAAATCGTTTCAATCCCGTTTCCGGGATTCAGCTGGCCAAAAATCATCCGCTCCTACCCCCTGCTGAAATCATTGTCGCATTCATTTGGGCTTCTTTGCACAACGGGGATGCTCCCGTTCGGTATAGTGTTTCAATCCCGTTGCCGGGATTCAGCTGGCCAAAAATCTTCTCCTCCTACCCCCTGCTGAAATCACTGTCGCATTGATATGGACTTCTTCCCACAACCGGGATGCTCCCCTGAGCACAGCCAACCAAATGAATTTCCCGGATTGCTGTCTCGATTTTTTGGCTGTTGCCGGCTTTGCCGGCGCGACGCCCGCGCCAGCACGCTCAGCACTTTTGCTGGCGCTCCCCCCGGAAATAAGTATATACAGGCGTCCCCTCGTTTTGGTCAATCCGCGACTGATATGCCTGAAAGCTCGGTCCCCTCTGTGCTCACCCCCGCTCGGCTGCTTTTGGGGGGGTGTTTGTTACTGGCGTGGAATACCGCCGCCGGGGCTCAACCTCTCGGACAAACCCCTCTCCCAGAGGCTGCGCAGTCCCAAATACTAGCCCAAAGGTCGGACAGGTACTACTTGGTTTATGTCAATGGGAACAGCCTGCTACTGCTGGAACAGGTGCGCAGGATAGAGCCCCAGGCACAGCTGGTGGAGTACAAGGGGCGGGTGGTCGTCCAAGCCAATGTTTTTTACGATAAAGATCGGGCTAAGCGGCTCGAAAGGGATCTGGAAGCGCAGTACATCAAGGCTGAGATTGCCTCAATCGAGAGCCGGCAGGCAAGACCGCCGGTGCCGGACATCCCGAACATACCGAACATACCGGACACACCGACCCCCGTCAGTTATGGCACCGGCTATTTTGTGGTTATCCCCGCTCGCGAGAGGGACTTGCAGGCGACTGCAGAGCAAGTGCGCCTGCTGGGACTGGTGAATTTCGGGGTCAGCCCGCAAGACAGCCCGCAGGGGCCATACGTTCTGGTGGGCCCATTTGCTGACCGGGATACGGCAGAGCGCTGGAACTTCTATCTCCAGGATTTTGGTTTGAAGAACGCACGGGTTTATTACGGGAATTTTTAGAGTTGCCTGCTGGAGAGCCCCCGACTTCGCACAGGGGCTAGATCCCGCCAATCCCAGTGAAAAAGGGGGGGCTGGCCGGTTTGCCCCATTTTTCCCCGGGGGTGAGGGGGGATCTTCGAGTTGCTCGGTTCTGTGCGATAAGCTGTTAAGCTTTTAATCTGCTTGTTGCAGAAAGGAGGCAGAGCCTCCCGAGGGGCGTTACCAGGCAGAGCATGGTAACGAGGGGATAGAGGTGGATAGGGCAAATTCAATGCGCCACAGCTTACCTGAACAGGACAGAATTTTGAGATTTGGGATTTTACATTAATAAAATTCCCATCGCAACCGGCTCGCTGATATGTTAAAAATGTTGGCGTTCGGGTAAAGCAGTGGGGCGAATTCAGGACAGGGTTGAGCAGATTCACCAGTTTGCTGTGACGGCTGAGCAAATGCGTGCGATTGAGGGGCGCGTGTTTGAGGCGGGAATGCCGGTGCCGGCGCTGATGGAAAAGGTGGCGGGACTGGTTGCGAAGCGGATTCAGGAGCTATACCGGCAGCCGGTGCGTGCCGGTGTGCTGGTTGGTCCGGGGCACAATGGGGGGGACGCTTTGGTTGTGGCTAGGGAGCTGCACTGGCGGGGTTTTGAGGTGGCGGTGTATTCGCCGTTTTCTAAGCTTAAGGAACTGACGGGACAGCACGCCCGGTATGTGGCGAGTCTGGGAATTCCGTTCTATCAGGAAGTTGAGCCGCTGCAAGGGTGTGACTTGCTGGTTGACGGGCTGTTTGGCTTTGGGTTGGAGCGTTCGCTCGACGGTGCGGTTGCGGCGGCGATCGATGAGGTGAATCGCTGGGGGGTGCCGGTGCTGAGTGTGGATATTCCTTCGGGGCTGCACACGGATACCGGCGAGGTTTTGGGCACTGCGATTCGGGCGGCGCGGACGTTTTGCTTGGGGCTGTGGAAGCTGGCGTTCCTGCAAGATGGGGCGCTAGAGTATATTGGTGAGGCGGAGCTGGTTGATTTTGATTTGCCGCTGGCGGATATCCGGGCGGTACTCGGCGAGCCACCGGCAATCCGGCGCATCACACCGGCAGTCGCGCTGTCGCACCTCCCCATCCCCCGCCCGCCGGCGTCGCACAAGTACAAGATGGGGCACTTGCTGCTGGTTTGCGGTTCGCGCAAGTACACCGGCGCGGCAATTTTGGCGGGTTTGGGGGCGCGGGCGTCTGGGGTGGGGATGCTCTCGGTGGCGGTTCCGGAGTCGGTTAAGCCGCTGCTGAGTTTGCAGCTGCCAGAGGCGCTGATTGTCGGGTGTCCGGAAACGGAGGCGGGGGCGATCGCAGGTCTGCCGCCAGGTGCCGATTTGAATTCTTACAGTGCGATCGCGTGCGGTCCGGGGCTGACGGTGGGGGCTGCGCCGGTGGTGGAGGCGGTGCTGGAGAGCTCTCCCCCTCTGGTTTTGGATGCGGACGGGCTGAATGTGCTGGCGCATCTGGGGGCGATTGCAACACTGACTGAGCGGCGAGCGCCGGCAGTGCTGACGCCCCATCTCGGTGAGTTCAAGCGTTTGTTTCCAGAAGACACCCTCACCCCCAACCCCTCTCCCATTGAGGGAGAGGGGAGATACGGAGGCAGAATTGCTGCTGTGCGGGCGGCGGCGATGCAAACTGGGGCTGTCGTGCTGCTGAAGGGGGCGCGAACGGCAGTGGCGCATCCGGACGGTACGGTGTGGGTGCAGCCGGAAAGTACGCCGGCTTTGGCTCGCGGCGGCAGCGGGGATGTGCTTACGGGGCTGATGGGGGGCTTGTGGGCGCAGGCGGCTGTTGCGGAAAAGCCGGTTGAAGACTCATGCAAACTAGCGGTGTGGTGGCACGCGAGCGCCGGCATTCTGGCGGCGCAGGAGCGGAGTCAGCTGGGGGTCGATGCGTTTACGCTGGCGCAGTATTTAGTGCCGGTGCTGCGCAACTACGCGAAGTAATAGGTTCAATTTTGTTCCTCTATCTAAGGGGCGATATAAAGGCTAGGAATGAGGGATATAATATTATATCAGGTTGAATGCCGGTAATATCTTGAGGGTCGGGCATTGGGCGTGGGGCTTTGGGCTTTGGTTTCAGATTGCGGCAGTTCAACGACAGGATATCAGGGATTTAACGGATAGAACGGATGGGAAGCGGGGGAGAATTCCTGGATTGTACCGGGGGATCGGGTTTAAGTGAGAAGTGAGGGTATAATATCAGGGATTGCGGATAAATCTTAATCAAGATTGAAGGGGTAGAGGTGAAAAATTCATTAGGATAAATTAAAATGGCTCAGGCTCGCATTGGGGAGTGGGCCCGCAATCTGGATTGAGGGGGTTGAATGAACTATGAACAGTCAAACCGGCACACAATTCGGTTCCCAGAAGACACCCGCACCGGCACCGGCACGGAGCGATGTAGCGCCGGCAGGGGGCGGAAATGGCTGCAGTGGGAGTTTTGGGAAAGATTGTTGGGCTCACCGGCAGCAAGTGGCAAATCTTGGGACGACTGGTGGTAAAATAGGTCGCAGGTTCTGCGTTTGCTAGGCAGACTTACTTCGAGCCCTCAACCCGCCGGCTCACTTCGTCCCCTCCTTTGTTGTCTTTCGCTCAGCCGTTTTCTCAAATAAAAAACAGCGATAAAAAAATAACTATGAACGATAAAAAGGGTGATATAGCTGCTATCTTAATCGTCGATGACACCCCGGCCAATTTGAGTTTGCTCTCTGCGGTTTTGAATCAAGCTGGGTTTGGTGTGCGGGTAGCGCGAGATGGAGAAAGTGCTATCCGCAAGGTGCAATACGACCCGCCGGCTCTGATTTTGCTGGATGTGATGATGCCCGGAATCGACGGGTTTGAAACTTGCCGGCGGCTGAAGGCAAATGAGGCAACGAAAGACATCCCCGTGATTTTTATGACGGCTCTTTCTGAGACGGTGGATAAGGTGAAGGGGTTTTCTATGGGCGCAGTGGATTACATTACCAAGCCATTCCAGCAAGAGGAGGTTTTGGCTCGCATCAATGCGCACGTCAAAATGCGCACTCTGACAAAAACGCTGGAACAAACGCTCTCGGAACTTCGCGCCACCCAAGCGCAAGTGATTCAGGCGGCTAAAATGTCCAGCTTGGGGCAGATAGTGGCGGGTGTCGCCCACGAAATTAACAACCCCATCAGCTTTATTTACGGGAATCTGTTCCCGATCAATAGCTATATTCAAGAATTGCTCAATCTGCTCGACCTCTACCAAAAAACTTACCCCAATCCGGCACCGGAGATTAAAGCGGCTACTGAGAGCATCGACCTGGAATTTATGGTTGAGGATGTGCAAAAAATTCTGGATTCGATGAAAGTGGGAGCCGATCGCATCCGCAATATGGTGTTGAGTTTGCGGACTTTTTCCCGGCTGAATGAATCGGATATCAAGCCGGTGAACATTCACGAATGCATTGACAGCACGCTGCTATTTTTGCAGCACCGGTTCAAAAAAGACGGGCGTCTGGCTGATATCGAAGTGGTTAAAGAGTACGGGGATGTTCCAGAAGTTACCTGCTACGCCGGCGAGCTAAACCAAGTGTTTATGCATATTCTTACGAATGCGATTGATGCCCTTGAAGAAGGGATGGGGTGTGGGAATTCGCAAGTGGGGGGTGATGGTTCCTCTCGTGACAAGTCAGGGTTTTTTCCCTGCATTCGGATTCGCACTGAAGTGTCTTCCTTTGACTGCGTGAGAATCCGGATTATTGACAATGGGCCGGGCATGAGTGAAGATGTGCTTCATAGAATATTTGACCCGTTTTTTACGACTAAGCCGGTGGGGAGCGGCACCGGCTTGGGGCTGTCCATTAGCTACCAGATTGTGGTGAAAAAACACGGCGGGCGGCTTGTTTGTGTTTCAGCGCCCGGGCGGGGAGCGGAGTTTGCAATTGAAATTCCTATCCGGCAAAACGTGAAAGTTAACTTGCTGGCTCCGGAGGCTGTGCCGGTTAGTGAGGAGAGCTGCGAGCTCTCTCTGGAATAAGCTGTAGCTGTTTGGTGGGGGTGGGGATCGCAAGGGGTTGCGCTTTTAATTTGCTTGTTGTATAAAGAGGGATAGTGTCGGGAGTCGCGTTTACAGCAACAGGATTTAACCCCACGGGGTTCTTCAGCTCTGTGCAACACCGGCTTTGCCGCTATATTGGGTGCTGGGGAAGCCACCGGCAACTTGGCGCAACACACCGGCTGCCGGTGCGCCGAGCGAGCCTGCCGGTGGGGGGCGTTTGCTTATGTATTCTGCCGGAAAATACGCAATCTTTTGCGGGCGTTAGCAGCGTAAATGCTTTCAGCGTAGAGTTTACGCGATTTGGGCTAAGGCAGATATTTTAAGACATCCGGTTGAAGACTCCAGCGACTTAGCCGGTGGGGCTCTGGCGTGCCGGCATTCTGGGGGCGGGGGAGGGGAGTGAGTTGGGTGCCGGTGCTGGGGGGGTTCGGAGGCTCGTTGATGAAGAAATGTAAAAAGTTTCCGGATGGCGGTGAGGGTGGTGGGAAAAAGGCTGATGAGTTCCCCAGCTCGGCTGGATGGGTTTGGGTGGGGGGCTCACGGACAGATTCAAAACAATACCTCAATCTCTAAGGAGAAGAAATTATGCAATCTGGCGCAGAACGCACAGAAATTGTTCGAGTTAAGCTTCCGAATGGCCAGGAGGTAAACATTGAAGCAAGGATGCTGGGTGGCTCTCAGAAGATTAGCTCTTCATCTCAAATCTTATCTTTGGATAATTTAACTAATTCAATTGAGGGGATTGCCGCTGCGATAGTCAACCATTTGCAGCAGGTAAAGCCTACTAAAACGAGTGTAAAATTAGGGTTAGAAGTTGCACTAGAGTCGGGACAGCTAACAGCACTGATTGTAAAAGGCTCTAGCAAGGGAAACCTAGAAATTACTATGGAGTGGGCAAAGGAAGACATTCCAACACGCGATGCTTCAAGCAACTGAAGGTCAACATGTAGTTTTTGGCTATTAGCGAGGCAAGAAGGGGATGACGGATCTGAACGAGCTGTGCGAGCAGTTGAAACAATGCACTGTGCGGATAAGTGCAAATACAGAGAGCGGAACAGGATTTTTTGTGGCTGCTGAGGGGCTGATTCTCACCTGCGCTCATGTGGTTAAGGATCAGCAGTCGGTCACGGTTTACTGGCAAAATCAAGAATACCCCGCCACAGTTGTGGGAAGAGCGGAAGATACTGCTAAAGTTGATTTAGCACTTATCCGGTTAAATAATAGTATTCCCAGACAACCTTGCGTGTCTTTGGATGAGTCTTTCCAAGTCGGTGACTCCTTTTCCACCTATGGCTATACTGAAATTAGTCATTTCAAGGGGGAATCAGCAACGTATAAATGTGAAGGTGTCTGCGGGAGAAACCCAGAATTGATCAAATTCACTGAGGGGCAAGCTGCTCCTGGATTCAGCGGTTCACCCTTGCTAAATGAAAACACCGGAAAGGTGTGCGGCATTATTAGTGATAGTCGCAACATTTATAGTAATTTAGGTGGGTATGGAGTGCCCACAAAGGTTATTTTTGAAGAGTTCCCTAACCTCAAAAGTTTTCATGATGCTCCCCCACTTCCCCCACCTCCCCCACCACCAGTGCAACAGCGAACCTTTCGCTTTGACGTGCGTGTAGATCATACAGACAATCGCCAAGTCGTTCAAAGGTTTTGCGTTCCAGAAGCCCGCGAGATTGTGAATTGGCAACCCCCCTTAATGATTTCTGATGGAGGCTATTCCTATTTTGAAAAGATTGAGATTGTTGCCGGACAACCAAATTGTGTGGACGTGTACGCCCATTTGCAAGGAAAGGGAGTCAGAAGAATAGGCGGCATAATCGTAGACTACTTGGGACGAGGCTGGCTAAAAGCTGACATAATTGTCAATTATATACCCCGGTAGGCAAACCACCCCTTTGATTTTAAGGCAGGGCTATTTTATTCCTGAGTTGACCAGGACTTACGCAGAAGCATTCTGCAGGTAGGGTGAGCGTCGCCCAGCCTAATAGGTGGTGGCTTGTTAATTGTTAAAGGTTTATTGTAATAACAGTAAATTTTCTTAACAATTAACAGCCGCCTCTTTTGTATTTTGTTTCTTTTGGCGCTGCGAATCGCGGCGAGCGCTAAACGAACTGGACAAAGATCGCATCAAGGATATGAAGAAAAATACCCTGCGGCTGGCGCTGCAGCACTTGGAGTTTGTGGCACCGGCAATCAAATAGCTATGGAGACGTTAGTGCGAGTCATCGAGTCAGAACGGGATAAATATACCCGCAGAAAAGCAGCATAAATGATAAGTTAGATAATGAAATATGAGCGATTCGAGAAGTGGTACAAACTCATCTTGCACTGCGCCCAAACTATGCCCTACCCGGAATTTTATCAAGCTTGGCACAATCGCCCATCTATCCTCAACCGGCTCACCCGATGGTGGCACAGATAACTGTGCGGGACTTTTTCAAACCGCAGATAAACGGAGATGAACGCAGATAATCCTCTTCATCTGCGTTTATCTGCCTGCATCTGCGGTTAAAATCCTCCTACCACTACACCTCCACCGGCTCTTTCTTACCCACCGGCACGGAATAATTCCCCCCCTCATCCACGGCGATGCGCCCCACAGACTCATCCCCCGTAATCAAGCGAGCGCCGCCCTTGCGCGTGAAATAATTCCACCCCCACTGCAGCATCACCACCAGTTTATTGTCAAACTCAATCAAAAAGTAGATGTGCACAAACACCCAAATCAGCCACGCCAGGAAACCCGACAGCTTCACATACCCCAAATCCACCACAGCCGCATTCCGCCCAATCACCGCCAAACTGCCGGTATCCACATACCGGAAAGCCGGCGCACTGTTGCCTTTCAGCCGCTCTTTAATCAGCTTCGCCACATATTCCCCTTCCTGCATCGCCACCGGCGCGATACCCGGTAGCGGTTTCCCCTCCTGATGGGAATAATTCGCCAAATCCCCAATCACAAAAATATTCCCATATCCCCCCACACTCAAATCCGGCTCCACAATCACCCGCCCCACTCTGTCGAGTTGAGCGCCGGCTCGCTGCGCCAAAACCTGTCCCAGCTTAGAAGCTTTCACCCCAGCCGCCCACAGCACGGTTCGCGCTTTTATCTCCTCTTCTTTCTCCCCCTCGCGCACCGCAACCGTATCGCCTTCTATCTTCGTCACCAGGGTTTTTGTCCGCACTCTCACCCCCAGCCGGTGCAGGGCTTGTTCCGCTTCTGCTGACAGTGCCGTCGGGTAAGGCGGCAGAATCCGATCCGTCCCTTCCAATAATACTATTTCCGCTTCCGTTGTGTCAATATTGCGGAAATCGTCCTTCAGCGTATTGTGGGCGAGTTCCGCAATAGCGCCGGCTAATTCCACACCCGTTGGACCACCCCCCACAATGGCAAAAGTCAGCCACGCTTGCCGTTTTTCCGCGTCAGTTTCCTTTTCCGCCGCTTCAAAAGCCATGAAAACGCGCCGGCGGATTTCTAGCGCCCCTTCCACCGTTTTCAAACCGGGCGCAAACGGCTCCCACTCGTCTTTTCCGAAGTAGTGGTGGCTCGCGCCGGTGGCTACAATTAAGGTATCATAACTCACCTCTCCCCCGCGCATGATAACTTTTTGCCCTTGCGCGTCAATATCTGTCACCTCACCCAGCAGGACTGTGGTATTCTTGTTGCGGCTGAGCACAGCCCGCAGCGGTGAGGAAATGTCCGCCGGCGACAGGGTGCCGGTGGCGACTTGGTACAGGAGGGGCTGAAATAGGTGAAAATTGCGCTTGTCAATCAGCGTCACCTTAACCGGGGCGCGACGGAGCGCCTGCGCCGCATAAAGTCCGCCAAAACCGCCTCCGACAATCACGACATGGTGAGGGGGCTGCTTTTCAATTGCATCTGCCATAAGAGAGATTTCCTTTGTTTTATCTTGTCAGGGGCTGTTATGTAATTAACATCTTAGACCACCGGGGAACCCCATCATCCCACACATCTGCAACGCCTGTTTGCGCCGGCTTCTATGATTATAGCTCATATTGATTTAACTGGCTGTATCTCCGGCTACATTTGTCAGAGCCGGCTACTAAATTCTACCGAAAGAGAGAGCCGGTGGGCGGGTGATTTATAAAGAAAAAGTGAAATCACAAGAATGTGAGCCGTGAGAATCAAATGAGAGAAACACCCCGCAATTTTTGAGAGTATCGATCTACTCTTCGCTCAACGCGGGCTAAGAGTAGAGCGAGACTTTCAAAATGTGCGGGTTTTTTTTCGATAAAAGACGAGAAAGGGGAGAACAAGGGTTCCCAGAAAGCTCCCCTCCCCGTTAACGGTGAGGGGTTGGGGGTGGGGTAAAACCCCCTATCACTTCGCCAACAGTCTCTTGGAAATCGCGGCTATACAGACAAAACCCGCCTGCGCGGGTTGCTTATTGCCAATTCCTTCCGGCAATTATACCTCGTAGGCTTCTGGGGGGACATGCCGGCGATTGAAAATCACGGCTGCCAAAACCGGCAAGGCAACAGTTGCTTATTTCCAGTATAAGCCGGCGAGAATCAAACGAGAGAAACACCCCGCAAATTTTGAGAGTCTAGCTCTACTATGAAAGCCCGCGTAGGCGGGCTTCGTCTGTATAGCCGCGATTTCCAATCGCCTGGATCGTATTCAACTTTAGATGGCGTTCCCTCCGACAGCAGATTATATTATAATGTTTCCGAATATGGCAACTTAAGCGAAATTTGTATCAAATTTTCTGCTTCCCTGAGAGCCGGTGCGCTCAGCTGAGTTCGTCGCATTCAGTTCCTGCAGCCGGTCTGATCAGCCCCATGACTGAGATTGGGGCGGAAGGGGTAGGGGGTTTGGGGACCAGGGGGTGTGGGGTTGCCGGCGGTGTGGGGCTGAAGCCCAACTACGAACCTTTGGGCTGAAGCCCAACTACGAACTTTTGGGCTGAAGCCCAACTACGAACTTTTGGGCTGAAGCCCAACTACGAACTTTTGGGCTGAAGCCC
>NZ_KB235948.1:2621842-2730339 GCF_000332335.1 Kamptonema formosum PCC 10802 | reverse complement strand
CCAACTGCGAACCTTTGGGCTGAAGCCCAACTGCGAACCTTTGGGCTGAAGCCCAACTGCGAACCTTTGGGCTGAAGCCCAACTGCGAACCTTTGGGCTGAAGCCCAACTGCGAACCCTGAATCTCCCGCAACGAAGTATCTCTTAAGGTATACTTATGTGGCATCGCGTTTCGTCTCCGAGACGGACACCGCCACCGGCAGCCGGTCCGGTGACAGCCGGTTCCAGCCTAAAGAGCGGTAGCTTGCAGAGGGGTCAAGTTGGGGTGAAGTCGAAGGCACACGTTAGACTGTCCCAGAGAGAGGCATGGCAGAGGTTTATATTTCCCACTCGCACGAGGATCTGGAGTTCGTCAAAAAACTCTACGAAGCTTTCCAGCAACACAGCCGCGAGGTCTTCGCCAACTGGCAGAACACTCCGCTGACGCCGGAGTGGCGCAAAGACATGCTTGCCGGTATTGAAGCGGCAAACAATTTCATCTTCATTATCTCCCCCGATTCCGCTCCCGATGAAGCCTGTCAGGAAGAGATCGCTCACGCGCTCTACTGCCACAAACGGCTGATTCCGGTGATCTGCCGGCAGACTCCTCCCTCAAAGCTGCATCCCGCCCTTCTCGCTGTCAACCCGATTCCCTTTCCAGAAACTGAGGATTTCCACAGCGCCTTTTCTACCTTGCTCAGCGCTGTGGATGCCGACCAAAACTATGTCTGGGAACACACGCGCTTGCTGGTGCGGGCGTTGGAGTGGGACAGCGAAAAGCGCGACCCCAACTTTCTATTAAATGGTAAGGATCTAAAAGAAGCCGAGGGATGGCTAATCGAGAGCGAAGCCAAAGAGCCCTCCCCGACGCCACTGCAAATACAGTACATTACCGCCAGCGCCCGCGCCAAAATCAAGTTCCTGGGCGCAGGGCTCGCCGCTCTCGCTGGGGGCGGCTTGCTCACTGCCGTGCTGGCGGGACTGGCGTTTAGCCAGTACCAAGCCTCCCTCGCCAGCCGGCTCGACAGCAAACGGCAGCCCGCCGATGCGGAACAGCAGCGATCCCGAACCGGAGAAAACTACATCAGCGCCTTAAACACCCTGTCTCAAAACCGGCTGCAAGCCAACGACGGGCTGGAGGCGCTGCTGTGGGCGGTGAGAGCCACCAAACAGCTAAGCGTGCAAGCCGGCATCCCCCCAGCTGTTCGCGACCGGACTCTGCAAACCCTGGTGGTGGCAATCAACACAACCAGCGAGCGCAACCGGCTGGAAGGGCACACCGATACCGTCACTCAACTGAGCTTCTCCCCCGATGGCCAGCTGATTGCCTCTGCCAGTGAGGACAGCACGGCAAAAATCTGGGGCGCAGACGGCACACTGGAAGCAACGTTACCGCATCCGGACCGCGTGCGCTCTGTCGCCTGGTCGCCCGACGGGCAGACTTTAGCCACCGTCTGCGCCGACAGAACGGTGAAACTGTGGAATTCAGACGGCACTGAAATCAAAATCCTCCAGCGCGATGCGGATGTTTTAAATGTGGCGTTCAGTCCGGATGGGCAGCTGATAGCCGCCGGCACTGCAGACGGGCAGCTGATCCTGTGGGTTTCCGACGGCACGCCGGTGGCAAATATAGAAGCGCATGTCGGTGCTGTGACCGCCCTCAGTTTCAGCCCCGATGGGCGCACAATTGTTACCGGCGGCTCCGACAGGACCGTCAGGCTATGGAATACGAGCGGCAAGCTGGAAAAACTGCTGCAGGCGCATGACGGCAGAGTGCTTGAGGTGAGCTTTTCGCCGGATAGCAAAACAATTGCCTCAGCCAGCCGTGACGGTACGGTAAAGTTGTGGGATACTAATGGCACTCTCCTGCGGGTACTGGCTTCCCACACCAGCTGGGTGAATAGCGTCAGTTTCTCCCCCGACGGCAAGAATATTGCCACTGCCAGCGATGACAAAACGGTAAAACTGTGGGACACTGACGGCAATTTGCTGCAAACTTTTCTGGAAAACAGGGGCAGTGTGAAGAGCGTCCGGTTCTCGCCTAACGCCAAGCAGCCAGAAATCGCCAGTGCCGGTGCTGATAAAATTATTCGCCTTCGCAGTCTCAAGGGCGCGGTGCGCGATATCCTGCAAGGGCACACTGCCGGCGTCAAAAGTGCCAGTTTCAGCGCTGATGGGAAATTTCTCGCCACCGGCAGTGCGGACAGTATGGCGCTGGTTTGGCGGGTTTCCGACGGCACGCTGCGGCGAACGCTCAAGAGTGAAACCCCGGTCACAGATGTGAGTTTCTCGCCTGACGGGAAGCGGGTGGCGACTGCCGGTTATGACGGCAAGGTGCTGCTGTGGGACCTGCAGCGGGATGCGCCGGAAACCCTGCGAGGCCATTTTGCTGCGGTGAAGAGCGTCAGTTTCTCGCCGGATGGGGAAACGCTCGCCTCGGGGAGCGCTGACGGCACCGTGAAACTTTGGGGGGTGAATAGCCCGGATATAATCACTATCGAGGCGCACAAGGACGCTGAGGTGAATGATGTCACTTTTTCGCCAAATGGAGAGCTGATTGCGACTGCCGGCGGTGACAGCACGGTGAAACTCTGGCGCAGAGACGGCACGCCGGTGAAAACTTTTGTCGGGCACACGAATCGGGTCAATAGTGTCAGTTTCAGTCCGGATGGCAAGACGATTGCCTCTGCCGGTGCTGACAAAATCGTCAAACTCTGGAACCTGGATGGGACAGAACTGACCGCGATAAAAGGGTTTGCCGGTGGGGTTTGGCAGGTGAGCTTCAGTCGGGATGGCCAGATGATTGCCACGGTGGCTGAAGATGATACTGTGAAATTCTGGGATCTGGATGGCCAGTTGCTGGCGGCGCTGGAACACCACGGGGACTGGGTGTCGGCTGTCGCTTGGTCGCCTGATGGCCAAACCCTAGCATCCGCTTCCGCTGACAGCACCGCCATCCTCTGGAACCTTGAATCTATCTATGAAATGCGCCGCATGGCTCAAATGAATTCCGACAAGCTGCTCTCACGCGCCTGCAATTGGCTGCGCGACTACCTGAAGAACAACCCCAATGTCCCAGAAAGCGACCGGCTCCTGTGCGGCGGGATTGCCTACCGGCAGTGAACTTACGTTTGATTGCTTTTGATATTTTGCCGGCGCGAGCGGGTAAGAGTTACAGCAGGCAATCAATCCCGCTTAACTCCCCGCCCGCAAATCACAATCTATTCAATCGGATTGTCTGGCTGGTGGGAGCGCCTGTCGAAGCGAGGTATAGACGTAGGGCAGGCGTCCCGCCTGCCCTCAAGGACAGGCAAGATGCCGGTCCTGCGGGGCGTCAATCCACAGGGCCAGCCCTGAGAAAAGAATATTATTAAATTATATATTTCGGCGGTTTTGCGAAAATTAAGTCTGTTAATTTGAAGAAGTTAATGTTTAAATACATTTTGGCGTACCTGACAGGTTTCACGCTTCAACCGGCCAGGTGGAGAGCAGGAAGTTCAGAGAGACAAAAATCATGGCGCTGATAGTCCAAAAATACGGTGGCACCTCGGTTGGGTCAGTTGAGCGCATTCAAGCAGTGGCCCAGCGCGTTATTCAAACCGTTAAAGCCGGCAATTCCCTAGTGGTGGTGGTTTCCGCGATGGGGAAAACCACCGACGGGCTGGTCAAACTGGCCAAGGAGATTACCCCCACCCCCTCGCGGCGGGAAATGGACATGCTGCTGTCCACCGGCGAGCAAGTTTCTATCGCCCTGGTCAGCATGGCGCTGCAGGAACTGGGCCAGCCGGCGATTTCCATGACCGGCGCTCAAGTCGGCATCGTCACAGAAGCAGAACACACCCGCGCTCGGATTTTGCGCATCGAAACCGAGCGCATGGAGCGCCAGTTGCGCGAGGGGAAAGTCGTGGTGGTGGCGGGTTTCCAAGGCATCACCGCCAGCGAGGACTTAGAAATCACCACCCTGGGGCGCGGCGGTTCCGACACCTCTGCAGTCGCGCTCGCCGCCGCGTTGCGGGCTGACCTGTGCGAAATTTACACCGACGTACCGGGCATTTTAACCGCAGACCCGCGCCTGGTGCCTTCCGCCGAGCTGATGTCGGAGATTACCTGCGACGAAATGCTGGAATTGGCGAGCTTGGGCGCGAAGGTGCTGCACCCCCGCGCCGTAGAAATTGCCCGCAACTACGGCGTGCCCTTGGTGGTGCGCTCCAGCTGGACAGACGACCCGGGGACGAAGGTGATCTCACCGGCACGGGTGCCCCGCCCCCTGCAGGGTTTGGAAATTGTTCACCCGGTAGATGCGGTGGAGTTCGACACGGATCAAGCCAAGGTTTCCTTGCTGCGAGTGCCTGACCGACCGGGGGTCGCCGCCCGCCTTTTCGGGGAAATCGGGCGTCAAAACTTGAATGTGGACTTGATTATTCAGTCAATTCACGAGGGCAATAGCAATGACATTGCCTTTACGGTGACCAGGGACTCGCTCAATCAAGCGGAAGCTGTGGCGTCTGCCATTGCGCCGGCACTGCGCAGCCACTTCGACGCCGCACCGGAAGAAGCGGAGGTGATGGTGAAGCGGGAAATCGCTAAAGTTAGCATTGGCGGTGCCGGTATGATTGGGCGTCCGGGGGTGGCGGCGCAGATGTTCCAGAGCTTGGCACAGGCCGGTGTCAATATTCAAATGATTTCTACCTCGGAGGTGAAAGTCAGCTGCGCTATTGACGCCGAAGATTGCGATCGCGCCATTGCCGCGCTCTGCGAAACCTTTGACCTCAGCAGTTCGCCGGTGCAGATGAACCCTGCCGGTGTCCCCCTGTCCCCCGCCGACGAGCTCCCCCCGCCGGTGCGGGGGGTGGCGCTGGACAAAAACCAAGCCCGTCTGGCCATTCGCTATATTCCCGACCGGCCCGGGATGGCGGCCAAAGTGTTCGGACTGCTGGCCAAAAATAATATTAGCGTCGATACGATTATCCAGTCCCAGCGCTGCCGCATCATGAATGGCGTGGCGATGCGGGATATTGCCTTCACCGTGGCGCGACCTGACGCCGAGGACGCCCGCAAAGTGCTGGAACCTTTAGTCCGGGAGTTTGGCTCTAGTGAGCTGGTGGTTGACACTGCAGTGGCTAAAGTCAGCGTGGTGGGTGCCGGCATGATTCACTCCCCCGGCGTCGCGGCTCGCATGTTTGAAGCTCTGGCGAAGGAGAAAATCAACATTCAAATGATTGCCTCTTCGGAAATTAAGGTCAGCTGTGTGGTGGGCGAGGAAAGCGGGGTGCGAGCTTTGCAAGCGGTGCACGCCGCCTTCGGTTTGTCTGGCAGCAAAAAAATTGAGGTGCCGGTGTAATCGCGTGACACTCCTGTAATATCGCGTCAGGTTGATTGCCCATAATATCTCGATGGTGGGGCATGGGGCATGGGGCATCATCGCATTGGGTTCTGAGAGCGGTTAATCAACCCGACATGATATAGCGGTTCTAATTGAGAGCGGATTTTTTTCCCGCCGCCGTGAAGGAGCGCCAAGCCCAGTAGGGTGCGTTCCCCAAAGGAACGCACTCTACATTATAGCAGTATGCACTTAGGTTAGAACATTAGACCTTCAGGCTCGGCGGACGCCCCCCCTACGTCTATATAGCAGTATGCATTTAGGAAACGTACATTCCGGCCTCCCTTGCTCCTCCGCTCCCGAAGCTTCTATTGTTCTAATCAATATGACTGCTGCTAGAACTGTAGGGGCGGGCTGTAAAAAAATATTTCAGACACAGCAATGGGTATTAATAAACCCGCCCCCACCCAGCCAGATTATGAGTGATATAATTTAAGATAAACGCCATGAGTGATGGGCTAGAATATGAAATTCAACCGGCTCTTCTTCCGGCTGGCGGCGGCAGCGCTGACCGGCTCGCTGGCAGCGGCGAGCTGCGGGGGCGCTGCGGCTGAACTCGGAGTGCGCTTGGCGCAGGAGCCTAACTGCAACGATCCCCAAAACCAAGCGGAAATGAACGCCTGCGCCAGCTTGTCCTATCAGAATGCGGACAAAAAGCTAAATCAAGTGTACCAGCAGGTGCGCTCGAAGTTGCAAGGAGCGAACCGGGAGAAATTGACCTTGGCGCAGTTGGCGTGGATTGAGTTTCGAGATGGGAATTGCGCGTTTGCCAGAACCGAAGTTGAGGGGGGCTCGATGGAACCGATGATTTTTTCGGGGTGCCTTGCTGACATAACTAAAAAGCGCACGGCTTCTTTGGAGAGCTATAACCGGGGTCAGCTGCTACAGCCAGCGGGCAGGAGCTATCAGGAAGCAGACAGCAAGCTGAATCAAGTTTACAAGCAACTGCGCTCTAAAGTCTCCGCCGCACGCCGAACTAAACTGGAGACGGCACAACTGGCGTGGATAAAGTTTCGAGATGCAAACTGCCGGTTTGAAAGCACGCTGGCGCGGGCGGGTGAGAATCTTTGCCTGACGCGCCTGACTGAACAGCGCACCGGGGAATTGGAGAATTTTCTGGGGGGGATGGAAGGGCGGTAAGCGGGAGTGGCTGCCTCCGGTCTGGCCCTTTTCTGCTAGTGTGGGGGGAGAGCAAAAATTTAATCCCAGATTCTCCGGACAAAGTACGATAAAGTGATATAATACAGGGAGAGATTTGAGGAAGCCCCGTTGCCTAAATATGTCAAGCCCAAAGAAGTGGCAGGAGCCCAAGGAGTCAATGAGCGGACACTCCGCCGGTGGGAGGGAGATGGACGGATTGAGTCCATCAGAACCCCATCAGGACAGCGCCGCTACAACATCGAGTTCTATGTTGTCAAATCCGGCAGGGACAAAAGAAAAGTCGTTGCCTACGCCAGAGTCAGCGGTCGGGCCGGACAGTCCGACCTCAACCGGCTTTGAGCAGCACTCAGCAGCCTCTACCCGCAAGCAGAAATCGTCGCCGAAAAGCGCTGGCGCGCCGCTACGCTATCGGCGGCGGACTCAACTTCAAACGAAAAAAGCTGCAAGCCCTACTGGGACGAATTCTGTCAGGAGATGTCCGGCTGGTTGTCGTTGCCCACTTTGACAGATTGGCAAGGAAAGGCTTTGACCTGTTTCGATGGGTCTGCGAGCCAAACGGGTGTGAACTCGTGGTACTCAACGAAACAAGTCTCAGTCGGGATCGCGAAATGGTTGAGGATATCCTCGCCATTCTCCACGGCTACCGCTTCGCGGAAGCAAGCTACAGCTCCAAGCTCTACGGACTCCGAAAGTACAAAACTCAGGTCAAGAAAGCTGCGGATTTACCCAAGCTCGGAGCTTAATAAAACCTGGAGGAAATGGCTCGCAGCTTGCCGGTACTGCTACAACCAGGCTATTGCCTGCCAGCGGAGTGGCAAGCGACTCAGCAAGCTGAAATTGCGAAACGAAATCATGCAGGGCGACTTACCCCAATGGGTCAAAGAAACGCCGTGCCACATCCGGCAGAATGCAATCTTTGACGCTCACCTAGCCTTCAGCGCCAGCCCCGATGCTAAGTTTAGAAGCTGCCGCGATTCGTCTCAAGCCATTAAATTTAATGACAGCAATTTCTCTCAGGTAACCTGGTATCCAAAATTAACCAAGGGGCTTTCTTTTACCGCTGCTGAGCCAATCCCTATTTCTTGCAGTCAAGGAACCCAGCTAGTATTTGACAAGGGGAGGTGGTTTGCTGTTTTCCCCGAACTCGCCCAACTCAACCCCACCAAAGCGGATGGGATTATTGCGTTAGACCCGGGCGTGAGGACTTTCCTGACGGGCTTTGATGGGCGAAAATTCCTAGAGTTCGGCAGCGGGGATATTGGGCGCATCACCGCTCCTGACGGAGCCGCTACGCTAACGGTTGTGCCAGCACTTAGATGATTTGGTGAGCCGAACGGCAAAAGAACTCAGCAAGAAGCGGCGGCGAAGTATGAGACATGCCGCTCAGAGGATGCGAGTCAAAATTCGAGACTTGATAGATGAAGTCCACAAGCAGGTCGCACACTATCTAACCCGCAATTACCGTTTGATTTTTCTGCCTACCTTCGAGACTTCCGACATGGTTGCCAAGGTAAAGAGAAGAATCAAATCTAAAACGGCGAGAGCGATGCTGACATGGGCGCACTATCGGTTTAAGATGACTTTAAAGTATCAAGCCGAACTGACAGGAACCACCGTTTTGGATGTGACAGAAGAATTCACCAGCAAGACTTGCACTCGCTGTGGCCATGTCCACACCCGTTTAGGTGGTTCCAAAGTTTTCCACTGTCCCAGTTGCGGGTTTACGCTATCTCGGGACTGGAATGGCGCTTTCGGGATCTTCCTGAAAGCTTTGCGGGATACCGCCTCTATCACTTTTATCGGTGATAGTGCTATCGTTGCGTTGTCCGGGGTTATCCCAGGTAATGTCGCGTAAATGTATCAGATAGGATTAGCAAAGACATGTCTCAAACGCTAGAAAATTTAGCCGCGATTGATGAAAAGCTTTCCCAGCGTCACCTCGACCTCGACCCGGGCGGCTATTTTATCATTTATCTGGATCGGGAGGGGGGGTTAATTTGCGCTAAGCATTTCAGCAATGTGATTGACGAACGGGGGCTGGCTGTCGATCCTGAAACCGGCAAGGTGATTCCCGCACGGGGGAAGGTGGAGCGCACCCACACGCAGGTGTTCGCCGGCAGGACTGCTAAGGAACTTTGCGTTAAGATTTTTGAGGAAACTCAGCCCTGTCCCGTGACGCTGCTGGATCACGCAGCGTATCTGGGGCGGGAGTTTGTGCGGGCTGAGATCGGGCTGGTGAGTGGCGGCGAGTACGTGCAGGACTAGCCTGAAAAATTTTGATACCAGAAGTAGGTGAGCATCGGGATGACGGTGGCGGCAATTAACAGCACCACGACGACAGCCGTGGAGTTGCCGGTGTCGGTTTCTTCTGCGCTTTTGAAGGTGCTGTCCACGTTCAGGGTGTCGGCGACTTGGGGCGGGCCCGGGTCAGGCTGGCCCGACAGCACGGCTTGCAGGCGGGCGCTGGCGTCGGCGAAGGCCTGATTGTATTTGTTGCCCTGGCGCAGGGGCGCTTGCAGGGTTTCCGTTGCAATGCTGAGGGCGATCTCGTCGGACATCAGGCTCTTGACTCCCTCGCCGGTGCGGATGGCGGAGTTGTTGGTGAGGGTGTCCAGAACCAGCAGGGTTTGATTGGCTTGCGCTTCTGGGGTGGGGAACCATGTTTCAAACAGCTTGTTGGTGAAGCTGTCAATGGTTTCGCCGTAGTCGAGCCGGTGGATGGTGACGAACCTGACCTCATTGCCTGTTTTTTCGGCGAGCTTTTCCGAAACGCTGTCCAGCTGGTTTTCTGTACTGCGGCTGAGCACGTCATCAAAGTCGATTGTCCAGGCCGAGTCGCCGGCTTTCAGGGCGGGCATTTGATAGACGCCGGTGGCGTGTGCCGGTGGCGCGAACTGCGACGCGGCCAAAACAACCAGCGCGATTGACAAAATCAGGCGCGTGTGGTAACGCAACCTGCTGAAGATTTGCTGGAGGATAGGGTGCATGGGATGAGTCCTAAAAGCGATCATTTCCAAAAAATACTGCAGAAGTGGCCGAAAAACTCACGCTGGAGGGGGTGAGCGTGTTAGGGTAGGCGTAAAGGGCAGGTTACATGGGCGAAAAATCCTGACAAATTCTGGCACTTCGGGGATTGGGGTATGATAGTGTATGCCAACCCAGAGCGGTAATCCAGAGAAGTCAGGCAAAAAGCTGAAAACCACTTCCCTTGTGCGACTCTGGCATCCAAATCGCAGGTAGCGCTGCTCGATCTGCGTGCCGGTGACAAAAAAGGTAACTGTCCCACTTATCATGGTTTTAGGAGCGGCGGTCAGAAATTGGGGAGAGTAAGGCTATGAGCTCACCAGACGTTTACAATGGCTGGATAATTAAGGTGCAGCAAGTTTACTGTGTGGAGGTCTGGGACGAGAAGGGCAATCACCGGGTTCTAGTCCCAGAGGCGATCTCGGAACGGGATGCGCTCAAACAAGTCAAGCGCTGGATCGACCGGCAGAAAGGTTCCCCTGAACTTACGGGCAAGCCTGAAATCATTCGTCCCGATGACGAGCCTCCTTACGATGACATTCCATTTTGATGCAAGCACAGCGAGCTTTCGGCTTTGAGTTTTGAGTCAGGGAGCGCCGCACCCACAGCAGCGCACGCATCCGCCCGCTAACTTTGCCAGAGAGGATGTTTGTTTTGAGGGGGGTGAAGAGCAAGACCCGCACTCGCAGCCGGCAAATGTCCACACCCGTTTAGGTGGTTCCAAAGTTTTCCACTGTCCCAGTTGCGGGTTTATGCTATCGCAAAGACTGGAACGGCGATGCGTGGGATTTTCCTGAAAGCTTTGCGGGATACCGCCTCTATCACTTTTGCCGGGGATGCAGCAGCAGCCAGTTAGGGCACGGACATTAGATCGAGAGGGCACGGAGGGAACGCCTGCCCTACGCCTTTTATCCCTAGGCCACTAATGTCCTAACCAATATGACTGCTGCCATAGTGCTATCGCTATATTGGCCGGGGATGCCCGCAAATGCCGCGTAAATCTATAGCAGTATTCACTTAAGTTAGGACGGTAGGGCACGGAGGGAACGCCTGCCCTACGCCTTTTATCCCTAGGCCACTGATATCCAAACCAATATGACTGCTGCTATATCAGAGGTCCTGTTCCCTAACATCCTCAACTCCGATCCCCCCAAGTCCCCTGAACACGGGGGTTGCGGGGGGGAGAGCCACTTTTCCAGCGCCTGGCAACCTTTAAGATTTTTTTTATAGCAGTATGCACTTAGGTTAGAACATTAGACCTTCAGGGGGGGCGGGACGCCTGCCCTACGTCTATATAGCACCCTCTTCTGTCAAACTAGGGTGAAAGCCCAATCTGTCGCTGTCTGAAATCCCGCAAATTCGTCGAATTCACCCAAAGTGACAAAAGACGGATATAGCAGTATGCACTTAGGTTAGAACATTAGACCTTCAGTCCCGGCGGACGCCGTACCTACGTCTATATCCCAGTAGTAATATGGGTTAGGACAATAGGAGCAGGAGTGGGGGGTGCAAAAGAGGCCGAAATGTACGAACCTAAGTGCCTGCTGCTATAATAAACAAGCTCTCAAGGCCCGACTTAGCTGTTAGGCTTTTAATCTGCTTGTTATAGGAAGTAGGCAAATACGATAGAGCCGCATTCCCTGGCAGTGCCTGGGAACGAGGGATAGAGATGGATAGTGCAACTTAAATGCGCAAAACCTTAACTGGGCGCACTGGCCAAGGTGAGAGTTGGCCCCAGGGTTGATGCGCCCGGGAGTGGCCATTCGCCAAAGGGTGCCGGTGTCAGTGGGGAGTCACCAG
Source organism: Kamptonema formosum PCC 10802 (assembly GCF_000332335.1). Classification (GTDB taxonomy): domain Bacteria; phylum Cyanobacteriota; class Cyanobacteriia; order Cyanobacteriales; family Oscillatoriaceae; genus Oscillatoria. The sequence goes on along the minus strand of NZ_KB235948.1, from coordinate 2,718,996 downwards.
TTCGTTATATTCTACCCAAAGAACACACTGCACCGGCTGGCAGGAATGGCTTGCAGGAACACTTGGGGGGATACGGATGAACATCGCAATTATCGGCTGTGGCTACGTTGGAACTGCTGTTGCCCGACTGTGGCGCAGTGCCGGTCATGTCGTGACGGCAACTACGACGAGGGAGGCGCGCGTCGCTGAACTGGAAAAGGTGGCGCAGCGCGTGGTGGTGGCGAGAGGGGATGACTCAGCCGCCTTGAAGGAAGCCGCAGAAAACCAGGATGTTGTGCTGTTGAGTGTTGGCGCAGCGAATGGCAGCGTATATCGGGAAACCTATCTGGAAACGGCAAAAAACCTGGTGGAGGTGCTAAAGCAAACTCCCAGCGTGCGGCATCTGCTTTACACCGGCAGCTATTCGGTGTATGGGGACAGGAATGGTGAGCCGGTGAGTGAAGAAACGCCGGTAGCGCCGGTCAATGAGAACGGTGAAATTTTGTGCGCGACGGAGCGAGTTCTGCTGGGGGCGGCGGGTGAAAACCTGCGGGTTTGCATCTTGCGCCTGGGAGGAATTTACGGTCCCGGTCGGGAGCTGGCCAAGATTTTCGGCAGGGTTGCCGGCACGACTCGCCCGGGTGCCGGTGACGATATCTCCAATTGGATTCACCTGGATGATATTGTTGGGGTTTTGGAGTTTGCCCGCCTGCATCAATGCCAAGGAATTTACAATTTGGTGAATGACACTCCGCTCACCCGCCGCGAATTGCTTGACCGGCTCTGCGCTCGTCACGGTTGGGAGAAGGTTTCGTGGAATCCTTCAGAGAAACAGGTTTTTCCTTATAACGCACTGGTGTCTAATCAGAAGATTAAGGCGGCGGGGTATCAGCTGATTTATCCGGAGACGATGCTGTGATGGGGCGCGGTGCCGGCTCACAAGTCTGCTCAGATAAGTAAGCCTAACATCGCGGATATAGCGGTTCTCAGTTGGATGAACTCCGGCCCAGAAACCCGGTTTCTTAAAGAAACCGGGTTTCTCAGAAAACCAGGTTAATTTAAAAACCTGGTTTCTTGATGTTCGGTTGAGTTTTGTCGGCCTACTGTTCAAACCTGCTTGAGATAGTATTCAAAGCGCTCCCGGAGTTGCTCAACTGTGAGGGTTTGAGTCCAGAACTCCACTAGGGCGTGACCGAATGCGCAGGCATTGCGGTCGGGTGGGGCGGAGTTTTCTTGCAGCAGTGGCCAGAGGGAGCGCAGGTCAAAGTTGAGCGGGTTAGAATCGTCTGTGTTAAACAGCTCGAACAGCTCATAAGCCATCTGCAATTTGCCAATAACCACCGGCAGCTTTTCGGCGGGAATTTTCTCTGCGAGCAGATAGGCTAGGGTGGGAGAGCCGGTGGAGAGTGTGCTGAGGAATTGGAGGACGGGACTTTTGAGCAGTGCGGTCACGCCTTGGGCTGTCGCCATCTGGAAGGTATAGCGGTCGATGATTTTGGCGGCGGCGGCGGTGCGAGCGTCCAGATTGCGCAAAAAGCGGGCGAGGCGGAGCTGTTTTGCCGGCGATATTTCTTCTAGCAGCGCTAATGACAGGACGTTGGCATTCCAGGGGACTCGACCGGCTTTACTGTCGGCGGTGACCACCGGCAGGACTCGCTGGCAAAACTCGCCGAGGAGTTCAGCGCGATACTGGGTGGCTTCCCGAATGGCTTTTTCCTTGGGGCGCTCGCCCCACACCCAGTCGTAGGGCGGCTGCCACTCGCGCACTGGACGCAAGCGATCTACCTGGGTAATAATAGCGAGTGCGGGTAAATCTGCAACTTGTGTTTTGATATCTTTGAGAAAGTCTACATCCATTTGCAAGGCGGGATCTCCGGCAGGGTTGACTAATAGCAACAAATCGGCTTTTTTGGCTGACTCAAGCACTAATTCCCGGAAATCCTCACGGTTAACTTGTTCGTAACCGGGGGTGTCCAAGAGCGTCAGGCTTTCTCCCGTTTCAGTTTGCCAGCGGTAATTTTCAATCCGCTCGGTGCTGGGCAAAATATCGACGGTTGCGCGATCGGCTTGAAATAGGGTGTTAATCAGGCTGCTTTTTCCGGCTCCGGTTCGCCCCGCGAGCAGAATAGTAACGGGTTTTTGCTCAACTGTTTCGACGGGTTCGGCTTGTTCGAGGATGTCTCGCAGGGTTTGGGTTTTGACTTTTGCCAGTGCCGGTGCGGGAGTGGGAAATGCAGCCGCCGGCAGGGTGCGGCTTCCGTAGAGGGCAATCGCCTGCCGGCACAGGTTGCGCAGGGCGGCTTCCCGCAGAAGCTGGCTCAAATTCACCACGAGTTCCTGAGTTGCGCGGTTGCTGGAACGCCGGCTGACTTGTGCTGCTACTGCAGCGGCTGGGTTGAGGAGCCACTGCGCCCAGTTCCAAGCTTTGGAAAGTTTGCGAGCGGAGGGTTCCAGCTTCTGGTAAATTTCGTATGCCTGGTACGCCTGCCCAACTGTGACTTGATTGAGCGCGGGGGATAACTGTTGCATCCAGCGATCTAAGTCGTCTAATGTTCCGCGAATCAGGGCGTAAGCTTGGGGGACGTAAATGTTGAGCAGGGGATAGTTATCTTCGGGATAGTAGATGCCGGCGATGGCGGTGACAAGTTCCTGGCACCGCTGCCAGAAGGTTTGCCAGTCATCCCATGCCGGTGGGTCGTTTTGTGAGGCTTTGAGGATGTCTTGGAGTGCGGTTTGCGCTTTAATTGCCGCCTCATCTGGTGCCGGCAGGGGGGCGGTACTGCCTGCAGGGGGTTCTATTTCTTTGCTGACTTCCGCCACCAGGGCTTCCACCGGCTCGAATGCCGGTCGAGTCCACCTCACCAGCAGCCAGCGCCAGCCAACTAAGGCGAGGGTGAATACGCCCCAAATCCAGTTAATGCCCCACTGGTTAATCTGCTGCCCCGCTGCTACCATCAGGAAGATGATGATGCTGGCGACCGGCAGTGCTAGCACGAGCCATTGCCACAGTTTTAATCGCACCATTGTCTCTTGCTTGTTTTGGGTAGAGTTGTTATACTGCTAGTTGTAACACTTCTGGGATGGTTTTTCGATCCCTATCTAAAGGGGGAGGAATGATGAAAGTTATAATTGAAGAGATTGTGCGCCGGCTCCATCTTCTCCCTGAAGCCAAACTCCTGGAGGTGCTTGATTTTGTTGAAGTCCTAACCTTGCTTGGAGAAGGTTCAACCTCAAAACAGCGGGGATTGGAAGATAAGGCATCGTTACAGGAGGATGAAGAGTTTGATGCGCTCCTTGATAGATTGGCTCATGAATTCGAGGCGTGTGTCGGGCCAAACGCGCCGGTACTGTCAGACTTTGCAGTTAGCCGTGCCGGCATTTATGTGGATCGCCTATAGGACAGGCAAGATGCCGGTCCTGCCGGGTAAGCACCGACAAACCGTAGGGCAGGCGTCTCGCCTGCCCTCCAAGGACATTGGATGTATAATTACCTACGAGGAAATGTTTCTGATGGACCGGCGCAAAGTATTGCCGGTGTTGATAAGCGCTCGCCATTTGATTTTCTTTGAATAAGTTTGGCATCCCCTTTTGTTAAAGATTTTATTGGGTGGGAGAGAAGGAGGCAGAGCCTCCTTTCAGGCGTTCCCAGGCAGAGCCTGGGAACGAGGGAAAACCCGCGCATATTTTGAAAATATCGCTCTTCTCTTAGCCCGCGCAGGCGGGCTTTGTCTGTATAGCCGCGATTTATAATCGCCCGGAAAATAGCAATTTTGTATAATAAATTTTCGGGTGCGTTACGCTTCGCGCTCCGCACCCTACAGGTGGGGAGAAGCGCTCAGCGTTTGATTTCCTTAAACCGCTCTTTTGCTGTTTGAAAAGACTGTCGCATTACGGACTGAATGACCTTGGTATCTGGCTTCTTGCCCCCCATTAAATCGCCGAAGTAGGCGCAGGCACCTTCGCCCAGCGCCCAGGTGTACGCACCCGCCCAAGAGGCGGCGATTGCGGTGCCTATTCCGGGCACAAATTTGATTAATTCCCGTCCGACTGCGCGGGCGAGGAAACCGCCGGCAATTGCGCTGACAACTCCCCCAGCTTGCGATGCAGTTAGTGTTTGCCCGTACAGTCTCCCCAGCAAACTCACCATCGAGACTTGCAAGGCAATCAGCACCGGCATGCTGGCGAGTGGCAGCGGCACGGCTTCCAGGGCGGCTGCCATAATGGAAAATGCCAAAATGTACCGGCGTCCGACATCGCGGTAGAGGTCACTCAGCTGCCTGCCGGCTTCTTCATCTAATAGCTGGTAAATCGCACCGGCTTCCGCTTCTGGCAGCAAGTCTGCTAGGGTGTCTCTCAGCGCGTCTAAGCCATAAAATACGGGCGTGTACCCGTCTTCTTCCAGGGTGAAGTCAATCGCAACCGCCCGATCGTACAGCCCCGCAAAACTTTCTTGAATGGCGGCGAAGGCTCGGCTGACTTCCTCATATTCGGGCGGGTAGGCGGGATGATCGGCTGTGCCGGCAGGATAGAGTTCGTGCAAGCACGTCACCGCCAGCAAACAGGGGATGTTGGGATACTTCTGGCGCAACTCAGTGGCAATTTCTCGCAGGGTGCCGGTGGCGAAATCAGTGATTTTGACAGTGAGAATCAGGACTCGGGCGCAGCGAGTTTGCTGTTGCAAATCTCCTGCCAGTTCCTGTATAATGGTCTGAGTGTTCTGGCTGACATCTCCCAGTCCAACGGTATCGGTGAAAATTAGCAGGGGCAGGTCTTTTGACGGATAGGCGTAGCGCTCGGTATGTTGCGTGTGGGGGCGAAATCCCTGACCGACAATTTCTGCAGAAACTCCTGTCATCCCCCGCACAATGGAACTTTTGCCGGCTTGGGGCTTGCCAATCAGGAGGGCTTCTGTGGTGGGCAGTTGAGCCCGAACGGTTTCCAAAATCTCGGCAACCCGATCTTCGCTAACATTAAACCACCTGACAGCTGTTTGCCCCACTCGCTCTAGGGGCGCGAGTTGCTGGAAGCGTGCGGTTGCGTCTTTCCAGATGCCGGCAATGCGGCTGCGGGGGGAATTATCTCCTGGCTCAGCGCTCAGGGGCTGAGCCGCCGGCTTGTCCAATTTTACGGAATCAGATGGGGGTGAATCGGTGTCGCGTTGCTCTGTCATGTTAGCGGCTTTCTCCTTGCTGATATTGTAAAAAAAGTTTTGAGTTTTGGGAAGGGAGGGAGGGGATTTTATTTAAGGAACCGCCAAGACGCCAAGACGCCAAGAGGTTGGATATTAGTTTCTCCCTGGATAGATGCCTGAGGTTTCAAGGGCTCGCACTAACCGGCCATCTCGATTCAAGGCTTCATCTGCTAATTCTACTATCCACCAGTTAGGGAGGGCTTGAGGTCGGGCGGCTAGGATGTAATCCACGGCTTCTTTTTCTTTCCCGGCACCCAGGATGTGGGCGCAAACTGTTAAGGCTACTGCTGAGGAGCGGCTGATGCCGGCTTGGCAGTGGATGAGCAGGTGCCCGCCGAACTGCGAAACTGAGGATGCGAAGTCTATTACTTTGAGTATATCTTGAACGGTGGGCAGAACTAATTCCGGGTCGCTGTCTGGCGCGTGGATGTCGTTAAATTCCAGCCGCAGCCGGTGGGGGACTTGGCTGTACCCGTGGGGGAGCGGTGCGCCAGGGCTGCCAATCGAAATGAGATGTTTGATGAATGGCCCTCTTATTTTGCAGAGGATGCGAGCGCCTGCTTCCGCACAGCCGGTGATGAAGAGTTTGGGCAGTTTATCGCTCTGAACTTCTGCTATAATAGTTTCAGGGGAGGTTTCTTGTTCTTCTTGGGCGCTGCTGCCAGCTTCAACAGAATTTGGCTGCAGTGCGGCGAGTGCGGCTGGGGTTCCGATTTTTTGCAACGCTTCACCGGCTCTCTGGCAAACAGACGAACTGTCATCGTCGAGGGCTCGCGCGAGTGCGGGAATGGCTGACTCTGAGCCAATTTTGCCTAAGGCGGTAGCGGCTGAGCCGCGAACTGAGGAGGTTTCATCTTCGAGGGCTCCCAGCAGTCCGGAAATTGCCGCCGGCGAGCCAATTTGTCCTAAGGCAGAAACCGCTCTCCAGCGAACATAAAAGTCCGCATCGCTGAGGGCTCCCAGCAGGGCGGAAATTGCCACTTCACTGCCGGTTTCCCCTAAGGCTTCAGCGGCTTTTGTGCGCTCAGAGGAATCCCCACTGTTGAGGGCGCGCAGCAAACCGGCAATAGCCGGCGGAGAGCCAATTTTTCCTAGCGCCCAGATAGCAACTCCGCGAATCTCAGAGTCCTGATGGCTGAGCTGTTGCAGCAACCCAGCGACAGCCTCCTCTGAGCCCATTGCCGCTAAGGCAGAAGCGGCTTTCCAGCGAACGCAATCGTCATCCGTGAGGGCTCCCAGCAGCGCCGCAACTGCGGTGGGAGAGCCGATTTTTCCTAAGGCTGCAGCGGCTTTTCCGCGAACTTCTAGCTCCCGATCGCTGAGGGCTGACTGCAGGGGGGAAATATAGTCAGAATTGCCGGTTTTTCCCAGTGCGGAAGCTGCCCGCCAGCGAACTTCAAAGTCTTCATGCTGGAGGGCTTCCAGCACGACAGAAATTGCCGCGCCGGTGCCGGTTTCCCCCAGCGCCCAAACCGCCCACTGGCGAACGGTCGGGTCTGGGTGGCTGAGGGCTTGCCGCAAGCCGGTCATGGCAGTGCCGGTGCGGATTTGCCCGAGCGCCCACGCCGCCAAACCGCGAATCTCCCAGTCTGAATCGTTGAGCGCTCCCAGCAGCCCGGTAACAGCTGCGTCTGTGGGGATTTGCGCTAAGGCGCGGGCGGCGCGCCGGCGACTCAGGCGATTTCCACTTGCCAGACATTCTAGCAGTTTCCGGGCGTTTTTGTCAAGATAATTTTGAGATTTCATCGGATAGATGCTCCCCCTTCTAAAACTTGGCGCTCTTGGCGTCTTGGCGGTTCATAAAAGTGCCTTATTGTAATAACCGCAACGCTCTTGAATCGCAGAGATGGCATCGAGGGCGGCGGAAATTACAAATCGGTTTTCACTCCGCAGGAGTGGGGAAAGACTGGGCAGAGCTTCAGGGCTGCCGATTTTACCTAGGGCTTTTGCAGCGCTGCGGCAAACATCAGAGTCGTCATCTCTGAGGGCTTTCAGCAGTGCCGGCACGGCGGCGAGCGACCTGACTTCGCCCAGGGCTTCGGCAGCTTTCCAGCGCACCCTGGAATTGGGGTGGCTCAACGCTTTCAGGAGGCTTTCTACAGCGGCTGAGGTGCCGATTTTTTCTAAGGCTTCGGCGGCTTCCTGGCGCACCTTATAGTGTTCGTCGCTCAGCGCTTCCAGCAGGGCGGGAAGTGCTGTTGCGGAACCGATTTTCCCTAAGGCTTCAGCCGCCTTGCGGCGAAGTTCGGGGGACTCTTCATTCAAAAGTTTCTGCAGTGCCGGCACGGCGGATTTAGCGCCGATTTTCCCCACGGCTTCGGCGGCGTCTTCCCGAACCATCCATTTTTCGTCTCTGAAGGCTGCAATCAGCGCCGGCACGGCGGTTTCGGAGCCGATATTCCCCAAGGCGACTGCAGCGCTGGCGCGAACGTGGTAGTCTTCATCTTTCAGCGCTTGCAGGAGTGCCGGCGCTGCAGCGAGTGTGGCGGTTTTCCTCAAGGCATAGGCAGCGATTTCGCGAACTAAAGCATCTGGGTTGTTCAGGGCTTGCACGAGTTCTGCCACTGCGGTTTCGGAGCCGATTTTCCCTAGGGCTTTGGCGGCTTCGGAACGAACTTTAAAATCGTATCCAGAATCGATATACATATCGTCGAGTAAGGTTTGCACGAGCGCCGGCACTGCTTCTGAGGAGCCGATGTTTCCTAATGCCACTGCAGCGCTGTCGCGAACTTGCGAGTCCCTGTCTTTCAGGGCTTCTAAGAGTGCCGGCACTGCAGCCTCACAGCCGGTTTCTCCTAAGGCTACTGCAGCGCTGGCGCGAACGTGAGGGTTTCGATCGCTGAGGGCTTGAATCAGCGCCTCGACTGCAGCTTGTGTGCCGATTTTTCCCAAGCCAGAAGCTGCGCTCTCGCGAACGGTATGGTTTTCATCATTTAGGGCTCGCACGAGATCGGGTACGGCTGATTCGGAGCCAATTTTGCCGAGGGCTTCTGCTGCGGAAGCGCGCACCAACCGCTCGGTATCGTTGAGGGCTTGGGTGAGCGCCGGCGCGGCAGCTGGGGAGCCGGTTTCGTACAGCGCACTAGCAGCGGAGTTGCGAACTTTGGGGTTTTCATCGCTGAGGGCTTCTATGAGCGCCGGCACTGCGGTTTGGGTGCCAATTCGCCCTAAGGCTGCAGCCGCCCACCGGCGAACTTCTGGGTTTTCGTCGCCCAAAGCTTCAATCAGGGATTCCACTGCAGGTGAGCTGCCGGTTCTCCGCAAGGTGTAGCCGATTTCGTGCAGCCCCGTCGCCCCATAAATGCGAACTGCAGAATCCCTATCTCTCAGGGCTCGCACGAGTGCCGCCACCCACGCCGGCGAGCTGATTTCTTCGCCGCCGATTAAGAGGTTTTTCGCCTCTTCGCGAACCGGCTCAGTTTGATGGTTTAACACTTGCCGCAATCCGGTTGCGCCGGCTTCTGGGCTGATTTTCACCAGCGCTAGCAGTGCGCTGATTGCTACGTCTTCGTCGTTGAGGGCGAGCAGCAATAGCGGCTCTGTTGCTGGCGAGGCAATTTCCCCTAGCCCCTCGAAAGCGCTCTGGCGAATTCCGGAGTTTTCGGCGTCCAAAACTTGCAGCAGCCGGCGAGCCGCCGCCTCCGATCCAATTTTGCCTAATGCCTCGACAGCGCTGGAGCGAAGATCGTAGTCTTCTGCGCTCAAGGCTTGCTCCACGGGCGAGATAGCGCTGTCAGAGCCGGTGAGTCCTAACAGTCTCAGCTTCAGGTGTTGGGGAATGTCTAAATTAGCCACTCGCTCTACTGTTTTCGCCTGAAATTCCGGTTTGACGGCTCCTGCTAGCTTTGCCCCCAGCTGCCAGTCCACTTCTAGGGCTAATTTTACCGCTCGCAGCGCTTGGTCTTGCGAACCGGCACGCGCCAACATCTGCGCTAGGGGTCCTGTCCATTTCAGGAAATTCAAATACTCCCGTTTCAGCTGCTCGTCACTCAGCTGGGGGAGTTGTTCGGGGAGGGTTTCTGCGGTGTAATCTAGAGGCGTCATTGGGCTAAACTGGGTGGTTTAACTTAGCTTCTGTGTGGTTTGGCGGGGAAACGTTTTGTTTCCATTTTCTCGCACTCTGCAGTATATTAACAGCTGCAGGGAAAAATGTCATCTCGCTCGCTCTCAAGGAAACGGGGACAGATTGGCACAGGCGTTAGCGTCCTTCGGCGCGCAAGCGCGACGCCTGTCCTACGAGATATATCCGCAGCCTCCTTTTGGGCATCTCCCCTGAGGGACCGGGGAACGAGGGTCATCCCCTGTTGCTCCCCCTCCCCGCGTGCGGGGAGGGGGTTGGGGGGTGGGGTTCTTCATCGCAGGAATGTCCAGCTAGGGCTCCCCGCTTATCCGCCCGGTTTCAAGGTGTTTGAAACAGGAAGGGAATAGTGGCAAAAACAACCTCATCACCGGCTTTTATAATTTCCGGCACATCAACTTTAGCATGCCGGCGCTCCTGACCGGCACGCTGAATGAACACCCCTGCGCGCGATCCTGTATCTAAGACTTTCCACTCCCCGCCCTCTTGATAAATTTCAGCGTGACTGCGGGAGATATACTCGCCTTGCGGGAATTTTTGCAGGTCGATGATATCGTCGCGACCGGCTTCCGAACTGAAGCGCCCAATTCTGTACCGGCTGCTGCCATCCAGGAAAAATTCTCGCACCGGCGCACCGGCGTGCCGGCAAATCAGTCGGGCGGTCGAAATTCGCCACTCATTTGCCTTGCGTAAAATTTCCGCCCGGATTTCTTCCGATCTGTTCGTTTCTCCTTTATTCTGGTGGTAATCCGCCTGCTTTATCTTGTTCTTCAGCCATCGCTGACGCGCCAACTGTTTCAGGGTTTGGTCGCGGCTTTCAGTGAATCCCTCGTAAAACTTTAAGGTGGCCACCAGCTCTCCCGTTTTCTCCAGTGCGGCTCCCACATCCTGCGCCGAAACGTGCTGCAGCCAGTTGGGATTGGCGAGGACATGGGTGCTGATGAATCTCTCGTAGCGCCGGCACATATCCTCCAGAAAATTCTCTGCCGCTAGGTTCGATCCAGCCAGCTCCCGCACGACATAAAAGCCCAAACTTGCGGTTTCTGGGTGTTTTTCCAGCACTTCTATGGCTTTGAGCCACTGATTCCCGCGAATTAAACACTCAGCCAGATCCGCGTAACGCTTCTGGCTGTCCAGAATCGGCTCAACATATTTTGACCACAGCGGGGTGACTGGTTTGCCGGCACGCTCCCACTCTCCCAGCAGGCGCTGGAAATCCTTTGCCTTTTCCAAATATTCCAGGCGCTCTGGAAGAAGTTTACTTAACTCAGCTTTAGCCAAGTAATACTCGCGCTTTTGCGTTGCGCCGCAAGTCTCCCAGCACTCCACAGCGCGTTCCAGGTTCTCGCGGGTGCCGGTGCGGAAGAAACAGTCTCCCGCTAGCTCGCGCATTCCACTATAGCGAGCCTCTGCCAACTTTTCTACGATGTCCCCAAACCGCTGCCAGTTTGGCTGGTGAACTTGCTGGAAGATCGTCAAACCTTGGATTAGACCCGCATACTCTCCCACGGCTTTCTGCCATTGCTGGCGCTTGCGATTCTCTTTGAGCTGTTCGAGTTCAAGGGTTTCCAGGAATTCTGTAAAATCGTTAATCCCCTCTTGGGTTTTTGGGGTTTCAGCCATGAACTCAACCAGGGGGCGGTATTCTCTCTTGCCCTCAGGATCTCCCAAGTGCCATTCTAGCAAATTTTGCCAGCACAGTCCATCCCAGAAGCATTCCCAAGCCAGCTTTTGTTCGCCGAGTTCCAGGAAAAGCTGACCGGCTTCCCTGTATTGCCGGTCGAATTTCAAGGCGGACGCAGCGCAGCGTTTGGCTTCTTCTGCACACCCAAGCGCTCTGTAGAATTTACCGGCGGCTCGCAAGTCTTGCGGGTCTTTTTCCTGCATCCCCCGCTTTTTCAACTGCTCAGCTTGAGACTGCCGGTTATCTTTATCTAGCGCTGCTATATCTTCGCCAAGGGCGAGGGTTCCCACAAGGTCTTTCCAGTTTGCGCCACCGCTAGCCAGCTGCAGGAATCGCTCTATCTCGGAGCCGCCGGCGTACTGCCAAAGCATGCGATCTCCTTCTTTTGAGTCTATCACAAACAAGTCTGACATCGCGCGGCTGGCAGCCACATACAGCTTGTTGAAAAAGTATTCCAGCCCCACTAAATGGTCTGAGCGCTCGCCGGCACTATCCCAAACCACCTTGTGGCTGTATCTTTTGTGAAGCTCGTCTCCAAACTTATAGAGGACAACCAGAGGGAACTCCAGTCCCTTTGCTTTGATAGCGCTGTACAGGTTCTCAGGCGGATTCTCCTCTGTCACGTCCGGGAATATCTCGTGCAGAACCTCGTCATTGCGGATGTAGTCGATTTCGCCGCCCGCCTCACAAGGTATAATAAAGATGGGCTTCTTTTGAATGTGGGCTTTCAGCTTTTCCAGGGAGAGGTTTTCGCCCAATATGAACTTTTGCGGCTCCAGGGAACTGTCTTTATTCTGCCAGGGTTTCTGGGGTTTGAGGTCGTCTAGCCCAAAGCGAACGCAGCGCCACAGCTGTATCAAATTGGTGAGCCGGACGATGGGGCGACTGGAGCGGTAGTTTAATTCTAGCTGCTGAAAGTTCATTTCGAGATCCAGCTTCTTGCCACCGATCGGGTTGGCGATTACTTCGCTATAGAAAGAAGACCCAACTCTTTCCCAGCGAAATCCCGTCGGGTTTAAGGTTTGGAACGGATCGCCGGCAAATGCAAAGGGCAAACTGGGCACCGGCTGGTATCCAAAGTCATACTGGGAGAAAACTGACAGCTGTCGGATTAGCTTGAGCTCCAAACTCGTGAAGTCCTGAGCTTCGTCGCAGAAGATGGCGGTGTAGTCGTGAGGGTAACTCCCGGATTCTAGAACTTTTCTCACCAAGTCCTGATCGTCCCAGTAGCCTTCGCTATCCGCCGCTGTCAGATTTTTGTACCACCTCTCCCAAATGGTTTTGTAAATCTTTTTGAACAGCTCCGGATCTACAGTGCGCTCTCTTCTGGGCACAAACGACCGGTAGTATTCCGGGTCTACTTCCTCGTCGAGATCGTACCCTTTGATGAAGGTTTTGATGATGTGCCAGCAGAGTTCGGGAGGGCAATCTTTATCTTTCGCTTCTGGCAGCTTGCACTTCTTGTAGAGCTCCCGGAAGTGATAGAATGAAATTTCCTTCTCTGGCTGGAAGCGATCGCGCTCGTCTGGCGGAAGCAGGTCTAGGATAAAATCCCGAAATGTCTTGAAAAGTGGCTGCAAGTTCTCAGCAGAAAGTTTCTGGCTCTCTTCCGTCCTTTTCGCCACAAACTTGTGATGGGACGCGACAATCCGGCCCACCACCTTCTGAGCGATCTCTAGCAGGCTTTTACTGTAAGTGAGGAACAGGGGGTGGGGTGTCTCACCGAAGCTTTTTCCCTGCTGTTGGCAATACTCCTGGTGGCGAGCGCAATAGTCGGCAAACAGGTAAAATAGAATGGTAGACTTGCCGCTGCCGGCTCGTCCATTAATAAAGATTGGCAGGGATTTGTTCCCCGGCGCTGACACCGACAGTAGAATTTGCTCCTCTTCAGCTGAGAGAGCTATATTTGCCTCATCATCGCACTCTATTTCACGCCAGCTTTCCTTATCGTAAAGCATATAGCCCGGATAGGAACGTCGGGCATAGGGGGCCAAGTCTTTCAGCGCTAACGCTCCCGACAGCAGGCTGCTATCTAATGGGAAAATATTGGTTCCCCGCCGCACTTCTTCTATTTCTTTTGGCGCGGGTTTGCGATTAAATGGAGCCAGCAGAAAGATGACTTTTCGCGCCGCTGTGTCCGCTGTTTCCGCCGTTTCTATCCGGCTGAACAGCACATACCGCCCGTCGGTATTTCCGCACAGCTTCACTCCCCGCCACTCAGTTTCCTCCTCGGCCAATTCCTGGCTCTCACTGCTGGTATTTTCAATGAGCTTGAAAACAATCTCCCAGTAGAAATACCAGTCCAGTTTGATTGTGTCTAGCTTGAACCGGCGAACCCATTCCTCGCTCTCACAGATGACAAGTTCTTGGGCCTCCAGCCCCCACTCTGGCCGCTCTAGCCAAAGACGTAACTCCTCTGGAATCCGCTGGGCTTGGCTCTCCGAAACCTCTGGCAAATTTTGCTGTTCATTCAGCCACTCCCGCAGCTGTTCTATCTCCAGCAAAGGCTCTAAACGATTCTCGCCAAAGCTTTCTGGTTCAAAGCAGAAGTCTTTTTCATATTCTGCATCCCCGCGTTTGAGAATATCGAGCAAGCACAGCACCGGCTCGCGCTCCGAGGTTTCGACGAGCTTGGCAATCAGTCTGAGATTTCTGTCCACTGTCTTTTTTAAGTAGACATGAGAGAACCTCCTGAAGCGCGACAGGGGGTTCTCCTCCTCACAAAGTTTGTCAACCACGTCCTCTACATTGTACTGCTTTGCCTTTCGTTTGCACTCAGGCGTAGCGTAAACATACATCAGTCCTTCTCCTGGTTCGCACCTGATATTACAGCCAATTAATTTCTTATCTTCTCTCATATAAACGAACAGCGAACCGGATTGTAACAAAAATTAACATGTTGGGCGGGGTGGCGTGCAGCGCCGGCGAATTGAAGATATGCTGGAAAGTTGGTGCTGCGATCTAGGATTGACTGACAGAACGACAGATGACACTAATATTAACCAACGACGACGGCATCGACGCCCCTGGCATTCGGGCGCTGCACAAAGCCCTCAACGGCACCGGCATCCTCGTCGCGCCCAAAGAGGAGTGGTCGGGATGTGGCCATCGAGTCACCACCTCGCTGATCCGCGTCCACCAGCGCTCAGCCACCGAGTATGCCGTTGCCGGCACCCCCGCCGACTGCACCCGCCTGGCAATAACACATCTCTGCCCGGATGTCAAATGGGTGCTGTCTGGCATCAATGCCGGTGGCAATCTGGGGGCGGATATCTACATTTCAGGAACCGTCGCGGCGGCGCGGGAAGCGGCGCTGCACGGGATTGGGGGAGTCGCCATTTCCCACTACCGCAAAAGCCGACTTGTTGACTGGGATCTCGCGGCGCGGTGGACTGCCGGTGTGCTAGCAGATTTACTCACCCGCCCCCTGGAAGCGGGAACGTTCTGGAATGTGAATTTGCCTCATCTGCTGCCAGGAGAACCCGATCCAGAGGTGGTGTTTTGCCCGGCGTGCACCGAACCGCTGCCGGTGAATTACCGAGTTGAGGGCGATGAATATTACTATGTGGGAGAATACGCCAAACGCCGGCGGGCAGCCGGCACCGATGTGGATGTCTGCTTTTCTGGTAAAATTGCCGTGACTCAGCTGAAACTTTAGCAAAGGGCCGGCATCCCGCCGCCCCGACAAGGTGTGATATCATGTCCGATCGCTTTTGTATATAAAGGCTTGTAGGCGCGGGTTCGCCAGCAATTTATCGGAAAAGCCGAGAATATTTATAAACCCGCCCCCACACAGGGAAGGATATGAGCGATACCGCTCCTATCTGCCACACCAAAAGCCACCGGATCTGATATAATATAGCTAAGGGCAAACTGCAAGATAGTGGCCTCTACCGGCCAAGAGAGAGGGAGAAGAAAAATGCGAATCTTAATGATGGGCGGCACTCGGTTTATCGGGGTGTATCTGACAAAAATCCTGATCGAGCGAGGGCACGACGTGGTGCTCTTCAATCGCGGCAACAAGCCGGCACCCGTAGAAGGAGTCAAGCAAATTCACGGCGACCGCACCGACGCCGCCCAACTGAAAGAAAAGTTAGCTGGGGAAGAATTTGACGCCATTTATGACAACAATGGCCGCGAACTGAGCGACACCCAACCCCTGGCAGAGATATTTAAAGGTCGGGTGCGGCACTTTATATATATGAGTTCCGCCGGCGTCTACCAGAAATCTGACCAGATGCCCCATATTGAGGGCGATCCGGTTGACCCGAAAAGCCGGCATAAGGGCAAATACGAAACGGAAGCTTACTTAGCAGAACAGGGATTGCCCTTTACTGCCATTCGCCCGACGTATATCTATGGCCCTCAAAACTACAACGATTTAGAAGCGTGGTTTTTCGACCGCATCGTCCGCGATCGCCCGATTCCCATCCCCGGAAACGGACTGCACTTCACGCAGCTGGGTCACTGCAAAGACTTGGCCGGTGCGATGGCCGCCGCACTCGGCAATGAAAAAGCAATCGGTCAGATATATAATATATCTGGCGAGCGCTACGTCACCTTCGACGGATTAGCCCGCGCCTGCGCCGCCGCCGCCGGCAAATCCCCTGAATCAGTGCAAATCGTGCATTACGATCCCAAAAAATTTGATTTCGGCAAGCGCAAAGCTTTCCCGATGCGAGTGCAGCACTTCTTTGCCGGTGTCGGCAAAGCCATGACTGAACTGAACTGGACACCAGAATTTGACCTGGTTTCTGGGCTGAAAGACTCATTCGAGAACGATTACCTGGCTGCCGGTCGGGACAGCGCCGAAGTGGACTTGTCCACGGACGACGAAATCCTCTCATCCCTTTAGAATTCAGGTGCGTGCTAAACCGGCACGCACCCAAAGAAAGCGAATCTTAAAGAAACCTGCTTTCTTGATATTCCGTCTATCCCCTCGTTCCCAGTAGCGTTACTCCGTAACGCTACGACTACGACTCACCACCGGCACGTTAAAATAATATTACATAACTCCCTAATCGAGCAGCAACAACCTGTGGCCAAAGACTTATTCGATGTCAATTACTACCGGCAAGCCAACCCAGACTTAGCAGCAGCCGGTCTGACAGCTGACCAACAACTGCGGCTTCACTTCCAGCAGTTTGGCCTCAACGAAGGGCGTCCCTTCTCCCCGCTCATCAACCTCAACTTCTACCGGCAAGCCAACCCTGACCTGAAAGCT
The DNA here is from genome assembly GCF_000332335.1 of Kamptonema formosum PCC 10802. Lineage (GTDB taxonomy): Bacteria > Cyanobacteriota > Cyanobacteriia > Cyanobacteriales > Oscillatoriaceae > Oscillatoria. The sequence goes on along the minus strand of NZ_KB235948.1, from coordinate 2,702,840 downwards.
GCCGGCTTGACCACCAACAAACAGCTCTTCGAGCACTTGCAAAACTATGGCTTGCGGGAAGGGCGCAAATTTTCCCCCTTTATCGATTTAGAATATTATTTAGAAGCCAACCCCGATTTACAGCAAGCCTTTCAGGGCAACCAGGAGCAAGCCTACGACCACCTGCTGCTATCCGGCTTAGCGGAACAGCGCAAATTATCCCCCTTCTTCGACCCCAATTACTATCTCGCCAAGAATCCAGACTTGCTGGCTGCCGGTGTGAAAGGACGGCAGCTGTTAGAGCACCTGGAAAACTACGGTCTGGCGGAAAGTCGTCCCTTTTCCCCAGCGTTTGATGTTCAGTTTTACCGGAATGCCAATCCCGACTTGCGGGCTGCCCGCCTCAACAACCTGCAGCTGCTAGAACACTTTGAAAGCACCGGCATTAACGAAGGACGCGCCTCCACAGAAAATTTTAATGTCAGATCGTACTTAGAGTCAAGCCCTGACTTGCAGGCAGCCGGTTTCAACTTCGAGGGAGCCTACAAACACTATATTACCACTGGAATCAGGGAGCCGCGCCGCACCCTAAAAAACGGCAGCTTCTTAACCGGCGCTGAAGCGACTGACTTCATCCTTGGCGATGATACCATTAATGGCAGTTTGTCGTTTCAAGACAAAGTTAACCCCCTGCAAGAGGGGACTTTCGCCAAAGACTACATCCTGGATGAGGTAACAGCCGGTCAGCAGGTAGAAGTCACCCTCACCTCCACCGAATTCAGCCCCCGCCTGGAACTGGTGGACGCCCTCACCGGAGAAGCCATCCCCACCGGCAGCGACAGCAATTCCTCACTCAACTTTACCGCACAAGAAGGCGTGCGATATGCAATTCGCGTGACGAGCGATCCGGCAAAAATTGCCGGCACCGGCAATTTCACCCTTACGGCAGATGCCTCCAGCCCCATCGTTGCTTCCCTCGCCGTCTCCTCCTCCCTCAGCAACTCCCTCGCCACCACGGACTTGCACAACCCCACACGTCCCGGAACCTACAGCGATGACTACCGGCTGACAGGCGTTCCTGCGGATCAAATTGTGCAAATTAGAGCCACTTCGAGTCAGTTTGAAACTTATCTGCAAGTGATAGACGCCCTCACCGGCATGCCGGTGGCGGAAAGCAAAGATTTCGGTCGGGCGCGGGGCGACCTCAACTCCGCCGTGACCTTCACTGCAGATGCGGGAACTGAGTACATCGTGCGCGTGACTAGCTTTAATGAAGACGCCACAGGAAGTTACACTTTGAACGCCCGTCTGGTTTCGACACCGCTGCCAGACCCAACCCTCGACTTGAACAGCTTGCAAGATGAAGAAGTGCGAACAGACGCCCTCACGCTGTCGGCAGATGGGCAATTAAGCCGCAACGACATGTTGCAGATATTTGACAGATCGACAGACAATGATATCATCACAGCAGCCGAGTTGCAAGATTTTAAAGCCTTAGTGGGGAATCAGAAGCAGTTTGATTTGCCGCCCTATGTAGCGTTTATTTCGGAACAGGTTATTCAGGATGCGGGCAAGATAGCGAACAGTCTAGGAACCGTAAAAATAGATTCGTTCAAGGAGATTGTTGACCGCTGGTTTCGCGGGATTGTCCAGCCTTACAATCCTTCGTACACGGCGACAGACGGCAGTGGGGATTCCAGGGTTTTCAACTTGGAGCTTCAGCGGCTAACAGGACCGCTGTATGGCAGCGAAAATGTGCCGCAAATTGCGCAGGTGAGTCAAAATCAGTTTGCGGACAGCTTTTTGATTGCGGCGGTTGCCGCAACGTTCAGGCCGGTGGCGGGGAACAATCCAGGAAAATCGAGTGAGGCGATTGCCGGTGGGATCTTTGATAACGGCGACGGGACCTACGGCGTGCGCTTCTACGAAAACGGCGCTGAGCAGTGGGTGACAGTGAATCAGGATGTGGCAGTGTATGCCGGCGAGATATACGGCGCTAAGGACAAAAATCTGGAGGTTCCCAGCAACCCGAATAACCGGCCCATTTGGATAGCGCTGCTGGAAAAAGCTTACGCAGCGTGGCAGCAGTGGCAAAAAGGTGACGCGACAAATGGCTATGAATTGATTAGCCGGGGGGGTGATGTTTCTGAGGCGCTCTCCCAGCTGACTTCCCGCAATGCGGATGTGTTTAGGGATGGAGATAGCCGCGCCACCGGCACCTTTGCGGACTTCACGTTTGAGCGGATAAGCCAAGCGTTTGATGCGGGCCGGTTTGTAGCGGCCTCTACTGACAGAGAAAGTGCCGCTAGTTCAGCCGGTTTGATAGTGGCAAATCACCCGTATGCAGTTACGGATGTTTATGTGACTGACTCAGACGCTGAGCGGATTGTCGTGTTTAATCCCTGGGGCGTAGATGGGCCGGCAGGTTCCAGGGACAGGAATAACGATGGGTTTATTGACCTGTCGTTTGAGCAGTTCCAGATATTCTTTTCCGACGGCACTATCGTTTGAGGGAGCCTTCATATCTAGCGTCTCTCATCCTTTGAGAGGGACTGAAAAACCCGGTTTCTTAAAGAAACCGGGTTTTCTGGACGCAGTTCATCCAACTGAGAACCGCTATATCTAAGTAGGGTGCGCTATTAACGATCGTGCGGCAGTTCTTAACGCTGCGGGGTGAGGGCGAGGCCAATCCATAAGAATGGGAATCTCAGAACTTATTTAGAAGCTCGGGGAGCTGAGTTTTGGGACGAGCCGGCAACGACGTACCGAGAGGCCGCCATACTGTCAGGAAGGGGTTTCAACCTGCCTTGTTTTACCAAAGCTTGATAAACCATCGCCGCCGCCGTACCCCGCTTGAGATACTGGTCAGGATTGATATATTCCACCACCGGATAGTTGACGACAATCTTGGCTTGTGTGGCGGCTGCCACCGGCTCTATGGCATCTCGAGGAATCTGGTCGGCATCAGCATAGTGGGATTGGAGAAAATTTAATGCCGAAACTTGCGCCGGCACATTCTGAACCGTTGCTACCGGCTGTGAGTCCCTGCTAGCGCGCTTCTTACTGGCCCGCTGGGCCACTAATCCGGGCGGGATCATGGACGTCATCGCCACTGGAAACGCTATGCGATACTTGGGAACCCGACGCCGATTCGCTCGGCTGGCCGTCACAGGAGTTGCGGGAGCTCGATCTGCTATTGAGGGATAAGGCTGGTAAGACATGTTCAGTCCCTTGGTTAAGGAAGCTAATGCCTCAACTCTTGGGATTGGCTTTTGCGGGCAAAACAAGTTGCCGGTGCAGGCATTCATAAAACCTGTTTCATACGCTTCCTCGATGGGAGCGGCTGCCCAGTAGTTATCAGGAACATCGTTAAAGACACTCCCACTAGGAATTTCCCTCACCTTTTCTCGCTCGAATGCTTTGCGGATCAGGGCCGCAAACTCGTCGCGATCTACGGGCTGATCCGGTCGAAATGTTCCGTCCAGATACCCAACAATAATGCCTCTTTCGGCTAGGGATTGAATAAACGGGCTGGCCCAGTAGTCGGGCTTGACATCAGGAAACGCCTGTTGAGCTGAAACTCGCGCATCTGTTCCCCAAAAAATAGCCGCACCGGCACAGGTGTTTAGAGCCAGCCCTGCTGCCATCGCCGGCAGCCAGCCAAATCGATAAGTCATCACAAATCCCCTCCTTTTGCCATTAACTCATAAGCGAGATTAGCAGCCGGCGAAAGCTGAGCGGCTGCTAAACTCAAAACCTCAAACCGGCAGCGAAGTCAGTCAGCGATCCGTGAGATGCCGGTCGTCCACAGCTGGATGCCCTTCAGTCTTAACATCTAATTTTTCGCGACGAACTCGATCTGTGGTTTCAATCGTATCCCGATCGGTTTCTTTCCTGACGCTGACTTCTTCCCGCACAAAGGCTTGCTTGTGGATATCAGCCGTCTCTTCGTAGACTTCAATTCGAGCCACTTCGCCCTCACGGAAGTCACGATCGCCAGGAGTGACCGGCGTTTCTGAGCTGGCGGTCGAGTGCTCCACAACCACTCGCTCTTTCTCTACAGGAACCGAAACCCGTGCGGTTTCGGTTTCCACCCGCTTGCCAACTGCGACTTCCCCAGTCTTGTGACGGTTTTTGTTTGCAACCAGCCGCTCTTCGTAGAGTCTGAGCTTTTGATGGTCGTGTTCGTTTGTCTGGTAGAGTGCCGGCTCTCGCTCGTAAGTGTAGGTATCTCGGTCATCAGAGTCGCGGCGAGGCAGAACAGGTTGAGTCGCCACTCCCGGAACTCCTACTGCTTCCACCGGCGCTGTCGTCTCCACAGGGGCTGATTCTTCTGCCGTTGGCGTGCGATAAACGCCCCGCACTCGCTCTTCGTAATCGTAATCAACCGTCATCCGCTCGTCGTATTCCGGTAAATCTTCAGCTTGCTTTTTGCTCGCAAGTCCTGTGGCGTAAACCCGCCGGTTGTCCGCATCAATACGGCAGCGCCCGATTGGCAGCAAGACCTTTTTGCCAAAAATCCAGAAGCCGGTGTCAATCACCAGATAGCGGAAACGACCTGTCTCATCAACTAGCGCGTCGTGAACGGAGCCAATCTTCTCGTTGTTTGCCCCCGCATAAACATCAAACTCCTTGATGTCCTCGCCATTAAAAGCTTCTTGGCGGTAGTTGGGATTATAATCCTCCAGTTTGTAGAGCGCCATGCTATTCTCTCCTGATTTGCCTGCATCTATGTATCCTCTACTCTAGATAGCGCCAGACCTTGAGTCTTCCTTCTTGCGACTGATTCGTTAAGCTGTATGTCAAAATTTATTTTTTGTGCTACCATGAAATGTTCGACGTTCAAAATTTTCGGAAAAAATCGTCAACCTCTGCCAATCAGCGGTTCATTTTCCCACAAAATAGCTCCAGAGACAGTCAGAACTAAGCTGTTAGGCTTTTAATCTTCCTGTGTGCCCGAAGGAGGCAGAGCCTCCAGGACAGCGTTCCCAGGCAGAGCCTGGGAACGAGAGGATAGAGATGTCAGCGTGCAAATTCTATGCGCAATAGCTTAGCACTCTTCGGACAAAATCTCCGGGTTGCTTCACAAATCGTCATAGATTGAAACATAAATAAATATTCAGAGGGCGGAGCGGGTGTTCTAACCAGGGGTAGATACAGCAAGCAGAAATATTACTTACGATTAATACTTAAGGATTTGAGCCACTTTGTGAGTCTTATTGGAAGAAAAACAACAGCGTAAGGACTGAAACGTTTATGTCATATGCAGAGCGAACAGCCAACCATATCGCGCAGCCGCCTGTAGTCAATGCGGCGGTAGTTGACTACCACGATCGCGTGCGGTGGGGGCCGATTTTTGCAGGAATCGTCGTTGCCATCAGCACGCAATTGATTTTGAGTGCTTTAGGGGCTGCTATCGGGTTGAGTGTCGGTGCCGCCGGTTCGGATGCGCGTGCCGTTGGTACGGGGTTGGGGATTTGGTCAATCATCAGTTTGCTAATTGCCCTATTTCTCGGCAGTTGGGTGATGGCCCGCACCTGTGGCCCGATGAACAGTAAAACAGCCATGCTCAATGGCGCAATTCTCTGGGCGACTACGCTCGCCGTTAGTGCTTGGCTGCTCGCCAGTGGAGTGTCGGGCGCTTTTGGTGTTGTCGCCTCCAATGCTGGGGAGATCCTCAACCCGGCACAAGTTCCCGGAGGTGCTGACCTGAACGCCCCCAATATAGATGCCGTTCAAGCTCGCAACATCGCTCGCAATTCGGCACAGGCTGCTTGGGGATTTATATTCGGCTCGTTACTGGGTTTAATAGCATCCCTGATTGGAGCCTCTTTAGGAGCCAGGAAACCGCACGCTCACACCTGAACTCAATTAAGTAGGGTACTCCTTGCCCCACAGGTCAAGGTGCTGCCGGCGTCCTCACTTAATTGAAAAGCTCAATTATTAATTCAGACAGAAAGATAACATAAAACCAATCACCAATCACCTCTCAGCCATCAGCTGCCTGAGCATTGCCGGCAGCCGGTGGCTGCTCGATTTTTCGGTGCCACAGGTAAACGGCACCACCCATCAACTTCAGGTCAACAGAACTCCAGAACGCAACCAGAGACCACAAGTGTTTAATCTTAATAATTCGACATAAAAAAAGCGCCCAAAACGTGCTATGCTTTGGGCTACTGTCAAATCAATCCTGTTAATAACCTGTGCTCAACTCATTCTCTAAGATTGTCCAAAATCGTTTGGCTTCTTTGCCTAAAAATGATTATCCTGTCCTTAACACCAGCTTGTTTATGTCCATAGGGTTGAGCTATGCAATGGATAAAAGCTTGACCAGTATGAGAGATATATTCAAGCGACTAAATAGAACTGGCTATGAGCTAGATATTTCAACTTTCTCCAAAGCTAATGCGTCCAAAAGTCAAGAGCCATTTTTGAAACTTTATCAACAACTTAATGAGGAAATTTGCCGTCAAAAAAACCTCCAAAAATATGAGATGTATCCTATTGATTAAACTGTCATTACTCTAACAATTAAATTGCTATTGCTGCAAGAATACTCCCAAGTTAAGCTTGTTAGCTCCTTAAATTTAACCACAGGAGTTCCAGAAGAAAACTTAATAAATTTTGGATACGACTCTGACTACAGATATGGAAAAGAGATGTTAGCTAGTTTGCCCCTAAACGGTTTAGGGGTAATGGCTCGGGGCTTTTCTAGTTTAAAATTTTTACGGCTCGCCCAGCAGTCAAACAAGTATTTTGTCTTGCGCATACCTAACAACTACAAACTTCAATTTTCTGAAAATAAGGGGCAGTTTCTAGTTGGGACAGGCAAGGACTCAGGAATATATAGAGTTGTTAACTTTTGCGATCTTGAAAAGCTTGCTGAGTATAGATTGGTAACCAATTTGGAGCGGGCCGAAGTCTCCGATGAAGAGCTTATGGAAATCTACAAATATAGGTGGCACATAGAGTTGCTATGGAAGTTTCTTAAAATGCACCTTAAGTTGGACAAGCTGATTACTAAAAATGTAAATAGTATAGCTATACAAACAAATTTATGTTTCGCTGATAGCTTACCTGATATTAAAGATAGTAGATATTCCTAAATAATGGGGGACTACGCTACTAGATAAACTCCGCTATCTTCAATGTTGTATGTGTCAAGAAATCAGCTATGTCCACTGGATAGAACGACTTCTCTCTGGGTAAGCATTTTTACTCAGGGCAGGATAAATGTAAGCTAAAATGTAAAGTTTTGTGACAGAATTCAACACTTGTGACCAGAGACAGGATTCTCCAGACATCAGCCCGAGGTGCGATATTGAGTTTCCCTCCCGCCAGCTTGTGCATTTGCCGGCGAAAGTTTGTGTGACCGGCACCTTTTCTGCGACAATCCCAAATTGGCACGCTCCCAACGAAACCTCCAAAAAACCTCCCCTTAAAAAGAATTCTCCCGCCCCTACATATAGCTGGGAGGGTGCGTTCCCAAAGGAAACGCACCTTATAGCTAGCACCGGCTTTCAAAAAGTCCGCGCAGGCGGACTTTGTTTGTATAGCCGCGATTTCAATCGCCAGGGTTTTTAGCGCTGCCTTCCTACTGCTGTTTCTCCTGGCTCAAAAGGGCTGCAACCAGAGCGGGAGTGCCGCCAATTAAGCCCCAAGTCAGCCACCGGCTAAAATTCAACCCCTTGCGCTTCGCCACCTGAGCTGCCGCCAGCCCGATTGCGCAGTGCAGCACTAGCAACACGCACATTACCGCTAGTATAATTACTTCTGATTCTTCGCTCACCTTTGTTCTCCTCAATCACCTCACACAACCCCGCACTTTTGAATATCTCTTCTCCCACAAAGGGAGTGGGAGAACTAATCTATCTGGGCGAACAGTGCTGCCCAGTCGAGCGCCGGCGGGCGCGTTCCTTGGCTGATGATTTCAAACACTTTTCCGGCTGTCACCGGCACCTTTAAACATTCCACACAAGCCGCCGCTACGTCAATCCGGCTCGTCTGTCCAGTTAACTTGTCCCCCGTGCCGAGGGCAATTCCCAGCTTTCCGCCGGTTGTCGCCTTCAGCAGCGTATTCAAATCGTAAGACGTGTAAGGGCCATCAATCAGCCGGCCCGGTCTTATGATAGTATAAGGAAAGCCCCCAGAGCGCACCGCTGACTCCCCTTTCTGCTTGGCGTCGAGTACGCCACAGGCATTCAGCACGCTATAAGGCGGCTTGTCTTTGCGCTCAATGCCGCAGGAGGAAACTAACACAAATCGCTGCAAAGAGCGAGGAGCCGCAGCAGCGAGGTTGCGGACTCCTTCCGCATCAACTTTTTGCGGGCTATTCTTGGCTTTGGCATTGCGGTAAGCGGCATCCAGATAAATCTTTCCCCATTCTTGCAAGCGTTGCAGTCCGCTCAATTGCGGCGGAATGTCAAACTCCCACCGAGCGGAAGGAAAAGCTGTCGTGCCGGTGGTGCAGATGATAAAATCAATATCAACCATAGCCGGTGGCAGCGTTTCTGGCTGGCGGATGTCTCCCACAGAGACTTCCACGCGCTCGCCAAACATTTGCCGAGCTTTGCCGGCACTGCGCGCCAGCACCCGCACCAAAAAGCCCTTCTCCAGCAATTTCGCAACCGTTAACTGCCCAGCACCGCCGGTGGCTCCCACAACTAACACCCGCTCGGACACAGATTCCTCCTTGAACTATATCGCCTCAATACAGTTTACAGCTTCCTGTATCAATAACGTTGAGATGCTACAATCTTTAGAGAGTGTCGGGCTGTGCCGGGGCGGGTTTATTTAGATCCTTTCCTGTACAGAAAGTTTCGGGCTTGCCCCGCCCCTACAGGTAATAGGTATCTGGTGTTGGGCTGTGCCGGGGCGGGTTTATTTAGATCCTTCCCCTCGTTCCCCTCGTTCCCAGGCTCCGCCTGGGAACGCCAAGAAAGGAGGCTCTGCCTCCTTAAGTAGCAACTTGGGTTAATATTAATCTATGTTAGTTTCGCCAGCACACGCTCGTTGGAGAAGTCACTATGTTGATGCGTCAGCTCGGAAAAAACGGCCCACCTGTGCCGGCGCTCGGTCTGGGATGTATGGGGATGTCGGATTTTTATGGACCGGCTGACCGCGAGGAGAGCGTCGCAACGATTCACGCGGCTCTCAATGCCGGCATCACCTTGCTCGATACTGGCGATTTTTATGGAATGGGGCATAATGAACTTCTGCTGCGGGAGGCGCTAGCAGGGAGGCGGCGGGAAGATGTTTTCATTGCAGTGAAATTCGGTGCGCTGCGCTCTCCTAATGGCAGTTTCATCGGTTTTGACGCTCGTCCGGCTGCGGTAAAAACCTCACTCGCCTATACGCTGCAGCGTCTGGGAACCGATTATATTGACCTCTACCAGCCGGCTCGGATCGACCCAGCAGTGCCGGTTGAGGATACCGTCGGGGCGATTGGCGAAATGGTGCGAGCTGGGTATGTCCGGTATATCGGTCTGTCGGAAGCCGGTGCGGATACAATTCGGCGCGCGAACGCTGTCTATCCTATTACTTGGCTTCAGATTGAATACTCGCTCCTCAGCCGTGGCATTGAGGCTGAAATTCTCCCAACAGTCCGTGAATTGGGTATTGCAGTTACAGCTTATGGCGTACTTTCACGGGGTTTGTTAAGCGGGCACTGGTCAAAGGAACGCTCGGAAACGGCGCAGGATTTTCGCCGTCATTTGCCGCGTTTCACCGGCGATAATCTGGAGCATAACTTGTCGCTGGTTGAAGCGATTCGCACGATTGCGGAAGAGAAAAATGCCAGTGTGGCGCAAGTGGCGATTGCTTGGGTCCTGTCACGGGGGGAGGACATCATCCCGCTCATCGGTGCTCGCCGGCGCAACCGGCTGCAGGAAGCCCTCGGCGCTCTGGATGTGCGCCTTGCAGATGCGGATCTCGCGCGCATTGAGGCGGCGGTTCCGCCTGATGCTGTCGCTGGCGATCGCTATGATCCCGGTCAGATGGCAATGTTAGATAGCGAAAAGAGTTGAGACACTGCAGGGTGATGTCGCCATCAACAGCAGTCTGCATGATTCCCCTCGTTACCAGGCTCCGCATGGTAACGAGGATAACCTCCCCCCCCGATTACTCTCCATCCAAGTCGCGCAAAATCGCGTCTACCACCTGTTTTAATTCCGTCAAATTCTGCTCGACAATCCCCCAAACTCGATTCAAGTTTACCCTCAAATAATCGTGAATCAGCACGTCTCGGAACCCGGCTATCTGCTGCCACTGCACCTCTGGATGAGACGCTCTCAACTCCGCAGACAATCGCTTTGTCGCTTCCCCGATAATTTCAAAATTCCGAATCACCGCATCTTGAATCATCGGTGTCTGCATGAACGCATCTCGTCCCTCGCGCGTGTAAGATTCAATCCGCTCGATACACTCTTTAATATTGCTCAAGTAAAGGCGGTCGCCCTTCATAACGGCACTGCCTCCCGCAACACTTGCTCTCGGATGCACTCGTGCAGGGTTTCCGGCTCTGCAACATCAATTTTGCGCCCCAGCAACGCTTCCAGCGCTTGAATTAAAGCAATATAATCTAGCAAAGTCCGCTGCGGTTCGAGTTCGACCAAAAAATCGATGTCACTGTCCGCGCCTGCTTCACCCCGCGCTACAGACCCAAAAATCCGCACGTTATAAGCCCCGTGCTTTACCGCAACTTGCAAAATTTCCTCGCGGCGACTTTTAAGCAATTCGTCAATTCCCATTGTAAAACAGCCGCCCCACCGGCGCTACCATGCAATCCACCAAATAATCATATAACAAAGGTAAGATGCCGGCTTCTCCTCACCTGGGCGAAGAGACGAAGATTGCGCCGGCTTTCCTCTCACCGCCCGCCATCACCTGTCACCGGCATCGCACCGGCTTGTCACAGAGTCCACCTCAGCCCCCTCATTCCTCACCACCTTGAGAAACCCGCGCCCTATGCGCTCTATCAGTTCCGACCGGCTCAGGTTCATTTGAGCAGCCACCGCATCCAGCCCCCGCACCCCGGTTGGTGTCAGCGCCACCGCAACGTGACGCTTGACCTCATCCCAGATATCGGGCTTTCCTCTTTTTCCCATAGTTCTTTTTCAGCAACGCTTTTATTATTGTACACTAATAATAGTTTAGTGCGAACGCACTGCGTATAACAGTAGCGCTCGCCGGCCCTGCCTAAAAAGGAGGCAAAGCATGAATAATTCTAATCCAGCCCGCGCCAAGCGCACCGTTATTCAATTGGGCAATATCCCCTTGGAAGTATTCCTCTTGGAAGATGGCCAGTATCGTCTGAGTCAGACCCAGGTAGCTGAAGCGGTAGGAAAAGGCGAGCTTAACGTCCGTCAATTCTGCAAGTCAAATAGCCCGGAAGCCTTGCCATACAAGGGTTATACGCCCGTCAAAATCCCTGTTGACAAAGACCATCAAGGACGAGGGGGCACTCGCATCAACGCCATCCCTATTGACCTAGCTGCTGCTTATTGGACAAAGGAGGCAGTTGCAGGAAATGTGATAGCCGCTCGCCTTCTTGGAGCTTGTGCCGCCGAGTCCATCGAGCGCCGCGCCGACGCCCAGTTCGGCATAGACCGCACTGAGGAGGAGCGCAACCGGCGCATCGAGCTGCGGAACGAGGGCAAAATTATCCGCCGCGAATTCACCGACGCCATCAAGGACTATATCGCGCGTCATCCAGAGCTATCGGACAACCGCAAGCAGTGGATGTACGTCAACGCCTCGGAGAAAATTAACCTATTGCTATTTGGAGCGAAGGCCAGCAAGCTCCGCGAGCAGAATCACTGAAAACGGAGCGCAGCGCTGCGGGAAGGCTACACCATCCGGCAGGCAATGCAAGTAATGCAGCTGGAAGACAAGGCCATCAAATTCATCGACACCGATGACCTAGACCCGGTGGAGGCAGTCGTCAAAGCTGACTCGATTTTGTTCTGAGCGCCAAAACCCGAAGTTCTCGCAATTTGCGCGGCAGCCGGCTGTTGCGGCGCATAGGCGCAACGCCCTGGCGCTCCAAGAAAGCGGGAAGCCGCTCCCTCTTCAATAGCGCAGGAAAGGGGGAGCGCCGGTGCGGAGACTTCCCCTGCAGAGGCATCCCTGGCATCTGCAGGCACCGGCTCCCATGCCGAGGCATTTCTCTCGTTCCCAGCCTGAGGCTGGGAACGCAATCTGTCGGCTCAGCCGACTTTCAACGGAAAAGCAGGTTAAAAGCCTAACAGCTTAATCCCCATCAAGCCTCTTTACCCGCCATATTTGTCGGCCAAAGATAAATAGCGCCAGAAATCAAAGTCAGAGCCACACAAATCCAGAAAGCAACCAGAGACGGCACTCGCCAGACATCAGCCAGAGGTGCGATTAACAGTGACACCGCCACAATTTGACTGACAGTTTTCAGCTTTCCCCAGATATTCGCACCGGCAATCGAAATTTGATTAACCCGCCAGCCGGCAATCCCCAACTCCCGCCCCAAAATCAAAAACACCCCCCACGCCGGCAGCTGTCCCAGTTCCACCAGTGCCAGCAGGGGAGCCAGAACCAGCAACTTGTCCACCAGCGGGTCGAGAAACTTGCCCAAATCCGTGATTTGGTTGTACTTCCTAGCCACATACCCATCCAGCCAATCCGTGCCGGCAGCCACGATAAAAATGGCCAGACACACCCACCGCTGTGCCGGTGTCGGGCTGTGCAGGAAATAGAGCAAAAAGGGCACTCCCAAAAGGCGGGAGACAGTAATCCAGCTAGCAAGAGTCATCGATCGCAAACCGCGCACCACACTTACCAGCTTACCTGAAAAGCTCCGCACCGGCACCTCCCCAGAGCGGGAATGCCGGCGCAGAGCTTGCCTGAGCCACCCAAAATCTTACAGCGAAAACATTCAAGCACCCCATTAAAGCGCTCTCCGGTTAGCAAGCACCATTTTTATTCAAAATAACCTCAATTGTTTTGAAAATCAGCCTCAGGTCGTACACAACAGACCACTTTCTTTGATAATCCATATCCATACGAACGATATCTTCAAAGTCTTTCACAGACGAGCGCCCGTTGGCTTGCCATTCGCCCGTTATCCCCGGCTTGACATTCAAGCGCTGCCAGTGGTAGTTGTTATAGAACTTCACTTCATCCGATGTTGGCGGACGGGTTCCCACCAAGCTCATATCCCCCACCAGCACATTCCAGAATTGCGGGAACTCATCCAAGCTCGTGCGGCGCAAAAACTTTCCCACCCGCGTGATGCGCGGGTCGTTTTCATTCTTGAAGATGTGCCCATTGGCTTGATTGGGGACCAGATGCTTCAGTTTCTCAGCATCCACAACCATCGACCTGAATTTCCAAATCCGAAAACAGTTCCCCTGATAGCCGCAGCGAATCTGGCTGTAGAAAATCGGGCCCGGATCGTCCAGCTGAATAGCGATGGCGATGGGAACCGCCAAAAGAGCAGTTATCGTCACCCCTATCAGTGCGCCCAAAACATCAATTAGGCGTTTGATTTTGCTCTTGATAGAAGGATGCACCTGTTGCTCAAATGAGAGCGCTTCTAATTTGCCATCAACCACAGAAAGTTTGCTTGCGAAGTAACTGGGTACGTCAGAAGTAGTAATCACGGCTCTAAATACTTACAGATCAGTTGGCTTTTCTGTAAAACATTTTAGGGGATTTCCCCCATAGGTAGCGCGCCCAAGTAGAGAAATTTATTGAATCTTTGCAATTCCCAGCCGTTTTGTAAAGTTTTCATGTTTTTGTCCCGACGAGTAGATGCTACGGCTCAGAAAAGTTACTGCACCTATGGACAGTGGACTTACTCTCTGGTCTTCTCCCACCCACGACCACCAGTCTCATGGTACAAAGGCTATACGCTCCCATGTTGCCAAATTGCCAAAAAGTTTTTTAGATCATTTCCGCTTAATTGCTTTTCAAAAGCAAACGGGCGTCTGCGGTATAAAACTTATAAGCTATAAGCTTTTATTCTTGAATCCGTCTAAAAAATCTAAAGTAATCAAACGGAATTTATATTATTTAACAGAGCGCGGCCCTCGACGCCTGCAGCGGGAGCCATCTCCAGGGGGAGGGTTGGGCATCGGGCGTGGGGCATTGGGCATCGGGCCAGCCCCTACAGGGATGAGCGTCCCGCAATTGTGTAGCGCCCTCCTAGGGGCTCCTTCGGAGCAGCTGCGCTCTTGACAGGAGGGGGTTGGGGGGGTTCCGCATCCGTGTCGCGCCCCCCCTGAACTTTCTCACAGAGGACTCAAACCAAATCAACCGTGAGCGGTTCGTCTAATTTTTGGGAAGTGCCCGCCATCAGCTGGCTCAAGTAGTGGCGCAGCCGCTGGCACTGCTCGACATTGGGGCGGTAAGTGCTATCGTCTTGTTTGTAGAACAGGGGAGCCGCATGCAGTCCTAGAACGTCAGCATTTTCCCGGAACTCAGGAGTCAGCAGCAAAGCCAATGCGGGATCTGGACGAATCCAGACGGGGAGATCGCCTTCGAGCACAGCCAGGATGCGGTCGAAACAAATGCCGGTATTAATCCCCCTGAGTTCCAGCAAGCGCACAATCTCCGCCACAGACAGCGGTCGGTCCGGACAGCACCGCAGCAGCTCCAGCAGCAGAAAGCAGTCGCTGTAGTGCAGGCTTTTGACATCGAACACTTGGGGGTGGAGGGGCAGCGTGGCCAGACCGTAGGCCACACGACTGCAAGCCGGCGGGCGATCGCTGGCGTAAGTGTCCTGAATAATCGTGGCGTTGGGGAGTTTTTGCCGCAACCAGCGGGCGATAGCCGGTAGTGTTGCCGTCCCACCCGTACACAGGGCTTGGTCGATCGCTTGCACCGGCACGCCGGTGTGGCTGAGCAGAGCGTTCAGCTCGCGATTCAAACGCTGCACGAACGGCACAAACACCCGGCTTTCCAGATCCCTGCGAGTGCAAACCCACCTTTGGCTGCCCAGTTCCAAAGTAAAGCGCTCTTGGTGCTGCAAAATTAACTTCAAATGCTTCGCCGCTTCCAGAAGCGCTTGTCCCTGAGACGAGCTGCGCAATAGCTGCTGCAATCGATAGCGCTTCTGCAAGTCGGGTTCGCCCGGTCGCGGCAACTCTTCTGCCGGCAGAGCCTTCAAGGGAGCCAGACTTTTGCCTTTCTCTCCCAAAAGCAGCTGGCAGATAATATCCAAATCCATCGCATCCCCGGCATACGGAAAACTGTGACAGCGGAAAGACTCGTGGCTTAAATTTTGCAGGTTGTCCGGCAAATTCACTAAACAAAGTTCCGTCGCCGCCGCACCGGCACTGATCGCCAAAGTCACCCCCAGCCAGTCCGCCTTAAAAAGATGGAGTTTTTGGGAAGAATTTCCCGAAACCGTGACAGTTTCCCCAGAAGCCCCTCCCAGAACCGACAGCACAGCCGCCAGCGCATCCTCAACGAAGACAATTTGCTCCGCACGCCCCACCAGCCTGGCCGCCAGCACCGCTTCTCGCAGATTAAAACTGTAGCTATCTGGCCAAGAGACGTTGCAGCTCAAGATCGCAGCGGCCAAACTCCCCATCGCATTGCTGAAAGCTGCCGGTTCGAGCCCCGCAGCTCCAGCGCTCATAGGGGATTTGCGCTCAAAGCGCCCGCTCCCCCCCGCGACCGAACTCCCCGGCTTCAGGGTGGCCAGCAGCGCCCGCGCCGCATCTGTCAGGCAACTCACAGGAATCAGGTGCCGGTCTGACCACTGCACCCAAGGCTCCCACGGGTTGGGCCCCGACTCAGCCTCAGCCCCCGCCCCGGCGGAAGTGCCGGCAATCGCCACCTTCAAATAAGGCTTGAAATTCTGCAGCAACAGCCCTGGTTTCTCCTGAGGCCCGGTGCCGGTGGCCCGCCCAGCCTCTGCCACTGACCACTCACCGCCAGCCCCTGACAGAGAAGCCACACAGGGCAAGCGAAACGAGCGCTCTTGCGGCTTCCCTGACTCTGGCTGTTCCCCTTCCACCCAGTAGATAGGATACACCTGCAACGTTTGGCGATTCAGCAGCGCTGCCGAAATGCCGGTGCTGCCAAAGTCAATTCCCAAATACCAGACCTTTTCTGAGGGTGAGCCCTCAGAGGGCACCCCTTGTGGGGAACCGCTGCCGCTCTTCCCCTGAGATTGAGCCCGATCGAGGGCAGCGCCGGTCTCGCTCTCGCTAGGGACCAGGGATGGCGCACCGGACCGGCCAGATGCCTGTCCCGGAGTTTTCCCACCGGCAGCGCTTGAGGCTTTCTGCCGGATGCCGGCAGTATCTTCGTGCCTCCCCAAAGCCGGTGCGGCTGTGGCCGGCTCAAGAAAAGCCAGCAGCTCAGCCGCCCCTAAATCCTTTTTTTTTTCCTCTGTCCCCGAGTCGGGGGCGGGGGGTTTAAAGGGCTGCTGCGCCCACGGCTCACCCAGCGTCGGGGTGTCCTCACCAAAGCCGGCAAACAGATCGTCGAGATCCGTTGCCCGCATATCTCCGGTGGCGTCCGCATCCAGCGTTCCCCCAGACGGCTCGAATAAGTCCACCCCCTCAAACTCAGAGGGTGACGGCTCCTCTCCCGTCAAGCTAGCAAACAGGTCGTCGAGCGCCGACACGTCCCGGCCTCGAGCGGGGCTTTCCCCCCCAGCCTCCCAATCCAAAACATCCTGTGAGTCCGCCTCTTCCCAAGAGTTGAAACCCCTTGCTGGCCCTTGAGCTGGCCCTGGGGCCCGCTGCCCCTTCCGCGCCGCCTGTTCGCTATCGCCCATCGCTAATTCCATATCGCTAGGGCTAATGGCTGCCGGCAAGGGCGGTGCCGTTGCCTCCGTCAAGCTGGCAAACGCTTCTTCGAGTGTCATGGTGGGCGTGTCCCCTAAAGGCGGCGGTTCTGGCTCTGGCGTAGCGGAAGCCAGGTGGGAGCTTTCTCCACAGAGCTCAGCCAGCCAATCCTCTGCGCCCGACTCGGTTGGGGCTGACTGTGCGGTCGATTCTGCTACCGGGGGGGAAACAGTTCTGCCAGCTGAATCCCCGGAGCGGGGCTCAAAGGAAAGATCCTCCCGAAGCTGCTCGAGGGTGCTGTCATCTATCCAGAAGGCAGGCAGCCGGCTCCCTTCCCCCTCTTCAACCGTTGGCAGTAAATCCTCATCCGGCGATGCTGGGATATAGCTGTCTGTCTCCCACGTGAGAGCGGCAGCAGTCTGGTTTCGATCCTCCCCGCCCTTTGCCCCATACTTGTCGGTCGCCGCGCCCGCCTGAGGGCTGAAGGCCAAGTGCTGGCTGCTCTCTCCTGCCTCTGGCTCTCCGAAAAGCTCGCTCAGGGATATGTCATCCTCGCTGCCGGTACTGCTTGCCCCAGGTCGGTCCCTGAGAGCATTTGGCACTTGACTAACTGACTCTTTTGTGCTACTCTCCTCCGGCTCTGCTGCTGTCTCCCGGAATAAATCTGCCACCCTGAGGGAGCCCGTGCGAATGCTACCGTATGAATCCTCATCAAATAAAAACGCTTCCAGCGACGGGGTGACAGACGCCACAGATTGCTCTTCCTGGGGTTCCTGTGGGGCAACTGCCGCCGTGTCCGCAAATCCCTCAAACAGTACCTCTTCAAACAGAACCTCCGGCGATCCGGTGGCAGTCTGCCCTGCCGGCGCTGTGGTGGCGGGGGCGTCCTCCGCCGCAAACAGACTGGCATAAAGCTCGTGGAGATCTGGCGAGACGTCGGCAGAGGCCCCACCGGCACTCAACCGGGCTGGAATGCTGCTGGCCTCAGCTGGCTCGGATGGGGGATTGCGCTCGGCATTGAGCAGATCGAGAACGGCATTGAGATCCTCATCCGGAGCCAGCTCTGGTGGGGCTGGCGCAGCAGTTGCCCCCACGTCCAGATTGAGCAGGGTTTCGATCTCCGCCGTTTCCATCTCCGCCGCGTCAGCTTGGCCCACACCAGCCACCTTTGGGGCCGATTCTTGCTGGGGCGGAGTGACTGTCGCTGCGGCTTCTGTGCTGGGTTTTTCCGGTGTTTGCCGGTCGGAAGCCCCCGTGCCGGTGGCCTGAGTGCGGTTGGCGGCGGCTTGCTGCTGCCGTTTGCTCTGTGGGGCCGGCTGTCCGGAAATAGGCTGTTTGAGCTTAGCCGCACCGGCGCGGCGGCTGGATTTCACCGAGCTCTCCGGGTCGTGCGTTTCCCCTGCAGCAGCCGGTGGCAGGTTTTTTCGGGACTCGCTGCGGTCGGTTTCCGGGATAATAAATTCCGGTGCCGGCGGCGGGGATATTTCTGCTAGCTGAATTCCGGGAACAGGATTGAAACTTTTGTCAAGCCCTCGGGCCAAAGACTTCTCATAGCTGTGAATATTCCGCAGCAGCGCTTCAAACATCACCTTGAGGGTGGAGTCGAGTGTCAGTAACAGCTCGTCGCTCTTTTGCTGCAGCAGCCGCATCCGCTCCAAGCGCTCTTGCGGGTGCATCTGGCGGCTGGCGGAGGCGAACTGCAGGGACGGAGTTGAGGTTGAGTAGCCCGCCCCTTCCAGCTGGGATTGCCCTAAAGGACGCGATTCATATCCGGATAAAAATTGCTGCTCCAGATGGCCCAAGGTCTGGGCCACTTGCTCCGTCAAGCTTTCCTGCAAGCGCCCCATTAACGCCTGCAAAAATTCCGAAATAATTTGCTGCTGGGAAGCCTGTTGCTGAACCAGAGAGTATTGGTGCTGTCGCTGCGCCTCGAGCTGGCGAATTTCTTTGAACAGGGCGTCCCGCTGCTGATGCAGGGCGGCCAAGTCTGCCTGCAGTGGCTGCGCCAGGGCAGAGCGCACAGATGCCATCTCTGAGGCAACCGCTTGCAGCAGCTGCCCTGCCCAAACCGGCGTTTCCAGGGAGGGGACAGCCGTCCCCTGCTCGATGGCAGCGCCGCGCAGATTTTGATTCGTTTTCGGTTGCAGAAAAGACTCGTCCGCACTCACCTGGCCCTCCAGCCAGACGAGATAGTTGCGAATTCGCGTCAGGAGCCGGCGAAAGTTGGCAGTATCTCCCATCCAAGGCAGGCGGGGCGCTGGTGCCGCTAGCGCTCCGTCAATGTCGGAGATAAGTGCTTGAATTTGATCCAGATGGGAGCTCATAGGTTTGTTTGTTTCAATCCCCTTCCCGGGATTGAGCTCTTGAAAAAAGTCTTCTGCCGCTGGGTGATTTTATTATACAGTTATCCTCCAAACAGCTCCCCCTTTAACCCCCCATCCCCCCCCGTGCGTGGCGGGGGAACAGATAGAGCATTGATTTGAAAACCGCTCTCCTGTGGGATAGCACCGGCCTGTGGGCAAAAGCTGCCACAATGGGGTTGGGCGCACGCCGAGAGCGGTCGCCATTCCAGATCCGCAATCACAAACTCTTTGAGCTATCATTGCGGTGGCTTTTCTGGTGAAAAGCGCTTTGCAGGCAGGTTGCTGTTAGCAGCAGCCAGCCGGTGGAAGCCCACCCCACCCCAAAAGTGCTCGGGCGCTTTTCAGCCCGCTGCCGGTGCCCCCCTGCGCTCTGGCAGGCTGGAAACATACCCGCGTCAAGGCTCCTGTAGGATCTAGATAGGTTTGTCAGGAGCGTGCGGGTGCTGCCTTTGAAGTTGGCCGGCCACCTGGGATGCCCTTGTTGAAACGCGCTCAGCCCTTCCCCATCCCGCCCGCCGCACTCTAGAACTGAATCCATCCTCAAGAGCGTTTAGGATATGAAGGCCCCATGGACGAACGATTTAGCCTCCGCGAGCCCCACTCCAGTGTTGACCAGTTGATTCGCTCTACCCCTTTTTTTGCCGGCCTGCCAGAGGATATTGTGGAAAAGGCCACTGCCCATATTGTCAGCCGCAGCCATCCAGCGAATCAGGTGATTTTGCTCGAAAATGACTGGGGCAGTTCGGTCTACTTCATTTTGGACGGCTGGGTGAAGATTCGCACCTACAACCTGGATGGGAAGGAAGTGACTCTCAATATTCTGGGCAAGGGAGAGCTGTTTGGCGAGATGGCGGCACTCGATGAGGTGCCTCGCTCAACGGATGTGATTACTCTCGCTCCTACTGTGATTGGCAATTTGCCAGCTCAGGATTTTGTCCAGCTGATTCACACAGAGCCCCTGGCGGGCATTCGGCTGGCTCAGCTGATGGCCCGGCGTCTGCGTCAAGTCAACCGCCGCTTGCGCTTGCGGGAAGCAGACAGCACTTCGCGAGTGGCTGATATTTTACTGTTTCTGGCGGAGGGCCAAGGAAAACAGTCCCCCGAAGGTCTTGAAATTCCCAATTTGCCCCACCGGGAGTTGAGCAGTCTCAGCGGACTGGCCCGAGAAACGGTGACGCGGGTGCTAAGCAAGCTGGAGAAAAAAGGGCTGATTCAGCGGGAGCGCGATGTTCTTTGCATTCCCGACTTGCACGCCCTAGAGCGCCTGCTGGTCTAGCGGTCGGGGGCTCGCTCTCCAAGTGAAGCCATTCCCTCTCTCTCAATTGTCAAGTATTGTTATGCGGCTTCAGCGCTGACCTCGGACTGCGCTAAGGTTAGGGTGGGGAAGCCCTCCACCCCCCCCGCAGGAGGCTGGCACCAGCAAGCGATTTGCCACCATATACTAATCTATGCTATACTTTGCTCAAGACAGCCACCCCAACCCGAAAACCAAAGGCGGGTAGTTGCTCTGAAAAGTCCAAAACAGCTATCTAAACCCGAAAACCAAAGGGAGGTGGCTGTGTCTGCTAAATCGCCTTAAAGCCCGAACCCCAAAGGCAAATGGCCTTTAGATTTGATTGAGACAGCTTCTTTCTCAAAGGAAGTCACTCTGTCTGGAGTTTGGACGTTGTGCTCGCGGGTTCCCTGCGGGCATGGGTTGATACGCCTTGGCCAAAAGAAACTCTTTTGGCTTATGTATTTGCTGACAACTGTTAAAGGTTGTGAGCAAAAATGTATCGGAAGCTATGAGTTTTAAAAAGATTCTCGTTGCCCTAGATGACTCGGAATTGAGCAAGTCGGTTTTTACCCGCTCGCTGGAGATGGCTTTGGCGCAAGGTTCCAGTCTGATGCTGTTTCACGGCCTGACTTACGAAACCCTCGGCGAGCCAATGGTGGCGATGCCGGTGGAGCTGGGCCTGTCTCCTGCCGCTGTCGATTACACTTTCCAGACTCAGCACCGGCTCGTGGAAACCCAGATACAGCAGGCGCGGGAAATGCTGGGCCGCTACTGCCATACCGCCACCAGTCAGGGCGTGCCGGCAGAATTTGACTGCAAGATTGGCGAAGCCGGTGAGTTGCTGTGTCAGTTGGCCAAAAGCTGGGGAGCGGATCTGATTGTGGTGGGACGCCGGGGGCGCACGGGACTGGCAGAAGCTTTGCTCGGCAGTGTCAGCAACTATGTCACGCACGGTGCTCCCTGTTCTGTGCTGGTGATTCAGCACCCGACCGCGCCGGAAGTCTCGCCCATCTCTGCCGGTCCCGCGACTTAGCCGGCTTTGAATTCTTAGATGGCAGTTTTTGGATTTTAGGCCGCGATTGATTAAAAAACCGCAGATGAGCGCAGATAAACGCAGATAATGGTAGATGTCGGCGTCTGTCGCACTGGCGTCCGGGCTCCGGCTCGGAATGGTCTGCGGCTGTCTTAATCCGGGCGGGCCCATGTCGGCTGCCCTAGAATCTGCATGAGCAATCCCCAGGGAGAGGGCTTTTCGCCTGAAACAGCTAGTGCCGGTAAAGCTGAAAACCAGCTTCCCTCACCGGCAGATGAGCAATCTGCTGCTGAGCCGGTCAGCAACCGAGATCAGTCAGATGCCGGTGAGTGGATACCGGACGATGACCTCAACCCACCGGCAGCGGCGTCCCCTCCGACCGGCTCGCCACCTGTTTCCGACGGGCGCGTGAGGGATGTTGCCCCTTTGATTGTGGTGGAAACAGCTTTTCTGGCCAGTACCGCCAGTCTGATTTGGCTGATCAATTACTATTTTCCCCTCGGGCCGGTGCTGCGGATCTTTTTTCCCGTTCCCATCGCGCTGGTTTACCTGCGCTGGGGACCGCGAGCCGCCTGGATGGGGGCGCTGGTTTCTGGGTTGCTGCTCGCAGTGCTCATGGGCCCGACGCGCAGTATCCTCTTTGTCATGCCTTTTGGCCTCTTGGGGGTGCTCCTGGGTGGGCTGTGGCGGCGCGGTGCCAACTGGAACGCCTCTATTTTTATGGGCTCTCTGGTGGGCACTTTCGGGGTGTTTTTTCGCATTTGGCTGCTCTCAATCTTGCTGGGTGAAGACCTCTGGGTTTACCTGACTGCTCAAATTACTGAATTGACTGAATGGATTTTTGAGCGTCTGGGTTTGCTCGCTCAGCCAGAATTGGCGATGATTCAGGCGATCGCTCTTGCAGTTGTGTTGCTCAATAATGTGATTTATTTGTTCGCGGTGCATCTGGCTGCTTGTCTGCTGCTGGAACGCCTGGGCAACCCAATTCCGCCACCCCCACCCTGGGTGCAAGTCCTGCTAACTGAGGAATAGGAGTTAAGAGTTAGGAGTTGGGAGCTTAGATTTTGAAGTTAGGAGTTAGGAGTTAGGAGTTAGGAGTTAGGAGTTAGGATGGGGGATTGGCTTTCCCCGAAAACCTAACCCCAAATCTCCTAATCCCCTAATCTCCTAATCTCGGCCCAAATCCCCACCGATCAGATTTTAAATTTTCGATTTAGGATTTTGGATGTTGAATTTTGGAGGCTGGATTTTGGATAGGGGATTAATTGTTTTCCTCAATGCCCAATGCGATGATGCCCCATGCGATGATGCCCCATGCCCCATACGATGATGCCCCATGCGATGATGCCCCATGCCCGATACCCCATGCCCTCAACCGAAATTGATATGATTCGCGTCTACACCCAGCTCGAACTTGGGCAGCGGTGGCTGCAAAAGTATCGGGGAATCAAACCGGCATTCGCGTGCATTTTGGGATTCACGGACACCTGTTTAATTCCCGGGATTTCAGCTGCCGGCGCAACCCCAGAAGCAAGGCGGCGCACGGCAATTGCGGACGCCGAGTTTCTCTGCAGTGGGCCGGTACCTTGTCCCCAATATCCTTTACCCCCCCTGTGTGCGGGAGTATCGCCGGTGCTGATTTCCCGCGCCGTTGTCGAGGCTTTAGATATCCCCGTTTACCTGTTCAATGCGGGTTTGCCGGAAGCGCCGGCAGTACCGGCAATAAATTTGGGCGGCGCACCGGCACGCTGTCTCACCACCGGCACCGCCTTGGAACTGCCAGCAGTCAAACACCTGCTCGCGCAAGGACTCAGCTGGGGCGAAAAGCTGGCGAATTCATCCGGATATTTAATCGTCAGCGAGTGCGTGGTGGGAGGCACCACCACCGCCCTAGCGATTTTAACCGGCTTGGGCGTGCGGGCAGCCGGTAAGGTGAACAGCAGTCACCCGAGCTGCAATCACGCACAGAAGTGGGATGTCGTGCGTTCGGGTTTGCAGCGTGCCGGTTGGCTCGATTTGGCGGTGAGAGATGCCGGTGAGGAAGCTGCTGAAAATCCAAAATCCAAAATCCAAAATCCAAAATCCCCCGATCCCCTGCAGCTGGTGGCGGCGGTGGGAGATCCGATGCAAGTGGCAGCGGCGGGGATGGCGATCGCAGCTAGCCGCACCGGCGGCGTTTTGCTCGCCGGCGGCACGCAAATGCTGGCGGTTTATGCGTTAATTGAATCTATAGCCTGCCGGTATTCCCTGCCCTGGCGTCGGGAAGAAATTGTGGTGGGAACCACTCGCTGGGTGGCGGAAGACCCCACCGGCGACACGGCTGGACTGGCGGAAGAGCTCGGACCGGTGCCCCTCATGGCTACCGGGCTGAGTTTTGCCGAGTCTCGCTACTCGCAGCTTATAGCATACGAGCGCGGATATGTCAAGGAAGGCGTGGGTGCCGGCGGGCTGGCGATCGCGGCGAGTCTCTACCGGGGTTGGAACCAATCCACACTCCTGCACGCTATTGAAGCGCTAGTCGCAAGCGTTGCGGCTCGCTCGTAAGCGAGCAGCGCTTTGGCGTAGCTCCGGAGCGATGAGTGAATAAGTATAGCAACAGACAGCTCAGTAATGGACAAGGCATCTCACTTGCTAGTAGGGATAGGGTCGGAGGGAACGCAATTCCTACGTCCGTGCCCTAAGTGGCTACTGCTACCTTCACCTCCGCTTGCATCAATTTTGCATAACAATCCTTATGAGGGCGGGCTTCTCCGAGATATCTGCCGGTGCGCTGTGTGAAGTTTATGGAGAGGGCATTTATAAAGAAAAAGTGAAGCCACAGCCAACCGGGTTTCTTATGGTGGGGGAGCCGGAAGAACGAGCGCCCTCCTGCCGCAAGAGTTCCGGTTTCTGGCCCCCAGTCGGGCTTAACAATTACTTTATAAAAACGCTCTTAGGCACATCTGCTTAATTCAAAACTCAGCACTTAACACCGCTCGCTGCTCACTGTTTCAGTGAATTCTGCGAGAGAGTAACTGTTCTTCGAGCGCTGCAATCCGGTTGTAGGCGGCAGTTAGCTGTGCGGTCAGCCGCTGGATTTGAATTTCTGGCGTTAACTCTTGCTCAGCACTGTGAGCGGTCATTTCATAGCGGGTTGTATCAACCAGCACATCTTTATGTTCCAGGAGCATATCGAGCCCGTTGTGGTTTGGATGGTGATATCGCCCGACACTCAACCCAACCTGAGACATACCGTTCTGGCTGGTAGCTAACTTGCGTTCGGACAGGACTTCGGCTATCTTGTTACTGAGATCCTCAATGATTTGGTACAGCGCATCGAGCTTGTGACTCAACATGCTTACTTGCGTTTGCAGCGATTCCATCATTAGCCCCTCTTTGCAGAACTCCTTTCTTCTCCATCTTAGGAAGGTGCGGGCGCTAGCCGGACTAATTTATGGATTATTTAACCTTTGAGAGCATTTCCGATGTCTGCCTCAATCCCGGAGGAAAGCTGGGAGCCCGAGGCCGGTCAGGCGTGCGGGCTCTTAGCAGCGGGGGGCTTCCTTTGGGAGTCGCTGCGGTCGGTTTCGGGCACAGTCCATTCCAGCGGCGGCGGGGATATCTCTTTTAGGTGAATCCCGCCAACGGGATTGAAATGGCTGATTCCACCACTGCAATGAGCTTTTCCGATACATTTTTGCTATCAATTGCTGTCAATTGATAGCAAATACATAAGCACAGGAGGCTAGCTCGATAGCCAAGGCGTATCAACCAATGCCCGCAGGGAACCCGCGAGCACAACCTGCAAACTCCAGACAGAGTGACTTCCTTTGAGAAAGAAGCTGTCTCAATCAAGTCTAAAGGCCATTTGCCTTTGGGGTTCGGGCTTTCAGGCGATTTAGACACAGCCACCTACTTTTGGAAATCGGGTTTAGATAGCTGTTTTGGACTTTTCAGAGCAACCACCCGCCTTTGGTTTTCGGGTCGGGGTGGCAGTTTTGAGCAAAGTATAGCATAGATCAGCATATGGTGGCAAATCGCTTGCTGCTGCCAGCCTCTACTGTCAGTGCTGCGCACCTCCGACCGGCTAGGGTTCAGGCGCAACAGCCACCTCCAGCCTCAACTGTTGAGCTGGAGCTGCTTTGGCAATTTCTCGATCCTGCAGATATATTAAGAAAAGTAACAAAGTTGACATCAAACCCGGGCGACGCCTTGGTAGGCTGTAGCAACCATTTGACAACGGAGAATGGCAGAGATGACATCACTGATACAACTGTCCCAGTCCGCCGCTGAATTCCAAATTACAAAGTGGCTGCAGCTTTCCGAGGGGCGCTGGCGCTCAGAGCGACGCTACTACACGCTGCCAGATGGAGAAATCCAGGAAGTGGTCACATTGCTCACCATCCAGTTTCTGGAAGCGGGAAGTCCGGAACTCGTGCAGCTTGTGAAGCTCCACGAGATTGAAGAGCAAACCCTCACCTGCGGTGCGCTTGTCAGCTGGGACAGCACCAGTGCAGTGTCCAATCGCCAGCAGTCTGCCGGTTCAACTCTATTTGGGGTGATGGGCAATATAATGTATCGCGATCGCGGTTTTGCCACCAAAAACCCGGTACAGGCTCGGTTTTACATGTCCAATCCCCAGACCTTGTGCTTGCGGACAGAGTACAATGGCTCTGTGTTTGAGGAAGAAATCAAACACATTGGCTGCAATTACCGCACGCGACAAACGATCGTGTCTCGGGCGGGCGAACAGCTGATGATCGGTCAGTATCTGGAAAAACGCATTAAGTAAAACGTGTACCGACGGTCTTTTCTAGTGGGAGCCGGCACCGTAGCTCTGGGGCAGCTGCTGGCAGGGTGTGGTGGCCAAAACCAACCGGCACTGAGCGTGCGGCTGCTAAAAGGTTCAGTGCCCTCCCTTGTATTGAGTAAATTTCGCAAACAGCTGGGGCAACCGGCAGCTTTGGACTTCAAAGCCGAGCCGCAGTTGAAAGATTTGTTCGCTCAGCTGCAAGCTATGCACCGGCAGCCCAAGGCCGGTGCGTTGCCGAAATCCAGCTGGCCCTTCCAGATTCCCTGGACGGCGGCTGCTAGCACCGGGATTCCTGACTTGGTGACTCTGGGGGATTACTGGCTAGCGAAGGCAATTGAGCAGAAACTGATTCAGCCCCTGACACCGGCACAGCTGCCAGGGTGGGAGAGGTTGCCGAGCCGGTGGCAGATGCTGGTGAGGCGCAACGACTCTGGTCAAATCGACAAAAATGGCCAAGTCTGGGCGGCACCCTACCGCTGGGGCACTGTGATGATTGCGTATCGCCGCGACAAGTTCAAGTCTGCCGGTTTGCAACCCCCCCAAGACTGGGACGATCTCTGGCGTCCGGAACTGGCGAGGCTAATTTCTCTGCCCGACCAGCCCCGGGAAGTCATTGGACTGACGTTAAAAAAACTTGGCAAATCTTATAATACCACAGAACTGGATAAAGTTCCTGAGCTGAAAAAAGAACTCCTCAGCTTGCACCGGCAAGTGAAATTATACAGCTCTGACGCTTATTTGCAACCCCTGATTTTGGGAGATACTTGGCTAGCCGTTGGCTGGTCGAGCGATTTGCTGCCGGTGTTGCCGCAGGAACCGACAATAGCGGTGGCGGTGCCGCAGTCTGGGACATCGCTGTGGGCGGATTTGTGGGTCGCGCCCAATCGTGCCGGTGAGAGTTCCACCGGCGCGTTGCCGCACAAGTGGATAGAATTCTGCTGGGAGGAAAAAATTGCGGCACTGCTGTCTTTGCAAAGCTTCGCCGCCTCGCCGGTGTTTGCCGGCACAACTGCAGCTGAGTTGCCGAAACAGTTACAAAAGAACGAGCTGCTTGTACCCGATGCCAAAATTCTCGACAAGAGTGAATTCCTGCACAATCTGCCCGATGCGGCGGTTGAGCAGTACCGCTCGCTGTGGAGGGAAATCCGTTTGAGTTGATTGATTGATGGGAATAAACCGCTCCTGAGCCAAGGACGCCAAGAGAAGGAAGAAGAAAGGTTTGTAGTTGGGCTTTAGCCCAAAAGTTCGTAGTTGGGCTTTAGCCCAAAAGTTCGTAGTTGGGCTTTAGCCCAAAAGTTCGTAGTTGGGCTTTAGCCCAAAAGTTCGTAGTTGGGCTTTAGCCCAAAAGTTCGTAGTTGGGCTTTAGCCCAAAGGTTAGTAGTTGGGCTTTATAGCGATTTTATATGAGTGAGGAGCGTAAACCTCCGGAGATCGCCTCACTTATATGAAAACGCTATAGCCTGACAGCGTAAACCTGGCCCCTTTTGAAGAAGGGTTTTTACGGATTCCCTGAAAAACCGGCACTGCCGGCGGATTCCAGACAGATGCGGCAAACGGGTTCGCCAGAGGAGCCGGTGCAGGTGTATGCGGCTAGGAATGTTCCGCGCTTGTGGAAAACCCTGACGTTGTAGCGGTAATCTCGGGAGACTAAACCGAACTCGTTGACAAATCGGTAGCGCTCCAGATAGTTGAGCAAGCTCCAGAATTGCCGGTTGACGATCAGGTCCACGCGCCCCCGCGCCTCACCGGCACCTGGATACGCCAGCCAGTTCTGCAGCAGCTTGCCTGCAAACTGGTCTTTTGCCCACCAGAGACTGGGCACAGTCAGCCCCCGCTCGGAAATCGTCTCGGCGGTTATCACGCCTGGTGGCGGTGAGGGGGCTTTTGGATCTAAAGCGGTTAAATCCAAGGGAGCGGTGCTGGGGAGGGGCGCAAGGCACATATTCTCGACGGTTTGCGCCAGAGATTCCGGCTCAATGCCGGTGGCGGATTGCTGTGGCAGCCCAACCGCCAAGACGAGCGAGCTGAGGCACAGTGGCCATAGAGGTGCCGGCCAATTTTGGCGTCTGGACTTTGGCTTGGCAGTTTTCACAGCAATCTAAACTCTCAAATCTGTTGGCAGGGGGCGGCTTCCAGTACCATCTTGCCACGGCTGCCGGCCAACAGCCACAAGCTTGACTGTGGGGCATGGCGCATGGGGCATGGGGCATGGGGCATGGGGCATGGGGCATGGGGAAGATTTACACTTGCGCTCAAAGCGCACGGCGCAAAGCGCCTGCGCGAGAAATCAGCAGTGCGAGCGTGCGTGCGTGCGTGCCCAGCGCCCAAGTGGCCAATGCCCATTGCCGAGCGCCCTTTCTTTACATAAACTTTAAATAGTGACCGTTGACAGATATCTACCCTGAGAAGTAGACTAAATATGTGGCAAGATAGATGACACAGAGTTAACGGGTTCAAGGCCCTAACCACACCCATCGAACTTCTGTCAAGGGGGTTGCCGGTGCTACAGGGAAGTGTGTGGCAGTTCGGAAAGGCCAGAAACACAAATGTTGGCCCGTTGGCGAACCCACTGGCGAAAAGCGTCTGCAGTCTGATCGCTGCCGCCCTTTTGGCCGGCAGTCCGCCGTACTGCCGGTTTGGCAGTCTTGTTTGAGATTGTGCCTTAAATTGGGGATGCATTTATAGAGTTGGCATCGCGCAGCACTGCCTGCCGGTGGCACTCATGCAACTGTAATCCGCTTGAGTATTTAGAGCTAGTGGCTCTTGTTTACCAGGAGCCATGTTAGGGGTGTGTTGAAACAAAAGGCTGTCCTTGATAAATCTCGGATGGCTTGGTTTTCCCGTGAGTCAATTGGCCTTGTTTAGGGCTTGGAGAGCCAGTCGCAAATTCACCTCGCTCCTTTACTTTAACAGTCAGGGAATACGCCAGACGGCCAGACTTGTCAGCGGCAAGGTCAAGAAACTATAAAGTTTCTGTAAAGGGGATTGACATCAAGATCGGGGGTGGTTAGGGTAGAGGATGTGTGAGAACCAGACAAGTTCAGCAAGAGGAAGGGGAGAATAGCTAAAAGTGTGTTTCGCATGCAAGCGCTACCCGGAAGTGGCCAGGAATAAAAAGGAGGAAATAGGTGTCAGAAACACCCATCCTGTTATCCGAAAGCGGTAGGATAGAAGATATAAAAGATAATTTTTGGGAGCTGTGGCAGCAAGAGTGGGAATCTCTTTACCGCTGCTGTCTTATGCAGATGGGGAACAACCTAACCTTGGCTGAGGATGCCCTAAGTCAGGCGATGCTGAAAGCTAGGGAAAAGGTACAGGCCGGTGCCGATCGGATTGCGAACTTTAAAGCTTGGGTCAGAACGCTGACTCGTAACCACGGTACAGATATCTTGCGCTCTCTGGGAAGGGAGGCGAAGAGAACTCAGAGCCTAGACGCCTTACCCTGTCTTGGGGATGAAGTTCTAGTCAGCCAGGATGAAGAATTAGAGCCTGCCGCTAAGCGGCAGGCTCGCGATAAAATTTTGGGGGGGGCAATTGATGAGTTGCCTCCGGGGCTGCGCGAGCCGATTCGGTTGCACTACTCTCAGGAGAAGTCTTATCTAGAAATTGCCCTTGAGCTTGGGATTAGCTACAAGAATGTGCGCAAGCGCATGTCGCAGGCGCGGGCAATTTTGAAAGAGAAGTTGAGGGAGTTTGTGGGGGAGGAAGATGGGCTTCGTCCGGAACCTCGAAAACGGGGGAAGTCCAAGAAGCGCTCGCTGCGAGCACCGGCTGTTGGGGAAAGTTTGCCCTGGATGCTGCCGGTTGGAAGTGGGGAGCCGGTGGGTGCGGAGGCTTCTGAGCAGGCTTGTGCAGATAAGGAGTTGGGTATTGTTGCCGATTCGCAACCTGTGGGGGCGGCGGTTTCTGTTGCACCGGCTTCTTTTGAGGCGTTGGAAGAGGAGCCATTAGGGATTGTTGCCGGTGGGGAACCAATGGCTGGGCTTTCTGCTGTGCCGGTGGTGCCTGCTCCAGGGGAGACTTGTTTAGATTTGGAGTTGGGGATTGCTGCCGGTGGGGAACCTCTTTTGGGGTGGACAATCCTCGCAGCCCGGCACCCACACCTTCTCGCCGGTTGTGGGACAGGGGGGAGGACAGGCGGGAGGCCGGTCCTACGCCGAGAGATGGGGACAGGGGGGAGGACAGGGGGGACGCCGGTCCTACGCCGAGATATGGGGACAGGGGGGACGCCGGTCCATAGTCCAGACGTTGGCGCATCTATCTCAGATGGGCACCTGGGCCAGAAACAGCCACACGCCGGTGTGCGGGAGATACGGTGGCTTTTTGGACTGTGCTGGAGGGTTTGGGCGGACAGTGGGGGGTGTTGGCTGTCTTCCATCTGAACAATAGGTGGGGAAAAATTGGCTTTGAATCAGTGTTTAGCATTGGTGGCGCGAGCGCTTTTGTTGGAGTGCAAATCGCGGGATTTGGCATGCGAAAAAATGCGCGATCGCTTAGAACACGGACGTAGGACAGGCGTCTCGCCTGTCACTATCCCTACTAGCAAGTGAGATGCCTTGTCCATTACTGAGCTGTCTATTGCTCTAGCAATGGAGAGTTCAGGAATGGACAGGGAATCTCGCAGCATAACATAAGCCGGTGGGCTCAGCAGGCACTTGCGGAGATGGGGACAGGCGTGATGCCGGTGACTGCGAGGTATGGCCTCCATGTCTAATGTCGGAAACCCTTTGGCTAGTCCTATAGCAAGTGGCGAATTCACAAATTGCCTGACAAAAACGTCTAGCTAATAGAAGCGTGAAGCACCGGCTATAGCTCAGGCTGTAGCGGGGGGGAGCGTTTCTCGTAACGCCGGTCAATTGACCGGAGAAGTTATCTATTTCCCGGATGATGGCCGTCAGGAATGGACAGGGAATGTCGCAGCAGAACATAAGCCCGCTCGGTAGGCACACCGGAGATGGGTACAGGCAAAATGTCTGTCGATGAATGGCCACCATGTCTAATGTCCAAAACGATTTGGCTAGCGCTCTAGCAACTGCTGAATTCACAAATTGCCTGAGCCAACCGTCTAACTAATAGAAGCGCACAGCACCGGCTATAGCTCTAGCTGTAGCGGGGGCGAGCGTTTATCGTAACGTCGGCCAATTGACCGGAGAAGTTATCTATTTTCCGGATTATGGCCGTCAGGAATGGACAGGGAATCTCGCAGCGTAACATAAGCCGGTGCCCTCAGCACGCACTTGCGGAGATGGGGACAGGCTTGATGTCAGGCGAGGTATGGCCTCGGGAGCATCCCGTTTTTGCAGATACACCCTGGCGATTGAAAGATGGTGTTGGCGAATTCGTGAGGGGTTAGACCTCTGGCTAGTTCGTCGGCGATTAGCCCAGGTTCCTGGCGATTGGAAATCGCGGCTATACAGACGAAGCCCGCCTTCGCGGGCTAAGAGTAGATCGATCCTCTCACAATCTGCGCAGTTTTTCCTCCTGCAAGCTTGAGCTGGGAACGAGGAAATTTGGGTGTGGGGTCTTACCCTACATCAATTCGCCAACAGTATCTTGAAATCGCGGCTATACAAACAAAGCCCGCCTGCGCGGGCTAAAAGAACCTGTATCCCCTCTCGACCTCCTGGGAAGAGGCGGATAAAATCTCTCTAGCCGACACTCTTTCAGCCGGAATACAAAAGTGGGATGCTCTCTATGGCCTCAATGTCTAATGTCCGAAACGATTTGGCCCGTGCTCTAGCAAATGCTGAATTCACAAATTGCCTGACAGAAACGTCTAGCTAATGGAAGCGCACAGCACCGGCTCGCTCGCCGGCGAGCAGGGGTGAGCGCTTATCATAACGCCAGCCAATTGACCGCAGAAGTTATCTATTTCCCGGATTATGGCCGTGACTAGCTTTAAGAAAAATACCTATCTGCAAGACAATCCTGACGAAGAGCAGCAACTGTTACAGCGGCTGGCTGCCGGTGACATCCGTGCCTTCTGGCCACTCTGGCAAAAGTACCGAGACTACCTGTTTCGTTGCTGTCTCCGTTGGAAGAACGGCAACAAAACGGAAGCGGAAGACCTGCTGAGTCAGGCGGCGCTTAAAGCTTGGGAAAAGATGCAAAAGTTCGCGGGAAAAATAGCTAACTTCAAATCTTGGGTGACGGTGCTGGTTCGTAATTTCTGGCTCGATATGCAGCGTCGCCCTTGTGCGAACCAAGTTGAGGATATAGAAGTGTATGCGGAGCGAGAGGAGCTAGGACTGGTTTCTGTTGACGACACACCGGCAAGCGCCTTGGAGCGGGAAGATCAAAAGATGGTGATTCGCCGCGCTATTGATGAGTTGCCGGCCTTGATGCGCGATACTTTTATGCTACATTTTTATGAAGAGCTGTCTCATCAAGAGATAGCCGAAAGGCAAGAGATTTCCTACCAGACTGTCTGCAAGCGCATCTCGCAGGCGCGGGCCATTCTGGCAAAGAAGTTGCGGGGATATTTTATCGGGGAGGATGGAACGGAACCAGCTACAGCCAAGGTGCCGGCAAAACCAGCTAAGTCCAAGAAGGCGGCTCAGAAGGCTGCTCAAGTTGAACCGATTCTGCCTGAGACTGTGATATTATTGGAACAGTTGGAGGAATCTGAAGAGCTGTCTCATCAAGAGATGGGGAACCGGCAAGAGATTTTTGGCCAGAATGTGGGAGAGCGCATCTGTGAAGTGCCGGCAATTCTGGAAGGGGAGGATGGGACAATAATGGAATTGGCGGTGATGCCGGTGGGAAGAGAGCCGGCAATTGAGGAAATGTCCCAGGGGAATGCGGGAGTTGCGCCGGTTGTGGGGGTGCCGGTGATTCTATCTGTTGCGGTGGCGGAGGTGGAGTGTGTTGCCGGTGAGGAGTTGCCGGTGGTTGCGGTATCTGTGGGGGATTCTGAGTCGGATTCTGTGGCGGCGACCTTGGATCGGGAAGATAAAATGGTGATTCGCCGCGCTATTGATGATTTGCCGGCCACGAGGGGCGAGACTTTTATGCTAAATTTTTATGAAGGACTGTCTCATCAAGAGATAGTCGAAAGGCAAGAGGTTCCCTACCAGAATGTCTGCAAGCGCATTTCCCAGGCGCGGGCCATTCTGGCAAAGAAGTTGCGGGGATATTTTATCGGGGAGGAGGGAACGGAACCGGCTACAGCCAAGGTGCCGGCAAAACGAGCTAAGTCCAAGAAGGCGGCTCAGAAGGCTGCTCAAGTTGAACCGATTCTGCCTGAGACTGTGATATTATTGGAACAGTTGGAGGAATCTGAAGAGCTGTCTCATCAAGAGATGGGGGAACCGCAAGAGATTTCTGGCCAGAATGTGGGAGAGCGCATCTGTGAAGTGCCGGCAATTCTGGAAGGGGAGGATGGGACAATAATGGAATTGGCGGTGATGCCGGTGGTTCCCGAGTTGGGAATTGAGGAAATGTCCCAGGGGAATGGGGGAGTTGAGCCGGTTGTGGGGGTGCCGGTGACTCTATCTCTTGCGGTGGCGGAGGTGGAGTGTGTTGCCGGTGAGGAGTTGCCGGTGGTTGCGGTATCTGTGGGGGATTCTGAGTCGGATTCTGTGGCGGGGAGTTCTGGGGGGAGGTTATCCGAATTTAGTTTTATCGGGAAGCCGGTAGTAGGGCCATTCTCTCGGTGGCTGCACTGTTTCGGTGGTTCGCAGCTGTTTTATGGTATAAGGGAATTGGTGTTGGAAGTCAGGGGTGAGTGGTGCCGGTGGGTTGAGCCGGTGGTGTGGGGCGACAATGGGTGCCGGTGGGAACG
This sequence comes from Kamptonema formosum PCC 10802, assembly GCF_000332335.1. Lineage (GTDB taxonomy): Bacteria > Cyanobacteriota > Cyanobacteriia > Cyanobacteriales > Oscillatoriaceae > Oscillatoria. The sequence goes on along the minus strand of NZ_KB235948.1, from coordinate 2,668,842 downwards.
TTGCGGGAGAATGTGCGATTATTGCGCTCTCTTCCTTGGTATTGTTCTCTATAAGCGCTTTTGATGAGTGTTAAGGAAGTAGAAGCTCAAGAAATTGCTTTTTTTGGTTGAATTTGAGACTAACGGGTGCGATCGCGGTTAGGAGAGTTGAGAATGAGGAAAAAATTCCAAATCTAAAATGTCAGAAATGGCTTTCAGGAAGCGTCCTTAATATGGTAAGTAAGATATTTAACGAGAAAGGAAGAGTATCATGGCAGAGAGTATAGAACTAAGCAACGCAGTGCAGATCGGAGTTGTAGAAAAGATTGGTTTATATACATTGTATGCCAATCTAGTTGGAACGGGATCAACGAAACCACAAAGTGTCATTGTAGACATTACTCCGCAGGTAGGGAGCATGAATAGTTTTACATTATCGCAAGCAAACGGCTACAAGCAGGGATTGCAAAATGCAGGAGGGAGTTACACAGTACGACTAACCACAACCCTTCCAGCAACATATACAGTGAGTGTATATTTCCAGTAAATCGAGAATAAGTGATCGCGTCTCTTTTTTGTGGGATGCGCTCGCTTTTTGGTTGAGTTGGAGATGAAGAGGTGTGATCGCGGTTGGTAAAGTTTGGGATGAGGGGGCGAGCGCTTTTCTTGTTTGTGGTAAAAAATGACTTGTTTTGCTCAAGGTCTCAAAAATTAACTAAACATAAAAATTTATTCAGCAATTCCTGTTTAGTTCCGTCTTTAAAGTAGGAAAATTTCCAAATAAAGGATCAAGAGGACAGACGAATGCACGAAAAAAATAGACCCGCCGACGGCCCCTCAGACCCTAAAGATACCCATGCCGATGGGGGGGAAACCGACCAGGGTAAAAAAAACAAAAGCACCGAAAATTCTTCCCCTTCGGCACAAGGAGCTAATCCAAATAAGGGATCAAATAAGGGATAAAACTTGATGTTTGAGATAGAGGAAGCATGGAGGCTGATATAGTTGGTATATCAGGGATAATGCTTCTTCTATTACCCCAAAGCTCGCTCTGTTAAATCAGCCAAGTAACCTTTAAGAAGGAATTGATTGTATCTAATCAATTTCCTTTTGAATAGAAGCCAGAAAAAAAGCGAATAAATTTTGAGAGATTGAACTCATGTCAGCCGAAATCAAAGTTACCATTGAAAATGGTAAATCGAGAATTTTCTTGATTCAGGAAGAACAAGAAGCAACAGCAACACTTGACGATCTCCGAAAAAAAATCAAAGAAAAGCAGTGGGATGCGGCAGGTAGTCACTTCCACTTCCTCAAAAACGGAGCTGAGATAGAGCCAGGAGATGAATCTGAATATAAACTATCAACCTTTCAAAAGGACGGGGCCATAGAGGTAGTAGTCTTACCTGACAACACGGAAAAGCAACAGAAGGCAAAAGAAGAGCAGGAAAAGGCAGAAAAGCAACAGAAGGCAGAAGAGCAACAGAAGCTCGCCGAAGAACAAAGGAAAGAAAAAGAGCAACAGAAGGCAGAAGAGCAAAAGAAGACCTCCGAAGAGCAAAAGGCGAAAGCAAAAGAGTCTATGGAAGCAGCCAAAGCTGCTCAAAAGGAACTGGAAGTTCCCAAAGCAAATATTAACCCTGATGAAAAGCCCAACTGGGAAAAAGAGAAAGCACCTACCCCTTTGTCTCTCGACAAAGGTGACAGCTATGAAACAGGCGAGAAGGGAATTTATTCTAAGCTGGGGTGGAAGGAGTTAAAACCAGTGTTGGATACTTTTAAATGGCCTAAAGCTTTGAAGGTTACTTCAGAAGGTCTAGAGCCTGTTAACCGAGCTGGTGTTAAGCTAACTCAACCTATATCCGAAGAAGATGTAGAGAATGAAGTTCAAATCAGTGACCAAAGTGAGGCTTACTACACTGAATGGGAAAAACAAGCTTATAAGCAGCTCTCTAAGAGTGTCAGTGCCTCTATTGGAATTCCTATTCCTCAGTTGAGTGCATCGCTGGGCTTAAGTGCTAGTTACGGAACCAGCTCAGCATCCTCTACGCTCAGCAAAAATACTCACTTGTTTCTGGTGGCACAGCGTCTCGTACAGAAGACGAAAGTGATTCTCAAAAAGGATACTATACAGATAACCGATGAGTTTAAAGAGCGCGTAGAACGCGCCCAAGACCTTGCTTCATTGCGGCAAGTATTTCAAGAATACGGCTACTTTGTTCCAACCACGTATATCATCGGCGGCAAAATCATAGCCGAAAAGTCGGAAACCTTTTCGGGGCAGGCGGATATAACGGCTGAGGTGAATTCTTTCGGAGCGGGTTTTAGTGCGGATTTGAATAAGGCAGGATTTACCGCAAGCGCAAGTGGTGGTTACAAGAGTGAGAGCGAAAATAAAAATTCAGAGAAGAGCATTGAGAGTTACAGCCAAGTTATAAAGCAGTTGAAAGGGGGAGACGAAGCGCTAATTAACGATGGCGCAAAATGGCTCAGCTCGCTAACTGTCGATAAGTGGCAGATAGTCGGGTATGAAGACTTGAAGCCGATTACCGATTTTCTGGACAAGACACTGAAACAGAAATGCGAGGAAATCCTTTCTATTCCCACTCCTTGGCTCGAAGTTATGTATGTGGGACCTGAGCATTTGGTGAAAGACGGTGATGACACTGGTAGTAAAGCAAGCCGGGATTTGACAGTTTACAAACCGAGTGTTGATTCTGGGTGGTACTGGGTAGGTCAATATGCTCAGGGCGATCACAATAAACCTACCGGACAAACAATTATCGTGAAACCTCTTAAACCTGATGCAGTGAAACCGCCAACTCGTTTTGAGCAGATTTGGACTGACAAAGGTTCTGGTAACTCAAAAGATTACTCCTGCTGGAAACCAATTCCGCCTGTAGGTTATGTTGCATTGGGTCACATCATGCGTTTGCAGAAAGATAACTATAATGAGCCTTCTGGGAATGAAATTAGCGGGTTGGTCTGCGTGAAGAGTGACTTGGTTTCTCGTGCTGCTCTCGCAACATACTCGCTCTGGGATGATAAGGGAACCACGGCATCAAAGGATTGTAGTCTTTGGGCTATTAAGCCTAAGCCTGGGGATGTAAATTCAGTTATCGATGCGGGAACTTTCTACGGGGAACCTGCTAAAAGCGATAACCGTCCACAAAATCCAGAAGCTTACTGCCTCAAAAAAGACGTGGTAATCGTTAACCGAGAGAGAGGAGAGAAAGACCAATTATCTGCTGGAGGAAGCTTAAATCCGGGTGAGAAGCTGACATCAAGCAACCGAATATTTCGGCTAGAATATCAGAAAGATGGCAACTTAGTCGTTTACAAATTAGAGACTCCTTTATGGGCAACAGGTACCAATGGTAAACCTGTAGGGCAGACTCGCTTCCAAGATGATGGTAATTTGGTAATTTATGACCGTAACGACCATGCTATTTGGGCAATTGGAAAGTACGAATCTCAATACCAAGGAAGCCAACTAATCATGCAGGATGATGGAAACTTGGTGGCTTACGATAAAGATGGCAAACCCTACTGGGCAAGTGGAACCACCCAGTATATCACCTAGCCTACAGCTATAGCGTTTTTGTAAAGTACGCTGGAATTATCCAGAGAAGCCGTGGTTATATTCAGCAACGGCTTCTCTAAATTAAGAGGTAGTGCGCTTAAATAAGTCTTGAGTTTACCTCCCTTGGCACATTCCTCAAGCGCGGTCGCCCTCTATCTTTTTTAAAATTGATACAATTTTGAAGAAGTAGAGAGTGCGGTCGCACCCTTAGTTTTATCGCTCGTTGGTTGGGTTAAGCTACCGTATTTAAAACACCCAGAAAGCAACATTTATCACTTTACCTATAACCCCAGAATACCTTCCAAACAAAATATGCCACTTCCGAATGATGCCATCACCCCTAGCTCATCAGGCCAGCAAGCTTTATGGTTTCTCTACCAGATCGAACCCGGAAGCGTTGCTTACAACATTTTTAAGACAGCGATAATTCGCTCAGACATAGACATTACAGCTTGGCAACGGGGATGGCAAAAGATTGTGGACGCCATCCGATTATCCTAAATTATTATTTATAATAGTTGCGAAGGAAAACGTTTTAAAAATATTCAGGAACAGCTAGAAGCCCGCCCTCGAATCAAACAGCTTTTTTATTTGATGGTAATTACAGCCAATAAAATGTCAATTTCTTGAGCTAAAAACTCTTAAATATTTCCAGAAATATACTCCAGCGTTATTTTATGAATGACCAAATTATAAACCGTTAAAATTCAGCCATTAATCCAGAAACTCAACTTTCTGGCCACCGGCATTTGACAGAAGCCGAACGGCATAAAATATTAAACGAGTGGAATAATACAACCACACAATATCCCCACGATCGCTGCATTCACCAGTTATTTGAAGAGCAAGTTGAGCGAGCGCCCGACGCTGTGGCGGTAGTATTTGAAGGGGAACAGCTCACCTATCGGGAATTAAACCGCCGTGCCAATCAACTCGCCCACTACCTGCACAGCTTGGGTGTAGGGCCAGAAGTATTGGTGGGCATCTGCGTAGAGCGTTCCTTTGAGATGATTGTGGGAATTTTGGGCGTCCTGAAAGCCGGTGGCGCTTACGTTCCGCTTGACCCCACATATCCTAAAGAGCGCTTGGCCTTCATGCTGGAAGATTCTTCTGTGCCGGTGCTGCTGACCCAAGAAAAGCTAGTGGAGAAACTCCCCACACACTCCGCACGTGTTATCTGCTTAGACTCAGATTGGGAAGAAATTGCTTTTCACAGCTCAAATAACTCTTCGAGCGGAGTAAAGCCAGAAAACTTGGCCTACGTTATCTACACCTCAGGGTCTACAGGAAAACCCAAAGGCGTTTTAATTGAACACAGATCGCTAGTCAATTACACGACGGCTGTGAGTGCTGAATATGGAATAGAGGAGTGCGATCGCGTTTTGCAGTTTGCCTCTATTAGTTTCGATGCCAGTGCCGAAGAAATCTACACCGGCCTGACTTCGGGTGCGACACTCGTATTGCGAACCGACTCCCTGCTGGATTCAGTTGGTGTATTTTTGCAAAAGTGTAGCGATTTTAAAATAACTATACTGGCGCTGCCAACAGCTTACTGGCACGAACTGTCCGCCATATTAAGCCAAGAACAATTCGTATTCCCACCGTCAATTCGCTTGGTTAGCATTGGGGGAGAAAAAGCGCTTTCCGAAAAATTGAAAAGCTGGATTGAGCGTGTGGGGCAACAAGTGCGTCTGGTAAATGTTTACGGCCCTACAGAAGCCACTGTCGGGACAACGATCTGCGAGCTATCAGCAGCCGAGGCCACATTGAAGGAGTTGCCGATTGGGCGTCCGATTGCTAATGTCGAAACCTACATCCTGTATCGAAATGGGCAGCCTGTACCCATCGGCGTTGCGGGTGAGTTGCACATCGGAGGCGCTGGTTTAGCTCGGGGCTATCTCAACCGTCCGGATTTAACCGCTGAGCGATTCCTTTGTAACCCCTTTAGTGATTCTCCCTCTGAGCGCCTCTACAAAACAGGGGACTTAGTTCGCTACCTGCCCGACGGCAATATCGAATACCTCGGTCGGATAGATGACCAGGTGAAAATTCGCGGATTCCGCATCGAACCCGGCGAAATTGAAGCGGTACTGAGCCAGCATCCTGGTGTCAGAGAGACTGCGGTCATCGCCAGAGATTTCGTTACAGGCGACAAGCAACTGGTGGCTTACGTTGTCCCACATCAGCAACCGGCACCCGCAATCAGTGACCTGCGCCGTTTTCTTAAAGACCAACTGCCAGATTACATGGTGCCGGGTGCTTTTGTGATGCTGGATGCACTGCCTCTGACACCCAACGGCAAGGTAGATCGCCGCGCCCTACCCGCACCCGACCCAATTCAATTTCAACTGCAAAATAATTTTGTCGCATCTCGCACCCCCATCGAAGAAATTCTTGCAGGAATCTGGGCTCAAGTGCTGGGACTGCAGCGGGTTGGTATCTTCGACAACTTCTTCGAGTTAGGGGGACATTCCTTGAAAGCGACTCAAGTCATCTCGCGAGTGCGCCAGACTTTTCAGGTGGAGTTGCCTCTGCGCTCTCTGTTCGCATCTCCTACGATTGCCGGCTTGGCATTGAGCTTGGAGTCAGCGCGTCGAGAAGCACTTGGCTTGCAGGTTCCCCCCATCCAATCCGTTTCTCGCAATCAAGATTTGCCCCTGTCCTTTGCCCAGCAGCGCTTGTGGTTCCTAGACCGGTTGGTGCCCAACAGCTCTTTATACAATGTTCCCGAAGCTTTTCGCTTGAGTGGAAACCTCAACGTAGCTGCTTTGGAGCGGAGCTTGGACGTTCTTGTCAAGCGGCACGAAATTTTCCGCACGACATTTACTGTGGCAGACGGGTTCCCCGTCTTGGCAATCGCGCCGAAAGCCAATTTCACCCTGCCGGTGGTAGACTTGCGAGAGCTTCCTGAAGGCGAACGAGAAGCCAAAGCGCTGAAGTTGGTAACTGAGGCAGCTGGGGAGCCTTTCCACCTGGAAGTTGGGCCATTATTGCGGTGCCAACTTTTCCAACTCAACGAAGAGGAATACATATTCCTGGTGGCGATGCATCACATTATCACTGATGGGTGGTCAATAGGTGTATTTTTCCGCGAACTGACAGCACTCTACGAAGCTTTTAGCGCCGGTGCTACCTCGCCGCTAAAAGAACTGCCCGTACAATATGCAGACTTTGCCGTTTGGCAGCAGCAGTGGCTGTTGGGTGAAACAATAGATGGCCAGCTGGCTTACTGGAAGCAGCAATTAGCAGGAGCGCCAGCTGTGCTGAATCTGCCAACCGATCGTCTGCGTCCATCCGAGCAGACTTTCCGAGGTGCTATTCAGCCATTTTCATTACCCAGGCCTTTATCAAAAGCACTCCTTGCCCTCTCACATCGCCAAAGCGCCACTCTGTTTATGACGCTTCTGGCAGCTTTTCAAACGCTCCTCTCCCGCTTATCCGGGCAAGATGATATTCTGGTGGGTTCGCCGATTGCTAACCGCCACCTCGCAGAAATCGAAGGGCTAATTGGCTTTTTTGTCAATACCTTAGTGCTGCGGACAGACCTCGGCGGAAATCCCACTTTTGAAGAGTTGCTTGGCAGAGTCCGGGAAGTGGCGCTCGGCGCATACGCGCATCAAGACCTGCCTTTTGAGCAGCTAGTAGAGGCATTGCAGCCAACGCGAGACTTAAGCCACACGCCTCTGTTCCAGGTGATGTTTGCGCTCGACGATGCTTTGGTGCCTTCTGTGGAGTTACCTGACTTAACTGTAAGTCCACAAGCCGTGGAAACCGGCACGGCGAAATTCGACCTGACCCTATCAATGGAGAATACGGCTTCTGGATTGATGGGAGTGTGGGAATACAATACTGACATCTTTGATGAGGCCACCATCGCTCGGATGGCGGGACATTTCCAGACCTTGCTGGAAGCAATCGCAGCCAATCCAAAACATAAAATTTCTGAATTGCCCCTGCTGACACCAGCAGAGCGACAGCAGCTATTAATCGAGTGGAACAACACTTGGGCTGAGTATCCCCAGGATAAGTGTGTCCATCAGCTATTTGAGGAGCAAGTTGAGCGAGCGCCCGATGCTGTGGCCCTAGTGTTTGAAGGGGAACAGCTCACCTATCGGGAATTAAACCGGCGTGCCAATCAACTCGCCCACTACCTGCAAAGCTTGGGTGTGGGGCCAGAAGTATTGGTCGGTCTGTGTGTGGGGCGTTCCTTTGAGATGATTGTCGGAATCTTGGGCGTCCTGAAAGCCGGTGGAGCTTACGTTCCGCTAGACCCTGCTTACCCGCAGGAGCGCTTGGCCTTCATGCTGGAGGACTCCTCTGTGCCGGTGCTGCTCACCGAGACGCAACTGGTCGAATTACTTCCCCCAAACTCTGCGTGTGTTGTCTGTCTGGATGGGGACATAGAAAAAATTGCTGTCCACAGCTCGGATAACCCCAGCAGCTCTGTCATCCCAGATAACCCCGCCTACCTTATCTACACGTCAGGGTCTACAGGCAAGCCCAAGGGCGTCTTATTGGCGCACCGGGGGCTGTGTAACCTGGCCACATCAACGATTCAGTTATTCGGCGTACAGCCAGACAGTCGCATTCTTCAGTTCGCTTCTTTTAGCTTCGATGCATCGGTTTGGGAAATTTTCATGGCTATTGTGCCTGGAGCGACACTGGTACTGGCCAAGCGAGATTCCTTAATGCCGGGGCCTGCTTTGATGGAGCTGTTGCGCGATTGTGCCATCACGACTGTCATCCTACCCCCCTCAGTTTTGGCGGTTCTGCCTGCCCTTGAGTTGCCGGCATTGCAGACAGTTATCGTCGGCGGAGAAGCCTGTCCTCCTGACCTCGTGGCGCGTTGGGCTGGGGAGCGCCTGTTTTTCAACGCTTACGGGCCAACAGAAGCCACTGTCTCCGCCACCGTTGCCCTTTGCAATGACGGAAATCAGAAACCGCCCATAGGACGTCCCATCGCTAACACCCAAGTTTATATTCTCGACACTCACAACCAACCCGTTCCGATTGGAGTGCCAGGAGAACTCCATATCGGTGGCGTTGGTTTGGCCAAAGGCTATCTCAACCGTCCCGATTTGACTGAAGCAAAATTTATTTCCAATCCCTTCAGCAATGAACCTGGTTCTCGCCTTTACAAAACCGGCGACCTAGCCCGCTATCTACCAGACGGCAACATCGAATACCTCGGTCGCATTGACAGCCAGGTAAAAATACGCGGATTCCGCGTCGAACTGGGCGAAATTGAAGCGGCATTAGTCCAACATCCTGACGTGCGAGAAGTGGCAGTTATTTGCCGAGAAGACACACCTGGCCTCAAACGCCTCGTAGCTTATGTCGTCTCCAACCTCATCCCAGAGCGCATCCCTTATCACAGTGAATGCCAACTAGAAGTAGACGATAACACCATCTACCTCCATACAGAGGATATCTCCACCGGCGGCGTTGCTCTGGTGGGCGTGCCAGCTCTTGATAAAGGTAGCCGCGTCCGCTTGCACTTGCAACTGCCTGGGGAGGCAGAACCGCACTGGCTTTCTGGGACAGTCGCCTGGTCGCACCCACCACAGGCTGGGGTTCACTTTAATCTTACACCTGCCGAACAGGCATTAGTTGACCAAAGCGTAGCCTATCAGTTGGACACTCAAGAGTTGTGGAAAACTTTGCAGCGCACGCTGAGTAGTTCCCTGCGCGATTACCTGAAACAAAAACTGCCAGACTATATGGTTCCCAGCGCTTTTGTGCTGATGAAAGCGCTGCCGCTGACACCTAACGGAAAGGTAGACCGCCGCGCCCTACCGGCAGCAGATAGCTTCCACAACCAACTGGAAGACAAATTTGTCGCCCCTCGCACACCGACTGAAGCGAAACTGGCTGCTGTCTGGGCTGAAGTCCTGGGATTAGAAAGGGTGGGCATCAATGATAATTTCTTTGAAATGGGAGGACATTCCCTGCAAGCAGCGGCCCTGGTATCTAAGCTGTCAGTAGAGATGAACCTTAAATTTTCAGTCAAGCTTCTATTTCAGCACCCCACTATAGCTGAATTAGCCGAAGCCATCGAGCCCCTGCTCGCCACAGATCCATCTGTCAATCGAGAAACCCTTCAACCCAAAGTTGAAAAACCCATGACCGCCTCTTTGCCCCAAACCACAGACTCCTCTCCATTTTTTAAGCGAGAGCAGCGCTCCTTGCTCTCCTTGTTTGCTGTAGGCAAGATAGCACCCGTTGATTCAGCCGCTCTGGGTTATATTCCCCTCTCCTTCCTAAAAGCAACCAGCTTGCCTCGCCAGGAAATTCTTCAAAATTGGTTTGGCAGCCTTCCCATGTGGGATGCTGTTATGCAGACTAAATGGGGTCGAATAGCGGGACTAACCCTCCCTATATTTGAGGATGAACTGTACAGCGATCCGCAGAAACTCTTGCGAGGGGTTGTTGAAGCTTTGGAAATGGCAGGGCGACTCGGTGCTAAAACTGTTTCCTTAACGGGGTTGATTCCCTCGGCAACGGATTACGGTCGTGCGATTGCCAAAGCTATTGAGGGGCGTAACGACTTACCGGCAATCACTACGGGACACGCTACAACCTGCTCTACTGTTGTCCTAACGATTAAGAAAATTTTACAGGTTAGCAACCGTTCTCTAGAGCGAGAGAAAGTAGCTTTCATCGGTTTGGGTTCGATTGGGATTAATAGCCTGCGCCTGATGTTAAAATGCTTGCCACATCCCAAATCAATTATCCTCTGCGATATTTACAGTAAACTGGAATCACTCCAAAATCTTCAACGGGAACTGAGCGGTGATTTAGGGTTTCGAGGTTCCCTCCAAATAGCGACCTCTTCATCTTCATCTGAACTGCCGCCGGAAATCTACGACGCTACCTTAATAATTGGCGCTACCAACGTACCAGATATTCTCGACATCGAGCGAGTGAAACCGGGCACTTTAATTGTCGATGATTCTGGCCCACACTGCTTTTCTCCAGAACAGGCGATTAAGCGCTTTGAGAAACAGAAAGATATTCTGTTCACCGAAGGTGGAGCGCTTCACGCACCTGACCCGATAGAAACGGTCATTTACGTGCCCGAATCGATAAAAAATAACATGGACGAAGATTCATGGTCAGCCTATTTTGAGCCTGTCAATCCTCTGAACATCATGGGATGCGTCATGTCCAGTCTCCTCTCTTCTCGTTTTGAGGATATGGAGCCGACTGTAGGATTGCCCAATCTGGAAAATTGCGTGCAGCATTATCAAGGTTTAGAACGGTTGGGCTTTCAGGCAGCCGACCTGCATTGTGAGGGCTATGTGTTGCAATTAGATCCAAACCACCCGCAAAATAGCAAAAATTAGGTATCATGCGCAGTCTTAAGAATTTTCGATCCTTTACAGGTGGAATGGGTGTTTTTCTTCTCGTCTGGTTCGGACAACTGATATCCCTGATTGGGTCGGGTCTGACTAACTTCGCATTAGGAGTGTGGGTGTACCAGCGTACAGGTTCAGTCACCCAATTCTCCCTGATTTTGCTATTTGCCATGCTGCCCAGTATCCTGATTTCCCCGGTAGCCGGCGCAATAGTTGACCGATGGAACCGGCGATGGTGCATGATTCTGTCTGACTCCGGGGCGGGCTTAACTACGGTGGCGATCGCTTTATTACTCGCCACCGGCAGCCTTCAAATCTGGCATATTTACCTCACCGTCAGTCTGAGTTCTGTCTGCAAAGCCTTTCAGTTGCCCGCTTACACGGCTTCGACCTCTTTATTGGTGCCGAAAGAACACCTACCTCGCGCCAGCGGCATGGTTCAGTCAGGAGAAGCGTGCGCCCAGCTAATCTCTCCACTGCTGGCTGGAGTTTTGCTTGGAATTGTCCAGCTTCAAGGTGTCATTTTTATTGACTTTGCCACTTTCCTGTTTGCCGTAACAACCCTGTTGCTCGTTCGTTTTCCTGACGCTAAAACTTCTGCTGTTCCAAAAGAGGGGACAACTTCTTTCTGGCAAGAAGTAACTTACGGCTGGACTTACATTGCTATTCGACCCGGACTGTTAATGCTGCTGATTATATTTGCAGTGGATAACTTTGTTTTTGGACTGGTTGAGGTTTTGCTCACACCTCTGGTCCTATCATTCGCTTCTATTACCGTTCTCGGAACCATTCAATCCATCGGTGGTGCCGGGATGCTGTTGGGCAGTTTTTCTATGAGTTTGTGGGGAGGATCTAGACCTTTAATTAGTGGCGTATTTGCTTTCGATTTTCTCTGTCATTTGTGCATATTGTCATTGGGCTTACGCACTGACGCCGCCCTTTTTTCCCTGGCTAACTTCATCTTTTTCTTCAGCCTGCCGCTCGTCAATGGCTGTTCTCATGGGATTTTACTCCGAAAAGTTCCTCCCGATATTCAAGGCCGGGTCTTTGCCACAATCCAAATGATTTGTTTTTCGTGCATCCCCCTCGCTTATGTTGTAGCCGGCCCTCTAGCAGACCGAATCTTTGAACCTTTAATGGCAGCTGACGGTTTCTTGGCAGGAAGCGTCGGACAAATCATTGGCGTGGGGCCAGGTCGTGGCATTGGCCTGCTATTTATTACGATGGAAGTGCTAGCCATACTGATAACTTTTGCCGCCTATCGATATCCTCGCTTGCGGTTTATAGAAGACGAACTGCCCGATGCAATTTAGGTATATCGCAGGACAGGAAATGCCTGTCCCAATATCCAGAAGTTCTTCCTTCGTGCAACGGCTTTGTAAGCGCAGCATTCCGGCGGAAGTCCATTCCTGAGCTGTCCATTGCGATGTTTCCTGCTTTCGCGAGTCGTACAGCCAGAAAATCGAGTTAAATCATATGATGCAGTCAATAATTTTTTAACTTACTTCAGGAGCCAAAAAAGTGTCGCAGTTGCAACAAGCCCCTAATACAGCCTCTCACCGGCAACTTCCAGTCGTTAACAGCTACAACGAATGGGACCCTCTCCAAGAAGTCATCGTCGGTCGCATAGAGGGCGCGGCGGTTCCTCCATTAGAACCGGCACTACTCACTAACTCTTACCCCAGCAACTTGTGGTTTTTCCAAAAGTATGCCGGTCAACCTTTTCCTCACGAACTCGTAGGAGCAGCTGCCAAAGAATTAAACGACTTTTGTCGAATTTTAGAAGCCGAAGGTGTCACCGTGCGACGCCCCAGCATCATCGACTTTACCCAACCTTACAAAACTCCTGATTTTGAAGCCAGCGGTTTCTATGCCGCCATGCCTCGCGATGTCCTCATCGTCGCCGGCAACGAAATTATTGAAGCCCCAATGGCATGGCGCTCGCGCTACTTTGAATACCGCGCTTACCGTTCTTTGATGGTGGAATACTTGCGGCGGGGAGCGAAGTGGACAGTGGCTCCCAAGCCTTCCATGTCTGACAAATTCTATGATGCTGAATTTGCCGAAAAACCCGTTCAAGAGCGCTACGCCCTCACTGAAAAAGGGCACTTTGTAACCCGAGAGACTGAACCTTGCTTCGACGCCGCTGATATTGTCCGCTTTGGGCGAGATTTTTTCGTGCAGCGCAGCCACGTCACGAACAAAATAGGAATAACCTGGCTCAAACGGCATCTGGGCGACAAATTTCGGGTACATGTGATCAATTTCCCCGACTTCAACCCCATGCATATTGACGCCTCTCTAGTCCCCCTCCGCCCCGGATTAGCTTTAATTAATCCCGCTAGACCTTGCATTGAAAAGGAGCTTTTCAAAAAAGCCGGATGGGATTTAATCGAGGCTGCTCCCTCCACCCTCCCCGAAAATTGGCCTATGTATATGTGCAGCAGTTGGGTGTGCATGAATATCTTGAGTTTAGACCCCGAAACAGTAGTTGTGGAAAAGCAGGAAGAACCGATGCAGAGCCTTCTCAAAGATTTAGGCTTCACAGTCATTCCGGTTGACTTCCGCCACGTCTACACTTTCGGCGGCTCGTTTCACTGCGTCACCTGTGACGTGCGGCGCGAGGGTCAACTAGAAGACTACGGCTTTTCTGACCCTCTGGAAGAAGATGAGTTGGACGAATAGCAGTCTCCTGCTAATTGGAAATATGATAGCAGTCGCCCTGCGGGGGCTGCTGTCACTCCTAGCCATGTGCTTTGATAATTCAAGTTCCAGGAGCGATAGCACCGGCATTCCTGCTTTTGCACTGCTTTGATAGCCTCCACCTCATCACAGATCGAGCGCGTCAGTTGCAACCACCACTCGCTCGCAGTGCCGCAGCTCTTTTTCGAGGAAGTCTAGCAATAGACAGCTCAGTCATGGACTTCCGCAGGAGCGCTGGGTTTACATTACACGAAGCACGCACTTCCAGATATTGGGACAGGTATTCCGGCTGTCCTGCGATATCTATTCGTGGGAACTATGTAGCTCCTAAAGAGCTTTTGTATGAAGCTTAAAACAGCTGGCATTGATGCGCTCTCTTTCTCAGGGTATCTGGGAAAGCCTCAGCTATTCCGGCAGAACTGTTAGGGATTAAACCGGCTGCCGCCGGCAGCGGTGCCGGTATTTTTCCGGGGGTGCATTCCAATGCGTGCAGCTAGGCAATTGAAGTCCTGGATTAAACTAATCAACTGCAGCCATCGACCTTGCAGGGGGAGCCGGTGCTGAGGCATTAGACGAAACACCGGCTGTCTGAATTTTCAAATTTGCGACTGCTGCCGGTGACTCAGCCGGCCCCACTTTAAGTATAACACGCCCTTGCTTCCTCCCAAGTCCGCGCCGGCGGACGAAATGTAAATCGAGCGTGAATTTCCAATCGCCGGTGTCTACTTTGCCACGCTCTCTAAAGTCCGCGTAGGCGGACTTTGTTTGTATAGCTGCGATTTCCAATCGCCGGGATATATTAGAGATGCGACGTGCAATCACCGGCATATATTTGCCCCGCAATTTCCAATTGCCGGTGTGGATTCGCCAAAATGTTCCGCCCCCAGCTATCACGGCTGACTCTGTTCTTCAATGCTGTCAGGAAAAAGAAGCCGGTTAAGCAGTAAAACTAGAGTGATTACCGCAGTCGATTTCCCACCATAAGAACTAAAACCCTAGGTTGTACAAAAACTATTCTATCCTAAAAAATCCCAGGCCGAACCGGCTTCACCCAGCAAGCCGGTCAGCAGACAGGTCTGGGGTTAGCCATCAGTTCCCTCACACCCTGGCCAGATGACCGGCGCGAGAGCGCCAGGAGATTCCCCATCTCCCGAATCAAGATCAACTATACTGAGAGAGTGCGGCCTTCCCACAACCGCAGCACCGATACCTAGTCGCGAGTTTTCCAGGACTTTCCCTAGAGCGCGAACCACTATCCCATGCAAACCAACACAGCAGTCACCACCACAGGAGATGGCCTTAAAACCATCCAGAGCATTTTTCACTGGCAGTCAAAAGAAGGGCGCGACAGCCATTGCTTGCTCCGCATCTATATTGACGAGAACTTGGGACGCGCCGCAGTCATTGCCTCAGAGTTGGACAGCAACCGGCACAACACACCAATCACCCGCGACTTCAAAGGACTTGCGAGCGCCGTAGCCCGCGCCCTAGGAGCAGAACTGGGCGTCCCTCGCTCGCAAATCACCTGGATTGTGCACTGTGGGGATTTCTCACAACCTCGCTCCTATGAAAATTTAGGGTTTCCCGATGAATTCTCTGTGGTAGATTTCCCAGAGTCGGGAACCGACAATGCAGAGGGAGAAGGTTCTTGGACTGTATTGAGAACCGCACAAATCCAGGAGATACTTGGCGGAATAACCCTCCCTCCTGTCGAGCGGGTTGTGGCAGAACTTAGAGGTCATTGAACCCTATGGCTCAGCTCAGGGGTAGAGACATACTGCTTGAAGTCAAACAGAGGTGTGCGCCCTTTCGAGAAACATTCGCCGGGAAAAGCCTTCTCATCATCCGATTCTCACCGCCCCCCGATCTCAATGACATCCAAAGAGCCAAGTATCGCGCTGCGGAAGTCTCAGCCGTCGAGAAGGTCAAGACCTTTTCTTTTCTTAACTGCGAGGTGGACTACCGTCTCCTATCTGAAAACACGACCCCGCCAGAATTTCGAGAAATTATAAGCAGCGCTAACTCTGACACAAATACGGTTGGGGCGATCGTGCAGAATCCTATCCCCAGGCTACTCATACCTGAGCTAGATGTGCTGTCACCAGAGAAAGACCTTGACTCTCTTCAAGAAAATCACCCGCTGTTCACAGCTTCGGCTACTTCAGAGGCTATCGCCCGTCTAGTTCAGTCTTTTACAGACGAAAATAGCCTCGTAGCAGTTGTAGGCGGACGGGGTTTTGTAGGTCGCGGCGCTGTCCGATTGCTAGAACAAAATGGCATCAATTGTTTGACGTTGGATATCGGAGACGACCTCACAAGAACCCTGGAAGCCGATATTGTCGTTTCAGCCACCGGACAGCCCGAACTGCTCGATGAGAGACATTTCAGACCCTATCACCGGCTGGTCATTGATGCCGGCTTTGTTCCCATTCAGAATAACGTCCTTGGCGATGTCAAGCGCTCCGCCTATGAGATCCCCCAAAACATCACGCCAGTACCGGGGGGTGTGGGACCGCTACAAATGGCTACTTTACTGGAGAGGCTAGTCACAGCAGTAACGGGTATAACCATAGAAAAATGGAGCTATCCAAATCAAACTTACTAGACAATTGTGCCTTTGTCCAGTTCCCGATCTCTCGTCTCTCGTTCCCAGGCAGAGCCTGGGAACGCAATCTGGAGGCTCTGCCTCCTTTCAACGGAAAAGCAGGTTAAAAGCCTCACAACTTATACAACCCTACTGCAAACTAGGGCTAAAGCCCAACTACAAACTTTGGGGCTAAAGCCCAACTACAAACTTTGGGGCTAAAGCCCAACTACGAATTTTTGGGCTAAAGCCCAACTACGAACTTTTGGGCTAAAGCCCAACTACGAACTTTTGGGCTAAAGCCCAACTACAAACCTTTGGGCTAAAGCCCAACTACGAACTTTTGGGCTAAAGCCCAACTACAAACCTTTGGGCTAAAGCCCAACTGCACAACTTTTGGGCTAAAGCCCAACTACAAACCTTGGGGCATCAACTACCCCCAAAGCCGGCGACCTTCTGGCCCTTTCAGCCGCTCGTGAGTGTCTTTCACCAAAGCTGGAATATCCAACTGTTCCGGACACCTGGGCAAACAGTCTCCACACTCAGTACACCGGCTCCCCTTCACCCCCGCAAACCAGTGACCGGCATTTTCAAACATCCGGTAGCGGTATTTGCCAAACTCCGTCATCTCATAAGCAACTGCCATATTGCGCAGCCGCAAAACTTCTGGTATATTAATCCTCTCAGGACACGGCAAGCACTCATAACACTGACTGCATTTGTCCGCGCCCAAAACCGCTGCGGCGTGCCCTTCCAAACGCTCAAACACTTCCGCTTCCGCCGGCACCAGCGGGCCATCGCGGTCAGCCACACTCAAGGGCCATTCCAGTTCCCCCGGATTCGCCGCCCCCAAGCTGAGAGTGCCGATCCGGGAATCGCTCAGCAAAAACCTGTAATTCAACTCCAGGGGCGAAAACGGGTGGCACAGCCCCTCCAGGGCTGCCGGTGGCGTGTACAGCTGTCCGCCCTTGTCTGCCGGTGAGATAATAAACACCCCCATGTCCTTTTGGCGGGCCAGCTCAACTGCCGGTGCGTTGCGCTGGAAAAAGTAGTAATAATGCAGATTGACAAATTCAAAGAAATCTGTATTAATAGCTGCCAGAATCACATCCAACGGTCCGTGGGTCGAAAAGCCCACATGTCTCACCCGCCCATCAGCGACAGCCTGCCGCACAGCTCGCATGCAGCCCCTCGGGGACAGCAGCAAGTCCAAGTGCTCCCGGGTATTGACCCCGTGGATGGCCAGACAGTCGGCACAGTCCAACCCCAGCCGGTCTAGGGACTCATCCAAGCACCGCTCCATCTCACCGGCATCTGCCACCGGAGGGATTTTAGTGGTGATATACAGATGCTCTCGCGGCACCGGCAGCCCAGCGGACAGAGCCGCACCCAGATACTGCTCGCTCTTCCCGTAGCCCCTAGCCGTTTCCAGGTGATTAATTCCCATAGAAACGGCTTGCCGCACCGTCAGAATCGCGTTGTGTTCCGATGCCAGGTAACGCATGCTTCCCAGGGAAAACACCGACAGGTGCAAATTCGTTTTGCCAAACCGGCGGTAGCGCATGTTTTAGGGATTTTAGATTTTGGATTTTAGATTCTAGATTCTCGCCACCAGTAGCCCTCCAAACGTCCCAATCCAAAATTAGGAATTTTCGCCGGGAAACGGTTTTCTCTGGGTAAAATCCTCCGGTCTGAGCTTGGCAATAAACTCCCGGAAAGCTCGCCGCTCAGCTTCGTCAGCGTCTCGATCCACAGGAATCGAGGCGTCCGCAATCACCTCTTCCATCACCCAGATAGGGCTGTTGGTGCGCAGGGCGAGCGCTATCGCATCGCTGGGGCGGGCGTCAATATCTTTCTTGACCTCCCCCTGGCGTACCGTCAGCACCGCATAGAAAGTATTGTCCTGCAAAGAATGGATAATTATCCTCTCCAAGGTCATATTCCATTCCTGCAGGATATTAACCATCAGGTCATGGGTGAGGGGGCGGGGAGGGGTGTGGTTTTCCAGAGCGCTGATAATTGCCTTTGCCTGATCCTGACCAATATAAATTGGCAGGGCACGTCGTTCTGCAGCATCTCTGAGCAGTACAATCGGGCTCCGCGTTGCTGCATCCAGTGCAATTCCAGCGACTTTCATTTCAATCATTGGTTCAGCCTCTTAGAACACTGTCGGCAAAGGATGGGAAACATCTGGACATAGATAAATGGCTATGGCTGCCAGTCAGCGAATCGCTTGAACGACAAATCAAGAATAACAGCTAAATTACTTTTTATCGATAGAGTAAATAAGGTACATGTGTCCAACCGCCTCAGCGAGATAGGAGCCACCTGAGCCATTTAGCCGTTCCATAGACCCCCCCTAACCTCCAGTATGCCTTGATTTTTACCACAATCGACAACGCCCGCTCCCGGAATTTGACAAAAAAGTTGACGGTGCCACTCGGAGAACGGTTGCCAGCAGGCGGCCCAGCGGTTAAACCAGATTGCCAAATTCTATATTATATCACAAACAAGCCGTGTTTACAGGATTAATTCAAGCACTGGGCACAATTAAGCCCGCAGGAACAGACCAATTAGAAGTTTTGTGCGCCTCAGCTGACTGTGACGCGATTTTGCACGATTTAGCCCTGGGAGACAGCGTAGCCGTGGATGGCATCTGTCTGACGGTGGTGGAGATACTCAGCCAGGGTTTTGTGGCGACGGCTTCCCCGGAAACGCTGCGCCGCACCACCCTGAGGCACCGGCTGGCTTCTAGCGCCCCGGTGAATTTAGAAACCTCGCTGCGTGCCGGCAGCAAGCTGGGTGGCCATTTCGTCACTGGCCATGTGGATGGCACGGGTTGCCTGCAGGAGTCGGTGCAGACCGGCAGTTCTTGGGAGATGACCTTTACCGCACCGGCAGAGATTGCCCGCTATATCGTCCCCAAAGGCAGTATCGCCATCAACGGCGTCAGCTTAACCGTGGCGGAGTGCGATCCAGCCGGCAGCCGGTTTAAAGTGGCAGTCATCCCCCACACCTACCTCCAGACTAACCTGCAGTACCTGCAACCAGACAGCTCGGTCAACCTGGAGGGCGATATCCTCGGCAAATACGTGGAAAAGTTCCTGCACTTCGGCGCGCTACCTCGCGGAACAGAGACACCGGCACCGTGGGGCGATGAGATCACACCGGCTTTTTTAGCAGAACATGGGTTTGTTTAGGTGGGCATGGGGCATGGGGCATGGGGCATGGGGCATGGGGCATGGGGCATGGGGCATGGGGCATTGGCTTTCCTCTAACACCTAACCCCTAACAGCTAAGCCCTAACACCTCACCCCTCACCCCTCACCTTTCCTTATTTCCGGAAGAAAGCATATATACAAAACAGGTCTAAACTCGGGCTTTTGTAAAAACCATTCTTTCGGATATCTGTAAATATAGGTGCAGTAATGGCCGCCGGGAGCCGGTGCGGAGGGCCAGTGGCGGGGGGGGATGGCTCGCTGGACATGGGGGAAAACCTGAAACTTAACTCCTAACCCTTAGCCCCTAACCCTTAACCCCTAAACCCAACCCCTAAACCCAAGCCCCAACTGCCAAACATTTCTGATATCCGGAAGAAAGCATATATACAAAACAGGTCTAAAGTCGGGGTTTTGTAAAAACCATTCTTTCGGATAACAGAAAAGAGGGGCAATTGGGGCGTGGGGTGCCGGGCGTGGGGGTGGGGCCTAACACGTCAGCCCTAACCCCTAACCTCTAACTCTTGGGCTTTGGAGTTGCCAGGGCGGTTTTTTGCAGCATTTTCGTCAGACTGGCGAGGGCAGAATTCAGCTGCTCGCCTGGATCTACCGTCACCCAGCCATTTTCCGTGAGCTGGCGCAGTTCAAAGTGGAGGTGGGGGCCGGTGGAATTGCCGGTGCTGCCAACGCGCCCGATCGCGGCTCCCTGAACCACTGTATCGCCCGGCTTGACCAACAGCTCTGAGAGGTGGCCGTAGAGAGTTTCTTGAGTGCCGCTGTTGTGTTCCAAGACAACGGTCAAACCGTAGCCGCCGAGAAAGTCTGCCACCGCCACCTTGCCATCATAAGCCGCAAGCACCGGCACTCCCAGAGGAGCCGCCAAGTCTGTGCCGTCGTGGAAGCTGCTCAGACCGGAAATCGGGTGAGTCCGCCAGCCAAACACGGAGGAGATCGCCGCCGGAATCGACAGCGGGAAAAGCAATCTGGTATTGCCATTTCCTGGCATTATGGCAGGAAACTCTCTGGAATTTTGGTAGTAGTATCCAGGTTTTGGAGGGGGCGGAGGGGCGACACCAATGCCGGTGGAGCTAACGCTAAGCGGGCCAACATTAACCGAGGAAATCTCCGCCACCGGCTCAGCGTAAGTTTGGGCGTATGCCGGCTCGTAGTAAGGTTGGGCGTATGCCGGCTCGTAGTAAGGTTGGGCGTATGCCGGCTCAGCGTAAGGTTGGGCGTATGCCGGCGTTGAGTAAGGTTCGGCGAGGGGCAATTCTGGCAGCGAAGGCAGATCCAGACCAGCGGCTGTTTCGGCAGGAGGGGGAACCAGAGTGGGATCTGCCGGCTGCGGCTTCCCGCCGCCCCGTTCAGTCAGCACCACCGAATTTGGGGCTTCGTAATTTCTCCCCGCACCAGTGCTGAGGCTGGTGGAGTCTATGTAGATATTGCTGTAGTCTATGGGTGCCGAGGCGTTGGGCGCTGGCGGAGCCCCCTCCTCTGGCCCCGCTTCGGGCGCGGATGCTTCTGCTGGAGGTTGTGCCGGATACTCTGCCGCTGGGACTTCTTCTGTGGCCACAGGGTTCGGCTCCCACCACTCCGGTGCTGCTGGGGGTGCCGGCGGCTCTGGGAGGGGGTCGCTGGCCACAGGTGGCGGGGCTAAAGCCGGTGCGGGCGGTTCTGGCAGGGGGTCACTGGCCACAGGTGGCGGGGCTAAAGCCGGTGCGGCTGGCACTTCTTCTGGCACTGGTTCCAGACTCACTGGCTGCTGGTAGGCTGTGGGATCGAGAGCCCCCTCTGGTAAAGACTGGCTTTGAGCCCAAACCATCCCGCTGCTGAGCATCCCGATACTGCCAATCCAACCCAGTCCCCGCACCAGTGGGCTGTAATTAGAACCAGGCTTTCCTGAACGTTGCTGCATAACATCCCCACACTAATGAAAGGAAACACTGCTTGTGTTCTGAAATCGTTTCACTGCTCTGCTACCTTCTCACGGTAGATTTTAGATTTTAGATTCCGATTTGAGATTTCACGGGAATCCCCAATCCCAGAACTCCCAATCCAAAATTTCCTGGGTGATAGAGCGAGCTTGGTGCTAATAGCTTCTTAACATATAATTGATTTAGAATGCGGGGAATTCAAAAGCGTTCTCCAGGGCCGGGGCGCGTAACTTTTTATTCTGACTCCCTCTCTCCCGCACTCGTCGCACCCAACTGCGCCTCACTGGATTGAAGGCCCTGCGCTCACCCAACCCTAACGATTGTAGCCAAGACTGATTGTACCGGGTTTGAGGCGAATTTCACCGGCTGGCCCAGGCAGCTGGCCCGACTCCGCCGAGTCGGGGGGGAAGCGGACGATCAGCTCTAAGGTGGGAGAGACGCCGGTGACTGTCCCGGCACGCCCGTCCACGACAGCGGGCTGGCCGATATTTGTCAGCAGTTCTAGGTAGGACGGCAGCAAGCCTGCTATCCCTTCGCGTGCGGCTTGCCGGTATCCGGAGGCTAACCCCAGCAGCGTCACCGCAGCCAGCATTTCCAAAGAGGGGATGGGTGGTGGGAGGAGGTTGGCTTGGAAGGATTGCAGATTGATGCCGGTGGGAGGGACCTCGTTGGCCCAGTTGATGCCGGCACCCACCACAGCCTTGGTGATGAAGCCGCTGCGGGCTCTGGTTTCGGTGAGGATGCCCCCTAATTTGCCACCGGCCAGCACGATGTCATTGGGCCACTTCAGGCCGGCAGGAATGCCGCAGTTGCGCAAACCTCGGGCAATTCCCAGCGCGCCGCACAGAGTTAGCTGTGCGCTATCGGACAGGGGCAGGTCGGGCTCAATGGCCAGGGACAGGTAGAGTCCGCCGGCACCCGACTGCCATGTGCGCCCCCACTGACCTCGCCCAGCTGTTTGCTCCAGGGCGATGCAAACTGTTCCCGCACCCGCACCGGCGTCGATCAGCCCCCACAGGGTCTGGTTCGTCGAGGCGAGCCGGTGGAAAATATGGATGGAAAATTGCCCGGGAGTCTCGCCTGCTATCGATTCCTTAGCTGACAGGAGGGCAGCCTCCAAGCCTTCTTGACTCAATGCCACGGTCGTTATTTTGCTAAATCAACCCATAATTATACAGCAAAACTTGAGCGGTTTTGCGATTGAGAGTCAGCGCTGGGGGGCAAAATCTGGCTTGCCGCCAAGGCCGGGCAGCCGGATGCGGATGCTGCTCTGCTGCAGCACAAACTCTCCGGGAATAAGCTAGCATAAAGAAGCCATCAGCCAGCCAATGCCGGAATGTCCGAATTTTGGATGAATTCCCGACGCCGCACATTACAAAAGACGAATAACCCCACCCCCAACCCCCTCCCCGCGTGCATCGGAGGGGGAGTGAGAGGGAGGTTTCGCTCTCATGGAAAAAGGTTCAATCTTGTTTCTAGTGTGGCGGCGCTGAATTCCCAACTTGAAAATCGAAAATCGAAAATTTCCAATCAAAACTCCCTAGAATTTCTTATGCACACTTGGCACTGGCAGACTTGGAACGGACTGCCCTATCTAACCTGCAGCCTGTTAGAACAGTGGCCGCACGGCTTTTTTACAAATCAGTTCTGGCCGCGCTCGCCGCAGGAATTGGTGGGGGCGCTGCGCCCCACCGCCCGGGTGTACCGGGTGAAACAGGTGCACGGCAACACGGTTCTCCCGACCGGCACGCTGACGCCGGTGTCCGAGGGGGCGCTTGAGAGCCCCGAAAGCGACTTGACCGAGGCGAGCGCACAGAATAACCAGAATACCCCCGATCGAGAACCTTTTTTACATGCGGACGGGCTGCACACACAGAAGGCATTGGAGGCGGTGTGGGTGGCGAGTGCGGATTGCACGCCGGTGCTGATTGCTGACTCCGAGACGGGACAGGTGGCGGCGGTTCATTCCGGCTGGCGCGGCACGGCGCGTCAAATTGTCCCGGAAGCGATTGCAAAACTGCAACAGCAAGGCAGCAAGCTGGAAAATCTGCGCGTGGCGATGGGCCCAGCAATTGCCGGTGAGGTTTACCAAG
Source organism: Kamptonema formosum PCC 10802 (assembly GCF_000332335.1). Classification (GTDB taxonomy): domain Bacteria; phylum Cyanobacteriota; class Cyanobacteriia; order Cyanobacteriales; family Oscillatoriaceae; genus Oscillatoria. Next base: position 2,645,393 of record NZ_KB235948.1, on the reverse strand, counting down.
TCTCATTGGAGGTGGCGGCTGAGGTGGGAGCCACTGCTGTCCCCAAGGGTCAGGCCGGTGACGCGGCTGCCATTTTGGACATCCTGCAGAAGCTGCCCGCGCCGCCGGTGCTGGCAGATCCAGAACCGGGACGGGTGCGCTTGGATGTGCGGCGGGCGATTGCCCTGCAGCTGGAACAGCTCGGTATTGCCCCTGAGCAAATTGCCTGCGCCCCCCACTGCACTTACCAGTCGCCGGAATACTTTTTTTCCTACCGGCGGGACAGCCAGAAAAAAGTCCAGTGGTCAGGTATTGTTAGCATTTGACACGCTTGCCGGGGGAGAAGAATCCCCCCCTACCCCCTCCCCGCACGCACCGGAGGGGGGGAAACAGAGGAGTTTACCTTCCGGCAAGACCGGCGAAAAGTGTGTCGGCTTGGGGTGCGGCTGGGGTGCCGGTTTTGCCTTGGAGTGAGCAATTCCCCCGCTCTGCGGGAATTCCGGGCCGGACAGTTGAGAATAGATAATTAAGCCAATCTGTGTTAAAGTTCAGCAACCGTGTGAGCGGGTTGATTAACAAACTGGTTTTAGAAGCCGCGCTTGTAGGCAAATATCAGGCTAAGCTAACTTGAAGGGGAGGTTTAACATAGGACTATGAGTGAGCAAAGTCCCTACGAACAGCTCGGACTAACGGAAAGCGCTTCCTTTGAGGAAATCCAGGATGCGCGGAATCGCTTGGCGCAGCAGCACAGTGGCGAGCGCCGGCGTTTGGAAGCAATTGAAGCCGCTTACGACGCCATCCTGATGGATCGCTTGCGCCAGCGCCAGGAGGGGAAAATTAAGGTGCCGGAACGGATTAGGTTCCCGGAAAAGATAGCCGCTGCGCCGCCTTCTGTGGCTCCCGCTCCCGCTAAGCAGGCTCCGCCTTGGCTGCAAAAGCTGATCGACACCCCCAGTCCGCCAGACATTTTGTGGCCGGCTGGCGTGTTTTCCGGGTTGAGCGTCCTCAGCGTCACTACCGCAGCCGGCAGTGCCGGTGAGTCCCTGCTGCAGATGGCTCTGGCCCTCGGCGTGGGAGCCACCCTTTATTTCCTCAATCGCAAGGAAAACCGTTTCGGTCGCGCTGTGGTGCTGACGCTAACAGGCTTGATCGCAGGATTAATTCTGGGGGCGCTGCTCTCCCAAATTGGCCAGAGCGGTTTGACGCCGGAGAAATTCATCACCTTGGTGACTTTTCTCGTCCTCTGGCTGGTTAGCAGCTTCTTGCGCTAGCTCTCAGCCCTCGGTTGGGCCCACCTGGCAGGGTGAGGGGGAAAATGTAAATTTTGATTACAAATTCCCCTAATCTTGGTTTTTAGTGCTATAATATCCATCCTTAACCGGCAGCTGGGGCGGCGCTGGCTAGCGAGCGCCCCTGAGGAGCCGGCAGCATCTATTCTTGGCGTCCCTTCACGGGGGCGGTTAATTCTCTCTCATCTCCCCCGTTTCAGCTGCTCGCTCTCTATCGCTTCAAACAGAGCCCGAAAGTTGCCCTCACCAAAACCTCGGGCACCTGACCGGCGCTCAATCAGCTCAAAAAAGAAAGTCGGCTGGCCAAAAATTGGCTGCGTGAACGTCTGCAGCAGCAAGGCGTCAGGAGCTTGCTCCTGCCAGTCTACTAAAACTTGCGCGCGCTCTATTTCCTGGCACAGGGCTGCCGGCAGCTGGCCTCGGTGCCGCTGCTGCAGCTGGGTGTAGTAGGTGGGAGGGACCTCGATAAAGGAAACACCCCACCGGCGCAGGAGATCGAGCAGCCGCACAATATTGCCGGTGCGCAAGGCAATGTGCTGCACTCCAGGTCCGCGATTCACATCGAGAAATTCCTGAATTTGAGAATTCGCCGATGCCGGTTCATTCACCGGCATCTGCGCCCCACCCGAGGGGTGAGCCATTACCAGAGAGCTCAGTCCCGATCTCTTGGTTTGAATGTCAAACCGCTGCAGTCGCTGGAACCCCAAGGTCTTTTCATACCAAGTCACCGCTTGCTCTAACTCACCGGCTGCCACATTCAGCACTGCATGATCGGTGCCGGTGAAGGGGGAGTCATTCGTCACTGGAACTCCTTCAACAGATCCCTCGCTGCCCTCTTTTAAAAAAGGAAGGTTGGGAAAGGGAAAATCGGTGGCCGGTGGCAGCAGGGGGGTGATGCCGGTGCGCTCGATTATGGTGTGGCTCAAGTCTCCCCAGCCGGCAATTTTGCCCCATTTCAGGCGTCCGCCAGGAGTTTGCTGCTGCCGCACCGGCTGCAATATTTTGGCACCGGCACCGGCAGCTTTTGCCATCACAGACTCAATATCTGCGACGCGAAAAGCCACGTCTGCCACACCGGCAGGGTGCCGCGCCAGAAACCGGTGAGCGGGGCTAGCCGGTGTCAGGGGCGAAGACAGGACAAAACAGACCGGCCCACTTTTGACGATTTCCGTGCGGGTGTGATTGCTGGCCGCACCGGCAATTGCTTGAAAGCCCATCTGACTTGCAAACCAGTCGCGGCAAGCCGTTGCGTCTTCAACGCAGAAGTGAACCAGGTCAATCTCCATGAAGATAAGTTAAATTTGCTTGACTGTCAGACAAACTTGAGAGATAATTTTAGCAAGTTTTTGGCATAAAGAGCGTGATCGACTGCCAGAAACCAGGTTTCGGAAAGGCCCGAAACCGGGTTTCTTAAAGAAACCCGGTTTCTCACAGAAAGTTTTTGGGAGTAATGTCATGGGTAATTTATTTAACAATGCCTTTATCAAAGCGGCTGGCCTCGCCGCGATTGCTTATGTTCTGTTTCAGCTACTCGCTCAAGCGCTGTACGCATTCGCCCGGATTGCTGAAAGTTTTTCCCATTGGGTGAAGTGGTCTTTTTTGCCTTGGAGTGAGGAGATTGCCATTGGTTTGGGTGTGGCTTTTCTGGTTGTGAGTGCCGTGAGTGCGAGCCGCAGGTCCTAGCTAGGGGAGAAACCCGGTTTTTCCAAAAAAACCGGGTTTTTGGTTTCTGAGGGATGAAGCTTAGAAAAAAGGCGTCGCACCCAAGCTTCGGAGGAACCCCACCCCCCAACCCCAGCCCCTTATCCCCAGAGGGGGCCCCACCTTCCCCGCTTGCGGGGAGGGGGAGTAAGAACCGGTTGTCCAGGAGTGGAAAAAATTGAAATCATCCTTCTATTGTGCAACGCTTAGAAAAATAGGTGACTTTCGGGCTGAATGTTGATTTCCATTGGCACGGCTTGCGGTTCAGCACAGAGGGCATACAGAATGGCACCGGCAGCTGTTTCGCAGCTGAGCATCTTCGACCGGTCTACCTTTAAGCTGACGGTATCCCAGAAGGGGGAATCGACGCCGCCAAAATAGAACAGGGTGACTTTGATGCCGTACCGGCGCACCTCGTCCGCCACGCACTTGCTGAAACCGACGACGCCAAACTTCGAGGCGCAGTACGCCGCCGCCATTGCCATTGAGTGCTTGCCGAGAATCCCCACCACATTGCAGATGTGGCCGGTTTTGCGCTCTTTCATCACCTCCGCTGCAGCTTGAGTGGTGTAGAAGCTGCCCTTGAGGTTGACATCCAGCATGGCGTCCAAGTCAGCTGGCGTGAGTTTGCTGTACTGCTTGAGGATGCCGGCACCGGCAGCGTTGACCAAGGCGTCAATCTGGCCAAATTGGCCGGTGGCTTTTTTCATCAGTATATCCACCTGCTGGGGGTCGGTGATGTCGCAAGGCACCGGCAAGACCTGTGCCGGTGCGAGAAATTCAGCGGCTAGGGCGTCTAGCCGCCTGCTGTCTCTGGCGGCGAGTACCAGATTCGCCCCCGCAGCGGCGAGCTTGCGCGCCAGCGCTTGGCCAATGCCGCCGGTGGCACCAACCACCACAACCACTTTGTCCTGCATGCCTCTTTACATTTCTTTACATCTTTATCTATCATACTCGCGATGGGAAGCCGGACACAATATGCTGGCTAGGTTTCAGCGGTTCTGAGGGCTGACCGGCAACGTGGGTGCGGAAATATTTCACCGATTAGAGATGGCAGGGGGAGAGGGAACGAATGGCTTAAGAGCTATTTCACCTGTTGGAGAGGACAGCGAGAGAGGGCCAATAGCGGAAGAGCTGATGTATCAAGTGGTTGTTCAGCCTGAATGGGGCCAAAAACCGGGTTTCGCCGAAGTTAGCCGGTTTCTCGTGGCTTAATTCTGCAGCGCCGCGCGAGGTTGAGTCAGGGTTCTATTTAACCTAGACTTAAAGTAAGTATAATACATTCATAACCAAAAAGTTGAGACGAATCTATTTAACCTATCCTTAAACTAAAGATAGCATATTCATAAGAAATAGCCCCAATAAATTAAGATTTTTTTTAGAGGTAAGTTAGCCGGAAACAGGTATTCTGTACTCAGTCAGGTTCAGACGATATTTAGCGTCTTTGAGCCAATCCTATGGTGGTAATGAGGATGAAATTTAAGGTAAAGCGCTTGACATTAATCAGTGCGCTGGCAGCGGTAGCGGCGACAGTTGGGCTGTCAGTGCCGGCGGTGAAGTCCCAAGGTGCGAGCACAATTAAGATTGACGGTTCCAGCACCGTTTTTCCGATTACTGAGGCAGTAGCGGAAGAGTTCCAGAAAGCGAAAGGCGGAGCGGTGAGGGTGACGGTTGGCATTTCCGGAACTGGGGGCGGCTTCAAAAAGTTCTGCCGTGGCGAGACAGACATTTCTGACGCCTCCCGACCGATCAAAGCTGAAGAGATGGCAGCCTGCAAAGCGGCGGGGATTCAGTATTATGAACTGCCAGTGGCTTATGATGCTATAACAGTAGTGGTCAACCCGCAAAATAACTGGGCGAGCAGCATGACGGTTGCCGATCTGAAGAAAATGTGGGAGCCGGGGGCGCAGGGCAAAGTTACCAAGTGGAATCAAGTGCGCCAGGGATGGCCAGATGCGGCTCTAAAACTGTTTGGTCCGGGTGCGGATTCGGGGACGTTTGACTACTTTACCGAAGCAGTTACCGGCAAATCCAAATCCAGCCGGGGTGATTTCACCGCCAGTGAGGATGACAACGTACTTGTACAGGGTGTGAGCCGGGATAAAAACGCTCTGGGCTATTTTGGCTATGCCTATTACCAAGCCAACAAGGACAAACTGAAAGCAGTGGCGATTAATGGGGTGCTGCCGTCAAAACAGACCGTTGAAAACGGCACTTACCAACCCCTGTCCCGCCCTCTGTTTATCTATGTGAGCAGCAAGGCGGCCAGCCGGCCCGAGGTGAAGGAGTTTGTGAACTATTACCTGAGCAATGCCAGTAAATTGGCGAGCGAAGTAAAGTACGTTCCGCTGCCAGGTCAAGCTTACACAATTGCGAGCGGGCATTTCAAGAATGGCAAATTGGGTACTGTCTTTGGCGGGAAAGAAGCGATAGGGTTAGAGATTCAAGAACTGCTGCAGCGCGAGGCCAGTCAGTAATACCCTTTCCTCGTTCTGGGCACCCCTTGTGGGTGCCCTTACCACCTGGGAGCGCTAATCGAGCGGGCTGCTGCCTCTTCTACCAATTTGGGATTTGGGATTTGTGATTTGGGATTGAAAAAGGCGGCAGGAAAGCCTTTCCAGACCCAGAGGGAAATACTATCTATCCCAACTGGGTATTAGGAAAAAGCCGCCCTGGCAATCAGAAGCCCCCCTAAGGAGGGGAACTCAAACGGATTTATGACAGAAAAACTACTGCAACTATCAAAACGGGAGCGCTTCTTCGCCAAGCTAGGGCGCGATTTGCGGGAGCGGGCGATTGAGTTCCTGCTATTTCTGGCGGCTTGTTCGTCAGTAGCGACGACGGTGGCAATCGTGGCCATATTGATTTACGAATCCCTGGCTTTTTTCGAGAAAGTCTCCCTGCTAGACTTCCTGACAGACACGCAGTGGACGCCCCTGTTTGCCGAGGCTCACTACGGAATTTTGCCCTTAGTGTCAGGAACCTTGGTGACGACAGCAGTTGCTCTCGCGGTAGCGTTACCGCTGGGCACAATTTCTGCCATTTACCTGAGTGAATTTGCAACGCCCCAGCTGCGAGAGGTCGTCAAACCCTGCTTAGAATTGCTGGCAGGCGTTCCTACTGTAGTTTATGGCTATTTCGCGCTGTTATTCGTGACGCCGCTGTTGCAGAAAGTTATCCCCGACTTGCCCGGGTTTAATATGCTGAGTGCGGGGATAGTGATAGGAATCATGATTATTCCCTTCATCAGCTCTATCAGTGAGGACGCGATGCGGGCGGTTCCCGTGTCTCTGCGGGAGGGTTCTTACGCGATGGGGGCGACGCGCTTGCAGACTGCTGTCCGAGTGGTGTTTCCGTCTGCGATTTCGGGAATCACAGCCGCATACATTTTGGGGATTTCCCGCGCGGTGGGCGAAACAATGGTGGTGGCGATTGCGGCGGGACTGCAGCCAAATCTGACTTGGAACCCGCTGGAGCCGGCGGCTACAATTGCAGCGTATATTGTGCAGGTGAGTTTGGGCGACTTGCCGCACGGCAGCCTGGAATACCAAACGATTTTTGCGGCGGGTCTGACGCTGGTGCTGATGACTTTGGGTTTAAATATTGTCGGGCATTTTCTGAGCAAGCGCTATCGGGAAATTTACTGATATGTCAGGGAAAGAAATGCGGAAAATTAGAGAGATTATCGCTCGCAACAAGCTGGCTGATAGAATTTTTGCGATTGTCGGGTTGCTGTCGATGCTGGTGGGGCTGGTTGTGCTGCTGGCGCTGCTCGTGAAGTTAGGGATTGACGGTTCGCAGCGCCTTTCTTGGGAGTTCTTTTTTTCGTTTCCCTCCCGCAGACCGGCAGAGGCGGGAATTCTCTCCGCCTGGGTGGGAACAGTGCTGGTGATGCTGGTAACAGCGCTAGCGGCGATTCCTCTGGGAGTGGCTTCAGGGGTTTATCTGGAAGAGTACGCCCGGAAAAACTGGATAGCCGATTTGATAGAGGTGAATGTTACGAATTTAGCGGGAGTCCCTTCAATTGTGTACGGGCTGCTGGCGCTGGGTTTGTTTGTGTATAAGTTAAACTTGGGGGAGAGCGTGCTGACTGCCGGTTTAACCCTAGCGCTGCTGATTTTGCCGGTAGTGATTGTTACGACTCGCGAGGCGGTGCGGGCGATTCCGAGCAGTATTCGCGAAGCTGCTTACGCGGTGGGGGCGAGCAAGTGGCAGGTGATTTGGGATCACGTTTTGCCTTACTCCACCGGCAGCATTATTACGGGCGTGATTATTGGTTTGGCGCGGGCGATTGGGGAGACGGCTCCCATCATCACGATTGGCGCTCTGACTTTCATCGCTTTTTTGCCGGACTCTCCTTTTAAGAGTGAGTTTCCTTATATTTCGTTTTCATGGTTGCAGGCTCCTTTTACGGTGATGCCGATTCAGATGTTCAACTGGGTGTCCCGTCCGGAACCGGCATTTCAGCTGAATGCGGCGGCTGCCGGCATTGTGCTGACTGTTATGACTCTCGCTATGAATGGCATTGCAATTTATCTGCGCTATCGTTTCCGCAGGGGGATAAAATGGTAGAAGCCACACAAAACCAAGTGTCCGATCCAAATGGAATCCAGCCCAAAACTGAGGTTAAGAATCTCAACTTTTATTACGGCTCGGTTCACGCGCTCAAGAACATCAACCTAAAAGTGCCGGAAAACCATGTGACGGCGCTGATTGGCCCTTCGGGGTGCGGCAAAACTACTCTGTTGCGGTGTTTCAATCGCATGCACGACCTCTACCCTGGAAATCGTTATGAAGGGTCAATTTTGTTGGATTCGGGTCGCGACCGGCTCGATATTTTGGGGCGTCGGGTTGACGCTATAGAGGTCCGCATGCGGATTGGTATGGTGTTTCAGAAACCGAATCCTTTTCCGAAGTCAATTTATGAAAATGTGGCTTACGGGTTGCGGGTGCGGGGGATGTCGAGGCGGAGTGCGATTGATGAAAAGGTGGAGAAAGCTCTGCAAGGGGCGGCGCTGTGGGAGGAAGTAAAGGATCGCTTGAATGATTTGGCGTTTAATCTTTCGGGAGGTCAGCAGCAGCGATTGTGCATTGCCCGCGCTCTGGCAACGGAGCCCGAGCTGATGCTGTTTGATGAGCCGACATCTGCCCTAGACCCCATCGCGACGGCGAGCATTGAAGAGTTGATGAGCGACCTGAAAAAACAGGTGACGGTTCTAATTGTAACTCACAACATGCAGCAGGCGGCGCGGTTTTCTGACTTCACGGCTTTTATGTATTTGGGCGAGATGCTGGAGTTTAACAGTACCACGGTTCTTTTTGCTGGGCCGGTGAAGAAGCAAACGCAAGACTATTTGAGCGGACTGATTGGATAGACCGGCAGCGCCAGTCTAGAAGAGCGAGAGGAAGGCGAAAGCGCTCAGCCGGTCTGAAGCGCTACCTTTCCTGGGCAACCCCCACTAAAAACATGTTCCCAACTTGTTTCAGGTTGAAGGCTTTAGAGGACTGCAAAAAAGTGGTGACTTTAGTGTTTAACTGCAAGTCAGCGAGAACGGCTTTAAGCGTTTTGCCGAATTTTTTGTTAAATTCACTGCCAAGCTTGGAGACGGAGACGTACCTTTCAGGAGTTTTGGCCGTTAAGGACACCACAAGTTTGGCCAGCGCCTTCTCCAGTTCGGCTTTGGAGCTAATGGCCGGTGAGGGCTGGCCCTCAGTGCTGGCCTTTGCCAGCTGGGGCGAATCATTTAGATTTCCTTTATGGGGAGTGGGAATCTCAAAAAGCGTCACATACAGGATGTCGGATTTACCGGCGGGTTGATGCACGACAAAATCAGCTGGATTGTCGGTAAAGATATCTTTGGCTCTCTTAGTGGGCCAGTGAGCGGACACAACTTGAGAGAGGTTCAGCTGGTACTTTTCCTGAAAAATCTGGGAGATTTCAGAAAGCTTGAACCAGGAATTTTGGCTGCGTTTTTGCTCGGCTTTGATCAGGTTCTTTAACTGGATGATAAGTTCCTCAATGGAGGGAGTTTCCGGTACGGGTACGAGAGAGTGGGTCTGTGTTTTGCCGGTTTTGCTGTTTAAGACGGTTATGGTTTCTCTCTGCTTGCGAACTAGGTACACCGTTAATCCGTGAGTTTGCAAGGTGGTGCAAAGATGGAGGAGAACAGTGTCGGAGGAGCAGACTAAGACTTCTTTCGCCGTCGGGTAGTGCACGAAGATGGAGGAGCCAACAGTCGCCATTTTTACGTCAGCGCTGTCTTTTCCCGGGGGGACGTGGATCAGTTCGTAGTGACGCCGGTGGAATTCTGCGTCTTGTTTGCCCATGCTGCGCCAATTCGCAAAAGCAATTTTGATTTGGATGGGATAGGTGCAGATCCCCGCCAGGAATTTTTCGGTTTTGGCATCGAGCTGCAAGTTCTCGGCGTCTAGCAGCAAAATGGCCACTGGCTCGCCGGCGCTGGCGGAGTAGCCATTGGGCGCGACTTCGGGCGTCAGGCTGCCGGCGGGCTGAGCCAGCATCTTATAATTGAGCCGGCTGTGCCACGAGGTTTCGATTTCTTCGGGAGTCACTTGACGCAGTTTATCTGTTAAGCGCTCGAACTCTTCCGACACGAAGAAACTCGGCTTCAGAAAAGATTGCAGGATTTTTAGGACTTTCCGAATTAAAGCATCTCTATCTTGACAGTGGCTGAGTTCTTCTGCTATCTTATCTGCTAACTTAGATTGAAACGTGCCACTTTGCCAGGAATAATTCCTGACCTTTTCTTTCAGCCATTCTGGATGTTGCTGGCGGGTGGAAAGAATGGTTTGGCAGACAGAGCGGCTCATTGAGCCGAACGTGGCCGAACCGTTCGCGGACGTCGGAATCAGGCGATCTGGCATAGGGTGCAGCATGAGAGGGTCTCTGTAGCTAATGATAAAAGATGATGATTCACAAATCCCAATCGCAGCCGGCAAAGGGTTTGCCGGTCTGCGATCGGCCCCTGTTGCGCTCGGCTCGCCGGCAAGATGCATTATACCACAAAAGGGGCGCACTGGCAGACCGGCACGGCATTTTTCAACATTTCTTAACCTTTCTGAACAATTCGGGGGTGAGGGAGCGGCGCACTCTGCCGCCCCCGCTCAGGCGAGCGCCACTTGATAGCCCTTGCTTTTTTTCTGCACCTTGAAAGCGCTGCAGGACTGCAAAAATGGGGGGAATTGACTTCCTAGGTGCAATTGCTTCATTGTTTTGATAAGGGGCTGGCCGTATTCCTTTTGAAATTCCCAGGCTAGATTTGAAAGGGAAATAGAGCTGCCAGCAGATTCAGCGGATAAGGTTCTGACAATTCCAGCGCCTGTTACAGTTCCTCTCGCGTGCTAATTTCAGATGAAGGCGATGTGGGGACAGACACTGTATAATGGGTGCTATTCTGAACGAGTGAGATCGCAGTACAGGACTTTAAAAATTTAGTCAAATTCCCGCCTAGCTTTAATCTTTTGACGATGGAATTAGCCGTTTCACCACAGAGTTTGTGCACCTCGGAGCTGAGAGTGCCAACAGAAACTTTATCCAGCGGATTGTTGAGTTGCAGGAACTCAATAATTTCGAGAAGCGCCCGCTCCAATTCTTCCTTGGACTGAATACTCCTTGTGGGGAGCGGTGGTGCCGGTGCAGAAACATTCAATTCCACATCGGCGCTCTTATGAGCCGGTGGTGCCGGTTCTTCTTCGGGCGCAGGCGCGAGTGATGTTGCTTCTGGAACGGGTGCCGGCGAGTCATTCGACCGGCTGGCGCTCAGTGTCAGGTTGCGCCGCTCTTGCAAAAGCGCGGAAATAGCAGAAAATTGCGCTGTGCGCTGGGTGAGCGAGTTATGTTCCGCCTGAATGAGTTCCTCAACTTGCTTAACAAATCCTTCAAAAGAAGGAATTTCCGCTTCCACTCTCAGGGAATAGTGTTTCAGCTCGCCGCTGTAGAGATTTTCTACCGTCAGGGTTTTATTTTTAGTGCGGGCGCGATAGACGGTCAGTCCCATGTTTTGCAACTGAGTGCAGAGGTGGTTTAACAGCCCATCGGAAGAGCAGACAAACACCTCTTTCACATTGGGGTAGTGGAAGAAAATAGAAGAGCCAACAGCTATCATTTTGGCGTCCGCACTATTCTTGCCCTCCGGCACATGAACCATCTGATATCCGCGCTCGTGAAGTTCCGCATCCAGCTTGCTAAAGCTCGGGTTTCTCCAGTTGGCGAAGGCAATTTTCACCTGCAAAGGACAGGCGCACAGACTGGCTAGGAATTGTTCAGGTTTGATGTCGAGTTTCAGGTTTTCTGCATCTAGCAGCAAAATAGCGATTCCCGGCGCAGAGGGCGCGGACGCTTCTGGAGCGCTGAGCGCCGGTGCGGCTTCAGCGTGTCCGTTACTCTCAAACTGTACCGCATCGCCAAGGGCAGTGGGAAGCGCTTCGCTTAAGGTTGGCTCTGCGGTGGGAGCGAGGAATTGCTTGCCACAAGCTTTGCACTGATAGCGCTGCTGGCCTTTCGGGCGGCCATTTTTGCGGAGTTCAGGGGACTGACATTGGGGACATTTCATGCTGGCAATTATCTCAACTGAACTGGAACTTGGGCCAAAGCGGGGTTTGTGGCTGTGGGAAAGGCCACTGCATGACTGGCGAGGAATTTGGCTTCTTGGGGGGGTGCGCCCGCCTTGTCAACCGCTCGCCCTTTGATGTAATAATATAAAATAATCCTTAATAATTCTTGATCCAATGGCCAGAGACTTGCGGGGGTTCATCAAACTGCTGGAAGAACGGGGACAGTTGCGGCGGATTAAAGCCCTGGTTGATCCAGATTTGGAGATTGCCGAGATTTCCAACCGCATGCTGGGAGCGGGGGGCCCGGCGCTGCTGTTTGAGAACGTCAAAGGTTCGGCATATCCCGTGGCGATCAACCTGATGGGCACAGAGGAGCGGGTGTGCTGGGCGATGAATAGGTCAAAGCCGGCAGAGTTGGAGGAGTTGGGCAAAAAGCTGGCGATGCTGCAGCAACCCAAACCGCCCAAGAAGGTTTCCCAGGCGGTAGAGTTTGGCAAAGTGCTGTTTGACGTGCTCAAAGCGAAACCGGGGCGCGACTTTTTCCCGGCGTGCCAGGAAGTGGTAATTGAAGGGGATGAGCTGGATTTGAACAAAATCCCGATGATTCGCCCGTATCCGGGGGATGCCGGCAAGATTGTCACCCTGGGTTTGGTGATTACCAAGGATTGCGAGACGGGAACGCCAAATGTGGGTGTTTACCGGCTGCAGCTGCAATCGCGGAACACAATGACGGTACACTGGCTGTCAGTGCGGGGGGGTGCGCGGCACTTGCGCAAGGCTGCGGAGCGCGGGAAGAAATTGCAGGTTGCGATCGCCCTCGGCGTTGACCCGCTGATTATTATGGCAGCTGCTACGCCGATTCCGGTGGATCTGTCAGAATGGCTGTTTGCTGGGCTGTATGGCGGTTCTGGGGTGAGTCTGGCGAAGTGCAAGACGGTGGATTTGGAAGTGCCGGCGGACTCGGAATTTGTGCTGGAAGGCACGATCGCGCCGGGGGAAATGATGCCGGACGGGCCTTTTGGCGACCACATGGGCTATTACGGCGGCGTCGAGGATTCGCCGCTAATTCGCTTCCACTGCATGACCCACCGGCAAGATCCGATTTATCTCACCACATTTAGCGGGCGTCCGCCCAAAGAAGAGGCGATGATGGCCATTGCCCTGAATCGCATTTACACGCCAATTTTGCGGCAGCAGGTGTCAGAAATTGCCGATTTCTTCCTGCCAATGGAGGCGCTCAGTTACAAGGCGGCGATTATCTCGATTGATAAGGCGTATCCGGGACAGGCGCGACGGGCTGCTTTGGCATTTTGGAGCGCTTTGCCCCAGTTTACTTACACGAAGTTTGTGATTGTTGTGGATAAGGATATCAACATTCGCGACCCGCGTCAAGTGGTGTGGGCAATTAGCTCTAAGGTTGACCCGTCGCGGGATGTGTTTATCCTGCCGAATACGCCGTTTGACAGCTTGGATTTTGCCAGTGAGAAGATTGGGCTGGGCGGGCGCATGGGGATTGATGCGACGACGAAGATTCCGCCGGAAACCGAGCATGAGTGGGGGGCGGCTTTGGAGTCGGATGCGGATGTGGCGGCTATGGTGGAGCGCCGGTGGGCGGAATATGGGCTGGCGGATTTGCAGTTGGGGGAGGTGAATCCGAATTTGTTTGGGTATGACATGCGGTAGATGCGAGCAGTGAGGTGTTAAATGGACAGTTTAAAAGGTTTCAGCTTTCCAGTGAATTTATGGCATCAAGGTTCAGTCGTAAGAACCATTCTTCCCCAGGTTATCTGGTGCGGAGTATTTAGCTTGTTCGTCGATATAATCCATGAGCTAAACTTATTTGAATCCTGGCCACTGATTAATATGATTCCCAATATCCTCTTGGGGCTGTTATTGAGTTTCCGAACCAGTACAGCTTACGAAAGGTTTTGGGAGGGGCGTAAATGTTGGGGCACTGTTGTCAATAATGTGCGCAACTTGTCGCGTGAAATGTGGGTGGCCATAGAAGAAATTGAGCCAAATGATAAAGACGCAAAAGTGGCTGCTGTGCGGCTATTAGTGGCTTTTGCGGTGGCGACTAAAATGCACCTGAGGTATGAGCGGACTAGCAGTGAGTTAAAAGCATTGATGTCGCCAGAACGCTATAAAAAGCTAAAGCGCATAAATAATATACCCCTAGAGGTTGCCTTTTGGATTGGGGATTATTTGCAGGAACAGTACGAACGGAATTGCCTGAACAGCTATCAGCTTAATGCTATGAAGCAGTTGCTGAATAGTATGGTGGACTGTTTGGGAGGCTGCGAGCGCATTCAGAAAACACCAATGCCTCTGGCTTATGCCCTTCACCTGAAACAGTTGCTGCTGGTTTATTGCCTGTTTTTGCCCTTGCAAATCGTGGATCAATTGCACTGGCTGACGGTGCCTATGGTGGTTTTAGTCAGTTTCACTTTGTTTGGGATTGAGGAGATTGGCAATCAACTTGAAAATCCTTTTGGCAAGGCTCCTAATGACTTGCCTTTGGATGCAATTTGCAATACAATGCACCGCAATGTTGAAGATTTAATTTCGCTGGCTCCCAGTGTGAGGGATTGGAAAAATCCACGACTGGAGCATGTCACGGCTGACTTGCGTGAGGGATTGAACCGCCGCCAGTAAGGTGCCAATGCAGAGGGGAGAGGGGCGATTCCTCCCCTCTACTTCGTTTGTTGTATTAAGAGTTTTATGGGAGGATTCTTTTGCTGCTAGATGCGGTTCCCCCCCACCCCCTAAGGCCCCCTCTGGGGATAAGGGGCAGGGGTTAGGGGGTGGGGTGCTTTCCGACCCCGGCAGAAACAGTGCTATACTAAAACTGTGCTGAGTAAAGGAGTTCCATCAATGCCCTCTCCATTTCCGGGAATGAATCCCTATTTAGAACATCCAGCCGTATGGCCAAAAGTGCACAAGCGGCTGATAGTGGCGCTCGCGGACTTGCTGGCTCCCCAACTCCGTCCTAAATATATAGTAGATATCGAAGATCGAATTTATCAAAGCAGTGGGGAAGATTCTATATTTGTGGGTATTCCTGATGTAACGGTGCAGCGTCCGCTAACGTCCCGGAACCCAACAGTGTCGAATGTCGCTGTCGCCGCACCTCCAGCACAGCCGGTGACGGTCGCAATTCCCATACCTGAGACTGTCAGGGAAGACTATTTACAGATACGGGATGTGGCGACGAATGAGGTAGTAACTGCGCTCGAAGTCCTCTCTCCAAAGAATAAGCGCTCTGGGGAAGGACGCCGAAAATACGAGCTTAAGCGCCAGCGGGTGTTAGGAAGTTTAACGAATTTGGTAGAAATAGATTTGCTGCGTGCCGGGGAACCAATGCCGGTTTTGAATAATGACACCCAAAGTGATTATCGCATATTAGTGAGTCGGGGCGATCGCCGGCCTCTAGCAGATTTGTATGCTTTTAATCTCCGGGATGCAATTCCGTGTTTTCCGCTGCCTTTGCGTGCGGGGGATAGGGAGCCGGTGGTGGATTTGAAGGCGCTTCTGGATTTGGTGTATGATAGGGGGAGTTATGATTTGAGAATCGATTACAGGAGCGAGCCGGTGCCGGCGCTTTCAGAGGCGGATGCCGGTTGGGCGGATGCCCTGTTGCGGGAGCAAGGATGCCGGTGAATTGAGTTATAAGAGATTGGTAGCGCCAAACGTGAGCGGAGAACTGCAGGGTGAGTGCTAGATAATTTTACAAGACTTGCAGCCGGCATATCCTAAAAAAGGTATAATTGGTAAGGCGGGGCGGAGTTTTCTCAGTCCAGCCGGTGGGAACCCTCAAGTTGCAAAAGGAGTGTCTGAATGAATAGAGCATTTTTGAAAACCGCTCTGGGAGCGAAAGAGATAGCCGAACAGGTGGCCAAACGCGCCCAGCGGAATGTACCGGCTTACAAGCGTTTTCTGGAAAAGCATGGATTGAAAGGGGGAGAGCCATTTGACCGGCTCCCCCAGTCGGACAAAGAATCCTACCTCCTAGCTTACCCATTTGAAGAGCTGCAGGCGGACAATTCTGAAGAAATATTTACCATCTTTCGCTCCTCCGGGTCATCTGGAAAGAGCTTTTATTGGCCCCAGCTAAAGTCCGCCAGCGGCTCTTCAACCAGAGCATTTAGGGCGTTTCTCGAAGGCATGTTCGCCGTTCACCAGAAAAAGACACTTGCGATTGTGGGGCTCTCTCTGGGAAGTTGGATCGGCGGAGATTTTTTTTCCTGGAATTTAAAGAATCTGGCGCTCGATACGCCCTATCCATTTTGGGTCATTTCTCCGGGTAGCCATCCCGATGAAATTCTCGAAATTGTGTGCAAAATGAATCCCTTTGTGGAGCAATTTATCCTGTTTATCGTTCCCTCAACAATCTCTTACCTAAACCTCAAGGCAAATCAGTTAAAGCAAGCTATTCCCTTCAGTAAAATCAGGTATATTGTTACGGGTGAGCCTTTTCCAGAGAGCGTGCGAGCTTCTCTCCACAACCGTGCGGGGGTAGGGGAGAGCGCACGATTTATGTTTTCCCTTTACGCCAGCGCCGATACGGGGACACTTGGAGCGGAATCCCTGGCTTCTGTAACCGTGCGAAAATTACTGTATCGAAACAGCGCTCTCGCTAATTTCCTGGGCATAGAATCTCCCACCCCTCACTTTTTTCATTTATTTGTTAGTGACGTTTACCTGGAAACTGTTGACCGGCACCTTTGCGTTACCCGCTGGCAAGGAATTCCCTTAGTGCGCTACATGCTCTACGATCGGGTAGCTCTATACAGTTGGAAACAATTGAAACACGCCATTCTTACCTCGGATATGCTGAATTCTGAGGATGCAGATCTGGTGAACA
Source organism: Kamptonema formosum PCC 10802 (assembly GCF_000332335.1). Taxonomy (GTDB): domain Bacteria; phylum Cyanobacteriota; class Cyanobacteriia; order Cyanobacteriales; family Oscillatoriaceae; genus Oscillatoria. Next base: position 2,628,986 of record NZ_KB235948.1, on the reverse strand, counting down.
TTCTTTCAGCAGCCAGCGACCGGCTTCCGGATCTGCTCGCTGTTACCGGTCGGGGAGACAGCTCCCTAATCTTTGGTGGCGCTAATCTCATGGAATATATGCTGGACGCGGCGGTCAAATGCGAAGAACTGCAGGACATTCTCACTGGACTGTACCGCGCCCGGATTATTTACGAAGAAGAAAGACAGTATCTTGAATTTGACCTGGAAATCCGGGAAGGTGTCTCCCCCGAAACAGCGACAATTGAGCGCATTTATTACTCTCTAGTGCGGTCTATAGGGAGGGTAAATCCAGAATTTATGAATAAATGGAAAGCGGTTTATAGCGCTTTTGACAGCAACCCAGAAAAGCGGATTTTCCGGATGAATTTCGTGCCCTGTCCAGGTCTGTCTCAGGCAACGGAAACAACCATCAAACAGAGAGGGATTGTCAGGTCATAGATGAAAGCCGGGGCGCACCGCAACCCTCCACAGGAACCGCCGGCTTCCACTTATAGCAGTAGTCATATTAGTTAAGACATTAATGACATGGCTTATGGGGCTCATGCGCATTGGGCTCATGCGCATGGGGTAAGTAGGGGCGGGTTCACCCAAAATGTCTCTGGGTTTTACCAGATGTTAGTAAACCCGCCCCTACCAGCTTTTGCGTGATGCGATGATGCGATGATGCCCATGTACTAACCTAAGTGCATACTGCTATACCCCCGGTAGGGCTAAAGCCCAACTACGAACCTTTGGGCTAAAGTAAGGGCGGGTTCACCCAAAATGTTTCTGCGAAGTTCACATGTTAGTCAACCCGCCCCTACAAACTTTTGGGCTAAAGCGCCATCGCCCCCGCCCCCTTACTTAAGTAAGACTACTTAAGTAAAATTCCGTAACCCGCTAGCCGGAAGCCATCACCCAAGTGAGTGTGGCAATATAGAAATAACGGGTATAAAGAAAAGCAAAACATATGACTCACCCAGAAGAAAAAGACCCAGAAAAAGATGTCCGAGTCGCCGCCACTACAAAAATCTGGGGACTCGCCACCGGCATGCTGGGAATCTGCATTCCGCTGTCAGCTGTTACCAACAGCGGTCCGGTACTGCCGGTCGCCGTCGTCACAGGCGCAGCAGCCAGCACCGCAGTCGTTTGGCGCGACAAAAAATCCCAAACTCAGCTGCAAGCCAGTCAGCTGCAACAGATTGAGCAGCGCCTCGCCAACCTAGAAACAATTGTTGGCAGTGACGACTTGGATTTGCGGCTGAAAATCAAACAGCTGGAAGGGCGCGATCGCAGCTCCCCCTCTCAGTAATTGCAGCCGGTGCCGGCTCCCTGCCTGGAAGTGCGAGTGCAGTGAATTCCAGCCCAAGTGTGTGATAGAATAGTAACATTGCAGATAGCTCAAAACGCAGAGATCAGGGACGACTTAAACCCTAATTTTTAGCCGCAAACATCTACCCCTTCCCCACCGGCAGCTGGCAGCAGTCTCGCCTGCGGCCAAAGTCCCGACCGCATCCGTGCCGGCGCGCGCCCAATGCTTCCGGCACCCCCTTTGAGCCAGCAGCTCGCAGCGCAGGCCAGAACGCCTGTGCCTTCTCTCTCCCCAAAAAACCGGCTGCCCGAGCTTGTACGATATAGGTAAAATCTTGGGGAGAGTCACACAACCGGCGCATGGACTGGACAACCCCACTGAAATCTCAACAAGCTGACTTCATCAAACGGCTCAAATCGGGTGCGGCAAATCTGCTGCGCTGTCAAACCGTCGGTTGCCACAGTGAATTGATGGTGATTTCAGGTCAGCGGTTGCAGCAAATTCGCTCCCAGTGCCAGCATCTCACCGAAGCGAAGCAAACCGATCCAGTCCGCGATATAATTCGCAACCACTTGCTCGAACAGCTGGGTGAAGAAGCGCTCGCCAGCTGCCTAGACGTTTTGGTGACCCGCCCTGACAGCAACACCGGCGTCGATTTTCCCCTCAGCGAAAACGCAACCGCCGGCATCGCAGTCCAAACCGCGCGCGGCAGCATTGATTCAGTTCGGTGGAGCGCTCACCCCTCACAACTCAAGGAAAATGCCGCTGTTGTCTGCATTTTGCTCCCAGAAGACATCAGTGAAGCGCAAGAAGCGTGCAGCGCCATACTGGCGGGCTTCCTGCCGGCTTCTCAGGTAGAAGCCTCGAGCAGCGCAATAGCCTCATTCGGAATCGCAGACCTTCTCTATGCCGGCGGTTTGCGCAGCTATTTGGAATCCCTGAAATCTCAGCAAATCTCCCGCGAGTGGTTGCGCACCGTCACTTGCGGGTCAACCTATCTCTATCCCGCCGCGCTCAGCGCCGATGGCCAAACCCTGGCCAGCAGCAGTTATGACGGCAGCATTAAACTTTGGAAATTGGGCAGCAGCGAACTGATCGAGCAGCTGAAGGGGCATTGCTGGTCGCTGTATCCCGCCGCCACCGGCTCTGGCGGGCACTCCCTCGCCAGTGGCAGCACAGAAAAAAAGCTCCACCTGTCCCACTCCGGCACCGGCGAGCTGCTCCGCACCCTTGCCGGTCATTCCAGCGGCGTCAGCGCCATTGCCATTAGCTGCGACGGGCAGATCCTGATCAGCGGCGGCTATGACGGCACAATTAAAATCTGGCACCCCGGCGGTGGCGAGAAAGAGCGCCGCATCGCCGCCCATGCCGGCATGGTTCGCCCCCTCGCCATTAGCCCCGACAGCCAGATTCTCGCCAGCGGCAGTATTGACAAAACACTGAAAATATGGTATGCCAACACCGGCAAATTGCTGCGAACCCTGCCGGTGCATCCAGACCCCGTGGTGGCCATCGCCATCAGCCCTGATGGGCAAATCCTCGCCAGTGGCTCTCAGGACGGCACCATCGAGATTTGGCACCTCGACACCGGCCTTCGCAGAAATATCTTCGCCGGACATGCCGGCACCGTCCGCTCCCTGGCCATCGGAGACGATGGCCAAACCCTGGCCAGCGGCAGTACCGAGAGGACGATCAAGCTGTGGGACTTGCAGACAGGAGCGCTTCGCCGCACCCTGACCGGACATACAGACCCGCTGATTAACCTCACTCCCAACCCCAGCGGGCAAACCCTTGACCTGAGTTTGCTCCGTCACCCTGCGCCCGGATGGGTCGAGCCCAGCTAGTGCCAGCCGCCAGCCCGCAATCCGTGCCGGTGAATGCTGCCGCCATCGCCGGCCCACCGAGGGCAACAGCTGGAAGCCATCTAAAATTTACGTTTAATTAGTTTCTTCACCGCACGTCGGTTTGCTGCGCAGTGACGGGTCTGCTAAATCGTTATAAGCCCTGAGCGGCGGGCGTTACATTCATTAATTAAGCAGCCGTATTTCATATAAATTTCCTAGCAGCCAGCGGCGTTGTGGCAGTGGATTGAGAAATTTTCTGCAAAAAAGTCAAGAGTAGGGTATAAAAATAAATAATTCATGTAGAAATATTACAGCTCAAACCGATATGTTACGCCCCTCATCACCGGCGGTCCTCCTCGTGGACGGCTACAACATCATAGGAATCTGGCCATACCTGACAAAAACCCGCGACCGAGATGGCCTGGAAGCCTCCAGACGGGAACTGATCGAAGCTTTGGTCAACTACAGCGCCTTTAAGGACTACGACACGCGCCTGGTGTTCGACGCCCACTATCAGGACACCCGCAGCACCAAGGAAGAAATCACCCGCCACCTCAGCGTCCACTACACCGACTTCGGCCAAACCGCAGATACCTACATCGAAAAAACCTGCGCCACCTTTCGCTACGAACGGGCCCACGCTCAACAGCGGCTGATTGTGGCCACATCAGACCGGGCCCAGCAACTCACCGTCGTCGGGTACGGAGCCGAATGGATCTCAGGACACCAGCTGGCCTCGGAGGTAGAATCCACCAGGCACAGCGTCAGGCGCAAACAGAACTCCTCCAAACGACCGCCCAGCCGCTTTTTAGCAAGCTCTCTCGATCCCAAAGCCCAGCAGCGCTTGGCCCAAATGCGGATGAACCGGCCCTGGTGAAGCCCCAAAATGGCCCTCTCAGGAGCCGAAAAAAAATTTTGAAAAATTTTTCCCAAAGTGCTTGCCAAACTCCTCCGCAGGTAGTTATTATAAGAATCACAATCCTCGGTAGCTCAGTGGTAGAGCGGTCGGCTGTCAGGGACCAATGCAGGCCATAAAGCTTGCAACTTCCCCAAGCAGCGCTACTCGGTAACGGGTAGTGGAAAATCGGGTGAACTCAAGGAAGCCGCAGCACTTCGGGTGGCGGGAACCCTGAGCCAAGTCTGGCGAAAGGCAGTGGTTAACCCACAGGTAGCCAGAAAGGTGCAGAGACTATGGATGAGGAGCCTATCCAATAAATCCAGTAGCGCCCGACATCCCACAAGGGATGATGAGATAGTCCACCCCTAGCGGAAACGTTGGGACAGGGTGTAACCGATTGGTCGCAAGTTCGAATCTTGCCCGGGGAGTTAACAAATTTTGGATGCGTGGATTTTGGATTTTGGATTGAAGGGTTAATCTGAAATCGCAAGATTTTGGATGCGTGGATTTTGGATTTTGGATTGAAGACCAAATCAAAACCATCGTCTAGATTCCTGAGATTGGGACAGGCGAGACGCCTGTCCTACGCCGTAGGTACGGCGTTCGCCGTGCCTTAATGTCTCATTTCCTAACCAATTTGGCTAGTGCTGTAAATGTATCAAAACGCCTTTTCGCAAAGCGCTCCAGCTAGCTGGGCTGAGTTTTGGTTGCTGGACAGCAATGTAACTTATCTGAATCACGGCTCATTTGGAGCCTGCCCAAAGCCGGTGCTCGAAGCCCAGCAGCGCCTGCGGGAACAGCTGGAACGAGAGCCGGTGCGCTTTTTTGGGCGGGAGTTCGAGCCCCTGCTCGATGAAGCTCGCACTGAGCTGGCCCGCTTTGCCGGCGCTGACCCAGCCGAGCTGGCCTTTGTCCCCAACGCCACAACCGGCGTCAATGCCGTCTTGCGCTCCCTGCTCGCTTACGGGCACTTTCAGCCCGGGGACGAGATCCTGACCACCAACCAGGAGTACAACGCCTGCCGCAACGCCCTGAATTTTGTGGCCGAGTGTGCCGGTGCCCGCATCGTCACAGCGCCGGTGCCCTTTCCCCTGGAATCGCCGGCTCAGATTGTCCAGGCAGTGATGGAGCGAGTTTCCCCGAAAACGCGGCTGGTTTTGCTCGATCATGTGGTCAGCCAGACGGCGCTGATTTTCCCCATCCGGCAGATTGTCCAGCAGCTAGCAGGACTGGGCGTCGATACCCTCGTGGACGGAGCCCACACGCCGGGAATGCTGCCCCTGAACCTGCACGAGATTGGCGCAACTTACTACACCGGCAACTGCCACAAATGGCTCTGCGCCCCCAAAGGGGCAGCCTTCCTCTATGTGCGGCGCGACAAGCAATCCGCCATCCGTCCCCTGACCGTCAGCCACGGGGCCAACTCCCCCCGCACTGACCGGTCGCGCTTCCAGCTGGAATTCGACTGGATGGGGACACCAGACCCCACCGCTTGCCTGTGCGTGCCGGTGGCTGTCAAATTCATGGGCTCCCTGCTAGCCGGCGGCTGGCCAGAATTAATGGAGAGAAACCGCTCGATGGCCCTAGCGGCGAGACAGATGCTTTGCGACAAGCTGGGCGTGCCGGTGCCCTGTCCGGATGAGATGATTGGCTCGATGGCATCTCTACCTCTGCCAGACGGTTCCACTGAGGCGCTTCACGATATTTTGCTGGACCAGTTTGGGATTGAAGTGTGGCTTACTGCCTGGCCGGCTGCCCCCAACCGACTCATTCGCATTTCCGCACAGATTTACAATACGCCGGTGGAGTATGAATATCTAGCCAAGGCGCTCTTGGAGTTGCTGGATTCCTGACTGTTGCCGGTGGACTCGAGCGAGAGCTTTTGCTAAGCTGTGGCGCATTTAATTTTTGCTATCCATCTCTATCCCTCGTTCCCAGCCTGAGGCTGGGAACGAGAGAACCCTTGATTCTACCACTGTCTGGTTGTAGCTCCCAGACAAACCCTATACATCTCACAATTTTTTCACAAGCTTTAACAAAAACTGAAGTGAGAGAAATTCCCCGGCCCTAAAAACCGTAAGAAAAATTAACAGAAATTCCCAACAAAAGCTAAGTTAAGGTGTTATAGTAAAAAAAGTTGAGCCACAAAAAGGCAAGTCGAACTAGCAAGTGTCGGGTAGGCGCTGCGGGAAAAGCCGCACAAACCAGGCATCATTGAGTGAGGAGTCAGGGGGACATTTCACATGGAACCAAACACCGGGGAAAATTTGTTGGCCTTCCCGTCAGGCGGCACCGGGGATCTAGAGATTGGCTCTCAATGGATTCCATCGGGAACTGAAAGCGATTCAAGCAATTTATTGAACTTCCCTGAAGCCGATGAGGGGGCTTTCTTGTCCCCCCAGTTCAGAGAGCCCTCACTCCCCCAATACCGGCTTCCCCCTCTACTATCTATAGGTCTGGATTTACTGCCATCCAGCGACAGCGGTGCCAGCAACACCGACAATATAACCAATGACAGCACGCCTACCTTTGCGGCAGACTTATTGACGGGTTCGCCTGTGGGGGTGGCGAAAGTGCAGCTGTACGCAAACGGGCAATTAGTAGGGGAAACAACAAGAAGAAATAGCACACAAATTACCTCAATTCCCCTGACATATGGCCCACATGTTCTGCAGGCGAGGGCCTTAAATATTGCCGGCAGTGTGCTGGCTTCTTCCGCACCACTAACTGTTACAATTGACACGAGTGCACCCTCTCTCTCCTTAACAGCGCCGATTGCCGGTTGGGCGCACAGTTCCACAGCGCGGCTGATTGGTTCAGCCGGCGATACCGGTGGGGGAGTTCCCAATGTTCAATACTCCTTAGATGGCGGTAGTTCATCCCCCAGTGCCGGTGAGTGCAGCGGGACAGTTTGACGCCGCGATTGCTTCTAATGGGTTAGGACTAGGCGACCACAATATTGGGGTGATTGCAACTGACACAGCCGGCAACCAGGCTTCACAGTCTGTGGATTTCTCAGTCACAGAAAACTTTTTAATCCGCAAACAAGGCAGCACCGGCTGGGCGGCAGAAACCGCCAACTCTATTATACTGCATGAGCGAGACAGTT
>NZ_KB235948.1:2616929-2621742 GCF_000332335.1 Kamptonema formosum PCC 10802 | reverse complement strand
TATCACTCACTACACTTATACTGACAAGAATCTGGTTGATACTGAGACTGACCCTCTGGGGCGGGTGACGGATTACGATTATGATAATTTTGGCCGGCTTGTTGAGGTGACTTTTGCAAAAGGTACGCCGGATGAGGCGGTGCAGCGGATGGAGTATGACGCTGCCGGCAATCAAACGGCTATGATTGATGAGAATGGCAATCGGACGGAGTATGAGTACGATGCGATGAACCGGCTGGTTAAAACGACTTTTGCACAAGGGACTCCGGATGAGGCGTCGCAGCGGATGGAGTATGACGCCGGCGGCAATCAAACTGCTATGATTGATGAGAATGGCAATCGGACGGAGTATGAGTATGATGTGATGAACCAGCTGGTGAGGATGGTTGAAGCTGACCCGGATGGCAGTGGATCTCAAACTAAGCCGGTGACTTCTTATAGTTATGATCAGTCGGGGAATCAGGTGCTGGTGGTTGACGCATTGGGGCGGAAAACTGAGAGTCGCTATGACAGTCGGAATCGTTTGATTGAGACGATTGACCCTCTTGACAATCGCACTAAGTTTCGCTATGATTTTGATAACAACATGACTTCGGTCATCGACCCGCTGGGGAACCGAACTAATATGGTCTACGACGCTCGCGGGCGCTTGATTCGTGAAATCGATCCCCTCAACAAGGCTACTGTTTATGAATACAACTCTGCCGACAATCTGGTCGCTCAAACCGACCGCAACAACCGCCGAAATGAGTTTGAGTACGATGACCTAGAGCGCCTTACGACTGAAACTTGGGTGGGGAGTGACGGGGTGGTTCGGTACGGCTACGATAAAGCTAGCAACTTGACTTCCATAAGCGATACGTTCAGCACTTTGGCCTTCATGTATGACAGTCGCAATCGCGTCAAAACTGTAAACAATGCCGGCACTCCAGGTGCGCCCAACGTGCTGCTGAACTATCTTTACGATCGGGCCGGCAATGTGGATTTGATGACCGATACGATTAACGGTCAGGTGTCGGGCAATAATGACTACACTTACGATGCCCGCAACCGCCTCACCCAGATGAGTCAAAGTGGCAGTGGGGTGAGCAATAAGCGAGTTAATTTTACTTACAATGGAGTGGGCCAGCTCTCATCTATTAATCGTTTTGCTGATTTAAATAGCACCCAATTAGTGGCCGGCACTACTTACACTTATGATGGCTTGAATCGCCTGACGAATCTGAGCCACCGCAACCCGGAAAATAATGTTATCTCATTTTTTGGCTTCAACTACGACACTGCTAGTCGCATTACCCAGATTGCTGATCTTGACGGTACGACGGACTACACCTATGATGACCGGGATCAGCTGACCGGGGCCAACCACAGCAACAGCAACAATCCTGACGAGTCGTACAGCTACGATGGTAATGGCAACCGCGTCAGTTCTAGTGTGCACGGCAGTGGCTATGTGACGGGTGTCAATAACCGCCTGCAAACAGATGGGATCTACAACTACCAGTATGATGATGAAGGGAATCTAATTCGCCGGACGGAAATCGTTACTGGAAAGGTGCGCGAGTTTGAGTGGGATTACCGGAAGCGTCTGGTTGCTGTAGTGGATAAGGATGCGGCTAATGCTGTAATTCAGCAGGTGGCATTCACTTACGATGCGATGGACCGTCGAATTGCTAAGTCAGTCAATGGTGCAGTCACTCACTTTGTTTATGATGGCGATAATGTTCTGTTGGATTTCGTGGATTCTGACGGTGCAGCTGGCCCCAATCAGCCGGTTTTAGACCGGCGCTACCTGCACGGGCCGGTGGTGGATCAGGTGCTGGCCCAGGATGGCGGGGCTGGTAATGTGGTGTGGCACTTAGCCGACCATCTGGGAACTGTTCGTGATTTAGCGAATAGCAGTGGTGCTGTGGTGAGCCATCTTACTTATGATTCGTTTGGGAATGTTGTTGGTGAAACAGATGAGACAGTTAATAGTCGTTACTTATTTACTGGCAGAGATTTTGAACAAGAGATTGAACTGTATTATTACCGCGCCAGGTATTATAACGCTGAAGTTGGCAAGTTCATTGCCGAAGATTCAATCAAGTTCAACGGAGGAAATCTTAATCTTTACGGATATGTAGAGAACAACCCAATAAACCTCACTGACCCCCTAGGTCTTGAGCCTCAGGATTCTGGTCGTCCTCGTTATCCTCTTGGTCACGATCATCCAGATTGTATAGAGCTTGCTAATCAGATTAAAAACCTGGAAAAACAGATCGCTGAAAGAAGGGGAGAACTGCACGATAATCCACAAAATTTGCCTGGCAAACATCCAGATGATAGAGAACAACCAAGATTAAGTCAGCGCGGGCATCAAAGAATAATTGAGCAGCTAAAGGCAAAATTAGCTGAAAAAAAAGCTCTTTACCAAGCCAGATGTGGTGAATACCCACCCCCGTGCGAGGAAGAAAAAAAGCCAGAGAATAAAAATCAATTTACTTGGCCTGAATTACGTTTTGACTTTCCTCCAATTTGGCCATTATTTGAGCCACTCTTTGAACAAAGAAGAGCTTAAGTAGCAGGTAAAGAGTAAAAAATCATTCTCAAGGCATCACAATGAACGAATTTTAGAGCTAACCGTTTAAGATAAAGCTGTTATTAACCTAATAACAGAAGCTAGCAGCTAGCTAAATATTTTATTGTCAAGCACGCTCAATCTCAGGATGCGAAACAATAGGATTGGGTAGCCCTGCATAAGTAATCATTCTATCCTATGGAACCTGCCCGCTTATCGGGATATAAAAGGCCAAAATCATTCATTACTTGTTCAGCACTACCTGGGATTGTAAGCAAGTCATTCATCTTGATAAGTTGCAACATCTTAAACGAATTCAATTATCGAATTTCTCTAAATCCGTGATTTATTGAACGAAATGAATTTCTCAAAAGAAGCCAAAATGAAACAGGACGAACTGGAAGAGGCTATCTATAAAGCTATCGAATCAAATAATATTAAAGATTTGAGGCAGCGAATTTATGATTTAGAAAATTTTCTGAGATCAGCTAACCCTCTACCCGACTTATCGCTCGAATTTTTAAATCAGCTGTTAAATTCAGAAAGATTTTTAAAGCTGGGAGGGGCGCTATACCTTATTATACTTTTTCAAAAATTGTGGGAAGAACTCTCAGAAGAGAAAGTGAACAAGTGCCTGCCAATTTTGCGACTCGCACATTACAACTTTGATGATTTAGACTTCCCTTTTATTGAACAACTAATTTCTTCCGCTCTTGATGAGGATTCTGTTAGTTTAACTGAGTGTGCGAAAGCGATCGATCTTAAAACAGCAACCCGTGGGGAAAGTTATTTTCCTGATGATTATTTTAGTGCGATTCTAAAATTGTTCGAAAGCCAGATTTTTTTAAACAATGATGGGGCTTGGGAATTTCTGGCTTTACTGCAAGATAAATGGAAATTTCTATCTGTAAGTCAGAAAGAAATATTGCTTTTTTATTTAGAAAAGTATTATGATAAGTTCCAGGATTGGATGGCTTATTTCGCGATTTCAGAACTGCTAGGAGAATACTATGCGAATGAACAAGCTTTTGAGGTTTTGTGCCGTCTCAAAGCAACAGAATCTGAAATAGCCCGTGCATTTATACCTCACGGCTTAGAACATTTTATTAAACGATCTGGCAGTAAAAGTTTGTCGCAAAAAGCCTATATTTTTTTGTTAAAAATGAGGGGCGATCCATCGGATCTAGTTAGAGATGAAGTTGAGGAATCTCTAAGAAAATTGTCCGATTATTTATTCGATCTGGATAGAGATAGTCCTGCATAAGTAATGAATGTCGGGGTGCAGGCTGCCGTTCTGCTGTGAACAGCAGAACGACAGCATTCCTATATTTATTATTAGTAATTTGTAAACTCATACTCTCTAAAAAAATAGAAACCTAACTATATCTTAAACTAACACTATATTTCCAATAGGTCTGCCCATTGTCTCTTCGCCGAGCGGAAGCTGATATCCACAAGAAAAACCACAAGGAGCGCACATGTCCGTCCAACTATTTGACCCCGATTTCTACGCCACCGGCAACCCCGATCTGAAAGCCACCGGCATAACAACCCCCCAGCAATTACTCCAGCACTTCCAAACCAAAGGCTTATCCGAAAACCGGCAATTCTCCCCGTTCGCCGACCTCAACTACTACCGCGCCAAAAACCCAGACCTAGCTAGCTTCACAAACGAGCAACTCTTCAACCACCTAGAACAATTTGGCGTTGCAGAAAACCGGCAATTCTCCCCCTTAATAGACCTCAACTTCTATCGCGCCAGCCACCCCGACTTAGCCGGACTCAACAGCGATCAACTCCTCAAACACCTGCAAACATTCGGCATAGCAGAAGGACGCACTTTCTCGCCTTATGTCAGCTTAGACTACTACCTAGCTAACAACCCCGATGTCAACCAAGCCTGCACCGGCAACCGAAATCTAGCATTACAGCACCTCGAAATCCACGGCATCGCAGAAGGACGCAGCTGTTCCCCCGCCTTCAAATTCGACCGGCAACTCAACCGCTTCCTTTCCGCAGATCCCACCAACACCATCATCGACTGGAACCAGACAGCATTAAACGCCATCCAAACAGACAAAACAGCACCCCCCTTAGCAGCAAGAAACCTAGCAATAGTCCACACAGCAATATACGATGCCGTCACGGCAATCGCCAAAACCGGCACGCCATACAAAGCCAACCTAGAAGCGCCGCAAAACGCCGATCCAGAAGCCGCCGCAGCCGCCGCAGCGCACCGCACTCTCACCAATT
>NZ_KB235948.1:2595872-2616829 GCF_000332335.1 Kamptonema formosum PCC 10802 | reverse complement strand
ATAATATAAATCGCAACTTTTGGAGGCAATGGCTTCGGAGCTGCCGGCAACCGGTACCGGATTGGGCTAAAGCCCAACTACTTTCCTTGGGCTAAAGCCCAACTACTTTCCTTGGGCTAAAGCCCAACTACTTTCCTTGGGCTAAAGCCCAACTACAAACCTTTTCAAGTCAGCGCCTCAAGAACGCCGCGTTCCGGGGCGGAGACTGGGAACGAGGGAAACGAGGAAACCGCGCAGATTTTGAGAGTCTCGCTCTTCTTAAAGCCCGCGTTGGGCGAAGCCCTTCCCGCAGGGTAGGCGGGCTTCGTTTGTATAGCCGCGATTTCTAATCGCCAGGATAGTAGCAATAAAGACAAAAACCCCTGCATTGTATTAATAATACATCCCAATTTTCTCAGTTTAAAACCTCTCTCACACCCCATGACAGCCACAATTTCCCTAATTATGACCGTCTACAATCGAGAGCGCTATTTGGGCGCTGCGATAGAAAGTGTTTTGGCGCAGACGAGAAAAGATTTCGAGCTTCTGGTGTGGGATGACGGCTCCACCGACAGTTCTTTAGATATCGCCGGCAATTATGCTAAACTAGACGAGCGGGTGAAAGTAATTGCTGCCCCTCATCAAGGGCGAGCACCGACTCTCAAAGCGGCTCATGCGATGTGTTCTGGAACTCACACCGGCTGTGCCGATAGCGACGATTTACTATCCCCAACAGCACTGGAAGAAACTGCCGGTTTTCTGGATGCCAACCCAAAAGTGGGACTCGTCTACACCGATTATCTGGTCATTGATGCGCTTGGCAATGTCAAAGGCATCGGACAGCGCAGCCAAATTCCCTACTCCAAAAACCGGCTGCTGATTGACTTCATGACCTTCCACTTCCGATTGATGCGGGCGGATGCTTACCTGGCTGCCGGTGGGATTGACCCCTCAATGGAACTCGCGGAAGATTATGATTTGTGCTTGCGACTTTCAGAGATAATTCAAATTAGGCACCTCAATAAAGCCCTCTATTATTATCGCATACATGACGAGAATCTGACCCGCCGGCAAATTGATTTAATTCACTGGTCGGCTGTGGCGAGCCGGCGGGCCATAGAGCGTCGCGGACTTGCTGAGCAGTATGAACTCGACGTGCAGATTATTGGCCGGTTCTCCTTGCGGCGGAAGAACCAGACAGAGCAATTTTAGAGTTTAGTGCTAAGCCCACTCGGTATGCTTTGCGCGATCCACCGGCTCGCATGCAGGCTGTGGCAAAGACTTGCGGCCAGCCCCCTGCGCCAAAATACTCAGCCTGTCTAATTTGAATCCCCTGTAAGTTACGCCCTCAGAGGGATGCCATTCATACATCGGAGCGCTTCCCTCCTGATAGTCCTCTGCGGTGACTGCCAGATATCTAAAACTTTGCTTCTGGGAGAGCAGCATCACGGGGATTTCTTCCCCTGCTGGAGCGACAAGCTTGTGGGTGGGTTTAAAAACACGCATCACAAATACCTTGGCAAACTTCAATCAGTAGACGGGCTTCCACTTTTTTAATGATTAACTATGATTTGGCGGATATCTGTGATCTGGTGTCTGTCAAGAAAGTGATAGTATCTTCGTTGCTGTGTGAGCGGCGTCACTGCCAGCGCTCCCGCTTTCTGCTCGCCGGTGGCAAGAGCCGGCAGATCGCAGCCGAAACCGGGGATTATCTAGCCGTCGAATCGCTCGATTTTAGATTTGAGAGTTTCAATCGCAGCAGCACGGCGGAAAAGGCTTATTTATAAAGGAAATATTAAAGGCCAGCCAACGTCTATTTGGCAAACTCTCCCCCCGTCACCTCCGGGAAAATAAGGGGGAAAACTCTCAGATATCTCCCTGTTAAGGGGAGTCGGAAGCGCGTTGGGCGGGTTTAGATTTTCTTTATAAATGACCCGTGAGGGCAGATGTTTGTGGGTTGATCTGAGGGTTTAAGATGGGAGGCTTTCCGGTTAAACCATAGCTAAATAGAGGCGAGATACCCCGCCCCCCATCTATCGAGATTTAACTGCGAGCGAAATCTTTTCTGCCGGAAGTGAGAGGGCGTTCCACCTGCCGGTCGCACCACTGCAAAACCCGATTCCAGGCCCACCAGCGGTCGGGGTCGCCGGCAATGTGCTGGCTTGCCAAGCTGCTGAGATAGCCCACATGACCGCCGTACTCGGTGAGGAGCAAATCCAGGTTGGGATTGCCGGCACAAGCGGCTTGCAAGTCAGGGACAATGGTTGGCTCAAACAGCGGGTCGTCTGCGGCGTACAGGATGAGAGTGGGTTTGCGCAGTTGAGGTAGCAGGGGGAGGGCGCTGCTGGCGTCGTAATAAGATTCCACCGATGGGAACCCCAGTCGCCCGATCACCAGTTCGCGGTCAAAGCCCCAGATGCTGTTCGCCCGGTGGATGGCGGCTGGGTCTATGGCCTGGGGGTGAGCCTCGTGCAGACGCCAAGCCAGTTTTTTCAGTTCTTTGGCGATTGCTTTTTCTAAGTATTTGCCGACGGGATGTGTGACTAAATAGGACAGGGAGCGGTTGGAATCCAGACTGGGACAAATCACCGCACCGCCTCCGAGGTCGGTTGACTTCAGCCCGAGCTCTTGGCACAGGGCGAGATCCTGGCATGCTTTGATTCCCCACAGGGCTAGTTGGCCTCCCAGGGAGAAGCCGGTGAGCCAGAAAGGTGCGGGACAGCCCATTGCCTTGGCTCCTGCGGCAATGCGGACAAAATCTTCTCCTTCGTACAAGCCATCTGACGTTAGGGTGGGAGAGAGCTGGCCAGTTTTGCCGTGGGCCCGCCAGTCAAACAGGACAACCGCATAGCCCCGGGCAAATGCCTTGCGCCCCAGCAGTCTGAGAAACCACTGGTTGTCCAGATCGCCGGTAATGCCATAGGTGCCGACAATCGTGCCCCGAGGGCGGTCAGGGATGGCAATCAGGCCAAAAATCGGCACTCCCTGCGCGCCGGTGAAGATTGTTTCCTGGTAAAGGGGTTCTGGGTGCCGGGTGGTTTGTTCCCAGATTTGGCTGGCCTTGCGAGCGGCGTAGACGGTCATTGCCAGACCGTTTTTCAGCAAAACCGGTGGGTTGTAGGGAGGATAAGCCATAAAACAGTGTTTTAATAAATCTTAATATATTAGGATAAAAGCGCAGCCGAGAGGAGAGGGGACATGCCCCTGTCTTTAGAACCAGCCAGTTGCGGCCTGGGACAGCCGGTTGGGGCGGGCCATTCCTGATGGGGAGTCGGAAGCCCAAGTGCGGGACGAAAACATCGCGAACCTATTTTCCGATTAAATGGGTTTCAGAAAAAACGACTTTAGACCTGTTTTGTATGTATGCTTTGTTCCGGATATGAAAGAATTTGCCGGCTGGTTGGGCAGCCCCCCGGCTGCGGCCAGTCTGTGCTGTCGGGCCGGTATTTGGGCCGGCGGCACTGGGCGGTGGGAATTTAGGATGCCCGGATGCCCGGATGTCCTGATTTGGGATTGATTGCTGTCTTCAATGCCCCATGCCCCCATGCGCCATGCGCGGAAAGCCCCAAAGCCCGTGGGGAAACTCTTGCCAGCTTGTTTCCAGACGCGGGCGCGAGGACAGAGGATTTATACCTGTGACACAATTGATTTCGCGCTCCTGTGCGAGGCGGCAGGCGCTGCAGGACGCGAAGCGCGTCCTTCCTGTGACTGCAATCCAAGATAGGATTAATCTTAATTTTGATTTTAGATATCCGTTCCCTTTCTCCTGAAAACTCATGAAGCACTATTTGTCACGTCTGCTGGCCCTGGTTTTAGTCGTCGCGATTGGCTTAGCCGGCTGTGCCGGCGACAAGTCCAATTTAACCGGCGACTATCGCTCTGACACACTCGCCGTAGTCAGCAGCCTGAAAGCGGCCATTGAGATGCCAGACGACTCTCCCGAGAAAGCAGCAGTGCAGGCGGACGCCCGTCAAAAGATTAATGACTTTGCCGCTCGCTACGGACGTGGCCAGTACACCAAGCTGACCTCCTTCACCACCATGCGCACCGCCTTGAACTCCCTAGCCGCCCATTACAACGCCTACCCCAACCGGCCCCTGCCTAAAAAGTTGAAAGACCGGCTTGAGACGGAGTTCGATCAGGTCGAGGCAGCCATCAAGCGAGGCGCTTAAGTGAGATAGACCAAACGGCACCGGCGATCGTCGGGCAGCCGCAACCGCTGAACGCAAATTCAAAGAATGCTGCCCACCAATCTGCTACCGCTACGGCGGTAGCTCAAACATACCGCTACAGTCAATTCAGAGGTGCATTGGGGGAAGAAATATTTTTGTTAGCTGAATACTGGAAACGGAATTGAAAATGAGATTTTCCCAACATCTTGCAGTTTCAAAACTCTGGCGGAGCTGGTATCGCCCTGTAATGGCCGCTGTCAGCACAGCCCTCGTCAGTGCGCCCACCGGCACCCTGCCCGCCCGAGCCCAAACAACGGCTTACTGCCAGTCCACCGTAGAGGAAGTGACTGAAATAGACAGCTTGCGGCAAGCGGCGTTTCAAGGAAATAAAGACGCCGAAAGCCGCTACAGCGCCCTGGTGGCGAAACGGGCTGAGCTACTGCAGGAGTGCCGCCGGCGAACCTGGCCCGAAACCCAGGCCATTTGGCTGCGCCTGTACGCTTGCGATATCCAGCCAGGGGTTCTCGAAAGCGTCCTCGACCGGATTGTTGCCCGAGGGTACAACCAGGTCTACGTGGAATATTTTTACGACGGCCAAGTCCTGCTGCCAGAGGCGGAAAATCGCAGCGTTTGGCCATCTGCTGTGCGCGTCCGGGGGGCAGAAAACGCCGATCTGCTCGCTCAAGCGATTCAAAAAGGAAGAGAGCGGGGTCTGAAGGTATACGCATGGCTGTTTACCATGAATTTTGGCTATACCTACAGCCAGCGCCCAGACCGGCAGCAAGCGATAGCTCGCAAGGCCAATGGCCAGACCAGTTTTTCGCAGCTCAAGACTGAGGACGCCGAGACAGACATCAAGGCGGCAGAGGGTGATGTCAGTAAAGTCTTCATCGATCCCTACAACCCGCAAGCGCGACAGGACTACCTTTGGGTGGTGAATGCCGCACTGCAGCGCCGCCCGGACGGAGTGCTGTTTGACTACGTTCGCTACCCTCGCGGCATGGGGGCAGAGTCCGTGGTCAGTAAGGTTCACGACCTCTGGCTTTACAGTGAGGCGACCCAGCAAAGCCTCCTGCAGCGCGCCGGCAACCAAAAGGGGCGAGAGCTGATCCGGCGATACCTCTCTCAGGGATCGATCTCTAGCAGCGATGTGGAAGCAGTCAACAAACTCTACCCTACAGAAGCGCAGCCCCTCTGGCAAGGTCGCCGCGTCGATGCGACGAAAACTGTCACCACCGTCTCACAGCTGCAAGCCGACCTCTGGTATCTCAGCGTCGCCCATGTCGTGCAGGGGATCGTAGATTTTGTTAACCTGGCGGTTGCGCCGGTGCAGCGGCAAGGAATTCCCGCAGGAGCGGTATTTTTTCCTGGCGGGAACAAAACTGTCGGTCGGGGAGGATTTGATTCCCGCTTGCAGCCTTGGGATCGCTTCCAAAGCACGACGGAATGGCATCCGATGGCCTATGGCACTTGCGGGAGCAATAACAGCCGCTGCATTGTTGAAGAGATCCAGCGGGTTGTGAGTATGGCAGCACCAGGCACCAAGATTATACCGGCTCTCGCCGGCACTTGGGGGGGCTCGCTGAAAAATCGCCCGCCCCTGGAAGCCCAAATGGAGGCAATCCACCGAGCTTTCCCGCAAATCAATGGGGTGAGCCATTTTGCTTATTCTTGGCAAGAACCAGATGCTGACCGCGACCGCAAATTCTGCGAGCGCCGGTAGCTGCCGGCTCATCCCAATGCATGGATTTTTGATGCATGGATTTTAGATTTTGGATTGAAAAAATGGCAGGAAAGCCTTTTCCTCCAGAGTCAAAAATGCTAGAGCGCGTCTAAATCCTTCGTGTAAATTTCAGAACCCCGGTTTCTTAAAGAAACCGGGGTTCTGGGCCAAGCGCGTTTGCGCAAATCATTGAGAACTGCTAGAGGACAAAATTAACCAGTTTCCCCGGCACTACTATCGCCTTTTTAATCTCTTTGCCTTCGATAAAACGCTTGGCAAGTTCGGATTCTCGGGCGTACTGTTTGAGGGCTTCTTTGCCGGCATCCGCCGGCACTTGAATTGCGCCTCGGGTTTTGCCGTTGATTTGAATCACTAGGGTGATTTCATCGACGACTAAGGCGTCTGGGTCAGCCACCGGCCAAGCTTGCAGGTGGACTGAATCCTGATGGCCAGTGCCGCGCCACAATTCTTCGGCGATATGGGGCGCAAAGGGTGCCAAGAGCACCAGCAGTGTCTCAATCCCCTCTGCATAAACCGGCGAGTCTTTGCAGCTGGCATCCGCAAGGGCGTTGCTCAGTTTCATCAGTTCAGACACGGCTGTGTTGAACTGGTACTCACCCTCCAGATCCTCTGTCACTTCTTTGATCGCGGTGTGAGTCGCCCGCCGCAAGTCTTTTTCAGCTTTGTTTAAATGGGTTGCAGTCTGCTGCGGTTTGGCTGATTCCCGCACCGCAGCTTCCGCCACCAGCCGCCAGACGCGGTTGAGGAAGCGGAATTGCCCTTCCACGTCGGCGTCATCCCACTCTAAGTCTTTTTCTGGCGGTGCTTTGAACAGGATGAACATCCGCGCTGTGTCCGCCCCGTACTTGCCCATCACGTCCAGCGGATCGACGCCGTTGTATTTGGACTTTGACATTTTTTCGTAGAAGACTTGCAGCGGTTCGCCGGTCGCTGGGTCTTTCGGGTTGGCGGGATCTTGTATCTGGGACGACGGGATGTATTTGCCGGTGGTGCGGTTTTTGTAGGTCATGCCTTGCACCATGCCCTGGGTGAGCAGGCGCTGGAAGGGTTCGTCGAAGTTGAGCAAACCCCGGTCGCGCAACACCTTGACAAAAAAGCGCGAATAGAGTAAGTGCAAAATCGCGTGTTCGATGCCGCCGACATACTGGTCTACCGGCATCCAGTCATTGACTTTGGCGGGGTCGAAAACCTGCCGGTGATTGTTGGCGTCGGGGTAGCGCAAGAAATACCACGAGGAGTCGATAAAGGTGTCCATCGTGTCGGTTTCCCGCTGGGCCGGCTCCCCGCAACTGGGACATGGCACGCTCACCCAGCTGGCCGCTGTTTTCAAAGGCGATGGCCCGCGTCCAGAGAACTCGACATTTTCCGGCAAGGGCACCGGCAATTGGTCTTCTGGCACCGGCACGGTGCCGCATTTGGGACAGTGAATCACGGGTATGGGCGCGCCCCAGTAGCGCTGGCGGGAGATCAGCCAGTCTCTGAGCCGGTATTGCACTCGCGCTTTGCCGAATCCCTGTCCTTCGGCGTACTGGATAATGGCCATTTTCCCTTCCACCGAGGGGGTGCCGTCAAATTGGCCCGAATTGACCATAATGCCTGGATCAGTGTAAGCCTCTCGTAGCACAGGCGTCTCGCCTGTGCCCGGCGTCTCGCCTGTGCTGCCTGGAGGCACAATCACCACCTGAATGGGGAGATTGTTTTGCTTGGCGAATTGGAAGTCCCGCGTGTCGTGCGCCGGCACGCCCATCACTGCGCCGGTGCCATACTCGTAGAGGACGTAATCGGCAATCCAGATGGGAATTTCTGCGCCGGTGAAGGGATTGATGGCTTTTCCGCCGGTGGGGATGCCGCGTTTGGGCTTGTCCTCGGCGGTGCGCTCGATTTCGCTCTCGCTGGAGACTTCTTTGATGAAGGCGTCCACCGCCTCTTGCCGGTCTGGGGTGGTGACGCGGGGCGTCAGGGGGTGTTCTGGCGCTAGCACCACATAAGTCACCCCGCACACGGTATCGGGGCGGGTGGTGTAGACGCCTATTTTTTCCTCCATCCCGACGATGGGGAATTCGAGGTACGCGCCGGTGGATTTGCCAATCCAGTTGGCCTGCATGAGCTTGACGCGCTCGGGCCAGCCGGTGAGCTTGTCCAGGTCACTGAGCAATTGCTCGGCGTAGTCGGTGATTTTGAGGAACCACTGGCGCAGCAGTTTGCGCTCCACTTTCGCACCAGAACGCCAGGACCGACCTTCGTTATCGACTTGCTCGTTCGCCAGCACGGTTTGGTCAACCGGGTCCCAGTTGACTGCGGCTTCTTTTTGGTAAGCGAGGCCGGCTTTAAAAAACTCCAAGAAAATCCACTGCGTCCACTTGTAGTAATCGGGCGCGCAGGTGGTGACTTCTCTGTTCCAGTCGAAGGAGATGCCCAATTTCTGCATCTGGCCTTTCATCTGGGCGATGTTTTTATACGTCCACTCGGCGGGGGGAATGCCCCGCTCAATCGCCGCGTTTTCTGCCGGCAGTCCAAAAGCGTCCCATCCCATTGGATTGAGGACGCGATAGCCTTGCATCCGCTTCAGTCGGGCGATGACATCTGTAATCGTGTACACGCGGACGTGGCCCATGTGCAGGTTGCCCGACGGGTAGGGGAACATGGACAGGGCGTAGAATTTCGGCTTATCGCTGTCTGCGGGCGTCTGGTCTGCGTTCAGTTCCGCCCAGGTCTTTTGCCACTTTTCCTCAATCGCTGCTGGGTTGTATCGGGACTCCATGTTAGGGGGTTAGGGATTAGGGGTTTGGGGTAGGGGTTTGGGGGTAAGTGTTAGGGTTTGGGGGTTTGGGGGCAGGTGTTAGGGTTTGAGGGGTGGGGGTTTGGGGTTTGGGGGTGGGTCTGACAAGCAACCCAATGCCCAGTCCCCACTGCCCAGTCCCTACTGCCCAATGCCCACAGGTGCCTCTATATTGTATATAACTTTGTTTTGGGGATTGGTTCTGTGGGTCTTTCCGCCGGTGCCTCAGTTTAGCAGCGCAAGCGTTGCGGGACTCGACAGCGGCCTTACTGGCGGCAGGCATTATTTAAATTGCATATTATATCGAATAATCCTTCCTAGCTTGCGCCGAAATAGCGGTTTTCTCGCTCGTCTAAATCATTCGGTAAAATTTCATTGCGGCGGTTTCTTGTCCCTACTTCACCCAACTGAGAACCGCTATATGATTTCACCGCAGCTCTGAATTTATTGGGTCTGCATATTGCAAGAAAGACTTTCCCCGAGGGAAAAGGGGCGACTGGCTGCCGACAGGCTGCATCTTGTACAATTCAGGGAGCGGGAGTGGGTTCTGGGCGCAGGCGGGAAATCATGATATGGCGGTTCTCAGTTGGATGAACTGCGGGCCAGAAACCCGGTTTCTTTAAGAAACCGGGTTTCTCAGTACCGCACTGATATGAGAAACGCTATATTATTAACCGCCAAGGCGCAGGGGGTGCACAGGGTGCGGATAGAGGAGAAGAGAGAGGTTCTCTCTTCTCTGGCACTGCCAGGTGGAGTGCGGTTATTATTGAGATTTACTGACTTAAAGGAACCATAGCAAAGGACGCAGCTGCCACATTTTAAAATAGGGGATTTCCGGGTGCGGTCCGCGCTAGCAGAACGGCAGGAAATCCCCTACCGGCAAGGATTGGGATTGAATCTCCCTGTTCCCCTTTTCGGGGCGCGGCGCGTTCGGGGGACCAGCGCTTGCGCCAAGACGCCACATGTGGCGTTTCCAGATTAGCATGCATCCCCGCAATCGAGTCTTTGAAAAAGAGTTCAACAAGCAAGGAAGCAGAGACAATGGCCTTACTGTTTGGCGGCATTACAAATGACCTGTTAACCGGCACCATCGAGAATGATACCTTAATCGGCGGCAGCGGAGGGGACACCCTGACCGGCGGCGACGGCAATGACCTGATTTTTGGCGACGACGGCAATAACACCGCAATCGACGGCACCGAGGAGGACACCTTAAACGGCGGCGAAGGCGACGATCTTCTCACAGGAAACGCAGGAGATGACACCCTGTTTGGCGAAGGGGGAAATGACACCTTAAGTGGGGGCGAAGGAAATGACGCTTTAACCGGCGGCGAGGGAAATGACAGTCTCGCAGGAGACAGTGGGAATGACCTGGTGTTCGGCGAAGGGGGGAATGACACAATCACCGGCAGCGACGGGAATGACACCATAACCGCCGGCACTGGCAATGACAGTCTAGCCGGCGACTTGGGAGAGGACCGGCTATTTGGCGAAGCGGGCAATGATATTTTAGCCGGCGGCGAGGGAAATGACATTTTAAGCGGCGGCGAGGGAGAGGACACTCTCTCTGGAAATGCAGGCAATGACCTCGTATTTGGCGGCGATGGAAATGATACGATGAACGGCGGCAGCGAAGATGACACGCTCACCGGCGGCAAGGGAGATGACATTATCTCAGGCGACAGTGGCAGCGACATCCTTTTCGGCGACGAGGGAAATAACACCTTAACCGGGGGTGCCGGTGCCGACATATTCGCCCTCGGATCTGGGCAAAACATCATTACCGACTTTGAGTTTGGCACTGACAAAATTGGGCTGCCCAGTGGCATAACTTTGCAGGATGTAACCTTAATCCCGAATCTCACTGATCCCACTCGCCCCGTCCTTAATATTTTCCAAACCGTCGAAGGCCAGCCGGCGCTTTTGGCAGAGGTGAATTATCTCGGAACCTTCAGCAGTGAGTTGCCAGCTAGCGATTACGTTGAAGTGCTCGCTCCTGCGACCAGCGTCTTGGAATTTAGCGCCCCGAGTTTCACCGTCAGCGAGGATGGGGTGCCGGTGGCAGAAGTGACGGTGCTGCGCAGCAACGGCACTAGCGGTGCAGTCAGCGCCACCATCACCCTCAGCGACGGCACCGCCACTGCCGGTCAGGATTACGGCAGCACCCCAATCACCGTCAGCTTTGCCGATGGGGAAACGCAAAAAACGGTAGCCATCCCCATTTTTGAAGATACCTTGGTCGAAGACGCCGAGACGATTATTCTTACGTTGAGTAACCCCACCGGCGGCGCGATATTCGGGGCGCAGAATACTGCCACGCTCACCATTGCAGACAATGATATTTCCTTGCAGTTTAGCGAGCCGGCTTTTAGCGTTACCGAGGGCGCTACAGCAGCAGAAATCACTGTTACCCGCACCGGCATCCTCGACAGGGCTGTCAGCGCCACCATCACTCTGAGTAATGGCACCGCCACCGCCCCGTCGGATTACAGCAACACCCCGATAGAGGTCAGCTTCGCCCCGGGAGAAACCGCGCGCACAGTGACTGTACCCATCGCTGATGACGCCACTGTCGAAGGTTCCGAGACGATAAATCTGGCTTTGGTTAATCCCACCGGCGGCGCAACAGTCGGGGCGCAAAATACCGCCACGCTAACTATTAATGATATTGGCTTGCAATTTAGCTCCCCCACCTTTAGTGTCACTGAAGGTGCGCCGGTGGCACAAGTAACTGTCACACGCACCGGCGTCCTCGACAATCCTGTCAGCGCCACCATCACCCTAAGCAATGGCACCGCCACTGAGTCTGCGGATTACAGCAGCACTCCCATACAGGTCAACTTCGCTGCAGGAGAAACATCCCAAACGGTTGCTATCCCTATTGTTGATGATGCCGGTGTCGAAGCTGCCGAAACCGTAAATCTTACCTTAACAAACCCCACCGGCGGCGCGGCAATCGGGCAGCAAAATACCGCCACTCTCACCATTGCCGACAATGATGTCTCCTTGCAGTTCAGTTCCCCCACCTTTAGCGTCAGCGAAACCGGCGCGCCAACCAGGGCGGTAACAGTCACCCGCACGGGAGTCCTCAACACTGCAGTTAGCGCCACAGTCACCTTCGCTGATGGCACCGCCACCTACCCTCAGGATTACATTAACACGCCCATACAAGTCAGCTTTGCCCCCGGGGAAACCGCTAAAACGGTAGCTATTCCCATCGTTGACGATACCAGTGTCGAAGGTTCCGAGACGATTAATCTAACCTTAACTAACCCCAGCTCTGGCGCGACAACCGGCACTCAGAATATGGCGGTTCTGGAAATTGTGGACAATGACACCACACCGGCACCCACTCCCACTCCCACTCCCACTCCCACTCCCACTCCCACTCCCACTCCCACGCCGGCACCGGCACCGGCACCCACTCCACAACCTGCCGGCACATTAGAGTTTCTTGACGCCAGTTTCCTCGTCAGCGAGGATGGCACTTCCCAAGCAGCTGTTACCCTGACTCGCACCGGCGGTAGCGCCGGCACAGTCAGCGCGGCACTCACCCTGGGCGGTGGCACCGCCCAGGCGCAGGCGGACTACAGTAACACCCCGATAACTGTCACTTTTGCTGATGGGGAAATCATTAAAACTGTCAATATCCCCATTGTGAATGATACCTTGGTTGAAGTCTCTGAGACAGTCAATCTCGCCTTAGTTAACCCCACCGGCGGTGCGGCAATTGGGCCGAAGAATACAGCTACCCTCACCATCGCCAGAAGCGATATGCGGGCATTCCTTGACTTCGAGGGAGCTGGCAATTTAGACCCGCTGGGAGCGTTTTATGCCCCTCAGGGCATTTCCTTCTCTGCCAACGCTCTTGGAATTATTGATACCGATGCTTTGAAGGCATTGGGGTCAAAAGATAAATTTGGCGGAAATTTTGGAACCCCGCCGTCTGGGATTACTGCCCTGACTTATGGCGAAGGTTCTGAAATTGTCATGGATGTGGCCGGCGGATTTGACGCTCAGCTGTCGTTCTTCTACGCTTCTCCCTTTCGCGACCACACCGTCACCCTTTATGAAGGTGCCGGTGGCACCGGCAATATTTTGGCATCCGCCCCTCTCTCCCGAACCCCTGCCGGTGACTTTCCCGATGCCTACAGCGAGTTCGCTCAGGTAAGCATCCCCTTTTCAGGAATTGCCAGATCCGTCTCTTTTGGCGACTTTGCCAATAAGATTATCATCGACAGCATCTCCCTAGGTTAGGGTTTAGGGGTTAGGCTTTCTCTCGTTCCCAGGCTCAGGCTGGGAACGCAATCTGGAGGCTCTGCCTCCTTGTAACGGAAAAGCCGGTTAAAAGCCTAACAGCTTACTCCAACCCATGCCCCATGCCCTATGCCCCATGCCCCCATCATCTAATTCCAGAGCGGGGAATAATCACATCTGTCGGGTCAAATGCCGGCACGATTCCTCGCTCTTGCGCTGAAATTCCTGATAGCCCTTGGTTGCCCTCCAACGCACCGCCAGGGGTGCCACCCCCCAGAGGGTCGCTGTTGCCATTTAACCCGTCATTTAAGAAAGTGTTTTTAAACCCTCTCTGGCTAAAACCTCTTCTTTCTTCCTCAGAAAAGTTGGGCTTAAGTCTTTGGCGTGCCGGTGGCGCGGGCGCGGCAGCCGGTGCCGGTTGCAATTCACTGCTAGTTTCTATTTCGCCCGCACGAGCCCCCCAACAAGGCAAAAGCCAAAAGCCAAAAGCCAGAAGAAATATCCCGCTTAAACTCGCTCCTAGCCTCGCTCTGGAAACGCCCCCGCAGAGGCTCTGCCTCGTCTCATCTCCGGCAATATAGCCGCTTTTAAATTGCATGATAGCATCTCCTGAAAACGAAAATTAAGGTGTTTTCCTCGTTCCCAGCCTCAGGCTGGGAACGCCCCTCAGGAGGCTCTGCCTCCTTTCAAGGCCAAAGCAGATTAAAAGCCTAACAGCTTAATCTTACCCATGCCCTATGGCCGATGACCTATGTCCCCAAAACCGCAATTATAGCAGTATTCACTTAGGTCCTACGCCTTTTTTTAGGACAGTAGGACAGGCGGGACGCCTGTCCTACGCCTTTTTCCCTAGGCCACGGATGTCCTAACCAATATGACTCTAAAGATATCTTTTAAATTGCATAGACAATCGCTCCTAAAAGCGAAAAGTCGTGCGGATGGTGCCTACGAAGATATCGCCGTTCCCCGCATTGTGGTCTGCATTGGTTACAATAAAAAAGCCAGGAGTAATGGATATATTGTCACTCACCCGGAAGCGGTAGAAAACCTCAAAGTGCAGGGACGTGCCATCATCTTCTCGCACGTCGTTTCCACTGACTAACTTGGGCGGCTGGCCAAAGAGAAAGGCGAGCAAGTCTCCCTGTCTGCCAAAGGGATCGGACAAGCCCAGGGAAAATAGGTAAGTGGTGGCAGTGGCAGAAGCGGATGACTCTAGGGAATCGGTGAAAATCCACGCCCCCCACGTTCCTAAGGTAACATAAGGATTTAACCGCCACTGCAGGGAGCCGCCCACCGCATTAATCTGCACCGGCTCGGGCTGAATTAACAGCCCAGAGGTGTCGGCATTAAAGCTGCCGGTGAAGGTATCTAGCCGACCGTCGTTAGCGTAGGCGCTGACGTAAGTCACGCCGGCAAGAATGTTGGCTGCCGGTTTGACTAGCAGCTGGGCTCCCAAGGCGCTGTGGTCTGCGCCAAACACGCCCCGACCTCTCTCAGGAATGCTGCTGCCCCTTGTGCCGTAGGCGACTTGCAAGCGTACCGCATCAGCTACTAGCCAGTCCAGCCCCACACCGGCATCCAAATTTCCTATTTTGAAAATGGGACTCGCCTCGGCAAACCGGGAAATCGCTCCCCGACCGGCATCGAAGTAAGGGGAGTTTGCGGTGAGAACGCTGCTCAAACTAAAACCCACCGGTCTGACGGTAAAGACGACGCTATCGTTAAAGGCGGCAAACCGATATTCTAGCTTGTCTAAGTGTATCTGGTTCTCCAAACCGGCTTGGTAAGAAAGCAAGGCCATATCAGTATTGAGGGCTTCCGGGCGAGCAAAGCCGCGACTGTCAAAATTTCCGGTAGCGAACTCCAGTCGCAGCCGGTCTTTGCCGGTGAATGTGGAGACAATCCCCAGTCGCGTCAGGTGAGTCAGGACGGCATCTTTTTCCCCTCCAGATCCGGCACCCGATCCTGCAGCGCCGGTCAAGCCAAAGATGACTTCTCCTCCGAGTGCGGCAGTGGTTGAGAATTGCTGCGCTTCCACCACATCGGCACGCGCTTCTAGGGTATCAGCACGATCTCGCAAGGTGGCCAACTCGGAGGCAAAGTCCGCTTGCAGTTTTTGCAGCGCCGCCACATCTTCTTTGGTAATGTAGTCTTCTGTTGGTGCTGGCTTTTTGGCAGCAATCAGTTCGCTGATTCGGGAGATGCAGGCGTTCAAACCGGCAGCAAATTCATATCGCGTCAGGGCGCGGTTCCCCCGATAGCTGCTATCAGGATACCCTGCAATACAGCCGTAGCGCTCTACCAGGTTCTGCAATGCCTGAAACGCCCAGTCACCCGGCTGCACGTCCGCCAGCTGCGAGACTGATGTCACCTGCGCCATCGGATTTTCCTCCGGTGCCGGTGCGCTAACGGCAGGTATTGCCGGCGGGGGGCACGGGTCCCCGGTCACTGGGCACTGGCTAGCGTTAGTGTGGGGGGCGGCGGGGGAAGCCGTTGTGTCCGCTGAATCCTGCCAACGGGATTGAAACACTCTTGTCCCGCTCCCCGCTTTACTAGAGTTATCATTCGGAAGTAGCTGTAATGCAGATTGAGCTGCGCTAATTATATATTGGCTCCCCACCTCTATATGTGAATTTAAATCCGTTTTATTAGTTTTAATAAAGTCTGTCTGGGTCCGGGTGTCTGAGAGCTTGAGAGAAACGGGGCCGGTGGGGGGAATTTCAGGGGTGGCAGGCATGGCGAGTTCAGGGGCAGGGGCGACGGGCGTTCCTACCGAGAAACCGGCTGCCGGTGCCTCCAAGGTTGGTGGGTTCTCAGACGCTTTTGCCAAAGCTGCCGGTGCCGCCAGCAGGAGTAGTGCCAGACTCGGTAAAAAATGCCTCATGCAAATGATTGCTCCTCACAGCTAGACAGCTTACCAGATTCGGTAGATGCTTCGCTTAACTAGGCCAGAATACCTAATTGTCAGGCAAATCTAGGTCTGCGGACTGAAAGTTCTTAATATTCTTTAGCGCTCCTTACAGGAGTCATCTAGCAATATAGCGCCACACCCCCCCGAAGGGCCATCCCTGAGCAGCGAGGGCAAGTCAAAGGTGAATGCCTTGTAGATATCATCGATGGTATCCGCCTGGGGTTTATTGGCCATCCCATCTGCAATCACTTCGGGCGCGACCGGCTGAAAATTCAACTTCAGCTGCAGGCGCTCCGCTTCCGCTTGGCTGATAAAGTGTATGGTTTGCATGCCGCAGCTGTTGTTGGCGCTCAAATTGGGATCGATGCAGTATATGTCCTTCTGAGATCGCCCGCGCCCGTGAATGCCGATTAACAGGCCCTTGACATTAAACACAGGGCCACCGCTCATCCCCCGGCGGGTTTGATTGTCATAGAGCAAGCTATAGCCGCCATCCGCTGAGGGGGGAGTGACAATGGCTGTCAGCGTCCCGGGGGAAAACTCCCGCACCCGGCGAGCGCTCTCATCATCAGGATTGGGCCAGCCAGAAATGAACACCGGCTCCCCTTTGCGGATCTGGTTTGAATTTCCGATCGAGGCAATTGCATATTTGCGCTCACTTTCAAATTTGACAATTGCCAGATCGAATCCTTGGATGATCTTTCCTAGCTGTTTGTCTTCGCTGCCAAACGGGTGAATGTTCTCGTGAGTCTTGACATCATCGATAAAATGAACTTCCCCGTCGCTGGTTCGCACCCCGTAAACCACTTCTCTCGTCCGGACAACGTGCAGCGCCGTTAATACATAATACGTCTTGCCACTGCGGGCCACAATCACCCCGGAGCCCGGGTTCCATTCCTGTCCGGATTCAATATCGCCCTTTTGCAAACCCTGGGCAATCACCACAGTCGTTTGGGAAGCAACAGCATCAATCTGCTCTTTTGTCAAGTCTTGAGCTGCCCTCAGCGGTATGGCGATTGCCAGTGCGGCTGCAGTTCCCATCACACAGGCGGATAAGCGGCCCAAAAACATGGTGTAAATTGCTGATTTTTAATTTATAATTGTTGGTTTGTGTGAGTCAGGGAAAGCGCAGCAGTAGGACTGGTTTCCCAACTTTCTAGATAGGGGGGAGTGCCAATTCCAGTTGAGGGGGAGCGTGGTGCCAGCAGTCCTGACGTGACTGGAGTCCTCCAGAAAAAACATACCTCTAATGAGCGCGGCGACTCGCTTAGGAACACGCCGGCGGGCGTGCGCGTGCGTGTGATACAACCTTTAATGAATTAATAACCATCGAAGAAGTTTTAGGGCTTCTCAGGTCAACCCTAAAAGCAAGGAATGGCCAAAAAAGTCGGTTAGCGACCCCCTGCGCTAAAGCCCGAAGCCGACTCCTGTCCGCCGCATCACTTGAAAAGTCCCTGGATGACCTGTTGCAAAGGCACGTAGTCTTGCCCCCCAGACTCTTGAATCGGGCTGCCGGTGGCCGAGCTCAAATTTCTCAACAGTTTACTGGGCTGGTTTCCCTGCTTGAGAGTGAACAGCAGGTTGTTTTCATTGCAGCCCGATGTCGTATTGTTAACAGCGCAAAGTACCGTCTGGCGGTTCACCCGGCCTGTGGTCAAATACACGCTATTGAGTGTGCCGCCATTTTGGGACAGGACATTGTTCAGCCGGTTCGTAACGTCCTTGCAGCGCTGTTCGGGCGGAAACCCGGCACTGCTGAACTCTTCGGTTGTCCATGCGATCATGGGATTTGAGACTGTTCCGTTCTTGCTGACGGCAACCGTCACATAGGAGCTACCCACGACCTTGCACTGAAAGGAGGCTACTGAAGTGGCTGACTGTGCGAAACTGCTTTGATCGCTCAGAAAGGGAATCTGTGTCGCGATCAAGCTAGCGATGGCCAAACGGAAAATCGGTTTCATACTCTTTACCAAATAGACCCGCTGGAGACTCCCGCTCTCCCTTTAGGCGGCGGGAGAGGAAAGCGGAGGGGGATGTGCCACTTTCCTACTGTCATAGTGTTCAGTTTTTAGCGCCCTTAACCAGGAAGCAAGCTAGACCTTTATGGGGGCTCGGCATCTGGCATGAAACACTGGGCATTGGCAAGTGGGAGAGTGGGAGAGTGGTATTAACGCTGCGGGTTTTACCCTTGAGCGCTCCCCTTGGGAAGGGTGGTGCTGCCCCCCACTTCCCTCCCGGAACCTTTTGGGCTGCTGTGCCAATGCAGTTTTGTTCCCTTCTCTCGCCCCAACCGCATCTCGGGGGAACGCCAGTCTCCTGTTTAACTCGGCTGTTTCAGACTGGCAGCGCGGGCAGTTGCCGGGGGCGTGGCCCTACAGAGCAGCACTGACAGGGGTTGCCACAACCGGCCTGATTACTGGCACACAGATCTGTGTGGTGGTGTGATAGACGCTATCTGTGTGCAAAATTCTCCTGACTTTGAGAAAAAACTCCGCCCCCCCTGACTAAGGCCCAGTTTATTGCCGGTCAAGGCGCACCGGCGATCTGGAAGTTTAAAGATTCTGTGAAGTAATGACCGATTTGTGCGAAAATTTGCAATTGGAATCAATTCGGGGGGGACGGGGGAAGAATTTCTCTGAGCTGAATCCGCCAAACGGGATTGAAACAAACACACAAACAAGCACCAAAGGAGTCCCTTGAGTCTGCTGAAAGTCTTTGTTTACGGAACCCTCAAACCTGGGGAGTGCAATTATCAGCGCTACTGCGCCGGCGTGGTTGTCGGGGCTCAACCGGCAGTCGCCCGCGGGCTGCTGTTTGCCCTGCCGGTGGGATACCCCGCCATGACCCCAGGGGAGGGCTCAGTCCACGGAGTTTTGCTTTCCTTTGCCAGCCCTGCTATTTTGCGCCACCTCGACGAGCTGGAAGGTTATGACCCTCACCGGCCCACATCCCAAAACGAATACGACCGGCAGCAAATCGAGGTCTTCGATCCCGATCTCCAATCCCTAGGGTTAGTGTGGGCCTACTTGATGACGCCCGACAAGGTGCGGCGCATTGGCGGCGTCCCCATTCCTGAGGGTGTTTGGAGTGCCGGTCGCCCACTGGGGGCTGGACATTTCTCCTCATCCCAGAGCGGCTCCTAATTGCGATTAATTAACCGGACTAAATATTAGATATATCGCGGCTCTCAGTTGGATGAACTGCGGCCCGGAAAGCAGGTTTATTAAAGAAACCGGGTTCCCCAGCAGCTCACTAATATGAGTATGTCTAGAGAGAGGCGATCTAAATTGAATGAGGTGCGGCCTGGGGCACGGAAGGGGCGCTGCAGGACGCTCCCCACGAAACCGGGTTTTCAGGCACCTCACTAATATGAGATAGGCTATAATCTGCGGTCAGTCCTTGGGGAGCGTCCCCACATAGCAAGCCGGCTCCCCGCTTGCCGGACTCACCGGCCACAAAAATTTCCGGCACTGTTTCCAGCCGCGCCGCCCCATCTTCAAAGCTTATAATATAGCAGTATGCACTTAGGTTCGTACATTTCGGCCTCTTTTGCACCCCCGAACTCCTGCTCCTATTGTTCTAACCCATATTACTGCTGGGATATAGACGTAGGTACGGCGTAGCGCTAACGCGCCGCTGCGCTAACGCCTGCCCTGAAGGTTTAATGTCCTAATCTAAGTGGCTACTGCTATAAAAGCCAGGAGAGGTGGCGGAAGTATTTCTTTCAGCTGAATCATGAAAACGAGATTGAAAAGCCGGCTCGCCGCTTGCGGTACTCACCGGCCACAAAAAGGTCATAATAAATTTCGGGGAACTTCAGCGAGTGAGATACTGAAAAACCCGGTTTCTTTAACAATACCTTCGCCAAATCAGCTGAGGTTGCTACAAGCGGGTGGCCGGTGGATACGACCTAGGCGGGATATACGTTGGAAAATCTGAGCCAATAAAACTGGCTCAGGTTTTTCCGGAAGGAGTTTTATGATTTCGGCCACATATTTTGAGCCCCGACAGATGGCTTTGAGATCCAGCACACTGTCCCCACAATGCTTCCCCCGGCCAGTCCCGAGCAGGTGATGGGACAGGTTGACCATGAAAAATGAGAGATTGGCCGCATTAGTTACTGCCGTTTGGCTGACATTCATAAAATCTTCCAGGCCCCAGAATTGTTTGGCGTCCCGAAAATTAAATTCGATTTGAAAGCGCAGGCTGTAAAAATTTATTAACTTGTCGTAAGGCAAGTCAGGGTCACTGGTAAATAAAATGACGTGGTGGCGAGCATTGGTGCTTTGATGAGTCTTGACCAGAACCACCACATTCAGGGGTTGAGCGAATTCATGCATGCAGGAGTTGCGCTTGATAGATATCAGTGAGAATTGGCCCATCAATCGTGCTGTTTTTCAGGTATTGAGGGGGCATGTTGCGTAGGTCAAGCTTATCTCCATATTTGCGGCGGCACTTTCGGTCAGGGTCGGGGTTTTGATAGGGGATATAAAGCGCCGAATCGTAACGAAGCTTTGAAATTAGATGTAAATTCAGCCGGCGGGCCATTTGCAGAGATGCATTATTGCCAAAGTGACCGTCCAATAGCAGATAAGTCAGGGGCAGCATACCGCCCAACTGTTTTAGCAATGACTCTATCCAACTTTTGATTTGCAATAATTCCGGGGGGAGAGGGACGGCGTTTTTATTTCTATTTTTCCTGCCGGCAGGTCGCCCCCTCGATTTTTAGGTATTGGGTCGGTCGCCGTCGGGACCGTTTGATTTTTACTCCGACTCACCTTGGGTCGTTTGACTTGGCCTTTGGGCGGGCTAGACTCTGTATTTTCAGACCCCTGGCTCAACTTTTCACGCTCGCTCTTGATGACCTGTTCGACCCTTAGAGGAAATGAACGTTTTTGCTGCACACTCACTAATGATAATGTGAAGAAAGATAGCCCGGTTAAGGATTTGCCATACAGACTAGAAAAGAAGCGCTCAAGTCCGTAGGTTTTTACCTGCCTTGGTGACGACCACTTCATCTCCTGCCAGAAGATAGACTTCAGAACTCCGGTATAAATGCTGGCGAAAAAATATTCAGAACAGAGTGGCCCAAGGGAGGGCCGTGTGGAAGAATCT
>NZ_KB235948.1:2594140-2595772 GCF_000332335.1 Kamptonema formosum PCC 10802 | reverse complement strand
GAATCGTTGGACAGTTCGATAACTCCCACCTGGGCCCGCCCAGCGGGACAGACCCAACATGGTCACTCGCCCTGTCATGGCCAACATTGCGAAGGTAATCCGGCTCAGCTGACGCACACTGGTGGCCCCAATCTCTGGTTGCAGGCACTGTAAAAGTGGTAAGATGTCAAGCATGGGCTTTTGTGGAGTTATCCGTTGTCGTTGTGGTAAACAACAACTGTACTACAAAAGCCCTTTCCTTTTTTGGCGAAGGTATTGTTTCAGAAACCTGGTTTCTGGGGCGCGCTTCATCAAGCGTGAAAACCGCTATAAATTCGCACCGAAGGTGGCAGATGTCTTTCTATCAGCTGAATCCTGGAAACGGCCCTGTAACTTTTTATTCAACAATTAGGGCGCGGTTGACCATCGACTTGTCTCTGGGAGCCGCTGATGGCTTAGGAATCGGCACAATAGGGTCGTTCAAAGCAATCATCAAGCGTTGCTCCTTACGAGCCCCACCCCCAACGGAAGACACCTGGGTTTTCGAGGGAGTCGTCGCCACCTGAGGAGCGAAGGACTGCTCGCCGACAAGGACTCCAGACACCGCAGCGATCAACATCGCCGCCACCGCCGCCGCACCGCCCCAAAGCAGGGCCAGCTTGGGCCTGCGCTCCAGACGGGCGAAAACTTTTTCTACAGTTTGTCCCACCGGCTGCTGTGCGGGCACCGGCATATTTTGCAACCCTGAGCGCAGACTCAAAAGTCGCGCGTACAAGCCCTGCACCTCTGCATCGCTGGCCAGCCAGCTTTCCACTTGCTGCCGCTCCGCTGCTGTCACCTCACTGTCGAGGTAAGCGCTGAGCAGCTCAAAGCGGTCGCGCTTGAGCGCGTGCGCCGACGTTTCTGAGTGCGCTTCGCTGTCGAGCTTGGCGAACACCCCTTCCAGGGTTCGCTCGGCACAGAGCTGCGCCGCCGGTGCCGGCATGGCCTCTATTTCCTGGTGCAGCGCTAGCAGTTGGGCGTGCAAACGCTGTACCGCCGGCTCTGACAGCAGCCACTCCTCGACTTGCCTGCGTTCTGCTGCTGTCACCTCCCCGTCGAGATAGGCGCTCACCAGTTCAAACCGGTCGAGAGCGACCTCCTGCGCCGCCGTTTCTGAGTGCGCTTCGCTGTCCAGCTTGGCGAACACCCCTTCCAGGGTTCGCTCGGCACAGAGCAGCGCCGCCGGTGCCGGCATGGCCTCTATTTCCTGGCGCAGCGCTAGCAGTTGGGCGTGCAAACGCTGTACCGCCGGCTCGCTTGAGAGCCACTCTTCCACTTGCCGGCGTTCCGCTGCTGTCACCTCCCCGTCGAGGTAGGCGCTCACCAGTTCAAACTGATCGATCTCGACCGCCTGCGCCGCCGTTTCTGACTGCGCTTGGCTGTCGAGCTTGGCGAACACCCCTTCCAGGGTTCGCTCGGCACAGAGCTGCGCCGCCGGTGCCGGCATGGCCTCTATTTCCTGGCGCAGCGCTAGCAGTTGGGCGTGCGAACGCTGTACTGCCGGCTCGCTTGAGAGCCACTCTTCCACTTGCCGGCGTTCCGCTGCTGTCACCTCCCCGTCGAGGTAGGCGCTCACCAGTTCAAACTGATCGATCTCGACCGCCTGCGCCG
>NZ_KB235948.1:2514660-2594040 GCF_000332335.1 Kamptonema formosum PCC 10802 | reverse complement strand
CTGACTGCGCTTGGCTGTCGAGCTTGGCGAACACCCCTTCCAGGGTTCGCTCGGCACAGAGCAGCGCCGCCGGTGCCGGCATGGCCTCTATTTCCTGGCGCAGCGCTAGCAGTTGAGCGTGCGAACGCTGTACCGCCGGCTCGCTTGAGAGCCACTCTTCCACACGCCTGCGTTCCGCTGCTGTCACCTCCCCGTCGAGGTAGGCGCTCACCAGTTCAAACCTGTCGGCATCGAGCGCCTGCGCCCCCGCTGGTTGCCGCAACGCTGTCCAGCTTGGCGAACACCAGCTCCAGAGTTTGCTCCACCGATTGCTGCTGAGCTGGTGCCGGCATTCTCCCTATTCCGTGGCGCAGATTCAGCAGTTGGGCGCGGCATAGCTGTACCGCCGGCTCGCCGTCGAGCCACTCCTCCACTTGCCTGCCCTCTGATGCTGTCACCTCCCCGTCGAGGTAGGCGCTCACCAGTTCAAACCTGTCGGCATCGAGCGCCTGCGCCCCGCTGGTTGCCGCAACGCTGTCCAGCTTGGCGAACACCAGCTCCAGAGTTTGCTCCACCGATTGCTGCTGAGCTGGTGCCGGCATTCTCCCTATTCCGTGGCGCAGATTCAGCAGTTGGGCGCGGCATAGCTGTACCGCCGGCTCGCCGTCGAGCCACTCCTCCACTTGCCTGCCCTCTGATGCTGTCACCTCCCCGTCGAGGTAGGCGCTCAGCAACTCAAAGCGTTCTTCTTTTAGCCCTCTAACAGCATCTGTACCGTCGGGGTGACTGCCGCTGTTTCCTGCTGGCAAATCCCCTTGGAAATGCTGTCTGGAATCGTCATAGAACTCAAAGTTAGGGGTCATTGGAACACCACCACCAACTCAAAATGGGTAAAGCACCCGGATTGATCTTTAAAATTTACTTTACTTGCCAGCGGACGGTTGCTGCGTGCGCTCCAGTCTCCTGTGCGCAAGCCACCTTCAACCCAGCCCCCTTTGCCTTTCCAGACTACCGCCCCTCCAAATAGTTTTGCAGTTGGAATTGCAGCCGCTGGCGGGCTCTAGCAATTCTAGACTTTACGGTTCCCAGGGAGACGCCAGTGAGTTCGGCAATCTCCTCGTAGGCCATCCCTTCAATTTCTCTGAGCACTATTGTAGTGCGGAACACCTCCGGCAGGTCAGCTATCGCTTCCCGGAGCCGGTCGTAGAACTCTGCGGTGGTCAGATTTTCTTCTGGTCCTGGATCGTCGGAGGCAATTTCCCAGTCCATCTCCCCGTCTTCAACCTGGCGGGGGGCGTCGAGAGACAGCGGATCGCGAACCCGTTTGCGCTTGCGCAACTCGTCATAGAAGAGGTTGGTCGCAATGCGGCTCAACCAGCCCCGGAACTTGACTGGATCGTTCAGCCGCTTGATGTTGCGGTACACCCGAATCCAGACTTCCTGAGCCAAATCCGCCCGGTCCTGCCAGTCAGGTGCCAGGTGGTACAAAACTTTTTCTATATGGGACTGATACCGGCGCAGCAATTCGGCGAATGCAGCCCGGTCGGGGTTCAGCCCCTCTTGACACCGCACAACCAAGTCGTAGTTAGAAAGTTTTTCTGCTGGAACAGGCACTTGATGGAACGCTGCCTCACCGGTCTTTGACCAAGATAAAGGAAGAGACTGACTCATTGGCGGAATTGCCTTTTTAACATTCCACCATTGATGACGCTGCTATTTGAGAAAAGTTCCCGACGGGTAAAAGTCGGCTCTTCCGGGCGGGCTCACCTTAGATTTGGGCTGGACTGCTTTTCTCTTTGTGGGCCCGCCCCGACACGGATGGGGCAGCAGACGGGCGATCCCGGTGCTCTAGCCCTATCCTGCCTGCTTTTGCAGCGCCAAAAAAATAATAATTTGATTCTAGCAGTTCGCAGCTCCTGCTTCCAAGCAGGCTCCGATACTCACCCACCTGCCCTCACCGTCGCGAGCGTGTTCTTTTTTCCAGATCGGGGCGCTGTGCTTGAGGGTGTCAATCGCATACTGGCACGCTGCAAATGCCTCCCCTCGGTGGGGGCAGCCCACGGCCACCAGGACGCTGATTTCACCCACCTGCAGGCGACCGGTGCGGTGGTGAATCACGACTCTACTCACATCGGGCCACTGGCGGCGGATCTCGGCGGCAATTTGACTGAACACCCGCAGCGCCATTGGTTCGTAGGCTTGATACTCTAGCGCTACCACCGGCTTGCCACCGGTTTGGTTGCGAACTGTCCCGCTCATCAGCACCACGGCTCCGTTGCCCGGATCGTCCGCCAGGGCGTAGACTTCTTCCAGGGACAGGGGAGCAAAGGTGATGGCCAAACTATCTTTGCCCTGTCTCTGACTGGGAGGGTTGAAAGGTATTGCGGTTGCAAAATTCATCTCTCGTTGCTATAATAATAAGTTATGGTGTTGCGGGCGAAGGATTTCTCTCAGGTGAATCCTGGAAACGGGATTGAAACTAAACTTTGCCGCCGCCCATCAGGTACAGCAGGGCCATGCGGACAGCGACGCCGCTGGTGACTTGCTGGGAAATTAAGCTAAATTCTGGGTCGTCCATCAAGTCAGAAGCGATCTCTACGCCACGGTTGACCGGCCCGGGGTGGAGTACCTTAACATTTGGCTTGCAGAGCTTCAAACGAGCGCGGGTAATGCCAAACAGCTGATGGTACTCCCGCAAACTGGGCAGCAGGTTCTGGTCCATGCGCTCCTTTTGCAGGCGCAAGGTCATGACAAAATCGGCATCATCGAGGGCCGGCTCGACTGTCCAGTGGAGGGACAGTTTTCCTGGCCTGCCGGCACCCATTTGGGCAAACAGCGTCGGGCAAAGGGTTGGAGGGCCAGCGAGATGCACTTCAGCACCGCTCGCCGTCAAGCTCCAGATATTCGACCTCGCCACCCGCGAGTGCAGGATATCTCCCACAATAGCGATTTTTTTGCCGTTCAAGAGGTCGAGTGCGGGCCGGTCGGGATCTAGGAGCGAGCAAATGGTAAACAGGTCGAGCAATGCTTGCGAGGGGTGTTCGTGCTGGCCATCACCGGCATTGAGGATGCCGACTCGGGCCTCTAGCCGGTCCATCTCCATTGCTATCGCTTGCGGCACACCGGCTTGCTGGTGGCGGATCACCATCATGTCGGTTCCCATCGCCAGATAGGTTTTGGCCGTATCCAGGATGGTTTCCCCTTTGGTCAGGGAAGAGGTTGCCGGTGCGAAATTCAGCGTGTCGGCGGACAGGCGCTTCGCCGCCAGCTCAAAACTGCTGCGGGTGCGGGTGGAGGGTTCAAAAAACAAATTCGCCACCAGCTGGCCCTGGAGGGTGGGCACTTTCTTCAGCCGGCGAGAGAGGACTTCCCGAAAGCTGCTTGCCGTCTGCAGCACGATGCTGTATTCATCCGCACTAAAGTCAGCGAGGGACAGAACGTGGCGGCGAGTCCAAGTGGTCGTAGCCATAATTAAGACTTATTTTGGATTTTAGATTTTGTATGCATGGATTCCCCCGGGCCATCAAGGGCGTTTCGCCGGCTGTTTTTAAATAGTATTAATTTCACTTTTTATAAAAAACCCAAATTAAAAAGGAAAAGGGAAAAGAAAAAGAATCTGAATTTTACCTCTTTCTTGTTCTTTGTTCCTTGTTCCTTTTTAGTTTCTTTGGTCAGGGCTGTAAATGGAGGACATTCAAGCTGAACGAAATTATCGACAGGAACAGCATGAACCCAACTGCATCGAGCAGGGTGGTCAGCAGTGGGCCGCTGATCAGGGCGGGGTCCAGCTTGAGGCGCTTGAAAGCCATTGGCAGCAGGGTTCCCAGCGTCACGGCCACTAAGACATTCATGGCCATCACCAGTCCAGCAACAAACCCGACCCACCGCTCTTGGGGGGCAGTCCAAATCAAAGATAGCAGGATCAGGGTGACACCCAAACATAAAGCGGTGCCCAACCCGGCCAGAATTTCCTTGCGGAGAATTTTCGGGGTGTCCAGGGGCGTTACCTCTCCCACGCCCAGCCCCCGGATGGTCACGGTGAGGGCTTGAATGCCCACCGTGCCGCCGGTGTTGGAGAAAATTGGCATGATCACGGCCAGCACCGGCACGTGGGCAATCACCGCCTGAAAGGGAGCAATGGCGCTGGCGGCTCCGATATAGAGGGCCATCACTCCCAGCAGCCAGGGCAGCCGCTTGGTGAGTGTCACCTGGGGGGGAGACAGGGCACCTTCGTCACCGCCGCTGACGCCGGCCAGTTTTTGGATGTCTTCTGTGGCTTCTTCTTCTAGAATGTCGATTACGTCGTCGATGGTGACAATCCCGACGAGCCGGTCTTCCCGGTCAACCACCGGCAGCGCTATCAGGTCATAGCGCTTCATCAGCTGGGCCACCTCTTCTTTCGGGCTTTCGGTGCGCACTTTGATGACGCGCTCGCTGGCAATATCTTTGATTAGAGCCTCGGGAAGGGAAAACAGCAGCTGCCGCAGGGACACGACGCGCACCAGTTTGCGGCTGTCATCTGTGACGTAGGCGTAGTAAATGCTTTCTTTATCTCCGTCACTGCGGCGGATCTTGCTGAGGGCTTCCCCCACCGTCAGTCCTTGCCGCAGCCCGACGTATTCAGTGGTCATCACCCGACCGGCGGTGCCTTCCGGATACCCTAGAATGGTGGCCGTTGCCTGCCGCTGCTCTGGGCTGAGCTGCAGCAGCAGCCGCTTCACCACTCCCGCCGGCAGTTCGTCGAACAGGGCGGCTCGGTCATCGGGCTCCATTGCCTCCACAATCTGGCACACCTGCACGTCTTGCAGGGAGTTTATCAGTTCTTCTTGCACTTCTGGCGGCAGGTATTCAAAGACATCAATAGCTTGCGCTTTGTTGAGCAGGCGAAAGGCTATCGCCCGACGCCCCGCCGGCAGTTCAGCGATGTAATCACCGGCATCGACTGCCGGTAAGTGATTCAGGGCAGACTTGAGTTGATTTAATTCGGTAATGTCCGAAACAGACTGGCGCAGTTCCTGCGTGAGCATACAACCTCCTAAGTCTCCCCCGCGCTGGGAGACAATGCCCCCAGGCTAGAGGAGATTGATACTACTGTGAGGGGATGGACTTCGGTCCATAAATTCCGTAAAGTTCAACATCGCTTCCCCACCGGGGGAACCGCTAACGTGTATGCTAACTCCTGAGAGGAAAATCCACAATCCCTGCGGGCAGGTTATTTTTGTCCCGACTTAGGGACAACCGTCAGAGAAACCGGGTTTCTCTTCCTGGAACGAGGGCTGAAAGTCAAGACTGTCAAGACTTCTGCTTGAGAACCCCGGTTTCTGCTTTAGTCCTATTTGTCTTGTAGGGTTTGGAAACAGCCTGACAGTTAGCCACATACCACCGCCACGGCAACTCGGCACCGGCAGACAAGCCAATCCGGGTTGTTTGGACGAGGCGGATAACGTTATCCGCCAAATCCCGCTCAAACTCAGGAGTGCGGTGTTCCAGCCACACCGGCTCCCCTGGGCGCAACTCCACACCGTCTAGCTGCCGGTCAATCTGGAGGGCGCGGCACAGTTTGCCCGGTCCTGCCGCAATTCGGTGGGGTTTCGCTTGCTTGCGCCGGTCAATCCAAGACGGTACGGATTCCAGCTCCAAAGCCCGAATCAGGACAGCACTCGGCACCCCTTCCAGATCCGTGACGATATTCAAGCAGTGGTGGACGCCATAAATGAAATAGACGTAGGCCCTCCCAGCCGGCCCAAACATCACCTGATTGCGTTTGGTGCTACCCCGGTAACCGTGGCAGCCTGGATCTCCTGGGGCGTAGGCTTCGGTTTCCACGATTGCACCCCGGATGGTTTCCCCGTCGGGCATCTGGCGCACGAGGACGCACCCCAGCAGGTCGGGTGCTACCTCTATCGAGGGACGGGCCAGCCATGACGGTTCTACAATCCGGTCTGCTTGTGTTAAATTCATCAGGGTGGTTTAGCCAATTTTCCTGTTAGTCTATGGAAGTTAAGTTGATTCTAGCTGCACTGACGGCTGTTTTTATCCTGGGGAGCCTGTTCTTTGGCACCAAAAATGGATTCTACGATACGGACAAGTATCACGGGAATGGCTCTGCCCATTAAACCAAAGAATCTCTTCTCAGCAAAACACCATCTTAAGGGCGTGTTTATAAAGTAATTGTTGAGCGGCGAGTGGGGGCAAGAAACCGGGTTTCTTCTAGAGGAGAGCGCAGTTTTTCGGGCTTACCCACCGCAATAAACCCGGTTTCTTGTGGCTCCTACTTTTTCTTTATAAATTGCCCCTCAGGGGGGTGTTTTTTTATGCCGTTGTGGGGGCGGGTTTACAAAGATTCTCGGCTTCCCGGAAACGTTGCTGGTGAACCCGCCCCTACTTTTATGCCGTACCGGCACGAAAGTAACTCAGTTGAGTGATTAAATGGTCGAAATAGGGCGCGAGAGTCTGCTGCCGTTCGGGCAATCGCTTCAGACTGGCGGCTTTGAGATTCTCTAGCCCGAGCACCATCGCATCCAGGGGGACGCGCAATTCTTGGTAGAGCAGCTGCATGTAGTGCAGCCCTTCGGGACTGGTAAACTGGGTGCTGCCACCGGCAATCCCGTAGGTGATGCAGCGCAGGAAGTGCCAGAAATCCCGCCAGCAGGCTTCTGCGCGCGCCGGCGGATAGAGGTCGCCTCCCGGCTGGGTGAGATCGGGATATTGAGCTAAGACTTGCTCCCTGGCTTCGGCCACAATCTCAGCGGCGCTCTCGCGCAGGAACTGGGCGGCGCTGACGCAGGCGGCAGATGAGTGAGCCAGCAGTGGCGCTAAATCGGCGTCGGTGAGGTAGCGCCCTTCATCGTCAGCAGTTTGCAGGACCTCGATGATGTCGGGGGGGTGGGAGTTTTGCCAGCCGGCAAAGCTGACAATTCTGGCTTTGGGAATTAATTCTTTGGCTTTTTCACTGAGTTGGAAATTCATTGTCGGGGGGTGGGGAAACAAGTTTTGCCCGCTGGAGCAGGGAGAGGGCGACACCGGCTACTTGGCGCACGCCACCGTCTGGATCGCTGGCTTCTTTGGCTTGCAGGGGTTCTGTGGCGGCGGGATCGCCGATTTTGGCCAGCGCTAGGGCGGCGGCTTTTCTCACCTCTGCGGCGCTGTCGTCTATTAGCTCAATCAGCTGGGGGACCGCCGGCTGGTGCGCCAGTTGGCCCAGGGCGGCTGCGGCTTCGGCTCGCACCGCCGGCGCTGCATCGCTGAGGGCTGAGATTATAATGCCGGTGGAGCGCTCATCCCTTTGTTCTTGAGCGATATTGGCGATCGCACCGG
Source organism: Kamptonema formosum PCC 10802 (assembly GCF_000332335.1). Taxonomy (GTDB): domain Bacteria; phylum Cyanobacteriota; class Cyanobacteriia; order Cyanobacteriales; family Oscillatoriaceae; genus Oscillatoria. The sequence goes on along the minus strand of NZ_KB235948.1, from coordinate 2,586,744 downwards.
CGGCGGCGCTGCGGACGTCTGCTGACTCGGAGTTCATCGCTTCGTACAGCGTTTCGGCAGCTCGCGCTCCAATGAACGCCAGCGCCCAAGCGGCGTGCCCTTTGGCTGTTTCCGCAGAGTCAGAGGCTATAACGTCCAGCAGTGCCGGCACTGCGGATGGCCCCATTTTGGCGAGGGCACCGGCTGCTGAGCTCCTGACAACGGTGTCGGCGTCGTTGAGCAGGGCGTTAATTAAGGTGGGAACAGCCTCCGGGTCGCTGATTTTGGCCAGCGCTTTGCCGCAAGACCGGCGCACCACTGGGTTGGGGTGATTGGCTAGGGCGTCTTGCAAATAGGGTGCTGCCGGTTGGCCAATTTTGCCGAACGCCTCTACAAATCCCAGTCTCACCATCCCCCGCCCATCGGCTAGGGATTCTACCATTGTGGCCAGCAGTTGCGTGTCAGCTGGGTCAAAGGTGCCAGCGGCGAGCTGGGCGCTGACGGATTCGAGCAACTCGTCTGTTTGTGCCGGTGCTGGCGCTTGGGTTTGAGAGTTAAGCATGGGTTACTGTACTGTTGAAGCAGCTTCCAAAGCGGCTTTCCGCGAGCGCAGATCCGAGAGCATGGCTTCAATCTGGGCGATTTCCGGATGGTTGGCTAGCTGCGCCATTGCCGTTTGCTTGGATATTTTGACTTTTTTCGCCATTTCCAGGAGATCGCTGACGATCCGCTCCCGGTAGCGCTCCAGCTCGGCCATCACTTCTTCTATTTCTTGCGCTTCTTGCGCCGGTGTGTTGGTTGGTGTGGGGTCAGACATATTGATCGCTTCCTGCTCAATTGCTATTGCAGTTCAGACTCGCTCTTTACTTTAGGGCATTTTGTAGCTGTTGCCAAAAAAATTTGGGGGCGGGTTTATTAATATTTTTTACAGGCGGCCAGCCTTTCTGGGGAAAGCCGCCCCGACAGCAGGGGCGCGGTATCCGCAGATGTCTGCGAGACAGAGCATATCTGCTTGCTCCGCCCCTGCACCGGCTGGCTGGTTAGTTTTACCTAGTTGATAGGAGGATGCCAATCTCGCGCAGGTTAAAAACCGGTTTTTGGGCCACAATAAACCCGGTTTCTGCCAGGGGGAAAATGAACCGCCGCCGTCAATGACCGCCAAGGGAATAGAAAAAGAAAGTCTGAAATTTTTCTGGCGTTGGGGTTGACAGAAACCGGCAGCTTGCGCTATCTTGGTAGTGTGAGAAAATGTGCCGGCATATAAGGTCGCCGGCTGGCCGGGAGAGATGCCGGTTGAGGCAATTAGCGCTGCAATTGAGAAGGGCTGCGGTTAAGGGGAGCATCCCGTTTTTGCATTGGCACATGGGCTCCGGCGATTAGAAATCGCGGCTATACAGACAAAGCCCGCCTGCGCGGGCTAAAGAAAGAGGCGGGTAAACTTTCTTATGCCGGCACTTTCGGAAAGCGGGAATACAAAAGTGGGATGCTCCCGTGGTTAAGCCCACCGGCACGCTAAGACAAGGCTTAGGTAAATATAGCCTTTCTCATATTAGTGAGGTACTGATAAACCCGGTTTCTTTAAGAAACCGGGTTTCTGGTCCTGAACATCAAGCAACCAGGTTTCTCTGAGAAAGCTGGTTCCTGAGACGAGCTGTGTTACGTTTAATTATGCCGGCTTACTTATCAGACGCGCAAGCCTTTTTCACTGGGGTAAGTCGCCAAAGCTTTCCCGATAGCGAGCGAGAAGAGCCTCCATTTCTTCCCGCCGCCGGCGCTCTTGCTCGGCGAGTTCTTCCGCTTGCTGTCGTGCGAGGCGCTCCTGTTCGGTGCGTTCCTCCGCTTGCTCTCGGGCGAGACGCTCCTGTTCGGCGCGTTCCTCCGCTTGCTGTCGCGCTTCGATTTCCTGCAAGAGTTCCTGAGTTTTCTGGCGCAGCGCCTCCGCTAGATCGGTAGGAACCAGCAATTTCTCGCCGGTATCCTCCCGGTAAAAGCCAATCAGTTTGTCCTCTACGGCTAACCGCAGTTGCAAAGGTTGGCTGCGACTGTCTGCAATGGGTTCGTAAGTTTCTCCCCGCAGGCGATAGCCGCGCAATTTTTCTTCGACCCACTCGCCTTTGGGGTCAAACAGCCAGTATTCCTTTACCTCTAATTGCTGGTACAGGTCTTTTTTTGAAAATCTATCCTGTTCTTCAGTGCCTTTTGATGTCATATCAAAGATGACTGCCGGCACTTGTCCTTCCTCCCAAATTTTGTAATTGTCCCGCCCTCCGGGGGCGACATCAAAAATCACCATCACGTCGGGGGCTACTCGCAATTTAGGGAAGCCTTGGGAGCAGTACAGGAACTGGTTGCCCAGAACAGTCGCCTGACGCCCTGCTAGGTATTGTTTGAGGACTTCTAGGGCTGTCAGTAATGCATACAAGTGGTCATACGTTTCGGCCACGGGTTCACCATCCGCACTGGGGTAGAAGACTTCGGTTTTTTGGGTTGGGGGTAAAATGGCAGTCATATTCAGGCCGGTGAGCATCTTAACTCTATTATATACTTTTCGCGCTGCCTTTCATCTGTGGCCTTGAAATGAACCGCTAAGACGCCAAGCTGCGCGTGCCGCGCCACTGCGCTAACGCCAAGGGAGGAGAAAGGGAGAAAGTCAGAAAATTTTATTGCGTTGGGGTTGACAGAAACCGGCATGTTGCGCTATCTTGGTATTGTGGGAAAAGGTGCCGGCATATAAGGTGGCCGGCAGGCGGGGAGAGGTGCCGGCAGGTCGTAAGAAACCGGCTTTCTTATGGGGGGGAAGCAGATATGTAATGGCACACGACCTGTAGGGCCGGCCCGCGTGGCCGCCCCCCAGTTTCTGCCGGCTTCAATAAACAATCTCCCATGTCTCCCGGCAACTCACCGCCAATCCCCTTGCAAAGTAAACGCCGCCCAGAAATAGGGTGATTTCCATTTGTCCTGTTTCCACATTTCCAGCTGCGCCTGTCGCAGGGCTTGCGCCACCGGCATCCCTTGTGATAGCATTTTAGTGTAGAAACTCGACATCAAGGCGGCGGTAGCCTCGTCGTCCACACTCCACAAAGAGACGACAAGACGGGGAGTGCCGGCATACATGAAACCGCGAGTTAAGCCCACCAAACCTTCGCCGCGCACGGAACCGCCCAAGCCGGTTTGACAGGCGGAAAGCACGACAACTTGGGCGTTTAAACTGAGGTTGAAAATGTCGTGCAGGCGCAAGAAGCCATCGACAAGATTGCCCTTGTCATCCACTAGGGAAAGCAAGACGCCCGAGAGTTCAGGGGCGCTGCTGCTGGCAAACCCGTGGGTGGCGAAATGCACGGCGCGGTACTGGGTTAAGTCGGTGTTGTTTAGGGTGGTTCGTGAGGCGTCAAAATCAAACGCTTGCATGGTTTGGGGTTTGGGGGCATTAGCGAGAATGGCTTCGGCTTCTTTGCGGGTGCCGGTGAGGCGGGGAATCGGGTGTTTGATGCCAACTGAATCGGCGGACCGGCTTGTTGTAAAGGTAAATAAGCGGGTTTCTTGCTGTGGGGGAGAAGGGTTGCCGGTGACGCGGGAGTCGTCGGGTTCAAATACTGGATCGGCTATGAGGGCGACGGTTTTAGGGGCGGGCTGTCGTGGCGAGTCTTGTCGCAAAATTGCCAGGGTAGAGGCGGAAGGCAGGTTGATGATTTCGTGGCTAACTAATAGCGGGGTTAAATCGTTTGGGGCGGGCGCGGGGGTAGGGGCGGGCGCGGGTGCCGGTAGTGCGGAAAAGGGGATGTAATTCAAGACGCCATCGGGAACGATGAGCAGGCGTTTCCCTGGGAGTTTATCGGCAACCTGCCCCAGCAGCATTTGACTGAGTTTGGCGACGGATGCGTTAACTTTGGGAATGTCGGGAGTGACGATTAAATTGCGACTTTCACCGCGATAGGCGGGATTTTGCATCAGCTGGTAGAAGGGCTCGGCAACCTTTTCGATTTCAGCGCGGGGGGGCAGTTCGTAGGCGGTTAAGCTGTCGGGAGTGACTGCCCAAAGGAAACTGCGATCTTTGCCGAGGGAGTATTGCAGCAGTAAGGTGTTTTTGTCGAGCAGTTGCTGCTGCACTTGTTGAGCAGTCAGGGGTTGGGGTTGGGTGAGGGCGGCGTAGCGGGGGCTGGTTTTGCGGATTTCTGCTCTGAGTTCATCAAGTTCTCGTAGCAGGTTATCGAGTTCTTGTTTAATGGCGGTTTCTTGCTGTTCTGTGTGTTCGCCGGAAAACAATTCCATCTGGCGTTTGGCGGTGGCGTTGATGCGCTGCTGCAAGTTGCTTTCTTTTTCACGCAATTGGGGGGTGATGCCTTGACGGATGTTAGCTTTGGCTTCGGTGAGAAGTTCCAGGAGGGTGCGGGCGCGGGCGCGTTCGCTGGCATTGAAGGCTTTGGCGTCGTATCCTTTATCGGGGTTTTGCCGGTGGAGTTCCATCAGCAAGTCGATGTAGAACTCGTAACCATTCTGGTTTTGAGCGAAGTAGGACTGCCGGAGTTTCTCGCTGTCGATTTTGGTACGCAGGTCTTCGATAATGGCAATGGCAGCTTCTATGTCAGTCAGTGCTTCCGTGAGGTTGCCCTGCCGGCGCTTGGTGACAGCGAGATTGCTGAGGGTGACTGCTTCCTCTTCCTTGTCCCCCACAAGCCGTGCCAGGGGCAGGGATTGGCTGTAGTAGTCCAGGGCTTTTTGCTTGTCCCCCAGGTCGTCGTAAACCATGCCGATATTGTTGAGGGTGCCGGCTTCCCCCTCCTTGTCCCCGACTTGCCGTCTCAGGGGCAGGGATTGGTTGAAGTAGTCCAGGGCTTTTTGCTTGTCCCCCAGGGCGTTGTAAACCGCGCCAATATTATTGAGGGTGGCGGCTTCCCCTGCCTTGTCCCCCACAAGCTGTGTCAGGGGCAGGGATTGGCTGTAGTAGTCCAGGGCTTTTTGCTTGTCCCCCAGGTCGTCGTAAACCAGGCCCATATTGTTTAGGGTGGCGGCTTCCCCTGCTTTGTCCCCCACAAGCCGTCTCAGGGGCAGAGATTGGCTGTAGTAGTCCAGAGCCCTTTGCTTGTCCCCCAGGGCGTCATAAACCCCGCCAATATTGGTGAGGGTGGTGGCTTCCCCTGCCTTGTCCCCCACAAGCCGCAACAGGGGCAGGGATTGGTTCAAGTAGTCCAGCGCCTTTTGCTTGTCCCCCAGGTCGGAGTAAACCGCGCCAATATTATTGAGGGTGGCGGCTTCCTGTGCCTTGTCCCCCACAAGCCGTGTCAGGGGCAGGGATTGGTTGAAGTAGTCCAGCGCCTTTTGCTTGTCCCCCAGGGCGTTGTAAACCGCGCCAATATTATTGAGGGTGGTGGCTTCCCCTGGCTTGTCCCCCACAAGCCGTGACAGGGGCAGGGATTGGCTGAAGTAGTCCAGCGCCTTTTGCTTGTCCCCCAGGTCGTCGTAAACCATGCCGATATTGTTGAGGGTGCCGGCTTCCCGTGCCTTGTCCCCCACTTGCCGGAACAGGGGCAGGGATTGGCTGAGGTAGGCCAGCGCCTTTTGCTTGTCCCCCAGGTCGGAGTAAACCCCGCCAATATTGTTGAGGGTGACGGCTTCCTGTCCCTTGTCCCCCACAAGCCGTGTCAGGGGCAGGGATTGGCTGTAGTAGTCCAGGGCTTTTTGCTTGTCCCCCAGGGAGGAGTAAATCGCGCCAATACCGGTGAGGGTGGCGGCTTCCCCTGCTTTCTCCCCCACTTGCCGGAAGAGGGGCAGGGATTGGTTCAAGCAGTCCAGCGCCTTTTGCTTGTCCCCCAGGTCGTTGTAAACCCCGCCAATATTGTTGAGGGTGGCGGCTTCCCCTGCCTTCTCCCCCACTTGCCGGAACAGGGGCAGGGATTGGCTGTAGTAGTCCAGCGCCTTTTGCTGGTCCCCTAGGTCGGAGTAAACCCGGCCCATCCCAAGCAGTGTTAGGGCTTCTCTTCCTGCATCCCCTGCGGCGCGGTACAGTTGGCGGGCAGCTTCCCACTTTTCCAAAGCCGCCCGTAAAGTTTCTGCCGTTCCCTGCTCAAATAGTTGCCCCCCCTCTAGCAACAGTCTGTCCGCTTCTGGACTGCTGCTATTTTGAGCTATCCTGCCATCCGCCTCCATGTCCGGTGCCAAGAGCCACCGCTCCCCACCGGCAGCACCGGCAACCGCCGGAGTTGACCCAATCAGCACACTGACGGATACCGCAAACCACCGGCAGCCGAATCCCGCAAACCACCCACGCGCCATAAGTGTTCTAAAGAAACGTTTAACCCAGCTCTAGCTTAGGGCCTTGCCTTCCCCCACAGTCAAACTCTTATAATTTTTTAAGCTTTCCTGAGAGAACAGGGGAAATTTTTGTGGTAAAAGTTGATAGCGTAAGTGAATTGCCCTGCCCCGTCCCTGTCTCTCGCCTTAGCCTTATGATGGGACTTAGTGAAGTCTTCCCGATTGACTGGAGTTTTAACGATGGTTTCAGGAGAACTGCTAGACACCTTGCAAGGGCTTGGCCGTGCGGATAAACTCTATATTATGCAGGTTTTGATATCGCAGTTAGCCCGAGAAGAGGCTGACCTGATCAAACCCGACCAATCCTACCCTGTTTGGTCGCCTTATGATGCTTTTGAAGCGGCAAATACCATGCTAGAAGTCCTGCAAGAGGTTAAAACTGAACGGGAGCACCCCGCCAATCTTGGAATCGGGTCGGTAAAACCCCCTAATATACAACCCCAAGTCCGCTTCGCGGACTGTTAAACCCGCGCAGGCGGGTTTCGTCTGTATAGCCGCGATTTCCAATCGCCCGGGCTCTAGCACTCAAACAGCTATGCTCAACGAATATACCCCATGACAAACATCAACCGCCGGCATTTTCTCCAAAGCGCAGGAGCCTTCCTAGCCGCCCTCGGATGGAGCCAACTCGACATCCAGCACCAAGCACTGCGCTACGCCAAAGTTCTCGCTCAAAGTACCCCTCGCAAACTCGCGCTCCTGATAGGAATCAATAACTATCAGACCACCGAACTTTCTCCCCTAAAAGGCTGCGAGACAGACGTAGAATTGCAGCGAGAGCTCCTGATAAACCGCTTCGGTTTCAATCCCAAAGACATTTTAACAGTCACCGGCAGCACCCAAATCAAACCCACACGCGCCGGAATTATCCAAGCTGTAGAAGAACACTTAATCAAACAAGCCAAACCCGGAGATGTGGCTGTCCTTCACTTTTCCGGACACGGCTCCAGAGTGATTAACCCCTACAATCCCTCAGGCGACGAGCGCGAAAAGCTCAACAGCACCTTCGTCCCCAGCGACCGCACCAAATCCCAAGCCGGCACCGAAGAAACCGTTTCCGATATCATGGGCGCAACGCTCTTTCTCTGGATGTCAGCCACCAGCACAGAAAACCTCACTGTTATCCTGGACAGCTGCCATTCCGGAGGCGGAAAACGGGGGAATTTAACCATTCGAGCCATCGGCGGCGGCGAGCAGCCTAGCGCTGAGGAAAAAGAGTATCACCGGCAGTGGCTATCCAAACTGGGACTCTCCCAAGAAAAGTTTATCAAAGAGCGAAACAGAGGCGTAGCCAAAGGAATTGTCATCGCCTCCGCCGCCGCCAATCAATACGCCGCCGACGCGCCCTTTGACGGGTTTGATGCCGGCGCTTTTACTTACACTCTAACACAATATCTGTGGCAGCAAACCGGCAACCGCGCCGCCGAAACTGTACTGGCAAATGTCTCTCGCACCACAGCACGCATTTCCTCAACTCAGCAAACTCCAGAAATGGAAGCCAAACCGGCAAGCAACAACCAAACCCAACCAACTTACTTCCTCCCCGCGCCCACACCCCCCGCAGAAGCCGTGATTCGCTCCGCTGCCGGCAAACAGGTGGAATTTTGGCTGGGAGGGATAGATCCGCAGTCCTTTGCAGCCTTTAATAAAGATTCCGTATTTGCTATAATAGACAGACAGGGACAGCCGCAAGGACTGATACAGCTAGAGTCGCGCCAGGGGTTGCTAGCGCGGGGAAAAGTGGTAGAATTAAAACAGGAGCAACTGCTGCAACCGGGGGCGCTATTGCAGGAACAGGCGAGAGCCATTCCCAGCGATTTGAAACTCCGCATCGGACTGGATGAGTCCTTGGGGAGCGAATTAAATGCAGCCAGAGAAGCGCTCGCCAAACTCGACCGGCTCGAACCCCTTCCTTTGGGTCAAACACAGGTCGAGTACATTTTTGGTAGAATGACAGAAGCGCAGCGCCAAGAATTGACAAAAGCCGGTGTTTCCGACAGTCCGCCGGCGGGGAGTTTGGGGCTGTACGCGCCGGGATTGGATTTAATTCCCGGTTCTTTTGGCGCAGCGGGAGAAACCGTCGCGCCGGCAATCGCTCGCCTGAAATCGAAATTCCGCTCCCTGCTGGCGGCGAGAATTGTCAAACTCACCCTCAATGCAGAATCCTCTCGCCTGAATGTCGCCGCCTCCATAAAAGTTATCGGGGGTGCAGAAACCCAGTTCGCCGCCACCGCCTTCACCCCCCGCACGCTAACTCAAACTGATAGCGCCCCTCCCCCAATTTCCAAAGCAATTCAGGTGGTGGGGGGGATTCCGCAACTTCCGATTGGAGTCCGGGTTCAGTGTGAAGTTGAAAATCGGGAAAAGCGGGATTTGTACGTCACATTGCTGGCAATTGACCCCACGGGAGAGTTGGCGGTGGTGTTTCCAAATAGCTGGACTGCCGGTGTTGACGCCGCGCTAGTGAAAGCGGGGGAAACGCGACAAATTCCTGACCCGGAGCGAGATGCGTTTAAACTGACGGTAGGGGAGCCGGTGGGAATATCGGAAGTTTTGGTGATTGCGAGTTTATCGCCTTTGCGCGAGTCGCTGCAGCGTTTGCAAAAGATTGCTGCCGGTAGAGCAATTCAATCGGGAATTTTGACTTTGGATGAGGAGTCTGTTTCTGCTGCTGACAGTTTCCTGGCTGATATTGATGTGAGGAGTCGCAACTTTGTTGTTTCTTTCGACCCCAATACCCGCGCTGCCAGGACTGAACAGTTAGCCGCGCTGTCAATTACTTATGCAGTGAGCCGGTGAACTTATACCGGTTGTCAGTTGCATGAACTATGGCCCAGAAACCCGGTTTCTTTAAGAAACCGGGTTTCTCTGTACCTCACAAACGATGAGAAACGCTATATACCACCAATTTTGGATTTTGGATTTTGGATTTTTTGCTACTTTCCTGGCTCTAGCCTCTATCTTTAGGGTGGGTTAGCGCTAGCGTAACCCACCCTATACCACAGTGTGCTGCCTAAGTCCTGTATGAAAAACCCTATAAAGTCAGCCAGGCGCAGGCTCCCACCTGACTGAGTGAGAAAACCTACCGGCTGGCGACGCCCTCACCGGCGGCGGCTGTGCGGTGGGGTCCGGAAGTGAAACAAAATCGCTTAAGATCGCACTAAGCAATCTTGTCCAAGTCAAACAGCATGGTAGAAAACCGCTTTCCGCCTTCCAGACTCCCCGCCCAACCCGCCGAGGAAGAAGAGGACTACTTTGAATACTTCTATGACGAACCGGGGAGTTCGCCGGGAACTCTCAGGCTTCCGCCAGACGCCTCACCGGCGACAATAGTGTTGATTGACTACAGCCAGACTAGCGCCACCCGCACGCATTTGGAAAACCCGCTATCCTGCCTTCCTTCCCTGGATACCGAGACGGTTTCTTGGGTGGATGTCATGGGTTTGGGCACTGAAGAGAATTGGCGTCAGCTGGGTGAGGTTTTCAAGTTGCACCCCCTCGTCCTGGAAGATATCGTCAACATTCCCCAGCGCCCTAAAGTGGAGGATCACGAAGACCATCTGCTGATTATTGCCCAGATGGTGATGCCCAAGGAAAGGAGTGGGGGCTTCTGGATTGAGCAAGTCAGTTTCATTTTAGGGAAACATTACCTGCTTACAGTGCAGGAGGAAGCCGAACACGATTGCTTTAAGCCGGTGCGCGACCGCATTCGTGCCGGCAAGGGCACGATCCGCCAGCGAGGGCCAGATTACCTAGCCTATGCCCTGCTGGATGCGATTATCGATGGCTTTTTCCCGGTTCTGGAAGAGTATGGCGAGCGCATTGAGGAATTAGAGGATGAAGTGGTGACTAACCCCACCCGAAACACGCTGGAAAAAATCTATCAAATCAGGCGGGAGTTGCTGGCTCTGCGCCGCGCAATTTGGCCGCAGCGCGATGCGATTAATACCCTGATCCGAGATGGCAGCCCTTTGATCAGTGCGGATGTGCGAATTTACCTGCGCGACTGTTACGACCACGCGGTTCAGGTTATGGAAATGGTGGAAACCTACCGGGAACTGGCAGGCGGCCTGATGGATGTCTATCTGTCTTCCATCAGCAATAAGATGAACGAGGTGATGAAGTTCCTCACCGTCATGTCCAGCATTTTTATCCCCTTAACCTTTATTGCCGGGATCTACGGCATGAACTTCAATACTGAAAAATCTCCCTGGAATATGCCGGAGCTAAACTGGCCTTTTGGCTACTTCCTCTGCTGGGGTGCTATGATAACAATTGCTGCCAGTCTCGTCTACTTCTTCAAGCGTCGCGGCTGGTTCGACAACTTCTCGACCGTCCGGACTGACTTAAAAAGGTAGGCGCAACAAGCAGGCTTAGAGCTGATTTATCAAGTAATTGTTAAGAGCGCCGGTGCCAGAAACCGGGTAACTTCTGCGAAACCCGGTTTCTTCGCTCAGCGCCAGAAACTGTCCCAGAACCGGTTAAAATCCTCACCGGCAAGTACAAATTCTCATGCGGGCGCTGGGGCTTCCGCCGGCGCTCACGCGGGGTGCCGGTGAAACCAAAACTCCCCACCGGCGCTCACCTCGCTTTTCCGAGACACCCCACCAGCCACCCAGATTCCCGCACCAGCCACCCACAAACACACCCTGTGCAATAAACTGGAACTAAGGAGAGAGTAAGCGCTGGCGGTTGCGGGCTGGCTTTATGCCGGTCTGAGGAAAGTCCGGGCTCCCGAAAGACCAAACTTGCTGGGTAACGCCCAGTGCGGGTGACCGTGAGGATAGTGCCACAGAAACATACCGCCGATGGAGTGGGAGCGGGTTCGCCCCGCCCCTACTTACAGGTAAGGGTGCAAGGGTGCGGTAAGAGCGCACCAGCAGCGTCGAGAGGCGCTGGCTAGGTAAACCCCGGTTGGGAGCAAGGTCGAAGGAACGACGGTTGGTCTTTTACCGGTTCCGCCCATGAGTGCCGCTAGAGGCGTCTGGTAACAGGCGTCCCAGATAGATAACTGCCTTCAAAGGCTGAGTTCAGCCTTTGAAAACTGAACCCGGCTTATGACTTGCTCTCTCCCTTTTTCAATTTTTTGGATGCTTTGTTCAGAATTGGCATTTATCAGATAAAATTTGAAATCTCAGCTCTAAAATCTCAACTTAAAAATCCTCAATGGCGCTTACTTATCCTCACCGGCAGCAACAGTTACAGAAATTCACACAAAAATTGGGGCTCCCAGAGGGAGTGCCAGTGAAGTGGGATCTGCTCGACTTGGCGCTGACTCACCCGACTGCTTCACCGAATGCCAATTACGAGCAGCTGGAGTTCGTTGGGGACGCTGTGGTGCGTCTGGCAGCGGCTGAGTTTTTATTAGAAACCTATCCCAACTGTTCGGTGGGGGAATTTGCGGCAATTCGCTCTGTGCTGGTCAGCGACCGCACTCTGGCTACTATAGCAGAAAGTTATGGCTTGCAGCGCTATTTGCTGGTTTCCGCCAGCGCCGCCGGTGACGCCGCCGGCTGTGAGTCCCGTCTGGCTGACTCTCTGGAAGCTGTGCTGGCGGCGCTTTACCTGAGCACGCACAACCTCGATCTGGTGCGCCCGTGGCTGGACTCTCACTTCCAGCAGCGCGCGGCTGAAATCCGCACCGATCCCGCTCGCCAAAATTACAAAGCCGCTCTCCAGGAATGGACTCAAGCTCGCTACAAGGCTTTGCCGGTGTATCAGGTTGAGGAAACCAAGCAGGTTCACGGTGACGCCCACCGGTTCACCGCTGTAGTCTCCCTCGACGGACGCCGGCTCGGTGAGGGAACGGGGCGCTCCATTAAAGCCGCTGAACAAGCCGCCGCCCGAGAAGCTTTTTTGTCCCTGTCCCAAGGCGAAGCTGAAAATTTCACCGGCTCCCTCGGCTCTCAAACCCCGCGCCTCCCCTCCGAGAGCCCCAATCCCCGCCGCCTAGTCCCTTCTAAAGGCAGTAGCGCCCGCTCTTAATTGGTGATTGTTAATTTTTTGTAAATTGACTTGCCAACTTTTTTGTTTTTTGTCACTTCTTGACCTTCACCTCCCACTCATGGTAGTCTTCTTAATAATGGGGTGGGCGCGCAAATTATATTAGCAGTCAGATTCCCAATCTTAAAGAGTACCATGCGGAGCGGTCAAGGAATCTAAAAACTTGTTAAAGTTTGGGCCCGGGGGCCGAGGGCCGGCCAAAATTTGTTAAGAATTGTCACAAAAAAGGGGCCGGCAGAGAGAGGGGGGCTTGCGCTGTTCACCGGCTCGTGCTAGTGTTAAGCAGTCAGGGTGGAGTGTGAGCAAAAATAATATTTTTAGACAGATTCCCACTGTTAAATAATACCACACCTAGCGGTCAAGGAATCTAAAAATTTGTTAAAGTTTGGGCCCGGGGGCCGAGGGCCGGCCAAAATTTGTTAAGAATTGTAGCAACAAAGAGAGGGGGGCTTGCGCTGTTCACCGGCTCGTGGTAGGGTGAAGTAGTAAGGGTGGAGTGGAAGCCAAAATAATATTTTTAGACAGATTCCCACTAATAAAGAGTACCATGCCTAGCGGTCAAGGAATCTAAAAACTTGTTAAAGTTTGGGGCCGGGGGCCGAGGGCCGGCCAAAATTTGTGAAAAATGGGCAAAAAAAAGGGGCCGGCGGAGTCAGAGAGGGGGGTTGCGCTGTTCACCGGCTCGTGGTAGGGTGAAGTAGTCAGGGTGGAGTGGGAGCCAAAATAATATTTTTAGACAGATTCCCACTATTAAAGAATACCACGCGGAGCCGTCAAGGAATCTAAAAACTTGTTAAAGTTTGGGCCCGGGGGCCGGGGGCCGGCCAAAATTTGTGAAAAATGGGCAAAAAAAAGGGGCCGGCGGAGTCAGAGAGGGGGGTTGCGCTGTTCACCGGCTCGTGGTAGGGTGAAGTAGTAAGGGTGGAGTGGGAGCCAAAATAATATTTTCAGACAGATTCCCACAATTAAAAAGTACCATGCGGAGCGGTCAAGGAATCTAAAAACTTGTTAAATTTTTTGCGCCGCCGCCAGAATTGAAAAAGAAAAATTTTGTAAATGTCCAAACAAACCGGCATAGCGGTAGTGGGGGTGGGGCGATGGGGCGTCCACCTGGTGCGGAACTTCCTGAAAAATCCGCAAGCGAGAGTGGTGGCTGTGGTGGATCGAAACCCGGAACGCTTGGCAGCACTCAAGGAGCAGTTGGAGTTCGATGCCGGTGTGGTGCTGGCGGCAGACTGGGAGCAAGTGCGGCAAATGCCGGCAATTGAAGCAGTGGCAATCGCCACACCGGCATCCACCCACTACCATCTGATTGCCGACGCCCTCCAGCAAGGCTACCACGTTTTGGCAGAAAAACCCTTAACCCTGGACCCGGAGGAATCCCAGGAACTGTGCCGGCTGGCCCAAGAGCAGCACCGGCAGCTAGTCGTTGACCACACCTACCTGTTCCACCCAGCCGTCGAGCGAGGGAAGCGGGTTATCCAAGAGGGACATCTGGGAGAATTGAGGTACGGCTATGCCACTCGCACCCATCTCGGGCCGGTGCGCCCCGATGTGGACGCCCTGTGGGACTTAGCCATCCACGACATTTGCATCTTCAACAGCTGGCTGGGAGAGACGCCGGCACAGGTGGGAGCCACCGGCACCATTTGGCTGCAAAGCAATTGGGAGGGATGGAGCGGGGGAGAGCATTTTCCCCGGGGTTTGTCCGACTTAGTGTGGGTGACGCTGACGTATCCGAGCGGCGTGCGGGCATTTATCCACCTGTGCTGGAGCAATCCAGACAAACAGCGGAGGTTGGCCATTGCCGGCAGCCAGGGCACCTTAATATTTGACGAGATGTTAGCGGAGGGTGCCCTCACCCTGCAGCGGGGACAGTTAGAGCGCACCGGCGACCAGTTTATCCCAGCCGGTCAGAGTCGCGAAGCGATCGGCGTAGAGCCGGTAGAGCCCTTAGCGCAGGTGTGCCAGCACTTTCTGGACTGCGCGCGCAGCAACACCCCCTCGCCGGTTTCCTCGGGAGCGACAGGCGTGGGACTAGTGCGAACTCTCAGCGCCTTGAGCGAATCGGTCAACCGGGGAGGGGAGCCGGTGAGAATTGCGAATGCGTGAAGATTGAATTCTGAATTCATTTAAAATTCAAACTTCAAACTTGAAGCTTATCAGAAGACACCGGCAGCAGATCCAAAACCGGCAAACATATCTCAACCGTTGTCCCCAAGCCAGGGCCAGCACTGTGCAGGGTAATCGTGCCTTTCATAAGTTCCATTAAATTCCGCGAGATAGCCAGTCCCAAACCCGTACCCCCGTACTTGCGAGTTCTCTTGCCATCAACCATAACAAACGGTTGAAAGAGCCGGTGCTGCTGGCTCGGGTCAATGCCAATACCCGTATCCCGGATAGAAACAATCGCGTGCCGCTCATGAAAGGATGAGCCCGGTGCTGCGGCAGAGCCGTTGGCGTCACCGTTTCCCACCGGTTCGATGCGAGTGGAGATGGAAATCGAGCCGGTGTCAGTAAACTTGAGCGCGTTCCCCACCACATTGAGCAGGACCTGCTTGAGCTTGGCGGGGTCCGCTTCCACCGCAATCGGGGTTTGGCGTTTAGGAAAAATCAACTGCAAGCCCTTGTTTTGAATCTCAGCCGCCTGCAAATCGATAACTTCCTCGATCACTTTTTGCAGATCGACCGGCTCGAGAACCACCGACAGCGTGCCCGCTTCAATTTTGGCAATGTCGAGCACGTCATTAATGATCTCGAGCAAGTGAATCGCAGCGTCATCCGCCCGCTGCAAAAACTCCATTTCCTCTTCCTCGTCATCGCAGCAGTCGTCCCGCACCAGACGAATCGAGCCAATAATAGCGTTGAGAGGAGTTCTCAGCTCGTGGGACGTATTGGCCAAAAACTCATTTTTCAGTTCGTTGGCCACTTTCGCTTCTTTCCAGGCGGTTTCCAGCTCCTCCGCCCACGCCGTCAGACGCTCTACCATACTGTCTAGCGCCTCAGCCAATTGATTGAACTCCCGGATGCGAAAATTGTGGGGAACTCGGTCGAGAGCGCGTCGGGCTTGCACCCGCAGGGCGTAGTCCCCCAGCTGTTCGAGGGGGCGCGCTATATCGCGAGACAGATAGAGAGTGGCAAGCAGGTTAGCGGCGAGCAAGCCCAGGATCAGCGTTACCAGAACGTGCTGAATTTCTTCGAGCCCCGCCAGAGCATTGTCCAGACGGGTGACGGCCAAGACAATCCACTTTTTATTCCCATCCGCCGCCACTGGACTGGGGATAGCGGTGTAGCCAGCCAGCAATTCCGCGCCGCCGTCTTCAAACCCGAACAGGTGAATAAAATCCGTATTGCCGGCGAGCGCATTGCCCACAATCGCTGTGAGTCTGGCTTTGTCTTCCTCCTCCGAAACCTTGCGCCCCACTCGGCTGGCGTTGGGGTGAGCCAAAATGGTTCCATCGTGGTCAATCACCACCGTATAGCCAGACAGAGACCTTGGCTTATCCGTCTCGGGCTCGATGAGGGCGGCTTGAATCGTTAGGGCATAAACGAGCTGACCCGCCAGATCGTAAACCGGCGCACTTAAAACCAAGCTGAGCTGGCTTTCCCCGCTGGCTGGCCTATCCCCAGCCATCTCAGCCGGCTTCTCGGATGTCACCGGCGTTAGGGCGGTTATTTTTACCGCAGAGACCTCTGTAAAGGCGCTCTCGCGCACAGCGGGCCATACAGGAACAGCAGGCAAATCCAGCCGCTGATTGCCGCAGGAGCTCCACGCAATCTCGCCGGTCTGTAAAGAAGCCAGTTGAAGGCACTGAACCCGCTCGGGAAATTGTTGCGCCAGCTGCTCTAAAAATTGTTTGGATGCCTCTAGCGACCCTGACTCTAGGACTGCAGTTTGACTGGCACTCACCAGGCTCGCTTGCAGCCCCCCGACTGAATCTTGAATCTTTTCGCCCTTCCTGACCGCGCTTTCCGGCAAGTTTTGGCGGGCCGTTTCCAGCAGGCCAGAACGTGCCTTCCTGTAAGTCACGTACTCTCCCAACAGCAAAACCGGCACGCTCAGAAGCAGAATCCGCGACAGCAGGATGCGGCGAAATGAGGTTTGACCGAGAGCGGGCAAACCCAAACGTTTGTATAGACCGGACAGATCAGGCATCCATCCACCACTTTTTTATGCGCCTAGGAGTGAAATGCTGCTGCCAATATGGCAGGTTCAGAACAATTCTCACTTTACATCACGATTATAAGAGCTGCTAGCGTTTCAGTGCCGTTTCCAGGATTCACTCTCACCGGCTGGAGCAAGCGAGCGCATCTGGCACGAAACACCCCCCTCTAGGGCAGCACAGGCATTTTGCCTTTGATTGCTGAGGGCAATTTCTCTGCCCCAGATTTACTGCCCGCCCAGTTTCCTCAGACATATCTCTACCACACCTGGGGGAGCGTGTCAATCCCTCTGGGGTATAGTTTCCCGGCTGGCTGCCGGCTCGCTCCACCCCACCGGCTCTGGGTTTTAGGAACCGCCAAGACACAGAGAGCGCCAAGGGAAGAATAAGAAGAGCGGCTGTTAGGGCTGGCCATGACTGTTGGTTTACCGCTACCAAACATGAGCGTTATCGCCGAGTTCGCTCGTGGCAGGGGAAAAAAAGCGATTCCTTAGCTACCTTTGACAGCGGTGAAGTCATCCCCCCACGGGCTGAATTTGCTAAAAATCCCCCCGGCTAACCTGGAACAGCACCTTTGAAATTTGTTGTAACTTGAAAAATTAGAATAATGGCCACAAGTTCCTAGTCCCGTGCTAGGGTGAGTCTGCAAATATTGCAAACACTCCCCATTTTTACCCTGACTTTCTAGAATTTGTTACGGGTTTTAACTCCTGTATAAATAAAAGCTATCAGACGTTAAATCGACCTAAGACGACAGCAGTTCAAGCCATGATTTCTGGTGGAAAAATAGCCGGCTTCAGGCGTGCATCAGGTGCTGTTTGGCTCGCCGGCTTGTCAAGCGCGCACCTGCAAAAACAGGTGGCAGGAGGGGACGGCATCTTCTTCGCCACCGGCACTCTCAAAGGCGGTGGCACCAGCATGAGAGTTCCCGCTCCTGAACTGATAAAACAAAGAGAACAGCCCGGACTTGCCGGGACATATTTTTGCCTCCATAACCGCTCTCACTTCACCTACGAACCGCGTTTTTCTAGAGAAAAGATTTAAATTTCTTATTTAAATCATTAAAATATCTGCCAATACAAAATATTTTTAGCTGCTTATAAGTTTTTAATTCTCTCCAATCCCAAATCCCAAATCCCAAATCCCAAATCCCGGCAGATCGGGGGAGCCTTACCGGCTGAAACGGCACCGGCGCGATTGGGCTGGTTAATGCTGTCCTGCCCCAGATGCGCCTGATTAGATTACCCTAGATAGCGGAGATGCGCCCCGTAAATCATGAACCCTATGGTGGAACAGCTTTCGCCGAGCTATTCGGTAGCCTGGATTAACAAAATCGCTGAAGTCCCCCAAGCTGAGTGGGATGCCCTGGCTGTGCCGCTGAAAACTCCTTTCCTGGAGTGGGAGTGGCTAAACAATATGGAAACCTCCAACAGCGCCACGCCTAAAACCGGCTGGCTGCCGAATCACTTGACGGTGTGGCGCGACCGGCACCTGATTGCCGCCGCGCCGCTGTATATTAAGGGCCACAGCGCCGGCGAGTTTGTCTTTGACCACCAGTGGGCAGATTTGGCCAGCCGGCTGGGGATCGAATACTATCCCAAGCTGGTAGGCATGAGCCCGTTCACTCCGGCTGAGGGCTATCGCTTCTTGATCGCGCCCAATGAGAATGAGGATCAGCTGATCGGTTTGATGGTGAGTGCCATTGACCATTTCTGCACGCGCAACAGTATCTCTAGCTGCAATTTTCTGTTTGTCGATCCAGTCTGGCGACCCAAGCTGGAACGCCACGGCTTCACCAGCTGGCTGCACCACAGCTATATTTGGCAGAATCAGGGCTATCAAACTTTTGATGACTACTTGGCCGTCTTCAACGCCAACCAGCGCCGCAACGTCAAGCGGGAGCGCAAAGCGGTGGCAACCGCTGGCATCCGTCTCCAGACGCTCACCGGCGACGAGATTCCCAAACCGCTGTTCTCTCGAATGTACAGCTTCTACGAGAATACCTGCGACAAGTTTGGCTGGTGGGGGAGCAAGTACCTGACTAAACGGTTTTTTGACCAGCTTTTCCACTACCGGCACCGAGTGCTGTTTGTGGCTGCTTACAGCGAGCTCGATGACCGGCAGCCTGCCGGCATGTCCTTCTGTATCAACAAGGGCGACATGCTCTACGGGCGCTACTGGGGAAGCTACCAGGATATTGACTGCCTCCACTTTGACGCCTGCTACTACACCCCCATTGAGTGGGGCATCAGTCACGGCATCCAGACTTTTGACCCCGGTGCCGGTGGACGTCACAAAAAACGTCGCGGCTTCCCAGCCACCCCCAACTACAGCCTCCACCGGTTTTACAATGCCCGTTTGCTCCAAATTCTCCGCTCTTACATCAGCCAAATCAATCAAATGGAGCAGCGGGAAATCGACGCCATTAACCAAGAGTTGCCTTTTAGCCACCGCACTTCATAACTCCTCTCTCTTCCCCGCTTGGGGAACTTTTCCACTATCCAGCTCGTCTTTAATGTTTTTGGCTTCTAACAGACCATTCTTTTCCCCAGACAAAAAAGCCCAGATTCCCACGCGCAGGCAACTCTAAATATTAGGCAAATTTTGGCATTCCGAAAAGTTTTATAACATTTAAATTGCTTATACAGTAAATTGTTGCATCGCTGACGTTTGAGAGCCGATCTCTTGACGGCAGCGGGCGGTGTGAATTTTTATAAATCCGGCAAAACTGGCAACCTTGCGAGATGGGTTTTTCATGAATTTAAATACAGGCGTTCCAGTTGAGATATCCCGCCCAGTTATATCACTTCCGCAAGCACCGGACTTTCAATTCTTATACAGAGCCCCTTTAAAACAAAGATTTCCTGCATTTTATCAGCATAAAATACAGCCGTAAATGATATCAGCATTTCGGGCGGAAGCAGAGCCAGTGAATATGTCAGTCTCAAAAATACCACCGGCCAGCAAAAAGCTCGAAGATTGTCAGGTTAAGGCTGATTGCAGGGAGGCTGGGCTAAAGGCTGATGATTTGACCGCTGGCAGGGGGCGGCGTTGGCGCGCAGATGACCTGAAGCGAACTAAATGTTTTTCATTCAGGAAAAAATATTTGTTTGGGATGCGGGGGCTCGCACCTGTTCGCTGCGGCTAAGTTTCCGAAGATTTTCGGACGCTGGAGAGTGATTGGTTTTACCCCTCAAGCGGGTATCCTTTCACCATATAGGTGGAAACACGGAAAATAGCATTTCAGCAGTTAGGAGCTTTTAAAATGTCAACGATCAGCGGTTCATCTGCCGGAGACTTTATCGATCTCTCTAGTAATACCGTGCAACTTCAAGAAGGAGACGATACGGTCATTGGCTCGAAAGGAAATGACAATATCAGCGGAGGCCCGGGAAATGACAGTATAAGTGCCGGTGCGGACGCAGACCAAATTGCGGGGGATGAAGGCGACGACGATCTCAACGGCGAAGATGGCAGCGACAGCATTGATGGGGGTCAGGGCAACGATGTGGCCAAAGGGGGCAGGGATAATGACCTGATTGCTGGGGGTGCCGGTGACGACATCCTGCTGGGCGAAGACGGCGACGATTTGCTCAGTGGCAATCTTGGCAAGGATGTCCTCTCTGGCGGTGCGGGGAATGATACGTTGGGGGGAGATGAAGACGATGACCTGCTCTCTGGCGATGCCGGTAATGACCTTGTGCTCGGCGGCACCGGCAATGACACCGCTGAGGGTTCAGAAGGAAGCGACCTGGTGTTTGGCGATGCCGGTGATGACCAGCTAAATGGCGGCACCGGCAGCGACACCCTCAATGGGGGCAGTGGGGCGGACTTTTTGCGGGGGGACCCAGATAACCTCCAAGAAAACAATCTCGACCTCGGCGCTGACGCTGCCAACCTCGGCGGTGTTTTTAGAGATCTCCTCAATAACGATTTTCTGGTGGGCGGTGCCGGGAACGACACGGCGTTTGGCGGGGTTGGGAACGACCAAATCCAGGGCGACGAGGGCGATGACTTCCTCAATGGGAACCAGGGAGACGATATCGTCGTTGCCGGTGATGGCAATGACAGGGCCCAAGGTGGCCAGGGCAATGACGTGCTATTTGGCAATGCCGGTGAAGATATCATCTCGGGTGACAGCGGTAACGACACTGCCTCTGGCGGAGAGGGGAACGACCAAATCTTCGGCAACCAGGGGGATGACCTACTCAACGGCAACCAAGGCGACGATAGCGTTTCTGGCGGTCAGGGCAACGATATCCTATACGGAGGTCAAGGCAATGACCAGCTGTTTGGCGACTTGGGTGATGACAGACTCTGTGGCGATCTCGGTACGGACACCCTCAGCGGCGGCGCTGGAACCGACAAGTTCATCATTACCAAAAATGGCGGTGGCACCACTTTACAAGATGCTGACTTAATTACTGATTTTGCCGACGGCACGGATTTCATTGAATTAGGGCCCGATCTCACCTTTGAGGATCTGGACATCTCTCAGGGCACAGGGGCTTCCTCCACCAACACCATCATTAAGCACAAAACCACCGGCGAGTTTTTGGCTGTCTTGCAAGGGATTAACGCCAGCGCCATAACTGTGTCGGATTTCGTTGTGGCCGCATCGCCATCGCCAGCGGCAGCACCTATTAATATATTGGTTCCCATTCCGAGCCCTGACACAACAGGCGGGGGCACTACAGGCGGCGGCACCACCGGCGGCGGCACCACAGGCGGGGGCACTACAGGCGGGGGCACCACCGGCGGGGGCACTACAGGAGGCGGCACTACAGGAGGCGGCACCACAGGCGGGGGCACTACAGGCGGGGGCACTACAGGCGGCGGCACCACAGGCGGGGGCACAACCGGCGGGGGCACAACCGGCGGGGGCACCACCGGCGGCGGCACTACAGGAGGCGGCACAACCGGCGGGGGCACCACCGGCGGCGGAACTACAGGAGGCGGCACAACCGGCGGGGGCACTACAGGAGGCGGCACAACCGGCGGGGGCACTACAGGAGGCGGCACAACCGGCGGGGGCACTACAGGAGGCGGCACAACCGGCGGGGGCACTACAGGAGGCGGCACCACCGGCGGGGGCACTACAGGAGGCGGAACTACAGGAGGCGGCACCACCGGCGGGGGCACTACAGGAGGCGGCACCACCGGAGGGGGCACTACTGGGGGCGGCACCACGGGAGGTACAGCGCCTAAACCCGGCACCTTTGAGTTTGCTCTGAGCGCGTTCAAAGTCAGCGAAGGCGATCCGGAGGGAGCAGGTACAGTCACCATCAGGCGCACGAACGGCACTGAGGGAACCGTGAGTGTCACAGTGACACCGAGTAATGGGACGGCCACAGCGGGAGAGGATTACACTGCCGGACTGATCGCAGTCACGTTTAACTCGGGCGAGGCGTTTAAGAACGTCAGCATTCCGATTCTGAACGATACGCTTTCCGAGGCGAATGGCAATGAGAGCGTTATCTTAACCCTGAGCAACCCCACCGGCGGGGCGACGCTCAACAGCGCCGCCGGCACCGCCATCCTGGAGATAGAGGACGATGACAATCCGGGCAAACTGGAATTTGCCGGCTCTACCTTCCGGATCGCAGAAGACGGCACGGTGCTGGCAGATATCAAAGTCAAGCGCACCGGCGGCAGCAGTGGAGCGCTCAGC
Source organism: Kamptonema formosum PCC 10802 (assembly GCF_000332335.1). Taxonomy (GTDB): domain Bacteria; phylum Cyanobacteriota; class Cyanobacteriia; order Cyanobacteriales; family Oscillatoriaceae; genus Oscillatoria. The sequence goes on along the minus strand of NZ_KB235948.1, from coordinate 2,564,619 downwards.
GCCGGCATAACCCTGGCTTCGGGGGCTATCAACCCTGCGACTGCCGGTGTGGATTTCAACAGCGACATGACGATTCCTGTCTCCTTCCAGGCAGGGGAAAGTGGGGAGAAGGCGATTAGCATTCCCGCCGGCACAATCATCGACGATCCTGCGATCGAGGGGCAGAAAACCGTTCAGCTGAGGTTGGGGAGCCCCAGCGTTCCTGACACCATCGGGCCGGTGAATACTGCTACTCTGGAAATTGAGGACAATGACCTGCCGACGGTGCAGATCGAGGCCACTGACCCCCAAGCTGCTGAAACACCTGCTGGCACTCCCACGGAACCGCCGGCAATTCCTGCCAATCCAGGCCAGTTTACGATCACTCGCTATCTCGCAGGCGGGATAACTCCAGACACCAGTGAGACTCCTCTGACGGTGAGTTACACCCTAGATACCTCCGCCGGCAGTACAGCGATTAATGGCACAGACTACACCGCCACCCCCGCCCTCACCGGCACCATCACAATCCCGGGCGGCAGCGCCACTGCGACGATTGACATCAACGTGATTGACGAGCAGCTCAACGAAGGGGATGAGGGGGTGACTTTGCGCCTCAATCCCAACCCCGAAACTTACAATGTGGGAACCGCCGACAGCGCCACGGTAACGATTGCGGACAATGATGTCGATACGGTAAAAATCACTGCCATCGATGCGGAGGCAGCCGAAGAAGGTCTGGATGCGGCTCAATTTCTCGTGACTGTGATCAATCCGATTACTGGAGCGGAAACTGCCGCGAAACAGGATTTGACCGTGAAGTACAGCGTCGGCGGTTCAGCCACTCCGGGTAGCGACTACGACGCCCTGACGGGTTCAGTGACGATTCGCGCTGGGCAGACCACTTCTGCCCCGATTACCCTTACCCCCCGGGAGGATAGCATTGCCGAAGAGGATGAGTCGGCGATCCCGACTCTAACGCCTGACACAACCTATAACGTAGACCCCCACAACAGCAGTGCCACCATGACAATTGCTGACAACGAGCAGGCGACGGTGATTATCCTAGCCACTGACGTGCGAGCTTCGGAACTTGACCCGAATACTGGCAAAGCCGGTACTGGCGAATTTCTCATTCAGCGTCTTGGGAGTATAGGCGATTCGCTGACGGTGAGTTACACTATTGACCAGACGGCGAGCAATTCCGCCATTCCTGGCACTGATTACGTGGCGCTTTCCGGTGCTGTGACGATTGAAGCGGGGCAGCGCGAGGCTTATGTGAAGATCGAGCCAATTAATGACACCGGCTCTGAACCAGAACCAACCTATGACCGGGTGGATTTGGTATTGGGTCAGAGTGCGGGTTACATATTGGGGGATCTCACCACTGCCTCAGTGTTTATCCAAAACAACGGCATATAATACCGAGTGTGGGCATGGCTCATGGCTCATGGCTCATGGGCCATTATTCTTTCTTCTCTTGGCGCTCTTGGCGTCTTGGCGGTTCCTTCCCCTTACCACAAAAAGCGGTTAACCTGCAGGGTGTGAGCTGTTAGGCTTTTAACCTGCTTTTTCGCTGTGTGGGCATAACCTCCAGATAGCCTTCGTAGGCTGCTGCGGGAAACGAAATAATAGAGGAATGAAGTGCGAATTAAATGTTGTTAAAGGTCCGGCTTAGATTACGACATTAGACCTTCAGGGCAGGCGGGACGCCTGCCCTACGTCTCTAACTCGCAGGACAGACCTTCTCTAGGACTATCATGTCCTAAACTAACGGTCTATTGCTATAAGAATTAAAAATTAACACCCAAAACAATTTTTAATTCTTAATTCCTCGTTCCTTACTTGATGGCTTTGCGGAGTAACTCAACTAGCTGGGAGAGTTGCTCTCGATTAAAAGTCTGGATCAGGGTTTGCGCTGCCGCCTTGGGCTCCGCAACCACCAGGATTTCCTTGGCTCCAGAGGCCGGTGCGCCGGCAGCCAGTTGCTGCAAGCTGTAACTGGCAGCAATTTCGCCGGCTTTCCCGATAACCACTAGATCGCTTGCTTGCTTGAGCTCTTTAATCACAAAGGGAGCGAGGATGCGATAGGAGTGCTGCGGGTGAGAAATAGCCCGCTGAGCGGTTTTGACGAGAGCGGGCCAAGTTTCGGCACCGGCATCCAGCTGGGCCAGTCCGGCGCACAGGGCCACAAGCTGTTTGCGGTTGGCGGGGGTTTCTTTTTCTTTAAACAGCTGCAACATCTGTTTGAGGACGCCGATTGCCCGATCGCCAAAATTTGCGCGTGCCTGACTGTTCGCCTTGGCCGGCTCTGCGCCACTCACCAAACTGTTGAGGTAATCCTGCAGCTGGCCAAAAATCGGCTCTACCTTTTGCACGACTTGCTCTCCCTCTTCGTCCCGCAAGCCAAACGGGCCTTGGAGGCGTTCCAGCAATTCTTCCAGGGCGTCAAAACCCTTTAAAAATAAGGTCTCTATTTTTTGATCGACCTTAACTTGATTTTCCTTGAGGATCTTGAAACAATCCTCCAGCCGGTGGGCGGTTTTCTGAATACTGCCGAAACCGAGCATGGCCGCACCCCCTTTGACGGAGTGTGCGGCGCGAAACAGTTCATTAACCCTTTCTTGATCTGCTACAGTGGCTTGTAAATCTAACAGTCCTTTTTCGATGGTATCGAGGTGTTCTTTGGCCTCTTCAAGAAAATAACCCAAAATTTGCTGCTGCTTCCCCGAATCCACGGCAGTTCTCCCCTTCGTGACAAATCTCTCCTCTCACGTTTTAGCAGAGAGTTGAGCTCGATGAGTGCAGTAATCTAACTGAATTGCCGCCTCACTTTTTTGGCTTTGGCAGAGCGCGAACGGGTTGTGAAACTGTTTCTGGGCTTTTCCTGTAGGGGTTCGGGCCTCCTTCTGGCGAGTGCGCCCCGCCCCACCCTGCCGGTCTAGCGCCGCAAGGCCAGAAAATAACCGCCTGTCACCTCCTCCCCCTCTCGCCCCTCTCGCCCCTCTCAAGCTTTTTTCCTTCTGAGTGCGTCGGTGCGCAGTCGTGCGCTTGCAAGCTGCATCCCTATCCTAGCAACCGGCACTGCTGCCGGCTCACGGAGAAGGTTGGGGAGTGGCCGGTGCGGGCGCTGGTGTGGCAGGGGGTGCCGCCGGCAGCTGATTTTGCGGCACAAAGCTGGGGTCGAAGTTGCTAATCCTGTCCCCGGCGTCAATGCAAGCCGCCATTGCTTGAGCGGGAAGCACCTGCAGGCTGCGGCTCAAACCGACCACGCACTGAGAATAGCGCTCGGGCAGCAGGCTGCGCCGGCAGTTATCCAGTACGGCACTCGCCATAGAGGCGTCAGTTTGTTTGCTGATATTCACCACGCAGGTGGCGAGTTCCTGTGGCCGGCGCACCCGCTTGCAGCTGTCAAGGGCGTCTTGTGCGCTGATATCAGTCCTGCCATTAATTTTCACCGCGCAGCTGGCCAATTCCTCTGGATGGAGGGCGCTGCCACAGCTTGCTGATATCGTTTCCGGGGCAATGCCGGCTTTTAACAGTCTGGAAGCGCACTTTTCGTAATTATTCCCGCTCGCTGCCGCCGCTGGCCCCACCGGCAGCGCCCACGCCAGCCAGCCTGCCGCTGCCACCTGCAGGGCACAAAAGCGCAGCAGTTTCAGTCCCGCAACCGGGATGAATTCCCTGACTCGCTTTTGGCACAGGCTTCCTGCTTGTGATTTGTCCGAGGGCTCTTTCCTCCCCATGCGTCACCGCCTGCAAACTACGATTTTCTTTATCTCTATCACATTAGGACGAATCAGTCAACCCCCTGCAGGGGTGTGGATTCTAACCCCTCACTCCGCCAGAGGGCCAGGCGAGCGGGGGGAGCCGGTGTCTTGTCCGGCTGGGGGTGCGGTCCTGCGGTCAAGGGGTTCCCACTCTTGTTTGAGCTTAACCCTTGGAAAACGGAATCAAAAAGCTATATACTAGTATGTCTGGCAAAAATTTCAGCAAAGGATAGAGAGAGGAAATTACATGTCGCGATATCGAGGCCCGCGCCTCAGGATTGTGCGCCGCCTGGGTGATTTGCCCGGTCTGACTCGCAAGACGGCCAAACGAGCTTATCCACCAGGCCAGCACGGCCAAAACCGCAAAAAGCGCTCAGAGTACGCCATCCGCCTAGAGGAAAAGCAAAAACTCCGTTTCAACTACGGTCTGTCGGAACGGCAGCTGCTGCGCTACGTGCGCAAAGCTCGCCGAGTCACCGGCTCCACCGGCTCGGTGCTGCTGCAGCTGCTGGAAATGCGGCTGGACAACACCGTCTTCCGTCTGGGAATGGCTCCGACGATTCCGAGCGCTCGCCAGCTGGTCAGTCACGGGCACATAACCGTTAACGGTCGCTCCGTCAACATCCCCAGCTACAGTTGCAAACCCGGAGACGTGATCGCCGTCAGAGATCGGGAAGCTTCCCGCAAGTTAGTGGAAACAAACCTGGCGAACCCGGGTTTGGCAAACACGCCGAGCCATCTGGAGTTTGACAAAAACAAACTCGTTGGCAAGGTTAACAGCGTCATTGAGCGCGAATGGGTGGCGCTGCAGGTTAACGAGCTGCTGGTGGTGGAATACTACTCACGGCAAGCCTAGGGATTTTAGATTTGCGATTTTAGATTTTACATCGGTAAAAATGGAGAATCTAAAATCTAAAATCGGTTCAGCCGCCAATTTGGGACATGGTGCGCGTGTAGGTGCCGGTGGCCGTGCCAGAGTCACGCTGCTTGAAGTTAATCTCTGGTTTGATGGCCAGCAGCTGGCGCACCTTCTCCCGCAACTCGGCAGGGCTAGCACCGGCTCGCAAGGCGGTTTTCAAGTCAAGTTGGCCTGTTTCATTGAGCAGGCAGGGTCGCAACCAGCCGTCTGCGGACAGGCGCATGCGGTTGCAGCGATCGCAAAAGCATTCTGACATCTGGCTGATAAATCCCAGGGTGCCTAAAGCGCCGGGAATCTGGAATACGTCGGCAGGACCGGCACCGGTGACTCGCGACTCCACGAGTCCCATGGCGTCGCGAATTTTTTGCCGCAACTCGGCAGAGGGCACCCAACCGCAACCGGCAAACATCTGGCTGTTGCCAATGGGCATGAATTCAATAAACCGGACGTGCCAGTGCCGGTCAACCGTCAAAGCGGCTAAATCGAGGACTTCGCTGTCGTTCACCCCCGGAATCACCACGACGTTCAGCTTCAGGGGGTCAAATCCCGCCCGGTGGGCGGCCTGAATTCCCGCCCAGACTTGTGGCCACCGGCTGCGCCCCTGCTTGCCGGCAATCAGGTCAAAGGTGTCTGGATTGAGGGAGTCGAGGCTGATGTTGATGCGCCGCAAACCGGCACGATAGAGATCCTCCGCCATCGGGGCGAGCAAAAATCCATTGGTGGTCATGGCCAGGTCTTGCGTTTCGGGGAAGGCGCTGACGCGGCGCACCAGCTCAACCACTCCCTTTCGCAGCAGCGGTTCGCCGCCGGTGAAGCGAAACCGTCTAAACCCCACCGGGATGAACACGTCTCGAATCAGGGCCAGCAGTTCCTCATCCCGAAGCAGATTCTGCTTGAGGATATAGTCGATCTCTGCCCCCTCTGGCATGCAGTACAGGCAGTTGAAATTGCACCGGTCGATGAGACTGATGCGCAGGTAATCTACCACCCTCACGGCTTTTTCCTCACCGCTTGCGCCAGTCTGACTGCTGCTGCCAGCCTCACTGGAAGCTGCTAGAGGCTGTTGGCTGACCGGGCTGGCTGTGGCCAAAGCGGCCTTGTTTTGAAGGGAACTGAACATGGGCGGCTGCGAGGATTTTAGATATCTTTACAGAACATGTTAGCGAATGCCACACCAAGTGTGACTTCACTCTGTCACGCCGGCCCGTTGATGGCCTTCCAGGACTGGCGCGGCAACGTATTAAAAATTAAATCTTAACCATTCCAAAAACTTATGAGTTAAGCTTTCAAACTCATTGCGGTATTCCCCTGACCTGTGTTATTGATGCCGGTCAAATTTTTTGAGAGAAAGAGCGATCGAGAAGCAAGAAGCAAGAACCAAGAACCAAGAACCAAGAACCAAGAACCAAGAAAAGTTCTTCCTGGGCTAAAGCCCCTCACTCCTCCTCTCCCCAGCTCCCCCTCTTCTACGTCCAAACGCCGAAACTTAAGAAAACACAAAGAAACTCGGGTCGCGGTCAAATTAAACCTATAATAAAGACATTTGAATGAGGCTAGCCAGAAGGTCGCTGCCTGCGGAGCTGACCACCTGATTGCAAAAGTCTCTACATAACTCCGAGCGTCGCAGCGCTCGTGCTAAAAAACCTGTACGCATTGAGACTGGAAGCGTGAGAGGAGAGTCTGGCAACAGATCCCAACGGCAGCGGGACTGGAGAAAGTCGGAACTCTGAAATATGAAATTAAATTTTCACATTTCACACCTGACACTTCTCTACTAGCCTCTAGCTTGACGCCCCTACAATTTTTTGAGGGTGTTGCCCTTGGAGGGGGGTTGAGAAGTTAGCCCAAATGCTGGCGCAGACCTGTGGAATCGAGCCCTCAAGAAAGTGGCATGTAAAAGCTGCATTAATTCCATGCAGTAGATTCATAAATTTAAATTTTTGTACAATAAACTGCTAGCTCAAGGAGTCAAGAGAGAATTTAAATAATTAACGGCCCGCTTTGCTCTCAAAACTCAAATATTTCAGCGCCATGAGCTACACCTGCTTTCCAGCAGGGTTGAGAAGGGATATTTCCAGGGGCAGGTACGAGGATACAATGATAGAAAGACAAATGCCAGATACTAAAACCGATAAATTTGCTACACCGCGCCCGGTTCAAATATTTGAACCCGGGCTGGAAGAGGCATTTGAAGATATCACCCGTTTAGCTGTAGGGGTGTGCGAAGCAGCAATTGCTCTGATCTGCCTGGAAGATGGCCGGCGGTATTGGTTCAAGTCACAAGTCACCGCCGACGTCCCGGAAATCGCCTGCCATGCTAGCACCTGCCCTCGTTTCGACCAGCTATTTGACGGGGGGAGGAACTTCCTGCAGGCTAGGGAGAGGGCGGACAGTGCCGGCAATCTCCTTTATTTGCAAGTTGAACCCCCTCCAGGGGAGAGCGATCTCCTGTTTTGCGCCGGATACCCCTTAGTGACGGCCAAAGGTGAGATTGCCGGCACCTTGTGGGTGATGGACAGAGCGCCCAAGCAGCTTGGGAAAGCGCAGGCAGAAGCGCTGCTCGCCTTGAGCAGGCTTGCCGCCGCCCAGCTGGAGCTGAGGCGTAACATAGCTGATTTATCCCTTAATTTAACAAAAATTAAGCGAAAAGAAAAGATAGGGCGGCTGGCGGAGCTGTCGCTGGAGGCGGCAGCCGGTGCGGTCTTTTGGATCGGGCCCGATGCCCGAATCCTCTACGGAAACGAAGCAGGCTGCCGGTTGCTGGGCTACAGCCGGGAAGAAATCCTCGACCTGAGTGTGTGGGACATCAACCCAGACTTAAACCCCCTGGCCTGGACGGATCACTGGCTCACCGTCAAACAGCGCGGCGAACTCACCCTTGAGTGCCAGCACCGGCATAAAGATGGCCAGATAAAGCCGGTGAGACTGCAAGTCAATTATCTGGAATGGGAGGGACAGGAGTGCCAGTGCGCCTTTGTCTGGGATATTACGAATTGTGGGGCGAACCCAGACATGAGGGAGCCAGAGTCTGCCTGTGAGGCGCTGCGAGCTTCAGAAGCGCTGCACCGGCTCACCCTGAGCAACGTAACAGAGGCAGTCTTCATCACCGATGACACGGGCACTTTTACCTTTATCTGTCCCAACGCCCAGCAGCTGTTCGGCTACTCCGTCGAAGAGGTGAGGGCGTTAGGCAACATCTCCAAACTGCTAGGAGAGAACCTCTTCGAGCGCTCGCTGCTGGAAACGGCTCTGGCAATTGAGAATATCGAGCGACAGGTAAAAAACAAAGCCGGCAAGGAACTGACAGTGCTGGTAAATGTGAAGCGCTTCTCGATCGCGGGGGGGACAGTGCTCTACAGCTGCAGGGACATCACGGAGCGCCGGCAAGCGGAAGACGCCCTGTATGAGGAGAGAGAGCGCTTCCGGTTGCTGGTAGACAGCGTCAAGGACTACGCCATTTTCATGCTAGACCCGGTGGGACGGGTTGTCAGCTGGAACGCCGGTGCTGAGCGGATCACCGGCTATCTGTCCTCTGAAATTATTGGCCAGCATTTTTCTCGCTTCTATACCAGTGACGAAATCCAGCAGGAAAAGCCCTGGAAAGCCCTGAGAGTGGCGGCGATCGCAGGCCGGCTCGAAGAGGAGGGCCTTCGGGTGCGCAACGACGGGTCCCGGTTTTGGGCTGATGTGGCCATTGCCGCCCTGCGAGACCAGTTCGGCTATTTGCGGGGCTTTTCCACCGTCATCCGCGACACCACCGAGCGCAAGCGGATACAAGAACAATTGTGGCTGGCGGCGTTTTATGACTCCCTGACCGGCACCCCCAACCGCGCCTGGCTCACAGATCGCCTGTGGGATGCGGTCGAGGCGTGCCAGCAGCGCCCAGATTACCGGTTTGCGGTGCTCTTAGTGGATTTGGATCGCTTCAAGCTGGTCAATGACAGCCTCGGGCACAGCATTGGAGACCAGCTGCTGGTTGCCTTTGCCCACCGGCTCTCGACCTATTTGGCACCGGGCAATACCGTGGCGCGTCTCGGTGGCGATGAGTTCGCCATCCTCCTGGAAAATATCAGAGACATCAGCGATGCCACCGGCGTTGCGGAGCAGATCCACGCCTTGCTGAAGTCCCCTTTCCACCTCAACGGACACGAGATTTTTACTACCGCCAGCATTGGCATTGCCTTTTCAGAACGCACAGCAGAGAGTCCAGACGGCACAAGTCACCCCTCACTCAACTATGAGTGGCCACAAGACCTTTTGAGGGATGCCGATACCGCCATGTATCGCGCTAAAGCTCTAGGGAGAGCCCGCTATGAAGTGTTTAACACCGGCATGCACCTCCGTGCTGTGACGCGATTGCAGTTGGAGACTGACTTGCGGCGAGCTATTCAAGACAATTTAGAATTCTCCATTTTGAATTGTGAATCTAGTGAAAATCCTAACTGCAAAATTCCCGAGTCAAAATTATTGCTTCACTACCAGCCGGTCGTGTCGCTAGAGACGGGGAGGATTGCCGGTTTTGAGGCACTTGTGCGCTGGCTGAACCCAACGAGAGGCTTAGTCTCACCGGCAGAGTTTATCCCCATCGCAGAAGACACCCACCTGATTCTCCCCCTCGGGCAGTGGGTTTTGCGCGAAGCTTGTCTCCAGCTGCGCCAGTGGCACGAGCAATTCCCCTCTCTCTCTAATATCACAATAAATGTGAATCTGTCAAGCCTGCAGATCGCCGCGCCAAATCTGGTTGAACACATTGATAATATTTTGCTAGAAACAGGTCTGGATGTCAGCTGTTTAAAACTGGAAATAACCGAAAGTGCGCTCATGGAAAATGCCGCTGCGGCCACGGAGGTTCTGGAAGAGCTTAGAGCCAGGAATATCCACCTTTGTGTGGATGATTTTGGCACCGGCTATTCTTCTCTGAGCTATTTACAAAAATTGCCGGTGAGTACCTTAAAGATTGACCGTTCTTTTGTCAGCATGCTGGGCGCTGATAGCGATAGTTCGGAGATTGTGCGGGCGATTGTGATGTTGGCGCACCAGTTGAAAATGGATGTGGTGGCGGAGGGTGTGGAAACCGAGGAGCAGCTTTTGCAACTTGTGTCGCTGGAGTGCGATTGCGGACAGGGATACTTTTTTGCCAAACCGCTGGACAGGCAAGCTGCTGAGGCGCTGCTAGCTTCAAATCCGCAGTTTAGTTTATAAGAAACCGGGTTTCTTCTAGAAACCCGGTTTCTGGACAACACCGGCACTGCGAAGGAGCCGGCGCTTCTCAAGTTTAGATTCAGGTGGATATTGACAAGTTTCTCAAAAGTGCGCCGGTTGTGGGATATTGAGAGTTGGGGACAGGCGGGAGGCCGGTATCACTCCCAGGGGGGATGGCCTCTCGGGACAGGCGGGAGGCCGGTCCTACGTCCTAAAGGGGGAACGACGTAGCGCAGGCGTCTCGCCTGCGCTGTCCTACGTCCTGCGGGGGGATGGCGTTGGAAGGGACAGGCGGGACGCCAGTCCTACGCCTTACGGGGGGACGACGTAGCGCAGGCGTCTCGCCTGCGCTTCCTAGGGAAGGGTGAGATTGTAAAATTGTGAACACTATATATATAAAGAGATGAATCGAAATTCGCTAATTTGGATTGCTGCTTTTGGACTGTTCCTGCTACCGGCATCGGCAATGTCTCTGGGGGGATGCGCCCCCCAACCGGCAACTTTGGAGCAAGTCGCCGCGCCTCTATCCGAGGAGGAGTTGCAAAAGCTGGCGGCATCAATTACAGTAAAGGTGCTGGCAAAAAATGGGGCGGGTTCGGGGACGCTGATCGGCAAGCAAAACGGGGTTTATACGGTGCTGACGAACCAGCACGTCCTGACACCGGGACAGCCGTATAGCATCGGGACGCAGGACGGCAAAACACACACGGCATCGGTGGTTAAAAAAGCCGATTTTCAGGGGAAGGATTTGGTGCTGCTGGAGTTTCCGGCGGCGGGAGAGTATGCGGTGGCGGCGCTGGGACACCGGCGCTCTTTTGCGGTGGGGGATAAGGTTTTGGCGGCGGGGTTTCCGTTTGACTCGGATCGCCTGGTTGTGAGTGCCGGCAAAATCGAAATGTTACCGGATAAGGCATTGCGGGGGGGCTACCGCATCGGGTATACTAATGATATCCAGCAGGGGATGAGCGGCGGGCCGGTGCTAAACTATTTTGGTGAGGTGACTGGCATTAATGGCGTGAGTGCTTATCCGATTTTGGCGGATGCCTACCGATTTGAGGACGGTTCCCGCCCCAGCGAGGCGCAGTTGCAGCAGATGAACCGCTTGAGTTGGGGGGTGCCGGTGGAGATATTGGCTGAGGTAGCGCCTGAACGGGTGGGAAACATCGCGATTCCACCCCTCACCGGCATTGCAGGGGAGGTGAACAAAAAAGCCGCAGAGATTACGGTGCGGATTGATGGGCAAAATGGGAATGGTTCGGGGGTGATTGTTGCCAAGCGGGGGAAGACTTATTATGTCCTCACGGCTGATCATGTGGTGGAGAAGGAAGGGAAATATCAGGTTGTGACGCCGGATGGGGCGAGGGTGCCGGTGAACTATGGCACGGTAAAAAGACTGGAGGGAGTGGACTTGGCGGTGCTGCAGTTCCAGAGCAACGAAACTTACTCCCTGGCGACTTTGGCAAAGTATGATATAAAAGAAGAATCTTGGGTTTTCGTCTCTGGGTGGCCGGGTGCAAAAGGCGCGATAAACCCCTCCCGGCTGTTTACCGGTGGACTGGTTTTTAGTAAAGAAAGGGGGGCTATTAATGCGAAAGACTCTTCGTCTTTAACGAGTGGTTACGAGCTAGTGTACACCAATATTAGTCAACCCGGGATGAGCGGGGGGCCGGTATTGGATACTCGCGGGCGGGTGATTGGGATTAACGCCGCTGCGGAAGGAGAGATAACCTATCAGCTAGGTTACAGTTTGGGTGTGCCGGTGACGACATTTATCAGTTTAGCAGAAAAGGCGGGGATAAAGCCAGAGTGGTTGAGCGTGGAGACATCCGCACCTCCGTCACTCAATGAAGGAGAGATAGCTTCAATACGCGCGGCTTTATTTACTCTAGAAAAACCTGCCAGCGGTGCGAGCGAAACGGATTGGGTGAATTATGGCAATCAGTTGTGGCGGGTATTTCGCTTCGATGAAGCGGTGAAGGCTTTTGACGAAGCAATTAAAATAAAGCCAAACTTATATGCAGCTTGGTACGCACGCGGATTGGCGCTGAGATGGCAGGATAAATATCAAGAAGCTTTGGCATCTTTTGACAGAGCGACTCAAATCAAGCCAAACTTATATGAAGCTTGGCGCGAGCGAGGTAATGCGCTTTACGACTTGAACCGATACCCAGAGGCGCTGGCATCCTTTGATAAGGCAATTGCCATCAACGACAAAGATTCTGTCCTTTATATGTGGCGAGGAGAACTGCTGCAAGAATTAAAACGCTATCCAGAAGCAAGAGATGCCTACAGCCAAGCCATTGAACTCAAGCCTCACCCGTTAGCCTACTACAGCCGGGGTTTAGCCTGTTCTGCCTTGGGAGATAAAAAGGGAGCAATTGCCGATTACACTAAAGCCATTGAACTCAAGCCTGACTTTGCCGAAACGTACTACAACCGGGGTAATGCCCATTATGCCTTGGGAGACAAACAGGGAGCAATTATTGATTACAGCAAAGCCATTGAACTCAAGCCTGACGATGCCAAAGCTTACTACAACCGGGGAAATACCCGTGATGACTTGGGAGACAAACAGGGAGCAATTATTGATTACAGCAAAGCCATTGAACTCAAGCCTGACGATGCCGAAGCCTACAACAACCGGGGTGTTGCCCGTGATGACTTGGGAGATAAACAGGGAGCAATTATTGATTACAGCAAAGCCATTGAACTCAAGCCTGACGATGCCGGTGCCTACTACAATCGGGGTTTAGCCCGTTTTAACTTGGGAGATAAACAGGGAGCGATTGCCGATTACAGCAAAGCCATTGAACTCAAGCCTGACTATGCCATTACCTACTACAATCGGGGTGTTGCCCGTTCTTTCTTGGGAGATAAACAGGGGGCGATAGAGGATGCACAAAAAGCGGCAAAACTTTTCTGCGCTCAAGGGCACCCTCAGTGCCAAAGAGCACAGCAACTCCTCAAACTGATTCAGCAGTAACCTGTCACACAGAGCAGAGTCAGCCAAAGCGCCTTAACTCCCGACTGGTGCGGATGGCTGATTGCAGATAAATTGCCCCTCACTCTATCTCGCCACGCGCCACGGGGGGTGAACCCGGCACCCAACCCCATCCCCGCTGGCGCGGAAAGGGCTAAGAGATCGTGTGCCGGTGTGCGGCCCAACTACAAACCTTCCGGCTGCCGGCATTAAAGGTTTTTGGGCTAAAGCCCAACTACAAACCTTCCGGCTGCCGGCATTAAAGGTTTTTGGGCTAAAGCCCAACTACAAACCTTCCGGCTGCCGGCATTAAAGGTTTTTGGGCTAAAGCCCAACTACAAACCTTCCGGCTGCCGGCATTAAAGGTTTTTGGGCTAAAGCCCAACTACAAACCTTCCGGCTGCCGGCATTAAAGGTTTTTGGGCTAAAGCCCAACTACAAACCTTCCGGCTGCCGGCATTAAAGGTTTTTGGGCTAAAGCACCGGCATCAACCCGATACTTGGACCTCCGAGCTCGAACGATGGACCTCCGAACTCGAACGATGAACCTCTGAGCTCGAACGATGGATCTCGGAGCTCGAACGATGGACCTTCTACAGACGCTTCTCCCCCTCCCCGCACGCGGGGAGGGGGTTGGGGGGTGGGGTTCCTCTCCACAAAGTATGCCGTTTTCCTATGCGTAAATAATCACCGGCGCGAATTGCCGGCACTCCCTATTTCAGCGGTTGCAACACCGGCACCGGTCGCGGCTTCCAAACAAACAAAACCCGCAGCAACTGCTGCAGCGACGGACGGCGCGGTTCTTTGACAAAAACCAGCGGCGAAATCGCAACCACTCGCACGATAGTGGCAAGGATAAACAGCCCGCTAAACCCACCGGCACTCTCGGCGAGAAAACCGCCGGCAGTCGTTCCCAAAGCACCGGCAATTCCAGCCGCCGCTGCGGCAACCCCAAAGTAAGCCGAGGAGGAACGCGCCGGCGCTATTTCCAATTGAATATTATTATTACACAGCTCAATCACCCCCCAACCGCCGCCGCCGATCAGGTGTATCAGCACTAGCCACGGCCAAACGCAACCGGGGTGAGTGCTGGCACCCAGGTAGAGTGCGGGAATCGCCGCCACCCCAAGGCACACGCCAATAAGCAGGGGGCGATTCCCCAGCCGGTCGGCCAATTTGCCAACTCCCAGCAGCACCAGCAGCCTCGCCGCCGCACTCAGGCTATTATAAAGCGATACCGAACTCACATCCAGCCCCAATTCTTCAAGCATGTACATATTAAAGAAAGGAGCGCTGAGGTTAACGGCAAACGTCCACAAGCCAAAGTAGAGCAAAAAGATCAGGAAATTGCTATGCTTAAAAATATCCAGCAGTGGGAATCGGGAAGACACTTCACTCGGCTTGCTTTCGGTGGCGATTTTCCCGCCCGACGCCGGCAAAAGCGGGTTGACATCCGTTATAAAGAGCTGGCACGCCAGACTGAGCAGCCCCGCTAAAACGCCGACAAATAGCACCGCCCCATAGCTGTGTGCTGTGCCACCGGCTTTGGCAGACACCGCCAGTCCCATTAGCGGCAGGCACAGCAGGTTGGTCAAGGTGCTGGCGAAGTTGCGCAAGCCAAAATATCGCCCCCGCAGCCGGTGGGGGACCAGCGCCCCCATCCAGCTGAGGTAGGAGGCGCTGCCCAAGGCTAAGAGCACTTGAGCTGCTAAAATAATTCCCAGCGTGCACTGCACCAGCCGGTGCCGGTCAGTGCCGGTGCCGTCAAACACAGCCAGCAGCACTAAAACCAGCCACAGCAGGCGCGACAGACCGAACACCAGCAGATTGTACCATCGCCGGCTGCCGGTTCTGTCTGCAACGATCGCTCCCACCGGCTGCAGTAAGTTCGCAAGCATGGGAATGGAAGACACTAGCCCGATTTCCACGCTGGTTGCGCCCAGCTGCAGCAAGAAATTACTCAGCAGCACGCCGGTGGTGACGCTGGTGAAAATACTGGCAAAAACGCTATCGAGAGTTAAGGCTTTCAAGCTGGAGCGAATCTCAGCTTTGGAAATTCTCCCCTGTCTCTCTTGTGTCTCGGCTGCGGCTGCCAAATCGGAGGTCAAGGGGGGGTCGGAAGGCACAGCCGCAAGGGCAGCAGCGCTCGTTCCTGCACTTTCAGGCAATGGCAAAGATACGGGTTTGTCTGGGGCAATATCCGCCACGGATGTGAGCATATTGGAGCTAGCAACCTTTAATATTGTTTCCGGTTGGTTAGTTGATGTAGATGGGAAAATTTCGGAGTTCTACCGAGTTGAGAGGGACAGTATTTTTGACTCTAGCTGAAAAGGCATTCCAGCCGTTTTTTTCAATCCAAAATCCAAAATCCAAAATAGGCAACCCACTTTTAGATATAGCACTAGGCGCTTAGGTTAGGACGTTGGACAGGCGTTCCCTCAGATGCCTGTCTCTACGAGCAAGTGAGATCCCTTGTACTCAACTGACTGTCTACTGCTAGATCGCAAAATTATTGGCCGCAAATCCGACCGGCAGCCGGTCATTTGAGCCACAAAGTTTTATAGAATAGTGAAGGGGTCTTTCCAGATCAGGAGAATTTATTTAATCCTTTAATGGCGGCTGACTATTCACGCTTATCAGTAATTATTTTGAGGAAAAGTTACGCTATGTTTTCATTATTTTATTGATTGAGAAGCGAATCCCGCCTTTTCTACAGGGGAGAAGGTGAGCCCTGCCTATCTGGGTATTATTATTAATCGTAGAGGCACGCCTGTGAGGCAGGACACCAGCCAGGGGAAAGATAGATTTGTCAAGGTTTTCTCTACAGAAATAGGCAATGGGGAACCGTGCTGGTGGGTTCCCCTGCGGACGGCTGCCAAGCGAAACGCCCAAATCGCCGCAGCCGCAGGGACTAGCAGCAGTGTTCCTCTATCTAGGATTCCCCAAAAATGCCGGTTAATCTCTATAGTAGGACGGCATATTAAAAAATGTAAACAGGCTAGGCAGAGGTCTTGCGCCTGTGTCACAACTAGGCTAAGGGGGAGAAGCGACATGGCCAACAAAGAACATTTGGATCTGCTCGAACGCGGGGTGGACGTTTGGAATCAGTGGAGGCAAGAGAATCCTGAGATAGAGCCAGACCTCACGCAAGCCGACCTCAGCAGGGCAATTCTCAACGGAGCAAATCTCACCCAAGCCAACCTCAGCAGAGCGATGCTGGTGGTGGCGGACCTGGATGGGGCGGACTTGGGCGGGGCGGACCTCACGGGGGCCATTCTCAGCCGGGCAATCCTGATCGGGGCTGACCTCAGGAGAGCCAACCTGATTGGGGCAAACCTGATCGGGGCGAACCTGATCGCCGCCAACCTCAGTGAGGCCAACCTCACCCAGGCCATTCTCATGGGGGCGAACCTAATCGAGGCCAACCTCAGATCGGCCATCCTCAACGAGGCCATCCTCAGCACGGCCAACCTCAGCGAGGTTGTCCTCAAGGAGGCTGACTTGAGTTCGGCAATCCTCAGAGGGGCAAACCTCACCAAGGCCAACCTCAGTCATGCCAACCTGACGCAGGCGAATCTCAGGAGCGCCCAGCTAGTTGAGACAAACTTAGAGGGGGCTGTGCTTGACCGCTGTTTAATCTATGGGATTGCTGCCTGGGATTTAAAACTCGAGGGAGCGAAGCAGTCAAACCTGATTGTCACTCCGGAAGAGGAGGAGCGGATGATTACTACAGACAATCTAGAACTCGCCCAGTTGCTTTACCTGCTGAAAAGAACCCAGAAATCCGAGGATTCCTCCATAGCATCACTCCTAAAATTGTAGTGATGGCGGGTTGCTTCAAGGCGGAGTGCCAGCCCATTTTATAGCGTTTTTCATATTCGTGAGGTGCTGAGAAACCCGGTTTCTTTAAGAGACCGGGTTTCAGGGGCGTCGCTCACCCAACTGAAACAGGACTTACGCTTGCGCCTCTATCTGTAGGGTGGGTTCCCTAAGAGGGAACCCACCTCAAAGTGTTACGCATTTTCAAGGCAGTCGCTTCGGAGCTGCGCACACCGCCACCGATGAAAATTATGCGCCAGACCGATACGCGCCGGTTGGGCTAAAGCCCAACTACAAACCTTTTCAAGTCAGAACCTCCTTTTTCCAACAAGCATCACTATCAGGTTTTGTTGCATTTAATTTATTTATTCAAAAAGAAAGGCAGTTCCAGGATATTGCTCTCAGTAAGTATCGATCGGCAGAGTCCCCTTTTGGCATAGGCAGATTAAAAGCAGAAAAGCTGAGCGGAACAGCTGATGGCGAGATGGATTGCCGCCGGCCTCACTGAGGCCCAAAGCATGCGGCAATGCTTGCCTCCAAAGCACCGGCACAGCGGCGCGCTGCGGCTGCGAAACAGCAAAGAGCGAGGAGCGAGGAGCTGCAACTGTCCCTTTCCGGCATGGCTGTGCCGGTGCGTTCCGCCGCGCCTGGCGGAACAGGGGAGATTTGAGGATACCCGAGGCCGGTGGTGCGGTATGCGTGCCGGTATGAAAGCGTTGATCGGGCGCAAGCGTTGCGGCGAGGGCTCCAGCAAGCCTCGCGTCTTTGGGAGAAAAAGTTATTTTTCCAGCGCCTGCTTTGGCCAAGCAATTGTTAAAAGAATTTTGTGTTTTGAAGGAGAGGCAAAATTGAAGATTCAAAATTGAAGAGTTATCGGGTTGGCACTCAGTCACAGAAGGTGGAAGATGATAAACTCTCAACCCCGCGCGGGATATACGCTGCCGGTGTTTGCTTGCGCCGCTGCCGTGGCGGCGCTGCGCTGGCTGAAACACGGAGCGCAACCCATTTCAGCGGTGCCGGTGAATTTAATTAGCCCAGCTGAAACCGTAGAAATTCCTATTGAAGGTGCCGCCGGTCTGAAGGCCGGCAGCGCACTGGCCATGACGCGCAGCGATCCGGGCGATAACCTAGACCTGACCCGCAACACGCCGGTGTGGGCGCTGGTGGAATGGCTTGCGGACCGGCACTGGCAAGGGGAAGAAGGTGAGCGGATTGCCATCTTTGGCGGGGAGGGGATTGGGCGTCACGGTGAGGGGGGGACGCCGGCGATCTACGCTTACGCGCAGCAGCTGTTGCGAGCCAACCTGGAGCGCGAGCTCGACACGGGGGAAAAAATCGCTGTCACGATCATTATGCCGCAGGGCCGGGAGCTGGCGACGAGGACCTCTAATGAAGCTTTCGGCATTGTAGAGGGGCTGTCGCTGCTGGGCACCACCGGCATGTCTGAACCGCTGAGCGCCCCCGGACAGCTGGACGCCTACTGCGAGGACGTGCGAAAAAAGGCAGGCCAGTTTGACTGTTTGGTGTTCTGCATCGGAGAGAATGGCTTAGACTTAGCGCAGAAAATGGGGGTTCATCCCAACCAGCTGGTCAAGACAGCTAACTGGCTCGGACCGATGCTTGTAGAGGCGGGAATGCAGCGCATCAAGTCGATTTTGCTGTTTGGCTACCACGGCAAGCTGATCAAACTGGCCGGCGGGATTTTTCACACCCACCACCACCTGGCAGACGCGCGCCTGGAAATTCTCACCGCTCACGCTTGCTCGGAGGGCGTGCCAGTGCCGGTGCTGAAGCGAATTTTTGCCTGCCCCACAGCGGACGACGCCCTCAACCTGCTGCGGGAACTGGATGAGACCACCGGCAGCACCTGGGTGGGCCAAGTCTACGGCGCGATCGCCGAAAAAATTGACCTGCGCGCCCGGGATTACATCCACACCCACACCGGCACCAGCGTCAGCGTTGGCTCAGTCCTGTTCGACCGCCGGCGCAAAATCATCGTCACCAGCGACGCCGTTGCCGGTTTGCTGCCCGAGGTGCGCTCGCCTGCTGCCAGTTCGCTATTTTAACTGCCGGGCAAGCGGAAAGCCCCGCTGCGACAGGCCAGAATCCCTGTGCCAATCCCCACCCGCTTGGTGCTGGCACCCGCCAGCTTGTGCGTCCCGCCCCAGCAGGGGCGGGCTAGAGCTGGAGATATAGCAGTATGCACTTAGGTTCGTACATTTCGGCCTGCACCCCCGCACTCCGGCTCCTATTGTTCTAACCCATATTACTGCTGGGATATAGGCGTAGGCCAGCGTCTGGCTGCCCTGAAGGTTTAATGTCCTAATCTAAGTGGCTACTTCTATATCTGTAGCGAGCCCTTGGAAGAAAGGTAGCCCTGCCGGCGGTCGAGAGAGCCGGTCAGAGCAGTTGGGCTGTTTGCGCACATCTCACCAGCCAACTATTTTTTTCTCACAGCTGCCGCAAATGTGTTACTGTGATATTCTCTCAAGAATATTCATAAAAACGTGTGATGCCGAAAGGCGTTGAGCAGCCGAAAGCGGTGATCAGCCGAAAGACGTCAATCGCAGAAAGCACTGCACTAGGATACCGGTCGTGACTGTACAAACTGAACAAGCGCCTCAAACTTCATCGCCTGTCGAGACGCCCTCGGGCGAGTCTTTAAATCGCCAGATAATCCTGATTCTCGACTTCGGCTCCCAGTACTCGGAGCTGATTGCCCGCCGGATTCGGGAAACTCAGGTTTATTCCGAAGTCCTGTCCTATCGCACCACAGCAGAACAGCTCAGGCAGCTTAACCCCAAGGGAATTATCCTATCTGGCGGACCCAATTCAGTCTACGATGCAGGCGCGCCCGCCTGCGACCCGGAAATCTGGCAGATGGGGGTGCCGGTGCTGGGGGTCTGCTACGGCATGCAGCTGATGGTCAAACAGCTGGGCGGGACAGTGCAGCGGGCAAAGCGCGCGGAGTATGGCAAGGCGTCGCTGCTGATTGACGACCCCACGGATTTGCTAACCAATGTCGAAGATGGCAGCACGATGTGGATGAGCCACGGGGATTCTTGCACGGCTCTGCCAGAAGGGTTTGAGGTGCTGGCGCACACAGGAAACACCGAGAGCGCCGCGATCGCGCACCACGAGAAAAAGCTCTACGGCGTCCAGTTCCATCCAGAGGTGGTGCACTCCACTGGCGGACTCGCCCTGATCCGCAATTTTGTTTACCACATCTGCGAGTGCCAGCCCACTTGGACAACTGCTGCCTTTGTCGAAGAAACGATTCGCGAAATCCGGGCGAAGGTGGGCGACAAGCGGGTGCTGCTGGCGCTCTCTGGCGGCGTGGACTCCTCAACCCTGGCATTTTTGCTGCACAAGGCGATTGGCGACCAGCTGACGTGCATGTTTATCGATCAGGGCTTTATGCGCAAGTACGAGCCCGAGCGGTTGGTGAAGCTTTTCAGCGAGCAATTTCACATCCCGGTGCAGTACGTCAACGCTCGCCAGCGCTTCCTGGAAAAAATGGCCGGCGTCACCGATCCAGAAGAAAAGCGCCGGCGCATTGGCCATGAATTCATCCAGGTGTTTGAGGAAGAGTCCAAGCGCCTCGGTCCGTTTGATTACTTGGCGCAAGGCACGCTCTATCCCGACGTGATCGAATCCGCTGACACCAATGTTGACCCCAAAACCGGCGAGCGGGTGGCGGTGAAAATCAAGAGCCACCACAATGTCGGCGGTTTGCCAAAAGATTTGCGCTTCAAGCTCGTCGAGCCCCTGCGCAAGCTGTTTAAGGATGAAGTCCGCAAAGTCGGTCACTCGCTTGGCTTGCCCGAAGAAATTGTCCAGCGCCATCCTTTTCCCGGTCCGGGACTGGCAATTCGCATTCTCGGTGAGGTGACGGCGGAAAAGTTAAATATCTTGCGCGATGCGGACTATATTGTCCGCCAGGAAATTAACCGGCAGGGCATGTACAGCGAACTGTGGCAAGCTTTTGCTGTGCTGCTCCCTGTACGCAGTGTCGGCGTGATGGGCGACCAGCGCACTTACGCTTACCCCGTTGTCTTGCGCTTTGTGAAAAGCGAGGACGGCATGACGGCTGACTGGGCTCGCGTGCCTTACGACTTGCTGGAAACTATCTCTAACCGCATTGTCAACGAAGTTGCGGGGGTGAACCGCGTCGTCTATGACGTCACCTCCAAGCCACCTGGAACGATTGAGTGGGAGTAGGTTCAGGCGAGCTAAAGGGAAAAAGGAAAATGTAACAAGAGTTACTTTTTCCTTTTTCTTTTTTATATAAAGCTGCGCTCCCCGGCATTGCTTTCTCTGTCTGCCCCGCCACAGCCACCGCGCCCCTGCGCGCCCCGGCGCACAATTGCCTATGAGATCGTGTTCGGTTAACTGCTTGTAATTGATTTATAGCGTCTCTCATATTAGTGAGGTACTGAGAAACCCGGTTTCTTAAAGAAACCGGGTTTCTGGGGCGCACCTCATCCAACTGAGAACCGCGCTTAGCCTCTCCCCTGACTCCTGATGAAAGTTTATAAAAAGTAATCAACCGAACTTGATATGAGTTGCCCGAGGCGTGCCGGTGCCCGCCTGAGGGTTTAAGAAAATATTAATGGTTGCGCAACCCGCTCTTAACCTTGCTGTTAATTTTTGTGGAAAACTCGCAAAAATCTGTGGAAAACCCGGCTCCTCTGTGGAAAACTTTGGCTTTCGGGAGCGGCAATTTCAAGCGGGGTGGAGGGGTTTTCAGCCGGCAGGCAGAAAAAAAACCGAAAATCCACAACTCCGGTCTTTGTGAAAAAACCGGGTTTCGAGCGCGAGCCGGCTGGCTTCCCTTGGGGGGGGAGCGCACCGACGAATTAGTAGCTAATGGATTCAGACTCGTAAGCCGGCGGCTCAACGTGAATCATAACCCGCACCGGCTGGTAGCGTTCTTGCAGGCGAGCTTCCACCTCCTCGGTAATGCGGTGGGCGGTTTCCACATCCTTTGCCCCCACAATCAAGTGCATTTCAACAAACACCTGACGCCCGACGACGCCCCGGGAAGCAATCTCGTGACAGTTGATCACGCCAGGGACTTGCATAGCAATGCCGTGAATGGCTTCCGGCGCAATGGCCATTTCATCCACCAGCCAGGGCAGATTCTCTTTCAAAATCTCCCAGCCGCTGCGAAACACGAGCAGAGCTACGGGAAAAGCCAGCACCACATCCAGCCACTGGAGTTGAGGCAGGTTGAAAACCCGACCCTGCCAGATACCAATTAAACCGGCAATCACCAAAATCGTCACCCAGACATCGCTCATCGTGTGTTGGGCGTCGGCAACCAGAAAGCTGCTGCCGATGCGCTGTCCCACGTTGCGCTCGTAA
This sequence comes from Kamptonema formosum PCC 10802, assembly GCF_000332335.1. Taxonomy (GTDB): domain Bacteria; phylum Cyanobacteriota; class Cyanobacteriia; order Cyanobacteriales; family Oscillatoriaceae; genus Oscillatoria. Next base: position 2,542,583 of record NZ_KB235948.1, on the reverse strand, counting down.
TAGGTGACGAAAATATTAATGCCGAGGACAAGCAGCAGCAACCACAGTTCTGAGGGGGATATGGTGACCGGCTTACCGCCGTGGAGAATCCGCTCCACTGCCCCGCGCAGAATTTCAAAGCAGGCGATGCCCAAGAAAGCAGCAATGGCCATAGCTCCGATGGCGTCATACTTCATGTGTCCGTAGGGATGCTTGCGGTCTGGTTTTGGCGAAGCCAGATTGTTGATAAACAGTCCCAGAACGTTGTTGGAGCTGTCGGTGACGCTGTGCAGGGCGTCTGCGAGCAGCGAGAGCGAGCCGGTCAAATACCCCACCACCGCTTTGATTCCCATCACCAGCAGATTCAGCAGCAGGGTAATCAGCAAAACCTTGCGAACTTCGGCGCGGCTGTCTTCCAGCATACCATCCTCCAGATTTCCCAAAGAGCAACTCTCTGCTTCCAGTGTAGGTTAGGCTCAGGCAAACAACCGTTGAATCTCTTGCGCTGTAAGGGGTTCAGGATTTACATTGCCACTAAAAACTGCCGGTAATTGAGACAAGCCTTCAATTGCGACCGGCACTCGTCCGGATTTGTTGGGGGACTCGTTCCTTGGGGTAGCTGCATCTTTTAGCATTAAGATTGAATGTTAAGATTATTTGCCCATGTCACAACTCACACTAAATCTCGTTGAGGGCTCCGTCTCCTTTAACTTCACCCCCCAGGCGGCGCGAGAGTTGCAGGCGCAGATTGCAGAACTGATGGAAAGCCTAAAGGCTGTGGCTGCCAAGGCGAGCGCCGGGGGGGCAGGCAAAGCCACGCGCCAGAAATCGATGGAATATCGCTACACCGGCGACGTCTTTTTCGAGATGGAATGCAATCCCAACATTTGGCCAAGTCCTTTTGCCGCCAAAGTTCTGATTACCGTCCGCGACGAGCGCATCCGCTTGACCACGGAAGCGGAACTCACCCGCGCCATCGAGGATCTGAACCAGTATCTAGATCGAGTGGGCTAACAGCGAGTTTTCGGGCACCGGCATTTTGCTTGCGCCCCGTGTTTTCCCTGCTGTGAGCTTGGCGGTGGGCAGCGGAGTCGGGGGGGTGCGACCGGCGGGGTGAGGGGTTTTCTCTACTGGCCCGCACCGGGCAAAGTGCAGTAGGATGGAGGCGTTGAGCGGCTGTCAATTCCGGATCAACTCCTACCCTCGAGCTCTACTGCATAACGTTTAGGCAATTTGACGATGAACCCCAACACCGTAACTGAATTCTTGCAAAAAGGATTTCGCGTCACCTTGGGCGCGACCTCTAGCTTGTTCGAGACTCTGCAAGATCCCCAGAAAGGCGCTCAGACTCTATCTAAAATGCAGTCGGACTTTGGCGGGCTGACTGAGGAGTGGGCTGAGAAAGGAGCGCTGACTGAGCGGGAAGCCCGCAATTTTGTCGATACCCTCCTGAGCCAGCAAGGCCAGCCCAGACCGGAGGACACGACCGAGACAGCCGGCACTGCGGGGACCTCCAGTGCCAGCCCCGTTACCGATCCCGAAGACCAGAACGATCTGCGGGAACTGACGGCGCAAATTGCGGCGCTGCGGGCTGAGTTGGAGAGGCTGCAAAAGCAAGACTCCCAGCCCTAAGAGCAAATTTGCTTAATTGCTCATCGAATCTCCTCACACCCACCCTGCCACAAAACAAGGTGCCACAGCTTTAGCGCCCGCCCTCAGCTAAAACCCGTGTCAGTTAAACCGGCACCCCTAAAAAGAGTGATTGAAAGTGATTCCCCGGAAATCACAAAATTTAACGTCTTGCTTGGGAAACTGAGTGAAGGTTGTAAAACAAAAAGTTAGGGAAAATCCGGTTAATTAATCTGAAACAGACCTGCAGGGGGTTTTGCTGAGGGGTAATCTGTGGGGAGTGGGGCGGTGCCGGTGCTGGCCCCAAAAAACGAACTCAGCCATAGCCCCGGCCCTCAGCTAAAACCCGTGTCAGTTAAACCGGCACCCCTAAAAAGAGTGATTGAAAGTGATTCCCCGGAAATCACAAAATTTAACGTCTTGCTTGGGAAACTGAGTGAAGGTTGTAAAACAAAAAGTTAGGGAAAATCCGGTTAATTAATCTGAAACAGACCTGCAGGGGGTTTTGCTGAGGGGTAAGCTGTGGGGAGTCGCCGCAGGGGCGGTGCTGGCCATAAATCGAACTCAGCCATAGCCTCGGCCCTCAGCTAGAACCCTTGTGAGTTAAACCGGCACCCCCCAAAAGAGTGATTGAAAGTGATTACCCGGAAATCACAAAATTTAACGTCTTGCTTGCGAAACTGAGTGAGGGGGGTAAAACAAAAAGTTAGGGAAAATCCGGTTAATTAATCTGAAACAGACCTGCAGGGGGTTTTGCTGAGGGGTAATCTGTGGGGAGTGGGGCGGTGCCGGTGCTGGCCAAAAATCGAACTCAGCCATAGAGCCGGCCCTCAGCTAAAACCCGTGTCAGTTAAACCGGCACCCCCCAAAAGAGTGATTGAAAGTGATTACCCGGAAATCACAAAATTTAACGTCTTGCTTGGGAAACTGAGTGAGGGGTGTAGAACAAAAAGTTAGGAAAAATCCGGTTAATTAATCTGAAACAGACCTGCAGGGGGTTTTGCTGAGGGGTAAGCTGTGGGGAGTCGCCGCAGGGGCGGTGCTGGCCATAAATCGAACTCAGCCATAGCCTCGGCCCTCAGCTAGAACCCTTGTGAGTTAAACCGGCACCCCTAAAAAGAGTGATTGAAAGTGATTACCCGGAAATCACAAAATTTAACGTCTTGCTTGGGAAACTGAGTGAGGGGTGTAGAACAAAAAGTTAGGGTAAATCCGGTTAATTAATCTGAGACAGACCTACAGGGGGTTTTGCTGAGGGGTAATCTGTGGGGAGTGGGGCGGGGGCTGGTGCTGGCCATAAATCGAACTCAGCCATAGCCCCGGCCCTCAGCTAAAACCCGTGTCAGTTAAACCGGCACCCCCCAAAAGAGTGATTGAAAGTGATTGCCCGGAAATTACAAATTTTAACGTCTTGCTTGGGAAACTGAGTGAGGGGTCTATAACAAAAAATTAGGTAAAATCCGGTTAATTAATCTGAAACAGACCTGCAGGGGGTTTTGCTGAGGGGTAATCTGTGGGGAGTGGGGCGGGGGGCGGTGCTGGCCCAACCTAAAAAATGAGGCCATCCGCCTTGGGGAAAGGGAGTGCCGGCGGCACGCGGCTTGCGAGGACCAGCCGGGGCGACTGGCACCGCAACGCCAGGTTAAGCCTCAATCATTGTCCCACTCTTCACGCCCGAGCAGATCGCCAATCCGATCCCTCAGCAAATAGTTGGACTGCTCGAGTTCATACTCTACTAGCGCCCATTCGCGAGCTGGAATGTACTGGCAGAGGGTGTATATGGGCTGCTGGCGGCTGACCATTCCCTTGCGCACGAGCTGCCGGGCTTCTTCTTGGATGACATCAATGGAGTATTGGACGGTAGACAGAGACATAATTATCCTTTCAAGCCTGATTTACAAACTAACAGTGCTAGACAGAGAAACAACCTGGTCTGGTCTGGTAAACAGTCCCCGCTCTCTGGGTCAAGCCGGGCCCTTTTTTGTATCTATATATACTGAATCTTTACTATTCTCGCGCTAAACGCCTCGGAAAGAGGTTAAAGAAATATTAAAATTTTGACAGCAGCTCCGGCAGGCAGGATGGCCGTTGCTGCTGTCACTTGTGCAATAGCAGTTATAGTGTCGCTTGTCAAGCGGCTGGGCGGGCGCGGGCGGGCGCGAGATGTCTGCGGGTTTCAAAGCATATCTGGTTGCCCCGCCCCTACTGTACAGGCTCAGCTGCTGGCAGTTGGCGTCGGGCAGCTGCGATTGCGCTGAAGCGTTGTGCCCCGGATTCCAGGAGGGGTGCCTGGGCTTCAGGGGTCGCGCGAGAGAGAGTAGGGAAGACCAAACAGGGTTTCTAGAGCTAGTGCCTGGGCTTGGGGCAGCTGTCCGTAAGAAAACACATACGGGAATTCTGCCGGTATATTAGGTAACAACTGCTCTAGGGTGTAAGGACTACCATAAACCGCTAGTGCCTGCAGCTCGCCGGTCCTTAATAGTTTCTTAAACCAATCGCGGGCGGCAGCGGAGACACCGGCACTGCTGCGGAAGGGATTGCCGCGAATGAACACCTGCAGCAAAGTGGCGGAGAACCGGTCGGTGTCCCGATCTGGGGAAGCACCGGCACTGTGCCGGTCAACCACCTGCAACTCATAGCCCAACTGTGTGGGGAAAGCGAAGGCCGGCGTGTGGTGGCCGAGAAACTCGCAGTTGAACAGGTCGTCGAGCACGATCAGGTTGCGCAAAGCGCCAGCTGACAGGCGTGCCGGTGGCAAAGGCAGAGCGCCGGCGAATTTCATAGAATCGCGCAAAATACGGACAGCGCTGTCCGTAACTGCCGGTGTGGCGATCAGGGCCAGGGGATTTTGGATTGGGGCTTTCTCTTCCTTGGGCTGGAAGATTTTGCGCTTGGCTTGCCAGATCCGCTCTACCGAGGCGCGAATCCGTTCCGGGGAGATGCGACCGGCACCCACCGCCTCACACACCGCTTTAATCGCACCGGCAGGATCGACCGGCATCAGCAGGATGTCAGCACCTGCTTCCAGAGCCAGGATGGGCGCTTCATTGGGCCCATACTTTTTGGCAATTGCCCCCATCACCAAAGCGTCTGTAACAATCAGCCCCTGAAAACCCAGCTCTTCGCGGAGCTTGCCGGTCAAAATCCGGTGCGACAGGGTTGCCGGTTTTTCCGAGTCCCAACTGCTAATCACCAGGTGGGCGCTCATTACCGCATCAACACCGGCAGCAATCGCTGCTGCAAAAGGCGGCAGTTCTATTTCCTGCAGCCGTTCTGGCGAGTGGGGGAGCGCCGGCAGCTCCAGGTGGGAATCGACCGCCGTGTCGCCATGTCCGGGAAAGTGCTTCGCCACTGTCAAAACCGGCCACTGGTGAGCGCCACGAATGAAAGCGGTGGCCAGCGTGCTGACCGCTGCCGGTGTTTCCCCGAACGAGCGCACATTAATCACCGGATTGTCCGGATTGTTATTCACATCCACCACCGGCCCCAGCACCCAGTTCAGCCCGAGGGCCAGGGCTTCCTGCGCGGTGAAATAGCCCATTTTTTCGGCGTACTGTTCGGCGAGGGCGGGGTCTTTTGCCGCCACGGCACCGATGGCCATTGGCGGCGGAAACCAGGTGGCTCCGTCAAACCGCTGGCCCACGCCTTCTTCGATATCCGACGCCAGCAGCAGGGGGATTTTCGCCCAAGATTGCACCTGTCTGGTGCGCAGCAGCAGGTCGCCGGCATTGCCCACCGGCAGCAGGACGCCGCCCACGCCCAGGTCTTCGACCAAGTGGCGCAGCTCTGCTGCCGGCGGTTCCCAGGCGGGATAGCGAATTTGGTGGTCAAAGAGGTAGCCCGACGCCCGAATCACGAACATCTGAGCTACCTGCTGCTCTAGGGAGAGGCTGTCCAGTTCCGGAAGCGCCGGCATTGTATCAGATAAATTCAATTTTGTCAATCCTCTTCTTCAGCAGAGATGTCCTCTGACCATTCCTCAGCGCTGTCAGCTCCGTCGGGATTGCCGGTGTGGCGATTTTGACTGAGCTGGTTGAGCAGGGAGAGAATCCTGTCGCCGCGCTCTAAGGAGCGGTCTTCGAGAAAGATGACTTCTGGCGTGCGGCGCAGGCGGATGCGCTGGCCGAGTTCGCTGCGGACGAAGCCGGTGGCGGCTTTCAAGCCGGCCATTGTCTCGGCACGAGCTTCTTCTGTGCCGTAGATGCTGACAAATATTTTGGCGTGCTGCAGGTCCCCAGATACGTCCACGTCGGTGACGCTGACCATGCCGGCACCCACGCGGTCATCTTTGATGTCGCTGAGCAACATTTGGCTGATTTCGCGTTTGATTAGGGAAGCAACGCGGGAAACGCGACGAGTAGTAGCCATAATTTCGCCCCCAGTAATACAGTATGGGCAGTGTTGGGAATGCGGTCAGCTTGCCAATTTTAGATTTTCGATGCTCCCTTACCCGCCTCGGAGAGGCTTTTGGCTGGTGAGTGGGGCGGAGATGACAGGCGATGTGACCGTTGGTACGTGTCCCACAATCTGTCCGGCGAGCTGCCCCACAATCTGCCCCTGGGGGGAAGATAAGAAAGAATTTTTGTTCTAAGGGGCAGGGGGGTTAGTTTTCAGACGCAGCGCCCTTGCGCCAATCTGGAATCAAAAATCCGCTGACCTGCTAATGTATAGTTTACACCGGCGTCAAACCCAGCATGGCCCGAAGTGTCAAAACGATAAAAATTAAGCCTGACACCATAAAGGCAACGAGGGCGACGGCGGTGACTGGGTTCTTGAACAGGGGTTTGAGCCAGTCGAAGGCAAAAAAGAAGATGCCCAGGATGATGGTGAGAAAGTAGCGGGGGTAGCGAGAGACGTTACTCCAAAAATCATCAAACACGACCATCATAGAGAAACCAGCTGACGGGAGCTGCTAAGACTGAGTGCATTTTAACTGGTAGCATTTCTCGGCCAATTCGACAAGCTGGACATATCCCCAAGTGCCCCGGTCGGTGAGCTGGCTGGCCAGTTCCGAGGGAATGGCGTCGGGTCCCAGGTAGGCTCCGCTGATGGCACCGGCCATTGCGGCGGTGGTGGTCCCCACCGGCGGCAATGGCGGTGCAGATGGTGTCCCATTAGTCTGCCGGTGTCCTCAGGAAGGAATACAAGCTCCACAAGACGCTGCCGACGACAAAGGGCGTTTGGGCTAAAGCCCAACTACGAACTTTTGGGCTAAAGCCCAACTACGAACTTTTGGGCTAAAGCCCAACTACGAACTTTTGGGCTAAAGCCCAACTACGAACTTTTGGGCTAAAGCCCAACTACGAACTTTTGGTGGCCCTGCCGCGCCCGACGATGCGGTTTTCTGCGAAAATGGCTGCGATGCGGCGGGCGTAGTCGCTGGGGTCAAATCGGCCACAGGCGAGATAGCTTTCCAGGAGCTCTCGCGCCAGCTGGGAATCGTCCGTGTACTGGCCAAAGGGGTACGGGAAGCGGTCGCGGTCTTTTGGCTGCTTGATTTTGAGTTCGTAGTTGACGTAATTTTGGCAGGCGTAGGGGGGATAGCCTTCGTTTCAATCCCGTTTCCGGGATTCAGCTGGCCAAAAATCTTCTCCTCCTACCCTCTGCTGAAATCATTGTCGCATTGATATGGGCTTCTTTGCACAACCGGGATGCTCCCTAGCCTTCTACCCGACAGCCGGCAGCATCGGCGAGGCACTGGCCAATCAGGCTGCCGGTGAATTGTTCTTGACGCGGTAATGTCATTGGTTTATAATTATAAGTTTGACGGTTTCACCGGCAGCCAAAGCCCGCGAACATCGCACTTTTTAAGATAAATGTCCACCGGCACCTTACAGACAGTCCCTCCCCGTCCGTTTCTGAAGTGGGCGGGGGGCAAGAGTCAGCTGATTCCGCAATACCAGCCCTATTTTAGCACAGATTGCAGAAATTACTACGAGCCTTTTTTGGGCGGGGGGGCTGTGTTTTTTCATGTCCAGCCGGCGCAAGCTGTGCTGACAGATATTAATCCCGAGTTGATTAATGCCTATCGCTGCGTGCGGGATAAGGTGGAGCCGGTGATTTCCTTGCTGGAGGATCACCAGCTGAGGCACAGTAAAGAGTATTACTATGAGGTGCGCTCTCGTGCCGGCGGAGAGGATGTGGACAGGGCGGCTCGCCTGATTTATCTCAACAAGACCTGTTTTAACGGGCTTTACCGGGAGAATTCTAAGGGGCAGTTTAATGTGCCGGTGGGGAGATATAAAAATCCGACGATTTGCAATGCGGATTTGCTGCGTTCTGTTTCAGCGGCGCTCCAGCCGGCAACCGTTGAGGTCAGGCCATTTGAGGCAGTTCTGGATTGGGCTAAAGGGAGCGAAGATTGGGTTTATTTTGACCCGCCGTATTACCCGGTAAGCGCTACCAGCAATTTTACGGGATACAGCCGGTATGAGTTTAAGGAGGATGAGCAAGTTAAACTCAGGGATGTGTTTGCATCTCTTGCCGGCAGGGGGGTGAGGGTGATGCTGTCTAATTCGGACTGTCCTTTTATTCGAGAGCTTTACAGGGATTTCCAGATTCACGCGATCTTAGCGGCGAGGGCGATTAACTCTAATGGGAAGAAGCGGGGGAAGGTTGCTGAGGTTTTGGTGACTTCTTATTAGGGATTGTTGGAAGAGAATATTGGTGAGGTACTGAGAAACCCGGGTTCTTTAAGAAACCGGGTTTCTGGGAAAACACGTTCATCCAACTGAGAACCGCTATAATTAACCGCCGCCGTGAAGGAGCGCCAAGAGAGTAGTTCTGCAAAGCGTAACGCACCCTACTTATGTTATGCTATATTAGAGATTGTTATTAGCCCAAACAATAAAACTGGACAGGGTGTGGACGTCTAGGAGATTTGGATTGGAGTTAACTTGTTGCGTTAACCAGGAGATCGCTCCTGGCTTCATTCCGCCACCGTCTATCAATACAACTGCCGGTGCGGGATAGCAATTCTGGATATTCAAGTTAACGTAAGGAAGTTTTTCGTCAACTGAGCCGCCGACTTGTTGCCATTTACACTCAAGTATTAGACCTGCAGGAATTGCAGGAGAACCTATGATATAAAAGTCTACATATATTTCCGTTCCATAAATTCCGGTCCCAATATGAACCTGTCTTGCATATCGCTTCGGCTGGTTAGTGGAGTTTAAAAGGTTGGCTAGGCGCTGCTTCTTCTGCAAAGTTGAACCGATTTGGACATAGTTATGTCCCTGCAACGCACCTTCTACGGTTTTTTCTAAAACATTACCAGAAGTATTGGCTCTGCCGCCTTGAGTCATTTTTTCTCCTTAATTCAAAATTAACTGATTGATCCCCCTGCTGGCTTTATAGAAATTTTCGCTCTACTGCCGGTGTCAAGCTCCCGCAGCCGGCGCTCCAGAATGCCGGCTGCCACAAAACCACCCGCCGGCTCCCCTACCTGTGGGGAAATCTGGTTTCTGTTGGCGGGTATTATATGCCGGCCCGCCCGCAACTGCCGGAAAATTTATATTTTTTTAAACTTTGCTCAGGGTTGCTTCATTCCACCCGCACCCGCCGTGCCGGTGGAATGAGAGCATCCGCATGTATGTAAATAGGCTGTTGCGGTGCGTGCGCTCTGGGCACGCACCCTACTGGGCAGGATTTCCCACCTCGCCACTGGGGTTTTCCCAGGTGGCTGTCACCGGCTTTTTCGCTGACTTCCTTAAAAAATACAGTAATTGAACCGATTTACAGTAGATTAGAGTTAGCATAACTTTACAGCTCAACCACCTGCGGGGGCTGTCCACCCAACCGGGAGTGCCACCCCGGTTCGGGGAAGCGCCGGTGACAGCCGCTATGAACCTCCCCCAACGCTGTACTGTGATGCAAGAACTCGACCCGTTCTGAGACTAGGAAATTTCAAGGCAGGAGTTGCTATGAGCGCAGCCATTAAAAATAATACTAATCCCCCCAGAGCGAGAATTAATTTGGAGCCTTTTTTCACTGAAAGTAACGCGGAACGTATGATTCCGAAGCGCCTGCGAGTTTGCATTCCTCAGGATTATTATCAAGAACCCGTACTCTCACGGTTAACCTACGATTATGGAATCCTCGTCAACATCACCAGCGCTATGCTCGGCCCAAATACGGGCGGTCAGGGATGGTTCGATCTGGAATTGAGAGGCACTCCCCAGCAAATTTTAAATGGCCTTATCTACTTGCAAGCGCTCGATCTAAAAATTTGGCACATCTCCCCTCCGGAAAGTGAGGAGGGAGATCAGCGGGGCGCGTCGCACCTCAGCCGGCTGAAGGCAAACGCGGCGATAAAGTTCGCTCAGGCGTGGGGCAGATCCCGATATTCAGAAAAAGAGCTGCGCCGAGCTTTGGAACAGCAGGAATTGCAGGTATATTACCAGCCGATTGTGTCTTTAGGCAGCGGTCGCATTGACGGGTTGGAGGCGCTGGTGCGCTGGCTGCACCCGCAAGACGGTCTGGTAGCGCCGGCACAGTTTATACCGCTGGCGGAAAGCACGGGTCTAATTATCCCGATGGAGGAATGGGTGATTGGAGAAGCCTGCCGCCAGCTGGGCGTTTGGCAGTCTCAATTTCCCACTTTGACCATGAGCGTGAATGTTTCGGGCCAGCAGTTTTTGCAGGCCAATTTAATTGGCATGATTGCAGGATTGATAGAGAAAAATGGCTTAGAAGCCAGCCGGTTGCAGCTGGAAATTACAGAAACTGCTATCGCTGCAGATACTGAACAGTCGGCGGCCAGGGCCAACCACCTGAAAGCCTTGGGGGTAGAGCTGGCCATTGACGACTTCGGCACCGGCTATTCCTCTTTGAGCCGTCTGTACAGCTTGCCGGTGGATGTGCTGAAAATTGACCGTTCCTTTGTCAGCCGGGTGGAGTCTGATGCCAGAGGCTGGGAAATTATCCAGATGATGGTGAAATTGGCTCATCATCTGGGCCTAGAAGTGATTGCTGAGGGGATAGAAACGTCCCAACAGCTAGCCGCACTCAGGACATTGGGATGTGACTGCGGACAGGGTTATCTGTTTTCTAAGCCACTAGACAGGGAAGCCACCGGGGAAGCGCTGGCGGCACAGCTTCAGTGGTAAGGCGCACAATACCAATTTTGGATTGTGGATTTGGGATTTTGGATTGAAAAAGGCGGCAGTAAAGCCTTTCCCGCCTCCGGGGAAAATACTATCTATCCGAACTTGGTATGAGAAGTATCCAGGCAAAAATAAACAGAACATCAAGGAACCAGGTTTTTTTTAGAAACCTGGTTTCTGGCATCGGATCGCATCAGACATGCGAGTTCTCTAAAAAATTCTGGTTTGCCTGCGCCTCTGAACTAAAAGTTAAGCCGGTTCGGCCAAAGCGCCAGACTACTAAATAATTGCCTGGATGCAGGTTGAAGGGAGCTTGGGATTCCCGACCGGCGCAATCCATTAGACTAAACGCTTCTTTGCCGATAAAAAAACGAGAGCGCCGGGAAACCCAGGGTGTTGGATCGACACAGTTCATGTGAACCTCCGCAGTTAAAAAGTTTCCACCCCTTTGAGTGGGGTCAAGCAAAGTCAAGCAAAGTCATCTTCGAGAGTGTAGCGCAGCGCCACCGGCTCGATCAGACCGGAGTAAGAATTGTAAACAGTGATGTTTCTCAGGGGCGGCGCGTATACGTGCAGTGTGACGAGTTTTTGCTCCGTCATGTTCGCTAGCTGGTGGATATCGTTGCGCTCAACCAGGGATAATTCGTTGTCGCCCAGCTGCTGTTCCATCTTCAGTTCCACGAACGCTCGCCCAGGCACCGGTCGGTCACGCACTTGGAACAGCCGCGCGGTGAGGGTTCCGCTGCAAACGCGGGTGACGTTGAGCGAACCGGCATGGTCGTGGATTGCTGTCATTTGCCCGGGCAGCCAGCACAAAACTAGCATGTCAAACCGGGAGGTCCGGCACAGGAGATTGCGCGTATAGCCGGCGTTGCAGAAATGTATGTGCGGTGTCAGCAGGAAGCTGTTGATTTGCAGCTGCGCCACCAAGTCTTTGAGCCGGTCGATTTGCAGATGTCGCTGCGGGATGCGCATCAGCTCGATAATGAAGTCGTCGATTCCGAGCTGGTTAATTAAAGAGTTTACGGACATAGTTTCCAATACCACCCCCACATTTAATGGAGCTATTCGCATGTCTGGGCAAAGCCCGATCTTGACCCAGGGCGTGTTCGCCATACCTGCCTGCGGTTTTTCAGATCCGCCTCTGGCCACCTTAAACTACGGTAAGTCGATAGATATACCGTAGTTTAGCGATCTGATATTGAGTTTAGCACAGCCAGCTCTAGAAAGCAAGTTTTTTTTCAGAGGACTTGTTTTGCACTGAGTGAGGTACTGAGAAACCCGGTTTCTTAAAGAAACCGGGTTTCTGAGGTGTAGCACAGCGGTGGGGGTGGCCATTGCCCCGATTGAGGGCCCCTATGGAGGGAAGTTGCCGGCGTGGCGGTTGTGCCGGTGAAGAAATCTGAAAAACCGGCTTTCTTGTGACGGAGAAACCCGGTTTCTTACCGTGGATTTTTAATCAAACACCGGCGTCCCAGTTATGCCGGCTGCAATTGAACCACCCCCTGATCAAAAATTTCATTGTCCGCATCAATCGCACTCATCAAAATATGACCGGCATACACATCCAGCGCGACAAAACTCAACTGGCTGGCAGAACGCGCCGTCACCTCTGAACGCCCCACCGGCCTGAGATCGGCACCGGCACCGCAAGTCAGGTATGTCGTACCATTAATAGAGCGAGTGCGTTCATAATTGTGGTCGTGACCATTGATATACAGATGGACGCCGTATTTTTGAAAAAGCGGTGCCAAAGCTTCTCTGACGCGCGTGCTCCCGCCGTGCAAACCGGCAGAATAAGCGGGATGGTGCCCAAAGACAATTTTCCAAGGGGCGTCGCTGCGGCTGAGTTCCTTGTCTAACCACGCCAGCTGAGTTTCCCAGTCAGCGTTAGGATTGGTGTCCAAAGCAAAAAACTGCACCGGCTCGCGGCGGAACGTATAGTATCGCCCTTGCATGTTAAAACCGGCATACTGCACTTCGGCGTCGCCATTGCCGGTGCGGATGTCGTGATTGCCGAGACAGGCATAAAATTTCACCCCTGAGTCCAGCAGCGGCTTGTAGGGTTGTTCAAAAGCCTCGCCAATTTTCTCGATTTCGCCGTTGTAGTAGATGTTGTCACCGGCAAGAATAGCGACATCAAAAGGGTGTTGCTCGCGGTAGCGAGTCATGGCGCGGGCGACGGCATACTGTCCGCCCCCGCCGGTGCCGGTGTCCGCCACCGCGACAAATCGCAAAATTGGCTCGCTCAGCCGCAAATTGGCGATGAGAGTTTCTTCTTCCAGACTAGAAGCGACTGCGAAGCCACCGGCACCCCAGATCTTTTTCCCGAAGAGTGAGTTTCCCAGCAAAGCGAAACCCAAGCTGAAGCCAGATAAAGCCAGAAACTGACGGCGTTTAATAGTCATAGTGAGTGGGAGCTAGACAAGTTCAGAAAAGCCATAAATAAAGCGGGGTTCAGTTAGATGAAGTAGATGCCAGAAACCCGGTTTCTTTAAGAAACCGGGTTTCTCAGGACCTCACCTCGGATGAAAACCGCTATATACAGACTAAATTAAACATAAAATCTCTCCCGCAACCCGAAAGCCGGCGGTCAGAGAGGGACAGAGAGAGGGACAGAGAGGGGACAGGCGGGACGCCTGTCCTACGCCTTTTGGGGAGGGGGGTGGGGGGTGGGGTTCCGGCGCGGGAACCAGAAATGATAGATTAGGCAGGGAGCGCCCCGATGAGAATTTATCGCAAACGCACAGATTTTGCCGATTTTAAGGGAAATCCGATGACCGAAAACCAGCCGAACCCGCCAGAACAAGAACAGCCTCAGCCGCAGACACCCGCGCCCCAGCCGCCTGAGCAGCCGGCGGCGAGCCAGCAGCCACCCCAGAAGCCGTCTGCTCTCAAAGTCCAGAGTGTTAAAGTCCTGAGATTCACGATTCAGCTGCTGGAAAGGGCGGTGGAAAAATTGGAAGCGCCACCCCCAGCGCAGCCCCAGCCCTCGGTGCTCGAGCAACTCCGTCCGGCGCTCGACAGCCTCTGGGAGCGGTGGCTGGGTGTTTTGCGCCTGGTGCGCTCTCGGCTGCCGGCATCTGTGAGCGAAAAGTTGCCCGACTGGGGGCTGACTGGGGCGATTGCCGGCATTCTCGCCCTGGTGCTGTGGACTGGATCGGCGCTGCTGTCGCCGAAGCCGGCGGAGGTGGCGCAAGTCCCGCCGCCCTCAGGCGTGGGGGCTCCCCCGGAATTGACTGCTCCGGAAGAACCTGCGCCGGTGGCTGCCGAGCCGGTGCCACAACCGGAACCGGAATTAACGCCAGAACAGCGGCTGATTGCCTCAATTCAGGAGCAAGTGGCTGAAGTCACCCGCGAATACGCAGAGGGGCTGATTCAGTCGATTGAAGCCAATTTCCAGGGCAGTCTTTTGGTTGTCAAAGTTGGCGATAAGTGGTATAATATAGCAGAATCTCGGCAGAATAAGTTAGCGGCTGAAATGTTTGCGCGGGCGAAACAATTGGATTTCAGCAAGCTAGATATTACTGATACCACAGGCAGTTTGGTGGCTCGCAGTCCGGTGATTGGCGGGGAAATGATTATTCTGAGGAGAAGGGTGCCGGTGGAAGGTGAAGAAGCCAATTTGTAGAGACGCTGCCAGAAACCCGGTTGCTTAAAGAAACCGGGTTTCTCACTCTTTAACTCACCTTCTTAGTGCGCCGGTTGCGGCGGGCAATCAAAAAGAGGGTGCCGGCAGCTAAACCGGCAAGGGTTGCCGGTTCGGGAACGCCGGTATTCAAAGGATTCTCAGGTTTAGTCAGCTGCTCTTTCCCGTCTTCCACCTTGCGATCGAAACGGTCTTTTTCCGCTTCGGCTTGTTTGAGTGCCTCCCGCTGCTCGTCATTGACGAGCACAATCATCGACGAGTAAGGGGTGACAATATTGAAGGTTTTCGCGACGGCATGAATAGCATCCAAATCGGCGATTTGATTTCCGTCTGTCTTTTTGCTGAGCGCCTGTACCAGCTGTCGCGCTGCTAGGGGTTCAAAACCATTTTCCCCCTTGTTCTGGACAACCGCCGGTGTCGCCTTTACCGGCTGGGAAGGCGCATTCTTGGCTGTAGCTTTTTGTGTCTGGCTCGCCGGCTTTTCCACAAACCAAGCATAGCCATCCAGCACACTCACTGCAGATTTACCCAAAGTGGCTTTGGTTGCGATTCGCTGCAAAACCTCTGGGAGTTCCGCAGACACTCCCCCACCGCTGTCTTGAATTGCTTTTAAGGTAACATCATCGTAAGCGCGCGGGAATGCTCCCAGATGCACCAGCCACAGCGGCGCGCTTATCTGCGGCACATCTTTAGTGTCATCGGACAGTTCATAACTGCCCTCATCTGTGAGCAGCAAGATAGCATCATAGCGCGTATCGCCTCGCAACTGTGCGAACTGCCGCAGCATCTGCTTATATTGAAGTGTGCCGTAAAATGTCATCTTTGCTGCATTAAAGCTGTTGATGTCGTCGAAGCGCTTCGGTTGGGCACCGTTGGCGGAAGTGACGTACAGATCGGCATCACTGTTGGCGAAGCTGCCGTCAGCAAAGCCGTGTTTCTGCAACCATTTGAATGTCTCACTCACTTCCTTTGCGTGTGCTATCATGCTGCGGGAACTGTCGAGAACGATTGCAAATCGCTTGCCTTGGGGGAGGGAGTATTCTTTTTCAGCTAGCGGTTTTGCGGAGATGCGGTAGCCATCTGGCAAGTTAACCTGATGCGGTGCCGGCGAGTATTGCCCTTCTGCCGGCAAGAAAGCTTCCAACCAGTTCTCCCCGTCACCTTTTACGGCTTTTCCATTGCGGATGCGCTGGGTGTCCTCCGTCCAGAAGATGTTGCGTTTTTCCCCTAATTTCGGCAGCGCCCACCCTTCTTTTTGCCGCATCACTTTATACGTCAGCCACAGGTGCATTTCGGTCGGTCGCTGAGTTGAATTTTTCCTCTCCCAGGGGGTTAATGGAGGGGGAACCGGAAATGCTCGCAGGCGATAGTGGCGCGGGCCCACCTGTTCGAGCAGCGCTGGATCGACTTGCCGCCTGACTTGTTCATTATAGACTTTCTGAGCGGCTCCGCGCGGCGAAACTGTAAAGGGGAAACGCTTTTCTCGGTTATTGGTGTCACCCAGCCACACTCCTGTGAGGGCGGCGCTTTCTGGCAGGGAAAAGTAGTAGAGTATCTCTTCTCGATCGGCGGTTTGATTTTTATACACCTCGTAGATTTCTACATTCGCCCAGTCTCCTTGCGGCTGTACTGTTACCTGTTGCTGGGCTAGCCAGACTTTTTTCTGCCCGATATTCAGCAGACCGGCTTTGGCGTCGTCGCGATTGACGGTGGATTGCAAGGCGTGCAAGATTGCCGGCTGTTCGGCTTTTTGAATGGGGGCGTCAAAGAATTCGGCATAGAGCTTTTCTGCTTTTTCGCTATCTGTCCGAAGAGAGCCTCTGTACAAAAATGGCGACATCAGCTGGTTGTACCTGTCTTGTAAAAACTGGCAGAGTTCCTCTGGCAAACCAAAGGTGTTGCGGTACATGACGCGGATGTGGTCATTTTCTTCGATGCTGCTGAGATAGCGATACGAGGACAAGTAGGCGTTAACCAGTCCGGCGCGAATTACATCTGATTTTGCCACAATTTCTGCCCTGGCGCTGTCCGTTTGCGCCGGCTTGTCCAGGAGCTGGAATGCCTGTATCTGGGGCTGTTGCTGCAATGAGACGAAGAGGGCCAGCGAGGCGGTCACGGCGGCTAAAGAGCCGGCTAAAGCGCGTTTTTGCCCGTACTGGGAGGCAAAATTGCGCCCGATGCGATAGCCGGCGTGAATGTAAAATGTTGCCAGCGCTGATGGCATCGCAAGGAAGAGCGTCGCGCTAAAGCCAAAGAGGAGAAACAATAGAAAGGTGCTTAGAGTAACCTGGAGCGCTTCTAGTGGCCTTGAAATCAAAATCCGCCCAAGTTCCCCCAAGAACCAGAAGGCTCCGAACACAACAGCTTGGGCTGCCGGCACGGCATAAAACAGCAGCAGCACTCCCACATACAAACCGAATAGCAGCATTAAGCTGTGAGCGAGCAGTTGCGCCCAAGCGATCGGCTGATTGCGCTCTGCGCAGCCCCACAGCAGTTCGGCGAGAAATGCCGCGATACAGATAGCCGCCGCGCCGACAATTAGGGTGCTGGCGGGGGTGAGCTCCCGCAGCAGGAACAGGCGGATCAGGCAGAGGAGAAACAGGGGCGCTTCTACGCCATAAAATAGACGTATCAGCTGCAGGGGCTGTTTGCGGAAACGCCACCATCCCAGAAGGGTGCATGCTGTTGGCACTGCGATCAGCGCCGCCAGGGTGATGAGGAATTCACCGGGAATCAAGCCGGCGATGGTAGCCTCTGCCAGTGGCACCGCAATCCAGGGCAATATCCCCACATAGACGGCTGCTAAAAAGATAATATTCCACAGCCAAAATATTGCTGAGAATATGTTATTGAGCTTGTTTTTCATAGCTGAAATCCTTTCAGGTTTTTTCAGGCTGACAGGGACAGGAACCCAATCCCAGAAAAGCAGCGCTGACGCCGCTGCACCAGGATGATGCAAAACTATTTACTGTTTGCCGGCATGCTGCCTCACCCCACCCCCCTACCCCCTCCCCGTTAACGGGGAGGGTGAGAAAGAGAGGAGGTTATACCCCTAATGTGCAACGCTTATCCCTAGTGTAGTGAGAGTCTGACAAATTTTCTGTGTCTGGCGTCAGGATTTAACAAATCTTTATAGAAAGGGGAGCTCAGGTGAAATTATGATAGATCCTTATCTGTAGGAGCCGGGGCGGGGGCGGGTTTCTGACAGTTGTGAGCTGTGTCACAAATATTTCGGGTTCGCCCCGCCCCTGCAAGAGGTGAGCGGAGAGATAGCTTAGCCCCCACTCAGGGCTGATTTATAGGCTCTAACCTGCAAGTCAATGCCGGTGATTGCTGTCCCGACAACGACGGCATAAGCTCCCATGTCCAGGGCTTGTTTCGCCATTGCCGGTGAGGCAATTCCCCCCTCGCAAATCACCGGCACGCTGAGTTTTTCCACCATCTGCGCCAGGAGGTCAAATCCGGGGGGGGACAGGTGTTTTGTGGGGCCGGTGTAGCCGTAGAGAGTTGTGCCCACCAAGTCAGCACCGGCATCCGCCGCTGCGATCGCCGCCTCAATCGTATCCACATCCGCCATCACCAATTTCCCCAAAGCATCGTGAATCCGCTCAACTGTCGTCGCTACCGGCTCTGGGCGCTCTCTCAGCGTGGCGTCAATGGCGATGATATCCGCACCGGCAAAGGCGATCGCAATGGCGTGCTGGAACAGGGGAGTGATATACACCTCATATCCGGGCAATTGCTGCTTCCACAGCCCAATGATGGGAACACCGGCACCGGCACGCTGGCGCACTGCCGTGACGTGTGCCGGTGTGTCAAGCCGCACGCCGGCTGCGCCCTGGTTTAGAGAAGCTTGCGCCATTGCGGCAATAACTGCCGGTTCGTGCAGCGGCGAGTCTGCCGGTGCTTGGCACGATACAATCAGCCCCCCACGGAGGCTTTCAATCACACTCACAGAATCATCTGCCATAATAAAAGGAGGGAGTATTTCAATTCTCCCACTATAGCAGTTCTAAATCATTTGTAAGAACCCTCTCTCTTTTCTTTCCTTGGCGCTCTACCCAACGGGCAAGCCGCTGGCGCGTCTATGGCGTCTTGGCGGTTTATTAAAAACAGGACTTACGCCACTCAATTGTGTGGTGGGTTGCGCGCTTCGCGTGCCCCACCCTACAGATAGAGGCTTTGCGTAAGTCCTGAACAATAATAATTCTCTTCCCAGAGCGGAGTCTGGGAAGTTTGTTCCAGCCGCGTCTGTCAGCCCATCCCTCACTGGATTAAAGTGACCAATTGAGCTAAAGACGCGCTTGTTTAGGAAACAGCTTTTCAATCAACTGGCCGTTGCAGCTTAGAAAACCTGCGGGGGAAGTTCTTGCCCTTGGCTTCTTGGAACATTCGTTACGTGAAGGAACTGCACAATTTCACTAGCGTCAGTAAAAAGTTTTTCGGCTTTACGATTCCCTGGACAGCTCACATCCGGAGACTGTTCGCCATTAAATGATACAAAAGTCTCCGTTCCAAAAGAAGTAGATTTAATGCAAGGTTGCTTGACTGGCAATTGCGACAGCGGCATATCTACTTGAATCTGTTGAAAGAATTTCTTGACTATGCGTTCAGGGACTGTACCTGTCTTCTGTCCGTTTCCATCAACATAGCTAGCTTCCCCCGAAGGAGACAGATAAATCCGGTAGCCAATTGTATTCGTTGACCCGCTATTGACTAGAACGGCGGTATTTCGGGTAACAAGAGCTAAGCTAGGAGATACTGAAAGCCCCAAAACTGATAAGCCGGCTAGAGCGGGCAGATAACGAACAAGCAATTTTAGCATTTTAGACAACCTTTCACTTGTTGGCTGTCTTGCAGACAGATAGCAGCGGGTTATAAGTTCCTTACTAAGATTGTAATAAAGTGAGCTGGCGAAGTATTAATGCTTATCAAGGTCGCCGGAATACCGGACGCAGCATTTTCTCGCTCCTGTCGCCTCTTGCATACTGCCGGGGATACAGCCCCAGTAGGCGAGTCGATATCTGGAGTTGAGCCATCGCTCAAACAAGCTGGCCGCACAGGTAGACAGCTGTTCTGCCGGTCAGCGGCAGAGAAAATCTCTAAGAAACTGACGGGTGAGGAATAGCTTTAGAGAGGCGGATCTTCTCAATATTTGAGTTGTGAGAGTGCAGAAACCCGGTTTCTTTAAGAAACCGGGTTTCTGGCCCCTGGCAAAATCTGTCTTTCCTTGGCGTAACCGGAACAGGAGCGGTTTATAAAAAAAACGAGGGAAAGAGAGCCTTCTTGTTCCCCCTCTCCGCGTGCGGAGAGGGGGTTAGGGGGTGAGGTTCTCCTACACCGGCACCGGCACCTGATCGGCGGGGTGCACTTGGCTGAGGAGACTTTGCAATTCATCCCCCTCAATCACCTCAGTCTCTAAGATTTCACCGGCAATCTTTTCCATCAGCTCCCGGTTCTGCGTGAGAATCGCCAGCGCTTGCTGGTGGGCATTTTCCACAATCTCCTTCACTTCCTCATCAATGGCTTTTGCCGTTTGGTCGCTGACACTGCGGCGGGGATTCATCCCACCATCTCCCAGGAAGTTGTTCTGCGCGCCCTTTTCATACGCCAGGGGACCCAGCACTTTGCTCATCCCGTACATGGTCACCATTCGCTCTGCCAAATCTGTGGCTCGCTGCAAGTCATTGGCTGCGCCGGTGGTGATGCTGCCAAAGACAATTTCTTCTGCAGCGCGACCTCCCAGCAGGGTGGCAATTTGACCGCGAATTTCCCCTTCATCCATCAAGAAGCGGTCTTCCGTAGGCATTTGCAGGGTGTAGCCGAGGGCTGCCATTCCGCGAGGGACGATCGAGATTTTAGCAACTTTGCTGCCACCGGGCATCAGTGCGCCAACGAGGGCGTGACCGACTTCGTGGTAGGCGACAATCTTTTTCTCTTTCTCGTTGAGAACGCGGCTTTTCTTTTCCAAACCGGCAACCACGCGCTCGATGGCTTCATTAAAGTCAGCTTGGGAGACAGTGTCGCGCCGCGCCCGCGCTGCGAGGAGGGCGGCTTCGTTGACGAGGTTCGCCAAGTCGGCACCGGCAAATCCGGGGGTGCGGGTTGCGAGGGTTTTTAAATCAATATCGGAACCCAGCTTGACTTTGCGGGCGTAGATTTCTAAAATTGCCAAGCGACCGGATAAGTCGGGGCGATCTACCAGCACTTGCCGGTCAAACCGTCCGGGGCGCAGCAAGGCGGAATCTAGGGTTTCGGGGCGGTTGGTGGCGGCGAGCACGATGACTGTCGCGCCGGCGGCAGAAAAGCCGTCCATTTCAGTCAGCAACTGGTTGAGAGTTTGCTCGCGCTCGTCGTTTCCGCCCATGAAACCGCCGGTGGCGCGGGATTTGCCAATGGCGTCAAGTTCGTCGATAAATATAATGCACGGGGCTTTCTTTTTCGCTTGCTCGAACAAGTCGCGCACGCGAGCCGCACCGGCACCGACAAACAGTTCTACAAACTCGGAACCTGATATGCTGAAGAAAGGCACGCCGGCTTCTCCCGCGACGGCTTTTGCCAGGAGTGTTTTGCCGGTGCCCGGAGGCCCAACCAGCAGCACGCCTTTGGGAATCCGCGCCCCAATTGCCGTAAAGCGCTGCGGATTTTTCAGGAATTCCACGATTTCGGCTAGCTCGACTTTGGCTTCTTCGACGCCGGCGACATCAGTAAAGGTGATTTTGGTGGCTTCGCCCTCTACATAAACCTTAGCCTTGCTTTTGGTAATCGAAAGCGCTCCTTGCGGACCGGCACCGCGCCCCATAAAAAACTGGAAGATTGCCACAAAAATCAGCGGCGGCAGCACCCATCCCAATATACTGGTGAACCAGGTATTTTTGGGCGGCGGGGCGGCAGCGAACTCAACCCCTTTTGCCTCTAGCCGTTTGGGCAGTTCCATGTCAAATATAGGGGTGGTGGAGAGGACTTGAGCCGGCTGCTCTCCCTCCGGTTTCACCTGGTATCGGATTTCGTTTTGCGCCACGAAAACCCGCGCCACTTTCCCGTCTTCTACCTGGTCAATGAACAGGCTGTAGGGCACTCGCGGAATCGGCGGGGCAAACAGCTGCGGCAAAAACAGGTTGGCCAGCAGGAACAAAACCCCCACTAAGAAGAGAATGTTGCCAATCAGTCGATTGCGAGAGGGTTGTGGCTTGTCTTTAATACTCATCGTTTGTCATTCATCCTTTTTGAGATTATATGGCTATTATTTTAACCCGTATGGGTTCAGCTTGACTCTATCCGATCGCATACTTTTAATCGTTGACATTTCGGAATCCAGGTTCGCCACTTTTACTCTCTCACAAGCTTGCAACTTTTGGGAATGTAGTGATTGCCGAAGGTTGGCGGTTCGGTCTTGTTGGGGGATTTTCAAGCCCTCTTTGGGTGGGGATTGCTTCCTTCCCCGCACAATATTGCTGGAAGCCCCCACCCGGTCAGGGGGCCAGACGCCCCTTTGTCTGGGTGGCAATCTTCAGCAGGGAAGGGGGGAGGCGGTTTCCAGCCAATCGAATATTCTATCTAGCTGTTCTGTGGTCACTAATCCATATTGCCAAAGAATCACGGGTAACAAGTTTAAGCTGTACTCGCGATGCCGCAAAACTATGCCAATTGCAGCCGCCGGCACCGCTAACTCTTCTTGCAAAAACTGTATCAGTCGAGTTTGCCGTGTGGGTTCCATATAAATTTTTACTGCTATCTGAGAGTGAGTGTAACAAAAATTGTAAAGTTTTGCAACGATTTCTCAGAATACCGCTGGGACACGGCCCAGTGGGGGGCGGAGAGGGGTGCGGGAGGGGTTGGGGGTGAGGGCTGGCATCCGCGCCGGTGTCCCAGAGGGGGATGTTGGGCCATAGGGGGCTGGCCCGTTCGTAGTTGGGCTTTAGCCCAAAAGTTCGTAGTTGGGCTTTAGCCCCTGTTGGGACAGGGGGGATGCCGGTCCTACGCTTTTTGGGTTGGGACAGGCGGGATGCCGGTCCGGCGTCTTTTGGCGTCTTTTGGCGGAAAGCGACAGGGGTTTGGAGGGAGAGGTTCGCACCGGCATCTCGATGTTAACTTTGTGGCGTGTGAGATACTCGCAGTGCCGGTTTTCACCCGCGCTCAATCAGCAGTTTCAGTTTATCTCCCTTGCCGGTTCTCTGCAGTTTGCTGCTATCACTTTTACATTTATCGCCTATTGATCACTCATCTCTTAGAAACAGAATTTATCCTATCTCACATTTATTCCGTCTGATTTTGTCCTATATACTCTTCTCTTTCTTCCCCCCTTCCCCGTTCACGGGGAAGGAGTTGGGGGGTGGGGTGAGGCATCAGGCAAATAAGTGCGATTGCCGGTTTTCATTTAATTCTTTTAGCCTTTAGGCGCTGGCGTGCTAACTCCCTCCACTTCTCCACTTCTGGTCTGCGGTCTTTCGGAGCAACTGTCAAACAGTTTTTCCATTCTACCAGTGCGCCGGTTTTGTCGTCAAGGCTCTCCAGCACCTGTGCCAGAAAGCAGTGAGCGGCAGCGTTTTGAGCGTCGATATCAATAGCCTTCTGGAGGTGAGACTTAGCCTCGGCATAGCGAGCTTTCTGCAGATACGCCCAGCCGGCATTTTTGTGCAAATCGGATTTCAGCGTGATATCCTGAGCTAGTTCCAAGCCTTGCAAAAGCCATCTAAGAGCCGCATCAGAGTCTCTGTCCACAGTCAGGGACAAGCGACCCAAATTGTTGAGGGCGTAGGGTGCGGCGGGATCGCCGGCATCCTGTATGGCAAGCCGGTACTCCCTGCGAGCACAATTATAATCCTCAAGCATTTCGCAGGTTGCTCCTCGCTTGTAGTGATCCATCCTGAGGTCTGGGTTCAATCCCATCGCCAACTTGAAGTAAAACTCCGCAGTTGCCAAATCACCGGCCTGATAACTATCATACCCCATATTATTGATAAAAGTACCGATTTGGGGCGTCGCCAGTCGCACCAGAGCGAACCCCAGCACTATCGACGCAGCCACCCCAATTGTAACCCCAATAGCTCTCAGCTTTATCTTGCCGGCATCCTGACGCCCCACAGCCGGTGAGAGTACCGGCAACCTCTTTTCAATCTCTGACAGATGATGTAAAATAACTTGAGGGTTTGAGGGTCTATTTTCTAGCTTCCTCGCCATCAGCAAATCAATCAAATCTGCCAGCGACTCCGAAACATGCGTGGCGCTGTGACGCCAAATCAGCTCGCCGGTTTGTTCGTGACTGCGAAATTTATTGGGAGGATCGCCGGTCAGCAAATGAACAAAAGTTCTGCCCAGCGCAAAGAAATCGGATTGCGGCACAGCGCAACCCTCGACTTGCTCTGGGGGCACATAGCCAGATGTGCCAACCAGCGTTATCGGGTCATTTTCGGCGATTTTGCGCACATAAGTGTCTGTGATCTCCCGAACAGCCCCAAAGTCAATCAGCACCAGCTTACCCTCCGGTTTCAGCATGATATTGTCCGGTTTTATATCCCGGTGAAAGTAATCCTGCTGGTGGACTTTATCCAGAATTTCTGCCAGCTGTTTTAACCAGTCAATTGCTCGCTCTTGCGAGATGGGTTGATTGTCTCGCAGCCACTCTTGCAAATTATGCCCCTCAATCTTTTCCATTACCAGACAGTGCAATGGTTCGGCGCTATCCCCTGGCTCAAATTTGAAGTACCCATCTGGCTCCACTCTGGGAATCCCTGGATGGCGCAGTTTCTTCAATACCTCCGCTTCCCGGTTAAACAGAGAGACAGATTTGGGATAATTATCCATTAGGACTTTCAGGACTTTCGGCGTGCCGGCATCCTCCACCTCGAAAGTAGCGCCAAAGCCCCCTTCGCCCAGGCGTCGAATCACCTGATATCGGTTTTGCAGTAACATTCCCGGCTCAATCATGGCTGCTTCACTTGAGAACACCCCCTACCCCGCACGATACGGTTCACCGGCGCGAAGATTGATTGCTCACATATTTTACCACCACCGGCTGCACCGTGTAAAGCATTTCACTGCTTTCTTTAACTTTTTCGATGAGGGAGCGCCGCACCAAGGATTCCAGAGCTTTCAGCAATTCTGTTGCGCCTTCTAGCTGCATGTCCTCTCGCAACTGGCTGATGGAAAGGGGCTGCCGGTTAGCGAGCCGGCCCACAATTTCTTTTTCAAACTCGGACAAGCGCTTAAAATGCTGGTACAGCAAATATTCAAAATCTCCCAAATACAGGGATTTATTTAAAAACTCCGAAACGCTGCCGGCAAACACATCCTGAATAGTGGCAGCCACCATCTTTAAGGCTAGGGGATTTCCACCGTAAGCTCTAATGAGTTCTTCCCATCTCTCCTGTTCAGATAAACCCTTTTCTCTGAGGATTTCCTTGGCTGCTTCCCCTAAACCCTTCAGCGGAAAGGAGCGAACGGATAAGTTTGGGCTTTCCAAAACGGCAATTTCTTTAGGTTTCTCCCAACTCGCCAGCAGCAAGCAACTTTGGTGGGATGATTCTCCCACCTGTCTGAGGAGCTCCCCATACTCCTCATACCCATCCAGATAGTGGCCAGCCGGCTGCCCTGGGCGCAGGACGGATTGCCACTCATCGAGCACCACCAGACACCGGTGAGTGCGCAAATACTCCATCAGTCGCGAGACGCGACCAGCAACAGTTGCTGGCCAATCCGTTTCCTGCCGGTTGGCCAGGAATTGTATCAGGTTGGCCAGGAGTTCGTTTAGCGGTGGGGCGTGGCGCAGACTTTGCCAGACAATATACTCAAATTTATCTTTGGTCTGTTGGGCCATGCGAGCCGCCAGAGCCGTTTTGCCAATCCCCCCCATGCCCCAAATGGCCACCAACCGGCATCGCTCTCGCACAATCCACTGTTCCAGGTTCCCCAGTTCGCCGGTGCGCCCATAAAAAACCGAAGCGTCTGGCGCACCGTCCCAATCTTGGCCCCGGCGGGCTGATGGGCCAGTTCTATATCCCGCCGCATCCAGCCAGTCAATAACGTCTCTCCAGTTGGAGAGCGTGTTTGGCTCTCGCCCTGTCAGTATTTCCACATAGCGATACAAGCCTCTACTCAGGTTAGCCTCAAGCCCCCGGCGGTCTTTAGGCAGTTTTTCCGCGATTTCAGCTGGACTGCAGCCGCAAAGCAATCCCCGCAGGTGCAGCTTTTCAGTCGGTGTCAGTCCCGCTCTTGTGTGAGAGGCCCATTCTTTCTTAGCACGGGCGAGCTTTTCGTAGAGCCTTTCTAGATCCCAGTCATTTGCCGCGCCGGCAAAATCCTCTGAAGGTGGGTTTGGGGTAGATGCCATTTCGGGAAATCTTCAGGAAATTCACAACCAAAATTCTAACCGAATTGCTAACCAAATTGCTAACGCATGTTGTGCACCTGCTCCCTGGTGCCACAGTTAGGCTGTTATCAGGTTCAGATAGAACACGCCAGCTGAAGTTAGTATACCGAGGTCAGTGCCATGTTTGACTATTTCGTGCCATCGTCGGGCCACACTTGGGAGAAATGTCTCAATTCTTCCTTCACCAGTGAGTGCGGGAATGCAGAACCGGCTGACGCAATCACTCCCGGTGTGGCCATCAAAAATCTCCCAGCCAGTGGCGCAAGTGGCGAGGTGATTGACATCCCGCCGCCGGCATATCAGAGCGACTATAGCCTGAGTGGCGCACCAGTTTACTCCATCAGAAGCCTGAGTCTCCGCCCAGGCGATGAGTGAAAGAGAATCGAAACCGCCCAAACGGCCTATTTTTAGGATGCCGGTGCGGCCACCTACAACAAGATCGCAGATGAACGTGATTTGAGTTACTGCCGGTTGTGGCAGAATATAGTCTGTCAAACCCGTTTAGCTGCTGAAAGTCCATTCTCAATGCAGGATTTGAATTATGCCGACTAATAGCTTGACCACCGACCGTCTAATTGTCAAACTGAATCCCACCGCTAGTGCGAGTGCAGTAACCAGTCTGCAAGCGCAACTTGGAGTCACACAAGTAACCAACGCAGAACGACTTGGGATTCAAATTTGGCAGATTCCAAAAGGAACCGCCGCACAAGCCATATCCGCTTATCAAAACGATTCTCGCTTTCAATATATAGAAGAGGATCGCATCATCACACTTAACGATCCCAAACAGACAACTTCGCCCGCAGCAAATTCAGGGACAATTACACCCCAAGCCACCAGTCCCAATGACCCTGGTTATCCCCAATTATGGGGACTCAACAACACAGGTCAAAGTGGGGGAACACCCGATGCAGACATCGACGCCCCGGAAGCGTGGGATATTCAAAAGGGAAATCCCAACTTAGTTATCGGCGTTATTGATACGGGAGTTGATTACAACCACCCCGACTTGGTGGGGAATATCTGGCAAAATCCAGGGGAAATCGCAGGAAATGGCATCGATGACGACAAGAACGGATATATAGATGACACTCGCGGCTGGGACTTTGCCTATAACGACAATAACCCGATGGATGGGCAGGGACATGGCACTCATGTTTCGGGAACCATTGCCGGAAAAGGCAATAACGGTGTTGGGGTGACAGGGGTTGCCTGGAATGCCAAGATTATGCCCATCAAGTTTCTAGATGATACGGGTTCAGGTTTGATATCCAATGCGATTTTGGCAATTAACTATGCAACAGCACAAGGAGTCAAACTCACCAATAATTCTTGGGGTGGTGGGGACTATAGCCAAGCCTTATATGATGCCATCAATACTGCCGGACAGCAGGGATCTTTATTCATTGCGGCGGCTGGCAATAGTGGACTGAACACTGACACAACGCCTAATTATCCCTCCAGCTACAACCTATCTAATATTATCTCTGTTGCCTCAACCACCCGCACCGATGGACTCTCCTCTTTCTCTAACTATGGAGCCACCACTGTAGATTTAGGAGCGCCCGGTTCAGATATTTATAGCAGCATACCCGGAGGAGGCTACGACTACAAATCAGGTACTTCAATGGCAGCTCCCCATGTGACAGGGGCGGCGGCGTTGCTGTGGTCTCAAAATCCGACTTGGACAGCACAGCAAATTAAAGACCGGCTGATGCAAACAACTGACCCCATTTCCGCCCTGGCTGGTAAGTCGGTTTCAGGGGGCCGGTTGAATATTAACAAAGCCTTAGATTCCGTAGTTCCTACAGCCAGCAGTTTCAGCCCCGCCGATAATGCCACCGGCGTTGACGTTGGCGCTAACTTAGTCGTCAACTTCAGCGAAGCAATTCAGAAAGGCACCGGCAATATCGTGCTCAAGAAACTGTCTGACAACTCAGTGGTGGAAACCATTGCTGTCACTGGCAGTAATGTCACCGTCAGTGGGAGTCAACTCACGATTAACCCCACGGCAGATTTGGCCCAAAACACAGATTACTACGTTGAAATTGCCAACGGTGCGATTAAGGATATTGCTGGCAACAACTTCGCAGGTGTTACCGGAAATAGCACTTGGAATTTCAAAACCGCAGACACAACCGCACCCACAGCCAGCAGTTTCACCCCCACCGATAATGCCACCGGCGTTGACGTT
>NZ_KB235948.1:2513923-2514560 GCF_000332335.1 Kamptonema formosum PCC 10802 | reverse complement strand
CGTAGTTCCTACAGCCAGCAGTTTCAGCCCCGCCGATAATGCCACCGGCGTTGACGTTGGCGCTAACTTAGTCGTCAACTTCAGCGAAGCAATTCAGAAAGGCACCGGCAATATCGTGCTCAAGAAACTGTCTGACAACTCAGTGGTGGAAACCATTGCTGTCACTGGCAGTAATGTCACCGTCAGTGGGAGTCAACTCACGATTAACCCCACGGCAGATTTGGCGCAAGGCACAGATTACTACGTTGAAATTGCCAACGGTGCGATTAAGGATATTGCTGGCAACAACTTCGCGGGTGTTACCGGAAATAGCACTTGGAATTTCAAAACCGCAGACACAACCGCACCCACAGCCAGCAGTTTCACCCCCACCGATAATGCCACCGGCGTTGACGTTGGCGCTAACTTAGTCGTCAACTTCAGCGAAGCGGTACAAAAAGGCACCGGCAATATCGTGCTCAAGAAACTGTCTGACAACTCGGTGGTGGAAACCATCGCTGTCACTGGCAGTAATGTCACCGTCAGTGGGAGTCAACTCACGATTAACCCCACGGCAGATTTGGCCCAAAACACAGATTACTACGTTGAAATTGCCAACGGTGCGATTAAGGATATTGCTGGCAACAACTTCGCAGGT
>NZ_KB235948.1:2465149-2513823 GCF_000332335.1 Kamptonema formosum PCC 10802 | reverse complement strand
ATGGTTATAGCAGTGCTACCGGTTCGATTCAACTGAATATTGCCGACACAACCGCACCCACAGCCAGCAGTTTCACCCCCACCGATAATGCCACAGGGGTGGCGGTAGGCGCTAACCTAGTCGTCAACTTCAGCGAAGCCATTCAAAAAGGCACCGGCAATATCGTGCTCAAGAAACTGTCTGACAAATCAGTGGTGGAAACCATTGCTGTCACTGGCAGTAATGTCACCGTCAGTGGGAGTCAACTCACGATTAACCCCACGGCAGATTTGGCCCAAAACACAGATTACTACGTTGAAATTGCCAACGGTGCGATTAAGGATATTGCTGGCAACAACTTCGCAGGTGTTACCGGAAATAGCACTTGGAATTTCAAAACAGCAGGTGTTTTGAATGATAATTTTGCCAACCGGATTGTGCTAAGTGGCCCAACTTTCAGTACAACCGGCTCAAATGTGGGAGCCACAGGAGAAGTAGGTGAACCCAGCCAAAGTGGCACAACGAACTCGGCTTGGTGGTCTTGGACTGCACCCAGTAGCGGCACTTTTGTGATAGACACAGGGGGGAGTAATTTTGATACTTACTTGTCCGTTTTCACCGGAGCGGCGGTTAATACCCTAAATCCGATTGCCTCTGATGATGATGGCGGGGGGAATTTGACTAGCCGTATCAGCCTTAATGCGACAGCCGGAACGACCTATCAAATTGCTGTAGATGGTTATAGCAGTGCTACCGGTTCGATTCAACTGAATATTGCCGACACAACCGCACCCACAGCCAGCAGTTTCACCCCCACCGATAATGCCACAGGGGTGGCGGTAGGCGCTAACCTAGTTGTCAACTTCAGCGAAGCGGTACAAAAAGGCACCGGCAATATCGTGCTCAAGAAACTGTCTGACAACTCGGTGGTGGAAACCATCGCTGTCACTGGCAGTAATGTTACCGTCAGTGGGAGTCAACTCACGATTAACCCCACGGCAGATTTGGCCCAAAACACAGATTACTACGTTGAAATTGCCAACGGTGCGATTAAGGATATTGCTGGCAACAACTTCGCAGGTGTTACCGGAAATAGCACTTGGAATTTCAAAACTCAGGGAACCGCTCCTATTAATGGTACTGCTGGCAATGAGAACTTAACCGGAACTGCCAATGCAGATGTCATCTATGGATTAGCCGGCAACGACACCCTCAGTGGACTAGCTGGAAACGACACCCTGGATGGTGGCGATGATAACGATCTTTTAGATGGAGGACTCGGAAACGACACCCTCATTGGCGGATGGGGAAACGATACATACGTTGTCGATAGTGTCGGAGATATCGTCACCGAACTCGCAGCTCAAGGAAACGACTTGGTGCAATCTGCCATCACCTATACCTTGACTGCTAACGTCGAAAACCTCACCTTAACCGGCACCGCTGCTATTAACGGCACCGGCAACGCGCTGAACAACAGCATTATTGGCAATACTGCCAACAATACGCTCAACGGGGATGCAGGAAACGACATCCTCACAGGTGGTGCCGGTGACGACGTTTATCTGGTAGACAGCGCTGGTGATGTGGTGACGGAAAACTTGAATGAAGGCACCGACACGGTGCAATCCACCGTCACCACGACATTGGCAGCTAACGTAGAAAATCTCACCCTCACCGGCACCGCTGCTATTAACGGCACCGGCAACACGCTCAACAATCAGCTAACCGGCAATACTGCCAACAACAGCCTCAGTGGCGGCGATGGCAATGACACCCTCACAGGTGGTGCCGGTGATGACACCCTGACGGGCGGTTTGGGGAGCGACCGCTTCGTTTATGATACGGGTGCTGCCTTTGTTGCAGCAAGTGTGGGGATAGATTTCATCAGTAACTTTGTGGCTTATCAGGGAGATAAAATTGTCCTTGACAAGACAACTTTCACTGCCATCAGCGCGGCGGCAGGGGGTAGCTTAGGTACTGAATTTGCGGTTGTTGGCAGTAACGATGCTGCTGCCATTTCTGCTGCAGATATCGTCTACAATTCGGCGAACGGGCAGTTGTTCTACAATCAGAATGGCACGGCTGCCGGTTGGGGCACCGGCGCTCAATTTGCCACCCTAAGTTCCGGCACATCTCTTTCCGCCTCCGACTTCCTGATTCAGGCGTAGTTCTCAATAGAATTTGGCGCTGTTCATAGGGCAGCGCTTCGGGGCAATCCTGTTGGGGGGTTGCCCCTTATTTTTTGAACCGCCAACACCTGAGCTTCGCCAAGAAAGTGGGGGAGAGGGTGGCGTGTGATTTATAGCAATAGCCAAATTGGTTAGGACATTATACATTGAGGCACGGCGTACCCTGCGGGAAGCCGCTCCGCGTCTATAGCGTGGATCGGCGCATGCGCTCTTGATCGCGGCGCAAGCGCCTACAGCCGCACTCCCACCCTACGGATATATCTCGTAGTCCTGGCATCTTGCCTGTCCCAATATCCGTAGGAGCGAGTGAGATGCCTTGTCCTAAACTAACTGTTTATTGCTATAACAGTCCAAGCATACGCCCCCCGATTTTAACCCAAAACCGGCATAATGAATACCGATGCAATCATGAATCCTAATGGTAGGCTCTCCCTTAATCTACACCGGCACTCGCGGTGCCGGCACGACCTTAGGAACCAGGCCAACTAGCCAGAGGTCTAACCCCCCGTTAATTCGCCAACAGCTTCTTAAAATCACAGATATTCAAGTCGTCCCTGCATTTCTTCCGGTTCGAGAACTTCCCAAATTAGAATCAAGCCTCGAATAATTTCCCCAGTTGAGCGACTTTCTTTGATGCAGTAAGCAATTCCAGCATGATTAGCCCCAGCCTGATGCAGCCGCAGAAAGTCATCATCCTGAGTAAAAATTACTCGCTTCTGAGACAGCGCAAATTCTAGTTGCACCTCATCTGATGCCGCGATTAGTCCGGCTTCTGACGTAGCTGTCACATCAACGCCCCGCCGGCGCAAGCCATCCGCTACAGCACTGTTCACGTTTTCATCGAGATGGAATCTAATCGTTCTTCATCGAGATGGAATCTAATCGTTCTTGACATGGCGACTTTTTAGCTTTTGCTGAACGAGAGAAGGATTTTTCTCCTGCATTTCTCTGCCAAACGCTTCCCCCTCTGCAATCTGTCGCCTGATTTCTTCCATGTGATCGTGATAATACGCCAAAGCAGCGTACACATCAGCTAGAGTGATAGTTGGGTATTGGAACACAATCTCGTCTGGACTCAGGCCCATCCGTTCGTGCCAAATGACAATATCTTCCACTCGAATCCGATGGCCCGCAATGCGCGGTTTCCCGCCACACACGCCGGGAGTGATTTCAATGTGTTCCTGAATGACTGGCTCTACAGACATCGCTAATTGTTTCGACTGACTCAACTCTTTTATCAATCTTATCACAAAAAACACTCTCTGGGTGTTTTCCCTCAAAGGGGAACGCACCCTACTTCTTCCCCCCCTCCCCGTGAACGGGGAGGGGGTTGGGGGGTGAGGTTCTTCATCCCACTTTCTGTGCAACGCCTTATATCTACCGGCTTACCTATCCCCCCTCAAATTTCCCAACCGGCCCTCCTCGCCGCAGAACTCACCCCTGCCGGCTGATCGCTTCCCGCCGCAGTCAGCTGCGTGATTTTTTGCAACAGGAACGCCGGCTCAACCGGCTTGAGCAAAAAATCGTCCGCCCCCTGCCCTCCCGCTTCCACCTCATGGGGCATTTTTACTGTCAAACCCAGAACTTTCAACTCTTGCCCAGCCGGCGACTGGCGCAGATCGCTGATAATTTCACTCCCGTCCATACCCGGCAATTCCATATCCACAATCACCGCCTTAGGCTGCAACAGCTCAATTTGTTCAATCGCCGTAGAACCCTCAATCTGCCACACCACCTGATATCCCGCCGCCGTCAGGATATCGCATATCATCGTCGCCATCTCTTCATCGTCTTCAATCAGCACAATACCCCCTTGAAGACGAGCCGAACTCAAGGACGGCGCTTCCGCTGCCAGAGCGGGCACAGCCGGCGACAGTGGCTGCGCCGGCAGCCAGACTGTAAACGTCGAGCCCTCACCCACTGACGATTCTACTTCAATCCAGCCCCCGTGCAGCTCTACCAGCTGCTTCGTCAGCGCCAAACCCAAGCCGGTGCCGCCATATTTTCGGTGGTGCGAGCTATCGAGCTGCTGGAATTTCTCAAACAGCAGTGGTAGCTGGTTTTCTGGAATCCCAATGCCGGTGTCCTCTACCTGAAATAGGGCAGCACGTCCCTCCACCCAAACCCGCAGCGTCACCTGTCCGCCAGCGTGAGTAAATTTTACCGCATTGCTCAACAGATTGTAAACAATTTGTTTTATCCGCCTGTAGTCTGCGGCAAACCTGTCCCGCGGCGGATCGACTTTTAAATCCATTTCCAGTTCCACCCCACCGGCTCGGGCTTTATCCTGAAGTTCTTGCAAGCTTTGACCTGCCAGTTGGCGCAGGGAAAACTCACTGACATTCAACACCGTCTTCCCCGCCTCCACCTGAGACAAGTCGAGGATATCATTAATTAGCTCCAGCAGGTGTTCCCCGCTGTCGTGAATAGTTTGCAGGTAATTCCGCTGCTTCTGATTCAGCTGGCCCAAAGACCAGCGCAACAGGGTCGCCGACATGCCAATCACGCAGGTGAGCGGAGTGCGCAACTCGTGGCTCATCGTCGAGAGGAACTCACTCTTAGCGCGGCTGGCGGCTTGAGCCGCAATCAGCGCGTCTTGCAGCGCTTGCGTGCGCTCCACCACCCGCTGTTCCAGGGTTTGTTTCTGCTCCTGCAACTCAGCATAAAGCTGGGCTTGGTGAATCGCCACCGCCAAGTGCTCAGCAATCTCCTTGAGAAAATTTTTCTCACTCTCGCTCCACCGGCGCGGCTCTTCGCACTGCTGGGCAATCAGCAACCCCCACAGCTCGTCACCCACAACAATCGGCGCTACCAGCTTAGCTCGCACCCGCGCCCGTCGCATTAAGTCCAAAAAGCACGGCGAGAAACCATAGGCGATTTCCGTATCTTCTATCGCTTGGGTGAACCCCTTGCGATATTTCTTGCGCAAGTTGAGAGCGCTGACAAAGCAGCGCTCCCCTTCCGTCCAGTTAACTACCGTTGATATCGCATCCGATGACCGGGCTTCGTAGGTAATGCGACCCCAGTTCCGCTCAGCACTAAATGCGCCAGACTGAGCCGGTTCAGGGCGCAGAGGACTCACGGCAGAGGGATTCTTAACTCTCTCGCGCTCCACAGCCACGCCGGAACGGCTCCCCTGAGTCTCCTCCTCGGCGGGAAGGACATAAAATTGATAGATCGCCAGCCGGTCTACCTGCAGCAAACGCTGCACCCGATCGACCGCAGTGGACAAAATCACCGGCAGCTCCAGACTCTGGCGGATCTGGCTTGTCACCTGATTCAGGAGCCGCTCCTGTTCAATCTGCAGGCGCAGGGCGTCTTCCACCGGCTGGCACACGGAAACATACGGGTACACCAGCTCCGCTGCGGGAAACTCTGGTTCACAGGGAGCGAGAATCTCCAGCAACTGCAGCGCCAGCTCACTCGGCATCCGCCCATCGCTGGCGCTCAGGATGCCTTCCGCTTGCTCTACCAGACTGGTCGCAGTGGGACTGGAGTGCGGAAAGCTGGCCAGCTGCGACAGGAAGCTGGCGATCTCCTCCCGGTCAAACGTTAGCTCCACCTCATAGAGCGCCTCGTTTGCCATAAGCCACCCTCCCTGCTGTGCGGGTGTGCGCGGTTTGCCCCTCACCAGCCCGCTAAACCGCCCGGACACCACCAGCGCGAACCGTTCCGCCTGCGGCTCCGGGGCCAGTCCCACAGGGCCAAGTATATTTTCTGCGATCGCTACTGCCCCTTCCCCTGAGCTTTTTGCCGCCTGCTGCAGCAGCAGTTCGCGCAGCCGGTCGAAGCTCTCCACAGGCAAGGTTCGGCGGAAAAATTGAAAACTAGGCATTGGAGCCGGTTTGTTTGCAGCAAGCATGACAGTTGACAGGGGAAAGCCTTTCCTGAAACTCGAGCGACAGGCAGTAACCGGCTCAATCGGAGTTTCCAGTTACGCGGGCCTAATCGCTCGCAACAGAGCCCGGAACAGCTCTCTGGTTTCTCTGGTGTTCGAGCGCCGGTGCGCTTTTCGTTTTTTCAGGCACTTATTCTGTTATAGTAATCTGCGCAGGCAGTTGTTTTTACGCGGATCAGCTAAAATTATTCTTTTATTTTTTTTAGCCGCGCTCAAAGAGGACGGGCACAATCTGGGGACTGGGGCCAAAGGCCCAAGCTGCTGAATCTCTAACGCCACACGAAAGGAACGTCATGCACCGAATCGCCGCCACTCCAGGAGGTTGGGACCCCCAAACCGAAGGCGTCATCTTCATCGACCAGACACCGGCACCCATCGTCTTTCTCACCGCTGCAGACACCGAGATTCTTTCCCTGGCTCGCGCCGTCTCCCAGCTGCCAGAGGGATTCCCCGCCCTGCGGGTGGCCAACCTCCTCCACTTGCAGCAACAGCTCAGTATCGACACCTATGCCGAGCGCGTACTGCAGCCGGCACGCGCCATTGTCCTGCGCCTCCTCGGCGGGCGCTCCTACTGGCCTTACGGACTGGAAGTCGTGCGCGAAACCGCACAGCGCACCGGCGCGGCGCTGATTGTCCTCCCCGGAGACGACCGCCCCGACCCTGATTTAATCAGCCACTCCACCGTTCCCCTCTCCACCGTCAACCAGCTGTGGCGCTACTTCACCTTTGGCGGTGTCGAAAATACCCTCAACGCCCTGCAATTCCTCGCCCGCGCCTGTCTGGGACACCAATACAACCCACCGGCACCCCAAGAAGTTCCTGCCGCCGGCCTTTACCCTCTCCCCCCTCAGGCATCACCCGCCCCCGACACCCTTTCCCCCACCCCCAAAGTCGGCATCCTCTTCTACCGCGCCCACTACCTCGCCGGCAACACCGCCCCCATCGACGCCCTCTGTCAAGCCCTAACCCACCGGCACCTGCAACCCGTGCCAGTTTTTCTTTCCTCCCTGCGCGACTCCGACGTGCGAGAGGAACTGCTGGAATATTTCCAGCCAAAAAACAGCCCCGCTATCGAGCTTGTCCTCAATACCACAAGTTTTGCCATAAGTCAACCCTCAACCGGCGATTCCACCCAAAATCCCAAACCCCCAATCCCAAAATTAGACGTGCCTTGGCTGCAGGTGATTTTCAGCAGCAGCACAGCACAGCAGTGGGAATCCGGATTCCAAGGGCTTTCGCCGCGAGATGTGGCCATGAATGTGGCCCTGCCAGAAGTGGACGGGCGAATTATTAGCCGCGCCGTTTCTTTTAAAGCCGCGCAAAACCGGCACCCCCTGCTGGAAACAGAGGTGGCAGTCTATGAGCCGGTGCCCTCTCGCATCGAATTTGTCGCCGATTTGGCCGCGAACTGGGTGCGCTTGCGCCGGACACCCCCCAAAGACCGCCGCATCGCCCTGATTTTGGCCAACTACCCCAGCCGCAACGGGCGTCTGGCCAATGGCGTGGGTCTGGACACACCGGCCAGCTGTGTGGGAATTCTCAAGGCGCTGCAGCACGCTGGGTATCGCGTTGAAAACCCGCCGGCAACGGGGGATGAGTTAATCGCCCGACTGACTGCAGGGGTGACGAACGATCCAGAAAGCTGCTGGCGGGGAGTTCGCCACCGGCTGTCTGTTGAGGAGTACGGGGAATATTTCGCTTCGCTGCCGGTGGAAGTCCAGAAAGGGATTGGTGAGCGCTGGGGGGTTTTTGGGGAAGGCACAGGCGAGACGCCTGTGCTACGTCAGGAAAAAGAGAACGAAGATCTGACTATTTCGGGGATTGAGTTGGGGAATGTGTTTGTGGGGATTCAACCGGCACGGGGTTATGAGGTTGACCCGTCTTTGAATTATCACGCCCCTGATTTGGAGCCCCCTCACAATTATTTGGCGTTTTATTACTGGCTGCGGCAGCACTTTGGGGCGCAGGCGATATTGCATGTGGGGAAACACGGGAATCTGGAATGGTTGCCGGGGAAGAGTGTGGCGCTGTCTGAGTGCTGCTATCCGGAAGTGGCCCTGGGCCCGCTGCCGCACCTGTATCCTTTTATTGTCAATGACCCGGGAGAAGGCTCTCAAGCTAAACGGCGAGCGCAGGCGGTAATTGTAGACCATTTGACGCCGCCGATGACCCGCGCTGAGCTTTATGGCCCTTTGCAGCAGCTGGAAAGTCTGGTTGATGAGTTTTATGAGGCGGAGAGTTTAGACCCCAAGCGGCTGCCGGCGATTCGGGAGCGCATCGCAGAGCTGGTTTTGCGAGAAAATTTGCACGAGGATTTGGGAATACAAACGGAGGAACTCCACAATCCAAAATCCACAATCCAAAATCAAATAGATGGCTATCTGTGCGAGTTAAAAGAAGCGCAGATTAGAGACGGGTTGCACATTTTTGGGCGCTGTCCAGAAGGGCGGCAGCTGCGGGATTTGATTGTGGCTGTCGCCCGCCATCCGGGTGCCGGTCGTCTGGGGCTAACCCGCGCTTTGGCAAAGGATTGGGGGCTGGAGTTTGACCCGCTGACAGCTGACCCGTCCCAACCGATTTTAGATTTTCGATTTTCGATGTTAGATTCAATCCAAAATCCAAAATCCACAATCCAAAAGCCAAAGATTGTAGGTGATATAATAGAACTCCTAGAGCTTCATGCAGCTGAATTGGTAGAACGCCTAATCCAAAATCCAAAATCCAAAATCCAAAATCCAGAAGCAACCCAGCGGGAGTTGGAGTGGGTG
Source organism: Kamptonema formosum PCC 10802 (assembly GCF_000332335.1). Lineage (GTDB taxonomy): Bacteria > Cyanobacteriota > Cyanobacteriia > Cyanobacteriales > Oscillatoriaceae > Oscillatoria. The sequence continues at coordinate 2,504,986 of NZ_KB235948.1, read as the reverse complement.
CGCGACAGGCTGCTACCGGCACTGCAGCAAACGGAGGGGGAGATCGCTCAGTTGCTGCGCGGGTTGGATGGCTGTTTTGTGCCCAGCGGACCCGCCGGCGCACCGACGCGGGGACGCCCAGAGGTGTTGCCCACGGGGCGCAATTTTTACTCGGTGGACATCCGCGCTGTGCCTACGGAAACGGCGTGGGATGTGGGGCGCAAGGCGGCGGAGGCGCTGGTTGAGCGCTACGCGCAGGAAAATGGGGAGTTTCCAAAAAGGCTGGGGCTGTCGGTTTGGGGGACTTCTGCGATGCGCACCGGCGGGGATGATATCGCAGAGGCGCTGGCGCTGCTGGGGGTGAGGCCGGTTTGGGATGGCCCTTCGCGGCGGGTGGTGGACTTTGAAATCCTGCCGGTGCCGGTGTTGGGGCGTCCGAGGGTGGATGTGACGTTGAGGATTTCTGGGTTTTTTCGGGATGCGTTTCCCAATTTGATTGATTTGTTTGACGCTGCGGTGGCGGCAGTTGCCGGTTTGGATGAGCCGGCGGAGCAAAATCCTCTGGCAGCGGCGGTTAGGGAGGAGGCGCAGCTGTGGCGAGATGCCGGTTTGGACGAGATGGGGGCGCAGTTGCGAGCCCGATACCGGATTTTTGGCTCTAAACCGGGGGCTTACGGTGCCGGTTTGCAAGGTTTAATTGAGGCGCAAAACTGGACGGATGACGGAGATTTAGCCCGCGCTTATATTAACTGGAGTAGCTACGCTTACACTGCCTCTCACCCCTCTCCCTCGATGGCGAACGGTGCGGGGGTGAGGGTGGGAGGGGGCGTTGCCGCCCCGGAAGCTTTTGAGCTGCGTCTGAAGGGGATGCAAATTGTGCTGCACAATCAGGACAACCGGGAGCATGACTTGCTGGATTCGGATGATTATTACCAGTTCCAAGGGGGGTTGACTGTGGCTGTGCGGGCGATAGCTGGGAAGAACCCCCACACCTATTTCGGGGATAATTCGATGCCGGAAAACCCGAAGGTGCGCCGGTTGCAGGAGGAAATTGCCCGGGTGTACCGCTCGCGGGTGGTGAATCCCAAGTGGATTGCTGGGGTGATGCGCCACGGTTACAAGGGCGCTTTTGAGATGGCGGCGACGGTGGATTATTTATTTGCCTATGATGCTACGGCTCGCTGTGTGGGAGATTTTATGTATGAGGGGGTGGCGAAGGCGTATTTGTTGGAGCCGGCTGTGCGGGAGTTCATCGAGCAGAAGAATCCGTGGGCGCTGCGGGATATGGCGGAACGGTTGCTGGAGGCGCACCAGCGGGGTTTGTGGCAGTCTGCCGGTGTGGGAATGGTCGAGGAGTTGCGCTTGCTGGTTAATCACGCAGAGGGTATAATTGAATCTGCCGCCGGTCTTTAATAGAGGAACTTCACAGGCATCCTCGTTCCCAGCCTGAGGCTGGGAACGCCTATTTGGAGGAGATGCCTCTCTTTTTGCTAGTTTCCAGGCGATTATAAAGAAACTGTTGGCGAATTAATGGGGGTTATACCCACGGTTGCGGAATATCGCGCTTATTCGAGGACACAAAGGAATGGAAGCTTGTAGGGGCGGGTTCACCCACAACCTGTGCCACACAGCCCGCAAGGCATAAAAACCCGCCCCGGCACATCCCTAACCCCTCGCGTGGGAAGCCAACAGTCTCTTATAAATCGCGGCTATAGAAACTTTCGCCCGCCTGCGCGGGCGTTTGAGAAGAGCGAGACTCTCAAAATCTGTGCGGGTTTTTTTCCTCTTTCCCAGGCTCTGCTGGGAACGAGGGGAAAGGAGGGTAATCTAGCAGTGCACAGTCAGTTTAGGAAACGCTTGATACGAATTATAGGCGTAGGGCAGGCGTTTCCTCCGTGCCCTCAATATTTCTGGGACAGGCGAGACGCCTGTCCTACGTCCTAACCTAAGTGCCTACTGCTATATCATGTCCGGTGGCACCGTTGCTGTCCCCTGTGCCGGGGCGGGTTTATTCATATTCTGGTCTGTGCCAGAAATATCTTGGCAGAACCCGCTCCTACAAAGCTATGTATACAAAACCGATGCAAGCGGACATGATATAATTCCCTATTTACAGATTTTGCATTTTGTGGTAAATGACGGCTATTCACCGACTGACTGCAGCCGTTAAGCGCCAGTTGCGTTTTGGGAGTATCGCCAGAGCACCCCGTTATGGTAAGATGGGGAGTAGTGCGGAGGGAAGGTGCTATGGCAACTAATCCACGTCAGCCAAGCGATGAGGTAGAATGCCGGGTGGCGGCGCTTTCAGAAAAGCTGAAGTATGGACAAGCCAGTTTGAAGTCAGTAATTGAGAGTTTGAAGAATGAGCCAGAAGGGGTGCTGCAGGCTGCCTATTGGCTATTTCACGGAGATAACCCCTAGTCGGTCAATTCTTACAGCCCAGGTTGGCTCTATAGGAGAAATAATTTTCTGGTACCGGCATGACCCAGGCTAACAAAACACTCGAAACTCTCGATCCGACTGCGCTGGATATCCTCCAGAGCGAGATTGATTTAGACCGATTAATCGAAGCTACAGAAAGGGAGCTGAGCCACTCCAGCTACAGAGACGCACTTCTGGACATTCCGCCTGATGAGGAGGACAGCCAGTATGGAAAGGGTGGCTCCAGCCGTCGCAAAGCCCAGGCTAGGAAGAAGCACGATACTGAAGACACTATTGGCCTGTACTTGCAAGAAATAGGCCGGATTCGGCTGCTTCGCGCTGACGAAGAGATTGAACTGGGGCGGAAAATTGCCGATTTGCTGGAATTAGAGCGCGTGCGAGAGCAACTGTGCAGCGAGCTAGAGCGCTCTCCCAAGGATGCGGAGTGGGCTGACGCTGTTGGGATGCCCCTGCCGGCATTTCGCCAGCGCCTCCAGCAAGGCCGGCAGGCTAAGGACAAGATGGTGCAGTCCAACCTGCGGCTGGTAGTTTCGATTGCTAGGAAATACATCTATCGCGGTCTGTCGTTCCAAGACCTAATTCAGGAGGGCAGTCTGGGTCTGATCCGCGCGGCTGAGAAGTTTGACCACGAGAAAGGCTATAAGTTTTCCACCTACGCGACTTGGTGGATTCGTCAGGCGATTACTCGCGGCATCGCCAATCGGTCCCGCACTATCCGCCTCCCCGTTCGCCTTTACGAAACCATCTTCCGGATCAAGAAAACGACCAAACTCCTGTCTCAAGAAATGGGCCGCAAGCCCACGGAAGACGAAATCGCCGACCGCATGGAAATGTCCATCAAGAAGCTGCGGTTTATCACTAAATCCGCTCAGCTGCCCATATCTCTGGAAACTCCCATCTGGCTAGAAGAAGAAAAAGACTCCGGACTGAAGTATTTTGTCAGACTGGGGGATTTTATTGAGTCGGATGAGGAGACTCCCGAAGAGTGCGTCACCAAAAATCTGCTCCGGGAAGACTTGGAAAGCGCCCTTAACACCCTCAGACCCCGCGAGCGCAATGTCTTGAGCCGGCGCTACGGCCTCGATGACGGGCGCATGAAAAGCCTGGAGGAAATTGGGGAGATATTCAACATCACTTGCGATATCGTCCGCCAAATCGAGATTGAGGCGCTGCGGAAGTTGCGCCGTTTCAAGCGCAGCCTTATGCTTGAGGAATACATCCGCTAGTAGCGCTTGTGACTTAGGCTGAGGGGCTATAACGCAGGTGTTGTATTCTTGTGAAGCGGGAAGAAACTGACTTTCTTCAGGCGAGAAGGAAAGTAGCGCTCTCGCCGGGGAAGTAGCTTGAAAATTTTCTTTTTGAAAGTGAGGAGGCGGAGCCTGCAGGGGAGCGTTCCCAGGCTCTTCCTGGGAACGAGGAAAACGAGGAATTTTTTTAGTCCGCGTAGGCGGACTTCGTTTGTGTAGCCGCGATTTCAATCGCCGGGTAGCTCTCGGAGTTTTGCAGGACTTTCGCAGCCTCCGCCGCCGGCAGGGGCTGGCTGAACAAGTAACCCTGGATTTCCTCACATTCCAGCCCTCGCAAGCAGTCTAATTGCTCGTTGGTTTCCACCCCCTCTGCCACGACGCTCAGATTCAGCCTGCGCCCCAGGGCAATCACCGCAGTGGCGAGCGCGACATCGTAGGGATCTGCAGTCAGCTCGCACACCAAGGACCTGTCAATTTTCAGGGTGTGGAGGGGCAAGTTTTTCAGAGAGCTGAGGGAAGCGTAACCTGTGCCAAAATCATCCACGGTCAGGCGGACTCCCATGTTGTAAAAGTTCCTCAGAATTGTCCGGGTCGTGTCCGGATTCTGCAGGGCAGCCGGTTCAGAAATCTCTAGCTCTAAAAATTGCGGCTCCAGCCCGGTTTGCTCCAAAACTCGCGCCACCATTTCAACTAAGTTAGGTTGCTGGAACTGCCGGGGGGACAAGTTAACCGCCACCCGCAGGGGTGCCAGCCCCGCATCCTGCCACGCTTTATTTTGGGCGCAGGCTGCCTGCAACACCCATTCGCCGAGGGGTACAATCAGCCCGTTTTGCTCTGCCAGGGGCATAAATATTTGGGGAGAAACTACACCCTGTTCCGGGTGCATCCAGCGCACCAAAGCCTCTGTGCCGGTTATTTGCCAGGTGTTGATATTGACCTTGGGCTGGTAGTAGAGGGCAAATTCCCCCCGCTCTAGGGCGCGGTGCAGTCTATTTTCCAGAGTCAGCAACTCAGAGGCTCCCTCATTCATCGCGCCGGTGTAGAACTGACAGTTATTCCGCCCCCGCTCTTTAGCGCGATATAGCGCTGCATCGGCATTCTTGAGCAGGGTTTCGGCATCTTCGCCGTCACAGGGATAGAGGGCGATGCCAATGCTGCTGCTGGCATGCAGCGGGTGCTGTTCGATATGAAAGGTTGGCTTTAAGGCGGCTAAAATTCTGCCGGCGATGTTGGCGGCATCCTCTCTAGAGTTAATTTGAGGCAACAGCAGGGTGAATTCGTCGCCCCCCCAGCGAGCCACGGTGTCCACTTCCCTCAGACAGTTCATCAGTCGTGTGGCGACTTCTTGTAACAGCCGGTCGCCAACCGCATGCCCCAGGGTGTCGTTGATAGTTTTGAAGCGATCTAAATCCAGAAACATCACAGCCAGTTTGCCTTGGTTGCGGCGGGCGTTTGCCAGCGATACCGACAGCCGGTCGCTGAACAGCATCCGGTTGGGCAAGCCGGTCAGCTGGTCGTGAAAAGCCTGGTAGCGAATGATTTCTTCTGCCTGCTTGCGCTGAGTGATATCGCGAAAGCTCCACACTCTGCCGGCGATTTTTCCGCCTGTACGCTGGGGCTGGGAATAGCGCTCGAAGACTCTCCCATCCTTAAATTCAAGGATCTCGAAAGATTCTCCCTCGGGTTGCGCGTACAGCTGTCTGACTTTGGCGAGAAACGCTGAGGGGTGTTTTAGCTGCTCCAAAACAAACGCCAGCGCTTGGCTGTCATCCCGCGTGGCCATAACGGCGTCGGGAATCCGCCACATCTCTACAAATTTTTGGTTATACACCGCTATTTTTCCCTGTTGATTAATCACCAAAATGCCATCCGCACTGGCTTCTAGCGTCGCCCGCACCAGAGACAGGGATTGCGCGAGATCCTCTGCTGCCCGCAGCCGGTCGGTGATATCTTGCGCCACACAAACTATCCCCTTAACTTTGCCTTTAGAAGACCGCATGACTGAAGCTGAAAGCAGTACGGGGATTGTTCTGCCCGTTTTTGAAAGGTAGGCTGTCTCTATATTTTGAAATCCTTTTTCAAGTAACTTATCAAAGTTGGCCCCCTGCAGCCAAAGGTCTGCTTCGGGCCAAATCATCCTGAAGTGGCGTCCAAACAGCTCCCTCCTGCGATATCCCAACAGGTGAGAGGTGGCTTTGTTGGCAGACCGGATCTTGCCCGATGGCGTTACCACTATCAGGGTTTCTACCATACTCTCACAAACTTTGAGCAGATAGGAGGTAATGTGCTGCAAATACTCGGCCATGTTATTGAAAGCATCTGCTAGTGCGCCCAGCTCATCTTTTGTAGAAACTTTGATTCGGGTTTTCAGCTTGCCCTGGCCTATAGCCACAGCGGCATCTTTCAGCTGTCTGATGGGATTTGCTATGGCAAATGAGAGAGAGAAGCCAAGAGTCGTAGCTGTCAATAAAATGAATAAGCCGGCCAGCCGTATCATCCATTTAGCAGTGCCCATTATGTGCTTTGTTTCACTCTTTTGGATGGCTAATTCTTGCCGCACCTGGTAAAGAGCTTCTCCGACTGCTTCCTCAAAGATTTTTTTCGATTCTTCCAACTCCTTTTCTTTAGCCCGCACAGCAGCAAATTTGGAAACCCCTCGCTCTTTTAATTCGGCACTTTTGCTAGCTAAATCAACAACTTTTTCTCCAGAAACTATAATTTCATCTCTCTGGATTATCTGGCTCGTTTCTGCCAAAGAAAGCGCCTGATATCTTCTCAAAGCTTCCCGGTATTCTTTGAGGGCTGCCTGTAAACTTTCGTAGTCGGGGTCTGCCTCTCTGTCTTCTACTTGATAGCTGGCAAATTTTTGAGTGGGTTTGGAGGGGAAAGTTTCCGGTTGAATGAACTCGATTTCACGGCTAGACGCAACGACCGCGCTGACTGCAAACTTCAAGTCCTCAACCCCATCACGCAGCGGCAGGCTTTCATCGACCACTCGATGAAATACCCTGTGAGTTTTCTGGATTCCTTGAAGGCCAACCCATCCAACCCCTTGCGCCAGTAGGGCAACGGTTAAGTGCCCCAGAATAAGTTTTTCTTTGATTTTCATCTCGCTCTTCCCTCGATGGGCCAAAGGTTATCTTAAAATATTAGCTCAATAAAGGCGCTGCGAAATTTTAGTATTTCCCCCTCTGCCACCGGCGCGATGTAAAGTTATGTAACTTAACCGCTCAGTATTTTCCGTGACTCAGGCCAAATTTGCAGTGGCCTTTTTCAGGCCCGATAACTCCAGACTGAAAGAACCCCTCCATTGCGGCAATGTATACTGTCTAATATACCATCGGAATTGTGAAGGACTCGTGAAGAAGGCATGCGGAAGGGTGAGCGATGGACAGAGGTGTATTCACCTCAATTTTAGGGGTGCCTTCAGCTGCAAAATTTTAAAGTTTTAGTGAAGCTCTGGGCGCGCAATTTTAAGTTATTGAAAACTTGCCAAAATGGCTCACCGGCTGCCGGGATTTTAAAGTTTATCTTAAGATTTTTCCTGCGGGCAATACTTCAGGTCCTCAGAGTCAGTGTGGGGAACAGCCTGCCGGAGGCACCGTGTGGGAACAGCGCTGATGCTGACTGCCGCCCGCACCCGGCGGAAGTCCGGTACGGCGCTGGGCACGCCGGAGTTTATCAAACTGATATCAAATCCGCCGGCATGGCTGGCGAGCGCGGCAGGGACGGGGAGCGCGAAGAACCTTTGCAGGAGCGCAGATTGAGGGCAGAGCGAGCCCCCACACCGCTCAGTATACAATATCGATGCAACAGTAAAATATATCACCCTAGCGGATATTATCTCAGCTGACGCGCTCCGCAGGCCCTTGCCAGCTCCTGAATCTCTACGCCGCACCGGCGCTTGGCGCTCAGGCCATTCCAACAAGTCCTGACCCCTGTGAGGGGGATTCAGCGGTGGGGGGGGTTGGGGCGGAATCCAAATTGCCCAAAATCTGCGCCGGCACTCTCTGCACCGGCACTCTCTGCGCCGGCACTCTCTGCGCCGGCACTCTCTGCGCCGGCACTCTCTGCGCCGGCACTCTCTGCGCCGGCACTATCGAGGTGGCGCACCGGCAGCTCAATCCAGAACTCCGCACCCCCTCCCGGTTCGGACACGCACCAGATCGCCCCCCGATATTTCTGAACCACAGTCTGGTATCCCGTCACCAATCCCAACCCCGAGCCCTCTCCAACCGTTTTTGTGGCCAGCGACAGGTCAAATAACTGTTCTTTTACTTCTTCTGTCATCCCAGGGCCATTATCAGCAATTCGCACGGTGACGCAATCGGGACGCAACATTTCCGTGCGAATCCAAATCGTAGGGGACTGGGCCAGTCTCGCCGGGGATTGCTTCCCTTTCCCACTCCCGGTTCTCGGTGCCCGATTTCCCTTTTCCAAAGCCTCAATGGCATTGCTGAGGATATTCATAAAAACCTGGTTCAGCTCATCGCCGCAGCACTCCACCAGCGGCAGCGCTCCGAACTCTTTAATGACGTGAATCTCAGGACGCCCGGACTTACCTTTCAGGCGATTTTGCAACATTAATAGAGCGCTCTCAATGCCCGAATGAATATCCACCGGCTGAATGGGCGCTTCACTCAGCCGGAATAAATTCCGCCAAGTAAAAACAATCTCTCGAATCCGGCCCGCACCCTTTTTCATTGCCGACAGCATTTTGGGAAGTTGCTTAACCAGCAACTCAAACTCAATCACTTGAGTGCGAGATTGAATTTCGCCCGGGGGATTAGGATAGTGCTTCTGGTAGAGACGAAGCAGGTCAATGAGATCGAGGGCGTACTTGTGCGCTTGGATGAGGGTAGCGCAAACAAAGTTGATGGGATTGTTGAGATCCGAAGCCCCATTCGCGACGATCTGACCCACACCGGCCATTTTTTCTGCTAGCGCCAGTCGCATCTCTGTCTCCTGCAGTTGGCATAGGGCTTGCTCTAATTCTCCAGCTTTAGTTTGGGCGGCAATTTCAGCGCCGGCAGCTCGTTCGCGCAGTTCAGCCAGCTCAAGGGCGAGCGCCAGCTGTTCTGCTTCCTGCTGCTTCTGGTACTGGCTCACCACTGCATCCAAGCTTTCGAGCAATTGCGCTCCTCCAGCGCCAATAATGCAGCGCAAATGCGGGCAATCTGGCGTCAGATCCTCCTCGGGCTCTCTCGCCAGGGCTTTAACTTCAGCGATATAGCTGCGGACCTGTCTGTCCAGATATACAGGCGGCTCAAAGTACATCGCCCTGAGTGCCGGTGAGAGCTTCTCGGGCAGATTCATGCTGGCGTCACCACCAATCAGTCCGCTGTGCGACCTTTCCATCAGCTCGATGGCCTCCAGCAGCTCAGACCGCAATTTTTCTCGCTCAGCGCTGTCCGAGCTGCAAACAAGTCTTGCCGACAGCAGTGCTGTGCCGGCGAGCAGCATCCGCTGGCGGTTGCTGATGTTGACTGCTGCGGCGCTTATTGCCCCACTGTGGGTGATTTCATTTAGCTCGAAGTAGGTCATCACGGTGAGCCAAGCTAATCAATTTAAGTTTTAGGTTTAATTCTGCCTGTCCGCAAAGCCCGAGTCGCTCTATTCTGCTGCAGGGTGCTTTCCCTCCAGGGCTCACCCCAGTAATGGAGTGCGCGCACACGGGGATCGCACCCCATTTCTGCACTCCACCTCTGTGCGGGATTTTCGCCCTCTCGCTCCCCACTCAGGGAGGGAGTCCTGACTGGCCACACATCTCCCATCTAGCCTATAATTTTGCCCCCTACTTATCAAATGACAAAGTTTCTCTGAAACTGAATTTTTTGCCGGCAATTATTTTGATTTTATTCCCCCACTTTTCCGCTCCCGACATTTCTTAATATAAACTTAATTATAGCAGGAGGGTGCGTTCCCGCAAGGGATCGCCCCACTGGTGGAGTGCTTTCAGACGGGGAGCGCACCCTACTTCCTGAGCGGTAGCGGGTTGGACTGGCTTTCAGTGGCAGAGGCCGGCCTTGGGGAGTGGCGCACCGGCAGCTCAACCCAAAACTCCGTCCCCTGTCCCGGTTCCGACAGGCACTGGAGCGTCCCGCCATGTTTTTCCACCACGATCTGGTAGCTGATGGACAGCCCCAAGCCGGTGCCCTTGCCGGCGGGCTTAGTGGTGAAAAACGGGTCAAACAGTCGCGCCAAGACTTCCGGCTCCATTCCAGGGCCATTATCCCCAATCCGCACTGTAACAAAATCCGGGCGCAACACTTCGGTGCGGATGCGAATGGTGGGCGTGGGGCATCCTGGTGCCGGTGCCGCCATCCCCTCTTCCAGTGCGTCAATCGCATTCGCCAAAATATTCATAAACACCTGATTCACCTCACCGGCACAGCACTCCACATTCGGCAGATTGCCAAACTCTTTAACCACCTGAATGCCGGGACGACCGGCATGCGGTTTCAGGCGATTGCGCAAAATTAACAGCGTGTTCTCAATTCCCTCGTGAATGTCGATCCGGCTGATTTCCACATCGTTTGGGTGAGAGAAATTCCGCAGAGACAGCACAATCTGGCGAATGCGGTCCGCCCCCATTTTCATGGAAGACATCACCTTCGGCAGGTCTTCAATTACGAAATCCAGTTCTAGAGACTCTATCAACTCTTCAATCTCGCTCCCGGGGTCAGGATAGCGGTGCCGGTAGAGTTCCAGCAGCTCGATCAAATCGCCGACATAGTTGATAGCGTGGGAGAGGTTGCCATAGATAAACGTTACGGGATTGTTGATTTCGTGAGCCACACCCGCCAGGAGCTGGCCGAGGCTGGACATTTTTTCGCTCTGAATCAGAAGGCTCTGAGCCTCTTGCAAGTCGCGCAAAGCTTGCTGCAGCTCTAGGGCGCGAGCTCGGGCGGCGTCTGTGGCGGCACAGCTGAACTCTACGAGCACCTGCTGGTTCCTGTCGATCTGCTGCTGTTGGGCTTCGCTCTCTTTCTGGTACTGGCTCACCACTGCATTCAAAGCTGCGAGTAATTCCGTGGAAGCCGCACTGATAATGTACCCCAGATGGGGGTTATCTTTTGTCAGATCAGCATCCGCAGCGGCTGCTAGCGCTCTCACCTCCCGAATGTAGTCCCGCAGCTGCCGGTCTAAATTCAGGGGTGGCTCAAAGTACATCGCCTCGATCGCTTTTGAGGGGTTCCCCGGCAGATTCACACTCGGATCGCCCTCGATCAGCCCCTTGTGTGACTTTTCCATCAGAGCGATGGCCTCTAGCAACTCAGATCGCAGTTTTTCCCGCTCCGCTGCGCTCTGACTGCAGACCAGTCTTAAGCAGAAGAAAGCTGTCCGCTGGGACAGCATGCGCTGGCGTCCGCTGACATTCACAACGGCGGCATTAATTTCTCTGGCCATGCTGATTTCACTGAGGCTGTACATAGTATTTTGAAGTACGGCAACGTTCTCCCAACTGTCTCTTGGAAAAGCGTGAAAAATATTTTCAGCTTTCCGGTCAGATTGGGAGGAGCTGAAAAATCATTTGACTCACCGGGAAACTTTTCGTAAATATCTTTAAAGTTTGTAAGTTTCGGTGAGACGATTCAATCGGGCCTGAAATAATATCTTACCTCCTATTCTAAAAACTATCAGCCAGACGCGCTCAAGGTTTTGTATGCTTTTATACGGAAAGGTTATAAGTTTAAGGAAAGTTGAAAGAGAGCTTGGCAGCGCCCAGATGTAAAGAAACATTAAGAAATCACACATTTCCACTTTTTTGTGATATGGGAGAGCCAAAGGCAGCCGGCAGGAGGCGCTATTAGTTTAAGCGTTGAGCTTGCCGCGAGCAATCGCCCCAAGCGCCAGTACCTGCCGGCTTTCCTGAGGCCCAGTCGCCTGGGGACAGGGGACAGGCCCCGAGCCCCTGGCTCGCGCCCTAGTGTGACACGGATCGCACAGTTCTGTGATTCCGATCGCATGCAATCCCTGACGGAGATCGCGATATTTCCCAAAAATTGTCACAGTTGCTCCCAGACTGCCATCACCAAAACTCGCGAAATCTCAGGGCACACTAGGAATAGAAGTAGTATTGCTCCAGCAGGAGGGGATTATGATGGCAGGTCTGTCCGGTTTTCTCTATCCTCACAGCCGCTACTATGGCCAGGGGACGCCACAAAATATTGTTTTCAACGCCAATTTGCAGGAATTTGCCCAGGGGGTGTCCTACATAAGCTGTTTAGCCACCGGAGGGAAACTGTCTGTAGAGCAAGCCTACAAAGACATCGAAACACTCTGGGAGCAACTGGAAACCTCAAAACAGCAACTGGGACTGGATAAGTCTTAGTTGACTTGCGGGGAAAAAAATGCCCAGTCCTGCTGGGTGCCCTGCCGCCGGCACGCCCGATCGGGTCCACCTCAGGGAAGATTCGAGTTCGCGCCAGCCGGCATAAAGAAGAAACCCGCAACCGCCCGCCAGCTCAAAAAAATTCTTCAGGTTTTCCCCTCCACCGGCATCCTGTGGGTTGAGGGCGGAAAAAACTCTTAAAGAATTGCTGTAAGCTAAGAGAAAGAAAAAAGTGATTTTAGAGAGGCTGGGTGTTCAAATATAGCAGTATGCACTTAGGTTAGAACATTAGACCTTCAGGCTCGGCGGACGCCGTACATACGTCTATATAGCAGTAAGCATTTAGGAAACCTACATTCCGGCCTCCCTTGCTCCCCCGCTCCCGAAGCTTCTATTGTTCTAACCTATATGACTGCTGCTATATCTCAAACTTGTAGGGGCGCTGTTAGCGCCCCTACTGCTATTAGAGCGTTTTTCATACAAGTGAGATACGGAGAAACTCGGTTTCTTTAAGAAACCGGGTTTCTGGGACTTCACCCAACTGAAAACCGCGCGAAGAGCCCGTCAGCGATAAAATAATTAATCAACTAGATTTAATTGAAGGCAATGCATCTGGGAAACCTGAGTGACTACCCCTACCCCTCCGCCCGAAGAGTGATGATGGGCAGCCGGTGTGCCGTGGCGACGGGCCAGCCCCTGGCCACCCTTGCCGGCATGGAGATGTTCTGGGCGGGGGGGAACGCGGTCGATGCGGCGATAGCAATGGCCATTACCCTAACTGTCGTTGAGCCCACCGCCAACAGCACCGGCTCGGACGCCTTCGCCCTCGTCTGGGATGGCCAATTGCACGGACTGAATGCCTCAGGCAGGAGCTGCCAGAGCTTGACAGAAAAGCATTTTTATGGTAAAGAGAAAATCCCTTACTATGGCTGGCTGCCGGTGACGGTGCCGGGAGCGGTATCCGCTTGGCGGGCGCTGTGGGAGCGCTGGGGGCGTTTGCCGTTCGAGCACCTGTTCGCACCGGCAATCCGCTACGCCGAAGGGGGGTTTCCGGTGTCGCCGGTGGTGGCGCTTTCCTGGAAATCCGCCGAACAAATTTACTTGCCCCTCACCGGCACAGAATTCGAGCCATTCAAGCAGGTATTTTTCCCCAGGGGGCGAGCGCCGGCTGCCGGAGAAATCTGGCGCAGTGAGGCGCACGCGCAGACACTGCGAGAAATTGCCGCCACCGGCACCGAAAGTTTCTACAGCGGCAAACTAGCTGAGCGAATCGCCAACTTCGCATCCGCCACCGGCGGCTTTCTGGGCGCGGCGGACTTAGCCGCCCACCAAGCGGACTGGGTGACGCCCATCTCAACCGACTATCGCGGATTGACGGTTTGGGAAATGCCGCCCAACACCCAGGGATTGGCGGCGCTGATGGCGCTGAACATTCTGGAGGGGCTCGACTTGGGAGAATTGCGAGAAACCCGGTTTCTTGAAGAAACCCGGTTTCCGAAGCGGGAGTCAGCGGAAAGCTACCACCTGCAAATAGAAGCGATGAAACTGGCTTTTGCCGACGTGAGCCGGCACGCCGGCGATCCCTGCTGCATGGAGGTGCCGGTGGGGCAACTCCTAGATAAAGAATACGCCGCAACTCGCCGGCAGCTGATCGGAGAAAAAGCCCTTCCCCTAGCAGAGCCCGGATTGCCCAAAGGCGGCACCGTGTATATGGCTGCAGCGGACTCCGAGCTGATGGTGTCCTTCATTCAATCCAATTATATGGGATTCGGCAGCGGCATTCTCATCCCCGGCACCGGCATTGCCCTGCAAAATCGGGGTGCCGGTTTCACCCTGCAACCCGGACACCCGAACCAGTTCGCACCGGCAAAGCGCCCCTTCCACACGATTATTCCGGGGTTTCTCACCCAGGATGGGGAGCCGGTCGGGCCATTTGGCGTCATGGGCGGGCCAATGCAGCCCCAGGGGCACCTGCAAGTCGTGGTGAATATGGTGGATTATGGTATGAATCCCCAAGCTGCCCTCGATGCGCCCCGGTGGCAATTTGTCGCCGGCAATCAAGTCGTGCTGGAGCAGGCGGTGCCCGAGCCGGTGGTGCGGGAGCTGGCGAACCGGGGGCACGATATCTATATTGGCAATCTGCCGGCTGGCTCCACCGTCACCCAAACGGGGCAATTTGGTCGCGGGCAGATTATTGTGCGGCAAAATGGCGTATTCGTAGCAGCCTCAGAACCCCGTGGCGATGGGATGGCGCTGGCGTGGTGAGCCGAAGCGATCGATATCAAGTCGGGAATGAAAACATTGCACAATCTGGGGATGGGGCAGGCACGCTTTCCTGCCCCTACAGCGCGGAACGGGAACCCAAGTAAAATTTGAGATATCTAGTTTTTAAATGGCGGCGGCTTTCTATAGCAGTAGCCACTTAGATTAGGACGTAGGACAGGCGTCTCGCCTGTCCGTATTGTCTATTCCTCTAACAGATATGCGAACCGTTCGGAACAAAAAGAAACTGCTGGCGCGTGTCGCCCCCTTGCTGCTGACTCTGGCGATTCCCCAAATCTCTGGGTGCGCGAGCTCTGCCGAGTCTTCTCCCAACCCGGCATCTCCTCCGGCGTCTTCCCAAGCGAAACCGGCACCCCAAGAAATTGTGCAATTTAATGAAGTGCGAGCGCTACCCGGCAAGTTGGATGCCGTGCCGATGTTTAACAGCAACAGCCCGGAATGGGTGAAGACGGAGGGAATTTTGCTCTCCACCTTTCCCCCAGAGGGGAAAAAGGTGCCGGCGGCTCATCTCAACTTTCCCTTTGAGGGAGAATTTACCCTCTTCGCCCACCACCACACCCACACGCCCAAGGATTTGCAGACGCTTTACACCGGCTTGCTCGTCCACAATCCCGGCACAAAGCCGGTGACGCTGGATGTACTGCAGGCGGCAACCTACCAGATGCAAGAAGCGCCGTTTAAAGAAAAGCCGGCCATGCAAGAAAATCCCAGCGGCGAGATTTATTCGGGTCCCGGCATTCGGGCGGTAGATAATGTGCTGCGGGGAATCAGACAGGCGGATTTTCCGGCTAAATTGGTAATTCCGCCGGGGGAAAGCCGGATGTTGCTGAATCACCCCACGCCGGTGCGGGGTTTGGAGAAGCCCATAAATGGCCGGTCTACCTTTATGGAGCTGAACAGCAGTGGCAGGGTTTACGCTGCCTGTTTGACGATGTTTGCTAAGAAAAATTCTGACGGGAGCGAACGCGCCCCCACTCTGGAAGAATGGCAGAATTTGCTGGAGAATGGCGGGTTCGCCGGTCCTCGCGAAAAAACCCCAACACCCCCTTCAGCAACTAGCGGAAAGCTGATTTACGGGCGAGTTGGCGGCGTGCAGTCAGGTTCTAAATGGGAAGCGCAGCTTGTGGATGCCGGTGCGAAGACTCTCAGCATTCCTCAACCGGGGAAAGGCTTATCTTATGCTATCAGCACTCTGCGGGGTGGCCGGCTCGGCACCAATCAAGTGCAAGCTGGTAAAATGCTAGTGCGCTATCCGGATACCGCTTACGAAGCGCACGGGAATTATGCGGTTCGCTATGACCTGAGTTTGCCGCTTGTCAACCGCACCGGCAAACCCCAAACTGTGGCGCTGACTCTGGAAACGCCGCTGAAGGAAGACAAACTGAGCAAGGGAGGTTTGCGCTTCCAGAAACCGCCTCTGAATTTCCCGTTTTTCCGGGGGACGGTGCGGCTGCGCTATAATGAAGGCGGCGGGAAGCCGGTGACTCGCTATGTGCATTTGTGGCACCGGTTCGGTCAGGTTCTCGACCCCCTTGTGAAGCTGAATCTAGCAGCGGGAGAGGAGCGTTTAGTGCGGGTAGATTTCTTGTATCCCCCCGATGCGACCCCGCCGCAGGTACTGACGGTCAGAACTTTGGAATAGCTTGCCATGCGAATTTTGGATTTTGGATTTTGGATTTTGGATTTGCTAGTTTCCAGGCGATTAGAAATCGCGGCTATACAAACAAAGCCCGCCTGCGCGGGCTAAGAGAAGAGGTAGACTCTCAAAATATGCGAGGGATTTTTCCTCGTTTTACTCGTTCCCAGCCTCAGGCTGGGAACGCCTGTTTTTCGGCTCCGCCGACTTTTCTCCAATCAATTTGATTGTGCTTTTACTTTTTCTCTCGTTCCCAGCCTCAGGCTGGGAACGCCCTCGGTCGGCTCTGCCTCCTTTCAAGGGAAAAGCAGGTTAAAAGCCTAACAGCTTAAAACGAAGATCCGGGCTGCTTGAGAAATTCCGCCTCCTCAGGAGTTGTCTCGCGCCCCAGAATTTGGTTGCGGTGCGGGAAGCGCCCGAATCGCTCAATTATCTGCTGGTGGCGAACGGCATAATCAATAGTTGGCGCACTGTCCGGATCGTCACTCAGCCGGCGAAACAGCTCCACAGACCGGCGCTGGTGCTCCACATTCTCGCTGTGCTCAAACGGAAGATAGATAAACCAGCGCTGCACCGGCAGCATTTGCCTGTCAAACCCCTGAGCGACAGCATGGTGCGCCACAGCCAGCGCTTGCGAGTCAGTCGCAAAAGCCTGAGGCTGACCCCGAAACATATTCCGGGGAAACTGATCCAGCAGGATAGCCAAAGCCAAACAGCCTGCCGGTGTTGACTGCCAATCCTCTAATTTGCCCGCAGCAGCCCACTCGCAATCCCCCAGAAAACGCAACCGCACCTCCAGATCAAAAGCTGCATCTCTCACAAACCAAACCTTCCGGGGTTTCCCATAACCAGCCTCACCCGGCTTGCCAAACCAAAACCCCAAAATCTCCTCAACTCCTGCCATATTTTCCTCTTCCTTGGCGCTCTCTGCCTCTATGGCGGTTCATTCAAAAAGCCTCACCCCAAAATCCGCCAGCGTCACCGTAAAACTGCGCCGCTCCCCAGCCGCCACAAAACCAATCACAGCCTCACAAGCCACAGCTACAGCGAGCATGACCAGATTTCTCGCCAGGGGGTAATCGCAGATGTCATCATTTGCCGGCGACGGGACGCGATAGCTTTCATTCCAGATCGCCTCAGCGTAATCGCTAGCCAGCCCGACGTGCAGGCACGGAACAGACGCACCGGCACAGTAATCCTTGAGCGCCTGACGCCCCACACTGTTATCAAAAGTATCAATGATCAAGGCGGTATTTGTCAAGAGCTGCCCAGCATTTGCCGGTGTCAGTTCTTTAGAGTGCGCTTCCACTTTCACGCCTAGCGCCCGGTAGAGGGTATTTGCCAGAATCTTGGCTTTGAAAGCGCCGATATCTGAGCGATAATAAGGCTGGGTGGAGAGGTTGCGCTCCTCGATGCGGTCGCGGTCAATTACTTTCATCTGGGCGAAGCCAGAACGGGCTAAATTTTCGGTGATGTTGGCACCTAAGGCACCGGCACCGCACACTGTCACGGGCAAGTTTTTGAGTTTTGCCATGAGTGCCGGTGTTCTGTAAAGTTGTTCGTGAAAGAAGATAGACATGATATTATTTTAACTCAAGTTGCTACCTAAGGAAGCTCTGAATTGAAAATGTTTGTAGTTGGGCTTTAGCCCTACCGTCGGGTTCTGGCCCAAGATGGCGAAGTGCAGGATGTTAGTAAACCCGTTCTTACTTCCTCCAAGAAACCCGGTTTATTGTGGATAAATGCGCTGTGAGGGGAAGGGGTGAATTCAGCGATCTTCGACAACGCCGACGAGGGATTGCAGGTCAAAGTTGCGATCCATTCCGCTGAGGCAGATGCCGGCGCTGACGACGGTGAGGTCATGTTTGGAGATGGCGCTGGTGTGGTGCTCGCCGGTGCCGGTTGTCCACTCGACGAGCCAGTGGTTATCGCGATCTCGGAATTCCCGCAAAGTGCCGCCGCCGGTGCGCAATGCTTCCTGGAGGCGCTTTTCATCGCGCTGCTGCAGCCGGTGAGCTTGGAATTCCTCGGCCTGTTGGGCCACGAGCTGGTAGACTGCCCGCATTTCTGGGGTCATGCCTTTGAAGCGGACTTCTGGTGGGGGTGTCACCTGCTTGAGTTGCTCTCTGAGGTGTTCCGCCGGCATGGGATCGGCTCGCCGGTCAATTTGTTCAAACCAGCAGCTGCGCCCGTCCCATCTGGCCACCACCGGCTCGAAGGAGGCCCCATCCTGTACCAGGTGGACCGGCACGGGTTTGGCGGTGCCGGTGCGAGAGCGCATGTCGGATTCATTGACGGGGTAAGCCAGCCAGGTTGTCCCTCGCAAAACGTGAGCCAGCCAAAGGCGCACGGCTTTGAAGTTTTGCAGGTATTCTGCCACTTGCGGCAAATCGGCAACTCCCACAGCGCTGGCGACTTTTTCGTTTGCCGGCTGGAAAATGCCCCAGCCTTCAAAGTTGCGCGGAAAGGGGGAGAAGGTGTAAACCATGCCGGCTACTCGGGTGCGCACCCGTCCTTTTCGCACGCAGGGTGCCAGGAACTGGGTGTCGCGCAGCTGGTTTTCCTGCGATGCGATTTGGTTGAGGAGTTTGCGGATATCTGTCATAGCTTTCACCTTGCTGAACTGATGTTTTAGATGGTAGCTGGCACGTTCAGGACTCAAGTCGCCCGCCTGCTGGTAGCTGCCGGCTCTACTGCCGGTGGGGTGCTAGCCTGGTTCGTGGGATTTGTAGATATATTCCTTTTCAAAGGTAAGATTTTTTGCTGTCTGGCCCAAATACAAGATACTTTCTAAATTAAATAGCTCAAAAATATAATCCACTAATTCCATTTCTTTCACCCAGGGCCTGCTATAATAATAGTTGCCAATGATATCTCTATTTACGACTTTTTCCTTAATGAGCTTTGAGCGTATTGGCTTTATGTATCGGTAAAATAGCACTGCCTGACTTGAATAGTTTCCCTGCAACTCAAAAAACCGTTGCTGTTCGACAAAGCTCATTAAAAATATGGATTTTAACAGCTCTATTCCCAAAATAAAATCCCCCAATTTCTTCAATGAATCCGCTGTCATATTATCAGGAAGAATGCCACTAGAAACGTAATAGCTGTAACAGTATTCAGCAATCTCATTCTCTCCTAAATTTTTGCTAATACAAAATTTATTGAAAGCGTCTGCGATCCGATCCTGCAAATATTTTTTGGACTGGGCGGCCAGATTGAGAAGCTCAGACTGGATTAAATCATTTAAGATTTGGTGCTGCTGCTCGGAAGATATACTGGCAAACAAAGTCATTGAGTTTAATAAATAGCGTCTTGTGCTTGGATCTTTTGACCGAAAGTCTTCTAAGAATGTATAAGGGATGACTCCAAATCTATCTAGGCGTTGGTTCGGAAAATCTTGATCCATAGAAGAAATCCTTGCAGTCAGGAGCGCTAAGTATTATAGCCGCTTTCCAGTTGGGATTGGCCATCTCGTCTGGGCGTCAAGCCGCGTCGAGGCGGGTGGGGGCGTAGCGTGCGAGGGCGTCTCACCGGCAGCAAGCGGGCCAAACGGACTCTCCGGCGTTCGCGTCGCGCCCCGGACAGACTGCGAGCTCAGCCTTAAACTCGTAGATATAGATGCACCGGCACCCGCGCGGGAGGGGAAGGGGCGACGGGGGCGATTGCCCTCAGTGATTGCCCTCAGAGAAGGGGGCTGCGGATCTGCGGAAAGGGTCCTCCAGCGCGCCACAAGCGCCGGCTCGCCTCCTCTAGTGTGCCCACCAGAGGAATAAAAATGCACTCTTCAATATTTAAAACCAATTTTATTGAATTCTCTGATTTAGGGTTTAATTTTTAACTTTTAATTGATTCGTCTTGTGGTATGGCCGCTGGGCGTCCGCCGGCCACACCCCACAGCCATAACAGTAGAGCCTGCAACAGGAGCCGGTGGCTCCCTTCGCCACCAACAGAAAAAACCACGGGTGCGCCCCCGTGGCTTGCCCAGATTTCGCACTGTCTTTCTCCCCCGAAACACCCCAGGATGTCCCCGACCCTGTGGGAAGAGCCACCGCTGCGCTGCGCCCTCGCTTATAGCAATTCTTGCCGGGGCGAACGGCTGAGAGGCTCTAGTTTATAGCCGGCTCTCAAGGGCTGCCGCACCCTGAACGACACGGAACACCTGACACCTGTTCCTATGGCCAACCTCTCTGCAAGCCTGCGCCAAAAATTCTATACCAGTCGGGTTGTAAACTCACACATCAAATCCACCCTGCCTTTGCGCAAAACAGCTGGATCTAATCGTTCAGTCGTATTGCAAGTCAGCAAAACGACAAGGCGCTGCTGTGCCTGAATCCCAGATTCATCAATCACACTCTGGTACAGAGTCCCATCCAGCAAACTGAGAATGCGTTCAGTTTTGTTGCTGTACTGGGCAGCTTCGCTAGAGCGGTCTTGAGCCAAGTTATCGGCTTCATTAATGATCAGGCAAATCCGCTCCAAATAACTGGGCGGCACAAAATTTTCAGCCGAATCGTGGTCGAGGATAAAAATTACATACCCCAGAGGCGCGAGAATTTCTTTTGCCACGGCTTGCGTCCAAGCCGTTTTGCCTGTCCCCGGCTCTCCGTGCACGAGCACCGCCAGCCGGTTTTGGTCGAAAATTTCCTGCTGCACTGCATCAGTAAAGTTTTGGATGCCGGCAGGGAAAGTCCGAATCGGAAACTGACTGTGAATCTGTCCGATCCGATTCTGATACCCGCTGATCATCACCGCCAGATTGTATGTCGCTTTGTTAACCAGGGGCGCTAAATCTTGGGAAATCAGGGTGTACCGGCGCTTCTGCCAGCCAGAGATTTCCAGCCAAGTGTCGTGCTTTGACCAGTAGGCCAAAATGGTGCCGATGTTTTTGAGACGTTTCCAGTCAACAAATTTGTCTGTGGGGTAATAAAAAGTTCGCCCGTCGAAGCACTGGGTAATGATATCCGGACGCCCCAATAATTCCACCGCTTTGAGAACTGTAATTTCCAGAAGCCGCTCCAGAGCGCAATCCAGGGGAATGCGGTCGCGGCTGACGGCAAGACTGACCGGCGTTTCCGCACTCAGAACGTCTTTGTAACGCTCGTCTGGGCCTGGAAGTTCCGGGGTGATGTAATCCCAAAACTCATCTATGTTACTTCTGGTATAATCCGAGAAAACATTCACTACATTGGCCCACCAAGCAAAGTCCTTGCGACCGAGAGCGTCAGCCATGTAACTGGTTAGGTTTATAGTCTTTTTACTTAGCTGCCACGGATCTTTAGACACAAGCTGCCAGAGATACCCCCAGTCCAGCTCTCGGTACAAGGGCTGCCAACCGGCTCCTAGCAAGTCCTGATCTTTGGTTTTTTTGTACATGAGAGGGTCCTGGAAATTGTCAAAGTATCGTTGATCCATAGTTTCAGTTCTGCTGTAGTGCCAGATATGCCGGCGGAACGAACTCCACCAGCCACACCCCATTGTCGGAACAGTAGAAGGTATGTCCAGTTTCGCACATTCCGGCGGCATCGACAACAAAGACTGCTGGGAACCCGTGACGTTTGCCGACATTTCGCGCTGTGGCAATATCCGCCGACAGATGGACGTGGTGGCGCGACATTTTGCGCAGCCCCTCGCGCAGAATTGACTCGACCGCACCGTGGCCTGTCCCGTGGTACAGTATGTCTGGGGGAGTGGCGGGCTCTAAGTGCAAATCCACTTCTACGCTGTGGCCTTGGTTAGCGCGAATCAGGGTGCCGGTGGGGTCGAAAGAAAAGCGCTTTTTGTCATTGCGGGCGACAACTTCATTGAGTTCGGTACGGCTGAGGGGAAAGGAATGTTTCGCACAAGCCGCCAGGAGTTTGTCTACAGAAACCCAGCCGCCAGGAGCCAGTTCCAGCCCAATTCGCTCCGGAGTGTGGCGGAGATGCTTGCTGAGATATTTGCTGATTTTAACTAGGCGATAATCACTGCTCATCTCACCAAACTCAGTTAAAGTTGCCGGCTCGCTAATTTTTATTAAAAGACAGCGTACAAGTCGCCAGAGCAGTGCGTTCTTCGCTTGGGAGGAACTCCGCCGGTGAGTCAACAACACTCTTTAAAGGATGGCCACAACTAAGCCTACCTCCCGGGTTCATCGCGCCTCCCTCCCTTCACGCCCCCCGCCCCAACGATGTCGGGGCGACGGTACTCTTCCTCTCGTACTAAGCATGTAAGCTCTGGCTGTCGGGGCACGCTGTTTCTATTATATCGCTGTACAACAATTTTAGCTACATTTAGATTTTTACTTTAGCCCAAAGGTTAGTAGTTGGGCTAAAGCCCAAAGGTTCGCAGTTGGGCTAAAGCCCAAAGGTTCGCAGTTGGGCTAAAGCCCAAAGGTTCGCAGTTGGGCTTTAGAGCGGGTTTATAAAGTAATTGTGAAGGCAGCGAAGTGGCCAAAAATCGGTAATTTTGCTGAAGTTGTAAGGGCGGGTTCACCCAAGATGTCTGTGGGAAGTTAAGATTATTTGTAAACCCGCCCCCACAGACCGCTGACCCAGCCTAAGAAACCCGGTTTCTTCTGACTTCACTTTTTCTTTATAAATGGCCGCTTAGCCCAGCCGGCGCGAAGGCGTGGGAATGCCGGTGGGAATGCCGAAGTGGGCCTCATCTCCACAGCAGATTGACACAGCCGGTTGACAAATACCTCTATCTGAGGTTATATTTTTCTGAAGATCTGAACGCCTAACGAAGTCCAAGGCTTCAATCCTTCATGTAAACAGCTTATTGTGGATACCTCTCATGTTTCAAAAATCATTTCGTAACATCGCCGTGGCTGCAGTCCTGTCCCTGCCCATCGTTGCACTGACCGTCGGCAGCGCCAAAGCTGAGGATCTTGAGTTTAAACTCAAAAACGAGACTGCCAGTAACCTGATAGAGTTTTACGTGGAGTCTACCGATCAAGACAACTGGGGTGAGAACCTCCTCAAGGGAGAAGTTGTCAGACCGGGAGAGTCTGGGACTGTGACAATTGCCGATGGCAAGACCACTTGCACTTATGACATCTTAGGTGTTTTCGCTGATGGCTCGAAGGTGGATGAACGCAAACTCAATCTTTGCGAATTAGGCTCTTATACTTATACCGAAAAGTGATTGAGATAGCGGGAAGTTATAACATTTCCCTTACTTATGTGAGTGCGGGGATAAATGCTACTTGGCCAGTCAGAAAGCATTCCCAGACACGACTGATGACTGAGTAGAAGAAAGTGGAACATACTGGACTCCTTTAAAGGAGGTCTGGAGTTGAGGGTGCCAGAAACCCGGTTTCTTAAAGAAACCGGGTTTCTACGCTTTAAGAACTCAAATAGGAACCCTATAGTTCTGTAAGGTTGGTAAGCGCCGGTTTGACAGTGCGCCACTACTTGTCATCCCTCACCGGCAGCGGCATTTCCAGAATTTCCATCAGCAACTCCAGCCGCGAAGGGCGAGACAGCAGCGGCACAAGATTCGGCAGCGAGTAGTAATCACCGGCAAACGTAAACGTTTCCACCGGCAGATGCTTCTCCTTCAGCTGGCGCTCAACAAAATCGCTGGCGGAAGCCACCCGCACAATCACCACATTCGGCATCACCCCCAAGTCACTGCAGTATTTGCTGTAAGCCTCCGCGAAGTAAGGCGCAGTGTTGTCCCCTTCATCCGTCACCAGAATAAATTGCTCGACAATCTGCTTCTTAATCCGCATCGCCTCCACAGCGCAGCCGCAGCTAGTATTGCCATCTGCCTTGATGTACTGGAAAGCTTTCTCCCAGTCGCTCAACTGCTTACCCTGCGCTTTAATAGAGTAAGGCATGCTGTCAAAAGCGTAGACAAACAGCGCCGCCTCTGAAATCCCTGAAATCAAAGCCGCGAGGCGCTTTCCCACCTCAATTGCATCAGTCATCGAACCAGACTTGTCCACCAGCAAACCAGTCGTCTTGGCAATTTTGCCGCGCTTCTTGACTTGCTCATTTGTGACTTTCTCCAGCTTTGCCGCCGTCTTTTCATCCAGCTGCGCAGCGTCAGCCGCAACACGCGCCTTGAATGCCGACACCCGCTCGGACTTTACCGCTTCCTCAAGTTTAGCATCGATGAGCGCTTTCACCTCTGGATTATCCATCGCACCCCGCGCTTGCAGGGATTTGAGGTTGTTAATCACCTCTTGCGGCGACATAGAATTAATCAGCGCCACCAGCACCGTTGGCGTCAGCTGCTTTAGCGCACCCACCGCAATTGTGTAAGGGATGCTGTACTCGAAAATGAGCTGCGCCTGCACTGCCGGTGTTTCCGCCTTTGCCAATTGCTTGAGCGCAAATGCGAGGCTGCCTTCCGGGGGCGCATCTTTGAAAAGCACCGCATCAGCACGCGCATTGGGCTTAATGTGCAAACTCGCATACAAATGCTTCATCGCCTTGCGACTGCGCAGCGCCGCCCGATCGAAGAAAGCTGGATTTTTTTCCCGCGCTTGCAAATACCGGCGCACTGCAGTGCGTGCGGAACGCGGCAATTTCTGCCGGTGCTGCTTCATAAAATCCACGATACGAGAAACTTCGTAAGGCGGGAACTCTTGCAGCATCACAAAGCCGGCATCCCGGTGCTCAGTCAGGTTGCTGGCGAGCAAGTTTCCTAAGAAAACTTCCTTGTGATCGCGCACGTCACCGTTGCGCTGATACCAGACTGCCAAATGTCCGTAAAAAATCGGGTCAAGCTCCACAATCAGCTTGTGGATTTCTGCCACTGCGCCCAGTTCGCGGTGCGGCGTAGTGAGCAGACTGTTGAGCATTTCCAGACGCAAATCGCGCTCAGTTGCATTCATCAGAACTACCTCCTGTAAATGATGATTTTTGAGGAGGCAGCTGTCGCGCGCTCTCACGGAAGTGAGGACGCCGCGCAAGTCGGGAGAGCGTTATTTTACTTGTTTTTCCATAAAGTATGTAAGCTCTCGCGGTTGGGGCGCGGCGACAACTGCTATTATAGCTTAAGTCAGAGAAACTTTCCGTTCTTTTCCGTTCTGGCGAAGCACACCACCCCAAGCCGCCTATTCGGGAACGGTAAGGGGCAGAAGTGAACGCCTTAAGTTTCAGCCAGTCGCTTTAGAATGGATTTAATTTCCTTCTTGCCGCACTGGCGTTTGACGATCTGGTAAATTTGACTGTACCAATCATCCCAAGCTGGCTCAGCACCGGCAGTGTTTTTCCGCTTTCTAACTGGCGCTCCTGCCTGCCGCTCTTGGAATGTGATAAAATACCACACCCCATCCAGCTTGCGGTATTGATGATAGCTGTCTATGATGACTAGATCGTCTGGCTTTTTCGGAGGATCTGCCGGTGCGGTTGTCGCTAAGCAGAGAATACCCGTTTCGGGGTGAAC
Organism: Kamptonema formosum PCC 10802; assembly: GCF_000332335.1. Lineage (GTDB taxonomy): Bacteria > Cyanobacteriota > Cyanobacteriia > Cyanobacteriales > Oscillatoriaceae > Oscillatoria. The sequence continues at coordinate 2,479,683 of NZ_KB235948.1, read as the reverse complement.
GTAAAGGCGCAATCTCCGCCATATACTTAACGGATAGTTTAAGTTGCTTTTAGCGTAAGGCACCCCATCAATGAACACAACATGTCGCTCCACATAATCCCATAGATGCGAAATGACGTGTTGCCCAGTTACGGTATTCCTGTCGAGACGCCGGCACAGTTCGCTGTAAACATCGTCCCAAGGCTGCCCCACCTTAGAACGCAGCAACCGGCGCAAGGGACCCAGATGATCTGAGAAGATGATGGGCTGCCTTCTCTTTATCAGATAAGGGCGCAGCAATCCATCTTCACTCGCCTCTTCGGTGAGCTTTTGCAGGTTTTTTTTGTATCCCGTCACCTGTTTCAAGCTTATCTTATTTCGTTTATTATGACGGGGGCGCTCAATCACAATTTCATTGAGACGGTGTTCGCTCATTCTTTCACCATATTTAATGGCACTTCGCGCAAGTTGAGAAAGCTGTTGAGTATACGTGGGAGTTGAACCCACAAGCCCTTGCGGGCAACAGATTTCGAGTCTGTAGCGTGTGCCAGTTCCGCCAGTATGTAAGCTTTCTCGGTTAGGGCGCGAAGTGGAAATTTCAACGAGTGGGAATAATGGGTGACCCGCGCAAGAAAAGCCAAGCCGGTCACGTTTTTGTAATCTGGTTTTCAGCCAGGAGTGGCTTGGCGTATCGGGGCGCGGGACAGAAACTTTTTAGGCGAACATCCAGACAGCCGTCTATTTATTATAGGAGTGAAAGTCACTGCGCGCAAGTCGAGAAAGCTGTTTGGTCACACACGGGATTTGAACCACAAGTGTTGAATTCTGTCACAAAACTTTACATTTTAGCTTACATTTATCCTGCCCTGAGTAAAAATGCTTAGCCAGAGAGAAGTCGTTCTATCCAGTGGACATAGCTGATTTCTTGACACATACAACATTGAAGATAGCGGAGTTTATCTAGTAGCGTAGTCCCCCATTCTTTAGGAATATCTACTATCTTTAATATCAGGTAAGCTATCAGCGAAACATAAATTTGTATAGCTATACCATTTACATTTTTAGTAATCAGCTTATCCAACTTAAGGTGCATTTTAAGAAACTTCCATAGCAACTCTATGTGCCACCTATATTTGTAGATTTCCATAAGCTCTTCATCGGAGACTTCGGCCCGCTCCAAATAGGTGGCCAATCTATACTCAGCACGCTTTTCAAGATCGCAAAAGTTAACAACTCTATATATTCCTGAGTCCTTGCCTGTCCCAACTAGAAACTGCCCCTTATTTTCAGAAAATTGAAGTTTGTAGTTGTTAGGTATGCGCAAGACAAAATACTTGTTTGACTGCTGGGCGAGCCGTAAATTTTTTAAACTAGAAAAGCCCCGATCCATTACCCCTACACCGTTTGGGGGCAAACTAGCTAACATCTCTTTTCCATATCTGTAGTCAGAGTCGTATCCAAAATTTATTAAGTTTTCTTCTGGAACTCCTGTGGTTAAATTTAAGGAGCTAACAAGCTTGACTTGGTAGTATTCTTGCAGCCATAGCAATTTACTCGTTAGAGTAATGACAGTTGAATCAATAGGACACAGCTCATATTTTTGAAGGCTTTTTTGACGGCAAATTTCCTCATTAAGTTGTTGATAAAGTCTCAGAAATGGCTCTTGACTTCTGGACGCATTAGCTTTGGAGAAAGTTGAAATATCTAGCTCATAGCCAGTTCCATTTAGTCGCTTGAATATATCTCTCATACTGGTCAAGCTTTTATCCATTGCATAGCTCAACCATATGGACATAAACAAGCGGGTGTTAAGGACAGGATAATCATTTTTAGGCAAAGAAGCCAAACGATTTTGGACAATCTTAGAGAATGAGTTGAGCACAGGTTATTAACAGGATTGATTTGACCGTAGCCCAAATCATAGCACGTTTTGGGCGCTTTTTTTATGTCGAATTGTTAAGATTCAACACTTGTGGATTTGAACCCGTTACTTTTACCTTGGAAGGGTAACGCTCTGCCAATGAGCTAGTATGTAAGCTTCCTCAGTCAGGGCGCGAAGTGGGACTTTCAACTACCTGCCGGTCTGCCCCGCACAAGTTGATAAAGCTTTGACATTTAAGCGCTCTATCCATTGAGCTACATCCCCAATCAGCGGGGATGGTAGGAATCGAACCTACTACCTCTGGTACCGAAACCAATTGTGTGTAAGCTTCACCCGTTAGGGCGCGGGACAGACAGGATTTTAGGTTTCCGATAAGTTTTCCGAAAAGTTTGAGGTGAGGTCACTTCGCGCAAGTTCAAAAAGCTTTTACTTTACCTCTGAGCTACCGCCCCGCAAAGTGGGGCGGAAAGGATTTGAACCTTTGACACTTCGATTTCAAGCGAATGCTCTTACCAATCAGTATGTACGCTTCTTAAGTCAGGGCGCGAAGTGCGAATCTCAACAGCTGGAAATAATGTTTTGTCCGCGCAAGTCTGAAAAGCTTTTTGCCACTTCTAGCGTGTCTGCCATTCCACCATGAAGACCGAGGTCTTCAGTGGGACTTGAACCCACAACCCTATCAGGACTAGATCCTTATTGTGTGTAGGCTTTTCGTGTCGGGGCGCGGAACGGAATTCTGAATTAGCCGTAGACGGCTTCTGGACGTACAATCAAGTCGCCGCTGGGTCGCCGGTCAAGCACATAAGAATCGAAGCGCTGCCGGCTGACATCAAAATGCTGTGCGAGGCGTTCCTTGATGGCGGCGTCGTTCATGCCGGCTTGTATTCCAAGCTGCAGTTCGGTGACATCATAGGAACGCCCGTCAAATCGTATGTGAACCATGCTGGCACCTCCTTTTTAAATTTTAGATTTTAGATTTTGGATTTTAGTTAGATTGGCGCAGGGTCTGCCTGAGGATTGAGCGGATTCCGTAAGTTGCCAGCAGGATTTGCGATTGGCAAAGGCTGAAAACTTCTAGAGTAAGAAACTCCGCTCTAAATGATAGACCTTTCTGACGTGACGGATTGGCTCAGCCACATTGGTGTGTCTGAGCTGTCTTGAACTTTCCTGTTCTAGCTCCGTCTCAGATGGCCTCAAACTGGACTGGTGCGGCCAGCTTACCGACTCGGCCTGAGTCAGATGCCGGCCATGCAGTCTGGTGTAGAGTAGCAACATAAGAGTGCCCTCTCTATTAAAAGACTTATGGTTTGACGCCTGTTGAAATTCCCGATTTTTTATTCAGCTGTCAAGGTTCAGGTTGGGCCATTCCAGGAGAGGGCTGCGCCTCTCCTTTGCTTCCCATGTTTCTATAGTACATCCGTACTACACAGCTGTCAAGGGGGTGAGAAAAAATTTTTTTTCAGGGTGCCGGTGAGGGGGCTAAACGCCCTTGCCGTAAGCAATCCAAGTGTGACTCTTGCGGAAGCCGGCTCCCTCGTAGAGCGCGCCGGCACCTGAGGGGTTTTCGGCATCGACGCCGAGGACTGCGGTACCGGCACCGGCAGCCTTGAGCCGGTGCGAGCCCTGAAATAACATCGCCCGCCCGAGTCCCATCCGGCGGAAACCGGGGCGGGTGCCGAGTATGGCAATCCAGCCCTCGTTGCGCCCGCTGCGGGCATTCCATTCTGGGTTGAATGCGCAATAGCAGAGAGCCGCGAACGTCCCATCAGGAGCGACGGCCATCAAATCCAGTTCAGGTCTGTAATAGGGGTTAGCCAGTTCCTCCCTGACCTGCTCAACCGTTACGCGGTAGTGATTCCAGTGTTCGCTAAAGGTCAGGTCGTACATTTCGGCCCACGCCTTGGCGTCTTGCCGACTTCCCTGGCGCAGGGTAAAGCCCACCGGCAGGGGTGGCTCTGGGATTGCACCGTCAAGCGATCGCGCCATCCTGAAGAAGTAACGCTCCGGTTTGAAACCGCAAGCTTCCAGCAGAGCGATGCGCTCGCCTTGGTCGTGGCGAGCGCCGGAGCGGAGCAACACCGGCACACCGCGCTCTGCAGCCACCTCCCGCATTCGCCTCTCACTCCAGGCAACAATCTGCCTCTCCAGATCGCCGCCCCGTGCCGCCGGGTGGACAAGAAAGATAAGCCAGCCATCGACGGTTTCGCCTGACTCCGGAATCCGCAAATAAGCGAAGGCAATCAGGCTGCCGGTGGCATCCTCCCAAAGACGGATATCGCGGGCTTTGTCGGTGGATGGCGCATCCAATTCCATCCGCAATTTTGAGACAGAGATAGCTTCCTGCAGGCGATCGACTGCCTCACAGGCGTTCAGCAGGTCTGCGATCGCTTGCCAGTCAGTTTCGCCGGCATAAGGGCGCATGGTTAGAGCTGTCATATCGTGTCCGCTAGGATTCTTATTGTGGGGTGAGGGCCGGTTCAATAATAACCTTTGCCACCGGCACTCAGGGCGGGCCGGTTTATACATATCCTCTGGGGGCACTTTTATAGATATCCTTGGCAACCTGACAATCCCCTCCCCCGGACATGATATAGCAGCAGCCACCCAAGGCACGGACGTAGGACAGGCGTCTCGCCTGTCCCTGTCCTTACTAGCAAGTGAGATGCGTTGTCCCAACTGACTGTCTATTGCTATATCATATCTCCTTGCAATGTCAAAATATTCTCAAAGTAACGACCGGCTTGTTTTGGAGTGCCGGTGAAAACAGACGACCGGCTTGTTTTGAGGTGCCGGTGAAAACAGTGGGAGGTATAGGAATCGAACCTATCTAGTATCGGTTAAAAGCCGATTGCATAACCGCTCTGCCAACCCCCCGCAAAAATTAACTCCAAGGGTGGGAGTTGAACCCACAACCGCACGGTTAACAGCCGTTTGCTCTGCCATTGAGCTACCTTGGAATAACCCCTTGCCCGAAACAGGTACTGAGAAACCCGGTTTCTTAAAGAAACCGGGTTTCTGGCATCTACTTTCAGCTCCAGATCCGCGCTTCAGAGGGAAATCCACCGGGGAGGTACTGCCCCTCCTGTCGCCGCGTTATCAGCACGGTGCCTCACTTTTCGGCCTCCGGTGGAGAGAGGAAGATGGAGGGATCGTAGGCGCAGCCTTCCCGAAGGGTACCCCTACAGTTGCCTGTACCCCGGTTTTCAAGACCGGTTGCCGTCCATTCAGCGGCATCTTCCTTGAGGGTGTCTGACGGGACTTGAACCCGCTTTGACTGGTTCCACAAACCAGCGTCTCGACCGCTTTGACTTCAGACACCACAGTGGATCTGGCGAGGGTCGAACTCGCAGCCTTGTGCAAAACAGGCGTTCTCCCATTAGAACTACAGACCCATTTTTGGTGGATACTGGTCGGCTTTGAACCGACCTCTTTCTAGCAGCCAGCTAGACGCTTTCCCAGTTAAGCTACAGACCCATTGAGGCGGGAATGGTAGGACTTGAACCCACAAAGTGCGAAGGTAGAAGCTTCGTGCTCTATCCATTGAGCTACATTCCCACATTGGCAGTACCGGCAGTCTTTCAAGCAGCAAGCCCTTGCTTGTAAGGCAAATACTTACCGACAAGACTGCCAAAGCGGATGGTGGGGGTCGTAGGCGTTAGCGAAGCGGCTGCGCCAGCAGCTAGCCTTCCCGAAGGGTACCCACGCGCTGAGACTGGCAGACTCAGATGCTAGCCATTACATCACACCCGCAAGTTTTAAATTTCTGGAGCAGGCGGCGAGATTTGAACTCGCATAAGCAGCTTACAAGGCTGCCGTGTTGCCAATTGACACCACACCTGCATTTTGGTGACGGGGGTGAGAATTGCACTCACTGGTTTTCAGGCGCTGATCCTGACGAGCCCTATCTTGCTCCATCCCCGCTTCGCTCACCAAATACCCCTGACTGGACTCGAACCAGTATCCTCTTCGTCCTTAGCGAAGCGCCTCTTGCCAATTGGGCTACAGGGGCAAAAATTGCCAAATCTTGTCTCTCAAATCAGCATGTATGCTAATACCCCTGGCTGGAGTCGAACCAGCAAAATCTGCACGCTGAATGCAGCACGTTTTCCGTTCCGTCACAAGGGCATATCGGGGTGGCAGGATTTGAACCTGCGACCATCAGCTCCCAAAGCTGCTGCGCTACCAAGCTGCGCCACAGCCGGTCATTCTGATGATAGAATTGGGCGCTCAAGTATCTAAATCTTGCCGTGCTGTTTTTTAGCCCAGTAACCTCTGGGTGGTTTCTCAATGCCATACGCTTTACACCATTTTTCTACAGCTTTGTCGCTGACGCCAAACTTTTTGGCTATTTGCATAGTTGGCTTTGTCCAGACTAGCTGTCGCAAATCTTCTTTAGAAGGGCGCTCAACTTTTCTGGCTTTCATGTGGGGGACTCTTTTACTTTCACATCGAGGCTTTTGCTGACTGATTTATACTTGGACTGCTGTTTGACGGCTATCTGATGAGATCCCATCTTTTAACCATTTCTTGATGGCGTTGCCAGACACCCCATAGTATCTTCCCGTAGCGGCGTATCCTTCCGCTTCAATTTGAGCTTTTAGCAAGTCTAAAGGGGGCCTTTCTACTCTCCTTTTTTTCAAGCCATTTTGAAGAGAAGCGCATGGCCGGCAAATTCTTGATTCCGAACCTTGACTGACGGCAGCGCCGCACTGAGTGCATCCAATTATTATGGGTTCCATCTGGGGCTTATTCCTGCCCGCAAAAGTAGGTGTCTGGCTATGACAGTTCGGGCAAACGCGGGTTTTCTAATCTCTTATCATTAGGAACTCCGTTGATATGGTCTATCTGTAATGACAGAGGTTTGCCGTTCCACTCAGGTAAAGAACCGCACTCGTAGCACTGGTTATCTAGCAAGCCTTTTTCGAGCAGTCTCCTTTTCAGGTGCATCCTGCTATATGTAGATCCCGCTACAAGGATGTTCTCTAATGGAATGAATCTTCTCTTTGCCAGATTCTTTAAACTAGCAGGATGGCTTCCTTTAGGTGGAGTAAGGCCGTGTTTCCCGCACCACTCATAGAATTGTTTGTAGTTGCCGCCCCCTGTGCGAAGACCTAAATATTGCAGGCATTCTTTGACTGACGAACAAAGCCTTACAGCTTCTTCAACTTTGGATTTGTCTGACAGCACACTCTTGCGTGGCATGGCTCACTTCTCAAAACTCTACACTGGTTATGGTAACCTAACTGTAGGGCTTTAGCAAGATATTGCCAGTTCAACCGCAAGGGAGTAAGTGGATGCCGGGGTAGGGGTTGAACCTACGTCTCTATAGGTCAGATCTACAGCGACTTGCCTTTCGTCCACCCGGCAATGCCAGTCCCCCAGGCCGGTTTCGATCCGGCGACCTCCTGATTTTCAGTCAGGCGCTACTACCAGCTGAGCTACCGGGGGATATCTATCGGGGTGGCAGGATTTGAACCTGCGACCATCAGCTCCCAAAGCTGCTGCGCTACCAAGCTGCGCCACACCCCGCTGATACTCCTGGTGGGGCTTGAACCCACACTTAAATAACAACTACTTTTAAGGTAGCGGCCTCTTCCAATTGGGCTACAGGAGTATAAATTGACTGCCCCGCCTGGGTTTGAACCAGGACTCTTCCCGGGGATATCAAGCGGAGAGGGAGGGATTTGAACCCTCGACGGCGATTAAACCGCTCTTTCTTAGCAGGAAAGTGCCATAAGCCACTCGGCCACCTCTCCACAGTGGGTCGGGCTGGATTTGAACCAGCGCGTTCATAAAAAACAGTTTTACAGACTGTCGCCTTCAACCAGACTCGGCCACCAACCCAAAATATTTGATAGTGCTGACGGGAGTTGAACCCGCAATCACCTGATTGAAAGCCAGGCGGCTTAAACCATTTGCCTACAGCACTATTATTGGCGCGGGAGGCGGTATTTGAACCCGAATTCTTCGATTTTGGAAACCGACGTGTTACCTGTTACACCACTCCCACATTTGGTGGCACCGGCGGGACTTGCACCCGCATAAACCAGGGTATGAACCTGGGGTTTTACTCTTAAACTACGGTGCGATATCACCAGAGGTCAGAGCGGGGATTGTAGGCGTTAGCGAAGCGGCTGCGCCAGCAGCTAGCCTTCCCGCAGGGTACCCGCGATTTTCGCTTTTGCAGAGCGACGCCTTCCCAACTTGGCTACCTGACCAAAAAAATGGTAGTCCCGACGAGGTTTGAACTCGCAATCTTCTCCTTGAGGGGGAGACGGCTTAAACCAATTCGCCTACGGGACTGCGCATCAAGGTGACAGCAATTTGCCTCCTTGAATCACTGCTGAGCGAGGCTGGCGGGGATCGAACCCGCGACTTTCGGCTTGACAAGCCGGCACTCTGACCAACTGAGCTACAGCCCCATGAAATCAGCAGTTTCTTTTCCGCTTTTTGGACAAGTGCGGCGGTTTATCCCGTGGGGAATGACCCGAGGGGGCTATCCCCACCTGAGCGCAAACCGCCTCTGTCCAACAGTTAATGACATGGCCAATTTACTGATTCGGTTTTCAAGGTTCGGATTCGGCTTGGGGTGGAGCTTTTTGGCTCTTTCCCTCTCGCCTTACTTTTATACTACAGTCATACTACAAAAACTGTCAAGGGGGTAGCGAAAAATTTTTTGACTTTTTTTTTGCGCCGGCTGGTCTGGCCCAGGAAGGCCGTGCCGGTGTGGCCCCTTCGTAGGACAGGTGCAGGCGAGACGCCTGCACTACGCCTTCGTAGGACAGGCGTCCCGCCTGTCCCCTCTTCCCGGCAGCTCGGTGCCGGTGTGGCCATGCGCGGAACAAATGTGGATTTTTCTCATCCGAGGTGGTATAAGGGGTATAAACACCGATGGGCCTTACCCCTCACGCCTGCGGCAGCCCGCGACGAGGAGGAGCGACAAGCATCCCACACTTCCGCACCACTAACCCCAACTGGAGAGGATCTACCCAATGAACGGTCAAATCAGTTGCAATCTATGTCAACTCACCATCGCCCAAGTCGTTGAACATATCTTGGCTTCCGGTAGAATTACTCGCACTGACCAACATTCGTTGCGGTGTGCGTTCTCATCGCACGAGAGCTCTCCCAGCCCCGAGGAGCTCCGCCAAATAAAAGGAGTCTTTAACCGGCTGCAAATGGGATTGTTAAAAGTCGTGGATTAAATCGAGCTGCTGCACGCAGTTCGCCCAGCCGCCGGCAATTTTTGCCCACCGGCACCGGCAACCCGCGCTCACCTGGCGAATTTAAGCAATTATTTTGCATACATATCTCTCTATTTTTGGGGCGGATTTAGGTTCTGCCGGTGGCTTCTTTTTGGGGGTTTAGAGAGAACTTGGCAACCGCGAAAGGTTGCAATAAACCCGCCGAAAACGGGCGTCATGCTTTAGTGATAAGCTGTTTGGCTTTTAATCTGCTTGTTGTAAAAAGGAGGCAGAGCCTAAGCGAGCAGCGTTCCCAGGCAGAGCCTGGGAGCGAGAAAATAGTGCAAATTAAATGCGCGACAGCTAAAACGGACTGCCGGTTGCTGTGTCAATCACCGGCTTCGCTGACGAAGGCGCAGGTTTGAGCTTCCTCCCAGCACTTGAGCAGGAAAAACTCAGTGCGAGGGCAAAGCGCTGTGACAAACACCCCCTGTGCACCCTCCGGATCTGCTGCTAGCCAAGTACCTCGCAAGCTGACTTCTACGAACTCCGCATCAGCGGGGCACAGCGCCAGCGCCTCAGCCGCTTCCTTTCTGGCTTCCGCCTCCAACTGATGCACCTCTGGCAAACCGGCAGGAAGCAGAAACGAAGCCGTGGTGGGTTCAACGCAGAGGCTTTGCCCGATTCGCATGGCCAGAATCACTCGCAGCGCCACCAACTCTTCTACAGATTGAGTCAGGCGCTCGATTTGCAAGCCAGTTTCCGTGTAAGTGAACTTCAGCATTGCCGGTTGTCTCCGGTTGTTTTAAGTGCTCGATGCTTATGCTGAGTGAGGAAGCTCAGAGGGAGAGGACTTGCGCAGAAACCGGGTTTTTCAGAAACCCGGTTTCTTGGATTCTCCTCCCGCACTGCTCCTACTCCCTGAGGTGCTGTTCCCGCCAAAAGAGTTCCGCAAAGGAAATAGCTGGGTGCACCGGCGGTTTGGGTTGCCCCCGCAGTGGCATTGCCGCTTCTTGGGGGGTGCGATCTCCTTTGCGAGCGTTGCAGCGCTCGCAGGCGGCGACCACGTTGTCCCAGGTGTGCTGCCCGCCCCGGGAGCGCGGCAGGACGTGATCCAGCGTCAGGTGTTTGCCGCTGCCGCAATACTGGCAGGTGTGCCCGTCGCGCCGCAGGACTTCCCGGCGGTTCACCGGCGGAGTTTTCCAGATCCGCTCCGTGCCGGTGAAAGTGAGGCGGATGTGTTCTGGAACCAGCACGACGCAGCTCGGCGAACGCACCGGCAGCAGTGAAGTGCCGGTTCCGCCCCAAAAATTGAGCGGTTCGGCTTTGCCCGTGACCAACAGGACGATGGCCCGCCGCATGTTGACTTTTGCCACCGGCAGATAGTTCTGGGAGAACACCACCACCGACTGCCCTAAGATGTCAGTTACACCAGTTACGCTTGTCACCGCTGAACTCCTTATACAACAACCCCCGCTTCCTTTGGCCAGAAGCGGGGGTTCAAAAAGTCCTCTGAGGTTCTTTTGTCCTATACAGGTACAGCATTTCTCCCGTACCTCCCGCTTCGCTCGCTGTCTTGTGGCCCTTCGACCGGCAGACCGGACGCGCCATTCCCATTGCTTTTAATATCTTTGCCTCGCTCAATCGAGCTGTCGATCGAGCTATAGTTGCCCCTAAATCGGCGCTCCACGCCCAAAGCCGCTGATTCCCAAGCGCTATGGCGATGGGTCACAGGCGTAACAGTCGGCATCGGAGCAAAAATGTTCAACGCGATACTTTTTGAAGGCTGCTATGTGAATCCTACAGACTCTATACTACACTTATAGTACAAAGATGTCTACCCATTTGAGGAAAAAAGTTATGCATACCCTGACGCGCACTTCGACCACCGACATGGAAGTCACCAGCATACGCTTAGAGCGCGAGCTCAAGGAGAAACTGAAGGAGCTGGCTGGATCTCAGGGATATCAAGCGCTGATTCGAGATCTCCTCTGGAAGTACGTCCAGCAAAAATCGGGGGACTATCGGCCCAAATTTTCCAGATTTGACATTCGGGCCAGCATTGCAGCGACAGCAAACAAAGAAGAACAGTGCGTTCTCACCGGCAAGCTAATCCGACCGCAGGAGCCCATGTTACTAGGACTGACGATTAATGGGGACATGGTGCCCCTCAGTACAGGCAGTTTGGACGGCTAGGTCCGTCAGGGGCGAAAGCCCACCCCCACCCCCCTTAGGGCGACCCGCCAGGGATGGCAATCCCTGGCCATTAGAAGTCGGATGCGCTCCGCAAAACACTTAAGAACCGCCCCCGTGAAGGAGCGCCAAGAGAAAGCTTCTTGGCGTCCTTGGCGTCCTTGGCGGTTCATTCTAAAATTAATCCATCATACGGAATATGGCGCTAAAGTTGACAGCCAGAAGCTGCGGGAGTGCCGGCCCTCCCTACTCCAGTGGCCATCTGGGAATCAGCCGGTCGATTTCTGCCATAAGCCGCACGGTTTCCGCGACAGCAACCGCCACTCGCTGATAGTGATCGATGTCACCCACCCCTAACCCGCAATTGCCTCGCAGACGGTCTTTCAGCCATTTATTCAGCACTTGATAGCCGCCCACTTTAAAGGCCCAGACTTGCGGAGCGATGCCTTGAAAATACTGCTCTCTATTAATATACACCCGCTGCAGAGCCGGCTTGTAGCTGACTTTTGTCACCGCATTGTCCCCACTCACCGGATACTGGACAGCCGGCTGGCTTAGCTTGTGGGATTTCATCAGGTGCAGTTGGGCCAAGTCCTGACCTTTTTGCGAGAGCGCTTGGAACAGCCGGCTATCCCCCGTCACCGGCAAGCGGGGAAAGTCGATTTTGAGAAATTCAGCATAACGCTGCCGGTACGCCGGACTGTGGAAGAGAGCGTAGGCGTAGTAAAAGATTGCCTCTGGCGCGGGAAGATATCCCAGCTTTTCCCCAATTGCCCTCAGGAACTTTTGCGACAGGTTGGGGATTTTACCCTGAGGAAAGTAAGGAGGCTCCGCCTCCTGATTCCTGATATAATTATGCCTGCTATCAGAATAGAGATAGAGAGGAAAGACAATCGCACCTTTGGCAACATCCAGTGCGTTGTGACCGGCAGCCGTGTCCGAACAGAACCAGTGGCTATAGTCAGTGCCGAGGATTTGCCGGTGCGTCAGCACCGCCAGATTTTCCCCGGCTAGCATGTGTCTCATCACTTCAGTTCTGGGACGCTCGACAACCGCTGGGTGATGGTAATAATACCTGCGGTCAAAAGGCCGGTACAAGCACTCGGTAAATTTGCTTTCCCATTCTTTATCGCCGGCTACTGCTTTCCGGGCACCCCGCAGTTCGGGTGAATCTGCTAAGTCAAACTCCTCGGCAATCTCAGATGCCGGTACTGATAAATCCCTGAATCTTTCTATTCGCCTTCGCAGCGACGCTAAATCAAAATCAAAAACCAACTTGTCGCGGTGGGTTTTAATGCCGGTGGAGTGCACCGGCATGATCTCTGTTATCTTCCAGCCGGTTTCATACTCGGCGAGTGCGTTGACATCTTGAGGCTTGAACAGATAGAATGGTAACTGAGGGTCTAGGGTTTGCCATTCCGTTGAGCCAACATCTCGATTCTTCAGGAATTCGTACTTGCCGGCGCGAGTCCCCCACAAATCAGAATGGCGAACGCTAGCGGGGGAATGCTTTCCTGACTCCTTGATGAAAATTCCCACACTCACCCCTTGCTGAATGTCAAACACATTTTGGTCGGGCGAACCATCTGGGCCGGTTTCTCGTTTCTTGGCGTTTCCGTGCAAATCCAGGATATAGATATCGGTGAAAGTCCGCATCAGGTTTTGCCGCATTCCCCGAAATGTTGGGCAGTCCAGATAGCTGTGATTGGTAATGAAGGCTAATATCCCGCTGCCGGCTTGACCGATTAGCAACTGGCCCAACCGGATGAATTTGACATAATCATCCAGCAAGTTTTTTGGGTTTCGCTCGCCCAATGGTTCCCCATCTATATAATAGTAGTCACGGACTAATCTGTCAAGGAGTTTATCTTGGCTGGCAGATTTGACTGAATAAGGGGGATTGCCCAAAATAACTCTCACCGGCAAGTTTTCGGATGAGCCGGCTGCGCCCCCCTGAGCGAAGATCGCCTCTGCCTTTTTCAGCGCGGAGTCTGGGGTGCCGGTGAGATAAATTCCTAGAGGGGGAGTGCCGGGGAATTGATAGCCGAAGTTTTGCAGTTGCCAGCCGAGTTTTAGATGGGCGATTGCCCAGGGAGCCATCAGCAACTCAAAGCCAAACAAGCGGGAGAGAAAATTTGACCGCTGGGACGGGTTTTCAGTGCCGGTTAAACCCGTTTCTTCCAGATTGCGGTAAATTTGACTCACTACATTATACAGGAAAGTGCCGGTGCCGGTGGCGGGGTCGAGAATTTGCACTCGCGGCTGTTGGGTAGCTGGGTTTTGGGCGGAATCGGCTAATCCTAGGGGCAGATTAAAGCGATTTTTGAGAAGGGCATCGACTGAGCGGACAATATAGGAAACCACCGGCTCTGGGGTGCAGTAAACGCCTCGCTTCTTGCGCAGAGATGCGTCATAAGCGGCGAGGAAGATTTCATAAAAGTGGACAGCGGCGTCTTCTTGGCCGGTGCGGCGAGCGAAGTTTTCCAGAAAGCTGCCCAGATCGACTTCCGCCAGCACTCGCACTAAGTCATCAATTGCGGTATTGACTTCAGGGATTAAATCTGTTTTAATAAGAGTGTTGAACAGATGTTTCAAGAAGGGATTCGTTGCCGGGATGCCGGTGGCGGCGGTGTGCCGGTTAAACGGTTGGGAAGGAGAAGAAGGTGCCCCGGAGCGAGAAGAAAGATTTTGGGCGTGACGAACTCTGGCGGCAAATAACCCATAAGAAATGGTTTGGGCGTACATGTCGGCAAAGGCTTCGGTTTCTATATCGCAGAGGGAAATCTTGTTAAAAGCCTGTTTTAGCTGGTGGAATTCCCCAGTGCCGGTTTCCCCGCTCATCGCTTCTGTGGTGGCGTCTTTGAGCGAGCGAGTTAATAGGGCCATTTGCTCAGCTAGGGCTTCGGGAGTGCTAATCATCTCCTCGGATTGTGCTGGATTGATTGGGTGCCGGTGGGCTTTTTTGGGGGAGGAAGCTATTGCGCATAGAATTTATCTCTCGTTCTCTCGTTCCCAGCCTCAGGCTGGGAACGCAATCTGGAGGCTCTGCCTCCTTTTAACGGAAAAGCAGGTTAAAAGCCTAAGAGCTTATGTTACGAAAGGCAACCCCTCACCCCGAACCCCTTCTGCCACAAAGGGAGAGGGGGAGTTTGAGCCTGCTGAGATTGGGCTGCCGGCTCAAAGGGATGCAGTTACTATATTAACATACTACGAACCTTTTTGGGCTAAAGCCCAACTACGAACCTTTTTGGGCTAAAGCCCAACTACGAACTTTTTGGGCTAAAGCCCAACTACAA
>NZ_KB235948.1:2430095-2465049 GCF_000332335.1 Kamptonema formosum PCC 10802 | reverse complement strand
AAGCCCAACTACGAACCTTTTTGGGCTAAAGCCCAACTACGAACCTTTTTGGGCTAAAGCCCAACTACGAACCTTTTTGGGCTGAAGCCCAACTACGAACCTTTGGGCTAAAGCCCAACTACGAACCTTGGGCTAAAGCCCAACTACGAACCTTTTTGGGCTAAAGCCCAACTACGAACCTTTTTGGGCTAAAGCCCAACTACGAACCTTTTTGGGCTAAAGCCCAACTACGAACCTTTTTGGGCTAAAGCCCAACTACGAACCTTTTTGGGCTAAAGCCCAACTACGAACTGCGCACCGGCTTATTCCTTGTCATCTCTTTTTGACCGGCGGCTTTCTATCTTGGCTGTCTTTTTAACAGCCCGCTTTTTCATCTGCTGGATTTCCGCCAGCACCCGCCGCCACTCCGCCGCTATCTCCTTTGCCGAATCATCGGCATGAAATTCCAGATAGGTGACTGTCTTTCGTATTAAATACTCAAATTCTGCCGGTGTCATGGGATTCTGAAGCCTGCTCAGGCTAATGTTTTATATATAGCCGCGAATTCTCTGAGCTTGTTGGCGAATTAATGGGGGATTATCGCCCGCAAAGCGGAATGTCGCTTCATTGGTTGGGGAGAAGGAGGCCGAGCCTCCAAATAGGCGTTACCAGCCTGAGGCTGGGAACGAGGAAAACCCGCGCATCTTGTGAAAATCTCCCTCTTATCTTAGCCCGCGTAGGCGGGCTTTGTTTGTATAGCCGCGATTTCCAATCGCCTGGAAAGTAGCAATTATAATCCTGATTATCCCACAAAGATTTCCACTTACCCGCCCCTAAAATTTGACAAAATAGATGCAACCCGATAGAATATAAGCAAACACCGGAAACACCGGCACCGACAAGCCGGCAGTCAAGCTTCTACCGCTACAGTGGAAAGCCCCGCCAGATTGTCATCCCGCGTGGTGCCGATGATGTAGATGTCAACCCTGCCGGTGCCGACTCGGTACACTTTAATATGGCTCAGGTGATATTTTAGGAAATTTTTCAGGATGTGATATCTCCCCACTGTCTGTTTTTCTTTTTCAGTTTGCCCGTCTCGCTGTTGCAGTGCCGGTGCGAATAAATTATCAAAATCCACCACTTCCACCGGCGTGTTTGGGGGATGGTGGGTGAGTTGCAGCAGCTGTCTTGGCGTGATGGCTGCTGTTTCCCAGGCAAAGACTTGAAACGGATAAAAATCCCTTTCGCTTATCCAGAACAGCCCGTCTGTTAAGTCCGCTAGCCTGTCTGTCAGTGCTGAATTGATCGCGATCATGCGCTTTGGATAGAAATAAGGCTATCCTAACTCTATCACAGGAAAATTTTTCCCGCCTGGCAGCCGCCGGCAAACCATTCCCGAGCGTAACGATGCGTCTATTTTGCACATATAGAAATTATAAATAATTTGTGCTACAAACCCGGTTTCTTGGAGAAACCGGGTTTCTACTTTTGTTTCTACCTTTTCACAACTCACTTAGAACCGCTATATATAGCAGTATGCACTTAGGTTAGGACATTATATCAAGAGGCTAAGGCGTTCGCCTTAGCCTACGCCTTTTTCCCTAGGTCACTGATGTCCTAACCAATATGACTGCTGCTATATCCCTGTGGCTGCGGTTTACCGGCTGTCAAAACCGGCTTCCCCAGAACTCTGGGCCACCGCGTGCGCAGTATTAGGGCTGATCCGAAATGTCTGTATAAGATGTTACACTTTTGCTCTGCTTATGGTATAAAAGAGGCAGAGCCGACCGAGGCGCGTTCCCAGGCGGTAGGGGCGGGTCCCCGTGCCCGCCCTGGAACGAGGGATAATCGCGTGCGTTGGGGCGGGGCGAGCGCCGAACGCTCCGCACACCGAGGAAGGGTTGCAATAAACCCGCCCCCGCCCTATAGCACACTTTGCGCGTTTTAAAAATCTTACTGGCGGCAGATTTACAAACCTTAAAGTTGCGGCATACTTGATAACCATAAATGCCTTCTTTAATGCCTCCTTCTTTAAAGTTGATTTAAATCCCGCCAATCTCCTTTGAGGCGGGTTCTTTTTTTTCGGGCCCATTCGCCCCGGCCCACCGGCACCCCTAAATGCTGCAGGGGTGCCGGTGGGTGGCGCTCAGATCCTTAAGCTTCTGCAGAAGCGCCCAAACAAGCCGCCAAATCGGCATCCGGCGTCGTAATCGCCTTCAGGCCATATTTTTCCGACAGCAGCTTGAACACATTCGGGGTGATAAACGCCGGCATAGTTGGCCCTAAGCGGATATTCTGAATCCCCAGATACAGCAGCGTCAGCAAAATCGCCACAGCCTTTTGTTCGTACCACGACAGGATCAGCGACAGCGGCAAATCGTTGACGCCCACCTCAAACGCATTCGCCAGCGCCAAAGCAATCTGTACCGCCGAGTAGGCGTCATTGCACTGGCCAACATCCATCAGCCGGGGAATCCCGTGAATATCTCCCATTTCCTGGTCAAAAAAGCGGAATTTGCCGCAGGCGAGAGTCAGCACCACGCAGTCTTGCGGCACTTTTTCCACCAACTCGCTGTAGTAGTTGCGGACTGGTTTGGCACCGTCGCAACCTCCCACTAAGAAGAAATGGCGAATCTCTCCCCGTTTGACGGCTTCAATCACAGCACCGGCAACACCGAGCACCGCATTGCGGGCAAAGCCGGTGGTGACGCGACCCCTGTCGCTATCTTCGGCAAATCCAGGCATCGCCAGCGCCAGCGCAATCACCGGCGCGAAGTCGCGGCTGTCCAGATGGGTGACTCCTGGCCAACCCACCGGCCCCAGCGTGAAAACCCGGTCTTTATAAGAATCGTGGGGCGGCATCAGGCAGTTTGTGGTCATCACAATCGCACCCGGAAATGCTGGAAACTCTTTCGTCTGGTTCTGCCAAGCGGTGCCGTAGTGAGCGTAAAGGTGCGGGTATTTTTGCTTCAACCCCGGATAGCCGTGCGCCGGCAGCATTTCCCCGTGGGTGTAGATGTAGATGCCTTTGCCTTCCGTTTGTTTGAGCAGTTCTTCGAGGTCCTTCAAATCGTGGCCAGACACTAAGATGGCCTTGCCTTGCTTGACACCGAGGGGGACGGGTGTGGGGACGGGATGGCCATAGGTGCCGGTGTTGGCGGCGTCCAGCAGCTGCATCGCCAGCAGGTTAATCTCGCCCACTTTCAGGGCGATACCCACCCACTCTTCCAGCGACAGCTCTTGGCTGTCAAGGCTGGTTAAGGCTTCGTGGAGGAAAGCGCCAATCGCTGGGTCTTCGTGGCCCAAGTGTCCGGCGTGGTAGGCGTAGGAGGCAATCCCTTTGATGCCGTAAAGGACAGTCAGTTTTAGGGAGAAAATGTCTGTGTTGTGACCGGCTTTGGAGATGAACTCGAATTCCACATCTTTGCCTTGCTGCACCAAACCTTCCAGGGTTTGCGCCGGCTCAAAGGTGGCTGGGCCTTCTGGAATGGCCTGGGGGGCGATTGCCCCGACTTGGGCTTTCAAGGCGTCCCGCAGCGCGACTGACCGGTTGATATACTCGATAAATCTCTGCGCGTCGAAGTCAACATTCGTGAGGGTGGAAAACAGCGCTTCGCAGGTGAAGGCGTCAACTTCGCGGCTGGCGACGCCCACCTGGCGAGCGGCGAGCGCCACAAGTCCTAGCCCCCGCAGGGTGTGGGTCAGCAAATCTTGCAGGGCGGCCACTTCCGGGCTTTTGCCGCAAGCTCCCCATTTGTAGCAGGCTTCCCCACCGGCAGTTTGTTCGCACTGGCTGCAAAACATAGGTCACATCTCCAAAGCGTCTCTTTCGTTGTCTGATACCACTCTAGAACCGGCTCGCGGGAGATCGCTTTGACTTAAGTCAATCTTTACAAGAAATCAGGAATTTCACCGGCTGCCCGCACTCCCCAAAAAGCCGCAAACCCCTTCCGGGGCTTGAGTTGTGCCGGTTGCGCAACACGATTGTTTTTTTATGACCTCGCTCGATATTACTTTAAGATTGTTAACAATCTTTCACCGATTTATACAGGAGTTAAGCACAATTTCCTACTAAGCAAAAATACTCGCCGCCGGTGCGTTCCGCCGAGCGGAACGCTACTTTTGAATCCGAACTCGTGTAGAGACAAGGGCATCGGCGTTCGTAGAATTAGCTTGACATCTTTCAAACTGCATGCTAAACTGCAGTGAACTTGCCAAAGTAGGGTGGTTGACGCTGCGCGTCACCCACCGGCAGAAGTGTCCAACCGGCTCGACAGCTTATATCATGTCCTTGCACTACCGCAGCCCCCTCACCCCCCAACCCCCTCTCCCACAAGGGGAGAGGGGGAGTAAGAAAAAGATTAGATTTTTTTGCCCTCAATTGACCGGACATTATATTAAACGTGAATCACAAACCTGCTGAACTCAGTGAATTTATCGCCCAAACCCAGATGTTTCGGGGGGTGCCTCAAAACCAGCTGGATGCCTTGGCTAATATTGCCGTCAAGCAAAGCTATCAAAAAGGTGAGGCACTCTTCTGGGAAGGGGATGAAGGTGTGGGCTTTTTTGTGGTTGTGAGAGGGAGGGTGAAAGTCTTTAAGTTCTCTCCGGAAGGGAAAGAGCAGATTTTGCGAATATTCGCAGCCGGCGAGCATTTTGCGGAGGTGCCGGCGTTTGACGGACAAGCGTTTCCGGCTTCTGCTGAGGCGCTGGAGGCGAGCGAGGTGCTGCTGTTCCGCCGCACTGCTTTTTTGGAACTCCTGCAGCAGCACCCGACGCTAGCTATCAATATTCTCGCGATTTTTGCGGGGCACTTGCGCCGGTTCGCTCAGCTGATTGAAGACCTGTCGCTGAAGGAGGTGCCGGGGCGTTTGGCTGCTTATTTGCTGTATCTGAGCGAAGGTGCGGGGAGCGGGGAGTCAGTGGAGCTGGATATTACGAAGGGGCAGCTGGCTGCTTTTCTGGGGACGATTCCGGAGACGCTCTCGCGGGTGTTTGCGCGGCTTGCCGGTGAGAAGCTGATTGCGATAGATGGAGCGAAAATTAAGTTGCTAGACCGCGAAAAGTTAAGGCTTTTAGCGGAGGGGAGATTGAAAGTTAAAGGGGAAAAGAATTAAATTCTCTAGAAACCGGGTTTCTTAAAGAAACCCGGTTTCTGGCCCCCTGAAGTTTCACAAATCATTGATAACTGGTATATCAGCGCCCGCGAGAAAATTAAATGGGTATTAGTTAGCCTCCGGTCCTTTGTCTTGATTCAGCTCCTTGCACTTAGCTTCTGCCTGTTCGTAGGCATTTTGGTAGTCACTGCCGCCTAACATTACGTCGCCATAATACTCGTATGGTGGCTCTCCATAAATGGGGAGTGGGTCATCTTCTGGATAGTCTTCTTTAGATTCTTCTATTATGGCTTTAAGTTTCTTGACGGTCAGGCGCTGTGCGGGGAAGTAGTAGAGTTCGCTTTTGTGGAGGTGGGGAAAGGTGGGATCGACAATCCGCTCTTCAAGCTCAATCCAACTGTATTCGAGGGGTTTGTACGGCGCTCCCGCAAACGCCAAAAAGCCTTGGACGTATAGGGCTCCTTTGGTGGCTAATGCTGCTTTATAAGCATTGTCAAAGCAGTTGGTAGCTTTGCTGTTGATGCGGGCAGCAATTTCTCTAGAGAGCGTCTCATCTAGTGGTTTGGTCATATGATGGGTTTCCTTTATGGCGCGTTACCCAGACAGTGTGCTGCCTGTGGGGCTGAAGTCCAACTGCGAACTTTCGGCTGAAGTCCAACTGCGAACTTTGGGCTGAAGCCCAACTACAAACTGTGGGACTAAAGCCCAACTGCGAACTTTGGGCTGAAGCCCAACTGCGAACTTTGGGCTGAAGCCCAACTGCGAACTTTGGGCTGAAGCCCAACTGCGAACTTTGGGCTGAAGCCCAACTGCGAACTTTGGGCTGAAGCCCAACTACAAACTTTGGGCTGAAGCCCAACTACAAACGAGGACATCACCGCCCCAATAAGCCGCTGTGCGGTCAGAGTGGGTGACAGCGCACATTTTAGCGATTTGAACTGGGCACCGGCTATTTGAACTTTGGCCCATCCCTGAGTCGGGTGCCGCGCGCCACCGGGCGTTCCCGGTGAAAAGCCGGTCTGGCTGGCTCGTATCCGCTACAAGTCATGGCCCTGTACTTTGGCCATTGTGGGCCGGCAGGGGAAAAAATCCTCGTCCGGGCGCGCTTGACTGGCACTCCTCTGCACCGCTCGAAGCTTGTGGGAGAGCCGGTTGCTTAAATAAAATTACGTAACTTTACAAAAATAATATGAAAGTTTAGATAAAGTTTACGCAGCTTTACGGAAACCGCTTGTCAGGCAAAAAGATAGGGATTAGAGCCACTCAAATTGAGCCAAAATCAGAAAGAGCTTTTCCGCTACAAGCCCGATCTGAAGCTTTTATGATTTAATATTCTTTTCAACTCGCTACGGCAAAAAATACTCCTTTAGACAGAGATATGAGCGGTTTTTATAGGGTAGCATAAAAGAGCTATTCTTAGAAAAGATTTGGGGTAATAGAAAGAGGGTGCGGAGAATTTAAGAAAATAAAAAACAGGTGACATTCTAAACTGTGCGCCCAGTCGGAACAGCCAATCTAGGGGAAAAATCAGGTGGACAAAGATGAGCGCCATTATTAAGGGGAGAGACGGAAATCAACAAAATGTGCTTTCCGGCTCGGAAGGGCAGCTATTGAGGGAACAGCGGGTATTTAATGGGTCTTACCTGGTTCAAGCCCGGCGCTGGCTCGACCGGCAGTTGCCGGTGGCAGTGAAGATTGGCGTCCCAGTGGTTACCGTGACCGTCGCGACAGCAACGCTGCTGGGCATCAGCACAGTTAATACAGTGGGGGAGCGCCTCAAGGAGTCAGACAGAGAGCAGGCGCGACAGCTGGCAGCGGCTGTCGGGGCTATATTCCAGGCTGAACCCGAGGATGCCGCACAGATGAATGCCTTTCTGCAAAACATCAAAAAATCCGAGCCGTCGGTCGAGCGCATCCACATCTACCGCCTGAGCGAAGGGGTGCCGCAACTCTGGGCCAGTACAGAGCCGGTAGAGTGTTCTGCCTGCTCTGATGCAGGGGCTGCAGGCACCGGCACTTCTGTCAGAGTCACCGAGAGGCAGAAAGAGAATACAGACGCAGAGGAACTGGAAATCAAAATGCCGGTGAAGGTGAACGAGCGGGCAGTCGCTACCGTAGGTGTGCGGGCGGCACGAAAGCGCCGCAATCAAGCCATTGCGGCAGCCACACAGAGTGCCGCAGTGGCGGCGGCAGCGAGTGTCGCTTTGGAAATCAGCGCTCTGGCACTCATTTTCTACTGGGCTGTGCTGTGCCGGTTAGCAAGGCTCTCGCGCGCTGCAGAGCTGGTTGCAGCAGGAGATATGACAGTGCTTCTCCCCGAAGGGGACCACCCCCCTGGGCGCGATGAGTTCCTCAACATAGCCCGACAGTTTAACTGCATCCTCAGCAGGGTGAGGAAGCGCGCTTCTCAGCAGAACACGTTAGTTGAGCTGGGGCGTGCTGTGCCAGAAATAACCCTTGGCAATTTTATCGACAAGACTGTCAAACTTGCAGGTCAAACCTTGAAGGTGGAGTATTTCGATTTTTGGGAGTTTCTTCCAGAGCGCCAAGTCTTGCTCCTGCGGGCTGGAACCGGCTGGAACCCAGAGCTGATAGGGAGCGCCACCCTAGAGGCGTTTCCTGATTCCGAGTTCGGCTATCCGTTGGTTAGTCAAGAGCTAGCGATTGTCACAGACTTCTCCAAAGAAACCCGCTTCAGGGTGCCGCAGATTTTTCAGGACTGCAGGATTGCCAGCGGCATGAGCGTCCTGATTAAAGAGGGGAACCAACCTTTGGGGGTTCTGAGCGCGCACGCAACGCAAGCGAGGACTTTCACCAAAGATGAGATTCAATTTCTGCAATCAGTAGCTTGCCTGCTGAGTGCGGCAATGGAGCGCCAGCGAAACTCGGCAGCGCTACAGCGAGCGCAGGCAGCAGAGGCGGCGGCATCAGAGCTGGAAAAAGAATTGAGCGAGCGCAAGCGGGCGGAGATCGCCTTGCGAGAGAGCGTGGAGCACTATGCCCTAGCGAGCGCCGGTGCAAAAGTTGGGCTGTGGGACTGGAATTTGCAAACGAACGCTATCTATTTTTCTGAGTGCTGGAAATCCCTGTTGGGCTGGGAGGAGACAGAAATCGGAAACAGCCCGGAGGAATGGCTGAACCGGATACACCCAGAAGACATCATCCGGGTGCAAACGGAGATCGCCAATCATGTCGAGGGACTGACCCCTCACTTTGAAAGTGAGTGTCGCATTTCGCACAAGAATGGAACTTATCTGTGGGCGTGCTGTCGGGGTATTGCAGTTCGGGATGGAAACGGGGGGGTTTGCCGGATGGCGGGCTATATGACGGACATCACCAAGCGGAAAGTCGCCGAAGAACAGCTACGGCACCATGCGTTTCACGACCCGCTGACCGGCCTGTCTAACCGAGCCTTATTCATGAACCGGCTGGAACACGCATTTGAGCTGGCTAAACGGCGGCCAGATTATTTATTTGCTGTCCTGTTTCTGGATTTAGATCGCTTCAAGACGATCAACGACAGCCTCGGTCACCAGTGTGGCGACCAACTGCTGGTTGAATTCGTTGCCAGGCTGGTGCCTTGCCTGCGTTCTGGAGATACCCTGGCGCGTCTGGGAGGGGACGAGTTCGCAATGCTCCTGGAAGATATCCATCACATCAGCGACGCCACAGCAGTTGCCAAGCGGATTCAAAAACAGCTAGAATTACCTTTTAACCTAAACAATCGTCAAATATCCACCTCTGCAAGCATCGGCATCGCTTTGAGTGCCGGCGATTATAGCGAACCGGAGGAACTGCTGCGGGATGCGGACTTAGCGATGTATCGCGCCAAGTCTGCAGGCAGGGCGCGGCATCAAGTTTTCGACCCAGCAATGCAGGCGCGGGAAGTCGCGCTGTTGCAGCTGGAGAGCGAGCTGCGACGAGCCATTGAGCGCCAAGAGTTTCAGATTCACTACCAGCCGGTGGTGTCCCTGGAAACCGGCGCGATTGCGGGGTTTGAGGCGCTGGTGCGCTGGAAGCACTTCAACCGGGGTATAATTGCTCCGGAGGAGTTTATGCCGGTGGCAGAAGAAACGGGATTAATTGTCCCCATTGGCTACTGGGTGCTGCGTGAGGCTTGCCGCCAAATGTGCGTGTGGCAGGAGCTCTTTCCGGCCAGCCCGCCCTTAACAATTAGCGTGAATATTTCAGGGAAACAGTTCTCACAAGCGGATTTGATCCCACAGATTCTCTGCATCCTGCAAGAAACCGGCATCTCTCCCCGGAGTTTGAACCTGGAAATTACCGAAACCGCGATTGGGGAAAATCTAAACGCGGCGGCGGCCAAGATCGGGCAGCTGAAAAATCTGGGTGTGGGGCTTTACATTGATGACTTCGGGACGGGCCATTCATCCCTGAGCGTCTTGCACCGCTTTCCATTTGATGCGCTGAAGATCGACCGCTCCCTGATCGGCAGGATGGGAGCGGATGGCGAGAGTTCAGAGATTGTCCGGGCGATCGTGACCCTGGCCCATAATTTAGGGATAGGTGTGGTGGCAGAAGGAGTGGAAACAGCGGATCAGCTGGAACAGCTGAGGGCGACCGGCTCTAACAGTGGGCTGGGGCAGGGATACTTTTTCTCCAAGCCGCTGAACACAGAAGCCGTGGAGGTGTTGATGTCTAGAGCGATCTGGCGCAGGCGGGGCAGGTAAAAGAATATGGGCGAGTTCAAGGCTGTTTTATGAGGGCGCAAAGGGCAATATATGTGCGGTTCTAAGTTTTAGAAGTTTTGGTGGCCGTTAAAATGATGGGAAAGTGTCGCTATTGGGAATTTCTCTGTGGGTGGGAGCAAAAACTCTGCTGTCACAGAACGTTGGGTTCCCTGCAGTCTGCAGTTAACCGCTGTATCCCCAGGAGAAACAGGCCGGTTGCAGCGCTGAGCTTGGGGCAATCGGTTGTGATTGCCAGCGCACTCGTGACGGGATTGGTGCTAGGAGCCAGACAGCTTGGAGGTTTGCAGTTTCTGGAGCTGGTGGCCTTCGACCGAATGGTGCAGTTACAGCCGGATGCCGGGCCCGATCCCCGCCTGTTAGTTGTGGGGATCGCAGAATCAGATATCCAAGCGCAGAACCAATGGCCCCTAACTGACAAGACTCTGGCCGAATTATTAGAAAAACTGCAACAGTACCAGCCTGAAGTTATTGGTTTAGATTTATATCGCAATATCCCGCACCCCCCCGGCCATGAGGCGCTGCTGAAGCAACTTATGGCTCCCAATCTGATGGCGATCTCTAAACTTAGCGATTCAGAGACTGAAGCCGTGCCGGCATTTCACACTTTACCGGAAGAGCGCATCGGTTTCAATGATTTAGTCCTCGACCCCGATGGAGTTCTGCGCCGCAATTTCATGTATGCCTTCTTGGGGAAGCAAAAATTTTATTCGTTTTCCTTACGCTTGAGCCTTCATTATTTAGAAAAGCGGGGCATCTCCCTCAAGATTAAACCCGACCGCCTCCTGCTGGGGCCGGCAGAATTTATACCTTTAAATGCCAATTCCGGCGGGTATCAAAATCTTGATGCCGCCGGCTATCAGGTATTGATTTCTTATCGCTCGCCCCGGCATGTAGCGCGGCAGGTTACGCTGGCACAAGTTTTAAAAGGAGAGATCGACCCAGCTTGGGTAAAAGATAAAGTGGTGCTAATTGGCACTACAGCCCCCAGCCTTAAAGATGGCTTTTTTACCCCCTACAGTGCTGCTTTTCAAGAAAACGCTGGGATGCTGCCGGGAGTGGAAATTCACGCCCAACTCACGAGCCAAATTCTCAGTACAGTCCTCGATGAGCGACCGCTGTTTTGGTTTTGGCCAAAGTGGGGGGAAGCGGTTTGGATATGGGCCTGGGCTGGGGTCGGGGGATTGCTGGCATGGCGCATCCAGCATCCGCTGTCTCTCGGGCTGGCTGGGACAGTGGCGCTGGGCGGTTTGTTTGGAATTTGCTTTGGTATTTTCACACAAGCCGGCTGGATACCGCTGATCCCGCCAGCACTGGCACTGGTGACCGCCGGCGGGAGTATTTTGGCTTATAAGTTACTCTACAACGCTTTTCACGATACCTTAACAGGGCTGCCAAACCGGGAGCAGTTTTTGCAGCGCCTCTCTGGGGCGCTCGCCCGCACAAAACAGCGGAAAAACGCTCTGATTGCTGTACTGTTTTTGGATCTGGAGCGCTTTCAGACTGTCATTGACAGCATGGGGCACAGAACAGCGGATAAACTGCTAGTAAATGTGGCGTACAGGTTAAAAGTATGTCTGCGCAGCACGGACACAATTGCCCGGGTGGCGGGAGACGAGTTTGCCATCTTGCTGGAAGATATTAGCGATGTCAGTGAGGCGACCGGCGTGGCTGACCGGCTGCAAAAAGAAATGAGATTACCGTTCAGATTAAACGGGCAAGAGATATTCACAAGTTTTCACATTGGCATTGCCCTCAACCAAGCCGAGCGCCAGTACAAGCCAGAGGATTTGCTGCGGGACGCCCACACAGCCATGTATCGGGCTAAAACCCTAGGCCAAGCGCGATATGAGGTTTTCGCGACGGGGATGCACCTGCAACTCGTCAGGCGTTTGCAGTTAGAGACAGACCTGCGCCAGGCGCTGGAAATGCAGGAGTTCCGGCTGCACTACCAGCCGATTGTGTCGCTAAAAACCGGCAGGATTGCCGGTTTTGAAGCCCTGGTGCGCTGGCAGCACCCCCAGCACGGATTAGTCTCACCGGCAGAGTTTATTCCCCTAGCGGAAGAAACGGGGCTGATTGTTCCCCTGGGTCAGTGGATCTTCCAAGAAGCCTGTCGCCAGTTGCGTGTCTGGCAAGCGCAATTTGCCACAGCCGCACAGCTGACAATAAGCGTCAACCTTTCCCCCCTGCAGTTTTCCCAACCGGATTTGGTGGAGCAAATTGAACAGACCCTGAAAACAGCGGGTGCCGATGGTCGCAATTTGAAGCTAGAAATAACAGAAAGTGTCGCTATGACTGATGTGGAGTCCGCAATTGCCCTGCTTTTGCGCCTGAAAGCCTTAAAGTTGCGATTGAGCATTGACGATTTTGGGACTGGATATTCCTCCTTGAGCTATCTGCACCGCTTTCCTGTGGATACCTTGAAGGTAGACCGCTCTTTCGTCAGCCGCATGGGGGATACCAGCGACGATGCGGCGATCGTTCAGACCATCATAATGCTCAGTCACAACTTGGGTATGGATGTGATTGCCGAGGGGGTGGAAACTGCCGCGCAACTCGCACAGCTGCAGGCGCTGAACTGCGAATACGGACAGGGCTATTTTTTCTCTAAGCCGGTGGATAGCTCGGCGGCATCAGCATTACTCGCCGCAGAACCCCAGGAGGTGAAGAACCTGTAGCTAGGTGTCCAGCCATACCAATTTTGGATTTTGGATTTTGGATTGGGGATTGAAAAAGGCTGCAGCCTTTTCAGCTCAGAAAAAAATCCTATAGCGTTTCGGTACTGAGAAACCCGGTTTCTTAAAGAAACCGGGTTTCTGGGCCATAGTTTATCCAACTGAGAACCGCTATATCTATTCCAACTTGGTATAAGGCGCGGCGCTAAAACCAGAGAGGGCGGAGGACTGAAGCCCTCACTACAAATGAATGGAAGATAAACCTAATTCAAGCAATTGGAGATCCCTATGTTGGGCAAAATTATGAGAACCAAAGCGCTCACAGCTGTCTGTCTGGCATCTTTGCTGGCTTTATCGTGGGGGTTCCCACAGCGGGGGCTGGCAGAAAAAGATGAGTCATCAAGAGAGGGCTTGCCTGGCCGGCGAGTCGGAGGCGGAACGCGGGGAACCTGTCCCGCTACTGAGAAGCAGCTCACTGCCTTGATTCCACAAAATAATCTCGGCTTAACTGCAGCTGCCTATCCAACGTTCTTTTTCTATGTTCCCGAAAGCCCTACCCCAAAAACGGTGGAGTTTGTGCTGCGAGACGAGAAGGACAGCCAGGTTTATGAAAAAACCTTAACGGTGACTGGCGCGTCAGGAATTATTAGTCTCAGCCTGCCGGCGGGCGAATTGCCGCCCTTAGAAATTGGCAAGAATTACCAGTGGTACTTTTCGATCCTTTGCGATCCAAAAAACCGGGCTGAAGATGTGTCTGTAGACGGCTGGATTCAGCGAGTTGAGCCTAATCCCGCTCTCGCTGCAAAGTTAGAAAAGGCACCGCCAGATGAGCGTGCTGCCCTGTATGTCTCAGCGGCTCTTTGGCACGACGCACTTGTAACGCTGGCTCAGCTGCGCCGCGAGCGCCCTGATGATTCAGCGATAGCCGAGCGGTGGATAAAGCTATTGCAGTCTGTTGGCTTAGACACAATTGCAGTAGAACCCCTGCTCGAATATTCCAGTTCAAATGAGCCGGCAGTCAGAATCCACTCTGACGCCAAATGATCCCCAATTCCTCGTTTCCGGGCAAAACTATTTGCTGCCTCGGAAACCCCACCCCCAACCCCCTCCCCGTGAACGGGGAGGGGGCTTTCTTCTTCTTTTCTCGTTTTCTCGTTCCCAGCCTCAGGCTGGGAATGCCAGGAGGAGGCTCTGCCTCCTAATCAAGCAAAAACGGCTCTTATTCTGGTTAGTTTTCGGGAAACCGCTAGAGAGGGCTACAGCCAATTCCCCACTAAGATGTAAGGTGCCCAGAAAATTGGATGTTTGTACAGCGGATTCCGCAAAAGAGATAGTTGGGCGCGACGGAGCACTTCTGCTTTAGTTTCTTTGGTGCTCGTTAACTCCTTATAGAACTGACTCATCAGCTCAACAGTAGCAGCATCATTGACAGCCCACAGCGTTGCTACGGTGCTGCGAGCTCCAGCCCGCACCGCCATTCCCGCAATTCCCAGAGCAGCTCGCTTATCCCCCGCTGCCGTCTCACAGGCGCTGAAAACGAGCAATTCCACCGGCTGCTGCCTGTTTTCCTCGCTCGATTCGAGCAAGCTATCCAGCTGATTGATGCTGAGCCGGTCATCCCAAGCCAGAATGAATGTCTCTGCGGCTTTGGAGCTGAACTTGCCGTGGGTGGCAATGTGAACGATATCGAAATCCGCTGATTTAATTTTACCTTGCAGATTTTGGCGGGTAAAGTCCCGATCGAGCAAAACAACACTGGGCACTTCAGACTTGATTTCTTTTAATTCCCGCGCCACGTTCTCGAGGGGAGGAAATCCCTGCCGCGCTTGAGTGAGCCCCGCACCGAGTACCCGGATCTTTCCTCGCTGCAACTGTTTGGGGTCTAGCAGCTGCAGTCCTGGTGTCAGAGCGATGCTATACTTTTCAATGAGATACTGCTTGCCGTCGTTCAGGGCTGCCATAGGGATATTCCGCAAGGAGCCATCCAGCACAAACACCAATGTCTTGACGCCACTGTTTGCTAAGTCTGTTTCAGCCGGACGGATCAGCCAGTCATACACTTGCTGGGCAAAGGGCGCATACTCGCGTTTGCTGCGAATGACTAAGGCTTGTCGAAACTTCTCTGCGACGCTCTCAACTTCGCTGTCGGACAGGAAAGTTGCGTAGTGGCGCAGGGGTTTTTGCGGCAAGCTGAGAATCACTTCTAAGCGATCTGGCAAAATAATTGGATAGATGACAGCGGTTTGCGGATCGACTCTATCGATCTGCGCCGGTTTCGTATCCAAGCAGGCTTCTCGGAAGAAGTTGTCCAGCTCCGCTAATTGCAAAGATTCAATGACGTTGCGGGCTAGGAGCAGGTTTTGCTGGCTGGGTTCTATATCGCCCGGTTGCAAGAGCAGGCTGACAAGTTGCCGGTACACCGGCTCGACACTTTCCCGAAACGAAAACTGAATGTCTGGATTGATAGCAACTAAATCGCTGCGCAAAGACTGGAGGGCGCTCACCGCCTGGGTGTACGCCGCAATCGCTCCCTTAATATCTCCCTGAACTTTCAGGAGTCGCCCTAATTGCCAGTGCCAGCGATAGGCAATGTCCGGAGCGTTAATCCCTTGAGATAAAAGTAGCGCTTCCTCAGTCAGTTCGCGAGCGCTCGACCACTGCTTGGTTTGTTCGTACACCCCACCGAGAATGCCAAGCGCTAGGGCGTATGATCGCCGGTCTCCCAGGCTTTTTGCCTGTTGGGCGCTGTTCGCTACTAGCTGGGCAATTGCTGGCCAAGTAGGGATATTTGCGGCAGTATTCTGTTTCAGTTGGGTCAGACTGTGCGCCAAGTTAATTTGAGCGTAAATCGCTGCCCGACTGGGGGGCAGATTGGCAATCTGCGGCTCAATTTGCGGCCACATTGCCTGAGCGCCTGACCATTGCTCAGTTTCTACCAATAAGCTGAGTTGATTCAATTTTGCTTTTATCTTTGTTATTTGAGCGGGAGAAATTTTCCCAGCTTGCTGGTATAATTCTAGCGCGGCTTTGGCGTCCTGCCGGCTGCGGGCAGTGTCGCCTAAACTGAATAGTGCAGCTGCAATTTCTGGCGCAGATTTCAGTTTTTTAGCTATAATTAAACTTTGCTGCAACACTTGCTGGGATTGTTCTAAATCCCCAATCAGGCGCAGGGTGCTGCCAAGGCTATCCAATCCGGCTGCTTTGAGCAAAGAGTCTGGCTGCTTATCAAGGGATCTGCGCACTTGGGTTAAGGTCGCTAGCGCTCGCCGGTAAAGCCCTAATGCTTTTAGAGCTAGGCTCTGGTTGATTTGGCTGCGAATAGCGCCAAGCTCGTCACCGGCTCCTGTATATTTTACCTCAGCCTGCTGCCAAGTTGCAAGAGCTTGTTCTGGCTGTCCCAGCGCTAATTGCAGGCTGCCTTGGCTATTTAAGGCTTGAGCGAGGATGTTCAATTGCTCTTTAGAATTACTTATCTGTGCTGCTTGCAACAGTTTCAAGCTTTCGGCGAGCGCCTCTTTCGCTCGCTCCCACTGTCCGAGCTGCTGATAAGCAAACGAGAGATTGTTCAACACTCTCGCTCGGTTTAGCGCATCCCCTCGGTCTTGATAGGTCTGGGCTACTTCTTGCCAGACTTTTACTGCTTCGGAAAACTCTCCTGTTTCGTAAAATTTTCTACCCTCTCGCTCCTGCTGTGCGACAGCCGGCAAACTCTGAACCGTAGAAATGACTTCCCGAGCTTGTGTCACAGCCGGTAGAACTGCCCAGCCCGGAAGGGACAGGCTTGAAATCAGCCCGAATAAAACCCAAAGTGCGAATGCCAGCACTCGGCGACAGGCTTGTATCAAATGCGAACCATTCATAAGGTTTTTTAACAGCACTTTGGCTCAGTAAACTTGATTAAATTGAAAAATTTGCCCTTTATATTGTAGCGTAATGCGAAGCGCGTTACGCACCTTTCTAAGCTCTCAGGCTTTTAATATGCTTGCGGTCGAAAGGAGGCAGATCCTCCAGAGTAGCGTTCCCAGCCTGAATGAAAATTATGCGCTCTTACGAGGCACGCAGATTGGGCTTCAGCCCAACTACGAACTTTGGGCTTCAGCCCAACTACGAACTTTGGGCTTCAGCCCAACTACGAACTTTGGGCTTCAGCCCAACTACGAACAAGAGATTACAGATATTCAACCCAACCCGATCTTAGTGTCTCTGACAGTGAGGTGCGGTCAACCAAGGGTTTTTGGGTGTAACATTAGGCGCAGAAGCCGTCAGCATAATCTTACCTTCAGAATTGACTGTCCAGCCACTGGCTTCCACTATCGGAGCGGGAGGGGACTGAGTTAGGGGGGTGGAAAAACCGGCATCCGGTAAATTGCTCTCGCTTCCCACCGGCACTGTCCTCAAGTCTGCCAGCACCGGCTCATTGCTGAGTGTCCCTTCAGGATTGGGAGGCAGTCCACCCCGACCGGTAACGATAAATTGGCTCGACGCCGCCGGCCCCCCTGCCGAACAGCCGGTAGTAACCAGTCCTTCGACATTAACTCCCTCGATTGGCAAGACAACCAATCCTTTGGTGGGGTCACTATCGGGTGTGTTAATCTTCACCTGACCGCTAATTCCCAACTGGGAGCTGGCCGTAATGGCACTGTCCGCAGAAAGAAAAATACCTTTGGTCGTGATGTCGATATTCCCCCCGTTTCCCTGAAAGGCATTGGCGCTAATTTGGCTGCCTTCCAGAGCAACCAAGGTGCCGGTTTCGGCGGTCAGGTTGCCGCCATTTCCCACACCGCTTGCAGTGCCGGCTTCTGCGGAAATTGTACTGTTTCGCAGCAGCAAAGATTGCGCGGAGAGCTGAATATTCCCCCCCTCCCCCGATACGCTTGAAGTTGCGGCGATGGTTCCCCGATTCTCCAGACGGATAGAGTCAGCGGCGATATCTATGCTGCCGGCATTTCCTGTGCCTTGACTGCGGACAGCGATTGTCCCCCCATCCCGGAGAATCAACCGGCTCGTTCGCAGGCTGAAATTTCCCCCCCGCTCCGCCACCGCCAGGATATTAGCAGTGATGGCGCTGGAGTGCAAACCGTTGGGCGATTTTCCGATGATTTCCACTGCATCTGTTGCCGTCACCGTTATATTCCCGCCCGTTCCGGTACGACTGCCAGCGGCGATTCCAGCACCGCCGCTCACGACTAACCGCCCAGTTGTTACAGAGATATTTCCGCCTGTTCCCGCTGGCGTCACGCTGAAAAAGCCGGTGAATAAGCCCTCAGTTGTCGGCACCGGAATCGGATTGCTGCCGACCAACTGCACCGAATTTGTGGCGCTGACGGCAATCTCTCCCGCCCGACCTAACCTGACACTAGCCGTTCCCACGGCGGCGTTATCTCGCGCGATAAATGCCCCCGTGTCAATCGTCAAGTTGCCGGCATTTCCAGCACTGCCGGTGCCGGTTATTAGAGCAGAAGCCGTCAGGTCTACGGTGTCAGAGGCGCTGACAGTCAGATTTCCTCCTGACCCCTGCCCCACTGTAGAAGTAGCCACAAATGCCCCATTGCGGGCGACGAACTTTGGCGTGTTAACCGTCACGTTTCCCGCTGCGCCCGAACCAAAACTCAGGGTAAATAACCCGACCGGCAGGTTGGCCGGCGTAACGGTAACAGTCAAAAAGCGGAGGATGTCCTCGGCATAGTTTCCTGTGCCAATGAGTTCCACTGACTCGGTAGCGTTTATGGCTAAAGTCCCTCCCGGCGAATCTCCCAGAGTCAAACCCACAATCCGCGCTCCTTCGCTGAGTTGAAACGCTCTCGCTCGCACTTGAATCTCGCCGCCGCCGGTGCCGCTGGTATCGGCAGAAAATCCCTGGTTTAGCTGGATGTCCTGAAAGTTTTGCACCCCTTCATATCCTAAAGCCCACCCACCCGGCGGGGTTGAATTGAGGCTAACCAAACCAGAGCCGGCAACACTTCCGAGTTCAATTCGTCCTGCCGGTGCCCTCAAACTCCCACCTGAAAGTGTCACATCTCCGCCGATTAGCGCCAGTGTTTTACCCGGAGAGACTGCTAGATTTGACCCCCGCAGGCTAATTCCTGCTGCTGCTGTGCTATACTGCAATCCCACCGGCACGCTAACGGTCAGCAAGGGAGGGGCACCTGCAGGGTTGGCACTGAACTGTGTCCCGCCGGCAAACGTCACCGCACCGGCAGTGGAAGCGACAAAGGAACCGCCGATATTGAGTTGAGCCTTGGGGCCAAAAATAATGCCACTGGGATTAATCAAAAACAGGTTAGCGCTTCCCGCCGCGCGGATCGACCCGTCAATGTTGGAGGCTGACCCCCCTGTGACCCGGCCAATAATATTCTCAATATTGGCAGGGGTGTTGAAAGAAGCTGATCCCCCCGCCGGCACAGAGAACTGGCCGAAGCTGTGAAAAAGATTAGCTCCCGCCACTGAGCCGCCGGTGATGCTATAATTCAGACCGTCTGGGGATGTTACTGCCGTGGACAGGGTGCCATCGCCAGCAATGGGCTGCGCGAAGGCCGGACTGACAGCAGCCAGACTGCAAATGCCAAGTGAGCCGGCTATCCAGAACAGGTAAGGATGCAGTTTCATGGGTGGGGTTGCAGCAAATAAAGTTGACAGGAGACGCTCGCGCCGGTCAACAAAGCTGAGAAACTGGGTTTCTTTTGTCTGGGGGAACAGAAACCCGGTTTCTTCCCCTCGATTTTTAATCCTTGACCGGCTTCCCAGGTTATTATAAATACAGAATGCCCAAAGCAGGTAGGGAGGTGACAGCCCCTGACACAGGGAGTAGCTTCACCTGGTGTCACTGATCGGATAGTGTTTTGATAAGCGCTCGCCCCTCAGCTGAATCACGCTCGCAGGCTCGCACGCTTGTGCCCAGCGCCTATAGAATATATTCAGCGAGGAGATCGCAGAGCTTTCCGGTGCATCTGCTGTACTGGAAAGCAAGGGGGAGAGGAAATGCACATTTTTTAAGTTTTGTCAAGGCTGATGCGAGCTTTTCGGTGCCGGTGAGGCCGGAGAAAATATTAAATGAATATTAAATTTTGTCGCACCCTCCTAAAAAAGTAATAATTTTATAAAATTGATCAAGCGTAACAACTTAAAGCTTGACTTGGATCTACCTTAAGAAAGAAGTAGGGCTAGCAGTGACCTGGTATAGCAGATTACAACTGAGTGAGGTAAAGATATTGATCCCCCCCTTCCCCCCCTAGCCGCCCTAGCCGCCCTAGCCGCCCTAGCTGCCCTAGCTGCCCTAGCCCCCTAGCCCCCTAGCCCCCCTAAAAAAGGGGGGGACAGAGGGGGAAGACGTGATGCCCCCTGGGAGGGCAGCTACCGGCAAGGAGACTGGCCATTGGGGGGAAGGACGCGCAAGGCGAAAGCGCTCGCGGGACGCAACGCAAGCCCGCAACGGTGACGAACCGCACTCCAAGCGCGTAAAAACTGCTATATTCAGCAAAAAACATTCAAGGAAGCGACTCCTCAGGCGTCGCAGCCGTTCCCAAAGAGATAAGGCATGGAAAAGGAAAAAGTTCCAGTTTCACTATTAACCCTGGTTGCTGGCGTCTTAGTAACAATGATCAGCTTCTGGGTGGGTCAGAACCACCACCTGCTGCCAGAGCAGGCATCGGCACAAGCGCCTCTCGTAGACGGCTTTTTCAACGTCATGGTCACCATTGGCACCGCCCTGTTTTTGGTGGTGGAGGGAGCCATCCTGATTTTTGTGATAAAATTTCGCCGGCGCAAAGGGGATGATACAGACGGCGTGCCAATAGAAGGCAACTTCTCCTTAGAAATCTTCTGGACGGCGATCCCAGCGATTATTGTCATCGGGCTGGGAATCTACAGTGTGGAAGTGTTCAGAGACATGGGAGGTTTTGAGGTAGCGGGCTCCCACATGATGGCTCACAGCCACTCCCCATCGCACATGGCCAGCATGCGGGGGAGCGCACTCGCCGCTCCGGCGATTGCGGACTCAGAGGGGATGGAGCCAAGCGAGCTTGCGCCCGCCGAGACAAACAAATACGGC
Source organism: Kamptonema formosum PCC 10802 (assembly GCF_000332335.1). GTDB lineage: Bacteria > Cyanobacteriota > Cyanobacteriia > Cyanobacteriales > Oscillatoriaceae > Oscillatoria. The sequence goes on along the minus strand of NZ_KB235948.1, from coordinate 2,444,519 downwards.
ATTGGAGCGGCTCCCGCACAGGAAGCCAAACCGGCAGACCTAACAGTCAACGTTACCGGCATGCAGTTTGCCTGGATTTTTAGCTATCCAGACAGCGGCGTCACCTCGGGTGAACTCCACGTTCCAGTGGGCTCCGACGTGCAGCTCAACCTCTCCGCTGTTGATGTTATCCACGCCTTCTGGGTGCCGCAGTTCCGCCTCAAGCAAGATGCGATTCCCGGAATGCCAACCGAACTGCGGTTCGTCGCCACCAAAACCGGCACTTACCCCGTAGTTTGCGCTGAACTGTGCGGCGGCTACCACGGCGCGATGAGAACGCAGGTGGTTGTCCACACACCAGAAGAGTACGAGAGCTGGCTGGCAGAAAATCTCATCGCTCAGCAGCAAAACCTGAACAGTGCCGTTGCCAGCAATCCCGCGGATTTACCGGCATCAGACTTTCTCGCGCCCCACGCCGCCAATCTGGGGATTACTTCAGAAACCCTAGCTCAGCTCCACCCTGCTCGCTAAGCTCAGGCAATTTTCACGAAAATAACTTATGGCACAAGCACAAATTCCAGTCAGCACCCCACCCGAACCGAAGGGGGTTTCCCACAGCGCCCATCCGAAGGCGTGGAAGTGGTACGACTACTTCACCTTCAACGTTGACCACAAAGTCATCGGCATTCAATATCTCGTCACCGCCTTTGTATTCTATTTAATAGGCGGGTTGATGGCCATAGCTATGCGTGCCGAACTGGCGACGCCAGACGCAGACTTGCTCGACCCGAATCTTTACAACGCATTTATGACCAACCACGGGACAATCATGATTTTCCTGTGGATTGTGCCGAGTGCGATTGGCGGGTTTGGCAACTTTCTGGTGCCGCTGATGGTGGGCGCAAGAGACATGGCATTTCCCAAGCTCAACGCGATTGCCTTTTGGCTGAACCCACCGGCAGGGGCGCTGCTGCTGGGCAGTTTCTTCTTCGGAGGATCGCAAACCGGCTGGACAGCCTACCCGCCCTTGAGCTTGATTACAGCGAACACCGCGCAGTCGATGTGGATTCTCAGCATCGTCTTTGTGGGAACCTCTTCCATTTTGGGTTCAGTGAACTTTATCGTCACGATTCTCAAAATGAAAGTCCCCAGCATGAAGTGGGACCAGCTCCCCCTGTTCTGCTGGGCGATTTTGGCGACCTCGGTGCTGGCGCTCGTCTCAACGCCGGTGCTGGCTGCTGGGCTAGTGCTGCTGCTGTTTGACATCAATTTTGGCACCTCGTTCTACAAACCGGATGCCGGTGGCAATGTGATCATTTACCAGCACTTGTTCTGGTTCTACTCGCACCCGGCAGTTTACCTGATGATCCTGCCGATTTTCGGCATTATGTCCGAGGTGATTCCAGTTCACGCCCGCAAGCCGATTTTTGGCTACAAAGCGATTGCTTATTCCAGTCTGGCTATCTGCGTTGTGGGCTTGTTCGTCTGGGTGCACCACATGTTTACCAGCGGCACTCCTCCCTGGATGCGGATGTTTTTCACCATCTCCACCCTGATTGTCGCTGTTCCCACCGGCGTCAAGATTTTCGGATGGGTGGCCACCCTTTGGGGCGGCAAAATCCGGCTGACCAGTGCCATGCTTTTTGCTGTTGGGTTGCTGGCGATGTTTGTGATGGGCGGACTGAGCGGCATTACCCTGGGCACTGCCCCATTTGACGTGCACGTTCACGACACTTACTATGTCGTCGCGCACTTCCACTACGTCCTATTTGGCGGCTCGGTGTTTGGGATTTACGCCGGCATGTACCACTGGTTCCCCAAGATTACGGGGCGGATGTACAGCGAATTTTGGGGGCGCGTTCACTTTGTCCTCACCTTCATTGGCACCAATCTCACATTCTTGCCCATGCACGAACTGGGGTTGCAGGGAATGCCCCGCCGGGTGGCAATGTATGACCCGCAATTTACTGCCCTCAACCAGATTTGCACCTTCGGCGCTTTTCTCCTGGGACTGTCTGTGATCCCGTTTGCCTTTAATATGATGTTGAGCTGGATGCGCGGACCGGCTGCCGGTGACAATCCCTGGCAAGCTTTAACTCTGGAATGGACAACCAGCTCCCCACCGGCCATCGAAAACTGGGCAGTGCTGCCGGTTGTGACTCATGGCCCTTACGAGTATGGCATGAACGGTCACAATCCCCAAGGGAAACTTTCCGCGCCGGAGAAAGAATCCCCTGTTTCTGTGAAATAATGTGAAGTAATTTTTGCCGGCGTTCCCCTCGTTCCGGGGCGGCTGACTTAAAAAGGGTTGCAGTAGGGCTTTAGCCCTACCGCCGGCACCTTTTTTTTGCGCCTAATTTTCATTAAGCGCGCAGCTCATCAAGACTGCTTGTAAACGCAGTTAGGTAGGCTCTGCCCCCTAGATTCACCAAGCAGATTAAACGCCTAACAGCTTGCAACCGGCATCTGAAATTTGATAGATATTGGAGGACTATGCAAGGTTCAATTGAGGCATCTGAGCTCGTTCTCGACTCCTCTGTTCCCGCACCGGCAGCGCCCGAGGCGGCGGGAGGCGAACATCACGAAGAGCATCCGGATTTGCGGGTTTTCGGGCTGCTGACGTTCCTGATTTCTGAATCCCTGATGTTTGCGGGATTTTTTGCCACCTATTTAATTTTGCGGGGGGCTGCGGAGGTTTGGCCGCCAGAAGGCACAGAAGTAGAGCTATTGGTGCCGGCAATTAACACCGTCATTCTGGTTTCCAGCAGTTTCGTCATTCATTTTGGCGATACGGCGATTAAAAAGAATGATGTGTCGGGGATGCGGCTCTGGTATGCCGTGACGGCGCTCATGGGTGCGATTTTCTTGGCCGGCCAAGCTTATGAGTACAAGACTCTGGGATATGGCTTGACCGAGAATGTGTTTTCTAACTGTTTCTATTTGATGACCGGCTTCCACGGTTTGCACGTTTTTGTGGGGCTGCTGCTGATTTTGGGGGTGCTGTGGCGCTCGCGCCGGCCCGGTCACTATTCCCACACCAAGCACACCGGCATCGCCATGGCAGAAATCTACTGGCACTTTGTAGATATCATCTGGATTATCCTGTTTTCGCTGCTGTACATTCTGACGCTTTTTTAATTCAGCGGTGAGGGGAGCCGGTGAAAATATAGCCGCTCCCACATGAGTGAGGCGAAGCCACGCCTCACTCATATGCAAACCGCTTGTTTTTCTGCCCGACGAAACCCCCTTGCCCGGGGTTTTAATCCAAAATCCGGGCATCTAAAAACCAAAATCAGAAAGGCTGGGCCAAAGAAACTCCCTGTTTTAGAGGTTGCTTTTGGCAGAGGGGAATTTCAATCAAGAACTCCGTTCCTTTTCCGGGCGCTGTAGCGCACTGGAGCTGGCCTTTGTGGTTTTCAGTCACGATTTGATAGCTGATCGGCAGTCCCAAACCCGTACCTTTACCGGCAGGTTTAGTGGTAAAAAAAGATTCAAACATCCGAGGCAGGACTGTCTCTGGTATGCCCGGGCCGGTGTCGGCAATCCGCACCGCCACTCGGTCGCCACTGACCACTTCAGTAGAAATCCGGATAGTGTTAGGGGTGCGCTCCATCTCGGCATAGGACCGGCTGCAGCTGCACTCATCAAGAGCGTCAATGGCATTGGCAATAATATTCATAAATACTTGGTTCATTTGCCCGGAATAGCACTCCACAAGCGGCAAATCCCCGTATTCTTTGATAACCTCAATGGCTGGGCGTTCCGGTTGCTTTTTGAGGCGGTGCTGTAAAATCATCAGAGTGCTGTCTATCCCCTCATGAATATTCACGGGTTTTGCCTCTGTCCCCTCCATCCGCGAAAAGTTGCGCAAGGAGAGCATTATCTCCCGGAGGCGTTCAGTTCCCACCAGCATGGAAGACAGCAATTTCGGCAGGTCTTCCGTCAAAAAATCCAGCTCAATTTGCCCCGCACTGTCTTGAATTTCATACCCTGGATTGGGAAAGCGCCTCTGGTAGAGTTGCAGGTGGTTCAGCAGGTCAGCGATGTATTGATTGGCGTAATATAAATTGCTAGAAATAAAGGATAAAGGGTTATTCACTTCATGAGCTATCCCGGCAACCAGTTGCCCCAAACTGGATATTTTTTCACTCTGAATCAGTTGGGTTTGAGTCCGTTTGAGCTCCTGCAGCGCCAGTTCCAGCTGCTGAGCTTGCAGCCTCGCCCGGAATTCCGATTGCTGCAGCGCTTCTTCTGTGTTCTTGCGGTCGGTAATGTCAAACCGGATAGATAGATATTGGTAAGGTTTCCCGTTTTCCTTCAAAAACGGAACTACGGTAGTATCGACCCAGTAATAGGTTCCGTCTTTGGCTTTATTCTTGATTTCGCCTTTCCAAACTTTGCCGGCTTTTAGGGTAGCCCAAAAGTGCTTGAAAAAATCTTTGGAGTGATAAGAGGAGTTAATGAGCCGGTGAGTTTTGCCAATCAGTTCCTCTCGGCTATATTTGGAGATATCACAAAATTTGTCATTCACATAAGCGATCGTCCCTTTTTCGTCGGTGATGGCTACGATGGCCGAGCGATCCAGCGCAAATTTTATGTCTGACAGTTCTTTGATTGTCTGCCGCAAGGTTTCATTAATATCCAGCTCGTTAGGAATGGCTAGACCGCAAGCTGCCAGGTGAATTTCTCTTAAGTTCTCATCCAGCTTTGCCCCATTTTTTTTGATTCCTCTACCTCTAGGGTATTTTTGCGCCCGATTATCAATTGCCTTAGCTTCCATCTAATTTCGCTCCTGTGATGTTTATCTCCCGGCTTCTGATATCATGTCCGCTTGCATGGGTTGGCGTAAGCTTGTAGGGGCGGGTTCTGCCAAGAGATTTCTGGCGAGCGAGCCGAATATGAACAAACCCGCCCCTACCCCCTCCGCACAACAGCGGTGCGACCGGACATGATATGACACACACCCTGGATGTCTCTTTCTAACTGCGGCAAAGTTTTGTAAAAGGTCAGGCTAGATCTAACCCCTCACTTGGGGAAGAGTCCATGACATGATGTGGAATCATTCGGAGATGTTTTCCGAGCGGGGCTGCGCCTCAAGCCAGACCCAGCACTTTCCGCAACACCTGCTGGTCTTCCAACTTAGCTTGAAAGCGGCCATTTTCGATATCCCGAATCCAGCTTTGGCTTTTCCCGGTCATCTGCGCCAAGTCTCTCTGACTGATGCCCCGACTTTTTCTGGCCTCTATCACCTGATCGCCGGAGAGCGCCGGCACGGTCCTTGACTTGGCCCCTCTTACAATAGCAGATCGCTGCTTCTTTTTGGCAAATTCAGGAATTGCCAGCTCCCACTCCGGGGGGAGCTCAAACCACAAAATGCGGGCGTTCATCAACAGGTTCCACTTGCCGCGCGGGCCAGAGTCCGTCAGCCTGCTGTCGCTGCCCCCATCATTAATCCAGAAATCGAGCGCTTCCTCTGCATCGTCTGGAATATCGCCTAGCTTTGCCCACAGAGGCTGGATCTCTGGCAGGTAGGTGACGGGATCGAATACGGGTTTGAGCCCGTAATGGCTGAGAGCTTCCAGATCGCTTTCAAAGGTGCGCAGCATGCGCTTGCGCTCCTCCCGGTGGTAACATGCGTGGGTGACTTTCTCCTCACCGTAGGCGACGCGCATTAAGGTGGGCACGGTGATCCGCTGCTCTTTTCCCATTTTAGCTTTAAATAGCAGCCACAGCATCATTCTAGCCGCTCCCTCATGTTGCTGCCAGACGCTCATCACCGCAGTTAAAAGGGATTTGGGCAGGGTGCCGTACTGGTAGAAAGCGGTTCGCTGTTTGCACGCTTGCTTGTTTAAGAAATATTGCGCCCACCGGCCAGCCCTGACTTTAAAGGTGAGGCCGGTCAGATGTTTGCACCCCACCGTGTCTTCCTGGAAGTAGTGCTGAATTTCCACCATCTGCCACAAGGGGCTTTCTTCAATTGAGAATCCCTTAACTTGGCCCTGCTGGGGCCACTTGATAGAAGTTCCGATCGCGCAAGGTTGCTGGGCAATTTCTTTGATCAGGGTCAGTTTGGCTGCTTTGCTGAGGTCTTTGCGCTTGTCCAGCCCCAAATATTTCTCGATTTGCCGGTCGTCGATGACAAACTCCTGCTCCCAAGGCTTCTCCAAAGCCGTGGCGTGGGCTGCGTAAATCAAGTGCAGGCAAGCCGCCCTGATGTCAATCGCCTCAATTGCGGAAAGCGCCAGAGCACCGGCTCGGGGGCGGGCCTGTTCTGGAGCGAGATGGCCTGCAAAAGACAGGGTGATGGTTCCCCGACCTTGGTTGACTTGTCTCTGGTAAAAGCGCTTTCCGGAAGCGTCCGCTCTCCAGGGAAGTGACTGTCGCTGTGCCAGCAGGTTGCAGGCTTCCCAGATCACTATAGCGGTGGCGAAGGGAGTATTTTTCCCGTTAGAAAATAGATCCGGGCTGGTGGCAGTTCTCGCATCAACTTTGTGCCTCCCTTTCTTTGCCCGCAAAGGAACAGGGTAGCTGAATGGGCAAGCCACCACACACTGCGGTTCCGGGTAGTGCCCATTGCAACTGTTGCAAAGGCTGGCCTCAATCCGATATTGATTCTTCTCGCGTTTAATCGCACCAGTGGGACACTTAGGCTTGCAAGCATCGCACCCCACGCAATCATCAGGAATTATATAAGCCATAAGACGACGCAGCTTCCTTCCATTGAGCCCGATGGCTCAATTTTCGGAGTCCTCTCACTCAGTTATTTATTTATCTAACTATAAAATTTCATAAATTTTTTCCGAAAACTGTTCATACCGAACAGTAAAACAATTCTTAATATTTTTTTAAAGTTCTTCATGAAAAAATCTTGAGCGATTGAGGGAGCAATGGGTTAAAGTTTTTTGCGCTTTGTGAAGGGAGAGGGAGCGGCGGTTCGTGCGAAAGGCAAAAAAAGCGAGTGCGAGAGAGCAGCCGCTAGGCGCTTTCCTCAGCAGAGGAGTAAGCTTTTATGCAAGCGTTAGGCGATTTTCGGCTAAAAAGGCGGGAAAAACATGATATCGATCTCAGAGCAGTTGCTCGAACAGCTTATTCGGGAAGACGTTCCCTACTTTGACTTGACCACCCACGCCCTGGGAATAGGGGGGGCGAAAGGGCGGATCTCCTTCGCCACCTGCGCCGATACTGTGCTTTGCTGCACGGAGGAAGCCGCCGGCATCCTCCAGCGAGCCGGTGCTCAGGTGACGCTGGCGCTCCCCACCGGCTCCAAGCTCGAGCCGGCTGTGACTTTTCTCTGCGCCCAAGGAAATGCCGGTGCCTTGCACCTCGCCTGGAAGGCGGCGCAGAACCTGCTGGAATATGCCTGCGGAGTGGCCACCAAAACGAACCAGCTAGTGCGGCTCGCTCAAGCCGCCAGCCCTGAGGTCATGCTCTACACCACTCGCAAGTCCGTACCGGGGACTAAACCCGTGGCGGTGAAAGCGATTTTGGCCGGCGGAGCCTACCCCCACCGGCTGGGACTTTCAGAAACAGTCCTGATATTTGACCAGCACCTGAACTTTACCGGCGGCATTGAAGGGTTTCTCCAGCAGCTGCCGGCTTTGAAGCGCAAAGTTAAAGAAAAAAAGGTGATTGTCGAACTCAAAGAGACCTCACAAGCGGTTCAGCTAGCTGAAGCCGGTGTGGACGGTATTCAATTTGACAAAATAGACGCGCCCGAGCTGCTAAAAATCATTCCCGCTCTCAAGTCGATTCACCCAGCGATCCTCACCCTGGCTGCCGGTGGCATCAGTGAATCCAATATCGCCCAGTATGCGGCCACCGGCGCAGATGGGCTGGTGCTAACAGCTCCTTACTATGCCAAGCCGGCAGACATCCGCGTCGAGCTTTTGCCGGTGTGAGCGCCCCCGCTGTCGCTGACTCCAAAAAATAGGGTGCGTGGCCGATCGCACGCACCCAAAACACTATTTTTCTCGTTTTTTCTCGTTTTTTCTCGTTCCCAGCTCAAGCTGGGAACGCCGCTTAGGAGGCAGTCACTTCGGAACTGCGCACACCGCCACCAATGAAAATTGTCCCCTGGGCGGGGCGAGCACGGGGGCGCAAGCCCCTACAAGACTATTTTCAAGTCAGAGCCTCCTGAGGTGCGAGCTTGGGTTAACATTCCTGATACATTTACGCGCCATTACCCCGGATAACCCAGGACAAAGCAACGATAGCACTATCACCGATAAAAGTGATAGAGGCGGTATCCCGCAAAGCTTTCAGGAAGATCCCGAAAGCACTATTTCGCTTAGTTTGAGGTCGGTGTTTTCGCACCTACTTAAACTCAGAGCGCTTTCACGCTCAGCGCCGATGACAGCTGCTTTAAGCTCAATTTCCTGTTTCGCTTGGCAACCGTGTCGGAAGTCTCAAAGGCGGATAAGAAATCAAGCACTATTTTCAACTCGATCAGTCGGCACGGTTCGCTAACGCTATTTTTTCGCGACTGACCTATCTCATTATACCGTTCCTACTGCTTTGCGTCAAGAATCCAGGATTAAATCCTGCTCTTGGCGTCCCTTCACGGGGGCGGTTCATTCCCATCCCGAAACCGACGCAATCAGCGAGATTAATTCCTGAAAAACCATGCCGGCGGCTCGCTGGACAGCGGGGCTGAGCTCAAACCCAAAATCAAGAGTCTCCGCCTCAATCAGATAAACGGTAACATCTTGGGGAAAATCATCCTTGAAGATTTGGCGACCGGCTGCTAGGGCGTGATCCCAGCGAAAATCGTGGAGAGTGTAACTCGGTTGTGGCAGCGCTTCCAGTTCGGAACCGGGCACCTTGAACACCGCACCGGCTGGCGAGCTGGTGTTGCTGGCATCAACAATCACCAGCTTGGTGCTGCCGCGCGCCTGGAACATCACCTCCATCCCCGCTGTGCCGCAGTCATAAACCCTGACACCGGCACAGGGACTCTCCATCAAAAATTGCTGCAGGCGCTGGGCAATGACTGCGCCGGCAGCATCATCACTGCGGTTGAGATTGCCGCAACCAATTATCGTCAGCATAGGGCAGTGGGCGATAGGGCGATGGGGCATGGGGCGTTGGAACCCCACCCCCCAACCCCCTCCCCGCTTTTCGGGGAGGGGGAGTGAGAGGGGGTAACGATGGGCATGGGGCATTCTTCCTTATTTCTTCTTCCCTCTTCCATCTTCTAAGCGGTGCGGAAACGGGCGAGTTCCTGGCCGGTTTTGGCATCGTGAGCGTGAACCGTGCAAACCAGACAGGAATCAAACGAGCGGGCCACATGACCCACCTCTATCGGATCGTTCGGATCGGCAACCGGCGTTCCCAACAATGCCTCTTCAATCGGTCCCGGCACCCCCTCACCGTCACGCGGGCCTACATTCCACGTCGTGGGAGCGACTATCTGGTAATTCTTAATTTTTCCCCCCTCAATTTCCACCCAGTGACACAGCGCCCCCCGCGCCGCTTCTGTTGCCCCCCAGCCGCGACCGTCTTTTTCTACCGGCTTGATGTACCACACATCATTCAGCCGGAACTCCCGCAAGCAGCGCTCTGCCTGCCGGTACAGTTTCACGATTTCGTGAACTCTTGCGAGCTGGCGCAGGTGGATGCTCGCGCCGCCCATCCGCTTGAAGACATCGAGAATAAAGCCGTCGGTCACCTGCCAGGATTCACCATGTTTGCCACCGGCAACCAGCTGGCGGGCGAGTGGGCCCACTTCCACACGCCCGAAATCTTGGTGGCGCACTGCACTTGCCCAAGAATAGGCTTTCGCGAAGTCTTTCACATTGTTGTAAGTGGGAGTTGTGGTGCGATCGAGGGGGTGAACGTCCGCCGCACCTTCATCATACCAGGAGTGGGATGTATTTTCGCGGGCAAAGCTGTGATCCATCAAGGTGTGAGTGTTGGTGAAGCTGTCATAGACCCCACTCTTCATAATCACCGCCGCATTCCGCCCTCCCAAAGTCGGCTTCTGGTACTTGTCCTCGTGGGGCAAATACCCCCAGGTTACATATTTCCCCGTGCCGGCACCGTATTTGTGCAGGCCGATATCTAAACCCATGCGCCAGTAGAACCCCAGGTCAGAATTGGCGTGATTGGGGTTTGACTCCAGCCACGCCATGAAGTCATCGTAACTCTGGATTTCTTCATAGCGCTCTAAGGAACAGCCCAGCCACACCGGCTCCAGCCAGTTGGTGCGGAAATATTCCAAAATCGACCAGGCGCGGGTAATATCAGTTAAGGTGGGGGCGCACATCACCCCACCGGGCACCATGTAGCTAGAATGGGGCCACTGTCCGCCCAGCAGGGCGTAAATTTCTACCGGCTTGCCCGAAATAGTCACGCCGATTTCATAAGACTTGCCGGTGAAGGCGGCAAACCGCCGGCAAGCTTCTTCATAAAAAGGGCTGTGCCGGTACTTCTTATTAGTTAAATCTATGGCAAACAAGCCATAGAAATAGCGGGGAATACTCTGGATGGTTTCGGCTAGCTGCCCGAGATTCCGCGCCAGAATTGCATTGCGCGGCACTTCTGTGCCCCAGGCTGTATCGAGAGCCCAAGAGGCGCAGGTGAGGTGGGAGCCGCCGCAAATGCCGCAGACGCGGGGGGTGACAATTAAGCCGGCTTGGGAGTCTTTGCCCCGCAAGATAACTTCAAAGCCCCGGAACAGTTCTGCTTGCGTCCAGGCATTGACGACGCGCCCGTCTTCAATATCCACTCGCACGTCTAAGTCGCCTTCCACTCGCCCCACTGGGGAAATGTCTATTGTTTTAATTGCCATTTTTCTCTCCTTGGCGGTAACTGGTTTTCAGGGAGTCCGCGCAATAACCTGTGCCGGCAGGCGAACTGCTAAACGGTAAAGATGTCTTCTTCTGCCCATGCCGGTGTGGCGTCCTTTGCTACAATGGTGAGCAAGGCATAGTCTTTCTTGTTGATTCCAGCCGGCAATTCCTTGGGAACGCCCATAACGGTTTGGGTTTTGAAAACGGTTCCCGGTTTGAGATCGTGGAAAGGAAATTCCGGTTCTGTGCAGCCCAAACACGGCATGCCGGCGCGGGTTTTGGAGGAGACGCGGTTCCACAAAATCCGGTTGCACGAAGAATGGGTCATCGGACCGCGACAGCCCAAATCGTAGAACAGGCAACCTTTGCGCTGGCCAAATTCGGCGGTTGATGCTTTGTAGGCGAAGTGGACGTTGCGGGTGCAGCCGGTTTGGGTGAAGCTGCGGAAGAAGGTTTGCGGGCGGTGGAGCTCGTCGAGGGTGATGTCGCCAATCCGCCCTGTGGCGATGGCCACTAAGATTTGGGTAATCCAGTCGGGATGGGCAGGGCAGCCTGGGATGTTGATCGCCGGCAGCCCGGATTTGGCCCGGAAATCTTTCCCCAGGAAGCCGCCTTCTTGGCGCTTGAGGAACTGCAACCCAACAGATTCGCTGGGGTTGGGTGCCATTGCGGGAATGCCGCCCCAAGTGGCGCAATCTCCCACTGCGACCACAAAGCTGGCGACGCCGGCAAGCTCTGCGAGCCAGTCTTTCATGGGCCGGTTGGCGAAACGGTTCCACTCGCCGGTGCCGTTGGGGGCGCTGACGACGCTACCTTCAAAGACGAGGATGTCCAGGGGAATCGCGCCGGAAATGCAGTCGCGAAGCAATTGCTGCAAGTCGTCGCCCAGCTCACGCCCCAGGGAGGGGTGCCAGAGCAGGTTAATCCCAAAATCTGTTATCAGATCGCAGACGCTGGGTTCTTCCGCGTTTAAGAATGACATGGTGTTGCCGGAACAGGCACCACCTTGCAGCCACAGTACATTTGCCATACGTTACCTGTCTTTTTAATTTTTCCAAAGCCTGACTCAGGTGGCCCTCGCTTGTGCCGCCACCTGATGCGCGTAAAGCTATTTTTACTATGATGCGGCATGTTTTGATGGCGGATTCATCCCCTTCATAAAAATTAAAGCTTGAGGGAGTGCGATCTAATTCTTTAAATAATATTAAGACCGACCTGTAGATAGCTGAGAATTTTGCGCCGAGTAAAGAGGCGATTAAACAAGTCTGTATCGCTGGGCACTTTAGCAACTTAAAAATTGTTAAAGTCAGCAATTGTGTAGCAAGATATACAGAAATATATAGAGCTGGGAATCTATGTAAAAATTTGCAAAGAAGGGGGAGTGATTGAGGCTCTGATAGTGTTTGATAGTTAAAGGAGAGGCGGCAAGTGTTAGGAAAAAATAGGTAAAAACCACTAGGAGGGCTGCAGTGACGCCCAGGATTACAGGTGCAGCTGTGAGAGCAGCGCTGGCGGCGATTGAGTCGGAATCAGCAACGGCTGTGGAAAAAATCGAGATGCTGCTAGAGATGGCGCTGGGGTTTCAGAAAAAGCCAAAAAGCGCCGAGGAACTCCAGGATGCGATTTTCCTCTACCAGCGGGCGCTCGCCCTGTGCGGCGAGGAATATCCCCTGCTGCGGGCGCGAGCCACAGCGGGAATGGGAACCGCGCTGCGGGCGATTCCCAGCGAGGGGGCCCAGTTGCTGGTTCAAGCCAGGGAGGCTTATGAGGCGGCACTTCCTATTTTGCAAGAGTTCGCCTCTCCAGAAGAGGTGGCAGAAGCGCAGATGAATTTGGGGCTGGTGCTACAGTCTCTGGTGCCTTTCAATCTGGCGCGTACCGGCGACAGCATCCAGGCGTATCAAAGGGCGCTGCGGGTGTTCACCTGGCAGGCGCACCCCCAGGAATATGCGGTTTTGCACAATAATATAGCGGTCGCTTACCTTTCAATGCCGGTGTCCTCGGAGGGGGAATACCTGCGTCAGGCGCTGGCGGTGCAGTCATTTGAGGAAGCGCTGCAGCATATTGCGCTGGCTGAACACCCCAGGGAGTATGCGATGCTACAGAACAATCTGGGGAACGCGCTGCAATATTTACCGAGTTCGCATCCGGTAGAAAATAACTTGCGGGCGCTCGCCGCCTACGGCGAGGCACTGAAGGTGCGCAATCCCAGAGATACGCCGGTGGAGTACGCCACCACAATTTGTAATAAAGCTAATGTCTGGCGCAATTTGCCGGACGACCCGGAAAAGCCGGCAGCCGGGAATGCGCAGAATCTCTCCCTGGCGCGCGCTTGCTATCTTGAAGCGCGGGAAATCTTCTGCCGGTATGGGCTGGGGGAACAAGCGCAGGTGGTGGAGTCAGCTTTGCAAGAGATTGAGGCGGAAATGGCTGATGTCAATGAATGCTAGTTTCCTTAACAGGACTTACGCAAAGCTTCTATCTGTAGAGTGGGGCGCGGGAAGCGCGTCCCCCACCACACAATTAAGGTCGCTGCGCAAGTCCTGCTTAAGCTCCTGGCGAATGGAATTCGCGGCTATACAAACGAAGTCCGCCTTCGCGGACTTAAGAGCTTACAAAGCGGAGAAAAATATCCAATGACAGACATTTTGAGGGACCCTACTGTTCAGGACTTTCTCACAAGCCTTGCGGCAGGAGACATCACCCTATTTACAGGATTGGTGTGGCTGGCTGTTGCTGCGGCGCTATCTGTAGCTGGCGGCGCGATTGGAGGCACTGTCTTAGCCGGGAAAGATTTAGGCTATCAGCTAGCCGCTATGATTGGCGGACTGTTTGGCCCAGTCGGAGTGATTCCAGCAGTGCTAATAGGATTAGCTGTTCTGAGATTTGTATAGGAGGGAGAGCTGTGTTAGAGGTAGGATGGTTTTCTACTAAGTTATTGCTGAAAGGGAAGCTGCTTCGCAATCCGGGATATTTCGTTCGCCAAACGGCTATTGGCGTAACGGTTGGAGCGCTGTTGCTGGTGGGACTGGCAAAAGCCGAGTTGGCCCTGTGGCTGCCGGTGCTGGTATCCAGCTTGGTGACTGGGGCGGCGATGCCGTTTCTGCTGAAAGATATTAGATTGAAGTAGCGTGGGGCTGAAGTCCTCACACTCTTGTGAGATAAGGACTCATACCAATTTGCTATATCCTTCCCAGGCAGAGCCTGGGAACGCAGTTCTGGAGGCTCTGCCTCCGGTTAAGGCAAAAGCAGCATTATTAGCCTAACAGCTGAAAGCCTTTTCAGCCCCAGGCAAAAGTCTTATATATCCCAAGTTGGGACTTAAGGAGGCAGTCGCTTCTCTTGCTGCGCACACCGGCACCAATGCAAATTATGCGCTCTTACGAGGTCCGCTGATTGGGCTAAAGCCGAACTGCGAACCTTTGGGCTAAAGCCCAACTGCGAACCTTTGGGCTAAAGCCGAACTGCGAACCTTTGGGCTAAAGCCCAACTGCGAACCTTTGGGCTAAAGCCCAACTACGAACCTTTGGGCTAAAGCCCAACTACGAACCTTTGGGCTAAAGCCCAACTACGAACCTTTGGGCTAAAGCCCAACTACGAACCTTTGGGCTAAAGCCCAACTGCGAATTTTGGGCTAAAGCCCAACTGCGAACCT
>NZ_KB235948.1:2245877-2429995 GCF_000332335.1 Kamptonema formosum PCC 10802 | reverse complement strand
CCAACTACAAACTTTGGGCTAAAGCCCAACTACGAACCTTTGGGCTAAAGCCCAACTACGAACTTTGGGCTAAAGCCCAACTACGAACCTTTGGGCTAAAGCCCAACTACGAACCTTTGGGCTAAAGCCCAACTACAAACCTTTGGGCTTTAGCCCAACTACGAACCTTTGGGCTAAAGCCCAACTACGAACCTTTGGGGCTAAAGCCCAACTACAAACTTTGGGCTAAAGCCCAACTACGAACCTTTGGGCTAAAGCCCAACTACGAACCTTTGGGCTAAAGCCCAACTACGAACCTTTGGGCTAAAGCCCAACTGCGAATTTTGGGCTAAAGCCCAACTGCGAACCTTTGGGCTGAAGCCCAACTACGAACCTTTGGGCTGAAGCCCAACTACGAACCTTTGGGCTGAAGCCCAACTGCGAACCGCGCCTGGAAGGGGCTCAACAGTCGTTTCAAGTGAGGAGAAGAACCGATGAGTGTGGCTGAGGCTTCCCCGGCTATTCAGGAAACACCGACTCTGGAGGAATTAGTTACAGAAATCAGCCGCTTTGAGGCAATTATCGCCGAGTGGGATGAGCCCCAGCGGGATGTGGTTGTGGGGCTGAAAAGAGCGATTGAAGAGTTGCACAGAGAGGCGCTGGTGCGTCTGATCCGCAGTGTGAAACAAGAGTCGGTAGCCGCCTTGCGCCATGCCGCTGAAGATAAGATAGTGTATGGAGTCCTGCTCTATCACGAACTGGTAAAACCGCCGAAACCGCCCCTCTCAGAACGGATTCAGCGGGCGCTTGATGAAGTCCGCCCTAGCTTGGAGAGCCATAGCGGAGATGTGGAGCTGGTGGCGATTAAGCCGCCGGATACGGTGGAGATCCGCTTGAGGGGAAGTTGCAGCAACTGTCCGGCTTCAGCGCTTACTTTATCCCAAGGGGTAGAGCGGGCAATTAAGGCGCACTGTCCAGAAATTGTTAGGGTTGTTGCGGTGCGGTGATGCCGCTGTACAGTAGAATGATGATTGAAACTTTTTCCCTCATCGAAACCCCCCCTCTTACTCCCCCTCCCCGCACACGGGGAGGGGGTTGGGGGGTGGGGTTCATCCCACTGTGCAGCGCCGCAGTGACAGGGTGTTTATCCAGCTGCAGGAGTGGGGATGGAGAGCCGAATTAAAATTGGTCTGGCACCGGCACGGAAGGGAGAGATAGCGGAACAGCCAAAAAGGTTGCCCCTCTCGGCTCAAGGTGCCGGTGCGGTACTGGGTGCCGGTGCGGGAAATTTTCCCGGAAATTTGGCGGGAGATTTCGCCGGCAATTTCGCGCCGGTGGCTGTGCCTTTGCAGCCTAGCGCCACAACAATGTTTGGCCCTAGAGGCGCTTTGCTGGTGCGAGAAACCGGCCCGCTGTGGGTGTCAGATACGGGGCACCACCGGCTGCTGGGGTGGCGTCACCGTCCCACAACAGACGGCCAGCCGGCGGACTGGGTGATTGGGCAGCCAGACTTTAATTGCGAGGGGCAAAATGCCAAAGGCACTCCGGGAAGGGCAACCCTAAGTGTGCCGGCGGGAATTTGCGCTTGCGGGGAGGGGCTAGCGGTGGCAGATGCTTGGAATCACCGGGTTTTGATTTGGAAACAGCTGCCGGAAGATAGCAATGTCCCCGCTGATTTGGTGTTAGGTCAGGCAGATTTTACCCAGACTGAACCTAACCGGGGAAGCCAAGAGGCAGCGGCAAATAGCACGCACTGGCCTTATGGGGTTTTTTATCACAGAGGGCGGCTATTTGTTGCCGATACCGGCAACCGGCGGGTCTTGGTCTGGCACCAGCTGCCTGAATCGAATGGGCAGCCGGCGGATTTGGTGCTGGGGCAGCCAGATATGACCTCGCGCAACGAAAATGGTGGCGGCACTCCTAATGCTTCTTCTATGCGCTGGCCCCACAGTATCGCCTTTTGGGGAGAGAATCTGGCCGTCAGCGATGCGGGGAATAACCGGGTGACAGTCTGGGAGGGGATGCCGGCAGAAAATAATGCCCCCTGTTCCGTCGTGCTGGGACAGCTGAATTTTAATTTAGTTGAGCTGAATCAGGGGGTTTACTGGCCCAGTGCGGGCAGTCTAAATATGCCCTATGGTGTTGCGGCTGCCGGTGAGTGGCTGGTGGTTGCTGATACGGGGAATTCCCGGTTGCTGGGGTGGCGGAATGTGAGTGCCGGTGCGGAGGCGCTGGCGGGCCAGCTGGATTTTCAAAGTAAGGGCGAAAACCGCTCTTTTGGGATGCCGGCGCGAGACAGTCTTTGCTGGCCCTATGGAATACAGTTTTCCGGCAAAACAGCGGTTATTGCTGATTCCGGGAATAACCGAATTTTGCTTTGGGACTGGGAAGTCTAGAGCCGGCAGTCATTTGTAAAAAAAACTAAGTCAGGGAGGAACGTGAGATGAATGTTAGCGAAGGGACGTTTTCGTGGTACAGGGTTCCAGAGGATGTCAAAAGCCTGCTGGTGCTGGCCGCCCAAAACTGGGAAAATACCGCTGAGTCGGACAAGTACATTACCCGGGCGTTGGAAAGCTCGGAAGAATATACGGATGTTCTGGTGGCGGCTTACAGGTACTATTACTACAAGAATAACCATCCGATGGCGCTCCAGATGGCGGAGAGAGTCGTGCGGAAAGTGAAGCTATCGGAAAATCTGCCTGATGAGTGGGAGCAAATTAAGCCCATCTTAGCCAGCCGGCGCAATGACCCAGAGATCCGGCTCTACTTAAATGCTTTTGCCGCTACCGGCTTTATCTTGGCCAAGCTGGGAGAGATAGAGAAAGCCAAAGAAGTCACTGAGAAAATTAAGGAGATTGACGAGAAAAACGAGTTTGGCGCTTCCCTCGTGCTGGACATTTTAACGCGCCCAGAAGAAGAGGACGAGTAATTCCAGGCCACATCAGGAGCGCACCGCCGGCTGGGGCGCTCCTGCCGGTGAGGTGCCGGCAATTGTATAGGTTTTCTCAAGTCAGTGAGAGCCAGAGAAACCCGGTTTTTTTAAGAAACCGGGTTTCTAAGACGGGTGAGCTGCCGGCAATGGGAGCTTGTGATAAGATATATTAAGAGCGGCTTTTTTACGGGGGTGGGGCGGGTATAATTTAGAGAGAAAACGAGGAGAAGCTCGGAGGCAAATCAGTGAGCTATACATTGAGCGAAACCGCACGCAGCTGGATGCTGGGGAATGGATACAGCCCGGAAGATTTAAATCTTCCGGGGGGCAATGGGGATACGGCTTTGATGAAAGCCACACGAGAGGGGAAGACAGCAGTCGTAAAGGAACTGGTGGATGCCGGTGCGGACATCAATGCCAGAAACAGGGATGGCAACAATGCCCTGTGGTTCGCCTGTTTTGGCAATCATTACGATCTGATGAATCTGCTGGTAGCCGCCAGGATCAATCTGGACAACCAAAATGACAATGGGGCTACGGTGTTAATGTACGCAGCCTCAGCCGGCAAGACAGAAGCCGTGAACTTGCTTTTAAACTCAGGGGCCAATCTGCATTTGAAAAATCTAGACGACTTTAAGGCGATAGATTTTGCGAGTACCATTGAAGTGTTAAGGATTTTAAAGAATGCTGCCAACTAAGGTTGCGGGAAAACACTACCACCAGGTGACGAAACATTCTTATCTATCGGTGAAGATAGATCCGAATTATGTGGAGTCCTCCACCCAGCCATCACCGTTAAAATTTTACCCCAAGTTTTACAGGCGATTCCCGCTGGAAGACGACAGCCCGGTTCATTCGTTTATCCGGCTGACCAGCGCCATTACCTTTGAAAAGGTGTATAAAAGTGGCCCCTATAAACTGAGGGTTAACCCATCGGCTGGGGGTTTATATCCCACAGAAATCTATGTGCAGGTTAGGGGAGTTGAGGGCATGATAGATGGCATCTACCATCTGGAAGTTGCCAATAATTGCCTGACCCTCATCTATGAGTTAATTGATGATGGGCTGGAAAGTTATATTTTTTCCAACCGGACGGTCAAGGGTTTCATCTTTTTAGTGAGCTGTGTTTATTACAGGTCGAGCTGGAAATATAATAACCGCAGTCTCAGATACTGCTTCTTGGATAGCGGGCACCACCTGGGAGCCATTGAGGCTTCAGCTTACCTGCATGAAAGGGAGATCCAATTCCTCTTTGATTTCGACAAGCTGGCTCTGAACGAAGATTTAGGCTTTGAAAATAAGGAGTTCGTCACCGCTTGCGCGATTTCTGGAGAGTTGCAGGAAAAAACCGTAAGGAAATTGCGACTCAAGGTGCCGTTTGTGTGCGGCACTGACTATTTTGAGCAAAATAAGTTTGTAGAGGAGGGGTACAGAGAGACGCTTTTGCCGGCTAGTTTCGCTCAAAAACTAGAGCAGCCCCAATTCAATTTTGAAAGGGAAAGATTTTCCCAGACGATTTGGACGAGAAGGTCGGCTAGGCGCTTTTATAAGCAGCCGGTCTCGAAAGAGAATTTTTTGGCAGTTTTGCGGGCGGCTGAGCAGCCTGTGCCGGCAGAAAGTTTTGAGGGGGTTGAGATTTACTTGGCCATCAATAGAGTGGAGGGGATGGAGCGAGGGTTATATAAAGGCGACCGCCTGCTCAAGGCGGGAGATTTGAGTGAGAAGGTTGGGTACTTGTGCGTGCATCAACTTATCGCCAGAGATAGTGCGGTGACCCTGTTTTTTGTTTCAGCTTACAGGAATTATCAAACCGCCCTGCAATTTGCCGGCATTCGAGGGCAAAGAGTTTATCTCGCCAGCCACTATCTGGGAATTAACTGCAGCGGCATGGGGGCTTATTATGATGATGAGACGAGGGCGTTTTTAGGAACGGAGAAAGATGTAATCTTCGCGATGGCAATTGGGATTTGAACCGAAAGCGTAGAAACCGGGTTTCTTTGAGAAACCGGGTTTCTGCCGCCGGCATCCGCTGTCGCGCTAGAACGAATCCCGATAAATTGAGATTTCCTCCACCCTCATTTCAAACGGTGTTCCCATCCCTGGCGGGGGACAAATCCGGATCTTGCTGCTGCTTCCGAACTGTTCCAGCACCGTGCCAAACTCTACAAGATTCCTCAATATAAGCCAGTTCAGGACTAGATCGGGGCATTCAATCACCAAAGTTGTAGCTTGGGCGCTAGCCGTCACGCTCCACTGACAAGCCGAGAGTAAAATTTGCCGGGGCCGGTCGCAAGCTTCGTAAAAGTATGTGCTGGCAGAATCTTCCAGTTGCTGGCGCAGTAGCTTATCTATTGCCGTCGCATTAGGAGAAGGCAAATCATCAGCGGGAAGGAGAGGGTTGTTCATGGCACCATTTCCTCTAAAGGGGATTTACAGGGCTTTGCAGCGTGGCTGCGGGGACAGGTTTCTAAATCTTGAATTGGGCTATTTGCGGGCTTTAGGCCAATCCAGGCATTTATCTTTTCGGTGTCAAACCCCACCTCAAAAATATCGCCGGCACGCATCAGCGGACGCCGGATCAGGAGCGGATCGGCCACCATCAACGCTAGGGCTGCTGCCTCATCCAGCCGGTCAGGGATGATTTCTCCCGATTTGATGCGAGGTGCGGAGGGGTTGAACCACTCAGCAACAGGTTTAGAGCCAAAAAAAGGGCGCAGGGTTTCTGCTGTCCAAGGTTCCTGCAACAGGTTGCGAACCTGTAGCTGGTGACTGGCTGCTAGCAGCAGAGCCTTTTGCTTAGCGTTGTTAATGCAGCCAGGTTTTTCGTAAAAGATAATGTCAGTCATTGCTGGTTTGACTTTTTTTACTTAGGGGAAACTCTTTGGGGGAGACTTTGCCGGCACCCTTTTCTTTACCTGCTAAAAGGGACAACTTTACCCTCACAAGCTTGGGATGGCGAGTTTTGCCGGAGGGGGATCTCAATCACAAATTCTGCGCCATTACCTGGGGATGAAATACAGGACACCAGACCTCCGTGTTTCTCAACAACAATAGAGTAGGAAATAGCAAGTCCCAGACCGGTTCCCTTGCCTATCGGTTTGGTGGTGAAGAAGGGGTCAAACACGCGGCGGCGGACTGCCGGTGTCATCCCAGGACCGCTGTCGGCAATTTTAATGACAGCGAAGGAGCCAGAGTGCCGGTGCTGGCGGCTAGTAGAACATTCATGCCTGGTTTCTACAGAAGTAGAAATCGCGATCAGCCGTGGCGCTGATTGGTATTCCAGGGCTTCAATGGCATTGGTGATAATATTCATAAACACTTGGTTGAGCTGTCCGGGATAGCACTCGACAAGCGGCAGAGCGCCGAACTGTTTAATTACCCTGATACCCGGACCGTCGGTTTGAGGTTTCAGGCTGTTTTGCAGGAGCGTCAGCGTGCTGTCGATGCCAGTGTGGATATCCACCTCTTTCATCTCAGCTTCATCCAGGCGAGAGAATGTGCGCAGCGAAAGAACGATCTCGCGCAGGCGCTCAGTGCCGGCTTTCATGGAATTGAGTATTTTGGGGATATCTTGCTTGAGGAAATCTAAGTCGATACTATCCATTTCTTCCTGAAGCGCCGGCGCTGGTGAGGGGCACTGTTCCTGGTAGAGTTGCAGCAGTTGCAGCAAGGAGTGGCTGTATTGCCGGAGATATGTGAGATTGCCGTATATGAAATTAACGGGGTTGTTGATTTCGTGGGCGACACCGGCCACCAGCTGCCCCAAAGAGGACATTTTCTCGCTCTGAATCAGGTGGGCTTGGGCGCGTTGCAGTTCGTATAGAGACTCTTCTAGCTGCTGGGCTTTCTGTTGCAATTGGGCTTCTTTGGCTCGCAAGGCTGCCTCTACTTTATGGCGCTCAGTAATGTCTTGGATGACGGCTAAAAAAACGCGGTCGCCATTTTCCTCAATCAGTTGCAGGTGGACTTCCACCGGATACAGGCTGCCATCTTTGCGGCGGTGATGGGTCTGAAAAACCTGTTTTTCTTGCTGGCGCTCCTGCAGCGGCGCAACCAGCCGGCGGAAGGAGGTTTCATCCATTTCTGGCTTCAAATCAATGGGGGTGAGGCGGCGCATCTCCTCCATAGAATAGCCCAGGTTGCGTCGGGCACCGGCATTGACATACTGAAAATAAAGGCTTTCCGCATCGAAAATATAAATTTCGTTTAAGCTAACTTCCAGTATGTTCCACAGTCGCTGCTGTTTGACCTCGGTAATGTCCAGCCCCATTTGGGCCACCATCGTCTCACCGCTGGCGTCCTTGAAGGGGTAGTCATACATCTGATAAATCTTGTTTGTCCGCCAATCCACCCACTCCCAAGTTTGAGGGGTGCCGGTTTCAAAGGCGCGGACGGTGGGACAGGTTGTGCAGGGGCGCACACCACCGGCAATCATTTCGTAACAGTGCTTTTCCTTGCCATCGCCAAAGATTTCCCGGAAGCGCTGGTTAAAAAACTTTATGGAACAATTATGCGGCTTTACATAGAGGAAAGCCGGCAGCTGGTCGAGCAGCTGGTAAAGATTTTGCTGCTCTTTTTGGAGCGTGTTAAATTCCTTAACCCGCTCGCTTGTGTCGCGGGCTACAGCATAAACGAGCCCGTCTGCTGAGGGTGACAGGCTCCAAGACAGCCACCGGTAGCTGCCATCTTTGTGGCGGCAGCGATTTTCTAGCTGGCTCGCTGGCTCTGGGCGCTGCAGCACCGCAAGGCTAAGGGCTACATCTTCCGGATGCACCAATTCAATCCAAGGCGTGAGGCGCAATTCTTCGCTGCTCCAGCCCAAAACTCTTGACCAGGCCCGATTCAGCTGTTTAAAAGTTCCTTCGGGTTCCAGAACGCAAAATAGGTCAGGTGACAGGTGGAAAAAAGCTTTCAAGTTTCCTTCTGCTGGCGCAATTCGTTTGGCCCTGTTTATACAAATATCTAAATTCTTCACCGGCTCTTATCCTCCGCATTTTACCCTAAAATTGTAGCCCCACTTGCGAGCCTTATGCTCTCACTCATCCCTCCGACCATTTAGGAGTCCTATCAACTTTGTATCTGGGATTTTACTGGAAGTGAGAAGGCTTGACTGCCGCCCGTTTCAATCCAAAATCTAAAATCCCAAATCCAAAATTGGGTTTTCTCCCCTGAACCCACCCTGACCCTATAATTTAGGCTCTCATCCATATTCATCCAAAATAGATGCACTCTTCTTTGCAACTACACCCCGACCCGCTCAGGGGCCATCGCCGTTGAAATACACCCAGTGGCTTTCCCAGAAGCCAGCAGCGCCGAAGCCGCCTTAGCGTCTAAAGGTTTCGAGAAAATGTTGCCCTGCGCTCGCTCGCATCCGAGGCTCCTCAGTTGCGCCACCTGATGCGCTCTTTCCACCCCTTCAGCAACTACTTCCATGCCCAGATTGTGTGCCAGGGTAACAATCGTCCAGGGGATCTGATAATTTTCGCCCCCCTCTCCCATCTGGCTGACAAAGGAGCGGTCAATCTTCAAGGTGTGCAGTGGGAAACCGACTAAGCGGGACAGGGAAGAGTAACCCGTGCCAAAGTCATCGATAGACAGCTCAATCCCGCGATTTTTCAGCTGGTACAGCGTGTGCGCCACCGCCTCAGAATCGTCGTCCATCAGGGCGCTTTCGGTAATTTCTAAGTGCAAACTTTTTCCATCCAAGCCTGTGTTTTGGAGAATCAGATCGATTTGCGCCACCAGTTCTGGATGCGAAAATTGTTTGGGAGACAGATTCACGCTCACGCTCAGGGGCGCTGCGGCGGGAAATGCCTCTTGCCAGACGCGCAACTGGTGCGCCGCTTGCGACAGCACCCACCGGCCCAGGGGAATAATCAGTCCCGTTTCTTCTGCCAAGGAGATGAACTCTGCAGGAGAAACCAGCCCGCGAGTTGGGTGGTGCCAGCGCACCAGCGCCTCGAACCCTGAAATCTCCTCGGTTTTCAAGCAAACAATCGGCTGGTAGTGCACGGTGAATTCCTGGCAGTTCTCAACAGCTCGCCTCAGGTCATTCTCCAGCTGCAACAGGGCAAGCGCATGGGTGTACATTGCCTGGTTAAACACCGCATAGCGCCCAATCCCACCCCGCTCTTTGGCGTGATACATGGCGGTGTCGGCGTCGCGCAGCAAGTGCGCTGGCTTCTCGTGGGAACTTATCGAACTGGAGTTTTTCGATTTGGCAGCGCCACTGAGGACAATGCCAATGCTGGCTGAGGTGAAGACTTCATGCCCGGCCAGGTGGAATGGCTTTGCTAATTCTTTTTGGATGCGCTCGGCGACCTTAATGGCATCCCGCTCATTTCGGATATCTTCGAGCAGGATGGTGAATTCGTCTCCCCCCAGCCGCGCTACAATATCCCGCGAGCGCAGGCAGCCTAACAGCCTCCTGGCTACCCCTGAGAGCAACTGGTCGCCTACTAAATGCCCCAGACTGTCGTTAACGACTTTGAACCGGTCTAAGTCGAGGAACAGCACCGCAAACACGCTATTTCGACTCTGTTTTCCCCTGGTGAGCGCGTCTTGGAGGCACTGTAAAAACATCGCCCGGTTCGGCAAACCTGTGAGGGCGTCATGCCAGGCGTGGTATCGCAGCTGCTCCTCGGCTTGCTTGCGTTCTGTGATGTCTGTGATCGTCCCGACGTACCCTATGGTGCTTCCCGCCGCTCCTGTCTCTGCAACGGCTTGAGCGAACACCCAGGCGGTCATGCCATCCGGACGCTGCAATCGATATTCGGCGGATTTGAAGGGCAAGTGTTTCCACGCTGCCTGATACCATTCTAATAAAATCCGCTCCCGGTCGTCGGGATGGATGCTTCTCGCCCAACCCTCTCCGACTGCTTCCTCGGCAGTCAGTCCCGCCATCTCGCACCAGCGAGCGTTGACATCTAAAAATTCACCTCTGGCATTGGTGGAGAATATGCCGACGGGTGATAGGTTGACTAGGGTGTGATACCGGTTCTCGCTCGCTCGCAGGGCTTCTTCTGCCAGTTTGCGCTCCGTAATCTCAAACTGAATGGTTAAATATTGAACCGGCTCGCCCCGCTCGTTCACAAACGGCACAATGGTGGTATCTACCCAATAATAGCTGCCATCTTTCGCCCTATCTTTTATCTCTCCTTTCCAAACTTTCCCTGCGCTAATCGTTGACCAGAGCTGCTGGAAGAACTCCTGGGAGTGATAGCCGGAGTTGAGGAGGCGGTAGTGCTGGCCAATGAGTTCTGGCCGGCTATATTTAGAAATATCACAAAATTTATCGTTGACGTAGTGGATTGTCCCTTGCCGGTCGGCAATCGCGATAATGGCCGCCTGGTCGAGCGCATATTTGATGTTGGATAGTTCTTTCAGGGTTTGGTGAAGTTTTTCCCCTACGTGCTGGCACTGAGTAACATCACACCGGTAGGCTTCCAGCTCTACTACATTAGGATGGCTTCCGTAATTCTCCCTACACCGGGCTGCGGAATATTCGGAATATTCTTCCTGAAGGGGTCTGGCATTCATATCAGCTTGGCTTACAGCTATAAATACAAAGAGTCCTTTGGCGGGACGTTCCTGCTCGGAGCCGGTCATCCCCTACCTCTGAATCCTGATCTAGTTTTAGTTAACCCAGAGCCCCAATTTATGTATACTGCACTACCTAAAGCCCTGGCAGTGCAACTATTTATAGTTACGATTATTTAAGTGATTGCAAATAATCACTCAACAATCGCTCAAAGACACCTGTGCGGTCTTCTTGAATTTAGGATTATTAAAGATGGGACAAGCAGCTTGTCAGTTCCGCACTTCTGGGGCGGCTGGCGGTAACAGCGCGTTACCTTACTCTGGCTGGTGGCGCGACAGCTCCTGACTGTCGCCGTGCGGGGCGACCGGCAAGAAACCGGGTTTCTTTGGGCTAGAAGGCCATAATTTCGTTGCTCCCATCCAAAGAAATCCGGTTTGTGGTATGGCTTGACCGGCACCCCAGGTGTTTTTCTAGCAGCGCTGCGATCGCCTCTGGCTGAGCCGGACTGAGGCGGGTTTTACTGGGCATTAATACGCAGTTGGGTCCGGAGGAGCACCCTTTCAGGCAGCCGGTGCGCTCAATGGCTACGTGGTTTTGCAGCCCCCGCTCGCACAGCGCCGTCTCCAGTGCCTGACACAGCGTTTTCCCGCCCCGCTTGACACAGCCTGACTTCTGGCACACGAGAATCTTTGCTTTCGGCTGAGCTTTCGGCTGAGACTCCCACACCTCAGCCGCCGGCTCTGTCTGCTGCGAAACCGCCGCGACTTTGCTCACCTGAGAGGCTTTCAGTTTCAGCTTGCCGGTGTCTCCCTTGAGCTTCTTTTCCCCAAACACCTCAATCCAGTCACCCGGAACTAAACTCTGCCCCATAGCTTCACGAGACTGTTTGGGCAGTTTAATCCGCCACTCGCTTTCGCCGGCTGCAACGACTATGTATTTCAGTTTGCCTTCCGGCGAGCCGGTAAAACCCAGGAACTGCCCCTCAACCCGGAATTTTGCCCTCTCATCTAAATTAGCTAGCTTCACAATCGCCTCCGTCGCCTGACTGACTTTTCAACCTTAATCGTATAATTTCCAAGGGGTTTCACTGCCGGCTCCGCCGACCGCAGGGCGCTCCCAAGCGCTAGCCTGATAGCGATCAATCATTCCTCCTTAATTCCTCGTTCCCTGGCTCCGCCGGGAAACGGGGAAAGCGCCCGCTATTATTTATAGACAGGCTCTCACTTGAATGATTTACGGCCCAGAAACCCGGTTTCTTAAAAAAACCGGGTTTCTCCGCACCTCACTAATATGAGATCCGCTAGATAAACCTTACTCTACAAGGCATTTATCACGCCCTGCGCCATTAAAATATTGCTCCCCCTCCCCCCACCGGCCCGCCCGTGGGAGAGCAACTTGTGTGCTCGGCTAGGCGATTCGCTTCGCCTCTACAGTTTGCGGCAGCTGGAGGGGGTCTTGTAAATTGGGAATCGCTAACTCCCAGCCGTTCGCCAGAGTGAAAATCCTTCCCTCGGAGGTGGTCGTTTCGCTCGTCACTTCTTCTTCTAGGTCTTTTTTCGCGACATAGGCGATGAGCTTTCCTGCCGCACTGCGACGCAACATGACTTTCATTGTACTTCCTCAAAAAAATCTAGTTCTTTCCTGCGGCACCCCACGATGAATCCCTTTTCCAGGAAATGCACCGCGTAGATATAATAAGTCTGCAAATAAGTGCCGATACCGACAACATAGCCGATATCTCCCTTCTTCGCAAGAGTCGCCCCGATTTCTTGACCTGGAAAAGTGCCGTCGTTCCGGATTAGCTTGCGAACCCGCACCTTTTCTCCCATTTCAAATATGGGCGGATTGTTTAACTCAATTTCATCCGACTCCATGGGCCATCCTCCTCTCTGGTACTAAACTCAACAGTTCTTCCACACTCAAGCTGCGCTTCATCTTTACTGACAGCTTGCGCACAGCGTCCAAAACCGACTGGGTTTCCTCTGGGTTGAGGGTGACACCGTGCTGTTTCAGGACGCTGGACACCAAGTGCCGGCCAGAATGCTTCCCGACCACTAAACGTCGCTCCCACCCCACCTCCTCTGGGGCGAATGGCTCATAGGTATTGGGATTTTTCATCACCCCGTGAGCGTGAATCCCGGCTTCGTGAGCGAAGGTATTTTCGCCAACAATTGCCTTCCAGGGGGGTACAGGGCAGCCTGAAGCTCCAGCCACCAGTCGTGACAGTTCCAGCAAACGCCGGGTGTCAATTCCCAGCTCGATTCCGTAAATCCGCTTCAGCGCCATGACAACTTCTTCCAAGGCGGCATTGCCGGCTCTTTCGCCCAACCCGTTCACCGTTGTGTTCACTGATATAGCTCCCGCTCTGACACCGGCAATCGCGTTGGCTGTTGCCAAACCCAAATCGTTATGGGTGTGCATCTCCACTGGAACACACAGCCAGTCCACCAGCTGGCGGACTTTTGTGTGAGTGGCCATCGGGTCGAGAATTCCTACCGTGTCGCAGAAGCGAAACCGCGATGCGCCCAGCTCCTCAGTGTAAAGAGCTACGTCCAGGAGGAAAAATTCATCCGCTCTGGAAGAATCCTCTCCCCCCACTGACACATATAACCCTCGGTCGAGAGCGTATTTAACAGTTTCTTCCAGTCGGGACAGCATCAAGCGCCACTGTCCGCTGAACTTGGCCTCAATTTGGATGTCAGAAACCGGCACCGAAATGTGCACCCGCTGCAAACCGCAGGCCATAGAAGCGTCTATATCCGAGCGGACAGCGCGATTCCAGCCGAGGAGTTTGGCTTGCAAGCCTCGGTCAGCAATGGCCCTTATCGCGCGCGTTTCTTCCGGACCCATCGCTGGAATTCCCACTTCCAATTCTTGCACGCCTATGGCATCCAGAAAAGTAGCGATCGCTACTTTTTCTTCGAGACTGAAGGCGACACCGGCAGCCTGTTCGCCGTCCCGGAGGGTGGTGTCGTTAATTTGGACTTGTCTGTTCATTTTGTATCTCCATCTTGTTATTGCCGGCGGGCGCTTTCGGAAAGGGCCTTGCGCCTGGAAGGAAGGGGGGGAGTTGCCTCCCGATCGTTAAGCGCGGGTGAGAGATAAACTTGCTTTTCCAGCCCGTCAAAAATCTGCTGCAGCTGATCTGGGGAACCCAGCCCATATTGCCAGAGGGGCATGGGCAAGGGGCGATCCAACTGCCGCCGGTGCTGGAGCGTCATGGCTAGAGCCGGCGGAGAAATTGCCAGCTCGTCCCGCAAAAAATTGATGAATTCGCTCTCGGTTGCGACTCGGCTCCATAAAAGTATTTTGAAATTGCTCCGATCGAGTGGGTTTTCAAGAAATTCGCGCGTGCCAGCACCGCTCTAGCCAGTCCACTAATTCTTGGCGAGAGGCAACAAATTGCTGAACGGTACTGCGGACGAGAAGAGCGGCGACGCAATCATTCACTTCCACCCGCAGGGAGCCATCTGCTGGACACCAGCAGGGAATCATTAACTCTTGCAAGCGGTAATAGATTAGCCAGCGGTCGCTGCGCTTCACCTTGACAATCTGACCGGCTGATCCGTCAGGATTAGGGGGTGTTTGCATTACAGTAACTGCGTCCGGGCTATAAATTTTGTAACTTTTGTTCCAATTTCTCAATTCGGTCTAGCAAAATCCGAATCACAGCGGCGTGGACATCTGGCAGCTGGGCGTGTTCCAGCGGGCATCCGTGACCGGAGCGAGAGACGATGCGACCGGGTACGCCCACGACGGTGCAGTCCGCCGGCACGTCCTGCAGGACAATCGAGCCGGCACCGATGCGGACGCTATCCCCAATGTGGATATTGCCGAGCACTTTCGCCCCCGCACCGACGATGACATTTTTTCCCAGGGTGGGGTGGCGCTTGCCGGTTTCTTTGCCGGTGCCTCCGAGTGTCGCGCCCTGATAAATCAGGCAGCCGTCTCCCACGATGGCGGTTTCGCCGATGACGACGCCCATGCCGTGGTCAATGAACACTCCATTGCCTATGGTTGCGCCCGGGTGTATTTCAATGCCGGTGAAAAACCGGCTGGCGTAGGAGATCAGGCGGGGGATCAAGGGAACGCAGAGGCTGTGCAGCCCGTGGGCGAGCCGGTGCAGGGCTAGGGCGTGCAAGCCCGGATAGCAGCACAGCACCTCCAGCCAGTTGCGGGCGGCAGGGTCTCTCTCAAAGATAATGGCAAAATCCGCTCGCAGCGCCGAGAGCCCTGCTGCGAGTGCATTTGGCTTCAGGGATTGAACCATCGCCAGCAGGCTGGCTTTGCCAGCGGGCTTGTGGCGAGTCAAGCCGGTCGGGAGCGCGGGAAACAGCTGTAGCATCGAATTCCGTGGTTTTAAAGGACGTCTTTTGTTTAACTGCTTATAGCAGGTGCCTCCCACCACGGCAGCGCTGCCGGTGCGGATCTGAATTTATTAGAGAGATTAAGGTTGCACTCAAAGCCTGCAAGCCTTAGCCGGCGGGCGTAAAAAAATTTCTTTGGGGTGGGGGTGCTAGTATTTCTCGGCTGGGGAGCGAGTATTTCCAGGCAGGGTGGCGAGCATTTGTGCACTCAATACCAAACCCAACCGGCAGAAAGGTTTGAAGGCTTTTTGCCCGCGATTTTTTGCCACAGGCGCGTGCACTCAAGGGCCCGTCCCCTCCGCTAGTTTTTTTATATATATAGCGCTTCTCAGATTGGTGAGGTACTGAGAAACCCCGTATCCTGCGAACCCGGGTTTCTGGGCCATAGTTCATCCAGCTGAGAGCCGCTATAGATAGGTGGCTGTGCTGTAGGGGCGAAATCTTAAGATTTCCTAAAATCCCCTTTTCTGTGAGACACCCCTGAAAAAAAATGATATTTTAGATACAGAATAGAATTCCGTGGCCGCACTGGGGTAGTCCAAAGTCTGTCTACTCCAGTCTTATTTCCAAGATGACTGCCTTTCAGCGAGCCTTTGGGGGCTCACCCTCTCCGCAGGAAGCAGGTTCCAGGGGGCAGCCAGTTGGAAACGAATTGAGCGTTGAGTGCAGGGGTACGACTCAAAAATCCCTAGGTGAGCAGCCCTAAAACCGAGTCCCAGACGGGCTTTGAGCGTGAGTGCAAGCAACGCCCGCACCCCTTCCCGTAAATACTCGCACCCCAGCTCGAAAATACTAGCGCCCCTACCCCGAAAAAATTTTTTTACCCCCAGCAGCAGCGGGTTGAAGGGGCTGAGTACAAATTTAATTAATTAAATAAATCTGAATCCAGGAGAGAGGCAAAGCTCCAGTTTTGGGGGCTGCTATAACTCTAATAACGCCAGGGCGCTCAACCCTCCGACGAAAGTTACCACTCGTTCCGGACTGCCGGTAAACGTGCTGGCGCACCGAAAATTCGCCTTTTTGGCGGTCAGCCCATCTCTCTCAACCACGGAATTCGATGACACCACCAATATCAGCACTTCAAACACAAGAGGCTCCTGCGGCAAAGGTCGCTCATGCCAGCAAGACATCCAGTGGCTGCGCGTCATCCAGCTGCGGTTCGAGCAGCACAGAAACAATGGATGAGAAGCTCAAGCAGCGGATTGCCAACCATCCCTGCTACAGCGAAGAAGCTCACCACCACTACGCCCGCATGCACGTAGCCGTAGCGCCGGCGTGCAACATCCAGTGCAACTACTGCAACCGCAAATATGACTGCGCCAACGAAAGCCGCCCGGGAGTAGTCAGCGAATTGCTGACGCCGGAAGAAGCCGCGCACAAAGTCCTGGTGATTGCCGGCAAGATTCCTCAAATGACGGTGCTGGGCATTGCCGGTCCTGGCGACCCCCTGGCCAACCCAGAGAAGACTTTCCGCACTTTTGAGCTGATTGCCGAAAAAGCCCCTGATATCAAGCTGTGCCTGTCCACCAACGGCTTGATGCTCCCCGATTACGTCGATCGCATCAAACAGCTGAACATCGATCACGTCACGATCACCATTAATATGGTTGACCCGGAAATCGGGACCAAGATTTACCCCTGGGTTCACTACAAGCGCCGGCGCTACAAGGGTTTGGAAGCCGCCCGCATCCTGCACGAACGGCAGATGGAAGGGTTGCAAGCGCTCCAGGAAGCCGACATCCTGTGCAAAGTCAACTCCGTGATGATTCCGGGGATTAATGATGAGCACTTGGCGGAAGTGGATGAAGTTATTCGCTCCAAGGGTGCGTTCCTCCACAACATCATGCCCCTGATCTCCGCACCGGAACACGGCACCTACTTCGGTTTGAACGGCCAGCGCGGGCCCACGCCTAAGGAGCTCAAGGGACTGCAAGACAAGTGCTCCGGCAATATGAAGATGATGCGTCACTGCCGGCAGTGCCGCGCTGATGCGGTGGGGCTTCTCGGCGAGGATCGCAGCCAGGAATTCACGAAAGACAAGTTCCTGGAAATGACGCCCGAGTACAGCCTTGAAACGCGCAAGGAAGTTCACGATGGGATTGAGAAGTTTAAGGAACAGCTGAAGGCGGCGAAAGGCAAGGTAGCCGGTGCCAAGAAAGTTGCCGGTGCTGCTAAAATCCTCGTTGCGGTTGCCACCAAGGGCGGCGGGCTGGTTAACCAGCACTTCGGTCACGCCAAGGAATTCATGATTTACGAGGTGGATGGCAGCGAGGCTAAGTTTGTCGGTCACCGCAAGGTGGAGCACTACTGCCAGGGCGGTTATGGCGAGGATCACTCCCTGGAAGGGATTATTAAGATGCTCTCCGACTGCAAAGCGGTTCTGGTTTCCAAGATCGGTCACTGCCCCCAAGAGGACTTGCAGAAAGCTGGGATTGAGCCGGTGGAAGCCTACGATGTTATCGAAAAAGTAGCCCTCGACTTCTATCAGACGTGGGCTGAGCGTCAAGCCTAAACCGGCTCCTTTACTCCCTATCCCCTACAAGGCGCATCACAATGACTTACCTCATTACAGACAGTTGCATTGCTTGCGGTCGCTGCCAGTTCCAGTGCCCCACCAGTGCTATCCGCCAAGAGGGACAGCGCTATTGGATAGAACCCAGTCTCTGCAACAATTGCGATGGCTACTACAGCGTGCCCCAGTGCGAGGCGGTGTGCCCAACCAACGGTGGCTGCGTTCGCTCTTCAAGCAGTTTCAGCTCTTCCAGTAGCGCTGGGTACTGGGAGTTGTGGTTCAACACTTACAACCGCGCCTTAGCGCGGCTGAAGTCAGCCCAAAATACCGATTACTGGGAGTGGTGGTTTAACACTTACTCGCAGGAACTCTCGAAGCAGATTCAATCCCGCAAGCCTTAAACTGTAGGAGTGGAAGCATGACCGTAATTTATCTCGACAACAATGCCAGCACGCGGACTGATGAGGCGGTTCTAGAGGCAATGCTGCCTTATTTGACCCAGTATTACGGCAACCCCTCCAGCATGCACACCTTTGGGGGGCAAGTGGGGAAAGCCGTGAGTGATGCCCGGGCCCAGGTCGCAGCACTTTTGGGAGCGGATGTTACAGAAATTCTGTTTACCAGCTGCGGCACCGAGGGGAATAATGCCGCGATTCGGGCGGCGGTTGCCGCTAAGCCAGACAAGCGGCACATTGTTACCACCCAGGTGGAGCACCCAGCGGTGCTGAATGTTTGCAAGCTGCTGGAAAAACAGGGCTATACTGTTACTTACCTGTCGGTGAACAGGAAGGGGCAGCTGGATCTCGACGAGCTGGAAGCGTCGCTCACCGGCAGCACCGCTCTGGTGTCGGTCATGTACGCCAATAATGAAAACGGCGTCATCTTCCCGATTGAGCAAATTGGGCAGATTGTCAAAGAGCGAAACATTCTCTTCCACGTGGATGCGGTGCAGGCGGTTGGCAAACTTCCGCTTAATATGAAGACTAGCACGGTGGACATGCTCACCCTGTCGGGTCACAAACTGCACGCACCCAAGGGGATTGGCGCTCTGTACGTCCGCAAAGGCGTCCGCTTCCGCCCCTTCGTGATCGGCGGCCACCAAGAACGGGGCCGGCGCGGCGGCACGGAGAATGTCCCTGGCATTGTCGCTCTCGGCAAAGCTGCAGAACTGGCCCAGGAACATTTAAAGGAAATAAATTTTGAAAAACAGTTGCGCGATCGGTTAGAAAGAGGTATACTAGGTTCTATACCGGATTGCGAAGTGAATGGGGACCAAAAGCAGCGTCTTCCCAACACCACGAATATCGGGTTCAAGTACATCGAAGGCGAAGCAATTCTGCTATCATTAAACCAGTACGGCATTTGCGCCTCTTCTGGTTCTGCCTGCACCTCGGGCTCTCTGGAACCTTCGCACGTCCTGCGGGCTATGGGCTTACCTTACACAGTGCTCCACGGTTCTATTCGTTTCAGCCTCTCGCGTTACACTACTGAAGCCGAAATTGACCAAGTGCTGGCAGTAATGCCTGGGATTGTAGAGCGGCTTCGCGCCATGTCTCCTTTCAACAGTGACGAAGCGGGCTGGCTGCAAGAGCAGGAAAAAGGACTCTCTTTGGCCCACCGCTAATTTGCCGGACAGGCGTCTCGCCTGTCTGACGCCAAAGAAAGAGTTTAAACATTTTGTAATAATTCACCTCTTGACAAGAAAGACTGCCATGTGGGAATATACAGAAAAGGTAATGGATTTCTTCTACAATCCCAAGAATCAAGGATCGCTAGAAGAAGTCAGCGAACCAGGGCTGAAAGTCGTTACCGGCGAAGTGGGCAGCATTGCTTGCGGGGACGCCCTGAGACTGCACCTCAAAATTGATGAGACGACCAATAAGATAATTGACGCTCGCTTTCAAACTTTTGGGTGTGCCAGCGCAATCGCGTCTTCCTCCGCCCTGACTGAGCTAGTCAAGGGCATGACGGTAGAGGAAGCCCTGAAACTGACCAACCGGGATATTGCAGAATTTCTGGGCGGCTTGCCCGAAGAGAAGATGCACTGCTCAGTCATGGGGCAAGAAGCGCTCGAATCAGCGATTTTCGCTTATAAAGGCATTCCTGTAGTCACCCACGAAGACGATGACGGCGCTCTAATCTGCACCTGCTTCGGCGTCAGCGAACCCCGGATTCGCCGGGTGATTTTGGAAAACAGCCTCACCACGGCGGAACAGGTTACGAACTACGTGAAAGCCGGTGGCGGTTGCGGGTCCTGTCTCTCCCATATTGACGACCTGCTGGAAGAACTCCACCTCGAACAGGAGCGAAAGGCTGCGGCAAAAGCCAAAGAAGCGGCTAGCGCGCAATCCAGCAGCTCTCCCTCTTCTGGACCTCTGACCAACCTGCAAAAAATCACACTGATTCAGAAAGTTTTGCAGGAAGAAGTAAAACCGGTTTTAGCTCTTGACGGAGGAGATGTAGAGCTGTATGATGTAGAAGGAGACCGCGTGAAAGTTCAGTTAAAAGGCGCTTGCGGTTCCTGCTCCAGCAGCACAGCAACTTTGAAAATAGCGATCGAGGCCCGGTTGCGGGAGCGAGTCCTGCCCAGCCTTGTAGTCGAAGCCATATAAATCTTTACTGCCAATTAGGATGCAACCCATGAATAGCTCCAGAGAGCGACCGCCTCCCCGGGCAGCTTTCTAAACCCGCGCAAGCTCTCTCACTCCCTTGAGTGAGTAAGGGGTGCGGCTCACACAAAAAACATAGCCGTTAACTGTCAGTCGAGAACTGCCATTCAACAACTAACAGCTAACAGCTAACCCATCGCACCAGACAACAACTCCAGAATCTAACTAACTAACCAGAGTAAGAAGACATGCGACAAATAGCATTTTACGGCAAAGGCGGTATCGGTAAGTCTACGACCTCTCAAAATACCATCGCAGCACTGGCTGAACTGGGCGAGCGCATCATGATTGTGGGCTGCGACCCGAAAGCAGACTCCACCCGCCTGATGCTCCACTCCAAAGCGCAGACGACTATTCTATCACTGGCTGCCGAACGCGGTGCAGTGGAAGACCTGGAAATCGAAGAAGTGCTGCTCACAGGCTACAAAGGCGTCCGCTGCGTTGAGTCTGGCGGTCCGGAACCCGGGGTGGGCTGCGCCGGTCGCGGGATCATCACCGCCATCAACTTCCTCGAAGAAAATGGCGCTTATGAAGACCTGGACTTTGTGAGCTACGACGTGCTGGGTGACGTGGTTTGCGGCGGTTTCGCCATGCCAATCCGCGAAGGCAAAGCCCAAGAAATCTACATCGTCACCTCCGGCGAAATGATGGCCATGTATGCCGCCAACAACATCGCCCGAGGCATTCTCAAGTACGCTCACTCCGGCGGCGTCCGTCTGGGCGGCCTGATCTGCAACTCCCGCAAAGTTGACCGCGAGCTCGACCTGATTCAAGCTTTGGCTGAGCGGCTCAACACGCAAGTGATTCACTTCGTCCCTCGCGACAACGTGGTCCAGCACGCAGAACTGCGCCGCATGACCGTGATCGAGTACGATCCGACCCACAAGCAAGCCGAGGAGTACCGCAAACTCGCCAAGGCGATCAAGGAAAACACCCGCCTCACCATTCCCACCCCCCTGGAAATGGACGACTTGGAAGCACTGCTTGTCGAGTTCGGTTTCATGGGCGACGAAAAAGAAGTGGAAGGGATCATTGGCAAAACCGCTGCGGAAGAAAGAGCCACCGCTGCAGTCTAACCAGGACGCCAAAAAGTATGGTGGGCACTTTCTCACGGCACTCGCCCACCACCCCCCACAACGACTGCTTCAGGGATGGGCGCTACCCATCGCTCATCCCCCCCACCCCTGCTGCAACACTTAAGAGAGGAAGACGATGACACCACCAGTTGAATCCGTCCAAGATAAAAAAGAGCTAATCAAAGAGGTTCTAGAAGCTTATCCCGAGAAAACTGCCAAAAAGCGGGAAAAGCACCTGAATGTATACGAAGAGGGCAAATCCGACTGCGGCGTTAAGTCTAATATCAAGTCCAATCCTGGCGTGATGACGACTCGCGGTTGCGCCTATGCCGGTTCCAAGGGTGTGGTCTGGGGTCCGATTAAGGACATGATTCACATCAGCCACGGTCCGGTCGGATGCGGTTACTATTCCTGGTCCGGTCGCCGCAACTACTACATCGGAACCACCGGCATCGACACCTACGGGACGATGCAGTTCACCTCCGACTTCCAAGAGCGCGACGTCGTGTTCGGCGGAGACAAGAAACTCGCCAAACTGATTCACGAAATTGAAGCGCTCTTCCCCCTCAACAAAGGCATCAGCATCCAGTCAGAATGTCCCATCGGTCTGATCGGAGATGACATCGAAGCCGTCGCCAAGAAAACCAGCAAAGAAATTAGCAAGCCGGTGGTGCCGGTGCGCTGCGAAGGCTTCCGGGGCGTTTCCCAATCTCTCGGTCACCACATCGCCAACGACTCCATCCGCGACTGGGTGTTCCCCAATGCAGACAAGAAGCGCAAAGAGTCGGGATATGAGTCAGGCGCTTATGATGTGGCAATTATCGGTGACTACAACATCGGTGGGGATGCCTGGTCCAGCCGCATCTTGCTCGAAGAAATGGGCTTGCGCGTCGTCGCTCAGTGGTCTGGTGACGGCACCATCCAAGAGATTGAGCTGACCCCAACCGTCAAATTGAATCTGATCCACTGCTACCGGTCGATGAACTACATCAGCCGGCACATGGAAGAAAAATATGGCATTCCCTGGCTGGAGTACAACTTCTTCGGGCCCACCAAGATTGCTGAATCCCTGCGGGCAATTGCTGAGCACTTCGACGACCATATTAAGGAAGGCGCTGAGCGAGTTATCGCCAAGTACCAAGCCCAAACCGATGCAGTAATTGCCAAGTTCCGCCCGCGCCTGGAAGGCAAAACAGTGATGATCATGGTTGGCGGTTTGCGCCCCCGTCACGTCGTTCCCGCTTTCCTCGATTTGGGGATGAAAATCATCGGCACCGGCTACGAATTCGCCCACAACGACGACTACAAGCGCACCACTCACTACATCGAAAACGGCACCCTGATTTACGACGACGTAACCGCCTACGAATTCGAGGAATTTGTTAAGAAAATTAAGCCGGATTTGGTGGCGTCAGGGATTAAAGAGAAGTACGTTTTCCAGAAGATGGCTTTGCCGTTCCGCCAAATGCACTCCTGGGATTACTCAGGTCCTTACCACGGTTATGACGGGTTCGCAATTTTTGCAAGGGATATGGACTTAGCCCTGAACAGCCCGACCTGGGGTTTAGTGAAGACCCCTTGGAAGAAAGATAGCTAGGGGTTAGAGGGGGGGCGGCACGCCACACGGATACGACGGGTTGGCTTGCTCAACGCCTGCCGGGCGATCAACGCCGACCGGCATCAGAGGTTAGAATGCCCCCCCGCCACTATTATACACGGCGACACCGACCTTGCCACCTGTCAAGATGCCGGTGGCCGGCACGAGAAGCTTAGCCTCGCAGCTTTTAGCCTACAGGATTGAGAATGAAACGCTAGACATACTCTCCTAAACCTGTAGTTTTCCTTCTCAATTCCTTTCCTAATCCAACAACTCATCTGATCGCAAAACTTTTCGCCACGGAATCGGAGAACACTCATCATGGCTCAGAATGTAGAGAAAATCAAAGACCACGCCGAACTATTCCAGCAACCCGAATACCAAGAGCTATTTCAGGCCAAAAAAGAAAATTGTGAGGGCGGGCACAGTCCGGAAGAAGTTGACCGGATTGCAGAGTGGACGAAGACTTGGGAGTACCGCGAAAAGAACTTCTCTCGCGAAGCTTTAACCGTTAACCCGGCCAAAGCTTGCCAGCCCCTGGGGGCAATCCTGGCTGCGGTTGGCTTTGAAGGAACCCTGCCTTTCGTTCACGGCTCTCAGGGATGCGTCGCGTACTTCCGCAGCCACTTTACCCGCCACTTCAAAGAACCCTTCAATGCTGTGTCCAGCTCGATGACTGAGGACGCAGCGGTGTTCGGGGGGCTGAAGAACATGATCGAAGGCTTGGCGAATTCCTACGCCCTCTACAAGCCGAAGATGATTGCGGTTTGCACCACCTGTATGGCAGAAGTCATTGGTGATGACTTGGGCGCATTTATCACCACCTCGAAGAACGACGGTTCTGTTCCCCAAGACTTGCCGGTTCCCTACGCGCACACTCCCAGCTTTGTCGGCTCTCACATTACGGGCTACGACAACATGATGAAAGGGATTCTTTCCAACCTGACTGAAGGGAAGAAGAAAGAAACCAGCAACGGGAAGATTAATTTTATCCCTGGCTTTGAAACTTATGTGGGCAACCTGCGCGAGTTGAAGCGGATGGCGTCTGTGATGGGAGTGCCGCACACCCTGCTGGCGGATAATTCTGAAACCTTGGATTCGCCGAATAATGGGGAATACCAGATGTATCGCGGCGGGACAACCCTGGAGGAAGGGGCTGATTCGATTAACGCCAAGGCAACCATCGCGCTGCAAGCTTACTCCACAACCAAGACGCGGGAATATATCGGGAAAGAATGGCAGCAACCGACTCGCGTTGTCCGCCCCTGGGGGATTAAGGGAACCGACGAGTTCTTGATGGCGCTCAGCGAACTGACTGGACAGCCGATTCCTGAAGAATTGGAAATTGAGCGCGGGCGGGCGGTTGATGCGCTGACGGATTCCCAAGCTTGGCTGCACGGCAAGCGGGTGGCGATGTACGGCGATCCGGATTTGGTAATTGGGCTGGTGCAATTCCTGCTGGAAGTGGGTGCAGAGCCGGTGCATATTGTGGTGACGAACAGCAACGACGTCTTTGAAAAAGAGTTGCAAGCGCTGCTGGATTCTAGCCCCTATGGTAAAGACGGTAAAATCTGGGGTGGCAAAGATTTGTGGCACATGCGCTCGCTGCTGTTCACTGAGCCGGTTGACTTCTTCATCGGCAATTCCTACGGCAAATACCTGTGGCGCGACACCAAAACCCCAATGGTTCGCATCGGCTACCCCATCTTTGACCGGCACCACCTGCACCGCTATTCCACCATCGGCTATCAGGGTGCGATCAATCTGCTGAACTGGATTGTGAATACGGTTCTGGATGAGTTAGACCGCAACACCATTATTCCGGCAAAAACGGATATTTCCTACGACCTGATTCGCTAAAAAAAGCTGTAGAGACGCGATTTCTCGCGTCTCTACACAGCGCCTTACGGCATCAGAGGTAAACTAATTAGATCGGAGAACGATCATCCCGGCGAATACCGAATGCTCCGCTCAACGCCTGCCGGGCGATCGACCCCAGCCGGCATCCAAGGTTCGTTTTAAGTGTTAACTTTTTCATTCTACCCCACGGTGTCTCCTATGGCAAGTCTCACTCACTCTCACGACCATTTCCACCCCCCAGCCCCCGGGCGTCCTTCCTTTGATATCCTGTACCCGTTGCGCCGTAGGGTGGACAGTATAGAGATAACCAGTGCCAAGCTCGCGCACTGGATTTGCCAAGTTATCCCTTGCTGCTGCCCCTTTGAGCGCAATTTCACTCTGTTTGGGCGCACGCTGTTCCACATCCCGCCCCTGTGCAAGCTGAACCCGTTCTATAACGAGTTTGTCGGGTTGCGCTTCCGCGCCTTAAGCTACCTTTCAGATGTGTGCGGCGAAGATGTCACGAAATATATTTGTTAAACTTTTACCCATTCCCGTTGCTACAGGATTTGGAGGCAGCAGCCCAGGAATAGAGGCAGAGCTTCCGGATCTGCGTTCCCAGGCGGAGCCTGGGAACGAGGAATAAAAGCCGCTTAAAATATTAGGAGTAAAAGATGAAGATAACAAAAGGTAAAATAGCCGAACTTCTCAGTGAAAAAGCCTGCGAGCACAATCACAAAGACGGGCAGAAGAAAAAGTCGTGCACGCAGCAGGCGCAACCGGGCGCAGCCCAAGGTGGCTGTGCGTTTGACGGGGCGATGATTGCCTTGGTGCCGATTACAGATGCGGCGCATTTAGTTCACGGACCGATCGCTTGCGCCGGCAATTCTTGGGGCAGCCGTGGCAGTCTTTCCTCTGGGCCTCACCTCTACAAGATGGGCTTCACCACTGATTTGAATGAGAATGATGTCATCTTCGGCGGAGAAAAGAAACTTTATAAAGCGATTAAGGAAGTGTCCGATCGCTACCAACCGGCAGCGGTATTTGTCTACTCTACCTGCGTTACCGCTCTGATTGGCGACGACTTGGATGCAGTTTGCGCCTCCGCTTCCGAAAAAACAGGCATTCCGGTTATTCCTGTCAATTCTCCTGGCTTTGTTGGCAGCAAAAACCTCGGCAACCGCATTGGCGGGGAAGCTCTGATCGAGTATGTTGTGGGAACTGCTGAGCCGGACTTCACCACACCTTACGACATCAACCTGATTGGGGAATATAATATTGCCGGTGAGATGTGGGGGGTGCTGCCTCTCTTTGAAAAAGTGGGGATTCGGGTGCTGTCCAAAATTACCGGCGACGCCCGATATCAAGAAGTCTGCCACGCTCACCGGGCCAAACTCAATGTGATGATCTGCTCGAAAGCGCTGATCAACATGGCGAGAAAGATGGAGGAGCGTTACGGCATCCCCTACGTCGAGGAATCTTTCTACGGCGTGGATGACATGAACCGCTGCCTGCGAAATATTGCTGCGAAACTGGGCGATGCGGATTTGCAGGAGCGAGTGGAGAAATTAATTGCTGAGGAAACTGCCGCCCTGGATGTGGCGCTGGCTCCCTATCGCGCCCGACTGAAGGGCAAGCGGGTGGTGCTTTACACCGGCGGCGTGAAAAGCTGGTCGATTATTTCGGCGGCGAAAGATTTAGGCATGGAAGTGGTTGCCACCAGCACCAAGAAAAGCACTGAGGAAGATAAAGCCCGGATTAAAGAATTGCTGGGCAAAGATGGTATTATGCTGGAAAAGGGCAACGCTCAAGAATTGCTGCGCGTGATTGAAAAGACAAAAGCAGATATGCTGATTGCCGGCGGTCGCAACCAATATACAGCGCTGAAAGCCCGGATTCCCTTTCTGGATATCAACCAGGAACGCCACCACCCCTATGCCGGTTATGTCGGAATGGTGGAAATGGCGCGAGAATTGGAGGAGGCGCTCTACAGTCCGGTGTGGGAGCAGGTGCGCCGGCCCGCGCCTTGGGAGTGAGGGTTTTAGATTTTAACCGCCAAGAGCGCCAAGATTGGAAGATTTTAGATTGGGGCAGACAGGTATCGCTATGGCTACAGTCACAACACGTCAAAAATCTGTTGCGGTAAATCCCCTCAAGCAAAGTCAGCCTTTGGGTGCGGCCTTAGCTTTTCTGGGTTTGAAAGGAACGATGCCTCTGTTCCACGGCTCCCAAGGGTGCACGGCTTTTGCCAAAGTTCTTCTGGTGCGTCATTTCCGGGAAGCGATTCCCCTGTCCACCACGGCGATGACTGAAGTGACGACGATTTTGGGGGGCGAGGATAATGTTGAGCAGGCGATTTTAACCCTGGTGGAAAAGTCGAAGCCCGAGATTATTGGACTGTGCACGACGGGTTTGACGGAAACTCGCGGGGATGATATGGAAGGCATCCTCAGAAGTATTCGGAAACGCCACCCAGAGTTAAATACACTCCCTATTGTTTTCGTTTCAACTCCCGATTTTAAGGGGGCGCTGCAAGATGGTTTTGCGGCAGCAGTTGAGAGTATTGTCAGGGAGATTCCTGAAGCTGGGGAGAAAAATCCGCATCAAGTTACGATTCTGGCCGGCCCTTCGCTGATGCCTGGGGACCTGCAGGAAATTAAGGAGATTGTCTCGGATTTTGGGCTGGTCCCGATCGCGGTTCCCGACTTGTCTGGCTCTCTGGACGGCCACTTGGATGACAGTTACAGCGCTACCACCACGGGGGGGACGGCGCTGGCGGACTTGCGCAAGGTGGGGTCGTCGGCGTTTACGCTTGCGATCGGGGAGAGCGTGCGGAAAGCGGCTCGCAGTTTGTGTGAGCGCTTTGGCACCAACTATCAGGTGTTTGAGCGTCTGTCTGGTTTGGGGCCTGCCGACAGTTTTTTCCACCTGCTGTCGCAGCTTAGCGATCGCCCTGTGCCGGAAAAATACCGCCGGCAGCGCCGCCAGCTGCAAGATGCCATCCTCGACACTCATTTCTATTTTGGCCGCAAGCGGGTGTCCCTGGCGCTGGAGCCGGATTTGCTCTGGCAGATGAGCTGGTTTTTCCGGGAGATGGGCGCGGAAATTCAGGCGGCTGTGACCACTACCAAGTCGCCTCTACTCGAACAGATGCCGGTGGAAACGGTGATTGTTGGCGACTTGGAAGATTTCCAGGAACTGGCAGCCGGTTCGGATTTGCTCATTGCCAACTCCCACGGGAAGGCAGTTTCCAAAAAACTGGGCATCCCCCTCTACCGGCAAGGAATGCCAATTTTTGACCGATTGGGAAATGGCCATCGCTGCTCTGTCAGTTACCGGGGGTCAATGCAACTTTTATTCGATATTGGCAATGTTTTGCTGGAACAAGAAGAAGCGAGCGTCAAACATTAAAAGAGAATTAAAATCGCTTCAAAAGCTTGACTTTTCAGGTGGAGCTCTCATAGAATGATGTCTAGGCTAAGGGAGAGAAAACATGAAAATAGCGTTCGCCACAAATGATTTGGTTCACATAAACGCCCATTTTGGCTGGGCCAAACAAATGGCCGTTTACGAAGTTTCTCCAGAAGGGTATGACTTTTTAGAGGCTGTCAAGTTTGAGGGCGACCTGAAAGAAGATGGCAATGAGGACAAACTCGTTCCCAAAATTGAAGCCCTTTCTGACTGCACAATTGTCTATGTATCCGCGATTGGTGGGAGTGCGGCGGCAAGGCTTATTCGCAAGCGAGTCACGCCGATAAAGTCGAGGTCTGAGGAGGAGCAGATTACTGACATTCTCGACCAGCTCGTAAAGACACTCAAGGGAAATCCGCCGCCCTGGCTTCGCAAGGCTCTACAGCAAAAGGACAAATCCAGTGATTTTGAGGAGGAATAACTCCAAGGGCAAACGCCAACCGAGGGAAAAGTACACGCAAGTTGCTTGCGCTCTGCCCCTGATTCTACTTTTCCCTTTTAACCTGCGCTGGTTTTCAGAATTTATCGAATTCATGGATGAGGAAAAAACACAAATATGACGGTAAAAACTCCCGAACAGCAGACAAACTCTGATATTCTAGAGCATCCTTTCTTGCAAGAAATGGTACGGCAAATACGGGCCCAAGATTCTTTTGGCACTTACCGGAAATGGTCGAACGATCTAGTCCTCAAACCCTTAATTCTGACCAAAGAGCAAAAACGAAAAATTTCAGTTGACGGGGATGTAGATCCGGTCACCAAGTTGCGGATTTTTGCGTTCTACCGATCGGTGGCTGTTTGCGTCGAGCAGGAAACCGGTCAGCTCGCCCAGGTTGTAATTGATTTGAGCCATGAAGGTTTTGGCTGGGCGCTTGTCTTTTGCGGTCGTCTTTTGGTGGTGGCCAGAACCCTGCGCGACGCTCAGCGGTTTGGCTTTGACTCCCTGGAAAAATTAGCAGCGGAGGGAGAAAAACTGACACAAGCTGCGGTAGATTTGGCGAAGCGCTATCCTGAAGTAGCGAAGGCTTAATAAGCCATCCAGTTGAGGGTCCGCAATTATATTTTTTCTTCATCCCTCACCCTGCCGAGGGCAAGAGTTCAATGAATTGCGGGCCATTA
This sequence comes from Kamptonema formosum PCC 10802, assembly GCF_000332335.1. Classification (GTDB taxonomy): domain Bacteria; phylum Cyanobacteriota; class Cyanobacteriia; order Cyanobacteriales; family Oscillatoriaceae; genus Oscillatoria. The sequence goes on along the minus strand of NZ_KB235948.1, from coordinate 2,400,894 downwards.
ACTGGACTTGAGATAGCGCATCAGCACGAGGGAACGAACAGCGGACAATTGACAGCAGGACAAGGTTATGGTTAAAGTAGGAGAGTCACCGCAAAGCGTTGAGGATCTAAAAACTCAAATTAAACGCCTGAATAGCAAGGGTGGCCAGCTGAAGATGGAGCTTCACGATTTGGCCGAAGGTCTGCCGGCGGATTACGAGAACATTATGGAAGTCGCGGGCAGAACCTATGAACTATTCAAACAGTTAGACGAGATGAAGAAACAGCTAAAAGCACTGGAGCAACAGAAATGACACTGACTTTATCTGCTTTCAAATTACTCGTAAATGCCGAGGAATACTTTGAGTTTTTTGGGCTGCCTTACGACCAGCAGTTCGTGAATGTCAACCGGCTGCACATTTTGAAAAAATTTTCCCAGTTTATTGATGAAATTAACTCTAATACCCCAGAAGCGAGCGAGTCAGAAAAGCTCAGCCTGTACCAGCAGGCTCTCCAGCAAGCTTACGAGCTGTTCCAATCTTCAACACCTGTGGAGCAAAAGCTATTCAAGGTGTTTAATGAAAAGCCGGCCAATGTTGTTTTGCTAACCGACATCAAGACCGAATAAGGAGCAAAAATCGTGTTCAACCTTACACCCACTGAATTAGAACGCTACCGGCGTCAGATGATGCTCCCCGGTTTTGGCGAAGAAGCGCAGAACAAGCTTCGCAAGGCCACCGCGCTCGTCACGGGTGTGGGGGGACTGGGCGGAACAGCGGCTCTCTATTTAGCAGTCGCCGGTGTCGGGCGGCTGATTCTAGTCCGGGGTGGCGAACTGCGGCTCGATGATATGAACCGGCAGATTCTGATGACCCATGACTGGGTGGGCCAGCCGCGAGTTTTCAAAGCAAAAGAAACCCTAAAGGGCATCAACCCTGATGTGGAAATCGAAGCGATTCCAGAATATGTCACTTCAGAGAATGTAGACTCCCTGGTGCTGCAGGCGGATGTTGCCCTCGACTGCGCTCACAATTTTGTAGAGCGAGATTTATTGAATGCCGCTTGCGTGCGCTGGCGCAAGCCAATGGTGGAAGCGGCAATGAACGGAATGGAGGCTTACCTGACCTCAATTATTCCCGGTAAAACTCCCTGTCTGTCCTGCATCTTTCCAGAAAAACCGGATTGGGACCGGCGCGGTTTCGGCGTGCTGGGTGCGGTTTCTGGGACTCTGGCTTGCCTGACTGCCCTGGAGGCTATCAAACTGATCTCCGGCACTGGCAAGCCCCTGCTGTCCCAACTCCTGACCATGAACTTAGACAGCATGGAATTTGCTAAGCGCCGGCCCTACCATGACCCCTACTGTCCTGTCTGCGGCAGCATCCATTAATACCAATTTTGGATTTTGTATTTGGGCTTGAAAAAGGCTACAGCATTTTCATCTCCCAAAAAATAATCCCTGTCCAAACTTGGTATAACCCGGCACTTACCTCGCTCCCAGAATATCGGCTTTTGTCCAGAAACGAAAACGCAAAAACAATCAGAGAAGGAGATATCATGGCTCTCAGCTTAACGGAAAAAGCAGCATTTCGGCTTCGCACTTTCCTGCGATCCAGCCGCGCTCAGGAAGAAACCCCCACACCTGTAGGCGTCCGGCTGGCGGTGGTTGATGGCGGCTGTAGCGGGTACGAGTATTCCTTGGATATAACCAGCACGCCCAAACCAGATGACGTGGTGTTTGAGGAAGACAAAGTGCTTTTCTATATCGACCGGCAAAGTGCGCCGTTACTGGAAGGCATTGTTATCGACTTTGTTGAGGGGCTCACCCAGTCCGGGTTTAAGTTTCTCAACCCGAACGCCACTGAAAGCTGTGGCTGTGGCAAATCCTTCAAAGCCGGTGACTGCACGCCAGCCGCTGCCCCCTGCAGTTGAGCTAAAGCCCAAAAGTTTGTAGGGGCGGGTTTACTAATATCTAAACTTCGCAGAAACATTTTGGGTGAAACCGCCCCTACTTTAGCCCAAAAGTTTGTAGTTGGGCTTTAGCCCAACCCTAACCCTCATTCCAAGCCCGGAGCCGCAGGCTGACCGTCAGGGGGGCTGGAAACAAAAGCACAGTGCGATAAAATTCCCGATTGCTTAAGGATGGTCTAGCGATGGCAACTTACAAGGTACATTTGGTCAATAAAAAATACTCTATCGACACCACATTTGAAGTGGACGAGAATACCTACATCCTGGATGCGGCAGAAAAAGAAGGGATAGATTTGCCCTTCTCGTGTCACTCAGGCGCTTGCTCTAGCTGTGTCGGCAAAGTCATAGAAGGTGAAATCGATCAGTCCGACCAAACCTTTCTGGATGACGAACAGATGGCCAAAGGATACGCCCTCCTTTGCGTGACCTACCCCCGGTCTGATGTCACTATCCGCACGCATCAAGAAGCGTATCTCGTTTGAAATCTTCTGAAATATTTATTTCAACCTCACGCTTCACTAGGGGCCGCAGTTTTTCCCAAAAACTCCGGCTCCTATCATCCATATTTTAGAGGAATTTTTTGGGGGAAGATACTCGCTATAATTGAGGTCGCCCATGCCACATAGTTTTTGGGGACGCCTATTGGCTTCCTTGGAATTGTTGATTTACCTGCTGGCCAGTTATAGCCTAGCCTTAGCCTCCGAGGCTAAACCTCCAACAACTATTCACGCCCCAATTGGAAAAGAAAGGAGTATAGTAGAATAAGTCCTTTTTGATACCAAATGGGTGTCGCAATGTTTAGGGATGAACACCTGGCCACAGAGTTTGCCAGAGTTGTAGATAACTTTTACCCGAAAACAGGGGAAATGCTCCACCGCTGTTATTTGAAAGTTATCGAGTGTCAGATTGAGCGACTTCGCAAGCGCTTCTATTACCTGGGAATTTACTGCCCTGAGGAGGTAATGGCCGATATTCAAACCCAGAAAGATGTGCTGAAAGAAGTTGCAGAAAACATGGGTCTAGTTGAGGTAGTCTTCCTCAATGCCACACGACTGCTGCGCGATCCAAAGTCCAAGCTCAAGGAGCAAAACCCCCGCTTCTGGCTGGAACTGTACTGGATCGCAACACAGGGAAAATAAAATAATTATTTCCCTTTGTGCTGCGCCTTAGCAGCGGGTGCGTTCCGCAAAAGCAGTCCCCCACTTCTCCCGAGTGTTTTGGATCTCGGAACGCACCCCACATCCGGGAAATGCAGGCTTTTGATAGAGGCCATCTTATATATTTTGAATGGAAAAATTTATAGAAGGGTTACCTGACCTTTTGGAGGGGACAATGTTTGCTAAAGGATTTACTGTTGCAGGAGCCTCACTGGACTTGCTGGAAATCGGCGAGCGAGGGACTGTCACTCACTTTATAAATCCCGACAGCGCCACCTTCGCTCAATTGAGGGAGATGGGCATAACGCCAGGTCTTCCCGTCACACTCGAACAGCGCTCTCCCTGTTTTGTGATCAAAGCCGGCGAGACTCTCTTGCCACTCGCAAAAGAGATGGCTCGCTCAATTTATGTGCGGATTGCTAAATAGGGGGAGGTGCTGCTATGCCGATTGTCCACCGGGCTGGGGTGCGGGCGAGTCGGGTGTCACCACCCGGGGGACACCCGCACTCACTGCCGGCGCGTTCGCAGGTTTGCTTAATCCACGGCAATCATCACATCGGATGCCTTAATCACCGCGTAGACCTCCTTGCCCTCCGCAAGGCCAAGATTCTCAGCAGAGGTTTTTGTGATGATGGAAACCACCTCGACCCCGGGAGCAACTTCTACAGTTACTTCTGTGTTGATTGCTCCAGGCGCAACCTGTTTTACCGTGCCCTTGAGGGCGTTGCGAGCGCTAACTTTCATACCCCGATCCTGATAAACTATGTTTAGTCAATATCTACATTACCACACAATGAATTTAGCCACCCAGCACCGGCACGGCTTGCCCTTTTTCTTTAGCCTTTTTTCGGAATCTGCCTCACAGGCGTAAAAATAAAACCCTTTTCGTATAATTTGTTACAAACTTTTTGTAGAATCCCATATAATCTATTGTTAACCTAAACGCCAGTGCCACTTTCTCAGACAAATCCTTGGGGTGAAGCTTGTGAACAGAAGAAAGATTTTGAGTTTTATTCTCGCGAGTGCCGCTGGTCTGCTGTTGAGTCTGGGCATTCACCGGCTCGACAGTCCAGCCCCCGTCGCTCTAGCGCAGCAGCCAGTAAACCTGACGGTTTCAGCGGCTATCAGTCTGACCAATGCCTTGGAGGAAATCAAGACTCTTTACCAGCAAAGCAATCCCAATGTAAAAATTACGTATAACTTTGGCGCTTCCGGCGCTCTGGCGCAGCAAATTCAGCAGGGAGCACCGGCAGATGTGTTCTTTTCTGCAGCGACCAAGCAAATGGACACCCTTGAGAAAGCGGACCTCCTGCTTCCAGGAACGCGCCGCAACCTGCTGACGAATCGCCTGGTCTTGATTGTCCCCCTTAATGGCCTCAACCTGACAAGTTTCAAAGACTTGACAGATTCGCGAATCAAGCGCATCGCCATCGGGGAACCCAAAAGCGTGCCCGCTGGCCAATACAGCCAGGAACTGCTGACGAATCTGGGAATTTGGCAGCAAATTCAGCCGAAAATTGTATTCGGCAACAACGTCCGCCAGGTTCTCACTTTTGTGGAAACCGGCAACGCCGATACCGGCATCGTCTACACGACAGATGCCAAAGAATCCGATAAAGTACAAGTGAGGGCAACGGCTCCGGCAAATTTGCACTCGCCCATTGTCTATCCAATAGCAGCTATCAAAAGCAGCCGCAATGCCAGCGCAGCTAAAGCGTTTGTCGAATTTATCGCAAGCGATAACGCCAAAACTGTATTTGAAAAATACGGCTTTGGAACTGCCAGCTGATAGAAAAAGAAACCCGGTTTCTGGCTGCGACGCCCACGCCGCTCACAGATAAAACCAAAAATTTCAACTCCATGACTTTTGACTTTTCACCTTTATGGATCTCCCTGAAGTCGGCAGCGCTGGCGACTGCAATCACCTTCTTTCTGGGGATTGCCGCCGCGCGGTGGATGCAGGGAACTCGCATCAAAGGCAAAGCAATAATTGAGGGACTTTTCATCGCCCCCCTGGTGTTGCCGCCAACAGTGCTGGGGTTTTTGTTGCTGTTGCTGTTCGGCAGAAATGGGCCGGTTGGCCAGTTTTTGCTGCAATTCGGATTAACTGTAATTTTTTCGTGGCCGGCAACAGTGATTGCCGCCACAGTTGTAGCCTTCCCGCTGATGTACAAAACAGCTCTGGGAGCCTTTGAGCAAATCGACCCCACTCTCTTGCACGCCGCCCGCACTTTGGGGGCGTCAGAATGGACTGTTTTTTGGCGAGTGATGGTGCCGCTGGCGTACCCTGGAATTGTGGCGGGGGCAATTTTAGCATTTACGCGCGGGCTGGGGGAATTCGGCGCGACGCTGATGCTCGCCGGCAATATTCCCGGACAGACCCAAACTGTGCCAATGGCAATCTATTTTGCCGTGGAAGCCGGTGACATGAAGCAAGCTTCCATCTGGGTGGCGATTATCCTGGGGATTTCTCTCAGCGTGCTGGCTGCCGTCAATTACTGGTCTGCATCCGGGCGGCGCTTGGCTGCCGGCGCACCAGGAGATGCGATCGCCCTCACGGAGAGACAGCCACCGGCAGCGCCCCAAATGCCCTCCAGAGGCAACCGAACGCCTTCCGAAATAGGGCTGTTCGCGGACATTGAAAAGCCACTCCCCTGCTTTCCTCTGGATGTTTCCCTGAGTGCGGAGGGGGAGGTGCTGGGACTTTTGGGCGCTTCCGGTTCGGGAAAGAGCATGACTTTGCGCTGCATTGCCGGTTTGGAAACGCCCCGCCGGGGGAAAATTGTCTTGAACGGGCGCGTGCTGTTTGACTCGGAACAGGGAATGAACCTGCCCTCTCGCGAGCGCCGCATTGGCTTTTTATTTCAAAACTACGCCCTCTTCCCTCACCTAACCGTGGCACAAAATATTGCCTTCGGCTTGCCCAGAGGCCGACCGGCGTCCAGCGTCAACCAGGAGGTAGAAACCCAACTGGCTGCCTTCCAGTTGCAGGGATTAGAAAACCGCTACCCTCACCAACTTTCTGGCGGCCAGCAGCAGCGAGTTGCCCTGGCGAGAGCCCTAGCCAGCCAGCCAGAAGCAGTGTTGCTAGATGAGCCGTTTTCCGCACTGGACACCCACCTGCGCAGCCAGCTGGAAAAGCAACTGATTTCCCTGCTAGCGACTTACCGGGGCGTCACCCTTTTTGTGACCCACAATCTGGAAGAAGCTTACCGGGTTTGCCAAAATCTCTTAGTGATTGAGCGCGGCAAAGCAGTTGTTTGCGGTTCCAAACACAACATTTTTGAAAAACCTCCCACGTTTAGCGTTGCCCAACTAACAGGGTGTAAAAATTTTTCTGGCGCTGCCGCCACCGGCACCCAGCAGATAGAGGCCACCGACTGGGGCTGCACCCTGCAAGTTCTCGAACCGATTCCGGAGGATCTCAGCTGCGTGGGAATTCGCGCCCACCAGCTGAGCTTCCCGAACGACGCCAGTCAGGAAAATACTTTCCCCTGCTGGCTAGTGGCCACGAGCGAAACACCCCACCGGATGACGCTTTATCTGAAACTGCACGCTCCTCCGGAGAGCGACCGAGACTACCACTTGCAAGCGGAAGTCTTCAAAGAAAAATGGGCGGCTCTCAAAGACCGCCCCTTCCCTTGGCACATTCATATCCATCCATTGCGACTGCTTCTCCTGCGAGAATAGTCCATTTACAAAAACAAAGGAAAGCCTCAACAAACCGAGTTTCTTCAAGAAACACGGTTTCTGAACCGGCTTAACAATAACTGTCTAAATCAGCTCTAAGGGCGACCTTTGCGGTCGCCCTCCCCTAGCGGGTCAATCAGTAGAGCGAGAGATCGGTTTAGCCAACCGCCACCGGCTCGGCTTGTTGCTCTTCGCGGAATTGCTCAACCGCTGATTTTGCCGGTTTTTGCGCTCCCAAGCTCACGGCTTCCGCTTCAATTTCCGCTACCTGATCCCAAGCTTCAGCAGCTTCTTTAGAATTAGTCCCTTGGCTAGCAGAGAGGGAGCGAGCGTTGGAGATGGCCTTCTGGAGTTCTTTTTCCAGGAACAAGAGTTTGGGATTTTCTGTGAAGTCACTTTTCGTGAGAATGTCGGTAACAGAAATGATGCCCAGCAGATCGCCTTGGATCACCGGGGCCCGCCGGATGCCGGTGTTGGCGAACAGCCGCGCCACATATTCCACAGCCAGATCCGGATTCACCACGATACAAGGTTTGGTCATAATTTCGCAGACCCGCACATCTTTCGGATCTTTCCCGTAGGCCGCTACCTTGTACACAATATCCGTTTCGGTCACGATCCCGTAAGCGTCATTTTCGTTGCGGGGCTCCACAACCAAAGCCCGCAATTCCTTCAGCTTCATCAGCCTTACCGCTTCCGCCACAGTAGCAGAACCGCGAATAGTGGCCACGTCTTCAGTCATAATGTCTTTGGCTTTCATAATTACCAAATCCTTTTGTTGTTTTTCAGTGAAAATCAACCTCTTTATAAATTGCTGCCCTTCTCCCACACCAGCGAATCCATTTAGCAACCTTCGGGTCGCTCTACTTGAGTCGCTGCCGGTGGAAACTGAGACCAGACAGATTTCTTGAATTCATCTCCCACCCGAGAAAGTGGGCTGTTTTGCTTAAATAGGACTTCCGCCTCTCTCTCGACCCGTCCCATCTGGGGTTCTCCCCTTTGTCCCCCCATCTTAGGGGTGGCGCAGGCCAGTTTTAAAGTGCGTATCCCTATTGAATTCTACAATCGCCTGGGATTTATATCGGTGTAATTGGCAACAATTCATTCACTCTTTCAGAATATCACACCTCTCCCGAATTGTGCAACTTTTTTCGTAAAGTTTTGCAGCAAAAATCCGCGCTTTGTGACCGCACTCGCTTTACAAAAAGATAAACAAACTGCGCCGGCGTTTAATAGCAAAAATTCTCAATATCCGCCAAATTTTGCAACATTTCTTCACGCACAAAGCTGGCGTGATACGTTAGTATAGGTGAGAGACAAAAAGCAGTAAAAACCGCAATCGAAGGAAATTCAATCATGGCAACGCTAACTGGACTGACTCGCTCGGGCGAAACTTGGATACCCCAATTTGTTCAGGCCATTAACCAAAACAAATGTATCGGGTGTGGCAGATGCTTTAAAGTGTGTGGCCGCGACGTGCTGTTGCTGCGGGCGCTCAACGAGGATGGGGAATTTGTGGAGAACGAAGAAGAGGAGGAAATTGAGCGCAAGGTGATGACCGTCGTCAACCCAGACTACTGTATTGGCTGTCAGGCTTGTTCGAGGGTTTGTCCCAAAAACTGTTACACCCATGCCGCTTTACCTGTATGAGCCGGTTCCGCCAGCGCCGGTGAAAACGCAGAAACCCGGTTTCTCAAAGAAACCGGGTTTCTGGCCACTTTTTTCTTTAATCCGCTGCGGACGCATGGTGCCGGCAGACTTAACTCTGCCGGCACGGCTCTGGCTTTTTAACGTCATTTAATATAAAAAAATATCCGGTTAAACAATTAATTAAAATGCTGACTTGAAAATGTTTGTAGTTGGGCTTCAGCCCAATAGGTTTGTAGTTGGGCTTCAGCCCAATAGGTTTGTAGTTGGGCTTCAGCCCAATAGGTTTGTAGTTGGGCTTCAGCCCAATAGGTTTGTAGTTGGGCTTCAGCCCAATAGGTTTGTAGTTGGGCTTCAGCCCAGCAGGTTTGTAGTTGGGCTTCAGCCCAATAGGTTTGTAGTTGGGCTTCAGCCCAATAGGTTTGTAGTTGGGCTTCAGCCCAGCAGGTTTGTAGTTGGGCTTCAGCCCAGCAGGTTTGTAGTTGGGCTTCAGCCCAATAGGTTTGTAGTTGGGCTTCAGCCCAGCAGGTTTGTAGTTGGGCTTCAGCCCAGCAGGTTTGTAGTTGGGCTTCAGCCCAATAGGTTTGTAGTTGGGCTTCAGCCCAATAGGTTTGTAGTTGGGCTTTAGCCCAATAGGTTTGTAGTTGGGCTTTAGCCCAATAGGTTTGTAGTTGGGCTTCAGCCCAGCAGGTTTGTAGTTGGGCTTTAGCCCAATAAGCGGTCTGGCATTCGGGTACAACGCCTAACAGCTTATCAAACCACCGGCAGCAAAACTTGCGACGGAAATTCCCCCCCGCAGCTGACAGTCAGCGTAATAATCCGAGCGTCAATCAAACGCGATTTTCCCGCACTTAAACCCGTTCCCGAATTCACCGCATAAGCAGGAAAACAAGCCGCACTCAAACTGAGGCGCAAAGCATTTCCCCTAGCAACCCTCACGCAAGTTGATTGCAGAGAAATCAGCAACGGATCGCTATCCTCACCCGGATTGACGCGCAAATACCCCTGAGTGAAATTCCAAACACTGCCGTCAGGTTTCACCTCAGACAGCACCGCGCACAAGTCAAAACTCGGCGCGTCAGCTTCACACCAAATTTCTACCGCAACCTCCCCTGCCAGATGCAAATCTTCCGCCAGCGTTTCAGACGTATAAGTCAAAACATCCGCGCGACAGTCAATAGCAGAACGGTCAAATGACCCAGCAGGAATTGCCGCATGACCGCCTAGAGAAGGAACCGGTCGCCAAGGGTCATGCACAAACAGATCCTCAGGGCAAGTTTCTGGCAAACTTTCTGTCAGAGCGCCCTCATCTTCCCTCAAACAGGCAAGCCCTGTACTTGAGAAATAATAGGATTTGTGGTTATAAACCGGCCAGTTATCAAAGTAGCGCCACTGATTGCTGCCCATCTCGAATAGAGAAATGGGCGGCTCATCCAGCAACCCCGCATCCGCACCTTTAAGAAACTGATCGAACCAGCGCACCTGCAGCTCATCAACAGGAGTAGCCGCCTCTGAGCCAAAATCCGCCGCACCCACCTTGCGACCCCAAGGCAAATGCGCCCAAGGGCCAATGATAAGGCGCTGCGGAAAAGCGCTGCGATTTGCCATTTCTTTATAGAAACGCAGAGTGCCGCGCAAGTAAGTGTCGAACCACCCCCCGATATGAAGCGCCGGCATATCCACCCCGGCCATATTTGGGGAAAGTTTCTGCCAGTATTCCCCATCTTGGCAATTCTCCAACCACTCGTGATAAAATGAATCAGGCGCTAATTTTCGCAACAGGTCTGGACTGGCCGGCATCCTGTCATAAAGTGGCAGATTGCGAGAGGAATTAAACAGAGCGAGATAGGCGTCTTCATCCCCTCGCAAACGAGCTGTTTCTGCCGCCAGCTGAATCGCCCAACCCAGATTCGCTTGCAGGCAGAACGCTCCCCCCTCATAAGCCCAATCCGCATACAAATCCCAGGCAATCATCGCCGGGCAGATAGCTTTTAGCGCCGGCGCGCGGGAGGAAGCAGCGTACAGCTGAGTCATGCCCTGGTAAGAAAACCCATACATCCCCACATCGCCGGTGCTTCCCGGCAAACCGGCAGCCCAAGCAACAGTGTCAAACCCATCCTCAACCTCACTGGCGAATAATTTAAATTCCCCCTCAGAAGTGCCGCGCCCCCGCACATCCTGAATCACCACAATATAGCCCTGGGCGGCGTACCATCGCGGGTGAGCGTAAACCACAGTCGATGCGATCGCTCTCCCATAAGGCTGGCGCATCAGCAACACCGGAAAATTCCCCTCAGCGTCGGGGCGATAAATATCTGCATCCAAGCGCACCCCGTCGCGAGTGAGCATCGATGCCGTTTCTTTCGGACCTACTTTCAGCATAGCACCTCCCTATTCACACACCTCAATACTGCCAAATCCCCCTCATCAAAGTCAACACTTCAGCTCCCGGCGATTGGAAATCGCGGCTATACAAACGAAGTCCGCCTTCGCGGACTTAAGAAAAGAACGGGACTTTTACTCGTTCCCTGGCTCAGCCAGGGAACTACTTTCTGGAGGCAGAGCCTCCAGCTTCGAAATTTCCTACATAACCTGTGGCTGCCGGAACTTATAAATATCCTCAATTACCCGCACCCAACCATCAGAAAGAGATTCCAAAATCCGGTCGCCCTTTTCCTTAGTCGCCACAGTCGCATCGCCGAAAACCCCACTCTTAGACAAATCTCGCGTCACCCAAGCAAAAGGCAACTTGCCCTCCATACTCAGAAGACTGTCTTCAGGCAAACTCTCGGGGTACTCGCACACCGCCGCTTCCATATTAACCTGTTCTGGCAAAATAGACAGCATCAGGCTCGTCTCAGCATCCCCAGCGTGGATGCCCAACGCCGCCTCTTTTGGTGCCAGCAATTCCTTCGTAATATTAGGCACTCGCCACACAAACAGCGGAAAAACCAACAGATCGCCATACTTAACATGAAGGTCCCGCGCCGCAATCTCCATCACCTGCGGCTGCCCCCCGTGGGAATTCAGCAGCACCAGTTTGCGAAACCCCGCCCGGTAAACACTGTCAGCAATTTCCGCCAGCATTGCCAGCATCGTCTCGGCGCTCAACGTAATTGTGCCGGGAAAATGCCAGTGTTCGTTCGATTTTCCATAATATAGCGGCGGCAGGGCATAAGCGGGGATAGAAGCATCTAGTTTGTGCAGCGCCTTTCCCAGCACCGCCACACCAATCGCTGAATCCACAATCACCGGCAGGTGCGGACCGTGCTGTTCAATTGAGCCCACCGGCTGGACGATCGTCACATTTTCCTTATCCGGCATCGCCTGGATATCCGTCCAAGTCAGGTAGGGAAAAAAGCGCTCTGGGGGAATAAAGCCGTGCATCATATATCTTGGGGATTTTTCCTTGTTTCTTGACTGACATTGCCATTAGAGTGTGGGGAGGCGACATGTCGATCGTTGGTGTCATCTCCTAATCAATATCGCTACTGTTATAGTCCGCGAAGGCGGACTTCGTTTGTGTAGCCGCGATTTCAATCGCCGGGTAGTTCTAAGTTGACACCGATGCCTGTCGCTTCCCCCCAGATCAAACCTAAACTCGCTCCAGCCACGTCCGCATTTTACCAGGATTCAGCAGCCCGTAGGGGTCAACCATTTCCTTAAATTTCACCTGCTGCGGGTCCATGCGCTTGCGCCCCCCATCTTCTATGATGTAGGTGTGGGGGTTGGCAATAAACGCCCCGCACTCTTCGTGATAGCGAATAATCTCATTCAGGCGCGACTCGGTTGTGTAGCGGACAATTTGCAAGCCGGCGGGAATTGCCGCCCCACTCACCCGGATAAATTCCAAGTGCATCATCACTTCATCGCCAAAGTGGCGGTACATCTGCTCAACCAGCTTCAGACTCCTGTCCGCTGGGAACAGCGTCTGCAAATAAGTTAGGGACGGATCGGCACTGCGGGCGTGCAAAGTTGTGTGATTCCAAGTAAATTCAGCCACGGACGTGCCCTTGCTGGCTTCCTGAGCAGATTTTTGATAGCAAATATTGCCGCCAAAATCAGCGATTAAGCACTGCAGAGATTCCAGACAGGATTCTGCTACCATCAGTATAGCGCAGCTGGCAACGGCTGGAATTTGATTCTTGAAAGCGGCAAAGTAGGAAGGAATCGGCGCAGCGCAAACGCACACCAGCTTTTTTATCACCCCGTCGGCATCGCTGAGGGCTTGACCGAATCGAGCCGCTGCCATAAAATCGTCAAAGGCGACGATTAACTCCGCCCAAGGATAAGCCGGTGCCAGAGGCATTTCTAACTCCGTGATAATCCCATTCAACCCCCAGGCGTGGTTCACCTTGTAAACCTCATCGCCGCGCAATTCAATCGTGCGGGGTTCCTCCTCCACTGTCACCACGCGCAGGGCCAGGATATTGCCCCGATCGCGCAATTGCCCATATGTTACCGAACCAATTCCGCCACTCCCACCGGCAATAAATCCGCCTATCGTCGCCGTGCGGTACGTTGAGGGAACCATGCGCATTTCCCACCCAATTTCCCGCGCTTTCCTGTCAATTGCCACCAGTTTCGCCCCCGCCCCCACGCGGGCGATTGCCGGTTTCACCCAGCGTATCTCCTGCAGGAGCGTCATGTCCAAAATCACGCCGCCCTGCAGGGGAACGCACTGTCCGTAGTTGCCGGTTCCCGCACCCCGCACCGTCACCGGCACCTTAAATTTAACGCAAGCTGACGCCACCCGCAACACCTCCGCCTCGTTCTTCGGGCGCACCGCAACTTCCCCCGTTTTCCCCGACAATTTTTCTGTCAGAATCGGGCTAAAGGTGTGATAATCCCCTGAGAGTTTAGCCACTTGCGCGGGATCTGCAATCACCTCTATCCCAGCTAAGGCATCTTGAAACGCCTGCCAGTCTCTTGCTGCTGTTTGGGTAGCCGCCATAACCATTTTTGTTTTTATTTTGGATTTTGGATGAAAAGATTGTAGCGCATTTTTGAGAGCCGGTGGAGCCGCGCTGCATCCATCCCCAGCCGCCGGCACGAAGCCGAGAGGCCAGATGCCCTTGCCTCTACTTTATCCGAGTGCCTTCGCCACAGCTGCTCCCTGAAAGTCCCCAACTTTACTGACCGTCAAACCATCACTCAGCCCGCCCCTCCGGAGAAGCAAGATGCCGGTCCTGCCAAGTATATCCGTAAGCTTGGCGTTCCCTCCGACCCTCAATATCTAATGTCCGTTCCCAATTTGGCTGGTGCTATATAGCGTTTCTCAGTTGCATGAACTATGGCCCAGAAACCCGGTTTCTTAAAGAAACCGGGTTTCTCTGGGCAGTCCGGACTGACATCTCATAAAATTATAACACATCCTATTCCCTAATTGGTATAGCGGAACACTGCAACTTTCACCGGCAGCAGCTACAGTAAAGTCGTCAGCGTTCAGTTCATCCCCCACGGTGACACCGCAGCTCCCTCATTTTTACTCAGGGTTCCATATCACTTAAAGATGGAGAGGGCGGCAATGGATTCTCTGAGAGCTGATTTCTAAAGTAATTGTTAACCTCAATCCAGGAACCGGGAATCTTAAGGGTATTGCTAAATCAGCCTCCCGAGGTTATAAAAAAATAAAGATTTCCAGAGCCCTCTATTTCTATAGATAGAGTTTCCGCGAGACAAATTTACCTCTTTTGATAGCTGGGGGAGAATGTCTTAAGCAGCCAGTATAGACATAGATTTCGGACGGCAGTGCCGCATTGTAAATCGAAATAAATCTTACTTTGGCCATGCATGCGATGAGATTCTTCAAATCTTACACACCAATTTTTCGCAAAAAAACGCTTACGATTGATATCCAGCGTCTCCCCGGGGTGCGAGTCGTTCACTGGCAGATTGGAAACCTTAAGCTCTATTCGACATTCTACACCCAGTTCGATCAAGCTTGCATCCTTTGGGGGCTGCTCTCAGCAGTAATTTTTGGCACGGCGCAGTTTCTCCCCCTCAATTGGGGCGTTCAAGCCATCTTGTGGTCAGCGGTAACCCTGGCCGGTACGGTTGCGATGGTAGTAATGACTCAGTGTTCGGTGAGGGTGGAACGCCTCAGCTGGGTAGTCTATTGCTGGGTAATTTTGATGCTGGGCGGTCTGGCTATCACCGACCTGAGCATCTTCCTGGGTTGGGGGGAAGTTTTGATGCACATCTGCGATTTTTGGCTGGGTTTAATTGCCTTTGGCTACTTGTTTACCGGACTGGGAATGCAATCGCGAGCCATGATTTTTATCGGTCTAGTTCACCTGCTCGGTATCTCTATCTTGCCCTGCGTTGGCGCTTGGCAGTTTCTCACCACTGGAGCTGTGATGCTATCCACCTTGCTGCTGCTGGCTGAGTTGCGGTGGGATATGCCACCGTCATTCGGTACTGACGTGCTGACTGGAGAGCAAAATCAGTTCAGCCAGGAGCAGTACCAAATCTAGCAGATGAGTCACCGGAGGATGGCTGGCTAACAAGCCATCCCCCACACCGGCACTCGGTTATGGGTATATGCTGAGAAACCCGGTTTCTTAAAGAAACCGGGTTTCAGGGGCGTGAAAACTGCTATAATTGCACGGTCAAGAAAACCCTTTTGGCCAATAAGGATGAAAACATACGACTGGACTGTCGTCGGAGCCGGCATCACTGGTGCGGCGCTCAGCTATGAATTAGCCAAGAAAGGCTTTTCTGTCCTCCTATTAGAGCAACACCCAGCGCTGCAAAACGCAACTCGCCTCAGTTATGCCGGTGTTGGCTACTGGGCCGGCACCACAGAGCTGACGCGCCAAGTCAGCGCCGAAGGGATTGCGCTCCTGCGCGCCCTCTCCGAAGAATTAGACGCCAATATCCTGTTCCGCGAATTAGACCTTTTACTAACAGTTTCCGCCGGCGAAAACCCGGAACAAATTGCCGCTGGCTTTGCCAATTTCGCCATCCCGCCCCGATTGCTCAGCGTCAGCGAAGCCTGCGATCTCGAACCCCTACTCAATCCCAAATCGATCGCCGGCGCTCTAGCCGCCCGTCACGGCCACGTCCAGCCAGAATCTCTCGTGCGCGCCTACTGTCAAGCCTTTATCCGAGCCGGCGGCGCAATGCAAATTGCCCCCGTTTCCGGACTCCTGCGCGAGGGCAATTCCATCACCGGCGTCACCACTCCCACCGGCACCATTCGCGCCGCCAACGTCGCCATCTGCGCCGGCGGACTGACTCGCTCCACCCTCAAAGCCGCCGGTATCGACACGCGCGTCTATTTTACCTGTACTGAACTTCTCGAAACGCCCCCCGTCCACACCCACCTGCGAACTTGTGTCATGTCAGCGAGCAACCAGCGCTTGCAATTAGAAACCCGCGCCAGCACCCCAGACGCTGAAAAACTTTGGGACAGACCCGATCGAGAATTGGCACCGCCTATCCTCGATGCCGGTGCAATTCAGTTTCTAGACGGCAGAATCAAAATCGGACAGATCAGCCGAGCCTTAACCAACCCCAGCCTTCCCAACCCTGCAGTAGACCCCGCCGAAAGTGAAGCCGCAATGCGCACTGAAATCGCCAAAATTTTGCCGGCTTTAGCCAACCTCCCAGCAACCTGGCACCAGTGCACGGTCGCATTCAGTCCCGATCAGCTCCCCTTCATCGGAGAAATCCCCGGATTCCAGGGCATTCATCTCTTCTCCGGTTTTAGCAGTCCCCTAGTCTTCGCCCCCCCTCTAGCGCGGCGATTTGCCCGCTTCGCCGCCACCGGCACCGACGAGATTGTCCCCCAGCTCTCCCCCGCAAGACAGACGTAGGACAGGCGTCCCGCCCCTCCCCCCTCCCCCCCGGAAGGCGTAGGACAGGCGTCCCGCCTGTCCCCCCTCCCCCGGAAGACGTGAAAAACCCGGTTTCTTTAAGAAACCGGGTTTCTGGCGTCACTGATATATTTTCCGATTAAATGATTTTCACAAATACTCGAGTTTAGACCGGTTTTGTATATATGCTTTCTTCCGGATATTGCAAAATTTGCCCTAATTCGCCCCCGCAGCGGTGCGGCCAGTCTGCTTTTCGGGGCCCAATTGCCCCCTGCCGGTGGCCATCAGCCCCAGTTCGCGGCCATTTTTCGTCCACCGGACACTAAATGAGATAACTTACGATTAAATGATTTTCACAAAACCCCGACTTTAGACGGTTTTTGTATATATGCTTTCTTCCGGATAAGATAAAATAATAATGCTGCTTGTCCGGCAGGGGAGGCAGTCGCGACGATCTGCGCACACCACCACCAATGAAAATTCGCAAGGGCGGCGGACGATCCAGTAGGGCTAAAGCCCAACTACGAACCTTTTCAAGTCAGAGCCTCCCGATGCGCGTTCCCAGGCTCCGCCTGGGAACGAGGGGATTCTCCCCCTCTCCCCTTGTGGGAGAGGGGGTTGGGGGGTGAGGGGTAACGCTGACAGCTTTCCCAAAGAAACCGGGTTTCTAGCTGTTGGGCCAGGTGCCTACCGGGATTTCATACCGGCAATCGCGTCCTTGGCCATTGCCGCAATCGCCTGGTCTGTCGCCTTGGGCAAATGATAATATTTCCCACCGGCAGTTTTGGCCAGTTCCTTGGCAAAGCCGGTGGAAATAAACTTATTCTCCGTATCGATCACCAGCAGCTGAACACCCAGCGCCCGAATCTTCGCGGCAATTTCCAGCAATTCCCCCTTAATATCCGGCTTTTCGCCATCCACAACCGGCTCGCCCAGAGAGCGCGCCAGGGGAATATTCCCCCGCCCGTCGGTAATCGCCACAATCACCACCTGGCCAATATCCCCAGACTGCTGGGCATTGACACCCACGCGCACCGCCTGAGTCAGCCCGTGGGCCAGAGGCGAGCCCCCGCCGCAGGGGAGCCGTTCCAGACGCCGGCGCGCGGTGGTGATGGAACGAGTGGGGGGCAGCAGCACATCCGCTTGCTCGCCCCGGAAGGGAATCAGGGCCACTTGGTCGCGGCTTTGATACGCTTCCTGCAGCAGCTGCATCACCGCACCCTTCGCGGACTGCATGCGGTTGAGCGCCATCGAGCCCGAGGCGTCCACCACAAACACGACTAGGGCACCGGCTTTTCTGGCCAGACGCTTGGCGCGGACATCACCTTCTTCGACGAAAACGCGCCGGCGGGGAGGGGGTGCCGGGATTTGGGGATTTGGGGATATTTCTGCGGTTTCGCGAGCGAGTCTCTCGCGCCGGGCTTTTTGGTAAGGCGCAGCCGCCCTCAGGGTGGCATCCACTGCAATTCGCCGCACTTTACCTTTGGGCAGCACCGGCTTGACGTAGCGCCCCCGATCGTCGGAGAAAATCACGCTGCGGCTGCCGGACTTGCCCCGCCGGCTGGCCATTTGCGCGAAGTAGAGCACGGAGTCGTCGAGAAGCACCCCTTCCGGGTCAAAAAGAAACTCTTCCGGCACAGTCGCCTGCTGTTCCTCCGGGGGTTCGGGGTTTTCTTTGTCTTCCTCTTCCTCTTGCTCTTGCTCAGAGTCATCCTGGGGTGGCGGTGGCGGCGGCGGTGGCGGCGGCTGCTGTTCGGGGGGCGTCTGGACAATGGTGGCGCGGGGGACGATAACGAGCTCTACAGCGCGGCGCAAATCCTCGGCGCTGACGGCGGTGCGCCCTTCCAGGGCTGCCGCTGCCTTGGCCACGCGGACGGCGAACAGTTCGGCGCGGTGTCCCTGGACGCCTCCCCGAATGGCTTCTTCGACGAGATAGGCGATTTGCTCGCCGGTGATGCGGACTTCCTTGAGCCACTCCCGCGCCAGGATTACCTGGGTTTTGAGGGTGTCGGTGTCTTCGGCGTACTGTTCGAGGAAGGTTTGGGGGGAGCTGGCGTAGGAGAGGGCTTGCTCCACGGCTCGCACCCGGTCGTCCATTCCCAGCACGCCGTCAGCGGAGAGGGCAATGGCAATCCGGTCGAGCAAGTGCTCCCGCAGCGGGCCTTCTTCGGGGTTGTAGGTGGCGATCAGCAGGGGTTTGCAGGGGTGCTGGAAGCTGATGCCCTCGCGCTCGATCGGGTTGCGCCCTTCTGTGAGTGCGGACAGCAGCAGGTTGGCGATGTTGTCGTCGAGCAGGTTTATTTCATCGACGTAGAGGACGCCCCGGTGCGCCGCTGCCAGCAGCCCGGGCTGGAAGATGGTTTCGCCCCGTCTGACGGATTGCTCGACATCCACAGAACCCAGGAGCCGGTCTTCTGTTACGCCCAGGGGGATTTGCACGAAGGGTGCGGGGATGACTTCCGTGGGGACCTCACCGGCGGTGGGAACCTCTGATTTCTCGTCCGGACAGTAGAGGGCGCGGGTGTAATCGTCCCACTCTTCGGGCTTGTTGGGGTCGCAGTTGCTGACAGACCCCTTGACAATTTCAATCGGTGGCAGTAAGGCGTGCACGGCGCGTGCCATGACGGATTTCGCGGTGCCGCGACGACCGGAAATGGCCACCCCTCCCAGTCCCGGATCGACCGCTGACAGCAGCAGGGCTTGTTTGATGGCTTCTTGACCGACAACAGCGATCAGGGGAAATGCAGTGGTGGACGCGCTAACAGGTGCGGGCATCGTTGGCAGTGTGGGTATTCGAGGGTGAGTGGCCGTTTTCTTCAGGATACCTCACCGGCGGCCCCGCCGCAGTGCCTGCCGCCCAATAGGCGAGCCGGCGTGCTGAGAAAGCCGGCCTCGCAATTTTTTAAATGCTATACATTAAGAATTTTTAAATGCCTCCTGACAAAAGGTATCAAAAATCAACAATAATACAAACATAGTAAAGCGCTCACCCCTCTCCCCCAGAGCGGTACGGCAGCAAACGGGTGCGTCTCAATCCCTCAGGCATTGTTTGCAGTTGGGCTAAAGCCCAACCCGCTCCCCCCGCCTCACAATCAAGGTGCTATTCTTTCCCGCTCAGAGAAAGCCGCCCCGCCCCTGGCTATGAGCTTTTACGTCTGATTAATATTTATTTAATTTTTCTCGGAGCTTACGCAATCTTGACTCTAAGAATGAGGAATCAAACAAAAATGATGGGATTCAGTAAAGGTGGCCAATCAGCGCGGCAGCCAGCAGGCGCTCCCATTCCGGAGGGGAAGGGTGGCTGGGGCAAGCGCTAGGGCGTGGGGGAGAGGCAGCCGGCAATGGGGGGGTGGGGGGCTGTCCATTGCTGGGGGAACTCTATGGCGGTGAAGTGAGGCGCGGTTCTAGCATCAGGGTGTTCAGTTGGCGATTTCGAGTCCCTGAAGGCCAGAGAGGGTGCCGCCGGCAGGGATGGGGGTAGGGGGTGAGAAAATAATTTTGGGTTGAGTGAGGGAGGGAATTCTCATGAGTTTATAGGACTCGCGCTGCAGCCTGCAGCGCTTCTGAATCGGGATTTTTCGCGATTTTTCGCGATTTTTTACGCGCCACTGAGGTGCGCAGGTGACTGGGATCTGTTAAGGTGTATTAAGATGAGCCATCACAGGGTGAAAAAGGGCAGGTCAACTGCCAGAAAGAGAAAAGAAGATTAAACAAATCTATTCGGAATAAAAATCCAATTTTTTTGAAAGTGAGTGGGTGTTGCGTTCCAAGGCGCAGGGGATTCGGGCAAATTAAAAAGCAAGGAGAATATGGCAATCCAAGCACTAAAAAATGGAAGGAATCAGCGTCAAAATCGCGCAGCCCAGCCAGATCGCTTCTTCAGCCTGTCGCAGGAGATGCTGTGTGTGGCCGGGTTCGGCGGCGATTTCAAGCGCCTCAACCCGATGTGGGAAAAAACGCTGTCGCTCAGCAGCTCCGAGTTGCTGCTCAAACCGCTGATTGAATTCGCGCATCCGGAAGACCGAGAATCCACCGCAGCGGCCCTAGAAAAACTGGCGGCAGGCACGGAGGAGACAATTTCCTTTGAAAATCGCTACCGCTGCGCTGACGGCTCCTACAAAAGGCTGCTGTGGAATGCGGCAGCTGTGCCGGAAGAGGAGCTGATTTACGCAGCGGTGCGGGAGAGCGCTTTTGAGCCGGTGCCGCAAGCTAGTGATGGCACCCCGAGTGAGAGCACCGGCAGCCTGCTGGTTGGGCACAAGGGGCGCGGCGAGTTAGAAAAACTGCTGGAGAAACGGACGGCAAAGCTGACGCGCACCATCGCCCGGCTCAAACAGGAGATACGCTTGCGCAAACAGGCGGAGGCGGCGAGAAGCTCTTCAGGGGAGCGATTCCGGAAGTATTTCGAGCTGTCGCTGATCGGCGTGGCGATCGCCAAGCCAGACTCTGGCTGGCTGGAAGTCAACGACGCTCTGTGCGAGATTTTGGGCTATTCCCGGCCAGAACTGTTACAAATGACTTGGGTGGAGCTAACGCATCCAGAGGATCTGGATGCGGATGTGGCCCAGTTCAACCGGGTTTTAGCCGGCGAGATTGATGGCTATTCCCTGGAGAAGCGGTTTGTCCGCAAAGATGGCCAGGTTATCCACGCCAGCATCGGGGCGCAGTGCGTCCGCAAGGCGGACGGATCTGCCGATTACTTCGTGGCGCTGATTCAGGACATCACCGCTCGCGTGCGAGCGCAGGAGGCGCTGCGGGTGGAGACGGAACATCTCACCTCTGTAAAGGCGCGGCTGCAGCTGGCTCTGGCGGCGGCTCGCATGAGTGTGTGGGAGTGGGACATTGTCACCGGCGACATGACTTGGTCTGAGGGGGCCAAATCCCTGTTTGGCTTGCCTGCAGGCGAGTTGCCGGGCACCTACTTCGCCTATCTCAACCTCGTCCACCCCTCGGACCGCAGCCGCGCCATGCTGGCTTTCGCAATGGCCGTTGAGGCGGGGGAAGAGTACAATATCGAAACCCGCATTGTCTGGCCCGATGGCAGCAGCCGCTGGATTCTCAGCAATGGGGAAGTGGTGCGCGACGCCTCTGGAATGCCGGTGCGCATGATCGGTACAGTCCGGGACGTCACCGAGCGCAGGCGGGCGCAGGAGGCGCTCAAGCAGGCGAATGAAGAGCTCGAAATTAAGGTGGAGGCGCGGACAGCGGCGTTCAGGCACGCGATCGCCCAGCTGCACAGCGAGATTGCTGAGCGCAAGCGCATTGAGGAGCAGCTGCGCAACTCCCAAGAAATGCTCCAGCTGGTGATGGACAATATCCCGCAGCTGATTGCCTGGAAGGATCGCGATTCGGCGTATCTCGGGTGCAACCGCAATTTCGCCCGCGCTGCGGGGCTGCGCTCTCCAGAGGATATCGCTGGCAAGACGGACTGGGATTTGGGGTGGGAGCCGGATCAGGCCGCTTATTTCCGCCAGTGCGACCGGCGAGTCATGGAGGCGGATGCGCCGGAATATCACGTCATCGAATCGCAAATGCAAGCCGGTGGCCAGCAAGTTTGGCTGGACAAGAACAGAATCCCCCTCCACTCCGGAGAGGGGAATGTTGTGGGAATCCTGCTGACTTCGGAAGATATCACTGACCGGGTGCTCAAAGAGGAAGCTTTGCGGCAGTCAGAGGCGGAAAAGACGCAGTTAATCGCGTCCCTGCAGCAGCAAGCGACTCAGCTGGAAATCGCTCTGCGGCAGCTGCAAAGCACCCAAACCCAACTGATCCAGACGGAAAAAATGTCTTCTCTCGGCCAGCTGGTTGCCGGTTTGGCTCACGAAATTAATAACCCGGTGAATTTCATTTATGGCAATCTCATTTACGCGAGTCAGTATATTCAAGAGTTGCTGGAGTTGGTGAATCTCTACCAGCAGCACTGCCCGCACCCGCCGGCGGAAATCTCCGCCCGTTCTGAGGAACTCGATCTTGATTTCGTCAGGGAAGATTTGCCCAAACTCCTGAAGTCGATGCATGCCGGCGCTACGCGCATCCGGGAGATTATTCTGTCGCTGCGCAATTTCTCCCGCCATGACGAAGCGAAGTACAAGCCGGTGGACATTCACGAGGGAATTGAGAATACTCTGCTGATTTTGCAGCACCGGCTGAAAAGCAAGGCGGGGAATTCGGGAATTGAGGTGATTAAGGCGTATGGCAATCTGCCTGAGGTGGAGTGCTGTGGCGGTGAGCTGAATCAGGTGTTTATGAATATCCTGACGAATGCAATTGATGTGCTGGAAACTCAAACTGCGCCTCGCACGATTACAATTCGCACCGAGGTGGGGCATGGGGAATGGGGCACCGGGCATCGGGGAGAAGAATCCTCTGCGCCCTGCGCTTCATACCCCATGCCCAATTCCCAATTCGTTCGGATTTCGATTTCTGACAGCGGTCCGGGGATGACAGAGGATGTGCGCCGCCGGCTATTTGACCCGTTCTTTACCACTAAGCCGGTGGGGAAAGGTACGGGTCTGGGGCTGTCCATTAGTTACCAGATTGTGGTGGACAAACACAAGGGCAAGCTGACCTGCCTCTCCGCACGGGGACAGGGGACGGAGTTTGTCATTGAAATTCCCATTCGCCAGCAAGGGCTGCCAGCGCGCGCGCCGGCACTTCCCTTGGGCGGTTAGCCGTCTCGGACTTGCCTGAAAGCCCTCCTCCTCCTCCCGCGCCGGCATCCCCGGCGGTTCCCTCGCACGTTTTTTGCACAAATTAATGTTTAGTTCTGTTAAAGGGTTAGATTGTTTTTAGCGTTGGGGGCATCCTCAATAGGAAGTAAGCTGTTACGCTTTTAATATGCGTATTGAAAAAAGCAGGCAGAGCCTCCAGGGTTTCGCTTCCCGTCCAGGCCAATTCTGCGTGGGGGAAGCCAAAAGAAACCTGCTTTCTCCGATTTATCTGCGGAATTTGCGGAGGCCGGACTTAAGTGAATTTACGGACGCCACACCTGTAGAATTTGCGGTTGCTCAACCGCGCTCACTTGCCCTACCCGTGGCGCTTTTTGGGTGCGTTCCCTCTGGCAATGCGCACGGCTTCTGCGGAGGAGCCGTGGGTTCAGCAATAATTTGCTTAATTCGGGTAAGTGTGAATACTCACTGAAAATATCTCCGCCTCTGTATTGCCGCATTATACCATAGCAAAACACATTTAGCACTTTTTGTAATAAAATATTAATAATTTGCCGGTTGTTGCCCGCACTATCTGGCAACTGTGGCAAGATCGTCCTACGGCGTCAGACTTGAGCGGGCTATGAAAACAGAGAAGATATCTTGGGGATGGGGGAAGTGGGGGGGCACCGGCACGAGCCGGCTGCCAGGGGTTCTGGGAGCTACCCCGCTGCTAGTGGGGGGCTGCGCCCTCCTGGCCACCCTAGGGCTCTGGCAGGCAGCGAGCTTCCAGGAGCGCACACAGATTGAGGGCAAGGTGAAGTTAGCCACCGAGGCGATCAGAAACGAAGTGCAAGGGCAGCTTGCCACCCGCATTGGGGGGCTGCAGCAGATGGCCGAGCGCTGGGAGAAGCGGGGGCAGCCGACGATGGGGCAGGGGAAAATCGGTGCGGAAGTGTACATCGATTTCTACCCGAACTGCCAAACCGTGCAGTGGCTCGCGCCCTCGTTACAGCCCCGCTGGACAGTTTCACGACCTGGAATTGTCGCCCCGGAGGCGGAGTCGCACCGGCAGGCATTACCCCCCAAGTCCGGCAAGTGGAAGGATATGATCGCCGTTCCCTCCCTTTCAGAACAAGGCAGCAGAGAGTTGTGGGTCTATATCCCCGTGTACTACAAAGGGAGCTTCGACGGGTTTCTCTTCGCGTCCTTTCGCACCGAGGGATTGTTCCAAACCATCTTGAGCGACGAGACTGTCGCCGGATACGGGCTGAGCGTGTTTGAGGGGCAAACGAAAATATTCAGCCGCGACTCCGACAGTCCGCAGAACGCATCGGGCACAGGTGAGGAAACATCGTTCCCCCTGGATGGGATCACGTTGCGGGTGCGCGTCTGGCCCAGTGCGGAGCTGCTGGCATCCCAACAGTCGCCGGTGCCGGAATTGGTGCTGGCTGCCGGCTTGCTAGTCTCCTTGTGCCTCACCTTTGCCCTGCGTCAGGCGCTTTGCGCAAAAGCAAGGGCGCAAGAGGTGGGAGCGATCAACGCTGCCTTAAACCGCGAAATCAGCGAGCGCAAAGAGGCGGAGGCAGCCCTGCGCCAACATCTGGAGATAATTGACCTCGCCAGTGACGCCATTGTGATTCGGACTCTCGACGACCGGATCGCCTATTGGAATCAAGGCGCAGAAAGGCTTTACGGCTGGAAGAAAGAAGAAGTCACCGGCAAATACATCCACACCTTTTTGCAAACTGTCTTTCCGCAGCCCTTGGAGGAAGTCCTGGAGCTGTGCCGGCATCAGGGGCGCTGGGAGGGAGAGCTGACTCACACCAAACGGGATGGGGCCCAGATCCTAATGGGCAGCCGGTGGACGCTGCAGCGCGATGAAACCGGCGAGCCTTGCGCCTTTTTGGAAATCAACAGCGATATCAGCGCGCGCAAACAGGCAGAGGCAGAACGCGCCCAACTGCTGGCGCTCGAACAAGCCACCCGCGCTTCTGCTGAAGCCAGCGAGCAGCGCTATCGCACACTCGCCGAAACCATCCCGCAACTGGTGTGGAGCAGCCTGCCGGACGGCTATCTGGACTACTGCAACCAGCGCTGGGTTGACTACACCGGCATGACTCTGGAACAAAGCGAGAGCTGGGGGTGGCAGTCGATACTCCACCCTGAGGACAGCGAGCGGTGCTTCGACCTCTGGACGCAAGCTTTGCGGACGGGGGAGATTTACCAAATCGAATACCGCTTGAAGCGAGCGGACGGACAGTATCGCTGGCACCTCGGTCGGGCGCTGCCCATCCGCGACAGGGAAGGGCAGATTGTCAGGTGGTTTGGCACCTGCACCGACATTGACGGCCAGAAGCGGGCGGAAGAGGAGCGGGCTCTGAGCCTGGCCCGCGAGCGGGAGGCGCGACAGGAACTCGAAGAGGCTTTGCTGGAACTGCAGCGCACCCAGTCGAGGCTGATTCAGAGCGAGAAAATGTCTTCTCTGGGGCAGCTGGTTGCCGGTGTCGCTCACGAAATTAACAACCCGGTAAACTTTATTTTTGGCAACCTCACTCACGCAAAAGACTACACCGAAGACATCTTGAGACTGCTGGAACTGTACCAGGAAATTTATCCCGAGCCGGCACCAGAAATTCAGCAGGAAAGGGAAGCGATTGACTTGGAGTTTCTTATGGAAGACTTGCCAAAACTGCTGTCTTCTATGAAGCTGGGAGCAGATCGCATCCGCGATATTGTTCTGTCGCTGCGGAACTTCTCGCGGCTGGATGAAGCGGATATGAAAGAGGTGGACCTTCATGAAGGCATTGACAGTACGCTGCTGATCTTGCAAAACCGCTTGAAAGCCAAACCGGAACACTCCGGCATTCAAGTTGTTAAAGATTATGGCAACTTGCCTAAGGTGGAGTGCTATGCCGGTCAGATGAACCAGGTGTTTATGAATATCCTGTCTAATGCCATAGATGCTTTGGATGAGTGGAACGAGCAGCGCTCCGCCTCGGAAATTAAAGCCAGCCCCAGCACTATCACCATTCGCACCGAAGTGGCAAATGGGGGACTGGGAAGCGCGCATCGAGACGCAGAAAAATCCCCAGTTCTCCATGCCCCATGCCCGGTGAACCATGCCCAATTCGCTCGGATTTCGATAGCCGACAGCGGTTCGGGCATGACTGAATTAGTCACGAATAACCTGTTTAACCCCTTCTTTACCACTAAACCTGCCGGCAAGGGCACCGGTCTGGGGCTGGCGATTAGTTACGAAATTGTTGTGGAAAAACACGGCGGCAGTTTGCGGTGCGTTTCTGCGCCGGGGAAGGGAGCGGAGTTTGTCATTGAAATTCCCCTGCGGCAGCCAAATCGCGGCTAGGTGGCGGGTGTTGCAAGACCACAAACCGGGTTTCTCTCACACCGCTGACAAAAAGCACCGACCGTGCGCGAGATTGCTTGAGTTCACCTTCCAGCCTCCGCCTGGGAACGCCCCACCGGAGGCGGAGCCTCCCAGAAGGCCGGCGCAAATTCAATGCGCGACGTATCCGACTGCGGGGCAACTTTTCAATCCGGCTAATTACTTTACATTACGAACGGCGGGATTTTAGCTAAAACCCAGTCAGAGCTTGGCTTCTCACACATCTGACGGTGAAAAACGGGAAACTGTGAAACTAAAATGTCTTTTCTCCAATCTCTTTGCTTAAATCGACCGGCGTGCAGTCGTGTTAATTCACCGCTAGCAAACAGCGTTCCGCCGTCAGGAGTGCCCGCTCCAGAGAGCGCCGGCAGAACGCACCCTGCGGCCCTGGCCATTGAAATTTAGTTGCAAATTGTAAAAGATCCGTTATAAAATAGCGGAGAACTTGATAATTTGCAATTTGGGCCGATAGCTCTCTGAATACCCCCCGGAAGGGGATTCTCCATCGAACAAGGTAGAGGTAATGGCGACCCGAAAGATTAAATCTTCAACAACGAAGTCTCAGCGAGTAGAAACAGCAGGCTCAAACAGCTGCGAGCAACTTCGCCTATTTGCGGAATGGATGCCTGCCGGTGTGGCCATGTTTGACCGGCAAATGCGCTATTTGCTGGCGTCTCGGCGGTGGCGGGAGGACTGGGGACTGGAAAACCGAGCCCTGACGGGGCTGCGCCATTGCGAAGTCTTTCCCAACCTGCCTGAAAGCTGGCGAGAGAGGTATGAAAACTGTTTAGGCGGAGAGGAGCAGCAGTGGTGGGGGCACACGGTTCGCCCCGACGGTTCAGCGGTGAGGGTGAGGTGGAGAGCGACTCCCTGGCGGGAGGGAACCGGCGAAATTGGCGGTGCGGTGGTGCTGGCAGAATTGATCGCTGCGCCGGCACAGGCCGGAGAGGCACCGCCCTTTGCGCCGGCAGGAGGGCCCGCCGGCACCCTGGCGACACAGAGAAACCGCACCCTGGAAGAAAAGATTGACAAACTGCTGGAAGCCGGCGCGGCAACCCGTGCGGACATGGCAGCCGCCTTGCAAGAGCTGCAACAAGAAATTGCGGCTCTCCTGCAGGCGCAAAAAGAAGTTGAGCGATTTTTTAATATTTCATTTGAGATGCTCTGTATTGCCGGGTTAGACGGCTATTTCCGCCATGTGAACCCAGCCTTTGAAAAAACCCTCGGCTACACGACAGAAGAACTGATGGCCAAACCGTTCCTGGATTCTGTTCATCCCGAAGACATAGGCCGCACCCTCGACGAAATGGAGAAGCTTTCCACCGGCGCTGCTACGCTCAGCTTTGAGAATCGCTATCGCTGTAAAGACGGTTCGCACAAGTGGCTGGCGTGGACATCCATTCCTGTTTTGGAGGAAGGGTTACTGTATGCAGTGGCTCGCGACATCACTCCCGCCAAACAGACAGAGCAAGCCTTGCGAGAGAGCGAGGCTCGCTTCCAAAAGCTGGCGGCTAATGTGCCGGGAATGATTTATCAATACCGGCTCAGTGCGGATGGAGTCGGCGCACTGACCTACGTCAGTCCGGGCTGCCGGGATCTTTATGAAAATGAGCCAGAAGTGCTGCTGGAAGATGAGAGAAATGAGTTAATTCATCCCGAAGATCGTCCTGCCCTGTTTGAGTCCACTGCAGAATCAGCCCGCACCTTGCAGCCGTGGAACTTGGAGTGGCGGATCGTCACCCCTTCCGGGAAAATCAAGTGGGTGCGAGGCGCTTCCCGACCGGAAAAGCAAGCCAACGGCGACATTCTTTGGGATGGCTTGGTGATGGATATTACCTCGCGCGTGCGGGCGGAAGAAGCGCTGCGCAAGAGCGAAGCGAATCTGGCAGCGGCGCAAAAACTGGCGCACTGCGGCAGCTGGGAATTTGATGCCGTCACCCAGAAGATCAGTTGGTCAGAGGAAATCTTCCGAATTTATGGGCTTGACCCAGATCGACCTGAACCGACTTACTCAGAACAGCTAGAACTGGTTTATCCGGATGACCGGCAATTCTGGGAACAAACAGTCGGGCAAGGTCTTTATGAAGGGAAACCCTATGAATTTGAATATCGGATTGTCCGCCCTGACGGATCTGTCCGGTATGTCTGGGGTCAAGGGCAACCCGTTCTCAACAGTGAGGGGCAGGTGATTCAGCTGTTTGGAACTGTCCTGGACATCACCGGGCGCAAGCAGGCAGAGGAGGCGTTGCGAAAGTATCAAGAACACCTGGAAGATTTGGTGGCAGAGCGGACGGAGGAACTGGCGCGGGCGAATCAGCAACTGCAGGAGGAAATGGCAGAGCGCCAGCAAGCTTCGGAGGCGCTGCGGCATAGCGAGGCGAGGTTGCAAAGGCTGGCGGCTAATGTGCCGGGAATTATTTACCAGTTCCTCCTCCGTGCGGATGGTTCCCGCTGTTTTCCTTATGTCAGTTCTGGCTGTCGCGACCTCTATGAAGTGGAGCCAGAGGAAGTTGGGCAGAATCCTGAGCTGCTTTTTGAGATAATTTATCCAGATGACCGGCAAAGCCTTGAAAAGACGATAGCACTTTCAGCCCAGACGTTGCAGCCTGTCAGCTGGGAGGGGCGTTGCCTCACGCCGTCGGGTCGCATAAAGTGGGTGCAAACAATCGCGCGAGCGGAAAAACAAGCCAGCGGAGATATTCTGTGCGATGGCGTGACGATCGACATTACCCACCGCATAGAGGCGGATGCGGCACGGCGCGAAAGTGAGCAGCGCCTGTGGACGGTTATTAATAATGCGCCGCTTATCCTCTACGGGATAGACAGCACGGGAATATTTACCTTTTCCGAAGGCAAAGGGTTAGAGGGTATGGGACTCCAGCCTGGTGAAGTAGTGGGGCAGTCAGTTTTTGACTTATATCAATTTTTGCCTAACGTTTTGGAAGCAATTCGCCAGGTTTTGCGAAAAGGTGCTGATGTAAATTTTAGCGCAGACCTGGGCGGCCCTGTGTACGATAATCGCGTCACACCCATGTGGGGTGAGAGCGGTGAAGTTGTGGGCTTGATTGGTGTTGCCACCGAAATTACGGAGCGCGTGCGAGCGGAGTCAGCCTTGCGGGAATCGGAAGCGCGAGAGCGAGAGAGAGCCGATCAGCTCCAGGGAGCGCTGCAAGAAATCCAGCGCACTCAGGCTCAGCTGGTACACAGTGAAAAAATGTCGTCTTTGGGGCAGCTGGTGGCGGGTGTCGCGCACGAAATCAACAATCCCGTGAGTTTTATCTATGGGAATATTGACCCGGCTGTAACTTATATCCAAGACCTGCTGCAATTGCTGGAGCTGTACCAGGAATACTACCCTGTGCCGGCACCGGCGATTCAAGAGCTGGCGGAGGAAATCGACCTGGATTTTTTGGTGGGAGATTTGCCAAAACTGCTGGCTTCTATGAAAATGGGCGCAGAGCGCATCCGCGATATTGTGCTTTCGCTGCGCAATTTCTCGCGCTTGGATGAAGCGGCGATGAAGCCGGTGGATATTCACGCCGGCATTGACAGTACGCTGAGATTGCTGCAAAACCGGCTGAAAGAAACAGGGGGGCGACCAGCGATTGAAGTGATTAAGGAGTATGGCAACCTGCCTGAGGTGGAGTGCTATGCCGGCCAGATGAATCAGGTGTTTATGAATATCCTCACCAATGCCATTGATGCTTTGGAAATGGAGCATCGGGCATCGGGCACCGGGCATGGGAAAGAAAAACAATCTCCCTATATTCGGATTAGAACTTCCATAGAGGAGGGTCCCGGAGGCGCGGGGCAAAACAATCCATCCAAAATACAAAATACAAAATCCAAAATCCCCAGCGATCAATTTGTCCGGATCGAAATCGCTGACAGTGGTCCGGGAATGGCGGAGGACGTGAGAGTGCGCCTGTTTGACCCCTTCTTTACCACGAAGCCGGTGGGGAAAGGCACCGGCTTGGGGATGTCGATTAGCTATCAGATTGTGGTGGAAAAACACTGCGGTTCGCTGGCGTGTTTTGCAGCGCCCGGACAGGGGGCGGAGTTTGTGATTGCGATTCCGGTACGGCAACAGCATGTCAGCCGCCCTGATATCACTGACGCAAATTATATAGCAGTAGGCACTTAGGTGCGTACATTTCGGCCTCGTTTGCACCCCCCACTCCTGCTCCTATTGTCCTAACCCATATTACTACTGGGATATAGACGTAGGCCAGCGTCTGGCTGCCCTGAAGGTCTAATGTTCTAACCTAAGTGCATACTGCTATAGCAGTATGCACTTAAATTAGGACGTAAGGCCTATACTTCCTATCCCACTGTCCTAAACTGACTGTCTATTGCTAGAGTATTATTCGTCGAACAAATAATGGTTTGGCGAGTGTTCAAGAGTTCCCAGGTTAGGCAAGATCGGGCCCGACGCGCAGTATTGATTGCGCCCGCGCTGCTTGGCTTTATAAAGTGCCTTGTCAGCGCTGGCAATCAGTGCTTGTGGGGATTCTCGCTCGCGCGGCACTGTGGTGGAAATGCCTTGGCTGAGTGTAATCCAGTTACTCACGGAAGATAGGGCGTGGGGAATCTTCAGCTGCCGCACCTGAAAGTGGATGGCGCTCGCCACCCGCACAGCTTCCGGAAAACTTGTATTGGGCAGGATGGCGGCAAATTCTTCTCCTCCGTAACGCGCTACCAAATCCTGGGGACGAGTGACCCCCAGGCTAATGGCTTGGGCGACCCGCTTCAAACAAGCATCCCCAGCTAGGTGCCCGTAAGTGTCATTATAGGCTTTAAAATAATCAATATCGCACAAAATCAAGGAGAGAGGGAGTTGCTCTCGCTCTGCCCGACACCACTCCAACAGCAAGTATTCATCAAAGTGACGCCGGTTGGCAATTTCCGTCAAATTGTCTGAGCGAGCGTAATGCAGCAATTTTTCGTTCGCTTGCTGTAAAGCTGCTTCAGCCCTGCGCCGGCTCTCAATCTCCTGGAGCAACTTCTCATTTTGCTCCTCCAGCAGCCGAGTTTTTTCCTGAAGCTTCATTTGCAGGCGTCTGATAGTCAGCTGGCTCTCTACGCGAACCAGGACTTCTTCCAGCTGAAACGGTTTAGTAATGTAGTCCGTTCCCCCTACCCTAAAGGCTTGCACTTTGTCCGCAACATTATCTAACCCGCTGATAAAAATTACTGGGATATCGCAAGTTTGTGCGCAGGCTTTCAGCTGCAGGCAGACTTCATAGCCATTCATTTCTGGCATGTTGATGTCGAGCAAAATCAAATCGGGATGGGCGGCGAGCGCCGCCTTCAATGCCAGTTTTCCGGAAATCGCTTTTTGCACCCTATATCCCTGTGCGGCCAGAATCGCGGACAAAAGACGCAGGTTATTGGGCTGGTTGTCAACCACTAGAATCTTGCCCTTTGGTGTTTCAGCTGGCTTTGTACTCATTCTTCTTAACCCAGGGGATACATTATATTTACCACTGGGGCGCTGCAGCGAGCAAGGTAGCGGCTAACTGACTCTCCAAAGGTTTAGAGAACAGGTATCCCTGACCGAAATCACAGCCCAGGGATCTCAGCTGAGCGAGCTGAGCCGGGGTTTCCACGCCTTCGGCAACCGCACTCATCCGCATTGTGCGGGCGATGCCGACGATTGCGGGAACCAGCCCGCTATTTTCGGGGCTGCCATCCATGCGCTTGACAAAGGACTGGTCAATCTTTAGCCCACTCACGGGAAAGCAGTGCAGGTAACTCAGGGAGGAATAGCCGGTGCCAAAGTCATCAAGGCTGACCCCGATTTGCCGCTCTCTGAGTTGCTGTAAAATTCCCCTGGCCGATCCCCCATCTTCCATTATAGCACTTTCTGTAATTTCTAGCTTTAAGTTTTGGGGATTCAGCTGCGTTTCTTGAAGGCTTCTATCAATCTCTTCAATTAAGTTGGGCTGTAAAAAATGCCGCGCCGAAACATTGACACTGACGGTTATGGAGGCGTCTGCCAGTTTTTTCTCCTGCCAGATGCTGAGCTGTTTGCAAGATTCCCGCAATACCCAAGTGTCGATAGAGGCAATCAAGCCGGTTTCTTCCGCCACTGGAATAAACTCGGCGGGAGAAACCAAGCCGCGTTCCGGGTGCCGCCAGCGCACGAGGGCCTCAAATCCAGCTATTCTGCCGGTGTTGAGCGCTACAATTGGCTGGTAGTAAACGAGGAATTCTGAGCTGCCGACAGCCCTGCGCAGGTCGTTTTCTAGCTGTAAAGTCTGGAGCGCTTCTTGGTGCATTGCCGGGTCAAAGACGTGATACCGGCCTTTTCCCAGCGCCTTGGCCCGATACATGGCCGTGTCAGCATCCCGCAGCAGATATTCTGGCTTGTCACCGCAAATATGGCTGGGAGTAATGCCAATACTGGCATTGATGAACACCTCATGTCTGGAGAGCATAAAAGGGGAGGAGAGCTTTTCAAGAATTCCCTCCGCCACTTGAGTTGCTGTGCTGATATCGGGGATATTTTCCAGGAGAATGGCGAATTCGTCGCCGCCCAGTCGCGCTAGCGTGTCAGCCTCGCGCAGAGACGCTTCCAGCCGGCGGGCGATGGCGATTAGCAACTCATCCCCCACCAGATGCCCGAGAGAATCATTGACAACTTTGAAGCGATCGCAGTCCAAAAACAGCACAGCAAACTGACAGTCCGGCTGTTCTTTAGCGCGTTCTATCGCCCGTTCCAGACGCTCGGTGAACAGAGCCCGGTTGGGGGTGCCGGTGAGCGAATCGTGCAGCGCCAGGTGCAGCAGTTGATTTTGCAGTTGCTTGCGCTCAACGATTTCCTGGAGCAGGTCTTGATTGGCTATTTCTAGCTGGCGGGTGCGCTCTTGCACCCGCTGTTCCAGTTCGGCGTTGAGCCGGCTAATTTTGATTTCCGCCTCTTTCAGCGCCAGTTGATTTTGGATGCGGACTAAAATTTCTTCCACCTGAAACGGCTTGCTGATGTAGTCCGCACCCCCGACCTTAAACGCCCTCACTTTGTCGAAGACATCATCCAGTGCGCTCAAGAAAATTACTGGGATTTTGCTGGTTTTATCCGCAGCTTTCAGGCGGTGGCAGACTTCATACCCATCCAGATCCGGCATCATGATATCGAGTAAAATCAGGTCGGGCAAGAGGCTCTGACACGCCTTGATCGCCATCTGGCCGGTCAGGGCTTTGCGCACCTTATACCCCTCCTCCATCAGGAGCGGGGCTAAATACCTCAGGTTATTGGGGTTGTCGTCAACGATGAGAATGTTTTTTTGGGAGGGGTCGATCCGCTCGGCGCTCATCCCGCTGCCTCCTGTTGAGTTAATTCTTCAATTTTATCAAATTGGTAGTTGTTTGCTAAATCCGCCAGCGCTTGCGCGAGTGGGTAGAACTCAGTGGGAATTTGTTGGAGCAGCTCCAAAATCAGGTCATCGCTGCACTGAAGTGCAGCGCGATATACCTGCGCCAGCCACTCAGCCGGCATCACTTTCAAGCTGTCCGCTGTCAGCTGGAAAACCCCTGGCGAACCGTCTCGATCTGACGGCCCGCCCGTCACGGCTGCCGGTGGCTCCTCACTGATATAGTTCACCCCTAAATGTTCCCTGATTTTTTCCAGCAACTCTTTTTCTTGGAATGGCTTGCGAACAAAGTCATCGCAACCGGCATCCAAGACCATCTTCCGGTCTTCCTCAAAGGCGCTAGCCGTCAGGGCGACAATCACCGTGGCCTGACCCCGCAGAGTGCTTTTAATGTGCTGAGTGGCTTCATAGCCATTCATCACCGGCATTCGCATGTCCATGCAGATCAGGTGCGGCTCCCAGCTCTCCCACACAGCTATCGCCTCTCGCCCATTCTCGGCTTCTCGCACAGAAAAGCCGATTCTCGCCAACAATTTTACCAGCAAAAGGCGGCTGTCGGAGCGGTCGTCAACCACCAAAATGCGATATTCGGGCTGGTTGGCCTCTAGGCCAATTACCCGGCGCTGCGGGACAACCGGCGGCATTTCCAGTGCGCCAGCCACGGTGACAGAGATATGAAATGCAAACAGGCTTCCCTCACCCAGAATGCTCGTGACACTAATATCGCCTCCCATCAGCTGCACGAACTTGCGGCTGATCGGCAAACCCAGCCCCGTTCCTTGCAGGGATTTCCGACCGGTTTCGGTTTGCCCAAAAGCTTCAAACAACTTGTCCATCTCCTCAAGGGCAATCCCCGGGCCGGTGTCCTCGATTTCAAAGGTGATTGGCCACTGGGAATTGGGCGCTGGGCACTGGGGATTTTGGATTTCGGATTTTGGATGTTGGATTGGGGATTGACTGTTTTCCCCAGTGCCCGATGCCCTGCGCCCCACTCTCACCCGCAGCGTCACACTGCCTTTTTCTGTAAATTTGATAGCATTTCCCAGAATATTAATCAGCACTTGGCGCAATTTACCCTCGTCAGTTTTGACAAATTGGGGCAGGTCTGTAGCGCGGTCGCTCAGGAGCAGCAATCCCTTGGACTCGGCTTTCAATCGCAACATGTCCTCCAGGGCGTTCAGGAAGCGAATTAAATTAAAGCTGCTTTCATTTAACGCCGTCCTGCCGGCCTCTATTTTCGACATTTCCAGAATGTCGTTGATCAGTGACAGCAGGTGTTCGCCGGCGCGATTGATAATTCCCAGGTATTGCTGGTGTTCCGCTATCACCAATGAATCGCGGGCCATCAATTGAGCGAAGCCGAGAATAGCATTGAGTGGGGTTCGCAGTTCGTGGCTCATGGAAGCCAAAAACTCGCTCTTGGCGAGGTTGGCAGCGTCGGCTGCCACCAAAGCTTTTTGCAGCGCTGCCGACTGCCGCTGGGTCCGATCGAGCAATTCAGCTTGCTGCAGGGCAACTCCCAACTGGCTGCCAATTTGAATGGCGACTTTAATTTCTGCATCCTTCCACTGGCGGGAGCCAGAATTTTGATAGCTCGCCAGCAATCCCCAAAGCTGACTGCCACAAAAAATCGGAACCGTGAGGTAGGCTCTGGCTTGGAACTGTTCCAGCAAATTAATATAACAGTCGTTAAACCCTGCGCTGTAGATATCTGAGACAGCGAGGTGCGACGCCCCCCGGCTGTAGGCACCGCCCCGGGTTTCTTGCAGGTATGTGTCCTCAACGGTCACGGCATTTGCGCTGTCAAACGCTCTCACCGCGCAGCAGTCGTTTTCTATGGCATTCGCTGTCAGCTGCGGGTTGCTGCCCTGTTCCTGGAGCAGGGAAACCCACTGGCTGCCGGTGGACTCAGCAACCATCTCGCCACTCCAGTCGGGATGGAAACGATACACCAGAACGCGATCGCAGTTGAGCACTTGCCGCAATTCCTGGGCAGTCGCCCTGAAAATCGTTTCAATATCCAGCGTTTGGCGTATCCTTTGAATCACTTGAGCCAAAGATCGCTCCCGAAAAGCGCTCTCCCGCAATGCCTCTTCTGCCAGCTTGCGCTCCGTAATATCCACCACATACCCCACCATCTCGATCGGGCTGCCGGCAGAGTCCCTCACCAATCTTAGCTGATTGTACACCCAGCGATAAGCCCCGTCTTTGTGCAAAATGCGGTATTCGTGGGAGTGACGCCCGGCTTCAAACAGCTGTGACAGTCCGGCAAAGATGCACTCCCGATCTTCCGGGTGGATGAGACTGGGCCACAAAGAAGCATCCTCTATATATTCTCGCGCTTCGTAGCCCAGAATTGTCTTGGCGTTCTCACTGAGAAATGTTATCTTGTAGTCTCCTCCGGGCTGGTTGCTAAAAATCACCGCCGGACTAGAAGTCAGCAAGAATTGCAGGCGTTCTGTGACTGACCGCAGTTCCGACTCGGCTCGTTTGCGCTCGGTGATTTCCACTACAACGACCCCCACGCCTGAGGGGCGATTGCTCTCTCCTGGAATGGGAAAGCAAGACACCACCCAGTGGCGGTCAAGACCCGGCTGCGCCGGCACTTTTCCCGACACTTCTTGGTTGATCGCCGGTTGGCCGGTGGCCAGCACCTGCAGGCAGAGAGGTTCGAGCGTGGGGGCGAGTTGGGGCGCGACTTCCCGGAGGCTTTTGCCGAGATGCTCGCCCACCGGCAGTCCATTAATCCCTGCTAGCGGTTCGTTGATTTGCGTGACGCGCAGCCGGTCGTCCAGGATGGCCTTTGCCACCGGCGAGCAGCTGAAAAAGGCATGCAGTCTGGCTTCCCGCAAGGCGATCTCTCGTTCTAGCACTTTGCGCTCAGTGATGTCAGTCGCCGTGCCCAAAACCTGCTTCAGC
Organism: Kamptonema formosum PCC 10802; assembly: GCF_000332335.1. Taxonomy (GTDB): domain Bacteria; phylum Cyanobacteriota; class Cyanobacteriia; order Cyanobacteriales; family Oscillatoriaceae; genus Oscillatoria. The sequence goes on along the minus strand of NZ_KB235948.1, from coordinate 2,364,289 downwards.
TTCCCGTCAGGAGTTCTGGCGAACGGGGTTTCCCGGACGAAGAAAGTCCGCCATTCTCCTTGGGCGTCATGGAGCCGGTACTCGTGTTCAAAAATCCCCCCATCTGCCATTGCGGAGAGTTGCTGGAGATTGTTTGGAATGTTTGCGAAGTCTTCAGGGTGCATAATCGCTGGGAGCAGCGCCGCACCTATGTCTTGAATCTGGTCTGGCGTGTAGCCAAGAATAGCGGCTGCGGAGCGATTGGCATAGACCTTGCGCTCCTCAATTATATCGTAAATGTACAAAAAATTTGCAGATGTCTGGGCAATCCGCTCAATAAAATGCTTGCTCTCCCGCAGCGCCTCTTCTGATATCTTTCTCTCGGTGATGTCGCGGACAATATAAATTCTCTCGCCCTCTTCTAGAAGCGTCACCGCGATTTCGTGATAGAATTCCGTCCCGTCGCGCCGGCTGCCGGCAGCGTCAATGCGGCAGTTCCCCTGTTGCAAAAAGTTGGAGAAGGATTCTCTGCCAGCCCCTTGCAGTTCGGCTTCGCTGTACAGCGCTTGCCAGCTTTTCCCCAACAGGTCTTCGGCGCTGTCACAGCCAAAAATATTGACGAGGGCTTGGTTTATATAGATAAACTCTCCGCTATAGTTGAGAATCGCAATCCCATCCGTAGCAGCTGCCATTGCGGCGGCTTGCTGCTGCAACGTTTTCTCGGCTTGCTTGCGCTCTGTTATATTGCTAAATGTGCAAACAACGCGCTCGACACCGCCGGAAGCTGCAAGCTGCGGGTCAAAATTCAGCAGCAGCCACAGCGGATTTTTTCCCTTGGGGCGAGCTACGCCGGCAACCAGGTTGCGCACCGGCTGGCTGCCGGCGAGCGCTTGCTTGAAGGGACTCTCCTGCTGGGGGAACATTTTGCCCTCTTCGTCGAGCAGCTGCAAATTGAGGTCAAAAATACTTTTTCCCTGCAGCTCGCACTCTGCGAGATCCAGCAGTTCGCTCGCCACTGGGTTGCACAAAAGAATTTTGCCACCCCCATCCAGCAGCAGCACCCCTACTGGCATTTTCTCGATCAGCGAACGGAATTGCTTTTCGGTTTCTTGCAGGGCTTCTTGCCTGACTGACTGGTCGGCATAGCGCCGGTCGAACAGGGAGGCGAGCAGGGTTGCGCTCAACAGAATCAGGGTGGCGGCTCCCACCTGAATCGCCAGCCAAGAACTGTCAGATCCTTCCATTTGGATGCCGTCTAACTCTGGCCTTCGGGAAAAGCACGTCGCCCACATGCCGGTGTAGTGCATGCCGCTGATCGCAACACCCATCATGCCGGCGCTGCCCAATTTCTGCCAGTCGCTTCCTTCTGCTGTTGAGTGGCGAAATTGAAAAGCCAGCCCCAAGGCGGCACCTGATGCGGCCATTGCGATGGCCACAGACAGGCCCACAAGGCCCGGGTCGTAGTGCACCGCCGCCGGCACTCTCACCGCTGCCATGCCCAGGTAGTGCATGGAGGCGATCGCCAGTCCCATGACGGCACTGCCCCCGCTCAGCACTGGCGCAGTCAGTTTCGGGCGGCTGAACAGCAGCAGCGCCAGCCCAGAGGCCAGAATGGCACCGGCCCAAGACAGCAGGGTGAGCGGCACGTCATAGCTGACCGGCACTGGCAGCTTGAAGGCCAGCATGGCGATGAAGTGCATCGACCAAATGCCGGTGCCCATTGCCACTGCCCCACCGGCAGTCCACAGCAGCCGCGAAAGCCGCGACGATGCCGGTGTGACTCGCCCCGCCAAGTCTAGCGCCGTATAGGAGGCAATTATTGCAATGGTCAGTGACAGCGCTGTCAGGCGGAAGTCATAACTGCCAAGAATCTCTTCATGCATGGCTGGATATTGCAGACTTAGATACCATTATTTCAGATTATCTTTTTATCTTATTGTCGCACAGATTTTTCCTGTCAAGCGGCAAAATTCATCCTGCCGAAAATTTCTCTCTCTCCCCCTGGCAGTCCCCCTCCTAGCCGTTCTGTATGGGCCCAGCAGCTGCTAGCATTGGCGCAGACCGACCCGGCTTTTTCGGATAAATTTAGGTGCGCTAGCTCAGGGGCAGCGCAGCTGCTAGCGCTGGCGCAGATATCCGCTGCCTGTGCCGGGAAATCTTCACTCTGGGGCAACCCCTTTGAGGTCAGGGGAATTTCAATGACAAACTCGGTGCCTTTTCCTATTTCGGAGACGCAGCGCAAATAACCCTGATGGGTTTTTACAATCTGGTAGGATATGGCCAGTCCCAGTCCGGTTCCGTAACCGATGGGTTTGGTGGTGTAAAACGGATCGAAGATTTTCGCCATCACTTCAGGAGTCATGCCGGTGCCACTGTCAGCGATTTGGATTTGCACCCAGTCGCTCTCAACTAAATCCGTGCGAATCCAAATCGTCAGGCCTTGGGCCTTGGGCGAGGGGAATTGCTGTTCTTTCTCATGCCCAATGCCCGATGCCCTGTGCCCCATTTCCAGCGCATCAATCGCATTCGCTATCATATTCATGAACACTTGATTCAGCTGCCCCGCGTAACACTCCACCGGCGGCAGATTTCTATATTCTTTAATCACTTGAATCGCGGGCCGGTGGGGCTGTCCTGATTTCCATAATCTGGGCGATCCCGCAGCAGACAATGAAGGAGCCAAACAGCATGAAAATCCAGTCAAAAGGCAGGTTCCCTCGCTTCTTTACGATGTAAATCAGCTCCAGGGGAATTGTGAAGTAAGCCAGTGCGATCGGGGTGTCCGAGACAATGTGCAGCCCCACCAACTCGGGCTTCCACAAGTAGCAATGCCCGTGCGGGATAAAATAACCTGAAAAAAAGTGGTGAACCATTTCTGTCACAAGAACCCCTCCGCCATTTTTACCTCTCGTGTTTTGAACTCCTGTCCGCTAACCTGTTTAGTAAACCAGTCTGTCCCAAAGCGCGAGGGGCTCACTCCCGCAAAGGAGCCCGCAACCCCACCCCCAGCCTCCGATCCCCAGAGGCGGGAATTCCACCCTCTCCCGCCGCTCCTTCTGAGCCGGTGCGCTAACGCGGGAAGGGGAAAGAGGGGGAGAGGTTAAATTGTCAGGATATTTTAACAAAATGGAGATGCTCCCGATGCTTTCCCCAACTGTGAGCCGGTGAGGGTGGGGGCGTACCGCTTTGCGGAGCGTCCCCCTGCTGTTTAGCGTAAATCTGATTTTAAATTGCACCACATAATCTTACAACAATTTATTAAGAAGAACGCCCTGGCCTTACGGCCAAAATGGGCGTCCCGGGCTCTCCTCCGGATTTTTCTCAGAGCGAGCCAGACGTTTGTGCCTGGCTGACCTTTATTGATTAGCCTACCTCAAGTCTGCTTAACTTTCGCGCCACTTTTGTCACATCTTTAGCTGCTACAACCGGCATTCGATGTGACATTCGATGTGACATCGCTCACGGGCGCTTGGCCAAAGATGACTGCACACTGGCTACGTTACATAACAGATTAGTGTTTTTTTGTCAATCTCTTGATTATTAAATTTTTTTTATTTTTCAGGCTCTACAAATTGCCAACTAACAACTTGCGACGAGAGCGCCGCCCTTATGATAAATTGGGCTCACGAATCAAGCCGGCTTTTCAAGGGTAGGGGTTGAAAGCTTCGATCCCCCCACCCCCCTTAGAAAGGGGGGCTTATGCCACGGTTGTTGGTGAGGCTTTTCTGCTACAGCTCAAAACCGAACGCTGGATCTCGATCGTGTGTCACAATTCAAGCAGGAACGAAGTTTATCCCCTATGCAGAGAGTATTTTATGACGATAGAAGAAGTCCTACAGCTCATTCGCGCCAAAGGGCAAAAAGATTTAACCCCCGTACAGGAACTCGTCCTCCGCAAAGTCTGGGACAGCCAGACCTATTCTGACATAGCCGAGGGCTCTAAATATGGGGAAAAATATTTGAGGAACACGGCCTACGTTTTATGGCATGCGCTCACAGAAATTTTTGAGATTCCTGTGAGCAAAGCCAACTTGCGCTCCACTCTGGAGCCGCGCCCCCTGACGGAGGAAGAGCGACAGTTAATCCAGGAATTCATCCGCCGGCAAAAGCAAGCCGCGCCTCCAGAATTTCCCTCCGGACCAGTGCCACTCGGCTCCCCATTTTACATCGAGCGCCCGCCCGTGGAAGACCTTGTGTATAAAGAAATTGTCAAACTGGGAAGCGTCATCCGCATTAAAGCCCCCAGAAAAATGGGAAAAAGTTCCCTGATGCTGCGGATTTTAGAGCGGGCGGTTTTTCTTGGCTACCGGACGGTGACGCTGGACTTCCAGCAAGCAGAAGAGGGCATTTTTGACAGCCTGGATAAATTTTTGCGCTGGTTTTGCGCCTGCGCCAGCCGGCAGCTAAAGCTCTTGCCGGCACTGGACGATTACTGGGATGAGGATATGGGCAGCAAAGTCAGCTGCACCATCTATTTCCAAGGGTATCTGCTGCAGGAAACCGACAGCCCAGTGGTCTTGGCCTTAAATGAAGTGAACCGGCTTTTCGAGTATCCGAAAATTGCCGGTGAGTTCTTGCCCCTGCTGCGCAGCTGGCACGAAGAAGCTAGGCGGTGCGAGAGCCTGAAAAAACTCCGGTTCATTGTCCTGCACTCCACAGAGGTCTATATTCCCTTAAAGCTGACGCAATCTCCTTTTAACGTGGGCTTGCCGGTGCAATTGCCCTGTTTTACGAAAGAGCAGGTAATCGCTTTGGCCAACCGGCACGGACTGGACTGGAGAGATGGCGTGTGGGCCGAACGACTGATGGCAATGGTCGGGGGGCACCCTTACTTAGTGCGGCTGGCGTTCTATCACCTCTGTCAGGGGAATTTGACCCCAGACCAGCTGCTGAGAGAGGCTCCCACAATGGCCGGCATTTATAAAGAATACTTGCGCAGTCTCTGGGCAATACTGCAAGAGCATCCAGAACTATTTGCCGCCATCAAACAGGTACTTTCAGCAAAGAGCAAGGTGCAATTATAACCTGTAGTAGCCTATAAATTAGACAGTTTGGGGCTGGTACGCCTGGATGGCAATGACTGCACGATCAGTTGCGATCTGTACCGGCAGTTTTTTGCCTGCCTAAATCTTGTTTAGAGGGCGCGGCTGCACCTTGTATGCTAAAGTAGAAGTGATTTTCCTTCCAGGTGTCTGGAAGGAAAAATCGGCAAGCGCTTTAAAATCTCGGAGAGATATGAGCGAAGTCCAATACCAAATCGGCGGCAGTCTCGCCAGCGACGCGCCCACCTATGTGGTGCGAAAAGCTGACGCCGAAATCTACGAAGCCTTAATGAGCGGCGAGTTCTGCTACGTCCTCAACTCCCGGCAAATGGGCAAATCTTCCCTGCTGGTGAGGACTTTCCACCGGCTGCAAGCCGAAGGGTGCCGGTGCGCCACCCTGGATATGACGCGCACTGGCAGCGAAAATATCACCCCCATCCAGTGGTATAAAGGAATTGTCGCTGAGCTGTGGCGCGGCTTCAATCTCTTGGGAAAAGTCAATTTAAAAACCTGGTGGCGGGACGCAGAAGCCGTCTCTCTCCTCCAGAGATTGAGCGATTTTATAGAAGATATCCTGCTCGTCAAATTCCCGGAAGACAGAATTATTATATTTGTGGATGAGATAGACAGCATTCTCAGTTTGGATTTCCCGGTCGATGATTTTTTCGCCCTCATCCGCTTCTGCTACAACCGGCGAGCCGTCAATCCTGAATACAGCCGCCTTACCTTTGCGATCTTCGGAGTTGCCACTCCCAGCGATTTAATTGCTGACCGCAACCGGACACCGTTTAATATTGGGCGAGCGATAGACTTGCAGGGGTTTTCCCTGGAGGAAGCGCAGCCACTTGCCAAAGGACTGTCGGATCATATCGAGAACGCCGAAGCCGTTCTGAAAGAAATATTAGCGTGGACAGGAGGGCAGCCGTTTCTCAGCCAAAAGCTGTGCCAGCAGGTCCTGCTCGCCAGCCAAAATACAATTCTTGGCCCTTTGAAGATTCCGCCCGATACAGAGGGATTTTGGGTGGAAGTTGTGGCGCGAGAGCGGATCGTCACCAGCTGGGAATCCCAAGATGAGCCAGAGCATTTGCGGACCATACGAGATCGGCTCCTGAGAAATGAACAGCGAGCCGGCAGATTGCTGGGACTCTACCAGCAAATCTGGCAAAGCGCCGGAGCGGGTGCCGGCACGCCCATACCCTGCGATGACAGTCGAGAGCAAATCGAACTGTTGCTATCGGGATTAGTCGTGAAAGAGGGAGGCGCACTGAAGGTAAGAAACCGAATTTATCAAGAAGTCTTCAACCTGGAGTGGGTGAGCCAACAGCTTGCTTCCTTGCGCCCCTACTCACAGGCGCTGCATGCCTGGGTTGGCTCGAAACAGACCGATGAATCGCGCCTTCTCAGGGGGCAAGCTTTCAAAGACGCCCAACTCTGGGCGCAGGGAAAAAGTTTGAGCGACTTAGACTGCCACTTTTTAGCAGCTTCTGGTGAGTTAGACCGGCTTGAAGTGCAGCAAGCTCTAGAAGCGGCTCGGCTAACAGAAGTGGAAGCCCGACTGGATTCAGAGCGCAAGCGGCTAGTTTTAGAACTCGAAACAGCCAAGCGACAGCGGAGGTTTATGGCAGCGCTGAGCGGGGCGCTTCTCGATGCGATCGCATCGAGCACTTTCGCCCTCTGGCAATATCACCGCGCCGCACAGAGCGAAATTCAAGCCCTCACCTCCTCATCCGCAGGGCAATTCGCCTCCCAACAGCGATTAGATTCCCTGGTGACGGCGATTAAAGCCAGACGCCGGCTCGACAGTCTCGCTCATTCCAGCCCCGAGTTGCAATCTCAAGTTCAGCAAGTGCTGCAACAAGCCATCTACGGAACGGCAGAACTCAATCGCCTGTCGGGACATAGCGGCTGGGTTCTGGGAGTGGATGCCAGTCCGGACGGTCAGCTCGTCGCCACCGGCAGCAACGACCGAACGGTCAAACTTTGGCAGCTCGATGGCACAGAGACGCAAACTCTCCCGCACACGGCGACGGTTCACGCGCTCAGTTTCACTCCCGACAGCCAGCGCCTGGTGACATCCAGCCTCGACGGCAACATTTATCTGTGGCACCGGCAGGGCAAACTCCTCAAAATCTTTGCCGGACACAGCGGTGCGATCTGGGACATTGCGGTGAGTCCGGACGGCCAGCGCATCGCCTCTGCCGGTGAGGACAGCACCATTCGCCTGTGGGGCGCTGACGGCCACCCCCTCAAAACCCTGAGCGGACATCAAGGTGGGGTTTGGGGGGTTGCCTTCAGTCCGGATGGAAAACAGCTCGCCTCTGGCAGCATCGATGGCACAGTCAAAGTCTGGACCGGGGACGGCGAACTGGTGAGAGCCCTGGAAGGGCACAGGGCCGGCGTTTTTGACGTTAAATTTGCATACCTTGCAGGCCGTGCCGGCACAAAACGTCCCGCCATTGTCTCAGGCAGCGCTGACGGCACTGTAAAAATATGGCAGCCCGACGGAACGCTGCTCCTAACTCTCAGCGGTCACAATTCTGAAGTGTTTGAAGTCGCCGCCAGCACAGCAGGCGATGTGATTGCGTCCGCCAGCGCCGACGGAACCGTCCGCCTCTGGAAACCGGACGGGACGCTGTTGAAAATCCTCAAAGGGCATCAATCTGGAATTCGCGGCGTTAGCTTTATTCCCAACACTCAACTCGTGGTTTCCGCCAGCGACGACAATACCGCCCGACTCTGGAACCCGACAAACCCCTTCTCGAAAGTCCTTTACGGACATGGCGGCACCATTTGGGATGTGAATTTCAGCCCCGACGGGAGAATGCTAGCTTCAGCGAGTTCCGATCGCAGTGTTAGAGTCTGGGCGACCGACGGCACCTTGCTAAAGTCTTTTGCCGGCAACCCGGCTGCCATTCGCTCCGTTGCTTTTCTCAGGGGGGCACTCGCTACCTCCAGTGAGGATAAAACGATTGCATTCTGGCAGTTCGACGGGACGCTGCTGAAAAGCATAACAGGGCATGAGGCGGGAGTTTTGCATATCTCCGCCAGTCGGGACGGTCGCTTACTCGCTTCTGCCAGCGACGATAAAACCGTGAGGCTGTGGGAGGCGGATGGCACCTTGCTGAGAACTATCACAGGACACCGGATCGGGGTTCTTGACGCAGAGTTTACCCCGGACGGACAGAGGCTGGTTTCCGCAAGTGGCGACGTCACTGTTCGGTTGTGGAGTCTTGACGGCAGGTTTTCCAAAACTCTAGAAGGTCATCGCAGCGCTATTTGGGGAGTTACTATCAGTCCGGACGGTAGCACTTTGGCAAGTGCCAGCATGGATGACACGATTAAACTCTGGACGAGCGATGGCGCGCTGCTCAAAACCCTCAAGGGAAACACGAGAGGCATGATGGGGGTTGATTTCAGTCCGGACGGGAAAATATTGGTGGCGGGAGGCGCAACCGGCGCACTCAAACTCTGGAAAACAGACGGGACAGAAATAACAACCCTCACCGGACATGAGGGGAATGTTTGGGCGGTGGCGTTTAGCCCCGATGGCAAATCTATTGCCTCCGCAGGGGACGACCGCACGGTGATTCTGTGGGATGTGGGGAAAATTCTCAATCTTGACGAGCTTGCCTATGCCTGCGATCGGGTGCGGGATTATTTGCGGACGAATGCTCTGGTGGCGGAGGGCGACCGGCACCTGTGTGATGGAAGATAGGGCATGGGGCATTGCTGAAATCTTTCCCATGCCCTCTTTGCCGCGCTCACACAAGTTTTGAGAAGCCAGCGCCTGGTGCTATTCTCTCGTTTCCAGCCTCAGGCTGGGAAGGTTTCTTAAAGAAACCGGGTTGCTCAGTACCGTATGCACTTAGGTTAGAACATTAGACCTTCAGGCTCGGCGGACGCCCCCCCTACGTCTATATAGCAGTAAGCATTTAGGAAACCTACATTCCGGCCTCCCTTGCTCCAGAGCTCCCGAAGCTTCTATTGTTCTAACCAATATGACTGCTGCTATACTCCCTGAAACTTGCTTCCAGCAGTATGAATTTGTATGAAGTGGGGTCAATTATATTGATGCGCTTTTTTTTACAAAAATTTACACTCATTCCAGCCTGTCTTCACGAGATATTCACATTTGTGTGATAGGTTGCAATAAATACCGGTCGTTCAGGGCGTTGAGGAGAGCGGCGGCGCTCAAGTTGATGCCACACTGGCCGGAAAGTACCGCTCGATAAAATTTCTGAAAGCCTTACGCATTCAAGCGTTGATTAACTTGGGACTGGGGCTTCCCACAACCGCATGGTATAGCTTCACCCCACCCCTACTTCGAGAGCAGTCTGCTCAACGTTTAACCTAGGAGGGATGATTTCGCTTTCTTATTTGACCGCCAAAACCTTTTTAATATTTTACATAATATTTGCGGGGGCTGTCCAAATTTAGGCTACGGTCTAGAGATAAACAGGAGCGCTATCGGGAAAGGTGCTGGCCATGAAAGAGCAAATTAAAACACATATCAAAGAAGGTTTTTTATCTGTTGGAGGTGAGAGTAAAACTTTAAAATCTTTTAATAAAACCTGGAAACAGCGCTGGCTCTATGGCTTAAACATCAGGCAAAAGATTGCCTGTGGGTATGCCCTAGCGATTGGGATAGCTGTTTTGGGCACCGGCGCGGGTATCCTGGCAGGAGACTCTTACCAAAAACAGGCGATAAATCCAAGAATATTTGAAGAAGAGCCCTTGCTGTACGATTTGAAAGTCTCTGTTCTGGAGCTGAGCGAAAAGCAGTACAAATTGCTCTTCCAATTTGCGGGGCATACCCACAAAATTGAGCCCGCTAAAATTGAGATAAAAAAAGCTGAGATGCGGCGGGGGATAGACCAGCTAAAGGCAGATTTTGCCCGGGTCAAATCTTGGGTGGGAGCCGAAGGGTTGAGCGAGAAAGAGAGAGAATCGGCGGAGATGAGAGAATTTCTGCGGATTTACGGGGGGAGGCTAGAAGCCAACATCCAAAGACTAGAAGCGCTCCTAGAGCGAATCAATACAGCCGGTTTGCAGCCCGATGAATTTTCCCCACATGCAAAGGCGATGCTGGAGTTTGCCGGCGCGTTGGAGGCGGTGCATCTGGAGGATTTTCAGGAGAACTTAACACAACTGATTGAGAAAGCCACGGAGAAAGAAGAAGAGGCTACAGCCCTCGTGATAAAAGCGCAGTTCGTGCGCATTGAGATTGTTGGCGCTAGCATTCTGCTGTCAGTCGCCCTGGCGGCAATTCTGGCGCTGCGCACCAGTCGGGCGATTGCTCGCCCCCTGCAAATTGCCACCTCCCTCGCTCGCCGCGTCACCGCAGAAGGCAATTTTGACCTGAGGGTGCCGGTGGAAACATTGGATGAAATCGGGCAATTGACGAACTCCCTGAACCAACTGATCCAGTGCGTAGCGGGTTCCATCGAGGAGATCGAGGAGTCCAAAGCTGAGCTGGACAGCTTCTTCAACCTCTCTTTCGACATGCTTTGCATTGCGGATTTGAATGGCTGTTTCCGGCGGGTGAACCCAGCGTTTGAAAAAACCCTCGGCTACAGCCCGGAAGAGTTTCTTTTTAACCCGTACTTTGAGAGCATTCAGCCCTCCGATAGAGCGGCGATTTGCGCTGAAGCGCGAAAGTTTTTTGCCAGTGGAGCGGCTGGCTTCGTGGAGAATAGGTATCCCTGCAAAGACGGTTCCTACAAGTGGCTGGCTTGGACTTATGTGCCGGTTATTGAGAAAGGTTTAGTGTATGCCGTGGGGCGCGACATGACGCCGGCAAAGCGGGCAGAAGAAGCGCTCAAACAGCTCAACGAACAGCTAGAAATGCGAGTTGAGGAGCGGACAGCCGAGTTAAATGATACAGTGAGAGCGCTGCAGGGGGAAATGGCTGTGCGCCGGCAGGCAGAGGCAGCTTTGCAGAAGAGCGAAGCGCGGCTCAACGGCATACTCAATTCTCTCGAAAGCGTGGTGCGTTCGGTGGACGCCACCACGTTTGAGCTGCTTTACCTCAACCCCGCCGCCGAAAAAGTTTACGGGCGTCCTCCGCAAGAGTTCTTGAACAGCCTGAGCTGGCTGGAGGCTGTTCACCCGGAAGACCGGCAGGGGGTGGAGAGGGATTTCACGGTGCTTTTCTCCACCGGCAGGATAGAAACAGAATACCGGATCGTGCTGCCGGCTCTTGAGGTGCGCTGGGTTCACGACCAATCTAACCTCGTAAAAGATGGCAGCGGCACCCCTGTCCGCATTGACAGCATCGTTACCGACATCACTCGTCGCAAGCGGGCGGAAGAGGCGCTGCGACAGTATCAGGAACACCTGGAAGAGCGGGTGGCGCAGCGGACTGTAGCACTCACCGAAACCAACCAGCAGCTGCAGGGGGAAATCGCAGAGCGCAAGCAAGCGGAGGAGGCGCAGCGGCGAAGTGAGGCGCAGTTGCGGCAAAAAGTCCAGCGCGAAGAATTGCTCTACCGGCTAGCCGGTCAAATCCGCCAGTCTCTGGATCTCGACACGATCCTGGAAACCGCCGCCATCCAGATTCGCTCCTTGCTGCAAACCGACTGGTGCCTGTTTATTTGGTATCTCCCCGAGGCGCAGCCGCCGGTCTGGCATGTGGCCCATGAAGCCAAGAATCCCGACTTGCCGTCCTTGCTGGGTTACTACCCTGCTGACGCCACAGGAACGGTGGCACAAAAGCTGTTTAATCTGGAAATCTACCGGATAGATGATGTCGCCGCCATCTCCGATCCAGTAGAGCGGCAATTCTTTCAGTGTTTGGGCTACACCTCTTTTTTGGATGTGCCGGTGCAGACGCCCTCTGGTGCCAAGGGTGTGATTGCCTGCGCCCAGCACAGCGGTGCCCGATCGTGGCTTGACAGTGAAGTGGAACTGCTGCAGGCGGTTTGCCAGCAGCTGGCGCTCGCCATCAGCCAAGCGGAACTCTACGCCTCCGCCCAAAATTCTGCCCGTCTCGCCACGGAAAAAGCAGGCCAGCTCTTGCTGGCGCTGGAGGAACTCAAGCAAACTCAAGCGCAGCTGATTCAGAGCGAAAAGATGTCAAGCCTGGGCCAGATGGTAGCCGGCTTGGCTCATGAAATCAATAACCCCGTGAACTTTATCCACGGCAACCTCAGACACGCCCACTCCTACGTTCAGGAGTTGCTGGAACTGGCGCTGCTCTACCAGGAACACTGCCCCAACCCCATTCCTGAACTTCGAGCCAAGCTCGAAGAGATTGACCTGGCCTTTCTGGCAGAAGACTTGCCCAAGCTCCTGAATTCCATGAGAGTGGGAACGGAGCGGATTCGCCAGCTGGTGCTGTCCCTGCGCAACTTCTCGCGCCTGGATGAAGCGGAGATGAAAGAGGTTGACCTGCACTCCGGCCTCGACAGTACGCTGTTAATCCTGAATCACCGGCTCTCAGGGATTGAAGTGATCAAGGAGTACGGAGACTTGCCACTGCTTGAGTGCTACCCTGCCGGGCTCAACCAGGTGTTTATGAATATTCTCAGCAATGCCATTGACGCTTTGGAAATGGGGCACCGGGCATCGGGCATCGAGGGTGGGGAAGCAGTAACACAATCCCCCCCGCGCAATGGCCCATCCCCTGCGATTTGGATTCGCACCGAGGTGGGGAATGGGGCGTGGGGCATCGCCCCTGGCGCATCGGGCATGGCGCATCGGGCATTGAACAGTCAATCCAAAATCCAAAATCCAAAATCCCCAATCCCCAATCCCCAATCCCCAATCCCCAAATCCCATGTTGCGATCGTGATTGGGGATAATGGCCCAGGAATTTCGCCGGCCATCCAAGACAAGATTTTTGACCCCTTCTTCACTACCAAGCCCATAGGGCAAGGCACGGGGCTGGGACTTTCTATATGCTACCAGATGGTGGAAAAGCATGGGGGAGAAATCAGGGTAGTTTCCCAACCCGGTGAGGGAACGGAGTTTGCGGTTGTGGTGCCGGTGAAGCAGTTGCCCGCCACTGCTGCCGGTGCGTCTTAATATATAGCGGGACATGGGCATTGGGGCAGTGGGCGATGGGGCATTGGGCAAAAAGCTGTGAGTCTTCCATGATGCGCCATGCCATGAGCGCCATGCCCCATGCGCCACGCACTCTAATAAGTTTAGCGACCGGCATTAATTCGACTCTCAACTCAAGCGGGCACTTTCTATCTTTGGGCTCAGGACACAGCCGCAGGGCATAGATTATTGGAAGACCTGTTTTTCCGGCACTCACCCATTTGTTACTTAAATTTAAAACCCTTCTTTGCTGTCTTCACGAGATCTTCACATTTAGGTGGTAAATTCCACTATATACGGGTAGGACAGGCGCTTAAGTAGATGTACTGCATTTCGCGAAATATCGATTGAGTGAATCTGTGCGAACCGGCCTATCGAAGGTTTAGCCAAGTTGGAGCTGAAGCTTTCTGCAACAGTAGCCTATAGCTTAAACACCCACCCACTCCGAAACCGGCTGTAAAACCCAGTCGGAAGAGGGATTATTTTGCTGATGGGCGGTCGGCTAAGTTGAAACTTAAGGCAATTTTTAGATTTTTAACCCCCACTTTAGATTAAGCTGGAAAATGAAAAGGAATGCTGTCCTGAAAGGTGATTGCCATGACTGACCCAAGTCAAAGCTGCCCTAACCCCGGTCTTTTGTCTTTTGCCATAGGGGAGAAACTTTTAAGAAAATTTAATAAACAGTGGGGGGAGCTGCGGCTCAGTCGCGCAAGCATTGGGAAAAAGATTGGGTATGGGTATGCCCTGACAGTTGGGATAGCGGTTTTGGGAGCGGGTGCGGGGCTGCTGGCGGGAGAGTGGGGCCAAACGCAGGCGCTGGCTCGCAAACACAGCGAGGAAGAACAGCGAATCGTGCTGTTCAAGTTGAAAGTTGCTGTGCTGGAGTTGAGGGAGCGGCAGCAAACTTTTCAAAAGTTCAGTCAAAATTTTACGGTTTTGGGGAGCGAAATGCAAAAGGGTTCCCCAGGCGGGATGGAAAGCGAAAAAGCTGAAATGCGGCAGGCGCTGGACCGGCTAAAGGCTCTGTTGGCGGAATTGAAATCTTCTGGAGGAGCGGAAGTGTTCCGAAAGGGGGATGCAGGAGCTGCAGAGGTGGGAGAATTTCTGCGGGTTTATGGGGGGAGTGCCGAAGCCGGCACGCAACGACTGGAAGCGCTCCTAGAGCAAATGGGGACAGCCTCTGGGCAGTCAAAGAAATTTGACGCTCCAGCAGAGTGGGGGAGGCAAGCCGGCTCTGGGGGAAGAGTTGAGCTGGAGGAGTTTGAGGAGGGCTTGACCAAACTGCTGTCGCGTGCGGCGCAGGAAGAGGGCTCGGCTGGAGTCGCGTTGCGAGAGGCGCAGTTACTGCGAATCGGCACGGTTGGCGCTAGCATTGTGCTGTCAGTGGCGCTGGCGGTGATTCTGGCGCGGCGAACCAGTCGGGCGATAGCGCGCCCGGTGAGAATCGCGACCGAAATCGCCCGGCGCGTCACGGCGGAAGGCAACTTTGACCTGAGGGTGCCGGTGGAAAGCTTTGATGAAATCGGGCAGCTGACAAATTCGCTGAACCAGCTGATCGGGTGCGTCGCTGCATCCCTAGAGGAAATCAAGCGCTCTCAAGCGGAGATGGAGCGCTTCTTCAACCTCTCCTCCGACATGCTTTGCATTGCCGGTGCCGACGGCTATTTCAGGCGGATCGATCCCGCCTTTGAAAGAACACTCGGCTACAGCCGTGAACAGCTGCTTCGCAAACCGTACCTGGCGTTTCTCCATCCTGAGGAGCGAGAGGCAACTGCTGCGGAAATGCAGAAACTTGCCAGCAGCGGAATTTCGGGCAGCTTCGAGAATCGCTATCGCAGCAAAGACGGCTCTTACAAGTGGCTGGCGTGGACAGCTGTGCCGGTGCCGGAAGAAGGGTTACTGTATGGAGTCGCTCGCGACATCACACCCGCAAAACAGGCTCAGGAGAATCTCAAACGGCTCAACCAAGAGCTAGAAATGCGAGTCAGCCAGCGGACAGAGGAATTAAATAGCGCCCTCCGTGAATTGCAGCGAGAGATTGCTGTGCGCTCGCTGGCGGAGGCGGCATTGCAGGAGAGCGAAGCGCGGCTCAACAGCATTCTCAATTCCCTCGACAGCGCAGTTTGGTCAGTGGATGCCGGGACTTTCGAGGTGCTTTACCTCAACCCCGCCGTCGAAAAAGTTTATGGGCACCCTCCGAGAGAGTTTTTCTCCAACCGGCACCTCTGGATAGAAGTGGCTCACCCGAAAGACCGGCTGCAGCTGCAAAGCGCTCTGAAGGTGCTTTTATCAGGCGGCTGCAATCAAGAAATAGAATACCGGATTGTGCGACCGGCTCTTGAGGTGCGCTGGGTTCGCGCCCATTTGAGTCTGGCTCGCT
The DNA here is from genome assembly GCF_000332335.1 of Kamptonema formosum PCC 10802. Taxonomy (GTDB): domain Bacteria; phylum Cyanobacteriota; class Cyanobacteriia; order Cyanobacteriales; family Oscillatoriaceae; genus Oscillatoria. The sequence continues at coordinate 2,348,845 of NZ_KB235948.1, read as the reverse complement.
CGGAAAGCGGAACGCCTGTCCGAATTGACGGAACAGTTACCGACATTACTCGCCGCAAGCAGGCGGAGGAAGCGCTGCGTTCGAGCAACGAAGCGCTAGAAACCAGAGTCGAGGCGCGAACGGTTCAGTTAAGGCACGTCATCAGGCAATTGAACAAAAAAATTGCTGAGCGCCAGCGCGTCGAGGAAGAGTTGCGGGAGAGAGAAATGCGCTACCGGCTGGTGACGCGAGCCACAAATGATGCGATCTGGGACTGGAATTTGCTGACCGATGAAGTGGAGTGGAACGAAGGCGTGCGGACACTTTTCGGCTACTCGCTAGAGGAAGTTGAGCCCACTGCCGCTTGGCGGTACGAGCGCACACACCCAGAAGACAGGGAGAGGGTGAGCGCCGGCGTTCAAGAGGTTATCGACAGCGGTGGGGAAATTTGGTCGGGCGAGTACCGCTACCGCCGCGCGGACAATTCTTACGCCCTGGTAATTGACCGGCGGTTTGTCGTGCGTGACGCCCGGGGGAAGCCGGTGCGCACGATCGGCTCGATGATGGATATCACCGAGCGCAAAGCTGCTGAAGTTGCCCTCCGGCGCTCGCTGCAAGAACTGTCAGACATCAAATTGGCGCTGGATCAAACTTCCATCGTGGCCATAACCGATCCGAAGGGAACTATCACTTATGTCAACGATAAATTTTGTGAGATTTCCAAATATTCCCGAGAAGAGCTGCTCGGACAGGACCACCGAATTCTCAACTCTGGCTATCATCCCAAAGAATTTTTCAAGGATCTTTGGTCAGCGATTGCCAGGGGCGAGGTTTGGAAAGGAGAGATCAAAAACCGAGCCAAAGATGGAAGTTACTACTGGGTGCACAGTGGGATTGTCCCTTTTTTAGATGACAGCGGGAAACCTGTTCAATATTTAGCCATCAGGACCGACATCACGCAGCGCAAGCAGGCGGAGGAGGCGCTGCGAGAGAAGAACAGAGTCGTGCAGCTGCTGCAGCGAATGGCTGTGGCTTGCAACGAGCTGGCGACGAGCGCCGAGGCGCTGCAGAGCTGTCTGGAGGAAATCTGCGCTTTTACCGGCTGGCCGGTGGGACAGGTTTACCTTCCTGACGCCACAGGGAACTTAGCTCCTGCGAAGATTTGGCACATCAAAGATCCAGAGCGGTTCCAGACATTCCGCACCATAACTGAAGCCACTTGCTTCGCTCCAGGAATAGGTTTGCCCGGTCGGGTTCTCGCCAGTGGCAAAGCGATGTGGTGCGCCAATGTCAGCGAGGAGCCGTTTTGGATGAGGAGGGCGGAAGACCTCGGAATTAAAGCCGGTTTTGCCTTCCCGGTGCTGGTGGGGGCTGAAGTTGTGGCGGTGCTGGAGTTCTTCTCGCCCGAGGCGAGAGATCGGGACGAGCAATTGTTAGAGATTGTCGGCAATATTGGCACCCAACTCGGTCGAGTGATTGAGCGCGAGCGCTCGCAAAAGGCGCTGCGAGAATCGGAAGCTCGCTTCCGGGATCTGGCGGTTCACGAAGAGCTGCTAAACTCTCTGGCGTACCAGATCCGCAACTCTCTGGAGCTGGATACGATTCTGGAAACGGCTGTGCGGGAGATTCACCGGCAGTTGGAGATTGATATCTGCACCTTCGGCTGGTATCGCTCCAATATGGCTGAACCCCGCTGGGAAGTGATTCAGGAAGCTAAGAATATTAGCGCCCCCAGCTGGCTGGGGCTGGTGCCGGCAGAAACCTTTCGCCCGCTTTCTGAGAAGCTGCAGCGCTTGGAAATATTCCGGGTGGATGATGTCAGAACTGAGAGCGACCCACAGCTGCAGCAGCTGCTGTTCGCTTCAGGGAATTGCTCTATTTTATCGCTGCCGGTTGAGACGCAATCGGGTGAGATCGGTGCTCTCCACTGCGTTCGCTGCCAGAAGGCGCGACCCTGGAGCGATTCAGAGCTGGAACTGCTGTCTCGCATTGCCAACCAGCTTGCGATCGCTATCAACCAAGCTGAACTCTACGCCCGCGCCCGCAATTCTTCGCATCTGGCTCGCGAAAAAGCCACTCAGCTGGAATTTGCCCTCGAAGAAGTGCGGGAAACGGAAAAGGCGCTGGCGGAGCAAGTGCGCCTGGCAACATTTCGTGCGGAGGTGGACTCTGCCTTCGGTCAGAGCGACACGCTGCAGAATATGCTGCACCAGTGCGCTGAGGCGGCGGTCCGGCATCTCGATGCGGCTTTCGCTCGCATCTGGACGCTGAACTTTGAGGAGAACGTGCTGGAACTGCAAGTCAGTGCGGGGATGTACACGCATATTAATGGCTCGCACAGCCGCGTGCCGGTGGGCAAATTCAAAATCGGCTCCATCGCTCACGAGCGCAAACCTCACCTGACGAATTCTGTTCAAGACGATCCTCGCGTCAGTGACAAGGCGTGGGCTCTTCGGGAGGGAATGGTGGCTTTTGCCGGCTATCCCCTGATGGTAGAAGGTCAGGTGGTGGGTGCGATCGCAATGTTTGCCCGCAAACCGCTTTCCGACGCAACTCTCAAGGCGCTGGAATTAGCCGCCTCCGAGATTGCCATGTGGGTCAAGCGCAAGCAAGCGGAGGATGCCTTGCAGAAATCCGAGGCTGAATTGAGACAGAAAACTGAGGAGCTGGAAAATGCCCTGCACCAACTCCAGCAAACGCAAGCCCAGCTTATTCAAGCCGAAAAAATGTCGAGCATTGGCCAGATGGTGGCCGGCATCGCTCATGAAATTAACAACCCCGTTAACTTTATCCACGGCAATATTCAACACACCGATAAGTACATCGAAGACCTGTTGGGCTTAGTGCGGCTATTCCAGGAGGAATACCCCCACCCCACTCTAGAAATTCAAGCCAAACAGGAGGCCATTGACCTGGAATTTCTTGCAGATGACCTGCCAAAAATGCTATTATCGATGAAGGTAGGCACACAGCGGATTCGCCAGCTGGTCCTGTCGCTGCGCAACTTCTCCCGACTGGATGAAGCCGAGGTGAAGGAGGTTGACCTCCACTCTGGCATCGAAAACACGCTGTTAATTTTGCAGCACCGGCTCAAAAAAGGTATTGAGGTGGTTAAGGAGTACGGAGATTTGCCTTTGGTTGAGTGTTACCCCGCCCAGCTGAATCAGGTGTTTATGAATATCCTCAGCAATGCTGCTGACGCCTTACTGGAGAAAAGCATGCAAGCGGAAAAGCAAATTGTGATTCGGACAGAACCCGTAGGCCCCCATCACCTTCGGGTGCGAATTCGAGATAATGGCCCCGGCATACCGGCAGGAATTAAAAATAAGATTTTTGACCCCTTCTTCACGACCAAGCCTGTCGGTCAGGGGAGTGGGCTAGGTCTTTCGATTTGCTACCAGATTGTCGCCAAGCACGGGGGGCGGATTGAGGTGAATTCTGAACCCGGTGAGGGCACAGAGTTTGCGATTACAGTGCCGGTGAGGAGACTCTCCGAAAGGTCTGCCAACCTGACGTAGCGGCCCGTTCGAGAGATTCAGTTTGCGCGGCTTTCATGAATTTGATTGGGAGGCGGAATTGAGCGGACACGATAATTGTTAAATCAACATAAAAAAAAGAAAATTTAGTAAAATTTACAGAAGGGTGTGGTTAAATGGTTAATAGGAGTGCGGCTGAGTGTTCCAAGATAAACAAATCGCAACTGGGTGCCAGAGGTTATGGGATATGCCGCCCCCTTTTAAAGAGGTGCTGGGTTGCCGGTGCGGGCAATCGGGTTTTTAGCAACAGGACTTACGCCACTTAATTGTGTGGTGGGTTACGCTATCGCTAACCCACCCTACAGATAGAGGCGCAAGCGTAAGTCCCGATCGCTTAACGGCAAGAGCGTAAATTAAGCAGATTTGACAGCTGCATTTTCGAGATAGAGCCGAGTGCAGGGGCTTTGAAATGATGCCAATTTTGGATTTTATAGCAGTAGGCACTTAGGTTAGGACAAGGGGTTTAACATGATGTAGGGGCGGGTTCACCCACAAAGAGTGCCACACAGCTACAACACCTATAAACCCGCCCCTAACCTCTGATATAGCAGCCGGCAATTGGGCCATAGCGTGTTCTAACCAATATGACTGCTGCTCTACATTTGGGATTTTGGATTAAATAACGGCCCACAGATAAGCTTTTTATGCCAGAAGACAAAAGACTATCTATCTCAACTTGGGATAAGAGAAACAGTCTGTCAGTTTAGCAGGGGATCTCTACTGGAGCCGGATGACTTGACCTGAGGTTGAGTCACAAGGCGAGACATAACTCCCACAACAAAACGAGGCCAAATAAATGTTAACAAAAACCGCAAAAAAAGCTGAAGGAAAAGTCCTTGTAATTGGTGCCGGTGTCACGGGGCTCACGACATCTCTGTGTTTGCAAAGGCAGGGATTTGAGGTGACAGTAGTAGCCGAAAAATTTGCCCCCCACATAACTTCAGTGGTTGCCGGTGCTTTGTGGGAGTGGCCACCGGCTGTGTGCGGGCACCATCAAGACCCCATTTCGCTAACACGCTCCAAAGACTGGTGCGTGACTTCTTACAACATTTTTTCAACTCTGGCTGACCATCCGGAAACGGGCGTTTTTATGCGCCCGTCAGTGTTTTATTTCAAACACCCAGTTAAGGAAAGTACCAAAGACTTTGAGAAAATGCTCGAACTCCAAGAAAAAGTTTTGGACTTCTCCCACGATGCAGGGTTGATAGAAGAAAATGGAGTCAGCCCTAATCTGGGGTTGAAAGATGCTTACAGCCATCTATCTCCGATGGTTGATACCGACGTTTACATGGACTGGCTGCTTAAAGAAGTGGAGCGAGCCGGTTGCTATATCAAACCCGGAAAAATCTCGGGCTATTTAACAGATGAAGAGCAAACTATGAAAACCTATTTCGGCGTTGATGCCATCATAAATTGCACCGGCTTGGGGGCGACGGAACTGACGAATGACACCGTTTCCCCCCTGCGAGGGGCGCTGATTCGCATTCGCAACGACGGCAAAACGATGCCCCGCATCACCAAGGCTCACTGCGTTTCCCACGATGGCTCTGAGAAAGACACCGGCTTCATTTTCATCGTGCCGAGAGGGCATAAAATGCTGCTTCTTGGAGGGTTCGCTGAAGCCAATGAGTGGGATTTAAATATTGGCTTGGAGAATTACCGCCCCATTCAGGACATCCTCGACCGGTGCCTTGAGTTTTTGCCGGTGCTAAAAAATGCCCAAATCGATCCGAAAGAACCCGTTCGTGTTGGTTTGCGCCCTTTACGCCAGCAGAATGTCCGCTTGGAACAAGAACAGGGCACTTGCATCATTCACAACTACGGACACGGCGGTTCTGGTGTCAGTTTCTCATGGGGCTGCGCTCTGGAGGTTGTAGAGATAGCAAAAAAAATGCTGTCAGCAGGAAAAATAACTGAAAGGTCGAGCGCTCTCTTAAGTTAATACCAATTTTGGATTTTGGATTTTGGATTTTGGATTGAAAAAACGGCAGTAAAGCCTTTTCAGCCAGAGTCCAAAATACTATCTATCTCAACTAGGTACAAGCCGGCTGGGAAACCGGCACCCCAAGCAGTTGAAAAATCCCCATAGGGGCGCGTTCCGCCACGCGCCTACTGAGCTGTTGCGCCCTTGCGATTCTGCCGGCTATCCGTCAGACAGAATAGCCTCAAACAGTTCAGCCAGTTTCAAATCAGAGAACGCCGGCAAATACCGGTACTGTTCGATCTGCCGCTTATTTCGCGGTAACAGCAAACCCAAACCTGATAAATCTGGGTTGAGTTTTTGTGGGTTCTGCTGATACCTGTAAATCACTGACGTTTTTAAGAACTCCACAAACTCATTGCAGCGCTTTTCAGCAGAACCCGACCGCTTGGCCAGCGCTGTTAACAAAAACACAGCATCGGCGAAGAGTTCATCCCTGTACAGGTAAGGTTTCAGATCGCTGCGGGAAATTGCCGGCATATCAGAAGACAGAGAAGACAGAATTTCATCGATCAGCGGATTGAGTCTTGCCGGCAGATCGCGGAGATGCCGGTTCTCCGTCACCGTGTAGCTGCTGTACATATCTGGGCGCTCATATTCCATAATCTTCTCGGCGAGTTGCCCCCCACTAACCCCTGGGTTGCCTCCTAGGAATTGCAGCACTTGTTCGTAATAGTAATTCGGAGCGCCGAGAAGTTTTTGAGACGCCAGAGTGTAGCGGGCAGCCTCTCGAAAGGTGTAGTGAACCTCAATCGTAGCCTTATTGCAGTTTTGCAAAAATAATAACTCCACCGGCTTGCCGATTTTTTTATTAAACTCCTGAATGACATCACTCAGCTTTTTGATATTCATCCACTCGGTTTCAAACTGGATGGTTCCTGTATTTTCATCAGGACTGATTTCATCCAAACGCCCCCCGTGTCCCAAGAACACGATCGCCCACTTTTCCGCAGCAAAGCGCGAGTTCGCCCAATTGAGGTATTCCGCAAACACTTCCTCACTCGCGCTGTTCGCAGTTTCTAGCTGCTCAACCTCTAGCCGGTCTTTTGCGAACACCCTTCTTGAAAGGTTTTTCTCACCCCACAAATCCGATTCTACAGCCACAAGGATACTGTCACTCCGCACCCCTTTTTCCAGCATCTCCAGGATAGGTTGGCCAAAGCGCGACAGGTCGTTGTCGTAGGGCATCCAGTACAGGAAAATCCAGTCAAATCGCTCCTTCTCCCTCATGCTTGCAGAAGAACTCTCTAGCGGTTTGAGGTTTAGCAGACTCAGATTAACTGCAAATGAAGCGCTTCCCAAAGCTGCAGATTGAATAAATTTTCTCCGATTCATATTTTATGCTATTATGTTTTAAATCTGCTTGTTCACGAAAGGAGGCAGAGCCTCCAGCCCCCCGTTCCCAGGCTCCGCCTGGGAACGAGGTCAACGAGGTCAGAGGTCAAGGCTTTACTGCTGCCTTTTTCAATCCAAAATCCGGGCATCCACAATCCAAAATTGCTAAGTCCCCAGCATCTGCAGCTGGTACAGACTCGCATACAGCCCCCCTTGCTGCAGCAATTCTTCATGACTGCCTTGCTCCACAAGCTGACCCCGTTTGAGCACCAAAATCCGGTTGGCATTGCGAATTGTAGACAGCCGGTGAGCGATGATAATCGCGGTGCGCTCTACTAGCAGCCGGTCGAGGGCGTCTTGAACTAGCGCTTCCGTGCCCACATCCAAACTTGCCGTGGCTTCATCGAGCACCAGAATCCGGGACTTGCGAATCGCAGCGCGAGCGAAAGCTAGCAGCTGTTTCTGTCCGCCAGAGAGATTGGTGCCTCGCTCCCGCAGCTCAGTGTCATAACCTTGAGGAAGCCCCTCAATAAAACGCGCCACATTTGTTCGCTCGGCGGCTGTTCGGATTTGCTCGAAGGAATAATTATCTCCCAAAGTGATGTTGCTCTTGACATCACCGGCAAACAGAAAGCCATCCTGCAAAATCACGCTCACGTGCCGGCGCAATTCAGCCTGAGGCATGTCTCGAATATCAATGCCATCAATGAGAATCCGCCCCTTGCTGGGTTCGTAAAGCCGGCACAGCAGGCGGATAATAGAACTTTTGCCCGCGCCGGTGGGTCCGACCAAAGCCACTTTCTCACCCGGACGGATGGTAAAATCCAAATCTTTGAGGACGTACTCATCTTTTTTGTAGGCAAACCAGACGCGCTCGAAGCGGATTTCCCCCGTTTTCTCTGGGAAGTCGGAAGGGGAGATCCGGGTGCCGGATACTTCTGGATCGCGGATTTCCACCGGCTCGTTGAAGATGTCGCTAATCCGCTCAATGGCGGTGAAACCGGCTTGCAGGGCGGTGAATTTTTCAGCAAATTGCCGCAAGGGGTCAAAAAGCCGCTGGGCGAACAGGATAAACGCCGATAGCGTCCCAAAACTGAGAGATTGCTGCAACAGGCGCACGCCTCCGAGCCAGAGTACGCCGGCAATTGCCACCAAGGCAATCCACTCCAGCGTCGCGGAAACGGCGGAGTCGTGAAAAATGGTTTTGTCCACTTCGAGGACGTAGCGCTGGTTGATGCTGCGAAACAGTTCGGCGTTGAATTGCTCGCGGCGGAACAGCTGCACCACGTTAATGCCGGTGATATTTTCTTGCAGGGTGGCGTTGAGGGCGGAGAGCTCTTCCCGCGCCCGGTAATTGGCTTTGCGGTACTGTTGCTGGAAGTATATCACCACACCGGCAACTGGCACCAGCATCAGAACTAGCATTAAAGCCAGCTGCCACTGCAAGGCAAACATGGCGATCGCAATCACCGCAATAGAGAATAAATCAGTGACAATGCCAATCGCGCCGGTGGAAAACACCTCTCCCAAGGCGTCCACATCACTGGTGAGGCGGGTGATCAGCCGCCCCACGGGAGTGCGGTCAAAAAATCGCACCGCCAAAGAGGTGACGTGCTCGAACAAGTCGTTGCGGATGTCGGCAGTAATTTTTTGGCCCACCTTCTGCACCAGATAGGTTTGCAGGGATTCCAGTCCGAGGCGCACGGCTATGGTTAGGAATAGCAAGCCGGTGAGAACATTCAGCCCCCAAGACAGGGGTTTCCCCTGGAAAAACGCCCAAATATTGGGCTCCTGGCGAAGCAGGGAGATGGCTTGCCCGATGATAATCGGCTGAATGGCACTGGCGACAGACAGCGGCACCAGCAGCAGCATGGAAATTAGCAGCAACCGCCCGCTGTGACGGGCATAGGGCACCAAGCGCAGGAGCAAGCGCCAGTCATTTTCGCGCCGGGGCCGGTGTTCGCGATTCTCTGTCAGGGGTGATATGCTAGTCATCTACAGTCACTGCAGAAATTTCTGCTACAAAAAAGCACGCCCTCCCAATCTAGCGCAGACAGCCCGACTGGGGCACTGGGCATGGGGCATCATCGCATTAACTCTCGTTTAACTCTCGTTCCCAGGCGGAGCCTGGGAACGCGAATCTGGAGGCAGAGCCTTGAAAAGGTTTGTAGTTGGGCTTTAGCCCTACCGAATCTCCCGCAGTGGAGCAAGTTTTCATTGGTGGCGGTGTGCGCAGTTCATCGTGACTGCCTCCTTTAGACCACATGCAGCATTATTACCCTAACAGCTTAATTGCTAGTTGCTCTCGGGTTGCTCTGACAAAGATTCGATGGAGTATTTCACTTCCGATAAATTCTTAATAACGAGTTCTTCCTTGAGTTTCTTGCCCGTACTCTTATCGATCGCTTCTCTCCAAATCTCATTCGTCCGATAGTTTTTGCCACTCTCGCGCAAAAAGCGGTGCTCTTTTTCGATGATATGGTAAGAGAAGGGCCACTCTCTTTCGGTGCGGACGGCTCCTTTTAAATGCTCATCCGTTAGCCAGACCCGAAGTTGAAAAGATTGCTCGGTTGGGTTGTGAAAGCGCAAATCGACATAATTGTAAAAAACGCTAGCCCCACTGCCAAAAGGCAAGACTCGCCGGTCGTCCGGGAAGGGGTCAAAGCTGTGGTGGTGGCGCTCAATCACCTCCAGAGGGGTGTGCAAAACCATCCAGTATAACAGGTTGGCGAGCTGGCACAGCCCCCCGCCGGTGCCGGTTCTCACCTCTCCCCGAGATAATTGTAACCCTTCCACATATCCTTTGGCAGCGGTTGGGTTGCCGACCCGACGCCAAAAGGAAAAGATTTCCCCCGGCTGAATGATCAGGCCGTCTATTGTTTTGTGGGCAATTCCCAGGTTGACAATTTTATTTTCCTGTAACAGGGGATCTGTGCTGCCCATTTTTCTTCGCAGCAGGGATTGGTGCTTGATGCAAGTGTGGCGCAAGTTTTCCAAGGACTGTGTTTGGGCAAACCGGCTGGCTTGCCAAACATTGGCTGTCCCGCGAAACAGCCGTTTCTGCTGGACGCGCAGGTGATAGAAAATTGGGTGGACTTGGGATAGCCGCATGGCAAATACACCTTTTATATCTCGTCAGGTTGAATACCTATCATATCTCTAAGGGCGGGCACTGGGCATCATCGCATTGGGCGCTGGCAACTGAATTGCGGTTCACCAGCCTGACATGATATAGCAGTTATAAATGATTTGTGAGTGAGCGGAGTCCAGAAACCCGGTTTTTTTAAGAAACCGGGTTTCTGCGCTTTCAAACTGCAGCCAGGGTCGCTGCTCGCAGCTGCAAAATCACATCGCCAATCCCATCGGTGTTGAGGCGGTAGCTCAAGGGATGGGCGATCAGCTGGGCTGTGCTTTCAAAGAGTACGGCAATTTCAATTAAGCCGTTCTCTCGCAGGGTGCGACCGGTGGAAACCAAGTCAACGATCGCCTCTGACATGCCGGTGATTGGCCCGAGTTCGACGGAACCGTAGAGGGGCACAATTTCCACCGGCAAGTCCAAGCTGTGGAAGTATTCGCGGGCGCAGTGGACAAACTTGGACGCCACTCGACCGTGGGCCGGCAGCTCTACCGGTCGCCGGTAGGGGCTGGATTCCCTCACCGCTACGGACAGGCGACAGCGGCCAAATTTCAGGTCAGCGAGGTTAGCCACCTTTGGGTTTTTCTCCCGCAGCACGTCATAGCCCACAACGCCTAGCTGGGCTTGGCCATATTCCACGTAAACCGGCACGTCTTGCGCCCGCACGAGCAAAGCTTTGGCGGTGCCGGTGGGATCTTGGATTTGCAGCTGCCGGTTGGATGAGTCGAGAAAGGCGCTGAAGTCCAGACCGACGGCTCGCAGCAGCCGGATGCTGTCGGTTAGCAGGGCACCTTTGGGCAATGCGACGGTGAGCATAGGATGATTTTAGGTTTCAGATTTTAGATTGTAGAGGGGAAATCCATCCAAAATCCCAAATCCCTAATTGATATGCGCATTCTTCTGGTTGATGATGAGGTTGAACTGACCGATCCGCTGAGTCGGGTGCTCGCCCGCGAGGGGTACAGTGTGGATGTGGCTGGTGATGGCACCGCTGGCGAGCAGCTGGCGCTGCAGGGGGTGTACGATCTGTTGATTCTCGATTGGATGCTCCCGCAGGTGTCGGGACTGGAGATTTGCCAGCAGCTGCGCCAGCTCGGGCGTTTGACGCCTGTACTGTTTCTCACTGCTAAAGATACTGTAGACGATCGGGTGCGCGGTTTGGATGCCGGTGCTGACGACTACCTCGTCAAGCCCTTTGAATTGCGGGAGTTGCTGGCGCGAGTCCGCGCCTTGCTGCGCCGGGGAGCGGCGCAAGAGTCCGGTGCCGGCACCCAGAGGCTGCGAGTCGAGGATCTGGAGCTGGATTTGGAGAGCCTGCTCGCCTACCGTCGGGGGCGCATCGTGGAGCTGTCTGAAAAAGAAAGCCGGCTGCTGGAATATTTCATGCGCCACCCCGGCGCTTTGCTGACCCACGCGCAAATTCACCAGCATGTGTGGGGGGACGCTCAGAAATCCAGCAGCAATGTTCTGGCGGCGCAGATTCGCCTGCTGCGGCGCAAAATAGAGGGTGCCGGTGAGCCGCCCCTGATTCACACGGTCTACGGCAAAGGCTATCGCTTGGGAGCGCCAGAGAATTGATTTAATAAACCCCACTGACGCCTAGAGCCCCTAGAGCGCTGGCTTGGAGCAAAGTTTCAATTTTTTACTTCGGCTCGACAATGGACCCCATAAACAAGAGGGTGCCGGTTTCTTCGTCCCGAATCGCGCAGAAAAAGGGCCGGTCAACAATCATTGTGATATCGGGTTCCCCGCCTCTCGTGCCCCCGATCGCCGTGACGCCTGCGGCTTCGGTGCCCTCTTCACTCACGTCCAAAAATGTCTTGTGTTTAATTTTGCTAATGGCGAAACCTTGCGGAGTTATTTCTGTGAAATCTGCGCCGGCATCAAAAACTTTTTCCATCCCCAGGGCTTTCAGACTGTCTTTCAGATCGATTTCATACTCCACATGGAAGCGAGGCAACCCGAGGATAACTCCTTTCTCTTCAGTCTCAAACTCGCCGATCCATTTTTCCCAGTTAGGGGCGTTGAGGCTTTCGTAGAAGGTTTTGAGACTGACTCCCTGATGGGGGAGAAAGATGTACATGGTCAACCGGCCCTCGCCGTAGGGCAGGCCGATCGCCTGAAACAGCTCATTTTTGTAGTAGGAAGCGTAATCAACCTTCTGGAACATCATCGGGTGCCGCTTCTGAGAGCCATCGCTCAAGGTGAAGGGGCGCTCTTGGGTTTTTTCTTTGGAAAAGGGCACCATCCACTCCCCGTGAAAGTATATAGCATTGATTAACACAGCAATCGTTGAGGCGTTTATGTCATTTTTTTCCAGGATTTTATCTATCTTGCTGTTTGTACTTTGCTTCACCCAGCCGTTAATGACGTCCGGGGCATTGGGAGCGCCGAAGTCCACATTCCTGACTTGGGCACCGTAAAAGTCCTCGGTTCTCTTGATAAATTCTGGCTTAAAGGGTTCGCCCTGCCGGCCCCACAGGGAGTTGGCAATGGCCAGGTGAACTTTCGGGTCCAAATTGGCTAGCGACGCCTTCAGCGCGGCATTGGCAAGGTTGACTTGCTGCAAGCTTAGCTGTTGCAATTCTAAGGTTTTGGCGATTGCCTGCCCAGTTTGGCCACCGGCACCGTTGTAAGTCATGGCCAGCGCCAGCGCCAGACTGGCGGGAGAGATAAAAATATTCTGGCTAGCATCCAGCTTGCGGATTTCCGAGAACAGCTTGAAGCCAAATCTGGTGTTGGCGGCGACCAGCTTTTCGCGCCAAGCCTCACCGGCAGCCTGCGCCCCAGCGCTCGATTGTGGCGCAGCGGCGGCAGGACCGGCGGGTTGCTGTGCCGGCACGGCAAAAGCCACACCCAGAACAGCTAAACCCAGACCAGCGGCAACCATTATCCCAAAAGAACTAAAAAAATGCTTTCTCATTTGGGTCAGCCCAATCGCCTGTGTTATTTGGGATCTGCAACCGACCCCACAAATAATAGTATTCCCGTTTGATTGTCGCGAATCGCGCAGATAATGGGGCTCACCACCACTATGCTAAATCGCACCTCCACCCGCTCGCCCGCAGGGGCGCAGCCGCCACCCGTCACGGCTGTAGCTGGGCGTGCCTTCTTCGCGCACCCCCACCAGAGTTTTGTGCCTCACCTCATCGGGGCAAGCCCTGTGCGGGCGTCATCCCTGAAAAATCTGCCCCCTGCCGGTCTTACGCCACGCCCATCCCCAAAATGTTCCGGGCGTCATTTAGGCAGATATCATACTGCATTTTGAAGCGGGGCAGCACAAGAGAACCTTCCTTGTGCTGGAATTGCTTCACCCACTCCTGCCAGCTGTCGGCGTTCTTGCCTGTCGCAGAATGCCTGCTCTCGTGACTCCCTCTCGGTGAGAACACGTACAAACTCAGCCTTCCGTGACCGCCAGCCAAGCTTATTCCCTGAAACGCTGCATCCGGGGGTGCTGCAGTGCCGGCGGCTCCGGTAAAAGAACCCTCTGCGGTGGCGTCTTTTGAGAATAGCTCCTGACCGGTGCCTTGGAAGTAGGTGGCGCTGATTCGCTAAACAGAGGCATCTGGAGCGAGCTGCTCGACGATTCTGTCTGTCTTGCCGCTGGTGTTCTGCTGCACCGAGCTGTTAATTATCGGTGGGGCACCGGCATCTCCAACGTCGGGCTGAGTCACTTTTGCCCCGTAAAAGTCCTGGGTTTTTTGGATAAAGTCTGGCTTGAACGAGACATTTTTGTTCGCCCAAAGATCGGCGTGCAATCAGCACCGGCACTGAAAGCCTCCGCACTCAGCAGCGATGCTTTCAGTGCGTGTTTGTAGTTGGGCTTTAGCCCAATCGGCGGGCCTCGTAAGAGCGCATAATTTTCATTGGTGACGGTGTGCACCAGAAGCGACTTCCTCCCATCCCGCAGGCGGATTTGGGAGAACAGTAAGCATTGCCCTGTTGCGCATTTAATTTGCGCTATTCATTTCTATTCGGCATTGCCCTAATTGCCCATAAAATGCTGCTATGGAGGATATGCCCCCTTCCTCTAAAAAGCAAATTAAAAGCCTAACAGCCTAGCCCGGCTTTCGCACGGGCGAAAGTCTGTATCCGCCACGCTCAGTTTGCCGGATTGCGTTTCCCTCACCCAAAATTTGCCCCCACGAGCGCACGAGCGCGGGGGCGTCAAGCCCTGACCAGGGTGATGGCGGTGACTTCTGGCGGGCAAAACAGGCGTCCGGGGAGATAAGTGCCCAGCCCGCGATTGACGTACAGCTGGTTCGCCCCCACCTGATGCAATCCAGAAGCCCACTCCCAGTGGTGAACGACTTTATCGCACCCGTCTGACATGTAAGGAATCCAGCGCCGCAGCGGTTTGGGAATCTTGCGCCGAATCGATTTCAGCCGCCCGGCTGCAGGACCGGCACCGGGGATGACAATTTGGCCACCGTGGGTGTGACCAGAAAGTTGCAAGTCCACTCGCCACTGGCGCAGGAGCCCGGCGCTGTCGGGATTGTGGGACAGGACAATCCGGGGGGTGCCGGCACCCACCTGCGCTAGCACCGCAGCTGGGTTGAATTCCCGAGACCAAAAATCCGCTAGCCCCACCAGGGCTAATTCGGGCCCCAGAGGGCAGACGGCTTCATTCCACAGAACCCCAATTCCTATGCGAGTCATGGCGCGGGTGATTTCTGATTTTGAGTGCCGGTAGATCAGGTCGTGGTTGCCCAAGACGGCATAGATGCCGGCGCGACTTTGCAGCTGTTTGAGGCGCAGCGCCAAGCTGTGAATCGGTGCGGGGTCTTTGGTAACGTAGTCGCCGGTGAGCAAAACCAAGTCTGGCTTTTGCTGGTTGCTGGCGGCGATAGCTTCTTCTAAAAGCTGGTCAGACAGCCTGAAGCCATCGTAGTGGAAATCCGACATTTGGACTAGCTTGGTGCCTTGCAGCTGTTCTGGCAAGTTGCAGATCGCAATGGTTAAATGTTCAACGCGCAACGGGCCGGTTAATAGTTTGTGCATATTTTTAAGTTCTGTTTATAAGATTTGCGCTGCCGGTGCCTGGAAATGCTATACTTGTGTTTCAGATCGAGTAGTAGCCCTGACAATTCTGCTGAATGTCTCTGAGGGATTGAAATTGCACAGAAGAGATTCTAGTTTAACAAATCAGCCGCAGGTCAGGCAAAACCGGGACGAAGGAGCGAGGGCAGCCGCCTCCCCGAAGCGGAATGCAGCTATCCAAACAGCGCTTATATTTCTGAGTATTCAGCGGCGGGCGGGCTGAAGGCAGCACTCTCCCCTGGAACGAGCCCGGTGCCGGGAAGCCACCAAGCGCACCATCAGCCCGCACCGGCAACCCTTGGGGGTTGCAAGCGGGGAGATTTCCATAACAGCCGGCATTTCCATCTCACGATCGCCGCCCCGGCACCGGCCTCGAGCGCTGCGCGCGCCCCCCACAGCTCAACGGTTCCGCCGGGCGCTGGATAAATAGGTAATTTTTGCCTGCGTCTGTGCCCGCCGGGAGCATATATAGCAGTAGTCATATTGGTTAAGACATTAATGACATGGCTTATGGGGCTCATGCGCATGAGCCCGATGCGCATGGGGTCAGTAGGGGCGGGTTCACCCAAGATGTCTCTGGGTTTTACCAGATGTTAGTAAACCCGCTCCTACCAGCTTTTGCGTGATGCCATGCATGCGTGATGCGATGATGCCCATGTACTAACCTAAGTGCATACTGCTATAACATGAATGCCCGCAAGATGTCTCAGCCAAGGGCGTTCGGGCGCGCTAGCACCCGGGCGTTTGGACATTGCTAATCCCCGGCTACCGGAGCCTAATTGCGGTCGCTCAACCGCATGTGATATAAGTTATTATTGGCGCTGATTTTTCTTACCGCTATGCTAGGAGAAATCTATCGCGCCGAAAGGCTGCAGTTTATTCCTGAGAAGTGAAGGCCCCATGAAAAATATTAACTCCGCCCTTGAAATTGTTCAACCTTCTGGCCTTTTAGACAAAAATAAGGCCCTTCAATTCCAGCAGCAGATTAGCGACGTTGTTGACCGAGGGGCCAGCCTTGTGTTAGTGGATTTCCAGGATGTCACCTTTATGGACAGTTCGGGTCTGGGCGCTTTACTCTCCGCAGTAAAAACCGTGAGAGCCGCCAATGGCAAGCTCGCCGTCTGTTCCATCAACCACCAAATTAGAATTCTGTTTGAAATCGCCTGCGTAGATACAGTAATTCAAGTCTTCCCCAGCCGGGATGACTTTAAGAGCGCCGGCTTCTTTGCGGACTAATTGCTGGCAAAATTTTGGAGGGTGTGCTGTTAGTTAGGAGCCCCCCTAAAATCGAAAATCTAACATCTAACATCTCAGGGGCAGCGGGGAAAGCCGAGCTGCCGGGTCAGCGAAACTTAACCTGCAGGAGAGACACGTCGTCATTAAAAGCACCTTTCCCCGTCAAACTCCGGAGGTCCTGCAAAACTCGATCCAGGTTGACCGGATTTATCCGGCTGTAATCTGCCAGCCAGTCGATGAAGGCATCGAAGCTCCAAACCGTGCCATCAGGTTGCATAATTTCGTAAACCCCATCGCTAAAAATGTACAGGGTGCTGCCTTCTCCTACAGAATACCAAGCATTGGCGTAGCTGGCATCGGGAAACATTCCAACCGGCAGACCGTTCGGGGTTTTCAGCTGTTGGACTCGCTGAGTCAAAGGCTCTGTTCCCGAGAGCAGCAGTGCCGGCGGGTGACCGGCGCTGGCGCAAACGAGCTGGCGCTTTCGCCGATTGTAAACCCCATACCAGATAGTAAAGTACATATTCCGCTGGCTCTCCATCTGGAAAGACTGATTCAGGGCGTGGAGGACTTCACTGGGCTCGTAAAAATTAGTTTGGAGCCGGGAGCGGGAGCGCAGCAGGCTCAAAACAGAAACCGACAGCAGCGCCGATCCCAAGCCGTGTCCAGACACGTCCAGCAGGTAAATCGCCAAATGGTCTTTATCCAGCCAGTAATAGTCAAAGCAATCGCCCCCCAACTGTTGCGAGGGAATAAACCGGGCGTCAATCGCCACCGGCTCGGTTAAAGGGCGCGGCAAAAGCGAGCGCACGTAGTCAGCCCCTTCCGCCAGTTCCGCCTGCAGCTTCGCCTCCGCCCGCTTGCGCTCAGTAATATCTATCCCGACAAACACCGCTGCCCGATCTTGCAGCCACTTCTTGGCCATCACCAAATGACTGCGGGGAGCGCCATCGAGCTGGGCGTCAATTTCTACCGACGCTTCCTTCTCCGGAGAAGCAAAAAACTCGCGCACGAATTTGCCAAACCGCGACTGGCGGAAGCCCACTTCTTGATTGGCAAAAGCCTCCAAGGGCAATTTGTAGGTGGCCGCTAAATGCCTGTTCACCCCCAGATAGCGCAAATCGGAGCTGATCAGCGACACCGTACCGGGAACCGCATCCAGCACCGCCTGCAGCTGGTCTTTTGCCAGCTGCAGCGTTTCCTCGGCTTGCTTGCGTCTGGTTACATCCTGCACAAATCCCTCCACCCCCACCGGTCGCCCCTGGGCGTCGCGCAGCAGCCGCACCGTTTCAGAAATCCAAATCACGGAGCCATCGCGCCGGCGGACAACAGCCTCCCGGTCCTCCACAAAGCCATCCGCTTTTAACCGGCGCAGGCACTCAGCCCAGTCCCCTGGACCGACATAGAATTGGGCAATATTTTCCACCCCCTTGAGGAACTCGGCGGGGGAGTCGTAGCCGTAAATGCGAGCCAGGGCGGAGTTTGCCGTGCAGTAGCGCCCCTCCAAGGTGACTTGAAACAGCCCCTGCGCCGCATGTTCAAAAATTTGCCGGTATTTGCGAACCGTGACATTGCGAAAAATCCATCGCGTGGCGTAGGGTTTGCCATTTTCGCACAGGCAGCTCACATTCCCTTCCACCCACACCGGCTCGCCATCCTTGGTCAAAAAAATCATCTCCACCGGCTCGTGAGCTTCTATCAGGGAGAGTTTTTCCACCTCCTGCCACAGCTGGCGGTACTCGGGATGGAGAATATCCCGCACCTTTAGTTGGCCCACTTCCTCTTCCGTATAGCCCAAGGTCTGCCGCCACGTCCGGTTGACATAGGCAAAGCCCCTGTCAGAAAGACGCACCGTTTGAATCAAAACCTGCGCCCTGTCGAGAAAATCCTGTAGCTGGGACTTGATATTTTCCATTTGCATCAGCTGCCGGCGGGAGTCCAGCAGAACCATTATCTGACGCGCCAGCATCTTGCCGGCATCTTGCAAGTCCTGGCTCAAAGAGCGCGGCGCGCAGTCCATGACGCACAAGATGCCCACCGCTTTCGCCATCGGGCGCAATCAGCGGCGTGCCGGCATAAAACCGGATGTGAGGGAACCCCACCACCAGGGGATTGCTGGCTTGCCCGGGCGTCCTTCAAGGTATCTCCGACAACAAACACTCCGTCGTGCCGGATGGCGCTGGCGCTGAAAGCCATAATATCGCGCGACGCCCCTCCCCTCGTCCAGCCCACCTTTGACTTCACCCAGCACCGGTCAGAGTCAACCATGCCGGTCAGCGCGATTGGGGTTCCGCAAATGTGGGCCGCCAGGCGCACCAGATCCTCAAATGCCGGTTCTGCTGCCGGATCGAGTAGCTGATACCGCCGCAGGGCTTCAATTCTCTGGACTTCGTTCGCCGGCAGTGGTGCCTTTCTCATTGGGGTGCGACCGGTTGCGAGAGAAATAACCATGATAGTACCTGCTTTCCGCCACTCCCAGAACCTATAACCTCTTGCTTAACATCTAAATTGGCATACCTGACAGGCGAAATCCTCCCCTAGGTTGATTCTCATCTCTTCTGACGGGAGGATTATTAGCCTCATTATTCAAGCGCAACTTCACTCTCCGGCAAGTCTTTTGCGCATCAGCAGGCAATTGCGACCGTCAGCAGTGCGCCTGTAATAAAGCTCATCTGTCAGCTCTTTCATAATCCGCAGTCCCTTGTGCCCTATTTCCCAGGGATCGAGCGGTTTTTTTAGCAGCTCTTCTATATAAGCTTCCAAATCAAACGGCCCGCCCCGATCCCAAATTTTCATTTCCAGGCAGTGCCCAAAAACTATCACCTCCAGCTCGATCGGCGCTGTCTGCGGCAAGTGGCCGTGAGCGTGGCGCACCGCATTGGTAAAGGCTTCTACCAAGGCGGTTTCGCACTCCCACCACTCCTCGCACGAGAGGGGCGCTGCGTTGAACTGTTCAAACCATCGCAAAACCACGTCTAAAGCCGTCAGATCCGTACCGACTTGTAGCTGCGCTTCCTTGATCGGGCGCTCATTTGCTGCCGGCTGTATTCCCAGCCCGGAGGCGAATCCTTTCCACCAGCTGCCCAGGTTCCCTAACATCATCCTGTCCCTCCAAAATCCAGTCATCTACAATCAAGAATTAAGAATTAAGACCCAAGAATTGACCTCTCTCCCCTCTCAGCCCTCAATTCTTCATTCAATAAGCGCCACTGTTTTTCTGGAATAAGCGCAGGACTGTTTTCAAAATCAGCTCCACATCATACCGGAGGCTCCAGTTTTTTTGGTATTTCAAATCGAGGCGGATGACGTCCTCAAAACTGCGCACCTGAGAGCGCCCATTCACCTGCCATTCGCCGGTCATTCCCGGTTTGACATCTAGACGCTGCCACTCGGGAACCTCATAGCGCTCCACTTCATCTGGTGTGGGCGGCCTGGTGCCGACCAGACTCATCTCTCCTTTGAGCACGTTCCAAAACTGGGGCAGTTCGTCGAGGCTCGTCCGCCGCAGAAACCGGCCCACCCGCGTAATCCGGGGGTCGTTTTCATTCTTAAACAGCGGACCGTGTACCTGGTTTGCGATTTGGGATTTCAGCGCCTCCGCATTCACGCACATAGAGCGCAGTTTCCACATGCGAAATCGCCGGCCCATCCAGCCGCAGCGAATTTGGCTGAAGAAAATCGGGCCCGGACTGTCCAGTTTAATGGCAATGGCAATCGGAATCAGCAACACCGCCGTAATCGCCAAACCCACCAGGGCACCGGCAACGTCTATCCAGCGTTTCACCCAAGAGCGCACAGAGGGGTGAGTCGCCGGCAGCGAGCTTTTCACAGAGGCGCTGCGCGCCGGCCTGCTGGAAGTCTCCGCAGCCCCCTCAATCGTCAGCATCTGCTCCAGTCCCGTTATGGACAGCACTGCCCTCACCTGGGGCTGGACATTCCGCAGCACTAACTGAATCCCCAGTTGCTGGGCTGTCCTGAGATTGTTGACTAAGGCACCGACGCCACTGCTGTCGATGAACGTGGTCTGGCCAAAATCTAGAACGATTTGGCTCGGATGGGGACTCTCTTGGCAAAGCTGCAGGCAGGTTTGCTTAAAGGCTACCGCTTCCAGCACGCTTAAGCGAGCGGGCAGGTGAACCAAGGGAGTTTCGTTCGAGAATGAAACCCGAAAATTGGGGTCTTGGGGTTGGCTAACCATGTAACCCTCATGTTGCAATTTGCTGTTTTAACTCTGAAATTTTAAGACAGGACTTTTACGGCTGTCTTGCCATAGTAGCTCAGACACCGGCTATTATCCATCAAACCCAATCTTTCCGAATCAACTCCCCTGGCACCCTGACTCACAGGCCACGCCTCCCCCCCTGACCGGGGCTTACAAGGGGCGGGTTTTTTATTCCAGCATCGCGGACCCGGCAGGGCCCACGCGCTAAAACCCCTATCTTTTCGTCACTTCTCCCCGGACCGTGCTCTGTGTCCCACCGGCAGGACCTCTCCGCCCTTTCAAGTCCGGTGGATTTCCCGCCACCGGCACGCAGGGGGTGAGCCGGTGAGCGGGTGCGCGGGGGATCGGGGGCGGAGCGACAGCGAAATCAATTGCGGTTTTTCAATCCCTGATAGCAACTCACACAAAACTTCCCCACCCCTGTATCCAATAGCCTATTCTCACACACCGGCGACCTTCGCGAGCGAGTGAAAACCTCCATCACTTCAATCCCCACCGGCACATCCGGCTGCCGCTCTGGCCTCTAGCCTGAAAAAATTGCCGTGCCGCGACAGGTCGCGCACACAGCACCGGCTCAAACAAAACACAACCGAAAAAATACTGAATTTCCGCTTTTTCGATGCTCCCCTCACCCACAGGAACAGCCGCGGCTTAACTTTAACTTCCCGTATCGCAACTGTTGGAGAATATCTTGCCCAGCATCAGCTTAGGCGGCAGCCGCCTTGAGTCTGCATCTGGGGGTTCCCCATCTTCCTCACTGGCGGGGGGGATGGCGCAGATCGCCGTCAGTTCGACGCCAGCCACCAGTCGGGAAACTTGCTTGAGAATGCTGTCAGTGCGCTGCATCAGTTGCTCTGCCACAGCCACAGAAGGAGCCACAATGAAAAAAGTTTTCACTCCAGCGGGACTGGGGGCAATCCCAAATCTGCACTCCGCTAACAGCGCCTGCGTGGAACTGTCAAACGAATTACAAAAGTGGCGCAACAGCGATCCGTAAAAGGATTCAGCCAGACTTCTATCGTCGAAACTGGGTTTAGATAACACGGCAAGTCCCTCCTAGGACTCTTGCTGCCATAACAAAGACGTCTGCACTCCCAACATCAACCATTTCTTTACATTTCTTTGTGACGGGTGTCGTGAACGCAGTGTGACTCTCCTCTGCCGGCGCTGCGATCGAGATCGCTATTCGAGTGTGACCTGCGTAACCTTTGTGCTAGCTCTCCGTCACACCGGCAAATCTTGAGCCGACAGCTGATTATACAGCAGATGTGGCAAGATTGCCGGCAGCGCAAAACACAGCAAAACCCTAACCAACTCGCTCCCACAACTTCACCGTCTTGTCCCGGCTGCCACTGGCCACCCTCTTCCCCCCAGCCGCCGCCACCGCGCACACCGAATCCGTATGCCCCACCAGGGTTTCCACTTCCTCACCCGTCGCCACCCGCCACAGCTTCACCGTTTTGTCCCAACTCCCACTCACCAGGATCTCCCCACCGGCACTGAACGCCAGCGCCGCCACCGACCACGAATGCCCGGAAAGCGTGCGGATAACGTCTCCCGTCTTAACGTCCCACAATTTTACCGTATTGTCCTCACTGCCCGTGGCCAGAATTTTCCCGTCCGGACTGAAGGCGGCGGCCAGCACCGGCCACAGGTGCCCCTGCAATACTCTCCCCGCACCCCCCCCCGAGGGCAAATCCCACAGCCGGACCGTCCTGTCCAAACTCCCACTGGCCACCCTCTGGCCGCACGGCGAAATCGCCACCGCCGCCACCTGCAATCCGTGCCCCCTCAAAGTGGCAATCTCTTCCCCGCCACCGGCGTCCCACAGTCTCACCGTTTTGTCCCAACTGCCGCTGGCCAAGCATTGCCCCTCCGGACTGAACGCCACCGACTTAACCGCGTGCGAGTGCCCCGCCAAAGTGCGCAACAGCCCCCCGCCCGCCACATCCCACAATTTCACCGTCCGGTCGTCACTGCCGGTGGCCAGAATCCTCCCGTCAGGACTGAACGCAACCGACTTGACAAAATTCGAGTGACCTGCTATAATCCTCAAACACTCTCCCGTATCTAGATCCCACAAGCGGGCAGTTCTGTCATCGCTGCCGGTAGCGAGGAGATGCCCTTGAGGGCTAATCGCCACAGAAGTCACACCGGCAGACAGCCCCGAATGTCCCGCCAGAGTGCCGGTGCAGCGCCAAGACGAGCTCGGTGTTGGGGCGCGGGAAACAAAAGGCAGATTCATCGCCCGCATCACCTCACCTGCCGATTGAAACCGGCGAAAAACGGCATTTTCCAGCAGCTTGTCCAAAATCTCACCCAGGCGAGCGGACACAGGCAAGATGCCGGCGCTGCCAGTATTCCTCAAATAATCGCGCCACACCCAGCAGTCACTCGCCGCATCGAACAGCTGAAAAGGCGAAATCCCCGTGAGCAGGTTAGCGCAACTCACCCCCAAACTATAAAGATCGCTGGCAAAAACCGCGTTTCCTTTCGCTTGTTCTGGCGCGACATATTCCGCGCTGCCGGTTGCCCCTCCCCACAAATCCGTGCCACTCACCAGCTGAGCCGCCCCAAAATCAACCAAAACAAGGCGACTGTCCTGATGCCGGCGAATAATATTCACCGGCTTAATATCCCCGTGGATAATTTGCCGGTCGTGGAGAACTTTCAGCACCGGCAGCAACGCTTCCAGCACTTGCCATATCTGAGCTTCGCTGAAGGTCCCCTCCTCCTCCAGCACCTTTTCCAGATTCCTTCCCTCAATATATTCTAGCACCAAATACAAACGACCGTCCCCCTCAAAATGCGCCAGAACAGCGGGAAGATGCGGGTGTGCCCCCAATTCTTCCAAGCGCAGCGCTTTTTGGCGAAACCCCTCTGAGGCGCTCTCAAAATCTGCCGGTGCTATCTCCGGCAGCCAAAATTGTTTTATCGTGCAAAACCCTAGCAGAGATTCGCTCTCAACCGCACCCCAATACGTCCGGCTAAATCTCCCATTACCAATTAACTCTATCGCGCGAAAACGCCCTCCTAGCAGCAACTCAGCACCGCACCCCTGACAGACTTTATCAAACTCCCAGTTTTGCGGCTTTGGGCAGTCGGGGTTCAGGCAATAGCGCCTACCAATTTTGGATTTTGCATTTTGCATTTTGGATTTTTAATTTAAAACCAAATTCCCCTCGTTCCCAGGCGGATCCTGGGAACGAGGAAAACGAGGGAAACCTAATTTCTGAAATCCCCTTACGAAACAGCAGGCCGTTTTTGCAGACCGTTTTCTGGGTCGGGGATCAACTCAGCAGAAATAGAAGCCGGCTTGTCTAGCAGCTCTAGCGGGGATTCAGGCGTGTTTGTTTCCAGCTGGTTTTGCGGCGGGGTTGGCGCTACCAACTTGCCGGTTTGATTCCACAAAAGCATCGTTAATAACCCATCCACCAAACCGTTCTGACCGCCGTTTCCGCCGCCGACTAAAATATCAGGAATCAGGCGCACTTTGCGATCGCCGATAATTTGCATCAGCTGCATGGCGGTGTAAGGTTGCGAGCCCAGCGCTCCCACACCGGCACGGTAGGTTTCCGCTTTGGCGGTGCCGGTGGCGCGGATAGATTCTGCTTCCGCCGTAGCTTTCAGGCGGATAGACTCAGCCTCACCGGCAGCTTTAATGCGGATAGATTCCGCCTCGCCGGTGACTTCTTTCACCTTCGCAGTCGCCTTCAGTTCAGCAATCTGCACGCCTTGCTCAGATTTTACCACTTCTTGCTGGATATCAGCTTTCGCCTTCAGTTCAGCAATCTTCACGCCTTGCTCAGCTTTCACCATATCTTGCTGGATGTCCGCCAGGGCGGTAGAGCGCACCAGTTCCTGTCGCTGCGTCTGCGCCAGCTGCTGCACTTCATAAGTTTTCCGCTGCTCCTCAGCAATTTTGCGGTCAGTTTGGGTTTGCATCAGCGTTGCCGGCGGCTGGATGTCGCCAATTAAGGTGTCGATCGCCTGCACGTCATAAGCTCGCAGCGCTGTTTTAATATACTCAGCCGCCTCCGCCTGACGCTCGCTGCGAGCGCTGAGAAAATCGAGTACGGTATAGTCTTGAGCGGAGTTGCGGAAATAGTTGCCGATGGTGGGTTCTAAAACGTGATCTACCAGATTTTGCATGGAGCCAACGCGAGAGATCACCTTGGGGGCATCCAAAGCGCCGACATGGATAATTTGCGCCACTTCCAAATCAAACGCAAACCCATCTCTGGAGCGCACAGTCAGGGAGGCGAGTTTGGAGTCGTAGTTGTGGCGCTCGCTGCGGGCGGACCAATTGAGCACTATATTAGTCGTCGGCACCAGCTCAACTTTCATCACCCGCATATTGACGGGATGTTTGCCCGGGTAAAGCGGTTCTGTCCACACGCCTTTGTGTCCGGGGCGCACCAAATCGCCGTGGGTGAAAGCTGCGCCGCTGACATCTTCGTGGGCTTTCCCGACATAGGAGATAACCACGCCGACATAGCCAATGGGAATTTCGGTCATGGCGACTTGCTCAACCCGGACAAACCAGGGGTTGAGATTCCAGGAACCGGAGAGGAGAATTTGCTCTTGCAACCCCCGCCGCCCGCCGTTTTCGATGAATTTCTGCCCATTTTGGAAGTTTTCGTGGGCGGGGACGATGTGACCGGCAATTTCGCCCGCTTCGATGGAAATGCCGTCCAGGGTGGTGACGACGCCCACTTTGTCGGGGGCGACGGCATAAACCTGCAGCCGCTCTGGGCCAATGCCGTGCTGTGTGGCGCTGGCAGCGGCGATCACAGTGAAGAGGGCGGTGTTGATGCGGTAGGTGCCGGCGGTGAGGAAGCCCATTTGCCGGCCTTTTTCGCCCCCGCCGGTGAGGAATTTGCGGGCGTCTTGGAAGTTGTCGCAGTCAACCACTTTGCCCAGGATGCGTTCTGGCGGGATAGATGCGCCATCGGCGGCGACAATCAGGGCGATTTCGCCTTGGGGGATTTCTATCACCGACTCTTTGCGAATGGCGTACTGCCAGGGCCAATAGGCCCAGTGCCAGCCGGGAGCCAGGGTGTCCGCTTGGTAGCCGGCTTCCCCACTGAGGGCGATCAGGCGACCGGGCGGGAGGCTGCTGCTGGAAAATTTCTTGGCCACGATGCCGACTTCTCGCTCGCCGATGACCACTAGACCGGAGGTGAAGGCGATAGCGCCCAAACCGCCGACAAGAATAATGGGAACGACAGCCCAAGTGAGAGTGGCACCGGCGCTCAGTTGCGCCACTGCCGGTTGCGGAACTGAAGCAGTGAGGTTTGCCCGATTGGTGTCCGCGGCTGTTGGGGAACTCTCAGCCCGAACCGGCTCGATGCTGCCGGCGGGTGTGATAGCACCCACCAGGGGCGCTCCTGCAGAGATAGCGAGAGATGCGAGTAGGGATGCTGCTCTCTGAGCGGGAAACCTCAGCCGGCTCTGGCGCATCCAAGCGAGAAAACTTTTCATATAAGGGGATCTCCCCCAGATACACTACTGCCACCTTAGCATTCTGGCAACCCTCTGCGGGGGAATTTTAATGATTCTTAAACTAATTCTCGGGAGGGATTTGCGGCTTGCCGGCGTGCGGGGGCTGTGCGAACACGAACAAGCCGGTGCGGATTTCACTCACTCTCCCAGCCATTCCTGACGAGAAATCCCAGCCTGTCGCAGCAACCGTTGCAAGAAACCCGCGCTGATATCGCCTTCATGGGGATTGGGAATGATAGCGGCAATATCCGCTCAGCGCATTTGAGGATGCCGCCCGCCGGCATAAGGACCTTCAAATCCCATTTCGCGCAGGCGCTTCACCAAATCGCCCCAAGAAACCGGCGTTAATCGGGACATTTTCAGACCGCCTCCGTGAGTTTATTTAAGTCGATACCGGCTAGAACTGGAATTTGCAGCCCCAAACGCAACCGCAGCGCAATCCAGTCGCTCAGCGCCTCTCGCAATTCGCGCCGGCACCCTTCTAGGTTGGTGTGCCGCGCCCAGACTCCCTGGAGTCCGGGGATTTCCCCCCAGTAAGTTCCGTCATCTTCAATAATCTCGTAAACCGCCTGTTCCAGAGCCTGGTCAATGTAGCTGGCAAGCATTGGGTGTTTCCTTCCCTATTTGTCGGCTGTATTCACTATTATACATCTCACTAGGGTGCGTTATTATTAATGTATAGTCGGGAAGCCTCCCATTTTTGCACACCCATCTCTTGTAGGACAGGCATCTTGCCTGTCCCAGATGAAAATCGCTGAAACCCTATGCTTTTGGCCAAAAGCATAGGGGCGTCTCGCCGGGGCAATGGACCGGCGAGACGCCTGTCCTGCAATTGCAATGGACAGGCGAGACGCCTGTCCTACGCCTGGTTTCTCCTCCACCGTAAAAACCGCTCCAAAAGCCCCTGCAACCGGCGATTCTTCGCATACTTCTGCTTGGTCAGCAGCAGCGCCGCCTTGCTGCTCACCTCCGCCAAAGTCGGGTAAATGTGAGTCATCCGCGTCAGCGCAGAAACCGGCAACTTGTGCGCCATCGCCATCACAACTTCGCCGATTAACTCCCCCGCAGACGCCCCCACCAAATGCGCCCCCAAAATCTCCCCACTCCCCCGCACCACAATCTTGGCAAACCCTGCAGTCGCCCCTTCCGCCACCGCCCTATCCACACCGGCAAACTCCTGCTTCAGCACCCAAACATCATCCCCGTATCGCTCCCGCGCTTCCCTCTCCGTCACCCCCACCCTCGCCAATTCCGGTTCGGTAAAAGTACACCACGGCATCACCCGGTAATTCACCTCGCTCACCGGCAAAAACAGCGCATTCTTCAGCACCACGCTCGCTTCGTAGCTAGCGGCGTGCGTGAACTGGTAGCCCCCAATCACATCCCCACAGGCATAAATGCGCGGATTCGCCGTCTGCAATTTTTTGTTGACAGCAATCCCTTTTTCTGCTACAATAACACCGGCAGCTTCCAAGTTCAGATAGTCCACATTCGGAACCCGACCGGCAGCCAGCAAAATCTCATCCACCGCCACTTTCATAGCGCCGGCACAGATCACCTTTTTGCCGTCAGAAATTTCAACTCGCTCGGCTCGCACCCCCGTCAAAATCTCAATTCCTTCCGATTCCAGCTGCTGGCGCACCACAGCAGCAGCTTCCGGGTCTTCTTTCGGCAAAATCTGCTCCCGACTGCCAATAACTGTCACCTGAGATCCGAGCCGGTAAAATGCCTGTCCCAGCTCGCAGCCAATCGGACCGGCTCCTATAATGGCTAGGGATTCTGGGCGCTCCCCCAACTCGAAAACTCGCTCATTTGTCAGGCAGCCGGCTTCTGACAAACCCGGGATTTGCGGAATTTTGGGGCGGGAGCCGGTGGCGATAACAAAAGCGCGGGCGCGGAGTTTTCTCCCGCTGACTTCAAAGGTCTGCCGGTCCGTAAATTGCCCCGAGCCAAAAATCACCTCCACGCCCAAACTTTCAAAGCGTGCCGGTGAGTCGTGCGGTTCAATTGCAGCAATAGCTTGTCGCACATGAGCGCTAGCTTTGGCAAAATCAATCTCTATATTTTCGCAGTCAATCCCAAACCGGCTGGCATTTTTCACCTCATAAGCGGCGCGAGAGGCGCGGATGAGGGATTTGCTGGGAACGCAGCCAAACCACAGGCAGTCCCCTCCGAGCCGGTGGCGTTCCACCAGCGCCACTTTCGCTTTCAGCTGCGCCGCCGCACTCGCCACAACCAGCCCCCCAGAACCGCCGCCAATAATCACCAAATCGTATTCTACTGCCACACTTTTACCCGCTATTCTTATCATCTCTGATTATATATCTGGTTCCCCGGCACCGGCTGGGAACCCCCCACTTTGTGGCTCCGCCTCATTCCGCCTCATTCCGCCTCATTCCGCCTCATTCTCCCTGGAACCCATATAATTTTTAGCGTTTGTAGCCATAGAACCAGCGAGATGCCGTCTCGCCAAGATTCCGTACAGAGTGGGTAACACCGGCTCCCAATCAGCACCTCCTCTCCCGCCGGCGGACACCACCTTTTTCCTTGCATTTCCAGTTCCACCTCGCCCTCAACGATCGTGTAAGTCGCAACGGGAGTGAATTCGCTTTCCTCCAGGGGTGCGATTGTGCGAATTAGACGCAACTAGCCGCCTGTCCGACTCATCCGTCCGCCTGTCCGACTCATCCGTCCGCCTGTCCGACTCATCCGTAACTCGGTACGGCGGGTCCGTAACTCGGTACGGCGGGTCCGTAACTCGGTACGGCGGGTCCGTAACTCGGTACGGCGGGTCCGTAACTCGGTACGGCGGGTCCGTAACTCGGTACGGCGGGTCCGTAACTCAGTCCGATTCATCCGTAACTCAGTCCGATTCATCCGTAACTCAGTCCGATTCATCCGTAACTCAGTCCGATTCATCCGTAACTCAGTCCGATTCATCCGTAACTCAGTCCGATTCATCCGTCAAGCTTCGCAGAATGAAAGATGGGGAACAGGAGGTGCGGGGAATTTCGCCTCTTGTCCCCCCTCTCCGCTTGCGGAGAGGGGGTTAGGGGGTGAGGTTCCGGCGAGCGTGCCTATTGCGGAGTCGCCACCGGCACTTCCGACGCCTCAGCCTGCGGGAAGAACTTCTGGCTCACCCAGTAGGTTACAATGTGCGACAGCAACCCCAGCGGGCCGGCAAACAGGCACAGGGCAATAGAGTGGACAGTCGGGACGCCAGTGCGCTGGCCCTCCAAATAAATCCACCGGCCCACAAATAAATCCATCACCAAAAAGTGCACCCAGCCGGTGGCTGCAGCCTTTTCCTCCGCGAAAAAGCGGGCAATATCTGCGAGCTTGGGATTGGCGAGAGCTTGCGCCGATTCAGAGGTAATCGTGCCGGTGAGCAAATACAAATACAAACCGGCAAGCACCGCAAAGGGGATATAGGATTGCATTAATTTTCGCGTCACCCCCCAGTTGGGCAAGAAAATCATCAGCGCCCAAAAGGGCAGCACAAACACGTTAGCGCCGGCAAACAGTTGGTCAATCGTCATCGCTACCACTCCTTGATGTCTCACTGACTATAGCAGTAGGCACTTAGGTTTGGACAAGGGGTTTAACATCATGTAGGGGCGGGTTCACCCACAAAGAGTGCCACACAGCTACAACACCGATAAACCCGCCCCTAACCTCTGGGCAGCCAGAAACCCGGTTTCTTTGAGAAACTGGGTTTCTGCGCCCCCCACCGGCTAGACAAGCCAAACCGCCAGCAAGCCACTTGCCGCTAGCCGGCAAGCGCGCGCCGGTCTAAAATAAACCTTAAGATTTCCCACAGAAATTGGAAAAGATGCTATATTATAAAAAGCAGCGCGGAAGGAACTTTCCACTGCCGGCTGCAGAACAGCTGAACTGAATTGCCGGCCTGAATACAGTCCTGCCGGCACGCATTGAAAACCAACGGAAGGCGTCGGTCGTATGTCATCACACGATCTGTTAATGCTGGGTATGCTCCTCTTCCCCGGGCTGGCACTCTCCATAGCAATTATGGCAGCCTTCGCCGCCGGCGGTTGAGCGCAACTGGGGCGCAAAGAAACGCGCCCAAAACTGCACCGGAAATTCGCAGGAAGCTGCACGGGAGGTGCTGAGAAACCCGGTTTCTTAAAGAAACCGGGTTTTTGGGGCGCACTTCACCCAACTGAAAACCGCTATAAACCCCTTTTACTCCCCCTCCCCCGTAGCGAGCTACCGTTTATACACATCTTGGGTATGTGACTGCAGTAGTAGGGTGCGTTCCCTCTTAGGGAACGCACCCTACCCAGGGCGAAACATGAAAAATTGGCATGAATGGGGATTTGTGTGTAAACCGAAGCCCGTAGCGAGTTGGGGGTTGGGGGGTGGGGCTCACCCCACTGATCTGCCACCGGCAATGTTTTGGCGGATTTGAGGATTGCGCCTCCGTCTTGCTGCACTCACTTTCATCCGCCCCCCGTCGGGGTTTGCTTATGAGCGATCGACAAGATTTAATTTCAGGAGACTCTCACCGGCACACTGCAGATCGCCAGTCAAACAATCCTAGAAACCGGGTTTCTTTGGGGATGAAGGGCGAAACTGCGGTCGATTGTGGCCAAGAAACCCGGTTTCTTAACCCCGATTGCGAAGGGAGGACCGGCGCTCTAGCTGAGTGTGAGGAACAGCTGCGCCAAACCCAAACAGAATTGGAGCGATACCGGCAGTACCAAGCCGTTTTCGAGCGGGCGAAAGACGCCATCCTAATTGCCGATGACGGGGGCGAGTATGTGGGAGTCAACCCCGCCGCCTGCGAACTGTTTGGTTTGCCGGCAGAGGAAATCATCGGGCGCTGCATAGCAGACTTTGCAAGCGCCGGTTTCGACTTCGAGCCGGCGTGGCGGAGCTTCCTGGAAAAAGGACAGGAATCTGGCGAATTCCAGCTGCAGCGAAAAGACGGAACTCAACGGGTGGTGGAGTATGCCGCCACCGCCAATATTGTGCCCCACCGGCACCTGTCCGTTTTGCGAGACATCACCGAGCGCGTACAGGCGCAACAGGCACTGCAAGAGAGCGAGCAGCGCCTGCAAGCTATTATAGATAACTCCCCCGCACTTATCTACCTCAAAGACACTGCAGGCCGGTATATTGTGGTCAACCGCCGGTGGGAAACACTCACCGGCGTCACCAGAGAGCAAGCCAAAAGCAACACAGACTGGGATATTTTCTCCCAGGGAACCGCAGACAGATTGGCGAGCAATGACAGAAAAGTGCGGTCATCGGCAGCGCCTTTAGAGTTTGAAGAAATACTCGATCTCGACAGCGGCACGCACACCTTACTGTCGCTCAAATTTCCCCTTTATAACTCCACCGGCACTCCCTACGCCCTCTGCGGCATCTCCACCGACATCACCCAGCGCGTGGGAGCAGAGCGAGCTTTGCGGCAAAATCAAGCCCTCCTGGAAAACCTGTTAGAAAATCTGCCGGTGGGCGTTTGTATCGCGGACGCCACAGGTTGCCTTTTGCACGGGAATCAAGCCAGCAAAAAAATTTGTGGGTTGGCTGTAGAGAGCCCAGTCGCGTCTCCGATATCTCGCGTCTCTCTAGTCGAGCAGTACAGCCAATATAAAGGGTGGTGGCGCGAGACTGGCAAGCGGATAGACCCCGCAGAGTGGCCGCTTGTAAAAGCCCTCACAACAGGAGAATCTTACCTCAATTATATCACAGACATCGAGAACTTGCAAGGCCAGCGCAAAACCGTCCTGCACTCAGCAGTGCCCCTGCGCGACGAAAGCGGACAAATCATCGGAGCCATTGCCGTCAGTCAGGACATCACCGAATATGAAGAGACGCGACATGTCGCATCCCTGCACGAAAAGGCACTCTGGGAAAACCAGCGTTTAATTCAGCAAATTGCCGAAGCGACGCCCGCAATTCTGTATCTCTATGATCTCATCGAACAGCGCAATGTTTACGCCAACCGGCACCTGACAGAGATTGCCGGCTACTCGCCGGAGGACGTGCAAAACATGGGAGTTGGGTTCCTGCAAAATCTCATTCACCCTGAAGATTGGCCCCGAGTTGCTGCCAGCGCCGAGCGATTGCTAGCAGCGCCAGACGGAGAAATTGTTGAAATTGAGTACCGCATGCGGCACGCTTTCGGTGAGTGGCGCTGGCTATACAGTCGAGATACGGTATTTACCAGAACCGATGGCGGCGCACCGCAACTGATTCTCGGCACAGCGCTCGACATCACGCACCGCGTACAGGCAGAAGAAGAATTGCAGCAATACCGGCAGCAACTGGAGCGGCTGGTTGAGGAGCGCACCGCCGAACTGACCAGAGCCAACCAGCAGCTGCAGCAGGAAATTGCCGAGCGCCAGCTGATAGAAACGCAATTAATCGCTTCCGCAGAGAAACTCCAGGCGATGAGCGAGCGCTTAGCCACAATCACCGGCAACCTTCCCGGCGTAGTCTATCGCATTATCGCTCACGCAGACGGCAGAATTTCCATCCCCTACATCAGCGCCGGCGTGCGAGAGCTGATCGGACTCGAACCCGATGACATCACCGCCAACCCAGCCCTGATCTTCAACCAAATTCATCCCGACTGCCGGCAGGAGTTCCAGCAGGCGATAAAATTCTCGGCGCAGACGCTAGCACGTCTGAAGTACGAGTATCGCGTCATCTCCACTTCCGGGGAAGAAAAATGGGTTCGCGCCGTCGCACGACCGCACCGGCTCGACAGTGGGGATGCTGTCTTTGACGGCTTAGCGCTTGACATCACCGCCCGCAAAGCAGCAGAAGAAGCGCTGCAGCATAGTGAAGCCGAAAATCGAGCCCTAGTCGCCGCGATTCCCGATCCGCTGTTTCGCGTCCGCAACGATGGCACCTGCGTGGATTTCATCCCCGCAGTTAACTCCCAGCCCTTCGCAGCGCCCAGTCAGTTTTTAGGCAAAAAAGTCACAGAAATCTTCCCCGAAACGGTGGCTAGACAGTTAATGAGCGCCATAGAGATCGCCACAGAAAGCCGCAGCGCGCAAATCTGCGAGTACCAGCTGACTGAAAACGGCGATCTAAAGCATTACGAGGCTCGCATCGCTGTCTGCAATACAGATGAAGTCTTAGCGATTGTGCGCGACATCACCGAGCGCAAGCGAGCCGAAGTTGCCCTGCGAGAGAGTGAGGAGCGGTTCCGCCAGCTCGCCGAAAACCTCACCGACGTGTTCTGGATGATTACAGCCGACAGGACCGAGACGCTCTACGTCAGTCCGGCTTACGAGCGGCTCTGGGGGCGCACTTGCGACAGTTTGTACCGGCAGCCCGCATCTTTCACAGATGCCATCCACCCAGAAGATCGCCAGCGCTTTATTGCTGCCAATGCCTGTGAGTTCCGGGGGGATTTCAACCACGAATATCGGATTGTCCGACCTGACGGGTCAATTCGCTGGATCAGAGATCGGGCTTTTTCCATCCGCAACGACAGGGGAGAAATCTACCGCATCGCCGGCATTGCCGAAGACATCACCGACAGGAAGCGGGCGGAAGAAGAGCGCGACCGCTTTTTCAACCTGTCTCTCGATATCCTGGCTGTCGCTGGGGCGGACGGCTATTTCAAGCGCGTCAATCCTGCCGGCACACTTATTTTAGGATACACCACAGAAGAGTTTTTGTCAAGACCCATTCTTCATTTTGTTCACCCTGACGATCGCGCCCGCACACTGCAAGAGATCCAGCACAAATTAATCACCGGCGAGCCCACCCTTAACCTGGAAAATCGGTTTCGCTGTCAAGATGGGCCGTACAAGTGGCTGGCGTGGACAGCCGTGCCGGTGCCGGCAGACGGGTTAACCTATGCAGTAGCTCGCGACATGACCGATCGCAAGCAAGCCGAGTCAGCCCTGCGAGACAGCGAAGAAAAATTCCGAACTCTGGCGGAAAACACTCCCGATATTATCGCTCGCTTTGACAGAGAGCTGCGCCATGTCTATGTCAACCCAGCTGTTCAAAGGCTAACTGGACTCTCCCCCCAGGAAGTCACAGGCAAAACCAACCGAGAGTTAGGCATGCCAGACCCCCTGGGCTCTGACTGGGAAAAAGTATTGCGGCAAGTTTTTCAACACGGCAGGGAAACTGTGATAGAATTTGAGTTAACCGGAGCTAAAGGAGCCAGGATTCAGCAAGCAGGAGCCAGAAGACAGATATCAGGAGAAGTCATTCAGAAATGGGAAGCCATAATTGAGAAATCCGGCTCCAGAATTGAGGGAGCAAAAACCAGCGTTGACAAATCCCGCTCCAAAATGGAGTCATCAGCAGCCAGAATTCAGCAATCAGGCTCCAGAATTCAGAACTCCGGAGCCAGGATGCAGGAATCAGGCTCCAGAATTGAGACTTCTCTCAATTCTACCTTATTGAAGGATCTGAACGCTGAAGTCCGATATTATCAAGCGCGAATTGTACCGGAATTTGCGGCAGATGGAACAGTTGCATTCATCCTGTGCGCCACCCGCGATATTACCGAGCGCAAGCAGATGGAAGAGTCTCTGCGAGTGGCGCAAGCCCGCCTGCACCACCTGCTCACCGCCAGCCCATCTGTTATTTACAGCTGCAAGGCGTCGGGAGATGCCGGCACTACTTTCATGGGTGAGAACGTCGCCGCTATGCTGGGCTACGAAGCGCGGGAATTCTTGGAAGATTCCCATTTCTGGACGGCAAGGCTGCACCCGCAAGACGCAGAGCGCGTCACAGCCAAGCTGTCAGAGCTGCTGTCAGTAAACTGTCAAGCGCTGGAATACCGCTTCTCCCACAAAGATGGAACCTACCGCTGGATGTATGACCAAGTGCAGGTGGTGCGCGACGCCGGTGGCAACCCCTTAGAATTCGTCGGTTCCTGGACAGACATCACGGAGCGCAAGCGGGCAGAGGAGCAACTGATCCGGTTCCGCAAAGCCGTGGAAAGTGCCAGCGATGCGATTAGCATGGCTGACGCTAGCGGTCAGGGATTTTACCACAACCCGGCTTTTGTGGCAATGTTTGGCTGCACCGCAGAAGAGCTGAACGCTGCTGGGGGTGCTGGGGCTCTCTTCTGCGATCCGGATCTGTCTGTTGAGGTGTTTGACACGATTCTGGGAGGCAATTGCTGGATTGGTGAAGTGGGGATGCGAGCGGGCGACGGGAGCGAGCTGACCGTTTTGCTGCGGGCGTATGCGATTAAGGATGACTCAGGAGAGCTGCTGGGGCTGGTTGGCTTTCACACCGATATTACAGAGCGCAAGCGGGCGGAGGCGTCACTGCAGTATCGCGTTGTCCTGGAACAGCTGATCGGCGACATCTCCACCCACTTCCTGAATCTGCCACCGGCTCAGACTGATCGGGGAATCCACCAAGCGCTGCACGCCCTCGGAGAATTTCTCGGGGTTGAGCGCACTTATGTGTTCCGCTTCGCTGAGAGTGGCGCGACGGTGGAGAATACCCACGAGTGGTTAGCTCCCGGGATTGAACCGCGCGCCAGCCGGTGGCAAAATCTGCCTGCCGGTGCCTTATGCCAGGTGCGGGACACCATCGGGCGGGGAGAGGTGCTGGCGCAATCTCCCGCAACCGGGGAATTTCAGCTTGAAGGCATTCAATCGCTGCTTTATGTGCCGCTCGTCGCTGCCGGTGAGGTGGTGGGATTTATCGGGTGCGACGCAGTGCGCACTCGCAAAACCTGGACGGAAGACCACATCGCTTTGCTGAGAATTGTGGGAGAAATTTTTGTCACCGCCATCGAGCGCCGCCGGTTCGAGCAGGAACTGGAGTTGCGGGCGGCAGATCTGGCCCGTTCCAATGCCGAGCTGGAGCAGTTTGCCTATGTCGCCTCCCACGACTTGCAGGAGCCCCTGCGTGCTGTCACCAGCTACACCCAACTCTTATCCCGGCGCTACTCTGGCCAACTCGACGCCAAAGCTGACGAATACATTGCTTTTGCGGTGGAGGGAGCCACCCGCATGCAGCAGCTGATTAAGGACTTGCTGATGTATTCCCGGGTGGGCACGCGGGGGAATGAGCTAGTGCCGGTGGACTTTCTGGCGGTGTTCGAGGCGGCTGTGGCTAACCTGGAGGTGGCTGTGGCAGAAAGTGGCGCGACTGTCACGCACGGCGAGCTGCCCACGGTGAGCGGGGATTTCACCCAACTCGCCCAGCTATTGCAAAATCTTATTAGTAATGCCCTCAAGTACCGCAGCGATCGAGTGCCGGTGATTCATGTCAGCGCTGACCGGCAAAACGGTAACGTGCTGTTCGCCGTGCGCGATAATGGTATTGGGATCGATCAAAGATATAGCGATCGCATTTTTCAGCTGTTTCAGCGCTTGCACACCCGGGACGAGTATCCCGGCACCGGGATCGGTCTGGCTATTTGCAAGAAGATTGTTGAGAGGCACGGCGGTCGCATTTGGGTCGAGTCCGCACCCGGTCAGGGATCGACTTTCTATTTTACGATTCCAGGGGAACAGGCTTGAAGCGGGAGCGCGCCCCCGCCGTCGCGCCCCCCCACTCCCCCAACCCCTACAAGCCCCCAGGGTGCGCTCACACCGCACCCTGCGGGCCGGTCTGGGTCTGGGAATGATTTTGCCCTGCAATAAGTTGCTACAGAGCCAGTCAAGTCATCCCAGAAACCGGGGTCCTGGTAGCAGCAACTTTACTGTCCTGTTTCCAGGGACTTCTAACCGGTTTTTGGACGCCGATTTTTTATCCTTGACTCGCCCTCTAGCCGATTCTCAATAATAAGGAGCGCAATGGCCAATAGGAGAGCCGGCAATAGGCCGGTGGATATTTTGCTGGTGGAAGACTCCCCCAGCGACGCTCACCTGATGAGGGAAGCGATCGGCGAAACCAAGTTGCTCAAACACCTGCACGTCGTCAGGGATGGGGTGGAGGCGCTCAACTTTCTCCACCGGCAGGGCAATTACGAACACGCACCCCGCCCCGCCCTCATCCTGCTGGACTTGAACTTGCCCAAAGTGGATGGCAGCGAGTTATTAGCCGCCATTAAAACTGACCCGCACCTGCAGCTGATTCCCGTTGTGGTTTTAACCACATCCGCCACCCCAGCGGACATCCTCAACAGCTACAAACTCCACGCCAACTCCTATATCGTCAAGCCTTTGGACTTGGACGATTTCATTGAGGTGGTTCAAGCCATTGTGCATTTTTGGCTGGCAGTGGCGACGCTGCCGGCAGATGCCCTCGGCACCGCCTGTTAGGGGCGTGAGGATTTTGGAGGCATGGAGGCATGGATTGGGGATGGCGGCACCCAGCTGTCGGGGCCGTTTTGTCTGCCCCTAGGGCACACATTTCTTATTTCCGAAAGAAAGCATACCTGCAAAATCCGTCTCAAGACAGATTTTGGAAATGCGGTTCTTTCTGATATCTTTAAATTTGAGCCAGTGGCGTCTCCGGTATCGCCCCCCCCGGGAGGGGCGCTCACAGGTGTAGGTATTTTACACACCTTAGCTCTCAATGGCGCTTTTCCGCAGGCAAC
This sequence comes from Kamptonema formosum PCC 10802, assembly GCF_000332335.1. Classification (GTDB taxonomy): domain Bacteria; phylum Cyanobacteriota; class Cyanobacteriia; order Cyanobacteriales; family Oscillatoriaceae; genus Oscillatoria. The sequence goes on along the minus strand of NZ_KB235948.1, from coordinate 2,311,363 downwards.
TCCCTCTTCTTTCTTGGCGCTCTCTGCGTCTTGGCGGTTCATTCTTAACTTTAACTTAACGCCAATGCCCCCCTCACCCCCAGCCCCTCTCCCACTTTGGGGTGAGGGGAGAATTCTTGATTCTTTCTCCCCTCTCCCGCCCTGGGAGAGGGGGGTTAGGGGGGTGAGGGTCACAGTCTTTGCAAAAACGGCATGCTCCCTCTTTCTTCTTTCTCTGCCCCTTGGCAGATATTTCTGACTTCCGGTAGAGAGCATTTGAGGGCGGTCTTTCAGGACAGCTAGCCTCACAAATATTTTAGCTGAAAAACACGCATTTCTCTGTGATTTCACGGCAGAAAAATGTAAATTTTTGTGAGTCCCCCCCTCCAGAAACTCCCCAGAGCCTATCCTGAAGAAGAAGCCTGGAAAAATCGGCTATAAACTTTCCATTATGCAACTGCTTTTGGTGGAAGACAACCGCGCTGATGCGGTAATGCTACAGGAGATTCTGACAGAAGACTCGGCAGTGCCGGTGCGGCTGACGGTGGCTAAGCGGCTTACTGAAGCGATTGAGCGGCTGGAGGCAGACAGCTTTGATATCATCTTGCTGGATCTGTCGCTGCCAGACACGCAAGGGCTAGACACCCTGTTGCAGGTGCAAGAGCGGGCTCCCAGCCTGCCGATTGTGGTGATGACCGGCACAGACAGCGAAGAACTCGCCGTGGAAGCCGTCCGCAAAGGGGCGCAAGACTATCTGGTCAAGGGTCAGGTGGACGGGCAGCAGCTGATGCGGGCCATGCGCTACGCCATTGAGCGCAAGCACACCCTGGAAGCGCTGCGCGACAGTGAGGAGCGGTTTCGCCTGCTGGTTGCCGGTGGCAAAGATTATGCCATTTTCACCCTCTGCCCCGAGGGGCGCGCGATCAGTTGGAACCCCGGAGCCGAACGCATCCTGGGGTATCGAGCCGAAGAAATCCTCGGCGAGCATTTCTCGCGCTTCTACGTTGCCGAAGATATAGAAGCCGGCTTGCCGCAGCAGCAGTTGCAAACAGCAGCGGTGGGGGGGCGGTTCGAGGGGGAGGGCTGGCGCAGGCGGAAAGACGGCTCGCGCTACTGGGCGGCGGTGACGGTCACCGCCTTGCGAGATGAGAACGGACAGCTGCGGGGGTTCGCCAAAGTGATCCGCGATTTGAGCGAGCCCCAGCGCGCGGAGACAGAAATCCGAAAGCTGCACGAAGATTTGAAGCGTCGGGCTGGAGAGCTGGAAGTGGCGAATAAAGAACTGGAAGCTTTCAACTATTCAGTTTCCCACGACTTGCGCAACCCGCTGTCAATTATCGACGGCATGAGCTGGGCGCTGCTGCAACAGTGCGCCGACCGGCTCGACGAGCGAGGCAAACACTATCTCGACCGGATTCGCGCCGCCTGCAAGCGCATGCAGCAACTGATTGAAGATTTGCTGCACCTGTCGCGCGTCAGCCGCAGCGAAATGCAGATTGCCCGCGTTGATTTAAGCCAGCTGGCGCAAAAAATTGCTCAGCAACTGCAGCAGGCGCAGCCAGAACGTCAGGTGGAGATCGACATCTCTGCCGGTGTGGCGGCGGCGGGGGATGAGTGCCTGCTGCAAATCGCACTGGAAAATCTGCTGGGGAATGCCTGGAAGTATACCGGAAAAAAGCCGGTCGCCCGCATTAGTTTCGGGGTGACTCAGGAGCGGGGGGAAACGGTGTATTTCGTGCGCGACACCGGTGCCGGCTTTGATATGGAGAGCGCCGGCCAGCTGTTTGTTGCCTTCCGCCGCCTGCACAAAAAAGAAGAATTTGACGGCACCGGCATTGGTTTGGCGACGGTAGAGCGCATCATTCACCGGCACGGCGGGCGAATTTGGGCGGAAGCTGAGGTGGGCGCAGGTGCGACGTTCTACTTCACTCTCGCCGAAGGCAAGTAGCCTCTACTTCCTATCTGTTTGTTTCGCTTTATTCCTGAAGTTATAAGATTTTTTAGATTCAGTAGGGTGCGTTGGCTCTGCGGGCGCTGCCAAAGACATTTAAGCTGTTAGGCTTTTAACCTGCTTTTCCGCTGAAAGTCGGCGGAGCCGGCAGATTGCGTTCCCAGCCTGAGGCGGGGAACGAGAGAACCTTAGGTTAAGACGTAGGACAGGCGTCTCGCCTGTCCCTATACCTACTACTAAGTGAAAACGAGAAAATATAGAAACCAGATTTCTTGAAGATCCCTGGTTTCTGGCAGGTTTGCCGGGGCATATCGCGGAACTCCGGCGCGAAATTAAGGAGGGGGAATTAACCCGATTGGATATCAATCGCCAGCGGGGGAAATCAACCGGAGGTGAGAGGGGCCGGCACAGCCAAGCAATCTTTCAGAGTGCAGACCACCTGAGCCTGCTGCTCCGGTGAGAGTTCGGGGAAGATCGGCAAGGAGAGCACCTCGGCAGCGACTCGCTCAGCAACCGGCAGATCGCCGGCTTGATAGCCCAAACCGGCGTAGACCGGCTGCAAGTGCAAAGGCAGGGGATAGTAGACCATCGAGCCGGTGCCGCGATCGAGCAGCCGGTTGCGCACAAGGTCGCGATAGGAGCCAGGTGTTGAGTGAGAGGCCCGATCGAGCCGGTTGCCCAGCAGGCGGATGGTGTACTGATTCCAGACGCTTCTACCTCCGGGGGGTTCTTGGGGGAGAATGATATCCGCAAGGGGGGCGAGCAACTGGCGGTAGCGCGCCGCAACCTGCCGGCGCAAGTCATTCCAGGTATCGAGATAGGGGAGTTTAACTTGGAGAATGGCGGCTTGCACCGCGTCCAAGCGGCTGTTGATGCCGGTTTCTTCGTGATAGTAGCGTCTGCTGGAGCCATGTTCCTTGAGGGTGCGAATGGCCTGTGCCAGTGCCGGATCGTTCGTGGTGACCGCGCCGCCATCCCCGCACGCCCCAAGATTCTTGGTGGGGAAGAAACTGAAGCAGCCGGCATGGCCAATGCTGCCGGCCTTTCGCCCCGCCCACTCAGCGCCTGTCGCCTGGGCGCAGTCCTCAATCACAGCCAAACCGCGAGACTCGGCAATGGCCATCACGCCGGTCATATCCACCGGCAGGCCAAAAAGGTGCACCGGCAGGATCGCCCGAGTTTTGCCGGTAATCGCCGCCGGCAGCAGGTTGAGGTCGAGATTGTACGTTAGCGGGTCAATATCAACAAAAACCGGCCTTGCGCCCACAAGAGCGATTGCCTCAGCAGTGGCTATAAAAGTGAACGGGGTGGTAATCACCTCATCTGAGGGGCCAATTTTCAGAGCCCGCAGGGCCAGATAGAGGGCGTCTGTGCCAGAGTTGCACGCCACACATTCCTCAACACCGAGATAGGCGGCAAACTGCCGCTCAAAGCCGAGCACCGGAGGACCGCCGATGTAACGCCCAGAGGCGAGTACCTCCAAAACCGCCTGACTCACTTCTTCACTGATGGTTTGGTACTGTTGCGCCAAGTCAAGAGGGGGTATGTTATTCACGCGCTTACACCACGAACGGTTAATTTCTTGTGATTATCTCAGACGGAGCCGGAGGAGAGCAGACACGAAGGCGGCATTCAAGGGCGGCGCGAGGGGGTAGAGGGTTTCCCCTCTGCCGTTGCTTGCGCCCTGTTCCTTGTGGGCAGCAAGCTTGCTGCCAGAATGCCACAATTAACAGAGATTTAGCCTTTAGTACCCCACCCGGCTATGCCCATTGTTTCCCTGACCCTGGTCAGTTTCGTTGCCTGGTTCATCAGCACCCTAGCGGGCGGAGGCTCTCCTCTGGTATTGGTTCCGCTGGTGAATTTCCTGCTGGGCCCTGCAGCGGTAGCGCCGGCGATCACCACCGGCATGCTGCTGGGGAATTCCCAGCGCATCTTTATGTTTTGGCGGCACATCAACTGGCCAGTCACCCTGTGGTTCTTGCCCGGAGCCCTCACCGGCGCTGTGCTAGGGGCTTATGCCTTCACCAAAATCCACCTGGAATGGCTGGAGTTGCTGATTGCCGTGTTCCTGTTGGTGGCAGTTTTTAGTTTCGGGTTTGGCAAAAAAGAGCGCACCTTTACCGCCAAGGCGTGGCAGTTCTTACCCGCCGGTTTCCTGTTTGCCTTTGTTTCTGGACTGATCGGCAGTAGCGGGCCGGCGATGAACCCGCTTTACCTGAATTATGGCTTGCTCAAAGAAGAGATGATTGCCACAAAAGCCACCAGTGTCACAGTTATTCACATTGTCAAAATGGTAACTTACGCTGCCTTTGGTGCCTTAACGCCGCAATCCCTAGGTTACGGTTTGGCGATCGGGCTGGCGGCGGCACCGGCGAACTGGGGGGCGCAGCACCTTCTCCACAAGATCAGCGACGTGCAGTTTCGCCAGCTTGTCCTTGGCATGATGGTGATTGCCGCCGTCTTTATGCTGTGGGAACAGCGAGATTTAGTGATGTTTTGGTAGAATCCCACTTTTTTTACCCCCGAGCTTAAGAAACCGGGTTTCTTTGCCCTGCCCAAAGAACCCCGATTTCTCTCCCCCACTGGCACTCGTCCCTGGAGCGGAGGTGCTCCCGAGCGTCTGAGTGATTCCTGTCACCCTCTCTCGCGCGAGACTGTCACATCTTCTGGCAGCCTTCGAGCGCCGGCGGCAAGCCGAAACAGCGCCTATCATTAAAGTAGAGAGATGCCGGCGCTGCGCGCAGGGTCGAGCGCCAAAGTCCAGCAGCGTTCGTCGGATTGACTTCAGGGGAAACCCCTGGCGAATCAAGGTTCTGGCGTCGCACCCACTCGAGGCGGCAAGCTAGCCCACCCGACACCAGCGAGCTAGCAGCTGCGCTCGCCACTCCGACCGCAGACTAAATTCACCGCTCGCACCAAAGGAGGAGCGCTATTTGAACGAGATAGGTTGCACATTGAGGTGATGTATGCCCGAGGGCGGCTTTTCTCTGCCGGCCCCTCGCGTAATATAGAGCTGGCAAAACTGCGAGCGCATTTCTACCTACTGCCGTTAACTTTACTCGTACCGCAGGCACAAAGGCCCTCCGGAAGTTGGCGGCAAAACTTGTTAAGCCGCCCGCACTAGACAGTCCTGAGACATTCAACAGTCAGGGGAGGATCTACGGATGTCCACCAATCTGGAAAAAACTGACATTCAGACTAATACTTATTTTCAAATCAAGGAGCAAAAAAAGCTGCTTCAACAGGCTCAGGAGCGACTCTACTGCCTTTGCATAGAGCTCGTCAAAATCTACCCAGCCGAGCAAGTCCTGCAGGACTTTAGGAATCTATTTTTACACCTTTTATGCCGGGATAAGAATGAGGCCATATCCGCTTTATATGAACTAATCTTATCCAACGATGAAGGTGAATTTAGGAATACGCTTAAGCGGTGCTGCTATATTCTGATTAACAACTGGACGACGCGCCGGCACCCGGAAGCTATCCAAAACTTAATAGAGCTATTTTGCGACCCAGCCCTTGAGGAAGAAACTTTATCGATGAGTATAAACCGCCTGAGGGACTGGCTGAAAAACTTCCGAAACAGCAAAGATTACGAGGAGCTTAAGCTATTTCTTGCCAGATACGAAGAGCGGGAGCAACGTCACTGGAGTGAGCGCTACGCTTCTTATCTGCTGGTGCCCCAGTACGTGAATATGAACAATTCCCCGGAACAGCGAGAAGCCGCCCGAATCCAAGCCCAGCAACTGAGAGAGCGGTTTAAATTCGAGCTGGCTATGTATACGGCTCGCCTTCGCTCAGCATACGAACGTCAGGGCGAACCTGACAAAAATCCGACCATCTTGGGGGATAAAGTCCTGAAGCTGATCGAGATGGTTATGGCAAAACGTGGCCAATTTAGCTATAAAAATATTGCCAACATTTTTCTCGAACAAACGAAAGGAATCCTTTACGCAGATTTCAAGATCGGCCTGCAAAAATACTTAATTTATTCCCTAGAGAATCGGGACATTGTGTTGCTAATTAATACCCTGCTCTCAAAACACCTAAAAAATCTCTATCAAAGCCATGACGGCAAGCCTTTGACCGACGCCCTGCTGTTAAGGACGTGCAAGCGAGTGATTGAAGTTTTAACGACGGAAGACCACAAAAGCCCTTCCCAACTTTTTATTTTGCTCGTCTCTCAAGGGCACGCCCTGACTCTGGTGATTATGCTGCTCAAGATTACCCTGCTCTGCAAGCCGGTGCGCACTCACCTGGAAACCTGTCTGGCTAAGCTGATCGAGTATTACGTCGATTACCCGGAAGAAGAATGCAAGTGGGTGGTAAACTTTCTGGAAATCTTAAAGATAACCTTCGTCATCTATGATGAAAATATGCGTTACAATTTAATAGCCGTCAAAAATCAGAGTGGCAAGGGTTCCCCCACAATCGATTTGGACAGCTATCGAATTTTCTCCCAACAGAGATTGAACCTCAAGGAGCGTGGGGGAGCGGACTCCGACCGGCTGCCTCCCGCAGAGGACGCTGGGGAAACGGAGCTAGACGAGTTGGCCGGCGAGCCAGACGACAGCGCTGACAGGTAAATTGCGCCGGGGGAAAGCCCGTTGCCGCTTCACCCCCCGGTTGTGCGGTGCCGCAGATCCCAGCAAGCCAGAAGCGCACCGGCAGCCTCAGCCAGCACGCTCACCAGCCGGTAAAAGGCAGCGGCAATTAAAATCGTGCCGGCCCCAAAGTGGCCATCTAGCAACACCGTCACCGTCGCTTCAAACACCCCAATTCCTCCCGGTGCGCCCGGCACAACCAAACCCAGCAGCCACGCCCAGCTAAAAGCGCCCAACACCACCGGCAGCTTGGCGGGACTCACCGGCGCGACCGCTTGCAAGGCCAGCACAAACCCCGCACCCCGCAATCCCAAAAAGCCCAACTCTCCCATCGCCGGCCAAAACGGATAGCGCTCAATTCGGAAAGATTTATCACTGCCAGAACTGGTACACTCCCCACCATAAGACTCTCCCACATCCGCAGCAATTTCTATTTCCGATTGTTCCCTTTGTTTAAAAGCGGGTTGGCGGGCTGTCGCCGCCGCAATCGCCTTACCCTTCAGGCGGACGAGAAATTGCATCACAGGATTCAAAATCCTGGGATGAATCCCCGCCACCACCGCCAAAAGCAGCAATGCCAGAGAGCCGGTGGGAACCGCAGCGGCGGACGCCAGTCCATGAGAGTGGCCATTTGCTGCTATCAAATTGCCGGTTAAAGCAATCAGGAGAGCGTCAGCGGCCATCAGCACCGGCTCGAGCAGCACGCTCAGCGCCGCCATTCCAGGGGAGACACCGGCAGCCGTCACCGCCAAAATGCGGCCATAAAAGTGCCAGACATTTCCTGGCAAATACTTGGCGATATTCGTTTTCAGGTAAACCCGCACAGCCAGAGGCACCGGCACCGGCGGGCTGAACGAGCGGACAATCCCCGCCCAGACGCGAGCCGCCCAAAGGTGGGCCAGCAGCGTCAGCAAAAAAGCCAGGGCCAGGGTGAGCCAGCCGGCAGCCTCCATGCGGACAGCCGCCACTTCCGCTGCGCAATCCTTAAGGGTTTTGCCAAGAAAAAACAGCGTCCCGCCGAGAATCGCCCACCGCAGAAAAGGCTTGAGGCGCGAGCCAGCTCGCAGGACCTGCTGTAAAAATTTCCGGAAATCAAGCCGCCACATCTTCCTTACCTAGTTATTGGCGCGGCTGCACCCCAAAAGACCGCCAAGCGCTATTGTGATCTCTAAACCAGCTTAACAGTCAACCCCAACTTTAAAATATGCTAGACGCCAGCAGCCTATTTGACGAAAACTTTTATCTCGCCCAGAACCCCGATGTGGCCAGTGCTGTTGCCGCCGGCCAATTTAAAAACGGGTTAGAACATTTCAATATATATGGCATCGTCGAAGGGCGCAACCCCAGCGCCTACTTCGACAGCAGCTACTACCTGCAAGAGAATCCAGATGTTGCCGCTGTTGTGCGCAACTTTGACACCACCGCCTTCGATCACTTCCTGGACTTCGGTCAGTTTGAAGGTCGCAACCCCAACCCCCTGTTCAATCCCACCTGGTATGCGCTGAAAAACCCAGACGTTGCCGCCGCTGTGTCCAGAGACGAATTCACAGGGGAGTACGAACACTTTGTCGAATATGGGGACAGTGAGGGGCGCGACCCTTCCGGCGCGTTCGATACCAGCTATTACCTGCAGCAGTATCCCGATGTCGCCGCCGCTGTTGGCAGAGACGAACTCACGGGCTTTGAGCACTTCGTCGAGTACGGCACTGATGAAAAGCGCAACCCCAGCCCCCAGTTCAACACCAGTTTTTACCTGCAGCGGTATCCGGATGTAGCCAGCGCCATAAGCGCCGGCGCTTTCGACGGGGGGGCGATTGAACACTTCGCAGAGTTTGGCTACAAAGAAGAAAGAGAAACTGTCTCCTCCTTCCCCCTGCCAGATCCCACCGGCTCCTTTGGAGTGGGCACCACTTCCTACGAATTTACCGACACCTCCCGCGACGAAATCTTCACCCCAGATCCAAACGACAAACGGACGGTCACGGTTAAGATTTGGTATCCTGGCCAGTCAAATCCGCTGGCCCTAGGGCAGGTTCCGCCTTACCTGGACAACTTGGGCCCGCTGGTGGCGAGCGCTCAGGGCTTGCCATCTGATTTCTACAGCGAGATCGGCCAGAATGTCATTCCCGCCGCTGACGTTTCATCCGCTCAAGCGAGCTATCCGGTTGTGCTGTTCTCTCACGGACTGGGTGCCTTGCCCGAGTCCTATACCGCTCAGATCGAAGAACTCGCCAGTCACGGCTATATCGTCGCTGGCATCAATCACACCGGCGTTTCTGGCATCAACGCACTTTCCGATGGGCGAGTCGTGCCCTTCGCCTCCAGTTTCGTGCCGGCGAATCTTCAAGAGTTCCCAACCGCCCTCGCTCAAATCGTGGGAATCACAGCTGCAGATACCAGCTTCGTCCTCAACCAGCTCACCGCTCTCAACGCTAGCGACCCGAAAGGACTGCTTGCCGGGCGCATGGACTTGAGTCGGGTTGGCATGTTTGGCCAGTCTTTCGGCGGCGTCACCACCACCGCAGCGATGGAGCTTGACCCCCGCCTGCAAGCCGGGATCAGTATGGATGGCCCGATCCTGTCGTCTGCCCTGACTCAAACGCCCATCACCAAGCCATTTATGCTGATGAATGCTGGACAGACATACAACGATACGCCGGTGGGCCAAACCGTCGGGCAGCTCGAACAGCGGCAAGCGGTTTATCAAAAGCTGACCAGTGCCGGTTATAATGTTACAATTGCCGGCACGGAACACTCCGATTTTTCCGACCGCTCCCTGCTATTGCCGCTGATTTCGCTCTATTCGCCCGAGCAGCTCGGCTCAACCGGCACGGTCAGCAATCTCGGCTTGACTGATAGTGGGCCGATTGAGGGAACGCGAGCCCACGATATTATAGATGCCTATACGGTGGCGTTCTTCGACAAATATCTCAAGAACCAGAGCGAGCCTCTGCTCGCCGGCGCTTCCGCTGCCTATCCAGAAGTCCAGTTCCAGTCCCGCAACCTGTAGGGGCATTGGGGATTGGGGCATTGGGGATTGTGGATTGTGGATTGTGGATTGTGGATTGTGGATTTTGGATTGATTGTTTTGCCCCATGCCCCATGCGCCGTGCGCTATGCCCCATGCGCTATGCGCCACGCGCTATGCGCCACGCTCATCCGTAAGGGTTTGTATCTCTCTAAAGTAAGAAAAATGTTGAGGGCATAGAACGGGAAAAATGTCACCTGCGCTAGATGGAGCGCTGTCACTTGTATTTATATGCTTGACAGGTATTGGTGACAAATTGGGAAGGATTTTGTGAAAAAGTTGACTGCTTTGTTAAAAAAACTGCGGCTGCATCAAATATTGACCGTTTTGCTAGCCGGCGTGTTGCTATTGTTTAGCACCGCTTGCAATAGTGGCGGTGGCGATATGCGAGGTGCTCGTCCCGACAGCCCCACCGTTCAAGCAGGAGGGCTTGACAGCAGCAGCCGATTTGCTCTCATTAGATGCAGTTCCACTACATTTTTCTAATGGCCTACGTCCCATTACGAAAAGCAGTCAAGTTTTTTGGACTGCACCCCACAACTCTCAGGAAGTTTGCAGATGAAGGAAAAATCAAAAGCATCCGCACGCCTAAGGGGCAGCGCCTCTTTGACATCGGGGGGATGGGAGGGGATTCAGCTGCAGCTGCCACTGTTTGCTACTGTCGAGTTAGCTCAGCAAAGCAAAGAGACGACCTCACCCGTCAAGTTGAATTCATGCGAGAGCGCTACCCCGGAGCCGAAATCATCCAAGATATCGGCTCAGGACTTAACTTTAAACGAAAAGGACTGCAAGCCCTACTGGTCAGACTTATGCGCGGCGATAAGCTCACACTTGTGGTTGCCTGCCGTGACAGGCTCTGCCGATTCGGATTTGAGCTGTTTGACTTCATGGCGCAGCAAAACGGTGGGCAGCTCTTGGTTCTCAGCGAACCCCCTCACTGCCCAGAATCCGAACTCACATCGGATAGCGAAGCGGGACGCGATAGCGTCCCTCTTCTCGCCATCCTCCATGTCTACCGCTTCGCGGAAGCAAGCTACAGTTGCCGCATGCACGGACGATTGCGATACCGCAAGGAAATCTCGGAAGATCCGAATATTCCCAAGCTCTAGTCAAAGGGCGCTTTTGAAACAGTGGTTTGGGGTGTCCAGGTATACGTACAATCACACTATCAAATACCTCCTGCAGCCAGAAACAAAGGCCAAATGGATGGCTGTCGCTCCCATCGTTATGGGAGCCTTACCTGAATGGGCGAAATCGGTGCCCTATCAAATCAAGAAAATCGCCGTGAAGGACGCTTGCACTGCGGTCAGAGAAGCCAAGCGTGGCTTTGCCAAAGACGGCCAATTTCGCAAATGCACGTTCCGCAGCCGCAGAGACAGGCAGCAGACCATCTTTATTCCCAAAACTGCAATCAGTGAGCGCGGCGTCTATCACACGCTCCTCGGAGAGATGCGCTTTGCCGAGACTCTTCCGGAAGACTTTAGCGATGGCCGTCTAACGATGGCCTATGGGGAGTATTACCTGACAATCTCCCAAGAAGTGCAGCCGCGCCAGCCCGAAAACCAAGGGCGGGTGGTTGCCTTAGATCCCGGTGTCCGAACCTTCATAACTTTTTTCTCCGAATCGTCTTGTGGGTGGATTGGCGATGACGCCAATCTGCGGATTCAAAAGTTCTGCTTTAAGCTTGACCGCCTTATCTCAAAAATCAGTAAAGCCAAGTCAGCTCAAAAGCGGCGCTTTAAAAAAGCTGCTGACCGCATCCGATGCAAAGTGCAGCACTTAGTCAAAGAGCTGCACCACAAGACGGCCAAATTCTTTGTCGAAAACTTTGACGTAATTCTCCTGCCCAGTTTTGAATCGTCTCAGATGGTGAGCAAGTCCCGGCGCAAAATCAAGTCCAAGACTGTGCGCCAGATGCTGACCCTATCTCACTATGCGTTCAAGAAGCACTTGGAGTGGAAAGCTTGGGAGACAGGCACAATCCTCCTGTCCGACATCAATGAAGCTTACACTTCCAAGACCGTCTCTTGGACTGGCGAGATTGTCAAAATCGGCGGAGCGAGAGTGATTAAGTCCAAGAGCGACGGGCGGGTCATGGACAGGGATCTAAATGGTGCTCGCGGGATCTTCCTGCGGGCATTGGTTGATACGCCTTGGCTGAGAGCTAGCCTCCCAGCTTATGTATTTGCTATCAATTGACAGCAATTGATAGCAAAAATGTATCGGATGAACAACCCCCACAAGAATGGTGGAGATGGTTACACTAACTACAAGATGTCTCCTGAGCCTCAGGCGAACACCGCAAAACCAACCTCTGAGCGCCAGCGAGCCAGCCAGCAGCCAATCTCCACGCGAGTGATTGCCGCAGCCATCGGCGGTGACACGTCCACAACTGATAGCCAGCCTGGCGGATCGGGATTGCTCTACCAGGGATCTGAGCCTCTGAAAACTGAGACTTTTAACCGGCAACTTGGGGGAGACAAATCCCTGCTAGAGGATGTTGGGGAGATGCCGGCGCAGCGCCAGCCGGTCTTCAACCGCAGCGACCCAAATGCGAAGCTTTTAGAGAGAGCCGGTGCGGTTTTTCAAGATGCCTCCGGCTTCCTGAAAGATAGGGCAGAAAATCCGGCTGATAAGTCACACAGCTAAGAGCCTTTTTCATCCTTTGTGAGGTACTGAGAAACGGAATGTACGTTTCCTAAATGCTTACTGCTATATAGACGTATGTACGGCGGGACGCCTGCCCTGAAGGTCTAATGTTCTAACCTAAGTGCATACTGCGATACTGCTATATTTTTGCAAACATGGGATACTCCCCTTTCAGCTTCCCCCGCTATCCCAGCGATTGCCTTGCAGCCCTCACCGGCAATTCGACTTACCGCCACAGCGGCTAGCCCCAGCTTGAGGGCTTTTTCGCATCACACCTGAGCTGCATTGAGTTGCCAGCGAGAATGCAACCTTTGATAGAGGCAGGGACCGAGATTTTTGTTTTATTCTATACAGAAGTGAGGGGAGTTTGAGTCCCCCACAAATTTTAGTACGAGATTGGTACAAAAAAATTCGCTTTCAGACGAGAAAGCGGTTTGATTCGCTCAACCTCAACGGAGTGGCTCTATGAAGAGAATCATTGCCTTTCTGAAAAGGCTCCGACTGGATAAAGTTTTAACGGTTTTTATGGCCGGACTGCTGCTATTTATTAGCGCAGCTTGCTCTAACACTCCTCGCGCACTCGCGAAAACCTCAGACCAAATCAGGGAGGAAGTTCCCGAGGGCGCTGTGACCTCTGAATACAGGGGCGGGATGAACGACTACAGTGATGTCGATCCCAGAAGAGACACCTCAGCAGCCGACCGGAAAGCTCAAGCCCTGGTGGAAAACGCTCAGCAAAACCTGAAGAACCGCAATCAGACGGGAGAGAACTTCCGGGAAGGCGTTCAGAAGGCCCCTGAGAAGATCGGTGAAATTGGCGAAAACGTGAAAGAAACTGCCCAGCGCAACGCTCGGGAGTTTGCCGAAAATGCTAAAACCGGCAGCGAAAATCTCAGAGAAAATACCCGAGATTTCGTAGAAGGAGCCAAGGAAACCGCTCAAGATACAGCAGACCGGCTCGGAAACAAAGTCAGTCGAGACATTGAGACGACGCAGCGGGCTTTTGAAAACGCCGCCGAGCGGGGCAAAGATATAGCGCGTCAAGGCCAGAACGCCGCTGAAGATGCTGCCAGTGCCGCACGAGCCAAAGTCCGTGAGGGCATTCAAACCTCTCAGCGCAATTTGAATCGGGAAGCAGATATTATCGATTAATTAAAAAGCCCAACCGATATTCTCTTTCCAGGTCAGGCAAGGCAAGGGAGCACCGGCTCCCAACTTGCCTTTTTTGCACAGTAGGGTGCCCTCCTCTGGAGCGCTACTGTGGCTTACGCCTGACCGAAAACTTTAAATTTTTGTTAAGTTATTACACCGCCTCGACTTCTATGTGAGAATAAAATAAATTACATCTATCTTCAGGTAGAAAGTTAGGGGCAATGTTAGATATCAATACTCTGTTCGACGAAAGCTACTATCTGGCGGAGAACCCGGATGTGGCGGGGGCAGTGGCCAGTGGCGGGTTCAGCAGTGGGTTGGACCACTTCACCCAGTTCGGTCAATTTGAAGACCGGCAGCCCAGCGTCCTCTTCGATCCGGACTTTTATACCTTATATTACCCAGATGTCGGAGAGGCAGTGGCCACAGGCGAAATCACGGCGCTGGAACACTTCATCAATTTCGGCCAGGAAGAAAACAGGGACCCCTTCTCAGAATTCTATACCGACATTTATCTGGAAGACAGCCCAGACGTAGCTGCAGCAGTCCAGCGAGACGAACTCACCGGCATCGAGCACTTCGTCAAGTTCGGTCAATATGAAAACCGTGACTTTGGCCCAGGCTTCGACACCGGCTTTTATTTAGCGCAGAACTCGGATGTAGCAGCCGCTGTCAGTCCCGGCGGTTTGAGTGCCATAAAGCACTATTTGGAATTTGGCCAGTTTGAAGGACGCGCAGCCACTCCAAGTCAAGTTCCTGCCAACTTGAACGAAGCGAGCGACCTCGGCACCCTCGCAAGCAGAACGGTTAGCGGTTTTGTCGGCGATGCAAACTTTGAGGATATCTACCGGTTCAGCATCAGCGCAACTAGCGACTTCAGCTTGACCCTCGGCGGGTTGAGTGCGGATGCTGACCTGTCGCTGATACAGGACTTTAATGGCAATGGCGAAATTGATTTCGATGAGTATATCGATTCCTCCGCAACAGGCGGTAACAGTGACGAAACACTCAGCAGAATTTTGCAACCGGGCACCTACTTTGTTGCGGTTCAGCAGTACGCCGGCGATACGAACTATACCCTGAGCCTGTCAGCTTCGCCCCTCGCCAACGTTCCGCAAGACTTAGCCGGTCAAACCCCGAACGCGGCGCGTGACATTGGCACCCTGAGCGCTACCCAAACCCTGACGGATTTTGTCGGGAATGCGGATTTCGACGACCTGTACCGCTTCAGTCTCAATACGGTTAGCAGCGTCAGCCTCAGCCTGAATGGCTTGAGCGCGGATGCCGATCTGTACTTAGCGGAAGACCTCAATAATGACGGTGCGATTGTCGATCAAATTGAGATTTTGAGCCGGTCAATAGAATCGGGCAGCGCTGCAGAGGCGATTAACATCAGCACTTTAAATCCGGGCACCTATTTTATTAGGGTTCAGCAGTATCAGGGGGATACGAACTACAGCCTAAGTGTGTCGGCGGCACCGGCTGCCGGTCAAACCAACACCAGCACATCCCAGGGCAATTTCAATTCCAACTACGGTTTCGGTCTGGTGAATGCCGCCGCCGCAGTTGCCGGTGCCATTGGGGAAACCACCCCATTTGCAGATGTTCCCAGTCCTGTGGTGAATAATTACGGATTGGATTTAATCAACGCTCCAGACGTGTGGGCGAGGGGATATACCGGCGCGGGCGTCACCGTCGCGGTTTTGGATACCGGCATTGACCTCAAACACCGTGACTTGCAAGGCAGGTTGTGGCGCAACAGCGATGAAGTTGCCGGCGATGGCATTGATAATGACGGCAATGGGTTCATCGACGACGTTCAGGGATACGACTTTGCCGATGGCGATGCCGACCCCTCCAATAACGATGCTGAAGAACTTCACGGAACTCACGTAGCCGGCATCATTGCGGCGGCAAGAAATGGCACTGACGGCACCGATGATTTGGGGAATCCCTTTGAAGTGACAGGAGTTGCGTACAATGCTACAATAATGCCGGTGAGGGTGTTAGGAGATTTTCGGACTGTCGAAGAATTTGATAGTGCCGTTGCTGCTGGAATTCGGTACGCGGTTAACAACGGAGCGCGGGTGCTGCAAATGAGCTTGGGCAACTCTCCGGGAGATCCTTCCCTGCCACAGACAGCCGCCGCCCTTGCTGAAGCCAGACAGCGCGGTGTGGTTGCCGCGATCGCCGCAGGCAATGAGAAGGGTGCCGGCGGGAATGTGCCCGATGACCCAGCTATCAGGGCGGCAGAAGATTTGGCAATCGCAGTCGGGGCTGTTGATCGCAACCGCCAGCTTGCTTACTTCTCCAATTCTGCCAGCAGCTTGCTGGGGATTTACGATTTCGTGGTTGCGCCGGGGGTGGATGTCAGATCGGCGACGCCAAATAACAGCTACGCCTCGCTCGATGGCACTTCGATGGCAACTCCTTATGTTGCCGGTGTGATTGCCCTCATGTTGCAGGCTAACCCGAATCTAACGCCGGCTCAGATTGAAAATATCCTGAGTTCAACTGCTTCCCCAGCTGGCATTACTGTCTGACACCTATTTTGGATTTTGGATTTTGGATTTTGGATTGAAAAAACGGCAGTCAGCTATGGCGCATTCCCTCGTTCCCAGGCACTTTTACGGGAAGCCTGCGGCTACAGCCTGGGAACGCCTTTCTGGAGGCTCTGCCTCCTTTTAAGGGAAAAGCAGCATTATAGCAGTAGCCACTTAGGTTAGGACGTAGGACAGGCGTCTCGCCTGTCCCTGTCTCTACTAGCAAGTGAGATACCTTGTACTAAACTTACTGTCTGCTGCTATAGGCACCCTACCGGCTGTGCCAAGCTTGCAGCGCCAGCCGGTGCACCTCGCGCCAGCTGAGATTGTGCTGCCGGGCTAGCGCCGCGCAATCTTCATATTCCGGCCCCACATTTATGATACTATTATTATCGCTAGATTTGGCAACTTTCACCCGCACCTCCCCTAATGGCGTTCGCACCGGCACAATCTCCCGCAGCAAAATTGAGCGCTCCTGAAGTGACCGGCGAATCCCCAAAGTAGTAGTTTCCCGAAAGATAACTGCCTCACACGCCGGCTGATTTTCAGGATGGCAGATAGCAGTCAGCAACACGCCGGGGCGGCTTTTTTTCATGCCGGCAGGCACAGTAAACACATCCAAAGCGCCGGCGTCAAATAGCGCCTCGAACACATAGCCAATGGCTTGCGGACTGAGATCGTCAATTTGTGTTTCCAGCACCGCAATTGTTTCTAGGGAAGAAGGTTGGGGGTTGGGAATTCCTCCCCCTCTCCCTTCATGGGGGGGGCTGGGGGGTGAGGGTGCGCTGGATGACTCAGCGCCAACCCACAGTCGCAAAATGTTGGGCACCGGCAAGTTGCGGGAACCGGCACCCAAACCAACGCGCCCGAGAGTCATGGCGGGGGGTTTGCCAAAACCGGCTGCTAGGGTGACGGCAATCGCCGCGCCGGTGGGCGTCACCAACTCCTTCTCAATGCCATTGCTGTACACCGGCACCTGTCCCATTTCCCACAGCTTCAGGACAGCCGGTGTGGGCACCGGCATGCGTCCGTGCGCCGCCCAAACCGTGCCGCCGCCGGTTGGCAAAGCCGAACAGTAGAGCTCCTCAATCCCCAGCCAGTCCAGCCCCAGACAAGTCCCGACAATATCGACAATCGCATCCGTCGCCCCCACCTCGTGGAAATGCACCTTGTCTGGCGCAATCCCGTGCACCGCCCCTTCCGCCTCAGCCAGCTTGCGAAACACCGCCAGACTCCACGCCTCAACCTGTGCCGGCAGTCCCGCCGCCACAATCATCCCCTCAATTTCTGGCAAGTGGCGGGTGTGTTCGTGGGAGTGGTGTTCGTGTTCGGCGTGGTGTTCGTGGGAGTGGGGGTGTTCGTGGGAGTGGTGGTGTTCGTGAGAGTGGTGGTGTTCGTGGGAGTGGTGGTGTTGGTCAAAGGTAGGCGCTTCCAAAGGTTCCCCCGGTTCCAGTTCGCCGGCTCTTGACAGGGCTGCCGGCTGTCCCGCCATCTTTTTTAAGTCCACATGCACTTTAGTTGCCTGCTGACCGCTGCGATCGACCAGTTCAGCGCGCAACTCGCACTCCTGGGAAATTCCCAGCCCGTTCAGCTTTTCGATTAAGTAATCTAGCGGAACGCCGGCGCTCACCAGGGCACCCAGGCACATATCGCCGGCAATTCCGGTGGGACAGTCAAGGTAAGCAATCTTTTTCATTGGCGGTTTTAGATTTTAGATTTTAGATTTTATATGGAATGCTAAGAGTGAAATCTAAAATATAAAATCCAATGGCTACTCTTTACGAAATCCACCCGCAGACTCCCCAAGCACGCAGAATCGAGGAAATTAAGGACGCGCTCCAGAATGGAGCGGTAATGCTATATCCTACGGATACAGTGTACGCGATTGGCTGCGATCTGAACGCCAAATCAGCGGTAGAGCGCGTCAGGCACATCAAGCGGCTGTCCAACGACAAGCCCCTGACGTTCCTGTGCCCCTCCCTGTCCAACGTAGCGCACTACGCGGTGGTGACGGATTCAGCGTACCGGATTATGAAGCGCCTGATTCCTGGGACATACACGTTCGTCTTGCCGGCAACCAAGTTAGTGCCCAAACTGGTGATGAACCCCAAACGGAAAACGACTGGGATTCGCGTGCCGGATCATCCCGTGTGCCAGTCGCTGTTGGAGGCGCTGGGGAATCCGATTATTTCCACTTCAGCTCATTTGCTTAGCGACGAAGAGACGCCCGACGGGGCGGAACCCAAGAAACCTGCCGGTAAGGCGGAGCTGTTTGACCGGCTGGACAAGTTAGTGGATCTGATTGTGGACAATGGCCAGGAGGCGGGATACCAGGTGTCAACCATTTTAGATTTTACCGGCCCTGAGTTGGCCATAGTGCGGCAAGGGTTGGGGTGGGAAGCGGTGGCGGGTATCGCTGCTGCAGTCAGCAGCTAGGGCGATCCAGAAACCGGGTTTCTTGTTGCGGGGGGTTGAGAAACCGGGTTTCTGAACCAATCTCTCGGTTAGGATGCAAAAATTGTCGCAGAAAGCCGGTTTCTTGGTTGCGGGGGGTGGAGAAACCGGGTTTCTGAACCAAGGGATAGCGCCTCTTTTCCTTCTTCTGCACCTGTAGAGCGATCCAAGATACCACCCCAGAGGGGGAAAGATTTAGGATCCCACTTTAGCCAAAGAACTGCTCGTAATTTTCATGGGTGCCAATCTAAAACCACGTTACAGTGTCTTCCTCTTTGAATCCCAATGCTCGATACCCCCGCGTGACTCTAACTGACCAAATATTCTCTTCTTGGTTGATGCACTTGAAATGAAGAGATGGATGAAACGGATTCTCAGCCCACAGCTGATATGCCTTGCGGGCACGTTGCCGAACATTATCACTTAACTTGCGATACTCCGCCCAAAACGAAGGAAGAACTTCAGATTTCATAACTGATCATAATCCATCGCAGTTGCTTTTCCCGCAGCTCGTTCCTGTTTAGCCTGTCGCGCCGCCGCCACCAACGCTGACTGGGTTCGACTAAATGACGCATCCCACTTCTGATCATCCTGAAGATCGGCAATATACTCGCGCAAATGCTCTACCACTTGTTCCTGTACATCACTCGGTAAAGCCTCTACCATCTCCACCAAATCTTTGAGTGCTGCTGATGACATAATGTTCTACTCCCTCTAATAAGGTTCGTTGTTGGGCTTTAGCCCTTTTTCCTGTCCACCCGCGCAAAATACCGCCCAATAATAGGGCGATTATAAGGTTCGTAGTTGGGCTTTAGCCCCTTTTCCTTGGATCGTAGCACATTTCCTGCCGGCATCCCTCACGCATCAACCGGCAACCCCCAATCCACTCTAACAGCTCCGCCACCGGCGCTTCCCGCATCCACTCCTGGGTTTGCTTCAGCGCCAACCCCACCGGCGGGTGCTTTTCCCCCAGGAGGGTTTCATAAAAGCCAATCCTAAAAATCGCCGCCGAGATATGATTCGCCGCGCATAACCTCCCCAACACATTCCGAGAGCCGGGAAAGAAAAATACCGCTATAATTGTGATATACTTACGGATGCCGGTGCGAATATTGGGGGTGCCGGTGTGACAGGCGGACAGGGCAAGTATCTGGGAAATGGGCATCAAACCGAAAAACGGAAAGGGGCGAACGCACTTTCTACAGCACCGCACGGTTTGGGGGTTGTGAGAAGTGCGCTCGCTCATGGTTTTGGTGTAGTGTTCGCTCCCCATACTCGCCTCGTCAGGCCAGGTATTTGCTATGAGGTGAGTCGCCTTGCTATGCTGATAATCGATAAGGTTCTGAGGGAAAAGTTGGGGTGACTTGCGTCAACCCAACCTACGATATCGGTTCAACTTACAAGGCAGCGCTCCCTTCCTTAAACTAATAAAATTTTCCTACCAAAGAGGTCTTGCCCCAGAAAGAATCTGTTGGATGTCATAATCAGATAAGTTGAGCACTCTACCTTGAGCGTCTTTAAAAGTAGCGCCTTGGCCAGTTTCGCCAACCTTGTAAATGTGAATGTGGTCATCGTCAGCTTGTTTGTCAGTTAAACTCGAACGAGCCATAAGGATATCGGTACACTTCCCATTATCGTCATATTTATATTTTACCTTATAAGACCCTTTGTTTTCCCAACTGTTTGCCCCAGGATACCACTTACTCATTTTTGACCCCACTGAATCATGTTGATTGAAACCAATACACTGCCAAGAACAGCAAGCGTTCAAACCCTACAATTTACATTGTGCTTTTAATTTATAACTTTGAACAGTCAATAAATGTTCAAATTTGCCGCGCCCGGTTCACCGAATTTCACCCGGAAAAATCTAAATTTATCGTAAAATGTACAAAAATGTGCAAAAATGTCAGACCTGTGCTATCATATACCAAACGCTTGCATCTTACAGCCCCATGAATCTTAAAGAAATGTTACAGCTGGCCGATCAGATAGTGTTTGCCAAAACCGGCCAGCACCTGGACGACTTACAAGAAGCGGTACTGCGAGGGACCTTGCAAGGTCAAATATACAAGAAAATAGCTAGGGATTCGGACTGTTCGGAAAGTAGTGTGAGGAATGCCGGTTCGCAATTGTGGCGGATACTTTCAGAAGAGTTAGGGGAAGAGGTCAGTAAAACGAATTTTCGCTCGACAATGGAGAGGTTGCAGAATTCAAATGTTTTTAACAACTTCACACATAACAGCGTTGATGTTAGCGATAGCTTTAACATCTGTGGAGACACGCCACACTCACCCAATGTCCCAAACTCAAACCGGCAAACCGAACAAACATCCAACCCCCAACAACCCCCAATACATCAAGATTTAAGTGAGATGCCGGAGTTGGGTGCTTTTTATGGACGCACCGGCGAACTGGAAACCCTGACAAACTGGATTTTACAGCAACGCTGTCGCCTGATAGCCCTCACCGGCATCAGCGGAATCGGCAAAACCACATTAGCCGTGAAACTCGTACAGCAAATAAAAGATGAGTTTGAATACGTTATTTGGTGCAGTCTGGAGACATCCCCGACACTAGCTGAATTTCAAGAGCGTCTACACCACTTTTTTTCACCGTCAGAAAGACCCGACACACCCAAAAGTAAATCTGGGCTATTACCTCTGCTTCAGCATTTACAAAACTATCGCTGTTTAGTCGTCTTAGATGACGATCAGCACCTTTTCAGTACCGGCGAATTGGCGGGAAAGTACAAAGCCGGCTGTCAAGACTATCGCTCGCTCTTCCAACAAGTAGAAAAATTATCCCATCAAAGTTGCTTTGTGTTAATCGGGTGGGAACTCCCGCGAGAAGTGGCGAAAGAGAACAGCCAAACTACTCCGATTAAGATTTTACAACTCGCTGGGTTGGATAGGGAAGCCGGTCGGGCAATTTTGAGGGATTACGGGTTGGCGAACCTCCAGAATGAGTCAGCACTCCTTGACGGCTACCAAGGGAATCCGCTATGCTTAAAAAGCGTCGCATCTCTGATTCAAGAAGTGGGATTAGGCGTGACTGATTTATTCCCCAATCATCCCATTTTGTTGCCGGCAGATTTGAAGGATGTTTTCCAGTAACAGTGGGAGCGGTTATCGGAAATCGAAAAACAAGTGATGTGCCGGTTGGCTCAATACAGCGAGCCGGTCAACCTGGCGAAATTGCTAGAAACTGTAACAGTGCCACCTTCGGATTTACTCAATTCGCTTCAATCTTTATCCCGGCGCTGCTTGATAGAAAAGCAAGACAATCTCTACAGGGTGTTCCGGGCGTTCGGGCAATATATAATGGGGTTATAACGGCGAGGTTTATTTCTCGCGCACCAGAAACCTGGTTTCTTAGCTGAAACCCGGTTTCTTAGACACCGGCTTTCGCGTGGGGGGTGAGAAACCGGCTTTCTTAACACATCTCTCGGTTAGGATGCAAAAATTGTCGCAGAAACCCAGTTTATTGTCTGGGGGCGAGGGCGTGGGGGTTGAGAAACCGGCTTTCTTAACCAAATCTCTCGGTTAGGAGGTTAACCACGCAAGACAGGTCGATGAGTTCCGGGTGTTGGTTGAGGATTTGGGGTGCTTTCTATATTATATAGCGTTCGGGGTTTCATGTCAAGCTGGAGAGACCGGCTTTCTAGCCCAGAGTCTCACTTAGCCTCCTAGATTTTTCGTCCAGAAAGCCGGTTTATTCGCCCGCTGCAGCTAACACCTCTGCATAAACGCGAGCGCTCACCCGAAAACTCGCTTGCTCAATCAGATTATCGATTATCGGTTGAATCGCTGTCACCCATCCCCGGCGTTTAGCCACGAGCAAAATCCCCAATAAACCCGTGATGGATAGCCCCAAACGGACAGCTTCCCTGCGTCCTAAACGTTCGTCAATCAACAATTCGTCTGCACTCAGTTCCAACGCTATGGCGATGGCTTCAGATTCTCCCCGATCCAAATTTCGCTCGGTTTGTAGGGTTTCCACCAGTAGGATATCTCGGGGCTGACAAATCTCAATCCAATCTAGAGATAACACGCCTGTAATGCGCGGATCGTCCTCACCCCCTCGCCTCAGTTCATCCACAACCGCCGGCGGAATTAACACCCGTCCGTAAAGCTGTTGCAGTAACCAGAGATAACCCGTGATGGCTAACCCACAGAGGGGAGAAGTGTCACTAACAACAATCATAGCCATCCCTTTGCTGTCAAATGCTGGATATCTTCCTGCAATTCAGCCACATCATAATGAACACAAATATCGCGATTAGCCATGATCTTCTGCAAGCCAATCTGGGACATGCTTAACAATTCCGCCGCTTTCCCTAAGCTAATCTTATCCTGTTTAAACAGCAGCAAAACAACTTCTAGTAGCAGTTCCTCTTCGGACAATCCACTCGCTTTTACAATTTCCTCAGAAATCACTAAAGTCATATCATAATCTCCATTATTAATGATTCCAATATCTGGGTCGCTAACAAGCCATCAACATTCAAATAACACCGCTACCTATCCCCACCTGGCACAAATCCCTGATCTACCAAATCCTCCAGACCTGTTGAGGACTTGGTTTTCCTCCCCACGGGGACAGATGAGGAGTTCTTGAATCAAGGCGAGAGAGGCTTGGATGCATTGTTCCTTCATGCCGGGTGCCGGGTAGGAGTTGGAGAAACCCGCTTGTTACTATTTTATAGCGATGGGGGTTTCATGTCAAGCGGAAGCAACCGGCTTTCTTGCCCTGAGTCCAGCTTTGACTCCTAGAGTTTCTTTGTAGTCGCGCACAGGCTGAGAAATCGGCTTTCTTAACCAAATCTCTCGGGTAGGGATGCAAAACTTGTCGCAGAAACCCGGTTTCTTGTCGGCGGGCTTTCGCGTGGGGGGTCAGAAACCGGGTTTCTTAGCAAAATCTCGCTTAGGATGCCAAAATTCTCGCAGAAACCCGGTTTCTTGGATTCTTGGACAAGGGTGAGCGCGTGGGGGGTCAGAAACCGGCTTTCTTAGCAAAATCTCGCTTAGGATGCCAAAATTCGCGCAGGAACCCGGTTTCTTGGACACCGGCTTTCGCGTGGGGGGTGAGAAACCGGCTTTCTTCACCAAATCTCTCGGTTAGAAGTCCATCACTAACCCGATGCCCCACTCCCGCCGCCACTCCCGCCGCCACTCCCGCCGCCATGCCCCACGCCCCACGCCCCACGCCCCACGCCCCACGCCCCACGCCCTCTCCTTTACCATAAAAGAGCGCAAAAAGATAAATTATAATATTTTCTAAATGCCCTGAGAGACTGACCCAGGATACATCATCCAGTCAGAAGAGCAATTTTGGCATCTGGTGCAGCGCGTTGGGGTCGCAGCGGTGGGATGATGTCGGGGTCTGGTGCGTCGTGTCAAAAGCCGGTGCGCCCCGCCGCCAGCGGCACCGGCCTTGGGAAGCGTCTGCCAGGGGTCAAGAGAGTTGCAAAGCTTCCTCCGTTTCGTTCGGTAACGCACTGTTGAAAGGGGAGCGCGTCGGGTGTAGCTCGCCAAATGGGGTGTCTCACAGGAGCGATTGCAAGGGTGTCCGGGTGGGGTGATTCCCGAACGGAAAGTAGACTTGGTGTTAGAAGCTTGCAATGAAGGCCCTCTTGACCCCCACAGCTACAGGGGCGAGGAAAGCAGACCGCCGGTGGTGCCGGCACACCTCTGCGGCGAACCCGCCCCCACAAGAGCCTTGCAACCCCCACACCGATTAATTGAAAAACCTTCCCGGCTTACACCAACAATCCGGCGCAAATATCAGAAGTTTCCTCACAATCCACCGATCTGTGTGCCAATTTTCGATCTGGCACATCATGGTGCTGACCAGTTTCGGAAGTGTCTGTAGGGTAGGGGTGTGACCCCTCACCCCTATAGGGTCAGTCACAGCAGGTCAGCATGGCGGGGAGTGCTTATCCAGCAAGAGTTTGCGCAATCGTGAACCAGTGGGACGCATCACCTCCAGCTCGGGCCGGCTTCCAGCCAGCCTGGGCACCGGCAACTTGCCCAGATTGGACGATATGGATAGTAGCAACCTCAAACCCCTGGAGATAATTACAGCTGCCTAAAGTCGAAATGTAGACAGTTGAGAGGGTCGAGCGGGTGGCACCACCCCCAGCATCCTCCCCCTAACCCCTAGTTCTTTGCAGATCGCGTTCGGTGCGTCACCAGAGGCAAAACTATGAACTCCCCACTAGCAAACTCTTTTTATCAAACCTCCAACACTTTCGGCATCAACCCAGAACCAGCGGATGCCGGCAGCCAAGCCCCTCGGCATGGCCACGATGACGACCTATCAGAAAACAGCTCCCTGCCGGCAATGGACACCCCAGCGCTCGCCAACCAAATGGAGAAAGAATTGCGCGAAAAGCTGCAATCAACAACCAAGAGCGTGCCGGATGTGGCCATGCGCATTGCCAAAGAAATCGAGCGGATTTGCCAAAAAAGCGCTCGCATCCAAAAATCTGGTCAAATTCGCTCCTGGCAGGTGGCCTTGGCGCGGCACCGGCTGCAAAAGTGCCTGGAATACTACGAGCTGGGCTCCAAACAGGGGCGCGTCGAACTGCACAGCAACCTGAGCGCGATGGTGTACCGGCACATCGCCCCGCTGCGGGCGCGGTTGGGCTTCCAAGCTCGCTACAACCTGATTGAAGACTTCCTGCAAGGCTTCTACATGGAGTCCCTGCGCGCCTTCCGCCGGGAAAACCAACTGCCTGAGGGCTACACCCCCCGCACCCCGCTGGAACTGGCAGAATACATGGCCTTTACCGAACACTTCGCCAAGCGCCGCATCAGCTTGCCCGGTCGGGGTGCCCAGCAGCTGATTGTCCTGCGGGCCCAAGGCTTTGCCAGCGGCCAGCCGGCGGAAACGGTCCTCGACATTGAGCAGGCGGTTGAGTTCCCCAAAGGCGAGGAAGCCGAAGCCCAAAGTCGCTCCCACGCCGCCCAGCAGGTGCGGGAGCAGATGGTTGCCGAGACCGTTGACCCCGCTGAGGCCGTCCTGCGAGATCGAGTCATCTCCGAACTGGTACAGTACCTGGAGGCCCAAGGCCAAAAAGACTGCATTGACTACCTAATCTTGAAACTGCAAGACATGTCCGCTCAGGAGATTGACGAAATCCTCGGTCTGTCGGCTCGCCAGCGGGACTACCTGCAGCAGCGCTTCAAGTACCACGTCGAAAAGTTCGCTCGCTCTCACAACTGGAAACTCGTCCACCAGTGGCTGGGTGCCGACCTCGATCAAAACTTGGGCATGCCACAAAAGCAGTGGCAAGCATTTCTCAGCAAGCTCAACCCCCAACAGCGCCAGCTGCTGGATCTCAAACGCGCCGGTGCCAGCGAGCCAGAAATCGCCCAAGCCCTCCAGTGCACGCCAAAACAGGTGCAAAAGCGCTGGACAGCCCTCTTAGACCTGGCCTGGGAAGCCCGCAACTCAGGACCGGGGGCGGAATGATCAGTGATGAGTTGCAGAGTGTTGAGCGATCCGTGGAACAATCACCCCCTCCCTCAACAACCCTCAACACTCCACTCTCACTCCCCTGCTTTCCTGTAGGAGTTGCGGTTAGGGCACCCGCCAGAACCTGCTTCCCCACGCCTGACAGCAAGCTTCACCGCCTTTCCCTCGCCTGTGAGTGACCGCAACCACCGGCTTTCTGCAACTGACGCGCTAAGCGCGGTTCAGCCCTCTCGTGCAGCCGGCTTTCGCCCACTCCACAGCTGATCGAACAAAAGAATTTTAGGATACGGCGCATTCCACACAGGCAACAGCCACCTGTTGAGCCTGTCCCCCTGCAATGTCCCTGCATTTCCTGCCTGCAGCGCTCCCACCGCTCACTGGAACAAAGCTGCCTAGGAAGCCGGTGCCGTGCAATTATCAGCAAAAGTTATATGTTCAATTCAATTCCGGCACACTAAGATGCTAAATCTAGAAAAACATTTTTCCATCGCTGATAGGTATTTATACAACTCCCCCCAAAAAATAGTATATTATAGCACATTTCCCCGCCCAAGTGGTATTCGGCACCAGTAACAGCCACTCTAGGCTTTCTAAATGTTTTGCGATCAATCTGGATGTGGACGTAAACAGGACTTATCAGCTCTCACAACTCCACTAAAACCGCTATAACCAACCTGCCGGCGCTCTCAGCTCAGATGAATGCGCATTGGTCCGGGAACCCTGTCCGGGCCACCTCCAGGCACCCCAGTCGCCGGTCGGCACGCTCGACGCCACCGCAGCGGAACTTTTGCCACCGCCAGCATGTCCAGCAAACGCAATCCACCTCATGTTGAGGCGAAACGGTGGCACCCTTGAGCCGGCCCCACTGTCCAGCACCTCCCTAAAGGCCAGCAGCCCTGACTCGCTGTTTTTTAAGAAATATTTCGATATAGTAGACACAGATAAATTCCTCGGTCAGACACTTATGGCGGTCAATGCGGTCAATCTTGCTTGGGCTTCTCGCTCACCGAAGCCGGCAGCACAGAATATGCCAGCACTAAAGCACGTCTTTCAGACGATCGGTGCTGAAAGTTGTCCGCGCTCGCACAACTTTCACATGCACACAACCTTCTCCGATGGCCATTTGAAGCCAGAAGAATTGATTGAGCAAGCGATCGCAATTGGCCTGAAAGGGCTGGCCATCACCGATCACCACAGCGTCGGCGGCTACCAAGTCGCTCAGCGCTGGCTAGACGACCGGCAAAAGTTCAGCGATCGGGCGATGCGTCCAGCAGTCGCCGCATCCCCGCTGCCCCACCTCTGGACCGGCGTAGAAATCAACGCCGATCTGCTAGGCTGTGAGGTGCACATTCTCGGCTATGCCTTCGACCCACAGCACCCGCACATGGAGCCCTACCTGCAAGGCAAGGCAGCCGCAGGGAGTAACTGTCACGCCGGCAGTGTCATTTCTGCCATTCACAGTGCCGGTGGGCTGGCAGTTCTGGCTCACCCCGCTCGCTACCGCATACCAGCCACTCAGCTAGTCCCCGCCGCTGCCGAACTCGGTATCGACGCCGCAGAAGCTTACTACGCCTACAATAACCCCAAACCTTGGTGCCCCAGCCCCAAGCAAACCGAGCAGGTGCTGGAACTCAGCGCCGCCTGCAATTTGCTAACCACCTGCGGCACCGACACCCACGGTCGCAACTTGCTCCAGCGCCTCTAATGCCACAACACAATACGCTCGGTGCGCTCAACCGCGCACCCCACCCCTCTTTACCGCCGGCACTCCTTGACATTTCTGCAAAACTGTGCTAAAATAAGCCCCTCTAACAACCTATCATCAGCTGTACCTCTTCCTGATTCTTCTTCCTTCTTGGCGTCCTTGGCCTCTTGGCGGTTCCTTATTAAGTTTAAATTGGCAGCAATCGCCCCCGTGGCTGCCCGCCCGCCGTGGCGGCTGAGAACGCGCACCACCCCATCTAAAGCTTGAAAAACCACCGACGGCGGTACAGGGCGTAAAGCACCAGCCACCACAGCAACACCGTGGTTAGGGCAAACGCCAGGGAACCGTTCATCTGACCGGCTGCCGGCACAAACAGCTTCTCGTATATCCAAGTATAAAGGCTCGGCGCGCTCTCACCGGCACCGACATGAGTTTTAATCAAAATGCGGGCCACCATTCCTGAAGCGACAAACAGGAAAATAGCGTTCAAGCCCATAACTTCAAATGGCCACGCCCACCGGCACCACCGGCGCACCTCGATGGCGTAATACAAGCCGGCAAGCAGCAGCAGCGCCCAACCGGCAGTAAGCACAGTATAGGAACTTGTCCACAGCTGCTTGTTGATGGGGAAGACAAACCCCCACAAATGCCCGACAATCAGGCAACTGGCACCGGCAAGCGCTAGCTGGATGCTGGATTCCGCTTCTGCCTCCCTCACCCGCAGCCACTCACCGGCAAAGTAGCCCATCAGCACCGTCACCACTGCCGGCAGAGTGCTCAACAGCCCCTCAGGGTCAAAACCGATGTCGCGCTTGAGCAGGTGCGCCGGCGTCAGCACCAGCCGGTCGATATAACCCACCAGGCTGCCTTCGCCATTGGGCGAGAGGTTGCCGGCACCGTAACCCGGTACGGGAACCAGCTGCATCGCCCCCCAGTATGCCAGCAGTAACAGCACCGCCAGCCCCCACTGCCCTTTTCGCGGCAGGTGCAGCACCGCTAAACTGGCGAGGGCGTAGCAGATTGCGATCCGCTGGAGCACTCCCATGATGCGGATTGTGCCGAAGTCCAGGGGTTTGCCGTTGAGCAGCCAGTCTAGGGTTAAGGAAGTGCCGGCGAGTAGCAACCCCAGGGCAAATAGAAGGGCGCACCGGCGCAGGATGCGCCAGTAAACCGCTGCTGCGGGCCGGTTTTCTGGCGTGTATTTGCGCAGAGAGAAGGACATCGCCACACCGACGATAAACAGGAAAAAGGGGAATACGAGGTCTGCCGGTGTGCAGCCGTGCCACTTTGCGTGTTCCAGGGGGGGATAGATATAGTCCCAGCTGCCGGGGTTGTTGACGAGAATCATGCTGGCGATGGCGATGCCTCGAAACACGTCGAGGGACATCAGGCGCTTCTGCGGTTTCTGGGTTGGCTGGAATTGTTCGTCACTCATGTGCCGGTGGTTAGTGTTTTCAGGAATACGGGGGAAGATATCATGGAGGCGGATGATTGTGAATCCGTGGGATTTGTTTCAATTTGTGTGGGTGGCGGGGCGAGGGCGTTATAGCAGTAGTCATATTGGTTACGACATCAGTCGCCTAGGGGAAAAGGCGTAGGACAGGCGTCCCGCCTGTCCTACTGTCCTAACCTAAGTGAATACTGCTAGAGTGCCGGTGTAGGCAGCAGTAGGGTGCGTTACGCTCCGCGTAACGCTACTTTTCTGGTCGCCGTGAGTTTATAATTGCCAATAAATCTTGGCTAGATTTTAAATATTCAGGGGATATAGAGCCTAATTTATTTGTGTCATTTATTTTTTAGAAACCGCCAATACGCCCTAGACGCGCCAGCGTCTTCCTGAAGGTTAGAGCGCCAGGACAATAGAGAAAATAAGAGCTAACATTAATTAACTTTTCTCGTACAATGCCTAAATTTAGCATCGAAGATGAATCGGTGTTCGTTGCTCCGTCCGGCAGTTTCACCCCAGCACCGGCACGCCAGCCGCAACTAGCCGGCTGCCCAGCAGTGCCATAACCTAAAACTAATCGTGCCGGTATCCCTATCAATTTTACTGGAGTTAACCGCCAGATCGCAAGACTTCCTATTTCAGCTTGTGAAACAATCGGATGCGCTGACGCTCCAGGAGTAGTTGCGTCTCATCGCTCACCTGCCCTGCAGAGTGGCCCACTGCGACATTGCACCCCAGCCGCGCCGCGAGGTAATGGAATTTTGCGAAATATGGCCGCCAGCTGTTAAGCCGTTCTGACTGACGATGTGGCGCTCCACCGGCTGACGGAACTGCCCGCAGTCGCGATCGCCCTCATTGGAAACTGTCTGACACCGGCAGGTGCAATTAAAAACCGCCCCTGAACGCCAAAACACCCTGATTTATCCGCGTTTTTTATGTTACATTTGTATTACATTTTTTGACACTCATCCCGCCCGCGACACCGGCTTGCGTGGCCCATTTGCCATTGAACCGCTCTGACCGCGAGGTGGGCCAGCGATCCAGCCGGCTGAAGCAAGTTCAGTCAAGGAGCGTTTTGTCCCACAGGGGCACTACATAGAATTGCCGATCTCCGTGAAATGCCCTTGGAAGTCCAGATAGCGAACCTTGGAACCCCCCGCCGGTTTAAACGAACCCACACTCATCGGGCAGTGGCGAACCGCTTTCAACTCTTCTGGACCGTGCGGCTGCCGGTCGTGAACTGAGCGGATAGGCCGGTCCATCACTGGATCGCCTTCGGCAACGATCGGGACAGCGCCCGGATGCGGCTTCACCTCAACCTTCCGTCCCGAGCGATCGTTCATCGTTTCCTGCCGGTTTAACTCTTCATCAAACTTATTCTTTAGCACAACCATAACGTTCCCCTTCAGCGAGCTGCCTATCTCACTAAGGTTAGCGGCCAAACGTGAAGAACTCGTGAAGAATCCTCAAATTGTAACCAAATTAACTAAAAACTTTTTGGTGCCAGTTTTCAGGGGTTTGCTGGGGCTGGCTGTTGGGGGTCGGGTGCTAAAAACCGCGATCCCCAGCTGTCGCGCCTCGATCCTTGTGTGCTTATCGCTCGCAGCAACCTCTTTCTGCCTCAATTTCCCACCGGGGGCGGCGGGTGTTGAGAAAAGGCCCGGCGCGGGAATTCATCTTATCCTAGCTTTCGAGAACCTCTACCCAAAGGCAACCCCCACCCCACAGGAGCCCCTCCCCTCGCTAAGGCGAACTCCTTCCGAGTGCGGAAAACGCTTCGGCGTGTTCCTCGGGCTGCTCTGCTAATATCATATTTTCTTCCCTCCTGCTGGCTGCGCACACATAAATTTACAATTGGCTGCACTTGAAATCGACAGGGCGGGACAGAGATTGTTTTAAAGTCCGGATAATTAGTTGCAATAAATCCTAAAAAAATCAAACTCTCCTAGGTAGAGAGTTTTACCGGCAACCCGGAGGCGTCGGTCCCTCGGGCAACCGGCAACTTCGGATCTCGCGCATTCAAACGGCAAGCTGAGGCGGTGAGGGGGTGAGAGAGGAGAGAACCTTGAAAGTCAGGAATGCTGTTAAATAGGCTGGGCCCGTCTTACAGTTCCATCTCTCACAGCCAAATACCGACAGACTCATAAATCTGCGTTTGAGCAACTCTGCTGTTGGGCATAGACACGCATGAAAGCTGGAGCTATTCGCCCTTCCGGCAGATAACTGTTCCCCTCATACTTGGGGGAAGGCACAAGCGTTGCTTAAACCCCGAGCAGGGTGCCAATCGCTCTGTCTGTGATTGTCCCTCTGAAAACGAACGATTCAATGCGCCATTTATGCCGGCACCACTCTTCAAACCATCTTGACTGACGTCCCAACTGAGAATCGCACGCTTCCTTTGAGAATGCGCGGTGTTCGTTGCTGAAAGGTGTGCCGGTTGGGATGCTGTCGCAATGCAGCCACCCATTATAGTCTGCCAGTCTCTGCTCTTGCCGGCAAACGTAATAAAGTTTTACAATACCTATTAATCAGGCAGCAGGGACCGGTCTGCGGAACCGCCGGCAACCAAGCGATACTCTCGCCAGACTTCCAGGCTGAGGATACAGGCAATCAGCCAAACCACACCTGCCGAATAGCCGGCGATCACATCAGTAGGCCAGTGGACGCCCAGATAAAGCCGGCTCAGACCGATGGCAGCAATCAGCACAACCGTAGAGGAGACAATCAGCCCGCGCCAGCGGGGGAAGCGCTTGGCCAGCAAATAGCCCAGCATCCCGTAAACGACCATCGAAATCATAGCGTGACCGCTGGGAAAACTGTAGAAGCCGACATCAACAATGCGGTCCCACAGGGCCGGCCTGTCGCGAGAAAATAGATGTTTCAGCCAGTAGTTTAAACCGACTGCGCCGGCGGCGGCGATGCCGAGAGTTGTGGCTTCCGACCGGCGCTTGTCGCGCAGCAACACTGCTGCCGAACCGGCACACAGGGCCAGTAAAAATTCCGGCTCCCCCAAAAAGGTGACAGCCACAACGGCACGGTCCAGCAGGGGGGTGTGCGTTTGCCGCAGAGCCATTAAAATTGCCGTGTCAAAAGCGGCGGTTTGCTTGCGCAGCACTTCCTTGGCAATCCAGGCAAATACCGACATCGCCAGACCAGCCTGGAGCAACCCCGCAATCCGAATCGTCGAAAGGATTGATAAAAGCTTAGTTTTCAGTCCCATTTCCAGGATTACCGCGAGAGCGTTCTTAAGTGAACAAAATTTCTACCGCAGAGTCACCGACCGCCACCGGCCCACGTCACATTATAGACCGCACAGCCCTGGGATTGAGCTGAGCCATGCGGCATATTTTTGATTTTTCGGAATGCAACCGATGATCGCACTGTCAAGAAAACATCTTTTTACCTTCCTTCTCGCCCTCACACTAGCCAGCCTCCC
This sequence comes from Kamptonema formosum PCC 10802, assembly GCF_000332335.1. Taxonomy (GTDB): domain Bacteria; phylum Cyanobacteriota; class Cyanobacteriia; order Cyanobacteriales; family Oscillatoriaceae; genus Oscillatoria. The sequence continues at coordinate 2,278,933 of NZ_KB235948.1, read as the reverse complement.
CAGCAGCTTCCAGCAGGGGACAGCCACAGGGGCGCAGGCACCGGCAGCTCAACCCGCCGCCACCGTCGCCCAAGCCGGCGATTCGCCCAAGTTTGCCATTCCCATCGACTGCACCTTGGGCCAAGACTGCTTCATTTTGTCCTACTTCGACCGCGCTCCAGGCCCGGAATACGTTGATGTTGGCTGCGGTCGCCAAACCTACGATGGCCACAACGGCACAGACTTCGGAATTCCCGACGAACAGGCGATGGCCCGGGGGGTGGCCGTGAGAGCCTCAGCAGCCGGCACGGTCCTGCGGGTGCGGGACGCAATTCCCGACCGGCGGATGCAGGCGATGGAAGAAGCCTCCCAACTCAAAGGCATTGAGTGTGGCAATGGAGCCGTCATCGATCACGGCAACGGCTGGCAAACTCAATACTGCCACATGCGCTCTGGCAGCGTAGCCGTCAAACCGGGAATGAAGGTAGAAAAAGGAACTGTCCTGGGCATGGTAGGGATGTCTGGCTTGGCCTCCTTCCCCCACGTCCACCTGACTCTCCGCTACCGGGGCCAACCCTTAGACCCCTTTGTGGGCGCTGACGCCGCAGCCGGCTGTCAGGTAAAGCGCCACCCCCTGTGGGAGCAGGACCTGGAATACGCCGGCACGGGTTTGGTCAAAGCTGGCTTTTCCAGCCAGCCACCGGGGGATATCAATAGCCTGTGGGAGGGGAGCTTTTCCCAAGCCCCCATCTCTACAAACAGCCCGGTGCTGATCTTCTGGGCTCACCCTTTCGGCGTTCTCAAAGGGGATGTGGAGCATTTCCGCCTGCTCGCTCCTGACGGCACAACCATTGCGGAGAGCAAACGAGCGCTCCAATCCCCCAATCGCATTAACTGGTCGAATTATGTCGGCAAGAAGAACACCAAAGAGCGCCCCCTCACCCCTGGCGTCTGGCGCGGAGAGTACCAACTCCTGCGCGGCGAGCGGGTGCTGATTGACGTAAAACGAGAAGTCGAGCTGAAGTAGAATTTGCAGTGAGGACTTCAGCCCTCACACCCCCCACCGGCCTGCCGTGCCTGCCGCTTCGCACCGGCTCTGACGCCGTGCGATATATAGCAGCACACAGTCAGTTTAGGACAGGGCATCTCACTTGCCACTAGGGACAGGCGACACGCCTGTCCTACGTCCGCGCCCTAAATCGCTACTGCTATATATAGGGAGAAGCCTGTAGCGCGCTTTTCTCCTCCGGGCTCGTGGGGAAAGCCTGTGGAAATGTGCTATAATTTCCCCCGCTCGGGCCATTTGTGTGAGTCCCTGTCAGGGAAAGAAAGAAAGAAATAAATTTGCGCCGCCTCGATTAGGAAAGACATTTCCAAGCTTCAGCGACCACATCACTGAGCCAGCGTCTCTGCACCTGGTCGAGGAGAGAGTCCTCGGCTAGCACTTCTGCCTTTAAGTCTTCTAAGGAGCTCCCCTGAGAGCGGAAGATTTTAATCACCCCGACTATCGCGGCTGCGACCAACTCCTCACTCACCGTGAGGTGCCGCATCGCCTCGATTTCTTGCGGACTGGTTGGAATGGGATAGTTCATGGCAAGTTCCGGCAAATATCTTCTAGGTTAACAATATGAGAGTTATGTAAACTTTTTTTAAACCTCTTTAAGTTCAGTATCCGGAAGTAAGCGCCCACGTTGCGCTCCTTTCAACTCTGTCTTTAGGGGATCTGTCGCAGTCAACGCCCAATCAATGAAAGAAATCCTCTACCTGGAAGTTCCCACCCCGGATACAGATTCAGTCCGCCTCTGGTTGCTTGAAGAATTCCAGCCCGCGGCGGGCTGGTGGAAACGCTCTGCCGGGGGCGGTATCCGAGTGCAGCTCCAAAGCTTGCCGGTTCAGCCACCAGCGAGTCCGCCGCCTGAAACAGAAGTCGAACTCTCTCCTGACGCTGGCGCTAGCGCACCGGCTGTGCCCGAGGGGGAACTCTCGATTTTTGTCTGGTCGCTGCAGCGGACAACCTACTTAAAAGTGTTCCGCTGGGCAGAAAAGCCCCTTGCCGGTGAGGGCCAGTTACTCGCTGGCCTAACTGCCGGTTTGAGAGACCGGTTTCCCTACCAGTACCCGCAACCGCCTGCTGTCGATCTGTCGCAGCAGTCGATTTTTCAGGCACTAGCCCCATATTACCCCCTCACTGTTCAATACTTTCAGAAAATACCCAACGGGGAGTATGACCTAAAACGGGTCTATTGGTGGGAGCAGCGCTGGCGCGAGGGCGTCCGCAATCCGCAAACACCCCGGCAGGTTGTGTTTCAAGCGGGGGAGAGTGGCCCTTCCCCCTCCCTCTCGCCGGTTTACGACCTTATATATATAGGTGGTGCTCTCGGAGTCCTCCACGCGGCAGTGATGGCCCGGTTGGGCTATCGGGTGCTGCTGGTGGAGCGGCTGCCCTTTGCCCGCATGAATCGGGAGTGGAATATTTCTCGCAGTGAGTTCCAAAGTCTCATTGACCTGGGTCTGTTCACACCGGCAGAGTTTGAATCCATCATTGCCCGGGAGTACAGGGACGGATTCCACAAATTCTTTGACTCCAATAACCCGCCCTCCGCTAAGGCACCGGTCCTCCACACCCCCAAGGTGCTGAATGTGGCGCTCGATGCGGAGAAACTCCTGCGGCTGTGCGGGGAAAAACTCAGAGCCGCCGGCGGTGAAATCTGGGATGAGACAGAATTTTTACGGGTCGAGACAAGTATATCACAAGTCGTCGTGCGTGTCAAGCACCTGCCGGCAGGTGAGGAAAAAGAGGCAGCCGGTCGCTTGCTGGTGGATGCGATGGGAACGGCTTCGCCTATCGCCTGGCAGCTGAATGGGGGTCGGGCTTTTAACAGCGTCTGCCCGACAGTGGGAGCGGTGATTGCCGGTGGGTTTGAGCCCTCCGTCTGGGACTCGCAATATGGCGACGTGCTCAACGCTCACGGGGATATCTCGCGGGGACGCCAGCTGATTTGGGAGCTGTTCCCGGGTGCCGGTGAGGAACTGACGGTTTATCTGTTCCACTACCACCAGGTGCATCCAGACAATCCGGGCTCCCTCCTGGAAATGTACGAGGACTTTTTCACGATCCTGCCAGAGTACCGCCGGTGCGATATGGACAAGCTGGTCTGGAAAAAGGCTACGTTTGGCTATATTCCCGGACATTTCAGCGCTAGCGCCAGGGACCGCAAAGTTGCCTTTGACCGGCTGATTGCCATTGGCGACGCCGCCTCCCTGCAATCCCCTCTCGTCTTCACCGGCTTTGGCTCGCTGGTGCGGAATTTGCCTCGCTTGACCGATTTGCTCCACACGGCCCTCAAGCACGACCTGCTCAGCGCCGCTCACTTGAACCAGATTCGCGCCTACCAGAGCAATGTCTCGGTGACGTGGCTGTTTTCCAAGGGCATGATGGTGCCCACCGGCAAGTTTGTCAAACCCGAGCGGATCAACTCCATCTTGAATGTCTTCTTCGGGATTTTGGCCGCACAAGACCCGCAGCTGGCGGAAACCTTTATCAAAGACCGGACGGACTGGCGCACCTTTACTGGGCTGGCTCTCCAGGCAGCTTGGAAAAACCCCTCCCTGTTGCTCTGGATCGTGGAATTTGTAACGGTTGGGGAGGTGCTGCGCTGGTTGAGCAGCTACCTCACTTTCACCCTGGACTCTCTGAAAAGCTGGCTGCTTGGATGGCTGCCGGCATTGAGCCGCCGCCTCCAGTCCTGGATCGAACCCCGCTATCCCGGTTTGTGGCTGTGGCTGCTCAGCCAGAGCTACGCCCTCACCGATGGGTTGGGACGTCCCCTGAAGCCTCGCGCCCGCCTCCAGATGCCGGTGGCTGTAGCGGGCAAACCGCAGCTGACAGCTGACAGCTGATATTGATTTTGGATTTTGGATGCCCGGATTTTGGATTGAAAAAGGCGTAGAAACCCGGTTTCGCCGAAGAAGCCCGGTTTCTGGCTCCTGCGGGGGCGGAACGCTTGCGCGCCCTCGCACTCAAAGAAACTCGGGGTTTCACTTGTGTGAGATGCGGGGCTCTACTCACACAAATTACTTAAGGGCAACGTCTCAAAGAAGTCTGGCTTCCCAGACAAAAGCGCAAAAGCCAGAAGCCGGGTTTCTCGATCTTCGTGCCAAAGAAACCCGGATCTCGCTTTTACTCTTGGGTTGGCCGGCGCTGGCAATTGCTAATCCCACTGCCGGGGAAATCAAGGCTACAGGCGGGGAAAAGTGGGCAGCTGAACCCCCGCGAGTGAGTGGCGTTTTTTTGCCGGCTGCTGCGGTGGAATTTCGGGCGCTTGCCAGTCTGGCGGAGGTGCAGCCGGTGCGGAGCCGGCTGGCTCAGTGGGGGTGCCGGTGTCGCCGCTGTGACCAGGAGTCGGGCTATCTGGCTCAGCGGGGGTCAAGATGGCCGGCTCGTTGGGGCTGACTGCCTCAGCTGCCCTGTCAATCAGCTGGGCTAAGTCTTGCCAGAGAGGGTCCTTTGGCGGATTGGGTTCTGGGTGGGGCAATAAGGCGTCTGCTGGGTCGGTTGCCGCAGCGAGATACACCTGCACCGGCACTTCCTCTGCCGGGGGTGGGGACGCCAGGGGTTCAGAGGGTGGGAGCGCTGTCCAGGGCTGGATGGGCAGCGCCTTGGCCAGGTGCGCGTCTGGGGCATTTAAGGTGCCCTCTGAGAGGCTGGCAGCTATGATGCGGGCCTGTTCCGGGGCTTCCGGCGTCTCCAGGCACTGTTCCAGAGCGGCTTTGAACTGCAAGGTTTGGCGCTGCTGTCTGGCGAGGCGCGAGCGCAAATCCCGGCAGGTCGTTTCGCTTTGCAACAGCCGCTGAGCTTGTTCGCTGTAGCGCAGCTGGGTGAGGGCGCACTCCCGCTCGATTTGCGCTAGCCGCTGCTGGCTGGTTTGCAGGCGATCGGTCAGGTTTTGAATCAGCTGCTGCTGGCGCTGGATTTCTTGACGGGAGGATTCCAGCTCGCGAGTCACCCGCAGGACTTGGGCTTTTGCCACTGCCAAGTCTTGAGTTTGTTGGGTTAAGGAGACTTGTTGCGCTTGCGCTCGCGTCTTGTTCAGCTGCAGGGCCGTTTGGGTGTCGTGAAGTGCGTTTTCCATCTCCGCCATTTCATGGGCGAGCTCACTGTTGCGCTGGCGCAACTGGTGAATCAGGCCCAGCAGTTCCACCGCTGCAGGCAGACTGACCTCCGGCTCGACCTCCTCGACATCAGCCAGCAGTTGGGGCGCTCTTGCGGGGTGCCAAGTGGCGATTGCGCTCTTGATCTCGCCGGCAGGGAGGGGCGTCTCCTCTGTCTTGTACGGTGCCGGTGAGGTTTCGCACTCAATTTCATCAATGCTAATGGCATTGGGGAAATTCACTGTCAGCCAGTCTTCCGCCTCAGTGTCGGAGAACGGGCGGGACTCGCCAGAGGCGACATCTGTCGGGGCGGCTGGGGAATCCGCCCCGACTGGCTCTTGCGCTTCAGGGAAATGCGGGTTATTGGGCATGTGTGGTTCACTCATCGGTTCGATCCAGGAACTTACAACTCCTCACGGCAGGCTTCCGTCACTTTGTAAATATTTGTTTAATATTTCCAGGCTGTCCGCGCACCGTCTAAAATCCCTGCCACTAAATGTGCCTGCACAGAAGTTGGCTTAGTAAGACAGAATAGCAGCCCTACGGTCTATTTTTCCCGCCAGCGATGGGTGCCGAGCCACCAAAACGTCAAAAGTCAGCAGTAAAGAGTAAAAATTGTTACAGGCATGTATGCCCGGACACGGAAGTTCCCAGCCCCGAGCTTCCGTGCCGGCAAAGGTTTACAGCAGGCCAGTTTGTTAAATTTTTATTATGAAGCTAAATTTTCGTTTTGCGGTGGTGAGCGACCCACACATCGCCCTCCCTCAGACAATCTGGGACAATCCCAGCCGCTTTCATCTCGTGGAAATCAGTATCCCCGCTCTGGAGACGGTTCTGGAGCGCTTGAGCCGGCTGGAGATCGATTTCCTGCTGCTTCCCGGAGACTTGACTCAGCACGGCGAGCCGGCCAACCACGCTTGGCTCTCGGAACGCTTGACAAAATTGCCGTTTCCTGTTTATGTTGTTCCGGGCAATCACGACGTGCCGGTGCTGCAGCCAGATGCCAGTTCTATCGGCTTGGCAGATTTTCCTCGCTACTACCACCGGCAGGGCTATGCAGACATAGCACAGCTTTACTACACTTGTCAAGTGCTGCCGGGAGTGCGGCTGATCGGGCTGAATTCCAACCAGTTTGATGCCAAGGGCAAGCTGCTGCCATTCGGGCGACTGGATGAGGCGCAGCTGGCCTGGCTGGAAGCGGTTCTGGCCAAAGCTCGCGAGGAGTTAATCTTGGTGATGGTGCACCACAATGTTTTGGAGCACCTGCCTGGGCAGTCTCGCCACCAGCTAGGCCGCCGGTATATGCTGGAAAACGCACCGGCTTTGCTGAAGCTGCTGCAGGCTGCTGGGGTGCAGGTGGTGTTTACCGGCCATTTGCACGTTCAGGATGTGGCCAAAAGCGGCGGGATCAGCGATATCACCACCGGCTCTCTGGTGAGCTACCCCCACCCCTACCGCATCTTGCACTTTCAAATGGATGAGTGGGGGCGAAAATCCCTCCAGATTGAGTCCGACTGGGTGGCATCGGTTCCGGGTTGGCCAGATTTGCCGCTACAGTCCCGGGAGTGGATAGGCGAGCGCAGCCGGCCTTTTATGCTGCGGCTTTTGACGGACCCGCCTTTAAATATGCCGCCGGCACAGGCAGATCCCCTGGTTCCCAGTCTGCGCTACTTCTGGGCGGATATTGCCAAGGGGGATGCCATGTTTGATTTCTCCCACTTCCCGACAAATGCCCGCCGGTACTTCGAGGCGTTTAGCGCGGTTGGGTTGGATGGCACCCCCAATCCGATTGACAACCACACGACGCTGCTGCTTTAGGGATAGGGAGGATTTTCTCTCAACGGGTTATATAGCGGTTCGGTGTTGAGGAGTGAAATTTTTTTTTAATAAACCGCCGCCGTGAAGGAGCGCCAAGGAAGAGAGAGGATTTCACAAATCATTGGCAACCGCTATATATAGCAGCAGTCATATTGGTTAGAACAATAGAAGCTTCGGGAGCTCTGGAGCAAGGGAGGCCGGAATGTACGTTTCCTAAATGCTTACTGCTATATAGACGTAGGGCAGGCGTCCGCCGAGCCTGAAGGTCTAATGTTCTAACCTAAGTGCATACTGCTATATCCCCGGATTCAAGCTATCGGGGGGCAGCGGCAGCCAGAAACCCGGTTTCTTGGTTGCGGGGGGCCAGAAGGGGCCAGAAACCGGGTTTCTGAATAAATGTTTCGGGTAGGATGCAAAAGTTGTCGCAGAAACCCGGTTTCTTGGTTGCGGGAGGCGTCGCAAAACTGCGGCTTCAGCTTCAATTTTCGCCTCAAAATCGGGAGCCTCGGCGGGGGTGATAACTACTCCCTCTAATAAGGTTCGCAGTTGGGATTTAGGCCCTTGTACTGTACACCCGCGCAAAACCACCCCAATAATAGGGCGATTGAAAGGGAATTTCTTTGGGTTTGTACCATTCCTCTAAATCATAGCAGCAGAACTTACGCAGCGACCTCAATTGTGAGGTGGGTTAGGCCGGCACTCACACAGAATTGCTCTGTCACAGGGGGCGGTACGCCTATTTACATGCGATGCAATTTTTTAAAAAAGCCGGCGTATCAGAGCCCTCGCACTCAGATAGCGGAGTCTTCTGAGGGCTCGGTGAGCCGGTGTGTTGCGGTGCTGGCTTTATAGAAATTCGGCTTGAGCAGCAGGCTGACTCCCATTGCCCAGGCGACCGAAACCATCCAGCCGGCTAGAATGTCACTGGGAAAGTGAACTCCCAGATACAGGCGCGTCCAGGCAATAGCTACTGCAAATACGCTCCCGAAAATTAGAGCGAACCAGCACCACCGGCTCCCCCAAGTTAAAATTACCACAGCTGCCACCAGCGTCATGCTCGACATGGCGTGACCGCTGGGAAAGGAGTAATCCGACGGGTGTGGGTAGAAGGACTCCCAGAGGTGGGGGCGCATTCGATGCGTCACGACTTTTGCTGTGTGGTTGATGATGCTGCTTCCCTGCAGGGTGACGATCCAGTACACAAGCGCTCGCCACTGCCGGCGCAGGAACAGCAGCAGCGCTACCGCCAAGAGGAGCGGAAACAGAGTGTCAAACGTTCCATAGTTAGTCAGCGTCGCGGCAAAAGCATTCAGTTGCGGCTGTTCTGTGGCGTGAATTGCCCGCAGTACGGACAAGTCCCACGGAAAGCCGCCTTTATTTTGCCGCATTTCTAGTGCGAGCAGCTCAAACACCTGCAAAGGTAAATAGATTCCTATCAATAGCGCCAGGAGTGAGCGCCAGCGAGCGAGGAGCAGCTCCTTGAAAAAGCTAGTGAAGGACTGGAGACGTTTCGCGAAATCGGATTCAAACATTCGCCAAGCTAAACGAGAGTGGGCGGACTTTAGAAAAATTCTCTTTTTTGAGACGGGCGGGGAGAGTCTACTTACTTAACGCTAATATACCCTGGCCCCAGATGCGGGCTGTACCACAGGCGAGACGCCACCCGTAGCTGCGCCGGCACAGCGCGGGCTTTTGAAACTTGCTGCCGAATCAGCGGCGTTGCACAGGAGAAGGATGATTGAACTTTTTGCACTCATCCAAAACCCTCTCTTACTCCCCCTCCCCGCTTGCGGGGAGGGGGTTGGGGTGCCGGGTTTATCCTGCCTTTGTGCAACGCCGAATCCGCTGGCTTTCACGGGCAATTTGTCGCAACCACTATCATAGCCATCCCCGCCGGCGCTCGCAACCTACTGGCTCCCCCGGCACTGGGACGAACCGGCTGCCGGTGTCTGGCGGAGGCCACAGGCGAAGAATCCCACCTCAGAAGTGGGGAATATATCTAGGGGTTTTCAGTTGGATGAAGTGCGCCCCAGAAACCCGGTTTCTTTCAACCGGGTTTCTGAGTCCCTCAATATCTCACACCGGCTGATCGCCCCACCCCCTTTTCCCCCTCCCGGTGGACAGGCGAGACGCCGGCCCGGTGGGGGAGCCGGTCGAAAAAGCCCACAAACCCTGAAAAACGCTGAAAAAGCCCGTTATAGCAGTATGCACTTAGGTTAGAACATTAGACCTTCAGGCTCGGCGGACGCCCCCCCTACGCCTATATAGCAGTAAGCATTTAGGAAACCTACATTCCGGCCTCCCTTGCTCCAGAGCTTCCGAAGCTTCTATTGTTCTAACCAATATGACTGCTGCTATATCCGATTAAATGAGATTTGTAAAACACGCCTTCAGACAGGTTTTGTATATATGCTTTCAACCGGATATTAGATAATTTGACCCGCCGGCACCCCCTTCTGTGGGGCTAATCGGCTGTTCGTGGCCCACTTTCGGCTGCCGGTGGCCGCTTTTCGGCAGCAAATTGCCGTAAATGAGAGGGTTTCCGATTAAATGAGATTTGCAAAACGCGCCTTCAGACCGTTTTTGTATATATGCTTTCAACCGGATATTAGATAAGTTGCCGTGCGTGGGAACGGGCTGCGGCGGACAGATATAGCAGTATGCACCTAGGTTAGAACATTAGACCTTCAGGCTCGGCGGACGCCTCCCCTACGTCTATATAGCAGTAAGCATTTAGGAAACGTACATTCCGGCCTCCCTTGCTCCAGAGCTCCCGAAGCTTCTATTGTTCTAACCAATATGACTGCTGCTATAAAGCTGCAACTGACCTAAATTTTTAACGTTTTTATCGCTCAGGTTGCCGCTTATAGCAATAGCCACTTAGATTAGGACATTAGACCTTCAGGCTCGGCGGACGCCCCCCCTACGTCTATATAGCAGTAGGCATTTAGGAAACGTACATTCCGGCCTCCCTTGCTCCCCCGCTCCCGAAGCTCCTATTGTCCTAACCCATATGACTACTGCGATATAGCAGTAGTCATATTGGTTAAGACATTAATGACATGGCTTATGGGGCTCATGCGCATCGGGCTCATGCGCATGGGAAAAACTCACAGCTTTTGCGTGATGCGATGATGCGATGATGCTCATGTACTAACCTAAGTGCATACTGCTATATCTGTTTTTCGTTACAGAATTTTAGACTCACCGCCCCGCAGCAGCCACCGGCGAAAATCCGCACTTTTACTCAGTGACTTTTGCTCACCACTTGCAGTAAACTACGGTAAGTCGAGCGAGATAGTGGATTTATCTGGCAAAAGGCGACAAAAGTCAAGATCGAGGGCCCGCTTGCGGGCCTCCCACTGCAGTTCCAGCAGGCTGCGCGAGAGGGGTTCTCGCCGGCAAGCTCACCGCTGGCCAGAAAGCCAAAACCAACGCCCTGTTTTAGCTCCCCGCACTTTACCCTGTATCAGGACAGCAACATGGACTATTTCTTCCTCCCCTTCCTCAGCTTTTTAGTAGGCATCATCGTGGGTTTAACGGGCATTGGCGGGGCGTCTCTCATCACCCCGATGTTGATTTTTGTGTTCCAGGTTCCGCCTTCGATTGCGGTTAGCTCGGATGTGGTATCGGCCACATTGATGAAGGTTATTGGCGGCGTCAAGCACTGGCGGCAGCAAACGCTTGACCCGCAAATTGTCAAATGGCTGGCCTTGGGAAGTGTCCCCGGATCGCTGACAGGGGTGGCGATTTTAGCCGCCATCAAGCAGAATGGGAATCTCAACCCCGATGCCATCCTGCTCCGCGCGATTGGGGTGGTGATGCTGCTTGTCGCCCTGTTGGCGCTCGCACAATTCTTGCTGAAGACTTTTGTGCCGGAGTTGAATTTACCCGAACCGCCTAAGCTGGACTTAAAAACTAAGTCGGGTCGCCTGCTGACGGTGAGTGTGGGAGCGATTTTAGGCTGTGTGGTGGGCTTGACTAGCGTGTCTTCGGGTTCGATGTTCGCCCTGGTGCTGATTGCCTTTTTCCGCCTGGACTCTCGGATGCTGGTGGGCACGGATATCGCACAGGCGGCGATTTTGCTGATTTTTACCTCTTTGGGACATCTCAGCCTCGGCACAGTCCACTGGAGTTTGGTGCTGCCGGTGTGGCTGGGGACGGTGCCCGGTGTGCTGGTGGGCGCTAAGCTCTGCAAAATCGTCCCTCAAAGCGGGCTGAAGTTTGTGATTTACAGCCTGTTAGTGATGGTGAGCTGGAAGTTGGTGTATGATGTCTGAGCGGAGACTTTGGGCTGAGCGGGAATGGCCGTCGGGAAAGCGCTTTTAGGAGGTTGTGACGTCAGCGGATATTAGCGCTCTCACCGGCATCTGCAGCCTGAATGCACTGGTTTCAGATAAGATAAGAATATCTAAACTAATCAATAGGAAAGGAATAGGGGCTTTACCGCACCGGCTTAACATCCGAGCGCTGGCAAGTTGACCGGTTAATCGGTGAGCGACAGCGCAGCAATATGCTATTATTTAAACAATAGGATAATAATCACTCGCAGACTCGCAGGCTTACTGCTAGGAAATAGGAGCCGTAGATATGGCTCGTGTCTCTCACACCGGCAACTGTTACAGCGGCCACTTTATAAGTGTGGGCGCTCAAGACACAGGCTGGCGTCAGCGAAGGGGCTCTCTCTGGCGTGCCTTCCCCTCCCTCTCGCACCCCGCCGCGCAGGTGTTACCGAGAAGCTCCGAGAGCCGGCACTGGCGGGGACCGGCAGGCGGCCTGCTTTGGGGGCTCGGCGCTGCAGCGCCACCGGCACCGGCTAGCTCTGATGGGCGGGACACTGCTGTCCCAGACTTGCAGCGCTGCCGGTGGCCAAAATAGCGGCGAGCTGCCGGTGGCAATTTAAAAGTGTGCATTTATACTGAAACTCCTAACATTTGCCTGTAAATTTGACAATTTTGCTAAATGTCGATAGGGTTACAGGTGATTTAATCTACATAATTTCGATAGGTTTGCGGGATTGGCAAAAGCAGACTTCCAGAAACACGCGGAAAACCCATAGAACTAAATTCCGATGTGCTTGCGGGGGTTTAGAATTTGTGAAAAAAATATAAAAATTTGACTTTATACTACTTTTTAAGGTAAACGTAATATGAGGGTGGGGCTCGCAGGTCAGCGGGCTCAAGCCAGCTATAGATCGGGGAAGAGATAAGAAAATTAGGAGGTAGACGTTAGGAATGACGCCAAATAGGGGCCAAAGGAAGTTCCCCTGGGAATGTATCTGCCACCTCCCACAGCCCAACCGATCTGTGCGCTCCTCACACAGAGCGAGAGCGTGACGCGGTTGCCGGAAGCTTGCTGGAAAACGCACCCGAAAAGTGCGTCGAGCGAAAGCCTGACCGTAAGGAGGAGACAGGAATGAGCGGGTTAATCACTGCAATCCCGACAGGAATAGGAGCCTTTAGTGGCACCAACATCGACGATCTAGCAATCCTGCGGCTGTTTTTCTCGCAGGTGGGTGCTGGATTTCGCCGGCGGCACACCGTTGCCGGCCAGTATTTGGGCTTCGCTGCCCGGGTAGCCGCCAGCTTGCCCAGTTTCTTTGGGGGCTTAATCTTGCCGCCGCGCTGGATTGGTCTGCTCGGCTTAGTGCCGGGGACATTCCGTCTGAGCCGGTTGCTGAATCCGGACAGCCGTGCGGAGGAGGTTGCGCAAGAAGCAGAGCAGTCTGAACGAGTCTGAACGCTCTCCACGGGCCTGTTTTCTATCCCCCCAAACTTGCAGTGTGGCGGCTGTTGCGGTGGCCAATGGCGGTGACAGTATTGGCATTTAGGTGCCGGTGTTTGCCAGCAGCGCTAAGACAAGCCTTCTGGTAATTCTAGGGGTCTTCTTCCTGCTGCCTGGAGTTGGGTGCTGCACTGCCTGCCAATTAACCCAGCTGCCGGCTGTCGCAGATGCCCTGACTCGCCTGGGCAACACGCTCGTTCCTTTTGTCCTGATTGGGTAGGGGGTTTATATTGTGTTGAAAAGTAGCGCTTTGAACCCGCTATCTTTAGTTGCTAGCTGTCTTTGTTTGACGGGTCTGGTTATAATGAATGGCAGCCTCCCTGAAGTGGAGAAGGACTGAAGCAGTCTCTCTGGCTGCTGCGCCGGCGCTCGCAGGGGCGACCGAAACGCAGCAGTCAGTGGGCAGCCAGATCCGGAAACCGGCGGCTGAATAAAAATACGCGGAACCGCCTGGTTTATATTTATAAGCAACTACAAAAAAAGGAATGATTTGTGAGCATTATTGAATTTACCCTCCTGGTTTGGATGGGGTCATTTACCGCAGGGTTTTTAGGGTCGCTGACTGGGTTAGGGGGTGGAGTCGTGATTGTGCCCCTCCTAACTTCCGTATTTGGAGTTGACATCCGGTACGCCATCGGCGCTTCCCTGGTGTCTGTGATCGCGACGAGCGCCGGTGCGGCCTCCGCCTACATCAAAAAAGGCTATACCAACCTGCGGCTGGGAATGTTTTTGGAAGTAGCGACGACAGTCGGGGCGATAATCGGAGCTTTAATTGCCACGTTTGTCTCTGTCAAAGCGCTGACGGTGGTGCTGGGCATTGTCCTGCTGTATTCAGCCTACCTGTCACAGCAGCCCCGACCTGATGAGTATTTTGAGACTGACCCGCCTGACCCCCTAGTCGCTCAGCTCAGACTCAATGGCACTTATCCAACAGCGGATGGGGTGATGTCTTACCAGGTTCACTCTCTCCCGGTTGGGTTCAGTCTGATGGTGCTCGCTGGAGTGATTTCTGGGTTGCTGGGAATTGGTTCCGGTTCGCTGAAGGTGCTGGCGATGGATCAAGCCATGCGCCTCCCGTTCAAAGTTTCCACAACCACCAGCAATTTTATGATCGGCGTGACGGCGGCGGCGTCGGCGGGGGTTTACCTGGCGCGGGGCTATATCGATCCGGGACTGTCAATGCCGGTGATGCTGGGCGTAGTGCCTGGGGCTCTGTTGGGCGCGAAGGTACTGGTGGGAGCTCGGACTCAGGTTTTGAGAGTTATTTTCAGTTTAGTCCTGGCGGCAATGGCGTTTAAGATGGTTTACAACAGTCTGCATGGGGGGCTTTAATAATGTATCAATTTGATTCGCGTTCTCAGTGGCTATCGCCAGTGCGGTCGGAGAGTAAAGTAGTTCCATTCCCGCTGCAGCAGGAAGCCCCAGACTGTGATGCCGGCGAACTCTCTCAGGACTGTGAGGTGGCCGGTTCGAGTCAGGTGGCAGAAGAGTCGAGCGACCGGCAGCTTCAGCTGGCGATCGCCAACCTGCTCAAATATGGGGTGATTCTAGCTAGCGCCACAGTCTTTATCGGCGCAGTCCTGTACTTGATCCGCCACGGTGCGGAGCCGGCTGACTACCACATTTTCCGAGGAGAGCCCTCGATGTTCTGCAGTCCCACAGGTGTGGTGAGCGCGGTCCTGTCCGGCAGCCGGCGCGGCATCATTCAACTGGGACTCCTAATGTTAATTGCCACTCCCGTCATCCGGGTGATATTTTCTCTAATAACTTTCCTGCGGCAGCGAGATTTTACCTATGTAATCGTGACATCAATCGTACTTTCTGGGCTGCTCTACAGCCTTATAGGAGCCTATTTGAGATTCCAATGAATATTTTTCTCCTGACGGCTCACCCCCTATCAGGAGCGAAATCCCCGCACAGCGCAGTTGGGCGAGCAATACCCCTGTCTTGCCGAACCCGATTGCGCTTCCCGCTTTCCACCCCAGTGCCAGCTGGAAGCCGGCTGCCAGTGAGCCCATCCGCTTGCTGGTGGCGGCCCAAATCAAATCGAGGAAAAGACCTTGGCTCGGAACCCGCACCCGAATTCCATCTCGCTTCTCGATAACCTGCAGCTGTTTATTTGGGGTGATTCTATAATATTAAGTGATAGCCTTTTTTAGAATAATGAGGTACTGAGAGCTCCGGTAAGCGCAGGGGCGCGTCCCGCAACATTGCTGTCAGCTTAAGTTGAACTGGGCGGTTCAAACCGCCACGGCACAGACCAAACCGCGCCGGCTGTAAGGAGCTTAAGCTGACACCGACGGTTCCGCCACACCCCCTTCCGGGTTTTGCGCACTTCACCCAACTGAAAAGCGATATAGCTCTCAGCGGTGGGAAATCTGGCAGTCAATACTTGCCTCCCTTGCTGCCAGCCTGGGGGGACACCCCGCCAAAAGCGCCGGCAGTGAGCGCCAGAAAATAAGGACAGAAAAGAATGAGCGTGTTAGGAACTGCAATTGCCACTGGAATCGGAGCTTTCAGCGCGACAAACATTGATGATATTCTGATTTTAATCCTCTTTTTCGCACAGGTGAGCCCCACCTTCCGCCGCCGGCATATCGTTCTCGGCCAGTACCTGGGCTTTGCCGCAATTGTCCTAGCCAGTCTGCCCGGTTTCTTTGGTGGCTTAATCGTGCCGAGAGCCTGGATTGGGCTCCTGGGGTTAGTCCCGCTCGCCATCGGGTTCAGCCGGCTGCTAAATCGAACGAACGATGAGCGGGAGGTTCAGGCTGTCTCCGGTGAATTTAACCCCTTAAGTTCCAATCGCTCTGCGGTGTCCGTACTGGCCAGTCTTCTCAGCCCCCAAACTTATAACGTAGCCGCTGTGACCTTTGCCAATGGGGGAGACAATATTGGCATTTATGTGCCCCTGTTTGCCAGCAGCGATATCCCTACTTTAGCAGTCATTTTAGCCGTCTTCTTTTCGCTCACAGGAGTTTGGTGCTGGATTGCTTCCCGGCTAACCCGCCAGCCTGCTTTCGCTCGCGTTATCACTCGTTACGGCAAGGATATCGCCCCCTTTGTTTTGATTGGCTTGGGGATTTTCATTCTCGTCGAAAGCGGGACTTACCGGCTCCTGCCTTTTATTCCTATAGCAGCAGACAGCTCAGTAATAGACATGGGCATCACGCAAAAGAGAATCACGCAAAAGCCCCTACGCTCACCGGATCTCTCAGTACCTCACTAATATGAGAAACGCTATATTGAGGGCAGGCGTCTCGCCTCCCCTGAATGGGGTCCCAATTACCAGTTGCTACTTAAGTCGGCGGAGCAAATAAAGCGGCGTTCCGGGGCGATCCGGGGCGCGTCCCGCCGCGCCCCAGAACCAGAGGATTCGGCGAGAGGTTTACGGAGAAGCCCGATCGATCTCCGCCAGCAACCTCTCCAGGGGATCGACCTTGAAAAAGAGAACCATATTTCCTGCAACTTTCTGTTCTGGGATTTCGTAGTGTGTTTGGCCGGACAAGATGGTATAATTGGAATCAGAGTCGCCCGATAAAATCAGCTCCTTCAGCCTCCCGTCGCGGAAGCTAGGAGCCATATAGGTAATTCCTTTCTTAATTACGCTGCTGAACGCCCCCATTATCCCGTTGAAGAAGACATTCCCCACCTCACTGAGGGTTTTCATTTTTACCGAATCGCGGTCGATAGCTCGCCGCTGCTCGTCCGCGAGAATGTCTACAAGCGTGGCAGCACTCTTTTCTGAAAAAACCAGGATGGCAATTGCCTCAAATTCCCCTCTGATAAAAAGCTCCATTCCATAAGCGTGAGCCCTGCCAACAGGTTGCTCCAGTTTGGCTTGCAACTGCTGGGGCGACAGGATTTCAATCGCAGACATCTGCAAGTGAATCGGGCTGTCGGTCATATAATTCAACATAGCATTGGCTCGCTCAACACCGGTGTTGAACAGCTTTTGCAATGCACCTATCTGCTTGGATGTAGGCTTTACGCTCATGGTTGGCCGTCACTGATTAACAGAATGTTCATGTCTTGGTAGAGTATGGGCCCTAGACTGCCATTTACCCAATCGTTAGAGCGTTTAAAGGTCGCTCCTCAAGACTGCTCACGCAGGAGTTCCACCCTCTGGTGCAAATTGCCCAGTCTTTGGACTAAAAGCTATTTTTACGGCACGACTGGCTTGCGTTAGTACGGCTTGAATCATAGAATAGATCGACGACCCACACCATTGCTGATGGCGGCTAAAAGCCGCCGTGTCGCCTTTCCGCCCCCCTCGCGATCGAGACGGGGCGTGACGCGAGATCCCGAGCTATCTCCGTGTGAGCAAAGAAAAGAGGGCAATTGCGATCTTTTCTGGGGGGAACCGGAACGGAGGCGGTTCATTCCTTTTCCCTAAGGCTGCCGGCAAATCCCAAACACCGAAGTGTAGCCGTGGAGGAACGTGCTGCCGGCCACAGGGCCAATTTCGCCGTTGCAGAAAAAGCCGCTCACCGGCACCTTGCCCAGATACCGGCTGAACAGTTCCGAATCAAAATTCGGCTCGCCATACAGCCCTGCGCCCCGCCCCAGACAGGAGAACATCAGAGCGCCGGCAGGCGGTGGGGCGTCGGATACCAGATCCAGGTAGCGCTGCAGGAGCATTTCCAGGTCTTCTGCGGAAGTGCGGGCGTCGCGCAGGTGGAACTGAATCCGCTGCCCCGGGCGCACCCGGTCCCCAATCGCAATTGCCCCTCCCTTCGGATCTACCCCCAGCAAATTGCGAATCAAAAAGTCTCCCTGTTCGAGATCCGGTTTGAATTCATCGCGCGCCACGCCCACAAACAGCGAGTGCTGCGCCAGCTGCCGGTCTTTCTCCTCGAGGGTTTGCAGCAAATCCCGCAGCACTTCTAGCGGCGGGCGCGACCGATCGCCATAGGCAACTCCCTCATTGAGAGCCACTACCACATTGCGCTCGCCGGCACTGACGCGGTACGGCTGGCCAATAGGCCGGCATCCCTGAGCCACAATCGTTTCCAGCACGATATTGCCGCTGAGCGCCAAGCCCACTGTCCCCTCTCGGTACAGCCGGGAGTTGCAGAACAGGGCCATACTGCTGCCGGTGGGGCCCCCGCTGGCCAATCCCCCCACTTTCGTCGCCCCTGGATAGGCAAAATCGAGCCCCTCAATTAAGTCACTGACTTTAAATGTGAGCGCATCCGCCAGGAGGACAAACTGCGGTTGCTGCGCCGCCGGCACCCCAATCAGCCGCACCCAGGCTTCTGGGGGGCTGTCGGAGTCGGGCAATTCGTCGGCGGAAATGTGAAACGACCGCACGTCCACGCCCGGCAGGTGGGCCAGAGTCAGGCTGAGGGCGGGCTCTCCTTCCCTCTCTTGGGGCTGTTGCTGCCGGTTCATGCCAATAATGCCGTTGCCGCTTGTGCCAATTAAGTGGGGCACCGGCAGCTGCTCCCGCAGCAAAGGCATCAGGCGGGAATACTCGCTGGCAAACGCCGACGAAATAAACACCAGCCCCAAATCTGCCGGTGCGCCCAACTGCTGCTGCGCTCCCTCTACAACTTCTTTAACTGCCGCTTCCAAGGAAGGACGGGTTGATAGGGCGTTTGCCCACTTCATCCGGTCTGCCATCGCTCTTGCCCTCCTGAAACTCTCACCGGTCTTGGCTTCTAGACCTCTGGCGCTTCCAGGCTCGAACCACACCCAGCCACAGGAGCGCCCTTGACACTCTCCGCGCTCGAGAGCGACGGAGATTCGGGATGGGAGCCCAAATGGACTCTCACGGGCGCAGCCAAAGCGCCCCTACGGGTTGCCTGAAGGCTTCCCTTTACGTTTTCGGTTTAACATGCTTTGCCTAGAAACTCTCGCCGATGGGACATCTTTGCTGCCGGCAGGTATATTTGCCCTCACGGGATGTCAAGCCCCACCCAATCGGGTCTAAGAGCTAGGAGCAACTCTATTCTACAGCGGCAGAACGCCGCCGGGTCGCATTTGCGCCCCGCGAGATCGCAGACGGGGCGTGACGCGAGCGAGCGAACTTCCTTCGTGTCACAGGGTTGGTGAGTTACCTTTGCTTTTGTCTCGCTTGCCAGTATTTCCCCCTCACCACCTATGGTAGGATACCTGCGACTGCGCAAGACAGCCCCAGGGCGCGCAGCTGCCCTGTTGCAACGAGCTAGCCTGGCAGCTTAACATGAGTTAACATATTATCTGTACACTCACGTGTCCGCGGCCTTTGGCGCTCCCTGAGCCGCCAAACCTTAAAAAATAAGGATCGATCCCGTCTGGCAGCTCTAGCTGCATGTATCACGTTCTCAGTGAGCGCCAGCGCGATTCACCGCCCCGAACACCTGACTGAACGCTCAGGATAGCGAAATCTTGAGTTCTGTCCGGTACTCACAGAACCTTATTGAGATCCCAAAATCTATGACCAACAACATCGAACAAACAATCGAACAAGAGCGGGAACAGGCTCGCGCCCTCTGTGATGCCTCCGGCGCAACTTCTCCTGAGTGTGCGGCGGCGTGGGATGCCCTCGAAGAACTGCAAGCAGAAGCCTCCCACCAGCGGCAAACCAAGCCAAAAACCAATTTTCAGAAATATTGCGATGACAACCCCGATGCGTCTGAGTGCCGCATCTATGAAGACTAATGCCGCCGGCATCTAGCTTCGGGTGATTGGGCCTAAAACCCCACTTATGGCAAACAACTGGAACGCAGCCTGCAAGATTCCAGTTGTTTGTCGTTTTTGACCGGCTCTCAGCCTGGCAATCCCCCTTTTCTCCTGGAAATGCCGGTTGACAAATCGGCAATACTTATGTTAAAATATTATGCCACCTGAACCTTGGTTTAAACCGCTGGTCTGGACAGATTACCGCTTGGCGGTTCTGTTTACGGTTATTATCCCTCTAATTCTGCTCATTTGGGCGTTTGTCCAGAAATCTGACCCGATTGTGCGGCTGTTGATTATCTACTGGCGGGTGGCTAGCTTGCTCGCTGTCACGGTTTACCTGATGATTGCGGCCATACCCACTAGCTTCATTACGGGGCTGGTGGCCCGGATTCTCATCCCCGTCTCCCTCTGGTTTTGGGTGGATCTCAACGAGGAAATTGACGACCAGCCCCAGTCGCCGCTGAAGCTGGCCCTCACCTCCTGGCGCTGGGCTGTCACGGTTTACAATGCCCTGGGAGTCCTGTTTCTCATTCCCTTTGTCCGCTGCGCTGGGTATGGCAAAAAAGACTTGATCGCCAACCAGTTTTGTAGCGTTTGGCTGGAGCCGCCTTGGGCTTATAAGGAGTATTTCCACGCGAATACCAGCGAAGATTTTTTAGGCTTTTTAGGAATTGTCGGCTTGCTGATTTATGCGGCTTATTTTAGCTTTTTTATGCTGAGGCTTAGCAAGCAGGGACGCTCCGCTACCGGCCAGTGAGAAGCACTCTGAATGTTCAATTTGGTTAGAGAGTGTTTGTAAAAAAAACGTGAGGGCGCTCGAACCCGGGGCAGCCACGGGGGCGGCCACCGGGGGCCTTCCCTACCCGATGCTTGCCATTAGCGGTTTTTAGTTGAATGAAGTACATGCCAGAAACCCGGTTTCTTAAAGAAACCGGGGTTCTCACTAAACAAAACCCGGTTTCTTCCCCCCTGCCGGCCTTAAGAATTCCTTTATAAACAGTCTCTAACAGGCGGAAGCGATATTAAGGACAGGCGAGACGCCTGTCCTACGTCCTAACCTAAGTGGCTGCTGCTATAATATTATTCAGGGACTAAAAGACTGTCAGCGATGAATAATTCTCCCGGACACCGGCTGGAAAAATACACCGCAAAGCGCCCTCAGGAAGTCCTGGTCGTCAGCGCTGAAATTGCGGGTGAACTAGATAAAATTATGATTTTTAAAGGCTATTCCAGTTCCTTAATGCGCCCTACGGCTTTCGACCCAGATGTGCCGGTGCTGCCGGCAGAGGCCAAGATTATCGCCATCGACCGGGCGCAAGGACCCTACAATCAGGCTAACCCCCGCTATCTCCAGCAAGGACTAACCTGGGAAGCGATGCAGGCTCTGCTGTCAGAAGTGGGAGTTTAGAGGATTTGGGATTTGGGATTTGGGATTTGGGAGATTTGAGATGCCGGGATTTGGGGATTTGGGGATTGGGATTTATAGCAGTATTCTCTTAGGTTAGGACAGTAGGACAGGCGAGACGCCTGTCCTACGCCTTTTATCCCTAGGCTACTGATGTCCGCGCCCAATTGCCGGCTGCTATAGTCCCAAATCGCCCATCCTTGCATCCAAACTAACTTTAGACCGGCACCATGCCGCCGGCAGCCTGAAAGCGAGAGCGGGCCCGCTTCAAGGCTTGCATGGCTTGAATTTGCTCTTGCTTGCTGTCGCCCTGCTGCGCTTTTTCGAGGCGGGTTTGGGCTTCGCTGTAGGCGGTGCGAGCCTTTTCCAGATCGATTTTGTCGCCGCGCTCGGCACCGTTGACCAGAATGATCACTTCGTTGTCTTCAACTTCGGCAAAACCGCCCATCAGCGCTATCGCCAGCCACTCCTTTTCGGGGCGGACTCGCATGACGCCGGTGTCGAGAGCGGTGAGCAGGGGAGCGTGTCCGGAGAGGATACCCAGCTGTCCAGTCGTGCTCGGCAAAATCACTTCTTCGGCAGATCCATCCCAAACTGTTTTGTCTGGGGCAATTACGCGAACTGTTAATGTCATATCTCAGCTGTCCTAATTGGGGAATGGCGCATGGGGCATGGCGTATGGGGCATAGGATTTTGGATGCCCGGATGCGTGGATGCGTGGATTGGATTGGGGATTGATTGTTCAATGCCCATCGCGATGATGCGATGATGCGATGATGCCCTATGCCCTATGCCCTATGCCCTATACCCTGTGATTATTTACCGCCGGCTTTGAGTTTTTCGCCTTTGGCAATCGCCTCGTCAATGTCGCCCACCATGTAGAATGCCTGTTCTGGCAGGTCATCGAGTTCGCCAGCCAGAATCTTCTGGAATCCTTTGATGGTCTTTTCTAGGGTGACGTATTTGCCGGGTGAGCCGGTGAACACTTCGGCTACGAAGAATGGCTGGGACAGGAAGCGCTCAATCTTGCGAGCGCGGGCCACTGTCTGCCGGTCGTCTTCAGACAGTTCGTCCAAGCCCAAGATGGCGATGATGTCTTGCAGTTCTTTGTAGCGCTGCAGGGTGGCTTGCACGGCGCGAGCGGTGTTGTAGTGCTCTTCGCCGACCACGTTCGGCTGCAGCATGGTGGAGGTGGAGTCCAGCGGGTCAACGGCTGGGTAAATGCCCTTGGATGCCAAGCCCCGAGACAGCACGGTGGTGGCGTCCAAGTGGGCGAAGGTGGTGGCCGGTGCGGGGTCGGTCAAGTCGTCTGCTGGCACATAAACGGCTTGAATGGAGGTGATTGACCCTTCGGTGGTGGAGGTGATCCGCTCTTGCAGCTCGCCCATTTCTGTACCCAGGGTGGGCTGGTATCCCACGGCGGAGGGCATCCGTCCCAGGAGTGCGGACACTTCCGAACCGGCTTGCACGAAGCGGAAGATATTGTCGATGAACAGCAGCACGTCTTGCTTGTTGACGTCGCGGAAGTATTCAGCCATTGTCAGGGCGGACAGTCCGACCCGCATCCGGGCTCCGGGCGGCTCGTTCATCTGGCCGTAGACTAGGGCCACTTTGGACTCGCCGAGGTTTTTTTCGTTAATCACCCCGGATTCTTTAAATTCGTTGTAGAGGTCATTGCCCTCGCGGGTGCGCTCGCCCACGCCGCCAAACACGGACACGCCGCCGTGCGCTTTGGCGATGTTGTTGATCAGTTCTTGGATGATCACGGTTTTGCCCACACCGGCACCGCCGAACAGGCCGATTTTGCCGCCGCGCCGGTAGGGAGCGAGCAAGTCTACGACTTTGATGCCGGTTTCAAACACGGAAGGCTTGGTTTCCAGTTCGGTGAAGGCGGGGGCTGACCGGTGGATGGGGAAGTATTCCGAGGTGTTGACCGGCCCTTGGTTGTCCACGGGTTCGCCGATGACGTTGAAAATCCGGCCCAGGGTGGCGGGGCCCACCGGCACGCGGATCGGTGCGCCGGTATC
This sequence comes from Kamptonema formosum PCC 10802, assembly GCF_000332335.1. GTDB lineage: Bacteria > Cyanobacteriota > Cyanobacteriia > Cyanobacteriales > Oscillatoriaceae > Oscillatoria. The sequence continues at coordinate 2,256,106 of NZ_KB235948.1, read as the reverse complement.
GACGACTTCCATGCCCCGCACGAGCCCGTCGGTGGTGCTCATGGAGACGGCGCGGACTTGGTTGTCGCCGAGCAGCTGCTGCACTTCACAGGTGACGGACACGTCCTGACCGGCTTCGTTTTTGCCGGTGATCGTCAGGGCGTTATAAATCTGTGGCATCTTGCCGCCCGGAAACTTAACGTCTACGACCGGGCCAATGATTTGGGTGAGATACCCTACGTTTGTCTTTTCTGCGGTGGTGACCATGCTCGCGCCTTGTACGCTGGGATAGTTTTACGGTGCGTTACAATTTTTCAGATTACCACTGAACGGGTTCGCCGCGAACTTTTCTTGCGCCTCGCCTCCCGCAAGCGGGCCCGGGACAGGGCCCGCTGCCGGGGGCGGAAGGGCCCGCCCCTACCGCTCGTTCCCCGGCTCCGCCGGGGAACGCTGCTCTGGAGGCTCCGCCTCCCTTTCCCCAATAAGGGCATTTACCCTCGTTTCCCGGGGATGCCTCATTGCCTGCTGCCCCATGCCCCATGCCCCATGCCCCATGCCCGGTGCCCAAAGCCCAAAGCCCAAAGCTAAAGAACCCCGGTTTCTCAAAGAAACCGGGGTTCTGGCATCTGAACACAGCGGTTGTGCTATAGCAGTAGGCACTTAGGGAACCTATATTCCGGCCTCCCTTGCTCCCGAAGCTCCCCCGCTCCCGAAGCTCCCCCGCTCCCGCCTCAAACCTAACCCTTTTTCTGCTGCTGTTTGCGCTTGAGCTTGGCACCGGCAACAAAAGAGCCAAACGCCAGTGTCCCCAAAATGGTAGTCGGTTCGGGGACAGCTTGAGAGGGTTGAGGTTCAGCAGATGGTTGAGCTTGAACGTTGCCGAGGCGGAACTCACCCATAGCAAAACCCTCAGCGCCACTGGGAGCGGTGATGGTGATCGAAGAGATCAGGTCTGTACCAGTAGTGTAGAACCCAAAATACTGGCCGCCCACATTACCTTGCACGCCCTGCGTCAGCGTCTGGGTGACGCCGCCGAAAGCTGTTACGGCAATATTGAACACAAGCGGTGCCAGAGAGTTTGTCTCTACGACCAAATCTAAAGCCGCGACAGCGTTAGCCAAGGAGATCGTCGTACTGTTAGCGCCTCCGTTAAAGTACACCGGGCTGCCGGTGGTGAGGCGCGAGGTGAGCAATTTGGCCCAGTCAGTGCCAACGTAAGCTTTCTGAACTGTCTTGCTGAAGCTCAAGGTGTTGGAGGGCGACGAGATTTGGTTTACGGAAGTGAACCCTCCGGGCACAGAGGGGTTGTTGGGAAGGCTCACCATATTGAAGCCCAGGTTGGATATGGTGTTTGCCCCCCCCGCGCCCCACCTTCCCGTGTCGCCCACCGCAAACAGTGCCGCATTGGCAGCCGGTGCGCTAGCGAAAGCCGCTCCTGCGGCGAGAACTGCGGCTCCAGTCACGACCCTAGAGAACTTTTTCATTACAGCAGATGCAGACATAAAGCTATTTCCTCCAAAAAGATGCAGTAGACGCGCTAGAGACACCCTGAAAGGTTCGCGAGCTAGAGGAGCCGCAGACCCCGTGAGATGCGTGATTGAGAGCCGCTAGTCCCCCCAAGTAGCAGTTGCTTTTGACGAGTGTGATTTGATCGCACTCCAATCAATGAGTGTTCTCGCCGCCGGACTTCAGGATCCGCACAACTACTAGCTTCACCAAAACTTTAAAGACCTCTCCGTAAACCTACTGGATGTCGCCTGACATAAAGTTCGATTTCGAGAAGTGTCATCTCAATCTAGATGGAACAAGTATGGCATATCTTAGCGGCTCTATACAAGGTGGTTTAATGAAAATTTCTTTGAACTTTATAGAGAAATCTCTGGAGTGGGCATCGCTCCTGCCTCCAGCTCAGCAGGCGGGCTGATTTGTCCCACACTGGCGCGGGGGCGGGGTGCGGGGCAAGCCCCCTGGGGAGCCCGCACGGAACGGCATTGCTCCTTCCCTGTCCTGAGGCTAATTGCGGTAACAGGAGCGTAAATTATAGCAGGGGTAAACCCCTGCGAAAAGCCCCGATATCGATCCCGATCGGCCCTGTACCTCGGTCAGCTGCTGTGGAGCGCTGCTTCCAGGCGGCCCGATAGAGCGATGATATCATCAATTCTTGCAATTTGGGCTACCCATTCTTGAGGGATGCGGTCAAATCCATAGAAAATTCCTGCTAGCCCGCCGGTGACTGCGCCGGTGGTGTCTGTATCGCCGCCCAAATTCACGGCTTTTAGCACGGCTTCAGCATAAGACGCGCTATTTAACAAGCACCACAGGGAGGCTTCTAGGGTTGAGATAACATAGCCATCTGACTTAATTTCACTCACCGGCAATTCGTCTAACTTGCCGCTAAAGATTCTTTTAAAATTAGCCAGTTCTGGTGCGTAAGGGGGCTGGGAGTAAATTTCTCGGACATTTTGGACGCCTTGGAGATACGCCGGTTTTGGCGCTAAGCCTTCCAACAGACAAGCGGCGATGCTGATATAAATGCCGCAGGCCATTTGCGATCTCTGGTGAGCGTGAGTGATGCGAGAAACCAGGTGTGCCCGCTGAATTAAGCTTGACAAGTCGAGGGTTTTGTGATAGAAGGCAACCGGCAAAATTCGCATCAGGGAGCCGTTGCCATTGCTGTGTTCCCCAGTGCCACCGGCTTCCAGGGGTGGGACGCCCCGTTCCAGGCGGTAAAGGGCTTCGCGGGTGGCATTGCCAATGTCGAAGACGTCACCGTGGGGAGTCCAGTCAGCTTCGCGGAACCACCGGCAGAAGGATTCGGCAATTGCCTCTAGAGAAAAGCCGGCACACAGAGATTCTGCCAGACACAAGGTGAGGGAGCTGTCGTCTGACCAAGTTCCCGGTGGCTGGCGGTAAGTGCCATAGCCTGTCATCCCCCTAACGGGCGATTTTATCCTGTCGGCGCGGCGGGAAAATTCCACCGGCACCCCCAAGGCGTCGCCGACACACACCCCCATCAAAGCGGACAGGACTTTTGAACCCGATTGCATCATGGCACCTGCTGGACAGTTGAAAGCCATAGCCGACACATCTACAGAGAACAGTTTATCCGCCCGGGGCTGCCGGGGGCAATTACTGTATCTTCCGATACAAATACAAGGCCCTCCAGTGGGAAGCTGGAGGGCGTTTCAGGTATTAAAACCACCATAAGAGAAGTTCAGCATCAGTACCGGCAGGATTGCCGGTGATTGGCAAATGATTCAGACTATCTGTGAGGAAGCCTGATTTTCACCTGTGGGAGGGCAGAGGTTTGATTGCTCAACCACCCACGGGGATATTTCTGATTACGACATAACCTGTGGGGGAGCGCAAGAGGGCGCTATCCCCTAAGGGGTGAGGCACCTTGCCACCCGCTGCATACCGGGCTTATTTAGGGGGTGAGAAACCGGGTTGCTTTGGCAGGGTCAACTCATATTTAAGGCCAGACGCTCAAGAAACCCGGTTTCTGTCTTATTTAGGGGGTGAGAAACCGGGTTTCTGTGGCAGGGTCAACTCATATTTAAGTGCACCACCAAAGAAACCCGGTTTCTGGCTTGAAGTCGTGGGAGAGTACCGCCGCACAGACGCAGGCATGATAAAATAGGAATCGACTTCAGAACGAGCAGTTATTTTTTACAGATGGCAAAGCAATCTAGTTCATTTGGCAGAACCGGCAGGTCAAACTCCTGCCAGAAAAGGCAAACCTGGACAAAAAATGGGCTGTTTTTAACAGTGATGGGCTGTTTGCTCCAGGCAAACGGCTCGGCGTCAGCCCAAATTATACCCGATGCAAGTCTGCCAAGCAATTCAACTGTAACGCCGGATGGCAGCACCGTTCGCATTGAGGGGGGAACGAAAGCCGGTGGCAATCTGTTCCACAGCTTCCAGGAATTTTCCATTCCCACCGGCAGCACTGCCCACTTCAACAGCGCCCCCGACATTAGCAACATCCTCACCCGCGTAACGGGGGGCAAAATCTCTAATATTGACGGCTTAATTCGGGCCAGTGGAACCGCTAACCTGTTCTTCATCAATCCCGCCGGCATTATTTTTGGCCCCAACGCGCAGTTAAATATCGGCGGATCATTTATAGGCAGCACTGCCAGCAGCATTAAATTTGCAGATGGCAGCTTTTTCAGCGCCACCAATCCGGCAGCGCCGCCGCTGCTGGCAGTTAACGTGCCGGTTGGCTTGCAGGTGGGGCCAAATCCGGGGGCGATTGTCGTGCGCGGTTCTGGGCACAATCTCAGTTTTACTGGGGAGACAGGCGTTCTTGAAAGGGAGGATAGCGCCCGGGGGCTGGCGGTGAAAGCCGGTAAAACTTTAGCGCTGGTTGGGGGAGAGATAGCATTAGAAGGCGGCAATCTAACGGCTGAGTCGGGACGGATTGAGCTTTGGTCAGTTGCTGGCGGTGAGTTATCTTTAGCAAGCAACAACTCACAGATAATCTTTAACAGCGGACAAGGGAATCCGAAATATGGAGACATACACTTATACGGGACAGCATTAATAGATGTCAGTGGCGCTCGCCTGATTCCAGGCGCAAGCGGGGGGATGGCAGAGGAATCTTTTACTAGCGGCGGATCGCTCCAGATACAGGCAAGGAATTTGACCCTGCAAGAGGGGTCAGCGATTTTGGCACTCACTCAAGGTTCGCAACCAGGAAAGAGTGTGAATGTCAGCGCCTCCGAGTCAGTGGAATTGATTGGCAGAACATCAGATGGGCGGTCTTCCAGGAGTTTTCCCAGCAGTTTGATGACTTTGACGAATGCTGCTGGAACGGGAGGTGATTTGAAGATTGAAACAGGCCGGTTAATCCTGCGGGATGGGGCAGTGATATCGACGGAAACTGACGGCGCAGGACATGCTGGGGCTTTGACCGTGCGGGCGAGAGAAGTCAAATTAGGGGGGCTTTCAGCCAGCGGTTCTCGTCTGACCGGCATTTTTTCCAATGCCGGCATTCCCGCCACCGGAGTCGGGGGTAATGTTACCGTTGAAACAGAGCAGTTAACTCTGGAAGGGGGAGCCGTAATGACCGTCAGTACATTCGCAGCGGGAAAAGGAGGCAATCTGACGGTGCGAGCCAACACTATTGAAATTCAGGGGACTTCTGCAGATGGCAAAATTGGCAGTGGCTTTTACGCCCGCGCCACGGTGGAAAAGGCGACAGGAGACGCCGGCAGCGTCACAGTTGAAGCCGAAAAATTGGCGCTCCGCAATCGGGGTGTCATAAATGTGTCTAATAAAGGAACCGGAAACGCAGGCGACATTAATATCAGCACCGGCACCCTGCAATTAGACAATCAAGCGGAGATGACTGCTAGCACTAAAGAGGGGCTAGCAGGGAATATCATCCTGCAAGTCCGGGAAAACATACAGTTGCGCCGTGGGAGCCGGATAACCACCAACTCAGGCGATACAAATGGCGGCAATATCGATCTCAATACAAAAACCTTGGTAGCTCTGGAAAATAGCGACATTACCGCCAACGCTCAAAAAGGATTTGGGGGTTCGATCGCTATCAATGCTAGAGCTATATTTGGCGCAGAATACCGAACTCAAACAACCCCCGAAAGTGACATCACTGCTACATCTCAAAAGGGCCCCAAATTCAGCGGGTTTGTGGAAATAAAAACGCCGGATGTTGACCTGAGATCGGGGTTGGTGGCGCTCTCCGCTCAGGTGGTCGATCTTGCCGGTCTAATGGATCGCAACCCCTGTGAAGCTGTTGCAGAAGGCAGCACCTTCACCATCCCCGGCAAAGGCGGTTTGCCCCTCAATCCCAGTCAACCTCTCACCAGCAACGCTGTGGCGATTGAGTGGGCGGCGCGGGACACTACCGAGCCGAGCAACTCTGCAATTCCTAACCCCCTAATACCCACATCGGGGCTCCCATCCCCAATCATTGAAGCACAAGGCTGGGCGATCAATGGCAAAGGGCAAGTGGAGCTACTGGCCAATCCCCCTAATGTTACACCCTCCAGTTCCTGGCACACCCCGGCTGAGTGCGGCAATTAACCGCACGTTTCGCCTTCTTTTTTCCCCTTGACAAACTTACGCGGTTATGATATAAAGAGTTGAGGTGCGGATTCGGGTATATTAGGGCTGGGAACACCGATTTGGTGGCTTATCTCCGGAACCGGATCACCCCAACCCTAAAAACCTTAAAGTCCAATAAAAAAGCCGCCCTATTTGACAGCAATCTGAAGCCGGCAACCGCCACGCTTAACTGCAAAAAAGATGAACCCCACCCGTCACCTTTGCTTCCTCGGCACGATTTCAGCCCTGTTGCTCACGGTTTCTAGCCCGGCACGATCCCAAATTATACCAGATGCGACCCTGCCAAATAATTCTGCCGTCACCCAGCAAGGGACAGCCGTGCGGATAGAGGGGGGCACTCGTGCCGGTGGCAATTTGTTCCACAGTTTCCAGGAATTTTCCCTCCCCACCGGCAGCGAGGCATTTTTCAACAGCGCCCCCGACATTAGCAACATCCTCACCCGCGTAACGGGGGGCAAAATCTCCAATATTGACGGCTCGGTCCGCGCCAATGGCACCGCGAACCTGTTCTTCATCAATCCGGCAGGCATCATTTTTGGCCCCAACGCGCAGTTAAATATCGGCGGCTCATTTATAGGAAGCACGGCAAACAGCATTAAATTTGTAGATGGCAGCCTTTTCAGCGCCACCCACCCTCAAACCCCGCCGCTGCTGGCAGTTAACGTGCCGGTTGGCTTGCAATTGGGGCCCAATCCGGGGGGGATTGTCGTGCGGGGGCCAAGGCATAATATCGAAATTGACCCAAACAACTTTTTTCAAGAAGTAACAGACCTGTATCTGCTAAACAATCGCCCGGTCGGATTGCAAGTCAGTCCGGGAAAAACTCTAGCCCTGGTTGGAGGCAATATTTTACTCGATGGAGGCAATCTCACCGCACCGGCAGGACGGATTATTTTGAGCGGCGGCGCGGGAGGAGAGGTGACGCTAGCCCCCGCACCCTCGGGTTGGGCGCTACAGTATGGCGGAGTGCAAAATTTCGCAAATTTCGCGAATATCCGCTTCGCCAACGCCTCATCCGCCATCACCGCTGGAGAAAGCGGCGGCAGCATTCAGATCCAAGGACAGCAACTTTCCCTGGAAAACGGCAGTGCGATTTTGTCGGCAACGCTGGGCTCACAACCGGGCGGGAACATCGACATCCGCACGGCAGATTCCGTAGAGCTTTCCGGTGCCAGTCCCCAAGGACTGTACAGCCTGATTGTAACGGAAGCCTATCCAGGTGCCACAGGAAAGGCTGGAAACATTAATATTGAAACAAGCCGGTTGCGCCTTCTCGAAGGGGGCTTGATATTTTCTTCTAGTTTTGGGACGGAAAATGCAGGATCTGTGACGGTACGCGCCTCGGAACAGGTAGAAATTAGCGGGACAGATTCGTCCGGATTCGGCAGCTACTTGGGAACCGCAACCCCGCCGGTTACTGCAGCCAATGCCGGCAACCTGACTGTAGAGACAAAAAGAATGATTCTCTCTGACGGTGCCCTAGTAACTGCTAGCACGAGCGGTGTTGGAAAGGGGGGAGCTCTGACAGTACGCGCCACGGAATCGGTAGATATGACGGGTGCGGATAAAAGGAATTCGCCCACTGCAGTGCAGACAGAAGCGTTTGCAGGCAGTACGGGACCGGCGGGAAATTTGACGGTGGAAACAGGACGGTTGAGCGTCAGCAATGGAGCGCTGATCTCTGCAGGGACGGCGGGCGCGGGAGCCGCCGGCACCCTGACAGTACGAGCGACGGATTTGGTGGAAGTTTCAGGAACCTCAGCAGACGGTAAAACTCCCAGCACGATAACAACATCAGTCGCGCCAGGAGGGAGCGGCGCGGGAGGGAATTTAACCATTGATACCGGGCGGTTAATCGTCCGGAATGGCGGGCTAATCTCAAGCACTACAGCTAGCGCCGCACCGGCGGGAAACCTGAGAATAAACGCGGCGGATTCAGTGGAACTGACCGGCACAGTCAGAGTGGCTGATATTTTGCAAGGACTTTCCAGTTTCCAGCTCAACCCGTCCGATTTGCGCAGCGGCTTGCTGGCCCTCAGCTTCGGGGGAGGGAATGCCGGAAATATAGAAGTTAATGCCGGAAAATTCACGGCTAGCAATGGAGCGGTGGCGCTCGCTTCTAATTTAGGCGGCGGTCAGGGGGGGTCAATTACCGTCAGCGCAAAAGACTCCGCAGAAGTGAGTGGCGCTCTGTTAACGAATGGGAATATACCGGGAAGCTGGGGAAACACCGGCGACATAACGATTAACACCCGGAATTTCACGGTGCGCAATGGAGGCGTAATCTCCACCGGCACGGCTGGATTCGGTCGGGGCGGAAATCTCACCGTAAACGCAACGGAATCGGTGGAACTGATCGGAAGCCAGCCCTATTATATTCTCGGTCAGATAACTAACTCCAACTTCAGTGCGGTAACGCTCGGACCGGCACCGGCGGGAAACTTAACGATCTCCACTCGCAGGTTGACGGTGAGGGATGGAGCCATCCTGTCAACTATCACTTACGGTCCTGGACAGGGCGGCGATTTAACGCTGAAGGCTGCCGATTCCCTAATAGTGGATGGAGGAGTTCGCGGGTTTCCCACCTACCTGGCAACCAGCTCCGCACAAAGCGGAGATGCTGGCGATTTGAAAATAGAAACGGGGAGGCTGACGGTTCGTAATGGAGCTTTCATCGCTGCAGACAGTTCTGCCACCGGAAGTGCCGGCAACTTGCAAATTATCGCCGGCTCACTGCGAATGGAAAACCGAGGCACCCTCAGCGCTCAAACCGCCGCCGGCAGTCGCGGAAACATCAGCGTGCGAGCCGGCGACATGCAGTTGCGCACCGGCAGCAATATCACCACCAACGCCACTGGCACAGCCACCGGCGGCAACATCACCATCAGCGCCGACACCCTCGCTGCTTTGGAAAATAGCGACATCAGCGCCAACGCCGCACAAAGTCAAGGGGGTCGCGTCAGTGTCAGTGCTGTTGGAGTTTTTGGCACCCAATTTCGCTCAGGACAAACCGCACAGAGCGACATCACCGCCACTGGGGGAAGACCTGAATTAAGCGGTACTGTGGAAATCAAAACCCCTGATGTTAACCCCGCCGCAGGGTTGCTTCAGGTGTCAGCGTCTTTCAGTGACATCAGCAATCAAATTGTTTCCGGCTGCGCGGCGGATAAGGGCAATCGCTTTGTGGTCACCGGACGCGGCGGAATTCCGGAAGACCCCAGCCAGCCCCTGAACGGGACGGCGATTTGGCGGGACGTGCGCCTTGTGGGGACAGCCGGCACCCAACCTCAGGCACGCAAGACTGCCGAATCCCCCATCCCGCCAGCACCGCCACTGGTGGAGGCGACGGGATGGGTGATGGGTGCTGCCGGTCAGGTGCAGCTGGTGGCCAATGCCCCCACTCCGCACAGTCCCTGGTACAGGCAGACTAAGTGCGGGAATTAAGCCCGCTGCCTCGTTTTTTATCTTGACAAAGGTGCAAGAAAGTGATAAGCTTCTAACACTTATGATTGGTTGGCTTGCCAGTCCCGCTGAATTCATGCCGGCCCCTCAAACTGACCTTCGTTCAACTCACCCAAACCAATGCTTCCCACCCGCAGCCTTTATCAAATCGGCACAATTTCTCTGCTGATGCTGGCAGCTTCAAGTCCGAGCCATGCGCAAATTATACCAGACGCAACCCTGCCCTTGCATTCGACCGTAACGCGGGATGGCAGCACGCTTCGCATTGAGGGGGGAACAAGAGCCGGTGGCAATCTCTTTCACAGCTTTCAGGAATTTTCCCTCCCCACCGGCAGCGAGGCATTTTTCAACAGCGCCCCCGACATTAGCAACATCCTCACCCGCGTAACGGGGGGCAAAATCTCCAATATTGACGGGTTAATTCGCGCCAATGGAACCGCTAACCTGTTCTTCATCAATCCCGCCGGCATCATTTTTGGCCCCAACGCGCAGTTAAATATCGGCGGCTCATTTATAGGCAGCACGGCAAACAGCATTAAATTTGCAGATGGCAGCGATTTCAGCGCCACGAATCCGGCAGCGCCGCCGCTGCTGGCAGTTAACGTGCCTGCCGGCTTGCAATTCGGGCCAAATCCGGGGAGAATTGTCAATCAATCGAGGGGAGCAGGAGCGAGTTTACCTGCAGTTCAACT
>NZ_KB235948.1:2243708-2245777 GCF_000332335.1 Kamptonema formosum PCC 10802 | reverse complement strand
TGGAACAATCAACCCCTTCGCTCCGAATTTTACTCTCATCACTGGGACGACAGGGGGTGGGGTAGCGGGGGACGTCACCATTGATGCCGGACGCTTGTTGCTGCTGCGCAATGGATTCATGGGTATTGCCGGCACTTTGGGTGGGGCAAAGGGGGGAAACATTACATTGCGTGCCGGTACGGTGGAGTTGGCCGGTTCTGGGATCGCCAACGGCACAGTGCGGGGGAGTGCCGGGACTGCCGGGGACATTACCATTGAGGCGGGACGGTTGACGGTGCGCGATGGGGCTGTCATTACCACTCTTACCTTGGGTGACGGCGCATCGGGAAATATCGCCATCAGAGCGTCTGACACAGTAGAAGTGCTCAGCCCCCCCGCAGGCAGCGTAGCGACCACCCTGATCACCACCCAGGCTTTAGACGGTACGGGGAAGGCAGGGGACATCACCATTGACACTGGCCGGCTGATTATCTCCGATGGTGGGGGAATGGCCTCCAGTAACGGCGGTTCTGTTGGCCAAACGGTGATTTCTGAGACTGGGGGACCTGGAGGCAACATGACAATTCGAGCTAGAGAGTCTGTGGAAGTGTCGGGCTTTTCCCCCATTCTGGCCACGGGCAGCAGGGGACAAAGCTTCCTTCTCTCTGTTACCGTCAACTCCTATCCGGGAGGAAATATCAGCATTTCTGCGCCCCGACTGACTGTAGGCAATGGGGGATTGATTTCTGCAGCTTCTGCGGGGCTGGGAAACGCGGGGGACATTACAATCGGCGCTCAGAAGGTAGAAGTCACGGGCAGTGATAATCCCGCTCAATTGCTGACCCAGATTCAAGCTTCAGCAGGCAGGATATTCAGATTTCAAAATCCCCAGTCTTATGGAAATGCAGGGTCACTGAATATTAAGACCGGCTCGCTGACCGTCCAGGATGGGGGGCTGATTACCGTGAGCAATTTGGGGGCGGGCAATACCGGCACGTTAAATGTGGTGGCTGACTCGGTGCGACTAAATAATGCTGGCAAGCTGGAAGCCAACACCAACTCTGGGGCGGGGGGAAATCTGAGCGTACAGGCATCTTCTTTGCAGATGCGCTCGGGCAGCACTATTGTGACAGACGCCAATAACGCTGATGGCGGCAATATTAGTATTAGTGCCGGCACGCTTGTCGCCCTAGAAGATAGCGACATTACCGCTAACGCTCTAGCAGGCAGAGGGGGTCGGGTGAGTGTGAGCGCCACTGGAATTTTTGGCACGCAGTTTCGGGATGCCATTACCCCGGAGAGCGACATCACAGCCACGTCTAATCTCGGCCCCGAGTTCAGCGGTACGGTGGAAATCAAAACCCCTGATGTTAACCCCGCCGCAGGGTTGCTTCAGGTGTCAGCGTCTTTCAGTGACATCAGCAATCAAATTGTTTCCGGCTGCGCGGCGGATAAGGGCAATCGCTTTGTGGTCACCGGACGCGGCGGAATTCCGGAAGACCCCAGCCAGCCCCTGAACGGGACGGCGATTTGGCGGGACGTGCGCCTTGTGGGGACAGCCGGCACCCAACCTCAGGCACGCAAGACTGCCGAATCCCCCATCCCGCCAGCACCGCCACTGGTGGAGGCGACGGGATGGGTGATGGGTGCTGCCGGTCAGGTGCAGCTGGTGGCCAATGCCCCCACTCCGCACAGTCCCTGGTACAGGCAGACTAAGTGCAGGAATTAAGCCCGCTGCCTCGTTTTTTATCTTGACAAAGGTGCAAGAAAGTGATAAGCTTCTAACACTTATGATTGGTTGGCTTGCCAGTCCCGCTGAATTCATGCCGGCCCCTCAAACTGACCTTCGTTCAGCTAACCCAAACAAATGCTCCCCACCCGCAGCCTTTGTCAAATCGGCACAATTTCTCTGCTGATGCTGGCAGCTTCAAGTCCGAGCCATGCGCAAATTATACCAGACGCAACCCTGCCCTTGCATTCGACCGTAACGCGGGATGGCAGCACGCTTCGCATTGAGGGGGGAACAAGAGCCGGTGGCAATCTCTTTCACAGCTTTCAGGAATTTTCCCTCCCCACCGGCAGCGAGGCAT
>NZ_KB235948.1:2241015-2243608 GCF_000332335.1 Kamptonema formosum PCC 10802 | reverse complement strand
TGCTCCCCACCCGCAGCCTTTGTCAAATCGGCACAATTTCTCTGCTGATGCTGGCAGCTTCAAGTCCGAGCCATGCGCAAATTATACCAGACGCAACCCTGCCCTTGCATTCGACCGTAACGCGGGATGGCAGCACGCTTCGCATTGAGGGGGGAACAAGAGCCGGTGGCAATCTCTTTCACAGCTTTCAGGAATTTTCCCTCCCCACCGGCAGCGAGGCATTTTTCAACAGCGCCCCCGATATTAGCAACATCCTCACCCGCGTAACGGGGGGCAAAATCTCTAATATTGACGGCTTAATTCGGGCCAGTGGAACCGCTAACCTGTTCTTCATCAATCCCGCGGGCATCATTTTTGGCCCCAACGCGCAGTTAAATATCGGCGGCTCATTTATAGGCAGCACGGCAAACAGCATTAAATTTGCAGATAGCAGCCATTTCAGCGCCACCAATCCGGCAGCGCCACCGCTGCTGGCTATTAACGTGCCTGCTGGCTTGCAATTCGGGCAAAATCCGGGGAGAATTGTCAATCAATCGAGGGGAGCAGGAGCGAGTTTACCTGCTGATATACTCTCGGTGATGCAGCTAATACCGGAAATTTTACCGCTGTTTGCCAATGCCGGTTTAGAAGTGAACCCCGGTCAAAGTTTAGCCTTAATCGGTGGGGAGATTCAGCTTGAGGGGGGAAATTTAACCGCAAGTGGGGGAGAAATTCACCTCGGCAGCATCGCCAGTTCGGGTTTAGTCAGCCTCAAGGCAACGCCGGTGGGGTTGAGCCCAAACTATGAAAATATCGAAAATTTCGGCAACATTCAACTGTCTGCCGGTGCCAAAATTAACACCAGCGGACTGGGCAGCGGCAGAATAGAAATCCGGGGGGGAAATGTCACCCTGAGCAACTCGCGGCTTGTGGCTATGACGCTGGGGAAGATAGACGGCAGGGGGATAGATATCAGCGGCAATTCCTTTCGTGCCGGGGAGGGGTCGCAGATTTACACAATAACGCTCGGCAGTGGTGCGGCGGGAGCTGTCAACATTCGCGCCAGCGATTCAGTGGAAATGATCGGCACTGGATTTGAGAAGTATCAACAGATAGTGAGTGAATATCTGACAACTGGAACAATCAGCCCCTTCAATCCGATTTTGACTCTGGGAACGGCGACGGCTGGCACTGGGGCTGGGGGCGACGTCACCATTGATGCCGGACGCCTGTTGCTGCTGCGCGATGGAGTTGCTGGTTTGGGCGGAACCTTTGGTGCTGGAAAGGCGGGAAATCTGACACTGCGTGCCGGTACTGTGGAGTTGGTCGGTTCTGGGATAAACACCGGCACAGTGCGGGGGAGTGCCGGCGCTGGAGGGGATATTACCGTTGAGGCGAGACGGTTGACGGTGCGCGATGGGGCTGGTTTGGGCAGCGTTCCCCGGGGTGACGGTCCTGGGGGGAATATCGCCATCAGAGTTTCTGACACAGTAGAACTGTTCGGAACCCCCACCGGTAGCGTAAACCCAGTTTTAATAACCACTTTCAGTGTAGACGGTACGGGAAAGGCGGGGGACATCACCATTGAGGCGGGCCGGCTGATTCTCTCCGATGGTGCGGGAATTGGCTCCAGTAACGGCCTTTTTATTGGCCAAAGTTTGCTGTCTGCGGCTGGGGGACCTGCAGGCAACTTGACAATTCGCGCCCGGGAGTCGGTGGAAGTGTCGGGCTTTTCTTCTAATGTTCTCGATACGGGCAGCCAGCAGCAAACCTTTCTTACCTCTTTTACTGTCAACTCCTATCCGGGAGGAAATATCAGCATTTATACGCCGAGACTGACGGTCAGCAATGGGGCCTACATTTCGGCGGCTTCTGCCGGGTCGGGAAAGGCGGGGGACATTACAATCGGCGCTCAGACGGTAGAAGTTATTGGAAGTGCTAATACCGCTCAATTTCTCACCCAGATTGAAGCTTCAGCAGGCCGGGTGTACAGCTTTCAAAATCCCAGCGCTTCCGGAAATGCAGGGGCGCTGAATATTCAGACCGGCTCCCTAACAGTCCGGGATGGGGGCCTGATTACCGTGAGCAATTTGGGGGCGGGCAGCACCGGCACATTAAATGTGGTGGCTGACTCGGTGCGACTGAATACTGGCGGAAAGCTAGAAGCCAACACCAACTCCGGAACGGGGGGCGATCTGAACATACAGGCATCTTCTTTACAGCTGCGCTCGGGCAGCCATATTGTGACAGACGCCAATAACGCCGATGGCGGCAATATTAGTATTAGCGCCGGCACGCTCGTCGCCCTAGAAAATAGCGACATCACCGCTAACGCTCTATCAGGCAAAGGGGGTCGGGTGAGTGTGAGCGCCACTGGAATTTTTGGCACGCAGTTTCGGGATGCCATTACCCCGGAGAGCGACATCACAGCCACGTCTAATCTCGGCCCCGAGTTCAGCGGTACGGTGGAAATCAAAACCCCTGATGTTAACCCCGCCGCAGGGTTGCTTCAGGTGTCAGCGTCTTTCAGTGACATCAGCAATCAAATTGTTTCCGGCTGCGCGGCGGATAAGGGCAATCGCTTTGTGGTCACCGGACGCGGCGGAATTCCGGA
>NZ_KB235948.1:2238059-2240915 GCF_000332335.1 Kamptonema formosum PCC 10802 | reverse complement strand
TTAATTCGGGCCAGTGGAACCGCTAACCTGTTCTTCATCAATCCCGCGGGCATCATTTTTGGCCCCAACGCGCAGTTAAATATCGGCGGCTCATTTATAGGCAGCACGGCAAACAGCATTAAATTTGCAGATGGCAGCGATTTCAGCGCCACGAATCCGGCAGCGCCGCCGCTGCTGGCAGTTAACGTGCCTGCCGGCTTGCAATTCGGGCCAAATCCGGGGAGAATTGTCAATCAATCGAGGGGAGCAGGAGCGAGTTTACCTGCAGTTCAACTCCCTTTGATGCAGGTAATACCGGAAATTTTACCGCTGTTTGCCAATGCCGGTTTAGAAGTGAACCCCGGTCAAAGTTTAGCACTAATTGGTGGGGAGATTCAGCTTGAGGGGGGAAATTTAACTGCAAGTACCGGAGAAATTCACCTCGGCAGCGTCGCCAGTCCGGGTTTAGTCAGCCTCAACGCAACGCCGGTGGGGTTGAGCCCAAACTATGAAAATATCGAAAATTTCGGCAACATTCAACTGTCTGCCGGTGCCAAAATCAACACCAGCGGACTGGGAAGCGGCAGAATAGAAATCAGGGGGGGAAATGTCTCCCTGAGCAACTCGCGGCTTGTGGCTCTGACGCTTGGGAATATGGACGGCAGGGGAATAGATATCAGCGCCAATTCCTTTCGTGCCGGGGAGGGTTCGCAGATTTACACCTCAACGGTAGGCAGTGGTGTGGGGGGAGCTGTCAGCATTCGCGCCAGCGATTCAGTGGAAATGAGCGGCAATGGATTTGAGAGCTACCAGCAGATATTGAGTGAATATCTGACAACTGGAACAATCAACCCCTTCGCTCCGAATTTTACTCTCATCACTGGGACGACAGGGGGTGGGGCAGCGGGGGACGTGACCATTGATGCCGGAGGCTTGTTGCTGCTGCGCAATGGATTCATGGGTATTGCCGGCACTTTGGGTGGGGCAAAGGGGGGAAACATTACATTGCGTGCCGGTACGGTGGAGTTGGCCGGTTCTGGGATCGCCAACGGCACAGTGCGGGGGAGTGCCGGTTCTGCCGGGGACATTATCATTGAGGCGGGACGGTTGACGGTGCGCGATGGGGCTGTCATTACCACTCTTACCTTGGGTGACGGCGCATCGGGAAATATCGCCATCAGAGCGTCTGACACAGTAGAAGTGTTCGGAACTCCTGCCGGCAGCGTAGGGCTGACCGTGATCAGCACCGCAGCTTTAGACGGTACGGGGAAGGCGGGGGACATCAGCATTGACACGGGCCGGCTGACGATCTCCGATGGTGGGGGAATCACCTCCAGTAACGGCGGTGCTGTTGGCCAAACGGTAATTTCTGAGACTGGGGGACCTGGAGGCAATTTGACAATTCGAGCTAGGGAGTCTGTGGAAGTGTCGGGCTTTTCCCCCATTCTGGCCACGGGCAGCAGGGGACAAAGCTTCGTTAGCTCTGCTACCCTCAACTCGTATCCGGGAGGAAATATCAGCATTTCTGCGCCCCGACTGACGCTCAGCGATGGGGCCTATATTACGGCGGCTTCTTTGGCGGGGGGAAAGGCGGGGGACATTACAATCGGCGCTCAGAAGGTAGAAGTCACTGGCAGTGATAATCCCGCTCAATTTGTCACCCAGATTCAAGCTTCAGTAGGCAGGATATTCAGGTTTCAAAATCCCAACGCTTCTGGAAATGCGGGGTCACTGAATATTAAGACCGGCTCGCTGACCGTCCAGGATGGGGGGCTGATTACCGTGAGCAATTTGGGGGCGGGCAATACCGGCACGTTAAATGTGGTGGCTGACTCGGTGCGACTAAATAATGCTGGCAAGCTGGAAGCCAACACCAACTCCGGGGCGGGGGGAAATCTGAGCGTACAGGCATCTTCTTTGCAGATGCGTTCGGGCAGCACTATTGTGACAAACGCTAATAACGCCGATGGCGGCAATATTAGTATTAGCGCCGATACGCTTGTCGCCTTAGAAGATAGCGACATCACCGCTAACGCTCTAGCAGGCAGGGGGGGGCGGGTGAGTGTGAGCGCCACTGGGATTTTTGGCACCCAGTTTCGGGATGCCACTACCCCGGAGAGCGACATCACAGCCACGTCTAATCTCGGCCCCCAGTTTAGCGGTACGGTGGAAATCAATACGCCTGATGTTAACCCCGCTGCAGGGTTGCTTGAGGTGTCAGCGTCTTTCAGTGACATAAGCAATCAAATTGTCACCGGCTGCGCGGCGGACCGGGGCAATCGCTTTGTCTTTACCGGGCGCGGCGGAATCCCTGCAGATCCCAGCCAGCCCCTGCACGGGACGGCGATTTGGCAGGACGTGCGCCTTGTGGGGACAGCCGCCACCCAACCTCAGGCACGCAAGACTGCCGAATCCCCCATCCCGCCAGCACCGCCACTGGTGGAGGCGACGGGATGGGTGATGGGTGCTGCCGGTCAGGTGCAGCTGGTGGCCAATTCGCCTCATGTCACACTCGAAAGTTTCCGGAGCGAGCCGGTGAAGTGCGGTAATTTTTAGACTGAGGGTAGTTCCTAGCGACAAGCCTTTCGATTTGATCCCCCCTAGCCCCCTAACAAAGGGGGGATATTTTCAAAGCCCCCCTTTTTTAAGGAGGGAAAGGGAGGCTCTCTCACGAAGCGGTGCCAACAGGATTTTTTAAAGTTATAATTAGCGATTTGAGTTAGAATAATGCCAACAATCCCTTTCCTGCTGAAAACGGTGCCTAACCATCTCTACCTCCCGGCGATCGGCTTCTTTCTGGCGACAGCAGTGCTGCCGGCGTTTGCGCAACACCCCCCGTCCCCGCACGGGCTGCAGACCATACCGCATCTCGCCAAT
>NZ_KB235948.1:2142103-2237959 GCF_000332335.1 Kamptonema formosum PCC 10802 | reverse complement strand
CCGGGGCGGGGGGAAATCTGAGCGTACAGGCATCTTCTTTGCAGATGCGTTCGGGCAGCACTATTGTGACAAACGCTAATAACGCCGATGGCGGCAATATTAGTATTAGCGCCGATACGCTTGTCGCCTTAGAAGATAGCGACATCACCGCTAACGCTCTAGCAGGCAGGGGGGGGCGGGTGAGTGTGAGCGCCACTGGAATTTTTGGCACGCAGTTTCGGGATGCCATTACCCCGGAGAGCGACATCACAGCCACGTCTAATCTCGGCCCCGAGTTCAGCGGTACGGTGGAAATCAAAACCCCTGATGTTAACCCCGCCGCAGGGTTGCTTGAGGTGTCAGCGTCTTTCAGTGACATAAGCAATCAAATTGTCACCGGCTGCGCGGCGGACCGGGGCAATCGCTTTGTCTTTACCGGGCGCGGCGGAATCCCTGCAGATCCCAGCCAGCCCCTGCACGGGACGGCGATTTGGCGGGACGTGCGCCTTGTGGGGACAGCCGGCACCCAACCTCAGGCACGCAAGACTGCCGAATCCCCCATCCCGCCAGCACCGCCACTGGTGGAGGCGACGGGATGGGTGATGGGTGCTGCCGGTCAGGTGCAGCTGGTGGCCAATTCGCCTCATGTCACACTCGAAAGTTTCCGGAGCGAGCCGGTGAAGTGCGGTAATTTTTAGACTGAGGGTAGTTCCTAGCGACAAGCCTTTCGATTTGATCCCCCCTAGCCCCCTAACAAAGGGGGGATATTTTCAAAGCCCCCCTTTTTTAAGGAGGGAAAGGGAGGCTCTCTCACGAAGCGGTGCCAACAGGATTTTTTAAAGTTATAATTAGCGATTTGAGTTAGAATAATGCCAACAATCCCTTTCCTGCTGAAAACGGTGCCTAACCATCTCTACCTCCCGGCGATCGGCTTCTTTCTGGCGACAGCAGTGCTGCCGGCGTTTGCGCAACACCCCCCGTCCCCGCACGGGCTGCAGACCATACCGCATCTCGCCAATAATGTCAAGAGCGCCGCAACCCTCCTGGAACAGGGCAGATCGCTGTACGAGGCGGGACGTTTTGCTGAGGCGGCTGCAGTTTGGCAGCAGGCTGCTAAAGAGTGGGAAAATAAAGGAAATCGCCTCAATCAAGCCCTCAGCCTCAGCTTGATGTCGAGCGCCTATCAAGAATTGGGACAGTGGTCCCCGGCGCAAAACGCCACCGCCCAAAGCCTGGAACTGCTCGCCAGCTTGGAGAAAAACCAGGAGAAAACACAAATTCTCGCTCAAGTGCTCAACACTCAGGGCAGTCTCCTGCTAGCGGTTGGACAGCCCGAAACCGCCCTGGATACCTGGCAGCTGGCGGCAAAAACCTACGCCGAGGCGGGGGATGAAATGGGCTCTCTGGGGAGCGAAATTAACCAAGCGCAAGCCTTGCAATCCTTAGGGCTGTACCGGAGGGCGAAAACTGTCTTAGAGCGGGTGAGTGAAAAATTGCAAGAACAGCCCGATTCTACTCTGAAAGCGACAGGATTGCGGAGTCTGGGGATAGCCCTGCAAGTGGTGGGGGACTTGGGCCGGTCGCAGGAAATCTTAGAGCAAAGTTTGGCGGTCGCGCAGCAGCTAAACTCTCCCGCAAATATCAGTGCCGCCCTGTTCAGTTTGGGAAATAGCCGGAGAGCTTTGGAAAAGCGCGATGAGGCTTTAGTATTATATCAAAAAGCGGCTGTAAATGCAAGCAGCCCGCTGGGAAAATTAGAAGCCCAACTCAACGAGCTGAGCCTGCTGGTGGAAATGAAAAAGTGGGCGGACGCTCACGCCAGGGTGCCGCAAATTCAGTCGGAGCTAGCCAAACTTTCCCCCAGTCGAGAAACTGTCTACGCTCAGGTGAATTTGGCTGAGAGTTTGATGGCAATGGCGTCGGGAGAGCCGGCACGGAGGGGTGAGGGAGAGGCGAGTCTCCGAGAAGTTGCAGCAGCTTTGGCCAAAGCCGCGCAGCAGGCGAAAATGCTGCGAGATCCGAGAGCGGAATCTTACGCCCTGGGAACGCTGGGCAAGCTGTACAAACAGGCGCAGCAGTGGGAAGACGCCCGAAATGTGACGGAGAGAGCGCTGCAAATTGCCGGGGGGATGAATGCCGGGTATATCGCCGCTCGCTGGCAGGCGCAACTGGGTGAAATTCTCAAAGAGCTTGGAGATATTTCTGGGGCAACCGCCGCTTACAGCGAAGCCGTTAACACCCTGCAATCCTTGCGCAGCGATTTGGTGGCGGTCAATCCCGAGGTGCAGTTTTCTTTTCGCGAGAGTGTCGAGCCGGTGTACCGGGAGCTAGTTAGCTTGCTTCTAGACACGCGCTCTTCAGAAGCCCGCCTTTTGAAGGGAGAGCAGGGGGGGATCGCACAAGTCAGTCAAAAAAATCTCAAGCAAGCTCGCGAGGTGATTGAAGACTTGCAGCTGGCGGAATTAGATAACTTTTTTCGAGAAGCTTGTTTGGATGCGAAGCCGCAGCAAATTGATGAAATTGATAGCAAAGCGGCGGTGATCTATCCGATTATTTTGCGCGACCGGCTGGAGGCGATCCTGTCGCTTCCGGGCCAGCCCCTGCGCCACTACACGACGCAGCTGCCCCAAAAAGATGTGGAGAAAACTCTCGACGATCTTTTGCAATCCCTGAACCCATTTTTCTCTGACCAGGAGCGCTTGCGCCTCTCTCAAGAAGTGTATGACTGGCTGGTACGACCGGCACAGGAGCAGCTCGCCAGTCAGGGCATAAAAACTCTGGTGTTTGTCCCCGATGGAGCGTTCCGGAACCTGCCAATGGCAGCCCTCCACGATGGCCAGCAGTATCTGGTGGAAAAATACAGCGTCGCACTGACTCCTGGTTTGCAGCTGCTAGCGCCGCGCTCGCTGGTGCGAAATGAACTGCGGACCTTAACCGCCGGTCTGACTGAAGCCCGCCAAGGCTTTTCCGCTTTGCCGGGAGTGAATGTTGAAGTGACTCAAATCGCGTCTGAAGTGCCTTCTAAGGTATTCTTGAACCAGCAGTTTACTGAAACCAACCTTCAGAAGCAGATCGGCGCGGCGTCCTTTCGCATCGTTCACTTGGCCACTCACGGGCAGTTCAGTTCCGACCCGGAAAAGACTTTTATTCTGACTTGGGATGGAAAAATTAAGGTCAGGGAATTTGAGGACTTCCTGCGCTCGACAGGACAAAACGCCCCCAGTCCAGTTGAATTGCTTGTGCTGAGCGCTTGCCAGACAGCTGCCGGTGACAGGCGAGCGGCTTTGGGACTGGCAGGAGTGGCGGTGCGGTCGGGGGCTCGCAGCACCCTGGCCACTTTGTGGTCGGTGAAAGACGAATCCACCGCCGGGCTGATGGCTGAGTTTTACCGGGAGATCGCCCAACCCGGGGTGAGCAAAGCCGAAGCCCTCCGCCAAGCGCAGCTGGCTGTGTTGAAGCAACCCCAATTCCAGCATCCCTTTTACTGGGCCCCTTTCATTCTGGTAGGGAATTGGCTGTAACGCAATTAAGCTGTTACGCTTTTAATATGCTTATTGTAGGAAGGAGCAGAGCCGACCGAGGGGCGCTGCCTGGCTCACGCTGGGAACGAGGGATAGAGATGGATAGCAAAAATTAAATGCGCAACAGCTTAACAGTTCTCCATATTATGAAGAATTGGTAAAGGAGCGGCCAGACAAGATGAATGGTTTAAAATCTATCTAAGGATAGGGTGGGGTCGGAGCGAGCTTACGATAGTTCACACGATAAGGGAATTTTATATGGTCGGTCAGAAATTTTCTGTGTCTCTAACGCGGTTTTCTGTGGCGTTATCCCTGGGGTTCGCCGTCAGTGCTGGAATGCTCTCACCGGCGATAGCGCAGTCATCGCCAGCAACGCCGGCTCAAAGCACATCGAGTCGCGGTTCAGTCAGCGTCACCTTCGAGCCGCCAAAAGACAGCAAACCCGACAGTACGGTAGGGGGGGCGTCCCGTGGCGAGCCTTGCCCGCAGGAGGTTTCCAGTGCTCGCGGGTGTCTCACCCCGCTGATGCCGCAAAGCAAAGACGGGCTGACGGTTTCGGAACGCCCGACGTTCTTGGTGTATATTCCGCCAAATTCAGCCAATGAAATATTTTTCCGTTTGGTGGGTGAAAGCAATAACTATCGCTACCAGACAAAAATTCCCGTCACGAGCGCTGGCGGTATTGTCAGCATCAAACTCCCAGAGAGCGAACCGGCTCTGGAAGTTGGCAAGAATTACAAGTGGACTTTGATCGCCACCGGCGCTGAGGGGATCAGACCGGACAGTCCGGGGGTGCAAGGGGACATTCGCCGAATTGAACCGAGCCCGGAACTGCAAACTCAGCTGGAGAAAGTGACGCCGCTGGAACGCGCGGCGCTGTATGGAAAAGCCGGGATATGGTTCGATACAGTAGGGACCCTAGCCGAGCTAAAACGAGCGCAGCCTGGGGACGCAACCCTAATAGATGCCTGGAAACAGCTGTTAGGATCGGTGGGGCTGGAGGCGGTCGCGGCTACGCCACTGCTGCCCTAAACTGAGGCAGCGGGCACTGGCCGATTTGCGTTCCGCTTGCCAAAGTATGCTATACTTTTCTATTGGCAGCCGGCTATAGCCCGACAACCAAAGGCGGACAGTTGCCCGCCGCCATAGGGAGCCATCTATTCCCTGAAAACCATGATTGTGTGCCGAATTTCCTGAGTTAAGATCCCCGTTTGTTTATCTGTATAAAGTGGTAAATGGGCTCTCGATAGGTGTCAAAATAGTGCTCGTGGGATATCGCCGACCTGCTGCAGGATGCCGATGGCAAAGTGCGGCGGGGCTTGCTGTCTGTGAGAAACGAGGGCGGGAAAACGAAATGAAATCTGGGGGTTCGCTTGGCGCTGACCTACCTGCCAGCCGAGGGCGTAACCCTGCAGATGATTGACGCAAAAAAGAAGGACTTGCGGTTGGGAAAAGCGGTCTTTGTGCCTTTTAGGGGGAATGATGGGGGCTATGCCGGCGCGAATGCCGGCGGCTACCAGATTTTGCTGAACTTCCGGGGGGAGAAGACAATTTCGCTACGATATCGATGACGGATGTTCTGGAGAACCGCATAGCGCCAGAAAAAGTGCGCGACGCATTCTGATTGTCGGCGCTGCTGCGCCCAGCCTGAACGACGTTTTTTTGACACCCTATTGTAGCAGGTTCAAGGGCGCGCGGGTGCCAACTCCCAGTGCGGTCATTCACGCCAATTTAACCAGCCAGATTTTGAGCGCCGCTCTCGATGGGGGTCCGTTTATCCGGGTTTGGGATGAGCCGGTGGAGGCTTTGTGGATTTTGCTCTGGTCTTTGGCCGGTGCCGCAGCCGGGATGCAGGAATGCTTATTCTTTGCCCCTTGCCGGCTGGCAAAACATCCCTTCCTGATTTGGGCAATTCAAGCATTTTGCACTGTTTTGGCAGGAGGCGCTCTCCTGATGAGCTGCTATAGCAGTAGCCACTTAGGTTCGTACATTTCGGCCTCTTTTGCACCCCCGCACTCCGGCTCCTATTGTCCTAACCCATATTACTACTGGGATATAGACGTAGGGCAGGCGTCCCGCGGGGCCTGAAGGTCTAATGTTTTAACCTAAGTGCATACTGCTATACTACTGGGATATAGACGTAGGTATGGCGTAGCGCTAACGCGCCGCTGCGCTAACGCCAGCCCTGAAGGTCTAATGTTTTAACCTAAGTGCATACTGCTATATTTTACCGAATTTAACCCCTGAAATAGCCCTGCAAGTTGCAGATAAACTCAGGAAAAAAGTGAATTTTTAAAAGATAGCTCCCCCCAATATACAGCGGGACAGTATGTGACGGTAAGCTGTGGGGTCGCCAGCACAGGGGCTGACTCTAGATACGCGCCGGCAGACCTAATAAGTGCGGCAGACAGAGGTCTGTACGAGGCGAAAGAGAGAGGGCGAAACCGGGTCTTCTTGCAGGAGCTGGAAATTTCTAATATCAACTTTCCGGGCAATCCCTATAATTAAGATAATTAAGAAAAGCAGGGGAGCATCTCGCAGAAGGCCGAATCGTGTCTTGTGCGGGGGAAACAGATTTTTATCCGCCGCCGACAAAAAGCAGGTTCGGACTGCAGAATAGGAAATGCAGCCAGCCCTTGGAGCTATGTGGCACAAAGTCAAAAACCGAATTTGGAAATGGCGGGGGGTGCTGCTCACAGCCCCCACTGTGGCAGGGTTAGCGCTCGCAGCCGGCTCTGCCGGATGGTTCCAGCTATTGGACTGGGCGACTCTCGATCTCTTTTTTCGCCTGCGCCCCCGAGAGCCGGTTGACGAACGCATTGTTATTATTACCATTGACGAGCCAGATATCACTTATGTCGGGCAGTGGCCAGTGCCTGACGCAGTGCTGGCTAGAGCGCTCAAGAATGTGAGGGAACACCAGCCAAGAGCGATCGGCTTGGATCTCTATCGCGATTTGCCGGTGGAGCCCGGGCATCAAGCGCTGGTGGGGGTGTTTAAATCCACACCCAACTTAATTGGCGTCGAAAAAGCGGTTGGGGACAGTGTCGCCCCACCCCCAACTTTGAGGGAACTGGGGCAAGTAGGATTGGCTGACTTGGTGCTGGATGCGGATGGCAAAGTGCGCCGGGGTTTGCTGTCTGTCCGAGAAGACAGCGGGGAAACGAAATTAAGCCTGGGGGCGACTTTGGCGCTGATGTACCTGCAAGCCGAAGGCATTGCGCCGCAGAGGGCTGACCCCAAAAAGACGGACTTGAAATTGGGTCAGGCGGTCTTTGTCCCTTTTTCGGGAAATGATGGGGGCTATGTTGGCGCGAATGCCGGTGGCTACCAAATATTGCTCAACTACCGGGGACCGCAAACAAGCTTCCAGACTGTTTCGCTCAGGGACGTTTTGGAAAACCGCATACCGCCAAATTTGCTGCGCGACCGCATCGTCCTGATTGGCGCAACTGGGCAAAGCCTCAACGACCTTTTCTTAACTCCCTATTCTAGCAGTTTTGCCGGCAGTCCCAAGCGAACTCCCGGCTCAGTGATTCACGCCAATATCACCAGCCAGATTTTGAGCGGTGCCTTGCAGGGGCGTCCGTTTATCCGGGTTTGGGATGAGCGTGCCGAGTGGCTGTGGGTTTTGAGCTGGTCTTTTATCGGCGCTGCCGGGAGTTGGGCGATCCTAGAAGCCAAGCTGTTCAAAAAGAATGTTTTCTTGAGATGGACCTTTCTTGGCATTTGCATTGTGCTCGTCGGGGGCAGTCTAGCCGCCGGCAGCTTTGCTGCCTTTCTTTTAAGCTGGTGGATTCCTGGAGTTGCCCCTTTAGTGGCTTTTGCGGGATCTTCGATTTGGATTGCCGGCTACCACAGTCGGGAGTTGCAGCGCCAAAGTGAGAAGAAGCTGGCTCAATTCCTAGAAGCGGTGCCGGTGGGGGTGACTGTGGTCGATGCCACCGGCAAAGTCTGCTACAGCAATCGCGCCGCAGTCCGCCTGCTTGGCAAAGGAGTCGTGCCTGACGCCACCGGCGAGGAATTATCAGAAGTTTTTCAACTCTATATTGCGGGAACTGATCTACTGTACCCGCCGGAGAAATCGCCCCTCTTGCGGGCGCTCAAGGGCGAAGCTTCCATTGCTAACGATCTAGAAATCCGCCAAGGTGACAATATTATCTCTATCGAGAGTATGGGCACGCCGGTTCAGGATGAGTTTGGCAACATTGTTTACGCGATTGCCGCTTTTCAGGATATCACAGAACGCAAAAAAGCTGAAGCTGACCGGGACAAGTTAGTGGAGGACATGTTCTCACTGAATTGCGATTTGGAACTGGCGCTGGACGCTGAAGAACACCTCACTGATGCCTACGGGCGTTTCGTGCCCCACGAATTTCTTCATTTTTTGGGATACGAAAGCATTACCGAGGCTAAATTAGGCGACTGCGTGCAGCTGGACATGTCCATTCTCTTTTCCGACATTCGCGACTTCACCACCGTTTCCGAAACCATGACGCCGGAAGACAATTTCAAATTTATCAATGCCTATCTGTCTCGCATGGAGCCGGCAATCTCTGAACATCAGGGGTTTATTGACAAATATATTGGGGATGCGATTATGGCGCTGTTTAGCGGCGGGGCGGACAATGCCGTTAAGGCGGGGATTTCCATGCTCAACCTGCTCGCTGAATACAATACTACCCGGGGCAGACCGGGACGCCCGCTCATTCAAATTGGCATTGGCATCAATACAGGTTCCTTGATGCTGGGCACAGTGGGAGGGCAAAGCCGGATGAATGGGACTGTGATTAGCGATGCTGTCAACTTGGCCTCCCGCATTGAAGGGCTGACCAAAAATTATGGCGTCTCGCTGTTAATCTCCCACCACACATTTATGGACTTAAATAATCCTGGCGATTATTTCATCCGCTTGATTGATAAGGTAAAAGTTAAGGGCAAATCAGAAATGGTGACGGTCTATGAAGTCTTTGATGCTGATCCCCCAGAAGTGAAAGAAGGCAAGTCAGCCACGAGAACAGATTTTGAAGAAGCTCTGCTGCTCTACAATATTAAGGCTGTCAGGGATGCGGCGCACCTGTTTCAACACTGCCTGAAGGTTAACCCCAGAGATCGAGTGGCTCAAATCTATCTAGAACGCTGTCAGGGGTTTGAGCAAAAATAGCGCATCGGGCATAGGGTGCAGGGCATAGGGCACAGGGCATGGCCCAATTCCCCATCGCCCTTTTGCGTGATGCCCTTTTGCGTGATGCCCAATGCCCAATCACTAGCGTCTCTGCCGCCCCCGGCGCTGTCTCCCTTCGTCACTGCCGGCAATTCGGTCCCGGATTTCACTCAGTGTCGCCCCGTCCTGCAATTTTCTTTTCCAAGTCCTCAGGCCATCGCGGTCGGCATTTCGACCGAGCACTTGCCGGTAAATCCGGTTAATTGCATTCTCCGCTTCCTCACTGCCGGCAATTTTTTTGCGCACGTCACTCAGCGAGTCCCCATCTGCCAACTCACCCACCCATGTCCTAATTCCACCGCTATCTGCTTCTCGCTCGAGCACTTCCCTATAAAGATCCCTAATCCTGTCTTGAGCTTCTCGACTGCGGGCGATATCCTCACGAATGTCACGAAGCGTCGCACCCCGCTCTAATTTCCTCGCCCAATTTCGGAGTCCGCTATAATCAGCATCTCGATCGAGCACGTCCCGATAAATCTCGTTAATCGCATCGTAAACCTCCTGCTCATCCCGCCTTTCATCGCGCCCGTTAGGGCTGGTCCCGCCCCATTCCTGACGCTCGTAACCGGCAAGCAACAGTCTCGGCTTTGCGGAATTGACAGCTTGAACCGGCGCGGCTAAACTGAGGGTGAAAAGCAGTCCTGAGGTGGCCAGAATCTTTCGTCTCATCTTGTCTGCCTCCCAAATGGTCACAAAACCGTGAATTTCCTGTAAAAATCGGGCAAGACTGCTGTAGGGACGCGATATGTCCCGTCCCCACACTCCTGCCGGCGGCTCACCCCCCTGCAATCAGACGAGCGCGAACTCTCATCCCTTGCGAGCTGGGCGCTCAGCAAGCGGTGGGGCAGTCTGCCGGCAGGCGAATGACTCTCAATTTTAATATAACTGGCAGAATCTGACCTGTTCTCAGCCCGATCAGTTCCCGCGATTGCCCCGATCGAAAAGCCACCCGAATTGCGCCGGTGACTCGTCCTAATATTGCCGCTACCAGCGTGCGACCGTTTTCGGCCTCAGCCAACAGCAGACTTCCATCCGGGTGCGCCCGCAAGCGCCGGCGCATACCGGCTTGCGTGCTTAGCACATTTGCGCCGCACTGTCAACTTCCCCTGTAGGGATTGTTAATAATGGACTCGACTGCGGTGAGCGCGCCGGGTTTGGTGGGGCCTCAGAACCCCTGTCCTCGCAGGCTCGACTTTCCCTGAAGGCGAGGCGACCGGCAGCCGGTGTGAGTTAAAATAGCTTCCCTAATCTTCTCTTTGCTTAATCAACCATCCTTCAGCTCTTGGGATTGACGGAGGAGCCAGAAGCCAGAATTCAGCAATTCTCCAAAAGAGGAAAGGATGCCGTATTGAAAATTTATAAGGGCCGGGAGGAGGGGGCACTCTTAGAAGCTTTCTGGCTTCTCAACTCTCAAGTCTAAATTTCCTGAACGTCTGTCAGTAACTCTCCGTAAACTTCAGATAACAAACTTTCCAAAGTGGCCAAAAAAGAGGGTAATTGTGTTAGTGAACAGCCAAGATTTGAACGGCCTGGAATTCAATAAAGCCAACTTTCTTCCCGGTTCTATGAAGGGGGAAAACCTGAGTGGCGCGAACATGAGGGGTTCAAACCTGAGGAGTGCCGACCTGAGTGGGACAGACTTGAGTGAAGCCAACCTGAGTTACACAGACATGGTTGACGCTGACCTGAGGGGCAGCAACCTGAATGGAGCCAACCTCACTAAAGCATGTCTGAATTTGGCGAATCTAACTGAGGCAACCCTGAGAGGAGCCAACTTAAGTGGCACCAACCTAGTGGGAACCAACTTCTCTGAAGCCGACCTGAGTGGGGCCAACCTGAGAGAGGCAAACATCATTGGTGCCAACCTGACGGGAGCGAATCTCAGTGGAGTCAACCTGAGCGGCACAGACTTGAGCGAGACAGAGCTAAGTGGGGCAATCCTGGAAAGAGCTATCTACGATGCCCGCACTCGTTTCGCCAAAGCGATTGACCCCTTACAGACAGGAGCTTACTGCATCACTGCCAGCGTATCACTTCCGGCAGCCAACCTGAGTGGGGTGGATTTGAGCGGCTCCAACCTGAAGAGAGCCGACTTGCGGGGGGCGAACTTGAGAGGGGCGAAATTAATCGCTGCCAACCTGGAGAACGCCAACCTATTTAGGGCCAACCTGAGCGGTGCCGACCTGAGAGGGGCTTCCTTGAATGGAGCCATCCTGCAAAAAGCAGTCTGCGACACAAAAACCCGGTTTTCGGAAGATATTGACCTGACTGAGGCGGGGGCTTACTGGGTTGGCACCAACGTGTCCCTGCAAGGGGTCAACCTGAGTGGGGTGGATCTGTGCGGCGCAGACTTGAGTGGGGCCAACTTAAGTGCGGCCAACCTCAGTGGAGCTGACCTCAGGGGGGTAGACCTCAGCGGTGCAAATATGAGGAAAGCGTTCTTGGAGAATGCTAGCCTCATGGATGCAGAAATGAGAGGTGCGGATCTGGTTCTCGCCCATTTGAATCAGGTCAACCTCAGTGAAGCCGACCTCAGGGATACAGATATGACGAGAGCCGACCTGAGAAGGGCCAACCTCAGGGGGGCGGACCTGAGAGAGGCGGATCTGACGGGAGCGAGCTTAAATGAGGCTTGCCTGAGTGAAGCCGATCTCCGGGGGGCGGATTTGACCAAAGCTGACCTCAGAGGAGCCAACCTCAAGGGTGCGGATTTGCGAAAGGCAGATTTGACGAGAGCCAATTTGGAGGGAGCCCTTTTCGAGGGGGCTCTGTTCAGTCCGGCAGACGGGACTCAGCCCGACCTCAATTCAATCTCGAATCACCGAAAACTTTTACAGCCCGGCGCTTGACGTATCGCTAAGCTTATGCTATAATTCAGCGTCCGCGCTAGCCGCCTCTGGCTGGTACTGAATGCGGTAGATGCGGCTGTTGCCTTCGTCGGTAAATAGCAGGCTGCCGTCAGGCATGACCAGCTTGCCCGACTGGCCTGCCCCAAGTGGTCGGGCCGGCGGGATCGAGCAAAAAGCCGGTGAGGAAGTCTTCCCAGTAGCCTTTGGGACGACCGGCAGCGTCAAAGGGCACAAACACAATTTTGTAGCCGGTGCCCTGGTTGCGGTTCCAGCTGCCGCGAAACGCCACAAAGGCACCGTTGCGATATTTTTCTGGGAAGGTCTTGCCGTCGTAAAACTGAAGCCCCAGAGCCGCTGAGTGGGCTTGGAAGAGGACGTCTGCCGGCTGCGTGCGCTTGGCCAAATCGGGGCGATCGCTAGCGCCATTGCGCGCCAGTCGGGGGTCGGGGTTGTCTGGCGTCAAGTAGGCGTAAGGCCAGCCATAGAATTCCCCCTGGCGAATGCGGGTCAGGTAATCGGGCACGAGGTCGTCCCCCAAACCGTCGCGCTCGTTGACGGTGGTGTAAAGTTCGCCGGTTTTGGGGTGAAAGTCCAGCCCGACGGGGTTGCGCAAACCGGAGGCAAAGGTTTGCTGGTTTGACCCGTCGGGGTTCATCACTTGCACGCTCGGCGCGGGGGAGCTCTTCTGGGCCGGCATTGGAGCGAGATCCTACCGAAACGTAAAGTTTCTTGCCATCTGGGGAGACGGCGACGTTGCGCGTCCAGTGCTGGTTATACCCTCTTCCGGGAAGGCTGGCGATTTTTTCGCCGGTGCCGGCGATTTGCTGCTGGCCATTTTTGTAGGGGAACCGCCGCACTTCGCCGGTGTTGCCCACAAAGAAGTAGCCACCGGCAAATGCCATGCCGAAAGGCAAATCCAGCCCGTTTTCCGGACCGGCAAAGACTTGGCGGGTGCCGGCACTCCCTGTGCCGCCACCGCTGCGCAGCAGGCGAATCCGGTTTTCCGGGGTTTCGGTCACCAGCACGTCGCCGGTGGGGGTGAGGGCTAGCCACCGGGGTTTGTTTAAGCCTTCGGCAAAGACGCTGACGGTGAAGCCGGCTGGGACGCGCAAGGCGGGGTTAGCCGGCACCGGCACGACTTGAGGCGGTTTGGAGGGGCTGCTGCTGTGGTAGGGTTTGGGCAAGCTTTCCAGGGTGATGCGCACCGGCTGGGGTGAGAGGGGTTCGGTGCGCAGCTGTTTGTTTGCGGATGCTGCAGCGGTTGCCGGCGCATCCTTAAGTCCCTCACCGGCAGCATTGTTTAGCTGTGAGTTGGTGCGGCAGGCGGTGCTGAAAAGCAGCGCCTGCAGTATGAAAAAGCGCCCGGTTTGCATGGCAGCAATGCGGTAAAATTGGCTCCACAATTCCATTATGGCGGAGTGATATGAAGCTCCCCCACCTGCCTCGCGGGCAGGCTTTGGGAGGGAGAATGCCGGCACTCAGCTCTCCCTGTTTGGCCAAAATATTGCGTCTCTCATATTAGTGAGGTACTGAGAAACCCGGTTTCTTTTAGAAACCGGGTTTCTGGGCAAACACGTTCATCCAACTGAGAAACGCTATCTCAAATCTAAAATCATTTTTGGGAGGGATTCGTGCTCAATCAAAAGATTGCGGTCGCATCTGCGGACGGCGGCAGCTTCAGCGCCTATGTGGCCATACCGGCTGCCGGTCAGGGTGCCGGTGTCCTCGTCATCCAGGAAGTTTTCGGCATTAATGAAGTCATGCGCCAAATTGCCAACTCTTACGCCGAGGCGGGGTATGTGGCGATTGTGCCCGATTTATTCTGGCGTCAAGAACCGAATGTCGAGCTAACTGACCGAACTGAGGCGGAGTGGGACAGGGCGATTGAGCTCTATCAAGGTTTTGATGAGGACAGGGGGGTTGAGGACTTAATGGCAACGCTCAGCGCCCTCAGGGAGATGCCGGCCTGCACCGGCAGGGTTGGTACGGTTGGCTTTTGTCTGGGCGGGAAGCTGGCTTATTTGATGGCCACTCGCTCGGATGCGGACTGCAATGTTAGCTATTACGGTGTCGCCATTGAAAACAATCTCGCGGAAGCTGGCAATATTAAAAAGCCGCTGATGCTGCACATTGCGGAAAAAGACCGGTTTGTCCCTCCGGAAGCCCAAGCCACTATTAGGGCGGCGCTGAGTGGCAACCCGCTGGTGACGGTTTACAGCTATCCGGGGGCTGACCACGCTTTTGCCCGCGTCGGGGGAGTGCCGTACAGCGAGGGTGCCGCTCAGGTGGCCAACAGCCGCACGCTGGAATTTTTTCAGCAGCATTTGGGGCTGTCTGGCGTCTGAAGTCGCCGCGCCGGCTTTTGAGCAAGTCAATAAGCGGAGTTTTTAGGGCGCATTGGCGGTGGGCACTGGCAGTGGCGCTGCAGGCTGTGGGACGCCGGGCCTGCCTTGCCTGCAACACGAATGCCGTCCCGGAGGACGGCATTTTTTTGTGAAATCGGCTTGACTTAATTGCGCCAAGGTGCTGTGTGGCTTACCAAAGAGCTCTCACCGGCGCGGGTGTGGCCCGTGGCACGGTGACAGAAGGGTTCATTGCTGGGGCAGGAACCACTGGTCGTGCCGCAGGTACTACCGGTGGGGGAGCCACCGGTCGCACCACAGGAGCGGGCTGTACTGGTGGTGGCAGTACCGGACGAGCGGTAGGGGCCATGCTGGGAGCCGGTGGTGCCGCCGGACGAGTGATAGTTGTTGTAGAATTTGTGCTGCTGCCAGAACTTGAGCTACTCCCAGAACTTGAGCTACTCCCAGAACTTGTGCTGGTAGAGCGGGTAGAACTCGCCATTTGTGATGAGGCAGCCGTAGCCATAGCAATATTAAGCACACGCCCGCTGGCCACCTGGGCTACAATGTCCATCCCGGACACCAGCCCCAGGATTCCTTGGTCTCGCTTCGAGAGCCGCAGCTCTATGACATTGCCGTTTGCTTCTTGAACTTTTACCACCTCGCCGACAATACTTTTGATCGTGCCTCGGATGGTTTTAGCCCCATTCATCTGGGTAACCTGCTGTCGCTGAGCGACTTCAGCAGATGGGCCCGCCATCGCCGGCCCCACGGCTACTGCCGAGAGTAACAGTGTCACTGTCGTGCCTGTCAATATTTTCATTCCCTGATTGGGCATTACAACCTCCTGATACATTTACGCTACATTATTCGAGGTATTCCCGGACAATGAAACGATAGCACTATCACCGGTAAAAGTGATAGAGGCGGTATCCCGCAAAGCTTTCAGGAAAATCCCAAAAGCACCGTTACAGTCCCGCGAAGCGCGTAAATCCGCAGCTAGGACAGTGGAAAACTTTAGAGCCACCCAAGCGGGTGTGGACATTTGCCGGCTGCTGCATGCAGGTCTTGCTGGTGAATTCTGCGGTGACATCCACAGGGCGTGGTTCCCGTCAATTCAGCCTGATGCTTTAAAGTCATTTTGAACTTTTGAACTGGTAGTGGGCCTACTCAGCATCGCTCTCGCCGTTTTAGACCTGATTTTTCGCTTTGCTTTGGCAACCGTGTCGGAAGTCAAGGAAGGTTGGCAGAAAAATCAAGCGCTAATTGAAGTCCCGATTTGCCTGTTCGGAGCTGACCGGGGCCTCTGTCAATTTCTCAGATCTGTCTGTATTGTATCACGTTTTGTAGGATTGCGCAAGAAATCCAGGATTAAATTTTACCTCCCTTGGAGAATACTGTGGCCAACTGACCCAGCGCTGGCAAGCGCTGCGTCCTTCTGATTGCAGGGCGGCTTGGCGCTGAGAGAGCCAGAGCTTTTCTCAAATCCTAACAGTCCCTGATTGCAGGCGAGAGCCACCGGCATCTATAATTTGCCGGTGGCACTCCGGCTGTGAGGAGACACTACATGTCGCGTCCCTGCTTTTTCTGCAGCCCCGCAGACTCTGAAAGCGAGTCAGCGAGCTTTCCGCACTTGCTATACTGTACCCACTGGAGCATGAAAAAACATTAAGACTCTCTTAAACTATTGTAAACTAAATCGGCTTGACTGATAAATATTTGCAATCTGACTGTTAAGAGCAGCAAAGCAAGCCGGTGGGGAAACAGGGCGGTTGACATGGGACAACTTCCAGGTAAAATGCCCAAGCATAGGGACATGTGGCATATCAAGTCAGGTTGAATCCCCAGAATATCTCTGAGAGCGGGCAAAAGGGCATCATCGCAAAAGGGCATCATCGTTAGTTATCAGCTTTTCTCCCAACCCCTAACCCCTAACCCCTAACATGGGCGCGCCGCTCGTGCGGAGCGGCTAGCTGTGACCCAGCGTGCAGGAAAGGGCTAGCGCATGGCGGACTGGGCACTGGGCGCAAGTCATCCGAACGGGCCGGTCTGCTAATTGCGGTTAATCAGGGGGACGTGATATTAAAATTTAACAAAGCAACTGCTGGTTGTGTGAACTCCAGACAGCATATCTGTACAAGTCATTGGCTAGGGATAGAGAGAAGACAGCAATGGTGAGAGGGGAATCGCGTCCAAGCTTAATGGTTCTGTGCGCAGCAATTCTACTGCTTTCGGTTCAGAGGCAGGCTGCAGCCTCAGATCCAACTCCTCAAGCGGCAACTCCGGGAGGGGCCAACCCTCAGATTCAGGAAACCACTGTGCCTCCGATTGGGGAACCTTCTAATTTTCTTCCCGGTGAGGTCACAGCCCCACCGGCCAGCCCCACTCCCGACACTCGTCGTTTGGTGATCCGCTTGAGTGAGCGCCGCGTCTATGTCTACTCGGACAACCGGGTGGAAGCCAGCTACCCGATTGCTGTTGGGAAGGCCGGTTGGGAAACCCCCACCGGCAGTTTTAAAGTTCTGGAAAAAATCGAGAATCCCTCTTGGCAGAATTTTCGCACAGGAGAGGTGATCGAGGCCGGGCCAGACAATCCCCTGGGACTTCGGTGGATCGGTTTTTGGAGTGACGGTGTGAATGTGATTGGGTTTCACGGCACCCCGAATGAGGAAACGGTGGGATATGCAGCTTCCCACGGCTGCATCCGGATGTTGAATAAGGATATCCTCTCTCTGTTTGAAAAGGTGGCCGTGGGCACGCCCGTCACGGTGGAGCCGTAGTCTTCACCCTCGCGTCTCGCCCCCTGGCGAGCGCCTCCAAAGGTGCCGGAGCTTGGGTGCTGCCTCTGGCACTTTTGTTGAGCCGCCGGTGTTCCGGCACTCCGGGGAGCGCTGGGCACTGGTCAATGGGCGCTGGGCATTGCTGATTGCCCGGCACCGGCTCCTCCGAAGCCGCAGTTCCAGGACATTATATCATGCAAATGTCCTGCCGGCAAATTTTATGGGAGATTTTCCGGGAAATTCATTATCTAAATAGTGGGCGCGCTCCCCTTGGGGGACGCTCCCCCACCGGCAGCCGGCCCGACGCTGAATAACTATTAACCCGGAACTTGCGAAATGTTGCGCATTTAATTTGCGCTATCGCTCTCTATCCGCAGTTCCCAGGATATGCCTGGGTAGGGGGCTAGGTCGGCTCTGCCCCCTCTCTCCAGCAAGCAGATTAAACACCTAACAGCTTATATAGCAGTATTCACTTAGGTTAGAACAGTAGGACAGGCGAGACGCCTGTCCTACGCCTTTTATCCCTAGGCCACTGATGTCCGTGCCCAATATGACTGCTGCTATAGTATTTTTTCCTCTAGCTGAAAAGGCTTTCCTGCCATTGTTGCAATCCAAAATCCTTGCATCCAAAATCCAAAATTGCTATAGGTTATTCCAGCGACCGGCGGTACTGATCCAGCAGTTGCGGGATGTAGTCATAGCCGTCTACACCGATGAACGGAATAATTTTGGCCCGCTGCTGCCCCAATAATTTCTGGAAAGCGTCTGCGCCCATTTGACCTTGCAAAATCGTCAGCAAGCCGGCAGATTTGCGCCACTCAGCAGCAGAAATTTGCTCCAGGAGATACATCGCCAAAGCGCCGGTGTGAGCGGTTTTTTCTATGTCTTGCTGGCTGTAGTAAGCTTCAGCCAAATAAGCCATATTCAGACCTTGCAAGTACAAATCGCCAGAAATCTGGGCGGCTTGCCAGCCTTTGACCAAGTATTCAATCGCGGCTGAAGGCTGATCCAAAAGAACGCAGGCAATGCCGAGACTGCTGCCGCACAGAGCTTGGCTCTGCCGGTCCCCCAGCCGTTCCGATAGCTGCAAACCTTGCTGCAAATAGCCGACAGCGGCTTCATAAACTTCCGGTTCAACCTGTTCGAGCTGTCGCGCTTGAAAGACTTCGCTGTAGCCCAAATTGGCCAGTGCGTTTGCCTCTCCCAAGCGGTCGCCGGTTTGGCGAGCCAGGATCAGCGCCCGCTGACTGGAATTAATCGCACCGGCATAATTCTTTTGCGCGACAAAAGTGCGGCTGAGGTGATTGAGATTGGCAATTTCGCAGGGGCGGTCGCCAGCATTGCGGGCAATATCCAGCGCTTGCTCGTGAAAGGAAATCGCTTGCTCGTACAGACCTTGAGCGCGGTGCGAATAGCCTAAAAGCGTGAGAATCCTAGCCTTTTCCTGGGTGCCTTCGACTCGCCGCAGGGGTTCGTTCAAGTAATCTAGAGTGTCCCGGAGATACCTGCCTGAAAATGAGGCAAAAATCCCCCCGTAAAGGGGGAAGTAGTCGCGCTGGGAAAAGGCGCGAAGAATTTGCAGCGTCAGCTGAAAGCAGCCATCGGCCAAACGCTCGCGGTTGCTGCCATTGAGGCTGGCGGCGGCGCTAAAGCCATTCGCCAGCACGCACCAAATTAATGCAAAGGTAAGAAAGGTGGAAATGGAGAGTTTTGCGCCGGCTTGGGAGTCGTAAACGAGCCGGTCAAACCAGGTAACTAATCCCCGCTGCAAGCACTGCAAAACTACTGCTAGTTCGACGGCGACGCTGAGGTCGAGGTCAGAGCGCTGGGAGACGAGTTCTATGATAGATTGATCGAGGGCGATGGTGTTGAAGAGCGCCTGGGGAAAGGGGCTATTCACCTGTTTCGCCCACAGCGCCCAAGGTCCGCGCTGTCCGGGGACGCCTTCAAATCCTAATTGCCCCTGACTTTGGTCGTAAATCCAGCTGACGAGGTGCGGTTCGAGCCGGTGCCAAGATTCCAGTCCTTTGGTAATGCCGGCGAGCAGTTGCTGCAAGTCTCGCTCTAAGTCTGGGTTGGTGATTTGCTGCAGTTGCTGGTGCAGCGCTTTGGCAAGTTGCTGTATTTGCTCTAGGGTGAGGGGGTGCTGCTGGTTGGGGTCGATGGCTCGCAATAGGGCGCTGAGGCGATCGGCGGGTGAGGCGGTGAGGATTTGCTGAGCGGCTGATGCGATGGCGCTGGAGACTCGGTTTTCTTTTTGCCAGCGCGCGTATTCGCCCTCCACGGTTTTGAGAGCTCGCAGGGTGCGGTTGGCTCTGGCTTGTTTTAATTCGTCTTTTTCCGCCTTCAGCTGGTTTTCGGTGGCGCTGAGCCGGTCTTGCAGACAGCGCTCGAAGATTTCGCCGGTGCCCGGGCTGACGCCTCGGGCTAGCATTTGATAGACTTGATCTTTGGAGCGGATTTGCCCTTTGAGCGTGGTTTCGACGATTTGGTCGATAATGGCTAGGTAGCGCTCGGGGAGTGAGGTTGAGTCAGTCATGGTTTGAGGTACAGCCGGCTGTTGAGTGGGTAGTGGTTTTCTTGAGTTTAACTTATCAGTTCTGTCGCCTCGGTTGGCCATCGAGCCGGTCGCCGGTGCGGGAAAGCAGAAATAGGGCTTTCTTGTGGGGCCGGCGGGACGATTTCATTATAGAGCAGTTCTCAATGATTTGCGCGCCCCCTGGGGGCCCAGAACCCCGGTTTCTTTAAGAAACCGGGGTTCTGCAATTTACACGAAGGTTATTAAGGCGCTATATCCGCAAGAAAGCATATCAAAAAAACGGATCTGCCGGCGCTTTTTAGAAAAATTATTTAATCGTAAATTGCAAAATTTAGCGCTCACCGGCAACAGTTTATCCTTTAGGACCGGCAGATATGTTGAGTGACCCCGCCCCTACAGGATAGAGATAATATTGGGCTAAAGCCCAACTACAAACGGTGGGGCTAAAGCCCAACTACAAACGGTGGGGCTAAAGCCCAACTACAAACGGTGGGGCTAAAGCCCAACTACAAACGGTGGGGCTAAAGCCCAACTACAAACGGTGGGGCTAAAGCCCAACTACAAACGGTGGGGCTAAAGCCCAACTACAAACGGTGGGGCTAAAGCCCAACTACAAACGGTGGCATTTTTGAACTCACGGCGAGAGATATTACACCGGCACCGGCTGCGGCGCTGCAACAGCCATCCCAGAGCCCTCGCCCAGTTGCTTCAGTTCCTTCGGCACGAAATCGGTATCTTTCGCTCCCGGAATTTTGGCGAGGTAGCAATCCCGCACTGCTAAAAGGAATCCTTTAATAGCCGCCGGCTCTCCGGGCATCGCCTCTGCCTGCACGAGAAAATCGACCCACTTACTCTCATCTTTACCATACATTTCTACCAAATGCAACCCCGCCAGATATTCAGCTACCGGGTCAAGGGAAAAGCTGATTTGATCGTGTCCGACCCCCTTAGCTTGAATGAGGCGGAGTTTCTCTTCGAGATATTTAAGGCGCGATTCGGCGCTATCTCCACCGAGAGCGGCTATAGCATCCTCACGGTTTGCCGGTGCCGGTCGGAAAGTAGACTTCAGGCATTCCCAGGCAAGAGTGATGGCATCTTCATGGAGAGTCGAGTTACTTAATTTCTCCCCGTACACGCTGCGGTTTAGCTGGTTCAAGTAATAGAGCATCAGTTCGGGGATATTGTCAGGAATATCGCCCTCTGTCGCGCCTTCCTTAGCGGCGACCATCTGGTCGGCATAGAGTTTTGTCAGCAGGACGGTGATGTTTCTATCTCCCACCATTCTCGACAGCTGGATGCAGGCTTTGAAGAACTCCTCATCGGTGAAAAGGTCGCGTTTACCTCGCTGGGCCAGATAGCCTTCCATAAACGAGGACAGCCGGTTGCCGGCAATGCGAAGCGGTTTCATTGTGGTTTTGGTGACGCAACCCAACGGTTCGTCAAGGCGGGAAGTAACGAGCAAAGCATTCACCGGAAAGTCCGGCATTTCTGGCCGTATTGCCGCTTGCGTCGCCTCGCTCATTTCCGACAGGCGATCCACAATAACCAGGATGCGCCGCTCTAGCAGTAAGCGCTCTAGCAGTTCTTCCGAAATCGCCTCTTTTTCGTCAGTCAGGTCTTGCAGCTGTCCCCGGATGGCTTCTAGGAAAGGCTGTTTGCCATCAGCGACTTTAAAGTTTAGCTCCTGTTCGATGATCACCGGCAGCATCCGGTGGTTGCAAATGCGCTCCTCCGGACTGTCTGACATCGCCCATTTGGCAATCTGACAGGCGCGACTGGTTTTGCCGGCTCCCCCTTCCCCCCAGATCAGCAGACAGCCGCGCTTTTGGGCGAATGTGGGTCGCAAATCTTTGCCGGTGAGGTCGGGAATGGTTTTGTTATCCAGGACTGCGGGAACTGGGACGATAACTTTGCGAGCGCTCACTGTGTCCCGCTTCGGAAATTCCTGGCGAGCCGCTTGGATGTGGGAAGCCACCCAGGCATCCAGAACTCTGGGGTGATATTTCAGAAAAATCAAGAAGCCTAGCGATACGTCTGCGCCCAAAATCGGCACTTTGAAGCCGATTGGTTTCAAGAGTTGATAAATTTTTAGCAGTCCGATGGGGCGCACCGCAAAAAGTCCGAACAGTGAGAATAGATACATACCAGATCCCCACAACCAGGGATTCTGTAAAAGCGAATTTCTGAAGAGCCGCTGGCTTTTTTGCTCCTTGATAGCTGACAGGTAGCGGCGCAAATTTGCGATTGATTCATCGGAAAACTTTCCTTGGTTTTCTTCTAGAATTTTTAAGGCTGGCTGCAATTCCGATATGGCTTTATCCAAATTGGATAAGGGTAGCGTATTTGCGCTGTCCTGAAGGCTAGCAGCAATTTTACCCAGAGCTTCAGCTGCATTGTTAAACACCCTGGGATCTGGGTCTTTCAAAGCCGCTCTCAAGTCGGGAATAGCGTCTAGGGCTGGAGTCCCCATAAACCAAAAAGCATAAGCCGCATTGTAACGCACTCGGGGATATGGATTTTTCAAAGCCTCTCTCAAGTCGGGGATGGCGTCTTTGGCAGCAGGACCAATCAGTCCGAGAGCATAAGCCGCATTGTAACGCACTCGTATTTCCGGGTCATTTTTCAGAGCCTCCCTCAAGTCCGGGACAGCACTGGCAGCAGTGACACCTATTTTCCCCAAAGCCCAAGCTGCATTGAAACGCACGTTTAGATCCGCGTCTTGTTTGAGAAGCGCCCTCAATTCGGGGACAGCATCTTTGGCGGGAAGACCTATCCGCCCCAGACCATCAATCGCACTGAAACGCACCTTGGCATCTCGATCTTTCAGAGCTTTTATAAAATCGGGGATAGCATCTTTGGCTTCCGCACGCATGTTCGCCAAAGTTACAGCCGCACTGCGCCGCAGGTTCACATCAGGGTTTTGCAGGGCTGACCTTAACTGCGGGATAGCTTCTTTGGCTGTCGGTGGCACTTGGTTATTCTGCCATTGCTGGCTGATTTGGGACAGTGACCCAGCGGCACACCGGCGCACTGGCACATCCGGGTCTTTCAGTAGCTTGATAAGAGCGGAGATGACGGCATCCGCATCCTTCTTATCGCCACCCACATCCGCATAATCGATGCTCCCCAGAGCAGCAGCAGCATGCCACCGCACTCTCTGATTCTTGGAATGCAACGCTTTTATCAAGTCGGGGATAGCCGGCTCGCCGATTTTACCCAGCGCAACGGCTGCACCCTGGCGGACTTGCAGATTCTCCGACTGCAAGGCATTTATCAAAGTGGGGATAGCCGGCGCTCCAAGTTTTGCTAAATTATCAACAGTTTCGTCGCGGTTGAATTCATCGGCGGTTTTCAACTTCTCGATCTGGGGAGCCACCTTCGCGTCAGCCGGCGCTTTTGCCCAGGCGTGGCGAGCCAGCAGCAGCGGTGAGGTGAGAGACAGGACGATGCCGGTGAGTGCGGCGATGAGTTTTTGCCGGTTATATTTATTCATGGGTAGAATCCCCTCCCTAAATGGACAACTTCAGCCCTACTAAAAAAACTAGGTAATCCTAAATATTGCAAGGATAGCTAGGCTCTGCGGATTGCACGGGTTTCTCAGTCATATCCGTGACTGCAACCCTGAACCCTTCCGCTCTTTCCAGTCCTTACAAAGCGTTAATAGGTGAGGGGGAAAAAATTTATGCACTTGTTTTAGGAGTGGGGGGTGCCGGTAAGGTGGCCAGGGGGAGCTTTCGGGAGAATGGAGAG
This sequence comes from Kamptonema formosum PCC 10802, assembly GCF_000332335.1. Lineage (GTDB taxonomy): Bacteria > Cyanobacteriota > Cyanobacteriia > Cyanobacteriales > Oscillatoriaceae > Oscillatoria. The sequence continues at coordinate 2,214,975 of NZ_KB235948.1, read as the reverse complement.
GCTGCACCTCTCAAGAGGCGTCTCCCATCAGGAGCCTGGGAACGAGGGAAAACCCCCGCCCCACCGGCGGGGAGAGGAGTCCGGCTCCCCCTGTCCGCTCGCGGAGAGGGGGCTGGGGGGTGAGGTCAAAACTCCCACATCACCGGATTGTCATCCAAATAATCCGTAACACTCCGCCCGATGGCATCAATTTCCGCCAGCTCACCGGCATCCAACTGCACCTGAGCCGCACCGGCATTCCCCACCGCCTGCTCGGCATTTCTCGCCCCTGCGATCGCACAAGTTTGCGGCTGCGCAATTAACCACGCCAGCGCCAGCTGAGCTAAACTGCACTGGTGCCGGTCTGCGATCGGGCGCAGTTTGTCCACCGCTGCTAGCGCCCGCTGGTAGTTCTCGCCCTGAAACAGCTTATTTATCGCCCGGTGATCGCCCTCCTCAAACTTGTGCCCCGGGCCGAATTTGCCGGTGAGCAGCCCCTGCGCCAGAGGAGAATAAGCCAGAATTGTGATATTATTCTCGATGCAATACGGCATTGCCTCCTTCTCCACAGACCGCCAAAACAGCGAATAGGGCGGCTGCAAACTGTCTACCCGCGCATACTGTGCTGCTTCTTCTATCTGGGCGCGAGAAAAATTCGACACGCCAATCGCCCGAATTTTCCCTTGCTGTTTCAAATCGTTCAGCGCCCGCATCGTCTCCTCCACCGGCACAATCTCACTTTTCCAGGAACCAGCCGGCCAGTGAATTTGATACAAATCAATATAGTCGGTTTTCAGATTTTTCAGAGAAATATCGCACGCCTCAATCACTTGCTCGTACTTGAGATTAGCGCACCACACTTTAGTGGCGTAGACCACTTTATCGCGCACCGGCTCTAGGGCTTCGCCCACAATCCGCTCTGAGTGCCCGTCTCCGTAGATGGCAGCGGTGTCAAACGTCGTGATGCCGGCATCGAACGCTTCCCGCAGCGCTTTGATGGTTTCCGAATCCTCAACCCCCACCCACATCGATTTGCCGGCTTGCCAAGTGCCCATAATTACAGGCGTGATTTCGATACCAGACGTGCCTAGCGGTCGTGTTCCCACACTGAACTCCTTACAGTTATCGTTTCGCCTTATATTATAAGCATGCCGGCAATCGCCTTTCTATCTGAGATGGGGAGTGCTATAATAAATAATCCAGCGGATAAGGCGGCAGCGGCTATTTCCGCCGGCAAGACATCTGCCCTGTAGCACAAAAGCACCAGGTTTTGCTACCCTTGAATAAGAACACTGTGCCAAGGACTCTCCCACACACTCTCATGTCTGGCAACTCCCCCCCTCTGATCCAAAAACTGACCCCAGATCGCTTTGTCGGGTTGAGCATGGACTTCATCGAAGCAGGCTGTGCCGGTCTGCTGGTCAAAAATGGTCACGTCGTGCGGAGGCTGGAGCCCGGGCGTCATTTCAGCTTTGCTGTGCCTTTGCTAGAACAGTGCCAGCTGGTTCTGGTTGACACCAAACTCCGCAACCTGGAGATTGTTTCCCAGGGAGACTTGCTCACCCGCGACCAATTCTTGGTCAATGTGTCGCTGAATGCCAGCTACCGGGTGGCCAACCCGCAACGGGTGGCGCTGGAACTGTCTGACCCGATAGCGGCGCTGACAGGTGTGGTCAAAGATATGCTGGGAATCGCTATCGGTAAGCTTTCTGTCGTAGAAATGACAGAATTTGGACGAGTTCTGCTCCGCCAGCACATGCTCGATGGCAAGTCAGCCGTCTACTCTCTGGGTTTTGAGCTGGAGGATGTGCGGGTGAGCGATATCACGTTTCCGGACAATCGCGGCGTGATCCGTCAGGTGGAGGGCATGAGTGCGCGTCAGGAAGCGGAACACGCCGCCGCACTGCAAGTTGAAATCAGTCGGGCGGGGCGTCCGGTTTTGCCACCGCCGCCGGTGCAGCAGGTGAACCTAATTTCCCATAAATCGAGCGATCCCTCCTATGCGGCGGCGCTGGAACCAGGCACTTTTGTTCAGCCCTCCCTCGCGCCCTCCCTCGCGCCAACCCAGCTGAGCGACAGCGCCGGCGATGCGGCAACCGCTCGCCTTGCTGACCGCTCATCCGGAGATATTATCGTTATAAATAATAGCCCTTTCACTATTGGGCGCGAACCGAACAATAACCTGGCGCTGCAAGATCCGAAGTCCTCACGCTACCACGCTAAAATTGTTAGGATTACTGGCACTCACACCGGAGTCCGATACCAGCTTGTGGATCTGGGCAGTTCCAATGGCACGTTTGTTGGAGGTGAGCGGCTTGTCCCCAACCAACCTTTCTGGCTGAGTGCCGGTACGGCGATTAAAATTGGCAGTCGGGAGTTTGTTTTTTATGAGTGATATTGGCAGCCGCGCCCTCAAGGAATGGGCAATTGCTGTTGATGCTTTGGAACAGGGAAAAACTGTCGCCCTGCTGCGCAAAGGCGGCATCCGCGAGGAAGGCGGGCGCTTCACTGTCACCGGCACGCACGTTTGGCTCTACCCCACTTACGAACACCAGCAGCCGGATTTGCTCAAACCTGAATATGCAGGCATTGTGACGCCGGTGCCCTCCGGCTGGCATCCGGATACAATTCGCATAGGCAGCTGGGCGGAGATTACTGATGTGTTGCCGGTCAGCGACGAGTCAGCCGTTGCCGCGCTTCTATCTTACCACATTTGGAATCAGAAATTTGTCAGCGACCGGCTTAAGTGGAAGCGCCGCGAGCCGCTTTATGTGCTGTTGCTGCGGGCGAACCGGCTCGCAACCGCCCAAGAAATTCCCTACCTCCCGGAATACGGGGGCTGCCGGTCGTGGATTGATTTGGCCGTGCCGGTGGCCAGCGCCGAATCCTCCCCAGTCCTGAGCGATGCGGAGTACGCCGGGCGCTGCGCTGAAATCCGCGAGGCCATTGCAAACACTCGCACAATTTCCGCTTGATTAGTTGCTAGTTTTTATTAGTGGTGATGGCTGCAGCCTTTTACTTATAAAGGCTTTAGCGATTGCCACTAATTTTCATATTAAAGGATTGCGCAGGATATTAAAATAATAAGCAAATTTAAACAACCCATAGCCAGAGTATAGCCTTGGCATAACCTGCGTTTTAGATAATAGGCTCAAGTTCACATTTTAAAAAGATAGCAGCCGTTTAACGCCCTGTTGCCAGCACTATTTGGGAGAGTTCCATCTCCTGAGAGCGACGGTCAAGTAGGGGCGGGTTTATATAGCAGTTCTCACTTGCGTGGAGTACAGTTAGATCCCCCCCTAGCCGGGGCGGGCACGGGGACCCGCCCCTATCCCCCCAGGGTGGGGAAGAAATGAGCCCCCCTTTTTAAGGGGGGTTTGGGGGGCTCTCCAGACTGTACTCCACCCAGATGCTTGCCCGCTATAAATATCTTATGTGACCGGCTGTCGGGTGAACCCGCACCTGCAAAGACCCCGGGGTTGTGTCAAAAAATTCCGGTTGATTAACCCGGATTTTTAATAGAAGACCGGCGTTTTGGGGGGCTCGCAAATAGAACCAAAGAGTCGGGCCGCAGGAAGCGGGACGGCTGCGGTTTTTCAAAAGGAGATAATTAAATATGTCAATCCATCAGTGTCCTTGGTGCAATCGCCCTCTCCTGCGCCACCTGCGGCAAAATCGCCTGTACTGGTTTTGCCAAGGCTGCTGGCAAGAAGTGCCGGTGCTGCTGAGGGACACACTTCCCATCCCCAAGGAAAATCTGGCTTCGCCGCCGCAGGAGTTGCAAAATGTGTCTTTAAGATAGCGGATTTCATACCTATTTTGGATGCCCCGATTTTAGATTTTGCATTGGTCTTAGAAACCCGGTTTCTTTAAGAAACCGGGTTTCTCGGTATCTGACGCCCGCCGCGAAAAGGTATAGCAATCGGCAGTTAGTTTAGGACAAGGTATCTCACATGCTAGTAGGGATAGGGACAGGCGAGACGCCTGTCCTACGTCCGTTCCCTAAGTATTTTTGGATGAAACATTTGAGGAATCCCAGTAGGGGCGGTGCATCTAAAATCCAAAATTGCTATATAGCGCGTCTAAATCATTCGTGTAAATTTCAGAACCCCGGTTTCTTTAAAAAACCGAGGTTCTGGGCCAAGCGCGGTTGCGCAAATCATTGAGACTCGCTATACTAGACAGTTCCGAAGGTGACGCCTTGCTGTTTCAGCCACTTGCGGTAGGCAATGGAAGAGCGATCGCACAGGAGGTGAAACTCCGCCTGCAAGTCCAGGGGCAGGCGCTTGGGACGCTGGGACTCCACAATGGGAAGGTCCTGGCGAATCACTGCGTCTTGAAACGCCCGCAACTCCTCCAGGGGGATTTCGTGACCGTAGTTCATCGCAACCCACATCCACCCCAAGCACTCTTCCTCATCCACCGGCGTGACGGTGAAGAAAATCGCCAGACGCCCGCCGGCGGATTCTTTGACAAAAGAGGAGGTCAGGGGACGCCAGACGCGATAATTGTAAGTGACTTTATCGCTGATGCCGGTGCCGTCGGGATCTGGCTGCCAGACGCGGACATTGCGGAGGCTGATGCCGGCTGCATCCACCCCCACATCATAGTCCTCAACCTCGGTATGGTTGGGCGAGCCCAAAAATCCGTCATGGACGAAAGGGAAATGAGACACATCGAGGAAATTCTCAATAGCGCGGAGTCCGCTGGCAGCGCAGCGGTAGGGACCGCAGAGGAACTTGCGGTAAGCTGGGTCATCCCACTCGGGGAAGGGTGAGGGGTGAGTGTCTCCAGTTTCATCCTCACCGAGCAACACCCACACCAACCCATAGCGCTCCTGAATTTGGTAGGTCCGGACGAGAGTGCGTGCCGGTGGCTGCTGGGTTGGGTGCGCGGGGATGTATGCACACTGTCCTGCCGAGTTGAAAGCTAAGCCGTGGTAGGGACAGACGAGGGTGTCACCGGCAACCTGTCCCTTAGACAGGGGAAAACCCCGGTGGGGGCACCGATCTTGCCAAGCCACCAATCGGTCGCCACTGCGCCAAAGCACCAAATCTTCCCCCAGCAGGCGTGCCGGCAAGGGGGAACCGGGCTGCAAGTCTTCCGTTCGGGCCACAACGTGCCAGTCGTTGAGTAAAATTGGGTCAGCTGCCACCATTCCTGTCACCTGTCAGTTCACACACCATTAAAAGTTGTTTTAAACAAAATCAGCCGGTTTCGCACGGGTGGTGGGGCGAGTGCGGCTCACTTCCCCCCCGAAGCGGGGGAGAGCTCGGAAGGCTCGCCCTTTGCCTTATTCAACAGCCCTTTCGACTGGAGAAACTCCCGCACCACATCTTCCACCTTGCGAAATTCCCCGTCAACCTGATAGTTCATGCGCTGCATTTCTTCTGCGCTAATTGCGCCTCCGAGTTGCTGGAAAGCCTTGCGCAACTGCGGATATTTTTTCAAGGTTTCCTGGCGCACCACCGGCACAGCTTCATAAGGGGGGAAATATTGCTTGTCATCCTTTAGGATCGTTAAACCCAGCCGCGCAATCTGCCCGTCGGTGGAGTTTCCAGCCACCAAATCCACTTTTTTATCAACCAGCGCCCGGTACATCAGCCCCAAGTCCATGATTTTGGGGGGCTTAGCAAACTTAAAAGCGTAGGTTTTAGACAGTCCGGTAAATCCATCCTCGCGCTCGATGAATTCGTAGCCGAAACCGGCTTGCCACTGCGGGGTGTATTGAGCGGCTTGCGAGAGGGTTTGGATATTCAGCCGCCGGGCGTCTGAGCCGCGCACAGCCATAGCGAAGGTGTTTTCAAAGCCGAGTGGCTCAGTCACCTCCAGCCCAAATTGCTTGGCATATTCTTGTCTCACCTTCTGGTAAACTGCTTTGGGGTCACTGATGGGTTTCTGTTTCAGGATAGCGGTGAAGGAGGTGCCGGTGTACTCAACATAGGCATCTAGCTGACCGGCAGCCAGGGCTGTGTGGCAAATAAATGTGCCTCCCAGGTTGAGACGCCGGTCAACTTTCAAACCGGCTGTCGCTTCGATGTGCTGCGCCAGCAGTTCTCCCAAGATGAATTGCTCGGTGAAATTTTTCGAGCCGATAACAATGTCGCCGCCGCCACCGCTGAGCGAGTTGCCGCTGCAGCCGGCAACTGCTACTGTTAAGGCGAAAGTCAAAATTAAGAATAGCTTGTTTATGGGGAGGCGGAGCCTCCTCCATGTCGCTTCCAGCCAGAGGCTGGGAGCGATGTGATTGAGCTTGGGAGGGAGGAAGGGAAACCGCACTGTCATTTTCTTATTGTTATTAATTGCTCAATCCAACCGAGAGAAAAATCTGCCAGCAAGGCAATCAGCGCCGCCGGCACGGCACCGGCAAGAATCAGCTGGTTGTTGACGACAGAAATGCCCCGAAATATAAATACGCCCAAACCGCCGGCACCAATGGCGGGGGCAATGGTGGCGACGCCAATGGCAATGACGGTGGCGACCCGAACGCCGGCCAGGATAACGCCGGTTGCCAGGGGAATTTCCACCTGAACTAACAGCTGCCAATCGGTCATTCCCATGCCGCGACCTGCTTCGCGGATGGCTGGGTCAACGCCGGTGATGCCGGTGTAGGTATTGCGAATAATCGGCAGTAGGGAATATAATGTCAGGGCGACAATTGCTGGGGTGTCGCCAATGCCGCCCAGCAGCGGTACGGAAATCAGAAAGCCGAACAGCGCCAAACTGGGAACCGTCTGAACGACGTTGGCAAAGCCGAGTACCGGCTTGCTGAGTGCGGGTTGGCGGGTGATGAGAATGCCCAGGGGGATGCCGGCGAGAATGGCGATGCCGGTGGAAATCGCCACCAGGATTAAGTGTTCGCCGCTGCGCGACAGGATTTCTGGGCCATACCGAATCAGGAAAAAATCGTCGCTCACAGTCCCTCCCTCGCTTCTTCGAGTGAGCGCAGGCATTGCAGGAAAGCCTGCGCCTCTGGCTGTTGCGAGCGCAGGAATTCTGCCGGCGTTTCCAGCACAGCCATTCGCCCTTCGTGCATCAAGCCAATTCTCGATGCCAGAACGAACGCTTCTTGAATGTCGTGGGTGACAAAAATCACCGTTTTACCTAATTCCTGTTGCAACCGGCGGAACTCCTTTTGAATCTCCAATCGCGTAATCGGGTCGAGCGCGCCAAAGGGCTCATCCATCAGCAGCACCGGCGGGTCAGCGGCGAGTGCGCGCGCCACACCGACGCGCTGGCGCTGACCGCCAGACAGCTGGTGCGGATAGCGTCCGGCGAATTGCTCTGGATCTAAGCCTACCAGATTCAGGAGCTCATAAACGCGGGTTTTAATTTGTTTGGGTTTCCAGCCTTCCAAGGCGGGGACTAAGCCCACATTGCGCTCAACGGTGAAGTGGGGGAACAGGCCGGTTTCTTGGATGACATAGCCCATGCGCCGGCGCAGCGCGATCGGGTCCCACTCCGTTGTGGGTTTCCCCCCCACCACCACGCTGCCGGCGGTTGGCGCGTGCAGCCGGTTGATCAGTTTCATGGTGGTTGTTTTGCCGCTGCCGCTGCGTCCCAGCAGCACCAGCGCTTCTCCCTGGCGGACGGTGAAATTCAAATCCGACACCAGATTCCGGTTGTGGACGCGATAGCTGGCATCGCGGAATTCGACTGCTTTTTCGTTAGCCTCTGGCATGGGTTCCTTTCAGTGGGTGCCGGTATTATATCACGCTCAGACAATTTCGCTCGGAAACAGAATATGCCGGCCCCCTGATTGCGAGCGCAAGTAGGGGCGGGTTCCCCAGATATAGATCGTTTTTCATATTGAGGGACTGACCAACCCGGTTTCTTGCCACTCAGCCGGCAGGACTTGACTGGAGATGCGAAGAGATGTATGATAGTAGTGGGGGAGGGGATTTGTTTATTTTAGGATAGGATAAGATGAAAACCATTGCAACAACTGCCACCGGACTGCCTGGGGGAAAAGTTACTGTGCAGCTGCCGGCAGACATTCCACCGGGGGAACACGAGATAGTGCTGGTGATTGATGAGCAGCCAGTCAGTGAGAAGCCGGTGGCCAAGAAAGAGCGCCGGCACTTAAACTTCCCGGTGGACAGTTATGGTTATTGGCCCGCTGACCTTTCCCTGAGACGTGAGGATATGTAGGGTGACTCTGGACGATAGCGCTGTATTTCTGGATACCAATATTCTGGTTTACGCTAGCCGGTTGGTAGTTGGGCTAATGCCCAAAAGTTTGTAGTTGGGCTAATGCCCGACAAGGTTCGCAGTTGGGCTAATGCCCAAAAGTTTGTAGTTGGGCTAATGCCCGACAAGGTTCGCAGTTGGGCTAATGCCCAAAAGTTTGTAGTTGGGCTAATGCCCGACAAGGTTCGCAGTTGGGCTAATGCCCAAAAGTTTGTAGTTGGGCTAATGCCCGACAAGGTTCGTAGTTGGGCTAATGCCCAAAAGTTCGTAGTTGGGCTAATGCCCAAAAGTTCGCAGTTGGGCTAATGCCCAAAGGTTCGCAGTTGGGCTTTAGCCCAACCTGCCGGCAGTTGTAGCGCAGCGGGTGAGCAGGAGCATCGCGACTGCCCTAAAATAAGCGGTGGATTGCAATTCAAACAGCCAATGGCTCGCACACCGACCATCTCATTTGACAGGGGCACTCTCATCCTGCACCCGCCGCCGAGGGGCAAAGCCTGGGTGGACTTTGCCACGTGGGACGATCGGGTAGAAAAATTCCGCATACCGGCAATCCACTACCGCCCCCTGGTAGAAGCCCTGCAAGCCGAGGGCGTCACCTTCACCGACGATGCTAAGGGATTTCAGCCCCTCGAACTCGTCCCCAGCGTGGAAATGCCCCCCTACCGGCACCAGCAAGAAGCCCTCGCGGCGTGGAAGCAGGCGGGGCGCAAGGGCGTCGTGGTGCTCCCCACCGCAGCCGGCAAGACTTATCTCGCCCAACTCGCCCTGCAAGCCACCCCCCGCAGCACCCTAATTGTGGTGCCCACTCTTGACTTGATGCACCAGTGGTACGCCCACTTAGTCGCCGCCTTTCCCGATGCCGAGGTGGGGTTGCTGGGGGGCGGCTCCCGCGACAAAACGCCTATCTTAGTCGCCACCTACGACAGCGCCGCCATCCACGCCGAATCCCTGGGCAACCGCTACGCCCTGATTGTCTTTGACGAGTGCCACCACTTGCCCACCGACTTTAACCGGGTGATTGCAGAATATGCGATCGCGCCCTACCGGCTGGGCCTGAGCGCAACCCCGGAACGCTCAGACGGCAAACACTCGGACCTCAACATCTTAATTGGGCCGGAAGTCTATCGCAAAACCCCAGAGGAACTCAAGGGAGGCGCACTGGCCGATCACGAAATTGTGCAAATTAAAGTAAAGCTATCGCAAGTGGAGCGCGATCGCTACAGCCAGCTGATGAAAGAGCGCAACGAATTCTTGCGGGAATCGCATATCTCCCTCGGCAGCCTAGAGGGGTGGCAGCGGTTTGTCCAAGCCAGCTGCCGGTCGCCGGCGGGACGCCGCGCCATGCTCGCCCACCGGCAAGCCAAGGACATCGCCCTCGGCACGGACGGAAAGCTGAGGATTCTGGCGGATATCCTGGCGCAGCACTACCCGGAACGCACGCTTATTTTCACTGCTGACAACGCCACAGTTTACCGCATTTCCCAGGAATTCCTCATCCCGGCGATCACTCACCAGACGCCGGTGAAAGAGCGCCACGAAGTGCTCAGCCGGTTTCGCACCGGCGAGTACAGAGCCCTAGTGGCGTCTCACGTCCTGAATGAGGGGGTGGATGTCCCAGAGGCGCGCGTGGCGATCCTGCTGTCGGGTACGGGATCGGTGCGGGAGTACATTCAGCGTTTGGGGCGGGTGTTGCGCAAGGGGGCGGATAAGGATAAGTTGGCGATTCTCTATGAGGTGGTGGCGGAGGATACCGCTGAGGAGGGGACTTCCCAGCGCCGGCGGGGTGAGGGGAAGAAATTTGAACCGCCAAGACCCCAAGGACGCCAAGAGAAAGAACCCGAATTGCCGAAACACCGGCAGTTGGAAATTTTGCCCCCCCCACCCGCAGAGAATCCCCAGTCGCCGCCAGCGCCGGTTCCGATTTATGGGGTGAATAAGTCGGCGAGCAAGCGTGCTGCTGAGCCAAAGGCTAAATGGGGAGATCAGGAAGAAGAGGAGGAAGATTGAAAGCTTAAAAACTCTCCCCTCGTTACCAGGCTCTGCCTGGTAACGCTGCTTTGGAGGCTCTGCCTCCTTAAATAGCAACTTGGGTTAAATAGCGAAATAAAAATCCTGCCTGCTATCTTCTTTTCTTCCCTCTGCGTCTCTGCGCCCTCTGCGGTTAATAAAAAAAAACCCTTTTCCCTAAACATGTTGCCAACAGACCTGTTATTACAACGGCAAAATGGGGAGACAGTCATCCCGAAACGCCTGAATATTGATGCCAATAACCTCGCCCTAGCCAACGACCTGATCGCCTGTTTTCAAGAAGCAAAAGGCGGCCCCCAAGGGGAACTCGACCGGCAGCTTTTGGAGCTGGAGGGCGACAGCCCTGACTACCGCATTAAGCGGGGGCTGGCCCACTTGCTGAGAAGCGAAGCGTTCAGTCAGTTTGAGGCGATCAGTCCCATCGACCCACAGGAATTGCGGCAGCGGGTTTTCGCTCGCTCGGCTGAGTCGGCTCCCAGCCGGCAATCGGCACAAGTTACTCTGGAAAAGCTGGCGCTTGAGCTGAGTCAGGAGTTAAATCGGGAAGTGCTGCCGGTGCAGATAAAAGCCGGCTTGTATGCGGATTTGGCGGAGAATAAAATTTTGACGCAGTTTGAGGCACCGGCACCGGAAGACTTGCTGCACCGTTACAATTTGGCGCAGGTGCAGGGCGTATTCTACCGCGCCAGTCACATCACCATCAACGCCCACCGCAATGTTCCCGGTCAGTACAAGCTGTTATTCCGCTATCTCAAACTGTTTCAACTGATGGCGTATATTGAGGGCGACGCAGATTGCGGGTTTACAATTACGGTGGATGGACCTACGAGTCTATTTAAGCCCAGCACCCGCTACGGACTGGCGTTAGCTAAGATGCTGCCGGCTTTGCTGCACGTCACCAAATGGAGTTTGAAGGCGACACTGTACAGCCGCGATTTCTACACCGGCACTTGGAAAATTGGCCGGTTCAGCTTGGAGTCGGATTGCGGTTTGGTGAGCCACTACGCTGCCGGCAAGCCTTATGACAGTATGGTAGAGGCATCGTTTGCTGACAGGTGGGACAGCCTGAAAACCGAGTGGGTGCTGGAACGAGAGGTTGACCTCATCCCTATTCCAGGAAGCGTGATGATTCCGGACTTTCGCCTGGTGCATCCCGATGGCCGGTCTTTTTTGCTGGAAATTGTCGGCTACTGGCGTCCGGAGTATTTGCAGAAGAAGTTCGCCCAAGTGCGCCGGTCTGAGTGCAATAATTTGATTTTGGCGATTTCGGAGCGGTTGAATTTGGAGAAGGCGGGGGTGAGTGTCAGGGATGTGCCGGCTTTGGTTGTGTGGTTCAAAGACAAATTGTTGCCGAAATCGGTGTTAGATGTGATAGAGTAAAGGCAGCAGGGAATGCCGGCGCGCCCCGCACGCGACCGGCACTTTTGGCGGGGGCTGCTGCGCGGAGAGCGAAGGTCGGGAGGGGCGGGGCAAGTCCGAGATGTCTGCGCCGAGGGCGAAAAGTGGCGCAGCCGCAACACCGAGGGGGCGTGCCGGTTGCCGCTAGCAGCCGGTGGGAGCGAGTACCTCCCCAGCGGGGGGCTGCCATCTCCCCTCTCCCCCTTGCCTCCCGAATGTGCTATTTTAATATTTATCATGGCAGACCTCAAGTCTGTAACAGGCGTTGCGCCAGGCTCGTGCAAAACTTTTTGCAGAGCGCTGCCAAACCTCCCACAGCAATGATTGCCAGGTTATGGCACTCTGAAAGCCCTGGGAAATTTCTGACTGACTCCTGTTGCAAAACCATCGGCAGGAGAGTTATGTTGCAGTTGTTAAAAGCTGGTAGTTTTGGAGAGTGAAATGACGAAAATAATCAGAGTCCTGTCAATAGATGGAGGCGGGATTCGAGGGATTATCCCGGCGATGATTATGGCCGAAATTGAGGCTCGCACGCAAAAGTCGATGGCAGAGCTGTTCGATATGATTGCCGGCACTTCAACGGGGGGAATTTTGGCTCTTGGCCTGACTAAACCGCTGGAGGCAAGCCAGAAGCCAGAACACAGCGCCCAGACTTTGGTGAGACTCTACGAAACCGAGGGACAGCGAATCTTTCCTAAAAATATTTTTACCAGCCTGAGAAATCTAAGCAATGAGAAATATTCAGCTGATGGACTGGAAGCGGTTCTGGAAAAATACCTGGGCGCAACTTATCTGAGTGAAGCGCTGGCAGATATCCTGATTCCAAGCTATGATATTGAGATGCGCAGGCCCTATTTTTTTAAAAGCTTCAAAGCCAAGCTGGAGCCCAAGCGCGACTTCCCTATGAAAAAGGTGGCGCGGGCGACTTCTGCCGCCCCGACCTATTTTGAGCCCCTGAAACTTGAAACGAATGACCTGACGGATTATTATGCCTTAATTGACGGGGGCGTTGTGGCGAACAACCCCGCAATGAGCGCCTATGTAGAAGCGAGGAGTATCTATAAAGATGCCACGGATTTTTTAGTCGTCTCGCTGGGGACTGGAGAGATGACTGCCAGACTGTACTATGATAAAGTGAAGGACTGGGGGTTGCTGGAGTGGGCGCAGCCCGTTCTGAATATTGTTTTTGATGGCAGCAATGATGCGGTCGATTACCAGCTGAGGGAGTTGCTGCCGGTTTCGGAGGATGGGAAACCGCGTTACTACCGCTTTCAGACTAGCCTGTCTGCTGATATGGGCGACCGGATGGATGATGCCAGCCCGGTTAATATTATCGGTCTGAAACGCCTCGCACAGGAGATGATTGATAAGAACAGCGAGACTTTGGAGATGCTTTGCCAGCAGCTAACCGACAGCTTCAATGCCTGCAAACTTTAGAGATGGGGCATCATCGCATTATCGCATTGGGGAAACGCTGAAAATCTTTCCCATGCGCGTGAGCCCCATGCGCGTGAGCCCCATGCCCCATACCCCATGTTCCCACATCTCGCCGCTGTCAGGGAGCTGGCAACCTATCAGCTCGCTCGCTCCCAAGAGCGATAGCCCGTTCGCAACAGCTCTCCGAAAGCCGGTCAAACCTTTAGCTCATCTAAACAAGACAAAACTTTCAGCGAGGAGTGCGGTAACTTGAAAGAGTAAGCCGCATTAGATGGGTACTATGGAGCCAGATTCTCTGCCCACAGAGGTGATTCTGACCCAACCACCTCAATCGTTGGGAAACGTTCAACTGGATTGGAATCCTCAACCGGGTCACTATCTCGATCTACAAGGTCAAACCTACGCCGTATTAGAACGCCGGCACCGATACCAGCTAAAATCAGGTCGATACCGCTTGCACAAAGTTGCCCTCTACGTCCAATCCGCCCAAAGACCGGTGGAAACAAGTATCGTCAATGGACGCTGGGTCATCGGAGATGCCAGCTGCTGCTTCAACGCTCACTCTGAAATCATTCGCTGCGCCGTCAATCCTGATGGCCCGTGCGACGGGTGCCGGTTCTTTGAACAGTAACTGTGGCGCATTCCTCCTCGATGCCCCGCATGGGGGAAGGAATGCCCGGGGCACTATCTCTAGTATAATAACAGCAGCGAGCAACGCCGTACACGAGTCGCTCGGCTGCTGAAAATGTCTGCCGGGCTCGCAGTGCAGTAATCCTGGAACCGCAATTGCCCAACCTGAATCGATCCCCGTGGCGCCAGTATCAGAAGTAACAGAATTCGTGACAGCATTTACAGGAAAATCCGCCCGCAGGTTCTGCGGGCGGTGGTGCTGTTTTGGAAATAGCTTTGGGGAGAAGCAGGCGGCCAATGCCTTGCGTTTCATTAAAATTGCATACAAAATAGTTTTAACCACCCTGCAATACTTGCAATTTAAATGTATAGATTTTAGATCGCCAGCCGGCCATTTTCCAAAACTTCTCCCACTGCTAGGCGGGTGCCATTGACAAAATCCCAGCCGGTCTGGGGGCGTTTGCCGGCTGGCTGCACTTCCCGCAGCAGCAGCAGCCCGGAGCCGGTTTGAACCACCGGCCCAAACCGCTTGGCAAGGCTCACCACTTCCCCCGGACGGCCAAACCGGGCGGACAGCGCCGGCCAATTCTGCTGGAGGGCGCTGAATTCTGGGGGCAGCAGGGGCCAAAATTCAGGGCCGAGGGGCGCTGTGGCTGAAATCTTGAGATCTTTGCCGCGAAAGGTGGCCGCACAGTCTGGGAAAAATCCCCTGACTTGATTGTGCAGTTCCAAGGCGGAGCGCGACCAGTCCAGGCAGTAGTTCTCTTTTTTAATCGGCGGCGCATGCGTCGCCCGGGCGGAATCTTGGGGGATGGGCTGAATTTCTCCGCCCTCCAGTCGCAACAGGGTTTCCACCAGCAAGTCCGCTCCCAAATTGGCCAGGGTTTCCCCCAGCTGGGTGGCGCTGTCCAAAAGCCCCACCGGCGTGCGGGCTTCCAGCAGTACCGGGCCGGTATCCATGCCGGCGTCCATCAGCATCGTGTTGATGCCGGTTTCTCTCTCGCCGTGGTAGAGGCACCACTGCACCGGCGCTGCGCCCCGGTACTGCGGCAAAATCGAGCCGTGGACGTTGACGCAACCCAGGCGGGGCATATCGAGAATTTCCTGAGAGAGAATTTGGCCGTAAGCGACGACCGCAAACACGTCTGCCTGCGCCTCTCGCAGCAGAGTTAGGGTTTGTTTGTGTTTTTTCACCCGAGGCGGCTGCCACACCGGCAGGTTGTGGGCCAGTGCGAGACTTTTCACCGGCGAGGGAGTCAGTTGGTTGCCGCGCCCTCGCCGTTTGTCGGGCTGGGTGACAGCCGCCAAGACTTCAAACGCTGGATGTTCCAGCAGCTTTTTCAGGCTGGGCACTGCAAAGACGGGGGTGCCGAAGAAGACAACTTTCATGCTGGGGCTGGGTAATCGGGAGTGGGGAAGAGGTTGCTCTCCCATTTTGCAGCATTCTCTCGCCACGCTTGCTTGCGGCGTCTGCCGGTGTCACGCCCACTCCCCCACGCCCGTCCGGTTGTCGGTCTGTCACATCCTCCCGGGGGCGAGCCCGCAGCGATCCTGCGGTGGGCGCATCCCCCGACAGCCGCCATATATATATAAAATTGCCCCACGGCTTCGGCGCTGCAGGGCACAAGGACAGATAAACGCTTCTGTTTTTAGTGTCTGGGGCGTTTCCCCCTGTCGGCAAGCGCGTCTGTGACAATTTTTACACTGTCCATCCTCTACCGGCGCGCCGGCAGCACAGCTTGGGCCCATCCTGGGAGCCGCAACCGGGACTGCCGGTGAGCAGGTCTTGTCTGGGAGCTAGGGTGCCTTCCGCCTTCCCCTCCCACTCCATCAGTGGCTGAGGTGCGCTATATCACGCACCCCAGTGCGTGATATAGCGCGTCAATAAACTTCGTGTAAATTTCATAACCCCGGTTTCTTAAAGAAACCGGGGTTATGGGGCCCCCAGAGGTTCGCAAATCATTTATAACTGCTATGTGAGCGGTTTAGAATAGCTGGTTAAAGGCTTTTACCACTAATTCAAAATGGTTCGCAGCCCAGTGCGCCAAACTCCCCAAACCCAAGCCAGAAAACCCCAATAAATTCAGAATAAAAAAAGCTTTTAATTCTCCTATAGAAGCCAGTTGAAGGTCGATTCTGGCTAGGGTTGCTGCCGCCACTAAAAGCAGACCCTGGGCAGAAATATTACTCCATGATAGTAACACAACGGTGAGAAAAGAAGCGAAGGTAGCCGCAAAGAACGCTTTCGTATCAGAGCTAATCCAGCGGTTAAACAAGGCTCTCACGATTGACCAGGGAAAAGCCAAAGTTTCTGCAAGGGCCAAGGTAAAAGCTGTTACTAACAGCCAAACCCACCAGGGAGACTTCCCCTCAGATAACTCCCAGCCCAAGTTGAAATATCCAAGCGAGAGGAGTATCAGAGAGAGGCGGGACAGTTGTTTGGCTATGGACATTTGCGTCATCTGGCTGGTGTGGGTTTGCGGGAACAGAGGACGCAACCGATTGGCTGCGCCTCTTTACAGGTTGGTGGAAATCGCTTGCACGGGACAGGTGGGAATGCACTGCTCGCAAACGATACAGCGCGACCGCGTGAATGTCAGTTTAAATGCAGGCGGTTCCAGAGTCAAGGCTTCTGTGGGGCAAATGCCGGTGCACAAGCCGCAGTGGACGCAGCTGTCTTCATCAATCAATATCTCGCGGCTGGCGAGCGAGACGGTGATATTCTGCGATCGCATCCACTCGATGGAGGCGTCGAGTTCATCAATGTCGCCGGCGAGTTCCACCACCATCGTGCCCATTTGGTTCGGCGCGATCTGGGCGCGGATGATATTCGCCGCCACATTAAAATCTTTGGCCAGCCGATAGGTGATCGGCATCTGGATAGAGCGTTTGGGAAAGGTGAGCATGACCCGTTTTTTCACGGCTGGGGGGCTTTGAGCAACTTCAGCTAGACTAATATCTGAATCATAGATCGTAAAAAAATATCTGATGGCTGCCAATTTACCCGATCCGAAACCTGTGTCGCAACAGAAGTCTGAATCGCCCGTGGCGAGCGGGTTTGAAACCGGCTCTGCCACTAGAGTGCGAAATTTGGTGATTGTGCTGGTGGCGGTGGCGCTCACTGTGGCCATCTTCCTGGGGCTGCGGGCTGAGACGAACTCGCCTGACCTCACCGAGCTGGCTGAGGAGTCCACGCCGCTGGAGGTGGCGCTCAGCAATCGGCAACCGACCCTAATGGAATTTTATGCCAATTGGTGCACGAGCTGCATGGCAATGGCACCGGAAATTCAGCAACTGGAGGAGCAGTACAGGGGCAAGGTGAACTTTGTGATGCTCAATGTCGATAATTCTAAGTGGTTGCCGGAAATTCTCAAGTACCGCGTGGATGGGATTCCTCACTTTGTGTTTTTGGGTCAGGATGGCGCTGCGATCGCTGAGGCTATCGGTGAGGTGCCGCGCACGATTATGCAGGCGAATTTAGAGGCGTTGGCTGCCGGTTTGCCTTTGCCCTACGCCACTGCTTCCGGTCAAATGTCTGCGTTTGACGCGCCGGTTGCGCCGGCAGCGGGCAACTCTGCCGATCCGCGCAGTCACAGCAGTCAGGTGGTGAATTAGCGGCGCGAGTGCACAGGGGTATTCTGGGGATGAACCCCACCCCCCAACCTCTGCCCCTTATCCCCAGAAGGGGCCCCACCTTCCCCGCTTGCGGGGCGGGGGAGTGAGAGGGGGTTTTCTAGGAGTCGAAACAATTTCAATCACAACCTCTGGCGGTTTGCCAAACTCCCAAATAAAATAATATCGGTTTTTCTTCTCCCACCAATTCTCAGCAACTCGCACATCCAAACTGATATCGCAGTATGCATTTAGGTTAGAACATTTGACCTTCAGGGGGGGCGGGACGCCTGCCCTACGTCTATAGAGCAGTAAGCATTTAGGAACCCTACATTCCGGCCTCCCTTTCTCCAGAGCTCCCGAAGCTTCTATTGTTCTAACCAATATGACTGCTGCTATAAAAACATCCGGCACAACCGGCGGCTGGCTAACCGCAGAGAAAATCCCCTCATTAGCCGACGCCAGAAACGTTCGGAAGTTGCCAGTCCCCCAAGAACTGCACACTACCCTTGCCAGTAAACGCTGCTGTTTTTCACAAGCAAAATTCTCAACAGGAGTATCGTCTTCAGTAATAATCTGAGGGATATCTGGAGGTGGGAAGACCTCAGTCTCTAGAACTTCTAACATAATCTAAGAAAACCTCAACCGGCAAGCCTTTCCCACACCCTATCACATCATCTCACTTCCTTGGCGTCCTTGGCTCAGGAGCGGTTTTTTCCCCCCACCAATTCCCGCACCAACTGCGCCAGCAGCTGCGCGCTGTCCGGAACCGCCAGCGAACGCGCCCGAAACGCCATTTCCTGCAACCTTTCCGGCGATCGCAACAGCCCCAAAACCTTCTCTTCGAGCACCGCCTGCGTCAAGTCCTTTTGCCGGCAAACCGCAGCCGCACCGGCACTGGCAAACTCAGCCGCATTGAACGCCTGGTGATCCTCCGCCGCATAAGGGTAGGGAATCAAAATTGCCGGCGTACCCGCCACCGCCAGTTCAGTCAGCGTACCCGCACCGGCGCGGCTAATCGCCAAATTCGCCCGCTGCAGCAGCGCCGCCATATTATCATAAAACGGCACCGAAATATACTGCGGGTGCTGCAAACTCCCCGCCTCCGGATCGCTGTCTCCCGTCTGGTGGACAACCCACGCGCCCGCCTCAAACCACGCCTTAGCGCACTGGCGCACCAGCTTGTTCACCGCCACCGCCCCCTGAGAGCCCCCCGACACCACAATCAGCGGCACATCCGGCGGAACCGGCAAATCCAGCCGCTGCGGGGAGAGAAACTGCTCGCGCACCGGCGTGCCGGCATAAACCGTCTTGGCGCGGGGGAGGTATTGCGCCGCTCCCTCAAAGCCAGTCGCCACCGCAGAGCACCACGGGCTGAACCAGCGCGTCACCTTCCCAGGCAAAGCGTTGGACTCGTGGAGAATGGCCGGCAGCCCCAGGGAGCGAGCCGCTATAATAGCCGGTGCGGCAATATAGCCGCCGGTGGTGAGCACGCCCTGAAATTGTCCCTCTTTCAGCAAGCGCCGCACCCGCAGAATCGAACCAACCAGCCTGAACAGCACTAGCAAGCTGCGCAGCCCCCGCTGCTGGAATCCCTCCACCTCAATGGTGTGCAGGCGATACTCCTTGGGAACCAGCTGCGTTTCCAGCCGGTTGGGCACCCCCAGCCATTCAATTTCATAGTCGCTCAGCTGCTCGGCAGCCGCCAGCGCGGGAAACAGATGTCCCCCCGTGCCACTCGCCGCAATCAGCAATCGGATCGGTTTGTTCGCCACTGTCTCTATCTCTCCTACACGCACTCACCGGCGCACCTTTGAATTTTTCATCTCCGATGTCCGGTTTCGCCGCTCATTCAAAATATAAAATCTCAATATAAAATACGCTGACAGCTACAATCAATAAATAGCCCTCAACTGCTGTCATAACCCCGCTATTGAAACTGTAACTCAATGCACAATCCTCTAACGCTACTGTCACGCCTGTCTCAGCTGGCTCGCCGCCAGACCGGCACGCGACTCCTCCCGCCCCTGATCGGGTTCGCCATTTGGTGCGCCGGCGCGTTCGGTGCCGGCGCTGCCATCGCCGCCCCTCCCGACACTGCACCCCCGGAACTGAAAAACCTCCTGTCCCAGATTGACGCCGCCGCCAACGCCCGCGATCTGGATACGGTGATGCAATTTTACAGCAAGAATTTGAGCCATACCGACGGGCTAACCCACGAGAGTCTGAAACGCGCCTTGAGCGATCTCTGGCAGCGCTACCCCAAACTCAGCTACCGCACAGAACTCGTATCTTGGGACGCAGATGGCAGGGGATTTGTCGCGGAAACGGTAACAACCATTACCGGCACCCAGTCAATGATGGATCGGGACGTCTCCCTCCAAGCCACCGTGCGCGGGCGGCAGCGCTATGAAAACCAAACTATTGTCCGGCAAGAAATTTTGGCGGAACGCAGCCAGCTGACTTCTGGCGAGAACCCTCCCAAGGTTGAGGTGAAATTGCCAGAGCAGGTTCGCCCCGGACAGGAGTTTAACTTTGACGCCATCGTTGTCGAACCCCTGGGCAATAATTTGCTGATCGGAGCCGCCCTGGAAGAGCCGGCTAAAGCGGAAACCTATTTCACGCCCCCGCCGGTGAAGCTAGAACCTCTGGTCGCTGGGGGGATTTTCAAGGTGGGGCGAGCGCCGGCACAGGCAGATAGCCGCTGGATTTCTGCAGTCTTGGTGCGCCACGACGGCATGACGATGATTACCCAGCGCCTGCGCGTCGTCGGTCCCAATACCCCATCCAGCTCCGCCAACCCCTGATTTATGCTGCGCCGCCTCACACGGTTTGCAGTGAGGGCAACAGCCCTCAGCCCTCCCGGCTGGATAAATAGTAAAATCCTTACTGCAAACATTGCTGTAGAGGAAAGATTGTTGGCGTCGCGACACTAGAAGCATGATTGAAACTTCTGTCACACATCTAAAACCCCCTCTTGCCTCCCCCTCCCCGCACACGCGGAGGGGGTTGGGGGGTGGGGTCGATCCGGCGATCTGTGCAACAATTTTCTGCCAGGAGGAGTGATGATTTCTGTTCAAGACCAAATTGTTCTGATCACCGGCGCGAGCAGCGGCATTGGAACCGCCTGCGCCGAGATATTTGCCTCCCACGGCGCTAAATTGATTTTGGCAGCGCGGCGTCTCGACCGGCTCGAACAGCTGGCTGCAAAACTCAGCGAGAAGTTTGGCAGCATGACGCACTTGCTGCAGCTGGACGTGCGCGACCGCACTCAAGTTGAATCCGCCTTGCACTCCCTGCCGGCATCCTGGGAGCCGGTGGATATTCTGATTAATAATGCCGGTCTGAGTCGGGCGCTGGATAAACTCCAGGAGGGCAACATCCAAGACTGGGAAGAAATGATCGATACGAATGTCAAGGGGTTGCTCTATGTGACGCGCTTTATCTTACCCGGAATGGTCAGCCGGCAGCGCGGTCATGTCGTCAATATCGGCTCGATTGCCGGTCGCGCCGCTTATCCAGCAGGCAATGTTTACTGCGCTTCCAAAGCCGCTGTCAGACTGATCTCGGAGGGGCTGAAGCAGGATTTGTTGGGCACGCCGGTGCGCGTCACCGAAATCGACCCCGGCATGGTGGAAACGGAATTTAGCGTCGTGCGATTTCACGGGGATGCCGACCGCGCTAAAAAGGTCTACCAAGGGCTGACGCCCCTGACGCCAGAAGACGTTGCTGATGTCGTGTTTTTCTGCGTCACCCGACCGGCTCATGTCAATATCAGCGAGGTCTTGCTAGTGCCGGCAGACCAGGCAAATGTCACCCTCGTTCACCGGCGAAGTTAATGCTATCATATCTTATAGTAGGGTGGTTGACGCTCTGAGCTTCACCCACCCAAAAATGTACCAAAGCAGCATTCCTGTTTACCCAAGTGGGATTTTCCCCACCGTACAACAAACCGGAGGTGAGGTTTTTTGCTGAACTCACAGCAGCCGGTCAAACGCCGCAATAAAGAACCTTGGGTGGCCGTTAATTTATCCCTATTGTTTCCTGGCATCGGGCAAATCTATGCCGGCAGACTGAGGAAAGGGATAATTTTTACCGCCAGTCAAATTCTCCTGCTCGCAATTGCCGCCTGGTCAGTATTCAGTCCCACCGGCAATACAGTGACCGGCCTGAGCTTTTTAGCGCTGGCTGCGGGGGTTTATGTCCTCAATCTTTTTGACGCTCACCAATCCGTCAAAAAACAAACCCCCCAGCAACCTAAAGCCACACTTGCCCCCAAAAAACAGGCTCACTCCTCCTTCAGCCTTTCTCCTTCATCCTTCAATAAAGACCCTTGGCAGGCTGTATTCTTGTCCCAGATATTGCCTGGCTTAGGTCATTTATATCTAGAGGAATTACTGCCTGGTTTTCTTTTTTTATCGGGGATAATTGTGGCAGCAAATCTGTCGGCGCTGTTCTCGCCTTTGCTAGTCTGTCCGCCGGCACTGTACGCTCTTGCTGCTTACCACGCCTATGTTGCCGCCCCAAAGCCTCAGGGAAAGTCGAAGCTGCTGATTAGTGGGATAGTCGGGGCAATTGTTGCCCTGAGACTGGCGGCAGCCTATTTGCCGGTGTGGGTAGAACAGCGAGTGGAAAGATTTAACATCCCCAGCACCTCAATGGTGCCGGCGCTGCAGATCGGAGACGGAATATTGGTGTCCAAAAACAGCCATTACCTTCCCGAAACAGGCGACACGATCGTCTTTAAGTTTCCCTATACAGTGCCAACAGAAAATGTAGTTGCTGGCACGCTTTTCGTCAAGCGAGTGATTGGCAAACCGGGGGAAGTGGTTCAAGTCAGCAACGGGCGCGTTTATGTGAGTGGCAAACCTCTGGAAGAAAACTATATTGCCCTGCCTCCTGTGTATGAGTGGGGTCCGGCAACAGTGCCACCCGGCAGCTATTTTGTTCTCGGAGACAATCGCAACGACAGCTTTGACTCCCACGTTTGGGGGTTCCTGCCGGCAGGCAATATTGTCGGCAAAGCGTATAAAATTTATTGGCCACCGGCACGGATAGGCGCTCTGCGCTAGCATCGAATAGGCTTATAATTTGCATAATATTACTCTCGTTTCCAGGCTCCCGCCTGGGAACGCCGCTTTGGAGGCTCTGCCTCCTTCGGGAGCAATTAGGGTTAATTAGAGCAGTTTTCAGTGGGATGAAGTACATGCCAGAAACCCGGTTTCTTAAAGAAACCGGGTTTCTCAGTACCTCACTCAGATGAAAACCGCTATATTAGTCAATTTGGGCTCAGACATCATTGACCAACCCCACAAACTTTTTAAAATTGAACCACTGTGTCCGCAATTTCCAGAATTTACTCGTCTGCACAGCGGCAATAACAGATTGCGAACGCGCCAGTTCCGCCTGAGTTTGCTCTAGTTGGGACTGGGAGTGTTCTAGTTGCGCCTGAGTTTGCTCTAGTTGGGACTGGGATTGCGCCAGTTGCGCCTGAGTTTGCTCTAGTTGGGACTGGGATTGCGCCAGTTGCGCCTGAGTTTGCTGCAGTTGGGACTGGGAGTGTTCCAATTTCGCTTGAGTTTGCTGCAGTTGGGACTGGGAGTGTTCCAATTTCGCTTGAGTTTGCTGCAGTTGGGACTGGGAGTGTTCCAATTTCGCTTGAGTTTGCTGCAGTTGGGACTGGGAGTGTTCCAATTTCGCCTGAGTTTGCTGCAATTGGGACTGGAAGTGTTCCAGTTGCGCCTGAGTTTGCTGCAGTTGGGACTGGAAGTGTTCCAGTTGCGCCTGAGTTTGCTGCAGTTGGGACTGGGATTGCTCGCCCTCCGACTGCAAGTTTGACGCCTGCTTTTCCCACCGGCGCACGTCGAGCCAGTCTTGCAGCGCCCACACCACATAGGGGGGAAGCTGCGCTGCGCTAGAAAAAGGAAAGGTGGACAGTCCATTGAGCGACCACGCCCTGGAGTTGAGTTCCTCGTACAGCTCAAACGCTTCAGGGAAATAATGCTTGATTAGGGCGGGCCGGTGAGAGCTTGAAACTTCACTGTGCAGTAACGAAGCGTCATAGATATCTTGCGCCGGCAGCTTTAAGTGCACTCCCAACTTTTCCTCTATCGCTTTTACTAAAAAAATAGGATTCTCCGTGATGCTGTAAAGATTAAGTAGCAGGCACTGCTCCGGAAAATGACTGTAAAAATCTAATAATATTCGGCTGTAGTGGCCCCACAGCTTGAGAGCGAAGTTAGGGTTGGAATAAAAAACACTATCATCTACATAACCACGGCGGTACAGGGAGTCCACTACTTCCCAAGGGGAGCGATAGATGAGGATAAATTTCGCTTCCGGCAGGAATTGATACCAAAATTTTAAGAAGAGAGTGGTTCGCGGATCTTTCCATCCCCAAATGGCTTTGCCATATCGTTCCCTCAGAATTAGTTTAGCTGTTTCTAAATACTGTTCTTGAACCTGAATCTGGGGGGCAAAAGTCCAGCCGGCTTTACTGATTCCCTGAGAGCGCAGGACACTTTCATGGAACTCAACAAAATCGATATCTTCAAAGTGACCCTTAACGTTGCCGTGGCTTGGTTGCATGAGCCTTTGACCCAGATCCACTCCCGCACTCTGAAGTAAAGAAGCTATCAGAGAGGTGCCGGAACGATGCATGCCGGTGACGATAAAAGTGGATTTTTGAATCTCAGGAGTCTCCATAAGGTTGCGTGAATCTAAGTAGTAGGGCATTTCAAGGGTGCAGCAAAGCCACAACCGACGACAGTGTAATGGTTATAGGCTATAAACTCCTGAAAAAAATCTCAGGGTTTTTTTGGGAGATGGAGCTTACCTATTTTAACCGCACTGCACCCTCTAGCGGGGAGCACCGCCGGCCCTCCCTGGATAGAGGGGCGTTGGGGGCGGGGTGGGGGCGGGAGGCACCGGCGCGCCTCCGAAGCGCAAGTCCTCTTCCAGAATAGGCCATGTCCCGGTGGCCGCGCGGCGTGGCGAAGCTTTGCAACCCCTGCCAGCGTTCCCTTGTGGGAGCTAACTCCTCCCTCCGCCTGTCCATTTGTGGGAGGGGCAACAGCCCGCCGGCACCGAAGGGCGAACCGGCCAAAAGCGGTGCCGGCGACTGCGGACAGCAAAAGCCCCCCGCTAGCACTGCGGGTGGGTCCTGGAGATTTGCCAATTCCGGAGGCACCGGCTTTTTGCGACGAAGCTGCCGGTCTGCCCACTGTTTTTGCAGCGGCACTATGATTGCAGGTAGCTGGGATTGCTACTGATACTGCTGTCGAACAGGGCTGGATTTTTGAGCAGGTCTGGAGTTATATTTTCCACGACGCCCAAATACTCGCCAGTGCTGTTGATTTTGATAGCAGTGGAAGGAACTGCAGCACCGCCATTGACCAACAGCTGAATCGCCTCCAAGGAAAGGTCTGTGAAGGCTAGCCCCGTGAGTCCAATTGTATCCTCACCAATGATGAAGTCGCGGATAATATCTACCTGAGAGACATTCGCCGAGGTGTGTTTCAAGGTGGGATTGCTGCCATCCGTTCGGAATACAAACATATCCCGACCGGCACCGCCGATCAGGCTATCTTGACCGTAGTCGCCAATCAGAAGGTCGTCGCCGTCCCCACCGATAAGGAGGTCGTTTTCTTTCCCGCCCCGCACGATATCACTCCCCGTGCCTCCATCCACCGTATCGTTCCCGTTATTGCCGTTCAGAACGTCGGAGTCGGAGTTGCCAAAAAGGTTGTCGGAGTCTTTCCCGCCCCGCAGGATGTCCCCACCGGCAGCCCCGTCGATGGTATCATTCCCTTTATTCCCGTTGATGTTCTCAATGCGTGCCGTGCCCAGTACATTATCATCCCCATTCCAAGCAAAAATGTAACTAGCGCTAGCAGCGTCGGGAAAATTGCTCAGAGCCAGACTGTCAGCCGCATCAGATAAACTGAAACCCATCACCCCATCTCCGAGCAGCAGACTAAAAGGATCGAATGGATTCGGTTCCACAGGTTCTGCCGCTAGGGGTTGAGGCGTGCTGACCGCCACAAGCGGACTGTCGCCTCCCGCTTCCAAGCCAGCAGTGACATAATTCAGGGCTGGCGCTCCCCCATTTTGCAAGGCGCTAACATCATAGTTTCCCCCTAAGAGGTTAATACTGCTGACGCGCACTATGTAGCTAGCGCCAACTTCTGGAGTAAAAGTCGTTTCAGAGTTGAGGTTAATCCCCAGAACCTTATCGTCGTTCAGCGCGACCGGTGTCCCTATAACGTTGCCAACAGCATCTGCCCTAAAGACTTGGATCACCGTATCGAATGCATTAGACACTGCGGTAATCTTTACCGGCTGATTGGGTGCTAGTCCCGCCAGGAGATAGTCATCGAATCCAGTATTTCTCCCCTCATAGTACCCTGAGTTACCCGCTGGATTTATGTCCAGTACCTTAGAAACTGTAGCCATTTATCTGTCTCTGTAAGCGTGCCTTTATACATTCTACCACGCTCGTCTTCCTTTGCCCACAAACGGAACCTTTATGTCTCTGAGGATTCCCGCTCGCTCCCTGCCGGTGGCAATTGCCCACAATTATAGCGTTTTTCATCCTTTGTGAGGTACTGAGAAACCCGGTTTCTTTAAGAAACCGGGTTTCTCTTGCGCTAGCCATTAAGGTTAGGACATTCGAGCTTCAGGTTGGAGGAAACGCCTGCCCTACGCCTGTAATATGAATATAAGGCGTAGGACAGGCGTCCCGCCTGTCCTTTGTGTCCTAATCTAAGTGAAGACCAACTTCTCGCTCCCACAATCGCAGACTCCGCCTCACACCAAGTTGAGATAGATAGTATTTTTTCCCCACGCCGCCCCCTTTCTCTCTGGATTTTCAATCCAAAATCCAAAATCTAAAATCCAAAATAGGGAGCGCATAGCTACCAATCCAAATTCCTCTCGTAACCCAGTTGAATAAGTTGCTCACCGGCAATCTTCTTAAAGCTTTCAACGTGTGCCGGTTTGAAAGACTTTTTCCACTCCCCAATCTCACCCTTCCTGAAAGTAGCGCTAGCTCGGTCAAAAACGCGGCTAGCCACAGCCACAATCTCCTGCCGGCTGAGTCGCAAATTCAAACAATCGCTAATCTCTCCGAGCGCCGCTTCTTGTCGGGAGAGGCTTCCCCCACCCGCTTCACCTACTAAGTCCTCAAAGCGCACTACTAAGCAGTTTGGCTCGCGCAGCCAGGGCAAAATATGAGCCAGCCGTTCGCCCATATTCAGTAAAGGGTAGTTTTCCCAGCCCACCCCTTCAATAGATGCTATTAGTCTAGCATCCTGAGTCGGCAAACTTCTATAGTATTCGCATAAAGGATGAACCGGAAGGCAAGCGAAATGGCAGAGAGAAACGGCAACATCTCGCGGGTCGCGTATGAGAATGATTTTGAAAAACTCCAGTTCGCTCAACAGCCTGACAGCCGCTTCCGAATGGGGGAGATGGGCTACCGCATATTCTCCGCAACTTACAGTTGCAAAGCACTTGTAAACTTCCCAGTAAGATTTCTTTTGCGGGCTCCCCACACCCAACCAGATCGCATCTCTATCATCCGTTACATTTTCAGTCAGATTCCGGTCAGCAGCCAGCCTCCGAACCAATCCCAACTCATCGAGAGCCTTCGCCAGCAAGTGCGTCCCTGATTTCGGTAAAGTAATCGCCACAGTTCTCGGACAAATTTGCATAAACATTGCTAAAAGCCGGTTCTCTACATCCACTCAGCGCGGGCTTTCTCTGTCGCAGCCAGTTTTAATCGCAGGCCCGATTGCAAAATCAGGACACTCCCGCGTTCGAGGAGGTCAATTCCTTTTCTTCCCCGCATTTTATCCCCAAATCTACCATTCCTAAAAATTCTCTCGAACTGGCTTTTAAAACTTCAAAAGACAGGACAGCGACCTGCTTGTCCACGACAAAAAAGTGGCTGTCAGACTGGCGGTCTTCCAATCTAAAGGTTAGAAAGTAAGTCCCTTCTGTTAAACGAGCGCGGAAGGAAAAGACAGCGCAACAGCGCGATATTTTTTCAGTCTCCGGCTGGGCCAATTTCAGGAACTGCCCGCCAATGGGCAGCAACTGCCGGTTTTGGACAATCAGGCACAGGGTAGGGTATTTCAGGGTATTGACAAACTCAACTTCCGCTCTTACTGTTATCGGATCTCCCGTATTATAAGCCGAGCGCAAGCTGCCGGTATCCCCAAATTCGGCGCGAATGATGCGCCCCTCATCCGTACCGAAAGCAATTCCCCTATCCCCGCCAATGGACTCTTTTGCTCTCACCGGCGCACTGCCAGATAGAGAGCGCTTCTGCCGGTCGCGCAGCTCCATTAAATATAGCTCAGCGATTTCATCAGCCGGCCCAAACGCCCTGGCCGTCCCGCTTTCCAGATACAGCACCTGTTCGCAAAAAGCCTTCACTGTGCCAATCTCGTGAGAGACAAATAAGGTGGTCACTCCCGACTGGGTGAGGCGCTCCAACCTCTCAAAGCATTTAAATTGGAACGCAGCGTCCCCCACAGCGAGCGCCTCGTCGATAATTAAAATCTCCGGCTCCACATTCACCGATACGGCAAATGCCAGCCGCATCATCATCCCGCTGGAATAGGTTTTCACCGGCTGGTCGATAAACTGCCCAATATCCGCAAACTCAGCAATTGCCTCAAACCGCTGCGCCATCTCTTCCTGACTCAACCCCAGAATTGCTCCATTGAGAAAGACATTTTCTCTCCCCGTGAATTCCGGGTTAAATCCGCTGCCCAGTTCCAGCAGCGCCCCGATCCTGCCACTCACCTCAACGCTCCCTGAAGTTGGAGTCATGGTGCCGGCAATAATTTGCAGCAGCGTACTCTTACCCGAGCCATTGCGCCCGATAACCCCCACAGTTTTGCCCGCCGGCACTTCCAGGTTAATGTCTCGCAGCGCCCAAAACTCTTCGGCATAGCTTCGCCCTGGCAGCAAAACCTCTTTTAACCGATTCAGGGGACGAGCGTACCGATTAAAGCACTTCGAGACATTTTTGACCCCAATTGCTATTTCACTCATGTTCACTCATGGAACGGCTTACTGCCTGCGACTGAGTTTGTTATCACTGATCGAGCGAGTGTGCGGAAACCGGGTTCCTTCAAGAAACCCGGTTTCTTCTAAAACCTCAAACCCACACCCCCTTGCAGGGAAAACGCGGTTCCTCCCTGTTCGCGGTAGGCGTCGAAAGCAATGATAGCATTCCCAAACACAACTAACCGGCTGTTGGGGAGCGAGTAATCAATCCCCGGTTGAATGGCAAAGCCGGTTTTGTTCCCCACCGGCGTCTCCCCGCCGGCAAAAGAAACTCCCGCCCCCACATAAGTATCCGTCTGCCAGTTGAGGGGAATATCATAAGAAACCGTCGGCACCAGTGCCACCCCCTCCCCCATCAGGAAAGCTTGAGCGCGCAGGGAAATCGGAACTTCCAGCACCTTGTAGCGGATAGCAATCAGAGCGGAACTTTGGCGCTCGCCGTCCCTGCTAATGACACCAAACCCCCCCCCAACCCCCACATAGCTCCCATAAGCAGCTTGAGCGCATGCTGGTGGGGCGGCGGATGCCAGACAGGCGGTGCCCAGTGCGACTAGCCCCACTGCCGGCAAAAAACTCTTGAGACGTTCCATTTCCCTACTCCTCACGCTGCAGGTGTTGCGCAAAACTCTCTTTTGCTGGTTTATCTTATCTTAATCGCGATCGTCAGCTCGCCTGCCGAATTCCCACCAAGCAGCAGCTATCACTCAGTGTGAGCTAAAGGCTACACCTTATTCACACAAACGTCTATCCTATTATTTACGTTTAATAACTTTCTAAATAATACCTCAGGCGGAACCCTTCTGCCGGTGCTTGGGGCCGCAGTCGGGGCGTCTCGCCTGTCCTTTTATAGCAGCAGTCATATTGGTTAGAACAATAGAACCTTCGGGAGCTCTGGAGCAAGGGAGGCCGGAATGTAGGTTCCCTAAATGCCTGCTGCTATATAGACGTAGGGCAGGCGTCCCGCCCCCCCGAAGGTCTAATGTCCTAACCTAAGTGCATACTGCTATAGCAGCAGTCATATTGGTTAAGACATTAATGACATGGCTTAAGGGGCTCATGCGCATCGGGCTCATGCGCATGGGAAAGACTCACAGCTTTTGCGTGATGCCCAATGCCCAATGCGATGATGCCCAATGCCCATGTACTAACCTAAGTGCATACTGCTATAATTTCACCGGCAGTGCCAAAAAACCAGCAGGGTGCGTTATTAACGCACCCTGCAGCTGGCAACCGGCACTTAATTTTGGCTCTCGTCATCAATCAGGGAGAGGGATTGGGCGCGGGACATTTGGGATGAAGCCCACCCTGAGCGCAGATATAGGAAATTTGCTGGGCGTTTAAATTTTTGGCGAATGAAAAGTCAACCCCCTTCAGGCCGGTAGAAGGCGCGGCGGGCGGCAGTTGAATAAATTGATCCGATTTAGCCGGCTTGACCTCCACAAAGGTCGCGCCCTGAAAATCTGCCCCTGCCAAATGAGCTCCCCGCAAATCCGCCCCCACCAGATCCGCGTTCCGCAAGCTGGCGCGCTCCAGCCCGGCACCGCTGAGATTGGCACCGGCGAGTCGCGCCGAAGACAGGTCAGAATTTTGCAGGTTGCTGCCACTGAAATCCGCTCCCGACAAGTCCGCCCCAAGCCATTCCGACTGGCTTAAATTCGCAGCTTGGAAGGAAGCCCCTTTCGCCGTCACCTGCCCGAGGCGAGCCCCCTGCAGGTTAGCCCCTGCCAGCTTAGCCTCCCCTAACTGAGCGCCCGTCAAGCTGGCATCGCTGAGCGCAGCTTGGCGCAGATCCGCTCCCAGCAGCTGAGCGCTGCTGAGATTCGCGCCACTCAAGCGGGCGCGGAACAAATTCGCCTTATTCAGCTCAGCTCGCATCAGGTTAGCCCGATTCATCAGCGCCAGGGCAAGTGTGGCGTCGTTGAAGTTCGCCTGTTTCAGCTCAGCGCCGCTCAGGTCCGCAATCCGGTCGTCGAACGTGCCAAAAAGGCCGTCCTCACCAGGATGGTAGAAGCGGCTCTCCCGAAAGCTGGCTCCGCTGAGGATAGAGCCTCTCAGCTGAATTCCTGACAGGTCCGCGTAGTCCAGCACCAGCGTGAACTGGCCAGGGCCAGAGGCGGTTTGGCCGAGGTCTAGGCGGCTGAGATCGGCACCGCCAATTTGCTCGTTGTAGAGAGTGAGAATTTTGGCGATCGTGCGCTGGGTCGTTCGCAGTCGCTGGGCAATCAAGTTTTGCTCTTCCTTGGAGCCCCCATAGCGCAGGGAGTCCTGGTCATTTTTCAGAGACTGGTTCAGCCGCTGCAAGTAGGGCAGGGCCTTTGGGCCGGTGCTCAGCAAAGCTTGCCCAATCGCATCCATCAGCTTTGGCTCAGTTTCCAAGCTGAGCATGTCCGCCAGCAGCTGAGTCGCCGCTTCCGGGTGTTCGATGCTGCCCAGGGCCAAAATCGCTCCCCGCCGCTCGTCCGGGGCGAACTTGCTCACCAGTGCCAGCAGCTTCTCACTGTCGAGCTGCTGCACCTGACGCCAGTTCACCTGACTTTGAATGTAAATTTGCGTGCCGGCAAAGGTGGCCAGCACCGCACTCACCCCGGCCACCGTGACTGTTACCAGCGTCAGGCCCGGGTTTTGGCGAATCCAGTACAAAAGTCCCGGTTTCGGCCACCGGCTGTCTTCCGGGGTCAGGACTAGGGCGGCGATCTCCGCATCCTCATCCGAAGCGCTAAAACTGTCGCGCACGGTCGAGCGCCCTAGCCGGGGAGCGTCAAACCGTTTGAACTTGGGAATACTTTCCAAGGTATCGACAGCAAACGTTCCCGCCAAGCGGTCGTGCAGGGTTCGGCCCTTGGCATCAAACCACACAGCACAGCTGTCTGCCAGCAGTATCAAACCGGCCAGTCCAGTGAGAATTCCCAAGTCCGGCACCGCCCCACTGTAGCGCCACACCAGGTACGCCAGTCCCAGGGGAAGTCCGGTGCGCCCTACTCCCTCGCGCAGCAAGGCTCGTCTCAAACCCGGAGCAGCGCCGGTCGCTGTCACCACTTGCAGCCCGAACAGGGCCTTGGGAAGGGTCCTGCCGGTTTTTCCCAGCAGGTAGATTTGCCAGCCGGCTGCCAGCACCGGCATCACCAGCGCCCCAGACCAAAACAAATTGGTCAGCGGCCCCACCTGTCGCGGACGCGCCCGCACGGGAAGGGAGAAGGTTTTGGCGAACGCCTCCTCCGCCACCGCCAGCAGCGGGTTGAGGGTAACTTGTTTGCCAAACAGGTGGGATTGAGTGTACAGACCGATGCTGTAAGGAACCAGCGCACTGGCTACAATCAGAGAAACTTCTGCTGCCCAGGCACCGCAGCGTCTGGCCAGAAGTGAGAGGGGGTGGGAGTGAACCTGAAACACCTGTTTGAAGGGACGAAAGCCTCTAGACGCGGTTGGGCTAGTCATCGGTATCTTTCACCGTCACGAGTCGTTACTGTTAGGGGCCTGGGGAGCTAGGAAGAATTTGTACGCTACATACACGAGGGCTCCCAGGACAGCCAGATTGAAAGCTAGGGAAATAAGCTTCACTACTGTACTTGCCAGTGACAGGCCGATCAGTGCACCGCCCACAATGACTGCCACTTGGCCGGCTGGGGCGAGTCCTCGATACCAGACGGTAAATTGACTGTACAGGGACTGCATCGATTCAGTTCTGTCAAAATGGGGCTGCAGGGGTGTTTGCTGATTGAGTTCAGCTTCCAGGTTTTCCAGTTGACGCTCTAGGCGTCGCTGCTCTTCAGGGTTCATGCTGTAAAATTCCAGGCAGATAGCGGATGCGACCCGATCCAACCACAAACGCTCAACCAGCACCCACGTGCCAGCAAGTCGCACGGTCGTAGCGACTCTACTATAGAAGAAAAACAGCCTCGCGTGTGGCTCCCCTCGCCGCAGTCACTTGACCCGTTTGGGAACCGGGACTGTTTGACTGGAATCAGCCCCCCGAGCGCTCGGCGGATTTCACCAATCAGCACCAGAGTATTTTAGCTGCTGGCTAGTCCTCTAGTTGGGGCGCTGACACCTCAATCGCCTTGACATCAATGGTGCCGGGAGGTGTCAGGCGCTGCAAATGACCCTGTTCCACCTGGAGCGGTTCGCCGCAGCTGGGGCACTGCAGTTGCGTCTTGTTCAAGGCGGCGATTTCGTAGCTGCAGACGGGACACTGGTCTTCAATCAGGTTGCGGCTCAACCACCAGCGCACCCCAAAAAATGCCAGCGCCGGCGCAATCAGAGCCAGCCCCATTAAAATCAAAATCGACTTGACCAGCCAGCCCAAGCCAATAGAGCCCAGCAACCAGATGACAAGCAAGGCAGTCAGCCAGTTGCCGGCGTCAGAGAAGTTGAATTGAAAACTTTTCCAGCTGTTCTGGTTCACGGGAATCTCCTGGCGCTCGCGGTTGGATATAATTCCATGCTAATCACAAATTTATGAGTTGTTTGACTCTCTCGGTGAAGGCATCCGTACCGAACCGGGTCAGGGTTTCCTGTCGCAACCACTCCCCCGAACACCGGCGGTCTTTCCCCTCCAGCATTTCCACACACGCCGCCGCTACCGCTTCCGGGTCGCGGTGCGGCGCTCGCCACCCCAGCCGGCCATCCTGCAAGGGGTCTGCTGAGCCATCGGCGTCCCCGGCGAGCACCGGCACCCCGCTTGCCATCGCCTCTAGATAGACGATGCCAAACCCTTCCTGGGACGGCATGGCGTAAGCGTCCGCCACCCGGTAGTGCGCCGGCAGCTCTTCTGCCCCCACGAAGCCGGCAAATACCACCCGATCCCCTACCCCTAAGTCTTGGGCCAGTCGCTCCAGCCTGGGCCGGTCGTCTCCCCGCCCAATCACTAAATACTTGACAGTTGGGATTTTTTGTGCTATGTGTGGCAGCGCCCGAATCGTCACATCCACACCTTTATAGATATCTCCTGACCACAGGCGGGCTACGGTCATCAGCACTTTGGAGCCGGCCAAACTGTAGCGCTCGACCAACGTTGGGTCTTTCTCGCCCGGGGTGAAGATGTCGCCACTCACCGCGCAGGGTAACATCTGGAACTTTTGCCGGTCTAGGTTATTGGCAGAGCAGGCTATATCTCGGCTGTAGCGACTGATCGCCCAAATGCTGTCTGCAAGTTTTAGCGCCCTTTGGTATGGAGGCGCTAGCGGCTCCCACACTTCTTTGCCGTAAGTGAGGACCGTGTAAGGAATTGCTAAGGGCTGGCACAGCAGCTGTACCAGCGGTGCCAGTTTGACGTGACCGCAGAAAACCCGTTGCGGACGCCGGCGCAGCAGACAGCCGAGCAGGGCGGCTCCCAGCCGCAGGCGTCCCAGCCAGGGGGGCAGGGTTTTCAGGTAGTAAAACTTTAGCAGGCCGGTGTTAAAGGGATTTGGGCATCCCGGACTGTCCCGCAGCAGGAAAACCTCGGCAGGACCGCAACCCACCGACAGATAAGCCCTGAGAATATCCTTGACATAAGATTGAATGCCGCCTTCTTGGGCAAAAATTTCTAAGAAAACGAAGACAGGGGTTGCCGGTGCGCTCAATTTCTGCTTCAAGGCTGTCTGTTATTGCAAATTTTACTTAAAATCACCAGGCAGTTCCCGCCATTCTCACACCGTTCGTAAACCACTCGGTCTGCCAAACGCCGCAGCAAGAACCAGCCATACCCGCCGGACTGGAGGGTTCCCGGATCTGGCTCTTTTATGGAATCAGGATTGAAGGGGTTTCCCCTATCCCAAATCCGAATTTCCAGCCGGTCGTCCCACAGCGCCACATCAATTTCGATGGGGGTTGCCGGTGGCAATTCTTGATGAGCGTGGCGGACGGCGTTGGTAAATCCTTCTGCTAGCGCTAAGTTGAGACAGTAGAGTTTTTCTTCTGACCATAAAAGCTGTGAGGTGTGTTTGAGAAAGAATCTCTCAAACCATTTTTGCACCTGGCTTAGGGCAGCCAAATCGCTCTGAACCGTCAGATGTTCTTGCTGCAACATTTCCGTGCACAGGCCAATAATTGATTCGGGCGAGCTAGTGCAGCAGTCTGGGAATTTTTCCATCCGCTAGTGGCGCAGGAACGCTCCTTGAGAAACGCTAGCTGAGCAGCGCCGCCGGCGGAGAGGTTCGGGGCTGTAGGCTAGGGGTTTAGGGGCTAAAAAATTTTCAGCGCCTAACCCCAGCTAGCCACCTCTTGAGGAGAGGGGGAGCGAAAGGAACATAGAAAAGGTTCCTCGCGGAAAACTGCCGGAATACACTAGATATATTTTCAGGAGTGGGTCGGTCAACTTTCAGTATAGCGAATTCGCTGTAATAGTGCAGTTAATTTTTATAAACTTATTTTAAAGAAAAAACAGCCAGCTATTAAGGAGTGACGCCTGTTCGGGTTTCAACAGAAGCGCACCCGCACTTCTATGAAACCTGACAGGCGTCAAATTTTAACCCGTTTCAGTCTTTTAGAACAGACCTAAGGTGAGGGATTTGTCAATCGGGAAAATAGCGCCGATCCCCAGCCAGAGGGTCACCAGGGTGCCAAACAGGAAGACAGCGGTGGCCACCGGACGGCGGAAGGGGTTTTGGAACTTGTTGACGTTCTCAATGAAGGGAACGAGCATCAGTCCCAGGGGAATCGCAGCCATAGAGGCGATCCCCAACAGTTTGTTGGGGAGAATGCGCAGGATTTGGAAAACTGGCCACAAATACCACTCGGGCAGAATTTCCAGAGGAGTGGCGAAGGGGTCCGCCGGCTCGCCCACCATTGCGGGATCGAGGACCGCCAGACCGACACAGAGGGCGATGGTGCCCAAAATTACCACAGGGAAAACATAGAGCAGGTCATTGGGCCATGCCGGTTCGCCGTAATAGTTGTGGCCCATTCCCATTGCCAGTTTGGCGCGCAGCTTGGGATCGCTCAAATCTGGCTTTTTCAGAGTTGCCATAGTTCTGCGTGTTCTCCTAAAAGGTTTTGCTTATTAGTGGCCGTGAGCTGTTAGCGGCTCAACACTAGCAGCTCACTGCTTAGCAATTTACAGGGGACCGGAAATCCCTTGCTTGCGGATCATCAAGAAGTGCAGCAGCATGAACACTGCAATCAGCCAAGGCAGCACGAAAGTGTGCAGGCTGTAGTAGCGGGTGAGAGTGCCTTGCCCAACGCTGGCACCGCCACGGAGGAGTTCTACAATCAGCGAACCGACCACGGGAATGGCTTCAGGGACACCGGAAACAATCTTCACGGCCCAGTAACCCACTTGGTCCCAGGGCAGGGAGTAGCCGGTGACGCCGAAGGAAACGGTA
Source organism: Kamptonema formosum PCC 10802 (assembly GCF_000332335.1). Lineage (GTDB taxonomy): Bacteria > Cyanobacteriota > Cyanobacteriia > Cyanobacteriales > Oscillatoriaceae > Oscillatoria. The sequence continues at coordinate 2,179,321 of NZ_KB235948.1, read as the reverse complement.
ATCACGGCCAAAATCACGCCGGTCACCCAGGTCAGCTCGCGGGGCTTTTTGAAACCGCCGGTGAGGTAAACCCGGAAAACGTGCAGGATCATCATCAGCACCATCATGCTGGCAGACCAGCGGTGGATGGAGCGAATCAGCCAGCCGAAGTTGACCTCCGTCATCAGGTACTGCACTGACGTAAAGGCTTCCGTCACCGTCGGCTTGTAGTAGAAGGTCATGGCGAATCCAGTGGCGAACTGGATCAAAAAGCAAGTGAGGGTGATCCCGCCCAGGCAGTAGAAGATGTTGACGTGGGGGGGGACGTACTTGCTAGATACGTCATCAGCAAGCGCCTGAATCTCTAAGCGCTCCTGAAACCAGTCGTAGACATTGGCCATAGAGCAAGCGTTCCCAGAAATGTATTGCTGTTCATCAAGAATGTAACATAGTCTAAACAGGTTTTCATAAAGCCAAGCCACAACTGCTCGAAAACGATAGGGGGATTGAGGAAGGTTACTGACTGCCCAGCGCTTAACGCACCTGGAACCCTGGCGGGGTAAGGATTGTAACGCCCGCCACCCAATTGCGGTTTGGCCACCGGCGGCTTTGACGGTGGCTTCTCGTCACACATATCATATTTGTCTCATGCGCAAACGAGTTTTCTGGGTCGGACTTTTACTGGTACTGCTGATAAGCTTGGGATGGCCGGCAAGACCGGCAAGCGCCCTGACAGAGGAACAGCAACTGCTGTCGGAGGCGTGGCGGATTGTCAATCGCGCTTATGTGGACGACACGTTCAACCATCAGGACTGGTGGCAGGTGCGCCAGAAGCTGGTCAAGCAGCCGCTGAAAAATCGAGAGGCGACTTACGAGGCGATCGGCCAGATGCTAGCCACCTTGGACGATCCCTTCACGCGACTGTTAAAACCTGACCAGTACAACAGTTTACAGCTAAATACCTCAGGGGAGCTGACCGGCGTCGGGCTGCAAATTGCCCTCGATGAGGAAACCGACTATATACAAGTGGTGGCTCCGATTGACGGCTCACCGGCAGCCCGAGCGGGCCTGCAACCGCGCGATATCATCCTCAAGATAGATGACATTTCTACAGAAAACCTCTCTCTGGACGCCGCTGCCGCACGGATGCGGGGTCCGTCGGGCAGTCGCGTCACCCTGACGGTGAGGCGAGAGGGGAGCGCCGAGCCGCTAAAATTTCAGCTGCAGCGGGACCGGATTGCCCTCAATCCAGTGTACGCCGAGCTGCAGACTTCCTCAAGCGGCACGCCGATTGGCTACATTCGCCTCAGCCAGTTCAATGCCAACGCCACCGCTGAAGTGGCTCACGCTATCTCCCGTCTGCAGGGAGAGGGGGCGAAAGCCTACATTCTCGACCTGCGGAACAATCCGGGCGGTTTGTTGCAAGCCGGCATTGAAATCGCCCGCCTCTGGATCGATACTGGCACAATCGTTCACACCGTCAACCGGAAAAGGGTTTTGGGCAGCTTTGAAGCCTTTGGCGAAGCGCTGACTGACGCCCCTCTGGCGGTTTTGGTCAATCAGGGAACCGCCAGCGCCAGTGAAATTCTCGCCGGTGCCCTGCAAGATAACGGGCGGGCGCTGCTGGTGGGGGAAAAAACCTTTGGCAAGGGCTTGATTCAGTCCCTGTTTGACCTGTCCGATGGCTCTGGGCTGGCGGTAACGGTGGCTAAATACGAGACGCCAAACCACCGAGACATCCACAAGTTAGGCATTGTCCCAGACCGGGTGGTGCCCTTGGAGCCGGTGGGGCGCAGCCAGGTGGCGACGGAGGCTGACCGGCAGTATCAAGCCGCTGTGGAGTTGCTCAGCAAAGAGTCCGTAGTGGCTGATGCGGCTTAATGCAGAAACCGGGTTTCTCCAAGAAACCCGGTTTCTGCGTCTCACAGCTCAAATAGAAGCGCTGTTATCCCGCATCCGGCTCCTATTCCAGTTGCGCAACTGTCTGCGAGCAGGCAGGACAGTTGGGAGTGCCGGCTTACGTGTGAAAGACCGCCTCGCCACACTCCCAAAGTCCCAGCCGGTCTGGCACGCCGGGATTTTCGCTCTCGTCGCCAATCCCAACTCTCAACACTCAAATTTCAAGTCAGGCGCTATACGCATGTGCAAGTGACACACCGGCACATCGGGGGTGCTGCCGGAGTTTGTAAGCTAATGCTCAAAGGGTATAGGGGACTTTGAGTATGAAGACTCGCTTTTTTGCAGACCGTCAAGACAGCAGTGGGCAGCGGCAGCGCCGAACTGTTCCGTGCCGGCGCGCTCAGCAACCTCAGCTAGACTCCTCCCCCTCGCCAGAGAAAGCCAAAAGCCCGGTGGAGCCTGACGAGGTGGTGGCGCTCCGCCGGCAGTCCCGCGCCAAAGCCGAGCGGGGGCAGTACAGCGAAGCGATTGAGATCCTGACTGGGCTGATTTCCCGAGATCCCGCCAGTGCTGCCGATTACAGCAATCGCGGACTGATGTATTTCCAGAGCGGGGAACTTGACAGAGCCTTCGCCGATTACACCAGGGCGATCCAGCTGAACCCGCAATTGGCCAGCGCCTACAACAATCTGGCCAATTATTGCGCCGCCCGAGGCGATTTGCCGGCGGCCATGCTGAACTATGACAGGGCCATTGACCTCAACCCCGCGCACGTTCGGGCTTGGCTCAACCGGGGCATTACCTTGCGAGAGCTCGGACTGTACGAGCGAGCGATTGATAACTTTGACTTCGCCGAGAGGCTGGGCAGCCTCAAGGGCCACATCTGGGCGGAGCGAGGCCGCACCTATCACTTGATGGGTGAGTGGAACTGCGCCGTGGCCGACTACCGGCGGGCCAAAAGCCAGCTGCAGGAAGCGCCGGCGGACAACAGCGCGCTCGCTCGGGTGGAAATTTGGCTGAGCGACTTGCTCAAACCTTTGAGCGCTTAATCAATTCACCGCCCCTCAGCCTGAAAATCCTCTCGCCGGCTGGCCGGCACCGGCGCTCCTTGAGCCTCCTCTCGCCCGCCGGTGCGTGCCGGCGCGCTTTGGGCCTGGTTTTCCTGGAAAATAACCGGCAGCTGCGTGGGGTCCACCAGATGGCTCTGCTCCTGCATCACCCTTTTCATTTGTTGGGGATCGAAGGAGCGGCTGAAGTCCTCGCGCAATTGCGTGACTCGCCCTTCGGTCTGTTTGACTTCCGCTTGGATTTTCTGGAGTTTCTCGACCTCGGAGCGGTAATAGGGCCACAGTTGCGCTAGCGCCGAAGCCGCTGCGAAGGACAGCACGGCATTGACTGCCAGCTTGACAGTAGTTTCAGAGGCCATGACTCGGTAAGGGTGACTGCGCTGGCGGCGTTTGTCCTGACGATCGGCACGCCGGCTCGGTCCTGCAGGTTGCAAAGGGTGTCTTGAGGGTTCAGTGGCATTCATGGTCTCTTGAATTTCCGCGCTTTTAGCCGCGATTTCAACGGTGTTCGAGAAAAACCTCACCCTGCGCACGCCTGCAGTGGAGTCGCTCATCGGTCAAACCGCACTAGGGGAGAATACCTAAATTTTAGAGCGCTGGTTGAACTTCAACAGAGGGCGAGGGGAGCCTCCCTGGAGCCTTGACTCCCGGGTGCTCGCCAGCAATTTACAGTCGCTCGACCGAATTGCCTGGAAGCTTTGGAGTCAATTGCCCTGAAAGGCTCCCCGCCTGCGTCACTGGAACGGCTTTATTTGTACAGCTCTGTGGCCAGGCGGAAGGCCAAGAAGCCAGGAATCAGGGCGATGACGAGAGCGACGAAGACTTGAGTGTCGGATAGAGACATGGTTAAACAGCTCCTGTTGTTAGGGGTATTCGTTCACTAATTTCGACTAAATTGCCGATTTGTGGAATACTCTTGTTACAAGATGAAACAAAACGTGCGCTGCTGGCAAGCCGGCCCGCCGAAATCAGGGGGAAGCAGGCTTTTGTCCCTTTGGCTGTGCGGCAGACTCCCCTGATTAACGTTAAGCTTGTGAGGGTACTTGTCCTCTGCCCCAGTTTGGGCAGGCGCGCTTGTCGCTCTCGGGCACGCAACTCTCAGGCTCAAAGAATCCTTAATGCTGGATCGATTTACAGACTTCTACCCCAATTTCGGTGCTGACGCCTTTTTCCTGCTGGTCATTTTGGTGGCCCTAGAGGCGGTGCTGTCGGCTGACAATGCCATCGCGCTGGCGTCCATTTCCCAGGGCTTGGAAGATGACAGGCTACAGCGTCAGGCGCTCAACTTGGGTTTGCTGGTGGCGTTTGCCCTGCGGATGGCTCTGATTCTCACCGCTACCTGGGTGATTAAGTTCTGGCAGTTTGAACTGCTGGGTGCGCTCTACCTGCTGTGGCTGGCGTTCGAGCACTTTACCTCGGATCAGGGGAAGGAGGGGGAACACCACGGTCCGAGGTTTTCCACCGTCTGGCAAGCTATCCCCACGATCGCTCTGACGGATCTGGCCTTCTCTCTCGATAGCGTCACCACCGCCATCGCCATTTCTGACAAAACCTGGCTCGTCCTCACCGGCGCTACCCTGGGGATTATTACCCTGCGGTTTATGGCTGAGCTGTTCATCCGCTGGCTAGATGAATACCTCTATCTCGAAGATGCCGGCTACATCACGGTGGCCTTGGTGGGATTGCGGCTCCTGCTCAAGGTTGTCAATTGGGAATCGCTGCTGCCGGAGCCGGTGATGATTTTGGCGATCGCCGTGCTGTTCATTTGGGGATTTTCCAAACGGAAGCCGGAGAGCCCTGAAGCTGCCGGTGAGGCTGAAGACATTACAGAAGAAAAGCCTTGAACCTCAGCGGTCTCAAGCGACATACGCCTCGATTCCGCTGGAATCGTTTTTGTATTTTTGCCGCTGGCTCCGCTGAGGGTGAGAGCGATACAAGCGAATCTGAGGGAAGCGGTCACTGGCCAGTGACCGCTTCCCTCTATCTCTATTCGTAAATCCAGCTGCTGAGGGAGGGCTGCCAGCTGACTAATTCCTCTTCTTTGAACCAGAGGCTGATTTCCCGTTTGGCGGTTTCTATGGCGTCAGAGCCATGTATGAGGTTGCGGCCAATACTGATCCCGTAGTCTCCTCGAATGGTGCCCGGTTCGGAGGTGAGGGGATTGGTGGCACCGATGATTTTTCTGGCGGACGCAACAACGCCTTCTCCTTCCCACACCATCGCTACCAGTGGCCCAGAGGTGATGAAATCAACCAGTCCGGCAAAAAACTGTTTCTCCCGGTGGACGTCGTAGTGCTGCTCGGCCAGCTCCCGGCTGACTTTCATCAGCTTTAAACCCACCAGGGTAAAGCCTTTGGCTTCAAAACGGCGGATAATCTCGCCGACTAGCCCCCGCTGGACGCCATCGGGCTTGATTGCTAAAAATGTCCTTTCCAAACCGAACTCCTCGAACTGCATCAAATCACACAAAAATCATACGCTAGGAGTGTCGCTGCTAGTGAGGGCCGCTGACGGCGAGAACAAAAATCTGGTGTTATTTGAACCGCCGCCGTGAAGGAGCGCCAAGAGACTATTAATTCTATATTAACCTTTTGATTGCTCATTATTATTTGAATTTCAGAGCTATACAGATAAAGAGTTAAAAGAAAAGTATTCAAGCGTAAATCATGTCGGCACGGGGTGTGGCATGACGCCTTGCCGAAAATCTTCCCAATGCCCCATGCCCCAATGCCCCATGCCCCAATGCCCGCCGCCATGCCCCATGCCCCGACATTTATGCGGAGGGGCGATGCGATAAACTGTCTACTCTAAAGGTCATTGCGAGGTCACTGCTAGATGGGTTTGGAAACAACCACCGCTGATGCCGGTTTTGAGCAACTGTCAACCAAATCGCCCGGTAGCGTGGAAATTGCCCCACCGGCGAACGGACACCGCGAGCTGCTCGCCGGCACCCGCAAATCCTGGACAATAGAGAAAAGCGAGGAACTGTATCGGATTCGCGGCTGGGGGGAGCCTTATTTCTCAATTAATGCCAGAGGTCACGTCACTGTTTCGCCCAAAGCCGATCGGGGCGGCTCCCTGGATTTGTACGAACTGGTTGAATCGCTGCGCCAGCGGAACCTGGGGCTGCCGCTGCTGATCCGCTTTTCCGATATCTTGCAAGACCGGATTGAGCGGCTGAATGCCTGTTTTGCCAAAGCGGTCGCCCGCTACAACTATCCCGGAGTCTATCGCGGCGTTTTCCCGGTGAAGTGCAACCAGCACCGGCACTTGGTGGAAGAGCTGGTGCGGTTTGGCCAGCCCCATCAATTCGGGCTGGAAGCCGGCTCGAAGCCAGAATTGCTGATTGCGATGGCCACGCTGAAAACGCCCGGCGCGCTGCTGATCTGCAACGGCTACAAAGACCGAGAATACATCGAGACGGCCATGCTGGCCCTTCGCCTCGGTCAGACGGCGATTATTGTCCTCGAACAGCTCGAAGAAGTGCAGATGGTGATTGAGGCGAGCCGCCGGCTGGGGATCGAGCCGGTGGTGGGCGTCCGCGCCAAGCTCACCTCCAAGGGGATGGGCCAGTGGGCCGGCACCACCGGCGACCGCGCTAAATTTGGCCTGACGATTCCAGAAATTATCCAGGCGGCGGACGAACTCAAAGACGCCGGCTTGCTGCGCTCACTGCAGCTGCTGCACTTCCACATCGGCTCTCAGATTTCTTCCATTAGCGCCATCAAAGACGCTATCCGAGAAGCCAGCCAGATTTATGTCGAGCTGGCGAAATTAGGAGCCAATATGAAATATCTAGACGTCGGCGGCGGCTTGGCAGTAGACTACGACGGCTCTAAGACGAATTTCTACGCCTCTAAAAACTACAACATGCAGAACTACGCCAATGACATTGTGGCGGAGGTAAAAGAAGCGTGTGAGGAGCGCTCCGTGCCGGCACCGACCCTAATTAGTGAGAGCGGTCGGGCTCTGGCATCCCACCAGTCAGTGCTAGTTTTTGACGTTCTCGGTACGAGCGAGGTGCCCGCCGGCACACCGCCCCCCCTCGGAGAAAAAGAGCATCTAATCCTGCGCAATCTTTACGAAACTTACCAGTCAATTACCGCCGACAACTACCAGGAAGCTTACCACGACGCGATTCAATTTAAAGAAGAAGCGATTAGCCTGTTCAACTTCGGCTATCTCAGCCTGCGGGACCGCGCCCGGGCTGAGCGGCTTTACTGGGCGTGCTGCCACAAAATTCAAGAAATCGTCCGCCAGCAGGAGTTCGTGCATGATGATTTGAAATATTTAGATGATATAATGGCATCTATCTACTACGTCAATATGTCTGTCTTTCAATCGGCACCAGACACTTGGGCGATTGACCAGCTGTTTCCTATCATGCCCATTCACCGGCTCGATGAAGAGCCCACCCGGCGGGGCACTCTGGCCGACTTGACTTGCGACAGTGACGGGAAAATCGACAAGTTTATTGACAAGTCGGATGTCAAGCCGGTGCTGGAATTGCACCCGCTCAAACAAGGAGAACCCTATTACTTGGCAATGTTCCTCGCCGGCGCTTATCAAGAGATCATGGGTTCCCTCCACAATCTGTTTGGCAACGAAAACGTTGTGCACATCCAGCTGACGCCCAAAGGCTACCAAATCGAACAGGTTGTCAAGGGGGATACGATGACAGAAGTGCTGGGCTATGTCCAGTACGACTCTGAGGATCTGGTTGAAAGTATCCGCAAACAGACCGAGCACGCTCTGCAAGAAGGGCGGATTAGCATCCAGGAGGCTCAGCGGCTTGTGCAGAACTACGAGCGCTGTCTGAGCAGCTACACTTACTTGTCGTCATAATGGGGCGCTTAGGGAGAGAGCCCGGATTTTGCGCAGGACCGGCGTGGGACAGGCGTGGGACAGGCGGGACGCCTGTCCTACGTCTTTGGGGAGAAACCTTTCCTAAACTGGGTTGCCGTGTAATACGCATGTGCTAATATGTATTACAAGCCGGTGTCAGAGCTTTGACCACCGGCGAGCTGCCAGTTGCAAGGAGGTGGCCAAATGTACGCAAGCAAACAAACTGCCGGCAATTTTCTACAGCACCTGCGCGAGTGCGGCGAACCGTTTATCCTGCGGCGCAACGGCGCACCGGCACAGTGGGGCGACGAGTTGCCGCACCAGGACGTTTACCAGCTCAATCCCGAAATCTACGCTCTGTTCGCGGCGCACGAAGCCGTGCGCAACGAGCAGCGGGTGCGGATTTTGTTCCAGTTGCTGCGCTCATCCCGCGCCGGCCAGCCGGCAGAAGTCCGCCGCACCCTGGACCGGGTGAGCAATTTCCTGCTGGAAGTGCTGCACCCAGACGAAGTGCTGGCGGTGTTTCTGGCGCTGCGGCGAGTGCGGGCCAATCACAAACACACGTCGAGAGCAATCCTCAATTATATCCTCAATCACCCCCAGCTGGAAGATATGGCCGGCTGCCGGCGACCGGCGCTGGTGGACTGCTTGGAGCACGCGATGGGGAAAAATACGGCCCGAGCTTGCGCCAAGATGCTCTCGCCGGGGGCGGTGGCGGATGAAGCTTATTTGCGCCGGCACCTGCTGCGCAACGCCAGCGATCCCCAGCGGGTGAGGCGGGTGTTTGCCGCTCTTTACTCCAGCCCGCCACAAGCGGGCACCGGCTCGTACAAGCTAGCTGGCGCTAATTATGCCCAGCAGTTGCAGCCGGTGCGGGAGCGCCCCGCCACGGTCACCGCTACCAATCGGGGGGACATCTCTGCCACCCTGATTCACCTCTACGGGGGCGGGACTTCGAGTGAGCTGCAGGAGGCTTTGCAAGGCTATGTGGGCAGAGCCGCCGCCGGTCTGCCGCGATTTGCCGGCAAACTGGCTGTGGTGCTGGACGCTTCTGAGTCGGCGCGCGGCTATGGCCAGCGGGAATATTGCTGCGTCTCGCAGTCGGTTGCTTTGCAACTGGTGCTGGAAAAATGCTGCACCGAGGTGCGAGTCTTTCCGGTTGGCGGTTCTGGGCGGCTTCCCGCGCCAGAAGGCAATACCGATCTGGCGGGAGCTCTGCTGGATGCCCTGGAAAGCCAGCCGGATTTGGTGGCGATTATTTCTGACGGGTACGAGAATTTGTATCCTGGCGATTTAGCCAGAGTTGTCGCTACTTTGCCGCAGGTTGGTATCGAGACGCCGGTGGTTTTTTGCCACAGCAAGTTTACCAGCAGTGATGACCTGTCTTTGCGGCGACCGGCTCCTGATTTGCCCCAGCTGGAATTCTGGCATGAAGATGATTTTGAGCTGCTGCTGCTCCAGCTGTTCTCTATGGCTAGCCGGCAGGTGAGCGAGCCGGGATTGCGGCAGTATCTGCTGAAAAAACTCGAGGGGGTGGAAAAAGTATGGACTGCCAAAAGTTAGTTCCTCTGGAATTTGACCTTTCCCCGTACCAGTTTGGGACGCCGCAGCAGTCGGGGGCGATGGCGGTTGTGCCTATTTTTGGCCCGGACAGCAATGGCAAATTTGCCAGCCCCCTGTCTGGTTTGAAGCTGTCTGGTGTTATCGGTTATGGGAAAGTGGAACTGTCGAATCCCGCCAAAACTGGCGTGGCTATTGTTCCGCTGCATCTGGGATATATTCAAGACCAGGCGCAAAATCACGCGCTTTGCCGCTCGGCTTTTATTGCTGCCGGCAGGAAGGTTCTGTTTGAGGATGCTTGCTGCGTCCAGCAGTCTCAAGGGGGCTATTTGGAAGGTCGCGAGCAGTGGTTTTTTATCCTGCCGGTGCAGTTGCGCTTTCAGGCGCTGCAATTGCGGGGGCAGAAGGATTACAGCAAACTTTGGAATGCGATTGGGCGTCTGAACCGGCAGTTTGGCTTGCCGGACCGGGGGCACTTGGAGCAGATCCTGACGCGCCAGCGGGCGTATCTGACGCAATATCAGAGCCGGCTGGAGTTGCTGAAAGGTCAGACGGGGGCGCTGTTTTTTATTGGGGGCAAGTTGGCGGGTGTGGAGATATCTCCTTCTGCGGCTTATTTCCAGGAAATTTGGATGCCTCTGGTGTGTTTCTGCTACGGGAGTGCGGCGATGCGCTTGGAGAAAAAGGCTGCCGGTGAGCCTGCCGATCCGGTGCTGCCTTTTCCCGCTCGCACCCTGGGGGAACTGCGCGAGAATCTGCATGAAAGCCGGCTGCAATTTCAGGAAAAAATTCGCTCCCAGCTGGCTGAGACACCCCCGGAGAAGTTTGAGGTTCAGGAGGAGGAGCGCTTTCTCTCTCTGCGCCTGCACACGGCCACCGGCAATAATTTTGCGGGCCAGTTTGTGGAAGATGCCGGTCGGCTCGTTTGCGCTTCCCTTTTTGCTAAGCCAGAATTTCTTTCGGAAAAACCTTGACAGTTGTGAAAAGCGCGTGTTATGATAATTGACATCAGGAACTGAGTTGGGTGTGGCGTGCTAATCCCCCTGATTCCACATTTGGGAAGCTGCCCTAGAGGTGGCGCTGCACGCCTTCACGCTAACCGCCTGTCCTGATTTTAGCGGGAACTGTGCTAGGTTCAGCTATTGCCAAGGGGGCACCGGCGTTTTGTCTGCGCCGGCTTGAGGTTCGATTCCTCACCTCGGCTCTTATTGATCTCTGCCGAGGAGCAAAAGAAGTTTGCAGCGCTAGCCGCCAGTCCTGCTTAGCAATTATCACGATTGCTAAAAAGGTCGGAGCCTTAGGGTTCCGGCCTTTTTGGTATTGTTATAGCGGTTTTCAGTTGGATGAAGTAGGCATAAGAAACCCGGTTTCTTTAAGAAACCGGGTTTCTCAGTAAAGGAGGCAGAGCCTCCAGAGGGCGTTCCCAGGCAGAGCCTGGGAACGAGAGAATAGTAGCAATTACTTATTGACAGCTATAGCAAGATGTGGGTAAAAGACACCGGCTTCATTCGGCGGTAATCCACCGCCGAATGATTGCACCGGCTAATAGTTGACCGGCTCTCGGTACAGATAAACTTATAAGGGAGCCTTCGGCTTGACAAGTCATACTCATAATGACTACGCTAAAAGAAAGGTCAGTCCCAGTCAGTACCCTTTGATTCGTCCAGGAGCCAAATTGATGTTGCCCAATCGCGAAGGACAGAGAGTTCCCAACGTCACCTTCCGCACTCGCCAGAACAACCAGTGGGTAGATGTGACGACCGACGAACTGTTTGCCGGCAAGACTGTGGTTGTGTTTTCTTTGCCTGGTGCTTTCACGCCAACCTGTTCGTCAACTCATTTGCCGGGTTATAACGAGCTGGCGAAGATTTTCAAGGAAAACGGCGTGGATGACATTATCTGCATTTCCGTCAATGATGCCTTTGTGATGAATGAATGGGCGAAGAGTCAGGAGGCAGAAAATGTCAAGCTGATTCCTGATGGCAACGGTGAGTTTACTGAAGGCATGGGAATGCTGGTTGATAAAGCCAACCTGGGTTTTGGCAAGCGCTCGTGGCGCTATTCCATGCTGGTGAAGGATGGCGTAATTGAAAAAATGTTCATTGAGCCAGAGGAGCCGGGCGATCCTTTTAAGGTGTCTGACGCTCACACGATGCTCAACTACATTAACCCCAATGCCGAGAAGCCGAAATTGGTGACGCTTTTTGCGAAAGAGGGCTGTCCGTTCTGCGCCCGCGCTAAGGCGATGCTGACGGAACACGGTTTGGATTACGAACAAATTATTGTGGGCAAGCATGTTACCACTCGCTCTCTGCGCGCTGCTACAGGGGCGACAACTGTTCCTCAAGTTTTTATTGATGGGAAATTGATTGGCGGTTCTGAGGCGCTAGCGGCTTACTTCGGTGTGAAGTAGTAGTAGGGATAGGGACAGGCGAGACGCCTGTCCTACGTCCTAATTTAAGTTGCTACTGCTATAGCACCCTGCGAAAGCCAAAAACCCGGTTTCTTTAAGAAACCGGGTTTTTTTACTGTCCGATTTAACGGCTGAGGGCGAATTGCGGGGCGCTTTCTCGCGGGGAAGGTGCCGGCACTATCTGGACTTTACCGGTTTCATCCACATCGACAGTGGCGCTGTCGCCTTCTTTGATGCCACCGGCTAAGATTTCTTCGGCTAGGACATCTTCTAAGAGGCGCACAATTGCTCGCCGCAAAGGTCTGGCTCCGAAGTTGGGGTCGTACCCTTCTTTGACTAAGCGATCTTTGAAGCGTTCGGTAACGTTTAAGGTCATTCCCCGCTCTAACAGGCGACTTGTGACATCGCGCAGCAGAATTTCTGCGATTTCCTTGACCTCTTGTTTTGTCAGCTGGCGGAAGACGATAATCTCGTCGAGCCGGTTGAGAAGTTCTGGGCGGAAATACTGCTTGAGTTCTTCGTTTACCAGGGAGCGAATGCGGCTGTGCTGGGCGTCTTCTTGGGGGGAGGCGGACTCGAAACCGAAGCCGCCGCCGCCTTTGGCAATGACGCTGGAACCGATGTTTGAGGTCATAATGATCAGCGTGTTTTTGAAGCTGACAGTGCGGCCTTTGGCATCAGTGAGCCGTCCGTCTTCAAGGATTTGCAGGAGCATGTTGAAGACGTCGGGGTGGGCTTTTTCGATTTCGTCGAGCAGCACTACGGTGTAAGGACGCCGGCGCACGGCTTCTGTTAGCTGGCCGCCTTCTTCATAACCTACGAATCCGGGAGGGGAGCCAATGAGTTTGGAGACGGTGTGCCGCTCCATGAATTCGGACATGTCGAGCCGAATCATGGCGTCTTCGGAACCGAAGAAATAAGCAGAAAGGGCTTTGGCGAGTTCGGTTTTGCCGACGCCTGTTGGGCCAGAAAAGAGGAAGCTGGCGATGGGCCGGTTGGGGTTTTTCAAGCCAACTCGGGCTCGGCGAATGGCGCGAGAAACGGCTTTGACTGCTTCTTGCTGGCCAATGAGACGCCGGTGCAGGGTGTCTTCCAGGTGCAGGAGCATTTCAGATTCGGATTCTGTCAGCTTGCTCACCGGCACGCCTGTCCAGCTGGCAACAATTTGGGCGATGTCTTCTGAGGTGACGGTGGGGGGTTCTGCTGTTTTCGGCTGGTGAGCGCCGGCTTCAAGTTCAGCTTTAATTTGTCGCTCTCGGTCGCGCAAATTGGCGGCTTTTTCAAAGTCTTGCTCGCGGGCGGCTTCTTCTTTTTGTTGGGTGACTTTGGCGAGCTCTCGCTTCAGTTTCTTGACTGCCGGTGGCACTTGGTAATTCCGCAGGCGGACGCGAGAGCCGGCTTCATCAATCAGGTCAATTGCTTTGTCGGGTAAGAACCGGTCGGCAATATACTGGGCTGAGAGTTTCGCAGCGGCTTCGAGGGCGTCGTCGGCGATTTTGATTTTGTGGTGCCGCTCGTAGGTTGAGCGCAAACCTTTGAGAATTTCAAGGGTTTCTTCAACACTGGGCTCGCCTACTCTCACCGGCTGGAAGCGGCGCTCTAGGGCTGCGTCTCGCTCAATGTGCTTGCGGTACTCGTCGAGGGTGGTTGCGCCGAGACACTGCAATTCGCCTCTGGCGAGTGCCGGTTTGAGCATGTTGGCGGCATCCATCCCCCCTTCTGCGCCACCGGCACCGATCAGGGTGTGGATTTCATCTATTGCCAGGATGATGTTGCCGGCAGCGCGGATTTCTTCGACAATTGCCTTGAGGCGCTCCTCGAATTCACCGCGCAACTTTGTGCCGGCAATCAGCGCTCCCATATCCAGGGCGATGACTTGTTTGTCTTCCAGGAGTTCGGGGATATTTTTGCTGGCAATGCGCTGGGCTAGACCTTCGGCAATGGCGGTTTTGCCCACGCCGGGCTCCCCAATTAACACCGGATTGTTTTTGGTGCGCCGGCACAGAATTTGAATCACCCGATCGATTTCCGTCTCGCGTCCGACAACGGGGTCAAGTTTGCCCTCGGCTGCCAATTTTGTGAGATTGGTGCCAAATTCATCCAGGGTGGGTAGGGGTGGGCGGCTGTTAATATTGCTGTTGCTGCTGCTGCTTGCGCCAGCGGGAACGGCCAAGACTTCCGGGAGTTTTTCAATCAGTTGAGCCCGCACATTTTCTGTGTCAGCGCCGAAGTTTTCCAGCACTTTTGCTGCCACGCCTCTGGCATCCTCAAGCAGCGCCAGGAGGAGGTGTTCGGGGGCGACGTAGTTGTGCCCATTCTGGCTAGCTTCTTGCAGGGATAGCTCGAAAATGTTCTTGGCGCGGGGAGTGAAAGGAATTTGGGCGCGGGCGGAACCGGCACCCCTGCCAATGATTTTTTCTACTTCAATCCGCGCCTTTCTCAGGTTGACTCCCTGCTCGCTCAGCACTTGGGCGGCGTTGCTGGTTCCTTCGCCAATTATACCTAGAAGGATTTGTTCTGTTCCCACGAAGTTGTGCCCCAAGCGACGGGCTTCTTCTTGCGAGAGCAGAATCACTTTAATGGCTTTATCCGTGAACCGTTCAAACATGGCTAATTCCTATTCTACTATTTTTCTGGCAGCTGATATCCGGATGCCGGCTTCTCAGTCCCCCCACAAAGGAACCCGCAGGAGAGTCACAAAAATCCGGGCTGGAAAGTTTTGTGCGCTTCCTTGATTTAATGTATCTGTGGGCAGCCGGCGGTGGCAGTGAGGAGAGCCGTAACAGTCAGGGGTATTTGCCGCACGATCGGGGCGAATGGACGTTGCATATTCCGGGGATGAACCCCACCCCCCAACCCCCTCCCCGCGTGCGGGGAGGCGGAGAAAGAGATGAGGGTTCATTTTTCGTAACCTGTCCGATCGCCACACTCTAATTGTAACAATTTAAACTGCCTGCCAGCAACCCGGTTTCTTTAAGAAACCGGGTTTCTCAATGGCTCATCCAGCCAGCGCAACTAAGACGCGCCCGACAGTCTCTCCTTTCAGGATGGCGTCAATCTTTTCCGGTAACTCCTCCAGGGTGATAGCAGTCACCATCTCCTCCAAACCGGCAGGTTTCCAATCCCCCGCTAGCTTTTCCCAGATTGCCAAGCGCTTTGATGCCGGACATTTAGCGGAATCGATGCCGATTAGGCGCACGCCCCGCAGGATGAAAGGGTAAACAGTCGTCACTAAGTCCGCCCCGCTCACCAAACCGCAGGCGGCGACACATCCGCTATATTTTGCGCTTTTGACAGCCGTCGCTAAGATATTTCCTCCCACACTATCGACTGCTCCAGCCCAACGCTCTTTCAGCAGCGGTTTGCCGCTCTTATCATCCACTTCCTCCCTGGATAGGACTGAGGACGCTCCCAGCGACATCAGGTAGGAATGCTGCGATTTCTTTCCGGTTGCGGCTGCAACTGAATAGCCTATTTTTGCTAGAATAGCAACAGCCATACTGCCCACTCCCCCCGTGGCTCCCGTTACCAAAATCTCTCCCGCTGCGGGAGTAATGCTGTTTTGCTCTAGGGCGTCGGTACAGAGCGCTGCAGTAAAACCGGCAGTTCCGAAAATCATGCTTTCCCTCAGCGTTAGCCCCTGGGGGAGGGGCACCACCCACTCAGCAGGAACGCGAATGTATTCGGCAAATCCCCCCCAAGTGTTCATTCCCAAATCGAAGCCGGTGACAGTCACTTCTTGAGTTTCGTGAAACTGGGGTGACGCACTGCTGATAACGGTGCCGGCGGCATCGATTCCCGGAACGTGGGGGAACTTTTTGGTGACTCCGGGTTGCCCGGTGGCTGAGAGCGCGTCTTTGTAGTTCAAAGATGAGTAGTGAACGCGAATTAGAACGTCACCTGCGGGGAGATCGTCCCAGGTTTTTTCTGCCATGCCGGTGTGAAACTGACCCCTCTCTGTCTGGGTGACGAGGAAGGCTTTAAATGTCTCTTTTCTCATTTTAATAGGCTTCTTGTAAAATGGAGGCAGAGCCTCCTTTTTTCTTTCCCAGGCGGAGCCTGGGAACGAGGATTTCCCCTTCTGTAGGATAGGCGAGACGCCTGTTCTACGTCATTTTCCCCTCCCCGCCGGCGGGGAGGGAGTTAGGGGGTGGGGTTTGCCGAGTGCGTAACGCTCAGCCGCTTCTACAAAAGCGGCGACATCTTCTTTCTTCGTATTGAAAGCAGTGACGATGCGCAGCAGAGTTGAGTCTTCTCCCTCCCAGCGGTAAAACTGGAACCCCTCGGCGAGAAGCCCTTCA
The DNA here is from genome assembly GCF_000332335.1 of Kamptonema formosum PCC 10802. GTDB lineage: Bacteria > Cyanobacteriota > Cyanobacteriia > Cyanobacteriales > Oscillatoriaceae > Oscillatoria. The sequence continues at coordinate 2,163,257 of NZ_KB235948.1, read as the reverse complement.
ATAACAGCTTCTGGCAGTTCAATAAAGATTTCGTTGGCTTCCACCGGCTGGCAGAGTTTCGCTCCCGGAAGTTTGGCGAGTTTCGCTGCCATACTGGCTGCCATTTGATTGGCGTGACGGGCGTTATTCAACCACAGATCGTCCGCAATGTAAGCTTCTAGCTGCGCAGAAAGAAACCGCATTTTGGAAAATAAATGCCCGCTGCGCTTGCGCCGGTAGGCGAATGTTTTTGATAAGTTATGGTTGAAAAACACGACGGCTTCTGCCGCCATCGCGCCGTTTTTCGTCGCCCCAAAAGAGAGGGCGTCAACACCGGCACGCCAAGTAATGTCTGCGGGAGCGCACCCCAAACTGGCAACAGCATTGGCGAAGCGAGCGCCGTCAACATGCAGCCTCAATTTGTGAGTGCGAGCTACTTCAGAAATTTGGCGGATTTCCTCAGGGCTGTACACCGTGCCGGCTTCAGTCGCTTGTGTTAAACTCACCGCAGCCGGCTGAACGTGATGCACGACACCGGCACCGGCTTTCTTGAGCGCCCGATCCAAATCAGCGGCGTCAATTTTGCCGCGAGCGCCAGGAAGCGCCACCAACTTCGCCCCGCCGGTGTAAAATTCTGGCGCGCCGCACTCATCGAGGTTGATATGCGACTCCGCATGGCAGTAAATCGCACCGAAAGGCGGTGCCATCACCGACAAACAAAGGGCATTTGCTGCAGAGCCGGTTGCGACAGGAAAAACCGTCACCTCTGTCTCGAACAGTTCCGAAAATTTGGCTTGCAGTCGCTCCGTGCACTCATCATTCCCGTAAGGCATGGCTGCGCCGGCATTCGCCGCAACCAGTGCTGCCATGATTTCCGGCGCTACGCCGGTGACATTATCGCTGCAAAAATTCATTGCTAACTCTCGTTTAAATCTCGCTCGTCTTCAGAAACCGGGTTTCTTAAAGAAACCCGGTTTCTTAAACCCTCTGCGTGCCGGCAGGCTTAAAAGCTGCAAGCTTCTTTCAACCAGTCCGCTGCTTCTGATTCTAGTGCGGGAGCCAGCTTTTCGACAATAGCAGTATTATAGCGCTCCAGCCACTGCCGGTGCCGGGATTCGAGCCGGTTTAAATCGATCAGCCGCTTATCAAAGGGAATGTAGGTGAGGGATTCAAACCCGTACCACGGCGTCTCACCGGCTGCCGGTTGCGCGCCATTTCCTGCGGACAAATCGACCACCACATAGAGGTTCTCAATGCGGATCCCCCCCCATCCTGGCTGGTAAAAACCGGGTTCAATGCTAGTCACCATCCCCGGTTCCAGCGCTTCTTGCGCCCGCTTGCTAATCCCGTTTGGCCCTTCGTGGACATTCAAAAATGCTCCCACGCCGTGTCCGGTTCCGTGCCCGAAATCCAGTCCCTCCAGCCACATTCCAGCGCGAGTAATCCCATCGAGCTGCACTCCCGAAGTGCCTTTGGGAAACCGCTGCATCGCGCAGTTAATGTGTGCTTTCAGCACCTCAGTATAGCGAAAAATCTGCTCTGCATTTGGCTCTCCCACAACGATTGTTCTTGTGGCGTCTGTCGTGCCCCCTAAATACTGCGCCCCCGAATCCAGCAGCAGGAATTCCCCCGGTTTTAGCGCCTCATCCGGGCTGGGCGTGCCGTAGTGCACAATAGAACTGTTGGCACCGGCACCCGCAATTGTATTAAAGCTCAACCCCTGAAATCCCGCTTCCTCTCGATAGAACCCCTCGACTGCTCTCGCCACGTCTAGCTCAGTCACGGTTTGCCCGCCGTTGAGCCGGTCCCGCACCCACTTCAAAGTGCGCACCTTAGCGCGACTCGCCTTCAGGTTTGCCCGCCGCATCTGATCGACTTCCACCGCATTTTTCCGCGCCTTCATCCCCTCAATCGGATTGGCGGCTTCTACAATTTTAGCCTTTCCTTCCAGCAGCCGGTATGTGCCTGCTGTCGAGTGTTTGGCATCGAGCAGCACCCGCAGCCCCTGCGACTGCGAAACCAGATCGATCAGCATCTCTCCGTACCGCTCGTAAGGCTGCAGGGTGACGGTGTTCTTGAGATCTTCGTGAATCTCCCCGCCGATTCTTTCCAAATTGGTAAACAGGAAGACTTCACTGTGTGTTATAATAGTGTAAGCGATGAACACCGGATTGTAGGGAATATCCCAACCCCGCAGGTTAAACAGCCAAGCCACTTGATCAAGTTTAGTGATGGGGAGGATATCGGTTTTAGCCTTTTTCATGGCTTCCCGAACCCGACCTACTTTCTGCTGTGCCGTTTCGCCGGTGAGCTCCACCGGCACGCGGAAAACCGGCGAGTTCCCGCACGCCGGTACGGGATCGGACTCCGCCCAGAGACTTTGGCTGCGAACCCGGTCCACTAAGTTTTCCGCCACCGGCACCAGTTCCACTCCTGCCGGTTCCAGCTGCTTTTTCAGCCGGCGGTATTCCTCAAGCGCAACCGCAAACGGATCGAATCCCAAGCGGAAAACCGTTTGATTTTTCACCGCCTCCTCTCCCAAAGCTTCCAAGGTTTCTGCCAAAGTTTTTTCACCTTCCCGCCCCACCTTGGAAACCTGAATCAGCGACGGATCGACCTCCAGATCCGCTTGCTCGTAGTAGCGGGAATCGACAAACAGCCAAGCGCCCTGAAGCCCCACGAGAAAATCTCCAGCCGAGCCGGTGAAGCCACTCACCCAAGCTCGCCGCTGTTTCGCTTCCGGGAGATACTCATTCAAATGTTCGTCAGCCGAGGGAATCAAGTAGCCATCCAGCTGCTGAGCCGCCATCAGAGAGCGCAACTCAGTCAGCTTCTCCCCGATTAGCTCTCTCTTAGCAGTCTGAGGCTTTACAAGGTCTAGCGATGCCATAAACGGGAACCGATCGTGCGAATGGTGAGTAATTATGATTTAAGTTATAGCACTTTGCCTCAAAATTTACAACCCCCGCCCCAAACTTGCTGGACAGGTGTCTCGCGACAAGCCGGGGCGGGGGTGGTGAACCGCCCCCGTGAAGAGACGCCAAGAAGAAAGAGGAGCAGATTTTTGGCCAGCAGCAGATCCAAATGATTTCTCAAACATCTCTCTCCTTTCTTCCCTTGGCGCTCTTGGCGTCTTGGCGGTTAAAATCTACCCCAACTTCCTATGGACTTATTTGAACACTACAACCTAAAACTCGCCGAAAAAGAAGCCCCGCTCGCAGCCCGCATGCGCCCCCGCACTCTGGATGAATTTGTCGGTCAAGACCACATCCTGGGTGTGGGGCGCTTGTTGCGCCGCGCCATTCAAGCCGACCAACTTTCCTCACTGATTTTCTCCGGTCCTCCGGGCACCGGCAAAACCACGCTCGCCCGCATTATTGCCAACACAACCCGCGCTCACTTCATCGCCATTAATGCCGTCCTCTCCGGCGTGAAAGAGATTCGCGATGCCATCGAAACCGCCCGCGAGCGGCGCAAGAAAAACAGCCAGCGCACGATTCTTTTTGTGGATGAAGTGCACCGCTTCAACAAATCCCAGCAAGACGCCTTGCTCCCCTGGGTGGAAAACGGTACAGTCACCCTGATCGGCGCGACGACAGAAAATCCTTACTTTGAGGTGAACAAAGCCCTCGTCAGCCGGTCGCGCCTCTTCCAGCTCAAGCCACTGAATGAGGCGGATCTGTACCGGGTTGCGGAGCAAACTCTCGCTGACGCAGAACGGGGGTATGGCAAGCTGAAAGTGCGGGTTGATTCTGACGCTCTCGCTCATCTGGTTAATGTTGCCGGTGGCGACGCTCGCTCCCTGCTCAATGCGCTAGAATTGGCAGTAGAAACAACCCCGCCCGACGCCGCCGGCATCACTCACATCACCCTCGACGTCGCCGAGGAATCCATCCAGCAACGCGCTGTTTTGTACGACAAAGAAGGAGACGCTCACTTTGACACCATCAGCGCTTTTATCAAAAGTTTGCGAGGATCTGACCCAGATGCCGCGCTGTACTGGCTGGCAAAAATGGTGTATGCCGGTGAAGATCCGCGCTTTATCTTGCGGCGGATGTTAATTCTCGCCAGTGAGGATGTCGGGCTGGCTGAGCCCAGTGCAGTGCCGGTGATTAATGCCTGCGCCCAGGCATTTGACCGCGTGGGGATGCCAGAAGGGCGCTATCATTTAGCGCAAGCCGCTCTCTATCTGGCAACCGCCCCTAAATCTAACAGCGTTATGGGCTTTTTTGACGCTCTGGCTGCTGTTGAGAGAGAGGCAGAATCGGAAGTGCCGGCGCACTTAAAGGATGCCAACCGCGATAAAAAAGGATTTGGGCACGGAGCCGGCTATCTCTACCCGCACGCTTACCGCGATGGCTGGATCGCTCAGCAATATCTGCCGGCAAGCTTGCAAGGACAGGTATTTTACCAGCCATCAACTCAAGGGTTTGAAGGCGAAATTGCCGCGCAAGTCGCTCGCCGGCGCGAAGCGCAACTCGCTGCTTTAGTTGAAGGTGCCGGTGTCGCACCGGCAGAGGTGCTGACTTACAGCACAGCCGCCCCAACAGTTGACCGCTGGCTGCAGCGCACCCTCTCTCAAGTTGGCGAACAGTTAGCCACTGTGCGCGAGCGCATATTCGCACTCGCTGAACCCCAGCGCCACCATCTCATCTTAGACCTCAACGCCGCCAGCGGTTTGCTCACTTGGGAAGCAATACGCCGCTCGCCAGAAGGCGGAATTTATGCCGCAGTTCGCACACCAAATGATGCCAGCGCCTTGCTCGAACAAGGGTTGGCGCTCCCCGAATTAATGCGCCCTGCAGTGCTGAAAGCCGGCTTAACTGAGCTGCCGAATATATTAGCAGAACAGGCAGCCGGCGTGCAATTTGACCGCATAATCGGGCGCAACGCACTGCTGCAAGAATGTGATAAAATAGAGAGGGTGCGTCAGGTTGCTAAATTCCTGCAGCCAGACGGAATTATTGTGCTGGCGGAGACGGTTCCCCGCCACACGCAGCGGCTCTACCGCTTGCTGGATTCTCACGGGCTGGATGCGGATTTGTACCAGCGCCTCGCTGTTGCGGAAGAGGCTATCTACGCCAGCGAGTCAGATCCCCTGGTGAACTGGGATGCGGGCGACTTGTGCGCTGCTTTCGAGGCTGCCGGTTTGGCTGTTGAAATGGAGATTTCGCGCTCAACCACACACACGCACATCACGCCGGCTTTGCTGGAGCGCTGGTTTGCGAGTGCCGGCACGCGCCCGACTTACGCAGCGCATCTATCTCGCAGTCTCTCAGAAGCTGAAGTTATGACTGTGAAAGACATCTTCAGCCGGCACTTGCGCAATCAAACTGTCATTTGGGAGAGTTCGATTGCCTTTGTGCGGGCGCATCGCTGACTGTTCCGTCAGGTTATAGCGGTTTTCAGCTGGATCGAGTGCGCATAAGAAACCCGCTTTCTTAAAGAAACCGGGTCGCACCTCACTCATATGAAAAACGCTCTAGCTCTTGGGGTGCGTTGCGCCGGGCGCAACACTACTGTCTCCACCGTTCGAGCTCTGAGGTCCACCGTTCGAGCTCAGAGGTTCATTTCCCTCGTTTCCCTCGTTCCCAGCCTCAGGCTGGGAACGCCCTCTGGAGGCTCTGCCTCCTTTCAAGAGAAAAGCAGGTTAAAAGCCTAACAGCTTAGTATTTTTGTTCTTTCAATCCAAAATCCAAAATCCAAAATCCAAAATCCAAAATCCAAAATCGCAAAACCGTGAAACAGTCGTCTCAATTTCTCAACTCCGACACTCTCCGGTCATTCGCCAATCTGATGGCGATTCTAGCTGCCTTTGGTGTGAATATTTTAGCCAACATCGCGCCGATAAACGGGCTTTCGATTGGTGCGATTTCCAACCGATTCTTCAGCGAGGTTCAGATAATTCCAGCTAACTATACCTTTGCCATTTGGGGGCTGATTTATTTGGGGCTGATTGCCTTTGGGATTTATCAGGTACTGCCGGCGCAGTGGCAAAATCCCCTGCTGCGGCGCACCGGCTACCTTTTAGCCGTGGCGAGCCTGTCGCAGATTGTCTGGGTGTTTCTCTTCCAGTACCGGCTGTTCCCACTCTCTGTTGTGGCGATGCTGGGGATTTTGCTCCCGCTGATCGCACTTTACCTGCGGCTGGGAATTGCCCCGCAGCGAGTCTCCCGCGCTGAGAAGTGGTTTGTGCGCGTTCCCTTGAGCATTTATTTAGCCTGGATTTGTGTGGCAACCATTGTGAATGTGGCGATAGCGCTCTACAGTTTGGGTTGGAACGGTTGGGGTGCCGGCGCTCCAATATGGACGGTGCTGGTGATGGCCGTGGGGGCAGCCATTGCGGCAAACATTGCCTTTGGCAGCGCGGATATTGCCTACGCGCTAGTGACAGTCTGGGCTTATATTGGCATCGCTGTGCGGCAGGCATCTCAACCCTTAATTTTGGGTGCGGCTTTGAGTCTGGCGCTGGCGGTTCTTTTGGCGCTGTTCAGGGGCTTATCCGTTCGGAGACAGCTCTCTTCAAACTGATTGTAAGTTAGGCTGTTAGGCTAATTAATAATGCTGCTTGTTCCAGAAACGAGGCAGAGCCTCTAAAGGGGCGTTTCCAGCCTGAGGCTGGAAACGAGGGGACAAAGCGCGCCCCTACCTTTGTTACCGGCGAGCCCGTTTCAGGCGCTCCGCCCTAGCAGCTAATTCGCCTCAGTGCCGAGAAGTTCGGCGATCGCTTGCCGTTCCGCCGGCGGTTGGGACGGCATGGTTTTGCGGACGTCGGTAATCAGCCAGTCCAGCGCCGCCGCCTGCAGGTCAATATTTTCGCCGGTTTTGTCAATGCAGTAGCGACCGAAAACGAGCTTGTCTACCAGTCGCGCCCCCTGTCCCAAACGGGAGTATTCAAAAATCACGCTGTTCTCCACAGTCGCCCCACTGCAGATGCAGCAGTTGGGGCCGATATAGGTGGGTCCTACAATCTTCGCCCCATCTTCAATGCGGGTCATGCCGCCGATGTAAACCGGCCCGGAGATGTGCACTTTGTCCCAGTTGACGGCAACATTGATGCCGGTGTAGATGCCGGGAGCCACTTCTTTGCCGGGAATCGCCACATTTTTGATTTTTCCCAGCAGCACGTCTTGCACCGCCCGCCAGTAGTCTGGGACTTTGCCAATATCCACCCACTGGAAGTCCATCGCAATGCCGTAGAAAGGTGCCCCTATGTTCACCAAATGGGGGAAAAGTTCGCTGCCGATGTCGTAGATCTGGCCAGAGGGGATGTAGTCGATCACTTCTGGCTCAAAGATGTAAATGCCGGTGTTGATGTTGGTGCTGAGGGCTTCTGCGACGGAGGGCTTTTCTTGGAAGGCGACGATTTTGTCTGTTGCGTCTGTCACCACAACCCCGTAGCTGGAGACTTCCTCTCGCGGGACGGATTTCATGATCACCGTCGCGATCGACCCTTTCTGTTTGTGCCACTTGACGGCTTCTGTTAAGTCCAGGTCTATCAGGGCGTCCCCGCACATCACCACAAACGTGCCGTCAAAGAACGGGTTGAAGTCCTGGATGCGCCGCATCCCGCCGGCAGACCCTACCGCCTCCCCAATCAGTTCCCCCTCCACAATTTGACCTTCAAAGGAATAGGCAATCTGCACCCCAAACCGCTGACCGTCGCGGAAATAGTTTTCTATTTCATTGGCTAGGTGACTGACGTTGACCATAATTTGGTCAAACCCGTGTGAGCGCAGCAGCTCAACTAAAAACTCCATCACTGGCTTTTGCAGGATGGGAATCATCGGCTTGGGAATGGTGTAGGTAATTGGACGGACGCGGGTTCCCTTCCCAGCCGCCAGGATCATGGCTTTCATCGACATTTATTTTTGACCTTGGGCGAATCTATTTTAGTCAATCGAGCGTTAACTGTTATAGCGGTTTTTACTCTCTGCGGCCTGCCACCTGTGCCGGGGAATGTGCTATCCTATTAAGCGCTGGCAATAGGGTTGGTGTGAGTCCCTCTGGTGGGAATGGAAATATTTTCTCACTGGCTGCATTCTCCAGCGCCCCCATCCGCACCGAAGGGCCGGTGCGCCGGCACTCCCACGGGAAGCAGGCTCACAGCGCCTGCGGCAGCGCCCGGATTTTCAAGTCCCGGTAAAACTCCTCTTGGGTTAATTCCACCTTGGACTGCGCCGACAGCAGCAGCAGCGCCCAGAAAACCCCCACCCTGTGGTCGTTGCGCTCTCGGTCGGCGGCGCTCTCCGAGGGCGGGTGGGGCTCGGAGGCACTCTGCCGGGCATTCGGCGACCACCGGTCCAGCAGTTGCTCCAGCTCCAGCCAGTCCTGCTCTCCAGCGATTTGCAGCCAGTGTTCCTGGAGAAAGCGCTCCAGGGCGGTGGCCAGTTCCGAGAGATTTTCCTGGTGAGCCAGCTCGGCAATGGCGCGAGCCGCCTGCGCCTTCGACCCAGAGGCGGGACGCCGGCGGCGGGCGCGTGCCGGAGTGTCTTGCATCGCTTCCGCCATCACCTGCAGCTGCTCGATCAGCTCTTGCAGCGTCACCCGGCGTCTTTGCGGGGGCTGGGCGACAGCGCGGCGGCGCAGCTGGCGCTCCAGATACAGCTGCTCCCGCCGCCCCGCAGCGTCCTCTCCCTCTAGCAGCTCTTCTGCTGCCAGTTCTGGCTCCTCCTCCTCCGATTCCGAACGAACCAGACTGTCAGCTTTCAGCAGCACCAGCATTGAGGCATACAAAAAAGCCTGCCCCGACTGGGACAGAGCGACTTCCCGCTGCAGCTGGCTGGCATCGCCCACCGGCACCACCTGACTCAAGTAGCGGTCGATGACATCAATGACCTGGACATCCCAGGGGTTGATCTCCCCCCGCTTGGCCAGGTCAATCAGCAGGGCGATCCCTATTTCCGGCACCGACGCGCCCGCACGCCGGTCAGCCCGGGCTAAGCCATCCAGGGACAAGCTTTCTTCCATTCTCAGACCTTTATCTGTTGATTGCGGCTGCCGCACCGGCACTATTGAGTAACAGGAGAACATTAAACTCCTGAGTCGGAGGCGACCGAATTTCGGTTTCTTTGGGGAACCGGGAGAGCGCAACCTGACAGTTCAGTCATGCCGGCCCATCAGGCAGCCCCCCGGCAGAGCCCCTTCGGGCAGGGTAGGGAGAGGTTGCAGCACTCAGCTGCAGCCTCTCACCGGGTTTCCGCTTTCCTGGGGGAGACATCATTCGTGAGGGACGCCTCTGTGGTGTAGGGCTCGCTGGAAGTGAGCAGCCGCTGCTGCTCTTGCATTTCTACCTTGAAGCCTTCAATATTTTGCTCCAACTGCTCAATGCGGGCTTTTTGTTTGCGAAGCTGACGGAGAGTCGGCAGCTCGGCCAGAAACCGCTGCAACCTAGCCCACACACCAAACATCCACGCCAGGAAGGCTCCCAGCCCCATCGCCAGAAACAGTTCTAGGGACAGGGGCGCTGGAAACTCTACGCCTTCCACGATCTTAACGGTGGCCACCTGTGTGTTTTCGATGCCGAACAGCAGCATCACTAAGCAAAATAGGAAGATGAGCGCGAAGTTGATCAGTCGCATCAACGGACTCCTGCATCTTGGGGTTCAATTGCCCATTTTACGAGGGCACCGGCACCTGTCAGCACCGCCACAGGCAATACCCGCAGCTCGCCGGTCGGCCTGTCCGCCCTCTGGCTCCATCCTCCGGGGCGCGACCGCACGTTTATCCTCCAGGAAACCACGGGCGGACTCTCGCCGCAAAAACAGCTAGCGGACAGGAGTGCCGGTGATACTGCTATTATCCACCGGCCCGCGCCACCGATCGTGGCCGGCCAGACCGTGAAACTCTTGCCAGAGGCCACTATAACGGCGTTGCAGGCTAGACCTATGATGGAACCCAACCACGAAACCCCTACCTCTTTCTCCCCCTCCCCGCTTTTCGGGGAGGGGGTCGGGGGGTGGGGTTCACCCCCATATATAACACCACCATGACAGCTGTAAAGACAATTGCCAGCGCTGTGCTGTTCGCTGCCTTAGGCGCTTTGGGGGCGATCGCCACCGGCACCTCTGCCCGCCAGCAACCCACCCTGACAGAAGCTTACCAAGTCATCAAGACCAAGCAGTTTGTGGACTTGACCCACGCTTTTGAGCCCGGGATTCCCCACTGGAAGGGCTTTCCGAGCGAAACCCGCCAGAAGCTCTACTGGTACGATGCCGGTGTCGGCAAGCTGGGCTCTGGCTTCTGGGCGGATTTGTACTGCCACGTCGGGCAGTGGGGCACCCACGTTGACCCACCGGCACACTTCATCAAAGGGTTGCGCACCGTTGACCAGCTCGATCTCAAAGAGATGATTCTGCCCTTCGTGGTGATTGACGTTCACGACAAAGTTGCAAAGAATCCCGATTATACCATAACGATGGAAGATGTCAGGGCTTGGGAAGCCAAACACGGCCCGATTCCCGAAGGGGCGTTTGTGGCCATGCGCACCGACTGGTCGAAGCGGTGGCCAAAGGCGGCGGCGATGGCCAACAAAGACGCCAAAGGGGTGGATCATTACCCCGGCTGGAGTCTGCCGGTGCTCAAGTACCTCTACGAAGAGCGCAAGATTACCGCTTCCGGGCACGAAACGACCGACACCGATCCCGGAGTCGCTACGAGCAAGGATGATTACTCCCTCGAAGCGTACATCCTCAAGCAAAACCGCTACCAGATAGAGCTGCTGACAAATCTGGACAAAGTTCCACAAGCCGGTGCGCTGGCGGTCGTCACCTTTCCCAAACCCAAAAATGGCTCTGGATTCCCGGCGCGAGTGTTTGCGATTTTGCCGTGAAATTCCTCGTTCCTTTGTGCGCGCAAGAGCGGGACGCCAGTGCGCGCCGGAAGCTGCCCGCACGCCCCACAGCAACCGGCTCCGCCTCCCAACGTTGAGAGCGGTGGAATATATAGCGTTTCTCATATTATTAAGGTGCCCAGAAACCCGGTTTCTTTAAGAAACCGTGTTTCAAAGGCCGCAGTTCATCCAACGGCGAACTGCTATACCAGACTGCGGGACATTTTATTCAGGTGCGCAATTATTCTTAAGAAACCGGGAAGTCAGGGGAGGTCGCCACCACAAATACTTAATTTCACGGAAAAAGCCGGTTCCCGCACAAATTAGGTTTATCATAGAACAGGTAACAGCATAGCTTTCCCTATATCTCTGGGGCCTTGGCCTGAAAGATGTCAGGGGTTTTCCCCCCACGCCAGAAGGAAGCCCTAAAGAAACTCGGCTTTCATGTCAGGGAAGTCTGACAGAAAAGCCGGTCTAATGTTAAGCTCAGATTCTCCACCGGCAGCGAAGCGTGGGAGAGGCAACCAAGACAAGTGCGAGCTGTTCCGAACCCCGCCCCTGTTTGTGTTAATCACCGACTGCCTCGCGAGCAGGCGATTAAACAAGCCGGCAAGTAAAACAGCACTCATTAAACCCAAAATGCCCTCAGCCCCACCCCTAGCCCCCACCCCCCGCCCCCACTCCCCACAGGCGAGAAGAGGAGTGACGCTCTCCCTATCCCTTAACCGGCAGGGGATTTGGCGGCTGGGGTTTCTAGTTCAGCCCGCCCTTACCGCCGGCGCTGCGACTTTATATAATAAAGTGATAGCCCAGTCAGGAAAACCCAACCATGCTCGCAATTCCCGGCTACCAGATTCTCGCTCTAATCTATGACAGTCCCAACACACTGGTCTATCGAGGGCGGGGGGAGGAGGACAATCAACCCGCTGTCCTCAAGCTTCTCAAACCAGAGTACCCCACCCAGGCGGAACTCAGCAGATATGAGGCGGAATATGAAATCTTGCGCTCTCTGAATACAGAAAGCGCAATCAAAGCCTACGGCTTGCAGAAATATAAGAACAGTTTGGTAATGTTTTTAGAGGATTTTGGCGGGGAATCCTTAAGGATATTGATGTCCTCCCAAAAGTTTACCCTGTTGGGATTTCTCACCCTGGCCATAAAAATCGCTAGCAGCCTGGGAGAGATTCACGCCGCCAATATCATCCACAAAGATATTAACCCGTCCAATATCGCGTTTAACCCAGCCACAGGGCAAGTTAAACTCATCGACTTCAGCATTGCCAGCGCCCTAAGCCGGGAAAATACCGCGATTAAAAATCCTGCCGCCTTAGAAGGAACGCTCGCCTACATGTCGCCGGAGCAAACCGGCAGGATGAACCGCTCGCTGGATTACCGCACTGACTTTTACTCCCTGGGAGCCACGCTTTACGAGCTGCTGACTCACCGGCTGCCTTTTGCCGCCACCGACGCAATGGAGCTAGTGCACTGCCATATCGCCAAGGTGCCCGAGCCGCCCCACAAAATCGATCCGGACATTCCCAAAGCCGTTTCAGACATCGTGATGAAATTGCTCGCAAAAACGGCGGAGAAGCGATACCAGAGCGCCTGGGGGCTGGTGGCGGATTTGGAGGAGTGCCTGAGGCAGTTGCAGTCAGACGGCAAGATTGCCAACTTTACCGTCGGACTTCAGGATATCTCTGACAAATTTCAAATCCCGGCAAAACTCTATGGCAGAGAGCGAGAGATAGAGAGCTTAATGGCCGCCTTCGATCGGGTGTGTGCCGGCAGCACAGAAATGATGCTGGTGCTGGGATATTCCGGAATTGGCAAATCAGCCCTCGTGCAGGAAATTTACAAGCCAATTACCGGCAGGGGGGGATACTTTATCTCGGGAAAATTTGACCAATTCCAGCGGACAATTCCCTACTCAGCCGTAGTCAGCGCCTTTTCGGAATTAGTGCGGCTGCTGCTCACCGAAACCGAAGAGCAGCTCGCGGTGTGGCGAGAGAAACTCCTAGCCGCCTTTGGGCCAAACGGCCAAATTATTATAGACGTGATTCCGGAAGTGGAACTGATTGTCGGTCCCCAACCGCCGGTGCAAGAATTAGGCCCCGCCGAGACACAAAATCGCTTCAACCTCGTCTTTCAAAACTTCATCCGGGTGTTTTGCGCCGGCGAGCATCCGCTGGCGATCTTTCTCGACGATCTCCAGTGGGCGGACTCCGCCACACTCAAACTGATAGAGCTAATGCTGGCGGATGAGGCGACGGAATACCTGTTTGTGATGGGGGCGTACAGGGATAGTGAAGTCAGCCCGGCGCATCCGCTGATCGTCACCCTGGAAGGGCTGCGCCGCAATGGAGCGACAATCAACCACATTGCCCTAGCGCCCCTCAACCTGGAACAAATTGGCCAGCTGATTGCCGAGACAGCGCACAGCAACCGGATCGCCGTCAGAGCCCTCGCCGAACTGGTGCTCGGCAAAACCCAAGGCAACCCCTTCTTTGTCAGTGAATTTCTCAAAACCCTGTATCAAGAAAACCTCCTCACCTTCACCCCGCCCTCCTCTGGCGAGCGCGGGGCGTGGAAATGGGACATCGAGCAAATTCAGGCCCTCGACATCACCGACAATGTAGTGGAGCTGATGATTTGGAAAGTCAAGAAACTGCCAGAGGGCACCCAGATGGTGCTGCGCTTGGCAGCTTGTCTGGGCAGCCAATTCGATTTAAACACCCTCTCCCTGATTTACGAGCAAGAAGCGTCCGCAACCTTCCAAGACCTTTTGCCCGCCATTGAGGAAGGGCTGATCCTGCCGGTGTCAGACTCAGACACTCCCGAACCGGCACTGATCAACCTGCCCCTGTTAATCCTCAACTACAAATTCTTGCACGACCGGGTGCAGCAGGCGGCCTACGCCCTGATTGATGAGGACAAGAAAAAAGCCGCTCACCTCAGGATAGGGCGGCTGCTGCTGGCCAGCACCCCCGCCGAGTATCGCGCAGAGCGAATCTTCGAGCTGGTGGATCACCTAAATGTCGGCGCGTCGCTGATTGAGGACGAGCGAGAGCGGCTGGAACTGGCCGCCTTGAACTTAGAAGCCGGCAAAAAAGCCAAAGACGCAACCGCTTACATCGCCGCAAGGCAGTATTTGAGCGCCGGCATGGAGGGGCTCAGCGGCAAGATCTGGGATGAGAGCTACGACTTGGCTTTGGCCTTGCACAAAGAGCGGGCAGAGGTGGAGTATTTAAATGGCAATTTCGATAAGTCAGAAGAATTGATTAACCTGACTTTGCAGCGAGCAAAATCCGTCACAGAAAAAGCGGGAATTTACAGCGTGCTGATTTTACAGTCTACGATGTCCTCCAAATACGATGAAGCGGTAAGGGCTGGGAAAAATGCTCTCAGCCTGCTGGGCGTGGATTTGCCAGAAGAGGATTTGCAAGCCGCCATTAATGCGGAACTCGCGGAAGCGAAAGTCAATTTGGGACAAAAAGAAATTGCCTCCCTGATAGATGAGCCGGAACTCAAAAGACCCGAGCAAAAATTTGCGCTACAATTGTTAACTAAAATGCTGCCATCAGCTTACCTTAACAACCCACAGCTGTGGACGGTGGCTCTCCTAAAAGGAGTGAATTTTTCTCTCAAATATGGGTCCGCACCGGAATCATCCAGTTGCTACGCTAACTATGGCCTGATGCTGTCAGCTCTTTTTGGCGATTATAAATCCGCCTACGAGTTTTGCCTGCTCGCTGTAAAGCTGAGTCAGAAGTGGGGCAACGTGGAGCTCAAATGTAAATCGCTTTCAGTTCTGGGCAATGCGTTGACTTACTGGTTCAAGCATGTAAAAGAAATTGAACCTCTCAGCAAGGAAGCGTATCAAGCCGCTCTGGACTCCGGGGATTTGCTGTTTGCTGGATACGCCCTGAACTACCAAGCCATTAATTCCGTTTTCCAGGGCAAAAACATCGCCCAAACCCTAGCGGAAATTGCCGAGTATGTGCGGTTCAGCCAAAAAACCAAAAATCAGCTGGTAACAGATACCATGCTGGGATTTCAGATAGCGCTCTCAAACTTGAGCCAACTCACCGGCGGAAAATTTGACTTTCACTGCGGAGAGCTCGGCGAAGCCGATTACCTGGCCAGCTGTGAGGAGCATAAAAACTTTTACTCCACCTGCATCTACCACCTCCGCAAATTCCATATCCTGTACCTGTATGGGGAGCTAGAGGAAGCCCTCAAATGCGCTCGCGTCACAGAAGATCAGCTGCGCTATATTCCAGGTACAATATTAGTGACGGAGTACAATTTTTACTCCTCACTCCTGTTTCTGGCTGTCTGGCCACAAGCTGCGGAAGACGAGCGCAAGCAATACTGGGAGAAGGTAGAGGCCAATCAAAAGCAAATGAAAACCTGGGCGGAGAACTGTCCGGAAAATTTCGCCCACAAGTACCTTTTGGTAGAAGCAGAAATGGCCCGCCTCTCCGGCAAGGAGTCAGAGGCAATAGACTTGTGCAATGAAGCCATTGAATCCGCCAGAGAGAATGAGTTCACCCACAATGAAGCCTTGGCCAATGAACTCGCCGCCAAGTTATGGTTGAGCAAAGGCAAGCAGAAGTATGCCGAGATCCACATGCGCGAGGCTTACTATAGCTACCAGCGCTGGGGTGCGGCGCGCAAGCTGGAGGATTTGGAGGAAAAATATCCGCAGTTGCTGGTGAAAACTGCCGCCAGCACTCGCGCTGCGGACACCCGAACGACGGCGAATCACACCACGACGGGCAGCAGTTCGGGGGCGCTGGATTTAGCCTCGGTAATGAAAGCCTCTCAAGCGATTTCCGGTGAAATCGTTTTGGACAAGTTACTGGCCAAGCTGATGAAGATCCTGATCGAGAATGCCGGCGCTCAAAAAGGCTTGCTGATTTTGCCGGCAGACGGAAAGCTGCTGATTTCCGCTGAGGCGTCCGTCGCTCAAGAAGAAGTGCTCGTGCGCCAATCCCAGCCGGTTGAGGTGCAGCGCCGAATCGCCTCTCAGGATTTGCCGGTGACGGTGGTTAATTATGTGGAGCGCACTCGCCAGGATGTGGTTTTGAGCGATGCCGCGAGTGAGGGGCGATTTACCGCCGATGCTTATATTTCCAGCCGGCAGCTGAAGTCTGTCCTGTGCTTCCCGATCGTCAATCAGGGGAAACTGATCGCCATCCTTTATTTGGAGAACAATTTAGCCACCGGCGCGTTCACTCCCGACCGGCTGGAAATCTTGCGTCTCCTGTCTTCCCAAGCGGCTGTCTCTCTGGAAAACGCCCTCCTCTACGCTTCGCTGGAACAAAAAGTGCAGCAGCGCACGCAGGAATTAAAGGAAAAAAATGAGCGCCTCTCGAAAACCCTGCAAGAACTGAAACGCACGCAAGCGCAGCTGATCCAGACGGAAAAAATGTCCAGCCTGGGGCAGATGGTGGCCGGTGTGGCCCACGAAATCAACAACCCGGTCAGCTTTATCTATGGCAATCTCACGCCTGCCGGTGAGTATGTCCAAGAATTGCTCGACCTCATCGAACTCTACCAGCAGCACTACCCCCAGCCTGCGCCCGAGATTCAAGATAAAATAGAGGACATTGACCTGGAATTCCTAGTTGAAGACTTGCAAAAGCTGCTGGATTCGATGACAGTCGGGGCGGAGCGCATCCGCAATATTGTCCTGTCGCTGCGCAACTTCTCCCGCCTGGACGAAGCGGATATGAAGCCGGTAGATATCCATGAGGGCATCGAATCCACCCTGCTGATTTTGCAGACTCGCCTGAGGAAACAGGGCAATTATTCTGAGATTGAGGTGATTAAAGAGTACGCCAAGCTGCCACGGGTGACCTGCTACGCCAGCCAGCTCAATCAGGTGTTTATGAATATCATCAGCAATGCCATCGATGCCTTGGACAAGGCGAGAAGGAATGTCGGGGAGTCTGGCAAAAAGCCGGCCATTACCATTCGCACCTCGGTGAGAGACACCGACTTTGTGAGAGTCGGGATTGCTGATAATGGCCCGGGCATGCCGGAGGGCGTCCTCAAGAAAATATTTGACCCTTTCTTCACCACGAAGCCGGTGGGTTCTGGCACCGGCTTGGGGCTGTCTATCAGCTACCAAATTGTGGTAGACTCTCACGGCGGGCAGCTAACCTGCCTTTCCGCACCCGGCGAGGGGGCGGAATTCGCCATCCACATTCCCGTCAAACCCAAAAATTAGCGCGCTCTCGGAAAACAAGAAACCAGGTTTCTCAAAGACACCTGGTTTCTGTCCGCAGTAACGCGAAAAAATATCGTGCGAAAATCCGCTCCCTTCCGCACCTGTCGCGCTACCGACATCTCACACCAGCTTGAGATAGATATCGCGGCTCTCACTTGGATGAAGTGCGCATAAGAAACCCGGTTTCTATAGCAGTAGCCAGTTAGATTAGGACACGCTTGATACGACGTATAGACGTAGGGCAGGCGTTCCCTCCGTGCCCTCAAGGGCTCGCTTGACAGGCGAGACGCCTGTCCTACGTCCGTGCCCAATTGCCGGCTGCTATAAAAGCCTAACACCTTGCCAGCTTGAGATAGATATCGCGGCTCTCACTTGGATGAAGTTCGCAGAAGAAACCCTCACCCGCCTCACTCATATGAATGACGCAGCAGGATTGTTTCCCCCGACGAAATCCCCTTGCGGTCTGGATGTTTAATCCAAAATCCAAAATCTAAAATCCAAAATCGTTATCAGGCGGTGGGTTTGGGAGCGACCGGCGGTTTTTGGCGCTTGCCTGCGCCCAGTGCGGGCAGCAGCCGGTATTTCAAAAACGTGCCGGCGGCGACGAGCAAAATAATCGCGACAGCGCCAATGCCGATCGGGCTGGGCACCCAGAAAATCGCCTCCATATAGTTCACCTGACCGGGGTTGAGCGTCCAGACGAGCTGGCGTCCTTCTTGCCGGATTTCTGGGCTGAGGGCACCGTCTGTCTCAACACTGCGGGCACCCCAAGGGGTATTCAACCTGAAATGCAGGTCTAGTAGCGAACCGGCACTGACGAGGACATTCCCCTCAGAGGAGAGAACGCCGAGAGAGCGCATATCCAGCTCATAGGTGAGCCGGTTGCGCAGCGCCAGCAAAAAGTTATTTTGGGTGACGCCCAGATGGGATTTGATATCCGGGAGCTGGCTGTCTAGCGCCGCAGCGGACTGAGACTTTTTCTTGTCCGGCGGATTGAAGAATTCGTTAAACTTCTCCTGCAGCTCAGCGCCATTGTTAAAAGGAATGGTAACGGTGATTTCTTGTTGAGAGACTCGCTTGGTCCGCCCTCCCAGCAGCCGCGCTCGCCGGTCGATGCTGTCGAGCCACTCCCTCACCGTTGCGCCGCTAAAGCTGGTCAGCTGCTCTGCCAGCTGGATGTGCTGCACGAGTTCCCCGTGAGTCTGGCTTTCAAAATTGACGCCAACATCATACTCCACACAGCCAGACAGCAGCAGCGAGGCAAACAGTACCGCCCCCAGCACTCGCCAGCGCTCCCAGACAGCGCGGATGCCCCGCACCAGCCAACCCTCTGCCTTCCTTGCTTGTCCCCCTGTCCCTCTCATCTGCTCCTCCTGGCGATTCGTGCGCCTGAAGCGGTTCAATCAATCTGGTAATCCCTCACCGCCGGGCTCAGTTCTTTTTCGATCTTAGGCTGGAATGGGGTGCTGTTGGTAGCTGAATCCTTGGATAATGCAGCAGTAGGGAGTGCTCAAGGGCACCCCACCTAGAGAGATGAGGCGTCTGTAATGCACGATTTGGATACGCGGGAATGGCTGCTCACGAACGGGTTAGGCAGTTTTGCCTGTGGGACGGTCTGCGATGCCCTGACGCGCACTTATCACGGCTGGCTGGTTGCGGCGCTCGAACCCCCTATCCGGCGCACGCTGTTGCTGTCACATATAGAGGCAACCCTGGAAGTGGCGGGGCAAGTATTTCCGCTGGGAGCGAATTTTTGGATTGATGGCACGATTGCCCCTCGCGGCGACCAGTTGCTGCGCTCTTTTGAGATTGAACCGGCACCCACCTGGGTTTGGGAGCAGCCCAACTGGCAGCTGGCGCGCCAGCTGGTGATGCCGCACGGATATGGCAATCAGGGGAATGCCGGCCCGAAGACATGTCACCAGATTTTGATAAAATACCGCTACGTCGGTCGGGTGCCGGGGAAGCTGCGGTTGCGACCGCTGATTGCCGAGCGCGACTTTCACCACCAGCAATTTGCTGAGCCAGATTTGCACTTTTTGCAGTTGCTGGGTGAGGGGGAACTCCGCTTGCAAGCGATGCGCGGCGAGACTCCCGGCACGCCCTGGCACTTGCGCTGGAGTGCCGGTGACTATGAAATTAGCGGCTGCTGGTATTTTAATTATCACTATCCGGAGGAAACCAAGCGGGGGCTGTGCGACCGGGAGGACCTTTACAGTCCGGGTGAGCTGACGGTGAGTCTGAAACCGGGCGGTTCGGTGATTTTGGAAGCGCGGGTGGAGTGGTCAAAACCTCAGGGGGAGGGGAAAAATCTCCAGCCGCCAGCCACTATTTACCAGGTGCCATTGTCCCAGAGAGAAAATGCGGAAGCGTCAAAATTAAAGTTCGACGCAATTGTCAGCGCTGAGGGGGAACGGCTCCAGGAGCTGTTTGGCCCGCTGACTGCTCCCCCATCCACTTCGCAGGGGGAGGTTGTCCAGAGCGAGCGGGAGGTGGTTTGGCGGCAGTTGCTCAGTGCCGGCGACCGGTTTATCGCCTACCGCGCCTCGATTGACGGCCCGACGGTGATTGCCGGCTATCCGTGGTTTAATGACTGGGGGCGGGATACGCTGATTGCTCTGCCCGGACTGGCGCTGGCGACTAAACGCTTCGGGCTGGCTAAAGGGTTGCTGCAAACGTTTGGGCGTTACTGCCAGCAGGGTTTGATTCCCAATGCTTTTCCGGATGCCGGCGCTGAGCCGTTTTACAACAGCATTGATGCGGCGCTGCTGTGGGTGGAAACGCTGGGGCTTTATCTGGAAGCGACTCAGGACTGGGATTTCCTGCAGGAAGCGTATCCGGTGGTGCGGCAGATTTATCAATATTTCACAGATGGCACTCGCTACAACATCCGGGCTGACCCCTCGGATGGGTTACTGGTGTGGGATGCGCCAGGTGTGGCGCTGACTTGGATGGATGTGGTGATTGATGGCGTGCCGGTGACGCCGCGCCGGGGAAAGCCGGTGGAAATCAACGCTCTGTGGCACTCGGCACTCTGCTGGGCGGCGAAGTGGGCTGAACGTCTCGGCAAGCGCTCCAAGCAGCGAGCGTATAAGAAACAGCAGGAAAACTTAGCACGCCAGTCGCGTTTTGTCAAGGCATCTCTGCAAAAGTTTTGGAATGCCGAGCGGGGTTATTTTTACGACCGGATTGAGCCGGATGGGCGACCGGACCCCCAGATTCGCCCGAATGCGGTTTTGGCCCTGTCGCTTCACCATTGCGGGTTCCCAGAGGCGCAGGGGCGGCAGGTTTTGCAGGTGGCGAAAGCCAAGCTGCTGACGCCTTTTGGCTTGCGCAGCCTGGCTTCAGATGACCCGGAGTATGTCGGCAGTTATGCCGGCGACCGGCACTATCGCGACTGCGCCTACCACCAGGGCACGGTTTGGAGCTGGCTGATTGGCCCCTACATTCGGGCCTGGCAGCGGTTTTACCCCAGTGAGCCGGTGGGCTTTGACTGGCAGCCCCTGCTGGATCACTTCTGCCGGCAGGGTTGCCTGGGATCGGTTTCGGAAATTTTTGATGGCGACGAGCCCCATTTACCGCAGGGGACGTTCGCTCAGGCTTGGTCAGTGGCGGAGCTGATCCGTCAGTGGCCCAGATAGGGGCGTGGGGGCTGGGGCTTTCGGGTGCCGGTTTTTTCTCTGTGTTAGGCGTACACCTACTGTTATAGCAGTATGCACTTAGGTTAAAACATTAGACCTTCAGGCCGGGCGGGACGCCTGCCCTACGTCTATATCCCAGCAGTAATATGGGTTAGGACAATAGGAGCCGGAGTGCGGGGGTGCAAAAGAGGCCGAAATGTACGAACCTAAGTGGCTACTGCTATATAGCAGCAGTCATCTTGCTTAAGAGATCAGTGGCCTGAGATAAAAGGCGTAGGACAGGCGTCTCGCCTGTCCTTTGTGTCTTAACCTAAGTGCATACTGCTATATAGCCACAGTCCTATTGCGCGCGGACATCACTGACCTGGGATAAAAGGCGTAGGACAGGCGTCTCGCCTGTCCCCCCTCTGAAGCTGGCATTTCGGGGGGGTGAGGGCTGCCGGTGTGCCTGAAGCTGCTCTCTTGTTT
>NZ_KB235948.1:2115603-2142003 GCF_000332335.1 Kamptonema formosum PCC 10802 | reverse complement strand
GGGGTGAGGGCTGCCGGTGTGCCTGAAACGGCTCTCTTGTTTCGGTTTCCCGTAATTCCTGATGCGGTAAACCGAACAGCCAGCGAGTGGGATCTCGGTGGCCAAGGTGAAATCCCCTCTGAAGCTGGCATTTGGGGGGCACCTGAAAACCATGCAACCCTAGAACTGCGCCGGACTCGAGCGCTCGAATGCGGACTTGATGGCTGAAATCGATGTGGGATAAGGGTTTTACAAAAAACCTACACTTGTGAGGGGGCAGGGGGGGGAGAGTTTTTTGCCGCCAAAGATGTCTGGGGTGCAGGTCAAGCAATACCAGAAACCGGGTTTCTTTGGATGGTAGGGCGGCGACCGGCACGGAGACTGCCCCCGCCGCCTTCTAGCTGTCGCCCCTAGCGGGCGGCCACGGGGGGCCGCCCCTACAGCTTGCCAAAGCGGAACCGCTGATTGCAAAACTGCCGGTCAAAGCCGGGAGTGTCCACTCACCAACCGGCAGTCCAAGATGTGCAGTTCAACCGCGACAATCGCTGGCCATCTCGTGAAAGCCTTGCGCTGTAAGGGTTTTGAGAAGTTTTGAGAATGGCTCAGGCTGGATTTGAACCAGCGACCGAGGGCTTATGAGTCCCTAGCTCTACCCCTGAGCTACTGAGCCGTGTTTTTCTCACGTTGATTAAT
The DNA here is from genome assembly GCF_000332335.1 of Kamptonema formosum PCC 10802. Taxonomy (GTDB): domain Bacteria; phylum Cyanobacteriota; class Cyanobacteriia; order Cyanobacteriales; family Oscillatoriaceae; genus Oscillatoria. The sequence goes on along the minus strand of NZ_KB235948.1, from coordinate 2,141,331 downwards.
CTAACACGTCAAACCGGCGTTGGCAACCCCCCTGAGAAAAAAAATCAAAAAAAAATAAAGGGAGCCAAGTTGGCTCCCCGGAGAAACCTAGCTCCCCAGTGAGTGGAGTGGCCAACTACCGAGGCAGATAGGCGATGGGGTTAACTGCTCCCTGTCCGCTAGGGTGGATTTCAAAGTGGACGTGCGGACCGGTACTGAAGCCGGTGCTGCCCATTTCAGCGATTTGCTGGCCTTGATCGACCTCTTGGCCTTCCCGCACCAGAAGCCGGTCGTTGTGGCCGTAGAGCGTCGTAGTCCCATCTGGATGGGTAATTTCAACCAGATTGCCATAGCCCCCATCGTTCCACTGAGCGTAGGTGACAGTTCCGGGGGCTGAAGCTACCACTGGCGTGCCAACCGCAGCGGCAACGTCAATTCCCTTGTGCATGCGTCCCCAGCGCCAGCCATAGCCTGAGGTGAACTCTCCCTGAGCCGGCCAGATATAGCCATTAAAGACAGCACCGCCTTTGGGCAGGTAGGTGTCGGCGGGGGCTAGAGGGGGCAGCTGCGGAGAGACCATCCGGGGCTGGAGCGGCTGTTCGTAGGAATCCGAGCCGGCGAGCGGTGCCGTTGCCACGACTTGTTGGGCTGCCGGCAGCGGTGCCGGTTTTGCTACGACAGGGACAGCCACAGGGGCGGGAGCTGCGGGACGCGGCTCGACCGGCAGCTCCTGCTGTTGCTTGCCGATTTGTCTTTGCCAAGCTTGACTGGACCGGTCTGGAGTGAACTCTGGATTGACTGGCGTGACTGGCGCAGACGGCTCGCTAGCAGACGCTGCCTCTGGCAGCTCCACCGGCGGAATGGCGGGCACGGCCACTGGCGGCTCCACTGGTGGAATGGCGGGCACTGCCACCTGCTGCTGCACTTGGCGAATTGCCGGCACTGCCACTGGCCTGCTGAAAGCCTGCACGGGCAGCGGCTGCGGGGGTGCGGAAATCGTGGCGCTGGCGGCGGCATTTTCTTCGTGCTGCCGGCGATACTTCTCCCTGAGCTTTTCGATTTCAGCCCGCAAGCTGTCCAGAGAGGGCCGCTCTTGGCCTTGTGCTTTCGCTGCGGGCGACTGGAGGGGCTCTGGGGCCGTGATGCCTGATGGCGTGGGGTTTAGCGGGTTTTGCTGCTCCTGAGCCACCACTTCAATTTCATCTCGCTTGGGCGCGACAATGGCTGAGGTGCCGGCGCTTTCTGGTGGGGACGCCCCTGGAACCAGCGGCAGGGAGGGAATGTCAGCAGCATGAGCCCGATCCCGGAGCGCCACATTGGGCACCGTCATTTCTGGCGGCAGCACAGGCGAGAAAGGCGAGGAAGCCCCCCTGGAATTTGGAATCAAGGCTGTCGTCACCACTTCTTGCCTGCCCGGCTGGTACAGGGGGATCTCCAGCGTTTGACCGACCTGGATGACGTTGGGATCGGTCAATTGATTGGCCTCCAGCAGGGCCGCTGGAGAAACTCCATAGGTTCGGGCGATCGAGCCTAGCGTATCCCCCGGATTGACGCGGTAACGCTTGACTTTGGTTGCGCCTGTTCCCTCAGCCGCCTGAGGGGCGATCACAACCGCTTGAGACAGGTCCGGCGCTGCCCCCCATTTAGGGGTTCGCTCGGGCGTCAGCGGTTCCGGCGCTGCTGCGGCGGGCTGTTTGGGGGCCACTCCTGCTGATTGTTCCGGCGCACTCACCGAGGGGGGTGTGGCCGGCACTGGCAGAGTCTCGATCCCCGGGGCTGGCGCTGCTGCCGCTTCCGGTTGGGGAGCCGCTTCTGGTGCTGGCGGCTCGCTGGCTGCGCTTGTGGCCGGCTCGGACGGCGAGATTGCCGGGGCTGGCGCTGCTGCGGCTTCCGGTTTGGCCTGAGCTTCTGGTGCCCCTTTCAGCGCACTTCCCGAGGGGGCTGTGGCCGGTTGCAGCGGCAGGACTGCCGGGCTTGGAGCTGCTTGCGGTTGCGTTCCCGGTATCACGCTCGGCACCGCTGCCGGTGGGTTTGCTGCCGGCTGCCAGGGCGAGAACGCCCTTGCCGGGGCTGCTGCGGCTTGCTGTTCCGGCACCGCGCCCGGAATCACTGCCGGCACTGCCACTTCTGATGGGGGTGCTGCCGGTTGCAGAGGCACTATCACTGAGCTAGGCTTAGCCACTGCTTCTGGTGCGGTGGCGAGCGCCTTGCTCTCTCCATCCGCAGCCGCCTTTGGTTGAGCGCTCCCTTCTGCCGGAGAGGCCGCAGCTGCTAGCTGCTCTGGCTCCGACAGCTGTGAATTTGCAGACTCCTCAGACCGCAACTCCGCCACACTGTCTCTCAAGCGGTTCTGTGCTTGATTTTCTCCGCTCATGGCCACCTCTTGAGTGGCCTTTAAAGCGTCTTCTTTGGCCTTGACCCCCTCTTTGACGCCATCCGCCATTTGGGTTCCATCTGTCACCCAGTGCGGCAGGGCAGCTGCGGGCGGTGCCGCCGTTGCAGCGGCTGTCCCCACACCTTGAGACTCCGCCCGCCCCGCTGCTGGCTCAACTGCTTGTCCTTCTTGAGCGCTGCTGCTTTCTGCTGGGCTGTTCAGTTCTGAGAACTGCTGCCCGACAGGAGCGGCTCCCACCTCTTGTGGGGGCAGCGCCGTGGAATCTACCTGTAAACTCTCTGGCGGTGACGGCAGGGAACTCTCCTCTCGCACCGGCTGCTGCTCTGCCGGAGTTGGCGCAGGCTGTGCGGCGTCTGCCGGTGCCGGTGCGACCTCTGCGACAGGCAACACAGGTGCATTCTGCGAGGATGATAGAGCCGTCGTCGCCGTTGCATCGGCTGTCTGGGGTTCAACCGCCAGGGCTGCATCCCCCTGTCGGGGGATAAACAGGCTTGACGCACCCATTGAGATGGCCAATCCTATCATGGCTGCTGAGGTGCAAGCCCTGCGATTGCCTTCTGGAGATGTCTGTGTGAATAGTCCCACCTTGTAGGCAGAATACTTTGCAAAGGTATCCTTCCCTGCTGTGTGAGAGGTAACAGACTTTACCTTCTGCGGAAATGCTCGTTTCAAGAAACGACCTCCTAACGATCAGCGCTTAACTGTCCTTGAGCGAACCTAGCTGTATAACCTGTCAATGATGTATATCACACCGTTAAGAGATCCTGATCACTGACGGTCAACTCACTTAGGCAAGATTACCCTGCTTTTAAAATTTTGACAAGCTTACATTCGCCAAAACCCCAAGACAGGAAGTTTCTCAGGCTCGATCCACTGCTGTTGGCGCTTGCAAATCACACACCCCTGCTTGTCTAGGGGTTTCTTGAGGTTTGCGCATCAGTCAGGGCAAACCACCTGATTCCAGCAACAGATGAGAATTTACGCTTGTTTTTCCCAGAAAGACAACCGTAATATCTCGTAGCTTTTTCCTGGCCCGCACGACGTCCCCTTCCTGTCCTGAAGCGCTGAACGTGCCAGTTTTTCTGGCTTTCGCGCCCCCGCAGGGGGTGCGGCAGTGGGGGTTTGCATGAATATAACCTATAGGTTCTCCCCCCGCCACCCGCCGGCTGTCCTATAGAAATTTCTTATACTTCCTCTTGGCAGGGCCGTTTTACGATATTCCCTGACTGTCAGGTCATCTTGACAGTGAAGTCGCCAGCGGGGGTGCTCTGAGGTGCCGGTGCCTCAAGCTATCCCAGCGTCGCTGCCTCTCTCTGTGCGGGATAGCCATCAAGGGGAGTCCGATTTGACGAATGCTGCTCTCGCTGCCAGCCGGCGTGCGGTTTCCCACAGATCCCGCCTGGCAAAACTTTGAGACGCCTTCGGGGGGCGACTGCTGCACCGGCGCGCTCCTATTCCACATAGCCCAGCTGACGCCGCGCTTCAAACAGGCCCACTGCCGCACTCACTGAAAGATTTAGGCTGCGGACACCGGGCTGCGCCATCGGGATATATACAGTTGCAGTACAATTTTCTAGGACTTCCTCTGGCAAGCCGGCTGTCTCACTGCCAAACAGCAGCCAGTCGTCGGGCTGGTACTGGTGTTTAATATAGCTGCAGCTCCCCCGAGTGCTGAAGCCCACCCACCGCCCCCCACGCTGCCGGTGGCAACCTCGGAAGGCTTCTAGAGACGGGTGGCAGTGCAGCTTGACGTAGGGCCAGTAGTCCAGACCTGCTCGCTTGAGGTAGCGGTCGCTAATTTCAAAGCCCATCGGCCCGACTAAATGCAGCTCTGTGCCCGTAGCTGCGCAAGTTCGGGCAATATTGCCTGTATTTGGCGGAATTTGGGGGTAAATCAACACAACCTGCGGCATGGAAGGCTAATTCTAGCTCAATTTAGGCAGACATATCATCAAAAACTGCCCTCCGGCTGGCAAAAATCTGTCCAAATGGAGAGGCAATATATTTAAATTTCTAATAGGTGCTGGCGGGAAACGACTGATTAGAAATTCTAATGGTCGAGTTGGGCACAGGGCCTCAGGCCACCCCCAGCTGGCACAGCTTGTCTTCGAGCTCTCTCTCCTGCTGAGCGAGGGCGTGTGTGCCAGAAGTGATGACTCCCCGGCAATCGAGCCCGCCGGAAAGCTGTTTTAACCACTGCTGGGCGGTGTTCCCTTCCCGGAGGATTTTCTTCAGGGGTGAGAGGAAGCAGCTGAAGCCTCGTTTCTTTGCAGACGGCCACACTTGTAGGTAGAGTTCCTCAATCCAATCTCGCGCTAAAATCGGCCTGCCGTCTAGCCAGTGCCGCAACTGGGCGTCTAAGCTGTCTTTGGCGGCAGCGACTTCGTTGGCGTCGGTGAGGGCAATTAGGTCTTCGGCGCGGGTGGGTGAGGGCAGGTGGCTGATTTCTAAGGGGTCTAAGCTCGGATCTTCTATCAGCTGGGACAGGCGAGCTTCCAGGAGGGCGGTGACCGCCAGCAGGGAAATGGGATCGGCGATTAAGTCGCAGATTCTCAGTTCTAGCCGGTTGATGCTGTAGGGACGCCGGTCGCCGTTGGGGCGGACGGAGGCCCACAGGTGGCGGACGTTTTGCATGGTGCCGGCGGCGAGTTGCTGTTCTGTCCACTGGATGAAGTGGGCGTGGCTTTCAAAGATGGGGACGTGGGTGGGGGTTTTGGGAAACATCTGCCAGCGGGTGGAGTGAGAGCCGGTGACTTGGCCGTCTAGGAAGGGGGAGGAGGCGCTCAGTGCCAGGAAAAGGGGCGCTTCGACCCGGATCAGGCGAATGGCTCGCATCAGCAGTTCCGGGTTGCTGATGCCTATATTGATGTGGACGCTGGCGGTGACGACGCTGGTTCCGTAGGTTTGCTCGATGTAGGTGTGGTAGGGGTTGCCCGGATCGGAGCGGTAAAAGCGCTGGCTGTCGCCCAGGGACAGGGTGCTGCCAGGAATCAGGGTATAATCGCCCAGCGTGTGGAGGTATTGCCGCAGCTGTAACCTGGGGCGCACTAACTCACACAAGAGCCGGTCGTAGGAGGTTAAGGGGGGGGTTGTGTATTCGACGTTGCGACTGTCTGGTTCCCGCACGAATCTGTCTAGGGCGGCAACGATTTTGTCGGAGAGGCCAACAATGTCCCCTTGCGGGGTGCCGGTGTACATTTCGACTTCAAAGCCTTTCGATAGCAGCACGGTTCTTTCTCCGCTGTGTTGGTGGTTACTTATTCAGTATTGTAAAACTTCATGAAGATTATAGGCATTCGCCGGCGATAGTAGTACAGGATAGTCAGGAGGTCAAAAATGAAGCTACCTGAGCAGCGCTTTGGGCCATAGGCATCAGCAATACAAGAGCGTGGCTAGGTGTGTCAAGCTGGCTGACCTGCCAGATCCAGCACAACAAACGGAAAGTTTTCGGAGTAAATTTGTAGGGCTTTAGCCCAAAAGTTTGTAGTTGGGCTTTAGCCCAAAAGTTTGTAGTAAGGCTTTAGCCCAAAGTTCGTAGTAGGGCTAAAGCCCAAAAGTTTGTAGTTGGGCTTTAGCCCAAAAGTTTGTAGTTGGGCTTTAGCCCAAAAGTTCGTAGTAGGGCTAAAGCCCAAAAGTTTGTAGTTGGGCTTTAGCCCAAAGTTCGTAGTAGGGCTAAAGCCCAAAAGTTCGTAGTAGGGCTAAAGCCCTACCGATTGGCACCAGATTTTAAAATAGGGACAGGCGAGGGACAGGCGAGACGCCTGTCCTACGGGAGAGAGCGGATTATTTCTTATTTTTGCCTTTAGGTTTTGAGGGAATTTTTCCGGCACCTTTGGAGTGGCTCACCGGCGGTTTTTGGGCGGCTTCACAGGTAGAGATAAATTGCACCGGCTCTTCGGTCGCCGGCTGAGCGATGCCAAGGCGGACGAACTCTGCCCACACTTCCTCACTCAGCAAAATTAAAGCCGTCTCGCGATTTTCACCGGCAATCGCGCCAACAACTTTCTGCCATTCCTCCCGCAAGGAGTCCAGAGTTGGGTGTTCTGCGGAAATCTGACTCAGCAAAGAAAGTGCTGTGCCGAAACAAGCTGAATCGGGCGATATCTTTTTCGACCTCAGCCCCTGACGCACCACTTTCAGCCACACCGGCATAAGTTCCAGCCAGTGGTCTTCCTGCAGCCGGTTGAGCGCCATTTCCTCCATCCCCAGCGCACCCCAAATGCAGAGAGAAGATTCAGCGAGTGCCGGCTGGCAATTTCGCACAGCTTCATCCCACAATTGCTGTGCGTGGGATTGGAACCGGCTGGCGAGAGATTTGTAAGCTTCCCCGACGGTTTCGGGAATCGTGACTTTATATACAGTCTCGCCGCGTGGCAATCTGTCGCCGCGATAGGAGAGCCAGTTGTGGGAGCCGCACAAGTGAATTTTTCCATCCACAACGACTTCCTTGGCGTGAGAATTTCCCAGCCAAAATACCTGGACAGCCGGCAATCCTTCCGGTGTCTTAACTTCGCGCAGCTTCGCCTCAACTTCCGGTGGGATGGGTCGGTCTTCATCCTCCTGTTTGCGGGCAATTCCATGACCGATGAGAACCCAAACTCCCCGGCTGGCAAGATTCTGGAGAATTTGAATAAATTCGCTATCTACGACTTCTTGAGTCACCCAAGGGGAATAAATCAGGATGTCGTAACACCCAGATTTGAGAGTCTCTAAGAAAGTTTGCCGAATCTGACTGTCGCGCAGCAGGACAGCACTGCCGGTTGCCGGGTTTTCCTGGGGCGGAGCTATCTCCCCCAAAGCCCGCATTTCTCGAACACTATCCAGCGATTTTTGCCGAATTTTTTCCAGTCTGGCTTCCACCTCTTGATTTTTCCGCTCCGCAATTGAGTGGCGCTCACGTGTGAGGCTTTCTTCGGAAACCTCACACAAGTCTGCTAGCGAAAGTTTGTTTTGAGATTCAAGCTCTTTGAGCCGGTCGGACGCTTTTTCTAAAATTTGCTTGCCGCGCCTGACTTGGAGGGTTAAATTGTCTTCTAAAACATCTAAAATCAGGAAAATAGACAGCGTTTGCCAGATTTCTTCAGTTTCACCGGCAGCGGCAGCGCTGGTGACAATTTTGCCCTGTTCAGGAACGTGCAGCCCTAAACCTGAAGCCTGAACCCATTGCTGCACTTCCTCAAGCGGCAATTCAGACACATCCCCACACCGGCTCTCCAGTGGGATGAAGTTTTCCCAGTCTGGGAGGTCTACTTGTGGTAAATCTAGGGGAGAAAACCGAAAGACAGTGGTTTCCTGCAAGGGGTCAGCTAGAGCGTAAAGCTGGTAAAGTTTGGGGGACTGCGGTACAGAACCTTTCTGGTATAATTCACGCCCTTGGGGGGTGAGTGTAATGGGCGATCCGGGTGCGACTTCCAAAGTCTGCAATGCCTGAAGAATTGCGGTAGTGTTGCGGACAAAGAGAGGGTCGAGCCCCAGGACACTCGCCAATTCATTTTCTGTTGGGGGTGGGAAAAGTTCAAAGCTCGCACGGAGTATGAACTCCTCAAGGACGTTGAACTTGCGAGGTTCTGTGACGTTCAAGTCTACCGGCGTTTGGTACATTTTATAGCGAAACTGGCGCGCCGCCAAGACTGACAAACCTGGGCTTTGCTTCTCAATTTGCTCCGCCCACACACTGAGTTCCGAGGCAATGGGTTTATCCGAAAATGCTGGAAACATTAATCATTTCTCCATTCTATCAAAAAAGTTGGCAGTCGTGCTGCCGGTGGGGCGAGACGCCTGTCCTACGAGGTATGTCCGGAGGGCAGGCGTTCCCTCCGACCTCAATAGTCTTAACCAATGTTGCTAGTCTTATAGCCCGCGAAGGCGGGCTTTGTCTGTATAGCCGCGATTTTTAATCGCCAGGGAACTAGCAAAAGTGACAGGCTCCCTAACTATTAGCTGAAAAGGCTGGAAACATCAACGAGTCCTCCGTGCCGGCGCACAACGTTTGAAACTTCGGAGTACATCCTGCCGGCTTGGCCTGGATGCTGGGTGAAGAGGGAGTGGCACCCCACAATTACCAGCAGTTCTTGAGCGCGAGAGAAGGCGACATTCACCCGTTCGGGCTTTTTGGCAAATCCAACTTTTCCTTGGCGGTTGTTTCTAACCATGCTGACGATTACAACCTGACGTTCCATTCCTTGGAAGCGGTCAACTGTGCCGGTGCGAATGTGAAGGGAAGGGAAAAGCTGAGGATCTATGCGCTCCTCGATCAGTTCCAGCTGCGCGAGATAGAAGGTGATGATGCCGATTTCTTTCCGGGGTTCGCCCAGGGCAATCTTGGGTGCCCACGCGGCTTCCATCTCCTGGCACAAGCGTTGAATAACATCAACTTCTCGAACGTTGAAAGGTGACGTTCCCTGCTTTTGCTCTTCAAACCCCTCGCCGAGAGGCATCTGAACCCAGATGAGATGCTGGTGTTCTTGGAGAATTTCTCCTGCAAGATTGTGTGCGCGTTGCTGGTCGGGAGCCGGCAGACCGCATTGCAGCCGGTGTCCGTAAAATTGATTGATGGCTGCCATAATGCTGGGGTGCATGCGGTACTGTACCGTCAGCATCCGCTTGATGCTGTCTGCAGCTGCCTCAAATTGCAGTTTGAACAGTGAGTCTTCTAGAAAACTCAGTTTTTCTGGGGCAATTCCCATCTCTTGTGCAATATCTTCTACCGTGCTATCATTGAGCATGGGGGGCAGCTGCCGGTGGTCGCCGACCAGCACCAACTTTTTGCTTTTCAAAGCGGGGATGAGCAATTCTGGAGGCGTGCATTTACTGACTTCATCAATAATCACGACATCGAAGTTTTTGAATTCTTCGGAAAACTCGCGGCGAGCGGCTTGCACGCAGGTGATGCCAATGACGTTGGCACTGTCCAGGTAAATTTGCTTCAATTCGCTGCGATCTTGACCTGAGGGGTTGCGCAGTTTTTCGCTCCAGTCTTGAACGAGGTTCTGGTAGCGGCTGAGGTAAGCTTCTTCCTGAGCGAGTTCGTTTTGCCAAGCGTCAAACTGAGCCTTGATTTGGCGTAAAAAGTCGGGGGCGAACAGCCCCGCAGGGGGAACCGCCGGCTTGAGGCGCTCGGGGATTTCGCCCCACGCTTCTTGCCACCAAGTTCGCTCTGCCATTAAAGTTTCTGGCAGGGTCTGCTGCTGGAGTTGAACCTCAATCTCGCGGAGTTGGCTTTGGGATTCTGCGAGCGGGATTTGAGCGGTTTCTTTTTCTTGTTGCAGGCTAGAAAGGCGCTCGTTCAGAGGGGTTTTGCATAACGACAGTACAGCAAAAGGCTCTAAGGAGGAAATCAAGGTTTCTAGTTTACTGGTTTGACTTTGCCAGGAACGCACTTGCGCCGAGAAGTCAGGTGCGGCTGGCAAAATATCTGAGGGAGTGCGAAGACACCGCTCAGTCAGAATGCGCAACTTCTCAGGGATTTGGGGCAGCTGGGAAAGGTTTTGCAAGCGTTGGAGAACTTGGGTAAATTTGCCTTCAGCGTTTTGAAGCGCCATTTCCGCCTCAGCGTGAGCGGCTGATCCTTGCGTATTAAGGTTGGCCGCCAATTTCTGAAGATCATTGAATTGCTGTTTGAGATGCTGGAGCGTTTTTTCTGTTTCTGCCTGAACTTGCAGCGCGTAGGTGCGAGCGTCAATGATGCTGTTAATTACCTCCTGTGCGAGCCGGTTGAGAGTTGACTCGATGTGTTTCGGTTCCCATGAGGCAGCGCAGACCTGTTGGATTTCCCTCAAAAAGTCGCGGGCGCTTTCAACCACAACTTGCCGCTGAGTTTTGGTAAGGCGCGGATAAATGCTAAATCTTTCGGCAAGTTCGAGCGAATTTGCCCGGTGGTTTGCTGACAGCACTACTGGCGGCTGGCTCAGGCTCCTGTGCAAAAACTCGCTGAAGCGCGACTGCTTCCCTGGGGTGTCACCAAAACCATTCTGCCCTTCATAAGAGAGGGCTTTTAGCAATCTCTCCCAATCCGGCATATAATCAATCGGATTTGTTCCGGATCTGGGAAAAAGTCGCAAGTCTGCGGACTGGGCGATCTCCATAAACTTTGCCGGCAATTGAAGTAGAGCATCTGTGAGCGGCTGGCGCTCTTGCAAACATCTCTTCAAGAGATTGTATACTCTAGAAGGGCTGGTGTGCAGCCAGAGATCGGCTTCTTTTATGGCTGAATCTAGGGCTGATTTTTTCTTTTGTTTGTCCCCGATTTGTTGCTCTAGGGTTTTCTGCTTGGCTAGCAGTTGCCGGTAGTCGCTTCGCAGCCGGTTGAGGCAGTCATAATGGTGCTGGTCAACCCGCACGGCGTCCTCAAATTCTGTCAGGGCTGCAGCAGCGTCATTTGCAGCCGCCAGTGCCGTCCGAGATTCAGATATGGAAGCCATTACAGTCTCGCGCAACCATGCCGCTAGACCAAATGCCCCACAGCGAGGATGCTCAAAGTTGAGTTCCTTAGACAGCTTGAGAGCGTCTTTAACCTTGTTGATAAAGCTTCGCACAGAACTGTCGCCACCGGCATACGGCTGGAGGCGCGACAAAAAATCGACGGTTGCGGGATCTTCCCAGTCCACTTTCGCCGCAGACAGCAAGGATTCCAACTTCGAGATCAGCGATTCGACCTCGCCGCACTCCATTTCGGCTTGGCGGCACGCTTTTTCTTGCGCCTCACAGTTCGCCTCTAAAGTTGCCTGGCGCTCTTGCAATTGCTTCTCAAGACCTTGGTGCGCTTCTTCCGCTTGGAAATAATTGGCAAATCGCTCGGAAGAAGCCAGCAATTGCCGGTACAGGTCAATATTTTCGCGCCGCTTTGCCAGACCTTTTTCGCAGTCGCCGGCAGTATCTCCCAGCCATTTGCCTATCACTTGGTCTTCCAGGAAGGGCTGCCCTTCTTCTTGCACTTTATCTGCTTTTCCCTTTCGCAGCGCCCGAATTGCCGGATTGTGAACTAACCGGCTCAAGGCGTTGTCCACTGCTAAATTCGCTTGCGAGGCGATCAGCGTGCGCCCCCCCCGCAAAGCAACTTGATAGCAAATCTCGGCAATCACGGTGGTTTTGCCGGTTCCCGGTGGCCCTTGGATCAGAACCATATCCGGCGCTGAAAGAACGGCTTCTACTGCTGCAATCTGGTCAGGATTTGCAGAAGGAAGCAGCAAATCCTCCGGTCGCAGTTTGACTGGGTTTTTCGGCGGTCGAGCCTTGGAAGCGTCGAAGAAAAACTGGCCCAAATAGGGATTTTGGGAGCGTCCGTTTCGCAACTCGGTCAAGGCTCTTTCTTTCTGCTTAATCTGGCTGATTTCACCAAAAGCCTCGAAAAATAAGAACCCACTTGCCGGCAGCTGGTAGTGCCCTTCGCTGATGCGCTCAACCAGATCGGAGTCAAGCATGACGCGAATCTTGCCCTGTTCCGAGTCTACCTCTGAAATTCTGCCCAACTTCTCTCCATCCCGTCCACCTCTGCCTTCAGGAGAAAACTTGAACAGCTTGACTTCTTCATTTCGCGCCTGGAAAGCCCGCTGCCAAAATTCTGCTTCTGCTAAGGAATTTTCAGCTGTGCCATCAATACTCGCCTCAGCCGCCTCAATTTCAAAGGCGATTCGCCGGGTGGACGCGCCATAGTTGTGGCTCCGGAAAGGCACGCAAAACTGACGCGCCTCTGCGATGCGCCGCTCAATTTCTACAAACGCTGTCCAAGCTTGCAGCTGTTCTTCTGTGGGCACATGCTCGCCGCACACCGGCACCTTTGCCATGCGTGTCACTGCTGAGCGCGGCACACCCATTGCAGACTTGTAACTTGGGCGCAGGCGAATGCGGTACAGCACAGAAAAACCATCAGCGTGTCCCCGGTCTGGCGCGACTAAACGAGCGGACAGCAACCGCAAATCGTCATTTCTATCTGAGGATACAACGGCTATTAAGCTCAAGGTTTTTTCGCCCTCCTCAAGCACTGCCGGCAATTTAACACCCTGCAGGTCTGTGGCAATTGTGAGTTCCCATTTCTCCTCTCCCGGCTCTTGCCCTTTCCCCTTGCGGCGCACATAGAAGAGTCTTGGCTCGTCTCCCAATATCTCCGACAATATATCTTCGGCACGGTTGCGACGAGCTGTGAATTCGACATAACTTTCCAGGGCAGCTTGGCCTTCGATATCGCGAATTAAATTCTCGAAAGCCGTCGGGTTCAGGAACCGGTAGCCCCACTCTTCGGAACCTAACCCCTCTTCCTTTGCAGTGACGGGAGAAATATTACTCTCCTTCCCTTCTAGGGGAGAGGTCTTTTTGATTTTGGCGGCAACCGCAATCTCTCGCCTTCCCTCTGGTGTCTCCAGCCAGATAGAACCGGCCAAATTTGTCCCCGCCGGCACATCTTCGCAATTCAGCACCACCTCTAAATTCTGCCCCCCCGGAGACAGGTGAGAAGTCTTCACCTGCACCCACGGCAAATCGCACAAAACCTCGCAGGGTGCGCCCACTTGCAGCTGCCAATAACGCTCCACCTGCCGGTTTGTCTCTATCTCCCCAAAATCCAGAACTGCCGGCAGGTCCCAGCTCGCTTCTCCCCACTGGACATTCTCAGCTATCCCGCGCAATTTTACCTGATTCAGCATAGGGAAAGTGCCCGCACCGGCAGACAGCGCCACAGCGCCGGTGTCCCCTCCCACAGTCCGCTCGATTGCCAAATTTTCCAGCCGCACTCCAGGGGCTTCAATCAATAGTGCCGGCTCATCAACCGCCCAAATTACTGTATCTGTACCGCTGCCGCGAATCGTAATAGATCTGTCGATTGTGAGTGGCCCTTTGTACTCTCCGGGCGTCAAGCCAATCTCGTCTCCATCTCGGACAATTTGCAGCAAATCGGCCAAGTTAGAGGGATCGGCTGGGAAGGTTTGCATGGGTACTCCCTGATAGGTGATGGGGTGATGTTGACCTTTTTATAATAAAACCGCACCATCGCTCTTGTCAAGCTAAATTTCAAATTTTTTCCGGCACTGCCGGCACAGCTGCTTTGTCCTCTTCCCGGCTGCCGGTGATGTCCCGGTTTCTAGCGGTTGGCAGGGGGTAAGAAACCGGGTTTCAGCCAAAAGAAACCCGGTTTTTAGCTCCTTGACGTTTTTTTTAGAATTGATTTACCAACCGGCACTCGTGTTACACCTGTTCTGGGTCAATCCCCCTTTCTCGCAATCGCTCTATCAAAGCTTGATAGCGCTGTTGCTCCTGTTCCCGCAGAGCTCGTTCCTGTTCCAGTTGGCAGAGCGCTTCCTCAGCCCGCTCGCGCTCTTGCTCAGCCCGCTGGTGTTCTTGCTCAGCCCGCTCGCGCTCTTGCTGGCGCTGCTGATCCAGTTCCACCGGCGTCAGGAACCGCTGGTTGTCAGGGCGATAAATCTCCAGGGTGTCTTCTTTGAGCACAAATCGAATCCCCAAGCGAGGGCTAACCCAACCGTTAATCTGCTCAATTTCTTCTAAGTTGTTTCCATTACGCAGCAAGCCGGTCAGTTCCACTGTGTCGGGGTCATAGATGTAATATTCCTCGACGCCATAGCGGTGATAAAACACGAATTTCTTGGTCATCCCTATGCCGGTGTTTCCTGGGGAGAGGATTTCAAACACCACCTGTGGGGCGATATTTTCTTCTTCCCACTGTTTGTAGGAACCCCGGTCGCCTTTCGGGCGGCCAAACACAACCATGACATCGGGCGCTTGCCGGTGAAGACTTACCCGGACAGGATACCAGAAAAGATCGCCGGCGATGAATACATCGGCGATAGCGGCAAACAGGATTTCTAGGTTTTCCTTGATAGTTACAATCCAGCGGAATTGCTTAGTGTTGTCTGCCATTGGCTGTCCGTCGCTTTCAGGGTAGCTGATTTCTGCTTGAGTTTCAGGTTGCAGTTGCTGTACCATGCCAATAATCTCACTCATACTTTTATTATAGGGCTTCAGCCCAAAGTTCATAGTTGGGCTTCAGCCCAAAGTTCGTAGTTGGGCTTCAGCCCAAAGTTCGTAGTTGGGCTTCAGCCCAAAGTTCGTAGTTGGGCTTTAGCCCTACCGATTGTCACCTGATTTGAAGATAGGGACAGGCGGGACGCCTGTCCTACGGGTAGAGCGGATTATTTGTTCTTTTTGCCTTTATTTTTGGAGGATTTTTTACCGTCACCTTTCGATTTGTTCACCGGCTGCTTTTGGGCGGAGGCATAGGTGGCGATAAAATTCACCGGCGAGTCGATAGCCGGCGGGGCGATGCCAAGGCGGACAAACTCTGCCCACACTTCATCGTTCAGCAAAGTTAAAGCCATCTCGCGATTGCTGCCGGCAATCGCGCCAAGAACTTTCTGCCATCCCTCCCGCAATAAGTCAACATTCGGCAATTCTGCTGAAATCTGACTCAGCAAGGAAAGTGCTGTGCCGAAACCCTCTGAATCGGGCGATATCTTTTTCGACCTCAGCCCCTGACGCACCACTTTCAGCCACACCGGCATCAGTTCCAGCCAGCTGTTTTTCTGTATTTGGTTGAGTGCGACTTTCTCCATCCCCAGCGCACCCCAAATGCACAGAGGCACTTCAGCGAGTGCGGCATCCCGATTTTGCCGAGCCTTATTCCAGGATTTTTGTGCGTAGGATTGGAACCGGCTGGCGAGAAATTTGTAAGCTTCCCCGACTTGTTCGGCACTCGTAACTTTATACGCAGTCTCGCCGCGTGGCAATCTGTCGCCGCGATAGGAGAGCCAGTTTTGGGAGCCGCACAAGTGGATTTTCCCATCCACAACTATTTCTTTGGCGTGGGAATTTCCCAGCCAAAATACCTGTACAGCCGGCAGCCCTTCCGGCGTCTTAACTTCGCGCAGCTGTGCCTCAACTTCCGGTGGTATTGGGCGGTCTTCATCCTCCTGTTTGCGGGCAATTCCATGACCGATGAGAACCCACACTCCCCGGTTAGCCAGATTCTGGAGAAGTTCAATAAATTCGCTATCTACGACTTCCTGAGTCACCCAAGGGGAATAAATCAGGATGTCGTGACGCCCCGACTTGAGAGTGCTTAAGAAAGTTGGCCGAATCAGACTGTCGCGCAGTAGGATCGCCGTGCCTTTTTCCTCAGTTTCCTTAGGCGGAGTATTGTCCCCTGCTGCCCTAAGTTCTTTTGCCGTGGCGAGCGCCTGCAGCTGAATTTTATCCAGTCTCGCCTCAACGTATTGATTTCTCTTATTGAGCAGTGTTTCGCGCTCAGCGGCAATGGTTTCGTCGGTCAGGGACAGCAAACCCTGCAAGGATACTGTCCCTTCAGCTTGCAGGATGTCCAGCAAGTCAGAGGCATACTGCAAAATGGTCTTTCCCCGTCTCACTTGCACTCTGACCGCATCTTCTAGAGCGTCGAAGCTGACGATAATTGATATCGGTTGCCAGATGGTTTGAGTCTCATCAGTTACCTGAGCTGCAGTGAGTATTTTCCCATCTTCCGGGACATGAAGCCCTAAACCTGAAGCTATTACCAGCCGCTGGAGTTCCTCAAGCGGTAATGAGGTCACCTCCCCACATCTGTTCTCGATTGAAATAAAAGATTTTAAATCAGGCAGGTCTATCTGTGTTTCCTGCAAAGGCGAAGATCGATAAACAAGATTTCCCCGCAAGGGGTCAGCAACCGCATAAATTTTTTTAGTTTGTGGGGGTTGCGGGACAGAGCCTTGCTCGTAAAATTGCCGGCCTTGAGCGGTGAGTTCGATTTTGTCTGTGCCCGCCGGTGCCAAAGTTTGTAAAGCCCGAAGATTTCTGGTAGTATTGCGCACAAATACAGGGTCAAACCCTAATAAATCTGCCAAGTCATCCGCTGTTGTGGGCGGGTCAAATTCACTGCCGGCGCGGAGGATAAATTCCTCAAGAACGTTGAATTTGCGGGGGGCGCTGATCGTGACTTCCACCGGCGTTTGATCCACGCTATAGCGAAACTGACGCGCCGCCAGCACTGACACACCTGTTGGACTCTGTTTTTCAATTTCCTCCACCAATTCCCGCAGCTGAGGGTCAATCGGTTTAGGAGACGGAGATAGAAGCATTAATGATTCCTCCACAAAATTAAATGAATTTACCCAGCTATTACTTACTAGCTCTTCCCAGTAAGTAGCTCAAAAGACTTGTGACCGTTGAACTAAGAGTAGCTATAGCAAACCTTATTTGGCCCTCTGATGCGGTTGGCTTAAGAAGGATTGTGAGAGCGTAAATGTCAATTAGCAAAATGATGAGCAGCGCCAATACAAACACACCGATGTCCTTCACCCAGAAAGCTATCCGTTTCTGTTCGCGTTCCAGTTCTTTATCTTTGTCGCGGTTTTTTCTGTCGGACTCCGCCTCTTCTGCCGATGACAAGTTTAGGGAACCTGTTGTCACAAGTTTTTCGGTGGCTGCTGATAGTTGAAACGAGGTTTCAGAGAAGATTTCTTTAGGTGGATCGGGCTGCTGGCTCATGGCGGTATAATTCAAAACTGATTTAGGGAATAAGAATTTCCGTAGCTAAAGGCTGTTCAGGCTCGGCAATTCCGAATTTTTTTCCATTTTCCTTGGCCATCACCGCAATTTGCATCAAAGTGAGCGCCTGACGCAGCACATCAGTCTTTGTGCCTCCAATTTTATGAGCCAATTCTTCCAATGTCTCGTTCAGTTCAGGTGACACATCTAGATTCAGCCGAACCCTGTCTTTTTCGTCATTCATAGTTTTCCCTCTTCCAGTGGGCATTAGATAAGCTGGACTGACCTGCCGGCCTGTAGAGATGTTGCCGGCACGCCGGCTCACATCTATTTTAGCTCAAGATGCTAGAAACATCAATCAGTCCTTGATTGCGGCGAACAGCATCAGCAACTTTGGAGTACCTCCTGCCAGTTTCGCCGGCGTGCTGCGTGAATAGGGAGTGGCACCCCACAATCACGAGCAATTCCTGAGCGCGAGAGAAGGCGACATTCACCCGTTCCGGCTTTTTGGCAAATCCGACGCTTTTGTTGCCGTTGTTCCGCACCATGCTGACAATAACAACCGGGCGCTCCATACCCTGAAATCGGTCAACGGTGCCGGTTCTAATCTGAAGGGAGGGGAAGCGTCTATCGCTGAGCATCTCCTCGATTCGCCTTAACTGTGCGCCGTAGAAGGTGATGATGCCAATTTCTTTCCTGGGTTTCCCCTCGGCAACCTTGGGACTCCAAGTATCTTCCATTTCCTGGCACATAGCGTCAATGACTTCAATTTCCCTGCGGTTAAAAAAAGAAGTTCCCTCGCGCTGCTCCTCAAACCCCTGCGCAACCGGCATCTTCACCCAGATGAGATGGTGATTTTCTTGGATAGTAGAACCGGCTAGGTTGTGTGCGCGTTGCTTGTCTGGCTCCGAGATGCCGCATTCCAGGCGCTCCTCGTAAAATTGATTGATGGCACCCATGATGTAAGGGTGCATGCGATACTGGATAGTGAGGAGGCACTTGAGGCTTTCATCCGCAGCTTTAAATTGGGTTTTGAACAGGGACTCCTCTAGGAAGGAAATGTCCTCTGGCGCACTCCCGATTTCTTCGGCAATCTCTTCTAGAGAGTGTTCGTGCAGCATGGGGGGTAGCTGCCGGTAGTCGCCAATCAGCACTAACTTTTTGCCTTTCAGTGCGGGGATGAGCAATTCTGGAGGCGTGCATTTGCTCACCTCGTCAATAATCACAACATCAAAGTTGTTGAAGTCTGTGGCGAAGTCGCGACTGGCAGCTTGGCTGCAGGTAATGCCAATCACGTTGGCGCTGTCGATATAAATCTGCCTCAAATCGCTCTTGTCTTGCGCGGAGGGGTTGCGCAGTCTGGCAATCCAGTCTCGGATAAAGTTTTCGTACTGGCTCAGGTAATCTTCTTCCTCATCGAGTTCCATTTCCCAATCGTCGAATTGAGCTTTAACGGTGTGCAAGAAGTCCAGATCGAACAAGCCGGTGGGGGGAACTGCCGGTTTGATGTGCGCCGGCATTGCATCAAACGCGGACTCCCACCATTTTCGCTCAGCGATTAAGGCTTCTGGCAGCTCCGGCTGTTGCAGTTGAGCCTCAATTTCGCGGAGTTTGGTTTGTGACTGTTCTAGCTGATCTTTTGCCGTCTCAGCTTCTTGTTGCAGGCGAGACATGAGATTCTTTTTGCTCTCCCGCAAGACAGCCAAAGGATCGAGCAAACTCATCAGCGGATTTAGCTGGCTGATGCGACCGAATAGGATTCTATAGTCGTTACGGTAACTCTGTAGCTGCTTTTGCGCGTCAGCCATTTGCTTCTTAAGGTTTGCGTCAGGCACCCCCCGGTCAAAACCTTGCTGATAGCTTCTTTGCAATTGAGCAACAGTTTTCGACTGTTCCTTGTGAGATGCTTCTATCTTCACCAAATCATTCCTCGCTTCAGATATCCGATTGGGAACTTTATCCCGCAACCAAACAGCTAAACCGAACAGTTCTCGGTTGGGAGGCACTAGGCCAAGTTCACGAGCCAGCGCTTGCGCCTTTTGAACATTTGCTTGGAAGTCTCGCACGGAGCTGTCTAAAAGCATCTTCGGTCTGAGACTGTCCAACAACTTGATGACGGCTGGGTCTTCCCAATTCACTGCCGGCGCAGATGCCAGCAGGGAATCCAGCCCAGATATAACAGATTCTATCTGGCGCACCTTGGCTTCAGCTGCCGCCCGTTTGTTTTCTTGCGCTCTGTAGAGTTCCTGTAGGTTTGCCTTCTTCTTCTGCAATTCCTTTAGACTCCCTCCGAGCGCTTCCTCCGCTCTCACATACGCGGCAAATCGAGCTGCCGGCTCTAGCAATTGCAAGAGCAATTCTACCTTCTCCCACCGTTTAGCCAAACGCTTCTCACAATCCTCAGCCGTATTTTGCAGCCAGGTGCCAATCACTTTCTCTTCCAGAAACGGCAACCCCTCCTCCTCCACACTCTCGGCGCGTCCTTTTCGCAAGGCGCGAATAACCGGACTGTGAATCAATCGGCTCAAGGCGTTGTCCACTGCTAAATTCGCTTGCGAGGCGATCAGGGTGCGTCCCCCCCGCAAGGCAACTTGATAGCAAATCTCGGCAATCACGGTGGTTTTGCCGGTTCCCGGCGGTCCTTGGATGAGAGCCAGATCCGGCGCTGAAAGCACCGCTTCTACTGCTGCAATCTGGTCGGGATTAGCAGTGGGGAGTAACAAATCCCCTGGCTTCAGTTTAACACTTCCCCGCGCCGGTCGCGCCTTAGAAGCATCAAAAAAGAACTCCCCCAGATAGGGATTCTGCGTGCCGCCCTTCTGCAAGTCTTCCAAAGCTCTTTTCTTGCGCTTAATCTGGGTGATGTCCCCCACTGCCTCGAAAGACAAAAAGCCATTTTTGGGAAGCTGGTAGTGCCCACCGGCCATTTTCTCAACCAGGTCAGATTCCAGCCTCACCTTAATGAAACCCTTTTGCCGGTCAACTTCTTCAATAGACCCCAATAAAACGGCCAACATCTCGTTTTCGGCGCTGCGCTTCACCGGCTTGTTGCCGGTGCCATTCTTCTTTTCCTCACCCCTGTCTTCGCTTGGGGGTTGGAAAAGCTTCACGTCTTCATTTCTCGCATTGACGGCACGATTCCAAAAGTCCTCCAGTTTAAGAAATTCTTCAGTTGACTTATCAGCCCTCGCCAATCGGGGATTAACTTCAAAAGTAATCCGCCTTGTCGCCGAACCATAGTTGTGACCTAAGAACGGCACGAAAAACTGCCGGGTCCTGGCGATCCGCTCCTCAATATTCAAAAACGCCTTCCAAACTTGCAGCTGTTCTTCTGTGGGCACATGCTCGCCGCACACCGGCATTTTTTCCATGCGTGTCAGTGCTGAGCGCGGCACACCGAGTCCATACTGGTGACTTGAGAGCAGGCGAATGCGGGACAGCACAGCAAAACCATCTGTTTGTCCCTTGTCTTGCGGGACTAAACGAGCGGATATCAACCGCAAACCGCCATATCCATTTGAGGACACAACTGCTAGCAAGCTCAAAGTTTTTCCTCGCTCCTCAAGCCGTGCCGGCAATTCCACATCATCCAGATCCGTCACGATTGTGAGCTCCCATTTCTCTTCTCCGGGATCTTGCCCTTGTCCTTTGCGGCGGACATAGAAGAGTGCTGGATCATCTTCTAATATCTCAGACATTATCTCTTCTGCCCTA
This sequence comes from Kamptonema formosum PCC 10802, assembly GCF_000332335.1. Classification (GTDB taxonomy): domain Bacteria; phylum Cyanobacteriota; class Cyanobacteriia; order Cyanobacteriales; family Oscillatoriaceae; genus Oscillatoria. The sequence goes on along the minus strand of NZ_KB235948.1, from coordinate 2,120,759 downwards.
TTCCGGCGATCTGAGAATTCGGCATAGCGTTCAAGAGCAGCTTTGCCCTCGAACTCGCGGATAAGATTATCTATCCCCTTGTCTCCGACGAACCGATAGCCCCAATCTTCACAACCTAACCCCCCCAACCCGTCTTCTCTCGTAGTGAAGGCGTCTTTTATCGCGTCTGAAGTTGGCGGAGAGGTGTTTTTGATTTTTCCCGCAACCGCAATCTCTCGTATTCCGTCAGCTGCCCCCAAAAAGATGGCACCGGCCAAATTTGTCCCCGCCGGCACATCTCTGGAATTCAGCACAACCTCCAGATTCTGCAACCCCGGAGACAGCTGAGAATTCTTCACCAGCAACCAGGGCAAATCGCACAAAACCTCGCAGGGTGCGCCCACTTGCACCGGCCAAGAACGTTCCACCTGCCGGTTTGTCTCTATCTCCCCAAAATCCAGCACTGCCGGTATGTCCCAGCTCGCTCCTTCCCACTGGACATTCTCAGCCACACCGCGCAATTTTACCTGATTCAGGATAGGGTAAGTGCCCCCACCGGCAGACAGCGCCACAGCGCCGGTGTCCCCTCCCACAGTCCGCTCAATTGCCAAATTTTCCAGCCGCACCCCAGGCACTTTCACCACCAGTGCCGGCTCATCAACCGCCCAAATCAACGTATTTGTGCCGGTGCCGCGAACCGTAATAGATTTGTCGATTGTGAATGGCCCTTTGTAATCTCCCGGCGTCAAGGCAATCTCGTGCCCATCTCGGACAATTTCTAGCAAATCGGCAAAATTAGAGGGATCTGCGGGGAAGGTTGGCATGGTTACTCCCTGACAGTTTATGGGTGAGGCAGATTTTTTTTTAGAATAACACCGCTCAACTTAGCCTGTCAATAGAAATTGCAAATTTTAACCGGCACAGCCGGCACACCTGACTCGCCCCCGTGCACTCCCTTTAACCGACAGCCGCTTTTACCACATATCGAGCCCCGGTGCAAGATGTCAGATAGGGGAAGAAACGGGGTAAGAAACCGGGTTTCTTTTACTGGGGAAGCCAATATGTAATGGCACACAGCTGGGAGAAACCCGGTTTCTAGATCCTTGACGTTTTCTTTAGAATTGATTTCTCAACCGGCAATCGTATTACACCTGTTCTGGGTCAATCCCCCTTTCTCGCAATCGCTCTATCAAAGCTTGATAGCGCTGTTGCTCCTGTTCCAGTTGGGCGAGTGCTTGCTCAGCCCGCTGGCTTTCTTGCTCAGCCCGCTGGCTTTCTTGTTCAGCCCGCTGGTGTTCCAGCTCAGCCCGCTCGCGCTCTTGCTCAGCCCGCTGGTGTTCCAGCTCAGCCCGCTGCCGCTCTTGCTGGCGCAGCTGATCCAGTTCCACCGGCGTCAGGAACCGCTGGCCATCAGGGCGATAAATCTCCAGGGTGTCTTCTTTGAGCACAAACCGAATCCCCAGACGAGGGCTGACCCAACCGTTAATCTGCTCAATCTCTTCTAAGTTATTCCCATTACGCAGCCAGCCGGTCAGTTCCACGGTGTCGGGGTCATAGATGTAATATTCCTCGACGCCATAGCGGTGATAAAACCCGAATTTCTTGGTCATCCCTATGCCGGTGTTGCCAGGGGAGAGGATTTCAAACACCACCTGTGGGGCGATGTTTTCTTCTTCCCACTGTTTGTAGGAACCCCGGTCGCCTTTCGGTCGGCCAAACACAACCATGACATCGGGCGCTTGCCGGTGGAGACTTCCCCGGACAGGATACCAGAAAAGATCGCCGGCGATAAATACATCGGCGATAGCGGCAAACAGGATTTCTAGGTTTTCCTTGATAATTACAATCCAGCGGAATTGCTTAGTGTTGTCTGCCATTGGCTGTCCGTCGCTTTCGGGGTAGGTGATTTCTACTTCGGCTTCAGGTTTCAGTTGCTGTACCATGCCACTAATCTCACTCATACTTTTAGTATACAGCCGGTGCCAACTCTTGGGAGGTACAGACCTGCGATAGCTCAGGTGGTATCTGGGCGATCTTGGAGGACTTTCCCTATTAGCTCCTCCCTTTAACCGGCTGCCGCATTTACCACATATCCCTCCCGGCTGCAAGATGTCAGGTAGGTTGGGATTGCCCCGCTCTTGAACTGCCGGCAAGACAAGCGCTCACCGATTCAGCGGAAGAATCCGCACTCTAGAACGCGCCTCATCTACGATGATTAAAGCCCCCGATTCAAGTTGTGATTCAAACTGACGCAACACCTCAACAATAACCGGCTCTAAATTCTCAGGCAAAATATCGCGGGCGCGAACCTGGATAACACTCGGGCTTTCCGCTTGAGTTGCAGCCAAAAGTGTCCCAAAATCTAAGTCGTGGGTGAAGACAATATATCCCCGGGCATCTGCCCAAGCCATTATTGCCCTATCTGTCGCCCGTGGGTCGCCTACATCAGACCAGTGAACAGATTCCCACCCGGATTTAGCAAAAACCTCGCACCAGGCGGGAGAAAGATTCATATCAATCAAAATTTCACTGGCTGGCTAGGGGAATTTCTGATTCTTCAACGCGCCACGCCGCATAGGCTAGGGCTTCCCGCAAATCTTCTTCTTCCAAATAGGGATATGCCTTCAAAATATTTGCTGTAGAATGACCGGCTGCCATCAGCCCGATAATAGTTCCTACCGTCACGCGCAACCCGCGAATGCAAGGCTTTCCTCCCATGACTTCTGCATCGAAAGTTATTCGGCTCAATCCCTTCATCCCTTTCCTCCTGGTTTCTGTAGGTCTGCTTCCCCTGCTATTATACTTTTATCCCGCACTCGTTGCAACTCCCTCAAAGCCGGCACTGCCCGCACACCTGACTCGCCGCCCGGTGCACCAGAGAATGCCGGTAAACCAGAGACTTCAAATCATCCGCATACCCCCCACCAATCACGCAAGCCACCGGATACCCCCGCCCAACACAGGCACTCAAAACCTGCATGTCCCGGCGAAAAATGCCGGTGTCTGTCATCGCCAACTTCCCCAGCCGGTCGCCGGCATGCGTGTCAACCCCCGCATCATAAAACACCAAATCCGGCTTGACTTCTGACAGCAAATCTGGTAAATACTTATCCAGAGTTTGCAAATACTCATCATCCTCCATCCCCACCGGCAGCGGCACATCTAAATCGCTCTTTTGTTTCGTTCCCGGAAAGTTAACCTCGCAGTGCATCGAAAACGTAAACACGCTAGGGTCATCCTGGAAAATCACAGCCGTTCCGTCTCCCTGATGCACGTCTAAATCCACAATCAAAACCTTCCGCACAAGCCCCTGCTGTTGCAGCGCGCGGGCAGCAATTGCCATATCGTTGAAAATGCAAAAACCCGACCCAAAATTGGGAAACGCATGGTGAGTGCCGCCCGCAGTATTGCAAGCCAGCCCATAAGTCAGCGCCAGCCGCGCCGTCAGAATCGTACCCCCCACCGCCACACAAGTCCGGTTCGCCAAAGCCCGACTCCAAGGCAACCCAATCCGCCGCTGCGCTTTCGCATCTAAAGTCTCCTCACAGTAAGCCTGAACATAGTCCGGCGCGTGCGCCAGCTCAATCCAATCTTGCGGCGGGCGCACCGGCTTGTAAAATTGCAGCCGGTGCGCCACCCCATCCGCCAAAAGCATCTCGTACAGCCAGCTAAACTTCAGCATCGGAAACCGGTGCCCCTCTGGCAGCGGCGCAACGTAATCCGGATGGTAAACTATCGGCAAATCCATAGGCGCTCTTTCAGCTATCATTTATTTGGCAGCAGGAAAAAAACTAGGCGAAATCGCCCTATCCCCCTTCCTCTCGTATTTGGGCTATTATAGTAGCAGGTTAACCGCTAGAGCACAAGCGGGTGGCCCCACCGCCCTGGCGCGGTTCAAGCAAACTCGAAACCGCAACTGGAGCTAGCTCATGCAACTCAACACAGTCTGGCAGTACGGCAGCAGCGATCCCGAAAACACGAATAACTTCTATACGATCCGCCAGTGGTTGGCCGGCCTCAGCGGCAAGAAAATCACTTGGCGACAGCGCCTGATTCCGGCAACCAGCGATCCGAGCCAGATCGACTGGGAGCCCCAGCGGTTTGATGAAGAGTTTGCCATCTGCAACCCGGAACTTCGCGGCATCACCCTCTACTGGCGCAAACCCGATTCCCCCGACGAACGCAGCACCACCCCTCACAAGCTGGAACTCGACACCCTCCGCCAGCAGCTCTACATCCACCCCCAGTCTCAAAAAGAGCTTATCATCCGCGTGGGGCTGGCTGAAATCGTCTTTCAGAAGATTTCGGTGAAAAATCCTGAATGGCAGTGCCGCCGTGCCGGTGAGAACTGCACCCTCACCCTGCGAGACACCGCGCAACAGCTGGAAGTGAAAGTCACCCTCAGTCCAGCAAATCTCGACCAGCTAAAGCAACAGCTGTCCTAGTCATCTCTCTTTGACAAAATCTGCCTTCAGGTAGAGTCAAAAAACGAAAATTTAAGCTAATATATGCTTTTTCTACTCTTTCCCAGGATCTGCCTGGGAACGCCACTTAGGAGACTCGGCCTCATTCGGTGCTTTCCTTGGGTTAGACTCGGCTTATTTGTAGTTGGAAATGGTAAAGGAGAGACGCGACATGTCGCGTCTTTACACCCGGCAATTTCCACAAATAAAGACTGTTAACCCAGCGGGATATTTGTCACAAGTGTTGAATCTTAACAATTCGACATAAAAAAAGCGCCCAAAACGTGCTATGATTTGGGCTACGGTCAAATCAATCGTGTTAATAACCTGTGCTCAACTCATTCTCTAAGATTGTCCAAAATCGTTTGGCTTCTTTGCCTAAAAATGATTATCCTGTCCTTAACACCCGCTTGTTTATGTCCATATGGTTGAGCTATGCAATGGATAAAAGCTTGACCAGTATGAGAGATATATTCAAGCGACTAAATGGAACTGGCTATGAGCTAGATATTTCAACTTTCTCCAAAGCTAATGCGTCCAGAAGTCAAGAGCCATTCCTGAGACTTTATCAACAACTTAATGAGGAAATTTGCCGTCAAAAAAGCCTTCAAAAATATGAGCTGTGTCCTATTGATTCAACTGTCATTACTCTAACGAGTAAATTGCTATGGCTGCAAGAATACTACCAAGTCAAGCTTGTTAGCTCCTTAAATT
>NZ_KB235948.1:2085338-2115503 GCF_000332335.1 Kamptonema formosum PCC 10802 | reverse complement strand
AAAAGCGTGCTGAGTATAGATTGGCCACCAATTTGGAGCGGGCCGAAGTCTCTGATGAAGAGCTTATGGAAATCTACAAATATAGGTGGCACATAGAGTTGCTATGGAAGTTTCTTAAAATGCACCTTAAGTTGGATAAGCTGATTACTAAAAATGTAAATGGTATAGCTATACAAATTTATGTTTCGCTGATAGCTTACCTGATATTAAAGATAGTAGATATTCCTAAAGAATGGGGGACTACGCTACTAGATAAACTCCGCTATCTTCAATGTTGTATGTGTCAATAAATCAGCTATGTCCACTGGATAGAACGACTTCTCTCTGGCTAAGCATTTTTACTCAGGGCAGGATAAATGTAAGCTAAAATGTAAAGTTTTGTGACAGAATTCAACACTTGTGGATATTTGTGGGGTCGAAGAGACGCTGACCCCTACATCTCTGCAACCTGTCAGGAAAGCAGTGTCCACTTGCTAAAAGTGGCAGCTTGCCCGCACATTTGATTCCGCTCATCTAAAACATTCCAGATGATGCCGTCTCCGACAAAAAAACGCTTCCCCGTACTGGAGATTCGCACGCCCTGCCAGTTGCCAGCGCCTTGGTTTTTCGTTTGAGTGAGGAGGCGCTCACGCTCTGCCCGGTCTGCCGGCTCAGTTGTATTACGAGAAGGCAGTTTGGTAAATTGCTCCCAATCAAGCTCCCAAAGTTCAAGCGCCCGCCGGTTGCCGTAGTTGTACATTGGGTTTTCTTCCATGCTGTGGGAAGCCAGGAAAAAGGGAGCCTCAAACAAAGCCCGCGCTATTTCCACCGGCTCAGAGCCAACATCCAGCAGGACTTTTCCCGTCCAGTGCTGGAAGCTGCGCAACAGGCGCTGACTGTGGCGGATTACAGCTGAATCCTGCCAGGGGAATTGGGTGTCGTCACTCATAGGTGTGAAAATTAGGGACTTCAAAATAATAAATTATCCCGTAATATCATGTCTGCTTGCATGGACATAATATAAGCAGGTGAGCAAAATCACAGCAAGCGAGGTTCCAGAAACCAGGTTTCTTTAAGAACCCCGGTTTCTCCTGCAATCTTATTTATGTCCGCCCACTTACTGTCCCAAGCTCCTCACAGCTGGATTGGCCGGCGTATAGTGGTGGCTGACCAAACGCTAGTTGCGCTGACACAGGGCTTCTGGTACAATGGAATAAACCCCCACAACGACTTGCTCTACTTTTGGCAAAGTCCACAATCTCCCCCCTGGACTGTTTAATGATGCTAGAAGCCGCCTCATTGCCAGCCACACCGGCAAGATTGTTAACTGGCAGCAACCAAGGAGGGCCAAATCCCAGCATTCCCCCCCTACCCGCCCAGTGGAAACCGGCGGCACCCCTGACCTATTTCTAGAAGCCCTCAGCAGCCAGCCTTTTGGCCAAAGCCCCACGCTACCGCTCCGGGAGAGGAACAGCTCGCCCGGGCGGGGTTTGTCAGAGTTCCCCAACCGCCGCGCAGGAGCCACTCTCCCCAGCACGCCAGTAGGGCGATCCCAAAAATTTTTCCCAGCCTGTCCGATCCACAGCTGCGAGAGCGAGGCACAATAGTATAAGAAAAAACAAAACGGGAACAGCCCCCACGCCCACCGGTCCCCCCGACTTCTCTCCCGCATACTTGACGCCGCACTCACTCGTTTTTCTTGAGAGTGCGGCAAATCGGTAATTAGCGTTCAATAAGCAAGGGTGGTGAGTGAATGGTTTTGAATAAGATAAAACAAAAATCTATTTGTTTTTTTCCTGTTAGGAGGGGGTGTAAGGCTATCCATTAAATCAGCGTTCCGCACAAGTCTGCGATAAACTAATGAGCCATCTAACTTTGCCCGGTCAAATTGTACTGCATTTGACTTGGCCGGGGGTCTGCGGTACAGTACAAGTGATACAAACGGCCCTAGCATCCAGTGGCCGGTTGCGGGCGCTAATGGCAGTCGGAGAGAATTTAGCGCTCTGTCAGAAGCTAGAGCAAATCTGGCAGGAGACTTCCGAACACGCGCCGGACAGTCCGGACAGCAGATGGCTTGCCGAACCCGCCACCGTTGGCTGTGCTGCCGAACCGGCACGCACTCGCCCAGTAGAGAGCCGCGCCGCACAGGTGCGGTCGAGCGGTAGGGCGCTGCAGCGAATTCCCTTAGCTGGAGTGGGAGCGAGTTTGCTAATCTTAAGTCCTGGGCTAAATGTCTGGATTCAGATAGAGCCTGCCGCTGAAAAAAGCGATCTGGAAAGCAAAAGTTTCACAGATCAAAAACCGCCTTCATCCTTGATGGCGGAAACTTCTCAGACAGCGCCGGCGTGGCGAGTTGGCCTCGTATTCAATCCCGACACGATTGCGCGGTTGCTCAGCGCCCCAGCCGTCGCTGCCGCTGCCCCCCACTGCTGCAATCTCGAACCCCGAGAACTGGAGAGTCACGGGAGCGTGCTGCGACGGTTGTGGCTGTTGCTGCTAAGGGTTGTGGGAGGCGATACCCTCAACGAAACAGGTAATGGGGAACAGGTAATACAAGAACCCAGCACCGCTACCCCATCAGCCACTCCCCATGATGCCGCCAAACCAGCACCGGCAAAAAACTGGCTAGCCGGCGGCACCGCTTCGAGCAAAAATGAAAAGTGGCCGGTGCCGGCTGACAGCAACGCCTCATCCGCCAGTGGCAGCGCACCAGCGCCGGGCCACCCCCTGCACGCGCCAGCCGGCTGCGAACTGTTCTGGGAAGCCCCGATTGGCATTGTCTGCGAGAGTTTGGATGGCGGTATCCTCAGCGCCAATCCCGCCTTTTGCCGGCTCACCGGCTACAGCGAAACCCACCTGCGGCATCTCGATCGCCGTTCCATCACTCACCCAGAAGATTTCGCCGCCGAAATGCGGCTGATCCAGCACATGCTCCAAGAGGGAGACAGACGCCAAACCAGGCGCAAGCGCTACCTGCGCGGCGACGGTTCCACGATCTGGGCAGAAGCGGTGATGTCTTTGATTGGAGTTGAAGAAGACGAAAGTTACCTGCTCACTTTTGTCACAGACCTGAGCGAACGCCAGCGAGCCGAGCTGGAAATCCAGCAGCGGCGGGAGCGCGAAGCCCTCCTCAGTGAAATTTCCGCTCAAATCCGCGACACCTTCCATCTCGATGCCATTCTGCAAACAGCAGTCAGGCGACTCAGAGAAGCGCTGGATACAGACAGAGTTATCGCCTACCAGCTCATAAGCGATAGCAGTGGCACCTGTATTGCCGAAAACGTCAATTCCGCCTATCCCTCTATGCTCGGCCAGTCCTTCCCCGCAGAGTGCATTCCCCCGCCTTATCTGGAAGCCTATCGCTGCGGGCGTCTGTGGAGCGTGGACGACATCCGCGCCGCCGGTCTGGCTGAGTGCCACGTGCAAATGCTCGACCAGGTGCGCGCGCGCAGCATGATGGCGGTGGCGATTCAGCGCACCGACACCGCAGCGGAGCACACGAGTGCCGGAACAGTCTCTCCCTCCCCGCTGTGGGGTCTGCTCGCCGCTCACCACTGCCACGCTCCCAGATGCTGGACCGCAGACGAACAGCAACTCCTGCAAGCCGTGGCCAATCAGATGGCCATTGCCATCGAGCAGGCGAATCTCGTCCACCAGCTGCAAGCCTACGCTTGCGAACTCGAAGACCGGGTCAGCCAGCGCACCCGCGCACTGGAGCAATCCCTGCAATTTGAACAGCTGATCCGCCAGCTGACTGAAACCTTGCGCCAAGCCCTCGATGAAGACCAAATGCTGGAAGCCGCTGTGGGAGGTCTGGGCAACACCCTCGGCGCTGATGGCTGTTACGCCAGTCTGTTCGACGACCGGCTCGAAGTCCTCCAAGTGCGATACCAGCACCTCAGCGGCACCCTCGGGTTCTCCAAATCCCTTGTGGGAGAGCGCTTTTCTGTGCGAGACTGGCCCGAAACCCTTCGGGAGCGCCTGTTTGCCGGTCAAACCTGCCTTGAGAGCGTCCCCATTGAGCAGCCCTTGAACCTGCGGCAGCCTCCAGAAGGCCGGCACGCCGGAGGGAGCGAGCCCTCACCCCCTTCTGGCCTCCTGTGGCAGGCTCACTGTCCTATCTCCGACGACAGGGGGCTGATTGGTGTCCTGGCGGTGTTTCACGCCTGCCCCCGCCGCTTCGAGCCGGCTGAACTCGAACTCCTCAAACAGGTGGCTTCCCAGTGCGCGATCGCCATCCGTCAAGCCCGCCTCTACCGCGAAGAGCACCAGCAGCGCCTCAGCGCTGAATACTTCCGCCTATTCCTGGAACAGTCCTCCAATGTATTTGTCGAATACGACCGGCAGCTGCGCTACCTTTCGATCAACCCAGCTGGGGCGTCCCTGCTGGGCCGGCGGCAGCCTGACATTATTGGCAAAACCAACCGCGAGTTAATCGGAGTCGGAGCCGATACCATTGAACCGTTAATCCGTCAAGTGTTCGACACCGGCCAAAAAGTCGTCGCCAATTACGACGTTTCCGCCGCCACCGGCACCCGAACCTTTGAAACCGTTTACGCACCGATCGCAGACGCCTCTGGCACCATCTGTCGCGTCATCGGGATTGGCTCTGACGTCACCGAAGTCAGGCACCAGTGGCAGCTGCTGCAAGAACAAAATCAAACACTGGCAGCCATCAACCATCTCAAAGAGGAATTCCTCGCCAACACCAGTCACGAACTGCGCACCCCCTTGACCGCCATTCTCGGCTTTTCTAGCGTCCTGCTCGAGGAATCCTTCGGCGAACTCAACTCCAAACAAAAACTTTATGTTGACCGCATCTGCAGCAGTGGGCAGCACTTGTTAGACCTGATCAACGACATTCTCGACCTGTCTCGCATCGAGGCCAATCGCCTGGAACTGGAATACCAGCTGGTGTTTATCCAAGATATCTGTGAGAGCGCCATCGGCTTGATCTACGAACGGCTGACCAACCAAGGCTTAAAACTAGAGATGGAAGTCGATCCCGATTTGGACTACCTGATCTGCGATCCCCGCCGGCTCAAACAAATGCTGTTGAATTTGCTCTCCAACGCTATCAAGTTTACCCCACAGGGAACCGTTGGCTTGAAAATCTACCGCACCCGCACTCCTGCCGGCACCCACGGGGTGTACCATGTCACCACACCTGAAATGATTCACTTTCAGGTTTGGGACACCGGCATCGGCATTGATGAAGCCGACCAACTCCGCCTTTTCTCTCCCTTCTCCCAGATCGACTCGTCTCTGTCCCGCCAGTACCAGGGAACGGGGCTTGGCTTGGCGATCGTGAGAAAGTTGACCGAAATCCTCGGCGGCTCAATTACTGTGGAGTCCAGTATCGGTAAGGGGTCGCGCTTTACGATTTCCTTGCCCCTCTACCAATCGTCCGATATGTTACCTGCCGGAAACACTATTCCTCCCCACAGTTTCCACCTGCTGCCCGAACGAGGGTGAGGGATAGCGCTTCTAATCTCAGAAACCGGCTTTCTTTTCCCTTTCCCCCCGACAGCTATGTCACTACCTGCTGAGAACCCCGATTTCTTCACCTCGGTTTTAGATCAGTAGCCAGTTAGGTTAGGACGTAGGACAGGCGTCTCGCCTGTCCCTATCCCTACTAGGAAGTCAGATGTCCTGTCCTTAACTTACTGTCTATTGATATAGCAGCAATCATATTGGTTAGAACAATAGAAGCTTCGGGAGCTCTGGAGCAAGGGAGGCCGGAATGTAGGGTTCCTCAATGCTTACTGCTCTATAGACGTAGGGCAGGCGTCCCGCCCCCCCTGAAGGTCTAATGTTCTAACCTAAGTGCATACTGCTATACCTGACTGCGAGCCAAAATGCTATGGATTTTAATTGCATATTTTCTGGGTGAGGACTAACGCCTCTCCCTTCTTTATTCAGACTTCCGAATTGCGTAAATCACCAGGCAAACAGATAAGATGATCGCCGTAAATGTCAATCAGCCCTTTGGCACGCAATTTGCCCATCAAGCGGGTCACGGTAACGCGCGTCGAACCAATGGCGCTGCCAATTTGCGCGTGGGTCAGCGACCAGGGCAGGCAGTAACCCTGTTCTGTGCGCTCGCCGTATTCTTCTATCAGCAGGGTGAGAAACCCCAAGAGCCGGTCAATCGTGCGCCGCTGCCCCAGCGTGGCCAGCCACAGCAGTTTGCGCTGGTGCTGGTAGCGAAACGCATCCAGTATCTCCCGCCGGAAGTGGGGCCAGTTGTCTAAGTCGTGCCAGTACATCCACAGCACTGTGCTCTCGTCCACATGAGCGTAAGCCTGGAGCGCCACCGGCGATTGGCCGACAATTTCAAACGGCTGGCCGGCACCGACGAAGCCCAAAAAGGTTTCTTCCGATACCATCTCCCCTGAGTCAGACTTCGACTGGCCGGCGGCGGCCACAATCTGGCCTGTCCCCACCAGCCGCACAGCACCCCGCTGCACCAAATACACCAGCTCGGGGCGTGCTGGAATCCGCTCGTCTTTGCTAAAAGTCCGGCAGCGGTAGTGTTCCTCAGCCCAGTCTAGAATCCGTTGCCAAGTTAAAAAGGGTCTTGTGACGTCTGAATCTAAGGATGTGTGCATAGCAAGGGGCGGAACGCAGATAAGGCCATTGGGTATTGGGCATCGCGGCGGGACTGGGGCATTGGGCATCGCAGCGGGACTGGGGCATCGCGGCGGGACTGGGGCATTGGCAATGTCCCCCGCCTCCCTTGCTCCCCTACCTAACCCCTAACCCCTAACCCCTAACCCCCAACCATCGCCCGATACCGGCTTGTAATTGCGGCAGTTCAAGGAAATGATATGAAGGTGAGGGTAGGTGCGCTTGAAAATCCGACTCGCTCGGTTTTATCTCTGTTATATATGTTTTATTGATATGTCCTGCTGCTACGTTCAAGGTATCAAAGACTACTTCTGCCTTCTAGAAATTTTTCAGGATTTTTAGCGTTAATCTGGTCTTCCACCGGCGGCGCAAAGCCTCGGCGCGCTTCCGGCTCCCATATTCCCTCTCTTTATATCCGGTAAAATAATTATTTAATTTTTATTCCCTGAACTATTCACGCACCCATTGACTGAGCTTTACAGAATCTCGCAACTAAATTAGTTTAAACTAATTAAACGGATATTGCCAAAGGTGCGGAGGAGCGAAGGTGAGGGTAGGTTTATCAGCCGCACAATCCCCAGCCATCAAGCTGCTACTGTTGGGTCAGCTACAAGAGGCTCTCAGTACATGCGGCACAGGGCCTGGAACAGTGGAGTCTCTGGAGGCCATTCCCTTACACCGGCCTAAAGATCCCGCTCGCATTCTCTACATTTCGGCGCTGCCGCTCGCTATGGCCAAAATCTGCCACCGGCCCGCCACGGAGATCGCTGCAGAACTCGCGGCGCATTTGCACGCAAAGACACCCGCCAGTGTCAGTGACGCCGGCCAGCCGCCCCTGCACGGTGAGCTGGAAATTGCCGTCGCCGCTGTCCCTCCTGGCTGGCTTCATTTCCAGCTCACCGAGGCCGGTTTGGCTAACTGGCTGCAATTCCTAACTCAGCTCCCAGTGCTGGGGGAGTTGCCCCCGCCAGAGCGCCCGCCCCAACTCTCGTGTGAACCAGCTAGCCTGTTCCCCGCACAGTACGCCAGCGCTCGCTGCTGTTCCCTGTTGCGTTTAGCCCACCGGGAGGGATTGCTGGCCCTGGCGCAGCCACACTGGCACGCTATCGCACCGGCTCCCTTTCCCTGGCTGGATACTGGGGCCCTTCCCAGCACCCTGCGACTGGCGCATCCCGCCGAGCGCCGCCTGATCTCCCAACTCGTGGCGGCGCTCGACGCAAAGGAGACGCCGGCAGATTGCCTGAAGTGGGCCACTGCCCTCAGTCAAGCCTTTGAGAGCTTCCACAGCGCCTGTCGCATTTGGGGAGAGGTGAAAACCCAATCCCCCAAACTCGCTCAGGCCAGACTGGGGCTGATTCTGGCCACTCTCTCCGCGCTGCGATTGCTGCTCTACCGCCTGGGCGTCCCAGCGCCGGAGGAATTCTAAATTATTAATGATTAATTCTTATTAAAAATTTCCCATTGATAATTTATAATTAACTGTCGGCGTCCCCCCGCCGCTGCCACTTCTGTCTCCAATCCCCTACCTGTGGGACTTCCAGCCTCTCCCCATCCTTAGTTGCTTAGGGCTGGCAAGAAGTTGAGGCATTACTCTCGCAAGCCGGCAAAAAAAAGTTATGAAAATTTAACTAAAGGGGGTGACAAAATTCGCTCGCCTCCTGTATAGTTTGACTTGTGTGAGGAGCGAACCAGTTAGGGCACCGAGACGAAACACGGCCAGTCGTCGGTGCCCTTTCTGATGCGCACTTACAGCAAAAATTCTTCTATCGCCGCCGCCGCTCCATCTTTGTCCACGCTGGGGGCAACCCAGCTGGCCACGGCTTGAACGCCGGCAGGGGCATTGCCCATCGCCACGCCGGTGCCGGCATAAGCGAGCATCTCCACATCGTTAAAATTGTCCCCAATGGCCATGACGTTGGCCGGCGACAGCCCGAGAAGCTCTTCTGCCAGGTAGCGCACCGCCGTACCTTTATTCACCGCTGGGTGGGTGGCTTCAAAAAATGTGGCCACTGATGTGGTCATGTAAAGCTCTGCTGGGGTGTAGCGCCGGCGCATGTTCCCCAGCAGACAGTCAATCACAGCGGCATCGTCGCACAGGGCTAGAATTTTCGTCGGTTCGGCTCTGAGGAATTGGCGCAAGTCCCCCACCGGCACCGGCTCAACGCCGGTGCGCTCCCCGTAAGCTTTTGAGGCGGGAGTGATTTCGCGGACGTAGAGCCGGTCGTTGAGATAAACGTGGACAGAAAGCACTGACCGCAGTTCTGGCTCTTCAAAGTGTTCCAGCAGTTGCTGAGCTAGGTGGTGGGAAACTGGCAGGTGCCGGTGAACGCCCCCGGTGGCGGGATCTTGGATCAGGGCTCCCTGGTAGCAGGTCAGTGGCATACTGGAGCCAATGGCGTGATGGAAGCGCAGCGCCGAACAGTACATGCGACCGGTGGCGAGGGCGACTTGGATGCCTTTCGCCTGCGCCGCCTGAATCGCTCGCAACACCGGCTCGCTGATTTGATTGGACTCGCCAGCTATTGTTCCATCAATATCGAGGACTAAGAGTCGAATGTCTCGGGTGCCGGTGGTGCCGGCAGATTGGTTAGCGACTGCTGCTGTCTGCATCATCTTTTCCTTGTCAGCCTGCGAGTTCTTCCCCACTAATTTAACCGTCGGTGTGTCCCACCGGCTTGGATTGGCACCCACCCCTTGTGGGGGACTGACCCACGCGCATCACCGGCAAATTTACCGGCAAATTCACCCGCGAATTTACCTGCAGGCATCCCCTGCCGGCATCGTAACTGGAAAAGTTCGCGCAGAACCCAGAACCATCAGATGCTATTATTGAGCCAGTCACGGAAGCAATACCGGCACCAGAGGAAGTGGTGGCGGAGGAAAGTCTGCCGGTGGACGATTTAGAAGACGCAAAGCGCGGATTTGATTGCTCAACTGGAAAACTTTACGGATAATTTAGATCCTGCAGGCGATTTGGTTTCCACCGCTACAGAAGTCTCGCCGGCAGCTGCAGTTCTTGCCGCACAGATGAGTTATTCGCAAATTAAACTGTCGGATCTTGTAAAACTTTCTTCAGCTTAGACTCGCGAAAGTTCGCAATTGCAGGCTGTATCAGAGGCGCTTGTTTCATAAATAACCTAATTTCCGTTAAAAGAGTTATCTAAATTGCGGTTGGCCGCAACGCCTGTACCGGCACCGGAGGTTGCTGCCTCGACGGCGATTGATAATCTGCCGGTGGAGATTGAGGGAGTTGAAGAAATTCCAGCAGTTGAGGCGCAACTCGCTACGGAAGTGCCGGTGGCATCTGAAATTCTCGGTTTGAATGCAACAGTCAATCTGCAATCGGAAACACCGGCAGTTGTATAGCAGCAGTCATATTGGTTAGAACAATAGAAGCTTCGGAAGCGGGGGAGCAAGGGAAGCGGGAATGTACGTTTCCTAATGCTTACTGCTATATAGACGTAGGGCAGGTGTCCCGCCCCCCCTGAAGGTCTAATGTTCTAACCTAAGTGCATACTGCTATAGAAGCCACACCGGCTTTGGCGGCTGACTTCACCGCACAAGTGCCACCGCCACGAGAGGTTGTGGCTGCTGCTGCGGTTGAGACGCCGGCACAGCGGTTGCCGGTGCTGCGCCTCAAACTTTAACCACTCCCGCCAGCAGTTTCAATACTGAGAGTCGGGAGCCGGTGACGGCAAGTGTTCCCATAGCACAAGATAGCAAGATTGTCAAAAAAAATTTGATTTCTCGTCTGGAAACCCTGACGGCAAAGCAAGTGGAATCACCAAATACAAGCAGCCGGTGCTCAGCCGGTGAGTGTGGCGCTGACTAACAAGCTGGAAAGTCTGACTGCAAGGCAAGAAGAGTCAGGGCGAGTCAATTCCTGTTGCTGCTAATACTGTTACTTTGATTAACCGTTTGGAAGGGATAGTCACGGCGGCTCCCAAACCTGCGATGTGGGCGAATGTCACGCCAAGCGACGATTTATCGGCACCCATCTCCTCCGCACCAACTTCCCCAACGGCGGCAAAATTTCCTCGCATAACCCCGCATAACCTAGCTATTTTACTGTATAATAGTTATAAATTAACCCACAGTAAGCCTATGTCTATGACCGTAACAAACTTGGAACACCTCCAAGAACAGCTGCAAGACGATCCCAACGATTACCAGATAGAGTTGCGAGACGGAGAGATTACAGTCATGGGGCCATCAGATATCGTATCCAGCTTTATTGGCGCTCAGTTCTGCTTTCTCCTAAATCTATGGGTTAACCCCCGCCGCCTCGGTTTTGTCTTTGACTCCAGCGGCGGTTTCATCCTGCCAAATACAGATTTAACCGCACCTGACGTTTCCTATATATCGCGCTCGCGCATGCCCCGCACCGTGCGCTATTTCGGTCAAATCGTCCCGGATCTGGTCGTCGAGATTAAATCCCAAAGCGACCGAATTAGCAAATTGCGCAAGAAAATTCGGACATTCCTCAGTCAAGGCGCTACAGTTGGAATTCTCATTGACCCCGATGAGTTAACTGTCACCGTCTACCGGCAAGGACAAAAACCGGGCATCTACCGCAACGGGGAAACCCTGACCGTACCAGAATTATTGCCCGGATGGGAATTGCAGGTTTCTGAACTTTGGCCTCCCGTATTTGAGGACAGCGGTGAGGAGTAAAAGCGCCAGCGAGCAAGAGAGCCGGTCAGCGCTTAAAATTGAGGTTAAGAAACCGGGTTTCGCTGCCGATCGCAAAAGAAAGCCGGGTTCTGAGATTTATCGACCGGCACTCTAGCAGTAGCGCTCGCATTTGATGATAGATGTTGAGGCGCTCCCCCCTTTGGGAGCATCCCTTCCCTGGAAATGCCGGCTCGTGTGGGAACCTGCTACCATAGACTTCAGATGTTTAAAAGAGGTGTTGCTATGACACTCACAGTTAAAGACCTGGAGCAAGTACAGAGCGAACATCCCGACTGGAAACTAGAGTTAGTAGATGGGAGTATTTTGGCGATGGGGCCATGTGATGACACATCAAGCGAAATTGGGGCTGAGTTGATCTTCCGGTTAAAGCTCTGGATCAATCCCCGCCGGCTGGGGCGCGTCTATGACTCCAGCGGTGGGTTTATCCTGCCTAACTCAGACTTGCGGGCACCTGATGTTTCTTTTGTCAAAGCCTCAAGGCTGCGGCGAAGCACTCGCGACTTTGTTCAGCTCGTCCCCGATTTAATGGTAGAAATTAAATCCAAAACGGACCGCCTCAAACCCCTAGAGGAAAAAATTCAGTCCTTCCTCCAACTGGGAGCGCAAATTGGAATTCTCATCGATCCCGACAGACAGACAGTGACGGTTTATCGCCCCACCGGCGAGCCAGCGGTACTCCTCAATAGCGATACCCTCACGATTCCAGAACTCTTCCCCGGTTGGGAACTGCCGGTGGCTGAACTTTGGCCACCTGTATTTGACTGAAGGATGTGCCGGTGCGGGATGCCGGTGCCGGTGAGAAGCGGCGCTCGCCTTTCAGATGAATTTCCCAACCCAACCCATTCTTTTTTATTTTATCATATAGCGTTTCTAAAGGATTTGTCAAACCTGTCATCGGCCAGAAACCCGGAAGGGGCGGAAGATCCCGCCCCTACGAAACCGGGTTTCTACCCTTTCACTCCTCAAATACAAACGCGCTTAGTGTCTTCATTCTCTTTCTAATGCGCAATTCCCTCATTCCGGCAAATCCCCGAAATGCTCCCGATATCGCGCCAACAACTCCTCCATTTCTTGCATCCTGCTTTCGGCTTGCTCTGCCCGCTGGCGCTCCTCCTCCAGCATCTGACAAATTTCAGCGTAGGAGAAAAATCTCGTTCCATCTGCACGAAAAATCTGTAACTCCTCCCCAGACAAATCGAACCGAATTCCCAACCGAGGGCTCACCCAATTTGCCATTGAAGGAATCACATCCAGCCCCGCCTCACCGCGCAGCCCCCCTCGCAACTGGTTGCTGTCCGGAGCGTAAATGTAATACTCCTCCACACCGTAGCGATCGTAAAACAGCAGCTTTCTGTCCATTTCATCCTGGGAATTGCTGGGAGAGAGAATTTCAAACACGACTTGCGGCGCAATTCCCCCCTCATTCCACTGCAGATAGGAACGCCTGTCGCCCTTGGGTCTGCCAAATACCACCATCACATCCGGTGCGCTGACAATTGTGTTGCGCCCTTCTACGGGATACCAAAATAAATCCCCCGCCACAAACACATTCGGGTCATCCGCACACATCCAGTCCAAATTATGCTGAATCTCTACAAGCCAGCGAAACTGAACAGTATTATTTGCTATCGGTTGACCGTCACTCTCGGGGTAGATGACCTCTGGTTTGGTTGGCGATTGCACTTCTGTTACCATAACCGCAGCTCCGAACCATAAACTTCGTGTCTCTACCTTAGCACAAGCACAGCTATAGCGGTTCTCAGTTGGATGAACGTGTTTGCCCAGAAACCGGGTTTCTCAGTACCTCACTAATATGAGAGACACTATAAGAGCCAGGAAAAATTGCTGTTCGCGCCTGCCGGTGCGCTCGCACCCATCTTGCCGGCATGCGATCGCCTTGAGCGGGGAGTCCGGCTGCAACTGCCGGCACCCTCACCTGCCGGCGACACAAAAATTTACAAAAAAATCCACACTTATCTCTTGACAAATTAAACAAAATACCGTTTAAAAACTTAAGCTGTTAAGCTTTTAATCTCCGCCTGTCCGCTTACAGGAGGCAGTCGCTTCGGAACTGCGCACACCGCCACATAATGAAAATTGTCCCCGAGGCGGGGCGAGAGAGTTGGGCTAAAGCCCAACTACAAACTGCTGTAGGGGAGGCCCCCCGTGGCCGCCCCTTGCGCCCCTCTGCGCCCCTCTGTTTTCTCCCCCTCCCCGTTAACCGGGAGGGGGTTGGGGGGTGGGGTTTCCCGCAGCACAGAGTGTTAATCACCCTTCTAGTGCGCCCGCATCCCGAACCGGCAGCCGGCTACTTCAACTTTTGCTTGATCACCGTCACGATCTGAGCCAGCTGCTTCTTGAGCGCATCAATCTCAGCCTGCATTTTCTTCATCTCAGCCTGCATTTGGGCAATTTGCTCGCTCGATGCCCCACCGGCAGCCGGTGCTGCGCCCGCCGCCCCAGGTTGCGCCTTGGCTTCGGCTGCCGGTGCCCCCGCAGGTGCCGGTGCTGGGCCAAGTTTCATGGCTAACTTGATCGCGTCAATCAGCTGCTTCTTCTCAAATGGCTTTTCGATAAAAGCAAAATACTTGAACGGTTCCGGAATCTTCTCAGTCACTTCTTCTTTCCGCCCGGACATCAGCACCAGGGGAATTTTCCGCAGCTCAGCATTACCTTGAATGTGCTGGTACACCTCCCATCCGCTCACTTTTGGCAGCAAGAAATCCAGCATAATTAAGTTGGGGCGTGCCTGGCGGATCAGCTTCAGACCCTCTTCTCCGTCTGTTGCTTCCACGATCTCAAAGTTACCCGGCGGTAACATCTCCCGCACCCGCATCCGAATCACCTTGCTGTCATCGATAACCAAAATTTTGTGACTTGCCACGACTGACTCCTCTAGTGGTTGGTTTAAAAATCAAAATTCATGGTGACAGTTGGGCAACCTTGAGGCGGTTGAATCCCGATGGAACACTGCGATTAGAAAATCCAGTCCGGTATCGGGCCGGCAAATGTATCTGAACCCCACTTGTTCGGGAACACTATCAATCCTCACTAGCGCCACCTCTGCCAAACACAATCACTCTCGCACCGACTGCGCTCCAAACCTGCTAGCAGCTATACAATTTATCATTTAGCATCTCCAGCTCACTATATATTTAACGCTCCGCCTGAAAGCTAGCCTATCTCTTAATCCTAGCTTAAGGCGCTTCCGGCGCAAAACGCACAAAAGCCGCCCCACCAATTCCTAGCCGCCCCACCGGCCTGTTTGGGGAATGTTATAAGATTTGTATCACCCTCTCGCTTTATGGGAGATTAGCCCATAGGTTTAAATTCTAACTTTTATGGCTGCCGAACCCAGTCCAACTCCCACAAGTCCATCCCCCGCTCAAGCGCGGCGGGCAGAAATCCAGGCCATGCCAGAGTGGCTGCGACGCCCCATCGGCAAAGCCAGCCAACTCTCTGCAGTACAGCAAATTATCAAGCAGCGCCAGATCCACACGATTTGTGAGGAAGGCCGCTGCCCCAACCGGGGAGAGTGCTACGCCCAGAAAACAGCCACATTCCTGCTCATGGGGCCAACATGTACGCGCTCCTGTGCCTTTTGTCAAGTGGATAAGGGTCACGCTCCGGTGCCCCTAGACCCAGAAGAACCCCAAAAAGTGGCTGAAGCCGTGCAGCTGCTGGGCTTGCGCTATGTCGTGCTGACATCGGTGGCGAGAGATGATTTGCCAGATGCCGGTGCCGGCTGGTTTGTGGCCACAATGCAGGCCGTGCGCCGGCTAAACCCTGACACACAGATAGAAGTGCTCACCGCCGATTTCTGGGGGGGTCACTCTTATGATATGACACCGGCACAGCAGCAGCGCCAGCGCGTTGAGACAGTCGTCAGGGCCCTCCCCGCCTGTTACAACCACAATATAGAGACAGTCAGACGCCTGCAAGGGACCGTCAGGCGGGGAGCCAAGTACGAGCGCAGCCTGGAGGTCCTCCGGTCCGTCAGAGCAATTGATTCCAGCATCCCGACAAAATCCGGATTGATGCTGGGACATGGCGAAACCGAAGCTGAGGTCATTGAGGCGATGGCAGATTTGCGGGCGGCTGGCTGCGACCGGCTCACCCTCGGGCAGTACATGCGCCCCTCCCTGGAACACCTGCCGGTGCGAAAATACTGGACGCCCGAAGAATTTGACCGCCTCGGCGCAATTGCCACAGAGATGGGCTTTTCTCACGTCCGGTCTGGCCCCCTCGTCCGCAGCTCCTACCATGCCGGTGAGGGCGTTTGACTTGCCAAAAAACAGTTTTGAATTTAAAATTCACAATTCAAAACTCAAAATCCTCCCCAAACCGGCCTCAAACTGCCGTTTCCCGTAGCGCAGAATCTTTGTGGCCGCCATCCGGGGGAGCCACACCCGCCGGCAGGGGAGGTTGACCGCCGGGCCGGCACCGTCAGGGGCCACCCCACGCCAAGGCCGGCTCAACGGTCGCGGGAGAGCTTTTTCCCCCTCCCCCGCAGCCTAACTGCTCGCATTCGCTGTAACTTAGCAGCCGAAATCGTCAGGTTAAGTTCTTTTATTGCAATGGCTGAACCGGATCATTTGGCTTATCTTTCCGCACAAATAGCCAGAACAGTAACAGTCTGCTTCATCTGGCTTTTTCTCTGACATTTTTTGTTCGCAAAGAACATTTTATGAGTATTAAAAATTACAGGGGGAGATATCTGTGAGAGCCATTTTACAGGAAATATCCGCACGGCAAGCATGCCTTGCGAAAAGCTTTTTATGCATATAAACAGCTTATTCAGAGCCTGTGAAAATTACTGGATACAGGTAAAACTATGTTGTCAAGCCCTTGACCTACAGGCAGACAAAAAGTCACGGAAAGATATCACCGGCACCGGCGACCGGGCAAGTCTTGCAGGCAGCGGCACAGGGAGGAAGGCAATTTATACTACTATATAGCTGCGAGGGGCATTTACCCAAAGACAGAAGTACAAGTCATCCCTAAAGAAGAACATGCCAGTACAAAAACAGCCAAAGAAGAACGAACAGATGAACTTTACACAGGAGTCCCGCGGACGCTCAAGAATGAGTCTCCCCTATGTGCGGTTAAGTAAATTAGTCTTATCAGTGCTGGCAACCTCTGCCCTGGCAGGCTGTGGGCCATCACAGCCCGGTGCCGGTCCAAATAGTGCCGGCACCGGCTCAGCACCTTCTGGGAACACAGTCAAGATTGTTTCCAGCCTGCCCATGACAGGCAGCGCCCTGGGCCAGAGCCAATCGATTGTCAACGGTATCCAGCAAGTTCTCGACGAGACAAACTCAACCGTCTGCGATGGCAAGCTCAAGATCCAATATGAAACATATGACGACGCTACTGCCGCTGCCGGTAAATGGGACCCGGCCCAGGTGACGCAAAACGCCAACAGAGCCGTTGCCGACAAATCAGTCGTTGCGGTAATTGGCCACTTCAACTCCGGCGCAGCCAAGCTGTCGATTCCCATCCTCAACCGAGCCAACTTGGTCATGGTCAGCCCCGGCAACACCTATCCAGGACTGACCAAACCGGGCAAAGGTGAGGGCAAAGAGCCTGACGTTTACTACCCCAATGGCAAGCGCAACTACACCCGGGTCGTCCCCACGGATGACCTGCAAGGGGCAGCGGCGGCCAAATGGGCCAACTCCCTGGGGGTGAAACGGGTCTATATCCTTGACGATCAAGAGCTCTATGGCAAAGGGATTGCCGATATCTTCGAGGCCACTTCCAAAAAGATGGGCATAGAAGTCCTCGGGCACGAAGGAATTGACTCCAAATCGAGCGATTATAAAGCTTTGATGACCAAAATCAAAGCCCTCAACCCAGACCTGATCTACTTTGGCGGCACCACCCAGACCAATGCAGGGCAGCTGATCAAGGACATGCGAAATGTGGGGATGACGCCCGATAAAGTCAAGTTTATGGGCCCTGACGGCATTTTCGAGCAAGCCCTGATTGATGCGGCGGGCAAAGATGCCGAAGGGGTTTACGCAACCTTCGGGGGAGTCCCAGGCAAAGAGCTCACCGGTGCCGGTAAAGCCTGGTATGAAAGCTACAAGGCCAAATATAAGACAGAACCGGAAGCCTACGCCGCTTATGGCTATGAAGCGGGCAAGGTGGTGGTTGATGCCATTGGGAAAGTCTGCAAAAATGACCGCGCCGCCATCCGCGACGCAGTATTGGCCACGAAAGACTTTCCTGGAGTGCTCGGCACTTGGAGCTTTGACCCCAATGGCGACACCACCCTCACCACCATGTCCGGGAATCAGGTCAAGGATGGTAAATTTCAGTTTGTCAATCTGCTCAAGGCAGATTGATGTAGGATTGACCCATTGCCAAATTCCCGGGGCGGGGTTCCTCTAGCCAAGACGGGCAACCGGCAGCCGGCGCTGGGCGCGGGATTTTCAGGCTTTCGCTGTGTTCCGCATCCGGCACCGGCGCAGGGGTTGAAAATACAGTTCCCAGATGCCGTCGCCATACATTCCCGGCTTCCAGTAGGGACTGCCCGGGGGCGGGGCAAGTCAATAAGCTGTTTAACTTTTAATCTGCTTGTTGTAAGAGCGGGGCAACGAGGCATATCCTCCAAGGAGGCTTTTCCATGCTCTGCCTGGGAACAAGTGCAGAGGGGCTATAGTGCAAATTAAAGGCATAAGATGGGGCCTGTCTGCCACAGATGATATCGAAAGAAATCCCGCCCCTGCAAACCACTGTCACCGCCGGTGGCCAAAAGACTGCCGGTGAGGGCTGTCCGGAAACGAGAAAACGCACTCTGCTGTTTAGAGCCAAATCCCTATGAAACAATGGCACAAACCACTTGTGTACCTGGCTGTCATTTACCTGGTCTTACTGCTAGGCCCGATTGCCGGGTTGGACTTGCCCCGAATTGCAGGGGATATTGTCCGCAACCCGGAAGTCCTGATTCAACAAATCTTAGTGGGTCTGGTCAACGGTGCGGTGATTGCTATTATTGCCCTGGGCTATACTTTGGTTTATGGCATTATTGAGCTGATCAATTTCGCTCACGGGGATTTGTACATGTTGGGGGCGTTTGCTTCCCTGACAGCAATCGGTGCGTTTGGCGTCGGAGACGGAGCTCCCCTGAGCGCTAGCATTCCAGCTATGTTAGTTGCCTTGCTGATATCTGCCGGTCTTTGTGCTGGATTAAACGTCCTGACCGAAAGATACGCCTACCGGCCTTTGCGCAACGCCCCCCGGCTGGCACCGCTGATCTCCGCGATTGGAGTTTCTTTTATTTTCCAAAATGCCGGTCTGTTTTGGGGGGGGCTGAAATCTTTTCTTCCCATCATGGGGGGGAACGCAGCTGCGCCAAAGAGCTTTCCAGACTTATTGCCCCGCATTGAGATTCTCAAAGCGATGGGAATTCAGAGCAATATTTCGTTCACAACGAAAGATTTGATTGTGCTGGCTGTTGCCCTTGGCTTGATGGTGGGGCTGCAGCTGTTTGTGCAGAACACCCGTCTGGGAAAGGCGATGCGAGCGACTGCGCAAAACCGTGACGCCGCTCTGATCGTGGGCATTGATGTGGATTGGATTATTGCCCTAACTTTTTTTCTGGGCGGGGCGCTGGCGGGAGCGGCTGGGCTTCTGGTGGGACTGTACAACAACACGATTGTGTTCACAATGGGCTTCACGGCGGGCTTGCGGGCGTTCACCGCAGCGGTGCTGGGGGGGATCGGCAACATTTTCGGCGCAATGCTGGGGGGGTTGTCGATTGGATTGCTGTCTGCCTTGAGTGACCAGTACCTGTCGAGCCGGTGGACTAATGCTTGGGTATTCGCAGTTTTGGTGGTCATTTTAGCCTTCAAACCGGGCGGCTTGCTGGGCGAAAATGTTCAGGAAAAGGTTTGAGATTTTTCAGCAGTCAGTGGCTAGACTGTTTCTGGCAACGCACTGCTGACTGCTGACTGCTGGCTGCTGAGCGGAGGACAAATATGGCAAATCAGGCAATCAAGGCTGTCACAGCCAATTGGATTTTAGGAGCGCTCGCCGCTTTAACGGCATTTCTGTTTGGCGGGTGGAGCGGTGCGGTTATTGGCTGGCTGCTGGGTACGGCGGCGGGCTTCATGCAGGCTCAACGGCAGAGAATTCTCAGCCCAACTGCTGGGTTGGGAGCGGGTGCCGGTGCGGGATTGATTGTCGGGCTTTGGCTGCTGCTTGGAAGCGCACTTCAAAAGCTGCTCGCACCTGTTTTAGGACTGCCGGCTACAGGAACGGTCGAAATCGTGCTGGCGGTGGCAATTGCCACTCTAGCCGGCGGAGTGATGGGAGCTTTGCAAGGCATACCGGGTCAAAGAAAGCAACAGGCAACCCTGGTGACGCTGGCTTTCATACTGGTACTTTTTCCCTTTGCCGATCGAGCCGGTCAGACAAACTGGATAGATACGGCTATCCAAATTTTAATCTTTGTGATGCTAGCCCTGGGACTGAATATTACTGTAGGCTTTGCCGGCTTGCTGGATTTGGGCTACGTCGCCTTTTTTGCCATTGGCGCTTATACCACCGGCTTTTTAGCCTCTCCCCAACTTGACCTGGATTGGAACTTCTGGGTGGCGCTGCCGGTTGCTGCAGTCGTGGCGGCGATTGCCGGTTTAATTTTGGGAACACCCACCTTGCGGTTGCGCGGGGATTACCTGGCAATTGTCACCCTCGGGTTTGGGCAAATTGTTCCTGTGGTATTTCGGAATTTAACTGACGTGCGGATTGAGGAGCCCATCTCCAAGTTTCTGGCTTCCCTGCAGGGGCATCCAGAAATGGCAATTTGTCTGGCAGGGTGCGCCCGCGCGATTAATTTGACCGGCGGAGAAGCCGGAATTAACCCCATCAATCGCCCAACCCTCCCCTTAATCGGCACGTTTGAATCCGCCAACTACCTGCCCTGGTATTATTTAATCCTGTTCCTGGTAGTATTTGCCTACGTTGCCATCGTGCGCCTGCGCGATTCCCGCTTGGGGCGCTCTTGGACAGCCATCCGCGAAGATGAGCTAGCCGCCAGCGCGATGGGAATCAACCTGGTCAACAGCAAATTACTCGCCTTTGCGATGGGGGCAACCTTCTCGGGATTTGCCGGCGCTTTCTACGCCGCCTATATCAGCGCTATATTTCCCAGTGTATTCGATTTTTCCATTTCTGTCATCATCTTGTGCATGGTGATTTTGGGCGGGCTGGGCAATCTGACGGGGGTAATCCTGGGTGCCATTATCATCATGGCGGCAGATCGGCTGTATCTGCCTCAACTGGCGCAAGTTATCAAGAGTTGGCTGAATACTTCTGTACTGCCGGTGATTGCCGATCCGGGACTGCGAGACTTTGTGGCAACGAGTCTCGATCCGCTCCAGATGCGCCTGTTTCTTTTTGGCCTGACATTAGTCATAATGATGCTGGTGCGCCCGGAAGGTCTGGTGCCTGATACGCTGCACAAAGCCGAACTGCACGAGACTGGGGAGGAGAGTAAAGAGTTTTTAGCAGACGCGAGGAGCCGGTAATGCCACTGTTAGAAGCGCGAGAACTTACCATGCGATTCGGAGGGCTGACTGCAGTCAATCGAGTCGATTTTACCCTGGAAAAAAATATAATTGCCAGCGTGATTGGCCCGAATGGCGCTGGCAAGACGACATTTTTCAATACGCTCACCGGCATCTATGTCCCCACTGCCGGTCAGTTGCTGCTGGAGGGCAGAGAGATTACCGGATCGCCGCCTCACAAGCTGACAAGCTTGGGAATTGCTCGGACGTTTCAGAATATCCGCTTGTTTAATAACATGACGGTGCTGCAAAATGTTCTGGTGGGCAGGCACAGCCGGTTGAAGACAGGTTTAGTTGGAGCTTTATTCCGTCCGCCCGCTGCCGTTTACGAGGAGCGCACAGCCAAGGAAAAAGCGCTCAGTCTCCTCGACTTTGTGGGGTTGGGCTCCTCAAAAGCTGCGGAGCTGGCAAAAAACCTCTCTTATGGGGACCAGCGCCGGCTGGAAATTGCCCGGGCGCTGGCGAGTGAGCCTAAAATACTGCTGCTGGACGAGCCAACGGCGGGCATGAATCCCAACGAAACGGCTGACTTAACTCGATTTATCTACCGCCTGCGCGACGAACTCGATTTGAGCATAATGCTTATCGAACACGATATGCAGGTGGTGATGGGAATTTCCGACCGCGTGAGCGTCATGGAGTACGGCTGTAAAATTGCAGAGGGGACTCCCGCTCAGGTTCGCGCAGATCCCCGCGTGATTGAGGCATATCTGGGGAAAGAAGAGGAGAATGGGTAATGGGCATGGGGCATGCGGCATGCGGCATAGGGCAGGGGGCATTTTTCCTTCATTTTCCTTCCCAGGCTTCTCGTTTCTCCTTCCCGCGTTTCTCGTTTCTCGTTCCCAGGTTATACTTGGGAATGCCCTTTTGTCGGCTCTGCCGGCTCTCCAGAGTCTTTTGAACGCGAGGGAGGCTGGAGCCTCCTGACATCGGGTCCCAGGCTCCAGCCCCGGAACCAGTTATAATGAACCCTGAACAGTGAAAATGAAGCCTTATGCTTGAAGTCAAAGATATTTACACCTATTACGGAAATATTCAGGCTCTCAAGGGAGTTTCTCTGCGGGTCTATCAGGGGGAAATTGTTACCTTAATTGGCAGTAACGGCGCGGGGAAAACTACCACTCTCCGCACGATTCAGGGGCTGTTGCGACCCCGCCAGGGGACAATCCTGTTTGAGGGCACATCTGTGCAGTCGCTCTCTCCGAAACAAATCGTCAAAGCCGGCATCTCCCAAAGTCCTGAAGGTCGCCTGATATTTCCTAGAATGACGGTGCTGGAAAACCTGGAGATGGGTGCTTTTTCCCGCCGGGATTCTCTAGGCATTAAGTTAGATAAAGAGAAAGTCTTGTATCTTTTCCCCCGGTTGAGAGAGCGGATCAATCAAAAAGGGGGGACTCTCAGTGGTGGCGAACAGCAAATGCTGGCCATCGGTCGGGCTTTGATGGCCAGACCCCGCTTGCTGCTATTAGATGAGCCCAGTATGGGTTTAGCGCCGCTGCTGGTGAGCCAGATTTTCTCGATTATTCGGGACATTAACGCTCAGGGGACAACGATTCTCCTAGTAGAGCAAAACGCTCACATGGCTTTGAAGGTGGCCCATCGCGGCTATGTGCTGCAAACGGGTCAAGTTGTGGTGGAAGGGACTGCTAGTGAGCTGGAGTCGAACGAAACCGTTCGCAAGGCTTATTTGGGAGAAACGTAATTGACAGGGCATGGGGCATGGGGCATCATGGCATGGGGCATGGGCTTGAGTTGTGCCGTGCCGGTGCTGGGATGCCGGTGGGGGCTGGCAACAGCAGGTGATTTGCTAACATCTTCCAATCTATGCTATACTTTACTAAACACAGGCACCCGAACCTGAGAACCTTTGGCGGGTGGCTGCGCTGAAAAGCTCAAGACAGTCACCATGACCATTGAACCAAAAGCGGGTGGCTGTCCCGGAAACTGCCACAAAGCCTGAAACTCTAAAGGATGAGTGGCCTTCAAGCTAGTTCAAGTGACTTCTTCTTAAAAGAAGGCGGTCAATATCATGAACTTGGCTGTTGCGAACGCGGGATTTGACTGTGGGCATTGGTTGATACGTCTTGGTTGAGAGAATCTCTCAGCTTATGTATTTGTTGGCAACTGTTAAAGGTTGTGAGCAAAAATGTATCGGAAGGGACACAAAAGCAGCGTTGCGCCCGAAAGCCGGATGAAGAACCCCACCCCCCAACCCCTCTACCCCCATCCCCAAAGGGGGCCCCGAGCCCCCTTATCCCCAGAGGGGGTTCCCCCTTCCCCGCTAGCGGGAAGGGGGAGTGAGAGGCCGCCCACTTCCCAGTTGCTGTCCCAGATTCTCGGAAACGGGAGATAGCTGGGGGGTGCCTGCTTCTGCGGGCTTTCCCAGGGGGCTTGCAGTTTAAGGCGGGACAAAGCGAGCCCCCCAAC
The DNA here is from genome assembly GCF_000332335.1 of Kamptonema formosum PCC 10802. Taxonomy (GTDB): domain Bacteria; phylum Cyanobacteriota; class Cyanobacteriia; order Cyanobacteriales; family Oscillatoriaceae; genus Oscillatoria. The sequence continues at coordinate 2,092,197 of NZ_KB235948.1, read as the reverse complement.
CCCTGTCCCGCTCGGGATCGATCGCCCCTGGGGTTGGGACAAAGCTTAACCTTGGTCTTATAAAGTTTTTACCTATTCTTAAGCTAAAACAATTAGTATTTCTCATGGCTTCCAATCTAAAACGCGCTTGAGGTGGGATATGTTCCTGCTGTACGAGGATTAAAAGTCACAGGGAGACTACATATATAGGAGTTAGTGCCTGAGATTCTTGATAAGATGGGCGTTACTGTCTGGGTCTTGTAACAGCAACAAGCCGCTCAGCAATTTGGGGATCTCAGTTAGGTGTGAGGAAACAAGGATGTTAAAGATTTTTCGGGCTGCTATACAGCACAGTCCAGCCGTCCTGGGCGCGACCTTGGTCTTGGCCAACAGCGCTCTGGCCATTGAAGCGCCGGCAGTCAGCACAGAGGCGGACCCAATGGTAGCCGCTTCTGGCCAAACCGGCAGTTCTGTAGAAATCGCTGACCAATCTGCGCTCCAAGCCACCGCTCAGGTGGCCGCTGTTGCATTGGCTCAGCCTGAGGAAGTGAAGTCCACCTCGGTGAGTGCCGGGACTGCGACAGTGGCTGAAATGCCAGCCGTGGCCACACTAGCCGCTGCACTCACTGCGGCTGAACCCACCCTGCGGGAAGCCCAAGGGTCTGAGGTCAGCGAGCTGTTAACCTCTGGCCAACCGGCACCGCAAGCCAGCTCGCAGGCGCAAGCTGCCAACCCCCCGCAGTCTGAGGTGAGTGCCGGCAGTACCTTGAGTGCGCAATTGCCTGCCGGTGAGACAGTGCCGGCGGAAACGGCTGTGCCGGCTGAACCCACCCTGCGGGAAGCCCAAGGCTCTGCGGTCAGCTCGCTGTCAAGCTCTGGCCAACCGGCACCGCAAGCCAGCTCGCAGGCGCAAGCTGCCAACCCCCCGCAGTCTCAGGTGAGTGCCGGCAGCACCTTGAGTTCGCAACTGCCTGCCGGTGAGACAGTGCCGGCGGAAACGGCTGTGCCGGCTCAACCTTCGGTCAGCGCTCTGGAAACCGCCGGGGAATCTGCCGATGCAGCTGACCCAATGGGCCAGGTGACTTCCGTTTCCCAGCTGTCGGACGTGCAGCCCACAGACTGGGCCTTCCAAGCCTTGCAGAACTTGGTCGAGCGCTACGGCTGTATTGCCGGGTATCCGGACGGTACGTTCCGGGGGAACCGAGCCATGACGCGCTACGAGTTTGCTGCCGGTTTGAACGCCTGTTTGGAACGGATCGTTCAGCTGATTGGACCGGGTATCGATACTTCACAGTTGATCGCCAAAGCGGATTTAGCAACAGTGCAGCGGCTGCTAGAGGAGTTTCAGGCAGAACTGGCCACCCTTCGCGGTCGCACCGACGTTTTGGAAGCGCGGACAGCTGAACTGGAAGCCAATCAGTTCTCCACGACTACGAAACTCAAAGGTGAGGTGATAGTTGCCGGCAGTGACATCATTGGAGACGGCGGAGGAAATGTCGTACCCCACGCTACTTATCGGATGCGGTTGAATTTCGATACCAGCTTTACGGGGAAAGACCTGCTGCGAACCCGTTTGCAAGCTAACGCAACGGATAACTTGGGTAGCGCTCGCCTAGGTGGCACCAATATGGATCGCTTGTCGTTTGATACGTCTACGGTAAGCAGCAATATTGAACTCCATAAACTGTTCTACCGTTTCCCGCTGACTAGCAAGGCCACGGTTACTGTTGACGCCAATGCGGCTGAGTACAACGATAATGTGTATGTGTTTAACCCTTTGTTTGAAAGTAGTGGTGTTGGATCTATTTCCCGGTTTGGGCGATTCAACCCCATCTACCGGCAGGGGGGAGGGCAAGGTGTTACCCTCAACTACAATTTTAGCAAGGCATTGGGGATATCTTTAGGGTATCAAGCCCCTAACGGCAACGACCCCGAACCTGCTCCTGGGGGAGGCGGGGGGTTTTTCAAGGGTTCCTATGCTGCCCTCGGTCAGCTCACCTTCCGTCCTAGCGATCGGTTCGCTCTCGGTTTTACCTACGTGAACTCATACTATCGTAATGGGCGGGGGGTATCGGCAAGCACAGGCAGTAGTTTCGCAGACAATCCTTTTAATGGCACACCTACTTCAGCCAATCACTACGGTTTGGAAGCCACCTTGCGTGCGAGCTCTCGATTTACCCTTTCGGGTTGGGCCGGTTACACGCGGGCGCAAGAGGAAGTTTCTGGCAGTAATAACGACGCTACCATCTGGAACTGGGCGGTGACGGCTGGTTTCCCGGATTTGGGCAAAGAAGGCAATTTGCTCGGTTTGATGGTGGGCATGCCGCCTAAAGTGACGGAAAATAACTTAGCCAGTCGTGAAAACAAAGATACTTCCTGGCACCTGGAGGCTTTCTATCGCTACCAAGTGACCGACAATATTTCCATCACTCCTGGCTTGTTTGTCATTCTCAATCCAGAACACAACGAAAACAACGCAAACGACTACGTGGGAACCATCCGCACCACCTTCACATTCTAGGTGTCTTTAGCCTGAGGGGTTCCAGAATTAAGTAGGAGACAAATTCAAGAAACCGGGGTTCTCCCAGCCCCGGGTTTCTTGGAAAGACCGGGGGCCTGAAATTACCTTGAGGCGTTGAGTTTGACCGACCTGACTTGAACCCCGTGTTTGAGTGGGTCCGGGTTGAACAATATTCTTGTGAAGCTGAAGAGATTCCTATTGAAATCGTCTTTACTAATCTCTTCTCTTTGTGAGCCGGTGCGCGTTTATAAATATTCTCTGTTTCCAGGGTACATTACTTGTGAGCGCGCCTCTACCTTGAGGTGGCGTTAAGCTGTCGCGCATTCTACTTGCGCCAGCGTTCTAGGAGGCAGAGCCTCTGGTTAGGGGTTCCCCACAGTGCGCCGCTGGCTTTCCTTAAGTGAGCCTGGAAACGAGGGGATTTACCTGACTTTCAATTTCTTTCTTCTAGAGTTTTCTGAAGGTGCTATGCTTTTTCAAATTCGTCCCATGCGACAGGCTCTGCTTTTACCGCTGATTGCGTTTTCTGTCAGTGTTGCCGGCTGCGGTTCCCAAACCAAAACCCCGACAAGCCCTACAGGAACTGGCAGTTCTCCGTCTACTCCAGTTGCGGCGGGTTCCAGTGTCACCCTCACGGGTGCCGGTGCGAGTTTTCCCGCTCCTTTGTATCAGCGCTGGTTCGCTGAGTATGGCAAAAGCAATCCCAAGACGCAAATCAACTATCAATCTGTTGGCAGTGGCGCTGGGGTGAAACAGTTCATTAGTGGAACGGTTGACTTCGGAGCCAGTGACGTTGCAATGAAAGAGGATGAGATTAAACAGGTTGCCAAGGGTGCGGTGCTGCTGCCAATGACTGCCGGCAGTATCGTCTTCGCCTACAATCTGCCCGATGTCTCAAGTGGTATCAAGCTCTCTCGGCAAGTTTATGCAGATATTTTATTGGGCAAAATCACGAATTGGAATGACCCTAAAATTGCGGAAATCAATGCCGGAGTGAAGTTGCCAGATAAACCGATAACAGTTGTGCACCGGTCAGATGGCAGCGGTACGACTGCTGTGTTTACGAAACACTTGAGCGCTGTCAGCCCGGAATGGAAAGCCGGTCCGGGAGAGGGTAAAACTGTGGAATGGCCGCAGGGACAGGGATTTGTTGGGGCTAAGGGCAATGAGGGCGTCACAGCGCAAATCTTGCAAACTGAAGGGGCGATCGGTTACGTTGAGTATGGCTATGCCAAGCAGCAAAACTTGAAGATGGCGGCTTTGGAAAATAAAGCCGGTAAGTATGTTGAGCCAACTCCAGAGGCGGCTGCTAAGACACTCGCTGCAGTGCAGCTGCCGGAAAATTTGGTGAAATTTATTGAAGATCCAGAGGGAGAGAGTTCCTACCCAATTGTCAGCTATACCTGGATAATGGCTTACAAGGAGTATGACAGTGCTGACAAAGCCAAAGCTTTGAAAGATGTTCTCAAATGGGGGCTGGCTGACGGACAAAGATTAAGTTCTGAACTGGGATATGTGCCTCTGCCACCGGAAGTGGTGACCAAGGTGACAGCGGCTGTGGAGACGATTAAGCCTTAGTAAAAGTAGAGTGCTCTCCGTCCGCACCGGCACTCCTGCGGGGAGCAAGAAACCCGGTTTCTTAAAGAAACCGGGTTTCTGACTTACCGGCGCTCTGAAGCTGAATTTTGTTCGCTCAGCTAGCTTTTTATTTTCATGCTCAAATCCAGCCAAGTGGAGCGAGTGATCGGGGCGCTGGTAGAAATGTAGTCTACGCCGGTTTGGCCCACGGCGCGGAGGGTGTCTAGGGTAATGTTGCCAGACGCTTCAATTTTGACCCGGGGCTGTGAAGCGCGAATCAGCCGCACGGCTTCGGCCATCAGGTCCAGTGACATATTGTCCAGCATGATGATGTCCGCTCCGTGCTGCAGGGCTTCTTCGACTTGGGCCAGTGTTTCGGTTTCGACTTCTATGGTCAGGGGGTAGGGAATGCGCTCCCGAATCATAGCGATTGCCGGTCCAATGCCGCCGGCGGCGGCAATGTGGTTGTCCTTGATCATCACGGCGTCATCCAGGCCCATGCGGTGGTTCCTGGCCCCTCCGACTTGAGTGGCGTACTTCTCCAGCAGTCTCAAACCGGGTGTGGTTTTGCGGGTGTCCACCAGCTGCACCGGCAGGTCGGAAATTTTCTCTATATATTTGCGCGTCAGGGTGGCGATGCCGCTGAGACGCATGGCCAGGTTTAAGGCAACTCGCTCGCCTGCAAGCAGGGCGTCCAGTGGGCCATCAAAGCGAGCGACTATCTGCCCCGGGTTGCACGATTCGCCATCGGCAGCGGTGGCCTCAAAGTTCACTTGGCCATTCAGGAGCTGGAATACCCGACGGGCCACCGGCAAGCCGGCAATCACTCCGGGCTCTTTGACAGCCCACTCGCCTCGCCCATCCGGGACTTCTGCGGTAAATAAGCTCTGAGTCGTGCGGTCCCCCCGGCCAATGTCCTCCAGCAACCAAGTCTGCAAGAGCGGGTCTAAGACGACCCACGGGGGCAAAACAGGGATGGCCCTCACAAAATTTTCTCCTTACGCTTCTGTCACGCTCTCCCCCAATCTAGCTCAAACCCTTACCGGCAGGTCGATTCAGGATTTCCGAAACCTTTTTCAAAAAATTTCCCGAAAAAGCTTGACAAATTTTTTGGGGGTTGTTACAGTAGTAAAGCGCGGTGAGGAAAGAGGCAGCGCAAGCGGCCCGACGCCCTCACAGCACCGAACCTAGATAAAAGAATAGTTTGAAAGCCAGAAAGCATCAAAAACCTCGTCAAAGCAATTAGAGGTCTTCGGGGCAACCTGGAGATTTCATTATAACAAAAACCTCCCCTTTTGGGGAGAGAGTCACAAACTCAAAGAACACCACGGAGAGTTTGATCCTGGCTCAGGATGAACGCTGGCGGTCTGCTTAACACATGCAAGTCGAACGGGAGGAGAAATCCTCTAGTGGCGGACGGGTGAGTAACGCGTGAGAATCTGCCTTCAGGTCGGGGACAACAGCTGGAAACGGCTGCTAAGACCCGATGTGCCGAGAGGTGAAAGATTTATCGCCTGAAGATGAGCTCGCGTCCGATTAGCTAGTTGGTAGGGTTATAGCCTACCAAGGCGACGATCGGTAACTGGTCTGAGAGGACGACCAGTCACACTGGGACTGAGACACGGCCCAGACTCCTACGGGAGGCAGCAGTGGGGAATTTTCCGCAATGGGCGAAAGCCTGACGGAGCAAGACCGCGTGAGGGACGAAGGCTCTTGGGTTGTAAACCTCTTTTCTCAGGGAAGAAACCTGACGGTACCTGAGGAATAAGCATCGGCTAACTCCGTGCCAGCAGCCGCGGTAAGACGGAGGATGCAAGCGTTATCCGGAATGATTGGGCGTAAAGCGTTCGCAGGTGGCTGTTCAAGTCGGCTGTCAAAGACTGGGGCTTAACCCCGGAAAGGCAGTGGAAACTGAACGGCTAGAGTGCATTAGGGGTAGAGGGAATTCCCAGTGTAGCGGTGAAATGCGTAGAGATTGGGAAGAACACCGGTGGCGAAAGCGCTCTGCTGGACTGCAACTGACACTGAGGGACGAAAGCTAGGGGAGCGAAAGGGATTAGATACCCCTGTAGTCCTAGCCGTAAACGATGGATACTAGGCGTTGCCGGGCTCGACCCTGGCAGTGCCGGAGCTAACGCGTTAAGTATCCCGCCTGGGAAGTACGCACGCAAGTGTGAAACTCAAAGGAATTGACGGGGGCCCGCACAAGCGGTGGAGTATGTGGTTTAATTCGATGCAACGCGAAGAACCTTACCAGGGCTTGACATGTCGCGAACCCCGCTGAAAGGTGGGGGTGCCTTAGGGAGCGCGAACACAGGTGGTGCATGGCTGTCGTCAGCTCGTGTCGTGAGATGTTGGGTTAAGTCCCGCAACGAGCGCAACCCTCGTGTTCAGTTGCCATCATTAAGTTGGGAACTCTGAACAGACTGCCGGTGACAAACCGGAGGAAGGTGGGGATGACGTCAAGTCAGCATGCCCCTTACGTCCTGGGCAACACACGTACTACAATGCTGCGGACAGAGGGTAGCGAGCCGGTGACGGCAAGCCAATCCCGCAAACCGTGGCTCAGTTCAGATCGCAGGCTGCAACTCGCCTGCGTGAAGGCGGAATCGCTAGTAATCGCAGGTCAGCATACTGCGGTGAATACGTTCCCGGGCCTTGTACACACCGCCCGTCACACCATGGGAGCTGGTTTAGCCCGAAGTCGTTACTCTAACCGAAAGGGGGAGGACGCCGAAGGCTGGGCTGGTGACTGGGGTGAAGTCGTAACAAGGTAGCCGT
>NZ_KB235948.1:2045338-2080338 GCF_000332335.1 Kamptonema formosum PCC 10802 | reverse complement strand
TCTGAACCTGACCGCTGTAGTCCTGACGTTTGTCCAGGTTGCTTTGGCGATCCAAGTTATTTTGATTGTCCTGAAAAATCTGGGGATTGCTCGATAAAAGGTTAGTGAGTGCGGGAGCGTGTCATATCCTATCCGGCAGCACCGTTTGTGTGCTGAGGAGGGGCGGGTTTATTCATATTCTGCTCTGTGCCAGAAATATCTTGGCTGAACCCGCCCGTACAAAGCTATGGATACAACACCAATGCCAGCGGACATGATATCACTTTTGCGAGTTTCCTGGCGAGCGCATTCCTCACGCAAGGGCAGACTTTCGCTCGCCCGCGCGGGCTAATTATTGTAGAATGCGCTCGTCGCGTCTCTAGACCAGCCCGGATTCAAAAGTTCCCACCGGCACCGGCAACCCCCCCTCCGATTACCGCAACTTCCCCTACAATTAAACCAGAGACTCAAAGGAGGACACAGATCCTGAACACCTCAGACTTACCCCTCATCCCCCCCGCACCGGCGGGCTTCAAATCCGGCTTTATTGGCATCATCGGACGCCCCAACGTCGGGAAATCCACCCTGATGAACCAACTCGTAGGGCAAAAAATTGCCATCACCTCGCCCGTCGCCCAAACCACCCGCAACCGGCTGCGCGGTATCCTCACCACCCCCGACGCCCAGCTGATTTTCGTCGATACCCCCGGCATCCACAAACCCCACCACCAGCTGGGAAAAATCCTCGTACAAAACGCCCAAATTGCCATCCAATCCGTCGATGTGGTGCTGTTTGTCGCCGACGCTTCCGCACCCGCCGGCGGGGGAGATCGCTACATTGCCGACCTCCTCAGCGAAGTCGAAACGCCCGTCATCCTCGGACTGAACAAAATCGACCAGCAACCCTCCGATTCCCAGCGCCTCGATCTCAGCTATCGCGAACTCGCCGCCCCCCACAACTGGACAGCCGTAAAATTCTCCGCCCTCACCGGCACCGGACTTGACACCCTGCAAACATTGCTGACTGACCGGCTCGAACCCGGACCCTACTACTATCCCCCCGATTTAGTCACCGACCAACCCGAACGGTTCATCATGGGCGAACTGATTCGCGAGCAAATTCTCCTGCTCACCCGCGAAGAAGTCCCCCACTCCGTAGCCGTCACCATTGACCAAGTAGAAGAAACACCGGCCATTACTCGCGTTTTAGCCACCATCTGCGTTGAGCGCGACTCCCAAAAAGGCATTATCATTGGCAAAGCCGGCAGCATGCTCAAGCAGATTGGCACCGCAGCCCGCGAGCAAATGCAAAAATTAATCGCCGGCAAAGTCTATCTGGAACTCTTCATCAAAGTGCGACCCAAATGGCGGCAATCCCGCCTTCGCTTGGCAGAATTGGGCTACCGGGTGGAGGAGGAATAATATAGCAGTATTCACTTAGGTTCGGACACGCTCGTCGGAAAGAAACGCCTATCCTAGGAGGTTTCGACGTAGGTACGGCGTTCGCCGGGCCTAACCAATATGACTGCTGCTATATCTATTTTGGATTTTAGATTTTGGACGGCAGATTAGAATCCCAAATCCCCAATCCAAAATCTAAAATTACCGCACCGGCTCCAAAGCAAAGAACGTCTTAAAAATCTCGTTCCCTACCCCATTCAGCTGGAGCTGAAAGTCATCAAGGAATTCATGCAGCCCCCTTTGAATGATTTCGTCAAGGGTCAAATAATCCAGCTCCGAACGCAAGCGACCTAAAGCCCTTTCCACAGAATCTCTCCAGGTTCCTGGAGGCGTCCCCGTAATTTGGTGGAGCGAGTGTTCCGCCCTTGACACGCAAAATCGAATCGCGCGGGGAAACTCCCGATCCAAAATCAGAAACTCCGCCACGCCGGTGGGCGTAATACGGTGCTGGCACTTGCGATACATCTCGTAGGCGCTGGCGGATCTGAGCAAAGCCATCCACTGAATCTCATCCAGCGTCGTGCCCACATCTTTCACCGACGGCAGCAGGATATAATACTTCACATCCAGGATGCGGCTGGTTTTGTCCGCACGCTCCAAAAGACGCCCCACCTGACCGAAATGCCAGCCCTCATTGTGAGTCATTGTAGCATCCATGATGCCGGCAAACAAGTGGCTCGCCAGTTTCACCTGCGTGAAGAATTCGTGCAGCCCCGCTAAAGACTGTGCCGGGTCAGCCTCTTTCACCATCAGATAAAAAGCATTCACTTGCTCCCACATTTCCGAAGAAATAATCTCTCGGATCGAGCGAGCGTTTTCCCGCGCCATCTGCAAGCACGACAGAATTGAGTTGGGATATTTGCTGTCAAAGGTCAGGAACTGAATCGCATTTTCTGCCGTGGCTTGACCGTAGCGCTCTTTAAACCCCGGCAGATCGCCTGTTACTACGAGCAACGGCTCCCACTGCTGGGCGACGCCGGTGGGCGAGTCCAGGATCAGATTCAGATTGGCATCAATAAAGCGGGCAATATTCTCGGCTCGCTCCACATAGCGGTTGAGCCAGTAAATTGAATTAGCAACGCGACTGAGCATAATTTGGTAATAGGTAATGAGCAATCCCCGCGCTCCCTGGATCTGCCTGGGAACGCATACCCAGAGGCTCTGCCTCTTTCCTCTGAAAACACGAAGAAGAGCCTCGTAAGAGCATTCCCAGGCTCCGGCTGGGAACGAGAATGTTAGAGCGTGGGAACCTGATATTTATTGAGTGAGTACCCAAGTGTCCTTGCTGCCTCCGCCTTGAGAGGAATTAACCACCAAAGAGCCTTTTTTCAGCGCCACGCGGGTTAAGCCGCCTGGATTGACGCAGATATCTTTACCATAGAGAATATAAGGGCGCAAGTCTACATGGCAGCCTTCAAAATGGTCGTCTACAATGGTGGGAACCCGCGACAGGCAAAGGGTGGGTTGGGCGATGTAGTTGCGGGGGCTGGCTTGAATCCGCTGGGCAAATTCTTGCCGCTGTTCGGGGGTGGCGTGGGGTCCGACGAGCATCCCGTAGCCGCCGGATTCATTGGCGGCTTTCACCACCAATTTGTCGAGATTCGCCAAAACGTGATCCTGCTGCTTTGGCTCCCAGCACAGATAAGTGGGGACGTTGAGCAAAATTGGGTCTTCGCCGAGATAGTAGCGAATCATCTCAGGCACATAGGCGTAGATGACTTTATCATCTGCCACTCCTGTGCCGAGGGCGTTGGCAATAGCGACACGACCGGCTCGATAGACTTCCATGATGCCGGGAATCCCCAGCTGGGAGTCCGGGCGGAAGACTTTTGGGTCGATGAAGTCGTCATCGATGCGCCGGTAAACCACATCCACTCGCTTGAGCCCTTTGGTGGTGCGCATCTGCAAGTATCCGTCCGCCACGACTAAATCTCGCCCCTCCACTAGCTCTGCTCCCATCTGCTGGGCGAGGAAGGAGTGCTCGAAATAGGCGGAGTTGTAAATGCCTGGGGTGAGAACGACGACGGTGGGGTCGGCTAAATTTGCCGGTGCCAGATTCAGCAAGGTTTCCAGCAGGTGGCTGGGGTATTCGTGCACCGGCTGAATCTCCATTGTGCTAAACACCTGCGGGAAGCTGCTTTTCATCACCCGCCGGTTCTCCAGCACGTAGGACACGCCGGAGGGACAGCGGAGGTTGTCTTCCAGGACGTACCACTGGCCATCTCTGTCGCGCACCAAATCGGTGCCGGTGATGTGACACCAAATCCCACCCGGCGGCTTCAACCCGACGCAGGGTTTGAGAAAGCCCTTCGCCGAGTAGATCAGCTCTCTGGGCACTGCGCCGTCGTCGAGAATTTTCTGCTGGTCGTAGATGTCTGCTATAAACAGGTTCAGCGCGTGAATGCGCTGCTTTAGCCCTCGATCGAGCCACGCCCACTCGCCGGCAGACACGATGCGGGGAATAATGTCAAAGGGAAAGATTCTCTCCGTCCCCTGACTGTCGCCGTAAACGCTGAAGGTCACGCCTAGCTTAAACAGGGCGATTTGTGCCGCCTGCTGCCGCTGCTTGAGTTCCCCCTCACCGAGGGAATTGATTTTTTCTATCAAGGGTATCGCTTCTGGCCTGGGTTGGCCCTTGGCCAAAAACAGCTCATCGTAGAAATCCCCTGGGTCGTATGTATGAAATCGCACTTTTAGCCGTCCGACTTTTTCAACTATAGGAGTAAGTTAACCGCTAAATCTCACCGGCACTCTTCCATTCCTGCGCTGCGCCGTTCCTCAACTGGCCGTGGCGGTTAGCGGTATCCCCTCATTGTAACGGCATTGGCTGCGACTCCCTCTCGGCAGTATAACATTTGTAACATAAGCCGGCCCGGCACTCTCCGCTTTCCCCTACAAGCGTTTCATTCTGTGTAGAATTGATAAGAAGTCGGCTTCCAACTGCTGAGAATTTTTCCCGTTTAGGCGGGGGACGTGGACAAAGACGCACCGGCTGGGCAGCTGCCGGTCGCGCAGGTGCTTGAGAACTGAATAGTACAGCCCCTCACAGACGAATTTGCCTGCTTCGTGGCTGATCTCTGTTGCGGCTAAGTTCTCCACTAAACCTTCAATGTCAGCTGCAGCTTTAATCACCTCGTATCCATTCTTGGCGCGGGACTCTACGGTTAATTTCTCTCGCGATTCCGCCATGCCGCAGCAGATGATAGCGTCAGGTTTCAGGGCGTTGATTTGGGCGAGAACGCGATTTGGGGCTAGCTGGAAATCCACCGGCAGCTTCCGCAAGAATGTCAGGGAATCCCCGGGAAAGTGGTGTTGGGAGATTTTTTCTAATAAATCGTCTGATGAGTTAGACTTGTGGTGGGGGAGCCAGGTGTCAAAGGATGTGAGCAGGATTTTTCTAGTCATGGGTTTGTTAATGGCTAGTTGTTAATCGGGAGCATCCCTCTTTTTTATGGTAGACTGCTGTTACCTGGGTTTGTGGGGAATGCCGGTGTTTGTTGGAGGGTTTGCTTTGGGTGATTGCCGGCTGGCTGAAAGTAGGGGCGGGTTTACAGATATCCTTTGCCACCCGCAGATAGGTTGGATAAACCCGCCCCTTCTGCCGGGAAATCCCTGGCAATCAGTGCCTTGTTAAAATTTGCAAAATATTATATCACTTCCTTTGCCTGATGTCAAGCCCCTGAGATCGCGCCGGGTGCCGGTGCCGGTGCCGGTGCCGGTGCCGGGTGCCAGAGGAGATTGCAGATGACTCCGACCGGCTCAATCTGCAATCTGCGATCGCAAGTAGCGGCGACTGCCACACTTTCGCCGAGGCTATCTCAGAAACCCGGTTTCTAGCTTTCGGCGGGGGGCAAGAAACCGGGTTTCTGAATCAGGATTTCGGGTTAGATGCCAAGGCTGTCTCAGAAAGCCGGTTTCTGGGGTTTCTAGCTTTCGGCGGGGGGAAAGAAACCGGGTTTCTGGATTCGTCAAGCACGCCAGCGCAGCACCCGTTCTTTCACCGGATTTACAAAAGAGCGCCCCTCCGCCGCAGCGCGGGCAAATTCCGCCTTCAACTGATAATACCAGCGAGCTTGCACGTCGGCATCGTCGATTAACATCAAAGTGGGATTGTATTGCAAACCCAGCTGCTGCTTGATGACAACCTCGCGATCTTGATTGAGAAAAGCTCGCGCGAACGGCTGTAAGAAAGGCGCGAGCGCTGTTATCCACGGCACTGTCCAATAACCTAGAAACGTGACTTCTGTTTCCGTTTCCGAAATCGGCGTCACCGCCGTCAAATTGCAAATTGCGTGGGCGCTTGTCGTAATCGTTTCGATGCGAACTCCGGGCAGGCGAAACGATATTTCTACTTCGGGCACCCCGCCAATCAGCCAATAACCGTAACCCATATTTTCCAGCTTTTGCCGCTGCATTGTAAACCCGTATGGCGAGGGGACAAACTGCTTGACTTCCTCAAAATATTTCCCACCGGAACGCCACCACCAAGCGCGATGTACGAAAGGCGAATGCGCCGGGTCCATCAAACCCACGACAGCATGATCCAGAAAGCACGGAAACCGCATCACCTCTACCAACTGATAGGGTTTATCTTTAAAATACGGAACCGTTGGGATTTCCATTGCGGGCGGTTCGGTTTGGGCTGAATTGCCTTCTGCCATGTAAATCCAAATATTTCCCTGAACTTCGCGAACGGGATATTGCATGACGCGCAAGCGACTGAAGTCCAGCGTTTGCCCTTCCACGAGGGAGGGAATAGCCGTGCAGCGCCCGCTAGTGTCAAAGCGCCAACCGTGGTAACAGCATTCGACTTCGTTTCCATCGAAGCGCCCACAACTGAGTGGGATGCCCCGATGCGGGCAGATATCGCGCAGGGCAAATACTTCGCCGCTGCCACTGCGGGCTAAGAGTATGGGTTCGCCGAGAAAGGTTTTTGCCACCATCGTTCCTGGTTTGAGGTAGCCAGCCGGTAGGGCATAATACCACACGTTGCGCAAAAAAAAGTTTTTCTTTTCTATCACAGTGGTTCTTTTTTTTGAGATTTTCGGTTAATAATAGTAGCGCGTCTAAATGATTCGCACAAGTAAGGGATGGGGTGTGGCATAAAGAAACCGGGTTTCTTTCTGGCTTCGGGCGAGGATAGAGAAACCGGGTTTCTGAATCAAGATTTCGGGTTAGATGCCAATGCTGTCGCAGAAACCCGGTTTCTGGGGTTCGGCGGGGGGCAAGAAACCGGGTTTCTCAATCAAGATTTCGGGTTAGATGCCAATGCTGTCGCAGAAACCCGGTTTCTGGGGTTCGGCGGGGGGCAAGAAACCGGGTTTCTCAATCAAGATTTCGGGTTAGATGCCAATGCTGTCGCAGAAACCCGGTTTCTGGGGTTCGGCGGGGGGCAAGAAACCGGGTTTCCATTAATTCCACTTCCCCCAAGAGAAGCGACTTTTACCAATATTCTGGCGACATTAATGAGTCACAACACTTCGCTAAACCTTGAACCTTTAATAAACAGCCCTGCTTTAACTCCAATGCCATCCACGCTTCTGGATACTCAAGTTCGTATGGGGCGGCAATAGAATGGCCTAATTTGAACCCTATACGTCCGTAATAACTTGGGGATCCATATACAAAGACTGCATCAACTCCCTGCGATTTTAGGATATTTAAGCCATGAGTGATGAGTTGAGTCCCTAAGCCCTGTCGTTGAAAGTTTTTAGACACAGCTAGGGGCGCAAGGATATAGACAGATAGGTGTTCAACCCCTTCGATTTTCAATGAACTGAAAATAACGTGACCTACAATTTCATCTTGTTGTTCTACAACCAGCGAGAGCAATGGCTGCGCTGATTCATCTTTCAATATGTCACAAGCAAGTTGAGCAACAATAGGGCCTTCGGGCTCACCAAATGCGTTCTTGTGCGAGGCATGAATAGCGCCTAAATCAGAAATTATTGATTCTCTAATGTTCATGTTTTTTCCCAACTGCTAACGCCCTGTTAAGGGGCAACCAACGCGACACACTGAACTCAAACAAGGCACCGTAACCCCAAAACTCAAATGGAACTGGGAATGCCACACGTTCGGTTTCTATTAATTCTACTTCCCCGAAAGGAAGCGACTGTCGAGCAGCTGACAGAATTGAAACCCTGTCTCGCAGTGTTTCCATTAATTCCACTCCCCCGAAGGGAAGCGACTCAGCACTGCGCCAGCGATGGGTATTGAACCTATATCAGTAACCAACAGTAGTTTATATTCTGGGTAGCTTTGGTGGTTCCGGATTGCTCTCATTTGGATACAACCATTCTAACATTTCTCCTTCTGTCATACTTAAATCAAAGAGGACAACAGATTTTGTGCGCTCAGATGAATAATAGAGAGCTGGCACATCTGGTTTGGGATTGCATGTATAAATTTTAAATTCTCTATTTTCATCTTTTTTGACTGCCCCAAGATACTGGTTGCCTACTAGACCTAGGGGATGAAATCCTGTTAATATTACAGCTGTGGGTAGAAGCATCTCAGCTCCAAATCGTTTTACGCCTTGAACAGTAATATAGTTAAACCTAACCTGAACAGTTTCCCCTATCCACCGATGTCCTGGTCTATCTTTAGTCCATACAGTATGTTGTACTCCATAAACTACAATTGCTCTAGCTTTAGGTTGTCCGGCTTCCATACCTATTCTCTCAACAATTTCGTCAGCCAATCTAGTAAACACCTTTGGTGGTGAAATCTTTCCATTAATTCCACTCCCCCGAAGGGAAGCGACACAAAAAGCTTAACGTCGAGTAAAATCTGTACGATGTTTCAATTAATTCCACTTCCCCGAAGGGAAGCGACCCCTCCATCTTACACCCTTACAGCACCGGCTGTCTAGAGGCGGTTTGCGGGGGGGGCTGAGTTTGTACTAACAAAACTCGCTCCAGCCCCCTCCGAAATCGCTGAAACCCGCTTCAGGAGCGAGAGCGAGGGGATCTGCGACAGAATCAGCTTTTCACGATTTTGCCGGCCCCCTCGCAGAAGAACAGCCGAAACAAAAAATGCCGGCAGCCTGCTGGCCCAAGGCGCGTGCCAGTCGGTCAACCATGCCGGCACACAGGTTTGTAGTTGGGCTAATGCCCTACCGGTTCGTAGTTGGGCTAATGCCCCACCGGTTCGTAGTTGGGCTAATGCCCCACCCGTGCGCCAATCGTGCCGGTGAAGTTCAATGTTCGATCTCTGAGCTCCATCATTCGAGCTCTGAGCTCCATCATTCGAGCTCTGAGCTCCATCGTTCGAGCTCTGAGCTCCATCGTTCGAGCTCCGAGGTCCATCGTTCGAGCTCCGAGGTCCATCAGTCGAGCTCCGAGGTCCATCAGTCGAGCTCCGAGGTCCATCAGTCGAGCTCCGAGGTCCATCAGTCGAGCTCCGAGGTCCATCGTTCGAGCTCCGAACTCCATCCTTGGGTACAAACGCCTTTTGTCACCCAACTAGGAATCCAGCAACCGCCCCACCGGCACCCCACCGGCACTCCCACCGGCACCCAAACCCCTCCCCGCAATCCCCAACCGAGCCTTTTCCAACCCACCACTCCCTTAATTAACAAACACCGGCAATTGAAACCGCAACTGATCAGACAAAACCCGTCTCCCGTGCCTTTCCCCCTCCAAAAAACCGTTTCTAGTTGGGCTAATGCCCCACCGTTTCTAGTTGGGCTAATGCCCTACCGTTTGTAGTTGGGCTTTAGCCCCACCGGTGCGCCAAGCTGGCAACCGGTGCTTTACAAGCCGCCAACTCCATGATAATATTATAGGCGAATTCATTGAGTTTATACTCCTTGCCGGTGGGATATCGCTCAAGAAATTCCATAGAGGGAGGCAGAGCCTCCAAATAGGCGTTCCCAGCCTGAGGCTGGGAACGAGTAAAACGAGGAAAAATCCGCGCAATTTTTGAGAGTATCGCTCTTGTATTAGCCCGCGAAGGCGGGCTTCGTTTGTATAGCCGCGATTTCCAATCGCCCGGAACCTAGCAACCCAGCCAGAACAAAAACAATTTTAAAACGCGCATGTTTTGACAGTTCCCCTCTCCTCTTAGCCCACCGGCACGCTTCGTTTGCCGCAGGAACTAGAGCCAGGAACCTAGCAATACGGTGGGAGGAGGCGGAGCCTCCCGGCGAGCCTTCCCAGCCTGAGGCTGGGAACGAGGAATATGCAACCCCCCATATGTAATAATAAAACAAAATAGCAAAAACTTCAAGGGAGAGAGAGCAAACCAGTGCCAACCATCGCAATAGTAGATTACGATATGGGCAACCTGCACTCCGTCTGCAAAGGATTGGAGAATGCCGGTGCGACGCCAAAAATAACAGACGTGCCGGCGGAAATCCACCAGGCGGATGCCGTAGTTTTGCCGGGAGTGGGAGCCTTTGACCCCGCAATGCAACACCTGCGCGAGCGCAACTTAATCGAACCCGTCAAAGAAGCGATCGCATCCGGGAAACCCTTTCTCGGCATCTGCCTCGGCTTGCAAATCCTCTTTGACAGCAGCGAAGAAGGCAGCGAACCGGGTTTGGGCGTGATTGCCGGTGCGGTGCGCCGGTTCAAACCCGAACCCGGACTCACCATTCCCCACATGGGATGGAACCGGCTGGACTTCACCCAGCCCGACATCCCCCTGTGGGGGGATTTACCCCCAACTCCCTGGGTGTATTTCGTCCATTCCTACTACGTAGACCCGATTAACCCCGAAGTTCGCGCCGCCACTGTCACCCACGGCAGCCAAACCGTAACCGCTGCCATCGCCCGCGACAACCTGATGGCCGTCCAGTTCCACCCAGAAAAATCCTCCACCACCGGCCTGCAAATCCTGGCCAACTTCGTCAACCGAGTCCGCATGCCGGTTTTGGCCGGTTGATTATACCTTTTGGGGACAGGCGGGAGGCCGGTCCTACGCCTTGATTGCTCCCCCTCCCCGCCGGCGGGGAGGGGGTTGGGGGGTGGGGTTCTTCCGGCACCCGCCGGCACACAGTGCTCAGAAATTTTGAAGATTCTTTGCGGCTTCTCAGACGAGCATTAGAATGTAACGGAACGTAAAGTAGGCCGAAAGTTAAAAACTTTCACCCCCATTCCTCCATGAGCCTGAGAATCTACGGCAACCGGCAGCTGAAAACCTTACCCGGTTTGGACACCCGCCCCACACCGGCGCGGGTGCGAGAGGCGGTATTCAATATTTGGCAGGGGAAAATCGCCGGCTGCCGGTGGCTGGACTTGTGCGCCGGCACCGGTGCGATGGGCGCAGAAGCCCTGTGTCGCGGCGCTGCAGCCGTTGTGGGAATCGAGCAATCTGGAGCCGCCTGCGCCATCATCCGGCAGAACTGGCAGCGCGTCGCCACCCCCGAGCAAACATTCCAAGTCGTGCGGGGGGATGTCGTCGGGCGACTGAAACCCCTTGCCGGTGAGCAATTTGACCTAATTTACTTCGACCCGCCCTACGCCAGCAACCTCTACGAGCCGGTGCTAGAAGCGATTGCCGGGGGCCAACTCCTCGCACCCGAAGGCGAACTCGCCGCCGAACACAGTCGGGACCGGCAGGTCCCCGAAACCATTCCCCCCCTAGAAACGTGCCGGCAGAAAGTCTACGGCAACACAGCCTTAACCTTCTACCGGCTTGCCAGCTAAGGGGGGGATTTTGGATTTTGGATGCAAGGATTTTGGATTGGGGATTGGGGGTGGGGGATTGGGGGTGGCGGCGGGACTGGGGGCATTGGCTTTTCCCCAACCCCTAAACCCTAACCCCTAAGCCCTAACCCCTAAACCCTAACTACAGACCGAGCTGATTGCCGCGCCGGTACTGCTGGTACGCAGCAAAAAACAGGCCCGCCAGGGTGACGAAAACCAGACCCAGCACAATCCCTGAAAGCAGAGGCTCTACCATTTTATGACTCCTTGTGTCTCGCGCAATAAGTTAAGGTTTTTTTCCCATTTCTCATACTACTAGCTCTGGAGTCATAAAAAAGAGCCTCCCACATCTCCAGGGATGAACAGCCGCACCCCCACCGGGGGGGCTTCCGGGCCACCCCAACCTCCAGACCGGCGCTTTGCCCACACGACCTGGCACTTTTAAGCTATGTTAATAATCGAAAAACTTTTTGTTCATCTTTCTTTAACTAGAGACGTTTTGGACAACCAACTGGCCAAACCCGAACAGCAAAATCTGCTCCTGCAGTTGGCCTTAGTGGCGCTGGCAGCTTTTCTGGCCATGCTGCTGGTACTTGCCGGCGTCTACCAGTTTCAGATATCCGACCCTTATATCAAAAGCGTTTTATCCCTCACCGGCGATCCGGTGCAAGGATACGCCATCTTTCAAATGAACTGCGCCGGCTGTCACGGCGTGGAAGGGCACGGGCGAGTTGGGCCAAGCCTGGAGAGCATCTCCCAGCACAAATCCCGAATTAGCCTCATCCATCAAGTCACCAGTGGCGAAACCCCCCCCATGCCCCAGTTCCAGCCCAACCCGCAAGAAATGGCCGATCTGCTCAAGTATTTGGAAAAGCTATAGGTTGGGCGTGGGGATGCGTGGATTTTGGATGCGTGGATTTTGGATGCGTGGATTGGGCATGGGGCATAGGGCATGGGGCATCGGGATTGTCTTATAAAGAAGATTAAGCTTTTGCGCATTTAATTTTTGCTATCCATCTCTATTCCGCGTTACCAGGCTCCTCATGGGAACGCGGCTCTGGAGGATCTGCCCCTTTCTAAAATAAGCATATTAAAAGCGTAACAGCTTAACAGCAGTGCGATGATGCCCTTTTGCGTGATGCCCAATGCCCAAAACCTAACTGAACTGCTGGGCGTAGAAACCGGCATAGCGACCGGCACGCTCCAAGAGTTCCTCATGGGTGCCTTCTTCGACAACGCGCCCCCCCTCCACAACTAAAATGCGGTCGGCGCGGCGCACCGTAGCGAGCCGGTGGGCGATAATAAACACCGTGCGGTCGCGCATCACCCGCTCCAGAGCTTCCCGCACCAAAGTTTCCGATTCCGAATCCAGCGCAGAAGTCGCCTCATCCAGAATCAGAATCCGGGGGTTGAGCAGCACCGCGCGGGCGATCGCAATCCGCTGGCGCTGACCTCCCGACAAATTAACGCCGCGCTCTCCCACCCAGGTGTGATAGCCATCGCTCAGCTCTGTGATAAACTGGTCGGCGTTAGCAATTTCAGCCGCCGCCCCCACCGCTTTGATATCGAACCGCGCCTGACCGAAAGCGATATTTTGGGCAATGGTGCCAGAAAATAGGGTGACATCCTGGGGGACAATGCCAATCTGCCGGCGCAAACTGCCCAGAGTCACATCTCGGATATTAACGCCATCGATGAGAATCTCACCGGCTTGGGGGTCATAAAAACGGGGGAGCAAATTCACCAGTGTGGTTTTGCCGGCACCCGAAGGGCCAACCAGAGCGATCGCTTCCCCGGGACGCGCCAGCAAGCTTAGGTTTTGCAGGACTGGGGTGCCGGGATTGGGGGATTGTTGGGGATTGGACAGGCGAGACGCCTGTCCTGCGGGTTCTGGGGTATCGTAGGCAAAGGTGACGTTGCGATATTCCACCTTGCCGGTGACAGGAGGGAGAGCGATCGCGTCTGGCTTTTCCACGACTGCCGGCGCGATGGCTAGAAGTTCAAAGATGCGATCGCAAGACGCCTCGCCTTGTTTGAAATCGCTGTAGTTGCTGGTGGTGAGGGAAATCGGGTCAATCAGCATCGCCACTGCTGCCACATAGCTGATAAAACCGGCACCCGTCAAATTGCCTCGGGAAATTTGCCAGCCTCCCAGGAAAAACAGCAGCAGCACGCTCACAGCTTCCAGAAAGCCAACCACCACAAATTGCAGCGCCCTCACTCGCTCCGCCAGATATTTCGCCTGCCGGTTATGTTCGGCTTCCTTAGTAAAGCGGTCAAGGGCGTACTCTTCAGCGGCAAAAGCTTGCACGAGGCGAATCCCGCCGAACATTTCAGTGAGCAGAGAGGATAAATTGGACATGCGAGTTTGAGCGCGGCGGGAGACAGCCAGCAGTCGCTCCCCGAACCAGCCAATTAACACCGCCATCAGTGGGGCAACGACAATCGTGCCGAGCGTCAGCTGCCAGTTGAGCCAGATCATGTAGCCGACAACAACAATCAGCTGCAACACGCAGGGAACGAACTGGTGGAAGAGTTTATTAATGACTTCCCCAATGCGGTCGATATCTTCGGTGAGCCGGTAGGACAAGTCGCCGGTTTTGGCGGTGACAAAGTAGCTGAGGCTGAGTTGCTGCAAGTGCGCGTAGACTTGTTTGCGCAAATCTAAGGCAATTTTCAAAGCCGCTTTAGCCATCAGGGCGTCTTGGCCATACTGCACCGTGCCCCGGATCAGGAAAATCATAGCCGTCAAGCCGCTCAGCTGGGCGATCGCAGCCACATCGCCGTTGCCGACAAAATTGGCCATGCGACCGGCCAGCCACGCCAGAATTGGCCAAAACACGGTAAACGCCAGAGTGCACGCCAGCGCCTGAGCGACGGTTGGCCACTGGGGGCGGATGTAGGGCAGCAGCTGCCAGTAACTAGAGCGCGTTTTCAATCTGCGATGTCCAGAACTCTCTTTGCCTTTTAGGCTATCAGCTTTCCGCTACTTTTGGACTGGTAAGGGCGGGGCAAGCCTGAAATATCGGCCACACGGGGAAACATGTCCTGATTGCCGGCGGGGGTTTGGGTATCAGTGGAGAGCACCTGTGTAATAACAGCTCGCTTGGCTCGACATGTCCACTCCAAGAGTGGAGTCGGGTGACTTTTCGCACTGAGATTTAACTCCCTATAACAGCAAGGCTACTTTTATGCGTCTGCCGACTGTTGCGATTTGCACGACCGCTGCGCTCATTCAGTACAATACCCTCAGCGCCGGCGCTGTTTCAAATTTGCCACTCCCCCAATCCGAACTGGAGGCTAGTAGCTATGTGGTGATTGCCGGTACCGACTCGGAATTGCCGATAGAGTCAGTCGCCCCACCGGCAGCCCCACCGGCAGCCCCACCGGCAGCCTCAAAGGCGAAACAAGTAGCGCAAAAACTGGCGCAAAAACTAGCGCAAAAACTGGCGCAAAAACTGGCGCAAGCTTCCCCACAGCCGCTTGCTGACTTGCGCGGGTACTGGGCGCAAAGTTTCATCGAACCCCTCGTGGCGCGGGGGGTTATGCCGGCATTTTCCGACGGCACTTTTCGCCCGGACGCGCCCTTGACACGCGCTCAATTTGCTGCTATAATACAAAAAGCTTTTCAGAAATCTCCCATTCGCCCTGCAGTTCAGTTCGCGGACGTGCCGGTGAGTCACCCGGCTCACACCGCCATTCAAACCGCCTATCAAATGGGATTTATGGGCGGAAACTCTAAAAACCTCTTCAATCCCGACCAAAATATCTCCCGCACGGAAGCGCTGGTGGCTTTAGTGGGGGGATTGAACCTGAAACCGGCCAAAGTCAGCTCGTCGAGTTTAAATACTTATTTTGAAGACGCAGCGAGCGTACCTGAATACGCTCGCAACAGCATTGCTGCTGCATTAGAAAACCGCATGGTGGTGAATTACCCCAATGTTCGGGCTCTCAATCCCAGTCGGGAGGCGACTCGGGCTGAGGTGGCGGCATTTGTCTATCAAGCTTTGGTTATCACTGGACAAATGCCGGCGCTGACGCCTCCTGCAGTTGCCAGCAAACCGCAATCTATGCCTAGCAAACCGCAACCGCCGGCACCCGCCGCATCGGTTACAGGGGGAATGGCAGCCATCTCAGTTCCGCCGCCCCAACCGGCACTGCAGCCAACTATTTCTGCAATTGAAGCCCAGCAGGGAGAGTACACTTTAGGAGCGGGAGATCGCGTCCGCCTAGATATTGTAAATGTGTCGGAATACAGTGGGGAATACCAAATACTTGTCAACGGCTCGCTGAATTTGCCTTTAATTGGCAAAGTCTCAGTGCAGGGAATGACTTTGGAACAGGCGGCGGCTGTTGTCTCTCAGAGATATACCCGCTTCATCCGAACTCCGATTAGCACCCTAACTCTGGTCGCGCCTCGCCCCCTGAAAGTGGCAATTTCAGGAGAGATAAACCGTCCCGGTTCTTACAGCATTACCCTCACCGGCACGCCCGATGGCAAAGGCGGGCTTCAATTCCCAACGATAACGCAGGCGATTCAAACCGCTGGGGGAATTACGCAAGCGGCGTATTTGCGTCAAGTGCGGGTGCGCCGCCCCCAAAGAAGCGGTGCGGAGCAGATAATTGGGGTGGATTTGTGGGCGCTGTTGCAGGGGGGCGATGTGCGTCAAGATTTGACTTTGCAGGATGGGGACAGTATTTTTATCCCGACTGCACCGGCTCCGAATTTAGCAGAAGCGTCGAGATTAGCATCGGCTAGCTTTGCGGCTCCTAAAACAGAGCCGGTAAATATTGCGGTGGTTGGGGAGGTTTCTAAACCGGGTTCTTATGCAGTAAAGCCGAGCGATATGGGGGAGCGCCCGACGGTGACGCGAGCGCTGCAAGCTGCGGGGGGTGTGACGCCTTCGGCGGATTTGCGCCGGGTAGCGATACGCCGCTCGACGCAAGCCGGTGGGGAGCAAATTATTGCCTTGGATTTGTGGCGGCTGTTGCGAGAGGGCGATTTGCAGCAGGATACGATATTGCAGTCGGGAGATACGATTATAATTCCCACGGTTTCGGGCGTGAATTTGGCGGAATCCTCTCAATTAGCGGCGGCTAATTTTGCGGCGGATAAGAGTCAGCCGCTGAATGTTGCGGTGATTGGGGAAGTGGCTCGTCCGGGCACTCATGTGGTAAAAGCGGAGAAGGATGGAGATTTGCCGACTGTGACGCGGGCGCTGCAAGTAGCAGGTGGGATTACGCAGTCAGCTGATATCCGCCAGATTCGGGTGCGCCGGCTTACGAGGGAGGGTTCGGAACAGACGTTTAATGTCAATTTGTGGGAGCTTTTGCAAGCGGGGGATTTGCGGCAAGATGCGATATTGCAAGAGGGAGATACGATTGTTATTCCTACGGCTACGGCGCTCAATCCAGAGGAAGCGCCCCAGCTCGCTGCGGCTAGTTTTTCGCCGGATAAGATGACGGTGAATGTTGTGGGGGAGGTGGTGAAGCCGGGCTCTGTGGAGGTTCCGCCAAATACGCCTTTGAATCAGGCGCTGCTGGCTGCCGGTGGGTTTAACAATCGAGCGCGGAAAGGGAAGGTGGAACTGATACGGTTGAATCCGAACGGGACGGTTTCAAAGCGGGGTGTGGAGGTGGATTTTCAGGAAGGGATTAATGATAAAACGAATCCCACGCTTCGCCCAAATGATGTGATTGTAGTGGGGAAATCTGGGTTGGCGAGTGTTTCAGACACGTTGGGAGATGTGCTGAATCCGCTGGGGAAAATTCTGCCCTTGCTGTTGCTGTTTTAATTGTGGGGTGCGTTTTCTGTTGGGAGATCGCACCTTATAGCCTTTCTCATATTAGTGAGGGACTGAGAAACCCGAAAGAGGGCGGGCACGGGAACCATTAGTGTCAACTTAAGCTCCTGGCGATTGGAAATCGCGGCTACACAAACGAAGTCCGCCTACCCTTCGGGAAGGGCTTCGCCCAACGCGGACTTAAGAAAAGAGCGGGAATTTTAAAACCCAAGCCGAAGCGGGTTTTGTCTGTATAGCTGCGGTTTCAACCGCCGGGAGACTACGGAACACAGCTTAAGTTGACACCAGTGGCACGGGGACCCGCCCCTACGAAACCGGGTTTCTGGGCAAACACGCTCATCCAACTCAGAACCGCTATATCACTTTACCGCCTCTGCAACAGACCGGCGCAACAGCCAAACCAGCATCCATCCCGTAACCGCTGCAAAGATAGCAGCCATCACTACAGTTAGCGTCACAGCCAGTACAATATTTCTCAAGCCAGTCAGACCGGCACCCAAAACAGCTAAACCGGCAGTATTGAGGGCGACACTCAGCAACACCCACCAGCCAGCACTGCCAGCGATTTGCCGCAAAACTAACCACTGGGCGATTCCAACACAAACTCCCATGAGGGCACCGAACTTCGCCCAGTCACCGGCACCCGACAGGTCAAGATTCCCGACAGCGAACAGCGCGCCGAATACGGCACTGCCGGCAAAATTTATTAGCACCCACCAGCCGGCTTTCTTGACGATTTGCCGCAAGATCGCCCACTGCATAATTCCCACGCCAATCCCTGGCAAACCAAATAAAGCGGCATAAGCCCAGGTGTTGCCGGCACGGAGAGACAGGACGAGCGCCACCACCAGACCGGAAGGCCAACCGGCAAGATTTCCCAGCACAGTCGCCAGAACCCACTGCCACCAAAAGCCCCATTCTCCTGGAGAGATTCCCCAGGATGCGGGAGACGGTATTGACGGGATTTGAAAAGCGGGTAGCGGTTGCGCCGGCACAGGAACTGGCGGTTGCGCCGGCACAGGAACTTGCGGTTGCGCCGGTGCAGGAACAGTCTGGCTGGAATTGAGAGTTTGTTCAATTTGTGCCAGCTCCCGCAATATCACGCCGGCGCTTGCTGGGCGATCTTTAACGGAGGGAGCCATCAGTTTATCGATCAAATCTGCCAGCGCCGGCAAAATATTGGGGGCGAAATTGCGCCACTGCAACTGATCTGTGCTAGAATTGTATATGGCGGGGTCAGTGGGCTGCTTGCCGGTGAGCAGATAAACAAAAGTGCGCCCCAAGGCGTAGAAATCTGATTGCGGCACGGGAGAGCCTTTCTGCTGTTCTGGTGGCGTGTAGCCGGCAGTGTAAAACCCAGCTTTGTTACTGCCAACCACGGCGGTTGCCGCGACTTGCCAGACCGCACTAAAATCAGTCAGCACTAGCTGACCGTCTGGCTTGAGGACAATCTTGGTGGCTTTGATATTCCAGTGGTAAAGGTTCTGCTGGTGTGCCGCCTGCAAAATCCCCGCTAGCTGGGACAGCCATTCCACCGCTAACTTTTGGTCGGGGGGGCGATTTTTTCGCTGTTTCTGATAGTCCGCCAAATCTATCCCTTGGATTTGTTCCATCGCCAGACATTGCACCGGCATTTTGCTGTTGCGGGCAAAGAAGATAAAGTTGCCATCTGCTTTGGGAATCCCTGGATGGTTGAGCTGTCTTAGGGCTTGCGCTTCTTGCTGAAATAATTCTACAGCTTGCGGGCGATCGCTCGTGAGAACTTTGAGAAGTTTGGGCGTGCCGGTGTCGCTGACCTCATAAATTTTGCCAAAGTTACCTTTAGGGCTCAGCAAACGAGTCACCCGATAGCGCTTTGCCAGCAGCAACTCAGAGCCGCAGCTTTGACAAAATTGGATAGTGTCAGGATTTTCCGGTTTTGGGCAGTTGGGGTTGACGCACAGGCTCATAAAGGCAGCCGGTAGGTTTTATGATAGATAGTTTAACCTCCGGAAACGGGAAATGGGGGATTGGGCGTGGGGCGTGGGGCGTGGGCGTGGGGCTTTATAATGAACCGCCCCCGTGAAGAGACGCCAAGAAGGAAGAGGACGAGGGCTGGACATGCCGGTGGGCCGTTTGTAGTTGGACTTTAGCCCAAAGGTTCGCAGTTGGGCTTTAGCCCAAAAGTTCGTAGTTGGGCTTTAGCCCAAAAGTTCGTAGTTGGGCTTTAGCCCAAAAGTTCGTAGTTGGGCTTTAGCCCAAAAGTTCGTAGTTGGGCTTTAGCCCTACCCGGTGCCGCCGGCTTGACCCTACAAGAAACATGCTAGCGAACATTATATCAGTCATCTGGGAACTGCCAGCACGAGATGCGCTCCACATCGGAACTGCCGCAGCCGGCACAAACAGCCTGGAAGGAAGAGTCCACCCACTCGGCACCGCACCGGCGGCAGTGGCAAAATATATTGTTGCGGTTGGCTTCTTCTAGTCCCAAAAGCCACTCGCGCAATTCCGAGTCCGACAGGATAGGAGGTTCTGACATTTTAGCTCCTTGACAGGAATTCAAAGATTGAGGGTGCCGCACTCTCGCACGATTCTCACCCTACTTATAAGATAATTTTAAGTTGGAGTGCCTGCAACCGGCTTTCTCCTCCCTGACGCGCCGGCACAAGTGGCTGTGTAAAATTTTGTTAAA
Organism: Kamptonema formosum PCC 10802; assembly: GCF_000332335.1. Classification (GTDB taxonomy): domain Bacteria; phylum Cyanobacteriota; class Cyanobacteriia; order Cyanobacteriales; family Oscillatoriaceae; genus Oscillatoria. Next base: position 2,060,770 of record NZ_KB235948.1, on the reverse strand, counting down.
TTTAGCGCTCCGTGCCAGTCATTAAACTAGAATAGTCTGCAGATAGAAAATTGACCCGCCGCCCCGATTGGTCCCACGGTTTTCCGGCGGTTGAAAACTTCGTTTGTCGCAGGAGCTAGAGCCAGGACCTGTAGGTTCAGGCCCCCCAGGGGGACTGCCCCCGTGCCTGCCCCCACGCAGACGGCCACCGGCGCAGATGCCCTGACATATTTTACAGAGTTTGTAGGGGATTCTTCAACCATGACGACAACTTTATTTGGCCCTCCGCTCGACCCCAACAGCAATCCTTTTGCTAACCCAAACTTTTTTGACTTAAACTTCAACCCTTCTCTTCCAGACGATGTTCAATTAACTCCTGGACTTCTGGCCGGCTATGCAGGTGGGCTCCGCGCCCTCGATGGAAACGACACCGTAAGAGGAGCGTCGGATAGTGAGCTCGTTAACGGCAATGCAGGAAAGGATGTTTTGTTCGGCGGAGAAGGGACTGACTTCCTTCAAGGGGGACAAGATGACGACCGGATTTATGGCGACAGCGGTGATGATACCATCAACGGCAACAAAGGTAAAGATTTAGTCGATGGGGGCACTGGAAATGACTTCTTGCGCGGCGGTCGAGATGATGACTTGCTAATTGGCGGACAGGGAAACGACACCCTGATTGGCGATTTGGGGAAAGATGTCTTGACAGGAGGTTCAGATAGCGATATATTTGTCCTGAGAGCGGATGCGGCTGCAGCCAAATCAAACGAGACAGATATCATTATCGACTTTGATAAAGTGAGCGACCGCATCGGCTTGACAGGAGGACTGTCAGAGGCTAATATCACCTTGGAACCTTTCACATTGTCTGTGCGGGACGAGCTGAAGGAACAGCTGAAAAAGTTAAAGCTATCAGACTCTGATGCCGAGTCCATCAGTTCGCAATTGCTGGATTATTTCAAGTCCTACCCTAATTTACAAACGCCTTTCTCTGGGATAATCCAGCAATATTTTATCGGGGAGGTTAGCGCTAATGTCCAAGAAATGCAAGCGATTGTCAGCGGCTACGTCCGCTATCAAGATATAGACCCCAATGGAGATGGTATCATTGAAGGCACAGACATCAAGCTGAATGGGAATTCGCTGGGGGCGGTGCTGAACGCAACTGCAGCCGATATCAGCGGTCATTTTATCTCGTTTTGAGAGAACGCAAAAAAGAAACCGAAGCAACCCGGTTTCTGACACAGAGGTGTATCTGAAAAATGAACAATCTGCCCAAAAAACTGAAAAACTTTACCCTTTTCCTAGCCCTTGCTGGGACCAGCGGCATTCCCTACCCGCCGGCATTCGCTCAAATTGTGCCCGATGCTACCCTGCCGGTCAATTCCGCCGTGACTCCCTCTGGCGAAACCCTGGAAATTACCGCCGGCACCCGTGCGGGAGGCAATCTCTTCCACAGCTTTAAGGAATTTTCTGTCCCCACCGGCACGCGAGCGTTCTTTAACAACTCCCCAGACATTCAAAATATCATCACCCGCGTTACAGGAGGCTCCATATCCAACATTGATGGCTCAATCCGAACCAACGGCACCGCTAACCTATTTCTACTCAATCCCAGCGGGATTATTTTTGGCCCCAATGCCAAACTGGATATCGGCGGCTCATTTCTGGGAAGTTCTGCTTCTGCAATCAAATTTGCCGATGGCAGCACCTACAGCGCCACACCCTCTCAAACCGCGCCCCTGCTGACAGTAAGTGTGCCGGCAGGTTTGCAATGGGGAAAAGCTGCTAACCCGATTCGCGTACAGGGATCAAATCTGGCTGTGCCACCGGCACAAACCTTAGCCCTCGCCGGCGGTGACATCGCAATTGAGGGCGGCACCCTCACCGCACCGGCAGGAAGAATTGAGCTGGCATCTGTTGCGAATGGCTCCTTGCTAATGACTGTTGGCAGCGGAAAAATAGCCCTGAGCAATCAAGACTTAGCCACAGAATTTGGGGATATCCAACTGTCAGGACAAGCTTCCGTCGATGCCAGTGGCGAAAGGGGTGGCGACATTCAAGTGATAGGCAGACGGGTGACGATTGCAGGAGGTTCGCGCATTGCCTCGTTTACTTTGGGTTCCCAATCGGGAGGGAATGTGAGCGTCAGCGCCTCCGAATCAGTAGAAATGATTGGAAGTGGTGAAGATTTATCCGTGGCAGTATTAGGGTTAAAGTTTGCGATTGGAGCGCTGAAACCGTCAGACTTTCCCAACGGCTTGCTCACCGGCACCTTTGGCACGGGAGCCGCTGGGGATGTTACAATAAAGACTGGCTCCCTGTCAGTCCGAAATGGGATGATAGCTGCCTCTTTTACTGCCGGCAGCGGTGCCGGCGGGAATCTGGCGGTGGATGCTGCCGGTGCGGTGGAAATCCAGGGCACCGGCACGAGTTCAAGCAGATTTGACCCCGCAAATGAGGTGTCAATAGCATTGCCTGAAGTTCTCAATGGTTTAGGAAGTTTTACCTTTGGTAGCGGCGACGGAGGCAGTGTCACAGTGAATGCTGGACGGTTAACTGTGCGAGATAAAGCGGGGGTTGTAGCCGCCACGCTGGGAGCCGGTGGCGGCGGCAATCTGACAGTAAACGCCAGGGAGTTGCTGGAAACTTACAATGGGTTCCTAGCTACTGGCGCTTTGAATACTGGCGCGGCTGGCGACTTAAAAATTGTCACGGGAGAGTTAAGGCTAATCCGTAGAGGAGGGATATTCTCTGGCACTATCGCTGAGGGAAATGCCGGGGACTTATCAATTGATGCCGCACGAGTTTTTATGGAGGGACCGACAATCGCCGCTTCCACTACCAGCAGCGGTCAGGGAGGTAATATAACATTAAACGCCTCGGAGTCTGTAGAAGTGACTGATCGCGCTTCTGTGGTGTCGCAAACTTCCGGTGCCGGCAGTGCGGGAAACTTGACCGTTACCACTCCCCGGTTGCTCGTGCGAGGCATTCGTGCCGGCATGTCAACAGCTACTGTAGGATCTGGAAAGGGAGGAGATTTGACCGTAAACGCCTCCCAATCCGTGGAACTGACTGGCATATTGTCAGAGCCATTCACTGTCACAGAAGAAACCATCAGAGCTATTCTGGCATCGGGAACTGAATTTACGAAGTTCACCGGCTTGGCTGCGGCTAGCGCCATTGGTTCCGGAGATGCCGGCAACTTGACCATAAACACTCCCCGGTTAATAATCCAGAATGGGGCGGGAGCTACAACATCTACTTTAGGTGCCGGTCTGGGTGGGAACCTGACGGTGAATGCGTCTGAGTCTGTGGAGTTAGTGGGTAGAGGTGGGTTAGCTACGGCTACTTTGGGCAGCAAAAATGCGGGAGATTTGACAATTAACACCCCTCGGCTGACTCTCCGGGATGGCGCGGCAATTTCAGCGGACACTTTCGGTCCGGGAAATGCGGGGTCTTTGACGGTTAATACCCGCCAGATGACTGTCCTGGGTGGCTCGCGCACAGGAGTGGGAACAGGGAATTATAGCAGGGGGAAAGGAGGAAATCTCACTGTCCGCGCTTCCGAGTCAGTGCAACTGGAGGGAACTTCTGCAGATGGGGAGGTGAAAAGCGGTTTGTTTGGGAATACTTTAGGTGCCGGCGCTGCAGGAGATGTGCGCATTGAAACGGGGCTACTGACTGTCGGCAAGGGGGCGGAAATCACTGTGAGCGGCACAAGCAGGGGGGATGCCGGCAACTTGGAAGTGCGAGCGAATTTTATACGGCTTGCCGGCGGAACTATTGCGGCGACAGCTGCAGCCGGCAATCGCGGTAATATTAGCTTACAAACCGGCGCTCTCCAGCTGCGCCACAACAGCAGCTTAACCACCAATGCCACCGGCACCGCCACCGGCGGCAATATCAGCATCAATACCGGCACATTAGCAGCTCTGGAAAATAGCGACATCACCGCAAATTCTGTTGCGAGTGCCGGTGGACAGGTGAATATCTCCACCCAAGGAATCTTCCTGCAAGGAATTTTGGGAAAAGAGGTTAGCCGAGACGCCTCCCCGCTGGCTAGTGACATTACCGCAACGTCTCAACTTGGCCCTCAATTTGACGGGACAGTCGATATTAAAACGCCAGAGGTTGACCCGACTAAAGGGATACTGTCTTTGCCGGATAATTTTGTGGATGTGGCGGGGCTGATTGACCGGCGCTGCTTGACAGGAAACCCCAAGAGGAGTAACTTGGTTATTACGGGGCGCGGTGGCAAACCGCCCAGCCCTAGGGAGCCACTCAGCAGCAATGCCGGTTGGGCAGATCCGTCTGCTCCTGTTGCCGGTGAGCCAGAGGATTTCCCCCCTGTTTCTGCGCCGCCGGCGCGCCGTGCCGGTGAGCTTGTGGAAGCTCAAGGGTGGGTAATGAATGCGAAAGGTGAGGTGGAACTTGTGGTAAACGCTCCTAAAGTTACGCTCTCCAGTCCTTCGGTGATGCCGGTGGGTTGTATGGGAGAATGATCGTGAACCGCCAAGACGCGCCTGAGCGCCAAGGAAGAGAAAAAAGATGGGAAGAAAATGGTTAGAATTTTTGACCAGGGTGCAATTTTTTCTGAAATATGTGATTTTGGGAATCGGCATATCGCTGTTGCTCAGCTGGGGGCATGGCGCGCTGAGCAGCGAGCAATGTTCTGGAAATGACTTGTCAACAGCTGCGCCATGTCTGACTCAACGAGGTCACGATAAATTAAATATGGGACAACCTAAGGAAGCGTTGAGTATTTGGCAGGAAGCGATGGAGGTTTACGAGCGGATAGGCAATCAGGAGGGTGTGGCTGGGAGTCTGATTAATCAGAGTCTGGCTTTGCAAGCTTTGGGGCAATACCGGCACGCCTGCAAGAGATTGCTGCCGGCTTTGGGTATCGGCGCGAACAGCCAGATTTGTGAGCCGTCATCTGAGGGTGAGCAAACTATTCCAGAACAGCCGAATGCTGCGATCAGCGCTCTTGGATTGCGGACTCTGGGAGATGTGCTGCGAGTGATTGGCAAGCTAGAAAAGTCTGAGGGGGCTTTAAAACAAAGCCTGGAGATAGCCCGAGCTTTAAATTCTCCCGCCGGCACCAGTGCGGCGCAGCTCAGTTTGGGCAACACAAAACGAGTTTTTTATACCCTGAAACGAAACCTTCCAAGCTTTGCCGGAAAGGAGGCGAAAGAGAAGGCTGAAGAAGCTTTGGATTGCTATTTACAGGCGGCCAATCTGTCTGACGATCGACTCACGCAAATCCAGGCGAAACTAAACCGGCTTAGTTTGTTGCTGGAATTGAATAATAACACGGGCGACTGGCAGGCGGAAATCCAATCCCAGCTGGATGATTTGCTGCAAAACCAGCCAGCCATTGCCAATCTTCCCCTAACCCAGCCAGCAATTTCCGCCAAGCTGAACTTTGCCGAAAGTCTCAGCCGCATGAAAAGGAATGACCTAGCTATTCAATATGCGGAAGAGGCGCTGCAACAGGCAAGATTTTTGCAAAACAAACGAGGGGAGGCTTATGCTCTCGGCAGTCTTGGCGGTTTCTATGAGCGAGCCAACGATTTTTATGGCGCTCAAAACTTTACCGAAAAAGCTGTAGTAGTAGCCCAAGGGATTCAAGCACCGGAGATTTCTTATCAGTGGCAGTCGCAGTTAGGGTTCATTTTGCAAAAACAAGGAAATATTGACGGCGCAATACAGGCTTACGGCGCAGCAGTCAAAAACCTGGAGTTTGTTCGCAAAGATTTACTTCAGATCAACCCAAATGGTGAGCTCTCTGTTCGAGAAGATGTGGGAAGGATCTATAAAGATTACCTGAAATTACTCCTGAGCGATCGAGCGAGTGCGAATTCAAAGAATCTTGAAACAGCTCGGGAAGTCACTGGAACCCTACAGCTGGCACAAATCGAGAATTATTTACAGTGCGATTTGCCAAATCTCGTTCCCATTGACAGGGCAGAGAAGCCACCGGCAGCCATTATTTATCCTGTCCTTTTGTCAGACCGGCTCGAAGTTATTTTCAAGCTGCCCCAGTCAGGAAAATTGCACCGCTACACTGCTGCTGTCTCTCAAATAGAGTTTACAGATACTGTCTATCAGCTGCAGGGTAGGCTGTCAAACAAGGAGAACCCGGAATCAATTGTGCCTCTCGCGCAAAAGCTCTATGACTGGCTAATTCGGAGTGCGGAACACGACTTGCCAGAAAGCGGGACATTGGTATTTGTGCTGGACACTACCTTGCAGGGCATTCCGATGGCTGTACTCCACGACGGGAACCAATATCTGGTGCAGAAATATAGCATTGCGGTCAGTCCGGGATCGCAACTGCCAGATCCCAAACCGCTGCCACCGGCACAGTTGAATGTCCTGCTTGCCGGTGTGAGCGAAAAAGAGGGCTTTCTTTCTGAGTTGCAGGCTTTACCTTATGTCAGGGAGGAACTCTATGATATCAAAAAAATTCTCCCGAGTCAAGAGCTTCTGAATCAGGAGTTTACTCAAGACGCATTAAAGGAGAAAATCAACGCCACACCTTTTCCCGTCGTTCACTTGGCCACTCATGGTCAGTTCAGCTCTGACCCCGAAGACACATTTATTTACGCTTGGAAAACCCAGATAAAAGTGAGAGAAATAGATAGATTGCTCCGCAGCCGGTCACAAAGTAGCCGCAAACCGATTGAGTTGCTGGTTCTCAGTGCTTGCGAAACCGCCCAGGGAGACAAGCAGGCTGCTTTGGGGATTGCTGGAGTTGCCTTAAAAGCTTATACGCGCAGTACAGTGGCCAGTCTGTGGAAGGTTAGCGATGCCTTCACACCTGAATTCATGGGTGAGTTTTACGACCAGTTAAAGCAAGGTGCGAGTAAGGCGGAAGCACTTCAAAAAGCGCAGGTAAAATTCTTGCGTGACGTGGATGACGACGATCCTTACAGACATCCTTATTACTGGGCGGCTTTCATTTTGGCAGGAAACTGGCTGTGAGGGAGAGCCCGGGCGAATGGAATTCGCGGCTTTACAGATAGCTACCTGGCGAATGGAATTCGCGGCTTTACAGCTACCTGGCGAATGGAATTCGCGGCTATACAGACAAAGCCCGCCTACGCGGGCTAAAGAAATTATTAACCCTTGTTTCCTACTGCACCCTTCAACAAAAGGGCGGGTGTTTCTCGTTCCCAGCCTCAGGCTGGAAGCGATAGTCCGCGTTGGCGCACGCCGCGCAGGGTAGGCGGACTTCGTTTGTATAGCCGCGATTTACAAGAGACTGTTGGCGAATTGATAGGGGGGTTTACCCCACCCCCAACCCCTCCCCGTTAAAGGGGAGGGGAGCTTTCTGCGAACCTAATTCCCCCCCTTTCCTCGAAAAAAACCGCGCAGATTGTGAGAGTCTCGCTATACTCTTAGCCCGCGTTGGCGCACGCCGCGCAGGGTAGGCGGGCTTCGTCTGTATAGCCGCGATTTCCAATCGCCAGGAACCTAGCTAATCGCGGAGGAACTAGCTGTAGGTCTAACCCCTCACCGATTCGCCAACAGCTTCTTTCCAATCGCCAGGAAACTAACATTCAGTTATCAGAGGGGAACGAGGGAATATCACCGGCTTAAATTTCTCAGCATTTCCTCTACATTTTCCTGGCGCAGTTTGTCCCCCAAAGCCTCATACCCAGCCTTGGCTTTCTGATACCAGACAATTGCCTCATCCCGATTTCCGCTCCGCTCATACACCTCTCCCAATAACTGCGCGACTTGGGGAGCATCTGGCTTCTTTAACCTTTCATAAATCGCGTATGCTGCTTGCAGCGAACTAATAGCTCGCTCCCAATTCTGGAGCGCCACACTCGCCCGCCCCAGCCCAACTTGCGCTTTCGCTTGCGCCTCGGTATCGCTGGTCGCCAGAGTCAGGGCTTGCTGGTAAGGAGCCTCAGCCAAACCCGGCAGTTTTACCTTTAAATATAATTCTCCAAGCATCAGGTGCACCGGCACAGACCGGCTGCCATTTTTGACCGCACCGGCAAGCGTCTCAATTGCCTCGGTGAACAGCTCGTTTTCCCTGTAAACCTCAGCTAATTTTATAGCTTTATCATCAGCAGATAGCTTGGTATTAGCCGCAATTTCACTAGCCTCAGCTCGCACCTGCTGAGCTTTGTCTTCAGCGAGCATCCGGAATCTCACACTCCCCGATTTTCTGTTATCACTCTCGACAATCAGTTCATAATCCTTGTCTGGCTCAAGGGTAAGTTCGCCAGCGGGGAAAGGGATTTCAGTGCGGTTTTCTACGATTTTCTCCCAAAGAGGCTGCTTTGAGCGCTCCACCCGCACGCTGTAACTTTTGGCACCTGGGACAGCAGACCAAGACAGCTTTAGTTCGCTAACCTTGAGTATCGATCCTCCGCACGGACTGATGATATTGATGCCGGTGGACCCACCGCGACCGTCTTGGATACAAGGCTGTTTTGGGGGGCAGACTGACTTCGCTAGCAGGAAATTGCCACCGGCATCCATCGCCCCTCCCGCCTGCGTAACAAGCTGGGTGACTGCGCTCGCCCCCTGATGGGCACCCCCCCCACTCACACCAATGAGCGGCAGGGTTAAAACTAAAATTAGACCTGTGTGTTTCATCGTTTTTTTACTTGAGCGTTTAAGTACCGGCGGGCGTCAAGCTGCCAAATTTCCACTTCGGGCAGATTTTCCGAGTCAGAGTCGCGGCACTTTTTCCAGGATGCCGGTGCCAGCATTTTATCACTGTCTTGCAGTACCTTAGCCAGCAGGCAGTGGGGAGCTGCCCTATTCTCCTTGTCCAGGCGGATCGCCTCTCGCAGGTATTTCTCCGCCGAGCGGCAGTCACCTTGCTGCAAGAGCGCCCAGCCGAGATTTTTGTAGAGCGTCACTCTCAATCTGGGGCTTTCAGTCCGATCTAATACTTTCAATAGCGAGTCAATTGCCAAGGAATAGTTGAACTCATGCAATATTTGCAGCCGGGCGAAATTATTAGTCGCATTGACACCTATTTCCCCCTGTTCCTGCATGGCTATTTGATATTCCTTGAGGGCGGCATCAAATTCTCTGCGATCTTCATGCAGGAATCCCAGGTTGTAGTGAATAGTGGCGCGAATTACCTCATCGGACGCCAATTTGAGTGCCTGCTGGTACTGGGCAAGGGCGCACTCAAATTCTTGCTGCATTTTGCAAACTAATCCCAAATCACTGCGAGATACTGCATCCTTCGGATTGATAGACAGCGCCTGTTCCAACTCTTTGCGAGCCCTGTTCAAATTCCCATCCATAATATTTTTTCGCCCCTGCGCAGCGATAGCCTCAGCCTGCAATGGCAGTGACAGCCAATAAGAAACTGCACTGGCGATTCCCATGCTGAGAAACCCGACCGCTAGAAATTTAAACTTGCGAGAGCTTAAGAAGCGCTGCACGCTTTTTACCTGCAGTCTTTTTGGCGTCAAATCTCGCAAAATTTCTGCTGTAGTTTTGGGCCGTTCTTCCGGCAATATCGCCATCATATCGTCTATAAAATCAGCCAGCGGCTTTGATATCTGCGGCGCTCTGTATTGCCAAATTAACTGACCGGCAGAGTTGGAGAGAAACTCACTGGGGTGTTTGCCGGTGAGCAAATGGACAAAGGTGCGCCCCAGGGCGTAGAAGTCAGATTGGGGGAGTGCTCTGCCATCGACTTGCTCCTGTGGCGTGTAGCCCCCTGATATAATTGCTGTAAGATTCAGCCCACCCTTCAGTTTCGCCAGGTAAGTGTGTGTCATTTCCCTGACGCTGCCAAAATCAATCAGTACCAGCTGTCCGTCGGGTTTCAGTATAATGTTAGAGGGTTTAATATCTCGGTGGAAAAAACCGCTTTTATGCACCTGCTCTAGAATCTCTATCAATTGCCTCAGCCAATTTAGGGCTAGAGATTGAGAGGGAATAGGGCCTTCTTTGGCTAACCACTGCTCCAAGTTCTGCCCCTCAATTTTCTCCATCACCAAGCAGTGCAGTTCCCGGGTGCTGTTGCTGGGGGTAAACGTGAAGTATCCGTCGAGGTCTACTTTGGGAATGCCCGGATGATCCAGCAACTCCAGGGTTAAGGCTTCTCGCTCAAACCCCTCGACGAGTTGGGATCTGCTGTCTTTCAAGACCTTCATTACTTTCCGGGTTCCCCCATCATCGACTTCAAAGATATCGGTATACGTTCGCGGGTCTAGCGGACGCAGCGGTTTGAGGAGCCGGTATCGCTCATGGATGAGCAGTGAAGTGCCGCAGGTTTGACAGCACTCCAGATTTTCAGGGTTTTCACGCTGTTTGCAGTCAGGGTTAATGCAGTAGATCACATAAGTCTCGGCTGGTAATTAAGGTGTTATGCGGGGGGATGAAACGGCGGGGGCCTAAAAGGGGCTAGAAACCCGGTTTCTTTAAGAAACCGGGTTTCTAGATTGGAGATATCAATTCTTATTTGGCAAGGCATATTTGAGCAGGTATTTCCGCACGACCGGCTGGAGTGCGAAAAGGGTTTGACCTGTCTCTTGATTGTGGGCTTTTTCCATCAGCGAGCGCCAGCCGCCCAAAGAGTCCAGGGCTTCTATTAAGTCGGAGGCGGCGACCGCCGGCAGATTTGTGCGCAATTTCTGGAAAGAGACGGGTTTGTCTTCTCCAGCCAGAAAGCGCAGCACTTCTTTTTCTAGATTGGACAAGCGCTGGACTTGAGCGTCTAGAAGTTCGCGATAATCCGGGCTGAGTACCAGAGTTCCCAATTTAACAAACTCACCCACATCTTTATTAAAAACTTCTTCGATCGTGGCAGCCACAAGCTTTAAGGCGAGGGGATTGCCCCGATAGTTGCGAATCAGCTCTAACCACTGCCGCTCTCCAGTCAAACCTTTGGCTAGCAAGATACCCTTTGCTTCCTCTGGTTTCAGCCCGTCTAGTGGCAGTGACCGAATCAGGCCGGCTGGACTTTGCAGCTGGGCAATTTCTCTGAGTTTTTCTTGGGAAATCAGTAGCAAGCAGCTTTGATGGTGTTCTTGTCCGAGCCGTCTGAAGATGGCCCCGTACTCTTCATATCCTTCCTGATAGCGGCCAAACCGGTCGCCGCTGCGCAGGATCGCCTCCACACTATCGAGCACCAGCAAACACCGGCGGTTCCGAAACTCGGAAATCAGCAGTGAGATCCCTTCATTCACGCTTTCCGGCCAAGGGGCTTTCTCCGTGCCGGCCAGGAATTGCAGCAGATCGGTGAGAAGCTCTTGAGGGCGTGGGGCGCTCTCCAGGGAGCCCCAGAGGACACACTCGAACTGCTCATCAATGCTGTGGGCCAACTGGACGGCCAGAGCTGTTTTGCCAACCCCTGGCAGACCCTGCAGCCCCACCAAGCGACAGCCATCCCTGACGATCCACTGCTCCAGGGTGGCCAGTTCTGCGGTGCGTCCGTAAAAAACTGTCACCTCCGGCACTTCGCTCCAGTCCTGGCGCGGCAGGGTGTCGGAGCTGCCGGCATGGCCCAGAGCAGCGGAGGCACCGGCACCTTTCTGTGGGGACGCCAGATGTCGCATCTCTGCATCTTGCTGGTAGCGCGTCACTAGGATCTGCTGCAGTTGGCTCAGCTTCACCGGCCCCTTTCCAGGGATTTGAAATTTATGGTAAACCTCGCTCAATCGCTTGCGGACGGCATCCGCACTAATGTTGAGCTGGCTGGCAATGGCCTCTGTCTGCTGGCCCTCCATAGCCAGGAACAGAGCCTCCAGTTCGGTATTGGTCACGCCGCGTTCAGTCGCGACATCTTTCAGGAATTCTCGGGGAATCACAGGCGGGCGCTCATTCTTATGCTATCTCTTCCGACTATTCTATCTCATATCGAGCGAGTCGGGCGGGCCCCTGTCACCAGAGTGAGGTTGAAACTGGCCCCAACCCCGAAAACCCCCCCTAACCGCTCACGGATTTGCCAGCAGTCTCCTGACGGGAGCCCCGGTAGGCCCCCCGTGGCCGCCCCCCCGTGGCGCGGCGCTGTCCCGCCGGCCCTCTCCCGCAGTCTTGTGAGGGACAGAAAAAAAATTTTTTCGCGCACCCCTTGACAGCGCCGCTCACCCTGATTAAGATAGTCACATGCGAATAGCTCAGGTGAATGAACTCCGCAGCTCTAGCCATTAGCCCGCCGGTGGGGCCGACGCCCTACTGCAAACGGGGGCTAATGCCCTACTGCAAACGGCCCACCGGCTGTGTCCACTAGCCCCCACTTGTAAGCTCAAAGCGAAAGGGTGTATATGTCTGATATCAATCTTGACCTTTTAAGTGGCAGCCAAACACATACAGGTTTTGTTGGTACTGGGGATCTAGAGGATCTCTATCAATTCAACCTCAGCACTCCCGGCAGTTTTAGCCTCACCCTCGACGGCACAGTTGCTGATACTGAGGTGCAGTTGCTAGACAGCACCGGCACGGTGTTCTACAGTGGAAAAGCCCTGGGAATGTTTCCTGAAGCGATTAGCTTTGACAGCCTAGCGGCGGGAGACTATCAGATCCAGGTTGTCTCAACCGGCGGCGATACGGATTACATTCTGACTGTGACGGTGGGGGATGCGGGTAAAACCGGCGAGACTTCAAGCTCAGTTGACCCGCTGACGGGTATGATCTCCGATCAGCTGAACTCACCGGCACCCCAAAACGAGCTTACCAATTCGCCTCTTCCAGAAACTGCTAATGAACCGGCTCCCACTCCCGATGCGCTGAGTGGCGATTCTCAGCCGATTTTGCCAGATGAAGGCAGTGCCAGTAACAGCAATCAAAGTTTAGCCGGTTTTGAGCCGGTGGCAATATCCGCACCGGCACCCCAAAACGATCCTGCCAATTCGGCTATTCCACAAATCGCGACTGAACCGGCTGAAACTCCCGATACCGAACCCGTAAATTCTCAGCCGATTTCCTCAAATAGCAGCGACAGCAGCACCCAAAGCTTAACGGCAAACAGTGCGCAGAACCCCCAAGGAGCTGCTGGCGCAGAACCCAAAACTGGTGCGGCGTCAAACCAGCTGACGACTTCTACCGCCGCCTCCCAACCGCCTGCATTCGTAAATCCGTTTGATTCAGGAACATTCACCGTTTGCGAAACGGGAGAGATTGGCATTGATTACCTGTTTGACGGCGGCTTTTATCAGGGCCAACTGGCAGTTTTCAGCCTCACCGGCATGGAAGAATACTCACCAGGATCTCAGGAGTTTATTAAAGAAGTCGCCCGTCGCGCCTTAAGCAATTCGGAACAGGGCCATATCGTGATTTCTGACCCCACCGAGGGGGCGCGGTTCAGTGGAGTTTTGGGAGATGCCAACTGGAACTTTGGGGAATATTCCGGCGTGAAGACATTTGCCATGACGCCGGGGGATGTATTTGGCGTTATGCTGGTTCCCAATGCAACGGTGCAGCAGGTGTTTGACAATCCGGCGATTGGCGGGTCGAAGCGTCCTCTGTTTTCGATGGCCACGGCTAATCCTGGGGATGGGTTCAATCTAGGGCAAATGGCCGATATTAACGGCACCGGCACTGCGTTTGTCATCGAAGATATGCGGGTTGATAAATGGACAGATCGCGATTATAATGATATAATTTTCCAGGTGCGGGGGGCAATCGGGACAGCACAACTCCTGGATGCAGTGATTGACCCGACTAAGGATTGGCGCGGGACAGATATCGGTCAGGCGCTGCTATCTTATATTCAACCTTATGATGAGATATTGCAAGGGTTTGATGCTGGTGCGGGGATTGCCGGCGAGCCAATTGATGATTTAGAAATTCCCTTTGAAATTGTTGAATCAGCACCGATTGATGATTTGGAAACTCCTGTAGAAATTTTGGGAAACCAGTCGGTTGCTGAGTTAGAAACGCCTGTTGAATCCGCGCTGCCGGCTGATCCAGTAGAGCCGGTGAGGGATATCAGTGAGCCTGGGGCTGATAGTAGTGAGTCATTGCCGGATATGAGTGAACCGGCAGTTGTCGCCGCTGACACTACTGTTTCCCCGGATTCTCCTGTGGTTGTGGTGCCGGTGGACATTCCCGCAACCCCAGATTCTCCTGTGGTTGAAGTGCCGGTGGACATTCCCGCAACCCCGGATTCTCCTGTGGTTGTGGTGCCGGTGGACATTCCCGCAACCCCGGATGAACCGGCATCTGTTGCACCACCGGCAGACATTCCCGCAACCCCGGATTCTCCTGTGGTTGAAGTGCCGGTGGACATTCCGGCAACTCCGGATGAACCGGCATCTGTTGCACCACCGGCAGACATTCCGGCAATTGTGGATCAACCGGCAGTTGAAGTGCCGGCAGATATTCCGGCAATTGTGGATCAACCGGCAGTTGTCGCCGCTGACACTACTGTTTCCCCGGATTCTCCTGTGGTTGTGGTGCCGGTGGACATTCCGGCAACTGTTGTTGAACCGGCATCTGTTGCACCACCGGCAGACATTCCCGCAACCCCGGATTCTCCTGTGGTTGAAGTGCCGGCAGACATTCCCGCAACCCCGGATTCTCCTGTGGTTGTGGTGCCGGTGGACATTCCGGCAACTCCGGATGAATCGGCATCTGTCGCACCACCGGCAGAGATTCCGGCAATTGTGGATCAACCGGCATCTGTCGCACCACCGGCAGACATTCCCGCCATTGTGGATCAACCGGCATCTGTCGCACCACCGGCAGACATTCCCGCCATTGTGGATCAACCGGCAACTGTTGCACCACCGGCAGACATTCCCGCCATTGTGGATCAACCGGCATCTGTCGCACCACCGGCAGACATTCCGGCAATTGTGGATCAACCGGCATCTGTTGCACCACCGGCAGATATTCCGGCAATCGTGGATCAACCGGCAGTTGAAGTGCCGGCAGACATTCCCGCAACCCCGGATTCTCCTGTGGTTGTGGTGCCGGTGGACATTCCGGCAACTCCGGATGAATCGGCATCTGTCGCACCACCGGCAGAGATTCCGGCAATTGTGGATCAACCGGCATCTGTCGCACCACCGGCAGAGATTCCCGCCATTGTGGATCAACCGGCAACTGTCGCACCACCGGCAGATATTCCGGCAATCGTGGATCAACCGGCATCTGTCGCACCACCGGCAGACATTCCGGCAATTGTGGATCAACCGGCATCTGTTGCACCACCGGCAGATATTCCGGCAATTGTGGATCAACCGGCAGTTGAAGTGCCGGCAGACATTCCGGCAATTGTGGATCAACCGGCAGTTGAGGTGCCGGCAGAGATTCCGGGAATTGTGGATCAACCGGCATCTGTCGCACCACCGGCAGACATTCCCGCCATTGTGGATCAACCGGCAGTTGTGGTGCCGGTGGACATTCCCGCAATCGTGGATCAACCGGCAGTTGAGGTGCCGGTGGATACTACCGCAACTCCGGATGAACCGACATCTGTTGCACCACCGGCAGATATTCCGGCAATCGTGGATC
>NZ_KB235948.1:2044314-2045238 GCF_000332335.1 Kamptonema formosum PCC 10802 | reverse complement strand
CCGGTGAGGGATATCAGTGAGCCTGGGGCTGATAGTAGTGAGTCATTGCCGGATATGAGTGAACCGGCAGTTGTCGCCGCTGACACTACTGTTTCCCCGGATTCTCCTGTGGTTGTGGTGCCGGTGGACATTCCCTCAACCCCAGATTCTCCTGTGGTTGAAGTGCCGGTGGACGTTCCCGCAACCCCGGATTCTCCTGTGGTTGTGGTGCCTGTGGACATTCCCGCACCCCCGGATGAACCGGCATCTGTTGCACCACCGGCAGACATTCCCGCAACCCCGGATTCTCCTGTGGTTGAAGTGCCGGTGGACATTCCGGCAACTGTTGTTGAACCGGCAGTTGTCGCCGCTGACACTGCGGTTTCCCCGGATTCTCCTGTGGTTGTGGTGCCGGTGGACATTCCGGCAACTGTTGTTGAACCGGCAGCGGCAACAGTTGACACTACCGCTTCCCCGGATTCTCCTGTGGTTGTGGTGTCGGTGGACATTCCGGCAACTGTTGTTGAACCGGCATCTGTTGCACCACCGGCAGACATTCCCGCAACCCCGGATTCTCCTGTGGTTGAAGTGCCGGCAGACATTCCCGCAACCCCGGATTCTCCTGTGGTTGTGGTGCCGGTGGACATTCCCGCAACTCCGGATGAACCGGCATCTGTCGCACCACCGGCAGACATTCCGGCAATTGTGGATCAACCGGCATCTGTCGCACCACCGGCAGACATTCCGGCAATCGTGGATCAACCGGCAGTTGAAGTGCCGGCAGATATTCCGGCAATCGTGGATCAACCGGCAGTTGTCGCCGCTGACACTACTGTTTCCCCGGATTCTCCTGTGGTTGAGGTGCCGGTGGACATTCCGGCAACTGTTGTTGAACCGGCATCTGTTGCACCACCGGCAGACATTCCCGCAACCCCGGATTCTCCT
>NZ_KB235948.1:2028822-2044214 GCF_000332335.1 Kamptonema formosum PCC 10802 | reverse complement strand
ACCACCGGCAGACATTCCGGCAATCGTGGATCAACCGGCAACTGTCGCACCACCGGCAGAGATTCCGGGAATTGTGGATCAACCGGCAGTTGAGGTGCCGGCAGACATTCCGGCAATCGTGGATCAACCGGCATCTGTCGCACCACCGGCAGACATTCCGGCAATTGTGGATCAACCGGCATCAGTCGCACCACCGGCAGACATTCCCGCCATTGTGGATCAACCGGCAGTTGTGGTGCCGGTGGACATTCCCGCAATCGTGGATCAACCGGCAGTTGAGGTGCCGGTGGATACTACCGCAACTCCGGATGAACCGACATCTGTTGCACCACCGGCAGATATTCCGGCAATCGTGGATCAACCGGCATCTGTTGCACCACCGGCAGACATTCCGGCAATCGTGGATCAACCGGCAACTGTCGCACCACCGGCAGAGATTCCGGGAATTGTGGATCAACCGGCAGTTGAGGTGCCGGTGGATACTACCGCAACTCCGGATGAACCGGCATCTGTTGCACCACCGGCAGATATTCCGGCAATCGTGGATCAACCGGCAACTGTCGCCCCTACTTCCACTACCACTTCCCCGACACAACCGGCAACTGTCGCCGCTACTTCCACTCCCACTTCCCCGACACAACCGGCAACTGTCGTAACTTCCACTACCACTTCCCCGACACAACCGGCAACTGTCGCACCTACTTCCACTACCACTTCCCCGACACAACCGGCAACTGTCGCCGCTACTTCCACTCCCACTTCCCCGACACAACCGGCAACTGTCGTAACTTCCACTACCACTTCCCCGACACAACCGGCAATTGTCGCACCTACTTCCACTACCACTTCCCCGACACAACCGGCAATTGTCGCACCTACTTCCACTACCACTTCCCCGACACAACCTGCAACTGTCGCACCTACTTCCACTACCACTTCCCCGACACAACCGGCAATTGTCGCACCTACTTCCACTACCACTTCCCCGACACAACCGGCAACTGTCGCACCTACTTCCACTACCACTTCCCCGACACAACCGGCAACTGGAACACCTGCTGTTGCCAAACCCGCTCCAACGCCGGTGCAATTCGACTTTCCTGTAGCCAATCAGCCATTAGTTGGGGTTATCAGCACAGGTTTCACTGCGAACAATCCCGATATTGACTATTCGCGGATTACCTTGGGACAGGACCGGGTTGCCGGTGATGCCAATCCTTTGATGCTGCCGGCTGAAGGCAGCGCACCCGGCACCCATGTTTTAGGGATTATTGGCGCGACTCAAGGCAATAACACCGGCATTGATGGCATTAATGATGATGCGCCACTGTGGGTTGGTCGCGCTCCCGCGACTTCCGATAAATGGGCGGAATCTCTCAAAGAGTTTGTGGATGTCGCAAAGCAATCCGCCCAACCCAATGCGATTGTTAATATCAATTTAAACCTGACTGAAACCACTCCCCAAGGTCAGGTTGTGCCGCGATCTCAGCTGACTGATGCGGAAAAAGAGGCTCTCGCTTACGCGCAGCAGAATCAAGTCCTGGTGGTGGTTGCTGCCGGCAACGATCCTCAACAAATCTCAGCCCTCGGAAATGCTGGTTTGGACTTTGACAATATCATCACTGTCGGTTCAGGAAACCGCAGTGGCAAAACCGATTATTCCGGTACGGGTGAGGCATTAGATATTGTAGCAGAAGGCGGCACTCGCTCGAATCCCGTGCTGTCTACGGTGGGGACAAGTACCGGCAATATGGCGGGAACGTCGGTTGCAGCAGCTCAAGTTACGGGTGCGGTTTCTCAGGTGTGGGCGGCAAATCCGCAACTGAATTATCGGCAAGTTGTGGATATTGTTAAGAACACCGCTACTGACCTGGGTCAGCCGAATTGGGACGCTCAAACGGGTGCCGGTTTGCTGAATATGCCGGCGGCGGTTAACCTGGCGAAGGTAACTGCGCCTTTTCAACCTGAATCTGAACTTCAACCCTACCCTGAACCTGACCCAGTGGCTGCTGAACCCGTCCCACTATCCGGGGAAGCTGACCCAGTGGAGCGAGCAATTGTTGGGGATATTAGTCAAGAAATCAATAGCGAGCTAGTTCCCGAACTTGGTACGGTATTGACACAGCTGCAAAACACCCTGGCAGAAATTACAACCAACCCCAGCGCCACACAAGAACCCGCTCCTGATGCGCCGACGGAACAGGAACAAGATGACCTGATTTCCCAACTCAATGCCGAAATTGAGGCTGCATTTGCCGAGTTAACAGGGGACGATTTTGCGGATGTTAACGCGCTGGCAGACAAATTTAATTTTTCCCAGGAAGCTCAGCCTTTAGTCGGGGTCATAGACACGGGTTTTGCGGCCAACAACCCTGACATTGATAAGAGTCGGATTACTGCAGGAAAAGACTACATAGATGGCGATGACAACCCCTTGCTGGCGGAAGGCGAAGGCGACGATCACGGCACGAAAGTGCTAGAAGTTATTGCCGCCACCCAAAACAACAATGTGGGCATTGATGGCGTTAATGACGACGCCCCCATCTGGTTAGGACGCGCCGTGGGTTCTGGGGAGTGGGCGAAATCTCTGGTGGATTTTGTCGATGCGGCCAAACAGTCGGGTCAGCCCAATGGGGTGGTTAACCTCAGTTTCGATTTAACTCAGCAAAATCCCGATGGTTCCGTCACGACGCGCACGGAATTTACCCAAGAAGAAATTGACGCCTTGAAATATGCCCGCGATAATAATGTGCTGATTGTCGTGGCGGCTGGCAACCAAGGCACAGCGGTGATGTCAGCTTTGGGGCAAGCTTCGGAGCATTTTAACAATATCATCACCGTCGGCGCGGCGGATGAAGCAGCGAATCGTGCTGATTATTCCAGTTATGGTAAAGGGTTGGATATTATGGCTTATGGGGCGCGGCTGGACGACCCCACAACCGCCACCGGCAGCCAGGAACTGGATTTATTTGCCGGGTTAACTGCTGAAGAAATCGAACTTGTGGACAAGCTGACGAAGCAGTCGGACGGCTCCAGCGATAACATGCCGGCGCTTTCTGAGGAAGAGGAAGCGAAAGCCTTTGCAGCGACTCAGAAAATGCTGCAAAAAACCTTGGAATCTCTCGGAGACGTGGGTGCCGGTGGAGAGACGGAGCTGGGTGCAGATGCCATAGCCGGTACTTCCATTGCGGCGGCCAAAGTCACGGGTGCAGCTTCGCAAGTTTGGGCAGCCAATCCAGATTTAAATGCCGCTCAGGTGAAAGAAATTCTGAAAGCAACGGCGGTGGACTTGCACACGCCCGGTTGGGATATGGAAACCGGTGCCGGTTTGCTGAATTTGGGACTGGCGGTGCAAGCTGCGTTCACTACCAAGGGGGAAACCTTCACTGCTGACAGTGCTGAGATGTTATCTGGGTTGGGAGCGCTGAATGGTTCAGCCACTCCTGAAGAACGTGCTGCGGGTTTTTGGAAAAAAGTTAAGAATTTTGTCAAAAAAGCGGCATCTAAAGTAGTCAGCTTTGTCAAGAAAGTTGTCAGTGTTGTTCAGAAAGTTGTCAGTGTTGTCCAGAAAGTCGTCAGCTTTGTTCAGAAAGCGATTCCTGTTCTTCAAAAGATTGGTAGCTTTATCGCCTCAGTGGCCAAAAAATTCGTTTGCTTGCCTATCTTGGGCAAAATAGGTGTAGTTTTGGGCGGCATTGCTCTGGTGGGTGCTGCTGTAGGTGGGGCGATTTGGTGGTTCAAGAAGCAGAAGCAGCAGCAGCAGCAACAGCAGCAACAGCAGCAACAGCAGCCGGAGCCGCAGCAGCAGGTTGTGGTAGTTCAAGAAGACCCAATGGTCGCAAAAATTAACGCACTACAGACTGCTTGGACTAAGTTGTCCGCCCAACAGAAAACCGATCTTAAATCGTACCTGCTGAATGGGCTTCCTGACAAGTACAAGCCTTTGTTCAACGGCGATCCTGATAAAATATCGGTTCTCCTTAGCGCTGTGAATAGCCTGACCCAAGAGCAGCAGAATCAACTCGGGCCTAGACTGCTGGATGGGGTTCCCCCAACCTGGAAGTCCTTCTTCGATGGGACTAATCCCTCTAATTCCTATGTCCCGCAAGCAGTCAAAGACGCTTGGAATAGCCTGACAGTCACACCCGAACAGAAGGAGGCGCTGAAGAATGCTTTGCTGAATGGAGTTACTAGCCCTTACGGGCGACCCATCATGGAGGGCGATCCGGATGGCATTCTGAAGGTTGCTAGCGTTTTTAACAGCCCAAACCTTACAGAACAGGACAAAGACATTATTGGCAACTTCTTGATCAACGAACCGGGCGGTGTTCCTGACCAGTACCACAGCCTTTTTTTTTAACCCAGGCTGACTTCCAGAATCTGATTGCAGCCAAGCAATCTGAGATTCAGCAACAGCAGTCAGCCTTGCAAAATTACCAAGCTCAAATAAACGAAGCCTATGCAGCGGTCAACTGGTTTGAACAGCAGCGTCAAGATTACCAAAATCAAGCCTACTACTGGAATAGCCAAATCCACACTTGGGGACTTGTCGCCTGGGAAGATCGCGGCTGGTGGAGTTGGGGATGGATTTGGTGGTGGGGATGGCGTTTGGTGTATTGGTGGACTCCAAATTGGCAACCTGTTTACGGGTGGATATACAACCCACAGGCGGAAGCCAACCGGAATGCCACACAACAGGCTGCTAATACTGCGGCTCAATATCGAGATCAAGCTGCTCAGCAGGCGCAACAGCTATCTGCTGCTTTGCAACCTCACATTGCTGCAACTCAGCAGCAGATGGCAACGCAACAGCAACAGCTGCAATCTTTGATTCAGCAACAACAGCAAGCGGCTAGTGGGACTGTGTAAATCGGCTTTTGCGAGGGGAAAAGCGTTCCCAGGTCATCCCTGGGAACCAACCCTCAAACACCAGTTTTTTGTCTATTTTTACTTACAAGGATTGAATTTTCATGCAAATTCCCTTCTTTCAACCTATAAATCTGGCATACAGCTTCAAAAAAGCTTTCCCCATTAGTGCGGCGTTGGCATTCACTGTAGCGCTCGCGCCATCGGCTCTAGCTGCCAGTTTTGCTGACTTTGTTTTTATCGTAGACGAGTCTGGCTCTATGGCGGGCGAACATTCCTGGTTAGGGTCAACGATTGGGAATTTAGAAGCGGCTCTTCAAGCGAAAGGTGTTGGCAGTGGTTTTGAAGAAAACCGCTACGGTCTTCTTGGCTTTGGAGGCTATTATGGAGGTAGCTTTTATCGAAATATTGGAGTGACTTATGGAAGTTTAGAACGCTCGATACCAGTGGGCTATAGCTTATTAGGCAGCGCCTATGAGTTTGCTAACGCCACTCGTTACCTCGTCTCAAATGGCAGCTTTGAAGATGGTTATTCTGCGATTAACTATGCCTTGAACAATTACTCCTTTCGCGAGGGCGCTGCTGTTAACTTTGTCTTAGTGAGCGATGAAGACCGTGACAATGGCAATGGGAGCCTTAACTTTAACAGCATACTCAGCGGTCTGCAACAAAAAAACGCTTTGCTCAATGTTGTCGTCAACCATCAACTAACCGGTGAAAATGGACAGCAAGCGATTGGCGCTGACGCGCAAGGTAATGCGTTCCTCACTGACGGTCAGGGGGGATTTACAACCATTGCCAGCGGCGCTGGGGTATCGTACAGAAGTTTCGGAACGACTAAAGCGGACTACGTAAACCTGGCTTGGGCAACCGGCAACTCAACGGTTAGTGGCGCTGCGTGGGATTTAAATATGCTTCGTGCTGGCGGCGACACGGCTAAGTCATTTAGTGCGGCTTTTGTAGAAATTAAAGCCACAGAAGCCTTGAAGCAAACAGGCAATGGCGAGCCGACAAAAGTCCCCGAACCGACTGCCACCTTGGGTTTATTAGGATGTGCTGCTTTTAGTATCGGCAAACAGATCGCTCGCAAGTCACCCCAGGTCAGCAAAATAGCGTCCGAATAACTGCGGTCGCCCCTCCCAGGAACCGGGTTTAGTATGTTATAATCAGGATTTTTTGCCCGGTTTATTGCTTCTTACCAGTTCCCTATCAACCCCCAATCCTACGATTACGATGACTGAGATGACACGCAGCAAAATCGCGTCAGCATTGCCTGGGATGAGCCTGAAGAAATTGCCCAGTCCGTTCCCGAACCATCAACCTTTTTGGCTGGTGTCCTTGGTTTGGGAACAATGGTTGCAGCACGGCGGCGACGATAACTGGATTACTTGGAATACCTATTCTAAGCTAGCTCCCCAGTTGCGGGCGCAGGGATACGCCCATCTCGCCGAAGCCGATAAATGGCGCAAGGAAAAAGACCGGCTGGAACCGCTGAAGAATCAGTGGATTGAGGCGAATGATGCGGCGAATGAAGCTAACCCGGCTGTCCGAGAAGCCCGGAATTTCTTCGCCCAGCTGGAAGCTGCACGGGCGGACATTCCCCAAGCTCAGACGCAGTTGCAATCCTTGGAAACCCTTTTGCCAACCCTGAAGCAACAGTTGGAGCAAGCTGAGGCGGAAGCCAAGGCGCAAAATGCCAAGGTGCAGCAGGAGTGGGCGGACTATGACGCGGATGCGGAAGATTACCGGCAAGCGATTGAGGATGTCCTGCAGCGTCGCGGCGAGCTGAACCGGCAAGCCATCGAAACCCAGCAGCAGCTTGCTGAGACGGAACAATGGGTGGAGCGCCAGACTGTGGCGCTGGATGCGGAGGCGCGACAGGTGGCGTCTCTGCAACAGAACCTGCAACAGTACCGGGATCAGCTCGCCGCTGAAATCCCAGCAGCAACCGGCGATGAACTTGCGGAATTGCAAGCCAAATTGGCCCAACTCGACCAATCCTTGCAGCTGGCGAGCAACAAAGCTGCGGTGCTGAGCGCCCAGCAGGCGGCGCTCACCCAGAAGCGCACCCTGCTGACGGCCCAAAATGAGGTGATTCTTGCCGAACAGCGGCTGTTGGACGCCTACATCAACGACCCAGATGCGGACACCAACAACCTGCAACAGCAGTTACAGGACGCTCGCGCCGCTCTGGCGGAAGCCCAGCGCCTCGCGGAGCAAGCGGAAGCAGCCAGCAAAGCGCTCACCGCACCGCTGCAGCAGTTGCAAGCGGACTTGCTGGCGCAGAATGACGAGCACCTCAAGCAAGCGAAGGAGCACCAGGCGATTCTGAAAGCGCTGCTGGAGGCGACGCAGCTGAATGCCAACTACACCCTGCAAGCAGCACAAAAGCAGCAAGAAGTCAATACCCTGGAGTTCAACATTTTGCAGCGATTGCAGACAGCTGCGGCTGCCGGCTATCAAGAGGCGAAGGCGCTGCTGGATGTGGCCCAGCACAACGACATGGCCACGGCGGCTGAGATTTACTACCGGGATTACAGCGACTTGGCCAGCGATAAGGGCAACAAATGCACTCCTGGTTTGGCTCGTCCGGAAGACCGGCTTTTGGCGGATCAGTATTACCGGCAAATGCTGGAACAGCGGGAGTTGCAGCGCCGCGCTCAAGCGCAAGCGGATGGGTTCCGTGCGGTGAAGGAAACGGCGCAGGCGCAGATGGGGGTGTTGCAACAGCAGCAGGAAAGTGCCGCGCAGCAGTTGAGCGAGATTAATGCCAAGGTGGCGGAAACTCAGGCGCAACGGGAGGCGAAGGAGCAGGAGCTGGCCATTGCGCAGGCGCGGCTGGATGGGATTTCCCGGATTCGGGAGCAGACGGAGCAGACGTTTAACCAGCTGGTGGTGCTGGAACAGTTGAATCTGGCGCAGGCGCAGCTGGAGCAAGAGATTGCCCAGAATCGGGAAGCGGATATTGATGAGGCGGTGCGGAACCGGCAAGAGCGGGATCGGCTGGAGTTGGAGCGCCGGCGTTTGGAAACCCAAGCGCGAATTGAGCAGTTGCGACAGTTGCAAGTGGAGGACAATCTGCGCCAAGCGTTGAATCAGGCGCGGGGACAGCTGGGGCTGGAAACGCTGGAGGGGACAGAGGAGCCGGTGCAGTTGCAATCCCAGCTGGCGAGTCTGCTGGAGAATTTGAAAAATTTGGAATCGGAGCAACCGGACTTGCCGGCGGATGTCAAGGCGCTTTTGGCAGAGGCGCGGGGGGACATCTATCTAGCGCTGCAAGGGAAAGTACAAGAGGTAAGTAAAAACAATCTTTTCTCCGCTTTGAGTGCTTTAATGCTACAGGGCAATCAGTACAAAGCAGAGATTGATCGAATCGCACAAGAAGAGCAGCAAGACTCAGACCTGTTGCAAAAAGCTGATACAGAGTTGCAACAGGCAAGCCAAGATTTTATTGATGGACTTGACACAGCAAAACTCTTGCAAGAAGAGCGAGAAATCCTTACGCCATTGGCAATGGAAGCGCTAACCAAAGTGGCCTATGCCAACCAAGCAGTAGAGATTTCTAAAGAACTGGCCCAAGCCGCAAAAGGCATTCTTCAGGAAATCCTTGATTACCGGAAAAAGCAACGGGAAGCGCGGAAAAAATCTTTTTGGGCAAAGCTCATCAATATTGTCTCAACCGTGCTAAGTGTACTCAGTTTTATTGTTGCTCCATTCGCACCATTAGTGGCCCTGGGCTTAAATCTGGTTAAGGGTATAGTTGGAGCGGTTTGGGCAGCTATCAATGGAGATTGGCTGGGAGCTATTTTCCAAGGAGTGATGACAGCAGCCAGCTTTATCAGTGGTGGTTTAGGACAAATCCTCAAGAATGCAGGTAACTGCATCTGTGTCTTTGGTACTTCGATCGCCAAGTCAACCTTAGAAAACATCAAAAAAGGCATTGATGTTCTAAAGAATCTAGCTTCTGGAGCCTATCAAGGGGCAAAATCCATCATGTCTGGAGATGGAATTCTAGGGGCCTTGCAGATTATCGGTGCTTTAGCTGGGGCTGCTACTAACGGTTTAGGCGATATCCTGAAAAGCCTGCCCGGTGGCGACCTCATCTTCAAAGTTGTTGATAGCCTTAAGACGACTCCTGTTACCATCCTCAACGCTATCAGGACAATCAAGAGTGGAGATTCTTTCAATGGAATCACTCAGATTCTAGGAGAAGTATTCAAACTCGGTCACAATTTCACCACAACCGATTGTAACTGCGATGGGAAAGAGGATGAAACGTTTCTGTCGAAAGTGTTTGGGTTCTTAGGAAATGTCAACAGCACCGCTACTACCGTCTACAACCAATTTATAAAAGACGGAAGCTTGAATGGTTGGCTTACAGGAATCGCTGATATTGCTGGGACATGGAAAGGAACTATTATAGATTTCCTGAACAGCAATTACTGTCCGCCTGAATGGGTAAAAAAAGTCGTGGATAATACTTTGCAAGTTTTGTCGGAAGCCCCCAAAAAAATCAGTTCAGGTATCGCAGCTATCAAAGAACATGATTGGGTGAATGGAGTGGGAGATATCTTAGAAGCTGCTTTGGATTCTGCAAAAACTTTTGCGGATGGAACCAAAGCTGAACCGATTGCCAATGCTTTGCAAAATGCAGGTTATACAGGAGTGGCGATCTCCCAGCTCATCCAAGGCGCAACTCAGGGACTAAAGGGATTGAAGAATGGTTTGCAAGATGCTATAGATACCCTCAAAGAAGGTTGGGGCGATGATTGGGAAGATTTAAAGTTGAAGGATCGTTTTCAGCAAATATTCAAAAAGCTGGATCTCGATCCCAAGGATCTTTTGAGTCCTAAAAATGCTTTTGAGGCCCTGAAAAATTGGGCGACAGCAGTAAATCCTGACTTGAAGGACATCATACTCGATCTGCTTTTGACTTTAACTCCCTGGATTCAAAAGTCACCCACTCTACAGCCAGTAGGAACTCCGTAAATTCCCACTCCCTTTTACCAGCGAGTCTCGACCACCACCGGCACGCACGGTACGGATGGCCAGAATTTCAACGAAACCTTGGCCATCCCCAACCAACTATCCGAACATATAAGTTCGTGGCGCAGCAGCCAATACCTGGGGATTATTCCTCACACCGGCTAATCCAACAAAGTCAAACTTTTCAACCTCAACAACTCAATCTGGAGACAAAAAATGAAACATCAATATTCCTGGCTCACAGGCATAGGATTGCTAACCTCTCTTGGGTTCGGCTTTTTGCCGGCTGGAAAAGTTTTAGCACAGCAAGTGGCGTGCAATCAGTCAGTGTTTATTCCAGAAACCGGGTTTCTGCAATAACCTTTGTATCTCACCCGAAATCTTTGCTCAGAAACCCGGTTTCTTTATGCGCGACTCCGAAGTCAGAAACCGGGTTTCTGCAATAGCCTTTGCATCTCCCCCGAAATGTTTGCTCAGAAACCCGGTTTCTCTATCCTCGCGACTGAAATCGGGTTCCTGCGATAACCTTTGCACCCCCACCAAAATATTTATTTTAACAGGCAATGAAAATGAACATCCTGAAAAACTTATCAATAATTTTGCTGGGAAGCGCTATTGCAGCCAACTTCGCCACACCAGCTAGTGCTTTCAACGTCACTCTGGGAGGTACATTAGTTCCTGGAAAAGGAGTATTTTCTAGCGTTACCGGAGCCACAACAATTGATTT
Organism: Kamptonema formosum PCC 10802; assembly: GCF_000332335.1. Classification (GTDB taxonomy): domain Bacteria; phylum Cyanobacteriota; class Cyanobacteriia; order Cyanobacteriales; family Oscillatoriaceae; genus Oscillatoria. The sequence continues at coordinate 2,033,635 of NZ_KB235948.1, read as the reverse complement.
CGAGTCGGGTGCGCCAACATCTGGCCCTGTTGTTTATTCGGCTCCGGTAGTTGTTTCAGGAAATCTGTCAGGTTTCTATGCCGCACCGGACTATGATGCAACAAGATATCTGACAGTAGGCTCATTTGGCTTGTCTTCTGTCACGATTACTTTTGCTCGGTTGATAGATTACTTTGGCCTATATTTGGGTTCACCAGACCCGTACAACACCATTGCTTTCTATAACGGGTCTACCTTGCTCAAATTGTTTGGTGGCGGGAATGTTGTAGATCCCAGGTATTCCAGCGTTCCCAGTGTCTATGTAAACTTCTTTGCAGCGCCAGGTGAATCTTTCAATAAAGTTTCAATATTTTCAACATCCCCAGCAGCAGAAACAGACAATCACGCCTACAGATTTGTTCCATCAGAACCCGCATCTGTTCCCGAACCCTTAACTTTCTGCGGTAGCGTCTTGGGTTTTGGGGCGATGGTTGCAGCGCGGAAGCAGCGGCGAATTGTAAAGCAGCAGTAATTGCCGGCAAGGTTAGACTCCAGAAACCGGATTTCTGCGATAATCTTTGCATGGGGTGCGGGGCGGGCACAGGGGCACCGCCCCTACAGAAACCGGGGTTTCTTTAACCCCCGTTTCTTTCACCTCCAAAAACCCAACTCAACCTCACCAAGGAACCATAACATGACTAAATTAACTTTTGACCGGCTCAAACTTTTGTTCACCGGCACACTTGCGATAGTAATGGCAAATCCAGCCACCGCCGCTGACAACATTCTTTACCTTAATTCTACCCGTGGATTGGGGACTGCAAATTACGGAAATTATCGCAGCGTCATCGCCAATACCCTGGACAATTACCAGGGTGGCTCCCTATTCGATGTGGATTTCATTCAGACTCAAGTCGCTGGCGATTTGGCGTTTTGGCTTAATTCCAAGCCTGTCGGATATTATAACCAGATTTGGTTCGATACAACCATTTACAAGACATCTGTTCTCAACGCAACAGACTTAGCCGCACTAAATACCTGGGCAGCCAATAAACAGCCAGAGTTCATTTTAGATAGCTCCTTCTTTTTCCGAAATAAGCTGAACAATAGCCTTACTCTTTCTGCGACAGCAGCAACAATCGCCGAAGCCTTAGCCTTGAAAGACAAAGGGGGTGGCATTTTAATCGGTACAGATCATAATGATTTCGCATATACCGCCAATCAAATCCTAACAAACTTCGGCTTTGATGGTCTTTTTACAGGCGCGTACAACATTACCTCAAATGGCTCTTTTGTGGGCGACTTACTTCTCTCTTCGGGATCTGTTGGTTCTGCTTTTTTTGCCAATAATTTACAAGGACTATCCACATCAAGAGTTCCTGTAGGGAAACATACTCTCAATGAAAACGGGGGCAACAGAACAATTGAAATCTTTGAGAATCTATATTCCTACAGTCCCGATAAGATAACTCACATCGGTGCCAGCTTCACAACAGGAAGTTACACCACCGATATTAACAACCCCAAGCAACAATCTGTGCCTGAACCTTCCCCTGTGCTGGGAATTTTAGGTTTTGGCGCTTTTGGGATTGCTTCTCTGCTGAAACGCATGCGGCAACTGAAATTTGAGAATTATAGTAACACGCCAGAAACCGGGTTTCTGGAATAACCTTTGCATCTCTATCGAAATCTTTGCTCAGAAACCCGGTTTCTTTATCCCCGCGCCGGTGCCCTCCTCACCTCTTTTTTTTGTGCAACCTAACTAGAGAGTGCTCGCTCCTTCAATTTCCCCACCCGTGAGGATAGCGCCGTATCCCTACAGGGGGCGCTCTTGACAATACAGCGACCGGCTACTGTAGATTACCGGCGCAAAACCGAACTGATAATGATTGTAATCGTAGCACTAGCAATCAGAGTAAAAGCCAGTTGCACTACCCACTGAATAGCTTGCTGGTAGTTAGCAAAGCGCTCGTTGAATTTTTCGACATCCGTTGATAGCTTGTCAACCTCGTTCGATAGCTTATCTAACTTTGTGATCACATCCGCCATTGTTGGCTGTTCGTCTGGTGTGCCGGTCATTTGTGGGACTTTAAATCGACAATCCTATTCTATCATATTGCCGTATTTTCCAGCACCGGCATTGGGACTTTGGGGAGACGGAGGAAGAAAGGGACGATACCGCCGGCACACCCTCTCTTTCTTCAACCTACCCCTTTATTCCCGCGCCGGTGCCGGTGCCAAAGGCAGAAATCGGGTTTCTGCAATAACTTTTGCATCTCGCCCGAACCCTTTGTTCAGAAACCCGGTTTCTTTATCCCCACTGGGATAATTTGTGCAACCTAGCCGCATTGTGGTATTATACTATTGTAGGAACCGGCCCCCGTGCCGGCCCCCCTAGCCCGTCCGGCCCCCCCTGGCCCGTCCCACCGGCACCCAAAACCCAAAACAGATTGGCCCACGCCAGACCGGCTCCCTATTCGTGTGAGAGCGTAAAAAAAATTTACATTCGATATCTTGACAGCGGCTGCCGGCTTGAGTAGACTGGATTCATGCGAAAGAGTCACGAAGGTGAGAAGAGGGCCAGGAAACTGTGAGATAGCCTCAAACCGTTCCTGCTGGAAGTGTTCAGGCCATTTGGCGCTCGTGGGAGCTGGGTTCCAATCCGGCACCCGCGTAGATACGCGACATGTCGCGTCTGAACACCCAGGTTATGGCCACTCACTCCTACTTGCCAGCTGAGAGTGAAAGGGAAAGGGTGCGTATGCCGAATCTAAATCTTGGTTTTGACCTTTTGAGTGGGATCTCAATGTATGCGGGTTTGCTGGGGGGTAGCGGACTCGACGACTTCTTCAGCCTCAACTCCAACACACCGGCAACTTCTGCTCCGTCTACCAGCAACACCCTCGCCAATCCCCAAGTGCAGGTGTTCGACAGCAAAGACACCCTAATCTTCAGTGCCGAATCCCTGGGGATTTTGCCGTCATGGCTGAATTTACCCAGTATTGCCCCGGGAGAGTATCAAATCAGCGTCGCCACAAACAAGGGCGAAGAAAATTATACTGTGCGCGTGAGTTCAGGAGATGCCGGCAGCACCCCAGACACATCTAACTCAGCAGATCCGCTCACCGGCACAGCGCTAGATAACGGCACCGCACCGGCACTCGCAGAATCCCTTCTAATAGAATCTTCTATTGTAGCAGCAGATCCACAAACCACTCAGAGCAAAGATCCGCTAACCGGCGACAATCAGACAGTTTCCCCAGATGCCGGTAGCGCCAGCGACAGCACTGGAACAGCAGACACTGCCAGCAACCCCGAAATCGCCCCGGCATCAGAATCCCAAACGCCACCCCCCTCAACCGAGAGTCAAACAGCACCGGCACCAGAGCCAAATCCAGTGACATCCGAAACACAGCCGGTGGATATCAGCAGCGAAGTCGGTAACAGCGAGATCAATTTCCAAGTGCTGGACACTACTGGAACGACAGCGCTCACCGGCAATTTGCAGGAACTCTCTCCCGAATCCGCTATAGTTGAAAAGCCCGCCGAGCCGGTATCAGTCAGTTCCCAACCTGACACGGCTGAGCATTCAGAAATTTCCTCGGCACCGGCTTATATAGATATTGATATAGTTGAAGATCCATCCGCTCCCGGATATATCACCCTCGAAATGACTATCACAGAGGAGTCTGGAGCAGAACCGGCACCTGGCACACTGCAAGCTGTCATAGTTGACGAGCGGATAAAACCAGAAGTCGGGAGTGCAGAAAGTGGCACAATAGAGGAGCCAACTGAACCGGCAGACGAAACTCCACCGGCTTCCACAACCCCTAAGGTGCCAATTGAACCAAACCCTTTTGCGCCAGAAGCTGCCACAGTTGAGCCGGTTGAATCACCCCCTCTAACAGCGCCAGAAATTACCACAGTTTCTCAATCGGTTGAGCCAGCACCTGTTCCAGCAGAAGTTACCACAGGGAATGAGCCGGGGGAGCAAAACTCAATTCTAGCAAATTCTGTTACCACAGGGAATGAGCCGGGGGAGCAAAACCCTGTTGCGCCAGAAGTTGCCATAGTCTCAGAGTCGGTTGAAACCTTCCCTGTTACAGCAGAAGTTGTAACAGCTCAATTGCCGGTTGAGCCGGCACCCGTTGCGCCAGAAGTTACCATAACTCAATTGCCGGTTGAGCCGGAACCCGTTGCGCCAGAAGTTATCATAGCTGAATTGCCGGTTGAGCCGGCACCCGTTGCAGCAGAAATTGCCATAGCTCAATTGCCGGTTGAGCCAAATCCTGTTGTGCCAGAAGTTATCATAGCTGAATTGCCGGTTGAGCCGGCACCCGTTGCAGCAGAAATTGCCATAGCTCAATTGCCGGTTGAGCCGGAACCCGTTGCGCCAGAAGTTATCATAGCTGAATTGCCGGTTGAGCCAAATCCTGTTGTGCCAGAAGTTGTGATAACTCAATTGCCGGTTGAGCCGGAACCCGTTGCGCCAGAAGTTATCATAGTGCCAGAAGTTATCATAGCTGAATTGCCGGTTGAGCCGGAACCCGTTGCGCCAGAAGTTATCATAGCTGAATTGCCGGTTGAGCCAAATCCTGTTGTGCCAGAAGTTGTGATAACTCAATTACCGGTTGAGCCGGAACCCGTTGCGCCAGAAGTTATCATAGCTGAATTGCCGGTTGAGCCAAATCCTGTTGCGCCAGAAGTTATCATAGCTGAATTGCCGGTTGAGCCAAATCCTGTTGCGCCAGAAGTTATCATAGCTGAATTGCCGGTTGAGCCAAATCCTGTTGCGCCAGAAGTTATCATAGCTGAATTGCCGGTTGAGCCAAAT
>NZ_KB235948.1:2028234-2028722 GCF_000332335.1 Kamptonema formosum PCC 10802 | reverse complement strand
GTTACAGCAGAAGTTGTAACAGCTCAATTGCCGGTTGAGCCGGCACCCGTTGCGCCAGAAGTTACCATAACTCAATTGCCGGTTGAGCCGGAACCCGTTGCGCCAGAAGTTATCATAGCTGAATTGCCGGTTGAGCCGGCACCCGTTGCAGCAGAAATTGCCATAGCTCAATTGCCGGTTGAGCCAAATCCTCTTGTGCCAGAAGTTATCATAGCTGAATTGCCGGTTGAGCCGGCACCCGTTGCGCCAGAAGTTATCATAGCTGAATTGCCGGTTGAGCCAAATCCTGTTGTGCCAGAAGTTGTGATAACTCAATTGCCGGTTGAGCCAAATCCTGTTGTGCCAGAAGTTGTGATAACTCAATTGCCGGTTGAGCCGGCACCCGTTACGCCAGAAGTTACCATAACTGAATTGCCGGTTGAGCCGGAACCCGTTGCGCCAGAAGTTACCATAACTGAATTGCCGGTTGAGCCGGAACCCGTTGCGCC
>NZ_KB235948.1:2026759-2028134 GCF_000332335.1 Kamptonema formosum PCC 10802 | reverse complement strand
AGAAGTTATCATAGTGCCAGAAGTTATCATAGCTGAATTGCCGGTTGAGCCGGCACCGGTTGCGCCAGAAGTTGTGGTAACTCAATTGCCGGTTGAGCCAAATCCTGTTGCGCCAGAAGTTATCATAGCTGAATTGCCGGTTGAGCCAAATCCTGTTGCGCCAGAAGTTATCATAGCTGAATTGCCGGTTGAGCCGGCACCGGTTGCGCCAGAAGTTGTGGTAACTCAATTGCCGGTTGAGCCAAATCCTGTTGCGTCAGAAGTTATCATAGCTGAATTGCCGGTTGAGCCAAATCCTGTTGCGCCAGAAGTTACCATAACTCAATTGCCGGTTGAGCCAAATCCTGTTGCGCCAGAAGTTATCATAGCTGAATTGCCGGTTGAGCCAAATCCTGTTGTGCCAGAAGTTGTGATAACTCAATTGCCGGTTGAGCCAAATCCTGTTGCGCCAGAAGTTGTGATAACTCAATTGCCGGTTGAGCCAAATCCTGTTGCGCCAGAAGTTATCATAGCTGAATTGCCGGTTGAGCCGGCACCCGTTGCGCCAGAAGTTGTCATAGCTGAATTGCCGGTTGAGCCAAATCCTGTTGTGCCAGAAGTTGTGATAACTCAATTGCCGGTTGAGCCAAATCCTGTTGCGCCAGAAGTTATCATAGCTGAATTGCCGGTTGAGCCGGCACCCGTTGCGCCAGAAGTTGTCATAGCTGAATTGCCGGTTGAGCCGGCACCCGTTGCGCCAGAAGTTGTCATAGCTGAATTGCCGGTTGAGCCAAATCCTGTTGCGCCAGAAGTTGTCATAGCTGAATTGCCGGTTGAGCTAAATCCTCTTGTGCCAGAAGTTGTCATAGCTGAATTGCCGGTTGAGCTAAATCCTCTTGTGCCAGAAGTTGTCATAGCTGAATTGCCGGTTGAGCTAAATCCTCTTGTGCCAGAAGTTATCATAACTCAATTGCCGGTTGAGCCGGCACCCGTTGCGCCAGAAGTTGTCATAGCTGAATTGCCGGTTGAGCCGGCACCCGTTGCGCCAGAAGTTATCATAGCTGAATTGCCGGTTGAGCCGGAACCCGTTGCGCCAGAAGTTATCATAGTGCCAGAAGTTATCATAGCTGAATTGCCGGTTGAGCCGGCACCCGTTGCAGCAGAAATTGCCATCGCTCAATTGCCGGTTGAGCCAAATCCTGTTGCGCCAGAAGTTATCATAGCTGAATTGCCGGTTGAGCCGGCACCCGTTACGCCAGAAGTTACCATAACTGAATTGCCGGTTGAGCCGGAACCCGTTGCGCCAGAAGTTATCATAGTGCCAGAAGTTATCATAGCTGAATTGCCGGTTGAGCCGGCACCCGTTGCAGCAGAAATTGCCATCGCTCAATTGCCG
>NZ_KB235948.1:2007627-2026659 GCF_000332335.1 Kamptonema formosum PCC 10802 | reverse complement strand
CAGAAATTGCCATAGCTGAATTGCCGGTTGAGCCAAATCCTGTTGTGCCAGAAGTTATCATAGCTGAATTGCCGGTTGAGCCGGCACCCGTTGCAGCAGAAATTGCCATCGCTCAATTGCCGGTTGAGCCAAATCCTGTTGCGTCAGAAGTTATCATAGCTGAATTGCCGGTTGAGCCGGCACCCGTTGCAGCAGAAATTGCCATAGCTGAATTGCCGGTTGAGCCAAATCCTGTTGTGCCAGAAGTTATCATAGCTGAATTGCCGGTTGAGCCGGCACCCGTTGCAGCAGAAATTGCCATCGCTCAATTGCCGGTTGAGCCAAATCCTGTTGCGCCAGAAGTTATCATAGCTGAATTGCCGGTTGAGCCAAATCCTGTTGTGCCAGAAGTTGTGATAACTCAATTGCCGGTTGAGCCGGCACCCGTTGCGCCAGAAGTTATCATAGCTGAATTGCCGGTTGAGCCGGCACCGGCACCTGTGGCAGAAATTGACATAACTCAATTGCCGGTTGAGCCAAACCCTGTTGCTACAGAAGTGCCAAATCCCCAACAAACCCTCTCCCAGGAATGGCAAACTTTAGCTGCTTTGAGCTTGGCACAGCTGAAACTGACTGACTTCGAGCCCTCAGTAGCCCATAAAATTTCTCAGGCTTTCCAGAAATATCAGGAAGCCAGCACCTTAGCAGCGATTGCTCCCCAAGTGCTACAGCATCCGGCTGAAAGTGTCGCCTCGGATGTCAGCCCCTCTCAAATTGAACAGCAGCGACTGCAATCCCTTCAAGGGCTGCAAAAAGAACTCGACCAACTTTTGGCGGAACTCGGGCAGCACCAAACCGCCCTAGAGTCAGAAATTCAAAAGGCATGGAATGAAATGGAAGAGCAAATTCCTTTAGCTGAACTAAACTGGATGCAGGCAAACATCTCACTGATACCGGTGTTTTCCAGTGGGTATGACAGTTTGCAGCCCCTCGCCGCACTTTGGCAAAATGCAGCAGCGCACCAGTTGCAGCGGTTGCAAAGCATCCGGCAAAAGGCAGAGCTTTTTGAGGCGCAACGACAGCAATACGCAGCACTTGCAACCGCTATCAATCCCCACCTCTGGCAAGTCGTTGGGTATCAGCGAAACGCCTGCGGGAGACAGGGAGAAATTTGGAGTTGGGTGACAGACTCACCCCCCCTCGCCCAAAAGAATCAGTATCTTTCGCAAGCTGCAATAGCGGCACAAAACCGCCAAGCTTTAGAAACCTTGGCACGCGCCCTACAGCAGAGTGCCACACTTTTATGGGATGCGGAATTTATGGAAAATACCAGAAACAGTCAGGAGATGGTGCGCCAAGCTGCAGGTGTTACTTTGGCGCTAATTCAGCCGCAACAGACAGAAAGTCTGAATCCGCAAAACGCCCCAGAACAATCTCAACTGCAAGTTGCCGGTGCAACCGCACAGGGTTTCCCAGAAATGCAGTCTGAGGTGACAGCTATTCAGGAAAAAGGAGCCGCAAAACACCGGGATTTGCAAACAGCTCGTTTCTTGCTACTGTACTGGCAGCAACTAGCTGCCCGCCAAGCCATTCAACAGCTGGAATCTGTTAAAATAGAAGTTGATATTGCTATGCAGCAAGCCGGTAGGGCTTTAGCCCAACTACGAACCTTTGGGCATTAGCCCAACTACGAACCTTTGGGCTTTAGCCCAACTACGAACCTTTGGGCTTTAGCCCAACTACGAACCTTTGGCTTTAGCTTCCAGTTGAACCCCCCGGCGCGAGAATTGGCACCGGCACTCTTTTCCCCCGTTTCTCTCACTTTCATGAGTTCGCCATATCTCCCATGACACCGGCTCTCAACCTGCTAAACTTGTAATATAAGAGTGAGGCGCGCTATTCGAGTGAGCGAGAGCGGGGCGTCCAGTTCCCTGAAAGCGCATGAAGCCCCAAAAGCAATAGAAATCTCTCAATTCAACCCGCCTTCCTCAGCAAACAGCCGCAATAAACCCCACAACCTAAAACCATGCCATACACCCACCGGCTCGCTAACCTTGAAGATGCCAAAGCAATCGCCCCCCTGATGGCAGCCTTTGCCCAAGAAAGGGAATCCGCAGATCCCTCCATGCTGATTAAACCTAACTTCGACTTTGAAAAATACGTCGCCCACCTGCTTGACAAACCCCTTTCTTTATGCTATGTATTAGAATACAGGGAAACACCTGAGCAGCGAAACATTGTCGGCTGCTTGTTCATCTACTTCTACAACGAAGCCCCACCCCCCAACCTCCCCGAAAACCTCACCCAGCAACACGAACTGGAAAATCCCTTTCAACCCCGCCGCGTCGGTTCCGTTTTAGGGCTGTACGTCAAACCAGAACACCGGCACCCGGAAGCAATAAAACTCCTCGCTGATGCCGGCATCCAATACGGGGAAAAAATGAAAGTCACCGATATTGACATCTTAGTTGCCGCCGATCAAACCGGCATCCAAGCCCTACTGCAACGTGCCGGTTTCACCAAAGCCGCCGTGCAATACACCCGCCACTACCATATCCCCGCATCGGCACAATTGCCAAGCTTGCACCCCCCACACCCAGAATTAGGAGAAATTATTCCACCGGCACCCAGCGCCATCCCCTTGCGCCAGCCCGATTCCAACTCCCTCGTTCGCAACCCCCACGGCGAACCCGTCTTTCTCGCCCCCATTGCCAGTGTTGCCGGAGAACTCCTCAAAACATCCATCGGCTTGCCCGTTTACCCCACCCCAGTGCGAGATCCGCAAACCAATGACTGGGTGTTTGACTCCACCGGCAACTTAGTCACCTGCCCCCCACTGCGCGACGAACACAATCAAATTGTCGAACATCAAAGCATCCCTCAATTCCACCCCCCAGCTTACGAACTCGTCTCAGGTAAAATCCACCTCAAACGCGATGCCGGCGGCAACTGTGTCTTTTGCGACGTCGAGCGCAATTCAGACGGCAAAATGGTCAGAACTCCCGATGGCATGCCGGTTTTCAAGATGCCGGTGCTCGGTTAAAAAGCCCTAGCGGGTGCGGGGCGCTACCATCCCCCCCGTGCCCTACCATCCCCCCAAACCGGGGTGGGAAAGCCCGAGTCTCTCATGCAAGTGAGAGAGCGCCTCTCCCTCACTTGCCTGATTTACCTCACGCCGGCTCCCAGTCAGGCGGGATCTGGCACTCGTCAAAGGCAAAATCATCCTCAAATTTAGGCGCTGGCTGTCGGACGTTGCCGCTGCCATACGGCTGGAAAAATTTAGCCTGCCGGCGCAAACCCTCTACCAACAGCTGCAGCGTTTCCAGAACAGGTTTTTCCAGCGATGAGAGAACTTCGCTCACATGCAGCTTTCTCACCGCTCGCTCGCCGAACACCATCTCGAAACAAGCCGCCACCTCCTCTACCTCTTGCGGATCTACCTCTATGTTTTTGTCCACACCGGCATCCCCATCGGAATCGGTGCCGGCACTCGCTTTCATAGAAGCAATTTCCCCTTCCAGCGCTTCCTTCTCCCCAATTAGCTGCTCCCTCTCCCCTTCCAGCGCTTCCTTCTCCCCAATCAGCCGCTCCCTCTCCCCTTCCAGCGCTTCCTTCTCCCCAATTAGCTGCTCCCTCTCCCCTTCCAGCGCTTCCTTCTCCCCAATTAGCTGCTCCCTCTCCCCTTCCAGCGCTTCCTTCTCCCCAATCAGCTGCTCCTTTTCCTCTTCCGAGCGCCGCAGTTGGGCCACAAGTAACTGTCGCTCCTCCTCTTCCACCGCCGGCACCACCACAGCCCCCTCCAGCCGAACCCCACTTTCGCTCTCCCGGGCCACATTTTCCGTAGCGCTCGCTTTCATAGAAGCAATTTCCGCTGCCAGCGCTTCCTTCTCCAAAGCCAGCTGGTTCCTCTCCTCTTCCACTCGCCGCAACTGCGCCTGCACCAATGCCATTTTCCGCTGCCATAATTGGTCAACTTCCTGCCGCGCCCACTCCAGCGACTTCCGATCCCGCTCCTTGTCCTCCTGCTGCAGCTGAAACTTCTCTTCTTTGAGCTGCCTGATCAGCTCCAGATGCCGCTCCTGCGTCCGCGTCATCTCGCCGTAATCTTTCATCGAAATCGGCGCAGCGCCCGATTTGCCAGTCCGCCGGTGCGAAAACACAGGCACCAGAACCTTTTTGTAGTGATCCACCGTCGCTTCAATGTGGCCCACCTTCACTTCTTTTTCCGTCTCTCCCTCACCGGCATCCGACTGCGCCAGATTTCTGGCCCACTCCCGCATGCTGTTTCTTTCGCTCTCTTCGACTTTGTAATTGTCCCACACCAGCCGCTGCCAGTCCTCTTCTGTGGCGCACGATAGCTTATTCGGTTCCCCTGTTTTCAGGCTGCGCTTCAGTTCCTTAATCGCCTTGACTGTCCACTTCATCCCCGATTGCAGCACCTCCACGACTTGCTCGTCGCTCAGTTTGCTCAAAGCTGCCAGAGCTGAGCGGTTCCATCCCATCATCTCATTTACATGCTGGGGCAGGCGATTCATCAAGCCCGCGATGGCCATTGCCTGCTTGGCTTCTTTGCGCCCGTCCGGAAAGTAGTGGCCCACCCAGCTGTTGAAGGTGCCTTTCAAGTCCCGCTGCCACTTGAGCAGTTCTTGCCCCCACTCCAAGAGGATATCGTTGACCGTATTAAAGCTCTCGCGTCCTTTGACCGCTGTGTCCTGCGCTTGGGCTATTTTCTGGGCACTCAGCGAGCGGCTGTAACGAAAGCTACCCTTGGAGCCTGTCTGTGAAGTAGTTTGCGAGGAAGTCCGTTTCTGTGTCATAATAATTGTCTAAATTTTCTTTTTTTGTCCACAGCATTTTTTGCTGTGGTTTTTACTTTACGCCATTTTGGCCCCTAGGCCTGCAATGCAGTAGCAAGGGAACCCTTGGCTTTTATCTTACGACGGTTTCCTTGACCTGTGACATAAGTTTAACAAAAATTTACATTTCCCCCACCGGCCTCCTGAGAGCGCCGCGCCGGTGTTCGACCTCAACCAGCACGGCGGCGCACCGGGCCCAACTCCTTAACAAAAAGTCACACATCCGGGTGATATAGCAATAAACAGTAAGTTTAGGGCATTGGGCATTGGCCGGTGGGCGATGGGGCATTGCTATGAGTCCTCCCCATGCACCCAGGGCCATGCGCCCAGGGCCATGCGTCCAGGGCCATGCGCTCAGGGCCATGCGCCCGGGGCCATTAATCTCCGTTCCCTAAGTGGCTACTGCCAGAACTTAAAATTAGCAGACCGGCAGGCGCGAAGGCCCAGGGAGCATCCCAATTTTGTAAGTCCGGCAGTCTTTCCGACAGAACCGGCAGTCTTTCCGGCAGAACCGGCAGTCTTTCCGACAGAACCGGCAGTCTTTCCGGCAGAACCGGCAGTCTTTCCGACAGAACCGGCAGTCTTTCCGGCAGAACCGGCAGTCTTTCCGGCAGAACCGGCAGTCTTTCCGGCAGAACCGGCAGTCTTTCCGGCAGAACCGGCAGTCTTTCCGGCAGAACCGGCAGTCTTTCCGATAGAACCGGCAGTCTTTCCGATAGAACCGGCAGTCTTTCCGGCAGAACCGGCAGTCTTTCCGGCAGAACCGGCAGTCTTTCCGACAGAACCGGCAGTCTTTCCGACAGAACCGGCAATCTGTACGGCGGAACCGGCACTGTACGGCGGTGCCGGCAGTCTGTACGGCAGTGCCGGCAGTCTGTACGAATCAGCCGGCAATCTGTACGAATCAGCCGGCAGTCTGTACGAATCAGCCGGCAGTCTGTACGAATCAGCCGGCAGTCTGTACGAATCAGCCGGCAGTCTGTACGAATCAGCCGGCAGTCTGTACGAATCAGCCGGCAGTCTGTACGAATCAGCCGGCAGTCTTCCCAAGGGGAACATTATATAGCAGTTCTTCGTTGGATGAAGTACGCCCGAGAACTCCGGTTTTTTTAAGAAACTGGAGTTGGATGAGGTCTGCCGGTTCAAAACGAAACCGTTTAACGAAATCGTTTGCGGTAGGGGCGAATTCACCCAAGATATCTCTCCGAAGCCCCGGAGGAGACTAAACACGCTACAACACAGCGGAACGCCTCAAGAAAAATGTACCGAACTGATATGATAACCGCTATATAACCTGCAACTCGCGCCCTCCCTAACCGATAGTTATAGCAGTATGCACTTAGGTTAGTACATAGGCATCATCGCATGAGGTATTGGGCATTGCTGGTAGGGGCGGGTTTACTAACATCTGGTAAAACCCAGAGACATCTTGGGTGAACCCGCCCCTACTTACCCCATGCGCATGAGCTCGATACGCATGAGCCCCATAAGCCATGTCATTAATGTCTTAACCAATATGACTGCGGCTATAATTCGCGAGGGGAGTAATGAGCTGACGGGTAACAGCCAAAACGAGGAACAGGAAAGTGAAACGAGCCATGCCAGAAGCAGCAGGAAGCAGAGCAATCAGAGAAGCCTCTCAACTCTTGAGCTTCCAGGCACTGACATGCTATTTTTGGGTCAACCTCTCTGAACTTAAAAGCATGGACACACTGAGCGCAACTTCTGGGAATTGGCTGGACTGGTTTGTCGTCTTTGGCTATCTGAGTTTGACAGTCTTGGTTATGGTTCGCGTTTTCACCACGCAGAAGAAGTGACCGGTACAGTAAGCCACCGGCTTATTTTCGCCAGGGCCATTTCGTGCCCATCTCCGTCATAGCGGAAAAGACGAGATAGAGAGTCAGGATGCCGGTGCCGGCTAGCAAAAACACCAAATCGTCGCTCATTGATGGGTGGGCAGCTAAACTTCCCCACCAGTATACACCCTTTCTACTTGACTGGGGCAGGTTTTGCCTTCTTTGGAAGCAGTAATAAATCAGGGGCAGGCTCTCGTGCCTGCCCCTATAATCTAAAGCAATCCGGTTTGTCCGCTTACAATACGGGTGATAATTAACCGCCCGCGCTTTCTCGGCTTCCCGCAGTGCAGAGCGCCAAGGACGCCAAGAAGGGAAAAGAAAGTGGGAGAGGGATAGAAAAGTTAATTGCCGGCCATTGAGCGGAGATGATATAATAGGCGTGCGCTCAGATATTTTGTGGGGGGGGAAGCCTTGAGGGATGGGCCGGCAGCATCAGGGCGTGGGATTATTCGGGCAGGGAAATTGGCTCAATGTAGCTGGAATTAGCGCGGACGTAGCAGTTTTTATTCGTCCGCATCCAAGGAGAGCCGCCCGAAAGTTCAATCGCATTGACTTGACGCAATTCTGGCACAACCGTATCTTGACTGCGGTACACTTGTTTAATGGTTCCATTGGGCGTCTGCCGGCAGTTAAGCTTTCCGTCCGCCGAAGTGACGCGCCACTTTGGCCAAGTGCCGGTGCCAGAAGTTTCCGTCACCCATGTATTGGCATTCTGGGGTGTGTAATCTCCTTTAGCATCTGGGCGCGGGAGGGGCTCTACTAGACTTACTTTAAAGGTTTTACCGGCAGAGGGGCAGTTTTCTCCTCCTTTGACCTTCCAAGTCACCTCCGCTCCCAGTGTGGCACTCCGCCCCACAGCCCGCCTGACAATTGTAATGTCCCCGGAGCAGCTCATTGGCGAACCGGGTCCAATTGTTCGGTCGCGAAATGTGCCGGTGTAGTAGTAAGATCCTGCCGCTCCCTCGGCTCGCGTGATGGTAATGTCTCCTAAAAAATTGCGCCCGCCAGCGGTTGTGTGATAATACCCACCAGCTTTGTTATTGGTTTCGGCCAGCACCAAAGAAGTGCTGCCAGTCGGGTTAACGTAGGTGGTGGCGCGAGCGCACACGGAAGGCAGCCATAAAATTGCGGCACAAAAAGCGATGTAAAGTTGTTTCATAAGATCCTCTGAGGGGCGCACCTGTGAGCTGCCGGAACAGATTCCGGTGCGCCGAGTTGTTGAGTTGAGCGGTGAAGTTACCGAAAAGCGCTCTCAACCGCTCTTAGAGATATTATATAGCAGCTGTAAATGATTTGCGCAACCGCCCTTGGCCCAGCCACCGGGTTATTTAAACCGGGACTCTGAAATTTACACAAAGGTTATTGCCGCGCTATACTATAGATATCACTAGCAGTGCCGGCGAGCGCCGCCCCAGAAAATCAGGCACTGCCATGAGTTGCTGCTTTTCAACCGCTGCTTTCAAGTACAAAACGTGACGCACTTGTAGGGGAGTTGAGGAACCCGCAGCGCTGATTGTTCGACTTTAAATATTTAGCCACTTCGCTCGGTCTGGCAGTTAGGCTAGGCTTCTTTCTGCCTGTGCCTCCTCCTGTTGAGGTGGAGCGATTGGTCGTTTCATGGAAGTTCAGGAGTTAGGACTGTGAAATTGAAGAATTTGGGGACAGGGCTGGCGGCTGCTGGATTGGCCATCGCGACTGCCGGTCTAGCGATCAACCTGCCGGCGAGTGCGAGAGTTTACCCAGCACAGCTTGCAGGGAATAAGCCGGCTTCTGTTGAGGTAGCCCGCAGCAAAGCCAGCATTAAACTGGGCGAAGAGTTTCAGTTAAAAATCAACCAGCAAGCTAACCTCAATGCAGAAAAAATAAAAGTCTGGTTCCTCCGAGTGGTGGCAGACTCCCGCTGCCCCGCCAACGCCCGCTGCATCACAGCTGGCAGGATTTCGATAGCGGTCAAGATTGTCCAAAACAACCAAGATTTGGGTGAGACTATCTTGACCCTCGATCCGGGAGATCCAAAGTTAGCCACTCAAACCTTTGGCGGTAATTATGCAATTCAATTGCTGGACGTTCAGCCGTATCCCCTAGCGGGTGGGGAGATTAAACCGGCAGCCTACAGGGTGAAGCTAACTGTCACCAAAGCGTCCTAATCCAGAGCGACCGGGCGCTGCCGCCACGAAAAAAGAAAGCCCCGGCGCTATGTCCGGGGCGAACTGTTATGGGAAGGGGAAGAAAAAGACGCTTGCCATTAGTTCCTGCACTCGACCGGCGGAAATGTCAGTAAGTCTGCACGAACCCAGCCGGTCGCCCGACTCTGGCGAAATCCGACTTTGTACCAAGAATAGCCCTGACTGTCTTGTCTGACTGCCCACTGTTCGGGATTGCCGCCAGGAGTTTCTCGGAAGATATCGACCAAATCGCCGGAAAGGCCGTAATGCTGGATTTTGTAATTCTGGCCCGGGCCTTGGCGAACCCAAATTTTTGATTTTGGATTGCTAGCCCGCAAGGTAGTCGAGCAATAGGACACATCTGTGGCTCCGGAATAGTTAGCGCGAGCCGGCTGCCCTGTAGCAAAAATCAGAGCGGTGGAGGCAGCGAGGGCAGCAAAAATAACCGGCTGGATTTTGATCGCCGTTTTCCTGCCAAAAATTGATAAGCCAGAAAAACAAGGGTGGTTCCTTGAAGAATCTTCTGCTTCTGCGAATCCGGCAGAGTGCTGGACTGTGCTTTGCTTGAGGAAGGTATCTGTAAGAAAATGGAACCTTACTGTCATTGCTGTGCTGTTAGGTTAGTTTCGACACTCCGGGATTTCAGGGAGATTACATAGAGTTCAGGAAATTTTTTCAAAAATCCTCCGGTAATATACGGAAGAGCCTGAGTGCCAACTGGCAGCAACTTCAGATATAGCGCCTGCCAGCGCGTCTTCCCGGCAGGTCTAGGCTGGACACATTGCCATAAGTGTGCACTCCCAGACTAATCGCGGCTGGGCGTAACTCAGCAAATATTGACGCGCCCGCTCCAGCTGATCTATGGGCAATTTATTAATCGCCCCCGCCTTTTGTTGCTGCTGCCAGTAGCAGTGCTGCAGGTATTCCACCAACCACAGCTGCGCTTCCGCATCCAGGGTTTTGTCAATCTCTCTGGCTAGTTCGAGAGCCTGTCGGAGCGAGCGCGGCATTTGCCTCACCTTTTGCAGCAGTTCCTGGGGAATCGCTTGCAGTTGCTGCATTGCTGCGATCGCCTCTCCGGGACTCCCCTGGGCGATTGCCATCACCGGCTCGTTCCCCACGATCTCCTGGCAACCGGCTCGCCGCAACACCTGGGCCATCGCCTCTGGCGTCAGGCGGTAGAATGGAATCCGCTGGCAGCGGGACACCAGCGTCGGCAGCAGGGATTCGGCACTGGGGGCGATCAAAATCAGCGTCGCATTGCCCGGTTCCTCCAGCGTTTTGAGCAATCCATTCGCCGCCGCCTCCGCCATCGTCTCCGCGCGCTCGACGGCGACGACTTTTCGCGGCGCTTGCAGCGGGGGCAAGCTGAGAAATTGGCCAATTTCCCGCACCTGGTCCAGCCGAATTTGCGGCGGTGCCCTGCGCTTCACCCCCGCCGCCGCCGCTTCTTTGGCAGACAGTCGCTTCCCCTGGTGCAGGTAAGTCGGCTCCACCCACAGCACGTCTGGGTGGTTCCCCTGCCGCACCCGATTTTGTACAGACTCTATCGTTCCTTTCCCTTTGCCTGCTTGGGGCGCTGGCGCACCGGCACAGAACAGCTGCTCGATAAAGCACCTCGCCGCCAAACTCCTCCCCACACCCTCAGCACCGGCAAACAAATATGCCGGTGCGATGCGGTTTAAAGCCACGGCCTGAGTCAGCAACTCCACCGCCCGCTCTTGCCCTATCAGTTCCGCAAAAAAATTCATATAAATTAGGTTTGATTAATTATATATAGGGCGTGGGGCGCGGGGCGCGGCGCATGGCGCATGGCGCATGGCGCATCATCGCATGGCGCATCATCGCATGGCGCATGGGGCATCATCGCATGGGGCATCATCGCATGGGGCATCATCGCATCATCGCATCATCGCAAAATTATCAATCCCCAATCCTCAAGACTCTGTTGGCGAATGCCTGAGGAGTTAGACCTCAGGCTAGTTGGCCAGGTTCCAGGCGATTGAAATCGCAGCTATACAGACGAAGCCCGCCTACGCGGGCTAAAGCAAGATTCTCACTCCAAAGCGCGGTTTTTTTCGAGGAAAGACGAGGAAAGGGGGGGACGAAAGGTTCTCTCGAAAGCTCCCCTCCCCGTTAACGGGGAGGGGTTAGGGGTGGGGTCAGACCCCCTATCAATTCGCCAACAGTCTCTCCTCAATCCCCAATCCAAAATCTAAAATCTAAAATTGGTATAAACCCCTAACCCCTAACCCCTAACATGCCAGATGCTGGCGGACAATTGTCTGAATCCGCTCCGCGACCATCACCTCACTGGGACTGGCATCCACTCGCACAATCCGCTGGGGGTGGGCTAGAGCTAGGGCGGCGTAGCCTTGCGCGACGCGCCGGTGGAACGCCAGATCCGCTTGTTCCATGCGGTCAGCTGCGCCCCGCCGGCGCGTTCTGGCCAAACCGACCCCCACATCTATATCTAACCACAGGGTTAAATCGCTTTCCAGCCCGCCGGTAGCGATTTGGTTGAGCTGTTCGACCTCCGCCAGATCCAGCCCCCGTCCGTACCCCTGGTAAGCTACAGTGGAATCCGTGTAGCGATCGCACAAAACAATCGCACCGGCAGCCAGTTGGGGCTTGAGGAACTCCTCAACGTGCTGGGCTCGGTCGGCAGCATACAAGAATAATTCTGCCCGATCCTGAATCTGGCAGCCGGCACCCTCATCCAAGAGCAGCCGGCGCAGGCGCACGCCCAGTTCCGTACCCCCAGGCTGCCTGGTGACCGCCACCGGCAGCGGTTGCAGCCACTGCTGCAATCGGTTTAACTGCGTGGTTTTGCCACACCCTTCCACCCCTTCAAATACAATCAGTTTTCCGCCCACGCCAAAGGCCTCTTGTCTCAAATCCGGTGAATTCCTAACTTAACATTGCGTTGGAGATTATAGCAGTATGCACTTCGGTTAGAACATTAGACCTTCAGGCTCGGCGGACGCCCCCCCTACGTCTATAGAGCAGTAAGCATTTAGGAAACCTACATTCCGGCCTCCCTTGCTCCAGAGCTCCCGAAGCTTCTATTGTTCTAACCAATATGACTGCTGCTATAATTGCTGTCGCCCTCGGCTTCAATTTTAATTTGCACCGGCGCAACCGGGCGTGATATAATATGGTGTTACGCTTTTAATATGCTTATTTTAGAAAGGAGGCAGAGCCGACCGAGGCGCGTTCCCAGCCTGAGGCTGGGAACGAGGGATAGAGATGGATAGCAAAAATTAAATGCGCAACAGCTTATCACGCCGGCACCCCCTGGAGGGCAAACGCCACTGCAGGGCTAGAGGGTAGTTTGGCTGGACGTGCCACTCAGGCCACCGGTCACGGTATCGCTGCCACCGGCAAGCGTGTCAGTGGGCAATCCCTCTGAACCCAGGCCGGTGTCACCAATGACCTTAAAATCGTCTACTGTGAGGAGAGTCGGATCGGAAACACTCGCCAATATGGCCAAAAGTTTGCCATCAGGGCCATTAATGATGGTAAACCGGCTCAATAAGTTCTCGTCCACCAAATTAAAGCCTTGCTCTATCTGTATCTGGTCGAAGGTCAATCCATCACCTAAGCCAATATAGTCGGACTGGTCCAAGTAATCTATGATAAAATCCGGGCCGGTACCCACTGACAGGACAAATGTATCTGTGCCGGCACCGCCGGTCACGGTATCTGAACCAAACTCACCCAAAAGGTAGTCATCACCTTCGCCCCCAATCAGCGTGTCATCGCCGTTACCGCCCCGAATCGAGTCGTTGCCCTCTCCCCCGAACAGTGAATCATTCCCTCTGTTACCATTAACAATGTCGTCCCCTATATCCCCAAACAAAACGTCATTATCCGCTTCCCCAAACAGGCTGTCCGCTTCGCGACCGCCCCGCAGCGTGTCGTTGCCGTTCCCCCCGAACAGTCGATCGATCCCTTCATTGCCAAATAACTCGTCGTCACCCGCATCCCCATAGAGAGTGTCTTCACCGGCCTCACCCAAAAGCGTGTCACTGTCTCGACCGCCCCACAGCGTGTCATTGCCGTCTCCCCCGAACAGTTGATCGACACCGGCATTGCCGAATACCTGGTCATTCCCTATATTTCCATAGAGGGCGTCCCCCCCATCCCCCCCAAACACAGTGTCATCCCCCGCACCGCCGGCTGCTGTGTCGCTGCCGGTGTCCCCGAAAAGCTGATCTTTGCCGGCGTTGCCAAATAACTGGTCATTCCCTGGAAGACCGAAGAGCGTATCGTCTCCTCCCAGCCCTAACATTATATCGGCTCCTTCAGTCCCTGAGAAGGCGTTACTGCTCGCATTTCCAATCAGGTTTGCCATATCCGATTTGCTGCTCCACTAACAACAACAAGGTGAATATACCCAGATTACAGCAAAATCTATCGGGCTTTATGTGGCCCTATTTTTAGCTTGTTTTTCAGCCTTTTCTAAGGCTTTATATTTGAGTGCGGTCAGGAGAGAAACACGGTTTATTTGAACCGCCTGATTTTTAGCCCCCCGAGGTTTCACTAAGCATTTATAAGCGCTATCTAACAGAAGTGTAGCAGCTCCATCCGTCTAAATTTTGTGTGGGGAAAGGTTAGGATGTCAAAGGTGGGGAGCGGGTTTATATAAGATATATAGCAGTATGCACTTAGGTTAGAACATTAGACCTTCAGGCTCGGCGGACGCCTGCCCTACGTCTATATAACAGTAAGCATTTAGGAAACCTACTCCGGCCTCCCTTGCTCCAGAGCTCCCGAAGCTTCTATTGTTCTAACCAATATGATTGCTGCTATATCAGTAGCCACTTAGGTTAGGACATAGGACAGGCGTCGCGCTCTTGAGCGCTTGCGCCGCTGCGCTAACGCCTGTCTCAGAGATATTGAGGGCACAGAGGGAACGCCTGCCCTACGTCTATACTTCGTATTCCAGTGTCCTAAACTTACTGTTTATTGCTCTATCACTGGGAACTTGGGGTGTTGGTGCACCGGCCCCTACTTTACACTCTGTCAGCTCTACCTCACCGGCGCTCGCATCTTGACTCATTTCTTTCTCCTGTTCGGCTAAGGCTATTAGCACACTTTTGCCATTTTGTCAATAAAAACACCAAACTAATTTTTGTGCGGTGGGCTGGTGTCGGCTCGAATTTGGCTGCCGCGCCGGTGGCAGGAGGAAGCAGCCTGAGGCAATATAGTAGTTGCAGGAAGCGGCGGGGAAAAGATTTTTGTCTGCTCAATCCTGTGTGTGGGATTGAAAAAGGCAGATTTCCTCATGGTTCAACAAACCTCTATGCCGGTGAGTGTTAACCCGATTAAGTTTGGTACGGATGGCTGGCGCGGCGTGATTGCGGCAGATTTCACGTTTGAGCGCGTGGCGTTGGTTGCGCCGGTGGCGGCGGCAGTTTTGGCGGAGCTCTATGGCGAGATCACTTCTAGCCGTACAGTTATCGTGGGCTATGACCGGCGCTTTCTGGCCGAAGAGTTCGCAGCTGTGGCGGCGGAGGCGGTGCGAGCGGCTGGTTTTGACGTGCTGCTGTCGGAAACTTACGCCCCCACACCGGCGTTCAGCTGGGCAGCTAAGCAGCATAACGCCCTGGGCGCAATTGTCATGACGGCGAGTCACAACCCCGCAGCATACTTGGGGTTGAAAGTCAAGGGGTATTTTGGCGGGTCAGTTTCCCCGGAGGTGACCAAGAAAATTGAAGCGAAGTTGGATGGGAAAGCACCGGCATCTGGGACACCGGGAACCCTGAAGGCATTCAATCCGTGGCCATCGTACTGTCAGGGGCTGCGGGGAATGGTGGATATTTCGCGGATTCGCGAGGCGGTAGAGGGAGGGAAGGTGGCGGTGTTTGCGGATGTGATGCACGGCGCGGCAGCCGGCGGGCTCAGCCAGCTGTTGGGGGTGCCGGTGCGCGAAATCAACAGTGAGCGGGACCCGCTGTTTGGTGGGTGCGCCCCGGAACCGTTACCGAAATACCTGTCGCAGCTGTTCCGGGTGATGCGGGCGCACAAGAGGGCGCTGGGTGCCGGTATAGCGACAGGGTTCGTGTTTGATGGGGATAGCGACCGAATTGCGGCGGTGGACAGCACCGGCAATTTCCTGAGCTCGCAAATTTTAATTCCGATTTTGCTGGAACATTTGGCGAAACGGCGGGGGCTAAGCGGGGAAGTGGTGAAGACGGTGAGCGGTTCGGATTTAATTCCGAAGGTGGCGGCGCTGTACGGACTGCCGGTGTTTGAAACGCCGATTGGGTACAAGTATATTGCAGACCGGATGCTAGAGGTGCCGGTGCTGGTGGGCGGTGAGGAGTCTGGCGGGATTGGGTATGGGACTCACATTCCGGAACGGGATGCCTTGCTGTCGGCGCTGTATTTGCTGGAAGCAGTTGTGGAATCTGGGGAGGATTTGGGGGAGATTTACAGCCGGTTGCAGGGGGAAACGGGGTTTAATGCGGCGTATGACCGAATTGATTTGCCGCTGGGGAGTATGGAGGTGCGCTCTCGTTTGCTGGAAGAGTTGCAAAAGGCTCCGCTGCAGGAAATTGCCGGTGTGCCGGTGGTGGATTGCAATCCGGTGGATGGGTATAAGTTTAGGTTGGGGGATGGTTCTTGGCTGCTGATTCGGTTTAGCGGTACTGAGCCGGTGTTGCGGTTATATTGTGAGGCGGCTAATTTGAAGCGGGTGCATGAAACCCTGGCTTGGGCAAAAGACTGGGCGAATCGATTTTAGGGGGTTGGGTTTTAATATAGCATTAGCCACTGAAGGGCAGGCGTCTCGCCTGCCCTACGTCTATACTCAGTAACCGGCACCACAATTGAGGTCGCTGCGTAAGAGACTGCAATAGTAGGGTGGGGCACTCATCCACACTAGAGCAAGGTTTGTAGTTGGGCTTTAGCCCCACCGGCTCACGCAGTAGAGCAAGGTTTGTAGTTGGGCTTTAGCCCCACCGGCTCCCCCACAGTAGAGCAAGGTTCGTAGTTGGGCTTTAGCCCTACCAACTCCCCCACAGTAGAGCAAGGTTTGTAGTTGGGCTTTAGCCCCACCGGCTCGTCTGCAGCCGGTTCTAAGTGTGCCGGTTGTGTGTGACAGAAATTTTGGCAAAAATTGCACAGATTTCCGGATTTGTGTTATCCTGAGAATAATGGAAAAGGTGCGGCCATATAAGGTCAGGAATGGGCCACATTCCATCATCTTCCTTCCCCGACAATCGCCGCGCATTCAGTTTGTGGCTTTGGTGGGGCGGGTTGATTGAGCACCGGCATGTTGTGGCAAAGATTTGGGCTTTGGAGATTCCAGGGATGAACCCCACCCCCCAACCCCCTCCGCGCGTGCGGGGAGGGGGAGAAAGAGATGGCTTTGGTGGGGGCGGGTTGATTGAGCACCGGCATGTTGTGGCAAAGATTTCGGCTTTGGAGATTCCAGGGATGAACCCGGCACCCCAACCCCCTCCCCGCGTGCGGGGAGGGGGAGAAAGAGATGGCTTTGGTGGGGGCGGGTTTATTGATATTCGGCATGTTGTGGCAAAGATTGCGGGCGAACCCGCCCCTACAAATCACCGGCATCCTGTATCGGGTGAAGCCGCCGACGCAACACATTATATATATGCAGATTTTGAGGGTTAGACCTACAGCTAGTTCGTCGGCGATTAGCCGGGGTTCCTGGCGATTGGAAATCGCGGCTATACAGACAAAGCCCGCCTTCGCGGGCTAAGAGTAGAGCGAGACTCTCACAAGTTGCGCGGTTTTTCCTCCTCCGGGCTTGAGCTGGGAACGAGGAAACTTGGGGGTGGGGTAAACGACTCCCCCGCCCCTACAAACCCCCGGCATCCTGTATCGGGTGAAGCCGCCGGCACAACACATTATATATATGCAGATTTTGAGAGCCTCCCTCTTCTCTTAAGCCCGCGAAGGCGGGCTTCGTCTGTATAGCCGCGATTTCAATCGCCAGGGACTTTAGCGTTGCACTCCCCCTTCTAAAATTTCCCCCCTATTCCCCAAAAGGAAACCGGCTCTGAGCAGCGCCCCGGTTTCCCCAGCGCCACCACACCCAGATTGCCCGCACGCCCGCCAACAGCTGCAATCCGATCGTGTGCCGGCGTTCAAATCCCTGTTGCGCCCCCCTCCAACCGCAGGAAATGCACCCGCCCCGAATTATCGCCCGCCACCACTGTCACCCCATCCGCCGCGACAGCACAGCAATTGAACGGATACTCGCCGGTGAAAGTAGCCATCTCCTTGCCGGTATTCAAGTCCCAGAGTTTCAGGGTGTTATCCTCTGAAGCGGAAACCGCCTTTTGCCCGTCGGGGGTGATGGCGACGGCATTTACCTCGTCGGTATGCCCGGTGAGTGTCCGCACCGGCTTGCCGCTATTCAAGTCCCAGATTTTCAGGGTTTTATCCCATGAAGCGGAAACCGCCTTTTGCCCGTCGGGGGTGATGGCGACCGCATTTACCCATACCGGTATGCCCGGTGAGTGTCCCCACCCCCTCGCCGCTATTCAAGTCCCATATTTTCAGGGTTTTATCCCCTTAAGCGTAAACCACCTTTTGCCCGTCGGGGGTGATGGCAACTGCACTTAGCTCCCAGATATCCTGGGTGAGAGTCCCCACCCCCTTGCCCCTATTCAAGTCCCATATTTTCAAGGTGCCATCCCATGAAACATAAACCACCTTTTGCCCGTCGAGGGTGATGGCAACCGCATTTACCGCACCGGTATGCCCAGTGAGAGTCCCCTCCCGCTTGCCCTTCTTCAAATCCTATCATTGTCAGGGTGCGATCCCTTGAAGCTCAAACCACCTTTTGCCCGTCAGGGGTGATGGCCACTGCCCTTAGCTCCCAGATATCCTGGGTGAGAGTCCACACCCGCTTGCCCCTATTCAAGTCCCACATTTTCAGGGTGCCATCCCATGAAGCTCAAACCGCCTGTTGCCCGTCAGGAGAGATGGCTACTTTCGCAGACTCGTTGGTATACCCGGTGAGTGTCACCCGCGGCTCGCCGCTATTCAAGTCCCAGATTTTCAGGGTGTTATCCTCGAAAGCGGAAACCGTCTTTTGCCCGTCGGGGGTGATGGCGACGGCATTTACCCAGCCGGTATGCCCGGTGAGTGTCCGCACCGGCTCGCCGCTATTCAAGTCCCAGATTTTCAGGGTTTTATCCCATGAAGCGGAAACCGCCTTTTGCCCGTCGGGGGTGATGGCGACTGCACTTAGCTCCCAGATATCCTGGGTGAGAGTCCGCACCGGCTTGCCCCTATTCAAGTCCCAGATTTTCAGGGTGCCATCCGATGAAGCGGAAACCGCCTTTTGCCCGTCGGGGGTGATGGCGACGGCATTTACCGCGCCGGTATGCCCGGTGAGAGTCCGCACCGGCTTGCCCTTCTTCAAATCCGAGATTGTCAGGGTGCGATCCCTTGAAGCGGAAACCGCCTTTTGCCCGTCGGGGGTGATGGCGACTGCACTTAGCTCCCAGATATCCTGGGTGAGAGTCCGCACCGGCTTGCCCCTATTCAAGTCCCAGATTTTCAGGGTGCCATCCGATGAAGCGGAAACCGCCTGTTGCCCGTCGGGGGTGATGGCGACTGCTTTTACCTCGTTGGTATACCCGGTGAGTGTCAGCAGCGGCTCGCCGCTATTCAAGTCCCAGATTTTCAGGGTGTTATCCTCGGAAGCGGAAACCGCCTTTTGCCCGTCGGGGGTGATGGCGACTGCTTCTACCGAGCCGGTATGCCCGGTGAGTGTCCGCACCGGCTTGCCCCTATTTAAGTCCCAGATTGTCAGGATTTTATCCGATGAAGCAACCGCCTTTTGCCCGTCGGGGGTGATGGCGACTGCATTTACCCCCCAGATATCCTCGGTGAGAGTCCGCACCGGCTTGCCCCTATTCAAGTCCCAGATTGTCAGGGTTTTAGGCCATGAAATGGAAACCGCCTTTTGCCCGTCGGGGGTGATGGCCACTGCAACTACCGAGCCGGTATGCCCGGTGAGAGTCAGCACCGGCTCGCCGGTATTCAAGTCCCAGATTTTCAGGGTGTTATCCGCTGAAGCGGAAATCGCCTTTTGCCCGTCGGGGGTGATGGCGACTGCTTGTACCCAGCCGGTATGCCCGGTGAGTGTCCGCACCGGCTCGCCGCTATTCAAGTCCCAGATTTTCAGGG
>NZ_KB235948.1:1834551-2007527 GCF_000332335.1 Kamptonema formosum PCC 10802 | reverse complement strand
TCCCAGATTTTCAGGGTTTTATCCCATGAAGCGGAAACCGCCTTTTGCCCGTCGGGGGTGATGGCGACGGCATTTACCCAGCCGGTATGCCCGGTGAGTGTCCGCACCGGCTCGCCGCTATTCAAGTCCCAGATTTTCAGGGTTTTATCCCTAGAAGCAGAAACCGTCTTTTGCCCGTCGGCAGTGATGGCGACTGCAAATACCGTGCCAGTATGCCCGGTGAGAGTCAACACCGGCTCGCCGCTATTCAAGTCCCAGATTTTCAGGGTTTCATCCCATGAAGCGGAAACCGCCTTTTGCCCGTCGGGGGTGATGGCGACTGCTTTTACCGAGTCGGTATGCCCGGTGAGTGTCCGCACCAGCTCACCGCTCCTCAAGTCCCAGATTTTCAGGGTTTCATCCCATGAAGCGGAAATCGCCTTTTTCCCGTCGGGGGTGATGGCGACTGCATTTACCGGCGCGGTATGCCCGGTGAGGGTGCGCAGGAGCGCGCCCCCTGGGGGGATCAGGTTGGGCGTCAGAGGGCGCAGCCAGAGTGCGCCTTTCCACTGTTTTGCTTGCTGCAGCATGGACTGAATGTCTGAATTTCCCCCTTGCCCCTCCTTGTTCAGGGCGGATTGGGGGGGTTCGAGCAAGCGCCCCAGCAATTGCCCCGCCAGTTGCGTTTTATCTTGTTCCAAAATGTGCGCCGACAGTCGAATCGCCCCTTGAATCAATGTCAGAGTTTTCGCTCGCTCCCCAGACAGGCTCAGGTCTGGATTGCTGCCCAGAGTATAATCCTCAATGAGCGGCTGCGCCCCCAAGGCAGAAACTTTGGCCTCGATGAAATGGAAGTCAGTCAGCCAGCGGTACAATTGCTTGCCTCGCCCCGCCTTGGCCATGTGATTGGGTAAATGCTTTAAGGCATACTCCCTGTCTTCTGGCAACAGGCTGTCCAACTGTTTCCCAATATCCGCTACTCCCAACCCACCTGTCAGCTCATCAACAATCCGAGCGTTAATTTTTTCAATGTACGTCATCGCCATACGCCTCAACAATGTCCTTGCGAGCTAAAAAATCGGCGAAGCTTTTGTGATAGAGGGCGTAGCGGGTTTCGCCACCCACCGGCACCTCGCGCAAAAACTGCTCCCACTCGTCGAGTACCTGCTGCACCGTCACCGCCTTTTCCCCAGACCATTTCGCAAGCAGCCGGCGTGAGACGGGTTCGCCAGCTTGAGCGAGGAAGTACACAATCGCCACCTTGTGCATGGGCAGGGGATTGGACATCATCCCCATGCGCCGCCAGTGATGCTCGTAATATTGCTCCAAACCTTTCGGCAAATTCTCCAGTGTCAAATCTCGGTACGCACCGCTCTCGATGTCCTCCAGCACATAGCGCAGGTACATGAAATTATTCTCGCTTTTCTCCGCCACCGCCGTCACGAACGCCTCAACCGGCAATCCCTTCCCTGCAACCCACTCCTGCAGCTTCCCACTGCTGCCGGTGCGTTTTTGAATATAACTCTTGACATCTTCCAGACTCTCTGCAGGGTACTGCATCAAGTCAAAAGTCCGCTCGTTACTGACGTGCAAAGACACGGGTTGCGGTCGTTTCGACACAAGGAAATAGACCCCATCCGGCAAAGAATGGGGCAAGTAAAGCACATTACTCCCGGAAGTCTGGCTTGTCAAGTCCACCTCATCCAGAGCATCCACCACAATCACCAGCTTTTTCCCGCCCAGTTTAGCGCTAACTTCCCCCAGCAGCCGCGCCAAAAAGTTGCCGTCCGCTGTCGCGTTCGCAGGCAGCGCGGTATAATTCAGCTGGAAACCTTTAACCAACTGCGTGCAGACATTCTCCAGAAATTGCTCAGCGCGGGTAATGCCTTGGGATTGCACGTTAAAATGCGCCACACACCGCCAATTCATTGCCAGCACGCACATCGCCATAATGGCGCTTTTGCCAACGCCCGGTTCCCCTTCCAGGATAAAATAGCCCTTAGGACTGTTGCGCACAAACTCCCGAATCGCCGCAAAGACAAATTTCCGCCCAACGAAGTCTCGCGTCTTCTCGTGAATAATCGTCTCGCACTCATAGGGAAGCGGAAGGCGCGGCGCGGAAGAGTCTGCAAGTCTTTCCAACACTTCCCGAATCTCCGCTAAATCAGTGCGGATGCCAACTCCTGCTGTATCCAGCCGCGCTATTAGCTGGCACATCTGCTCTTGAGTCGCCACCCCCTGCAATTTTACCAGAATCTCTCCCGTCTGAAGCCCCAACTGCTGGAGATAGCCGAGCGCCTCTTTGTGCAACTCCAGCAGCATCCCCGCAAAGGCTTGACTGTCCCGTTTCAGCACCTGGCGAAAGGCGCGGGGAAAGGTGGCGTGCAGCTCACCGGCAACTGCTTTTATTATATCACAATCGAGCGTTTTGTGTTGAGAGCGAGCCAAATCCTTAAGGAAGTTTTCCCAAGTAGCGGCGTCGGAGCCGGTGACTGTGGCAAACTCTGTAGGGTCCGGGGAAAAAATCTTGGCTAGCTGAGCTTCCGGAATCTGGAGAGAAGTTGCCGGTGCGCCGGCTTTTGTGTTAATATTCAGCCAATAGTCAGCCGTGTTGCCGGCGAGCTGACAGAGGTCTTGTTCTGGATAAGGCAGCCCCTTGCGCTCCGCAATTTCAATCAGAGCGTCAGATTTAGCCGCCTCTCTGATAACAAGGCTTATAGCTTCTCCTGCCGCTTCTGTCAAGTCGCGACTGTGGAGAACTTTCTGACTGTTACTGAGCTTCTCAACCAGATAATTGCCCAATTCAGTCGCCGTCATATTGCCGGCGACACTAGCGGCGATAGTTGAGAGCACATTAGCCGCCAGCACACCACCCGCTGCCGGTCCCCCCAAAGCCGTCGCGAAGGTTTGTCCCACTCCCAACACCGCGCTCCATCCCAGCAGCTTAATTTTAGTATCCATTTCCATGAGTGCCACAGAGAGAACTTCCTGAGATTCTCTTAACATAGCACAATTTATGTTAAAATACAAGGGGGTGAGAACATGCCGGTGCGGCCCCCTCTCCCCACAGACAATTCCTTCTTGGCGTCCTTGGCTCAGGAGCGGTTCATTCCCAAATAAACTCCTCCCAGACATGCCCCATTCCCAATCCAAAATCAAAAATCCCAAATCCTTTCATCGCAATGATTGATGCAAAATTGTTAGTAGTAGCCACCGGCAATCCTGGCAAACTGCGGGAAATGCAGGAGTATTTGACTGATTTAAACTTGCAACTGGAGCTAAAGCCCGACGAACTTGATATTGAGGAAACCGGCACCACATTCATGGAAAATGCTTGCCTGAAGGCGTCGGAAGTGGCCAAAGCAACGGGCCGGTGGGCGATAGCGGATGATTCTGGTTTAGAAGTGGACGCCCTCAACGGCGCACCGGGCGTTTATTCGGCGCGTTATGGCAAAACTGACGCTGAGCGGATCGACCGGCTGCTGCGGGAACTCGGAGACGAAAAGAACCGACAAGCGCAATTTGTCTGTGCGATAGCGATCGCACGTCCTGACGGTGCGATCGCCCTGCAAGTGGAGGGGGCGTGCCGGGGGGAAATCCTCCACGCTCCAAGGGGTGCCGGCGGTTTCGGCTATGACCCCATCTTCTATGTCCCAGAGCACGACCAGACCTTTGCGGAAATGACGCCGGAGTTGAAGCGGCGCTGCAGCCATCGGGGTCAAGCGTTCCAAACCCTGCTCCCCATGCTGGGTTCAGTGCCCGACTGCTGAATCAGCCAGCAGGGGGTGAGGGGGGGAGGTGCCGGCGCTGCGCCAGGATGATGGAAACTTTTTCTCCCGGCGCTTTAATCCCCTCAAGCTCCCCCTCCCCGCATGCGGGGAGGGGGTTGGGGGGTGGGGTTCTTTGAGCCGGCGCAAAGCGCAACGCCCTGGGAGTCGAACTCCGCTGCTTTCCCCGATTCTCATCCAGAAGAGTCTAAATCGCTTCCTCGTTCCGTTCGCCGGTGCGAATGCGGATAATTTTCTCGACCGGCGAGACGAAGATTTTACCATCCCCAATCTCGCCGGTGCGGGAGGCGGAGATGATTTTGTCCACTACCATATCGACCTGGTCGTCGTCAACAACAATTTCGACTTTCAGCTTTTGCAGGAACTCGACGGTGTACTCGGAACCCCGGTATCGCTCGGTTTGGCCTTTCTGACGCCCAAAGCCTCGGACTTCGGAAACCGTCATGCCGACAATGCCGGCGTTGACCAGGGCGATTTTGACTTCATCCAGTTTAAATGGCCGTATAATGGCTTCTACCTTTTTCAAGGTTGTCGCTCCTTAGTGTATAAGTCGGTTAGCTTCCTGTAACTTATAGCATTGAGGTGGCGGCGAGAGGAGAGCTGTATGATAAATTCAGGAACCGGGGGGCAACAAAACAGCCAGCTGAATCCTGGGAACGGGATTGAAATAGACGGCGAGAGCGTTGAGCGCCTGCCGGCTCAGCTCGGAGTGCGGGAGAGTGAGCCCGCTTCCCTTCGCTCGTCGCTCCTCACGTCGGACTGCATTTATTCAGCTTGGGTTTCCGCCACCGGCGATGCGGTTGTGGAGTGGGTGGCGGAAGGCATAGAGCAATTCACCGGCTACAGCGCCGAAGAGGTGAGGGCCAGGGGGGGCTGGGCGTGCTGGATTCATCCGGAGGATTGGCCCAAATACCAGCAGTTTGCCCGGGAAATCGCCAGCCATCGAGCCGGTGCGGTGGAGTACCGGATTTTCACCAAGCCGGGGGAGGTGCGGTGGCTGCTGGATATGGCCCGACCGGCAGGGGATGGGGCGTCTGGGGGTGGGGCAAACGGCGCGAACGGCGAGGCGAACGGCGGGGCGAACAGTAAGGGTGTGCGGGTTGCCGGTGCGGTGTTCTGTCAGTCCCGTTTGCCGGAGTCAGCCGGCCAAAAATTCTCCCCGCCGCCCCCGGATTTAATTGTACCTGCGGACGACCGGCTCAAGCCGCCGGTGGGAGAGGCAAGCAGCTGCTTGCAGGCGTCTGAGGAGCTGTGGCAAGTCACGGATCAGCTGCGAGCGGTGTTGGATGCGGTGCCGGGAAGTGTGGCGTGGATCGGAGCCGATTTGAAATACTTGGGCGTCAACCGCTATTTAGCGAAAGCCTTCAACATGCCCCCAGAAGCATTTGTGGGCCGGCACATCGGCTTCCTGGAGTCGGGCTCGCAAACGGTGGCCTTCGTGCGGCAGTTTTTTGCCGGCGCGGAGTCAGAAGCCTCGGCAGAAGTGGAGTGGGAGGTGAGTGGGACTCCGTTCAAATATCTGATTGTAGCGCAGAAGTACATGCAAGGGCAAGCCGCTGTGGTGGTGGGGATTGACATCAGCCAGCGCCAGCAAGCGGAGGCAGAACTGCGCCACTCTCAAGCCACGATTCAAGCATTTTGTGAGGTGCAAGCCGCCAGCGAACTGAGTTACAGCGAGCGCCTCCACCGGCTGTTAGAGCTGGGATGCCAGTGGTTTGGGCTCTCTACCGGCATGTTGGGACGGATTGAAGGGGATCGGATCTCGGTGATGGCGGCGCACTCGATCGACACTGGCATCGCCACCGGCGCGGTTTTCGATCTGCCGCAGGGGGATTGCCGCCAACTCTGGCTTCCGGAAGGAATTGTCAGCTTCAGATCGGGGGGGTCAAAAGGGCAGCGCCACCTGTCCTGCGCCGGTGTGGAAATCGAGGCGTATCTCGGTGCGCCGGTGCTGGTGGGGGGGAAAATGTACGGCACGCTCTGCTTTTTGCAATACGGCTCAGGGGATTTAGCTGAGATCAATGGAACGCCGGCGCTGCCTGAATTTATTGCCCACTCACTGGCTCCCCGCCACCGCAAGTTCAAAACGGTGGAAAAAGAATTGCTGAAGCTAATGGCGCAGTGGGTGGGGGGTGAGATTGAGCGCGAAGAAGCCGCCGCCAAGCTGCAGCAGCAGTTCGACCGCGCCTTGCTGCTGCGGCAAATTACCCAGGAGATTCGCCGCAGCTTGGACACTCAGCAAATTTTGCAGACGACGTGCAATTTACTGGGCAGTGCGTTTGGCGTCAGTCGCTGTTTGCTGTTTGTTTATGAAGGGGAGTCCATGTGCCGGTTGCGCTGTGTGGCGGAGTATCTAGCGCCGGGGCAAACATCGGCACTGAATGTGGAGATTCCGGTGACAGGCAACCCCCACGCCGAGCAGACAATGGTTCAAGACCGGGCGATCCCGATTGCAGATGTCCGCACCCATCCTTTGATGAAAGCGTCTCTGTCCCGCTGTCGCCTGTTTAAAGTGAAATCCATGTTGGGGATTCGCACGTCCTATCAGGGGGAGCCGAATGGGGTGATTACTTTGCACCAGTGCGACAGGTTGCGCGAGTGGAAAGAGGATGAAATCGAATTGCTCGAAGCGGTGGCGGAGCAAGTGGGGATTGCTCTAGCGCAAGCTCGCCTGCTGGAGCAAGAATCCGGGCAGCACCGGCAGCTGGCTGAGCAAAATTTGGCGCTGGAGCGGGCGATACAGGCGGCGGAAGCGGCTAACCGCGCCAAGAGCGAATTCCTGGCGATGATGAGCCACGAAATCCGCACGCCGATGAATGGGGTGATTGGCATGAGCGGCTTGCTGCTGGATACGGAACTCGATGAGGAGCAGCAAGAATATGCCGAAACGGTTCGCAGCTGCTCTGAGGCGCTGCTGACGATTATTAATGATATCCTGGATTTCTCGAAAATTGAGTCGGGCAAGCTGGAGTTGGAGGAGCAGCCGTTTGAGTTGCGAGCGTGTATTGAGGCTTCTATGGCCCTGCTGGTTCCGAAGGCTGCAGAGAAAGGCTTGCAGTTGGGATACCGGTTTGTTGGGCCGGTGCCGCAGGTGGTGCTGGGGGATGTGACGCGGTTGCGCCAAATTCTGGTGAATTTGTTGAGCAATGCGGTTAAGTTTACGGATGCCGGTGAGGTGGCGGTGCTGGTGACAGCCCAGAAAATAGGGTCGGGGAGTGGGGATGGGTTTCCATCCTGTTTCCAGAATTCAGCCGGCAAAAAATTGTCCGGCAGGCACTCGGACCTGACTGTGGCCGATCGGGATTGCTCGGTTTGGGAAATCCAATTTGCGGTTGACGACACCGGCATCGGCATTCCCGCTGAGCGCATGAACCGCCTGTTTAAGTCGTTCAGTCAGGTGGACGCTTCTACGACGAGGCGCTATGGCGGTACGGGACTGGGTTTGGCGATTAGCCAGCGCTTGAGTGAAATGATGGGGGGTCGGATGTGGGTCTGCAGTGGGGGCGCGATGGCCGGCAATCCCCCGCCTGACTGGCAGCCGCCGGCGGCACAAACTCGGGGATCTGTGTTTTATTTTACTGTGATTGTCCGCGCTCTCCAACCCGCTATGCCGGCAGCCAGTTGGGATGAGGATAGCGCTGATCTTGAAGCGGAGATGCCCCCACTCGGTGAGCTGCTTCCCCTGCGGATTTTGCTGGCGGAGGACAACCGGGTGAACCAGCGCGTGGCGCTGCTGATGCTGGAGGGGTTGGGGTATCGGGCGGATGTGGCGGGGAATGGGCTGGAGGTGCTGCAAGCTTTGCGCCGGCAGCCTTACGATCTGGTGCTGATGGACGTGCAGATGCCGGAAATGGACGGACTGACGGCGACTCGCCTGATCTGCGAGCAGTGGGCGCAGGCGTGTCGCCCCAGGATTGTGGCCATGACTGCCGGTGCGATGCAGGAAGACCGGCAAAACTGTCTCGATGCCGGTATGGATGATTTTATCAGCAAACCCCTCCGCCTTGAGGAACTCAGGGCAGCCCTGGAGCAGTGCCAGCCACTCGCGTCTTTTAAGGGTTAGGGCCAGAAAGAGGTAGAGAAACCCGGTTTCTTAAAGAAACCGGGTTTCTGGGCCATAGTTTATTCAACTGAGAACCGCTATATTAGCGAATGGGGTTGTGTACTGTCACCAATTTTGTGCCGTCGGGAAAGGTGGCTTCTACTTGCACTTCTTGCACCATTTCCGGCACGCCTTCCATCACGTCTTCCCGCCCCAGCAAAGTGGTGCCGTAAGCCATTAAGTCTGCGACGGTGCTGCCGTCTCTGGCTCCTTCCATAATCGCGGCGGAAATATAGGCGACGGCTTCTGGGTAGTTGAGCTTTAAGCCTCTCGCTTTGCGGCGCTCCGCTACGAGGGCGGCGGTGAAAATCAGCAATTTGTCTTTTTCTTGCGGTGAGAGTTGCATTGCTATTCCTGCTCTTCTGGTGGTATAATGTTCTCTATAGAAAGTAGGGTGCGTTCCGCGAAGCGCGGAACGCTACTGCGGTGTCGAGCATGTGACGCAGGCGTACTGGGTCATCAATAAACATAAATCACCTGTGCTGAGTCAAGAACTTTCTGCCGGAAATAGCGACTGAGCTCTCCCGGTGTTCGCAAATCCACTTTGCGCCCTAACATTTCAGTAAGTTCAATCTCCATGCCGGCTAACTTAAAAAAACCGACTTTTTGTCCTGGCTCAAATTCTACCAGCATATCCACATCACTGTCAGGTCGGAAATCACTGCGCAGGACAGAGCCAAACAGTGAAAGTTTACTGATGTGATTGCGCCGGCAGAATTCGGCTATCCTGTCGTGAGGGATGTGAATGGGTAATTGGTCGATCATCGCGGCACCTCGCTGGGGTTCAGGTTGGCCAAACTCGCGGGGGACAGGCGGGGCGTCCCCAGAAGGACTGGCGCAACAGCTGCCAAACTCCTATAAACCAGTTTCTCACTTCGGCGGTAGAATTGCCACGATATCTGCACAGCAATCCATCTGTGAGGCGGGTTGCGCCGGCTTGATGATGAACCCCCCTGGCAGCCTCACCCCCAAACCCGCTCCCATCAAGGGAGAGGGGAGTGCGGAGGGAGCGGGCTTTTTCCACTAATTCTGGTGTCACCCGCACCCCAATCCAAGCGAGACTTCCCACTACAGGTTTTCCCGCTAATCCGTGGGGGCTGTTGAGGGTTTCTTCCCCACCGATTAACTGCTGCCGGTCAATCCAGAGGGGGCGTCCTTGCTGCCAAATTTCGGTGTGCGATCGCCAAAAACCTTGCAAAAATTGCTCCCCTCTGGCGCTGCGCCCGAAGCGGGTAATTTCCCAAATCAGTATGCTGGCTCCCGGTTCCAACTCCACCCGCAAATCTTGCCGGTAGATAGCATTATTATACACGATTGTTTCTTGCGGCAACCACTCCAAACAAGCGCCCCCGGCTATTTTGATTAGCGCGGTCTGTTTTGCTTCTAAGCCATTAGTGCGATAAATTTTGCCGGCTGCTGCGGTGGTGATTAAGGCGCGGGTGTCGGGGTGAAGGGTAATGTCGAAACAGAGGCGATCTCCCCCGACGACGCCGCCGGCGGTGTGCAAGATAACGCTGTGACAGACAGCGGCACCTTCGGGATAAAATGGGCGCTGCACCTTCAGGGGCGCTCCCACTCGCTCGCCAACCAGCTGTGACGTGCCGGTGCGGTTGGCGTAGATTAGGTTGAGGCTGCCTTGCCAGCCTGCCGGTGGTTGTTCTGTCACCTCGCTCATCCTCGTTGGGCTAAAATTATATAATCATCGAGCGTGTAGTGCGAGTTATAGTTTAATCCAAGGTGCTGGCGTAGCAGTGGATTCATAAAGGTCTGTGCGGGTAGATTTTTGCTAGCAAATCTCGCAAAATCAGCTCCCGGAAATGCCCTCTTGCCTGTGGAGTTCAGGTATTTATACCAAACTAATTTCAGGCCCATATCTCCCACCAATTGCTTAACCAGTCTTTGCTCCAGAGCGAGGTCTTCATTTTGCCTCTCATTATACTGCATGAAGAGCTTTTTGTCTTGAACAACCAGCAAAACGCAGCCTCCCTCTTTCAGGCAGCTCGCAAACATCTCTTTATAAATCTGGTAAGAGCGACTTCTTTTGCTGGGGTCAGAAAAGAAGCAGTGACAGACGACAGCGAAGTCAAAGAAGTTTTCAGGAATCTTGCGGTCGCTGTCCTGATAATCAAAGATATCAGTCGTGTCAAAGCGGAAGTAAGCGTTCGTGGCGTTTTGCTGGGGTTCTATGTAGCGCCGCCAGAATTGCAGCCCCCGGTATTGAAATAAATCCAGTTGCTCCAGAGAGTAGTAAGAAATGTGCGTGTTAGGCAGATCCAAGAAGGGACTGGCGCTTTTCAGGAACAGGGACAGACCGTAAGCAATGGTTGACGGTCCCGCCGCAATGTCAAGGATGTTGAGCTTAGCCGGCAGCAACCCCCCTCTGTAGATTAGAAACCAAGCCAGATAGGCGCAATAGACATTTTCCAGGAAATATCGCATGAAGTAGACGTGGGGAGTGAGCGGCAGACTGTATTGAGGGTCTTGCCCGCTTTTTAGCCGGTTAATATCTTCCTGCGCCTTTTTTAAACTGTCTGGCTTAATTTTATAAAGTTCTTCTTTTAAATAGGCTGCCAGACTGGCTTCAAACTCGTCAAAGACTTCCCTGTCAATGCCCGTACACTGCAGCAGATGTTCGTCGTTCTCCAAGAGTTTGAACTTCTGCCATACAGACTGGATAAATTCTTCGTTGGGCTGTACTAGATTCTCCGCCTGGTAAGATTCCAGCTGTAGCTTTAAAAGCTCTACCTCAAAATCCGGGAATTCAAGCTGGCTTAACTTTTTCCGCAGAGCGGCGACTTCTTGCTTGGAATGCTGTGCGGACTCCTCAGCCTTGAGCTTGTCCCGAAATAGCCTCTCCAGCAGGGAAAGCTTTGCCCCGGATTTCTGTATCTCTTGTAACATTTGCTTAGCTTGGCGAGTCTTGCCCTGTGCGAGGGCTGCGCGGAACTGGCGGGAGCGCCACCAATGGACAATCAGGTTAGTCATAGCCAAATCCCTCCTTTCCCTCCATTATCTCAATATGGGGTAACATAGTCTCCAAAGTTTTCTTAAAGTTTTGATAATTTTTTCTTCTCTCCCTGTACCACCATTCATATTTTTTGATTATCTCCGCCGCTTCTTGGCGGGTGCTGGCCACCAGGGAGCGTTCGTGGAAGTCGTGAAAGTCCTGAATCACAACTCGATCCACAACTTCCAGCTTGCGAATGAAAGCTGCTTGCTCAGCCGGCAAGGTAGGGAGCAGGGGTGTCACGGTTGCGGAAAATCGCGTTTCATGCTCGCAATCGCAGGGGATGCTGTGTTTCAGGGTGCCGATGGCCAGCAGTCTGGCTTTGATGCTGGGGGAGCGCGGCTCAAAATCTTTTCTCACAGATTCGCTGCCGGTGGGGACACTCATATTAATGCGGAGGCGCTGGAATTTTTGCAGGATATCAATATCTCTGACAATCATGGGGCTGCGGGTTTGAATCACCAGAGTGGGCTGGTAGTTTACCATAACTTCCAGCAGCTGGCGCGTCAGTTTTTGTTTCGACTCCACCGGCTGGTAGGGATCGGTGACGCTGCTCATATAAATGCTGGGGGGTTTGCCAGGGTTTCTCTTGTACCAGCGGGCAAGTTCTCGGTCTAAAAGTTCAGCAGCATTTTGTTTGACACTCACCCAGTTCCCCCAGTACTGGCGCATTTTTTCGTTGGGGCTGAATGCCGCTGCGTAGCAATAGCTGCACCCGTACTGGCAGCCCCGGTAAGGGTTGAGGGTGAAATCATAGCCGGCGATGTAACCGGTTGCTTTGTTAAGAATTGATTGAGCGTTTTGGGCGTAGACATTGGCGGTTCCGAAGTTCTCACGGAGTGAGATGGTGTGTTGGCCGGCAGTATATCCCTCATAGAGTAGCTTTGCCATTGTTTTTACCGCTAGTAGGTTCTCACACCGCCATAAACCGCACCAATCGCATCTTGGCTCTCGGAGCGCCGGTGCTTCCAGAGGCGACAGTGCCGCCTTTTTGCAGGGCGCAGTACCATTTTGCGGGCAAAGTGGAAGTGCTGTTCTACTGATAGCACCGATATGCCGGTGGTGTCAATAATGCAGCTGGGCGCTCTACCTTCAGGGGGACTCCGACTCGCTCGCCAACCAGCTGTGACGTGCCGGTGCGGTTGGCGTAGATTAGGTTGAGGCTGCCTTGCCAGCCAGAGTCAGGGGTATTTGCGGCTTGAGGGGTGGAAAACTGTCTCACAAATGTTAAATCTATGCTATTCTACCCAAAATAGCATTAAACTGTACTGAGAAACCCGGTTTCTTTAAGAAACCGGGTTTCTGAAGCAATCGCTATATTGGAGCAATGACTTATGCCGGCAACCCCGGAGAGCCTACAAAAGTTTGTCACTTACTGGAAACAACACATTACAGGAGATGAAAAGGGAGAGGCGCAGGTATTCCTCGACCGCTTCTTTCAGGCATTTGGCCACGAGGGGGCGCTAGAAGCCGGTGCGATTTACGAGGAACGAGTCAAGCAAGGTAGCCAAAAGGGCCAAACCGGCTTTGCGGATTTGGTGTGGAAACCCCGGGTGCTGATTGAGATGAAAAAACGGGGGGAAAACCTGAGCAAACACTATTCGCAGGCGTTTGATTACTGGATGCGGTTGGTGCCAGAGCGCCCCCGCTATGTGTTGCTGTGCAATTTTGACGAGTTCTGGATATTTGATTTTAACACAATGCTGGACACACCGGCAGACAGGGTGCCGGTGTCACAACTTCCAGAACGCGCCGGCGCTTTCGCGTTTATGGAGTTGGCTGAACGAGTGCCGGTGTTTCGCAATAATCAAGTGGAGATAACGGAAAAAGCCGCCAGTCGGATGGGATTGCTCTTCCGAGAATTGAAAGAGCGCGGTCAGAAACAGGGATTTGATGAATTAGCGGCGCAGCGGTTTGTTTTGCAGTGCGTGCTGGCGATGTTCGCTGAAGATAGAGGGCTGCTTCCCCAGGATATGTTCATCGCTTGCGTTCAGGAGTGCTTGAGTGGGGCGAATTCTTACGATGTGCTGGGGGGGTTATTCCGGGAAATGAATCAGCCGGGAATTACCCCAGCTGGGCGCTACAAGGGAGTTGATTACTTTAACGGGGGGTTATTTAAGACTGTCCATCCGATTGAGCTGACGCGGCGCGAGTTGGAAATTCTGGATGTGTGCGGGCGTCAGGATTGGAGCAAGGTGCGCCCCGCTATCTTTGGCAATATTTTTGAGGCGGCGACAGACAAGCAAAAGCGTCACGCGCACGGGATTCATTTTACCTCGGAAGCTGATATCATGCAGATTGTCCGCCCGACGATTAGCAAATACTGGGAGTCGCGAATTGAGGCGGCGGCGACAATTCCAGAACTGTCAGCCCTGCGCATGGAATTGCAAAGCTACCGGGTGCTCGATCCGGCTTGCGGTTCTGGTAACTTCCTCTATATAGCTTATCAGGAACTGAAGCGGATTGAACAGCTGTTGCTGGAAAAGTTATCCCAGCGCCGGCGCGGGGAAATAGCTCAGATAGAAATCAGTTTTGTGACGCCGGCACAGTTTTACGGTATGGATATCAATCCCTTTGCGGTGGAACTGGCGCGGGTGACTTTGATGATTGGGCGCAAGATTGCCATTGACAATTTGGGGCTGCGAGAACCGGCACTCCCTCTGGATACGCTGGATAAGAATATTGTCTGCCAAGATGCGCTGTTTGTCAAGTGGCCAAAGGCAGAAGCCATTATCGGCAATCCCCCATTTTTGGGCGGAAAGCATGCGAGGACTGTCTTGGGCGATGAGTACATGGAGCGGGTTTTTGAGCGCTTCCCAGAGGTGAGAGATTCGGTTGATTTTTGCTCGTATTGGTTCCGGTTAGCGCACGAACAGTTGGGCGAAAATGGCAGGGCTGGTTTGGTTGGGACGAATTCAATCAGTCAGGGGAAGAGTCGGGCTGCTACTTTGGAGTACATCACTCAAAATGGGGGATATATTTATGAAGCCATTTCCTCTCAACCTTGGTCAGGTGAGGCCAAAGTCCATGTTAGCATTGTGAATTGGAACAAGCAGCAACCCAAAGCTTGCTATCTGGACAATCGGAAGGTGGCGAGAATCAATTCTTCCCTGACAGCCACTACAGATGTGTCACAAGCGGTTCGACTTTCTGGCAATCTGAATAAATGCTTTCAGGGGGTGATTCCTGTAGGCAAAGGTTTTATTGTGACTGAGCGAGAGGTCAAGGCGTGGGTTAAAGCTGACCCGAAGAATCAAGACGTTCTCAAACTGTTTTCAATGGGGGCGAATCTGGCTAAAAACCCTCACGGAAAACCGGAACGCTGGATTATTGACTTTAATGATATGAGCCTTGAGTCCGCCAGCAATTATGTTTTGCCCTTTGAACACGTTAGAACAACTGTTAAGCCTGAACGGGATACCAACCGAGATAAAAAAGCCAGAACTGACTGGTGGAAATTTCTGCGAACTCGTCCAGAAATGAGAGAGGCTATCGCGCCGCTATCCCGCTACTTCACGGTTCCCAGAGTTTCCAAATGGGCGGTTTTCATCCCTGCGCCTCTCAGCTGGCTACCGGGCGATCTAAATATCGTTGTCGCCTCCGATGATTTCTACACTCTTGGAATTCTCACGTCTAAAGTTCACCGCCTCTGGGTTAAAGCTCAAAGCTCTACTCTCAAGGGCGACACTCGCTACACTCACAACACTTGCTTTGAAACCTTCCCGTTTCCCCAGACACCCAGCGGCTCCTTAGCCGAGCAAATTCGGACAGCAGCTGAGCAGCTGAATGAATATCGCACACAAGAAATGGAAAAGAAACAGTGGGGGATTACCCAGCTGTACAATCAATTTTTTGAGGAGCCGGCGAGCCAGCTGTTTCAACTGCACGCCGGACTAGATAAACTGGTGATGTCAGCGTATGGATTTGACGCAGGCGACAGTATTTTAGAGCAACTGCTGGAGTTGAATCAGCAGCTGGCTGACAACTTTAGCGCCCCATAGCGTATAATTGATTGAACCGCCAAGAACGCCAAGGTCGCCAAGAAAATTCCTCTTGGCGAACAGGCGCGTCTTGGCGGTTCATTATAAAATGATACTCACACCGCCAGAAACCGCTGAATCACATCTTGACTGAGTTCGCCGGTGCTTCCAGAAGCGACAATTCCGCCTTTTTGCATGGCGTAGTACCAGTCAGCTTGGCGGACAAAATGGAGGTGCTGCTCCACTAACAGCACCGATATGCCGGTGGATTCAATAATGCGGCGCACCGCCGCTTCAATTTCCAAAATGATAGAAGGTTGAATCCCCTCGGTGGGTTCATCTAGCAGCAGTAATTGGGGATTTCCCATCAGCGCACGAGCGATAGCTAGCTGCTGCTGCTGCCCCCCGCTCAAGTCGCCTCCCATGCGCGAAAGCATGGTTTTCAACACAGGAAATAGCTCAAAAATCTCATCAGGTACAGATTGGTTTTTCGGGCGATCGCGCCGCGCCTCCAAACCCAGCAGCAGATTTTCCCTCACCGTCAGACGGGGGATAATCTCGCGCCCTTGCGGCACATATCCAATTCCCATGCGAGCGCGGCGATCCGGAGATGTGCCGGCTATCAGTTCGTCGCAAAACTTAATCGTGCCGGTGCGCGGCTTAATCAGCCCCATCACTGTTTTCAGCAGCGTAGTTTTGCCCACACCATTGCGCCCGATCAGGCACACCATCTTCCCCGCCGGCACATTTAAATCCACCTGGCGGAGGATGTGACTCTCACCATAATAAACATTCAGCCCAGACACTTGCAACATCATATCAATTGCACTCCCCTGGCGACTAGAAGTCGCGGCTATACAAACAAAGTCCGCCTGCGCGGACTAATGAATTTGAAGCCCGCACCGGCAGGCTTTCGCAGTTCCCCGAAACCGGGTTTCTTTAAGAAACCCGGTTTCTCGATCCGCCTTAATTCGCCTCGCCCTCAGTTGCCGGCTTCCCCAAATATACCTCTATCACGCGCGGGTTATTCTGCACTTCCTCAATACTCCCCTCGCACAGCACCGAACCCTCGTGCAGCACCGTCACCTTGCGAGCAATTTGCCGCACAAATTCCATATCGTGCTCAATCACCACAATCGAGTGACTTTCTGCGAGCGAGAGGAGCAACTTGCCGGTGAGTGCCGTTTCTTCATCCGTCAAACCGGCAACCGGCTCATCCACCAGCAGCAAATCCGGTGACTGCGCCACCAGCATCCCAATCTCCAGCCACTGCTTCTCCCCATGAGATAGAAACCCAGCTGTTATATCCGCTTTCGTCACTAACCCAATCGTTTCCAACAGCTGCACCACCGTTTTGCGCTCCGATGCCGGCGTGCGGCTCCATAATGTTGATAGCACATTTTTGTTGCGGTTGCAAGACAGCTCCAGATTCTCGCGAACCGTCAGGTTAAGGTAAACGCGAGGGGTTTGGAATTTGCGCCCAATTCCCATGCGGGCGATTTGATGTTCCGAGAAGGAGCGCAAATTCTGCCCTTTAAACATCACCCGCCCTATTGTGGGCTTCACTTTGCCGGTGATCGCATCCAGAAATGTGGTCTTGCCGGCACCATTTGGGCCAATTATCACGCGCAACTCACCGGCATCCATGCTGAAGTTCAGCTGGTTCAGGGCTTTAAATCCGTCAAAGCTGACGGTTAGGTTTTGTATTTGTAAGATGTTCGGGCTCATATTTATGGGGGGAATTTTTTGAACCGCCATAGACGCCAAGAGCGCCAAGAGGTTAGTTTTCCAGTTCTTCGCGCTCGCGCTGCACTTCGGGGCTGTCTTCTAAGCTGGGGTAAGTTGCAACGTGCCGGCGCAATCTCAGTCGGGATTGCAGCTGATCGATTCCTTGGTTGCGCAGCCAGCCGACTAAACCGCTGGGAAGTGCCATGACGACAATCAGAAACAGCGCCCCTTGGAAAAATAGCCAGACTTCGGGGAATTTTTCGCTGAGAAGGCTTTTGGCGTAATTTACCGCCAGCGCCCCTAAGATGGCTCCCACCAAGCTGGCTCGCCCTCCGACTGCGACCCAAATTACCATTTCAATGGAGAAGGCAATATCCATTGCTTTGGGGGAGATGATGCCGGTTTGCAGGGTGAACATGGCACCGGCAATGCCGGCAAGCCCCGCAGAAATGGCAAAAACCACTACTTTATAGCCGGTGGGATCGTAACCGGAAAAGCGCACCCGACTCTCATCATCGCGAATGGCAATTAGCAAGCGCCCGAAGCGCCCGCTCGTCAGCCACCGGCACAGCGCGTATGCGCCCGCCAGCAGCACCACCGTAACGCTATAAAAGACAAACTGCGTCTGAGTTGCGCTCACCGGCATCCCAAAAATCGTTTTGAAATCTGTCAGCCCGTTGGTGCCGTTAATCAGTTTTTGCTGTCCGTTGAACAGGTTGAAGAACACAATGGTCGCCGCTTGTGTTAGAATGGAAAAATACACCCCCCGGATGCGGTTGCGGAACACCAGATAGCCCAGGAAAGCTGCCACCAAAGACGGAATCAGGATCAGGGCTGCGGCGGTGAAAGTGAAGGAATAGAACGGCTGCCAGAACCAGGGGAGTTCTGTCACCCCGTAGAGGCTCATAAATTCAGGCAGCTGCGAGCTGGCATCGGGGGGGATTTGCAGCTTCAGGTGCATAGCTATGGCGTAACCGCCCAAGGCAAACAGCACCCCGTGCCCGAGACTGAGCATGCCGGTGTAGCCCCAGATTAAGTCAATGCCGAGGGCGGCAATAGCCAGCGCCAAAAATCGCCCCAGCAAGTTGAGGCGAAACTCGGAAAGCGCCGCCGGCACCGCCAAGATCAAAACCAGCGCAACCCCCGCGACAGCCGCCGCTTCAATGAATAGCCATAGCTGCTCAGGGAGAGTTGGTAAAATACTTTCTCCCAACTCTTTTTTCCCGTGCGACTGCGTGCCGGCAAGCCGGCTCTGCCTTTCTCCCTGTCTTCTGTAAGGAAAGTGGTAGATTTTCAGACTTTCCC
Organism: Kamptonema formosum PCC 10802; assembly: GCF_000332335.1. GTDB lineage: Bacteria > Cyanobacteriota > Cyanobacteriia > Cyanobacteriales > Oscillatoriaceae > Oscillatoria. The sequence goes on along the minus strand of NZ_KB235948.1, from coordinate 1,989,638 downwards.
GGTTCCCTTTTTCCCCTTCTGGCATTCTCTCAAACTCCTTTTTTCCCTGTTATACCAAGTTGAGATATAGCGGTTCTCAGTTAGATGAACTATGGCCCAGAAACCCGGTTTCTTTAAGAAACCGGGTTTCTCAGTACCTCACTAATATGAGAAAGGCTATAGATAGTATTTTTTCCGCCCGACGCCCCCCTTGATGCCCCGGGTTTAAATCCAAAATCCACGCATCCAAAATCCACAATCCAAAATCCCCCCCTCAAGCATCCACCGCCCGCCCCTTCTGCGGGAAAATCCCTGCAGGGCGCACCTGCAGAAAAGCAATAATCAGCGCAAACACCATCACCTTCGCCATACTCGCCGTGGCAAAAAACGAAAAGAAATCAGCCAGAGGCTTGACATTTGACAGCATCAGTGCTAGCGTTCCCGATCCTATCAGATAGTTCGCCGTGCCAATCGCCAGCGCCGCCACAATCGTCCCCACAAGTTTGCCAACACCGCCGGTGACAACCACCATAAAAGCGTCAACCACATAATTCTGACCCGTATTTGGCCCCACCGAACCCAGCAAACTGATCGCACAGCCGGCAACCCCAGCGAGTCCAGAACCCAAGGCAAACGTCAGGGCGTCCACTGTTTGAGTGGGAATCCCCAAACACGAACTCATGTTGCGGTTTTGCGTCACCGCCCTGATCCGCAAGCCCCAGACAGAACGCTGCAAAAACAGGTAAATGCCGGCAACACAAACAGCAGTCAGCCCGATAATAAACAGTCGCGTATAGGGCATCTGAAAATTCCCCACCGGCAGCCCCCCTCGCAGCCAGCTCGGTGCCGTCACATCCACATTTTGCGCCCCAAACCAAGGCTTCGTCACTGCCAGTTGATACGTCTGTCCCAAAAACGCGCCCGCCGCACCGGCAATCCCCAGCGACAGAGGCAAAATCACCGCCACCGCGCCCCCGCGAATTCGCTCAAAATCCGCTCGCCGCGACAGCACCCACAGCCCCCCAAAAAACAGCCCGCAAAACAGCCCAATCCCAATCGCCAGCACCCAGCTGACACTGCGCACAAATTGCTGCAAAATCAAACTCACGCCCCAAGTCGCCAGCAGCGTTTCCAGCGGACGCCCGTAGAGAAAGCGGACCGCAACCCGCTCCAAAACTAACCCCGCCCAAGCCGCCACTGCGAACGCACACACGAGGGCAAAGAAAATATAAAAATCCGCCCAAGGCGCTCCCAGCAGTTTGAAGCCATTTTGCACCACAAAAGTCGTGTATGCTCCCAGCATCATCAGCTCGCCGTGAGCCATATTAATCACGCCCATCAGCCCAAAAATAATAGCCAGACCCAGCGCCGCTATCAGCAGCACCGAGCCAATACTAATTCCATTAAACACACCGTCTAGTAATTGCAGCACCCGCTCCTCCGTGCGATTTTGGATTTTGGATTTTCTCTCGTTCCCAGGCGGAACCTGGGAACGAGGGATAAAACTCTTTAGATCGCCTTGAACTTACCGCCTTTAGCCGGATCTGACCAGTCGCAGGAAAAACCTTTCGTTTCTTTAACGAACTGATTCCAGGGTAGCGGATCAACGGCCTTGGGCGTCGAGTAAACAATCTCAAACAAGCCGTCATCCCGGACTTGTCCCAGCCGCACAAACTTAGCCAGGTGATGGTTATTTTCCAATTTTACCTGACCTCCCGGCGCTTCAAACGTCTGGCCCAGGGCAGCTGCTCTCACCTTCTCCAAGTCGTCAGCTGTCCCAGCTTTTTCCACCGCCTGCTTCCACAGGTAAACCATAATATAAGCTGCTTCCATCGGGTCATTCGTCACCCGGTCTTTACCATATTTCGCCTTAAAAGCTTCCACGAATTTCTTGTTTGTCGGTGTGTCCACCGTCATAAAATAGTTCCAGGCAGCATAATGGCCTTTTAGCGACTCTGTGCCGATGGCCTTGACTTCTTCTTCCGCAATGCTCACCGACATGGAGGGATATTTATCTGGCCCCAAACCGGCCCCCTGCATCTGTTTGAAGAAAGCCACATTGCTGTCCCCGTTGAGGGTGTTAAAAATCACGCCCCCCTCTGGCAGTGCCGCCTTTATTTTAGCAATCAGCGGCGTCACTTCTTGGCTGCCCAAGGCCAGGTAGTCTTCGCCCACCACTTCACCGCCTTTGGCTTCCAGTTGCGCCTTGATGATGGTGTTCGCCGTGCGCGGAAACACGTAGTCCGAGCCAACCAGGAAGAACTTTTTGCCCTTATTTTCCAGCAGCCAGTCAACTGCCGGCTCGATTTGCTGGTTGGGGGCTGCGCCGGTGTAGAAAACATTCTTAGAGCACTCTTGCCCTTCGTACTGCACAGGATACCACAGCATGTGGTTTTTCTGCTCGAACACCGGCAGCACCGCTTTGCGGCTGGCAGAAGTCCAGCACCCGAAAACAGTCACAACTTTATCCTGGTCAATCAGCTTTTTCGCTTTTTCCGCAAAAGTGGGCCAGTCAGACGCGCCATCTTCCTGAATCGCCTCAATTTTCTTGCCCAGCACCCCACCGGCACTGTTAATTTCCTCAATCGCCAGCATCTCCGCGTCCACGACGCTCTTCTCACTAATGGCCATCGTGCCGCTCAGCGAGTGCAGTATTCCCACTTTAATCGTATTGCCGCTGCCGGCGGCTCCAGCCGGGGATGGAGAAGAGGCCGTAGTGGCCTGACTCCCTGTCTGTGCCGGCGGATTTTGACCGCAAGCCTTCAGCAGAATGCTGGTTCCCAAGGTTGCAGAACCGTATAATAGAAATTTACGCCGGCCAAACCGCCTTGCCATACTCTAACTTACCCCAATTGTGTTTGCAGACATTCAATGTACCGTGTGATACTAGGGCTGCGGCACCCCCTATTTTGTAATCTACGCTACAAAATAGCCGCTTTCACCCCCTGCCGGCAAAAACTTAATTTAATTTTTATAATCTCCTCTCCCCGCAGGGTGGGTAAGCGTTGCGCAACCCACCACACAAACTATATATAGCATTTCTCAGTTGGATGAACTATGGCCCAGAAACCCGGTTTCTTAAAGAAACCGGATTTCTCTGTACCTCATTAATATGAGAGCCGCGATAAAGTAATTGCTAATCCCGAATGGGGCCTCTTCCTTCTATAGCAGCAGAAGCCAACGATTTCCATCCTTCCTCAAGCTCCGGGTGCGCCTGCAAAAAACTCTCTATCGCCGCTTTCTTTCCAGAATGCTGCAAATTCGCTAACCCATACAGGGCGCTCGCCCAACAGTCTGTAGAGGGAAGTTTGAGAACCTGCAAAAGAGCTTGAAGCATCGCCTCTCCCACTCTCTCCTCTGCAGGTTCTTCTCCATAATAGCGAAACCAGTTCCACCACATAGAACAAGTTTCATCCAAAGGGTTCTTGACAAACAAACGTTCGCAAAGAGTGACCATTGAGAAGATGCACTCTTCCCGAAGCGGCCAGGAAACATCTTTTTGCCATATCCAGTTTGGCAAGTTTATCCAGCTGGAAAGATACCCGAATCCTTGTATGAGCTGCTCTTCGCTATATCTATCGAGCAGGAAGTCAGGGGTTCTGAAAAGTCGAGCCACATACGGCAAGAGATGTTCGAGATCGCCGGTCCATTCCCATTCTGCCGCGTGATGCCAGGGGGGGTCAGTCACGGGATGGTCAAAGGCGAAATCAACCCACTCTTCAAAAGAATATTCGTTAAGATTGATTCCCTCATCAGAGTAGCTGTACATAATCTATTTTGGATTTTGGATGCGTGGATTTTGGATGCGTGGATTTTAGCGGGTTTTCTATTAATGAAGTACGGAGAAACCCGGTGAGCGTAGGGGCGGGAAAGAGTGCCATCGGTGTCAATTTAAGCTCCTGGCGATTGAAAGAGATTGTTGGCGAATTCGTGAGGGGTTAGACCTCTGGCTAGTTGGCCAGGTTCCTGGCGATTGAAATCGCGGCTATACAGACGAAGCCCGCCTACCCTTCGGGAAGGGCTTCGCCCAACGCGGGCTAAGAGTAGATCGATACTCTCACAAACTGCGCGGTTTTTCCTCCTCCGGGCTTGAGCTGGGAACGAGGAAACTTGGGGGTGGGGTCTTACCCTACATCAAGCACGCCAACAGCTTCTTGAAATCGCGGCACTACAACCAAGTCCGCATGACAAGGACTTAAGAGAAGAGCTAGAATCTTAAAACCCTTGCCTTGCGGGTTTTGTCTGTATAGCTGCGGTTTCAACCGCCCAGAGACTGCGGGACACAGCTTAAGTTGAGACTAATGGCCCCTGTGCCCGCCCTCTTCCGGGTTTCAAAGGGCTACTTTATCCAACTGAAACCCGCGATATCTTATGGACTTAACAGCTCTTTTGAGATGGTAGGGCTGTGCCTTCCCGAAAACTTGTTATCTCTGATACAGAATATTCACCGGCAGCCCGCAGGTGGGAGAAACTTAACCTAATCTTAACAATTGGCGTCCCGCCGGCCCAAACCGGAGCGGCGCAAACCTGCCGCACAGAGGCAATAATGTAGCGCAGATAACATATTGCCAGAAGCGCCTCTGCTAAAAGTTGCCTATTCAACTGCGTATAGGTGTGAGAGAGAATGCGTACTGCTGTTTGGCACTTGCTGACGCTCAGTGCGGCAATTGTGACGTACCAGCTGCTTGACACAGCAGCCACAAGGGCGGAGGGAAACCAGGGGGACTTGCCAGAGATGCCGGCACCGGCACAACTGCAAGAGTTCAGCCCGGATAACTTGCCGGCACCGGCACCGGCACAGGCACCGGCACCGGCACAACTGCAAGAGTTCAGCCCGGATAACTTGCCGGCACCGGCACAGGCACAGGCACCGGCACAGGCACCGGCACAGGCACTGGCACAGGCACCGGCACCGGCACAACTGCAAGAGTTCAGCCCGGATAACTTGCCGGCACTGGCACCGGCACTGGCACCGGCACTGGCACAGGCACCGGCACCGGCACCGGCACAAATGCAAGAGTTCAGCCCCAACACAGAGCCGGTATTGCCCGAAACAGAAGTGATGGAACAAGTGACATCGGTGTCTCAGCTCTCCGATGTCCAGCCCACAGACTGGGCCTTCCAAGCCTTGCAGAACCTAGTAGAGCGCTACGGGTGCATTGCCGGCTATCCCGACGGCACCTTCCGGGGGAACCGAGCGATGACGCGCTACGAATTTGCTGCCGGTTTGAACGCCTGTTTGGAGCGGATCGTGCAGCTGATTTCGCGAACGGACACATCCAACTTAGCCACCAAAGCGGATTTAGCCACCCTGAACCGGCTGCTGCAAGAATTCCAAGCCGAACTGGCCACCCTGCGGGGTCGCGCCGACGCCCTAGAAGCGCGCACCGCCGAACTGGAAGCCAATCAGTTCTCCACCACCAGCAAACTCACCGGCGAAGTAGTATTCGCCGCCAGCGATATTATCGGAGAGACAGACACCGGCCCCGGGTCAGTGCCCAACTTTTCCGAGCGAGTGCGGCTCAACTTCAATACCAGCTTCACCGGCAAAGATCACCTGTTAGTCCGCTTGTATGCCTCCAACAGCCCTAACTTAGGTATCTCCGCCGGCACGAACATGGCCCGCCTCCACCCAGACCGGGGCAACGACAACAATTTCGACATCGATTTAGGCTGGTACAACTTCCCCCTCGGCGACAGGGGCAACGTATTGATCGAATTTGCCGGTGGCAAACTAGATGATTTCGCTCCCTCCCTCAACGCCCTTGATTACGGCGGCGCAGCCCTGGGCACCATCTCCCAGTTTGGGCAGCGCAACCCCATCTACCGGCTCAGCGGTGCCGGTGTCGGTGCCGGCATCACCTACAACTTCAGCAAATCCCTCGGCGTCTCCTTGGGCTATCTCGGCGGCAACTATCTCTCCGCTGGCGATCCGACTCCCGGACGAGGTCTTTTCGATGGCACGTTTGGCGCTATCGCCCAACTCACCGTGCGCCCCAGCGACAGTATCGGTCTGGGTTTAACCTATGTCCGCTCTTATTTTACCGGCGAAGATGTCACCAATAATAACGTCAGCACCGGCGGCGGAGTCGGCAGCGCCCTAGCCGAAAAACCTTTTGGCAATGCCGCCACCACCGCCAACTCCTATGGGCTGCAAGCCAGTTTCCGGCTCAGCCCCAGGTTTACGCTAGGCGGCTGGGTTGGCTGGACAGAAGCAACTGCTGAAGGCAATGGGTTTAATGATGCTGGACTTCAAGTAGCTAATGACGGGGACACCGCCACACTTTTAAACTGGGCCGTCACCTTAGCTTTCCCAGACCTGGGCAAACAGGGCAATTTGGGCGGAATTGTCGTGGGGATGCCCCCCAAACTGACTGATAGCGACGGCGCTGAAGATCGGGACACTTCTTTGCATTTAGAGGCGTTCTATCGCTACCAAATCACTGATAGTATCGGCATCACTCCCGGCCTGATGGTAATTGTCAATCCGGAACACAACGACAATAACAAGACCATGTACGTCGGCACCGTCCGGACTACGTTTAGTTTCTAGCTAGCCGGCAGTTCTGGCGCAGGACAGGCCGAAAAGCCTGTCCCAATCTCCTTGAGGGTGGGGAACGCGAAGCGTTCCCCACCCTACAGAGTCCCTGCATGGAAGCGGATAAAATCGCTCACAGCCTCCAGCCCTTCCCGCGTCTTTAAATTCGTAAACACAAAAGGCTTGTCCCCCCGCATCTTTTTTGCATCCCGCTCCATAACTTCCAGGGAAGCCCCCACATGAGGGGCCAGGTCAATCTTATTAATCACCAGCAAATCCGATTTCGTAATTCCCGGCCCACCTTTGCGAGGGATTTTGTCACCGGCAGCCACATCAATCACATAAATGGTCAAATCTACCAGCTCCGGACTGAACGTAGACGCCAGGTTGTCGCCCCCACTCTCGACAAACACCAGGTCTAAATCAGAAAAGCGCGCTTCCAGCTGTTCAATTGCCACCATATTAATAGAAGCGTCCTCGCGGATAGCGGTGTGGGGGCAGCCGCCGGTTTCCACTCCCACAATCCGCTCCGCATCTAGCGCCTGAGAGCGCACTAAAAACTGGGCGTCTTCTTGCGTGTAAATATCATTCGTAACGACAGCAATTTTGTGCTGCTGCCGCAGAGATTTGCACAGGGCGTCAACTAAAGCTGTTTTTCCCGACCCAACCGGGCCGGCAATTCCCACGCGAAATGCACTCACACTGCCTCTCCTTCTATGTAATTTAGCTGCGCGTCCGCCACGCGGAAGCCGGTGCGCCGGTAAACCGCCTCAGCAACAGTGTCACCGCCAGACAGCCAAACCAGATCGCCGCCCCGCTGGAAGTGGTCCCGCACCAGAAAGCTGCTGAGCGCTGACGCCACACCGCGCCGGCGCAGCGCCGGCACAGTGCCGACACCGGCGAGTTCCGCAACCCCTTCCAGCGGCATGGTGCAGCCACCGGCTGCCGGCACCCCATTCCAGCTTGCCAGAGCGCAGCGCCAGCTGCCGCGCCGCAAGTGCTCTCGCAACTGCGGGATTTGGAAAATGCCCTCAAAGCCGAAAGCTTGGCTGAGCACCGACTCGAAGGTGGCGAGCGTGCCGGTGTCGTCGGGAGTGTCCAGCAATCGCACTTCCACCTCTGGCGCTTGGAACGGCTGGAAGTCGGCTGGCGCGCACAGCATCAGGGGCTGGCGCGCCTGCAGCTGCAAACCGGCTCGCTCCAAGGCGGCGGGCAGTTCTGGCCACAGGGACTCGCTGAACTCAAAGCGGAGAGTGCGCCGGCGCTCCCGAAACAGGCGCTGCAATTCAGCCAGCGCAAGAGCCACCTCGCCGGCGCTGCCCAAGGGTGCCACCGGCACCGCGCAGCTGAGCCAAATCATATCTGAGGACCGGTCAATTGTCCCTTGAAATGGCCCGACTGTGACCGCCTCCCGCCCTTGCGCTGCCACTTTGCTGGCACTCTCGGCGATGCGTCGCAACTGGTTAAGTCTCGATTCCTCTGCGCTCATCTTTTCAGGATTTCCATTAATTTAAATTTGGCTGTTTGGCTGTCCCCACCAATCTAAAATTCTCAGCCTCGTTCCCTACTAGCCCCTCTTCAAAGTGCATAAAATCTATCCTGGCCCTGTCTTTTTTTATCCCCAAAAACCGGGCCATAACTAGAAACCTGTCCGCTTCAAAAAGGCATGCCATCCAGCGGGTGAATAGCTCCTCATCTCCAGGCCCCTCAGCATATATAGCATACCTTTCCCAGGCTGTCTCCGCTCTATTTCTCTCCTCCTCTGACATGTCTACCGGGTGGAACCAGCCGGCAACCGTTTGCAATTCAGTACCGGGCACGCAATAGGGCAGCAGTACATCGGGCTGCCCCCGGAAGCGGTTTCGTTCGGCTTCAGGCACTTTAGCGCCATAGCGTAACCGCTCGACCAACCGCTTGAGAATTCCGCCCCCCTCCACTTCTTCCCCAAAATAGTATAGCTCGGAATATTCTAATTCGTCAATCTGTGAGTTATACTTATCGAGCAGTTCGCCCCTGTCGTACAGTTTGTAGAGCAAATAGATAGTGTCATCAACGATAAAAACAAATACTGCTGTGGACAGGCGGCAGGACAGCTCCCGCGCAATGTGGTTGATTTCGCGATAGTTCTGCGCTCTCCACGAGGATTCAGTATAGACCGAAACCCAGCCGTTTTCGGCGGCGGACACATAGGCGCGAGTGCGGCTCACACATTCTAGCACTTTAGCGACATCATCGGGCGAGTCTGAACGGACATGGCAATTGGCAAAGAAAGCACACATTTTATTTTTTGACAGCAACACCCCCAAAACTCTCTAGCTGGTAATTGCCGGATGAAAGCCCAGTTAACTGCGAAATAGACGCGCGTACAGGGTTTCATGGTTCATGCTAGCCAGGGAAAGCCCCCAGCCGGTGCAGCTGAGGCTCTCATCATCTAAGGATAGAATTTCTCGGGCAGCATGAATTAGTGCCGGGTGGGAATTTAACAGCAGATGCTGGCCGGCTGTCTGGCCGAGGGGAATCAGTTTAACACCGGCACCGATTAAATTCGACGCCCAGCTGTGCAAATAGCCCAAAACAGCGGCAAATTCGTCAATTTGCCAGTGAGCGGCTGCGATGCCCATTGCTACGGAAAAATTGCACGGACTCCCGCAAGCGCTCACCGGCACCTGCAGCTGCGGCTCGAGCGCCACTAGCAGCCGGCTCAGAGCGCTGCCCATCTGCCAGCTTTGCTGGCGCAACTCTTCTGTTTCCCTGGTTGCCGTCGCCCAGGCATTCCAATAAGCCAGAGCCTCTAGATCCCCGGTGCCGGCAGCCCTCAAGGCGCGCACCATCACCGCCGCCTCCACCCGCACTGCCCCATATCGCAGGCAGTGCGCCAGCCAGCGCTCCAAGGACTGCCGGCTGTCAATCGTGCCGGTGGCGATCAGGGTTTCCAGCCCTTCGGAATAGCTGTATGCGCCCACCGGCAGCGCTGAAGAAGCCAGCTGCAGCAAAGACAGGAGCGCAAAGTCGTTTAGCTCTATCATAAAACCTGCTCAATGTCAACACTGCAGGGTGGACCTATAGGCGTAGGGCAGGCGTCTCGCCTGCCCTCAGTGTCTAATGTCCTAAGCAATTTTCAGTGGCTGCCATAAGCGCCGGTTTCCGGGTGAAAGGGAGCGACTTCCTCTCGCACCTGAACACCGAGCTGTTCCAGCATTGCCTGGAGTACGGAATCCGGTGACAGCCGCAGGTAGGTGGGGGCGATTTCCACCGGCACGTGGCGATTGCCCAGATGATAGGCGGCGCGCAGCAAGTCCAGGGGGGTGTTGGCGGTGACGGTGAGCACCGGCTCGGGGAAGGCAATCACTCGCACCAGCAAGTCGCCCGATGCCGGTGCCAGCAAGTCCCCATCGCGCAGCACCGTCCCTCTGGGCAGGTGGACAGACACAAACTGGGAATCGATTTCAAACCGGTGGCGGCTTTTGGTGCGCTCAAAGGCGGTGAGAGCCAGAGTCAAGCTGGCGGCGGCTTCTGGATCGGCAGGCTTGCGCTGTGTCAGGGTTAGCATTGCGAGAGCGGGTGTGGGGAGGTCGGATTTTGAACTGAGTGCCGGCGGCATTTATTTTGCCAGCCACTTCAGCAACTGGGCGTCAGCAACAGCAGAATTGCTAAAAATAGGTTAGAGCAGTCCTGCCACCTGTGAGGTTTGTATGGAGTTTGCCGGGGGAGCGTATTGGCACAGCAGGAGCAAAGACTGCCGGAAAGCCCTGGCGAGAAAAGCCGGAAAGCCCCTAGCAGAAGCGTCTTGGCGAAAGGCTGCCGGTGTTTTCTCTCCTCAGGCCGGTGCTGCTGCCCAGTGCGTTTGCAGTGGGGTGGGGAGTCGGGGAAGGCGGTTAAGCTCACCCCTCTCCCTACCCCAACTCAGAAAAGCGAGAGATCGCTGACTCAGATCACCAGATCGAAGAGATTTAAATCACTCCCTAGCCTCAATAATATCACACCAACCGCACGAGTTCCATCACACAAGTGCGGGAAAAAAGATTTAACATTAAGTTAATAGTCTTGGAGGAAGGGTGATGCAATATATAGGGGGGCTGCCACAATTCAATCTTTCAGAAGTCTGCTTCCAGGCTTGGAAAGGTGGGCTGATTAGGGAAGAACACCGGCAAGAGCTAAGGTCCGTGCTGTTAAACGATCGCATCAGCGAGCCAGACTGCAGGATAATCAACCGGCTGCTTTACGCGGTTCGCCGGGGGTGGCTGGGAGTCGCGGACTGAACCGCCAAAAATCCTGCCCTCTCAACCATTCGGCTCAATATGGTCTATCATCTATATAAATCTCGGCTCTCCCGCAGTCGGGTTATAAGCGCAACTTATAAAAAAGAGCCAAGGATAGCTGGATAACAAATTTACCCAGCCTTGCGCCCTGTGCCCGACAAGAGGGTTTTACACCACCACCGTGGGAGAGCCTAACTCTCTAGCCGTTTTTGATAGAGTGGTGACAAGCCCGATCGGGTGAGGAAATGAGATGTTTAACTGCACTGAACTCCTAATTGACACTTTCGCTCAACAGCTAAAAGCTGCTTACCACCGCACCTACGGGGGTTACAAGCCGGACTATGCCGACATTATTGTCTGGGCCGGCAATATGGCGCTGGAAAATATTGCCAACAGCGACGCTCTCTATCACAACGTCGAACACACTATCTTAGTCACCTTAGTGGGGCAGGAAGTCCTCAGGGGGAGGCACATCCGCGAGGGGGGCGTTTCCTGTGAGGACTGGCTGCACTTCACGATTTCCCTGCTGTGCCACGACATTGGGTATGTCAAGGGCGTCTGCCGGAAAGACAGACCGGCAGAAGGACTCTACGCCACGGGAACAGACGGGAAGATGGTGATCCTGCCCCCCGGCGCAACCGATGCCAGTCTCACCCCCTATCATGTGGATCGGGGGAAACTCTTTATTAATGAGCGGTTTGGCGGTCACCGGCTGATTGATGCCGAGGTGATCAAGCGCAATATCGAGCTGACTCGCTTCCCCGTGCCCAAAGACGAAGACCACCAAGACACCATCAACTACCCCGGACTGGTTCGCGCCGCCGATCTCATCGGTCAGCTGAGCGATCCGCGCTACCTACAGAAGATTAGCGCCCTGTTCTACGAGTTTGAAGAAACGGGCGCGAATAAAGGTCTGGGCTACCGCCATCCGGGAGACTTGCGCCAAAACTACCCGAAGTTCTACTGGAATGTGGTCCATGCCTACATCCAGGACGGACTTCGCTACTTGGAACTCACGCAGCAGGGGAAACAGATTATTGCCAACCTCTATGCCAATGTGTTCCGCGTCGAGCACGAAACCGCTACAAGCGTGGTGCCAATGGCCGCTTAAGCGAGCCGGCTTTCCCCGCACTTTCCCATTACCCTGTCCTGAAAACAGCCGGTTTTCTCTTGGGAAAACGGCTTTTTCGTTTTTTCGGGGGGGATTTCGGGTATTGGGGATGCAAGGATTTTGGATGCAAGGATTTTGGATGCAAGGATTTTGGATGCAAGGATTGATTGTTTTGCCCCATGCGCCATGCGCCATGAGCCATGCGCCATGCCCCATGCCGCATGCCCCATTGCTATAATAGCCCTGCAGACATTTGGCAGCTGGCCATGATTCCAGGGGAAATCACCGTACAGGAAGGGGAAATTGAACTCAATGCCGGTCGGACTGCTGTTACCCTACAGGTGGCCAATCGCGGCGACCGGCCCATTCAAGTTGGCTCCCACTTTCACTTCTATGAAGTCAACGAGGCTTTGGACTTTGACCGCGAACAGGCGCGAGGGATGCGCCTCGACATCCCCGCCGGCACTGCTGTCCGCTTTGAGCCTGGAGATCAGCGCTCAGTCCAGTTAGTGCCCTTTGCCGGCAGCCGCGAAGTTTATGGCTTCAACGGCAAAATTAATGGCCGGCTGGATGGAGGGTGAGTTTCAACAATAAGTAGCGTTCCCCCTTGGGGGAACGCACCCCAGACATGGGACAGGTAAGATGCCTCTCCCTGTCCGTAAGAGCAAGCGTTCCGGCCTTGCCCTCAACTAACTGTCCTTGCTATAATTTTAAATCCCCCCAACGCGCCCCCCGCCAAAATAGATTTCTTGCAAATAGTTGTCATAATCGCCCCCACCTTTGAGCGCACTAATCTTGACGCCACTGTAGCCACCTTTCGTGGAGGAGTGAATGAATTGGTAATTGCCGATATAAATCCCTACATGAGTGGCATATTTTCTGTTCTGGCTGAAGAAGACTAAATCTCCCGGACGCAACAGGTCAATTTTTTGCAACGTCTCAGCCACCGGCTGCGTGTAAAGCTGCTGCTGGTCAGCATCCCTCGGCAAATAAATATTCCCGGCGCGGAAAACCGTTTGCGTGTACCCGCTGCAATCCAAATTCTTCCCAACCGCTCCCCCCCACAGATAGGTTCCTCCCCCTTGCTTTCCTTTGGGGAGAAATTGTTTGGCAATCTCAATCAGTGCCGGTCTGCCAGCCGTCGCTGGGTTGAGGGATACATCCTGACGCTTCAGCTGAATAACAGGCATGGCTTCCGGTTTGGCGGACTTGGCAGGAATGACTGCTCCCAAAACGTCCGGTGATTTGCCACTGGTTTTGTCAGTTTCTTTGACAGGAATGTACTTGAGGCGAGTCCCGAAGTAGACTTCTTGCGGCTGCTTAATTGTGTTCGCGAGCGTGAGTTTCGGCGACTTCACCCACTCCTCAAAAGTCGCCGGCTCCGATTCCATTATATCGCGCCTCGGTATCCAGGCAATATAACCGTCATCTTCAATCCGCACCCGGACAAACTGTTTGTCCGCACTGTACTCTAAGAGTTTCACCGGCGTCCCCAAACGCACTTGCGTGGCTAAGTTGCCACCGGCTTCTTCTTTCGGCTGCACATACAGGTTGCTGTAGGGCTTGACTGTAATGCCATAATCTAACCCCACACCCTCATACGGGAAAATCTCTACCCGCAACCGCGCCGTGTTCTTGAAGCTCTCTGCTGCCACCTTTTCAATTAACTCTCTCTGTTGCTTCGTGAGGACTTTTCCTTTGAGAACCGGCACATTATTATCCCATTCTATTCTAACATCCCAAACCGTCTCCCTGTCAAGCCAGCTGGGAGCGGATAAGCGAATCGCATTGCCCTGGGTTTGTGGGGTGAGTTGAAAGTCCACTTGCCGGCGCTTGAGTTCCTGTTGCAGGAGTTCGGACATCTGCGGTTGCAAGGTTTTGACAAAGGTTTGGATGGCAGCCGGTTTATTCAGTGGCGGCTGTGCCGGGATGGCAGCCGGTTTATTCAATGCCGGCTGTGCCGGGATGGCAGCCGGTTTGTTCAGTGCCGGCTTGCTAACACACCCCGCAAGCGCGAAGGGTAACAGCGCAGCGAGGAGAGGAGCTTTTTTCAGGTGAAGTGGGCGCAATATCATATAAAATTATCAGGAATGAGCCGGTGAGGCGGGGAGAGGGGGATCTCTTCTAGAGACGAGATAAATCGCGTCTCTTTAGGTTTGGGGACGCGACGAGAGCGTTCTACATGCGTTCTTCAGTTCTTCTTTGGCAAACCGGCATAAAATTGAGGGGGAGGAAAAGGAGAAAATTATGGGCTACAGAATGAACCGGCGAGCCTACGCCGAAACCTTTGGGCCAACTGTCGGGGACCGGGTGCGCCTCGCAGACACGGACTTGTTCATAGAAGTCGAGCGGGATTATACCACATACGGCGATGAGGTCAAGTTTGGCGGCGGCAAAGTGATCCGAGATGGCATGGGACAGTCCCCGATTTCTAATGCGGATGGTGCTGCCGATGTGGTGATTACCAACGCTTTAATCCTGGACTGGTGGGGGGTGGTGAAAGCAGACATCGGGATTAAAGACGGGCTAATTTTTAAGATTGGGAAAGCCGGCAACCCCCACATCCAAGATAATGTAAACATTATTATAGGTCCGGGCACGGAAGCGATTGCCGGCGAGGGGATGATTCTGACTGCCGGCGGGATCGACGCCCACATTCACTTCATTTGCCCGCAACAGATAGAAGTCGCCATCGCATCGGGGATTACTACTATGATAGGCGGAGGCACCGGCCCCGCCACCGGCACTAACGCCACCACCTGCACGCCGGGACCTTGGAATATTTACCGGATGCTGCAAGCGGCTGACGCTTTTCCGGTGAATTTGGGATTTTTGGGCAAAGGAAACAGCAGCCTGCCTCTGGCGCTGCGCGAGCAAATCCAAGCCGGTGCGATGGGTTTGAAACTGCACGAAGACTGGGGGACCACACCGGCAGCGATTGACACCTGTTTGAGTGTGGCGGATGAGTTTGACGTGCAGGTTGCGATTCACACCGACACCCTCAATGAAGCCGGTTTTGTGGAAACCACTGTCGCCGCTTTCAAAGGGCGCACTATCCACACCTACCACACCGAGGGTGCCGGTGGGGGGCACGCGCCAGATATTATTAAAGTCTGCGGCGAGGCGAATGTGCTGCCCTCTTCGACTAACCCGACTCGCCCCTACACCGGCAACACCCTGGAAGAACACCTGGATATGCTGATGGTGTGCCACCACCTGGACAGGAGCATTCCAGAGGATGTGGCCTTTGCTGAGTCGCGGATTCGCCGGGAAACGATTGCCGCTGAGGATATTTTACACGATTTGGGCGCGTTTAGCATGATTTCGTCTGATTCCCAGGCGATGGGGAGAGTGGGCGAGGTGATAATTCGCACTTGGCAAACCGCGCACAAGATGAAGCTGCAGCGGGGATTGCTCTGTGCCCCTGGGGGAGAGGGGGAGCGCGCCGACAACTTCCGGGCGAAGCGCTACATCGCCAAATACACGATTAACCCTGCGCGAGCTCACGGGATTGCCGGTTGTGTCGGTTCCGTGGAGGAGGGAAAGCTGGCGGATTTGTGCCTGTGGCGACCGGCATTTTTTGGGGTGAAGCCGGAGATGGTGATTAAGGGCGGTGCGATCGCATGGTCGCAGATGGGGGACGCCAATGCAAGTATCCCCACGCCGCAGCCGGTGCACATGCGCCCGATGTTTGGCAGCTTTGCCGGCGCTCGCCACGCCACATCGCTGACGTTTGTCTCTCAGGCGGCGCTGGAGCTGGATATTCCCAACCGGCTGGGGTTGCGCAAGCAGGCGGTGCCGGTTTCCCAGACGCGCCGGCTCTCCAAGCGCGATATGAAACTGAATGACGCCCTCCCCCAGATGGAAGTCGATCCAGAAACCTATGAAGTGAGGGCGGATGGCGAACTCCTCACCTGCGAGCCGGCAGAGGTTTTGCCACTGGCGCAGCGCTACTTCCTGTTTTAAAAACCGGCATCATCGCATTCTCTCGTTCCCAGCCTCAGGCTGGGAACGCAATCTGGAGGCTCTGCCTCCTTTCAACGGAAAAGTAGGTTAAAAGCCTAACAGCTTATCGGCAGACAATGCCTTCGCACCGGCAGACAATGCCTTCGCACCGGCAGACAATGCCTTCGCACCGGCAGACAATGCCTTCGCACCGGCAGACAATGCCTTCGCACCGGCATACAATCCCATTGTATCGGCATACAATCCCATTGTATCGGCATACAATCCCATTGTATCGGCATACAATCCCATTGTATCGGCATACAATCCCATTGTATGGGCATACAATCCCATTGTATCGGCAGACAATCCCATTGTATCGGCATACAATCCCATTGTATCGGCATACAATCCCATTGTATGGGCATACAATCTCATTGTACCCGCCTGCAATACAATTGTAACCGCCTGCAATTCGATTGTGCGGGGAGCGGGTATAGCAGCAGTCATATTGGGAAAGGACATTAAGCCCCATGCCCATGCGCCATGCGCCATGCCCCATGCCCCATGCCCGCCCAATGCCCCATCGCCCACTGCCCCATGCGCCATGCGCCATGCGCCATGCGCCATGCCCCATGCCCCATGCCCTAAACTTACTGTCCATTCCTATAAACTATATTAAGCCGTGTATCTATAGTGTTGCGCCCGTGGTATTCTTAGTTTAACGATTCGTGCTGTGGGCCTTCGCGGCTAACATTAAGGAATTCTTACAGGTCTCAACCGGCCTCCTTTGAATGAAATTTGAGAAAAGCTCACTCAGTTCTATTTGAATGCCCCAGAAACTATGAAACCATTTTACCACGTCCGGCTTCCTTTTGTGGCGCTCGCTACATTATCTCTGCTCGCTCCCTCTCCCTCAGGAGCGCAAATCGTCCCAGACGCGACGCTGCCAAATAATTCCACCGTCTCGCAACAGGGTTCGGCGCTGAAAATCGAGGGGGGAACGAGTGCCGGCGGCAATCTATTTCACAGTTTCCGGGAGTTCTCTTTACCAAAAGACACAGAGGCTCACTTCAATAGCGCCCCGGCAATTGAGAATATCTTCACGCGCGTCACCGGCGGGAAAGTTTCCAATATAGACGGCACGCTGAGAGCCAATGGCGGGGCGAATTTATTCCTGCTCAACCCGAACGGGATTATCTTTGGCCCCAATGCTAAGCTGAATATCGGCGGCTCGTTTTTTGCCAGCACGGGAGAGCGCTTCAACTTTGCGGATGGCAGCGTTTTCAGCGCTAAAGATACGGCGGCAAAACCGGTGCTGACGGTGAGCGTGCCTGTCGGGTTGCAATTGGGGCAAAATCCGGGGAGGATTGTGAATCAATCTGTGGCTGCAAATAGCACCGGCAAAACGGTGGGACTGTCTGTGCTTCCAGGGAAAACGCTGGCGCTGGTGGGGGGGGAGGTGAGTTTGGCGGGGGGACATGTAACGGTTGCCGGTGGGCGAATTGAACTTGCCGGTGTGGGGGAGAATAGTTCCGTCAGTATTAGCGCAACAGGGAGCAGTTTGGCGCTGGGATATGAGGGCGTGAGGGACTTCCGAGATGTGGGGCTCACGCAGGGAGCTATGGTAGATGCCAGTGGAACTCCCAGCAGTGCGGTTATGGTGCGGGGGCGGGCAGTTCAAGTGATGTCTGGTTCGCGGATTTATGCGCTGAATTCCGGGTCGCAAGCGGGAGGTGATATCAACATTAATGCCTCGCAATCCTTGGAGCTAGTCGGAACGGGAAATTTGGCGAAAGATACTGTAACGATTAATGAAACTGACTTCAGCAACCCGCTGGAACTCCCCACCGGCTTGTTTTCCGTGACATCGGGTGCGAGAGCGAGCGGCAATGTGGAGATTAATGCGCCTCTGCTGAGTGAGCGAAACAGTGCAGTTATCGGCACCTATACCAGCGGTACCGGTCGGGGGGGAGATGTGACGGTGAATGCACCTGAATCGGTAGAGATCAGTGCTTCTCGGCTGGAGACTTACACCGTTCTCGATTCTCCTGGATCGAGTGGCAATCTGACGGTTAACACGGGTCGGCTTAGCGTCAAAGATGTGGGATATGTTAGCGCCAGTACGAATGGAGCCGGTCAGGGGGGGGATCTCACGGTCAATGCCTCTGATTCCATAGAAGTATTGGGAAACAATGTGCTCGTGGTTGTGCGTTCCGACGGGACGCCCCTGTTTATCTCTTCTGTTTTGTTCGCCGCGACCACGGGTGCCGGCAATGCGGGAGAGATGCGGCTGAACACCGGGCGGTTGATTGCCCGCAATGGAGCGGCTATAGCGCCCAATAGCGGGGGCGCAGGTCGTCCGGGAAATGCGATTATCAACGCAACACAATCGGTAGAATTGAGTGGCAAAACTAGAGATGCGTTTGCCTTTCCCACAACTTTACTGGCTGCAACCACCCCCTTGGCAACGGGAACGGGAGGGGGGAATGTGACGATCTCGACTGGAAAGTTAATCGTTCGAGATGGAGCGATTATCACTATGAGCAATTTGTCTCCCGGAAGTGGTGGGAGTTTGGAAGTAATCGCAGACACAATCCTGCTGGACAATAAAGCCAGCATTGCGGCGGAGACAGCTTTCGGGGAAGGCGGCAATATCACGTTGCGCTCGCGCTCTTTGCAACTGCGCAACAGCAGCACCATCAGCGTCACGGCGGGCAGCGCTAAAAATCCGTTCGGACTCCCGCCTGATTTAGCGGCTTTCTATGCCGCCCAAGTGACCGGCGCGGGCGATGGCGGCAACATTATTATCAATACCGATACTCTCGCAGCTTTGGAAAATAGCACCATCGCCGCTAACGCCCAAGAGGGCAGGGGGGGGCGGGTCAGCATTGCCGCACAGGGCGTTTTCCTGTCTCGGGAGAGCGCCATTACGGCGACTTCTGCCCGCGGTGCCGAATTCAGCGGCGTAGTGGAAATCCAAACGCCCAATACTGACCTCAAATCTGGACTGGTGGAGTTGGCCCAAAATCCTATCGACCCCAACCAGCAGATTGCCGGCGGCTGTGAGACGGATCGGGGGAATACTTTTACCGTCATCGGGCGCGGCGGTTTGCCAGAAGATCCGACACAGCCACTTTTGGGCAGTACCGTTTGGCGGGACGTTCGGGATTTCTCTGAAACAGATAGCCCTCCGCCGGCGTCGGAAGACAACCGGCTGCAGTCCGCTGTGCCGGCTTTGGTGGGAGTTCCTGCCGGTGAGAGCGGGAAAATCCTCGTCAAGAAGCCCCTGCAAGAAGCGACGGCTGTGGTGGTTCGTCCTGACGGGGTTGTGGAATTAGTGGCGACTGTTGCGCGAGCCAATTCTTGGCAGCCGCAAGGCTGCACCAAGCGCTGAGAGCCACTTGAAACAAGTCAAGAAACCGGCTTTCTTGTGCTGAAAAGAAATCCGTTTCTGCCCCCCCTCAAGAAACCGGCTTAAGCGTCGGGCGTGCCGGCTTTGTGAGGACAGGCGGGACGCCTGTCCTACGCCTTTTTTACATTGGGGGCGCGAGTGCCGGCGCTCAAGCGCGCGTCGGGCGTGCCGGCTTTGTGAGGACAGGCGGGACGCCTGTCCTACGCCTTTTTCACATTGGGGGCGCGAGTGCCGGCGGGCGCGCGCGTCGGGCGTGTTGGGGGGTGGGGTTCTTCCGCCGGTCCTGCGCCGGTGCAGACCTGGGCCTCCGCAACCCTGAACAGGACAATTCTAAAGAGATAATTAAAGATATTGACGCCCCTGTTGCTTGTGATATCCTGAACCCTGTAAGTGATTTCTCACTCACCGGGTGGGTTTCCCACTCGCTCAACCCCACCCCGCAACGAACGAGAATCTGAAAATTTATCCCACTTCTTCAAAAATGCTTCACCCACCCAAATTTAAAAGCTGTTACCGCGTGGAAATAGTCGAGTCCGTAGGGGTGTTTCTCCTCTCCGAGTCAGATTCTTACGTCCTGAAAGGTCGCACTTACGAGCGGATCGCCCCCTTAATTGACGGGTGCCGCACCGCAGACGAAATCGTCGAGCGCTTGCAGCCAGAAATCTCCGCCGCCGAGGCGTACTACGCGCTAATGCAGATGGAGCGCAAAGGCTATACCGTCGAGGACAGTGGCGAATTGCCGCCAGAAATTGCGGCAATCGCCGATATTTTGAAGGTCCACCGGCAACCGGCAGCTCAGGCGCTGCAATCCACCAAAGTATCAGTCCGCAGCTTCGGCGCGGTGGATGCCAAACCCTTTCTGGAAAAACTGAAATCGCTGAACATTCAAGTCTGCGAAGACGGCGACATAGAAGTCGTGCTGGCAGACGACTACCTGCGAGAGGGGCTAGCCGAGTGGAATCAAAAAGCCATGCAG
Organism: Kamptonema formosum PCC 10802; assembly: GCF_000332335.1. Taxonomy (GTDB): domain Bacteria; phylum Cyanobacteriota; class Cyanobacteriia; order Cyanobacteriales; family Oscillatoriaceae; genus Oscillatoria. The sequence goes on along the minus strand of NZ_KB235948.1, from coordinate 1,969,415 downwards.
TTACAGCGCCCGTGGATGCTCGTCAAACCCGCCGGCATCTCTATCTGGATAGGGCCAATATTTCATCCCGAAAAAACCCCGTGCTGGGAGTGTTTGGCGCAGCGCTTGCGCAGCAACCGCCCCGTCGAACAGTTCATCCAGAAGAAAAAAGGCATCCCGGAATCCTCCGCATTCGCTCCCGCCCCCGCCTTTTACCCAACCGCTAAAATCGGTCTGGACTTAGCCACCACCGAACTGGTAAAGTGGGTGCTGAAGCGAGAAAATCCCGCCCTAGAAGGCAAGGTCATTACTTTTGACGCTCTCGCCCTGAAAACCGAAAGCCACACCGCCGTCAAACGCCCGCAGTGTGAGGCTTGCGGCGCTCCGGAATACTGGCAAAACCGGCAGCCCTCCCCAATTATTTTAACCTCCGGCAAGAAAACCTTTACCGCTGACGGAGGGCACCGCTCCTTTTCTCCCGAAGCAACCCTGAAAAAATACGAGCACCACATCAGCCCGATTGCCGGTGCGGTCAAATATATGAAACAAGCGTCACAGCCATCAGGGGGGGTGATGCATTTATATTATTCCGGGCACAATTTCTCCCGGATATCAGCCGACGATCTGTACTTCCTAAAGAAAGGAATCCGCAACAGCAGCGCCGGCAAAGGCAAAACCGAAATCCAAGCCAAAGCCAGCGCCGTCTGCGAAGCGCTAGAGAGATATTCCGGCTTGTACGAGGGATACGAAACCCGCTACAAAGGCACCCTGCAGCAAATGGGAGAGGCGGCGATTCACCCCAATGCCTGCATGAATTTCAGCGAAGAGCAGTACCGCACCCGCCGCGAGTGGAACGCCAGCAAAACCAGCGATTTCAGTAAAGTTTTTGAACCCTTCGACGAAACGCGGGAAATCGAGTGGACGCCGGTGTGGTCTTTCACGGGCCAAACTTGGAAGTATTTGCCAACGGCTTTTTGCTACTACGCCTATCCAGACTATCCTAACACAGTTTGCGGCACCGATTCCAATGGCTGCGCTGCCGGCAATACCAAAGAAGAAGCCATCGTGCAAGGGTTCATGGAGCTAGTCGAGCGAGATAGCGTAGCGCTGTGGTGGTACAATCGCGTCAAGCGACCGGCAGTAGATTTAGAGAGTTTTGGCGAACCCTACTGTCAAGCCCTAAAAGACTATTATAAAACATTCAATCGCGAGTTTTGGGTGCTGGACCTGACCGCAGATATGAAGATTCCGGTTTGTGCCGCCATTTCTCGCAGAACAGACAAGCCGGTGGAAGATATTATTTTCGGCTTCGGAGCCCATTTCGACCCCAAAATCGCCCTGCTGCGGGCGCTAACCGAAATGAATCAGATTCTCCCGGCTGTTTCTGAGGTTGCGCCAGACGGTAGCGTGCGGTACAGTGCTTGGGAAGATTTCGCAATCGAGTGGTGGGAAACCGCAACGGTAGAGAATCAGCCCTATTTAATTCCAGACGCAAATGTCCCGGACAAACGGCTTGGCGACTATGAATATTTAGCCACAGACGACCTGAAAGAAGACGTGGAAACTTGCGTCAAACTGCTTGACAAACTGGGGCTGGAAATGCTAGTATTAGACCAAACCCGCCCGGATATCGGACTGAATGTGGTGAGGGTGATTGTTCCGGGCATGCGGCATTTTTGGCGGCGGCTGGCTCCGGGGCGTCTGTATGACGTGCCGGTGAAATTGGGCTGGCTGCCGGCACCTTTGAGGGAGAGTGAGCTCAATCCAATTCCCGTGTTTTTCTGAAAAGTCTCTCGGCGGTTGAAAGAAGCTGTTGGCGAATGCGTGAGGGGTTAGACCTACAGCTAGTTCCTCGGCGATTAGCCGAGGTTCCTGGCGATTAGCCGAGGTTCCTGGCGATTGGAAATCGCGGCTATACAGACGAAGCCCGCCTACGCGGGCTAAGAGTAGAGCGAGACTCTCACAATCTGCGCGGTTTTTAAACCGAGAAAAAAAACCGCAAGGCAAGGGTTTTAAGAGTATATTTCTTCTTTAAGTCCGCGCAGGCGGACTTCGTTTGTGTAGCCGCGAATTCCATTCGCCGAGAAGGTTGAGGACTTTTTAAGGGGGGTTTGGGGGGATCTCCAGACTGTACTTCACCCAGATGCAAAGCGCTATAAGAGTATATTTCTTCTTTAAGTCCGCGCAGGCGGACTTCGTTTGTGTAGCCGCGAATTCCATTCGCCGAGAAGGTGGGGAACGAGAATAAACTAAAAAAAGGAGAACCTATGTTTAAAGGATTTAGCATTCTGGATGCAGACTGCCATGTCATTGAGCCCTTCGAGATGTGGGAGAAATATATCGAGCCGGCCTTCAAGAGTCGGGCACCCTACTGTGACGAAACCGGCCTCAAAGTCGAGGGCGTTCCAATTTGGAACAAGCTATCTAAAGCGGTTCAAACTGAAGCGGCGCGGCAGGTGATTCGCAATCATGGCATGGCGGTTGTCCGGGGTTTCGATGCGGAGTCGTATATAAAAACGATGCAGAAGAACGGGGTTGACATGGCCTTCCTGTACCCGACGGTGGGCCTTGGGATGCTGGCGGTGGATACGATGGAGGCAAAGCTTGCCGGTGCGCTGGCACGCGCATACAACAGCTGGCTGCGCGACTTTTGCAGCTACGATCCGCAAAGGCTGTGGGGGATAGGGGCAATTAACCAGCACGCGCCGGAAGAGATGGTGCCGGAATTGCACCGGCTGGCGGAATTTGGCTGGAAGGCGGTATTTTTGCGACCGAATCTGGTGAAGGGGCGCTCGCTGAGCGACCCAGCTTACGAGCCGTTTTGGAGCGAGTGCGATCGCATGGGAGTGGCAGTCTGCATTCACGAGGGGAGCCACTGCCGGCTGCCGGCTGCCGGTGCCGACCGGTTTGACACCCGTTTCGCCCTGCACGCCTGCTCCCATCCGATAGAGCAGATGATGGGGCTGCTAGCGCTGATAGAAGGGGGCGTGCTGGAGCGCCATCCCGGATTGCGGGTGGGTTTTTTTGAAGCCGGCTGCGGATGGCTGCCCTACTGGCTGTGGCGGCTGGACAGGGAGTGGGAGGATCTGGCGTGGGAGGTGCGAGATAACGTCAAGATGAAGCCTTCTGAGTATTTCCAAAGGCAGTGCTTCATCAGCGTCGATCCCAACGAACCTTACCTGGAGGAAGTTATCCGCCACACCGGCACAGACAACCTGCTTTTTGGTTCCGACTACCCGCACATGGACAGCCAGCCCGACATCGTAGAGCGGGCGGTGGCGCTAGCAGACCGGCTCGGTGAGTCAACCGTGCGAAAGCTCCTCTGGGACAACCCGAAGCGCTTCTTCAACCTTTGCTAAATGGGTGTGAAACTCAGTAGGGTGCGTTGCCGGCATCGGAAAAAATCGCCGGCATCAAAGCGTAGAATAGTAACGCACCCCACTCATGCCCAACTATCCCACCCAGCACAGACGCGACATGTCGCATCCCCACACTGGGAAACAATCGCTATCAAGAGGCAGGAATGCTATCAACACAAGGTTGTGGCGCGAACTTGGTCTGAAGAAATCCGTCCCTGAATTAAGTCCGTGAGCTGTTCGTCTGTGACGTCGGCTAGCTTGGGTGGCAGCGGAATTGTCCAAACCGCACCCGACCCATCTTCTGATTCCTGAACACTCCAGATATTAGCGGACTCATCAATCCTGACTTCTAGTCCATCGGGAACATCAATCCCAGCTTCTTCGAGAATCTGTCGGGGATTGGCGATGAATTCTGCCTTGAACTTTTCGTCCAGCCAAGCCCGGGCTATAAGCTTGGACACTTGGTTGCCGATATCTTGCGGCGTCAAACTTAGTACCACTGTTTGTCTCTCCTCGTTGCTGTCTTGGTCTTATGTCATTCTTCTGTCCGTCACCGGCCAGTTGAAAATACTTATAACACAGCACCGGCAGCATGTCAAGCCGACTTTAAAGAATTCCCCACCAGTTAGTTAGCAACTGTCAATCCTGGCCCGCTGCCAGCGACCGAAAAAATCCACACACACCGTTTCCCACTCCAAAAACCGCCTCCCGCAAGCAGAGTTGCGAGACAGCCAGGTGATAGGGGGAATCATTGAGGGCTTGCTTTCCCTCAATACTACCCCCAACTCCTGTACTATCCCACCCAGCACAGACGCGACATGTCGCATCCCCACACTGGGAAACAATCGCTATCAAGAGGCAGGAATGCTATCAACACAAGGTTGTGGCGCGAACTTGGTCTGAAGAAATCCGTCCCTGAATTAAGTCCGTGAGCTGTTCGTCTGTGACGTCGGCTAGCTTGGGTGGCAGCGGAATTGTCCAAACCGCACCCGACCCATCTTCTGATTCCTGAACACTCCAGATATTAGCGGACTCATCAATCCTGACGTCTACTCCCTCGGGAACATCAATTCCAGCTTCTTCGAGAATCTGTTGGGGATTGGCGATGAATTGTGCCTTGAACTTTTCGTCCAGCCAAGCCCGGGCTATAAGCTGGCACACTTGGTTGACTATCTGTCGCCATTCTCGTTGCAGTACCACTGTTTGTCTCTCCTCGTTGCTGTTTTGGTCTTATGTCATTCTTCTGTCCGTCACCGGCCAGTTGAAAATACTTATAACACAGCACCGGCAGCATGTCAAGCCGACTTTAAAGAATTCTCCACCAGTTAGTTAGCAACTGTCAATCCTGGCCCGCTGCCAGCGAGCGGAAAAATCCACATATAGCGGCTCTCCGTTGGATGAACTCTGGCCCAGAAACCCGGTTTCTTTAAGAAACCGGGTTTCTCAGTACCCGATCAATATGAGAAAGGCTATAAACCGTTTCCCTCCAAAAACCGCCTCCCGCAAGCAGAGTTGCGAGACAGCCGGCGCGTTCGGGGGAAGCCTTGAAGATTTACTTTCCCTCAATGTTTCCCGCAACTCCTGTACTATCCCACCCCACAGCCCTTGCGGGGTGCGCTGCCGGCGATAAAATTGCCGGCATCAAAGCGCAGAACAGCAACCCACCCCGCCACTCCCCCCAAATGGACAGCCAGCCGGACATCATGGAGCCGGCGGTGGCGCGGTTCCGGCGAGCTCGCCCAGCGTGCGAAAGCACCTGTGGGACAGCCCGAAGCGCTCCTTCAGCCTTTTCTAAATAAATATTCAGTTTTCCTTCCGCGAAGGAGTCGAGCCGGTGTGCCGGCAGCTGGTCAGCTTGCTGCTGCTCGGGGAGCCGGGCCAAAAAAACCTCAAACAAGCCCGCGAGGCGATCGAAGGGCTGCAACTTGCGGAGCTGGACAACTTTTTTCGGGACGCCTGTCTCGAAGTGAGAGCAGAAATAGAGCGAGTGGCGTCGGAGGTTTCCTTCAAGGTGCTGCTCGATCAGGACTTTACCACGGATTCTATACAAACTGCCCTGTCAAAAACCGCCACCCCAGTCCTGCACCTCACCACTCACGGCCAGTTCAGCTCTAGCGCCGAAAATACTTTTATTTTGACGTGAGATGGTAAGATTAATGTAGGGGATTTTGGGGACCGGCTTCGGGAAAGGAATGAGACTGGCGATCGGGCGATTGAGTTATTGGTCTTGAGCGCCTGCCAGAGGGCAAAAGGGGATGACCGAGCTGCTTTGGGCTTGGCGGGGCTGGCAGTAAAAAGCGGCGCACGCTCAACGATGGCGACACTCTGGTCAGTAAAAGACCCGTCCACCGCTCTCGATGATGGCTGAGTTTTACAAGCAGCTGAACGCGCCAGGGTTCACTAAAGCAGAAGCGCTGCGCCAAGCTCAGTTAGCGCTGCTAAAACAGCCGAAGTACGAACACCCCTTTTACTGGGCCCCGTTCGTTTTGGTGGGGAATGGGTTATAAAATGCGCCTTTTTAACACAAAGTCAAAAAAGCGCATATCTATCTAAAGGATGAAAAATATGCTACGATCGAACCTTCCAAAAAAGCAAGTTGTTTTTCTCACAGCAGCCCTGCTGCTGAGCGGGGGCTCGCTGCTGGCTACAGCGCAGGCAGACGCCGTGACCTTCTCGGCACCGCAGGGCACGAAGGGAACTCCCCAGCAGGAAACGACTGGGGGAGCCACCCGCACCGGCAGCCAGTGTGAGGCTCGGACCGGTGCGTCCTCAGAGCAAGGCGCGACGGCGCTCATCCCCAGCAGCAGTGTGGGACTGACTGTAGGGGAGCGCCCGACTTTTTTTGTATTCGTGCCGGCAATGACAGCGAAAGAAGCGTCCTTCAGCCTGCAAGACGAATCGGAAAATCTGCTTTACCAGACCAAAGTGCCGCTCCCGTCTGGGGGGGGTGTGGTGGGCGTTGCCCTTCCGGCAACAGCACCGGCGCTGCAGGTGGGCAAAAACTACAAATGGATGCTGGAGGTGCACTGTTACGCTGAGTTTGACCCGGACAACCCCCTGGTGGAGGGGTTGGTGCGCCGGACCCAAATCAATCCCGCCCTGGAAAGGAAGCTGGAGAAAGCTACCACAAACCTGGAGCGATCAGCGGCTTATGGGGAAGAAGGAATTTGGTACGAAGCGGTGAGCGCTCTAGCCGCCGCTCGCCAGCAACAGCCGCAAGATTCTAACCTGGAAAGTAACTGGGAGGAACTGTTAACCTCAGCGGGACTGAAGGCAATTGCGACGCAGCCACTCACTCGGTAACTCTGACTCTCTTTTTATGTGGTTTTATGGGAAAGTTCGGCAGTGGTGGGAAAAACACTCAACCGTCCTCGTCACGGCTACCACTGTGGCGGGGTTCGCTATCGCCATGAACGGAGCGGGACTGTTTCAGCTGCTGGATTGGGCGGCTGCCGATCGTTTTTTTCAACTGCGTCCCGCTGAGCCGGCGGACAGTCGCATTGCGATTGTGGCGATTGATGAGCCGGACATTAGGGCGGTCGGGAAATGGCCAATTCCCGATGCGGTGATGGCGGAGTTAATCGAGAAACTCAGGGCGCAAAAGCCGGCAGCCATCGGGCTGGATATTTATCGGGATCTGCCGGCGGAACCGGGACACGAGAAACTGCTGCAGGTGATGAAGTCCACCCCGAATCTGATCGGGGTGGAAAAAATTGTCGGGCAAAAAGTCGCCCCGCCGCCGGTGCTCAGCAAACTCGATCGAGTGGGCATCGCCGATTTGGTGCCCGATGCGGATGGAAAAATCCGCCGCGCTTTAATGTCAGCAAAGGATACTTCCGGCACAGACAAGCTGGGACTGGGGGTTCGCTTGGCACTGATGTACCTGCAAGAGAAAGGCGTTACCCTAGAGATGGTCAATGCCAAAAAGATGCACCTGAGACTGGGCAAAGCCCTCTTTGTGCCGCTGACCGGCAGTGAGGGGAACTACCGCCCTGAGGATATCGGCGGCTACCAAATCCTGATGAACTATCGCGGCACGAAAAACAGCTTCCAAATCCTATCGGTGACGGATGTTCTGCAAAACCGCACAGCGCCCGACTCAGTTCGCGACCGCATTATTTTAATCGGTTCGGCGGCCAAAAGCCTGAACGATTATGTTTTCACTCCCTACAGCAACACGGCCAGCAAAGACCAGTCGCGAATGCCGGGGGTTGTGATTCACGCCAACGTAACCAGCCAGATAGTGAGCGCCGCACTAGACGGGCGGACGTTGCTGAGAGCTTGGCCGCATCCGGTGGAGTGGCTGTGGGTTCTGGTTTGGTCTGGAATTGGTGCGGCGGGAAGTCGGAGAGTGCTGCTGGCGTCTCATTTTCATAAAAAGATTGTTGGACTGGGGAGAATCGTTTTGGGAATTCTCGTCGCGGGTTCTATTCTTATCTGCCTCTGCTATGTCGCCTTTTTGGGCGGCTGGGTGATTCCTGTCATTTCCCCCTTAGTGGCTCTGACGGTTTCTGCCCTGGCGGTTACGAACTGCCACCAGATTTGGCAATTGAAACGCGCCAACGAAAAACTCACCGACTATTCGCGAACCCTGGAACAGCGGGTTGAGGAGCGCACTGCGGAACTCCAGGAAGCCAAACTGGCGGCTGAGAGAGCTAAAATTGGGGCGGAGGCGGCCAATCAGGCAAAAAGCGAGTTTCTGGCGAACATGAGCCACGAACTCCGCACTCCCCTGAATGGGATTTTGGGCTACGCGCAAATTTTGCAGCGCTCGCCGGCAGTGCCGGTCAAAGAGCGGGAAAAAATTGGGATTATTTACCAGTGCGGCTCTCACCTGCTGACCTTAATAAACGACATTCTCGACCTCTCGAAAATTGAGGCCGGCAAACTGGAGCTGCACCCCACAGAGTTCAATTTTAACACGTTTTTAATAGGCGTGTCCGAAATTTGCCGCATCAAAGCGGAAGAAAAGGGGATTGAGTTTGCCGCTCCCAATTTATCGGGGCTTCCCACCGGCATCCGCGCTGATGAAAAGCGGCTGCGGCAAGTGTTAATCAATTTGCTGGGCAATGCGATTAAGTTTACGGACAGCGGGAAAGTGATTTTTAAGGTAGAGGTGATAGGGCGTGAGGGAAAAGAAATAACCGCCGGCACCCAGTGCCCAATGCCCAATGCCCAGTGTCCGATGACCAGCATCCGGTTTTCCGTGGGAGACACCGGCATTGGGATGACTCCGGAACAGCTGGAAAAGATTTTTTTGCCCTTCGAGCAGGTGGGGGACAAATCGCGGATGGCGGAAGGGACGGGACTGGGGCTGGCGATTAGCCAGAAAATTGTTAATTTGATGGGCAGCCAGTTGGAGGTGCGCTCGCGCTATGGAGAGGGGTCGGTTTTTTGGTTTGATGCGGATGTGCCGGTGGCTGCAGACTGGCTGCAGGAAGCTTCCGCCGAGAAGCGGGGGAAAATTATTGGCATTCAAGGGAAAAAGCCGGCTGTCCTGATCGTGGACGACCGCCCAGAAAACCGGTCAGTTCTCGTCACCCTGCTGGAATCGATTGGGTTTTCTGCGATCGAGGCTAGCAACGGTGAAGAAGGGCTGGACAGGGCAGCCGAGCGCCCGCCGGACTTGATTGTAACGGACTTAGCCATGCCGGTGATGGACGGCGTTGAGATGCTGGGGCGCATCCGCAGCAACCCCCAGCTGAACACTGTGCCGGTGATTGTTTCTTCGGCGAGTGTTTTTGAGAGTGACCGGCAGAAAAGTTTGGAGGCGGGAGCCAGTGATTTTTTGCCCAAGCCGGTGCGGGTTGACGACCTTTTGACGATCTTGCAGGAGCATCTGGAGCTGCAATGGATCTGCGAGGAGGAGCCAAAGCCGGCGCGCCAAGAAGAAGGCAGGAAGAAGAAGGAAGAGACGAGTGAGATAGTTGCCCCACCGAAAGCGGAATTAGAAAAACTCTACGACTTAGCGATGATGGGAAATATTCAGGAGATAGAGGAGGCGTGCGCCGAACTAGAGAAATCCGATGCGAGGTACGCCCCGTTTGCCGCGCAGGTGCGGCAATTTGCGGACAGCTTTGCCATAGAGGAAATCGAAAAATTTGTCGAGAGCTGGTTGAAAAATTCGGGGTAGAGACTTGAGAGATTGTAGAGCCCCCGTTCCTTAAAGAAACCGGGGAACTCAGCTCTCACAACTAGAACGCTATATATAGCCCCCAGAAACCCGGTTTCTTTAAGAAACCGGGTTTCTCAGCACCTCACAAAGGATGAGAAACGCTATATAGTCTTTGCCACCGGCACATCGCACAAACCCCAACAAGCAAATGTATCGGGTGATACACCTCCGGGGATACCGCGCCCTGCAGCGATATATAGCAGTATGCACTTAGGTTCGTACATTTCGGCCTGCACCCCCGCACTCCGGATCCTATTGTTCTAACCCATATTAATGCTGGGATATAGACGTAGGTGCGGCGTCCGCCGGGCCTGAAGGTTGAATGTCCTAATCTAAGTGGCTACTGCTATAAAATTGGCGCAACCGGATATGAGAGCAGCCAGGAAATAACGTTGGGAGCCTCCCCGCCAAGCTCCCAGTAAAGTTTGCGATCGCACCTCTTGACAGATAGCCCAGTTTAACAAGCTTGACTTGAGCCGCAGATGGGTGTGGTAAGATTGACGGGTAAAGGATAAGTCTTTTTAGAGGCGAGCCATGACGGGGAAAATTTTGTTGGTTGACGATAACGCAACAAATTTGAGAGTGCTTTCTGGAGCAATGGCTGAGTCGGGGTGGACAATCTTGGTGGCTACGGATGGCGAAAGGGGGATCAAGCAGGCGGAGTACGCGAGTCCTGACCTGATCCTGCTGGATGTAATGATGCCGGGGATTGACGGGTTTGAAACCTGCACCAGGCTAAAGAGCAACCCCAAAACCCAGGACATTCCAGTAATTTTTATGACGGCTCTCAGCGATCCCGTCGATAAGGTAAAAGGGTTAAAAATCGGAGCGGTAGACTATATTACGAAGCCGTTTCAGCAAGAAGAAGTTTTAGCTCGCGTCGGGGTGCACCTGAAACTGCGCTCTCTGATGAAGAAGCTATTAGAGCAAAATGAACAGCTGGAAAAACGGGTGGAGGAGCGGACTGCCGAACTGAGTCAGGCGCTCCACGACTTGCAGCAATCTCAGCTGCAACTGGTGCAAAATGAAAAGATGTCCACACTCGGCCAGCTCGTGGCTGGGGTGGCCCATGAAATCAACAATCCCATAAATTTCATTGATGGCAATATCAAACATACGGTAGAATACATGCATAATTTGCTAGCTTTACTGAAGCTATATCAGGAAGAATATCCGGAGCCAGGCTCTCATATTGAGGAGTTTATTGAGGAAATTGATTTAGAGTTTTTGAGCAAAGACCTCCCAAAAATGCTTTTATCAATGCGGGAAGGAACGGACCGCCTGCGCAATATCAGCATCTCTCTGAGAACCTTCTCTCGCTCGGATTCTAACGCGCCGGTGGAGTTCAATATCCATGAGGGGATTGACAGCACAATAACGATTTTGAAACACCGCATCAAAGCCAACAAAGATCGCCCCGAAATCGGGGTGGTGCGCGAGTATGGAGAGGTGCCGGAGATTGAGTGTTACCCGGGCCAGCTGAATCAGGTATTTATGAACCTGCTGAGCAATGCAATTGATGCCCTTGACGAATCTAACGCTGGGCGATCCTATGAGCAAATCGAGGCGAATCCCAACCGGATTGAGATTCGCACCGGCCTGGTGGATTCAAACCGGCTGGTCATTTCTATTAAAGACAATGGCCAGGGGATGAGCGAGTCAGTCCGCGCCCGGGTGTTCGACCACTTGTTCACCACCAAGCCGGTGGGTAAAGGCACCGGCTTCGGACTGTCTATTTCTCGCCAGATTGTAGAAGAAAAACATGGCGGGCGGCTGAGCTGTCATTCTCTGCCGGGAGAGGGGACAGAATTTACCATTGATCTGCCCATTTTGTGAGTGAAACCCTGTACTAAATTTTTGTTAATTGTTGTTTGTTAATAAACCCGAGGGTTAAGAAACCCGGTTTCTTAAAGAAACCGGCTTTCTGGCCTCTGGCGTGGCCAACAGTTTTTTCTAGGCCGTTCAACCGGATATGATATATAGCAGTAGCCACTTAGGTTCGTACATTTCGGCCTCTTTTGCACCCCCGCACTCCGGCTTCTATTGTCCTAACCCATATTACTACTGGGATATAGACGTAGGCCAGCGTCTGGCTGCCCTGAAGGTCTAATGTTTTAACCTAAGTGCATACTGCTATAATACAAAGTTGAAGGAGATAGTATTTTTTTCGCCCGACGAAAACCCCTTGATGCCCGGGTTTTTAATGCCAAATCCAAAATCCAAAATCCAAAATCCAAAATCCAAAATCCAAAAGGGCTAGGCCACATAGGGCTCCAGGAATTGCCGATTTTTCTTACTTTTAGATAAGTCTTTTGAAACTTTCACGCTGCAGGGAATTTCAATCCAAAACTCAGCGCCTTCTCCCGGTTCCGAGACGCACCGCAGCGCGCCCCCATGCTTTTCCACGACAATTTGGTGGCTAATGGAAAGTCCCAGCCCCGTGCCCTCACCGGCGGGTTTGGTCGTGAAAAAAGGCTCAAACAGCCGCGCTTTGACAGTGCCGGCAATTCCCGGGCCATTATCCTTAATGCAGATGGCCACCCCGCTGCGCTCCTGAACCAGAGTGCGGATGGTGATAGTGCTGGGGTTGCGCTTAATGTCTTCTGGAAGTCTCTGCCGGTCGCGTTCGTGCAGGGCGTCAATGGCATTGCTGAGAATGTTCATAAACACCTGATTGAGCAATCCCGCATAGCATTCCACGGGAGGTAAATCGCCATATTCCTTGATGACTTGAATAGCGGGGCGGTTTTGCTTCGCCTTCAGCCGGTGCTGCAAAATCAGTAGCGTACTGTCGATTCCTTCGTGAAGGTTAACAGGTTTCATCTCCGCTTCATCCAGCCTAGAGAAGTTGCGCAACGTGATAACAATCTGGCGGATGCGTTCAGTGCCCATCTTCATTGAGGATAGCATTTTGGGCAGATCCTCAAGCACAAATTCTAACTCTATATCTTCAACCAGTTCTTGAATTTCTGGGTCAGTGTTGGGACAGCGCTGCTGGTAAAGGTGGATCAGATTGAGCAGCCCCTCAATGTACTCAGTGACGTGGCTGAGGTTGCCGTAGATGAAGTTGACGGGGTTGTTGATTTCGTGGGCAATACCGGCCACCAGATTCCCCAAGCTGGACATTTTTTCTGCCTGCACCAGCTGAGCTTGGGTGCGCTGCATGGCTTGATACGCTTCATTCCGTTCCAGCAGGCTAATATACGCCTTTGAGTGGTAGCGGATGCGGGCAATCAGCTCAATTTTATCCGGAAGTTTGACCAAGTAGTCATTAGCCCCGCTGGCAAAGGCATCTGCTTTCAGTTTGGCCTCTTCCTTGACTGAAAGCACGATTGTAGGAATGTCGCGGGTGGCTGGATTCGCTCTCAAAAAACGCAACAGCAGCAACCCATCAATATCCGGCATGACTAAATCTTGCAAGATAACTGTCGGGGCAATCTCTGCAGCCATTTGAAGGGCTAGGGCTGGGTCGCTGCAGTAGTGAAAAATAATATCCTCTTCAGTCGCTAGCATGCGGCGTACCGCCTCAGCGATCATCTCCTGATCGTCGATGAGCAGAACTTTAATCGGATATCCCGTCAAAGGTGAAGCGGAGTTGGTGGCGCTGGCTGTCGGGACACTCATCTTAGTTTCCTCCTCTACTGAGGTTAGCGGTAAGCTGCTCTACTTTTAATTTCTGGGGCTTCTGGGCAGGATCTTCCAAAAAATAGATTTTTCGACCGGCTAGCTAGAAGATGATTAGCTTAGTGTTGTTTGATTATAAAATTTTTATAAAACTGGCGAACCTCTTCAAAGCACCTTTAGTTTAATTTTAAGATATTTCTCACGCAGGTGATACAGTGAAACTACGGATTTTACGGGCTTGACTGACTGATAAAAATACTGAAATTTCTGCTGAATAAATTTGGGAACTCTGTCCTGAGGGAAAGCCGAAAGCGCTGACCGGGTAAGGAGTTCGCGGGCGCTCTCAATCAAATCCCCCGATATCGGGCGGTAAACTGGCCGGTTGAAATCAGTTACCTTAGCAGCCAAACAACTTTACAATGGCCGGCGCAACTGCGTCAATAGGTAAAATTTCCACAGCCGCTCCCAACTCCGCCGCCGCTTTGGGCATGCCATAAACCGCGCAGGTGGCTCGGTTTTGGGCGATAGTGTGCCAGCCGGCACGCCGCAGCGACATCAGACCGGCGGCTCCATCCCTTCCCATGCCGGTCAGGAGTACCCCCACCCCCTTTCCCGGCCAGTATTTGGCCACACTCAGGAAAAAAGCATCCACAGACGGACGGTAGAAACAGTCGCGCGGTTCCCGGGTGTGCCTGAGCGTCAAATCTGGAGACAAAACCAGGTGGTCATTCGTTCCAGCCACCAAAACTTTTCCCGGTTCCAAACGCCCGCCCCCCACCGCCAGCCGAACGGGGAGGGGCGACTGCTGGTTGAGCCACTCCACCAATCCGGGGGCAAACTGAGCGTCTATATGCTGGACAATCGCCACTGCGGCTGAGAAATTTTTGGGCAAGCGGGAGAGGACCGCCATCAGAGCCAGCGGACCGCCGGTGGAAGCCCCGATCGCCACAACCGGCCTCAGGGAGGGAGCAAAACACCGTTCCTGTTTATTCAACCTTAGCTCAGATTTGCGGCGAGTTGATTTGCCCAGCAATTTGCGCACCGTAGCGATTTTGGCCAGCAGCAACTCACCGCTCCTGTCCTCAGCGGAACCGCCCAGAGTCGGGGTATTGACCGCATCCAGCGCCCCACAGCCCATCGCTTCAAAAACCTTCGACAGCCGGTTTTTAACGCTGGCGGTGACCACAACAATAGCGCAGGGAAAACGGCTGACAATCCGGCGGGTTGCCTCAACACCATCCATCACCGGCATCCCCAAGTCCATCAAAATCAAATCTGGAAGGTCTATCGCGCACTTAGTGACTGCTTCAGCACCATTACAAGCCACCCAAACAATTTTGCAGTCCGGATCTGCAGCCAAGACCTGCAATATCGCTTCCACTGCGATCAGCGTGTCATTAACGATCGCGATCCGAAGCCTGTCACTGGGCGTGGGGCATGGGGCATGGGGCATGAGGCATGGGGCATGGGGCATGGGGCATTGGGGGCTGGAGTTGGGATTTTTGACACTTTACAGCAGACAGCGACAAATAACAAGGATCAAAATGGGGGTGGGGGGCATCATCGCGTGGGGCATCATCGCGTGGGGCATCATCGCGTGGGGCATGGCATTGCAATTAGAGAAGTAGGGTGGGTGACGCGCCCGCGCACCCCACCCCGAGTGAGGGACCCAGAAACCCGGTTTCTTTTAGAAACCGGGTTTATAGCCCCCAGCGCGGTTGCGCAAATCATTTAGAAGTGCTAGATTTAATTGCCAATCAGGTCTATCGCAGCCTGCAACAGCGAGTCGTCGTGGAAACTGCTCTTAGTTAAATAATAATTCGCCCCAGCTTCCAGCCCCCGGATGCGGTCTTCCTCACGGTCTTTGTAAGAAACAATAATCACAGGTAGCGACTTCAAATTCGGATGGCTTTTAATCAAACTCACCAGCTCAATCCCGTTCAGGCGAGGCATGTCAACGTCAGTGAGAATCAAGTCATAGTGGCCGGTGCGGATAGCATTCCAACCATCCATCCCGTTCACAGCCACTTCCACCTCATAACCGTTATTTTGCAGTAACTGGCGCTCCATTTCGCGGACAGTAATCGAATCGTCAACTACCAGGATGCGCTTGCGGGGCTTTGACGCAGTGGGGTGTTCAGCGCCACCGACCTGGCACAACGGCCCGGTAGCGAGCAAGTGGTCAATGGAGCGCACCATATCTTCCACATCCACAATCAGCACCGGAGAGCCGTCTTCCAGCAAAGCGGCGGCGCTAATATCCTTAACTTTTCCCAGGCGCGGATCTAAAGGTCTGACCACCAAATCGCGCTCGCCGAGAAACCGGCTCACCACAAGTCCGTAGCGGCTGAACCGGTCGCTAATCACAACCACCGGCAGCGCGGATGACTGCGGGGGGGATTCCTTCAACCCCAGCACTTGATGCGCCGCCACCAGACCAAGATTTTGCTCGTCTGCAATAAAATATTCGTGATTTTCCGCAACTCTAATCTCCGCTCTGGGAACCCGCACCAGCCGCTCAATGCGCGTCAGCGGAAACGCAAAAGGCTCTCCCGAGATTTCCACCAGCAGCGTGCGAATAACAGACAGGGTGAGCGGCAATTGCAAGTGAACGATCATCCCCTTTCCCGGCTGTGCTGAAGCTCGCAAAACGCCGCCCACCTCCTGCACCGCGCTCTGCACCACGTCCAGCCCGACGCCGCGACCGGAAATCTCCGTCACCGCTTTTGCTGTGGAAAATCCGGGCAAAAATAGGAAGTCCATCAGCTCGGTTTCTGTCAGCCGGTCAGCCATTTCGGCTGTTACCATGCCTCTGCTAATGATTGTTTGGCGCAACAGCTGGAAATCAACCCCCCTGCCATCGTCAGAAACGGCAATCGAGAGCATGCCGGCCCTGTGCGCTGCTTCCAGGCGCACCTTACCTTCTGCCTGCTTCCCCGCCGCCAGACGCTCCTCGGGTGACTCAATGCCGTGATCGATAGCGTTGCGCAGCATGTGAGTCAGGGGAGCCTCTAGCTTCTCTAAAATATCCCGGTCAACTTTAGTCGATTGCCCGACAATTTCCAATTTAACTTGCTTGCCCAGCTGTCTTGCTAAATCGCGCACCATTCGCGGAAAACCCTGCATTCTGTCCCCAAAAGGGCGCATGTGACTGGCGATCACTTCCTGGTAGAGCCGGTCGGAAAGATTTGCAGACCGGCGGGCAAATAGCTCCAGTTCGTTAAGGCGCTCGGATAGCATCTGCCGGCACTCACTGGCTTTTTGGCGGGCTGTTTTCAAATGCTCCTCGCTGCGCTCATTCAAACGCTCGCCCTCAAGGGATTCCTGTAGCTTTTCCAAGTGGCTCGACAGTTCCGCTTGGCGGTTTCTCAGTTTCATCAGTTCTTGCGCAAACGGCTGCAGCCAGTTCGCCTCCACCAGAGACTCGCCGGCCAAACCCATTAAGCGATTTAAATTCTCCGCGCTCATCCGCACCACTCGATCTGCCGGTGGCGAACTGGGCACTGCCGGCGTCTGGAGTGCCCTCTCGGGTGCGCGCACCGCCGGAATTGCTGGAATCGCCACCGGCTCAACTGCAGGGGAGGTGGAGGGCGGAACCTCTCCCCCTGTCTCCCGCCCCGCTTGCGCCTCACAGGAGTGAGATATATATGTGCTGTGCGCCGGCGGACTTTGCTGCGGCGGGCGGGCTGCCGGTGCGGCGCTCCCCTCTGGCGGCAGCGGTGTCAGGAGGGCGGAAATTGCAGTCACCAACGCCTCAATTTCCCCTTCATATTCCGCTTGCCAGTTCACTAACTCGGTTTCGCTGACGCGGGCGATGCGCAGCAGCGAATCCGCCCCTTGCAGCAGGACATCGATCTGGTTTGCTGTTAGGGTGATGGCTCCTCTCTGGGCGGCAACAAAGCAGTCCTCCATAGCGTGGGCGACTCTGACTGCAGCATTAATTTGGACAATCCGGGCAGCCCCCTTGATTGAATGCGCGGCACGCATCATCGATTCCAGGCAGCGAGTGTCATTCGGGTTGGTTTCCAGCGCCAGCAGACCTTCATTCAATATGGCTGCTTGGGCTTCCACCTCCGTGCGGAATAAATCCATCATCGAGTAGTTGCTCATATTCTGATTTTTCATTTCTCAGCAGTAGGGTGCTATCCCCTCTCTTCTTCCTTCTTGGCGTCCCCTCACGGGGGCGGTTGATTATTTTTTCTCGTTTCCAGGCTCAAACAGAGAAAATATTATAGCGTCTCTCATATTAGTGAGGTACTGAGAAACCCGGTTTCTTTAAGAAACCGGGTTTCTGGGCCATAGTTCATCCAACTGAAAAACGCTATATATCACAGAAGTCTTTTGTTCAGAGTGTAAAATAATAACTCATCATCCAGGTAACTCACGCTTTTCTCTCGCCAGCTAATCATTCCTTTGATATAAGTGTCGGGCACTTTAGAGACAGTTGCCGGCGCACTCCGCACCTCCTCTGGGGCGATGCGGTGAACCCCATAGATTTCATCAACGGGAAAGACCCAGCGGTTCCCTTCTTTTTCCACAACCACCATCCGTTTGTAAACAGCACTGTTTATAGTCTTGCCGGCAGGTGCCGGTGCGGCGTGCAGTCTCAGGAGATTGCTGAGAGAGACGCACATTTGCAGTTCGCCCCGGATGTTCACCAGCCCCTGCAGGATATCGTTGCTGCGGTGAGGCAGGGTGCGCACCGGCGACACCGGCGTCACTTCCTGGAACAAGCCAGCCGGCAGTGCCAGCCACTCCACTCCCAGGCGAAAGATAACCACCGGCACAGTGCCCTTGGCGCTAGCTTCTTTTTGCTCAGCCAGCAAATCAGTCCACTCACTCACATAGCCGGTTGGCGCTATCCGTTCCAGCAAAGTGCGCCCGCCGGCAGAATAGACAGGGCAATTGCGGCAGTGAGTGTGGGTTTTCAGTTCCCGGCAAGACCGGTCGCCCCAAATTCCGATTCGCTTCCAGCAATTGTTAGTTCTTTGTTCCTTGTTTGCTGTCATTTTGTTACCTTTTTTTTAGGGAACCGCAGATAACCTCGTATTGGCTGAATCTCCCGTCAATTTGCTCAGACGCCCGCCGGATTCTCGCTATTTCTGCCTGCCTTTCTGCTAGGATGAGTTTGGGGTCGATCAAGGCTCGCTCTGAGGACTCGATTTGCGTTTGCCTCTCGTTCACTTCCCACAGTCCGAGGACGCTAGGCAGGCTGTTCGCGCTCAAGGTCTGAATGTGGTTGCTCAACCGGGAAGTCGAGCCCCTGCCGAAAAGAGCCACGATTAAGACGATTAGACCTAAGAACATAAATGCGCTGAACATCCGCGCTGGGAATGTCATGTTATTAAACACGAGCCCTGCTCTCCATTGAGAAGGTTTAGCTGGAAGGTTTAATCTCCGACTTGGAAGCGAGAAATTTCTCGCCGCAAGCCTTGCGCCGTCTCGTTCAGCTGCCCAATCGCGCTGTTGATTTCGCGCAGAGACTGAGCGGTTTGCGAGGAGGCTTCGCTTAACTGCACCATCGCCTCGCTGATTTGCGTCGCGCCGGTGGATTGAGCCTCCACACCCTGATTCACTGCTTCAAAACGCGGGGTGAGCGCTTGCACTCGCTCAATAATCTGCGCGATTTGGGCGCTGATATTGCGAATGTCGTCCACCCCACGGCTAACTTCTCTGGTGAATTTGTCCATTTCCATCACGCCGGTGGAAACTGCCGATTGCATCTCTTTCACCATCTGCTCGATATCTAGGGTAGCGACAGCGGTTTGGTCAGCCAGCCGGCGAATTTCCCTCGCCACGACGGCAAAGCCCAAACCGTACTCTCCCGCTTTCTCAGCCTCTATGGCGGCGTTGAGGGAGAGCAAATTCGTCTGGTCAGCCACTTTTGCGATCGTGGTAACAATGCTATTGATGTTATTGGCTTTTTCAGAGATCGCCCCCAGTTTAGCAGAGATGGCAGAAGTGGCGTCTGCCAGCTGGCTCATCGTTGCCTCCATGCGTGAGAGGTCTTTTTGTCCGGCACCGGCTGCCGTCGCGGTGCTGTGTGCCATCTCCGTGACTTCATCCATCGTCCTCACCAATTCCCCAGAAGTGGCGGCAATCTCCTTCGCCGTGGCGACGACTTCGTTGGTAGAGGCGAGTTGTTCTTGCACCGTGGCTTCTAATTGTTTGCCAGAGGCGGCGATTTGGGTGGCTGAGCTGGTCACTTGAATGCCGGACTGCTGCACTTGGGAAATTAAGGAACTCAGGCTTTTTGTCATGGTGCGGAAAGCCACCAGCAATTTTCCGATTTCGTCCCGATCTTCCGGGACCGGCACAGAGGTGGTGAGATCGCCGGCAGATATCTGTTCGGCTACTGTTACGACGCCTATAATCTTAGCACCGAGGGGCTTAGCAATGGTATTGCTGAAGTAAAGGCCAAAAATCACTGCCGTGAGGGGGCCAAGTAACAGGCCGGTGACAGCCCAGAATAGGCTTTTGCTCACATCCTCCTGGGCTGCCTTATAAGCTGCTGTCGCTACCTCCTCGTTTATTTCCAAAATTTTTAAAATGGATTGGTTTTGCCCCTCAAAAAAGATCCGGTTAGCCTGGGAGCGTTCGTAAAGTTTGTTGAAAAGATTGGTAGCCGTTTTTGCCTCTGCCATTTCTGGCGATCTCTCCCGCCCCTGACGCACCAGCGCCAGCTGCACTTCCAAGGGGTTGAGAATCCCCAGGCTCTCGAATTCTTGATTGAGTTGCAGGAAATCTTCCAGGTCTTGCCTCCACCTGTTCCCGTTCGTTTGCAATTTTTTGTATAGTTTCTCTTCTTCTTCAGTTCTGGGAGCGGGATCGTATTGGCTGAATCCATCGTCGATATGCTCCAAAGCTTGCCTGATACTCGCTAATTCAGCCCGCCTTTCTGCCCCAAGGAGTTTGGGGTTGAGCAAAGCCCGAGCTGAGGACTCGATTTGGGTTTGCCCTTCTTTAATTTTCCACATTCCTAGCACACTGGGCAGGCTAGTTGTGCTGAGCGTATTAAGGTGAGTGTTTAGCCGATAAGTCGCGCTCCAGCCGACTAGAGCCACAATTAATACAATTAAGCCCATAAAGAGAAACGCAGTGAACATCCGAGCTGGCAAGCTCATATTATTAAACATTCTTTTGTCCCTTGTCCTTTGTCCTGTACCAAACTTCATTCGTCCCATCTCCTATCTTAGGGGTTAGGGGTTAGGGGTTAGGGGTTAGGGGTTAGGGTTAGGGTTAGGGGTTAGGTTTTAGGAGAAAAGTTGATACTTCACCCAATGCGATGATGCCCCATGCCCCATGCCCCATGCCCACTGCCCACTGCCCACTGCCCACTGCCCACTGCCCTACCTTAAAGCGAGTATTTCTCGCCGCAAGCTTTGCGCCGCCTCGTTCAATTGCCCAATGGCACGGTTAATCTCGCGCAGAGAGTCAGCCGTTTGCGAGGAGGCTTCACTTAACTGTACCATTGCCTCGCTAATTTGTAGAGCGCCGGCAGACTGAGCCTCCATGCCCTGATTCACTTCTTCAAAACGGGGGGTGAGGGCTTGCACTCGCTCGATAACCTGTCCCAGTTGCCCGCTGATGTTGCGGACATCTTTGACTGAACGCATGACTTCTTTGCTGAATTTGTCCATTTCCATGACGCCGGTGGAAACTGCAGATTGCATTTCTTTTACCATCTGCTCGATGTCCAAGGTGGCAACTGCGGTTTGGTCCGCCAGCCGGCGGATTTCCCTGGCCACCACGGCAAACCCCAACCCGTACTCTCCCGCTTTTTCGGCTTCAATGGCGGCGTTGAGGGAGAGCAAATTGGTTCGATCTGCCACAGAGGTGATAGTGGTGACAGCACTATTGATGTTATTTGCCTTTTCAGAGATAACTCCCAGCTTGGAGGAGATGGACAGGGTCGCCTTCCCTAACTGGCGCATGACTGCTTCCATGCGAACCAAGTCTTTTTGACCGGCACCCGCCGCCGTCGCGGTCCCTTGTGCCATTTCCCCAACTTCATCCATTGTCTTCACCAATTCCCCAGAGGTGGCGGCAATCTCCTTTGCGGTGGCGACCACTTCGTTTGTAGAGGCGACTTGCTCTCTCATCATGGCTTCTAATTCCTTGCTAGAGGCGGAAATTTGCGTGGTTGAGGAGGTGATTTGGATAGCGGACTGCTTCACCGGCCTGGTAATCGCATTACTGAAGTAAAAACCGAAAATCACAGCCGTGAGAGGGCCAATGGCCATCCCCAGGAAAACCCAAAAGCTAGTTTGAGAAACATCCTGATTGGCTGCGTTCATAGCGTCGGCTGCCAAGCTCTCATTAAATGCCAGAACCTCTAGCAGTGCGTCCTTGGCTGCAAGAAACGCCGGCTCTTTCTTTGTAAAGCTTTGCACATTCATCCTGTCCAGGGTCTCACTCGCTGCTTTCGCAGCGGTCATCGCAGCTGAATTCCCTTTGCCCTGGCTCTGCAACTCAAACTGAACTTGCCGGGGGTTGAGGACGCCATATTTCTCAAATTCTTCATTCAGCCGCAAGAATTCCTTATGAGCTTCAACCCACTTCTCCCATGCCTTAATAAAGGCTTGGTATCGCCGGTCTTCTTCGGCGCTGCGAGGAATTTTTTCGTACAGGTTAAAGCCCAGTCTCATCTGTTCCCAAGCTTTCTCGATTCGGGTTAGCTCACTTCGCCTGATAGCCTCGCTCCCTCTGGGATTGAGCAGCGCCCGCTCTGCGGACTGAACCTGGGTTTGCCCTTCGTTGATTTTCCACAAATTGACCGCGCTGGGAAAAGCATTCTCCCCGATTGTACTGATGTGGTAGGTTAGCCGCGCATTCCCACTCCATCCCACTAGGGCAACCATTAAGACCAGCGCGCCCATGAACAAATATGAAATGAAGATCCGCGCTTGCAATGTCATGCTATTAAACATTTTTTATTTCCTGGGTTTTTCTCGGTTTGTCTGCAAATAACCTAGGGGTTAGGGGTTAGGGGTTAGGTTTCAGGGGTTAGGGGTTAGGGGTTAGGGGAATGGTTTTAGGGAAAAAGTTGATACTTACCCCAATGCGATGATGCCCCACTCCCGCCGCAATGCCCCATGCCCCATCACCTTAAAGCGAGTATCTCTCGTCGCAAACCTTGCGCCGCCTCGTTCTTTTCAGAGATCGCCCCCAGTTTAGCAGAGATGCCAGACGTGGCATCCGCCAGCTGGCGCATCGTGGCTTCCATGCGCAGCAAATCTTTTTGACCGGCACCCGCCGCCGTCGCGGTTCCCTGTGCCATAGAACCGACTTCATCCATCGTCTTCACCAGTTCCCCGGAGGTGGTGGCAATTTCCTTCGCCGTCGCAACTACCTCGTTGGTAGAGGCAACTTGTTCTTGCACGGTGGCTTCTAATTGCCTGCCAGAAGCGGCGATTTGAGTGGCGTAACTCGTGACTTGTATCCCCGACAGCTTCACTTTTTGAGAGAAATCGTCTCCGCCAATTCCCCCATTTTATCTTCTGTTAATTCTTCGATTTTAGCGAGCCGGTTAAGTTGCTCTGGATTATTTTTGATTTGTTATGCCAGTTCCGCCCGCGTTCTGTCGAGCTTTTTATTCGCTTTAGTGTAAGGCTGCAAAAACTCTTCTTTTCCTGTATAAATGAAGCCGCGCTGCCCGGTTTCTGCATCTACCAATGTTTTTCTATTTCCGCCAAATTCTGCTTGATTTTATAGGTGTGAGTCACCCAGCCAGCCGACTTCAATAAATTCTCAGTATTTCACTGGTCCAGTAAGTTGGTGCCAACCGCCAGCCAAATAACCGCCCCAAAACCGACTGGAGCTAATTGATGGATTTCTATACCGCGCTGCATTGCCCTGTCCTCTATAAGGTTTGTGATGGCTGGCCTTCAAATTTTCAATTTAATATTAGCCCAGCCACCGCGCTTTTAGCCACTCTTTTACTTCTACTGAATCGAAAATTTTTGAAGTCTCTGAATTCGCTGCCTGAGAATTGCTGCGCCGGCAAAATCCCCGCGACGTTCTTTGAGCAGCGCCAGGTGCGTGAGCGCCTCTTCGTGATTGGGTTGCAAATAAATCGCTTTGTAGAAATATTGCTCTGCTTGCTCTGGATTGCCGGCGCTGCAGCGCACCTCCCCCAGCAAAAGATACGCCTCAGCACTGACGCGGTTCTGACTCAGGTAAGTTTCGCACAAGGCGGCGGCTTCATCCAGCTGTCCCCGATTCGCCAAACTCCGCGCCGTTTCCAGCATAGAAGACACTGCAGGCGCAGGACTGGGCGGCACAGAAGGAACTGCGGGCTGGGGGCTGGGGGCTGGGGAAGAGAGTTGAGTTTTCAGCGTTGAGTTTTGAGCGCGGATTGGCAACAGGGGCGACGCCGGTGCGGGGGAGTTCCAAGGGTATTGCGGCGTAGCAGCGGACAGGAGCTTTTCTTTCCCCCCCGCTGCCTTCAAGCTGTGCCCTCCCGCCCCGACTTCTGCCTTGCGGTACGCAAACGCCATAGGGTGGCGCACGGACACAAATCGGGTGCCGAATAGCTGTCCCGTTTCCGAGTGCCCCACAAACAGCAATCCTTTGGCAGCTAACAAGCGCTCTAGAACTTGAATTGCCCGCTTCCTCGCCGCACTGTGGAGGTAAATTAACAAGTTCCTACAGAATATCACATCATAGTGCTTCCTGTCAACCCCAAAATACGGATCTAACAAATTGCCGTAACTGAAATTCACCGCACGCCTGACCGGCTCGCACAGCTCATATCCCTCAGCCGTTCGCACAAAATATTTTTCCCGCACGGCTAACAGAGAAAGTTTTCTCCCGGAGTAGCCATTCTCTTGTGCCGCCGATTGTGCAGCTTCAACGCTCTCACCGCGAAAAGAATTCCTGTCATAGACGGCGCGCTGAGCTTTGATCAGGGATTTTTTGCTGATGTCAGCCGCGTCGATGCAGAAGTTTTTTGAGGTTAGCCCCGCCTCTAGCAAGGCGAGCGCAATCGAGTAAGGTTCTTCCCCCGTAGAGCAGGGCACGCTCAAGACGCGCAGCACCCTGCCCGGATTCGCCGGCAGCCACTCCGCCATCACATAGCGGCTCAATAAATTAAACGGTTCCCTATCTCGGAAAAACCAGGTTTCTGGTACAATTACAGTTTCAACCAGCTCATCTAATTCGTGCGGCGAGGTCTGCAATCGCATCAAGTAGGCCGGCATGTCGGGCAACCCGCACTCTGCCATGCGCTGGCGCACAGCTCTGTCGATGGCGCTAGAGCCGATCGAATTGGCCTCTAAACCTATTTTCTGTCGGAGCAGCGCTTCAATATCTTGCAGCATCTCGTTTGGTAAAAACACCTTTTTTTGTGCCGACTGCATTCGGACTGCCGGAAGTCGCAGAGCGGACAAGACGCCCGCACCGCAAGCTGTGAGTTTTCGCTTTTTTGAGATGCGCCCCGATATCTACCTGTAACCCCAGTCGCTAGCCCTCGTGCTTTGGCAGCTCTTCGGCTCGCTGGGGCTCCGGCAACAAATATTCTACCCGCAAACACTGAATCATGCCCCGCTCGCCCACAATCATTTTTCCCAAATAAGGGGCTGAATTCACAGTCACAGCCGGCTCCACCAGTTTAGTTTCTGGCGTGTTGAGCGTTTCTGTCACCCGTTCCGCCATCACCCCCAGCAGGCGCGGCGTACTGTCGCGATCCTGGTACTTGACCATCACGATCCGCGTACTCAAGTGAGGCCGGCTCTGATGGCCTTGCATCAGCCGGCACAAGTCAATTACCGACACGATCTGGCCCCGGTAATTAAATATACCAGCCACACACTCAGGAGCTTGGTGCAGCGTTCTGAGGGCCACCAATGGCAGCACCTCGACAACCCGACTGCTCTCGATCGCGTATCGGTCTTCACCAACGTAACAGAGCAACATTAACATTTTTCAGTTTAGTAAGGTGCGCTCCCCTTTGGGCGCATGCGCGGCAAGGATTCGGTTTTTGCGGAACGCACCCCACCTGTTTGAGGGGGTGCGTTCCCCTTTAAGCGTATGCGCAGCGCACCGGCA
Organism: Kamptonema formosum PCC 10802; assembly: GCF_000332335.1. GTDB lineage: Bacteria > Cyanobacteriota > Cyanobacteriia > Cyanobacteriales > Oscillatoriaceae > Oscillatoria. Next base: position 1,944,230 of record NZ_KB235948.1, on the reverse strand, counting down.
CCGCACAACCCACACGCACCCGGCACCACTGAACTGATATAAAACAGCCGCCACCGGCATTCCTGGGCCCAATTGCCGCGCACAGGCAAAGCCGGCAACCCCTCCTAGAGGAGTTGCCGGTGGAATCTCACCCGCTACTCGCACCACCGGCATTCCTTGCCCCTGCAACAAAAACCTTGCCACAGCCCGACTGATTTCTCAGCCTGAGTGCCGGTGCGGTGAAGCATGCAATTTTACTAAGCCTGGTGCACCATAAAGACAGCCATTCATCCCTCGCACGATGCTGCCCTGTCCGGGCGCAAACATTATATCACAAGATATCACAAGTCGGTCGCTCCAGAAATCGCACTCATACCTATTTGGGATTTTAGATTTGGGAATTAGGATTGAAAAAGGCGTCTGTAAAACCTTTCCATCCCCGGACAAAAAACTTTATCTCCCAACTTGATATCAATGGCGCAGCCAATGCGATGATGCCCAATGCGATGATGCCCACTTGCCTAACTCGAACTTGAGATTAAGCATCTTTCCGTCCGCTGCCACGATGACCTTCTTCACTTTCGCCATCGCTCTTGCCGTCGCCCGGATTCGACTCATCTTGCCCTTCAGCCACTAATAGCTGTTTGCTGTTCTCATTGCCTTGCTGGAAAGTCTTTGCTTCTGCCTCATCGCCAGTCGATTCTTGGTCTTTCCGCCCGCTTCCCCGGTGAGCGCTTTCCTCACTTTCGGAGTTTTCAGCTAACAGTTGATGAATTCCCTTTGCTTGCGCTTCCTCGCCGGTCGATTCTTTCTCCTTCCGCCCGCTGCCCCGGTGAGCGCTTTCCTCACTTTCGGAGTTTTCAGCTAGCAGTTGATGAATCACCTTTGCTTGCGCTTCCTCGCCGGTTGATTCTTTCTCCTTCCGCCCGCTGCCCCGGTGAGCGCTTTCCTCACTTTCGGAGTTTTCAGCTAGCAGTTGATGGAAAGCCTTTGATTGTGACTGATCGCCGGTCGAATCTTGGTCTTTTCGCCCGCTGCCCCGATGAGCGCTATCATCCCCTTCAGAGTCTTCAGCTAACAGTTGCTGAAAAGCTTTTGAGTGTTGCTGTTGGGTATTCAAATCTTGGTCTTTCCGCCCGCTGCCCCGATGTGAGCGCTGCTCGTCGCAGCCAGACTGCTGGTTTGTCTCGCAGCCACCCCCCTCATTTCCCGCTTGAGATAATGAGAATTCTTGCACTCTATCAGATCGATCGCCTTGAGAAGAGCGAAGCTCAAAAGCTTGGGCGTTAACCGCACCACCAAGAAGCAACAAACCTGAGAGAGCGAGCGTGTAGATGCGCATAAGAAATCTCCTTGAATCAACTTTCTACTCCGTGATTCGCAGAAACCTCAGCGCCATCTGGATAAAAAAACTGGCACACAGCCAGTTTTCGATGTGTCCACTCAGTCGTGGCTGCTACGCACGCAGCAATCAGGTTTGCAAGAAACGCTCACCTTGACAGACAAAAAACTGGTGACTTGCGGTTCCCAGTGCGTCACGCACTCACCCCCGACACAGCCACCGGCAAGCCAAGGCGTTGCAGGACCGCTGCCCCCCAACCCCCTCCCCGCGCTCCCTTAGAGGGGGGAAAGAGATGGGGGTTTGGGGGATATCCCTCTTCTGTCAAACTGGGGTGAAAGCCCCATCTGTCGTTGCCTGAAATGACGCAAATTCGTCGAATTCCCTCAAAGTGACAAAAGAGGGATATAGCAGTAGTCATATTGGTTAGGACATCAGTGGCCTAGGGATATTAGCAGTAGGCACTTAGGTTCGTACATTTCGGCCTCTTTTGCACCCCCGCACCCGAAGCTCCTATTGTCCTAAATCATATTACTACTGGGATATAGACGTAGGCCAGCGTCTGGCTGCCCTGAAGGTCTAATGTCCTAATCTAAGTGGCTACTGCTATAAAAGGCGTAGGGCAGGCGTTCCCTCCGTGCCCTCTTAATCTAATGTCCTAATCTAACTGGCTACTGCTATATCGTCTTTGTCATCGGCAAGGCGGCTGGCCAAACGCACTTGACGCGCTCCATTCCTTAGGCCAAACTGGGCGTATCTGAAGTGCGTTCCACAGGAGAGGTGTGCGGTGAGCGAACCCCTGACGTGCCTGAATTACATCGATGGCCAGTGGTTGCCGGCCCAGTCGGCAGCCACCCTTGAAAGCCGCAATCCTGCCGACTGGCGGGAAACAGTCGCCACCTTTCCCCGTTCCGGCGCAGCTGATGTGGCTGCTGCTGTCGGGGCAGCTCGCAAGGTTTAGCAAAAGTGGCGTCTGGTCCGCGCACCCGCCCGTGCGGAATACCTCTACCGGATTGGCGAACTGCTGCAGCAGCGCCAAGGAGAATTCGCCTACCTGATGAGCCAAGAAATGGGCAAGCCCCTGACTGAAGCTCGTGGGGATGTCCAAGACGGAGATAGACTGCGCCCTCTATTACGCAGCAGAAGGCCAGCGGCTGTTTGGCCAGACGACGCCCTCGGAAATGCTGGACAAATTTGCGATCAGCGTGCGGATGCCGGTGGGAGTCTGCGCCCCGATCGCTCCCTGGAATTTTCCTGTTGCCATTCCCTGCAGGAAAGCCATGCCGGCTCTCGGAAAGCGGCAATGCGGCGATTCTCAAACCGGCAGAGGACACCCCCGCCACCGCCACCTTTCTCGCGCGGATATTCCAGGATGCCGGCTTGCCACCGGGAGTTTTTAACTCAGGTTCAGGCGACTGTGCTGAGCAAAGTATAGCATAACTTGGAAGATGTTAGCAAATCCCCTGCTGCTGTCAGCCCTATCCTTGGCCACCGGCAGACATCCTGCACAAACCCCCCCAACCCGTGGTAATCGAGCAATCTGGAGCCGCCTGGGCCATCATCCGAATCACAGTGACCTGAGGAAGGAAGTCTAACTTAGCGTCTTGCAAAGGATAGAGAATAACTGGCCTTGACAATTAAGCAATTTTATGGAAATTGGCTCCAGTTATTAATAGGGGCGGGTTTATCAATATCTTCCCTGATTGACAGACATCTTAGATGAACCCGCTCCTACTCCAGTTAGTAGCCTGACTCAAGACACTGCTCGATAAGTAAATCTTATGCTTTTATAGCAGTATGCACTTAGGTTAAAACATTAGACCTTCAGGGCAGCCAGACGCTGCCCTGCGTCTATATCCCAGTAGTAATATGGGTTAGGACAATAGGAGCCGGAGTGCGGGGGTGCAAAAGAGGCCGAAATGTACGAACCTAAGTGGCTACTGCTAGAGCTATAAGGCTTGCATACCTATATAATAATTGCCAGAAAAATACTTGACGCGCCGCTCTGGAGTTGCTAATATTTTATAGCAATATGCACTTAGGTTAGAACATTAGACATTCAGGGGGGGCGGGACGCTACATTCCGGCCTCCCTTGCTCCCCCGCTTCCGAAGCTTCTATTGTTCTAACCAATATGACTGCTGCTATAATAGGATGAGGACAAAACAACCCAGACCGATTCACTAAATTGAAACTCGGACAATTTAGGCGGGCATAGCGATGTGCAAAAGCTATCCCATCGCTATGGAGGTGTAGCGGGATAATTAAAAGTTCTGTCGCCAAGAGTAATGAGGAGTAACTGATTTATGCCCAATGCCCGAGCATCGAGATATTATCGGTATTCAACCTGACGTGATATACAAAATCACGGAACCGGCAGCCGCGCTCGCTCTTCCAGTCTGGAGAGTCGCGTTTCGATTCCGTTGACTTGTTGCTTCAGTTCAATGACTAAAGTTGCCAGCCGGTCGAACATCGGATCGGTGGGGGAAATGGGCCGGTAGAGTCTGGGTTCTTCTTCTGGGGCGGCGGTGCGTGCGGGCGGTGCGGATCTCTGCGGGGAAGACCGGCTGGCACTAGATATCTGAGACTCCAGCCGGTAAATCTGCGTCCTGAGATTGAGAATTTCGGATTCCAGCCGAGAAACGCGCGGTCCGAGGTCGGAAGCGGCTCGAACAGCTGAACCGCTTTGCAGCCCTGCAAAAAGGAAAATTAGGAAAAGCCCCAGAATTAATAGTCTCTTAATCATAAGGTTTTTGGCGATAACTAAGCTATTTCTAATTGTAAATTTTTCAGCCACACCACCGTTGGGCATTGGGCATGGAGATTTTTGATGCCCGGATGCCCGGATGCCCGGATGCCCGGATTGGGGATTGGGGCGCGCCCGCACGCCCGCACGCCGGCACGCCCGCTCATGGCATGGGGAATTGGTTGGAGTGCGACCTGAAACCGGTACAGAAACCGGGTTTCTTTAACAATACCTTCGCCAATTTACCTGAGGTTCCCTGGTTCCGTTGGCTCCTGATGGGAGACGAAAGAGGTATGCTCCCCCTAAATGACGCACCGGCCACGGCAATCGCCTGCTCTGTACAGTAGGCTTCTTTGGGGGCGTCACAGCTATTGACGAGCCCCCATGTACCCCTCCTCCTCGATATTATCTGCTCGCTCGCGCAGCGCCAACTCCCGCAGCGCAATTAGGTGGCGGCGCTGGAAAAAGTTCGCCAAGGATTGCTCGATTTTTTCCGGCGCGTAGATTTTGCCTTCCTGCAGCCGGTCTTCCAGGGTTTCCGGGGTCACGTCAACTAGCACCACCTCATCCGCTTCTTCCAGAAGCCGGTCGGGGATGCGCTCTCGCACCACCACGCCGGTAATCCGGGCTACCAAGTCATTGAGACTTTCCAAATGCTGAATATTAACAGTAGAATAAACATCAGCACCGGCAGCTAAAATAACTCCCACATCCTGGTAGCGCTTTTCCCGTGCGGAGCCGGGGACATTGGTGTGCGCCAGCTCGTCCACCAAAACCAGCTTGGGCGCTCGCTCCAAAATTGCATCCGCATCCATTTCCGTAAGCGTCATCCCCCCTCGGATGATTTGCTTGCGGGGGGCAATTTCCAGCCCTGACGCTTGTTCAGCTGTTTCCCGCCGCCCGTGGGTTTCCAGCAGCCCGATAACGACATCAATTCCTTCCTCTTTAAGTTGGCGAGCTTCTTCAAGCATGCGGTAAGTTTTGCCGACGCCTGGAGCCATGCCAATAAAGATTTTGTGCTTGCCCCGCCGGCAGCTGTACTGCGGTGCCGGTGAGTGCAGCTGATGGGCTATCTGACTTTTCTCAATCATAGGTTAGGTTAGGGGTTAGGGGTTAGGGGTTAGGGGAAGAGGTTTGGCAGTTAGGTGGGTTCAGGGAAAGCCGGGTTGGGCTTTAGCCCAACTACAAACTTTACGCTTTAGCCCAACTACAAACGGCCACCGGCCACCCTGCCACCGGATATCTAACACCTGATACCTAACACCTGGCACCCCGCACGATTCGCTAAAACCGGCTCCGCTGCCGGTGATTAGCCACCGATTCCACCAGTCCGATGGCAATAAAGTTGCTCAGCAGTGCCGAGCGACCGTAACTGAGCAAAGGCAGCGGCACCCCAGTGACCGGCGCTAGCCCGATGTTCATGCCCACATTAATAATCAGCTGAAATACCATCATTGACAGCACGCCAATTGCCAAGAGAGAGCCGAAGCTGTCTTTGGCGCTTTGAGCGATCATCACCAGGCGCAGGAAGATCAGCCAGAAGCCGATAAACACCGCGACGCAGCCAACGAAGCCCAGCTCTTCGCCAATGGCAGAAAAGATGAAATCCGTATGCTGTTCTGGGATAAAATTGAGTTGGGTTTGCGTTCCCTGATACAGGCCCCGCCCCCAAAGTTGGCCGGCACCAATAGCAATCCGAGATTGGATCAGGTGATACCCCCCTCCCAAGGGGTCTTGATCGGGGTCTAAAAATAGAATCAGGCGCTGTTTTTGATAGTCATGTAACAGACCCCAGAACACATGTCCCAGCCATCCTGAAACCGCGTTCACCACCAAGGCTCCTACGGAACCAATCCACCGCTTGGGCAGGGTGAACAAACCGATCGCACCCATCGCAATCACCCAGACACCCCAAACCACCGGCAGATTCTGCCACCAGAGAATCTTCACATTAAAGAGGATAGCCGACACAACCGGCGAAAGCAGCAGGATCAGCCAGCCCGGATTGGCATTGCCCCAGTAAAGCATTCCCAGGGTGATCGCGCCAAACACCAGCGAAGTTCCCAGATTCGGCTCCAAAAACACCAGCGCCCAGGGGACAGCTGTCACCCCCATTATCTTGAACATATTGGGGATGGTATTGGCGTTGCGCTCGTGCAGCAAAGCGGCTAGGGTGATTATCACCCCCACCTTGGCAAATTCCGAGGGTTGGACGTGAAAGCCAAAAACGTTAATCCACCGCTGCGCTCCCAGCGCTTGGGTGCCGATAAACCTGACGGCAATCAGCGACAGATTGATCGTGCCGTAGATGACCCACTTCCAATCCATTAGCTTCTCATAACGGCTGCGGGCGATCGACAGCGCTAATACCAAACCCACTCCGGTGGTGCCCCAGTGCTGCAACCAGTTTTTTTCTCCCAGGTTTAACTCCACACTGCGGATCATAACTCCCCCGAACAGGGCCAGACCCACTGCCAGGGTGAGTAGCAACCAGTCTACTTGGTGCCAAGGTTGTAGCATTGACTGCCGGCGAATTTTGACCCGTACATTCTGAAACATATTTCAGGGGTTTGCGGTGAGCTGACTTTTCCGAGGGCTGGGGAAAATGAGATTTATTCTCCCCTTCCCCCCTACAAGCCCTATTTTGCCCTAATTTAGGACGTTTACTCGCAGAGATTGTTAATAGCGCACCCTACTGGAGAGCGTCCAGTGCCAGATTCAGCCGCAGGACATTGACCCCCGGTTCCCCGAACACCCACAGGAATCTGCCCTGCGTGTATTTGGGAATCAGCGCTCGCACCCGATCGGCAGACAGCGCCCGGGCTGCAGCAACCCGTTTCGCGTGGGCTGCCTGCGCCCCCACGCTAATATGCCGGTCCTCTGCCAGAGCCAGAAGTGCACACCAGATCCGCACTCGCCGGGATATTCGCCTGCGCCAGCCGGCCTGCTGGAGATTGAATCCGTTTGAGCAAGTCGGGATTGCTCGTTCCCAGGCACCCTGCGCGACGCCGGCGGCTACCGCCTGGGAATGAAACTGGGAGGCAGAGCCTCCCTTCTGGTTTGGCAACCTTGCCTTGGGAAGCTCTGCCCCCTTAACTGCCGAGATAGCGCCTCTTAAAACCCTTCCGGCTGAAAAATAACGGTAAACAAATAAACGCAAAGCCCCAGTGTCAAAATCCCCAAAATACCAATTACTGAGAGGTTTATGAACATCAAATAAATTTAATATTTCTAACAAATGGGAGGCGATACTTTTAGAAGCCCTCCGCTATATTCAATGGCTCAATACGGCGTTTTCTCCGTGGCGATAATGTGCAAATCAATGTGTTTAACTAATCGCATCAGCTGTTGGGCGAGCGACCCCCGCAGCAGCAACTCCCAGCGAGACCGGCGAGTTTCGCCCAGCACGATATTAGTAATCCCATAGTTTTCTGCCACTTCAGCAATCCCCTTAGAAGCACTGTTGCTGGTAACTCGCAGAAATTCGCCCCCGAATTCTTTACAGAGCTTCTCACAAGTTTCAACGTGAAGGCTCTCCACCTTGGAGAGAAAGCGGTCGGGATTGTCCACGAAAACCGCGTAGAGCTTGGCATTCATATAATTAGCAATTCGGGCACCCCGGCGCAGCAACTGCACCGAATTGGGGTAAGTTGAAACGCACACCAAAACCCGTTCTTGGATATTGCAGAACTGACCGGCTGGGGTGGAAGCCTTAGCATCTTCTTCGATCCGATCTGCCAGCTGGCGCAGCGCCAACTCCCGCAGGGCAATCAGGTGGCGGCGCTGGAAAAAGTTTGCCAAGGATTGCTCGATTTTTTCCGGCGCGTAGATTTTGCCTTCCTGCAGCCGGTCTTCCAGGGTTTCCGGGGTCACGTCAACTAGCACCACCTCATCCGCTTCTTCCAGAAGCCGGTCGGGGATGCGCTCTCGCACCACCACGCCGGTAATCCGGGCTACCAAGTCATTGAGACTTTCCAAATGCTGAATATTAACAGTAGAATAAACATCAGCACCGGCAGCTAAAATAACTTCCACATCCTGGTAGCGCTTTTCCCGTGCGGAGCCGGGGACATTGGTGTGCGCCAGCTCGTCCACCAAAACCAGCTTGGGCGCTCGCTCCAAAATTGCATCCGCATCCATTTCAGTAAGCGTCATCCCCCCTCGGATGATTTGCTTGCGGGGGGCAATTTCTAGCCCTAACGCTTGTTCAGCTGTTTCCCGCCGCCCGTGGGTTTCCAGCAGCCCGATAACGACATCAATTCCTTCCTCTTTAAGTTGGCGAGCTTCTTCAAGCATGCGGTAAGTTTTGCCGACGCCTGGAGCCATGCCAATAAAGATTTTGTGCTTGCCCCGCCGGCAGCGGCTGTGGGGTGCCGGTGAGTGCAGCTGGCTGGCTATCTGACTTTTATCAATCATAAGTCTACCTGCGTCCGGGGCTGTAGCATTGGCTGCCGGCGAATTCTGACCCGTACATTCTGCAACATATTTCAGGGGTTTGCAGTGCGCTGACTTTTCCAAGGATTTGGGAAAAAATAAGATTTCTTCTCCCCATCTCCCCGACAAGCCTTATTTTCCCCTAAGTTAGGGCAAATAGCTATGGGGATTTGTATTAACCCACCCTACTGCAGAGCGTCCAGAGCCAGATTCAGACGCAGGACATTGACGCCAGGTTCCCCGAACACCCACAGGAATCTGCCCTCCGTGTGTTTGGGAATCAGCCCCTGCACCCGATCAGAGGGCAGCCCCCGCGCTGCAGCAACCCGTTTCGCTTGGGCATACGCCGCCCCCACGCTAATATGCGGGTCCAAGCTGGAGCCTGACGTGTACACCAGATCCGCAGTTGACAGGATATTCGCCTGCGCCAGCTGGCCTGCTTGCGATTGAATCCGTTTGAGCAAGTCGGGATTGCCCGGAGCCTGATTGCTGGCACCAGACACGCCCGCAATTTGCCCGACATTCTTGGGATCGCGCTGTGCCGGTGTGAAGCTGCTGTAATTCGTCGTGCTCGGACGGCTCCAGAAATACCGGTCAGAAGTAAAGCCCTGACCTATCAAAGCGGACCCCACCGGCGTGCCGGCATTTGAGATGATACTGCCATTCGCCTGATAAGGAAACAGCACCTGACCGGCACCCACCACAAACAGCGGATAAATCAGCGCCGTCATTACCCACAGGACCAGAGTGACGCGAATGCCGGTGATAACTTCTCGAATTACAGACATACTTTTCTCTCATCGGTAATTTTCTCGTTCCCAGGCTCCGCCTGGGAATGAAACTGGGAGGCTCTGCCTCCCTTCTCGTTTGGCAACCTTGCCTTGGGAAGCTCTGCCCCCTTAACTGCCGAGATAGCGCCTCTTAAAACCGTTCTGGCTGGAAAATAACCATAAACAAATAAACAGAAAGCCCCAGCGTCAAAATCCCCAAAAGGCCAATCGCCCAGGCAGCGCGACGCTCAATATCCCCACCGGCAGCAGCCCAAACAGCCGGTGCCAGCACCAAATTCAAACACATCAGCAAAAACAGCCCCACCGGCACCCCCTGCCGGCCCCACATCCCTCTCATACCAATTTTGGATTTTTGATTTTGGATTTGGGATTGAAAAAGGTGGTAGTAAAACCTTTCCAGCCCTAGAAAAAAATCCCCTTTATCCCAACTAGGCATTACAAACTTAACCCTCTTCATACCTCTCCTCTCTTTCTTGGCGTCCTTGGCGTCTTGGCGGTTCATTTCTAAACATTTCTACCCCAACCCCACAGACGCAACCAAAACATCAATCAACTTAATTGCAACAAAAGGCGCAACCACACCCCCCAAACCATAAATCAAAATATTGCGCCGCAACAGCTGGTCAGCCGTAAGCGGCCTAAACTCAACCCCCCGCAGCGCCAGCGGAATCAGCACCGGAATAATCAGCGCATTATAAATCAGCGCCGACAGGACCGCAGAATTCGCACTCGCCAGCCCCATCACATTCAAACTGCCAATTCCCGCCTCAGCAAACATCGCCGGAATAATCGCAAAATATTTCGCAATATCATTGGCAACAGAAAACGTCGTCAGCGCCCCGCGAGTAATCAGCAACTGCTTGCCAATTGTCACCAAATCAATCAGTTTTGTGGGGTCAGAATCCAAATCTACCATATTTGCAGCTTCCTTAGCCGCCTGAGTCCCAGAATTCATCGCCAAACCCACATTCGCTTGCGCCAGCGCCGGCGCGTCATTCGTACCGTCGCCGGTCATCGCCACAATTTTGCCTTGCGCTTGCTCAGCTTGAATCACCGAAATTTTGTCTTCCGGCGTCGCCTCCGCAATAAAATCATCCACACCGGCTTCTTGCGCAATCACCGACGCCGTAATCCGGTTGTCACCCGTCAGCATCACCGTGCGCACCCCCATGCGCCGCAACTGGTCAAAACGCTCCCGAATCCCCGGTTTAATAATATCCTTCAAATAGACAACGCCATAAATTTCCCCATCTTGACAAACTGCCAGAGGTGTGCCTCCCAGACGGGAAACGCGCTCGTAAGCCGTATCCAGTTCCGGCGTCAGCCTCCCACCCCGCGAGCGCACAAACCCCTTAATCGCATCCACCGCTCCCTTGCGCACCTCGCGGCCATCCGGCAAATTCGTCCCACTCATGCGCGTTCTGGCGGAAAACTCAACACCCTCGGCTTGGCGGCGGTCAAAATCGACTGTTGCGTCTAACTTCTGAGCGAGACGGACAATAGATTTTCCTTCTGGAGTCTCATCGAACACGCTGGCGGCGAGAGCGACGCGGGCAATCTCCGCCATTGAGTGGCCACTGACAGGAATAAACTCCTCCGCCAGCCGGTTTCCCAGGGTAATCGTGCCGGTTTTATCCAAAACCAGGGTATTGACATCGCCGCACGCCTCCACCGCCCGTCCCGAAGTGGCCACCACATTAAACTGAGCCACCCGATCCATGCCGGCAATCCCGATAGCGCTGAGCAAACCGCCGATAGTTGTGGGAATCAGCGCCACCAGCAGGGAAATCAAAATCGCCACGCTCACCGGACTCTTGACATAATTGGCAATTGGCGGTAAAGTCGCCACCACAATCAGGAACACCTGAGTCAGGACCGCCAGCAACACCGTCAGGGCAATTTCATTGGGCGTCTTGCTGCGCTCAGCGCCTTCCACAAGGGCGATCATCCGGTCAATAAATCCCTTCCCCGGATCGACTGTAACTCGGATAGTGAGTTCGTCGGAGAGAATGCGCGTCCCGCCGGTGACGGAACTAGCTATATCAGAGCCCGGTTCTTTGAGCACCGGCGCGGATTCGCCGGTAATCGCGGACTCATCCACACTGGCGACACCGGCAATCACCTCCCCGTCAGCGGGAATCAGATCGCCGCCGATTATTTTCACCAGATCGCCTTTTCTCAGACTCGTGGAAGATACATCCTGCACTGAGCCATCAGGCAAAAGTTTGCGGGCGACGGTATCAGATTTGGTAGAGCGCAAGGCGTCAGCTTGTGCCTTACCCCGCCCTTCGGCTACCGCTTCGGCAAAGTTGGCAAATAGGACGGTGAACAGCAGGATTACCGCGATCGAGGCATTGATTAATCGCGGGTTTTCTCCCGGAACCGCACCGAACAAGTACGGGTCAGCTGTCAGCAGTGCGGTGACGATTGTGCCGACCCAAACAATAAACATGACCGGGTTTTTCACCGCAATGTGGGGGTCAAGCTTGACGAAGGATTCCCGAATCGCTCTTCTGTACAGACCTCTGGTATCGGCTTTTGGCGTGTGTCTCCGAGAATGGCGCGGTCCGCGTGGAGTTTGTCTGGGTTTGGAGGGTGGATTTGTCATTTTTCAAGTGTCTGCTGTTGGTGCCGGGATTAGGGGATTAGGGGATTTTTGTTGTTGCTTCGCTGGCAATTTTAAAGGCTTCGGCCATCGGTCCGAGGGCGAGAACTGGGAAGAAGGTCAGGGCACCGAGGATTAAGATTGCGCCGGCTGTAACGCTGGTGAACAGGCGGGTGTCGGTGCGCAGGGTGCCGGCTGTTTCGGGTGCGGGCTGTTTATTTGCCATGCTGTCTGCTAGCAGCAGCAGGGCGATAATGGGGATGTAGCGCCCCAGCAAGAGGCTGAAACAGGTCGTGAGATTCCACCACGGGGTTCCATCTGCCAATCCTTCAAAGCCGGAGCCATTGTTGGCGGCGGCGGAGGTGTATTCGTAGACGACTTGGGAGAGTCCGTGAAAGCCGGGATTGGTGGTGCCGGCGAGGCTGTCGGGAAAGGCGAGGGTAAGGGCAGCGGGGATTAAGATTGCTATGGGGTGAACGAGGAGAATTACGCTGGCTAGGACGATTTCTCGCTTTTCAATTTTGCGACCCAAGAATTCGGGAGTGCGCCCTACCATCAAGCCGGTGAGAAATACGGTTAAAATCAGGAAGACGAATAAGTATGCCGTGCCGGTGCCCTGTCCGCCCCAGACGATTTGCAGGAACATGTTAAACAGGGTGACAAAACCGCCGGCTGGCATCAGGGAGTCGTGCATTCCATTGACTGCGCCGCACATGGTGCCGGTGGTGGTGACTGCCCACAGGGCTGTCTGCGCCCAGCCAAATCGCACTTCTTTTCCTTCTAGGTTGGGTTGCTGCATTCCCAGGAGGTTGTTGGCGAGGGGATTTCCTTGGAACTCTCCGGCGGCGGCGATTACAACCAGAATGGCATAGATGAGAAAGACCATCCAGAACAGCAGCCAGCCTTGCTTTCTGTTATTGGCAATGATGCCGTAGGTGTGAATCAGCGAGGCGGGGATGGCAACCATTGCGATGGTTTCAATCAGGTTGGAAAGGGGGTTGGGATTTTCGTAGGGGTGGGCGGAGTTGGCACTAAAGAAGCCGCCGCCGTTTTCTCCCAGCTGTTTGATGATTTCAAAGTGGGCCACCGGCCCTCTGGAAATGACTTGCGTGGCACCTTCTAGGGTGGTAGCGGTTGCCGGTGCCGCTAGGGTTTCGGGGACGCCCAGAATGATGAGCGCAATTGCGCCAAGGATGGAAACCGGCAGCAATATCCGGGTGATGGATAGGGTTAAGTCAGCGTAGAAGTTGCCCAGTGGTTTGCCGGTTAAGCCGCGAATGAAGGCGATGGCTACTGCGATGCCGGTGGCGGATGAGGTAAACATCAAAAACCCCAGCGCTAGCATCTGAGAGGCGTAGCTTAAGGTGGTTTCGCCGGCGTAGTGCTGCTGGTCGGTATTGGTTATAAAGGAGATGGTGGTGTGCAGGGCTAAATCCCAGCTGGGTGCCGGCAAGCCGGTGGGATTCAGGGGCAGCGCACCCTGCAGGGTGATGATAGAATAGACAAATACCCCCATGACGAGGTTGCTGACTAGCACCGCACGGATGTACTGAGGGCCGGTCATGTTCTGTTGCCAGCGAACGCCACCCAGTTTGTAGAGGGTTCGCTCCACCGGCACCAGGAAGCGGTCAAGGCGGGTTTGTTCTCCCAGGAAAACCCCCGCCATGTAACTGCCAAAGAAAGGCGCTATGGCCACTACAATGAGCAGCGTCAGCACTATTTGGATTAAGCCTTGCCACATAATTCAGCCAAAATAAACATCCTCATCGGCTCGCTCAGCTTCTGAAGCCCTTGGGGGGCTTTTGAAAGAATGGCATAAAACTGGACAGGTTTTTTTTAAGGTGAGTTCTACAACGGGTGCGAGAGCGGGATTGAGTGCCACTGCTAAGATGGTATCCCCACTGCCCAGCGTTGGGTTCTGACTGGGTAGAATGACTTGTCCTTCTCTTACCAGTCCCAAGCACTTGCACTTGTCCGGTAACTTTACCGCAGTTAAAGGCACGCCGCAATACCAGCTATTCAAGGGCACCGGCACTTGGATGAGGGTTACTTCTCCAGAAAACATATCTGGCCAGTATAATTTGATTATGTAGGATGGGGTTTCTTATCCTGATTATCGAATCTTTTCCCGTGGGAGACAAGATATAACAAGGTATAACTTGACCCTCAGCCCAAATTTATATAGGGCAATCTAATCCCAGAAGAATATAAATGTTGAGGGCGTTTACAAACATCTATATCTCCAAATATAGAAGCCCCTGAACGAGTATTTTTGCTTAGAGGAGAGGGGTGTCATGCCAGTTACAAGCTGAAATAGGTCGAGCCATGAAGAATCAGTCCTTGAAACCGCACTGGCTGGTTGCCGGTATATTCGCTGTGGTCATAGCGCTAGAGTTCTCCACGCCATCAGCGTATGTCTTTGGCTACCTGTACACCGGCGCAATTTTGCAAGCCAATTCCCTGAGGAGCCGGTCCGCCACTGTGGCGGTAACGGCTGCGGCTTGCTGTTTAACGCTGCTGAATCTTTTTTTGCCCGATGCTGAACCCTTGAATCCGGCGACTGTGGCCAACCGGCTGATTGCCGTGCTGGCGCTAGTCGTCACCGGCTGGCTGTCGCAGCGCAACCGGCGCTACGAGGAAGCGCTGGCGCAACAGCAAGCTCAGCTCGCCGCCGAAAAGCAGCTGTCTTTGATGCGAGAGGATTTCGTTTCCACCTTGAGCCACGACCTGAAAACGCCGCTACTTGGTGCCATTGAAACCATCAAATCCTTCCAGCAGCAGCAATTCGGCGCAGTGACGCCGGCACAGCAAAAAGTGCTGGAAATGATGGTGCGCTCGCACCGCACCACGCTGCAGCTGGTGGAGACGCTGCTTTTCGTGTACCGCAACGACACCGAGGGACTGAAATTGCAGCGGGTGCCGGTGAATTTGGTGGGCATCGCCGAGGAGGCGATCGCCACCCTGACGGATTTATCCGCAACGCGCCGGGTGTACATTCACCTGAGCTGCGGAGAGTCGGACTTCCGCCGAGCGCTTTGGGTGAGCGGCGATCCCCTGCAGCTGCAGCGCGTCTTTGCCAACTTGCTGACCAACAGCATCAACCACTCCCCTCGCGGCGGTAAAGTAGAAGTAGTCTTGGAGTCCCAGTCTGGCTGTCAGGTCGTCAAGGTTCTCGATGAGGGCTTGGGAATGACCGCTGACGAACTCCCTCACTTGTTCGAGCGGTTCTATCAAGGGCACAGCAACCGCCACGCCAAAGGCTCTGGGCTGGGACTGTATTTGACGCGACAGATTGTTGAAGCCCACGGCGGTACAATTTGGGCAGAAAATCGCTCACCCCACGGGGCGCTGTTTGCCTTTAAACTGCCGGCTTGCCTTCCTCAATCCTGAGTCCTCTATGCGATGATGCCCCATGCCCCATGCCCAATTTGCGAATTTTGCTGGTTGAAGATGATGAGCTATTTCGCCTGGGGCTCTCAACGCGGTTGCAGCGGGAGAGCGGTTTGGAAGTTGTCGCCGAGGCGGAAGATGGCGAGAGTGCAGTTGAATTGACCAATCAATACTTGCCAGATGTCGTCTTGCTGGATGTGGGACTGCTTGGGATTGGCGGGATTGAAGCGTGCCGGCAAATCAAAGAGCGCCACCCAAATATTGCGGTTCTGGTTTTAACCTCTCACTCCCAAAAATCTCTGATTGAGCGGCTGATTGAAGCCGGCGCTCAAGGCTATTGCCTGAAAGGAATTGCTGCAGAAACTTTGGTTTTGGCGATTCGTTCCGTGGCTGCCGGTGCCTCTTGGTGGGACAGAGCCGCCACGGCGGAAATCCGGGCGGCTTTTGCTTTTGCCGAAAGTGAGCCGGCTCCTGCTGGCTCAAACCAGCCCAAAACGCCAGAAAACCAGCTCACCAAGCGCGAGCAAGAAATCCTGGCCCTCGTGGCTCAAGGCAAGAGCAATCAAGAAATCGCCCAACAGCTCTACATCGCCCCCGGAACAGTGCGCGTTCACGTCCACGCCATTTTGCAAAAGCTGGAAGTCCGCGACCGCACTCAAGCTGCAGTTTTGGCTCTCCAGAAAGGACTTCTTGATAGTGAAATTATGGCGCAATAATAGCGGAGGGCCTGGGGGCTGAGAAGCCATTCGTTGCACAACACTTATACAAAAAAAACCGCAACTAAAATATAGCGGTTTTCAGTTGGATGAAGTACATGCCAAAAACCCGTATCTTTAAGAATACGGGTTTCTCAGTACCTCACTCAGATGAAAACCGCTATACCTTTAATTTACCGCTCCCCCGTTCCGGGACTCTGACTTCTGACTTGAAAAGGTTTGTAGTAGGGCTTTAGCCCTGCCAGCAGATCCTTCACGGGGGCTGCTCCCTAAAATAGCAATTTAACTGCATCATTTTTTGCGCTGCCCCGCCGCCACAATGGCCACACCGGCAAGCAGCACCGCCGCACCGGCAAGCACTGCAGGTGCCGGCACTTCCCCAAATACAAAATAGCCCAGGATACTGGAAGCCACCGGCAAGGAACAAAATGGCCAGCGTCACAAAGGTGGGCGAAACCCACCGCACCGCCCAGTTAAAGCTGGTGTGGCCAACGAGCTGGGGGAAAATCGCCATCAGCAAAATAGAGAGATAAACTTCCCTCGGATAGCCGGTGCAGCCGGCGCTGAATGCCAGGGGCACGGGGAAAAGCGCCGGGAGCATGCCGGTGCATACAAAGAAGCCGAAATCAATGCGATAATGATTTTAGCAGGCGGCAGGAGGAGAAGAATATTTTTTGCCAGCTGAATCCCGGCAACGGGATTGAAACTAGCTGGATGGGGGTGAGTGTTTTCAGGTCTGGCAATTTCCGGTACAATTAACACTAATTAACTGGAATTGAGCCGGCTGTCCGGCAATCCTCCCAGCCTGGGAACACTGCACCGGCAGTGCGGCGAAGGAAACTTCAGCCGGAGGAATGAATGGTGGGGAGTTTAGCATAATTGATCTAATGAGAGCGTGCGTCACAGCACGAGCTGTGCCGGTGAGGCAAGCTTACATTAAACTGCACAAATGTAGGGGAGGGTATGCGAGCGTGAAAAGCAACCGGAATCGCCGTCAGAGCTACCGGCTATCGCCATTCGGGCGGAGAGTTGGGATTGCCATCGCCGTTGTGGGGTGCCTGCTGGTGGCGACAGCCAGTGTGCCGGTGAGTCTAGCCGCCGCCCCAAATTCTTTACAGCCGCCGGCGATTTCCCAGAGTCAGGAACGGTTTGCCCCGAGCAACGCAAGAGACGAGGGAGGCGAGAAACTCCCGCCCGAAAGCAACTCCGGCAAGGCAAAGGCTGTGAAAACGGTAATCTCAACCGCCCCTGTGCTTTTGGACGGGCGGGAACTTTTTAAAGTGTCAGACGCGGGAGATTACCCAGCTGAGGTGCGCTCTGAGTGGATCGGTTCTGAGCTGAAAAAGGCAGCGCGCTCCTCAAATCCAGTCGCGGTCAAGATTGAGGAGCGCAATCAATTGCCCACCATTGTGCTGAACGGGCAGTATTTGCTAACTGTAACTCGACGAGATGCCGGTGCCGGCATGACGCCCGAAGAGCAAGCCCAGGTTTGGGCGGCGCAAATTCAGCAAGCCCTGCAGCAAGCGCAGCGAGAGCGCAGCGCTGAGTTTATCCGCATAGCGCTGATTCTGGCAATTGGCGTGGTGGCGCTGGCGGTGGGGCTGCACTGGCTGTTGGGGCGCGTCTGGGAGCGCTACCTGCGAATGGGGCTGGCAAGGCTGATTCCTGAACCTTCCGCTGCCGGTGAGCCTTCGTCCCAGACGGCACAGGAACGCCCACACAGGGAGTTTTCCCACACAATAGAAGCGCTGCTCAACCTCAGCCTGGGGCTGGGGCGGACTGTCGTCTGGCTGGCTGCCATTTTTCACGTCACCAATCTGTTTCCCCTCACCCGAAATTGGAGCTACCGGCTCGCCAACAGCCTGATTTCCACCTTCACTTCCCCGATTTTAACTCTCAATAAAAATGACTATTCTGTTGCAAATCTGCTGGTGCTGATTTGCCTGCTGACCGCACTGTTCGCCGGCACGAGCATCGCCACAAATCTCCTGAAAACTCGCATCTTGGGCGTCACGGGGATTAATCGCGGCATCCAGGAAGCCGTTGCCGTGATTGTGAAATACAGTTTAATTTCCATTGGCACCGTTGTCGTGCTGCAAATTTGGGGGCTGGATATCAGCTCCTTAACCATTGTGGCGAGCGCGCTGGGCGTGGGAATTGGGTTTGGCTTTCAAGACATCGCTAAGAATTTCGCCAGCGGCATTGTCCTGCTGTTTGAGCGCCGGCTCGTGGTGGGAGACTTTGTGGAAGTGGGGCGGTATACCGGCACGATAGAGCGGATCGGGGCTCGCAGCACAGTGATTAGAACGGTGGACAATATTTCGATTATTGTGCCGAATTCTCGCTTTCTGGAAACGGAGGTGATTAACTGGAGCCACCACAACTCGGTTTCGCGACTGCAGCTGCCGGTGGGCGTGGCTTACGGTTCGGATGTCCAAGCGGTGAGAGAGGCGCTGCTAGAAGCAGCTCAAGAACAGCAGGGGATTCTGTCATTTCCTCCGCCCCAAGTGTTTTTCAAGGGGTTTGGCGAGAGCGATCTGAATTTTAACTTGCTGGTGTGGATTAAGGAACCGAGCAAGCAATTTCTTTTCAAAAGCGACCTCTATTTCCGGATTGAGGAGCTGTTTCGCCAGCGCCAAATTCAGGTTCCGTTTCCGCAGCGGGACTTGCACCTGCGTTCGGAAAGTTTGCCGCTGGGACTGTCGCCGCAACTGGAGCGGGTGCTGTTGCAGCTGCTGGAACGGTGGGGAAATGAGCGGAACGGGGGGAGTGAGCGCAGGCACCGGCAGCGCGACGAGCGAAGTGAGGCGCTGGAAAAGGATGAAGGGGGAGGATAATTCTGCTGGGGCATGGGGCTCATGCGCATCGGGCTCATGCGCATGGGGTAAGTAGGGGCGGGTTCACCCAAGATGTCTCTGGGTTTTACCAGATGTTAGTAAACCCGCCCCTATAGCAGTAGCCAATTAGGTTCGTACATTTCGGCCTCTTTTGCACCCCCGCACTCCGGCTCCTATTGTCCTAACCGATATTACTACTGGGATATAGACGTAGGGCAGGCGTCCGCCGGGACTGAAGGTCTAATGTTTTAACCTAAGTGCATACTGCTATACCAGCTTTTGCGTGATGCCATGCATGCGTGATGCGATGATGCGATGATGCCCATGTACTAACCTAAGTGCATACTGCTAGAACTGTCTATTGCTATAATAACCGCCTATTTATAGCGAGTTACCTGGCTGCCGTATTTATTTTTTAGAAATTGTTTTTCCCAGGCTTCTAAACTGAAGTAAGGCTGCCGGTCGATGTCATTAATAGGATTGCCGGCCAATTGCAAAACCGGAGGTTGTGAACCCTGAACGCTTATCCCCGTCAGCTTTTCTAGAAATTTCTGGGGCTGTCTGCCATATTGCTTAGCATCTTCTGGTGTCAGAGCAAACAGCGTGTTGTTGGCGTTACAGCCCGAGTCATAATTGCTGACAAAACAAATCACTGTTTCCCGGTTTACGCGCCCCATCGTCAGCAGCAAGCTGTTCAAGTTCCCCCCCTGCTTTCTCACCGCATCATTCATGCGTTGTGAAAGGGTATTGCAGGCTCGTTCGGGGGACAATTTGCCACCAAAATTTTCGCTGCTCCACAGAAATAGAGCCGCTGTTTTGTCCGCTTTTTCCGCGAGAGTAATATAGCTGTTCGTTCCATAGGGAACGCACTTAAAAACTGTGGCTTCAGATTGAATAGGCGTCAGGCTGGCAGGAGGGATGAATTGTTGGCACCAAGCTGGAGACGCCCCTGAAACAGTTACAGCCAGAGTAGTTAGTAAAATCCTAGCAGCTAACGTAGATTGCATCAAGTGGGGGGAGAAAGTTAGATTTGGTTGCCAGCCCATCTAGAATATTGTCGTTTAAAAGCGCGCAGTGTTCCTCACTCGTCCCCGTGGCGGTGCGGCAGGCACCGGGCAACCGCACCCCCTGCGCGCTGCATCCCTTATCCGACAGGTATGGCCAGACCTGAACCCTTGGGGCGCTCTCGCTCCCACGCCCCAAAACACCGTCTAACAATCGCCAAAATACGTTTGTTGTGGCGGGAAGCCGGTCAGTTAAGGTGTTCAATTCTCTCAGGACTTACGCAAAGCCTCTATCGGTAGGGTGGGTTAGCGCAAGCGTAACCCACCACACAATTGAGGTCACTGCGTAAGTCCTATCTCTATCCCACGCCGATTTATAGCAGTATGCACTTAGGTTAGAACATTAGACCTTCAGTCCCGGCGGACGCCTGCCCTACGTCTATATCCCAGTAGTAATATGGGTTAGGACAATAGGAGCAGGAGTGGGGGGGTGCAAAAGAGGCCGAAATGTACAAACCTAAGTGCCTACTGCTATATTAGTGAAAATACGGCGCTCCCCTTCATATCTTGTTACAAGAATTGAAAATCCTCAAAAATAAAGACTTTCTCAGACCTGCCGAGATGCGCAGTCAGAGCTATAGCAGCACACAGTCAGTTTAGGACAGGGCATCTCACTTGTTCGTAGGAACAGGGACAGGCGAGACGCCTGTCCTACGTCCGCGCCCTAAGTGGCTACTGCTATAAGACTGCGCCCGCCGGCAAGCCGCCGCCTCCGTCGTTCTGCCGGTTTGATGGACTATTCTCCCACCGGCAGCGCCACAAAGCAACCGAGAAATTCCCGCGAGCCCCATCCCCTATGCCCCATCCCCGGTGCCCTATGCCCGGAGATCCGGCTGGGGTGGGTGCGCGCGCCTCCCGCACGCACCCTACCGAATCACATACAGCGGGCAACGATAGAGCGGCTCTCAGTTGCATGAACTGCGGCCCAGAAACCCGGTTTCTTAAAGAAACCGGGTTTCTCAGTACCGCACTAATATGAGAGCCGCTCTATCACCGGCTGCGCATTTCCGACCGAACAGCTTCCTCCACCGGCCCCACAGGAATGCGGAACTGATTGGCAATCGCTTCTATCACCCGCTTTTCTGCCGGCGCAATCACCCCATCGGAGAGCGCAATCCTGTAACACTGAACCAGCAAAGGTCTGGCAAAATCGCTGTTGAGCTGCCCGATCAGCGCCGGCAAAGGCTGGGGCGATTTGATGTGCTGTGCGATCGCATCCAAAGAGGCCGGTGTCAAATTCAGAGATTTCAACTCTGGCAAAATATCATCCCAAGATTTATCAGGATGGCTCGCCAAAACCATCTCCGCGAGAACCCGATCCATAACCGCTTGTTGAGCCAGGGCAAGTTTTAAATAGTCCTCGCTGCCTTTCTTAACCTCTTCCGCTGCAGCTTCCGAAGTCAGCGGACTCACCTTTGATTCATAGAACCGGCACGCCGCATATCCCAGCGTGTACAGCATGACCGCATTTGTGCTCGCCCCAATCGCCGCACCGGCAAACGGCACAGTTCGCAGCAAGCCCAAACCGGCTCTCACCGCTTGACCTCCCCCCAGCGCCAGCCCAAAAATCGCCAGCACTTCCCCCTTGCGCTTCGGATCTGTTAAATCCATCCCGTAAGCCGCCGCAATCTCATAAACCATTTCCGCCTGCAATTGCGTTGTCGCTGCCAGATCGATGGCCAGCAGCGCCAGCGCCGCTCCGGGCACAAAACTGCTCACCAGCCCGATCCCGCCGGCAGAAAGCGCCTTATCCACCATTATCCGGTGAGCGATCTGGCTCGGGCTTTCCTGCGGGCACTCTTGCTGCAGCTTTCTCACCGCTGCTTGCGCTTTCCCCACATCCACCTGACCAATCGCCGCCAGCAGCCAGTCCGCCCGGAAAATTTGCGTCACATATCGCAGCACCGGGTTTTCCCCCAGAACAGTCAGGGCGCGTCCCGCTTCGTGAGTCCCGTGCTCGAACAGCCGCTGGGATTGGTGCGCAGCCGATTCCAGCACTTCACCTGCTGTCGCCGCCGCCACCGATCCCGCTTGCGCCGCCACTTTCCCGATCGCCTGACCGGCACCGGCGGCTTTTCCCACCGCCGCTTTGCCTGCAGCGATAGCCCCCCCCACTGTTTTGCCGGCATTCGCCGCCGCCTGACCTGCCAGGGATGCCGCCGAGCCTGCTATCCCTCCCGCTCCCGCTGCAGCGCCGGCCACTGCTTGACAAATCCCTTCTGTGCCGGCTGGCGTGCCAGCCGGAGGAGATGCCGGTTGGGATTTTTCCACCCTTTTATCCTGTTCGTCAGCCATCGCTCAATTCCTCTTGCCAGCTTGTTTTTTACTTCGATCCTATCCCCCCTCATCTAGAGGACGCCTGTATCGATAGGCATAATGTTGAGAGAGCCGGTTCCCTCAAAACACCGGGTTTCTCAACCCAAACGCGCTGTGCTGCAGGGATTGTTATTATAGCGGTTTTCAGTTGGATGAACTAGATGCCAGAAACCCGGTTTCTTTAAGAAACCGGGTTTCTCAGTACCGAAGAAACCCGCTCTAACCCCCCCACCTCTAATTTTAAATATTAATATCCATAAAATATCGGTCAAAAGCGAAGCGACCGGCTCGCCTCGCTCAGTAGAGGACTGACAAGAACCGGCACTCTCAATCGACCACCCTCAGCAATCCCTGTTGCAGGGCGTCAAATACTCGGTTGACTTTCTTCTGATCTTCCCAGCTGAGAGTCCCCCTCGACAGCATGGCAGACATGAACCGATGCTGGTCTGCGCGAGTAATTTTGTGAGAAGAAAATATCCGCTCAACAATCCGGTCTAAGGTATCTGGGTGTAGATGTTCTTGCGCCTGAATCATGATGTTTTTACAATAATCGTCTTCTTCCACTTATCTTAATCAACAACGCCACACCTCTGATGTGATCTTTGCAATCATCACTTGTGATCTTTCTCACTCAAAGGCCGTCCCTCAAGCCGTTAATCTCAAGCGCCCTTCGCCCACCAAACACTTTTACTGCTCTCCGCTTAAATCATTGTTATAAAACCCAGGTGGGCGCTGGGCCGCTTTTGAACGCGGACACACGGGGAAAAACAGGTTAATCCGCTTGTCTCTCGCTCGGTGGCGCTGCTGGAACCCCACCTGCGCTTTTATTAACTAATTAAAAAGATATAGGATAATTTTACCGGTAGGGCCGCCGGCTAATACTCACGTTGCCACCTTAACCTAAGCGGCGACAGAAAACCGTATCATTATATACATTCCGGGCAATTACTTTTTAAAAAACCATTTTAGCGCAGGAGCGGGCGATGGGGAGCGACTGTCGCTCTAACAGATAAATCTTCTGCTAAACCAGCCCTCAGGCTCAGCTAACATCTAAAATCGCCAAATCTAAAATCATTATAATGGAAAGTCCCCCTGAAATGATACCCAATCGCACCTACGCCATTCTCGGCACCGGCGCAGTGGGCGGTTTTTACGGAGCCCGCTTGCAGCAAGCCGGTGCTCAAGTCCACTTCCTGCTGCGCAGCGATTGCGAACAAGTCCGCCAAAATGGCCTGTTCGTCGAGTCCCCAAAAGGCGACATCACCCTAAAAGTCAACGCCTACCGGCATCCCAGCGAACTGCCCAAATGCGATGTCGTCGTGGTGGCGCTGAAAACCACCCACAATCACCTGCTACCGGAACTGTTACCACCGGCACTCAAAGACACCGGCGTCGTCTTGGTGCTGCAAAATGGCCTGGGCAGCGAAGAAGAGGTGGCCAAAATCGCCGGCCCGGAACGAGTGATGGGCGGGCTGTGCTTTCTGTGCTCCAATAAAATTGGCCCCGGTCACATCCGCCACCTGGACTATGGCTACATCACCCTCGGCGAATACGCCCCTGACTATCGCCCCTGCGGCATCACCGAGCGCATGCGCCTGATTGCCAGCGACTTCGAGCGCGCCGGCATCCCCATCAATCTAGCGGAAGACCTGCTTTTGGCTAGATGGGAGAAACTCGTGTGGAACATCCCCTACAACGGGCTTTCTGTCGCTCTCGACGCCCGGACAGACGAACTAATGGCTAACCCCGACACCCGCACCCTAGTTGAGGATCTGATGCGGGAAGTTCTTGCCGGTGCTGCTGCTTGCAATCGCCCTGTCTCTGAAAGTTTTATGCAAAAAATGCTCGATCACACTGAGAAAATGACTCCTTACCGAACCAGCATGAAGCTCGATTTCGACACCCGGCGTCCCCTGGAAGTGGAGGCGATATTCGGCAATCCCCTGCGTGCGGCGATGGGTGCCGGTGCGCAACTGCCGCAAATCGCCACCCTCTACCGGCAGCTGAAATTCCTCGACGCCCGCAATCGCCGGTAGGGTGCGTTTGGGGGGAGTCTATATAGCACGGACGTAGGACAGGCGTTCCCTCCGCTCCCTATCCCTACTAGAAAGTGAGATGCCCTGTCCTTAACTGACTGTCTATTGCTATAAGAGAGGATTTTATCCTCGCTATCCTCGTTCCCACCCTCAGGCTGGGAACGAGGTACTTGAGTTATAAAAGAGGAAGTCGCTCAGAAAATTCACATGGATGACCAGCAACAGCTGCTAAATTTTGCCGAATCCTATTTTCGGGAATCGGTCGCCCCCCGCGCCGCCGAAATTGACAGTGACCCGCAGGCGCTGTTTGAGGCTCTCAAAGAACTGGGCGAGCGCTCCCTCCTGGCGCTGCAGCTGCCCAAAATCTGGGGCGGGCAGGAGTTGGCACAGGAGAAGTCCGCCAGCTTCGAGGAAATGATTGCCAGATACTCCGGTGCCCTGGCGTTCTTGCAAATCCAGCACCAGAGTGCCGGCAATATGCTGGCTGTTAGTGATAATGAATCCCTGAAACAGGAATATCTCCCTTATCTATCCACCGGCAAGCGGTTAGTGGGCATCGGCTTCTCCCAGTTGCGGCGGTTGGGCGAGCCGGTGCTCAAGGCGCTGCCGGTTGCCGGCGGTTACGAGCTGCAGGGCTATGTACCCTGGATCACCGGCTTTGGCTGCTTCCAGGAATTTATTGCCGCTGCCACCCTGCCTGATGGCAGTGCTGTGTTTGGGATGCTGCCTTTTGTTGAGACGAATCAGGATGCCGGTGGCTGCATCACGTTCAGCGAGCCGGCGCAGCTGGCAGCAATGGCATCAACAAATACGGTCAGCGCCCAGCTGAGTCAGTGGTTCTTGCCCCAAGAGCGGGTCGTGTCCGTCAAGCCGGCAGGCTGGATTCACGAAATCGACAAAAAGAACATCCGCTCTCCCGCTTTTTTTGCCCTCGGGTGCGCGAGAGCCGGTCTGGATATTGTGGAAAATGCCGCAAAAACGAAGCAGCTGCCGTTTATTAACTCTGCATTTGAAGCCCTGAACCGGGAACTGAATAGCTGCCGGGAAGCAATATTAGAAGATAGCCGGCAAGACGGGCTGCAATTGCGGGCGTGGGCGATTGATTTAGCCGGCAGATGTGCGATGGCTGCAGTGGCGGCTTCTAGCGGTGCGGCTAATTACAAACATCACGCCGCGCAGCGAGTTTATCGGGAGGCGCTGGTGTTTGCGGTTAGCGCTCAGAGCACCGCTGTTATGGAAGCGACGCTCAACCGGCTCGTGCGGAATGTGTGATAGGGGCATAGGGCAGCCGGCAATGGGGCAGCCGGCAATGGGGCGATGGGCACGCACCGCCCCTACAAAGGCTACCGCTCACACACATCTTGGGCGCATGGCCAGGGGTGGGTCGGGGCGTGCAACTTGATGTTTCAATCAACTCACTCCGGTTCAATTCCCGCCGCACGCAGCCGCTCTGCTAAACGCTCAGCCCGCTGCCGTTCTTGTTCGGCCCGCTGCCGTTCTTGTTCGGCCCGCTGCCGCTCTTGCTCAGCCCGCTGCCGTTCTTGTTCGGCCCGCTGCTGCTCTTGCTCAGCCCGCTGCTCCGCATCCGTGGCCCGTTGCTGCTGTTCTTCCAGCTGTCGGTGAATTTCCACATAACTTGCAAATCGCTCCCCATTGGGACGGTAAATCTGCAACTCCTCTCCTGACAAATCAAAGCGAATTCCC
Source organism: Kamptonema formosum PCC 10802 (assembly GCF_000332335.1). GTDB lineage: Bacteria > Cyanobacteriota > Cyanobacteriia > Cyanobacteriales > Oscillatoriaceae > Oscillatoria. The sequence continues at coordinate 1,918,274 of NZ_KB235948.1, read as the reverse complement.
AGCCGGGGGCTGACCCAATTATCCACCGGCTCAATTACCTCCAAATCCGCTTGCGAACGCAACCAGCCACTCAAATCGTTTTTCTGAGGATCGTACAGGTAATATTCCTCCACTCCATAGCGATTGTAAAACCTCAGTTTTTTGTTCATTTCTGTCTGGGTGTTTCCCGGCGACAGAATCTCAAACACCACCTGCGGCGCAATATTCCCCTCTCGCCACTGCATGTAAGAGCCCCTGTCCCCCTTCGGCACGCCAAACACTACCATCACGTCAGGAGCTTGACGAATAGTATTATCCCCCTCCACCGGATACCACAGCAAGTCCCCTGCTACAAATACCATTGAATCGCCGGCAAAGAGCCACTCTAAATTGTAATACAGGATCATTATCCAGCGAAACTGCCTGGTATTGTCTGCCATAGGTTGGCCGTCGCTTTCCGGGTAAATTATATTCGTCGCGCTCGGAGATTGTAGTTGATAAATCATTCCTCTTCCCTCCGTTTAAAACAGGTTAATTTTAGTATAGCATCGAAGCGGAAATTATGCCCGCCGGCAGCCGGGGCGAAATCAGCGCTTTCTTTGCGCTGGAAAAGTTCCCAAGTGTCAACAGAGGGTATTAAGAAACCCGGTTATTTAAATAAACCGGGGTTCTTTTGCGTCGCACCGGCATCTGTTTTGAGCGCCTGATGTGCCGGTGGGTTGAAACGATGGACCTCGGAGCTCGGATGATGGACCTCGGAGCTCGAACGATGGAGCTCAGAGCTCGGATGATGGACCTCGGAGCTCGAACGATGGAGCTCAGAGCTCGGATGATGGACCTCGGAGCTCGAACGATGGACCTCAGAGCTCGGATGATGGACCTCTGAGCTCGGATGATGGAGCTCTGAGCTCGGATGATGGACCTCGGAGCTCGGATGATGGAGCTCTGAGCTCGGATGATGGAGCTCGGAGCTCGGATGATGCAGCTTGTAGGGTGGGTTCCGCGCCGGTGTGGCCATTTGGGGGTGGGGTAGTGTCAAGAGAGGGGATTAAGAGTAGGGATCTATCGCTTAAAGCTGGGGAGGCTTGGCGGTTGGAAACCGCAGCTACACAGACGAAACCCGCCTACCCTTCGGGAAGGGCTTCGCCCAACGCGGGTTTCAAGAATTCCAAAAGTCCGCGAAGGCGGACGAAAGTTTGTATAGCCGCGATTTCAATCGCCGGGGATCTATCGCTTAAAGCTGAGGGGGCTTGGCGGTTGGAAACCGCAGCTACACAGACAAAACCCGCCTACCCTTCGGGAAGGGCTTCGCCCAACGCGGGTTTTAAGAATTGCAGAAGTCCAAGGGAGGCGGACTTCGTTTGTATAGCCGCGATTTCAATCGCCGGGGATCTATCGCTTAAAGCTGGGGGGGCTTGGCGGTTGGAAACCGCAGCTATACAGACGAAACCCGCCTTCGCGGGTTTTAAGAATTCCAAAAGTCTAAGGGAGGCGGACGAAAGTTTGTCGAGCGTGAATTCCAATCGCCGGGTGGGGGCGGGTTTAGAAATATATGTCGTTGTGTGGCACATACCTTTGGCGAACCCGCCCCTACAAGACGCACCGGCTACTCCCGCATCAACAGCGCGATAAATTGCCGCTTACCGGGCAAGGCACCCTGCGAGTCTCACCGCAATCCCTGACAAGTAAAAGCTGACCAGTAGTGCAAATATGAAAAGGGAAATTCCTCAGTGCAAGCTTTCTTCAACTGGTCCTGAGTTATTACCACATTTTGCTTCTTCTTATAGCACAGGCTGTACTCCTTTTTCAACTCCTCCACCGCCTCAGGAGATTCTTTTTTCGCTTTATTATAAGCTGCGGATGCCCGCTTGAATTCCTCCTCAGCCTCTTTCCGCTGCTTGTCGAGCAAAGGCGAAAGCACCGGCTCGTATTTAGCCGCCAGCTCGCTTCCCGAAAGAGTGCGCAAGTCCTCTTGCGCCTGTCTCAACGCCTCGGGGCGAGAAAGCTTTCGCTTGTACTCGTGGTAAAACAGAGAGAACAGGGACGTTGCCAGGTCGTCTACCGACCAGAGCGTGCTCACCACACTCCTCGCCCCCGCACACAAAAAGCCAAATCCTATTGTCAGGATATCATCCGTCAAATCTTTTGTCAACCCTATTCCCGTTTCGCAGCAGGAAAGAAAGACCGAAGTGCAAATCCGGAACCCGCCACCCGGCGGTGAGGAGTTCTCCCAAGGTGATAAAACCATCTCCCAATACGAGGACGGATTCTAGGCAATAAGCAGACGAGCCAAACAAAAACCCCTGGACTTTAAGCTCCCTGGCCGAACCTAGAAAACGAAAGTCACCTACCGGCGCTTAGCTCTCGACCTGGCGGCCCGCCGAGCGCGAGCCTCCTCCAGACGGCGGCGAGCCTCTATCTTCCTGGCTTCGTATTCGGCGGAGCGATCAGGAGAAGAGGTCTGAGCCGGCGACGGAGAGGGAAGGGGCGCAGCAGCGGAAGCCGCAGCAGGAGATGGGGGCGGAACTACAGTGGCTGCCGGTGTCGGAGCCGGAGCCGGCGGACGGGCCGGAGCGCTGTTGTCGAACAGGGCAGCCGGTGGAGTCTTGAGCTCTCCCGACGCCATCTTGTGAGCATCGCGCCCGTTCTGTTCGTACCGGCCAATTCGGAGTTGGGCGTCTTTATAGTGCGGGCTGTCTGGCGGGACTGTTTTCAAGAGGCTAGCGGCAACTTGAAACTGGCTGGAAACCAGACCCCAGTCACTAGCAGACTGAGCGGACTGAGCGAAAGCTGCCGCTCCCACCCCTTTATCAAGGCCATCCCAGTACCTGTCAGGCTTTGCCGCCGGGGCCGGCGCTGCTGCTCGAACAGGAGAGGGACTCGGGGAAGGAGAAGAAATCGGCGCTGGAGACGTGACGGTCTGTGAGGGATTGGGTGGTGAGGAGCACCCCAGTGCTAGGAGTAACAGTCCTGCCAGACCGATTCGTGCCGGTTTGACCATAACGAACTCAAAAACTCTTCTCTTCCAGATTCTCATAATTCCGCCCATCTCACCCCCTGTCCAAAGCTCATCGGGCCAGGGCTACTCACAGGATGAGCGACAGTCATTAACTTCTTCCCAACTGCGACAGCTGAATAAAGCTTGAATGAGATTGAGATAGTATCGGGTGAGTGCCCCCGATTTATACAAAAGAGATAAAAAACTTAACAATCCCGACTTTGGACCGGCATCCCGCCTGTCTCCCCCTGTCCCCAACCCCTCCCGACTTTGGACCGGCCAGAACGCCGGTCCCCTGTCCATCATTTCCCCGCACCGCTTAGCATAAAATAAGTCAGACTGTCAATGATCCGCTCCTTATCCAGTGGCATAATCTCTTTCCCGTGCAGAATCTCTTGAATCAAAACAAACTGAACCAGTGCCCCGAGGAAAATCCGCGCCGCCGCCTCTGGATCGGGAATATTCAATTCAGGATGAGAAGCCAAATAGTGAACTAATTTCTCCAGCACGGGTTGAGTAATGTGGCGGATAAAAATCTTCGCCAAGTTGGGAAAGCGCCCCGACTCCGCAACTATCACCCGCATGAAGGTGAGATACTCCGTATCCTCTATGACTTGATTGAGCAAAGTCGCCGCTAACTGTGGCAACACGATTTTGGCTTCCCCTGCAGGCGGCTCGGCGTTAAATAGAATTTGAAACCGCTGTTTCGCCAATCGCTCCACCAAGGCGGCGAACAGCCCTTCTTTGTCTCCAAAGTGGCTGTAAACCGTGGCCTTGGACACTCTCGCCGCCGCCGCCACCCGATCCATGCTCGTGCCGGTATAGCCGTGGGCCAAAAACTCCTGCATGGCCCCTTTCAGGATTTGCTCCACCTTCTCACCGGCACTCTCCCGCTTCGGTTCGGTGCTCTTTGCTCGTGCCATATCTTGGCCCTCCCCAGCCAAATATAAAATTTTTTTCTCTCCCTTGACGTTTCTATACTAACCAGTTTAGTATAGGAAGTGAGCAAAACTATACGGTTTAGTGTTATACGCCGGCAGGCAGGAGGGACAGGATGCTGAACTTAACAGTAGGGCGGTTGTCATCCGAGGAGGCGAATACGCCAGCAAGCGCGGGAAGTCGCCGTTTCAGTGTGATGGCAGTGGCGCTGGCGACAGCGGCTACCCTGATAGCCGGTGGCGGGGCGGCTTACACCTTCAGCCAGTTGCAGTCACATACAGCGGTGGAGACAGCGCCCGAAATTCCCAGAGTGACGGCGGTGACTGCCTTGGGGCGGTTGGAACCGCAAGGAGAAGTGATTAAACTCTCCGCCCCCGCCTCCGCAGAAGGAAGCCGAGTTGACCAGCTGCTAGTCAAAGAGGGGGATACGGTGAAAGCCGGTCAGCCCGTAGCCGTGCTCGACAGCCGAGATCGCCTGCAAGCTGCCGCCGAAGAGGCGCAGCAGCGCGTGGGAGTGGCCAAGGCCAATCTCGACCGGGTTTTGGCGGGGGCAAAAGCCGGTGAAATTGAAGCCCAAAAAGCAACAGTCGCCCGCCTAGAAGTAGAGCGGACAAACGAGATTGAAGCGCAAAAAGCAACAATCGCCCGCCTAGAAGCCGAGCGCAAAGGCGATATCGAAGCGCAACAAGCCGAGATCGCCCGTCTTGAAGCCGAACTCCAGGGAGATACCAGCGCTCAAGAAGCAACTATCGCCCGACTGGAAGCCGAACTGCGCAACGCCGAGAGCGAATCCAAGCGCTACGAATACCTTCTGGAAAACGGAGCGGTTTCTGCTTCCGCTGGGGACAGCCGGCGCTTAACCCTAGCCGCCGCGCAAGAGAGACTCAACGAAGCGCGGGCGAACCTGAACCGCACCAAATCAGCACAAGCAGAGCAACTAAAAGAAGCGCGGGCAAATTTGCGTAAGATTAGCTCAACACAGGCACAACAGCTGGAGGAAGCGCAGGCAAATCTAGATAAAATTGTAGCAGGAAAAGCCGAGCAAGTCAACGAAGCCAAAGCCACCTTAGAGCGGATTTCAGAAGTGCGCCCCGAAGACGTGCGGGCGTCGGAAGCGGAACTGAAACAAGCGCAAGCAGCCCTCAAAACAGCGCTGGCCAATTTGGAAAAAGCTTCTGTGAGAGCGCCCCGCGACGCACAAGTCCTCAAGATTCACACTCGCCCCGGAGAATTGATTGCGCCGGAAGGGATTGCGGAACTGGGAGATACGAGCCAGATGTATGCGGTGGCAGAGGTTTATGAAAGCGACGTCAGCAAAGTCCGCCTGAACCAGCCGGTGCGGGTGACGAACGATTCCCTGGGGGGAGAATTGCGCGGGACCGTGGAGCGGATTGGGTTGCTGGTGAAAAAGCAGAATGTCATCAATACCGACCCGTCTGCTAACATTGACTCTAGAGTCGTAGAAGTGCGAGTGCGTTTGGATGCTGACTCCAGCAAAAAAGTTGCCGGTTTAACCAATCTTCAAGTCAAAGTGCAGATCGAACTATGATAAAACTCCTTGAACGGCTTCGGCGCAGGACCCCCCTGGGATGGCTGCAGCTCTCTCGCGAAAAAAGTCGCCTGTTAGTGGCGGTGTCAGGCGTTGCCTTTGCCGACATCCTGATGATGATGCAGCTCGGTTTCCAAGCCTCATTATATGACAGCAACACCCGACTGCACCAAAACTTTCAAGCCGATATCGTATTAATCAGCCCTCAAGCTCGCTACCTGCTGAGGATGTCAAGTTTTCCGCGCCGCCGGCTGTACCAGGCAATGAGCGTCTCTGGAGTGAAGTCAGCCGAAGCGGTGTATGTGAATAGCGCCATCTGGAAGAACCCGCAAACTCAGCGCGAGACGAGCATTCTCATCGCAGGGTTCAATCCCGACAAGCCGGCGTTTAACTTGCCTGAAGTCACCCAGAATTTAAGCCTTCTCAAGCTTCCAGATACGGTATTCTTCGATCGCGCCTCCAAAGGAGACTACCAGGAGGTCATTCCTAAAATAATAGCCGGCAAACCCGTCACCACAGAGCTAGAGCGGCGCACAGTTACCGTCAGCGGATTATACCGGATAGGGGCTTCTTTCGGGGCGGATGGCAGCTTGATGACGAGCGAGCAAAACTTTCTGCTATTATTTCCTAAGCGGGACGCAGGAAGCGTTAGCATCGGCGCGATTCAGCTGGAACCGGGTTACGAGCCGGTGGCTGTGCAAAAAGTCTTGCAATCTATTTTACCCGATGATGTTAAAGTTTTAACCAAACAAGAATTTATAGACTTTGAGAAAGATTACTGGTCGAAGAGCACACCCATCGGCTTCGTGTTCGGGTTGGGTGTGGTGATGGGGTTCGTGGTGGGCGTGATAATAGTTTATCAAGTCCTCTCCACCGACGTCAGCGATCACTTGGGAGAGTACGCCACATTCAAAGCAATGGGCTACCGGCACCTCTATTTTATGGGCGTGGTGCTGGAAGAGGCGATAATTTTGGCAGCGCTTGGCTTTATCCCCGGAGTTGCTGTGTCCGCCGTCCTCTACACCCTGACTCGCAAGGCGACGAATCTCCCCATATACCTGACCCTCGCCAGAGCTTTGACTGTGCTAGTGCTAACTATTGTGATGTGCGTGATTTCGGGCGGGATTGCCACTCGCAAATTGCAAAAAGCTGACCCGGCGGATATGTTTTAATTGGGCATGGGCATGGGGCATAGGGCATAGAGGGAATGCTTTAAACCGGCACATCTCTGCATTTCACCAGATAGATGAATGGAAGGGACACTGGAATGAATGACAGCGCTGTAATCGACATCAAAAATCTCAGTCAATATTTCGGGCAAGGTCAGCTGCGCAAGCAAGTGCTGTTTGACATTACGTTGCAAATTGAAAGCGGTGAGATTGTGATTTTAACCGGCCCCTCCGGTTCGGGCAAGACAACGCTCCTCACTTTAATAGGAGGACTTCGCTCGGCGCAGGAGGGAAGTCTGCAGGTGTTGGGCAGAGAAATGTGCGGCGCTTCACCAGACGATTTAGTCAGAGCGCGGCGCAGTATTGGCTATATTTTCCAAGCGCACAATTTGCACAAAAGCCTGACAGCTTTGCAGAACGTGCGAATGGGGCTGGAATTGCACGAGCAGTATTCTGTGGGAGACATGCACCGCAAGTCAGCGGAAATGCTGGAATTGGTGGGTTTGGAACACCGGATAAATTACTATCCGGACGACTTATCTGGGGGGCAAAAACAGCGGGTGGCGATTGCGCGGGCGCTGGTGAGCCACCCCAAAATTGTCTTGGCGGACGAACCGACGGCTGCTCTTGACAGTAAATCGGGGCGCGATGTGGTGAACCTGATGCAAAAACTTGCCAAGGAGCAGGGCTGTACAATTCTGATGGTGACTCACGACAACCGGATTTTAGATGTTGCCGACCGCATTATTCACATGGAAGACGGAAAGTTATCTAATGGTTCTGAGCCGGCGCAACAATCTCTCGCCCACTAACCCGCCCGAAAAAAATATCCCTCGCGTCTCCCACCGGCCAGAAACCCGGTTTCTTAAAGAAAGCGGGTTTCTTGATATAATTTAAGAGTTCAGCACCTTATGATTGCAAGCCTTAATGAATGCCAGCAAAAAGGTAGCCGCTGTCACCGGCGCTAATCGGGGACTAGGATTTGAGACGAGCCGGCAGCTCGCCCGCTTGGGAATCCAGGTTGTTTTCACCAGCCGCGATCCGTCGAAAGGCAAAGCAGCCGCCGGCAAGTTGCTCGAAGAAGGATTGCAAGTAGTTTATCACCCGCTCGATGTCACCAGCTTTGAAAGTATCGAGCAGCTGGCGCAATTCCTGCGTCAGGAGTTCGGGCGTTTGGATATACTGGTTAACAGCGCCGGCATTTTGCCAGATCCCATAAATTCCGAGGCGGGAAGTGTCTTCAACGCCAAGGTGGAGACGCTGCGCACTGCGATGGAGACGAATGTCTGCGGACCGTTGCTGCTTTGCCAAGCGCTGATTCCGCTGATGAAAGAGGGCAATTACGGGCGGGTGGTCAATGTCTCTTCTGGCATGGGCCAGCTTTCGGACATGAATGGCGGCTATCCAGCCTACCGGCTTTCCAAAACCTCTCTGAATGCCCTAACCCGGATTCTGGCGGATGAGCTCAAAGGCACTAATATCTTAGTGAATTCCGTGTGTCCGGGCTGGGTGAAAACCGATATGGGTGGCCCAAATGCCCCGCTCACCCCAGAACAAGGCGTGGAAACGATTGTCTGGCTGGCCACTCTGCCGGACGGCGGGCCCACCGGCGGTTTCTTCCGCGACAAGAAGCCTATCCCCTGGTAGCGCTCCCATATCCGCCCCCAAAGCGATTTCGCTTGAGTGTATAGCCGGATTTTGTCTAATTTAGACTGTCGCCCAAGTGGTTAAGCGTTTGCCAGATATAGATAACCTTGAAAAGGTTTATCGCAAAATTTAGCTATTACCGGATAATGACTCTGTCTTTCGATGAGTGAGTTCCCCTCCCAGAAAACCATCGCCTACTCGCGGGTTATCCACCTGAGCCATCCGATTGACCGGCAGATCCCCTTATGGCCAGGGGACCCGCCGGTGGAGTTCGAGCCGGCAGCCGAGCTAAACAGGGATGGCTATTACCTGCGGCGCTTTTCGATGGGCGAACACAGCGCCACTCACATGAATGCGCCGAACAGCTTTCATGCGGGAGGTGCGGGGATTGACGCCTACCCCGCCGAGTCGCTGGTGGTGCCGGCAGTGGTGGTGGATATCCGCGCTCGCGCCGGTGCCAGTCCCGATTTTGCCCTCACCCCAGCTGACGTTTTGCAGTGGGAGCGAGAATACGGGCAGATTCCCACCGGCACTGTAGTGCTGCTCTATACCGGCTGGCAGGAAAAATGGCCAAACCCAGAGGAATTTCTCAACCAGGGGCAATTTCCCGGATTTGCCGGCGAGACGGCGCGATTCCTGCTCGAAGAGCGGGGGATTGCCGGTGTGGGGACAGATACGCATGGCGTGGACGGTTGCGACGCCACCTTTGCCACCAACCGGCTGGTGCTGGAACGCGGGGGGATTGTGCTGGAAAATCTCACCAATTTGCATCAGTTGCCCAGCACCGGCACCACTTTAACGATCGGCATCCTGCGCCTGCGGGGCGGTTCAGGATCGCCTGCCGGCGTGATAGCATTTCTGCCGTGAACATTTTATCCCTCTTCCTCTGCCTTCTTCCTCCTTGGCGTCCTTGGCGTCTACCCTACGGGAAGCCGCTGGCGCGTCTATGGCGGTTCACCATTAAACTCTAGCGCTTCGCCAGTTGGGGAGTGCGCCCCTGCATGCCGGTCATCAGCCGCAAGGCAAAAACTCTCACCGGCCCAATATTGCGCAGCACCCACAAACCCAGCCGGCGAATGGCTACCAGGGGCAGCCAACTGTTAGAAAACAGCCGGTCGAGGAAATCGGTAAATCCGAGAATAGTCAGGTTTTCCAATTTCCGCCAGCGCTCGTAACCGGCAAGCACCGGCACAGATCCGATATCAAGACCTTGCCGGTGAGCGTCTCCGAGCACTTGGGCGAGCGCCGCCGCATCCCGGATGCCCAAATTCAGCCCCTGTCCGCCGACGGGATGGCAGCAGTGAGCGGCGTCGCCAATCAGGGCGAGGCGCGGGAGGACATAGCGCTCGCTTTGCATCAGCTGGACTTGGAACATCAGCCGCTTGCCTTCCAATTCCAGACGCCCCATCTGGGTGCCATACCGCTTTGTCAGTTCCGCCAGGAATTGCTCGTCATCGAGTTCAAAGAGGGCTTTAGCTTCCTCGTGAGGGGCTGTCCAGACGATATTGCAGCGGTTGTCGGGCAGGGGGAGGATGGCGAACGGGCCACTGGGCCAGAAGCGCTCGTAGGCGATGTTATTGTGGGGTTTTTCGGGTTTAATGCGGGTGGTGATGCAGGATTGCCAGTATTTCCAGCCGCGAGTGCGGATGCCGGCGGCAATGCGCACGGGCGAGCGGGCACCGTCTGCGGCGACAACCAAGCGCGTGCGGATGAGGCGGGTTTCGCCCGGTTGAGTGGGAGAGGCGCTTTCAGGCGTAGCACAGGCGTCTCGCCTGTGCACTGGAAGACTCGATAAGGATCGCGTCTCTACAAGAACGGCATCGGGCTGGCAGTCCACGCTGGCGACTTCAGCGGGGCACAGCCAGGTGATATTGGGGCATTCGCTGAGAAACTCCTGCAATGCCGGCAGGATGGCGCGATGCTCGCCGACATAGCCGAGGGAGTCTGTGCCCAAGTCTGCCGGTTGGAATTGCACGACACCGGCACGATCGGCATCGGAGAGGCGTATTTGGGTGAAAGTGGCGATCTTGGGCAGGATTTTGTCCCAGACGCCGATTCCCTGAAAAATGCGGCCAGAAAGGAGGGAAATCGCGTAAACTTGCTGTTTGGAGGCGGCGGCGGCTTGGGTTTGGGCCTCGATGAGCGCCACTTTCAGGCCGGTATTTTTTAAGGCGGCGGCGAGGGTTGCGCCGGCAATGCCGGCACCGACGATAGCAACGTCACAGTCGAACCCCCGCTCGGGTGCCGGTGTTTGGGGGAGCTCAGATGGGCGAACGAGTTCCTGCAGTGGCATTGTTAAGGGAGTTTGTCAAAGGGATAGGAACATATACCTTTGATTATTTTGCCGCAAATCGCTGGGGAGGGGTAGGGGCGCGATTGATAAAGGGCGATTTCCCTAAACACTGCCGCGCGGTTTATTACTATATATCGCTTATTTTGTCAAGATGCCGGTTGTAAATAGGTAGGGTGCGTTCCACCTGATTGAATACTCTCTATAAGTGAGGTGTAATTGCCGGCGGAACGCACCGGACTTTTCCTTTGTGGGGTGCGTTCACGGTTGAATACTCCCTAGAAGTGGGGTAATCAGGCGTGCGGAACGCACCCTACTTTTTTACTTTAGCCGTTTTCGAGTGTCTGCTCAGCAGCAATGGCGGCGTCAAAAACTACACGGCGCTCAGCGACATCAACTCATCCGCCATATCGAAGTTGGCTGTGACGTTTTGCACGTCATCCAACTCTTCTAGGGCGTCCATTAATTTGAGCAGGGAGCGGGCGTGTTCCGCATCGGTGACTTCCACCGTATTTTTAGCAATCCAGCGCACTTCGGAATCTCTCACGGAATAGCCTAATTCCTTTAAAGTTCGCTGCAGGGTTTCCAGGGAAGCCGGTTCGACGAACACCTCAGCCCCCTCGGTTTCATCCACCTCTGTGAGCTCGTAGGATTCAGCGCCGCCTTCCAAAGACGCCTCTAACAGAGCGTCCTCATCAATCGGGCCGGTGAGTGTGACGACGCCTTTTTGGTCGAACATCCAGCTGACGCAGCCGGTTTCGCCCAAGTTACCCCCTCGCTTGCTAAACGCCGCTCTTAAATCAGCGGCGGTGCGATTGCGGTTGTCCGTGAGGGCTTCGACGATCATGGCCACACCGCCCGGGCCATAGCCCTCGTAGCGGATGGCTTCCAAACTGTCGCCACCGGCTCCCAGCTTGCCGGCACCTTTAGCAATCGCGCGCTCAATATTCTCATTAGGAATCCCAGCTGCTTTGGCTTTGTCAACCGCCGTGCGCAGCTGAAAGTTGGCGTCAGGGTCCGGCACGCCGGTGCGAGCCGCCACAATAATTTCGCGAGAGATTTTGGTGAACACCTTGCCCTTAACGGCATCCACTCTCGCTTTCTGACGCTTAATATTTGCCCATTTACTGTGTCCTGCCATAAACAGCTACCAGCTCTCAGCTACCAGCTATTAGCTTATCAGCGGTTGCCTCTTCCCGTGGCGCAATTGGCCCCCAAGGCGGGGGCATGGCCACTGGTGTCAGGGAGAGTTACCGGGCTCTGGTGATGGTAACCGCTTACAGCCTAGCGGCGCAGATGGCGGCACCGATCAGCCCCACTTGCGGATTGAGGACAAGGCGCACCGGCACGCGCTCCACCAAGAGGCTCACCCGCCCTTTCTGGGTAAAGGCTCGCATGAACCGGCTCTCCTGTTGAATCAGGGGCAGGTTTTTGGCCGCAATGCCACCGGCAATATACATCCCCCCAAATGGCAGCAGTTTGAGGGCGAAGTTGCCAGCTTCCGCGCCGTAAGCGTCCACAAAGATTTCCATTGCTTCCTCGCACAACGGGTCACTTTTTGCCAGCGCCGCTTGCGAGATCGCCGCTGCAGCGTCAACAGATTTCTCCTTGCGCCCCGTTTCGTGTTCCCAGGTTTTTATGGTGTGAGCGATTTCTGGCGACTCGCTTTTGTCGAGCCGGTCGCGCAGGAACTGGTAAATGGCCACAATGCCCTGGCCAGAAACAACTCGCTCGACAGAAACGCGGGAAATCTGGTATTTGTCGCGCAGGTATTGCAATAGCTGAAATTCCAATTCGTTGCGGGGGGCAAAGTCGGTGTGCCCGCCTTCGGTGGGGAAAACCACCACCGGCACCAAATCGGGAAACTCCTGGCTGGGGTAACGCGCCTCGTAGAGCGCCTGCTGCGCCGGTGATCCCACCCAGCGCAAGGAAGTATTGGTGCCGCCGATGTCTCCTGCTAGTAATAATGTCATGGCTGTTATAGCAGTATGCACTTAGGTTAGAACATTAGACCTTCAGGGGGGGCGGGACGCTTGCCCTACGTCTATATAGCAGTAAGCATTTAGGAAACCTACATTCCGGCCTCCCTTGCTCCAGAGCTCCCGAAGCTTCTATTGTTCTAACCAATATGACTGCTGCTATATTTGCTGTCATTGGTCATCAGTCATCCGTCACCGATCTCCGGTCGCCGGTCAAAAGCCAGTGACCCATGACCGGTGACAAAAGACAAATTAAGTAGGTGGGCAAAATTCAACTCAAGATATTTTATAGGTTCGCAAGCCCTCGATTTTCAACCTCCCAAAGGCTAAGCAAGCCCTCTGTCTGGAGGAAGGTGACGCTTCCGCTTCCCGCTTCCTTGCCGTTTGGCTCACCCACTTAATCAATTTAATTAAACCGGATAACTTCCTCAGTTTGGCTCAAATGCGAGGTGTCCCCATTGAGTTCCATTCCCCATTCTCCATCTTGCCGCACCAGTTTGAACAAACAGCACAGAGCCACTTTTAGTTCTGGCTCAGCGGCTCTGCCGGCAAGCCCCATTGTAGCGCCCAGAACGGAGGCTCCGTGACCCACTAACAGCATATCCTCCGGGAACTCACCGGCAAGGCGTCTGGCAGTCAGGGCGGCTCGTTCCAGCGCCCCATCGCCCGTTTCCGGGTATTGAGCCAGAACGCGAGAAGTATAGCTTGTGTCGATTTTGGGAAATCGCTCAGCCAATGCTTCGAGGGAGAGTTTTTCTGGCATTGCTGGCATCCACTCAGGGTTGAGCCATTCGCTCAACCCCGACTCGACTTTCACCGGCAAATCCAGAACTTCCGCTACGGCGTGCGCGGTTTGCACGGTTCGCAGAAAAGGAGAGGCGAAGATGTGAGCGACGCTCTCACCGACCAGCCGTTTAGCCAGTGCTCTAGCTTGCTCTTCCCCATCCGGGGAAAGGGGCGGATCGTAAGGTCTTTGCGCGGTGAGAAACCAATCGGGGTTAACGAAGTCGAGCCGGTTGGCGTGTCTTGCAATCCACACGGTTTGGGTCATGAACTTGGCGGGTGGTTTAAGTTCTCTTTTCGGAGATTCCCTCTCACTCTACCTCAATTCGGGTGACTTTTACCGCTGCCGACCTCTTAAGCGCGTGCTGCTTTTTTAGCTCTCTACCACAGCAGAGCGTCAAAGTCTATCCTTCGGTTGCCCTCGACCGGCGACTTCGTGCGAAAAGCCGAGATCCAGCGCCGCCGCTCATCTGTGGCGGCAATTTTTAATTCCCGGGTAGAGGGGGAACCCCCTTGAATTCAATATTAGATTTACCTTTTCCAGAGAATACAACAATTATGTTGCCACGCCAATTCAAACTAGATATTCCCTACATCTCTCCCTTGGAGAGTGCGAAGAATCCTTTCAGTTATAGCAGCTGCGCCAGTATGGCAATGGCGCTGGAATATTTAGGGGTGAAACCCCACCCTGCCGGCAAACCGCTGGAAGACGAGCTTCTAGACTGGCTAAACGAGCGGGAATTAAGCCGGCAAAATCCTTATGACTTAGTTAAGGCAATCAAAGCTTACGGTTGCAAAGACCACTTTAAAACCGATGCCACGATTGAAGAGGTAAAGGAATGGATTGCGGTCGGCAACCCTGCGGTTATCCACGGATATTTTACGCCGGCTGGGCAAGTTGTCTGCATCACCGGCTACACCCCTGCCGGTTTTATCGTTAATGACCCCTGTGGCCAATACGGTGAGGGCGGATACGATATTTCTGCCAGTGGTGCTGGGCTGATTTATTCTTACGAGCTGCTCGACAGCATCTGTAGGAGTGATGGGGATTTCTGGGTGCATTTCATCTCGAAGTGAGGCGGAAGGGTGAAGTGTGATTTTTTCCACTTCATCCTTCCTATTTCTTATAGGTTCCCAGACTGACAGCCGGCAGAGCCGGTCAGAAAAAGTCCGCGCAGGCGGACTTTGTTTGTATAGCTGCGATTTCAATCGCCAGGGAGCTGGCGCTACAACTTGCGCAGGTCTTCAAGTTGGATTTCCTGCTCTAATTTTACCAGATTTTGCCGGTCGCGGATTTGCAATTTGAGGCGAACCGGCTTGCTGTCCCAGTCGATTTCAATCAAGCCGAAATGGAGATCCTTGAAGAAGTCGCCCTGCCGGTAGCGGTTTGGCTCTCGCTCCAGTTTATCCCAGCTGTGGGTCAAACCGCTTGAGGTAATGTCGTAGAGTGGATAGGGAACACCGGCAGTCTGTATTTTAGAAATCTCAGCAAAATGCCGGTCCCCGCTCAGGAAAATAACGCCCGGCACTTTCGTTTTGGCAATTAAATCAAACAGGCGCTGCCGCGCTTTGGGGAAGTTAGCCCATTTCTCATATTTGTGTTCTTCTGGGATAACTTGAATGCCGGAAGCAATCAGATTGATGCCGGCTTTGCTGTTTTTCAGTTCGTTTTCCAGCCAAGCCCACTGCTCCTCGCCCAGAATATCGCTATTTGGGCCAGGAGCGTCCCGGTGATAGCGCCCGTCGAGCAGGATTACTTTCACCTGCTTGCCAACTGGGCCATAAGTATAGGCGGCATAAACGCCGGCTTGCTTGCGGCGCGGACTGTCTTGAGGCTCATCGAGAAAGTCTAGCAGCAATTGCATGCTTTCGGCTTTTTTGCTATAATCTTTACCGGCATTGTTTTGCCCGTAGTCGTGGTCGTCCCAAGTTCCGAGTGCCGTGGTGGTTCTGAGCAGTTGCTGGTAGTCCGGGTTGGCTTTTTGCGCCTGATATTTCTGCTGCATGACGCTCATGTCGCTGGTATCTGCATAAACGATGTCGCCCAGCCAAATCCAGAGATCGGGTTTGTTGCTGAGAATGGGTTGCCACAGGGGCTGGGGCAAATCGTGCTTGTTGCAGGAACCGAAGGCGATGCGGGAAACAAGGGCGGGCGGTTTTACCGGCTGGTTCGGTGGCGGAGAGTCAGACGCTAGGCGAGTAGCAGTGCCGCTGAAGAAGGTGAGCACTGCTGCGAGGACGAGTAAGAGGCGGGGGATTGACTGCCGGTGCATGGAAACTAGGCTAACACTTCACATAATAGTATATGGGAGTGGGGTGATATATTTGCGTGGCTGCCTGCGCCGGTGGCTCTGAGTTGAGAAACCCGGTTTCTGGGTTTAGGTTTAAGTTTAAAGTCAAGACAGGCGCTCTATTAAATCGCCGGCGGACAGAACCGATAAGGAAGTGCCGGTGAAACATGCGCTTTCTTCAAGCTGAACCCTGGCGGGCTTCCCGTAAAGTGCGCCGGAGCCGCACAGGGCGATATGCCGGTGGCGCTGGCCGGTTATTTCAAATTTATCGCCGGTCGCGCCAATTTAGGTTAAAATAGACCGGATACGAGACAGACTATCTGACAGATAGGTGAGACTCTATGGAAAATCAGATAACCTTACTCGAGCCAAACCCAGATGAGGTGGAATTGCCACCCACAGAGGATGAACTTCCCTACAATGACGGTATTCCTATGGAAAGCCTACGCCACGCACTACAAATGGACATGCTGATCGATCCACTGCGACTGCTGTGGAAGCAGCGACAAGATATTTTTGTCGGCGGCAATATGTTTGTGTATTTCTGGTTAGCTCAGTTGCGCAAGAAAAATTTCCGGGGTGCAGATGTTTTTGTGGTGCTGGATGTGCCGAAGCGAGAGCGCAAAAGTTGGGTAGTCTGGCAAGAAGGCAAAGGGCCAGATGTGGTGATTGAGCTGCTGTCAGACAGTACAGCAGAGCGGGATAAGGGCGAGAAAAAGCTGGTTTATCAGAATCAGTTGCGAGTGCCGGAATATTTCTGGTTCGATCCTTTTAGTGGGGAGTTAGCCGGTTTTGCTTTGCGGGAAGGGGTGTATGAACCGATTGAACCCGATGAACAGAACCGGCTAATCAGCCGGCAGTTGCAGCTGGCGCTGGTGCTGTGGGAGGGAACCCACGAGGATGTGAGCGCCCACTGGTTGCGGTGGGCGACGCCCGAGGGCGCTTTGCTGCCCACACCCCAGGAGCGGGCGGCGGAACTGGAGAGTCTTGTGGCTCGCTATCGGGAGCGCTTTGGGGAATTGCCTGAGTGAGATTTTGCCCCCAGGTTGAAACCTGGGGCTATACAGACAAAGCCCGCCGGTGCGGGCTTCACATTCCATAACCGGCAGGGTGGGCTCTAGCCATTTTTCTAAGGCTAAATCCACCAGTAAATCTAAAGAATTAGATTTGCAAAATTTTCCCCCTATCTGGGTCGGTTAAGATGCGAATATAACTTTTCCCCATCTGGAATGAGGGCAAATTGCAAGAATTGGAACGAGAGGGGGTGATACTTCCTATCTGTCATGCCCCCGCTGAACTCGCTGATTCAGCTTACCACGGCGGGAAGCGCCAGTCAAGCAGGTGAACCGGCAAATGCCCTTTCCTGTCTTATTCACTAACACGTCGCACAGAGTTCCGCTCCCCCCAACCCCCCTTGACAAGGGGGGCTAAGGATTCTCCCCCTTTTTAAGGGGAGGGCAAGGGGGGGATCTTATGTGTGCGACTTGTTGGCGAACAGGACACTTCCTGCCCCTCAGCCGGTGGTTCCCACGGGTGGGGGCTTTCGCAGTGGGGGCGCTCATTCTATTCGCCAAGTCTGCCGCTGCCTGTGCTAACCTTCTTATAATTAATGAAACCCTTTAACCGGCAGCCGGCATGAACCGAAAGAAAATTCAGCCAGCTTCTCTCGTCCGTTGGTTCCTGGAACTGACTCTCGCCATTTCACTCCTAACTTTACCCGTCAAGGCTCTACAAATGCAAATTACCGATACCGATCGCGCCGCCATCCGCTCAGTTATCGAGCGCCAGCTTATCGCGTTTCAAAAGGACGATGCAGCCGGCGCTTTCGCCTTCGCCAGTCCGGGAATTAAAGCCCAGTTCAAAACGGCGGAAAACTTTATGCGCATGATAAAAACCGCGTACAGCCCCGTCTATCGCCCTCGCTCCGTGCTGTTTGAAGAACTCACCACGGTGGAGGGAATCCCCGCTCAGCCTGTCCTGCTGCTCGGGCAAGATGGGGTGCCGGTGAGGGCGATTTACTTGATGGAAAAGCAGCCTGACGGAAATTGGCGGATTAATGGGTGCTATCTGGTTCCCGTAGAAAGCAAAACTGTATAAGCTTTGGTGAGAAACCCGGTTTCTCGGAGAAACCGGGTTTCTTTAAAAAACCCGGTTTCTGAGTTCAACCCGCAACATCTGGTTTCCTCCCTTCTGAAACTCATAAGGCACCGGCACCCTTTCCACCCCATATCCCCGCGCTGCCAATTCCCCCATCACCGGCTGCAACCAGGGCGACACTTCCCCGGATATCTTCAATAGGGGAAAAATCCGCACTTCTCTGGCGACGCGGCACATTTCCAGAATCGCATCCAGATGAAACTCTTGTGACAGGTGGTCAGAATAGGTGAACAAAAAATGACTGCACAGCGCCAAATCAAACATGCCGGTATTGAAGGGCAGCACCGGCAGCTCACCCGTGACATAGCGCCCTTCTTGAACCCCCACCGGCAAATCTTCCAGAAATTGCCGCATCGCCGCCATTCTGACTCTCCCCAGATTTTCGGGCGACTGAATCTCTTGCCAAACGTAGCAGTTTATGTTATTATACACTCCTCCAATAACCGCTGAGTAACTTTCCTCGATGCGCTGGGCAATTTGATGGGCAGTAAACTGATAAATTGGGTCACAAGAGATCGCCTTGTAACCCTGGCGCGTCATCTCCGCATTAAAGCTGGCCGGCCCGCCGGCACAGTCGAGAACCGACAGCTGTAAATCAGCCGGTGTCAGGTCAAACATCCTGATGTACTCATCCATGCAGCGACCCCACGGAACCACCTTCTCTAACTCTAAACCCACCGGCTTTTTCCTCAACGTATGTAACTCATCTCTTGCCATACCGAAACGAGGCAGAGCCTCTATATTCTCGTTCCCTGGCTCCGCCTGGGAACGAGGGATACCAGACTCGCTCTTTAGCCCCCTCCCCGTTGACGGGGAGGGGGTTGGGGGTGGGGTTCTTCACCCCACGAATGTGCGAGGCGTTTTTTTTAAGCTCCCACACCGGCTTCCAAATTCAAAACCCGATTCAGCTTGCCACTGCGATAGCCTTCTAAATCCAGCGTCACGTAAACAAAGCCAAATTCCTGAAACGCTGACACCAGCGCCGGCAAATCCGCCGCTAAGACAAACTCCTTAATTTGTTCCGGCGGAAGTTCTATCCGCGCCGTGTCGCCTTCCGATCTCACGCGCAGATTCCGCCAACCCAACAGGCGCAAATAGCGTTCAGCTCGCCCCACCCGCTGCAGTTTGCCGGCTGTAATTTCCTCCCCGTAGGGAAAGCGGGAACTGAGACAGGGTTGTGCCGGTTTATCCCACCAAGGCAAACCCAGCTCTTTTGCCAGCTGCCGCACTTCCGCCTTAGTCACGCCCACTTCTGCCAGAGGCGATCTCGCGCCGCGTTCTTTCGCCGCCTGAATTCCCGGGCGGTAGTCGTGCAAATCGTCCGCATTCACCCCATCCACCACATAAGGATAGCCCCGCTGAATTGCCAGAGGTTTCAGCGTGTCGTGCAGTTCGCTTTTGCAGAAATAGCAGCGATTTACGGGGTTAGAGGTGTAATTGGGGTTTGCCATTTCGTGAGTTTCCACCACTTCATGGGCAATCCCAATTGCAGCTGCCTGGATGCGGGCGTCTTCTAAATCTTCCGGCAGCAATGAGGGCGATACAGCTGTCACCGCTAAGGCGCGCTCTCCCAGCACGCCGGCAGCAATTTTTGCTACTAACGTGCTGTCAATACCGCCCGAGTAGGCAATCAGCGCCCGCTCCATCTCAGCCAAAATACTTTTCAGCTGTTCCAGTTTCTGCGTCAGCATATTTGTTCACTGTTAGTTGTTAATTGTCCAGGGGTTAGGTGTTAGGTGTTAGGTGTTAGGGGTTCGGTGTTAGGGATTAGGGCTTAGGTAGGGGAACTCTCGAACTGGGGAAATTGCCAATGCGATGATGCCCCATGCGATGATGCCCCATGCGATGATGCCCCATGCCCCATGCCCCATGCCCCATCCCCAATTCCAGCACCTTCAAAACTCTCGCCGCCAGAAGATGAGATTTGCCAGCGCCAGCAGGAGCGCGATGTATACCAGTCCATAGACAGCACTGACGAGCAGGGTTACTGTATCTGGCAACAGTCCGTAAACCGCTTCATTTTTTAGGTCGAATCTAGCCAAGTCGGGGATGACTAAATATATCGTTTGCGTGAGATTTTTGATCGTGGGGTTTTTGCTAAGTTCGCCCAGCTGCAATAAATCCCGGCTCAAGTGCCCCATCACATAGACGGCAAAGGTGAGCAAGGTGGCCAGCAGGGAACTGGTAAAAACCCCAAACAGAATCCCCACAGCTGTGAGCAAGGATAGCTCCAGAAACAGGTAGAGGGCTGCTACTAGAATGCTGCCCAGTGGGTAGGGAATCTTGTAGAAACTGAGAGTGCCGAGATAAATGCCGGTCATCAAAGCAATGAGAACGGCTAGCACCGCTGACAGCCCGATGTGTTTGCCGATGATAAATTCTGACCGGCTGACCGGTTTGGATAGCAACACCAGCACTGTCCGCTTGTCTATTTCTTTGTTAATCAGTCCAGTTCCCACAAAGACGGTGACGATTAAACCCAAGACACCAATAGCGGCGATGCCCACATCGGCGAGCATTTTGGCCTCCGTGCCGGCTGAGACTTCTCGGAGGAGCGCCTGTGCCGCTACTAAGAGAATAGCAAAAAAGCCGGTCAGGTAGAGCACGCGCTCCCGAATCACGTCCCAGAATACGTTGCTGGCGAGTGTGAAAATTCTGCTCAGATTCACCCAAAACCTCCTTAGATCGGTTTTTTTAGCGTAGCGCTCATCTCCATTTAATCACTAGATTCGGTGCGTCTGTCTAAAGAGCTCTTCACCTGCGAGCATTCAACGAAGCCGGTTTCAGCACGCTCCTGTTCGGGAAGCGCACTGGCGCGGGGAGCTTCTGGCTGATAAGTCTGCCCGATCTGGCAAACCTTTGTCATCTCATACGCTTCAGCGTTTGAAGTTGGCCCTCGCCAGATGGCTTGCAATTTTAATTCATACGGCCAGCCATCCAGATCTATCTCAGTCTTAATGTACCACCACTTATCTTCTTCCAGATTGCCGAGGTTTACCATTATTTTATCGTCATAAGCGTCTCCCTGCTCGTCAAGCTGCACTAGCCACTGGTGCACCTCTGGCCAAGGCTGGCCTTTTGCCGGCCAGGGTTTAAGCTGCCGGTCGATCTCCAACAGCCACGCCCTCACCTCTAGCCAGGGTTTCTCCTCGACATGGCTTTTCAGGAAGTCCTCAAGCGAGTTCAATATTTGGACGCCTCTGGCTTTTTCCCTCGGGGAAAAGTCCACTTTGATAACGAAAGCGCTTCTCTCAAAATTATCCGCTAGCAGGCTCGGATATTCCTGCAACCAGTCTTGGAGCAAAAAGCCAAATTCCCACCAGCAGCTGATTAGCAAGCTCGCCAAAATTAAAATAAAAACTTGTGCCACTGATAAATCCGAAGCTGATTTGTGGAGTTTGTGCAGCAGGGCTATCAGGGCGGAGATCACCGGCCACATTAAAAAGATAAAAGACGGAAATCCGCTGCGGTAATTTCCCGAAAAAACTGCAAAGACAAACAGACAGACTAGCGCCCCCGTGAGCCAAGCTCCCAGGTGAAACCCGCCAATATACCAGGGCTTTTCACTGGCCCACCAGTCAATGGCTAGAATTAAAAACACCCACGCTAAACCGGCAAGAAGATCGCCAGCGTTTGCTGATTCATAAGCCGTCTCCTGGAATACAATTTTGTACCCCAGGGCCATCCCCCAGCACAGCACGCTCATTAAAATTAGAGTTTGCCAGGAAAAAACACGGGGAGGTGTCAGTCTTTTCCGCCACTCAGCCAAAAATTTAAGGAAGTCTTTCATGGCCTTTGAGAAAAATAGCTTTGACAGAACAAAATCAGTAATATCGCGCTGTGACTGGCGGCATGGGCCCACAGGAGAGCTATCGCTTGCCGGCGACTGATAACAAAGCTGTTAGGGAGGTTTTTGGGTTCGCTCAGTGTCTTTTTGTGCGGCACTTCTCCGAAGACAACAGCGTGTCCAATAGTGACAGCGTTCTCTACATATAAAGGATATTCCGAGCGTGCCGTTGCCCTTCTCTCTCCAGTTCCCTCGGCTCGCTTTAGTTTAGGTTTGTTCAAATACTGAAACAATTGGTAGGATCTTATTTTTATAAATAGGGTAATAAAAAATATTAATGTAGCGGCTTGTACTATCCAAAAAACAGGACTTGATGGTGCCGGAGGTGAGAAAAAGTTATTAAAGAAGATGTAACTGATCAGCTGGGCTTTTAAGTCAGGGGACAGCCGGGGTGCGGCGAAAAAGAAAATTAGCCAGCCGGCAACGGTGGATAGCAAATTGAGGGAGGCGGCGTATCCCACACTCTTCTTGGGCCCCATTTTTAGCCGCCAGCGCAAAATCATTGCTTCTATGGCGACGGCAATTAGCAGGAACAGCACTTGAAATAAGATAGCCCGCAGTGGCAATACCATTTTAGAGGTTAGGTTTTAGGGTTTAGCAGCAGTACCGGCTTCCATGAGCGTGAGGGAGGTTGCCGCAGCTGCCACCGGGGACTCCCTGGCGTGTGTGAATCCGGCCTTAAATTTTGTGTGTGCCTATTTAGAAGGATACAAGACTTCCGCTAAGATTAAACAGCAAGATACAGATTTAAAACAATATGACCAGGATGGGCATCGGCATTCGCACCGCTCAAGCTCGTCAAGAGCGTGTCGTCGGCCAGATTCACGTCTACGATGGGGCCGGCAAGGGCAAGTCCCAGGCGGCTCTCGGCGTAGTTTTGCGCTCCATTGGGCTGGGGATTAACACATCCCAGCCAACCAGAGTCCTCCTGCTGAGGTTTCTCAAAGGGCCAGCCCGCGAGTACGACGAAGATGGGGCGATAGAAGCGCTGCAGCGGGGTTTCCCCCATTTAATCGATCAGGTGCGCACCGGCAGAGCCGAATTTTTTGGCCCTGATGAGATTACCCGCTTTGACCGCCTGGAAGCGCAGCGGGGTTGGGATGTCGCCAAAGGCGCAATCGCCTCCGCTCTCTATTCAGTTGTGGTGCTCGACGAACTCAATCCCGTCCTCGACTTGGGCTTGCTCCCTGCCGATGAAGTCGTCCGCACTCTCCAGCATAAACCAGAACACCTGGAAATCATCGCCACCGGGCGGGCGGCACCGGCAGCTTTGCTGGAAATTGCCGACTTGCACTCGGAAATGAAACCCCACTACCACCCGACAGCGGCGGAACACGGCATAGACGGAATTGAGATTTACACCGGCGCGGGGAAAGGCAAGTCCACCAGCGCCCTGGGCAAAGCCTTGCAAGCGATTGGCAGGGGCATCAGTCAGGATCAATCCCACCGCGTCCTGATTGTGCAGTGGCTCAAAGGCGGCAGCGGCTACACAGAAGACTCTGCGATCGCCGCCTTGCGGCAAAGCTACCCTCACCTGGTCGATCACCAGCGCTGCGGTCGAGATGCCATAGTCTGGCGGGGGCAGCAGCAAGAACTGGATTACGTCGAGGCGGAGCGCGGCTGGGAGATTGCTAGGGCTGCGATCGCATCCGGCTTGTACAAAACAATTATACTCGACGAACTCAATCCCACAGTGGATTTAGAACTGCTGCCGGTGGAGCCAATTGTGGAAGCTTTGCTGCGCAAGCCCCGCGATACAGAAGTGATTATTACTGGCCGGTGTCACAACATGCCGGCCTACTTTGATTTGGCTAGCGTTCACTCGGAAGTATTCTGTCACAAACACTACGCCAATCACGGCGTCGAACTGAAGCGAGGGGTGGATTTTTAACCGCAGGTGGACGCTGATTAACGCAGATGCCTCGTTCCCACACGAGTGTGTGGGAACTTGTGCTATAGCAGCAGTCATATTGCTTAAGAGATCAGTGGCCTGAGATAAAAGGCGTAGGACAGGCGTCTCGCCTGTCCTTTGTGTCTTAACCTAAGTGCATACTGCTATATCAGCCCCCCTCACGCCACCGCACTGCGCACCAGCATCACCGTGCAGTCGCAACCCCTTGCGATCGCTTCCGGAATATTCCCCTTAATCGCCTGCTGCAGCATCCCCTCCCGACTCGCGCCCAGCACAATCACGTCGCACTGATCCTTCTGCGCCAAATCTATCAAAGCCTCCGGCACCGAAGGCGCACACACCGGCGTAGAAATCACCGGCACCCTCAGCCGCCGCTCCAGAAACAGCTCGGCTGTGTCAAGCACCGCTGTGTCTGGCTTTGGCACAGCCGGCCCGAAAACCTGGCACAGCCTGACTTCCGGCTGCGCCCCGAGCGAACACAGCGCCGGTAAAAGTTGCACAGCCCTCTGGGAATTTGGCCCCCCCGCCATCGGCACCAGCCAGCGTTTCAAATTGAGTATTGGGCACTCGCCACTGGGCGACTCGCCACTGGGCGCTGGCAATTCCTTTTCTTGCCGGTGCCCAGCGCCCTGCGCCCCATGCCCTGTCCCCCATTTCACCAGCACCACGTCACAGGGGGCTTGCCGGATCACCGTATCCACCGCATTGCCGAAAATCCGGCCCGGGCTGGAGGTGCTGCCCTTCCAGCCCATCAAAATTAGATCGATGTGCCGCTCGTCAATGGTTTCCAGAATCGCCTGCGCCACATCGTGCGCCACCCGCACCTGCGTGTGCACCGGCACCCCCCAGTCTCGCCCTATCCGATCGGCCTGCTGCAGCAAGCGGCGGCTTTTGGCCGTCCTCACCGGCGTCTCCGCCGGCGCGCTGTGGCGCGACACCACCATCACCTGCAGGCACTCCAGCTCACAGTCCTGCTCCCGAGCGATCGCCGCCGCCAGTCGCAGCAGCGCCGGTGCCGTTTGCGGGTTGGACAGCGGCACCAGCAACCGCCCCTGCCCCGTCGCCGGCGAGCGGGTTTGATACACCACATAAGAGGGGGCCGGGTGCGGGCCCGTCTGAGCCTTCTCCCCCGTCAGCTTATCGCTCTCCGCCCGGATAATATCGCTGCGGGTAATAATCCCCACCAGCTTGCGCCCCTCCGTCACCGGCAGCCGGCTGAGGTTGTACCGGTTCAGCCGGTATAAAACCTCACTCAGCGTATCCACCGGTCTGACCGTCATCGGATTCGGCGTCATAATCTCCCACAGGGGCGTATTCCCCGGCAGCTGGCGCTTGCTGGCATTCGCCAAATCTGTCTGGGTGACAATACCCACTAGATGGCCGTCATCTACCACTGGAAATCCCCGGTGGTGGGAGCGAGAGAACGCCTGCAGCACTTCATCCAAGCTCATCTGGCTCGCCAACGTCTCGACGCGGCGCTGCATCACGTCTGACGCCGCCAGCTCAGCCAAAATTCCCTCCTTAGGCTTGTCCTTTTTCAGCTGAATGCCATTCAACTCCAGAAGCCGGTCGTAAAGCGACTGCTTGTCCACCTTCTCCGCTACCAAGTAGGCAACGATAGAGCCAATCATCAAAGGCAGCACCAGCTGGAAGTCCTTGGCGATCTCGAACACGATCACCACCGCTGTGATCGGGGCTCTGCACACGGCACAAAAAAACGCCCCCATTCCCGCCAGGGCGTAAGTCACCGGCTCCCCGATGCCGGTCAGCCCCAACTGCAAGACTCCCACCATGTGGCCGAGGGCGGACCCCAGCACCAGAGAGGGCGCAAATAGCCCGCCCGGCGCTCCCGAACCGGCGGCAATAATGGTGAGCAAAAAGTGAGCGACAAAAGCAACCAAGCTCATTCTCCAGCTCGCTTCGCCGGTGAGCAGGAACTCCCGCAAGCCGCTGTTGTTGCGGAACCCGACCGGCAGCACCGCCACCACCAACCCGCAGATCAGCCCCGCCAGCGCTATCCGCAACGGCAGTCCCAGGCGCAGCACTCGCCGGTTGAAGGTTAAAAGCGCCACAATCCCTTTGCTGAACAGGGTGCCCAGCAACCCAGCCAGCACGCCCAGGATCACGTAGACGGGAATCTCCTGAGCCTCGAACCGGGTATTGTAAGCGTTTAGATTCAGGTTCAGGCTGTCGCCACCCAACACCTGGGAAACGACGGCACCGATGAAAGAGGCGATAATCGCTGGGCCAAGGGTTAGTCCAGAGATGTCGTGCAGGAGTTCTTCCACCACAAATAAAACACCGGCAATCGGCGCATTGAAACCGGCAGCTAGCCCAGCTGCTGCCCCGCAGGCAATCAGCTGCCGCCGGTAGTCCGGCGAGGTGGGCATCAAGTGAGAGATGCCGGCGGCGAGAGAGGCTCCAATCTGCACCGTGGGCCCCTGCCGCCCCAGGGTCAGCCCAGAACCCACTGCTAAAATCGTGCCCGCCAGCTTGACGATGCCGGTGCGCCAGTCCAGGGACAGCCCCACACCGGCCAGGGCGGCTTTGACGTGAGGGATACCGCTGCCGGCGGTTTCCGGTGCCAAGCGCTCCACCAGCGCGCCGGTGAGCAGTCCCCCCAGCGCTCCGGCACCCGGCAGCAACACCCAGGCAGGTATCAGCAGGGAGGCGTGAACTCGCCACCCTCCCAGCCATCCCACGCCCTGTTTCAGCAACACACCCGCTAGCCCGCAAACCAAGCCAATCAGACACGCTTCAAAAATCGCTAGCCGTTTCGGTCGGATTAATACAGACGCCAGCGCCCTGACTGAATTTTGGCTTTTGAGGAATGAGTTTTCTATTAACAGCTTATAACTCATAACTCTTCTATTTTCTTTCTTAAAAAAACGCGCTTTAAAACATCCGGGACTCCCACCCGGTCCCGATCGCCGGTATTTGCCCCCCCGCCATTCCGAAGGAGCGCAACCAGAAGCAGACCGTCGAAGAACCCCACCCCCCTACCCCCTCCCCGCCAGCGGGTAGGGGGAGAAGACGAGGGGATTTGCTCTCCCTGCTGATCTCCAGTTAAATCTGCTGTTTTTGTGATATAATTACTGCACAACATTGCTGCTCTCACTGTTATCTTCATGCCTTGATTTCACAATCTCTCCTCACCCCTTCAGGCTAGTGCGAATGCGTCTGTTATTTTTCTCTAGTTTTCTCAGCCGGCTCTCAGCAGAGCACGCTAATCTGTTTTTATCAGGCAAGTTTATTTCCGATATAAGCGGTTTATATCGTCTTCAGTTGATTGACCGCAATGGCGCAGACCGGGGCCTTGAGATTCGTTACGCCCAATGCGATGATGCCCCATGCCCCATGCCCATGTTAGGGGGGTTAGGGTTTAGGGGTTAGGGTTTAGGGGTTAGGGTTTAGGGGTTAGGTGTTAGGGGTTAGGTGTTGGCAGTTAGATCTAGCGTTCCTCATATTAGTGAGGTGCTGAGAAACCCGGTTTCTTAAAGAAACCGGGTTTCTGGGGCCGACTTCATTCAAATGAGAGCCCCGCTCTAAGCTGTTACGCTTTTAATATGCTTATAGAAAAAAGGAGGCTCTGCCGACCGAGGCTCGTTCCCAGCCTCTGGCTGGAAACGAGGGATAGAGATGGATAGCATAAATTAAATGCGCAATAGCTTCCCACCATAAACCTAAAACCTAAAACCTAAGACCTAACGTTAGGGGTTAAGGGTTGGGAGAAAAGTTGATAATTAACCCAAGGCCCAATGCCCAATGCGATGATGCCCCATGCCCAATCCCCTTAATTTTTGCCGGTGACAGACAGCCCCCCCACAATCGCAGACGGCGTATAGCAAGCGCCGTTCCAGTCGGCATCGCCGCCTAATTCAAGCAGCTGCTTGAGAGCTGTGTAGACATTACCGGCCACCATTGTGTCTTTAACCCGCCCGACAATCTGGCCATTTTTGACTCGGTAGCCGAGATCGACATTGACGGAGAAGTCGCCAGAGATGCCGGCACCGCCGCCCAGCATCTGGTCCACCACCAGTCCCTCATCCAGCTTGCCAATCAGCTCCAGCAGGGAAAGACTTCCAGGCTGAATCAGCAAATTAAACAGCCCGGGTGTGGGATAGCTGCCCAAACCGGGGCGAAAGCCATTGCCGGTGGTGCCGCCCCCCAGCAAACGACCGGTGCGGCGGTCCGTATAGAAGAGCTGCAAGACCCCGTTTTGGATAAAGACGAGAGATCGGGTGGGAGTGCCTTCATCGTCAAAGGGGCAGCTAAACGGGCCGGCATCAGGTTCCTGGCGAACCGTCAGGGCGTCGGAAATCACCTGCTGTCCGAGCAGATCGCTCCAGGGAGAAGATTTCTCAATTACCAGTTTGCCATTCAGGGCGGACCCGACGGTGCCCCAGAGCATGTCCGCCGCTTTGGCGGTGAACAGCACCGGCACGCGACCGGTCGGGGGCGCGACGTTTTCTTTGGCCCACTCCAGCCGCTGCAAAATGTGATTGGCCAGCGCCGCCGGCTCCAGGCTGCCGCGCTGCGTTTGGCCATCCCCAACGCTCAAGAAATCATCTCCCCGCACCCATTCAGCTGAAAGGTAGCAGCTGAGGGTGGTGTCTGTATAGCGACAGTCCAGCCCTTGAGAGTTGATCAGGCGGGTGGTTTCCACCTCGCAATCCCACTCAGCGGAGCAGAGGATTTCTGGATAGGCGTCTCGAATCAGGGAGATCGCCTCTTTTCCCCAGTCGGCAAGCACTTCGGCAGGCACCGGCGATCCCAAGTCAGGATAGACTGTCTGGCCATCTGCCGCTAGTTCTATCGTTTCCGGTTCATTGAGGTGGCTGAGCGCCAGAGCCCGCTCCACCAGTGTTTGGGCGTCCGCAGGCCCGCAGGCCACCGCCAGCCCCGGACGCCCGTCCCGCCACAGCCGCAGCGCTGTCTCTTCTGACTGGGCGCTTTCCAGCTGTTTGAGCCGGTTCGCCTCAAAAAACACCGGTCGCGACAGGGAACTCACCTGAAACACCTCAGCAGCTTCCGCCCCCGCTTTTGCCGCTAACTCTAGCAGCTGTTCTGGCGACGCCTCTTGTTGCAAATTTTCTGACCCCATGATACCTTGCTCGCGATTAGCTGGCTCGCGATTAGCCATTAGTTAATTGCTAACAGCTAACAGCTAATTGTTCTGCATTTACTTTACGGCAGATTGAGTTCCTGCAGCAGCCAAAAGCCGGCAAAGCTTTCTGATTGCGGACTGGACTGAACTGCTATAAAATGCAAGGTTTCGGCGTTTTGCTTGCCTCGCTCA
The DNA here is from genome assembly GCF_000332335.1 of Kamptonema formosum PCC 10802. Taxonomy (GTDB): domain Bacteria; phylum Cyanobacteriota; class Cyanobacteriia; order Cyanobacteriales; family Oscillatoriaceae; genus Oscillatoria. The sequence continues at coordinate 1,889,435 of NZ_KB235948.1, read as the reverse complement.
AATTTCAAAGCTTCCTCTTGAGTTTGCCGGTCTGGCAGATTGGCCAGAATCCAGCTCTCACTGGCTCCGGTTTCCAGGATCAATTTTCCCGGCGGGTTGCCATCAACCTTGAGGAATGCCAGTTCCAGCCCAGACATCCAGCCGGCCAGCGCTAGGGCGCGGTTTGAAAAAACGATGAAGCCCGGAATGGCCGTCTCTGGCGTGATGGGGGAGGCGCTTGCCGAGGTTGAACACAGCGGGAACCCCTCGCCAAAACTTATGTCCCATTCGTGCATTTCGTCAAAGGCACCGGCTTCCAAGGTCACGAACGCCCAGCGGTCGCCCAGCAAGGCGTCGGGCAGGGGCAGGGGTTTCTGCGTCTCGTAGCGCACTGAGGCTGACGCCGCAGCAGTTGCCTGATATCCTGGCTGGTTTGGGTAGAAGTCCTGCATCCGCTCTTGCAACCACCGGTGCAGGGTGACTGTGCGCCGGCTCGGGCTAGCTGCAATCCCCAAGTCGTTGCACGCTTTGGTTATCATATTTGTCATCTGCCTGCGGAAGAAGCGAATTTTTGTCGGCGGTGCCGGTGCGGAGGCGGTCGCTTCTTTTATGGCATTGCCCAGCCAGATTGAATTCACCTCATTCGCCGCACAAAATTTGCTAAACCGAAACAGCGATTCATTACTCCGGCGCGTTTCCAAAGGACTCTCGCATATCAACAGTTCCCAACGTTTTTTCTCTTGCTCGTCCAAAATTGGACGGCTGTAAAAGTCAATTTCCCAAATCGCGCCCATGTTCCTCAGTACAAATCTCGCTTCTTTCGTCCTTCCTCCATCATACGGGTGAAGGGTCAAAGCGCTTTTTTGCCTTTTTGTGGCAGCGGTGCAGCCCTCCGTGGCAGCGCGGCGCAGCATTGGTGTCAGGGGGGCGGCCACGGGGGGCATTAGTGTCAACTTAAGCTGTGTCCCGTAGTCTCTGGGCGGTTGAAACCGCAGCTATACAGACAAAACCCGCAAGGCAAGGGTTTTAAGATTCTAGCTCTTCTCTTAAGTCCAAGGGAGGCGGACTTGGTTGTAGTGCCGCGATTTCAATCGCCAGGAGCTTAAGTTGACACCGATGCCACGGGGGGCCACCCCTACAGCTGAACTGGGCGGTTAAAACCGGCACGGCCAAAACCCCGCACTTCGGGTGTGGGGTGACAGCTCACAGTTCTATCATTTCCGGTCAATTGCCCCTATTAATTTTTCTCTCCTCTTCCTATGTCCTCTTCCTTCTTGGCGTTTTTGGCGTCTTGGCGGTTTATTTTAAAAGTAAATCAATCAGACGTAACATTTACGGCCCGCTCTCCGGCTCGCTCCAGAAACGGTCTGGGTTGATGCCCCCCGTGACTGCCCTGAATTCAGTAGGTTTCCCATCTCTAATCAAAATTCCTTATGATTGTTATCGACGGTTCCTATGGCGAAGGCGGCGGACAGGTGCTGCGCACTTCGCTCAGTCTCGCCGCCATCACCGGCACCCCCATCCGCATTATCGCCATCCGTGCCGGTCGCTCCAAACCCGGACTGGCTGCGCAACACCTCACCGGCGTGCGGGCTCTTGCGTCTGTCTGTCAAGCTTCGGTGTGGGGGGACAAGCTGGAATCAACTTTTCTGGAGTTTATTCCCGGCGCTCCCCCCCAGGCGGGACAGTACACTTTCGAGGTGGGGACAGCCGGCGCTGTCAGTTTGGTTTTGCAGACGGTTTTGCTTCCCCTGGCGAAAGCCTCTGGCGATTCGGTGGTGACGCTGCGCGGCGGAACCCACGTTGCCTTCAGCCCCCCAGTGACCTACATCGAACAGGTATTTCTGCCCACGATTGCCCGGATGGGGGTGCGGGCACAGGTGCGCCTCCGCGCTTGGGGGTGGTATCCCAAAGGTGGGGGAGAGGTGGAACTGCGCGTCACCGGCAGCAGCACCATTAGCGGGCTGAACCTTCTGGAGCGCGGCGCGCTGCAAAAGGTGCGGGGTTTGGCGGCGGTGACGGAATTGCCTTCGCACATTCCTAACCGGATGGCTCACCGCGCTGAGAATTTATTGCGCGAGGCGAATATTAGAGCCACGGTGCAGCCGGTGCGGGAGCGAGGTGTCGCGCCGGGGGCGGGGATTTTCCTGACGGCATCGTATGAGAATAGTTTGGCTGGGTTCAGCAGTTTGGGGCGTTTGGGGGTGCCGGCGGAAAAAGTGGCGGAAATGGCGGTTGAGGAATTTTTTGAGTTCCATAAAAACGGTGCGCCTGCCGATGTTCACTTGGCAGATCAGTTGCTGCTGCCGGCTGCTTTGGCGTCGTCGGAGCGGAGTCAGTACCGCGTGGCGGAAATTAGCACTCACTTGACAACGAATGCTTGGGTTATTGAGCAGTTTGGCGTGGCTGGCATAGCGATAGATGAAGCTGAGAAGGTGGTGGCGGTTGCGCCGGCAGGATAGCTAGCAGGAGAGCCGGCATTCGGAGAGCCGGTTTTCGGAGAGCCGGTTTTTGGAGAGCCGGTTTTTGGAGAGCCGGCAGTCGGAGAGCCGGTTTTTGGAGAGCCGGCAGTCGGAGAGCCGGCAGGTTTAAACCTGCCGCTATACAAACAAAGCCCGCCTTCGCGGGCTAGGGGCGACTCTTTGAAAAAGCTGGTTTCTAGCCTCCCCAATGTTATGCTTGATTAGGTCTAGCTACGAATGCCTGCATTCGGAGAGCCGGCAGGTTTAAACCTGCCGCTATACAAACAAAGCCCGCCTTCGCGGGCTAGGGGCGACTCTTTGAGAAACCTGGTTTATAGCTTCCGCAATGTTATGCTTAATTATGTCTATATCCCTAGCCGGCTTTCGGAGAGCCGGCAGGTTTCAACCTGCCGCTATACAGAGAAAGCCCGCCTTCGCGGGCTAGGGGCGACTCTTTGAGAAATCTGGTTTCTAGCCTCCCCAATGTTATGCTTAATTATGTCTTGCTACCTAGCGGGCATTCGGAGAGCCGGCAGGTTTCAACCTGCCGCTATACAAACAAAGCCCGCGAAGGCGGGCTTTGGCAACAGTAAAATCTGGCACTTATTGCCAATTAGAAGGAGCCAAAGCTTTCTAACCGGCAGCCGGTGCTAGCTGGCTGGTATAGGCTTCGTGCCGCCGGCGCAAATCTGGCACCTGCTAGATTGAAGGTTTGTAGTTGGGCTTTAGCCCAATCCCCTGGGGTACACCCAGCAGCTTTTAGGGCGGCGCACAGCCGCTTGCCAGTGCGCCTAACCCTGCTCACAACCGGCATTACGAAACGCTATAATTAATCCAGAGATTCGCGCTCCATCCTGACTCAGGAGAAATTAAAATGACCGGCATCAAAGAACACCTCGGACAGGAACTAGACCGACTCAGCGAAGAACAGCTCAAACAAGTCGCTGATTTTATCGCCTTTCTCCAATTCCGCGAACAGCGCCTCACTCAGCCAGCCGGTGAGAGCCAGCCGGCAACTCCCCACCCCCACATTCTAGCGGCAGAGAAAAAATCAGAGGAATCCTCCCAACTCGAAAGTCAAGATAGCAAACCTGTCCGGTACAGCAACAACCCCGGCTACCAGCCGACCGGCGAAATTTTGACGATTGAAGAAATCCGCAGCCGCTACCCGCGCCAGTGGGTGCTGATTGCTGACACCGAAACCGACTTCGAGTGGAATGTGTATCGGGGCGAAGTCTTAGCTCACTCAGCCGACCGAGATGAAATAGACAAAGCACTGATGAGGTTTAAACACATCAAGTCAATCGCCATCGAATATACTGGCCCTATTCCTGAAGATTACGCGGTGATGCTGTGAGTGCACAAAGAATTTATCGGTGTTCGCGCTACGGAAACTTACTGCTGGTACAAGCCGCCGCCGGTGGAAGAGATGGCAGTGTTAGGGAAGTTAGGTTGCTGGTAGATACAGGCTCCTCCTATACTCTATTGCGGGTCAGCGTTCTAGAGGCTCTGGGTTGCGACCTGCAAAATCCTCTGCGCCGGCTCACAACCCTCACAGGGGGTGGCACTGTTGCAGCGCCGGTGGTGGCTGTCCCTTGGTTCAGCTGTTTGGGTCATCATGTGGACAATTTCCCCATGCTCGCCTACACTTTGCCGGCAACCACTTTTGCAGATGGTCTGGTGGGAATGGACTTTCTCACCCGTTGTCAGGCCGTCATTTATATTAGAGAAGGCGAGATTCGCTGTCCTCAATCTCCCTAAAGTTGGCAAACTCCCTTTCTCAAACCAACCGGCTTTCTGCCATCTAGTCACAGCGTAGCGCCAGCTATGAAACCCTGTAAGTAAGCTGGCAGACATAATTAATCCTAACAGGTTTGCTGCGCAAAACAACCGCCAGAAACCGGGTTTCTAAAAGAAACCCGGTTTCTTGATGGGCGCAGGGAAAGCGCCGGCGCAGGGGAAGACCTAGGACAGGCGTCCTGCCAGACGTAGGACAGGCCTCCCGCCTGTCCTCAGGATGGCACAACTCCGCCACCTGTATGCTATAATAACGAGCTTGCCCTAACAAAGGATAACAGCGGATGACACGCAGCGAAACAGAAGTACGGTCGCAGAAAGTAGATGAACTGCGGGGGATAGGCATAGAGCCCTATCCCAGCCCGTCTTACCAGCGGTCGCACACCACACAGCAGGTGCACGACATATTTGCCCAACCCGGGAAAGAACTCCAAAACGGACAGACAGACCCAGAAGAACAGTCTCTCCGCCTTTGCGGTCGCATTACCTCCAAGCGCGACAGCGGAAAAATTTGCTTTATTGACCTCAAAGACGCCGACGGCAAAATTCAGCTCAAAATCGAGAAAAGTCTAGTCACCGGCGAAACCGGCTTGTCCTTCGACCAGATTAAAAAACTCCTCGACATCGGCGATTTTGTCGGCGCAGAAGGAATAGCCTGTCGCACCCAGCGCGGAGAGCTCTCCATCCAGGTGCGGGAATTGCAAGTCCTCTCAAAAGCCACCATCCAATTTCCCGACGCCTATTACGGAGTTAATGACCCGGAAACCTGCCGCCGGCACCGGGAAATGGACATGGCCGGCAATCCAGAATCCTTGCAGCGATTTGTCTTGCGCAGCCGCATCCTGCAAAGCATCCGCACTTACCTGTGGAGCGCCGGCTTTTATGAAATAGAAACCCCCACCCTGCAAGCCATTTATGGCGGAGCCGCCGCCAGACCTTTCATCACCCACCACAACGCCCTCGACGTAGATTTGTACCTGCGCATCGCTCCAGAACTCTTCCTGAAGCGGGCAATTTGCGGCGGTTTCGAGCGCGTCTTTGAACTGGGGCGAGTCTTCAGAAACGAAGGCATTGACAGCACCCACAACCCTGAATTCACCTCCCTGGAAGTTTACCAAGCCTACGCCGACTACTTCGACATCCTGGCTGTCGTAGAAGAGGTGATCTGCAACGCAGGCGCTGCTGTTTTTGGCGACCGCAAGCAGATAGGATATCAGGGGCAAATTATCAATTTAGAGCGCCAGTACGACCACACCGGCAGCTATCCCACGTTCACCGGGAAGCACTGGCAAGTCCAAACAATGGTGGGAGCCGTCAAAGATAAAACCGGCTTGGATTTTGACAGCTTGCAATTGCCAGACGCCATCGCCGCCGCCGAAAAGCTCGGAGCGCACCTCTCCAATCTGGAAAAGCAGAGTTTGGGTTACGTCCTCTACACCGTCTTTGACAAGCAGGTAGCGCCAACCCTGATTCAGCCAACTTTCATTATCGACTTCCCCGTCGAAGTCAGCCCCCTCGCCAAAGGACACCGCAGCAAGCCCGGTTTTGTGGAGCGGTTCGAGCTATTTATTGCCGGCACAGAATGCGCCAATGGCTTCTCGGAATTGAACGATCCGAAAGAGCAGCGCAAGCGGTTTGAAGAGCAGCTGGCGCAGAAAAAAGCCGGTGATGACGAAGCGCACCCAATGGATGAAGACTTCATCCAAGCCTTATCCTTGGGAATGCCCAATTGTGCCGGCATGGGAATCGGAGTGGACCGGATCGTGATGCTACTGACAGACACGCTCAGCATCCGCGACGCCATCCTCTTCCCCACCATGCGTCCCGTCAAAGACGCTTAAGCCGGTTCGCAGTGAGGGCTAATACCAATTTTGGATTTTGGATTTTGGATTTTGGATTGAAAAAATGGCAGGAAAGCTTTTTCAGCCAGAGTCTAAAATACTGTCTATCTCAACTGGGTAGAAAGTCCTCACTCACATGCGCTCATTTTCTCTTATATAACCCAAGTTGCTACTTAAGGAGGCAGAGCCTCCTTTCACGGCGTTCCCAGGCTCCGCCTGGGAACGAGGGGTAGTAAGATTCCTCTTGTTCCCCCTCTCCGCGCTTCGGAGAGGGGGTTAGGGGGTGAGGTTTCCGTTACGGCACCTCAATCGGAATCAGACCGTTTTCCGGCAAATAATCACAGAAACGACCGGCATCCGAGAGCAGCAAAATCAGCCGCAGCGACCAGTCAGGGTCCACCGGCAAATCCGCCCAGGGAATCGCCACCTCCAAGCACTTGTTGACCGCCACTTGAGCGCGACCGGCACGGACGTGCCATGTGCTGTGTTCGCCAGCCTCCTGAAACACAAACGAGTGCGTCAGCAGGTTTACCTGCAGGTGGTTGCGGAACCAATAGTTCAGTGGCGCTTCATCCGGAACCTCCTTCAGGGGTGCGGGGCTGTTGTGCATGGGCCGGTCTGCATAGTACCACAGCAAATTCAGTTCCGGCGGGCAGTCCTTACCCGGTCGCGCACCGCTCTTGAAATCCAGCCGCAGGTAGAAATTCAGGTGATCTACGCCGTACCAGAGGCGCTGGATAGCGGAACTGCGGTGCATCGTCCCCCGCGCTCCGCCCACTTCGATGCGACCGGCCTTGTCCCAGTCCTGATCGTCGCCCATGCCATCGATGACCGGATGAATAAAACTTTGTGGGCGGCGATCTCCCCGCACCTCGTGAACTTCCACCCCACGGTACAGCTGTTCGGGCACCGGCTCGCCCAGCGCTTGGTAGAGAGCGATCAGGTGCTCCCGGAACAGCTGGTCGAACATGGCATCCTGGTTGGAGGAGTGACCTTCCCCAAACCACCAGAACCAGTCAGAACCCTCCGCTGCGTACAGCGCCTCCCACGCTTCCGGATTGGTTTTTTCTGTCGCTTCCGGATGATTTGCCAGCACTTGTCGCGCTTGGGCCAGCAAATCCCACGCCCGATTTTTAGCTGGGTCGCCAATCCAGGTTGTCAGGCTGCCATCCACCCAAGAACCGCTGTGCAGCTGGCTGGGGGTCAGGGTTTCTGTCGGGGGGAACTGCTCGATAAACTCGGAAACGGTAACAAGTTTTATGCCGTCATCCTCGCTGAGGGTTTCATAGAGGGCTTCCAGGAAGGGTTTGCCGTCTTCGAGGTAGTGCTCCCAGCAGTTCTCGCCGTCGAGGGCAATGGTCACCAGCCAGGGCTGTTCCAGGGCTGTGCCCCCTTCGGGCTGGCGCTGTTTCAGGCAGCGGGAGATCGCCTCCAAGTGGCCAACCAGGTCAGCCGCCGCCCGTTCCGGCTTCATCGATCCGTAGGTAAAGCCAATCAAATCCGACAGCCGGTGATCGCGAAACACAATTGCCAAGTCACCGTATTCAGTTGGGAGCAGGTAAGGCCGGTACAGCGCCTCCGGTTCGCAGACATTACCCGTAGCGTCCCGGTGGAAAAAGGTTTTCAGCGTCCAGCCCAGGATGGCCTCATCCGAGCAGATCCACTTGAAGCCTTGATCGGCAATGTGGGGCAAAATTGCGGGGCTGACCGCTTGCTCAGATGGCCACAAACCGCGCGGCTGCCGGCCAAATCGGTCTTTGTACATATCCCAAGCTTTGCTCAAGTGGCGGGGAATGTCCTCCTCCCACTGGAAGCGCTGTTCCGGCAAAATCATCTCCGGAATTGCCACCCGACCGGCATCCGTATCGGCCAGCAGCGGCAAAATCGGGTGAGTGTAGGGAGAAGTTATCACCTCCAACTGGCCGGCATCTTGCATTTTCCGGTGTTGTGGTATAATGCGCCCCATAATTTCTTGCTGCTTGGCATAAATCTGCTGCCGGTCAGTGAGAGTAAAGTCCTTCCCCTGCTCTAACCATTTAGCAATTTCTGGCTCATCCCAAAACAGGGGGTCGAACCAAGCCAGGTTGTGCCAAGCGAGCAAATCGCTGTAATCTTGCAGGCTCCAATTTTCCAGGCACCAGGGCCATCCTTTGTCTTGCCGCTGGCCATAGAGCTGCGCGTAGCGGGGGTGGGGGTCAATTAAGGTGTGGTGGTTGGCGTCAAAAAAATGCTCGATGATGAAATACTTCTGTTCCTTAGTCAGTTCTTCGGCTGGCGTCAGCGCCGCTGTCAGGTAAGGGTCAAACGCCGTGCCGGCGACGTAATCCTCGATCTGCACGATCAGCGAGGGAACCAGATTTACCGTTTGGTGCAGCTTTGGATAGCGCAAGAGCAGCAGCACGAGATCTAAGTAATCTTTCGTACCGTGCAGCCGCACCCAAGGCAGCCGGTACTCTCCCGCAGTGCGGCTTTTGTAGAGCGGCTGGTGCTGGTGCCAGATGAAAGCGACGTATAGCGGATGGGGCATGGGATTGCGCTTAAAAACAAACAGGGAAAAGCAGCTTGCTGATACATTTACGCGACATTGTTCCGGGTATTACCGGACAGTGCAACGATGGCACTATCGCCATCAAAGACGATAGAGGCGGTATCCCGCAAAGCTTTCAGGAAAATCCCGAAAGCGCCATTCTAGTCCCGAGATAGCGTAAACCCGCAACTGGGACAGTGGAAAACTTTGGAACCACCTAAACGGGTGTGGGCATGGCCACAGCGAGTGCAAGTCTTGCTGGTGAATTCTTCATTTTTGCTTTCCCTGTTCAATGTATCACTTTTCCGCTATGATGCGTCAGCTTTTTCTCAGCTGTCAGGTGTGGGGTGCAGTGTGGGATGTTTGATCCTATCCGGTTGATTAACCGCAGTTGGGAAATCGGGGCGGGGAATTAGTTACGCCCAATGCCCCGCGCCCAACGCGATGATGCCCAATGCCCCATACCCTGCGGCCAGCGCCCTGCGCCCGCTGACTACAGCACCTGCTCGACTTCTGCAATTTCCGGGATTAATTCGCGAAGCCGGCGCTCAATCCCCATCCTCAGGGTCATTGTCGAGCTCGGACAAGAACCGCAGGCTCCCTGGAGCCGCAGCTTCACAACAGGGCCATCTATTTCTACAAGCTCAACATTGCCGCCATCCGACATCAGGTAGGGGCGCATTTCATCCAAAACAGTTTCAACGTTTTCAGCTGTGAGTTCTAGAGTTTCCGACATGGTTTTCCTCCCAAAAATTTTTCCATGCAATTGAGGGTTATATCGATCCTATCTTGTTCGCCGCCTCGTCTGTCTCGTTGAGCATGCTGTGGGGGCACCCCTTGTGGGTGCCGGCAGCGCATGCTTGCCCGCCAGAAAGCGCCCGACGGCTAAACCGCTACCAGCTCGAGCAGCTTGACGTTGGAGAAGTTGAACTCGGTGGTGGTGACGGAGCCATTTTCCTTGGAGTGGACGACTTGGCGCGTCATCACCCAGTAATCGCCGATTTTCTCGTAGGTGTCTTCAAATTGCAGTTCGCGGATGATGTCATTCGTCTGGGGGTTGCGGAAAACGGCGTCGTACCGGCTGGCAGCGTAGCCCGACCCTGTGTCCAAGCTTTCGTGGGTGTCAATCACAAATGCGATCCGGCCCATCACCCGGCTCACCTGGCAAATTTCGGTGCCCCGGATTTTGTAGTTAGACCCCATCGAGTCGCCTTTGACAAGAATCTCCAGCGCGCCGGTGCCGTCTGCTGTGCCGGTGCTGAAGGTGTTTTTCCCGTGGGACTCCTCAAAGGAGTTCCGTTTGCGGTGGGTGACCACGTCCCGCAGCTGGGTGTAGACACTCTGTCTCACCTCTTCGTCTTCGATGCCGGTGACTTCCACACTATAGTCGCGATTGATGCGAAGGGAGCCGGTGTAGACTTCTTCACCCTGCTTGAGCTCAACATCTGCGCTGTAGCCGGGAAAGTCGCCATCCCAGGTGTACCGGTTTTCGTAAGCGGCTCGAAATAAGTCGCGAGCCGAAGGAAGCTCGGTCATGGAATCCTCTCGGTATCGTTAACTATTTCTTAGTATAAGAATCCTGTCAAAATTTTGAAAACGACCGGCTGCAGGCGAGACGCCCTCCGTCCCGCCCTATCACATTTTCTAGAAGAAGTCAAGTCGAGGGTTCAGTACGGTTCCCCTCACCGGCACTCAATAGAGCGGCACAGTGAAGGTGACTGTCGATCCCAGTCCCTCGCCCATACTGTAAAAATGAATCTCGCCCCCCATTGCTCCCACCAGCTTTTTGGAGATCGCCAGACCCAGACCTCTGCCCGGGTAGGGACTTGTGGTGGAGCCGTGCACTCGAAAGAAAGGTTCAAACAGCCGGCGCTGATATTCCACCGGCACCCCAATGCCGGTGTCAGACACGCGCACTTCCACTATTCCCGGACGCTCTCGATCGTGAACGATCGCCCTCTGTCTGAGCACCTCGGCACTGATCGTCACCCCACCAAAATGGGTGAATTTGATGGCATTGCCGGCCAGATTTAACAGGACTTGCAGCAGCCGCTGGTAGTCGGCGCACACGAGAATTTCCTCAGCGGGCATTTGAATGTTGAGGTAGAGCTGCTTATTGAGCACCTGAGCTAGCGTATAGCGCTGCACATCTCTGAGAAGTTTATTTAAATTGACCGGCAGCAATTCCAGCTGCATGTGAGCCGGTTTAGCCTTGAAATTCAGGATGTCATTCACCATTTCATAGAGATGGAGCGCCGAGCGGTAAGCGTCTTGGAGAAAAGCCCGCTCCTCCGCCCGATCGTCCACCATATCATCTAGAACCAGCGTCAGAGGGGCAATGATGCCGTTCAGGGGATTGCGAATTTGGTCGTTAATCGTGAGCAGGAACTGGCTTTTCAAACGCAAGGCTTCTTCCACTTGCGATCGCGCCGACTGCAATTCCCGCGCCAGGTTAGCGTGAGCGATCGCACTGCCGGCCATATCCGCTACTTCCCGCAGGAACTCGATCTCCTCGGCACCCCACCGGCCTTGGCCATCGCAGTAGTGCAGGCTAATCAGAGCGTTGGGCTGGTCTTGATAGCGGCTCGCCACCGCCAGCACCGGCTCTCGCCCTCCCTGGCTGCCCGCTTCGGGCCGGTCGGCCACCACCACGTCTTTTGTGGCCAGAGCTTGACTCAAATAAGGCTCCGCGCCCTGTTGGATTTGCCAGCCCAGCATCGAAGAAACTGACTCAAGGGCGCACTCAGCCACCACCGGCAAGATGGCGCTATTACTGGTGAGCGGACAGAGGATACAGCGGCTGGCACCTGTTGCCGGTCTTAGCGCTCGAACCGTTTCCTGCCAAATCGTGTTTAAATCCCGAGTGCGGCGGATATTCCTGCCGATTTCCAGCAACAGTTTTTGGGATGTTTCGGATATTTTCTGGGTCACAGCACCCTCCTTAAACGACTCTCACCCCCGAATCCCACAAACAGTCGCCCCTGTCGCCAGGCAATTCAGTTTTTATACTCATCTGCCGGACTTGATTCTGATAACTCAGCTAAACATTAAGTATAGCTTGGTTTCAGCTTTTCTTAATTTTATCAGATTCCGCAGGATTAGCTTATTCTAGGGCGCGTCCGGGACTGCAGCAATCAAGGGATTTTCCTCCCTCTCAAGAAAGAGGAAGAAAAGTTCACCCCCTCACTCCCTCACCCAAGAATCCTGCTTGAAGCTGGCCGCTTATTTTAGGCTGGGGTGGGGCTGCCGGCGGTCGCGCTCTTCGGGGCGAGCCGGCTTGGGAGAAAATCTGTCCGCACCGGCACCGGCACCTCCCCCTAGCCGCAGCCGCTGGCCCAAAAGGCCCGATAAAACTATTCAGACGGAATATATCTGAAAACGATTGTTTGGGACTGGGTTTTCCGTAAATCTACTGAAATTTTGACATGTTCTCTGTGGGGAGCGTTAAAAAATATACTTATCTTTATTGAATCTTTAAAAAAATTTGGATAAAGACAAGTCACTCAACCGGAAAATTCCAGATAGCGTGTGGCTTTGAGGCACAATAAGCGGTCAGAGCTTTTGTAAAGCTCCTGTAAAATAGGGTGGGCGCGGGGCAGGGGGCGCGGGGCAGGGGGCGCGGGGCAGGGGGCATCGGGCAGAGGGAAGATTTTCAGCTTTTGCCCAATGCGATGATGCCCCACTCCCGCCGCAGTGCCCAATGCCCAATACCCAGTGCCCTAAAGAAACAGGTCAATCGGGTCAGGGGGTGGGGAGCAAATCATCACCGGCTCCTGATAGAGGGGCACAGTAAACGTCACCGTAGATCCCAGTCCCTCGCCCATACTGTAGAAATTGACGGCACCCCCCATAGCTTCCACGAGCTTTTGGGAGATGGCCAGTCCCAAGCCGGTGCCGCCGTACTGGCGGGTGCGGGAGCTGTCTACCTGAGAGAAAGACTGAAACAGGCGGTGCTGTTTTTCCAGAGGCACGCCGATGCCGGTATCCGCCACACGGACTCTAACCATCCCCGGGAGTTCCTGATTCTGAACAATCATCTTCTGGCGGATCACCTCCGCGCTAACGCTCACCCCGCCAGAGTCAGTAAATTTAATCGCATTGCCAACCAGATTTAACATCACCTGAAGCAGGCGCTGGTAGTTGCCGAACAGGAGACACTCATCATAGGTTGCCGGCTTTTGCACTTGGAAGAAGAGATTTTTCTGCTGCACCTGGGCCTGCGTCAAGTCCCCGACATCCTTAAAAAGCTCATCCAGCCTCACAGGGCCCAGTTCCAGGTGCATCTTGCCGGCCTCGATTTTGGCGATATCCAGGACATCATTAATCAAATTGAGCAAGTGCAGGGCAGAGCGGTAAGCCTCGCGGAGAAAATCCTCCTGCTCTTCGGGATCGTCTGCCATCCCGTCGATGATCAGCTTGAGGAATCCAATCATACCGTTGAGGGGCGTGCGCAGCTCGTGAGAGGTATTCGCCAGAAACTCGCTTTTCAGGCGGGAGGCTTCCTCAGCTTCCTCGCGGGCTTGTTGCAATTCCTTATAGAGAGTGGCGTGAGCCAGCGCCGTGCCGACTTGCTCCGCCAGCTCCCGCACGAACTCGATCTCAGCCGCACTCCAGGGGCGAGAGCAACCGCACTGGTGCAGGAAAATCAGAGCGTTGGGCCGGTCTTGGTAGCAGGCCGGCACCACCAGAACCGACTGCTGCTGGAAGTCGCCGGCGGGGAGGAACTCGCTGGCAACCGGTTCGAGGGTGGAGATTGCCCGACTCAGGGAGGGATCGTCGGAGAGCGACAGTTCTTGCCCCAGCATAGAAGGGAAAGGTTCTTGACGGTACTCAGCTGCCACCCGCACCGAAATGCTGGAACTGCTGTAGGGGCAGATAATGCAGCGACTCAGAGAGAGCGGCTGGCCCAGACCATTAACCGTTTGCTGGCAAATCGTCTGGAAATCGAGAGTGCGGCGGATATTGCGGGCAATTTTGCTGAGCAGTTTTTGGTAGAGTTCCGATCCCGGAGGCAGGGTGCGGCGGACGCTCCCGACAATTTCGGCCAGGAGTTTTTGGTGGTGGTCGAGGCCAGACCCCTCAACTGTCGGGTCGCTCCCTGACTCAGCGCTTGAGTCTGGCGGGCTGCTGTGCGCCTCGCGCAGCAGCCGGCCCATCACCAGAACCGCAGTCACGTCTGACGAAGAGGTCAAAATAGGGCTGACAGCCAGCTCGAAGAGAAAATACTGCTCGGCGTAGCGAAACGGATAGGTGAACCGTTCTGGAATCCGGCAAAGCAAAACCCGCCGCACCCGGTCCATATAGGGTGCGAGCGCCACCGGCCCGAACGTTTGCTCGAGCCTTAGTCCCACAACTCGCTCGGGCAGAAGACCGTAACCCTCAGCCGATTGCCAGTAGAAGGAAAGATAGACGCCGCTGGCGTCTTGAGTGAATGCCAGCTCTGCCCCCAGCCCTCGCAACCAGAGAGAATTTTCACAAGTCGTAGATGCTAAGCCTGGAGATTGAGCCACCGAAAGCTGGTTCTCAGCAGGAGAGGTCATCAGATTTCCACAAAAGAAACTGCCGCGCGTGAATCCTGACGGAGTTATGGCGTCACCCGACACAAAGAGCGCCGGTCACAGGGGGTGAGGTTTTTTCCCACCAAACCGTCCCCGTGCGCCAGACCCGTTGCCCGGTGGCCGGTGCGCAACTGCCGCAATTAGCAATTCGCTTCAATCATTCCATTCGCCTCTGGGCGGCACGGGTGGGTTTCTCATCAGGTGGCGAGTCAGGTCGTCATCCCGACCCACTTCCCCGCGCAGCCACTGCCGCAGAGCGGTTTCAACGATCTTGCTGGGGTCGTTGGTGAGGTGCTTGAGCTGGTCTACCAGTTCGGAATCGATATGGACGGAAACTTCTACTTTCTCAGCTGAGCGGCGAGTGTCAACAGCAGGCTCATTCATAAACAGAAATCCTAATCACAAACAACGAAGGGGCGAGAGCAGCTAGCATGGCTGACAGCAACTGGACTGACTCGCCATTGAGGAGCGCGGTCGGTCCTGGATTCGCTGCAGCGACGACCGGCATCCGGGGTGGCAAGTGCGTTCCCTAAAGCCTATTCTACGACGCTGCTCTATACACTATAAGAAGAGGCGCAGCACCTTAAGCGCGAAGAAAGCATTAAAATGCACGCGCTTGGCTTCTGCCCTTGCAACCGCTGTCCCCATCCCACTGGTTTTGAAGCTGAGAGCAGCTTATGCTAAGCGTATGACTGACGTCCCCGTCTCTCGCATTCGTAATTTTTCGATCATTGCCCACATCGACCACGGCAAATCCACCCTGGCTGACCGCCTCTTGCAGGCCACCGGCACGGTGGATGCGCGGGAGATGAAAGAGCAGTTCCTGGACAACATGGAGCTGGAACGGGAGCGCGGCATCACTATCAAGCTGCAAGCGGCCCGGATGAACTACAAGGCCAAGGATGGCCAGCTCTACGTGCTCAATTTGATTGACACTCCGGGCCATGTGGATTTCTCCTACGAGGTGTCCCGCAGTCTCGCCGCCTGCGAGGGGGCGCTGCTGGTGGTGGACGCCTCCCAGGGCGTGGAGGCGCAGACTCTGGCCAATGTGTACCTGGCCCTGGAGCACAACCTGGAGATTATCCCCGTTCTCAATAAAATTGACCTGCCCGGTGCCGAACCCGATCGGGTGAAACGGGAAATCGAAGAAATCGTTGGCCTCGATTGCAGCGGTGCCATTCTCGCCTCGGCAAAAGAGGGCATTGGCATTGACGAAATCCTGGAGGCGATGGTGCACCGGGTGCCAGCCCCGCGAGATACAGTGGCTTCCCCCCTGCGGGCGCTGATTTTTGACAGCTACTACGATCCCTATCGCGGCGTGATCGTTTATTTCCGCGTTATGGACGGCACGGTAAAAAAAGGCGACCGCATCCGGCTGATGGCTTCGGGCAAAGAGTACCAGATTGACGAGTTGGGCGTACTCTCCCCCAGCCAAACTCAGGTGGGCGAACTCCACGCCGGCGAGGTGGGCTACCTGGCAGCAGCGATTAAAACCGTCGAAGACGCCCGCGTCGGCGATACGATCACTCTAGCCCAGGCACCGGCAGCGGAACCCCTCCCCGGCTACGCCGAGGCCAAACCGATGGTGTTTTGCGGTCTGTTCCCCACCGATGCCGACCAATTTCCCGACTTGCGCGAAGCCCTGGAAAAGCTGAAATTAAATGATGCGGCGCTGCACTACGAGCCGGAAACCTCCAGCGCTATGGGTTTCGGTTTCCGCTGCGGCTTCCTCGGGTTGCTGCACATGGAAATCGTCCAGGAGCGCCTGGAGCGGGAATACAACCTGGACCTGATTGTTACGGCTCCTTCTGTAGTCTACCGGGTGACAGCGACCAGCGGTGAGGTGGTCTATGTTGACAATCCCAGCCACTTGCCGGAACCTCACTACCGCGAGAAGATTGAAGAGCCTTATGTCCAGGTGGAGCAGATTACGCCGGAAACCTATGTCGGCACCCTGATGGAACTCTGCCAGAGCCGGCGCGGCGTGTTTAAGGACATGAAGTATCTCACCCCAGAGCGCACGGCGCTGATTTATGAATTGCCGCTGTCTGAGGTGGTGACGGACTTTTTTGACCAGATGAAGTCCCGCTCGCGGGGGTACGCCAGCATGGAGTACCACCTGATCGGCTACCGCGAAAATCCTCTGGTGAGGCTGGATATCATGATCAACAATGACCCAGTTGACGCTCTGGCGATGATTGTCCACCGCGACAAAGCCTATTACGTCGGGCGGGCTCTGGTGGAAAAGCTCAAGGAACTGATCCCCCGCCACCAGTTCAAGGTTCCGCTGCAAGCTTCTATCGGCTCTCGGGTGATCGCTAGCGAGCACATCCCCGCCCTGCGCAAGGATGTTCTGGCGAAATGTTACGGTGGCGATATCAGCCGCAAGAAAAAACTGCTGCAAAAACAAGCCAAGGGGAAAAAGCGGCTGAAGGCGATCGGCACGGTTGATGTGCCACAAGAGGCTTTCATGGCGGTACTGAAGCTGGATCAGGGCTAACCCCTGAATGTGGGTAGCGGTGGCGGAAGTGCGGTTGAATTCGATGACAATTTCGGCCTCGCACGAGGCTGGTGCAAAACTCTTTGCGCCAAGGGAACCCCACCCCCCTACCCCCTCCCCGTGCACGGGGAGGGGGAGAAAGAGAGGGAGAAAAGAGACGCCTCTAGCTGACACGGCACTCGCCCCGGCTTTTTTCCAGCTTCCCACAAAGCTGTCCCAACCTTTGATGCCGCAAGGCTTTGCGCAGAGCTTGCGCAGATCGAGCACAGCGTGCGTAATTTAAAGATTTGATAAATTTTTGGCGGCTGTTGACCATGACAGCCGCTTTTTTGCTAAGTTGCTATTGCGTGTGATTTTCTTGCGGGTTTTTGGGCAGCCTAAAGAAGTAAGGATAGATTCGGCGTGCCGGGTTCAAGGCGGATGCGCTCTCGGAAGAGCCAGATGTGAGAAGGACTAATACAGTCTCCCCTTCTCCCCATCCTCACCTGTGTGCCGACTGCCAATTGTTGAACTTTAGTCTCGCCCTGTCCAAAACTGGATAAGTTGCAAACATGAGAATTTTGGTCACAGGTGGCGCGGGTTTTATCGGTTCCCATCTCATCGACCGGTTGATGGCAGATGGGCAGGAAGTTATCTGCCTGGATAATTTCTACACGGGCCACAAACGGAACATTCTGCAATGGTTAGACAATCCCAATTTTGAACTGATCCGCCACGACATCACGGAACCGATCCGCCTGGAAGTGGATCAGATTTACCATCTGGCTTGCCCCGCTTCGCCGGTTCACTACCAGTTCAACCCCGTCAAGACTATCAAAACCAACGTCATGGGGACGATGAACATGCTGGGAATGGCCAAGCGAGTGAGGGCGCGGTTCTTGCTGGCTTCCACGTCAGAGGTGTATGGCGATCCCGACGTGCACCCCCAGAATGAGGATTATCGCGGCAGTGTCAACTGCACCGGCATTCGCTCCTGCTACGATGAGGGCAAGCGTGTGGCGGAAACTCTGTCTTTTGACTATCACCGGCAAAATGGCGTGGACATTCGGGTGGTGCGCATTTTCAACACTTACGGCACCCGGATGCTGGAAAATGACGGTCGCGTGGTGAGCAATTTTATTGTGCAGGCTCTTCGCGGAATCCCGCTGACGGTGTATGGGGATGGCTCCCAAACCCGCAGTTTCTGCTATGTCTCCGACTTGGTGTCAGGGCTGATCCGGATGATGAACAGTGAGTGTGCCGGGCCGGTGAATCTGGGCAATCCGGATGAATACACTATATTGGAACTGGCTGAGAAGATCCAAAATATGGTGAATCCAGATGCGGAGATTATATTTAAACCCCTGCCCCAGGACGATCCCAGGCAGCGGCAGCCAGATATCACGCGGGCCAAGACTTGGCTGGGCTGGGAGCCTACCGTTCCTCTGCAAGAAGGGTTACAAAAGACTGTAGATGATTTTCGGGGTCGCATCAAATAAAGAAACAACCGGCAATACCGATCCGGGAATGGGAAATGAGGTGCTCTCTCCCAACTACCCCTTTATTCGCTTTATTGTTTTTGAGGATTCACCCCTATGCGTGTTTGCGTCATTGGTACTGGATACGTTGGCTTAGTCACCGGCGCTTGTTTGGCTCATGCGGGCCACCATGTGTTCTGCATTGACAATAATGAAGAAAAAATCCGGTTGATGAAGTCGGGACAGTCTCCGATTTACGAACCCGGACTGTCGGAAATTATGCAGTCTGCTGCGGCGGCGGGCAATCTGGAGTTTACTTCGGATTTGGCTGCCGGTGTGGCTCACGGGGAGATTTTGTTTATTGCGGTGGGAACGCCGGCGCTGCCTAATGGTGAAAGTGACACCCGCTATGTGGAAGCAGTCGCTAAGGGGATTGGCGCTCACTTGGACGGAGACTACAAGGTGATTGTCAATAAATCGACAGTGCCGATTGGTTCGGGTGACTGGGTGCGGCGGATTGTGATTGACGGGATTGCCGAACGCCAAAAAGCTAAGGCGGGCAACGGTGGCGTCAGCGGCGAGGAAGCTGCTGCCAAGATTGGGGCGGACTTTGATGTGGTGAGCAATCCGGAGTTCTTGCGGGAAGGTTCTGCGGTTTACGATACGTTTAATCCGGACAGGATTGTGCTGGGCAGCAACAGCACCAAAGCGCTGGGGATGATGAAGGAACTTTACGCTCCTATTATTGAGCGCAAGTTTGGGGAAGACAAATCTTTGCCGCCGGTGCCGGTGGTGCTGACAGACCTCAGCTCTGCTGAGATGATTAAGTACGCGGCGAATGCGTTCTTGGCGACTAAAATTAGCTTTATTAATGAAGTTGCCAATATTTGCGATCGCGTGGGTGCGGATGTGACGCAGGTGGCTCTGGGCATGGGTCTGGATTCGCGGATTGGCACGAAATTCTTGCAAGCCGGTATTGGCTGGGGCGGTTCTTGCTTCCCGAAAGATGTTTCGGCGTTAATTCACACGGCAGACGATTACGGGTATAATGCGCAACTGATGAAAGCTGCTGTGGAAGTTAACAAACACCAGCGTTTAATTGCAATTGAGAAGCTGCAGCACGAGCTGAAAATACTGAAGGGTAAGACTGTTGGGCTGTTGGGTCTGACGTTTAAATCTGATACGGATGACTTGCGCGACGCACCGGCACTCAATATCATCGAGCAGCTGAATCGTCTGGGAGCGAAGGTTAAGGCTTACGATCCTATTGTATCGCAAACCGGCATCGGTCAGGGGCTGTCTGGGGTGATTGTGGAAGGGGATGCTGAGCGGCTTGCTGATGGTTGCGACGCGCTGTTGCTGGTGACGGATTGGCCGCAGTTCCGCAATCTCGACTATGCTAAAATGGCGAAGTTGATGGGTCATGCGGTGATCATTGACGGGCGCAATTACCTGGATCGGGAGGCGCTGCAAGCTGCCGGTTTCCGGTACGTCGGGATTGGGCGGTAGAACCGCACCCCCCAACCCCCTCCCCGCACGGGGGGAGGGGGAGTGAGAGGGGATTTTAGCCTTTGGTTAGGACGTAGGACAGGCGTCTCGCCTGTCAAGCGAGACCTTGAGGGCAGGCGAGACGCCTGCCCTACGCCTATACTTCGTAGGAATTGCGTTCCCTCCGATCGAGCGAGACCTTGAGGGCAGGCGAGACGCCTGCCCTACGCCTATACTTGGTAGGAATTGCGTTCCCTCCGATCCCAGTGTCCTAATCTAACTGGCTACTGCTATATCCGAAGCCATTAGCAGATATTTCGAGTGAACCCGCCCCCACCGGCAGACTTTGCAGAGCAAACGCGGTGTGGGGGCGGGGGACATGGGACAGGGGGGGACAGGCGTCCCGCCTGTCCTACGTCGGGATGGGTTGGGGACCGGCGATGGGACAGGTGGGATGCCGGTCCAAAGTCGGGATGGGTTGTGGACAGGGGGGACAGGGGACAGGGGACAGGGGACAGGCGGGACGCCTGTCCTACGCCTGGATTGTTAAGTTTTTTATCTCTTTTGTATAAATCGGGGGGAGCAACCCGATACCTGTTTAACGAGCGCATGGAGATGCCTTTATGAGCAGGTACTATACGCCCCTTCCCGTCCAACCAGAAAGAGTTTGGTGGAAATCGCCGGCGATTGTTGCAGCTGTGGTTTTGGCGGTTGCGGTTGTGGGAGGGAGTCTGGCGGTGGAGTTCACCACTCAGCCGGTTATCCACATTCGGGCTGATGACAATTCGGAATCGGCGGCGGGTTACGTTAAGGAGCGAAGGGCTCACTGTCAAGCCGGCACTCACAATTATAAACCGGGGGACACGGTTCTGCTGATTCCTTTTGCTGACCGGCCTGTCCTCTCTAAGGATATCACTGTTTTTAACAGTTTGTCTCTTTTGGGCGAGTGTCAGAAGACTGAGCGGGAAATCCGCAATAAGCAGCCGGGGACTTCTCTGATTTTGTTGCTGGAGCGGATTAATGCGGCTATCCAGGAACAGCGGGACAAGAAGAATCTCAATCCTACAGTGGCTACTATTTTAATTGATGATGCGGAACCTGGTCCTGGTCAGCCGGCTCTCGATTATAACCGCGTTCAGGCGCTGGTGGATGAGATTGGGGAAAAGCGGGGGGTTGTGGCGCTGATGGTTCCCTCTGGGAGGTTGCAAGAGGCGTTGGAAAGTCATTTGCAGGGAAGGGCGAGCGTTTGTCTGCTGAATCCGGGTAAGGATGAGAGCGAGGTCCGGCAATCTGTTGTGCCTTGTGTTGATTCGGCTTTTGAGAGAGCTCGCCGGTTGCGGGGGAATCAATAATTTTCGATTGGGTGCGGGGCACCCCACCCCCGGGAGAAGAGAGAGATTTTTTTGGGGAAGGCTGCATAATTTTATTCCCCTTACCGATTAAATTTCACAAGCGATATTCCTCGTTCCCAGGCTCTGGCTGGGAACGAGAGCAGGGAGGCTCTGCCTCGATTTGATACGGGTGCGTCGAGTTGATACGGGCTCACGATATTATGGGAAGGTAAAGACAATGACTGCATCTATCCATTCTACCACCGGCAGCCGCAACCTGGGTTGGGCATCTGTGATTAGCTGGATGTTCCTGCACCGAGAACTGATTGAGCGCCTGCCTCAACAAGTCCGCGCTCAGATGAGCGAATGGGAGAAGAAATATGCGGAATCGGAGGAGGCTAATGTCCGCATTCAGGATTTGGCTCCTTCGGCTCACCGGCAGCCTTCTCCGGAAATGAAAAAGGCTTGTAATATTGTGGTGGCGGCGATGAGTGCTCTGGCGTTCAGTGCGGGGGCGCAAATCCTCACGTCTCGCTTGGGGTATTTGAGTCTGCCGGCTTCTCTGGGGATGGGGAGTTTGGCGGGGGTTCTGGCGGATACTAAGGCGACTCAGGTGATGGCTCGCGGGCGTCGCAAGCGCAACACTCAACAAGCTCTGGATGATATTGTCAGCCAGCAGCGAGCTAATCCGCCGGTGAATGAACTCTCTGAACTATTCTATCACACAAAAACGAGTTTGGTGCTGCAAGTTGAGGGGAAAAATTTGCAAAATCAGTCGCCTCTGGATTTGGGGCTGGCTGTGGGGCTGAGTGGGGCGGAATATGCGATGTCTTTGGGGATTGTGATGGGGTTGGGTTTGCCGGGAGGGGTGCTGTTTAATGTGATTGCGGCGAGTTTGCCGGTGGCGATGCTGTGGACTGCGGCTTCGATTCAGAGCGAGTGCTTTGAAATGCCGGAACATGACCGGGATTTGATTGAGAAGTACCTGCCCTATCCTGTGGGTGAGCTGGAACCTGTGGAGCTGAATAAGCTGGTTTCGATTGATGAGGAAATTGCGGATGCTCAGCGGGAGTGGGAGTGGGAAAAGGCTCTTGATGAGCGCCGGGAAAAGTTTGTGCGGGAGGGGGATTCCAGCGGGCGGCTGAAAAATTGGGCGATGGCTGAGGCGGATTTCAAAATTGTCTGGCTGGGTGAGGAGAAGCTGAAGTTGCAGAAGGAGTGCGAGCAGCTGATTGAGCAGCGTTTGTTTAAGTTTAAGGCGGATTTGGCTAAGTTGCCTGAGCGTTTTAAAGCGCCGGCGGGGACTTTTTCGCCGCAGCAAGTGGCGGAGTATAAGATGCGGTGGGTGGCGGAACAAACGGGCAAGCTGCGGGATGCTGTGGCGGAAGAGCTGAAGTGGGTGAATTTCAAGTATAGTAATAAGATTAAGCGGTGCGAGGAGGGGATTGCCGGCGCTCAAGAGGTGTATGCTGAAGCTTGCCGGTGCTGGGAGGAAGAAAAGCGGAATTCTCAGCGGGATTTCGGGGATGCGGCGTAGGTTTGTAGTTGGGCTTTAGCCCAAAAGGTTCGTAGTTGGGCTTTAGCCCAAAAGGCGGGTGCACAGGCGAGACGCCTGTGCTACGTCTGCGCACCGGCGGGTGCACAGGCGAGACGCCTGTGCTACGTCTGAGAAAGGTCTTCCAGTGGACAGGCGCGACGCCTGTCCAACGTCTGTGTAAATTTTTGTTAAAATGGAAGAGGT
The DNA here is from genome assembly GCF_000332335.1 of Kamptonema formosum PCC 10802. Classification (GTDB taxonomy): domain Bacteria; phylum Cyanobacteriota; class Cyanobacteriia; order Cyanobacteriales; family Oscillatoriaceae; genus Oscillatoria. The sequence goes on along the minus strand of NZ_KB235948.1, from coordinate 1,866,754 downwards.
GCCGGCTTTCTATGTTATATTACGAGCATTCCTTTTTGGCAGTATGTGCTTTTATGGGCAATCAGGATGTGGATGGGCTGCTCAAGCAGCTGATCCAAAAAGCAATCGCGCAAGAGCCGGAAAGTCCAGGGCGAAAAGCAGATGTGGATCGCATTATCGGTCTGGCTGAGCAGCTACCTGGTATCCTCACTGAACAGCGTCTTGACGCCGGGTTGCGTGTCTATTATTATGACGCTCTCAAGCGTACAGAAAAGAGCCTTTACAGGACGATCCAGAAGTTTCCCCAGACTTACAATCTGGAGCTGGCTGAGGCGCAGTCTGAGCTTGTCAGGAAAAAGTTTGTTAACTGGTACAATCTGATTCTGAAGCGGGATTGCATTGACTTGTGGCGGGAGCGAAAAAATCGACCGAAGACGGTTGAGCTAGATCGCCCCATTGGCGAGGATGGGGATCTGGTGGGAGACATTATAGCAGATTCCGACAATCCGTCTCCGCTGGAGAAGGCGATTCAAGAAGAAAATAAGCGCTTTTGGCTTGAAAAATGTCTGCCGGAATTAGAAGATTGCGCCTCGGAGGAATATCCCGCGTGTAACTGCGGGGAAATTTACCGCCGGCGGATTGGGACTGAGCCGCCGGAGAAATGGAAGGATATCGCCAAGGCGTTGGGCGTTGAACAAGGGACGATTACAGCGCACTGGCATAGGAGGTGCAAGCCTCTGTTAAGGAGAATTGCTGAGAAATTTAGAGATAAACTGGAGGACTAGCTATGAACGGGACAGATACCTATAACCTGACAATCCCTCTGGGAGAAGAAGCGCGGGCGCGGGCGCGGAAGTTTGCGGCGGAACAGGAGACGGAGGAAAAACAGCGGCAGGTGTATTATAATACTCTGGCGGTGTGGGCGGTGAATAGTTTTGTGCTATCCCTGAACTATGAAACGGATTTATCGGCGGGGGAGAGCTGGAATCCTGTTATCAGGATCTTCCATGATGTGGCGGATTTGACTCTTCCGGATTTGGGGAGGTTAGAGTGCCGGCCATGTTATAGTGGGGAGACGGAAATATCTCTGCCGGTGGAGGTGACAGAAGACCGGCTCGCCTATGTGGCGGTGCGGTTTGAGGGGCGCTCTGACGAGAAGGCGCAGCTGTTGGGATTTATGCGAGCGGCTGATGTGCCGGTGCCGGCTATTATCAAGATTGAAGAGCTAGAGGAGATTGAATCTCTGCTGGACTATCTGTTTAGGCTGGAGTCGGGGATAGAGGCGGTGCGTGAGTCAGCGGAGGGGAATGAAAAGGTGCAGGAGTTGCTAGAAGCGACTTCGATATCTGAGATAATTGCCCAGTTCGAGCGCATCTACCGGCTGGAACGTAAATATAAATGGCGGGGGAAGGGGGGAGATGTGGTTCTCTCTGGCGGGGTGAGTGCCGGTGGGGTTGTCCTCAAATCCACCAAGATTGATCAGAATGCGAAAATTGCGGCGCAGGATTTAGCCGAAAGTCTGCTGAAGAAGTTGGTTGAGATTTGGGGAGATCCTGAATAAGTTGATGTGGGGGTGGGGTGGGGAGATGAATTTTTAACCGCCCTGAAGAGAGCCGGCATAAAAAGTTGCCGGCAGCCGATACTAAATAAAGATGAACCTCACCCCCTAGCTCTCTGTGCGAGAGCGGGGAAGCGTAGGGGGTAGACATAAACAGCACGATTCACCGAGAGAAAACAAATGGACGAACAGCGCCAACAAGACTATCTCAATCTTATCCAAGCCTTACTCAACTGTCGCAGTTGGGAAGAAGTTGGTGACAGCCTAAATGCCCACCAAAACCTGATTGATGAGGGCTTGGTGCGAGTGATGGAACAGGTGGCAGCTTGGCTGGCGCAACAGGGCGAGGGGAGCCGGGCTGAATTTTTAACGGATGTTGCTCGCCGGCTAGCAGCATATATCAGCAATTCCGCAACTGCAGCACTCCGAGAAGAATATCTCGCGTTCTTGTGTGAGGTACTCCAAGCCACCCGCGACAACAATGCTAATCAGAAAGTGGTGTACCCGCTGCTTTCTGCCAACCAGGACAAACTGAATGACACCTTGGCTGAACTGTTCGCAAGTTGGGGAGCAGAGATTCTGTCGGAAGCTGAGCCAGAACAAGCCCCAGCCTACGCAGCAGTTTTTGGCAATTTCAGCTACCTAATTGCGCAGTTTCCCTTGGGCAACAGAGCCAGCAATCTGGAGATGGCGATTGCCGGCTACTATCTCGCTCTGCGAGTCTTCCCCCGCGACGCCTTCCCCCAAAATTGGGCGACGACTCAAAACAATCTGGGGAGTGCTTACAGTAACCGCATCAAGGGAGATAAAGCCGAGAATCTGGAACTGGCAATCGAGTGTTACGGGCAAGCCTTGCAGGTACTCACCCACGACGCATTCCCCCAAAATTGGGCGGCGACTCAAATCTGTCTGGGGATTGCTTACTGCAACCGCATCAAGGGAGAAAAAGCCGAGAATCTGAAACTGGCAATCGAGTGTTTACAACAAGCCTTGCTGGTAATAAGCCGCGACGCATTCCCCCAAAATTGGGCGATTACTCAAGACAATCTGGGGGATGCTTACAGGCACCTCATCAATGGAGATATAGCCGAGAATCTGGAACTGGCAATCGAATGTTACGGGCAAGCGTTGCAGGTATATACCCGCGAGGCATTCCCCCAAGATTGGGCGACGACTCAAAACAATCTGGGGGTTGCTTACAGGGACCGCATCAAGGGAGATAAAGCTGAGAATCTGGAACTGGCAATCGAGTGTTACGGGCAAGCGTTGCAGGTATATACCCGCGAGGCATTCCCCCAATATTGGGCGAGGACTCAAAACAATCTGGGGATTGCTTACCGTGACCGCATCAAGGGAGATAAAGCCGAGAATCTGGAACTGGCAATCGCGTGTTTCCGGCAAGTGTTGCAGGTATATACCCGCGAGGCATTACCCCAAGATTTGGCGGCGACTCAAAACAATCTGGGGTGTGCTTACAGGGACCGCATCAAGGAAGATAAAGCCGAGAATCTGGAACTGGCAATCGAGTGTTACGAGCAAGCCTTGCTGGAATACACCCGCGACGCCTTCCCCCAAGAATGGGCGACGACTCAAAACAATCTGGGGAGTGCTTACCGTGTTCGCATCAAGGGAGATATAGCCGAGAATCTGGAACTGGCAATCAAGTGTTACCAGCAAGCCTTGCAGGTATACACTCGCGACGCCTTCCCCCAATATTGGGCGACGACTCAAAACAATCTGGGGGTTGCTTACAGGGACCGCATCAAGGGAGATAAAGCTGAGAATCTGGAACTGGCAATCGAGTGTTACGGGCAAGCCTTGCAGGTACGCACCCGCGACGCATTCCCCCAAGATTGGGCGACGACTCAAAACAATCTGGGGATTGCTTACAGGGACCGCATCAAGGGAGATAAAGCTGAGAATCTGGAACACGCAATCAAGTGTTACGGGCAAGCCTTGCAGGTACACACTCGCGACGCCTTCCCCCAATATTGGGCGATGACTCAAAACAATCTGGGGGTTGCTTACCTGTACCGCATCAAGGGAGATAAAGCTGAGAATCTGGAACTGGCAATCGAGTGTTACGGGCAAGCCTTGCAGGTACGCACCCGCGACGGATTCCCCCAAAATTGGGCGGCGACTCAAGACAATCTGGGGAGTGCTTACCTGTACCGCATCAAGGGAGATAAAGCCGAGAATCTGAAACAGGCAATCGAGTGTTACGGGCAAGCCTTGCAGGTACGCACCCGCGACGCATTCCCCCAAGATTGGGCGGGGACTCAAAATAATCTGGGGAATGCTTACAAGGAGCAAGGACAAATTAAAGAAGCGATTCAGTGTTACCAATCCGCCCTAACAATCTACACTCCTGCCACCTTTCCGCTAGATTGCCTCAGAACTGGGCGCAATTTTGGCGATATGGCTTTCACCGCAGGGCGATGGCGAGAAGCGATTCAGGGGTACGAACCGGCAATCGATGCGGTGGAAGAAAGTCGCTCCCAGGCAATGTCAGACGAGCGCCGGCAGGAAATCTTCAGCGAATCTATTGACATCTATCAAAAGATGGTGCAAGCTTGCATCAACACCGGCAATCTGGAAAAGGCATTTGAATATGTCGAGCGCTCCCGCTCCAAGCTCCTGGTCGATTTGATGAAGAGTAAAGACCGCTACTCCAACGGGGAAATTCCCCCTGAAGCTGAGCGACTGCTGGAGGAGTTTCACAAAAAGCAGCGGCAAATCGACCAACTGCGGGGCATGAATGACACCAGCACGCAGCGGGAAATGGCATCAGCCACCCGCAGTCGCGCTAAATTCAAGGAAACCAACGCAGAAATTTTAGCTTTAGAGGGAGAAAAGCAGGGCATTTGGCAACAGCTGCGCCGGCTCGATGCGGTGCTGGCGGGTCAAATTAAGGTCGCCACGCCAGATATCGCCGCCTTGCAGCAGCTGATTCACGATGACAAGACGGCTCTCCTCAGTTTCTACACCACTGCTAGCGACACTCACATCTTTGTCCTGCGGAAAAACCTGGTTGATTGCCACACCTGTGCCGGTCAAGGGATAGAGACATTGCAACACTGGATTTACTACAACTGGTTAGTTCCCTATGTGAACAATAACCAGGCATGGAAAAAGAACATTAGCGGGTTCCTTGGGGAACTTGCCAGCCGGCTCCAACTGAATGACCTAATTGCCCGTCACCTGCAAGGGATAGAAGAACTCATCCTTATCCCTCACCTGTACCTGCATCTGATTCCTTTCGCCGGCATGCCGGTTGAAGTTCCCCCCCAACCCCCCCTTAAAAAGGGGGGGCAAACGGAATATCTAGGCGATAAGTTCCTCATCCGTTACGTTCCCAGCTGTCAAGTCCTGGAGTTTTGCCACAAGCGCCCCCCTGCAGAACGCCCCGTCGCGTCCTTAAAATATGGTATCGTGGAAAATCCTACAGAAGACTTGCCCTCCGCCAGTTTTGAAGGCGATCAAATCGCAAGGCTGTATCAGGTTCCCGATGAGCGGCGTTTGCGGGGCCGGCGCAATGCAACTGTCGCGGAATATCGCCGGCTCGTCAAACAAGTGGAAGGACTTGTCTCCAGCCACCACGCCCAATCCCGCCTGGACAATCCCCTAGAATCCGTCCTCATATTGGGAGATGGTTTTATCACCTTGGGAGAACTCCTCACAGCCGGGTGGCGGGTTCCGGATTTGCACGATGTCTTTCTTTCCTGCTGCGAAACGGGAATAGGGTTGACAAAAGATTTGACGGATGATATCCTGACAATAGGATTTGGCTTTTTGTGTGCCGGCGCGAGGAGTGTGGTGAGCACGCTCTGGTCGGTAAACGACCTGGCCACGTCCCTGTTCTCTCTGTTTTACCACCGGCACAAGCAAAACCTACCTCGCCCCGAGGCGTTGAGACAGGCGCAACAGGACTTGCGCACTCTTTCGGGAAGCGAGCTGGCGGCTAAATACGAGCCGGTGCTTTCGCCTTTGCTCGACAAGCACCTGCAAGAGGCTGAGGAGGAATTAGAGCGGGCATCCGCCGCTTATGATAAAGCGAAAAAAGAATCTCCTGAGGCGGTGGAGGAGTTGCAAAAGGAGTACGATCGGTGCTATGATAAGCAGCAAAAGGTGGAAATAACTCAGAGCCAGTTGGAGACAGCTTGCACTGAGGAATTTCCCTTTTCTGATTTCTTCTACTGGTCAGCTTTTACTTGTCAGGGATTGCGGTGAGACTCGCAAAGGTTCGTAGTTGGGCTTCAGCCCAAAAAGGTTCGTAGTTGGGCTTCAGCCCAAAAAGGTTCGTAGTTGGGCTTCAGCCCAAAAAGGTTCGTAGTTGGGCTTTAGCCCAAAAAGGTTCGTAGTTGGGCTTCAGCCCAAAAAGGTTCGTAGTTGGGCTTTAGCCCACCCCCAAATGGCCACACCGGCGCGGAACCCACCCTACAAGCTGCATCGTTCGAGCTCCGAGGTCCATCATCCGAGCTCCGAGGTCCATCATCCGAGCTCAGAGGTCCATCATCCGAGCTCAGAGCTCCATCATCCGAGCTCAGAGGTCCATCGTTCGAGCTCCGAGGTCCATCATCCGAGCTCCGAGGTCCATCATCCGAGCTCCGAGGTCCATCATCCGAGCTCTGAGGTCCATCGTTCGAGCTCCGAGCTCCATCGTTCGAGCTCCGAGGTCCATCATCCGAGCTCAGAGCTCCATCATCCGAGCTCAGAGCTCCATCGTTCCAACCCACCGGCACATCAGGCGCTCAAAACAGATGCCGGTGGGTTCCACCCACGCCCACATCAACCGTGCCGGTGGGTTCCGCCCCAGCGCTACAGTCTGCGCCCAAATGCCAACTCAGGGGCGGAACCCACCCCACACCGGCTTTCTTGCAACCGCCCCCTCCCAGATAGTGTTATAATTCACAAAAAAGTTCTAAAAAAATATGAGCGTAGTCATTTCCGATGACATCCTCCAGGCAGCAGAGATGTCAGAAAGCGAATTCATGCTAGAAATTGCCATCCTGCTATTTCAAAAAGATAAAATCAGCATCGGCAAAGCTTCTCACCTAGCTGGAATGAACTTAATTGAGTTCCAGCGCGAAATTGCTAGTCGCGGAATTTGCATTCACTACGATGTTGAAGAGTTTCAAGAAGACCTCAAAACCCTGCGCAAACTGGGAAGACTGTGATTGTAGTCAGTAACACCTCACCCATTACTAACCTGGCAGCGGTAGGACAGCTGAGTCTGTTGCAACAACTTTACGAAAACATTGTTATTCCCCAAGCAGTCTACGATGAAATGGCTGGCTTAGGCTATACAGTGCCAGGTACTGTGGAAGTGCAAACACTATCCTGGATTCAGACTCAGCAGGTCAGAAACTTTACCCTCGTAACAGAACTGCAGAGAGAGCTAGACAAAGGTGAGGCTGAAGCTCTTGTTCTGGCGGTAGAACTGGGGGCTGACGCTCTCCTTATGGACGAGCGACGTGGCAGAAGAGTTGCATCCCGCTTTGGACTCAATGTAATTGGGCTATTGGGAGTCCTCCTTGAAGCTAAACACAACGGGTTGATTTCCGCAGTCAAACCAGTGATGGATGTTTTGATTGATCGGATAGGCTTCCGGATTAGCAATCAACTGTACAGCGATATTTTACACTCTGCAGGAGAATAGTTTGCTAATCCCCGGCAAATTCCACCGGCACATCAGGCGCTCAAAACAGATGCCGGTGCGTTCCACCCACGCCCACATCAACGGGAGCATCCCATTTTTGTAATCCCCCTCACCCCCCTCACCGCCCACACAAGGGGCTACAGTTTATACATATCTTGGGTATATGACTCCAGCACTCGCCCCTCACCCCCCCAACCCCCCTCTCCCACAAGGGGAGAGGGGGGAGAAAGAGGTTCGTACAACTTTATAGAAAATTGGGATCAGAGGGATTTCTGTATAAGCCGTAGCCCACAATGGGAGAGGGGAGAATTCTTGATTTTTCCCCCCTCTCCCGACCTGGGAGAGGGGGGTTAGGGGGGTGAGGGTGACAGTCTTTGCTTTAACGGGATGCTCCCCACATCAACCGTACCGGTGGGTTCCGCCCTAGCGCTACAGTCTGCGCCCAAATGCCCAGTCAGGAGCGGAACCGGCACGACAATTTCCTCAGTTAAAATAAATTCAAAATCCCACCGGCAATCGCCCCGCCCAAAACCAGCCACGCCGCATTAACGCGGAAGCGAATCGCCACCAAACCAGCAACCGCAGCAATCACAACCGCCCGCCAATCTGTCAGCGTCGCCCCAGCCAATTTCACAGTCACCGCCGCCATTAGCGCCACAGAACTGACATTCACCGCATCCAAAAAAGCCGACGCCCACCGGCTCGCCCGCAAGCGCGGGATCAGGGGATTCAGCCCCGCAACAAACAAAAACGAAGGCAAAAAAATCCCCACCGTCGCCACAATTGCCCCCGCCCAACCGGCAATCACATACCCGATAAACGTCGCCGCCGACAGCACCGGACCAGGAGTGAACTGCCCCATCGCAATTGCATCCAGCAATTGCTGCTGGCTGAGCCAGTGATAGCGGTTAACGAGCTCTCCCTCCAAAAACGCCACCAGCACATAACCGCTGCCAAACAGCACGCTACCCACCTTCAGGAAAACAAGCCCCAGCTGCCACAAAGGCGGAGAAACCGCAAGACTTGCCCCCAGAGGAGTGCCGGTTGCCGCCGCCCCGGAAAAAACTCCTGCTACAATTATAGCAGCATTTTCAGCCGGCGGCAAATTATTTTTATCCCCGGCACGCAGCCAAAGCATTCCCAGCAAACCCCCCAAGAAAAGCGCCGCAACTTCATTGATCCCCAACAGTACAGCCGCCGCCACTCCCACCGCCACCGCCAGGAGTTTGCGGTTTTTGACAGCCGTTTTTCCCAGCCGCCAGACAGCCCCGAGGATCACTGCCAGAACTGCCGGTTTAATGCCATATAATAGAGGGGAGACTTGGGGGAGAGAGCCGGCGGCGACATAAACCCAGGCAAAAGCAACCGTAATCAAAACAGCCGGCAGGATAAAACAAACCCCCGCCGCGAATAGCCCCAGCCAGCCGGCGTGCATGTAGCCGACATGGATAGCCATTTCTGTTGAATTTGGCCCTGGAATTAGGTTCGTTGCGCCCACCAAATCCAGGAATTGCTCTCGTGTCAGCCACCCGCGCCGGCGGACCACCTCATCCTCCATCATAGCAATGTGCGCTGCCGGTCCGCCAAAGCCAATCGCGCCCAATTTGAGAAAGACTTTCGCCAGTTCGCCCAGCCGGTTTGGTGCCAAGGAATTCATGCGGTTTGCTGCCGGTTGCCCTACAAAACGATGATTATACCGCCATTTTACGTCAATTGGGCTAAAGCCCAACTACGAACCTTTTCAAGGCAGAGCCTCCCGACTTTCGCTCCCAAGCTGAGCCTGGGAGCGAGGTTGATTTCCTGTGAAGCCCTTAGGGATTGCGGGGGAAGTGATCGATTTGAGCGTAACCGCTGAAAATCAGCTTTTTCCCTTGGGTTTCCAAGCGATTCAGCCGCATCATCACCCCATCGAGATCGAAGCGATCGAGATCCACCATATTATCTAAAATCTGCGCCAGTGCCGCAGCTAGAGTTCTAGAGGTTTCCCGCAGGGATTCCGGTACGGCATCCGCTTCAAATTGCGGATCTTTAAACAAAATCCTGCGCCGGCGCTCAATAGCGAGCGTAACCGTCAGACAGATTGGCACTATACTGTTATTGGGCAATTCCGCTTTCGCCGAGATGCGCAGGCGGTTTTGGGGGAGCAATTGCACTTGCACCTCCGGAAAGGAAACCGGTGCGCCGCCGGTGAGTTCCGTGAGTGCCGGCAGGTCAAGATTTCGCAGGCGCTTAGTAACGAGTTCCGCTTTAAAAGACTGGTTGATGCCATCCTCACACAGGATGACTTCAGCAACAGCTTGAGTGGGTTGCTTGAGACGAATTTTGCCGCTGAGAATAGAGCTAAAGTCCAGAGCGACGGCATCGGTTTCAAACGACATCTTTTCCACCGGAAAATCCCGGCGAATGACGAGTCCCCGACCGTTCATTTTGAAGCTGTCGATGCTGCCTTGCAAGAGTTTGCTGCTCGGATTGCAGCGGATAACCACCTCCACGCCGTCACACTGCGAAAACAGGTGGCGAATGGATTGGCTGGCGACAGTGTTGAGCATGCGCTCACCCCAATCTGAGCCAGAGGGGGCTGTTGAGCCGGTGAGATTCCCAAACATGCGGTTTCTCGTTCCCAGAAGTTCTTGTTCTTTTGTAACAAAATATGAAGATATCAGCAAATCCCCCTCCGGGCAGAATTGGCACACTCCTCTGGCACAGCCCGTCCAGGTAGAGGGTGAGAGCGGCTGAACCCCTTGCGGAGTGAGCCTTTCAGCAGCCGGTGGCGCGAAAGGAGCCCGCCGGCCAGCCCCTGTCAAGTTTCAGCACTTGCTGACAAATCTCTCAAAAAATCAGCGTTATTGATTGCGCCCCCCGCAATGCCCCACTCCTTCAGTTTGAACTAAAACGCTCGCTATGTCTAGGTTTCAGGGGTTATTTCCGTTAAGAATATCTGATATAACCGTTCAGGAATCGGAATGTACGGCAATCCGCACCACCGGCTTCCCTCAAAAGGCGCAGGACCGGCGTTCCCTCCGACCTCTAGCCGGAAACGAGGAAAGACGCAGGACCGGCGTTCCCTCCGACCTGCTGCCGGTTCGCAAGGCGCAGGACCGGCGTTCCCTCCGACCTGCTGCCGGTCCGCAAGGCGCAGGACCGGCGTTCCCTCCGACCTGCTGCCGGTCCAAACAACCTCTGCCTCCCCACACCCCGCCGCACAAGAAAGAAAATCGCTCCGCTTGACTGACCAACCCGCAAAAGTAAATATTAAGAAACCTTGCAAAATCCTTCCCTAATTCAAATAGAGTGCTAGGATTAAAAGTAAATATATCGGGCTGATTGCGCCGGTGTTTCAGGAGTTTTGTCAGCCAGTCAGGACAGGACCTTTGCTAGCTGGGCGACAGTTTGCTTTTTAGCGCCCCCAGAAAGCCCCTGAACCTTTTGGGCAATCTCACCCCGACACAGCGGGGAGACTTTTCCCTCGCGCCCCATAAACTCAATAGATTGGGAGGTTCAGGCAATGCTGCGAGAACACTCAGAGCAGAAGGAAACCCCCTTGTTGCGCCCTTTAACAGCCAGTTTGAGAGCAGCCGGCGCAACCTTACTAAACACTCTCACAGGTCATGCCGGCGCAGTCACAGCTGTGGCGCGCACTCCAGACGGGACACGGGTGATTTCTGCTTCAGATGACATAACTCTCAAAATTTGGCATCTGGAAAACGGAGAAGAACTTTTCACCCTAAAAGGTCATACCGACTGGGTGCGAGCCGTCGCCGTCACCCCTGATGGCACCCGAGTGATTTCCGGTTCAGATGACGGCACTCTCAAAGTCTGGAACCTGGAAACAGGAGAAGAGCTAAACACCCTAAAAGGGCATACCGACTGGGTGCGAGCCGTCGCCGTAACCCCCGACAGCAAGCGAGTGATTTCTGGCTCCTCTGACAGCACAATAAAAATCTGGAATCTGGAAACCGGCGCAGAACTAAAAACCCTCACCGGCCATATTGGGCCAGTACGCGCTTTAGCCGTCACCCCAGATGGAAAGCGGCTGATTTCCGGTTCATTTGACCACACCCTGAAAGTCTGGAATCTGGAAACAGGAAAGCCACTCAACACCCTCACCGGCCATCCCGACACCGTGCGAACAGTTGCCCTCACCCCAGATGGCTTTTGGGCGATTTCCGGTGCAGCTGACGGCACGATAAAAGTCTGGGATCTGAAAGCCTTCAAGGGACTTTTCACCCTAAAAGCGCACAGCGACACAGTACGCTCTCTGGCAGTCACGCCAGATGGCAAACGAATCATTTCAGCTTCAGACGACCGCAGTATCAAAGTCTGGAATCTGGCAACCGGCAAGAAACTTTTCACCCTCACCGGCCACACCGGCACAGTGCGATCTGTGGCGCTCACCCCAGATGGCAAACGGATAATTTCTGCGGCTTCTGACAGAACGATAAAAGTGTGGAATCTAGAAACCGAAAAGAAATGTATCACGCTCGCGAGTCACACTGATAAAGTGCTGGGCGTAGCGGTGACATCCGATGGCAAGCGGGTAGTTTCTGGCGCATTTGACAAAACGCTCAAAGTATCCAGTCTGGAAACCGGCCAGCAACTTTTCAGCCTGAAAGGTCACACCGGCGAAGTGCAAGCAGTAGCGGTAACTTCAGATGCCAAGCGGGCGATTTCAGGTGCGAGAGACTGCACGCTGAAAGTCTGGGATTTGCAAACTGGAAAGGAACTAAATACCCTTGCCGGTCATTGCGGATGGGTGCGCTCTGTAGCCGTCACCCCAGATGGCAAGCGGGCGATTTCTGCCTCCCTCGACGAAACGCTCAAAGTCTGGGATTTGCAAACCGGAAAGGAACTGTTTACCCTAAAAGGTCACACAAACTCGGTACAGGCGGTGGCTGTCACCCCAGATAGCAAGCGGGCAATTTCGGCTTCAGTTGACAAAACGCTCAAAGTCTGGGATTTGGAAACCGGAGAGCACCTTTTCACCCTGTTTGGGCACACCGGCACAGTGCGCGCCGTCGCAGTCACTCCAGATGGAAAGCGGGCGATTTCCGGTTCGTCGGACCAAACGCTCAACGTCTGGGATTTGGAAAACCGCAAGAAACTTTTCACACTTGCCGGTCATACCGGCAGGGTGCGAGGAGTGGCGATTGCACCGGATGGAAAGCGGGTGATTTCCGCTTCAGAAGACAGCACGCTCAAGGTGTGGGATTTGTCAAGCCGGCAGGTGATTGCCAGTTTCACCGGCGCAGATGCCCTGTGGTGCTGTGCGGTTGCGCCGGATGGGGTGACGGTGGTTGCCGGTGAAGCCTCAGGACGAGTGCACTGCCTGCGATTGGAAGAAACCCCGCACGCATAGCGCGGCTCAACATTGGGCGCTGTCGCGTATCAAGAAACCAGGTTTCTTAAAGAAACCTGGTTTCTGGCACAAACGGATAATCTAGATAGATTCGCGCACTCTCTTGCCGCCGTGCCGTGCCGTGCCGGTGGGGAGACGATAGCTGTAACTTCACCTAGAATAGACCTTAGCCCAGTCCCACTATTGAGTCATTGATTATGGAAGAATTATTCACTCTCAAAGACTTGCTGCTCAAAGGTGATATCTCAGGGGCGCTGGTTATCGTTGAAGAACTCGAAGAAATGAGCCGCGACGACAAAATTAGTAATGTGGGCAGCTATGCCGTGATTCTCCTGCTGCACCTGATTAAGCAGCAAGTCGAAAATCGCACAACTCGCTCGTGGGAAGAATCAATTGAAAATTCCGCTTGGGAAATTCAGAAAAAGAATAAGCGTCGCAAAGCCGGTGGTTATTACCTCAACCCAGAAGAGTTGCGCCAAGTCCTAGAAGAAGCTTACCCGAGAGCGCTTAAAAAAGCGTCGCGAGAGGTTGAAGAAGGTCGTTATAATGCGGCGACGCTGGAAACTCTGGTCAACCGAGAAGACATCTTGAATCGCGCTTTGGCTTTGATCTCGCCAGAAAACCCATCCTAGCCCAACAGGGCGCTTCCCACTCAGCGCCAGCCCCCCGACGCGCTCGCTTAGCCGGCGGCAAGCTGCACGAACAGTCCATCAAGGTGTGCCCGTCTCAAGACGATTTGCACCTCCCGCTGACCTATCCGGTCAGCAGCATGCTTTTGGACAGCGGGGGCAGCAGTCTGGAATTCCTGAAGCGATACCGCCGGCTGCCCTACCAGCATACCGAGCCAGACTGGTTCATTACAGTGCGTGGGGTGGGGTCAGCGGTGTCACGGGGCGCTCGAGCGACTTGTGCACTCTCTTTTACCTACCCTTTTGGCTGGCTACTGTGTTTTACTGGAAGTAAGCGTGCTTTATGGGGTCCCAGACGCCGCTGCATCAAGAGTCAGCAAAAAAAACAGCCAAATAAAAACTCGGCTGGCCGTCCTGTCTGCGTTGGTGTCTTTGGTCTGGTGTCTTATGGTGTCTTAAGTCCACTTGGTGTCTTAAGTCCTAAGTCCACACCTGTCCTTCCGCTTGAGAAACCGTTCCAAACCGAGAAAAAAAGAAAGTACCCAAAAACTAACACACAAGGCTGCCCTGCTACCAGCTTTTTCTCGGAAGGGTTTCAAAGAGAAGACAAAAACACCAACAAAAGACAGATGGCCACCGGGAGGGAGCAAACCTCAATGGCCACCTCTGTGAATTCCATATCAATTTCATCTCCGTCAAGTGTACCACACTCGAATAAGCCAGCCCCTCATTCGCCGCCAAAATCCCGCGCCGGCACCGTTGAGGGAACCACAAAAACCCCCTGCCCTGAATGCGGGTATCAGGGACGTTTCAGGCCGGCAGCCAGCGTCAAAAGAGCGAGGCGCGGGCGAGTGAGGGAAATTCCCCTTGCGTGCCGGTGGTGCTGTGGCTTTTGCGGCCTGGCTCTTGAGCCGGTGGGGGTGGCCTGCAGTCTGGAATTCCTGAAGCGATACCGCCGGCTGCCCTACCAGCATACCGAGCCAGACTGGTTCATTACAGTGCGTGGGGTGGGGTCAGCGGTGTCACGGGGCGCTGGAGCGACTTGTGCACTCTCTTTTACCTACCCTTTTGGCTGGCTACTGTGTTTTACTGGAAGTAAGCGTGCTTTATGGGGTCCCAGACGCCGCTGCATCAAGAGTCAGCAAAAAAAACAGCCAAATAAAAACTCGGCTGGCCGTCCTGTCTGCGTTGGTGTCTTTGGTCTGGTGTCTTATGGTGTCTTAAGTCCACTTGGTGTCTTAAGTCCTAAGTCCACACCTGTCCTTCCGCTTGAGAAACCCTTCCAAACCGAGAAAAAAAGAAACTACCCAAAAACTAACACACAAGGCTGCCCTGCTACCAGCTTTTTCTCGGAAGGGTTTCAAGGAGAAGACAAAAACACCAACAAAAGACAGATGGCCACCGGGAGGGAGCAAACCTCAATGACCACCTCTGTGAATTCCATATCAATTTCATCTACGTCAAGTGTCCCACACTCGAATAAGCCAGCCCCTCATTCGCCGCCAAAATCCCGCGCCGGCACCGTTGAGGGAACCACAAAAACCCCCTGCCCTGAATGCGGGTATCAGGGACGTTTCAGGCCGGCAGCCAGCGTCAAAAGAGCGAGGCGCGGGCGAGTGAGGGAAATTCCCCTTGCGTGCCGGTGGTGCTGTGGCTTTTGCGGCCTGGCTCTTGAGCCGGTGGGGGTGGGCCAATGAGCTTCACCTACCTCAAAAAGAACTGCCCCATCTGCGCCGGCGCAAGAACCGACTGCCGGCAGTCTGCGGCTGGACTGATTCACTGCCGCGATACAGGAGCCAATCCGCCCGGCTTTACACTCGTAGGAGTTGACAAGATTGGGTTCGGGATGTGGGCGGACTCAGCGCGGATTTCTGCCGCCTCTTTTGAGCAGCGAGAGCAGTGGGGGCGAGAGCGAAAAGTCCAGAAACAGCAGCGCCTCAGAGAGGAGAAACAGCGCCGCGCCGCCGCGCTCACAGAAGGGGAGCGGGACGCTGAGATCCAAAAGATTCTAGCGCAGCTGGATCTCAAACCGGCTCACAGGGAAGACTTGCGCCGGCGGGGACTGTCTGACGCCCAAATTGAAGCCGGTCAATTCCGGTCGGTCAAACGGTGGCAGCGACTCAGGGTATCAGTCCACCCCAAACTTCCCGGAGTAGCGGCCAGTGGTCATAGCCTCACGAACACTGCGGCTGGGTATCTTTGCCCCATACGCAATTACTGCGGTCAGCTAATCGGCTGGCAGCTGAGAGCAGACGGGGGTAAATATCAGTGGCCTTTTCAGCCCCACCTTAGGAACGGGGAATGGCCATTGCAAGTTGCCCGTCCTGTCACTGGCACCGCCACTAAAGTGGGACTAATAGAAGGAACGCTCAAGCCCTGGATCGCTGCTCAGCTATCAGAACAGATAATCCTGGGGGCTGCCGGTGGGCAGTTCCTGCAATCTCGCGAACAACTGCCGGCAGCTTTGCACAACCTCTGCGTTGAGCTCAACACTCCGGAAATAATCCTCTATCCAGACGCAGAGGGAGTCAAAAACCCCCAAGTTTATCAGCGCGACTCCGCCACACTAAAATTCTTGCAATCGCAAGGCTTTGTCGTTAAAGTTGCCAACTGGGGGCAGCTGCTCGACAAAAACGCCCCCGACTTTGACGAACTTCTGGCGGCGGGACGTGCGGGTGAAATTAGCTACCTGACCGCTGAGGCTTTCCTGGCAATGGGTTCCGCCGATTCCGCCGGTGCGGGCAGTGACGGGGAGCCGGACGCGGCAAAATATTTGGAATATCAGCGCTGGCTCGCCGAACAGGAAAAGGTTGAGGAAGCCAAGGCGATAGAAGCAGCCTGGGGGGTGCTGGAATCTGTAGCGGCGAAAGCATTGGCCTGCGCTGATAAGCTGATGCGCCGGTGGGGGTATCAACAGCAGGTGGCAGCTGGCAGAGATTTTGTACAAAATCGCTCGGTGTGGGAGTACACGCCAGGGGCGCGAGAGCAAACTTGGCAGAAGCTAACAGAGCGGGGAGTCAAATACATCCTTGACACCAGCGGGTGCGGGAGTGGGAAAAGTCACACAGCTGGTACAGTACAGCCAGCAGATTTCAATGCCGGTCGGATCGTCTACGTTTCCTCCGAACACCGGAATCCCACCACAGATACTCTCGCTGAGTGGCAGGATTTGGAAGCCCGCCACAATGGACTTTACTGGGACGCCACCGGCAAACTGCGACGCCGGCGGGATGACTCAGATCCGGTGGAGGTGGCCGCGAACTGCGGGCGCACTCGCACTCTGGCCGCCCTGCGTGACAAGGCAATTCCAGGCGCGGACGCGGCGGACACCATCTGCACAAAATGCCCGGATTTTGAGGCGTGTGGCTTCGGTGCGGTTTATGGCTACCGGCACGCTCGCCGCGAGACACTGGAGAGCAAGCGGTTTCGGGCGCATCCGGCATCTCTGCCGGTGCCTGGGGACGCGGCAGAGTGGTACGGCGAGGCCGTACTATTCTGGGATGAATCAGCATCATTCCCGATTTCTCGCCAAATTTCGGTCACGCTGCCAGACATTGAGGGAGCGTGGCTAGCTCTGTTGCAGTCGGAGGATATGGCCGGCAGTGCAGCGTCTGGGGTGGTGGAAAAGCTTCACTGGCTCGCCACGGTTCGAGAAGGCACCGGGCGGTGGGGGTGGGACCTTCACCGCCTGCGCGAAAAATTGGGGTACACGGCTATTGAGTGCGCAAAGGAAGCTGAGCGCCTCGCCGAGATGTTTGCCCCAGATTTGGGCGTCCTGGACATTGAGCGGCAATTTGGTGTCTCCTTGGCTGATTTGCCCGCCGGCGAGCGGAAACGCCTCGCTAAGCGAGATCAGGATACGGCTGAAATCGTCCGCGAGCGCGTGTACAAGCAATGGCTTGTCCCGTTTTCTGGCATTCTCGCCGGCACGGGCGAGGGATACGCTCACTGGCAGGGGCGAACGCTAACCGTGACACTGCCCGACCGCCGGTGTGCGGATATTGCCAAATCAGCCAAAGTTAATGTTATCCTTGACGCCACCGGCAGTGTGGCAGAATGGGCAGCCAAGCTTGGAGTTAGCATTTCGGACATAGCCGTCTGCCGACAGGAGGAATCTGCCCGCGCTGATGTGAAATGGTGTCAAATTGGCGGGATTGGCCGGTTGGGACTCTCCCGCACAGACGGGCAGCACGCACGGGCGCAAAAGGCGATCGCAGAGATTGAGCGCCGGCACCCCAATGCCAAAAGAGAAACGTTTGACTTCAAGAAGTTTGGGTCAGAGGGCGGGTACAGCTGGTTTGTGCACAGTCGTGGCGTTAATGACCTCGAAGACGCTGATGTGCTGATTTTGGTGGGTGCCCCTCAGCCCAATCTTGCGGCTCTAGCCGCCGAGTTCACGGCTATCTATGGGCGCTCGCCGGAACCGGGGGAAGCCAAAATCGAGATGCCGGTGCAGTTAACGAATTACCCGGACGGGATGGCTGTCGCGGTCACCGGCAGCGCAGATGATGACTTCCAGCAATTCTGCCATCAGCGCGTGTGCCATGAGGTGTGGCAGGCTGCCGAGCGATTGCGGGCTTCCCGCCGGCACGGTGAAGCGCTCTACATTTACTTCCTTTCTGAGTACCCTCTGGCGTGGCCGGTGGAGTGGTTGGAGGCGGCGGAATTCTGCCCGGAAGCTGCAGGTCTTGGCGACGTGACTCGCAAGTCTCTCCTCAACTGGATCGCCTCAGCCAAGGATATGGCTATTCAGTCTGCTGCTGCAGCGGTGGGCTGCACTAAAGCTTACCTGTCCAAGCTTGCCTCTGACTGGGGCGGATGGGCCAACTTTGCCCGACTTCTGCGCCTGCTGCTTGATAGTAGAGGCCGGTTAACCAAATCTATAAAAGTCGAAATAGATTTGGTTAACCGGCTTCATCCAGAGGTTGAAAGCCTAGTCAGTGACTGGCTGCGCCTCCTTTTATCTGAGGCACCGGCAGAGGTGATGGCGCAAACTGCGGCCATGTTCGCTGCCTATGGCCATGAAATGTGGCCGGCAATGGTTGCAATGATGCCCTGCCCTGTCCGCACCGGCATCCTCACGCATATCCTGGGCAGTCTGCCCCCGCTCTGGGCGTGCCGGCTTGCTGAGAGTTTAGTTTTGTGAGGGCGTGGGCTTGGCTTAATTTTGGTTTAAATTTGGCTGACCTTGAAACCATCTTGAGACGGTTTGCACCACTGGACTCATTTCTTAATAATTGCTGGAATCCAAGTGGGGTGAGGGTTTGGAGAATGGGTCACCAGGGATTCGAACCCTGAACCTGCGGATTAAGAGTCCGAAGCTCTGCCGTTGAGCTAGTGACCCACACTTATATTTAGTCTAGCATATTCTGCCGGCGATTTGACAAGGGGGTGTGGGATAAAATTTTCACTTTCCAGAATCTGGTAAAGATCCACATCCCTTTCGAGCAAGCAGGCGTGCCCGCTTTCGGGCAGCACGACTATCTTAGCATTTGGCAGGCAGTTTGCCAGACGTTGCCCTTCTCCCACAGAGGGGAGGAGCCGGTCAGCGCCACTGGCAATTACCAGCACCGGCTGGCTGACAGTGCGCAGCTGGGCGTCCGTTACCTTAAACTCCCTGAGGAGGGACAGCCGCCTGCATGTGGTTGCCTGGGGCAGCGACTGCATGGCCTGAAGCAAATCTTGGCGCTCGCGGCGCTTCATGCGTCCCAAGGAGGCCAAAAAGGGCAGCAGCCCCACAGCTGAGACAGGATAAATGATAGCAGGAAACCAGCTGACAAACTGCGACCCCCAGGGGAGCAGGGGTCGCTGATTAAAAGAAGACGCCGCATTGACCAAAATCAGCCGGTCAATCAGCTTGTGGGAGCGCAGGCACACCAGCAGGGCCAAACAGCCCCCAAAAGACTCCCCGCACAAATAAACAGGACGCTTGTGGCGTCCTGCGTTCAATTCCGCTCGGATCAGCTCAATGACCCTGTTCGCGAGGGCATCCCAGCCGCTGAGGTCGTCCTTAGGGATGGCCAGGCAGCGGAGATCGAAGGTACGGCCCAGACCGGAGTTGATCTGACAGCGCAGCAACTCGCCGGTGCCATCCATCCCTGGCAGGAACACAAACAGCGGCAAGTCTGGCAATGGCTGTTTGGGCGTCAAAAAACGAAAATCGCTATTCACTGCTGGCATGGTGGGAGTGGGACTTCAAATCTATCAGCGTTTTGGGGATGGGGGGAGCCAGTCGCCGGCGTGGGGCTCAGCAACAGCCAAAGCGCAGCAAACCGGCAATTTCGGCATGAGTGTGACCGAGCAAGTCACCGACAAGGGTTTTTGCCTGTTTGCCTTGATAGGCTTGCTGGTGGGAGGGGGCAATCCAGTAGGGACGGCCAATCAGGAGGGTGACACGTTTATAAATTACCACAGGGTGCCAGCCCTCTCGCTCAAACAGGGGTTCTTCCGGATCAAACAGACTCAACAGGCGCACCGGCATTAGGGGGCGGATGACCTCTTTACTGGAGGCGAGGGCCACCGGCAGCACTGCCAGATCCCGCACCGGCGCGCGCAGGGCCAGATGGGCGAAGCCGCGATGAAACTCGCCCACTTCAGCCGGCTGAGTTGGCTGCAGCATTGGCTGTCCCCCTTCGGGGAAAACCCCCACCCACTGTCTGGCGGCGAGCAGCTGCGCCGCCTGCTGGAAAAAATGCTGCCCCCGGTGGGCCGGCGCTTCCAGGGGGAAGGCACCCATCTGGGTGACAATCTCGCGCAGCACCGGCACCTGACCCATATAATGATGGCAAGCAAAGCGAATTGGTTGCCCGACTGCTGCCATCAGCAGCGGCGCATCCATAAAGCTGCGGTGATTGCTCACCACCAGCACCGCACAGCCGGTGGGAATCCGGTTCTCGTGGCAGACAAACATGCGCGTCCCCATAGCAGCCAAGAGCGCGCGCGAAATTTGTAGTGGGCCATTTAAAGACATAGCGGGTCAGCCAGAATTGAAGCTTGCGATCAACGCTGTCGATCCCCACTAACTTTACATTAGTTGACTGGGCTTGACATGTGCCAGCGGATAGAAAGCTGGCAGCGCCAGTGGTGGGGCGCGCTCCGCAGCGTGTGGCGTTTCTCGATCCGAGCGCGGCGCACCGCTGGGGATCGCCGTCTCAGTGGGGCTTTTGCGTCGCGGGGGCGGGCGAAAAGGCCGGCGATCGATCCAACCCCAAGGTTCCGGCACTGCCGCACAGACGCAACGCTTGCGCCGATCCCGCTCGCTTGCAGGCGCTCGCGAGTCCTGCGATCCGCCCGGGAGGAGAAGTCCTAAGTTTACAGCGCCCTGGCCAAAGTCCAGCCGATTTGGCGAAATATAGAAAGCCGTGGAATGCAGCGCCATCAATTCACCATCAACAAACCTAGTTTGTTGAACAAACCGGGGCTATCACCGTGGCCATCTATTCCCAGGAGCAATGACTTGAATAGATTTTAAGAATTCTTGAAATTGAGAGCGAAAGCCTTGAACTGTGGTAAAAAAATAAAAAATTTGTCGGGGCGCTGTACTGCGGCTGGGTGGCAGCGGCGGTCGATCGGGCAGCCCGTATAGGCACGCATCATCAGTAAAATAGAAGCTTGAAGCCCCTCATGGATGAGCGAAAGTCGGCAACAGGGGTTGTTTATTGCAGGAACTTATGACCTCTACCAATAAAAGTAAAAACACATTTGCTCTGACAACTCCCGTATACTATGTAAACGACGTGCCGCACATAGGCAGCGCCTACACCACGATCGCCGCCGATGTGCTGGCGCGGTTTGAGCGCCAGCGGGGCAAGTCGGTGCTGCTGATTACGGGCACCGACGAACACGGCCTGAAAATTCAGCGCGCCGCCGAGTCCTTGGGCCTGACGCCCCAAGAACACTGCGACACGATAGCAGCCGCCTTTGACCGGCTTTGGCACACACTCGACATCCAGTACGACCGGTTCATCCGCACCACCTCCCCCCGCCACCAAGCGATCGTCAGCGAATTTTTCCAGCGCGTCTGGGACTCTGGGGACATCTACTCGGGCCGGCAGCAAGGCTGGTACTGCGTCTCCTGCGAAGAGTTCAAAGAGGAGCGCGACCTGCTGGAGGGACACCGCTGCCCCCTGCACCCCAACAAGGAAGCCGAGTGGCGCGACGAGCAAAACTACTTCTTCCGCCTTTCTAAGTATCAAAGCCAGCTGGAAGCGCTCTACCGGGAGCGTCCCGATTTTATCGCACCGGAAAGCCGGCGCAATGAAGTCCTCAACTTTGTGGCGCAGGGACTGCAAGACTTTTCCGTCTCTAGGGTCAACCTCGACTGGGGCTTCCCTGTGCCAGCAGATCCGAAACACACCCTGTATGTCTGGTTTGACGCCCTGCTGGGGTACGTGACGGCGCTGCTGGAACCGGATGAGGAGCCGGCGCTGTCCAATGCCCTAGAAACGTGGTGGCCTATAAACCTGCACCTGATCGGTAAAGATATTTTGCGCTTCCACGCCGTTTACTGGCCGGCAATGTTAATGTCAGCAGGAGTGCCGGTGCCCGAGAGGGTGTTTGGTCACGGCTTTTTAACCAAAGATGGCCATAAAATTAGCAAAACTCTGGGCAATGTCATAGATCCCGCCTCACTGGTCAGCCGGTATGGCTCCGACGCAGTGCGCTATTATTTCCTCAAAGAAATCGAATTTGGCAAGGACGGAGATTTTAACGAAACCCGGTTTGTCAATATCCTCAACGCCGACTTGGCTAATGACCTGGGCAATCTGCTCAACCGCACCCTGGGAATGGCCCGCAAGTATGGCAGTGGCTTCGTGCCGGCCATTGCCGGTGCAGACATTCCCAGCGACAACCCGCTCAAGGCAATGGGGCTGACCTTAGGGGAGGAAGTGGCTCGGGCATACGAATCCTTGGCGTTCAGCTCCGGGTGCGAAGCAATTTTAGCCCTGGTGAGAGCCTGCAATAAATATATTGACGACCGGGCCCCCTGGACGCTGTACAAACAAGGGCAGCAGCGAGAAGTCTCGGAAGTCCTCTACAGCGTTTTGGAGTCCGTTCGCCTGGCAGCCTATCTGCTGTCGCCAATTATTCCCAAGATCAGCACTGAGATTTACCGGCAGTTGGGCTTTAAGCTCCAGCCCCTGCCCTACCTCGAAGCGCCGCTCAAGGTGCCGGCAGGCGCTGCCAGCACCGCGTTGGTGGCCCTGCGCGGGCCGGCACCCTCCGCCGCCCCCCAAAAAGCAGCGCCCCCGCCAGCGCCGGCACAGCAGATCCTCCCCGCACAGTGGCAGGGGCGGTGGTCGAAGGTTCTCCGCCCTTTCGCTGAAGCGCCGGCCTATCTGGCAGACGCTCTGGCAGAAACCAGAGGGCTCCTGGTCGCCGTCCTGCTGCTGCTGCTGGTGATTTTTTCAGGCAATGCGCTTGTAGAATTAGCCCGGGGGATTAATGACATTCCCGTGATATCCCCGATGTTGGAAGCGATTGGGATAGGATATACGATCTGGTTTATATACCGCTACGCACTTTTTGCAGCCGGTCGCCAAGCCCTGTCTGGGAATTTGCAATCCCTCAAACAAGAGTTTGTCGGCGGGAACTCCCAAGCGGCAAAAATCGAGACACCCCCTCTGGCACTCAGCACTCACACCAGTCCCCCACCAGAAGGCGTCAGCCCCCTTCCCCCCTTGGAGGCGCAGCCGCCAGCCCCCGACACCCCACTGCGGGATATCGACTTTAACGACCGCACTGCCATTGCTGCAGCCGCTCCCTTTTCCACCCACGCCCGCTGGGGAATCCTGCCAGCTTCCCAGCCCCTAGGCGAAGCCAAGCCTGTGTTTCAGCGCTTGGAAGCCGTCGCACCGGTTTCGCCCTAACGCCACCCCCGAACACCGGCAGCAAAAATGCCGGTGTTTCAGGCATCAGGTTCCTACCCTGCAGGCAGTTGTAAATAAATGCTAAAAGTTAGGAAAGGCCGTATCAAATTTTTCATAAAAAACCCGAGGCATAACAACCATGTTGGCTCATCCAGAAAACAACGAACTATTCACCCCAGAACAAGTTTTGGAAAATCGCGGTCGAGTGGCCATTTTTATTGACGGCTCCAATTTGTTCTACGCTGCCTTGCAGCTGGGGATTGAAATCGACTACACCAAATTGCTGTGCCGGTTGACCGCCGGCTCGCGCTTGCTGCGCTCGTTTTTCTACACCGGCGTCGATCCCAGCAATGAAAAACAGCAGGGCTTCTTGCTGTGGATGCGCCGCAACGGCTACCGCGTCATCTCTAAGGAACTCGTTCAGCTGCCAGATGGCTCCAAAAAAGCTAACCTGGATGTGGAAATTGCTGTGGACATGATGGCGCTGGTCGGCTCTTACGACACGGCTGTTTTAGTCAGCGGCGATGGCGACCTGGCTTACGCTGTGGATGCTGTCAGCTATCGCGGCGTCCGTGTGGAAGTGGTGAGCTTGCGCTCGATGACCAGCGACAGCTTGATCAACGTTGCCGACCGCTATATCGACCTGGAAAGTATCAAAGAAGATATCCAAAAAACCCCCCGTCACAGCAACTATACCTACCGCCCCCTGTCCAGCATTGGCATGATAGATGACCGGTCTGAACGATAGCAGCAGCGCTTTAAAAGTTAAAAGTAAAAAGTCAAAAGAAAAAAATACAAAAAATTCTTTCTTTTGCCCTCCCCCCACTCCCTCCCGAACTGAGAAAAACTCTGGGGGTGCGGGAGGCCGTGGGGAGTGGCCTTTTTACTTTTTCCTTGTCGGGGCGCTGCTGTTGGGAAGCTCGGCTTGCAGCAATAAGCCGGGCCCGACCGCTCAACCGTCTCCAGCTCAGCTGCCGCCTGAGTCGGGCCGCTTAACCTTGAAGGATATCACCCTGGTAGCGGCGGACGAAAAAGGTCAGCTGCTCTGGAAAGTTAAGGCAATGGCGGCCAATTACACCAAAGATCAGGCAGTGGCTCACGTTGAGAATCCTGACGGGGAACTCTTCCAAGATGGGAAACTCGTGTTTCGCCTGAAAGCGAAGCGCGGGGAAGTTCACCAGGATGGCAAGAAGCTATTTCTATTTGACGATATTGTGGCGACGGACATCCAAGATGGAGCCGTGCTGCGCGGGGATCAGCTGGAGTGGCGTCCGAAAGAGGATATTTTAACTGTTCGCAAAAATCTCACTGGCACCCACAAGCAAGTGACCGTCTCCGCTCAAGAAGGGCGCATGAAAAGCCGCCAGCGCCACATGGAATTAACCGGCACTGTGGTGGCGACTTCTACTGACCCGCCACTGCAGCTGCGCACCGAACATGTCGTCTGGGAGAGGGACAGGGAACTTGTAACTGCGGACGTGCCGGTTCAGATTGACCGCTATGAGGGCAAAACTTTGAAAAACCGGGCAACTGCCGGTCGCGGCGAAGTCAGCCTGAAAGCCAAAACCGCTACCCTCCAACAGAATGCTCGGGTGAATTTGCTCGACCCTCCCGTGCTGGTGGCGAGCGAATCGATGACTTGGGATTTAAATGCTGAAACCGTTCGCTCCGAGGTGCCGGTGACGGTGGTCCACGAGAGCGAGCAACTGACTTTTTCCGCCAACCAGGGCATTGTTGACATCAAACCAAAAATATGCTATCTCACCGGCAGTGTGCGCGGTGCCGGCGAGCGCCGCCAGTCCCGGATGAGCGCGGACCTGATGACTTGGAATATTTCCACCCAAGATATTGACGCAGAAGGCAATGTGGTGTATAATCAGGCCGATCCGCCCCTGACTTTGAACGGGCCGAAAGCGGTGGGGAATTTGAATGCCCAAACGGTCACGGTGACCGGCGGCGGCGAGCCGGTGGTGACGGAGATAGTGCCTGAGGAGAAGAGGGGGCAGTAAGATTTTGGGCTAAAGCCCAACTACAAACCGCCCCGGAACGAGGGTATTTTAGCCGCCGAAGAGGATTTCGTTGCGATTGGCGGCACCCAGGCGGGTGCTGTCGCTGTTGGGAGGAGCCCCGGAGGCGATGGCTGGGATCGGCGCGGGCGGGGCTCCCCACTGCTTTTGCAGGCGCTCCAGAAAGGTGTCTTGCTGCGCCCGCAAGCCTTCGATATTTTCGCCCCGGTTGATGATGGCAAACCAGACTGGGCCACGGTCGCGGGTGGGCAGGACACCGGCTAGGGCGCTGACATCGGAGAGGGTGCCGGTTTTGACGACAGAGGCTTTGGGCATGTGCCGGTAGTCCATAGTGCCGCCATCGCGCCCAAAAACTGGAAACAGGTCGGCAACCGTCAGTCCGTAAGGTTGCAAGTAGCGCTGAATGGCCACAAATAGGGAGCTGGCGGCTCTCGGGGAAATGCGGTTCTCCTGTCCGAGTCCGGAACCGTTGAGCAGCTGGATTTCTCGGGGCGGGACACCGGCAGCGGCGATGGCGAGCTTGGCCACCACCGGCCCCCCTCCCAGTTCATCCGCCAGCATCTGGGCGATGTCGTTGTTGCTGTGAACGTTCATTTCTTTCAAAATGTCTCTCAGCGGCAGGGACTTGCGCCGCAATAGCAGCTGCTTGTTGGGAATGCTGCCGGGAGCCGGTTTGACCAGTTTGACGGCACCGGCAATCTCTATTTGCGGTTTGGGGGTTCCCGCCGGCATGGTAGAGTGCTGGGATTGGGCGTCTGGTGGCCAGAGGCGGGAGTCAAGGGCCTGTTTGAGCAATTCGCCGCTGCGAAGGGCGTCGGACTGGAAATTCATCGAGAAATTGCCGGCGATGACTAAATTGCCGGTGACGCGCTCGATCCCCATCTGGTTGAGGGCGTTGCCGGCGGCGATAGCTTCCTGCCAGACAAACATCGGATCGCCGCCACCGGCAATTACCAAGTCCCCCTGGACGACCCCATCCTGAATCGGGCCGGTGGCGCTGAACTCGGTCTGGAACTGGTGGGCCGGCCCCCAGGTCTTTAATGACGCCCAAGAGGTGGCTATCTTCGTCAGAGAGGCTGCCGGCAGGGGAATATTGCCCTGGTTGCTGGCCAGCAACACCGGCCCCGACTGCAGCCAAATCCCCTGAGCGTCTTTCTGCAGTCCGAGGGCTGCTAACTCCTGCAGGTATTGCCGCACAGTGGCTTCCGCTGCAGTTTCGGGCTCTGAATCGATGGCAAATCCGGGGATGCCAGGTCCTGCCAGCAGGGTGAAGGCATCCAGCGGGGTTGGGCGCATCCCCGCCCCCTCCAGCCACAGGGAGAGCAAACCCGAACTCAATAACTCCAGCATTTATCAGATTTCCTCACAAAACTTAATATTAAAGGCGCGGGTGCTGGCACCGGCACGACTGGGGAGCCGTGACTGGTGCGCGAATGAATTGAGTGTTAGCCCAAAACCGCGACTCGCGACCCCATACCGCTGACCTTTGACTTTTCAAGGTTCAGTATTCGGGAGCGTGCCGGTTTGGCAAAGAAGCCCATATCAATGCGACAATAATTTCAGCAGGGGGCAGGAGGAGAAGAGATTTGGCCAGCTGAATCCCGGAAAAGGGATTGAAATCTGACTCCTGAAATTCCTGCTGATAATAGCAAGCCGTCAAGACAGCTGCTACCGGCACAGCGCTGCTCTCTGACGCGCGGCACCTCCCCCTGTTCCAAGGGCGGAAGGGGTGCTTTGGGGTGCGGTAGCTCAGAGCTATTTTCAGGAAAGTCCCGACGGGTGCCGTGGAGAGATTCTGTCCGCAAGGGGTGCGCGCACAGCATAGCCATCTGGTAAAATTTTCTAGGTTTCTATGACTTTGATCAATGGGATCGACACGGGCACGGATTGCAATTGATGCTATGGGCGGGGACCACGCTCCAGGCGAGATAGTGGCTGGAGCGCTCAGGGCACAGGAGGAATTGGGCGTGGAGGTTTTGCTGGTGGGCGATCCGCAGCAAATAAAAGCCTCCGTGCAGCAGTACCATTCCCCACTGCCAGAAATTGTGCCGGCTGAAGGTACGGTCGAGATGCATGAGGAGCCTTTGAGCGCGCTTAAACGCAAGCCCAAAGCCTCTATCAACGTCGCGATGGATTTGGTGAAGCAAGGAAAAGCCGATGCGGTGGTTTCAGCGGGCCACTCAGGGGCGGCAATGGCCGCCGCTCTGCTGCGACTGGGCCGCCTGCCGGGAATTGACCGGCCTGCTATTGGTGCGGTGCTGCCAACTATCGTGCCTTCCAAGCAGGTGCTAATTCTGGATGTGGGAGCTAATGTGGACTGCCGGCCCAAGTTTTTGGAGCAGTTTGCGGCGATGGGGACGATTTACAGCCAGTACGTCCTGGGTGTGGCAGAACCCAAGGTGGGCTTGCTGAATATCGGTGAGGAACCCTCTAAGGGCAATGATTTGGCAGTGCGCACTCACCAAATGCTGCAAGACAATCCGCACATTCCCTTTGTGGGCAACGCGGAGGGGCGCGATGTGCTGTCGGCTAAGTTTGACGTGATTGTCTGTGATGGCTTTGTGGGCAATGTGCTGCTGAAGTTTGCCGAGGCAGTGGGCGAAGTGGTGCTGCAGGTACTCAAGGATGAGTTGCTGCGGGGAGTCCACGGCAAGATTGGCACGGCGATGCTGCAGCCGAACCTGAAGCGGATTAAGCAGCGCATTGACCATGTTGAGCATGGCGGCGGCTTGCTGCTGGGCGTGGGCGGTGTTTGCATTATCAGCCACGGGGCGTCTCAAGCACCGACGATTTGCAACGCTGTTCGCCTGGCGAAGGAAGCGATTGACAACCAGGTGCTGGAGCGCATTCAGTCCCAGTATCAAAAAAAGGAGCAGCAACCGGCTGTTACGGAGTAGGGGCAGTTCGGCTGGGGGCGGCGGGAGGAATTGTATAGCAGCATTCACTTAGGGAACGGACAGTAGGACAGGCGAGACGCCTGTCCTACGCCTTTTTCCCTGGGCCACTGATGTCCGCGCCCAATATGACTGCTGCTATGAACCGCCGCCGCGCTCCCTTGGAGGGGCGTGCGAGGGTGCCGGCGGGTGAGTGGGAAAAGTTTCCGCTCGTGGCGGTGCGAGGCTGAATTAAAATTTAAAAATTCGCAATTGACCGTGACCTGAGGACCTTGCACCCCCACCTAAAGTCCCCATTTAGCCCACTAGCCACCAATGGAGTAATCAGTTTGAAGCACACAGTTGCAGGCGTTGCCATTACGGGATGCGGTTCAGCCACACCAGGGGCTTGCCTCGATAACCAGGGGCTCAGCCAGATTGTGGAAACGTCGGATGGCTGGATAGCCACGCGCACCGGCATTAAGTGCCGCCGTCTTGCCGGTGCTGAGGACTCTCTGAGCGCTCTGGCGGCGGAGGCGGGCCAAAAGGCTCTGGCAATGGCCGGTCTGGAGCCTGGGGATATTGATATGATTGTTCTGGCTACTTCTACGGCGGATGATCTGTTTGGCTCGGCTAGCAAAATTCAGGGGCTGTTGGGGGCGTCGAGGGCGGTTGCGTTTGATTTGACTGCGGCTTGTTCGGGGTTTGTGTTTGGGCTGGTGACGGCTAGCCAGTTCCTGCGCACCGGCATTTACCAAAATGTGCTGCTGATTGGCGCTGATATCCTGTCGCGCTGGGTGGACTGGTCCGATCGGACCACCTGCGTGCTGTTTGGCGACGGTGCCGGTGCGGTGGTGCTGCAGGCGTCGAAGCGCGACCGGCTGCTGGGGTTTGAGCTGCGCAGCGATGGGACGCAAAATGCCTGTTTGCAGCTGGCTTACCGGGGGGGGCCTCAGGAACTGGCTGCCGGTGTTAAGATTGGCAAGGGCACCTATGAGCCAATTCAGATGATGGGCCAAGAGGTGTACAAGTTTGCTGTCCGCCGGGTTCCAGAGGTGATTGAAAAAGCTCTCCACCGGGCGGAGTTGACTGTGGATGATGTGGACTGGCTGCTGCTACACCAGGCGAACCAGCGGATTCTGGATGCGGTGGCGCAGCGTTTGAATATTCCGTCGGAAAAGGTGATTAGCAATTTGGCGAAGTACGGGAATACTTCGGCGGCTTCGATCCCTCTGGCGCTGGATGAGGCGGTGCGCGGGGGCAAAGTTGAAGTGGGAGATGTGATTGCTGCCGCCGGCTTCGGTGCGGGGCTGAGTTGGGGGGCGGCGATTTTTGAGTGGGGGCGGTGAGTGATTTTGGATGCCCGGATTTTGGATTGAAGAAAGGGTAGAGTGCCGGCTATAGCATAAAAATGCAAAACTGTCAATAGAGGGAGTGAAGAAACCCGGTTTCTTGGAGAAACCGGGTTTCTGTATATGGGCACCGGCATCTGTTTGGACCGGCTGGTGTGCCGGTGGGTTGGAACGATGGAGCTCGGAGCTCGAACGATGGACCTCGGAGCTCGAACGATGGAGCTCGGAGCTCGAACGATGGACCTCGGAGCTCGGATGATGGAGCTCGGAGCTCGGATGATGGAGCTCGGAGCTCGAATGATGGAGCTCGGAGCTCGGATGATGGAGCTCGGAGCTCGAACGATGGAGCTCGGAGCTCGGATGATGGAGCTCTGAGCTCGGATGATGGACCTCAGAGCTCGAACGATGGAGCTCAGAGCTCGAACGATGCAGTTTGGGTGTGGGGTGGGGGGCTGCAGGAAGGGTTTCAATCCCGTTGCCGGGATTCAGCTGGCCAAAAACTTTCTCCTCCTACCCCCCGCTCAAATCATTATGGCATTCATTTGGGCTTCTTTGCACAACCGACATGCTCCACCTGAGTTCACCCGCCGGCAGGCGGAGGCGATTGTGCGGGCCAAGTTGCACAATTCGCGGATTCTGCTGATGCGGCTGAACCGCCGCAACCAATCGAAGCTGTCTTTGGGTGCCGGTGTTTCAGAGGCGATTGAGGACTTGGCCCGGTTGATGGACTGCTTGCCTGTGGCTGAGAGTCTTGATGCGCTGCGGGGGTATGAGGGAAAGGCTGCGACAGTTTATTTTCAAGCCCTGGGGTCCCTGTTTACTGGGCCATTTACCTTTGCCAAGCGCACCAAGCGCCCGCCCACTGACCCGATTAACAGTTTGCTGAGTTTGGGATATACCTTGTTAAGTCAGAATGTCCATTCGTTTGTTCAGGCGATTGGGCTGCACACCCACTTCGGCAATCTGCACGTCCCTCGGGACAACCATCCGGCTCTGGTGTCTGACTTGGTGGAAGAATTTCGCGCCCAGCTGGTAGACTCACTGGTGGCGTATTTGGTGAATTCTAAGATTTTTGAGCCGGCGGATTTCACTCCGCCTGACGAGTGGGGCGGCGTCTATTTGCACCCTGACGCGCTTAAGAAGTTTCTCAAGCACTGGGAGGAGAAGTTGCAGTCTCAGCTGACTCACCCGCATACTGGATATAAGGTCAGCTTCCGCCGCTGTCTTGAGTTGCAGGTGCGGGAATATGCGGCTTGTTTGATCAGTGAGGTGCCGGTGTATCGCCCGATGATCTGGAGCAAGTAATTTTGCTTCAGGAGATTGAGGGTTGGCCATTCCTCCCGCTCTCAATCTCTGGTGCCGGTGGGGCAGGGATTTTTCTCTGCCGAGAATTCTTTCGCGGGGGTTGGGCGGGAGCTGAATTCCTTATTCTGTGGCAGACCCCCGCGAATCGCTCTCCCCGTCTGGATTTGAAGCTTCGAGACTCTATGCTTGTTGAGAACTATTCGCAGTGTTTCCCCCAAAATTTGACCCCCCGCGAAAAAGTGTGGTAGACTGCTGTCAGCGGTAGGCTTCCAGAGCCTGCTCTTGGCTTCCGCCCGGAAGTCGAATTAATGGAAACCATCAGGAATTTTAAAGGTCACTTGGGCGTTATTTGAATCTTGGCTTCCGCCCGGAAGTCGAATTAATGGAAACCCACTGCACCATTCTGGTTGTAGAACAATTTCCCACTAGCGCTTGGCTTCCGCCCGGAAGTCGAATTAATGGAAACCTTTGACGGAGCCATCCCCAAGGGACTCCTGCAAAAACTTGGCTTCCGCCCGGAAGTCGAATTAATGGAAACTTTTCTTGTAGCTCACATATCTTGCGACCATCTACCACAGCTTGGCTTCCGCCCGGAAGTCGAATTAATGGAAACTTCTGTCGGTTGATGGGTTTCCATGACAATTTCCTACTCTTGGCTTCCGCCCGGAAGTCGAATTAATGGAAACTCCTCCTGAGATAATTCACGATACTGGTTGTTTTCTGGTCTTGGCTTCCGCCCGGAAGTCGAATTAATGGAAACCAGTTAGAATTTTTGCATCCGAGTGTCTTGGTGCTTCAACTTGGCTTCCGCCCGGAAGTCGAATTAATGGAAACCCAATCATGTCTTGAGGGGTTAGTTTATGAGGCTTGGCTTCCGCCCGGAAGTCGAATTAATGGAAACCGTTTATCCCAGATGGCGGAAACCTGCGGGAGGATTTCCAGCTTGGCTTCCGCCCGGAAGTCGAATTAATGGAAACATGAAATGCTGGCTACCGTCCGAGAGGAGAACGGTTGAACCTTGGCTTCCGCCCGGAAGTCGAATTAATGGAAACCGTTTTTTGTCCCAAGTTACCTCTTTCTTACAAGAGCTTGGCTTCCGCCCGGAAGTCGAATTAATGGAAACCGTTGGGAAGGATGGAGGTGTCACAGGGAATTTCCAATTGCCGGTGTCTCTTTCCCGAAAGCGGGATTTCTGAAGGGGCTTGGCGGTTAGAAAACGCAGCTACACAGACGAAACCCGCCTGCGCGGGTTTCAAGAAGTTCAATATTACGTGCCGGTGGGCTGAGTTTGTCGCAGGGAATTTCCAATTGCCGGTGTCTTTTCCTCAAATCGGGATTTCTGAAGTCCGCGAAGGCGGACTTCGTTTGTATAGCCGCGATTTATAATCGCCGGGGATTATCGGTAAAACGCCGGGTATCTATCGGTAAAACGCCGGGTATCTATCGGTAAAACGCCGGGTATCTATCGGTAAAACGCCGGGTATCTATCGCTAAAACGCCG
Organism: Kamptonema formosum PCC 10802; assembly: GCF_000332335.1. Classification (GTDB taxonomy): domain Bacteria; phylum Cyanobacteriota; class Cyanobacteriia; order Cyanobacteriales; family Oscillatoriaceae; genus Oscillatoria. Next base: position 1,834,646 of record NZ_KB235948.1, on the reverse strand, counting down.
GGGTGCTTGGCGGTTAGAAACCGCAGCTACACAGACGAAACCCGCCTTCGCGGGTTTCAAGAAGTTCAATATTACGTGCCGGTGGGCTGAGTTTG
>NZ_KB235948.1:1833354-1834451 GCF_000332335.1 Kamptonema formosum PCC 10802 | reverse complement strand
GGAAGTCGAATTAATGGAAACCGTTGGGAAGGATGGAGGTGTCACAGGGAATTTCCAATTGCCGGTGTCTCTTTCCCGAAAGCGGGATTTCTGAAGGGGCTTGGCGGTTAGAAAACGCAGCTACACAGACGAAACCCGCCTGCGCGGGTTTCAAGAAGTTCAATATTAGGTGCCGGTGGGCTGAGTTTGTCACAGGGAATTTCCAATTGCCGGTGTCTCTTCCCGAAAGCGGGATTTCTGAAGTCCGCGAAGGCGGACTTCGTTTGTATAGCCGCGATTTATAATCGCCGGGTATCTATCGGTAAAATAAAACGCCGGGTATCTATCGGTAAAACGCCGGGTATCTATCGGTAAAACGCCGGGTATCTATCGGTAAAACGCCGGGTATCTATCGGTAAAACGCCGGGGTGCTTGGCGGTTAGAAACCGCAGCTACACAGACGAAACCCGCCTGCGCGGGTTTCAAGAAGTTCAATATTACGTGCCGGTGGGCTGAGTTTGTCGCAGGGAATTTCCAATTGCCGGTGTCTTTTCCTCAAATCGGGATTTCTGAAGTCCGCGAAGGCGGACTTCGTTTGTATAGCCGCGATTTATAATCGCCGGAGACTATCGCTAAAACGCCGGGGTGCTTGGCGGTTAGAAACCGCAGCTACACAGACGAAACCCGCCTTCGCGGGTTTCAAGAAGTTCAATATTACGTGCCGGTGGGCTGAGTTTGTCGCAGGGAATTTCCAATTGCCGGTGTCTTTTCCTCAAATCGGGATTTCTGAAGTCCGCGAAGGCGGACTTCGTTTGTATAGCCGCGATTTATAATCGCCGGAGACTATCGCTAAAACGCCGGGGTGCTTGGCGGTTAGAAACCGCAGCTACACAGACGAAACCCGCCTTCGCGGGTTTCAAGAAGTTCAATATTACGTGCCGGTGGGCTGAGTTTGTCGCAGGGAATTTCCAATCGCCGGTGTCTTTTCCTCAAATCGGGATTTCTGAAGTCCGCGAAGGCGGACTTCGTTTGTATAGCCGCGATTTATAATCGCCGGAGACTATCGCTAAAACGCCGGGGTGCTTGGCGGTTAGAAACCGCAGCTACACAGACGAAAC
>NZ_KB235948.1:1741643-1833254 GCF_000332335.1 Kamptonema formosum PCC 10802 | reverse complement strand
ATATCTTGCGACCATCTACCACAGCTTGGCTTCCGCCCGGAAGTCGAATTAATGGAAACTTCTGTCGGTTGATGGGTTTCCATGACAATTTCCTACTCTTGGCTTCCGCCCGGAAGTCGAATTAATGGAAACTCCTCCTGAGATAATTCACGATACTGGTTGTTTTCTGGTCTTGGCTTCCGCCCGGAAGTCGAATTAATGGAAACCAGTTAGAATTTTTGCATCCGAGTGTCTTGGTGCTTCAACTTGGCTTCCGCCCGGAAGTCGAATTAATGGAAACCCAATCATGTCTTGAGGGGTTAGTTTATGAGGCTTGGCTTCCGCCCGGAAGTCGAATTAATGGAAACCGTTTATCCCAGATGGCGGAAACCTGCGGGAGGATTTCCAGCTTGGCTTCCGCCCGGAAGTCGAATTAATGGAAACATGAAATGCTGGCTACCGTCCGAGAGGAGAACGGTTGAACCTTGGCTTCCGCCCGGAAGTCGAATTAATGGAAACCGTTTTTTGTCCCAAGTTACCTCTTTCTTACAAGAGCTTGGCTTCCGCCCGGAAGTCGAATTAATGGAAACCGTTGGGAAGGATGGAGGTGTCACAGGGAATTTCCAATTGCCGGTGTCTCTTTCCCGAAAGCGGGATTTCTGAAGGGGCTTGGCGGTTAGAAAACGCAGCTACACAGACGAAACCCGCCTGCGCGGGTTTCAAGAAGTTCAATATTACGTGCCGGTGGGCTGAGTTTGTCGCAGGGAATTTCCAATTGCCGGTGTCTTTTCCTCAAATCGGGATTTCTGAAGTCCGCGAAGGCGGACTTCGTTTGTATAGCCGCGATTTATAATCGCCGGGGATTATCGGTAAAACGCCGGGTATCTATCGGTAAAACGCCGGGTATCTATCGGTAAAACGCCGGGTATCTATCGGTAAAACGCCGGGTATCTATCGCTAAAACGCCGGGGTGCTTGGCGGTTAGAAACCGCAGCTACACAGACGAAACCCGCCTTCGCGGGTTTCAAGAAGTTCAATATTACGTGCCGGTGGGCTGAGTTTGTCACAGGGAATTTCCAATTGCCGGTGTCTTTTCCTCAAATCGGGATTTCTGAAGTCCGCGAAGGCGGACTTCGTTTGTATAGCCGCGATTTATAATCGCCGGAGACTATCGCTAAAACGCCGGGGTGCTTGGCGGTTAGAAACCGCAGCTACACAGACGAAACCCGCCTTCGCGGGTTTCAAGAAGTTCAATATTACGTGCCGGTGGGCTGAGTTTGTCGCAGGGAATTTCCAATTGCCGGTGTCTTTTCCTCAAATCGGGATTTCTGAAGTCCGCGAAGGCGGACTTCGTTTGTATAGCCGCGATTTATAATCGCCGGAGACTATCGCTAAAAGTTGGGGTGCTAGTTCCTCGGCGATTAGCCCAGGTTCCTGGCGATTTCCAATCGCCAGGAAAGTAGCTAATCACCTGATAACTAGCTGTAAGGAAGTCTGGCGGTGGGCACAAAATCGGAATTACTCTGGGTAGGTAGGAGTTAACTCCCAAACAGGAATAATTGATTGTTGGCGGTGATGGGTTGCCTGGTTCCTGATGTAGTTAGCCACTGAGTCGATGGCACCCTCGCTCACAGTAAAAGCCCCATAGCTGCCCTGCCATTTAAAGAACTGACGGGGTTTAATTTCGTGAGTAATCAAATGTGACGTACTGCCCTTAATTTGTTTTATTATATCAGATATGGCCAGAGTGGGCGGGAAGCCGATTAATAGATGTACATGCTCCTCGATGCCGCCAATGGTGATTGTCGTGCATCCCAGCTGGTTGCACTGTCCAACAATTGCCTGATAAATCGGCTTCTGGATATCTGGCGTAATCAGAGGCAATCTGTCCCATGTCGCCCAAACACAATGGACATACAACTGCGTAAAATTTCCTCTCATTTCTCATTCCTCTTAAACCCGCATTTACAATCGCCGGGGTGTATCAACATTTGCCGGTGGGTGTCAACACTCGCCAAGGGACATCAACACTCACCGGCTCCCATCAACAATCAGCGGCATCTATAATCTTAAACCCGCCTTCGCGGGTTTCGTTTGATGAGTTGCGATTTCCAAGAGACTGTTGGCGTGCTTGATGTGGGGTAAGACCTCACCCCCAAGTTTCCTCCTTCCCAGCTCAAGCTGGGAGGAGGAAAAACCGCGCAGCTTGTGAGAGTCTCGCTCTACTCTTTAGCCCGCGAAGGCGGGCTTCGTCTGTATAGCCGCGATTTCCAATCGCCAGGAACCTGGCCAACTAGTCAGAGGTCTAACCCCTCACCGATTCGCCAACAGCTTCTTTATAATCGCCGGGTATCTATCGCTAAAAGTTAGGGAGCTTGGCGGTTGGAAACCGCAGCTACACAGACGAAACCCGCCTGCGCGGGTTTCAAGAAGTTCAATATTAGGTGCCGGTGGGCTGAGTTTGTCGCAGTAACTAGAGCCGGGGATTCTCTCGCTGTGCCGGGGCGGGTTTAGAAATATATTTCGTTGTGTGGCAAATATCTCTGGCGAACCCGCCCCTACAGGGTGCCGGCAGATATCCTGAATAAACCGGCACCCGCACCCCTAAAAGTATATAAAAAACCAGCCGGCAGCCGGCAATTCACCCGGCGGATTTCCCCACCGGCATCTCAAATCCTATAGAATTGCCCATCACAAACCCAACCCCCCAGCCCCCAACTCAGAGAGGGAAAGGGAAGCAAAAGAAATCTCCCCCAGCCCTGATAGGGAAGGGGGAGATAGATTTTTTATAACCGGCTCCCAACTTCAGCTGTAGCAGGATTGGGAACCGAATCGCTTTTCTCCAAAGCGTTAGGGAAACTCAAGCCAGAGGATTTCCCCATCCAGCTCCATCGCCATTGATTCTTGGCGCAGTTGGTACTGGAGATAGCAGACAAAGCCCACGAGGGTTGGCAAGTGCCGGTCGAGAACCTCTGTGGTGACACTGGAACGCACCACAATATTCACTCCATCTTGTCTATTCCAGATTGCATCGCGGAACAACTGACCCATCAGCTCCTGCGTTTGCTCTACATAGAGCCAGAAATCCGCGAGCACCTTGACATCAACTTTTGTTGGGAGATGGATTGCTACCCATCGATCCACTCGATCTCCTTTTTTCAGCCGCCGTGCGACTTGTTGGAGGAGCTGTTCCTGTTCCGGAAGTCGTGCTAGTGACTCTAGTAAACCGGAGGAGAGAAGTTCGGCTAAAGTTTGGCTAATCATCGACTCGCAACCTCTAGAGCGGTGTCCACTCCGATTGGCCTTTGGCTTTGCCGCGCCCAACCGGAAAAAAAAGTCGGACTTCTAGGTTGCGTTGCCCTCTTGGGCTTCTCTATTTTGTAGTGTTACATATTTCAACTGCCGGCGTCAAGGGGTAGCTGAAATTTTTTTTGCGACTCGAAGGGCTGGGATTTTGAGGTGGGATAACGGGATTAGAGGTTAGCCGGCACTTCCAGGATAGCCGGTGCCACCGGGCCGGTGTCAAGGGGGGTGAGGGAGCTTTTTTTGTGCGGTGAATTGCCGGCTGCCGGCAATTCACCCAGCGGATTTCCCCGCCATCAGTACCCTCCGGATATAAGGCGTAGGGCAGGCGTCTCGCCTGCCCTCAAGCCCATCACAAATCCAACCCCCCAGCACCCAACTCAGAAAGGGAAAAGGAAGCAAAAGAAATCTCCCCCAGCCCGGATAGGGAAGGGGGAGATAGATTTTTTATAACCGGCTTCAGGCAAACTGAAGCAGCAGCATTTCGCCATCCAGCTCCATCGCCATTGTTTCTTGGCGCAGCTGGTACTGGAGTTCGCCGACAAAGCCCACGAGGGTTAGGAAGTGCCGGTCGAGAACCTCTGTGGTGGTATTGGACCGTACCACGATGCTCTTTTCCCGAACCATCCCCGCGACATCGCTCATGTAAGCTCCGTCTTGTTCGTTCCAGGTTGCGCCGCCGAACAGCTGAGTCATCAGCTGCCGCGTTTGCTCCACATGGAGTGACGTATCCGCTGGGACATTCACATCAACCGTTGTCGGGACGTAGATCGCTACCTTTCGCTCCAGTCGCTCTGCTTTTTTCAGCCGCCGTGCGACTTGTGGGAGGAGCAGTTGCTGTTCTGGAAGTCGTGCTAGTGACTTTTGTGTGCGGGAGAAGCCAAGTTTTGCAAGGATTTTGCCGATCATTTACTAGCAACCTCTCTAGCGGTGTCCACTCCGATTGGCCTTTGGCTTGGCCTCGCCCAACCGGAAAAAAAGTCGGACTTCTAGGTTGCTTTGCCCTCTTGGGCTTCTCTGTTTTGTAGTATTACATATTTCAACTGCCGGCGTCAACGGGTAGCGGAAATTTTTTTTGCAACTCGAAGGGCTGGGATTTTGAGGTGGGATGACGGGATTAGAGGTTGGCCGGTATTTCCAGGATAGCCGGTGCCAGTGGGCCAGTGTCAAGGGGGGGTGGGAAGTGCCGGTGAGTTGCGCTCTGGGGATGCCGTCGCCCACCCCAGTTACACGTCCAGGGCTTTAGCTGGGAACGCGACTCTGGAGGATCTGCCTCCTTTCGACCACATGCAGCATTATTAGCCTCAGAACTTACGCTTGCGCCTCTATATGTAGGGTGGGTTAGCGATAGCGTAACCCACCCTACACCACATTAAGTGTCGCTGCGTAAGTCCTGATCCTAACAGCTAAACACACGCAAAGAAAAGGTGTTAAACTCAGCCCAGCAAGTTGACAATCTTTTGAATTTGCTTCTCTAGAGATTCCTCATCGGCCTCAGTATTGAGCAAATTTAAATCATTCAAAGCTTTTGTAAAGGGCTTTTTTACCCAGCACGAATAAACTTCCACTACCTCCTCAGCACTTAAAGATTGTTTGCGCAGTAAATACTTAGGATACTCTTGCTTCGCATTGGGAACGCTAGCCATTACAAACTTTGCATCGTTCGGGTTTCCTAAAAGATATCTAATCACGTCAATTTTTTCGACTCCCCGTAGATTGTGCATATTCTGGTTTCGCAAATCGTATTTCTTAGTTCTGTACTGAGTGCACGACCACTTCAATAGGTTCCATTCGTCAAAACTTATGAGGTTACGCAGCCATTTTCGCAACCGACTGTTATTAAGTTCAAACTTTTGGTTGAATTTTGTCCACTTTATATAGTCTCCACTACTCTCTTGGCTCTTGTCCTTATCGACCGTTGCAGGTATCGGAAAACTCAGCCTATCTGTTAATAAATCCTGCTGTTCTTGGGGGTTTAACAAAAAGAATCCCTCTTCATCCCAATTAATTAATTCCGCAATATCCAGAGGGGTTTCAGTTTGGCATCTTTTCTCTACCTCCACCAAAATAGCTGCTTTTAGAAAAGTTTCATGAGCAGCTGCCAGTAAATTAATTCCTGGCAAATAATTTTCATTCCTGAAAAAAAACTCAATCATGTCGAGGGCATCGCGAACTCGCTTGATAGCAGCTTCGGGTTCAAACTCGCGATCGATGGACAGGCTGTCCTTGTTCGTATCATCAGCTTTGATATTGAAGCGATTGACTAGCTGTTGCAATTGGGTTATAATGTCAGGTTGGATATCTGGAATATTCTGAAGAATTTCCAAAGCCGCACCGGGCTGTCCGTTTTGAATTAGGCGTTTGGCCTTCTGAATCTGCAATCCCCGCCAGTAATTGGAACTTTCAATAACATCTGGAGAGGAAACTGGGTTGTAGCCTTGGTAATATTGATTGCTAACCAAAAACTTAACGTTTTTGAACTTGCTCACCGTCAAGAATTGGACAGCTGAAGAAATGGCCGGCGTTCCAGCTTGGTGGCTGACGTAGACAGTTTCTTCCGTCTCGCGATCGACGCCGAGTTCCGATAAGGCTCGCTCTAAGGTTTCGTTAACTTTTTTGAGCATATACTCCCAATTGTCTGCCCCTGCTGTCGCAGTCTGATCTTGGCCTTGTGCCGGTGCCGGAGTAATGCAATAAAAGTTGGGTACGGTGCCCAAATTATTTTGGAAGTAGCGCGTCAAAATCTCACGCAGTTCAACTGTATCTTGCCAAAATGGACAGTCGGTATATCCTTTTTGCTTGGGCGTAAAAATCTGAGTTTGGTCGGTGAGCAGAACGATAATTTTGCTGGGGCAATCTGACTCGGTACGCTCTTTAATGCCTTGAATGAAAGTGTGCAGTAAAGGAAAGGTTAAATCTGTATAGTAGTCGTCGAAACACTTGGCGCGATAAACCAAACCCAGCGCTCTCGCCGGCGCGGGATACAAGCCGGTAGCGCGATCTTGTGTAGGAGCCGAAATCAAATCATCACAGACTTCTAAAATTGAGCTATCTTCTTCCCCCACAGCTGCATTGTACAAATCCACCCAATGTTCGTCAGTCGTAAGCTGCACGTCGCTGTTACCTGTCGTCACAATCCAGATAGACATAGTTGCCTCACCAAAGTTGTTGAAATTCAGTTTCTCGGTCTAAAAAGGTCAAAAACAGACTTGTTGTGTCAGAGCCATCGCTTTGTGTCTCCCCCGGAAAAATCGTGAGAAACTCGACATAGCCTCCTGTGAGTCGCGCCGTACCCTGGGAATCAACGTCATAATGGGGATACATCCGATGCCAGATTCTTCCCGTCTGATTCATTCCGCCGGTTAAACAAGACTTGTAAATCGAATCCTTATTCCGATAGGGAAGGTGAAACCAGGGAAGGGCTTTGCTAATCTTACTTTTGCTGATGCGCCCCCACACCTGCACCCCACATCCACTATTATTGTCAGGATGCCATGCCTCGCGCCAGCGCTCGGCAATAGCATTGCCTAACTGGACTCCTCGATAATCAGCCCAAGATTGTATGCAGTCGCGAACGCTATCGATAAATCGAGTAACATCTTGTAAAGTGTGGATGGGAAGGTAAAGGGATTCGGAAGCCGGTGCGAACTCCCAATGACAGCCGATGGGAGGCTTGTGTTTTGTATAGTTCGGGGCAAACAAACGATGGTCAATTCTGCGCCAAGACTTGCCAAACCCACCTAGAAGCATTGTAAATCGAATCAGAGCCGCTGTCAACTCCGTTAATTTTTGCCGGTGCTCCTCTGCGATATTTGGGTCAGCTAACAAAATGCGCAGCACGCCGCGATCCAAATTGTACACCGGCGCGTATTGAGGCGTGGGAGAGCGATTCTCGCCCGGGTTCGGCTTGGGCTCGCCCGGGTTCGGCTTGGGGATGTACTCGTGCAGTCCGATGGCTTTCTCTAAATCACCCTCAAACCGCACTCGCAACAATCCTTGGATCGCATTTTTCCCATTCGAGCGGTCGTCTCCAAAACCACCCCACAATATCTTAGTCAAATATTGCGCTGTCTGCGGGTCAGTCATCCCCCCCAACAGGCGCAGAGTGTGACCGCGCAAGCAGGCTTTAAACATATTGGGGCGAAATTCTGGCGTGTTTGTCTTGTCTTCAGGTCGTTCCTTCTGGAGCAGAGTAGAAGCCACTCCCCGTCCCTTTAGCTCGACGCGCTGCAATTCCTCAGGTGTAGGAACCTGATGAGAGACATCAAAGTACCCGTATCCCGCACTAACCCGGCTGCCCAAACCGGAAGAGAGCGCCTTCTCCCAAATTTTCCAAATTTCCTCCCATCTCGGATCGGTTGGTTCCAGTATAGCACTAGAAATTCCAAAGCGCAACTTCACCCGATACAGCGAGATTTGCACATTGGCATTTGTCGTTTCGTAAGCAATCACTTGCTTACTTTGCTGAGAGTGGACTGGATCGACAAGGCAATTTGTCCAAGATGTATCGACCGGATAAGCGCCGTGGAAGCGAAGGATGCCCGGTTGCAGTTTATTTTCGCCATCTCCGACCGGAACTTCGCCACCGCAGTAGTGCAAAGCTTGCGCTTCCGATTCGCACGCCTGTCTGAATGCGCCCTTCATGCTAGATCCCGGATAGTAAGGATAGCCCTTCGCCCCGATAATTGGGCGAATGATGTTGGCATCTTGCCCGCTATTCGATACCAAGCGCCAACTGATGCAATACTCTTTTGTCTGCACTCCCCTCCCAAATTTGGGAGGAGTTGCCAGAGGATTGCATTCTGAGTTCGCGCCAACCGGCGTTTTGGGCCCACGGGCGAATGCCAGTTGGGATACAGTTTGCGGTTTGGGACTGGCAATCGCTTTGGGGCAGCCACACGATAGAAGCGTATTCGATTTTGATGCGCGACTCAAACTCTATCTCTTTCTCTATGTCCTTACTGCGTTCTGCCGCACGACCGTACCAATTTTCAGCGAGTTTCTCGCCGTCCTCTCCGGATTGATACAAGTCGGAACGCAGTCTGCCGCGAATCGAACTCCCCGGAATGATGCCGGTTTGAGTAAACTGATCTCGAAAAATCAGATTCAGATTGCCCGTTTCTTCCCCTGCCGTCGCCCCAACGTGAAGGGGAGCGAGGGTTTCAATAATTCCGCAGCCTTTCGTATATTTATACATTATGCCACTCCTCTCTCATCACTTAGTAATCTTTACCGGCAAACACAATCCCCCGCCAACATGCTTGAGAAATCCATTTTGCGGGAACCACTCTTTGGGCCACTCGCACCACGGCTTGTCAATCGGACGGTCTAAAACGCAAACGCTTCCGGCGGGTACAGCATAGCGTCCGCGACTGAGCTGACCCCCCGCACTGTATCGATAAGGAACGGGTTTATCCGTCAGCATTTCTATCACTTTGGGAAAGTCGCGGCAGTTGGCGTGGTAGGGAGAGCGATAGGAAAATCGATTTGACCCCCAAACCCCCGGAACGATTAAAGCAAAAGCCTCTTGAATCGGTTCTCCTAACAGTTCGGCCATTCTCCCTTTGAGGTCGATACAATTAATTTCAACCAAGTGACTTTCACCTCCAAAACGATACCATCCCGGCTCTAAGGGATAGGTGGAGAGATAAACCAAACATACCTCCGGATCGACTTCAACAGCATTTTCTAAGAATAAGCCATCTTCATCAAGGGCGCTGCGCTCCGTTTTTTTCATTTGCGGATGCAAAATGGGCGCATACTTCCAAGGGATTTTTGTGATAGGCTTCTTAAAAATACCTTCCGGGTCGTCCCACAATGAGATGGGTTGCCAGCTATAATCAGGTTCCAGTCCCCAATCCTTATGCTCTCGCTGCCAGATTGGTTCTTCACCTTGCCATTCTAAATACCATCTGTCCCAGTTTTTTTCGCCAATGATTAAATTCCAAGGAATGGGGACGGAAATTTTCTTTGGCATGCTTTGCTCTGCCCAAAACGGGCCGGCAACATATAATTTTTCTTTCAGTTCTGCTTTGACACCGGCATTCCCGTAGTGAGTGCTAAAAAAGAGTCCCGCCAGAGTCGCAGCGTCTGGGGGAAACTTAGCCCCGGACCGCCCCACCAGATTTTCTGGAGACAGAAACCCTCCCGCACTCCCGTACATCATCCCTAACGGGCGCACTAAAATCTCGTATTTAAACACAGCCGTCCTCCTTTGATGCCCGCGATAAATCGGACGGCGCGTCCCCTAACAGATGCCACCCGACATTAATTAAGTTTTCAACCCACAAAATTAATTCTTTTCGTCTTTTAGCATCCTCGCCAGCATACCCGACGATATCCTCCATAGCGCTATAAATTTTTGTTTTATAGGTGGGAAAGTAAATCTCTAAAAACTCCAATGCTCCATCTAGAAAATCCACAATCCGAACGCCGTCAAGGTCTTCTAAATCATTCACCCCAAAACCAAAAGCATGGCGAGCCTTCAGCTGGGCCAAATCCCCATAGACGTGACTCCAATTATCTTTGCCGTCTAAGTCTCTGTAGTGCGTTAGAATGTCCAGATACTCCCAAGGGGTTGTCCACTCGATATACTGGCCATTATTGAAGACGACTCGGATCGTTACCCGATTGCGCCCTCGATTCTTGGCTCGTTTTTGCGCTTCCCGACAGTGTTGCAGCACGTCCCGCTGCGGAACGCCGGCACCCACCCACACAAATCCTACACTTATTGTAACTTCTTTTCCCAGCAGTTGCCTAATCTTCGGCTGAATAGTTTGCCAGTTTTTATGCACTTCAATCAATTCTTCAAAAGCCACACGACCGGCAATGGGTTCTTCTGGCTTCCCGCTATAGATGATTCCCAGAAAATCATCGCCTCCCGCATAAATAACTCGGCCTCTCTCCCTAGGAAAGTTATGGTCGAAGTCTTTCCCCCAATTCCGTATAATTTCGCTAAATTTATAAATCTCGCCATCGCTTTTTTGGGCCAGGGTTTTGAGATGGTCGCCCATGCGATCCCCATCCCCCATAAACCAGCCCGTCCAGTGGCCTTGGATATCTTGCTCTGTATTCCGCGCCAGACGGACAATATCATTAAAATTTTCAGGCGGACGAATTCCAATTGGGCTGCCAACGTCACGGTGAGTCACCAGACGCTTTACGAGTTCGGGAATGCTGAGTCGTTCGTTCTCAGCAATAAATTTTCCTTCAACTTCAAAATTTTCCGTATCCTGTTTCCACTGGCTGTTGCCATCGAACAGAGCCGCCAAGGTTTGATAAAAATCCTTGACTAGCTCTTTTTCTCCAGATGAGAATCCGGCACTGTTGAATTTGATATCTTTGGCTTCCAGACGCGGATAGGCAATCGCATCAGCCCCGCTGAGGCTCGAACTATCGCCGATCCAGTTAATTGCCGTCCACCGTCTGGACAGCTTGCGCCTTTCTAGGTTTTCTCGCGCTTCATCGGGGGTATCGCCCTCTCCCCAAAAAAGCTCCCAAGTATGATTCTTCCATTTATCCCATTCGATCTCCCAGGTATCCCAGGTATAGCTATAAACTTTTTTGCCCTGGCCTTTGAGAAATTCATCGATCTCCCTTTCTAGATAAGTCCTGCACTGCTTTAAAACTTTGCCCCACGCTTCGATAAGAGCCTCACGGGCCACCTCTTCAGGAAAATGGCCTTTCACGAGAATCCGGTTGGGCATTCCTTTGGAAAACCCGGGCAGTCCAGGTGAAATCACCTCGGCGTTCTTGTTTTTGGCGGCTTTGAGGATCTCGGTACTCAGATAGGATAAAATTAACGACGCCCCATATAAATCTCGCAATTTGCGGGATTTTTCGATAAAGCCCTGAATGGGAGCGAAAGTCACGAAAATATATTTACTCACGATATCCAATCCTTTCGACAGTGACTTAAACACTCGATGGTTTGGCCTGGATTGCCTGGGAGTGGCAAAACTCCTGATTTGTGCGGCAGCGCCTAAAGCTTGCGGTGATAGAGATTCATTCCTACTCCGCTCAAGACTACTTTAAGATATCACGCCCGATATTTACTTAACAAGCTCCCTAATGTAACAAATTGCAACTTAAAAATTAAATAACTTAAAAAAGTTCAACTTTAAAGGACGCATCCGCAACAAATAGAAATAGTTATTTGCAAAAAAGCCAATTTTTGAGGGCGGTACAGTCTAAGCCCAACCAGCGTACAAGTTCGCCATATACTAGCAGGGGCTTCCGCAGGTACTTAAGCGCGAGCAATCAAGGAAACCAGAGCGAGAATAACCCATCCCATCCAGGCGCAGGACCGGCATCCCGCCTGTCCCTGTCCCCAACCCATCCCGACGTAGGACAGGCGTCTCGCCTGTCCCCCTCGCCTGTCCCCCTCGCCTGTCCCCCTCACCTGTCCCCCTCACCTGTCCCGCCTGTCCCCCCTATCCCAAAAGCACCGCCACATAGGAAAATGTCAGAGAAGAATAACAAATCGCAGCGCACTAAATGACTAAAACTGCATGGGTGTTTCCAGGACAGGGTTCGCAAACGGCAGGCATGGGAGCCGGTTTAGCAGAGCTCCCCACCGGCATTGCAAAATACCAGCAAGCCGAGCAAATTCTCGGCTGGTCTGTCCCCGACATCTGCCAAAATGAAGAAAAACTCTCCCGCACCCTCTACACACAACCCTGCCTCTATGTCGTAGAGAGCATCCTCGCTGATATAATGCGCGAGCGCGGCGAACAGCCCCACCTGGTTGCCGGTCACAGCCTCGGAGAATATGTCGCCCTCTACGCCGCCGGCGCACTTGACTTTGAAACCGGCTTGCGCCTAGTCAAACGCCGCGCCGAACTGATGGACAGCGCCGCCGGCGGTCAAATGGCAGCCCTCATGGGCTTCGACCGGCAACAACTCGAAGAAGCCATCGCCCAAACCCCCGATGTTGTCCTCGCCAATGACAACAGCGACGCACAAGCCGTCATCTCCGGCACACCAGAAGCCGTCGAAACTATCCTATCCAATATTAAAGTAAAAAAAGCCGTAAAATTGAAACTTTCCGGCGCTTTTCACTCCCATTTAATGGCACCGGCAGCAGGAGAATTCCAGCAAATTCTCGAAACCGTCACCTTTGCAGACGCCAGCGTGCCGGTGCTCTCCAACGTCGAGCCGGTGCCGGCAACAGCAGCCGCCATCTTAAAAGAGCGCCTGACGCGGCAAATGACCGGCTCCGTGCGCTGGCGAGAAATCATGCTGCAACTGCCGGTGCAAGGCATAGAGCGCGCCGTAGAAATTGGCCCCGGTAAAGTCCTCACCGGCCTGATTAAACGCACCTGCCCCGATATATCCTTAGAAAATGTCAGCGAAGCCCCCAGCAACTAAACACCAGCCATAGGCGCGTCCCCCTTTTCCCCCACAAGCCGGTGGGGAAAACCCAGGGCGAATCAATCATTTCCCCCCGCCGGGAGCGTGCCATTTTTGTAAACCCATCTCTTGAACGGACAGGCCGAAAAGCCTGTCCCAGACCTCTGTTTCTGGCGCAGGCGAGACGCCTGTGCTACAAAAAATGAATAGATTTACAAAATCGGGTGACTTCTCCCCGAGGAGATAGCAAAAGCTATGGCAAAAAACAGCAGTCCTCCTGCAATTGTATTTATCCTCCTGTTTCTCTTGCTAGCCGCCGGTGGCTACTGGTGGTTTTTCCTGCGCAACAGCAGCCAGCAGGGAACCATTCCCGCCCCCAACACAAGCCCATCCCCAAATCGGCTTCCAGGCGCACCGATAGTGGGCAGCTCAACCCCCACCGCACCGGCATCCTTTCCTGCTCCCACTTCCGTGCCGGCGGGCACCAATGTCAGGATAGACGGTTCCACCAGCATGGTGACAATTAATGTTAACCTAAAGAATGGCTTTGAAAAACAGTTTCCCGGAACCGCCGTAACCACCAGTGCCGGCGGAACCGACAAAGGAATTCAGGATCTTCAGGCGGCAAGCGTCGATATTGCCGCCATATCCCGACCTCTGACGCCCCAAGAACTGTCGTCAGGTTTGGTCGCCGTGCCGGTGGCGCAAGACGCCATCGCAGTAACAGTCGGGGTTAACAATCCTTGGAAAGGCGGATTAACCCGCGAGCAAGTTAAAGATATCTTCGAGGGGGATATCACCGACTGGTCAGCAGTGGGCGGTTCCGCCGGACAAATCCGGGTGATTAATCGCCCTTCCGTCAGCGGCACCCACCAGACATTTAAGGAACTCGTGCTCTCTGGCGGCAATTTTGGCACCACTCCCAATATCACCACACTGCCACGGGATGAGACAACCGGCTTGCTGCGAGAGCTGAAAACCGACGGCATTGGCTACGCCACCTACGCTCAAGTGGCCAAACAGCAAACCGTGCGCGTCGTGCCGGTGAATAACATCACCCCCGACAGCCCCAACTATCCCTTTCAGCGGACACTGTACTACGTCTACAAAAACCCGGCTAGCCAAGCAGTTCAAGCCTTTTTGGGATACACCGCATCCCCGCAAGGACAGCAAGCCATGCTCTCTGGCGGTTGAGGGGCGGCGTCAGGCGTCAGGCAAACGGTGCCGCGCCGGCACAATCCCGAATCGAAAATAGGGCGGCTGATATTGATAAGCTGATAGTTGCCCTAAATTTCATCTATGGACTCACCCCCAGCATCTTCTGTGGCCAAAAGCCGTGAACCCGTTGAGAGCTTAATTCTCTACCACCTGTTCAAATGGTCAGTAGTCAGCCCCATGCTGCACGCTTACTTTCGGGGGCGCATTTACGGTGCCGAAAACGTGCCGCAAGAAGGGCCACTCGTAATAGTCAGCAACCACGCCAGTTTTTTTGACCCGCCAATTTTGTCCTGCTGCATGAGACGACCGGTGGCTTTTATGGCCAAGGAAGAGTTGTTTCAAATTCCAGTTTTGAAACAAGCCATTGCCCTGTACGGCGCTTACCCCGTGAGTCGGGGTTCCGCAGATCGGAGTGCGATTCGCGCAGCACTGCAGTCTCTGGAAAAAGGGTGGGCCACCGGCCTATTTTTGGAAGGCACTCGCACCCCAGACGGGCGGATTACAGATCCCAAACTGGGGGCGGCGCTGATTGCGGCTAAAGCCAAGGCACCCCTGCTGCCGGTCAGTTTGTGGGGGACTCAAGGGATTGTAGAGAAAGGCTCTGCCATACCCCGCCCCGTGCCGGTGACAGTGCGCATTGGCCAAGTGATAGACGCCCCCACCTCAACAAACCGGGAGGAATTGGAAGCGCTGACGCGCCGGTGTGCCGATATCATCAACGGCATGCACGACTTGGGGCGCTGAGCCGGTTGGGGATTTTCGATTTCCCCCTTGACAAAAAACATTTGCCGTGGTACTGCAATAGACAGTCAGTTTAGGACACGCTTGACAGGCGAGACGCCTGTCCTGCGAAGTATAGGCGTAGGGCAGGCGTCTCGCCTGCCCTCAAACTCTAATGTCCCGAAAGTAAGCAGGAATTATAACCTAATGCAAGATTTAAGAGCAGAATTAGCGGCAACAGTAGACGAGGCGGAGTGGGAGTGGCTCATCCCCCACGCCCAGCGTGAGGCGGTGATTGTGGTGTCGCAAGAGCTGGACTTGATCGATGTAGCGCTGGCGATGGCGAGTGATAACGTCTCGTCTGTACAGGGTTGGATTGGCGAGCAACTGATTTACAAACCTTCCACCGCCCAGCTTTCGGACTGGAACGCTAACCGAACCAAACGCTTTAATAGTCTAATAGTGCAGCCTTTTGTTCTGGTGCAAGAACCCGCCGCTGCGTGAAGTTGTTAGAGTGCCTTGAGGCGCAACTGAAGATATAGAAACCTGGTTTCTTTAAGAAACCGGGTTACTCGGAGGCGGGCTGTGTTATGTTTGATTGTGCCTGCCGGCTTAGCGGCGCTCGAAATGCCGGCTGAGACTGGAACCCGTGTGGCCGGTGGCCACCCACAAAATAGCTCTGGCTCCATCTCGAATCGATTTCTTGATAGGTTCCGGATCTCGCCCAGAAGGCACCGGCACCGGCTTGAAAGTCATGCCCCGGCTGCCTAAAATAATTTCGCCAATCACGGTAGCTCGGCGCATGTGGTCATCGGATGTTACCAAATAGATACTGCTAATTTTTCTGGCTTGCAATTCATCCACCAGCGTGGTGAAGTTCGTCACCGTATCCACCGCTCGCTCGTCCAGGTGCAGCCGCTTCCTATCGATTCCCGCTTCGGAAAACACCCATTCTGCGTATTCTCGATTGCTCCCGCCAGACACCCAAATTTCTATATCCGGATACTCGCGAGCCAACTTAGCCGCAAACACCTCTCGTTTCGTGTCCCCACCCAGCACCAACATTGCTTCAGGCTGGTCGATCTGGCTTTTGATTTGCCGGTAGCCAAACCAGCAGATCACAGAAAGTCCCAGCAGCAGAACAAAGAAAGACCGGCCTGACGATCGCGTCTGTTGGCGATGCATCGCGTTTTTGTTCCGGCGGTAACGTCGATTTCTCGGCCAGAGCCTCAAAAACATAGATACAGACAACTCACTCCATCACACACCCAATCTACCCTAGCAGGTGCCCGCTCCGGATCGTATCGAGTCTTTGTTGATTAACTTGAACAATTTAGCCCATCATCTGACTGGGCATCTCATTGGACATTGAGCACTGGGCGATTTTGCAGGCGTGGGTGCGTGCAGGGGTGGATTGGGAATTTTGGATTGGGGACTGATTGCTTCTGCCCCATGCGCAATGTCCCATGCGCAATGCCCCATGCGCAATGCCCCATGCGCAATGCCCCATGCCCTGTGCGTCTCTATTTACGGGACTGGCCGGAGTCGAACCGGCGGCCTAGCGCTTCAGATTCGTGTGAGTTTCCTCACTCTCTGGACTATTCCTTCACCATAGGCTAACAGCCCTTAGGTGGTGGCCGTTATGTTTAAAGAGGTTTGCACTTTGCAGAGCATACATTCCGGAACGAAAGGGGTGATGAAAGCGAGAAACCGTTTTCCTTCTTTCGTGCCCATGCGGAGCCGGTAAGCGCCGTTACTCCTGTTTAGCCCCCACTTAAACCCCCACACCTCTAAAAAATAAGACACGATAATCTCATTTTCTTCCTTGGAGATATAAGTATTCAGGGTGACTTCCAGAGCGCGGACATTACCGTTTTTCTTCTTAAAGGACTTCGCCCCACGATCCGCGAACCAGATTGCTATTCCTTGGGGGGTTAACAGGTTGAGGAACTTTCTAGTAATTGTTTTAGTTCCGCCGCTGTACAGCTTGTTAACCAAGACCCGTGCCAGAGGAATTAGCTTGGGTTCGATGCGAATCAGGCCGCAGCCCTCCTTTGTCTCCCATCTCCGGACATGTACTGGTCTTCTGGTGATTTGTTCGAGAACGTCTTTCTTGTACAGAATATAGTCCTCTAGCTCCAACGAGTGCTGGATAAAGAAGTTCTTCTGACTTCTGCGGCCATCACCCAAGAGCATTCCAACCAGAACACCTCGTTGCTCTACTTTTGATAAGACATGAAAGTCTATCTTCTTGTACTCCTTAAACCAGTCTCTGCACCTTCCAAAGCGGTTTGAGTTTTGCGGGAGAGTTTTGAGTGCGCAAGACACTCAACACCCAGCACTGAACGCTGACATGGCAGCCCTCAGCAGTGCGGACTCAGCCCTAACCTTGGCTTGGCTCAAGATTACCCTATCTGTTGCCAGACGTAGGCTTCCTTGAATTTGACCACATTCACACGCAGAGTTTCCCCCACGGTGCCCGATAGTTCAGGAGGCGCTCGCTCTATCCAACTGAGCTACAGCCCCAACTAAATGTTAATGATAGCAGCACTAGCAGCCTTGCGCCAGTAACATCTGGAAATTTTGACAAATTAAACCGCTGGCAGAGAGGGCTCTGGGCAGCGGCGGAAAGCTAGGGAGACTGCCAGGGAGAGTCCCACGCCCCCCCGCCCGTCTCCAAACCGCACAGAGAGCTGGTAGCGTTCAGGAGAGTTGAGGATTGCCCACCGGCAGTTCGCCGCAGGCGCACAGACAGGTGCCCGCCCATCGTGTCGCGACAGACTTGAGCCAAACCCTTTTGCGCCGGTGCCAGCAGGGGAGTGCCGGGGAGATCCGTCCTCCCTTCGAGCTCGATAGCAAACTGGCTGTTGCTCGCTTGCATGCGCCAGAGTCCCCAAGGCTGGATATCCCAGGTGACGCGGGAGTTCCAGGGAACGAATTCATAGAACCTGCCGCCATAGTGCAGCCCAATCATCGCCACTTCCTCCTCCCAGCAGAGCACCCCGCGCCGCCCCCCACCGGCAGTCAAAGCCAAATCCGGCTCGCCGTCAAAGCAATTGCAGTTGAGCCAGAACCACTTTTTGGGGAAAGCGCCGCCCCAGTTCTTCTCCCCGTAGGCGGGGGCGTCGGTGAACTCATAGCGCTGCCCGCCCCACTCAATCCAGCCCGTGGCCAGACCGTGAGCCATTAAAATTTGCCATCCGGGCTCAAAAATTTGCAAAAAAGACAGCCAGCCGGCGGTAGATTGCTGGAAGCTGCCGGTGCTGCCCCAGCCGTATACCGGCGCAATAGAATACTGCCAGCGGGCTTTCATGCCGGTGGCGGGATCGCGCAAAACGCCCTGATGCCAGGTTGCGGTTGCTTGGTAGCCTTCCGGGACATGCCGGTCAAACACAGCCGGCGGCAGAAATCCGGGCGATCTGAGTTCCCCCCCTTGGCAGCGGCCCCAGTGGCCCAGTCCCAAAGCGTGACGCCAAGCCCAAAACCGGCGGACATCTGGAAACGTGCGGCACAGATAGGAGTCTTTTGGTCCTAGGATTTGGGCAGCGCCGCCGCTGTAGGGGCTGCCACCGCCAGGATCTTCGATAGAGTACATGAAAGCGAAAGTGCTGCCGTGTGCCGGTAGGGTGACGCGGTAGTACCAACCTTCAAAGAACCGCCGGCTGCTCTTGTCCCAGTGGTAGCCGCTGTGAGGGGTTTGCAAGGGATTTAGCATGGGGAATGGGGAATTGGGAATTGGGCATTGGGCATCGGGCATCGGGCATCGGGTATTGAGCATCGGGCATTGGCATCATGGCATTGGCATCATGGCAGTGGGCGATGGGGCATCACGCAAAAGCTGAAACTCTTCCCCATGCCCCATGCCCTATGCGCCCGGGGCCATACGTTATGCCCCACACCCTATGCGCCATGCCCCAACACCCAACACCCAACACCCAACCCCTGACCCCTGATAGGTCAAACTTATGATAGAGTCAATCCGCCGATAGACGCACAGTTATGGTCTGCTGCCTCAACCCCGATTGCCCCAATCCCCAAAATCCGGATGGCTTAAGCTTTTGCCAGAGTTGCGGGACATTCCTGGTGCCCTTGCTGCGAGGGCGCTACCGCCTCGTCCTGCCCCTGGGGCGAGCAACTGCGGGCAGGACCTATCTGGCACAAGATATAGAAAAGAAAAACCAGCACTGCGTCGTCCGGCAGCTAGCACCCAATGTCCAGGAAACCCGAAGGCTGAAGAAAGCCGTAGAACTGTTCGAGCGAGAGGCCAAGCAACTGCAGCAGCTAAACGAACACCCGCAAATTTCCTCCGTGTGCGCCTATTTTAAACAAGACGGCTACCTGTACTTGGTGCGGGAATTTATTACCGGGCAGAATTTGTGGCAGCTGTTGCAATTGCAGGGAGTTTGGAAAGAAAGCCAGATTCGGGAGCTGTTACTCGACTTGCTTCCGGCGCTCAAGTTTATTCATGCGAGACAGGTGATTCATCGAGACATCAAGCCAGAGAATATTATTCGCCGGCTCCCTTCATCCCCCAACCCAGACGAGGTAAAGGGGGGTCAGTTTGTGCTGATTGATTTTAGCGGCTGCAAGCAGGTGCCGGCAGCCGAGAGCGCCAAACTGGCGGCGAAGCTGGGGAATCAGGGCTACGCAGCGCCGGAACAAATACAGGGGGGTGAGGCGTCTCCCGCCAGCGATTTGTTCAGTTTGGGTGCGACTTGCTTTGCGCTGCTCACCCGGATTCATCCGTTGCAGCTGCTTGCGGAACATGGCAGTAGCCCGACTGCCAATTGGCAGCAACATTTGAAGAGTCCGATTAGTGAGGAATTGGCTCGGGTGCTCGACAAACTGCTGCAAAAAGATATCCACAAGCGCTACCAGTCGGCTGAGCAAGTGCTAAGAGATTTGAAACCGGAGCGGGTGTTGCTGCCAAAAAATAGCGTATTTGCCGGTGCGGCCATCCTGCTGCTAGCCGTTGCTGGATATCAGTATTGGAAAGCCACGCAGCCAGATTTTGACTTGTTGAGCCAGCTCACCGCACTGCTGAGCTCCAGTCAGCTCACCGCACCGCTCAGCCCCAGTGAACCCACTGCTAGCCCAACCCCAACTCAACCCATTGCTAGCCCAACCCCAAGTCCGCCGATTTCTATCCAGGCTAAAACTGTCGCCTCGAAAAATTCTATCCTCCTGAACACCCTCACCGGACATACGGACTCAATCTGTTTTGAGGGCTGCATTGCCATCAGCCCCGACCGGCAGACCCTGGTGAGTGGCAGCCTGGACAACACCATCAAAGTGTGGGATATTGCCACCGGCACCGTGAGAGCCACCCTCACAGGTCACGCCAACGATGTTAATTCTATCGCCATCAGTCCGGACGGGAAGACCCTGGTGAGTGGCGGCGATGACAGCACGGTCAAAGTGTGGGATCTCGCCACCGGCACCGTGAGAGCCACCCTCACCGGTCACACTGGCGGGGTTTCTGCGGTCGCCATCAGCCCCGACGGGCGGACTGCGGTCAGCGGCAGCTGGGACAGCACCATCAAAGTGTGGGATATTGCCACCGGCACCCTAAAGATCGCGATCAGGGGTAACAGCAACGATGTCAACACTGTGGCCATCAGCCCAGATGGCCGAACCCTGGTGAGCGGTGGGGATGACAGCACGGTCAAAGTGTGGGATCTCGCCACCGGCAAAGAGAGAGCCACCCTGAGGGATCACACCGACTCAGTTTGGGCTGTCGCCATCAGCCCGGACGGGCGAACCGCCGTCAGCGGCAGTTGGGACAAAACGATTAAAGTGTGGGATCTCGCCACCGGCACCCTAAAAACCACCCTCACAGGCCATACCGACCGCGTGACCTCTGTGGCCATCAGTCCGGACGGGCGAACCCTGGTGAGCGGCAGCTGGGACAACACCATCAAAGTGTGGGATCTTGCCACCGGCACCCTAAAAATCACCCTCACCGGTCACACCAACTCCGTTTGGTCTGTCGCCATCAGCCCCGACCGGCAGACAGTAATCAGCGGCGGCGGTGACAAAACCATCAAAATTTGGCGCATGCCAAAGTAGGGCACCGGGCACCGGGCGTGGGGCATTGGCTTTCCCCTGACACCTGAAACCTAACACCTGACAGATGCGATCGCACCTCAGGGAGCTGCGGGCGGGCTGCGATCGCCCCGCCGGCACTCCTAGGCTTTATAGCAGTATGCACTTAGGTTAGAACATTAGACTTTCAGGCTCGGCGGACGCCGTACCTACGTCTATATAGCAGTAAGCATTTAGGAAACGTACATTCCGGCCTCCCTTACTCCCCCGCTCCCGAAGCTTCAATTGTTCTAACCAATATGACTGCTGCTATAACCGCCGCAACATTCTGGAGAAGGCTTAACATAGAATCTAGCTGCTGATTCCTTGCACCTATGACTTTTTGCCTCAATCCCGACTGTCAGAACCCCGAAAATCCCGATGACGCCAAACGCTGCCAGAGTTGTGGGTCAAAATTGCTGCTCAAGGCACGCTACCGGCCCATCCAGCCAATCGGCAAAAGCGGCAGCACTTTTTTGGCCACGGATGAGCGCAAGCGGTCTAAACCGCAATGCGCGATCGTGCGGTTTGCCCCCCAAGGCAAAAGCGCGCCGGCCTCAACGTCGCTGCCAGTTCTCTGGGGTGGGGCGGGCTCGGAGCCAATCAAAACAGAGGAAAGCGACTTATTTGACCAAACCGCCGCCCATCTCGCGGAACTGGGCAAGCACCCCCAGTTTCCGGAACTGCTGGCGCATTGCGAGCAAGATGGCCAGCAGTATTTGGTGTGCGAATGGGTAGAGGGGCTGTCCCTGGCGGAACTGCTAGTCAAAGAGGGTGCCCTCACCGAAGTGGAAATGCAAAAGCTGCTCAGTGACGTGCTGTCGGCGCTGCAGCTCCTGCACGAAAAACAGCTCGTTCACGGAGACATCAAGCCGCAAAATATTATCCGCCGCAGCGGCAGCGCCACCGGCGATCTGCCGGAGCCGCTCTTTGTTTTGGTGGGTTTTAGGGGCGCAACCGCCCCCGGCACCGCCCTTTCCCCGCACGCGGCACCCGAGCGAGCTTCGGGGAAAGCGACCCCAGCCAGTGACTTGTACAGTTTAGGCGTGACCTGCATCCAGATGCTGACTCAGATTCACCCCCTGGAACTGCTAGACAGCCGGCAGGATATCTGGGTTTGGCAGGATTACTTGCGGCACAACCTCAGCTCCTCACTGCGCCGGACACTCAACAAGCTGGTGCTGCGCCAGCCCCATCACCGCTATCAATCCGCCGCAGGTGTCCTCATCGACTTGCAGCCCGGGTCAAAGCCAGGAGCCTCCCGGCACGCACAGCCGCTGCTGCCGGTGCCCCCACCGATGCCGGTCGAGCCGGTGGAGTGGAAATGCGCCCACATCCTCAGGGGGCACACCCTAACCGTTCGCGCCATCGCCCTCTCTCCCGACGAGCAAACCCTCGCTTCCGGGAGCCACGACGGCACAATCAAGCTCTGGGATTTGCCAACAGGAAACCTGCTGCGCACCATCGAAGCCGACAGCTACGACGTGCACGCCTTAGTGTTCAGCCAAGACGGGCAGAGCCTGATCAGTGGCAGCAACAACCAAACGGTCCAGGTGTGGAATCCCCAAACCGGCAAGTGTCTGCGCACCCTCGCCAAGCTGGAACACAGCATCACAGCCCTCGCTCTCAGTCCGGACGGGCAGATGCTGGCCACGGGAGAGCGCTACGGCACCGTCAAGCTTTGGGAGCTCAGCAGCGGAGCCCTGCTTGACACCGTGGGGAGCGCCGAGAGCGAGAAGCTTTGCCACGAGTTAGACGCTCTGGCGTTCAGCCCCGATGGCGAATTCCTCGTCACCAGCGGTGAAGTCTGGCACGTCACCAGCGGCAAACGGATTTACAACTACATGGCGGAGGCAGTCTGGGGGCACTCCGTCGCCGTCAGCCCCGATGGCCAGACCTTCGCCGTCACCGGCGATACAGACAGGATGGCCAGACTGCTGAACCTGCGCACCGGCGAAGTGATCCACACCTTCAAGGGCCACATCAAATCCCTGCGGGCGGTCACCTTTCGTCCCGATGGCCTCGTCCTCGCCACCAGCGGCAAGGATGGCCGGATCAGGCTGTGGAATACCCGCACCGGCAAGGCAATTCAAACCATCCCCGGTCATTCCAGCGTCGTGTTTGGTCTTCATTTCACCAGAGATGGCAAAACCCTGATCAGCTGCGCTCAGGATAAAAAAATCAAGGTTTGGCAGTGCGAGATGCCGTGAGACACCTCACAGGACAGCCCCCGACACGCCTTGACAGCCCCGGCACTTGGGGTCATCTCAATTCTGACTCCGCAGCCGGTCCTCAACCCTCCCCCCCCAACCCCCTGTTTCGCGTGCGCTCGGCACTCGGTCGCCCGGTCGCTCTGGATAACTTTTCTTCCTTCTTATAGGGTGAATTGACCTTAATATAAGCTAAATCAAAAACCTGCCCAAAGCAAGCCCCCCCTTCCGCTTGGGGGCAAAGGGGGTGGGGGAAAGATCGAGAAGAATTTTTTCTCATGGGACAGAGCGGGAATACATTCTTCTTCCCCCCAAAGGGAGATTTTCGCTCCTTTCCTTTCCTCTGCCCGGAGATAGAGCGCGGTTTTTCCCATTAATCAGCCCGCGACGATATATAGCGTTTCTCATCCTTAGTGAGGTACTGAGAAACCCGGTTTCTTTAAGAAACCGGGTTTCTGGGCCAGAGTTCATCCACCTGAGAAGCGCTATAATAATCTATCCCTAATTTCCCGGGCAGTCTTAGGGCCGGCAAGGGAGCGCACCGGCTCTCAATCCCTGCGCTCTCACCTCTAACTAAAGCCGGTAAAATTATCAGCAGCCGGCGGCTGCCGGTTGGTGGCAATTCCCCGCTCGACGAGCGGCGCTGTTAGCGCACCCTGCAGGCGGGACAGGCGCAGGGAGAGTCGCCCCAAGCTGCAGTTGAGAATGCTTTGTTTTCCGACAAGCTAGAATTCTTAATTGTCAACCGCTGGGGGGTGGCGAGGGGGAAGGGCGTCAAAAGGCAGAGACGGCGGCACTTGTGGCCGCTCGAACCCGGAAAGGGGAAAATTCTGGGGAAGTCTTACTATAGAATTCAGACCTATAATTGCATTGCGGTATGAGTTACTGCCTCAATTCCGATTGCCAGAATCCCCAGAATCCTGATGGGACAGGGTTTTGCCTCACCTGTGGGTCAAAATTGTCGCTCAAGGACCGCTACCGGGCCATCGCACTGCTTGGCCAGGGTGCCCTTGGCCGAACCTATCTCGCCGTGGATGAGGACCAGCCGGCCCAACCGCGCTGCGCGATCAAGCAGTTTTTCCCGCAAGACGCCAGCACGCCCTCGGGAACCTCCGTCAAAGGAGGGGGTTCGGCGCTATTTCGCATCTTTGCTTCCCGCCTCGATGAGTTGGGCAAACACCCCCACATCCCCAAACTGTGGGCGTCTTTTGAGGAAGATGGCCACCAGTATTTGGTGCAAGAGTATATCGAGGGGGAAAATTTAGCCGGCTCCCTGGCCACTAGCGGCACGTTCAGCGAGAGCAGCATCCGCAAGTTGCTCAGGGATATCCTGCCGGTGCTGGCGTTTGTTCACGAGCGCCAGATGATTCACGGCGACATCAAGCCGGAAAATATCATTCGCCGCCGGTCGGACCGCCGCCTGGTTTTGGTGGATTTTGGAGACGGTTCCCTGCGCACCGGCTATAGCTTCGGCACCCAAGGGCCGGTCAGCGGCTCTGCCGAGTACGCCGCACCGGAACAGACCAAAGGTCAAGCCACCAGCAGCAGCGACCTCTATAGCTTGGGCGTCACTTGCATTTATTTGCTCACTCAAGTGTCTCCCTTTGATATGTTCGATATCAAAGCCGATGCCTGGGTGTGGCGGGACTACATCAAAACTCCGGTCAGCTATTCTTTGGGCCAGATTCTCGACAAAATGGTGCAGCGCAGCAGCAAGCAGCGCTATGAATCCGCCGATGAAGTCCTCAAAGACCTGAATTCGTGGATGCTTCCGCCGGTCAGCCCCCGCCAGAAGCGGCTGGCGGTCAGCGCTTTGGGCGGGGCGGCGGTGGCGCTGCTGGTGGGGAACCTCACCTCTCGCGTGCCGGCTCGGGTGCCGCAAACCGCTTTAATGCCCCCAGAGGTGCTGCTCGCTCCCCCAGAAATCGGGTACTCAACCCCCTACATGTGGGACGAGATTCAACCCCTGCGCACCATTGAGGGGAACAGCGGCCCATTTTGGACGGTGGCCGTCAGCCCCGATGGCCAGACCGTCGCCGGCGGCAGTTATGACGGGACAATCCAGCTCAGGCAGCTGAACACCGGCCAGCTGACTAACATTCTGGCGGGGCATTCCGGAGCGGTGTGGTCAGTGGCCATCAGCTCGGACGGCGCGATTCTGGCCAGTGGCGGCGAGGACAAGACGGTCAGGCTCTGGAATCTCAAAACCGGCCAGTTGAAAAGCACGCTCTACAGCCATTCAGGGGCGGTACTCGCTGTTGCCCTCAGTCCTGACAGCCAGAAAATCGCCAGTGTCAGCGAAGACAAAACCGTTAAACTGTGGAGCGCCCGCACCGGCAAATTGCTGCGCACCCTGCGGGGGCACACCGCAGACGTTCAGTCGGTCGCTTTCTCGCCCGATGGCAAAATCCTGGTGACCGGCAGTACCGACGGCACTGTCAAGCTGTGGAGCGCTCGTTCCGGCAAGCTGCGGCGCACGCTTCACGGTCATGGAGAGGCGGTTTGGTCCGTGGCGGTCAGCCCAGATGGCCAAAAAATCGCCAGTGGCAGCTGGGATCGCACTGTTAAGATTTGGGATTTAAAAACCGGCGAGTTACTTAACTCTTTCACGGGCCATTCAGATAAAGTTTGGTCGGTCGCCTTCAGCCCGGATGGCCAGACGGTCGCCAGCGGCGATTATAGCGGCACTATCAAACTCTGGCAGCCCGACACCGGCATGGAGCGGGGCACGCTCAAGGGGCACTCATCGGAGGTCAAGTTGGCGTTCAGCCCTGTGGGTAAAACTCTCGTCAGCGGCAGTTTTGATGACACTATCAAGCTCTGGCGTCTGTGCCCTTAGCGATTAGCTGCTAGCCCTTTTTCCTGCGGTCGCCTCCGCCTGGCGACCGCTTTGTTTTTTTCGCGTTGGGTTAATTCCCCGCAATCTAGCGTTTATAATTTTAATGAACCGCCAAGACGCCAAGAGCGCCAAGGGAAGAGAATATAGAGATTTTCACAAATCATTTAAACTGCTAATTATGTCAAGTTAATTAACCGAAATTAGCTTGAATGGGTTAGGGGCTGCGGGGTTAGGGGTTAGGGTTCAGGAGGGAAGTGATAATTGAACCCCGTCCAAATGCCCAATCCGAAATCCAAAATCCAAAATCCAAAATCCAAAATCCAAAATCCAAAATCCAAAATTCAAAATTAGACTAAAGGGA
This sequence comes from Kamptonema formosum PCC 10802, assembly GCF_000332335.1. Classification (GTDB taxonomy): domain Bacteria; phylum Cyanobacteriota; class Cyanobacteriia; order Cyanobacteriales; family Oscillatoriaceae; genus Oscillatoria. The sequence continues at coordinate 1,807,189 of NZ_KB235948.1, read as the reverse complement.
GGCGGAGCCTCCCGGGAACCGCAGAGCGCCGGCTACCTAACTTTTAATAGAGCCGGTGGTTTCCAGCGGTTTGGCTGCTTGCTGGCCTTGAGGCGTGGAAGTTTGCAGCGTCTCCTCAGACGCCGCAGTCCATTGAGTGTGGAAGACGCCGGGTTTGTCAACGCGCTCGTAGGTGTGGGCACCGAAGTAGTCGCGCTGAGCCTGGGTGAGATTTTGCGGCAAGCGGTCGCGCCGGTAGCTGTCGAAGTAATCCAGCGAGGCGCTGAACGCCGGCACCGGCACTCCCAGCTTCGCTGACACGGCGATTACCTCCCGCCAGGCATCCTGCCGGTCTAAAATCGTTTGCTTGAATTCTGGCGCTAACAGCAAATTTGGCAGAGTCGGATTCTCATTGAAAGCGCTTTTTATCTTATTCAGGAACCCTGCCCGAATAATGCATCCGCCCTTCCAAATCCGGGAAATTTCACTCAGATTCAAGTTGTAGCCATACGTCTTGGACGCTGTGGTCAACAGCGCCATGCCCTGAGCGTAGGAGCAAATCTTTGAGCAGTAGAGGGCGTCGCGAATTTTGTTGATAAACTCTTTAGTATCCCCCTCATACTTGCCAGAAGGGCCGGTGAGCATCTTGGAGGCCGCCACCCGCTCCTGCTTGTAGGAAGACATAATACGGCCATTCACCGCCGCTGTCATCGTCGGGATGCACACGCCCAGTTCCAAGGCACTCTGCACCGTCCAGCGCCCCGTGCCTTTTTGCCCAGCCGCATCCAGAATCAAATTAACCACAGGCTTGTTTGTCTCTGGGTCGATTTGCTTGAAGATGTCCGCTGTAATCTCAATCAGATAGGAGTTTAGCTCCTCGGTGGTGTTCCACTCAGCAAACACCTCGTGCAGCTGGTTGTGGTCGAGCCCCAAGGTATTCTCCAGCAGGTCATAGGCTTCTGCAATCAGCTGCATGTCGCCGTACTCAATGCCGTTGTGCACCATCTTGACGTAGTGACCGGCACCGCCAGGGCCAATATAGGTGACGCAGGGGCCGTCATCGACTTGCGCGGCAATCTTGGCTAAAATTGGCTCCAAATACTCGTAGGAGTCTTTCGTGCCTCCCGGCATCAGGCTCGGGCCATTCAGCGCCCCTTCCTCACCGCCGCTGACTCCCATCCCGATAAACCGGAACCCAGTCGCCTCCAAGTCGCGGGTGCGGCGAGCGGTATCTTCATACAGGGAGTTGCCGCCGTCTATAATGATGTCACCTGGCTCCAGCAGGGGTTTGAGCTGCTCAATCACCCCATCCACCGGCGCGCCGGCTTTCACCATAATCAGGATTTTGCGGGGGCGCTCTAGCGACTGGACAAATTCTTCCAGGGAATAGGCGGCTTTGACATTCTTGCCCTTGGCTCGGATGGCCATAAAGGCATCCGTTTTCTCGGGAGTGCGGTTGTACACCGCGATGGGGAAACCGTTGCGCTCAACGTTCAGCGCCAGGTTCTCCCCCATGACGGCTAAACCAATCACACCAAAGCTCTGCTTTGTCATAAGTTAATCTTCAACTCTGTAATTTCCAGAACAGTAACTGCTCCTTCACTCAGAGTAGCCCGAGCTCACTGGGAGAGCCTGTAAAGAAGACATTAAGAGTCGCCGAGAGCCGCTGAGGGCGTGAGAAATTAACTGCCGGCAATTCACCGGAAACAGTATCTTTCGCCACAGTCTGGCCGGGGGATTTCAAAAAAGCTGATCTTATATCTGTTGGTAGAATGATTGAACTGAGTAGAGATTTACTCGATAGTTTAAGCTTTAAAAGGCAAAAGGCTATTAAATAATTGGCAACTAATTAAGCGTAAATTAGAAAAGGCACCGGCGGGTTAAGCGGGCGGAACCGCTCAAGAGCCTGCATGGTAGCGGCCCTAGGCGGGGACGCCCAGACAGAATCCGGGAGGTGGTGCCGGTTCCGGGTTAGAGACTGTTGCGCAAGGCTCAAAGGATAGGGTAGCACCGTGCAGCTGAGGACAGCAGAACGCACGCGGGCGGAGGGCACCGGGCAGCTGAGTGCCCCGAAAGAAAGAGATCGAGAGACGAAGGGAACGATAAAATAAGCCTGGTTACGAAAAATCGCTGAAAAATCTTGTGCGACGCGGGGGGTTCCGGCAAACATGCTCTCATATATTCTAGCCCTGGCAGTAGGTATCGGTGGCTTTGCCCTTTACATGGCCGCCTTCTTCTTCCCAGAGGTCCATCGCAAAGGGGACTTTATCTGGAGTGGCGTGGCAATGTTCTACGCCTTGGTGTTGTGGTTCTGTGCTGGGCGGATCACCGGCGCTGTGCTCCTTGGAGAAGCCGCCAGCGTCGCCCTCTTGGGCTGGTTCGGCTGGGAAACCCTGCGCTTGAGACGGGAAATCACCCCAAGCGGAGAGCGGACTCAGGTGTCTCAAGAGAAGCTGTCCGCCGGCATGTCCCAGCTGAGCGGGGGCGTCACCGGCTTGTTCAAGGGCAAACCGCAACAGCCAAAAGCTGGGCCGGCGCAAACTCCTCAGCCGAAAGTGGAAACCCCGGCACCGGCACCCGAACCGGAAAAAGCTGCCGCAGCAAAAGCGCTCTCAGAAGAAATCCCGCCTTCGGAAGAAGCGATCGTCGCCGCAACGGCAACTGTTGCTGAAGCGCTGACGCCAGAAGTGCCCGCAGCAGAACAGCCGGCTCCACCGGCTGCCGCCGCACCGGCACCACCTCCGCCCCAAAGCGAGCCAGAAAAAATACCGGCAGCCGCAGCCCTAGAGGGAGCAACCGCTGAATCCCTTGCCGCACCAGCAGAAGAAACACTGGAGGAAGAAGGCTTTGAGCCCGAGCCCCCACAGCCTTCCGCACAGGCAAAACCCCCAGCAGCTGCGGTATTGCCGGCGATGGGTAAAGCCAAACCGGCATCGGGTGCCGGTGCGGGCAAAATCCTCGCGCCGGTGAGCGAAGCGATCGCCAAACTCCAACAGGGAATTCAGGGGCTGGTGAGCAAGATCAACAAGCCCAAGAGCCCGCCCGCCCCCAAGACGCCCCCAGCAAAAGCCGTTCCCGACACAGCAGGAGAACTGAGCGATGACGATGCCTTCCCGCTGGAAATGGATGTGACTTTTGAGCCCGTGCCCCCAAAGCCGGCTTCCGCAGAATCGATTCACATTCCAGTGGGATCTGAACCTCGGGCACCCGGAAAGCCGGTAACAGACGAATTGGAGGAACCGGCCATCGGCGAGGTGGAGCTGCAAGTGGCAACTGTCGAAACAGAAGTCATCGTTGAGGGAGTGGCAACAGGGGTTGAACCGGCACACTCCGCCACGGCGGCAGAGCCAGAACTGGTTCGCCCCAATCCCCCCAGTCCAGAACTGGTAGAAGCCGCCACAAAATCCCCTGAAGACGTGAGAGATGCGGCGGGGGTGCCGGTTGAGGAAATCGCCCCGGAAGCGGAACTGGCCCCACCGGCTTTATGTGCGGAAGGCCAAATTGAAGCGCCGGCGGCAGCTGAACCGCAACCCGCAGCGGCGCTAGAGGTTTCTCCCCTGGAGGAAGCCGTGCCGGTGCCAGAAGCAGCCCCACCGGCACCGCCCTCCGACGCCGAAGCGCCCAAAAAAGAGGAGGGTTTTGCTCCGCTGCTGCGCCCCAAACGGCCCGATCCCGCAGTGGTAGAAGCCGAGAAAAAGCCGGCTGAGGCGAAGTCTGTCACTCCCCCGCCGGCAGACAGTGAGGCTGCCGGTGCCGGTGAGGAAAACAGTTAACAGCAAGAAAGATTGTTGAGTGCTGACAGAAACCGGGTTTCTTCCAGAAACCCGGTTTCTGCGCTTTCACTTATAGCCTTTCTCAGATTGGTGAGGCACTCAGAAACCCGGTTTCTTTAAGAAACCGGGTTTCTGGGCCATAGTTCATCCAACTGAGAAACGCTATATCACTTTTTCAGTGGTTTTTATGAAGGGCAAGTTCAGGCGAATATTCAAAATCGTTGCTGCAGTTATCCTGGCGCTGATCCTTGTGGCTGCAGGAGCTGTCACCGGCACAGTCCGGAAATCTTGGCCGCAAGAAACGGGTGCGATTCAAATCGCAGGTTTAAAAGATAAAGTGGAAGTCGTGCGCGACAAGTGGGGCGTACCCCACATTTACGCGAGCAACCAGCACGACTTGTTTATGGCTCAGGGCTACACCCACGCCCAAGATCGCTTCTGGCAAATGGATGTTTGGCGGCATATCGGTTCGGGACGCCTTGCGGAAATGTTTGGTGAGTCCCAACTCAATACTGACAAATTCCTCCGCACGCTGGGATGGGCGCGGATTGCCCAAAAAGAGATAGCGCAACTCGATGCCGAAATGACGGCTAATTTGCAAGCTTATGCCAGCGGCGTAAACTCCTATCTTGCCAGCCACCGAGGCAGCGCCCTCAGCTTGGAATACGCTGTGCTGAAACTGCTCAACCCCAGCTACCAGCCAGAACCCTGGCAACCTCTCCACACCCTGACTTGGGGGAAAGCAATGGCTTGGGATTTGGGATATAATATGAGTGCGGAAATCCAGCGCAGTATTTTGCTGAAAACTCTGACACCGGCACAAGTGGATGAGCTTTTTCCCCCCTATGGCGCAGACCAGCCGGTGATTCTTCCCAAATACACCAGGAAAGCTGAAGATAGCCCTGTTGTGGGGACGGGATTGATGGCGGCTGTATCGGGAGATGAAGGGAAAATGATCGGGGATGCCGGTGCTGGGGAAGGTGAAATGAATCCTGCCTTAGCTGCTGATATCGCCCCCGCTTTGCAGCTGGCTGCCGCAAATTTTACCGGCTTGGATGCGCTGTTAGGACCTCGCGGGAGTGGCATCGGTTCTAATAGCTGGGTGATTTCAGGACAGCGCACCGGCACGGGGAAACCTATTTTGGCAAATGACCCTCACTTGGGCGTGCAAATGCCCTCAATTTGGTACGAAATCGGCTTGCACTGCACCCCGAAAGCAGCTGATTGCCCTTACGATGTCACCGGCTTTTCTTTTGCCGGCATGCTGGGGGTGATTGTCGGTCACAATGACCGCATTGCCTGGGGCATCACTAACGTTGGCCCGGATGTGATGGATTTGTATGTGGAGAAAATTAATCCCAAGAATCCCAACCAGTATGAAGTTAGGGGGAAATGGGAGAATATGCAGCTGGTTGAAGAGAATATTCAGGTTGCCGGTGGCAAGTCTGTCTCCCAAACCGTGCGCTACACCCGTCACGGTCCGGTGATTTCCGACACTTACAAAAGGCTCAAAGATTTTGACGAGCAAAAAGGCATTCAGGTGCCCAAAACTTACGCGCTTGCCTTGCGCTGGACTGCGCTGGAACCTTCTAACCTTGTTTACGCAATTCCGCAGATAAATCGCGCGACTAACTGGCAGGAGTTTCGCGCAGCAGTTAGGAATTTTGACGTGCCGGCGCAAAATTTTGTCTATGCGGATCTGGGAGGGAATATCGGCTACCAGATGCCGGGTAAAATTCCCATTCGCGCTGGCGGTGACGGGCGCTATCCGGCTGCCGGCTGGACGGACGATTTTGAGTGGAAAGGGTATATTCCCTTTGAAAAGTTGCCTTTTGCGTTCAATCCCTCCCAAGGCTATATCGCCACGGCTAACAATCCTGCGGTGGGCGGGGAGTATCCCTATTTTATTACAACTGAGTGGGATTACGGATATCGCGCTAAGCGGATTGTGGGGATGATTGAAGGGCATAAAACTCCAATCGATATTGCTGATGTGCGGGAAATGCAGGGAGACAGTAAAAATCTCAACGCCGAGATGCTGGTGCCGGCACTGCTGGGCGTTCCCCTGAACAGTAACCGGCTGGAAAGCGTGCGCAGCTTATTGCGGGATTGGGATTTTCAGGAAAATATGGATGGGGCGGCTCCTGCTGTTTTTGAGGCGTTTTGGAAACATCTGCTGGCGGATACATTTGGGGATGATTTGCCGAAACAATATTGGCCAGATGGGGACGATCGCTGGGTGGAGGTGGTGCGAAATTTGGTGAGACAGCCGAAGAGTTTTTGGTGGGATAATAAGACAACCCGTGCGGTTGAGAGTCGGGACGACATCTTTCGCCAAGCGTTTGCGGAGGCGGTGGCTGAGTTGGAGCGGAGTTTGGGGAAAGATGCGAGTCGGTGGCGCTGGGGCGATTTGCACACCATTACTTTCCGCAATTTGACTTTGGGGAAATCGGGGGTTGCTGCGATTGAGTTTCTGTTAAATCGGGGGGCTTTTCCGACTGCCGGTGGGAGTTCAATTGTGAATGCAACTCAGTGGAATGCGGCTGAGTCTTTCGCAGTGACTTGGCTGCCGTCAATGCGGATGGTGGTGGATTTGGCTAAGTTGGAAAATTCGCTTTCTATTAACAGCACCGGCCAGTCGGGGCACGCTTTTCACGGGCATTATGATGATATGATTGAGCTGTGGCGTCAGATTGAATATCACCCGATGCTGTGGGAGCGGGAGGCTGTGGGTGCCGGTGGGAAGCGCCTGACGCTGCAGCCTTGAGGAGTTGAAATCATCCTTTTTGGTTCCCTTGGCTAGTTTCCAGGCGATTGGAAAGGGAAATCGCGGCTCGTCAAAGGAAGTCTGCCGGCGCGTAATTTTGAACTTCTTGAAACCCGCGCAGGCGGGTTTCGTCTGTATAGCTGCGGTTTCCAACCGCCAAACCACCCCCAACTTTAAGCGATAAATACCATCTTTTTAGCCGATTCAAAGGCTCCCACTATGCTTCTGATGGGAATAAACAGTGAGAGATCGCTGTTCTCTAATGGCAGGAACCCGTATTTCAGATAAAACTGCTTTACTGGCTCGTTGAGGGCGTCAACTGTCACCGCAAATACGCCGATATCCTGGGAAAGTCGAACAGCTTTATTGAGAGCGTCCATCAGGAGTTTCTCTCCCAGTCTTCTTCCCTGCATTGATTGAGATACAGCCAGCTTTCCGATACGCACTGCGGGAAGGGGGTAGCGGGGCAATCCTCTCCTGTACCTTTCGGGAAGGGATTCAAATTCAATTTCTCCCATACTGAGGGAATAATAGCCTGCCACTTCCCAATTTCCAGGGTTCGCAATCGCCACAAAGGTTTTGGCTATCCCTTTCTTATGGTTTTGGCGAGCGTATTTTATCAGGTAATCATTTAAGGCTGGCACGCCGCAGTCGAAATCATTCTTTTTGAGCCGGTCATCATCAATAGAACAAAAAGTCCATTCCATCACTCACGCCTGTCCGCATTCATCCCTGTAGCTTTTGATAGCTGCTTTCAGTCTCGGATTGAGTTCTGATGGGTTCTCCAGGGCTGCCATGAAGATTTCTCTGTCGCGATCGGACAGAACCATTTTACCATAGGACGCTATGTGATCCATAGCTGCAGTCAGGGCTTGGTGAACCACATAGTCGTTAAGGCTGAGTCCCGTCATCGCGGCAGCTTTTTCTAAGGTTTCCTTATGTTCTTCGCTGATTTTCAGCTCGATTGTGGTTTCTTGGGAATGGGCCGGTGCTGTCATAACTTCTCCTGCTTCGCGCTATTACCAGTATAGCACTACTCTCTGGAGTCATGTTACATGCCGGCAACTCTTGACTCGGATGGTCCTGGGGCATTGCCTCCCTCTCCAGGAAGCTATTAAGCGATATTCCGCTGGGAGCATCTGACTTTGGCTTGTTTCCTGGCGATGGGAAAGAGGCTATTCCATTCGCCGGGGATTTATCGCTTAAAGTTGGGGGGGCTTGGCGGTTGGAAACCGCAGCTATACAGACGAAACCCGCCTACGCGGGTTTCAAGAAGTTCAAAAGTCCGCACCGGCACCCTGTAGGGGCGGGCTCGCCAAAGGGATTTGCGGCGAGCGCAAAATATATTTGTAAACCCGCGCCGGCGAGCGCGAGAAAAGCGCGGGTTTCTGAATTTCGCGTTGGGCGCGAGCAAAAGGAGGCAGAGCTGACCGAGTGGCGTTCCCAGCCTGAGGCTGGAAGGTGGAATATTACTTCTTCAACAGCCTCGAAATCTCTTCATCTGTGAAAGGATTCTTATTCGCGCGGAGGGCATCAATCCAGCGCTGCCGTTGCGATTTATCATCAGCACTGTCAGTCCACTTGATAAATGCCTGAAAGTCCTCAATTGCTCCTTTTTTATTGCCGGCTATCGCCCTAGCAACACCGCGACTGTCCCGATAACTTCCATTCTCAGGCGCAAGCGCCACCGCCTTCTCACAGGCAAACATCACGTCTGTGGCATGCCGGTGCAGGCTGCCGTACCGACAGAGGGAATTCCAAAAACCAGCTGAAATTTCCAGCGCTGGAGCCAGCTTCTGCGCTTGGGCGTATGCTGCTATAGCTTCCCTGACTTTTCCCTCCCGCACAAGGCTTCGTCCCTTGAAAATCAAAGATTTCGCGGCAAATTGCCGTGCGTCAGCTTCGGGATTGAGTTCCCGGTTCGGATCTAGCGCTTTGGCTTTTTGAAACTTTTCGGCTTCTCCCCACTGAAACACTGCCAAACCGCTCACCGCTGCCACCAAAGGCAGCAAAACCGCCGCAATTCTATTTCTTCCCTGAGCGACTTGGCGGACTTTTTTCTCCCGATCCAGCTCGGCGTCTACCCTTGCCTTTTTTTCCGCCTCCAGAGCAATCTCCGCTTCCAGCTTTTCGATCTCTCTGGCTTGTTGCTCCGCCGCCAAATCCACTTGCTGGCTCACTGTCAAAAACTGATAGTCTTCATTGCTCAAACTTTTACTCGCCGCCCAGGCGAGCGCGGAGCGCAGCGCCTGTCCCCGCAACAGCCTGGATTCATCCTGTCTGCCAGCAGCAAGCCAAGCTCGGAACACCTCCGCATAAGGGCGGAGATTGCCTAATTCTTTCTCCACCCAACCGGCATTAAACACCTCCCCGTAAATGCGGTTAGCCACTTCCAGCCTCCCAAGCTGCCTCACCACTAACCCCGACAGCCGCAACTCCATTTGTTCCGGTGAGTCATCCGCCGCAACTCCCCCTGAGCGCAAAATTTCCTGGTACAATCCCAACAGCCGGCTTGCCCGTCCCTCACTTCTGAGAATCCTCAGCCGAATCGTCTTTAAATGCTCCGGCTCATCCTGCGCCTCCCAATTTTCAATCACCCGCACTTGTATTAACTTTCCAACCCAAGACGCCTCACCCTCTTTCTTGGCGCTCTCTGCGTCTTGGCGGTTCACACCAACCAATTTACACACCTTCTGCGTGAGAAACGGCTGCCCCCCTGTCCACGCCAATATCTCACCCAACACCGGCTCTGGATTCTCTACCGCCCCTGACAGTCCTTTAGCCAGGGGGAGAGCCGCCGGCAGTTGAAAGCCGGTCATCGCAATCGCCCTGCCAATATTAAACGGCGTCCGGTTCTTGTCCTCAATCAAATCCGAGGGAGTGCACACCCCCAGCAGCACAAAGCTCAGCCGGCTGTATTCTGGCTTGTCCGCGCGTTTGTTGTAACCGGCTCTTATCAGGGCAAAGAAATCATCCGTGTCAAACTTCAAACTGAGAATGCTGTCTATCTCATCTATAAATATTACAATTTTAGCAGATATCTCTGCCAGCAGCACCGACTCGATAAACTCATCCATCCGCTGCACCGGCGAGAGAAATTCCCGCTCTTTCCACCAATTCCGCACATTAACCTTGTCCGCTAGTTCCAGACTCCTGACCAGAGTTCGGAGCATGCCGGCATACCACTGCTCTAAAGTCAAGTCCAGGCTGCCAATTGCCGTTAAATCGAGCGCCGCGCAGGCAACCCCTTCAGCTTTCAGCCGCTGCATCGTGCGCACCCTGAGCGAGGATTTGCCCATCTGCCGCGAATTGAGCACATAGCAAAATTCCCCAGCCATTATCGCCTCATACAGTTCGCCATCAGCCGGTCGCTTTACATAAGTCGGGGCGTCAGCGGGGAGAGAGCCGCCAATGTGATAGATTGAGTTTTCTTCTGTGTTCATGGGATGCTTCACCTGGTCGTTTGCAGTAGGGCTTTAGCCCCACCGTTCGTAGTAGGGCTTTAGCCCCACCGTTCGTAGTAGGGCTTTAGCCCCACCGTTTGTAGTTGGGCTTTAGCCCCAAAGTTCGTAGTTGGGCTTTAGCCCCAAAGTTCGTAGTTGGGCTTGAGCCCCACCGTTCGTAGTTGGGCTTGAGCCCCACCGTTCGTAGTTGGGCTTTAGCCCAAAGAGAGCATTCCTACAAAAGAAAGCCGGTTTCTCGCCCCATGAGTCACAAGAAACCGGGTTTCCTGTACAGGGTAAGCAGATAACCTGAGCATTCCTACAGAAGAACCCATTTTCTGGCCCCGATTCAGGCTTAACAGCGATAACCCTATCTTTCATATTAGCCTGATTGCCGAGTTCCTTCTGGCCAGCCGGTGTGGGCTAAAGCCCAACTACAAACCTTTTCAAGTCAGCGCCTCCCGCTCTGCGTCTCCCATAAGGTAGCCCCGGAACGAGGGAAATGGACCTCCGAGCTCGAACGATGGACCTCAGAGCTCGAACGATGGACCTCAGAGCTCGAACGATGCAGCTCAGAGCTCGAACGATGGACCTCCGAGCTCGAACGGTGGACCTCCGAGTTCGAACGGTGGACCTCCGAGCTCGAACGATGGACCTCAGAGCTCGAACGGTGGACCTCCGAGCTCGAACGGTGGACCTCCGAGCTCGAACGATGGAGCTCTGAGCTCGAACGCGCTCTTCTCTTGGCGTAACCGGAAGGGGGGTGGCTCACCAAACCCCCACCGGCACCCGGCCCCCCCAGCAGCCGGTGCTCCCCGCAGCTTTTATAATATAGATCCAGCAGAACTCTCATCCCCTACCGGCGTTACAACTGTGACAGAAGCAAAGAGTTACAAAGACACCGTAAACCTGCCCAAGACCGACTTTGACATGCGGGCCAACGCCCTCAAACGCGAACCGGAACTGCAACAATTTTGGGCGGAACACAAGATTTACGAGCGACTCTCACAGGAAAATCCGGGTGATTTGTTTATTTTGCACGACGGCCCGCCCTACGCCAACGGCAACCTCCACATCGGTCACGCCCTCAACAAAATCCTCAAAGACATCATCAACCGCTACCAGCTCCTCCAAGGGCGCAAAGTACGCTACGTTGCCGGTTGGGACTGTCACGGCTTGCCCATCGAACTCAAAGTCCTGCAAGACATGAAGCCAGAGGAGCGCAGAGAGCTCACGCCCCTGACACTGCGCCACAGAGCCCGCGACTTCGCCCTCAAAACCGTCGCTCAACAAAAACAAGACTTCCAGCGCTACGGCGTCTGGGGCGACTGGGCGCACCCCTACCTCACCCTGACTCCCGAATACGAAGCAGCACAAATTGGCGTTTTTGGCAAGATGGTGCTCAAAGGCTACATCTACCGGGGGCGCAAGCCGGTGCACTGGAGCCCCAGCTCCAAAACCGCCCTCGCCGAAGCCGAACTGGAATATCCCGAAGATTCCCAAGGTCGCCCCACTCACACCTCCCGCAGCCTCTACGCCGCTTTTGAGATGGTGAGTCTGGCATCCACACTTCCCGCAGAATGGCAAACTTATTTGCCGGAACTGAAAGTGGCGATCTGGACAACCACACCCTGGACAATTCCGGCGAACCTGGCGGTGAGCGTCAACCCCGACCTAACCTATGCTGTGGTGGAAGCGGGTTCGGAACTTGCCGGTCAAAAATACCTGATTGTGGCGGCTGATTTGGCTGACCGGCTCGCCGCCACCCTTAATACAAGCCTCACCGTCCTCTCCACAGTCAAAGGAGCAGCGCTTGAACACTCAACCTACAAACACCCGCTGTATGACCGAGTGAGCGAGATTGTCGTCGGCGGCGATTACATCACCACAGATTCGGGCACCGGCTTGGTGCACACCGCACCCGGGCACGGTTTGGAAGACTACCAAGTAGGGCTGCGCTACGGGCTGCCGGTATTCGCGCCGGTGGATGAGAACGGCAACTTCACCTCGGAATCTGGCCAGTTTGCCGGTTTGAACGTCCTCGGTGACGGCAACGCCGCCGTCGTTGAGGCGCTCGCCGGTGCCGGCTCCCTCCTCAAAGAAGAGCCCTACGTTCACAAATACCCCTACGACTGGCGCACCAAAAAACCCACCATCTTCCGCGCCACAGAGCAGTGGTTCGCCTCCGTGGAAGGCTTCCGCGAAGCCGCCCTCAAAGCCATCGCAGAAGTGAAATGGATTCCCGCCCAAGGCGAAAACCGCATCACCGCAATGGTGGCGGACCGCTCCGACTGGTGCATCTCCCGCCAGCGCAGCTGGGGCGTCCCCATCCCAGTATTCTATGAGGAATCAACTGGCGAACCCCTTCTCAACGAAGAAACCATCGCCTACGTCCAAGCCATTGTCGCCGAAAAAGGTTCCGATGCCTGGTGGGAGCTGCCGGTTGAAGACCTCTTGCCAGAAGCCTATCGCAACACCGGCAAAACCTACCGCAAAGGCACCGACACGATGGATGTCTGGTTTGACTCCGGCTCCTCTTGGGCTGCAGTCGCGGCGCAGCGCCCAGAATTGCGCTATCCCGCCGATATGTATTTGGAAGGATCTGACCAGCACCGGGGCTGGTTCCAGTCCAGCTTGCTCACCAGTGTGGCCACCAACGGCTGCGCCCCTTACAAAACCGTGCTGACTCACGGGTTTGCCCTCGACGAGCAAGGGCGCAAAATGAGCAAATCTCTGGGCAATGTGGTGGACCCCAAAATTGTCATCGAAGGCGGCAAAAATCAAAAAGAGGAGCCGGCATACGGTGCGGACTTGCTGCGCCTGTGGGTGTCTTCGGTAGATTATTCCTCGGATGTTCCGATTGGCAAGAACATGCTCAAGCAGCTGGGCGACATCCGGGGCAAAATCCGCAACACGGCTCGCTTTTTGCTGGGCAACTTGCACGACTTCGACCCGGCGAAGGATGCGGTTCCCTACGAGAAACTGCCGGCACTCGACCGCTACCTGCTGCACCGGATGACAGAGGTGTTTGGGGAAGTGACGGAAGCGTTTGAGACTTTCCAGTTCTCCCGCTTTTTCCAAACGGTGCAGAATTTCTGCGTGGTTGATTTGTCTAATTTCTATCTGGATATTGCCAAAGACCGGCTCTATATCAGTGCGGCGGACAGTTTCCGCCGGCGCAGCTGTCAGACGGTTTTGGCGGTGGCGCTGGAAAATCTGGCTCGGGCGATTGCGCCGGTGCTGTGCCACATGGCAGAGGATATTTGGCAGTACCTCCCCTACCCGACACCGTACCAGTCTGTGTTTGAAGCCGGCTGGGTGCGTTTGGAAGAGGGGTGGAAAAACCCAGAACTGGCTGTATTCTGGCAGCAGCTGCGGCTTCTTCGCGGTGAGGTGAATAAGGTGCTGGAGCGATCTCGCGCGGAAAAGGCGATTGGCTCCTCTCTGGAGGCTAAGGTGCAGCTGTATGTGGCGGATGCCGAACTCCGGCAAAAGCTGCATTCGCTCAACCCGCAATCCCCAAATCCCCTAATCCCGGCATCAAATAATGTCGATGAGCTGCGCTATCTTTTCCTGACTTCTCAGGTGGAATTGCTGCAGGAACCGGCACCTTTGGAAGGGTTGCAGTTTGTTTTCCTGTCTGAGGCGCTGGGTGCCGGTGTGGTGAGGGCGGATGGCCAGAAGTGCGACCGGTGCTGGAATTATTCGGCGGAGGTGGGCAAATCTGAGGAGCATCCTTTGCTGTGCGAGCGCTGCGTCCCAGCGCTAGCCGGTCAGTTCTGAGTTGCTGCGCCCGCTGCGCTCTCTCACTTGTGTGTGGCGGGAGGGGGCGGGCACTGGGCAGCCGAGGCGGCCTCATTTGGGTGAGGCGGGAGGCCGCCGGCGGAGCGGGCACTGCGCCGCTCCGCTTTTTGCCTCACATAAGGGAGGCGAGGGCCGGCGGAAGGCACCCTAGTTCTGTGGGGGGTGAGCGCCGGCGGAAGGCACCTTAGTTCTGCCACTCCGCACCGGCAGTCTCCTGTGCCTCTCTCTGTCGGCGGAACAGCTCCCTGGACTGTTGCTTGACACGACCGGACATCGCTGCGTGCTGCAAGAGCATAAAGGCGTTGAGGTCTTCTAAGTCGTATTTTTGGGCTAGGAGCTGGCGCAGCTCCTCTTCGGCTTCTACGGTGAGGTAGCCAGTTCTCAGAGCTTGCTCGACAACTTCACGAATCAGTACCATCATAACGCCTCTCAGTTCACTCTGTTGGTGAATGCACTAGGTTTATATCTCTAGTGTCGGGGAAGGCAAAAGATTGATCGGTGACGCTCGTTTTGGCTCCCCGTGATGTTTTGGGGATTTTCGGGTGACGCCGGCGCTCTGGAATTTGTGACTCTGTGGAGGGGGAGCAGTGACGCAGCTCACACAGGGAAATGAAAGATTCCCTGTTGACAGTTCGAGCTCAAAAAGATATACTGGAAGGTCGCGGAGTTGAAACGAGTCCGTTTTAGCGGGAGAGGGGGGTTTAGCCCATGCCGTACCTGACAGAGGCGTCGGAGATCGCAGCGGCGATCGGTGAGTGTGCCAAGGCGCGCACGCTCTGGGTGGATACAGAAATCGCGGACTATCTGAGTGAGACTCCCAGACTGTCGCTGATTCAGCTGCTGGATGACCCTGCGGACCGCACCGGCGAGCGGGTTTGGGTGCTGGACGTGCTGGACAGGCCACAACTGGCGGCGGCGTTCATTGAGCGGATTATGGTCAGCGCCGAGATTGAGAAGGTGTTTCACAATGCTGCCTACGATTTGCGGTTCCTGGGGGAGGACCGGGCGCAGAATGTTACCTGCACTTGGGAAATGGCCAGGAAGCTGCCGGCGTACCTCCTGCCGGTGCGCAATCTGAAGCTGAAAACTCTGGCGGTGCAGCTGTGCCACTTGCCAGAGGTGGAAAAATCTGAGCAGCAAAGCGACTGGGGCCAGCGCCCGCTCAGTGAGAACCAGCTGTATTACGCTACGATGGACCCGGTTTATTTGGCTCACGCCCACCGGCTGCTGCTGGATTTGGCCCGGGAGTCCGTTTGGGAGCCGGCGACGGAGGATATTGCGGCGGTTTCTCAGCGATACTGGGAGCTCAGGCACCAGCTGAAGCTGCTCAATTCAGAGGTGAGCTATTTGGAAAAGCGCCTGAAAGAAGCGATGCTGGTTCAGGGGGTGTCGGAGACGGAACACTGGAAGCTCTGCGGTGAGGAGCGGGTGAGTGTTAAGGTGCCTTTTTCGGAGCTGGCCAAAGTGGTGTTCAAGTGGGGGCTGGATTTCGATTTTACGGTGGCGCTGACGAAACAGATGCGCAGCCAGCTCGGATCGTTTGCCGGTGAGCTGCCTTCAGTGAAAGAGAGGGTTGTTAACTGGCGCTTGCATGCCAAGAAGCACAGGGATGAGGGAGATGAGGGGAGCGAAGAGTGATACGAGAGTTATAGCAGCCGGCAATTGGGCACGGACGTAGGACAGGCGTCTCGCCTGTCAAGCGAGACCTTGAGGGCACGGAGGGAGCGCCTGCCCTACGCCTATACTTCGTATCGAGCGTGTCCATTACTGAGCTGTCTATTGCTATATTAATGGAGCTAGGCGAAGCGGAATTTGGTATTTTTTCGCTCCTGGTCTGTCGCCTGCTCTATTTTTTGTAAAAACTCTTGGGTCAAGGCGGCGAATGCTTGGGCACCGGCTGATTTGGGATCTGTGAGCACCACCGGCATGAAGCGGTCAACTGCTTTGGAGACATTGATATCAGTGGGGATGTGGGTGCTGAAGATTTTGTTTTCGCTGTAATCCTCTCGCACTCGCTGCATGACTTGTTTGTAATATCTGCCGCCGAGCAGACTGGTGGACATGGTGAAGATAATGCCGAGCATGTCTAGCTTCACGGGAGTCTCGTATTCGTGAGTGTCTCTGAGTTGGGAAATCCGCCTTTCTAGCAGCTGAACTCCCAGCAGGGACAGGGGTTCGGGTTTGGCCGGCAGCAGGTAGAAATCGCAAGCTAGGAGGCTGCTGCGGGTGAGGAGATTGTAGCCGGGAGCGCAATCGAGCAAGATGAAGTCATAGGAACTCCTCACCGGCTGTAACATGGTTTTGATTAAAAGCTTTTCAAACCGGTTCCAAACTTCTTGAAAGCTGCGATCGCTGTTATAGAGCGCTTGTTCGTGCAAGACTTCCGAGACGATAAATTCATCATACAGCTCTATATCTCCGGGCCACAAGTCCAGACCTTTGATATTGCAAACGAAGCCATAAACCGTGTCTATAATTATATCATTTAACCTCCTGCCATCCGATTTGATGGTTGCGTGAACTAGCTGCTTTAAGGTGCGTCTGTCTCGCCGCAGTTTGGCAAAGTCCGCCGGCGACATCATGGAGAGCGTGGCGCTGATTTGAGTGTCGAGATCCACGACCAGGACCCGCTTGCCGTGAATTTTGGCCAGACAGGTGGCCAGGTTGACGGTGAGGGTGGTTTTGCCGACCCCGCCTTTCATGTTGGTAGTTGCGATTATATATCCCATCCGTTGAGTCCTAAGCGTGATGCTGTCCCTGAGTGAGTCGGGGCAGAGTTCGTGGCCCTACCCAGAGGTAGCTGTTTAACAGATATTAACACTGTCAGGGCCTGGGGCCAATCCAGTCGGGGCTGCTTGCCGGCACCTTTGCTGGTCTGGTGGCGGACTTGCTCAACCGGCGGAGCGGCACGCACCCTACTTTACCCCAGGCACCGCCGGCAGCGCAATGTTTCGCACCACTTCCCAGATTTATGAAAATGATGTAAAATTTTGTAAAGAGCGCAAAGGAGCAACCACTATGACCACCGGCACTGGATTCGGCAAAGTTCAGACCCCCAAGAAATCGAGCCAAAGCGCCCAAAAACGCGCCAAAGCCGCCGATCAGTACGAAAAGATGAAGACGGACGGCATGCCAGAGTTTAATATCTACATTCGGATTAAGGACAAGAAGAACTGGTATCCCGTGGGATCTCTGGCGGTGAGCCGGTCCAGCCAGATTAATAAAGCGATCTCCGACAGCGCCCAAGAGTTGCGCCAAGGGGCTTTTCGCCTGTTTCCGGTGCTGCGCAAGAACCAGCAAAATCTGGAATACGGCTACCGGCTCAAGGGAGCTGACTTTGCCGATGAGCCAATCCAGCTGGCGGTTGAGCCCCAGCCCTCTCCCGCCGGCATCCTTCAAGGGGCGATCGACCGGGTGAGGGAGAGCTTCTCTGCGCTGCTCAAGAAGCAGGCTTAATCGAGCCGAGCGTTGAGAAACCCGGTTTCTTGAAGAAACCGGGTTTCTGGTTTCTGGGTAAAGGCTTGACAAATTGCCGGTTATATGTTTCGCAGGTAAGTGGGTAGCGTTCCCCCCAAGGAGGAACGCTACAGTTAGCCAATTTAAGTGACAGCAGGGTCTTGCCAAAGATCGCTCTAAGAGATAATATGAAACTTAAGAGGTGTTCTCGGGGAGCGTCTCAGGAAGGCAGATAGATCGGGCGAGAGGTTGCGGATGGGTGAGATTGAGTCAGAACATATTCGCGGTGCGCAAGGGAGAAGCATCCCCCCAAGGGGGTCCCACACTACAAAGTCATGTCAGAATTGAGTTTCAATCCTGAGTTTTGCCGCAACGAGAGCGAAGTAGAAAGCAAACTCATTGTCAGCTATCTACTCCCGAAGTTAGGCTACCCTCCCGAAACTTGGCATCAAGAAGTCAGTTTTGGGACGATCCGTTTAGATTTCTTAGCATTTGCCACCCAAAGGCTGCCATTTGTGCTGGATGCCAGCTCGCCGCTGAGTGTGGTTATCGAGGCGAAGTCCCCCCGGCAAAAATTAGACCGGCATCTCCGGAAATTCAGGCGTTACCTGACAAGCTTGAATATCCGGTACGGGCTGCTGACGAATGGCAAAGAACTCCGAATCTATGAAAAAATAAGTGATGATATTGAGCTAGTCTTTCAGTGTGAGGGGAAAGAAGTTGATGCTAAAATCGAAGAGATTAAAGCTATAATTGGGAAAGACAGCCTGAAGACAAGACCGGCTCTAAGGTCTCCCGCAGTGCTAGAGTCTCAGCCGAACCCACTCCCCTCTCAACCAGGCGTCGCACATTTGTGCGATGAAGAACCCCACCCCCCAACCCCCTCCCCGCGCACGGGGAGGGGGAGCGAGAGGGGATTTTCGAGGAGTGGGAAAAGTTTCAATCATCCTTCTGGTGCGCAACACCCTCAACCCATCTCCCAGCAAACTTTTGAGGGGGTAGCAGCACCTGAGCCGGCACCTGAGCCGGCACCTCAGCCGGTTCAAGTCAACCCGCAACCCATCTGCGCTCCAAGTTCCGAAGTCAAGAGGCAACATCCTGTGAAAATAATTGCAGTTTATCACAACAAGGGTGGCGTAGGCAAGACAACAACTGTGGTCAACCTAGCAGCTGCGCTGAGAAAAAAAGGCAAGAGAGTCCTGGTCATCGATTTGGACAGCCAAGCCAACACGACATTTGCCGCCGGCCTGGTAAAATTTGAGGATGAGGAGTTTGATGATATCAAAGACTGCCATGTCGCCCACGTCTTGCAGTCAGAAGACTTCTACTCCATCCAAGAAGTTGCGAAGAAATCCCAGTATAACGATCCAGAAATTGATGTTGTGCCCTCCCACATCACTTTGATGCAGTATGAAGATGAGCTGAACCGGCTGGATTACAGCAAGCTGATGCTCGTAAAGAAACTCAAGGATGTAGAAGATAAATATGATATTGTAATTATTGACACGCCCCCATCGCTGAACCTTTACGCCCGGATTGCGCTGATTACAGCGGACTACCTGATCGTTCCTTCGGATCTGAAGCCCTTTGCCAACCAGGGGCTGGTCAATGTAAAAACTTTCGTAAAAAAGACAAATGAGTTCAGGAGGTTTATCAGCAAGCAACCCATAGAGATCCTGGGAGTTCTTCCTTGTAAAATCTCGACAAATGCTCGATTCATAGAATATACTTTACCCAGACACATAGAAATCGTGCCAAAACGGTATGACTTGAAGGTAATGAATACGATTATCTATCAAAGGGATGAGCTGTCAAAGTGCCTAGAGCAGACGCTATATGTAGGAGACTTGCAGATTCCAGACCCCAGGTCTGTGTTTGATTTTAAGCCCTTTGGCGAATCCGCCAAAGAATTTGAACAGCTGGCTAAAGAAGTTTTGAAAGCAATAGGCAATAGGACTGAATAAATGAAACTCTCAACTGCGCTTGTCGCTGTGAAAAAGATTAACTCTGCGGTCCCCCGCTCGAATTTTTCCGAGGAGGAGTTGGAGCGGGCTGCCCAGTTAGTCTTAAAAGCCGAAGGAATCATCAACCCCCTCGTTATTCGGAGGACGAGTCTGGAATCTTACGAGGTGGTGGGCGGAGATTTTGAGTACCATGTTGCTGCAAGAGCGAGGGAGATAGATCCTCGGAAGGGCGAGATGATCGGGGCATTTATCATTGATGCTGAGAATGAGGAAGTCCTCCTAGAGCAAATTAAAGCGCTCAGGATGCGAGAATCTGACAGCCGGCAGCCGGCGGCTTCTAGCATTGAAGCCCAACCTCCCCTAACGTCTTCTTCTGGGGACATGCAAGAGATAAAAAATCTGCTGCTGCAACTGGGGAAATCCTTGGAGGAGAGAGTAGATGCCATCAGCCATAAAATGGAGCAATCTCTCAGGGGGATGGTGGAAGATGCTGTGAAAAAGCAACTGGAACCGCAGGAAATCAGCCAGCCGGCACCTGAGAGAGAGCCTGAAGCTGTCCAAACACCGAAATCCGCCAAACCCGCCCAACCCGCCAAGTTGAATTTACGGGAGGCAACCCGCGCAGAAATTCAGCGGGCATTGAAAGAGATTAAAGCCACACCCAATCAAATAAAAGCCTCATGCCAAGCCATTGAATACTGGAAGAAACCCGGGAAAATTTTAAGTTGGGATAACCTTGAAAAATCTACTAAGACGGGCCCTAATAAAATTGAGGGCTTTGCGAAGGGAACTTACCAAAAGCTGCAAGAGATTGGAGAGATCCTTGATTAGGCTGTAGGGGAGTTTATCCTCGGAACGAGGCACCGGCAGGGAAACCCGTAGGGCAGGCGTCTCGCCTGCCCTCAAGAACATACGGCACCCTACTATTTACTCACCAAACAAACCAATTGCGCCTCCACCGGCGCGTCGGGTTCCAGAATCACGATGTGATTCTCCTGACACAGCTGCTCAATCAATTCCGCAACCTGAGATTCGCCCACCAAAGGAAACTGCTCCACAGCATTCTGAGCCAGAACCGTGCGCCCCATCATCTTCTGAGTTTTCATCAAATTCAGCAAAAACTCCTTAACTTCCCTAAAAGGCTGAGCGAGATGCTTGCGCTCCGCCTCTCCCCGCCGTTGGCGTGCGGGCACTGCGGGAGTGCCGGCGGGAGATCCCACCGGCGGCTGGGAGGGGATGTCGTAGGTAGAACCCGTAAAAATCCCTAACTTCTGCAATAAAGGACAGTCCTGCAAAACCTTTGACTTGCGAATCAAGACTTCTAACTCGCTCAAATTGGGAGTGCGGTCCCCCACCACTAGCTCGCCGGCACAAGCTGCATTGACAAAATTGTGATAAGTTGCCAGATAGTGGACAGAAGTCATATCGGGAACCAGGTGGCGGTGGGGGGTGCCGGTGAAAAATTGACTGTAGAGTTTGTACCCCTGGTTTTTCGGCGATCCTATATCTTCAGCCCGAAATAGATATATCGTTTGACACAGATTGTCCCTCACCGCCTTCTGACAAGCCTTCATCATATTGCAAAAGCTGGTTAAGTTCGGGTCTTCCGTCCAGACAACCCCGATTCGTCCCAGCTGAAGCGGTAAGTGATAGCTGAGGGAATAGCTGGCATAAGTCTGGCTCGGCAAGAGTTTCGGCATAATCCCGTGCACTTGCAGAGCGGCTAAAGCTTCTCGCAACATCTGAATCAGCTCCGGTGCCGAAAGCTGGCGGATGCGAAAAATCTTGTCCTCAATTTTACTGAATTCCTTGAGCCAGAGCAATTGAAAAGCGGCCAGCGGGTCTAGCGGGTCGTCACCGGCATCCCAGTAGCTATCTGCCAGCCCCTTAGTTTTTACCTCTTGGAACAGCTGGCGACCCAGCATAAGCACATAGCGGGGGCGGGTTTTGCCTCCGGGGAATTTCTCCTCTAAATGTTTGCGGCTTAAGGGGTAAATCGGCGATGGGGGTTTGGGGTTGGCTTGCCGGTGCAGGGGGTAAAGCCGGCTCGCCCACAGCGCCTCCGCTTGATCTATATTAATCGGTTGCAGGCGAATTTCCGAATCCAGTCTGGCTTTGTCCGCCGGCTGGACGCGCTTGGAATTTTCCTTCCAAGTATTCGTAACAATGCTGACAATCACCATGAAATTCTTCAGCTTTTGGTTGTGAAGAATCGAGTTGACATTAAACAGGGCTTGCAGATTGATAAACCCATCCAGCGCCCGGTCGATGTTGTCGAGATTGTCGAAGCACAGGACAATCGGCTGAGTTGCCGCAGAAATCAGGCCAAAATTCGCCAGAATGTTCCGCGCCATCTCTTCTGTCTCGATGGCGCGTTTAACCCGCAAAGCAGCGAGAGCTTCGTCATCCAAGTTGTCTCCTTTCAACCAGTCACAGGCTAAAGGGTACAGTTCTGGATTGGTGAGAGCGTAGAGTACCCCAAAAAATTCATTCGCATTGTAGATGCCCTTTTGGTAAGTGATCTTTAAGTGGTGGATAAAAAATTGCCGCTCACCCAGCAGTTGCTTGATGGGGTTTTCGCTTCGTAACGCCGGCAGACTCTTGAGCCACAGCAACAGCTGGGACTCTTGTTTGCCATCGGGGACGCACATCAGGCTGTCCACGGTATTGCGCAGAGTGTGACGCCAGATGAAGTCACTGTCTGGCCAAGGCCCGATGTAGGCAAAAAAGGCTTTCGAGTTAAACAGCCGTTTCAGCCGGCCTAACAGATAACTTTTGCCGGAACCGGAATCGCCGGCAAGCAGGAGCGTGCGAGTGCGGTGGTCTTTGGCCACTCTGTCGAGAACTTCCTCGATTTCCGCAACCACTCCCTGGTGAATCGACTCAACCGTCAGCGCCGAATCTTGCTGCTCTTGCCAAAAGTTACCAGGTCTAAACGTTGTAGAGTCAAATGGGTTCACTTCTCGTCGGATGATTTGATAAATGGATGCCACACTGCCACCTCGTTGGAAGATTTTTTTTCGTTCTGGGCGGGCGAAATTGGCCCGCCCCTACTGTAGGGGCGCATTTTTTTGGCCCCGCGCAACGAGAGACACGTCACTACTTCTGCCGCACATACACCAGCTGGTCATCTAGCTTCGCCTGTGGGTCGAGAATTTTAATCTGGTGATTCTCCTCACACAGATGTTCAATCAGCTGGTTGACGCGCTCTTCACTCATATAAGAAAACTGGCTGACCGTTTCTTGGATCAGCCGCTGTCGAGCCAGGCACTGCTGGTTGCGCACCCGATTCAGCAAGAAATCTTCCACCGGCAGCCACTCCGCCTTGTTTTCCTCCCTGAATAGGGGAACCCGCACAATCCCTAAATCCCCCAACAGCTGGCAGTCCTGCAAAATCTTGGACTCCCGCACCCAGGCTTCCAGCTCCTTAATATCGGGAGTTTCTTGCCCAACGACCAAATCCCCAGAATAAGCGTCATTCACCAAACTGTGATAAGTTGCCAGGTACTGCACCGAGGACAAGTCCGGCATCAGGTGATTGTGGGGGGTATCGCTGAACAGTTGCGTGTAGAGCTTGTACCCCATATTGCTGGGTGTCCCGACTCCCTCAAACCGAATCAGCTGCAGGGTTTGGCAGAGATTTTCCTCGACCGCTTCTTGACAGACCTTGATCAGGTTGCAAAATTTGGTCCTGTTCATGTCTTCGCTCCAGACAACCCCAACCCGCTGGGACTGTTCCGGCAGCCAGTAGCTTAGCGAATAGCTGGCATAGGTGCGGCTCGGCAGCAGTCGCGGCTGAATATCTTCTACTTGCAAAGCCCCCAGGGCTTCTGCTAGCATCTGTATCAGTTCCGGGGAGGAGAATTGGCGAATTCGAGTGATTCTCTGCTGGGTTTGAGTTAATTTCCGCAACCACACCAATTTGAAGGCGGCGATGGCGTCGAACCCATTCTCAACAGCAGCCGGTGCAACTGCCGGTGCAACTGCCGGTGCAACTGCCGGTGCAACTGCCGGTGCAACTGCCGGTGCAGCAATTTTCAGCGCCTCCCCTCGAGCCGGTGGGAGTTGGGGGAGTGCGGCTGCAATGATTTCGGTTTGCCCGACATCGTGCCGGACGAGCCCGACTTTGAAGTCCTGAAATAGCTGCCGGCCCAAAATCAGGACATTTCTGGGCCTGGTTTTGCCGCCCGGAAATTTCTCTTCCAGCATTGCCCTGGTTAAGGGGTAAATGGGTGAGGGAGGCGGGGGAGACGCCTGCCGGTACAGGGTGTACAGCCGGCTCATCCACAGCGATTCGGCTTGATCGAGGCTGATTTGCTTGAGTTTAATCGTCCCGTCAATCCGGTCTTTATCTGTCGGCTGGATGCGGCTCGCATTCTGCCGCCAAGTATCTGTTATAATGCTAACCATGACCAGAAAGTTTTTCAGCTTCTGGTTGTGAATGACGGAGTTGACGCTGAACAGCGTTTGCAGGTCAATCGCTCCGTCTGGCAAGCGGGCGATGTTGTCTAGCTGGTCAAAACATAGCACAATCGGCTGGGTTTCTGCAGAAATTCTGCCAAAGTTGGCGAGAATTTTCTGGGCGGCGTCTTCGGTGTCAATCGAGTGCCCGACGCGCAGCAGCTTTAAACTCTCTTCGTCCAAGTCGTCGCCCCGCAACCACTCACAGGCGAGGGAGGACAGTTTGGGATTGGTGAGGTCGTACAATACGCCAAAAAATTCCGCTGCGTTGTAGATGCCGGCGGGATAGCTTTCCCTGAGGTTGCGAATGAAAAGTTGCCGGTCGCCCCGGATCATGTCGAAAATGCTGCGCTGTTTGAATTCCGACAGACCCTTGAGCCAGATGAGCAATTGGGACTCCTCTCGCCCTTGCGGAACTTCCAGCAAGCTATCTACAGTGTAGCGCAGGATGTGCCGCCAGATGTGGTCGCTGGCGGTAAATGGTTCGATGTAGACGAAAAAGGCTTTGGGATTGAGGATGCGTTTGAGCCGGCCTAATAAATAGGTCTTGCCCGAGCCGGTTTCGCCTTCCAGCATCAGGGTGCGGGTGCGGTGATCTTTCGCCACGAAGTCGAGAAACAGTTCGATTTCAGCTATCGCTTCTTGATGAATGGAATCAACAGTGAGCGCTGGGTTTTGCTGCTCCTGCCAAAAGTTACCCGACCAAAAAGTCTCGGCGTCAAAGGGGTTGGGGTCTCGTTGAATTATTTGATCTATGGATGCCACGGCGATTTTAGATTTTAGACTTTAGATTTGGAATTGGGGGAGGCGGAGCCTCCCTATTTCATTCCTAGCCTGAAGCTGGGAACGAGAATAGGGTGAGGAGGCGTAGGACAGGCGTCCCGCCTGTCCCAAAAACGGAGAGGGGGTGATGCCCTGCGGGGTTATTTACATACAGGGCTACTAAATCACAATAATAAAAAATAGCGGCCCTCCGACATCTTGGGTAATGCCGGCCTCAAGCTGTTCTGGGGTGTATGCGATCGCTTCTTGCAAGGAGCTCAGCTCAATTTTATCGCTCCGCTGCAGGCGATACAGGGCCCGGTTTAATTCCTCCCGGGACAGCGGCGGCTCTAATTTCTGCCGCAGATGAAAAATCGGTAAGTAATTTTGCGTATCCAGCTGCCTGTCCAAATCCCGGATCGCCTGCAAAATATCGGCGTCAGTCAGCTGGCTTTCCGCTGCCGGTGCCGGCTGTTCCTTTGTCTGGCGCGAAGAGGGGGGGGAATCTCCCGCCTGTCTGACGGCGGTGCCGGCGGGGCGCTCCCGCAAGGTATGGCCCTCTACTGCCGGCCCCCCTTCCTGCAGGGGGGCTGCCGGCCCGACAGCCACCCGCAGGGATTTCCGCAAGAAGCGCAGGTAATTGGCCAGCATGTCCAAGCTGATCTCGACTGCGCTCCCCTTGGGAATGTACTCGTCGAGGAGATACTCCTTTCCTCGCTCTGTCAGCCAGACATCTTTGATTTGGGTTTTTTCCGCCTTGATCAGGCCCCGCTCTGCTAGCCCTTGGACTATCTCCTGCCGGTTGGCGGCGGGGATGCCAGCTTCGGCGGGGGTAATCGTCGCGGAGGCGCAAGCGTGCAGCACCTTGAGTTCTTTGTCTGTAATCGGCAAGCCGGTGGTGTCTAGCTTGAGCAGGGATTTCCCCGGAGGGGCAATGGTGAATTTTATCACTTCCGAAGAATAAGCCACCAAGTCCCGCTCGCGCAGCGACCGGCAGATGCTGTCTCGCTCGGCGGGTTTCATTTTTGGATTGGGCTTAATCTCGCTCACCGGTGCCCGACCGTCGGGAAAGCCCAGTAACTTTAAGAGAAACTTCAGCTCCTGCACGTCCATTCGCTCGCCCTTGCCCTCCTGGCAATTACGCCCAAATCCTAGTTTAGATTGCGGCGATACCCCCTGACGCACAAGGCCAGGGTTAAGTGGGGTGCGCCCGCCCGGTTTCAGTCCCATTTCTGTGGATTCACTCTCGCACCCGGGGCGCGAGGGGGTGTTTGTGCCCCAGAGCCGGCTTTGGCCATACGCAGAAACCGGGTTTCCTACCCGGCCTCTTGACTTTCAGCCCTAGTTCCACAACCAGAAAGCCCGTTTCTTTAATTATGGTGCGTAAGTCTCGATTTCGTCCCCGCACTTGAGCTTTACATTATACTATAACGTGTCATAAAGTGATTGTACATGTCCGCAGGGGGTGAGAAACCGGGTTTCTCTTGCCAGCCCGAGACACCCGGTTTCTGACAGCCCACTCTCTGACTCTGGGGGTATATTTGCCGGGAGCATCCCGCCCGATGCCTGCGAAGCCGAAATGAATGCGATAATGATTTCAGCTGGCAGCAGGACAAGAATATTTTTGCCTGCAGCAATTCCGGCAACGGGATTGAAAGGAGACGCGACATGGCTAGTTTACTTCTCCCCCCTCTCCGGCTCTAACTTTGAAAGCCTGCGTCTGGCCATTTTCCCGACAATTCTCAGTCCGTCCCAGGACAAATTAAAAAAGAGATTCCAGAAATATCCGTACTGCGGGAAACGTTTAACTAATAGCGCATCTGATGAGAGATGAAACCTGATTTGTTTCAAATTAGCCGGCCTCTCTATGTATCTAATTTGTTCTGGCTTGGGCGGGGCGTGGCCTATAATTAAATCCTTCTGATAAAACTTGGCCTGGACAAACAAGCCTAACAATCTATCCAGATTCCACGCCGGCAGCCAGGTGATATTGCCCAAGAGCTTCATTGAGGCAGACACATCTGGCAGTGCCTGCTGGACTATCTGAGTCTTCCAAACCATATTATTAAAGTTTTCAAAGTGCAGTCCGTGCATATCTTTCCTTTCTGCGAAAGGCCAGATAGCGTAACTCACGTTGGATGGTGTGTCTAAAGGGGCGACCGGGATTTCCAGCAAGCCTTTGTAGTTTCCCCGCTGGAAGGGATAGGGGTTATCCTCTGTTTTCCTGTCTATTTCTAATTGACTGATGTCAGGAATATCAGCCCACTCCTTCTCGATGCTCTCTCTGTCTAAATAATTGATATTGTTCCGGAAAAGTTTTAACACCCAGCTTTCAGGAAATCTCTGGAAGTATTTAAACGTCATCTCGGCCACATCCGGGTGGATAAAGTCATCGTCATCTAAAGCTATCAAAAACTCTCCCGATGCGTTGAGCAACCCAACAAATCTTTGCATGACTTCCCCTTTATAGGGGCTGATTAGAACTTTTACTCTGGGGTCATCTGGGACTTGGGGTGTGGCACCGGGCGGATAAACGAAAATGAACTGAACCTCTCCCCGAACTTTCAACAGCTGTTCGATCCAATACTCGGAAAAAGTTCCTAAAGTAGGTGTGACGACAGACAGAATCGGTTTTTCAGTCATGGTTGAAACCTGCCAGGGTTAAGACTCTTTTAGATTTTAGATGAACCGGCACAGAGCCGGCAAACATTTTTAGAAGAAGTTCCCAGTCGCCGCTCTCTGGCGTCAGGGTGAGCCATCCTGCGGCAGGGGCGAGGGGACTGCGCCCCGGCAATGCTATACCTGCTGAGCCTGGGATGCTCCAGAGGCGCTTCTCGGCAAGCGCCTAAATCCTGGGGGCGCTCCCGGGCCAACCTCTGACGCTTCCCCGCACAAGAGCTACACTATTCCAAGGATTTTGTCACCGGCAGCTCCTCAATGAGCAAACTTTAAGAAATCCTTTATGAATATTCTCATGCTTTCCTCCACCTTCCCCTATCCGCCCAGCCGGGGGGGAACGGAAATCAGAACCTTTAACCTGCTCAAATACCTGCACCGGCACCACCATGTGACGCTGGTGGCGCAGCGACATGCCGGTGTCACAGATGCCGAAGTCGAAGAGCTGCGCAGCTGTGTCAGCGATCTGGCAATTTTTCCGCTCCCCCCCGAACCGCAGCCCCAAGCTGGGATAGCCGGCACCGCCGGCAAGGTGGGGCGCTTCCTCCAGTCGCTGGCTCTCGCCACACCGCCCAACGTGCTGCACCGCTACTCGCCGGCGGTGCAAGCTTGGGTGGACAGTCACGTCAGTGCCGGCAAGTGCGACGCCATCACCTGCGAGCACAGCGTTAATGAAATCTACATCCGCCCCGAGTTCCGCAACAGAGCGCTCACAGCGGTCAATATCCACAGTTCTGTCTCGGGCTGGATTCGCAATCACCTGGAAATGGGAGCCTCCCCCAACCCCCTGCGCGATCGCCTCTACCTCCACTTATTGCTAAACCGCTACGAGAAACGCTACTGCTCCAAATTCGACCGGCTTGCCGTTACCACAGAAGATGACAGAAGTCAACTGCTCGCACTCAGTCCCGGTGCCCGGATTGAGGTCATCCCCAATGGCGTGGATTTGCAGCTGTTTCCGGCTCGCCGTCAAGAGCCAGGGGGTTGGGGGCTAATCTTTGTCGGGGCGATGGACGCCTCGCACAACATTGACGCGGCGCGGTTCTTTGCGCTAGAAGTGCTGCCAGAGCTGCAACAGCGGTATCCCGACGCCACCTTCACCATTGCCGGGGCTCGACCGGCACCCGAGGTGCTGGCGCTTTCAGACCGCCCGGGCGTCACGGTCACCGGCGCGGTTCCCTCAATGGCAGAATATTTACATCAAGCTACCGTCTGCGTGATTCCCCTGCGCACCGGCTACGGGATAAAGAACAAAACCCTGGAGGCGATGGCAGCGGGAGTGCCGGTGGTGGCGAGCGACCGCGGTTTGGAAGGGCTGGAGGTGGGCGGTGCCGGCGTGCCGGTGCGAGCGCTGCGGGCCAACCGAGTTCAGGAGTATGTTGAGGCGATAGGCCAGCTGTTTGAAAACCCGCAGTTGCGCCAGCAACTGTCGGAGAACGGGCGAGCGCTGATTGAAACCGAATATACTTGGGAGCGAGCCGGTCAGCGCTATGAAAAATTGTTAATTGCTGGTAAAAACTGAAACAGGGCCAATGCCCGCCCGTAAGCCATTGACCGCTAGCCCCTACTAACTCCAGAGCGCGGATGAACAATAACCTGATCAATAGCGGTGTTACCCCCGATCCGACATCAAAATCCCGGAAACACAGCCTGACAGCTATGAAGGCAAAACAGCCCCCCATTTTGGCTAAGGCTAACCTGCCAGCCCGCACCGGCAAGCAAACCCAATCCCCGGGGGCGCACAGGAGTGGGGCGCAGGGGCTGATGTCCCTAGCGGCGTTTGTCACCGGCACCGGCTTGCTGGCGGGCGGTGCGTGGCTGAGCGTGCAGCTGATAACGAACCCCGCACCGGCAACCTGGGTGAGTCAGTTACCGGGCAAAAGTGAAGTGCCGGTAAACGATGATATCCAGCCGACTGTGAGTCTAACAGAAATCCGGACTGAGCTGCGGAAGTCGGGATTGCTGCCGGCGTTGCTGGTGCCGCTGAACACCAAGACACAGGAACTGATACCCAGCGCACTCGGTCCGGAACAGCTGATGCAGGTGCTGGTGGCCAAGCCGCCAAAGTCTCTCAAGTGCCAGTCTCCCTGCCAGCCGATTCAGGAACTGAGAATCTACCAGCCTTCGCCGCCACGGCACGACGGTTCAGAAACAGAGCAATATTTTCGCCTGGTGACTCAGGTGCCGGCACCTGGACCGGCAGAATCTTTTGTGCTGGCTCCGGTTATCCAATCCTCATACGACGTGCAAGGCTCCTCTCGCCCCCTGCCCCTGACCGCGCTCGAACCGGTCCGGGGTGAAGCGCCCAAGACGGGCGTCTGGCTGAATTTCACCGGCTACCGGCCTTACGGAAAGACTAAAATCGCTTACGGACAACTCTATCACTACAACCCAGAACACTCTCACCTGGGCCTGCTCGTGGAGTGGACTTCTCCTGCAGGCACGGTTCCGATTTGGCAGGAAGTCACGGGCGGGGGGGAGCCGGAATTGGTTGTCAACCAGACGCAGGGTAAGGATCTGCACTTCGAGGTTTACCAGTTGCGACGCCGGAATTTTCTGCCCAACCCACTTGAGCTGGAGCCTATTTCCCTGAAGGAGCCGGCTTTGCCTGACGAGTCTTACTGGGAAGCCCTCCAGTTGGCCAAAAACGGCTTGTGGTCGGACGCTTGGAAGCAGATGCAGTCGCTGAAAGCTGAGCGCGGCAAGAATAAACAAGGGTGGCCAAAGGCGGCTCAACTTCAGATGGATGTGATCGCCTTTCACGCCAAGATGAGCCAGAAGCAGGCGGACGCTTCTTGGGCTGACCCCAAAGATCGGGTTCTCATGGCGCTGCTCGACGCTCGCTGGGAAAAAGCCTTGGAGATATTTGAGGCTAACTTGGATGATAGCTACAAAACAGCCCTGATGCTGAAAGCGGATAAAGGGGAGCTGTGGAAACGGGTGGAAGCAGCGCTGAAAGTCAATCCGCAGCGAACGGCTGCCAAAGGTTGGGGGGCGCTGATTGTGGCGGCGCAGGAGGGTAAAGCGCAAGCGCTAGCATGGCTGGACGCCCAGGGAAACAACTCTTCTGCTATAGTCGGGCAGGTCGATAAACTCCTCGAACGCCTCGATGTGGCGCTTTCAGAGTCAACTCTGATCGATCACCCGGGCAGAATTGTGGGGTCGGCAGTGCCGGTGGCTGCGGTGAAACCGGCAGATTGGCTGCAATCCCAACCCAATGTTTCTTTGCAATTGGCGCAGGGCAAAGTGTGGTATCAGGTGCGGGTGGCGGCTTTTCACGACGGTGAGGACTGGGTGCGAGCGCCGTTTACTTCTTTGCAGGTGCCTCGGATTGAGCCCGGGCGGCGTCTGTGGAAGGTTTTGGGGCTGAATCTGGACTCTCAGATCGAGATAGGGGTGTGGGCGGCTAATGGGGAAGAAAGAAGTGTGGCGGCGACGGTAAAAGCGGTTCAATTCCGCAACGGTGCCCTGCAGTTGCTGGCGGAGGGTGATGGGATTGCCGGTGCGACGCCTGCAGATTTTTCTGCCGGGAAAAGCTGGCCGAGGGGTGTGGCTTTTACGGCGAAAAAAGTCCAGTGGTTGAAGCCGCAACTGACTGTCCTCGCTGAGCTGAAGAAGGACCGGCCCGAGTTGGTGGCAGGCATGCTGGACAGTCTCTCGGAGGAGTTGCAAGCAGCGGGGCAATTGCCTGGGAACCGGGCGGTGAATGTTGAGCGGATACTGCAGCAAAGTGGGGATTGGCCGGTGCAGCTGATCGATCTGACGGGGAATAAGCAGCCCGAGGCAGTGCTGACGCTCAGTTCAGATGCTTTCGCTAGCGGGAAAAATCCAGGCGGTTCTTCTGGGAATCGCACTCTGATTTTTGATGACACCGGCGCTTTGATATACAGCGAATTGACTTCGGCTGCCGGTCAGTCTGTCACCGGCTTTGTTGATTTGCAGGACAAGCTGCCGGTGGATTTGATGGTCAGGGGGAATGCCGGTTACAGTCTCAAGCGTTGGGTGGGGGAAACAGGCCGGTTTGAGTAGCGGCAGAATAAATAGCCGCACAGTAAATAGCGGCAGAATAAATAGCGGCAGAATAAATTCTGCCGCTATATAAACAAAGCCCGCCTTCGCGGGCTAATTTCTCGCTCCCAGCCTCGGGCTGGGAGTGAAGATGGGGAGGCAGAGCCGACCTTCAGTGCCGAGAGGAAAATTATTGCTCTCATCTTCACTGCGACGGACGCTTGACTCGAATCAGCCGGACTCTCAAGGTTTCGGCATTAGAAATTTCCTGATTAATGCGTGTAGCTAGCCTTTCCCTGTCCGGGTCATCTGTACAGACAATGATACCAGCATGCTCGGGCTGTAAGTTGTGCAGGCGGATAAAATCAACTCGATTGAGCGTCAGAACTGCGCGGTCGTTGCTCACTGCGAAGGCTAGCACTTGTTCATCAGGAATTTTAAGTCCTGCGTTTCCTGCTTCCTGTACTGTCAGGACATCGTGCCCAAAAGCCCGCAGGAATTCCACAACCCGCCGTGGGAACTGTTCATCTGCATATAGACGCGCCACTTTTCAAGCTTCCTCATTTTCTCGTATTGCTGTTTCAATCTCATCGGCGTGCGCTTCAGCATAAGCCCAGGCATTCGCCAAGTCTGCGGCACCCAGAGTCGGATAGTCCTGTAGGAGAGCGGCTTCGGAAATTCCTAACCGACGAGCGCTCACGAGCAGCCAAACGGGAATGCGAGTGTTGCCAATACAGGCATTACCCCCACACACGCCGGGGGTTTTTTCAATTCCGGGCCAAGTGTTCGCTAGACTTTGCGCTAATAGCTGTATGGCTTGAATTTTCTCTATCGGGGTGAGGGCAAGCAGTTGCGGTTGCAATTCTTTGAGTGTAATCTTTGCGCTGACTGCAATCATAATTAATGCCTCTGAGTCATGCCACAATTATTCTAGCACTTTCCCGCTCGTGGGGGGTTGGGACGTGGGGGATGGGGTGAGTTCTGGGGCGTTTCTCACCTGACTGCGAGCAAGCCGGTGCGAGTAACGCTATGCTATACTGAAGGCAAATATCACTCCCTATAAATATGCCCAAGTACCTGACTGTAACGGAAGCGCAACAACAGCTGCCAGAGTTGCCGGCGCTCGCTGGCAGATGAGCCGGCAATCATTACTCAGGATGGCAAGCCGGTGATGATTGCCATGAGCTGCGAACAGTTTCAATCTCTGCTGGAAACACTGGAAATTCTCTCCGATAAGGAATTTATGGATCACTTGATAGAGGGAATCCGGCAAGCAAAAGCGGGAGAAACCATCAGTCTGGAAGAGTTAAAGGCGGAGTTAGGATTTTGACAGCAGTGCGAACAGAACGCCGGGAGAGAAACTTGATGCCGGTGGCTGCGGAAAATGCGAAAAAGCACTTGACAACCCATCGGAACAGCAGTATAATAAAAGGGACGCATAACAATAGATAACCCAAGTTGCTACTTAAATCGGCGGAGCCGACAAAGGGGCGTTCCCCACAGTGCACGCAGGCTTCCCGTAAGGGTGGCTGGGAACGAGGGTAAGCCATGATATAGCGGTTATAAATAATGTGGCCAGAAACCGGGTAACTTCGGCGAAACCCGGTTTCTACGCGCCTCACAAATAGAAACGCTATATAATTAATTTGAAAGCAGAGTAGGCGTGGGCGAAGTTTCACCCCTATGCCTGACTCAACATTTCCAAAAACTCCTGAACAACCCTATCCGGTTCTTCCCCGCACCGGCTGGCGTCGCAATGCTGGACAATCCGGATGCCGTGATATTTAAAAAGCCGGTGGAGTTCCTCCTCTTTTACCGGCTCTTGCTGCGATTCCTCGCTATCTATCTGAAGAATCCCCCACTTGCCTTGGTGGAGTATCATAAAGTCAAATTCTTGGTTTTCTCTGCCTTCGGGAGTTGTGAGGCGCAACTTGGGGTTGGGGATGAAGAGGATGCCGGTGCGTTCGAGCGCTTCGGCTATTTTCAGGTGTTCGTCTGAACTCAGGTGATAGCCATTCCAGTAGTGGAGCCGGTTTTCAGGGGTAGATGTACTTTCCTGGCTCTCCGCTTTTTCGGGCTGGATGATTTCTTTTGCTGATTCAGTCTGATCATCAGCTCTTATTGCGCGGTGTACATCGGCTTGACCAAAATCAGCTTCATTTAAGTTTGCGAACAGTCGCGCTCCACTTAGGTTGGCTCCACTGAGATTTGCGCCGGTGAGGTTCACTTCAATCACCAGATTTCGCTGTAAGTTCACTTTAATTCGCCGTGCGTATCGCTTGATGACTGAGTGGAGATTAGCTTTTTTTACTTTTTCGCCAAATGCGTCTGAGAGGAGCTTCCATAATTTAGCAGCGACAGACTTGATATATTCATCATCATATTGAGAGAGTTGAGCAATTTCCTCATAAGACTGTCGCCCTTCCCAACATTGCCGGAAGATTAGCTCTTGAACGTCGTTTAGGCGTTCATCATCTAAGATGGCTTCCACAATGGCCAGTGCTTCGTCAGCAGTCATGGGTCAAATTCCCTGAAAAGTGATGTTTCATCCGGCAGTGATTTAGCAAAGGCCACTGAGGATTGCCATGCCGAGGGCCAAGAGGCGGGAGGTGCCGGTGCCGGTGGAATTCATTGTATCCTACCCCCAGACGCATCTTTCAGGGAAAGTCTAGCACAGCCGGCGCAACTCTGTCACTTTTTATCACTTTTTATCACTTTTTATCCCTGGTAAGGCTGGAGAAATGTTGCTAGAGTGTGAGACAACTACGGGACTTAGGCACATGGAGAGTTTTATCCTGGCTTAGGATGAACGCTGGCGGTCTGCTTAACACATACAAAGGATCTGGCAACCGCTGACCCGAACCGTTATGCCGCAACGCAAAAGGAGAAAGTAATGAGAGCAGGCGAAATCAAACCATTTAACAGTAGCAATGTGGATTCAGCATCAGATGCAGGTGGGATCTACTGCATCTACGATGAAACGGCAGGAGATATGCCTGCCTACCTTGGAAGATCAAAAAATATTCGTCGTAGACTCAACGAACATTTAACTGGTCGTGGGAGCAAAACAATCGCCATGTTAGTAGCTTATGGTCATGACTTGTGGTTTTCATTTGGCTATTCAGATAATCCACATGGCTCTGAGGCAGCGGAACTGGCAAGGCTTTCCCCTGCTGGTAACAGAAAGCGTGAAATCAAGTATTTAGAGGACTTTTAAAGGAACTAGAAGCTGGTGGGTAGACATCATGCCCACCAGTTTTTTGCAAGGTATAGCACTGGTCATTTAGGTCAGGACATGCTAAAATAGTATTAAAGAGGATTTTCCCTCGTTCCCAGCCTCAGGCTGGGAACGCTGTCCAGGAGGCTCTGCCTCCTTCGGGCAAACAAGCAGCATTATTAGCCTAACAGAGTACCACCGGCACCCTCTTCACCCCCCGACTCAAACTCAACCTTATCATAGAGGTCTGCTAAAGAAATTTGGAACTGAACAGAACTTAACGCCAGCACAGCATCTTCCCCCGCCCACTCAGACAACAGCCATTTGTTATCAGCCGTCTTTGAAAACTGTTCGACGGATCTCTCCGACTGCGAAATGAGAAGATATTCCCTAAAACTGGGAATGCTCCGATACAACTTGAACTTTTTCCCCCGGTCGTAATCTTCTGTAGAGTCTGACAGCACCTCGGCAATCATCACAGGATTTGTAATCGTGTCCTTCCGACCCTCAGCAAACTCTAGCTGACCCGACACTACCATCACATCTGGATAGGTGTAGACTCGCTTTTGGGGTATGCACAAGCGCAAGTCGGTCATAAATACTCGGTAGGGCTGCCCTTTCAAAGCCAAATTCAGCGCCCCAGCCAAATTAAGAGCTATCTGATTGTGATTCGGTGTTCCGCCAGTCTTAGGAATTATGTTGCCGGCGCAATATTCGCTCCTGTATTCCGCCGAGGTTTCTAGTTCAAAATACTCCTCAGGAGAGTAGTGGTGCTGCTCTTTATTATCAATCGCACTTTGGGGAATTTCTGTTATAGCCGTCATCTTACAACCCCCTCGCTAGCTCGCACTCACTTCCATTATATAGCGTTTATCTTTGAGTTGTTAGAGCCTAGAAACCGGGTAACTTCTGCGAAACCCGGTTTCTAGAACCGCCTTCTCGTTTTTGGCACAGGGGAGGGGGCGGGGGGAACGCCTGTCCTACGTCCCAAACCCGCCGGCACCGGCATCTCCGGAAGCGCCAGTCAGCTACCGGCTTCCCAGCAACCGACGCCGCCACACCCTCAAAAACGCAAATATTGGAAATTGATAGGACTCCACAACCAGCCAACCAACACAAGCGAGATGGGAGAAAAATGTCAGCCCCGTCCAAAATGCCGGCAGCCAAAACAAGCGACTCCCCGGTAACGGGGGAAAAATATACGCACCGAGCCCAACCAGCATGGGCGGAAAGATCACAAAAGCCAGCGCCGCCACCCAAATCCCCCAACCCAGCTGAGCACCGGCTCGGTGGGCACCTTGCCAAGTGCGACCATTCCAGTGCCATGATAGGGGTAACGAACTATCTGCCATCTTCAGCACCTGTTTTTCCAGGTTCGCCGTGAAAATGTGCCGGCAAAAGTCACAAGCAAACGCCTCCATCAGCGGCATGGCTGAAATCTCACCCTTGCGGCACACAGGGCAGCTGTAAACCCCCTGATAGCTGAGACTATTTGTAGAACGCCCAGTCGCGTCTTTACCGCGCGAAGGCTTGGCGGCGTCGCTGGCATTTCGCTGGACAATCGGATCGCTCATGGCAACCTACCCTGGGGCAGTCGAATTTTTAAGCCTATCAATCTTTTATATCATTTCGGCTTGCAGCAAAAGCCGCAGTGCCGGCACTGTCGGGAAGCCCGGGGAATCCCGAACTTCCGCTCAACGCCGGCACTGCGGTTTTCTTTCTGCCCAACTCCGGTTGGAGAAGGGGCGTATGGCATGAGGCGAACCCGCCGCTATCGCTTCACTTTGCGGCGTGGAAATCCTTAAAGCTGCGGTAGCATTCATCCGGATCGTGCAAGTGGCACCGGTCAGTAATCGTCTTCATCAAAGACCAGGAGAACCGGCACTCCACCAGAGAATCCCCCCACTTTTCTTTGAGAATGCGATGCGCCATCCGCAAATTGTAAGAAGGAATCGCTGTCGAAATGTGATGGGGGATGTGCACGTTGATATCGTGGCAGAAGAATTCCACCCACCGGGGGTAATCGCAGTGAACCGTGCCAAACAGCTGCGCTTGCGCCTCATTCCACTCCTCTGCTGGGGTGAAGGGAATCTCGGGCGCGGTGTGGTGCACCAGAGTAAAGGTGCTCATCCAGAAGTGGTAAACTAGCCAGGGCAGCAGCCAAAATTTGACGAATCCCCAGATGCCGGTGGTGGCGATGAGCAGCGGGAAGCCGATCGCAGCGCCCGCCAGCACAAACAGCGCAGAAAACTTCACCTGCGATCGCTGTTTGCCCTCAAATTTCGTCCAGTCAAAGTGCAAATTCGCCCAGTGGGCTATCGAGGCGAGCCACCAAAACCGCCCCCGCAGCCGCCGGTAGATCCACTGCAACCCGCCTCCGCAACTGGCATACACGTCTTGCTTCCAGGGCTGCCAAGCATTGTCCACCGACAGCTTGTTGGTGTGCTTGTGGTGGTAATTGTGCTGGATGCGCCAGCTATGGAAGGGATAAATCAGCGGCAGCATCATGATATGGCCAACTAAATCGTTCACCCACTTGCGGTTGGCAAATGACCGGTGCCCGCAATCGTGGCCAATCACAAAAAAGCCGGTCAGCGCTGTGCCGGTAAAAATCCACAGGAACGGCAGCAGGAACCAGGGCGCAATGGCCAGCCCCCAGTAGCCCGCGCCAACCAATAAGACATTGATCGCCACTGAAAGCCAAGCTTTGCGCCGGTCTTTCTGAAAGCATTCACGCGGCAGGATTTTTATAATGTCTTTGAGCCGCAAGTCTGAGCCGGTGGGCGCAGATGCCAACTTCTGGGGCGTTACGGTCGATGCAGTCATGAATAAATTAAGATTCTCCAGGTGCTATTCGGACAAGTCAATCAGTGGATTCACGCAAACAGCCTGCTAGCAGTAGGATGGGCAAACAGCACTGCTGGTTACAAAACCTCAACTTTTATATCACAATATTGCTACTGTGCGGTGAATTTTTCCCCAGTCGGCCACCGCGCCCCCCACTTCCGGCGCACCCTGGCCCTCCACCGGCCCGCCCCACCGCCGGTTGCCCCCCAAGGCGTCTAATATAAAGTCCGGTTAATTGACCGCAATATGCGGGAATACGGGGGCCAATTGCTCACACTGGCAGGACAGGCGAGACGCCTGTCCTACGCCTTATATCCATAGGGTACTGATGTCCTAACCTCTGTGGCTAGCGCTAGATAACCAAAATTGTTGCATACCCTTTCTCTATCATATCATCTAAATTGCAATTATCACTGATATATTTAATATCTTTTTATAAAAACTTCCTGGTTTTCATAAAACTCCTTGGATTCTAGATTTGTTCCTCAATCCCAGATGTCCAAGAGTTGTGCGAGAACATTTATACGTTAAGGCAAGTCATTCTGAGTCAGGAGTGAGAGGGTAGAATGATAGGAAAAATCAGCAAGCCCCAGGTATTTATCTATGCTCAAGCCTTTCCGCCAGAAAAATTTTTTTGAATTTGTTGCGCTGTTTTTGGCTGGTTTGGGAATCTTCTTGCTCGTGGAGCCTTTTGAGATTCGCGCCACCCTGGGGAGTCTGGGAGCGGAGGCGGCTCGGGCTGGACTGGAGAGTCTCAAAAACCTCCGCCAGATCGCGGCTTCTGACGCTATCGCTGTTCTATTGCTAGCTGTTAGTGCCGTTTTATTGGTTAATCGCATCCGCTACCGCCTGCAAACCTCAGAGCAATTGGTGAGTTTGAAATGTCCTGCCTGCGGCAGCAAGCTGCACCGAAACCACCGCCAACTTTTCGATCGCTTGATTAATAGCTTCGTGCCGGTGTTTCGCTACAGGTGCGCCAACCGGCAGTGCGGGTGGCAGGGGTTGCGCGTCAAACGCCTCTCTTCTCACAAAGATGCCGGTTGAGAGCTGGGCCCCAACCGGCCCGCAAATATCCAGGACATGCACATTTGACTGCTCCCGGGAACGGGGAGAGGCAGAGAAAAGCTACTGTGCGGACGCGACTGTAGAGTTTCAATCCCGTTTCCGGGATTCAGCTGGTCAAAAATCTTCTCCTCCTACCCCCTGCTAAAATCATTATCGCATTAATATGGGCTTCTTTGCACAACCGGGATGCTCCCCCTGTAGAGACCGAACATGTTCGGTCTCTACACCCTGCAGCCTATGGCGCTTGGTCTTGCCGCTGCTGCTTGAGCGAGCGCAACTGTAGCAATAGAGATTCCACTTCAGCCTGCAAGTGCAGGAACTTGACTTGCTGATCTGCTCTATACGGGGACAACACCTGCTCGACCGGCACAGCTCTGCTGGACGGCGATACCGTTGCATCGAGCGCCCTAGCGGGCTTAGCAACAGTGCTGGGGGCACTGGACAGAGTGGATGCGCGACTTGACATCTCTACTACCTGGCTGGTCATTTCTACTTACTCACACCTTGAGGGCATTTTAACCTGAACTCTAAGTTAAATTGCATCCAATGCTGCAGTTTTCTGCGAATGTGTCAGTTTTCCAAGTGACTGCAATTTTTCCAACCCGCCTGGCACCGGCGCTCCCTTGCCAGATTCTCAAGGTACACTAAAGGCTAACACCGATTCTGTTTGCACCTGAAAGACTAATTACTGTGACTCTCAGTCTGTCCGCTGCTGAATCCCACGCCAAGGGCGCAATCCCGAGTGCGGGCGACCGGCTCGCCGCCCCCAAGGGCTGGCCCGGCCTGATCGAAACCTACCGGCCCTACTTGCCTGTGAGTGAAACCACGCCGGTGGTAACATTGCTTGAGGGCAACACCCCCCTCATCCCCGTGCCCTCGATAGCCCAGCTCGTGGGCAGACAGGTGCGAGTATTTGTCAAATATGACGGACTCAACCCCACCGGCAGCTTCAAAGACCGGGGGATGACAATGGCCATTTCCAAAGCCAAAGAGTCCGGGGCGCAAGCCGTGATCTGCGCCAGCACCGGCAACACCTCCGCCGCCGCCGCCGCCTACGCCAGACGCGGCGGTATGCGAGCCTTTGTCCTGATTCCCGACGGCTATGTGGCCCTGGGCAAGTTGGCCCAAGCGTTGGTCTACGGAGCCGAAGTCCTCTCCATCAAAGGCAACTTTGACCGCGCCCTGGAAATTGTCCAAGAAATGTCCGCCCACTACCCCGTGACCTTGGTCAACTCCCTCAATCCCTACCGCCTGGAAGGTCAGAAAACCGCTGCCTTTGAAATCGCAGACGCCCTCGGCGACGCCCCCGACTGGCTGTGCCTGCCGGTGGGAAATGCCGGCAACATCACAGCATACTGGATGGGGTTCTGTCAGTACCACCAAGCGGGAATCTGCCAGAAATTGCCCCGGATGATGGGATTCCAAGCCGCCGGTGCCGCACCGCTCGTCACCGGCAAGCGCGTGGCCCATCCCGAAACCCTGGCCACCGCCATTCGCATTGGCAACCCCGCCTCCTGGGAGAAAGCCGTCGCCGCCGCCGCCGCCAGTCAGGGGCAGTTCAACGCCGTGACCGACGCCGAAATCCTCGACGCTTACCGCCTCTTGGCCAGCTCTGAAGGCATTTTCTGCGAGCCTGCTTCCGCCGCCTCCGTCGCCGGCTTGCTGAAAGTCAAAGACCTTTTGCCCGCCGGCGCAACCGCCGTTTGCGTCCTCACCGGCAACGGTCTCAAAGACCCAGATACGGCCATCAATCACAGCAACAACCCGCTCAAGCAGGGGGTTGAGCCGGTCTTATCCGAGGTAGCTTCAGTGATGGGATTTTAGACGCCCCCGGCATTTGTTCGCTGCTGCCAGCGGCAAAGTCCGCCGCCCCTTCCTCACTGGTGAGGGCGGCGCGGGCGGCTTTGAGCCGGTCCATCGTATCCCCTAAAGCGATCGTCAAACTGTCGCGGGTTTTGGCGTGGGCGGCTTGCTCCTCTTTGAGGGCAAGAGCCAGACGCTCCACTTCTTGCAGCGCCTCCAAGCGCGAGCTGAGCAATTTTGCCAGTTTGGCTGTCAACTCACCAGGGCCCAGTCTGCCCAACTCTTGCTCGATGGCAGACAAACTGCCGGCATCTTCCTGTTTGGCTCTGGCGGCTTCCCCCTCAAGGCGCTGGATTTCTGCCTTCAGGGATTCGATAGTTTCCTGAGCGAGCTTGGCCTCAGTGCGGCGCTGCTGCGCTTCTGTATTGTAGAGTTCGCGCCAGCGATCGGCGCTGGCAAGAGCCGCATCCCGCTCCTGCTCTCGCTCTGCCAGTTGCTGTTGCAGAGTCTTGATTTCCTCCAACCACTGCGAGAAGTTCTGACTCATAGGAATTTTCAATTTTACTGAGCTGTTGCCGGTGGCCTTGTACCCCGCCCTCCCCCCTGCCTGCGCTTCGGGGAGGGGGAGAAGGCTTGTTGAAACTGGGTGGGAGATGTTATAATTTTATGTTCGTGTGGGAAGGCGAGACGCCTGCCCTACGCCAAAAACGGGGAGAGAGATTCCAGAAACTGGCTGGGAGATGTTATAATTTTAGGCTCGTGTGGGCAGGCGAGACGCCTGCCCTACGCCAAAAACGGGGAGAGAGATTCTAGAAACTGGGTGGGAGATATTAGAATTTTAGGGTTTAATTTTTAGATTCTAAATTGGGGATGAATCGAAAATCGTTCCATCCCAAATCCAATGCCATCTCCCCGCTTTGTCCGTTTTTTTGGCCACCTGAATTTGGCAACCCTGCGGCAAGTTTTTCAGCGTGCCGGCGAGCAGCGGCTGGCCGGCCTGTCCGCTGAAATGGCCTATAACGCCATGTTAGCCCTGTTTCCAGCAATTTTGGCAGTTCTGACGGCCATTGGGCTATTTGAATCCTTGCAGTCCACCCTCAACCACCTGGCGCGCCAGCTGGGCAAGTTCGCCCCCTACGAAGTCCAGACGCTGATTCGCGGGTTTATCAGTGAGATCACCGTCTCGAAAAACCAGAGCCTGTTTTCTATCAGCTTTTTTGGAGCAATTTGGGCCTTTTCTGGAGCCATCAGCGCCGCGATGGCTGCCCTGGATCGCATCTACCTCATTCCCCTAGAGCGGGCGCGACCTTTTTGGAAAGCCAAGCTCGTCTCTCTGGTTCTGAGTGTTGGCACCATCCTGCTGCTGATCGCCGCCTGCGCCCTGGTGTTTGTCAGCGACCTGATCGTGCGAATGGTGGCGGAGGGGAGCTGCCGGCTCGACCCAAATATCAGCTGCAAGCTGGTGCCAACTTTCCTGTCGGTGTGGCAGCTGTTTAGCTGGCCAATTGCTTTGGGCATCGTCTCCGCTGCCTTTGGCTTTATCTATCGCTATGGCCCTAGCTACTGGCGCAAAGGCACGCCGATTATGCCTGGAGCGATTTTGGCCGCAGTCTCTTGGGCGGCGATCTCCGGCCTGTTTCGGCTCTACGTCAGCAACTTCGGCAACTACAACCGGTCCTATGGAGCCGTTGGCGCTGTGATAGTTTTAATGCTTTGGCTGTACTTAAGTTCGTGGGTGATGCTGATTGGCGCTCAGCTCAACGTCACTGTGGGGGAGGCCATGCAGCGGGCCAAGTTCAACTCGGCAATCCTGCCAGACTCTGAGCCATCTGAGGCCAAAGGAGATTGAACTGATATCAAATCCGGCTAACCGCCCCTGATATTTCGTCCCGCTGATTCACCGCCGCCATGCCCCATGCCCGATTGCCCGCCGCCATGCCCCATGCCCCATACTTAGTAGCGCCCTCTCGGGCCATAAACGCGCCAGGCGATGCCGGTGGCGACGGAAAGAAACATTAACATCCAGATCGCCGATCCGGGAATAAACGTCAGAACGCCGAAACCCCTTAGCACCCACACAAGCACTGCTGTCCCCAGGACAATGCCAAAAATGTATGGAAGCATCTCAGTGAAGGAATTGGAGGATCGACTCATGCACTTAACTCCTGGTAAGATCGCCGCAAGTACCCACACCAACGATAGCAGCTCGCCTGCTCCCACTCCAACCCAATCCTGACTTGTCTGAACCTTAAAAGCAACCTTGACGGCTTTCTAAAAATGTTTGGATCGCTTCTGACTGACCCCAGCACTGTGTCACAATATTTTTCTGGCCAAATAAAGCTGTTCCACCGGCAGGTGAGCCACAATTGAGGTAGCTCCCCCGTTTTTTATCCGAAACCCCCTCGCGAGAAACGGGTTAGCAAGAGCGCTCGGAGACAGCCGGCTCGCTCTCCGGAGCAGCGCAATTCCTTTTTAGCTCTCATATCATGTCCTTGAACTGCTGCTACAGCGGATCTGGGCGGAGGATTATAGCAGCAGTCATATTGGTTAGGACACGCTATGGCCCAATTGCCGGCTGCTATATCAGAGGTTAGGGGCGGGTTTATCGGTGTTGTAACTGTGTGGCACTCTTTGTCGGTGTTCCCGCCCCTACATCATGTTAAACCCCAAGTCCTTTCCCTAAGTGCCTACTGCTATAACAGCGCCACTGCCGGCTGCTGGCTGCCCTGACTGAAAGATGTGATGGGCCTTTTACCAAACTTCATATAAAATGTCACCGTTCCAGACTCGATTAAATGAGTTTTATTGGGAGCCACAATGACTGAATTAACTGCATCAAACTCTGCTGATTCGGCTGCCGGTTCAAAGTGGAATCAGGCTGAAATTGCCGCACTCCTGCGAGGGGAGATTTTGCTAAACACTCAATCCCACACGCTCTGGGGGGGGGCGGTGACCGCTTCCATGTACCTGCCTTTGGCGCGAGCGGGAGCTTGGCAGCAGCTCACCGATTACCCCCGCTGGGTGCACTATTTCCCAGATGTCACCCGCAGTGAGGTGTTGGGTTTCAATCAAGGGGCGAAACGTCTCTACCAAGCTGCTACCAAGGCGTTTCTATTTTTGAGCGTTCAGGTAGAAATCTACCTAAAGGTAGTTGAAACCTTGCACCGGCACATCCAGTTCCGGCTGGAAAAAGGCAGCTTTGTGGATTTTGCGGCAGACTTAAAATTGCAAGATTGCCGCACCGGCACGGCACTCACCTACTCGGTGCGGGCGACTCCTACAATTCCGGTGCCGCCGATGTTCATTGAACAGGCGATGCTTCTGGAATTGCCGGCAAATTTGCGGCAAATGCGCCACATTCTCTGCCGGTATTAGTAGAAACCGGGTTTCTGGCCCCACTATTTCGCCGCCAGCAACTCCGCCGGCAAGCGCTTGA
This sequence comes from Kamptonema formosum PCC 10802, assembly GCF_000332335.1. GTDB lineage: Bacteria > Cyanobacteriota > Cyanobacteriia > Cyanobacteriales > Oscillatoriaceae > Oscillatoria. Next base: position 1,763,728 of record NZ_KB235948.1, on the reverse strand, counting down.
AGGCGAGGCGCTCGTTCTCCACATCCACATAGATGGTGTCGCCATCGTTGAACTCGCCGCGCAGGATTGCCTTGGCAATTTGGGTTTCCAGCTCCCGCTGAATCGCTCGCTTCAGCGGACGAGCGCCGAACACCGGATCGTACCCGATTTCTGCCAAAAAGTCAAGGGCTGCGTCGGCAAGTTTCAGAGAAATCTTGCGCTCAGCCAGCCGCCGGTCGAGACGAGCCACTTGCAGTTTAACAATTTGCCGCAGCTCCTGCCGGTTCAAGCCGTGGAAGATGATCATCTCATCAATCCGGTTGAGGAACTCCGGACGGAAATTCGCCCGCATGGCGTCCATGACGCGCTTGCGCATCTCTTCGTAGCGAGACTCATCACCGGCAATGTCCAAGATGTACTGCGACCCGATGTTGCTGGTCATGATGATGATGGTATTCTTGAAGTCTACCGTATGCCCTTGGGAGTCGGTGACCCGACCGTCATCGAGGATTTGCAGCAGCACGTTGAACACGTCCGGGTGAGCTTTTTCGATTTCGTCGAACAGCACCACCGCATACGGACGCCGGCGGATCGATTCCGTCAGCTGTCCGCCTTCTTCGTAACCCACATATCCCGGAGGCGCACCAATCAAACGGGAGACAGCGTGTTTCTCCATGTACTCGGACATGTCAATCCGCACCATCGCCTCTTCTGTGTCAAAAAGATAGGTGGCGAGAGCTTTTGCCAGTTCGGTTTTGCCCACGCCGGTGGGTCCGAGGAAGATGAAGCTGGCGATGGGCCGGTTGGGGTCAGCCAAACCGGCACGCGAGCGCTGAATCGCGTCCGCAACCGCTGTGACGGCTTCCTCTTGACCGACGACCCGCCGGTGCAGTTCGTCTTCCAGGTGCAGGAGTTTTTCTTTCTCCGATTCTACCAGCTTGCTGATCGGAATTCCCGTCCACTTGGAGATAATTTCGGCGATGTCGCCTTCCGTGACTTCTTCGCGCAGGAGGGATTTGCCGGTTTTTTGTGTTTGCGCCAGCTGGGTTTCAGCGGCTTCCAGCTGCCGGTGCAAATCGGTCAGCTTGCCGTATTTCAGCTCAGCAGCGCGGTTGAGGTCGTAGTCGCGCTCCGCTTGGCTTATCTCGACATTAACCCGGTCAATCTCTTCTTTAATGTTCTGAATTTTGGTAATGACGTCCTTTTCAGACTGCCACTGGGCGCTGAGGGTTCGCTGCTCTTCTTTGAGATTGGCGAGGTCTTTTTCCAGGCGCTCCAGTCGCTCGTGGGAAGCGGGGTCGCTTTCTTTTTGCAGCGACAGCTTCTCCATTTCCAGCTGGAGAATCTTGCGGTCGATTTCGTCGAGTTCTTCCGGTTTGGAGGTAATTTCCATTTTCAGCCGGGCGGCGGCTTCATCCACGAGGTCAATCGCTTTGTCGGGGAGGAAGCGATCGCTAATGTAGCGGGAGGAAAGGGTGGCTGCTGCGACGAGAGAGCTGTCAGAAATTTTAACCCCGTGGTGGACTTCGTAACGCTCTTTCAGACCGCGCAGAATGGAGATAGTATCTCCCACGCCCGGCTGATCGACGTAGACTTGCTGGAACCGGCGCTCTAATGCCGCATCTTTTTCCAGATATTTGCGGTACTCGTCGAGGGTGGTTGCGCCGATGCAGCGCAGTTCGCCCCGCGCGAGCATGGGTTTGAGCAGGTTGCCGGCATCCATTGCGCCTTGAGTCGCGCCGGCACCTACGACGGTGTGGATTTCATCGATAAACAGGATGATTTGCCCGCGAGAGTCGGTGACTTCCTTGAGCACGGCTTTCAGGCGCTCTTCAAATTCACCCCGGTATTTGGCACCGGCAATCAGTGCGCCCATGTCCAAAGCGATCAGCTTGCGCTCTTTCAGGGATTGGGGAACGTCGCCGCTGACAATCCGCTGGGCTAGCCCTTCCGCGATCGCTGTTTTACCAACTCCTGGTTCGCCAATCAGCACCGGGTTGTTCTTGGTGCGGCGGGAGAGAATTTGAATCGTGCGGCGAATTTCGTCATCCCGTCCGATTACGGGGTCGAGTTTACCCTGGCGGGCGGCTTCTGTCAAGTCGCGGCCATATTTTTCCAGGGCTTGATATTTGCCTTCTGGATTTTGGTCGGTCACTTTTTGGCTCCCCCGGATTTCTTCAATGGTAGTTCTGAGCTTCCTTTCGTCTATTTTAAATTCTTGGAATAAGCTTCTGCCAAAGCGCTCGTCTTTGGCATACGCCAGCAGCAGGTGCTCGATAGAGATGAATTCGTCGCCGTAGTCTTTGCGGTACTGATCGGCCCGGTCGAGCAGGGTGTCGAGGCTGCGCCCCAGGTAGACGGAACTGCCGGCACCGCTAATTTTGGGCTGCCGGTTGATGTAGTCGCCGGTGCGATCGCGCAGTCGCTGCACGTCAGCGCCCAGTTTGTTGAGGACGCTGGTGGCGAGCCCGTCTTGCTCCAGCAGGGATTTCATCAGGTGCTCGCTTTCCAGCTGTTGCTGCTGGGCTTGTTTGGCGATGTCTGGGGTGCGGACAATCGCTTCCCAGGCTTTTTCGGTAAATTGGTTGGGATTGGTTGGTTGCATAGTCGCTCTGGTTGAGGAGTTAGGGGTTTAGGGGGTGGGGGTGGACAGGCGGGACGCCTGTCCAACGTCGGGGGTGGGGGCGGGGTGGCGCGGAAAAAGGTAGTGATTTTGTATAACCTCTTGAAGGTCATTGTAGGGAGATAGGGGCGATTGCCTGGATCGGTGTTTGCGGCTTTTGAGATGGGTATTGCCGTCCTCTGTCAGGCTTCCGGCTCAATTCCCAACGCCCGCAACTGCGCCGCTAGACGTTCAGCCCGCTGCCGCTCCTGTTCAGCCCGCTGCCGCTCCTGTTCAGTCCGTTCGTGACCCGTTAATAAGAGATTGCCTTGGGAATCCCACCAGCGCAGCCAAGGCAGGGTGAGATTTTGATATTGACCTTGCCAGATGCCCAATTCAACTCCCAAGAAGGGGATGGGGTAGTGTCCCCGCTCGTTAGCCTCTAGGACTTGATAGAAGCCATCTACCAGGTGATACACCTCAACACTTGCTTTTTTGACTTCATAAATGCCGTAAAAAGGAACTCGGATTACTTGTTCGTAGACCCAAAATTTGCCGCATTTCTGCCCTTTTCCATTCTGAACGGCGGTAATGGGGGTTCTGTCTCGCTCTTCTGTTCCATCTCCAGAAACAAATTCTAAGACAATCAGCGGGGCGAGAAGTTCTTGCCACAACACATAAGACCGCCGGAATTCACCATTTAGTGTTGGCGGTACATTGGGCACATAGAACCAGTCTGGCGCTTCTGCCCCTTTCTCCGGCGGGTCGGTCATGCGCCAGTAGATACCAGAATCTTGACCGATGCAATACTGACCGTCGGGATGGACCTGCCGCAAAATGGGCTGCAGGGAGTCAGTCAGCAGAATACTTTGAGGGTGTTCTTGGAAGTTTTTCACAAAGGTGCCATCCGATTCTGGTAGCTGGGTGTGATCTGGAAGTTGGCCGGTTAAGTCTGCCTGGATGATGGTAGAGGTCATAGTTGTGGGGGAAACTGTGTTCTTATTTTATTGTAGGGGAGAGGAGGGGATGGCCTTTTGTGGGGCCGGCGCACATGCCCTATGGGGATGGGGCATGGGGCATGGGGCATGGGGCAAAAGAATCAATCTGGGCATCCGGGCATCCGGGCATCCCCAATGCCCAATACTCAATGTCCTGGGTTATAATAGACTCAATCTGCTGATTCCTTGCCGTTACCTGCTGGCATAACTTATGAGTACATCTGTGCGGACTATTCTCAACTCGTTTGAACTTCTCAGCCCATCTGAGAAGTGGGAAATCGCTTTAGAGATTCTCAAACGCACTCTCAGCTTTGATTTTCCCCCTTTAACAGATGAAGAACTGGCTCAGAGCGCCGAGGAACTCTTTCTAGAACTCGATATGAGGGAGCTGTCAGATGAGCAATCCTAATCGGGGGGAGGTGTGGCTGGTCGATCTTGGCTATGCAGCCAAAGTCAGACCGTGCCTTGTGGTTAGCATTCCTGTGTTACAGGAAGATCGCGCCTTGGTTACTCTAATCGCCCACACAACAAGCCCACGACAATCGAGGTTTGAGGTAAAGGTAGAAGTTAGCTTTCTTCGCGCCGGCGTCTTTGACGTGCAAAATATGCTTACAGTTCCTCGCGCCAAAATGATAAGAAAATTAGGGTCGCTAACCCCAGAGCAGTTATCTGCCATAGAAGCTGTGATAAGGCTGTGGCTTGGACTTAGCAATTACGAGCCAGATAGCGAAGAGTAGACAGCAGCGGTTCGCTAATATTCTATCCGCCTGATTAATTGGAAAACCTACCCCCCCTAACTCCTCCTTCCATTAAAGGCAAGGGGGCTGGGGGGTTAGGTTTATTACGATCAATTAATCAGATGATAGAATCCCATCGCTCGGAGCGGGTTTATAAAGTAATTGTTAAGACCTCGAGAGGGCCAGAAACCAGATTTTTTCTGCAGTCAAGCTGAGTTTTACCGCTGACCCAGCACAAAAAACCCGGTTTCTTGTGGGTTCAAGAAGGGGGAAGCACACCCGGCGCGGCGCGCACCGGCTCTTGACACTTGCTCGGTTCCATGCCACAGCTTCTCACCCAATGCTCCCCCCCGCAGGGGGTTCCCAGGGTGCGATCTTAAAAATCCTTACAGGTTTAGCTTGACAGCCGCTATCAAATGTGATATGTGGCGGTTCTCAGTTGGATGCACTATGGCCCAGAAACCCGGTTTCTTAAAGAAACCGGTATCCTCTCAGGACTGGGGCACCGGCACCCCCAACCCCCACGATCCCCAGGCCCCCGCCTGTAAAGGCTTGGGAAAAAATTCACAATTATTTACAAAAATCCCAAATCAGTTTGCCAACCCCGACCTGAGGGTGCGAGCTAACCAAAGTTTTCCGCCACAGCCCCCGAAAGTCGAGGCCAATTGGAGTTATCGCGGCGCTGCACCAGGGGGGCTGCGAGGCTCTTGTAAGCCAGAATCCAGCACCGGCAGGACTTCTGAGCCGCTGCCGGTGAGGCTGTACGGCTTGCTGCTCGGACTTTTTTGCTTTTCGCACATATTTTTATAAATTAAATGAAATAAAGTAACTTTTTAGGGTTTTTTAAGACTGCTAGAGCCAAATAGGCGGGAAAAAATGGTAAAGTTGATCGTATGGACCAAAAAAGTCTGGTTTAAGCCCCGCTCCATCTGTTGAAGCCCTGTTTTTTGCTGCGAAGTTAGACAATAATGCGTTCAGAGGCGAGAGCGCGCGCCACCCACAGCCAGCTGTGGGGGAGCGCAGCCGGCCCACTCGCAGACAGAAAATAGAGATCCGAGTTTTCAGAAGCAAGCATTCAGGAGAACACAAGGGTGAAACTCGCAGTTTACGGAAAAGGCGGAATCGGTAAATCCACAACCAGCTGCAACATCTCGGTGGCGCTGGCGCGTCGCGGCAAGAAAGTGCTGCAAATCGGCTGCGATCCAAAGCACGACAGCACGTTTACCCTGACCGGCTTCCTGATTCCCACGATCATTGACACCCTACAAGCCAAGGACTACCACTACGAAGACGTCTGGCCCGAAGATGTGATCTACAAGGGCTATGGCGGGGTGGATTGCGTGGAAGCGGGAGGACCCCCTGCCGGTGCCGGCTGCGGCGGTTATGTGGTGGGCGAAACCGTGAAGCTGCTCAAAGAGCTCAACGCCTTCGACGAATACGACGTAATTCTGTTTGACGTGCTCGGGGACGTGGTGTGCGGCGGGTTTGCGGCACCGCTGAACTATGCCGACTACTGCATGATTGTCACCGACAACGGGTTTGACGCCCTGTTTGCCGCCAACCGGATTGCGGCATCCGTGCGCGAGAAAGCCCGCACCCACCCGCTGCGCCTCGCCGGCTTGATTGGCAACCGCACCTCGAAGCGGGACTTGATCGAGAAGTATGTGGAGTCCGTTCCCATGCCGGTGCTGGAAGTCCTGCCGCTGATTGAGGACATTCGCGTCTCCCGCGTCAAGGGCAAGACGCTGTTCGAGATGGCCGAGAGTGACCCCTCCCTCAACTATGTCTGCGACTACTACCTGAACATCGCCGACCAAATTCTGGCCCGTCCTGAGGGGGTTGTGCCCAACGATTCCCCGGATCGGGAGCTGTTCTCGTTGCTGTCGGACTTCTACCTCAACCCGGCCCAGCCCAAGGTGATGAGTGAGGAGGAAGAGCTAGACCTGATGATGGTGTAGACTGACCTGCGCTATTCCGGGCCTCCAAGATCGGGGTAAGCGAGGGTTGCTGAATTGGCTAGTATGATTCAGGACGACACTGGGCGTCCAGACCAAAAGAATCATATTTTATTCCAGCAACCCAGGGGAGGGAAAATTTAATCCTGGATTTCTTGCGCAATCTTACAAAACGTGATAGAAGACAGACCGATCTGAGAAATTGACAGAGGCCCCGGTCAGCTCCGAACAGGCAAATCGCGACTTCAATTACCGCGCTTATTTTTCTGCCAACCTCCCTTGACTTCCGACACTGTTGCCTTGGCTTTGTGAAAAATAAGGTGTAAAACGGCGAGAGCGATGCAGGGTAGGCGCACTACCAGTTCAAACGTTCAAAATGTCCACACCCGCTGGGGTGGCTCTAAAGTTTTCCACTGTCCTAGCTGTGGATTTACGCGCTTCGCGGGACAGGAAAGGTGCTGCATGGGATTTTCCTGAAAGCTTTGCGGGATACCGCCTCTATCACTTTTACCGGGGAAGCGTGCTATCGTTGCATTGTCCGGGAATACCTCGGATAATGTCGCGTAAATGTATCAGACACTATGGCTTTTTTTGAAGACTTCACATCGGCGCTAAAGCAACAGTGGTTGCAGTACTACCAAGCCAATCATGATTGGTTGAGCCTGCATATGAGGTCGGCATCTGTTAAAACACCCGATGGTGGCCGGCGTCCCCCTTCTTACTTCATCCTGGGAGCCATGAATGCGCTCGAACCGAAGCTAGCGCAGCTGATGTTGCCCTTTTCCAGGCTGAATCCAGATGCAGAGACGCTGATAGATGTTTTGGGCCTGAATTTTGACCCGGACATAGCACTGGGCAACCCACCGGCACCGGAAGCACCGGCAGACCGTCAAGCCCCACCGGCACCTCCGTCACCCTTTCTGGTAGCGTCGGCAGGAGCGCCGGCAGCGCCGGCACCCTTTGCGCCGGCAGTGCCGGCACCACAAGTCACCGGCGAAACGTTTTTCTCGCCAACTGTCCCGCAAGCTGCCCCGCAAGCTGTCCCGCAAACTGTCCCGCAAACTGTCCCGCAAGCTGTCCCGCAAGCTGCCCCGCCAGCTGCCCCGCCAGCTGCCCCGCCAGCTGCCCCGCCAGCTGCCCCGCCAGCTGCGCCACAACCGGCACCGGCAGTAGCAGATCCCTTTGCCCTGGCTGACGAGACGCCTTCTGCGCCGAGTCCAGAGAAGTTCTCTGGGCTCAAAGCAGCAGCCATCGGTGCGGCTGGGGTGCTCGGGGTAGCCGGTGCGGTAGCGGGAACGGCGGCGCTCGTGAATGCGGCGACAGCCGGTCGGGAAGAAGAGCCATCCGGCGAGCTGGAGGATATGGATCTCGGCACTGACTTTGGTGAGGAGCCATCCGACGAGCTGGAGGATATGGATCTCGGCACTGACTTTGGTGAAGAGCCATCCGACGAGCTGGAGGATATGGATCTCGGCACTGACTTTGGTGAAGAGCCATCCGACGAGCTGGAGGATATGGATCTCGGCACTGACTTTGGTGAAGAGTCTGCCGCTGACTTTGAAGCAGAAACCTCCGACGAGGATTTCGGCGATCTCGGTGGCGATCTCGGTGAGGAGTCTGCCGCTGACTTTGAAGAAGAAACCTCTGACGAATTCGGCGATCTCGGTGCCGATTTCGATGAAGAGTCTGCCGATGACTTTGCCGACGAAAGCAGTGATGAGTTCGGCGATATGGGACTCGGCGATCTCGATGAAGAGTCTTCTGATGAGCTGGATGATATGGGGTTGGGGGACCTGGATGATGCCATGTCTTCAGACCTCGGGGAAGAGTCAGCCGATGATGAGTTTGACGATCTGGCTTTCGATGACGGGAGTGAGGAGCCCTCGGACGAGCTGGATGATGACCTCGAAGCGCTAGCGCGGGACGAGTGGGCTTCCGACGACGAAGATTCAGAATTTTCTAACTTGCTGTCGGATTTGTAATAGCTTGTTCAGCCTTGATTTCCTGCAGCCAATATTAAGGAGAAAAAAATCCGCCATGACTGTTGCTCAACCAGAAGCCCTAAATTTTGAGTGTGAGACCGGCAATTACCACACGTTTTGCCCGATCAGCTGTGTGGCTTGGCTTTACCAGAAGATTGAAGACAGTTTCTTTTTGGTAATTGGCACGAAGACCTGCGGCTATTTCCTCCAAAATGCAATGGGGGTGATGATTTTTGCAGAACCTCGCTATGCAATGGCGGAGTTGGAGGAAGGGGATATTTCGGCTCAGCTGAATGATTATGAAGAGCTGAAGCGCCTGTGCTTGCAGATTAAGCGCGACCGCAACCCGAGCGTGATTGTTTGGATCGGCACCTGCACCACGGAAATCATCAAGATGGACTTGGAAGGGCTGGCTCCTAAGCTGGAATCTGAGATCGGCATTCCGATTGTGGTGGCTCGCGCCAACGGTCTGGACTACGCTTTTACGCAAGGGGAAGATACGGTTCTGGCGGCGATGGCTGCTCGCTGTCCAGAAAAGGCTCCCGAAGTGGAGAAGGAAAAGCGCGGTGGGATTCAGCAACTGCTCAACTTCGGCAAGAAGAAGGAAGATGTGGTAGCAGAAGAGTCGGAATATGTCAAGCACCCGCCGCTGGTTCTTTTCGGTTCGCTGCCAGATCCGGTGGTGACTCAGCTGACGCTGGAGTTGAAGAAGCAAGGGATTAAGGTTTCTGGCTGGCTTCCGAGCAAGCGCTACACGGAGCTGCCGGTGATTGAGGAGGGGTATTTTGCTGCCGGTGTGAATCCTTTCCTCAGCCGCACGGCGACGGCGATGATGCGCCGGCGCAAGGCCAAGTTGATTGGCGCTCCCTTCCCGATTGGGCCAGATGGCACGCGGGCTTGGATTGAGAAAATCTGCTCGGTGTTCGGGATTGAGCCGAAGGGTTTGCAGGAGCGGGAGGAGCAAATCTGGGCGAGTTTGGAGGATTATATCCAGCTGGTTCGCGGCAAGTCTGTCTTTTTTATGGGGGATAATTTGCTGGAGATTTCTCTGGCTCGGTTCTTGATTCGCTGCGGCATGACTTGCCCTGAAATTGGGATTCCTTATATGGATAAGCGCTATCAAGCTGCTGAGCTGGCGTTGCTGGAGCAAACCTGTAAGGAGATGGGGGTGCCGGTGCCCCGGATTGTGGAGAAGCCGGACAATTACAATCAGATTCAGCGGATTTATGAATTGAAGCCGGATTTGGTGATCACCGGCATGGCGCATGCCAACCCGCTTGAGGCGCGGGGGATTAATACTAAATGGTCGGTTGAGTTCACTTTCGCTCAGATTCACGGTTTTACGAATGCGCGTGATATTCTGGAGTTGGTGACTCGTCCCCTGCGCCGGAATAACAGCCTGAAGGATTTGGGTTGGGCAAAGTTGGTGAAGGATGAGGCGAAGGTGTGAGCCGGTCGCCAGCAAAGGTGAGATGCGGGCACCGGCGTTCTGGCGGGCACAGGCGAGACGCCTGTGCTACGTCCTACTTTCGTTAAGCTCGTTGCCAACAGGGAGGCAGAGCCTCCCTCTTTTGCTGCCGCAGGTTCAATGCAGGACAGCTTATAATATTTGTAGGGGCGAGCCGGTGCGTTATTAGTGTCAACTTAAGCTGTGTCCCGTAGTCTCTGGGCGGTTGAAACCGCCGCTATACAGACAAAACCCGCCTGCGCGGGTTTTAAAAGTCCCGCTCTTCTCTTAAGTCCGCGTAGGCGGACTTGGTTTGTGTAGCCGCGATTTCCAATCGCCGGGAGCTTAAGTTGACACCAATGGCCGGTGCGTTTGCTCTGATTACTTTATGAAGGGCAAGGTATATGAGTAGGACTCCTTCTAAAGAGGAAAGCCGGGAGATGCTGAAGTGGCTGAATCAGAACCGCCGGCAGTTGAACCAGTACGCCCATCAATTTATAGCCTACAATGCGAGCGGAATTATCGCTCACGGGGATAAGTTGCGGGAAGTTTTGCAGGCTGCAGAAGACTCGGGAGAGATTTTCTTAATTTACTTAGTTCCGGGTTTTACCGGCTCTATTGTAATTTTGCCGATTTATTTTCGCACACTCAGCCGCCACGAGTGGTCGCCAAATTATGCGGTAACTCTCAAGAATAAAGGATTTCAAATAGAGGCTACGATGGTTGTGGATTCAGGGGCTGATTTTAGTGTTATTTCCCTGAAGGCGGGTCAAGAGTTGGGATACGCTTTAGCTGAGAATGAGGAGATATTAGTAGGGCAGGCGATAGGCGGAAGAGTGGAGTATGTTTTGCGGCGGATTGAAATGACGATTGACCGGCACACTTTTACTGCTCCTGTCGCGTGGCTGCAAAATAATACGGCGGATGTGATGCTTTTGGGGCGAGAGGTTGTGTTTGATAAGTTTAATATTGAGTTCAGGCAAGCTGACGAGGAAATTATTTTGACGTGGCGCGGGGACTCTCAGTAGGGGAGTGTCCTGAGCAGTAGCCCCAAACACCACCGGCAACCCATGCGCTCCCCCTCTTTCCCCGCTTGCGATATGGGTTAATGGTTTCGGTTCAATGCTACTAAAATAGAATCAGTCAGTCAGGAGAGCCGGTGTACCATGAAATTACCGAACGGCGCGAATGCCGAAAATCCCATGCAAAAGCGTGCCTGGCTATTGCTAGAAATCCGAAAATCCCAAAACAAAGCACAAAGCAGAAGTCATCAGTCCGCATGAAAACTATTCAACTTTTGGCTCCCGCTGCCATCGTTAAGCCTATTTCTGCTGGTTAATTGACTGCTGGTTAAGAATTGATAAGAAAACGGTAAGGCGTGCCGGTTGACAAGTTATACTGAATAAAGCCGTGAAGCGCACTGCCTGCTGCCGGCTGTTCTTGGACTGCACCGGCTCCCTAGCAGCTTATTTGCAACCTGTCTCCGGAGCAACTTGTCCAAAGTGGCGATACGAGGGGAGCTTATATTAGAATAATATGAAAATAAGATTTTCCGCTTTTTTGGCTTTGATGTGCGCCGCCAGTGCCTTAACGCTGCCCTGGGACGTCACCGGCAGCGCTGTGGCGCTTTCATCGAGCGCCGGCAGCATAGCGCCAAAGACCAAATGGGGCCGGTTCTGGCCTGATTCAAAAGCTGGAGGCGCAGTTGGGCGCACCGTTGAGCGTTGAACAAAAGCGGCAAATCGCGCAAGCGAGCCGAGCGGCGCGGGAAGCTCTCACACCGGCTCAGAACCGTTTCGCGCAGCAGGTTTCGCAGGCGACTGGCGTTTCTGAAGCTCAGATTAGAGCCATGCTGCCGAGAATTGGCCAACAGAACAGCTCTGACAAGAATATCATCCCTAAAATTGAGGCGATTTTGGGCCGGTCGCTGACTGCCCAAGAGATAGCGGAGATAGGAAGGGCGGATCGGGAAAAAAAGGCTGCTATGCTGCCCGTTCAGGACACCTTCGCCCAGCAACTGTCCCAGATTACCGGCTTGCCGGCTGAGCAAATCAGAGCGATATTGCCGAAAATCGGGCTGTAAATCGCTGTTTTGTGCCGGCTTGCGCCCCAGCAGGTGCCGGCACGCTATTGGATCGGGGGTGAAGCGGGGGCGGGTGGGAACTGCCGGTGCCAAGGGTAAAGGGACTGCGCCTCGGGCCATCTTGAACTGTCCCACCTGCCATCTGAAGTTTTCTATCTATATATAGGTTGGGACAGGCGGGACGCCTGTCCAGCGTTTTGTGTGGGACAGGCGTCCCGCCTGTCCTACGTCTTGTTTGGGACAGGCTGAGGGCTGTCGGGGGTGCTGCCGGTGTTGGCACAGGCGGAGGGCGGCGCACGAGGGGGTTGGGGGGGTGAAATTTGTTTCGGCTTGGGTGGATATCCGAACAACTTATCGCCGCCAGCTTTGGAAAGCCCGATTTCGCTGACGCTCTGGGCAATTATGCCTAGACTTCTAGTTGCGCTGCTGTCATTCCCCTCAATCAGTATCATTTCATTTTCTGTGCGAAATAAAAGTCGCTATATTCCCTCACTAGCTTTTTGTCAAGTAGGATGGCTCGATCAGCTTCCTAGTAAGTATTTCCCCTGATTGACAAAAGCTTCGCTATCTTAGTTTTTCCCCGCTGAACCCGTCCCTCAAAAACCCCGCTTTTCTGCCTCAATTGATTTGCTTAACTTATCTGTCAGATAAGAAGTTTTAGGATTATTAATGTATTGTTAAGTTTTGTGAAGCTGTGCTAAATTGAGAAGTGTCGGGTTCAGGAGCGTAACTGAGTCATGCCAAAAAACAGCAGGCACTATGCCGGATTCATAAGCAATCCAGGATAATTCGAGTTTTGTAGCTCGGCAGCGATGGGCCTGTTTTTCTGACGCATGCCGGTAGAATCCTTAGAACTTGCAGGTGAGTGCGCACCGGCTGGGGGAGGGAAGCTTCGGTGGCAGTAAAACTGTCCTGTTTTCAGGTGCAGCGCCTTCTTTCACTCGCCAATCCAACTTCTTTCCCGAGTCCAACTCAGACTTCAATCCTTTCCGAGATTTCGCCAGTTGCGGCTCCCGTTAGGGGGAAGCGCGAACGACCTCTCACTTTACCCAATTGCGCTCGCTATCTCAGTTAAGTCCAAGCAAGCTTCAGGGAAAAACTACAATGCTAACCAGTATTCCTCAGACAGAACTGACCGGTATTTTGACGAAAGAAGCGTCCGTAGAGGCGTTACGCAAGCAAAAAACAGCGACGATTGAGGTCAGTCACCCAGAAAAGTACCGCACATCGGAATGGTACACCGGTCATGGAGAAATTACGGCGGGCGAGGACGGTCGTTCATTCGAGATATCGGCAACCTTCAACCTGAAAGCGGAAGTTAAGGTAGTGGATGGAGTTTTCGATACCTCCAACCCAGCCCTGGCTGATATTTACAAAACTCGCACTCGCTGTGTGGCGATCGTAGACCAGGCGGTAGACGAGTTCTATGGCGAAGCGCTGCGCCACTATTTCGCTCACTATGAAATCCCGCTGCAAATGTTAGCCTGTCGGGCGTGGGAAGCAGACAAAACCTCGGAAACAGTCCACCGGCTGCTTCATTTCTTGGGCAAAGATGGCTGTGATGTTTCGCGCAACGAGCCGGTGCTGGTTGTTGGAGGCGGAGTGCTCAGCGATGTGGCGGGGATGGCTTGTGCGTTGCAGCACCGGCGCACACCATATGTGATGGTTGGCACAACGGTTGTGGCCAGCATTGACGCCGGTCCCTCGCCCCGCACCTGCGTTAACGGCAACCTGTTCAAAAACAGCATTGGTGCCTATCACCCGCCGGTTGTCACCCTAGTCGATCGCGGCTTTTTCCGCACGCTCGCCACTGGCCACATCCGCAACGGTATGGCGGAGATGATCAAAATGGCGACAACAGACGATATCGTCCTGTTTGAAATGCTCGAACAGTACGGTCCGCGCCTGTTGGAAACCCACTTCGCCACCCTCGATGGCGACGAAAAACTGGCTGAAATTGCTGATGAGGTGATCTACCGGACTCTGTTCTCTTATATGAAGCACGAGGGGACAAATATGTTCGAGACTTATCAGGATCGCCCCCACGCCTACGGTCACACTTGGAGCCCCCGCTACGAGCCGGCGGTGAAGCTGATGCACGGTCACGCGATCGCGATTGAGATGTGTTTCGGGGCGGCTTTATCGGTGCAGCTGGGCTGGTTGGAACCGGCAGATCGCGACCGGCTCATAGCGCTCACCCGCTCCTTAGGTCTGGCGGTTTACCATCCGATTTTGTCAGACCTCAACCTGATGATTGAAGCTCAGAAAAACATGCGCCGCAAGCGCGGAGATGGCGGGCTGTGGGCACCGCTCCCACAGGGACATATAGGTTCTTGCGACTACGCGCAAGATGTGTCGCCCGAAGAGCTGCAAGCTGCTCTTGATGAATACAAAATTTTGTGCGCTTCTTTGCCTGATGGGGGAGCCGGTATTGAGATGTATCTCAGCGATTTGGGGCTGGAGTAGCTGCATGCCTGAAACACTTGAAAAAACAGCAAACACCGCTCGACCTGTCACTCCTTTGGGGATATTAGTAGAGCAGCTTGAGAGCATTGTCCTCCAGGCAAAGCAGGGGAATGTGCCGGCTTCCCTCGCCGCTTCTCTCCAGCAGGCATACGAACTGGCTGCAGGACTTGACCCTTATTTGAATGAGTGTACCACCGGCGAGTCCCCAGCTTTAACAGCACTGGCGCAGAAGACTTGCAAAGAAGACTGGAGCAAGCGGTTTTCTGATGGTGAGACGGTGCGCCAGCTAGAGCAGGAAATGCTCTCCGGACATATTGAGGGACAAACTTTGAAAATGTTTGTCCGCATGACCAAAGCCAAGCGCATCTTGGAAATTGGCATGTTCACCGGCTATTCAGCTTTGGCAATGGCAGAAGCTTTGCCGGCAGATGGGCGCTTAGTTGCCTGTGAGGTGGACAGTTATGTGGCAGACTTTGCAAAAGCCTGCTTTCAAGAGTCCCCTCACGGAAGCAAAATCGCTGTAGAAGTCGCCCCAGCTTTGGAGACGCTGCGTAAATTGGCAGATGCCGGTGAGTCCTTTGATTTGGTGTTCATTGATGCCGATAAAAAGGAGTATGTCAGTTATTTCCACATGCTGCTGGACACTGGGTTGCTCGCTCCTGACGGGTTTATCTGCGCAGACAATACGCTGTTGCAAGGGCAAGTATATCTGCCGGCACACTCTCGCACCCCGAATGGAGAGGCGATCGCCCAGTTCAACCGAACTGTGGCTGAAGATCCGCGAGTTGAACAGGTGATTTTGCCTTTACGAGATGGGTTAACCATCATCAGGCGCAAGTAGGGCTTTCGAGCGCGCCGGCGAGCCGGTCGTTTATTCTGGGACTTGTAGAGCGCCGAATCGCGTCTCTACAATCCCAGTTCATCCGTTACGTTTATCAAAAAATCCCTGCCATTCTTTTTCAATCCACTTAGGTTTCTTAGCTCATGGCACAGCTCCTGTTTGTAGGGGGGCGAAGTTCTGCCCTGCTCAAAAATATCGGCACTCTGGCATTACTGCTGGTTGCCTTCCCCATCAATTGCCTTGCCGTCCTAACCGCACTGCTGCTAAGTTGGGTCGGGGCTCCCTTTCGGAAAAAGGCAGTAGCCGAAAATCCCAAAACCATCTTGATCACGGGCGCGAAGATGACGAAATCCCTTCAGCTCGCCCGCTCATTTCACGCCGCCGGTCACAGGGCTTTTCTGGTAGAAACCCACAAATACTGGCTGTCGGGGCACAGGTTTTCTAATGCCGTCTCAGGGTTCTACACCGTACCCGCACCGGAAAAAGACCCGGATGGCTACTGTCAGGGATTGCTGGATATTGTCAAGCGGGAAAACATCAATGTTTTTATTCCCGTATCCAGTCCCGTTGCCAGTTACTACGACTCTTTGGCCAAACCCCTGCTGTCGCCCCACTGTGAAGTGGTGCATTTCGATCCAGACATCACCCAAATGCTGGATAATAAGTACACCTTATGCGAAACAGCTCGCTCTTTCGGCTTGTCCGCGCCGAAGTCCTTCCTGATTACTGACCCGGAACAAATTCTTAAATTTGACTTTACAGGCGAGCGCCGCAAGTATATACTGAAGAGCATACGGTATGATTCCGTGACTCGCTTGGACATGACGAAGCTGCCTTTTGAGGGCATGGAAAGTTATGTCAGCAGATTGCCGATTAGCGAGGACAGACCTTGGGTGATGCAGGAGTTTATCCCCGGACAGGAATACTGCACCCACAGCACCGTTCGCAAGGGAAAGATACGGCTGCACTGCTGTTCTGAGTCCTCGGCGTTCCAAGTGAACTACGAGCAGGTAGATAAGCCTGAAATTTTACAGTGGGTGAAGCGGTTTGTCAAGGAATTAAACCTGACCGGCCAAATTTCCTTTGACTTTATTCAGGCGGAGGACGGCACAGTTTATCCCATTGAGTGCAACCCGCGCACTCACACAGCGATTACAATGTTCTACAACCATCCAGGGGTTGCCGGCGCTTATCTTGAGGATAGCGAAGATGAGAGCGAACCCCCACTAGAGCCACTTCCTGACAGCAAGCCCACTTACTGGCTGTACCACGAACTCTGGCGGCTGACTGAGGTGAGGTCACTGAGTCAGTTGCGAGCGTGGTGTGATAAAATTGTCAGGGGGACTGACGCCATGTTTCAGGTGAGTGACCCCTTGCCGTTTTTGATGGTGCACCACTGGCAAATTCCTTTACTTCTGCTGGACAATATGCGAAAATTGAAAGGCTGGATTAGGATAGATTTCAATATCGGCAAGTTGGTGGAGTTGGGCGGAGATTAGGCGGGTTGGACGTGCCGATCTATCGGCGATGAAAGATTTGACTGTCGAGCGGTCCCAGAAACCGGGTTTCTTTCTACAGCCGCTATTTCGCTGACCCCGCCCAAAGAAACCCGGTTTCTCACCCCCCTGAACTATCCTGGAAAACCATGACTCAATTAGTAAACCAGAAAAGGCTATTTCCGCTTTCTCAAGTTCAGCAGGCGATTTGGTTTCTCCATCACTTGCAGCCCCAAGGATTAACCGATAAAAATTTTTTTGCGGTAGCGATTAAGTCAGCTGTAGATGTTGAGGCGCTTAAAAACGCCGGTCTTGCCCTGATTCACCGGCATTCAATTCTGCGCAGCACCTGTCGCGATGAGGGACAGCTGATTCAGGAAACCTCCGAAACTGCTGAATTGGATTTCCAAGTCATCGATGCTTCCCACTGGAGTGGGGAGGACTTGAGCGAAAAGATTTTGCAAGAAGCTGAGCGTCCTTTTAATTTGGCGCAGGGTTCTCTGTTGCGGGTGAGTTTGTTTAACCGGCACGCAACCGATCGCATTCTCTTACTCACCGCTCACCAGATTGCCAGCGATTGGGAGTCCTCGCTCATTTTGGCGGATGAATTTTTCAGCCTGTACAGTAACAGCCCCTTACCGCCGGTTAACCAGTCCTATCAAAACTGGGTTCAGCAAGAATTAGACCGGCTCAACAGTCCAGAAGGGAAAACACTGGAAACCTACTGGAAAAATCGCTTAGCAGGGGAGTTACCGGTATTAGAGTTGCCGGCATTCTCTTCTCGTCCAGTGCGGCGCACCTATAATGGTTCATCTCACCGGTTTGCGGTGAGCCCTGAACTCACTCAACAGCTCAGAGAACTCGCCCAGAGAGAAGAAGTCCCCCTCGATACTCTCCTGCTAGCTGCGTTCAAAGTTCTCCTTTACCGCTACACGGGGGAAGAAGATATCCTCACCGGCGCGCTCACCTTTCGGAAACCAAAATTTGAAGGAGTGGTGGGGAATTTCCTCAATGCAGCTGTGGTCCGGGACAGCATTTCCAGCCAGCTCACCTTTAAAGAGTTTTTGATTCGGGTGGGTAAGGCGGTGCTGGAAACCAGAAAATATCAGGATTATCCCTTCCCCTTACTGGTGAAGCAACTCCAGTCAGGGGCGCATCAAAGTCACTCGCCCATTTGTCAAGTTTCCTTTAAATTACACCGCACCCAGCATTTAGAAAATATTTCCAAGTTATTTGAGTCTGCGGTCAGCCAAAAGCCAGTTGTGTGTGGTAAACTGGAGCTAGAATACTTCGATCTACCCCAGCAAAAGGTTGATTTTGACTTCAATCTGGAAGTCATGGAGTTACAGGACTCTCTGCTGGGTTACTTTAAGTACAGCAGCGATTTATTAGACTCTGAAACCGTCGATCAGCTCAGCGGACATTTTGAGAATTTACTCGCAGGGATTGCCGCCAATCCAGAACAGCCGGTCGGTCAGTTCCCCTTGCTGAGTGAAAGCGAGCGAGAGAAGTTGCTGTTCGAGTGGAATGCTACCCAAACTGACTGGGATCTGTCTCGCTGTTTGCCTCAATTAATTGAAGCTCAGGTAGAGAAAACGCCGGAGGCGATCGCCCTGGTGTTTGAAAATGAACACCTGACCTATCGAGAATTGAATTTGCGGGCGAATCAACTCGCGCACTACCTGCAAAAGCTGGGAGTGAAACCGGAGGTTCTGGTCGGGATTTGTGTGGAGCGCTCCCTGGAAATGGTCGTGGGGCTGCTGGGAATTCTCAAAGCCGGTGGGGCTTATGTGCCCATTGACCCGGAGTATCCGGCAGAACGCTTTGCTTATATGTTAGAAGATTCCTGCGTGCCGGTGCTGCTAACTCAGGGGAAACTCCTTGAGAAACTTCCCGCTCACAGCGCCCGTGCGATTTGCCTGGATAAAGACTGGGAAGAAATTGCTCTGGAAAATCCAGAAAATCCGGTGAGTGGGGCGGAACCGCACAATTTGGCGTATGTGATTTACACGTCGGGTTCCACCGGCAAGCCAAAAGGCGCGGCGAACAGCCACCGGGGGATTTGCAATCGCTTGCTGTGGATGCAGGACACTTATAAGTTAGCACCCAGCGATCGTGTCTTGCAAAAAACTCCTTTTAGTTTCGACGTTTCTGTGTGGGAATTTTTCTGGCCACTGCTAGCCGGAGCGCGTCTGGTTATTGCTAACCCGGGCGGACATCAAGATAGTGCCTACCTCGCCAATTTAATTGCGCGAGAGGAAATCACCACCTTGCATTTTGTCCCCTCAATGCTGCAAGTTTTCCTAGAAGAAAAGGGCTTAGAACGCAGCAGCAGCTTGAAGCGCGTATTTTGCAGTGGGGAAGCGCTACCCTTTGAACTTCAGGAACGCTTTTTCGCTCGCATGGGATGCGAATTGCACAACCTGTATGGCCCAACAGAAGCGGCAATTGATGTCACCTTCTGGCAATGCCGGCCAGAAAGCAATCTCAGAACAGTCCCGATTGGCCGGCCCGTTGCCAACACCCAGCTTTATATCTTAGATTCCCAGCTTCAATTAGTGCCGGTCGGTGTTGCCGGTGAGCTGCACATCGGTGGGGTGCAAGTTGCCAGAGGCTATCTCAACCGGCCCGAATTAACCGCCGATAAATTCATCGCCAACCCCTTTAACAAAGCCAACTTGAATCCTCTCTACAAAACAGGGGATTTAGCTCGCTATCTGCCCGATGGAAACATCGAGTATTTAGGCCGTATTGACAGTCAGGTGAAAATTCGCGGGTTCCGCATCGAACAGGGAGAAATTGAGGCTGCCTTGCTGCAGCACCCACAGGTGCTAGAAACTGCAGTCATTGCGCGAGCGGAAAAATCTGGCGAAAAACGGCTTGTCGCCTATGTCGTCGCCACGCCGGACAAACCTGCTCCCTCTTCACTGCGCCGCTTCCTGAAACAGAAGCTTCCAGAGTACATGATTCCCGCCGCTTTTGTGATGCTGGAGTCTCTTCCCCTGACTCCCAACGGCAAACTCAACCGTCGCGCCTTACCGGCACCGGATCTGTCCAGCTTCACTGGGGAAAGTCAATTTGTTGCTCCCCGCGACGATCTCGAACAGCAACTCGCTGAAATCTGGTCAGAAGTTTTGAAACTGAACCCAGTGGGGGTGAGGGATAACTTCTTTGAATTGGGGGGGCACTCTCTGTTAGCGCTCAACTTGATGGCGAAAATTCAGAAGCAGTTTGGCAAGAGTTTGCCCCTGGCGACGCTGTTTGCCAGCCCCACCATTGAAGATTTGGCGAACGAGTTGCGCTCCGCAACACAAGTTCGCGCCTATTCCCCTCTCGTTCCCATTCAGCCAAAAGGAACCAAGAACCCATTTTTATGCGTGCATCCAGCCGGCGGTCACGTTCTCTGCTATATGAATTTATCCCGCTATCTGGGGTCTGGCCAGCCGTTTTATGGCTTGCAAGCGCGCGGGTTTAATCAAGGGGAAGAAGCTTTAGCGCGGGTTGAGGACATGGCGAGTCTCTATGTGAAAGCCATCCGCGAGTTTAAACCGGAAGGACCTTATCAAATTGGCGGCTGGTCATTTGGTGGAGTGGTGGCTTACGAGACAGCGCAACAGTTACAGCAGCAAGGGCAAGAAGTGAGTTTGCTGGCGGTGCTGGACTCTTATGTGCCGATTTTGCTAGATGGCACTAAAGTCATTGATGACGTTTACTTGGTGGGGGTTCTTTCCCGCGTGTATGGCGGGATGTTTGGACGTGACAATCTGGTAGAGCCACAAGAATTAAAGGGGCTGAGCGTGCCAGAGCAACTGGAATACATTATCAATAAGGCGCGGGAGGTGGGAGTTTTTTCACAAGATTCTCAATACCAGCAAAATCGCCGGATTTTAGATGTTCTGGTGGGAACCCTGAAGGCGACTTACGCTTATAAACGCCGCCCTTATCCGGGAAAAGTCACTGTTTTCCGAGCGCAGGAGAAGCACATCATGGCTCCTGACCCCAAATTGGTCTGGGTTGAGCTATTCTCCATTCTCGACGCTCAGGAAATCGAGATTGTTAATGTTCCGGGACACCATTACTCTTTCGTTCTCGAACCTCACGTTAAAGTTCTGGCAGAACGCTTAGGCGCTTGCTTGACTTAGGGCGTGGCCAGAAACCGGGTTTCTTCAAGAAACCCGGTTTCTTGAGTTTCTTGAAGCTTTCCGAAAAGCAAAAAACCGGCGAAAGAGTTCTTACTTCAGCCGCGTGCTAGTGCGAAATATTATTAGAAGTGGTTAAAAAATTAGACCCGCCGGTGAAATTCAGGCGAGATATGCCGAACCGATTAATAGTTTGAAAGCCAGGATATTCAATCTCGAACGACCTAGGGATGGCTTGACTGGAACCTTGAAACTGTTGGGCGGTTCTCAGCAAGCAGGTCTCCCTAAAAAGGAGGTTATCCAGCCACACCTTCCGGTACGGCTACCTTGTTACGACTTCACCCCAGTCACCAGCCCAGCCTTCGGCGTCCTCCCCCTTGCGGTTAGAGTAACGACTTCGGGCTAAACCAGCTCCCATGGTGTGACGGGCGGTGTGTACAAGGCCCGGGAACGTATTCACCGCAGTATGCTGACCTGCGATTACTAGCGATTCCGCCTTCACGCAGGCGAGTTGCAGCCTGCGATCTGAACTGAGCCACGGTTTACGGGATTGGCTTGCCGTCACCGGCTCGCTACCCTCTGTCCGCAGCATTGTAGTACGTGTGTTGCCCAGGACGTAAGGGGCATGCTGACTTGACGTCATCCCCACCTTCCTCCGGTTTGTCACCGGCAGTCTCTTCAGAGTTCCCAACTTAATGATGGCAACTGAAAACGAGGGTTGCGCTCGTTGCGGGACTTAACCCAACATCTCACGACACGAGCTGACGACAGCCATGCACCACCTGTGTTCGCGCTCCCGAAGGCACCCCCACCTTTCAGCGGGGTTCGCGACATGTCAAGTCCTGGTAAGGTTCTTCGCGTTGCATCGAATTAAACCACATACTCCACCGCTTGTGCGGGCCCCCGTCAATTCCTTTGAGTTTCACACTTGCGTGCGTACTTCCCAGGCGGGATACTTAACGCGTTAGCTACGGCACTGCTCGGGTCGATACAAGCAACGCCTAGTATCCATCGTTTACGGCTAGGACTACAGGGGTATCTAATCCCTTTCGCTCCCCTAGCTTTCGTCCCTCAGTGTCAGTTGCAGTCCAGCAGAGCGCTTTCGCCACCGGTGTTCTTCCCAATCTCTACGCATTTCACCGCTACACTGGGAATTCCCTCTACCCATACTGCACTCTAGCCGTTCAGTTTCCACTGCCTTTCCAGGGTTAAGCCCCAGTCTTTGACAGCAGACTTGAACAGCCACCTGCGAACGCTTTACGCCCAATAATTCCGGATAACGCTTGCATCCTCCGTCTTACCGCGGCTGCTGGCACGGAGTTAGCCGATGCTTATTCCTCAGGTACCGTCAGAATTCTTC
>NZ_KB235948.1:1569281-1741543 GCF_000332335.1 Kamptonema formosum PCC 10802 | reverse complement strand
GTCCCTCACGCGGTCTTGCTCCGTCAGGCTTTCGCCCATTGCGGAAATTCCCACTGCTGCCTCCCGTAGGAGTCTGGGCCGTGTCTCAGTCCCAGTGTGACTGGTCGTCCTCTCAGACCAGTTACCGATCGTCGCCTTGGTAGGCTCTTACCCTACCAACTAGCTAATCGGACGCGAGCCCATCTTCAGGCGATAAATCTTTCACCTTTCGGCACATCGGGTCTTAGCAGCCGTTTCCAGCTGTTGTCCCCGACCTGAAGGCAGATTCTCACGCGTTACTCACCCGTCCGCCACTAGAGGATTGCTCCTCCCGTTCGACTTGCATGTGTTAAGCAGACCGCCAGCGTTCATCCTGAGCCAGGATCAAACTCTCCATTTTGTTTTAAGAGTTTGTATCTTTGCTATTGTCCCGGGGTTTCCCCCAAAGACTGATTTCTTTTGACGAGGATTGAATATCTTGCTTTGGCTTTCAAACTATTGGTTTTTCTTGGTTCGGGCGTGTCTTCGGGGCGCTCCCCTGACACTCTCTCAATCTAACATGGCAGCTTTCAGCTTGTCAAGCTTTTTTCCGAATTTCCTCGAAGTTTTTTTCACCGCCCGCTCACACGAGAGTGAATCGCTTCTGGATCTTCGGAAGCGCTGTTATTTAGAAACACATCCTATTCCTGGAGACTGAGCGAGCGGAACCGAAATTTTTCCTGCGGCTCACATATCTCGCATCATCCCACCGGCTAGTGACGTGCGCCCAAAGCCAACCCAACAGCTTAAAAGTTTTAGCGTGCTTTCTGGCTTTCAAACTATTATTTTTTCCTGGTTCGGTGCGCTTCCAGACCCAAGCGCGAACGCTGGTTTTTTTCGGCGCTTTATTACTGTAACAGATAAATCCCGCTTCGGGAGAGACACAACCGAACTTTTTGGTACGGATAACCCTACTTTTTTTGTACGGTTCAGGGGGGAGCGGCGGCAGAGCCGGCCCTCACCCAGGGCGGAGGCTGTCCGGTAAGGCACATTTCGGGCCACCGGCAGCCCCACCGCCCCCCCAGCTGCCACCGGCATCCGAGAGCCATCCCCACCGGCAGCGCGCCACATCCCTCCTACGCCGGGTGAAAATAGAAAGCCGCCCCTAAAACCATATAAGTAGCCAGCAGCAGCCCCCCCTCCAGCCAGTTAGAGCGCCCGTCCAAACTGATCAGATTGGCAATCGCCACCGCCACAGCCACAGCCACCACCTCAAACGGATTGAAATTCAAATCCATAGGCTGCCCAATGGCCACCCCGACGAGAACCAAAAGCGGAGCCATAAACAGAGCCACCAGCAGGCTAGAACCCATCGCCACCGAAACCGACAGATCCATATTGTTCTTAATGGCCACACTCACCGCCGTCACATATTCTGCAGCGCCGCCAACCAGAGGCAAAAGAATCACCCCCGTAAACAGCGGAGTCAGCCCCAGCCCCTGAGTTGCTTCCTCCACCACGCCGACAAAAATCTCCGACTCGAACGCCACCGCCACAGTAGAGATTGCCAGCACGCCCAGCCAGAGCCACAAATTCGGCTTGTGCTCAGCCGGCTCACCGCTCTCAGCCTTCGGCGCTTCTCCCTCCAGCTCAACCAGCCCCACATCATAAAGGTAGCTGTGAGTGCCCAGAGAAAACACCAGCGTCAGAGCGTAAACCGCAACCAGCACCACCGCCACCGTAATAGAGAGATTGGTAATCGCCCCCGGCTCCACCCCACTGGAAGTGTAAATCACCGTCGTCGGCAAAACCAGCGCCGTCACCGCCAGCGTCATCGAGGAACCGTTCACCCGCGCCACAACCGGCTGAAATTCCTGTTCCTTGTAGCGCAAACCTCCCAACAACATGGAAAGCCCCATCACCAGCAGCAAGTTACTGATAATCGTGCCAGTAATACTCGCCTTCACAATGTCAACCAAACCCTCTTTCAGCGCCACAAACGCAATAATCAGCTCAGTCGCATTTCCGAACACCGCATTTAACAGCCCCCCAATAGAAGGGCCCGTCACAATCGCAACTTCTTCCGTCGCAGTGCTCAGCCAGATTGCCAGCGGGACAATCGCTATACCCGACGTGACAAACACCGTCATCGTCCCCCAGTGCAAATATTCAGCCGCTATTGAAATCGGCACGAATATTAACAAAACGTAAGATAAAATTTTCTTGACTGTCATAGATTAGGGTTGAAAGAATCGAGATTCTGTGATAGAATACCCCCAACAAATTGTAGGAGCAAACAGTCGTTCGGCCCCACACCGGCAAATATAGCCTTTTTAGCCCAATCGGGGAAGACACCCTCGCCGCACCCGCCGCACGCTGCAGGACAGGCCAGGGACAGGCCAGGGACAGGCCAGGGACAGGCCAGGGACAGGCCAGGGACAGGCGAGACGCCTGTCCTACGCCTTGGGTATCACCGGCACCACAGTCCAATGGCCATCTGGGGGACAGCTCAGAAGCAAATTTTCTATCATCCGGTAGAAGACATATATACAAAACCGGTCTAAACTCGGACTTTTTTGAAAATCATTTAATCGGAAGCTGTAAAATTTATCGCGATATCCCGCAATCGGGGCGGTTGCTCCGTGGCCCACCGGCACACCGGCACACTCAAATGGCCATTTCGGGGGCCCCTCAGAAGCCAATTTTATATCTTCCGGTAGAAGACATATATACAAAACAGGTCTAAACTCGGACTTTTTTAAAAATCATTTAATCGTAAACTGTAAAATAGCAAGCTGCCGGCCCGCCGCACCGGCACGATTGTCCATTGCGCCGGGCGTGTGCGGTGGGGATAGTAGCGTTCCCCAGGGGGGAACGCACCCTACAGCCTGAATGTTTTAAGCTTCACACAGAGGGATCAGAGGAAAATTTGTGACGCAAGGAGCGCAATGGGGTCAAAGAATGTATCGGTTTTCGAGCCGGTGGCAAAAGCTTTCTCGCTCAGCAGAGTCTTGCAAGCCTGCATCCTCTTAGGAGGGTGCTTGGTTTTGACGGTTGGGTTTTCCCTGTCTCAGGGTGCGGTTTCCGTGAGTTTGGCCCAGCTGTGGCAAGCCTTGCAGCACAAAGGCGATCCGATTTACCAGACTATTATCTGGGATCTGCGGCTGCCTCGGACAATGGCGGGGCTGACGGTTGGGGCGGCTTTGGGAATGTCGGGCGCGCTGCTCCAGGGTATGCTGCGCAATGGACTCGCCGATCCCTTTTTGCTGGGGATTTCTGCCGGCGCGGGTTTGGTGGCAGTGGGGCTGGTGACTTTGGGCGTCTTTGCCGCTTGGGTGCCGGTGGCAGCTTGGGTTGGTGCGGTGCTGACGGCGGCGCTAGTCTATTTTCTGGCTCGCACTCGCGGCGGGATTGCGGTGGAGCGGCTGGTTTTGGGCGGCGTTGCGGTGAGCTCCCTATTTGGCGCTATTCAGTCAACTCTGCTGCTGCTGGCGGATGATGGCAGGGTTCAGCTCGCCCTCAACTGGCTGATTGGCAGTCTCAACGGACGGGGCTGGTCAGAAGTTACAGTGGCTGCTCCTTATATTGTGGCGGCGCTCCTGGGCGGCTGTCTGCTGGCAAGATCGGTGAATGTTTTGAATTTGGGGGACGATCTGGCGGTGGGGCTGGGGTTTTCTTTGCTGCGAGCTCGCCTTTTAATTGGGGCAGTGGCCACTCTGCTGGCTGCCGGTGCGGTGAGTGTCGCCGGCTTGATTGGATTCGTGGGGCTGGTGGTGCCTCACGGCGTCCGGCTGCTCGTGGGCGCGGACTACCGCTGGGTTTTGCCGCTTTCGGCGGTTGGCGGCGCTTTTGTGCTGACTTTTGCTGATATTCTGTCTCGCTTGGGGGCGGTGGAGCTGCCGGTGGGTTCTGTTACGGCACTGCTAGGATCTCCTTTGTTTGTCTGGTTGCTATCGAGTCGTTCTGGTTCCAGAAATTTCTAGTTATGCCTTTAGAAGCTCAAAATCTTGCCGGCGGTTACAGCGCAACGCCAATTGTTCAGGAAATTGACTTCACTCTCGGCGCGGGCGAGTGGCTGAGTCTGGTGGGCGCGAACGGTTCGGGCAAGTCCACTCTGCTGAAACTCCTCAGCCGCATCCTGCAGCCTGTCGGGGGTGCGGTTCTTTTGGATGGGAGAGCGATTCACAGCGAGCCGGCACAGGCGGTGGCGCGAAAACTGGCGCTTTTGCCGCAACAGCAAGCGATTCCGGCTGGGCTGACGGTGCGCCAGCTGGTGAGTCTGGGGCGCTCGCCCCACCAGCCTTGGTGGCAGTGGGAATTGGATGCTGAAGATCGGGCATTAGTTGAGGAGGCGCTCGTCGAGACGGGGCTGGTAGAGTTTAGCGAGCGTCTTGTGGAGCAGCTTTCGGGGGGGGAGCGCCAGCGGGCTTTTCTGGCGCTGGCGCTCGCCCAGTCTCCGCGTGTGCTACTTTTGGATGAGCCGACGACTTATCTGGATATTCACTACCAGCTGCAACTGCTGGAACTGCTCAAAGAGCTCAACCGGCAGCAAGGGCTGTCGATTATCACTGTGCTGCATGAGGTAAATTTGGCAGCGCGGTACAGTTCGCGCATCGCTCTCCTCAAGCAGGGGCGTCTTTGGGATATCGGCACGCCGGCAAAGGTTCTGACTCGGGAAAATCTCGCTCAGGTTTTTGATGTGGAAGTTATCGTTATGGATACGCCGGTTGGGTTGCAAATTTTTCCGGTCGCCCCTTGTGAGGTTACTTCAGATGGGAGCGTCACTTTTTTGTAAAGCCATTTCTTGTAGGGCAGGCATATTGACTGTGGAGTTATGAGATTGGGGGAGGGAGCCGGGATTGGGGGATTGGGGGATTGTGAGGGTGCCGGTGGCACCTTTTGAGGGGTTAGCAAAACTCGCTCGCCAATACGGGGAGGGGGGCTTACCGTATTTGTCTTTTGACTGGCGGGGGATGCTATACTGCTAATCGAAAGAGTCACCAGCGTGATGGTTATTGAGGCGGCGTCTGAGTGGCTGTGCGTTCGCCGGCAGAACTGCCACCACAACAGATAATCAAACCGATGAAAAAAAAGTGGAGAGTGTCTGTTGTCGCTATAATGGCTTTGACAGTCATGACTGTAGCGGTGGTTCCTAAACTTACTCGTCGCAGTCGCTTGGTTATGGCCATTGCTCCAGTTAAACCCCACGCGCTGACGCGAGAGCGCATGCTTCAGCTTGCAGCTCGTAGGGTGGGTTAGCGATAGCGTAACCCACCCCACACCACATTAAGTGTAGCTGCGTAAGTCCTGTAAATAACCCAAGTTGCTACTTAAGGAGGCAGAGCCTCAAGAACGCGGCGTTTCCAGGCTCTGCCTGAAAGGGCAGATATGTCAATTCTCTGGGCGGTATTTAGACTTTCACACGGCACAAAAATTCCCTTGCTTTTGCAAAGACCTCTGATTCAGAACACCGGCTAGGGCGATAGAAAATAGAGATTATAGGCTGTTGCCATAAGCCGCAAGCAGCAAGCTTTTTATAGTGCTTTTTTTGCCGCTCATCTGGCTGATTATTGGTGGTTTTTTCTACTTCTTCTCCAGGCAACTTGTGCAGCCAGATTCCTACTTCCGGATCGTAGGGGTTTTCTCCACACAGCCACCCAAACAACTTATCCAGCGCGTAAGCATCCATGCACTTGATTTTTACCTTATCTTTAGCTGCCAACTGATAGGGATAAAGCCCAAAAGTGACAATCTTTAAATCTTCTTCTTGTCCCTCTGGATAGCTTTTTTCCAGAGAATCATAGGTGGGTTCGTATAGATATTTCTGGACAGTAAACTCCTTGTCATCATTTTTAACATTCGCTTCCGCCTCCTCCGATGAAGCTAGAAGACTGTCCCTATGCCGGCAATTTGATTCCAGTTTGGGCAAGCACTTCTTCAACTTACGCCATTGTTCTTTCAGCTCTTCCCATACGGCCAATTCAACTTCATTGATTCCGCATATCTTGGGAAGAATATCGCAATATAGTTTTTTGTATTCGGTTGGCTGGTTTAACAAATTTTCATCCAGCAAATCTTCTAAATGTTCTCCCTTGCCTCTTTTCCCAGAAATCAGTTCGTCAATATGAATCAAAATTAGCTGCCTGCCGATAGCCCGACATTGGGGCATACTGGAATTTGTCAGCAACCAGCGAATCTCTTTGAGTTGATTGAGTTTTGACTCGCCGCCTGGTTGCTTTGAATCTTGGCATAGTTGCACAATCCAGGGCTGTTCTTTCAGGTCCGGAAACTCCTTATTTGTCCCGCCTACTACCTCAGAAAGGAGACTTTTAAACTCCTTTAAGATTTCCCGCTGGTCAATAACTAGCCTTTGTTCGCCCTGTTCATTAAAGTAATCATTCGTCACTAATTGAATCTGCTTCTCATCCATCCTGGGAGAGAGCATTTTAGTCGCTTGACCTAACTTGACATCTACAATGCAGTGAGTGCAGCCGATCGCGATACGCTTAGAAAGAATAGAGGCATAGACTAAAGGAAAGTTAGTCATCAAGTTGGTTAAGCCTCGCACGCGCATCAACTCTTTGTCCACTGGGGCTAAATCGTCAGTGGGCTGGCAAATAACGCCCAGCTCCTTTTTACATTGCTGCGCGATCGCCTGTGCGTCGCTTGGAAAAGACAAGCCACCACTTTCCAAAATATCCACCGTGCCACAACTGCCCCCTTTAGAAGGTAACTTGGTGACATACATAGAGGTTTCGCTGTTTTGCCTGTTGGGTGGAGTTGCGGCAACCATCAGCCAAAGATAGCCAAAAATCGGCGTAATATTGGCAACGCACCCTGTAGAAGCCACATCCCATCGCTCTGCATGTCCCCACAGATTTTGCAATCGCTCCGCCATAGGGGATTCAGACATTGCGGCGGTAAATTCGTTAAGTTTTATGCCGGTCATAAGTTTGATTACTCTCCACGATGATTTCGCATTTTGATTAAAAGTCCGTCAATTTGTCGCTGTAAAGTTTGCCCCCGACTGCCGAGCTTGATTTTTTGGAAAATATTGTCATATTCTCCGGAATTTGCTTGAGGGATGACAGCTTGCAAGTGCCATGCTGAAGCGAGAAAGGCAAAAATCGAAGACCAGGGATCGATATCTGGAAACTTGGACGAATTGAGGAAATAGGCAGACAGCGCCCACCGGAGTTCTGCCATATCTAGCTTGCAGGTTTTGAGGGCAAACCGGCGGATGGCGGCGATCGCCTTGAGGGCGTTACCGACCGGCAGGGTCAAGGTTTGAGATGCGGCTAGATCGGGTTGGGCCAATTGGGCAGCAAAAAATTCAGCGCTGTTTCCCTCAAATTCCACAGCCCTCAGCGCCGCATCCAGCAACCGGTAATGAGCCTTGTCTGAGCCACCGTTGGGCCAGAGATTGGCCAGATTGGCCAGAGAGGGCGTCAGGTGGTGATTCCAGATTTCTACTTCCAGCTTGGCGAAGTCAAAGGCCACCATGCCCCGATCCTGGGATCGCTCGAAGTCAATCAACCACCCCACCTGTTCCTGTTCGCTGCCAAACAGAATATTTTGCAGGTTAAAGTCTCCGTGAATGGCCCCAATATGGGCGGAGAGGGTGTAGTGGTAGGGGATTTGGGAGCGATCGCCAAAATAATCAAACGGATTGGGCAGTTTTTCCTTGCTGACTGTCTGGACACTGTTCAGCAGTTGTTCAATATTCTTACTATCTTGCTTTTCTTTTGGGAAAGCCTCCTCTGCTAAGGCTACACTGAAAATTCTGTCTTGCATCTTTTTGACTTCTTGGCTTTCAGCGTCGAGACACGCCAGCACCTCCACCGGCATTCCCGGACGAATCCAAGTCGCGCCAAACCGCCGGCAAATGTCTCGACCTCTGCCCCGCAGCTTGATGCGAAGTCCCAGATCGGGATGGGCTAACATAACAGAACCTTCAGCAAACTCCCCTTCCTGGGCGCTAACTTCTAGCAGGTGCCAGCCAGAGAGCAAGATTTTCTCAGCATTTTCAAACGTTGCGCGATCGTCCCACGGGGAAAGGTCTTGTTTGCCGATTTTCTGTTGCCTCTCCAGCTCAAACGATGCCAGAGTCCAAGCGACATTTTCTTTGTACCCCAGGGCAATATAGGATTGCAGCGGCTTCACCTTGCGCTTTTTGCCTTCGCTGGACTGATTAGCACTGTCGCTGGGGATCTCTAAATCGTCAGCAGAAACAAATTCTAGGGGGATCAATACGCCCGATAGAGGTGGCAGCGCGTGACCGAGCCACTGCCAGAGAGGAAGTTTTTCCGTTTTGAGTTCAGATTGGGCTATTCCGGAGTGAGATAGGGGTTTGAGGACTTTTTCCAGAGTATTTTGAATGCGACTCACGAGGTAATCTCCCCCTGCCGGTTGGTTGAGTTGCTGCTTCATTAGGTCATGCAGGGGACGCAAGCGTTGATAGTCTTCGGGGAATCCCGCCAGAGAATACATCAGTGCGCCGGTGGGGATTTGCTCGCCATCACCTTTACTCATAACAGGTTTGCGGATGATCCCGGCAGTGTAACTGTTGAGTCGGGGCTGGATAATTTGCTGATAGGCGAGATACTCTCGCTGGATACTGAGCCAGGGGCCAATTTTGATGAAGCGCGTTGCTTGGTCTTTCGGCTTCACAAAAAAGGTGGCTTGAGCCAGTGATTTGCCCGAAGTGAGAACCTTAACGGGTTCAACTTCATCCCCACTGCGGAACAGTTCAGCGATTAGCTGTAAAAACGCTTTACCCTTACTACAGCTACCGATTGGCTTTTTGATATCAAGTTGGTTGAATAATCTGTTAACTTCTGGAGTAATGGGGTCAACCTTCAACTGCTTAGGGATGAGAATTTCTCCTAATAAGGGACTGTAGCGCTTCTCGGCATCGGCTTCTAGTTGGCGTTCGAGGGTAATATAATAAAGAGGCTGCTTTGACGTTCTATCTTTTTTACCTTTAACTAGATCGAATTTTCTGTGGTGGTTTATGTCTTTGTAAAAACCC
Organism: Kamptonema formosum PCC 10802; assembly: GCF_000332335.1. Lineage (GTDB taxonomy): Bacteria > Cyanobacteriota > Cyanobacteriia > Cyanobacteriales > Oscillatoriaceae > Oscillatoria. Next base: position 1,732,554 of record NZ_KB235948.1, on the reverse strand, counting down.
CAAGACGCTCCGTAAGTCAAAGCTTTTTCCAGGTATGCCAAAGAACCTTCTCCGATGTCTTCAGGAGCGACCAATTCCTTGTTTGATTTGTCTGGTTCGTCTTGTAGGCCCGTTAAGACAAATGAGGGAATTTCAGGATACTTTTCACATAGTACATGAATAGCGCGGAAGCCCATTCCTGTCCATTTATCTTTATTATTTTCTTCTGAAGGATCGAATAAGGTTGGCCTCCACTCTAAGTCAACTAAGAAGGCCGCAATGTGGGGGCGGTCGCGCTCGATTTGGTCAAAGGGCAGTGCCGAATAAATTAGCTCATAGCTCGACTCCATCCCAGCCGGAATCCAAAGGGGCAGCGCTTTAACATCAAATATTACAGACAAGTTGTTTAAATTAAACCGGCAAAATCCATCCAATATCTCTGCAAATTGATCCTCAGTCAAATTTTCTGTCTGCTTGTCCCGATAGTATTTACCAATTTCTGATTTTTTGATGTGGCTGTTATGTTGATATAAATTGTTTTTGCGCACCAGATAATTGTTATAGTCATCGAAAACATAAATAATTGGTTTTATCCCTCCTACATAGCGATGGGGTTTTATATCATCTAGCAAATCGGTTCTCACATTTTCGTCTGCAGTAGTTTTTAGAAAATTAAGCAATGAAAATATCTTTTGTTTCGAGCTTCTGCTGTCCGCTGGAGTTTCAATTAACTCCCTATGAAATTCCTTTTGCCATTCATCTGCCTTTTGATTGTCAGCCTTAAGTTCTTCTTCATAGACTTTTTTTTGTTCCTCGCACATTTGGGGTAATTTTCCCTGCTGTCTTAAAAATTTAACGGCTTGGGCTATATCAGCATCTGAAATGTCAAATTTAGGCGCAGTTTCTCTAAAAATAGGGTTTCCTAAATATGGTCTTGAGCGTCTTCTCCTAGAGAAAACACCTGGCGCGCTAAATTGAAACGCATGGTCAGCTTTTATACCACTGTCATCCCATAAATTAGCATCTGAGGAATGAATAAAAGTTGCGTTAACTCGATCGGGGAATTTTTCTTTCGATAAACCTTCTCCATCCGGATCGTCTGGCGTGATTTTTGTAAAATCGTTAGCCGATGAGATTACATAAATTTCAGCGAAGCCACCGCTCAGCAGCAGCTTTACCCATTTTGACGATCTGTCGCTATCCATACAAACAACACAAGCTGTGAGGGGGTGGACAGTGTTTTCTGATGCTACCATGAAATTTTCCTCCTTTAATTAGTAGATGATACTACAAGCAATGGTCCTTGCATATAGACAACCCCAGGACTCATAAAACCTTCCTCACTAACCAGCATATTTCTCCACAACCGCAAAATCGCGGTTCTGGTGTTGCTAGCCGTATCCGGGACTGAGATGTTCTCTTGGTTAAGAATTCGAGCTACCCCCTGGGCCAGACTATCCGGACGATTCTCAGACGCTTGATTGGCTTTCCACTTGAATTGGATTTTCAGTATTTTACCCGAGTTGTCAAAAAATGCTGTCTTCACTTGGGACTCAACCTCTTGACTGCGTTTTTCAAATAAGCGAAGAAAGAGGTCATACAGGGCCATAGCCGATGTTTGGGCGGTAGCTGGGTCTTGCCAAGGAAACAACGGACTGGTAGCTTGTGTCAAGTTGGCCCAATTAGGAACGCTTTTAGTTAAGGGTTGTACATTTCCCCACGCCTTTTGATGAGCCATCAACGCGATTAAGTATGCGGAGCCAATAGAAATGTGACGACGGCCTGGATTCTTCGTCTGTCCGCAGAAAAAAGCCCCACAAAGGTGCTTCAGCGATTCGTGTATATTTTGAATAGAATCCCTTGTTTGGAACCAAATTTCGGGGAAATTACAACCTATGGCCTTCTCGATTTCTGCTTTATATCGGTTGGCTCGAAGGGGATCGGATTCAAAATATTCGTAAATTTCGGCAGCGCTATGTTTGACAAGTAAATTTTCATAATCGTTGGAAAACCATTCTTCTGTATTTTCCCACAATTGATGCAGTGGGTGTTGGGAATGTAGGTATTGCATAACCCCCTCACTTCCCGTTAAAATAATTTCGTCGCCAAGATTAATAAAATCAGGATATTGAAGAGTTTCTTCTTTAAAAAAATCCTTAATAAAATTAGTCAGAGAGTAGTTATCTATGGGTTCCAAATTATTTTTAGGGGTAATTCCTTGGAGGAGAGCGCTAGTTAATAATCCTCGCCCGTCACGCGCATGAGCTTGCTCCGCTCGCTGTGCCGCAACGATGAAACAACGACTCTGCCCTTTTTTAATTTCACGGGACTGATTAAAGTTTAAAAATTCACCACTGAACCCACAATCAAGCCAAACAATCTGCTGGGACACTTTACTCTTTTGCAATAACTCCCGAAGCCATTTGAGAGAAATGCCCCAGCGCTTTCTAAAATTTGAGTCACTGGTTGCTAGAAAACCCTCTGATTCTCCATTCTCGTACTCCCGCCGCAGTCCGCGACCGGCAAAAAACAGCAGCGCTGTATTAGGAATTTGACTTGCAGTTGGCCTGAATAATTGCTCAATAGCAGTTTGAAGGTCTTCTGCTTTTACCAGTTCTGTTGGATTGAATTGGGATATATCTGGCCAAGAAGGGAGTCTAGTGACCTCAAAGTCTCCGTAGAGTTCGAGAAGACGGGCGATCGCCTCAGCATCGGTTGTTGCTGTTGTTATATGTTGAGCTTCGCTTGTGGGTGAATCTTTTAGAAATGGATAGCGATTAATGCCAACTACCAGTGCGGAGCGCTTTATTGCTGCAGCGCGTTTTCCTAAATTCAAAGCACTATTTGACACCAACAACCGTCTCTGACCGGGCCAAAATCGAATCTCTTCCCCAAAGGTTCGGCACAAAGGAATCTGGAGTTTTAAAACGGGATTAGTTTCTAATTGTTTCCTGAGAAACGTTATGAGCGTCCAGCTGCTTATCCACTCATCTTGTGGTTGCTGCAGGGGGTCAAGCCCCTGTAATAATACATTGGTCAAGACACCGCGCTCGCCTATAGCATAATTTAGATTATCTTGAGAAGCAGCTATTAAACAGCGATCACCCCCTGAAAGCCAATTTTTTAACTCTGCCGCTGTCAAAATATTCAACAACTCCCCGCTATAGCAACAATCCAGCCAGACAATTTGCTGTTTTACTGGACTTTTTAATAAAACTTCGCACAACCAATGGAGAGAAACGCCCCAATTATCTTTTCTCGGAGAAGCGTCGCTGGTTGCTAAAAAGCCTTCTGTCAGCCCCTCACGTTGGTTCTGCAAACCCTGTCCTGCAAAAAATAGCAGTGCTGTATCTGGGATGTAGCCTCCTGTTGGACAGAATAAGTGAGTAATAGCTTCTTGCAGTCCTGCTGCCGTAACTAGGCCAGCGACATCGACTTGTCTCTTACCATCGTTGATACCTTCGGGCAGTCGTCGCAACCTAAAGCCACCGTAGGTTTCTAAAAGCTGAGCGATCGTCTCTGCATCAGTTGCTGGGGTTCTCAGATGTGTGGTGTTACCCCCAGCCTTCAGGAAGGGATAACGATTGATGCCAACTGCTAAAGCGTGTCGCTTCATCTTTCCCTCATCAACTAAGATTGGCTCATTTGGATATATTACCCCATTGGCTCACCGAATACATCATAAAGAGCAAACCCTTGCTAAGTATTTCAGGCTAATTCCTCTACAGTCTGTAACTTTTTGTAAAAATTGCGCCACCCCTACTAGCTATCGAAACAGCTATTTTTACAGTTTTTTACAGTCATGCGTATTTGTACTTATCTATTCACCAGCGACTACAACTGATCGTTTCACATCCTCAGCATCTATTACAATTGTGACTTGATATCTAAATTAGCACGATTGCGCGATGAACTCCACTGCCTTTAACACATTACTTGCTCTATTGCTGGCTTTGAAAAGTCCAAAAGTTTCCCTGAGTTCCTTAGAACAATCCAACCTATTCGAGGTTGGGGAGCAACTTGAACTAGATCCTGACGATTGGGAGTTTATTGAAGAAGGCTTAATGGCGATTATAACCAGTAATGATGCCCTTAATGCAGCTTTTCAATCGGCACACTCTAGCCTTTTGACTGTGGCTGAAAAAGTCAGGCAACAGTTATTACCGACAGATGAGGAAGTGACCCAGGTGTTGTTTGAGCGTAAAATTGAAATCCGCGGTGACGATCGGGATTTCGCCAATCGAAAAATTGTTGAAAAAGTTATCCAGATTGCCATTAAGGTCCTCAAGGATGACAACCCGCAGAAGAAAATCGGCTCCCTGCGTTGGATCGATCGCGTGGTGAAGGTGCTGGGGCAGTAGGGGTGTATTGCTATCCGTATTCCCAAGAGCGATCGCTAAGTGTCCATCGCTACCAACCACTATTGCCCCATATTGGCAAAATGGTCTTGCAGCAGGCGATGGATGAAACGATAGCGCCCGCCGACTCGTTGCAGGATCATTCGCTGGGTGGCATAGTTGAGAAACCGGGCATAGTTCCAGGGAATAAAGCCCTTGCAGTAGAGAACGACGCGCAGGCTGAAATGTTGAATGCAGGCTGTGCCGGCTTGACTCAGCCCAAAACACAGCCCTACCAGTATGGCCGGTAAAACAAGACCGGCGGTTTGCACTGGAGACAATACAAAAGATGGCATCACCCCCGAGGATTTCCACATCCATGAGACAAAAACTACAAACAGCTGTTCCCTCATCAGGAAAGCGGATAACCCTAACGTTGTTGCTCCGATTAAGGCGAAGATGAGCGCTGCTTTTAAGGACTCCCAAATGCCTTGATTAGGGGTTTTTATTGTTTCTATTTCAGGGCCGGGCATTTGTGAAATTATCATCATAAGGGGCGCGATAATTAAAAGAAAAAAAATCGGTTTTGCCCTTATTGGCGAACCGCTCAAACGCAATAATGGTTCAACGATGATCGAACTTATCGGTGCCAGAATCAGTCCAAGAATTAGAGACTTTCCTATACTCCCTACTGTCACATTCAAAGTCTCTACAGGTTGATTTTTTTTTCTTGTCCGAAAGTTAAATAAAAGAGCAGCCAAAAAATTAATCCAAAACATATACCTATAAACAAAGAGGCAAATATTGCTATTCTGCCAGCAGGGGTTTTTATTAATAAAGGAAAAGGCAGGAAGGTAATTAAGGGAAAGAGGTAAAAGAGCGCAAAGACCGCTCCGGCAATGAGTCCCAAAATTCCCCCCACTCCCAGAGCGTAAATTTGACGGTCGCGCCAAGTAGCCGGCAGCCAAGCAGCGGGCTGCATTCGCTCTATTAAAAACTCAGTTTGAGAATCTTCTGTAAGCCTTTTAGCAAGACAAGTCAACCAATTTTTTATATTAGCCTCGCGAGGCTCCTTGCCTTTGGCATACCACTGCGCTTTGATTTTTCGTCTCAGCATTTGCGCAATATAAGCATCAAACAAATACCGGCGGCGGGTTTCAGCAGAAGAACATTTGTGCCATTCTTCAACGGATAGTTCTTCACCGGCTAGCGCCAAAGTTATGATTGCCAGCAGCAGTGGAAACTTAGCCAATTCCAAGAGCTGGAAATCAGCTTCGATACTGGGCCAGAGTTCTGAACGTCCCGCACCCTCCAAATACTTCTGAATCTGTGCCTCAGTTAGAGATTGCAAGCAAATGGCACCATTCAGTTCTAACTGAGTTTCGTACTGTTCGTACTCTTCACGGCGACTGCACACGACCAGATGGCGCGACTGCACCTCACTCCCTATAAACCGATTGATCTCTCTCACGCATTTCTCTTGCCGCTCCGATGCCAACTCATCCAGCCCATCCAGCAACGGCAACAATTCGCCACCGGCAAGCCACTTTTGCCCAATATCCTGACGAACCCGATATTTATCCTTGAGTTCAGCCACTAACCATTCCGCTATAGTTTGCTTGTCATCCTTCCAACTCGAAAGGTTAAACAGCACCGGCACCGGCTGATTCGCATCCAATCCCGCCCGCTCGACTAACTCCCGCGCCAGTTCTAGCAAAGTCGTCGTCTTGCCGCTTCCCGGCGCACCCAGAATCAGCAGCTTTCCAGCGATCGTTTCATCGTCAAATACGTCGATAATCTCCGTCCTCTGGGGCAGCGCCACCGGCGACTGATTCCCAACCTTCACCTCTACATCCCAAGGGCGTTGCACCTGTTGCGGTTGCTTCTCTTTCCCCAGATTAATCAGCACCGCATTGTGCAGCGAATGCTCCAGGCGACTGTCTACCTCATTCTTCACCTGTGACAGCAATCCCTGCCGGTTCAGATATTCTCTGCGAGAGAGAATTCTGCCGCTATCTGGCGAAACTGGTCCACTCCCCAAACGCTTTTCTAATAAATGTCTTTTCTCAGGAGTTGCCGTCAGATAGATGAGTGGGCGTTTGTCACAATGGATAATCGGCTTTTGGGGAACGAGAAGCAGTTGCCGGTTGATAAACTTCGTGAGGCTGACGCTGGTGACAGCACCCTTGGCACTGGGGTCGAGTCCATCCAGGAGAATTTCAGTCAGCGCCCCGCGTTCTCCCGTTAAGTTGGAGTGGGCATCCTCAAAATCTCGGGCTGCGGCGATAAAAAAGCGCACCTTCTCGGAGTCCGCCACCTGTAAGTCTTCCGTGGCAAAGTTAAACAGTTCGCCGCTCCTGCAGCAATCCAGCCAGACAATCTGCTGCCGCACGGGACTCTTTTTCAGCAGTTGGCGCAACCACTGCAGGGACACCCCCCATTTCTCTTTTCTCGGACCGGCATCGCTGGTTGCCAGATAGCCTTCGGTGACGCCGCCTGTGACTTCCCGCCGCAATCCGTGTCCGGCAAAATACAGCAGTGCCGCGTCTGGGGGGCTGCCGGTGTTGGGATTGAACAGGCGAGCGATCTCTTTTTCCAATTCCTCTGCCGTCATCAGTGCCTTCGGATCGACCTGCAATTTGCCGTCAATCAGAGAGTTGGGAAAGCGCCGCACCGTAAAATTGCCGTGAGTTTCCAGCAGGCGAGCCACTGCCTCCGCATCCGCTGCCGCCGCCGTCAGGTGTTGAGCGTCGCTGATTGGCAATTTTTTCAAAAAAGGATAGCGATTAATCCCAACAACCAGAGCATCTCGCTGCATTGAGACTTTTCCCTTACTGATATCTAAATTAACTCGCGGCTGGTTATTTTCGACGCCGCCCCTGGTTTTTAGGATGCCGGCAATTCCCCCTGCACCCGCCGCCGGCACCCAACCTTGGGCCTCACCCCTCAAACAGCGGACTCCTCAGACAGGTCAATGGCTGGCAGCTGGCGGATAAAAGAACGCACTACTTGCGCAATCGGAATTCCCTGACGGGCGGACTCGGCATCGAGCCGAGCGTACTCCTCCTCGCTCACCCAAATTTGAAGTTTCTTATTGCGTTCTATTTTCATAGTTTTGTTAAGCGACCTATACTGCGGACGATTTCAGGAGTAATTTAGGAGTAATTTAGGAGTTCGCTCTCCCCCACCGGCGGGCCACCGGCTGTGGCCCGCTCTGACGGCTTGCAGAGAACGGCTCATTCAACTGAATCACTTTCGAGAGGGCGTATATGAAACAGACAGACGGGGACACCACCCGCTCTGAGGCTCAAATTGTGCCGGCATCTGAGGAACTGACTCAACCGGAGCAAATAGAACTGGAGAATCTGGAAGCTCAGGTACAGCGGGGGATAAAAGCCTTCTGGGAGATGGGAGAGGCTTTAAGGCAGATTCGGGACAAACGCCTGTACAGGCAGAACTACAGCTCTTTTGAAAAATACTGTCCCGCTCGCTGGCAGATTTCTTGGCGCTCCGCTTATCAGCTGATTGAGGCTGCTGTCCTGATGGAAAACCTGCGCCACGGCGCAGGGATTGAAACCCTGCCGGCTAACGAACGCCAAGCACGCCCCCTGACAGCTCTGCCGGCTGAGAAGCAAAGAGAAGCTTGGGTTAAAGCTGTCACTACGGCTCCTTCTGGCCGCATCACCTACCATCACGTTGTCAAGATAGCCAAAGAATATCAGGAGCCCCGACAGCTAACGAATGGCTCCAGGAAAGGTAGAAAAACCAGCACCCATGATCAAGATGGGGAAGCGATGCCAGAAGATTTACTCCAAAATAACACAACAGCTGCCAAAAATGCAACAGAACAGCAAGAGAGCGAAAGCACTCAGCCGGCTTGCTGTTTAACGTTGCAGATTCCTTTCTCTTTGCAAGCTGCAATTTTAGAAACAGCCAAAGCGTCGGGAATCAGTGCGGAAGAGTGGGCCGTTAAAATTTTACAGTCTGTAATTAAGGTAAATAGTTAGGTCGTTCCCTAGCTAGCACGGAGTCTAGAAGCTGCAGGAGTTCCCTCCGATCCCAGTTTAATAATGAACCGCCAAGACGCCAAGAACGCCAAGAGAAAGATATAGCAGTATTATAGCGGTTCACAGTTTGATGTACTATGGTTCATAAACCCGATGAGCGTAGGGGCGGTGCCCCCGTGCCACTGGTGTCAACTTAAGCTGTGTCTCGTAGTCTCCCGGCGGTTGAAACCGCAGCTATACAGACAAAACCCGCCTGCGCGGGTTTTAAGATTCTAGCTCTTCTCTTAAGTCCGCGAAGGCGGACTTCGTTTGTGTAGCCGCGATTTCAATCGCCAGGAGCTTAAGTTGACACCGGTGCCCCCGTGCCCGCCCCTACGATTGGGGGGCTTTGAGAAAGTTCCCCCCCTTTTTAAGGGGGGGCTAGGGGGGGATCTAATATCTGTACCTCACCCAGATGCAAACCGCTATAACTTAGATTAGGACACTAATGGCATAGCGTATGGGGCATGGTGCATGGGGCATGGCGCATGGGGAAGACTGACAGCAATGCCCAATGCCCAATGCCCAATGCCCAATGCCCAATGCCCATGTCCTAAACTGACTGTCCATTGCTATAAAATACTTTTGCCCCTAAAGTTAAAAGCGTTGCCACCGCTGTTTCACTCAAACCTGTAACCCCCGTAATGTTCATGCCTTCGTAAGGTTTTGGCGTCGAGAGCGTTGTTTTGCACTCTGCGGTTTTTACATCCCACAGTTTAATTGTTTCATCCGCACTGCCAGAAGCCAAAAGTTCCCCGTTCGGACTGAAAGCAACGGAATACACCCAGTCAGCGTGACCCCGCAAAGTAGCTAAGCATTGATAAGTGCTGATATCCCAGAGGCGCACTGTACTGTCGCCGCTGCCAGACGCCAAGATTTTATCATTCGGGCTGAAAGCCACTGAAAATATCCAGTTGGCGTGTTCTTTCAAAATCACTAAGCACTCACGGGTTCTAACATCCCACAACCGTACCGTACTGTCACCGCTTCCAGAAGCTATAATTTGGCCATCCGAACTGAAAGCCAGTGAATTTATTTCTCTCTCGTGTCCCCGCAAAATTGCCAGATCCTCACCCGTACAGACATCTCGTAACTTAATGCTGTAGTCATCGCTGCTGCTGGCAATAATGTTTCCGTCCGGACTGAAAGCAACTGCGTACACTAAATCTGTTTCTTCCTGAAAAGTCGCCAGACACTGGCCCGTATCAGCATCCCACAACTTCACCCGACAATCGCGGCTGCCAGAAGCAAAAATTTTACCTTTAGGGTTAAAAGCGACTGTGCGCACTCGATGAGTGTGTCCCCGCAAAGTGTGGGAGCATTTACTGTGACTGACATCCCACAACCGTACCGTCCGGTCGTCGCTGCCGCTCGCGAGAATTTGCCCGTCCGGACTAAAAGCAACTGAATACACTCGCTCGGCATGCCCTGACAAAATATTGAGGCACTTGCCATCCCTGATATCCCAGAGCTTGACCCCGCTATCAGCGCCACCACTTGCCAAAATATTACCTTCAGGACTGAAAGCAACTGAATGCACCGAACTGGGGCGTCCCCGCCAAGTGGCTAAACACTGACCTTCGCGAATATCCCACAGTTTTACCGCCCGATCGTCGCCACCGCTGGCTAGGGTTTGCCCGTCCTGGCTGAAGGCAACTGAGTGTATCCAGCTGCTGTGCCCTTGGCAAATCGTTAAAACCCGACAGCTGCGCATATCTCGGATATCTCGCAGGATCGCTGTTTGGTCATAGCTTCCACTAGCTAAAATTTGTCCGTCCGGACTGAACGCCACTGAAGAAACTTCTGCACTGTGTTCTGTTAAAGTGGCGGAACACTGACTGTTGCCGATATTGGAGATATCCCACAGCTTGACCGTTTTGTCAGCGCTGCCGGTAGCTAGATGTTTTCCATTAGGGCTGTAACAAACCGCATAAACGGATTTTTGGTGTCCTTTTAAAGTAGTTAGGCACTGACCGCTACTAGCATCCCACAGCTTCACTGTTTTATCGCTGCTGGCGCTGGCCAGCGTTTGGCTGTCGGGGCTGAAGGCCACACCACGCACCCTGCCGGCGTGTCCGGCTAAAGTAGCGCGGCATTGACCAGTGGGAACCTCCCACAATTTCACTGTTGCGTCGTCGCTGCCGGTGGCTAGAATATTCCCTTGAGGGCAGAAAGCGACGGAACTTATCCGGCGGGTGTGCCCTTGTAAAGTTCTGAGGCACTGATGAGTGCCGGCATCCCACAGTTTTACTGTTGCGTCGTCGCTGCCGGTGGCGATAACCCTGCCGTCAGGACTAAAAGCAACTGACCGCACTACAGAGATGTGCCCCTTGAGGGTAAAAAGTTTTTGATTTCCTGCAACTTGCCACAAATGAATCTCGCCGGCGAAATCACTGGCAGCCAATAATTGTCCGTCAGGGCTGAATGCAACGGCCAAAATACTATCTATATTTTCAGCAAAAATAGAGCGAGCTAAATTAGCGCTAGCAAAATTAACCCCGCGCAAGTTTGCCTCTCTGAGAAAAGCTTGAGAAATTGTTAGGTTAGAGAAATCCCAGCCCGTTAAATCTGTTTGCCAAGACAGGAGTAAATTGATAATATTGCCGCCGGCATATCCCGGCCTATAATTTTTCGGGAGTCCTGACAGGATTTGTTTGAGCTGGGCTTCGACCCCCGCTTGGCTGCGAAAATCAGCGAATAGCTTCTCAGCCAAAGGCTTGAGGATGAGGCGAATTTGTGTGTCCCTAACGCAGTCTTTTGCTGTCGCTTTGATCAGGGAGTGGCTGTTAAAGAGTTGAGGCTGTCCCGCTCTAATTTCCGAGCGGACTTCTTCTGTAAATCGCCCGGTGATGTACTCCATGACTAGGTTTTGCAGGGTGAACTTGTCCCCTGCTTTTTCTGTGAGCGAGCGCCAGACGAGCGAGCGCAGAGCGTCAGGGACTTCTCGCTTCCCGCTAGATGAGAGAATATCCTCGCGCAATTCTGAGATCGAAACCGGCTCTCGCGCGATTGCCAGCCAGTACATGACCTGCCTTTCTGAATCTGACAAGCGATCTACTTGTTGCCTCAACAGCTTGCTGATATCTCCAAAAACCGGTTCGTCTTGCGTGAAAAATTCAGCTATTTTACCATTGTAGACTTCTTTAATCCGGGCGGCAACAATCTTTAAAGCTAAAGGATTGCCTTGATATAAATCAACGAGCCGTATTTTTTCATCTTCTGAACCGAACAATCCCTGGATCTGAAGAATGTTGCGTGCCGCTTCCCGCAACCCACTGAGTTGCCTGACTCGAACCGGCAGGGTTTCTCCTGCCAAGGGTGCCACATCTGCCGGTTTTTCCCGACTGGTTAGCACCAAGCAACTTTGATGCGTGGATTCTCCCACCCGTCTGAGCAGTTCGCCATAAGTCTCATAGCTTTCTCGATACTCTCCTGCGTGAGTGCCACTTTGCAACAGGGACTCAGCATTATCCAGAACTACCAGACAGCGAGAAGCTCGTAAATAATCAATAAGCAGGGTTATTCTCTCGCCGGTTGCGTCTGGCAAATCGGTTTGCTGCTGTTCGCACAAGAATTTGATTAACTCTGCCAGTAGCTTGTCCACAGGAGGGGCTTCGCGGAGACTTCGCCAGATGACGGATTCAAACTCACCCTGAATCGTTTGTGTCAGCTTGACAGACAAGGCAGTTTTGCCAATTCCCCCCATGCCCAACAGCGCCACCAGCCGGCAGCCATCCCGCACAATCCATTGCTCTAGTTCTGCCAGCTCCTCAGTGCGCCCAACGAAACCGGAGACATCAGGCGCTTCTCCCCAACTGGCCCTAACCACGCCGCCCGCTGCCCGGTTGACGGTAATTTTGGCGTCTTGGCTGATACCGGCGTTGGCCATCCCCCCTTCACGCCCCACAACGTTCGAGTTGAGTTGTGACACATGGGCGTTGGCCAAAACATGGTCATCCTCATCCAGCTTTTGGCCCAAGGCGCTAAAAAGACTCTCAATTTTACTCTTGTCAGACCCAGCCCGCCGGTTCAATATATTAGAAACCGTATCAACGGATACAAAATGGCCACTAGCGCGTTCATTGATAGTGCGGTCAGTCAGGTTTGATATATCTGCCAGAGTATGTCCATCTGGAAAATTTTCTTTGACCGCATCCCAGATTTTCTTCCATCCTTTATCCGTCAGTATCCGACCGCGAGCGCGTCTTGCTTTGGATGAGGCCATTGTGTTGCGCGTGTTAACTCAAGGTTGCTGGACTTCCGCTGGCTACCAGTCCAAGGCGTAGCAACCCAACCCTCCGAGCCCCTCTGTTTCGGTGAAAGGGGAGGGCCAGGATTGGGGAAAAGCTTAGACTGTCCCGAATTCAGCGGATGGCTCCTCTGCCAAGCATACGGCAGATAGGGGCTTTGTGTCAATTTTAAGGGATTTAAGAGAGTTAAGGCATTTAGTGTCTGAGTTTAGAAGCAAAAAAAACTGCTCTGGCTATAGTTTCCCAGGTTTTTTACCAGGAATTTTTAATTCCGGTTTTTAAGTCCCTTTTCTCCACAGCAATAATCTTCTAAATGGCAGCAAGATTGTGGTGGATGGTTTCGCACGCCAGTTTAGGAGGTAATGTTCCATGTCTCAATTAGCAGCCTGCGGCAGTGCTTAATAGTAAGGATTAGCAGTCGCGTAAAAGTAATGATGCGCTCTTATGGAAGCCGCCTTGGAGCGCGAGATAAAAGGCATAAATCATTACTTGTTAAGCGCTTTCCGGATTGGTTTTAGATTTCCTGCTCTTGGGGCCGTTATCGCTCTAATTTAAACCGGCAAGCGAAATATCTACTTTTATGTACTCCCCGAATTACGGGACAAAGCAGCCATGAAAAGCATTATTTCTATTTCAGAAATCGGGATCGCTCTCATGTTGGCAGCCAATGGGTTCTCTGGGACCAAAATTTCCCCGCCGGCAGCACCAAGCACGGCAGCCGGACAGCTCATCGAAGTGGCTGCTGATTGCTCTCCGTGCCCCTCGCGGGTCCCCCCCGACAGCCGCAATCAGGCATATATAGCAGATTTCAGCCGAGTGAGGTACAGATATTAGATCCCCCCCTAGCCCCCCCTTAAAAAGGAGGGGAACATTCTCTTGCGCCCCCCAATCGTAGGGGCGGTGCCCCCGTGCCCGCCCCGTTTGGGGGGATCTCCAGACTGTACTCCACTCAAGTGAAAAGTGCTATAACAGTCAGTTAACTGGCGTTGCAATCCAGAAAGACGATAGCCGTTCCGTGCCGGCTCTCCAGCGCGGTTGGTGACGGAACAGGGGCATTTTAGCATTCGTTACAGGAGAGCGCTCTCCTATTTGTGCGACGCCCAAACAGTGCCGGCGCAGGCGACCGGCGCGTGCCCAGCGAGCGGCGTCCCCAGGCTCTGCGTCGGAACGAGAGAAGCGGATGTAAATCTGTCATAAGATAGATGTTAGAAAGTCGGTGAGCGCCGGTGAATATAGCGGTTCTCAGATTGATGTACTATAGCCCCTAAACACATTGTCGTAGGGGCGGTGCCCCCGTGCCACTGGTGTCAACTTAAGCTCCTGGCGATTGAAATCGCGGCTATACAAACGAAGTCCGCCTACGCGGACTTAAGAGAAGAGCGGGAGTTTTCAAACCCGCGCAGGCGGGTTTGGTCTGTGTAGCTGCGGTTTCAACCGCCGGGAGACTATGGGACACAGCTTAAGTTGACACCAATGCCCCCGTGCCCGCCCCTACGGAGTTTCTCCGTAGCACACTAATTTGAGAAACGCTATATCCCGTATAGTAGAGATGCCGGTGCGACTGATTGCACAAAATTCGCCGGCACAGTGGTATGCTCCCCTTCTGATTTACCTGTCACCGCTCTTTGAAAACAGCTGTTTGTACTGGGAGATTTGTTTTATGTTTCGTCGCTGGATAGCAGCCGGTGTCACACTATTATTGAGTTTGGTTTTGGTGGCTTGTGCCACTGCTACCACCCCGCCAGCTAGCACGGCTCAAAAGGTAGCCTCTAGGGTTGTCAGTCTCACTTCGCTCACTTCTGATATTGTCGCCAATCTGGATAAAACCAAACTGGCTGGTGTTGGCGGCAGCCGGTTGCTGGATAAGGATGCCCGATTTAAAGACATTCCGCGAGTCAGTCAGGGGCAGACGCCACCCAGTTTGGAACAAATCGTGGCTCTCAAACCTGATTTGGTGGTGGTTAATGAAGAGTTTCACGCTCAGCTCCTGCCCAAATTGAAAGATTTGAAGATTGCCACGCTTTCGACTAATATTAAAAAGTGGGATGACCTGGCGTCAATTACCGAAAGCGTGGCTCGCTCTATCGGTGCTGACCCCGCCCCACTGCTGGCGCGATATCAATCCTTTTTGGGAAAACCGGCAGTCGAATCCCCACCCACACTGGTGCTGGTGAGCCGGCAGCCAATTTTGGCACCGAATAAAAACAGTTGGGCGGGGGATTTGCTGGAAAAATTTGGGGCCAAAAATCTCGTGGCGGACTTGCAGGGGAAAAGCCCTGTGGGCGGGTACGTGACGCTCTCGCCAGAAAAAGTCTTGGAAGCCAATCCAGAGGTGCTTTTGGTTGTGGATATGGGGCAGGGGATTTTGGAGGAGTTCAAGTCGGAGCCTTTCTGGAGTAAGCTGAAAGCCACTCAAAATAACCGGGTGTATGTTTTTGACTACTTCGGATTGGTGAATCCGGGCAGTATTGACAAGATTGAAGAAGCCTGCAAGCAGCTCGGACAGGTATTTCGTAAAGTGTAGAACGCGCAAAGCCTCTATCCCTCGTTCCCAGGCTCTGCCTGGGAACGAGGTCCTGGAGGCTCTGCCTCCTTTGGGTAGATAGGAAGATTAAAAGCCTAAAAGCTTGTTAAATAAACCTGGTTTTTAGGAAAGCTGGTTTCTTTAATAAACTTAGGTTTTAGATTTTAAAAGGGGAATCAGGGGAAAGGGAGGCAGAGCCTCCCTTTGTGCATTCCCAGGCTCCGCCTGGGAACGAGGGGACAAAGGGGAATCAGGGGAAAGGGAGGCAGAGCCTCCCTTTGTGCATTCCTAGGCGGAGCCTGGGAACGAGGGGACAAGTGTTAGCAAATCGGCTACTGCTGACAGCCTCTGGCGCTCCACTTTATCTCCTTGACAGAAGCTCGCAGATGTGCTAAGGACGCCCAGCGCCCTATGCCCGATGCCCTATGTCCAATGGGCAGTTATTTGGAGTGCCCCTTGCGCTGCGCCGAGCCGGTGCCTTATACTGCAAGTAAGCACTTGCATGACAAACATGGATCGTACCGAGCAAAAAACCCAACAAACCCGGACTCGGCTGCTGAAAGCAGCGGCGGAAGTTTTTGCCCGAGCGGGGGTAGCGGGGGCGACAACCAGGGAAATTGCCCGTGTTGCCGGCGTGAATGAAGTGACGCTATTTCGGCATTTCCACAGCAAAGACGAGCTGCTGGGTGCAGTTGTCGCGCAGGCTACAGCTTTGCAAGTAGAAGCCCTGGCTCACCAAGACGAGTGGACTCAGAACTTAACTGAGGATCTCAGGCACTACGCATCGCTGTACAACAGCATGCTGGAAGAACATGAAGCCCTAATCCGGACATTCATTGGAGAAGCGAAGCGCCACCCGGAAGCGGCGAACCGGATTATCGCCGAGGCAGTTTTACCGCTGCGAGAAAAGCTGGTGACTTACCTGCGCAAAGCTCAAAAGCGGGGTGACGTCCGCGAGGATATCGACTTGAAACCGGCAGTGGATCTGTTTACCGGCATGCTGCTCGCCGGCATGCTGCGCCGCAATGCAACCCCAACCTCACTAGGCTACAGTCGCGAGAGCTACATCGAGACTTGCGTCGGTGTTTTCGTGCGCGGGATTAGCACTTTGCCAGCCAAAATTACAAGTACAGACAATAAAAATGAAGACCAACACAGCGGTTGAATCTAGAGTCAAATCTGATGACTTAGCGCCGTCACCCGCTAGCCAGCCGGCTCTGCGGAAGGAAGGTGAGAGCGAATACCGGCCTGAAATTCAGCCAGAGGGAGACGAATCTAAGCCAGACGGGGAAACAGCCGGTGAAGCCAAAACAAAACCGTCTTTCTTCAACCGGCACCGGTGGCTGCTGGCGGTTGTGGGAGCGAGCGGTCTGGCTTTTGGAGCTGTTTCCGGATGGCGGTGGTGGCAATTTCAACACACACACGTTTCCACGGACAACGCGCAAATTGAAGGGCACATCTCTCCGGTCGCGCCAAAAATATCAGCGACCGTTAAACAGGTGCTGGTCAAGGATGGCGCTCTCGTCAAAGCTGGGCAGACTCTAGTTATTTTGCAGGACGAAGACCTGCAGCTAAAAATCCAGCAAATGGAAGCGAATCTAAACTCAGCAAAGGCTCAGTTAAAGAGTTCTGCTGACACCGTATCGCTCACCGCCAATACAAACACGACTCAAATTCAGCAAGCTGAGTCGAATTTAGAAGCGCAAGAAGCTGCGGTTGTTGCAGCTGAAACCAACGTCAAGCAAGCGCAATCCGAAAGGAAGGGAGCTGACGCTCAGTTGCAGCAAGCGGAATTGGGCGTGAGTGCGGCAAAATCGCAAGTGGAGGGGGCAGTCGCAGCCGTCGAGGCTCAGCAAGCTAGAATCCGGCAAGCCGAATCAGGCGTGAGCGCCGCCCGCGCTAAGGTTGCCCAAGCTGAGACAGAAGTCACCAGAACTCAAACTGATTTGCAGCGCTATGAATTCCTGTTCGGGCAGGGGGCGATTCCTGCTCAGCAGCAAGACACCGCACGAGCGGCTTTTAATACTGCTCAAGCCAATTTGACGGTGGCGAATGAAGGAGTCGGGCAGGCAGAAGCTCAAGTGAATGACGCGCGAGCGCAACTGCAGCAAGCGCAAGCTCAGGTTAAGAGCGCTCAGTCTCAATTGCAACAAGCGCAAGCTCAGGTTGAGAGTGCCAGATCGCGACTCCAGCAAGCCGAAGCTCAGATCGATAATGCCCGAGCTCAAGTGCAAAAGTCAGTGGCACAAGCCGATGCCTCTCGCTCGCAGGTTGCTGAAACGAAAGCTTCTACTCAAAAAGTGACTGTGCAGCAGGATCAAACCGAGAGCGCTCAAGCTCAGGTGAAACAAGCCGAAGCCGCTTTGGCTCTAGCTCGCCAGCAGTTGGAATATACCGCTATCAAGGCACCCGTTACCGGCTATGTCGGGCAGCTGACGGGGGAAGTCGGCCAGAAAGTTCAGCCCGGACAGCCACTTTTGGCAGTCGTTCCCCTGGAGACGGAAACAATTTATGTGCGAGCGAATTTTAAGGAAACGGAGTTAAAAGATTTGCGCGTGGGAGAAGCGGCAGAAGTGCGAGTGGATGCCTATCCGGGCGAAGTTTTCCGAGCCAAAGTTGAGGGGCTCAGTCCGGCGACAGGGGCTCAATTTGCGCTGCTGCCTCCCGACAATGCCACGGGGAATTTCAATAAAGTGGTGCAGTGGCTGCCGGTGCGGTTAAGCTTTTTGCCGGATGCCGATCCGCAGCACAAACTCCGAGCCGGTTTGAGCGTCACCGTCACGGTGAGTACCGCTGCTGTTGAGAACCGCCAGCAGATGGCTGCCGAGCCGTAGGATTTTAAGCAAGCCGGCCAAAATGAACCGAAAATTAATCCCCCGCATCAAGAAAGAACAAGAAACCGGGTTTCTTCAAGAAACCCGGTTTCTGATAGCCTCCAGCAGTAACTATTTCCGCATATTTTTCAATGATTAAAATTTTAAATGTCTCTAATACTGAGAGCAGTAAACGAGTGGCTCCTGCAAAAAAGATGGTTTCAAGTGTTAGTAAGTCTGGGTATGTCACCGGCCCTCTAAAGTGGGCAATCGCTTTGACAGCTGCCTTGGGAGCAATTCTGGAAGTCATCGACACCAGCATCGTCAACGTAGCGCTGACTGACATGCAAGCGAGTCTGGGCGCAACCGTGAGTGAAATTGGCTGGGTTGTGACTGGCTATGGAATCGCCAACGTTATCATGATTCCGTTGACGGCTTGGCTGGGAGATTATTTCGGGAAGAAAAGGTACTTTATCTTTTCTTTAGTGGGCTTCACTATTGCTTCGGTGATGTGCGGGCTGTCATTTAACCTGCCGGCGCTGATTTTTTCGCGCATCCTGCAAGGTTTGTGCGGGGGGGGGTTGCTTGCCAAAGGCCAAGCCATTCTTTTCGAGACGTTTCCACCCCACGAGCAAGGTGTGGCGCAGGCTGTGTTTGGCGTTGGCGTGATTGCCGGCCCTGCAATTGGCCCAACCTTGGGGGGATACCTCACCGATACGATGGGTTGGCCTTGGATTTTTTACATCAATCTTCCCTTTGGAATATTGGCAACCGTGATGGCTTGGCTATTTTTGCCCCCAAATAAAATCAAGGACAGCCAGCACAGCACAGCGGTCGATTGGTGGGGAATTGGGCTGTTAGCGGTTGCAGTTGGCAGCTTGCAAACATTCTTAGAAGAAGGAGAAAAAGAAAGCTGGTTTGAATCTCGTTACATCACGGCTTTGGCGGTGGTTAGCGCTCTCACACTCGGGCTGTTTATCTGGCGCGAACTCAGCACAAAACATCCTGCGGTTGACTTGCGGGTGCTGCGTCACCGCTCTCTCGTGGCTGGAAGCATTTACTCTGGAATTCTCGGTATGGGGCTTTACGGAGCGCTCTTTGCCGTGCCGATTTTCGCCCAAAGCGTGCTTCACTTTACCGCGACTCAAACCGGCTGGTTACTCGCTCCCGGTGCCTTAACCTCAGCAATTGCAATGGTGCTGTTGGGCAAGATATCGACTAAAGTTGACGCCCGACTTTTGATTGGTTGCGGTGCGGTGGGGAATGCCTTTGTTATGTTTCAGCTGGCAAATATCAATCCCCAGACAGGGACGGACGAGCTATTTTTCCCCCTGCTCGAACGCGGTGGGGTTACAGTGCTGATGTTTCTCCCGTTGAGTTTGGCAACTTTGGGATCGCTTCCCAAGCAAGATATCTCGGCGGGGTCTGGTTTTTACAACCTGACTCGCCAATTAGGGGGCAGTATCGGCATTGCGGCACTCACCACCTTGCTCGCTCAGCGGGAGGCTTTTCACCGAGCGGTGCTGCTCGCTCATATCACTCCTTACGATATCGCAACGAATCAGCGTCTCGACTTACTAACTGGGGCATTCCAGAGTCGGGGAATGGATGCTGTCACGGCGCACCAGCAAGCGCTTGCCTTAATGAGCCAGACCGTCAGCATACAAGCCGCAGTTCTGTCTTTCGCAGACATTTTTCGGGTGGTAGGAGTTGCCTTCCTCTGTTCGATGCCTCTGCTGGTATTTTTGGGGAAAGGTCGTGCGGGAGCCAAAGCGCCACCGGCTCACTAATACCAATTTTGGATTTTCCCTCGTTTTTCCCTCGTTCCCAGCCTCTGGCTGGGAACGCCCTCTGGAGGCTCTGCCTCCTTTCAAGGGAAAAGCAGGTTAAAAGCCTAACAGCTTACGAATTCGGCATATTTAAGGGGGTGTCACCGGCAGCTCTGCCCAGCTCAGTTCGCAATATATCCTGCTGCTGAGAGTTTTGCAGCAGAATCCCGACGTGATTGTTAAATATCTCCATATACCGGAGATCCTTTTCATTAAAGCTAGCTTTGAAGCAGTCCGGGGCTGCCGGCCATTCAGCTCGGTTATATTCAGGAAAATTTCCCGGTTTGCGCTTGTTGAGCAATTGTGTCACGCCGAGAAGCTCCTGGCCATCAAAACTCAACACCGGCATGCACAGCAAACTGCAGGTGCGATAGCCGGTTTCCCGGTCGGTTTTTTTGGCATTCTCAGCACCTTCGCACTCGTACAAGTCAAACGGAATCATCACCGGCTGGCGGGTTTGGGCGACAGTGCCGGCGAAGCCAACCCCAATCTCACACCGCAATTCCCCCAAACCGGGGAGTTCCGTCCACAAGTCCCCCCGCTCGCGATCGAGCAGCCAAAGGGTGCTGCGGTCGGCATTCGTAAGTGTTTTTGCCTCCTCCATCACCCGCTGCAGTATTTCTTTTGGATTCCCGCTGCTCTGGCTGACTGAATTGAGCGCTGAAAAAAGCGCTTCTGTCGCTCGCTGTCCCTGAATGGTTCGGATTTCTTTATGAAAAGATTGGAACCCTTCCAAAATTGGTATAATTGAGTCAGCGCGGCTCGCCAGCCGCTCCTCGTCCGCACAGGTAAATCCCTGAGGGTCAATTTTTTCGGAAAGGGGCGCACCGGCACTCCGGGGGGATTTTAATTTGTTGAGCGCCTCCACAACAGCCACGACATCCCCTTGCTGGTTTGCCAGGGTAAAGAGTAAAATATTGTGAGTAGAGTAGCTGCAACATTGACCGGCAGTGGCTTGCAGGAGGGAGGGATTATTTTTCCAGCCGCCTGCCGTTACAGCGAGCGCCTTTACAGATTTTGACGCGACAATTTCAGCAGGAAGCCCTCGATTAGCGGCAAGGGAAATTTCTGTGGGGGCGCTCCCTTCTTCCTCCGCAATCAGCGACCAAAGTTCGTCTCCCTTCGCATCCAGCAGGAAAATGGCTGTGCGGTCAGCTTCTAGTATTTTACCGACAGAGGAAGTCAGGAAATTCAGCATATTGAAAAGCGCGGTGTAGAGCGTTTCATCACTCCGGTCGCCTGCTGCATTAATCAGCATAGCAAGGGTGTTGCGGACAGCTTCCTTGGGCTGGATTTCCGCAAGCCGCTTCAGGTCTTCGTGAGTTTTTGCGTACTGGAGGATAACTCCCACGCGCTCATTGAAAACCTGCATGGATTGCCGGTCGTTTTCGTCAAAGCTAGCCTTGAATTGTTCGGGCGCTTTGGGCCAGTCAGCCGGTTTGTAGGTGGGGAAAACTCCCGGTTTTCGTTTGTTGAGCAATTGCGTCACGCCGAGCAACTCGCGCTCGGGATTGAACACCGGCATGCACAGCAAGCTGCAAGTGCGGTAGCCGGTTTTCCGGTCTGTTCCTTTGGCGGTTTCAGAGAAGGGATGGTCGTACAAGTCAAAGGGAATAATCTCGGGTTCGCCGGTTTCAGCCACTTTGCCGACAAAGCCGACATTCCTGGGAACGCGCTTTTCGATCAAGGTGCCGTCCGCCATCGGGATTTTTGTCCACAGATCGCCCCGCTCTTCGTCTAGCAGCCAAAGCGTGCTGCGATCGGCGCTCATCAGTTTCTTAGCCGCATCCATCACCCGCTGGAGGATTTCTTTGGTATCTAAACTGCTCTTGTCAAGAGAGCGGGTAGCTTCTGCCAGCGCCGCCGTCGCCCGAAGTTTTTTGGTAGCTTTGTAAGAGGACTGGCAGATTTCCAGAATCCGCCGAATCGGAGGGACAAATTGAGCCAATCGCTCTTCGTCTTCTTTTGTAAAGCCCTTCCTGTCAATTCTCTGCGACAGTTTCCCCTGCGAACTGTCGGGCTGTTTCAACTTATTGAGTAACTGGACGACAGCAACCACCTCGCCGATTTCCGTCAAGAAGGGAAAAGCCAGCATATTATAGGTGCGGTAGTCATATTTTTTATCGAAGTCTTTAACCAGACAAGACCGGGGATCTTGGTAAACCTTGGCAGTAATATTAATAGTTTTCTTACTGGCGGCGACTTGACCGGCAATACCCTCCCCGACTCGCAGCTGAATATCTAGGAATTCATCGCCTTGATTCTCCGCAACAAGCGACCACAGCTCAGTTTTGTCTTCATTCAGCAAAAAGATAGTGGCGCGATCCGCACCGAGTAAATCTCCCACCTGCAAGGTGATATCCCGCACCACCTCATAGAGAGCTTGGTCGGAAATTTTCCCTTCAGCCACATTGGCGAGCTGCGACACTAAAAGTTTGGTTTCTAATTCAGCTAGCGTTTGGAGAAACTCGGCGTCGCGGGGGTGGGGATCGGGCTGGATCGCAGCCAGCACCTTTTGTACCCACTCCGAGTTAAATACGGACTGGTAAATCCGATTGCCAACCCGCAATTCGCCCTGGTACTTGACTGCTAATCCTGACAGCCGCAGTTCCATCTGTTCTGGACTGTCATCCGCTGGGACAGCTCCCTGTCCGGCGATTTGCTGGTACAGCTTCAAGAGCTGAACGCGGCGCTGCTCGCTGCGGAGAAGCCGGTCGCGAATGGTTCTCAAATGCTCTGGCTCATCTTGGCTCTCCCAATTTTCAATGACGCGAGTTCGCACCAATTTTTCCACCCATTCCGCCTCACTGCCGGCAGGGGGCGACTCCTCCGAATCGACAATCAGTTTGCACAGCTTTTGCGTGAGGAAAGGCTGCCCGCCTGTCCAGAACAGCACGGCTTGCAGCAATTTTTTGTGTTTGGGAGATTTGTCTTTTAGCCCCTCAGCTATCGGTTCAGATTTATTTAATTGAAAGCCGGCTAGTTCAATTGCTTGTCCAAAATTGAAGGGGGGGCTGTGGTCTTTGTCTCTAATCAAATCCGAGGGGGAGGCTACTCCTAATATAGCAAAAGTCAGGCGGTTGTATTCTGGCTGGTCTGCGCGATTGCTGTGGCAAGCCCGAACCAGACCGAAAAAATCGCTGACTGAGAAAGGCAATCTGAGGACGCTATCAATTTCATCCAAAAAAATGACAATCGCTTTGTCCAACATGGAGGGCTCTCTCAGGAGGACATCTTTGAGAAAGATGCCCAATCGCTTGAGGGGGGAGAGGGTTTTGTACTTGCGCCACCAGGCGTCAAAACCGCCTATCGTGTCCAGGAGGTTAAAACTGTCGGCTAAGGTGTAAGTTAGGCTGCCATAAAATTCGTTTCTGGTGATGTCGGGGCTGATGATTTCTGTCAGGTCAATGGCGGCGCAGACCGCACCGGCTTGCTGAAGCCGGCCTATTGTCTGCACGAGCAAACTCGACTTGCCCATTTGCCGGGAGTTGAGGACGTAACAAAATGTGCCGGCGTTCAAGTAGTTATAGAGGTCGTCATCCGCCTGACGCCACACATAGGTGGGGGCGTCCGCCGGCAGGCAACCTCCAACTTTATATTCGTAATGTGAATGAGTCATGGTTCCATTTCTACATTTGTAAGGTAAATGGAGGCTCTGCCTCCAGAGGGTCATTCCCAGGCGGAGCCTGGGAACGAGGTACGAGGTAAATTTTTATCTAATTATACCGGCTCACTTAACCGCCGGCAAATCCCCGAATGGCCTCAAAGTAGGGGGACTTCCCTTGCTTGGAGATGCCGGCGATCATTAGGGTGTTGTGATTGCCGCGAGGAATCAGCACAAGCTGTTTTTTTTGTGCGGCGGATCTGCGGTAGAGTTCTTGCGCCTGGGCGGGGGGGATCAGGGCGTCTTCTTTCCCGTGTATAATTAGAGTGGGGATTGAGATTCGGCTGATTTTGATACTGTTGGCAAAAGCGTCGCGCTTTTCATCAAATTCCCCCACCGGCATGCCGAGGCAATCTAAAAGTGTCTTTGTTTCGGCAAAGCCACTCTCGACGATTAGTCCCGCCAGTTTGTCTGAAGCGTGCGCAGCCACTTCAATTGCTGGGGCGCTTCCGATACTTCTCCCCATAACATAAAGCTCCTTAGGTGCCAGCCGGCAGGAGTGGAAGATGCGGTCAGCTGCTAAGAATACTTTTAGCGCATCGCACAGAAGATTGCTAGCTGCCGGCGTGCCGTCGCTCGCGCCATAGCCACGGTAATCGATCGCCAGAAAGGTGATGCCCATCTGGATATAAAAATCGGCAAAG
Organism: Kamptonema formosum PCC 10802; assembly: GCF_000332335.1. GTDB lineage: Bacteria > Cyanobacteriota > Cyanobacteriia > Cyanobacteriales > Oscillatoriaceae > Oscillatoria. The sequence goes on along the minus strand of NZ_KB235948.1, from coordinate 1,708,468 downwards.
GCATCATAGTCAGCGGCAATTTCTGCATGGCCGTGAAAGAAGAGAATCGCCGGCGAATTGGGAAGAGCTGGGTACAGCCATCCCCTGAGAAAAACTGCCGGTTCTACTTCCACGGCAACCGGGCGGGTTTTTGGGTCTAAGGGGTCGAAACTGTCATCCCGTTTGGGATGGAACAGCACTCGCAAAACTTCAGGCTGGTCGAGAAAGCGATGAGTCATATGGTTTTGATGGGAGATTTTTATTGCACCCTGTTCGAGAGGAGTTATTAATATAATGAACCGCCAAGACACCTTAGACGCGCTAGCGGCTTGCCCGTTGGGTAGGACGCCAAGAGAGGGGGAGGAATTATTTTTTTGGGGTGGGTGGGGTGACGTTACAGGGAAAGTGGGGAAGGGTTTAGGCGCTCGCTGCCAAGCAAGCGCTGGCGGAAATACTGCCGGTACAGGTCGTAAGCGACTGTGACCTGATTGCCTTGCAAGCGCACCAGTCCCATACTGTTTAATTTGTAAGCGATTGCCGGCATGAGCTGCACTGGAGAGTCTGTTTCAAGAACTTGTTGAAAGGCTGAGGCTAGTTCCGGATGCTGTTCTAAATGCCGCAGGTGCTGTCGCAGGTGGTTTGCATAAATTCCAGTTTCGGTGGGAGCTTCTCTGAGGAGTTCCTCTAGAGTGACCTCTTGGCGAGCAATTTTATAGAGAGACAGCCGGACAAGGTGGGGGTGTCCGCCAACCATTGCCATCAGTTGCTCGACCTGAGTGCCGGTCAAATCTAAGCCGTGCCGGTGGGCTAAGTCGCGCACCTGCGCTGAGTTAAACTCCGACAGCTCCACCGGCAGCCCGACATTAAATGGGGACTGGTCGTTACTGAGGGGGATATAGACTTCTGTGCCGTGTACGATCACCAGCCGGAAGTTTTTCCAGATATCGCTTTGCTTGGCTTTTTCATGCCAAGCCCGCAGCAACCCGAAAAAGTCATCGGCTATTTTTTCATGGGGGAAAATCCGGTCAACTTCATCCAGACCTAAAGCGAGGGGAGTGTCAATTGCCGGCAGCAGGTACTTTTCAAAGTAATTCGTGGAGTTCTTTTTACTGCCCAAAAACTTGCTCCACCGGCTATCTAGTTGAATGGGCAGCTCCAGGTCGTCGGTTACGATAGCGCAGAACCACTGCAGGAATTTATCGAGATTGGTGAAAATTTCGCTATCAGCTAGCTCGAAGTTCAAAGCCACTGAGCGACAGCCCAGCCGTTCTGCTTCGCGCAGCAGTCGGGTCATTAGAGAAGTTTTGCCCATTCGCTTGGGGGCTTTGATGCGAATCAGGCTCCCCGGTTTGCTAATTTCTTCAAAGGCGCGGGTTTCAATGGGAGGGCGCTCGATATAGAATTTCGACGCCAGCTCCAGCTGCCCACCCGGCAGTTCCAGCCCCTCTGGGGGGAGATCGGGGGAGTTCTGTGCCCGAGGAGTTTGTGGGCTGGCGCTCTTCGCCGCTCCCGCCTCCCCCCCATCCCCAAAGCGGACCCCGAGCCCCCCCCGCTCCCGAGCCCCCCAGCTCCCTGAAGGGCTAGGCTCAAGCCGCAATCCCTCCAGCACCAGCCGCACGGTCTTTATACTCACCCTTTTCCCCGTCACCTGTGACAGCAGCTTCCACAACTTGGGGGCGATTTCCCGCTGCACGGTGCTGCCGGTGTAGCCGGTGACTTGAATATCTTTAAGCCTCTGACCGGCGAGAGCCTGCCGCAGGATCGCCTTCTGGGCGTCATCGAGCACCTCGCCAGTCTTTTTGCCAATCCAATTGTCTGCCAGTTCTACCAGTTTTAAGACCTCTGCATCAGCCATTGAGCACCCTGGGTTCAATGTTTGCCTTTCCAGCATAACATGACTTTTCTGAATTTTCTGATTTTTTTGAGGGTTACGGGCTGCCCCTCGCCGCAAGAGTCTTGATTTTTCTGAGTTAAACTCCTGAATAATTTGGGTTTGAATTCCCGGATAGCTCCTATACTGAAAATTGTAAGACGCCGACAAGGAATTGCAGGTTTTACGGGCAGCCGGCACTCGTCTGGCAAGCTGCCTTCAGTTCTATCTCAGCAGTCAATCAGGGTTGGAGGAGTAATTATGGTTCACGCACCGGCAGCATTAGCGACAAGACAGGCGAGCTTTTCTGAATTTCTGGCCCCGCTGACCAAAAATAACTTTAAAAAAGCGATGTCAGGAGTGGAAGGCAAACTCAGCGCTGTCCATCAAACTCTATCAATGCTGAGTTTGGACAGCTCTAATTTTGAGGCGCTCCTCAATGAGATGCTGAGCGCCATTACTTGGAAAACTGGAGATATTCTGGGGGCAGACCGGACGACTATCTATATCCGGGATGAGGAGCAAAATGAACTCTGGTCAATTCTGGCCAAAGATGATGGCAAGGGGTCGCTAGAGATTCGCATGCCGGTGACTCAAGGGATTGCCGGTGAAGTGGCAACGACTAAGAAAGTCGTGAATATTCCCTTCGATTTTTATGACGACCACCGCTCTGAAGCTGCTAAGGCGTCCGACAAGAAAACGGGATACCGCACCTATACGATGCTGACGCTCCCCCTGCTGAATGAAGAGGGCGAGTTGGTGGCTGTTGTCCAGCTGCTCAACAAGTTAAAAGGCAATCCCATTCGGGGAAAATACTTGAGTGAAAGGATTGACACGCAGGGTTTCACGCAAGAAGATGAAGCGCTGTTTGAGGAATTTTCCCCTTTAATTCGGCTGATTCTGGAAAGCTCGCGCTCCTTTTATGTAGCGATGCAGAGACAGCGTGCGGCTGAGGCGCTTTTAGAAGCAACTCGCTCGCTGGCGTCGAGCAGCTTGGATTTGGAGTCAACCCTGAAGCGGGTGATGGATTCTGCCAAGAAACTGATGAGTGCTGACCGCAGTACGCTGTGGCTGCTAGATGAGCACACCAAGGAGCTGTGGGCGAAAATTCCGCAGCCAGATGGGTCTTTAAGGGAACTGCGAGTGCCGGTGGGAAAAGGCTATGTGGGTAAAACGGCTCAAACCGGCAAGCCTCTGAATATTCTCTTTGACCTGTATGATGATGCGGATTCGGAAGTTTCTAGAGAAGTTGATCAGAAAAATGGGTATCGCACCTGCAGCTTGCTGTGCATGCCAATTTTTAATGCCGAAAGGGAGTTGATTGGCGTGACTCAACTGGTCAACAAGCGGAAACAGGGGGAGTTTCCTACCTACAAGCCTGATGATTGGCCCCACGCTCCTGAGTGCTGGAAGGCGAGTTTTAATCGCAGCGACCGAGAATTTATGGAGGCGTTCAACATCCAAGCCGGTGTGGCTATCCAAAATGCCAAGCTGTTTGAAAAGGTCAAGCAGCAGTACGAGACGATTCAGCACCAGTACGCGCAAATTCAGCAACAGGAACAGCTGCAGCGAGATATTCTCCGCAGCCTGAGCAATGGGGTGCTGTCTGCGGATGCAGCCGGTCGAATTACCGCCGCTAATCTCAGTGCCAAGCGCTTGTTAGGTTTGAGCGAGGGAGACTGTTTGGAAGGTCAGTCTATCTTGGATGTGATTCGGCTCAAGGGGGGTGATTTCCCGACTTGGGTCCAAGCGGCTCTGGCGGGTTGCGATGAGAAATCGCGCCAGCAATACTATCCCGACCAAACTTTGGTGCCGGGTTCGGGGTGCGAGTCTCACAGCGTCCACCTGTCGATTAATTCGATTGCCGGTGCGAGCGGCGCTCAGAATGTGGGCGGCGTTCTGGTGGTGATGGATGACATCAGCGATGAGAAACGGATTAAGAATACCATGTATCGCTACATGACTCAGGAGCTGGCGGAACAGCTGATCCAAAGTGGTGATGCGGCTAAGTTGGGAGGCGATCGCAAGGAAGTTTCGATTTTGTTCTCCGATATTCGGGGCTACACTAAATTAGTAGAAAGCATGCAAGCTGAAGAAGTGGTGAGCATGCTCAATGAATACTTCTCGGCGATGGTGGAGCCAATTTTTAAGTATAAAGGCACCCTTGACAAATACATTGGGGATGCTATTATGGGAGTGTTTGGCTCGCCGGTGCCCCTGGAAGATCATCCCTGGAAAGCGGTGCAAACCGCCCTGGAAATGCGAGCTTCTCTGGCAGAGTTCAACGCTCGCCGGCTCGCAGACCAAAAGCTGCCCATCCGCATTGGCATTGGCATCCATTCTGGGGCAGCCATCAGTGGCAATATCGGTCACGCCCGGCGGATGGAGTTCACCGTTATTGGGGATGACGTGAATCTGGCGTCTCGCCTGGAAGGAACGACGAAACTGTACGGCTGCGACATCGCAATCAGCGGCAGCACTTATCAGTGCTGCGGCGATATGCTCTGGGTGCGAGAGCTGGATATCGTTCGGGTGAAGGGAAAAAATCAGCCGGTTTCTATCTATGAATTGGTGGGGTTGCGCACCGCTCCAATTTCCGAAACCAAGCAGCGACTGATTGAGCTTTATGAGCAAGGGCGCAAGTATTATCTCAATCGCCAGTTGGAGCCGGCTTTAGAGAAGTTTGAGGAAGTTCTCAGTATCGACAGCCACGATTACGCCGCGCTTTTGCACCGGCAGCGCTGTCAAAACTGGATTCGCACCCCCCTCCCCGAAGGCTGGGACGGGATCGAAACCCTCACGGAAAAATAGGAATTTCCCGGTTATATAGCGCTCTAAATCATTCGTGTAAATTTCAGAAACCCGGTTTCTTTAAGAAACCGGGTTTCTTATGCAGGGCGCGCGCGCTCTACAGACAAGGCGTCTCGCCTGCCTTAACCTCAGCGCTTCACGAGATTAACCGCAAAATCTGGCCCCATTCCCTGGAAGTAAGCCAGATGAATCCAAAGCGCAGCCAGAGGTTCAGCCAGCCGAGCTTTGCTCAAATCACCCGTATCCACCGGCTCAAATCCAATTTCTTGCGCCAGGGACATTACAACTTTTTTCGCCTCCGCATCCTCCCCGCAAATAAAGGTATTGGCTTGCTGAGAGCCAAAGGTCAAATTTTCAAAACAGCTCGCGCCGATATTGTTAAATGCTTTTACTACTCGCGCACCGGCAGCCCATTTGGCAATCTCTTCAGCGGCGGAAGTCGTGAGCCCAATTACCAGCTCATTCGGTGCCGCTCCCAGAGGGTTCGTGCAGTCAATAAGAATCTTGCCACTCAGATCGCCGGCCTGTTCAATGGCTTCCTGAGTCGCTTGCCAAGGCGTCGCCAGGATGACGACTTCTCCGTGCGCTGCGGCTTCCTGAACACTGCCGGCTTTCGCCTTTCCTCCCGTTGAATCTATCAGCGACTGCACTTTCGAGCTTTGCGGATCTCGCACCCCAAACACAATTTCGTGGCCCTTGCCGGCTAAGATGCGCCCCAGAGCGCCCCCGACGTTCCCCGCACCAATAACGCCAATTTTCATGGAATATCTCTCTATTAACAGTGAATACACTAAAGTATAGACCAATTTTTCTGGGGGTGAATTTCGGGAAAGCCGGTTAAATCGATTCCTTTCTGACGGGGTGGGGGCAACTGTGCTTGAATTCTCTCACCTCCAGCCACCCGCACCCTTGCGTCAAGATTTGTGAAGCAAAAGAGGGCTCCGCAAGCGAGCGCTCGCGCTTTTATGGCAGGACAGCCCTTGTGAAGAAGTGCCCAGATTCCAGTTGCAGCAAGGCATGCAGCCACTATAGCGCCGGCTGTTGCCGCCCTGGACACTCCGTCTTTTTTGCCGGTCACGGCTACCGCCTGTAAAGTTTCAAGGATTAACACTCAGCAATTTATAAAAATTGTAACGGCCACTACATTTTGTTTCCGGCTCGGATTAGAATACAGCCAGTAGAGATTGACTGCTGTCGCAGTCCTATCAGTAGAGGTTGCCCTATGTCACCACTTGGCTTTACTGTTCCTGCCCTTACTAGCATGCAAGACTTGGATCTAGCCGTTGAGCGCTACAAAAGCAGCGATATAAGCGGTGCGGAACTCCTTTCTCTGTGGCTTGCTATCCGCGATGCCTCTCTCAATCAGACTTTCTCTCAGCCCAAGGATGATGGGGTTCCGGTCGAAGAAAGCTATTAAATTCCCCCTGTAAGTAAGGTGCGTTACGCTTCTGGTAACGCACCCTACTGGTTATTTATTACCTGGGATTACAGCCAGGGAATCCTGTTTGGGAAGCGATGGCAGCTCTCGCGATTGCGGGAAGATCGTCATAAGCAGCACAGGAACTTTTAATATTATCTACAAACTGCTTCAATCGACCTTCTACCCCACCACTCCCACGATCTGCAACATATACATCGAGTCGGGCTACATATTGAGCCAAATCAGAGCTTATTTGTTGCTGGAAAGTTGCGCGTCTCTTAGATGAGCAGGAGGGATCCCATTTCGCACATGCAGTTGGGACATCGAATTTGTTAGACACAAAAAGAGAGCGCCCCTTTGTGTCTACCCCGACGACAAAGATGCTAGTTCTTGTGGCAGTAGTTCGGGCTGTGCTCACAGCATAACCTTCTACAACAAGGTTCCCACTACGATAAAGAGTTGCTTTGCCCTCTCCCGATCCTCCTCCCATACTAGCGCTCTTTTCAGCACGCACCTCCCCGCTTGTTTCCGGTGAAAGGATTTCTGCTCTCACGGGTTGAACACTCAACACGTGCAGTGTTAAGGGAATAGAAAGAGATGCCACCAAGGCAGCTTTTTGGACAGTCTTCGTATTCACAGGTTTTTCCTCTTTACAGGTAGAATTGCACTCCCAAATCTGGCTTGACAGAATAAACGATAGCTTCCCAAATCCCCACCGCAACTCGTGCGGGCGAAGTCGCAAGCTTTTGGCTCAAAAACGGCGACAGTTCCCCTGTCGCTGATCTGTCGAAATGCCTGCGCTTTCTTGAGCACCTGCATCATTTGCTTGCAGTCCTTCGTTTCTTAAAAAGAGCTGCTTCATCAAGATATTGTTCCGGGATGGCGCGAGAATTTTGAAAATTTTTTCTCCCACTCTTCTGGGCGATGCCACGGATATAAACCTCACCGCTAGTCGCGCCTTATAACGCGACTAAATAGAACGCAAATGCCGGCGCTTGTATTTTCCCCGGCACTAGCTCCAGCGGGCAGATCGAGGACAATATTGCCGCCCGAAAGCTCCTTATTTAAATAGTCGTTACCACCGGCTTCGAGTTCCCGGTTCAGGCTTTTCTGATCCCAAGCTGCGCCGCGAGTCAGGGGCGGTTTGAGCAGGATTTCCACTGGCACAACCATGTTTGTGCCGGCACATTTGAGCATCGCCACATCTTTACCACCGGCACAAATATATAGCGGTTTTCAGTTGGATGAAGTAGATGCCAGAAACCCGGTTTCTTAAAGAAACCGGGTTTCTCATTTTACCAGATGTTAGTAAACCCGCCCCTACCAGCTTTTGCGTGATGCCATGCATGCGTGATGCCCAATGCGATTATGCCCTTAGATCAAGAGGGCAGGCGAGACGCCTGCCCTACGCCTTTTTCCCTAGGTCACTGACGCCCTAACCAATATGACTGCTGCTATATATCCGTAGGGCCGGCGTTCCCTCCGACCCTCAATATCTAACTTCCTTATCAATTTTGCTAGTGCTATACCTGGTTTTCGGTTTGAAAGAACTCGCAAAAAAAGCAATTCTTCTCAAGCAATCCTGCCGGGGCAGGGCGAGCTTTTGCCCGCCCCAGAACAGGATAATTGATTGTTGACAATTCCCTAACCGAACCCGATTGCCTCAAGGCAAATCGGTACTCCCCATCAGGTAGAGATCGCACTCGCGGGCGGCACCGCGCCCTTCGTTGATAGCCCAAACCACGAGGCTCTGACCGCGCCGGCAGTCACCCGCCGCGAAAACGCTGGGAAGACTGGTGGCATATTTGCCGTGTTCTGCTTTCACATTGCTGCGCGGATCGCGCTCAACACCGATAGCGTCGAGCAGCGGCTGTTCGGGTCCGAGGAAACCCATTGCCAGCAACACCAATTGAGCCGGTATGACTTTTTCCGTGCCAGGAATTTGCTTGGGAATAAACTGGCCTTTCTCATTTTTCTCCCACTGCACTTCGATGGTGTGGACGGCTTTTACATTGCCGTTTTCATCGCCCTCAAACTTCGTCGCGGTGGTGAGATAAACGCGCGGATCGGCACCGAATTTTGCCGCAGCTTCCTCTTGGCCGTAGTCCATTTTGTACACTTTGGGCCATTCTGGCCAGGGGTTGTCGGCGGCGCGGCTCAGGGGCGGTTTGGGCAGGATTTCTACTTGCACGACGCTGTTGCATCCGTGGCGGATAGAAGTGCCAACGCAGTCGGTGCCGGTGTCGCCACCGCCGATGATCACAACATCTTTGCTTTCGGCAGAGATGAAGCTGTCATTTTTGCTCCCGTCGAGAACCGATTTCGTGTTCGCGGTGAGGAATTCCATTGCGAAGTGGATGCCTTTCAACTGCCGGCCTTCGATGGGAAGATCGCGGGGTTTTGTGGCACCAGTGCACAGGACAGCGGCGTCGAATTCTTTGAGCAACTGTTCCGCCGGCAAGTCTTTGCCAACTTCGGTATTGCAGACAAATTTCACGCCTTCGTCTTCCAGAAGTTTGATGCGGCGCAGGACAACTTCTTTCTTATCCAGCTTCATGTTAGGGATGCCATACATGAGCAGTCCGCCCGGGCGATCGGCGCGTTCAAATACGGTTACCCAGTGACCGGCTTTATTGAGCTGGGCGGCGGCGGAAAGGCCGGCGGGCCCAGAGCCGATGATGGCCACTTTTTTGCCGGTGCGTTTCGCCGGCGCTTCCGGGGCGATCCAGCCTTCTTCCCAGCCTTTTTCGATAATGGAATACTCGATATTTTTAATCGTCACCGGCGGGTTGTGGATGCCGAGCACGCAGGAACCCTCACAGGGGGCGGGGCAGACGCGACCGGTGAATTCCGGGAAGTTGTTGGTTTTGTGGAGCCGGTCGAGGGCTTCGTGCCAGAGTCCGCGATATACGAGGTCATTCCATTCGGGGATGAGGTTGTTGATCGGGCAGCCGCTGGCCATACCGCTAATCAGGGTGCCGGTGTGGCAGAACGGAGTGCCGCAATCCATACAGCGAGCGCCCTGGGTGCGGAGTTTTTCCTCCGGCATGTGCAGGTGGAATTCGTCCCAATTGCGAATGCGTTCCAGGGGGGCGAGTTCAGAGGGCAACTCGCGGACAAATTCGATAAAGCCGGTTGGTTTTCCCACAGTTGTATCTCCGTTGTAATTTGCGTTTTTTTGTAAATTATAGCGAATGCCGGTGGAAATCAGCCACAGATAGAAGAGCCCAAAGGTTCGTAGTTGGGCTAAAGCCCAAAAGTTCGCAGTTGGGCTAAAGCCCAAAAGTTCGTAGTTGGGCTAAAGCCCAAAAGTTCATAGTTGGGCTTTAGCCGCGCCTCTCCTTGGCTTTTACTTCTTTAGCCAAGCAAATAAATCTCCTACTGTCAGCTGTATATCGCTGGCGAAAGATGGCACAGGTAGCTGCGCTTCAGGCTCATCGAAAACCTCAGTTTCCTGTTTTTGATGATAGACCAAAACCGAACGCTCCTCAGGATCGATGAGCCACCCCATTTGAGTCCCAAATTTTAGACAGTGCAGGATATTTTTCGTAACTTTTGTTTGGCTTTGCTCCGGCGACAGAATTTCAATTGTCCAATCAGGAGGGATTAGAAAAGTGTTGGCCATATCGCCGTTCTCATCGCTGGGAATTCTGTCCCAGAGAAATACGGACACGTCAGGCACAATTGACCGTCCGCCAAAGGTACAGCGCAGTTCTGGAAACGCACAAGCGATTTTCTTAGAGTTTAAAATTATAGCATTAATCGCTGTGACGAGTTGACCTTGAATTCTACTGTGTTTTCCCTGGGGCATTGGCTTCTGAATAATTTGACCGTCAATATACTCACTAGCCGGCTTCGTTTCTGGCAGTTGCAGAAACTCCTCCAAAGTGAGAGTTTTTTCTGGGGTTTGTACCATAATTATTCTCCGTCAGCTGTCCTTTGAGAACTCTTCTGGGGTGAGTCCCCTCACGCCCCGAAAGGGATTCAGCTTCCCTGTCTTAAACAGCAGCGTTTCCACAGTCGCCACTTTGGGGTTGCTCCGATTATTATACCACACGATCTGAAAGAATAGTGTCAAACTTGCTGCGGATCTTAAGCCGGCTGTTGGGTGTCAGGAATTTGGCCCAGACGGCTACTCTAACTCATTAGGCAGCAAAACTGTCAACAAGTCTTACGCTGGGTCTGTCCGCACGAGTCGGTGAGCGGAGGGAACTCTCAGGCAAAGTGACAACAGCCACAGTATTTCCCAACATATCAAAGAACTCAACGCTATAACCTGTTTCTAGGCCCTCAACATGATGTTGTTCCACCACCGTACCAACATCCCCCGCAAAAAGCCCTTCTTCAGGTAAATCGCACAGCAAGATAACATCTGAATAAAGTTCACAGTTCATAACATCTTCCGCTAACTTGCTAATCGGGAATCACCGTAATCAATCGGGGAAAGTCTGTCCCCTTGTCTATTTGCCAAACCGTTCTTACAAGAAGTTGTCTGCCAACAGGTGTAGAAAGATAAGCGCTCACCTCATAGCGCGTTCCGTAGGCGGTTTCCTTAACAATATCGACATCAGCGTCCAAGTGATACTCGCGAATATCAGTTTCTAATCGCTGCCAAGTTTCTTGAGAATATCCAAATTGAATGAGCAGTTTGGCCTTAGCACCTCCTCGCTTATGTTCTGGGTTAAGTAAGTAATCTGTCAACTTTGATGGCTCAATAACGGCACGCTAGCTATTTGGAATTTTCATCCTGTAAGTTCATTATACATCTTTCTGGCAACAAGGACTAATCCGCTGGGGCGAGGGCAACTATGGCTCCATCTGGTTTCCGCATCCCCGACAGCTTCCCCTTTGGCCAAGTCCATGATCAGAATTATTCGCTTATCAAAAGCGAGTGCGGGCTGGTCAGCCGGCAACTCGCCGTGACATTCGATAAAGCCGGCTGGTTCTCTCATAATTTTATCCCACTTCAAAGCAGTTGTTAGAGTTGATTTGCAACAGGAAGCTTTAATTTTACAAGCGACCTTTGTAGAACGCTGGGCTTAACGCTTAACCAAACTTGGTTGCGGTCGTCTTCAGTATAGCCAACGACAACTGCCAGGCGAGCCAACTTCGGGATACATTTCTGGTGTCATCGTTCCCGTATCCAGAAAGTCAGTGATTTGGATAAGTCCCCTCACCTCTGCATCGCCAATATCGACAAACACTCCAAAAGGAGTGTGAGCTTATACTTGGCCGTATATTAATTTCCCAAGTTGATACTTGGATTTTATCTGATTCCAGGATTCTGGGTTCAATACTTTGCCCTCCCTGATAGGGTCTTACAAGTGGTCTAAAAAGCTTCCGAGATTTTGCATCGCCCGGGTGCCGGTCAGCCGGCACACCGGCACCCCAACAGCCCTTACTGGATAGCCCCTATCCTGCTAGCCAGATTGATCATTCAATTAACGTACTTTGCTCAACATTAATCATCGGGGCGTAGAGAATTTGCTAATTAATCTCCAAATTGTTAATTAAACATTTTCCATGTTTCGCCAGAGGTAGGGTGCGTTCCCTAAGAGGGAACGCACCCTACGAGTTACTTTGGATGAATTCCGCTATCCCCCCCTCCCCATTCACGGGGAGAAGGCAGGGGGGGAGAGGTTCCCCCCCCAGAAAAATCAGCCGCCACCGATCCGCGCCACGTCGCGGGCATTTTGCTCAAACGCCGCCGCCAGCGCATCATCGCCACTCAACCCAGATTCCTGGGCTTTCTTGAGCGCCTGCAGCACCCGCTTGTAATCCTTCGGTATCACCTTGACGAACTTCGGCACCATCTCCTCCCAGTTGGCCAGGACTTGAGCCGCCTTATCGCTCTTCGTGTACTCCGCGTGCTTCTGGATCATCTCGCGAACTTCCGCAATCTCCTCAGTCTCTTCCAGGGTTTCCAGCCCCACCATAGACTTATTGCAGCGCGTCGCAAAATCGCCCTTCTCATCGAGAATGTAGGCGACACCGCCACTCATCCCCGCCGCGAAGTTGCGCCCAGCATGGCCAAGCACCACAACTTTGCCGCCGGTCATGTACTCGCAACCGTGATCGCCCACAGCTTCCACAACCGCCTTGACGCCGGAATTGCGCACGCAGAAACGCTCACCGGCCATACCCCGGATATAAGCCTCCCCGCCTGTCGCCCCATAGAACGCCACATTGCCGGCAATGATATTTTCCTCAGGCACAAAAGTCGAGCCCGCCGGCGGATACAGCACAATCTTGCCGCCGCTCAACCCCTTACCCAAGTAGTCATTCGCGTCGCCTTCCAGTTCCAGCGTCACACCCTTCGGCACAAACGCCCCGAAACTCTGACCGGCACTCCCTTGGAAATGCAGGTGCACCGTATCTTCCGGCAAACCTGCAGCGTGGCGCTTGGTAATTTCATTGCCCAGAATCGTGCCCACAACCCGGTTCACATTCTTAATCGGCAGCGTCGCCTTCACCTTTTCGCCCCGCTCAATTGCCGGTGCGCACAAATCCAGCAGCACCTTCATATCCACCGACTTCTCCAACCCGTGATCCTGCGGGATCTGGCAGTACCGGCCCACTTCTGGCCCAACTGCCGGCTGGTAGAGAATCTTCGACAGGTCAATCCCCTTGGCCTTCCAGTGCGCCACCGCCTTCTTCGGTTCCAGCACATCTGTGCGCCCCACCATTTCCTCCAGCTTGCGGAAACCGAGCTGCGCCATAATTTCCCGGAGCTCGTGCGCCACGAACTTCATAAAGTTCTCCACATGCTCGGGTTCGCCAACAAAATTCTTCCGCAACTCCGGATTCTGCGTGGCCACACCGGCAGGGCAAGTATTCAAATGGCACACCCGCATCATAATGCAGCCCATCGACACCAGCGGCGCAGTCGAAAAACCGAACTCCTCAGCACCCAGCAGCGCCGCAATGGCCACGTCGCGGCCCGTCTTCAGCTGGCCGTCAGTTTCCACCGCAATCCGCGAGCGCAGGTTATTCAGCACCAGCGTTTGGTGCGTTTCCGCCAAACCGAGCTCCCAAGGCAGCCCCGCGTGCTTAATCGAAGTCTGCGGCGACGCGCCGGTGCCCCCATCAAAGCCAGAAATCAGCACAACATCCGCGTGCGCTTTCGCCACACCGGCAGCAATCGTGCCCACACCCACCTCCGACACCAGCTTCACACTGATCCGGGCATTGCGGTTGGCATTCTTCAAATCGTGGATCAGCTCAGCCAAATCCTCAATCGAGTAGATGTCGTGGTGAGGCGGCGGCGAAATCAGACCCACACCCGGCGTCGAGTGGCGCACCTTAGCAATCCAAGGATACACCTTACCCCCGGGCAGCTGGCCGCCCTCACCGGGCTTCGCCCCCTGGGCCATCTTGATCTGGATTTCCTTCGCCTTCGACAGGTAGAGGCTGGTGACGCCAAAACGACCCGAAGCCACCTGTTTGATGGCGCTGTTCTTGGAGTCGCCGCGCTCATTTGTCCAGGTGTAGCGTTCCGGATCTTCCCCGCCTTCGCCGGTGTTCGATTTGCCGCCCAAGCGGTTCATCGCCACAGCCAGCGTTTCGTGGGCTTCTTTCGAGATCGACCCATAGCTCATCGCGCCGGTCTTAAAGCGCTTGACAATCGCCTCCACCGGCTCAACTTCCTCAACCGGCACCGGCTCGCGATCCTTAAATTCCAGCAAACCGCGCAGCGTAAAGAACTTCTGGTTCTGCTCGTTTACCAGCGCCGCGTATTTCTTGTAAAGATCGTACCGGCCCTCGCGCACCGCCTTTTGCAGGTTGTGGATAGTTTCCGGGCTGAACAGGTGCGCCTCGCCGTCCTTGCGCCACTGGTATTCGCCGCCGGCATCCAGGGTGTGGCCATTGACCTCGCGTTCCGGGAAAGCGTGGCTGTGCCGCAAAATCGCCTCCTTGGCGATCACTTCCAGATCCGCGCCCTCGATCCGGGATGCAGTCCAGGTGAAGTATTTGTCGATCACCGACTTGTTGAGGCCAATCGCCTCAAAAATCTGGGCCCCGCGATAGCTTTGCAGGGTGGAGATGCCAATCTTGGAGGCTACTTTGATCGATCCCTTGGTGACGGCTTTGATGTAGTTCTTGCAAGCGGTCTTGTGGTCAATGTTGACCAGCAAGCCCTGCTGGATCATGTCGTCAATCGTCTCGAAGGCGACATAGGGGTTGATCGCACCGCAACCGTAGCCGATCAGTGTGGCGTAGTGGTGCACTTCGCGCGGTTCGCCGGACTCCAGGACGAGGCCAACCCGCGTGCGCGTGCCTTGGCGGATCAGGTGGTGGTGCAAGCCGGCAACCGCCAGCAGCGCCGGTACCGGTGCTTTGTCTTTGCTGATGCCGCGATCGGAAAGGATGATGATGTTGGCACCGGCCTCGATGGCGCGGGACGCCTGCTGGCAAATGTCATCCATCACTGTTTCCAAACCGCTCACACCCTCTTTGGGGTTGAACAAAATCGGGATAGTGACGGATTTGAAGCCGCCCTCGCTGACGTGCTTGAGCTTCGCCAGCTCTTCGTTGGTCAGCACCGGCGTTTTCAGCTCGATCAGATGGCAGCTTTCCGGTTCGGGTTTGAGCAAGTTGCGCTCAGATCCGATTGTCGTTTCTGGGGAGGTGATGATTTCCTCGCGGATGGAATCGATCGGCGGGTTGGTGACCTGGGCGAACAGCTGCTGGAAATATTCGTAAAGGAGTTTGGGCCGGTCCGAGAGGACGGCGAGCGGCGTATCCGCCCCCATTGAGCCAACGGCTTCCACGCCATCGCGCGCCATCGGAGTCAGCAGCAGGCGCAGTTCCTCGAAGGTGTAACCGAAGGCGATCTGGCGCTGGATGGTGGTGGTCAGGTCGAGGTTGTAGTCGAGTTCCACCGATTGCGGCGCATCTTTGAGCTGCGCCAGCTCAACCATGTGCTGGTCGATCCACTCGCGGTAGGGGTGCTCGCTGACAATTTTGTTTTTGATTTCTTCGTCGGCGACGATCCGCCCTTCTTCCATGTTGACTAGGAACATGCGCCCCGGTTGCAGCCGGCCTTTCAGGGCCACTCGCTCTGGCTCCACCGGCAGCACGCCCGCTTCGGAGGCCATAATTACCAGGTCGTCTTTGGTGACGTAGTAGCGCGACGGGCGCAACCCGTTGCGGTCGAGCACGGCACCAATTGTCGTGCCATCGGTGAAGGCGATCGAGGCTGGTCCGTCCCACGGTTCCATCAGGCAGGAGTGGTATTCGTAGAAGGCTTTTTTCTCGTCGCTCATCGACTCGTGGGCTGCCCACGGTTCGGGGATCATCATCATCACTGCGTGGGGCAGTGACCGGCCCGCCAGCACCAGCATTTCCAGGGCGTTGTCGAAAATGGCTGAGTCGCTGCCTTCCAGGTCGATCACCGGCTGGATTTTGTTGATGTCGTCGCCGAACAGTTCTGACTCGAACAGCGACTGCCGCGCGTACATCCAGTTGATGTTGCCGCGCAGGGTGTTGATTTCGCCGTTGTGGGCGATGTAGCGATAGGGGTGTGAGCGCTCCCAACTGGGGAAGGTGTTGGTGCTGAAACGGGAGTGCACCAGCGCCAGAGCGCTTTCCATATCCGGATCTTGCAGGTCCCGATAGTAGTGCCCCACCTGCTCCGGCATCAGCATGCCTTTGTAAACCAGTGTGCGGCACGAGAGGCTAGAGGCGTACCAGGACGGGTCTACCTGCGCCCTGTGGATTTCGGCTTCAGCCCGTTTGCGGATGACGTACAGCTTGCGCTCGAACGCCTTGTCGTCAGCGATATCTGCAGCCCGTTTTACAAACACCTGCTGCATGAATGGTTCGCTGGATTTTGCCGTGTTGCCCAGATCCGAGTTGTCGGTTGGCACGTTGCGCCAGCCGATCACTTGCTGGCCTTCTTCTGCGGCGATTTTTTCAAACAGCTGCCGCCCTCGCTCGCGTGCCGCTGGATCGGGGGAGGAGTAGAGGGCACCGACCCCATACTGGCCCGGTTCTGGCAGCTCGATGTTCAGGGCGGCGGTAGCCTTTTTCAGGAACTTGTGCGGCACTTGCATTAAAATGCCCGCACCGTCGCCGGTGTTCTTTTCCGCACCGCACGCGCCCCGGTGGTCGAGATTCACGAGTACCGTCAGCGCCTGCTCTACGATCTCGTGCGACTTGTTTCCTTTCATGTGCACGATGAAGCCGACACCGCAGGCGTCGTGCTCGAACTGGGGATCGTATAGGCCCTGTTTTTGTGGCATTTTGTTGCTGTTCATTTTGATAGTGTTAAAGTGGCTGTGCGACGAGCCGCAACACAGCGGCTGAAAGGTTTGTCGAGCAAGATTTGCCAAACAAATCCTGCCTCTTCACTCGCGTTCAAAGGGGGCGCGATCGAAAGTTTTGTAGAAGGTTTATACAATAGCTGTTTCCTGGCAGCGGCGGGCACTTTGCTGCCAGCAGGGGCGAGCCCGGGGGCTTTGCGCCTGCTGTCTTTTTCTCAGTGCCGGTCCTTGTGCTATCACCCCTCCGAGCCCCGTTGAGCGACCGCTGTAAGGGGAGCAAATATACCTGCTGCGCCGCCTGGAACGGGGAACAGCAATCGAGTTACTGAGTTTCGTCTTCTCATGCTGACGAGCTGTGCTGGTTCTAAATTAGATGTAATAAACGGGCTGGAGCTTTTGGTCATCTGACGCCGGTGGGCTGTCTCCGTGGCTGGCGGGGCGGTAGGCGTGCCGGTGGAACCGCCCCCTGAGGTATATCGGTTTGTCGCTCCGCGAGACGCCCGCTTAGGGCCATTTACTTATTCGGAAGCGCTCGCGGCGGAGGGTGCGATTAGCCGGTGGATAGCTGTTATTTCTAGCTTGCCTGTATTTTCTACCGAGGCAGCCTTGCCGGCTTGTATCTTAAGGAAAATTTTATCTACTCTCGCAGAAGTTTACAAAAGTTAGTAACACAGGAGGCTCGCTTAATCGGTACTGGGCGCAGCCTATCCCTGAACTCGCTCCCTCGCGCTTTTCTCAACGGATCGATGCCGATTCTGCATAGGAAGTAAGGGTCCCCCGTCTCAGGACGGTTCCCAAAAAGCCTATTTTCCAAAGTGCTGGGCTCTCAACTCGCTGCTTCTCTATTGAATGAATAATTCAATATTTTTGCCAGCTTTATTTAAAAAATAAACAGTTTTTACATAGCGAGTTAAATGCATATTTTTAGAAGGGCCTCCGACTCCCACAGGATTGCCAGCCGCCGGCGGGAGCTCGGTCTTTTCGCCCTCTGGCTCAGGCCGGTCGCTTCCCTGGTTCCCAGGCTCTGCCTGGCAACGCAGCTGTGGGGGCTCTGCCTCCTTTCTCCAAAAAGCAGATTAAACCGGTCCGGGACCTGCCACACCCTGCCCTGTATTTGCGCATAAGTTGCATAATATTAAAAATATAATAACTACATTTACCGTTTGATAATCCGTAATAACCTACATTCCTGCGTCAGGAACACAAACAGCGGTTGCCAAAATCTTTGCACTCACAGGAGTGCCGGCACTTCAGGCAAGCAGTGCTAGGGATATTCTTGATGGGTGAGGGGAAAACTTCCCAACAAATTGCTGAGTTGAGCGGATGTGGCTGACGCACTCCAGCCTGCCGGTGCGTGCGGGGCGACCCAGATAATTGAGAAACATGAACAGACAAACAGCCCCCAGGAAACATTCAGAGACAAGCAACAGCCAGCCAATTCTGGAAAGGCGCTCTATTATACCTCAATCTGTTGTTTTTGACAAGAGATAAACAGCAGAAACAATTGCGGCGTCAGTCTGGGCGGTGGACGGGTCAGAGGTGAGCGGGGGCGAATGGCCCAAATTAACGCCCCTGAAACCCGGTTTCTTTAAGAAACCGGGTCGCACCGTATCACCGGCCCACCGGCAGCCCGTCCCCGCCGCAGCCGTGGGCCAGGGACTACCGGCAGCCAAACTGTCCACTCGGAAAAACGAGGCTGCCGCCAGAAATTCTCACTCAGCAAGGGTTAGCGCTGGGACGAAGAGTAGGGTATGCCGGTCAGATCGGATAGTGACACTCACGCCGAAACAGCATTCTGGGGAAGTTCCTACAGTTAAATCATAGAGTTCAAAATTACCCAGATGGAATTCACCGCCGCCCTCCCCCAAAGTCTCGCTCAGCCGCTCCCAGTAGGGTTTCCACCGCACGCCCGCACGCCGCCTTCCCCGAAAGCTTCCCACAGATATCTCGGGTAGATATCTCGGGTGAGCCCGCCCCTGCGAATCTCCCTAGAAACTAATCCATCAGAAGTCTTCTACTCGCGACCGATAAATTAAAAGTATATGTTTAATTATTTTGGCTTATTTGGTGCAAAAACTCTCCCCAGCCAATCCGGCAGCAAGGGCAACCCTAAGCTCAATCTCAAGGATTTGATAAACAGCCGGCAAGAGAAAGCCCGAGTTGATGAAACGATCCAAGGGCCTTACAGGAAAGGGCGGGTGCAGTTTCAGGGCAGTTGGTGGCCGGCCTTGTGTGACAGGGAAGTGGTTATCTTTCCAGAAGAAACCGTGCGCGTGGTGGGAATTAAGGGCATCACCCTGCTCGTTGAACCCCTCGGTGATTTTTAGGGTAGAGACTCGCGGCAGGGCATGAGCCCAACTGCAAACAGTGCGCTGGTGTTGCGCACCCCACTCTATTCATTGCCGGCAGTGACCCACAAATACTGGCAGGAAAAAATAGGGGCCTGTTCACCCGAGATATCTGGCAGTGTCACAGGACATTTCTAAACCCGCCCCTACCAAAGAAACAGCGGCGGCAGGGGATAGGATATTATAGCAGCAGCCATTTAGGGAACGGACGTAGGACAGGCGTCTCGCCTGTCCCTGCCCCTAACTGTGTGCTGCAATACTGGCTGACACTTCTCAAAACACCGGGGACCGGTATCGAACCCCCCGCACATGGAAGAGGTGACAGAAAAATTTGTCGGGGTGAACCGGACACAATTGTGCGAGGGAGGGGAAAAATATGGTATATCCGCGCTCGCGAACCGCGAACAGGGACGTCACCCTCCTATTTGCCGTATGCCCGCTCCTGTTGAATTTGGCGTGAGGCGTTGGATCACAACTGGAGGGTCCAGAGGGATATTGTCCTTTGCTTGTTGCTCTTTATCCTTTGGGGAATCTTTTTCTGGTTTGTGTTTGTTTTTTGTCATTTTTTTTCCTATTACACAAATTTTGTTAATCATAGCACTCTCCCATTTCATCTGTCTACCTTCCTCGGAGGATGAGAGTATAAAATTTTGTAAATTTTTTCTAGTGCAGGCCCATGTAGTGAGGGGTTGGCAAACGCTCCTTCAATCAAACTGCCAGTTGTGATCTCGGACACATTTAGAGCGGCTCTCAGCTGGATGAACTAAGGCCCAGAAACCCGGTTTCTTGCAGAAACCGGGTTTCTCAGTACCTCACTGATCTGAGAAACGCTATATTTGTTCTCTCCGCTGCTGAATTTCCCCGCTCTACGGGAATGCAAATGCTCTCCTGACAGGGGCTGTAAGCTACCGGCAGCCTGGGGGGGTGAATCGGGGACCCGAGGGGGTAACTTGAGGTGCGCTAGCAGTAAGGATGACTGTGCCATCAGGGGCGACTGTCCAGCCCGTAGCTTCCAGAATCTGATTTGGGATTTTGGATTTTTGAGTTGGGATTGGGGATGAAATGGCCCGCCGCGACGGAGTTCCAGAGCGACCGCGATCCCACTCTTCCCGCGCCGCCCACTCGACCGCCACCGGCGCACTGGTGAGCGGCTCACTGGGATTCGCCGGCAAGCCCCCCCTGCCAATCAGTGTGAAAGAACTCCCCTGTGCCGCAAGGTGGCAGAAATTCTCGGCGATCAAACCTGCCAAATCGACAAAATTTTCTGACAGAGCAACCAACCCAGCGCCGGGGTCAACATCAGGGGCAGTAATTTGCACCGTCCCACTGAACTGGGCTCCCAGTGCGGAGGTGGCAGTGATGTCACTGGCGGGAGAGAGTTGCTGGCGGTACTCGGTGCCAAAGATGCCTTGAGCGCTGATGCTGACTCTCCCGCCAAAGTTCTGTTGAGCGTTGGCGGTGATATCGCTATTTTCCAGAGCTGCCAAGGTGTCTGTGGTGATAGCGATATTGCCCCCTGTAGCTGGGCCCGAGGCGTTAGTAGTGATAGCGCTGCCCCGACGCAACTGGATGTTCCCAGCTTGAAGAGTAATATTTCCCTTATCTCCGGCATTAGCTGACGCTGTGAGCGTTCCTCCGCCATCAAGCTCGACAGAGTTCGCCACAACTTGAATGTTGCCAGCCGCCCCCGACCCGGGCGGAAGCAGGTTGCGGCTGTGGAAATTACTCGCACTGACCAGCGCCCCATCCCGGACAGTTAATTTGCCGGTGACAACCGTCAAGTTGCCCCCATCTCCAGTACCTTCGACCGCACTTGCAAGCAAGCCGGTGCGATTAGAAGCCGCTCCACCAATCAGTTCCACAGACTCAGAGGCGCTCACTGCAATATTTCCCCCTCGAGCGGAGCCAAAAGTAGCACTAAATATCTGCGCCCCATCCCGGACAGTCAGCCGCCGTGTGTTAACCGTCAAAACTCCCGCATCCCCACTGCCAAAACTTCCATTCGACAAAAGACTGGGGAACCCACCATCAGCTATGCCAGTCAGTTCCACCCAGTCAGAAGCATTGACGGTAAGATTTCCCCCACTACCTCGATCTAATGTCGCACTGGAGACTTGCGCCCCATCCCGGACACTCAGCGTGCGAGTGTTAATCGTCAAAGTGCCAGCAGCGCCAGTACCGGCAGCAGCCTGAGTGTACAAGCCGCTGCTCAACCCACTGCTGGCAGATGCGCCAGTCAATTCCACGGATTCAGAGGCGGCTACCGTAATATTTCCCGCCCTGCCGGCGCTAAAAGTGCCAGATGAAAGCTGCGCCCCATCTCGAAGTATCAATCGTCCCGCAGTAACGGTGATGTCACCGCCCGATCCAGCACCCCTCGTCTCTGCAATCCAAAGGCTGCTGTTACCATCCAGAGGGTTTGTGCCACTCAATTCCACTAGCTCGGAAGCGGTGACGGTGACGGTTCCCCCGCTTCCCGCTCCGGAGGTGTTCGCCAAAATCGCGGAACCGCCGGTGAAGGTGACGCGCCGCCCCCGCAACCCGACACTGCCACCGGCTTGACCGCTGATATTGATCGCAGATGCTCCCGAGAGGCGGATATCCTGGAAATTCCCCGCGCCTGAATAGCTGAGCGAATAGCCCGGGCTGGTTGGGGTGAGCGCCACCACCCCCTCTGCCACACTCCCGAGCTCAACTCTTCCTCCCTCTGCCGTCAGATTTCCGCCAGCAAGGGCCACCTGACCGCCAACGAGCGCCAGAGTTTGGCCGGCAGCAACGGCAAGACCTTCTCCCGCCACCCCGACAGTGGCATAAGTTTCCGGATCGGAGACCACTTGGTTGCCCCGCCCTCGCACTTCAATGGCCTCCGCACCGGGCCCGAACTGCAAGCCGGCAGGCACGCTGACGGTGAGCAGGGGTGAGGTTTGGGTGCCGGTGGCGCTAAATTCTCTGCCGTCGGCAAATCTGATGCCGAGGGCGGTGCTGCCGACAAATGACCCGCCGATGTCCAGCCTGGCATTGGGGCCAAATATGATGCCATTTGGATTAATCAGGAACAGGTTGGCGGTGCCATTGGCCCGAATCAGCCCGTCGATGTGGGAAACTGACCCGCCGGTGACGCGGGTGAGGATGTTTTGAATGTCGGGGGCGCTGTCGAAGTGGGCGGAGGTGCCGGTGAGGACGGAAAACTCCCTGAAGCTGTGGAACAGGTTGGTGCCGGCAGTCGTGCCGCCGGCAATCCGGTGAATTTGTCCCTCTACCCCGACTGCGGAATGATTGGGCAGCGTCGCATCCGGGACAATTTGGGCTTTGGCTGAGGAAATGGCAGCCAGCCACGAAAGGGCGATGCCGGCTGTTACCCTGATATATTGGCACAATGGCTTCATGGTTATCCCCTGTCTTTTGTCAAGGGTGAGAGTGCCCAACTGAGAGCTGATTTATAAAAGAATTGTTAACCCTGAATGCGGGCCAGGAACCGGGTTTTTTGCTCCAGCACAAGAAACCCGGTTTCTTGTAGCTTCACTTTTTCTTTATAAATGATATCCTCAATTACAGCCAATTTCCTACCAGCACAAAAGCTGACCAGAAATAGGGGTGAGAGAACTTGCTGTCGTGCAAAAGAGCCTGTTGGGCGCGGCGGAGGGCTTCCGACTTCCCCACATTTCCTTTGGCTAACTCCTCGTAGAATCGAGTCATCAGCAAGGAAGTGGCTTCATCGCTAACATACCACAGAGATGCCAGGGTGCTTCGCGCCCCCGCCCGCACGGCCACCCCCGCCAGCCCCAAAGCCGCCCGCTTATCACCAGCAGCCGTTTTGCAAGCGCTGAGGACGAGCAATTCAATAGAGCGATTCTTTCCGGTATCGGAACGCAGCAGATCGTCTAGGTCGCTGGCGTTAATCCGCCCGTCCCAGGTGAGAATAAATGTATTTTTCGCTTCCGAACTGAATTCGCCGTGAGTGGCTAAGTGAACCACTGGGAAAGCTGCGGATTTGACGGTAGCCTGGAAGTTGGATTTAGTGAAGGACTGATTCAGGAGCACCTCAGTGGGAGCCTCAGCTTTGATGCGCTGCAATTCCAGCTCTACGTTAGGAAGTGGCGAAAAGCCCTGGACGCCTTCAGTCAAACCGGCAGAGAGAATCTTCAGCTGCTGTCGCGCCAGAGGTTTCGGGTCTAGCAGTTGCAAACCGGGGGCGATGGCGACGCTATACTTTTCGGCGAGATACTGCTTTCCGTCGTGAAGGGAAGCGAGGGGGAGATTTCGCAGAGATCCGTCTAGCACAAACACCAGGGTTTGCACCCCACTGGCGGCCAAGTCGGCTTCGACTGGGCGGATTAACCAGTCGTAGACTTTTTGCGAGGGTTCTAAAAAGCGCTGGATGGAAAATCGCAGCCGGGGAATTGTTGCAGCCTCCCGCAAGTTGCCGATCTCCGCTTCCACTTCCTCCTGCGGTAAAGGGATGCTGTGGTGGCGCAGTTTCCCGCCAAGTGCCACAATCACTTCCAGGCGATCTTTGAGAATAATCGTATAGAAAACAGCCGCAGTTGGGTCAATTTGGTCGATTTGAGCCGGCTTGCTATCCAAACAGGCATCGCGAAAGAAGTTATCTAGCTCAGCCAGCTGTAGCGATTCAATAACTTTCCTAGCGCGCACCAGATCGGCTTGCGTTATATTGGTTCCCGGTTGCAGCAGCAAGCCGACTAGCTCCCGGTACACCGGCTCGACATTCTCTCGAAAGGAAAACTGCACGTCTGAGCTAATCGCCACTAAATCGCTGCGCAGAGACTGCAGGGTGCTGACTGCGGAATTATAGCTTGCGATGGCGGCTTTTCGCTGTCCCTGCACGTTGAGAATCCGTCCCAGCTGCCACTGCCACTGATAGGCAATATCCGCCGCACTGATGGCTTGCGCCAAAAGTAGGGCGCTCTCAGTCAGTTTTCTGGCATCTCCCCACTGCTGGTTCTGTTCGTACAGCCCCCCCAAATTTCCCAAAGCGTAAGATTCTGCCCTTTTATCTCCTGTGCTGCGAGCCTGCTGCACTGCAGTGGCTAGCAGCTGGGATATCTCCGGCTTAAAGTTGGAAGTCTGAAAATTTTTAGCGCTAAGATTTCCGGCTTGATACTTCAGCAAGCTGCTCGCCAGATTAATGCGGGCGTAGATGGCGGTCTGGCTGGGGGGCAAATTTCTCAGATCCGACTGAATTTGCGGTACTAAGAGTTGAGCGTCTGACCATTTCTTCTGGCTGACTGAGAGGCTCAGCAGGTTCAGTTGCGCCTCAATCTTCGTATTGAGTGAGGGAGATTCCTTTAGTGAGCGCTGATATAAATCTACGGCTTCTTCGGGTTTATGCTGCGCTCTCGCTGTGTTTCCCGAACTGAGGAGTGTGGCGGCTATTGCCTGACGCGCCTGCAATTTTTCCGCTATTGCCAAACTTTTCTGCAAAACTTCCCGCGACTGATTCAAGTCACCCACGACGCGCAGCGCCTCCCCCAAGCTTTGCAGTGCGCCGGCTTTCAGGAGAGAATCTGGCTCATCCTGTAGGGTGTTTTTAATTTCTTTCAGGGTTTTGACAGCCTGAGTGTACAGCGCTAAGGCTTGCAGGGCTTGAGCCTGGTTTAGCCGGCTTCTCGTGACGCCGGTGCTGTCGCCGATTTCTCTGTAGGTTGCGCCGGCTTGTTTCCAGGTGTCCAGGGCGTCTTCCGGCTGGCCGAGAGACAGTTGCAACTGCCCCTGGCTTTCTAATGTTAGGGCTAGAAGTCTCGTGCGCTGCCGGCTCGATCCGGTTTTTTGCAGGAGGTTCAGACTGTCTGCAATCGCCTGCTTGGCAGCCGGCAACTGTCCGGTTTTTTGGTAAACTAAAGACAGGTTCCTCAGCGCCATCGCCTGACCGAGTTCATCCCCTTTGGCGGCGCTATCTGCGGCTATCTGCTGCAGCAGCCGGCTCGCTTCTGCATACTGTCCAGCTTCATAGAGTTGCTGCGCCTGTTGCTCTGCTGCCTTCGATTCTAGATGGGGAAGGGGAGCGCTGGCAGGATCGGGCTGCCGGTGGGAATTGGTCGGGCTTGACAGCACGCTGCCGCCGCCCAGAAAGCCGGTGAAAATCCCCAAATAGATAATTAAACCCTGCCAATTTTTCATGCGTTTTCCTTTTTCCTCTCCTGACACAAAGTTGGACACACCGTCTTTTTTTATATTTTTGAAAGGGCTTTACTGCCATCTCTTTGAATCCAAAATCCTGGCATCCAAAATCCAAAATTCCTAGGAGTCCAGACGTAGGACAGGCGTCCCGCCTGTCCCCCCGCCGGTCCCCCGCCTGTGCCGGCTCATGTCGGATTTGATTTGCGCCGCTGTTTGGCGAGCTGGAGCATTTTATCGAACGCCTCATTGTTCACAATCTCGTCCACCTGTCGCTTCCGCTTTTCTTCGTCAATCTCGATGCGGAGTTGAACGACTTCTTTGCGCAGATTTTCCTCCCGTTCCTGCACGGCTTTCACCATCTGTCCGATGGAGCCGGCCACAGCAGCCAGCGCCCGATCTCCTTTGGGATCTACTTCCTCGATCGCCTTGATGACTTGATTGTATTGCCCATCGATAATCATCCGCGCCCAGTGTCCCAGGCGCTCGATGTATTCGGTCATGTGGCGAGCCCGTCCGCTCAGGAGTTGGATAATGCAGTTAGTTAAGATGGGAGAGTTGTGTATTCGCCGCAGGAAGTCGTCCCGGTTGAGCCGCAGCAGGCTGCTGCAACCGACAGAACTGGCGCTAGCCGAGCGGGGTTGAGCGTCCACAAGTGCCAGCTCACCTAAAGTTTCACCGGCTGACAGGGTGTTGAGCGTGATTTCCTTTCCCTCCTGATCGAGGGTGAAAATCCGGATCTGCCCTGTTTGGATGAGATAAAATGCGTCGCCGATATCACCCCGATGGAAAAGCACCTGACCGTCTGATAGCTCCACCGTTTCCATCGCGCTCTCCATTAATTCTTTGTCGGAGAGCAGGAAATTTCGGATTAAGCTGATTGGGTCGTTCATCTTTGTTGGCGGTTTTTTACGTTCTACTATTGAAAATGATTTGCCCCTGACGGCTCGCGTTTCGTGACAGAGTTGGGCTCGCCCTGTCTATGCCTGAACTGCTAGCTGCCGGTCTGAACTCAGGAGAAATTCTGACAGTTCAAACGTCTGGCCTCGCTTCACAAACCCGCAAAATCCATCTTTCTTGGCATCAGGAAGTGCCCCCGGCTGGTAATGGTACAGCCACATTTTATTTCGGATTTTTTCTGGCAGGGCCAGCAATTTTTGGTAGTGGGCGTGAATGCTGCTGGGGAATCGGGAGGTTTCGCAATCTTGGAAAATCATATCCGCTCGCTCGTAATATTCACCCAGTTCATCTAAACACAGCTGCGTGTCCGTCGTCAACAGGACTTTCACCCCGCTCACTTCAAAAAATAGCCCGTAAGCCGGCATGATAAAATATCCATTATTAACGTGAACCACCTTTACCAGGTTAAATTCTACTCCTTCCCAGCTGAAATGCCCGTTCCTGCCTATTGAGTGAACCTCAAAAAAAGTTTCTAAATCAGCAATATCCCCTTCAATAGACCGCATGCCTCCGGATAAAGTCCTGTCCCACAGATCGCTCGCTAAATCTTTGCTCAGATAGAGATTGGGCCGGTTGCATCTCGGGTCAAATTTCGTACTGAACCCGATGTATTCAAGTCCCCCTGCATGATCCGCATGCAAGTGGCTGATGTAAATATCCGTGATGTCAGGATGGGAAAAGCCCGCCGCATGCAAAGAAAATCGGATATCCGAACCGCAGTCAATCAAAAGTTTTTTCCCCCGGTCGCTGACCAAGAGCATATTCGATTGAAAATTGTCTGCTCCTATCGTGAAAGCTGACCCCGAACCTAAAAAAATTAATTTCATCGTTCTTGTCAGTTGTGAGTTGTCACTTGTTGATAGAGGTGAGCGAGCCTGTCCCATCCAATACGGAGGGACAGGCGAGACGCTGTCCTGCGCCGCCGCTCTGTCCAGGGGACAGGCGAGACGCCTGTCCTGCGCCAATGCGACTGGGGCCAAAACTAGCTTTTCGCCGCCAGGGATTTGTAGACAGCTTCCAGCCGAGCTTGTACAGCGGGCGGTTTGGCGGTGAAACGAATATAAAAACTTCCATTCTCCACCGGCACATCCAGAACCTTGGCATAGACATCTTCGCTGGGTTGTGCGGGGTCTTCGGCGCTTAACAGGTTGAGCTTTATATTGGTCAGGGGTTCCGGCACCTCCTCCCCACCCTTGTGGGAGAGCACCGCAGCGCCCTTCGCCGACAGCTTAACTATACTTCCCCTGAACATGGTACTGCCAACGTGTTTCCCATCCAGTCCCACATATTGTAGCGATATTTTGTCCGAAAGGGGAAAAAACTCCTCTTCTTCTTGAGGGAGGAACAAGTTGTGTTTCCCGCCAATCCCCCCTACATCATAGATGGTGATAGGCTCTTTAACCCCTTTTGGCTGCACCTGCTTTTGCCCCCTGATTTCCACGATTGGGCCGGCTTCTTTTAAGGTCGGTTCTGAAATGTAAATTTGGCCACCTGTTGTGTAAGATTCGATGCGGTAAGTCAGGTTCACCTGGCTGCCCACAATGCCGTACTTGGTGCGTTTCTCCGAGCCGATATTCCCGACGACGACTTCGCCGGTGTTGATGCCGATGCCCATTTCTAGAGGCGGCAAGCCCCACCGCTTCATTTGTTCGTTCACTGAGACGAGCGCCAGCTGCATGGCCACCCCGCAAGCCACCGCTCTTTCGGCGTCGTCTTCTCTGGGAATGGGGGCACCAAACAGCACCAAAATCCCATCGCCCATGAACTCATCAATGGTGCCCCGGTACTGGGTGATGACATCCGCCATGCGCTCCAGATAGAAGTTGAGGATTTTCACGACTTCTTCAGGGGGCAGTCTTTCGGATGTGGCAGTGAACCCTCTTAAATCCGAGGTGAATATGGTGATTTTCCGCCGCTCGCCGCCCAGTTTCAGCCCTTCCGGATTTTCCAGCAAAGTGGCGACGATTTCGTCACTCAGGTAGCGCCCGAAGGTTTTGCGAATATCGCCGGCGGTTTCGGCAATGTAGCGCGTGACGACTGCCACAGATCCAAATAGGGCCACTAACGGCGGCACCACAGGTATCCACCAGCCCCACAAAAAAGCCCCAAAGCTTCCAGCCACCAAAGCGCCGCCTGCCAGAAAAGGAGCCGCCGCCCGAGACATTGAGAACTTTTTGACTCCACCTTTATATCGCACTGCCCAAGTCAGGGTGGCTCCCACTGAGCTCCACAGCAATACCCACAGCCACTCGGCAGGCTCCGACCAACTTTTGATTGGGGTGCGACCGTCCAGGGCCGCGCTGAGGATCTGGCTGGCGAGATTGGCGTGCACTTCTACCCCAGCCATGCGCTCGGGCAGGCCCACCAAACTGCTGCTGTAAGGGGTGAAGACCAAATCCTGGAAGCTCTCGCCCACCGCACCGATTAGTATGATGCGGTCGCGCCCCCAGCCTGCCGGCACCCGGTCTTTGAGTATATCTGCGATCGAGACTGTCTCGAAGTACCGGCTCGGTCCCCGGTAGTTCATTAATATCTGGAATCCATTGGCATCCGCTCGCACATAGCCGCCGTCATCGGCTTCAAAGGGGACAAACACTGTCTTGCCCAGCTGCCAATTCTGCGTCCCCTCTATTTTTTGGGGGCCAATGCCAAGTTTTTCCAGATACAGCAAAGCCAGATACAGCCCACAGCTGTAAACCGTCTCCCCATTGCGAGCCTTAACGTAAATCAGGCCCCGGCGCACTTTTTTATCGGCATCAAAGATCAGGTCATTGGCACCGACTTGATTTTTGGCCTTTAGCGCCGGCGGCGGGGCAATTGTCGAGCGCTCGCTATCCCCAACCACTTTCTGGATGCCAACCAGATTCGGAGTCGATTCAAATACCCTGACCAACTCCCTGTGACCGGGCTGTACCGGCTGGTCGCGATAGATGTCCAGACCAATGGCCAAGGGCTGCCGGGCTTTCAGCTTCTCGATCAGCTCGGCGTAGACACCATCCGGGATAATCGCCTGCCCGAGCTCGCGCACGGAAGCTTCATCAATCCCGACGATCGCGATCCGGTCGTCCCTGGGCTCTAGCGGTCGCAGGCGCATGTACTGGTCGAACACCGCCCACTCCCAAGACTGCAATAAACCGGCAAAGCGCAGCAGGATTACCAGTCCCGCCACCACCGGGGCGGTAATCCACACGCCGCGCCACTGCCAAAGAGGCTGCTTTAAGGTTGCCCACATCAAAGATTGCCCACATTAAAGGACACCGACGGGAATGAATTAACCTGCAGTTCATTCATCTCGGCAGCAACTCCGCCGCACTCACACCAATAAAAGGTGCTTGGGCGATTGCCTCTAGCCCCACTGACTTGAGCAGCTGCTCCCATTCCTGTGGGGAGGAATTGCGCAACTGAGCCAAGAGCGCCAGCGTCTCGTTCCACACCTGAGCCTTGGCATATATTTGGGCCTGCTCCAAGGGCGCTGCCTTCTCTAGCTCGCTCTTCAGGCCGGCACTCAGTTCCGTGCGCTGGAGCACTCCCCTGACATAAATATCACCGCTTCTTTCTTGCGCATTGCAAACTATCGAGAAGCTCCAGGTATAGTCCTTGCCAGTTTTCAGCTCTGCGCTTTCCGGCATGGTCACTTTCACCACTCCCGCCTCGCCCGTCAGTTTCACTTTTTCCAGATATACGTCTTTCCCTTGGGCGTCTAGCACAGAAAATTCCGCTTCCTTGGCATTCGTTTTGGGAACGTACACAAAAAGTGTCGGATTGGCCACCACTGTTGTCCAGACATTATTGCCCGGCATCAGTGCCGTCAGAGGCGTTGCCCCCTGCTCCATACAGTTCTCCCCTCTCACTCCTCCGCCGGCTGTTCGCGCCGGTGCCCCCCGATCTGCCGCCGGCGGGAATTCCAGACTGATTCTCCCGTCAGGGCGATACTCTGCCTGCAGTTGGGGTGGCAAGCTAGCCACACTTACAAGCGCCGGCGCTAGCACGCCGGCAAGTATTCCCATAGACTGAAGAGATTTTAGCCAAACCATAATCGGTATATCTCCTTTAAGTCAATTATAGGCTGCCTGGTGGTAACGCAACCCCCGCACTGGACAGCAGAGCGGGCAGCGCGGCTCAAGGCACTCGCGCCTCTGCCGTTCGAGGTATCAGGCGTCACACTTCTAACATACCTCAGATAGAAGCTAACCTGTATTCACTCTACTCCAACTCTGCCTTGCCTGTAAATAGCTTCCCGCTCCCGCACCCCAAACAAATTTGTACAAGTCTGCGGGCAACATGAATCTTGCCCTCAAGTCCCAAGAGATATTTTGCCCGCCTTACTTCCGACCCACAATTTATTCAAAATTACGTTATAATCCCACTGCCATTGCCCCACACCACCCCTTTTGAGAGGACAAATCCCTCAACTCCTTGCCAGAACATCACTTCTCGTAACGTAAATAGTTTAAAATTTTTATTAAAAAATATAAAACCCGAGAATTTTCTCAATAAGGAACTCTGAAATTGTGACTTGACGTTAATTATTGAGAAGGCCCTGTCTTCCCCCGGGAGGTGGGGTGCACAACCGAGCGTCTAGTCCTCCGGACAAGTGGGGGGCAAGCCCCGAGCGGAACGCACCCTGTAGCTGCGGCTCCCCGAGTCGAAACAAGCTGGGAATATTTAAAATATCCCCCCCACTGAATTTTAAAACAATCAGCAGGTGAAGTGCCAAACCGATCGGAGATCCCTCCTTCTAAGCCGGCCTCCCGAGCCAAAGGCACCCTACGACTGAGAAAGCCGGCAGAATTCCGCCTAACATGGCCCAGCCCAGCGCGCGGGGTTCTGAAAGAAATTTAGTTTCTTTATTTTAACAAACCGCCAATACGCCAAGATGCGCATTTCCGCTTGCCCGCTAGGGAAACATTAGTATATTTAAATCGCACTATTAATCTCTATTTTTTCTTTCTAGGATCGACCTTTTAAGGCTATCTGGAGGCTCCGATACCATACAGCAGAAAAGCAGGTTAAAAGCGTAACAGCTTAGAGCGCCCAGGAAAGATAGGAGAAGTAGCGCTCCGGAAGAAGACACCCCAGTATTTATAGCAGTATTCACTTAGATTAGGGCATGAATAGCATGCGCATGGGGCATGGCGCATGGGGCATGGCGCATGGGGCATGGCGCATGGGGAAGACTCACAGCTTTTGCGTGATGCGATGATGCGATGATGCGATAATGCCCATGTCACAGCCGGTCTGGCAACCTCGGCTTTTTTACTTTGTTTTAGCAGTGTACCAAACTAACACAAAAATTTCCTCCATCCCAAGGAGTAAATTTATCTTAAATCAGAATTTTCAAATTAAACAGCACCTTGAATAAAAAAATATCATCGTTCCGTCTCCTCCATCTATCGATATATGCCTTAAGCTAGAAATAGCGCAAAAAATTACTTAGAGAAGAAGGGTGCGTTTCCCAAGGGAAACGCACCCTACTGCAGGGTAAGGTTGCAGGCGAACGCGCCTGACTCTCACACGCTCCGGGTGCATCTGCCAGCCAAAGTTTCCCTGGAATAACCAGCATGTCTGCCAATTTCAGCCAAATCAATACCATCCCAAACCCCCAATCAAAAACCCTCGTCTTCATTGACGCCGGCGTCGAAAACAGCGAATCTCTCGCAGCCGGTGTTTCAGACGGAGCGGAAGCCATCATTCTCCAGCCCGATAGAGATGGGATTGAGCAAATTACCGCCGGCTTGCAAAACTATGCCTCCGCTCACGGCTCCATCGACGCAGTTCATATCTTTTCTCACGGAAGTCCCGGACATCTCCAATTAGGAAACACCTCCCTCAACTCAGACACCCTACAACAGTACAAAAGCCAATTGCAACAGTGGCGCGACCTACTGGCAGACAGCGCAGACATCCTCCTGTATGGCTGCGATGTCGCCGCCGGAGACGGCGCGAAATTCGTCTCGCAATTAAGCAACTTAACTGGCGCAGATATTGCCGCTTCCGCAGACTTAACCGGCAGTGCCGCTGCTGGCGGGAACTGGAATTTAGAGTTCCAGCAAGGTGAAATTGAAACCCCATTAGCGTTTCAGCCCGACGTAATGGCCCAGTACCCCTCTGTAGCCGGCGTTACAGTTGTTGGCACCGGCACCCCAGAAAGTGTCACCGAAGCCGCCCTAACAGCCGCCCTAGCCGCCGGCGGCACCATCACCTTTAATACTGGCGGCGCGCCGGTGACACTCACCCTCACCAGCGAAAAGCTAATTAGCGAAAACACCGTCATTGACGGCGGCGGTTCAGTCACCCTCAGCGGCGGCAACACAACCCGCCTTTTCCGCGTCGCCACCGGCAAAAGCTTGACCGTAAAAAATCTCACCCTCACCGGCGCTCACACCCCCGAACAGGGCGGAGCCATCCTCACAGAATACCAGGGCAGCTTAACCGCAGAAAACTGCCACTTTACGAACAATGTCGCCCGCAAAGGAGGCGGCGCAATTTTTGGCTCTCACGCCAGCACCGTTACAGTCACCGGCAGCACATTTGACAGCAATGACGGCACCGGCGACAACGACGAGCGAGGTGCCGGCGCAATAGCTGTGCGCGGCAGCACCCTCGCAGTCAGCGACTGCGACTTCACCAATAACAGGGGAATCAACGGCGCAGCCATTAACAGCCTCACCAGCGGGCTGACTGTAGAAAACTGCAAATTCACCCACAATGACACCACAGCCGGTGCTGTCGATGATACCGATCCCGTCGGTTTCATCCGGGGTGTCGGCGGTGCCATTTACACCGACCTAGCCAGTGACATCAACAATCCAGACGCCGGCACAATTCGCATTAGCAACAGTTTGTTTGATGGCAATAAAGCAGCCGGCGAAGGGGGCGCAGCCCAACTCTACGCCGCCAGCCCAGACCAAGTAATTCTTGAAAACAGCACATTTGTCAACAACTCCGTCACCAAAGACTCCAAAGGAAATCGGGGGAACGGAGGTGCGGTGCGGCAGGGCAACGCGCCGCTGACGGTCAGCAATTGCACCTTTGCAAACAATGTTGCCGCCACTCAAGGCGGCGGCTTATGGGTGGGAGAAAAAGCCTCGGTCAATATTACCAACAGTACCTTTTCCGGGAACCGGGCAGAAGCCACAGACTATACCGGGGACGGCGGCGGGATAGCCATCGCCACCGAAGCTGCATATCCCACCACTATCGCCAACACAACCATTGCTAACAATTACGCCGGCTGGGTGGGCGGGGGCTTAGTCACCCAAAATCAGCCGGTCACTCTCAAAAACACGATTTTTGCCAATAACACTGCCGGCAATCCTTGGAGCATCCTGCAGCACAGCAGCGGTCAATTAACCGACGGGGGAAATAATCTCCAATATCCCGCCAAACTCACCGATTTCTTCAACGACGCCAATGTCACGCCGAATATCACCATCGCTGACCCGCTCCTCGGGCCACTGCAAGATAATGGCGGGCCCACTCCCACTCACGCCCTGCTCGCCGGCAGTCCCGCGATTAATGCCGGCGCTACCGCAGAACCGCTGGATCAGCGGGGCGTGACCCGCGTCAGTCCTGATATCGGTGCCTTTGAGCAGTTTCAGGTTGAGTTTGCCAGCACCGCTTCCAGCAGTGACGAGCCCGCCAGCGGCAGCGCCACTGCCAATATTCAAGTTAAACTCAGCCAAGCGCTGAATTTTGACTTGAGCGTGCCGTACACGGTTGCGGGAAGTGCCACCACCGGCACTGATTTTACTGCCCTGTCGGGGGCGGTGGTTGTGCCCGCCGGCAGTGCGGCGGCGAATATCCCCCTGCAAATACTGGCAGACAGTGCGGCAGAACCGGCGGAAACGGTGGTGCTGACTCTCACCCCACCGGCAGGCGGCACCTACCTCCCGGGCGCAAATACGGCCCACACCCACACCATCAGCGCCAGCGGTTCCGTTCCGGCAAACCCCAACCAGGCGTCTGTCACCACCCCGCAGACAGATAATATTGATGCTGCCGGTGGGGACGATACCGTCACTTCTAGCTGGGCTAACTTGCAGCAGAGCGACAGCGTGGACGGAGGCGCGGGGGCGGACACCTTCGTCCTGACCGGCGGCACCGGCAGCAATTCTGTTACCTTCAATTTGAGCGACGCCGCCCGCCAGCTGACAAATATCAGCGGCGTTTCTGTGAAAAACTTCGAGCGTCTGGATTTGAGCGGTTTTGCCGGCAGCGCCAGCATTGCCGGTGCCGCCGCAGCGGATTGGATCTCCGGCGGTGCCGGTAGCGACACCATCCTCGGCGGTGCAGGCGACGACACTTTAGCCGGCAGCAGCGGAAATGACATCCTCCTGGGGGGGGATAACTGTGACAGCCTCCTGGGAAACCAGGGCAGTGACTTGCTGTTCGGCAATGCCGGCGCTGACAGTCTCGATGGCGGTGAGGGCAGTGACACCCTGTATGGCGGAAAGGACAGTGACGCCCTCACCGGCGGCGCGGGAGACGATCTGCTCAGCGGGGATTTGGGCGGCGACACCCTGACCGGCAGCCAAGGCAGCGATAAATTTATCTTGACATCTGGCAAAGGAAGTGATATAATCACCGACTTCCTAGATGGCGCGGATTTTCTGGCACTGGCCGGCGGTTTGACGTTCGGGCAGCTGTCGGTTTCCGCCGGTGCGGGGGCGACTTCAATCAGTATTGCCGGCACTGGGGAGCTGCTGGCGTCGCTTGTGGGAGTGAGCGCGAACCTGATCGGGGTTGCGGACTTTACCGCGATCTAGAGCTGAACGGCGCACTCCTCTGACCGTGCCGGTTGGCGCTGCGCTGTGCCAGCCGCTGTGCCGGCGATCAGTGATATAGCAGCAGTCATATTGGTTAGGACGTAGGACAGGCGTCTCGCCTGTCCCAGAGACCTGGAGGGCAGGCGAGACGCCTGCCCTACGCCTATACGTCGCAGGACAGGCGTTCCCTCCGACCAGTGTCCTAAACTGACTGTCTATTGCCTTTTAATCCTGCAGCCAGTGATATCCTGTCCTTGAACTGCCGCAATTAGAACCCCGGGGAGGGGGATTAGCTTTTGCGCGATCCGCCATCGCCTACTGCCCAATCCCCTGACTGAGCGGTCTTATGCGTATTCAACCGAAATCGGCTTTAATAGATAAATATGCCTCCAGTTGTTTGAATATCAATAACTTGACCTATGTCATCTCCTAGGAGGTTAGGCTCATTCGTTCGGGTGATAATGATGGTGATTGAATTGCTCGAGTTAGGAGTCAATTTAAACTTAAAATAAGGGGCTACTACCGCCTGCGTTCCCGGTGCGGACTGGCTAATGGAAAGATTTGGGTCCGGATCTTTCCACTGTAGCTTTACCCTCCCATCCACAGGAAGATTCTGGGGGACTGTATCTGGTGAGTTGTCTGTAAAATCATAATTCAGTTCCAATCCCGTCTCATTCACCAGTTCGACTGTTATGGGAAAGCTCGGCTGTTCAATTCTGGCAATGGGTTTCCAAGTGTTTGTTTGTTGAGCGACTGGAGATGGGTTGGGGAGCGCTAAAGCCGGCACCCCATTTCCCGTAACAATCGCCAGCCCCGCTAAACTGGTTAAGGCCCAAGTTACTTTCTGCATGTCTCTTGACTTTAAGATTTGTAGTTTTTCACGAAAAAGCAAAGCCCCTGCAAATCAAAGGCTAGACGAACCTGAGGGAAGCCCCTCACCCTAAAAAGAGCCAGCAGCATCCTATCCCTTGACATCTTTGGTTTGGGTGTTAATTGTAAAGTCACCCCTTTCGAGTTTGAGAGTGGGCGGTACAGTGGGAGCGCCCTTTACAGAAAGCGTCCCGCGTTCCCACCAGGTTGCCTTAGCTGGCTCAACCTCGCACCGGCTTGCGTTGAGAGGTGGCCACTTCCACGAGTTTAATCGCTGACATGAATCCCCTTCTGGATTGTTAAGCTGCGGCTTACAGCATGGAACTCCTTATAAAGCGATGGAATATCTGCGGGCATCTTTCTTAAGACAGATCCAGACTACCTTTATGGATAGAGATTTGTCAACCCCCCCTGCATTAAATTTTTTCCCTGAAAAACCAAGCGGCAATTATGGCCCAGTCAATAGGCGTGAGAAGCCCTGTTGGGTTGGCCCAGAGTCCAGTGGGCCAGCAGTAAGCGGATTCGTGTAAATATGAAAATATTTAAACCGTTTCTAGAGAGATAGCCGTGACCTTCCCTCACCGTTTACAGAACTACATTAATGGAAAGTGGTGCGCCTCCAGCGCAAAAGACTGCTTGGATGTTGTGAGCCCCGCTACAGCTGAAGTGCTCGCTCAGGTGCCCCTATCACCGGCAGCTGAGGTAGAGAGCGCCGCACAAGCGGCGGCAAAAGCCTTTCCCGCCTGGCGGCAAACTCCGCCAGCCGATCGGGTGCAATATTTGTTTAAGCTCAAAAATCTATTAGAAGAGAACTTTGAGGATTTAGCGCGCACGATTACCCTGGAATGCGGAAAGACGCTGGCGGAGTCGGCGGGGGAGATGCGCCGGGCGATTGAGAATGTGGAAGTCGCCTGCGGCATTCCCATGCTGATGCAGGGGCGGAATTTGGAAGATGTGGCTCGCGGCATTGACGAGATGACAGTGCGCCAGCCGGTGGGAGTGGCGGCTGTGATTGCGCCATTTAATTTTCCAGGGATGATTCCGTTCTGGTTTTTACCCTATGCCATCGCCTGCGGCAATACTTATATTGTCAAACCTTCGGAAAAAGTGCCGCTGACGATGCAAAAGGTGTTCGATTTGCTGGAGCGAACTGGGCTGCCGGCGGGGGTGGTGAATTTGGTTAACGGTGGCAGAGAAGCGGTGGATGCTATTTTAGACCACCCAGTTATCCGGGCGATTAGTTTTGTGGGATCGACGCCGGTGGCGCAGTATGTTTACAGTCGGGCTGCGGCGAATGGCAAGCGCGCTCAGTGCCAGGGGGGTGCGAAAAATCCAATTATTATTTTGCCGGATGCGGATATGGAAACGACGGTGCGGATTGCGGCGGACAGCGCTTTTGGCTGTGCTGGGCAGCGCTGTCTGGCTGCTTCGCTGGCGGTTACGGTGGGGGAGGCTCGCCACACGTTTACAGAGGCAATTGTGGGGGCAGCTAAAAGCAGAACGGTGGGTTGCGGTTTGGATGAGGGAGTCCAAATGGGGCCGGTGATTACTCGTGAGAGTAAAAGCCGGATTGAGGGGCTGATTGAAAAGGGGGTGAGTGAGGGGGGAAGGGCGCTGGTGGATGGGCGCAACCCGAAAATTGCCGGTTATGAACGGGGGAATTTTGTTAAGCCGACGATTTTGCAGGATGTCAGCCCTGCCGGTGAGATTGCCCGAACGGAAATTTTTGGGCCGGTGCTGGGACTGATTCACCTGGACACGATTGATGAGGCGATTGCTTTGGTGAATCGGGGTGAGTGGGGGAATATGGCTTGTCTGTTCACTACCAGTGGGGCGGCGGCGCGGAAATTCCGCTACGAAGCAGAAGCCGGCAATATTGGCATTAATATTGGGGTAGCCGCGCCAATGGCATTTTTTCCCTTCAGCGGCTGGAAAGCAAGTTTCTTTGGCGACTTGCACGGGCAAGGTGCCCACGCTGTGGAGTTTTTTACCCAAACTAAGGTGGTGGTTGAGCGCTGGCCTAAAAACTGGTCGCGCCAATTTTGATTTTAGGGATTAGGGGTTAGGGGACAGGCAAGATTTCTCTCGTTCCCAGGCTCTGGCTGGGAACGAGGGAAACCGCGATATAGCAGCAGTCATATTGATTAAGACGTAGGACAGGCGTCTCGCCTGTCCCACAGACCTAGGGGCTCGGCGGACGCCGTACCTACGTCTATACTTCGTATTCCAGTGTCCTAAACTGACTGTCTGCTGCTATAACACCTAACACCTGACACCTAAGTCAGAGCGCAGTTGACCGGCAATTTCTGCTAGGGCTTGCTTTCCCCGGTCCACCACCGGCGCTAAGCCGATAAAGCTGTGTATCATGCCATCATAGCGCCAAAGCCGCACCGGCACTCCCGCCGCCTCCAGTCGGGCGGCGTAGGCTTCCGCCTCATCCCGCAGCACGTCGCACTCAGCAGTGACAATCAGCGCCGGCGGGAGGTGATTCAAACTGCCGGCAAGTAAGGGCGAAGCGTAGGGATTTTTTCCGTCTGCGGCGCGAGAGAGGTAATGCTCCCAAAACCACACCATCTCCTCTTTGCTCAAGCCGCAACCCCGCTCATACTGCCGGTAGGATTCGCTACTGAAGCTGTACTGGGTGACGGGGTAGATAAGCAGCTGGTACGCCAGATGGGGATCGCCCCTATCTCGCGCCATCAGCGCCACCACCGCAGCTAAATTGCCGCCGGCACTATCCCCTGCCACCGCAATTCGATCGGGATCGCCGCCGATCTCACCGGCATTCTGCGCCACCCAGCGCGTGGTGGCGAAGGCATCTTCCGCTGCTGCCGGAAACCTGTGTTCGGGTGCGAGCCGGTAGTCGGCGGACACCACCACACACTCCGCCCCATTCGCCAGGGCGCGGCAGATTGGGTCCGCCGCGTCCAAATCGCCGAGCACCCAACCGCCGCCGTGGAAATAGACCAGCACCGGCAGTGGGGCGCTGCTTTTTGGGGTGTAAATGCGGACGGGAATATCCCCATCCGCGCCAGGAATGGCGCGATTTTCCACGCGGAAAACCGCTAGCGGTTTGAGTGGCTTGCCCCGCAGTTTGGCGGCTATTTCTCTGGCTCCCACCGGCTCCAGGCTGGAGAGGGGAGGCAATCCCAGCCGGTCGAATTGCTCCAAGAATTCTTGAACTTGCGGGTCTAGGGGCATTAAGCTTCCACTTGTTTCAAGTGAATGTGCTTGCGTCCCAAAGAAATTTCAAACTCATCCCCCGGGTTGAGTTCCATCTGTTTTGTATAGGCAGCGCCAATCAGTAAGTTCCCGTTGGACTGCACGCTAATCCGGTAGCTAGCGGTGCGCCCGCCGCGCCCATTCCCTTTTTGCTTGCCATCCAGGTCGATCCCCTCGGCATCAATCAGGGCGTTGAGGAACTTCATCATGTTGACTCGTTCCAAACCGTTCTTGGTGAGGGTGTAGTAGCCGCAGGCTCGCGCTTTTTCTTCTTTGCTGACGTCGGCTAGCTCTCGGACTTTTTTGATCAGGTCTTCCCCGGTGAGGGGGGTGGGGCTTTTTACTTTAACCATTACTGCTCACGCTTTCCCTACTTCTAGTGTGATTCTATCATTAAGTTCCCCAAATGGGGATGAAAATTTCTCACGGCTCTCTCGTGTTGGCCGGCTGCCGGTGCCGGCGCTTAATGTAACGCAAGCGCGTGGGGGTGTCCGCCCCCGCACGAGCTTGACAAACTAAACATTGCTCCCGCCAATTTCGCTCCCGAAAAGCTGGTGCAGCCGATCGGGCAGGGTGCGTTCTGCGATTTAGATTACTCCATCAGTAGGGTGCGGTTGCTCGGGGAGCGCACCCTGCTGGCGGGGAGGGATTGCCGGCCACTGGTGTCAACTTAAGCTCCTGGCGATTGAAATCGCGGCTACACAAACCAAGTCCGCCTACGCGGACTATAGAGAATAGCTACAATCTTAAAACCCGCGCAGGCGGGTTTTGTCTGTATAGCTGCGGTTACCCTGCGGGAAGCCGCCAAGGGCGGCTACAACCGCCGGGAGACTGCGGGACACAGCTTAAGTTGACACGCTTTGGATTGCCGGCGTGCCGCCCGGACACAATGGATGCCGGTCGATTGAGAGCCGGGGCGATTTGATTCCAGACAGTAGCATTATCTGCCAGACAGTAGGAAAAGTCAATACGGCAAGAGACCGGCACCGGATAAGTCATGCTTTGGCTGAATTGCCTCCCGCCCCGATCCGGCGCTCTGGCAGCGCACCACTTTTGGAAATAGGCTGGCCGGGGAGTTCCCACTGGCAGCGCCCACGACTTCTGTAAAAGGATCGGGAGCATCCCCGCTGTGCAAAGAAGCCCAAATGAATGCGACAATGATTTCAGCAGGGGGTAGGAGCGGATGATTTTTGGCCAGCGAATCTTTGGAAACGGGATTGAAACAAAGGATCGAGAGGAAGGCACCCTACTTCTGCTGCCAATCTGGTGTGGAACGCAACCCGCTGGTACGGGGGGGGAGGTCAAGGTTGTCGCGCGTTTAAGCTGCGGGGTTCCTGGCATAAGGCGAAGTTTCAGAGAAACTGACACCGGCAATCAAACCGCCGCCACCGTCTGGCAGGCGAGAGCCGGCCTTAGAAGGTTTCCCCCACTCGCATAGCTTTTACGCGCCAATTAGGAAAAGATCCTAAATTTTACGCAAGCGCCGCAGGACATAAATATGCTCCCCGTTTAATCTTGCCATTTTCCGCCAGCGTACCGCTGCGGTTATTTGGGGGACTTTCTGCCAGCTAGAAAGAATTTAGCCGCTCTCTGTTCCCTTTGCGGGGGGGCGGGAGGGGACACGAGTTTTTTTGCCCAAGTCGGTGGGGGTGCCGCCGGTGGTTAGACCTTTTGGACCGGCAAGATATCTGTCCTGGGAGGGATTGATCCGCAGGGCAGGCGTTCTCTCGGACCGTCAATGTCCGCTCCCAATTTGGCGAGTGCTATAAGCGCGGTTCTCCGCTGGATGAACGTTAGGCCCAGAAACCCGGTTTCTTTAAGAAACCGGGTTTCTCAGTACCTCATTAATACGAGAAACGCGCTTATCTGCAAAAACGGAGCTATCCCTTCCCTATTTTTCCCCCTGCCCTGAACCGGCTCAAACCCGGCGATCGTATTTTCGCATGGCAGGCATGCGAGCTGCTCCTCTCCCCCCTTCGTTACATACGTTATATAATAGGTCGCTGCCCGACTGCGCCTCCGACACATGGGAGAGGGGAAAAAACTTCTGCCGGCCCGCCGCCGGTAGAATTCAGCTTGCCACTGTCTCCCGAGGGCACCGGCATCAGTCCCAGATCCGCCGGAACGCCCAGAGGCGCAATTGAGCCGCACCGGCACCAAAAAACAGCCCGCTCTAGCAGCAGGAGAGAGATGCAGATAATCAATAAAATAATTGAAGTAGAAACCGGCAGTGGTATAAGCATTTACAATATTACCCCACAGCTGTTGCAGCTGCTGGAGGCGAGTGGGGTCAAAAATGGCCAGCTTCTGGTCTTCTCCCGGCACACAACGACAGCGCTGGCTATCAATGAAAATGAAGAGCGATTGCTGGTGGACATTAAGGCGCATCTGGAAAAATTAGCGCCCCCTTCAGGAACCTACCTGCACAATGACCTCCACTTGAGAGATGTGCCCCCGGATGAACCGGCGAATGCCCACTCTCACCTGATGGCTCTGATGCTCAGCAGCAGTGAAGCGATCCCAATTGCGGACGGTCAATTGGCTCTGGGGACTTGGCAATCTGTGCTGTTCTTTGACTTGGACGGACCTCGAAACAGGACGGTGTTTGTGCAAATCTCTGGGCAGTGAGAGCAGGGGGCTGTCCCGGAGAGCGCCCAAAGGGAGACGCACCCTGGCGAATGCGCCGGCATTGCCCCTCTCTACTTTTGAGAGCCGGTGCCGTCGCAGAGGTAGCGGTCGCTGTTTTTGACGCGGGGATTGTTATTGAGATAGTCGCGCAGCCAATCACAACTGCGCCCCACTAAATTATAAAGATCCAAATTCAACTCCTCACTGTTGGCGCTCGGGGGGCTCACAGTTTTGTCCGCACCGGCAGGGGCTTTCGTGGGGCCTTGTGGTCTGGCACTCACCCGCAAAATCCCCGCACTATATGCCTCGCTCCCGTCGGGAACCTGCCGGTGGGGCTGTTTGAGTTTCACTGTACCATCATCGCCGGCAGGGGCAATCAGCAGGCCCGACAGGCTAAAACGCACATTGCTAGCAGTATCTCCGCCCCCTTCAAGCGCTCTGGGCCAGCTACAGTCCTCGATGGAGAGCTTCACTGCCGTGCCGGCACGGACTGAGGCGATCGTTTGGCTGTCAGGACTGAAACTGACCGGCGAGATGTGATTGCCATGCCCCTCCAGAGCTCTCAGCAAGTGTCCGTCAAGTTTCCAGAGTTTGACAGTGCCGCCCGCACTTCCAGCAGCCAGGATCTGTTCGTTGGGACTAAAACCCTCAGGGCACACTTGTTCGCGATCCCCGTTGAGAATTTTCTCCAAAGTTCCCTCACGCTTCCAGAGTCGGGCGGCTGCGCTATCACTCGCCGGGACAGAGGTATTGCCACCGTCACGCCTCCAGAGTTTGAAAGCAGTGGGAGCGCTCGCCGAGGCAAGGGACACCCAGTCGGGGCTGGCACTCACACCCGAGACACTCTTGCTGTGTTCCAACAGTATTTTTAACAGCGCGTCTTCTTTATTGAAGCCCCACAGCCGGACGGTGGCGTCATCACCGGCAGAGGCGAGGGTGCCGGCCCGACTGAAACTCACTTTGTTGACAGCGCTGGTGTGCCCCTTTATAATTCTCAAAACGCTGCCGTCACGGCTCCAAAGTCGGACGGTGCTGTCAGAACTGCCAGAGGCAATTATCTGGCCGCTGGGGCTGAAACTGACGCTCTGGACTTTGCTGCTGTGCCCTTCGAGAGTGGCTAGCAACTTGCCGTCAAGGTTCCAGAGTTTGACCGTCTTGTCCTCACTGGCAGAAGCTACTGTCTTGCCGTCCGGGCTGAAACTCACAGCCCAGACCGGTTTATTGTGCCCTTTTAGAACTTTCAGCAATTTGCCGTCGCGGCTCCAAAGTTTGATGGTTTTGTCCCTTCCTGCAGAAGCAATCATCTGTCCGTCGGGGCTGAAACTAACATCAAACACCCAGTCGCCGTGATTGAGAACTTTCAGCAACTTGCCGTCGCGGCTCCAAAGTTTGACCGTCTTGTCCTTGCCCCCAGAGGCAATCACCTGTCCTCGGGAGCTAAAACTCACCGCACTCACCGGCTTGCTGTGCTTCAAGTCTCTGACAAAAGTGCCGTCACGCCTCCAGAGTTTCACCGTGGTGTCATCACTCGCCGAGGCGAGGAGCTGTCCGTCGGGGCTAAAACTCACCCGGCTCACCCGATCGCTGTGACCTTGCAACGTTTTCAGCGGAACACCGGCTGAACTCCAGAGTTTCACGGTCCTGTCCGCACCGGCAGTCGCCAGCAGGGGCTTCCAAAGCCGGTGCCTTTCCCCAGGCGGGGGATCGCCGTCGGGGCTGAAACTCACATCCAAAACCCTGCCGGTATGCCCCTCAAAACGATTGCGCTCCTGAATTTCCGAAAGGGCTTGCCGCAGCCGGTCTGCCGTCTCCGTCTTGATATCCGGCGGCGCTTCTGTCTCCAGTATTTGCAAGCCTGCCCTGACGCTGGCGATTAATCCCTCCAGCTGTTTCCCCGAAAGAAACAGCGCTTTTGAAGTCTGATTGAGCTGTTGAATATCTTGGAGTTCCGCTCGCTGAGTTTGCAGTTTGGCTTGCCAGCCAAATACCGCCGCTAGCGCTGCTAGTATTGCCATCAAAGACAGTCCCGCTCTCCGGCGCGCTCGACCCAGCGCCCGATTGATCTCGGACTGGGGGCGAAAGGCGAGCTTTTTGTGCCTTTTCTGTTTCGCGACTGCGACAGGCTGTTGCTGCTGGCGTATCAAAGGCAGCAAATACTCGTGAGCCAGCTGGTATCGGTCGGGGATGTTTGGCACCACAAACACCAGCCCCGTGCCGGTTAAAACCGTCAGCGCCAAATCCAGTTGAGCCGCTGAGGCTTTTACGCCCAGCGCCTGTAAACCGGCTGCTAGCTCAGCGCGAGTCTTTAAAGGGCGAGTGCGGTTCTCACTGGCTAGCAAGTACAAAACCTCTCGGGCAACCCACTCGCTCTCAGGCCCACAGTCTCTGACGGCTTCTTGCAACAATCTCTCGGCCAGTTTTTCCTTGCCCCCCCGGTTTTGATACTGCGCCAGCGCTGATATCTTCTCTGTTTCCAGCTGCAGCCCCACTAGCTGCAGGTCGAGCGGGCGCACCTCTCCCG
This sequence comes from Kamptonema formosum PCC 10802, assembly GCF_000332335.1. Taxonomy (GTDB): domain Bacteria; phylum Cyanobacteriota; class Cyanobacteriia; order Cyanobacteriales; family Oscillatoriaceae; genus Oscillatoria. The sequence continues at coordinate 1,664,671 of NZ_KB235948.1, read as the reverse complement.
TATCTCCAGCCAGATCCCCCACTATTCTATCAATCAGTGCCGGCTCTAAATAATAATTGGTGTTTCCTGTTAAGCGGAGAGCTGATTTGGCATCATCGACGTTTAAATTGCCCAAGTAATACAGTGTTTCTCGATACAGGATATTGCTCTCGGTGGCTTCCCTGTCGGGCGGGCGATTGAAATCCAGCAAATACGAGAGATAATCTTCTCGCAGGCAAAGGATGACTTTCAGGAAAGGGATATTCAGGCACTCTCGCAAGAATTCATAGAATTCTAGCCTTTTGGCCGGCGCTTTGCAAGCGAAGAAGAACTGTTCAAACTGGTCGAATATCAGGACGGTTAACAAATGGCAATCGGCATTTTTGCGCAAGCGGTCGAGAATGGCTCCTGCTGAATGGTCTGGCTCGGGGGCAGAGGGGCAATCTCCCTTCTTGACGCCGGGAACTTCCGCAAGCGCCTGTTGGAGAGCGTTCCCCAGTTCCCTCACCCAGTGGGTGTAAGTTTGCTGCACCACCGGCAGGGCGTGGCGCTGGCGGACAGGGGCCTGTTTGAGTGCCGGCACTAACCCGGCGCGCAAAATGGAACTCTTGCCAACTCCTGCAGGACCGTAAATCACCGTCAGTTTGCGGTCAGTCCGGCTAATTCGCTCTTCTATCAAGCGCTGGACCTCTCTGTGCCGGTCAGACGCTGCAATCTCTGGCGCGACGGAGGGCGGGTCGTTTATCAGTGGCGGCGCTATGTTGAGCGCCGGTCGGGCCCTGGGCCCGAGCCGCCCCGCACCAATAAAAGCGCGGAACCCGCACTCGTGCTCAATCTTTAGCCGCTCTTGCTTCAAAAGAAAAGCGTTGAGATATTCCCCCCGCTGACAGTACAGCTGGCGCAGCGATTCCAATATGCGGATGTATTGCTGGGGATCGCACTGGGGACTGGTGTTCGCTCGGGCGGTTTCTAAGTTTTCCAGTGCCGGCTGAACCTCACCGAGATGCCTTTGCGCCTCGGCGAGCAATAACAAATACCAAGAATGGCAGTGTCGCTGCGCCCAGCCCAAATTTGTGTTATAATTACCGGCACACTCACCGGCAAGAGAGCAGTTGGAGGTATGGATTGCCAGCGCCATCTCGGCGTATTCCTTGGCTTGTATCGGGGCTGATTTTGCCAGCGCCACCTCAGCCACAAGACCGTATGCGCCGGCGCTCCGCATGGGATCGCCGCAGGTTTGGTGCAGCCCGACGGCGATTTCAGCAACGCTTTCCAGATCCTCCCACTGCTGCAGTCTTTGCAGCGTTGCTCCCAAAGCGTTGATAAACTTCGCCACGGCGCAGGGGCTGCCGGCCTGTTGCAGTGCCGCAACGCACTGGCTAAAATAATCCCTGGCGAGACGGTACGCCGGCAGGTATTCAGCCCGACGCACCTCCGCCCGGGAGTGCCACCACGCTCCCAGATGGAACAGCAAACACGCCTGTCGCTCTAAACGATCGGTTTGCTGCCAGAACGCCAGACTGCGCTCATAATGCAGTCGAGCTTGCTCCATCCGACCGCTCAGGTGCGCATCCCGACCGAAAATAAATTGCGCGCTGGCTTCGATATCTGGCTCTGGGGCTTGTCCGCGACAAACCAGATCGTTGAGAGCTGACTGCAGTTCCCCGCGATCGGGGGAGTCAATCGCCGGATCGAGGTCGCAACTGTGGGGGAAGCGCCCCGCGCCGGCATCGAGCGCTTTGGCGAAGGCTCTGTCCGTCTCTCGCCGCAACAATTCAGCCAGTTGCTGTGCCGGCAGCCCAAATTCAACGGTTGTGGCCCAACTCTCGAAATCGGGCGCTAGCCGAATCAGCTTCTGCAAAATTTCATCATTCACCCACAAAAGCAGCGGAAAGGGAAAATTTTTGCGAAACTCTTCTCGCACTTGGTTCGTCGAAACCAGCATTGTGGAAATGGAACGGACTGACTCCAAACCAAATACCATCAGCGCCGGTGGCTGCTCCTCACCAAGTTCTGTCTGTATGGTTTTATACAGGGTGCTGGCAGACTCATCGAGAACTATCTGTCGCAGCTCAATCGGGCATTGAGCCAGCAGTTGCCGCAGCATCTGCTTTCGCAAGTCAGCGTAGTTGCAGCGCACTAAAATAAGGGAAAATTGCCCTTGAGACAGCTCAATTGCCCGTAATAGCGTCTGGAAGGAATTCTGGTTATAGGCGGTACTTTCATCTGGACGTTGCGGGTCGCTCATAGTAACTTCTGCTCTCCCTTTTGCCCATCTGCATACTGACTCGCCGGTTAAAGATCGGGAATTTTGTCACTAAAAATTTTCTCGGATATTCAATCCGGCAGATCGCTTTTTTGCCGGGGAAAAGCTGGCTGTCTATCAACTTAGGGCTTTGAGCAGTCTGGCGTTAAGCTCCAATCAAAAAAGACTGATTGTTCGGCTGCCGGTTCAATATCACTTCTTTCGACTGCTGTCAAGAGTTTTTTACGAGATGTAACATGGGCTGCGCCGGCAGGCCCTCTCCCCATCTGTAGCAGCAGTCATATTGGTTAGAACAATAGAAGCTTCGGGAGCGGGGGAGCAAGGAAGGCCGGAATGTAGGTTTCCTAAATGCTTACTGCTATATAGACGTAGGGCAGGCGTCCCGCCCCCCCTGAAGGTCTAATGTTCTAACCTAAGTGCATACTGCTATAGCTGGCATGCCGGCGCGGTTGCCCCATCATTCCGTTTCACCAAGCTGCTGTAAAATTGCTTCAACTTGCAAGCTTCAGGTCTGGCAACTGGCCTTCTACAATAGACCAGACAACTTGCAATTTAATGCGGAAATGCTCGTGAATCAGGATGTTCCGCAAGCCAATAATTTTTGACCAAGGGACTTCGGGATATTGCTGCCTAATTTCAGGCGACAAAGCCCGAGAAGCCTCGCCAATAATTTGCAAGTGGTAAATCATCCAGACTTGAATCAGTTCCTGCCGGTCGAAGGCTTCTCGCCCTTGGCTAGAATACTGTTCGATTCGTTCGGTCGCCCTGAGTATATCCTGCAGCCATTCCCTATCGTCTCTCACACCACTACCGCCTCTTTTAATACGCGATTTATTCTTTCTCCTTGTTCTTTTCCATAGCGGATGCTTTGCCGCAAGCCCTCCTCCTCTGTCACATGAACCTCGGAACCGAGCAGCTCTTGTAAGTCCATTAGAAAGCCGCCGAGATCGAGGAGATTCCGGTCAGGTTCTAATTCAACAAGAAAATCCACATCGCCGTTTGGGGGAACCTCACCCCGCGCCACCGGCCCATATATCCGCACGTTGTACGCGCCGTTCTGGGCAGCCAGTTTCAGGATTTCTTCTCGCTTTGCCCGGAGCAAATTCAAATTAAGAGCCATAGCCCACTCCTTAATTGTGTTGAATCTATATTGTTAGTTTAGCCGAGGTGGGGCGGGTCTGTCAATTCTTTGAGCATCTCAGGCTACCCCCGCCCCTGGAGTCTGTCTGTTTACTGATAGCCGGTTGGCTTAATCAAATAGGTCGCCCAAACCGGCTCGCTGTCGCTGCCGGCAACCCGGCGAGCCATACGCCAGGTTTGAGCTTGTTTTTGCCGCTGCAAGTAGACTTCAAAAGGTGTTTCCCGCTGCGTCACTTTCTGGGCGGGTAGCTTGACAGTCATCTCATAGGTCCCCCTGACGCGGAATGCCGGTAACTGTTGAATTTGTAAGGGTTCCATCTTGGCAATCGCCACCCGATTGATTTGCAATTCCGGCGGCTGGTTTCGCCCCAGCTGCTGCGCCAGTTGCCCTTGAGTTTGGCTGAGCTGCATCGCAATTGCCTGCTGCACCACCTGCATGCTCGGTCCAGGGCCAACAGCGCTGCAGGCGGCCAGCAATCCTGCTAAAATCGCTATCAAGATCAGTCTCACCATCGGCTTTCTTTCTCCTGTGTTCCCTCTAGATCATATTTTGCACCGTTTATTCGGGGATTGAAATGCTGCCGGCGCTGCTATAGCGCGTCAAGAACCTTCATGTAAATTTCAAAACCCCGGTTTCTTAAAGAAACCGGAGTTCTGGGCCAAGAGCGGTTGCGCACATTATTTAGAACTGCTATATAGACTTTTATATACTCGGATTTTCCAACCCACCATGTCAAACAAGACTCTTGGCCTCGACAGCCGGCTCTGCGATTACCTGCTATCGGTTTCTTTGCGGGAGCCAGAAATTCTCCGCCAGCTGCGAGAAGAAACCGCCCGCCACCCTCGGGCGCGCATGCAAATAGCACCGGAACAGGGGCAGTTTATGGCGCTCCTCGCGCAGCTGCTGTGGGCCAAAAAAACCCTGGAAATCGGAGTTTTCACCGGCTACAGTTCTCTGTGCGTCGCCCTCGCTCTTCCCCCTGAGGGAAAGATTGTCGCTTGCGATGTCAGTGAGGAGTATACCGCCACAGCTCGCCGGTACTGGGAAGCTGCCGGTGTGGCTGGCAAAATTGATTTGCGAATCGCGCCGGCGCTGCAAACCCTCGACCAGCTTCTCGCTGCCGGTGAGGCGGGAACATTTGATTTCGCTTTCATCGACGCCGATAAAGACAATTATGACGGCTACTTTGAGCTATCGCTGCAGCTGGTCCGCACCGGCGGCTTGATTGCTATTGATAATGTTCTCTGGGGCGGACAAGTTGCTGACCCCCAAGTTCAGGATAGCAACACTCAAGCCATCCGAGCCTTTAATGAAAAGTTGCACCGCGATGAACGAGTTACCCTGAGCTTGGTTCCCATTGCGGATGGGCTGACTCTGGCGCTCAAACGATAAACCCCTGTCTCTACAAGTCGGGGGCTATAGCCGTTCTAAATGATTGGCGCACCTGCTGGGGTCCCAGAACCCCGGTTTCTAAAAGAAACCGGGGTTCTGAAATTTGCACGAATGATTTAGACTCGCTATATACGCCGGGGAGAAACCAGGTCACTCCTGCAAAACCTGGTTTCTTGAGGTTGGGGCTTGAGTAGTTCTTCCTCATCGATTTTATCTTATCAAAGCTTCTGGGAAATGTCAAGGGGTTAGGCAAAATAATTTCTGCCGGCTGCGGCTTGCCGGTTCCGGAACGGACCGTTCCGAGAGCCGGCAGCTGGATGAAGCGTTACAAGATGTTAAGAGCTAATGACATCCGGCAGCAGATAAGGCAAAATTAGGGGAAATCAGGGATTGCTCGAAGGTGGGGAGAGGAAGGGACGCCGGATTTTGGATGCCCGGATTTTGGATTGATTGTTTTGCTCCACGCCCCACGCCCCACGCCCCATGCTTTATGCTTGGGAGTGTCCTAAAATTTCAAACCCACAGGGAAACCATGCTGAGAAAACTAACAATGCCGGTCAGGCGGGGACGCCTGACGTTTATCCTGGTAGCGATGGCACTGGCCTTATTCCCAGCTAAGTCAAAGTCCAGCGAAGGGGACGAGATTGCACAGGCTAACGTAAATTGCAGCAATCCTCGCGGAACGCCGGAAATCAACTATTGCGCTCAAAAGTCCTATGAAGCCGCTGACAAACAGCTGAATGACGTCTATAAAAAAGTTGTTTCTGGGTTGAGCGCTGACCAGAAAAACAAGCTGGTTGATATCCAGCAGACATGGATTAAGTTTCGGGACGCCAGTTGCGCCTTTGAAACCTACCCGGCGCGAAATGGAACGGGTTATAGCGCTTTTCTCAGCGAATGCAAAGAGCGGCTGACCAAACAGCGCACGGCTGATTTGGAGAAATATCTCTCTTTTCGCTCCGGGTCCACCGCACCGCCGGCTGTAAGAACCGGCTCGATAAAGTAAGAGGTCAAACAGTTGCAAAGGTTGTTGGGCGAGCAAAAGCCCTCGCTAAATACTGTCAAAAATGTGGGCGTATTTTGCCCGACAGCCGGAGCGCCTGTGAGGGAATTTCAGCCGAAAGCGTACCTTCCCGCAGACGGATTTTTTGGATATAAAACTTGGGCAAAGCTGTTGTCCTGTCATTTTGAAAGCCCTTTGAAAGCAAAAGGTAAACTATGCTAAGAAAACGCACGATTTCCGCCCTCACGGTCTGGTTCGCTTTTTTGACAGTCCTGGCACCGGGGAACGGGCTGGCCCAACAGATTGATTGCAAGAATGCAACGACAACCAATGACATGAAGTTTTGTGCGGATCAGTCCTATAAAGCTGCAGACAAACGGCTGAATGAGGTTTATCAAAAAGTCCTGTCAGGGGAAACCGGCGAGCCGAAGAAGCTGCTGATTGAGGCGGAGGAGATGTGGATTAAGTTTCGCGATGACAGCTGCCGGTTTGAAATCCCTGTCTCGCCAGATGGGCGGGAATATCCGATTTTTCTCAATGGGTGCCTGGAAAAGCTGACTCGGGAGCGCACTGCAGATTTAGAGAAGTATCTGTCCCAGCGGGAGGGGAATAGCACAAGTCAGCCGCCGGTGAGGACCTCGACTGTTGCGAGTTTGCCAGACGGGAATTACCGCTACGTCAGCGCTAAATTTTCTTCTTTTAATGTGAGCGATGACGAGTTACTGAAGGCGGGAGGCTATGAATTCCGGTTCCGCAAGAAAGGGAATAAACTCACCGGCACCCTCGGGCAAATTGACTCGGGGAACACGATTTGCATGAGTGGGGATATCAGTGGCAATACGGTAGCCGGTCGAGCTGTGGAAGTTTCGGAACCGCCTTTCAATCCCAAGGATACCATCAGAAGCGCGGGGGAAGAATTTGTAGGGTGGGATTTGCTGGGTGGGAGCATTCTCAAGGTTCGCCGGGGCAAAAAAGTGGGCAACAAGATTGAGTATGCCAGCGCCTTGATGAACCTCAGCGGGTTGAATCGCATTAACACCGGCACCCGACCGGCTCCTGTGAGCTGTCCGTAAAGAACCTCACCCCCTAACCCCCTCTCCGCTTGCGGAGAGGGGGGATAAGAAGAATGCAGGACCGGCCTCCCGCCTGTTCGGGAAGACTTCCCCCCTACCGCCAGCTGAACAGCATCCCCACCCCCGCCAGAGCACCCAGCACCCCGAGAATCGCTCGCAAGCAGCCAGCCCCCGCCGGCACCGCTAGGGGGAGGACAAACAGCGGACTCTTAGCCTCCTGCGCATAGAGGTGCCTTCCCACCGGCACCACCCAGGCACGCCGGCGACTGCCACTATACATTAATTTCTATAAAGTTTCAATAACTTTTTATACGAAATGTTGAGATATCTCAAGCCGGCAGTGGCCCGGAATCAGGGATTTACCTCCCCCTGACCCCTGATTCTGCGCTCACCCTCACCCCCTCAGCCCGCTTCCGGCAGGCCGGCGTCAGGAACAGGCCGCCAAGTCCTTTACAGAACTTAATAAGTTTGCTGTTAACTGTAACCGATATAACTGTTGGGTTTTTTCCAAACTGCTATGACATCTATTAATAGACAGCCCATTTAGGAGGTCGCCATGAATTACACCTTTGACATCCTAGGGATATCCCCCATCCTGTATTTCTTTAACCAACAGCAAGAGATTTTACAGAAAAAACCGCGCCCGCGCCTGGAATATGTGGGAACTCACAAGTGTGCGCTCGACACCTTTATTCAATCCGTCGAAACCGTTGCTCCCGCGCAAGGTTGGGAAGTGGATCGGGTCGTTGACACCGTAATAGACTACTGGATGAAGAACTCCGACAGCATCCAGTATTGGCAGCAGCGCCTGAAAGATGCCGGTCGGGAAAATGTTTTAGTGGCAAGAGTTGCAGACATTCAAGCCTTGCAGTCAACCTTTAACTCCCTCTTCGACAAAACCAGTTGAGAAGATGCCAGAAACTTGGTTTCTCTAACAGGATACCAGAAACCCGATTTCGCCGAAGTTACCGAGTTTCTTAACCTGAAACCGGGTTTCTTAACCTTTTGCCGGCTGACCTAAAAATTAACCGGCGGCTGCCGGTGGGTGACTGGCCGGCCTGCATTGCGTGGGCCAGACTCAGGCCGCTAATGCCCACACCCACGATAAGAGTATCTAAGACGCTGGATGGATTTTCGGGCGGTTATTTGCATGAGTGGCTAGCTGGCACCCTGCCGCAGCCGCGCCCCACTCACTCTTGCGAGATGGCTCGCTCTCAATGGATGGCCGACTGCTGGAACAGCGCTTCCAGATACACCCGAGCCGCCTGACGGTAGCTTCGCGACGCCTCAGGGGTGCCACTGCTTCCATTTTGCAGCAAAAACAGTGACAGAGCGGCAGAAAAAACCCGGTCTTGATCCCAGTCCGGATGCGTGTCCAAGTAGCTTTTGAGCGATTCGTGCAGTTCTTCAGGGATTTCTGCCAGTATGCTGATGCTTGCGTTCATAAACTCTCCTCTGTCAACTACCTCTCTCCCTGGCCTTTACTGGTCACTGCCCTCACTCCCACCGCTGTCGGGGCGGATGTGGGCACCGGCCAGATCGGGTAAGTGGCTCTGATAGCTCCCACCCGCACAGCACATTTTTAGGGTGCGCCGAATCATTGTGCGCTATCAGGGGGTAGTGCTGTCAATGCTGCGAAATGTTACAGCCGCCTTTATTAAAAAAAAAGATTTACGACAGAATCAGCCTTTCAGCCCGATCTTTGTTACAAAACTTAACAAAAAGCGAGAGCTGGGGAGCCTGCCGGCGCTGCGCCGGAGAAATCCCCAACCGAACAGCAAGACTCGATCCTGCCGTCTCCCCCTGTGGAAAACCCTGTCTAAATTGTGGAAAACGTTCTGACCAACTGTGGAATGGTTGTGGAATCTGTGGGGAAAAGTGCCGCGAAAAATAAGAATTGCTAATTTTTCGCCCGCGCCTGATTACTTATTGCTTATTGCTAATGGCAGCGTGCCAGGCGGCGGCGTGCTGGCGAATTTGCTTTAGTTCTTCCGGGGGCATGCGATCGAGGTTGGCCAGAATGAAGCTCATGCGACCTTGGGAGGCGAGCTTGTCCCGGTGCCGGTGGAGGAAGTCCCAGTAAAAGAAGTTGAAGGGACAGGCGCGGGTGCCGGTGCGCTCTTTGTGAGAGTGAGCGCAGTTTTTGCAGTAGTCGCTCATCTTGCTGATATAATTGGCCGACGCCGCGTAGGGTTTGGACGCCAGCACGCCCCCATCGGCAAACAGCCCCATGCCAATGACATTGGTTTGCATCACCCAGTCGTAGGCGTCGATAAAGGCGGCGTGGAACCACTGCTCGACTTGCTGGGGGTTGAGACCGGCAATCAGGGCGAAGTTGCACAGCACCATCAGCCGCTGGATGTGGTGGGCGTAGCCGGTGCGCTGGATCTGGCTCAGGACTTGCCGCAAGCAGTTCATGTCCGTTTTCTCCGCGTCCCAAAAGAATGCCGGTAGGGGCTGGGTGTGGCTGAACCAGTTGCGCTGCGGGTAGCCGGCATCCGTGTGAGCATACACCCCGCGCATGTATTCCCGCCAGCCCATCACTTGACGGATAAACCCTTCTGTGCTAGACAGATCCAGACCGTTTTCGCGATAGGCGCGCTCTGCAGCTTGGATCGCTTCCAGGGGGTGAAGCAAACCGATGTTGAGGTAGGGGGAAATTAAGGAATGCCACAGGGTTTCCTCACCCGTCACCATCGCATCTTGGTAAGGGCCAAAAGCTGGCAGCCGGTGGTGAATAAAGTGGTCTAGCACCTGCAGCGCTTGTGCGCGGGTAACAGCCCAGCGAAAGGGTTCGGCGTCTCCGTATGTGGGGAAATTGAGAGATTTTACTTGTGCGATGACTTCCTGAGTTATCTCATCTGGCTCGAACCAGAGGGCGCTTGGCGTGTTCAGCTTGCCTTTGGGCGGTTTGCGATTTTCCCTGTCATAGTTCCACTGTCCGCCAGCCGGCTTTTCCCCATCCATTAAAATGCCAAACCGGCGACGCCCTTCGCGATAGAAGTCTTCCATGAGAAAGCGCTTGCGCTTTTTCGCCCACTGTTTGAATTCCCCCTCACTCCAGAGAAAATGGTTGTTGGGAACGAGAGTCAGCTGGCAGGGTAGCTGCAGGTTTTGAATCAGCTGGGCAAAGGGCCGGTCCGCCGGTGCCATCACCCGCAGTTCAGTAATGCCGTTGGCTTTAATCCAATCTTGCAGGGGAGTTTGAAAGTCACCAGTGGCGCGGATGTAAGTAACAGCGAAGCCAGACTGGCGCAATTCCTCGGCAAAATGGCGCATGGCTGACCAAACGAGCACCAATTTTTGCCGGTGGTAGGGTCGTTCTTGGGCGTGGTGCAGGGATTCAATCAGGATTGCGGGGGTTTGGTTTGCCCCAGAGGACGTTTGCAGTGCGGCTTGTCCAGCCCACAGCTGGTCGCCGAGTACCCAAATGCCGGTGGTCATTGATGGTTTTTTCTTTATATTATCACCCAAGTTGCAACTTTTGTCGGCGGAGCCGAAAAAGCGGCGCTCCCAGCCTGAGGCTGGGAATTAGGAGGAACGAGGGGAAAAATATATTTCTCTCCCCAGGTGCTTGACTTGACAGAGTATCCGGTGTTATGTTATTCTTCTGTTAATTTGTAAGCGGAACAGGAGTTGAGTCAGAAATCAGACGGGACGGGCGGAAGAGCACTTTCCCTTGTCGTTGGGCGCGGTATTTGCCACCGTCAACCGATGGGCAAGGGGACTGGCCACAACTGCCGGCGGGTGAGGGAGCAAATAGAGGCACAATTAGATGCCGGTCAAGACAGAGATCCGGTTGACCTTGGGGAATATAGCGGGTATCGCCATATCTATAAAAATGAAGCGCCGTAATTTTTTGAATTTCATGGCATCTTCTGCTGCCATCGTTGAGAGTGGCAATTTAGCTGGATTTAGGATGCAATCACGACTTGAGACAAACAAATCAACTCCAAAAATAAGCCGGACGCAAGGATGGTTTATGCCTGATGAGGCTGACCCCCACAAAAATACATGGATGGCTTTCGGAGCTAAAGCTGAAATTTGGGGGAAGAAATCCTTAAGGAGTATTCAGGAAAACATCGCACTGATCGCTCGCACTATTGCTCGTTACGAGCCTGTTATCTTGTTAGTGCGTCCCCAAGAACAATCCCTGGCGGCAAAACTGTGTGGGGCGAGCGTTAAGCTCCAGGTTTGCCCACTAGATGATATCTGGATTCGAGATACAGGTCCAGTGTTCTTGCTGAATTTACAAGGTGAAGTTGCTGGCATCGATTTCAACTTTAATGGCTGGGGTAACAAACAGGAACACACGAACGATGCCAAAGTTGCCCGACGTGTTGCTGAGTTAGCTAGCGCAGAGCTGATCAATACTTCTATTGTTGCTGAGGGAGGAGGGATAGAAGTAGATGGTCAAGGTACGGCAATTATCACTGAGAGCTGTATTTTGAACAGCAATCGCAATCCGGGCTTAAGGAAAAATGAATGTGAGCGCCAGCTTAAGGATTTGCTAGGTTTGCAAAAGATTATCTGGCTCCCTGGAATCAAGGGCAAAGATATTACTGATGGGCACACGGATTTCTATGCTAGGTTTACTCGTCCTGGTGTTGTCGCTGCCGGTCTAGAACTTGATTCTGAATCATTCGATTATGATGTCACCAGGGAACACCTCAAAATTTTGAACGCCGCCACCGACGCAAAAGGTCGCAAGCTAGAGGTTGTGACTCTGGAAGCGCCGAGCAAAATCCGCTCTAATTACAGCAGCGAAAATTTTGCCGCCGGCTATATTAATTTTTATGTGGTGAATGGGGCTGTCATTGCACCTGAGTTTGGCGATTCCAAGGCGGATGCCAACGCCAGAGTAATTCTTGGCAAATTGTTTCCAGGGCGTCAAGTTGTGCAGTTAAATATTGATGGAATCGCCTCTGGTGGGGGTGGCATCCATTGCGTCACTCTCCAGCAGCCTCACAAATAGCTGCGCCGCCTAACAGTTATCTGCGGCGTGTTGCGAACTTATCAACCGCCGCTGACCTCAGCCTTTAGGTTGCTTGGGTTATCGGTGAGGATGCAATTGGGAAGGCCAAAGCGCAATAACCAAATCTGGAATGTTTACCAGTGTAAGATGGAACAGACCTAACGCCCCAAACCCGTTTCTCTAATCGCCAAGTTTGTAGGGGCGGGTTTACTAACATCTGAACTGCGTAGAGACATTTTGGGTGAACCCGCCCCTACTTTAGCCTCCTAGGGGATGGGTGGGTGCTGAATGCTATGCTACAATGTAGAAAAGTCATCAATCTTTCACTGTACTTCAAACTGTTCAACTAAAATGACAGCTGAGAGTATACTTTAGCTATGGAGTTCCAGTGGAATCTTGACAAAGCCGTTTCCAATCAGAGGAAGCATGGTGTGTCTTTTGAAGAAGCGGTGACAGTCTTCGCAGATCCCTTGGCTGTCACTATTGATGACCCCGCTCATTCAAGGGGTGAGTTTCGTTTTATAACGATGGGTCAGTCAGCGATTTACCGTCTTTTGGTTGTATCGCATACTGAGAGGGAGGGGGAAGTGCGTCTGATCAGTGCCCGTTTAGCAACTCGACAAGAGAGGAGAAGTTATGAGTCAGGAGAATGAAGTACCAGTTGATGATGAAATGCTTCCTGAGTACGATTTTTCAGGAGGTGTGCGCGGCAAGTATTACGAGGCTTTCAGGAAGTCCAGCAACGTTGTAATTCTCGATCCAGACGTAGCCGAAGTCTTTCGCGATTCGGCTTCTGTAAATCAGGCATTGAGACTTCTTGTGAAAATTGCCAAGTCAATGCCGGACTGAGACTGGAGGACACCGGCTGGCAGGTTCATTGCATTTCGCTTCGGTGCCCTTTGCTGCCGGTGCCTCCAATATCTCGACATCCTTAGCATCTCGCAATCCCAAATCTCGCAGCGCCATTGCATTTACTTCAAATGTATTGTTTAGCCAGCTAGCTAACGCGGTCGGTAACTGAGCGTCAATCCAAATATTCATGCAGTCAATCGAGGGAAATCGGTACGCCGTGCCGCAAATAGCAAGCAAGCTTGAATGTCTTCCAGTTCTAAATCAGGAAAATCCTCCAAGATTTCTTGGACACTGACATTTTCAGCCAGCATCTCTAAAATGTCGCTGACTCGGATTCTCATGCCTTCGAGGCAAGGACGACCGCCACACTGACCAGGAGTTTGGGTGATACGAGTCAGCAGGTTTGGTAACTGGTTCATTAGGAAAGCTAGATAATGGGTTAAACCTACTGCCTCCATAATACAACCCATCGCAAGCACCGGCACCTCGCACTGTCCGCACAACCGCCGCACCGCCGGTACGCCCACCGGCAGCCAAAATACCTACCGCAACAGCTGAATTCTGCCATCCCTCAAAAGGGAGAGTGTTCGCGCCCCCACCGGCAGGCAGTAGGTATGTTTGCTGGCTCAACTCGCACTCCCCAGATGCCGGCAAGATGCCCACAATAGGCCCACAAGAGTGTCGCTCAGGCGCTTGTAAATTTATACAACAATTGCTTGACTTGGGAAAGTGAGCGTTTGTAGCATTTGTTACAGAAAAGATTTTAGTTTAGCCCACTCGCTAAGACTGTTTTGCGGAAAAGCCGGTCGGAGAGCCTTAGCTGTGAGCTGTGTAAGTGGAGGGAAAAACCATGAAACTCGACATCCGCAAGCCAGAATTCAACAGCCGGTTGGCCACTCACCCCCTAGCCGGTGCGAGAAACACTGACCGGCACGAGTGGCTGGAGGAACTGCAACCCGGTACATGGGTAAAATTGCTCGATCTTCCCAGCGCCTTCAGTTTTGACGAAGCGCTGCTGCTGTGCCAGTGTTCAGCCAGCGAGTGGGTGGCTTGGATTCCGGATTGCGGTGAGGAGCAGGTTTTAATCCTGGATTCTTGACGCAAAGCAGTAGGACACGGTATAATGAGATACGTTAGCGAACCGTGCCGACCGCTCGAGTTGAAAATAGTGCTTGATTTCTTATCCGTCTTTGAGACTTCCGACACGGTTGCCAAGCGAAACAAGAAATTGAGCTTAAAGCAGCTGTCATCGGCGCTGAGCGTGAAAGCGCTCTGGGTTTAAGTAGGTGCCAAAACACCGACCTGAAACGTTCGCGTTCATAGTGCTTTCGGGATCTTCCTGAAAGCTTTGCGGGATACCGCCTCTATCACTTTTACGGGTGATAGTGCTATCGTTGCGTTGTCCGGGGTTATCCCGGATAATGTCGCGTAAATGTATCAGGTGCTCCACACCAGTCAATTTTGCCGGCAGTGAGCCAACAGGGAGTTGAGCCGAAATACTTATCGCGGTTTTCCGTGGGATGAACTGCGCCCCAGAAACCCGGTTTCTTAAAGAAACCGGGTTTCTCGTTTCAGGCAAATTTTGTATTTTAGATGTTGGATGCCCGGGTTTTTAATCCAAAATCTGGGCATCCAAAATCCAAAATTGGTATGATAAACCGCTCAATAACCAGATGGATGTTGGAAGTCACCAATCGCGGCGCTTAGTTGCTTAGCCACCGCAAGCAATTGCATTTCTCGCCAGCGCTGGCCGACAATCTGCATTCCAATTGGCAGCCCGTCTTTGGTGCGCCCAATGGGGATAACAGCGACCGGATGCCCGGTAAGAGCGAATGGGGCTGTGTATGCACCCGATGCCATCAGATAAGGGACTTTTCTACCCTCCACTTCAACCGCTTCGCCCTTAGCGCGGTGGGTGAATGCCGGCGTCATTGCAACCGGGCACAGCCACACGTCCCATTGCGCTAATTCCCCATCCATCTGGGCAATCAGCCGGTCGCGCTCAGTTAAAGCTTCAAAATAACCTTTCAAGGTTGGATTTAAAGCAATCGGCAGTATTGTTCCCGGAACGTTGCTGAGGTTTCGCAGCGCGGGTTCGCCCTGAGTTCCCTCACGAAATAGAACGGGAATCTGCTTGCGAGCGTCATCAAGCATGGCGGGTTGCGCATAGAGAAAATTGTAACATGCGACTGTGAAATAGACTTGCCAAGCCGCAACAAAATCAAAGGCAGGAACCCACTGCTCCATCTGCGTTCCAGCACCAGCAAGTCTCTGAGCGACTGACTGAATCGCTGATTTGATTTCTGAACTCACCGGCAAGAGAGGAAATTCACCTGTCCAAGCAATTCGCAGATTTTGCAGAGTTTTGTCAGTGGGCGTGTCGAGGGGAACTGGGGGAATTTCAGGCTGGGATGGGTCAGGACCGGCAATGATTTGCAGGCACAGGCTCAAATCTTCCACACAGCGGGCGAGCGGGCCAATCGCAAGCATCTGCCGGACACACCTCGGCATTCCTGGAACTTCAGGGATATGACCTGTTGTGGGAACGCGACGGTCCGTTGGTTTGAGTCCAAAAATCCCGCAAAAGTGAGCCGGCTGGCGAATGGAACCGCCAACGTCATCTCCTATATCCAAGGGTGAAAAACCGGCAGCAATGGCAGCGGCACTCCCACTGGAACTGCCCCCAGGGGTGAAGTTGAGATTCCAAGGATTATTGACGCGAGGGAACAGATCGTTGATGCCTTGCCAGTCACTGGCCAGTTCAGCCGGATTTGTCTTTCCGACAAGGATCGCTCCTGCAGCGCGGAGGCGAGCGACAGCTGTTGCGTCTCGCTGGGGAATATAGTCTTTGAGAGGCTTGTAGCCAGCCGTGGTGCGCAGTCCAGCTGTTTCAAATATGTCTTTCACTGTCACCGGCACTCCATGCAGCGCGCCCCAGCTCTCACCTCGCGCTAGGGCTTCATCCGCTTGTTTGGCGCGTTGGCGGGCGCGCGCTTCATCGAGGGTGCAAATCGCGTTGAGTTTTGAGTTATGCTTGGCGATTTGCGTTAAATGGGCGTCCAGAACTTCTACGGCTGAAATCTCTCGCTTGCGGATCGCGTCAGCGAGCTGGTGGGCAGAAGTAAAGACGATATTACTCACTGTTACGCTGTCCTCATTTACTCTATAGCCGGTGTGGGTCTGAAAGCCTCGGCAAGCGGTTTCCAGTATATCAAATCAAGAAAGCCGGTGAAACAGATGATAAGCTGTTAGGCTTTTAACCTGCTTTTCCCTTGAAAGGAGGCAGAGCCTCCAGAGGGCGTTCCCAGCCTGAGGCTGGGAACGAGAGAAACAAGCTCTCAGCACAGCCATCTAAATTACTTAACCGGCGTGCTAGAACACAGCATTGACTTCCAAAAATAGGGAAATCTGCCGGCAAATTTGAACTTGATATCCCTGTACCCTTCCGATTGCAGTAAAGCCCTCAGGGTGGCCACAGAGAAAAACTTAACGTGACCCATATCCCAAAGGGCGGTAAAGTGCTTGTCCATTTTTCCTGTCACCGCCAGCGCCACGTTTTTTAAGTAGCCGTGATAGGGTGTGGTCAGGATTAAACGCCCACCGGGTTTCAGGCATTTTTGGGCGTACCTGACCAATTCCCTGGGAAACATTAAGTGCTCAATCACTTCAACTGCAGTGACAGTATCAAATGAATCGAGCAGCCGGTCGTCAGGGAGCTCGTAAATATCTCCTTGAATAAATTTGCACTCTGGGAAAGTTCGTCGCGCGATGGCGATTCCCCCTTCCGACAGGTCAAGACCGACAACTTCACACCCTTGCTCTGCCATCAGATGGCTCAAACGTCCGTTGCCGCAGCCCAGATCCAGCACCCGCACCTTGTCAGATTCAGCCGGCTTTGCAACGGATAGCATTTCCAAAAGGGGTTTTACCAAATACGGATGATGAAATCTGGCCTTGCTGTCGTGATAAGAATATTCGTACTTGCTAGCGAGTTTTTCCACCAATCAACACTCTCCTGGGAATCTTTGTTATAGCCAGAATGCAATCGTCCCTAATGGCAGAGTACGCCTTTTAGGCGGTTGATAAAAAAAGTCAAGGCTGCCAGAAACCGGGTTTATTGTGGCCGATCGAAAGAAACCCGGTTTCTCACCCCTGGCGAGCTTGAGAATTGCGTGAGCGACAGGCTCTTACTGCCCGGCGTCCTCAGGGGGTGCCGGCTGTTTCCCCAGTTGCTGAATCAGGATCTGCCCAGCGAGAGCCATCAGCCCCAAAGAGGCTAGGGCGAAAACGCCGGTGGCCAGAGCGCTGAGGCCGACAACGAGGGTGCGCACAGCAGAGGCAATATTCAGCACCGTAATATTATCTGAGAGCACCGGCTTGCTGGCAAAAGTCTGGGCGATGGAAGAAGTCAGGAAATAGCAGGCAGATGCCATAGCACCGGCCACCACAGATCCGCCGGCACAGCGCAGCGCTCCGGGCTGAGAGGGGGATGGGGGTTGGGGGTTGGGAGCGGGAGTTAAGTCAGTCATGGTTTTTCAGGCGGATGGGGGTGGGGGGATGCCAGCTGAATGCCGGTGCTGCTGACCTCAGTCACCCACAGGTCTAAATCGGGGTCAGAAATCGCCGCTTTAACCTGCTCTCGCACCTGCAGTGCCTGCGCTTCCGACTCTGTGAGGGCGAAGACAGTCGGTCCTGAACCGGACATCATCACGCCCAAGACACCGGGGAGTTGCAGGGCTTGCCGCAACTGGGACACTTGGGGGTGAGCCGGCAGCACCGATCGCTCCAGATCGTTGTGCAGCAGTTGGCCAATTTTGGCTTTGTCCCGACGCACGACCGCACCCACCATCCCTCCAGAGTGTACCCGCTGCCGGCGGTCTTCTAAACTTTCGGGGTCCGAAACGTAGGTGCTGCCAAACTGCTCCCGGAAGGTCCGGTAAGCCCAAGCCGTCGAAACCTCCAGACTGCGGTACTTTGCCAGCACGGCCCAGAGGTGGCTCAGCGGGGGCAGGGGGTCTAGCTCCTCACCCCGCCCCGTAGCCAGTGCCGTTCCGCCGGCAATGCAGAAGGGGACATCTGACCCCAGCCGGGCTCCGAGTTCCTGCAGTTCCGACTGAGTTAAACCCAGTTCCCACATCAAATCCAGCCCCACCAGGACCGCAGCGGCGTTTGCTGACCCGCCGGCGAGACCGGCTGCTACGGGAATGCGCTTGTGGATAGTGATATCAGCGCCACCATAATTCGCAAACACATCCCGAAATTGCTCAGCCATCAGTTTCGCGGCTCGGCTGGCCAGGTTAGTTTCGCCCAAGGGCACTTGCGGGTGATCGCAGTGGAGGCGGAACTTGTCAGTCCCATTAAGGCGCAGGTCAATCGTGTCCGCCAAACCCACACTTTGCAGTATCATCGCCAGCTCGTGATAGCCGTCGGGGCGAGCGCCGAGGATTTCCAAATATAAATTAATTTTCGCTGGGGCAATTAGGGAGTAGGACTGCATGGTAAGGGGCGGAAAGGGCGGAAAGGTTTAGGAAATGCCTGGATTTTCGGTGTCCCGATTGGGGGTTGCCGTCACTGCTGGCTCAAAAGCCGGTGCGATCGGCCAGCTGCAGCTGATTGCTCAAGCGCACCCAGTCAGCGACGCTCAGGTCTTCGGCGCGGGCTTGCGGGTCTATATTTAATTGTTCCAGCAAGTGACTCAACTCGTCGCGCTCCACTATACTTTTTAAATTATTTCGCAACATTTTGCGCTTGCTGGAAAAGCCCAGTTTAATCAGCGTCTCCATCTGTCGGGGATGAGATGCCGGGGGTTCTGTGGGGCGGGGGCGCAGGCGCACCACCGCTGAGTCCACTTCTGGCGGCGGCTGGAAAGCCCCAGGCGGCACGCTGCAGATTAACTCGCAGCTGGCCAAATACTGCACGCGCACCGACAGAGCGCCAAAAGCTCTCGATCCGGGGTGGGCGTACAGCCGCTCTGCGACTTCTTTTTGCACCAGCAGCACGATTGTATCGTAAGGTGTTTGATTCGGTGCGGCAATGGTGCCGAGGAGTTTTTCTAGAATCGGGCCGGTGATATTGTAGGGGATATTGGCCACTACCTTGTTCGGCGTTTGGAAGGTTGGGAAAGGGGCGAGCAGGGCGTCCAGATCCAGGGAGAGGAAATCCCCTTGCAGGAGTAAAAAGTTGTCCGCTTTACCCAGCTGTTTGACCAGGTGCTGGCACAAGTCGCGGTCAATTTCCACGGCGACAGCACAGGAAACCACCGGCAGTAACCGCCGCGTCAGGATGCCGGTGCCCGGGCCAATTTCCAAGACGCGATCGCGCCCGGATAATTCAGCCGCACGGATGATTTGATCGAGGACTTTTTCACTGCGCAACCAGTGTTGCGCGAATCGTTTGCGAGGTTGGAGAGTCATGGCTGATGGCGGCGGGAGTGGGGCGTGGGGCGTGGGGCATGGGTGATTGGGCGTGGGATTTTCATGCCGGTGCCCGATATGCGGTCATCGAGTGCTAATTGTAGGGTGCGTTCCGCACGAGCTTGTGCAGTTGTGCCCAAGACTGGAATTGGCGGAACGCACCCTACTTGCAGTTCCTGGGGTGCGGAACGCACCGGCGCTGCAGTTCCAGGACTCTAATGAGCGGAACGCACCCTAATTCTAGTTGCTAGGGTGCGTTCCGCACGAGCTTGTGCAGTTGCGCCTAAGACTAGAATGGGCGGACCGCACCCCCCTCGCACATGAATATGTTCATCGCTCGCCGGCCCAACCATCGTCCCAGTACAGCGGATCGAAGGAACCTGCTTCCATAACCGACCCGACTCGGCGCTCTACATCAGGAGCCGGTCTCTGGGTGGCCCAAGAGTTCCCGGCAACCGGCTCCAGGGGGAGCACCAGCAGCGTAATGCCTTGAATAGCCACCACGGAGACTAGCTCGTCTGGCCCCACAATTGCTTTGCAGTCCGCATCGTAGAAGCGAGCCGGCCAGTAGGTTCCGTCAAATTTGACTCGTCCCCGCCGGTTGTAGGAAATTGCTTCTTCGACAGTGCCCACTTGGGCTTGCGGGAACATTTCAACTTTTGAAATGAATAAAGTATCCATTAGCGGAATCCCTTCCGTAGAAGTGCTACCTGCTTTTAATATAACATCCTGTGCCAGACACAGCGGGCTTTTGTGTACAAAGATTCACAAGTGGGGGCGGACACACATTTGTGAGCCCCGCTTGCGATATGATAGAAGCATGGGGGTACATTGTGCATGGATCGAAGACAGTTCGAGGCAGTTTTTGAAAGGCTGACCTATCGGCGCAAGCAAGTGCTGCTGAAGCTCTTAGCAGGCGAGACGGATGCCACGATCGCCGCTGCGCTGACGGTTACGGAAGCAACCGTCAGAAAACACATTGAGAATATCTGCAAGGAATTTGCTATAATAAATAAATGGCCCGCTAAACGCCGGTGCAAACGTCCGGAGTTAATCGCCCTTTTCGGCAAGTACAAGCCTGAATTAGTCAGCCAGGCTGCCGGTGCGTCGAGCGATGCCTCAGGGGAGGATTCGGATTTCGCACCCGCCATCATATCTCCCCCCTCCCCCCAGTCGGGAGAGGGGGGTTGGCGGAGTGAGGGCAAAATGTCTGTATGGGCGGACAGCACCGGCATCTCTCCCCCCTCTCCCGACTCGGATTCTCCCAGTATGGGGGGTGAGGGCAAACCAGTGCCGGTGGGAGAACCGCCGTTTTCCACCCTCTACAACCGGGACGTTTTTATTTTGATTGACCGGAGTGGCTCGATGGTGAGAAAGGATGCCGATACCGGCAGCCAAACCCGCTATGAGTACCTCGAAGAAGTGGTGGAGGGTCATGTGGCGGCGATTCTGTCTGGCCAAAACAGCCGCCGGCAAGAATCAGGACAGACGATTTGCGATAGCGTTTCGATTTACTTCTTTAGCCGCCCTGAAGTTGATCCCAGTCCGATGGCCATCCGGGACGCCTCGCAGGTGTGGGAGCTGTTCAGCGCGAACCAGCCCAAGACCAAAACTTTTATTGGCCCAACGCTGGAAAAATGTCTGGACACTTGGCTGGCAGAGGGAAAGCCCAACAATCGCGGGGCTTTTTTTATCATCTATACAGATGGCCAGTTTAATGACGAGCAGCAGTTTGTAGATTGCCTCGCCAAAGCTTGCGCCCACATTGAACATCACAAGACGGTCAAGTTTTTTGTCCTGGGGTTGGGACAGGACGTTGATATCGAACACTTCTTAAATCTCGATTTCAATATCAATAACCAACTCCCTTTCGATCTCCTCGTCTTTGATTTAGTTAACGAGGTGGATGACATTATTGAGCTGCTGGAGCGCCAGCTGACAGACGAGCCGCAATTGGCTTTTCCAGAATGGGTGAAGCGCCGGTATCCAGAATTTGTGAGCCAGGTGATGCGGGTGGTGTCAGATTTTAGGTCGTAGGTATTTCCTCGTTCCCAGGCTCTGCCTGGGAACGCAGTTCAGGAGGCTCTGACTCCTTTCTGTACTAAGCAGATTAAAATCGTAACCGCTTACCAATTTTGGCTATAGCGTTTCTCAGATTAGTGTGCTACGGAGAAACTCCGTAGGGGCGGTCTCCGTGGGTGGCACATTGGTGTCAACTTAAGCTGTGTCCCGCAGTCTCTAGGCGGTTGAAACCGCAGCTATACAGACAAAACCCGCAAGGCAAGGGTTTTAAGATTCTAGCTCTTCTCTTAAGTCCTTGTCATGCGGACTTGGTTTGTGTAGCCGCGATTTCCAATCGCCGGGAGCTTAAGTTGACACCAGTGGCACGGGGGCACTGCCCCTACGCTCAACGGGTTTATGAACCACAGTACATCAAGCTAAGAACCGCTATAAATCCAAAATCTAAAATCCAAAATCCAAAATTGGTATAACCCCAAACCCCACTCAAGAATCTAAGGGCATCTCGGCGAAATGCTCTTGCAGCAACTTGTGAGTGAACTGGTAGCGCGAACCGGCACGCTGCACCAACAGTCGCTCTGCGGCGTAGTTGAGGAAACCGGCGCAGTTCCAGGGAATATACCCACTGCGCCAAAGAATCAGGCGCAGCACGAAATGTCGCATGAAAGCCAAACCGGGAATGAACCCGCACGCCAGCGCTGCGCCAATCCGGTACAGCTGTTTCTGGCGGGGAGTTTGCAACCAGTCGGGATGGATTTTCTCAATCACAAATTCCGCCTGATTCTCCTGTTCCATCCTTTTAGCCAGCCAGCTCAGCCAGTGCCGGGTTTTTTCTGGGCTGGGCTGCTTGCGGGGGTTAATCTCCCGCCCCAGCATGCGGCGAATATAGGCGTTGAACAAATACTTGCGCAAGTCTTCCTTGGAAGTAATGCGTTTCCAAGAATGGATTAAGATTTCTTCATAGGCTAAAGTCATCACGCTCAGCAGCAGGGGCGTCCTCGCCAGCGCCAAAAGGTGCGGCTCACTCTCGATATTATACCACAGCTCTCGACTTCTGGCAGCCAGCAGGTAAGCGCGAATCTGGGCGTCCGTCAGGGGGCGCAAAAAAATTGCCCCATTCAGCCGCAGTCTGGACGGGCAGTTTTTATACTCGTTGTATCGCGTGCAAACGGCAACTTGGGGCGGCTGGGGGCTGTCTTCCAGCAGCCGGTTGATCGCTTCAATGCACTGCTCTTTGCGGCTTGCTTCGAGTTCATCGAGCCCGTCGAGCAGCAGCAGCAACTCGCCGGCGTAGAGCCACCGCCGGCCCAGCTCGGTGCGGACCCCATACTTGGAGCTGAGTTCAGCCACCAGCCACTCGCTCACCGGCTGCCACTGGTTTTTCCAGGAGGACAGGTGCAGCACCACCGGCACCCCAGCACTGGTATCGCTTTCAGCCCGCTGGCACAACTCCAGCGCCAGCTCCAGCAGCATGGTGGTTTTGCCGGCACCGGCACCCCCCAAAATCAGCAGCTTGCTGCCGGTGTCCTCAAACACTTTGGCGATCCTGTCCTCTGGCTGCAGCTGGAAACGCGGACTGCCGCCGATTTTCACGTCCGCATTCGGACGAACGCGCTGGAGTTCTTCGTCTTTGACCAGGTTCGCCAGCACGGCGCTGTGCGCGGACTGCTTTAACCTCGCCGTGACTTCCTGACTGACCGCCGCCAGCAACTGCTGCCGCTTCCGGAAGATTTGTCTGTCCTTCGGCGGTGCCGGTGGGAGCAAGCTGGCAATCGCCCACACCATCCCGGACACCGCAGTCAGCGCCAAGAGCACGCTCCAGACATAGGGCAGGGCATTCCACAGTTGGCTGCTCAGCAGGCTGACTGCGCCACTGGGCAAAACTGTCAGCAGGGATATCAGTGCGGGGCTCACTCTTGGCATGGGGGGCGACGGTTCGTTACGCTTCACTGACACTATACAGGTGGACTTGAGACACTGGCGCGGCTTGTTTATCTGGCTGAGAATGGCAGGCAAAGGGTATAATTATATAATATTCGCCTAGTTTCTCTTGTTTTTCAGGAGGGCGAGAGGGAAAGAGGAGGACAAGCCAAGAGCGGGAGAGAAATTAGCAGAGGAAGTCCGTAAAACACCTAGCTGCCCTTGTAGGTATTTCCAGTATCTGGCTGGAGGAGTGAACGAGCGTGAGACATGAAATCCGATACAAACCATCCTTTGCCGCAATATTCGTCACCCTGAATCCGGGTGAGAGCATCACTGCTGAGGCCGGCGCTATGATTAGCAGCGACGCCCAAATCTCGATGGCAACTCACTTCTCAGGTGGCTTCTTCTCAGCGTTCCTCAAAAAATTCTTTGGCGGCGAATCCCTTTTCGTCAATACTTTTACCAATGCAGCTGGGCAACCGAAGCAACTCGTCTTGACCCAACCGGCAATTGGCGACATCGCCTGCATCGAATTGCGCGGGAATAGCATCTGTTTTCAACCGGGGGCGCACATCGCCCACACCCCCGGCGTCCGCATGGGGGTGGGGTGGGCCGGTTTTGCCAGCTGGTTTGCCGGGGAGGGGCTGTTCAAGCTCCAATTAAGCGGTAACGGTGTGGTTTTCTTTGGCGCTTACGGCGGCATCACCGAGAAGCAGATCACCGGCGAGTTTGTGGTAGATAGTGGCCATCTAGTGGCCTACGAGCCCGGAATTAAAATGAGCACAGGTCTGGCGGGCGGTTTATTTGGCTCGGTCACGTCAGGAGAAGGCTTCGTCAACCGGCTTTCCGGTCAGGGCGTGATTTATTTACAGTCTCGCAGTATTGATGGGTTAGTCAGATTTCTCGGGCCCAAATTTAGTTAATTCCGTTTCAGGAGAGCTTCAGCGAGATGAATGTCGAAATTTTGCAGCGACCGGACTGCGCTATTGCCCGCGTTACCCTGAATGCCGGTGAAGAATTAATGGCAGAAGCCGGCGCGATGATTGCCATGAGCGGCTATATTAATGCTAGCACAACCCTCCGCAAAGGTAAAGGCGGTGGCATTTTGGGCGGACTCAAGCGCATGCTTGCCGGCGAGTCTTTATTTTTGAGTGTCTTCCGCTCCCCGACTGCCGGTGGCGAGGTGTTTTTGGCCCCCAAGTTGCTGGGCGATCTTCTAGCATATCAAGTATCGGGCACCGGCTTGGTGGTGCAGGCAACCTCTTACCTCGCTAGCGAATCGGGTGTGGATATAGATTTGGGATGGCAGGGATTTAAATCTTTCTTTTCCGGAGAGAATATCTTTTGGCTGGACGTGAGCGGGCGCGGCACTGTCCTGCTCAGTTCTTTCGGGGCGATTTATGAAGTGCCGGTGGACGGAGAATATATTGTTGACACCGGCCATATCGTTGCCTTTGAGAAAAGCTTGACCTTTACTGTGACTAAATCGGGGTCTAGCTGGATTGGCTCCCTGTTGGGGATCGGTGGGGAAGGATTGGTGTGCCGGTTTAAAGGGCAGGGTCGCGTTTTTTGCCAAACCCACAATCCCAATGCGTTTGGCCAGCTTGTCGGCAGCCAGCTGCCGGTGAAATCGCAATAGTTTCGTAGCGTTCCTCCGGAACGCACCCTACTGAGGGGTGAACAGGTAATTATTTTTGGGAGTTGCAATTATGGCCGGTGAAATCGCTTACGAAATTGAACACACACCTTCTTACGCTTCCTTGCGCTTAGACCTGCAGGCGAATCAAACCGTTCTCGTGGAATCGGGGGCGATGGCGGCGATGGATGCTTGCGTCAAAATGAAATCCAAAGTAAAAGGGGGCTTGCTAAAAGGGTTGGGCCGGCTGGTTAGTGGCGAGTCCCTATTTGTGAGTGAGTTCACCGCTGAAGGCAGACCGGGACAATTGTATGTCTCGCCAGGAATCCCCGGAGACATCCAGCATTACTGCCTCACCGGCAGCGGGTTGATGATTCAATCTTCCGGATTTGTCGCCTGCAGCCCGACTGTGACAATTGATACCAAGTTCCAAGGATTGAAAGGCTTCTTTAGCGGGGAGTCCCTGTTTTTGATGCGGGCGACCGGCTCTGGGGATATCTGGTTCAGTTCTTATGGGGGGATTGTGGAAATTCCGGTAGCCGGTGATTATGTCGTAGACACCGGCTATATTGTGGCGTTTGAAGACTCTCTGAACTATAATGTTGAAATGCTCGGAGGGCTGTCCTTTAAGGGACTCAAAACCGGCATCTTTGGCGGAGAGGGACTGGTGTGCCGGTTTCGCGGTCAAGGCCGGTTGTGGGTGCAGTCGCGCAATCTGTATCCTTTGCTGAATTTTTTAGATGCCTTCCGCCCAATTAAGACGAGCAGCAGCAGCAGCAGCGATTAAGACAGTGTTTATAAAGAAAACCTGAAGGAACTAGAAATCGGGGGCGGCCACGGGGGGCTGCCCCTACAGGCTGTATGCCATTCCCTCGTTCCCAGGCGGAGCCTGGGAACGCACCTTCAGAGGCTCTGCCTCGTTCCTCGTGGGAAGGGCAACCGGCTTTTTTTTGCGGAGTTCGCTCGCCCCGCAATCCCAAATGCCTGCCAGAAAATCCGCGCTCATCAGCCCTCTGATTCCTAGCCCGCGCAGGCGGGCTTTGTTTGTATAGCGGCAGACTTTAGTCTGCCGCCCTATACGGCTGCAAGCCGCCAAGTTAAGTTTTCTTAAAACTCTCCGGGAAACTTAGCCGCTCTCCTGTAAGTCTCCAACTGCAAGCGGCTGCTTTTTAAACAGAATTCTTCCCCAGTTAAAGACTATAGATAGGAGGTATACGCGAGATGCAACGGGCCCAAATAATAGTATCCGTCTTGGCGGGGCTTTCCACTGCAGTCGGAGTAGCGAGCGCAACAATTCAGTCCAAGTCACCGGCACCCAGTACCGGCAGCACAACTCGTGCAAACGCGCCGGTGGAGATTGCCCAATCTAACCCAATCGTTATCACCCCACCCACAGAGGGCTGCAAGATCGCTCAAGCGAGAGTAGCAGATCCCAACCCGCCCCTCAATGTCCGCTCCAGCCCGCAAGTGGCTGACGGGAACATTGTCGGGAAACTCAACAACGGCACCTTTGTTTCTGTCGCTGAAGAAAGAAACGGCTGGTTTCGCATTACCGATCCCGTGCGGGGGTGGGTTGCCAAAAACCGCACAGAAAGCAGCTGTTCCGAAGTTAGCCAGCGAATTACTTTTGCCGCACAAGGCAATTCTGCCATTGTCAGAGGTCGGATTGTCGGCGGTGGCAGCCACAAGTATATCATCCGCGCCAACAAGGGTCAAACCATGACCTTAACCGTTCAGAAAGGTGCCTTGCCATTCATTTATCCCCCGAATGACCCCAATGGCCAAAGGGACCTGAGCGGGGGAGGGCACTACAGTGGCAAAACTAGCTGGACTGGCACACTTCCAGCTACTGGTGACTACACCCTAACACTCGACTCAAATTATAAGGGATTCGAGTACGAGTTTTTGGTGCAGCTGAAATAAGAGCTAGATTTATAGCGTTTCTCATATTAGTGAGGTACTGAGAAACCCGGTTTCTGAAAGAAACCGGGTTTCTGGGCCATAGTTCATCCAACTGAGAACCGCTATATAAAGTAATTGTTAACCCTGAATAGAATCCAGGAACCGGGTTTCGTAGAAGAAACCCGGTTTTTTTAAGGCTTGGGAATTGCCTCGTAAGGAATGTCAAGAATTGCAAACTTTTGCCAGTCTGCTGCATCGAAGTGCCACCATTCCGTCAGCAGGGGGACAAACCCGTGTTTCTGCATCACCTCCTCAAGCAGCTGGCTATTTTTTTGCGCTTCGGGGCTGACATCGTTCCCCGGGTAATCCCTGGCGGCTTTGTCTGTAAAATCATCGAATTCAGTTGGCATCGGCAGTTCTGCGCCTTTGCTGTCCACCAGCGTCAGGTCAACAGCAGCGCCGCGATTGTGGCGGGAACCGTTGGCGGGATTGGCCACGTAGCGGGAGTCGGGCAGGACTTCCCACATTTGCGCTGTCACCGACAGGGGGCGGTAGCAATCATAGACTTTCAAACCCAGCCCCCTTTTTTGCAAATCTTCTTGAACCCGCGACAGCTTTTGCGCCACGCCAGCCCGCAGCGCGCACCGCGCCTCCTTATACAGTTGCCTTTTCAAGAAGTTATTGGTTGTGGCGTAGCGGATATCCAGCCGGATATTGGGATTCACGGTGCCGATATCCACCAGCCTGTCCTCATCTGGCACTTGCTTTTCAGCAATCTTCTGAGGTAATATCGATCTTGTCTCTGGAGGTTGCGTCGATGTGGCCGCAGCTGACCGTGGGTAGGGAGTGAGATTGCGCCACACAATCCCTAGCGACACAAGCAGGGTGAGGGTCAAAAATTCTGTCCAGCGATGGGGCTTCATAAGTTTTTAATATCGCGCCGAAGGAATTCTTCCCGGAAATTGTCTTGGAATCAGGGTAGTAGATCAATTTTAACTGGACGGGAGATGTGGGAAACCCCACACCGGCAGCAAATGCGAGCCGGCACCAGCAGCCCTCCGTCCCGCTGCCCGCAGCCGCCGCCAATCACACACAATTGCATCACTTCCTTATGAAAGATTCTCACAAATGCGAGATTTCGTTTAACTCTGTTTGGCTGAAAACCGCCAGCATGGCGTGTCTGTTAAGTTTGCTCAGTATTGCCTGCTCCCCACAGCCACCGAACGCTGAGTCACCGGCGACGCAGTCTGCGATTGCCCCAGTTCCTGCGGCTCCCGCTTCCACAACGCAGGCAATTCAAGCGCAAGCCTCACAGCCAGAGCTGTGCGAGGTTACAATGGTTAAAATTGCTGACCCCAACCCGCCGACGAATGTTCGCTCTAGTCCGGAAGTTAAGCCAAACAATATCGTGGGCAAAATCGAAAATGGCAAATTGGTGCCGGTGAGAACTGAGAAAAATGGCTGGTTTGAGATTAGCGAACCCGCTGGCTGGATTTCCAAAAAGGTCACAGAAAGCACCTGCAACCAGAAGCGCCAGCGGATAAGCTTCGCCCCCAACAGCAGTTCAGTCACTATTTCGGATCGCTTTATCGGCACCGGCAGCCACGAGTATTTGCTGAAGGCGAACCAAGGTCAGACGATGACTGTGACCGTTAATAAAGGCTCCTTGCCCTTCATCTTTGCCCCCGGTGACAAAAATCGCCAACAAGACTTGGGCGGCGGGGGTGACACCAGTGGGAAAAAGAGCTGGACTGGCAAGCTGCCGGCTACCGGGGACTACCTCTTGAACCTCGATTCTAATTTCAAGGGATACGATTATTCTTTCACGGTAGAGGTCAAATAGAACGTAGGGTGCGTTAGCGCGAAGCGCGTAACGCTACTTGCTAGAAAGCGGGTTTCTTAAAGAAACCCGCTTTCTTCACTCCTGGCTAGATACTCAAGCGCTGGTAAATTTGGTCAAGGTGCCGCAACTGGTACTGCGGGTCGAAACACGCCTCGATTTCTTGGGGGCTCAGCAGCGCCATCACACCGGCATCTTTGGCAATCAAATCGTGAAAATTACCGTCGGGTTTGTTCCACGCCTGATGGGCGCACGACTGCACAATTTTGTACGCTTCTTCCCGCAGCATGCCCTTTTCCACTAGAGCGAGCATCACCCGCTGGCTGAACACCACGCCGCCGTAAACATTCATATTCCGCTGCATGTTTTCGGGATAGACCAGCAGGTGTTTCACCAAGTCGGTGATTTCGTGCAGCATAAAATGCGTTATTGTGCAAGCGTCAGGCAAAATCATCCGCTCCACAGAACTGTGAGAGATGTCTCGCTCGTGCCACAGGGCGACATTTTCCAACGCCGCAACGGCATGACCCCGCACGACTCTCGCCATGCCGGTCAAGCGCTCAGAACGAATGGGATTGCGCTTGTGGGGCATAGCGGAGGAGCCTTTTTGCCCTTTGGAGAAAAATTCCTCAACTTCCAAAACATCTGTGCGCTGCAAGTTGCGAATTTCCACCGCAAACCGCTCAATGGAGGCGGCGAGGAGCGCCAGATGCTGCACATATTCCGCATGCCGGTCGCGGGAGATCACCTGCGTCGATGCGGTGTCGGGTTCGAGTCCCAGGTTCTGGCAGGCGATCGCTTCTACGCGGGGGTCAATGTTGGCGTAAGTTCCCACCGCGCCAGAGATTTTCCCGACAGCGATTTGGCTGCGCAAGCGATCGAGCCGGTCGCGGTGGCGCAGCACTTCCGCCAGCCAGCCGGCAAGCTTAAAGCCAAAGGTGATCGGTTCAGCGTGAATCCCGTGGGAGCGACCGATGGCCACGGTGTGCCGGTGTTGCTGGGCTTGGTAGCGAATCGCTTGGCTCAAATCTTCCAGCCGGCACAGCAGCACATCCAAACTGGCCACCAGCTGCAGCGCCAGAGCCGTATCCAGCACGTCCGAACTCGTCAGCCCCAAGTGAATGTAGCGACCGGCATCCCCAACATACTCGCTGACATTTGTCAAGAAGGCAATGACATCGTGGCGGACTTCGGCTTCAATTTCCAGGACGCGCTTGGGGTCAAAGTTAGCTTTGGCCTTAATTTCCTCAACCGCCTCAGCTGGGATGTAACCCAGCTCCGCCTGAGCCTCGCAAACGGCGATTTCCACTTGCAGCCAGGTTTTTAACTTATAGGTATCAGTCCACAGTTCGCCCATCTCGGGCAACGTATACCGCTCGATCACAGTCCGCCACATAGCACAACCATTTTATTGTACAGCCCCTCGACACCTCCCTTGCAGGAAATGCTTTTGTGCCGGCGGGCCGGCCCGCCAGTCTTTTGATTATTTCGTCTGTTTCGGATCTTGCTTTTATCGCCGGAGCGGTGTTACAGTAGAAGGAACAGCTGGGAGCACCGGCAGCCGGTGCGAGGTTCGCAGTTGGGCTTCAGCCCAAAAGTTCGCAGTTGGGCTTCAGCCCAAAAGTTCGCAGTTGGGCTTCAGCCCAAAGGTTCGTAGTTGGGCTTCAGCCCAACAGTTCGTAGTTGGGCTTCAGCCCAAAAGTTCGTAGTTGGGCTTCAGCCCAAAAGTTCGTAGTTGGGCTTCAGCCCAAAAGTTCGTAGTTGGGCTTCAGCCCAAAAGTTCGTAGTTGGGCTTCAGCCCAAAAGTTCGTAGTTGGGCTTTAGCCCACCGGTGCGGTCCCCACTGGGGATATTTTCTCCCCGCTCACCCACAAAGACATAGAAATACTGCCATGACCAAAAAAAAAGTGCCCCTTGAGCCAGTGACCATGCAGGAAGCGGAAGCGGACGCAATCGCGCAATTAGATCAACTATTGAGTTCAGAAGATTCACACGCCAAATTCGTCGGAAGTAACGGGAAAGAAGTTCTAATTCCGGAGTCTGTTTATCGCATCCTGCGACAGGTCATTCACGCGATAGCCTCAGGCCAGCATATTTCCGTACTGACTCCAGAACGCCAGCTGACAACGCAAGAAGCCGCTGATATTTTGAGCGTATCGCGACCCTTTATGGTCAAGTTACTGGAAGCGGGAGAAATTCCCTACATCAAAGTCGGCTCCCACCGGCGCGTTCGTTTTGAGGACTTAATGGCCTACAAAGAAAAGCGGGACATGAAGCGCGGTAAACTGCTCGATGAGCTAATCGAGATGACCGAGGAATCCGGTTTGTACGAGGACAGCTAATAATTATACCCTAAAATGGCTAAACTTGGTGTTGTTTTAGATGCCTGCGTTCTGTTTCCCATGTACCTGCGAGACGTCCTGCTTTGCACCGCCGAGGCCGGTCTGTATATACCCTACTGGTCGCAGAAAATCCTGGATGAGGCGATGGGCAACCTTGTCAGTGCGGGTAAAATCTCGGCTGAGAAAGCAATGAGTCTTGAGGAGATAATGAAAGCTGCCTTTCCTGAAGCAATGGTTGAAGTCCCTGTTGGGTTAGAGCAATTGATGAGGAATGACCCAAAAGACCGTCATGTCCTTGCGGCTGCTGTAAAGGCAGATGCTGATGTCATTGTTACCGATAATATCGCCGACTTCCCAACAGCTGCTCTGGCTTATTGGAACATTAAAGCGCAGACGCCCGATGAGTTTTTGAGTGACCTCTTTGATGAGACACCGGAGTCAATCGTTCAAGTCTTGCGGCGACAGTCTGGCAAGTACAGAAATCCCAAAAAGACTGTAGCGGACTTACTGGATTTTTTGGATCGTAAGGCAAATCTATCGAAGTTCGCCAGTCAGGTTTTGTTCTATCAATACAGCCGTGAGGTTTTACAAACAGCCAAAAAAGCCTTGAGTCAGAGAGGGATACCGGCAGCAGATGGGAGCCGATTTCTAGAGGACGAGCGATACCGGCTGTGGCAGCAAGAGCAAACGCTAACGATAGCAGCTAAAGATGGCCGGGGCGAGATTCTCAGGCAGCAAGATGAGAAAATTGAGGGGAATTTATCAGCGGAGGATGTCCGGGCGTTTCAACTCCTGGAGCAAGAACTAGCACAGCCTGAAGAGCAGCAGCCTGAGAGCGATGACTCCCCCGGAAGCAACCGGCTTTTGTAAATATAGCGCATAAGAACCCCGGTTTCTTTAAGAAACCGGGGTTCTCAGTACCTCACTCAGATGAAAACCGCTATATCTCAGAGCCACGCCCAACCGCGCCCACCCGGAGACAGGCTCTATCCCTACAGGGAGAACCGTCCTGCCATTTTCTAGGCGATAATCAGGTCAAGCCCATTGAGCAATAGCGGCAGTCAGATGCCACAGCCCACAATCCGCGCTGCGGCGCTTCCGCGCATCGCTTCTATCGGAACCGAGCCGAAAGGAATATGCTGAGAGTCTCCCCCCCCCAACTGCGGCGCTACGGTTTGGCCCTGCTAACCGTAGCTGGCGCACTCGCACTGACGCTGATGCTGTGGCCGCTTTTAGGAACCCCTGTGGCGCTGTTTGTGGCGGCTGCCGCCTTCAGTGCCTGGTATGGCGGCGTGGGGCCTGGGCTGCTGGCCACCGCACTGTCGGCTTTGGCCATTGCCTGCTGCCTCACACCGGCGCTTCCCTCACACAGCGCAGCCGCCGGCACTCTCGTCGAGCTCGGTGTTTGCGGGCTGGTGGCGCTGGCCACCGGCTCGCTGAGGGACGAACTGCGCGCCGCCAGACAGCGAGCAGCGGCGAGCCGGTCAAAACTGCTGGAAAGATCCGAGCTGTACCGGCGCATCGTCGAGACGGCGAACGAGGCGATTTGGGCAGTTGACGCCCAGTGGCGGACGACTTACGTCAGCGGGCGCATGGCGGAGATGTTTGGCTGCAATCCAGAAGAGTCTCAATCCGAGGCACCCACTCACGGCATTCTAACTGTCTCCAAAGAATGTAAAATTATATCATACAACCGGCCTTTTGTCAACATCTGGGAAATACCAGAAGAAGTCATGGCAGCGCGGTCGGATGCGGCGGCGCTGCGAGCCGTTGAGGGCAAGCTGGTCAATCCGCAGGAGTTTTTGGCGCGAGTGGCCTATCTCTACCAGCACCCGGAAGCAGAAAGTCACGAAGAAATCCCGCTCAAAGATGGGCGCACCCTCGATCGCTACAGCGCGCCGGTCAAAAGTGCGGACGGCGCATATTGCGGTCGGGTGTGGTTCTTCCGCGACATCACCCGCCGCACTCAGCTGGAGGAGGCGCTGCGACAGAGCGAGAAACGCTACCGGAGTTTTGTCGAGCAGAGTACAGAAGGGATTTGGCGATTTGAGCTGGAAGTGCCAATCTCAACAGAATCTCCAGAAGATGAGCAAATTCAGCAGTGTTACCAATACGCCTACCTGGCTGAGTGCAACAGCGCAATGGCTCAGATGTATGGCTTTTCATCTGTGGGAGAGATTGTCGGGGCGAGGGTGGGCGACTTGCTCCCCAGTTCAGACCGGCACAATCTCGAATACCTGCGGAACTTTATCCGTTCTAGCTACAGGCTGGTGGATGCAGAAAGCCACGAGTTTGACAGGGAGGGCAATCCTAAGTATTTCTTGAACAATCTGTTGGGGATTGTGGAAAATGGCTTTTTAGTGCGAGCCTGGGGGACTCAGCGCGACATCAGCAAGCGCAAGGAACTGGAAGAGGCGCTGCAAGAAAGCGAGAGACGATTTCGCAGCCTAGCCGACACAGCTCCCGTTCTCATCTGGATGGCTGGCAGCGACAAGCTCTGCCATTACTTGAATAAAAGCTGGCTGGACTTCACCGGCAGGACGTTAGAACAAGAGACCGGCAGTGGCTGGACTGAGGGCGTCCATCCTGACGACTTGCAGCGCTGTCTCGACACATATACCACAGCATTTGACGCCCGTCAACCTTTCATAGTGGAATACCGGCTGAAGCGCTTTGACGGTGAGTACCGCTGGATTTTGGACACCGGCACCCCGCGCTTCACGCCCGACGGCAGCTTTCTCGGCTATATCGGCTCCTGCACAGACATCTCCCACCGCGTCCAAGCGGAACAAGCCCTCAGGGAAAGCGAAGAAAAAATCCGCCTGATCGCAGACAGCCTGCCGGCGGTCATTTCCTACGTCGATTCGCAACAGCGGTATGTTTTCATCAATAAGACTTACGAAACCTGGTTCGGGCGCGACCGCACAGAAATTATCGGAAAAGCGATTAAAGAAGTTCTGGGCGAGCCGGCTTATGAAAAAATTTGCCCTCATGTAGAAGCGGCGCTGTCAGGGCGTCGAGTCACCTTTGAGAGCGCCATTTCCTATAAACCAGGCCGCTCTTACTATGTAGAATCCAGTTACATTCCCCATTTAGGAGAGCGCGGGGAAGTCAAAGGATTTTTTGCCTTAACCAGCGATATCAATGCGCGCAAGAAGGCTGAAGAAGAAATAAAAAAACTCAACCAGGACTTGCAGCGGCGCGTCGCGGAGTTGCAAACCTTGCTGGACGTGATGCCCATCGGAATTGGAATTGCCGAAGATGCGGAGTGCAAAAATATCCGGGTCAATCCCTATTTTGCCAAATTCTTGGGGATTTCCTCAGAGGTGAATGCCTCCCTCAGCGCTGCACAGGGGGAAAAACCTTCCAACTTTAAAGTCTGCAAGGATGGCAGGGAGCTAGCTCCAGAAGAGCTGCCCATGCAGTACGCAGCCGCTCATGGCGTCGAAGTTCACATTGAAGTCGAGGTGGTGCATTCAGACGGAAAAATCGTCAACCTGCTGGAGTGCGCCGCGCCGCTGTTTGACGAGGAGGGCAAAACCAGAGGGAGCGTCGGTGCCTTTGTGGACATCACAGAGCGCAAGCGGACAGAGGAAGCGCAGCGCTTTCTAGCGTCCGCGAGCGCGGTGCTGGCGTCTTCGCTAGACTATTCGATTACCCTGGAGAGGGTGGCGCAACTCGCCGTCCCCCAGATCGCTGAGTGGTGTGCCGTCCACATCATTGAGGGAGACGGCTCGGTCCTGCCGGTGGCGGTCGCCCATGTCAACCCAGCGAAGATAGAGTGGGCCCGCGAATTGCAGCGCCGGTACCCCTACGACCCGAACCAGCCGCGCGGCGTGGCCCAGGTGCTGCGCACCGGCAAGTCAGAACTTTACCCCGAGATTCCCGACTCACTGCTACTGGCCTCCGCCCGCGATGCGGAGCACCTGGAAATCCTGCGCCAGGTGGGCTTATCCTCGGTGATGATCGTGCCGGTGGCACTTCACTCCAAGACGCTGGGCGCGATGTCTTTTATCGCAGCCGAGTCAGGTCGCCGCTACACTGCGACTGACCTCGCTTTTGCGCAAAATTTAGCCGACCGCGCCGCCTTAGCCATTGAAAACGCGCGGCTGTACTCAGTGGCAGAACGGGCTCGCGCTGCTGCGGAGGCGGCGAACCGCATGAAAGATGAGTTCCTCGCCACCCTCTCCCACGAGTTGCGCACGCCCCTGACGGCCATTTTCGGGTGGGCGAAGCTGCTACAGGCGCAGAAATTTGACGAGGCGACGGTACAGAAGGCGCTCCAGACAATTGAGCGCAACGCCAAGTCCCAGTCTCAACTGGTTGAGGATCTCCTCGATGTCTCGCGGATTATTACCGGCAAACTGCAGCTGAACGTTCGCCCAGTCGAACTGCTGCCGGTGATTGAGGCCAGCTTGGATGCCGTGCGCCCGGCAGCAGAGGCGAAGTCTATCTCGCTGAGAGTGCAGCTCGATCCAACAGCTGCGCCGGTCTGCGGCGATCCGGAGCGCCTGCAGCAGGTGGTGTGGAATTTGCTCTCCAACGCCATCAAGTTCACCCCTTCTGGGGGGCGTGCCGAAGTGCGACTTTCCGTAGAAATGGGGGATGAGGCCGCAATCTCCGGGCAAAACAATCAATCCCCAATCCAAAATCCAAAATCCAAAATCCAAAATCCCACATCCCCAATCCAAAATCCAAAATCCAAAATCCAAAATCCCACATCCCCAATCCAAAATCCAAAATCCAAAATCCAAAATCCACTGCCCTATGCGCAAATTCAGGTCAGCGACACCGGCTGCGGAATAGACCCCGATTTTCTGCCTCACGTCTTTGAGCGCTTCCGCCAAGCGGACAGCAGCAGCACTCGCACCTACGGCGGACTGGGACTGGGGCTGGCAATCGTCCGCCATTTGGTGGAACTGCACGGGGGAACGGTGGCAGCTAGCAGTGAGGGCGCTGGTTTGGGGGCGACGTTTACCGTCAGGCTGCCCCTGGCGCAATGGATCGCCGGGCGCGGGGCGCAGGGCACCGGCCCTGAGGTGCCGTCCCCCACGCCAGCAACCCCCCTCTCCGGCTTGCGGGTGCTGGTGGTGGATGACGACACCGACACCCGCGACTTGGTGGCCATCGCACTGGAAGAGTATGGAGCCTCGGTGACAGCAGCCGCCTCAGCGTCTGAGGCGCTTGACGCGCTAGCCAAGTTGCCGCCCGATGTGCTGGTGAGCGACATCTCCATGCCGGCTGCCGACGGCTACACTTTGATGCGCCAGCTTCGGGCGCTCCCCGCTGAGAGAGGGGGACAAGTGCCCGCTGTGGCGCTGACGGCATACGCCAGACGAGAAGATCGCCAAAAGGCTTTGGGTGCCGGCTTCCAGATCCACCTCGCCAAGCCGGTGGAGCCGGCGAAACTGGCAGCGGCGGTGGCTTCCCTGGCGGGACGAGCCGGCAGTCTCGGAGCTTGACCTGATATTTATATCATGGAAGTATGCGGCAAAGACTGCCGCTCCCACGGAGGCGAAATATGCTCGAAGCGTTTCAATCCCGTTTCCGGGATTCAGCTGGCAAAAAATCTTCTCCTCCTACCCCCTGCTAAAATCATTATCGCATTCATATGGGCTTCTTTGCACAACCGGGATGCTCGCAAGCCACCCGCTCCCCAGTGCGGCGCTACGGCATCCCTATATTAACTGTTGCGCTAGCCCTGCTGTCGCGGCTGCTGCTCGCGCCGCTGCTTGGGGACGCCAGCCCTTTGCTGCTGTTTACTGCAGCCGTGATGGTCAGCGCTTGGTATGGCGGTCTGTTCTCCGGGTTGCTAGCTACAGCTCTCAGCATTATAGCGCTCGCCTACTTATTTTTGTCTCCTCTCCCCCACTTTCCTAACTCCCCCCTGATAAACGCAGTGCTGCTGTTTTTATTCACACTGGTCGGTCTGACGGCCAGCTGGCTGACTGAGCAGCTGCACTTGGCTAGAAAGCAAGCTGAGTTCAACCTGCGCCAAATCCAAAGACAGCAGGAAGAGTTGCGGGAAAGTGAGGAGCGCTTCCGCTTGTTATTGGAAGGGGTGAGGGACTACGCGATTGTCATGCTAGACCCGGCAGGAAATGTTGCCAGTTGGAACTCAGGGGCAGAAAACGTTACCGGCTATCGGGAACAAGAGATTATCGGTCGGCCTTCTTCTTGTTTTTTCCCCGCTGAAGATATTCAGCTGGGCAAGCCGGAACAAGAATTCAAAATAGCAGCAGAAACAGGCCGGTTTGAATGCGAAGGTTGGCGGGTGCGGAAAGATGGAACGCAGTTTTGGGCGACGGTTACGATTTCGGCACTGCTCGGTGAAACCGGCACTCTGCGAGGTTTCTCCAAGGTGATGCGCGACATCACGGAGCGCAAGCAGGCAGAAGACCGGCTGAAGCGGATTGAGTGGCTCCTGACGAAGAAACACCCGCAAGTTGCGGAGCCGTACCGGCAGCCTTACGGCGACCTGACTGAACTCAACACGAACCGCACGATTTTAGATGCTGTCGGTGCGGAAGTCCTCCACGATATTGCCGGTGACTGCCTCGATTTGCTGCAAACTTCTTCTGCCGTTTACGAGACAAATGGCGACTATGCGATGGGCATTTTTTCTTCCGGGTGGTGCCGGTTTATGGACAGCGCCTCTCGCCGGCTGTGCGCTGCCGGCGATGATCGAGAGGCGCTGGCCTGCGGCCAGTGGCACTGTCACGAATCCTGCTGGAATCACGCCTCGAAGCCGTCTATAGAAACGGGACAGCCGGTGGATATTGAATGTGCCGGCGGCATCCGGCTGTATGCTGTGCCGATTTATGCCGGTGAGGAAATTGTCGGCAGCATTAACTTTGGCTATGGCGATCCGCCTAAAGATCCTGAGAGACTGAAAGAACTTGCAGAGCGCTACGGCGTCACTGTCGGGGAGCTCCAGCAACAGGCTAGCGCCTACGAACCCCGACCGGCTTATATTATCGAAATGGCGAAGAACCGCTTGCAGACTTCCGCCAAGCTGATCGGCGAAATCGTCAAGCGCAAGCGAGCCGAAGAAGAAATCTGGCAGCTCAACGAGAACCTGGAACTCCTGGTGCAAAAGCGCACGGCACAGCTGGAAGAATCCAACAAGGAGCTGGAAGCCTTTTCCTATTCTGTCTCCCACGACTTGCGAGCGCCAATCCGCCACATTAGCGGCTTCGCGGACTTGCTGCAAAAAAGGGCGGCAGCCGGTCTGGATGAAACGGCTATGCGCTATCTCAATACTATCATGGAAACAGCCAAACATGCCGGCAATCTCATTGACGATTTGCTAGCCTTCTCTCGGATGGGGCGCAGCGAAATGCGCCAGAGCGCTGTGAATATGAACCGGCTCCTTCAAGAAGTGTTGCGCGAACTCCAGCCAGAAACAGAAGGGCGCAACATTGGGTGGGAAATTAAGGACTTGCCCGCAGTGCGGGGGGACGCTTCTATGTTGCGGCAAGTCTGGCGCAATCTGCTGTATAATGCTGTGAAGTTCACGCGGAGGTGCGACCGAGCTGAGATTGAAATCGGCAGCAGCCAAACTGAGCGGGAGGTGGGATTTTTTGTGCGCGATAATGGGGTGGGATTTGATATGAAGTACGCCGAAAAACTCTTTGGGGTGTTTCAGCGCCTGCACAGCGCTTCCGAGTTCGAGGGCACCGGCATCGGGCTGGCCAATGTCCGCCGGATTGTCCACCGGCACGGGGGGCGAACTTGGGCGGAAAGTGCCCCCGATCGGGGCGCTACTTTCTACTTCTCACTGCCAAAGCTCCTAGAATAGGGGGATAATCATGGAGGGATTAATGCGAATTCTTCTGGTTGAGGACAGTCCTTATGACGTTGAGTTAACCCTGGCGGCGCTGGCTGAAAACAATCTCGCCAACGAAGTTGTGGTGGCGCGAGACGGGGAGGACGCCCTGGATTATCTTTACCGGCGCGGCATGTACCGGCTGCGGGCGTTCGGCAACCCCGCTGTAGTGCTGCTGGATTTAAAGATGCCGAAAGTCGATGGGCTGGAAGTGCTGGCGCAGATGAAGTCGGACCCAGCCCTCAGACCCATTCCCGTGGTGATGCTCACCTCTTCGCGCGAGGAGCAAGACCTGGTATCGAGCTATAATTTAGGTGTCAATGCCTATGTGGTCAAGCCGGTCGATTTCCAAGAGTTTATCCAGGCGCTCAAGGAACTGGGGCTGTTTTGGGCGGTCCTCAATCAGCCGCCCCCAGGCAGCGCGCCCTCCCACCGGCGGTGAGTTGCAGTTCGTTTCCCCTCTCTATAGCGCTGCCGGCACAAGAGAGCCGGACAGCAGCTTAATAAGAGGCAATTAAACGGAATTCCGGCTCTGGTCGGGCATTTCCGTTTAATAGCTGTCCGCTTGCCCTAAGGCTGCCAGCCCCCATGCAAATAAACAGAAAGATTTAAGAAAAGCGAAATAAAATATATGCTTATATATTATATATTATAAACGGTGATGAGAGAAAGGCGAAAGGAAAGATTGTTATGAAACCCCTGCGAATTCTCCTTCTGGAAGACAGCCTGCTGGACGCGGAACTCATCGGCGCGAACTTGACTGATGGGGGGATTGACTGCGAGCTGGTTCAGGTGGAGGGGCGCGAGGAGTTTCTGGCGGCACTGGAGGGAGACAGCTTTGACTTGATTCTCTCAGACTATTCGCTGCCGAATTTTGACGGCATATCGGCTTTGGAAATTGCTCGGCGAGTCTGTCCGGAAGTGCCATTCATTTTTGTGTCCGGGGCTTTGGGTGAGGAGCTAGCAATTGAAACCCTGAGAAAGGGCGCTACGGACTATGTGCTGAAGCACCGGCTGGAGCGCCTTGTGCCGTCGGTGATGCGGGCGCTGCGGGAAACCTGGGAGAGAGCGGAGCGCAAAGCCGCTCAGGAGGCGCTGCAAGAAAGCGAAGAGCAATACCGGCTCCTGGTAGAATTATTGCCGGATACCGTTTTTATTCAAAGCGAGGGAAAGATTGTTTTTATCAACAGCGCCGGCCTCAAACTTTTCGGCGCAGCCAGTCCCGAAAAACTGCTGGGAAAGCCAATACTAGATTTCATCCACCCAGACTGTCACGAAATCGTCAAAGAGCGCATCCGGCAGATTTTGCAAGAAAGAAAGCAAGCGCCACTTTTGGAAGAAAAAATTGTCCGGCTGGATGGGACAGTTGTGGATGTGGGGGTAACAGCATCTCCCTTTACTTATAAAGGTTTGCCAGCAGCTCTGGTGGTGGCTCGGGATATCAGCGAGCGCAAGCGGGCGTCCGAAGAGCGCGACAGGTTGCTAAAGCGGGAGCGGGCGGCTCGCGCCGAGGCGGAGAAAGCCAACCGGCTCAAGGACGAGTTTCTCTCCACACTCTCCCACGAGCTGCGGACGCCACTGAGCGCCATACTCGGCTGGGCTGAGCTGCTGCGCAACTTGAAGTTTGACGAGGCGACGGTTTCTCACGCCCTGGAGACGATCGTGCGCAACACCAAGTCGCTGGTGAAACTGATTGAGGATATTCTGGACGTCTCGCGGATTGTCAGTGGCAAGCTCAACCTCAATATGGCCTCTGTTAACCTGGCACCAACCGTAGAAGCCGCGATTGACAGCATGCGCCCAGCAGCTGAGGCTAAGAACATTCGGCTTCATGTGGAGATTGACAGGACAGTCAGGCCGATTTCAGGCGATCGCGAGCGCTTGCAGCAAGTTATTTGGAATCTGCTCTCCAACGCTATCAAATTCACCCCTAAGGGGGGGCGAGTGGCGGTGACGCTGCGCGGCGCTGAGTCCTTTGCGGAGATTAAGGTAACAGACACCGGCGCTGGCATCAGCCCTGACTTTCTCCCCTACGTTTTTGAGCGTTTCCGCCAAGCAGACAGCACGACTACCAGATCCTACGGCGGGCTGGGACTGGGGCTGGCGCTGGTGCGCCACCTGGTCGAGCTGCACGGCGGAACCGTCCGCGCGGACAGTGCCGGTGCTGGACAGGGGGCAATGTTTACCGTCAGGCTGCCCCTGGCGGAATCGGGGGCAGGGAGCAGGGCACCCGGCGGCGGGGAAAAACAGCCCGCGCCTCCCGCAAACCCTGCGCCCGCATCCCCGCTGGCCGGTTTGCGGGTGCTGCTGGTGGAGGATGATGCCGACACCTGCGAGCTGATCGCCACTGTCCTCGAAGGGCACGACGCTCGGGTGACGGCTGTGGCCTCTGTCCGGGAAGCGCTGGCGGAAATCGAACGCTGCAAACCCGATGTGCTGGTGAGCGATATTGGCATGCCGGGAGAAGACGGTTACAGCCTGATTCGCAAGCTGAGGGCGATGGAAGCGGGTAAGGAGTGGCGCATTCCCGCTGCCGCCCTCACGGCTTATGCCAAGGCAGAAGACCGCACGCGGGCTCTGTCTGCCGGCTTTCAGATACACATCCCCAAGCCGGTGGAGCCGGCGCAGCTGGCGGCGGCGGTGGCCACTCTGGTGGGACGCCGGGGAAAGATTTGAATCGGGCGTGGGGCATGTGATATGATTTTCTGCGATAGCGCGTCTAATTGATTTGTCCCAACCCCAAAGGGGTAGTGCGAGTGGCACTGTGCCTGCCCTTACCCCCCGCTCCAAGGCCAACCTCAGGAGGATTGCCTTTTTAAGAAACCGCCAAGACGCCATAGATGCGCCAGCAGCTTCCCGTTGGGTAGAGCGCCAAGGAAAGAAAAGAGAGAGGATTTCAGAAATCATTTGGCTCTGCTATATTCAGAGGCAATTCAGGGTGCCGCAACAGCGCTCGCCCACCGGCGAAAAGCGCAAATTTCCCACTGGGGCAGGGGAACGGGAACGCGGTTTATCGCAGAGCCGCGACTGCCGCACGCAGAGCCAGCGTCAAGACGCGACAGGTCGCGCCTCCATTGAATTGAGTGCCGGCTCTCCAAAACTTAAACGTATTAATCCGCACAACTAAAATGCTGACGGTTGCAGGAATACAAATCACACAAAAGCTCTATGAAAGCCAATATTCCCTGGTATATCGGGGCGTCGGAAAGTCTGGGGAGCCGGCTGTCCTGAAAATGCTCAAAGAGCCCTATCCGCCGCCAGAGCGTTTGGCTTGGTTCAAGCGGGAATATGAACTGACGCGCTCCTTAAAGGTGGCGGGTGCCGTGCGGGCGATCGCCCTGGAAAGTGACGGGCAGCGCTCGGTGATGATTTTAGAAGACTTTGGCAGCGACTCTTTGGAGCGGCTGGGACTGGCGGGGCGGATCGAATTAGCGGAGTTTTTGAAATTAGCGATATCTGTCACGGAAATCTTAGGCGACATTCACGCTGCTAATATTATACACAAAGATATCAATCCCAGCAACATCCTCTTCAACCCCACCACCGGACAAGTCAAGATTATCGACTTTGGCATCTCCACCGTCCTGTCGCGGGAAAACTCAACGTTTAGAAGCCCTAATGTCTTGGAAGGGACTCTCACCTACATCTCGCCCGAACAGACGGGACGGATGAATCGGGCGATCGACTGGCGCAGCGATTTTTACTCCCTGGGCGTGACTTTTTACAAATTGCTGGCGGGGTGCGAGCCATTTCAGAGTGGCGATCCGCTTGAATTAGTCCACAGCCACATTGCCAAACAGCCGCGCCCGCCCCACGCCGTGAAATCGGACATCCCGGCGGCGGTTTCCGAGATAATATTGAAACTGATGGCAAAAAACGCCGAAGATCGCTACAAGTCAGCTGACGGTATAAAAGCAGATTTAGAGGTGTGCCTGCAGCAATTGCAGGCAAAAGGGGAAATAGATGCGTTCCCTCTCGGGGCTGCGGATATTTCAGATAAATTTCATATTTCGCAGAAACTGTACGGGCGCGATATCCAGATAGAAACTTTGCTGGCGGCCTTTGAGAGAGTCAGCACCGGCACCCGGGAAATGCTGCTGGTGACGGGGGCTGCCGGTGCCGGCAAAACGGCAGCAGTCAGTGAGGTGCACAAACCGATTACCGCCAAACGCGGGAATTTCATCGCCGGCAAGTTTGACCAGTACAACCGCAACATTCCTTATTATGCCATCTCGCAAGCTTTTAATGAATTGTGCGACCGGCTGCTGGCGGAAAATGACGCCGTATTAAACGAGTGGCGAGAGAAAATCCTGGGGGCTGTTGGCAGCAACGGACAGGTTTTGATAGAGGCGATCCCCCACCTGGAACGAGCGATTGGCCCGCAGCCGCCGGTGGCCCAAGTCGGCGCGCAAGAAGCGCAAAACCGGTTTAACTTGGTCTGTCAAAATTTTATCAAAGCCATCAGCCAGCCGGCACACCCCCTGGTCTTATTTATCGATGACTTGCAGTGGGCGGATGGGGCATCGCTGAGCCTGCTCAAAACCTTAATGAGCGATGAGGAGATTGGGCATTTGCTGGTACTGGGCGCGTATCGCGACAGCGAAGTGGACGCCACCGGCACGCTGGTCATGACGTTAGAAGAGATCGAAAAAGAATCGGGGCTGGTGTCATGGATTCATTTGGACAACTTGAGCGATTCCGATGTCAGCGCTTTAATTGCCGAGACTTTAGCGTGCTCGCCCAGCGAGAGCCAGCCGCTGAGCGATTTGGTTGGCCAGAAAACCCAGGGCAATGCGTTTTTTACGGTTGAATTTTTGAAATCGCTTCACACGGAAGGGCTGCTAACCTTCGCTCGCAGCGAGCGCAAGTGGCAGTGGGATTTGGGCCAAATCCAAGCCAAGGACATCACCGACAGTGCGGTGGTTTTGATGGCGGGGAAGATTGGCAAATTAGCACCCAGGACTCAAACCGTCTTGCAGCTGGCGGCTTGCATTGGCAACAGCTTCGACCTCGCCACTTTGGCGGTGATCTGCGAGCAACCGCCGGCAGCTGTTTTGGGGGATTTCTTCCCAGCGCTGCGAGAGGGGCTGGCTGTTCCTTTGAATGCCAATTACAAAACGGTGACACCGGCAGATGAGACGCTCGCCGGTGAGGCCAAGTTTAAATTCCCGCACGATCGCGTGCAGCAAGCGGCTTATTCCTTAATTGAGGAAAGCCAAAAACAGGCGACGCACTTGCAAATTGGCCGGCTGCTTTTAGCCAGCACTCCGTCAGAACACCTGGAAGACCGGATTTTTGATATCGTCAACCAGCTGAATGAAGGCAGCCCCTTGATTGAGGGGGAGACAGAAAAGGTCAAGCTAGCCGAGTTGAATGGGAGATCCGGGAAAAAAGCCAAGTCGGCAACGGCGTATGAGTCAGCCGGCAGGTATTTTAAGAAGGGGCTGGACCTTTTGGGAGAAAGCCGGTGGGAGAGTTGGTATGAGCTGACGCTGAATCTTTCGGTGGAAGCGCTGGAAGCAGAATATTTACAGCTGCACTATCAGGAAGTGGAAAGACTCTCTCAGGAGATTTTGCAGACCGCTCGATCCCTGCTGGAAAAAATTAAGGTCTATCAAATCCGGATACAGTCTTACAGCGGCCAAAACCAGCCGCGAACTGCCCTCGATACCACGCTGGAAGTGCTGGAAATGCTGGGGGTTACTCTGTCTGGCTCGCAGCTGCAAAACCTGCCAAATCTGAATGTGGCGGATTTATACAACCTGCCTGCGATGACCGATCCGTATAAATTGGCTGCCATGCAGCTTTTGATGAATATCTGGGGGACGACAGTTGCTGTGAGTCCGGAACTCCTGCCCCAGATGGCCATTACAATGGTGGAGCTGTCGGTTGAGTATGGAAATTCGCCCCAGGCTCCTTTTGCCTACGCTTATTATGGCTCTAATCTTTGCGGGGTGCTGGGAGATATCGAGTTGGGCTACCAGCTGGGCCTGCTGGGGGTAAGGTTATTGGATAAGTTTGACAGCGCTGACACCAAATGTAAGGTGGGCCACGTCTTTAATGCTTTTATCCGGCACTGGAAGGAACCGGCGGCTGAATGCATAGAGGGCTTGCGGGCCACTTTTAAATTGGGGCTAGAAGTTGGGGATCTGGAATACACTTGCTATTCGGC
This sequence comes from Kamptonema formosum PCC 10802, assembly GCF_000332335.1. GTDB lineage: Bacteria > Cyanobacteriota > Cyanobacteriia > Cyanobacteriales > Oscillatoriaceae > Oscillatoria. The sequence continues at coordinate 1,619,915 of NZ_KB235948.1, read as the reverse complement.
GATGGAATACAGCACCATTACGCTGTTCGTGGGAGAAAATTTAGCCAGCGCCTGCCAAAAACACGCGCAGTCCATAAGTCTGATTCACAAGCTGAAACAAGGAATTCAGCTCCAGTACAACCAGATATGGGGGCAACTGGCGCTGAACTTGAGTGGCCAAGCCGGCGACCCCAAAAAGCTGATAGGGGAATGGTTCGATGAGACTGAACGGGTGCCGGTTTATCTGGCCAAGAATCACAGGTTTTTCGTGCTGTGCGTGCAGCTGGCTAAAACCATTCTCTGCTATGTGTTTAACGATCCCGAACAAGCGGCAGCCAGCGCCCGGTTGGTGGCTGAGTGCGAGGTGGCCTTCTCTTCGCTGCAGTTTCGCGGCCAAATTCTTTTTTACTATTCTCTGGCGCTGCTGGCAATCTGTGCCACCGCTGATCCCAGCCAGCAGGTAGAATACCTGAAGGTGGTAGAAGAGAACCAAAACCGAATCGGCGGTTGGGCGGTTAGCGCGCCGGCGAATTACCTGCACAAATACGATCTTGTAGAGGCGGAAAAGGCGAGAGTTCTGGGAGAGAACTGGAAAGCTGGGGAATTTTACGATCGCGCGATTAAAGGAGCCAGGGAACACGGATATCTTCACGAAGAGGCGCTCTCGTATGAGCGAGCTGCAGAGTTTTATCTGGAGCGGGGTTTGGAAGAAATTGCCCAAACCTATATGACGAAAGCTCACTACTGTTACACGCTCTGGGGGGCGGCGGGTAAGGTCAGGGATTTGCAAGAACAGCACCCGCAGTTTTTTGTGGCTAAGTCGTCGGGTTCAACTCAAACTGCTGTCACTATTTCGTCTGCCACCAGCGGGGGCACCGTCACGGCTGCTTTGGACTTGACCAGCATTTTGAAGGCTTCGCAAACGCTCTCTCAAGAGATGGCGCTGGACAGTTTGGTGGCTAAACTGATAAAATTGGCGGTGGAAAATGCGGGGGCGGAAAAAGGCTATCTGCTGATGGAGCGAGACGAGCAGTGGTGGGTGATTGAGGGGTGCGTTGCGAGTGACTCAGATGCCGGTGCGGTTTGGCGCTCTATCTCTCTGGAAAGCGCCGGTGACAGCAGCGAAACGGCTGTGCTGTCTTATGGAATTGTGAATTATGTGATTCGCACCACAGAAAGTGTCGTTTTGAGCGATGCCGCCAAGCAAGGCAATTTCACGCGCGACGCTTACATCCGCAAACAGCAGCCGAAATCGGTGCTGTGCTCGCCGCTGCTGAATCAGAGCAAATTGGTGGGCGTGCTTTATCTGGAAAATAATCTCACCGCCGGCGCATTTACGCCGGACAGATTGGAAGTGCTCTCTCTGCTGGCGGCGCAGGCGGCGATTTCGATTGAAAACGCAAAACTGTACGCGCGAGTGCGTGCGAGTGAAGCCAAACTGGCGCAATTGTTAGAAGCAATGCCGGTGGGAGTTGCGGTTCACGACACCACAGGGCAAGTCACTTACATGAATACAGCCGGAAAGCGCTTGCTGCTCCTGGAGGCTCCACCACAGGCTGCCGGCGAAAAGCTGTCAGAAGCGTATCACATTTATGTTGCTGGAACTGACCGGCTTTACCCCACCGAGCAACTTCCCGCTATGCGGGCGATTAAAGGCGAAACCCTTACAGTTGACGATTTGGAGTTTCGCGCAGAGGGCAAGAGTTTCCTCTTTGAGGTGCGCAGCATTCCGGTTTTCGACGAACGAGGCAATGTTATCTCGGCTCTCAACGCTTTTCACGACATCACCGATCGGGTGCGAGCTCAGAAAGTTTTGGCGGATTACAGCCGCACTCTGGAAGATCGGGTGGCGGAACGCACTCAAGAACTGACAAGCGCTCTGGAATCTCTGAAAGCGACGCAAGAAGAGCTGATTCAATCGGAAAAAATGGCGGCTTTAGGACAGCTGGTTGCTGGAGTCGCCCACGAAATTAACACGCCCTTAGGCGCGATCGCCTCGTCGGCCAGAAATCTGGCCTGTTTCTGGAATGACTCCCTGGAGCCGCTTCTGGCTTTTTGGCAGCGGCTCGAACCGGCATCTCAAGGTCATTTCCTGGCACTGCTGCGAGCCGCAAGCCAGCCGGTGGCTCCCCTGTCCACGCGCGAGCAGCGGCAAATCAAAAAGGCTTTGGCGCAGCAGCTGGAATCCCACAGCATCGAGAACGCCGCCTCCGTTGCCAATCTTTTACTGGGCACCGGCGTTTGGGACAATATCGAGCCTTTCCTGCCGCTGTTAAGAGATCCGGAGGGCGAAACGATCTTAAAAACTGCCTACCAGGTGGCGAACGCCCAAACCAGCATCCGCACCATTGCCACCGCTGCCGAAAGGGCCGGCAAAGTCGTGTTTGCCTTAAAAACCTACGCCCGGTATAATATGACAGGCATTCCAGTGGAGGCGCAGATTGTAGAAGGCATTGAAACTGTACTCACGCTCTATCACAACCAGCTCAAACAGGGCGTACAAGTGATTAAGAATTATGAAGAGGGCGTGCCGGCTGTCCTGTGCTACCCCGACGAACTCAATCAAGTCTGGACGAATCTGATTCACAATGCTTTACAAGCGATGGACTGTCAGGGGACGCTAACCGCTGACATCCGCCGGCGAGAGGGCGGCATCCAAGTCAGCATCACCGACAGCGGGCGGGGCATCCCACCGGAGATCCTGCCGAAAATCTTTCAGCCCTTTTTCACCACCAAGCCCCCCGGAGAAGGCAGCGGTTTGGGGCTGCATATTGTTAAGAAAATTGTCGAGGAGAAGCACCGGGGAAAAATTGAAGTAGAATCAGTACCGGGGCGAACGACCTTTAGCGTATTTTTGCCCCTGACTTGAACCCAGGAGATCCAGCCATGTCCAAAACAGCGATTTTATGCGTTGATGATGAAGTGATGGTTTTGAGCAGTTTGGAGATAGAGCTCCGCTCTGCCTTTGGAGAGAATTTTCTTTACGAATTTGCAGAGAGTGGCGAGGAAGCGCTAGAATTGATAGAGGAACTGCGGGAGGAGGGGGTGGCGATTGTGGCGATAGTCTCCGATTGGTTAATGCCCGGAATGAAAGGAGATGAGCTTTTAATTGAAGTTCACAATAAATTTCCGGAAATCAGTTCCATCATGCTAACGGGCCAAGCGGATTCGCAGGCGATCGAAAAGGCCAAGCAGTACGCGGCGCTCTCTCATTGCTTGTACAAACCCTGGAAGAGTCAGGAATTAATATCGGCGATTAATTTGGCGCTGGAGGGAGAGTTGTTATAGCGGGTATAATGGATTGGGGATTAGGTTTGGGGAACCGCCGCCGTGAAGGAGCGCCAAGGAAAGAAAAGAGAGAGGGATGGCCAAATCATTTCTAACTGCTAGAGCTATTTAATCCCCGCTGCCAACTGTAGATGAGAGCGAAACCCTTAATTTTTATGAATTCACCTTTCATTATCTGCGTTGATGACGATGCCACGATTCTAGACAGTTTGAAAATCGAACTGGAAGCCGCATTTGGCGATGAGTGCTCGCTGGAAATCGCTGAAGGCGGGAATGAGGCGCTGGAAGTTATCTCAGAACTGTTGCAAGATGAGTGCGAGGTGGCGGTTGTGATTGCCGACTACATCATGCGGGATATGAAAGGGGACGAATTTCTGAAGCGGGCCCACGAAATGTCGCCAAAAACTCGCACGGTCATGCTGACTGGGCAAGCGGATATATCCGGTGTTGCCAATGCGATTAATTACGGCAAGCTCTACCGCTATATGGCCAAACCCTGGCAGGCGGAAGACTTGCGCCTGACGGTCAGAGAAGCCTTGCAAAGTTATTTGCAGGAAAAAGAACTGGCCGAAAAAAATTCCCAACTGTTGCAATTGAATCGGGCTCTGGAACACGCCAACCGCGAACAAGCCGCCTTAATTGCGCAACTTGCCGAGGCAGAGAAAAAATTAAAAGACTACAGCCGCACTCTAGAAACTCAAGTGGCCGAGCGAACCGAAGCCTTGCGGCGCAGCGAAGCTCAGCTGAATGCTTTTTTTACCTCTGCGCCGGTGGGACTGTGCGTTGCCGACCGGCAAATGCGATTCAGGCAAATCAATCAAGTTCTGGCGCAGATCGGCGGTTTATCCGCCGAGGAACATATTGGGAAAACGATTCGGGAAGTTTTGCCCGAGCTGGCACCGGCGCTGGAACCGCTCTACGAGAAAGCGCTGAGTGAGAAAAAAACGATTTTAAATGTGGAAATAAGCTGCAATATTTCTAACCAGCAAGGGTTTAGACGCTACTGGCTCGTTTCGTGCTTTCCTATTCCTGACTCGGAGGAACTCCCGTCTAGTGTGGGAGCGGTTGTCATGGAAATTAGCGATCGCAAACAAGTAGAACTCGCCCTGCAAGAGCGCGAGTCGGTGCTGCGCTCTCTCGGAGATCGCCTGCCGAAAGGGTTCATCTACCAGCTGGTTCAAGAACCGAGCGGGCGAATTTACTTCTCCTATATCAGTGCCGGTGTGGAGCGCCTGTTCGGAATCGCTCCTGAAACCGTCATGCAAGAGCCGGCGCTGCTGTACGCTTCACTGGTTGAGGGGGACCGCCTGCTGTTGCAGCAGCTGCTCGCTGAGTCAGCCGGCACCCTAGCCGGTTTCGAGATGCAGCTGCGCAAGCGAACAGAGCGAGGCGATCTTCAGTGGTTGCAGCTTCGCTGCGCTCCCCGCCGGCTCCCCGATGGGGGAACCGTTTGGGATGGAATTGAAATCGATATTACTGAACTCAAACAAACCGAGGTAGAATTAGCCGCAGCGAAAGAAGCCGCAGAAGCCGCCAGCACAGCCAAAAGCCAATTCCTGGCAAATATGAGCCACGAACTGCGCACGCCGCTCAACGCTATCTTAGGGTTCACGCAAGTGATGAGCGCCGACAAATCCCTGTCCCCCAAAAACCAGCAACAGCTGAAAATTATCAACGGCGCGGGCTCTCACCTGCTGGAACTGATCAACGACATTCTAGAAATGTCCAAAATCGAAGCCGGCAAGAGCCCGCTGCATGAAAGTAGCTTTGATTTAATTGCCCTGCTTGACAGTTTGAAACAGATGCTGCAATTGAAGGCGGAAGCAAAAGGGTTGCAGCTGAGTTTTGAAACCGACAAAAACCTCCCCCAATTTGTGCGCTCCGATGAGGGCAAATTGCGCCAGGTTTTGATTAACATCTTGGGAAACGCCATCAAATTTACGCAAGAAGGCAGCGTCACGCTGCGGGTGAGAGTGGGGGATAGCGCATGGGGCGTAGGGCATCAGGCATCGGACACCGAGCAAAACAATCAATTCTCAATTCCCAATCCAAAATCTCCAATGCCCCGCGCCCAATGCCCCGCGCCCAATGCCCCGCGCCCAATTATCTTTGAAGTTTCAGACACCGGCCCCGGGATTGCCCTAGAAGAAATGGACAAATTATTTGAATCCTTCGCCCAAACCGAAACGGGCTGGAAATCCCAGCAAGGCACCGGTTTAGGTTTGCCCATCAGCCGAAAATTCGTGCGGCTGATGGGGGGAGATATCGCCGCCAGCAGTGCGGTGAGTCGGGGCAGCACCTTTACCTTTGATATCCAAGTAAAGCCCGCTGACTCGACTGAAATCCAGGCTCAGCTTCCCCACCGCAAGATTCTCCACCTCGCGCCCAACCAGCCTCAATATCGCATTTTGGCGGTAGACGACCGACCCGAAAGCCGCCTGCTTCTGGCGCACATTCTCACCTCCGCAGGCTTCCAGATGCGAGAAGCCGAGAATGGCAAGGAAGCCATTGAGGTTTGGGAGAGTTGGCAGCCGCACTTAATTCTGATGGATATGCGAATGCCGGTGATGGACGGCTACGAAGCGACCAAACAAATTAAATCCCATTTGAGAGGGGAGCCGGCAGCCATTATTGCCCTGACCGCCAGCGTCTTTGAGCGAGAGCGCTCGGAGATTTTGGCAGCCGGTTGCGATGATTTTATTCGCAAACCTTTCCAAAGAGACCATCTTTTGCAAAAAGTAGGCCAGCATTTAGGGGTGCTGTATATTTATGAAGAAGAAAGCAGCAATATCAAAGCCGGCAAGCCAAACACCGAAGCGATTCCCACACCGGCAGACCTGAGCCCCCACCTGGCGCAGATGTCGCCTGAGTGGGTGGGAGAGGTGAGCCAGGCAGCACGCTATGGCAGCGATGATATAATATTGAAATTGCTGGAAGACATTCCTCCTGAACACGCTCCGCTGGCGATAACTCTAGCCGATTTAGCCAATAACTTCGAGTTTGAAAAGATTCTTAAATTGCTGAAGAAGTGAATAGGTTTGTAGTAGGGCTTTAGCCCTTTTAGGGTGCGAGCCGCACAGCAGAACGCACCCGACTTCATCGGGTATTTTCCATGCCCCTAGCCCCTAGCCCATAGCCCCATATTCCCTATAACATTCTATCAATCGTGCGGTACTGAATCGCTTCAGCAACGTGCTGGGGAAGCAGCTCCTCATCTCCGGCGAGATCCGCAATGGTTCGCGAGACTTTCAGGATGCGATCGGTGGCCCGCGCCGAAAGTCCTAGCTTGCGAATTGCTGCTTCTAATAAGTTGCGGGAAGCCTCATCCAGCTGGCACCACCGGCGCAGGTGCCGGCTTTGCATTTCCGCATTGCAGCGCAGCGCCGGCTCTTCCTCAAATCGTTTGCGAGCTCGCTCGCGGGCCAGCTGCACCCGCTCCCGCACTGGCGCAGACTCCTCGCCTGCCGGCTGTCGGGTAATCTCCTCCGGTTTGAGCCGGTTCACCGCCACTTGCAAGTCAATGCGATCCATCAGCGGACCTGAAAGCCGAGCCCAGTATTGCTGCCTTTTTTGCGGCGAACAGGTGCAAGGCTGCACCGTATCGCCGTAATAGCCGCAGGGGCAGGGGTTGGCACTCGCCACCAGGGTAAATTGAGCGGGAAAGCTCACCGATTGCCGGGTGCGAGAAATCGTGACGCAGCCATCTTCGAGGGGCTGGCGCAGGAATTCCAGCACATCGCGCTTAAATTCTGTCATTTCGTCCAAAAAAAGCACACCCCGGTGGGCCAGAGAGATTTCCCCCGGACGCGGGAAGCTGCCGCCGCCCACCAGGGAGGGGCCAGATGCCGAGTGGTGCGGGCTGCGAAAGGGGCGATCGCCAATCAGGGAGCCCCTATTTTTCAGCAGACCGGCAACGGAGTGGATTTGTGTGACTTCCAGCGCTTCTTCAAATGTCAGCGGCGGCAGGATTCCCGGCAACCGTCTGGCGAGCATGGTTTTGCCGCTGCCCGGTGGCCCGACAAAGATCAGATTGTGGCCGCCGGCAGCCGCAATTTCCAGGGCGCGGCGGGCGTGGGCTTGGCCTTTGACATCTTTGAGATCCGGGCCGGCAAACTGGGTTCTGGCCAGCTCTGACGGACCGTCCAGCCGCACCGGCGCGTATAGGTGCGGGCTGTTCAGCAAATCCGCCACTTCCGACAGGTGCTGGCAGCCATAAACCTCCAGCCCTTTGACCACAGCTGCTTCCCGCACATTGCCGGTGGGCACAACCAAGCCGGTGACGCCCAGTTTCTGCGCCGCTGCGGCGATGGGCAGCACGCCGGCCACCGGTCTGAGGCTGCCGTCGAGGGAGAGTTCCCCCAAAAAGAGATAATCTCCCAGCAGTTCCGGACTGACTTGTTCGGATGCGGCCAAAATGCCGGCGCTGACCGGCAAGTCGAAACTCGGACCTTCTTTGCGCAAGTCTGCCGGTGTCAGGTTAATTATGATTTTGCGCATGGGGAAGGCGTAGCCGGCATTTTTGAGGGCTGCTTTCACCCTTTCGCGAGATTCTTGCACGGCGGTATCCGGCAGCCCTACGACGACAATTCCCGGCAACCCGCCCGATACATCGACTTCTACCCCCACTTTAACGGCGTCGATGCCAACGATTGATGCACTCCAAACTCTAGCTAGCACGCTGATTTCCTTGAAACTGCTATAAACTGTAGTATGGTGCGTTCATAGCGCCCCACACTGTTCTGTGGTGTTTGTCTCGCCCACTCACAGATTAGCAATTTTAGCAATAGGCCGGCAACAATTTTTAACAAAATTTTGCAATTGGAACATGATGAAATGGGGAGTTAACCGCCAAGGACGCCACAGGACGCAACGGCGGCTCCCTCCGGGCAGGACCCCAAGAAACTTTCTCTTGGCGTTCTTGGCGTCTTGGCGGTTGATTATAATATTATAGCAGTATGCACTTAGGTTAGAACATTAGACCTTGAGGGGGGCGGGACGCCTGGCCTACGTCTATATAGCATTAAGCATTTAGGAAACGTACATTCCGGCCTCCCTTGCTCCTCCGCTCCCGAAGCTTCTATTGTTCTAATCAATATGACTGCTGCTATAATCAATCATACATCCCGGGCAAAAACGGGATGCTCCCTAAACGGCTGCAGCAACGAGTGTCGGTGGCGCATTAGCGCACCTGCAAATGGTGGGGCTAAAGCCCAACTACGAACCTTGGGCTAAAGCCCAACTACGAACCTTGGGCTAAAGCCCAACTACGAACCTTGGGCTAAAGCCCAACTACGAACCTTTGGGCTAAAGCCCAACTACGAACCTTGGGCTAAAGACCAACTACGAACCTTGGGCTAAAGACCAACTACGAACCTTGGGCTAAAGACCAACTACAAACCTTGGGCTAAAGCCCAACTACAAACCTTCGGCTAAAGCCCAACTACAAACCTTGGGCTAAAGCCCAACTACAAACCTTGGGCTAAAGCCCAACTACAAACCTTGGGCTAAAGCCCAACTACAAACGTGCTTATGACTGAAACCAGAGAGACGATTTTCAGCAAGATTATTCGCCGGGAAGTGCCGGCGGAGATTGTTTATGAGGACGATTTGGCGCTGGCGTTCAAAGATATTCGCCCGCAAGCGCCGGTGCACATCTTGGTGATTCCCAAGCAGCCGATCTCTCAACTTTCCGATGCAGAGTCGAAAGACCACGCCCTCATGGGGCACTTGCTACTGACTGCCAAGCGCGTTGCAAAGCAAGTGGGGCTAACAAATGGCTATCGGATTGTGATTAATAATGGTGAGGATGGCGGGCAAACCGTCTATCACTTGCACTTGCACATTTTGGGCGGACGCCACATGAAATGGCCTCCCGGATAAATGCCGGTGGGCAGGAATTGTTGATTTTAGATTGGGGATTTTAGATTTTGGATTCGCCTGGACTGTTTAGCTGGCGTTGCCCAATTGTGGGAGCAACCGGGCACCCCTACCCCCCAGGCGGGCTTGCACGCCTAGGGGGAGTAATATAGCAGCAGTCATATTGGTTAGGACACTAATGGCATGGCGTCTGGGGCTCATGCGCATGGGGCTCATGCGCATGGGGTAAGTAGGGGCGGGTTCACCCAAGATGTCTCTGGGTTTTATAGCAGCAGTCATATTGGTTAGAACAATAGAAGCTTCGGGAGCTCTGGAGCAAGGGAGGCCGAAATGTACGTTTCCTAAATGCTTACTGCTATATAGAGGTAGGGCAGGCGTCCCGCACCCCCTGAAGGTCTAATGTTCTAACCTAAGTGCATACTGCTATACCAGATGTTAGTAAACTCGCCCCTACCAGCTTTTGCGTGATGCGATGATGCGATGATGCGGTGATGCGGTGATGCGGTGATGCGATGATGCGATGATGCGATGATGCGGTGATGCGATGATGCCCATGTCCTAATCTAAGTGCATACTGCTATATCATCTCCGTTCGATTGGCCGAAATTAGGCAGCCCCGGGGAAGGGAAATGCCCGATCGTGCCCCATACCCCCCAAACCACCGCCCCATTCACGGCACATCCGGCCTGCCGGCCAGATCAGATGTCCACCCCGCCCTACTATAAGTAAAACTTATCGCTACTATAAGTAAGAATTAAGTTAAACCCCTTTACAAACCTTAACAAGGTGGGTAATCTAGTAATAACGGTAGAGAAAACGCTACCGCGAACCTTGAAAAATCAATAACGCACTCATAAATCAATGACCACCACCTTACAGCGTCGCGAAAGCGCCAACGTCTGGGAACGGTTCTGCAGCTGGATCACCAGCACCGAAAACCGCATCTATGTCGGTTGGTTCGGCGTCCTGATGATCCCCACCCTGCTCACCGCCACCATCTGCTACATCATCGCCTTTGTCGCCGCTCCCCCAGTGGACATCGACGGCATCCGCGAACCTGTTGCAGGTTCCCTGCTCTACGGCAACAACATCATCAGCGGTGCTGTTGTCCCCAGCTCGAATGCTATCGGTCTGCACTTCTACCCCATCTGGGAAGCGGCTTCTCTCGATGAGTGGCTGTACAACGGTGGTCCGTACCAGCTGGTGATTTTCCACTTCCTCATTGGCGTTTTCTGCTACATGGGTCGTGAGTGGGAACTGTCCTACCGCTTGGGCATGCGTCCTTGGATCTGCGTGGCTTACAGCGCTCCGGTTGCTGCTGCTACCGCAGTCTTCCTGATCTACCCGATCGGCCAAGGCAGCTTCTCCGACGGTATGCCCCTGGGCATCAGCGGAACCTTCAACTTCATGTTGGTGTTCCAAGCTGAGCACAACATCCTCATGCACCCCTTCCACATGCTGGGTGTTGCCGGCGTGTTCGGCGGTAGCTTGTTCTCTGCGATGCACGGTTCTCTCGTGACCAGCTCTCTGGTTCGCGAAACCACTGAAACCGAGTCTCAAAACTACGGTTACAAGTTCGGTCAAGAAGAAGAAACCTACAACATCGTTGCAGCCCACGGCTACTTCGGTCGTTTGATCTTCCAATACGCTTCTTTCAACAACAGCCGTTCCCTGCACTTCTTCCTGGGTGCTTGGCCGGTCATCGGCATCTGGTTTACCTCTCTGGGTATCTCCACGATGGCCTTCAACCTGAACGGTTTCAACTTCAACCAGTCCGTGATTGACAGCCAAGGTCGCGTTATCAACACCTGGGCCGATGTCATCAACCGCGCCAACCTGGGTATGGAAGTCATGCACGAGCGCAACGCTCACAACTTCCCCCTCGACTTGGCCAGCGTTGAAGCTCCCGCGATCAAGGGCTAAGTTTTCCCCCCCCCAGAGACGCGATTTATCGCGTCTCTACAATAAAAAAAGCGCTCTCCAAAAGGGGGCGCTTTTTTGTTTTTCATTTTTAATATTCAATAGATGTGCGAGTCGCCGAGGCGATGCTGGAAACCGAGACGTCCTTTTTCCGCGATACCCACCCCTTTGAAGCCCTCCAGACATTCGTGCTGCCCCTGCTGCTGAAGAAGCGATCGGGCAACCGCACCCTGAATCTCTGGTGCGCCGCCTGTTCCAGCGGGCAGGAACCTTATAGCATCGCCATGCTGCTGCGCCAGCATTTCCCTATTTTCACCGGCCCGACGGTACATTTCCTGGCCAGTGACATCTCCGCTGAGATGCTCTCCCGCGCAGGCGTTGGGCGCTACTCCCAGCACGAGGTCACTCGCGGACTGCCACCGGCACTCCTGCGCCGGTACTTCCAGCAGCAGGGCAGTGAGTGGCAAATCCAAGATGACATCCGCCGCACGATAGATTTTCGCCAGATCGATTTGGCGGGCGAGTGGCCACCACTGCCGGTGATGGATATCATCTTTATGCGCAACGTCCTGATTTATTTCGACATCCCCACGAGAAAGGCTATCCTGACAAAGGTGCGGGACGTGTTGAGTCCGGATGGCTACCTGTTTCTGGGTGCCGGTGAGACAGCGGTAACGCTCGATGACATCTTTCAGCCGGTGCGATTGGACAAAACTGTGTGCTATAAGTTGCGTCAGGATTAGGGCATTCTCGCCTGGGTCTGGGAATGAGGGTTGGGCCGAGATTAGGGGATTAGGGGATTTTTTGTGAGTGGGGTGCGTTCCGCTTTGCGCAAGGCACCCCGCAACCCAAGGCTGGCAGTCCCGGGTTATATTAAAATTGATAAAGTAGCTGTGCTATTTGGCGGGAAAAATGCTATAATTTAAGAATGTCGCGATTGAGTTTCCCGCCATCTAGGGAGGAAAAACAATGGAACTCAAATCAGTTGCTGTAGAGATTCCTCAGGGGTGCAATATCATTATCGGGCACTCCCACTTTATTAAGACGGTTGAGGATTTGTACGAGATTATGGTCGGCACTTCGCCGCATGTGAAATTCGGCATTGCCTTTAGCGAGGCGTCTGGTCCCTGTTTGATTCGTGTCACCGGCAATGACGAGGCTTTGCAAGAAGTGGCCACGAAGAACGTTCAAGAGATTGCTGCCGGTCACACGTTTGTTGTGCTGCTGAGAGAGGGGTTTCCTATCAACTTTTTGAATGCGATTAAGCAGTGCCCAGAAGTTTGCAATATCCACTGCGCGACGGCAAATCCGGTGCAGGTGATTGTGGCGGAAACTGACCAGGGGCGCGGCATCGTTGGGGTTGTGGACGGGTTTTCTCCTAAGGGTGTAGAAGGGCCAGAGGATGTGAGGAAGCGCAAAGATTTTCTCCGCCAGATTGGGTACAAGTTGTGATAGAAAATCCGCTGAAAGTTTTAGCATTAGCTTGGAAGACCTGGCGATTACAAAGAGACTTTTGTCGGCTGCGTGAGGGGCTATGCTTTTTGCTAATTCCCCGGCGATTGGAAATCGCGGCTACACAAACAAAGCCCGCCTGCGCGGGCTAAGAGTAGAGCGAGACTCTCACAATCTGCGCGGTTTTTTCGAGGAAAGGGGGGACTTGGGTTCGCAGAAAGCTCCCCTCCCCGTTAACGGGGAGGGGTTGGGGGTGGGGTTTGATCCCCCTATCAATTCGCCAACAGTCTCTTAGAAATTGACGGCGATAGACTTTCGCCCGCCTGCGCGAGCTTCTCAACTCCCTGCTCACTCTCGACAAAAGTTCCTAGAAAATCCCAAATCCAAAATTGCTATAATCTCTGTAAAGTCCGGGTGTGGTAGCCGTAAATCCATGACACTGACGCAAGTTTGGGGCGCTCTGCTTATCCTCACAGTCTGCCCGATTTTGGGGGGACTTCCTCTGATTGCTTGGATTACTAAAGCCCTCACCGGCTCTCAACTGGCTGAACTGGGCACCGGCAATATAGGTGTGTCAGCGGCATTCTACCACGGTGGGCGGCTGGCAGGGATTCTGGCGGTGCTCTCGGAAGCCGGCAAGGGGATTGCTGCGGTGTTGCTGGCTAGGTTTTTCTTCCCATCCAACCCGGAGTGGGAGTTAATTTCTCTCATCGCTCTGGTTCTGGGGCGCTACTGGATAGGCAAGGGTGCCGGCACGACGAATGCGGTTTGGGGCTTTATCGTCCATGACCCAGCAGCCGCCGGTTTGGTATTCTTGATTGGGAGCATTAGCTTTACTATTCTCAGAGAGCGACAGTTGGGAAGGCTGGCGGTTTTGGTGCTGTTCCCGCTGATTCTGGCTGTGCGGCACCCGCACGAGGGGGCTCGGTTTGCCGGCGCAATCTCTCTGGCGCTTTTGCTCGCCTGGATTTACCGCAATATCCCGGATGATTTGGATTTACCCGCAGAACATTCACAGGCAAATTCGCAGAAAATGTTTCGCTTTTTTCGAGGCGATAGGGCGATTGTGTCGCTCCACCGGCAGCTGGATGCCGGGAAAGTTGGTGAGAAAGCGGCGACGCTCTCCCAGTTGCTGCGCTGGGGCTACCCTGTGCCGGCAGGATGGGTGCTTCCGCCGGGTGACGATCCGCAACCGCTTGTGGATTTTTTGCAACCGGCACCAGACAAGCCGCTGGCGGTGCGCTCTTCTGCTGTGGGGGAGGACTCGGAAGTTGCTTCGGCTGCCGGTCAGTACGAAAGTATTTTAAATGTTAGCAGCCGGGAGGAATTGCAGGATGCGATCGCCCGGTGTTTGGCGTCCTATGACCGGCCCGCTGCGCAAGCTTACCGCCGCGATCGCCACCTCCGGGAAGATGCGATGGCGGTGCTGGTTCAGGAACAAATTCGCGGAGTTTTTTCTGGGGTGGCGTTCAGCCGCGACCCGATATACCGGCAGGGGGAGGCGGTGGCGATTGAAGCGCTTCCGGGAGATTGCTCTCGCATTGTTGGCGGTCGGGTGACGCCGGAACAGTATCGGGTTTTTGTCCGGGATGAGGATGTGGATGGGGCGACAAGCTGGGTGATGCCGCCAGGGAAGCTGCTGGAAATGGAGGGCGCTGGGGATGTGCCGCCGGCTCTGATCCAGCAGGTGGCTTTTTTGGCGCGTCACTTGGAGAGGCGCTACCGGGGGGTTCCGCAGGATATTGAGTGGACTTATGATGGGCGGCACTTGTGGCTGCTGCAAGCGCGACCGGTGACGACTCTGGTGCCGGTGTGGACGCGCAAGATTGCGGCGGAAGTGATTCCGGGACTGATTCGCCCGCTCACTTGGTCGATTAATCGCCCTCTGACGTGCGGTGTCTGGGGGGAGATTTTTACGCTGGTGCTGGGTGCCGGTGCGGCGGGGCTGGATTTCAATGAAACGGCGACGCTGCATTACTCCCGGGCGTATTTTAATGCATCCCTCTTGGGAGAGATTTTTCTGCGGATGGGGCTGCCTCCGGAAAGTCTGGAATTCCTGACGCGGGGGGCTAGGTTTAGCAAGCCGCCGCTGAGTTCAACTTTGCGGCAATTGCCGGGGTTGCTGCGGTTGATGGGGCGGGAGTTGCGGCTGGAAAAGGATTTTGAGCGGGATTGCCGGCAGTATTTTATGCCGGTTTTGGAGGATCTGGCAAAGCCGGTGTCTCCTGTGTCGCCACCGGCTCTTTTGCAGCGTGCCGATTCTATTTTGGAGGCGCTGAAGCGAGCGACATATTATAGCATACTGGCTCCGCTTAGTCTAGCGCTGCGGCAGGCGGTGCTGAAGGTGCCGGATGGGGAGTTGGATAAAAGTCTTTTGCCGGAGATTGCGGCGACGCGAGCGATAGGGGAACTTGCGGCGGCTTGTCGTGCGGGGGCGTTTGGGGAGGGGCTGCTGCGGGAAGTTACGGAGGAATTGATTTCGGATAGCGGGGCGGTTTTTGCGCGGCTGGGGGAATTGCCGGGGGGTGAGAGGGTGCTTGAGGAGTTTGAGGGGTTGGTGGAGCGATACGGGTATCTGAGCGACTGCGCGACGGATATTGCGGTTCCGAGGTGGAAGGAGGAACCGCAGCCGGTGCGGGAGTTGTTTGTGCAGTTTTTGCGTGCCGGTGCGGGAGAGGGGGGGAGTGAACCGCAGAGGCGCAGAGGGCGCAGAGGATGGAAGGTGGGGGCTGTGGGGGCGCGGGTGAATCTGAAGGGGCGGGTGACGGAGGTTTACAGCCGGCTGCTGGCTCAGTTGCGGTGGAGTTTTGTGGGTTTGGAGGGGGTTTGGCTGGAGTCGGGGATTTTGGGGGAGCGGGGGGATATCTTTTTCTTGGAGTTGGAGGAGATTCGGCGGGCTGTTGCGGGGGATGAGGGGTTGAAGTGCCGGTTGGCTGAGCTGATTGGGCTGCGGCGAGGGCTGTTGGAGGAGGACCGGCAGTTGAGTGGGGTTGCGCCGGTGGTTTATGGGAATGCGCCGCCGGCTCCTTTGCGGGTGAGGGGTGAGGGGCGAGCTCGCCGGCAGTTGCGGGGAATTGGTGCGAGTCCTGGGGTTGTGGAGGGGCGGGTGAGGGTTTTGCGCAGTTTGCAGGGGATGGGGGAGATTGACCGGCTGACGATTTTGGTTGTGCCGTATACGGATTCGGGGTGGGCGGCGGTGCTGGCGCGTGCCGGTGGGCTGATTGCGGAGGTGGGGGGACGTCTGTCGCACGGTGCGATTGTGGCGCGGGAGTATGGGATGCCGGCGGTGATGGATGTGGAGAGTGCGACTGATTTGTTGCGGGATGGGGAGTGGGTGCGGGTTGATGGGGCGAGGGGTGTTGTTGAGATTCTTTGAGGGGGGAGGTAATCCAATATGATGGGTGTCGGATTCAGCGTATCCAGCCTTTTGGGGTTACTTTTGTTACTGTTTGCATTTTAATTGGCTTTCTCGGTGTTCGCCTGCTTCCTGTCTAGTTCGGGTAACCCAGGTTTGCGCTTCTTCGCCTAATGCCGGTGCGGGAACTAAGCCGCGAATTTCGCTCCATCGCTGTCGAGGTTTGGCAGTTGGTTGCGCTTGTCGGGCTTTTTCGGCTTGATAGGTGATTAATTCCAGCTGTTCCTCTAGAGTTAGGGTATCCGCTTGCTGTTTTAATTGTTTAAGTGTGTTGGGAGTCATGGCTGTTTTAGGTTTAGAGTTCTCCGTTAAAGGCTGGACTTAGAAAGGCTGCTGGGGGGAAAGCCGGTCGCTTGGCTCAGATGTAGCCACCGCCGGAAGTGGGGATGAATCACAGCCCCATTCGGTTGTGTGGGGCTTGCTACGGCGAGGTGCGATGTTACCGGATTGAGTGGCAGTTTAAGACAGGGCAAGGGTGGGTTAGCGAAGCTCCTGCAAAGCCGGATCGGCACCAGTTGCCGTTGCTGTCGGAGTGTCCTAACTGCGAGACGAGGATTAAAGTCCCAGTTTTGTGGGTGAAAGGAGCTGGCGAGCTTTGTTTTAGGAGGTTTGCCAAAATACTGAAACGGCAAAAATCTGTTTAATGCTTTATGAGCTATATGTTAGGGAGATGGAAATAATCTTTAGATGCAAGTTCCGCTAACTGGGCTCGCAAATCCTTGCGAAGATTCTTCTGCAGCCTCTTATTTAATCCATCGGGGACGGATTTCTCATCAAGTCCTGTGATTCCAGAATGCCCATCAGCACCAGGACGGCAATCTCTAACACGCTGGCCATTGATTTCAGAAAACAGATAAACCCAGATAACATTCAACAAGTTAGCATAGACGTCTTCCCCAGAATTTCCCTGAATTTTACGAATCTCATCAACTTTAAGACGGAGAACTAATTTGCGAGGCGAGCCGTCTGCAAAGAACTCGTAGGCTTGATCAGGTGTTGTAAGAGAGTCAACCCAAACGCTAAGATGGGGGGGAATTGATTTTTTATCCTCTGACGACAGAGTAAATTCATCTTCCAATTGGAGCGATAAAATATTGCCTTTTTCTGCAAAGTCTTTGGGCGGTCTAGCAAGTCTTAGGACGCGACAAGCATCTGGGATTGGAGTTAAATTAGATCCAACTGAATCCATTCTGAAGAACTTATTCGATAAAGAGCGAAGCTTTGTCAAAAATTTCCTTTGAAAAACCCTGTTCAAGGGTCGTATCTTCTCCCCAAACAGCTCCATTTTTTCTATTGCGATAGAAAAATTCTATCTCACCAGTGCCAAAAATCTCACACTCTAAATAGTGTTCAGCTTTTGACCAGGTGTACATGAAGTTATCTCTTGAACCTGGACAAGCATCAGGCACCTCTAAGCACTGCCCTCTTGCTTCAAAAAGATTTTTGAGTTTTTCCCACACTGACCAAGATAGATCGAGAACTTTTTCTGAAAATTCTGTTTCTCCTGTGACTCTTGCTTCTTTTTTTAGCGAGTCAAGATATACTCGAACACCGTGACAGCGTTTTTGAGGAAGAATAGCCGCTTCACTCTTTTTGTATAGGCGAGGTAAATTTTCTGAGGAATTGCTTATCGAAGCTGATAGAAATCTACCCAGTCGCTCTTGTGGAGAAACATTAGGTTGATGCTCAACAGGTTGAGCTAACAAATCGTACACAGCTATTTCGCGGCTGTGCGCATAATAATTTCTAGCTCCAGCATTTCCAAGCTCATACGAGGTCTGTGACAGTGAGCGTGGAATAACTTTTGTGATAGGAGTAGTAGGCGTCTTTCTCTGCTTAGCTGACAGGGTTGCGAAGGTAATTCCTTCATCTTCCCGTTCTAGTTCCTGAAATTGAGATATCATCAGAGTCATAAGCTTTACCCTTTTCGCTTCCAAATATCCGTCTGAATTTTCTCATCAGTTAAATCAGCAAATCCCTGCACAAGGTATTTATGTGCGATATCAAACCAAGTTTCTAGTGACCCCCTAGAATTATAACTGCCAATCCCACGCACAGTTAATTCAAATAAGAGGGTTGGATGGTTTTTAAAAATCACATTCCTGATCGATATATGTAATCTGCCAATTTCATCCGGCAAATCAAAAGTTAGATCCCAATCAATCTTTTCAGGTTTTGAAAGAAATCGAGACGGATTTGTTTGCCATTTAAAGTCCGGAAAAATTTTACCTATATCTTCAAGAGTTTCCCATGCTTCTCCTTGTGGAATTTGATTGACATAGCTTAGATCATATTGAAGTATCTGAATTTCACCTAACTCGGCTTCTTGCAGGAAGGATGTAAGGGTTCCTAAATGCTCTTGAAATCCTTTGATAATATTTTTATACCTGGGATACTCACTATCTGAACTAAGTTTTCTCCAGTTATGAATCAGCCGATCGCGTTGTATTTGGACAACCTTTGTTTCGTCAGAGCTAATGAACCATACTCTTGGCAAAGGAGGAATGTCAGTAAGTTCCAGCCGAGGTTCAGCAACTTGATGATTGAAAACTTCTATCGTGGGTTCTACTGGAGGAACCTCATGGCAAAACGGGTAGTCAGGTTGAAACCTCTGCCATAACAAGCCAATATGGGGAGTAAGTAAGGCTTCGATAGGGTCAAACAAAACACTGCAAATCACCTCACTAACAGGTGGTTGGTCATAAGATAGCAATTGCCTGGTGTCCATGCTGACTGTCACGCTGTCTCCTCTAGTTTCCTGAACAAGCAGCTCCATAGAATCATATTCTATGATGTAGCTTAACCTCGTATGATTCAGCCAAGAGCTGATTTAAATGCTTGGCAACCGGAGAGAGATGACATCCAACCCCACCGGCACCCCGCACCGGCCCTCAGTCCAAGCCGCCATCCACCCCCCCTTGTGTCGCCAATCCTGCAACCGGCCCAGGGTGTAGCCTGTGATGCCAGCAGCCTCTTGGCTCGTGACAAACCTCTTCTGCCTGAAATTTATTATACAGAAATTCGGCATTCAACGTTTATTGGTTTATAAAACGTTAATGTTCTACCACGAGCCAAATTCCCATCCAGCACCGGCTCCCAAGCCGGCACCCACACCATGCTTCTGCTATCTCAGGTAGAGCCGGCAGCACCACGCTCCCTTACTCAATCTTGAGAGGCAGTCGAAAGGAACGTTTCGAGCACCGTCAACAGCGCCTGAAATCCCTCCTGGGTTTGAGGGTTTTCCCAAAACTCTGGGTTTTTCCTCATGCTGGTCTTGATTTGGTTGTAAGTGGCGTCCAGGCGGGCAGATAGAGGATTAACAGTGTCGGGCGACTTCTTTTCGGTCAATAGCGCCACCTGCTCTTTGATTTGGCTGAGCGACCATTCCTCGGCGATGGCCTTCTCCAGCAAGTCCTGACGTTTTTCTGGCTCCTTCATCCGAGCTATGGCTTGAGCTTTGGTGTACTCGATGCGTCCCTTTCGCAGCGCCGACTGGATGTCATCAGGAAGTTTTAGCAGAGGCAGCCGGTGGCTTCTGAATGAATCCGGCGAGAGTCTGCCAATTGTGGCAAACACCTCCTCTACTATCTGCTGTTCTTCATTACGCACAACGTTGTGCGTAAACCCCCGCTTGACGTTGGCCATTCTGTTAAACAGCGAGATTGCCCCTTCCCGGTCAGTTTTCAGCTTCAGCGCCAGTAGCTGCAAAATTCCTTCAACTTCCTCTATCGGGTTCAAATCCTCCCTCTGCAGGTTCTCCACCAAAGCGTACTGTACCGCTTGCTCGTCAGACATCTCCCGCACGAGCGCCGGCACTTCGGTCAACCCCGCCTCAATCGCCGCCCGGTATCTCCGCTCCCCCGCCACTATCTCATACTTCTCCCCCACAGGGCGCACGATTATCGGCTGCAGGATGCCGTGTTCTTTGACGCTGGCGCTCAGCTGCTGCATGCCGGCTCGATCAAAATACCGCCTGGGTTGGGATTCGGGCATGCTAATCAGCTCAATGGGGACAAATTGAGCGGCACTGCGATCGGGTGCGCTATCTGCCTCAAAGCCATTCTCAGTCGGGTTTTCAGGCTTTTCAGGGGGGCCAGATGACGAAGATCGTCGGGACAGCTTTGGACTCATTTCCTTCATTTCGCCTGGGGGACTATTTTATTTTCGCGTCTGGAGCGGCGTTATAAATGTGCTGTTGAGAAATCTTAAGCTCTCTTCAATCCCCGACTCCAGTTCAAAGACGCCGGCACACCGGCTCCAGGAACTCGCCGGCGCTTGTCGCTGCGGTGAATGCCGGTGCGACTATGCAAAAATATCCGGATAAATTAACAGCTAACGGCAGTGAGGCTTTGTTTCGTTGATGCCCCGGTGGGGCTAAAGCCCAACTACAAACAGGTGGGGCTAAAGCCCAACTACAAACGGGTGGGGCTAAAGCCCAACTACAAACGGGTGGGGCTAAAGCCCAACTACAAACGAGGGCCAGTGTCAAGGCCAGTGTCAAGCGTTTCCCCAGCTTTGGGGATACCAGATGATGCCGGTGCGCCGGCACGCGCTCTCGTCTTTGGCCACGGGAAGGCAGCAGCCGGTAGGTGCTAGCCGGTGGTATTTTATCGAGTTGAAGGGAATGGCGGAGTGTCAGAAACGCCGCTGATTTATTTATGTGAGGTTCATACAGTTGTGTGAGCTAACGGGAGGTGAGAGATTTCCTCTGGCTATCGGAGCTACAGCAACCCTTGGGACAAGATTTCCTCGATCTAATGAGTCCGAATATAGCGGTTTTCATCCAAAGTGAGGTACTGAGAAACCCGTATTCTTAAAGATACGGGTTTCTGGCATGTACTTCATCCAACTGAAAACCGCTATAGTTTGTGAGCTGCATCCCAAGAGTTGCGCTAATGTCGCAGGAAAGCCGCTGGATTGGGTGCGGGATTCTGACTGTCAGCCGGCACAAAGATGAAGGGGCTACGCCGCCGGCGATACCTGTGAAGCTTGCTGAATAATAACTCCGAGATGTAAATTATAAGTTAAGCACAAGTCGAAAAACTTACCTGAAATCGCTATGAGCCTTTTTTGTCTAGTTCACGGTGCCTTCCAAGGCGCTTGGTGTTGGGATTTGTTAATCCCTTACTTAGAAGCGCAAGGTCACAAGACCGTAGCAATGGATTTGCCAATAGAAGATGCCTCTGCAAGTTTATCGCAAATGGCAGATACAGTCGTTCAAGCGCTGCCAAAAACGGATGGTGATATTGTGCTGGTTGGTCACTCAATGGCAGGGACAGTTATTCCCCTTGTTGCAGAAGCCCATCAAGTACGTCAACTGGTCTTCCTTACCGCGCTTATTCCATGCCCAGCAACCAGCACACTTGATCAATTTGCCCACAATCTCGATTCAGACAGCCTAAACTCATTAAATTACAAACCAACAGAGTCAAGCCAACTCAACCTATTCGGTGATGAGCCTGACCTGTTTAATCCAGTTTCTCTGGGTAAAGACTTTTCAGATGAAGCAGTATTAATGGAACTTTTTTATCACGATTGCCAACCGGACGTAATGCGCTGGGCGCTCTCAAAAAGCCGGTCGCAGCAATCAATGGCCTATATTTTTGAGACCAGTCCCCTAAAATCTTTCCCAAAAGTAGACTGTAAATATATCGTTTGTACTGATGACCGGATAATTTCTCCCGCATGGTCACGCTACGCTGCACCTAAGCGCTTGGGAGTTGATGCCATAGAACTGCCTGGAGGACATTGCCCGCACTTGTCTCGCCCCGAACACCTTGCCTCAGTATTATAGCAGCAGCCACTTAGGGCACGGACGTAGGACAGGCGTTCCCTCCAATCCCTTTCCCTACTAGCAAGTGAGATGCCTTGTCCTAAACTGACAGTTTATTGCTATAGCAGTATGCACTTAGGTTCGTACATTTCGGCCTGCCCCCCCGCACTCCAGATCCTATTGTTCTAACCCATATTACTGCTGGGATATAGCCGTAGGTACGGCGTAGCGCTAACGCGCCGCTGCGCTAACGCCGGGCCTGAAGGTTTAATGTCCTAATCTAAGTGGCTACTGCTATATCACTAATGATCGGGATCTATAGCGCTTCTCATATCAGTGAGGTGCCCAGAACTCCGGTTTCTTAAAGAAACCGGGGTTCTTATGCGCACTTAATCCAACTGAGAACCGCTATATAGGGTTTCTCATATCAGTGCGAGTAATCGGTTTCGTTTTGCCAACATCCTGATTCCCACACCAGGCGACAAAAGGCCAACCCACCTCTTACAGCCACCGGCACCCTCTGCCGGCACCGCACAGCGAGCACCCGCGCAACAGCCGGCATTCCATCACCCACCGGCCCCCTTCAAAACGCCAAAACCCGCCAGTAGAGCGGGTTTCACACAATGGACACAACTGGACTCGAACCAGTGACCCCCACGATGTCAACGTGGTGCTCTAACCAACTGAGCTATGCGTCCGACAGTTATTAAAGTTAGCACAGGAACACCTGCAAGCGCAAGGGGTAAAACCTAAAAATTTTCTAAACTTTCCCAACACCCCGCCGGCGCACCCCGTCTCACCAGATTACCCCATCACAGCCCGCTCCGCCAACAGCCACCCCCTAGCGGTGGCTTGTCGCCAGCACAGACTAGCCGCCCATTATATAACAGATGTAACGGATTCGGAAGAGGGGAGACAGCCTTTGGTGGTGTCTGGCAGCCCACAGGCACGCCGGCACAGAAGCACCTCACCCCTGCGGGACTTCCCAAAAATCAGCTCGCAGGAGGCATAATTAATATACACTCCGGTTTTATACTTATTAAATGCCGTTAAGGTGCAACTCTTCCTTATGCCCAGACGCCTCACCATCCAACCCCACCTGAGTGTGGAAGAACTCGAAACCCGCTACCGCAAGGCCAAAGACCCCGTAGAGCGCACCCACTATCACATCATCTGGCTGCTGGCACAAGGAAAACGCACCGAGGAAGTGGCAGCAGTCACCGGCTATTGCTCCGACTGGATTCGCAAAATAGCCCGGCGTTACAACAACTCAGGCGCAGAAGGGCTGACAGACCGCCGCCACGAAAATCCCGGTGCCGAACCCTTGCTAGACGACGCCCAACAAGCCGAATTGCGGCAAGCCCTGCACGGACCGGCTCCCGATGGCGGATTGTGGAACAGCCGCAAAGTCGCAGAGTGGATCTCACAGCGCATTAACCGGCCCGTGGCCATGCAGCGCGGTTGGGACTACCTGCAGCTAATGGGATTCCGCCACACCGCTTCCCGCCCTGTGCCGGCAGAAACCGAGCCCTTGGAGAAAGAAGCGTGATATCAAGTTCGGTAGGGCACGCTCGCATTACTCATCCCCATTGCCCAGCTCCTGATTGCCGTCGCTCCACCGAACAGTATACAAATGGCAGCGCAGATTATATAGTATCGCGTCCGCTCGATCGCTTTTGTTTCTTTCCCGCGCCGTGCCGGCGGAACTCGATATCCTAAAACACCACCCGCCAAATTCTCACAGTGCCGTCAGCGCTGCCGCTGGCGAGGAATCGGCCATCCCCACTGAAAGCAACAGCGCTCACCCCAGCTGAATGCTGCGTGAGGGAAGCCACCGGCATACCAGTAAAAGGATTCCACAGCTGCACGCAGCCATCCCTCCCCCCACCGGCAACCATCTCACCCTCCGGACTGATCGCCACAGCACTCACCCAGTCAGAATGCGTCAGAGTGCCCAGCAATTCCCCAGTGCCGGTGTGCCACAGCTTGACAGTACAGTCACTGCTGCCGCTGGCCACCAGCTCGCCGTCCGGGCTGATGGCCACAGAGCGCACCGTTTCCTCATGGCCGGTGAGCGTGTGCGCAGCAGTCGCCCCCGAAAAGCCGGCACTGCCCTTAAGCTGCCAAATCCTCACCGTCTTGTCCCCACTGCCACTCGCCAAAATATTCCCTTGAGCGCTAATCGCCACCGACTCCACCCAGGCGGAGTGCCCCGTCAGCGTCCCCAACAGGCAAGCCGGTGGCCAAATTCCAGATTTTTACCGTCTTGTCGCCATAACCGCCGGCAACCCACTGCCCTTCCGGGCTAACCGCCAGGGAATACACCCAGCCGTAATCCTTAGCAAACAGACCGCCAAGCGTGCGAACCAGCGAGCCTAAGCCCAAATTCCAAATCTTGACAGTCTTGTCGCCACTGCCGCTGACCAGCAGTTGCCCGTCGGGAGTGAACGCCAGCGCATTCACCCAGCCGGCATGCCCGAACAGCAAACTGCTCAGCACGGCAGGCGGGCTGCCGGTGCCCAAATTCCAGACTTTGATGCTGCTGTCCTCAATGCCACCGGCCAGCCGACAGCCGTCGGGACTGAGCGCCACAGAGCGGACCCGACCGGCAGCGCCGGTGAGCGTTTCCACGCACTGCCAAGATGCCGGTGGCGGCAGTCTCAAATCTTTAAGAATTTCATCAGCAGCCCCGTACCGACCTTGTACTGACAAAAACAGCATTTTGTCAATAATCCGGCCAAGAGTTGCGCTCACCGGTCGGGGCAAGTGCTGCCGCCACACCCACTCTTTGCCGTGACGCAGATTAAACGGCGGAGTCTGAGTCAGCAGGTAGGCGCAAGTGACGCCCAAACTGTAGAGGTCACTGGCAAAAACCGCACGCCCCTCCAGCTGTTCCGGGGCGATATATTCCGGACTGCCAACAATCGTCGAACTTGTGAGCGAAGCAGATGGGGTGAGGGATTTAGACGAGCCAAAATCCACCAAAACAAGCCGCATTGCCGGCTGCCGGCGGCGAATGATATTTTCTGGCTTGATGTCGCGGTGAATCACAGAATTGCTGTGCACAAATTGCAGCACCGGCAGCAAATCCTCCAGCAGCGCCCGGATCTCGGTTTCGCTGAATGGCCCTCGCTCCTCCAGCGCACCGGCCAAATTTTCCCCCTCGATAAACTCTTGCACCAAATACTGACGCCCGTCTTGCTCAAAAAACCCCAGCAGCCGGGGAATTTGGGGGTGAAGGCCGAGTTTGTCCAGCTGCAGCGCTTCCCGCTCAAATCCCTCAGCCGCCTTCTGCGGGCTTTCTGTGCCGGTTTCTGCGGCGAAAAATTGCTTGATCGCGCAGGTGGGTTTAGAGGGGATGTCCTCATCCACAGCCAAAAAAGTCCTGCTGGACACCCCCTGACCGAGGGGTTTGATGGCTCGGTAGTGCCCTCTCAGCAGCAATTTTGACCCGCAATTTTGGCAAAATTTATTGCCTGCTGGGTTCTGGGGCTTCTGGCAGTCGGGATTGAGGCAATAGCTCATAGGCAAAAGCAATCGGGCAGATATAATCTATGGTAAATCTTCCCCACCCATCAGCCATTCGCGCGAGTGAGCGTGCCATCTCTGCCAAGATTCTCACCCTCACCCCCCATTTCCCAGACCAATGGGGAATCACCAGCCCCTTGTGGGCCAAAGATAGGGTGAGCGGGAGCTGTACAGGGCAGCCCAAACAGAAATTTTCTAATATCCGGAAGAAAGCATATATACAAAACCGGTCTAAAGTCGGGAATTTGTGAAAATCATTTAACCGTAAATCATCTCACTTTGAGAAATTGGCCCCGAAAAAGGGTCAGGTGCGGGTCAGGGTGGCCAACGACAGGGGCAATTTCACCCCGAAAAGCAGATCAGCCGCACCGGAGCGGGGCCAAATTTGGGTAAATTTTCTAATATCCGGAAGAAAGCATATATACAAAACCGGTCTAAAGTCGGGTATTTGTGAAAATCATTTAATCGGAAAATATATCAGCTAGCCCCAGCCCCACCGGCCCTGCACTCAACAGGCACAAGCATGACCGAGATTTGCGAAAAAGCCGATCGGGACTGGTTTTGAGAGCGCTTGTGGGCGGGGGGTATCCGCAGGTGCCTGCCGGTTGTAGGGGCGGGTTCACCCGAGATATCTGCGGCAAGCAAAAATAGTCTGCTTGCCCCGCCCCTGCTATAACCCCGCCCCGACTGTGCGCCAAATCTTGACCGTCTTGTCCTCGCTGCCACTGCCGAGGATTTGACCGTCGGGACTGAAGGAGACGGAGTTAACCGAGTAGGAATCCTCACAGATGGTGTGCAGCAGTTTGCCGGTCTGCAAGTGCCACAGCTTGATAGTCTGGTCGCGACTGCCGCTGGCAAGGATTGGGGAGCGCGGGTGGAAGGCAGTGGCATTGACCCACTTGGCGTGATCCGTGAGGGTGTTGATTAGCGCCGCTCCAGAGGTTAGCCCGCCGGTGTCGGGCTGCCAGAGTTTCACCGTCTTGTCCTCACTGCCACTGGCGAGAGTGGTGGCGCAAGGGCTGAAGGCGACTGAGCTCACGGGTTCGGTATGGCCGGTGAGGGTGTGCAGCAGTTTCCCAGTGCCCAGCTGCCACAGTTTCACCGTCTTGTCCCAGCTGCCGCTGGCCAGGGTTTGGCCATCGGGGCTGAAGGCCACCGACCGCACCCCGCCCGAATGGCCGGTGAGAGTGTGCAGCAGTTTTCCAGTTGCCAGGTGCCAGAGTTTGACAGTTTTGTCCCAGCTGCCGGAAGCGAGGAGCGGGAATCGGGGGTTGATGGCAACTGAGAGCACCCAGTCGGAATGACCGGTGAGGGTAAGTAACAGTTTGCCAACCGACACCTGCCACAGCTTGACCGTCCTGTCCAAACCGGCACTGGCTAGAATTCTGCCATCCGGACTGAAGGCGACGCAATTCACATCGTCTGTATGGCCGGTGAGGGTGAGCAGCATCTCGCCGGTGCCGGTGTTCCACAGCTTGACGGTTTTGTCCGCACTGCCAGAAGCCAGCAGTCGCCCATCTGGACTTAGACTTACGGAATTCACAGAGCGCGAGTGCCCAGTCAGGGTGTGCGAGCATTTCCAGGTTTTCGGAGCGAGCTTTGTAGCGCCCCTGCGCAGCAGCTTTGATGCCGGAGTGACTTGAACCGGCGTCACCGGCGGCAGTGTGTCGGGCTTCAGGTGCGTCACAGCAGGCGCGGCGGATGGGCGTCTGGACGACACCGCAGTCAAGTCTGCGAGAACCTCAGAGGCAGACTGATAGCGTTCCTTGAGCGACTCTTTGAGCATCCTGTCCAAGACCAGCCCCAACTGAGCGCTGACGCTTCTCCCCGCTTTGCGCAGCGGATCTCGCCACAGCCACCGGCCCTCCAGGGGGTCAAACAGCTCGTCAAGAGAGGCTTGAGTCAGTAGGTGAATGCAGGTGACTCCCAAGCTGTAGAGGTCGCTGGCTGGGTGAGCGAAGCCGCCCCGGATCAGTTCAATCGGTGCGTACCCTTCGGCGCAAACTTTTGCGCCCGTTCTGGTGAAATGGCTTGTGAGCAGGTGGGGAAAGGCAAAATCGATCAGCACCAGGCGGCGGTCCGCACTGCGCCGCAGAATATTGGTTGGCTTGATGTGCCGGTGAATCACATTCCGCTCGTGGGCAAATTGCAGCACCGGCAGCAAATCCGCCAGCAAGTCCCGAACCTGTTCCTCACTGAAAGCTCCCTGCTCTTCGAGTTCCTGCCACAAGTCCTGTCCTTCGATAAACTGCCGCACCAGATACAGGCTGCGCTCTTGCTGAAAATAGCCGAACACAGAGGCAATCTGGGGATGCTGGTCCGCCACCGCCAGCAGTCGCCGCGCCTCTTGCTCAAATAGCTCGGCAGCCTTGGCCATTGCTTCGGGATTCCCCTGAATTTGGGGTGCCGGCAGCAACTGAAAGATCGCGCAGCTCCGCGAGTGCCGCTTTTCCTCCACAGCCAAGAACGTCCTCCCAAATCCCCCCTCACTGAGCAGCTCAATAGCGCGGTAGCGGTCATTCAGCAGTAACTTTGACCCACAACTCAGGCACAACTTTGTCCCCTTCGGATTGTCGGTCGTTTTCGGGCAGCTGGGATTTAGGCAATGCGTCATACTGCGAAGGAATCAACCAATTGTGTCTGTCTTCAGTTTTCCCCAGCCTTTCCCCTCCCTGAGGCTGTTTCAACGGACGGGAATGGAGAGTGCTTTCAAGGGTATGTTTTTTCTTGTTTGTTTGGGGAAAGTATTTGACCCCTCACCCCCCATCCCCTCGCCGCCCCGTACCCCCGCGCCCCGCCTCCCTTCCCCTCCTGAATAAAAGTGTTTCCTCTGTCGTCCCCCGATTGGGGGACTGATATCACTTATAGCACATCACGTTGAATACCGCTCCTATCTCTCTCGATCGGGCATTGGGCATTGGGCCTTGGGCCTTGGCAACTGAATTGCGGCAGTTCAAGGGCATGATATTCGGGGCAGACAGTTCGGGAGTGAGAGTTAAATCCGCTTTCGGCAAGAATTCCCTTTAAATGAATGGAAAATAGTAAATAGCGTTCCGGGGCAACCGCTGCCGCTGCCTGGGGAATGGCAATCTATGCCCTCTTCCCTGCCCCGAAACGGACAAAAATTGCACCGGCACTACGTGGATTGCAGCTTTTTCAGCGTCTCTCGCGCAAATTTTAGCAGGTCTTGAGCTTCTGAATAGGCGGTTGTCCCTGCTCTCACTGTTTCTAGCTCGTTGATAATTTCCTGCAATTGGCTGGCTAGGTTCCCTCTATCTGGGCTAGAAGCACCCGCCAGCCTTTGCCATTCTGCAATCAGTCTCTTGGCCCGGTTTAGCGCTCCCAGAGACTCTGACTCAGCTTTTTTTCGAGTCTGCGCCACCCCCTGATTTTTAGTGTATTCAGCCAGTTTCTTTTGGGCGTCAATATAGCCGGCATCCTCCAGCGGCACTCTATTGAGTTGGTTAATCGCTTTCTCCCACAAATCGGCAATCTGCTCCCATTCTTCTGCTGTGTGGGGTGGATTTTGCGAGGATTCCGCCGCCGCCATTGCAAATGTTTTAGCAGCTTCGATTAAGGTGTTTGTGCGCGTTCGACCGGCAGCGTCACCCACCACTTCCTGAAAATCCCGCCCGGCTGCTTCCAATTTGGGTTGGGCGATTTTTTCCGCAAGCGTTGCCGGTGGGATCTCTCTCATCCGATCTAAAGCCGCTTGCCACGCCGCTAGCGCTTTTTGTTGCTCCGCTCCAGGTTTTGCTCGCTCGTATTCCTGTTTGGCCGCCAACAGCGCCTCTTCCGCAGTCTTCAACTGCGGAAGAGCGTTCTTTTCTTGGAAAACCTTCGCTTCCATCCGCCCCACCTCTTTACGCGCTGCTTGGAATTCATCGAAGGTGAACCGCCAGCTACAGCCAAACAAGCTGCAATAAACCTGTGGGCTGTAACCCAAAAACCACACCGGCAGCCCGTCCAAGTGTTTCTGCGCCTCTTTGACTTTCACTTCCCCCAGCTCGATGTCAGCTGGGCCGGTGGCTTTGTTCACTAGCTGGTCTGCTTGCTCTACCAGAGAAATCGCTTGACGGTAGTCAGAATCCATGCTATAGAAACTAGGCAGCAATAATATCGGTGCTATCTTTGCCACCGGCTGCCGAATCATCGGAAACGGCAAATTTACGGCCCAAACCAACCCTGCAGCCCCCGCAACTAGCACACCGGCAAGCGGGATTATCCCCCACACGCCAGCCCGACGGTTGGCACCGGCAGCCGCTTTTAGCACCCTCTCACTAAAGTTGGGGAACATATCGCTTACTGTCTCGCGCAGTTCTTCTTCCGATGCCGGTGAGCCATCTTGCTCGCGCAGTTTGTCTAACCGCTTCAGGACAATATCTCGCTGCACTTGGCCTGCAGGATCGCTGCCGGCACATTTTTTTACTTCCGCATACAGGATTTCATAAGCGCGACTGTTGAGTCTAGACACACAACCCTCCCGATCTGCTACTGGTTTTAGGGTGCCCGCAACAGGCAGCCGGCACCCGGTCTGCCGCGACATGTTGCGCCCCCACACTTTCACCTATCTTATCAAACCTCTCCCAAACATTCCCGCACCCCAAATTTTCTTTTTTCCCAGGACGCCTGAGAGAGAGGCTCCTTTATTTTCCGTAGGATGACTTTCCTTTAAAAAGAGCGGCGGGTTTCAGGAATAAGGAGAAAATGTTAAGGAATTAGCTTTTCCAGCCTGCTGCGCCGGCGGACAAAAGAAACTGTGCGAAAGAAACTGTGCGAACGGATTTGCTCTGAAAGGACGGATTCCCGACTGCGGGAGCGAGACTTATAGGTAGGCGTGGAATGCCGGTGGGATGCAAAATAAAACTGAAGTCTATCGCAAAATGTCGAGAGTTCAGTGGAAATGGAACAGCGTGGCGTGACGGTGTGGTTTACAGGTCTGAGCGGTGCCGGCAAGACCACAATCAGCCAGAGGTTGGAGGAAAAGCTGCGATGGCAGGGCTATCGGGTAGAGGTTCTTGATGGTGACATTGTGCGCCAGAACCTCACCAAGGGGTTGGGTTTTAGTAAAGAAGACCGCGACGAAAATATCCGGCGCATCGGCTTTGTGGCCCATCTTTTGACCCGGAACGGGGTGATTGTATTGGTTTCGGCTATCTCGCCCTACCGCGAGATTCGCGACGAGGTGAGAAAACGAATTGGGGACTTTGTGGAGGTCTACGTCAATGCGCCCCTGGAAGTGTGCGAGGGGCGGGATGTGAAAGGGCTTTACAAAAAAGCGCGGGCGGGAGAAATTAAGCACTTCACCGGCATTGACGATCCCTATGAACCGCCACTCAACCCCGATGTCGAGTGTCACACCGATGTCGAGAGTGAGGACGAAAGTCTGGCTAAGGTCTGGCTGCACTTGTTTTCTGCCGGTTATGTCGCCCAGTGACCGCACCGGCATCCCTTGTGTTAAGATTTGTTAAAATACTGGGCCGGCAGTACAGGCGTCCCACCTGTACCGCCCGCCCGTACCTCCCGCCCCTACGCTCTCTTTGTAATAGGAAGTCCAATGCAAACCGCTTTAATAACCGGCGCATCCTCTGGAATCGGAGAAACCTTTGCCTGGGAACTCGCCAAGCGCCAGACGAATTTAATTTTGGTGGCTCGTTCAGAAGCAAAACTCCAGCAACTCGCTCAGAAGCTGGGAGAGGATTTTAAGATTAAAGTAGAGGTTTTAGTGGAAGACCTCAGCTTGCCCGGCGCAGCCAAAGCTGTGTTTGAAGCCGTAACCCAAAAAGGACTCACGGTAGACCTGCTGGTTAACAATGCCGGCTTTGGAGACTGGGGTGCCTTTGCAGACCGGCAGCTTCACCGGCAGGTAGAGATGATTCAGCTGAATATTGTAGCATTAGTGGAGTTAACCCATTTATTTTTGCCGCAAATGCAGCAGCGCCGGTCTGGAGCCATCATCAATGTTGCCTCCACTGCCGCATTTCAACCCCTGCCTTACCTGTCAGTTTACGCCGCCAGCAAAGCCTTTGTGCTCAGTTTCAGCGAAGCCCTGTGGGCGGAGAATCGCGCCTGTGGCGTCCGAATTCTCGCCGTTTGTCCCGGACCCACTGAGACGAACTTTGCAAAAAACGCTGGGTTTTTGGAATCGGCAGCCGGTGCCTCAGTCTGGCGCTACGCTTCTTCAGAAGAAGTCGTGCTGGAAGCCCTGCAAGCTTTGGAAAAAGACCAGCCCACCGCCGTCACCGGCGGTTTGGCAAATCAAGTGCTTGTGAATTTACCCCGGTTATTGCCGCGAGAAACCCTCGTGAGTGCGGTGGAGAAACAGTTTAGAAGTTTCGGCACAAGGCAATAGGCTAAACTCCCTGCCGGGGCAACCTGCAAGAGCGGGAAGTGTGCAAAGTGTGTGCATTTTTCCTTCTCTCGTTCCCAGCCTCGGGCTGGGAACGCAATCGGTCGGCTCTGCCTCCTTTTAACGGAAAAGCAGGTTAAAATTCTAACAGCTTATGACTGAAGAAACAACAGGTGAGTCTTTTAGCGTAATCGAACCCCAGGCTGATTATGACACCCCCTGGAAGGAAGCGATCGAGGAATATTTAGATCCGTTTATGGCCTTCTTTTTCCCACAAGTCCACGACCTAGTTGACTGGACTCGGGCTCCTCAATCGCTGGACAAAGAACTCCAGCAAATCCTGCGGGAATCCGAGTCGGGGAAGCGAATCGCGGATAAATTGTTCCAAGTCTGGCTGCGCGACGGTGCGGAAGTCTGGGTCTTGATTCATATAGAGGTGCAGAGCCAGGAAGAGTCAAATTTTGCTAGGCGGATGTACCAGTATCACTACCGGACATTTGACCGGTATGAGCGCCCTGTGATAAGCTTAGGGGTGTTGGGTGACGAACGAGCGTCTTGGCGTCCCTCCTCTTATGGGTACGCTCTGGGCGGCTGTGAGCTGAGTCTGAAGTTTCCGGTGGTGAAACTGTTGGATTATCAAGCGCAGTGGCAGACTTTGGAGCAAAGCGCCAATCCCTTTGCAGTGATGGTGATGGCTCATCTGAAGACCAAAGCCACACGCGGCACTCCGCAGGAGCGAGAGCAGTGGAAGTGGAGCTTGGTTCGAGGTCTCTTTGAAAGGGACTATAATAGAGAGCAGATTGAGAAGCTCTTCCGGCTGGTTGACTGGATGATGGCCTTGCCGGAGGAACTGCAGCGTAGCTTTGAAGAAAAACTGACACGCTATCAGGAGGAGATGCGGATGCCTTTACTCAGCCGGATTGAACAAAGGGCAATGCAAGCGGGAATCGAGCGGGGAATCCAGCAAAATGCTCGCGAGTCCGTGATTGAAATCTTGGAGATGCGGTTTGAAGAGGTGCCGGCACAGCTGCGCGAGGCGATTAATCGCATCGAGGACGCGGCTTTGCTGAAACAGCTTCACCGGCAGGCGGTAACGATTGGCTCTGTGCCTGAATTTCAGCAGTTGCTGTCGCCCAACCTAGCTGAAAATTAACCGGCAGCGCAGCTTTGAAGAAAAACTGACACGCTATCAGGAGGAGATGCCGATGCCTTTACTCAGCCGGATTGAACAAAGGGCAATGCAAGCGGGAATCGAGCGAGGAATCCAGCGGGGAATCCAGCAAAATGCTCGCGAGTCCGTGATTGAAATCTTGGAGATGCGGTTTGAAGAGGTGCCGGCACAGCTGCGCGAGGCGATTAATCGCATCGAGGACGCTGCGAAGCTGAAACAGCTTCACCGGCAGGCGGTAACAATTGAATCTGTGCCTGAATTTCAACAGTTGCTGCCGCCAAACCTAGCTGAAAACTGACACTCCTCATGCCGTCGGGAAACTCAGCCGGCGGACAGGCGCAGGACATCTGTCCCGCCTGTCCCCAGATATAGCGTTTCTCAGATTAGTGAGGTACTGAGAAACCCGGTTTCTTCAAGAAACCGGGTTTCTGGGCCATCGTTCATCCAACTGAGAACCGCTATATTCCCAATTTACATATACCTCGTCAGCCCGACGCGGTAGCGGTCTTTTTTAGTCACAGACATTTCGCCAATTTCCAGGCGTCCTTTTCCCCGAATGGCGACTAAATCTCCCGGTTTCAGGATGTGGCTCGCTTCGGTAATTTCTTTCCAGTTAACGCGCACGTCGCCACCGGCAATTAAATCGACCATTTTGCTGCGGGACATGCCAAACCCAGCGGAAGCGAGGGCGTCCAAGCGCATGGAAGCCTCCACTGTCGTTAACTCTTTCTTCTTGGGTTCTTTAACCTTCAGCTCGCTCAGGTCAATTCGCTGAGTTCTCACCGGCACCGAGCGCACCTGTTTGAGATTCATCTCCAGAAATTCTACCATTTCTGGCACCACAATCGCCTGCGCGCCCCGTTCGCCCAGCACAATAATGTCGCCGGTTTTTTCTCGGACAATGCCGCATCCGAGCATTGCCCCGAGAAAGTCGCGGTGAGTGGCGGTATCGAACAGGAAGTTGCCGGCAATTTCCAGTGCGGCAACAGCCACCTGCGACTGCTCTAGCGGCAGTTCCGATCGGGAGATCGCCAGACGCTGCCGTTCTGCCTGCGGGTAGCCCCCCCAGGCGATTGCCTGCACCTCTGTCAGGCGCTTGAAAACCTGCTGGGTTTCCGCCAGCACCGGCGGCGACAGAAAATCCGTCCCGACAACTTCCCAGGTTTTAAGCGCCCCCTCAGCTTGGTCGATAGCGCGAGCCACGCCCTCTCGATTTTCTACACCTTTTAACAGTTCTTCCCTTGGCAGCATCTAAGCAGTTTTGAGTTTTGAGCTTTCGAGTTTTGGCTTCAGAGTTAATAGATTCTACTTTCTAGTTTATCTCGCCACCACCGATCTTGCCCATACTGCTTGCCATCAGCTAGCCCCCAGCCCGGACAAGTGCCGGTGCCAGCCAGCCCAGCTTTCCAAGTGGCCACCGAACCGGTGGGGCTGGGGCTTTGCGTGCCGGTGAGACGCACCCCAACAGCGGGAACAGATCAATCATCTTCGCTGTCATTTGGCAGCAGGAGTGCGAACAAATAAAGGGGCAAGGCTGCTACACCGAGCAGCATGGCGAACACAAGGCTCCTCAAAAGGTTGGCAAATGTCTCTCCCGCGTTTTGGAACCAATGCTTGCGATTTTTTTGGGAGAGAGGGACAGTTAAAGCCGGTCTGAGAGTGACATCAGTGTTGATTTTCATATAGCGACAAAAAAAAGTAGGGGTTTTTGTTTCAGGATGACAGCCAGAATGTTCAAGCCTGGCGATATTCGCCGGTCGCCCCGATGCCGAAATAGCAAATAGGTTTTGGCCAGCGGACTCCTTGCGGTCAGCCTCGCAGCGCAAATATAGCAGTTTTCAGTTGGATGAAGTGCGTGCCAGAAACCCAGTTTCTTTAAGAAACCGGGTTCCTCAGTACCTCACTCAGATGAAACCCGCTCGCTCCACTCACCACATCACCTCTATGAGAATTCAGGCTCCTGACTGGCATTAACTTTTTGATAAGCTGTCATTCAGTTAATAAGGTATCACCTTCCCTGTGAAGAACTCGTGAAAGAGGAAGAGTTCTTAACCGATTTAAATATTTTTTTAACAGGAGCCAGGAGAGAGCCCGGCACTGTGAGTTGGGCCAGGAGGAGCGAGAAGGGGAAAGCTCGCTCCCGACAGACCAACAAGACGGGCGGCGGCTGTGGGAATTCTTTTAGAGGCCACCCGTTTAAAGTCTAGCTGATATTCCCAGCAAACCGTGTGAAATCCGTGTGAATTCAGGTGGCTTTATTGTGAAGATACGGTAAAGTTTTTTAGCCCTATTTACCCCGTTAACCTTTCCCCTTTTCCCGGGCAAAAGGTTTGTCAGCGCCCTGGATGTCTCCCTGCCAGAGGCGGAGAAAGTCTGCCTTGTTGCGTGCGGCTTGCCGGCGTAACATTTATTCGTGTAACTTCTTATACCGCGAGCTGTTCTGAATTCCTGTGAGTTTCAGGAGCGAGCTGTCCGATTTAAGGCAAGATTGTTTGAGAGTGGGATTGAAGCGCCATATTCCTGAGGTTAAATCCGCCACACCGGCAGGGGCGAATCCGCCGGCACTGCGGGCACCGTAGCGCTGCCGGCCTTTTCCCGGACATCCAGCCAGAGCCCGGACGTCCGCAGAGTGGCCCGAACTCAGACACTGCCCGGATCGGCGTAGCCCTGGATATTTTCCGGGTCGAACTGGCGGAGGATGCGGGTAGCTTGGCGGGTGAGGGTTTCAGAACCCCTGACCACAATCAGGTACTTGCCGGCATTGAGGCGGTTGCGGTAGGGCAAAGCGTCACCGCCCCCGAAGATCAAACCGACACCGCCCCCGACAAAAACACTGCCCATTCCGCCGGAGACAGCCCCCAGCAACCCGCCAATGATGTGATTGCCGATCTCGCCGGCCCAGGCAAAAGTATCCAAGCCGGTGATCGAGCTGAAGGTGAAGCCGGCGGCAAAGCCAAACGGCACGAGCCAGGTGGCCATCAGCTTGGCTTGTTTGGCGGCTTGTTCATTGGGATCGATCAAGCCATATTCATCAGCGCTCTGATAGCCCTTGCCCAGGATGGCCACTTGAGGGGCCGGCAAGCCTTCTTTCTCTAGAGCGACATAAGCGGCTTCTGCTTTGATGCGGTCTGGCAGTACAGCGACGAGATAGTTCATAAGCAATGATTCGCAGGGCGGTCTGGCCTGAGTGAGAGTGGGAGCGCACGTCCTTGGAGATATTGTACGTTTAGATCGGGACTGACACGCTGTTCGCCACCGGCATGCGTGGAGCCACCGGCAGGGGAGG
Organism: Kamptonema formosum PCC 10802; assembly: GCF_000332335.1. Taxonomy (GTDB): domain Bacteria; phylum Cyanobacteriota; class Cyanobacteriia; order Cyanobacteriales; family Oscillatoriaceae; genus Oscillatoria. The sequence goes on along the minus strand of NZ_KB235948.1, from coordinate 1,583,877 downwards.
GGGGACGCACCTCGGGGGGCGCAGAAGATAAAAACTTTCAAACAATCTAAGGCAGGCAGGCAGCAATACAGTTAAAATGACCTACTGCAGAATATTCCTGCCATGCAGGATTTCCGGCTGCCGGCAAGCGCAATCGTCCGCCGAGAGCCCAGAGCTATAGCCTTTCGCGCGCCATCTCACCCCAAGCTGTTGCAACCTCAGAAGCCAACCATGCCAAAGGTTCTCGTTTCCGATCCCATCGATCAAGTAGGCATCGACATTCTGTCGCAAGTCGCCCAGGTAGACGTAAAAACAAATCTGTCGCCAGAAGAGCTGGTGCGGGCGATCCCAGAGTACGACGCCCTGATGATCCGCTCCGGCACCCGCGTCACCAAAGCGGTGATTGAAGCTGGCACACAGCTGAAAATCATCGGGCGCGCCGGTGTGGGCGTAGACAATGTGGACGTGCCGGCAGCCACCCGCTCAGGGATTGTGGTGGTCAATTCCCCAGAAGGCAACACCATTGCCGCTGCAGAGCACGCCCTGGCCATGATGCTATCCCTCTCCCGCTACATCCCCGACGCCAACCAGTCCGTCAAAAGCGGCAAGTGGGACCGCAAGAGCTTTGTCGGCGCGGAGGTTTACAAGAAAACCCTCGGCATCGTGGGGCTGGGAAAAATTGGCTCCCATGTGGCGGCGGCGGCGAAAGCGATGGGCATGAAGCTCCTCGCTTATGACCCCTTCATCTCCACCGAACGGGCTGAGCAGCTAGGCTGCCGGCTGGTGGATATGGACCTGCTGTTGCGGGAAGCGGACTACATCACCCTGCACATCCCCAAAACGCCGGAAACCTCCCACCTGATCGGTACTGAGGCGCTGGCGAAAATGAAACCAACCGCCCGCATCGTCAACTGCGCCCGGGGCGGCATCATTGACGAGGCGGCGCTGGCCCAAGCCCTCAGGGAAGGCAAAATTGCCGGTGCGGCGCTCGATGTTTACGAAAACGAACCGCTGGAAGCGGATTCCCCACTGCGCGGGCTGGAAGGGGGAATCGTCCTCACCCCCCACTTGGGAGCCTCCACCGCAGAAGCTCAGATTAATGTGGCCATTGACGTGGCGGAACAAATTCGCGACGTGCTGCTGGGGCTGCCGGCGCGTTCGGCGGTGAATATCCCCGGGCTGTACCCCGACGTGCTCGAAAAGCTCAAACCTTACATGCAGCTGGCGGAAACCCTGGGCAACTTGGTCAGCCAGCTGGCCGGCGGGCGGGTTGAGTCCCTGACGGTGCGGCTGCAGGGAGAGCTGGCCAGCTCTGCAAGCCAGCCGGTGGTCGTCGCCGCCCTCAAAGGCCTCCTCGCCCAAGCGCTGCGGGAGCGGGTCAACTATGTCAACGCCGCCCTGGAAGCCAAAGAGCGGGGCATTCGCGTGGTTGAAACCCGGGACGCCTCGATTCGCGACTACACCGGCTCGCTGCACTTGGAGGCCAAGGGCTCTCTGGGCGACCACTCCGTGACCGGCGCTGTCCTCGGCGATGGCGAAATTCGCATCACCGCCGTGGACGAGTTCCCGATCGGCGTCACCCCCACCCAGCACATGCTGTTCACCCGCCACCGAGACATGCCGGGGATTATCGGCAAAATCGGTTCTCTTCTGGGCAGCTTTAATGTAAATATTGCCAGTATGCAAGTAGGCCGCAAAATCGTGCGCGGCGATGCCGTGATGGTTCTCAGCCTGGACGATCCCCTCCCTGACGGGATTCTGACTGAGATTACTAAAGTGGCGGGCATTCGGGAAGCCCATACAGTCAGGCTGTAGGGACACAGAAACTAGGGACTGGGGTCCGCTGAGGGATAAATTGTGGGTGCTGAATCAGGAATTATCAGTTATAATTAATGATTCAGAATTCAGAATTCATAATTAACTTAGCCCCTAGCCTCTAAAATAGGGGGCATTAACTTTGGCACACAGCTGGTGGGAAATTCGGGTTCTGTGCGATCCAGCGCTGGAAGATTTAATTTTCTGGCGGCTGGAAGGCTTTGGCTGTAAGGGTACGGCTAGCGAGATAAAAGGCTTTAACTGCCTGGTGTCCGCTTACTTGCCCGAGGAGGGGGCGCAGCTGCTGGACTTGGCGGCGCTGTCCCTGTGGCTGCGCCAAGACGCGCTCTGCGCGGGTTGGCCACCGCCGGCGATGCAGTGGCACTTGATCGATGAGGAAGACTGGGCGAGCAGCTGGAAGCAATACTGGCACCCGCTGGAAGTTGGGGACCGCTTGCTGGTTCACCCAGCTTGGCTCCCCTTACCCGAAAAGTCAGACCGGCTCCTGCTGCGCTTAGATCCGAGTGTGGCTTTTGGCACCGGCACCCACGCCACGACTCAGCTGTGCATGGAGGCGCTGGAAATGCGCCTGGGCGCGGAAAAAACCGATGCCGTGGTGGCGGATATTGGCTGCGGTTCCGGCATTTTATCCATCGCCGCCCTGCTGCTGGGCGCTCGCAAGGTTTACGCTGTGGATACTGACCCGCTGGCGGTAAAGTCCGCTCGCCAAAATCGCGAACTCAACCGGATAACCTCCCAGCGCATGGTTGTGGAGTTGGGCAGTGTGGACCGCCTGATTAAATTAACCGACAGGCCGGTGGATGGCTTTGTTTGCAATATTTTGGCGGAAGTGATTATTGACCTCACCCCGCAGCTGGACGCTATCGCCAAACCCACGACTTGGGGCATTATTAGCGGCGTTTTGCTGGAGCAAGCTAAGCCGGTCGCCGACACTCTAGAACAGCACGGCTGGATCGTCGCTACCCTCTGGCGGCGGCAAGATTGGTGCTGTTTCAATATCCGCCGCAGCTGATAAATTTTTAATTAATTGTTCCCGAAACCGGGTTTCTTAAAGAAACTCGGTTTCTTGCGGCTTCTCGCTCGTCCCACCGGCACTCTCTCTCGCAGGTAAAAGCAGAAGTAGCCGGTCGCGTATATAATATTAATTATAGCCAGCAATCCCTGACCTGTCAACGACTGGGTGCGGGGGAAAATGTAGAGCGTTGCCGCTAGCACCACTAACAGCTCAACTAGGGCGACAATTGCCCCGTGGCGCTTCACGTCCCAGTAGGAAATCGGGCGGCGGAACTGGTAGTTGCTGAGGGGAAAAAAGTGCCGGTGGGCGTCCCTTATTGTGTGCCGGTTGGGCTGAAGCCCAATTACGAACCTTTGGGCTAAAGCCCAACTACTAACCTTTGGGCTAAAGCCCAATTACGAACCTTTGGGCTAAAGCCCAATTACTAACCTTTGGGCTAAAGCCCAACTACGAACGGCGTGCCGGCAGACGAGCAATGAGCATGTCTGGATGCCCGGGTTTGGGGTTTTAGATTTTGGATTTTGGATTTTTGGTTTGGGATTTTAGATTATCGCGTTTTTCAGATTATTCAGGTACTGAATAACCCGGTTTCTTAAAGAAACCGGGTTATTGATGCGTAATTCATGCAACTCAAAAGCACTATAAATGACCGCTGAAAAAAAACTCGCCCCTACGAGAACCCCGGGCGCGATATACCGGCACTGTTGGAGTGTTTCTGTTGCGAACCCAACTGCAAATAGGGGTAGGAAAAACCTGAATGCCGCACGCCCGATCCGGGCGGCGGATTCTGGGCCACAGCAACCGGGCTGTCTGGGTACAGCCCAATCACACCGTCGAGCTTTGCCGCACCGAGGTTGGCCCCACTGATGTTGGCCCCAGTCAGGTTGGCCCCACTCAGGTTGGCATTCAGCAGGTTGGCGCTCGACAAGTTCGCCCCACTCAGGTTAGTATCGCTCAAGTCGGCACCCACTAGGCGCGTCTCGCTGAGGTCGGCATTCCACAGGTTAGCCCCCACCAGCACCGCACTGCCCAGATTGGCCCCCTGGAGGTGGGCTCCGCAGAGGTTGGCTCCTTCTAGGTTGGCATCAATTAAGTTTGCCCCCTCTATGCCGGCACCGCTCAGGTTGGCCTTTTCCAGGTTGGCGCTCACCAAATTGGCAAAACCTAACTTGGCACCTCTGAGGTCCGCACCGTTCAGTTTGGCGTCTAGCAGGTTGATCGCCTTGGCGTCAGCACCGCTGAGGTCCGCACTCACTAAGCTCGCTCCCACCAAGTTGGCAGAACTCAGATCGGCACCGCTCAAGTTGGCACTGCTCAGGTTGGCACCATTGAGCTTGGCACACGACAGTTTGGCACCGTCGAGGTAGGCACCAATCAGATTAAAGCCAGACAGGTTGGCGTCTGTGAGATCGCCACCCGGACACTGTTTCGTTTCTAGTAACCGTTTGATATGTTCGGGACTTCCAGCCATAATTTTTTCCCCCTGTGTCAGCCCCAATGTTCCTCTGACGGGAAACTTGGAACGCTTACCGCTCCTAGCCCTGAACCGGGCGTTCCGCCGGCCAGAACTCCAGAGCGTCAAATTACTCCCTCTTTACTTGAGGCTTCAGACGGATCGGGAACATTTTCCCAAACAAATATTTCTGAATCCGCAGCGCCGGTCTCTGAGGGGGACACAAGAGAAAACAGGGGCGTTCCCTAGCGGGGAAACGCGGGAGGGGGAGAGTCCCTTGAACCGGCTCTCCTGTGCCGGTGTCAGCGGGCAGCCCTGAGAATTACACCGGCTTTATAAAGTAATTTTTTTAACGGCTCCGGGGCAATAACCCGGGAATCTTGACCCAGCTTTTTTTTCCGGCTGAGCCACCAGAAGAAAGCCGGTTTCTTGTGACTTCACTTTTTATCGAACGCTCACCTTTGAGAAATTTTTAATTCTAAATTCGGGTTTGGCAAACATAATTTAGAACTCACAAATCTCCAGCAAAAATTTACCTATTTCATTGCGCCTTGCATATTAACGCCCGTCAAGTCCACGCTGGTGAGATTGGCACCCCTGAGGTCGGCACCGTTCAAATTCGCCGGTCTAACGGTACATGAACTGTAGTCACTCCTGTTAGGGCGCTTAATACAGGTGCTCAGGTCATAGCGCAAATTGGTTGGAATTTCCATATCGGCTTGCTGGGGTCCTTTGAACGGACTCAGATCGGCACCCCTGAGATTGGCCATCTCCAGGGTGGCGCTGCTCATTTGAGCCCCTTTCAGTGTAGCGCCGCTCAGGTTCGCCCGCCGCATCACAGCGCTCAGGTGGGCGTTGGTCAGGTTGGCATTGGCGAGAGAGGCATCCTCCAGATTCGCCCTGTTAAGGTTGGCACCGTTGAGGTTGGCACCGGCTAAATTGGCACCGCTGAGGTTGGCACCGGCCAGCAGGGACCCCCTCAAGTCCGATCCGCTGAGGTCGGCACCGGCCAAATTGGCATTGCTCAGGTCGGCGAATGTAAAGATGGCACCGCTCAGGTTGGCTCCCCTCAAGTCGGCTTTCTCAAATATTAGGGGAATATTAAACCGCTGCCCCCTCAGGGACATCCCCCTCAGGTCGCATCCGCGACATTCTCCTGTAGTCCTCAGCCGTTGCAGCAAAGAATCTTGCGATCTGGCTTGAGAGGCTAAACCCAGAGTTGTTAAAACAGTAGCGAGCGCTAGTATTCCCAATTTTATCTTCATTTACTTCCTTGCCCCGATTTTTCGGCTATTGCTGATTTTTCTTTCTTTGTGGTAGGTCGGCAAATTCAGACCTACTAAATCTGCACGCTTATCTATCTATTGTGAGCCTAAATTCTGCGCTGACCGGCTTTCTTAATTTTTTTTCCTTTTCTCGGCTGCAGGCTCAAGCCGGCACTGTTGGCGCTCTTGGGGGAGTCTCCCCCGGTGAGCGAGTCTGGTGCTCTTTGTTGATAGCCCTTGTCTGTGGGAGCCGGTGTTGCGGCAAACTGCCCTTTATATTAAGGTTTGCAAGCGCTGAATCAGCTGTGGGGCTTGCACTACCCCCTCAATGCGGTCTACCGGCTGGCCATTCCTGAACAGCACCAGGGTCGGCAGCGCGTGAATGCGGTGCTCGCTGGCGAGCTCGGGATAGTTGTCGGTGTTGATTTTCACTACCCGCAGCCGGTTCTTCAGCTGGGTGTTCACCTGCTGGAGAATGGTAGCCATCATCTGGCACGGGCCACACCAGGGCGCGTAAAAGTCCACCAGCACCGGCACGTCGGATTCCGCGAGTAATTCTTGAAAGCTGTTGAATTGCTTTTTAACTGCCATAGGACTAAATCACTATTGTACCATTTGAGCCTCAATATTTCTATGATAGCTATCCGGAAAGGCTCGCCGCCCCTCTCGCGCCGCGCGCCCCTTTTCCCGTATGATGTATAGTTGGACACATTTATCGGGGAATTTTGGGATGGAAGTATTGCCAGAGAATCTGCAGCGGTTGCGCGATCGCGTGGCGGTTGTCACCGGCGCTTCGCGGGGGATCGGTCGCGCGATCGCCTTGGCGCTGGCTGCGGAGGGAGCGAAGGTTGCTGTCAACTATGCCAGCTCCAGCGCTGCGGCTGAGGAGGTTGTGGCGTCAATTGCCGGTGCCGGTGGGAGTGCAATTGCGGTTCAGGCGGATGTCTCGAAAGCTGAGCAAGTTGAGGCAATGCTCAGCGCTACAATGGAAAAGTGGGGGCGTGTCGATGTGCTGGTGAACAATGCCGGCATCACCCGCGACACCCTGCTGCTGCGCATGAAGCCTGAAGACTGGCAAGCGGTGATTGACCTCAATCTCACCGGTGTCTTCCTGTGCACGCGCGCGGTGAGCAAAGTCATGCTCAAGCAGCGCTCCGGTCGGATTATAAACATTGCTTCGGTTGCCGGTCAAATGGGCAACCCCGGACAGGCGAACTACAGCGCCGCTAAAGCCGGTGTGATTGGGTTTACTAAAACAATTGCTAAGGAATTAGCCAGTCGCGGCATTACTGTCAATGCCGTTGCGCCCGGATTTATCACCACGGATATGACGAGATCCCTCAAGTCTGAGGAGATTTTAAAGTTTATTCCTCTGGGGCGCTATGGTGAGGCTGAGGAAGTTGCCGGTTTGGTTCGCTTTCTCTCTGCAGATCCCGCTGCCGGTTATATCACCGGTCAGGTAATTAATGTGGATGGCGGTATGGTGATGGCTTGATGGATTTTGGATGCAAGGATTTTGGATGCAAGGATTTTGGATGCAAGGATTTTGGATTGGGTTCGCAAGGGACTTAGTTGGTAGGGTGCGTTAGCGACTCCGTTAGCGAGTCCAGAGGGTGCGGGTGGTGGCTTTCTGCCAGCAGTATCTGTAGGGGCCGGTTTTGCCAATATCCTTTGCCACCGGCAGATATCCTGCATAAACCCCCCCACCGGCATTCGGGCGGTGCCGGGGCGGGTTTATTAATATCTTCCCTGAATGGCAGATATTTTTGGCGAACCCGCCCCTACCGGCATTTGGGATAGCGTGTCTGAACACTCCCCACCGGCACGAGCGCTTTTTCTTGTGGCGGATATCTTTTCTAGGCAAAGCCAAATTTCAGCTATGTTTTTTCCTGCCGGTCCTACACCGGCAGCCGGCAATTGTCCGCTGCTAGTGGCGTTCAACCTGACGTGATAGAATACCTGCACCTCACTCAGCTGCAATCTGCTGTTAATCTTATTCTATAAATAAATGAACCAGTGGTACAAGGAAGATCTCGCGTATATTCACGATGTGGGTTACAGTGATTACGCTGTCAAATCAGCTCCTGGCATCCTGAACCTGCTGGCTAAAAACGGCATACGGGAAGGTCTATTGATAGATTTGGGCTGCGGAAGCGGACTGTCAGCATTAGAGTTCGTGAGATCTGGCTATCAGATTCTTGGAGTCGATGTTTCTGAGTCCCTAATTGCAATTGCTCGAACCAGAGTGCCAGAGGCTGAGTTTCGAGTTGAGTCACTGTACAACACCGATCTTCCCTCTTGCAACGCCGTTACTTCAATCGGTGAGTGTCTCAACTACCTGTTTGATGCGGAGAGCGACGGCATAAAATTGCTCGAACTGTTCCACCGCATTTACAGCGCACTCGCTGCTGGAGGTGTTTTTATCTTTGATATTGCTGAGCCAGGACAAATTGTGCCGGGAGAGGCGGTAAAAGGGTTTACTGAGGGCAAGGATTGGACAGTCCTTGTTGAGAAACAGGAAGATCCAGAGCGGGCAATGTTGAGCCGGCGAATCATCACTTTTCGCAAGGTGGGAGACTGCTACAGGCGGGATGAGGAAGTGCACTATTTGCGACTGCACAAAGCGGCAGATATTGCTGAAACTCTTCAGCATATAGGGTTCGGGGTTCAGATTGTGCGCAGTTACGGTCAGTACGAGCTGCCAAAAGCTCACGCAGCATTTATCGCTCGCAAGCCGGTGTAAAATAGCAATCGATTTTGGATTTTGGATGCCAGGATTTTGGATGCCAGGATTTTGGATTGGGTTCGCAAGGGACTTAGTTGGTAGGGTGCGTTAGCGACTCCGCTAGCGAGTCCAGAGGGTGCGGGTGGTGGCTTTCTGCCAGCAGTATCTGTAGGGGCCGGTTTTGCCAATATCCTTTGCCACCGGCAGATATCCTGCATAAACCCCCCCACCGGCATTCGGGCGGTGCCGGGGCGGGTTTATTAATATCTTCCCTGAATGGCAGATATTTTTGGCGAACCCGCCCCTACCGGCATTTGGGATAGCGTGTCTGAACACTCCCCACCGGCACGAGCGCTTTTTCTTGTGGCGGATATCTTTTCTAGGCAAAGCCAAATTTCAGCTATGTTTTTTCCTGCCGGTCCTACACCGGCAGCCGGCAATTGTCCGCTGCTAGTGGCGGGGGAAATGCCGGTGTCAGGGTGCCGGTGGGAAGCATCCAGCAACATAAACAGTGCTAGAGGCTACCTTTCGCCAACCGGACGCTGTCAGCTGGCGAGGAGCGCTTAAGCGAAGTGCGACCATTCTGAGGCTCTGGTGCAGTAACGACGATCGCACATGAGAGTGATTTTAGTCACAAAAGTAAAGCGCCGGCGGAGGTAACATACAGCTAATCAAGAATTCTAAGGCATTTCTGGTAAAAAGCAACCCCATCGATATCGGCAGAGATATTTACAAGGTCAGAGGTTTTCATTTGCTGCCAGATATTTCTCAGAGGTTGACTTTTTCTCTCTGCGATGAAGTTCCACGTTCAGATAAGCTCAAGAGCCAGCAGGATAAATTATGAACAAACTCCCACAGATCACTGCCTTTTTTTGGATTATGAAGATTTGTGCGACCACTCTGGGAGAAACGGCAGGTGATCTTTTGTCGATGACGCTAAATGTGGGCTATGCGATCAGCTCTCTGATATTGATTGGAGTGTTTTTGATAACTCTTGTGACTCAACTGATATCGAAACGCTATCACCCATTACTTTACTGGACTGTCATCCTTTCAACCAGCACAGCCGGGACAACGATGTCAGATTTCATGGATCGCACTTTAGGGCTTGGCTACGCTACAGGCTCTGCAATTTTAGTCACTATTCTCTTGGCTGTTTTTGCCTTCTGGCGATTCACTGTTGGGACTCTATCTGTTAATAATGTCAGGACACCAAAAGTGGAGCTGCTTTACTGGACTGCCATTCTATTTTCAAATACTCTGGGAACTGCCTTGGGGGATTTCCTTGCCGATTCTTCGGGACTTGGATTTGCAGGAGGAGCGCTCCTGATTGCTAGTTTGCTTGCCCTGGTTTTGGCAGCGCATTATTATACCACAATTTCTCCAGTCATGCTATTTTGGGTTGCCTTTGTCCTCACCCGACCTTTTGGCGCAACGCTGGGGGATGTTCTGACCAAAACCCACGAAAAAGGTGGCCTCGCTTTTGGGACGATCGGCTCATCTATAGTCCTGGCATCAATACTGGGAGTCTGTATCGCCATCACAACGCTAAAGCAGAGAAGATTGGCTTTGGCAAAAGTGTCTAACGAGGATTAATTTGTCCAATAGCCATTTTATTTTGAGAGAAAACAGATATAGCGTTTCTCATCCTTTGTGAGGTACTGAGAAACCCGGTTTCTTAAAGAAACCGGGTTTCTGGGTTAGAGTTCATCCAACTGAGAAACGCTATAGAAACCAAGAAATGCTGATTGAAGAGGCGGTTTGTAAGCACTCTTTCCTGTTGGAACTTCCCCCCGCCGGCAACAATCGTTGCAACTCCCGTTTTTCCGCCTTTCTCGACGAACGCTTGTAAATGCCGGCGTTGGATGTAAACGCAAAGCTTTTCCAGCACAGATACCTTGACGGGGCATTTTTACAGGCTATCTTTAAGCGGAGATTATCGCCAATATTTCGCGGCTGCTTGCAGGGTGCCGGTGTTGGGGTGCCGGTGTTGGGGTGCCGGTGTTGGGTGCCGGTGTTGGGGTGCCGGTGGGAAGCATCCAGAAGAGAGACGGTGCTGGAGGCATGCCGGTGACTTCAGGTTTGGGCGAGGGGTGCGTGATGCCATCCGACGGCATGGTTTGCAAACTGCGAACCCCTGATATCTTTACACTGTGTTACAGTATTTTAATATTTCTTTATGAAAAAAGGGGGAAAACCTCTTGACGCGCCTCTGTCTAAAGAAGTAAATTAGATATGTCGGAAGATAGAGAAAAGGCAAGTTCAAAACCCGCCAGCTCTTGAACTTGCCTTGCCTCTGTCAGCAGGGGCATTTGGGAAACGGGTGCGGGAACATTCCCCGCCGGCATTAAGGATGGAGGCGATGGAGCGGCGGGTTTGTAGATATCTTCCCTAACTGGGAGATAACTTGGACATTTGGGAAACGGGTGCGGGAAAATTCCCCGCCGGCACCCTTGGTTACGGCACAACCCTCTCGAATCAACCCGCCCCTACAGCCATATGTAACAAACCATATATAGTAATGTGAGGGCAGCCACCGGCAATATCACTAACAGCCAGCTCGCCGGATATCCTCCAGCATCTCCAAATGTTTCCCCACCGGCACGATGGTATTCGCCGCCATCATCCCGCTAGCCGCAACCGCCGGCACGCCAATCCCCGGAAAGGTACCGTCGCCGCAGCACAGCAACCCGTCTACCGGCGTTCCAGATCCGGGAAAGAAACCTGCGCCTGCCGGAATTGCCGGTCCGTAGGAGCCCCGGTGCCGGCGCAAAAACCGCTCGTGCGTCAGCGGTGTTCCCACCAGCGCCAGTTCGCACCGGCGGCGAATATCGGGAATAAACCGCTCCAGCGCCCGCCACATCACTTTCGCCCGCTCTTCCTTCAACTTGGCATACGCCTCACTGCGCCGGTCGAGCCCCTCCCACAGCGCGTAAGGTTCCGTCGCCGGCGTGTAAACGTGAATCCCGTGCTTCCCTGCCGGTGCCAGAGACGGGTCCAGCAGGGACGGAATCGACACCGCCACCACATTTTGCTCTGCCGTCACCCCTTTTTCCCAGTCATTAACAATAATGTGATGGCAGGCGAGGTCTTCCGGCAGACCTTGCGCGTCAATCCCTAAGTGCAGGTGCATAAAACTGTCGCATGCCGGTGTCGCCTGCCTTTCTTCCCGAAACCTTTGCGGCAGCGAACCTTGTGGGAGAAGTTTCAGCGTGTCCCAAACCGACGCATTCGACACCACAGCCCGCCGCGCCCGGATTTCCCTACCGCCCCGCAGGCGCACCCCAACCGCGCGGTTCCCTTCCACCAGCACTTCTCCCACATGAGCGTTGAGCATCAGTTCGCCGCCGTGTTTCTGCAAACCGCGCACCAGGGCGTCAATAATCGCCCCACTCCCCCCCAGGGGATAGTCGAGCAAAACGCCAGGGCGATACCACTCAGCAAACATAAAAGCCATTTCAGCGGCGCTCGTTCCATTTGCCGGCAGTCCGGAAAGCAGGAAACACAGCAAGTCAAGCCAGTTGCGGACAAAGGGATCTTTAACAATATTATCTGCAATCCGGCTGAACGGTCCGCTCAGCATCGGAAAACTAGCCGCGTGCGGCAGCAGCGCCGGCACAAACTTGCCCACCGTCAGCATTGCCCCCCAGTCGAAGCGCCCCGCTGCCGGTGGGAGTGCGGTTGCAGCTTTGGCGAAAGGTTCCATCGCCCGCTGCAGCGAGCGCCATTCCGCCACCGCCTGTTTCCCCCGCAGCCTTTCGAGGACCTCACAAAACTGGTCAGCACCCACAGCAGTGCTGAAATTCCCTTCCGGCAGCCAGCACCCCCAAGTGTCGTAAGTCGCGCAAGGCACTTTTTCCCCAATAGCGTCCAGCACATGCCGCAAGGGGTTTGAGGACGGGCAGTAAGACAGTCCGGAATACAGCGAAGGACCGGAATCAAATATATATCCGTTGCGCTCAAAAGCGTGCGCCGCCCCGCCGGCAGCCGAGTGGCTCTCGCAGGCTATCACTTCCAAGCCATACCGCGCTAACAGGGCGGCGCAGCTCAACCCGCCAATGCCGGTGCCAATTACCACTACATCTGTTGCGCCTGAAACTGCGGCCATTGCCGGTTTGTGAAATTTTATCACTGGGGGACGAGTTAATTGTACAGCTGTCTTGGCTGTTTTGGCAATCATACAGGGGGCGGCAGGAATTTTATCAACCCTCAAAATCCCCCAATCCCTCAATCCCGGCCCCTCCCCAAACTCAAAATCCCCTAATCCCCCAATCCCGGCCCTCCCCAAATCTCAGATTGCCAATTGCCAATTGCCTGGAAGTCTGGCAGGCAACCCCAACCCGCCCAAAACCGCATCCCCCCACACAACCTCATCACATTGTCCTGCAATAGCGCAGCACAAAATACTGCGACTGTACCAACACGGTATAAAAAGGCACCTGCTTGTGGTATTCTGAAAATGTAATGGTGGGAAAGTTTTGCCAAAACGCACCTAGCCCCAGAATCCCGCCAGAGAGGAAAGCCACAAACCCCCACCGGCACCAGCTTGCAGCCATTTTCCCCCAAACCCGCCCCACACCTGTCAAGCCACCGGCCTCTCGAAAAAAAGCGCAATCAATTCCTCGGATACCGAACCTTATCGGTTGGGTGCGAGTAGGGATTACCGAACCAAAAGAGCCGATTTTGGCCGTTTTTCCCTTAAGAAAATCTAAAGTCAACCGTACAGCCGGTTCAGGCCGGTTGCAGCACAAGCGCATTACACTGTGCTGCTGTTGTAAGGCATGCCAGCAGCGATCCTGTCAGTACATGTATAAAATTGCACCGGCTCGTGCTATAGTGAAAGAGTAAGTTGGGGGAGTATTGGCAAAAAAAAGCCGGTTAGTCCCCTAGCCTCCTGGAGGCGAAATTGGCTTTTCCCTCACCGGCACATAGCTTGCGGGCACTTGCTGGAAACTGCCCCGAGGTGCCGGTGGTGCCCCCGGGGGATTTGCGGAGGATTCCCCCGGATACCAATTTTCTTCTGCGGGCAGTTGGGTGCCGGCAATCGAAGTGCAGGGCGCGGGTTGAGCCAGGGGTTGGGGAGAAAGATTTTGCAATCTGCGGTTGATTGCTTATTTTACAAGAGGTGACTCCCCTGGGTGCCGGTGGCGCCCAAAGAGGAGTTGCAGACGATTCACCCGGATACCAATTTTCTTCTGCGGGCAGTTGGGTGCCGGCAATCGAAGTGCTGTAAACAGCTTGAGCCGGGAGGTGGAGAGAAAAATTTTGCAATATGCGGTTGATTGCTTATGTTATACGGGGTGACGGTTAAGGCTGTGCGAGCTACTGGGTTAATTTGCTGCTGGCGCTAATAATGCTGCTTATCCCTAGAAAAGAGGTGGAGGCTCCAGACCGGCATTCCCAGACGGAAGCCTGGAAACGAGCGGATAAATCAGCCCTGAACAAACTTATCCCGGCAACTTGGCGTGGAGGTCGAACCAGCCATCTTGCATGGGGTTTAGATCCGGCTTGTTCCAATAAGCGTCAATCTCTTTGGCAATCTCTTCAAAGCTTTTCCACTCCCCTTCAGTCTCTTCCCCAAACAGTCCGCTAGCCCCCAGCACAAAGGAATGCTCTGTATAGCTCCCCTCCCGAGGGGGGTAAGGGCATTTCATCTGCGGAACAGTTGCCTGGTTGATAAATTTAAATTTGTCGTATCCCAAACCGCTCAACCCCTCAAGGATGCCACCATTACCACCCTCAACAGAAACATACCGGGGGCGCTCTTGGAAAGAGTAAAGCGTGTGAACCGCCTCCAACTCCTTCCCTTCAATGTCTACCTTGAGGTAGTAGGGAATGCCTGCGTCTTTCAAAATTGTTTCGAGTTTGACGCAACTTATCCAGATTTCGCCATACGCGCCGCCTCGCATCCCCCGTGCTGGAACAAAGGAACTCCACTCGCTTATTGTGTGATTCACATAAAAGGGGAAATAGCCCTCCTCTGTCCCCACACCCACGTTTAATATCTTCAGCTGTCCGCTGTCACTATAGCCGGCTAATCTCTTGTTTGCTTCTTCGACTGCTAGCGGATTGGCTTCTACCGCCACAACATTAAATCCCTTTTTTAAATAAAACTCTGTATCTTGCCCCACATGCATCCCGACATCAACTATCAAGCGGTCGTTATAGCCTGAACTCACACTCCCTCCTCACTTCCGACATTAGTTTAACAGTTCTAGCGGCTCTCAGTTGGATGAACTTGGCCCAGAAACCCGGTTTCTTAAAGAAACCGGGTTTCTCAGTAGCTCAAAAAGGATGAGAAAGGCTATATATTGCCCTTCTGA
>NZ_KB235948.1:1567824-1569181 GCF_000332335.1 Kamptonema formosum PCC 10802 | reverse complement strand
CCTAATCCCCCAATCCCGGCCCTCCCCAAATCTCAGATTGCCAATTGCCAATTGCCTGGAAGTCTGGCAGGCAACCCCAACCCGCCCAAAACCGCATCCCCCCACACAACCTCATCACATTGTCCTGCAATAGCGCAGCACAAAATACTGCGACTGTACCAACACGGTATAAAAAGGCACCTGCTTGTGGTATTCTGAAAATGTAATGGTGGGAAAGTTTTGCCAAAACGCACCTAGCCCCAGAATCCCGCCAGAGAGGAAAGCCACAAACCCCCACCGGCACCAGCTTGCAGCCATTTTCCCCCAAACCCGCCCCACACCTGTCAAGCCACCGGCCTCTCGAAAAAAGCGCAATCAATTCCTCGGATACCGAACCTTATCGGTTGGGTGCGAGTAGGGATTACCGAACCAAAAGAGCCGATTTTGGCCGTTTTTCCCTTAAGAAAATCTAAAGTCAACCGTACAGCCGGTTCAGGCCGGTTGCAGCACAACCTTATCACATTGTCCTGCAATAGCGCAGCACAAAATACTGCGACTGTACCAACACGGTATAAAAAGGCACCTGCTTGTGGTATTCTGAAAATGTAATGGTGGGAAAGTTTTGCCAAAACGCACCTAGCCCCAGAATCCCGCCAGAGAGGAAAGCCACAAACCCCCACCGGCACCAGCTTGCAGCCATTTTCCCCCAAACCCGCCCCACACCTGTCAAGCCACCGGCCTCTCGAAAAAAAGCGCAATCAATTCCTCGGATACCGAACCTTATCGGTTGGGTGCGAGTAGGGATTACCGAACCAAAAGAGCCGATTTTGGCCGTTTTTCCCTTAAGAAAATCTAAAGTCAACCGTACAGCCGGTTCAGGCCGGTTGCAGCACAACCTTATTACAGTGTCCTGCAATAGCGAAGCACAAAATACTGCGACTGTACCAACACGGTATAAAAAGGCACCTGCTTGTGGTATTCTGAAAATGTAATAGTGGGAAAGTTTTGCCAAAACGCACCTAGCCCCAGAATCCCGCCAGAGAGGAAAGCCACAAACCCCCACCGGCACCAGCTTGCAGCCATTTTCCCCCAAACCCGCCCCACACCTGTCAAGCCACCGGCCTCTCGAAAAAAAGCGCAATCAATTCGTCGGATACCGAACCTTTAGGGTTGGGTGCGAGTACGGATTACCGAACCAAAAAAGCCGATTTTGGCCGTTTTTCCCTTAAGAAAATCTAAAGTCAACCGTACAGCCGGTTCAGGCCGGTTGCAGCACAAGCGCATTACACTGTGCTGCTGTTGTAAGGCATGCCAGCAGCGATCCTGTCAGTACATGTATAAAATTGCACCGGCTCGTGCTATAGTGAAAGAGTAAGTT
>NZ_KB235948.1:1567321-1567724 GCF_000332335.1 Kamptonema formosum PCC 10802 | reverse complement strand
GCATTTGGGAAACGGGTGCGGGAACATTCCCCGCCGGCATTAAGGATGGAGGCGATGGAGCGGCGGGTTTGTAGATATCTTCCCTAACTGGGAGATAACTTGGGCATTTGGGAAACGGGTGCGGGAAAATTCCCCGCCGGCATTAAGGATGGAGGCGATGGAGCGGCGGGTTTGTAGATATCTTCCCTAACTGGGAGATAACTTGGACATTTGGGAAACGGGTGCGGGAAAATTCCCCGCCGGCACCCTTGGTTACGGCACAACCCTCTCGAATCAACCCGCCCCTACAGCCATATGTAACAAACCATATATAGTAATGTGAGGGCAGCCACCGGCAATATCACTAACAGCCAGCTCGCCGGATATCCTCCAGCATCTCCAAATGTTTCCCCACCGGCACGAT
>NZ_KB235948.1:1549376-1567221 GCF_000332335.1 Kamptonema formosum PCC 10802 | reverse complement strand
GCAATAGCGCAGCACAAAATACTGCGACTGTACCAACACGGTATAAAAAGGCACCTGCTTGTGGTATTCTGAAAATGTAATGGTGGGAAAGTTTTGCCAAAACGCACCTAGCCCCAGAATCCCGCCAGAGAGGAAAGCCACAAACCCCCACCGGCACCAGCTTGCAGCCATTTTCCCCCAAACCCGCCCCACACCTGTCAAGCCACCGGCCTCTCGAAAAAAAGCGCAATCAATTCCTCGGATACCGAACCTTATCGGTTGGGTGCGAGTAGGGATTACCGAACCAAAAGAGCCGATTTTGGCCGTTTTTCCCTTAAGAAAATCTAAAGTCAACCGTACAGCCGGTTCAGGCCGGTTGCAGCACAAGCGCATTACACTGTGCTGCTGTTGTAAGGCATGCCAGCAGCGATCCTGTCAGTACATGTATAAAATTGCACCGGCTCGTGCTATAGTGAAAGAGTAAGTTGGGGGAGTATTGGCAAAAAAAAGCCGGTTAGTCCCCTAGCCTCCTGGAGGCGAAATTGGCTTTTCCCTCACCGGCACATAGCTTGCGGGCACTTGCTGGAAACTGCCCCGAGGTGCCGGTGGTGCCCCCGGGGGATTTGCGGAGGATTCCCCCGGATACCAATTTTCTTCTGCGGGCAGTTGGGTGCCGGCAATCGAAGTGCAGGGCGCGGGTTGAGCCAGGGGTTGGGGAGAAAGATTTTGCAATCTGCGGTTGATTGCTTATTTTACAAGAGGTGACTCCCCTGGGTGCCGGTGGCGCCCAAAGAGGAGTTGCAGACGATTCACCCGGATACCAATTTTCTTCTGCGGGCAGTTGGGTGCCGGCAATCGAAGTGCTGTAAACAGCTTGAGCCGGGAGGTGGAGAGAAAAATTTTGCAATATGCGGTTGATTGCTTATGTTATACGGGGTGACGGTTAAGGCTGTGCGAGCTACTGGGTTAATTTGCTGCTGGCGCTAATAATGCTGCTTATCCCTAGAAAAGAGGTGGAGGCTCCAGACCGGCATTCCCAGACGGAAGCCTGGAAACGAGCGGATAAATCAGCCCTGAACAAACTTATCCCGGCAACTTGGCGTGGAGGTCGAACCAGCCATCTTGCATGGGGTTTAGATCCGGCTTGTTCCAATAAGCGTCAATCTCTTTGGCAATCTCTTCAAAGCTTTTCCACTCCCCTTCAGTCTCTTCCCCAAACAGTCCGCTAGCCCCCAGCACAAAGGAATGCTCTGTATAGCTCCCCTCCCGAGGGGGGTAAGGGCATTTCATCTGCGGAACAGTTGCCTGGTTGATAAATTTAAATTTGTCGTATCCCAAACCGCTCAACCCCTCAAGGATGCCACCATTACCACCCTCAACAGAAACATACCGGGGGCGCTCTTGGAAAGAGTAAAGCGTGTGAACCGCCTCCAACTCCTTCCCTTCAATGTCTACCTTGAGGTAGTAGGGAATGCCTGCGTCTTTCAAAATTGTTTCGAGTTTGACGCAACTTATCCAGATTTCGCCATACGCGCCGCCTCGCATCCCCCGTGCTGGAACAAAGGAACTCCACTCGCTTATTGTGTGATTCACATAAAAGGGGAAATAGCCCTCCTCTGTCCCCACACCCACGTTTAATATCTTCAGCTGTCCGCTGTCACTATAGCCGGCTAATCTCTTGTTTGCTTCTTCGACTGCTAGCGGATTGGCTTCTACCGCCACAACATTAAATCCCTTTTTTAAATAAAACTCTGTATCTTGCCCCACATGCATCCCGACATCAACTATCAAGCGGTCGTTATAGCCTGAACTCACACTCCCTCCTCACTTCCGACATTAGTTTAACAGTTCTAGCGGCTCTCAGTTGGATGAACTTGGCCCAGAAACCCGGTTTCTTAAAGAAACCGGGTTTCTCAGTAGCTCAAAAAGGATGAGAAAGGCTATATATTGCCCTTCTGAATTATGAGTGAGAACCCTCTCTCCTGTCTTTCCTTGGCGCTCCTTCACGGAGCGGTTTGAAAAAAAAATAATTTTCACAGCACCATTATAACTGCTCTAGCAGCTGCCGGCAACTGGAGAGGCTGGGGTTCCTGGGGGCTGCCCAAGATTCTGGGATAGCCCACCGCCCCCGTGAAGGGACGCCAAGAGGGAACAGAGGGAGAGAAAATAGGCTGCCGGCGGACTGACCGGACACAATCGCGGAGGGGTGCGGCGGAAGCTGTTGTGGGGTGTGACCCAGCACGCGAGCTCCCGGCTCTGCATAGTTGGGGTGTCGCTTCAAATTTCGTAATGCCAGAAGGGCTGCCGGTCGGGAACCAGCACAAAGCTGCGGCGCTGCCGGCAAATAATCCCCTGTTTCTCGAAAGCGCTCAGCATCCGGGTGACAGTGACTCGGTTGGAGCCAATCATTTCGGCAATTTCTTGATGCGTCAGGCGCAGGTCAATCAGCTGTCCTTGCTCCACTTGCCGGCCAAACCGCTTGGACAGCCAAGTTAACAGCCGCAGGAGCGAGGCGTCAATCGGTTTGCACTGTCGCATTTCCAAGAACTCTCCGAGCTGCTGAGTGTGGCGTACCAGCGCCTCCGCGACTTGCGGCGATGCCCCCACCGGCAGCAGGCTAGCCTCAACTCGGGTCAGGCATTCTATTTGATAGGGTTGGGCTTTCGACAGCACTGCGCCAACCACATCCTCCGGTCCCCACAGCCCCAGGGAAATCACTGTCCCGTCTTCGTTCCAGGTCAAAGCCCGAACCGCGCCGGTTTCAATGTTCCAGAGTTCGTCCCGCCGCAAGGGCAGCAGGCAGCGGCGCTCAAACGTATATCGCCTCAGGTTGGGAGGGTGAGCCGTCGGAAAAGGAGAAAGCATCATAGTAGCTCCTGCGACCTTAATCTACGGTAACTCAATCGGCATACCGTAGGATAAATAGATTAACAATCTTAGCACGGATTGCGGCAAAAAGCAAGAGAGAGGCCAAAAAATTGCCAAATCGCCTCCTGGAGCTACAATTGCGCTAAAATACTAAAAATCTATCGATAAACCGTAGTATACTGGAAAAAATCGACGTTGGCTATGGGAGGGTGGGCTCTGATGGAACTGTCCTGTAAAGTGAAGTACGCTCTGGTGGCGCTGCTGGAACTCGCCAGCCACCACGAGCGGGGAGTGCCCCTGCAAATCAGCCAGATTGCTGCCAACCAGGAAATGCCCGACCGCTACCTGGAGCAGCTGCTGACAGCGCTGCGTCGCGGCGGGTTTGTGCGCAGCCAGCGCGGGGCTAAAGGCGGTTATTTATTGGCCAAGCCACCCTGGCAGATTACGCTGCGGGAGGTGATCGCTTGTCTGGAAGGGTCCCAAAGCCAGGAAAAAAACGAGCCGCCAGAGGAGTCAGCACTGACAGCGGAGGGTTTCGTGATTCAGGAAGTCTGGCAGGAAGCGGCTCTGGCGGCTAGGGCAGTGCTGCAGCGCTACACCCTGCACGACCTGTGCCAAAAACGGGACGACCGGCAGCGTATCAGTACAATGTATTACATATAAGCCAGCCGGCTCCCCACCTCGGATAATCGCTAACAGAAAACTCAAACGATCAACCTAAAAACTCTTATGCGGATTGCGCGTGATGTTACAGAACTGATTGGGCGCACGCCCCTGGTCGGGCTGAATCGGATTCCCCAGGCAGAAGGGTGCGTGGCGAGGATTGCCGTCAAGCTCGAAGGGATGAACCCGGCGTCTTCTGTCAAAGACCGGATTGGCGTCAGCATGATTCAGGCAGCGGAAGAGGCGGGACTGATTCAGCCCGGAAAAACGGCGATCGTCGAGCCCACTTCCGGAAACACCGGCATTGCCCTAGCGATGGTAGCGGCGGCGAAAGGCTACCGCTTAATACTGACCATGCCCGACACCATGAGTCAAGAGCGGCGGGCGATGCTGAAAGCCTATGGCGCGCAGCTGGAATTAACTCCTGGAGTTGAAGGGATGAGAGGGGCGATTCGCCGCGCCGAAGAAATTGTCGCCACAACGGCAAACGCCTTTATGCCGCAGCAGTTCCAAAATCCAGCCAATCCCCAAATCCACAGGCAGACCACAGCCGAAGAAATCTGGGAGGATACCGATGGCGAGGTAGATATCCTAGTCGCTGGTGCCGGCACCGGCGGCACGATTACCGGCATCGCAGAAGCCATCAAGCCCCGCAAACCCAGCTTTCAAGTCGTTGCTGTCGAACCGGCTAACAGTGCTGTGCTCTCCGGAGGAGAAGCAGGCGCTCACAAAATTCAGGGAATCGGCGCGGGATTCATCCCCAAAGTCTTGCGCGCAGACCTGATTGATGAGATAGTTGCAGTCAGCGATGAGGAGTCGATGGTATTCGGTCGCCGCCTGGCCCGAGAAGAGGGACTGCTCTCCGGCATTTCCACCGGCGCAGCTCTAGCCGCTGCTATCAAAGTGGGCATTCGTCCGGAAAATGCCGGTCGGCTGATTGTGATCGTACAGCCAAGTTATGGCGAGCGCTACCTGAGTACCCCGCTGTTTAAAGAGATCGACGAAGAACCCGCCTCTCTCCGCTAAAACATGCCGGTGGGTGGGGGTTCGTTCCTTCGCGCTGCGCCCAAACTCCTGTAGGGGCGGTTTCGCTCGCAATACCTGCAACCTAACTGGCAGAAGTAATAAACCCCCACACCGCACATCTCCTGTCCTTGATTTGTGAAAAGTATTTGTTGATAAAACCGCCAAGACGCCAATATCGCCAAGAAAAGAAAAGAGAAAATAGCACAATAATTTGCTGCAAACAAAATTCTCAATTCCTCTTTATTGGCGTCCTTGGCGTCTGTGGCGGTTCCCTCTCCCCCATCACAGCCAAGGGCTGCGATTCTTAAATCTGGGAACTGCCGAAAACTGCTGAGTGCGAGACTTGACGAGTTGCTGGCGAAATGATACAATCATATCACTGACGGTTTCCATGTCAATTAAAAAAGCATCGTGACCGTCAGGAGAGTGCAAAGTCCGGAACACAGAGTTGGGGATGAAACGGGCGATCTCTTCCTGTTCTTCCGGCGGATAGAGCAGGTCGGAATCAATGGCAACCACCAGTGCCGGTTGGGAGATGCTGCGCAGGGCGGATTCGTAATCCCCCCGCCCGCGCCCCAAGTCGTGGGAGTCCATAGCTTGGGTGAGCGTGATGTAGCTGTTGGGGTCAAACCGGCTCACCAGCTTTTCGCCGTGGTGGTGCAAGTAGCTGGCAATTTGCCACTTGCCATCTTCGCGAGTTTGCCGGCTGAATTTCCTCTCGAAACTCGCCCGACTGCGGTAAGTGCTCATCGCCATCATCCGCGCCACACCCAAACCGGCAGCCGGTGGGCGGTCGATGGTGTAGAAGCCACCGCGCCAGTTGGGGTCCGCATAAATCGCCTGCCGCTGCGCTTCGGAAATCCCGATGCACCACGCCGAGTGATAGCCCGGTGCGGCGATAACCGCAATTGACTCCGCCAGTTCCGGATAGAGCAGCGCCCATTCCAGGACTTGCATGCCGCCGAGAGATCCGCCGACAACCATTTTCAGCCGCTGAATTTCCAGCGCCCGCACCAGCGCCGCCTGCAGGCGCACCATGTCGCGAACCGTAATCGCGGGAAAATCCGGTCCGTAGGGGCAGCCGGTGGCGGGGTTGACAGAGGCCGGACCCGTCGTGCCGTAGCAGCTGCCCAAGATGTTGCTGCAGATGATAAAGTCAGTTTCGGGATCTAGGGCTTTGCCGGCACCAAAGAGAGGCTCCCACCAGCTGTCCGCATCCGCAGTGCCGGTCAGGGCGTGACAGACCAGCACCGCATTGTCGCCGGCGGGGTTCAAGTTCCCCCAGGTGCGGTAGGCGATGCGAGTGCCGGTGAGAACTTTTCCCGACTCCAGCAACAGCGGTTCGGACAGTTCGTAAAATTCAGTTTCCGGGGAAATAAACCAGTTGTAGTTCATAGCGATTGTTTTCTGGTGCGAAGATTCGTCGTATCCCTTGACTTTGCTGGGGTTTTCAAACCGGGTTTCTTTAAGAAACCCGGTTTTTGGCTTTGTGGGGTCAGCAAGTCGGTATTCCAGCTGTTTTGCCCCCCCGCACTCCCCCTTGATGCTGTCGCCTTCGGGCTAGTCTCTAAAGGCCAAAGGCTTGCTGAAAATCGGCTTTGATGTCGTCAATGTGCTCAATTCCGACAGAAACCCGAATCAAGTCGGGAGTGACACCCGCCGAAAGCTGCTCCTCATCAGTCAGCTGCTGGTGCGTCGTCGAATTCGGGTGAATGACGAGCGTTTTTGCGTCCCCAACATTTGCCAAGTGGCTTGCCAGCTGAACGCGATTGATAAATTCGCGCCCCGCTTCTCGCCCGCCTTTGATGCCAAAATTCAGCACGCAGCCAAACCCGTTGCGCAGGTATTTCGCCGCCCGTTCGTGATAGGGGTGATTTGCCAAACCGGGATAGTTCACCCAGGAGACTTGCGGGTGTTCCGACAGCCACTGAGCTAGGGCCAGGGCGTTAGAGGCTTGGCGCTCCACGCGCAGCGAGAGAGTTTCCAGCCCTTGCAGCAGCAAGAAAGCGTTAAAAGGGCTCATGCAGGGGCCCAAATCCCGCAATCCTTCCACCCGCGCTCGAATAATAAAGGCGATATTGCCAAAAGGACTGTTCGGGCCAAACACTTCATAGAAATTCAGCCCGTGATAGCCAGGGGACGGTTCGGTGAAGATAGGGAATTTCCCCTTCCCCCAGTCAAATCGCCCGGAATCGACAATCACGCCGCCAATGGAAGTGCCGTGACCGCCAATCCATTTGGTGGCTGATTCTACAACAATATCGGCACCGTGCTCAATAGGCCGGCACAGGTATCCCCCGCAGCCAAAGGTGTTGTCTACAACCAGGGGGATGTTGTGTTCGTGGGCGATGTGGGCGAGGGTGGCGAAATCAGGAATGTTGAATTGGGGGTTGCCAATCGTTTCTACGTACAGCGCTTTGGTGTTTTCGTCAATAGCTTGGCGGAAATTTTCTGGGTCATCGCCCTCGACAAATTTGACGTTAATTCCCAGGCGGGGGAAAGCAACTTTGAACTGGTTGTAGGTCCCCCCGTAGAGGAAGCTGGTAGAGACGATGTTGTCTCCCGCCTGGCAGATCGTGCTGAGGGCCAGAAATTGGGCCGCTTGACCGCTGGAAGTGGCGAGTGCGGCGACGCCACCCTCCAAGGCGGCGATCCGGCGCTCAAAAACGTCGGTGGTGGGGTTCATGATCCGGGTGTAAATGTTCCCGAATTCCTGGAGAGCGAACAGCCGCGCCCCGTGATCCGCGTCGCTGAAGACGTAGGACGTGGTCTGGTAAATCGGGACGGCGCGGGCGTTGGTGCCGGGTGCGGGTTCTTGACCGGCATGAACTTGCAGGGTTTCAAAGCGGTAATTCGGTTTTTCGCTCGCAGACATTAAAATTTCCTCAAATCTTTCGAGATTGCCACAAAGCGGGCAGATAAATTCAGGCAGTTAGGTAGGCCAACTCTCCCACGTCTTCTGGCCGTTCCCGACTCT
This sequence comes from Kamptonema formosum PCC 10802, assembly GCF_000332335.1. Lineage (GTDB taxonomy): Bacteria > Cyanobacteriota > Cyanobacteriia > Cyanobacteriales > Oscillatoriaceae > Oscillatoria. The sequence continues at coordinate 1,559,708 of NZ_KB235948.1, read as the reverse complement.
TGGGAAAATTATACACCTAAATCTGCTGAGATAAATCGTATTTTCTGTGAGGGGAGTGTAACAAAATATGACGCCGCGCGCGCTGGGTTGCGCGGGAGCGCTCCCGGCACTGCAGGGAGCGCCGGGAGGGAGAAACAGGGCGTGTCAGAGCCCCCCAAATTCAATCTCCTCACAGCGTTGCAGGAGAGCTTCGATTTGCCCCGCCAGGGCAATCAATTCTGGCCAAGATGAGCCGCTCACCAAATCTTGCGCGTGTGCCAGGTTGTTCCTTAACTTTTCAGCTGCCTTCAAGAAGCGCTCTCCAGAGCGCTTGGATTTCAGCCCCAGACGCTCGACGAGTTCCAGCTTGGAGAGGATGAGCTCCCGCTTGTCGCAAAACTGCAGGTAATCCGTCAAGTCCATCGCTTCATTTCTTTGCTGCTGCTCGTGCCACAGCTTGCTGGCCAAAGCCACCCGTTCAGCTTTCAGCAATACCTGCCAAGAATTGTCGGGATAGTAAAGCCGCACCAGCCTCAGCATGTGCATCTCCAGCAGCGTCACCAGTCCAAAGAGGAGCATCCGCACCGGCGCTTTCTGCAAGTCGCCGCGCGTCACAATGCCGCTAACGCGGTTGCGCTCCAGGACAAACAGCCGGGGCCGGTGCTGCAAAAGTGGCAGCAGCTCCATCAGGGGTGTGGATGCCGCCATCAGTTCTGAAGGGTGAAAGATGCGCTGGTGATCGCCGCAGGTGCCCGCGCCCAAACCCGATCGCTCCACATAGCCGCAGATCGCGCCGCCCTCTTCGATTGCCACAACGTCAAAGTTGAGCGCGTCCATCCACTGGCGCACTTCCCCGGCATCCTCCGACGCCGGCACAGCCTGCAGGGGTTCGGCAACATATTTGACAGTGATGCTTTCCTCGAACAGACTCCGCAGATCCCCGGAGCTCGATTTGAGCTGTTTCATATCCTCCAGCTACCAGACCCCTTTGGCGCATGACTTGGACGCTCACCGGCTCTCCCGCCATTGAGCCGGTGGCACCCCGGAAACATCAATATAGCACGCTCGCACGCTCGTACTGGGCATGGGGCACCGGGCATGGGGCACCGGGCATGGGGCACCAGGCATGGGGCACCGGGCATGGGGCACTGACAATTTCCCCCGCTCCCCTAAACCCTAACCCGCAACCCCTAACCCCAAACCCCCAACACGTTCAAGCGCCCGAACTCAACAAAGAGCCCGGGCGCTTGATTAATAGGTTGCAGAATCATCTCTGCGGGGATTTACGCACTCAGGAACGGATGTCCCGGTTAGTGCCGCTTGCATGCCGGTGTGACTAGGCAGGCATCATGGTCATGGACATTTTCTTGCACATGTCAGCGCAGCGCCGGCACATATCGGCGCAGGCTTTCATCTTTTCGTCATCGCCCATCATGTCGCAGCATTCGGCGCAGCGCACGCACATATCAGCACACAGCATACAGGTGCGTTCCATGAACTCGGAACCGCTCATCATCATGTTCATCGACATTTGGCACATTTCGGCGCAGTCGCGCATCATCGCCATCATCGGGCCTTCCATGCACTTGCCGCCCATTTGCATGCAGTGAGTCATGGATTCCACACACATCTTGTAGCAGTCCATGCAAGCCTGCATGCAGTCTTGCATTTCTTTGGTCATGGGCTTGTCGGTCATCATCATCATCATCATAGTTTTGCTTCCTGATTGAACGCGAATAAATTAGACGTTTGAGCTGAACCGGGAACACATATCTCTTTTCAGCTCCTACATATCAGATTAGCAGGATCGCCAAGATTTTGCCATTAATAAAAGATAAAGATTTCCGGAACTTAAACTACAGTATTCCTATTAACCAGCCGCAGATTGTATCGGGAGACATACCCCTTAAAGTTGAGTCTTCCTATTTCCCAACCGGAGATTGTTTGGGGACAGACCCCAGCTGAATTCCGACAGAGGGTGTCGGATTAGGTAAAATTAGCTTGAGAGGCAATTTGGCAGGGGAAATCCGAGATATTTGGTCGGGTTATAGGAAATAAGCAAAATTGCTACCTTAGGAGGCAGAGCCTGCTAAGCGGCGTTCCCAGCCTCAGGCTGGGAACGAGGGGAACTTTTGGGCTGAAGCCCAACTACGAACTTTTGGGCTGAAGCCCAACTACGAACTTTTGGGCTGAAGCCCAACTACGAACTTTGGGCTGAAGCCCAACTACGAACTTTGGGCTGAAGCCCAACTACGAACTTTGGGCTGAAGCCCAACTACGAACTTTTGGGCTGAAGCCCAACTACGAACTTTGGGCTGAAGCCGAACTAGGAACTTTCCTCTTCCAAAAACCAGCACATCAGGTTCTTGCCGGTGAGGGGGAGGGGTTCCCGATTGAGCTTCAGTTCGATAAGCGTCGTTGTAAACGGGTAAAAGAACTTCAGGTCCGCATTGTTCAGGAGCCATGTGAGGTCGATCTCCGCATCCCACTTCCCCGCTGGATTGACCTGCCGGTCGTCTTTCATTTTCTCGCTTCCATAGCCGTAATAGGTGACAAGCTGCGAGCCCGATGAGGCGATGATGCGCATCCACAGGTTCGTCAGGTTTTCTGGTTTTATTTCGGTCAGGTTGACGTGGAAGCAGCGGTAACTGGCGTCGCCGGTGTAGGTGTAGACTTTCTTGTCAAAATCTCGGACTGTCTGCGGGTTTCCATCCGCATCTCGCGTGAAAAGCTGGATGTAATAGTCTGCAATCGGGTCTTTGCGCTCATCCACTGCATGAACAATAAACTGCTGCCATTTATCGATTTTATTTCGCGCCTGTGCCGCGCTCTCACCGGCTTTGTTGAGCCAGTCCTTGAATTCCCGCTCGTCCGACACTCCCAGCGCTGAATCCACCAAATCAATCAGCTGCTCTCCGGGGTCGCTCATAATTGTGCCGTGATTCAGCCCCGCAATCGGAATGAGGGGAATATTAATATTGTCTCGCCAAGGCGCAATTTTTATGCGGTCGTTCAACTCGGAACGCTGCGGATCTTGTGTCAGGTCGAAGGCGATCTTGCGCGTGTTGAGCGCACAGCCGGCCCACCTCACAGCTCCATCGGTGCCCGGTTCATTGACTATAATATTCGCCAGACTGCCGTAGCCTTCTGTACCGCACAAGGTAAATACATAGGGTGTGGTGTCATCTGTGCCATAGTAGGTTTCTTCGCCTATCAGATCCTTGTGCGCCAGATCCCAGGTAAAGGGACTGGCGAGCTCCAAAGCGTCGAGGACTCGATCTCCCGCTTCCAGAAAGTCCGGTCCGATCTCTCTATTGCCTTTGAAGATTGCGCCCAGCCAACTGCGTCCTTTACTGGCGAGGGGAGAGCCAAAACTTGCCGGTGCTAGGGCGACCAAATGCTTCAAACGATCTCGCCGCCCCCGGTAAGTGGTCAGCCAGGCACGGATGACCAGGATGCCGGTGGAGTGGACAATCGCGTCGAAAGGTTCCTCGCTGTTCAGACCGGCGCGGATTCTCAGCGCACGGTCGAACCCTTCAGCAATGTCTTTCATTGTCACTTCATTGGTTAGCGTGCGGTAGCTACAGACGTGGATGTGCGTGATATCATAGCCGCGATTTTCAAGCGCCTTGACCCATTTGTCAAAGCTTTTCCCATTGGCAGAGTAGCCGTGTACCAGCACAACTGGATTTCGTGTCATAAACAGGACTTACGCTTGCGCCTCTATCTGTAGGGTGGGTTAGCGCTAGCGTAACCCACCACACAATTGAGTGTCGCTGCCTAAGTCCTGATAAAGATATTTTGCCGGCAATTAATGCTGTTTCGATTTTAGTAAAGTAGGGCTTGCGCAACGCCCACAGAAACCGGGACCTTTGGGGTGCGTTCCGCTTCTGAACGCACCCTACTGATCAGGTGCGTCAGAGAAATGTGGGGTGCCGGTCACTTCATGGCGTAGGACAGGCGTCCCGCCTGTCCCCTTTTGGGCCGGCGCAGGCGAGACGCCCGCGCTACGCCTTCGTGGCACTTCCTGGCGTAGGACAGGCGTCCCGCCTGTCCCCTTTTGGGCCGGCGCGGGCGAGACGCCCGCGCTACGCCTTCGTGGCACGCTTTCCTGCCCCTATAGGCTCTGCCTCCTTTCAAGGCACAAGCAGCATTATGAGCCTCACCGCTGATAACTCGGCATTATACCACAAAACGCACTGTTTGTGTAACTCAGACAAATTTTTCCCCAAATCTCAAATGGCTGCCGGCCCACCGGCTTTCGCAGAGCCCGCCCGCAAAAAGCGAGTTGGCAATCTCCGGTTTGTCTATCGGGATATGTTATTATCGACTTAGAAAGTCTGCTAGAATCCCGCCCCACGGGCCACCCGATGGGGCCAGTGGGGGTGGGCCAGGCTGTGGCGAAAGCCGATCTGTCAAGAGCCCGCACCGGCAGCCGGTGTCGGGGGGATGGGAAGGCATATTTGTAGTTGGGCTTTCGCCCAAAAGCGCCACATTTGCGATATTCTCTCCCGTAAGGGAACTTAACATTTTTTTTAGATTATGGCGATCCTCCGGCTGGAAAACAGTACGAACCACAGCGAACTCAGTGATATAACTCGCGAACTGGCTCCCTTGAATATCGAGCTGAAATACTGTCCTGTGGGGAAGAAACTGGAGCTGGCGGAACTGCTAGAAAAAGACACACTCTCACATCTGGAGAAAACACAAGTGCTCGGTGCAGTTAGCAGCCACTTCGAGGAAGTGAAGCGCACCACCGGCTGTGTGTGGCGCGACTTGCTGCTGCTGCACCCGGGATCGCCGAATCTCTACCCACTGATTGCCAGCTGCCACCGCCCCCACACCCATACAGACAGCGAAGCGCTCTACATCCTCGATGGGGGGGGAATATTCGGCTTCGTGCGACCGGATGGCAGCCAGGTGGAACTGCTCGTGCGAGCGGGCGAATACATCAACATACCTGCCGGCACCGAGCACTGGTTCTGTCCCGCTGCCTCGCTTCAAATCAAAGCAGTCCGGTACTTCACCACCGCAGAAGGCTGGGTGCCCCAATATACTGGCACCCAAATCAGTTTTCGCTAAAATGAAAGAGGAAATTTTAAATTTTCCCCCGGCACTATGCAGATTAATTTTGAACGGACTGGCGGCTTTGCCGGCATGAGGCTGGCAACCGCTGCCGACACGCACACCCTCCCCCCAGAAGAAGCAAATCAGCTGCGCCGGCTCGTTGAGGCAGCTGATTTCTTTCACCTCCCTGGCAGCATCACGTCCCCCACTGCCGGTGCTGACCGCTTTCAGTACCGGCTCGCGGTGGAAGAAAACGGTCAGCAACACACCGTTACAGTTAGCGAGCGAGCCCTGCCAGCTCCCTTGCGACCGCTGATCGAATGGCTGGTGGCGGCGGCACGCCAAAAGTAAGGGCCCGCAAACCAGAAACCGGGTTTCTTAAAGAAACCCGGTTTCTCAGTACCTGAGGCTAGTTCCTTCTTGCCGGCTAAATTACCCCCACTTCTTTCCAAGCGTTGCGGACTGCGTTTTGCTCGGGACTTCCCTGGCTGTAAAGTTCGCCGGCAACGGCGATGGTGAGATTGGCAGCCTGTTTAAAATTCGACCTGGGGCGCAGCCGGTCGCGCAAAGTGATGTACCAAATTTTCCCGGCTTTTTCCCAGGCATAGCCGCCAATTTCCATCGCAGCCAGATAAAAGGCGCGGTTGGGAATTCCTGAGTTGATATGCACGCCGCCGTTATCTTCTGAACCCCTGTAGTAGTCTTTCATGTGAGCCGGCTGGGGATCTTTTCCGAGCACTGGGTCGTCGTATGCGGTGCCGGGTGCTTTCATAGAGCGAATGCCTGCGCCGCTGACTTTGGAGGTGAGCAGGCCGGCTCCGATAATCCAGTCAGCTTGAGCCGCTGTCTGGTTGAGCGCCCGCTGTTTCACCAAGGAACCGAAGACATCAGAAAAAGACTCATTCAGCGCTCCTGGCTGACCTGAATAAATCAGGCCGGCTTCATGTTCTGTGACGCCATGAGTTAGCTCGTGACCAATTACATCAATTGCCTTGGTAAAGCGATCAAAAATCTCCCCATCCCCATCGCCATAAACCATCTGGCTGCCGTCCCAAAAGGCGTTGTCATACTCCCGATCGTAATGAACAGTGGAGTCCAGACGCATGCCCCGGTCGTCGATGGAATTGCGCTCGAAAATTTCAGCGTACAAGTCATAGGTGGCACCGGCGCTGTCGTAAGCTTCGTCTACGGCTGGGTCGCCGGTTGGGGCGTCGCCCTCACCGCGCAGCAATTTTCCGGGGAGATTAGTGCCATTTTGGGCGTCGTAAATTGTGCGGCGCTTCTCGCCTGCCGGCGTGATTGCCTTTGCCGCTAGGGTGCCCAGTGTCATGCGCCGCCCGCGCAACTGTTCCGACAGGCTTAATGTTTTAAAAGCCCAGTTTCGCTGCGCCGGGTTGCCGCGTTCGGCGAGGTGGCGCAGCATGTGAGGGGGGAGGATGCAGCAAATCGGATGCAGCCGGTTGCAGCAGTGGTTTTTGGGATCTGACATTCTATTCATAGCAGCGATTAATGATTTGTTTTGCCATCCCGATGGCGGCTTTCCCAGCCATCGTTCTATCTGCTTTCTTTTCAGCTATCCCTAAATCCGGAATGCTCTGACACTTTCTCACGGGATATTATTTTTGTTTTACAGCCTCTTTCGGGTGCGTTTTCCTAGGAAACGCAGCCTACTTTAAACGACAAATGTAAGAATTAAATTAGCCGTAAATTAACTAAAATATGGCTTTGTGGGCGGGGAGAATACCGCCCACAAAGCTGGAGTTTAGAATCATCTAGGGAGCAGGGGAATGAAATGTTGGCTCCTGTCTGTTGAGCTGCTATCTCGCACCATTCCCAACCGTGAGATCGGCGAAAAGCCGGCAGATTCAAAGGAATCTGCCTGTCACCGCAAAGCGGCTTCTCCTAAGGGGGCCGGTGCGAGAGAGATGCCTTGAACCTACTGACAGGTATAGCGAGAAGAGGAAGCCGGCGGACAGTCGCTTTTTTTTGTGACGCTGCCCTGGGGTAGCTCATTCGAGTGACACTCGTTTGAGTCTGTAGGGGCAATCCCCCTGTGGTTGCCCCGTGTGGGGGCCGGTGGCTTGGCCCTACAATGGGCAATCCTCCTGTGCTGGGCAAGCACAGGGGCAGGCACCTTGCCGCTGCTTGCCCTGCCATCCGGCTTTGGGACAGCGTCTGGAAGGGGGCGTCACCTGAGGGCGGGCGGGATTAGCACTCTGCGCGAGAGAGGTAAAATTTAATCCTGGATTTCTTGCGCAATCCTACAAAACGTGATACACTACATACGGCTCTGAAAAATTGACATGGCCCAATGGTCAGCTCCGAACAGGCAAATCGCGACTTCAATTACCGCACTTATTTTTCTGCCAACCTCCCTTGACTTCCGACACGGAAGCCTACGGCTTTGCGAAAAATCAGGTCTAAAAGGGCGAGAGCGATGCTCGGTAGGCGCACTAGCAGTTCAAAAGTTGAAAATGAGTTTAAAGCATCAGGCTGAATTGACGGGAACCACGCCCTGTGGATGTCACCGAAGAATTCACTAGCAAGACCTGCATGCAGCAGCCGGCAAATGTCCACACCGGCTTGGGTGGCTCTAAAGTTTTCCACTGTCCTAGCTGCGGATTTACGCGCTTCGCAAGACTGGAAGGGTGCTTTTGGGATGTTCCTGAAAGCTTTGCGGGATACCGCCTCTATCACTTTTACGGGTGAAGCGTGCTATCGTTGCACTGTCCGGGAATACCTCGAATAATGTCGCGTAAATGTATCAGTGCTAAATTGTCTAAGTGAAGAGTTAAGAACGCAAGAATGGCCAAGATCGTTGCATTTGATGAAGAGTCTCGGCGGGCGCTGGAACGGGGCATCAACGCCCTGGCAGATGCGGTGCGGATTACGCTGGGTCCGAAAGGCCGCAATGTCGTCCTGGAGCAGAAGTTTGGCGCACCGCAGATTGTCAACGACGGGATTACGATTGCCAAGGAAATTGAATTGGAAGATCCGTTGGAAAACACCGGCGCTCAGCTGATTCGGGAAGTGGCGTCGCAGACGAAGGAAATAGCGGGGGATGGGACGACTACGGCCACGGTTCTGGCCCAAGCGATGGTGCGGGAAGGGCTGAAGCTGGTGGCAGCCGGCGCGAATCCAGTCGCGGTGCGGCGGGGGATTGAAAAGACAATCGCTTATCTGGTGGGGGAAATTAAGGCAGTGGCTAAGCCGGTGGAAGGTGCGGCGATCGCGCAGGTGGCCACGGTGTCTGCCGGCAATGATGAGGAAATTGGCCAAATGATTGCCGAAGCGATGGAAAAGGTGACTAAAGACGGGGTGATTACCGTTGAGGAATCGAAGTCGCTGGCGACGGAAATGGAAGTGGTGGAAGGGATGCAGCTGGATCGGGGCTACATTTCTCCGTACTTCGTGACAGATCAGGAGCGGATGGTGGCGGAATATGAAAATGTCCGCATCCTGATTGCGGATAAGAAAATTAGCGCTATCGCGGATTTGGTGCCGGTGCTGGAAAAAGTGGCCCGTGCCGGTCAGCCGCTGCTGATTATTGCCGAAGATGTGGAAGGAGAAGCTCTGGCAACTCTGGTGGTGAATAAAGCTCGGGGCGTGCTCAGTGTCTGCGCGATTAAGGCTCCGGGATTTGGCGACCGGCGCAAAGCCCTGCTGCAAGACATCGCTACGCTCACGGGCGGACAGCTGATTTCTGAAGATGTGGGTCTGAGTCTGGATGCGGTTTCGATAAATATGCTGGGAGTTGCCCGCAAGGTGACTGTTACTAAGGAAACCACGACGATTGTGTCTAGTGCGGACGACCGCAATAAGGCGGACGTGCAAAAGCGGATCGCCCAGCTTCGCAAGGAGTTGGAGCGGACGGATTCGGATTACGATAAGGAGAAGCTGCAAGAGCGGATTGCTAAATTAGCCGGCGGGGTGGCGGTTATTAAAGTGGGCGCACCGACGGAAACGGAACTCAAAGACCGGAAGTTGCGGATTGAAGATGCTCTCAATGCGACAAAGGCGGCGGTGGATGAAGGGATTGTGCCGGGTGGCGGCACGACGCTGATTCACTTGGGCAAAAAAGTTGCGGATCTGAAAGGCAGTTTGGATGTGGAGGAAAATATCGGCGCGGAAATTGTGGCTAAGTCGCTGGAAGCTCCTCTGCGCCAAATTGCCGACAATGCCGGTGTGGAAGGTTCGGTGATCGTGGAGCGGGTGCGGGAAACTGAGTTTACGATCGGGTACAATGCAGCTACCGGTGAGTTTCAAGATTTGATTGCGGCGGGGATTATTGACCCGGCTAAGGTCGTGCGCTCAGCGCTGCAAAATGCCGGTTCGATTGCCAGTATGGTTCTCACGACTGAGGCGCTGGTGGTGGAAAAGCCTCAGAAGAAAGCTGCCGGTGCGCCTGATATGGGCGGCATGGGCGGCATGGGCGGCATGGGCGGCATGGGCGGCATGGGCGGCATGATGTAACGCCAGCGCCTGAGGCAGCCGGCAGAAACCGGGTTTCTCTGGCAGACCTGGTTTCTCGATGCTGTGGGCCGGCCTGACTCAATCGAGCAGAATCCGGTTAATTCGTCTATTTTTAGAAAAGCCCGCGCAGGCGGGCTTTGTTTTGATGGCGGCAGAATGGATTCCGCAATGTTGTAAGCACACATCCGGATATAGCAGTATGCACTTAGGTTAAAACATTAGACCTTCAGGGCAGCCAGACGCTGGCCTACGTCTATATCCCAGTAGTAATATGGGTTAGGACAATAGGAGCCGGAGTGCGGGGGTGCAAAAGAGGCCGAGATGTACGAACCTAAGTGGCTACTGCTATATAATCTCACTCCAGTTGACTGGCCGGAATTTCAATGGTAAACTCCGCTCCCTGTCCGGGGGGCGAGGAGCAAGTGAGCTGTCCTTTATGCTGTTGCGCGACAATCTGATAGCTGATAGACAGTCCCAATCCCGCGCCGGTGCCCACTTTCTTGGTGGTAAAAAATGGGTCAAATAAACGCGAAAGGGCCGGCTCTGAGATGCCTGGGCCATTGTCGGCAATCCGAATCAAAACAGTATCTTTGGCGGTTAGCTCGGTGTGAATCCAAATCGCCGGGTGCGGGACATCTTCTTGGCCGCGCCCGGTGCCCGATGCCTTCTTCCCCTCCGCCAGAGCATCAATCGCATTATTCAACAGGTGCATAAAAACCTGGTTGAGCTGGCTGGGATAACAAGTCACTCTGGGCAATTTGCCATAGTCTTTGATCGCGGTAATGGCGGGGGGGGGTTTTGTTTTCCCGAGCC
>NZ_KB235948.1:1499809-1549276 GCF_000332335.1 Kamptonema formosum PCC 10802 | reverse complement strand
GCGGGGGTGCAAAAGAGGCCGAGATGTACGAACCTAAGTGGCTACTGCTATATAATCTCACTCCAGTTGACTGGCCGGAATTTCAATGGTAAACTCCGCTCCCTGTCCGGGGGGCGAGGAGCAAGTGAGCTGTCCTTTATGCTGTTGCGCGACAATCTGATAGCTGATAGACAGTCCCAATCCCGCGCCGGTGCCCACTTTCTTGGTGGTAAAAAATGGGTCAAATAAACGCGAAAGGGCCGGCTCTGAGATGCCTGGGCCATTGTCGGCAATCCGAATCAAAACAGTATCTTTGGCGGTTAGCTCGGTGTGAATCCAAATCGCCGGGTGCGGGACATCTTCTTGGCCGCGCCCGGTGCCCGATGCCTTCTTCCCCTCCGCCAGAGCATCAATCGCATTATTCAACAGGTGCATAAAAACCTGGTTGAGCTGGCTGGGATAACAAGTCACTCTGGGCAATTTGCCATAGTCTTTGATCGCGGTAATGGCGGGGCGAGTTTCTGTTTCCGCGAGCCGGTGCTGCAACATCAGCAGGGTGCTGTCGATGCCTTCATGGATGTCCACCGGTTTCATCTCAGCTTCGTCCAGCCTGGAAAAGTTTCGCAGGGAAACGACCAGCTGCCGAATGCGCTCGGCTCCTCGGTGCATCGCACCCATCACATTGGGCGCGTCCTCTCTCAAAAAATTCAGGTCCAGATCGTTAATTTTATTTTGGATTCTGGGGGCGGTATTGGGGTATTCTTCTTGGTAAAGTTCGAGAATGCTTGCCAAGTCTTGAACGTATTGAGTGGCGTGAGTGAGATTGCCGTAGATAAAACTGATAGAGTTGTTTATTTCGTGAGCGATTCCCGCAACTAATTGCCCTACAGCCGCCATTTTTTCAGTTTGAATCAGTTGAACTTGAGCCGCTTTTAGTTCGGCGAGCGCCCCCTCCAGCTTGGCATTTTTTTCCTGAAGTTTTAGCTGGAGCGAGCGCAACTTAAGCTGGCTTTCTATTCGCGATATAACTTCTCCCCTTTGAAAGGGTTTGGTAATGTAGTCCGCCCCCCCGGCGTCGAAGGCTTTGACCTTATCCAGCACGTCGTCGAGGGCGCTAATAAAAATTACCGGAACTTCACGAGTTCTCTCGTCCGCTTTCAGTTTATGGCACACTTCATAGCCATTCATCTCAGGCATATTAATATCTAGCAAAATCAGGTCTGGCAAAACCATTTGACAGGCAGTAATAGCCATTGGCCCGTTCAATGCTTTGCGAACTTTGTACCCCTGTTCGTTCAGCATCGCCGTCAAAAGGCGCACGTTATCAGGCGTGTCATCGACGACCAAGATATTTTCCTTGGAAGTTTTAGCTAGCTCACTATTCATCTGAGTCTGACCTCACAATTATACTGCGAATATCATGTCGTTAAACTGCCGCAATTCAGTTCCCAATATACCACGCCCAAGGCCCAATGCCTGACAGAAAGATAGGATGGATATTTTACCTGACGTGATATAATTGATGCCCGTCACGAGGGGGAATAAAAATGTTACACTATGGATAGTATACCTCAGATTCGGATTTTTATTCCCCGGCTGGCGGAGCTCGCCTTCTTGAGCGGGAGTGTGTGTGGCTTCGGACGGTTCTGGGCGCAGGTCTAGTGTTTCCTCTCCCCCTCTTCCCCTGTTTCGGGGAGGGCGCTACAGTCAAGCGCCACCGCGCAGGATTGATTGCGCCCGCGCTCCTTGGCTTGATAGAGTGCCCTGTCCGCAGCACTAATCAGGGTGGCTGGCGATTCTGTATAGTTTGGCACTGTGCAAGCAATGCCTGCGCTCAGTGTAATATAATCGCTGACAGAAGATTGCGCGTGAACAATTTTTAGCTGCCGCACCTCTAAGTGGATAGATTCAGCCACCCGCAAGGCACCGTCTAAATCGGTATTAGGGAGGAGGGCGGCAAACTCTTCTCCCCCATAACGAGCGACTAAATCTGCTGGGCGCTTGAGGGCGCGACCGATCGCCCCCGCCACCAGCTTTAAGCAATCGTCACCCGCTTGGTGGCCGTAAGTATCGTTATAGAATTTGAAGCAATCAATATCGCACATAATGAGCGAGAGAGACAATGTGTCTCGCGCAGATCGCTTCCATTCTCGGCGCAAGGATTCGTCAAAGTGGCGGCGGTTGGCAATTCCCGTCAAGCTGTCAGAATCAGCTAAAAGCTGCAATTTTTCGTTGGCTTTTTGTAAGGCTTCCTCGGCACGGCGGCGCTTTTCAATCTCCTGAAGCAGCAAAGCATTTTGATCTTTCAGGAGCCGGTTGCGATCTTGAAGGCTGATTTGCAGCCGGCGCACCATCAGCTGATTTTCTACGCGAGCCAATACTTCTTCGATTTGAAACGGCTTGGTAATGTAGTCTGCGCCCCCGACACGAAAGGCTTTTACTTTGTCAAGCGCCTCATCTAAAACGCTGATAAAAATAACGGGGATGTGACAAGTTTTTTCAGAAGTTTTCAAGAGAGCGCAGACGTCATAGCCATTCATGTCGGGCATATTAATATCCAGCAAAATCAGGTCAGGCAAAACCGTTTGACAGGCAGTCAGAGCCATCTGCCCATTCAAAGCTTTGCGAACTGTGTGCCCTCGGCGCGTCAGCATGGAGGATAAGACGCGCAGGTTGTCTGGCATATCGTCTACCACAAGAATGTTACCTTTGGGTGGCTCGACTGGACTTTTACTCATTGTTTTCCCGGGGCTGTCCACTATAATCCCCCCCCAGAGGCAGAGGCGAACAGATAGAAAGCTATTTGACCACAAGTTTACAAAAAAGGGGGTTTAGTTGGGGGGGACTGCCAAGGATGTCTCTCCTGGCCAGCGCACTCATCTTTTTCGCGAGCTAGGCTGGCTGAGCTGATAAGAAGATGCGGGCCTTCGGTCGCGGCAATACCCACCATTAAACTGTCCGCATTGAAAGTCTCTCCACCCCTGTGCTAGTTATTTTAAACTGGTAAGCGATGTATTAATTATCGAGCGAGGGGGAATGGTAAAGTAAATAGTGGTTCCCACTCCCAGCTGAGATTCTACCCATATCCGCCCCCCGTGCCGGTCAACAATTTTTTTGCAGATGGCCATGCCGAGGCCAGTACCGGGGTACTTGTCACAGGAGTGCAGCCGCTGAAACGCCTCAAAAATGCGCTGATAGTCCTGGGGTTCTATGCCAATGCCATTGTCGCGGACGGCTATGAGCCACTCGCCGGCATTCTGCGCTCGGGCTGAAATCTCTATTTGTGGGGGAAGTGAGGGGCGGCGAAATTTAATGGCATTGCTGATCAGGTTTTGGAACAGCTGAATCAGTTGGGTGGGATTGCCCATTACTTTTGGCAGCTCTGAGTGGGTGATGCAAGCGCCGCTTGAGGATATCTCAGAGCGCACATTTGCCAGCGCCTGTTTGAGCAGGGTTTGGCAGTCAGCCGGCTCAAATTTTGCAGCGCCACTTCCCACTCTAGAATAGGCGAGCAAGTCTTGAATTAGCTGTTTCATCCTCAAACCGGCTTTGACAATCTCGCGAATATAGCGCTCAGCGTCCGCTCCGAGAAGGGCTTCATATTTCCAGGACAGCAGGTCGGCATTGCCCACGATAACTTGTAGCGGCGATTGCAAGTCGTGGGAGGCAATAGCAGCGAATTGTTCTAAGTCAGCATTGGAGCGCGTCAGTTCGAGGTTCAACTGTTGCAACTGTGCGTTTTGAACGGCAAGCTGGACGTGCAATTCTTTGAGTTCAGCGTTGGAGCGCGTCAGCTCTTCATTCAACACCTCCAGCCGCGCATTTTTCTCGGCAAGCTGGCGCTGTAGCTGGCGTACAGTCAGTTGGTTTGCGATGCGGGCTATCACTTCGTCAACCTGAAAGGGCTTAGTGATGTAGTCTGCACCACCGGCACTAAACGCTTTCACTTTGTCGGGCACGCTGTCAAGAGCGCTCAAGAAAATCACCGGCACCTCGCGAGTTTTCTCGGAAGCTTTCAGGCGCTGGCACACTTCATAGCCATCCATCTCCGGCATCATAATATCAAGTAAAATCAGATCCGGCAAAGCTGTCTCGCACGCATTCAGCGCTCTCGGCCCGTTCAAGGCTTTGCGAACTGCGTACCCCCGCTTGCTCAGTATGGAGGATAAAATGCGCAGGTTATCTGGCGTATCGTCAACCACTAGAATGGTGCCTTTAGGCTGAGCGACTGAATTTTCACTCATCATTTCGCCTTTACGGGAACTGTACACAACGAGATTACCACACTGGGGTGCGTTGTTCCGCAAGGCACCCTACTTGGGCGCTGTACAAAGGCAGGATGAACCCGGCACCCCAACCCCCTCCCCGCCTGCGGGGAGGGGGAGTAAGAGAGGGTTCTGGATGAGTGCAAAAAGTTCAATCATCCTTCTACTGTGCAGCGCCCCCTACTTGTGGGTGAGTCAGGGGTGAGGGGGATTGCGAAAACGGGAGGCTCCCGATTCACTCTCCCTCCGGTTGGGTCAAATTCAAAATTTTATCGAACTGGAAATTATTGGCTAAATCTGCTAAAACTTCCGCCAGCATGGCATTTTCAGGGGGCACCCGCTCCAGCAACTCCAAAATAATGTCATCGCTCCCTTGGGATGCCGCACTGTATAGCTCTTCCACCCATTCCGGCGACATTTGAGCCAACTGTTCGCTCAGGTCTGCAAAGGGCAAAATTTTTTCTGGGGTTGGGCTGGCCCCGCTTTTTTTGCTGCTCTGTTCTTCATAGATATATACGGCCCCCAGGTGCTGGCCAATTTTTGCCAAAAGCTCATCCTGTTGGAAAGGCTTGTGAATAAAATCATCACAACCGGCGGATAAAACCATCGAGCGGTCGTCCTCAAAGGCGCTAGCCGTCAGGGCAATAATCGCTGTCGCCTGACCTCGCAAGTGGGATTTAATCTGTTTGGTCGCCTCGTAGCCGTCCATCACCGGCATGCGCATGTCCATCACAATCAAGTGAGGCTCCCAACTCCCCCACACCTGGATCGCTTCTTGACCGTTCTCGGCTTCTCGCACCTCAAAGCCAATTGAGGCGAGGATTTGCACCAAGAGCAAGCGGCTCTCCAGGCGGTCGTCAACCACCAAAATGCGATATTTAGGTTGGTCGGGCGCTACAGCTGTAACCTTGCGCTGCGGCGGAATGGCTTGAACTTCAGTCGCCTCAATCTCCTTTATCTGGATGTCAAAAGTGAAGGTGCTTCCCACACCTACCGCACTGCGGACACTAATATCTCCCCCCATCATTCGCGCGAATTTTCGGCTGATGGGCAACCCTAAACCGGTTCCTTGCTGGGATTTCCGCCCCGTTTCTGTCTGTCCGAAAGGTTCAAATAACTTGTCGAATTCCTCTGGGTCAATGCCCGGGCCGGAGTCTGAGACTTCAAAGGTGATTTTGGATTTTGGATTTTGGATTTTGGATTTTGGATTTTGGATTTCGGATTGGGGATTTTGGCTCGGGAATTGGGGATTGGGAATTGGGGATTGATTGTTTGGCGCTGCCCCCGGTGCGCTGTGCCCCACTCTCACCCGCAAGGTGATGCCGCCCTTTTCCGTAAACTTGATGGCGTTTCCCAACAGGTTAAGCAAAATCTGGCGCAGTTTGCCCTCATCGGTGCGCACAAATTGGGGCAGGTCCGGGGCGAGGTCAAAACTCAGCGCTAGCCCTTTAGATTGGGCTTTGAGTTCTAGGATGTCTTTTAAGCTGTCGAGCAAGACAATTAAGTCGAAGTTCCTTTCATTCAACACCGTTATGCCGGCTTCGATTTTGGACATTTCCAGAATGTCGTTAATCAATTCTAGCAGGTGAGAGCCGGCGCGATTGATAATTTCCAGATTTTGCCGGTGTTCGGCACAGAGAGCCCCGTCCCCTCGCATCACTTGCGTAAAGCCCAAAATAGCGTTGAGCGGAGTTCGCAGTTCGTGGCTCATATTGGCGAGGAATTCGCTCTTGGCGCGACTGGCAGCAACTGCAGCTTCTTTTGCTTGTTGCAGGGCTTCCTCCGCCTGCTTGCGAACGCTGATATCAGTGAGGGTGCCGGTGACTCGCTGAGGTCTGCCGGCGGCGTCGCGCAGGCACTTACCTTTCACTTCCACCCACACCCACCGGCCCTCTTTGTGTCTCATGCGATGCGTGTGCTGGTAAACCGGTGTTTTGCCTTCCATGTGTCTGGCAAAAGTCGCGAGAGCCGCAGCCCAGTCATCTGGATGGGCGCTATCCGCCCAGGTGCTTAACTCCTGCGGCAATTCCCCTTCCCGGTAGCCGAGAATTTCCATCCAAACAGGAGAGTAATAAACCCGGTCAGTTCTTAAATCCCAATCCCAAATCCCATCCCGGGTGCCTGACACCGCGAGTTGAAAGCGCTGCTCGCTCTCTCTGAGGGCAGCTTCCGCCCGCTGGCGCTCGGCGATTTCCGCTTTGGCTTGCTCGAAAAGAGTGCATTGCTGAATGGCGATTGGCAGCTGCACGGCTAGCTGTTTCAGCGACTCCACCTCAAATTCCTGCCACAACCTCGGACTCCCGCACTGGTGGGCAATCAGCAGCCCCCACAGCTTTTCGCTGTGCGAGATGGGAACCGCCACGCTAGCTTTTACCTGAAACTGACTCAGGAAATGAGCGCCGCACTCGTTTGGGCCCGCCGCCTCAGTATTCTCTATGGCGCGAACGCAACCTTCCCGGTAGGGTGGTGGGCAGCTTTCCACAAAGCAGCTGTCTTGAATGTGAGTCCCCAGAGCGGATGCCCACCCCTCACCGACTGACTCGACAGCAACAACCCCGCTCCAGTCAGAGTAAAATTGGTAAATGATGGCCCGGTCTGCTGACAGAAACTGCCGCACTTCCTCCACCGCTGTTTGCAAGACTTCTTTCAGGTTCAGCGACTCCCGAATCCGCTCTAGCATCGCGCTCACCAGCCGCTGGCGCAAAAATTGCTGTCGCAAAGCTTCTTCCACCTGCTTGCGGTCAGTGATATCTGTAATTGTCCCGACGTAACCTGTAATTTCTCCTTCACCCCCGATTTCTGCCAGCGCCTGACCGATGACCCAGGCAATTGTGCCATCAGGACGCACGAAGCGATACTCGGACTTAAAGGGAACCCTTGCGCTAGCAGCTCGCTCCCATTCGCTAAAAACTCGCTCTCGGTCATCTGGATGGATGGGACTCGCCCACCCCGTTCCCGCAGCATTTTCTAGGGACAGTCCAGTAATCTCGCTCCAGCACTGATTGACGTAGAGGCAATTCCTCTGAGCGTCGGTGTTGATGATACACACCGGCGATGTTTCTGCTAAAATTTGATACCGGCGCTGGCTCTCTCGCAAGGCTCGCTCTATAGCCTTGAGTTCGCTGATGTCTATCAAATACCCCACATACTCGATGGGATTGCCAGCAGCGTCCCGCAGCAATTTCATCTGGCTGTAGATCCAGCGATAAGTTCCGTCAGCGTGCAGAAACCGGTATTCGTAAACAGCCAACTCCTGCTGGAAGGAATGCGGGGCGGCCAAGAGGATCTCCCGATCTTCTGGGTGGACGCAGCTCGCCCATAAATTGGCATTTCCCACGAATTCCCGCGCCTCATAGCCGAGAATTTCCCTGACATTCTCACTCATAAACGTCGCCGCACAATCGCCCCCTGTCTGGCAGCTAAATATGACGGCGGGACTGGAAGTGAGCAAGTATTGCAGGCGTTCTGTTACCGAGCGCAGTTGCGATTCCGCTCGTTTGCGCTCGCTGATTTCCACCACAACAGCCCCCACGCTTTCCGGGCGGTCCCTCTCTCCGGGAATGGGAAAGTAAGACACCTCCCAGTGACGGATAGCGCCCGGTTGACTGGGCACTTCTCCCGACAGTTCTAGGCGGACAACCGGTTTGCCGGTGGCCAGCACTTGCTGGAAAAGGGGTTCCAGAACCGGCGCGAGGGCGGGCAAAATTTCGCGGACAGTCTTGCCGGTGTAGTCTGAAGCCGACAGTCCATCAATTTCTGCCAGCGGTTCGTTGATTTGCACGAACCTCAGTCCCTGATCTAGGATAGACATTCCGACGGGAGCGTTGCTGAAAAAGGCATTGAGTCTGGCTTCCCGCAGGGCAATCTCTCCCTCTAAAACTTTGCGCTCGGTGATGTCGCGCCCTTCGGGAATCAGCAGTACCACTTGTCCGGTTTCGTCAAACACCGGCTTGATAGAAAAGTCAATGGTAATCACCATATCTCCCGCACCGGCAACCTCTGCTTCGTAACGGACAAATTCGCCGGCAGCAGCGCGGACAGCCGCTTCTTTTAGCTGATTTTGGGCTGCTTTGTCAAGTCTCCACCACGGCGTTTCCCAAAACGGAACCCCCACCACATCTTCAGCAGAGATCCCGGCAAAGTCGAGAGCCGTTTGGTTGGCTTCCAGCAGCGTGCCATCCGGCTGCATCAGCCCCATGAATTGGAACATCGAGTGGAAGATGGCGCGGAATCGCCTCTCACTCTCGCGCAGCGCTTCCTCTGCTTTTTTGCGTTCGGTTATGTCTTTGTGCGTCCCCGTCATCCGCACCGGCGCGCCGGCGGCATCCCGTTCCGTCACCTTTCCCCGAGCCACAATCCACTTCCACTCCCCCGATTTACTCCGCATCCGGAATTCCACTTCATAGATGGGGAGATCGCCCGCGACACAGGCATTCAAACTTTCCATGACTCCAGACGCATCCTCTGGATGGAGCCGCCGCACCCAGGACTGGTAATTGTTCTCTATCTCCTCTACTTCATACCCCAGTATTTTCTTCCACTGCGGGTCTAAATAAGCTTCTCCCGTGGCAATATTCCAATCCCAAAGCCCTTGAGCGCTGGCTTCCATTGCCAGATGAAACCGCTCTTCACTTTCACGCAAGGCTGCTTCGGCTTGCTTGCGCCCGATCGAGGCACCTAACTGGACCGCCACCGCACTCACCAGCTCGATTGTCCGCCGGTCTGGCTGGCTTTTCCCCTGCTTAAAGAAAACTAAAACCGCCAAGACTCGATCGCCGGCGAGAATCGGCACGCCAAACCCAGCTCTCAAGCCCACTTTGGCAGCCGGAAGCCCGCGCTCAAAAAGTGACTCTGGCTGTTCGGAAATATCTTCTATCCACTCTGGCTGCTGGGATTGCCAAACTCTTCCCGGCAACCCGGCACCGGCAGCAAAGGTGAGGGTTTCCCTCTTGCGCCGGAATTCTTCTAAACTCGGGTCGCGCCCGTACCACCCCCAACTGCACTCTAACACCCTGCCGCCCTTTGAAGTCAGCCACGCTTCCCCAAAATCCCACTTAATCGCCGCACAAATTAACTGCAAAATCACCGCTAGAGCGCTGTCTGTATCTGGGCTCTGGCTGGTGGCTCGCGCTGTTTCCAGCAGCAGGCGCAGTTCATTTTCCGCTCTCACGCGGTGAGTGATGTCCGTAACTGTGCTGATTGCGCACTCTTGTCCGTCCAGATCGATGAGTTCTGCTGACAGCAAGACTGACTTCTCCTCCCCACTGGCGGTGCGGATGTTCGCCTGACAGTTGCGAATGGATCTTTTCTCTCGCAATTCCTTGACACTTTCGGCGCAAACCGCTATAATATTATATATATCCAGCTCCAAGCCGGTGTTACCCATTACCCGGGCCCGAGGGGCGCCAAAAAACTCACAGAAGCTGTCGTTTACTTCCAGGAACCGGCCTTCTGGAAACGTGGTCAGCGCAATGGGGTCGGGACAGGCCCGAAATGCTGACGCTAATTTGGCTTCTGAAGAGCGCCGCGCCGCTTCCGCCAGTTCGCGCTCGCTTTTCTCTTGAGAGAGCCGCGCATTTTGCTCCATGAGTTGCTTTTGCAGCCGCCGGATCTTGAGCTGGTTCTCGACCCGCGCTACGGCTTCTCCCACATGAAACGGTTTCGTTATGTAGTCCGCGCCACCGACAGAAAAGGCTCTCACTTTATCGAACGTTTCCCCTTTGACGCTGATAAAAATCACCGGGATGTCGCGAGTTCGTTCAGAGGCTTTTAGCTGGGAGCAGAGTTCATAGCCATCCATTTGCGGCATCATAATATCCAGCAAAATCAGGTCGGGAGGTTCTGCCTGTGCCGCCGCTAAGGCCAAGCGCCCTTCCAGCACAGGTCGGACAGCATACCCCTCTTTAGTCAATACCGCACTTAACAGCCGCAAACTCTCTGGCCGGTCGTCAACCACTAAAATAATTTCTCTTTTTGCCGTTTTACAAGCACTCATTTTTCTCCCTTAGCCTCTTGAATCAAATTCAAAACAGCCGCGTAATTAAAGTTATCAACCAGTCCCTTCAGCGCCCCCGCTAAAGCTGCATTGTGCCGGCGGATTTCATCAAGTATATCAGAAATCACCTCTAAATTAATGCAGATAGTGGCCTGTTGCAGGTCAGCCAGCAATGCCTCTGGGAGGGCAGCCACGGCAGCCGGCGTCAGAGCCTGTGGCCGGTTCCCATCGCTCTCAACGAGCCGGTGGCGCTGGCTTGGCTGCCCGAGAGCCTCTCCCTGCGAGTCGTGCCGTCCCTCATAAATGTAGCGCACCCCCAAATGCTTTTGTGTCTGCTCAAGTATATCAGACTCCCGGAAAGTTTTTTGTAAAACATCGTCACAAACCCCCATATCGATAACCCGCGCTTGCTCTTCCGAGGTGCTGGCGATGAGAGCAATAATAACAGCTGTGGCTTGGCCTTTTACCGTCGCTTTAATCCGTTTTGCAGCTTCATACCCGTCCATCACCGGCATCCGCATGTCCATAAAGATCAGGTGAGGCTCCCAAGTGTCCCAGACTTCGATCGCCTCAACACCGTTGCTGGCTTCCTTGAGTTCAAACCTCAGGGGGGAGAGGACTTGTATGAACCACTGGCGATTCTCCCACTGATCGTCCACAATCAGAATGCGATAGCAAGGTTGGTTGGGTTCTGGGGCTATCGCTCGGCGTGACGGCTGTCCTGTTTCAATGTCAAGCGCCCCCACCGGCTTGACTTGAATGTCAAATTTTAAAAGAGTGCCGGTTGAGGTACGTTCAGCCGCCATCTCACCGCCCATCAGCCGGACGAAAAATCGGCTCACCGGCAGCCCTATGCCCATCCCCTCTCCCGCTCGTTTTTCTGTTGGCGTCAGCAGAGAAGCCTCAAAAATGCAGTTTAATTTCTCAGGCGGAATCCCCGGGCCGGTGTCTTCTACTTCAAAGATAATTGATCCTTGGGGATTCGGCCTTGGGAATTCGCCGCTGGGCCTTGGGGATTGAGAATCGAAATCTGTGCCCCATTCCCGATTCCCCACGCCCCATGCGCCACCCCCCACTCTCACTCTCACCCGCACGCTCCCAAATGGGGTAAACTTAATCGCGTTATCGATAATATTAACCAAGACTTGACGCAATTTTTCCCGATCGCTTCGCACATATTGAGGCAGGTCAGGGGCGCGTTCTAGAACAAACTCCAACTGCTTGTCGCGGGCGCGGTGGGAGAACAGATCCGCCAGATCCTCGAGCCACAAGTGAAGGTCGAAGTCTCCTTCGTTAAGGCTGGTGCGCCCCGCTTCCATTTTTGACAGTTCTAGCAGGTTTTCTATCCGATCCAGCAAGTGCTCACCACTGCGCTGAATGATGCTGAGATATTTTTGGTTTTCTGGAGTCAGCGTTTGGCTTCCGCGCACCAGCTGCCCAAACCCGAGGATGGTGTGGAGAGGGGAGCGGAGTTCGTGGCCCACATTCGCCAAGAAGCTGCTTTTGGCAAGGGATGCCGATTCGGCGGCGATTAAAGCTTGCTGGAGTTTGGCATTTTCTTCGAGCAGTTGCTTTTCCAGTAAAAGCCGAGCGCCCAGTTCCCGTTCCCTGAGGGCGATTTCCTCCTGCAAGCGAGCGTTAGCCTCACTTAATTGAGTTGTGCGAGCGTCCACCTGCTGCCGCAAGATTTCTATCGTAGCGTGCATTTCTAAGGGATCTATCGCTTCCAGAAGGGTGCTTTGGGTGAGGATGCCGGCCAGCATCCCCGCCTCGTCTATCACAACCAGCCGGCGAATGCGATGGCGTTCCATCAATTGATGGGCAGCCCACACAGAATCGTCCTTTTGAATTGGCAGCAGCGGGCAGCTCATCACTTCCTGCGCCCCGATTGAAGATAAATCCAACTCCATTGCCCGGAACTGAACGATGTCCCGTTCCGTAATAATCCCTACCGGAAAAATTCCCCCGCCGTCCCTCATTTCTGAAATCACCACGCAGCTAATTCGGTCTTCTGCCATTTTCTGCGCAATTCGCAAGAGGGAATCGGTTGGAGGCGATATAATTACATTGGCGCTCATCACCTGACTGACTGGTTTGAGCTTTAACAAGTCAGTGGGCTTGAGGACTTCTCGAATACTGCTTTGAGTGATAACCCCCAGAACTTTCCCAGACTCATCCAGTGCCGGCAGGTGCCGGATTTTATGCTGGCGAAATATCGAGATAACAGAAAAAATGTCTAGCTCTTGAGATACTGAAATGGCGACCGGCTCGGGGGTCATCACCTGACGGACTTCCACCCCTTCCTGCGGCATCATAGCCGCACTCATTTTCACGATATCCCGCTCGGTAAAAATACCAACCAACCGCTGTCCTTCCGCAACCAGCACACAGCTGTTCCGACTCTGACTCATGCGGGTAATCACTTCGGTGACTGGAGTGCTGGGAGACACCAGTAGGTGCTGCCGGTCAATGACTGCTGACTGAGCTAATAAGGGTTGGTTCAGGGAGCTATTTGATTGCATGGTTGGGTCTTAGGTATTAGGAATTAGGCACCCTGCTCCTATGGAGCCGCTTCGCTTTCCGCATTGGGGATGCCCGGATTTTGGATTGGGTATTGGGGATTGGGAATGGGGTTTTTCAGTATATCATACTGCCGGAAAGTTTTTTGGAAAACTCCGTCACCCACCGCCGCACTCATACCCCCCTGCTTTTCCTCTGATCTGCTGGCAATGAGAGCGCTAAGCTGTGGCGCATTTAATTTGCCCTATCCATCTCTATCCCCTCGTTCCCAGGCCGATACTGGGAACGCTGCTTTGGAGGCTCTGCCTCCTTTTCCCAATAAGCAGATTAAAAGCGGAATAGCTTAATAGCTGCTGTGGTTGACTAAAAGTTAATCGGGTGCCTAAGGGGATAAATTTCAGGTGTTTAGGCCGGTCTTCAACCTCAACCGGGGAAGTTATCGCCCCCTACTTCTATTATAGCAGTAGGCACTTAGGGAACTTCTCCCCACGCTTGGGTTTAGCCGGCTCCGCATACGCCTCAAATAAAGCATTATCTACCGCCGCCTCCTCACCTTATGATTTGAGCCCTGAGGGATTATTTCACCTGCCAAACTTTTATATAAACTTCTAAATGCATTCTCCCCAGTCGTTTTTTGTCCTGTTGCTGCAATCAAAGCTTTGATGCTCCTTTAAGTCAGTGAGGGCTCTGTCACACACCTTGCGGTGTGCGCGAATGGGCAGCTTCCAAACTTTCTCTGTTTTTACTTTGGCATATCCCCTGCAAGTCAGGATCTTCTTTAATGTTTGTTTTGTACTTGCGGAGTCCGGAGAGCCTGCGACTGAAAATATGGAGGATAGCCTGAAAATCTTCAAGCATCTCTCGCTCGGGGCTGTAGGAACACTCCTCCCCTGGCTTCCCCAAGTGGTTGTTCAGAACCAGAATCTCACAGTTGCAGCGCGCTAACAGCCATGCGATAAGATCGTAACCGAAGCGGCACAGTCGGTCTTTGTTGGTAACGACAACCCTTCCGACATCGCCTGACAAAATTCGTTCCAATAAGCCCAGCAACCCTTTTCGTTTAAAACTGAGTCCCGAGCCGATGTCTCGGATGACTTCACACTCTGGGTAGTGAGAGAGAAGAAACTCAACTTGTCTCTCCAGGTCAGTTTTTTGAGAATAGCTGGAAACTCTGGCGTACAGGATGGTTGGTTTGCTGGTAGGCAGGGGATTGAGAATTGAGTCGATGTTGTACCGGCGCTGTCCGTTTGGCGTTTTAATCGTTTGGATTTTTCCTGCTTCTTCCCACCTGAGGAGCGTTCTAAGTGAAACCCCAAGCTTGGCTGTTGCCACTCTTGCGGGCACATAGTTGGCCATCTGCCTCTCCTTACTAAATTTTCTCCAATCTAGCAAGCATTTTAAGCTTTGTCAAGCCTTGTCAAGCGATGTTAAGTAAATCGTTTCCGAGGAGTTGACTCTTCCCCATTGTTGGGTCGGAGGGAATGGCTGTCCAACGTCGGGACTTCACCGTTTTGGGGTCGGAGGGAACGCCTGGGCGCGAATTTTTGTAAAGTTATGTTAAGTATTAAGTGCGATCTCTAGCAAATAGCAGCATGGACATCGATCAGATTGAAGCCGGTTTAAAGAGTTCTGATTCGCAAGCTCGTCTGCGGGCGCTGACCGCATTGAGGAACTATGACCCGCCGGTGGCGGTTCCCCTGCTGAAAACCAAACTGCGGGACCCGGAATTTTTGGTGCGCTCGTTTGTGGCGATGGGACTGGGGAGAAAGCAAAGCCCTGAAGCCTTTGACGCCCTGATCGAGCTCCTCAGCAGCGACAGCGACTATAATGTGCGGGCGGAAGCGGCCAACTCCGTGTCCTTGTATGGAGAGCCGGCAGTCCCGCATTTGCTGAGAGCGTTTCGTGACAACAGCCACTGGCTGGTACGCCGCAGCATTCTGGCGGCGCTGGTGGAATTGCCACACCCGGAAGCGCTGTTTGAGGTGTGCGCCAGCGCTCAGGCCGACCCGGACTTGACCGTGCGGGAAGCGGCGATTGAGGCATTCGGCATCTTTGCCGGCACGGCTAAACAGGCTCAAGCGCTGGAGCATCTGCTGGCGCACGCCAGCGATCCCTCGTGGCGCATTCGCCTGCGAGTGGCGCAGGCGCTGAGAAAATTTGACGCCCCACCGGCATTGGAAGCCCTCAGCCGGCTCAGACACGATGAGGATCATCGGGTTGTTGCCGCCGTGCTGGAAGGATTGCTTTAGCCAGTTGCCTGTGACAGCCACAGCAAGCTGCCCAGGATCGCCACCGCCACAGCGAGGGCGATCCAAATAAATCGGTTGTCTTTTGTATTCACTTGGCCCAGATCGGCAGGCTCCGGTTCCGGTTGCTTTCGGCGCTGAGGGGAACGCTTCACCGAGGACGGTTTGCTGACCAGCGCTTCCCGCTCCTCACCCTTATCCAGAGCCGTCAAGTCGGGTATTTCAACCAGCCATTCCGGGCGGGTGCGCAATTCAGGGGCTTCCAGAATGTAGAGCAACCGGCGTCCTTGCTTGCGGGTTTCCAGATAGGGGTGCAGCGTCAGCTGCTTGCACAGGGCGATCGCTTCCGCGCGCTGACCGGCAGCTTCGTAAGCCGTCACCAGCCAAAGAAGCACCTCTCCCCCCAAACTGGAGTTGCGCTCAACCAGATCCCGGGCTTTTTCCAAATGCTGGACCGACTGGCGGTACTGGCCACGCTCAAAGGCCGCTTTGCCAGCCTGGTACTGGGTTTTGACGATTTCTAAGCTTTCCGAACTCACGCTGTTTTTTTACCCCTGAGTGGCCGTCAGGATGGGCCCAAATGCCGGCGGTGCCCTGGGAAGCCCGCACCTTATTTATTTTTACCACTTCCCGCAGCTAGGGAGTCTCACATATCAAAACCTTCCGCTGCCCCTCAGCCCGCGCCCCCTTTACTGCCCAACCCTTTAAATTAGCATTTATTTGCCAATCTGACAAGGGGAAATTATAGCAGTATGCACTTAGGTTAGGACATTATATCAAGAGGCACGGCGTTAGCGCAGCGGCGCGTAAGCGCTACGCCGGGCCTACGCCTTTTTCCCTAGGTCACTGATGTCCTAACCAATATGACTGCTGCTATAGAAGATGTCAGGGAGATTGTGCCGGTGAATTCAGAATTTCTACTCTCCCCAAAACGCTGCCGGTGTTAGCGCTGCCGGTCTGCGGTTAAATCTACGGGAGCATCCCGGTTGTGGGAGCGCAGCCCATATCAATGCGACAGTGATTTCAGCAGGGAGTAGGAGGACAAGATTTTTAGGCTAACCAATCCCGGAAACGGGATTGAAACAAATCTACTCACCGGGATGCGCACCGGCGCAAGCCGCCAGCCATTTCTCCTCCCTCTCCCCCTCTCCCCCGCCCCCCGATCTCCAAAGAGGGTTGCGAAATCCCCCGATTTCTCCCTCTCCCCCTCCCCACAAGCGAGCCTCGGGACATATCCATTTTTTGAGGGTTGAGAACTCGCTCACCCGATTGGGTGTAGACAGGTGTACTGAGATGTGCTATTCTAGCTAAAATAGCAAATTTTTTGACTTGAGAATGACCCAATCTTTTGAGAGAGTTCGCTCAACTCCTGCCCAGTTAAATCCGTTTCCGAACCCGAACTTTTTTGATGGGGATAAGCGTGGGTGCCTTTAGATAAAAGCTTGCCATCCTCATCCCCCAGCCCCCATATCCCTGTCCCCCGGCGGGTTGCAGATTGCAAATGAATGCAAATAGACATGCCGGCAAGATTTGGCTTTGTCAGAGGGGAAAGTAAAAAATTTGTTACAGTAAGGGGGAGTGGCCAAGAGTGGCGAGAGAGCTAGATCGGGAACTCATTGAATAATTTTGCGTCAGGGCATTTTGCATCTTCCGCAGGAAACAAGTAGTTAAGGAGTGAAAGCATGCGCGTAAACCTGTTTGATGCGAGTTACTATGCGGAGCGATATCCAGACCTAAAAGCTGCAGGGCTGACTACGGAGAAACAGTTACGCGACCACTTTGAACAATATGGGGTAGAAGAGGGCCGTCAGTGTTCAGCCTTGCAGATCGATCTGGACTTATATGCGGCCAGCAATCCCGACCTGGCAGCAGCAGGGCTGACCACTAAACAACAATTATGGGATCACCTGGAAAACTTCGGTGTCGGTGAGATGCGCAAGTTCACGCCGCTGATCGACCTGAAGTTCTATCAGGAGAGCAACCCCGATTTGGCTTCCCTGAACTCAGAGCAACTGGTCGAGCATCTGGTGACTTATGGCATGGCTGAGGAGCGCCAGTTCTCGCCGTTTGTCGATCTGAAGTTCTATCAGGAGAGCTACGAGGATTTACGCGGCCTGAGCAACAGACAGCTGTTTGAGCATCTCGTGACTCATGGCATGGCGGAAAAACGCCAGTTCTCGCGGTGGATCGACCTGAAGTCCTACGAGAAGAGCAGCGAAGATTTGGCCGGCCTTAGCGGCGCACAGCTGTTTGACCACCTGTTAAATTTTGGGTTCAAAGAAGGGCGCAAGTTTAGTGAGACTTTCACCATCAATGACTTGATGGAGCAGCTGCCAAACGTTGACTGGGCGCAAGTGTTAGGGGTGGCTGCTGGCTCAACGGTGCCGGCGACTTCCACAACCACCGGCACGGCAGATGACAGCTCAACCGCGTCGGGGACTTCCACAACCACCGGCACGGGTGCCGGCAGCACAGCAGGCTCGACTTCCACAAGCACCAGCACGGCAGATGACAGCTCAACTGCGTCGCTACCACTACCGCCGGTGACGGGGGCGGAAAGCTCAACCGGCTCGACTTCCACAACCACCGGCACGCCAACTGACAGCACAACCGGCTCGACTTCCACAACCACCGGCACACCAACTGACAGCACAACGGGCTCGACAGACACAACCACCGGCACACCAACTGACAGCACAACCGGCTCGACTTCCACAACCACCGGCACACCAACTGACAGCACAACCGGCTCGACAGACACAAGCACCGGCACACCAACTGACAGCACAACTGGATCGACTTCCACAACCACCGGCACGCCAACTGACAGCACAACCGGCTCGACTTCCACAACCACCGGCACACCAACTGACAGCACAACGGGCTCGACAGACACAACCACCGGCACACCAACTGACAGCACAACCGGCTCGACTTCCACAACCACCGGCACGCCAACTGACAGCACAACTGGATCGACTTCCACAACCACCGGCACAGATGCCGGCAGCACAACCGGCTCGACAGACACAAGCACCGGCACGCCAACTGACAGCACAACCGGCTCGACAGACACAAGCACCGGCACGCCAACTGACAGCACAACCGGCTCGACAGACACAACCACCGGCACGGGTGCCGGCGGCACAACCGGCTCGACTTCCACAACCACCGGCACACCAACTGACAGCACAACCGGCTCGACTTCCACAACCACCGGCACGCCAACTGACAGCACAACCGGCTCGACTTCCACAACCACCGACAGTAATGCCGGCGGCACAACGGGCTCGACAGACACAACCACCGGCACGCCAACTGACAGCGACAATATGCCACCGGTACAGCCGGTCCCGCCAGTAGACGGAGACATGCCGCCCTCAGAACCGCCACAAGGGGGATTTCCAGGGCAGATGCCGGGGATGCCAGGGCAGATGCCAGGGATGCCAGGGCAGATGCCTGGGATGCCAGGGCAGATGCCGGGGATGTCAGGGCAGATGCCTGGGCCATCGTCCGTGCCAGCGTCAGGGGGAATGCCAGCTTCACCGGGGATATCAACCTCACCAGCAGCAGGAATGCCAGAAGCTGGGGATGTGCTCGATTCGCCACTGATGCCGCCGTACAATCCCGAACCCCCGGAAAACTATCAGGATCTCGGCCTCTTGGACGAAAACCTGGGCGCTATTCAAAACATAAACGACTCAGTGAGCGAAGCCGAACCACAGGATAACTACCGGTTCACCGTCAGCGAGTTTGGAGAGTTCAACCTCACCATCAGCGGATTGAGCAGCAGTGCATACATATCTATACTGGACGCTTGGGGGTATCCAATCAATTCGGCTTATGGTGACGCCAGTCAACAGGCATCCCTAACCAGCCCGTTAAAGCCAGGTGATTACTTCGCTCAAATCAATTCCTATGGCGGAGAGACTGACTACACTATAAACCTGGGAGTGACAGAGCCAACAGATATTGGCAGCCTGAGCTCGCCGCAAACCGTGAGCGACTCTGTGGGAGCATCTGACCGGGGAGATCTCTACAGCTTCACTGTGGATTCACTCACTGAAGTCAGCCTGCTTCTTTCGGGAGTGACCAGCAGTGCCTACGCCCAATTGCTCAACAGCGAAGGGAATTATCTCAGTTCGGCATGGAGTGACGGCACTCAGTCAGGCTCGGGGAGCAGCCTTTTGAAGCCAGACACATACTTCGTGTACGTCAGCGCCGATGGCAGCGACACCAACTACGAGCTCAGCCTGGAAGCCACAGCGCCAACCGATCTTGGCACCGTGAGCGGGGAGGCAGAACCGGTCAGCGACTCGCTGAGCGCAGCGGACCCCACGGATTACTTTGCCTTCACCCTGGAGGAATCCAGCGAAGTGAGCGCGATTGTTGATGGCTTGAGCGCGGGTGGGTATCTCAATCTCTTCGACAGCAAGGGGAATTACATCAGTTACGCATGGAGTGACGGCACGACAGCGGCATCACAGAGTAACCTCTTATTAAACGAGGGCACTTATTTCGGCGAGGTCACTGGGTATGGTAGCGAAACCAACTACACGCTCAACCTGTCGGCGACGCCCAAAGCTATCCCCGCCGATAATGCCGGCAACACAAAAGAAGACGCTCTAGACCTGGGCGTCTTGAGCGATACCCAGTCCCCCCTGAGTGACTGGGTGGGGAACCCTGTTGACCCGACAGATTTCTACAAGTTCACCCTGGAAACACCCAGTGAGTTGAGCTTGATCCTGGATGGGGCGAGCGGCGCAGGTCCGTATGTCACTCTCTTCGACAGCGAGGGGAATTACATCAATTGGGCTTGGGATGACGGCACGAATCCTGGGTTCGTGACTAATTTGTTGGAGGCGGGCACTTATTTGATTCAGGTCGATGGGTCTTGGAGCAACACCGGCTACACCCTGGACCTGTCGGCGACGCCCAAAGACATCCCGGACGATCCTGCCGGCGAGACTTTAGAGGAAGCTCAGCAGCTCGGCGCACTGGGGGCTGCGCAAACCGTGAGCGGGTGGGTGGATTCGCGTCTCGACTTCACAGATTACTTTGCCTTCAGCCTTACGGAATCGAGCCGGTTGAACATGGCTCTGGAGGGCTTGACTGGGCAAGGCGCATCTCTGTCTCTCCTCGACAAGAATGGGAACTGGATCGGCGGGATATGGGGTGACAGCACTCAATCGGATTCGCTGAATATCCTCTTGGATGCGGACACCTATTTCATCCAGCTTTCTCCGTCTTGGGGCAGCACGGAATACGATCTCAACCTGTCGGCGACGCCGGAAGCTATCCCCACTGATAATGCCGGCAACACGCCAGAGGAGGCTGTGGACTTGGGCGCTTTGGGTGCTATCCAACCCGTGAGTGACTGGGTGGGGAACCCGGCTGACTCTAGTGATTGGTACACGTTCTCCACCGACAGTGCCGGTGGAGGCAGCGTGACTCTCGATGACTTGAGTGCCGGTGCGTCTGTGTATGTCTACGACAGCAATCAGGCATATATCACTGGGGCTTATGGTGACGGCACCACACCGGCATCGGTGAGCTTCTCCTTACCAGAGGAGGGCACCTATTTGGTTCAGGTCACTACCTATCAAGGCGATACCGAGTACACCCTGGAGGTGGTACCGGGTTCGGGCAACAGCGCCGGCGATCCAGGGCCGGTGCCGGTGCCCATGCCGGTGCCCATGCCGGTGCCGGTGCCGGTAGAGCAGGGGATAGCCGCTGGCGAACCGGCACCGGGGACAAATCCCGACGGGTCGGCTGTGGGTGGCGAGCCGATCGATAGTGAAGAGGACTGGATCGCTATTGACGAGCCGATCGATGGCGAACCGGCATCGGGAGCACCGTCTGCGCCCGCAGCAATGCCACCGGCAGGGATGGTGCCAGCAGGGCCAGGGGCAGCTCCAGTGCCCGGGGGGATGCCACCGGCAGGGATGGTGCCAGGGGCAGGGGCAGCTCCAGTGCCCGGGGGGATGCCACCGGCACCGCCGACGCCAACCCCGATGCCAACGCCGACGCCAGCGCCGGCATCGATGTCTGCGGCAGGTGGGCTTGGAATGGTTGCAGCGGACCAAGCACCAGGAAAAATGATCTCTGCAGCTGGGGGTATTGCAATCGATCCCATGCCGCCGGTTGAGCCAGTTGATTTGCAATCGGCTCAGGATATCGGCACTTTGGGCGAAATTAAAACCCTTAACGACTCCGTAACCGCCGACGATACTGACGATCTGTACCGCTTCACGGTGGGCAGCACCAGTGAGGGCAGCTTCACCCTGGCTGGACTGAGCAGCGGCGCGAGTGTCATTCTGCTGGACAGCAACGGGCATCAAATCAATTCGGCTTACGGTGACAGCACCTCTTTGGGAGTGTTCAGCACCCTGTTGCAGCCGGACACTTACTACCTCCAAGTCAAGGGGTATGGCAGCCAGACGAACTACCAGCTCAACTGGGGAGGGACTCCGCCAACAGAAATTGGCAGCCTGAGCTCGCCGCAATCTGTCAGCGAGTCAGTGGGCCAATCTGACCCCAACGATTACTACACCTTCACCCTCGACACCCCGAGTCAATTTAGCGTCAATCTCAAAGGCTTGATTGAGAGCGGGTACGTGAATCTGCTGGACGAAAACGGGCAGTATATCAATGGGGCGTGGAGTGACGGCACGACAGACGGCTCGCTGACAAACCTGCTAGCTGCGGGCAAATATTTCCTGCAGGTCACCGGGTATGGGAAAGACAGCAACTACACGCTCGACCTGTCGGCGATTGTCAAAGCCATCCCGCTAGATGGTGCCGGCAACAGCACCGCCGAGGCTAATGACCAGGGCGTATTGAGCGGCAGTAAGTCTGTGAGTGACTGGGTGGGGAATCCTGCTGACCGCAGCGATTACTACAAGTTCACCCTGGACACTTCCAGTTCAGTGAGCCTGAACCTCGAGGGACTGAGCAGCGGTGTGAGTTTCAATCTGTTCGACAGCAGCGGGAATTACATCAATTACGGGTGGGGTGACGCCACGACAGAGGCATCACTCAGCAGCCTCTTGCAGGCGGGCACCTATTACGTCGCGGTCGAAAGCTACTGGGGCGAGACGGACTACACTCTCAACTTGTCGGCGACTGCCAAAGAAATCCCCGCCGATAATGCCGGCAACACACTGGAGTTGGCGAACGACCTGGGTGTTTTGACCGAGGCGCAAACTGCGAGCGACTGGGTGGATAACTATCTTGACCCGGCTGATTACTACAAGTTCACCCTCGACAAATCGAGTAAATTGAACTTGACCCTGGATGGTTTGAGCAATCAGGGCGCGTATGTCAACCTGTTCGACAGCAGCGGCAATTACATCAATTACGCATGGGGTAACGGCACGACACCGGCATCGCTGAGCAGCCTGTTGGATGCGGGCACTTACTACGTGTTTGTCGGCGGGTATGCCGGTGGCACCGGCTACACGATCAACCTGTCGGCGACGGAGGAAGCTATCCCGCAAGATACTGCCGGCAGCACGCCAGCGGAAGCTCGAGACTTGGGGGCTTTGAGCCAGCCGCAAACCGTGAGTGAGTGGGTGGACAGCCGTCTTGACCTCACGGACACCTACGAATTCACCCTGGCCGAATCCAGTGAGGTCAGCTTGGGTGTTGACAGCTTGACCGGCGCTGCCTCTGTGTCGCTGCTCGACAGCAACGAGCAATATGTCACTGGGGCGTGGAGTGACGGCACGACTGTAGCAGCCGCCACTAAGCTCCTGCAGGCGGGGACTTACTTCGCTCAGGTCAGCACATATACCAG
The DNA here is from genome assembly GCF_000332335.1 of Kamptonema formosum PCC 10802. Lineage (GTDB taxonomy): Bacteria > Cyanobacteriota > Cyanobacteriia > Cyanobacteriales > Oscillatoriaceae > Oscillatoria. Next base: position 1,526,473 of record NZ_KB235948.1, on the reverse strand, counting down.
TGATGTGGACTACGCTCTCAACCTGTCGGCAACGGCTAAAGCTATCCCCCCCGACAATGGTGGCGACACGCCGCAGGAGGCGACAGCGCTGGGTGACTTGAGTTCTGCCCAAACCCTGACTGACTGGGTGGGGAGCCCTGCTGACCCGAATGATTACTACAGCTTTACCCTCCCGGCTGCCGGCACGGTCAGCCTGACTCTGAATGGCTTGAGTGCCGGTGCGGGCCTGACGCTCTACGACAGCAATCAGGAATATCTCAATTCCGGTTATGGTGATGGCGCTAATCCGGCATCCCTCAGCCAGCAATTAGCTGCCGGTAGCTACCTGGTTCAGGTCAGCAGTTGGGAACAGACCGACTACAGTCTGAGCCTGTCGCCGGTTGTGTAGGGACTTTTTCTGGATAATTGATCCGCTCTCCAGGGTGCGTTAATAACGCACCCTTTTTTTTGCAGGGTGCTTTTGAGCCCTGCTGCCGGCTAATATAGCAGTATGCACTTAGGTTAAAACATTAGACCTTCAGGGCAGCCAGACGCTGCCCTACGTCTATATCCCAGTAGTAATATGGGTTAGGACAATAGGAGCCGGAGTGCGGGGGTGCAAAAGAGGCCGAAATGTACGAACCTAAGTGGCTGCTGCTATATCAACAAAGAGAGGCAGCACTCCGGCAATTAAGTGAAAATGATTAACCGGATAATAGTAGCGACCATAAACCGCAGGCCATTAAAAATGTGCTTTTTTGAAACCTGGATGATGGATATTCCGTTTATTTAGGTCTACATAAGAGTGCGGCTGCAACGGCTGGGGAAAGCAGCAGGGGCGGGTCTTGTGCCTGTCCCTGGAAGCGGAAGGGGGCCAAGGGGTGCCAGTACAGGGAGCGCCAAGAAGCGCCGGCTGCTTTGGCAGCAACGACGCCACCGGAAATGATATAGCGGAGAATCACAGGCAGTGGACAATTTGTTAAAAGGGGTCAATCTCTATTTAATTGGTATGATGGGTGCGGGCAAGAGTACGGTGGGGCGCATCTTGGCCAGGGAGTTGGGCTATCGCTTTGTGGACACGGACGCCCTGATTGAGCGAGTGGCGGGGATGTCGGTGAGTGAGATTTTTGCTGAGCGGGGGGAAGAGGGGTTTCGGGAACTGGAAGCGCAGGTGCTCGGGGAAGTGGCGGCGTACAAGAATTTGACAGTGGCCACGGGCGGGGGGATCGTGCTGCGCCGGCACAACTGGAGCTACCTGCACCACGGGATTGTGGTCTGGCTGGACGTGCCTGCGGAGCTGCTGATGGCCCGCTTGCAAGAGGATACCACCCGCCCACTGTTAAGAAACCCTGACCCAAAGGGAAAATTGCAGCAGCTTCTGGAGGAGCGGCAATCGCTGTACGCACAAGCTGATGTCCGCGTCAGCGTTGGGGAGGGGGAAACGCCCCAACAGGTTGCGGCGCGGGTGATTGAGGGGGTGCGCAAGGTGCTCAGACCTGAGGTGACGGGTGCCGGTGAGTCCAGCTAGCCGGTGGCAAATTGTCAAGAAATGCAGGTGGTTGAGAAACCCTAGCTGCCAGTAAACTGCAATTGACGCCCTTTTGTGTGATTGTAATTATCATGCCTACCCAACAAGATTTCGTCCAGGAAGCTGAAGCTATGCGGGTGCAAATCCTCAGTGAGGCGCTGCCCTACATCCAGCAGTTTGCCGGTCGCAGCGTTGTCGTCAAATACGGCGGCGCGGCGATGAAAGACAGCTCCCTGAAAGATAAGGTGATCCGGGACATTGTGTTTCTGTCCTGTATCGGCATGCGACCGGTGGTGGTACACGGTGGCGGGCCCGAAATTAACAGCTGGCTGGATAAACTGGGCATTGAGCCGCAATTCAAGAATGGTCTGCGGGTGACCGATGCCCCCACGATGGATGTGGTGGAAATGGTTCTGGTCGGTCGGGTGAATAAGGAACTGGTTTCGCTGATTAATCAAGCCGGTGGCTCGGCAGTGGGGCTGTGCGGCAAAGATGGCAATTTGTTCAAAGCTCGTCCGGAAGGTCAAGAAGGGATGGGCTTTGTCGGCGAGGTGACTAGGGTGAATACAAAACTTTTGGAGTCCTTGGTCAACAGCCGCTACATTCCCGTCGTCTCCAGTGTGGGGGAAGACGAAAACGGGCAAGCTTACAATATCAATGCGGACACGGTGGCGGGCGAACTCGCCGCTGCTTTGGGGGCGGAAAAGTTGATTTTGCTGACGGATACTGCCGGCATTTTGCGCGATGCGAAAGACCCCAAGAGTCTGATTGGTAAGTTGAAGATTCAAGAAGCTCGGGATTTAATCGACACCGGCGTGGTGAGCGGCGGGATGATTCCTAAGGTGAAATGCTGCGTGCGCTCCCTGGCTCAAGGGGTGCACGCCGCTCACATTATTGACGGTCGCATTCCCCACGCCCTGCTGCTAGAAATCTTTACTGATGAGGGGATCGGTTCGATGATTGTTGGGTAGGAGTATAAGATGTAACGGCTCGGTGCCGGTGCCGGTGGCGCTGCAAGCCAGTTGGGATTTCGCCGGCACAGGCGACGGCACAGGCGAGATGCCTGTCCTGCGGGGATGAAAGGCTGCGTGCGTTAAACCGGCACACTAACGCTCAAAACCCTCCCCTGGCAATCTCTCCGCATTTTCCCTTCTTCAAAACCCTTTTTGTGAAAAAAATACTGCCGAAAGAAGCGTTCCGGGGTGTGCGGTTTTTCGCACCTGTAAGGGGATTGGATATAACGTGAGCACCGGCATCCGCGAACCCGCCGGCCCGCTCAGGAGCCGCCGGCAAAAAACGGAATTGCCAAATATGCGATTTTAATGTTATAATTAGGAGCGGCCAAAATTCCGGAGGGGACTGCTGAGGTGCTGTAGATGGATAAATCGATTTGAGCCTGGAGACACATGAACATCCCTCTGATTGTGGATATTGCCGTAGGCTTAATTTTTATTTATCTGATATTAAGCTTGCTGGCTTCGGAAATTCAAGAACTGATCACCACCCTGCTGCAGTGGAGAGCGGAACATTTAAAGAAATCAATTGAAGTGCTGATCGCCGGTGGCAGTGACGACAGTGCGAACGCTCGGAAAGCGCGAGAGATCGCTAATTCACTTTACGATCACCCCCTGCTGAGGAACCTGAATCAGGAAGCGAAAGGACTGCTAGCCCAGTCATTCCGCCGGTTGAGCGAGGCAGTGGTGGGCTTGTATCGCCGGTTTGTGCCGAAGAGCGACAGCGTTTTTGACGGGAAATCTTCGGGTCCTTCTTACATTCCTGCGGAGACATTTGCTCGGACGCTCGTTGACACCTTGAAACTCAAACCCTTGGCTCAGGCGCTGACTGTTTCGCGCGTAGAGCGGTTTAAGCAAGATAGACTTTTGGGAGAGCTAGTCGAGATTTTAAATGAATCGAATCTGGGGGAGGGGGAGAGAGACTTAATTGAGAGAGATCTGAATAAGTTGGGGGAAAGCCTTGACGCTCTGGTTGCTGATTTACAAGCCGGTCGAACGAGCTTGGAGGTGACTGTTGAGCGGATGTCGGGCAAGCTGAACACCTATTTTGAAAATTGCAAGGTTGCCTTGGGCGCGGGCGAGCCGTCGGGGGAGATGTTTCTCAGACGGCTAGAATTGCTGAGAGAAGATGTTTTTGGGGCAGCTGAGACAAAAGCCTTGCTGCTCACCCTAAAGCCGAGTTTAACGGAGTTGATTAAAGTCCTTCTAAAAAATCCGGAACTCTACGCAGAGTTTGAACGGGCGATTCAAGATAAGGACAGCCCCACCTATAAAGGAATTGCTGCGTTAATTGATAGCTTGCCGGCGTCTCTCAAGCAGAGTCTGGCTGAACTGGCAGACCGTGTGAAAAGTGGGGATTACAGCATTGATGATGACATCAGCAACCTGCAAAAGCAAATTGAAACCTGGTTCGACCGCTCAATGGATCGAGCGTCTGGGGTCTATAAGCGGAATGCCAAAGGGGTGGCGATTTTGATTGGTTTAGTGGTAGCTGTGACTGCCAATGCCGATACGTTCTACATCGTGAATAGCTTGTCAAAAGATTCTGTGCTGCGAGCCGCGATTACAGAGAATGCAGAGCAGGTGGTCAGTAAAGGGGCTCAGACCGCAGAGCCTTTGGAAGAAATCAAGACAAGCGTTAGAAAATCCCTAGAGGACGTTTCCATGCCGGTGGGGTGGAGCGCGGCGAACCAGCAACAGCAGGTCAAGGAAAGCTGGCCTATTCCCTATCTCAAGCAGTTTTTGGGCTGGCTCGTCAGTGGGCTAGCCATTTCGATGGGTTCATCTTTTTGGTTTGATTTACTGAGCAAGGTTATGAATGTCCGTAATACTGGCAAAGCTGACTTCGCTAGCAAAAAAAAGGGGACTTCTAGCTAGTGCAGCTAGCAGGAGGAAACCGTCTGGCGCGGAGTGAGGAGTGAGGAGTGAGGAGAAGGGGAGAGTGGGGGAATTTCCCACTCTCCCTTTCTGTTTTGGGGGTGAGGGGTGAGGGGAGCCGGTGGGAGCTGTTTCGTTTCGTTTCGTTTCGTTTCGTTTCGTTTCGTTTTCTTTCTTTTTTTCAATCCCGGAAACGGGATTTATTTTCACGCCGGGCTGGAAGCCTCACCGGCCTCGCTAACAGCCCTTGATTATATATTATCACGCTTGGGCGCTTGCAGGGTTAGTTCCAGGGGAGCGCACCTTACTTCTAGCGGTTCTCAGTTGGATGAAGTGCGCCCCAGAAACCCGGTTTCTTAAAGAAACCGGGTTTCTCCGTACCCAGGATGAGAAACGCTATATTTCTATTGCTCAAGGGCGATGAATTTCCTCGCTCGCTGTGTTATAAGGGCGGTTACTGAGCTTGGGAGTGCGGAGCTATTCGGGTGGGGTTCGGGGGAACGCACCAAACTTATCTGCGCAAGGCGGTACAGAGGTGTGGGGGCGGGAATTAGCCAGCGAGAAATTGACGAGAAGCATGTTCTACCGTGATCTGGCTCACAGTAGACGTTTTGAATTTATAGGTAAAGTAAAGATAAGTCGGGCACTGATGCGTCAGTCTCTGCTGTTGATCTGCCGGCAGCCCCTTTTGGGAAACCGGACATGCCAGCGAGACAGGTGTTTTGGAGATCGGGTGACGCTGCGCTCTGGGGAAAGTAATGGAATGGGCCAGCTGGATGCGCCAGTGCAGCTTCGATTCCGTTTCCAGGAGCCTTTCAATGGCCATTGTGTCGCGCTTGTGGCACACTTGTGGCACAGGTATCCGGGCTGGGATGGGTGCCGGTTTTTCGGGGGTGTAAATTTTTGTGTGCCGGGTTGCGCCAAAGGGTTCTGCTTGCCTGTATATTTACCAAAGCCCTGGCTTAAAACGCGAAGGGCTGGCAAGGGTTGCGAGGGCTTCTCACCTGTGCTGAGTGTGTCAAATCGGGACGCACTCGACGCACTCAAAGTTCCCCACCCCGCCCGAGCGTGCCGAATCGACCGTTAAACCCGCCCTTACGATTTCACGCATTATGAAGAAGCATGCGGTTCTTTAATATTACATTTCTTATCGGGCGGTCGGCCAATCTAGAAAAATTTAATACAGCCAACCGCACAAGACTGTGAGTCTTGAATGAAGCTGGCAGAGCGCCCGAAGGTTTTCTGTAGTGAATCCGGCAGTAAGTGAATGGAAAAGGGGGATTGGGGAAAATGGATAATTTAGTGAAGGAACTGCAAGAACGCAACGCAAGACTGGAGCAAAAAGTCGGGGAGCTGACCCGGGAACTCCAGGGAAAAGACGAGTGCCTCTTTGAAGCGCTGGCAGAGATGCAGCGGATGAAGGAACATCTGGTGCAAATGGAAAAAATGTCGATGCTGGGTCAGATGGTGTCCGGGATTTCCCACGAGATTAATAACCCGATTAACTTTATCTACGGGAATTTGCCCTATGTGGAGGAGCATGTAGACGCTCTGCTGAAGGTTCTGGAGGCATACCAGTCGGCTTACCCGAGCCAAAGCTCTGCGGTGGAAGATGCGCTCTTGGAGGCGGAACTGGATTTTGTCGTGGAAGATTTGCCGCGCATTGTTGACTCTATGAAGCTGGGGGCGGACAGGATTAGGGAGCTGGTTCTCAACTTGCGGAATTTCTACCGGCTGGATGAAGCGCAGATGAAACCGGCGGATCTGAATGCCGGCATTGAAAGTACGCTGGTGCTGCTGCACAACCGGTACAAGCAAAAGATTGAGATTCTGCGGCAGTTTGGGGATCTGCCGCCGGTGGAGTGCCACATCAATCAGCTGAATCAGGTTTTTATGAATCTGATCTCTAACGCGATTGATGCGTTCCAGGCGAAGGAAGCGAGTAATGGCTGCTGCGTTCCGAAGCGGATTGCGATTGCGACTGAAGTGGTGAGCGCAGACCGAGTTTCGATCAGTATTTCCGACAACGGGCTGGGCATGCCCCCAGATGTCCTGGCGCGAGTGTTTGAGCCGTTCTTTACTACTAAACCGATGGGCGTGGGCACCGGCTTGGGGCTGTCCATTTCCCACCAGATTGTCACGCAAACCCACGGAGGCGAAATCTATTGCCTTTCGACGCCTGGTGTTGGCACGACCTTTATTGTGGAACTGCCGGTGCGCCAGTCCAAGGCGTGCCGAGAGGGAAGCTGTGGGCAGGGGGGCACCGGCGATCGAAACCGCGTTGCAGGAATTCCAGTTTAGGTGCGGCTTTTGGGGAGAAATCTGGGGAGTTGCAGCTCAAAGGCTCTGTCACATCCCAACCCCCTAAACTTTTCCTACATGACAGATAGATGGGTTTCCCCATTTCCTCCATAGGGGCATTAGTTTTTTTTATCGTTTAGGAGAGTAAGGGATGGTAGATTAAAATTAATAAAGCTAGATCTAGATCCGTGCCGAAATGGTAAATGCTTGTTTTTTTGCGCTCGCTCACTTTTGGGCTCACCCTCCTCTGGGAACGGTGGATGGAGCCGCGAATCTGTTTATTGCTTCCTGCTACTTCACTATCTCCACGCTGCTGGCGATTGGTTTGTGGCGGAACCGGCACGAGGGTGTTGACGTGCTGGTGGGGTTCACGGCAGGAATCTTTTTGAGCTGTGCGTTAGGCCATACAGCGCATGGAATTGGGATGCTTGGTTTAGCGGACACAATGTTTTGGCAGACTAGCTTTGATTTACTGACGGCGATTCCAGCAGTCGGGTGTCTCAGCAACCACGGCAGCTACAGCGTCCTAGTTCAGTTTGGCCAGATTATCCGGGCTAAAGCAGAACTTGAGGAGCAGAATGCGAGGCTGGAGCAAATCGTCGATCAGCGCACGCAAGAATTAAAAGAACAAAATCAGCGCCTCCAGGAAGCCTTGACAGAGCAGCAACGGATGCAGGGGCAGCTGGTGCAGATGGAAAAGATGTCCCTGCTGGGCCAGATGGTGTCGGGGATTTCTCACGAGATTAACAATCCCATTAACTTTATATACGGCAATTTGCCTTATGTAGAGGAGCATGTGCGCGAGCTTTTGAAGGTTCTGGAAGTATGCCAGTCCACTGCGGCGAAAGAGTCCGAGCGAGTCCAAGAAGTGCTAGAAGAAATTGATCTAGATTTTATTTTGGAGGATTTGCCTCGCCTCGTGGATTCTATGAAGCTGGGAGCGGTGCGGATTCGGGAACTTGTCCTCAATTTGCGCAGTTTTTACCGGCTGGATGAAGCGCAGATGAAACCGGCTGACCTGCACGAGGGCATTGAGAGTACGCTGGTGCTGCTGCACAACCGCTATAAGAAAAAGATTGAAGTCGTGCGGCGGTTTGGCAATATTCCGCGGGTGGAGTGCTATATCAATCAAATCAATCAGGTGTTTATGAACCTGCTCAGCAATGCGATTGATGCGTTGCTTGCCGGTGCGCCTTCAGCAGAGCGGACTGAGAAACGTATTGAGATTGCTACCGAGCAGATCAGCCCCGAATGGGTGGCGGTCAGGATTGCCGACAGCGGAGCCGGGATCTCCCCTGAAATACAGGCTCGCATATTTGAGCCGCTCTTTACGACAAAGCCAAGGGATGTTGGCACCGGCTTGGGTTTAGCGATTTCTCACCAGATTGTCACGGAAACCCATCGAGGCCGAATCTATTGCAATTCTGAACTCGGCAAAGGCACAACGTTTACAGTAGAGCTGCCGGTTTTTCAACCTAAGGAGTGCGAGGGAGTGAGGTGCGGGTAACGGGGGAGGGGCTGGCCAATTTTGCCCCGCCTGCTAGGAGGAGAGCGGCGATTTTTACCATTTAGGTTGGTCTATAGGTTTTTTTTTATGAGTCGTGAGAGTGAAGAAACCCAGTTTCTTAAAGAAACCGGGTTTCTCTTCTCTAGATGGGCGCAAATCATTTCTCCCCGAGAAAATTTTAAAAATAATACAAATCGATTCAAGGCGCACTTTCCTAAAAAATGAAAATGATTCGCAGGTTCCAGCCTCTATCTTGGCGGACAATTTCAATTTTTTGGATGAATTCTCGAAAGTAGAACCGACGCTCTGATTCTGATAAGTCCAGCCAGAACTGCGGGATGGAAACGGCTTGCGCGTAAGTGCGCAAATTCACCGGCGGGAGCTGAGCCAGCTTGCTTTGCATTTCCGCAATTTCTGTGCGGATTTTGTAGGCTCGCAAGTCAGCTGTTTCTGTGTCGAGGATGCCCAGTTCGCACAGCGAGGGAAGCTGATCGAGGATTTGTTCTCTAGCCGCAATCTCACCGGCAATCTCTTTCTTAACTGCATCCATATCCGGCGCGTTCAAACCGGCAACCGCACGGGGCAAGTCGCGGCAAATCCCCTCAATGGTTTGCTCCAGCACTTTTTCGTAGGCAATGGCGCGGCATTTGGGCTGTTTCGGGCAGCCGGTGGGGCGCAGGTAGAGGTATTCCCGATCTTGCCGGTGGGCGGTGACGCGGGAGACTGTCATGGCACACTGGCACGAACCGCAAACTGCCAAACCGGCAAGCGAGCGGGGGGCGCTGGCGGCGCGGGGGGGAATGCGCCGGTTGCGGCGCAGAATTCGCTCGACTTGAGCGGCTTCTTCCCGCGATACAATGGGGGCGTGGGTGTTAGAAATTATCTCGCCATTTTGATATTCCAAATCGCCGCGATAGACGGGATTGGTGAGCCACTGGCGAGCGGTAGAAACGGAGATTTTTTTGCCGTATTTTTGCGCGAGGTAGCGAACCGCACCGCGCACGGAACCGTAGATGAGAAAGTGCTCGAAAAAATCTTTGACCGCCGGCGCTGCAGTGCGGTCGATGACGTAGCGCTCTTTGCCCCGCCGGTATCCGTAGGGGGCTTTTCCCGGAGGGGGCAGGGCTTTCAGGCGATTGCGGGCGTGTCCAGAACGGATGATCCGACTGCGCTGGTTTTGCTGGATTTCTTTCAGCAGTTTCAATAAATCGGCTCGCACACCGGCACCCGTGGGGGTGGCTGATTCGGTGGCGATCAGTTCGATGCCGAGGGCTTCCAATTCCGCCATGCGAACGCACACTTCCCCCACGGTGTCGCCCAGTTCTTCCAGACGCCGAATTAAAAGATAATCCGCCGGCGATGTTTTGCAGTCACTCAGCAACTGAACCAGCTGGAAGCGCTGACCTAAATCTTGGTATAATTTGTCTATTTCCCAGCCCCAGATGGTTGGGTCGGGTGCCGGTTCGAGCAGCGGCTCGCTGTAGGAATATGCGATAATTTTCATGGTTTCAATTCTCCGTTAAAAAAGGCGTAACGCAGGCGTCTCGCCTGCGCACACCAACCTCAAGAAAGGCGTAGCGCAGGCGTCTCGCCTGCGCCTCAAAGAAGGCGTAAGCGCGGGCTGGACAGGCGGGACGCCTGTCCTACGTCGGGGGAGTGCAACAGGCGTCTCGCCCGCTCACATCTGGCTGAACTCTAGAATATTGCCGTCTGGATCGTGGGTGAAAATGGCGGCTCGACCGGAGGCGCTCATCTGCACTTGGCACCCGTGAGCGAGCAGCTGCTCTCTGACTTCTTCTAGGTTGGCAACGCCGAAGGCGACGTGCCGGTTGCGCCCCCATTTTTCGGGATTCTGCATTTCGGCTCGAAAGCCGGTGTCTTGAATGAGGTGTATCTGAGCGTCTCCGATTTGATACCAGGCTCCGGGGTATTTGAGGGTGCGGTCTACTTTGGAGAGTCCCAGGATTTTGCCGTAAAATTGCTCGGCTCGATCCAGGTCGGAAACGAGTACGGCGGTGTGGAGGTATTGGGTGATTTGCATGGTGTGGGTTGGGGTGGGTGTTCTTAACTTTAATTTAAACTGCCAAGACGCCAAGACGCCAAGGAAGAAGCAATTTTGTGGGCGTCGCGCCCAAAAGCCGGATGAAGAACCCCACCCCCCAACCCCCTCCCCGTGTACGGGGAGGGGGAGCAAGAAAGGATTGTGGAGTTCGGGGAAAAAGTCTCAATCATTCTTCTAGTGTGTGACGCGCTTTTGTGCGATAGTGAAATAGCGACTGTTAGGTTTAGATGTTCTGATGAAGGAAGTGTCCTTGGATTTAAATTTGCCCAGTCGGGAGCCGGCTAATGCTGTCTGGTTTGAGGATATGCTAGCATCACTTGGGGTGAGTCGGGGCGCGGGTTGGCCCGACAGGTTTGGCCAATCTCTGCGCCGGTGGTTCGCGGAACATGGCCATTCTCCGATTAAGACTCTCAGCTTGTTTGCCGGCGGTGGCGGGCTGGATATTGGTTTCCATGATGCCGGTTTCGAGATTGTTCAGATGGTGGAGCTTGAAGCTAAGTATGTGCGAACGCTGGAAAGAAATTCGCAGCCGGGGAAATGGCTGGAAAATGCTCACCCCACCTGCGCTGATATCAGGAAGTTTGTCCCTGATTCTCAGCTGAAGATTGATTTTATCATTGGAGGACCGCCCTGTCAAACGTTTTCGGCGGCTGGGCGCAGGGCGGCTGGGGTGGCGGGAACGAGCGATGCCAGGGGAACGCTGTTTCAGGAGTATGTCCGCTTGCTGAAGGCGCTGCAGCCAAAAGGGTTTCTGTTTGAGAATGTTTCTGGTATAATTGGCGCTCAGAAAGGGGAGGCTTGGCGGCAAATCCAGAAGGCTTTTCGGGATGCCGGTTACAGGATTTTTTATCGCATACTGGATGCGGCTGATTATGGTGTGCCGCAGCATCGGGAGCGTTTGTTTATTGTTGGGCTGAAGGAAGGGAATTATTTGTTTCCCTGTCCGACTCACGGGCCAGATTCTCCGGGGAAGGAGCCTTTTTATACAGCTCTGGAGGCGGTTGCCGGTGCTGATACGTCTGGCGCTGAGGCGGGGATTAAAGGGCGCTACGGGCATCTGCTGGAAAATATTCCTCCGGGGTTGAATTATAGCTTTTATACGGAGGAAATGGGGCACCCGCAGCCGGTGTTTAGCTGGCGGTCGAAGTTTTCGGACTTTCTTTATAAGGCTGACCCTGAGATGCCGGTGCGGACGATTAAGGCGCAGGGGGGACAGTACACCGGCCCTTTTAGCTGGGAAAACCGGCGCTTCACAATTGCGGAACTGAAGCGGTTGCAAACGTTTCCTGATGAGTATGAGATTGTGGGGAATGGAGCCGTGTGTGTGGAACAGATTGGGAATTCTGTGCCGCCGCAGCTGGGGAGGATTTTGGCGCTGAGTATTTTGGATGGAGTGATGGGAGTTAAGTTACCGTTTCCGATGCATTACTTGCCGCCGGAAAAGGAGCTAGGATTTAGGCAGCGCAAGCGCCAGCTGACGGAAAGATACGCTGAAAAGGCTAGAGAGGCAATCGCACTCGCCGGCGGTAAGGCGTCACCGGCAGGGGGTGTGTTCCGGGGGGAAGCGGTGCGTTTTTTGTCCTTGCCGGATTTTGGCTGGAGTGAGAGAGAAGTTCCTAACAGCGTGAGGGTGAATTTGAGGTACGATATCAATGAGGAGTGCTGGGAGATAGTCGCCAGTGCCGGTGCCGGGCGACTGAAGTCGCGGCTATACAAACAAAGCCCGCCTGCGCGGGCTTTTGAGGAAGTGATTTGCCAAATTGGGGATGAAACATGGCCCGACGAGAATCAATATGCGATTGAGGTGTCCCCATCTTTGGGGCGTGAGGATTGGGGGTTGGGGACAAGAAAGGTCAAGCTGTGCGCTAAGGATTTAGAGAAGTCGGTGTTTACGGCACTGTGGAAGGCGTTTGAGGAAAAACTGGTTGAGGTGACGGGTAAGGCGGATTTGGTTCAGCTTGCCGGTTATTACCAGTACACTCCGCGCATCAAGGGGGTGATGAGTTTTCATCCGCAATTAAGGATTGAGCCTTTCTGGCGTGTGGTTCAACGGGTGGTGAGTGGGATAGGGGTGGCTACCCAATTGCCGGTTCCAGATTTGGCAGTGCTGTGGGGAGTTAATGCTGAGGATGTGTTTTATTGCTTGCAAGTTTTGCGCGGTATGGGGTATGAGGTTAGAAATCACAATACGAATTCGCAGATTAGGAAAGGAGAGTATTTAATTCCTTATGGGTTTCCGACGCTGACGCCGAGAAGTGTGCAGCTGCGGAAGAATTTGGAAGCGGGGAGAGGTATTCGCGCTTTGTAGAGGTACTGCGGTTGGAGGATGCTGTGGGAGTTTTTCGGAAAGGGTGGGGGTGCCGGTGGGATGGCTTCACACCGGCACGCAACTCCTCGATCTGTCTCAAGCCAACTGCTCTGGATCGATGCCCAATTCCCGCAGTTTCGCCGCGAGTCGTTCAGCTCGCTGCTGTGCTTCGGCAACTTGCTGTTCGGCTGCAGTGGCTCGCTGCTGTGCTTCGGTGGCTTGCTGTTCGGCTGCAGTGGCTCGCTGCTGTGCAACGGCTGCTTGCTGTTCGGCAACGGATGCTCGCTCGCTGGGAGTTGGAATCAATTCTCCTTCGAGAGTGAACCACCGCAACCACAGCCGGTTGATATTTTTATAGCTGCCTTCCCACAAACCTAAACTTAGCCCCAGCTCTGGCACCGGCAAACGTCCTTCAGTTAGTTCTACAGGTTCGTAGTGTCCGCCGGTGAGGCGAAAAGCCCGCACCCGATCGGTATAGCGGCTGAAAACTATGTAGTAAGGAACGCGCAGAATCTGTTCGTAAACTTGCCACTTTGTCGGCGGCTCCCCCGGTTGCTGAGCAGTCCGACCCAAATCTTCATCTTCTGTCCCAGGAGACAGTAACTCCACCACTACAAACGGGCTGATTTGCTCATACCATATCACATAGCTCAAACGCATATCGCGCCCTTCATACAGCCTCGGCACGCCAGCGACGGCAAACCAATCTGGACGTTTGTACCAATTGGGATGGCGGGCGTCATAGTAGAGATTTAGATCCATAGCCGAGAATATTTGATCCAAATCCCAGTTTCGAGGCTGAAAAGTTGAGTCCAGCAGTTGCGGCTGGTCAGCGTGAAAGGTGTCAGGCAATCCAGGTTCCTCCGGGTTTTCGCTAGGTAAGTCGTACATTGTGGGCAAGGTTTGCTCGGGCGGAAGCGGAGGCGCGGATTGGAGAGGCAGAGGAGTTGGGATATTCACGGTCAATCTCCGGCTCTGTGTGGCATTTCTATAATGATACAATATTTCTCTTGCGATCAGCACCGGCTTTAAGAGAGTTTGGCAGGGCTTCACACCGGCACCTCTCTTTTCCGCTAAAACTTGTTAAAGGAGTCTCGCAACATTTCCCATGAAACAGCTCTCTGACGAAAAGCCTTTTAGCCCTTGGGATTACAAACCTTGGTGGTGCCAGCCCTGGTCAATTCTCCTGACAGGTGTCACCCTGATTAGCGGCAGCTGGTTGCTGCTGAAAACTGTCTGGATAACCGCTATTGTCGCCGTGCCGGTGCTGGCGTGGATGGGCTTCTTCTTATTAATCTGGCCAAAACTCATGCAGGAATATTACCGGCAATCCCTGCAGGATTCCCCGCCAGCAGACTAGGACTTCTTAGCTCACTAGAAACCGGGTTTCTTGAAGAAACCCGGTTTCTGGCCCCCTGGCAGGCTTAACAATTACTTTATAAATCAGCGCTGAGCGCGAACACCGCACCTCAGCAGAAGTTCTTCCCATAAAACTTTCATTTTGTCAACTCTTTTCCAGCTCTATCTGAAGCCCGCGCAGGCGGGCTTTGCTTGTGTAGCCCCAGACTGAAGTCTGGGGGTCTAGAATATCTGGAAGTCTTGAACAATTGCGCTCAGATTGCTGTATTATAAGCCTGATATTTCAGGAAGTCAAAATCAATGAAAGGCAAGCGCGTATTGCTCACCGGCGGCACCGGCGGACTCGGTTTGGGGGTGACACCGGCAGTTCTCGCCCGAGGTGCGGAAGTCACGATTCCCTATGTCAGCGCCCGAGATGTGGAACGCCTAAAAGCTAGACTCTCACCGGCAGATATTGCCCGGATTCGGTTTGTCTCAGCGAACCTCGCGGATGCAGCTGCAGTTGAAAAGCTAGTCAGCGACATGGAACGGGTGGACGTGCTGATTCACTTAGCCGGCGGCTTTGATATGGGGAAAACCCACGAATACAGCTACGAAAACTGGAAAAGACTCTTTGACCTCAACCTGAATACGACCTTTTTAACCTGCAAATACAGCCTCGCCAAAATGCTGCAAACTGGCTACGGACGCATTGTGACCGTGGGATCTCGGGGTGCCGTGCAGCCGGCGGGACAGATGGCGGCTTACTGCGCCTCTAAAGCGGGAGTTGTCGCCCTGACACAAGCCATCGCAGACGAAACTAAAGGCACCAATATCACCGCCAATTGCGTCCTCCCCAGCACCATTGACACTCCCAGCAACCGGCAAGCGATGGGCGAAGAAAATGCCGGCAAGTGGGTGAAACCGGAATCTCTCGCAGAAGTCATCTGTTTCTTAGCCTCCGAAGCTGCCAAAGACGTGCGCGGCGCTGCTGTTCCTGTTTATGGCAGCATCTAGAGTTTAGGGGTGCCTGAATAAACCGGGTTTCTTTAAGAAACCCGGTTTCTCAAAGAAACCGGGTTTCTCCCCTTTCACTGCTAACATCAAACTTGACGGATGGGAATCTCGATGGTAAACTCTGTTCCCTGACCGGGGGCGGAAGTGCACTTCAGCTGACCCCGGTGTTTTTCCACGACAATAGAGTGGGAAATGGCAAGCCCCAAGCCGGTGCCGGCACCCACCGGCTTGGTCGTGAAAAAGGGGTCAAATATGCGCCAGCGCACCTCCTCACTCATGCCCGAGCCACTGTCAGAAATTTGGATGGCCACGCGCTCGCCTTCGATAACTTCTGTGCGAATCAGAATGGCCGGCAATCGGTTGGCGGGTGCGGGGTATCCGGCATTTTTCTCACTCTCCTCGATCGGGTTAAGATTCTGCATTTCCAAAGCATCAATCGCATTCGTCAGGATATTCATAAAAACTTGGTTCAGCTGGCCGGCATAGCACTCCACCTCGGGCAGAGTCCCGAACTCTTTGATCACCTGAATGCCGGGATGCCCCGGTTTTTCTTTGAGGCGATTTTGCAAAATCAGCAGCGTGCTTTCAATCCCCGCGTGAATGTCAACCGGCTTCATGTCCGATTCGTCCAGCCGCGAGAAAGTGCGCAGGGAAAGCACAATCTCGCGGATGCGGTCAGCCCCCACCTTCATGGAAGACAGGATTTTCGGCAAATCTTCAACCAAGAAATCGAGGTCGATTGCTTCTGCCGCCTCGGCAATAGCCGGCACCGGCACAGGATAGTGCTGCTCATAAAGGCGCACCAGATCAAGCAAGTCTTCGATATATTGAGTCGCGTAGGTGATATTGCCGTAGATGAAATTGACGGGGTTGTTGATTTCGTGGGCGACACCGGCAACCAGCTGTCCGAGAGAGGACATCTTTTCAGTATGAATCAGCTGGGTTTGGGTTTCTTGCAGTTTCCGCAGAGCTTTTTCTAGCTGAGTGGCCTGCTGTCTCAATTGAGCTTCCGATTGCCGCAATGCCTCTTCTGCTCGCTTGCGCTCCGTAACGTCCACGCCAATGCCCCAGCTTCCCCAGCCGGGAATCGGGAAGCGCTGGGAAATATTTGACCAAGCAATTGTTTTAACACTGCCATCCTTAGAAACTATTTCCCACTCCCAGTCCCGATAGTCATTGCCGCGACTTTGCCATTCGGCTGTCATGCGCTCGCGATAAGCCGCATCAGGATACAGCAGTACCATCGCCTGGGGATTAAAAACAATATCCCGAGCGCGGTAGCCGGTGACTCGCTCAGCTTCCCGGTTCCAGACAATCAGGTTAAACTGATCGTCAAAAACGCTCAGCATCACCGGCATATTTTTCAGCACCGTGCGCAGGCGATCCTCACTCTCCCGCAATGCCTCTTCTGCCCGCTTTCGCTCGGTGATTTCCACCAAAACCACGCCGACAGCTCCAGGTTTTCCCTCCGCCTTGAGGATGGGAAAATAAGACGCCAGCCAGTGACGCAATACCCCCGGCTGTCCAGGGGTTTCCCCAGATATCTCGATGTTGAGAATCGGTTCGCCCCCAGTCAAAATGCTGCGATAGATGGGTTCGATCTCCGGCGCGATTTCAGGCAAAACTTCCCCCAAGGTTTTGCCGATATGCTCCGCCACAGACACGCCATTGATTTCGGCGAGAGCTTCGTTTATTTGAACAAACTGCAGCCGGTCGTCAATGATGCTGATGCCGGCGGGCGCTGAGGTAATAAACGAGTTCAGCAGTTGCTCGCGCCAAGCTAATTCTCGCTCCAGCGCTTTGCGCTCGCTGATGTCAGTAATTGTCCCGACGTAGCCGGTAACATCTCCCGCCTCCCCAATCTCTGCCACCGCCTGACCGACAACCCAGGTTTCTTTCCCGTCCGGACGCAAAAAGCGGTACTCTAATTTAAAAGGTTCCCTGGCAGAAGCTGCCTTATACCATTCAGCGAAGACGCGCTCTTTCTCATCAGGATGTATCGCTCTTCCCCAACCGTCTGCCAGAGCTTGTTCGGGGGTGAATCCAGAAATTTCGCACCACCGGTCATTGACATACAAGCAGTCGCCACCGGCAGTCGTGTGGAATATCCCCACCGGCGAGATTTTTGCCAAAGTTTGATACCGGTGATCGCTCTCCCGCCGGGCGGCTTCAGCCTGTACGCGGTGCGTGATATCCTCTACTATACCGATAGCATATTTCGGCTCGCCCGTTGCTTCGCGCACCACCGACACGGTGAGATTTCCCCAAATATAGGAGCCATCTTTGCGGATGTAGCGCTTTTCCATCGAGTAAGTGGAAATTTCACCCGCAAAACACGCGCGACGGTATTGCAGATCGGTTTCCAAGTCATCCGGGTGAGTGATCGCAGGTAGCGAGAGCGCCAGCAATTCCCCCTCGCTGTAACCCAGCATCTCGAAAAACCGCTGGTTGACCCGGATAAAGCCCCCATCCTGCGCCACCACTGCAATGCCGGCAGCCGCCCGCTCAAATATGGCGCGGAATCGCTCCTCACTCTCGCGCACAGCCTCCTGCGCCCGCACGCGACTGGTGATGTCTTGGGAGAAGATATAAAGTCCATCCCCAGAGGGAAAGACCCGCTGCTCGAACCAGCGGTCTGTAGGTGCGTCATACTCTTCAATGGTGACAGGAATTTGTTCTGTTTTGGCTCGGTGATACTCGCTGTAAAAAGTGGAGCCTGCAGCTTCTGGAAACTCTTCCCACAGACTCTTGCCGAGCAGTTCTTGCCGGCTTTTGCGCATCTTTTGCTCGGCTTTTTGATTAATATAGATAAACCGCCACTGATTGTCTGCGGCTATAAATGAATCCGTGATGCTTTCCAGAATGCTGACAAGTTGCCGGCTGGATTCTCGCAGCGCCTCCTCTTTACTCTGACGCTCTTCCATTTCGCGCCGCAATAGCTCGTTGGCTTGTCTGAGTTGGCTCGTCCGCAGCTCGACTTGGCTTTCCAACTCTTCTTTTGCCTGTTGCGCTGCAGCCAAAGCCCGCTCGCGCTCCGCAACCACCGCCGCCAAAACCAGCGCCGTCAGGGTAATAACGCCAAGAAACCCTTGCAGTGACCGGAGGGATTCGCTCTGCGACTCCCGCAGAAAGGGGCCATGACCGCTTAGCGTGCTCCAGATGGCAATTCCTGAGACGATGGCGCTCAACAGCGTTGCGCCCCGCTGACTGAAACGAAACGCCGCCCACAGGAAGAACGGAATCAGCACAGACGACGGATAGATTCCAAAAAATACGATTTCGCTAACAATCAGCAGCAGCACCAGCAACAATAACGCTTCGACAACTGTTTGTAAATTCTCCCTTAAGAATGAAACAAGATAACTTAAAAATCCCCCATTTTTGAGGTTTAATTTTGCATTTTTCAGGGCTCCGCTCCAAGTCAAGAACACCGGCGTCACGGCGAGAACGCCAATGGCGCTGGCGGCCCACCGGCTAAACCAAACTGTTCCACAAGCTTCCCACGGAACGCGCCCGCTCAGACAGTCAGCCAGTGCGCCGGCAGCAGCGCCCGCAACCGGGCTGAGCAGCGCCCCGAAGGCGGCAAATCTGAAAACATCCCCAGCCCTGTCCAGCCGCATGCTGGTGCCGGCAAACCGGCGCAGCAGGAAGCCACCCAGCAGGGGAGTCACGGTGTCCGCTGCTGCGGAGGCGAGGGCAGCCGCAATGCCGGTGGCAGACATTTCCGGCGCGACGGCGAGGAACGCCCCCAGGGCGAGAGCGGGCCACACCCCATATCCCAGCAGCAGGACAGCCGCCAAGCCGAAACCTGCCGGTGGCCACACCGGCATCTGATTTCCCGGCAGGATGGCCATTGACTGCCCCAGTTTAGCCGCGCCATAATAGAGGCAGGCAAGCGCCACCACCACTGCCGAACGTCGCAACCAGTTGGGCAACGAGCGAGATTTCATCTTTCCTTTATGATTCCTTTATGATTTTTAAGCTATTGTAAACTTTTTTATATCAACTCAAGCCGGTGAGAGCTGTTTTATAGCATAAAAATCACAATTTTAAACGCCGGTGCAGTGTGTGCCAGCCCCACTGGCAGGAAAAGTCCCCTTACGCAGCTGTCCGCCGCAGGAGAGCCCCCCTCGATTGTCACAGACGCTCTCAGAAGTAGGGTGCGTTCCCCCCAGGAACTCCCCCAAAGAAGTAGGGTGCGCTCCCCCCCCAGGAACGCACCCAAAGAAGTAGCGCTCCCCCCAGGAACGCACCCCACTCTTCCTAGGAGGAAACTTTGTTAACTCTTTCCTGCATATTCCTCACGATTTTAGTCACCCAATCTCTGGGGGTAAACCTCACACTGAGAGCCAGCAGCTGATTTTTCAGACCGGGAATCACAACCGTTTGGTTTTCCATCAAGCCGCGATAGCCAATATTCGCCACAGTTTCCGCATCCATAATCTCGCCGCTGACCAGCCGCGATTCTTCCATATTAGCCCTTTTTTGAAAGCCCGATTCTGTCGGACCCGGACAGAGAGCAGTCACGGTGACGCCAGACCCGCTTAACTCATTGGCGAGCGCCTCAGAGAAAGATAAAACATAAGCCTTGGTGGCGTAATACACCGCCATAAGTGGCCCAGGCTGAAAGGCAGCTGTTGAGGCTATGTTTAAGATTTTCCCCTCGCCTTGCTCCAGCATATCCCTGAGAAATAACTTGGTTAAATGAGTCAGGCTGACCATATTGACCTCCATCATTTGCAGCTCAGCCTTCAGGTCAGTTTCAGCAAATAACCCGTAAGTTGCAAAACCGGCATTGTTGACGAGCGCGTCTATTTTAATCGATTGCTGCTGCAGCTCGCTAAAAATCTCGTCAGGAGAGCTGGGGACAGATAAATCCTTGGCAACCGCCGTCACCGAAATGCCGAATTTCCCTTTTAATTCCTCCGCTATTTGGCGGAGCTTTGGCTCGCTCCTAGCGACCAGCACCAAATTGTAGCCGCCGCCGGCGAATAACTTACTCAATTCGCAGCCAATCCCACTGGAGGCACCAGTAATTAGGGCAGTTTTTTGCCGAGTTTGCTTGTCGTTCATAAGTTTAGGTTGTCTCCAAATCATCTTGTCCGTCAATGTAGAGACGCGACATGCTCTTGTCTCTACAAAATGCAGGGCGCGCTTTTTCTACAAGAGACGTTTGCGCGTTTTAAGCAGACATTATTCAGCATAACATGGCGGAGAGAAACCGGGTTTCTTTAACCAACCCGGTTTCTAGATGTTCACGCTAGCCGTTAAGTTAGAATGTCTTCACAAATTCAATGAGCGCTTTCTTGTCCTCATCGGAAAGTTCCGCTCCAAAGTAGTGCCCCTTATCTTCAATCAAATCGGGAGATTGATTGGCCTTTAACAGCTGCTGGAGAACAGCAGCCGGCCCGCCAGAGAGATCCAATTCACCCGACAGAGCTTTCGGGTCTATATTGGCAATCAAATTCACCGGCGTGCCTTTAGGAACCGGCACCTCTGTCCCGTCGGGAAGTGTGAGTTTGCTGTCGGCTGACGTCACTTTAATGGATTTGGGGCCAAGCCGGTTTTCCGGCCACAAGAGCTTTTCCATCGCATCCGTATACGCTTTTACGCGCCCTTCTACCGAAGGATCTTTGGTATATTCTCCCAGAGAATTGTTGTGGAAGAAAGGCGCTGTCGCCCAAATACTGACGAGCGAGGGAGTGCGGTAATAGCCCCGCCCGCCGGCGGGCACCTCAAATTCTATCGGGGTTTTCGGATCGAGAGGATTGAACAGCTCAAGTTTGCCCGGAGATGGCAATTCCTTATAAGTCTTAGACGAGAACTGCTCCCAGAGATGGCCCTCGATTGCATTCGTCGCCAAAGCGCGGGCGGCATTAGTGCCAATCTCTGTAATCGGATAGCGCTTGTCGTCAGACAAGAAATTCCCCACCAGGAAATCGGGATTCCGGACAGAATCCCGATACCACTGCTTGGCTTTTTCCGAACCGGCAGCAATCTCTTCTGGTGGCTGCTTGCTGGAGTGGCACTTGGCGCAAGTATCGGCAAAAATAACCTTCCCTCGCTCTAAGACTGCCTGATCTTTAGTCAGGAAAGCTCCGCCACCGGGCGCATCTTTCAGATACATCGGCTGTACCGATTTCAAGAAAGCTTCCGCATTGGCCATGCGGGCTTCCGTATTCCGCCAGTCCTCGCACTCCGCCCTCGCCTTTTCCATATCAAAAGGTTTTTGGGGAGTTCTGCCTTGGAAGGCATCGTGAAGCGTCAGCCAGTAGTCCCCGCACATGCCGATATTGACATAGACGCGCAGGGAGGCTTCCGCAACGCCGATGGAATCTGCGCCATCCTTGAGAATGTGATTCACAGCTTTGGTTGTGCCATCGTTCATCACCTCCTCATGTTTTGGCCGGTTCCCCAAGTTGAAGATAGAGTTAATGGCGTTGGGGTTATTGATGCCATCGCTGCCAATTCGAGAGGTGTCAGATGTGCCCGGTTGCTGCGTGTTAAGGACGTGCCAAGCAAAATCCTCTGGTGTCAGGTGGCTGCCGAATAATTTGCCTTCCTCAAGGTACTGGTTGCCGAGCACCCCTACGAGGTTTTCCCACTGGGGCGCTTTTACGTCAGCCGGCGGATTGAGCGGATTGAAAGCGACATGGCACACCGCGCAAGACATTCCCACCCGGTAGGGCGGCTCGACAGTCGGATCTGACTCGTACTTTTGAGCGTCCCATTTTGCGGGGTCAAAATTTGGGTTTTTGAACTTGCGCAAACCGATGACGCCGGTGGAGTGCGGGTCCCGGCACTCATCCAGCCACAAGCCATATTCGTCGGGTCCTGTCGCTTTTTTGCACCCCGGATCGTTTACCGCTCCTAGCAGTTTGAAACGCTCGTCGTGCTGGCGCGAGTCAACCAATTTCAGCAAGTCCACATTGCCTGCTGTTTTCAAAGTCGCTTGACGCCAGAATTTTTCGTTTCCGCCAGTCCAGAGATACCAGGTACACCGCCCCCGGTTTTCTGCCTCAGTCAGGTTCCGCGCCGGTGGCAGATAGCCGATATCCTCACAGTATGAGGTGAGAGCTGCTGGCACTCCCGCCCAACCTTGAACGTAGCCGGTGGCTCCAATCAAGGTCAGGATCGCCAGACAGCACGCAATAACTAAACGTGACTTTTTCATCAAATATTTCTGTCGCCAGACAGATAGAAGAAAGAAAGATCGCTCGCGCGCCGGCAAGCCTGCCGGCAAGCTACAGGCGCGAAAAATCGTCGCCTCTCTACAAGACTCAATAAGGCGTTTTTCAAGAGGCTTTCCCTAAGGATGAGTATTTAAGCTGACCCGCTTGCGCCGCAGCGCGAACACAGGACATTAGATCGCTGCTGAAATCGTGCAATCCGGATGCAATCCCTGCGTGATTTGGTTAGAGACTTCGCAGCTTTTCGCAGCAGATATAGCAGTTCTAACTGATTTGCGCAAACGCGCCTGGGTCCAGAACCCCGGTTTCTTAAAGAAACCGGGGTTCTGAAATTTACACGAAGGTATAGGACGCGCTATAGCACCCGAAAAATCGAGGATCGCAGGGTGTGCACAGGCGAGACGCCTGTGCCTACGCCGTCTCGCCTGTGCCTGCGGCGTCTTGCCTGCGTAAAAACACTTAGGCAAGACAGCCGGTGGGACATCTCCCAGCCGCTGCCAGCCGCCCAATTATCCCGAATTTCACTGAAAACTCTAGACACTTCCCTGTAAGATGTGTTAAAGTTCAGTAATAACGCAGGCGAGGGGTGTCACCCCTTACGACCATGCTAGCCGCCCAGACACTTAAATGTCAACCGGCAGCCGGCACCTCTGGCAAGCGCCACCCGAAAGGGGCTGAGAAACCCGGTTTCTCTAAGAAACCGGGTTTCTGGGCGCTATCATTTACAGACCTAAATCAGGGCATCTCCACAACAGTTCCTTCAGGCATCTCTGTACAGTTGGATGCCTAATTTGTGCTGAGTTCTGTGAGAGCTGAAAAAGCCGGTTCCTCAAAGAAACCGGCTTTCCGCCCCACCCAGCACAGTGGAAAATTAGGAGAGATTAACGTGGAGAGCGACATTATATTTGAACCGCTGAAGTTCCGCAACCTCACCGTCAAGAACCGCATCTTTAGATCCAGCATTTCCGGGCGGTGGGACAACTATAACGGCTCGGGCACCCAAGCCCGTATCAACTGGGAAGAGAAATTCGCTCGCGGCGGTGTGGGGGCGATTGTATCTTCCTTCGTGCCGGTTCACATTCGGGGGCGGATTATGCCCAACTACGCCACCATCAACTGCGACGAGCGCATACCTTTCTGGCGGAAAGTGGGCGAAAAGGCACACGAATATGACTGCAAATTTATTATGCAGCTCAGCCATTCTGGGCGACAGCAGGATATCGCCGGCGTTGAGAACCTTGACCGGAAAGCCCTCTCCTCAACGAGCAAAACCGAGCCCTTCCACGGCTTCCTGTGTCAAGCCATGACCCGCGATGAAATTAAGCAAACCGTCCAGGACTTTGCAGACGGTGCTAGACGCGCCCGCGAAGCAGGACTCGATGGCGTTGAACTGCACAGCGCCAATGGCTATCTCTTCACCCAATTTCTCAGTTCGGGCATTAATGACCGCAAGGATGAGTATGGCGGCTCGTTGGAAAATCGAGCCCGCTTCCTGCTCGATACGATTAAAGCCATCCGCAAAGAAGTGGGAAACGATTTCCACTTGCAATTTAAAATCAGCGCCGCAGACTACAACAACGCCGTCACCTTTTGGGAAAAAAGAGGCAACACCCTCGAAGATTCTATCCAGATTTGCAAATGGGCGGAAGAAGCCGGCGCTGATGCGGTTCACGTCTCCACCGGCAGCTTGTTCCCGCACCCGCTCAATCCCATCGGCGATTTCCCCTTCGAGGTAATTAGAAAAACCTATGACACCATGCTGTCCAGTGGCATCTATACCAAACGCAACTACCTGCTGTTCCGCTACTGGCTCTTAAGGCCGATTTTCTCATTCTTGTGGGACCGGACAAAAAAGAGCCGCCCCCCCCAGCCTGTAAGCGGGGACAAGGTGGAGGACGAAAAATACCGCAAACTTCTGCAAGCTTACCAAGGAGTGAATCTTAGCGACGCTCGCGAAATCAAAAAACACGTCAGTATTCCGGTTTTGTGCACCGGCGGCTTCCAGCAGGCTTCCTACATCCGCAAAGCCATCAGTGAGGGGTTTTGCGATGCCGTGACTATCGCTCGCCCCCTGATTGCTAACAGCGACCTGGTTAAGTTCTTTGAGCGGGGGGAAGACCTCCCGCCAGCCCCCTGCACTTACTGCAACAAGTGCCTGCTCAATGTGATTGAAAATCCCCTGGGTTGCTACGAACTCGACCGCTACGGCGGCGACTCCGACAAAATGATGCGAGAAATCATGTCAGTGTTTGAACCGAGCCTTTAAATCCAGAGAGCGAACTTATTCATGAGCGAACAAGAAAAACCCTCCCGGCTGCCGGGGATACTCAAGGCAGCTTTCAAACATCTTTGGCTGGCTGTTGCTGGAGTTGCCCTCGTGGCTGCCCTAGCATTCTGGCCCTTGCTGTCCAACTCGCCGGTGGATTATGCTGATATTGAAGACCACTTCAAGTATGGCTCGATTGGCAGCGAGCCGGTCAATGGAATTCCCTATTGGATTTGGAAAGTTTTACCCGACATGTTTCGGGTAAATCTGCCTGGTGAGGGCGGTTACGCCTCCCTGGGGTTTCTTTACGAACCGGGTAAAACTATGCCGGTTGGGTTTTCCAGGCGGAAGAACTTTATCGAGCGCGTTGGCTTGAATTGCGCGGTTTGCCACACCGGCACGTTTCGCGAGACGCCAGAGAGCGAGCGCCACCTTGTCACGGCAATGCCGGCGAACAACCTCAACCTTCAGGGATATATCAATTTCCTGTCAGCCGCCGCTTTGGATGCGCGATTCAACCCGAAAGACATGATGCCGGCAATCGAAAAGGCGGGCGGCAATCTCAACTTTATCGAGAAACTCATTTATCGCTATTTGGCAATTCCCCGCACCAGGGATGCGCTGATTAACCAAAGAAGCGCCTTCGCCTTTTTCAACCGGCAGCCAGAATGGGGTGTGGGGCGGGTGGATACGTTTAACCCCTATAAAGCCGTCCAATTCCACTTCCCAATGGCCAAGCTGCCAGACAGCGAAATAATTGGCGTTGCTGACTTGCCCTCCATTTGGAATCAAAAGCCGCGCCAGGGAATGCAGCTGCACTGGGATGGCGACAACACTTTGGTGGAAGAGCGCAACAAGAGCGCCGCGCTGGGTGCCGGTGTGACGCCAACCTCCATAGATTTAGACCGCATAAAGCGAGTCGAGGACTGGATCTGGGAACTGCCGGCATCTTCCTATCCTTATGCAATTAATGAGCAGCTGGCGAGTGCCGGCGAGCGCATTTATCAAAACACCTGTGCCAGCTGTCACGCTTTCGGAGGAGCGCAGGTGGGAAAAGTAGTGCCGGTAGAAGACATTGGCACAGACCGGCACCGGCTCGATTCCTACACCTACGAAATGCTCTCTAACCAAAATACCCTGTTTGCCGGCTATCCGTGGCGGTTCCAACATTTTCGCAAGACCGATGGCTACGCCAATTTGCCCCTGGACGGGCTCTGGTTAAGGGCACCTTACCTGCACAATGGCTCAGTCCCCACCCTGCGGGACTTGCTGGAAAAGCCAGACAGCAGACCGAAACAATTCTATCGCGGTTATGACGTTTTCGACCAGAAAAAAGTCGGCTTCGTCTCCGACGTGCCGGCGGAAAACGGACGTAACTTTTTTAAGTTCGACACAGCCCTTCCCGGTAACGGAAACAGCGGGCACCTCTACGGGACAGACCTGTCCCCAGAAGAAAAAGACGCCCTGGTCGAGTACATGAAGAAGCTTTGATAGGAGAAGAGAGAATGAATCTTTACGCTAGATGGTTTAGCCGCGTCGTTTGGGCCGGCATCCTGGCAAATTTCCTGCTTTTCGTAATTCCCTGCTGCTTTTTTCCGGAAAAGCTGCTCTCGTTCCTCCACATGCGGATTCCCGACCCCATTATCTGGGTTCGCCTCGCTGGAATGCTTTTATTTATCATCAGCGTCTTTTACATTCCCGCCGCAATCGACCCCTATCGCTACAGAGCGACCGCCTGGATGTCGGTGCTCCCCTCACGAGCCTTGGGAGCTGGGTTTTTTTTGGGGGCGGTGTTTGTATTTGGCCAGGATAAGGGATTTCTTACCGCTGGTTTCACTGACCTTTTCTTTGGAGTGGTGCAGGCAATTCTGCTGGCTCAAGCCATGCGCCCCGAAAATTCCGTGAAACCGCTGGCGGAAGTCTCCTGAGATTTATAGCGTTGTTCATATTGGTGAGGGACTGAGAAACCCGGTGAGCGTAGGGGCGGGCCCCCGTGCATCGGTGTCAACTTAAGCTCCCGGCGATTGGAAAGAAGCTGTTGGCGAATGCGTGAGGGGTTAGACCACTGGCTAGTTGGCCAGGTTCCTGGCGATTGAAATCGCGGCTATACAGACGAAGCCCGCCTACCCTTCGGGAAGGGCTTCGCCCAACGCGGGCTAAGAGTGGATCGAGACTCTCAAAATCTGCCCGGGTTTTTTCCAGGAAAGACGAGGAAAGGGGGGGATAAGGATTCCCAGAAAGCTCCCCTCCCCGTTAACGGGGAGGGGTTGGGGGTGG
>NZ_KB235948.1:1475651-1499709 GCF_000332335.1 Kamptonema formosum PCC 10802 | reverse complement strand
CTATACAGACGAAGCCCGCCTTCGCGGGCTAAGAGTGGAGCGAGACTCTCACAATCTGCGCGGTTTTTTTCGAGGAAAGGAGGGGACAATGGTTCGCAGAAAGCTCCCCTCCCCGTTAACGGGGAGGGGTTGGGGGTGGGGTAAAACCCCCTATCAATTCGCCAACAGTCTCTTGGAAATCGCGGCACTACAACCAAGTCCGCCTGCGCGGACTTAAGAGAAGAGCGGGACTTTTAAAACCCGCGCAGGCGGGTTTCGTCTGTGTAGCTGCGGTTTCAACCGCCGGGAGGCTGCGGGACACAGCTTAAATTGACTCCAATGGCCACCCACGGAGACCGCCCTCTTCGGGGTTTCTGGGGCGCACTTCATCCAGCTGAAAACCGCTACAACCGGCTGCCGGTTTCATCTTGACATGGAACAGAAGGAGAGATATAATTAGATGGAGACAGTTCAGGCAAAATTCAAGCGAATTCTAATAGGCGCTGCGGCAATCCTTGTCCTTCTCGCTGCAATTGTGGGGGGCGTGGGGTGGTACAGCCTTTTCCGCGAAGTTCCCACCTATTACGAGTCAGCCGAGGAACACTTTAAGTACGGTTCTATTGGCACAGAACAGCAACAGGGCGTTCCCTATTGGATTTGGCTCGTCCTCCCCCGCATCTTTCCCGACAAGCTTCCAGCACCGGGGGGCTACACTTCCCTGGGCATTACATGGGAGGAGGGAAAAGAAATGCCGGTGGGCTTTCCCAAGAAAACCATTGGCTTTCCCCGTGTGGGGATAAATTGCGCGACTTGCCACACCGGCACCTTCCGGAAAACCGCCAAAGACAAGCCGGCAATTATCCCTGCCGGTCCTTCCAGCAAATTTGACAGTCAGGGCTATATCCGCTTCCTGAGCGCCTGCGCCAGCGATCCGCGATTTAACGCTGACTATATCCTTGACGAAATCAAGTACCATCACGAGTTTTCCCCGTTTGAGAAACTGCTCTACCGCTATTTGATCATTCCCCAAACCAAGAAAGCCCTGCTCCAGCAACAGGAAGACTTTGCCTGGAGCGATTCTCGCCCTGACTGGGGACCGGGGCGGATTGACCCCTTTAACCCGGTTAAGTTCAATATCTTGAACCTGCCTAAAGATGGCACGATTGGCAACTCCGACATGATGCCGCTTTGGAATCAAAAGCTTCACGAAGAGTTTGCGCTCCACTGGGATGGGTTGGAAACTTCTCTGGTGGAAACAGTCCAAACTGGGGCGATTGGTGACGGCGCAACCAAGAAGTCAATTGACATCGCCGGTCTGCAGCGGGTACAGCAGTTTATTACGGAACTTCCACCTCCCAAATATCCCTATCCCGTGGATGAGAAATTGGCATCTTCCGGAAGTCTGATTTTTGCCAATAGCTGTGGCTCCTGTCACGCTTTTGGCGGGGAGAGAACAGGAAAAGTGATTCCTGTTGAAGAGGTGGGCACCGACCGGCACCGCTTAGATATGTGGACTCAGCAAGCTGCAGAGGCTTACAACCAGTTTGCCGAAGGCTACGAATGGGACTTTGACCACTTGCGCAAAACTAACGGCTATGTAGCGGTTTCCCTTGACGGGCTTTGGTTGAGGGCACCTTACCTGCATAACGGTTCGGTTCCCTCGCTGCAAGACTTGCTGGAAAATCCAGAAAACCGGCCTCAGGTTTTCTATCGGGGCTATGATGTTTATGACCCGGAAAAAGTCGGCTTTGTCTCTAGCGGTTCCGACGCGGAGCGTGCCGGTTTTAAATACGATACCAGCGTGCCGGCAAATAGCAACCAGGGGCATCTCTATGGAACTGATTTGTCTGCTGATGACAAAAAAGCCTTGATTGAGTACCTGAAAACTTTATAGCACTAGCCACTTAGGTTAGGACGTAGGGCAGGCGTCTCGCCTGCCCCCAATGTCGAGTGTTAACGACAAAAACCCCCTTCAGGTCTGGCTTTTCAATCCAAAATCCAAAATCTAAAATCCAAAATTAGTATTATTGCTCCACCGGCTACGATCCAAACAGTCTCGTTTGCCCCTGCGGCTCAGTTGCTCCCAGACGAATTTGTCGCGTTCCGTTGGGAATGTGAATCCAGCCCAAATCTTTGAGGCGGTGTTTCAGATTGGAGATGGTGACGCCTAGCTCCTCTGCAATCTTATACAAATGCGACCACTTGGTTAAATCCCGTCCCTGCCGTTTTTGCTCTAAAATATAGCGCGGCATCAGCAAGCAGCTGGCAAAATACTGCGCTTGCCACTCAATTGATTCTATCTTATAATTATCGCTCGTCCCCCGGCAGACAAACGGCTGTGAGGGCTTTGCCGCCGGTGCCCCGAAATCCCCCAGATTCAGCTCCAGCTGCTTGGCAACACCGTCCACTTCGTCCTGGTTGATGTGCAGCACCCAGTGGCCTATTTCATGGGCGAGCGTCGATTCTTGAAACCCCTGCGGGAGGTTGAGAATCTCTTCGTTAATCTCTATTTGCCGCAACTCGGGCAGAATCCGCGCTGCGATCGGCCCATAGGAATCCGGCGGTATGCAGTCCCAAACTACGCCCAAATCCAAAAAGTCCGCCACCAGACTGGCCTCAAATGGCCATCTGGGAGCGAAATTCGGCGTCCGCTGCATCCGCATCAGCAGCTCAGAAGCCCGCCGCTCAATGGATTCCTTGGAATAGAAGCGATACGGCTTGAACACGCTCAAGGTTACTCGCCCTCACTCGCTGCTTGAAACACCTTTTGGGCAAAATCCGGATTTTCCCGCATCCTCCGCAGCAGTGCCGGCATCTCCTTATAGTGCTGCTTGAGAAAATCCTCCGCTCCTTGCGGCAACCTGCCGGCAAGGCAAATTAACTGCTCGGCGTCCAACTCCAGATGCCGCGCCAGCGAGCGAATCACATCCTCCTTGGGGGGATAGTCCGCCCGGTCGTTCTCCAGTTTGGACAGATACGTGAAGTCCAGCTCAACTAGCTTGGCCAGCTCTCGCTGGCTGTATCCTTTGGCCTTGCGCGCTGTAAGGATCTCCTTTCCAAATGTCTCGCTCACATCTTCTGTTTTCCTGACTACACCCGCATCATAGGCGATTTTGAAGAAAAAATCAACTCAGCGCTTGACGAAAAAATCAACGCCGCGCTAGGATAGGAGTGTTGAGTAAAAAATCAACGCAAGACAGCGGTACGGGTGGTGCTGGCGGCAGAGTCAGCTCAATCAGTACGCTATATGTGGTGTATCTGCTGCAGCGGCCCAGCTGTGTGGGGCGCGGCGCCGGCACCGGCTTGCAGGCGTTGTGCCAGTCCTGCCGGCTCAAACACACGAGCCCCCATAAGGCACTATCACGGAGAATCACAATGCTCAAAAGTTGGACGGACACTCACTACAAGCTTGCGGACGAGGACTGGCTGTATATCGCCAAGCACGATGGAGTTGGTTCTGTCTCCCTCGTCTGTCCGGGCTACGCGCGGGATGGGCAAGGCTTCAGCATCCATTTTACCACCGCTCAGATTGAAATACTGGAGCATTTGGTTGAGGCGCTGCGCGCTGCTCCGGCGGTGCCGGTGGGCGCAGCCATTGGCGAAGCCGCTCCGCAGGAGGAATATCCCAACCGCCCGCCGGCACCCACCAAGCCGCCCCTTTTATACCCTGTCGGGCGAGAAAAGTAGCCAGCCGGTTAATTGTTAATTGTTACTTGTTAACGTCCGGCATCGGATTGAGATGAAACTTAACTGTAAACTTTTAACGATTAACCCTTGCTATAATAGCAGTGACAGCGAACGCCTGGAGTTTAACTGGCACGCCAACCGCCAACCGACCAGCCCGCAAGCTGTAGCGTTAATAGCCCACCCCGCCACCTAACTTCCTCTCCCCCCTACCCTGACCCCTTAGCGTTCATTTATAAAGACAAAGTTAAGCCTGAATACACCCGGTTTATTCTACTGTATAAACCGAAAGTAGGGGCGGGTCCAGTAACATCCAGGAAAACCCAGAGATACTTTGGCTGAGCCCGCCCCTGCCTGCAAGATTCCCGGTGTGTGGCCATCGCTAAGGCTTAACAATTTCTTTAGAACTTAGCTCTAAGCCTTACCCCTTAAGCACTATCCTAAACCTTTGACAGCGCTATGGACAGCAATCCCGCCAACCAACTGAGTGAAATTGTCCTCCACGCCCATTTGGAAATTTCTGACGCTCTCAGCCAAGACACCCAAGAGCATCTCGAAGAATTTCAAGAGGATTTAGCTTATTTGTTGCAATCTGTAGAACAGGTGCAGACTCGCTTTGCCAAAGTGCTGGCAGAAAACCGGCGGCTGAAAGGGTTTCTGCTGGAGATGGTGAAAAATTGCTCCTGTCAGGAAGGCCGCCGGTGCCCTCAGTGCCAGCAGATTCTGGGCACCTTGAGCCATTTTGGCATTTAGATTGCTTCCTCCGCCGCCAATTTAAAAGCAGTGGGGTGCGTCCTGCCCGCACCCCACTGCTTTTTTTATGTAAATTAGGTGCCAAAACCTTGGCTCTGGGGCTTCACCCACAACCCGCAATCCCACGCTGACCTCAAATTGCGCCGGCTTTCCCTGCTGGCGCGAGCGGGCACCGGCCCCCTCTCTGAGATTTATTCCGGTTAATTAACTCTCATATGTTCCCCCCCGCACCCCCGCACAGCCCGGCACTCGCACCCCCGCACCCCCGCACCAGAAAGCAGCGCGGTCGTATTAAAATAAATTCAACGGACTCGATCGGATTGACTTTCTGCCTGAACCCCTGCCGCGCCACTCCCGCACGCACGACTGCTATCACCTCCGCTTGATTGCCAGGCGTTCGGGCGATAGGGATTGGGGGGGTGAGGGTCAGGGGCGCAGAGATCAATTGCGGTTAAGTGACCGTCCGCGACCTGACATCCATTTTAACAATTTTTAAGAAAAGTTTTAAAAATTTTAACAACTGCTTGGCACTGACGGGCAGGTAAGGCACTATCTAAGCAGGTATTTTTTCACAAAGATTTCGGGTTTAAAGGCTTACAGGCCAAGAAACGCTAGCATTCTTAACATCCTGTTATATTAGGCGCACCTGCCATGCCACTAAACGACTCGCCCATCTATTCATCCGCTCTAGAAGACGCCATTGACCCCTTACCCCTGATTGTTTCACCGGAAACTCCTGTAGCAGAAGTCTTGGCACTGATGAGCCAGGTCAGGAGCAACTGCCGGCTGCCGGCTGCCGGCCATCCGACTAGCGCAACTGTACCGCCGGAAATCCGCGCCACCTGCGTGCTGGTGATGGCAGGTGCCGAGGCGGGGATGTACTGCCCGCTGCCCGGAACTGGGGAAACAGGCGAGCGGCCTATACTGGGAATCTTCACAGAGCGGGATATTGTCCGGCTGACTGCTTCGCGCAAGGACTTCAAAAACTTCAAGGTGGCGGAGGTGATGACCAAGCCAGTGATTACCCTCACCCAATCTGGAGCGCAGGGGCCCCACAGTTTGGGCATTTTCACAGCCCTTTCCCTATTTCGCCAGCACCGGATTCGCCACCTGCCAATCCTGGACACAGAGGGAAAGCTGCTGGGGATGGTGACGCCGGAGACGATTCGCAACGCCCTCCGACCGGCCAACATCCTGACGCGGCTGCGCTTCGTCAAGGACGTGATGAGCACACGAGTGATCCAAGCCCCGAAAGACGCATCCGTGTTTGAGCTGGCCCAGCTGATGGCAAGCCATCACGTCAGCTGTGTGGTGATTGCTCAACAGCAGGCAAGCGGGGGCGCTCTGGAGCCATCTCCCGCCCCTGTCTCCGTGCCTGCCGGCATTGTCACCGAGCGGGATATCGTGCAGTTTCAGGCGCTAGAGCTGGATTTGGCCAAACTGCGGGCAAAAGACGTGATGAGCTCCCCCCTCTTCTGTCTGACTCCAGAGGATTCGCTGTGGTTCGCCCATGAAGAGATGCAGCGCCGGCACGTGCGGCGGATCGTCGTCACCGGCACTCAGGGGGAATTGCTGGGAATTGTCTCCCAGACGAGCTTGCTGCAAGCCCTCGACCCCAAGGAAATGTACGGCATCATCGAAGCCCTGCAGCACGCCGTCGAAGATCGCACCAGCGAGTTAAAGCAGGCCAACGAGCGATTGCAAACAGAGATTTTCGAGCGCCGGCGCGCCGAAGAAGCCCTGCAACAAGCTCACGACGAGTTGCAAATACTGGTTGAGGAGCGCACCGCTGAGCTAAAAGCCGCCAATGCCAGACTCCAGCAAGATATTTTCGAGCGCCAGCGTGCCGAGCTCGCCCTGCGGCAATCCGAATCTCAACTGCGACAGCAAACCCAGCACCTAGCGCAGACCTTGCGGGAATTGCAGCAAACCCAAGCCCAGCTGGTGCAAGCGGAAAAAATGTCTTCCCTCGGGCAATTGGTTGCCGGCATCGCCCACGAAATTAACAATCCCGTGAATTTTATCTACGGCAACCTGTCCTATGCCAGTGAGTATATCCAAGACCTGCTGCGCCTGCTCAACCTCTACCGCAAGACATACCCCGACCCCACTCCTGAAATCCAGGAGGAAACAGAGGCTGTAGAACTCGATTTCCTGACGGTAGACTTGCCGAAACTGCTGGATTCCATGAAGCTGGGGGCGGAGCGCATCCGACAGATTGTCCTGTCTTTGCGCAACTTCTCCCGCCTGGATGAGGCGGATAAAAAGCGAGTTGACATTCACTCCGGGATTGACAGCACCCTGCTGATCCTGCACCACCGGCTGAAAGCCAAATCGGCACATCCCGCCATTGAGATTATTAAGGAGTACAGCATTTTGCCGCCGGTGGACTGCTACGCCGGCACCCTCAACCAGGTGTTTATGAATATCCTCAGCAATGCCATTGACGCCTTAGAGACGGCATGCTTCAGGTGCCAGCCGTCAGACGATGAAACCCTGTCCCCTGTCGGGTGCCAGATGCCCGGAAATGAAGGGGTGAGGAATCACCTGTCTGATACTTTGGCAAAATCCAGAAACTGCAACCTCGCCTCCGGGGCGCATCCAGAAAGCTGTTACTTGAAACCGGCTATCCGCATCCGCACCGAACTGATAGATAGCAACTGGGTGGCTGTCCGCATTGCCGACAATGGCCCGGGCATGCCGGAAGAGGTTCGCAAGCACCTGTTTGAACCCTTTTTTACCACCAAGCCGGTGGGCAAAGGCACGGGGCTGGGGCTGTCTATTAGCTACCAGATTGTCGTGGACAAACACCGGGGCCGGTTGGAATGCGTCTCAGAACCCGGACAGGGTACGGAGTTTATTATTCATATTCCCATCCGCCAGCAAAAAGTCCCAACCCCTTTGATGTCCAAGGTGAAACTCATCAGCTAGACAGCAGCTTTTTCCGCGCCGCTTGACTGGCAGCAACTGTCCCACACATAGGAAGATTTTAAAACATCTACATTTTTTAAACGAGGAAACAAACCGCCAGCCAATAATGTGATATAATGGGAGGGGGATTTGATAGAATTTAAGGGGCCGGTTTCAACCGCCGCAGTTTCTTCTGAGTGCGGGGGGCCAGAAACCGGGGGCCAGAAACCGGCTTTCTTCTCAAATTTTGCCGAATTTGACCGCTTACCCACCATAAGAAACCCGGTTTCTCCTGACTGCGTGAGGGCGAGAAACCGGCTCTCACCCCCCGAAATGTAACGGCTGCAGCCGGTACTGCAAACCTGAAATTGATTTGTGTGCCCGCGCCAGCCCACCGGCAGCCATGCGGGATGCTGCCGGTGAACAGCCGGCTGCACTGCGGCGACTGGATCGGGTGCGCCAGCATGCCGGTGGCTCGCCGGCAAATTTTGCGGAATAATCCTTGACAAAATAACATCTTTGTGTTAATAAGGGAATCTTTGGGCAGGGAGAGACTGACGCGCTCGCCTGCTGGCAAGGCCAACGGCTTCAGCATCTTGACAAACAGACAGGCGTGCGAACTGAACAGTTGTGTGACACAATATAAAGAGTGACTGAAACGCAGTTGTGGTGACTTCCCCAAACGGCGACAGTGGCCCTCTTTGCAATGGCCAAGAGTGCAGGGGCCCATTGCTATGTGCCGGTATAGGTATTCAGTAGGCTAGCAACGTTACCAAAATTAACTTCACAGGGGTTCCGTTTAAATGCCGAATCAGAGACTGGAGCAATTAGAAAAAATATTGAATTTGGAATACGAGAAACTTGGCGAGTGGGAAATAGAACTTGCGATGAGTGCAAGTCCCCCGCTGAAAACCGAAATGAAGCAGCGAATCCGAGAGCAAATTTTGCCCAGCATTCGCAAGTATGAGGCTGAGTATTGGAGGCTTCTCGCTCAAGAGGCACGCTTTTGTGAAGTCCCAGAAGAGGATGCGAGCAATGCCATTGTTGAGGTGGTGCGGGAAGTCGAACTGATTGAGACAAACTCAAGTGCCAGCCATCTCGATAATAAGGTAATCCAATTATTGCAGGAGATTCTAGACAAGCTGAAAGAACCGAAAACACCGGCGTCAGCAAAGGCAAAGCTGGTTCTGCCTCTCCTACCAGGCATTCTGTCTTATGAGATGGAACTGGATACAGGAAACGGATTGAGAAGGGCATTTCAGCCACTCGGACGAGTTCTTAAGGGGGCGCTAGACGAAAAAAAGTAATTAGCCTCGATGCAATCTGTCCGTATCGGGGCTTGTTTGCCTTCCGGGAGGAGGATGCTGGGTTCTTTTTCGGGCGGGAGAGGTTTGTTGAGGGCGCAGAAAATAGCGAGGGCTTAATCCAAGTCGCACCAACCTTTAGTCGCTGTGATTGGCTCTTCTGGCAGCGGCAAGTCTTCCGTTGTGTTTGCGGGACTCATTCCCCGATTGCGGGAAGAAGGAATTTGGCTTATTGACTCTTTTCGCCCTCAGAATCAGCCTTTTTATGGGCTGGCTTCTGCCCTAGTGCGCTTGCTCAAGCCTGAACTTGATGAAATTCAACAGCCTGGGCGAGCAGCAGAACTGTTTGCAGACATGAAGCGCGAGTTGACGCTGGCGCAAGTTGTGGCAAGCATTCTGCAACGCAATCCCGACAAGCGGCTGTTGTTGGCAATCGACCAATTTGAGGAACTGTACACCCTCTGCCAGGATACCCAGGATCAACAGCGGTTTGTGGATGCTTTGCTGGCAGCTATTCAGTCAGCCCCGCGCCACTTGACGCTGGTGCTGACGCTGCGGGCTGACTTTTTGAATTATGTCCTGGATTATCCCGCCTTCGGGGAAGCCTTGCGGCAGCACGCGCCGCAGTTTCTCAGTGCGATGAACCGCGATGAAATGCGGGCAGCAATTGAGGAACCTGCCGAGAAAATGCAGGTGGGACTGGAGGAGGGGCTGACTGAGCGAATTCTCGATGACGTACAGGAGTCGCCGGGGAATTTGCCGCTGCTGGAATTTACCCTGACGCAGCTGTGGGAGAAACAGCGAGACGGGAAACTCACCCATGACGCTTACGAGGAGATTGGCGGCGTGGATAAAGCGCTAGCTCGTTACGCCGAAGAAGAATATGGCCAGCTGAGTGAGGCTGACAAGCAGCGGGCGCAGCGGGTGTTTATCCAGCTGGTGCGCCCCGAGGAACGCACCGAGGACACCCGCCGCACAGCCACTAGGGCTGAGGTGGGGGAAGAGAACTGGGATTTGGTGACCTATTTGGCGGGTGCGCGTCTGGTGGTGACGGCGCGGGATGAGAGTGCCGGTGAGGAGACGGTGGAAGTTGTCCACGAGGCGCTGATCCGGGAGTGGGGAACGCTGCGCCGGTGGGTGAAGGATAACCGCGAGTTCCGCACTTGGCAAGAACGGCTGAAGGCGAGGATGCGGGAGTGGGAGGATGCCGGTGCGGATGATGGGGCGCTGCTGCGAGGCGCACCGCTGGCACAGGCGGAAGAGTGGCACCGGCAGCGTCTAGATCAGCTCAGCCCAGACGAGGGAGTCTTCATCCAGAAGAGTTTGGCGCTGCGGGATAGGGAGATAAAAGAGAAAGAACAGGGGCGACAGCGCACGGTTATCGGACTTGCCGGTTTTTCGGCGTTCGCTTTTCTGGCAGGATTCGCTGGGTGGGGGTGGCAGCAGGCCCAAATCAATCAGCTCAACACTGTTATTCAATCTTCAAAAGCGCTCTCTGCCCCGAATAAAGAACAGGCGCTCACAGAAAGCTTAAAAGCCAGAAAACTTCTCAAATAGGTGTTTTGGGCAGATGCCAGCACCCGAAATGAACTTGTATATGCCCTAGCGCAGGGAGTTTACGGGGTGAAACCGCCAAATCGCTTGGGGAAAGGGCACAGCGATATTGTCATTAGCGCAGTTTTCAGCCCCGACGGCAAGCGGATTGCTTCCGCCAGCGATGACAGAACCGTGAAAATCTGGGACGCCGGCACCGGCAAGGTTCTCGTCACCCTCAGCGGGCACAGCGCTTCTGTCATTAGCGCAGTTTTCAGCCCCGATGGCAAGCGGATCGCTTCCGCCAGTGCTGACTATTCCGTGAGGGTGTGGGATTTGGATTGGGATTTGGACAAGCTAACGAAGCGCGGTTGCGATTTGCTGCGCGAGTCTTTGCAGAAGAATCCCAATGCGAATATCGACCGGCACCTCTGCGATGATATTCCCGCGCCGCTTTAATGCCGTCAGTGACCCGACGTAGGACAGGCGTCTCGCCTGTCCTGTGGGGGCTTCCCTTGCAGCCAAACCTTCGCCTCTTCCAAATTATTGAAATATACCATTTCCAAATCCAGCTTTTCCGTCCTTTTTTCTAAATCCTTAGCAGACAGCGCATTAAAACTGTTCAGCGACACCACAAAAGCCGTGTATCGCAAACCTGCTTCTACTGTTCGGGGCAGAAAATCCTTTTCCTGCCACTCATTCGTTTGCGCCCAAGGGCCTTTCGCCAAGAAAGTGTCCACCAGTAACTTGTCACAGTTATATTCTTTTATCATCTCTAATATGGCTTCGCACCCTTGCTTTATTATATCGTAAGTAACAAAGTTCTTCCAGCTTGCTACCAGCCAGCCATTGGCGGCGTCATATTCTATCCTGCAAAAAAGTTCGCCGAGCTCGTTTTTCAATTCCCTCTTGTCCATAAGTTTAAAATAAGTTAAAATTTCATTAGGCTGAATTGACTCGCTCTGCTCGCTCCCGTATAGGGGATAAGAGCATCAGAATGCTTCGCCAGCGTACCCTTGTTTGCATATACCCCCTGGCGATTGAAATCGCGGCTATACAAACAAAGCCCGCCTGCGCGGGCTAAATAAACCCGTATCCCCTCTCACAACCCTGAACCTAAAAGGCGGATAACCTCTCTAGCCGGCACCCTCCCTACTGCCGGCACCCTTTGCGCCGGCACAGCGGGACGCTCCCGAATGCCCCTCTGCGCATTCTCCCACTATTTTATCACTCGCTCACCCGGCTGTCAACCACTGCTTTGCAGAATTGCAGCAGCGCATCTTCGGGGAAATCGCACTTGGCGCGCGTTGGCTATCACTGAGACAAACTGCACATTTCCCGGCACATATCCGAGGGACGAATCTATCCTGTCCAGACTCGCCCGTCTGGGGTGGAGTGAGCAATTGTCCCAATCTTTAGTTGTTTCGGGATTGTCCAATTCCCAGCCGGTGTAAGGGCATCGCCCGCCCTGTTTTTCCCACAGTTCCTTTAAATATTTTACGGTGATAGTGCACTGCCGGTCTTTGCCTTTGACGCGCCGTCTCGCCAATTTGAGATGCTGGCGAAAGGGAGAGTATTCCGAAACGCCGGTTCACCTGTCTAGCCGGTTCGGCCCTCAGTTGGGGTAAAGTGTTAATATTGCAGTCACCGGCATCCGCCAAAGCGCAGTACCTGTTGTGCTCCTGTCCCCAGAAGCCGGTGACTGCATAGCAAAATTCTAGCAATTGTTCTTCTGTAAAAGCGTTTTTGGCAAAATTAGCGATAATTGCCACGAATTGGATATTGTCGGGCGTGTATCCTTTCGACGAATCCCGCCGGTCAACACTAGCGCGGTTGGGTGTTAAAGGTATCCCCAAATAGCTTGTTGTGCAAGGTAAAAGCACTAACTCCCATCCCGTATAGGGGCAAATCCCTTGCTGCCGCTCCCACACCTCCTTGAGATCGTGCAGGGTGACAGAAGACTCTTTTTTCCTATGCTTAACGGATTTTTTTATAAATTTCCAACAATATCTAAAAGGAGAATACTCATCTTGCCTGATTATGTCTCTCAAGTAAGAAGTATCAGTATTTAGCCTGCCTTTAAAGTTTTTTATGCCATAGACTTGTGCGGAACACTTGAGAGAGCAAAAATGCTGCCGGCCTAGCCTTTCACTGCGATTAAACTCACCTCGCGGCTTGGTAAACAGCTTCTCACAAGCTGGATTTGCACAAGTTAGAGTTACTGTCGGTTGTCCCATAAAAATTGAAAACCACCCTTACTAATAAGTATAGGGTGGGGTTTCATCACTAAATAGTTATATAGTGGAGCATGCGAGTGTCGAACTCGCGTCCTAGCGAGGTATTGACCTCCCGCTCATTCACAGGCTTAGCCCTTCTAACCCTCAGGGCGGGAACCATCCATTATCCCGGATGACAGGATACTTTGGTTAAGTCTTAGCTAGCAAACAACCAGAGGAACCTTGCTAGAGCATCCGTTGGGGTTTTGTCTGCAGCCCTTAACGGAGTCAGACTACAGACGCTCGAACCTGATTAGAGGTTTTTAGGCAACCACAGGGGCTTCCTTACGAGCAAATTTTACGATGTTATTCGCATTTACTTTTTTTTGAACCCGGTATTTACGAGAGAAGGCTCACTCTCGGCCTGAATCACAGGGCAGCTTTCGCTCACCAGTCGAAACCAATTAATGCCCCTCGTGTTCTTCCTTCATTATAGTCAAATATTTTCACCGACAGGAGAATGCCAGCCGTTTTCAGGTCGTGATAACCGATTAGTTTTATTCGGTTAACCGAACCTCAGGGAAAAAGAGCAACCGCAGGACCGGCGGGAGCGCCTGCCGGCTCGCCCCATCCCCCAAACCGGCAACGGCAGTACACCCCAGAAACCCGGGTTCTTAAAGAAACCGGGTTTCTCAGTACCGTTTTTGTTCGGTTAACCGAACCTCAGGGAAAAGAGCAACCGCAGGGTTGGGGGGAACGCCTGCCGGCAACTGGGGCGCAACCGGCTACAATCTAGCCACCGGCAGCTATCCTGGATAAAAAGGGGATCTTGGGGAGGTTCAGGGATTGAAGCTACTTTGCCTGAGCAATGGACATGGGGAGGACGCCATTGCCGTCCGGATTTTGCGGCAACTTCAGCTTTTGCCAAAACCCCCAAAATTGGCAGCCCTCCCCCTGGTGGGTGAGGGGCGAGCCTACACCGGCCTGAAGGGCGTCCCGATCATTGGCCCCGTCAGGGCAATGCCCTCGGGCGGCTTTATCTATATGGATGGGCGTCAGCTGTGGCGGGACTTGCAAGGCGGCTTGCTGCAGCTGACTTTCAGCCAGATCGGAGCCGTGCGGGCTTGGGCCAAAGAAGGCGGAGCCATCTTAGCCGTGGGGGATATTGTGCCGCTGCTGCTCGCCTGGATGAGCGGAGCACCCTATGCCTTTGTGGGGACGGCGAAATCCGAATACTATCTGCGGGATGAAACCGGCCCGCTGAAGCGCTTCTCGGCGGATGGGCGTCGCGAGATCCAGTCCGAATGCGTTTATCTGCCTCCGGAGCGATGGCTGATGCGCCAGCGCCGGTGTAAAGCCGTCTTTCCGAGAGACTCGCTGACCTCCGACAGCTTGCGCAGGTTTTCCATTCCCGCCTTCGATCTGGGCAACCCGATGATGGACGACCTCCACTCGGAAAACCCGCCGGCGCTTTTCTACGATCCAGATGCTGAAATCAACGAAATCAAGCGCTCCCTAATTGTCGCCCTCCTCCCCGGTTCCAGATCGCCCGAAGCTTACGCCAACTGGCAGCTAATAATGAAAGCTGTCACCGGCATGTGCGAAACCTTCTACGAGCGCGATCCGGTGTTTCTGGCGGCGATCGCCCCGGGCTTAAGTCTAGAACCCTTGTGCGAAAAGCTGGAAGTGGATGGCTGGCGGCAGAAAGAGCGCCAAAGCGCCGCGCCGGCGTCCCACCCGTCGGCGATCAAGCTCAAGGAGAAAACTCTGCCCCCGATTGGGGACAGTTCCGCTTTGACATTCAGCCTGGGAAATGCCACCACTATCCTCAGCCAGCACGCTTTTGTGGAGTGCCTGCAGCTGGCAGACCTGGCCATTGCAATGGCCGGCACCGCCACAGAACAGTTTGTCGGTTTGGGAAAGCCGGCAATCGCCATTCCAGGCGCGGGTCCCCAGTTCACCCCCGCCTTTGCCGAGGCGCAAAGTCGCCTGCTGGGGTCATCTTTAATTTTGGTGCAGCAACCGGCAGAGGTTGCCGGTGCTGTGCGCTGGCTGCTGCGCGATCCAGACCGGCTCCAGGAGATTGCTGAAAATGGCCAGAGGCGCATGGGTTCGCCCGGAGCCGCAAGGCGCATTGCTGCCTGTTTGAAGGAGCTGGATTTAATCCTGGATTCTTGACGCAAAGCAGCGGAACGCGGTATAATGCAATAAATCAGGAGCATGCATAGCGTAGCGCGAATCATGCCAACCGTTTGATGTCGCGCTTAATTCTCGACCCGCCTTTGAGACTTCCGACACGGTTGCCAGGTGAAACGGGTTCTTGAGCTTAAAGCAACAAAAACGGCGCTGACTTGAAGACGCCCAAGGTGAGGGGGTGCCAAAACACCGTCTTAAAACGTTCCTGAAATAGCGCTGACGGGATTTTCCTGAAAGCTTTGCGGGATACCGCCTCTATCACTTTTATCGGGGATAGTGCCATCGTTGCGTTGTCCGGGATTGTCCGAGATAACGTCGCGTAAATGTATCAGCGATTGCTAATTGCTAATAGATAATTCTGGGCGTTCGGGCATGGGGCATAGGGCAAAAGCTGAAAATCTTCTCCATGCGCCATGCCCTCCCATTCCCCATACCCTATGCCCAATTACCCATTCTTGACCAGCACTCCCGGTTCTCGCTGCACCGGCACGATGTCGAGAATATCGGTTTGAGCGCAATATTTCAGGTCTTCGTGGCACTCGAGGCGCAGCAGGCGCTGACCGTGACTGGCGCGGTGCATCAGTTCCAGCAGCCGGTCCTGCCACTGGCGGTAAAGCGCCACCGCAGCGATCGTTTCATCATTGCCGGCGAGTGAGCCCAGTTGACCACCGGTAGCGGTCAAGAGGCTGTCCGCGATCGCACCAGCACAGGCGGTATCTTCCAGAGAGAAGCTCCCCTCCCAACCGGAACCGACAATCCAAACCGTTTCTGGCTGTTTGGCCACCAGATAGTCCACCACCGCCTGCCGGTTGATGAAAGCAGCCGCCAGAACCGATGCAGCGTCTTGCACCCGCTGGAGGGAGCGCGTGCCATTGGTGGTGCTGATGAACAGCCGGCGTCCTCCCATCAGTTCCGGGGTGCAGTCCAGGGGAGAGTTCCCCAGATCGCACCCAGCCACCTTAGAACCGCCCCGTTCGCCGGCGCGAAGGCGCTTCTCGGCAGGCCACTCCTCGCTAACTTTAATCAGTTTATCCATATCGCTGAAGACTTGCACCGCCTCGGCACCGGCATGCAGTGCCGTTGCCATTGTGGTCGTGGCGCGGAGGACATCGACCGCGATCGCGCAGTCCGGCACGCTGCCGGTGGGTGTGGATTCCGGGGTGTGGTAAATAAAGAGCTTCACTGCAGGGGGGTATCTGGTATTGAAAGTGCCAACCTCTCATTTTATGCCCTTGCGGGCACCAAATAGATGGCCGGTGGGCATCGGGGCATGGCCCCGGGCGCATGGCGCATTGAGCAAAACATTCAATCCCCAATCCCCAACCCAAAATCCGGGCATCCAAAATCCCAAAGCCAAGATGCCCAATCCCCAATCCCCAATGCCCAAGTCTGGCTTCTTTCCCAATTTGCCGGTTATTCTTCCCGCTAGAATAGCCCTGCGAAGGGTCGCAAGTCAAGCGTTTTTCAGCCCTTTCAATCGCAGGCGCGTGCCAGTTCTGCTCTGCCTGGTTTCTGCCGGCGCAACGCCAGAGCGATTTTTGGCAGCGAGCCCTCAAGCCAATCCCTTCGGCTGTCTCACGTTTTCACTTTCTGCTCTGCCGCAGATAGAGCGCCGATCCCGCCTCGAAGAAACCAAAACAGGCGGTTAATAATCACTTGAATTTGAAGCGGCTGGCGAGTCTCAACCACACACCCCGCAAACATCTCATCCCGACTGCTGGCTAAATTTTAATCAAAAATTTTAATTTTTTGGGTTAAAACTTGCCTCATCTTGTGCTAAGATTATTAAGGGGGAAAACTGTCACACCGGCAAGCCATCCGTCTTAAGCAGGACCGCAATCCTCGCTCAAACAATATGTTGTTCCTTTGCCGAGACAAGGGCATGTCGCGTCTCTACATTATTTCGCCGCTCTTCACAATATAGCAGTATGCACTTAGGTTAGAACATTAGACCTTCAGGGGGGGCGTCCCGCCTGCCCTACGTCTATATAGCAGTAAGCATTTAGGAAACGTACATTCCGGCCTCCCTTGCT
Source organism: Kamptonema formosum PCC 10802 (assembly GCF_000332335.1). Lineage (GTDB taxonomy): Bacteria > Cyanobacteriota > Cyanobacteriia > Cyanobacteriales > Oscillatoriaceae > Oscillatoria. The sequence goes on along the minus strand of NZ_KB235948.1, from coordinate 1,483,101 downwards.
CCCTCGCTCCCGAAGCTTCTATTTTTCTAACCAATATGACTGCTGCTATAACACTGTTGCTAGGCAATAGGAAAAGAGAATTCTCTCCTGGCACAATCGCGCATGCTTCAGCAATGATAAGCCTATTCTACCTCATAAAAGGTTTCCGTGCCGGCACTCAACCGCCGCCAAATGTGACGACGCACCGCTAGATTTTCGCGCTGCCGGTGCCACATTCAAAAATCGCAGCTTCTCATGTCAGTCAGTGACAGGCGTTGCCTTCTGGCAACTTTTTGTGTCAGCGTTCGCCGGCTTACTTTGTGGCGGGGGCTGCCGGTGGCAACACCCCATAAAGTATTGGGTTCGCAGTTGGGCTAAAGCCCAAAGTTCGCAGTTGGGCTAAAGCCCAAAGTTCGCAGTTGGGCAATATTCACTTAGGTTCGGACACGATCGTCGGAATGATCCCCTATCCTAGCTGGTTCCGACGTAGGTACGGCGTTCGCCGGGCCTAACCAATATGACGGCTGCTAGAGAGGGCTATGCGAGCGTTGAGAGGGGAACCCCGAGCCCACCGGCAAAGGTTTGATTCGCTCACCGGCTCTCGAAAGCGGGACTCTGGGAGAGAATGCCGGTCCGCCGGCACCTGCCGGACGGCTTGTGGCCAATTAACACACTGTAGGGGCGGCCCCCCGTGGCCGCCCGCCCCGTGGCCGCCCAACCTGCCGGCCCCTGTGCCAGCCCAATGTAACGGAGAGGGAGGGATTCGAACCCCCGGAACCCTTACGGGCTCATCTGATTTCAAGTCAGACGCAATCGACCAACTCTGCCACCTCTCCAGTGGAGACTCGATTATTATCATAACCGGCTCCTTCGCCAATGTCTACCTGATTGCCGGTTGGGCGACAACACTGGTGCGGCAATAAAGAATTTGCTCGGACGCCACCCGGAAATCTTGGTTGACCCAAACCAGCGATATCTGTTCGACAGCACCGGCACACAGGGACACAATGGAGAAATTCCGCCGCCGGTCCGTGGGGGTTTGCACAATGCGGGGCACGCTGGCGGCATTCAAGTATACCGTCCCCTCGGAACTGACATGCACGCACCGGCGCAGGCGCTTCTGGGTGTGGCGCAGCCGGTGGTGCATGTGGCCAAAGGCCACCAGGGGGATCTGTTTGCCCAGCGCTCGTGTCTGGACAATCGCCTCCTCGAAATCGGGATCGCCAAAGTCGCCGCCAATCGGATTCCAGTCTTTGCCGCAAGGATCTTCCGGCAGGTCCCCCAAGCCGGTCGGGCCGTTGTGGCCCAGAAAAATCACCGTCTCACTGCCGGCTTGGCGGACAGCGGCCATAATCCGAGCCGCAGACGCCTCAAAACTGCCCACCCCAAACCGCTCGCGATAGAAATCGCTATATTTCCACTCCGATCCACCCCAGGTAAATGGACGGCTGCCCACTACCGTTAAACCCAGTTCTGGGAAGTCCAGCTTTCCGTAACCCACATGGGCCTCCCCCAGGACATTTAGCTGCTCGCGCACCCGATCTTCTTGGTGCCGGTCGTAGGGGCACTGGCTGCGACCCCAGTCCGTGGCCGTGTGCCAGGCGTCGTGATTGCCCAAAATAGCTGCTTTGGGAATGTCCAGACCGGCTATCGCCCGCACCACCGGCAGCGACTCGTTGCCAAAGTCCCCCACAAACAGCACCAGCTCGACTCCCAAGTGCTTGAGAGATTGCCGGTCCGCCTCTTCCCACTGGTCGTGAACGTCTCCAATAACAGCGATTTTGATGGGTTTATCTTTACTGATGACCATGCCAACTCCCTTGCCGCTCCTTATCCAGGATAAAAAAGCAGGGCCATTTTTGCACTCCCCCCCAGCCGAATTCTCGTTCTGTACCCCCAGTCACACATTGCCTCGGGAATTTTGGTTAAAATTACTATAATTGATGATAGATAGCACTTTGGGCACACCCAAACCAATTCAACTGTGTTTACTACTGCACTTTTGCGGCGCGACCAAACTCCCGCTCTGCCCCACGACCTGTTTGAGGGCATCCAAGTTCTGAAAAAAGAGCTAAATGCGGTGATTCTGGCGCACTATTACCAAGACCCGGACATTCAGGACGTTGCGGACTGTATTGGCGATTCGCTGGAACTGTCGCGCAAAGCAGCTAGCACCAGCGCCGACGCCATCGTCTTTGCCGGCGTCCACTTCATGGCAGAAACAGCAAAAATCCTCAATCCCGACAAACTGGTACTGCTGCCAGACTTGAATGCCGGCTGCTCGCTGGCAGACAGCTGTCCCCCGGAAGCCTTTGCGGCGTTTAAGGCGGCTCACCCGGGCCATATCGTTGTGTCCTACATTAACTGCTCAGCGGCCATCAAGGCGATGAGCGACATCATCTGCACGAGCTCCAACGCGGTTAAGATTGTCCGCCAGATTCCGGAAGACCAGCCGGTGATTTTTGCCCCTGACCGGAATCTGGGCAGGTATGTGATGGAGCAAACCGGCAGGGAGATGGTGCTGTGGGAGGGCAGCTGCATGGTGCACGAAAACTTCTCAGAAAAAAAGATAGTGCAGCTGAAAATTGAGCACCCAGAGGCCGTTGCGATCGCCCACCCGGAATGCGAGCCGCCGGTGCTGCGCCACGCCAGCTACATCGGCTCCACCTCCGCCCTGCTGAAATACGTTCAAGCCAGCCCCAGCAAAGCGTTTATCGTCGCCACCGAACCGGGCATCATTCACCAAATGCAAAAGCTCGCACCCGGCAAACACTTCATCCCAGCGCCGCCGGTGAGCAACTGCGCTTGCAACGAGTGCCCCCACATGCGGCTGAACACCCTGGAAAAGCTCTATCTGGCTATGAAAAATCGCTCGCCAGAAATCACCATCCCAGAAGAGACGCGCTTAGCCGCGCTGCGACCGATGCAGCGGATGCTGGAGATGAGTATGGCCTAAAGGGCGCTGCGCGAGGATGATTGAAACTTTTTCCGCTTATGGAAAATCCCTCTTACCCCCCCTCCCCGCTTGCGGGGAAGGGGGGGCCCCCTCTGGGGATAAGGGGCAGGGGTTGGGGGGTGGGGTTCTTCATCCGGCATTGCGGTGCGACACCTACCAATTAGCCTGCCGGTCAGCCCTGGATGAATTGCTGCAGCTTGTCCGCCAGCTGGCCGACAAGTCCCTCGTGGCTGTATGCAGCCTGCTGGCATTCCGCCTCTATGCGCTCAACCGCATCTTCCGGCAGGTTAAGCAGCCCCACCAGTCGCTTGTAAGCTTCAGCCTCTTCAGCATTGATGGCCGGTTCGTCTGGCGTGCGGGCGCTAGAGGCAATCACTTCATACCCCAGTCGCAGCACCAATTCCCGCTCCTCCGGGCTAGGGAGTAGGGGAATTAATTCCTCTAGGGGGATGTTTTGCATCATATAGTCCCGCAGCTCTTCTTTGAGGGATTGCTGCTGCTGGGTGCCGGCGGTGCCAAACAGCAGGCTGAACCGGTCGAGCATTAAATCCACTTCTTCTGTTGCGAGTTCCCCATCAGACCAAGCCATAGAAGCGACAGCCCGCAGCAGGTTCATCTGCCGGGGCGTGATCGAGGGGGGTGGGGGCGGCTGTAGCGGCATAAGTATTTCCTCCCAATAAAGGTGCGTTTGAGATCAACGCAATCATTGAAATCTCAAATTGTGTGATAATATTTTAGATGAGTTGGGGCTTGGCCTGACTCAAAGCAACAGAACTCCAGCACCCCCATTAGCCTATAACGATGGACATTCAACGATTTATCGAACAGCTGCCCAGTTTTTACGAGAACTGGAGTTTATCGTCTGTACACCCCAAGTCCCAGCGATTTCAGCAGGTGCTTGACCGAGTTGAAGGCATGACAGCGCCTAACATCATGCAGTTACTCAATTTTGCAGTGGACTGCATGGAACCCGGGGAAGTATATTGCGAAATAGGCTGCTTTCGGGGCGCTAGCCTAATCGGGGCTCTCCTTGACCATACAGAGGGGATGGCCTGTGCGGTGGATGATTTTTCTGAATTCGACGACTCGGGCGAAAATTTGCAAAAGCTCACGGAAAACCTAGCCGAATTCAATCTGGAGGAGCGAGTCTTTTTCTGCCAGCAAAACTTTGAAGACTTTTTCTCCGACCTGCGAGAACTTGGTTCGGAAGAGAAGATTGGGGTGTATTATTATGATGGCCGGCATGACTACAGGTCGCAACTTTTAAGCCTGCTCCTGGTCAGACCTTTTCTGGCAGACAGAGCGCTGATTATTTTAAGTGAGGCGAATTCCGAGTCAGTTCAGCAAGCCACCCGCGACTTCCTGGCTGCTAGCGAGCAAAGCAGTTTGCTGTTTCATTGGAATTCCGACCGGCATTTTAGCGAGACATTCTGGAATGGAATTATTGTCCTGGCTTGGGAAGCGGATAGAATTACAGAGGGGGAGGAAATTAATGCGGACAGCCAGCTAGCGCGCCAGCAATCAGTAATAGAAGCAATCTCCAATTTGCAAACAGAGCGGAAACGGGAGGAACTTAAGAAACTTTACAAAGAGGCCACGAACACACTGTACCTGGTGCGCCGCTATGATGAAGCAGAGCGCATGTTGAAAACAGTGCTGCTGCATGAGAGTGCCAATATCGATGCTTGGATGACTCTAGGAATACTTTACTCTCTGATCCAAAGATATACTGAAGCGATAGAAGCGCTCCTGAAATGCCTGGAAATTGATGCCTCGAAGGCTGTACTGCATTACAATTTAGGCACATTTTTTGAGAAGGCTGGGGACATATATCAAGCGATTGAGGCTTACAAGCACGCAATTGCCTTGCAGCCGGACTTCACGGACGCTTGCAATAATTTAGGCAATATTTTGTGCGAATTAGGAGAGTTTGAAGAAGCTGAGTCAGTGATTCAGAAAGCGATTTCACACAGCCCGTCTCAGTTCGGATACTATATAAGTCTGGGCAATCTTATGATGGCTCAGGCTAAATATGACGAAGCCATAGACGCTTATCAAAAAGCGAGAAGCTTAAATCCTGATGAGGCTGATATCTTCTACAACTTGGGACTCGCCTTAGAAGCAAAAGAAGACAGCCTAGCTTACTATTACTTGGGTCAGGCTCACGGGATCAAAGGAGAACATGAAGACGCTGTTACTTGCTTTGGCCGGTTTTTAGAGACTCATCAATTCAGGCATGGGAATGACTGCTTGGTTTACGCTTACTGCTTAAACGAGTATGGCCACACTCAAGAAGCCCTCGCCTGTCTTACAGATCCACCTATCTCACAACCGGATAATTTATCTGTCTCCATCACCAGAAAGTTACTTCTCCCACCTCTTTATGACACAGAAGAGGAAATCACTCTCTGGCGTCAGCGATTCATTCGGGGACTGGAAGAAGTCATAGAGACAGCTCATTTAGAAGAGGAGGAAGCTCTAAAAAAAGCTGTAATGGCTGCGGGTGAATTAAGCATTTTTTACCTGCCGTATCAAGGCTATCAAGATATAAGTTTGCACCTCAAATATGGCACTTTCATTCATCAAATCATGTCCGCTTACTACCCGCAGTGGGCGAGGACACTGCCAGTGCCCGGTCTGGACAAGAATAGCAAAATTCGCATCGGCTATATATCCAATCAGTTGGGGAATGCTAGCGGGACTAAATGGGCATTGGGTTGGCTCAAGAATCGGGACAGGGATAAATTTGAAGTTTACTGCTACCATACGGGATCGAAATTACTGGATTATAAAACAGTCAGCTTTAAAGATCTGAGCGATTATTTCTATCACATCCCTAACAGTGTGGAAGCTGTCTGCCAACAAATTCGTTCAGATAACTTGCACGTCCTGGTTTTCTTAGCGATTGGGATGTGGGCACCGATCGCCCAAATAGCCGGTTTGCGCCTCGCCCCCATTCAGTGCGCGGCGTGGGGGCATCCCGTGACTTCTGGGTTGCCAACAGTTGACTACTTCTTGTCGGGAGATTTGCTGGAACCAGAGAACGCGCAAGACCACTACACTGAACAACTTGTTCGCCTCCCTAATTTGGGCATCTCTTACCCGAAGCCGCAGATTCCCAACCCTACGAAAAATCGCTCGGATTTTCAGCTGCGTGAGGGAGCAGTTGTGTATTTATGCTGTCAGTCTACGTTCAAATACTTGCCGCAGTACGACTTCCTGTATCCGGAAATCGCTCGCCGGGTTCCTGAGGCTCAGTTTGTGTTTGTGTTTCGCTCCACCGGCTTCTATAAATCAAATTCCAGTCTGCAAGGACGATTTCGCCAGCGCCTGCAGAACGCTTTTGCAAAAGTGGGGCTGAACAGTGAGGAGTATTGCGTATTTTTGACCAGTCAAGACTGGAAGGGCTACACGAGCTTGCTACAGTGTTCAGATGTCTTTCTCGATACGCTGAGCTTTTCAGGGGGGCACACGACTTTCGATGCGGTTGCCTGCAACTTGCCGGTGGTGACTTGTGCGGGTGAGTTCATGCGGGGGCGTCAGTCCTTTGCCATTTTGAGAATGCTAGGGGTGACGGATACCGCTGCCCAAAATGAAGCTGAATATATTGAGATTGCGGTGCGGCTGGGATTAGACCGGCAGTGGCGGCAGGACATTTCGCAGCGCATGAGCCAGCGTCACGACTGCCTCTATGAAGATACAATCTGTGTGGGAGGGCTCGAGGAGTTCTACGAGCGGGCTGTGCTCGAAAAGCTGGCGCAACAAGAAATCGCACCCCCGCAAACCGGCTCACCTCAGAAGACAGTCCTGCATGTGGGCTGTGGACCTTACGGGCGCGACAGTTTGCACAAAACCTTCCGCACCAAAGAATGGCTTGAAGTGCGGCTAGATATCGATCCGAGCGTTAAACCAGATATAATTGGAACGATAACAGATATGAGCGGTGTGGCGAGTGAGTTCGCTGACGCACTCTACTCATCCCACAATCTCGAGCATGTCTTCAATCATGAAGTGCCGGTGGCGCTGGCAGAGTTTTACCGCGTCTTGAAACCGGGTGGCTTTGCCCTGATTACGCTGCCAGATATCCAGAAAGTTGCGGAGTGTGTGGCTGAGGGGAATTTAGAAGACACCCTTTATGTTTCCGCTGCCGGTCCGATCGCAGCGATTGATATTCTCTACGGGTTTGGAGAGGCAATCGCTCGCGGCAACCACTACATGGCCCACCGCACCGGCTTCACAGCCCAAAGCCTAGCAAAGAAAATGCAGGAAGCTGGTTTCCGTGACATTGAAGTGCGCCGAGAAAACCTGGATCTGTGGGCGACAGGGTACAAATAGCAGGGTGCGCCCAGTTTGTAAGTTCAGCGTAGCCCAAAGGTTCGTAGTTGGGCTTCAGCCCAAAGGTTCGTAGTTGGGCTTTAGCCCAAAGGTTCGTAGTTGGGCTTCAGCCCAAAGGTTCGTAGTTGGGCTTCAGCCCAAAGGTTCGTAGTTGGGCTTCAGCCCAAAGGTTCGTAGTTG
>NZ_KB235948.1:1409468-1475551 GCF_000332335.1 Kamptonema formosum PCC 10802 | reverse complement strand
ACAGGCGAGACGCCTGTCCAACGTCCGCGCCCTAAATGGCTACTGCTATATCCAGAGTCGGTGTTTCCTGAATAGCCGGGGAAGCCTCAGCCACACTCATCGGTTCTTCTCCTCACTTGAAACGACTGTTGAGCCCCTTCCAGGCGCGGTTCGCAGTTGGGCTTCAGCCCAAAGGTTCGTAGTTGGGCTTCAGCCCAAAGGTTCGTAGTTGGGCTTCAGCCCAAAGGTTCGTAGTTGGGCTTCAGCCCAAAGGTTCGTAGTTGGGCTTCAGCCCAAAGGTTCGTAGTTGGGCTTCAGCCCAAAGTTTGCAGTAGAGGGCTATGCGAGCGTCGAGAGCGACACCCCCAGCCAGCCGGCAAAGTTTTTCTCCTGCACCGGCTTCCTGCGCTCCACCGGCACCACCTGGAAGCGAGTGGGGCGAGGCTGATCCAAAGTGACTCGCAGGGCGCGCAATTCGTCTTGGTGGAACACCGCCACCTCAATTGTTTCGCCCGGTTTGCAGTCCCTGAGGCGCTCATTGAACTGATCCGCCGTCACCCGGATGCCGTCTATCGCCAGCAACTCGTCACCGGCATCAATTCCCGCCAGCTGAGCCGGCGAGTTTATCTCCACAAATTTAATTAACTGCTTACCATTTTCTGCTTTAACTGTCAAGCCGGTGAAGGGCACCGGCTCGCCCTCGTAACCCGGTTGCAGGCGCAGGCCAAAAGGCTCCAAATACTCATCGAAAGGCAGCTCGTCAGTCCCGTCAACATAGCGCCCGAAGAAATCCTTCAAACAAGTGGGCCCCAAATCCGCACCGGCAACCGACTCTATCGCCTGCTGCAACTGTGCCGGCGTGAAGCCTATTTCCGATTTGCCAAACCGCTCCCACATGGCGCGCATCACGTCATCGAGCGAGCGCTGATTGTCGTGACGCGCTCGAATCAGCAAATCCAGCAGCAGCGACACCATTTCCCCTTTCAAATAGTAGGAAATTTGGGAGTTGTTGCTGTTGGCGTCCGGGCGGTAGAGCTTAATCCAGGCATCGAAACTCGACTCGCTCGCCGGCTGAACCTTCCGCCCCGGTGTGGTCTGCACGCGGGTAATTTCCTTGCCCAAGTGATCCAAGAAACACTTGGCATCGTAGATGCCGGCGCGCAAGGGAATCAGCAAATCGTAGTAGCTCGTGGTGCCCTCACAAAACCACAGGGAAGGCGTGTAGTTTTCCTGTTCGTAGTCAAAGACTTCCAGCTCTTTCGGGCGGATGCGCTTGACGTTCCACAGGTGGAAAAATTCGTGCGCCACCAGCTGCATAAAGCGCTCGTATTTATCTTTGGCGCGAAAGCCCAATCTGTTATAATTTAATGTACAGCTGTCTTTGTGTTCCAAACCGCCAAATCCCTGAGAGGACAGGTGCAGCAGGAACAGGTAGCGCTCGTAGGGCAGACCTCCAAACATTTCCGCTTCTACTTGGATGATTTTGTCGATATCGGAAATCATCCGCTCGGGTTGGGCGTTGCCCTGCCCCCAGATCGCCAGTTGGTGGGGAATGCCGAGAACTTCAAAGTCATAGAGCTGGTGCTTGCCAATCTCGAAGGGGCTGTCCACCAGGGTGTCAAAGTCCGGGGCGCAAAAGGTGTTGGGCTCTCCCGGCACAGGGGGCAAGGCTGTGGTGACGCGCCATTCCGGGTGCGGCGGCGAGACGGTGACGCGAATGGGTTGCTTTTCAAATGCCGGCAGGTAAAAGAAGAGGGCGGCACCGTTGAAATAGCCGTGGGTGGCGTCGAGGTGATTTGTCCGCACGGTTAGCTCGCTGGCAAACACCCGGTAGCGGACCGCCAGTTCCGAGACGCCGGCGGTTTGGATTTGCCAGTGATTCTTGCCTACCTTATAGCATTTTAAAGAGCGTCTGTCAAGGGTTTCAGCCGAGAAATCTTGCAGGTGTTTGGCGTACTCCCGCACCAGGTAGGAGCCGGGGGTCCAAACCGGCATTTTTAAGTCCAGTACGGGGGCGTGCCAGTCCCTCAGGAGCAGGGTGACTTCAAACAAGTGGTTTTCTGGCTGGGGCATGGCCACCTGGTAGTGAGTGGCCGGTGCTTGGGCGGGGAGTCGGGTGGGGGGAGCTTGGGTTGCTTCTGTCATTTACAGGTGTCCAGCTAACTGGGTCAAAGGTTTGAGATTTACTAAATGCATGGTCTGGCGGTCAGCATCAATCTTGAGCCAGCCTTTTTCTTTGAGTTTTTGTATAATTTTGGCCGTTTCTTCGATCGTGATGTCCGCCACGTCAGCTAAGTCTTGGAAGGGGATGCTGTAGATTTCTATTCCCCTGTCGGTTCGCTGACCGTAGTTTTGCGCCAGGGAGATCAGGGTGTTGGCGAGCTTGACTGCCGGTGGGCGGTTGCGCAGCTGGAAGCGAAAGTTGGTCATGCGCAGACGCCGCACCATCAGCTGCAGCATGCGGTGGTGCAGCTGGGCGTCTTTGAAAAGGGTTTGGATAAATCGCTTGGCGGAGACGCTGAGCAGTCTCACTGGCGAGAGGGCAATCACGTCTGTGGAGCGGGGGGACTCGTCGAGAATGGCCATTTCGCCAAAGAAATCGCCGCGACCCAGGATTGCTAGCGTCACGGTGCTGTCTCCGGAGAGCCGGCGGACTTTGACCCAGCCAGACACTAAGAAGTAAACTGCATTGCCCCAGGCATCTTCCATCAAGACGGCTCTGCTGGCTGGGTATTCGCGCTGGTCGGCAGTGGAGAGCAGCCATTCCAGTGTCTCTGGATTGGCGGCGCTGAAAAGGGGGAAAAGCTCACTAAAAGCTTCGGTTTGCATGAGAGCACGTCACGATAAAAGATTGGGTAGAGGGTGCAGTCAACAGCTCTAAGGCTTGGGTTGGTATAAGCAGCAGCGAATGGTCGCTCTTTCTTGATGATAAAGTCCCGCTCACCTGGCGTCAGGGAAAACCCGCAGAATTCTTTACGGGCTGTCTGGCGCGGGGGAGAAGCCGCCCAAAGCGGCAGCGGGAAGGGCTTTGGGCGGGTCAGGTCCTGGAAATCCCTATGCGGAGACGCCGGCGACTGCCTCCTGTATCTTTGGCAGCAGCGACTCGACGAAGTGTGGCCAACCGATAACTGTGGGCTGGTGGTGGATCAAGGTGTCTGGGTCAATGGCATCGGGGTGAAAGCTGAGGGGTTTGCCCTCCAAGTCGCAGCAGGTTAACCCAGCAGCTTTGGCCAGAGCGACAGGGCCGGTGGTGTCCCACAGTTTGACCCGGCGGTTGAGATAGATATAAAGACCGGCGCGCCCCTGGATGACTTCCAGGACTTTCAGGCCAAAACTGCCCAGGGAATAAAATTCCACTTCTGGGATGATTCGCGCGATCGCATCCCCAAAGTTCCGCTGGTCTTTGGTGCCAATTACGACCCGACAGAAGGATGCTGAGGGTGCGGGGGGCTGCTGCGCTGCCATTGGCACTGGCGGCGCTTCTCCAGAGCTTTGGAACAGCCCCCAGTCGGGTCCGCCCCAGTAGAGCCGGTCAAAGGCCGGCGCGTAGATCCACCCGGCCACTGGCTGGTAGTCTGAGAGTAGCCCTATCATAATCGCGTAATGCGGGTGTTTCTGGATGAAGTCTTCGGTGCCGTCCAGGGGATCTATGCACCACAGCCGCCGGTAGCCGGCGTGAAATGCCTGTCGGGACTGCTCGTTTTCTTCGGTGATCGCCCCGTCGTCAGGGCACAGCTGTGCGAAGCCACTGGAGAGCTGCCGGTCCAGCCAGCGGTCAATGCTTGTGACATAATCAGCAGGGCCTTTTTGGGTCACTTGAAACTGCTGGGTGGCCATTTGTGCGGCTTGCTGGCCGCACTCGCGCATCAACCGCCGGATTTGTCTGTCTAACTCGGGAGTAAAAGACTTCATAGGACAAAAGATACTAAATTTTTTAGTGAACCGCCCGCACGCCGGTCGGGCAACCGTCCGCGTGATGCTAAAAGCACGCGACAGCGCTCTCACAGCACCCATCCCTATTATGCGATTCAGAGGCGGTGCCGGCTTTGTTTGAGGAACTTCTACCGGGCTTTCTCGCCACTCACCGGCCAGAACGCACTGTAATTTGATTGTGCCGGCGCGGCAGTTTAGCCTGACTGAAAAGGCTTTCCTGCCGTATTCAATTCCAAATATGGGCATCTAAAATCCAAACTTTGGAGAATACTAAGTTGAGATAGATAGTAGTTTTGAGTCTATCTGAAAAGGCATTTATGCCGCTTTTGAAAATACAAAATCCGCGCCTCTAAAATCCAAAATTGGGATGAGAGGGTCTTATTATATATAGTAGCAGTCCTATTGGTTAGGACCCACTGCTATATTACGGCTGCTATATCTGTCAGGACGTGCGAGCATCCAGGCGAGAGCAAAAAAAATCCCATCCCCGAATGGGAATGGGACCTGTGATGAATAGACAAAAAAAAAGGGTTAACCCCTTATTCGGTTAACCCGCGAGCTTGGGAACGCGCTCGGTTTAATTACTTTTGCACGACCAGCTTGACGTTGGCGTTTTGCAGACCGGGACGGCGGACTTCAGCCAAGGTCTTGTTAACGGCGTACTTTTGATTGATGGAGTTGATCAGTTCGGTTTGGTTGTGCTTCTTAGCAACGCCCCACAGGTCAGCGATCAGGTCGAAAGAACCGTCGCTGTTGCGAGACCAGCCCAGGTCATATTCGCCTTCCAAAACTGCCACGATGTCGGAACGAACCCGTTGGCCATTATAGCCGCGAACATCAGCTTCGGTCTTGACAGTGATGCCCAGGTCACGCAGAGAAGCCTTCAGGATTTCGGCATCGGTGATTTTGGTGCGCAGGGTGCTGAAGTGAGACATTTGGGTTTCCTCCTAATTGGACTTTGAGAGATTCGACAACGTTTGGATTTGAATGAAGCCGCAGTGCGACTTGTCGTAACCGCGCCAGCAATTGACTTGCTAGCCTTTCCTCCTGTTGGGAGCAGGAGAAAGCTTTTAGAACTCCAGTCGCTGATATTCGGCGACGGAGGATGCAGCCGGTCGCGCTCGCTGCCTGGCCCAGTCTCGCAAGGCCGTGACTTGCTCTGTCATTGTCTTCGACAGCGGCAGTGTTGATTTAATCGCGGCAATAATGTCCAGCTGCGTGAATTCTCGCTCTTGAGCGAAGGCGTCGTACATCGATGCGATGATCGCCTGCTCAATTTCCGCTCCTGAGAACCCGTCGGAAACTTTCGCCAGTTGCTCGATATCGAACCGAGCGATGTCCCGACGCCGCTTGCTCAGGTGAATGTTGAAAATATCTTGGCGCTCTTCGCTGGTTGGCAAGTCAACAAAGAATATCTCATCAAACCGGCCTTTTCTTAAAAACTCCCCAGGCAAACGCTCTACCCGGTTCGCTGTAGCCATTACAAACACCGGCGACTTTTTATCTTGCATCCAGGTGAGGAACGACCCGAAGATGCGGCTCGATGTCCCCCCATCGGAATCTGCTGAACCGGCACTCCCAGCAAAGGCTTTGTCTAGCTCGTCTATAAATAATATCACAGGCGAGATAGATTCCGCTGTCTTCAGCGCGTTCCGCAGGTTTGCCTCTGACCGGCCCACCATTGACCCGTCATACACGCGCCCCATATCCAAGCGCAGCAGGGGCAGCCCCCACAGGCGAGCGGTCGTTTTGGCTATCAGCGATTTGCCGCATCCCGGTACGCCTAGAATCAGCATCCCTTTGGGTTGGGGCAATCCGTACTCTCTGGCACGCTCTGTGAATGCGTTTGAGCGCTGCTTCAGCCATCGCTTCAGCTCTTCCAAGCCGCCAACGGAATCAATGGTTTCGTCTTCTTCAATATATTCCAGTATACCATTTCGCCGAATCAACTGCTTTTTCTCGGAGAGAACTATGTCTACTTCGGCTTCCGTGAGGCGACCATTTGTGACTTGGGCTTTGCGATAAACTTTTTCCGCTTCATCCCGCGTCAAACCCAAGGCGGCTTTCAGGAGTTTTTCCCGCGCATCTGTACTTAGCCGGCGGTTGCGGCTGTCAGCAAGCTGGGTGGACAGCACTTGATTGAGCTCCGCCATTGATGGCAGTGGGAAGTCCAGTACGACAACTTCCTTTTCTAGCTCGATGGGCACCTGCTGCACCGGCGACATTATTATTACGGTTTTCTGCGTGCCTTTAAAGCTGGCAATCGCATCCCGCAACCATCGGGTCGTCACTGGGGCGTCGATGAATGCGTGTAAATCTTTGAATATAAACAGACCCGGTTCCTTCTGCCGTATCACCCACTCAATCGCCGCTTCTGGCGAAACAGTGTTGTGCTGCGTGGTGGTGCGTGGCTGACCGTATTCAACTATACCGTGTGTGACTGTCCAAATGAAGATTCTTTGCTGGGGCTTGCTCTGAGCAATCGAGGCAATTGCTTGCTCTGCCCGCTCTTCCTCAGAGGTCACGAGATATATTAAAGGGTATTGAGCTTGAATGAGTATATTGAGCTCTTCTTTCATGACCAATCGACCTTTTAGAGACGGTTGCAAACATTGCTTGTGCCGGCTGCTCCTAGCTGCTGACATGAAAGCACAATCAGCGCTAGTCTTGGGATATCAAAGGAAGCCTTAGCAGGGAACCAATTCTTCCTCTCCCTCTTGTGTGGAGCTGGAATTTACCTTTGACACTCTCTCCACCGACAGCCCTTCATCTGCGAGGACTCCTGGCTGAGATTTCAGAGAAACCATCTCCCCATCTCTCAGGACAACCGAAGTAGAGCACTCTGGACAGGAATATACCCTGTGGGTCTTACCGTAGGATGCTTCTACCTCGTCTACTACCTCTGGATGCGCCATGTAGAAAACGATTGCTTTCTCTGCTATGGCTGACATCGGTTCGCAGTCCACTGCTGCTCGAATCTTCAGCTGGCGATGCAGTTCCGGTGGCAGATACAATGTAACTTTTTGCTTATCTTGCATATCACTGTGAATTGGTGTACCCGGGTATGTATTAACCATAGCGACTCCCCTCCCGAGCTGTCAAGCCGTTTTACCGCTTTGACGGTATATTGTAATATTTCTTTACAATTCAGCCGCTGGCAGGGGGTGCCAAGAGGGGCCACACCGGCTCGGAGGAGAGCAAACTAACACAATATTTGTTTGATTAGTATATCTAAAATTTGTGATGGTTAAGTCTGAGATGCTTAAATAGAAAAGCTTTTGCGTTTTTAGTCTGACGGCAGAAGCCTAAGTAAAGAGCCAAAAGCAATATCACCGGCAGTCGGTGGCCCAGCACCGGCGCTGGCAGACGGCAATCAGTTAGGGATGGGAGTTGCGGGCATGGGGTGCCGGCGGGCTGGGGATGGGCCAACGAGAAACCCGCTCCCACGCTGTAGGGGCGGAGGGGGCGAAAAAACAGGCGGGTTCATCCCAGGCGCTGGCTAATCTGACACTTATATATATAGATGCGCCGCCTTTCCTGTGAGCCGGTGTTGCGGTCGGGCACCGGCATCTGTGGCAGAATCAGGATGGACAGCGCGGGGATGGCGCGGGAAGCCGGTGAACCGCGAACCTACGCCCAACCCCCCAACCCCGTGTGGGAGGAGGCGGCGAAAAAACAGGCGGGTTCATCCCAGGCGCTGGCGAGTCTGACACTTATATATATATAGATGCGCTGCCTTTGAGGTGAGCCGGTCTTGTGGTCGAGCACCGGCATCTGTGGCAAAATCAGGATCGACAACTCGGTGATGCAGGGGGAAGCCGGTGCGAGGCACAATACTGCGCGGGCGCTACCGCATTATTAAAGAACTCAGCAGCGGGGGATTTGGCCAGACCTATTTAGCAGAAGACTGGGACTTACCTGGCCATCCCCAGTGCGCCGTCAAGCGACTGCAGCCCCAGTCGAGCGATCCATTTGTCCTGCAGACGGCAAAACGGCTATTCAACCAAGAAGCGGAAATCCTGCACCGGCTGGGCTCTCACGAACAGATCCCCCGACTGATGGCCCACTTTGAGGAAAACCAGCAGTTCTATTTAGTAGAAGAGTTCATCCCCGGAAATGACTTGAGCCAGGAACTGGCCACCGGCGGAAAGGGGGGTGCCGCAGCGCCCCTGCGCGAGGCTGAGATGATCGCCCTGTTGCGGGACATCCTGGAGGTAGTGGCCTTTGTCCACCGGCACGGGGCGATCCACCGGGACATCAAGCCGGCAAACCTGATCCGGCGGGAGTCTGACGGCAAAATAGTCCTGATTGACTTTGGCGCTGTCAAGGAAATCACAAACCTGTCAGTTACCCCTGAGGGGGAAGTCACCAGCACCGTTGCGATTGGCACACGGGGCTATATGCCAGACGAGCAAGCCAACGGCAAACCCAGATTCAGCAGCGATGTCTATGCGGTGGGGGTGATTGCCATTCAAGCACTCACCGGCTTAAATCCAGATCCGAAATCTGGCGGATTGGCGGAAGAACCGGCTACCGGTGAGATCGTCTGGCGCAACCGGGCGCAAGTGAGCGACGCCCTTGCAGGTATTATCGACCAAATGGTGCGCAAAGACTGCCGGCAGCGCTACCCCACAGCAGTAGAAGCGCTGAGAGCGGTCGAGGGTTTGTCCCGGGTGCCGGTGAACCCTGCTGCGCCATCACCGGCACCGCCGGCGGGTAGGGTGCCGGCACCCCAGTCTGGAACTGAACCCTTCACATCACCCTCACCCATGAAGAACTTGAAACCAAAACACAAAATTAAGATATTAATTGCTCTATTGGGTGTCCTCGCCGCTCTCCCAGTGGCGCTCATTCCGCTGTTTCCGCAAGAGATTAAGGATTGGCTGGATTCGGTGCTGGATTTTTCACGCTTGACCTATAACGACCCCAACTCTGGGATAAAGATAAAGTATCCCAAAAATTGGACAAAGGAGGAAACGACAAATCCCATCACCGGCACGGGAGTGAAGTTCTCCTCACCAAAAGAGGGGGCGGGAGATCCCTTTCAGGAAAACCTGAGTGTCGAGATTCAGGATTTTTCGGGACAGCCGGTGACGGAGCAGCAATACACAAAAGAGGCTCTGAAGGCAATCTACCAGTTTGTGCCGAATGCCAATATTATAATAGAGTTGAAAGACCAGAATATCGGGAACAGTTCAGGGTATCAAGTGGTTTACACCGGCAGGGATGGGAAACAGAATTTAAAGCGGATGCAGATGTGGGCGGTGAGAAATAATAAGGTTTATGTGATCACCTATGAAGCCGAGGAACAGAAATACCTACAGTTTCTGCCGGTGGCGCAAAAGATGATTGATTCAGTTGAGATCGAGTGACTATTTTGCGAGCCGACGGAAAATCGCACTGCGTTTAAGAGTGGCGAGGTATAGCAATGGACAGTCAGTTAAGGACAGGGCATCTGACTTACTAGTAGGGATAGGGACAGGCGAGACGTCTGTCCTACGTCCTAACCTAACTGGCTACTGCTATATTACTCACGGTTGGCATAATTTAGGTCGTCCTTAAATGCTTCCTCGCCGTAGTGCCGGCGCACGCCTCGCTCTCCCAGTAACTGCGCGAATTCATAATAGCTCATCCGAGCTAATTCTCGGGCTTTGCCAAAAGAGAGAAGCTCTTCGGCATATAAGGCAACCGCCAATTCTTTCAAAAGTTCCTGTTCCATCCGTTTTTCTGGCAGCGGGATGGCCTGCAGGATAGAATCAGGAATATTAAGTTGCAAACTCATCTGGTTTTCCTCCCGCCCAATGAAAGGCTGACGTTTATATTATACAGTCAGTCAGGGGGGAGCGTGGCGGGCAAGGGATAAAAATTTATCCTCTCCCTCGCCCCATCTTCCGCTGCCAAATCGGGACGCACTCCGGGTAGGGGAAATGTTCGCCCCTCTTCCCGCCAAAGGCGATATCGCCGGCCTCTGGTACAGGTTCTGATGGCCTGCCGGTGTCCCAACCTGAGGGCTTTCACCGTTCCATAGCATCCCGCAATTTATCGCGCCATCGCCCAGCCGTAGCTTTATCCGCTCCCGTAACCACCACCATCCAATCTTCTGTGTTGCAGCTAATATCTGCAGCGTACTTGTCAGCAAACCCTGAAACGTATTGCTTTGTAATATCACCCTTTTTAGTGAGATTTCTGAGTCCCTCTCGCTGCATGATGCGGTAGGCTTTATTCACACACTCATCATCGCTCATATTGTTATCCCGAAACGACCACCGCAAAGCAGGAGGGGGAGTTGCGGGTGATGCCGGTGCATTAGCGGGACGCGGTGGCAGATTTACACGATAGGGTGCCATAGCCTTCCAGAATCTATCTAACCACAGCCCAGCTGTATTTTTATCAGGCCCGGCAACGATTATCGCCGAATATCCTGACTTGCAGCTAATATCAACGGCGTAACTGCCAGCTATCCCTGAGACAAATAAATCTTCTTTATTGTAATTTAAGTTCTTGAAGCTGTCCTTCTGCATGATGCTATAGGCTTGGTCTAAACACTCATAAATGCCGGTATTAACATTTTGATACCCCCAGCGCAAGGCGGGAGGAGCGGTTGCTGCTGAGGGGGGTGGCGCAGGGGGTGAGCTGGGTTGCTGAGCGACAGGCGCTGCTGAACCCAAAGGCAGTTCGATTTGCGATGCCCAGGTCAAAAAGGTATTGATGGGAATACCCAAATTATCGCCATTCTTAACCACTTCCCCTGAGTCAAGCTTATCACCATCGGCGCGTCCGTGAATGCCAACTAACTTTCCCTCCTCATCCAGAACCGGCCCCCCACTCATCCCCTCCCGTGTGGGGATGTCGTAGATTAAATCGTAACCATCTCGCGTATTTGAGCGCCTTGAAATAATTCCTTCTTTGAAAGCTAAGTCGCGTTTTTTGATTTCTATTCCTGGTTTGGGGAACCCAGCAACATAAACTGGTGTGCCCTTTGTTACTTGTGCGGAATTGCCAAGACTGGCGACACCGTATGTTTTATCGCTGGTGAACTGCAATACAGCTAAATCCACACCGTCCATTGGTTTGACGGTGCTGTAGTTGACTGGATTTCCGTCCTTGGTATCTGGATTTCCGTTGCTGTCAAAGGTGACAACTTTATATTTTTTATTCTTATTTTCTACCACATGCTTGGCAGTAAGTACAGTATAGGTCTTCCCTTGTTTGGCGACAATCACCCCGGAACCGAAAGAGGAAGGGCCGGAAGATGGATGCCCCTCAATTAACACCGTGATATCGTTGGCAATCCCGGCAACCTGACGTGATGTCTTTGCCAAGGCAATATAAGGCTGCACCAGTGCTGCAGTCGCCACTGCACCGGCTAGCGCCACCGGCAGTCCGTAAGAAAACCTCATCTCTCCCTCTCCTCCACTCCCAAATATAAATCTAATTACTATTTACCTGTTTTTGACGCTTTTGTCAAACCGGCTTTCTTTGCGTGCGGGCTTTCCCATGTCCGCCTGAAGACTTCTGGTAAATGTCCCCACCGGGATTGCGAAAGCCAGGGGAATCATTTGCTCGCGCATCTGTGGGGTTGGCTCCGAGCCATCCTGAAATATATACGGATCGCCCCACAGGGGATAGGCGTGCATGCCATTAATCCCCACCAGCGCACCGGCACGATTGAGCACCGGCCCCCCACTCATGCCTTTTTCGATATCATTGGTGTATCCAAGCTGGTATCCCCCTTCCAAAGCTTTGTCCAAAACTAAGGAGACTTTGCCGGCGGTGAATTTGAACCCCTCTATCCCTGCGGGGGAGTTGGGGGGAAGCGACGCCTCATAGGAAAAGGGAAACCCACCGGCAAAGACTTCATCCCCCGGTGCCGGTGTCGCCCCCTGCTTCGCCACCGGATAAACCGTGCCGGTGCTGCGAAACTCCAGCAAAGCCAAATCGTTCCCCTGGAAAGACGCCCCCCGCAACTTTACTGTAGCTGGGTGTATCTTCCCATCTGGGGTTTGAATGCGATAGGGCGGATCTCCCGCAACGAGTACGTGCTCGTTTGTCACTGCAGTGTAAACGTCCCCTTGCAGCTGGATTAGGGTTCCTGAACCCCAACCGGATTCTGATGATGAGAGTACCTTGACGGTGATGGATTTGGCCAGCTGCTGCGAAGCCGTTGCGGGGGATTGAGGGGGTGCCGGTGTCACGTTGGGGACAGACACACCCGCCGGTGTTGCCGCTGTCAGCGCCACTGCTAAACTGAAGGCACCGGCAATCCGCCAGAGAGTCACAGGTTGCAACCCGAGAAAGCGCCAATTCATCTCTGAGTTAGTAAACTAGGGAGTGTCGCCCGATTCTGCCGGCCCAGCGCTGGGGGCGCTCTCTCCATCAGCCAGCTCTGTCTTCATAAATTCTTCCATATTGATGTAAAGCTGTTCCCCTGTACTTTCATTGAGGGCATTACCGGCAGCAAGAGCCCGGTCACTTAAAAGTCTTTTGAGAGTGAGCTGCGGATCGCTCCCCGGTTTGAGGGTAAATAGCAAGCCGGCGCAGTCACCGTCTTTGCGATTGGCAACGCAAACCACGGGCTGACCTTTCATTTTGCCAGTTATGATATATTTGAGCTTATTTTGGTTGTAGAATTCCTGGAATCGCTGAGAAACTATCTCGCAGCGCTGCTGGGGAGTCAAAGGCGGCGGGAAAAAGTTGGAAGTCCAGCTAATCACCGGCACGTTTCCCCGTGAGGTGCGGATGAGGGTTGTCGGTGCCTTGTCCCAGGTGCCGCAGTAGAACGTATTGCGCTGCTGAGCAGCTACAGACGCGATGAATCCCGTCTCTACCGCGATGGTAGCAGTTGCGCCTAACGCCACAGCAAGCGTAAACCGTCGCCCCAATAACTGGACTTTCACGATTGTGCCAACTCCCCTAATACCAGTTAAATTTTATCCGCCCTAAATTATCTCATAAGTATGGTACAGCCCACATCAGTAATTTTACAGAGACGCGCCTGGGGCGTTGGGGATGCCGGCACCGCGAGCATACGGGCAGAAGTGGGGTGCCTTGCAACGGGCGCGTCACGCACCTAAAGATCCTATTTACAGCAGTTGGACGCTCCCAGCGCCTGCGGCAAACCGGCAGGCGCGCCCCTCGGGTGCCAGCGGAAATACTTAGAAAGTGTTTGTGAAGAAATGTGAGGGAGTGAGAAACCGGGGCAGTCTCCGTGGGGGGGGCTGACCCTACAGGCCGTGTGTTATTACATATAGCGTTTCTCAGTTGGATGAACTATGGCCCAGAAACCCGGTTTCTTAAAGAAACCGGGTTTCTCAGTACCTCACAAAGGATGAGAAACGCTTACTTTACAAATAGACTCTTCCCGGAGATAGAGAGCCGGCGGCAAAGCTGTGGCCATTTCAGTTATCCTTAAATAAATGTTAAAGTTTGGCATTATTTTTCCAAGTGTTATAAAGTGCCGGCGGTGACGGGTGGGGTTGCGGTTCTACCTCCTGAGATCGCCACAAATCTGCCGCAAGGCGGATGAGTGTATCGAAAGCGTCTAATTAAGCTGAAAGAGCATCTGATAAAAAAAGTCCTTTCAAGAGGAGAACCGACATGCCTGTTACCCTTGAAGACGCCAAGCGCACTGCTATCGCGTCTAAATTGGAAGATATGAAGGCGCTGCAAAACCTCCTGATATCTAATGAAGAATATCTGATGAGCGCCTGCAGCGACCAAGAAATTCGCGATCGCGTGCGCGACATGCTGGAAGACGACCGGAAAAATCTGGGCATTCTGGAAACCGTGATCGTTCAGTACGGTGTGAAGGGACAGCCCAAGGACACAACGCAGCAGTTCATTGAGAAAGCTCAGAACATCATGCAAGGTTCTGAGTACAGTCTCTATGAAAAGGTTGCTGAGCATGAATTGCTCAAGCACAAGCAAACGATGGGCGGGTTGCTGATCCACAAAGCAGCGCAAGTTGCCGGTGCTGACATTGAAGCCGCGATCACTCCCTTGAATACGGTTAACTTTGAAAACCGGGCTCACCAAGAGCAGCTGAAAGGCATCCTGGAAATTCTCGGAACCCGCGAACTCACCGGTCAAGAGCCAGATCAGGGGCTGTGGGCGCGAGTTCAAGATGCAATCGCCGCCTTTACGGGGATTGCCGGCAGTGCGGTGACGCGCAGCGCCGACGAAATGAGCATCCGCGATATCATCCGCATGGATCACACCAAAGCCGACACTCTATTCATGGAAATTGAGCGGAGTGACGACGCACAAAAGATCCAAGAATATTTCGGCCAGCTCTACAAAGACCTGAGCGCACACGCCAACGCTGAAGAGCAAGTCGTCTACCCAGCTGTCCGCAGCTATTATAACAAAACCCAAGAGCTGTACTCCGAGCAAGCGGACATGAAGCAGATGCTGGAGCAAATGCGGTCCCTGAACCCCTCCGCACCCGACTTCAAAACCAATGTCAGCCGGCTGCGGGATATGGTTCACCACCACAAAAACCAAGAAGAAAACGAGATGTTCCCCATCATCCGCGACAACTTCAGCGACGAGCAGCAGCGGCAGATGGCGAGCGAGTTCAAGCGCGTTAAGAGCCAGCTGCAAGAGCAAATGGCAGCTTCCATGAGTTCCAGGAGTTCCATGAGATAGCTGCAACCTAATCCAGCTGCGATAGCCCAGTCTCAAACCTGAGGGCAGCAAGACACTCCCACCACTGCAGTGGTGGGACTTTTGTCCTGATACCTGACTTCTAATAAACTAGCTATAGCAATAGACAGCTCAGTAATGGACAAGGCATCTCACTTGCTAGTAGAGATAGGGGCGGAGGGAACGCCTGTCCTACGTCCGTTCCCTAAGTGGCTGCTGCTATATACCAAGGAGTAAAAACCGAGATGGACATTTTTGAGCTAATCCAAAAAGATCACCGCGAAGTCGAGAACCTGTTTGCCGAACTTGAGGGGACTCGCGACAGCAAGAAACTGCAAAAATTGTTCAACCAACTCTACAGAGAGTTAAGCGTGCATGCCGAATCCGAGGAATTAACCTTCTACCCAGCCATGCGCGAGTACGAGGAGACTGAAAAATTCCTTGACGAAGCTGAAGAAGAGCATGTCGATGTCAAGGTGATGATAGAAGAGATGAAATCAGTGAGCCTCAGCTCACCTGAATTTCGAGAAAGACTGACCGACCTGAAAGAGGCGGTCCAGCATCACGTAGAAGAAGAAGAAAACGAGGTGTTTCCCAAAGTTCGCCAGTGCATGAGCGCTGAAGAACTCGACCAGCTGGCGGAAGAGTTCCAAAACATGAGAAACCAGCTGGAGGACGAGATGATTGCGGTCACTTGAATGAGAAGCCGGTGTTGGGGAGGCGATCAGCGCCTCTCTTTTTCCTACCTAGAGCGCGTCTAAATCATTCGTGTGCATTTCAGAACCCCGGTTTCTTAAAGAAACCGGGGTTCTGGACCCGAGAGCGGTTGCGCAAATCATTTAGACCGGCTATATCCCGAAGTCGGGGCATCCTGAATCCCGCCGCGCAATACAATCCAGCCGGCTGCAGCGAGGATAGCGCTGCAGGCGAGAAATCCCAGATCCCATGCCAGCTGATTCGCACCCGGTTTCAGGTGATGGATGCCCAGTATCTGGTGGTTGATAGCACCTTCAATCAGGTTGAACAGCCCCGCACCCAGCAGCAAAGCCCCACCGAAGAGATTTGACGCTCCCGGCACTTTGCCCCGCTGACCGGCACGCCACAAAAACCAAATGCCGGTGCAGGATATCCCGTACATAACTGCATGGAAAAGTCCGTCCCAGAACATATTCTGCTTGATATTATAAACACTCGTTGCCGGCAAAACGCTCGCCAGCATCTGGTGCCATTGCAGAATCTGGTGGAACACAATTCCATCGAAGAATCCCGCCAGCCCCACGCCCAGCAGGATACCAGCCGCTACCAGCGGCTGGCTTTGGTTGCCCTCTCTACCGGTTGCCATTAGCCGTTAACAACTTCCCCGCCGTTAGGGTGCAAAATCTGTCCCGACATATAAGAAGAGTCATCCGACGCCAAAAACACATAGCAGGGCGCAATTTCTTCCGGCTGGCCGGCACGACCCATAGGCACTTGCTGCCCGAAACTCTCCACTTTATCTGCGGGGAAAGTCGAAGGAATCAGCGGCGTCCAAATCGGTCCCGGCGCTACGCCATTGACGCGAATTCCCTTTTCAACCAGCGCTTGCGATAGGGAGCGAGTGAACGCAACTATTGCCCCTTTCGTAGAAGAATAGTCAAGCAGCTGCTGGTTGCCCTGATAAGCCGTCACAGATGTAGTGTTAATAATCGCGCTTCCCCCTTTCAGGTGCGGTAGCGCCGCCTTCGTCAGGTAAAACATCGAGAAAACATTAGTGCGGAACGTCCGCTCCAGCTGTTCGGCGCTGATCTCCTCTATACTGGGCTGCGGATGCTGTTCGGCGGCGTTGTTCACCAGAATATCCAGGTGCCCGAAAGTGTCTACCGTCTGCTGCACCGCCAGCTGGCAAAATTTTTCGTCGCCGACGTCACCGGCAATCAGCAAGCACGAGCGGTCATATTCTCCCACCAGCCGTTTCGTCTCTTGAGCGTCCTCATGTTCGTTGAGGTAGACAATCGCAACTTTCGCTCCTTCTTTAGCGCAGGCAATCGCCACAGCGCGACCGATTCCGCTGTCACCGCCGGTGATCAGCGCCACCTTGTCCCGCAACTTGTCGCTGCCTTTATACTGCGCATCGTCTGACTTCGGTTTCGGCGTCATCTCCGATTCCAGTCCGGGACGCCGCTCCTGCTCCTGAGGCGGCTGCAGCTGCTGCTGTTCTGGCATAAAGCTCTCCTTCTTCAAACTTTTTGGGCTCTTCTTTACAAATAAAGCTTTCCCCACCTGTGAGAATCGCTCTTATTGCAGATCCCTCTCTCCAACTCCAGATAGAATATCGCCTTTTTCATATGAGTGAGGTGCTGAGAAACCCGGTTTCTTTAAGAAACCGGGTTTCTTATCCAAGTTCCGCTCCCTCCGCTTCCTTGGCGTCCCTTCACGAGGGCGGGTTATAAAAAAATATCCCCCTACAGTTACAAACCGGCGCAGCGACCTCTCTGCCTGCCGGCGTATTTCACCTAAAGCGGGGGAATTTTTTTGGGCTGCAAACCATTAATCGGCGGACCTTCGATCGCCCTGCCTGCTGGGCTGTAGCGCCCCCCGTGGCAGGGACAGTCCCAGCTTTTTTCCGCACTGTTCCAGTGCACGATGCAGCCAGAATGGGCGCACACCGGCGACAGGGCGTAAGTCGCGCCGGTCCTGTCGCGGTAAACCGCCACTTTTTCCCCATTAATATCGACAATTTTCCCCTCACCGGCCCCCACCTCAGACAAGCTGCTGGCTTCTGACACGAACCGGTCAGCAATAAACCGGGCGGCGACATCGAGATTTTCCGCCACCAGGCGAGTTGCGCCGGCGATTGGCACCCGATTCGGGTCATACAGCTGGCTCCAGGGATTGGGCTTGCCCTGAATCAGGTCAGCAAGCAGCACAGCAGCAGCGGTGCCGAAGCTGAGGTTGCCAGAGTAGCCGGTGGCGATGTAGAGGTGTTCGTGAGAGTTCGGCTTGCCAATAAAAGGCAAACCGTCCGCAGGTTCGTAGAATTGCGCCGACCACTTGCAGGTGACGGACTCGACCTCGTAGCGAACCCGCACGTACTCCTCCAAGCGCCGGTAACACGCCTCGGTGTCTGTCTCGTGACCGGTTTTGTGGTTTTCGCCACCGGCAATCAGAACCTCACCGCTGCTGTCTGTATAGCTGCGCGTGTAGTGTGACGGGTTTGCTGTGTCCCAAAACAGCCCTGCAGGCAGGGGCGCAGTGGGGCCAAAGCGCTTTTCTACCAGCCGCACGGCGAGCAAATAAGAGCGGTAGGGGGCTATTTTGGCGGCGACTCCCAGCAAGTCGGGGAGGCGGAACCAGTCGTGGATGGGGGTGCCGGTGGCGAGGATGACGTTTTGAGCTTTCGCGGAGCCTCGCTCGGTGTAAATTCGGCACGGCTGGCTGTCGCTGATGTCGAGAACGCGGGTTCTCTCAAAAATCAGACCTCCTGCGCGGGCAAACGCCTCCGCGAGTCCGTGCAGGTACTGTGCGGGGTGGAACTGCGCCTGACTGGGGAAGAGGATGCCGGCGCGCACTGGAAAGGGCAGGGGCGCGCTTGCTGTCAGGGTGGCGTCAATCCCCAGCTCTCGCGCGGCTTCCATTTCGTCTTCGAGATAGGGGAGGTCTTCGAGCGACTCGGTGTAGAGATAGGCGGGGACTCGCTGGAAGTGGCAGGAAATCCCCTCTTCTTGGATAAGCGCTGCGAGAAGCTCGATGGCGGCGCGGCACGACTGCACTGCGAGGGAGGCGTTTAGAGCACCGGCGCTAGAGATCAGCTGCTGGCAGCCGGCAGGGGGGACCTCTCTCAAGTGACCGCTGCTGTGGCCGGTGGTGCCGGTGCCGATTTTGCCCGCTTCGATGACGGCAACTCTCACACCGGCACGCGCCAGGAGTAAGGCGGCTGTCATGCCGGTGATGCCGCCCCCGACGACTGCCACATCGACGGCGATATCTGCGATCAGCTGGGGAAAGTGAGTTTCGGCAGTGGTGACGCGCCAGAAGGATGCCGGTTGGCTGGGTAAAGTCATCTGCGTGTTTTTCCCTATGTGCTTTTGGTGGATTGCGCAGCTGCGCCACCGAGGTCGCGGGCTCTGACGTCCGCTTTCTTGCTAGTTAACCTCAATGCCGGCTCAAAGACATCCGCTTCTAGAAGTATCTTATCTCAATGCAGCGGTGCCTGCCCCCGAATTTTGGCATGCAAAAAACGGCAGTAAAGCCTTTTCAGCGAGAGGCAAAAATACTGTCTGTCTGAACTTGATATTATTTCACTCCCTCACCGGCAGTCGCGCCAATCTACTCCGCAGTTCCTGCAGAGCGCAACAGATTTCCAGATCCCGGCTGCCTGCTTGCGTGAGCGCCGCTATAACTGCCCCGCCCGTTCGTCGGGGGTGTGGGTGGCCGGCTGGCTCAGGAATTTGACAGGCGGGACCGCTGGCGCTGCCAAATTCCTTCAAGTTTGGCCATCCCTTCTTCCGTGTAGCGCTTGGCCTCTTTCGGATTCTGAATCGCTTCCCACAATTCTGTCAGTGCCGGCAGGGTGAGGCACTCCCGCAGGAGGACGCCGCAGGCGCTCACCCACTGCTTGAGCTTGCGATAGCTGACGAAGTGCCCGCCGCGCCCCTTGATGTGCACCCACAGGACATGCTGCCACTTCTCCCATCTGAGGATGCTGCTGGGGTCAATCTTGAGCAGCTTGGCGATTTGCCAGCGGGTGATAGCGAAGGTTTTCGGGTAGATCAGGCGGCGGGGGAGTTTCATCATGGCGACCTCTGGTTTCTCAGCTGACATCTCTATGATAGCACACCCGCGTTACAACGTCAATGTTAAATTTTTGATATTATAACTTGTAGGCCCCAACACTAAAGAGGAGAGTATGTACCAAGTCAAAGTCAGGATCAAAGAGCTGTGCGAGGTTCGCAACTGGAGCATCAGCGAGCTGAGCCGGCGTTCCGGTGTCACCTACAGCACGGTTTGGCGTTACGCGACGCAGCCGATGAACAAGATGGAGATGGACCCCATCGGACGAATCAAGGAAACTTTCGGCTGCTCTTGGGACGAGTTGCTGGACCTCCAGGGGGACAGCTCTTTCGACAAGTAAGCTGTTGCGCATTTAATTTGCGCTATCTCCCTCTGTAGGGTCGCCCCCATAGTCCATAATTGCGTGGCTATGTTTGCTCAGTTCTTTCTGCGAATAGCAGATTAAGAGCATGGCTCAGCCGGTTTGAGATAGATAGTATTTTTTTGCGCAGGACGAAACCCCCTGGATGCCCGGGGTTTCAATCCAAAATCCAAAATCTAAAATCTCAAATTGGTATGAGTTGCCGCCGGCAGTCCTGTGCCAGCGCCCCCTCCCCGGGGGATGAGGCAAAAAAAAAGAGGCTCAAAACTGAGCCTCTTTCAGTTAGGTCTGTTCGCTCACCGGCTGGCGAGAAAATCATCCAGCGCCGGCACTTCCACCCAGGTGCCGGTGGCGCTGGAAAGGTGGCTTAAATCCATGAGCAGCTGGGAGTAAACCCCTTCGCGCAACCCTGGGACCGGCTGGGTGCCGGCATCAATCGCCCGCACCCACTCGTCGATAACTCGCGCCACCGGCGCAATCCTCCCGTCGGGGAAGATGCGGGGAAACGCCAGCCTTTCTGGCACTTTAATCTCAGCGAGGGGTTCGCCTCCCTGACTCCCCCACAGGCGGAACCCGTGGACGTAATCCTGCTGGCTGTCGCTGCCTAAGATTAAGGTGCCTTTTTCGCCGTACACTTCCACCCAGTGCCCGCGCCCCTGATAGGTTACTGAACTCAGGCAAACCTGACAGGGGGTTCCGTCTGCCAGTTCCAGCATCATCGCGCAGCTGTCGTCGGCATCCACCGGCTTGAGTTCCCCACCGGCAGCGGGGTCCGGGCGGGCGGGAATCGCGGTCAGCAGCTGGGCGGAAAGCCGGCGCGCCGGTGCGAACAGCCAGCTGATGTAATCGAAAATGTGGGAGCCCATCGCGCCCAAGACACCGCCGCCCCTGTCTTTTTGGGCGTACCAGTTCCAAGGGCGGCTGGCGTCTGCCCGACTCGACACTAAGCAATCTATTTTAATCAGGCGCTTTTTCCCGCAGTACCCCCCGGCGAGCAATTCTGCCAGCATTTGCCACGCCGGCACGAAGCGAAATTCAAAATCCATCGCCGCGATGCTGCCGGTAGATAGCGCCAGATTGTGCAGTTCCCGCGCTTCTGCTGCGGTCAGGGCTGCCGGTTTTTCTAGCAGCAGGTGCTTGCCGGCTTGTAATACGGCTTTCGCCATTTCAAAGTGGGCGAATGGCGGGGTGGAGATGCTGACCGCCCCCACTTCTGGCAGGGATACAAGTTTTTCTATTGTATCACAAGCATAGGGAATATTGTGAGCTAAAGCAATTGCTTTCGCCTTGTCGGGGTGCCGGTGGTAGACGGCGGCGAGGTGAATGCGGGGGTTCTCCCGCAAGGCGGGGATGTGGACTTTTTGCCCGAAGCCGGTGCCGGCAATTGCTACGCCGATGGCCGGCTGCTGTGCGGGTGAGGTTGAGGTTGAGGGCATGAAGTGCTATCCTGATTTCTTTTTCTTGCCTTTCCCGTATTTCGTTTCTTCCACCCACTCAATGACTTTGTGCCCCAGACGGGTGCTGTCGAGCCGGTCTATTTCGCGGATGCCGGTGGGGCTGGTGACGTTGACTTCGGTGAGGAAGCCGCCAATCACGTCGATGCCCACGAAGTACAGGCCATCCTCTCGCAGTTTGGTGGCGAGTTTGGCGCAAATAATGTGCTCTTGCTGGGTGAGTTCGGTTCTCGCCACTTTGCCGCCGACGGCCATGTTGTTGCGAAATTCACTGCCGCTGGGGAGCCGGTTGACTGCCCCAATGGGTTTGCCATTGAGCAGGATAATTCGCTTGTCTCCTTCTTTTGCCGCCGGCAGGTAGGTTTGAACCATCACCGGAATTTGACCCTGCTGGGTGCTGATTTCAATCAGGGAGTTGAAGTTGGGGTCTTTGGGCTGGAGGAAGACAATTCCCTCGCCGGCTTTGCCGCCGAGCGGTTTGAGGACGGCGGCTCCTTTGTGATCGACAAATTGCCGGATTACGGATTTGTCGCAGCTGACAATGGTTTCGGGAACTACTTTGGTGAACTGCATGGCGTACATTTTTTCGTTGGCAGCCCGCAGCCCGCGAGGGGAGTTTATCACCAGGGTTCTGGTTTCGTCAATGTAGTCGAGAATGTAGGTGGCGTACAGGTAGGCAACGTTGACGGGGGGGTCGGTGCGCATGAACACGGCGTCCATGTCTTCGAGGGGCTGCAAAACTCGCTCTCCCCGCTCATACCAGGAAGGCGCTTTCACCCATCCCCCTTCGATTAGCTGCACCGGCGTCAGCTTTACCTGTTCCAAGATTGCCCAAGCTTTGCCATCCACGACGCTCAGCCGGTTTGCCTGAGTTACCCACACTTCGTGACCCAGCGCCTGTGCCGATTCCATCAGCGCTACGCTGGTGTCGTGAGTGGGGTCGAGCCGCTGAATGGGGTCAATAATAAACGCAAGTTTCACCCTTGTACCTTCTCAATCTTGCCAAAAGCGCGGATTGTCAAACTTCCTTCACAGCGTGGACTGTAATAGGCGTTGATTGACTAGAATGTAGATGGACGCTCGGACTTCTAGCCCTCACAACCCAGTTAAAGATTGGGAGATTATCCCAATTCCGACAGACAGTAATCCCTCTGACTTAACTGTCAAGAGCGATAGGGGAGGTCTGGTATAGCAATAGACAGCTCAGTAATGGACAAGGCATCTTACTGAGTAGCAGGTATAGGGACAGGCGAGACGCAATTCCTACGTCTTAACCTAAGGTACAGGGTCGGACGGAACGCAATTCCTACGTCCTAACCTAAGTGGCTACTGCTATAGTGCATCCTCCGGCAGATAGCGCCTGTGTTCCCCTGATACTTGGGGGAAGGCACAAGCGTTGCTCTTTCCCCCCAGTAGGGTGCCAATCGCTCTGTCTGGTCCATCTGAAAAGGAACTATCGCGTTCTTTAGTCTATTACATTACCAGGCAGGGAACTTCGCGCGGTCTGCCGGCGGGGCGGGCAGAAGGGCGGGCCGGGTCTTTTTTAGCTTTTCTGCTTTTAATCTGCTTGTTGTATAAAGGGGTGTCTGCCGGCCTATCCCCATTTCCAGGGGGAGTCTGGGAACGCGAGATAGGGATAGCTAGTGCAAATTAAATGCGCAAGCCCTCCGGCGGCGCTCTAAGCTGGAGTGGTCTTCAGGAGTTCGTCGAGTTTTCCTTCGGCGTCTAGGGCGTGGATGTCGTCGCAGCCGCCGATGTGCCGGTCATTGATGAAAATCTGGGGCACGGTGCGCCGCCCGTTGGCGCGGAAGGCCATTGCAGCCCGCGCCGCTTCATCCCCATCGATGCTGTATTCGGTAAACTCAACGCTTTTGTTTCTCAGCAAGTGCTTGGCACGAATGCAGAAGGGACAGGTGCGCCAGGTGTAGATTTCTACTTTAGCCGCCATAGTATGCGCTTCGGTTTAAGTTTTATTAATTAAATTTTAAACGGGTGAAGCAAGTCTGTCTCGCCCCAGCCCGGGCCAAAAAAACCTAAGAAGACTTGTAAAAAAGCCGGCAGCAGTATCAGAACTGTCAGGCGTGGGGGTGCCGGAATCGAGAGAAGCGGGCATCTCTGCTGTTCCTTATCCCAACTGCAAGTTTGACAGCCGGCGGTCTGTTCCTGGTTGCAGCTGCACTAGGGCCACACTCTGCCCGGGGCACCTGTAGCGCCGCTTCGCCCATAGCCCGCGCCAGCACACGACAAAATTTGTCCCTGCCCAACAGGAGCGGGGAAATAAGCAATTTTGAGAATGGCCGGCGGCAGCTACAGGTCAAGCTGCGGCTGACTGACAGCTGGCTGTTTCCTGCGGCTTTTGTGAAGCATGCCGGCACCCATCAGCAATAAAGCCCCAACCGTACCGGGTTCCGGTATCTGCCGGGGGCCAGAGGACTCAGAGGTGGAAGGGTTGACAGCTGTTCCCTGACCGGTGCCGCTGGTGCCCAGACTGGTGCCCTCGATGCTTTGGTAGCGGACGCCAAAGTTATTCAGGGCAAACTTGTCAACAGAACCGCTGAAAGCCAGGGTGGCTGTGAACGTGCCCGTCTGCGGGTTGTCGGTCGTGGGGTTGTTGTCAACGCCGCCCGAGGTGCCTCCCTGACAGGTGTTGCCGTTGGTGAAGCACACGTCCACATCGCCGAACTGATTGGGGAACGCGCCGCTCCTGTCGTTGACGAAAAGCCCGATGGAGCGGGTGTCGCCGCTGTCAGAGGAGTTGCCGATTCCCTGGAGAGCCAGCCCGGAGCCGGTGCTGGTGCCGTTGAAATTCCAAACGTCGAAGCCCAAGGCAGAAGTGCGGGACAGGAGGGGGGCGCTAGTCGTGTTGGACAGGGTGATTTCAAACGCCGCCTCGGTTCTTGTGCCGCTTCTGAGATTGACGGTATTGAACCCCAGAAACTTAAAGGTGGCCTCCGAGGTCAGTCCAGTCACGTTTTGCGTGGCGACGTTGCCGTCAAAGTTGACGGAGAAGGTTTTGTTGAGATCGTCCGCACTTATGCCCACGCCGCTGCCGCTGTTCAGGAAGGTGAAGGCAGCAGCCGAAGGAGCGGCAGCCACAGAATACACCCCAGCTGAGGCTAGGACCGCGAGTCCAAAGGCTAGTTTTGATGGTGGCCTAAACATATTGCTTGACCGATTGCTACCTGTATATTTTTAGGATGGAACAAAATTCCCCGAAATGCACTGTGACCTGTCACGGTCACACTGTGTTTGCGATCACACCCTGTGGGCTCACTGGTCGATTTAAGGGTTGAAACCAACCCATCTCGCGCTCGTGTCGCAAAGCCCGCCAATTTCTAGGAGATCGTATCTAATCTAAATGTTCGGGGTGTGCGATGTCCATTGCGGATGGACAGCTTCTTCAAATCTTCATCTAAGACGCCCAGTTGATGAAGTTTTTGTGTGCCGGCTTTCTTTGGCGGCACGCCCCAGCAGGGAGATCTTCGGCAAGAGCGGGCGAGCGATAAGTAGATGCGCGGGACTTTTGTCCCCACTTTGGGCTGTTCTGCCAAACGGGATAGGCAGTCTTAACTATTTTATCTCAAATTTCTCCGGGTTTGTCAACAGTGAAATTACCAGTTCCCCCTCCGGGAAATTTGAAGTTTTTACCGGGGGGCGGCAGCGTAATGAATCAGCTGAGCGAGCCGCTGTCTGAGGGTTTCTAGCCCCAGCCCGCAGGAGGCTGAAATAAAGACTGCTTGGGGGAATTCCTCTCTCGCCAGCGCCAAGGTGTCCCCACCGGCCAGGTCTATTTTGTTAAATGCCAGCAGTGCCGGTCCGGGCGTCACCGGCATGTCTGCCAAAATTGCCATTACGGAACGAATTTGGCTCTGCCATGCGGGATGGGACAAGTCCACGAGGTGCAGCAAGGCGTCGGCTTCCGTTACCTCTTCCAAGGTAGCGCGAAAGGCGTCAATCAGCGCCGGCGGCAATTCGTGGATGAAACCAACTGTATCTGTGACTACAATTGACCGGGGATCGCCGGTGACGGCATCGGCAATCACGAGGCGGCGGGTGGTGGGGTCGAGGGTGGCAAATAGCTGGTCTGCCGTATAAACACCGGCATCTGTCAGTGCGTTGAGCAGGGTGGATTTACCGGCATTGGTGTAGCCGACTATGGCCACGGAGGGCACTTCTTGATGCTGGCGCTGCTGGCGCATACGGGCTCGGTGGGCTTGCAGCTGGTTGACTTCTTGCTGCAGTCGCGCTATCCGCCGCCCGATGGCGCGGCGCTCTGTTTCCAGTTTGGTTTCGCCAGGACCTCTGGTGCCGATGCCGCCGCCGAGTCTGGACATGGCTTGCCCCCTGCCGGTGAGGCGGGGGAGCATGTATTCGAGCTGGGCTAGCTCGACTTGCAGTTTGCCGGCTCCGCTGCCGGCGCGCTGGGCGAAAATATCCAAAATCACCTCCGTGCGATCTACTACGCGGACGCCGATTTGGGTTTCCAGGTTGCGCGCTTGTGCCGGTGAGAGATCGCGGTCGAAGACGATCAGGTTTGCCCCAACGGACTGGGCGGCGAGGGCGATTTCTTGGACTTTGCCTTCGCCGACGACGGTTTGCGGGTGGGGGTGGGGGCGGCGCTGCTGCAGGGTGTGCAGGACTTGGCCGCCGGCTGTGTCCACCAGGCGGGCGAGTTCTGCCAGTCCGTCCTCGAACTCCTGGCGGGTGGTGCCGTCGGTCATTACGCCCACGAGAAGGGCGCGGTCAATGCCGGCATCCACTTCCTCGGCGGTGAATTCCCGCTCAAATTCGGCTTCCAGCGCTTCGACGAGTTCCAGGAAGTCCTGGTTGGCGAGCAGGTCCAAGTTCAGGGGCGGGAACACGATCCAGCCGGGGGCTCCCTGTCCGTCTCCGTCCTCGGGTTCGGGGAGGAGATGGGCCAGGTAGGTGTCCCTGACATAGCCGGTGGCTCCCCCGCCCCGGCGCTCAAAACCCTGGCCGGTGAGGGTGAGCAGCACCAGGGCGTCCAGCCGCTGCAGGGCCATTGCGGTGAGGGCGCTCTCGTCTGGGGGGGCGTCTTTGAGGCTGGTGGCGACGCAGCGAATGCCGCTCAGGCGACCGGCACCGTAGCGGGGCAATTCCAGAGGGGGAATTTGGGTTTGGCGGGGGGTGCCCACGCCCACGCGGATCACCTGTCCCCGCCGGTTGATGTAGGCGCACACCGGCTGCCCAATTTCTGTGCTGATGGCGGCGAGGCGCTGGCCGAATTCCGGCGTGACAGTGCTGTCGCCGGGAAGGCGCTGGTGGTACAGCCGCTGAAGCTGTTTCAGCTGGCTGGATTTTAGACCTTGCAGGTTGCCGTAGACGGTTTCGATAGGCGTGTGTGGTCAGGTATCTGGCCACCTAAGGGTCAGGGGTTCTTACCCCTATCTTATCGCGGGGTGCCGGTCCGGTGCCGGGAAAGCCGGTTGGGGCCGGCTCGGGGAACGGCTCAGGTAAAGAAAAGTTAAATTGCATTTACTAGTGTTAATTTTATGCCACAATAAGTTAAAATTAATATACGCTCAGTTTCAGGAAGCGTGGCTCACTATGAAATCCCAATTGTTTGCGCCGGCAGTCGCCGGCTTAACGCTGGCCCTCGGCACCCTCCCTGTCCTGACTCCTCCCAGCCAAGCTCAAACAGCTACCTACTTTTGCGGTGAGGGTAAGAACGGCGTTCCCACGACTTTCGCCCGCAACGCCACCGGCAGGAAAATTGAAGTGATTAGGTGGGCAAAGGAGTGGGGCGGCGGGATTAGCCGCGAAGATCGCTGCAAGATCGTTTCCGAGAGATTCCAAAGCGCTTCGGCAAAAGGCATCCTCAGTTACCTCACGCATGGGGTGATGGGAGGTCAAAAAGTCGTGTGCGCCGCCAGTGAGTACGGAGCTCCTTGCAGCGACTTGCTCTTCACCCTCCGACCGGAAGACGATCCGGCTGCCGTGATTAACGCCCTGTTTGGCGTGGGCTATCGGGCTAAAGGGCCGCTCTCTCAGGGAAATGGCGAGAGTCAAATCTATATTGACATGAACCTGCTCCTGCAGGAAAGAAAGTAGTTGGGCTTTAGCCCAAAGGTTCGTAGTTGGGCTTTAGCCCAATAGGTTTGTAGTTGGGCTTTAGCCCAAAGGTTCGTAGTTGGGCTTTAGCCCAAAGGTTTGTAGTTGGGCTTTAGCCCAATCAGTTTGTAGTTGGGCTTTAGCCCAATCCAGTTTGTATAGCACTAGCCACTTAGGTTAAGACGTAGGACAACAGTCTCTGCTGTCCCAGAGACTTTGAGGGCAGGCGAGACGCCTGCCCTACGCCTATATTTCGTATCGAGCGTGTCCATTACTGAGCTGTCTATAGTTGGGCTTTAGCGCCACCGCCGGCAAGCCGGTAGGGCTAAAGCCCAACTACAAACCTTTTCAAGTCACAGGGGAAAATGAATAACAGGTTACTATTTCTGATTGCCGGCACCGGCACCTTACTAATGCTCCCGGCACCGGCGTTTTCCGCACCGGCACCCAACACTCCAGCGCCGGCATTCCAGCTGGCTTCCCAACTGCCGGAAGCCCAGCTCAAACAAATCGCCCAGTCGGTGACTGTCCGGGTTTTAGCCGGCGACAGCGGCGGTTCCGGGATTTTGATTAAAAAAGAGGGTGAGGTCTATACTGTCCTCACCAACCAGCACGTCCTCGAACCGGGAAAACCGGCTCGCATTCGCATCGAAGCGCCCGACGGCCAAATCTACCCGGCTGATTTGGTAAAAAATGTTAATTTTCAGTCAAAAGACTTGACTTTGTTGCAGTTTCGCGCTAAGGCGAATTATGCCGTGGCGGCTTTGGGGAATTTGGGAACGGTGGCGATTAATGAGCCGGTGTTTGCGGCGGGGTTTCCTTATGAGAGCGGGTTTGCCTTTACGGCGGGACAGGTTTTGTATGTGCCGGCGCGAGCCTTTAAGGAAGGCTACCAGATAGGGTACAGCAATGAGATTGAAAAGGGCATGAGCGGTGGGCCAATTCTCAATGGCCAAGGGCGAGTGATTGGGATTAATGGCATTTACGCCGATCCCTTGTGGGGAGATCCTTATATCTATGAAGACGGTTCGCGCCCGACGGCGGGGGAGCGGGATTTGATGCGCCGGTACAGCTGGGGAATTCCCATGCAGACTTTTGCGCAGCTGGCTCCCGCCTACGCCGGACAGGCCGCACTGCCGGCAGCCAATTCTCTCCCTGCTTCCAGTTTACCACCCATCGCCAATGATGTCAACAATATTGCCAAAGAAATTACGGTTTTGATAGAGTGGCCAAATGGCAACGGTTCCGGGGTGATTGTTGCCAAGCAGGGGAGCACTTATTATGTGCTGACGGCGGAGCATGTGGTGCGGAACCAGACAAATTTTGAGGTAGTCGCCCCGGATGGCAAGCGATATGCGGTGGCGGTGAGCGACAGCAATGTCAAGCGTTTGCCGGGGGCGGATTTGGCGGTGGTGCAGTTCAGCAGCAGCGAAAATTACCGGGTGGCAACTCTGGCAAACTATGATTTGAAACTGGGAGAAGGGGGGTTTGTTTTCACTTCGGGGTGGCCCAAGGCAGGGGCGGGCGCTCAAGCCAGCCGGTTATTCACGGCGGGGGGTATTTTCAGCAGGGAAGAGGGGGCTGCGCTGGGGAAGGATTCCCTGTCTTTGACTTACGGGTACGAACTGGTTTATACTAATATTACCGAAGCGGGGATGAGCGGTGGGCCGGTGCTGGATATGCGGGGGCGGGTGATAGGAATTCACGGAAGGGCGGATGGAGAAAAAACGGTGGTAGATCAGGCGGGTTCGCAGGTGCGTTCCATTCAGCTGGGGTACAGTTTGGGGGTGCCGGTGAGGACGTTTGTGAATTTGGCAAAGGAGGTGGGGGTAGATCCCGGTTGGCTGAGGGTGGAGAAAGATGCGCCGCCGGTGCTGACAAAAGTTGAAAGAAGTTCAATCCAGGAAAGTGTGCTGACAGTAGATGCGCCCGGTGCCAGTGGGGATGCTGTTGCGTGGCTGAATTATGGCAATCAGCTGTGGCGGTTGGGAAAGAATGAAGAAGCGCTGGCGGCGTTTGATCGGGCGATTAAAATTCAGCCGGCTTTCTATCAAGCTTGGTACGCGAAGGGGGTGACGCTGAAATTCCTGGAGCGATATGAAGAGGCGATTGCAGCTTATGACAGGGCGATTCGAGAAAGTCAGGAGAAATTCGCGCCCGCTTGGCGGAGGCGGGGTGGGGCGTTATATTCGGTGAAGCGATACGAGGAGGCGCTGGTTTCTTTTGACAGGGCAATCGCTCTAGATCCCAATAATTTTATCGTTTATGCGTGGCGAGGTGATGTGCTGGATAAGTTAAAGCGCAAGAAAGAAGCCATAGCTGATTACAGCAGGGCGATTGAACTGAATCCTGGTCACCCGTATGCCTACTTGATCCGGGGTGTTGCCCGCTATGCTTTGGGAGACAAGCCGGGGGCGATTGCGGATTACAATAAGGCGATTGAACTCAAGCCTGACTTTGCCGAAACCTACCTCATCCGGGGTATTACCCGCTATGAGTTGGGAGACAAGCAGGGGGCGATTGCGGATTTCAATAAGGCGATTGAACTCAAGCCTGCCTTAGTCAAAGGCTACCTCAACCAGGGTATTGCCCTCAATCCTGATTTCTCGTCTGTCTACTTGCTCTGGGGTTTTGCCCGCTATGAGTCTGGAGACAAGCAGGGGGCGATTGCGGATTTCAATAAGGCGATTGAACTCAAGCCTGACTTTGCCGAAGTCTACAGAAGCCGGGGTATTGCCCGCTATGATTTGGGAGACAAGCAGGGGGCGATTGCGGATTACAATAAGGCGATTGAACTCAAGCCTGACTTTGCCGAAACCTACCTCATCCGGGGTATTACCCGCTATGAGTTGGGAGACAAGCAGGGGGCGATTGCGGATTTCAATAAGGCGATTGAACTCAAGCCTGACTTTGCCGAAGTCTACAGAAGCCGGGGTATTGCCCGCTATGCTTTGGGAGACAAGCCGGGGGCGATTGCGGATTACAATAAAGCGATTGAACTCAAGCCTGACTATGCCGAAGCCTACAGAAGCCGGGGTATTGCCCGCTATGATTTGGGAGACAAGCAGGGGGCGATTGCGGATTACAATAAGGCGATTGAACTCAAGCCTGACTTAGCCGAAGCCTACTACAGCCGGGGTGTTGCCCGCTATGCTTTGGGAGACAAGCCGGGGGCGATTGCGGATTTCAATAAGGCGATTGAACTCCAGCCTGACTTAGCCGAAGCCTACTACAGCCGGGGTGTTGCCCGCTATGCTTTGGGAGACAAGCCGGGGGCGATTGCGGATTTCAATAAGGCGATTGAACTCCAGCCTGACGATGCCGGTGCCTACGTCAGACGGGGTTTTGCCCGCTATGATTTGGGAGACAAGCCGGGGGCGATTGCGGATTACAATAAGGCGATTGAACTCAAGCCTGACTTAGCCGAAGCCTACTTCATCCGGGGTGTTGCCCGCTATGCTTTGGGAGACAAGCCGGGGGCGATAGCGGATTACAATAAAGCGATTGAACTCAAGCCTGACTATGCCGAAGCCTACGGCAGCCGGGGTGTTACCCGCTCAGATTTGGGAGACAAGCAGGGGGCAATTGCGGATTACAGTAAGGCGATTGAACTCAAGCCTAACTATGCCGAAGCCTACTACAGCCGGGGTGTTGCCCGCTATGCTTTGGGAGACAAGCAGGGGGCGCTTGCGGATTACAACCAGGTGCTCACAATTGATAAAAAACAGTTGCCGGCTCTTGTTAAGATTGGCTTAATCAAGTACGAAATGGGAGAAGTGGAAGAAGCCATCCGCCAGTGGCGCTCTGCAGTTGAAATTGACGGCAAGCAAGCCGAACCACAACTGGCGCTCGCAGTGGCGCTCTATGCTAAGGGCGATACCCAACAGGGTTTAGCAATGGCAGAAGCGGCGCTGAAGTTGGATAGCCGGTTTGGGAAATTAGAGTTTCTCAAGGAAAATCTCTGGGGAGACAAGCTGCGAGCAGATGCGAAGAAGCTTTTAGAAACTCCCCAAATTCAAGCCCTCCTATCCCAGGCAAAGTCCACCGCACCGGCGAGGGATTAAGGCTTTTGATGCGGGGGTGTATCCGCACCCAACAGATAACCTGAATAAACCCGCCCCCACCGGCAATCCCCACGAGGGGTGGGTTTATCCCTGATACCGGCAACCGGGAGCATCCGCTTTTTGCAAAGATTTTCACCCTCACCCCCCTAACCCCAGACGCGATAAATCGCGTTTCTACAAGAGCGGGAGAGGGGGGAAAGAATCAAGAATTCTCCCCTTTCCCCTTGTGGGAGAGGGGTTGGGGGTGAGGGGGATTACAAAAATGAGATGCTCCCGTACCCAGTGCCGGTTCAATCGTACCCAGTGCCGGTTCAATCGTACAGAGTGCCGGCTCAATCGTACCCAGTGCCGGCGCAGTCGTATACATTGCCGGCGCAGTCGTATAGATTGCCGGCGCAGTCGTATAAATTGCCGGTTAAATCGTATAGATTGCCGGCGCATCGTACCCAGTGCCGGCGCAGTCGTATAAATTGCCGGCGCAGTCGTATAAATTGCCGGCGCAGTCGTACCCAGTGCCGGCGCAGTCGTACAGACTGCCGGTTCAATCGTACAGACTGCCGGTTCAATCGTACAGACTGCCGGTTCAATCGTACAGACTGCCGGTTCAATCGTACAAAGGACTTACGCATTGACTTGAATGGTGTGGTGGGTTACGCGCAACGCTTACCCACCCTACAGATAGAAGTTTTGCGTAAGTTTTGCTACACACTGGGGGCGGGTTTATCCCGAATACCGGCAACCCACAGATAACCTGAATAAACCCGCCCCCACAAATTAGGACAAGACGCGCAACCCCCTAAGGGAGAATTTCCAGGGAGTCAATCATCTTCTGCGCCGTTTTCTCGAATTGCGCAAACTTGCCCTCCTCCGCCGTCAAAGTAACCACATACGCCTTATCTTTCCCCACCGCCCAAATTTGCTTGGCTTTCAACCGGCGCTCCCCCTCCTTATGCGTGTACACAACTTGACGCGCCTCGCGATTCGCCAGCGATGCCGGCGTCGGAGAAAGAATATCCGAAGTGAATTCTTTGCTGATGCGCTGGATAAAACTGCTGGTATACTCATCTAAAGTCATCGGCGGCTGTAAAGACTCAACTGTTATCAGAAACGTTTCTGCCGGCGCGCCGGCAGAATTGCCTTGCGAGAAGAATCTCACCTCACCGGCAATCGGATCTGGCTGCACACCCCACGTTTCCGGATACTGAATCTTCACCCCCAAATTTGAATTCTCGTAAGGCAAAGAGGCGGGTTTTGGTGCTAGAATATAATAGCCTAGCGCCGAAACAGACAAAACCGCTGCGATGCCGGCACCAATGAAAACTTTCCAAAGCTTTTGGCGTGGGGGTGCGTGTGGCGGCGCGGGAGGAACTGTCGGGGGAGGAGGTGCCGGTGGGGTTTCAACTGCTGTGGGAGCGTCAGGTTGAGTTGCTGGAATCTCTGCTAATGTGATAGAATTGTTTAAGCTGTCGAGAGCTTGCAAAGCCTGATCAGCCGTCTGGCACCGCTCTCGGAAATGGTAGCGCACCATGCTGTCTAAAAGAGCTGCCAGTTGATCGCTCACAGGCTGCCGGTTGCGCCAGATAACTTCACCGGTAGTGGGATCTTTTGGCAGTTGGCTGGCTGGGATGCCGGTGAGCGATTGGATGCCAATCATCCCCACTGCATAGATATCGCTACAGAATTTGGGAGTTCCATTGTGCTGTTCAACCGGCATATAACCCGGGGTGCCAACTACAGTAAGAGCGATCTGCCCCTGAGGGTTCACCACCGTGGTGGTGATTTCTTTGACTGCCCCAAAGTCAATTAATACTATTTTACCATCAGAAGCGCGTCTGATTAAATTCGAGGGTTTCAAATCGCGGTGGATGACACCCTGCCCGTGGACAAATGCCAGAACTTCCAGGATGTCTCGCAAAAGAGCAATGGCGTAGGATTCATCCTTTGGCTTGCCCAAAGGGATCTCTTTGCTCAAATCGCGCCCCTCAATCAGCTGTTGGACTAAATAGAACTCCAGATTTTCCTCAAAGTAATCCAGAAATTGCGGGATTCGGTCATGGTGTCCCAACTCAAACAGGATTTTCGCTTCCCTGTCGAATAACTTTCTGGCTATCTCCAAGACATGCGACTCGCTAGACACGGGTTTGAGTTGCTTGACGACGCAGTGGAAGTCTTCCGATTTCTGCGTGTCTTTTGCTTTGAAGGTTTGGCCAAAAGCCCCGCTTCCGAGTTTTTCAATAATGTGGTAGCGCCCGCCCAGTGTATCTCCTATCATCCGCTTTCCGCCCCGCACTTTAGTTGATACTGATTTTGCCACAAATGCCGGCTTGTGGGGTGCCTTCCCGAAGAGTTGGGTGATAGTAGGGTGCGTTTCTACTTCTGCGGTGCCTGGAGGCGGGGGGTGCCGGTTGGGCTAAAGCCCAACTGCGAACTAGGGAGAAAAGGCGTAGGGCAGGCGTCTCGCCTGCCCCAGATATCTTAAGGGCAGGCGAGACGCCTGCCCTACGTCTATACTTCGTATCGAGCGATTACTGAGCTGTCTATTGCTATATCGTTCCCATGCCCCATGCCCCATGCCCCCCCATACCCAATGATCAGCACCGCTGATATCGCATCCCCGGAAGTTGCGACACTAGCCCCAGCAATTCCAGCTGCAGCAGCGCACTGGAAACAGAAGCCGCCGGCAATCCCGACTCCACCACAATCAAATCAAACGGAAGCGGCTCGGCTGGCACCACCCGCAGCACCCGCGCTAAGTCAGGTGGCAGCTGCGGCGCAAGCACCCTCTCCTCCAACCCCCCCTGTGGCGCGGGGGGCGGAGGGGCATCCGCAGTTGCAGGCATCCCCTCAAATAGCGACAGCTGTTGCGGTGCGTCAACCGGCGGCATCGCGCCCAGCATTTCCAGCAACCCCTCTTCGCTGACAATCATCTCAGCGCCATTTTTCAGCAACCGCAAACACCCCTGCGAGTTGTAATCATCCACCCGCCCCGGCAAAGCATACACATCCCGGCAGAAATCATTCGCCAAATCCGCCGTAATCAAAGCCCCCGACTTCACCGGCGCTTCCACCACCAGCACCGCGCGGCACAAACCGGCAATAATCCGGTTGCGCTGGGGAAAGTGATTGCTATTCGGCGGAGTGCCCGCCGGGTACTCACTCAGCAGCAGCCCCCCTGCCACAATCCGTTCGTACAGTTCGCGATTCTCCAAGGGGTACACCACATCCGTGCCGGTGCCGAGCACCGCCAGAGTGCGCCCACCGGCATCCAGACAGGCGCGGTGCGCTTCCCCATCAATCCCCGCCGCCATCCCGGAAACAATGCTAAACCCCCGACTTGCCAGAACCGCACTCAGCCGGCGAGCCCACCTGCGCCCGTACTCCGAAGGCGTGCGAGTGCCCACAATCGCCACCATCGGCGTGATGCCGTGATTTTCCAAAACCTCAACCTCCCCCCGGTAGTACAGCAGCGGCGGCGGGTTAGCAATTTCTAATAGCAAACGGGGGTATCCGCCGTCAGCCGGTGTCCAAAAATGCGGGTTTTTTTGCAAGTGTTCTTCCAGCAATTTTTCTGGCTGAATTTGAGTTCGCAAGCGCACCGTTTTTTCCACCGTTTGGCGACCAAATCCTTCCACTTCTCCCAGAACTCTTGCTGGGGCTGCCCAAGCTTCCGCTAGACTGCCGAAGTGCCGGTGCAGCCGGAACATCAAAACCGGCCCAATTCCGTAAATTTGCGACCAAGCCAGCCAATATGCCCGTTCTCGCACCAATTTTCCCTCTCCTATTTTATGCGCAATAGCGTTCAATTTCTACCCTTTTAAGCTGTTCCGCTTTTCATGTATTTATTGGGAAAAGGGAGGCAGATCCTGTAGGGGCGGGGCACCCACGGAGACTGCCCCGTTGCCAGTTTAATCCCGCCAGTCGCCAAACCGCGCATAGACATAACCGATTGTCTCGAACATGACTGTCTTCACACCGGCGCTCGACTGCCACCAAGTGCGGGCATCATAATCCAGAGGTTCTGCCGCAATTATACCAACTTTGATGTCAGGAGCCAGCGCTTCTTTAAAGATAAACCAACTGCGGCGGGCGTGAGCCCCCAGAGTGTAAAGATTGATGGCGCTGACTTGTAAATCGGACGTGGGGAGCCACTCCTTAAGAGCGACAGCAGCGGCGGCGGTGCGGTCCTTGAGCGCATTATGTGCGGGAACGGCTGCCAGTCGCACTGATTCAAAGCCAAGTGCGACCAAAGTTGCCGCCCCCACCTCCGCAAAAGTTTTGTATTCCGCCAGATAAAACCCTATCGGCAAAGCCACGCCGGTGGTAATCAGATAGCGATAAGAACCGCGTTTGAATTCAGCCATAGCTGCTTTGAGGGCATAGTCTGGCAGCCAGCCCTCGACAACCAAGACATCAGCGGGGATGGGGGAACTGACAGCGAGAAAGGAATAGATAGGATTGACAGGGAACACAATTGAAGTTATAATATAATGGCTATAAATCTTATGGACAATCACTGTAGGGGCAGGCACGGGCGACAGCGTGTAACTCGCAGGGTGCGTTCCCTAAGAGGGAACGCACCCTACCCCTGCCCCCTCACCGTGCGACGGGAGTTCCACAGGGGGATTGCCCCTACAGTTTTTCAGACGTGCGGCGCTGACTTCAAGCCTTTGCGGAGCGCTGCTGTTTGAGATAGGTAAAAACGCTCTTGTCCCCGATGTCGGGGGGGACCGGCTGAAAAGCCTTGCGCAGGGCGAACACCACAAACAGCACCGCCCAGGCTGCGAGACAGGCGCGTTCGGCTTCCACCGGCAGCACCCCAGCCAAATGCCCCAGCAGCAGCGCCGG
Organism: Kamptonema formosum PCC 10802; assembly: GCF_000332335.1. Lineage (GTDB taxonomy): Bacteria > Cyanobacteriota > Cyanobacteriia > Cyanobacteriales > Oscillatoriaceae > Oscillatoria. The sequence continues at coordinate 1,439,429 of NZ_KB235948.1, read as the reverse complement.
CACCAGGGGCGTCAGCAGCTTAGTTTCCAGCCGGTTGAAGCAAAAGGCTTCTTTGAAATAAATCCCCGCCAGCGCTGCAAAGGTAAAACCGACGCCGAAAAGGGTGACTGGGTGGCTGTACACTGTTAGGACGAGAGGCGCGCTGCTTTGCACAGCTAAAATAAAAGCAGCCACGCCGCCAATCGCCCAAAACAGCTGGAGGAGCCGGTGCAAAATGGCCATATAAATGTGAACTGTCAGCAAGCTGACGCCCAGCGCCAGCCAGAAACAGGCGTACAGGGGCGTCAGGGCGAAAGCCACCGCCGGCGCGCCGCCGCCCCAGAACACCAAAGCGGTGCCGGTGGCAAAGCTGAGCGCCGCCACCATCAAGCCGGTGCGGTAGACGATCACCCCGAAACGGTCGCTCTCAGTGATGGTAAACTCGCCAAACTGGCCTTGGAAAACGTTTGATTCAACATCCGCTAGTTGCGTCATGGTTTACTCCGGAAAGCTCAACTGCGTTGGCACTGCTGTCAAGATACACTTTATATATATCCGCTTGCGCCGGTTTTGTGAGGCTAGCGAGTTTGGGCACGGGGGCGGGAGTGGGGCGCTGGCAATTCTCGCCCAGATGGCACCCGCTCGCTTCCGGGGCTCACTGTGCAATCAAGATGGCGCGAAACCTGATATTATTAGTTATAGCGCAGCTTTAGGGAGCGAGGAATGTCTAAATCCGATAAGAAAAATAGTAAAAGCCAGCCCAACCCGCCGGGAGAGGAACCTAAAATCATTGAAATTGATGAGGGAGTCTTTGGCAGACTCTCACAAAGACTGGAGAAGCAAAAGGGCAGATTTGCTGAGTTGAGGAAGGCCAGAGTAATGGTGGCCGTCGAGGAGTTTGGCGACGGGGACGATCCGAGGGAAGAAATAATAGATGAGGGGGAGGGAGAAAGAGAGGAAGAATTCGAGAAGAGACTTCAGGCGATTTTAGGGAAAAAACAGCTCGAAGTCAGTGAGAGAACCTTAAAAACCTATCTGGAATTCCTCAAAAAACATGTGAGAGTTCCCTGTCCGGTCAAAGCCTGCCAAGAGTTTGAATGGGAAGAGTATTACCTCTACGGCCCGGGCAGCTTGAAAGAATATGAAAAGCTCAAGAGAATCAGGCCATCTCACACGGACAAGTTCCAGATAATTCGGTTTGAGGATAAGATTGAGAGCGATGACGATGGGATTCTGGTTGAAGTTCAGCGCCTGACTGACAGCAAGAATTTCACGCTGAACTTATACGAACTGGAGGCAACAGACGAGGAATCCGCCAGCGCCGAATTCTTGGATGATTATGCGGTTTGGTTTGTTAATTACATTTAAATTCAGTGAGTGGCGTCCGTTTTGCGGGGTGCGTTACCGCAACGAAACGGCACAATAATGCAATTTAAATGAGCGCCACGCGCACCGGCTCGCCCCAGTTGAGCTGCAGCTGCGACTGGGCGTTACCGCCACAGACGGCAATTTCCACCCAGTTGGAGCTGCCAATTAAGGCAATGGGGGTGCCTGCCGGCGCGTCACTGTAAGTTTGGCCGCTCTTAATGGTGAGATTGCCGGCAATTGCTTCCCAGCTGCGCCCCGCAACGCAAGAACCGGGAATATTGGTGATTAAATTGCCAAAGCGGTCGATATACTGGACGCAACCGGCCCAACCGGCATCCGTTGCCGCCAGCGCCGGCAGGGGCAGGTGGGCCAAACCGGCGGGGTCGATGGGGCGTCCCAGCTGTTGCAGAGGTGCGCCGCTTGCCAGATGCGCGCCGGCGGGGGCAAAGATATCCCGCCCGTGGAACGTCGCGCTCGGTGCCGGCGTGCGCCAGAAGTGCCGGTCCGTCAGTTCCACCGCTGCGATTGCCGGATTCTGGCTCAAAACGCCGGTAAACAGCCCATTATCTGGCCCAACAAAGAAACCCGCTGCCGTTTCCAGCGCTATCGCCCGCCGGTGACTGCCCACCCCCGGATCGACCACCGCGACATGGACCGTGCCGGTGGGGAAATAGGGGGCTGCAGACATCAGACAAAAGCTGCCGGCGGCGACATTCTGGGGCGGAATCTGGTGCGTCAAATCCACCACCGGCAGCGAGGGGTTGATTTGGGCGATCGCACCCTTCATCACCCCCACATAAACATCGCTGAGGCCAAAATCGGTTAACAGAGTCAGTATCCTGTTCTGAGGCATCTGGAAGATTGCGGGTAGCGGTTATCTCCTTTCATTTTCGCGCCTCGAAAGACTTGTAGGGTGCGTTCCTCTGGAACGCACCCTACTCACTCGCACAGCACTGTGCTGGGGCCAGAAACCCGGTTTCTACGCTTTCAGAGGAACCCCCCCTACTAACTGATAAGAAGTTGCTCGCACAGCTCGTCCAAATCTGCAGTTCTGTCCGCAATGATTTTCTCAGCCAGTTCTTTTAGGCTCTCGATATTTTCAGGGCTCGCATCATCGATATCGTCATTAGCATCAGTCAGCAGGTCTTGGAAGCGATAATACTGTTTGGGATTGCCATCCGCCTCAGGGAGCAACTGTTCCAGGTGGCAGGCCACTGCCTCACTCTGACCGTCCAGAGTAATACTAATCACGGGCTGCACCCAGTGCAGCACCCCCCAATTTTTCGTGCGCTCGTAGGTAAACCGGCGGGTGAGCGAACCCGTTCCCACTGAAACGACTAATATATCATCTAATTCTAGCTTTTTCCCAGCCTTTTTAGAGGCAATGATGGCTTCCATGATGGCCATAGAGGTGGGATTGTTGGCGAACAGCCCCCCATCCACCAAGGTATAAAATTCTGGATCGGTTTGGCCGGTGGGAAGGAGGTAGGGCGGGAAAAAAGTCGGAGCGGCGGAAGTTGCCATTGCCGCTTCTGTCATGGTGAAGCCATTGCATATCTTCCGGAAGGATTTAGCTTGCCTGTTCTCTCGCGCTGGCTTGCTGGTAAAGAAAACAGGCATCCGCAGGTCGGTGTCGTAGCTGGTGATGAAAACTTCTTTTAAGGCAGCTGCGAGAGGAGTGATGCCCAAAAGTTCCGCAACGACTTCTTCTCTGCCCTTGTCAGAGTATTTCGGCAAAAACAGGTCATCTATGTCGGTTAATTTTTGAAAAAATGGCTCGAAAAAGATGCGCTTTCCATGCTGGCGATAAAACTCGCTCAGATCCTCAGCGGTGTAGTGAGGTTGCTCGGGATTCTGCGGATTTGGCTTGGTGAGGCCCAAAACCAGCAGGCCGCCGGTGGAAGTGCCCGCCATCAAATCGAACATCTGGGAAATCCGCTTTCCTGTGCGCTTTTCTATCTCTGCTAGAATCAGGGCGGGGATAATCCCTCTAATGCCACCGCCGTCAATGGATAGGAGTTTTAATTTAAAGGACATAAGAAGTTGATAGCAAACAGTGCTGATGGGAACAAGATTCCCAAATTAAGCGCTTCAATCCGGATGGTTTTGAACGGAATGGATGCCAATCCCTGCTGTAGAATTTCTGCGCTGTTAGAGAGGGGCTGCCGGCGCTGCCAGGAAGCGCCGGCAGACTGCAATTAAAGTATTTCTTAGCACTGCCGGCACCTTGCGGGATAAAGTTGGCGCTGTGTCGGGCAAGCCCTGTTCCCTAAATGGCGCGCGATTTGGCAAAGATACCGCAATAGAGGGCAACATACCAGGGTGCGAAACCCTCACGGCGTCCCGCTCCTCAAGCCGGTCGTCTTTGCGCCAAAGGGGGATGCTGCCGGTGCCGCCAGTGACAGAGGGCCAAAAGGAGCGTGCCGCCTGCCAGCGCCGGCATTTCTGAGAAAATTCTGACAGTCCTGGGGGAACTGCACTGCGGGTGAGTGAGAGCGTGCCTTGTGGAAACACATCAGTGTATAGCAAGTCTACAAGGTAAGAGCTTTTCATCTGCCGTGTGGGGAGTGCTGCTCGGAACGTCTGCTTACTGGTGTTGAGATCGCAGACAGAAAAAACGTTCCGGAGCCAGCGGATTGGACCGGCGTATCTAATGTTCGACGTCATTACAGCCGAGCGGGGAGATGGCGTGTTTGGCCACAGGGTATTTCCGAGCGAGAACGGAAAAGCTCCTTGGTGCAACTGTGAAGAAATTTATATCCGAGAGAGGCTTGTGCGAACATGGCTAGGGAATTTTCTTTTTCTTCTCCAAAACCTCCTGCTGACATAACTCTGCCCCGAGCCAGCCGGTCGGTGATTTTGATGGGGCTCGTGACCGTTTTAATGAGCGCGTCTGTTGCCCGTCTGGTTCAGCTGCAGGTGCTTCACGGGGAGGAGAACCGGCAGCGAGCGGAGCAAAACCGCCTCCGCCCGGTGCCGATTATTTCCGATCGGGGCAACATCCTCGACCGCAATGGCAAACTGCTGGCGGCTAACCGCCTGTCGCGCTCGGTGTATTTGTGGCCGAAGGAACAGCCGAAACAAAAATGGCCCCAGACGGCGGCCAAGCTCAGCGCTCTGCTGGACATTCCCGCCAGTGACATCCTCAAAACACTGGAGAAGGCGGGCTATAAATCCCCAATGCCGGTGCGCGTCAGCCGGGATCTCAGCTCAAAGGCGTTTTTGGCCCTGGCGGAGCGCTCGCCTGAATTTCCGGGGGTGGAAATTCGGGCGGAATCCAGCCGCAACTACCCGCACGGCGATCTCGCCGCCCACGTCCTGGGCTACATTGGGGAAGCAAGTGAAGAGGACTTGCAAGCTAACCCGCAGTATCCGATGGGGATGATTGTCGGCAAAATGGGGCTGGAACGCCAAATCAATGATAAAATCGCCGGTGTTTGGGGCAACCGGCTGGTGGAGGTGGACGCCACCGGCAGCGAGTTGCGCGAGCTCGGCATCAACCCTCCGATTGCTGGGGAGCCGGTGCAGCTGACGATTGACCTGGACTTGCAGAAAACCGCCGAAAAAGCCCTCGGCAACCGGCGCGGAGGGGTGGTGGTGCTGGATGTAAAAACGGGAGCGGTTTTAGCGATGGCCAGTGGGCCGAAGTTTAACCCCAACCTGTTCACCGGCAGGATAACCCAAGCCGACTGGCAGCGCCTGCAGGCTCAGGACAAGCCATTTCTGAACCGCGCCCTGCAAGGCTACCCGCCGGGAAGCACGTTCAAAATTGTCACTGCAGCAGCCGGCATGGAGTCGGGCAAGTTCCCACCGAACTCTGTTCTGGTCAGCTCTTCTTCTGTTAGAATCGGGGGCATTGATTTCTACGAACACGGTGCCGGTTATGGCCCAATCGGCTTTCCTGACGCCTTTGCCTACAGCAGCAACACCTTTTTCTATCAAATGGGTGTGGCAGTTGGCCCGGAAGAGATTTCCAAATGGGCGCACCGGCTGGGAATTGGCGAGACAACGGATTTGGGCCTGCTGGGGCTGGATCAGGGGGCTCACGGTTCCGCACCGGCGCCGGCGGAGAAACTGAAGCTTTACGGTGAGGATTGGTATGTGGGGGATACGGTGACGATGGCCATCGGTCAGGGTCTGGTGCTGGTGACGCCCCTGGAGATGGCGGTGATGGTGGCGGCGATTGCCAATGGCGGGAACAGAGTCAAGCCGCACCTGCTGGCCTCTCAAACTAACACGCCGGCGACTAAACCGGAGCCCACCGGCATGAAACCGGAAACGATTGCAACCATTCGCAAGGGACTGATTGCTGTGGTGCAAAAGGGTACGGGGCAGCAGCTCAATGACGGTTCCATCCCCCTGACGGCTGGGAAAACCGGCACCGCTGAAGTCCCCGGACAGGAAGACAACGCCAATTATGTGGCCTATGGGCCCGCTAGCGACCCGCAGATTGCCATCGGTATCGTTGTGGAAAATGGCGGATTTGGCGCTGTTTCTGCTGTCCCCATCGCTCACGAGATATTCAAAACCTATTTCAGCCAAAAGCCCGCTCCAAAGTCCCCCGCTGTTTCGCACTAACTGGTTCTGGCCCGGTGACGGCGCTCCGGCACTCGAACCAAGGCACCCGTGCGTTTATCTTGACAGAAAGGTTTGACAGTGATATAATATAATGCTTTTCAGGTTACTGTTCGGGGACGGACCGGCACCCTGACACTGGAGGGGGTGCCGGCACCGGCACGGTGCCGGCGCAAGTCAGCTGCTGGCATTCCTGGCTGGGGTGGGTGCCGTGCCGGTCAGGGTTGAGGATTTCGCTGCCGGCTAGGTATACTTAAATACTTTCCGGCAGTAAAATTATCTCAAATTCAGAAAGCCGGCAGGCGGGACACCGCATTCGGAGCTAAGAAGCCTGGTTCTTTGAGAAACCGGGCGTCTGGCGGCACGCGCACTTGTTTGCCTGCTCATTAGCCGGATTAGTGGCCGGCAAAGCGGCAGGCCCTCTGGGCGGCTCAGCGATGGGGCTGGCCACGGGTGAGGAATCTAAACAAAAAGATAAAGATTCGGTAAATTTCGATACAGTTTTTTCTGAACGTGCTATATTGAAGATGAAGCGAGTATAGCAAGTTGGGTTTGAGGAATGTTCACCATGAACAAAACACGTCAAGAAATATTGAAAGAAACTGCAGCCACCCACCGGGCCAACCTTTACAAAAATTTACAGCACCGGCTGGAACTGGCGAGGGCCAAGGGCGACCAAAACTTGATTCGGTTGCTGGAAGCGGAAGCCAACTACCTGTCGTAACTGGTAGGGGCGGGTTTTCAACCCGGCCCCGCCCGCTGGACTGGTGGGCCCACGTTTGCGGCTGTAGCCGCTGTCCGGGTCAGGCGGCACGGCAGATTGTGTTTAATCCCTTTGGGGGTTGGACTGTCTTGAGGCGGGTGCAGTTATTAATCCCTATCAGGGATTGAAATCATGGCGAAATCAAGCAGCCGGTGAGCGTGACAGCGCTCACCGGCTATGCTATTTGGCCACTGGGAGAGGGGTGGGGGCCAATAGCAGGGCCGGCGGCGGGGGGGACGCCACCGGCGGGTTCCGCTTTTCGCCGGCAACTGGCAGGGCTTGTCTGAATAGCTTTAAATTTTCTAATAGCCCAGCTGATACAGACGGAAAAAATGTCGTCTCTGGGGCAGCTGGTTGCCGGTGTGGCTCACGAAATCAACAGCCCCGTCAATTTTATCCACGGCAATCTCACCCATATCGGGGATTAGACTGGAGATTTGCTGGACTTAATACATCTGTATCGAGAGGAATATCCCCAACCCAGCCCGAGACTAGAAGAATTGATTGAGGAAATTGACCTGGAATTCCTGGAGGAAGACCTGCCAAAAATCCTGTCCTATATGAAAGGGGGAACAGAGCGCATCCGGCAAATTGTCCTCTCTCTGCGCACTTTCTCGCGGCTGGATGAAGCCGATATGAAGGAGGTGGATATTCACGAGGGGATTGAGAGTGCGCTGCTGATTTTGAAGAACCGCATGAAAGCCCGTGGCGACTGTCCGGGAATTGAGGTGGTGAGGGATTACGGGCACTGGCCGCCGGTGGAGTGCTCTGCCAGCAAGCTAAATCAGGTGTTTATGAATATTCTCGCCAATGCGATTGATGCCATCGAGGAGCGCGACTGCAAATTAACGCCGGCAGAAATTGCAGCTAACCCCGGAGCCATAACCATCCGCACTGAGGTGAAAGACGGTGGGGGTGTGAGGGTTCTTATTGCCGACAATGGTCCAGGAATGCCCCAGTCTGTAAAAGAGCGGATTTTTGACCCATTTTTCAGGACTAAAGAAGTGGACTAAAGAAATGGGCAAGGGCACTGGCTTGGGCATGTCCATCAGCTACCAGATAGTTGTGGAACAGCATGGCGGACAGCTAAATTGTATTTCAGAACCCGGAAAAGGAACCGCATTCCACATTGAGATTCCGATTCAGCAGGGGTCTGGCTTGAGTTCTCGCCCGGCTGAGCGACAGCCGGCCTGACAGCCTAACCTCCTGTATTTTAGCACAAAAGGAGATAATAGCGTGAAATTTGAACTGATTTCTCTGCTCGGCGAGGCGTGGAAGGCCATCCTGGCCAATAGCGGGTGGATGGCCTGGAATCTGTTTTTGGCCTTGGTGCCGGTGGCCATCAGTTTTTGGCTGTTCCACCGGCCAAGGTCGCGCTCGCTGCGCTGGGGGGTGTTCCTCCTGCTGGGTGTTACTTTCGTTCTCGGCGTGCGGCGTTACAATGCCGGACACGTAATCAAGCTCAAGCAAGACCTTTACAGCATTTACTTGGGAATGGACACCAGTTACTTAGTCGGGGCGATTGCGCTGACGCTGGTTCTCATGGGGCTGGATATCTTCCTGTTGCGCCTGCGCGGAACTCGCTCCCTCCTCTGGTGGGCTGGATTCCTGATTTTTATCGGGTTCTTGCCGAATGCGCCTTACGTTTTAACCGACATTATTCACCTCTACGAAGATATTCGCCAGAACTACTCGGTCTGGGTGACCACCCTCGTCCTGATTCCGCAGTACCTGCTGTTTATGGTTGTGGGATTTGAAGCCTACGTGCTATCTTTGATTTACTTGGGTGACTATTTGAAGCGGCACGGCTCAGAGAAATTTATCGTGTGGGTGGAGTTAATTGTGCATGGTCTTAGCGCCATTGGCATCTATCTGGGGCGATTTCAGCGGTTCAATAGCTGGCACATCATCACTCAACCGGACACGCTAGTGATGAGCGTGTTCAATGATTTAACCGGCAAACGTCCGGCGCTAGTGATGGCTGTTACGTTTGTGGTGATTGCCGTTTTGTACTGGCTGATGAAAAAAATAACTTTGGCTGTTTTATCGGGGCGAAGTCGCGCCATCGCATCTGTGGTAACCTCTCAGTCAGACTTGCCGAAACCACAATCTTGAATGAACGGAAGCGCGCTATTATTGTGAGCAGAGCATTTTGGCACGGCTGGAAGTTTTTTGCTGCGCTGCCGTAATTTGGATCTGGAAAACCTTAATTATAGCAAGGAGATAACAGCATGAAAGTGGAGTTGATGGAGTTGATTCACTTGGCCAGGCTGGTAATCATGGACAATAACAGGTGGATGACCTGGAATCTTTTGTTGGCCTTGATCCCCCTGGCGATCAGTTTTTGGCTGTTCTACTGGCCAAGGTCGCGCTGGCTGCGCTGGGGTGTGTTCCTGCTGATGGGCGCTACTTGGATACCCTTCTACGGGAGTTACAATTACGGGAACCTGAACAAACTGAAGCCTGCCGTGCACAGGATTCACTCAGAGATGGACAGCATTGACTTAGGGATAGACACGAGTTACTTAGTCGGGGCGATTGCGCTGACGCTGGTTCTCATGGGGCTGGATATTTTCTGGTTGCGCCTGCGGGGAACTCGCTCTCTCCTCTGGTGGGTTGGATTGCTGGTTTTTATCGGGTTCTTGCCGAATGCGCCTTACGTTTTAACGGACATTCTTCACTTCTACGAAAATCTTAAATGGTATCACTCGGTTTGGGTTATCACCCTGGTCGTGATTCCGCAATATCTGCTGTTTATGATTGTGGGATTTGAAGCCTATGTGCTATCTTTGATTTATGTGGGGTATTACCTGAAGGGGCACGGTTTAGGCAAATTTATCTTGTGGGTGGAGTTAATTCTGCATGGCCTGAGTACCGTTGGCATCTATCTGGGGAGATTTAAACGGTTAAACAGCTGGCACATTCTCACTAAACCGGACGATGTAGTTATGAGTGTGTTCAATGATTTAACCGAAAAACGTCCGGCCCTAGTGATGGCTGTTACGTTTCTGGTGATTGCTGTTTTGTACTGGCTGTTCAAGCAAATGACTTTGGCTATTTTATACTGGCAAAGTCGCGCCCGCACATCTGCGGGAACCTCTGAGTCAGACTTGCCGACCGCACAATCTTGACAATGTTTTCTATTGGCAGGGGTGCTTTACCGCTGGGAACGGCACCCTAATTCTACTTATATTTTTTGGAGAAAACCTGTGATTTGTATTGATTCTTTGTTGCGCAAATCTCTGGCATTTCTGGCTTTCAGCGCTGCGATTATGGCGGCAAACCAGGCTGCGGCTGAAGTCAAAACAGCTGAATCGGGAAATGTAAGGGCGGATCTCAGCTACCAGCAACAGGACTACAGGTTCAGCAATGTACGGTTGAGAATAACCCGCGCCGGCAAGACGGTTTCAGACCAGCCGGTGCCGGTGGAGAGCGAATACGACCGCCCCTTGGCGGCGATGGGAGGGGGGGGCAGAAACGCCGGCTTTCAGGTTCAAGACTTAGACGGGGATAAGGAACCTGAAGTGATTGTGGATTTTTATACCGGCGGTGCCCACTGCTGCACCTACTCTCTGATTTATCGCTCTGACTCAGCGAAAAGCCCGCACACTTACCTGAAGCATCCTTGGGGAAATGTTGGCTACACGCTCCGGGATTTAGACAGAGACGGTTTGCCCGAGTTTAACAGTGGGGATGACCGATTTGCGGCTCAATTCACTGCCTACGCCGGCTCCCGTTTTCCTGTGCAAATTTGGCAGTACCGGCAGGGCAAAATGAGCGACGTCACCCGCCAGTATCCCCAGCAGATTTACAGTCAAGCTTACCAGCTGTGGCAAGATTTCCAGCAGGCGCAGAAAAATGGCACCGATGCGGAAGGTCTGGCGGTGAAAGGCATCTTGGCGGCTTATGTTGCCGATAAATACTTGCTGGGTCAGGGAGAGGACGGCTGGCAAAAGGTGCGGCAAGCTTACCGCCTGCGCAATCGCGAGCAATTTTTCTCTGATTTGCAGAAGTTTCTCAAAGAAACCGGCTACATTCGCAACAGCCGGTAAGCATTAATTGGGCCAATAACCGGGTTGATTGTCACAATAAACCCGGTTTCTGGCTTCTTTACCTGTTTCCGATAAACTCCCCGGTTTTATTCCTCCGTTTGTCGGGATATGGCCAGGGGGAAATCAGCCAACACTCTCTTGACAACCTGCTAGGATTTATATCTAGCAAGTCTTGCTAGCTTTGCGCCGGCCTTTCAGTCCCAGCGCCCCCGCGACTAATCCCAAACCGGCAAGCGTTGCCGGTTCTGGAACAGGCTTCACAGATTCTACCATAACCACCATGTCATTAAAGTCATGGTCGGTACTGCCAGCCCGGGTGAGATCCTCGAAAGCGATGATGAATTCATTCTCCGTAAATGTCCCTGCGCTCTTACCGGGAATCTGGAGTTGAGTCTGGTTGTTTCCCTGATAAATCACACTTTGTTGATAGCCATCCTGGTTGCGAGAAGCCTCCGAATAGAAAGTCTCGCCGTTACCATTTTCTAGGTAAAAACCGAAGACGTTCCCAAAGCCTTGGTAAAGGGCGGCGCTTGGAGGTGGAGCGTTACCGGGTGCCCAACCTATGGTTGAAACCGCAACGTCGCCGTTGTTGAAGCTTATAAACGACTGATCTGACACGTCATTAGCGCCGCCAAACAGCTGAGCCTTGACTCCGTTTGCATTGTATATCCCGAACTTGTTAGCTGGTGCAAAACCGGCTATCTCAAACATAAAGCTCGCTACAGATCCGCCGCTTGCCGTGTTGGTGAACAGCTGAAAACCGGTCTGGTCGTTTACTGTGTCTATGTTTGGTCCGCCTACCGTAATTGCGTCCAACTGCTCCTGGAGCGATTGTCCTGGACCGTCCCAAGAAGTGCCGAAATTAACAGCCCTGGCGGCTTCGCCGGAAGTAATCACTGTTGCCAGAGTCATCAATCCCACGCCGGCGGTAGAAGTCAAGAATTTGTTCAGAGAAAGTGCAGACATGACAGACCCCTCCTGGGGAATTCACAAGAACGTTTTAACAGCCTCTGACTGACGCTTGAATTCTATTCAGAACTCAGAGTCGTTGCGCTATTGGCTGCAGTCTCGTCCTCAATCTTTTGTGCTTATTGCTGTCTGTGAGCAGTCAGAATAAGCCCGACAGGTTATGTCTCTAGATACCCAACTCCAAACGCACCCCGATATCAGCCTGCCAGATGAGACTCAGCCAATTATTAAACAAGCGTATCGCTCGACTGAACTTCACTTTATAACCAGCTTTAGTTCAGTCAGGTACTGCCTCCTGTCCTGAAAACTGCGCAAGTTTCAGGGGCTCTTCAGCTAACCGTCTCAGTAAACCCTTTGGCCTTGGCCCTCCAGTCTCGGGAAAAGGCTGAAGCCGGTCTGAGGTATTTACTGTGGTTGGTTCGCTATATCTAGCCTATATCCTTAGAATCACTTATGTTCGCCCTTCATCAACTCTTTAAAAAATCTCCCTAGATTCCCAGAAAATTGTAAAGTTTTCATGAAGTTGGCAGCAAAACACAGTAGAACACCCCCGCAGGTGGTAGGGGAGAGGGTATCGGGGGGATCTCCGCTCCTTAAAACTGCCAGGGTGGCAGAGCCAGAAAATCTAAACAAAATGTTAAAAATTATCTGCCTGCCAGTTCTCTGGCAGGCACAGCCTTGAAGTATCTTAGGGTGTGTATTATGAATAGTTATTAAGCGGGACGGCCCGAATTTTCCCTCGCTCTTAACGATTATTTTCAGTTCTTTATTACCTGTGACAAATGTTCACATTATATGAAGTGAAAACTTTAATATGAGAGGGGCAAAGCAGCCCTGCCGCCTCAGGTAAGTATAAAAAACTTCACAAATCCCGACTCGGACAGGAATTCAGGAAACGCTCATACAGGTTAGGATGATCCAAAAAAGAACTGCCACTGAAGATGGGAAACTGGACTGACTCGCTGAAAAGATTCCTCAACTTATTCCTCAAGTCCCACTGTCCCCTCTGCCAGCGCCCAGCTGAGGGCGAGCTGTGCCGGTACTGCCACCGGCAGCTCCAGCAGTGCCAGCTGGCCAATCCGGGCCAATTGTGGCAAGACCCACTGCCGGTGTTTGTCTGGGGGGCGTATAGCGGCACTCTCAAACGCGCCATCGCGGCAATCAAATACGAAAACCACCCCGAGCTGGCCAGACCTCTGGGCCACTGGCTGGGAGACGCTTGGCGCAACAGTCAGGGTGCCGCCGGCGCACAGGTGACGGTTGTCCCCATCCCGCTGCACGCGGCGAAGCTAAAAAAGCGGGGCTTTAACCAGGCGGAGCTGCTGGCTCAGTATTTTTGCGAGGTCACGGGTTTACCTTTACAAAGAAACGGTTTGCAGCGGGTGCGCGAGACGGAGGCCCAGTTCAGCCTGAGTGCGGCTGAGCGGGAGCAAAACCTTGCCGGCGCTTTCACGGTGGGAAAGGGATTGGGCCACCGGCACGCGCGTCCTGTGCTGCTGCTCGATGACATTTACACCACCGGCGCTACGGTTCGCGCCGCCGCTCAGACGCTCCGCGTTGCTGGGATTTCGGTGTGCGGTGTGGCGGCGATCGCAACAACGGCTGTGCTAAACCGCCCCCGTAAAGGAGCGCCAAGGAAGAACACGGGAGAGAGAGGGGCAGAGAAATGAATTGTGAAATTATCGCGGTTCTCACGCTTGATGAAGTACGCCCCAGAACCCCGGTTTCTTTAAGAAACCGGGGTTCTCAATACCTCTAATATGCAAACCGCTATCGCAACTCTAAAGTTCCACGCCTCTCTCTGTGAGAAACGCCTCGAATTCGTGCCGGTGGGGGAGAGACGGCTGAGCGCCGGCTTTGGTGGCGCACAGAGCGCCGGCAGCTGCCCCCCAGACGACGGCTTGGCGCAGGGGCAAGCCTGCTGCGATCGCAGCGGCGAGGGCACCGCTGAAGGCGTCACCGGCAGCTACGGTGTCAGCAACTCGGACGGGAAACGCCGGCACAAAGAAGCTTTCTTCCGCTGCGGCGCAGAAGACGCCGCGATCGCCCAGCTTGACAATCGCCGTGCCGGCACCGCGCCGGCGGAATTCAGCGGCGGCGAGGGCTGCGGTTTTGCGATCGCTGACGGGAAAGCCGGCTAGCTGGGACGCTTCGATTTCGTTGGGGGTGATGATGTCCGCCAGGGAGTAGAGTTCGGCGGGGATGCCGGCGCGTGCCGGTGCGGGGTCGAGAATCACCGGCACCTGTGCGGCGCGGGCGGCGCGGGCGGCGGCGAGGACTGCGCTGAGGGGAATTTCTAGCTGCAAGAGCAAGGCGGCAGCTCCGGGGAGCAGTTGCGCGAGGCGATCGCACTCCGTGTCACCGGCGCACCCGTTGGCACCTGCAGCGATGATGATGGTGTTTTCCCCGGCGTCATCTACTGCGATCGCAGCGATGCCGGTGCTGGCGGAGGGGTCAGCCGAGACGCTGCCGGTGTCCACACCGGCGGCTTGCAGACTGGCGAGCAGCTCCTTCCCGAAGCTGTCGTTGCCGACGCGCCCGACGAGGCGTGCCGGTACGCCCAAGCGGGCGGCGGCGACGGCTTGATTGGCACCTTTGCCCCCAGGGGCGGTAAAAAAAGTGTGACCGGCAACTGTTTCGCCGGCGACAGGGAGCCGGTGGGTTTTGGCTACCAAGTCCATGTTGATGCTGCCGAAAACGATGACGCTCATATTACTAATTATATCACGGGAGTGGGGGGAGTCAAGCCTGTCTCTAACCTTGAACGTGGTTTTGCTATTTCTACTCTGATATAGCAGTTCTAAATGATTTCCGCAACTGCCGGGGGCCCCAAAACCCGATTTCTTTAAGAAACCGGGTTTCTGATATACCATCTCTGGTAGGTTAATTGCAATTCCGATATAGGCGGGGGATTCGCAATGCCTCCGTCTCAATAGCACAGGGGCTTTTCTAGAATATCTTTCAGCCGATATGGGAATTCCCATATCGGAGTTAGTCGGGGTTCGCAAGGGCGGAAAGCCAGAACTGCAGGGAACTTGGACGCTATGCCGCCGTCAATCTCAGTTAGGGGTGCTAAAATATATAGCATACGCGCTCGCTTTGGAGGTGTGATATGACAGACTCAGTTCAAACCGGCTCTGCCGCCACTCTGGCCATTTACCCGTCAGACATTGAATTACTGGAGCGACTGTACACCTTCCGGGAGAAAGCAGAAGTTGTGCAGTTTCTGGAGAAATATCCGTTTCTGGTTCCTACCTTGCGATCCGCTCCCGAACATATCCGCCGGCACTTTCCCGACGAGCAGCTATTCCTACAGGTTGCCCACGATCCAGAAATCCTAAACTGTGCCGACTTGATACTGTCAATTTTGACAGGGCGCGAGCCAGAGGAGGCGCTCGACCGGCTCAAGCACTTGGATAAAGAGTGGGAGCTGGGGCTCCCATACGAGGTGCGAAAGGTGTTTGTTACCCTTCTGGAGTTCCCCGATGAGTTTTGACTGGTTGCAGTACCTTAATCTAGCGAAAGAACTTGCCAGTCAAGCGACTCCTCCTGAGAGTCTGGAAGCCTGAAGGCGTGCGGCTATCCATCTGGCCTATTACGCAGCTTTCAACTTGGCGAAAGACAATTTGGAAGATAAGGAGGGGCATTTCATTCCCACAACAGGTGACGCTCACAGCTATGTACCGGAACAATTTGAACTCAGTCCCGATCCACTACGCCAGTCAGTAGGACGCAACTTGAAGCGCTTGCGAAAGTTTCGCAACCAAGCTGATTATGTCGCTTTTTTCCCCGGACTGTCTGAAATCGCCAACACATGTTTAACATTAGCTGAGGAGGTCATTTCTAACTTGAGCGGGCTGTAGGGAAAGCGGGGTGCGACCCAGCGCACCCAACTGGGTAGAACGAGCTAAAATGCAAAGAAAGTGTGCGGAGTGCCGGCGGGCGACCAAAAAGTTAAGGGCGGGAAAGGGTATAAAATAACTAAGAAGAGAGCAAACTAACAGAGGTGCTAAACATGGATAAATGGCAAATCGGCTCAGCCTTCCTGGCTGCAGTGGGAATGGCAGCCAGTACGGCGCTCCCCTGGGCAATTCAAACTCCAGCCGCAGCCCGGACTGCATTTTACGACGTACAGGGGCACTGGGCGCAATTGTGCGTAGAAGAACTGGCCGATCGGGGAGTTTTCCTCGGGTTCGGGGATGGGAGCTTCCGCCCCAACGCCTCGGTGACGTGGGGGGAATTCGCCACAATCGTCAGCAAAGCCTTCCGCAAAGCGCCGGCAGCTAGCAGCGAAACCCCACCGGCTGACGCTAGCGCCCAAAGTCCGGAGGTGAGGGCGTTTAACACCGCGCGCGAAACCGGCTTTCTTGCCGGCTTTCCCGGCGGCGTATTCCAGCCTGCCGCGCCAGTCACTCGCGCTCAAGCGCTGGTTTCCCTCGCCAACGGGCTGAATTTCACACCAAAAAACTTTGCGGCGAGCGACTTAAACTTGGTGTATGATGACGCCGCATCAATTCCGCCTGAGACGGCAAATGGGATTGCCGGCGCAACAGAAAAAGGTCTGGCGGTTAACTATCCCAATCTGCGGTTGCTCAACCCCAATCGGGAAGCGACGCGAGCGGAAGTGGCTTCCTTTATCTGTCAAGCTCTCGCCAGTTCCGGAAAAGCCTCGCCGGTTCCGCCCCAATATGCTGTCACCACACCCAACACCGCCGGCGTGCAGTCGGAAATTCAAACATCCCCTAGCGGTTTAGTGCGGGCGCAACTGTTTTATGAGAGAGAAAACTTCGTCTACACCAACCCGCGCTTGCAAGTTAAGCGGGGGGATGAAATCCTGCTCGACACCCCCCTGCCGGTGGGGGCGGGAATTAGCGCCAATTTAGGGTTCCGGCTGCAAGATTTAGATGGGGACAGGGAGCCGGAGATTTTGGTGGATTTTTTCCCCCGCGCTCGCGGCTGCTGCTCCTATTCCTTAATTTATCGGTACGTCCCGTCTTCCAGACAGTACAGTTATATGCAACAGCCCTGGGGATATGCCGGTTACAAGCTGAAAGACTTCGACCTCGACGGCATCCCGGAATTTGAGAGTTCGGATCGCAGATTTGGCGTGCAATTTGCCGCTAGCGCTCCGGAAGTCCCCTCCCCTTTGCAAATCTTGCAGTACCGGCAGGGGCAAATGTTTGATGTCACCCGCCAGTACCCCAGTTTAGTCGCTGCAAGTGCCAGCCAGCTGTGGCAGGACTATGAAAACCGGCGCTCGCAGAATCAGGATGTGAGAGCTGTTTTGGCTGCTTACCTGGCAGAAAAACACTTGCTCGGTGAGGGGCGAGAAGGCTGGAGTCAGGTGCTCGACAGTTACGATGGCAGCGATCGCACTCAATATCTAGATTATTTGCGCAATTTCCTCCGCACTACGGGTTACTATCGGTAGTTCCGTTGAGAGGGCACGAGAAGGATGATTAAAAGTTTTTGCGAGCCGGAACCCCACCCCCAACCCCCTCCCCGTCAGCGGGGAGAGGGCGAAAAAAAAGGGGTTTTCCTCGTTTCTTTCGCTCCCTGGCTCAGCCGGGGAGTGAGTGTCGGGAGGCTCTGCCTCCGTTTCACTGAAAGTCAGCACAAATTTCAAGCTTTTGCCGGCGATGACATAAGCATTGCAGGGCAATACAAAAGGATTGCCGGCGGTGACAAAGGCATTGCAGGGCATACGAACGCGCGCCGGCTCAGCCTCCCTTTCACTGAAAGCCAGCACAAATCTCGACATGCAATTAGTGTCACACTCTGGGTGGCGGTTTCTCTCTTCCTGGGTTCTTGCCAACCGGCAACCCTTGAGCGGCACCCTGCCAAAAAATCACCGGCACTGCAGGCGATGGTTGTCTCCGCTCACCCTATGGCGAGCGATGCCGGTTTGGCTATGCTGAAACAGGGTGGCAATGCGGTTGATGCGGCGGTGGCGACGGCTTTTGCGATTTCTGTCGCCGAGCCTTTTTCTGCCGGCATCGGCGGCGGGGGGTTTCTGCTGCTGCGCCAGTCGGATACCGGCGAGACGAAAGCGCTGGATTTCCGGGAGCGAGCACCCATGCGTGCGACGCGCGATATGTATCTGGATAGGGCGGGTAAGGTGCGCCCCAGGGCGAGTTTGGACGGGCATTTGGCGGCGGGGGTGCCGGGAACGGCTGCCGGTCTTTATGAAGTTCACCGGCAGTATGGTAAATTGCCTTGGGCAACTGTGGTGCAACCTGCCATTCATCTCGCTCGCGATGGCTTTGCTGTGGGTGAGATATTCATCAAATCCGCTCTTGAACGCCAACAAATGCTGCTCAGCAACCCCGCCGCCCGCGAGATTTTCACCCGCAATGGTAAAATGTATGCGGTTGGGGATAAGTTGGTGCAGCGGGATTTGGCAAAGACGCTGGAGAAAATTGCCGCCAACCCTCAGAGTTTCTACACCGGCGAGATTGCCCGCGCTATCACTATTGATATGCAGAAAAATGGCGGTATAATATCGCTGGAAGACTTGAAAGCTTACAAACCCATCTGGCGGAAGCCGGTGTGTGGGGTTTTCCGAGTCTGGGAAATCTGCTCTATGCCGCCGCCTTCGTCAGGTGGGGTGCACTTGCTGGAGATTTTAAATATTATTGGGGATACGGATTTGAAATCCCTGGGATGGCACAATGCGGACGCGGTGCACCTGATGGCGGAAGCGATGCGAATTGCTTATGCTGACCGGTCAGAATATCTGGGAGATCCGGATTTTGTCAAGGTGCCGGTGGCGGCGCTCACCAGTCGCGCCTACGGTGCGTCTCGCCGCAAGGAAATTCAGATGGAACGCGCTAGACTTTCGAGTCAGGTGAAGCCGGTGGATGCAAAGACGCTCAGCCAGTTTGCTAAGGGTGAGTCTCAGGATACTACGCACTTGACGGTGGTGGACCAGCAGCGCAATGTGGTGAGCCTGACGTTTACGGTGAATGGGCGTTTTGGTGCCGGTGTCGTGGCGGCGGGAACGGGAATTCTGCTCAATAATGAGATGGATGATTTTGCGGCGGCTCCCGGTGTGCCCAACCTGTTCGGTTTGGTGGGGGGAGAGGCAAATGCGATTGCGCCCGGGAAAACTCCGCTGTCCAGTATGACGCCGACAATTGTAACAGAAAATGGCAAGTTGCGCATGGCTGCCGGCTCTCCGGGGGGGAGTACAATTATTACCACGGTGCTGCAGGTGGTGCTGAATGTGCTAGTGTATGATATGGATGCGGGTAGTGCGGTGGGTGCGCCGCGATTTCACCACCAGTGGCTGCCAGATCAGCTGCGAGTGGAAAGCGGGGGATTTGATGCGAAAACGCTCGATGAATTGCGCCGGCGGGGGCACAAGATTGACGAGCGAGCCGGTTGGGGGAATGCCAATGCAATTGTGGTGACGCCGGATGGGGGGTTGGATGGAGCAGCCGATCCGCGCGGCGAAGGTGCGGCGCGGGGGTTTTAGGTTGTGGGGTGCCGGTGCGAGCTTAACGCACCCCACTTCATGTTTGGCCCTAAAATTCATAGGGGTACATTTATAGCAATAGACAGCTCAGTAACGGACAAGGCATCTCACTTGCTAGTAGGGATAGGGACAGGCGAGACGCCTGTCCTACGTCCTATTTTATGGATGAGATGAAAAGCGTAGCAGCTTGTAGGGTGCGTTAGCAAAGCGTAACGCACCCCTATACGATAATAAGCGATTGGGGAAATAACAACTATGCAGATTAGCGATCGCCCACTTCCTGTTACCAACTCCACCCTGAAAGCCTTAATTGCCGAGTTGGGTGAAGAGTGCCAGAAAGTCCAAGCCCTACTCTACCAGCTGCAACTGCCTCACTTGAGTTCTGTACAGCAGGCTGAGATTTTGGCAGAACTGTTAGCGTCAGCGATTCATCTGGAGTCTCACTGCGGGCAGGATTTTCAGGCGATGATTGCCGAGGAGATGGAAAAGTTGCCTGATGGGGATGAAGAAGATTGATACCGGCATCCCTGGGAACACCGGCATTCTCTCGCCCCTTTCATCTTGTGGGGTGGGGTGCCGTACTTTCGGCGCTCCGCACCCTACTTCTGATGTGGGGTGTCCCCCTCACACACCGGCATTCGCCCCGACTTGACGAAAATTTCCCCCTCCTGTATAATGATTAGAACACCAAGACATGCTGAAAATTGAGGGGTGCGAGCCGCCTATGCCAGAGGAAAAAGACCCAACAGATTATGCAGCTTTAATCAGAGCCGGCAATACCGGCAGCCCCACTCCCCCAGAGTGGCTGAAGGGAGGAAAGTTTGTCATCTCCCGCCAATATGGTGCCGGAGAAGTCGTCAGCCTCCTGGGAGGGAAATTGGTGCTGAGTTTCCCGAAAGGCTCCAACACTCTCCACCAAGTGCTAAACTGGGAGAGGGCAATATCTGCCGGCGAAATCATTCCTGCCGGTGAGCTTCCCCCACCGGCACCATCCCTGAGTGAGGAGATTCTCAAAATTCCTGAAGAGAGGTTTCGCGCTGTGGCGGAGGAGCTCTCTGAGAGTGTCGCCGCTGTGGAAATCACCCCAGCTACCGATTGCGAGAGACACCCCTTACCGAAGGACCTTCCTTTGGCGCTGCGCACCGCTCTCAACCGCACCGGCATCACCAGTTTCTACTCCCATCAAATTGAGGCGCTGGAATGTTTGCGAGCGGGAAAAGACCTCTGTCTCGCCACTCCCACAGCTTCCGGCAAAACACTTTGCTACAACCCCGCTATCTTCGAGTTCGCCCTCGCCAATCCCCGCGCCACAGCCCTTTACATTTTCCCCCTAAAAGCGCTAGCATTAGATCAGTTTGGCAAATTGCAAAACCTCGCCGCAGCGCTCCCAACGGCGCAGCAAGTTAAAGTGGGAATGATGACGGGCGACACCTCTATTGAAGAGAGAAAGCAGCTGTTTTTCCCGCACCCGCCGCAAATTTTGGGACTGACTCCCGACTTGCTGCACCGGCAGCTCTACAAAGTTCAGCAACTGCAAGAGGGTGAGCCCTGGCGGCAATTCCTGCGCAACCTGAAATGGGTTATAATAGATGAAGCGCACACCTATTTCGGCGCGTTTGGCGCACATATCGCCAATTTGATGCGCCGGCTGCGGAGAGCTGCAGACAGAGCCGGTGGCTGTTCGAGCAGTATTCAATATATCTTTGCCTCCGCTACCACCGGCAACCCCCGCGAAATGGCGCAGCGGTTTAGCGGCAGGGAACGCGATCGCGCCCACCTGATTGAGCGCAGCGGTGCCGGTTCTAAAGGGCGAACCCTGATCTGCCTCAAACCCAGCGAAACCGCCAATCCAGATGCCGGCAAAACAGTCATTTCCTGGCTGCGCAACGATCTGACCGGCATTGTGTTTTGCAACTCCCGCTCGGCGGTGAAAAGCCTGCTGGAAGTCATTCACAACAATCTGCAAGGCGAGGAGCATCTGGCGAGAAAAGTCGCCCTGTTTCACGGCTCGCTGAAAGATGAGCGCCGGCGGGATATTCTCGGGCAAATTTCATCGGGTAAAATCCAAGTTATCCTGTCAACCTCTGCGCTGGAAGCCGGCATTGATTTGCCAGAATTGGATTGCTGTCTGATTCGCGGCTATCCGGGAAGTATTATGTCCTTTTGGCAGCGAGTCGGGCGAGTTGGGCGGCAAAATCCGGGCTTAGTGATATTTTTGCCGGTCGCCCAAAGCGCACTGGATTACTATTACGGGAAGTATCCGGAAAAACTGCTGCGCGGGGATGTGGAGAGCGTCTCCTTTAACCCAGATTACCCAACCATCCTGGGGAAACATTTGCTGTGCGCTTGCGTTGAAAGTGGTGTGCCGGTTGTGGAACTCAGCGAGCGGTTTGGCAATTTTGCGGGGAATATTGCCGGTGAGTTGCTGCAGCAAAACAAAATTTCCCTCAGCCACTCTGGAAATCTTTGGGCGCGGGGATACCCTCACAGAGAAGTCAACCTGCGCGGCGCGGTGCAAGATTCCATCGAACTCACCGACAAGCGAAGCGGTGAGGAATTTGAGAAGATGTCGCGACATATCGCCTACCGGGAAGTTTTCCCCGGCGCAATCTACACCGCGCAAGACGAGCGCGGAAACCTCGTCAAATACCGCTCGGAAACCCTAGACACCGAACTGGGAAAAGCTACCTTAATTCCCTACAGCCAAAATCCCGGTTTGCTCACCGAAGCAGTGAGCGACACAGACATCACCCCGCTGCAACCCCTTGCTGAGCCTAAAATTATCCCCACCGGCATTGCAGATGGGCGGCTGAGGCTGACTCTATCTTGGGGAAAAATTATTACCTCAGTCACAGGTTACAAACTCTACAGCAAAGAGTGGGCGAAAACCTGCACGAACTCTTCTTGCAAGATGTATCGCAAGCCGGTGGGGAGCAAATCCTGTCCTTCCTGTCACCGGCTCACCCGCCAAGCGGAAATCGAGACAGAGAAAAAGCTAGTCAATTTTGAAGAGCCGCTGCAAACCGTGTGCGAAGCGCCGGTGGTTTCGGTGGAGATAAACCGGGGGATTTTTCAAGCCCTACGAAATCAGCTGAACGGGGTGAAGCAAAGCTTCAGGAAAGCCGGCACCGGCAGCCTTTTTGAGGAAGTAGAAGACTTGTGGGAGAGTTCGCCAGCATTCATCGCGCTGCACAGCATCGAACACCAAATTACCTTTGCCCTTCCCATGCTGGTGCTCAGTTCCAGTCACGACTTGAGCGGGGCGGTTCTCAGCAGCGGCGAAGGGCAAACTCTCTCAGTTGCAGGCTACTTTTTCGATACCTGTGAGGGCGGGAATGGGGCGGCGGAAGCAGTTTTTAATGAGTTCGTAAAATTGGCGGATAAGGCGCAATCTTTAGCGCAAGCTTGCGATTGCGACTCGGGCTGCCCTCGGTGCCTGATACAGCACGGATGCCCGCATCAAAACAAAGGACTGCACAAGAAATTGGGGCTATTTTTACTGGATGCAATTTGCCAGGGAAATTGAGCCGGTGTTCGGGGAAGAACCCCACCCCCCAACCCCCTCCCCGCGTGCGGTGAGGGGAGCTTTCTGGGAACCCTTGCCCCCCTTTCCTTGTCTTTTCTGGAAAAAAAACGCGCATATTTTGAGAGTCTCGCTCTACTATGAAAGCCCGCGAAGGCGGGCTAAGAGTAGAGTGAGATTCTCAAAAACTGCGTGAGTTTTTGCCTCGTGTCAAATGACAAGCAGATTAATTCAAGTTTTGGGGTGGGTTACGCAACGCTTACCCACCCTACTGGCATTTATTTGTCGGAAGGGGACTTGGGTTCAGTTTCTTTCGCCGCTTCGATGATTAAGGCGGCTCCTTGTACAGCCATCCACGGGATAATGTCCAGTAAGGGATCTCCATACCAGACTCGCAGGCTTCCCTGCACGCCAATCATTGCGGCTTGAATTACAAACGCTGCAGCGATAACCTTAGAGGAGTGCAGTTTTTTCATGTTTTCAGCTCCTGTCGCAATTAGGATGAGTGCCTTCTTGACCACTAAACTCAGCCTAACTTCTCCTCCTTGCAGAACAAAGGAGATGCCTAAATAGAGATTAAATAGACAAATAGGAAATCCTCCTATTTGACTCCTGCCGGTGCTGAGGGGGTTGACAGCGGGTTAATTTTTCCCTATTATGGGCTTTACGGTTTGAAAAGCGCTGTTTGAGATGCTGCATGAACGCAGGAGAGCAAGGACGGAACCCAGAGGTAGAGGCCAAGTTTCTGGAGGCAATGGCCAGGGACTGCGGTTTTGCGGGAAAAACACAGGCTGTCTTTATACAGCGATTTAACAGGGCCAATTCTCGACAGGAGAATAAAAGCCTTGCCGCCTCTGTGTGGCCAAATCAGGACGAGGCGGTGAATCGCGAGCAGACTTTCCAAGATCACTTGCAGACAATCTGCCAGAAGCTGGAATTGGCTGGCGGTCCTATTGTTAAATCAAACAAGCCGGGGCGACGCCGCAAAGGTGAAGAGCCTTGGAACCTAGCATTTAAGTGGTTGTGGGAGACTGAGTTCCCTAACTGGCAATCGGCGCAAGAGGCGGAGTCGCCATCTCCCACTGCGATCTCTATCGACTGGCGTCAAGTGTGCCGCACACGGCTGGATGTCCAGAGACAGCTCACCAGCAATCTCTTCACGCACGCGGATGGGATAGAGTTGGACTTGGACGGGGTTTATGTGCCCCTGGGATTGGTGGAGCGAAAAGAACGTCCCAAACGCGATGGCGATGTCTCTCCCGAACGGGGTTCCGAGTTATCCCAACCCACCGGCACAGAAATCGAGATTGCTAAGAAATATGAGAGCGATGAGTTTTTCCAGGAAGCTCTCCTGCAGGGGAAAACTCCCA
Source organism: Kamptonema formosum PCC 10802 (assembly GCF_000332335.1). Taxonomy (GTDB): domain Bacteria; phylum Cyanobacteriota; class Cyanobacteriia; order Cyanobacteriales; family Oscillatoriaceae; genus Oscillatoria. Next base: position 1,415,353 of record NZ_KB235948.1, on the reverse strand, counting down.
AAAGCCAAGGCAAACGGCTGCTGATCGCCGGCGAACCGGGGGCGGGGAAAACCACCCTGTTGCAGAAAAGCGCCGGCTGGGTGCTGAAGAATACCGACTTAGTGCCGGTTTGGATTTCCCTGGGTGCGGTGGGCGACATACCGCTGGACAAGTATTTGCAGGAAGTTTGGCTGCGGGATGCGGCGGGAAAACTCAAATCGGCACCCCCGGAATGGCTGGAAGCGCTGGAGCAACTGCTCGACAGTGGCAAAGTGTTGCTGCTGCTGGATGGGGCGGATGAGATGGGGGTGGCCAATCCCTTGGCGGCGCTCAATGAGCAGCTTCGTGCCGGTTGGGCGCAGAAGGTGCGGGTGATGCTGAGCTGTCGCGTCAATGTCTGGGATGCTACCCCCAACGCCCTCACGGGTTTTGACACCTATCGCACTCTGGAGTTTAGCTGTGGGAAGGGTTCGGAACCGGATCGGGTGGGGGAATTCATTGACAATTTCTTCAAGAACAGCAATTCGGAGCGCGGGAAGCAGTTGCGGGCGGCGCTAGACGAACCGGGAAAGGAGCGCATCAAGGATTTGGTGAAAAATCCCCTGCGCCTGACGCTGCTGTGCCGCACTTGGCACAAGCGGGAGGGCGGTTTGCCCGAAACCAAGGCGCAGCTCTACGAGCAGTTTGTCAAAGCACTATATATATGGAAAGGGGAGCGCTTCCCGACGAAGCCAAAACAGCAAAAGGCACTGAACGCCAAGCTGGGAGAGCTGGCGCTGCGGGCGATGGGGGGAGAGAGCTCCCGGTTTCGGTTGCGGCATAACTTGGTTTGCCAGGTGCTTGGAGATCCGGAAGACGAGGAATCGTTGGGGTATTGGGCGCTCAAGCTGGGGTGGATCAATACGGTGGGGGTGGCGGCGGAAAATCCGGATGAGCCGGTGTACGCTTTCTACCATCCCACCTTTGAGGAATATTTCGCGGCGCGGGCGATTGGCGACGACTGGCGCTTTTTCCTGAATCACACCCTGCCACCCTCACCCTCGATGTCCAATTACCGCATCTTTGAGCCGCAGTGGAAAGAGGTGATTTTGCTGTGGTTGGGGCGTGAGGATGTGGCGCGGGAGCGGAAAGAGGAGTTTATCAAGGCGCTGGTTGAGTTTGAGGATGGGTGCGGGGATTTTTATAGGTATCGCGCTTATTTTCTAGCGGCTGCCGGTGTTGCCGAGTTTAAGGATTGCTCCAGAGCAGATGAGATTGTGGCGCAAATCGTTAAGTGGTTTTTGGGCGATTTCAAGAGAAATTTAAAGATAAAAAAACAGGATTTGGTGATGTTTTTCGATCCGATGCCAGAGGTAGCGAGGGAAGCACTGCTTGAGACGGAGCGCACAAAAGCTATCAAGCCCTTTGAGGAAGTAATCCGCACCTCTCAGTATGAATCTACCCGCAGGCAAGCGGTAGAGAGCTTAGGGGAAATTGGCCAAGGCTCCCCAACAGCTATTGATGCTCTTGTGGATTTAATCCGCACTTCTCAGGATGAATATACCCGCCGGCTAGCGGTAGATAGCTTAGGGAAAATTGGCCAAGGCTCCCCAACAGCTATTGCTGCCCTTGTGGAATTAATCCGCACCTCTCAGGATGAATATACCCGCCGGATAGCGGCATGGAGCTTAGGGAAAATTGACCCAGGCAACCCAATAGCTATTGCTGCCCTTGTGGAATTAATCCGCACCTCTCAGAATAGATATACCCGCTGGAACGCGGCAGAGATTTTAGGGGAAATTGACCAAGGCAACCTCACAGCTATTGCTGCCCTTGAGAAATTAATCCACATCTCTCAGGATGGATATAACCGCCCGCAAGTGGTATGCAACTTAGAAGAAATTGGCCAAGGCAACCTCATAGCTTTTGATGCCTGTGTGGACTTAATCCGCACCTCTCTGTATAAATCTACCCGCCGGCGAGCGGCAGAGAGCTTAGAGAAAATTGACCAAGGCAACCCAACAGCTATTGCTGCCCGTGTGGAATTAATCCGCACCTCTCAGGATGAAAATACCCGCCGGCAAGCGGCATGGAGTTTGCCGAGGATTTTGGAAAAGTCTCAAATGGCGCTTGCTGTCACCGGCTTAAAAGATTTCTTATCCGATGAGACTTACGAAAATGACTTTGAGCAATTCAAGGATTGCTACAATGTCATCTGGCACTGCGCCCAAACGATGCCGTACCCTGAATTCTATCAGGCATGGCACACACAAACCACCGGCACACCCCCGCAGAGCCTCACCCTCGCCAATTTACCCCAAGTGCTTGCGAGTGCGATTGCCCGTCAAGCGCAATTGCAGGAATCTGTCAAGCTAATTTGCATCAACGCCGAAACCCTATCAGGGGAAACAGACACCGGAGAAATTGCCCAACACCTCTGCAACAATATTTATAGCGCCGCCTTTCCCAATTCTACAGAAATTCCGCCCGAAGTCAACAGTGCGGCACAGTTGGCGCGACAGTTGACAGCCCTTAAATGCCGGGTTAAAACACCGGCATTAGCCTTAATCTTGCACAGCTGCGCCCCCGAACCGGCACTCGTGAAATTCTGCCGCAAGCTCACGGATACCGCGCACATCGGCTGGATTGCCGGCGCTCCTGTGGAGTCGCCCTTGCGGGGGTTTCCGCAAAATCAGCCTAATTTAGTCAGCGAGATTCTCAGTTGGCTTGACGAACTCGCCGGATGAAACATGCTATAATTGAGAGGGAAGGAATCGACGAGGCGAAACCCATGACCCTCACAAAAAGCGAACATAAATATGTGGAACTCGACGAGCGCAATGTCCCGCTCATCGCTGGAACCACCATGAAAGTCGTTGAATTAGTGGAAGCTCATCTAATTTACGGTTGGAATCCAGAAGAAATCCACCGGCAACATCCCTATCTAAGTATGAGCCAAATTTATTCCGCTTTAGCGTATTACTGGGATCGCAAAGAGGAACTTGATGCCGATATGGAGCGCCGCTTCCAGGATGCCGAAAGGTTGCGCCAAGAAGCCGGTGAATCTCCTCTGGCTAAAAAACTTCGCGCACAGGGGCTTATCAAATGACGGTAGCTCTTTACATGGACGAACATGTACATGGAGGGATTACAGATGGGTTGCGCCGGCGAGGAGTAGATGTTTTGACTGTTCAAGAAGATGGTCGAACCGGCAGCCCAGATCCTATTATACTTGACCGCGCTACCGAAATTAAGCGCGTTATCTTCACACAAGATCGGGATTTTCTAGTCGAAGCGAACCGCCGTCAGGTTGAGGGGGTGAGTTTTGCCGGTGTTATCTACGCTCACCAACGGCTTGTTACCATTGGCGATTGCGTGCGAGACTTGGAAATCATTGCTAAAGCCAGCGAACCTGAAGATTTAGTCAACCGCGTTCAATACCTGCCTTTTGGCTAGCACCAGTCACCCTAGCCCGTAACATTGGATTTAGTGCTAGGGAGCTCAGGAAACTCCAGTCAATAGTAGAAACCAATCAACAAATGTTTTTGGAGGCGTGGAATGGGTATTTTGGCACCTCAAGCAGATGAGCGAGTCAAAGCAGTACAGATAGACGAAGACACCCTCAGTGTTGAACTGATGGATGGGCGGACAATATCAGTCCCCTTAGCGTGGTTTCCCAGATTATTAAATGCGACTCAAGAACAGCGGGAACAGTGGCAAATCTGTGGTGGGGGCTATGGCATCCACTGGGAAGAAATCGATGAGGATATCAGCACCGAAGGGTTGCTGCGCGGAGCGCCCGCGCCTCGCAATCAGTCAGTCTCATTAGCCTCTAGCCGGTGAGGGCAATTTATCACTTTCCCTACTAATCTTACCCTCGTTATCCTCGTTCCCAGGTTCCGCCTGGGAACCTCTATATGTAGGGTGGGTTAGCGATAGCGTAACCGGCAACCACATTAATATCTGTAGGGGTAGGGTGCTAAATCTGAGCCAATGGATTTATCCTCAACCTCCCAGAGAATAACCTTGCAAGATGAATAGGGCAATAAGCTATTAACTTCAGCAACCCTACAAAAAGTGGCTGATTTGCTTAAGTCTCAGCCACTAGTTGCCTGGTGATAGCAATCTTTTGAGCTAATAGAAGTTAATACAATTGGCTCAAAGATAGACAATTTAGATTAATACATTGCTGTTACTGTCTAAATTGCGCGGCTGTAATTGTCGTTGGCGCGGTATTTACGATCTTCCTGAACAAGAAATTTTGGTAATTTCCATCTTTATCAGCATATTGATAGACTTCATATCGCAAGCCGTTTAGTTTCCCCTCTGCAACCAGTTTGTTCCAGTCTGTCCCATTGACTCTGATCACAGCAGTTGGTGTACAAACGTCATACTTAACATCTGTTGTGATAAGTCCCTTATACCAACCAATCGTTGCAGTCTGTTGTGTAAACCAGCCACTCTCAATGGTGGAGCTTCCCTGACTGATAACGTTTTCACAATTTGTTTGAGCTAGTGCTTGTCCTTGTCCTATGGAGAAAGTCAAGGCAATCATGAGTAAGAAAGCAGCTAGAAGTTGTTTCATTTTCATGGGTCAATCTTCTTAATTTTTGTGCGTTCGATGGGTAAAAAAAACCACAAAAAAGCTGATCCTTTGAGAAGCCAGCTTGAGGTGTTCCCCAATAGCTAACGAGAATACTCTAGCATTCTATCAAGGAGAAATGGGGAATCTCGAAACAAAATTTTACGGCAGCCCCTATCATCGCACTAACGGAAACCGTTCAGTCGCGGTGCTCCCTTGTGACTATTTGGGGAAATATCAGCCCTCTAGTGGGGTGCTGCTGTTGTTCGATGAGACAGACGCTAGCTTTAACAGTGTTGTGTACCTCGTTTACTCTAATGTGGACTTCTCTGTTGGTTCTGTCGGATGAAGCTTTCTCGCTTGTGTTGTTAGTATAGCCGGTGGAAAATAGTCGTCAAGCACTTGTCACGAAACTTTACATTAGACCGGCTCCCCACTTTTCCCCCCAAAACAGCAGCAGCACCCGAGCCTGATTCGCTGAGTAATTTCCTCTCCTTAATCGTTCAACTTGGAGTCGCACTAACTTCAAGAGTTCAGTCGCGGTGCTCCCTTGTGACTATTTGGGGAAATATCAGCCCTCTAGTGGGGTGCTGCTGTTGTTGGATGAGACAGACGTTATATTTAACAGCTCGTTTTACCTCGTGCGTGACTTCTTAGTGGACTTCGCTGTTGGTTCTGTCAGATGAAGCTTTCTCGCTTCTGTTCTCAGTATAGCCGGTGGAAAATAGTCGTCAAGCACTTGTCACGAAACTTTACATTAGACCGGCTCCCCACTTTTCCCCCCAAAACAGCAGCAGCACCCGAGCCTGATTCGCTGAGTAATTTCCTCTCCTTAATCGTTCAACTTGGAGTCGCACTAACTTCAAGAGTTCAGTCGCGGTGCTCCCTTGTGACTATTTGGGGAAATATCAGCCCTCTAGTGGGGTGCTGCTGTTGTTCGATGAGACAGACGTTAGATTTAACAGCTCGTTTTACCTCGTGCGTGACTTCTTAGTGGACTTCGCTGTTGGTTCTGTCAGAGAAGCTTTCTCGCTTCTGTTCTCAGTATAGCCGGTGGGAACTCCCCGTCAAGCACTTGTCACGAAACTTTACATTTACACCGGCTCCCCTACTTTTCCCCCCAAAACAGCAGCAGCACCCGAGCCTGATGCGCTGAGTAATTTCCTCTACTTAATCGTTCAACTTGGAGTCGCACTAACTTCAAGAGTTCAGTCGCGGTTGCTCCCTTGTGACTATTTGGGGAAATCTCAGCCCTCTAGTGGGGTGCTGCTGTTGTTCGATGAGACAGACGTTATATTTAACAGCTCGTTTTACCTCGTGCGTGACTTCTTAGTGGACTTCGCTG
>NZ_KB235948.1:1408903-1409368 GCF_000332335.1 Kamptonema formosum PCC 10802 | reverse complement strand
ACTTCTTAGTGGACTTCGCTGTTGGTTCTGTCAGAGAAGCTTTCTCGCTTCTGTTCTCAGTATAGCCGGTGGAAACTCCCCGTCAAGCACTTTTCACAAAACTTTACATTTACACCGGCTCCCCTACTTTTCCCCCCAAAACAGCAGCAGCACCCGAGCCTGATTCGCTGAGTAATTTCCTCTCCTTAATCGTTCAACTTGGAGTCGCACTAACTTCAAGAGTTCAGTCGCGGTGCTCCCTTGTGACTATTTGGGGAAATATCAGCCCTCTAGTGGGGTGCTGCTGTTGTTCGATGAGACAGACGTTATATTTAACAGCTCGTTTTACCTCGTGCGTGACTTCTTAGTGGACTTCGCTGTTGGTTCTGTCAGATGAAGCTTTCTCGCTTCTGTTCTCAGTATAGCCGGTGGGAACTCCCCGTCAAGCACTTTTCACGAAACTTTACATTTACACCGGCTCCCTTG
>NZ_KB235948.1:1408040-1408803 GCF_000332335.1 Kamptonema formosum PCC 10802 | reverse complement strand
GTCGCGGTGCTCCCTTGTGACTATTTGGGGAAATATCAGCCCTCTAGTGGGGTGCTGCTGTTGTTCGATGAGACAGATGTTATATTTAACAGCTCGTTTTACCTCGTTTTTATTTCTTAGTGGACTTCGCTGTGATATCTGTCAGATGAAGCTTTCTCGCTTCTGTTCTCAGTATAGCCGGTGGGAACTCCCCGTCAAGCACTTGTCACGAAACTTTACATTTACACCGGCTCCCTTGCTTTTCCCCCCAAAACAGCAGCAGCACCCGAGCCTGATTCGCTGAGTAATTTCCTCTACTTTATCGTTCAACTTGGAGTCGCCCTCACGGAAACCGTTGAGTCGCGGTGCTCCCTTGTGACTATTTGGGGAAATATCAGCCCTCTAGTGGGGTGCTGCTGTTGTTCGATGAGACAGACGTTAGATTTAACAGCTCGTTTTACCTCGTGCGTGACTTCTTAGTGGACTTCGCTGTTGGTTCTGTCAGAGAAGCTTTCTCGCTTCTGTTCTTAGTATAGCCGGTGGAAACTTCCCGTCAAGCACTTTTCACGAAACTTTACATTTAAACCGGCTCCCTTGCTTTTCCCCCCAAAACAGCAGCAGCACCCGAGCCTGATTCGCTGAGTAATTTCCTCTACTTTATCGTTCAACTTGGAGTCGCACTCACGGAAACCGTTGAGTCGCGGTGCTCCCTCGTTACTATGGGAGGAAATCTCAGCCCTCTAGTGGGGTGCTGCTGTTGTTCGATGAGACAGATGGTAGATTT
>NZ_KB235948.1:1360806-1407940 GCF_000332335.1 Kamptonema formosum PCC 10802 | reverse complement strand
TTCTTAGTGGACTTCGCTGTTGGTTCTGTCAGAGAAGCTTTCTCGCTTCTGTTCTTAGTGTAGCCGGTGGGAACTCCCCGTCAAGCACTTGTCACGAAACTTTACATTACACCGGCTCCCCTGCTTTTCCCCCCAAAACAGCAGCAGCACCCGAGCCTGATGCGCTGAGTAATTTCCTCTACTTTATCGTTCAACTTGGAGTCGCACTCACGGAAACCGTTGAGTCGCGGTGCTCCCTCGTTACTATGGGAGGAAATCTCAGCCCTCTAGTGGGGTGCTGCTGTTGTTCGATGAGACAGATGGTAGATTTAACAGCTCGTTTTACCTCGTTTTTATTTCTTAGTGGACTTCGCTGTTGGTTCTGTCAGAGAAGCTTTCTCGCTTCTGTTCTTAGTGTAGCCTGTGGGAACTCCCCGTCAAGCACTTGTCACGAAACTTTACATTAGACCGGCTCCCTTGCTTTTCCCCCCAAAACAGCAGCAGCACCCGAGCCTGATGCGCTGAGTAATTTCCTCTACTTAATCGTTCAACTTGGAGTCGCACTAACTTCAAGAGTTCAGTCGCGGTGCTCCCTTGTGACTATTTGGGGAAATATCAGCCCTCTAGTGGGGTGCTGCTGTTGTTCGATGAGACAGATATTAGATTGAACAGCTCGTTTTACCTCGTTTTGACTCTCTATTGGACTGGGCTGTTGGATCTGTCGGATGAAGCTTTCTCGCTTCTGTTCTTACTTTAGCAGAACCGCTCAGGAAAGCAAGAAACTGAAACTAAACTTTACACTTAGAGAGAGAACCGCTCTCGCTATTGCCAAATCGCCTTAAACAAAGCGAACGCAACCATTAAAAAACTAAGGCAAATCCCTCTTTTGCCAGATGCCGGCTTTCCCCACCGGCAGCAGTTCTCCGCAAAATCCCCAGTCTCAACCCCCAGCCAGACGAACGCGCCCGACAGTCGGGCACCCCCCAGCCCTCCCAACCCGACACCTGTCCGAACACCGGCGCGTCCCGGCACCGGCAGCCGTCCAGCACCCTAGCAGCTTTTCTTAAGCTTGTGATATAAAGGTGGCAACTTCTTAAACATCCTTTACAAAATGTTTGTTTCCCCCACCGGCTGGCAGAAAGTCAGACACTCCATAACACAAAAACTGTTTTTTGGCAACGAGCCCACCCCTGAATTAATGGCCATTTTACTGGTCTACTTCGTCCAGGGAATCTTGGGACTCGCGCGCCTAGCCACCAGCTTCTTCCTCAAAGACGAGCTGGGGCTGAGCCCTGCAGAAGTATCCGCCATGTTCGGCATCGCCGTCCTCCCCTGGACAGTCAAACCCCTATTTGGCTTCCTCTCGGATGGCTTGCCCCTGTTCGGCTACCGTCGGCGTCCCTACCTGATCCTATCAGGACTGCTGGGCGCATCCGCCTGGGTTGCCCTGGGCACAGTCGTCCACACCGGCATAGCAGCCACAGCAGCGATCGCCCTCAGCTCCCTCTCCATCGCCGTCAGCGACGTAATTGCCGACTCCCTCGTCGTCGAGCGAGCCCGCACAGAATCAAACAGCGACACCGGCTCCCTGCAATCCCTGTGCTGGGCAGCCTCAGCCCTGGGCGGACTGATAACCGCCTACCTCAGCGGCTCCCTGCTAGAGCACTTCAGCACGCACACCGTATTCCTGATCGCCGCCACCTTCCCCCTGATCCTCTCAGCCGCCGCCTGGTTAATCGCCGAATCTCCCGTCAGCGAGCGCCCCAACACCCAGATCGTAAAACAGCAAGTCGGGCTGCTGCGAGCCGCCATCACCCAAAAATCCATCTTCCTCCCCACCGCCTTCCTGTTCATCTGGCACGCCACCCCCACAGCAGACTCAGCCTTCTTCTTCTTCACCACCAACGAACTGGGATTCCAGCCAGAATTCCTCGGTCGAGTCCGCCTAGCAACCAGCATCGCCGCCCTCCTGGGCGTCTGGCTGTTCCAGCACTTCTTCAAATCCATCCCCTTCCGCACCATCTGCGGCTGGTTAACCGTCCTCTCAGCCGCCCTCGGCATGACCACCCTGATCCTCGTCACCCACACCAACCGCGCCCTTGGCATCGACGACCACTTCTTCAGCCTCGGCGACAGCATTATCCTCACCGTCATCGGAAAAATTGCCTACATGCCGGTCTTAGTCCTCGCCGCCCGAATCTGCCCCGCCGGCGTCGAAGCAACCCTTTTCGCCGTACTCATGTCCCTGATCAATCTCGCACAATTCCTCTCCCACGAAACAGGCGCAGCCATGACCCACTGGCTGGGGATCACAGAAACCAACTTTGACAAACTCTGGCTGCTCGTCCTGATTGCCAACCTCTCCACCCTCCTGCACCTGGCCTTCCTCGGCTGGGTGCCCGAAGAAAGCGCCCAAAGCGAAAGCCAAGCCGCCATCTCAAAATCCCTGCCCATCTTAGAACCCGAACCCAGCAACCCCACCCCCCCAGGGCAGCATCTCGCCCCAGACTTCCTCCCAGAAATGGTGCCAGTAGCCGCTTTAGCCGAAAAGCGAACACCTGAAAGCCGGTAAGCGGAAACTTTCTTCAGATTTGAGGGTGAGCCTTATTGCTCACCCTGTTTTGTTATGGCACATTTGTAGCGGGCGCAATAATACGCAGCTCGCCACTCTCGCGAACTTAAAAAAAGATTAAGACAGTGCCATGCAGGACACAAAAATTTCAAAACCCTTCCCGGCTGCCCCCTCTGCCTCCAAAACCCAAATCCGCAACGACTGGCTGCGCGGCTACGAATCCCAACCCAACGAAAATCAATACTGGATTGACGGCATAGAAGGTCAAATCCCCCCCGAACTGCACGGCACCCTCTTCCGCAACGGCCCGGGCTTGCTCGATATCAATGGCCAATCCCTCCACCACCCCATTGATGGCGACGGCACCATCTGCTCAGTGGCCTTCAATGCCGGTCGCGCCCACTTCCGCAACCGCTTCGTCCGCACAGAAGGCTTCCTAGAAGAACAGAAAGCCGGCAAAATTCTCTATCGCGGTGCCTTTGGCACGCAAAAACCGGGCGGCTGGCTGGCCAATGCCTTCGACCTGAAAATCAAAAACGTCGCCAACACCAACATTATTTACTGGGGCGGCAAACTCCTGGCCCTGTGGGAAGCCGCCGCACCCTACCGGCTCGACGCCCACACCCTAGAAACCCTAGGCCAAGACTGCCTCAACGGCGTCTTGGAAAACGGCGACGCCTTCTCCGCCCACCCCCGGATTGACCCCACCTGCCAGATGGATGGCGGCGCTCCCTGCTTGGTGAACTTTTGCTACAAGCCAGGGCTTTCCACCAGCATCACCATCTCCGAATTCAACCCGGATGGCAAGCTGCTGCGGCGTCATACCCACTCAGTTCCCGGCTTCGCCTTCCTGCACGACATGGCGATTACGCCCAACTACTGCATCTTCCTGCAAAATCCCGTCTCGTTCAATCCCTTGCCCTACTTTCTAGGATGGCGCGGTGCCTGTGAGTGCGTGCGGCTAGCCCCCAATCAGCCCACAAAAGTTATCCTCATTCCCCGCACCGGCACCGGCGACGTCCAAATTCTGGAAACCGAGCCTTGCTTTGTCTGGCACCACGCCAACGCCTTCGAGCGGGGGGATGAAATCGTCCTCGACTCCGTTTGCTATGACTCAATGCCTGCCCTCGATCCGGATAAAGACTTCCGGCAGGTAGATTTTGACGCCCTCCCAACCGGGCAGTTGCGGCGGTTCCGGCTGGACCTGACAGGAAAAACAGTGCGGCAGCAAGTGCTGGAAAGCCGGTACTGCGAGTTTCCCAGCCTGCATCCAGAAAAAGTGGGACGCCCCTACCGCTACCTTTATACCTGTGCCGCCAATCAACCCACCGGCCACGCTCCCCTGCAAGTGATTCTCAAAATAGACTTGGCTGCCGAGAGCCGGCAGGTATGGGGTGCCGCGCCGCGCGGCTTTGTTGGCGAGCCGGTGTTTGTCCCCCGTCCCGGCGGCATCACTGAGGATGATGGCTGGCTGCTATTATTAATGTATGACGCCGCCCACCACCGCTCCGATGCCGTGATTCTCGACGCCCGCGACTTGAAAAAAGGGCCGGTGGCTCGCTTGCACCTCAAGCACCATGTCCCCTACGGACTGCACGGCAGCTTCACCCCCGAATATTTTGGCCCCCAAATCTAATCTAATCATCCTCTTGTTTCGGTTTCCCGTAATTTCTGATGCGGTAAACCGAACAGACAGCGAGTGGGGCCCAAGCCAGCCCAAGGTGAAATCCCCTCCCAGCAGGCATTTTGGGGGGGTGACGGTTGCCGGTGTGCCTAAAACTGCACTCTTGTTTCGGTTTACCGTAATTTCTGATGCGGTAAACCGAACAGACAGCGAGTGGGGCCCAGGCCAGCCCAAGGTGAAATCCCCTCGCTGCAGGCATTTTGGGGGGGGTGACGGCTGCCGGTGTGCCTAAAACTGCACTCTTGTTTCGGTTTACCGTAATTTCTCATGCGGTAAACCGAACAGACATCCGGAGTGGGACGCCTGAAAAGTTTGTTTGGCTCAGTGCGCTTCACCATCTGTAGCGCTCTCGGTTTCATCCCAGGGGTGGGCTTCCATGTGAGCGCGGGGGCATGACCAATTGCTGGGCAGCATTGAGGGCCATCCCAGCCGCAGCGCTTCCGGACAGATCGTGTGAATCGTCAGCTGGCAGTCAATCATCTGCAAGCCGGCTTTCTCCGCCTGCTTCAGACCGCTTTTTAAAATCGAATCATTTTTGAATTCAATCGTCCTGTTGCACTGAATGCAGACCAAATGGTGGTGGTGATGCGGGTAAGGCTGGTTGAGCTCGTAATGTTTGTGCCCTTCTGCCAGCTCCAGCTCCCGAAGCAAGCCCATCCTGGCCATCAGCTTCAGCGTTCGGTAAATAGTGGACAGGCTGATGTTTTCCCCCCGGCGCAGCAGCAGATTGTACAGATCCTCTGCGCTCAAGTGGTTGCCCCTGGGCAAATTTTGAAAGACGTGCAAGATGGTCTCCCTTTGCGGTGTCAACCGCCACCCCCTGGCATTGAGTTCGGCTTTCAGTGAAGCTGCTGTGTAGAGAGCCATAACCATCTTTCCAAAAAAGACTCTTTATTGAAAATCATAACTTTTTTCAGGATAATTTTCAACAACCGCCAGCAATTGAGAATACTTTGCAGTATTGAGCGGGCCCGCCGCAAGGGTGAGGCCGGCGGGCTGGTTTCCCTCTCTCCCCGCCGATACAGCTATATTAGATAATGTTGCAAGATAGACGTAAAAATATAAGGTATTTACACTGTATTTATCGATCAAATACAATATATTGCGGCTTTTTTCTTTCAAAAAAATGCTATTACTTTGCATATTAAGTGCCTATGTGGCTCCTGCCCACTGGGGCATCGCCAGAACCGAGGTTCGCGGCAATCGGGCGGAGAAGCTCAACTGAAATCAGTGGCTGAGCGCCGGCACTGGCCATGACCTGAGCGAGTGAAGTAGCGACGAACCCTGAAAATAGAGCAGCAGCCACTTAGATTAGGACATTAAACTTTCCGGGCAGGCGAACGCCGTACCTCCGTCTCTAACTCGCAGGACAGACCTTCCCTAGGGCTATTATGTCCTAAACTAACTGTCTATTGCTAGACTGCCAGCCGCCCGGGGCGCGCCGGCACGCCGCCCAAAAGCCGGCACTCCCACGCCTGGAAAAGCCCGCCCTCCCGGATAAAGACCGGCGGATCGGGCCAGCACCTTTCCCAGAGCGCCGGTGGCGGGCGAGATTTGGCCGCCCTGGCGAAGCAATAAGCTTTAAAAATCTGTCCAGCTGTTTTAATAGTAATTATCAATAAGTCCCCTGCCAGCAGCGGCTTGGCGCAAAATAAAGATTTGTAAAATAATGCTTAACTAGACGTATTATGTGATAGGGATACGGGAGTTCTGCTGACAGACAGGGGAGTGAAATTTGCAATAAAACAAACTTCTGAGGTAATAGAGTTGATAAAAAATTGTAACAAGGGTGAGGGGCGCGGAGCGCCTGCGCCAGGGCTCAGGAGGGCGGCAGGGCCAGTTTCCTGGCCATCTAATGGCGGGAGTGGCGGAAAGCGGGCGGTTTTCAACCGGACTGGAGAGGGCACTCGAAGGCGTGTGACGCCGGTGCTGCCGGCAGCGCACAGGGATGGAACGGGGAAAGCTTTTCCCCCAGAATAGCCCAGAGAGACTTGGCGGGAAAGAGCAACAGCTCGCCCTTTCCGAAGCGATAGGTGGGGAAACCGGGTTTTTCTCCGCACAACCGAGGTTTTGGAGGAATTGCCAAAAGAACGCCGGTTTCTGAGAGTCCCGGCAGTGTGGCCCCCTGTTTTTGTCCATCTAGCAGAGTCACCGCTTTAACGAAACCTTAAAGTAAAAGAGCGAAACTGAAAGTGGAATTCACTAATAGCATTCGGCAGTTATGGAGCAATGGTTTAAGTTAGCGATCGAGTATGCAGTCCCTCTTTTTAACACCCTCCTGTACGTCAGGAATGGCCATCCCCTCAGCAGCCTAGAGATTGAGCTAGATCGGAAACAGCGGCAGACGGAGCTGATGCGGTCGTATCTGGGAAACGGTTCCCAGAGGGAGCCAGAAAAAAAAGATGCCAAGTTTCCTGAAACTGTGGCCGCACTGGGGCTGCAATACGCTAAAGAAATTCCCGCATTAATCCAGAGCCTGAACTCGGCTCTCCAGCCCAACACTCTCGATGGCGACGAGTGGCGCTTCCGGCAAGAGAAAGCCTTACAGCAGCAGCTCGTCACCCAAAGCCGCGAGACACAATTGCAGCTCGCCGCCTACCAGCGGGAAACCGCACTGAAATTACCGGAAGTTCAACAAATTTTCGATTCCTGGCCGCTGCGGCTATTTCCCGCACAAATACTGAAATCCCACACCGGCGAAGGCCCGATTCCGCTGCGCATATTTCTCGCCCCCCCCAAAGTGCAATACCAGCAAGCCGAGGAGCTGGTGCCGGGAATTCCAGAAATTGAACTCCGCTTGGCGCAAGGATTGCGGGAATTTCTCAACCAGCACTACCCCCTGCACAGCCAAATTAGCCCCACAGAATTTTTAGGCGGGGCTTGGGATAGCAAGCGCTTTCACAGCGAAACCAGTATAAAAGCCCTGTTTGGCATGCTCAAATCGGAGCCGTGTCTGGTTCTGGAATCGGAGATTGATGGCGGCACTTTGAATTTTCGCATCGCCTACTGGGGCTTGGGCCAGCCGGACTATTTCTACGATACAATACTGAAGCTGCCTTACCGGCAATTGGTTTGCGACTCCGCCAGAGATCGCGCTAGAAAATGGAAAGAAACGAGAGATAAACTGCTAGCATTGGGGAAAAACGAAGCCTATCTCGATAAAGTGGGCGGCAAACTTTACCACAACCTGAAACTTCTGGAAGAAGAAGAGGAATTGCAGGGGGCCGGCATTGACACCGCGCACCTGACTTTCCCCTACCAGCTCGACAGCAAAGATTTTGAAGCCCTGGGGAAGCTGCTGGTCGCTTCCCACTGTCTGGTAGCCGGCTGGATGGCGGACGCCCACCATCTAGCGCACGGTGACAGCGCCCCCCGACTGCCCCAGTTGCTGCCCGATTTGCTCGCAGAAACACCTGACCGGCACCTGCTGCACGGGGTGATGGGAGCGGCGGTTTCTAGCTATCAAACCGTTTTGAAGGTCATGGCGAGGGAGCGCCCGTACTGGGTGCCGGAAATGGCGCTAAAACTGGCCGTCAGCCTGGCGGAACTGCCGGATAAATCTTGGGCTAGGCAGCTGCTGGATGACTCGCTATCGTCCTGGCTGGAATTGCGCCGGCTGCAACAGCCTGAGGGCGCAATCGCTCTCGCCGGGAGCGAGCCGGTGCTGGCGGCACAAGATCGGGAATACCTGCTGCAGCTAAAGGACTGTTTCGCCGCTTTGGGAGATCGGGAGAGCGTCGCCCGAGTCAGCCAGCTGATTGGTGCCATCTGGAAGCTCAGCCGCGAGCCCAAACTGGAGAATGTTTCCCTCGCCCACCGGCTGACCGGCGTTTCCGGACGCCCCGTCAGCGTGGCCATCAGCCCGGACGGGCAGTTCCTCGCCGCTGGGGGTGAGGAAAATACCATCGGGGTGTGGCCGCTGAGTCGGGCGGGACTGCGGCAAGGAGCGCCGGTGCGGGTGCTGGCGGAGCATGCCGGCCAGGTGATTGCCCTCACTATGAGCCCAGACGGCGAGTTTCTCGCCTGCAGCGACAAAACCGAACTGAGAAGCTGTATCTATATTTGGAATTTGCGCACCGGCGAGCTGCTGCGCACCCTTTTCGGGCACAAAAAGTCCATTCACGCCCTCGCCCTCAGCCCCGACGGCCAGCTTCTGGCCAGCGCCTCTCACAAAATCAAAATTTGGAACCCGCACACCGGCGATTCGCTGCGCACTCTGTTTGGCCATAAAGAGTGGGTGTACTCCCTGGCCTTCAGCCCCGACGGCCAGACCCTGGCCAGCGGCTCTGGCGACGGCACGATTAAGATTTGGCACCCGCAGAGCGAGCAGCTGAGAAGCACCCTCTCCGGCCATTCCGGGCCGGTTTATTCTGTGGCCATCAGCCCAGATGGCCGGTTCCTCGTCAGCGGCAGTGCCGACAAAACCATTAAGGTCTGGCACGCAGCCACCGGCCAGCTGAGAAGCACCCTTGCCGGCCATTCCGGGCCGGTTTATTCTGTGGCCATCAGCCCAGATGGCCGGTTCGCTGCCAGCTGCAGTGCGGACAAGACCATTAAGATTTGGAATCTGGACACCGGCGTCGAGTGCACCACCCTTGCCGGTCATTCCGATGCGGTTTATTCCGTCGCTATCAGCCCCGATGGCCAGACTTTAGTCAGCGGCAGTGCTGACAGGACTGTTGGCATATGGATGGTCCACTAGGGTTCCCTCCGATCACTTCCGTTTGAAGATGTCTTAGATTGGGGCTGCTATTACCGAACCCAATCTTTACTCTATAGTGTTTTGCGCGTTTTGCTAAAAACAATATTACAAACGGATTTGATATCAGTCGTTTTCCCAAGTCTCACCATTTATCAGGTCGCCAATCCGGTCGCGCAGCAAGAAGTCGCACTGTGCCAGGGCGGATTCCACACAGATCCACTCCCGGGCGGGGATGTACTTGCAGAGCGTGTAGATGGGTTGCTGGCGGCTGAGCGATCCCTTTTGGATCAGGGATCGCGCTTCCTCTTTGAGCAGCTCTACAGAATAGCGGACAGTAGAGTGTACCATATTCTCCTCTTTGAAAAACAAAAGACTGCGATGGGAAAACAGCTCTCGCAAAAAGACAGCGTTGAAAACTGCCCTGAAAACCGGCTCTTGCTCTCAGGCGGTTTTGTGAGAGTTAGAGGTTGAGGTGTCGAGAGCCCGGGCGCAACTGCCAGCCGCACCCTGCATCTAAGCGCTGCCAGTCGCTCTCCGTGAGTATGATTGCTCTTTTAGGGTAGCGCGCAACATTTAGAAACACCTTTGGCGCAGGCGCGGCTCGCCGGCAGCAGGGGCGGGACAGAGCCGCCACCGGCCCACCGAGCCGTGCCGGTGCCGGTGCCAAAACCTTAAGTCTTTGTGAGTTTTAGGTGTTTGTTCCCACTGGTGTGCGAAACTCGACTCACAGGCAATTGTGGCGGCAAGCTTATCCCAGGCCCCAACCGGGATCTGTTTTACCACCCGTGCCGGCCTTTGCGATTAAGCGCGACACACTTTGATTTTTTTAGTGATGTTGCGCAACACGGCGCAATAAAGCTTAACGTTATGCCGAGTGGGGATTTGAGCCGGTTGGGCCACAGCAGCAAAAAAATTTTTGTGCCCCACCCACTTAACCAAAAAATTGTGTTATCTTAATCTAGTGTTAACCAAAAGCTTAACCTGCTGTTTCCCTCAAGGCCGGTGCCGCCTGAGTCCCAAGCAAAAAGGGCCAGAAGCCGGAGAGAGAGGGGGGGGGTAAGCCGCCAGCCAAGGAAGTCTCCTAGATTAGAGTGAAGACGGACTTGCAAGAACGGTAATCCAGCATGGGGAGGCGCTTTCATCTCTTAATCTCTAGTCCTGGGGTAAGGAGGGGGCAACTCTTATGTCGCACATAGCTGTTCTGGTGTCTGTCACCGAGCCAAATTGCCAACAGTTCCGATTCTACGCCGAACGGCGCAGCACGAATACTGGCCTTATGCGGTTGAGGCGTTGAGGGACAGGAGGCGCAAGCCGGCCTGCCCGCAAATAGAGCCTTGTCCTGAAAGCCGCACAAACGCTAAAAAGCGCACCGGCACACGAGAGAACTGAATAGGAGACAGTCGATGGCTGGATTAACTGCGCAAAGCCCTTCAGGGGGCGTACAAATTGTGCACGCGATTCGGGGTCGCGTGCGATTTCGTGCTGTGAGTGACGGGTTTCAACCGGCACTGGCAACCGCCGCTCAAGAGCTGCGCCAGCTACAAGGAATTAAAGAAGTCAGTATCAACCAGCAAACGGCAAGCTTGGTCGTCACCTTTGACGAAAGCCGGCTGTCACTGCCGGCGCTGCTGGAGGCGCTGCGCCGGCAGGGCGTTGCCGTCGCCGGCGACGGGATATCGCCCGAAACAGAACTGTGGAATCCGGTGTCAGCCGCCCTAACAGCAGCTCCGCTCGATTCAGTCATCCCCTTAATGGTGGGAGTGCTCGTCACCCAGCGGCTGGGAATAGTGGGCTTGCCGGCTATCCCGGTCTATCTCATCGCTGCCGGCACAACCCGTCAAGTCATAGACCAGGGACAGGCGGGACGCCTGTCCTACGCCGAACTGCTACAGCCTTGGGAGCAGGGGGGCGGGAAAGCGCCGGCAGTGGGAGCGGAACCCTACCGGCTCGCCCATGCGGTTCCCGGAAGGGTGCGGTTTCACATTCCCCGACTCGCCTGGGATGCGGCATACGCCCGCCGCGCCCAGCAGCAGGTACAAGCAGAGGAGGGCGTCACCGATGTCCGCGTCAGCCAGGCGGCGGCATCCCTGACTGTGACCTACCGCAGCCGCGCGGTTTCAGATGCCGTTATGCGCTCGCGTCTGGCACAGCTGATTGAGCGGGCGGCGCAAGTGGCAGCAGACTCCCCACCGGCACCCCCCGCCGCGAGCGCCAGCGCCCTTGGCAACGGGCGAAACCCCCCGCCAGCGCCAGAACCCGCAGCCCCAGCACCGCCCTCCGCAGGGGCGAGCGCCAGCGCCCTTGGCAACGGGCGAAACCCCCTGCCAGCGCCAGAACCGGCACCCCCGGTGCCATCAAAGCAGCAGCCAACTGAGCGAAGCCGGTGGCTAAAATCTCTCGCCGCAGAGACACCGGCAGCACCGGTGCCGCTGAAAAATAGCATGTGGGCGCAATACAAGCCGCCGGCGCTGTCTGTTTTTCTGGCCTTTATGGCTAACCTTTACTAAAGTTTCCTGCATGATATGTGATAGTTCATTCCGCCCAACGGGCTGCGAGGAGCAGCCCGTCTGCTACATGATTCCCAAACCCAACACCTAGCAAGGGAGGTAGATGACAGCGCAATGGCACAAGTAATGGCAAAACCGGCACCGCAGTCCAAGAAAACATCCAGGGGGACCTCTGCGGTTGAAAACGGCAAATCAACTTTAGCTGACCTCAATGGCCACCTGAATAAAAATGGTCACATAGAGAGCGATGGGCAGCTGAATAAAAATGGCCGGTCGCAGAGCGATGGCCACCTGAACTGGGCGCAGCAGGCAAAAGTGCCCTACAGCGTGGCGCACGCAGTTCGCGGACGAGTGCGGTTTCGCATCCCCCGGCTGATCGGCGATGCCAACTACGCCCGCCGGCTCGAAGCGATTTTTTCCTCAGCAGAAGGGGTCACAGATATCCGCGTCAAGCGGTCAGCAGCCTCAATTGCGATAGCTTATAAAGCAGGAGCGGTTTCAGACGCCAAGATGCGCTCCCATCTGGCGAGTTTGATCCCGCTTGCCGCCAGCAGCTTTGTGCCGGTGGAATTAGCACCCAAATCGAAGCCGGAACCCGAACCAGAAGAAGGAGAAGAAGAAGAAAGCAGCCCCTGGGCTGGGTTGAAACTGCCGGTGCTGGCCACCGCCCTGTCCGTACTGGGGGGCCCGCTGGGACTGCCGGTGCCGGCAGCCCTGGTGGCGGGAACCATAGCCATTACAAGTTTGCCAGTCGCCAAACGCGCTTGGGAGGCAATCCGCAACGAGCGCCGGCTCAATATTGACTTCCTGGATTTCTCGGCGATCGTTATCACCACACTGCAGGGCCAGTTTCTCACCCCCTCCCTGATGCTGTGCCTGATCGAAATTGGCGACGCCATTCGCGAGCGCACAGCCCGCTCTTCCGCCCGCCAAACCCTGGACTTGCTCGACTCCCTCGCGGACTTTGTTTGGGTGGAGCGCGACGGCGAAAAACAGGAAATTCCCATACTCGAAGTGCAGCGGGGCGATACTGTCATCGTCTATCCGGGCGAGCAAATCCCCGTGGACGGTCGCATCCTGCGGGGCAAAGCCACCATCGACGAGCAAAAACTCACCGGCGAGTCCATGCCGGCAGTCAAAGAACCGGGACAGGAAGTGTACGCCTCCACCCTGGTGCGCGACGGTCAAATCTATATCGTGGCGGAGCGCACCGGCAGCGACACCCGTGCCGGTGCCTGCATCAGCTTGATGCAGCAAGCCCCCGTTCACGACACCCGCATTGAGAACTATGCCGCGAAAATAGCAGACCGGGCTGTCGTGCCCACTATCCTGCTCGCCGGCGTCGTCTTTGGCGCAACCCGCAGCTTCGCCAGAGCCGCCGCTGTCCTCACCCTGGACTTCGCCACCGGCATTCGCGTCTCCGTACCCACAACGGTTCTGGCGGCGCTCACCTCGGCGGCGCGGCGCGGCATCCTCATCCGCAGCGGGCGCGCTCTGGAGCAATTCGCCAAAGTTGACACCTTCGTGTTCGACAAGACCGGCACCCTCACCGAAGGCGATGTTGCAGTCGTCTGCATCAAGACGGTGAATGGCATGCCGGCAGATCGGGTGCTGCAGCTGGCGGCTTCCGCCGAACAGCGCCTGACTCACCCGCTGGCCTCCGCTCTGGTGCGCTATGCTGAACAGCAAGACCTTGCCATCCTGTCTCGCGACGAGTGGAACTATGAAGTGGGTTTGGGCGTGCGGGCGGAAATTGACGGGCAGATAGTTTTGGTGGGCAGCAAGCGCTTCCTCCAGCAAGAGGGCGTGTGCCTGCAGTGCCTGTATGAAGAGCATCCGGACCTGCAAACCGGCTCGCTGATCTACGTCGCCAGCGACGGCGAATTGCGCGGCGTCGTTCAGTACACCGACCCGCTGCGCCCAGAAAGCAAAGAAGTGATTGAGACTTTGCAGCATCAGGGCATGGAAGTTCACATCCTCACCGGCGACAACTGGAAGCGCGCGAAATCTGCAGCAGCTAAGCTGGGGATTCCAGACGCTTGCATTCACGCGGAAGCATTTCCCGAAACCAAGGCAACTGTTGTGCGCGAACTCCACGAAAGCGGGCGGACAGTTGCGTTTATTGGCGACGGGATTAATGACTCAGCCGCTTTGGCTTATGCCGACCTGTCTGTCTCGTTTGGCAACGGTTCGGATATCGCCCGCGAGACGGCTGATGTGGTGCTGATGAGAAACGATCTGCAAGGGCTTGTGGAAGCGATCGCTCTCGCCCGCCAATCGATGGGGCTAATTCACCAGAATACCGCGATTGTTGCGGTTCCCAACCTCACCGGTCTGGTGCTCGCCGGCACCGTGGGGCTCAACCCCCTGGCGGCAACGGTGATTAACAACGGCTCTAGCGTGATTGCCGGTGTGAACGGTTTGCGCCCGCTTCTCAACTCGAGCGCCCCGCACAGCTAAGGCGGGCGCTGGGCGCTGGGGAATTTGGGATGCAAGGATTTGGGATGCAAGGATTTCTCTCGTTCCCAAGTATAGCAATAGACAGTCAGTTTAGAACATGAGCCTCATCTGCTATATAAGGCGTAGGACAGGCGTCTCGCCTGTCCCACTGTCTGAACCTAAGTGGCTACTGCTATAAAACCTGGGACGGAGAAATCAGAGGGTTTGCTTCCTTGCTCCCCATGCCCCATGCGCCATGCGCCATGAGCCATGCGCCACGCGATGATGCGCCACGCCCCACGCCCAGTTAGCACAATCTGGCGAATGTACTTTACGGGAGGGAATGTATTATGCTGTTTGGTTTGGACGATTTATTTGAAGCTGTTGTGGAAGATTTTGCCCTGCCGGTAATTGTCGCCGGTGTGGGAGCGGTGCTCTTGGCACCCGTTCTGGTGCCGGTGGGCAAACCGCTCGCCAAGGCAGCCATTAAAGGGAGCTTTCGCCTCTATGAAAAAAGCAAAGTTGCTTTTGCCGAAATGGGAGAGGCTTTTGCGGATCTCGTAGCTGAGGCGAAGACGGATATGGCTGTTTCAACAGCCCAACTGCAGCTGGCACCAGGGCAAATGCACCCTGAAGATACGGGCCGGCTTGGCTGAACCTTGTGCGGGGCGAGCGTCCTTTCAAAGTTCAAAGAATATGAATTTTGAAGGAAAACAGCTGATAGGTCATCCCTCGGAAGGCATAAGTTTTTCTCCCTCCGCCGTTTGCCGCAAGTTCCGCACGCTCTTTCGGTTGGGAGACAGGGCTAAAGCCCTCAGGGACTATTGGATGTTAGCTGACTTAGCTGTTAGCTGACAGCCAATATAGCGTTGCTCATCCTTTGTGAGGTACTGAGAAACCCGGTTTCTTAAAGAAACCGGGTTTCTGGGCCAAAGTTCATCCAGCTGAGAAACGCTATAACAGGCGCTACTAACAGCTAAATTCTGAAAACCTTGACAAATTCGCACTAAACAGGAGAGAATGTAGTATGGCACTGCCAAACATTTTTGAAGAGCCGGGCGCTCTTTTGGAAGAAGCCGGCGCACCAGGGATTTTCTTGGGTTTGGGAGCTTTACTCCTGGCACCCGTCGTGATCCCCATCGTGGCTGGGGTTGGCAAACCGGTTGCCAAGGCGGCGATTAAAGGCAGCATTGCCCTTTATGAAAAGAGTAAAGGGGCGTTTGCGGAATTGGGCGAGGTTGTGGAGGATCTGGTAGCCGAGGCTAAGGCGGAGATTGCTGATAGCAAGCAACAAGAGATTGTGTCGGCGTCAGATTCCGATTAAAGGAAGAAAATGTCTCATAGGGAGCAATCCCCACGCTTCTACTGAACGCCGTCCCCTTGTTTTCGGGGGCTCAGCATAAGGAGAGGAAGGCAATAGCAGCTGGAAGGCAAACCCTCTGGCTGCTATTCCCCATCCCGCTAAACTTAACGGCTGTCGCGAGAGTTTTCACATCGGAGGTAGAGAGATATCATGGTTAGGAATGACGCCAAAATAATACCCCTGAATGGAGCGAGCCTAAAGCCGGCAGGCAAACCGATGCTCGCCCGAATTGTCAGCCAGACGCGGGGGCGGATCAGGTTAAGAGTGACCGGCACACACCGCAACCACCGCTACATGGAAGAAATCGCCAGTGCGCTGAGAGCGCGCGCTGATGTTTGTGACGTTCGCACGAATCCCGACACCGGCAGCATCGTCGTCCATCACATAAATGAGGAGGGCGTTGTTGATGATATCGCCGCCTCCCTGTGGGATGTGGGGGTGATTGTCGGTCACATCACTCACGGAGAATCTTTGGCGGCGGCGGAAGTCTCGAATGCTTTTGCTGACCTGAACGAGCACATCGCCCACGCCACCGGCGGCATGGTGGATATGCGGTTCCTCGTACCCGTAGGGCTGGGAGCGCTGGCCATACGGCAGTTGCTGGTCAAGGGGCTGCAATTGGAAATTGTGCCGTGGTATGTGCTGGCGTGGTATTCTTTTGACAGCTTCCTCAAATTGCACTATACCAAGAAACCGGAGTATCTGCAAACCCCCCTGCCACCCCGACCGGAATAAAATGCTTTGAGCCCCTGCGCCCAAGGCGGGAGCCGCGCGCGTCATGCCGGTGCCCTCAGGCGAGTCACATTCGGGGAGAACACAATCGCGCCTGCGCAAGTGGAGTAAACGCTTATACAAACTGGGCGGGAGGAAATGGGAACTGGGCGCGCAAGGCAGCCAACAATCAGCCATGCGCCATGCGATGATGCGATCGTGCCCCTGCTGGCGAATGAGTCTTTTTTGTGTTTCAAGGCGCGCTCCTTGGGTATTCTAGAAGCTGAACGCGGCGGGCGCGTTATTTCCTCTCTTCCGAACACCGGGCGAGCAAATGTGTTGATCTGCCGCTATCATACTTGTATCCATAATTCCCAGGGGGTGTGACAGGATGGTGAGCACATTTGAAATTCAAAAAGACCTGCAAGTCGCCCTGGCCGACCGTCCCATTGCGGTCAAGGCCCATCTGACCAAGGATGAATTAATTATTGTCATCAACCGGTCGAGGGGGAACCCGATAAATTATGAAGATTTGCTTAAGATTATTGAAAATCAACTGCTAGAGTGGCAGTTAGATGGGATCGCAAAAGTTAAAATATTTGGGAGGATCAATGACCAAAGTCACCCGGAATGGCAGAAAGCCTTTGAAATGCGCGGGAATCGAATTCAGATGAAAAGCGAACGACCGGCACCACACATACAAAAAAATGGCCGACTGATTTTAAATATTGCCAGCACTCTCACGTCAAAAAGAGTCAAAGTGAAAGCTTCTTCCAGGCTGATGACGGTTAAGTTAGGACTCCTGGGGGCGGCGAGTTTTACGTTAATTTACGGAACGTCGCTAGTAGCCAAGGCTGAAACTGCAGGCTTTATAATGTTCTTAAGCGCAACAGTTCTGGCTACGGGTCTGGCGGTGGTTGAAGCGATAGATATCCTGTGCGAGGAAATCAAACGCCGAGACTAGCGAGAACTTGAGAGGGGGTGCGGGGAAGCGGCGTCGCACCGGGATGATTCAAACTCTGTGGTGCGGGGCGGTAACCCCACCCGCCAACTCCCTCCCCGCGCTTCGGGAAGGAGCAGAAGAAGGAGCTCCCCATCGCACGGGGTGCGCAGCGCCAGGGGGAGGGGTTGCTGTATCGTGTCTGTCAGTATCCTCTGCAACCGAAAGACATCCAAGGGCGAACCCGCCCCTACTTCCGTCTTGTTTCTTGAGTTCATAAAAACATCAAGGAAGCAATTGTATTCGGGATTACTCTGTCAGAAAAGCCAGTCGGAGCTGGCGGGACAGTTGGGATATTGTCCAAATGTTAATTGGAGTCTGGGGGGAGGAAGTGCCTTAGTTACACCTTCAACATATCCCCTTTATATTATAAAATAGCAGCATCTATAAATGCCTGCAATGTGAAGAAAGGTTGACAGTACAGGATTGGATTGGAGAAAGGGAATGGCTGATGGGACAGCACAACGCCAAGAGGGGGGCATCTCTGTCGCCCATGCGAGCCCGGGGCGCGTGCGGCTGCGGGCGGCAGGCTCGGATTGCGCACCGGCACTGGATGCTATAGCAACACAGCTGCGGCAGCGCGAAGGTGTGTGTGAAATCAGCAAAAATCAGGGAACGGGCAGTTTGACTGTTACCTTCGATACTAGGGCGCTGCCGCTGCCGGAACTGTTGGGGGAGATCGAGGGGTGGGGGGTAACACCGGCAGCCGCCCTGCAGGCACAGGCAAACCGCACAGATCCCTTTGCGGCGTGGAAGTCCGCAGAGTTCTGGAAAAAACAGGGCCGGTCGTTCCTGCCGGTGATTGTAGGGCTGCTCGCCACCAGAGGGCTGGGACTGGTTGGCTGGCGGGCGCTTTTGGCCTATATGGTTGCGGCAAATACCACTCGCCAGCTGTTGGGCCAACTGGAGGGAGTCACTCCCGCAACGGCTCCCCGCGAGCAAATTGGCGCTCCCCCAAAACCCGTCAAGATTCCGGAACAGATCCTGGCAGCGACGGCTGTTCGGGAAATTGCCAGCTCAGAGAATTTTTCCCCCTCGCTCCCCCCACCCCCACAAGGACAGATCGGGAAAGTAGGGGAATTGAACGGACAAAATTCTTTTGCGGGATCGCAGGCACCGGCAATTCCCTTTAGCATCGCCCACGCCATTCGGGGGCGGGTGCGGTTTCACGTGCCTCGCATCGCCGCCGATCCCCAGTACGCCCGACGCCTGCAAAAGCTGGCCGAATCAGCCGCCGGTGTCACCCTAGTGCGCGTCAGCCCCACGGCAGCATCGATTGCAATTAGTTATGATGCCGGTGCGGTTTCCGATGCCGAAATGCGCTCCCATCTCGCCGCACTCATTCAGGAAGCCAGCACGCCAAGAGCGCCAGGGGGCACTGCCACACCGCCGGCACCCGAGGCACCCGAGGCACCCGAGGCAACCCCTGAGCCGGTAGAATCTCAATTAGCTCTCAGTGAGGCGGAAATGGAAACCGAACCGGCAGCGGGTGAGCCTGCCGAATCTCAGGGGGATCTCAGTGAGGCGGAAATGGAAACCGAACCGGCAGCCTGCGATCGTGCCGAATTTCAACTCCCTGTCAGTGACGCCGAACTCCAGACAGAACAGGCACCTTGTGAGCCGGCGCTCAGTGCGGCTAGTATGGAGACAGAGGCGGAAAACGGCTCACCGCCGGCATCCGAGCCGGCTGTCACAGAGGAAGTTAATTTTTGGCTGTGCCTGTGGCAAACTGTTCGCTCCACGATGCAGGGTTTGAAGGCGGGCCAACCGCCGGCGCACGCCTTGATCTCAGGGTTGAGAGATGCCGGCGCGATATCCTGAATCGATAGGTTTCGAGCGCTTCAACAGCGCTGTGAAGTTGGCTGTTACGGTTGCGCGATCTATCCTGAAATTACAGTCTGCAGGAATGCGGGAGGAAAATCTGTCATGGCACTGAAAATCGGGAATTTCTTTGAAGAGTTTGGCCCAGTGGGCATTGCCGCCGGCATCGGTGCGGTTGTCCTGCTTCCCGTTGCTGCCGGCTTCGGAAAACCGATAGCTAAGGCGGCGATCAAAGGCGGCATTGCCCTCTATGAAAAGAGCAAAGGGGTTTTTGCAGAAGCCGGCGAGGTTTTTGAGGATCTGGTGGCAGAGGCAAGAGCTGAAATCGCCGAAGAACAAACAAAAGCCCAGATGGACGTGGCAGTAAATCCGCCTGAAGGGTGAGGGAAGCCGAGTTGCCGGCTAGGCGGCACCGTGAGGGATGGGGGAGCGCCCCATCCCTTTAGCGAAGGCTTCAACCTATTGCTCTTCTCGCAAGTGCACCAACATTGCTTTAACTAGAAATATCAGCTGATTCAAATCCACCGGCTTGACAAAGTAATAGCTGATCCCCAATTTTTCGGCGCGCACTCTTTCTGTAATATCGCCAGTGCTGCTCATCACAATCACGGGGATGCCCTTCAGTTCTGGCTGCTGCCTTATCCAGGCCAGCAAACTTAGACCGTCCATTAAAGGCATTCGCAGATCAGTCAAAATCAGCGCCGGAAGAGATAGCGGGTCTTCGTAGGGATTGAGACGGCTCAGGTAGTTTACGGCTTCCTCTCCGTTTTCTGCAAATACCAGAGACATGTCTAAGTTGCTAATGCTAAATAAAGCTTCTAGTAGCTGGCGCTCATCAGGATTGTCTTCTACTATTAAAAAATTTTTATAGCTGCCACTCACAGAGGAGCGATCGTAAAAAGGGTTAAGGCTTAAACCGGGGAGAGAAAAGAACATAGCTGCAAGCCTCCAAATCATTGACCAGCTTTCTTTAGGCAGACTGAGCTAACCGGGGTAGCGAAACTTTTCTGAAAAAAGCCTGTTTGTTAAGAGTTATAGCGTTTCTGAGATGAGTGAGGTGCTGAGAAACCCGGTTTCTGGGGCGCACTTCATCTCGCCGAGAACCGCTATATAGCAAGGGACAGTCAGTTTAGGACATTGGGACAGGCAAGATGCCTGTCCTGCAAGGTATATGGGCAGTCGGAGGGAACGCATGCCCTCAATGGTGTCCAACCCAATTTAGCTCGTACTCGACATTTGGCGAACCTCTCGCGCTTTGGGTTGGTACAGAGTCAGCCCACTCATCTCAGAAATCGGGAAAATAGGGAGCGGGTTTACTAAGATAGCTCCCAGAGGAACGCGAGGTCGAAGCTGTCCAGTAATCCCAGAACGTTGGTATTATCAATCCTTCCCCTGCGGGGGTTTCCCCAAAGGAGAAAAAGCCGGTGAGAGAAGAAAGTTATCAACTCGACCCTACTTGAACGGCGCTCTGGGAGAAAAATTCCTGTGGCAATTTAGGATAAAATTCCTGGAGAACAATCTCTTTTATGGGGAGCGCGAAAGTGAATCCCTTTTCAGCGTGCTGTTAGTTGAACACTTTCCTAAGGACAGTAGCGTGAATGCTGCCGTAACAGCCGCAAAAAAGTCCCCTGCGAACTGCTTCCGACATCATCCATCCATCTTGGCTGCGACATCAAAGTTTTGTCAATAGACCCCTCACCCTCACTCCCCCAACCGGCGCGCCTTTTTATTAAAGATTTGTTACATTTTGTAACCCCAAATCTAGAAAAGCTAACATTTTTGTGTATAATACAAAACAAATCTTAGTCGATCTGCTCTGAACGGCAAGCTTTCAACACCCCGAAGAGAGGCTTTCCGAAATATCTCATAAAATCATAAATTTGTCAAGACATTTTTGCAGGTTCTTTGGAGAAAAAATTTCCCCTAGGCCCAGAACAGGGGTAACTTTTTCGGCTGTCCCCGCCCTGGGGTGCCGGCGAGCTTGGAGACTGGCGGGCGGCACCGGCTTTTGCCAGCTGCATGAGCCGGTGGGCCTCGCCGGCATGGCGGTATGGGGTTGCGCCAAGAGCTGATGGATAAAGAAAAAATGAAGCCACAAGAAACCGGGTGTTCTGTGGTGGGCCACCGGCGAGATCGAGGCCGGCACTTCCCCAGCACCCTGGCGCGGGACTGTCCGCCTTGCCTGCCGTGTCTGCCTTGCCCAGCACTTAGAGCGGTTTTCATCTGAGTGAGGGACTGAGAAACCCGGTTTCTTAAAGAAACCGGGTTTCTGGCAGCCGGCATGGGTGGCAGAGAGTTCAGAGATCGGGCGCAGATCGCCGGCGCAGGCAGCGGAAATTCCTTATCCTGCAAGCCGGTGAGGGAACTAATAACTTTTGCTTCTCATCACAAGAAAGGTAAATCCCAAGGAGGGTAACAGACAAATAGTAAATATAAATGTTAAAAATGGCTCCCAAATATCCTACAGCTGAAATGTTTGCGCTTGCTGACCAAGTAAACCAGGCAATTGACCGGAAGTTGATTACCCTGGACTTTTTTCTGTCGCACTACCAGTGCAGCTATTCAGAGCTGGCTCGCCTATCCGGTTCTAGTTTGTCCAAAGTAAAGAGCTGGTTTGACCGCAGGGGGCGGGAGCCAGATTTTGAGGCGCGCTACCGGCTCACCCAAATTTACAAATTTTGGAACCCGTAGTTACTTTGTAACCGATTCATTGCCCCCTCAAGGGGTTTTTTTTTAGGCTTGCCTATAGCAGGCGGTGAAAGGCGCAGTCAGGCAGCGAACGCCATGCCGTTTCGGGGGGCGGAGTTGTGCAATTGTGCCTAGACGGGCGCGAAATCAAACTTCCCAACTTCCTTTACCTTGCAAACAAGCATAATACATGTCCTGGAACTGCCGCAAGCCCGCAGACCGGCTCCTTGGGGTGAATTGCGCCCAGCGCCAGCGCGCCCAAAGCTGTGCTATTGATTGCTGCCCGAGAGCCGGTGAGTGAAGTCAAAGGTTAAATCTCACAAATATTAAACATCGGAGTGCAAAGTTATGCCGCGAACAAGAACAGAGAAATGCCAGCAAAAACGCTGCACGATAAAGGCGCACAACCTGCCATTCCTAGATCGCCAAAGGACTGAAACAGGAATTGAAGACCTCACCGAATTGGTCAATTACCTGTTGCTAGAATATCGCTGGCAGAAAGAAGGTAAAATTCCCGTAAATTCACCCCCAAAAATGCAATTCTAGGACTTCTAAATAACTTGTAGAATCCGCTCTCTTTTTTTTCCTAGGCGCTCTTGGCGTCTGCCCTGCGGGAAGCAGTATGCCGGAGGCAGTCCCGCAGGGGGCGCGCGTCTGTAGCGTTTTCACCGGCAGGGCGCGGCTTGCGATCTTCGGGCTGAACGGTTAGGCATTCAGATATTATAGCACTATGCACTTAGGTTAAGACAAGGGGTTTAACATGATGTAGGGGCGGGTTCACCCACAACCTGTGCCACACAGCTACAGCAGCGATAAACCCGCCCCTAACCTCTGATATAGCAGCCGGCAATTGGGCCATAGCGTGTTTTAACCAATATGACTGCTGCTATAATCAACTCCACAACGGCTCTTAGGGCAGGAAGAGAAGCACCACGATGTCTGACAAGCTGCCATTTAAAGGGAGCGTTCGTCTCAGAAAAAAATATTGTCTCTTGCGCTTGAGCTGAGAAAGCGGTAGAATATAAACCCGCTCGCACACAGGACTTACGCTTGCGCCTGTATCTGTAGGGTGGGGAACGCGAAGGGCGTAACCCACCACACAATTAAGTGTCGCTGCGCAAGTCCTGGAACACTATACCGCCCCCTGACTGGAGATCGTTTTTCTAGCTGTAGGTTTTCTCATATTAGTGAGGTAGGGAGAAACTCAGTGAGCGTAGGGGCGCGTCCCGCCGCGCCCCTACCGGGTTTCTGGAACCTACTTATTCCCACTGAAACCCACTAAAATCAAGCTCAATTCCAAGAGGGCGATTGCTGGGGCGGCAGCACCGGCAGGCTAATATAGCCTTTGCCAGCGGCATTCATATTAGTGAGGCGGGCCCGCACCTCACTAATATGAGCTAGCGCTAATATGAGTCAAGGGTGCGGGCTGTATTTTGTGTGGGTTAAAATCCTTTTCTGCTGCCTTTTCTCGCAGCAGTCATATTGCTTAGAACATCAGTGGCCTAGGGATAAAAGGCGTAGGACAGGCGTTCTCTCTGATAGCGAAGCGGGACGCGACAGCGTCCTTCCTACTGTCCTAATATAGCAGCAGTCATATTGGTTAGAACAATAGAAGCTTCGGGATCTCTGGAGCAAGGGAGGCCGGAATGTAGGTTTCCTAAATGCTTACTGCTATATAGACGTAGGGCAGGCGTCTCGCCCCCCCTGAAGCTCTAATGTTCTAACCTAAGTGCATACTGCTATAAAAGGCGTAGGACAGGCGTTCCCTCCGATAGCGAAGCGGGACGCGACAGCGTCCTTCCTCCTGTCCTAACCTAAGTGAATAATGCTATAAAAGGCAAAATCCAAAATCCTTGCATCCAAAATGGGTATTGTTGCGGCTTGAGAAGAAGATTTGACCTGATTGCTAGAGATGAGTAACATCTAAGATTGTGAGCAGCGACACGATTCTCAAAAGATTTGAACACTTTGGCGTCCGTCCGGGTTTGGAGCGGAGCCGGCAGCTGTTGGCCAAGTTGGGATACCCGCACTCCGCAGTGCCGGTTATCCATGTAGCTGGGACGAATGGCAAGGGTTCTGTGTGCGCCTACCTGTCTGCAGTGCTTGCGGAAGCCGGCTATCGCACCGGACGGTACATTTCGCCTCATCTTGTGGACTGGACTGAACGCATTTGCCTGAATGAAGAGCCGATCTCACCGGCACAGTTGCAGCAGTTGCTGCTGGAAGTGCAAGAGGCTATCGCACCCGATGAGCCCTCACCGACCCAGTTTGAAGTGATAACTGCAGCGGCGTGGCTGTATTTTGCCCAACAGCAGGTGGATGTGGCGGTGATGGAAGTGGGGTTGGGGGGACGTCTGGATGCCACAAATGTGTGCGATCGTCCTTTGGTGAGCGTGATTACTTCGATTAGCTGGGAGCACTGGCAAGTCCTCGGCCCTACTTTAGCGGACATTGCCGGTGAGAAAGCCGGCATCCTCAAGTCTGGGTGCCCTGCGGTGGTGGGACAGCTGCCACCGGAAGCGCGGGCGGTGGTGGAAAAACGGATTGCGGAACTGGGCTGTCCGGCGGTGTGGCCAGAACCGGCAGCGGTTTTGGAAAGTGCGTCTCTGTCAGGGGAGCACCCGACGAGATGGGCGTCGTACCGGGGGATTGAGTATCCGCTGCTGCTGGAGGGAGATATCCAGCTTGGCAATTCGGCGCTAGCGATGGCGGCGCTGCAAATTTTGCGCCAGCAGGGGTGGGAGATTTCTGACGGGACGATCGCGGCTGGCATGGCCAAAACTCGCTGGCCAGGACGCTTGCAATGGGTGACTTGGCGCAACCGGCGGCTGCTGGCCGACGGTGCCCACAATGAGGCTTCCGCTAGGGCGCTGCGCCGGTATGCCGATTCTCTGGATGCCGGTGCGGTGACGTGGGTGATGGGGATACTGGCGAGTAAGGACCGCGCCGGCATGTTTAAGGCATTGCTGCGACCGCAAGACCGGCTGTTTCTCGTGCCGGTGCCCGATGCCAATTCCGCTGCGCCGGAAGAACTGGCGGATCTCGCCAACAGCATTTGCCCAGAGTTGGCGGATTGCCGGTGCTTTGCGGATCTGGAAGCCGGTTTGTCGGCTGCTGCCGAAAGTCTTGACAATTTAACCGTTTTGTGCGGGTCGCTATATTTGATTGGACATTTCTTGAAGCTGCGTTAGGATGGGCCATCAAGGCACAGGCGAGACGCCTGTGCTACGCCTGGAGATAGAGGCGTAGGACAGGCGTCCCGCCTGTCCCGGGCGAACTAGCGTTTATTCCAGGTGTCGGCGGCACCGGCAACGGCTTGCTCGACGGTTTTTTCACCCAGCATGGCTGCTTGCAAATTGTCGTAAATGATTTTTTGCAGCTGGTTGATATCCTTCATGGCTGGGATTAAAACCTCTGCGTCTTTCAGCTGGCTGGCACTGACGACACGGGCCTTGTCCACCGGCGTCGGCTGTGCCGGTGCCGTGAAAAAGCTGTCTTTGAGGGCTTCTTTGGTAGAGGGGAGGACATTGGCGGCTTTGGCAAAGGCCAGCTGGTTTTTGTCGTTAGTGACAAACAGGGCAAATTTGAGGGCGGCGTCTGGCTGGTCAGTGCTCTGGGGGATAGAGAGGTTCATCACGGCCACATTTTTCTTGCCGGTCGGGCCGGTGATTTCTGGGGCGGCGGCGGAAACTTGGGCGACAGCCGGTGCGTTTTGGGCAATGGTCTTGAAGAATTGCGGGCCAGAATTGAGGAAGGCGATCTCACCGGCTTGGTAGAGTTCAATGGCGCGCCGGTGCCCTTGGGTGAGGGCTTCCTTGGGAAGCAGGCCATTTTTGTAGAGGTCTGCCCAGTATTGAAACGCCGCCTTGCCTTCGGGGGTGTTAAACGCCGCCTTGCCTTGGGAGTCTACCAGCTGTACGCCCATTTGCACCAAGGATTCCAGCACTTCGGCGGAATCTTCGGGGACAAAGGTTACAAAAAAGGCATATTTGCCGGTTTTTTGTTTAATTTGCTTGGCGGCCTCAGCCAATTGAGCGTAAGTTGCCGGTGGGGAGGTGATGCCAGCTTGCTGGAGGATTTGGGTGTTATAAATGGTGATGCGAGTGGTGAGATACCAGGGGATTCCAAAGCTTTTGCCATCGAGGGTGCTGGCTTTCCAAATATTTGGCAAATACTGGTCGCGGACGGTGGGGGGCACTTTAGAATCTAGATAGAGCCAAGCATTGCGCCCTGCCAGCAGGGAGGCGAAGTTGGGGTTGAGGTTAACTACGTCAGGGGCGGTTTTGGCGGAAACTGCTGCCAGGATCTTGCTTTCCATTGCCGACCAGGGCACGTCCACCCAGCGCACCTTGATGTCTGGGTTCTCTGATTCAAAGCTGGCGATCAGGCTGTTGAAGTAGTCTGTAAATTCCGGATGCAGCTGCATTGTCCAGAATTGAACTTCTTGCCGTCCGGATGCCTGCTGCCCGGGGCCCGGTGCTGGGGTGCAGCTGACGGCCCAAGCCAGCACAAACCCCAACAGGCCAAAGACTGCAAACCGTCTCCAGGTTTTAATTTTGCTCATTATGTGCTCGCGCCTTCGGTGCCGGTGTCGATTAGTAATCAAGACTCTACTATAACGAGACAGGGGCAACCGGAATGGGCCTCACCCCGGGCAGGAGCAGCTCGGTGTGCGCCCGAGTCGGGATGGGAGTTCGCAGGCAGGGCGCTAGCAGCGGTTGGTGGCGATAGCTGACCGGTTAAACTGGGTAGGATTGGTTTACCGCAAATCGCGCCGGGGCGCAACGGGCAAGCACCCGTACTGGTGCCGGTGTTATTTTCTCTCAGCCCAAGTCACCCTGATATTGCTCAAGGGACAAAGCCGTGGTTAACGCCTTAAAAAAACTATTTGCCAAAAAAAAGCAAGGGCTCGCTGTGGAGATCGCTCCGGACAGGATTAATATTGCCCAGTTGCGCAAGCACGGTCAGGGCTACAAATTGGCCACCTTCATCTCGGTGGACGTTCCAGAGGGCCTCTTTCAAGAAGGCCAGATTACTGACGCGCCGGCAGTGGCCAACCTGATCGTGGAAGCCCTGGCAGAGAACAAAATCAAGCTCAAGCAGGTGGCTACGGCGATTCCGGGCAGAGAGGCTGTGATCCGCTTGATTCCGGTGCCGGCGGAACTCAGCGATCAAGATATGCGGGACTACATGAACCAGGAAGCGGGGCTGTATTTGCCATTCCCCCGCGAGGAAGCGGATGTGGACTTCCAAAAACTGGGGCTGTTCGTCGATGAAGATGGGATTGAGAAGGTGCAGGTGCTCCTGGTTGCCACCCGCAGAGAAATTACCGATATCTATATAAATATTTTTAAAGAAGCTGGGTTAGGGCTCGATGTCATAGAGGTGACCAGTTTTGCCCTGCTGCGGACGATTCGGCAGCAACTCGAGCAGTTCACACCGCAAGAGGCCGCTGTGATTGCAGATATTCAATTTGAGAGCACAGAGATTGCCATTGTGGTGGAGGGAATCCCGCAGTTTTCTCGCACGATTCCCATCGGCACTTACCAAATTCAGGCCGCCCTCTCGAAAGCGATGAACTTGCCGCCCACGAGAAACACCGACCTGCTGGCGGGGATGACCATTCCCGTGACGCCGGCAGACACCTCAGGACTGGGTACAATGGGAGGAACGAACCCCGGTACGGCTGCCATGCTGAAAATGTTAGGAGAGCTAGCGGATGAAATCCGCCGGTCGATTGATTTCTATCTCAATCAGAGCGAAGAGTTAGAGGTAGCCCAGCTGCTGCTGGCAGGGCCAGGATCGGCCTTGGGACAGCTGGATGAGTTTTTCATGCAGCGGTTGAGCATGCCCACTTCTGCGGTAGATCCAGTAGAAAGCCTGTCTGTGGAGGTGGGCGATGAAATGACCCCGGCGCAGCGAGCGGGATTAGGGGTTGTATTAGGTTTAGGACTGCGGGAGGTGTAAGGCAATGTACAGCGTAGAGATTAATTTTCTCAATGACCGCCCCGACTACAAGCCCCAAGTAAAAGTTATCCCCAAGAAGGGTGGCGGGGTCAAGGTGGCCGACCCGATCCCCCTGTTTGCGGGGGTGGCCGTTGGCGTGTTCCTGCCGGCGGTGGTGGGCGGTTGGTGGTTCGTGACCCAGAGTAAAAATCAAGAATTGCAGGAACAGCTAGCCCGTCTGGACGGGGAGTTGAAAGGGTGGACGACCAAGGATCAGGAAATTAAAGCCATCCAAGCGGAGGCCGATCAAATTAAGGCCCAGACCCAGGGATTGGCCACGCTGTTCAATACCTCCATCAAGCCGATCTCCGCGATCTTCCAAGATATTCGCGAGCGGGTTCCGTCTGGGGTTCAAGTCTCGATGCTACAGCAGACGGTAACGGCAGACGAAGAATTCAGCAAAACCGCAGCCGCAGCGCCAAAAGCCGCCGCTCCCCCAACACCAGCCCCCAGCCCAACACCAGCGGCCACCCCAGCAGGCGGTGCTCCAGCAGGCGGTGCTCCAGCAGGCAGCGCCCCCCCACCGGCAGCCCCCCCACCGGGCCCCCCACCAGCAGAGGTCAACTGGCAATTCTTTAAACAAAAGATTCAGCTTTCAGGCACAGCCAAATCGTTTGACGAGGTGAATGATTTTATGCTAACTCTCAAGCAGTCTCCATTCTTGAATGCCAGCGAGGTGAAACTGGTTGAAGCGAATTTGGTGGATAATTCCTTAAAGGTGGCAGTGCCTGACCCCAAGGAGAAAACACAGGCAGCGCCGGCACAGCCCCCCAAACTGGAACTGCCAACAGTGGTGAATTACAAGATTGAAGTGGGGGTCAACAAGACTTTGGCTTCCCAGCTTGTCGGAGAGTTGACGCGCACCGGAGCAATTGGACTGGCGAGTCGCGTTGAAACACTGCAAAATAAGGGGGTCGATCTTCCATGACAGTCAGTGAAGAGTATTATGGAGCCGAGAGCGGCGAACAAGAGGCTAGTAAAGGTGGGTTATTTGGCATTCAACTAACGCCAACCCTGATGGGGGGGCTGGCCGCCGTTGCTGGACTGGCAGCCGCTGTGGCTATGTTCATGTACCTGCTGCAGCCGGCGCAGGAAGCTCAGGGAAAACTGAACGATGATATTAAGGCGAAAGAGCAACTAATTGCTGGACTGAAAATTGGGCAGTCAAAGAAGCAAGAAGCCGAGGCGAATCGGGACAGGGAAAAACAGCTAAAAACACAGGTTGAAGCCCTGTTGGGTGAGGAGAAAACCTTAGATACGCTGCTGTTAGATATTAACAAGCTCGTTAGGGAGAGCGGAGCCAAGCTGAAAAATTACAAACCGGCAGACAGCACCCTCTCGCAGGCGCTGTTTACCAAGGATGGCAAACCGGCACCAGCGGGGAACCTGCAAGGGTTTCAATCCCTGTCAGTTTCGCTGGAGGTGGAAGGCACCTTCGCTGAAATCCAGTCGGTTATCCGCAATATTGAGCGGTTGGAGCCCCTGCTGGTGATGGGGAAATTCGACTCGCAGGTGGACGAACAAACCCTGGAGCTGCTGGTGACGCCGGAAGGCAAAGTGCAGGGCCTGAGCGACCCAACGCTCAAAACCACCTTCGATCTCCTGGCTATCGTGCCGAAATCGCCGGAGGAAAGCGCTGCGAAACCAGCGCCCGCCGAAAAGAAAAAGTAGTCCGGAATCAGTCCGCAGACAGAGCACCGGCAGCCTGGGAGCGGGAGAGGATATTCTAGAGCCCGGATTTATTGGGCGGTGACTGCTGTAGAGACCGGATAAATCCGGCCTTGTGTGGGGGAGGGGTTGGTGGGTCGAAACAGCAAAATGCTATAAAACAGCTCAGTCAGTTATGTTTGTTTGATTGGGTGACATGAGGAGGGAACGGTGAGAAAGTATCAGGAATTGGCTTTTCTGCTGTTGGGGGGGGGTGCGGTTCTAGTGGCGCAAGCGGCGGCTGCGGCAGCCCCCACGCAAGTGACAGGGGTGCAAGTCAGGCAAACCAATCAGGGCGTTGAGGTTTTTTTGCAAACGGAGAACGGCGAGCGCCCTCAGATTTTTACGGTGGTTCGCGGCAACGATTTGGTGGCAGACGTGATCAACACGCAGTTGCGCTTAGCACAGGGCAATGCGTTCCGTCAAGATAACCCCTACCCCGGCATCGCTTCAATCGCGGTCAGTCAGCTGGATGCCAACAGCATCAGAGTCACCGTCACCGGCACCGGCAGCCCGCCTGCCGGCCAAATTGTCGGACGGGACGCCCGGGGGATTCTGTTTGGCTTCAGCCCCGGAAACGGCACGGCAGCAGCATCCCCAGTTCCGCCCCGCCCGCCAAGTGCCGGCCTCCCCGCCATCCCTCCAGGGCCACCGGCGCAAGTCCCGCCGCCCCCAAGGCCAGCCGCTCCGAGCCAACCGCTGCCCTCATCGCCCAGTGTGATGGTTCCCAACCCAGAAGTAACCATTGACGGCATGCCAGCTGCTCCAGGGAGCGTGCCGCCCTTGGCTGCCAGCCCCTCTGCAGCGCCGCCTTTGCTGCCTCGGGCGATAGCGCCGCCGGTGGGCGATATTGCTATTTCCACCACGGACAGCTCTGGAAGCACACTGGATTTGGGGACAAATGAGCGGGTGCCCCGCTTGGTGTTGCGGGATGCGCCGGTGCGAGAGGTGCTGTCGCTGCTGGTGAGAGCTGCCGGTCTGAATATCGCTTTTAGCGGAGATACGTCAGCTCAGCCCGGCCAGCCCGGCCAGCCCGCTCAGGCGGCTCAGGCGGCTGCCGGCGCAGAGGGGCCGAGGATTTCTCTGGATATTGAAAATGAGCCGGTGCAGGATGTTTTCAACTACGTCCTGCGGCTGAGTGGCTTGCAAGCCAACCGCATTGGGCGGACAATTTTTGTCGGCACCCGGCTGCCCAACGAACTTCGCGATGTGGTGATTCGCACCTTCCGCATGAACCAAGTGGGTGCCCGACAGGCCGCCGGCTTTTTGGCCAGTATGGGTGCGGAAAGCTCCGTGACCACCACGCAAGAAGAAACTCAGGTCACAGCGGTTCCGATTCAAGGAACTGACCAGGCGATTACGCGAACCAGCACCCGGGTGGCGACCCGGATTGAGCCTCTGACAGCTCCCCCTACAGTCAACGTGCAGCCGGTGTTGCGGGGGCTGCAGGTGCTGGTGGATGAGCGGCTCAATACCGTCACGGTAGTCGGGCCCAGGCGTCAGGTAGAAATTGCTTCCGCGCAACTGGTGCAGCTCGACCTGCGCCGGCGTCAAGTGGCGGTGAATGTTAAGATTATTGACGTCAACTTGTCGTCACAAGATAACTACAACAGCAGCTTTTCATTCGGGGTTGGCGACAGTTTCTTTGTCAATGATGGGGGCTCAGCTGCCGTCAATTTCGGCGGGCTCAATCCACCCAGCAGAACTGCAGCGACCAGTACCCCACTCAGCCCACCCATTACAGCCAATCCACTCGCAACGCAAGAACCTTTCGTAAATACAAACGGTTTGACCGCCGTCCCGTTCACCGGGCCCGGTGGGACTACGGGCCTGATTCTCGACCCTCGCGCCCCTGTCACAGAGAATCCCTACAGCCCGGGTATTGCGACTTACACTCCGGGAGAAGCGGACACTGCTGGCTCGGCGACTGCTGGGATGTTTCCTTTTATCCGATATCCCAAGAGATTTCTCTCGCTATTGCAGGCTGAAGTTGTCAGTGGCAATGCTAAAATTCTTACTGACCCGACTCTGGTTGTGCAAGAAGGGCAGCAGGCTCAAGTCAACCTGACTCAGGATGTGATTGGCAACGTCCAAACACAAGTCAACGCTACCGCCACTCAATCAACCACGACAACAACAGCAACGATTACAAAGGCAGGTTTAATCCTCGGCGTTCAGGTTCAGCGGATTGACGACAACGGTTTTATCACCTTAAACGTAACGCCCAAGGTGACCTCAATTGCCGATACAGAAAGTTTTGGCGGCACTACAATCGCTTTGCTCGCCGAGCGATCCCTTAGCTCTGGAGAGATTCGCCTGCGAGATGGCCAGACCTTAATCCTCTCTGGCATCATTCAGGAACAGGACAGGACGAATGTTACCAAAGTCCCCATCCTAGGCGATCTGCC
This sequence comes from Kamptonema formosum PCC 10802, assembly GCF_000332335.1. Classification (GTDB taxonomy): domain Bacteria; phylum Cyanobacteriota; class Cyanobacteriia; order Cyanobacteriales; family Oscillatoriaceae; genus Oscillatoria. The sequence goes on along the minus strand of NZ_KB235948.1, from coordinate 1,376,353 downwards.
CATCATTGGGGCGCTGTTCCGAAGGACGAATAGAACCAACAACCGGGCTGAAGTGATTGTAGTGATGACGCCACAGATTATCGATGACTCGGAGCGCTCTCCGTTTGGCTACGGCTACACGCCAGGGCGAGACGTGCGCCCGCTCATCCAGCGGCAAGGTTTGCCCACCGGCAACAGTCCTAACCCCTAGCCCGAAGGCCGCCACCGCCCCAGCCCAAAAACCCGGTTTCTTGCAGGAACCGGGTTTCAAAATCCCCGGGAACTTGAGGCAGCAGCTGCCAATTCCTTGACAGAACATTGTGTTTATGCTATAATACCTTTTCCCGTGCGGACGGAGGATTTGGCTCCGCGTTTTGGGCGGGTTGGGGGTGCCGGTACCTGGAGTGGGGGTGGGGCAAGTGACAGCCTTTCCCTGTGCCAGAGAGATTTGGGGTGAGCCCCAACAGCAGGCCATCTCGGTTCTTCTACCACTAAAGGAGTATTTCTGGGGAGTATCAGCCCTGCAGGCCGGCAGAGGATCTGGCGGGAAAAAACTTGCCTGGGCGGTACAGCATTGCTTCCCGCAGCGCCCCGGACAGGCTTTTCTGGGCACTCGGCCTGGTGCTGCGTGGGGATTTTGACGCCGATCGACATAAATTAAGGCTTTCAGGCTTCCATATCCGGCGAGCAACCTTTAGAATAATGCAGTGAAAGCTAGAGTCTGAGAGATTTTCAGCCATTTGGGGCGAAAATTTCAAAGGCCAGACTCAGGCCCAGCTATCACTAGCTGAAAACGCAAAGTGATATTTAACCCACAACAGTAATGGTGCTTAGATATGAACAAGGGCGAATTAGTTGATGTGGTTGCCGAAAAGGCCAGTGTGACCAAAAAGCAAGCCGATGCTGTGCTCACCGCTGCCTTGGAAGCAATCATGGATGCCGTTTCCGAGGGCGACAAGGTGACTTTGGTTGGCTTTGGCTCGTTTGAGTCCCGCGAGCGCAAAGCCCGTGAGGGTCGCAATCCCAAAACCGGCGATAAAATGGAAATCCCGGCGACAAAGGTGCCGGCGTTCTCCGCCGGCAAACTGTTCAAAGAAAAGGTCGCGCCGGAATCCTAGTCTGTCGCCCTGCGCCCTAGCAATCCTTGAACAGACCGGCTCATGGGGGGAATTTAACCTGGGCAGCGGCTATTGCCGGCTGTCCCCCCGAGGCTATTCTCGATTTCTCTGCCAGTATCAGCCCCCTGGGGCCTCCTGAGTCCGCGCTGGCGGCGATTCAAGCCCACTTGTGCGACCTGAGAGCCTATCCCGACCCGGACTATCAGGAACTGCGGGCGGTGCTGGGCCAGCTGCACCAGCTGCCGCCGGAGTGGATTCTGCCCGGGAATGGCTCGGCAGAACTGCTCACCTGGGCGGGCTGGGATTTATCCCAACTGGCAGAGACTTATTTGGTAACACCGGCCTTCGGGGACTACTGGCGGGCCCTCAAGGCGTTCAGCGTCAGTGCCATTGAGTGCCCCCTGTCCTTGGCCAGCTCTCAAGAAAGCCGGTGTCAGCGCTCGCCGAGTACCGGCACCCCTGCGCGCGCAGGAGCCCCCCCCCGGGAGGGCGGGACCGCTCCGGGCCAGCCACTGCCTCCCCCAGTGGGAGACATCCGCCAGATATTGCCACCGGCACCTGTCCGCCTGCATGGGGGCGCACCGGCCCTCCTGCTCAACAACCCGCACAACCCCACCGGCCAGCTCTTTTTAAAAAAAGATATTATACCATATCTAGAGCAATTTGCCCTGGTGGTGGTAGATGAAGCGTTTATGGATTTTCTGCCGCCTTCCGAGGAGCAAAGCTTGGTGAGCGCAGTCCCAGAGTTCCCCAATTTAGTGGTGCTGCGCTCCGTGACCAAATTCTACAGCCTGCCTGGACTGCGCCTGGGGTACTGCGCCGCCCACCCCGACCGGCTGCGGCAGTGGCAGCAGAGGCGGGACCCCTGGCCAGTGAACGCCCTAGCGGCAGCAGCCGGTGCCGCCGCACTGCTCGATACCGGCTTCCAGCAGAAAACCTGGGAGTGGCTCAAGCCGGCACGCCGGCAGCTGTTTGAGGGGCTGGCAAAATTGCCCGGTTTGCGACCGCATGCCGGTGCGGCCAATTTCTTACTTGTTGAATCCGAGCACCCCACTTCCCAACTGCAGCAAAAATTGCTCAGGCGCAAACAGATTCTCATCCGCGACTGCCTCAGCTTTCCCGAACTCGGCGAGCGCTACTTTCGAGTTGCCGTTCGCTCTTTTGGCGATAACCAGCGCTTGCTAGAAGGGCTCGCCGAAGTCCTGTCAGACTGGGGATGCGGAGAACCCCACCCCCAACCCCCTCCCCGCTAGCGGGGAGGGGGCTATTCCCCACTCTTGTTTGCCACACTCTCGGGCGCGTCCTCTGCGTCTTGGCGGTTCAATAAAAAAACTAAAATCGCTTTAAGCAGTCTAAAAGCAAAACATGGCAGTTGACTACGATCTGGCAATTATTGGCAGCAGTCCTGCCGGTTTATACGCCGCAGCTGCAGCTGCTTCCCTGAAAGCCCGCGTTGCCCTGGTGACACTTTCTGCGCCCGGGAGTGATAGCTTTGAGGAAATCTATCGCGGGCTGTGCGGCAAAGCGCTCACCGAAGTCAGCTCGGTAGCGCAGCGACTGGCGCACGCGCACCAATTTGGCATCCACTCCACCCAGCTGGAAAACGCACCGGCACCCGAGGAAATCTCAGTCAGGTTCAGCGAAGCCCTGGAGTGGGCGGCAGGTGTGGCCTCCAACTTGGGAGAAATGCACTCACCGGCAGTTTTAGCCTCCCTGGGAGTCGATGTGATTGCCAGTGCCGGTCAATTCTATCCGAAACCCCACCTCGGTTTTGAAGTCACAGACCGGCGAATTCGCGCCCGCACCTACCTGCTGGCCACCGGCAGCAAGCCGGCGGTGCCAGAAATTGAAGGGCTGTCCGCCACCGGCTACCTGACAGCCGAAACCCTCTGCCAACTGGCAAAGACCAAACAGCTGCAGCAAAGCTTACCGCAAAGCTTAATTGTCATCGGCGGCGCTCCCACCGGCACCGAACTCGCCCAGACGTTCGCTCGCTTGGGCAGCAGCGTCACCCTAGTAGTGAAAAGCCCCCATATTTTACCGCACGAAGACCCAGAAGCAGCGCTGCTGGTGCAGGCGCAGCTGGAAGCAGAGGGGGTGCGCGTCCTCACCAATACTGAGGCAACCCAAGCTAGGCTTATCGAGGGCAAAAAGTGGGTTCAAGCCGGAAACTTCGCCCTGGAAGGGGATGAAATTTTGCTAAGCTCCGGTGAGATCCCCGATGTGGCATTTTTGAACTTGGAGTCGGTGGGGGTTAAGTTGCACCGGCGCGGTATTGAGCTCAACCAAAAACTGCAAACCACCAACCCTCGCATCTACGCTTGCGGCGATGCCAAGGGTGGGGGAGCGCAGCCCCATGTGGCCCAGTATGAAGCCGGTGTGGCCCTTAAGAACGCGCTGTTTTTGCCGGTGTTTAAAGTGGATTATCGCGGGATTCCCAGGGCGATTTTCACAGATCCGCAGGTGGCCAGGGTTGGGCTGACGGAAGCGCAAGCAACCAGCCGGTACGGGAGGGATGTCATGGTGCTGCGGCAATATTTCAAGACGGTGGCGAAAGCACAGCTGCGCGGGGAAACTACTGGCTTTTGCAAAATCGCTGTGCGCCGCAATGGGGAAATTCTGGGCGCGACTGTCGTGGGGGCGGATGCCGGTGAGCTAATTCACAGCATCGCTCTGGCGGTGCGGCAAAAGATTAAAATAGGGGCGATTGCAGATATGCCCCACATCTGGCCAGCGATGTCAGAGATTGCCGGCACTACCGCCGCCGAGTGGCGTTCTTTGCGCCTCGCCGGCAATTCCCGCCTGCAAGATTTCCTCGAAGGCTGGTTTAATTGGAGGCGGGGGCTTTGATAAATTTTTATAAAGGTGGGGAAGAGGGGAGGCTGTGAGAAGATGGGCAGAAAAAGACCCAACCGGACAGTATCGCTATTTGCTGGGGCGAGAATGGGAACCCAGCAAAGGAAGAGTCGTTTTTGTGATGCTCAACCCCAGCATTGCCGATGAAAAACAAGATGACCCCACTCTCCGCAAATGTATAACTTTGGCCCAGTCTTGGGGCTACGGTTCCTTAGAGGTGGTGAATCTTTTTGGTTTCCGCGCCACCAAACCCGCTCAGCTGCGTTATGTGAAAGACTTGGGGCGATCGAGTATTTTTCCCGAAAGCTGAAGAGTCGAGATTTCCTGAAACTCCAGGATAGCGAGCGAGACTATTTCCAGTATTTCTGGGGGGAAAGGGAACAGCCGGTGGCGGACAAACCGGCTGAGGCGCACTCGTTCGCCGCTATTTTGGCTAAATTGAGCGCACTCCACTATAAGAAAAGCCTCGTTTATAAGGACAGCTGGAAGAAGCATGGGGAAGTGCTGGGCGTTTTCGCGAATATTACGCGAAAGTACGACCGGATAGAAGCAATTATTGCGGGGGGAGTTAAGACAACCTCTGATGAGTCTCTCCTGGATACGGTTGGCGACTTGGCTGTAGATTCTACCAAATATTTGACCTATTTGGCGGAACACTATGAAGCCATCTTCCAAGATTTCATTCAGCTATACCCTCCCCTTGACGCTCTAGAAATTTACTGGTATAATCAAGGGTTTGAGGCCGCTGCCCGACTTTTGGTGAGGCGATATGAAAGTTCTGGGGAGTGGGAGGGGATAGGGAGTTACGATGCTTGCTTCGCAGCGATGACAGAGTATTACAAAGGACTTGAGGACGTGCTGATTAGTGGGGATTGGAGAGCGCCGGAACCTCGCAAGTGTTCGCTGGCGGCTGATTTAGCCATTAGTGCCACCCACTATCTGGTGCTGGCGTCCGTAAAAGAGCCAGACAATTTACAGAAGTTCTCAACTTTCATAGAGCGGCTATAATTAGACTGCAATAGAGCAACATAAAGCCGAGAACGGTAACCTTTTATGGGAGAATTCATTGCAGTCAGCCAGTAAGGGAAGTGAAATGGAAAGATTTCGAGTAGAAGTGATTGCAAAAACGGCCAATCCGAACCAAGTTACTTATGCAGCTCTGCACCAAGACTACAGTGAGGGATTTGTATTTGACGAGCGCGAACATTGGCCACCTGAGTCCCTGTGTGGCGAGCTGATTGTGAAGCGCCTTTTAGCGGGAGAGCGGGGGCATTATGGCCCATTGGAACATCCCAGTATAGTGTTCAATTGTGGCTACTTCCCCCACAGCGTAATGCAGCAGGTGCGCACACACCGGCTCCTTTCCTTCGATGTTCAATCCAACCGCTATACAGGGAAACGAATCGCAGATGCGGCTCAGGGTTTGAGGGACATTGAGGAAGTTTTTTATTTGCGCCCGGTGGGTTCTTATAGCGACCGGCAGGGAAAACGCTATAATTATACTGAGGATCTGCGCGAGCGCGACAAAGCGTGGTGTCTGGAAGCGGCTAACCGCTACCAGCAGCTGATGGAAGAAGGAATATCAGAAGAACACGCCAGGGGGATTATTCCTTTTGATGTCCGCCAGCACTGGGTGATGTCCATGAATGCCCGCTCTCTCATGCACCTGCTGGACTTGCGATCCAAACCAGACGCGCAGCTGGAGTGTCAAAAGCTCTGCGAGCTAATTTGGCCGCATTTCCAGGAGTGGATGCCGGAAGTGGCTGAATGGTATGAAAAAACAAGGCTGAAAAAAGCTCGCTTAGCTCCCTAAAAAACGCAGTCTGGAGGAGGCAGAGAAGGCTTTATTATAAGCCGGTTGAGCCAAACCCTCTGGCTCCTCTGGACGTTCCCACCGGCTCGCTAAAAGACCGAATAAATCCGGTTTCTATAACCTCAAGTTTTGGCCGGAAAACGGGGGCGATAACCATCTGAGCTATCCTCATTCCCTTGGTCACCTGAAAATCTTCGCTAGAATGATTGATCAGCAGCACTTTGATTTCCCCCCTGTAGCCTTCATCAACAGTGCCAGGAGTATTGAGTACAGTTATGCCGTACTTGGTGGCCAGACCGCTCCTGGGCCTGATCTGAGCTTCTGTAGAGGCGGGTAATTCTATGGCGATGCCGGTGCCTATTAGCTTGCTTTCCCCCGGATGGATGAGGGCATTTTCACAGGCAAATAAATCCATGCCTGAATCGGTTTCATGGGCGTAACTCGGCACTTGCGCATCTGGGGATAAAAGATGAACCCTCATTGTCATGTCTGTTAGCGAGCGTTTGTTCTTTGTGGCCTTTTTGTCGGGGGTAGACCGGCACCTCATTTTTGCCATACCTCAGACGGTAGAAACGCGATATGTCGCGTCTTTACGCGCTCCGGGCTTGGAAAGCCTGCCGGCGCGGGCTCAAGAATAATCATAGCGCTTTGGGTGGCTTCCGCGCCCCTGGTGCAGCGCACGCCTTCCAAGGAGATAGGCGGCGCGGGTAGCACCCCACTTCAGAGACTAACAGTACAACTGTTTGTAAGAAGTTTTGCCAGATTCAACCCTGACGCACTATAATATAGCGTTTCTCATCCTTTGTGAGGTACTGAGAAACCCGGTTTCTTTAAGAAACCGGGTTTCTGGGCAAACACGTTCATCCACCTGAGAAGCACTATATCATGCAAAACCCCCCCGAAACATCTGCACTTTTTCCCAGACCGACCTGGGATGAGTATTTCCTGATGCTGGCGAAACTCGCCGCAACTCGCTCAACTTGCCTAGCCTTTCCGGTGGGTGCGGTGATCGTAAAAAATAAGCAGGTGCTCGCCACCGGCTACAACGGCGCACCGGCAGGATCGCCGCACTGCACGGTGCAGGGATACTGCTATCCGGGATTGAGCAGCTGTGACGCCAGCAAAACCATGCCGTCTCGCGCTGTTCACGCGGAGGCGAATGCGATAGCGCAAGCGGCAAAACACGGGATTCCCACTGCCGGTGGGAGTATTTACGTCACCTTAGAACCCTGTCTGTCTTGCTTGAAGTTAATTATTTCCGCCGGCATTCACGAGGTTTTTTACGAAACGCCGTTCAACAGTGGGGGGAGCGCCCAAGTGAGAGATTCTTTTATCAGCGAGGGGTTAGTTACCCTCAAACAGATTCAGCTGTCTGAAGAAACAGCTAAAAGAGCAGCTTTGTTTCTGCTAAATCCCACATCTGAGGTTAGAAAGGAAGACGTCCCGCCGATTAATATCTTCTCCGGTGGATTCCAGTCACTATTGCCCCCTCACCCCCCAACCCCCTCTCCCACAAGGGGAGAGGGGGAGTAAGAAAAAAGGCAGACACGCAGCCGGTTAATTTGGGACTTTTAGCAACCGCAGATGTGCGCTAGAGGTTTTCAGTTGGATGAACTAGGGCCCAGAAACCCGGTTTCTTTAAGAAACCGGGTTTCACAGTACCTCACTAATAGAAGAAACGCTATAGATAATCCAGGAAATTCATCTGGGTTAATCTGCGGTAAAAAATTTCTATGGCTGGTGACTGCGGCGGATGTGGGTGATTTGGTCTGCCACTTCCAGAAGCTTGACCGGCATATCTGGCCCTGTTAAGAGGATATCGAGGTGACGGGGGCGTTTTTCCAAAAAGGCCAGCACTTCAGCTTCTGGGATAAGGCCAAAATTAATCGCCAAGCTCAACTCATCCAGAACCGCAAGGTCATATTTGCCCTGGCACAGGACTTTTTGGGTGTGGTGCCACAATTTTTGCAGGGAGGCGGTTTCAAATTCATCCAGCTGGGGGGTGTCGATGCAGCGGTCTGTGTCGCAGCGAATCCAATCCAAGTGCTGCCCCAGGCGGACGGGACGCTCGTGGCCTTGGCCAATTCCGCCTTTAAGGAACTGAACGACGAGTACGCGCGTGCCCTGACCGGCCTTGCGCAGGGCTTGGGCCATGACGCTGGTAAAAAAGCTGCGGTGGGTGCCGGTGAAGACTTGCACGAGTCCTTCAACGGTGTAGGGCGGGCGACTGGGAGTGGTGAGAGCTGGAGTTTGTAGCTGTGCGACCATAGGGCAACTTTGAGCGAGTGAGGGGTCTTGATGCTATCTCTGCTTGGGGCAAAAATGGCGGTTGAGTGAGGAGCCGGCAACAACCTGTAGTGTATATTATCTAATTCTCGCCCCATCTAACGCTAGATATATAAACGGATCTGTATCTTTTGGCGGAAAGGGCCAGCAGCAGGGCCGGCAGGGGGCGCGGTGTGGGGGGGCCGGCAGGAGGAAGGCGGGAGGCTTAAAATAATTGGGTCTACCCACACTGCATCCGGCCAATTCGTGCGGGGTGCAACCGAAAGAGGAGCTTGTCTGTGAGATTGGTAATTCTGGGAGGGCCAGGAGCCGGTAAGGGAACGCAGGCCCATGCGCTGTGCTACCACCTGAATATCCCCTGGATTTCCACCGGCGAAATCCTGCGACACGCGATAGCGGAGCAAACCGAACTGGGGCGTCTGGCGGAGCCCTATGTAGAAAAAGGAGAGCTCGTGCCAGATCCAGCGATGATCGAATTCATCCGGAAGCGACTGCAGGTCCCGGATGCGGCGAAGGGCTGGCTGCTGGATGGCTACCCCCGCACCGCTTTCCAAGCGGAGGAGCTGGACTTTTTGCTCGACGAGCTGGGACAGCAGCTGGACTGGGCGATTTGGCTGGATGTCCCGGAAGACATTTTGCTGAGCCGGTCCATCGCCCGCTCGCGCCCCGACGACGAGCCAGAGATTGTCCAGCGCCGGCTCGATCTGTTCGAGGAGCGCACCATTCCCATCCTGGAATACTACGACTACCGGCACCGGCTGCTGAAAATCAACGGCAACCAACCGCCTGTGGGGGTGGAGCGAGAGATTTTAAAAGCATTGAATGTGGAATTTTCAGTGTGAGATCAGTGTGAGATCGCTGTGAGAGTTTTCGCACTGGCACCGGCTGCTGTATCCTGGGTAAGAATTTCGAGGCAAGTGTCATGTCTTGGCAGCGTCCTGATGGTCGGCAACCCGACGAACTGCGTCCGATTAGTTTTGAGCACAACTTCACCCGCTTTGCCACAGGTTCGGTTTTGGCGCGGTGCGGGGACACCCAGGTGCTGTGTACCGTCACAGTTCAGCCTGGAGTGCCCAAATTTTTGGAAGAGACGGGACAGGGGTGGCTGACCGCCGAGTACCGCATGCTCCCCGGGGCGACACCGAAACGCCAAGAGCGGGAGTTTCTCAAACTCTCTGGCCGGACCCAGGAGATTCAGCGGCTGATTGGGCGCAGCTTGCGGGCGTGTTTGGATATGAAAGCGCTCGGGGAGCGCACGGTGATTGTGGATGCGGACGTGCTGCAGGCGGATGCCGGCACCCGCACGACTTCCATCACCGCCGGCTTTGTGGCGCTGGCGGATGCGATGGACAAATTGGTGCGGCAGGGTGAATTGGATCGCTCGCCGCTTTGCCATCAGGTGGCTGCTGTTTCGGTGGGGCTGCTGGAGGGCGTGCCTTGCCTAGATCTGAACTACCTCGAAGATGTCGCCGCTGACGTGGATTTCAATGTGGCGATGAACGACCGGCTGGGCATTATTGAAGTCCAGGGAACAGCGGAAGCCGGCAGTTTTAGCCGCGCCCAGCTCAATGAGCTGCTGGATTTGGCAGAAAAAGGGATTCGAGAATTGCTGCAAATTCAGCGGGAAGCTTTGGGCTAGAAACCCGGTTTCTCAAAGAAACCGGGTTTCTGGCAACCTGTGGCATCGTTGCCCTCAATTCCGTTTCACCAAGCTGTACTTTTCCTCAAACACTTCCTCCCAGGAAAGGGAAGTTAATTCACAGTCCCTACCCATTTCTATCTCAGCTTCTTTCACAGCTGCCTTGAAGCATTTATCCCAGATGGATTCAATAGCATCCCGGTTCAAGCTAGGAACTTCCTCTTGGACATCTTCAATTTCTCTCCGAGCAGAGAGAATGGTTATAGCCCAGCTGGAACACCGGCGTTCTGGCTGGCATTTCCACTTGATAGCATGACTCATCAGCCGAATTAGCTGGCTTTTGAGCGCCCGCTTTTCTGTTCTTCCCATTGCTTCAATCAGGGCATCTAAACCCTCAGTGGCTTCCATAAACTGTCCCTCTCCTAAAAGTTGCCGCACGGCTACGGCAGTTTGATAGTGAGATCCGGCGGCTAGCCACTCCCAATCTTGTTGTGCCGGCATGGCGACCTCCGCTTCAATTCCGCTGCACTAAGGTGTACTCTTCCTCAAACACTTCCTCCCAGGAAAGGGAAGTTAGCTCACAGTCCCTACCCATTTCCATCTTAGCTTCTCTCACAGCTCTAATGAAGCATTTATCCCAGATGGATTCAAGATAATCCCGGTTTAAGCTAGGGACTTCCTCTTGGACATCTTCAATCTCTTGACGGGCGGAGAGAATGGTTATAGCCCAGCTGGAACTCCGGCGTTCCGGCTGGCACTTCCACTTGATAACATGAGTCATCAGCCGAGTTAACTGGCTTTTGAGCGCCAGTTTTTTGGATTTTCCCATTGATTCAATTAGTGCGTAGAGTCCCTCGCTGGCTTCCATCCACTTTCCCTCCTGCAAGAGTTGCTGGACTGCGACTGCAGTTTGATACTCAGATCCGGCTGCTAGCCACTCCCAATCTTGTTGTGCCGGCATTGCTATCTCCTTATGGTTGCCCATATTCTATAATACAGGATAATCATAACTTTGAACAACAATCAAGTTTGAACGCTTCCGACGCCCACAATTATGCTGCGCTACTCTCTCACCCTTCTCTCCGCATTTTCCCTCGCCGCCGCTGTCTCTATTTGTCCCGGGTACTGGGGGGCGCTAGAAAACAAACGGCTGAGCGGGCCCGTCTTGACCGGCTTCCTGTTGAGCGCAGTCGCCATCTTGGCCATTTTCAGACAGCTCCAGGAAAATTGCCCTCAAAACGCTCCGCCCAAGCAAGTCCTCAAGCAATTTGTTTGGTATATTGCTCAGTATGGCAGCTTTATTCTATTGTTTTGTATAGCAGCTTGGCTGGTATCCCTTGGCACTCACTGGTTGCTGGCTCCCTTCCTCTCAAAAAAAATCATCAATGGGCTTTCTTTCTTTTTCTTTTGGTGTTTTGTCCTCAGTCTGATTGCGCTGACGCGCCGCTAGCGCTCAGGCTAAGGGCTGCTGAACAGCTTTACCGCGCCCCATTCCAAATAAAGCCAGACATTTTTAAAGGTTGCGAGGCTTCGGAAACCAGCGATCGCGCAACTTTTGCACCGGCTCTTCAATTAATTTTGTCATGGCAATGCCCAGCGCCACACTCACAACTAAATAAATCCAGAACTCAACAACAAAATGAATCTCCCGCCCGCTGGCACGCCTGAGCAAGTCAATCCCCCACTTAGCAACTGGCATGTGCCAAAGATAAATCGAGTAAGAATTAAACCCAATCCAGGCTAAAACCCCAACCGCCGGACTGACGATGTTCGCAATGGGTTTGGGCAAAGGCTCCTCCCAGTACAGGAGAGACATTATCAAGCCGCCAAATCCCAGATCCAGTAACGTTATCCCCAAGGTGTGCGCTAACTTACTTGTTTCAAGTTCCAGCAGCAAGCAGGGAACAATCAAAAGCATACTGAGAGGGAGTATTAAGTTGAGCCGCCGCCGAATAAAATTGGAAAATCTGGCCGTGTGAAACGCCTGCAAATACCCGAGCAGCACCCCAAACGCTAGCCCATCTAAACGCAAGTGCGTCGGAAATACGTGAGTTTGATGGGTGTAGGGTAGAGAAAAGGCGGTCACAACTCGAAGGGCGAGCGTCAAGATGGCAATTCCAATCAAAATTTTGACGGCGGGCTTGAAGGGATCTGACTTATTTGTTGCGAACTTTACCATTAAAGTCAGACTGATTGGCAGTAAAATTACATAAAAATGCTGGTCGGCTGCTAAGTACCAAGTGTGGTTCCAAAGCGGCGAGCCATAATAATTTTGAAAAAAGAAGATTTCAGAAGCGACTGAGCCGGGGTTAAACTCCTGGCCGGTCAGGGCGTTATAGAGGAGTGTTACGGCAATTAAAGTATAGAAAGGCGGGTAGATTCTCGCCCCCCGGCGAATCCAGAAGTTTTTCAGGTCTATTTGACCGGATTTCTTGTACTCTTGGAAGAGTAAGCCGGAAACCAGAAAGCCGCTGAGTACGAAAAATAAATCCACCCCAGTCCATCCGATTCGATACCATAAATCGCTGACAAATTTATGCCGGCCCATCACTAATAAAATTGCAACCGCTCTCAGGGCGTCCAGCTGTTTTAGCCTGATGCGCTTGCTCCCAGAATCATTGGTTTGCGTCATAAAAATTACAGAGTTTGATATTTCAACACCTGAGGCGGTTGCTACAGAAATTCACCGGACACCTCTTTCCACCGGCATGCGGCGATTTCACACTTATCATAGCATAAATCCCATAAAATTATCAAGCCCCTTGCTTAGCGCCGGTCAAGTTGCGTGAAGAGCGCGCTTAACGCTGCAGAGAACCACAGCTGGTGAGCCGGCGTTCCATGAAAGCCCCAGGCAATTTCTCCAGACAAGCTTCAATCTCTTGACAGGCAGAACAGCTCGTGATATAGCAGAGCCAACGCCGGCAATGTGGAGCTGACCCCTGCTTTCTAACAAAATGTAGAGAAAAATTAAGAATCGTTGCAGTTTAACAACACGGCGGTTGTTAAAGTAGCGGGCTGAATCCCAAGCAGCAAGGGAATTTCAGCGATTGGCTGGGGGGTTTGCCCGCCGGTGCAGCCGGTGTTCAGAGGGGCGTGATGTCTGAGAAAATCAGAAACGGATTCGCACAAGGGAGAACACAGACATGAAATTGGCTTACTGGATGTATGCCGGTCCCGCTCACATTGGCACCCTGCGCATTGCCAGTTCCTTCAAGAACGTCCACGCCATTATGCACGCGCCGCTGGGCGATGACTACTTCAACGTCATGCGCTCGATGCTAGAGCGGGAGCGCGACTTCACGCCGGTGACAGCCAGTATAGTAGACCGGCACGTTCTCGCCCGTGGCTCCCAGGAACGAGTGGTGGAGAACATCACCCGCAAAGACAGAGAAGAGCACCCCGATTTGATTGTCCTCACCCCCACCTGCACCTCCAGCATCCTGCAAGAAGACCTGCAAAACTTCGTTGAGCGGGCGCAGCTGGAAGCCAAAGGCGACGTGATGCTGGCGGATGTCAACCACTACCGGGTGAACGAACTGCAAGCCGCCGACCGCACCCTGCATCAAATCGTCCAGTATTACATCGAAAAAGCCCGCAAAAAGGGCGAACTGCCAACAGGCAAAACCGAAAAACCTTCCGTCAACATTATCGGCATTTCCACCCTCGGCTTCCACAACCAGCACGACTGCACCGAATTGAAGCGGCTGATGGCAGATTTGGGAATTGAAGTCAACGAGGTGATTCCCGAAGGAGCCTCCGTCCACAACCTGAAGAACCTGCCTCGCGCCTGGTTTAACCTGGTGCCCTATCGGGAATTGGGGGGAATGTCGGCTCGCTACCTGGAGCAAGAATTCGGCATGCCTTATGTGGATATCACCCCGATGGGCGTGGTGGAAACGGCTCGCTGCATCCGCAAGATCCAGCAAGTGCTTAACGCGCAAGGGGCGGATGTCGATTACGAAGAATTCATCAACGAGCAAACCCTATTTGTCTCCCAAGCGGCTTGGTTCTCTCGCTCGATTGACTGCCAGAACTTAACCGGCAAGAAGGCTGTCGTGTTTGGCGACTCCACCCACGCGGCGGCGATGACTAAGATTCTCTCTCGCGAGATGGGAGTTCAAGTTGTTTGGGCCGGCACTTATTGCAAATACGACGCCGACTGGTTCCGCGAGCAGGTGAGCGAGTATTGCAATGAAGTGCTAGTTACAGATGACCACACTCAGATTGGGGACGCCATCGCTCGTGTGGAGCCGGCGGCTATTTTTGGCACCCAAATGGAGCGCCACGTTGGCAAGCGGCTGGATATCCCCTGCGGCGTGATTTCCGCACCGATTCACATCCAGAACTTCCCGATTGGGTACAAGCCTTTCCTCGGGTACGAGGGCACCAACCAAGTCGTAGATTTGGCGTACAATTCCTTCACATTGGGAATGGAAGACCACCTGCTGGAAATTTTCGGCGGGCACGACACCAAGGAAGTCATCCAAAAGGGAATCTCTGCCGAATCTGACCTCAGCTGGAACAAGGAAGCTCAGGCGGAATTGAATAAGGTTCCCGGTTTTGTGCGCGGTAAGGTGAAGCGCAACACCGAGAAGTTCGCTCGGGAACGTGGCATCAGTCAAATCACGGTTGAGGTGATGTACGCGGCGAAGGAATCTGTCGGCGCGTAGGGAATGCCGGTGAGTGGGGGCACCTTGCCGGTGCCCTTATGTTTATAATGATTCCAGGAGTTGCAGGAACTGCGAATGAGTGACCGAGTATCTTTCCAATCTGTGCTTGAGTGTGTTGAAGCGCTCTCGACCGAGGAGCAAGATTTGTTATTTGAACTCATTGAGAAAAGGCGGATTGAAAGGCGGCGCATGGAAATCGCCAAGAACGCAGCCGAGACGCTAGCCGCTAGCCATGCCGGTACGGCAAAGCGCGGCACTCTGGCTGACTTGAGAGCGGATTTACTAGATGAAGAAGAATGAGAACTCTGGTTTGGGATAGCAGCTTTCGACGGGATTTAAGCCCCCTGCAACTAAGCGTGTTTTAATAACGCTTGCTTTGGGAACATCAGTAGGAAACTTAGGCATTTAGAGACTGGCTTCAGCGATAAAGGCTTCGAGTACGGGGGAGTCTTGTTCCAGAACTCCTTCGCCGAAGGTTTCAATATGGCAGCGAATGGCAGACTTAACATCGGCTAGGGCTTCTTCGTAGGTGTTCCCCTCACCCACCACAACCCCTTTGAGTCCGAGGGGGCAGGCTACATAGCCATCTGGATGCTTTTCAACGATTATTTTGATGCGTCTCATGGTTTTTCTTATAAGCGATAGGGACACGAGGATTCAGCGGGCTGTGATTCTGCTATAATTATACAAAAAATTGGCAAGGTAAGCCCGGGGCTGGACTGGCAGCCGGGTTGCGCCGGCATATCCAGCCGCACGCCGGTGGGGCTAAAGCCCAACTACAAACTTTTGGGCTAAAGCCCAACTACAAACTTTTGGGCTAAAGCCCAACTACGAACTTTGGGCTAAAGCCCAACTACGAACCTTTGGGCTAAAGCCCAACTACGAACCTTTGGGCTAAAGCCCAACTACGAACCTTTGGGCTAAAGCCCAACTACGAACCTTTCGGCTAAAGCCCAACTACGAACCTTTCGGCTAAAGCCCAACTACGAACCTTTGGGCTAAAGCCCAACTACAAACCTGGCCTAAACACCGAGAAGTGTTAATTTTGAAGCCACCGGCAGGCAGGAGTGGGGCTGTGATAAAGTGAGTCTAGCTTTGGAAAAGTAAGTTTAGGCTGAAGGGCAAATAGATGGTTGACGTGCGCTCTGCGATCAATAATCTGCGCCTCAAGTGGTTTCTGGCTACC
>NZ_KB235948.1:1339419-1360706 GCF_000332335.1 Kamptonema formosum PCC 10802 | reverse complement strand
AACTTTTGGGCTAAAGCCCAACTACAAACTTTTGGGCTAAAGCCCAACTACAAACTTTTGGGCTAAAGCCCAACTACAAACTTTTGGGCTAAAGCCCAACTACAAACTTTTGGGCTAAAGCCCAACTACAAACTTTTGGGCTAAAGCCCAACTACAAACTTTTGGGCTAAAGCCCAACTACGAACCTTTGGGCTAAAGCCCAACTACAAACGGCACCGGCACGCGACTTGCTGGCTCCAGTATGCTATAATTATTTCCCAAAATGCGAATATGCGTCGGCCACATTCCTCGAAAACCAGAAACATTATGCGCTTTAAACAGGCTGTTTTACTTCTTTGCCTGACTCTCGCAGCTTGCCAGCCGGCGGCTCAATCTCCTTCTGGAGAGGCGACTTCGCCCCAACCGCCGGCATCGGGCACCTCCCAACCCACCCAAAACCCGGCTCAAGCGACTAAAACAGCTGAAATTGAAAAAGTTGAGTACAGGCAGCAGTCAAAGAATGGCCTGTGCAAAATAGAAGTCAGCTACCCTCAGGTAAAAGGGCTAGCCAGTCCTGAGGTTCAGTCGAAAATTAACGCTTATTTAAAGGAGCAATTCCTGCAATCGCAGCAGGACTTTCTTCAGCCGTTTGATGTCGAGAAGTGTGCTGAGAAGCTCCAGAAGGAGTTTGCCGGCCAAAATTATACCTACACCGAGTCGGGGGATTATTTAGTTGGGGTGAATAAAGATAATATCCTCAGCATTCGCTATGACAAGAGACTGGGGGTGTTGAAGGGAGCCGCCCATCCCTCCAAGATAGCGAAAGCGGTGACGATAAATCTTCAGGATGGGAAAGCTTACAGTTACGAGGAGTTGTTTAAACCGGCACCGGCATCCGCCGAAAAGGTCAACAAATTGATTGCGGAGAAGCTGGCAGCCAAAGAGCCGGCGGCAGCCAAGAGTTTTAAGCCGAAAAGCAAATACATCTTTTTTCTAGACAAAGAGGGGTTAGAAATCCTTGACATTTTCGACACCTTTGCGCTACAATCCCTCACTGTCACCATCAAACCCTCAGAGATTGCAGACATTATTAACCCGCAAGGGCCACTGCAAGCCCTTGTGAAGTAGTTACAGCGGCTTTGGGCCCTCGTGCGGGTGCCACCGGCACGCTCAAGATTGAGAAGCCAGCTCTGTGAGGGGGGCCTTTGTCTTGCTTACAGGACTTACGCAAACCCTCTATCTGTAGGGTGGGTTAGCGCTAGCGTAACCCACCCCACACCACATTAAGTGTCGCTGCGCAAGTCTTGGCTTAATTGCGCCCACCGGCTGGCACCGGCTTTGGGCGCAAGTCGAGAAGCCACCGGCATCAGAACACCCCACCGGCTGCAACCCGCACAGGGCAGCCGGTTTCCCCCATCGCCCCGGAAGCCGGCAGCGCGCGAGGCGATGCCGGTGGGGTGCGGCCTAAGTAGAAATACCGTCTCCTGACGCCGAGTTCCACTCTTCTGGAGAATCGTGCTACAACGGCAAAAGAGAGAACTTTTAGCCAGAGGGGTCTATGACTCAAAAGCCATCCCCAAAGCCGAAATTGCAGCAGAGCGTGGCAGGTTCTTTATCGAGAGACAGTTACCGCAACCGCCAGCTCTTGCTCAACAAGGTCAAAAATTACTGGATCAGAGGTGTGCTGGAGAAATCACTGCACGGCAGGGCGCTGATTGAACTCGGTTTGCAAGAGCGGCTAGACGCAATAGAGTGTCCTTGGGGCGTGAGGTGGGAAACCGCAGACACTCCCAGAGAAATTTTGCCGCCGGGCACCAGAATCATCGACAAATTGGATGAAATTGAACAGGGGCGCACCCTAGTCATTCTAGGCGAACCGGGTTCAGGAAAAACAACAACTTTATTGGATCTCACCCGCCATCTCATCGAAGACGCCGAGCAAGACACTCACCAGCCGGTTCCCGCTGTATTCAACCTATCCTCTTGGATAGATGAAAAGCAACCCATCGCCGACTGGCTGGTAGAAGAACTTCACGCACAGTATCACATCCCCAAACAAATCGCTAACATTTGGGTGGCGACTGAGCAGCTCATGCCAATGCTCGATGGCTTAGATGAAGTCAGAGAGCAGCTGCGCCCATCCTGCGTGCGGGCGCTCAATCAATTCTGCCAGGAATACGGGCGAGCCGAAATCGTCGTGTGCAGCCGCCTCAGAGACTACGAAGTCCTTCCCGAACGTCTGCAATTCCAAAGTGCCATCTACCTGATGCCACTCACCCCAGCGCAAATTCAGCAGTATCTCGCAGATGCCGGTTCGGGAATGGCTGCAGTCAAAACCGCACTCGAGCAAGACGCCGCCCTGCGAGAGATCGTCACCACACCCCTGATGCTGAGCATCATCACCCTCGCCTACCAGGGGATGTCTGCTGGAGACTTGCCCGGTTTCAACTCCACACAAGAGCGGCGCAAACACCTGTTTAACGCTTACATTCAGCGGATGCTGGCCCGCCGGCTGCCGGGCGGGCCCAACTCACAGCCGCAATCGCTGCACTGGCTGAGCCAGATAGCCTACAGGATGTCCCAGCAGTCTCAAACCTTGCTTTTAATCGAGCGCATTCAGCCGAGCTGGCTCAAGATAAACCTGGAGAGCGGGCCCGCACTTCCCTTTCTGGGGACCGGCAAACGAAAACCGAAAGCTTACCGGACATACACCCTAGGAGTGCAGCTGGTTGTGGGTTTGATTTGGGGGCTGGTGATTGCTGCCAGCGCCGGGCAAATTGTCGGGCCGGTGAGCGGGCTGATTAGTGGAATAGTGGGCGGGATAATTATTGGGCTGAGCGCCAAACTAGAACCCATAAAACCTGTTGACAGCCTGAAATGGTCGTGGGATAATGTTAAAAAATGGCTTCCTTTTGGGTTGATTGCGGGGGTCAGCGGCTGGCTGAGTGGCGGCCTTGTGTGGGGGCTGGTTGTGGGGCTGAGCGGCGCACTGATTAGTGGCATCATTGGCTCGGCTGTCGAGACAACAACGGTTCCCAATCAGGGAATTTGGCAGTCGCTGAAAAATGCCATAACTTTTGGGATGATGGGAGCGGGGCTTTGCCTGATTGGGGGCGCGGGGCTGGTTAATGCTGTCCTGCGCCCGGACTTGTATGTCTTGGGTGTCTCAACGTTTACAGCAGGGATTGTGGGGCTATTCCTGGGATTTAGTAAAGGAGGGACAGCCTGCATTCAGCACTCGATCCTGCGCCTTATCCTGTACAAGAATGGGAATGCGCCCTGGAACTTAGCCCGTTTCCTGGACTGGGCGGCAGAGCGCACCTTTTTGCAAAAGGTTGGCGGCGGCTACATCTTCACGCACCGGCTGCTGCAAGAGCATTTTGCAGCCCTAGCCGTGGAAAATTACCTCCTGACTGAGGGGAACAATCCAAATAGTGCTGCAGCGCACTTCCAGCGAGCTAACGCCCGCACGGTTGTAGGCGACAGTCAGGGAGCGATTGAAGATTACACGCGGGCGATTGAAATCAATCCCAAGTTCGCTGAGGCGTATGCCGGTCGGAGTCAGGCTCGCCACACGCTAGAAGACTATCAGGGGGCGGTAGAGGATTACGACCGAACTGTTCAGCTCAATCCCGCGCTTGCGAGAGAGATGACTTACACGTTTCGGGGCTCCTCTATCTCCCTGGTGAGAGATCAGCCAGAAACGGTTGAGTCAGATCGCTCATCCTACTTGGTGATCCTGCTGAACGACGATTTTAACACATTTAATCACGTCAGTGAGTGCTTGATGAAGTACATTCCGGGCATGACGGGCGAACGCGCTTGGCAACTCACTAACCGGGTGCACCGTGAAGGTCAAGCCGTTGTTTGGTCAGGGCGTCAAGAACTGGCGGCACTCTACCGCATGCAGCTGAGTCAGGCTGGCTTAACAATGGCTTTTTTAGAGCCGGCAGACCCCATTAAAACGTAAAGCTTATTAGCTCGTGCCTGCTGCTGTCGCTGGTGGTAGGGGCGAGTCAAAGGGGCGGGTTTATTGCAGTTCTTCGCTGCGCTATAAATATTGCAGGTGAACCCTCCCCTAGAAAGAAATTGAAACAGCAGGACATGATATTCCCGAAAAAAACGGAGAGCTTTCTCTCCGTTTTTTAGGGGGTATAGCAGTATGCACTTAGGTTAGAACATTAGACCTTCAGGGGGGCGTCCCGCCTGCCCTACGTCTATATAGCAGTATAGCAGCAGTCATATTGGTTAGGACATCAGTGACCTAGGGGAAAAGGCGTAGGACAGGCGTTCCCTCCGATCCTGTAGCAATGGACAGTCAGTTAAGGACAGGGCCTCTGACTTACTAGCAGGGATAGGGACAGGCGTTCCTTCCGATCCAACGTCCTCACCTAACTGTCTGCTGCTATACTGTGCTAAAAAAAAGGTGCAGGACAGGCGTTCCCTCCGATAGCGAAGCGGGACGCGACAGCGTCCTTCCTACTGTCCTAACCTAAGTGAATACTAATAGAAATGTTAGGCTCATTGAGGCGGCTTCTCAGGAGTCGTGCCGTCGGCAATCTCGATAGAAGCCGGTGGGGAAGGCTCTTGCCGGCGGGTTTGCACTTCAGCGATTTTTGCTTGCGCTTGTTCGCGAGCCGCTTGAGCTTTCTGTCTGGCTTGCTCAGCCAGATGTTGCGCACTTTCTGCGGCTTGTTCGCGCACAATTTGAGCCTTCTGTCTGGCTTGCTCAGCGAAAGTTTGCGCCCCTTCTGCGGCTTGCTCGCGCGCCGCTTGAGCTTTCTGCTTAGCTTGCTCAGCGAAAGTTTGCGCCCCTTCTGTGGCTTTTTCCCTGACGTCTTGAACTTTCTCTTGGAGTTCCTCAGCCAGCTGCTGAGCCCCGCGCTTGACGCCCTGAGTTCCATCGACTGCCCTGCGCCTTGCATTCTCCAAATGTTCCAGGGTGTTCTCACAGTCTTCTTTGAGAAATTCTGCCGCTTGACCAATTTTTTGAGACAGCCCCTCGGCATAGTGCTGGGGGTTTTGGACAGCTGCCTCTGCCACAATGACCCGTTTGCTGCCGGCGCTGGAGATCGCTGCTGGGAAAAGCAGGTAAATCCCCTCCAAAACCCCCCGCCAGCCACTGGAACTGTACAGGTAGCTGACGACAGCGCCGGTGTTGGGAACGAAGAGATAATCGACGATCTTGCCAACCTTGTTGCCGGCATCCGTCCACACCTCATACCCAATTCCGGAGATTGCCCCCTCCGGCTTTTCCGCGTCCTCACCCCCCGCGCTGAGGCTGACGATAATGCTGTCAGCGCCAATGCTCTCAATTTGCGCCCAGGTAAACGACCGTTTATTTTTGCCCAGAAATCCTGACTTGCACGCCAGCCCCACGACTTGGTGGGATTGGGGATTTAGCCACAGCTGATCGGCACGCCCAACCTCTTCGGTGCTCGTGCGGTCAATCACCAGCCGGTTGATCAGCTCACTCTGCTTAATGACTTTTTGATCTGCCATTATCTCCAAACTCCTAAATACGTTACCTTGTTAACTGAGAGCGAATAGCTAAGAGATAATACCTAATATATCCTAGCGGGTTCGCACCTAAACTTATTCTGCCTAAAACTGCCAGTGACCTGCCAGCCACTGCCTCCCGTAAGGCCCGGTCTAAATTGTCCCTGCCGCCACCAGAGCTTTTTCCGCGCCC
This sequence comes from Kamptonema formosum PCC 10802, assembly GCF_000332335.1. Lineage (GTDB taxonomy): Bacteria > Cyanobacteriota > Cyanobacteriia > Cyanobacteriales > Oscillatoriaceae > Oscillatoria. The sequence continues at coordinate 1,355,035 of NZ_KB235948.1, read as the reverse complement.
CAAAGCGCCCAACGAGGTGCTGCTGTTCTCGGATGCACCGCACAACACCCAACTGCGGAGAGGACTCCCCGATGGCCTTGCAGGTGGTGCGGATGTTTCTATTGCCAGTGGACGCTATTTTCCTTTCTCAGACTGTTCATTTCCATCGTAGTTGTTTCGTCCTCCCGGACGGGCTCAACCTCCACGGGGGTGGTGGCGGTGACTTCCTGAGCCATCGTTTCCTCGGCTGCTATAGCGTTGAGCTCCTCCAGCGCTTTTTTGCCGAGACGAATTTGAATTTTAGGACCTGAGCGAGCGAGATGAATAACCATCCCATCCGCAACAGGGGCGGAGGCGACCGGCTTGCCGTCCAGGTAGGTGCCATTCGTGCCCAAGTTAATGATTTCCCACTTCGCGCCCCGCCGTCGCAACTCGACGTGGTGGCGGGAAACAACGGCGCTGTAAAGCACTACATGGTTGTCGGTGGCTCGTCCAATCCGAATCACAGCGTCGTCCTCAAAAGACCAGCTTTGAATCGGGATAGACTGAAGTGGATGCTGCAAGATTAGTGTAATCACGGGAGCATATCCGTTATATAGATACCGCTAAGGGGATGACCGGCTTTTTGCCTGTCACCCCCATTCAGGATTTTTCAGAATGCCGGCTCCCACAAAATCTTATTTTTACGGAGTTAAAAGGCATTCTGCTCTTACCCTAGCACCTCTTTTTTTTGGGCGCGCCCTTGTTAAGAAATTTGGAACAGAAAGGTCACCATATCTCCTTTACCCAGGGCAATGCGATCTCCCGGTCGCAAGCGGTGCCGGTTGCCGGTCGGGAGAGGAAAGTTGTTAATGTAAGTGCCATTGGAACTTCCCACATCTTCAATGTAGTAACCATCTCCCTCCACCCGGATATCTGCGTGAATCCGAGAGACCACCTCAGAATGGGGAAATCCCGACACGTCAATATCCGGTGGAATCCGGTCGTTTGGCTTGCCGATATGAATCACCGATAAATGCAGTGGCAATTCCAGCTCCTTATTAGTTTGCAGGTGCAGCAACTTAGCGGTCTGCACCTGCAGTTCAGTCTTGGAACTGCCACCGGCTCTTGGTGGCGCTGCGGCGGGTGCCGGTGGTACCGGCGGGGGGGTGGCAACGGTAGATTCCCCAGCGCTCGGGCTGGGAACTCTGGCAGAAGCGGCCCCAGCAACTAACGGTTCGGGTTCCACCAGGGGATCGGGGGCTGGCAGAGGTGGCGCAGCCACTGTGGGGGCAAGCGGTGAGGCAGCTACAACTGTGGGAGGAAGAGACGATTCATTTGAGCGCAGGTCATAGCCGCACTGTCCGCAGAATGTCGCATCTGACTGAACGGCTGCGCCACAATTAGGGCAACTACTCATAGCAGGTAAAGGTGTGTAACAAGCCTCGCACTGGATCGCTCCATCGGGGTTTTGGTGGTTGCAATTTGGGCAGACAATCATAAGAATTTTTCCTCCCATCGAGATGATCGTAGAGGAGTTTTGAGCCAACTGCTCTCCGGCGCGGCCAGAATTTAAGATTTTCTTTGTAAATCCTGCCCTGCCGCCTCATCCAGGAGCCACCAAAGCTCCCCTTGCGGCTGAATCAGTCGGGCTGGATAGGTGAACTCGTCAGCTGCCGGCGCAAATATCTCAGCCAAAGCAGAGCGCTTGCCGGCACCCGATACGATAAAGATAACGCAGCGGGCGCTATTAATCAGCGGCACTGTGAGCGTCAGGCGGGGGTGGCCGTCTTTGTTGCCCACCGCAACCAGCCGGTCTGTCACTTTTAGCGCCTCTGTGTGGGGAAACAGGGACGCCGTGTGACCGTCGTCCCCTATCCCCAGCAAAATCACGTCAAAAGCCGGAAACTCACCGGCCCCCACCTGGAAAAACTCCCGCAACTCGGCATCATGCTTCTCGGCGTCGGCGGCTGGGTCAGATGCGCCCACCGGCATGGGGTGAATGTTTGCCGCCGGCACAGGCACCCTGTCTAGCCAAGCTTCCCGAGCCATCCGCTGGTTGCTGTCCGGGTGCTGCGGCGGCACATAGCGCTCGTCGCCCCAAAAGACATGAATTTTTTCCCAGGGCAGCTGTTGGGCTGCGATAGCTTCATACAGCGGCTTCGGCGTGCTGCCACCGGCAAGGGCCACAGTGCAGCGGTGGCGCTCCTCCACAGCGGCGGTGATTTTGCTCAGGACAACTTCGAGGGCTCGCTGAGTCAGCGATCCGGGAGCTGGCAATACTTCTACGATTTTGTTCATTCGCGCAGCGACTTAGATGGCTAGTGTCATTACACACGCAACTGTCCCCCTGTCGCCTCACCCCTGTGTGACACTTCCAGCAGTGTCTTTTTTCCTTCTTTCCCGGCCCGCCGCTGCTGGCCACATCTCTCCCGATCTCCCAACGCCTGCAGCTCCACCCTGCTCGCCACAGCCCCTCAAGCAGACCGACTGCTGCTGCCCCTGCCCAAAACCCTGCCGGCGCTCAGCTGCCGGCGGCTGTCCCACATCAAACTTGCGACCTTCCGCGCTACAATTGGCCTGGGAGCCGGTGCCGGCAAGGGCCTGGATCTCCCTCCTTTTGCCAAACTGCTCTGCCCTGCGCGCTGCTTGAGGATCTGAGGGGATTTAAACGCTCAAGGGAGCGGAGATTTTCCCCTGGATTTCGCTCTATAGCGGTTTGGTCTTGAGTTGGGAAGATTATTTTTTTTAATGAACCGCCAAGACGTCAAGAGCGCCAAGAAAGGAAAAGAGAGCTATTTTCACAAACTCTTTAGAACGGCTAGAGTTGCCAAATCGTTACGCAGGGGTCTAAAAACCCTTAGGCTGTTGAATTTATTCGGAAAATTAATCTGACATTATCACCCTGGCGAATGCCCAGTTTGTTTGAACTGATTTAAGGGGGTAAAAATACGTTAAAATAGCCTGAAAATATCAAAAAAAGGGGATTGAAAATTTATTTCAAAATTTCCGAAATGACAAAGCAAAAGTTAAAATGTAAAATGAGCGCTCTCGCGAGGCATGGCCGGCGAGGCGATCCAGGAGACAGTCGGACTAGAGATTTTAAACTGGAAAGAGTTCAGAGTCAAGAAGGGGCAGAGAGTGGAAAGCGCACGCACCGGCAGGGAATGCCTGATAGTTTTTACTCGCTATCCAGAGCCAGGTTTGGCCAAGACACGGCTGATGCCGGCGTTGGGAGCGCAGGGAGCTGCCGAACTTCACCGGCACCTGGCCGAGCACACCCTGACACAGGCGAGAGAGCTGCAAGCGAGCCGGTCAGTTTCAGTAGAAGTCTGGTTTGCCGGTGGCGGCGAAGCACTGATGCGAGACTGGCTGGGGGATGAGACAGTCTGCCGGCATCAGCGGGAGGGGGACTTGGGAGCGCGAATGTCGGGAGCCTTTGAGGAAGCCTTCAGCAACGGCGCAGAGCGAGCCGCTATCATTGGGACGGACTGCCCCGACTTGGACGCCAGGGTGCTCGGGACAGCCTTCGAGCAGCTGCTGACGTCCGACTTAGTTTTGGGACCGGCAGCAGATGGAGGCTACTATTTAATCGGACTGCGCCGGTTTGTGCCAGAATTGCTCACCGGCATCACCTGGGGCACCGGCCTGGTCTTGCAGCAGACCGCAGCCAAGGCAGACCGGCTCAACCTGACGACAAGCAAATTGCAACAGCTGGCAGATATTGACCGTCCGGAGGATCTGGCTATCTTAGAAAACCGCGCCCAAATCATATTTCCCCCAGACAAAAAATCCAGCCCCTCACCCAGCCCCAGCTCAGAAGGGGGAGCCCTATCGTGCGCCGCTCTCGGGTGCTGGGGGGGGAATGCAAAAGCCTTAATTTCGATTATCGTGCCGGCGCTCAATGAAGCGGGGGCGATCCAGAAAACACTAGAACTGGCTAAGCTAGCTGATAGTGTGGAAGTGATAGTAGCAGACGGCGGCAGTGAGGACGAAACAGTCGGGGTTTCGCAGTCAGCCGGCGTCAGGGTTATCTCTGCCCCCAAAGGTCGGGCCCGCCAGATGAATGCCGGTGCGGCTGCAGCCACCGGCGACATCCTGCTGTTCCTGCACGCCGACACGCACCTGCCCCAGGGATTCGACGAGATAGTGCGTCAGGCACTCGCCACGCCAGGTGCCATTGCCGGTGCCTTTGAACTGCGGATTGACTCCCCACAGCCGGTGCTGCGGCTGGTTGAAATCGGGGTGAACTGGCGTTCGCGCTTGTTTCAGATGCCTTACGGCGACCAGGCCATTTTTCTGCCCGCCCCAGTGTTCCGCAGCTGCTCTGGCTTTCCCGACACAGCGATTATGGAAGATTTTCAGCTGATGCTTCAGTTGCGGCGTTTGGGAAAGATTAACATTGTAGCAATGCCGGTGGTAACATCCGGGCGCAGGTGGCAGAAACTGGGGGTGCTGAAAACGACACTGATTAACCAGCTTGTGATTGTGGCCTATTTCCTAGGGGTGCCACCGGAGCGCCTTGCCCGCTGGTATCGCCGGGAGGGGGGGAGCTGCGCCGCCCGCTGACCTAAATGCAATAGCAGAAACTTGATTTCTTGTCAAGGGAGCGCCCCCTGGCGGGAGAGCAATCCGGTAACGCATGAAGTAGACAACAAGAAACTCATAGAGAATCAAAATGAAAGCGATTGATAGCCGCAATCCTGCTAGCATAGCCGCTCGGGCTCTGCAGATTGTTGGGATTATATTGATAGTGTCTTCTGTGATTGACTATTTAATTTTGCTGTTTCCGCCGAACTTCCTGGACAGGCAGTGGCAGATGGGCTTTACCTCGCAGCTTGTCGATCGGGGAATTATACCGATGGTGGGTATGGCCTTCATTTTCTCTGGGTTTGGAATTGAGAGCAACGCCGGTGGGGGACAAGTTAGCCGCAATTCTTTTCTGGACATAAAATTCTGGGTTCTTTGCCTGGCCAGCCTGCTAGGGTTGGTTTTCTTGCTGCTGTTTCCCCTGCACCTGAACAACGTTCGGCTGGACAGGGCTGAGAAGCTCGGCCAGATTAGTACGCGGGCATCTCAGGCTGAAACCCAGATTACTACCCAACTGGCGAACGCGAACGTCCAAGCGGAAATTGAAAAGCAGAAAAATCAATTCAAAACCCAGTTTAGCGCAGTATTAGGAGATGAAAAGAAGCGGGATGAAGTGCTACAAAACCCGCAGCTTCCGGCTCCGATCAAAGAATTAATCGAGACGTCTAAGAGTAACCCTAAAGCGATCGATGAGTTTATCGAGCAGAATCTCTCACCTGACGCTCTGAGAAATCGGGAACTGGCGCGGATTCGGACGGGTCAGAAACAGCTGGAAGAACAGACCCAAATTACGTCTTTGAAGTCGGGCTTGCAGACTGGCATTAGCAGTTTGCTGCTGTCAGCGGGCTATATGGCCATTGGCTGGACGGGATTGAAAAGTCTGGGCTATATGAGGGGCGGGCGCAAAAAGGCACGCTGAGTCTGCGCCCGTGCCGGAGACAGCTGGCCGGACAGCACAAAGTTCTGTCCGGTTAAAGCGAGACAGGGGGTGTGAGCCGGTAGAAAAGCGATTGATCGCTCTCTGGCGAATAACAGAGCGCCAATCGCCTTTTGACTGACTTTCGCCCTGTCCGGGCTTAAGTGGAGAGCCCGACTTCAGGAGTGCGTCCGAACCCGTTCCCTCATTTACCCTCACGCAAGTCGCTGGAAATGTTCTCAATTTATATCCTGACCCACAACGAAGAGATTGACATTGCCGCTTGCATAGAGTCAGCGCTGCTGTCGGATGACATCATTGTGGTGGACTCCTGCAGCAGCGACCGCACGGTTGAGATTGCCAGCCGCTATCCGGTGCGGATTGTCCAGCACGCATTTGAAAGCCACGGAAAGCAGAGAACTTGGATGCTGCAATCGGTGCCGGCGCTGCATGAATGGGTGTACATTCTGGAAGCGGACGAGCGGATGACACCGGCACTGTTTGCGGAGTGCCTGCAAGCGATCCAGTCTCAGGCGCAGATCGGTTACTACATCGCCGAGCGAGTGATATTTATGAACCGCTGGATTCGCCGCAGCACCCAGTACCCCCGCTACCAGATGCGGCTGTTCCGCAAGGAGAAAGTCTGGTTCACAGACTATGGCCATACCGAGCGGGAAGTCTGCGACGGGCCCACCAGCTTTTTGAAAGAAACCTACCCCCACTACACTTGCTCCAAGGGACTGAGCCGGTGGATCGAAAAGCACAACCGCTACTCCACCGACGAAGCTGCAGAAACCCTGCGCCAGATGGAAAAAGGAAGCGTCAACTGGCGGCACCTGTTTTTTGGCAGCTCAGAAGTGGAAAGGCGGCGCGCCCTGAAAGACTTGTCCCAGCGCTTGCCCTTCAGACCCCTGCTGCGCTTTTTTTACATGTATTTCCTGCTGGGGGGCTTTCTGGACGGACAGGCCGGCTTTGCTTGGTGTGCCTTGCAGGCGTTCTACGAATATCTCATCTTGCTAAAAGTCTGGGAAATGAAGTACAGTCCAGTCCCCACTTCAACCCCACACACAGCCCCAAAAGCCGAATCAGCGGTGGATTCGGCGACGGCTATTTCTGGCCATTAACGGAAGCAAAGGACACCGGGCTGCCGGTGAGTGTAAAAATTTGATAATAATTATTTTAAGGTATTGAATTCTCTAGCTTGCTCGTTAAGCTGGAAAACCGAACTTGGTGGGCGTTCCCGCGCCAGTCTCCAGACGGAGACAGGCGCTCGTGCGGTCGTTGAGGCACCCCCTTTTCGGCGCTCTCACTCCCCCCGGCAATAGGGCGCGAGTGCGATTGCTTTTAGCTCGCACAGCTGCGCCCAACTGCCGGCGGTCCGCCGCCGGCAGCTGGCTGCCTGCAGCGCCTGGGCGCAGCGAATGCCCGCTCCACCCACACGAACGCCTGACGGCACAGCCCTTTCCCAGGCTCACAGTTTTGCAAGATTTCTTTACAAATCTGTCAAAATAAAGAAGATTGCTCTGGGGGACTGCCGCTCAGCTGAGTGAGGTGCAGTGTCTGGGAAGGTAAGGCAAACTAGATGGCAGCTGGCCCAAAGGCCGGGGCCAGTGAATTTCCGGTCTGACCGCAAGGCCAGCCGCAGCCGCGCTCGCACCGGCGATCGAGCTCGTTCCCACAGCCAGTTAACCCACAGCCAGTTAAAGGAGTGTAGGCTATCCGTGACCAATCGCTTCATGCAGGACTTAAAAAATGATCTGATTGCCGGTCTGTTGGTGGTGATTCCCCTGGCGACGACAATCTGGCTGACGTTTACCATCGCCAGCTGGGTGATCGACTTTCTCACCAAAATTCCCAAGCAGATCAATCCCTTTGATGGCCTCCATCCCATCTTAGTGAATCTGCTGAATTTATTGGTGGGGCTGGCTGTGCCGCTGCTGAGCATTCTCCTGATTGGCCTGATGGCCCGCAACATCGCCGGGCGGTGGCTGCTCGATGTCGGAGAGCGCCTCCTGCAAGCCATTCCCTTTGCAGGTTCAGTCTACAAAACTCTCAAACAGCTGCTAGAAACCATCCTCAAGGATTCTAACAGCAAGTTTCGCCGGGTGATCTTGGTGGAATATCCCCGGCAGGGGGTGTGGGCGATCGGTTTCGTCACCGGCACGATTAGCAGCGACATCCAGTCCAAGATGGCCACTCCCATGCTCAGCATTTTCGTCCCCACCACGCCGAACCCCACCACCGGCTGGTATGCGATTGTCCCAGAAGATGAGGTGCTCAACCTCTCGATGTCAGTTGAGGACGCCTTTAAATTGATCATCTCCGGCGGCATCGTCAGCCCGAGTTCCGCGATTGTCGGGGTGCCAGCTCCCACCCCCGAAAGAAAACTCGAAGCGTTGCGTTTTGAGAATCTCAGACAAGTCATACCCGCTCAAGAAGATTGAAATACCGAAAATCGGAGGTCAAAAACAGCCGCCATGCAAGCCCGACGAATTGCCCGCGAACTGGCACTGCTCAGCCTCAGCCAGCTGAGCGGTTCCCCGGATAAACTAGCACAGAAGCAGCTGCAAGATGTGGTGCTGGCGGCTGTGCGCACCCTGACTCAGGAAGTCCACGACACTCTGGAAACCGCCGCAGCCGAACTGAAACGAAGCAGCGAGCGCCTCCTGAGCAGCCAGACGCGGGCGGATGCCGCCGGCAGCGCCACAGCCATGCTTGAAGACGCTCTCGACCTGACCCAAACGGCGATTAACCGGCTGGGTGGGGCTGTGGAGCTGCCGGAATTCATTTACCTGGCCAACCAGCAAGACGTTCGCTCCTACGCCCTAGAGATTCTCACTCAGGTCAGTGCCGAAAAGCCACAGCTCGATGAAACCCTCTCACTCGCCCTAGTAGACTGGCAGTTAAATCGTTTGCCCCGCATTGACGCGGATATTTTGCGGATTGCCGTGGCAGAAATGATGTTTCTGGGCATCCCTGACAAGGTGGCGATTAATGAAGCTGTGGAACTGGCCAAACGCTACAGCGGCGAGGAAGGGCACCGGTTTATTAACGGGGTGTTGCGCCGCGTGACGGACCAACTCAAGGGTGCTCCGAGCCCGGAGTAGGGAAAAGGGAACCGCTTTCGACGCAGAGAGCGCCAAGAAAGCAGTGGGAACAAGGGACTCGTGAGGGTCTAAAATCTAAAGTCTAAAATCTAAGGTAGAAAATTTAAGAATTGTAATGGCTTTTAATTGGTTCCGCCGCGAGTTTAGCGATAAACCAGAGCTGCCGCAAGAAGAGCAGGCCAGACCGGCTGCCGCTCAGCCTGAAGCCGCCGCCCCAGCAGCGCCGCCACCGGCACAATCTATGGCTGTCGCTGAAGATTACCTGCTCTGGGCCAAAGCGGCGTACAAAAATATTCAGAAACAGCAGCAAGCCGGGGAAAAAACTGCTGTGGCTGCTGAGCCCCCGGCACCAGAGGGGGAAGCTGAAGCCGAATCGCAGGCGGCGGCTGAGCCTGAAAAGGCTGAGCCGGCAGTCGCAGCCAAAGCCGTCACCGAGACGGAAGAACCGGCAAGCGCAGCGCTGGTTGCAGAACCTGACGCGGCGGTGGCAGAGACGCAGGTCTTGCAGGCAGAGCCGAAAACACAAGCGCCAGACACGGCTGAGCCAGTCGGGGCACCCGAAGCGGAACTCGATCCGGCGCTAGAGCCTGCGCCCTTCTGGGCCAGAGCGGAGGCTGACCGGCAAGCGCGACTGGAACGGCTAATGGCCACAGCGGTCGAAACCCCGGAACCGGAAACGGATTTGCCTGCAGCGGCAGTGCCAGAGGCTCCTGAAGAGGAGGCCGGACTGGCCTTTGACGAGGGGTTCTTGTGGTCAGCGGAAGTTCTGGCGGCCCAAGGGCGGCGTCCCGATGACATCTCCATTGAAGAAATTACCTGGCTCAAGAAGCTGCGGCAAGGCTTGGACAAAACCCGCCGCAGCCTGATCAACCAGCTGAAGGCCATCGTGGGCCAAGGGCCGCTGAACCAGGCAGCGGTGATGGAGATTGAGTCGCTGCTGCTGCAAGCTGATGTGGGAGTGGAGGCCACCGAGTATATTATTGACTCCCTGCAGAAAAAGCTGCGAGAGGAAGCCCTACCGCCCGACTCGGCGATCGCCTACCTGAAAAAAATCCTGCGGGACATGCTCGACCGGCCCACCGGCAAGTCCTACAATCCCACCTTCGCCCCTGAAAAAGAGCAGCTAAACATCTGGCTGATGACGGGAGTCAACGGTGCCGGCAAAACCACCACCATCGGCAAAATTGCCCACATCGCCCAGAAATCAGGCTACCGCTGCCTGATTGCCGCAGCGGACACGTTCCGGGCGGCGGCAGTAGAGCAAGTAAAAATATGGGGTCAGCGCAGCGGCGTAGAAGTGATTGCCAATCCGGGGCAGAACACCGACCCAGCGGCGGTCGTGTTTGATGCCATCGCCGCAGCCCGCTCGCGAGAGGTGCAGCTGCTGCTGGTTGACACCGCCGGACGGCTGCAAAACAAGAAAAACCTGATGGAGGAACTCAGCAAAGTCCGGCGGATTATCGATAAAAAAGCCCCTGACGCCAAAATTGAATCCCTGCTGGTTTTGGACGCCACTCTGGGCCAAAACGGCCTGCGCCAAGCTCAAGTGTTCTCCGAGGTAGCCCAACTGAGCGGGGTAGTCTTGACAAAACTCGACGGAACTGCCAAAGGAGGCGTAGCTCTAGCGGTGGTCAAGCAGCTGGGATTGCCGATCCGCTTTATCGGAGCCGGTGAGGGCGTAGAAGACCTGCGCCCCTTTTCCAGCTATGAGTTTGTGGAAGCCCTGCTCAGTGGCTAGTGGGGGGCAGCAGCAGGGCCAGCCCCTGAGGCCCCTAATTTTTAACTCTCCAGTCGGGCGCGCCACCCCCCCAGCGGAATAATTCGGCAAATACTCCTTTCCCAGGTAAATTGACTAAAGTACAATAATCCGGTAATAGCGGGATCTCGATGTCGGGTGTGGGATAGCAGGACTCGCAGTCAAAACTCTCCGGCTGGTCTTGACAGAATTGCCGGGGCATGCTATAATTGTAAGCCCGTTTATCTCTCAGGCTTGAGAGACTGGCAAATGCTGCTCAGTTGCTGGCTCTTGGGCCGGCAGCCTCCGGGCCAGCCTCAACCCTGCAAACGCCCTTCGGGCGCACAGGAGAAGACGCGATCTATCGCCTAATTCCTTGAATCTGACTGTAGCGAGCCGGTGAGGTGAATTGCGCCTCAAGCCTTTGGAACTTCTGCTGGCTTCCCCTGTTCCTTCTACCCAATCCGATTTCCAGAGCGTCCCGTCACCTGAATTACCCCTACTCCGATGACTGCTGTACCTCTGCCTCGCCGGCCATCACCCTCCCCACCCGCAGCCAACAGTTGCGCCCCTACAGACATGACACCGGTTTTTGCCCTCAAAGAACTGGTGGCGCGTTTGCAGCGCGAACAGCACAAAATCCAGGACTTGCTGAGTTCCCTGGGATTCGCCCTGCGCAGCTTTAACAATCTCAATCAGTTTTTGGAGCTGATCCCCTTGGTGGCCAGTCGGGTGACCGATGCGGACGGGGGAGCGCTGGTGCTGTTTAAGCCAAACGGTCAAGTGAGGCTGCAGCGACTGCACTGCCAGGAAGGCCGCCAGTGTCAGGATATCCGCCAAGCGCTGGAAGCCGCCACCCGTCAAGCTGCGGCGTCCTTATCGAAAACGGCCACCGTGACGCCCAACCCCGGAACTCTGGACTATCACGTCAGCCGCAGCTTGGGCCCAGACGTCCAGCTGTTCGGCACGGCTATCCTGGCGAAGAATGCCGAGCGGGGCCGCCTGTACGTTTTCAGCCGCAACCCCGACTACAAGTGGACGGAAACGCGCCAGAAGTTGGTCCGCTTGGTGGCTGACCAAACTGCAGTGGCGATTGAAAATGACGAGCTGACTGTTGAGCTGCGCCAGAAAGAGCGCCTCGACCGGGAGCTGGAAATTGGGGCGGAAATCCAGCTGCGCCTGCTCCCCCGCCAGTGCCCGCAAATTCAGGGGGTTGAGCTGGCGGCTCGCTGCCAAACGGCCAACCGGGTGGGGGGGGATTATTACGATTTTATTCCCACCAGCCCCGACCGGGCGCGGCAAAAAAATCACGGCGGCAATCCAGCCGGTCGCTGGAGTGTGGTGATTGGGGATGTGATGGGTAAGGGCGTTCCCGCCGGTTTGATTATGACGATGACGCGCGGGATGCTGCGGGCGGAGGTGCTCAACGGCCATTCGCCGGCGCGGATTTTGCAACATCTCAACCGGGTGATGTATGCGGATTTGGAAAATTCCCACCGGTTTGTGACGCTGTTTTATTCAGAATATGACCCGCAAACTCGCATTCTGTCTTACAGCAACGCCGCCCACCACCCCCCTCTGCTGTGGCAAGCTTCCACCGGCTCGATAAAGCGCCTGGACACTCTGGGCATGCTGATTGGGCTGGATGCGGAAAGCCGGTATGAGGAAGCTTGCGTGCAGCTGCAGCCAGGAGATACGATTATTTATTTTACGGATGGGTTTACGGATGCCGCTAACCAAAGCGGCGATCGCTTCGATGAGGAGAATCTCAGCGCGGCTTTCCAGTGGGCTTGCCAGCATTGCTCCAGTTCCCAAGAGATTCTGGACTATCTGTTCGAGCAAGTCCAGCAATTTCTCGGTGCGAATAATCGCAACGGTGATGATATGACTCTGGTGGTGATGAAGATTCAACCTACTGAATAGGGAAGGAGGGGAAATGGTGGGACTGAGCGAATTGCCGGCAATCGCAGCCGGTGCTGCCGGTGGCGACTGTTTGCCGGCACTGCTCGGACTGCTGCCGGTGAGCCCAACTGTGCTAGCGCAGCAAGTCAGCAACACCGATTTGTGGGGTCAGGTGGTGAGATCCTGGAATCACTTTGTCTCGACCGGCCAAATCTGGGCGCTGCTGATTGGCATTGGTGTCGGATATGCGTTTCGGGGGCTGACTCGCTATTGAGGGCGTGCCGGCTGGGAGATTAAAGTTTAAAAAACCCTTTTATCCCTGAAGAAAAAGGGTTTTCGGTTCTATCCTAAAACCGTTAATCACGGGGATTTAGGATGACAGGACAAAAGACTTCTGCCTGGAGCCAGCGGTTTGAAAAGGCGCTGCATCCGGCAATAGAGCGCTTCAATGCCAGTATTGGCTTTGACATTGAACTGATTGAATATGACATCACCGGCTCTGTGGCTCACGCCAAGATGCTGGCAAAAACCGGCATTATTTCAGCGGAGGAGGGCGAGCGGCTGGCTGCCGGTCTCGAGCAGGTCCGCCAGGAATACCGGGAGGGAAAATTCACTCCGGGGACAGATGCGGAAGATGTCCACTTTGCGGTAGAGCGCCGGCTGACGGAGATTGTCGGGGATGCCGGGAAGAAGCTGCACACGGCGCGCTCGCGCAATGACCAAGTGGGTGCGGATACCCGGCTTTACCTGCGCGACCAAATTAAGCAGATTCGGGAGCAGCTGCGGGAATTTCAGCAAGTTTTGCTGAATTTGGCGGAAACGCACGTCGAAACCCTGATTCCCGGCTACACGCACTTGCAGCGGGCGCAGCCGGTGAGTTTGGCGCACCACTTGCTGGCGTACTTTGAAATGGCGCAGCGCGACTGGGAGCGTTTGGGTGATGTGTTCAAACGGGTAGATATCTCGCCGCTGGGTTGCGGTGCGCTCGCCGGCACGACTTTCCCGATAGACCGTCATTATACCGCCGAGTTGCTGGGGTTTGCCGGTGTTTATGCGAACAGTTTGGATGGGGTGAGCGATCGCGATTTTGCGATTGAATTCCTCGGTGCGGCGAGTATAATTATGGCACACCTGAGCCGGCTGTCTGAGGAAGTGATTCTCTGGGCTTCTCAGGAATTTGGCTTTGTGACGCTCACCGACAGTTGCGCGACGGGTTCCAGTATTATGCCGCAAAAGAAGAACCCGGATGTGCCGGAATTGGTGCGGGGGAAAGCCGGTCGGGTTTTCGGGCATTTGCAAGCGCTGCTGGTGCTGGTGAAGGGACTGCCTCTGGCGTATAATAAGGATTTGCAAGAGGATAAGGAAGCGTTGTTTGATACTGTTAAGACGGTGAGAGCTTGCTTGGAGGCAATGACGATTTTGCTGCGCGAGGGGATAGAGTTTCGCACCGAGCGTTTGGCGGAAGCGGTGGCGGAAGACTTCTCGAATGCAACGGATGTGGCTGACTATTTGGCGGCGAAGGGAGTGCCTTTCCGGGAGGCGTACAATCTGGTGGGGAAGGTGGTGAAAACTTGTCTGGCGGCTGGGAAGTTACTGAAGGATTTGAGTTTGGAGGAGTGGAAGGCGCTGCACCCGGCGTTTGAGGGGGATATTTATGAGGCGATTGCGCCGAGGCGTGTGGTTGCGGCTCGGAATAGTTATGGCGGTACGGGGTTTGAGCGGGTGAGAGCAGCGATTGAGAGCGCCCGTTCTAGAATCAGTCTGTGATTTCCAGATGCTGTTGGCGAATCCATGAGGGGGTTAGACCTTATTGCTAGGTTCCTGGCGATTGAAATCGCGGCTATACAAACGAAGCCCGCCTGCGCGGGCTAAGAGTAGAGCGAGACTCTCACAATCTGCGCAGTTTTCCTCTTGCGCCGCCAACAGTCTCTTGAAATTTCTCGTTCTCGTTCCCAGCCTCAGGCTGGGAACGCTCCCCTGGAGGCTCCGCCTCCTTATTGCTGACTATCGCTGGGGGAAGGAAATGCGAAAAAAGAAACTCTTGAAATTAAGTCTGTTCAAGACAGGGGTTAAGAAACCGGGTTTCTTAAAGAAACCCGGTTTATAGCAGCCGTGAGTTAACCGAAAAAATTAATAATCGGTGGGTGACGCGCCAGCGTCACCCCCTACAATTCTACCGTTTTACAAGCGAAAATCCAAAATCCAAAATCCAAAATATAAAATAGGTAGAGCGATGTCGAATCACAACCATCACAGTCACGAACACAGTCACGCACCGGCTAATTACAGTCTCGCTTTTAGGATTGGTCTTACTCTCAACAGCGGGCTAGTAATAGCTGAGGTAATTTTTGGTTTGCTGGCACATTCCCTGGCGCTGCTTGCGGATGCCGGTCACAATCTCAGCGATGTTTTGGCGCTGCTGCTCGCCTGGGGAGCGAGTGAGCTTTCCCGCCGCCCTCCGACGCTGCGCTACACTTACGGATTGCGCCGGTCTTCGATTTTGGTGGCGCTGTTAAATGCGACGTTTCTGCTGCTGGCTACAGGGGGAATTGCTTGGGAAGCGATTCAGCGGTTGCGCGATCCCAATCCGGTTGCTGGGGGTGCGGTGATGGGTGTTGCGGCTGTGGCGATTGCAATTAATACGGCGACGGCTTTGATGTTCATGTCTGGGAGTAAGGGGGATTTGAATATTCGAGCGGCGTTTTTGCACATGGCTGGGGATGCTTTAGTGTCTGTGGGTGTGGTGATTGCTGGTTTGGTTATTTTGGCCACCGGCTGGTTTTGGTGCGATCCGGCGATGAGTTTGATTATTGTGGCGGCGATTGTGGCGGGTACTTGGGGGCTGCTGCGAGAATCTGTTAATCTGGCGCTGGATGGGGTGCCGGTTTCTGTGGAGCCTCTGGCGGTGCGCACTTATTTGGCTGAGTTACCGGGTGTGGCGGGGGTGCACGATTTGCACATCTGGGGGATGAGTACGACTGAGATTGCGCTGACGGCTCATTTGGTGATGCCGGCGGGCTCTCCGGGAGATGGGTTTTTAGCGCGGATTTGTGAGGAGCTGCACGATAATTTTGACATCGATCACGCGACGCTGCAAGTGGAAACTGGCGATCCGAATTATCCGTGCCGGTTGGCTTCGGAACATGTGGTTTAGGGGGGAAGAACCTCACCCCCTAACCCCCTCTCCGCTTGCGGAGAGGGGGGACAAGAGAAATGCCTCCTCGTTCCCAGGCGGAGCCTGGGAACGCTCCTCTGGAGGCTCCGCCTCCTTATTATTTCATATACTTGAACTACCGCAGCCCCCTCACCCCCCAACCCCCTCTCCCACAAGGCTATCCATTACCCACATTTTTCTTAACATAAAGTACATATTTCTTAAAAAATCCTGGAACATTGATGGGCTATAGT
>NZ_KB235948.1:1259948-1339319 GCF_000332335.1 Kamptonema formosum PCC 10802 | reverse complement strand
AGGTGATGGACTTCCAAATGGGCTATACATAAATCTTCATTAAGAAAGATGTGGGTAATGGATAGCCCACAAGGGGAGAGGGGGAGTAAGAAAAAGACTAGATTTTCTGGGACAGGCGAGACGCCTGTCCTACGTCGGGAGGCTTTGAAATGATATGATGGGCGGTATCTAGTTTTGCAAAAATAAAACAAATATGGATGCTGAGAGGAATCTCGCACAGGAAGACAGACTGAAGAAAGCGCTCGAATCTTTGGAAGCGGCGAGACAATTGCAGCGGGACAGGATGATTTTGGGTGTGGATTGTGTCTACCGGCATGTGGGAGGGGTGGATGGGGATTGGCTGGAAAAGTGGGGGGAAGATGAGGAGGATGATGAGGAGCCGGTGACGTATGCTGAAGGCAGTTCAGAACACAGGGTGAAACTTGTGAGAGCGGAAGAAATCAAGAACGAGTTGAAGCGTTTGAGCCGGCTCGCCGCCTCAGTGGAGCCAGGGTTGGCGAATAGGCTGGAAGAGATGAGCCGGTGGGTGAAAGACAAGAAGCCCGGTTTGCTGGTGCGGAAAAAATTTGTAATGGATTTTCTGGTGGAGCTAATCAAAGATGCTCGCTTTGTGCTTTACATTCAATCCCTAACTGCAGAAGAAAGGCAAGAAGTGTTTGACCGGATGACACCTCCCACTCGGTACTGGTATGAATTTCTTTTTCCGAAATGGTTTAACGAATCCGACCCCAAGCTGTTTATCTGGAAACAAAAGATGATGGCTGGGGAGTTCGCACAGGATGACAGTCCTTTGCTGGATATCCTTTTATATGAGGTGGGCAAAAGCGGCGGGAGTGGTTTGCGGCGCACTATCATGGATTTATCAATGGCAACCGATATGGCAGTCAGCGGGATTTCAGGAATTCCTCTGTGTGTTCAAGTCACATCTGTTTCTAGCGAACTGGCAATAGACAAGAAGCAAGCGTGGGAAGTGACACTCCGGTACTGGGGGATAGAGCGAGGGCTGTTCGTAAGTTTTTTCCCGGGAAGGCAACCTAACATTGTTGGGGCGCTAGCCGGTGAAATTTTACGGCAGAGCGATGAACTCCCATCTCTGTGCTATAGTGAGTGTAGCGTGGGAGCGTAGAGCAAGTATGGAATCAGAAGTCAAAACGCTGAACCAAGACAAAATAAAAAAAGCCCTTGAGTTGTTGGAAGACGCCCAACTTTATGAGCGGGATAGGATGATTTGGGGCGTGAATCGTGTCTACCGGCATGTGGAAGGGGTGGATGGGGATTGGCTGGAAAAGTGGGGGGAAGATGAGGGGGATGAGGAGCCGGCACCGGAGGCGAGAGGAAGCTGAGGGTTAAGTTTTTGTCAGGGGGGATGTTGAAGTTCTGCTTGGTTCTTGCAATCGACCTGCGGCGACTGGGAGACAAATTACCTTCAGAACCTCCCAAATCAGAACCTCCAAAAGAAAACCTAAACTCAAACGGGTTAACTGATATCTAGTTTCGGGTAAAACGCTCAACCGGCACTCCTGCCAATTCTACCATGCCGGTCGCCCTCGCGCTTTTGGCAAGAGGTGAGCCTGCTTAATTCTGAGAAAACGGATGTTCGCTTGCAAGCCGGTTGCCAGCACCGGCATTGCAGGCGAGCGCCCAAACCCTCGGGAACGCCCCCGAATTGTCAAAGTTGGCAATTCCATGAGATAATTTAGAGAGAGAAGATCAAGGAGGTATTTTTGTGACTGTCTCAACCCCCACCGACTACAAACACATCCAGCTCGACGAGCGCAATGTCCCTTTCATTGCCGGCACCACGATGAAAGTCGTAGAATTAATCACGTCTGTCCACGCTTACGGCTGGAGTCCTGAAGAACTCCACTTTCAATACCCTCATATTACCCTGAGCCAAATTCATTCCGCTTTGGCTTACTACTGGGAGCATAAAGAGGAGATTGATGCCGATATGAAACGGCGAGAGGAGTATGCTGAAAAATTGCAAAAGGAAGCTGGGGAATCTCCTTTCGCAGCCAGACTTCGCGCACAGGGGCTATTGAAATGAGTCTAGCCCTCTACAAGGCAATGGCAACGCACCCCACTTATGTTCTATAATAAATACAGGACTCAAAAAAGTCAAAAAAACCGAGATGCAAACCTATACTGTTACAGATGCCCGCAACCGGCACGGGGAAGTCTTTGACAGAGCTGCGCAGGAGCCTGTTTTGCTGACGGATCAGTCGCGTCCCAGTCATGTGATAATGCCGGCTGAAACTTATGAGCGATTGATGGTGCGGCTGGCAGAATTAGAGGATATGGTTCTGGGTCAAGCGGCGCAGGCGGCGCTGAGTCAGTCTCAGATGGCAGGAGTGGAAAAGTTCACCTCAACTCTAGAGCGTTTGGCGGAGTTTTGAAAGCCGGTGTGTCGGGTTTTGTATGTCTTCTAGCTAAGAGAAATAGCTCCTGACGATTGTAAATCGCCGGGGAGGTAACGCCAATTTTCCCCAATCACCGGCTCTGTGCTGTAAAATCAAAGCTTGGGGAGCTTGGGGCATCCCCAACCATTTTGGAACCATTTTTGAAAAATTTCTGGGGTTCACCTATGGCGCAGCAAGATGGGCAAAAACACAAAGGGCGCAAGCTGGATTACGACACCGGCAAGCTCAATGCCGAACTCCTGGTGAGAGCTTTGCTCTCCCTCAAAAGCGGCGAACTGAATAGCAGAAAAGACTGCGCCCGCCTGATAAAAGCGGTTAAGTTGGACTGGGATTCCGATGCCAAGCAGCTGCAGGTGACAGCAGAAGTCCGGCATCTTGTGGAGTTGGCTGAGAAATGTGGCCATCCCATACAGGATTCCGAGGCTCTCCGCAATGCCCTCCGGTGCCTGTTCGAGTTGGGAATTGCCGAGGACAAGCGCCAGGAAACCAGCTCCACGACAAAAACCTCCAGCTCCAAGTGGGTTTTTACACTCAAGCTTCCCAGCACGGATGGCCAAGAAGCGCTCGACCGGCTGTTCCAACCAGGCGGCGAGTGGGACACCCGGCGCTCCCCCGAACAGCCAAAAAGCCAGACGCCCCCACCCGCCGCCCCAAAACCACCGGCACCCCCTTCCGATACGCCTCACGAGCGTGAGTTTGGATTTGTGGGAGAAATGCCGGAAATCGCCGCACAACCGCCGGCACAGCCTTCCGACAATCTTCGTGCAAGTGAGCAAATCTCATTTATCGGAGAATCACCGGCACCCGCCCCACCGGCACCCCCTTGCGAGAATATTCCCGAAAGTGGTGCGGCGGCATTTGTCGGGCGAGAGGAGGAACTTTCGGAATTGCACCGGCTCCTGCAGGAAAACGAGGGCGTCGCCATCGCGGGGGTGCCCGGTGCCGGCACAACTGAACTAGCGATCCAATATGCGCGAAAATATTTGGCGGAGTATGCCGGTGGGGTGTGCTGGGTGCCGGTGGGCGACAGGGATACCGGCATCTGCTTAGTGGAGTTTTCCAGACGGAAATTTGGTTTCAACCCCCCCGACGATCTCAATGATAACTTGCAGCGTCAGGTGGCGTTTTGCTGGGAGCACTGGCATGCCGGTCAGGTGCTGCTGGTGTGGGATAATGTCACCGATTATGCTTTGGTGAAGCCTTACCTCCCGCCGGTGCCATCCCGGTTTAAGGTGCTGCTGGTAACGCGGGAAAGCTTGAGCGTGCCGGTGGTGCGGCTGGATTTGGACGCACTTAAACCGCTCGCCGGCATGCAATTATTAGAGTCTTTCATTGGCAGGGATCGGCTGAAACGGGAGCCTCGCACTGCCAGAAATCTCTGCAAGTGGCTGGGTTATTTGCCTTTGGGATTGCAGTTGGTGGGGCGATATCTTGCGCAAGATGAAACTCTATCCCTAGAGACAATACTGTCTCAACTGGAGCAACAGGAACTTGCCGGTGCTGCCCAACTGCCGGTGGCGCATGTCTTTGAGTTCCTCTGGCAAACATTGGATGAAAACGCCCAGAAGCTCGGCTGTCTGCTAAGTCTGTTTCTTTCGCTACCATCTTGGTCAATCGTTGAACATATCTGCCGGCATATGGCTCAGCACGAGGAGAATTTCAACCCACAAAACCTGGAACAGTCCAGATTGACTTTAGAGCACCGGCACCTGCTCCAGCGCCAGTATGAGGGCGTCTATCAATTGCACCCCCTGATCGGGCAATTGTTTGAAGAGAAACTTATAACTCCGCTCTCCCCTGTAACTCCCGCACTCTTAAATACCTTTGTGTCTGGTATGATAGAAGTGGTCGCAGCAGCGGGAGACGCGGGAAATGTAGCGGCAGTTTCTTGGATATCAGCCGACGTTTTAGCGCTAATCAATGGGCTGAGCAATTTAGCCAGTCTCCACTCCAGTCGAGCGCACTACGCCACTGCAGGAGCTCTATACCTGCAAGCGCTAGAACTGACGCGACGCCTGCTGGGAGAAGAGCATCCGGATGTGGCAATTCCTTTAAACAATCTGGCAATTTTATCCTGCGAGAGAGGGCGGTATGGGGAAGCGGAAACCCTGTTGCTGCAAGCGGTGGAACTGTGGCGACGCCTGCATGGGGAAGAGGACTGCAATCTGGCACAAAGTTTGAATAATCTGGCTGAACTATACTGCGCTCTAGGGCGCTACGCGGAAGCAGAACCGCTGTTGCTGGAAGCGGTGGAATTGTGGCGAAGCTTGTATGGAGAGGAGGGTGCCGGTGTGGCGGAAAGTTTGAACACGCTGGCAAATATTTACTTCGCGCAAGGGCGGTATGCGGAGGCGGAACAGCTGTACCGGCAAGTGCTGGAATTGCGGCGACGCCGGTTGGGGGAGGAGCATCTTGTTGTGGGGGAAAGTTTGAACAATCTGGCAAATGCCTGCTACTGTGAGGAGCGCTACGAGGAAGCGGAATCGCTGTACCGGCAAGTGCTGGAATTGCGGCGTCGCTGGTTGGGGGAGGAGCATCCTGATGTGGCGGAAAGTTTGAACAGTTTGGGAAATCTTTATTACTCTCAGGAGTGCTATGCGGAAGCGGAACCGCTGTACCGGCAAGCGCTGGAAATATGCGCTCGCGGGTTGGGGGCGGAGCATCCTTTGACTGTGACTGTGAGGGAAAATTTGCAGCGTTTGGCGGAGGTGCTGAGAAACCGGGTTTCTGAATAAGAAACCCGGTTTCTGGGTGCGCTTGCCAGCACCAGCACTGCCGGCGAGCGCCCCTACTGTCTGGGCGTTAATACCGCGCCTCTTAAGTTACCATAGAATAGATCGATACAGGAGTTCGCAGTTATGGAAGAATTACTCACGCTCAAAGACTTGCTGCAAAAAGGCGATATACCGGCAGCACTCGCCATCGTTGAGGAACTCGAAGAAATGGGCAAAAACGATATCATTAAAACGATTCGCAGCTATGCCGTTATCCTCTTACTGCATCTCATAAAACAGCAAGCTGAGAATCGCACAACTCGCTCTTGGGAAGTCTCCATCCGCAATTCATTTCGGGAAATTCAGAGAATCAATAAGCGCCGCAAAGCCGTCGGCTATTATCTCACCCCCGAAGAGTTGGCGGAAACCCTGGAAGAAGCCTACCTCAATGCCCTTGATCAGGCTTCCCTAGAGGTAGAAGAAGGGCGCTATCAGCCAGAAGAATTAGAGCGCTTGATTAATAAACAAGAAATCTTGAATCGCGCCTTGGGTTTAATATCGCCGGCGGAGTGAAGCAGTCTTTACCCTCCGCTCAGCCAGCACCGCAAGCCGCTATAGCACAACTCAAGCAAACAAGCAAGCGGGCTGTCAGCCTGTAGGGGTGCGCCCCAAGAGGTGGGTTAGCCCTTATCCCGAAAGTGCGAGCGAATGTTATGGTTGTTGACAGTGACTCCTTCCCGCACTTCCAAGGGATAAGTCATCCGCCAGCCCCCACACCGGCAGCCAAGGCACTGTGTAGATGTGGGTGTTCAGTGGCAAGAAAGAACTCAGGGGTTTATAGAGGTGAGCTGTTAGCTCAGCTCACAATCCTGTGTGCATGAGTTCACATATCGGTGCGTTAGCGCAGCGGCTCCGAAGGAGCAGTGCAATTCCTACCGGCACCCGTTTTTATGGCTCACATAATATGAATGCGACTCTCGCGCCAACCCCGGCAAAACCTTCAACTGAAGACACTCAATCGAAAACCCTTGTCTTTATAGACACCGGCCTACAAGACTGGCAATCTCTCGCCGCCAGCGCGAGAGCCGGTGTGGCGGTATTTGTCCTGGATCGCGACAGAGATGGCGTCGAGCAAATCGCCGCCGCCATGCAGAACTATAGGGCTGTCCACGGCTCAATTGATGCCGCACACATCTTCTCCCACGGAAGCCCCGGATGCCTCTATCTCGGCAGCACCGTCCTGGGATCGGACACCTTAGATTATTATAACCCCCTGTTGCGACAGTGGGGCAATATTGGCGGCACCGAAATTCTACTGTACGGCTGCCATGTCGCCAGAGGAAAGGGGGCAGCCTTTGTGGAAAAACTCAGTGAATTTACTGGCGCAACTGTAGCCGCCTCCACTGAAAAAATCGGCAGTTCCGCTTTAGGGGGCAAGTGGGACCTACAATTTACCACAGGTGAAATTAAATCGCCTGTGGCCTTGCATCAACAAACCTTAGCAGATTATAAGGGCGTGTTAGCTATACTTACAGTCACGATAATTGCAGACAGTGGCCCCGGTTCATTGCGGGAAGCCATCACCACCGCACAGGCGGGAGACACGATTCAATTCGCTCCCGCACTCGCAAACCAGACCATAACCCTGACCAGCGGCGAACTCAATGTTACCAAAAACCTGGTAATTGATGGAGCGGGCGCTGCCGGTTTAACCGTGAGTGGCAATAACGCCAGCCGCGTCTTTCAGGTGCAGGGAGAGGGGCTAAATTTCACCCTCAAGAACCTCAAGGTGGTCAATGGCCGGAGCACAACCGAAGGGGGAGGCATCCTGACGGGGCAGAAAACTGTTTTAACGGTAGAAAATTGCCAGTTCAACAACAATACAGCCGGTGTGGGCGGCGCGATTGTGGCCGGCAATTTCAGTAAAAATACGGTACTGAACAGCCAGTTCGACAGCAATCAGGCCACGGCGAACGTGGAGCAATCCGGCGGGGCAATCCAGGTAAAAAGTTTAAGTGAACTGACGGTACAGGGGAGTAAGTTCACCAACAACAAAGGCATCAACGGCGGGGCGATTAACAACCTGCTGAGCCGGCTGACGGTAGAAAATTCCACCTTCCTCAATAACGACACAACGGCGGGAGCAACCCTGGGCACAGCGGCCACCAATTATACTAAAGGGTACGGCGGCGCGATTTACACCGATGGCGCTTCTGACAAGGCAAATCCCGACTCCGGCACTATCTCTATTCGCAACAGCCGGTTTGAGGGCAATAAAGCTGCTGGACAGGGCGGGGCGCTGTTTCTGTTTGTCTATCCCCCAGACAAGATAGTTGTTGAAAACAGCGCGATTCTCAATAATACAGTGATTAAAGACGCCAAAGGAGACGCCTTGGGCGGCGGAGTGCGGGCGGGCAACGGCGAAGTGACCATTACCAACAGCACTTTGGCCAACAATAGTGCCGAAAGCCAGGGCGGCGGCTTGTGGGTGGGAGAAAAAGCGCCGGTGACAATTTCCTACAGCACCTTCTCCGGGAACAAAGCCACAGATGCCGCCGGCACCAGCGGTTTGGGCGGGGCGATGTTCCTAAACAATGGCACCAATCCCACCACCATCACCAACGCCACGATTGTCAACAATCAGGCCGGCTTTCAGGGCGGGGGATTTTGGGGGGGCGGTGCGGCGACCACCCTCAAAAACACGATTGTAGCCAACAATACAGCGGCGAATGCGGGTAAAGGCTGGAATATTAAGCACCACACGGGCTATCAATTCACCGATGGCGGGGGCAATATCCAGTGGCCGGCCAAAAACCCGAAAGACGCCAACGATTTGAATGTCACCGCCAGTGTGAAAATTGCCGATCCCCTACTCGGTCCGCTGCAACAAAACCGCACCGGCATCCCAACCCATCCCTTGCTTGACGGGAGTCCAGCAACTGGCGCAGGGGCTACAGCTCCTCGCTGATCAGAGCCGCAGGTGCCGGTGCCTTGCCGATTGCCTTTGCAGCTGCCGGCACACTGCCCCTATTTAACACAGGACTCAGGCGCGCGCAAGTCCTGAGTCCCTTCAGCTGAATTGCCCTTAAGACAGTGTGAGGGAGTTGAGGGGGAACCTATTAGAATTTTCTATCTCGCCGGCTGAAGTGATTGAAAAACTAAAAGTTCCCCCACAATTCAGTGTTTTCCCACTTGCCAACATCACACATGCTGGCAGGGGGAGAATCTTCTCCCCCTCAGGACAGATGAAACCAGAATAAAGGCTGCTCTGACTTCTCGCCCCGCCCCGAAGAAAGAAAATTATAAAAAAAATCTAAAAAGGGTATAATAGAAAAATCCTGTCTGAAACGCGCAGCTCGCGGGCAGGTGGTGTGCCCCCTCAGGGAGGTTAGCCCTTGGAGCGATCTGCGAGCACATGTTAAGGTTGGGGACAGTGATGTAGTGAACGGCATCCATTGGTGAAAAATCCGCCAGCTTTGACTGAAAAAGCCAAGGCAGTGTTCGGATTTAGAAGCTGAGTGGGAATAATAAAGCAAGCACTTTGTAGGGCCTAGTTACTAGCGATTCGGCCCCATATCGGGCCTGATTTTATAGTCGAAGCACCTTACCTAGCTGTTACCATTTTTCAGGGTCATCTAACATGAATGCGACTTTCGCGTCAAGGACTGCAAAATATACAGCTCAGCAGTCCCAATCTGCTACCCTTGTCTTTATAGACACCGGCATAGAAGACTGGCAATCCCTCGCAGCCGGTGTCCGAGACGGTGTGGCGGTGTTTATTCTCGAAGGCGACAGAGATGGCGTTGAACAAATCGCCACCGGCATGCAAAACTGTGCCGCTGTCCACGGCTCAATTGACGCCGCGCACATCTTCTCCCACGGAAGCTCCGGACACCTCTATCTCGGCAGCACCATCCTGGGAGAGGAGAACTTAGAAGATTATAAACCCCTTCTGCGACAGTGGGGGAATAGTGCCGGCACCGAAATTCTACTGTACGGCTGCCATGTCGCCCGAGGAGAGGGCGCTTTCTTTGTCGAAAAACTCAGTGAATTTACCGGCGCAACAGTAGCCGCTTCCACTGACAAAACCGGCAATCCCGCCCGAGGGGGAAACTGGAATTTAGAATATACCACCGGCAAAATTAAAGCGCCAGCCGCCTTGCGCCCAGAAGCACTAGCAGCCTATAATGGTGTGCTAGCCACCCTCACAGTCACCACCACTGCTGACAGCGGAGCAGGCTCATTGCGGGAAGCCATCGCCAAGGCGCAGGCGGGAGACACCATTACATTTTCTTCCAGCCTCGCCAACAAGACCATAACCCTCACCACCGGCCAGCTCAATGTTATCAAAAACCTGATCGTTGATGGAGCAGGCGCTGCCGGTTTAACCCTCAGCGGCAATAACGCCAGCCGCGTCTTTGAGGTGGGGGGCTTGGGCACAAATTTTACCCTCAAAAACCTGACGGTAGCCAATGGGCGCACCACCGGCGAAGGGGGAGCCATCCTCACCGGCTTGGAAAACGTTTTAACCGTAGAAAATTGCCAATTCAAAAACAATACAGCCGGTGTGGGCGGCGCAATTGTGACCGGTAATTTCAGTAAAAATACGGTAATTAACTGTCAGTTTGACAGCAATAAGGCGGCGGCGAACGTGGAGCAATCCGGCGGGGCAATCCAGGTAAAAAGTTTAAGTGAGCTCACGGTACAGGGGAGTACATTCACCAACAACAAAGGCATCAACGGCGGAGCGATTAACAGCCTGCTGAGCCGGCTGACGGTAGAAAACTCCACCTTCCTCAATAACGACACAACAGCAGGAGCAACCCTGGGCACAGCGGCCACCAATTATACCAAAGGGTACGGCGGCGCGATTTACACCGATGGCGCTTCTGACAAGGCAAATCCCGACTCCGGCACGATCGTGATTCGCAACAGCCGGTTTGAGGGGAATAAAGGAGCGGGGCAGGGGGGAGCGCTGTTTCTCTTTGCTTATCCCCCGGACAAGATCATTGTTGAAGGTTCCACAATTGTCAACAATAAAGTCATTCCGGACGCCAAAGGAGACGCCTTCGGTGGCGGGTTGCGGGCGGGCAACGGTGAGCTGACCATTAGCAACACCACCTTTGCCAACAACAGTGCCGAGAGGCAGGGCGGAGGATTGTGGGTGGGAGAAAAATCGCCGGTGGCGATTTCCAACAGCACATTTTCTGGCAACAGAGCCACAGATGCTAGCGATACCAGCGGTTTGGGCGGGGCGATGTTCCTCAACAATGGCAGCAATCCCACCAGCATCACCAACGCCACAATTGCCAACAATCACGCCGGCTTTATGGGCGGGGCGTTTTGGGGGGGCGGTGCGAACACCACCCTGAAAAATACAATAGTTGCCTACAATACGGCATCTAATGGCGGCAATCCTTGGAATATTAAGCAAAACACCGGCTATCAATTCACCGATGGCGGGGGAAATATTCAGTGGCCGCCCAAAAACCCGAATGACCCCACAGATGTTAACGTAACAGCAAATGTAAACATCGCTGACCCCCTGCTCGCTCCTTTGCAAGATAATGGCGGCGGCACCTTAACCCACGCCTTGCTTCCGGGAAGTCCGGCGATCGATGGTGGGGTTCCGGTTTCTGGTTTAGCGACAGATCAGCAGGGAACCCCCCGCACAGACGGAAAAGTGGATGTCGGCGCTTTTGAGTTTACAGCTGTCGCGCCCTCTCTGTTTACCGCTAACAGTGATTCCGTAACACTGACCGGCGGAAATGACCTGGCAAACGCCTTTCAGGGGAATGATTTAGTTGTCGCTTTGGAAGGGAATGACATCATCGAGGGCAACCAGGGGAATGATACCCTCTACGGCAACGACGGGAACGACATCCTGACTGGCAACCAAGGCTCTGATTTTCTCTCCGGTGACGCGGGCGACGATATCCTTGTCGGTGAGGGAGAGAGCGATTTCCTGACAGGTGGCAGTGGCAATGACGCCCTCGACGGAGGTTTGGGAAACGACACTCTTACCGGCGGCACCGGCACGGACATATTTGTTATCCGCGCCGGCGACGGCACTGACGTCATTACAGATTTTGGCGGCGCTCGCACCCAGATGAATCGCACGCGAATTGCTGACCCCAGCACTGTTGATACCTTGAAATTTCAGGGTGCCGGCTTGACCGCCCAGAACATGCTCCTGACTCAGAACGGTGCCGACTTATCTGTCAAATTTAATGGCGTCGCCAACACCGAAGTTATCCTGAAAAACTTTACCCTGCCAAATCTGGAGAACCTTCTCGCCGGCGCTGAATCTTACGTAACCAGTGGCAATATTTTGTTTGACAGCGACAGCCAAATTCAAGACAGCTTCGATGTCATCAGCGCCACCGAACAGCCCGGAAGTGTGGCAAAAGCCAACACAACCACCTTCCTCAACGACCTAAATAACAGCACTCAAGGTCTGGAAAACTCCAGCGATGTCATCAACGGTCAAGGCGGCAGCGACACCCTTCTCGGACTCAGTGGCAGCGACATCCTGCGCGGCGGCGACGGGAACGACCGGCTCGACGGCGGACTCGACAGCGACATCCTGACCGGCAATGCCGGTCGCGACCAGTTTGTCTTGACAAAAGTCAGCGGAGGTGATACAATAACAGACTTCACCGATGGAGAAGATTCTTTGGTATTAGCCGGGGGTCTGACTTTCCGCCAGCTGTCGATAACCTCTAGCCCAATCAGGCGCGACGGCTCTTCGAGCACCTTAATCTCTCTCGCCGGCACCGGCGAACTCCTAGCCACTCTCAATGGGGTGAGTGCCAACCTGATCGCAGCCAGCGATTTCACCGCGATTTAAATAAGTAGGGTGCCTTACGAAGTAACGCACCCTACAGACCCAGTTCAGAAAATGAAAGGTTTTAATTTTTCATGCCCTTTTGCATGCATGCCGGGGAGAGAATATTCCCCTCATCATCAGACAAATAAAACGAATAAACCGGCACATGGGAAACCTCGCAGCGCAACGGCTCAATCTGCTTAGAAAATGGATTCCAAACCGCAGTCACCACACGCCGGTGCTTCTTGCGAACCAACTCGCACTGAATGTGTACAGTGGGCAGCTGAATCACCAAAGCGCTGTGCAGGTGCGCCCCCACACTCACCGCATAGCGAGCGAGAATATCCGCCTGCTTGCGCTCCAACTCCAACTCCGTCGCCGCAATCCGGGCCAACTCTCGCTCCTCCTCCTCACCGGCCAGGTGTTTTTTCTTAATTTTTGCCCGAATCTCTTGGGCAATCGTCCCGTAATAAGCCTTCAGCCGCTCCTTATCTCGCAGCAGCTTGCGCTGCAAACTTTTCTGCCACTTTTCCATATCCCTGTCAATCAACTGTTCCGATGCATTTTCAATAATCTCCGAGAGCGTATCGAAAGGCAGACAGTGCTGGCGGCTCCCCTCTTCAGAAGGAATCCTGTCCGCCGGCCACAGCAGCGCATCGCCGATATCCACCGGCGCGGCACCCGTCAGTTCATTCACAAAAAACGAAACCATCCCCAGACGCTTCTCATCCGCGCTAGCCGTATAAACCACATTGCAGAGCAAGTAGTTCGTCACCGCCGGCTTCGCTTCGATAAACCGCATCAAACCATTCTGCGGCGTCAGCGCGCTAGCCAGCAGCTTGTCAAAGCCAGTTGTTTTCAGGTAGCCTTGGTATTGCACCGCGAAAGTCGCCACATATCCCTTCTCTCCCAGCAGCAACTCAAACCTGTTAAAAATCTCCGAATTATAAGTTACGAAATAGCCATCTCTGACATCCGCCGATGTCGTAAAGGTGACTTCTTCCTCAACCTCTAGGGTTTTCGCCACCTCTTCTGAGAGCAGCACACTCAGCGTATTTGGCCGGGAATATTCTGCCAGTCCATCGTGAAGGGATACAATTTTCTGGACGGGTTTCAGAATCGGGTCATCATTCATATTTTCCACGAGTAATACTGGGTTCGTCAAGACGCAAACATCCGTTCAGAAGCCCGCCGTTTTTCTCCCCCGGCGGCGGAGCGGGCGACAAACTGTTAGGCTAATAATGCTGCTTTTGGGGGAAAGGAGGCAGTCGCTTCGGAACAGCGCACACCGCCACCAATAAAAACTTGGCCGGCGGCGGGCGAGCCGGTAGGGCTAAAGCCCAACTACAAACCTTTTCAAGGCAGAGCCTCCCGATGCGCGTTCCCAGGCATATCCTGGAAACGCGGGGCCAATCCAAAATCCAAAATCTAAAATCCATGCATTGGGCCGGTTGTGCCTGAGGTTATGCCTCAAAATCCTCGCCAAAGATTTGCTCATCCAGCTCGCGGGATTCCCGATACTTCTCCTTCGCCTTCAGCAGCTCGTCAGCCAGACTGTCGAACGCCGCCTCCAGCTCTTGCGTGGACTGGTTGTTCAGCCAAATATCCATCACCGCTTCGCTGAAATCAAACTCGTCATCCAGATTCCCTAAAATTGTTTCAATCTCCCCCACCACCAGCTCAAACATATTAATCTTATCGTGCAAGATGCGCAAGATATACTCTTCTACGCTCCCCCTGACACAAAAATTAAACACAAACACATCTTGCGTCTGGCCAATCCGGTGAATCCGGCCAATCCTTTGCTCTATCTTCATGGGATTCCAGGGCAAGTCGTAATTGACGATCGTATTGGCAAACTGAATATTCCGCCCTTCCCCACCGCTTTCCGAGGCCAGCAACACCGGCAGCGACTCCCGGAACGCTTCAATCGCCCCATCTTTCTCCTTCAAAGACATATCCCCCCGAAATTCCGCAAACGCAATCCCCGCCTCTGACAGACAAGACGCCAAATAGGACATGGTTTCCCGGTGCGACGCAAAAACCAGCGTCTTCTTCTGCCCCGATTTTTTCAGCAACTCCACCAGCTGCCGGGCCTTTTCAAATTGCTTAATCTTCGAGACTTTCTTTAATAAATCCTTAATTTCCTTATGCTCGAAGCGCTTTTCCAGATTCTTCAGGGAATCCTCCAACGCCTTGGGACTGCTGCCGGCACGCATCAAAAGCGTGTTGCGCGTTAACCTGTCCACGCCCTTTTCTTCTTGGTGCCGGCGCAGGTAGTCACTAATCGCCTCGAACAAACTGCGCTCAGCTTCAGAAGGCTGCACCGTAATCGTGGAAGCAAATCGCTTCGGCAGCTGCACATCCACCAAACTGCGCGTATTGCGCACCATCACCTCCCGCATCAGATACCGCAACTTCTCAGGATTTTTCGGAACGCGCCCGTTCTTGGAATCCACATACTCCTTCTTAAACAGCGCTTCCGTTTGCAAAAGTCCGGGTTTTAGCAGCGTCAGCAAATTGAACAGCTCCACCAGAGAATTTTGCACCGGCGTCGCCGTCAGCATCAAAATAAATCGCTTCTGAATCGCATTCACCAGCTTCCAGTTCAGCGTATTGCGGTTTTTTAGGTGGTGGGCTTCGTCCACAATCACCATGTCCCACGCTCGCGACGTAACCCAGTCCCAGTGAGTTTTGTTCTTGGCGGTATTAATCGACGCAACAATCCGGTCATTTTTATTCCAAAACTCTTCCGGCGCGCCTTGCCTTTCGTCCGTCGTTATCGCCGCAATCCCAAATTTCTCTCCCAGCTCCAGCTGCCACTGAGACACCAGCGAAGCCGGCGAGAGTACCAGTAAAGATTTCACCATCCCTCTCGCCATATATTCTTTGCATATCAGGCCAGCTTCAATGGTTTTCCCTAAACCCACTTCATCCGCCAGCAAAGCCCGGCCCCCAAATTGTTTGATAACTTTTTTAGCCGTTTCTATTTGATACCAGTATTTGTCGATATGGCTCAGGGAAGGCAAACACACTAACTGGTCGTAATCAGCCAGCACTGATAAATTAAACAGATCCAGCCGAGCTTCGTAGTATTCCAGCACGTCGAAGCGCCTGTGTAGGAGAGCTTGCAGCGCGGGAGAGGGAGAAAATTTAAAAGAATAGAAATTCGACATGGGCTAGCAGTAAATTTTCAAGATGTGACGCACCGTATGGAAGCGGCGCAGCGGCTGCCAGAACCGGCACCCGGGGGAACGGTGCCCCCGGAAAGGCAGAGTTCCCAGCGCAGGGCAGCAAGCAGAGGCGAGTTGGCAGCCGAAAGCCCGCACGCGCAACAGACGTAACGGATGATCTCTCTGTGCGGCTCAAGGGCTGTCGGTCCCCGCCCCCTGCCAGACAATCCGCTGCCCCACTTCACGCTCCGGCTGCGGGCCACGAGAGAGGGGGAACTCAGTTGAGGCAGCTGGCCGGCCAGGGCCATCCCGCAGCGGTGCCGGCAATCGCTACTGCTGCACCTCCTCTTCCTCCGCCGCCGGCTTGTCAGACTCAAAGCGCCGGTGGCGAGAGAAACGACCTGTAGTGGTTGGTTTGCGAAACTGGCGGGCGTATGCGCGGTTGCGCAGGGCTTTTTCTTTTTTAGGGTTGCGGCGTTTTGCCATTATGTTACCTCATCGATAAAAAAACTAAAGAACCTCTAATTTTACACGAAAAGCGAGTCGCTTCAAATTGCTGCGGAGGCGGCTCAAAGAAAAGTCACTGCCCAGTGAGCTACCAATGCTGTCGTGTTGCGGCGCTGCCTGAAATTTAAACTTCACCTGTCATCCCTCACGCAACGCCACTTGCCGGTGCCCCTGCGCGCGAAAGCGCCGGTATTTCACTCCTGATAACGGCGTCCTCACACTACAGCTGGCCTTTTCCGTTTGGCTGGGCTGACCGGCATTTGATGCCCTCTCCTTTTCCGGGCGCAGTTCAGATATGGCTAGCCGCTACCTGCGCCACGGCGCGTGCCGGTCAGCCGAATTGCCTAGACGCCTAGCTCACCTGAAAGCCGGTGACAAATGCCCGCCACACTCTAGCTGGGGTGCAGCACAAGGCTTCTTAACCTTGAATCGCGGCCAAAGCCAGCGTTTAGCGACGGACGTTCCCGCACTTGCGCGCCTCACAGTTTATCATATTTCAATGCCGACAGAGGAATTCACCCAACCCAACTGAGCGCCACCGGCACCTCTTCCGCCCCCATTTCCAGACTTCGGCTGTGCTGCACCGAACGCAAACACCCCTGCAACAGTCTGCCGGCACAGCATTCCGCCGGCAGCCAACAGCGGTCGAATTTTTCTTTCGCTGCCGGTTAAAATCTCTAACTTTTGACTCTTGACAAAAATCACAAATGACGCTAGAAATCGGTGATATCGCTCCAGACTTCAGCCTGCCCGACGCCTTTGGCAACACAGTCAGTCTGGCTTCTTTGCTCGGAAAGCGCGTTGTGCTGTATTTTTACCCCCGCGACAGCACTCCGGGCTGCACTCAAGAAGCTTGCGGCTTTCGCGACAGCTACCAGGACTGCCAGACTCTGGATGTGGCAGTGTTCGGCGTCAGCACTGACGATGCCAAGTCCCACACCAAATTTGCCCAGAAATACCAGTTGCCTTTTCCTTTACTGTGCGATCTCGATGGCCAAGTTGCCGCAGCCTACGGCAGCTACGGGCTGAAAAAATTTATGGGCAAGGAATTTATGGGCGTCCACCGCAGCACCTTCGTCATTGGCCCTGATGGTAGAATAGAAAAAATCTACCGCAAAGTCAAACCGGCAACCCACGCCGCACAGGTGCTCGCCGACTTGCAAGCTGCGCCGGTTGATTAACCCAGGGGTTAGGGGTGAGGGATTAGCGGTCAGGTGTCAGGTGTCAGGGTTGAGGCCATCCTGCAATCTATGCCCAATCCTCAATCCAAAATCTAAAATCCTTGCATCCCAAATCCTTGCATCCCCAATGCCCCATGCCCAATGCCCAATCTTCCTAATTTATGCGTCGCTCTTGGCAATTTGTCCAAACCGTTCTGGGGATTATCTTCCGCCATCCCGTCACCGGCACGACCGTCGTCCCGATTTTGCCCGATGGCCGAATAGTGCTGGTTCGCCGCCGCGACACCGGCGAGTGGGGGTTGCCAGGGGGTATCGTCAACTGGGGGGAGGATATCCCCAGCGCCGCGCGCCGCGAACTGGCAGAGGAAACAGGACTGGATCTGGTGGGGATTCGCCGGCTCGTTGGCGTCTATTCCGCACCGGATCGCGATCCCAGACTTCACTCGATTTGCGTGCTGCTCGCTGCAGACGTGCGAGGCAATCTCCAGGCTGAGGATACCCTAGAAGTCAGTGATGTCCGGGCTTTCCTGCCGGCGGATCTTCCCCTTGGCAAGCTCTGCCACGATCACGACCGGCAGTTGCAGGATTACCTCAATGGTTTGACAGTGCTGGCTTAAAAATTTTGGATGCGTGGATTTTGGATGCGTGGATTTTGGATGCGTGGATTTTGGAGTTGGGATTTTGGATTGGGCATGGATTGCAGGATGACCTCAACCCTAACAGATCGACCCTAATAAATCCCCCCAAACCCTTAACTTTTTATAACAATTGAGCGCATGCCCCAAAATATGAAATGCTTATCAGCAGTTATTTTCGCGGAGATTTCCGGATATAGGGTTTGCATATAGGTGAGCAGCGCCGTGCTGTCGCCGCCGGTGAGGGCAACCGCACTCTCGGGAAATTCTTGCCACCAATTTTCGATAAAGTCCTGGACGCCGGCTAGGGTAGTGTAAATAACCCCACTGGCGATGGCGTTCGGCGTATCGTTTGCCCAGCGCGGCGGCAGCGAACCTGCGATCTCAACCTCGGGCAGGGCTGCTGTTTTTTGCGCCAGAGACATTAGCTGCAACCGCAATCCGGGCAGAATTGCGCCCCCGACAAGCTGCTGGCTGCCCGAAGCGCCGGTGAGGGTTAGGGCGGTGCCGGCATCGATGACCAGCACCGGCCACCCCAGCTGGGTGCCGGCACCCCAAACCGCCAAGGCGCGGTCAATTCCCAGGGTGGGATACACCCCCCGCAGCGGCACCCGGTCGAGAGCGATCGCAGTCGCGCCCGGACTGGAAAGCCAGAGCTGCAGCTGTTCTGGCACAACTGAGGCAACCCACAGTCCGGTTGGCGGTGTGTGCGCGGCATTAGCGGGCAACGCCGCCACCCCTGCCACCTCAAGCCAGACTTTGGCATCGAACTGGGCGCTAATCAGCCGTTGGGCTGCCGGTGCCGGCAGGTGGGGCGTGTCCCAGGACGCCTCCAGGGTGCTGCCGGTGAACCGCGCCCAGTGCAGTCGTGTGTTCCCCACGCTTAGGGCTAGCCAGTCTAAGTCTGTTGGTGGCATGTCGGTGTTAGATGTTAGATTTTCGATTTTAGATTGGGGAGAGCCGGTGAGATCCCCGATCGGGTTGGGTTTAGACTCACAGCAATGCCCAATGCCCCAGTCCCGCCGCAATACCTCATGCCCATGTCCTAAACTAACTGCCTACTGCAATAAAAGCGTAACAGCTTATTATGGCGACTCAACTGAGCTTCCATACAATCATTGCTGGGGTCTCGCCTCAGGAGTCTGGCCAATTTATCAAATAGTATTGATTCTTGGGCCAAAATCGGCTACTATAAAATATTTAACTAAATTTTTTGAAGACAGAGAATCTCGCTCTTGTGAAAGTTAAAGCCGTGACCCCAAAGGAAAAACGAAGTTCCCGCACTCAAAATTCTGAGGCAGGGCGAGACAGGGGGTTTCTGGCTGTGGGAAACCCCGCTAGCTCCTTTGAACTGCTCGAAGAAAGCCGATTTTTTTGATTGCTGTGGGATTTTGAGTGCGGGCTTGTTCGCGAGCTAAATATTAAAGTCTTTGTTAAGATACGAGAAACAGTAGCAAGCTGCTGCTAGAAGGGTTCAATTCGCCGCGCTCCTCATGCAAAGTCTTATGTCTCCTGAAGTATGCGCACCTTTCTGTCCCTGGCCGAGGTCAAATTCATGGATGCCCGGTTTCGGGCCCAATCCGGAAGAGGGCGAGGGACAAGCTGCTCTAGCGCAACTGCAACAGCAAGTTGAGCTGTCACGCTTGCTCAACGAGATCAACAATCAGATCCGCAGCACGCTGGATCTCGAAGAAGTCCTCAACTCAGCTTGCCGGTTGCTGGGGGTTGCCCTCAACTGCAGTCGCGTTAGCATTCTGGTTAAGGAGTCCCTGGAGGGAGAAACCCTCACCACCAGGGGGGAGTACAACCCGGGCGACTATCCGGTGCAGTTGGGCGTCAAGGTGCCGGTGGCGGACAACCCTCACCTGCAAGTGCTGATGGCTCAGTCGGAGCCGCTGGCGGTGACTCGGTTTCTGGAATTTCCGGGACTGGGCGAGGGGACGAAAGAACTGGTAAAAGCTTTGGGGATTCGGTCGATGCTGGCTGTCGCCACTCGCTACCAGGGGCGAGTCAATGGGATAATTGGGCTGCACCAGTGCGACCGGGAGCGGGAGTGGACAGAGTGGGAGCGGCAACTTCTGGAAGGGGTTGCCGGTCAGCTGGCTATCGCGATTAACCAAGCGCTGCTTTACACTGAAAGTCGCAGGCAAGCGGAGCGAGAGTCGCTGTTGCGCTTGGTTATCCAGCAAATTCGCAGCACCCTGGATTTAGGGATGATTCTCCAAACAGCGGTGCGGGGGGTGCGAGAGCTGCTGGATACCGATCGGGTGGCGATCTACCAGTTTAAGGAAGACTGGCAGGGAACTGTCGTGGTTGAGGATGTCACCCGCCCTTGGCTGTCTGTCTTGGGGGATATGGGTGCGGACGACTGTTTTTCTGGGGAGTACGCCCACCTGTACCAAGAAGGGCGTGTCAGAGCGATTCATGACATTCACAGCGCCGGTTTAGATCCCTGCCATGTCAACTTTTTGCAGCGGTTGCAGGTGAGGGCTAATTTGATTGTGCCGGTGATGATTGGCGAGAAGTTGTGGGGGCTGCTGATTGCCCATGAGTGCCGCAGCACCCGCCGGTGGCAGTCGTGCGAAACAGATTTGCTGCGCGATCTGGCAGATCAGATAGCGATAGCCATCGGGCAAGCTGAACTCTACGCGCAAGTGCAAGATAGCGCTGCTAAATACCAAGCTCAAGCGGAGCAGCTGCAAGCGACTTTAGAAGAATTGCGCTCGACTCAGCTGCAGCTGATTCAGAGCGAGAAGATGTCCAGTTTGGGGCAAATGGTGGCCGGCATCGCTCACGAAATCAACAACGCTAACAATTTTATTCACGCCAATCTCCCTTACGCTCGGGAGTATGTTGAAACTTTGAGTGGGGGGATTGACTCGATCGCTGAGGCTTGCCCGGAAGCAGCTGCAGCGCTGGCTCGGTTTAATGATGAGGTCGAGCTAGATTACATTCGGGAAGATTTTCCCAAAATACTCGAATCAATGGAGGAAGGGAGCGGTCGGATTCGAGAAATTGTGCGGTTGCTGCGGAATTTTTGCCGCCTGGATGAAGCGGAATTCAAAGTGGTAGACCTGCACGAGGGGATAGAGAGCAGCCTCGGCATGCTGCAGCACCGGCTGAAATCGGGGATTCACATTCGCAAAGAATACGGCAAACTGCCGCCGGTGTTCTGTTGCGCCGGCCACATCAATCAGGTGTTTTTCAACTTGCTGAATAACGCTTTGGATGCGGTTGAGGCCGCCGGCAGCTCTGGGGAGGTGACCGTTCGCACGCTGGCGCAGACAAGCGGCTGGGTGGCGGTTTCGATTCGCGATAGCGGTGCGGGGGTTCCCCCAGAGATTATAGGCCGGATTTTTGACCCGTTTTTCACCACCAAGCCGGTGGGAGAGGGCACCGGCTTGGGACTGTCGATTTGCTATCAGGTGATTGTTAAAGGTCACGGGGGGAGGATTCTCTGCGTCAGCCAACCGGGGGAAGGTGCTGAGTTTATTGTTGAATTGCCGGTGGGCTCGAACGCCTAGGGGCGCATCCCATTTTTTTGTATATCAGGACGCTCACAAAGTCAACCGCTTTAGCTAAAGCTTAATATTTTTTTAGGATTGCTCGGGCAGCCGCTATCGCTGCCAGCCGGCCAGAATGCCGGCACCCAAAATTGCCCGCCGGCACCGGCTTTGCTAAAAAGCAAGTGCTGCTTAAAGTCCTAATGTATGCCGGAGTGCGGCATCCACCGCCGGCATATCTGACCAAACACCTATTTTTCGGTCAATTTCAACTTGAAGGACAGTAACAAGATTGTCCGCCACAATTACCGAGTCCGCGAGCAATCCCGTTTGCTGTCCTTCTGGTGTTGCAAGCGTTACCAAGACCCGGCTGGGATGTCCCGCACGGGCTAGATTGCTAGTAATCATTGCCACAATAGTCTGTCCGGGACCCGCACCCAGACTGTCAGCCTGAACTCTCAGCGCCGGACGGCGTTTCGCAGTACGCAGGTCTGAATTGGGAAACAGAACCAGCACTACGTCACCGCGATTATAAGGCATCGTAAGCCTCCATATCAGGTCGCTCCCAATCCTCTGCAAACGTCCGCAGGCGAGATCGCAAGTCGGCGGCTTGTTCCTGATTTATGCCACGAGCTTCCAAGTCTGCCGAGCCTTGTGCCGGCAGAAAAGTGACAATTACTCGCGCTGACTTGATTGACGCCGGCGTTTCCAATAACTCAACCTTGCCATCCCGGTAAATCCCTTCAACTGAGTTTAACATTTTTCTCCCAATCAGTGTGTTTGACTGTGATTAGAGTGCTCCCTACCCATTTTAGCTTATCCCGCTTTCAGTATCCATCATTCCTTCTGTGGGGGATGGCTGCCGGCGTGCCTTAAGCTGAGTGAGGGAACAGACCTCTGGCAAAACGCCGTTTTGTCAGCTATAATTTAAGATATGCCGCTTTTTAGCTGCTCTGTGCGGCACCGGCCCGCAACCTAACTGACACTGTTTTCACCGGCAGCATGCTGTTTTTGAAACTCCCCTGGTGAGGGCGAAGCATGAGGATTATCAATTGCTGGTTTTGACCTCTTGTGGGTTTGATTGCTCACCATTCCCCAGCACCCTTGTGCGGCGCACACGGCACGCTCGCGCCCGCTCCTTCCAGAGCGCGATAGGGCTAAAGCCCAACTGC
This sequence comes from Kamptonema formosum PCC 10802, assembly GCF_000332335.1. Taxonomy (GTDB): domain Bacteria; phylum Cyanobacteriota; class Cyanobacteriia; order Cyanobacteriales; family Oscillatoriaceae; genus Oscillatoria. Next base: position 1,317,185 of record NZ_KB235948.1, on the reverse strand, counting down.
GCAACTTTTGGGCTTTTGGGCTGAAGCCCAACTGCGCAACTTTTGGGCTTCAGCCCAACTGCGAACGGTGAGCCGGTTGCTGTGGGGAGTGGGCTCGGGGGCGGGGGAAAGGTTGCCTTCGCCTCACCCTGACGGGTGAGGGGAGTGCTGGAAAGCTGTCACCGCAGACTTACAGTTACCCCGATGCAAGATGTCAGTCTCCTGGTGACACCGGCAGCCGGTCAGGTATTGACATTTTTTCCCTTTTGTACTTAAAATGCCAGCGCAGCCCCCGCCCGCTGCCGATAAATTGAGAATTCTTAACCCAACTATAGGTTTTTTTATAGCACCGCTTGATGAAAGTCGATGAAAGTCATGTAACAATATGTGAAGTAACGTAAAAATGGGTCGCTCAACAGGAGGCCACTGATGGTAGTGCTTGCAGACCGCACAGTTCGCCGGCTGACCATAGAGACGGGCGAAATCGCAGCTGACACGACGACGATTCGCTCCCTGGACTGGGATCGCGATCGCTTCGACATTGAATTTGGGCTGAAAAACGGCACCACATACAATTCATTCCTGATTCGGGGTGAGAGGATCGCCCTGGTGGACACATCTCATGAAAAGTTCCGCCAGCTGTATCTGGACACCCTCACCGGCCTCATCGACCCAGCCGAGATAGATTACCTGATAATCAGCCACACCGAGCCGGATCACAGCGGCTTGGTCAAAGATGTCCTGCAGCTGGCTCCCCAAGCCACCGTGGTGGGCGCAAAAGTGGCGATTCAGTTTTTAGAAAATTTGGTGCACCAGCCCTTTAAGAAGCAGTTGGTGAAAAATGGCGACAAGCTAGATTTGGGCAATGACCACGTCCTGGAATTCGTGTCCGCGCCCAACCTGCACTGGCCAGATACAATCTTTACCTACGACGCCAAGACGCAGACGCTGTTCACCTGCGACGCCTTTGGCATGCACTACTGCTCGGATAAAACCTACGACGAGGATTTAGCCGAGATTGAGGAGGACTACCAGTTCTATTACGAGTGCCTGATGGCTCCCAACGCCCGCTCGGTGCTCAGCGCCATGAAGCGGATGGGGGAACTCGGAGAAATCAGCACCATCGCCACTGGCCACGGGCCCTTGCTGCGCCACAATGTGGTCGAACTCACCGGGCGTTACAAGAAATGGAGCCAAGAGCAAACCAAGGCCGGAACGACGGTTGCAGTATTTTACTACTCGGATTACGGCTACAGCGATCGCCTCTCCCAAGCGCTCGCCCACGGCATCACAAAAACCGGAGTCGCCGTGGAAATGATGGATATCAAGACAGCTGAGCCGCAGGAAGTGCGGGAGCTGGTTGAGGGGGCTGCCGGCATTGTCATTGGTGCGCCGCCCGTGTCGGGTGCCGGTGCGGCAGCAGCGGAAGCGGCGATCGGCACCCTCTTGGTTGCAGCCAATAGCAAGCAAGCCGTCGGTTTGTTTGAATCTGGCGGCGGAGATGACCTGTCGGTTTATCCCCTGCGCAACAAGTTCAAAGAGTTGGGTCTGAAAGAGGCATTTCCGGCGATTTTGATCAAGGAAACGCCCACGGAAGCAACGTACCAGCTTTGCGAAGAAGCCGGCACCGACTTGGGGCAGTGGCTGACGCGGGACAAAACCGTGAAGCAGATGAAATCGCTCGATAACGAGCTGGACAAAGCCCTGGGCCGGCTCAGCGGGGGGCTTTATATCATCACCGCCAAGAAAGGCGACATGAGCAGCGCCATGCTGGCGTCTTGGATCGTTCAGGCGAGCTTCCAACCTTTGGGAATAACAATCGCCGTTGCCAAAGACCGGGCGATTGAAGCGCTCATGCACGCTGGCGACAAATTCGTTCTCAACGTCCTCGCCGAAGATAACTACCAAGCTCTGATGAAGCACTTCTTGAAGCGCTTTGGGCCTGGTGCGGATCGCTTTGCCGGTGTGAGAACGCAGCCGGCAAGCAATGGCTGTCCGATTCTAACAGATGCCGTGGCTTATCTGGAGTGCGAAGTCGCCAGCCGGATGGAGCTTTCTGACCACCATATTGTTTACGCAGTTGTCGATTCTGGGCGCGTTAGCAATCCAGACGCACTGCCGGCAGTCCACCACCGCAAAGTTGGAAATCACTACTAACCCCCGTAGGACAGGCATCTTGCCTGTCCTTGAGGGTGATGGCCCTGTTCTGCGTTGCAGATATTTCGGCATTCATTCAATGCCAATGAGAAACCGGGTTTCTTTGAGAAACCCGGTTTCTGGGGCTATCTTCACCCTCCTGAAAACCGCTATATTTTTCTGGCAGAGCCCTGACGCCTGCGCAGCAGAAAATGAATATACCGCGTCAATAACCTTCGGGGAAATTTCAGACCCCCGGTTTCTTAAAGAAACCGGGGGTCTGGGCCCACAGCCGCAAAAACATCGCCTCGCGACCGGCACTATTTTGGTATAATAAAAACACCAAGTTTTCCCCCCTCACTCCTCACATGTCACAAACCAAAAAAAGAGACGTACAGGCTGTCACCGTTGCAGAAGATACCAAAGTGTTCCGCTCGCGCACTTGGGACCGGCTCAAATTTGAAGTCGAGTACAGCTTGCAGCGCGGGACTACCGCCAATTCCTTCCTCATCGAAGCGGACAGAATCGCTCTGATTGACCCGCCGGGCGAATCGTTCACAGAGAATTATCTGGAATCCTTGCAGCAGCGCCTCGACCTGAGCGAGCTAGATTACGTCATTCTCGGACACTTCAACCCGAACCGGGGTGCCACCCTGAAAGCTCTGCTGGAATTGGCACCTCGGGTGACTTTTGTTTGCTCGAACCCCGCCGCAATAGCACTGCGGCAGGTTTTTGAAGCTCAGGAATTGAAGATTGATGTCGTGCGCGGGGAAGACACTCTCGATCTCGGCAAAGGACACGCGCTGCAATTCATCACCACGCCGACTCCCCGGTGGCCAGACGGTCTTTTAACTTACGATCCGAAAACGCAAATTCTGTTCACCGATAAATTTTACGGTGCCCATACCTGCGGCGACCAAGTATTCGATGAGGGGTGGTCAATCTACAGTGAGGACCGGCGCTTTTACTACGACTGCTTGCACGCCTCACAAGCCAAACAAGTCCTCTCCGCCCTTGACAAAATTGCCGGCTTGCCGGTAAAATTTTATGCGCCAGGTCACGGTCCAATGGTGCGCTACGGGCTGACAGAACTCACCCACCTGTACCGCAAGTGGAGTGAGGAGCAAAATTCCAAAGAATTGACCGTTGCCCTACTTTATGCGTCAGCCTATGGTAACACAGCCACACTCGCGGACGCGCTCGCCAAGGGAATCACAAAAGCCGGTGTGGCGGTAGAATTGATTAATTGCGAAGCCACAGAACCGGCAGAAATTCAAAGCGCCGTGGAAAAATGCGACGGGTTTATCATCGGTTCGCCCACCCTGGGAGGTCACGCGCCCACCCCAATTCAAACCGCCTTGGGGATTGTCCTCTCCACCGCGTCCAAAAACAAACTTGCCGGCGTCTTTGGTTCCTACGGGTGGAGTGGGGAAGCCGTTGACTTGATAGAAAGCAAATTGCTCGACGCCGGCTATAAATTGGGCTTTGAATCCATCCGCGTCAAATTCAAACCCACCGATGTCACCTTGCAACAGAGCAAAGAAATTGGGATTGATTTTGCCCAAGCCTTGAAAAAAGCCCAGAGACTTCGCGCCCCCCGACAGTCCGCAAGCGCCTCGCAAGCTGACCGCACCGCACAAGCCGTGGGGCGGATTGTTGGCTCACTTTGCGTGATGTCAGCCCGCCGGGGAGATATTACCAGTGCGATGCTTGCTTCTTGGGTTTCTCAGGCGACATTTAATCCGCCGGGGGTTACTGTTGCGGTTGCAAAAGACCGCGCCCTTGAATCTCTGACGCACACGGGAGACAAATTTGTTTTAAACATTTTAGCAGAGGGCAAACAGCTGCGCAAGCACTTTATGAAGAATTTTGCGCCAGGGGAAGACCGGTTTGCCGGTGTGGAAACCAAAGAAGCGCAGAACGGCTGCCCAATCCTCAGCGACGCACTTGCCTATCTGGAATGCAGTGTGCAAAACCGCATGGACTGTGGCGATCACTGGGTGGTGTACGCCGTTGTTGAAAATGGCCATTTGCTACAGGATGCCGGTGTCACAGCCGTACACTATCGCAAAACCGGCAGCCACTATTAAAATTGGGCATGGGGCATGGCGCATGGGGCATGGGGGAGATGAACCCCACCCCTGGGGGGGTGGGGTTCCCGTCGCTCAGCGACTCCCGCTCCAACTCACCCATTTGTGGGAGATAAAATCAAACATCACGGCGTCACTTTCGTCTGGCGCACTCCACTTCGCCCCTTCTACAGCAGCCCCCATCAGTTCAGCACCCGTCATTTCGGCTCCCATCAGGTTCGCCTCAGTCAAATTAGCCCCACTGAGATCGGCACCGCCGATGTCCGCCCCCATCAAGTTCGCCCCTGCCAAATTAGCCCGAACCAGATTAGCGCTGCGCATGTCAGCAGCTTTCAGACAGGCTCCCTCCAGGTTAGCGCTAATCAGATCCGCTGCAATAAAATTGACGTGACTCAAGTCAGCCCCGCTCAGGTCCGCCCCACTCAGGTCAGCATCAGTCATGTTAGCCCGATTCATGTCCGCCCCGCTCAGGTTAGCGCCGCTGAGGTCAGCCCCACTCAAGTCAGCCCGACTCAGGTTCGTCCTGCTGAGGTCAGCCCCACTCAAGTCAGCCTGACGCAGGGACACTCCTTGAAAATCGCGCTCTCCCGCTGCATATTCTTCCAGGAATTTATTGGTGTCCATATTTTTTGCCTTTCAATGTCCGCACAGTACGATCCTCGGGTCAGGAGTTGCGCCACCCTGGCATAATTGCTAGGAGTCAAGCCGGCACCCCCGATCCAGACAGCAGTAGGGGTGGGTTCATCTCCGCAGGGGCGAGTTCACTTGACATATCTGCTGTCAGCATTGGATATCTGTAAACCCGCCCCAGCTGTGGGAGACAAAGGATAGAGCAGTCGCCACTTAGGTTAGGACGTAGGACAGGCGTCTCGCCTGTCCCTGTCCCCTTTGAAACCCGGTTTCTTTAAGAAACCGGGTTTCTGTGAACCTCACAAAGGATGAAAAAGGCGCTTATCTCTAAACCCGCCACCACACACTCCTCAAAACACCTAAAAGCAAATTGTTGAGTTTCCAGTCGCCGTCTGGCGCAAGCGAAATCATCAGCTCGCACCAGAGGGGATATTGTTGAAAGCTAGCACTAAAATATGAAGAACTCGTGAAGGCATCCGAGAAAATTTTGCCGCACCGGCGAATATCTGTTCGCCCCGACCGGCTGTTCGCGCTGACTCCAGCCCTCACCCGGCACCGGCACTTCTACAGCACTTCTAAATGATTTGTAAAATTCTCTCTCCGCTCTTTCCTTGGCGTTCCTTCACGGCGGCGGGTTCTTAAAAAAAGAATTTTCACAAATCAATTAGAACCGCTAGCTCAACCCGAACCGCTGCCCAGAAAAAACAGACTCAGCAGCGTGCCGGTGTTCCACAAACTGTGCAGCAACATAGAAGCGAAGAGATTGCGCGTGCGCGTGTAGACAAACCCCAACACCGCCCCCAAAGTCGCCAGAGGCAAAACTTCCGACAGATTCAAGTGAGCCACCGCAAACAGCAAACTGCTGGCAGCAATCGCCCCCCAAACCGGCAAATAACGAGTCAGAGACGGCAGCAAAAACCCGCGAAACATAATTTCCTCAAACACCGGCGCAGCCACCGACGCCGTTAAGAAAAACACCGCCAGCGCCACACTGTCCCGATTTTCCAGCGCAATCGGCAGAATCGGATTGCTCCCGCCTTGCCCTTGCCACAGCCTCTGATTGAGCAGCGACACCCCAATCACCAGCGGGAGCGCCACAAAATAGCCACCGGCACCCCAGACAAACCAGGAGCCCCGCCAGTCCGCCCGAAACCAACCGTCTGGAAGCGGCAAAAACGGCCTCACAGACAGGTACAGCACCAGCAGCCCCCCCCCAGCCAGCAGCACATAGCTCGCCAGAATATAAAAAGCTTTTAGGCGCACATCCAGCGCCCCCGGGTTAATTTTTAACAGCGCGTTTGACAGCTGAAGCGTCAATGGCACCAGAATCTGTCCGACAAAGAAAAAGCCAACAATCAGCACCTGCCAAATCGTTTCCCCATCCCAAGGCGTTTCCCAGCCAACATCCCCATTCTTAGCGAGGAGCGACTCCTCCTTTTTCACCAGCCACTGCACGGCGAGAAAAACAAGCAATCCCGCTCCCACCACAAACCCGACTGTCGGGATACCCCCAACAATCGCCAATTTCAGCACAGCTCGCTCAGCTACTGCCTGTTCCTCAGCTTCCAGATCCGCCAGCGCACTGTCGCGCTGCTGCAATTCGTAGAGGCGAGACAGGGCGCGGTAGCGGAACCACCCATCCAGATGCCGTTTCAGCACCGGCTCCGCACTGGGCAAGATCCGGGGCGGCTCGCTCCACAGTGCCACCAGCACGTCAGCTGCTCTCACCAAATCCGCCCGTGAGGGCTTTCGCAAGAGCAAATCCGTCCAAGTTTTGAGCGCCGCATCCGCCTGCTGCTGGTGCGCCTGCAAGATTCCCAGCCGCAGATCCAGCTCCTCAATCAAATCGCTGAGCTTGTTAATCGACACCTGCAGCTGCTGGCGCTCCGATCTCGGCGCAGTTTGGACAGTGCTTTTGTCAGGTGCAGGCTCCGGGGGTGCCGGTGGCAGATCCACCCCTTCCTCTGGCAGCACTTGCAGTTGCGCTCGGGCTTTTTCCAGCGACTTCTCAGCAGACTCGCGAGCCTCCTGATACTGCTTGAGCGCCGTTTCAAAGGCATCCTCACCAATCAGCGTGTTGCGGGCTGTTTCCAAACCGGCACCCCCCACCGCCCGGCTGCGCCACTCGGCGGCGTGCAGCAGCAGATTGGTTTGGTACAGTTCCAGACGACTTTGAATCTGGGGCTGATTCCAGCTGTGCAGCAGATCCAGGCTGACGAGAGCGAGCGCCACAACCGTCAGCACACTTAGTATTAGCCGCTTGAGTGTCATTCCCGCCTCCCTTACCCTTGCTTGCCTCAGTCACCCGTATCCCATCATAAGGGGCGGCGTCCCACAATTGCGCCAGACTTTTACGCCCCAGTGTGGTGTAGCATACAGACAGCAGCAACCGCAGTCACAGTGACGCATCAGGGACAGATTCTGCGATAAAATGAATCCCGGCAACGGGATTGAACAACGGGATTGAACAACGGGATTAAAAGGAGGATAAACCCCTGGCCACTCGCGTAATCTTACTCCGTCACGGCAAAAGCACCTTTAATCAAGAGCGGCGCATCCAAGGCCGGCTCGACGCATCCACACTCACAGAAGCCGGTCGGGCCACCGCACGTCAAGTCGCTGACGCCCTGCGCGGCATCACCTTTGACGCTATATACTCCAGCCCCCTGCAGCGGGCAAAAGAAACCGCAACGGTCATCCTCTCATCGTTGCAGGCGGACGGGTGCCCCCCGCCCCTGAAGACCGAAGAGTTGCTCCTGGAAATCGACCTGCCCCTCTGGGAAGGGATGCTGCGCTCAGATGTGAGAGCGAAATTTACCGACGACTACCAGTGCTGGCAAGAACGCCCCCACCAGCTCCAGATGCCGGTGCCAACTGAAGCCGGCAGCGATGAGCACTTTCCCGTACTTGCCATCTACAAACAAGCAGAGCAGTTCTGGCAAGAAATCCTGCCCCGCCACGCCGGCGGCACGATTTTAGTCGTCGCCCACAACGGCATCAACCGCGCCTTAATCAGCACAGCCGCTGGCATCCCACCGGCAAGCTACCACTCCATCCAGCAGTCCAACTGCGGCATCAGCGTCCTCAACTTCCCCTCCACCAGACTGGGCGCGGCGGTGCAGCTGGAATCGATGAACCTCACCTCCCATGTGGGAGAAAATTTCCCCAAACCGAGAGAAAATCACCAAGGGCCACGCCTGCTCTTCGTGCGCCACGGAGAAACCGAGTGGAACCGGCAGAGCCGCTTTCAAGGGCAAATCGACGTCCCCCTCAACGACAGCGGCAGAGCCCAATCGCAAAAAGCAGCAGAATTTCTCAAAAACGTCCAAATTGACTTTGCCGTCAGCAGCCCCATGCTGCGCCCCAAAGAAACCGCCGAAATCATCCTCCAGCACCACCCGTCCGTTGAGCTGCAATTCCATGACGGACTCAGAGAAATCAGTCACGGACTCTGGGAAGGCAAATACGAAAGCGAAATAGAGCGAGAATTTCCCGGGCTGTTGCACCAGTGGAAACAGTCCCCAGAAACCGTGCAAATGCCAGAGGGAGAAAACTTGCAGCAAGTGTGGGAGCGAGCGATCGCAGCTTGGCGAGCCATCGTTGCCGCCGCAGCCCCGAACAGCACCGGCCTAGTCGTCGCCCACGACGCTATCAACAAAGCCGTTCTCTGCCACCTGTTCGATTTAGAGCCGGCACACTTCTGGAACTTCAAACAGGGCAACTGCGCCGTCACGGTTATCGACTACCCCAAAGGAGCCGATGGCCCGCCGGTGCTGCAAGCCATGAATATCACCACTCACATAGCCGGTGGCGTCCTCGACAAGACAGCAGCCGGTGCGCTGTAGAGGGCTGAAAAATAAAAATAACCACTTTAGACGCCAAAAACGCAGAGAAAAATAACAATCTCTATCTTGGCGATCTTGGCGTCTTGGCGGTTCAAAATCCCACTTTGTTCATGAACAGCGAACTGCTACAACAAGTACGGGTACTCGACCCACTCACCGGCACCGACCGAATTGCAGATGTCCTGATTGCCGGTGGCATCATAAAAGAAATCGCCCCTGAAATTCCCCACCCCCCTGCTGACACTCAGGTGAGAGATTGCCGGGGATTGGTTCTCGGTCCCGGACTGGCAGACCTCTACAGTCACAGCGGCGAGCCCGGGTTTGAAGAGCGAGAAACCCTGGAATCGCTGATCAGAGCCGCTGCTGCCGGCGGATTTACCCGGGTGGCGATTTTGCCGGACACGACGCCGCCTGCCGACAGCCCCGCCGTTTTGGCCCTGTTCCGCTCTCGTGTGGCGGCGCTGCGAGCCGGTGAGAAGGGCCCAAATCTAAACTCCAAAATAGATTTTTGGGGTGCGCTCACTGTTGGCGTCAAAGGGCAGCAAATGGCGGAACTGGCTGAATTGGCGGCGGCTGGGGCTGCCGGCTTTGCTGACGGGCTGCCGGTGCAAAATCTGGCCCTGCTGCGCCGGCTGCTGGAATACCTGCAACCTCTGGGCCTGCCGGTGGCTCTCTGGCCATCGCACCGCGAACTGGCCAGCACCGGCGTGATGCGCGAGGGTCCCGATTCGATTCGCTTCGGGCTGCCGGGGAATCCCGCCATTTCGGAAACCGCTGCCCTCGCCGCTTTGCTGGAAGTGATAGAAGCCACCGGCACTTGTGTGCACGTGATGCGAGTCTCCACCGCTGGCGGCGTCAGGCTGATTGAACAGGCAAAAGAGCGCGGTCTGCCGGTGAGTGCCAGCACAACTTGGCTGCACTTGCTACTTGACACGCAGGCACTGGTGAGCTATAATACATCATTGCGTCTGTCACCGCCTTTGGGAAACCCAGAGGACAGGGAGGCGCTCAGGCGAGGGGTGCGGCTTGGGGCGATCGATGCGGTTGCCATAGATCACACTCCCCACACCTACGAAGAGAAAACCGTTGCCTTTGGGGAAGCGCCACCCGGTGCGATTGGTTTAGAGCTGGCTCTGCCCCTGCTGTGGGGGGGCTTGGTAGAAACCGGCGAGTGGACAGCCTTAGAGCTGTGGCGGGTGTTGAGCACCGGACCGGCAAGCTGTTTAAAGCAAAAACCAGCGAGCCTAGCCGCCGGAGAGTCCGCCGAAATCACCCTTTTCGACCCGCAGCTGTCCTGGAAAGTCGGAGCTGAAACCCTTCAAACCCGATCTGCCAACACCTCTTGGCTGGGCCACCAGCTGACCGGTCGCGTCGTGCAAACATGGCTCAGTCAGCCGTAGCGATCAGCGCAGCTTACTGGCCCGACGGCGCTGCCGGCGGATAGAGGGGCTGGGGATCGAGTTCGCCCAGGCGACCGGGGGGCCAGAAGCGAACGGCAGCCCGGCCAATAATCCGGTCGCGGGGGACAAAACCCCAGTAGTGGCTGTCGTAGCTTTCATTGCGGTTATCCCCCAGCACCAAGTAGTGGCCTTCTGGAACGTTGACAGGGCCATACTGGTATTGCGGTTCAGCTTGGATATAATTTTCCCGCAGGGGCTGATTATTGACGTAAACCCGCCCCCCTTTGACTTCCACTTTGTCCCCAGGCAGACCGATCACCCGCTTAATGAAGGCATCGTGGTAGTTGAGGCGTTCCAAGGTTTCGGTAGGCGAGAAAACCACAATGTCGCCGCGCTGGGGATTTTGGAACTTGTAGCTCAGCTTGTCTACGATCAGCCGGTCATTAATCTGCAGGGTGGGCAGCATCGAGCCTGAGGGGATATAGCGAGCTTCAGCGACGAAGGTGCGAATCCCAAACGCCAAAAGGGCGCTCAGCCCAATCGTCTTGATTCCCTCTATCCAGGGATTGTCAGTGTTTTTCTCAGAATTGGGTTCAGACACTTGTTCTTGCAAAGGGGTCATAGGCTTTCAAGCACGATATGATAGCGAGTTTTAGCACAGGGCAGAGGCAAGATACAACTTTACCCACCTTCGGGCAACTCAATTCTTGGCTGTCTGCAACTGTACAAATTTTCTCTAAATTTGAGATGGCTGCCGGCGATAGACTGTCTCTGGTATTTTACTGAGACGCTGGCCGGTTTCCGCATGTCCGGGGGCTGCCGCAAATTTCTGCATCTGAGAAACATTCCCCTCTGAGGGCCTTTCGGTTCGGGTGCCACAATCAATATAGCTGTAACTCTTGACTGTTGTGTCAAACACGATTGCCATGTCCTCTGCATCTGCTCCCTGTCTGTTTATCCGTCGCGCCCGCATCCTCTTGCCCGGGGGTGAGCTGTCGATCGGGGATGTCCAAATTCGCGGTCGAGAAATTGTCCGAGTCGCGCCAGAGATCCCGTCAGAGGAAGTCGCACCGGCAGATAGAGAGATAGACGCTCTCGGGCTAACTCTGCTCCCGGGTGTCATCGACCCTCAGGTACACTTCCGGGAACCGGGGCTGGAACACAAGGAAGACCTGTTTACAGCCAGCTGTGCCTGCGCCAGGGGTGGGGTGACGTCGTTTTTGGAGATGCCAAACACGCGCCCTCTCACCACCACGCAGGCGGCTCTGGATGACAAGCTGCAACGCGCCGCACAGAAGTGCTTAGTCAATTATGGCTTTTTTATTGGGGCGACGGCAGAGAATCTGCCAGATTTGCTGAGCGCTAGGCCGGCACCGGGGATTAAGATTTTTATGGGCTCTATGGGCGGGGAGCTGCTGGTGGATGGGGACGCGGCGCTGGAAGCCATCTTTGCCACCGGCAGCCGGCTGATTGCGGTTCACGCCGAAGACCAAGCCCGCATCTTGGAGCGCCGGCAGCTGTTTGCCGGCGTCACCGATCCAGCCGCTCACTCGCAAATTCAGGACAGTCAAGCGGCGCTGCAGGCGACTGGGCTGGCTCTGAAGCTCTCCAAAAAATACCGCCGCCGCCTGCACATCCTGCACATGTCCACCGCTGGGGAAGCGGAACTGCTGCGCCAGGACAAGCCAAGCTGGGTGACAGCGGAAGTGACGCCCCAACACCTGCTGCTCAATACCGGCGCTTATGAGAAAATCGGCACCCTGGCTCAGATGAATCCGCCTTTGCGCTCCCCCCACGATAACGAAGTCCTCTGGCAAGCGCTGCTGGATGGTGTGATTGACTTTATCGCCACGGATCACGCGCCCCACACCCTGGAGGAAAAGGCTAAAGGGTATCCCAACACCCCCTCCGGGATGCCCGGGGTGGAAACTTCGCTGCCTCTGATGCTGACTCAAGCGGCGCAGGGGCGCTGTACGGTGGCCCAAGTGGCCCACTGGATGTCTGCAGCGGTGGCTCAGGCGTACCAGATTCCCCGCAAGGGTGCGATTGCACCGGGCTATGATGCCGATTTGGTGCTGGTGGATTTGAACACTTACCGGCCTGTTTTGCGGGAGGAACTGTTAACGAAGTGCGGCTGGAGTCCTTTTGAAGGCTGGAATTTGACTGGATGGCCGGTGGTGACTGTTGTGGGCGGCGAGATTGTTTATGAAAGGGGCCGGCTGAATACAGGAGTTCGCGGCAAAGCCTTGACATTTGACTAGAAATGTGATATTAAGCGTCTAAATCATTCGTGTAAATTTCAAAACCCCGGTTTCTAAAAGAAACCGGGGTTCTGGGCCCCCACACCGGCGCAGTTACAGGGGCTATGCGGGTGTTTCCCTATTTCCGTGTGTGTCATATAGAAGCAGCCACTTAGCCCTATATGGCTGCTGCTATAGTATTTCACCCTGGCTCTGAAAAAGCTTTACTGCCACCTTTTTCAATTCCATTATCTAAAATCCCAAATCCAAAATTGGCATGTGAGCCCCCACCGGCAGCAGTTCAGCAAGACGCCCGCTGTTTTCTTGATAAATCAGGCGGATTTGCAGGGAGGCCGGCGGAAGGTAGGGGAGCCGGTCAGCCCACTCAATGGCGACAATGCCCGCCGGCACTTCGGTTCCCTCCCAGTAGAGTTCTGGGTGCAGCGCCGCCACCTGTGCCGGTTCGAGGCGGTACAGATCCAGGTGGTACAGGGGGAGGCGTCCTTCCGGGTATTCGCCGATCAGCGTGAACGTGGGGCTGACGACCGGCTCACTGACTCCGAGCCCTTCAGCGAGTCCCTGAACCAGAGTGGTTTTGCCGGCACCCAAATCGCCTTGCAGTAAAAGCACGCTGAGAGCCGGCAGGGACAGTCCCAGGGCCCTGCCGAGAGAGCGAGTGGCCTCAGCATCTGGGAGAGAAAGTGCAATCGCCTCTTGCGTCATCTTTGAACCGAGTGGTTGCATATCATATCAGAGGGAATTTGTCAATAAAATAGGACGGTCAGAGAAACCGGGTTTCTTGGCGTTCAGATCAAAAGAAACCCGGTTTATTGGCCCAGTCAGACCAATCCAATTGAAAATTGAAAATTGAAAATTGAAAATTGAAATTGAAAATTAAAAATTGAAAATTGAAACTTGAAAATTATACCGCTTGGGCGCGGCTGTACCAGCGCAGCAGCACGCGGGCGAGCTGGTGGGGGTTGTGGCGGACGTAACCCGTTTCGGGATCTTCCTCCATGACATTGGCCAAGACAATGCGGCGGCCCAGCTGCGCGACGGCTTCGCGGTCGAGAAAAACGGGATGGGATTTTTCCTGAGCGTAGCGGATCAGGGCTTTGGCGGAAGGGACTTTGCGCTGGGCGAGCACAGCAGTGAACAGGGGCTGGCCACAGGCGCTGTCGATGGCTCTGATGTGGTCGGCAACAGTGTATCCTTGGGTTTCGCCGGGCTGGGTCATCATGTTGCAGACATAGATGCGGGGGACTTGCCGCCCGGCGATTTCACTGGCGATTTCGGGCACCAAAAGATTGGGAATGACGCTGGTGTAGAGGCTGCCTGGGCCGATAATAATAAAATCAGCTTCGCGAATGGCTTGCAGGGCTTTGGGCAAGGCAGGGGGATTGGCCGGCGTGCAGCCGATTTTGCTAATGTTGCCACCGGCTTGTGTGATGCTGGACTCCCCTTCAATGCGGCGTCCGTCCGCCAGCTCAGCCCAGAGGTTGACATCGCAGAGGGTGGCGGGCAGGACTTCTCCCCGCACAGCGAGGACTTTAGAGCTGGCCGCGATCGCCTGCTCCAAGTCGCCGGTAATGTCGCTCATAGCGGTGAGGAACAGGTTGCCAAAACTGTGGCCGAGCAGTCCGTTGCCGGCGCGAAAGCGATATTGAAACAGTTCTGTTAATAATTTTTCCTCATCGGCGAGGGCGGCTAGGCAGTTGCGAATATCCCCCGGCGGCAGCACCCCATTTTCCCGGCGCAGCCGGCCTGAAGACCCACCATCATCGGCCACCGTGACAATGGCCGTAATGTTGGCGCTGTACTTTTTCAGCCCCCTGAGCAACGTGGAAAGGCCGGTGCCGCCCCCAATGGCCACAATTTTTGGGCCCCGGTGCAGCTTGCGGTGGCTGAGCAGCACGTCAACGAGCTCTTCATCCCCTTGAGGCATCAGCGCCTGGGTGATCGAGCCCACGGTGCGGGTTTGTCCCAAGAAAATCAAGATCATTCCAAAAAGCAGGACAAGTGGCCCGCTGATGTAGCTGGGGATGGCGCGGGTAAGGAGCTCGAACAGGTCTTGGATGAGCTGGATCAAGTAAAAAATGGGGGTTAGCTTAATCCAGATCGCTATGCCGAGACTGGCGAGCAGCACTCCTGTGGCGCTCAGGAGCAGCCAGCGCTTCACCAGCAATCCGGGGGACAACCACTTAAACCACTGGCTGATTCGATTCGGAGTCCGACTTCCGGACTGCAGGACTTGTTTGAATAAACCGATTGACATGGCCGATCCAACCGAGAGGGATAAAAGGGTTTGTCAGACAAATTTACACGCTAAGGAGATGAGGCGCTCAGGAAAAGGAATTAGCTTCTAAAGTCTAGGTGACATGGAGTCTGTGAGCAAAGTTGCAGGTGGCTCACGGGCGGGCGAGGCTCTCTCCCTCCCAAGATATACTGTCAGAGAGTATATCGTCTGCTAAATTGGCAGCAGTCTGCGCTCCAAGATGCGCCGACCCACTTGACTTGACATTCTATGTACGAGCCGCTAATCGAACTCAAGGGAATCTGTAAGTCCTTTGGCAGCAATGTCGTCTTGGATCGCATCGATTTGAGTGTCTATCGGGGGGAAGCCTTGGCCATTATCGGCCCGTCTGGGACGGGGAAGTCCACTAGCCTGCGGATTGTGGCGGGGTTGGAGGCTCCCGATGCCGGTGAGGTCTATGTCCAAGGACAGTTGCGCGAGGGGCTGATTGGCGATGTGGAAGATCCGCTGCGGATTAGCATGGTGTTTCAGCAGGCGGCTCTGTTTGACTCCCTAACGGTGGACGAAAACGTTGGCTTCCTGCTGTACCAGCGCTCCAAACTGCCGCGCCGGGAAATTCGCGAACTGGTGAATAAAAGTCTGGATATGGTGGGGCTGTCTGGGATTGGAGATCGCTACCCTGCCGAACTCTCTGGCGGGATGCGCAAGCGAGTCAGCTTCGCCCGCGCTATCATGGGCAACCCGCACGACCCTCGCGACACCCCAGAGGTGATTCTCTACGACGAGCCCACTGCCGGTTTGGACCCGATCGCCTCTACGGTGATTGAGGATTTAATTCGCGACCTGCAAGCCAAAGGCGGCTGCAGTACCTATGTGATGGTCACTCACCAAGATAGCACTATCCGCCGCACTGCTGACCGCATCGTGTTTCTCTACCAAGGCAAGGTGCAGTGGGAGGGCACTGTCAGCGATATTGACACCGTGGAGAACCCCCTGGTGCGACAGTTTTTCACCGGCAGCGTCACCGGCCCCATCCAGCTCGTCGGTTAGGATAGCTCTTAGCATGCCAGAAACCGGGTTTCTCAAATAAACCTTTGCTAGAAACCAGGTAACTCCTACGAAACCCGGTTTCTCCCCTCTCACAGAAACCCTTGCCAGCAACTGGGTAACTCCTACGAAACCCGGTTTCTCCCCTTAAGACTGCCGAGAATCAGGGCTAATTATACAATAGTAGGGAGGAATAAATATGCGGTCGCGAACGGTTCGAGAAGGCTCGGTGGGTCTGTTGCTCGTGCTGGGGCTGAGTTGCTTTGGCGCTCTAGTTTTCTGGTTAGGAGGACTGACTCTCGGCAAGAAAAGCTATACGGTTGTGGTTGAGTTCCAGGATGCTGGGGGGATGCAAGAAGGGGCACCCGTTCGGTATCGCGGCGTAGAGATCGGCCAAATTACTGAGATTAAGCCGGGAGCGAATGGCGTGGATGTCACTATTCAAATTTCACCGGCAGATTTGGTGATACCGCGTCCAGTTGAGATCGAAGCTACTGAGTCAGGTCTGATCGGTGAGAGTTCCATCGATATCAGACCCCTGAAGACGATACCAGATGTGGCGAATGTGGCTAAGCCGCTCGATCGCAACTGCAATAAAGACTTGATTGTTTGTGACAAATCGCGCCTGCAAGGCCAGCCAGGGGTCAGCTTTGACGAGCTAATCCGCTCTACTGTACAATTAACCCGGCTGATTACGGACCCCGTTTTTTTTCAAAAAATTGAATCCTTGGCCACAAATGCTGCTTCGGCTACAGGGGGGGTGGCTAAGTTAACCGGGGAGCTCTCTGGTTTGACTCAAACAGTCAGGCAAGAACTAAAAAGTTTCTCGACAACGGCGAATTCCCTGGCTCAGACCGCCGATCGAATGGCGGTTTCAGTTGACCGGACTTCTACTAAAGTTGGGGACTCCCTGGAGCGGGTTTCCAATCAAGTTGGCGCAATGACTGTTCAAATCGGCTCCACAGCAGGGCAACTGGGAGCAACTGCAGCTCAGATGAATCGCCTGACGGCAAATGTTAACGATCTCGTCGTGTCCAACCGCTCCACTTTGGTTGCAACCCTTAACAATATCAGCCAAACCAGCGCCGAAATGGGTCAGACTTTGCGCAGTCTCAGACCTGTTCTCAATCAGGTGGAGCAGGGAGAGCTTGTCCGCAATCTCGATATTCTGTCTGCTAATGCGGCTGCTGCCTCAACCCGGTTGCGCGACTTGTCGGAGGGACAATTTATCCGCAATCTAGAAGATGTGTCTGCCAATGCGGCTGCTGCTTCAGCCAATTTGCGCCAGCTTTCCGATCCGGCTAACTTGGTTATGCTGCAACAGACCCTAGATTCGGCTCGCGCTACGTTTCAGAACGCCCAGAAGATTACGTCGGATTTGGATGAGCTGACCGGCGACCCGTCTTTCCGCACTAATATTAAACGGCTGGTTAATGGGCTGAGCGGTTTGGTGTCTTCGACGCAGCTGCTGGAGCAGCAAACTCAGCTGGCGCAAAGTCTAGCGCCTCTGAGCGCTGTCATGGATGCGCAAGCTTCTGCAATCGCTGGCATGCAATTGAAGAAGCAAATGCCGGCGGTCAGACCTCCCGCCCCCAGTAGCGCTAAAATCCCTGAGGGGCATTTAGCTCCCTGGGGCCGTCCGCCTGTGGCTGCTAGTATGGCCCAAGAGCCGGTGGCGCAAGACTCTGCAAAACAAATGACTCCTACCGAGTAATATTTGCAGTAAGGACTATCAAAAAACTTGGTTTCTCACGCTTGTTTCAGACACCCGATTTCTTAAAGAAACCGGGTGTCTTACCTCTGGCGCACCCTATGGCTGCCGGCATGCCAGCGGCTAACTCTAATCCTCTTCCTCTCCTCTCTTATTTCGATTTTTGTACACCCCACCGGCAGCGTGAATCTCCCGCGTCTTAGCATAAAGCTCTTCTTCTGTCAAGCTCCAGCGCTGGAGAGTTTCTTGCAAGGCTTTCTGGATATCTCTGGCACCGGGAAAGCCGCGATAGCGAATCAGCAGCCGCGCTAGCTCGGCGAGGTTGTAATCGCTGGGGTTCTGTTCGGGCAGGCTTTTGACAGTCTCGCCATCTATATGAGCCTGGGGGTGCTGCTGTTCTTGGTTTTCCGAGATCGGGGCCATGTCGATTTTAGATTTTGGATTGTGGATTTTGGATTTTAGAGGCGGAGAAATTCAGTAAAACCTAAGCGAGGGGAGCGTTGCAGCGGGTGGTATCGGGCGCTTTACAGTCCGGAGGAGCGCGGAAACGGTAATAGGCGTGCCGGTGAAGTTAGTAAAGGTGCCGCATGATACTAAACTAAACCTTAGCATTCGTGGCACCACAGTATTTGCGGAGGAGTTTTGGTTATGACCACAGCAGCTGACCCGGTTACGGTGATGAAGCAGCAAGTCGGTAAGGCGGCTGCAGACCGGGTGCAATCGGGCACAATTGTGGGGCTGGGCACCGGCTCAACGACGGCGTATGCCCTCCAGTACCTCGGTGAGCGCCTGAAAACCGGCGATTTAAAAGACATTCAGGGCATTCCGACATCTTTTCAAGCGGAAGTGCTGGCAAAGCAGTACGGGATTCCCCTGGTGACGCTCAATGATGTTGACCGGATTGATGTGGCCATTGATGGTGCCGATGAAGTAGATCCGAATAAAAACTTGATAAAAGGCGGCGGCGCTGCCCACACCCGCGAGAAAATTGTCGATGCGCTGGCGGATCAGTTTATCGTGGTGGTGGACAGTTCCAAGCTGGTGGACAAGCTGGGTTCCACGTTCCTGCTGCCGGTGGAGGTGCTGCCAATGGCGATGACGCCGGTGATGCGGGCGATTGAAAAGTTGGGCGGCAAACCGCAACTGCGCATGGGGGTGAAAAAAGCGGGGCCGGTGATTACCGACCAGGGCAATTTCGTGATAGATGTCAAGTTTGACTCCATTGACAGCCCAGCTGAGCTAGAAAAGACTTTGAATAACATTCCCGGAGTCTTAGAAAATGGCTTGTTCGTGGGTGTCGCCACAGTAGTGCTGGTTGGCGAAATTAAAGATGGCCAGCCGGTGGTGCGGGAAATATAGGGTTTTGAGAGTTTAGATCGATCTCGTTCCCAGGGTCCGCCTGGGAACGCACATCCGGAGGCGGAGCCCCCAGAAATCCCCAAAAAGCATTATAGCTTTTCTCCAGAAGCGTCAGATACAGAGAAACCCGGTTTCTTAAAGAAACCGGGTTTCTAAGATGCAGGCAGCAGCCCACCAACCAGGGAAAAAAAACATCTGCGTTTCTCTTTGTACTTCTGCGGTTAAAAATCCTAACACAACAATCTAATCTAAAGAATGCAATACAGAAGATTTGGGCGCACAGAATTGCCAATGCCGGTGTTTTCCTGCGGCAGCATGAGATATCAGTACAAGTGGCAAGATGTGCCGGTATCCGAAATTCCAGCGGAAAGTCAGCGGAATGTGGAAGCCACGATTCGCCGCGCTATGGAAGTGGGAATCAATCACATTGAAACGGCGCGAGCTTACGGCACCTCTGAGGTGCATCTGGGGCAGATTCTGCCGGTTTTTCCCCGCGACAGGCTGATTGTCCAGACTAAAGTTTTGCCGGTGGCAGATCCAAACGAGTTCCGCCGCAAATTTGAGCAGTCGCTGGCGAACCTGCGGCTGGAGTATGTTGATTTGCTGGCGCTGCACGGTGTCAATCATGCGGAGTCGCTGGACTGGAGCCTTCGTGCCGGTGGCTGTCTGGAGGTGGCTAAGAAGCTACAATATGAGGGAAAGGTGCGGTTTATTGGCTTTTCCACCCACGCACCCACTGAGATGATTGTCAAGGCAATTGAAACAAACCAGTTTGATTACGTCAACCTGCACTGGTATTACATCAATCAATTCAACTGGCCGGCAATAGAAGCGGCGACGCGGCACGATATGGGCGTGTTTATTATCAGCCCTTCGGATAAGGGTGGAATGCTCTATAAACCGCCGCAAAAGTTAGTGAATTTGTGCCAGCCTTTGAGTCCGATGGTGTTTAATAATTTGTTCTGTTTGAGCCATCCGCAGGTGCACACGCTGTCTGTGGGTCCCGAGCGCCCAACGGATTTTGACGAGCATTTAAAGACTTTGCCTCTTTTGGATAAGGCGGGTGAGATTTTGCCGGCAATTTTGGAAAGGTTGGAGAAAGAAGCCGTCGCCTGTCTGGGGGAAGAGTGGGTGCGCACCTGGCATATCGGTTTGCCGGCGCATGAAGACACGCCGGGTGGGATTAATATTCCGGTGATTTTGTGGCTGAGGAATTTGGCGCTGGCTTATGATATGATTGACTACGGCAAGAAGCGTTACAACCTGATGGGGAATGGGAGTTACTGGTTTCGGGGTGAGAGAGCTTCAGGGGTGGAGAAGTTGGATTTGAGCCGGTGTTTGGCGAGAAGTCCCCATGCGGACAAGATACCGGCGCTGCTGGCGGAGGCTGACCGGCTTTTGGCGGGAGAACCCGTAAAGCGCCTGTCGCAGCAGTAAATTTGAACCCCACCCCCTAACCCCCTCCCCGCAAGCGGGGAGGGGGAAGTTTTGATGCTGATTTTTACGGCACTCTCCTGAGAATAGTTGCGCCAAGGTTTGCGCTGGGAAGCTAGCTTGAGGCAGTTGATTATAACCCATCAATAGTCGGCAGGCGTTTGTAGTTGGGCTTTAGCCCAAAGTTTGTAGTTGGGCTAAAGCCCAAAGGTTTGTAGTTGGGCTAAAGCCCAAAGTTCGTAGTTGGGCTAAAGCCCAAAGTTTGTAGTTGGGCTAAAGCCCAAAGGTTCGTAGTTGGGCTAAAGCCCAAAGTTTGTAGTTAGGCTTTAGCCCAAAGTTTCTAGTTGGGCTTTAGCCCCACAGCACGCCGGTCAATCTCTCCCTATCTCGCACCCATCAAGATGCCAGCACTTCACTGAGGATAACAGCGGGTAAACCGGGCACACCTCGAAACCCTCTGTCGTTGGTCAAAAACATGGTACAACCTGTAGCTAAGGCTGTAGCAGCGTGAATGGCGTCGGGTGTTTTCAGATTGGTCGTAGCGCGGAGACGCGCCGCTTCCCTCAGCACAGATTGAGTGATGGGAATCAATCGTATTCCTGCTGACAAAAGCAGTTGTTCGTAAGCATCTATCAAAACGCTATCATATTTTCTCAGAGGGACGACTAGAGTTTCCATCAAAGCCAGTTCGCTACAGACAATTTCAATTTCACCGGCTTGAAACTTTAACCAAAGAGGTTGCAGCAATGACCAGTAATCAGGCTTTTCCTCCACACTGTAAATTAGAACGGATGTGTCCGCACAGACAGTGGCCGAGGATGGAATCATTAGCTCTCCCATGAGTCCCGCTCCTTTTGCAGCTGCTGGTCTATCTCATCAGCGGTTTTGCTAGCGCGTTGACTGCGGATCTGTTCTAGCAACTCAATAACAGAACGCCGTGGGGGTTCCGGTTTTTCTGGCAAAATGACGAAAACATCGACCGGCTCGCCAACCGAACCACTTGGCACATCGATTTCAATCTTATTCCCTGGCAAGATGTTGGTTTTGAGGTGGAAGGCGGATTGCATAATTTGTCCTCTCTCTACTCTTTAATTATACTGCCTAAACGAGACAGGGGGATGGGGCGTGGGGCGTTCGGGCGTGGGCTGTTCGGGCGTGGGGCATTCGGGCGTGGGGCATCATCGCATTGCCTGAACCCCTTTCTCTGGCTTTTGATTGCAGTTAATCTGCCGGATATGGTATTATAAGATTCTGGAGTGACTGATTCCAATCCAGCCGGCTCAATTCTTCCGTTGCGGCTCGCATCCCTGTGGCAGGGTAAGTATAAGTATCCAGTCGCGCTGTGCGGGGGCAGGCATTTAATCTAATCAAAGGAGTAATTTCAGCTGTAGCAGTTAGAATTGAGTGGGTACTAATTAGTTTTTTTATTAACCGCCGCCGTGAAGGAGCGCCAAGAAAAGAGAGAGGGGAGAACGCAAATTATTTGTAACTGCTATAATGGCTGTGACTTTTTAGGAGCCTATACCACTTATGACACTCAATCGTCGAAATTTCTTGATTTTGCTGGGAGCCGGTGTTGGGGCAGTCACCACCGGCGCTTGCGGGGCGTTTGGAGAGAGCTTGCGCACACCCTCAAAAAAAGGGGACAGCACACAGGTGGCTCAAAACGCAAAGCCTTACGTCGAGCTGCCGGCTTTACCCTACGCCTACAACGCCCTCGATCCGCATATCGATGAGCGCACGATGCAGTTCCATCACGACAAACACCACGCCGCTTATGTCAAAAACCTCAACGATGCGCTGGACAAACACCCGGAGTTGAAAAGCAAGACTCCCGAACAGCTGCTGCGCGACATCAACAGCGTCCCCTCGGATATTCGGACGACGGTTCGCAATAATGGCGGCGGACACGTCAACCACAGCATGTTCTGGAAAATTATGAAACCTAATGGCGGCGGGGAGCCCACCGGCCCGATCGCAGACGCTATCAAACAAACTTTCGGCAGCTTTGACGCTTTCAAAAAGCAGTTCAACGATGCCGGCAACAAGCGATTCGGCAGCGGCTGGGTTTGGCTGGTGCGCACCGGCACCGGCAAACTGGAAGTGATCAGCACCGCTAACCAGGACAGCCCCTTCATGGATGGCAGCTATCCTATCATGGGCAACGACGTTTGGGAGCACGCCTACTATCTCAAATACCAAAACCGCCGCGTCGATTACTTGAGCGCTTGGTGGAACGTTCTCAACTGGGAGGAAATTAACAAGCGGTTTGCCCAAGCTGCCGGCTGATATCGGGTTCGGTTGAGCGCCCGCAAAAGCATCCCCTCACCCCCCTCAAAAAGCCCCCGAAAGCAGAGCGGATGGGGGTGAGGGGCTTCCGAGCCCCGACCGTAACTGATAAGTATTACGGATAAATGATTTTCACAAAAACCCGAGTTTAGACCGGTTTTGTATATATGCTTTCTTCCGGATATTAATAAATTTAGCCTAAACCGGCCCCGCTGCAGAGGGGCCAATCTGCTTTTCGGGGCCAGACTTGCCCCCTTCGAGTGGCGATCGCCCCTGCCGGCACCCCCTCACCCCAGTCCACGCCCCCACCCCACGGCCATTTTTCGGGAGATTTCCTGGAAATGAGATGATTTACGACTAAATGATTTTCACAAAACCCCGAGTTTAGACCGGTTTTGTATATATGCTTTCTTCCGGATATTAGTTTTGGGACCGGCTGTCCCGCACAGCTCCCCCTCACCGCCGGCGGCAGCCGGCAGCGAGCTGTTGCGTTCCCCATTGGTCCTGGGAGAGCTTTCAGAGCAAGGCTTGGAGCTTAGCGCCTGAAACCCTGTCGGGATAAGCTTTTTAGGAGATGTGGGCAGTGAGAGCGCCCACGAGGGGAGAGGGGGAGTGGGGTGCGTTAAGAACAGTCCCTAGAGCGGCTGTTTCGCCGGCACGCCAGTGGGGCGAGGGAAAGCTGCCGGTGTCGCCGCCACTTTCCGGAGGCACACACAGTGACGAATGCCCCGGTCCACCGGCGTGGTGAATGCCTCAAGTGACTCAATCGCGCCGCCGAGGCGCTGCACCGCCTTGCCCAGGGCGTCTGTCTCCTGAGCGGTCCAGTGTCCGCGATAGAGAACAGCCTGTCCGCCGGTTTTCAGCAAAGGCAGGGCATATTCCGCACACACGGATGCCGGTGCGACCGCTCTCAGGAGGGCGATATCGTAACTCTGCCGGTGCTGGGGCTGCTGGCCAATTTCCTCAGCCCTGCCGGTCACCGCCGTGGCATTTTCAATCCCCAAATCGGAGATCAGCGAGCTGACAAAGGCAATTTTTTTGCGAGTGGAATCGAGCAGGGAAACAGTCCATTCCGGCTTGACAATCGCCACCGGCAGCCCCGGAAAACCGGCACCCGTGCCAATATCAATAACTTTCAAACCCGCGTGAGAAGATGCCGGTTGCGCGCCGGCATCCGGAGGGGGCTCACCGCTGGCGCTTCCGGCAGACGCCTTCAAAAAAGGCGCAATTCCGCGCAGGGAATCCCAGAGATGTTTTTCCCAAAAATCCTCTGGAGAGGTGATGCGGGTTAAATTCATCTGGCTGTTCCCCTGCAAAATCAGCTCGTAAAGGAGCTGAAATTGCTGCTGGAAGCCGGCAGAGGGCTGCCAGCCCAGCGTTTCCTGCCACACCGGCATCATTTCCGGCAGCACCAAAACCTTTTCAGTCTTGACTAAAGAGTTTTCAGCTAATTCATCCGACATCGTTTCATCCAATATCGCTAACCTCCTTCCCAGGGGGAGCCGAGGAATCTCGCGTTCCCTCGCTCCCAGATCCCTCTGGAAACGAGAAAAAGAGTGGACTATTTTCCAAATGGGCGCTCCGCAGAGGTAACATATACTTTATCGAGCTATTCTAAATGATTTGTGAAATTCAGGTTTTTCCTTTCTTGGCGCTCCTTCACGGCGGCGGTCAAAAAAAATTACCAATCAATTAGAACCGCTATAAATCACCGCTCAAGAACTAACAGCTGACAGCTGCTGGGTGATAGCGAGCTTATCAGGCTCCACCGGCAGCAGGGAGCCGTGATTGAGAGTCCAGCAGCGGTCGGCCACACTCAACATATCGCCGGCATCGTGAGTGACAACCAGCAGGCTCCAGTGGGTTTTCAGCTTGGCGAGCAAATTCACCAGCTGCCGGCGCATCGACCAGTCCAAACCGGCAGTGGGCTCGTCCAGCAGCAGCAAGTGGGGCTGGCGAATCAGCTGCACCGCCAGGGCGAGGCGTCGCTGCTGTCCGCCGCTTAGGGAATGGGGTGAGGTTTGCAGCGGCAAGTGAGCCAGCCCCACTTCCCCCAGAGCTTGGCTGACTTGTTCTGACCCCAACTCTGGGTGTCCGAGCCGCAATTCTTGTAGAATAGTGCTGCCGCAGAAATGCCGCTCTGGAAACTGAAACACCAGTCCGGCAAGCTGTTGCAGGTGTTCGGGCAGGAGTTCTGCCTCGCGCCACAAGACTTTCCCGCCGGTGGGTTGCGCCAGCCCAGCTAAAATTTCCAGTAAGGTCGTTTTGCCAGACCCGCTCGGGCCAATCACCAGCCCCAGTTGCTGGGGGGCGAGTTCCAGGTTGATGGCTTTCAGGATGGGGGTGGGGGTAGCCGGTGGGTGGTAAACCAAGTTTCTCAGATAGAGCATTCAGAAAGTACCACTAAAGGTGAGCGAGATCAGGTGAGCGAGTGGTGCTGGGGAGTGGCAACCCGGGCATCCAGAGGGGAGGCCGGGAGTTGATACCTGCCATCCATTCTGGCAAACTGTCGCACCCAGCACACAGCTGCCGGTCGGGAGTCCCGATGGCCCGACGGTTTCCGCAGCCCGTGCCGTGCGGAAACGGCACCCGGATTTGGGACGCTCGGATTTGAGGAGAGCCGGTGGAATCTACAATCTAAGTTCTGCCGGGTACGGCGCGCCTCGGCGGAACAGCACAGGAGTTACGCAGAAACCGGGTTTCTCAACCAGCCGTCTGGACGCTGCAGCTCTCGTTCCAGAACCAGAAACCCGGTTTAGCCTCACCGCTGTGGGTAAGTCCCGCCGCAGTGAGTAGGATTGAGACAGTGTTGATTCCACAGGTACTGTTTTTTTTGACCCAACTATGATAGAGCGGTTTCCCACTCTTGTGCGGAGGATTGGTGCGAGTGCTAGAAGGCAGCTGGTGCGGAAGGCCGGCACAGCTGCGATTGCCCTGACGGCACTCACTGGGCTGCACACCCTCTGTTTGCCGGCTCGCCCAACTCTGGCTGAAGATCCCTTCCGCAACAGTAACGCTCAAGCGGTTGGAGAAAATACAGGAGCTGCGTTCAAAGCGCTATTCGTGGAGGGGAACTATAAAGCCGCAACAGAGCGCCTGGAAAAAGCTCTGTCGAGCGAGCCTGACGAGCCTTTGGTTTATGCAATGAAGGCGTCTTTAGCTTACATGCGAGAGGATGAGGGGAGTTTCAATGCCTCCGCGACCAAAACTCGCGAAACTGCCGAAAAGCTGGCCGGCACCAACCCCTTGCGCGGCAATCTCTACACGGCAGTTGGCCATTTTTTAGAAGGCGCTTACATCCTGGAGAAGGAAGGCACGGTCAGGGGGACTCCGCAAGCGCTGAATAAATTGCGGCTGGTGTTCCAGCATCTGGATGCGGCTGAAAAAATCGCCCCCGAAGATCCAGAGGTCAATTTGCTCAAGGGATATATGGATCTGATGCTGGCGGTGAATCTGCCCTTTGCTGACCCAAGTCAGGCAATGGACCGGTTAGAAAAGTATGGCAGCCCCCGCTATCTGGCAGAGCGGGGGATTGCGGTCGGTCACCGGGATATGAAACAATATGACAGGGCGCTGGAATACATCAATCGCGCCCTTGCCGAGACGCCCAACAATCCAGAGGTGCACTATCTAAAAGCTCAAATCCTGGTTAAGCTGAAAAAAGAGGGGGAAGCTAAGGAGCATTTTCAGCTCGCTCTGGCCAAACCGGACATCCTCCCGAAAAGCCTGGTACAGCAGATTTTCTTTGAGGAGTGCAGGAATCAAAGACACCTCGATAAGAAAGAGCGAAATTGTGACGCGCTGCGCGATAAAATTAGAGAGGAGCCGGGCATCTGGGGGCCAAGTGAAGTGCCGCGATTAGACTAGAGGGTGGGTGACGATGCAAGTACAGTTTCGCGAATTTAATCCTTTTGATCTGTGGGTGTGGCTGGAGTTTGACACTGTTCCCAGCGAGGTGGAGAAGCAGTATGTTGAGGAAATCTTTAATTCCTGGTTTTCTCTCGGCAAGCTGGGGGGGTTCAATGCTGAAAATCTCCAGATACAGGAGGCAGGCATCGATATCAGCTATATGGAGTATGACCTTGACGTTGCTGAGGACAGCATGATGGCGCTGATGCACAATATGGGAGAGTTTGAGTATCAAGGAACCTGGGCTCGATGCTGGTTTGACCTGGGAACCAGTGACGCGATCGCTTTGGATGTCCTGCTCAACGCCCTGATTCAATTTAGCAAGGAGTATGTGGCAATTAAAAAGCTGGTCGTGGGGGGCGAAAATAAAGATTGGCCGGTGGGCGATAGCCGCCGGTCTGTGTTTGCCGGTGAGTGATTTGCCCTAGGGTGGGGCGGGTTTCAAGAGAATGTTTTTTCCCCGCACGCATCTGGAGGACAGGGGCAGGCATTCTGGCCGGTCCTAGGAAATTGCCCGGCAATGCCCCTGACCGGTCGTCTGGCAACCGGCAGCCCTCCCACCTCTGGCCCACTCCTGGAACGGATGTAACATTTCTTAAAGCACGAGCTGCCGGCAGCTAACCTCTAAAACCCCCAGCCGCCGCCGGCTGCTAGCCGCCAGCCCCTAGCTTTAATTAAGCTTTACAAAACTAGGGAAAAACAGCCGCTCGGGTTCACAAAAACTTTAGATTTGAGGTGCGGAGTGCGCATTGACATTGAAAGACTTGCTCTGTAAGCTGAAAGAGCGGGTAAGAAAAGTCAAAAATAACGGCCCACTAAAACGCTTATTCGCAGGCGGTGGGCCAGCGTCAAACGCTGACAGCTTTAGCTATGCCATCCCTTACCAGTCCAACGATCTCAATTGTGATTCCAGTCCACAATGGAGGCGAAAATTTCCGCACCTGTCTGTCTAGCTTGGCCAAATTAGATCCTCTCCCTGGGGAAATCATTGTCGTCGCTGATGGCGATACAGATGGTTCTTGGCGTTTAGCTGAGGAATTCGGAGCCAAGGTGCTGAGAGTACCGGCAGCTGGGGGACCGGCGCGGGCGCGGAATTTGGGGGCGCAGATGGCAAAGGGTGACATCCTCTTTTTTATGGATGCTGACGTAGCCATCCCGCCCGATACCGTGAGCCAAATTGCGGGTGCCCTCACTCAGGAGACAGAGATAGCTGCTATTATAGGAGCTTATGACGAAGCGCCAGGATCTGGCAATTTCCTGTCCCAGTATAAAAACCTTTTCCACCACTACACTCACCAGACAGCTTCTGAGGAAGCGTTCACCTTCTGGGGGGCTTGCGGTGGCATCTGGAGAGAGGTTTTCTTGAAAATGGGGGGGTTCGACGAATCGTACCGGCACCCATCGGTTGAAGATATCGAACTGGGCTACCGGCTCAAGGGGGCGGGGTACAGGATTCGGCTGGTGAAAACGCTGCAAGTCAAGCATCTAAAGCGGTGGGGAGTGGTGTCGCTATTAAAAGCGGATTTCTTCTACCGAGCGCTGCCTTGGACTGAATTGATTTGCCGCGACCGGCAGCTGAAAAATGACCTGAACCTGCAAATGAAAAGTCGCATCAGCGTCATCTTGACATACGGGCTGCTGAGTGCTATAGTGGTTTCATTGTGGTGGGGAAGCGCTCTACTCGTTGCTGGATTGCAGGGGGTATTGCTGCTGGCAATCAATTGGCCGGTGTATCGTTTTTTCCACCGGCAGCGCGGTTTGTTATTTGCAATCCAGACCGTACCTTGGCACTGGCTGTACTATTTCTATAGTGGCCTTGCCTTTGCGCTCGGGACAGCGGCTTACCAGCTGCGCCGGTTGACTTCTTTCAGGGTGAGTTTTCGCAAAACCTAAAACAAAGCGCTCATACCAAAAAACTTCAGAGGTGT
This sequence comes from Kamptonema formosum PCC 10802, assembly GCF_000332335.1. GTDB lineage: Bacteria > Cyanobacteriota > Cyanobacteriia > Cyanobacteriales > Oscillatoriaceae > Oscillatoria. The sequence goes on along the minus strand of NZ_KB235948.1, from coordinate 1,288,934 downwards.
ACTCATGGACCGTCAGCCGGTTATCGTTATCGGTGCGGGTCCCGCTGGGCTGACCGCTGCCTACGAACTGGTCAAACAGGGGATTCTGCCAACTGTGCTGGAAAAAGCCGATAAAGTCGGCGGAATATCGCGCACGGAGACATACAGAGGATATCGCTTCGATATTGGCGGCCACCGATTTTACACTAAAGTCGAAGCCGTGCAGCAACTGTGGCAGGAAGTGCTGGGAGAAGAGTTCATCAAAGTTCCCCGCCTGTCGCGCATATACTATAAGGGCCGGTTTTTCAACTACCCCCTGGAAATATTCAATACGCTCTATCATGTGGGGCCAATCGAAAGCCTGCTGATGCTGCTGAGCTACCTCAAAATCAAATGGCAGCCCTTAAAAGAAGAAGAAACCCTAGAGCAGTGGGTAATCAATCGCTTCGGCGAGCGCCTCTACCAAACCTTCTTCAAAACTTACACTGAAAAAGTCTGGGGAGTTCCCTGTCACCACATCCAAGCCGATTGGGCTGCCCAGCGCATCAAAGGACTCTCGGTAAAAACAGCCATTCTCAACGCTCTTTTCGGCAGCAAGAACGCCAAAAGCTTGATTAAGGAATTTGACTACCCGGTTTTGGGCCCGGGGATGATGTGGGAGCGATTTCAGGAGAAAGTCGAGAGCCAAGGCGGTCAGGTGTGGCTCAACACCGGCGTGCTAAAGTTGGAGCGGGAAGGGAATCGCATTACAAGCATTACCGCCCAAAAGGAAGGGGAAATCGTTCAACTCTGTGGGGAACATTTCATTTCCTCAATGCCTGTTACCTCACTGATTTTGCGGCTTGACCCTGCGCCGCCAGAAGAGGTGGTGCGTGCGGCAAAAAGCCTGAAATACCGGGCGTTTCTCATTGTCTCCCTCATCATAAACCGAGCGAATTTATTTCCAGACAACTGGATTTACATTCACGCGCCAGAGGTGAGAGTGGGGCGGATACAGAACTTCAAGAATTGGAGTCCGGCGATGGTTCCCGATGCCAGCAAGACTTGCCTGGGGATGGAATATTTCTGCAACGAAGGCGATGCGATCTGGAACATGACAGACACAGCGCTGATCGAGCTGGCAACTAAGGAGCTGGGCGAGATAGGTTTGGCCAGTCCGGGCGACGTGGAAGAAGGGACTGTCATCCGCCAGCCGAAAGCCTATCCGGTGTACGACAGCGAATACCGGCAGCATTTAAAGGTTATCAAAAGCTTTTTAGAAACGATTGAAAACTTGCACACGGTGGGGCGGAACGGCACGCACCGCTATAACAATCAGGATCACTCGATGCTGGCGGGGATGCTGGCGGTGAAAAATATCCTGGGAGAAAACCACGATTTGTGGGAGGTCAATACTGAACGGTCGTACTATGAGGAGTTTGAGAAAAAGCCGGCAGGGAGGAGCAGCGAAGCATGTCTAGACTCAAAGTAGGGCTGATCGGTTGCGGTCGGATCGTTCAGCTGGCACACTTGAATGTGCTGGCGCGTCTGCCGGACGCTGAATTGGTGGCGCTGGCGGAACCAGATCCGCAGCGGCGAGAAGAAGCGAGTCGCAGGGTGCCAAAGGCGATTGCCTTTTCTGACTGGCAGGAAATGCTGGAGAAATCAGATGTGGGAGCTGCGGTTATCTGCTTGCCGAATGGGCTGCACGCGGAGGCGGCAGAGGCGGCTTTGAAACTGGGCAAACACGTCTATTTGGAAAAACCCCTAGCTGCGAATCTTGAGGATGCGCGAGATGCGCTTGACGCTTGGCGGAGTGCTGGTACGGTTGGGATGATGGGTTTTAACTATCGCTTCAATCCAATTTACCAGGCGGCCAAGGAATACATAAAATCGGGACAGCTAGGCGAAGTGGTGAGCGTGCGATCGGTGTTTTCTTCCGCTGCAAGAACTCTGCCGGTTTGGCAGCAGCTGAGGTCAAGTGGGGGTGGGGTTTTGCTGAATTTGGCCTCGCACCACATCGATATGGTTCGCTTTTTGTTTGAAGAAGAAGTGAGCCAGGTGTGGGCTCTGGTGCGAACGCTGCGCAGTGAGGGCGACAGCGCCATGCTAGAATTGCAGCTGACCGGCGGGCTGCCGGTGCAGTGCTTCTTTTCCATGAGCGCGGTGGATGAGGACCGCTTTGAAATATACGGTCAAGCCGGCAAACTGACACTCGACCGCTATCAAGTGCCCAATCTTGAAATTGCGCCGGCTACCCGCGATACTTCTCGGCTGAAACCCCTGGGGCGCAGACTGAAATCCCTCCTGAGCAGCCCCAACCTAGTGGGGAAAATTCTCGCCCCCAGCAACGAGCCATCTTATCAGGCAGCCCTAGCGCATTTTGTAGCGGCTGCGCGAGCGAATCAGCCAACTAAACCTGATTTTTGGGATGGCTATTGCAGCCTAGCGGTTATCGCAGCAGCGGAGAAATCAGCCGCTACGGGAAGCCGCATTGCCTTAGAAGCGGGGATTTTATGAACACGCCGGCATCCCGCGCATAAAAGCCTATTATATCATAGAGTTAACGCCGATGAAAACTGATACAAAGACCGCCGATATGGAGACACCGATAGAACAAACAGCAACCGCCAGTAAACCGCTAGTTTCCGTGGTGGTGGAAGGATATAACGAGTCGCGAGAACTCGGGACAGCGGCAGCCACTATGGATGCCCTGAAACAGCAAGACTTTCCGCTCGAACGTGTAGAGGTGGTGCTGGTTGGGAGCCTCGCACAAACTGAGGAATGGAAACGTCTGTATTCAAGCGGGACGCCGTTTCTCTCTGTGAGGACGGTGGAAATCGATGGCGCTAACTATTACGAATTGAAAAATCTAGGCGCTGAAATCGCCTGCGGCGAAATTATCGCCTTTACCGATTCTGACGTGCGTCCGAAATCGACCTGGCTGTCTTCAGCGGTGGGAGCGATCGAGAGCGGAGCCGATGTCGTGGTGGGGCCGAGTCTTTTTAGAAATGACAGCGGCTTCAATCCAGATGATACCATAATGCAAATAGCGGCATCAATCACTTGGGGCTGGATTCTCGGCAAAAATAAAGGCGGACAGCTGCCGCAGCCATTAGGCTTTATGGATCACAACGTTGTCTTCCGAGCGGAGACTTTTCGCACCCACCAGTACAGGACTGAATTCGGACGGATCTGCGCCTCCCCACTGCTCTACCGAGCGATCGTGAACGCAGGAGGCAAAATCGCTTTGCAGCCGAAACAGCAAGTCGCGCATTACTTCTCGTGGCGGTATTGGCTCGTCAGCTTGCATTTCCGGTACGGTTATGAAGTTTTCTCCTTAAGGCGCTTGGATAAAGATTACCCCAATCAATGGATAGCGCGGACAAGTGTTTTAGAGCCGTTGGTGACTATGGGATGGCACGTCATGCTTGACATTCGGCGCTGGTTCAGATTTAGCCGCCTTCTAGAAATCAGTTCGCTCCGCCGCTGGGCGCTCCTGCCACTGGTCGCGGTCATGTCGGCTGTAGCTCGCGCTTCTGAAATGAGCGGGATGTACGCTACATTACTAGCACCGCTCGCGATGAAGCAGTGGGCAGAAAAAGTCTGATGTTGGTGCTGAGAAAAGAGTCGATGGGAGGCAGAGGATGAAAGTTTTGGTAACAGGAGCAACTGGATTTGTGGGGAGTCACCTGACTGAAACCCTGGTTAAAGACGGGTGCGACGTAAGAATTATGGCGCGGCAATCGAGCGATACTTCCTTGCTAGAGAAGCTGGATGTTGAAATTGTTCGCGGAGACATTACAGATGCCGGTGCGGTGGAGAGAGCGGTCACAGGTTGCCAGCAGGTCTATCACCTTGCCGCTCAAATGTTAAAGCCCGGAACCTCTATAAAACTGTACTTTACAGTGAACATAGAAGGCACAAAAAATCTAGTCCGTGCCGCCCTCAAAGCGAATGTTGAAAGGCTGGTTTATACTAGCAGTGCGGGCGTTTATGGAATTCTTAAAAATCCGCCTGTTACTGAAAACTCGCCCCCCAATCCCAGCTCTGCCTATCGCGAATCGAAGTGGTTGGGTGAGGAGGTGGTTCGGTCTGGCTATCAGAAAGAGGGATTGCCTGTCGCGATCGTTCGCTTGCCGGGTGTTTTCGGTCCCGGTTCCTTGAGTTTGTTAGGTTTGACTAAAATCATTGCAACCAAGCGCTTTCGGATGATAGGCACGGGGGAAAATCACGATCATTTGGGTTACGTCTCAGACGTGGTAGACGGGCTGCGGCGCTGCGCCCAGACCAAGGGGATAGAAGGGGAATGCTATCTAATCGCCGGCAAAGAACCGGTCAAGGTCAAGGAGTTGGTAGAGATGATTGCCCGAGAATTGGGGATCGAGAATTCATTCGGCAGCCTGCCGGTGGCTCCCTATCGCGCTTTCAATGCTCTGGGCGAAACCGTTTACAAGCGCTTTGGGTTTGAGTTGCCCCGCGTCCACCGATACGCTCTGTTTCTAGCCGACAAGATTCTGGATCTTTCCAAAGCAGAAAAAGAACTGGGCTATTGTCCCAAAGTTTCCGTGCGAGAAGGGATTAAACAAACGGTTCAGTGGTATCGCCAGAAGGGCTATGTCTAGTGCCACTATAGCGTCTCTCATATTAGTGAGGGACTGAGAAACCCGGTTTCTTAAAGAAACCGGGTTTCTGGGCCGAACCGCTATAAAATTATCGCAGTCTAGTTGTTGGGCAGGTGCGTTGAGCCGATGAAAGATGAAAATTTTGCTGGTTAACGACTACGGAACGCCGACTGGGGGCGCTGAACTGATGATGCTGGCACTGCGAGAGGGGTTGCGGCAGCGGGGGCACGACGCCAGACTTTTTGCCAGTTGCGCCAAAGGCGGCGCAGCAGAAAGCCTAGCGGATAGCGAGTGTTTTGGCACAACCTCCAGTTTCCGCACGCTCTTGCAAACCGCCAATCCTTGGGCGTTGCGAAAGTTGAGTGAAATTCTGAAAAAATTTCAGCCGGATATCGTTCATGTTAGAATATTTTTGACGCAACTTTCGCCGCTGATTTTGCCCTTGCTGAAAGATATACCCAGCCTGTATCACGTTGCCTGGTATCGAGCGATTTGTCCGCTCGGCACCAAGATGCTGCCGGATGGGACAAGCTGCATTGACAGAGCCGGTGCGGTGTGCTACACTAAAGGCTGCCTGCCCCTGCGCGACTGGCTGCCCCTGATGCTGCAGATGAAACTGTGGCGGCACTGGCGCGATGCTTTTAATTTAATTGTCGCCAATAGCGAAGCAACAAAGCGGCGCTTGGTGGCAGAGGGCATCGAGCCGGTGGAAGTTGTCTGGAATGGGATTCCCATTCGCCCCCAACGCCCACCTCTCTCATCGCCGCCAACCGTGGCTTTTGCCGGCAGGCTGGTTTGGGAAAAAGGTGCGGATATCTTAGTGCGGGCATTCGCAAAAGTGGCCGCAGAAATTCCCCAGGCGCGGCTGTTAGTAGCCGGAGACGGGCCAGAACGCAAGGCGCTGGCCGAGCTGATTTCCGAATACAAACTGCAGCAAAATGTCACTCTGCTGGGGCACCTGTCTCGCGAAGAAATGGAACTGCACTTTGCCAGTGCATGGGTGCAGGCTGTCCCGTCGCGATGGCAGGAACCGTTCGGGATTGTGGCGGCTGAGGCGATGATGCGAGGCACGGCGGCAGTCGCCAGCGGTTCTGGGGGACTGACCGAAATCGTTCGGGACAGTCACACCGGCTTTCTCATACCGCCGGAGGATGCCGGTGCTTTAACAGAGGCTTTGCTGCGGCTGCTGCAAAACCGCGATCTGGCAGAACAGATGGGGCAAGCGGGACGGGAGGTGGCGCTGAAAGACTTCAGCGAAGCAACTTTTGTGGACAGATTTATCGGTTTATATGAACCTCTTTTACTAGCTAAGGAGAACGCCAATGGAAAATAATGCCAAAACCCCCCCCTTAATCATGTTCGGACTCGATACTGGCGATCGCGAAGCCATCTTGCGCTGGGCCCGAGAAGGTTACCTGCCAACCATTGCATCGATTTTGGAACGGGGATGTTGGGGCGCGACCGGCGGGCCCGAAATGATCTGCGAGTATGGCGCTTCCTTAACGCTATTCAGCGGCATTTCGCGAACCGAACACGGCTACTATTACTTCCGGCAGTTGAAGCCCGGAACTTACGAGCTAGAAAATTTAAAACCGAGCGATGTCGTGAAGGGCGTCCCTCCCTTCTGGTCTTACTTTTGCGACCGTTCCAAAAAGGTTTTCATCGCTGACGTACCTGACATCGATCCCATACCCGGTATCCAGGGCATGCAAATTTCCAATTGGGGAACCCACACTCACTCTCCAGATCCCCCTTCGACAGAGCCAGCCGAGTTAGTCAAAGAAGTCTTAAACCTAGTTGGCCCGAGAATGATGATTCCTGGGATGCCTGACAGCGATTTCCAACATGATTTGCAAATGTACCGCCGCCTGCTAGAGCGACTCGAGAAGAAAGGAAAACTCTGCATAACTCTCCTGGCGCGGGACAATTTTGATTTAATTAACATCACTTTTTCGGAAACAGACCCAGCCAGCACCCAATTTTGGAAATACCGGCCCGAAGCGCGAGGTAACGGCACAGCGAGTGGGGAAAACGAGTTAACCCACGCCATCCGCAATATGTATCAAGCTGTCGATCGGGAAGTCGGGGCGCTGCTGGCGCAACTGCCGAAAGATGCTAACATTATCATCTATTCACTGTACGGTTCCCAAGACGAATATCCCACTTCTACCCTAATCGATTCTTTCTGCCGACAACTGGGCTATCACGTCAGTTTGCCGCCGGGGCAGCGCCAGCCAAGCCTGTTGAATCTGGCGCGGCAGATAATCCCGCAGCCTTTGCGTCTTGCTATCAGCCGCTTTCTGCCTTCTTCAACCCAGGAAAGCCTGCTGGCAAACCAGTTAAATGCCGGAACGGACTGGCAAAAAACGACTGCTTTTGCGATTCCTTCGCTGTTCACCAGCTTTGTGCGCGTCAACCTTAAAGGGCGGGAACCGCAGGGAATTGTGGAGCCGGGGGCGGAGTATGAGGCTGTTTTACAGCGGCTGGAGGACGACTTAAAACAGCTCGTCGATCCGCACGACGGCAAGCCAGCAGTGAGGCGAGTGGCGCGAACTGTGGAACTTTTTAATTGCCAGCCGCCTCTCTCACTGCCCGATATTTTTGTGGAGTGGAAACCAGGCGACCGCTTCATGGATAGAGTCACGCACCCGCAAACTGTGCTGGTTCAGGAAAAGCCGCAGTATTGCCCAGACAATCAGGAAAAGCTTTCTGGGTTTGTGGCGGCGGCGGGGCCATCTATTCAGGGGCGGGGCGATATCGGCCATGTTTCTTTGCTGGATTTGGCTCCGACGTTTCTGTCGCTGATAGGGGAACCGATTCCAGAACACATAAAAGGGAAACCAATTGAGGCTATTGCGGGCGCACCAGGAGAAAAAAAATGACATTGGAGCGAAAAACTTCACCCCTAGTTATTTTAGGATTTGACGTAGGCGATCTTGATTCCATCCAGCGCTGGGCAAAAGAAGGCTACCTGCCCACTATTGCCTCGATTATGGAACGGGGATGCTGGGGCCAAACTGGCGGTCCCGAACTGGTATGTTCCCACAGCCTCTGGGCTTCTATGTTCAGCGGCATCTCGCGCAACGAACACGGGTACTACTATTTTCGCCAGTTAAAACCGGGGACCTACGACTTGCAACCGGTCAGCGAACCGCATGCAAAGATAAGTCCTTTCTGGTCTTGTTTGCAGGGGACAGATAAAAAAGTGGCGGTCGTTGACGCGCCAAACGCCGATCCGATCTCTGAACTGAAAGGAATTCAGATCGCTGACTGGGCTAGCCTGCATTCGCCCTCTCCTGCTTCGACTGAGCCAAAGGAGCTGCTGGAAGAGGTGCGCCGAGTTTTTGGCCCGCAGATAGTAATTGAGGGAACCTTGAATTTTGACGCTGCCGAAGACCGGCAGATTTACCGCCTGCTGTTGGAGCGAATTGAGAAAAAAGGGGCGCTGTGCCGCCACTTGCTGAGTCAAGATCGCTATGACGTAACAGTCATTATTTTTTGCGAATCTCACATTGCGAACCACCAGTTTTGGCGGCACCGACCGGAAGCCCTCCTTCCCAACCAAACTCCAGAAGCGCCCGATCTCAAAGATGCGATCCGAGACGTTCTTGCTGCGCTCGACCGAGAAATGGGCCAGATACTGTCACAATTACCTAGCGAAGCCAATGTCTTTATCTTGTCGGAGACAGGGATGGAAAACCAATATCCGACCACCGGGCTGATTGAAGCGTTTTGCCGGCAGCTAGGCTATCAGGCAGCTCCAGAACCGAGTGGGAAAAAGTCTCTCTCTCCGATGGATTTGGTGCGTAAGGTGTTACCTGAGCCGGTGCGGGTGGCAATCAGCCAGCGGTTGCTCTCCCGAGAGAAGCGGGAACGCCTGCTGGCGGAGCAGTTCCGCAACAGCACCAATTGGCAGAAGACAAAAGCTTTCTCCATTCCTTCTTTTTACCCGGGCTTTGTGCGGGTGAATCTCAAAGGTCGGGAGCCACAAGGGATTGTGGAGCCGGGAGCGGAATATTTGGCGCTGCTCGACCAGCTGGAGGCAGATTTGATGCAGCTAAAAGATCCGGAAACCGGCGAACCGGTGGTGAGGCGCGTGGAGCGGATTTGCGATCTGTTTGGTGGCGATCCGCCAGCAGTTTTACCCGATCTGTTCGTGCAGTGGAAACCTGCCACTCACTTTATGGAGCGGGTGATTCATCCCAAGGCTGAGCTAAGGCAGCAGAAGCCAGAATTTTACCGGGACAGCGACCATTCCCACAATGGCTTTATTGCGGCAGCCGGGCCATCTATTCAGAGGCGGGGCGCGATCGCCGATGTTTCTTTGCTGGATCTGGCTCCAACGTTTCTGTCGCTGATGGGCGAACCGATTCCAGATAAAATGACTGGCCAGCCTCTTGAGGCGCTCGCGCCCAAAACAGTATAAAGTGAGAAGAAGTCAGAAGTCTGAATCAAAAATCACTTCTGACGTCTCGCTTCTGGCTTCTTCCTTCTGACCTCTTCTTTCATTAATTCAATGAACCCACCGGCTCCCCAACCAAGACGCGGCACGCTAAAAGGGACACTGCAGACCTTTGCCGGCGAAGCAGTCCTGTTTCCCACCGGCTTGCTGACAGCTATCTTTCTGACGCGATCGCTCGGGCCACACGGCTACGGCTTGTTTACTTTAGCTTCTACGATAATTGCCTGGATAGAGTGGAGTGCGACCTCTATCTTCTCGCGCACAACAATTAAATTTGTCAGCGAAGCTGAGGACTGGCGGCCCGTTGGCACAACAGTCTTGCAGCAGTATTTGCTAGTGAGTGGCAGTGCGGCATTTCTCTTGTGTCTGTCAGCGGTTCCGATTGCGCGGCTGCTGGGCGAACCGCAGCTAACAGCATACCTGCTGCTCTTCGCCCCGGAAATAATTCTGTTCGCTGTAGCCAGGGCGCACCGCTCAATTCAAATGGGGCTGGGTGGCTTTTCCAGACAGGCGATTGCCGGTGCCAGTCGCTGGATTGCTCGGCTAATCTTAATTGTCTTGCTTGTCAGTCTTGGTTTTTCCGTGCAAGGAGCAATTCTGGGCAGCGTTGGGGCGTCGCTGGTTGAATTGGCATTCAGTCGATTTTACATCCGCCCCTCGCTGTTCTGTGACGAGCCTTTCCCCGTCAAAAAATTGTGGGATTACGCTCTGCCGATATTTCTGTACGCGCTATCGATGCGTTTCTATGATAAACTGGATTTAATGATGCTGAAAGCGCTGGGCGGCACCGCCGAACAGGCCGGCATCTACGGGGCAGCGCAAAACTTGTCTCTGGTTCCCGGCATCTTTGCCCTGTCTTTTTCGCCAGTGATCCTGTCTAACCTGACTCGAAAGTTGCGCGAAGGGGATCTCCCACAGGCAAAAAAAATGAGTCAGGATGCGATGCGTTTAGTTTTGTTGATACTGCCTTTTGCCGCGCTCACAGCTGGAACCTCTTCTGAGATTGTTGGGCTGATTTTTGGCCAGCCATTTCTGCCGGCAGCGCCCCTGTTAGCCGTGCTGATGTTTGGCTCGATCGCCTTTGTCGGAATCTCTGTAAATACAGCCATTCTCATCGCGGCTGACAAACCCAATTGGACCTTTGCCCTGACGGCACCGATGGTGCCTCTCGCGGCGATCGGTCATGGGTTGCTAATCCCCAAATTTGGAGCGATTGGGGCTTCTTTTTCAACCACCCTATTTGCTTTTTTGGGAGCAGTTGCCACGGTGCTGGCAGTTTACCGCATCTGGCGAATTATTCCCCCTTTCCGCACCCTCATCAGAAGTATCCTCGTCTGCGGGTTAATCTACGCCGTGGCGGTTTATTGGTCCGTTCCCGGATTTTGGCTGCTCTTGAAACTGCCGTCGCTCGCCCTTCTCATCCCGCTGGCATTCCTGCTTGCCGGCGAATTCACTAAAAGCGATATTGCCCTATTTCGCTCTTTGCTTTCCTGGCAAAATGTAAGCTAAAATAGCTGATGAAACCCTCGGACTATCGCGAGCGCGACTTGGCAGAGCCACCGAGCCGGTGCTAGCGAACAGAGCCATCCAGGACAAAAAAACGCCGGAATTTTTATGGAACGAGAACAGCCTTTTTTCTCGATTGTTATCCCCACCTACAACCGTCCGGAACGTCTGGCGACCTGCCTTCAATCTCTGGCGCGGCTGGACTATCCCCGCGACCGGTTTGAGGTTATTATAGTCGATGACGGTAGCGAGATGCCGGTGGGAACTGCGGTGGAGCCGGTGCGAAGCCAACTGCAAATAACGCTGCTCAAGCAACCCAATGCCGGTCCAGCAACGGCGCGGAACACCGGCGCGTTCTGCGCCTTGGGCGAGTTTCTCGCCTTCACCGACGACGACTGCACGCCGGCTCCGGATTGGCTCACAACCCTGGCGGCGCGTTTTGCCGAGTTTCCCGATTGCATAATTGGCGGTCGAACTGCCAACGCCCTTTCCGACAATCTCTATTCTACCGCAAGTCAGGTACTAATCGATTACCTTTACGGGTATTATAATGCTAGTGCCGAGGGAGCCAGTTTTTTCGCTTCTAATAATTTCGCCCTGCCAGCCGAGCGTTTCCGCGCTCTTGGCGGCTTTGATACGAGCTTTCCTCTGGCAGCAGCAGAAGATAGGGAATTCTGCGATCGCTGGCTGCACAAGGGCTATCCTATGATTTACGCTCCCGAAGTTCTGGTTTCCCACGCGCATCACCTCACCCTGACTGCGTTCTGGCGGCAGCACTTTAACTATGGTCGCGGCGCTTTCTGCTTTCACCAAGTTCGCGCCGGGCGAAACCGAACTCCCATTAAAGTGGAGCCTCTCTCATTTTATCTAAACTTGCTAACTTACCCGTTTGTGCGCCCCTCCCAGCAACCCGCGCCCTTGCTCACCGGCTCGCTCTTCCTGTCTCAAGTCGCCAATACAGCCGGTTTTTTTTGGGAGCGAAGGATCCAGCAGCGCCAACGCTAAATTTGTGGTAATATCCGCCCCAGAAACCCGGTTTTTTTAAGAAGCCGGGTTTCCGTGAGAAAGGCTATAATATACAAAGGTGATGTCTAGTTCTGCCCCAGTCAATAAGGAGTTGTGACTTTGAACGCGATAGCTGACCTATTAAAAAATCTGTGGGAGCTGGGTCTATTCCTGATTCTTTTAGGAGGGCCACTTCCCTTGTGCCTGTCCATTGTCCTGAAAAATGCCCGCCAAGTCAGCGGATATTCCTGCGCTCACAGCTGGCTTTTGATAGGAACAGCCTGGAGCATTATACAGGTGATGGCCGGACTTTTTTTAGGGAGTGTTAGACAGTTTCATCTCGCCCCATTAATCCTATCAGAAATCATTCTTTTTGCCGCCGGCACCGTCAGCTTGCTGCGAATGAGCCGGCGGGCACCCCTGTCTTGGCGAAACCTGATGCCCGCCAGCAGGCGGTTAAATAAACAAGAGCTACTTGCCGTCGCTTCCCTTTCCTTTGTCGGTTTAATGCTTCTGGGGAAACTGGCGACAGTGCCGGTGACATATTACGACTCTTTGTGGTTCCACCTCCCTCCTATGGCCCGGTGGTATCAAACCCATTACTTTACCCTGTTAGACCCTGCTGGAGAGTGGCTTTTCGCTCATTGGGATGCCAAAGTATATCCTTATGATTGGGAAGTGCTGTGCGCCCTATTTTTAATGCCTTTCGGAGAGGACTTCCTGGTCTGTTTGCCGGCGTTAATCGCTTGGCTGCTTCTGGGGCTTTCCGTTTACCTGCTGAGCCGTCAATTTGGGGCGACAAGATTTCACAGTATGGCGGCGTCCTCTCTTGTTTTAACGGTGCCTTATATCATCGATCAGGTCAACACCATCCATATAGATTTGCCCTTAGCTTCGTTTTATATGGCGTGCCTGTATTTGGCACTGTCCTATCACAGAAGCCGGTCGGTGACCGAACTCGCACTCTTACTAGCATCGCTGGGAATGCTGATTGGCCTCAAAACAATAGGATTTATTTATGCAGCTTTTATCGCCGGCCTGTTCGCTATCCTTGAAATTTCAAGGAGCTGGCGCAACACCCAGCGGAGCGCTACTCCTAACTGGAGTTCCTGGAGACAAGTGTTAAATCCAGCCGTCGCTACAGGTGTAATTTGCTTATTAGTGTTAGGAGGCTTTTGGTACTTGAGGAACTTTCTGGAGATAAAATCTTATACAGCCGGCGAGAGCGCTGTAAAAGTGGCCAGCACAGCTCTCTCCGCCGTACCTGTCCCCGCCAGAATCAATCTTTATAAACTCCAGCAAAGTACCCTAACAAATCAGTTTAATCCAGCCAACATCGACCACTGGAAAACGTTCGGCATGCTAGCAATTTCTAGATTGCAGATCCCCTTTGTGGCGATGGTCATGCAGGTGCTTGTTTTGCCGGTGGCTTTCCTCGGTCAAAGGAGAGTACCCCATCCAAACACTGCCGGTTTATTTGCCCTGTTAATAGCTACAGGATTTCTCTACTGGAACACCCCTTACAGTTCTGGCACAAGTGGGGATGTGGCGGGACAGCTTAGCGTTTTGCTCGGTTACAACTTGAGATATGGCTTTCCCGTTTTGGGGGTACTAGGAGTCGCAGCAGCAGCTAGCGCCACCTTGATGCGAACTCCAGACAAATTTATCGCCGCCTTAGTTTGTCTTAGCACTGTTACTGGCACAGTTAGCAGCAGTCTCTTTGACCTGGTGAGACATGAATTCTTTGTGGGGAACAGTGAAGTTAGGCCGACTAAAATTTTGGAGAGCTTTAAAGAGTCTCCGGACCAAGCTGTTGCTTTTATTTCCCACCACCTTACCGCTGAGATGTCCAGTTTAGCCGCCGGCATATTGATATATATCATACTTCTGTTCTTGCTTCTAGGGAGAGGAGACAGAAATCCTGAAGCCAATACAGCTATTGCAAAGTTTTCCAGATTTTTCAAACGGTCGCGCAGCCCCTTAGCCTTTTTTATAGCAATCGCCTTAACCGCCAGCACTACCTTGATGGCCAGAGAAAAACGCGATCTAGCCCGCACAGAAATTTATGGAGGAATCTATGAATACATAGACAGCCATATAAAAACAACCGAAAACATTGGATATTTGTTAAGCTCGCGCAACTACATTTTCTATGGCAAAAGCCTGAAGCAGCAAGTTTTACATGTCCCCTTTGAGTCAGATAATATTGTGGACTGGCTTAAGGAACTCAGGCAAAAAAATGTCAGTTATATCGCCCTTGGCCCCCTGGATGTAGATGCGCAAAAATCCGCAAAAATTCAGCGGTTAAAAATAGATTTATTGCGCCTAGAAAATAGCGGTGTATTTACTCGCGTTTCCGGTAAAAATATGAGCAAAGAGCCACTCCTCTATCGCTTTAATCGCCAGAGCGTGAAAAATTAAAGTGATATTGCTCACCCTGAGAGGGAGCGTGCCGGTAAAGTCAATATACCCAATGGCAGAAAGTCCAGATGCGGTTTTTTCTCTCCCCATGTCCCCCCCCGATCGGAAGAGTGGTGCAAAAGTGGGTCATGCGGGTGCGCCGCCTCCGCCTGAGGGCACAGCAGGGGCGGGTTCATCAGGCAGAGATATCGGTAAACCGGCCCCTGACAGGGCCTGGAACGATGCCCTATCAACCCTGTTACAGAACTGCCAATCCCCCTTAAGGAACATAAATCAGAAAAGGTACTGTATTTTACCGTCTAAAGACTGCGCCAGAGGAAGGATAGTGTCAGGAGAAAAAGCGGCACTGCGGGCTTTCCGCCCAACCGGCAGCCAACTGTCCATAAAACTGGACGCTTGCATCCTGAAGCCCGGAAGCATCCGCCGTAAAGCTAGAGGCAGCAAACAAGAGTTCCTTCAAAACAAAGGCACTCTAGCAGCGCAACCAGCCGACCGACATTACCAGCACAGTATGAGTGTCACCTCGATTGCCGTCCCAACAGTAACGCCCCCAAAAGTAACAGACTCGAACCGGCAAATCTATGAGCGCCTTAAACTGGCGCTGAGCTTAAATTTGCGCCGGCAAATTTTTGTGGCAGTCTGCGATGACATGCCCTTGCGCAACCGCCTAGCTGCCGATTTAGAGGCAGAGTTGGGCTGTGCGCCACCGGCACCCTCCGCCCCAAGAGCCAGTTTCCCGCTATTAGTCACCCTGCAGCTGAACTTCCGCCATCCCAATCCGATCGCTCAAATTGCCGAGTGGCTGGCTGAGCGATCCAAACCGAGAAACGGCGATCGCCCGCCCACCGGATTTCAGATTTTGGGCGTGGAACACCTGACGCGGCAGCGATCGGCCCTGCAGTGGTCTTTCCTCAGCTACCTGCGCGATATCGATCGCAGCCTGTCGGCGCTGGAGTCCAACCTGTTGCTCTGGGTGCCCCGACCTTGGCTGCAGACGATCCAGCAGTCTGCGGCTGAGTTTTGGAACCGGCGCACCGGCGTGTTTGAGTTTGAGGGAGAGCCAAAACCTGCTTCCTGCGCCCTAGCCGCACCGAGGGCTGCCGGCCACAATCGCCAAAACAGTGCCCAAGTTGGGGCCGGCGCTGCGCCCAATCCCGCACCGGCGAACGGCTGTTCGCCCTTGCACTCAGAAATCACCGCGCCTCAGGAGGTTGTCTGGGACATTTTAGCCCGCGATCGCACAGAGGCGGCTCGGGATTCCGCACAACTGGGCACCACCGGCAAACAAAAAGCGCTCCCCCCCGCACCTGTGCCGCAGAGTTCGGTTAGCCAGCTGGTGGCTGCGCCAGACCTGGTGGAGATAGCGGCAGGAATTGAGCACATCACCGATTTAACCCGCCGGGGGGCAGCAGTGCTGCGCTCCGCCGCTCGCGCCGTGGAAAATATTTCCACCCCCGATCGCAATTCAGAGAAACAAACGGGGCACAATGGGGACACAGCAGCGCACTCCCAGACACAAATTGTCTTCGAGCCAAACCTAAACGACAGTAACACATCCGGCCTCACATCCGCTCTATCCCCGACGGTGCGGGCTGTCCCTTCCCGGGGGGGAGCTCTTGGCGTCCCCAGAACACCCTTCCCACTGCTCAAACAGCAATCTGGCGCGGTGGCGGAACTGGTAGATCTGGTGATCGCCAGTGCTGGGCGAGAAGAGGGTTGGGGCGCGCAGCTGAACACTTCCCACTCCCTGCAAACCCTGGAAAATCTTGAGGAACTGTACCGGCAGCAGGCATTGCCGGGGTCGCTTGCCGGTGCCTACCTGACGCTGGCAGAACTCTACCGCTCTCGCATTGAGCTCGGAGATGCCTCCCCCGAAAACCTGACGATTGCCATCCGCGCCTACCAGCAGGTGCTGGAATTTGTGGGCGCGGCTTCTGTGAGGGTGCCGGATATTTTGAATGACTTGGGCAATCTCTACTGGATGCTGTCCCGCCGCCTCGCGGACCCGCAGCAGAAGCTGTTGCAGCTGGAGCTGGCAATTCACGCCTATCACGCGGCGCTGATGAATGTCAGCCCCCAAAGGCAGCCGCTGTCCTACGCGACCGTGCAGAATAATTTGGGAGCCGTCTGCGGCGAGTTGGCCCGCTACCGCCAGCCGGCTGAGAACTGGCAGCAATCGGTTTTAGCCTATCAGGAAGCGCTGCGGTACAGCGGAGCGGACCTGGAAAACTCCCACGCAGAGCCGGTGCGCTATGCCGCCACTCTCAATAACTTGGGCACCGCCTGCTGGAACTTGGCGCAGCACTGCCAGCCGGTCCCCCACCTGCGGCAGGCGATCTCCGCTTATAATGAGGCAATCCGCTACTGCAACTGCAGTCCCGCTCTCGACTGTGGCATGCTGCACAATAATTTGGGCACCGCCTGCTGGAACCTGGCCCAGTACGAGCAGCCTCAGGAGAACCTGCTCCAGGCGATCAGCGCCTATGAGATTGCCCTGACTTACCGCAAAAAAGCAGCGCTTCCCGCCGCTTGTGCCGCGACTCAGAACAATTTGGGCACCGCCTACTGGCATTTGGCCGCCCAGTGCAAGGCCAAACCTGAGCAGCGCTTGCAGTTGTTGCAGCAGTGCGTTAAAGCTTACGAAGCGGCTCTCCTGAAAGACAGTCCCTCTCGCAAACCTCTGAGCTTTGATATATTTGCCACCCACAATAATTTAGGGCTGGCTCACTATCACCTGGCCACAGAAGCCCTGCTGCCGCTGGAGAAAGCCTGCCGGTTCACTCATTTAGAAACTGCCCTGCACCACCAACTGCTCGCCTGCAACGGCTGGCAGCAGCACCCCGATTCCTATCAAAATGCTCTCAATTGTGTGGCGCAAACGATCCGGGCTTTTTACACTCACTTCAACCTTGAGGGTCAAAATTCGGCACTCTCTAAGGTTCCCGGAAATTTATTGGCTGACATTTTGCGCCTGATTTAATTTTAAGAGTTGCAATTTATAGGGCTGAAGACATGGGGCTCGCTGCGGTGTGCCAGCCCGGGATGAACATCTCTCCCCCCTGCTGCGATCGCGCTTCCCAGGGGGGCGCAAGGCTATTCTCTGATTCAATGATTTGTGCTGGAAGCCCCTTCCGACAGGTTGTATATATATGCTTTTTTCCGGATTGATGGCATAGGCGGTGGCGGGGCCTATGCCGGTGCCGGGCCGGCGGTGATGCGGATTTAGAAAAGAGAATGGATATCTCAATGAACAGGAACCAGGTTTCTTGAAGAAACCTGGTTTCTTATTTGCGCTTTTATAAATCTGGTTTTGATCGCAAGTTTTGATTGTTTGTGCGGCGAAAATAGGGATTAAAAAGGGCGCTATTAAAGCATTTTAATTGACAAAATTTTCTCTAAATTTAGATGGCTGTCAGCGAGAGATAGATAGATAGATAGATAAGCTGTTAGGGTAATAAGGCAGCTTCTTGAACCAATGCAGAGCCTCCCGAACGAGGGGAAGTTGAGATAGACAGTATTTTTTTGCCCGACGAAACCCTCTTGATGTCTGGATTTTAAATCCAAAATCCAAAATCCAAAATCTAAAATTGACATAAATTCCCCCGTGGGTGCCTGATGTTAAACCGGCAGCCGATTGGGCGGCGGACTTGACAGGTTTCGGGAGAGTGCGGTATAATGCGCGAGCGTGTGGGGGGGAGAGGGTCGGGCAGCAGAGGGCGGCGCAGCAGCTCCCGCCAGAAAGAAAATCCGCTCTAGCCGTCTAGGGTGGCTTCGGTGAGGGGAATGTGAGGGGGAGCGCCCGAGGCGCGCCAAGACTCACAGATAAACTGCGCCCTGGCAACAGGGGATTGTTGCCTAAGGTTTACAATCAGAAATAGATTTAAGTGTCTGTTGCAGCAAGAGTTCAGCGAAGCCTTGCCAGCAACGCCATCATCCATTGTGTGCCAGCCGTGCCCCAGAACCTCCAAGAGCAAGAGCTAAACCTGAAGACACTGTTTCCATTTGAGCTGGATAAGTTCCAGCTCGATGCGCTCGCCGCCCTGAATGCCGGTCGCTCGGTGGTCGTCTGCGCCCCCACCGGCTCCGGGAAAACCTTAATCGGGGAGTACGCCATTCACCGCGCTTTGGCTAGGAAACGGCGCGTGTTCTACACCACGCCCCTGAAAGCGCTTTCCAACCAAAAATTGCGCGACTTCCGCGAACAGTTTGGGGCGGACCAAGTGGGGCTGGTGACCGGCGACGTGTCAGTGAATCGGGACGCCCCCATCCTGGTGATGACGACGGAAATCTTCCGCAACATGCTCTACGGCACCCGCATCGGAGAGGTGGGCACCTCTCTCGCCGGTGTGGAAGCGGTGGTGCTCGACGAGTGCCACTACATGAACGACCGGCAGCGGGGTACGGTTTGGGAGGAGTCGATCATCTACTGCCCGCCAGACATCCAGCTGGTGGCCCTCTCGGCGACAGTGGCCAACAGCGCCCAGCTGACGGACTGGATCTCTCAGGTGCACGGCCCTACGGATCTAATTTACTCCGACTTCCGCCCGGTGCCCCTGGACTTTCACTTCTGCAGCCCCAAGGGGCTGTTCCCCCTGCTCGACAGCAGCGGCAAAAAAATTAACGCCCTGCTCAAACCCAAGGGGGGGAAACCAAAAGGCGGGCGTCCGGAAGCCCCGAGCATGTCCTATGTGCTCTCCCAGCTGTGGCAGCGGGACATGCTGCCGGCCATCTATTTTATCTTCAGCCGCCGGGGCTGCGATCGAGCCGTGGCGGATTGCGAAAATCTCACCCTGGTCAGCGAGCGAGAAGCGCGAGAGCTGAAGGTGCGGATTGAGGAGTTTTTGGATCGCAACCCAGAAGCCGGTCGCGCCGGCCAGGTGGAGCCGCTCTACCGGGGAATTGCCGCTCACCACGCCGGCATTTTACCCGCTTGGAAGGGACTGGTGGAAGAGCTGTTTCAACAAGGGCTAATTAAAGTGGTGTTCGCCACGGAAACCCTGGCGGCGGGGATTAACATGCCCGCCCGCACCACGGTGATTTCCAGCCTGTCCAAGCGCACGGATGACGGGCACCGGCTCCTGAAAGCGTCCGAGTTCCTGCAAATGGCCGGGCGAGCGGGCCGGCGGGGCATGGACGAACTCGGCCATGTGGTGACGGTGCAGACTCCCTTTGAAGGCGCGAAGGAGGCGGCGTATCTGGCGACTGCCGGTGCTGACCCACTGGTGAGCCAGTTCGCGCCCAGCTACGGCATGGTGCTGAATTTGCTGCAAAAACACACGGTCGAGGAAGCCAAGAATCTGGTGGAGCGCAGCTTTGGCCAGTATCTGGCGTCCCTGTCCCTGCGCCCGCAGCAGGAGAAGATCGCGGCGCTGAAGCTGGATCTGGCGCAAGTGCGAGAGCAGCTGGCGGTCTGCGACGAGAATCTGCTCGTCCGCTATGAGAAATTGCACGAACGCCTGAAAACCGAAAGGCAGCTGCTGAAAACGTTGCAGGAGCAAGCGACGCTGGTGTCGGCGAGCGAGATATCGGTGGCCTTGCCGTACACGATGCCGGGGACGGTTCTCCGGCTCAAGGGCAAGCACATCCGCTACAGCGAGCCGCTGACAGCGGTGCTGGTGACTCGGGTGCCGGGACCGGGCCAGTCGCCGCATTTGGTCTGCCTGGGACAGGATAACCGCTGGTACGTGTGCACCGGCATTGATGTGGTGGGCCTGCATCCGGAGCTGCCCCGCGTCCAAGGAGTGCAGAGACTGCAGGAACTGCCGGCGGACATGCCCCTGAAGCCAGGAGCCAGCCGCCAGGGAACAGACGCGACGGCGGGGATAGCCTGCCTGATTCCCACCCCGTCCACCCCGGACGAAGCTCCGGAAGTGATCGCCCAGATGCAGCGTACCGAAGCAGTGCGGCAGCAGGTGGAGTCTCACCCCCTGCACCAGCTGGGGGAACCGGCAGCCCTGCTCAAGCGGCACCGGCGGGCGGCGGCGCTCCAAGACGAAATCGAGAAGTGCGAAGCCCGGCTGCAGCAGCAGTCCCAGCGCCACTGGGAGGAATTTATCGACTTGATTAAGATTTTGCAGCATTTTGGCGGTTTGGAGGATTTGACGCCGACTCCGCTCGGGGAGGCAGCTGCAGCGATTCGCGGCGATAATGAACTGTGGCTGGGGCTGGCGCTGAGGTCTGGGGAATTTAACGAGCTTGACCCCCACCACCTAGCCGCTGCCTGCGCAGCTCTGGTGACAGAGGTGTCCCGACCGGACAGCTGGGCCGGATATGACCTCTCCCCAGAAGTGGAGGGGGCGCTGGAGAGTTTGCGGGGCGTGCGCCGAGCCCTGTTCCAGCTGCAGCGACGCCATCGCGTGGCGCTGCCGGTGTGGCTGGAGGTGGATTTAATTTCTCTGGTGGAGCAGTGGGCTCTGGGTGTGGAATGGGTGGATCTGTGCGAGAACACCAGTTTGGATGAAGGCGATGTCGTGCGCATCCTCCGCCGCACTCTGGATTTTCTCTCTCAGATCCCCCATGTGCCGAATATTTCGGAGTCGCTGAAGCGCAACGCCTATCGCGCCATGCAGCTGATTGACCGGTTCCCGGTTAATGAGGTGCTCGACTAGCCGCCGCCGCACACTTGCCTCCCGAACCGATGTTATGCTTTTAATTTGCTTTTTTGTGACAGGAGATATTGCCTGCAAACAGTTTTTAAAGCTTAACAATGGCAGATTTAAAATAAACAAAAATAAGCAAATTAAAAGCTTAATATCTTTATCTGGCAGGGGGCTGCCTGCGACTGCCCGGCGGTAAGGGGAATTGCGGGGGGGTGGGCCCTACCGGCTCTCCTGCCGGCATTTCCTGCCGGCACTCTCCGGAAAAGGCTCCTGCCGCAAAAACCTGGAACAATTGCTGGGCGGCCCTTCCCGAACGGCCCCTCTCTGCTGCAAGCGCTTCAAAACTGAAAAAGATTCTTCGCCCCAAAAAACGCCCTAAGCGGAAAGCCCGCTGGGGCTTTGTGTTGAGCGGAACGCCACAAGCGAAAATCTAAAAGCGAGGGATCGCCCTAAAACTAAGAAAAACTACTTAAGCTGTTAGGCTTTTAACCTGCTTTTCCGTTGAAAAGACACAGAGCCTCCAGATTGGCTTTCCAGGCTCTGCCTGGGAACGAGAGAAAAGAGATGGGTAGTGCAAATTTAATGCGCCATAGCTTTAACAGTCAGCTGGGGGCTGGACTGGCCTTTGAAAAATTAGTATACCTGACTGCTTTCGACAAGATCGCGATAACAAATACTAAAATAAATAAAATCGGCGCAAAGGTCGGGCAGCTGTAAGGGTTCCGCGCTATAGCAAAAAAGCGCTGGGGAATAGGGGGTGCGGAGTGAAAAAATGATAAAACTTTTTGCAGGCATCCGAGGCACACCCACCCCCAACCCGCTCCCCGAAGACAGGGCTGGAGCTGGGGAGAGGGCGGTAATGCGCAAGGCTGGATGAGAAAGCGGAAAAGGAGAGGCATGAGATGGTAGAATTTTGGCAAATCTTTTTTGGGTCAAGCCCGTTCATCCCGCACGGGCACTGTTACCTGTGGAAGCCAGACTTGGTTTTCCTGCATATCGCATCAGATTCTCTGATTGCCCTGGCATATTACTCGATTCCCATCGCCCTATTCTATTTCGCCCACAAGCGGCGGGACTTGCCGTACCCCTGGATATTCCTGTTATTTGGAGTCTTCATCGTTTCCTGCGGCACAACCCACCTGATGGAGATTTGGACGCTGTGGCACCCCCTGTACTGGATTGCCGGTTGGCTGAAAGCGTTTACTGCTTTTGTCTCGCTGCTGACAGCGGCGGTGCTGGTGCCGCTGATTCCCCGACTGCTAGCGCTGGCCAGTCCGGCACAGCTGGAGGAAAATCTGCGGAAATCGCAACAGATGCTGCAGCTGGTGATGGACAATATTCCCCAGTATATCTTTTGGAAGGACAGAGATTCTGTTTTCCTGGGCTGCAATGTCCGCTTCGCGCGAGTGGCGGGTTTGAAAAATCCAGAGGAGATTGCAGGCAAAACAGATTACGACTTGCCGTGGACGAAAGAGCAAACAGAATTCTTTCGCTCCTGCGATGTCAGAATAATGGGAACAGATAAACCAGAATATCATATCATTGAACAGGCACTTCTGGCGGATGGAAATCAGGCTTGGTTTGAAACGAACAAAATCCCGCTGCACGATTCAGAAGGAAACGTAGTGGGCGTACTCGGTACAATAGAAGACATGACCCACCGCCTGCGCTCTGAGGAGGATCTGCGCAAGAGCCAGGAGCGGTTCGAGCTGGCAGTGCGAGGCTCCAGAGACGGGTTGTGGGACTGGGATATTCAAACCAACGGCGTCTATTTTTCGCCGCGCTGGAAGAATATGCTCGGCTTTGAGGACTGGGAGCTGCAAAATACTTTTGACGAGTGGCAAAAACGGATACATCCCGATGACCGCCACTTAGTGCAAGCCACGATTGAGGCGTGTTTGAACAGTCAGAATCCCCATTACGAATTAGAGTACCGCTTGTCGCACAAGGATGGCTCCTACCGGTGGATTTTTTCGCGAGCGGCGGTGCTTTTTGATGGCACCGGCAAGCCTTACCGGATGGCTGGCTCGCACACAGATATAACCGAGCGGGTGCGTGCTGAGTCAGCGCTGAAAAAGACTTTGGAAGAGTTAGAAATTCGCGTGGGGGAGCGCACAGCCCAGTTGCGGCAAGCGAACGAGCAATTGCACGAGGAGATTGCTGAGCGCGTCTGTGTGGAAGAGGCGCTGCGAACTGCCAATCAAACTTTGCAAACCCTGATCCAAGCTTCGCCTCTGGCGATTGCGACTCTCAGTAACGATGGGGGGGTGACGCTGTGGAACCCTGCGGCTGAGCGGCTTTTTGGCTGGAGCGAAAAAGAGGTTTTGGGCAAGCCTCTTCCCATTATCCCTGCAGGCGCAGAGCCGCAGTTCCGCGCCATTCTTCAGGCTGAGATGCAGGGTAAGGAACTGATGGGCTTGGAATTGCGCCGGCAGCGGAAAGACGGCTCGCCGGTCGATGTCAGCCTCTGGACAGCCCCGCTGCTGGATGGCAGTGGCGCTGTCACCGGCACTATCAGCTTATTCGTTGACATCAGGGCCCGAGTGCGGGCTGAGGCGGCGCTGCGAGAGAGCCAGCAGCTGCTGGAAGCGATTCTGGATTTCTCGCCAACAGCTATCTATATTAAGGACAATTTTGGGCGATATATTTTGATGAACCGCAAGTACGCAAACCAGCTCGGGTTAAATCCAGAATTGGTCAAAGGGAAGACTGACGGCGAGCTTTTTTCTTGTGAGGCGGCGGAGACATTTCGGGCCAACGACCTCAAAGTGCGTCAAAGCGGACAGCCTTTGGAGATGGAAGAAGTTGTGCCGCACTATGACGGCGCGCACACCTATCTTGCGGTGAAGTTCCCTCTCTACGACTGTGCCGGTATTCCCTATGCGATCTGCAGCATCTCTACTGACATCACGGAACGCAAGGGGGCGGACGAAGAAAAGCAAAAGTTTGTCTCTCTGATTGCCAACAGTAACGATTTTATCGGGATGGCATCGGTGTCAGGGAAACCGATATTTATTAACGAAGCCGGACGCAAAGCGATCGGCTTAGGCAGTTCGGAAGAGATTTGGGCGAAGAACCTTACGGATCTTTTTCCAGAACGCTCTCGAAAATATTTGCAGCAAATCGCTCTGCCGGCGGTGATGAAGCAAGGATTTTGGGAAGGCGAAACCCAGTTGCTGAACTTCAAAACCGGCCTTCCCTTTGACGCGCACATGACTTTATTCACGGTGAAACACCCAGAAACTGGCTTGCCAATGTGTCTGGCAACGGTTTCGCGAGATATTACCGAACGCAAGCGGTTTGAGCGGGACATTAAGGAAAGCTATATCCTCTTGCGTTCCGTGATTGAAAGCACAGTCGATCCGGTATTTGTTAAGGATCTTCAGGGACGCTACGTGACGGTCAACGGCGCGTCCGCCAGGGTTTTTGGCAAGCCGGTAGAAGAAATTCTTGGCAAGGATGACACGGAGTTGCAGCCGGCAGAGATCGCGCGTCAGATCGGGGAAACAGACCGCCGCATCATGACGGTGGGCGCAACGGAGATTGTCGAAGAACTTGTCGCCGCACCGGAGATGACGCGAACGTATCTGTCAACGAAAAGCCCTTGGCGCGACAGTGAGGGAAACATTATTGGTTTGATTGGCATAGGGCGTGACATCACCGAGCGCAAGCAACAAGTAGAGGCGCTGCGGCGCAGTGAGGCGCGGTATCGCTCTCTGGTGGTTGCCACTTCCCAGATTGTCTGGCTCAACAATGCTGAGGGACTGGCTGTTGACATGCCGGAGTGGGGCGCTTATACGGGCCAGACTCAGGAAGAACTCTCAGGTTGGGGCTGGTTAAATGCGATTCACCCCGACGATCGCGAGCGCACGGCTAATGCTTGGTCAGAAGCAGTGGCAACGAAACGCCTGTATGAAATTGAGTTCCGCATTCGCTCGAAAGATGGCACCTATCGCTATTTCTATGTTCGCGGCGTTCCCGTGCTCGCAGAAGATGGCAGCATCCGCGAGTGGGTGGGCGTCTGCACGGACATTCACGACCGCAAGCTGGCCGAATCTGAACAGCAAAAGTTGATCGCTCTTGTGGAAAGCAGCTCCGACTTCATTGCTCTAGCTACACTGGAGGGTGAGGTTTTGTTTCTCAATGAAGCCGGTCAAAAGCTGGTAGGGCTGTCAGGGATGGAACAGGTCAAGCAAACGCCGATACTTGACTATTTTATGCCGGACGACTTGCCGGTTCTGCAAGAGCGCATTCTGCCGGCTCTTGCCGAAACAGGTCGCTGGGAGGGAGAGGTTCGCTTCCGGCACTTCAAGACGAATCTGCCGGTGCCGGTCTATTATAACGTCTTTACGGTTAAAGACTCGCAGACAGGTGAGCCGGTGGCTCTAGCCACTGTTACAAAAGATTTTACCGAGCGCAAGCGCGCGGAGGAGGAGCTGCGGTACAGTGAAGCGCGATTCCGAGATCTCGCCATTCGGGAGGCGCTGCTCAACCGGCTCGCCAGTCAGATTCGCGCGTCTCTCGACCTGGATACGATTCTGGAAACTGCAG
Organism: Kamptonema formosum PCC 10802; assembly: GCF_000332335.1. Classification (GTDB taxonomy): domain Bacteria; phylum Cyanobacteriota; class Cyanobacteriia; order Cyanobacteriales; family Oscillatoriaceae; genus Oscillatoria. Next base: position 1,263,807 of record NZ_KB235948.1, on the reverse strand, counting down.
TGCGGGAAATCTATCACTTGCTGCAGCTCGACCGCTGCAAGTTTATCTGGTATCTCACCGACACACAGCCGCCGGTTTGGAATGTGGTGCATGAAGCTAAGAAATCTGAGCTATTCTCACTTTTGGGCTCCTATCCACTCGCTCCGACCTCTTTTCTGGCCCAAAAGCTCTCCAGCTTGGAAACCTACCGATTTGACGATATTGAAAGTGTCTCTAACCTAGAAGAGCGGCAATTTTTTCAGGCTAAGGGATACAGGGCTCTCGTGGATTTGCCGATTCCAACGCGCCGGGGTGCGCTCGGTGTCATCGCCTGCATTCAATGCACTCACCCGCGCAAGTGGCGCGAGGATGAAGTGGAATTGCTGCAGGCGGTTTGCAATCAATTGGCTATCGCGATAGACCAGGCGCAACTCTACGAGCAAAGCCGCACTACAGCTGACATAGCCGAAACTAAAGCCCGCGAACTCGAACAAGCCCTGCGGGAGCTAAAACAGACTCAAGCCCAACTCGTTCAAAGTGAAAAGATGTCCAGCCTGGGGCAGCTGGTTGCTGGGGTGGCTCACGAAATTAACAATCCGGTGAATTTCATCTACGGCAATATTACCCCGGCCAAGGAATATGCCGAAGATTTGCTGAATCTGCTGCAACTCTATCAGGAATCCTATCCCCAGCCCGCACCGGCGATTCAAAAAGCTGTGGGGGAAATTGAACTCGATTTCATTAAGGAAGATTTGCGAAAAATTATGAATTCGATGAAGGTGGGAGCGGACCGCATCCGCCAGATTGTCCTTTCGCTGCGCACCTTCTCGCGCCTGGATGAAGCGGATATGAAGGCGGTTGACATTCACGACGGGATTGACAGCACCCTGCTGATCCTGCAAAATCGTCTGAAAGCTAAACCCAACGGGCCGGCTGTCCAGGTGTTGAAAGAATATGGCAACCTGCCGCTTGTGGAGTGCTATGCTGGCCAGCTCAATCAGGTGTTTATGAATATCCTGACGAATGCGATTGACGCGCTCGAAGAAGGGCGCAGGGCATTGGGCGCTGGCGCTGGGGGAGAGCGAGAATGCCTCACGCCCTATGCCCAGTGCCCAATCCCCACGATTCGGATTCGCACCGAGGTGGCGAATGGGGGATTGGGAATGGGGCATTGGGGAGAAGAAACATCACCCGCGCCCAATGCCCAATGCTTCATGCCAGGTGCCCAATTTGTTCGGATCGCGATTGCTGATAACGGTCCGGGCATGACGGAGGAGGTGCGCCGCCGGCTTTTCGATCCGTTCTTTACGACTAAACCTGTCGGTTCCGGTACAGGGCTGGGAATGTCGATTAGCTACCAGATTGTGGACAAGCATGGCGGTCAGCTGCAGTGCTTTTCCGCCCCCGGTGAGGGCACGGAGTTCTTGATTTGGATTCCAATTCAGCAGGCAAAAAGGACGCCCGCATCAATAACCCGGTTTCTTTAAGAAACTGGATTTCTGGGCCCCCCACCCCCAAACCCCTCTGGCGGGAGGGGGGACCGCAGGGTGCGATCCCTCAAGGAGGGCACTTTAGTTATAGGAAGTTCTAGAAAGGCATTTCTCGGAACGCACCCTACTTGTGCGCAAGGCGTAAGCGTTGCGGCTCCGCAGGCGCGTCGCCCTTGAAAATCTGACAGGTGTTTACAAAAATTTACCTGGGATTGATATCACGCGCTGATTGCTTGAGCTAAAATGAAGCAACGATTGAGTTAAGTGTCTGAAGGAAAAGTTTACGTCCGAGAAGCCGGTTGAAAGACTGCCGGAAACTTCTCAAAGAGGATATCTGGCGAAAAGGCCAGAGAATCCCACCCTTTCCTTCGGGTGGGAGTGTCAAATTGATTGGGCACCATCATGGCTTATATATTTAACGCGGGCGCGGGCCATCAGGTCATTGTGGAAAATCAGGGGCAGCAGACAGCGGTCGCTACGGTTAGCAGCAGTCCCGGACAGCAGCAAAGCCAGCGCACCAGCTTTAGCACCGGCACTTGGACGGCACCCCCCGCTGCGTTCCGCACGCCCGCCGGCATCCTGTTGCAAATTACTGCAGCACAAGGACAGTATTTTGTCAAGGTCACAGCCACCGGCACCAGCACGGTGAGCGAACCGCCCAACCTGGCTGTGGCGGAAGAGCTGCCGGCGCAGCAAGGGGCAATGCCGGCGCAGGGGGGAATGGAACCGATGAAACCGATGCAACCGATGCAACCGATGCAACCGATGCAACCGATGCAACCAATTTCGCCGGTGGGACCGATGAAGATGGGGGATATGGAAATGCGGATGAGCCCAATGGAGATGCGCATGGGCAATATGTCGATGAGCGTGGGGAATCCGCTTTCTGGCAGTGCCGGCAAAAATTTCTGTCCGCAGTGCGGCACTCCAGCCGAACCGAGCGCTCGCTTCTGCACTCACTGCGGGCACCGTTTAATTTAGATACCAATTTTTTACCCGTCCCCAGGATATGCCTGGCAATGGGTATCTGGAGGCTAGGTTACTGTTAGGTAAATAAGCAAATTAAAAGTATAACAGCTTATCTGTCTCAAGTTGGTAAGCTCTTAGGCTTTTAACCGGCTTTGCCGTTGAAAGGAGGCAGAGCCTCCAGATTGCGTTCCCAGCCTGAGGCTGGGAACGAGAGAAACCTGGTTTCACAGACGGTGGGATGAGATGATAAAAAGCGCTCTCTGCGCTGAGTGCAAAAAAACAGTTGTATGTCCGTCAAGGTTGCTCTAAATCACCAAACCGCTTACCGGTTCGACAGATTCGTTTATTTGGGGCCGCATATCGTGCGGCTGCGACCGGCACCCCACTGCCGCACGCCAATTCAACGCTATTCTTTCCAAGCGCACACCCCAGAACACACGCTCCACTGGCTGCAAGATCCCTACGCAAACTTCCTGGCGCGGCTGACATTTCCCAATCCAACCGCTGAGTTTAAACTGGAAGTTGACCTGATTGCCGAGCTTCACCCTGTCAACCCGTTTGATTTCTTCCTAGAACCCTACGCTGAAAAATACCCCTTCACTTATGAGGCCGATCTGGCCAAAGAGCTAATTCCGTTTCTGGAAATCACAGAAGGCGGCTCCCGGTTGCGGAAATGGCTGGCAACAGTAGACCGAAAAGAACAATTCATCACTGATTTTATTGTCGCGATCAATGCGCGGCTGCCAGAAGAAATCGCCTACGAGCAGCGCTTCGAGTCTGGCATCCAGTCCTGTGAGGAAACGCTGGCGAGAAAAATGGGCTCCTGTCGGGATAGCAGCTGGCTGCTGGTGCAGGTCCTGCGGCATTTTGGCCTTGCGGCGCGGTTTGTCTCGGGCTACCTCATCGATTTGGCGTCCGAGGAAAAACCGGAGGATAGCGCAGATTTGCACGCTTGGGCGGAGGTGTACTTGCCTGGTGCCGGTTGGGTGGGTTTAGATCCCACCTCAGGGTTGCTGGCAGCGGAGGGACATATCCCCCTCGCCTGTACCGGCAACCCGGAAAGGGCGGCTCCGATTGCCGGCTCGACAGAACCCTGTTCCTCAAAGCTAGATTTTTCTGTCACCGTCTCTCGTTTGCCGGAGTGGGGACTGTTATAGCAGCAGTCATATTGGTTAAGACATTCATGACATGGCTTATGGGGCTCATGCGCATCGGGCTCATGCGCATGGGGTAAGTAGGGGCGGGTTCACCCAAGATGTCTCTGGGTTTTACCAGATATTAGTAAACCCGCCCCTACCAGCTTTTGCGTGATGCGATGATGCGATGATGCGATGATGCCCATGTACTAACCTAAGTGCATACTGCTATAATATAGCGTTTCTCATAGGAGTGAGCTACTGAGAAACCCGGTTTCTTAAAGA
>NZ_KB235948.1:1251279-1259848 GCF_000332335.1 Kamptonema formosum PCC 10802 | reverse complement strand
TCGGCGGACGCCTCCCCTACGTCTATATAGCAGTAAGCATTTAGGAAACCTACATTCCGCCCTCTCTTGCTCCAGAGCTCCCAAAGCTTCTATTGTTCTAACCAATATGACTGCTGCTATAGTAAACCCGCCCCTACCAGCTTTTGCGTGATGCGATGATGCGATGATGCGATGATGCCCATGTACTAACCTAAGTGCATACTGCTATAATATAGCGTTTCTCATAGGAGTGAGCTACTGAGAAACCCGGTTTCTTAAAGAAACCGGGTTTCTGGCACGCAGTTGTGACCCTGGCCGAACAGGCTTTAATGCCATTTTTCAATCCAAAATCCGGGCATCCAAAATCCCAAATCCCAAATGGGTTTTAGAGCCGGCGAAATTCATCTTGCAAAGCTTGATGGCGAAAATAGCGCTGGCGAAGGGCGTCAATATACTGCCGCCAGATGTCCGGCTCATTCAAAATGTCCAGATAAATCGATTTGATGGCATCAGCGTGACGGGCGGCGGTGCGATAGCCATCGCGGCTTTTGAGGTCGATATAGTGCTGCACCAGATCCTCATAAATCCGCACAGAGTTTTGGGGGTGATGTTCTTTGATGCCTTCGGCAACCAAAACCTGCAGTCGCTCAGCATGGGGCTGCCGGTGTGCCAGCACCAACGCCGCTTGCCAGTCCGCTTCATGCAGGTAAATCTGCGCCAAGGTTTCCGGATTGCGCTGCGCTCTCTCCAGCAGTTTGGGCCGGTCGATCTGCCATGTGCCTAATGTTACAGATCCGATTTTAATTTTGTGGTAGAGTTCCACGGTCACTCCGCTGTACTCAGCGACCGCCATCAAAATCCGGCACAAGTTTTCGCCATCGTGTTTGAGTTCGTAGTAGTCGGCTAAGGTCTGCAGCAGTTCGCTGGATTTCACCGCTGAGCCCACAGGCAAAAAGTCAAAAGTAGATGGGCGCGAGTGGCGCTTTTCCAGTAAGTGCGCTGCTCCGGCTTCCAGGGTGGCGAGGTATTTGTTCTTCTCCCCTTTTCGCAGCCAATATTTCGCTAATTCGAGATAGTGAGCTTCGGTTACGAGGTGGGCTTGCCGGACTTTTAGATAGCTAAGCTCATCGCCTAATTTGAGGTAGAAACTGGCGATTAGTTCAGGGCTCCGGAAATAGTCAGTTTTTTGAAGTTGAGCGATTATATAGCGAGCGTCTTCAGGCTCGGTCGCGAGGGTGGCGAGCGCCTTTTCAATGGCATCGCTCACGTCGCCGTACCCGCACATCTCCCAGGTGAGTGCGCCGGCAAGCGAGTCGCAGTAGGGCTGCTTGTCGGAGGGGGCTAATTTGGCCACGGCTTCAGCGTACAAGCCAATGGCTTCCTCAAGTTGCTGGGTTCCGATGGGGAACTCTCCCTCAAACATCTGGTTGCAGCGCGTTACCAGATGCCACAAGACCTGGATGCTGTCGGGGAGAGGCAAGGTTTTTACCCGCTCGACAATAGGGTCTAATTCCGGATATCTTTCCTCTTCGTCGTGTTCGCGCTCGAAATCGCCACAGCGATCTTTAATAGAATCAAATATTTCAGTTATTTGTTGCTTCAGCTCCCGAAATAGTTGAGAATTTATCGGCGGCGGCGGTGAGTTGATGTTCGCCAGCAGTGCGTGGCAAAAGTCCGCTCTGTCGCTGGCCAATTTCAGGACCATAGCCAACAACTCCTGATGGGACAAGGCGGTTAAAGCTTGCTCTAGAACACCCGGTTTATCCATATCAATCTGCGTCCTGTGCGTGGGTTCCGCTTGCAAATCAGGCAGCAGTCGCGCTATTTGCAAGTATGCTAATCGTAAAGCTCTCTGTGAAGTCCTGGCAATCTCTTCAGCCTGTTTTCTCTCAGCTGGGGATTGAGAACGCCCCACGCCCCACGCCCTACGCCCCTCCAACAGATGTGGCCCGCTGCAAATCTTCCTCTGGGGGGAGCCGCCAAAGAGGCCCCGCAGTAAATAAGTAAGAATACTTATCAAAAATCCGGGCAAAAGTATGAGAGAGGAAATCATGTTCTGGCCGGCAGAGTCAAACGCCAGATATTTATTAGACACTGATTCGATAACTCGCCCGCCGATCGCCGGCGAGCGCCCCACGCTGAGGTCCTGCCCGAAAGGCTCCCGGGGCCATGCGCTATGCCCCATACGCCATGCCATTAATGTCCGCTCCCCATATGACTGCTGCTATATATCCGTAGGGCAGGCGCTCCCCCCCGACCTCACTGCCTGATGTCCGCTCCCCATTTGGCAAGCGCTATATAAACCGGCTCCCCCTGGTTCCCCATCGCGCGGGCGTGCCACAATAATTGTTGCTATTGCTTAAACGAAAAGAACATGACCGCCCTTACCACACTGCAGCGCGCATTTGAGCAAGGACGCGCCCTCAAGGCTATCACCGGCCTCACCAATTTCGACCGCCACAGCGTGGCGAACACCGTCAAAGCCGCCCACTTTGGTGGCGCTACTTTTGTCGATATTGCCGCTGACTCCGACTTAGTGCGGCTGGCAAAAAGCTTGACAAATTTGCCAATCTGTGTTTCCGCCGTAGAGCCAGAGAAGTTTGTCCTAGCGGTAGAAGCCGGTGCGGATTTGATTGAAATCGGCAACTTTGACGCTTTCTACGCCCAAGGACGCCGGTTTGAAGCGGCGGAAGTCCTGCAGCTGACTCGCCAAACCCGCTCGCTGCTTCCCGACATCACCCTGTCTGTCACCGTCCCCCACATCCTGGAACTCGACCGGCAAGTGGCGCTCGCCGAAGAACTGGTCAGAGCCGGTGCGGACATCATCCAAACCGAAGGCGGCACAAGCAGCGCCCCCGCTCACGCCGGCACCCTGGGGCTGATTGAAAAAGCCGCCCCCACCCTAGCGGCAGCTTACGAAATCTCCCGCGCCGTATCCGTGCCGGTGCTGTGCGCCTCCGGGATTTCCAGCGTCACCGCACCAATGGCGATCGCCGCCGGCGCTGCCGGTGTGGGCGTCGGGAGCGCCATCAACCGCCTGGACAGCGAAGTTGCCATGATTGCCGCCGTTCGCAGCTTGGTGGAATCCCTGGCCACAGTCAGCCGCGCCAAAGTTCGCGCCTAGGGGATTAATACCAATTTTAGAGTTTGGATTTTGGATTTTGGATTGAAAAAACGGCAGTAAAGCCTTTTCAGCCAGAGTCAAAAATACTATCTACAGCTGTTCTCATTTGAGTGAGACAGCCCCCAGAAACCCGGTTTCTTAAAGAAACCGGGTTTCGCAGCACCTCACTAATATGAGGAGCGCGAGTTCTCAACTTGGCACAAGAAAAGGACAGGCGGGACGCCTGTCCTACAGGTCAATTCCCCCTGATGAATTTTCCCCCACCTCTGCCCGTGGCCTCTTCCTTCTTGGCGCAACCGGAACGGGGGCGGTTCCGGATTAAAATTCGCCCCCCCGCGCACAAAGGTATCCGGGGAATCGCAACGCCCCACCGGCGTCCTTGCCGGTCCTGAACACCCGAGCTCGAACGGTGGACCTTGCCCCTCTTAAGAAAAGGACAGGCGGGACGCCTGTCCTACGCCGCCTGTCCAGCGCCACTACTTGGCCTTCGCTTCCAGGTTCTCCAACCGGCTGCGCAACTCCTGATTCTCCTTCTTCAACTGGTCGAGTTCTTCGCGCAGCTGCTTAACCGCCTTATCGGAACCGGCATTTTTCTGCACCTTCCCAACCGCCTCCTCAGCAATGCGGCGCACCCGCCCGTCAGGCGTTTGCTCCGCCAGAGATTGCAGGATGCCAATCGCCTTAACCGTTTCCATTTGCCCCAGCGCCGCCACAACCGCCACTTGCGTCAGGAAAAACGTTTCGCGCGACAGTTCCTTGAGCCGCTCCAGAATCCGCTCCAAACCAGCCGCCGCCTGTCCTGCAGAAATCCCTCCCAGAGCGCGAATCGCCGACAGACGCAAAGGTTGCGGCACCCCGAGAGCCGTATACTCCAGAATAATATTCAGCGCTTCTGGCGAAGTCTTCATCTGGCTCAGACCCCCGATCGCACCCGAGCGCACCACCTCATTCCAGCCGGCGCGCTCTTGCAGCACCGACTCCAGCAGCTGAATAGCCTTCTCTTCCTTCAGCTTCTCGCTGAGCTTGGCACCGGCAATCCCGCCCACCGCACGGCAAGCCGCCGCCTCCACATAATAGCTGGGGTCGCCCTTTTCCACCACCGGCTCCAGCGCCGCATAGCTCTCCGAGGTCTTAATTTTGCTTAAGCCCTCCACAGCCGCCGCCCGCACCCGGGCTTCCGAATCCTTCAGCCCAGAAACCAGAGCCTCAAACGCTTGATCCAGCTTCACGTCCGCCAGCTGTTTGGCCACTTCCGCCCGCACACCCCAGAAGCGGTCAGTTTGCAGCGCCTCTGACAGCGCCCTCACCGCCTCCAAACCGCCTTTTTTCGCCAGCGCCTCAGCGGCATAAATGCGCGAAATCGGGTCTGGGTCAAACTTCAGCCCGGCTTTCAGTTCTGGAATCGGGCACTCCAGCGCCACGGTTTTGAGCGCGTGATTGCCGGCATCAAAACTGACAAATTGCGGCTTTTCTTCTAGGGGGAAATAAAAGCTCTGCTCCCGCTCGCAGACGCGCACGTTGAAGGTTTTGAATTGGGTATGGGGGCCGGGATCTGGGGATTTGGGGATGGGTTTTTCGCTCTCTCCTAATCCCCCAATTCCGGCATTTTCTGACCCGATATAGCCAAAAGCAATCGGAAGTTTTAGGTCAAACAAATCCTTCCCGGCACCATTGCTGCTGTCTTTTGCCTGGGTTTGCGTTACTGTGACTTTCGCTAGCTTGCTGTCGCCGTCCCAAGAATAGGCGACTTTATAATCAGGATGGCCGCCGCGATAAACGTACTGGTCAAATAAAAATAGGAGGTTGCGACCGGTGGCTTTTTCTATCGCCCGCAGCAGGTCAGTGGTTTCGACGGTTGAGTGGGCGCTGTCTTTTATGAAGGTGCCAATGGCTTTGAAGAATAGTTCGTCTCCGAGTTCGGCGCGAATCATGTGGTAGACGCAGGCTCCTTTTTCGTAAAGGTGCCGGTCGTACAGTTCAATGGGTTCCCGGTAGACGTGGGTGACGATGGGGCGGCGGTAGCGCTCAGCGTCTTCGGCAAGATAGTTTGTCGCTTGTTTGAGCCGGTAGTAGGCGGCTTCTTCTGCGCCGTATTCGCGCTCTGTCCACAGCACTTCGGAGTAGGAGGCCATGCCTTCTTTGAGCCACGCATGGGACCAGTGCTTGATCACCACCAAGTCTCCGAACCACTGGTGCGCCAGTTCGTGGGCGACGAGGCTTTCGGTGCTGCGGTTGTCCAGGGAGGCGCGTTCGTCGAGCAAGCACCGGTCGGTGAGCAGGGTGGTGGAGGTGTTCTCCATCCCGCCAAAGATGAAGTCATCGACGCATACTTGGGCGTATTTGGGGAAGGGGTAAGGGTAGCCGAAGGTTTGGCTGAAAAATTGTATCATCTCGGGCGTTTTGCCCATGCTGCGGCGGGCGTCCTCTTCCCTGCCTTTTTCGACGTAGTAGGTGACGGGGACAAAGTGCCAGCTGTCCTCAATTTCGGCAAAGTCGCCTGCGGCTAGGGTCATTAGGTAGGTCGGGTGGACTTGTTTTTGATACCAGTGGTAGATTTTGTCCTCACCGGCTTCTTCTGTGGCGATCAGCTCTCCGTTGGATATGACTCGCAACCCGCCTGGCACTCGCACGCGGATTTCTGAGGTGGCCAACTGGCCCGGGTAGTCGAAGCAGGGAAACCAGTACCGGGAATCTTCGTCTTCTCCCTGTGTCCAGACTTGCACCGGCTTGTTGGGGCAGTGATCTTCGGGTGCGATGAAGTAGATCCCCCGCTGGGGGTTTTCCCCGCTGTAGGCGATCTCTAGCGTCACCGGCTCGTCCGCTTCCGCTGCCGGCAGCAGGCGCACGCTCAACTTTTCGCCGTCATATTCAAAGGGTTGCTCCCTTTCGCCAACCCTCACCGATTTGATGTCCAGGTTGACAGCATCCAGTGCCAGCCGGTCGATCCCGCTGCGCACCGGACGCAGCCGGATGCTGCAGGTGCCCTGAAAGCTTCGACTGGGAATATTCAGCACTAGGTCCAGGAAAATATGCTCCACTTGGCCCGGACGGTCGGGGTTGTAGTGGGGGCGGGCTCCCGGCAACTCAAAGGATTTGTGGCCGTTCTTGTCTCCGTCAAAGTAAGACTGCAACATGGAAAATAATATGAGCAATGAATGCTGGCGCTATTCTTACCACATTAGCGCGTCTTGCCCCCCCTGATAGCGCCGGCGGGGCGGGCGCGCCCGCCTATTATACATGAGATTAAGCGGAATCACCCATCTGTTTACTGTTTGTATTAAATCTTAAATCTTTTTACAGCTTAGGGCAGTTCTATCTATCCGTTTAGTTGCTTGAGTAAACCGCCGCGCTTGGTGCCGGGAGCGCCTGCGGGCGAGGTCCTGTGAGCCGGCAGGCTGACCTCTCGGCGAAAGATGTCTATAAACCGCAGCGCCCGGCGGGTTTTATTGCGGGGGTTTAAGGCTATGAGATCGGAGGGGAGTATTATTTTTTAAAATTAACCGCCCCCGTGAAGGAGCGCCAAGGAAAGAAAGGAGAGGGCGCAGGTGGGGGAAAGTTTGTCGGTGTGAGTTTTTAATCCCCAGCCAGCCCCGGATTTCTCATCGCTACCTCAAGGCATTGACGGGAGAGACAAAAGTGTGTCATCTTAGAAAAGATAACCCGAGGAAAGTAAAAATGCCAGAAAAAAGAAAACCGCTGCTGGTGGCTGTGGCTGCCGTTGTGGCAGCAGGAAGTGTGGCAGCGTATCTTTATTTCAAAGGGATTCCAGGAAAGTTAGCGACTCCCCTCGACAGCGCCAAAGTCGTGCCAGATGAAGCTTTGATGGTAGCGTTTATCTCGGCGGACTCCCAGAACTGGTCAAAATTGCAGCAGTTTGGCAGTCGGGAAGCCCAAGAGATAATCGCTCAGCGGTTGCAGGGCTTCCAAGCTCAGATGCGGGCTGACACCAATCTGGATTTTGAGAGAGATTTGCAGCCTTGGGTGGGTGGGGTGATGTTCGCTTTCCTGCCGGCACCGGCAGGGGAGGCGGCGTCGGAACCCAACCTGCTGATGGTGGTGGGAATAAAAAATAAACTGAAAGCCCTGGAGTTTGCCACCCGGCTGAAAGCTCAACAACAGGCAACGGTTGAGGAGCGCCAGTATAAGGGGATTTCGGTATCGACTATTAAAGAGCAAAATGGCACTAGCTACAGTACGGCTGTGCTGGGCGACTATTTGGTGCTGGCTTTCCAATCAAAACTGCTGGAAGCGGCAATTGATACCTTTAAGGGCGAGCCTTCCCTGGCATCGGCTCCCGGTGCGGCTGAGGCGCTGGCGAAAAGTGCCGGTGTCGGGAATCCTATCGCTCAGGTGTACCTGAAAGACTATGCCGGTTTGCTGCGAGAATTGCTGCTCAGCCGTGGCAGCGCCCCGAACATACCGCCGGCAACTCTCAAGCAGCTCGAACAGGTCAAATCGGCTGTGATGGGTGTTGGGATTGACGGTGAGGGGTTGCGCCTGAAAGCTCTGGCGCAGCTCGACAGTCAAGCCATTAAGCGCCAGTTTAAACCGGCACCCGGCAAAGTGGTGGCGCAATTTCCCACACAGACGGTGGCGCTGCTCAGCGGACAGGGAATTAATCAGTATTGGTCTGAATTTGTCAGCCAGTCAAAAAACATCCCTGAACTGGAAAAATCAGTGCAGCAAATCAGGCAATCTGTAAAAGAAGCGGTCAAGTTGGACGCCGACAGAGAAGTTTTCGCCTGGATGGATGGGGAATTTGCCCTCGGCGCGATTTCTTCGGGCGAAGGGATGCTGGCGCAGGTGGGGTTTGGGGGTGCCCTGGTGATTGAAACCAGCAACCGCAAAACAGCTGAATCCTCTTTGGAAAAACTGGATTCTGCAGCGAAGCGAGCGATTCCTTTTATCGCTATTGAGCCGAGAAAGATCGGCAATATCGAGGTGCGCGAGTGGAAAATCCCGCAAGGCGTTGTGTTGGGGCGAGGCTGGCTGAATAATGACACCCTGTTTGTGGCCTTGGGTGGCCCGCTGGTGGATGTGATGGCCGGCACAGCAAAAGCCCCGCTCGACAGCAGCCCGAATTTTAAAGCGATCGCCGGCAGTTTGCCGAAACCTAACCAGGGATATTTCTACCTGGATATGGAAAAAACCCTGCCGGTGGTGAGCGAGTTGAGTGTAGCTGCCGGCACCCCCCTTGCGCCGGATGCTTCCGCCTTGCTCAACTCGATTCGCGGAGTTGCCATTGCGGCTAGTTTGCCCGACCAATCCACCAGCAATTTGGAGATATTATTTTCTCTTAAAGGCGAGGGGAAATAGTTCGTTTCGGTGCGACTCCCTGCAATTTTAACCGCAGATGGACGCCGATAAACTAAGCTGAGAAACCCGGTTTCTTTAAGAAACCGGGTTTCTGGCCCACCCAGAGGGCTGATAAATCACTCTTCCCCCCCTCCCCGCCGGCGGGGAGGG
>NZ_KB235948.1:1237027-1251179 GCF_000332335.1 Kamptonema formosum PCC 10802 | reverse complement strand
AGTGCGAGGTGCGACTCTTTGTAATAAGCTAGTCGGGATAAAGTTATTTTAACTCTTTTGACTGATGGCTGCAGCAGCAAACATGACTTCCCGACTGGCTTCCCAGGTGGTGAACCGTATCCTTTCTATCAAGCCCCTGGCCAAGCTGGCCAAGTCCCAAGCCCGCAATATGATGATTGAGCGCGCCGAGAGGATTGGGGTGCACTGGAGACAGGAAGCGCAAGCCCTTCGCGAGCGCGACTTGGAAGCCCAACTGGCCAAGGTGCTCAATCCCCAGCTCATCTATCCAGAATACTACGTCTGCTCGTTCCACGCCTATGAGAAAGGCAATCTCAGTTGGGAGGCGGCGACTGAGGTGGAGGTGGCGGCGCATGCGGTCCACGCCACCATTTGGCCCAATGCCGGTGCCCAAGGCGACGCTATGTTGCGCAAGAGTTACCACGACATCCTCAACGCTTCCCTGCCGGTTGCGCCGCGCGATATTGCCGATTTGGGCTGCAGTGTGGGGATGAGCACCTTTGCCCTGCAGGAGGTTTACCCAGACGCGAAGCTCACCGGGGTGGATCTGTCGCCTTACTTCTTAGCGATCGCAAACCTGCGATCGCAGGAGCGCAATGCAGACATCACCTGGAGGCACGCGCCGGCGGAATCCACCGGCTTGCCGGCGGCTTCTTTTGATTTAGTTTCTATCTTTTTAATGTGCCACGAACTGCCGCAAGCCGCAACGCGGGAAATCTTCCGCGAGGCTCGCCGGCTGTTGCGCCCGAACGGGCATATCGCTATTATGGATATGAATCCTAAGGCGGATGCCTATATGAAAATGCCGCCTTACATCCTGACGCTGCTCAAGAGTACGGAGCCTTATATCGATGAGTATTTCACGCTGGATATGGAGGAAGCGCTGGTGGGTGCCGGTTTTGAGAAGCCGGTGATTACCCCCAACAGCCGCCGCCACCGCACAATAATTGCCAAGGTTAACTAGAAGTATGGGGCGGCACGCGAAGCCTAATGCTCCCTATCAAACAGCTTTCATCCGGCACACTCTATTTACAAAAATGTGAGGGTTTAGGGATTAGGGGCTGGGAGAAAAGTTGATAATTAGCCCCATGCCCCATGCCCCATGCCCCATGCTCAATCCCCAATGCCCCATGCTCAATCCCCAATGCCCCATGCCCCATGCCCCATGCCCAATAAAGTTATGTCTGACCACAAACAAGCGGCTCAAATCTACTTCCAAGAAGGCAAACTTCTCAAACAGCAGGGCGATCTGGAAAGAGCCGCCGGCTATTTTCGCTCTGCAGTTCGCCTCCAGCCCGATTTCGCAGCAGCGCACAACAATCTCGGCAATACCCTGCAAGAGCTGGGTAAATTAGATGAAGCTATCGCCTGCTTTCAGGAAGCTATTCGCCTCAAACCTAACTTGGCGGTCGTGCACTGCAATTTAGCGGCTGTGCGGCAAATTCGGGGGGAAATTGACGCCGCAATTGCCGGCTGCCAAGATGCAATTCGTCTCCAGCCAAATTTGATTATAGCACACAGCAATCTCGGCAAGTTGTTCGTCTCACAGGGGCGGATGGAGGAAGCTGAGCGCTGTTACCGGCAATCCCTCGCCATCAAACCCGACTGGGCGGAGGCGCACTTTGAGTTGGGCAATTTGTACTGGCGGCAAAAGCGCGTTGAACAAGCGATCGCCTGCTTTCGCGCCGCCATCCGCTCCCAGCGCGACTTCGCCGCCGCCTATAATGGCTTGGGGGTGGCGCTGCAGTCTCGGGGCGAAATGGATTTGGCGGAGGCGGCTTTCCGCAAAGCGCTGAAACTTGAGCCGGATTTGGCGGAGGCGCACGGCAATTTGGGCACTTTGCTGGAGTTTCAGGGCAAATTGCAAGAGGCGTTTTCCTGCATGCAGCGAGCGATCGCACTCCATCCAGATGCTATTGACATATTTTACCGCTTCAGCCTCCTGCACCTGAGACTGTGCGACTGGCGGATATACGATGCAATGGTGCGAGAGTTGATTAGCCGCACACAAGTTCATATTAACAGCGACAAGCAGGTGGGGCTGTCTCCTTTAACGCTGAATTTCTTTCCCGTGCCGGTGGCTCTGCACGCGGCTGCAGGAACCTATTGCGCGAAGCTTCTCAGCCAGTTGGTGAGCGAAGCTAAACGCCGGTTGAGCCAGTTTAAGAGTCAGTTGAAAAAGCCCAGCGCCGCTACTCCTGAAAAACTGCGCGTCGGGTATGTCTCGCCAGACTTCCGCAGCCATCCCGTAGGGTTTGTGATTCACGAAATCTTCCAGCACCACAGTCGCGATCAGTTTGAGGTTTACGGTTATTATTTGGTGGATAAGGAAGATGAGATTACCCGCAGTGTGCGGGCGGGCTGCGATGTGTTTGTGGATATTTCTCGCATGTCTTCAGAGGAAGCTGCTCGCCGAATTGTGGCAGATGGCATTCACATTTTAGTTGATTTAGCCGGCTACACGACTCATACCCGCCCAGAGATTTTTGCCTTGCAGCCGGCACCCATACAGTGCGTCTATTTGGGCTATCCGGATACGATGGGCGGGGAGTTTATTCAGTATATGATTGGGGATAAGTGGCTGATTTCTGAAGAGCTAGCCGGCTGCTGTGCGGAAAAGGTGGTTTATTTGCCGCACGGCTTTGTGGCTTCGCATGTGGGGATTTCTCAGAGAGAGATGGCGCGGGCTGACTTTGGGCTGCCGGCAGATGCGGCGGTGTTTTGCTGCTTCAACCGGCACGAAAAAATTGACCCGGAAGTTTTTGACGTGTGGGCGCGGATTTTGCTGCAAGTTCCGGGAAGCGTGCTGTGGCTTTCGGAAACTGCTGACGCCTCTAATGAGAATCTCCGCCGGGAAGCTGTGAAGCGGGGTGTGGCGGCAAATCGCCTGGTGTTTTCTAAGAATTTGCCAATGCCGGAATATTTGGCGCGGTATCGTCTAGCAGATTTGTTTTTGGATACGTTTGTTTACAATGGCGGCGCTACTGCTGCGGGGGCTTTGCAGGCGGGGCTGCCGGTGCTCACCCTCCCCGGAAATACCTATGTGTCTCGCATGGGTGCCAGCGTTTGCGCTGCCGCATTGCTGCCAGAAATGATTTGCAGCAGTCGGGAAGAATACGAGTGCCGTGCGGTACACTTGGGAAACAATCCTGCTGAATTGGCTGCAATTCGCCGCAAGCTGGCAGAAAATTCCAGCAGTGCTCCCCTGTTCAATCCCCGGCAGTTTGTGCGGCATCTGGAAGACGCTTTCCGCAATATGTGGGACACCCAGAAACCGGGTTTCTGAGACAACTTTGGCATCTCACCCGAACCCTTAATTCAGAAACCCGGTTTCTCCGCCCCCCCATTTTGCCTCTCATCCGAAACCTTAATTCAGAAACCCGGTTTCTCACCCCCGATCCGCCTCCTAACTTTCCCCCTTTAGCAGGATGTCTTCTCCCTTACAGAGGGGGTTTACTTGCAAACAGGGCATGCCGGTGCTGTAGAACCGGCGCTCCCCTTAACACATCTTTGGCATTTTGTCAAGTAGCCGGCTGAAACCCCACCGGCACCAGACGTTCCCGCCATCGCTTCACATCGGGCCTTTTCCTGTTTCGACAAAATGAAACCGGCTTCACATCATACTTTGTCACTTTTGTCAAGTACCTGAATCACTGAAAAAATAGATACATATCATTGAAGAAAGTGATTCAAATCACTGAAAAAGTTCTTGTTTTGCTGTTTAATGAAAAGTTTTGCCTTTTTTTACAAGGTTCAAAGCAGCCAAAAAACTTTACACAAACCTTAAAAAATTTGCCGGTTAGGCATTGACTTTTCCCAAAGCGATCGCTTAAACTGTGGGGCAGCACAAAAAATTAACAAAGAGCGATTAAACTTAGCCATCAGATAGGCGGGGTTACATCAGCTAAGGGCATTGGTCACTTCTCTGGGACAGCACTGCCGGTCATGGCTTTGAGGCACGCTAATCTGGGACTGCACCTTTTTTGCCATCTCCAGCCGTCAGGGGGAAGCCCGCAGGGCCATCCCATATCTGGCTGGATACATGCAATAGCGATCGCCCACAATCCCCGCCAGCTTGATGATGCGACAGGAAAGTTATTACATTGAATCAGCTCAACCCAACCTTAACCAAACCAACCAATACCGCCTCTCCACCTCTGGAGATTGCCTGTTCCCCTCAATTCCCCGACTGGCTGCGCCAGCTGCAACTCAGCCTCGCCTTCACTACCTATCAAACCAACCGGCTGTTCCTGATTGGCACAAAGCCAGACGGGGGACTTTCTCTTTTTGAGCGGATCTACGACAGGGCAATGGGACTTTATGCCACGCCGGAACGTTTATATATAAGCACGCGCTACCAACTGTGGCAGCTGGACAACATCCTCGCTGCCGGCACCGAACACGACGGGTATGACAAGCTTTATGTACCCCGTCTGGCGCACACCACCGGCGACAATAATACCCACGAAGTCGTCCTGACCAATCCCCCCCAATCCCCTGTAGAAAAGGGACAGCAAAGGGGGGGGATTGTCTTCGTCAACACCTTATTTAGCTGTTTAGCCGCACCCCACCCCAAGCACAGCTTCACCCCTCTGTGGAAGCCCCTGTTTATCTCCAAATTGGTGCCAGAAGACAAGTGCCACCTAAATGGACTAGCGCTGGAAAATGGGCTGCCGGCTTATGTCACCGCTTGCAGCACCACCGACACCGCAGCCGGTTGGCGGGCGCACCGGCAATCCGGCGGCGCAGTTATTGACGTGCGCACCAATGAAATTGTCTGCACCGGCTTGTCTATGCCCCACTCGCCGCGAGTCTACGGGGGCAAACTGTGGCTGCTCAATTCTGGCACCGGCGAGTTCGGGTTTGCCGACAAAGAAAAAGGCCAATTCCAGCCGGTTGTCTTTTGCCCCGGATTCGTGCGCGGGCTGGCATTTTACCGCAATTATGCCATTATCGGCATGTCCCAGCCCAGACACCAGAACTTTGCCGGTTTAGCCCTCGACGAGCGGTTGGCCACCTATAAGATGGGCGCGCGCTGTGGCTTGACGGTTGTGGACTTAACCGCTGGGAAAGTCGTTGGCTGGCTGGAATTCAAAAACACAGTTAAAGAACTTTTCGATGTGGCGGTGATCCCCGGAGTGCGCCAGCCAATGGCGCTGGGCTTCCAGGGGGATGAGATAGAGCGTTTTGTCACCTTTGAGGGCTCCTCTGGCATAGTCTTTACAAGACCTACTGTTGGGGTCCAGAGGGGTGTTACCCCACTTCCCACTTCCCTTCCTGCCGGTGGAGAGGGGGGGAGTTTGCAGCGAGATACTGCCGGTCTTACACCCCTCACCCCCTCACCGCCCGCACAAGGGGAGAGGGGGATAACCCCTCAATCTCCCGATGGGCCTGGAAGACCTGGGGGGGCTTTGGTGAAGTACCAGATGGTTTACCACCTGACGGCGGAAAATTCCATCGAGTACGACGCCCTGACATTTCCCAGTCTGAAGAAGCGCTGGCTCAAACAAAAACAGCGCGGGGAAATCCTGGCGGTTTCCGCTTCGGTGGCTGAAACCCTCGTGGGGTTTGTATTTGCGGAGATTTTAGCAGAATACAAGACAGCCGAGATTGTATCCCTGTTTGTGGCCCCAGAGTGCCGGCACCAGGGAATCGGGACGAATTTGGTGAGATATCTGGAAAAGGGACTTGCCGAACAGGGCTGCCGGCAGGTTATCCTGTCTTACCAAGTTACCTCGATTACCGCTCAAGCCCTGGAACCGCTGCTGCGCAAATTAAACTGGCAGCCGCCGCGAACCACATTCCTGCTGGCCAAGTCAAGAACCGACATTATTGGGAAAGCGCCCTGGCTGCACAAATACCCGCTTCCCGCTGCATTTACCGTGTTTCCCTGGAGTGAATTAACCTCCGATGAGAGACAGGAAATCCAGCAGGGGCAGTGGTATCCGCCCGCGCTGTCTCCTTTTGGCGATGAAGCGCGGATAGAGCCGGTCAACAGTCTCGGATTGAGATATAATGGCGGACTTATTGGCTGGTGTGTTAACCACCGGGTGGCTCCCGACACGATTCGGTATTCTACCTTATTTGTGCGGGAGAAATTCCAGAAACTGGGGCGGGGGGCGTCCCTGCTGGCCGAGTCGATTAAACGGCAAGTGGCCAGTCCAATTCCTTACTGCACATTTTCTACAGCTGTGGACAACGCACCGATGCTGAAATTTGTCGAGCGGTATCTGAAACCGTATAATGACATTTCCGAATCGCGCCAGTCTCTGAAGCGGTTGCGGGAGTGAGAAATCTGACGTAGCACAGGCGGGACGCCTGTGCACCATAGGGGACAGGCGAGACGCCTGTCCTACGCCAGAGAGGCGTAGCGCAGGCGTCCCGCCTGCGCACCAGAGGGAAAAGGGACAGGCGAGACGCCTGTCCTACGCCATAACTGATTAATCTGGAGATAGATATAATGGCCAATTTCCAAGAATTTACCGGCACCTACAACCCCTTAAACGGGGTGGATGTCAGGTTTAGTGCCGCCCCCACCTTTGCAAACATTGACGGGGATACGGATTTAGACGCCTTTGTTGGGCAAAGGGACGGCACCATCGCCTTTTTCCAGAATAACGGCGGCACCTTCACGGAAGTCACCGGCACCGGCAACCCCTTCTACGGGGTGAATGTGGGGCATAACAGCAGCCCCAGCTTTGGAGACATTGACGGGGATGGGGATTTAGACGCCTTCATCAGGAACGGCAACAGCGTTATCCGGTTCTTCGAGAATACCAGCGGCACTTTCACGGAAGTCACCGGCACCGGCAACTTCTTCAATAGCGTAGATGTGGGGGGGAAAAGCGCCCCCAGCTTTGTTGACATAGACAATGACGGAGATAAGGACATCTTCATTGGCGAAGATGATGGCCACATCTACTTCTTCCGCAATGACAGCGGTACTTTCACCCAAGTCCCAACGACAGATCACCCCTTGGACGGGGTGGATGTGGGGGGTAGCAGCGCCCCCGTCTTTATAGATATAGATGGGGACGGGGATAAGGACGCCTTCATCGGGAACAATTACGGCAGTGTCAACTTCTACCGCAATGACAGCGGCATTTTCACCCAATTAGGCGGCACGGACAACCCCTTGGGCGGCGTGTATGTGAGTTACAGCACCAGCCCCACCTTGGCAGACGTAGACGGGGATGGGGATAAGGACGCTATAGTTGGGCAATTTTACGGCGGTATCAGCGTCTACCGCAATGACAGCGGCACTTTCAACCAATTGGGCGGCACGGACAACCCCTTTGACGGCGTGGATGTGGGTTACAACAGCGCTCCCACCTTTGCAGATATAGATGGGGATGGGGATCAGGACGCTTTTATTGGGGCAAGTGACGGCACTGTCAGATTCTACCGCAACGACAGCGGCACTTTCACCGCAGTCACCGGCAGCGACAACCCCTTTAACGGCGTGAATGTGGGGGGAAGGAGCACCCCCACCTTTGCAGATATAGATGGGGATGGGGATAAGGACGCTTTCATCGGGAACAGTGACGGCAATATCAGCTTCTTCCGCAACGACAGCGGCACTTTCACCCAAGTCACCGGCACCGGCAACCCCTTTGACGGCGTAAATGTGGAGGGGAACAGCGCCCCCACCTTTGCAGATATAGATGGGGATAGCGATTTAGACGCCTTCATTGGGCAAGGTGACGGCCACATTACCTTCTTACGCAATGACAGCGGTACTTTCGCCAAAGTCACAACGGCGGACAAACCCCTGGCCGGTGTGGATGTGGGCCAAGGCAGCACCCCGAACTTTGCCGATGTGGACGGGGATGGGGATTTAGACGCCTTCGTTACGAATAGCCAAGGCATTGTTCACTTCTACCGCAATGACGGTGGCCTGTTCGCGGAAGTCACCGGCACCGGCAACCCCTTCGACGGCGTGATTGCAACGCCAGGGAGCACCCCCGCCTTTGCGAATATCGATGGGGATGGGGATTTAGAGGCATTCATTGGCAACAGGAAGGGCAATGTCCAGTTCTTCGACAGGGCCATCAAAGTCAGCATCGCCGCCGGCACCCCACCCAGCGAAGCGGGGGACACTCCTGTTACCGGGAATTTCGTCATCACTCTCAGCGAAGCGGCACCAGCAGGTGGCATCACGGTATCCTATACTGTGGCCGGCACTGCGACTGCCGGCGCGGACTACACCCCGCTGTCGGGAACTGTCACCTTTGCGGCGGGGGAAACCAGCGCCACCATTGACGTAACGCCGATTCTGGATAGTGTCCACGATCCCAATGAGACGGTAAAAGTCACCCTGGAGGAAGGGGCCGGTTTCCAACTGGGGGCGAGAACTGCCACCCTGAACATAGCAGACCAGCTGCCCTTCACCTTCACGGAACTTACTGGCACGAACAATCCGTTTGCCGGTTTGAATGCCTCTGCGAAACCCAGCTTTGCCGACATTGATGGCGATGGGGATTTAGACGCCTTTATTGCGAATGCCAAGACCCAGAGTGTCAGTTTCTGGGAAAATGACGGCGGCACCTTAACGGAAGTCACCGGCACCGGCAACCCCTTCGGCAACATGCTTGGGGGCTTTTTCACTCCCGCTTCCTTTGGAGATCTTAACTCTGATGGGGATTTAGACGCCTTCGTTGGGACAAAAAAGGGCGCTGTCAACTTCTACAGCAACTCCAGCGGCACTTTCACCCAGGTCACGGACACCAGCAACCCCTTTGCCGGTGTGAGTTATAGTTTTAACTTGCTCACACTTACAGACATAGACTCGGATGGGGATTTAGATGCCCTGGGTCAAGGCAGTACCAATTTCTACCGCAACGACAGCGGCACTTTTACTAAAGTTACAGGCAGCGACAACCCTTTAGCCGTGCTGTCTGTGACTAATTACAGCAACCCCGTCTTTGCAGACATAGATGATGATGGTGATTTAGACGCCATAATAACGAGGAATTACTCGAGTAACAAGGTTTTCCGCAACGACAGCGGCACTTTCACCCAAGTCGCCGGCACCGACAACCCCTTGAACAGCGTGCCAGGTTACCTGACGGATCTCATCTTTGCAGACATCGACAGCGATGGGGATAATGACGCTGTACGATACTCGGGAGATTCTGTAGATTTTTATAGCTACGACAGCGGCACCTTTACCCAAGTCACCGGCACCGCCAACCCCTTTAACGGGGTGTCTGTGGGGTCTGCCCCCCTTCCCATATTTGCAGACATAGACGGGGACGGGGATGTGGACGCCATATTGGCGGACGGTGACGGCACTATCGACACCTGGCGCAACAACGGCGGCACCTCTTTCACTAAACTCACCGGCAGCGACAACCCCTTTGTCGATGTCAGGACAGACTATTACAGCTTCCTCTCCTTTGAGGACATCGATGGGGATGGGGACAGTGACGCTGTAATTGGGAAATTCGACGGCACTGTCCAGGTTTACCGCAATTCGAGCGGCACTTTCACGCAAGTCACCGCTGCAGACGACCTGTTGAACCGCGAGAGTTTGGGGTTTTTCTATCTCGCCCCCACCTTGGCGGATATTGACAGTGATGGGGATTTGGACGCTTTCGTTGGCTCACAGAAAGGCGTCAAGTTTTTCCGCAATGACAGCGGCACGTTGACGGAAGTCACCGGTGCCGGCAATCCTTTTGACAGCATCCCGACTGCCATCCCCCCCTCCTTTGCAGACATTGACGGGGACGGGGATTTGGACGCCTTCCTGGCGACAGGTGGCCCTGTCGTCTTCTTCCGCAATGACGGCGGCACGTTCGTTGCTGTCACCGACAGCAGCAACCCGGTTGCCGGTGTGTATAGCAGCACCGCCCCCACCTTTGCCGATTTTGACCGTGATGGGGACTTGGACGCCTTCATTGGGAAAAAAGGCACTACCTTCGTCTACACCAATAACGCCGGCACGTTCACTCCCTATGGACCCGTTGGCCCACAGGGCACCTTGTTTGCAGATATTGACGGGGATGGGGATTTAGATGCTTTGATTCCGGACAGTAAAACGGGGAATTACCGACTGTACGAGAATTCCATCACCGCCAGCGTCGTCGCCCTTCCCCCCGCCTCGGAAGCGGGCGCAACAGCAGTGCCAGGGACATTCGTCATTACCCTCAGCGACCCGGCACCGGATAACGGGATTACGGTAAACTACACGGTGGGCGGCACTGCCACAGAGGGCGACGACTACACTGCGGCTTTCCTCGGAAGCGTCTCATTTGCCTCAGGGGAAACCAGCAAGACGATTGTGGTGACGCCGGTACTGGACGCGCTTACTGACGCCAACGAAACTGTTACCGTTACCCTGGAGGAAGGGACGGGTTTCGAGCTAAAGGCCAAAGTTGCCACTCTGACGATATTAGACCAGACACCCAAAACCTTCACGGAAATCACCGGCAGCGACAACCCCTTTGACGGCGTGAGTGTGGGTTCCTCCAGCATCCCCACCTTTGCAGACATTGACGGCGATGGGGATTTAGACGCTTTCGTTGGGGCAATTGACGGCACTGTCCACTTCTACGAGAACAACAGCGGCACGTTCACGGAAGTCACCGGCAGCGACAATCCCTTTGACGGGGTGAGTGTGGGTTCCTACAGCGCCCCCACCTTTGCGGACATTGACGGCGACGGGGATTTAGATGCTTTCGTTGGGCAAGATAAGGGCACTGTCAGCTTCTACCGCAACGACGGCGGCACGTTCACAGAAGTCACCGGCAGCGACAACCCCTTGAACGGCGTGAGTGTGGGTTCCTACAGCACCCCCACCTTTGCAGACATTGACGGCGACGGGGATTTAGACGCTTTCGTTGGGGCAAATGACGGCACTGTATACTTCTGCCGCAACGACAGCGGCACCTTCACCTCAGTCGCCGGTGCCGACAACCCCCTTGACGGGGTGAGTGTGGGTTCCGCCAGCGCCCCCGCTTTTGCAGACATAGACAGCGACGGGGATTTAGACGCCTTAATCGGGGCAGGTGACGGCACTGTCCACTTCTACAGCAACGACAGCGGCACCTTCACGGAAGTCACCGGCAGCGACAACCCCTTTGACGGGGTGAGTCTGGGTTACAACAGCGCCCCCACCTTTGCAGACATTGACGGCGACGGGGATTTAGACGCTGTTATTGGGGCATATGACGGCACTGTCTATTTCTACGAGAATGCGCCCACCGCCAGCGTCACCGCCGGCACTCCCGCCTCGGAAGCGGGCACGACCGCAGTGCCGGGGACATTCACTGTCACCCTTTCTGACCCAGCACCGGATGCCGGCCTGACGGTAAACTATACCCTGGGCGGGACTGCGACAGAGGGCGCAGATTACGACACCCTGTCGGGAAGCGTCACCTTTGCGGCGGGGGAAACCACTGCCACGATTGTGGTGACGCCAATCCTGGATAATGTCGTTGACCCCAACGAGACAGTTACCCTCACCATAACCGATGGGACGGACTACAATCTCGGGGCGAGTGCCTCTGCTACCCTGGGGATATCAGACCAGATTTCCAAAACCTTTACGGAAGTCACCGGCAGTGACAATCCCTTTGACGGCGTGAATGTGGGTTTCTACAGCGCCCCCACCTTTGCAGACATTGACAGCGACGGGGATTTAGACGCTTTCATTGGGGCACAAGACGGCACTGTCCACTTCTACAGCAATGACAGCGGCACCTTCACGGAAGTCACCGGCACGCTCAACCCCTTTGACGGCGTGAGTGTGGGTTCCTACAGCGCCCCCACCTTCGCCGACATTGACGGCGACGGGGATTTGGACGCTTTCATCGGGGAAGAATACGGCAATATCAACTTCTACCGCAATGACAGCGGCACGTTCACGGAAGTCACCGGCAGCGACAATCCCTTTGACGGCGTGAATGTGGGGAGTGACAATAGCTCTCTGGCCTTTGCAGACATAGACAGCGACGGGGATTTAGACGCCTTCATTGGGGAATTTGACGGCAATATCAACTTCTACCGCAACGACAGCGGCACGTTCACGGAAGTCACCGGCAGCGACAACCCCTTTGACGGCGTGGATGTGGGTTCCTACAGCACCCCCACCTTTGCGGACATTGACTCTGACGGGGATTTAGACGCTTTCATCGGGGAAGCAGACGGCAATATCTACTTCTACCGCAATGACAGCGGCACTTTCACGGAAGTCACCGGCAGCGATAACCCCTTTGACGGCGTGGATGTGGGTTCCTACAGCACCCCCACCTTTGCAGACATTGACAAGGACGGGGATTTAGACGCTTTCATTGGGGCAGAAGATGGCAATATCCACTTCTACGAGAATGCCATCACCGCCAGCGTCACCACCGGCACCGCACCAGCAGAAGGCGGCGCAGATGGCACCTTTACTATCACCCTCAGCCAACCGGCACTCGATACCGGCCTGACGGTAAGCTATACCGTAGGGGGCACTGCCACAGCGGGCACCGATTACGACACGCTGTCGGGCACTGTCACCTTTGCGCCAGGGGAAAGCAGCAAGACAATTACCGTCGCTGCTGTCAATGATGTGATTATTGATGCCGCTGAGACAGTTAGCATCACCCTGACGGATGGCGCAGCGTACAACCTGGGGGCAACCGCAACTGCTGAACTGACAATTGCGGATAACGACAACCCGCCTGTAATTGCCACCAACGCTGCCTTGACTGCTGATGAGGGCGCGACGACTCCCATTGCCAATACTGTTCTCAATGTTACCGACACCGAACAAACGCCGGCGGAACTGACTTATACCGTCACGAGTTTTCCGGGGAATGGCACGCTGTATTTAAGCGGCGTTGAGATTGCGGTGAGTGACACGTTCACCCAAGCGGACATTGATTCGGGCAATCTCACCTACACCCACGATGGCAGCGAAACCACCAGTGACAGTTTCAACTTTACTGTCTCTGACGGTGCCGGTGGGAGTATCAGCGAGACGACTTTCAGCATCACTGTCAATCCCACCAACGATGCGCCAACCCTTGCCAATGCACTTGCCAACCAGTCGGCGACGGAAGACAGCGCCTTCACCTTTGCTATCGCCGCGAGCACCTTCGACGATGTTGACGCAGGCGACACCTTAACCTACAGCGCCACCCTTTCTGACAGCACCGCCTTACCTGCGTGGCTGACATTCGACGCCTCAACCGGCACCTTCAATGGCACCCCCGCCAATGAGGATGTGGGCACAATCAGCGTTAAAGTGACGGCAACGGATAGTGCCGGTGCCACAGCGGATGCGACGTTTGACTTGGCAGTCGCCAACGTCAACGACGCGCCAACCACCACCGGCATTGGCAGCCAAACCGCCACGGAAGACAGCGCCTTCACGTTAGATGTCACCAGCTTCTTCACAGATGTTGACGCGGGCGACACTTTAACGTATAATGCGACGCTCGCCGACAGCTCTGCCTTACCCCTGTGGTTGACATTCGACACCGCCACCGGCACCTTCGAAGGCACTCCCGCCAACGAGGATGTGGGTGATATCAGCGTCAAGGTAACGGCGACGGATAGTGCCGGTGCGACTGTGGATTCCACCTTTACCCTGACAGTCGCCAATACTAACGACGCGCCAACCACCACCGGCATTGGCAACCAAACCGCCACGGAAGACAGCGCCTTCAGTTTCGCTATCCCCGCCAACACCTTCGACGATGTTGACGCCGGAGACAGTCTCACCTTAAGCGCCACCCTTTCCGACGGCACCGCAATACCGGCATGGTTGAGTTTCGACGCTGCCACCGGCACTTTCGAAGGCACTCCCGCCAATGAGGATGTGGGCACAATCAGCGTTAAAGTGACGGCAACGGATAGTGCCGGTGCGACTGCCGATGCGACGTTTGACTTGGCAGTCGCCAACGTCAACGACGCGCCAACCACCACCGGCATTGGCAGCCAAACCGCCACGGAAGACAGCGCCTTCACGTTAGATGTCACCGGCTACTTCGCAGATGTTGACGCGGGCGACACTTTAACGTATAATGCAACGCTCGCTGACGGCACGCCAATGCCTGCATGGCTGACATTCGACGCCACGGCAGGCACCTTCTCTGGCACTGCCGCCAATGAGGATGTGGGTGATATCAGCGTATTGGTGACG
>NZ_KB235948.1:1236467-1236927 GCF_000332335.1 Kamptonema formosum PCC 10802 | reverse complement strand
GCTTGCCGATAACTCCGCCTTGCCGGCGTGGTTGACATTCGACACCGCCACCGGCACCTTCGAAGGCACTCCCGCCAATGAGGATGTGGGCGATATCAGCGTATTGGTAACGGCGACGGATAGTGCCGGTGCGTTTGTGGATGCGACGTTTGACTTGGCAGTCGCCAATACTAACGACGCGCCAACCACCACCGGCATTGGCAACCAGTCGGCGACAGAAGACAGCGCCTTCAGTCTGGATGTCACCGGCAACTTCGCCGATGTTGACGCCGGCGACAGTTTGACGTATAATGCGACGCTTGCCGATAACTCCGCCTTGCCGGCGTGGTTGACATTCGACACCGCCACCGGCACCTTCGAAGGCACTCCCGCCAATGAGGATGTGGGCGATATCAGCGTATTGGTAACGGCGACGGATAGTGCCGGTGCGACTGCTGATTCCACCTTTACCCTGACAGTC
>NZ_KB235948.1:1235030-1236367 GCF_000332335.1 Kamptonema formosum PCC 10802 | reverse complement strand
TCCGACGGCACCGCAATACCGGCATGGCTGACATTCGACGCCTCCACCGGCACCTTCGAAGGCACTCCCGCCAACGAGGATGTGGGTGATATCAGCGTATTGGTAACGGCGACGGATAGTGCCGGTGCGACTGCTGATTCCACCTTTACCCTGACAGTCGCCAATACTAACGACGCGCCAACCACCACCGGCATTGGCAACCAAACCGCCACGGAAGACAGCGCCTTCAGTCTGGATGTCACCGGCAACTTCGCCGATGTTGACGCCGGCGACAGTTTGACGTATAATGCGACGCTTGCCGATAACTCCGCCTTGCCGGCGTGGTTGACATTCGACACCGCCACCGGCACCTTCGAAGGCACTCCCGCCAATGAGGATGTGGGCGATATCAGCGTATTGGTAACGGCGACGGATAGTGCCGGTGCGTTTGTGGATGCGACGTTTGACTTGGCAGTCGCCAATACTAACGACGCGCCAACCACCACCGGCATTGGCAACCAAACCGCCACGGAAGACAGCGCCTTCAGTCTGGATGTCACCGGCAACTTCGCCGATGTTGACGCCGGCGACAGTTTGACGTATAATGTCGCGTCTCTTCCCAACTGGTTGAGTTTCGACCCACTCACCGGCATTTTCTCAGGTACGCCGACGAATGGGGATGCTGGCACCACAAGCATTGCAGTCACGGCAACTGATAATGCCGGTGCTTTCGTTACGGATATTTTTGACCTGACAGTCACTCCCACGCCGGAACCGACACCCACGCCGGAACCAACTCCGACGCCAATTCCCACGCCGGAACCGACTCCGAGTCCAATTCCCACGCCAATTCCGACACCGGAACCGACTCCGACGCCAATTCCGACGCCGGAACCAACTCCGACGCCAATTCCGACGCCGGAACCAACTCCGACTCCGGAACCAACTCCGACGCCAATTCCAACACCGGAACCGACGCCAACTCCAATTCCGACGCCGGAACCGACTCCAACTCCAATTCCGACGCCAACGCCAATTCCGACGCCGGAACCGACTCCGACGCCAATTCCGACGCCGGAACCGACTCCGACGCCAATTCCGACGCCAATTCCGACGCCAACGCCGGAACCAATTCCGACGCCGGAACCGACTCCGACTCCAATTCCGACGCCAACGCCGGAACCGACTCCGACGCCGGTGCCAACTCCGGAACCAACTCCGACGCCAATTCCGACGCCGACGCCGGAACCGACTCCGACGCCGGTGCCAACTCCAGAACCAACTCCGACACCGGCACCAACTCCGACGCCGGCACCGGTACCCGTACCGCCACCGACACCGGCACCAACTCCGACACC
>NZ_KB235948.1:1233038-1234930 GCF_000332335.1 Kamptonema formosum PCC 10802 | reverse complement strand
ATATCAGCGTCAAGGTAACGGCGACGGATAGTGCCGGTGCGACTGCTGATTCCACCTTTACCCTGACAGTCGCCAATACTAACGACGCGCCAACCGTTGCCAACCCACTAGGCAACCAGTCGGCGACGGAAGACAGCGCCTTCAGTCTGGATGTCACCAGCTTCTTCACAGATGTTGACGATAGCGACAGTTTGACGTATAATGCGACGCTTGCCGATAACTCCGCCTTGCCGGCGTGGTTGACATTCGATGCCTCAACCGCCACCTTCGAAGGCACTCCCGCCAATGAGGATGTGGGCACAATCAGCGTTAAAGTGACGGCAACGGATAGTGCCGGTGCCACAGCGGATGCGGCGTTTGACTTGGCAGTCGCCAACGTCAACGACGCGCCAACCACCACCGGCATTGGCAGCCAAACCGCCACGGAAGACAGCGCCTTCACGTTAGATGTCACCGGCTACTTCGCAGATGTTGACGCGGGCGACACTTTAACGTATAATGCAACGCTCGCTGACGGCACGCCAATGCCTGCATGGCTGACATTCGACGCCACGGCAGGCACCTTCTCTGGCACTGCCGCCAATGAGGATGTGGGTGATATCAGCGTATTGGTGACGGCGACGGATGGTGCCGGTGCGACTGCTGATTCCACCTTTACCCTGACAGTCGCCAATACTAACGACGCGCCAACCACCACCGGCATTGGCAACCAATCGGCGACAGAAGACAGCGCCTTCAGTTTCGCTATCCCCGCCAACACCTTTGCCGATGTTGACGCAGGCGACACCTTAACCTACAGCGCCACCCTTTCCGACGGCACCGCAATACCGGCATGGCTGACATTCGACGCCTCCACCGGCACCTTCAATGGCACCCCCGCCAACGAGGATGTGGGTGATATCAGCGTCAAGGTAACGGCGACGGATAGTGCCGGTGCGACTGCTGATTCCACCTTTACCCTGACAGTCGCCAATACTAACGACGCGCCAACCACCACCGGCATTGGCAACCAAACCGCCACGGAAGACAGCGCCTTCAGTCTGGATGTCACCGGCAACTTCGCCGATGTTGACGCCGGCGACAGTTTGACGTATAATGCGACGCTTGCCGATAACTCCGCCTTGCCGGCGTGGTTGACATTCGACACCGCCACCGGCACCTTCGAAGGCACTCCCGCCAACGAGGATGTGGGTGATATCAGCGTCAAGGTAACGGCGACGGATAGTGCCGGTGCGACTGCTGATTCCACCTTTACCCTGACAGTCGCCAATACTAACGACGCGCCAACCACCACCGGCATTGGCAACCAATCGGCGACAGAAGACAGCGCCTTCAGTTTCGCTATCCCCGCCGGCACCTTCGCAGATGTTGACGCAGGCGACAGTTTGACGTATAATGCAACGCTCGCCGATAACTCCGCCTTGCCGGCGTGGTTGACATTCGACACCGCCACCGGCACCTTCGAAGGCACTCCCGCCAATGAGGATGTGGGCGATATCAGCGTTAAGGTAACGGCGACGGATAGTGCCGGTGCGACTGCTGATTCCACCTTTACCCTGACAGTCGCCAATACTAACGACGCGCCAACCGTTGCCAACCCACTAGGCAACCAGTCGGCGACGGAAGACAGCGCCTTCAGTCTGGATGTCACCAGCTTCTTCACAGATGTTGACGATAGCGACAGTTTGACGTATAATGCGACGCTTGCCGATAACTCCGCCTTGCCGGCGTGGTTGACATTCGATGCCTCAACCGCCACCTTCGAAGGCACTCCCGCCAATGAGGATGTGGGCACAATCAGCGTTAAAGTGACGGCGACGGATAGTGCCGGTGCCACAGCGGATGCGACGTTTGACTTGGCAGTCTCCAACGTCAACGACGCGCCAACCACC
>NZ_KB235948.1:1232363-1232938 GCF_000332335.1 Kamptonema formosum PCC 10802 | reverse complement strand
TCCCGCCAATGAGGATGTGGGCACAATCAGCGTTAAAGTGACGGCAACGGATAGTGCCGGTGCGACTGCCGATGCGACGTTTGACTTGGCAGTCGCCAACGTCAACGACGCGCCAACCACCACCGGCATTGGCAGCCAAACCGCCACGGAAGACAGCGCCTTCACGTTAGATGTCACCAGCTTCTTCACAGATGTTGACGCGGGCGACACTTTGACGTATAATGCGACGCTTGCCGATAACTCCGCCTTGCCGGCGTGGCTGACATTCGACGCCGCCACCGGCACCTTCGAAGGCACTCCCGCCAACGAGGATGTGGGTGATATCAGCGTCAAGGTAACGGCGACGGATAGTGCCGGTGCGACTGTGGATTCCACCTTTACCCTGACAGTCGCCAATACTAACGACGCGCCAACCACCACCGGCATTGGCAACCAAACCGCCACGGAAGACAGCGCCTTCACCTTTGCTATCCCCGCCAACACCTTCGACGATGTTGACGCCGGAGACAGTCTCACCTTAAGCGCCACCCTTTCCGACGGCACCGCAATACCGGCATGGTTGAGTTTCGACGCTG
>NZ_KB235948.1:1196277-1232263 GCF_000332335.1 Kamptonema formosum PCC 10802 | reverse complement strand
CCGACACCGGCACCGGCACCAACTCCGACGCCGGCACCGGCACCGGCACCCACTCCGGCACCGGCACCGGCACCCACGCCGAATCCGACACCGGCACCGGCACCGGCACCCACGCCGAATCCGACACCGGCACCGACACCGGCACCGGCACCGGCACCGGCACCGGCACCCAGTCCAATTCCCACCAGCACAGAGATCCCACTTGCCGCCACTCCCGACAATGACCAACTCAGTGCCAGCGGCAGCAGCGATTATGTGATTGCCGGTTTGCAAGGCAATGACGAACTCACCGGCGGTGACGGCAACGACTTGCTGTTTGGCAATCAGGACAGTGACACCCTCGATGGGGGACTCGGTGAGGACACCCTCTTTGGTGGCCAAGACAATGACACCCTCACCGGCAACACCGGCAACGACATCCTCTCTGGCGACAGCGGCGACGATAGCGTCAGCGGCGGCGACGGCAACGACTTGCTGTTTGGCGGTAAAGGCGCAGACATCCTTGATGGCGGTGATGGGGACGATATCGCCTTTGGCGGTCAAAATAATGACACCCTCTCCGGCAACACCGGCAACGACATCCTCTCTGGCGACAGCGGCAACGATAGCGTCAGCGGCGGCGACGGCAATGACTTGCTGTTTGGCGGCAAGGGGGATGACACCCTTGATGGCGGCACCGGCAATGACACCCTCTTTGGCGGTAAAGGTGCTGACATCCTCACCGGCGGCGATGGGGATGACTTCCTCTATGGCGACATCGGCAACGACACCTTAACTGGCGGTGCCGGTGCTGACAAATTCGTCTTGACAGCCGGCACCGGAAGTGATATAATCACTGACTTTGTTACTGGCACTGATTTGCTGGTGCTAGCCGCCGGTTTAACGTTCGAGCAGCTGACAGTTACCTTGAGCAATAGCGGAACTTTAATTACTGTCACCGACAGTAATGAGCTTCTTGCAACTCTCAACAATGTGCAAATTAACCTCACGATTGAGGATTTCACCATCATCTAGCCAGCAGCTGCAGCACAGGCAGAGAGGGCCTGTGCCGCCCCTCTCTGGGGTGCTGCCGCTGTCCCTGTTGAAATTTGCTTAGCACATGTTTTTCTATCCTGTCAGGGGGATTAACCTGACTTAAGAGCGGACAGTTTAAAAAACCCGGTTTCTTGAAGAAACCGGGTTTTTCAATGCGGGGATTAATTGACTGTCGTCTCATGTCGAGATCGCTGCCCAGATGAATTTTAATCCGCCGCTCAACCTCAATTTTCACTGCACGCAATCAATCGCAGATAATCTCATAGCGGTTTTCATCTGAGTGAGGTACTGAGAAACCCGGTTTCTTAAAGAAACCGGGTTTCTGGCACAGACTTCATCCAACTGAAAACCGCTATAGCTATAAACGCGCCCCTAGTAGCCACTAACCAGTATCTTAAACCAACTTAAGAGTCATGCCTTCGCGAGCGAGGAATCCATTCGGAAAAACATGCTGTAACTTGGCTTCCACATCATCTAAAAAATCATCGTCGTGAGACGGATCGTGGTGAAAAATGACCAGATTCCTGACACCGGCAGCCTTAGCCAGCTCCACCCCCACCTGCCAAGTGGAGTGCCCCCAGCCCACTTTCGGGGCTTTAGGGTGGTGATATTCCTCATCGGTATAGGTCGCGTCATAAATAAAATAATCCGCCCCACGGGCCAGATGCAGCACATTTTCATCCAGCCGGTCCGGGAAATGTTCCGTATCCGTGCAGTAGACTGCCGTGCGGTCCCGCCAGGTCACCCGATAGCCGGTGGCCGTGCTGGGGTGGTTGAGCAAAGCCGTCTCAACGCTAATGTCGTCCAGGTGCAGCACCTCGCCGGGGCGGACGCTGTGGAACGTCATTTCCGATCTCATCCCCTGCAGCGGGATGGGAAAGTTGGGGTGCAGCATCTGGTCAGACAGACGCTGTTTGAACGTGGCCCCATTCGGCGCGACCGCCCCGTAGATGTGGAAGCGATTCCCCGGGACAAAGGCGGGGATAAAAAATGGAAACCCCTGAATGTGGTCCCAGTGGGAGTGGGTGAAGAACATGTGGGCTTCCACCGGCATCTGCGGCAGCAAGGTTTTCCCCAGAACCCGCAAGCCGGTGCCCCCATCAAAGATCAGGCGTTTCCCCCCGACGCGCATTTCCACACAGGAAGTGTTGCCACCGTAGCGAACGGTTTCTTTTCCGGGGGTGGGAATACTGCCGCGCACCCCCCAGAAGTGGACAGCAAACTCAGTATTAGGGCTGGTCTCCATACTGGCTTTCCCATCAGAAGGCTCTGGACTTGGTGCCGGCGGATGAATATCTGGCATCTTTAGGAATTAGGCTAGCCTGCGGTTAACAGTTCATTGTAAGAGCGAATTTGGACCAGCTGGTTGCGCTCGTCCACCAAAACCACTTTGGGCGAGTGGGTTTTCAGTTCTTCTGGGGTGAACTGTGCGTAAGCCATGACAATCACCGCGTCGCCTTTCATCCCCAGACGCGCCGCAGCGCCATTGAGTTCAATTGCCCCTGAACCGGCGGGAGCACAGATGGCGTAGGTAATCAGCCGCTCCCCATTAGCCATGTTGACCACTTGCACTTGCTCGTAGGGCAAGATGCCGGCAGCATCCAATAAGCTTTTGTCAATGCTGATACTGCCCATGTAGTCGGGATTGGCAGCCGTTAGCCTGCAGTGATGAATTTTGGCCAAAAGAAGCGTGCGATGCATTTCAGGAACCCGAAATCGTCACCCTTGGCTGAACACCGGCCCCACCCTCTTTGGGAGAATGAAGGTCCGCTCCAGCGCAAGGTTTCTTTTCTAAGATATCTGATACATTTACGCGCCATTACCCAGGATAACCCCGGACAACGCAACGATAGCACTATCACCGATAAAAGTGATAGAGGCGGTATCCCGCAAAGCTTTCAGGAATATCCCGAAAGCACTATGAACGCGAACGTTTCTCTTCGGTGTTTTGGCACCTACTTAAACCCAGAGCGCTTTCACGCTCAGCGCCGATGACAGCTGCTTTAAGCTCAATTTCCTGTTTCGCTTGGCAACCGTGTCGGAAGTCTCAAAGACGGATAAGAAATCAAGCACTATTTTCAACTCGATCGGTCGGCACGGTTCGCTAACGCTATTTTTTCGCGACTGACCTATCTCATTATACCGTGTCCTACTGCTTTGCGTCAAGAATCCAGGATTAAATCCTGCTCTTTTGCCCCTGCGGCGGTTCGGTCTGGCCTCTCCCCCGCACGCTTGGCCGTATCAAACTGGAACTGGGGGAACCCGGGCTGCAAATGTTTCCGAGCGCCTAAAAAGCACGCTCAATAGAAAGTTTGGGATTGCTCCCGTTGCTGGCGCAAGCGCGTGCTAGCTTTTCTCGCGCCGATTTCGTAATATTTTATCACTCTTATGTTCCCCTCCTGCCAGACTCCCAGCGAGTGCGCTTTCGCTCAAGGGCGGGATAAATAGCTGAGCGGATAGTGTCAGAAAAGCTGTCAACTTGTCCGCTTCCAAGAGGCAAGGAAAGACCTCACCCGCTACAATTAAAGCAAGACTTGAGTGAGTCCCCCAGTGCGCAGCCAGGAAAAGAGTCGGGTTTTGAACTCAATCCGCACTACAGCAGGGCTGTTGACCGCAACGGGCCTTGACAGGCCCCCACTACACCCTTAAAGGCCCAGTGGCAGGAATCTCAACTGACTTTCTAACATACCTGCAACGGTATTGAGGTCAGGAAACTTTGTCTGTTGCGGGCGCTTTTCGGTGCCGGTCGGGGAGTCTCCCGAGCCCCACAGCCAGCAAGTGCCGGTTGCGCCACACCGGCAGCCTGCGGAAACTGCCCGCAGGGCGGGGGGCCGGTGAGGCCAGCATATCCCACAGTGAGTTCAACTTCGGTTAGATCGCCATAAGATCGCTCACTCAGGGCAGCCGGCGGTCGGGCATGGGGACAGGAGTGCCGGTGGGTGGCGACCCTGAGGGGCACCAGTCCTGCGGGCTTTTGGCGGGCGTTTTGCTAGCAAGATCGGGGGCGGCTGGCAGCTTATTTGCTGCCGGCTCTGACGCACTGCTCCACCAGGGGCATTACCGCATCGACATCCTTCCAGCCCAGGATTTGCGTCACTTTCTTTTCCAGATTTTTGTAGGTTTTGAAGAATTCGGCAATTTCTTCGAGCCGGTGGGGTGCCACGTCCTTGAGGGATTGGACGCTGGCGTAGCGGGGGTCTTTGTCGGGAACGCAGAGAATTTTCTCGTCGCGGTCGCCACCATCGATCATCTCCAGCATGCCAATGGGCCTTGCCGCAATCACGCACCCGGGAAAGGTGGGCTGGTCTATCAGTACCATACCGTCGAGCGGATCGCCATCATCGGCCAGGGTGTTGGGCACAAACCCGTAGTCGTAGGGGTACTGAACCGAAGAATAAAGCACCCGGTCGAGGGCAAAGGCTTGCAGGTCTTTGTCAAACTCGTACTTGTTTTTGCTCCCTGCGGGAATTTCAATCAGAACGTTGATCAGCCCCGGTTTCGGTTGAGCGGGAATCCGCGATAAATCCACTCTTGATTGCTCCTTTGCTAATAGCTGCTGCGGGGGTGCCGGTGCCCACATCGCCGCTAGCCTCCGGCCATCCCCCGAATAGCATTTTAGAGGAAGATGGGCAGCCGCTCACATATACTGTATTTAATTTGCATAGTAAAATGTTCTCCCCGCCAGAGTGCCGCTGGCCGGCGGCAGGGGCTCCCCAACCGGCAATCCCTGTTTCCCGCCTTTCTGTAGCGCTTTCCTTGCCGCGCCACCCCCAGATACAGGGGGTTTAAGAAGCCGGCGCAAAAAAAGGTGAATTAACCCCTCGCGACCCAAACCCTTAAATATATGCAGTTTTAATACAAAATTACTGTTTCCCACTCTTTCCCCCAACCCCCAACCGGCAACCCCATAAAACACCGGCAGGCGCGCGGGCATCGGGCCATTCCCCAGGGTGGGGAACGACAAGCGCCAGAGGGTAGAATTGCCTTGGAAGAAGGGGTCAGGCTGCTTTCCCGACAAATTCCGATCCTGTCAAACCGGCATCCCCACTCTCAATTGCGCGACACGGGGAGCTGATAGGTGTGGGGTGGAACAACTTCCGCATTGCCCGAAGAGTAGTGAGCGATGACAAACAGAGGTATAGTCAGGGTCAGCAAAGCAATTAAAGTTCCGACAATATCTGCCAGTCCATGCGGAGGCTGGTCAGAAGCATTGGCAGACGGGCTACCGGATTCCATGATTGAGTAGGTATTATAACCAGTAAAGTCAACTTGCAGGCAGAGGAGAACTGAACACCCTCTAATCATGATTGTAGCGATTTATTTTGGAAAGACTGTCTCAAAATAAACAATTCGCAGGCAATCCATCCTGAAGAGCCCAAACTTTCAGGGCCGCCCACGGGGCTGCTGCCGGCCCGCCAGCGGGGACAGAGCGTGCCGGTGGCGGGGGCTCTGGCGGCCAACCTGGCAATCAGCCGGCACATTTGCTTCGTGACCCCAGTTTGGCGCTAGGGAAAGGGACAGCGGTCCACCCCAGGGTTAGGCGCTGCATCCCCCCATTCCCTTGGCCCCCTCTGCTCCAGAAGCGAGCCGGTTGTGTCAATATACGAAACAGGCGCAGCGGAGGGAGCAACGCCGAGTACAAGGGTGCGAGCGTGCGAGCGTGCCCAATGCCGAGCAGCATAAGCCTTACAAAACAGGTGTGAGCGGACAGGATATCACGGCGTCCGGCTCTTCTGCGGACAATTTTTGCAACCGTGGGATGCACCCTGTGAGATTAGCCCTCACCGTATCAGTCACATTCTTGTCCCGAGCCAGAGCGCGAGTTTTCAGACTTTCCACTCCATATCTGCAACCGTCCAAGCTCCATCCCAGTCGTCTGGTGGCGGAGATTGCAGAAAATGCTGGCAGCGCTCCAGCTGAATGGCGGCGGCTTTATCGCTGCTGTCAATTTCCATAACAGTAGCGAACTCGCCCATCGCAATAGCGAACTGGCGCTTGAGGTATCGCTCCCGCCCTTTATCGTAATACTCGACCGCCTGCAGCTTGTGTTCTGAAATGGAGTCGCTCCGCAGCGCCAAGACCTCATAAATTGCCACAGGAGTGCTTTTTCCTTGCAGGCGCAGCGAGTCCAGCTGCCTGACCCATATCTGGTCTTTACAGGAACGATAAGTATTTTCTCCAATGACTATCTGGCAGCCATATTGCTGGCTCAATCGTTCTAGGAGTTGGCCCAGATTGACGCTCTCACCGATAGCGGTGAACTCCATCATGTTGGTGCGACCGACATAGCTGCTGGTGACCTTATCGGAATTGATGCCAATGCCTATTTTGATTTCAGGGTGAGACGCAGAAACTCTGCGTGCGTTGAATTCTGCGACTTTTTGGCACATTTCCATTGCCGTTTCCAAGGCACACCAAGCGTGATTTTCCAAAGGCAATGGTGACCCGAAAACGGCAATTGCTGCCGTGCCCACGCACGCTGATTCTACCTGTCTGTCTAGGGCATGTTTATACTTTAAAACAGCCTCTCCGACTGCTTCAAAATAGTCATTTATCAGGCATGCCACCTCGTTGGCCTCTAGGTTTTCAGTGAGAGCGCTGTAGCGGTAAATATCTGAGAACAAGACAGAAATTTCCTTGCGCTCGCCTGCCCAATTGGCAGACTGGCTAACATATTCCATATTCCACACACAATGTAAACAACCTCTGTTGTGCGAGACTCGCCTGCGGCGCTGTCAGGAGATTCTGCTCTTGGAATGGCTGGCGACTGGGGCCGGCAGAATCCCTGAGTGACTGGGAGCGCACAGCAGGGAGTGATGCGAGCTAGGCGCTACTTTTCTGTCAGCACCCAGACGCCATTCCAGTCTTCGGCTGGTGGGTTCTGGATAAAATGCTGGCAGCGCTCCAGGTGTAATTTCGCGGCCTTGTTGGCTTTGTCAATTTCTAACACTTGGGCAAACTCACCCACCGCTTTGGCAAACTGGCGATTGCGGTAATACTCGCGTCCCTTATTGTAATGCTCGACAATCAGCTTTTTCCCATCATCGAGGGGCTCGCTCTGCAGACCGACGACTTCATAAATTTTCACCGGCTCGGTTTTGCCTTTCACGGTAATAAAGTCGAGCTCCCTAACCCAGATGCGGTCGGCGCAGGGCTGGTACGTCTTGTCGCTGATCACGATGTCCGTACCGTACATTTTGCTCGTCCCTTCCAAGCGAGAGCCGAGGTTCACCCCGTCCCCAATAGAAGTCAGCTCCATGCGCTTGCTCGATCCAATATTGCCGCTCACCACCTGGTCGGAGTGGATGCCAATGCCGATGCTGATCGTTTTCTTGCCGGAAGCGGCGCGCTCTTCATTGAATTTGGCCAGCCGGTGGCGCATTTCCACCGCCGTCTGCACCGCGCACCACTGGTGGTCGTCCAGGGGCAAAGGCGAACCGAACACAGCCATGATAGCGTCGCCGATGTACTTGTCCAGAGTGCCCTTATACTTAAATACAGCGTCCACCATGCGCTCAAAATATTCATTGAGCATGTCCACCACCTCTTCGGCACTCATGCCTTCGCTCAAAGTGGTGTAGCTGCGAATATCCGAGAACAGCACCGAGACTTCTTTGCGCTTCCCGCCCAAGCCGGTGTCCCCACTTTGCAGCAACTGTTCGGCCACCTCCTGAGTCATGTACCGGTACATAGTGCTCTTGAGGCGCTTCTCATTGCTGATGTCCTCCATAACCACCAGGGCACCGTTGACCTTTACCTGGTCGAGGGCGTCCGCGATGGTGTTAATGGACAGGTTAACGCTGTGCTGTTCGACTCCGTGAGACAGTAAGGTTTGCTCCGGGTAATACTGCTCCGCCTTGCCGTTTAAAGCATCTTGGAACCACTTGCCAAAGTCGCCCTTCTCAAAGCGGACTAATTCTGTCACCTGCCGGCCCTCAATGCGCTGCTCTTTCAGGCCCAGTAACATCAGGGCGCGGTCATTGGCGGCGAGGACATGCCCACTTTTATCCGTAGAGATCACGCCATTGCTGAGGCTGCGCAGGATATCGCGCTGCATTTGCTCCTGCTGCTTGACGGTGGCGAACAGGGAGGCGTTTTGCAGGGCCACACCGGCTTGAATGTTAAACGCCTGCATGAATTCCATATCGGCGCGATTGAAGCTCGCCTTCCAGCATTCCGGAGCGTGTGGCCAGTCCGCTTTATTGTAAGGCGGGAACTCCCCCTGTTTTTTCTTGTTGATTAATTGCGTTACGCCAATCAGCTGTTTGTCGGCGTTAAACACCGGCATGCACAGCATGCTGCAAGTGCGGTAGCCCGTCTTCTGGTCTGTTTGCTTCGCCGTTTCCGATCCCGGCTGGTCATACAGATCGAACGGAATGATCAGCGGCTCACCCGATTCAGCGACTTGGCCGGCAAAGCCCGCATGGCGGGGGATGCGGATTTCTTGCAAAACCCCAGCGATGGGGATTTTTGTCCACAGCTGATTTTTCTCCTTGTCCAGCAGCCACAGGGTGCTGCGGTCGGCGTTCATCAGCAGCTTGGCCTCATCCATCACCTTCTTGAGGGTGTCTTCGAGATCTAAACTGCTCTTGCTCAGGGACTCAATCGCCGCCATCAGGGCGGAAGCAGCTCGCTGTTTCTGGGTGGCCTTATAAAACGACCGGGACGACTCCAGAATCAGGCGAATCGAAGGGGCGAAATCCGCAAATACCGCTTCATCTTCGTGGGTGAAGCCCCGGGTATCAATTCTGTCCGACAGGGGAGCGATATGGTCGGTGACTTTTTTCAACTTATTGAGCAATTGCACGACGGCGACTAACGCCCCCTCCTCACTCAGCAGGGGCAGAGTCAGCATCGTGTAAGTGCGGTATCCGTTTTTTTTGTCAAACTGCTTGGCTGCGGAAGAGCGCGGATCGTCATAAAAATCGAAAGGAATATTGACTACTTTTTTAAATGTCGCCACTTCCCCTGCGATTCCTTTATCTGCCGGAATCCGAATCTCTAGCGGCGTCCCCCCCGCTCCTTTTGCGACTATCGTATACAGTTCGTTTTTTTCTTCATCTAATAAAAAAATCGTCGTGCGGTCCGCCCCCAGCAATTCCCCTGTTTTTAAGGTGATGGAGCGCAGCATCTCGTCGAGAATGGCGTCAAACCCCTGGCTGTCCAGCAGGCTGTCCAGCATGGACAGGGTTTGATTGACCACTTGCAGCTTGCTCTCGATGTCGGTGACGACTAGCTTGAAGTTTTCCTTGTTGAGTGGGGCTAGGAACGCCTTGAAAGTTCCCTGGGTTGTGGCAAGTGCGCTGCTTGATGCGCTGCTTGACGCACTGGTAGATGCGCTGGTGGGAGATGCAGACCTTTGATGGTGCGCATTCCTGCTTTCAACTTGGGCGGTGACGTCAATCACCGTGCCAGTCTGGTCCCAAACAGTTGGATTCGGAGATGCAGGTGTCATAGCTCTTTTCTCTTAAAAGATGCCTGGAGTCAGAGAACGACTGGTGTGAGTCCAAGCTGGCTAACCGGCGCAAGGGGCGCGAGCGAGCCGATTCAAGACTACTCCTCAGTTTACTCTGTCGTTGCGGGTTGGGCTAATGGGTAAGTGTCAGGGTTGTTAAAGTGATAGCATGTTTTCAGCGATACAAGACCGGCACAGCCCCATACCCCTGCTGGGGTTGAGCCTGCCAGTACGATTTTGACATCTTGAGGGGAAAAATAGTTGTGCCGGAGCCTACCGATTGTGGCCTCAGCCCGGGGGTTAGGGGTTCGGTGCCAGCTGCTAGCCTATCCCCTATTCCCTCTCCCCCGGGGGCTCGTGTAGCGTGCCCGTCTTGTCTGGAAACCCCTAACCCCTCACCCCTGAGCCCTAACCCCTCACCCCCACTCCCTGCGACCTGACACCAGAAATATCCCCGCACTAATTCCCCGCTGCTTTTTGCCGCAGACTGGCAGCTTGGATGAGCAGGGAGTCGGCAAAAGCGATGGACTGTTGGGCGGACCGGCCACCGGCTATGGTGGCGAGCTCTTCGCGGCGCTGGCACTCATTTAAATGTGTCACCCGAATAACCGTGCGCTCCAGCGGTGAAGTCACACCGGCCACCGCGCTTCCCCCTTCTAGAATTCCCTCTCCAGGGAACTCGATAACTTGTTTGTCCACCCGGAAGTGCCGGTCGGCCATTGCGGCGACCAGGGGCTGGTGGGTGACGCACAGGACTTGGTGCCGGTGGGACAGCTGGTGGAGTTTGCCGGCAATGGCGATGGCGACTCGCCCGGAAACCCCCACGTCAATTTCGTCAAACACCAGCACACCGGCACCGTCAACCTGGGCGAAACAGGCTTTCAGCCCCAGCAGGAAGCGGCTCATTTCCCCGCCGGAGGCGGTTTCTGACAGCGGTTGCAGCGGTTCGCCGGCATTGGGGCTGAATAAAAAGGCGATCCGGTCAGCGCCTGCTGAGGTGGGGGCGATGGGGGCGAGTTCGACTTGAAACTGCACTCTATCCATCGCTAGCGGCTTTAATTCCTCGATCAGGCGGGCTTCCAGTTCCCGCGCCGCCACTTGGCGCAGGGCGCTCAGCTGTTCGCAAAGGGCAGCCAGCTTTTCCCACGCCTCCTGATAGGCTTTTTCCAGGTCTTCGAGGGACAAGCCTCCGCCGGTGAGCTCTTCTAGTTCGGTTTGGATGCGCTCGTGGTAGGCGATGGCGTCTGCCAGGGTCGGGCCATATTTGCGGCAGATGTGCTTGAGTTCTTGGATGCGCTCCTCCACCTCTTCTAGGCGCTGCGGATCGCTTTCCAGACCGGCGCTGTAGGTGCTCATCTGTCGCGCCGCTTCTGCGATGTTGGCGTAGGCTTCGCTCACTAAGTCCAGTACCTGCTGCAGCTGGCTGTCGTAGCGCACCATATCCGTGAGGGCTTTTTCAGCAAGGCCCACTAGGTCGGCGGCAGCTTGCCCGTCGCTGTCGTTTTGGTAAAGTGCCTGGTAGACTTGGTAGCTCTGCTGCTGCAGTTCGACGACGTGGCTGAGGCGCTGGCGCTCGGCGTCTAAGTGCGCCAGTTCTTCCGGATCGCTGAGGTTGGCGTCTCCGAGCTCGCGGATCTGGTACTCGATCAGGTCGAGTCTCTGCAGTCTCTGCTGTTCGGACTGCCGGCGCTGCTCTAGGGCTTGCAGGGCTTGCTGGGTAATGGCGTAGGCGCTGGCGACTTTTTGTCTGAGCTGGAGGATGGGGGCTCCGCCAAAGGCGTCCAGCCACTCGCGCTGGCGTGCCGTTTGGCCCAGCCCCAGGGTCTGGCCTTGGGCGGTGAATTCTACCAGGCGCTCGCGCAGGGTGTCCATCAGCGGGCGGTTGACGAGGGTGCCGTTCAGGCGCGACCGGCTGCGCAACCCGCCGGAAGTGACGCTCAGTTCCCGGCTGGCTACTACTGATGTCCCGTCGAGCAGGTCGATTTCTTGGCAGCGCACCCACTCGGCTGTAGCTGGGTCGAGGTCGAAGGTGGCTTCTATTAAGGTGCGCTTTGTGCCGGTGCGGATGACGCGGCTGGTGACTTTGCCCCCGAGGGCGGCGTCCAGGGCGTCTAGGATGATCGATTTGCCGGCACCGGTTTCGCCGGTGAGCACGTTCAAGCCGCTCCCGAATTCCAGTTCGAGCCGGTCTATGAGGGCAAAGTTGTCAATCCGCAGGGATAGGAGCATCGAGCCACGCGCTTAAGGGTTTCTACCACATTCAGTTTAATGTTTGTCCCCTGCGACAGGGGCAGTCTTCGCAATTTTGTAATATTAGCTGCCCCCGGCGGGCTGGGCCAGCCGGCTGCCGGCGGTCAAG
Organism: Kamptonema formosum PCC 10802; assembly: GCF_000332335.1. GTDB lineage: Bacteria > Cyanobacteriota > Cyanobacteriia > Cyanobacteriales > Oscillatoriaceae > Oscillatoria. Next base: position 1,220,414 of record NZ_KB235948.1, on the reverse strand, counting down.
CCCCTGCGGGCCATCACCCGGGACGCCAGACATGCCGGCGTGCCGGTCAGCTTTTGGCTTTTGGCTAGTTAAGATAGGACTGCGCCCAAGCATACCGCACCGGGTCTTGGTTTAGCAGGTACTGCGCCGCCTCCCGCTGTTGGGTTTTATCCCTGGCATTTCTGAGGACTCGCTTGATTTCATCCTCCATTTCTTCCCGTTCAGCACCCCGTTCGATTGCTTTCTCAAACAACTCATTGCCTTGTTCATATTCACCTATATCGTAACAAATTGCCCCCATCAAGGTGTAAGGCTGGTGGCTGTCTGGCTGGCACTTTATTGCTTCCCGCGCACAGGTAGCTGCTTCATCTAATTGTGCCATATCTCGCAAGGCCGCACCTCTGGTGACCAGCAGTCTTGACTTAAAGGCTTTATCTGTAATTTGGGCTAAGTTCACCTTATTCGTCAGCTCTAATGCCCGCTGGGGTTCATTTGCTTTGCGCCAATAGCTGCTCGCAGTCGGCAAGATATATTGACTCTTGGTTCGCTTGAACTCTCTCTCACAGAACAGGGCTTCCAGCCTGTAGTGAGCGATGGCAACCTGTCCATTTGGGGAAAGAAGTCCTTCTTCTATCAGCTGAATAACTAACAGCGGATCGAGGCGCTCCCCTCTTTCCAACTTTTGCAGAATAGTGTAAAATGGGTCTAGCGGTAATTTATCTCCAGGGTCTACAATCCGATACTTGGACTTCAGCGCAGCGAAGTGCAGCTTGACTTTCAGTTCCTGAGCGATGGCCAGCGTCTCTGTCAGTCCCTGCTGCTCTAACCAGTAAAAATCTGGCTCACTCATAAAAGTTCGCAATTCGAGTTTTTGTAAAATTTCAAACAGCGGACTGTCTGGTGAGCAATCCTCATGTTTGATGGCTCGGTATTTGGTTTTAAGTTCGGCAAACACCGGCACCATCTTAGCCAGTTTAGCGGTTTGGGAAAGCGTGACCCTTCCCCTCAGCCAAATCTCATCAGTATCATTTAATTTTTTTCCGGAAGCAAGCTCCTGCAGAATTCGATACAGGGGGCTGGAAGGCCAGAACTCTTGATATTGAGTTGCTTGGTATTTTTCTTTGAGCTCGGTAAAGTGACTGATTTGTTGAGCGATTGCTGCTGTCTCAGACAAGCCCTGTTGGTTCAGCCAGTTAATCTCTGATTCTTGCAGCCGGTGTGACGTTTCAAGTGTTTGAATAATTTGGTAGAGGGGACTGGAGAGGGAAGAATCCTCATCTTGGGTGGCTCTGTACTTGGCTTTCAGTTCAGCAAAGGTTCGCTTCGCCTCTCGCTCCCGCTGAATGGCAATTATCTCGGTAAGTCCCTGCTGTTGCAACCACTGGATCTCCGCATCATTCAGTATCGCTTCTGAGTCAAACTTTTGCAGGAGGGGATACAGCTGACTGGAGGCGGATGTGCCGGAGTATCTCGTCACTTGGTACTTAGACTTGAGCTGGGCAAAGTCAGCTTCCCTTGCAGCCTCTTGTTGCAGGAAAATTTCAAGAGTTTCCAGGAGTTCGCTATTGAGCAGCCAGTTAGCGTCTGCATCGGTTAACCGTTTTCCGGCGTCCAGTTTCTTCAGGATTTGATACAGGGGACTGTCTGGCGATGATTTTTGAAAGTTAGTGGCTTTGTACTTAGCCTTCAGCGCCGCAAAGCGCCCCATATCCTGAGCGAGGGAAGCTGTGCGAGCGAAACCTTGCTGTTGCAGCCATTTAATTTCTGCATCAGTAATAGTGCCTTCAGAGTCTAGCTTCCAAAGGAGGGGATACAGCCGGCTGGCGAAGGATAAATCCACAGCTTTTCCGAATTGATACTTAGACTTGAGATGGGAAAATTCAGTTTCCAGTCTTTGGGGTTCTTCCGCACGGCGTCGAGCCAGCCATATCAGGTCTATTGTATCAAAAAGTTGGCGCTCTTTCAGCCAATCCAACTCTAAGTCAGTTAGCTCTATTTCTAAGTCAGCTTTTCGCAGGATGAGGTAGAGAAGACTGGAAGGAGATGAGTCTTCATACTGGGTGGATTTGTACTTGGACTTGAGGGCGGCAAAATGTTTCGCCCGCAGTTGCAATTCGTCGTTCATCTTGATTTGGGGCGCGAGACGCACCGACACGCTTAACTTTTAATCCTGTGGCAGGGCACTCCACCGGCAAGGGAGCACTTGGCCATCCGCAGCACCGGCGCTGCGGTGATTTGCTAAAGATATCACTTATAATGAGCTAACCCTAGTGAAAAGTCAAGACTTATGCAATAATTTGTAATATGCGCCGGCAAGGGAGCAGGTGAAGAAACATCCTGACGTAGGACAGGCGTCTCGCCTGTCCCTGGCACACCGGCTCCCTTAGCCGGTGTGACAACATCCTGACGTAGGACAGGCGTCGCGCTCTCCGGCGCTTGCCCCGTGCTCAAGAGCGCATGCGCCGCTCCGAAGCACGCCTGTCCTCAGAACCCAAAGCGGAAAGGGAGCTTGGGGTTTGGGTATAGTTCAAAAATGAGATGATCCACAGCTATCCCCTGTTCAATTATAGTACCATATCTTAAAATAGGGTGAGGTCAGGAGAAAGGGAATGTCTCGCAGAGTATTTATTCCGATTGCGCTGTTAAGCCTCGTGACGGTCGGGGGGATTGTCTGGAAAGTGGTGAGCGACAAGAACCAGGTGCACCAGCTGACCATTGCGACAGGAAAGAAGGGGGGCGATTATTACGGCTTCGCTCAGACACTGGCTGAAGCCGCCGCCAAATATCAGCCGGACATTCAAATCAAAGTGGTGGAAACCAGCGGTTCGCTGGAAAATATGCAGCTTTTGCAGCAGGAAAAGGTCGATCTGGCCATGGCGCAAAATGATACGCCAACCCAGCCATCCGCCCGGATAGTCGCCTTGCTGTACTCGGAGCTGTTTCACCTAATTGCGGCGGAAAATTCTGGCATTAAAACGGTGTCCGATATCAAAGGGAAACGGATTGGAGTGCCAGTCAAAGGGACCGGCTCTTATCACTCTTTTGAGATGCTAATGGAGCATTACGGGTTGAAGCCGAGCGACTTTACGCTGGTGGAACTCTCTTCGGCGGAAGCGAATCAAGCCTTGCGCAAAGGCGAAGTGGATGCTATTTTTCGCAGTTTGGCGCTGGGAAACAGTCTGACACGAGAGCTGCTGCAAACGACTCGGGCGCAGCTGGTGCCGGTTGACCAAGCAGCTGCTATGAAGATTTCGCGCCCCTATCTGGAAGAGACGATTATCCCTAAGGGAGCTTACAGGGGGGACCCTCCTATCCCAGACAGAGATTTGCCAACGGTTGGCGTGCAGTCGGCGCTCCTGACAACCGAGGATGTCAGTCCGGATCTCATCCGCGAAATTACCAGCGTTTTGTTTGAGCGCCGCTACGATTTAGCGGCTAAAAATCAGCTGTTTGCAAATATTTCTCACCCTGAAACTGACAATGGTCTTGGCTTGCCACTCCATCCAGGGGCGCAAGCTTACTACGACCGAGAAAAACCGGATTATGTAGTGGCAAATGCGGATTTCATTGCCCTGGTGATGTCGGTAGTGATGCTGTTTGGGTCTTGGCTCTGGGATTGGCGCTCCCGTCTGGGCGAAAAGCAAAAAAACAGAGCCGACAGGTACAACCTGCAAATTGTCACGCTAACGGAGCGGGTGCGCCGCACTGAAGACTTAGAAGAGCTGGAGAATGCGCGGCTCCAGCTGTTTGAAATCTTCCGGCAAGTCCTTGAGGATTTGGATCGGGACAAGATCTCGCCGGAATCCTATCAAACGTTTACTTTTCCTTGGCAGGTAGCGATGAGTGCCATTCAGCACCGAGAAATGCTCCTGGTGAATTTGCCCGGTTATAAAACACACGCTGTAAAAAAATCCCTGTCCGATCCGTCAGTGTCTCTGAACTCCTCGGAACATTTTGACGAGTGATATAGCGGTTCTCAGTTGGATGAACGTTACGCCCAGAAACCCGGGTTCTTAAAGAAACCGGGTTTCTCAGGATCTCACAGAGGATGAGAAACGGTATATAGCGGTTTTCCGTTGGATGCAGCAGGCTCCAGAAACCAGGAACATTGGGCAATTGTCCGATAGTAATGGCTGTAGGGGCAAGCCACCCACGGAGACTGCCCCTCCGGGAGCAAGCAGTCCCCTCGGAAGTGCGCGGGAACTCTGCGGGGGGATTGCCCCTACCGTTTAATTCGTGGGATGTGGGACGCCAAAGTGTGAGTTTACCGAACCTCTGGGGGACACCAACCCACACCCCCTCCAGCAAAGAGCTGTTACAATACTTCACATAGTAACCCCTACTCGGTCGTCCCTCCATGACTGTAAAGACGGTATCGCCCCCACCGGCCCAGCTCAATTCAGAGACTCTACAGCGCCCGAGTCTGCCCGCAGCACTCAGGAACGCCGCACCGGCACCGGCAGTAACGGTCGAGCCGAATCTGGCCGCACCGGCACCCCTAAAATCAGCTGCGCCTGTCCCCGCCTCTGAAATAGAAGCCCTGCGCTACGATCCCGTGGCGATCGCCCAATACTATCGCCAGCGCCCGCTACAGGTGTGGGGGCGACTGATGAGCATTGTAGGGCTATTTGTCTCTTTTCGCTTCAGCCTGTGGTGGGATGACAAATTCGGTCGCCTCAAAGAAAATCAGCGGCGGCGAGCGGCGCGGCTGCGGGAAATTCTCACCAGCCTCGGTCCCGCCTTCATCAAAGTTGGGCAGGCGCTCTCCACCCGTCCCGACCTCGTACCGCCGGTTTATCTAGAAGAACTGGGCAAATTGCAAGACCAGCTGCCGCCATTTCCCAATGAAGTCGCGTACCAGTTTATCGAGGAAGAACTCGGCGATGTCCCTGAAGAAATCTATGCCGAACTGACAGAAGCGCCGGTGGCTGCCGCCTCTCTGGGCCAGGTCTACAAAGGCAAGCTGAAAACTGGCGAAACTGTCGCCGTCAAGGTGCAGCGACCGGGTTTAGCCGACAGCATCACCCTCGATGTCTACATTCTGCGCAACCTAGCCGCCTGGGCGCAAAAAAACATCAAAAAGATTCGCAGCGATCTGGTCGGCATCATGGATGAGTTTGCCACTCGCATCTTTGAAGAGATGGACTACACCCAGGAGGCTCACAATGCCGAGCGGTTCGCCCAGCTCTACGGCCATCTCAAGGATATTTACGTCCCCCACATCTACTGGGAATACACGCGCCGGCGGGTGCTGACAATGGAGTGGATTGACGGCACCAAGCTGACGAATATGGAGGCGCTGACTGCTCAAGGCATTGACGCAACTCACTTAATTGAAGTCGGCGTGCAGTGCTCCCTGCGCCAGCTGCTAGAGCACGGATTTTTCCACGCTGACCCCCACCCGGGCAACCTTTTGGCTAAGCCGGATGGCAAGTTAGCCTATCTGGATTTTGGCATGATGAGCCAAGTCAAACCCTACCAGCGCTACGGCTTGATTGAAGCGGTGGTTCACTTGGTCAACCGCGATTTTGACGGTCTGGCGAAGGACTATGTGAAGCTGGAGTTTTTGACGCCAGATACCGACCTGACGCCGATTATTCCCGCTCTGGCGAATGTGTTTAATAACGCTCTGGGTGCCAGCGTCGCGGAACTCAACTTTAAGAGCATTACTGACGAACTTTCGCAGGTGATGTACGAGTATCCTTTCCGGGTGCCGGCGTACTATGCCCTGATTATCCGCTCTCTGGTGACGCTGGAGGGGATTGCGATTAATGTCGATCCCGAGTTTAAGGTTCTCAGCAAGGCGTATCCCTATGTGGCAAAGCGGCTTTTAACTGACTCGGCACCCGAGTTGCGGTCTTCCCTGCGGGATTTGCTGTTCAAAGATGGCCAGTTCCGCTGGAACCGGCTGGAAAATTTGCTGAAAAATGCTAAAAATAGCGATGACTACGATCTCAGTCAGGCGCTGAATCAGGCGCTGGAATTTTTGTTCTCGGAACGGGGCGATTTCATTCGCGATTACCTGGTTGACGAGATTGTCAAGAGTGTGGATGTGTTCTCGCGCCAGGGTTTGCAAAATGCTACGGCGGTTTTGAGCGAGTGGTTTGGGTTGCGGGTGAATCAGCCGCCGATTCCCGCCGCCGACGAGCAAAAGTTGCAGCACATCCAACGGATTTGGGGGATTCTCCAAGAAACCCAAGGGTTTGACCCGGCGAAGGTGGCGTCGCTACTTCCCGATCTGGTGTTGAAGCCAGAAACTCAGCGCATGGGCCAGCAAATTGCCAGCCGTCTGGCGCAGCGAGCGCTGGCGAGATTTATTCGCGAAGTGCTGCTGCGCGAAGAGCCGAGCGAGATCAGTGCTGGCAATCAGTCTCAGCCGCTGGCTCTGCCTGCCAATCGCAGTGCCGGTGCGCCGGTTTCCAACTCGGCGCTGAAGGTGAGGAAATAAATCTATTTCGTTCCCAGACACCGGCTGGGAACGAAATATGCCAGTGCGCCGGCTCGCAATGCTAATGTGCCGGCTCGCATTACGAATGCGCCGGCTCGCAATGCTAATGTGCCGGCTCGCAATGCTAATGCGCCGGCTCGCAATGCTAATGTGCCGGCTCGCAATGCTAATGCGCCGGCTCGCAATGCTAATGCGCCGGCTCGCATGACGAATGTGCCGGCTCGCATGACGAATGTGCCGGCTCGCAATGCTAATGCGCCGGCTCGCAATCCTAATGCGCCGGCTCGCAATTATAGCAGTAGGCACTTAGGTTAGGACGTAGGACAGGCGTCTCGCCTGTCCCAGAAATATTGAGGCCCGGCGAACGCCTGCCCTACGCCTAGAATTCGTATCAAGCGTGTCCTAAACTGACTGCGCACTGCTATAACACTGCTGTCTCCCACAGAAAGCGATAAGGCTTTCTTCTAAATCGGACGGGATTCTAAATATTTCCAGCATAGGGTAGATTCTACCAGACAGCGAGCCGGTGGCTACACCCCAATCGCCCGAAATGTCTCGATCCGCGCCCTGATACTAGAGGCAATAATCTCCGCCAAGGCGACCGGAACAGCGTTTCCCAACTGTCGCATGGTTTCTGTCGGGCAGTGAGGGAAGAAGTATTCGTCCGGAAAAGTTTGCAGCCTGGCCGCTTCGCGAACCGTGAAATAACGCACCTGACCGGTATGAGAGGCTAGCATATTTTCCCCTCCGGGGATACCGTGCACTCCTGCTTTCAGTTCTAACCGCGACAGGTGGTTTGCCCAGCCCTCACCCAGCTTTGGCACAATCTCTGGGTAAGTAAGTTGCAGGATAATAGACTGGAAATATTTGCTGAACGCAGGGCGCAATAAACCGCTGACATTCTCGATAAGAATCGCCAGCGGCTGTAACTCTCGCACGGCGCGGAAGAAGTGGGGGAACATGTCTCGCTCGTCGAGGCACCCTTGGTGTTTGCCTCCCAGAGAGAAAGGCTGGCACGGGGGTCCGCCGGCGAGCAGGTCAACCCCACCGCTGATTGCTGTAAAATCGAATTCAGTCACATCCGCCTGGAAAACAGGCCAGCCGGCGACGAATTTTATGCCGCGCCGCTGATTCTCGCGAATTGTCTCGCAGGCATTTTTATCCAGCTCAATCACCGCTTTATGACAGAAGCCTGCATGAGCTATCCCTAGGGCTAAGCCCCCAGATCCCGCAAAGAGTTCGACCGAGTTCATTGCCAGCATTCTCTTAATTTTATCCCTGACGGAGAGGCTCTCACTTACAATAATAACATGGCTTGCTATTGGGGCAGTTCCCTCAAAGGAGGGAACCCACCCTACTCCTGCTAGTTGTGCAATAGTTCGCCGGCTTGCGGCGCGTCTAAATATTGCGGCGCGCACTCTGCCGCCAAATCGGCGTGCCCGCAATCTAAAGATGCGATAAATTGTGACTCCAGGATCACAAACTGCCCGTCGCTGGGGCTGTAGGCAAAGACTTTGCCGGTTTCAATTTGATAAATCCAGGCGTGAATGTGGATTTTGCCGGCGCGGAGTTTGGCGCGAATAGCGGGGTAGGTGCGCAGGTTTTCTATCTGGGTCAGGACGTTTTCCTGAATCGCGACGTTGACCAGTGACTCGCCTTCGAGCTGTTTGTAGTTCTCCTTAATAACCTGGCGGGTTGCCTCGGCATGCTTTAGCCAGTCGCACACTAAGGGCATCCGATCCGCCAGTTTGTTCAGCTGCAACAGCCCTTTAATCGCCCCACAGTGGGAGTGGCCACAGAGGATAATATTTTCGATACCCAACGCTTGGATAGCGTATTCAATGGCTGCGGCTTCACTCCCATTCGTAGCGCCATAGGGGGGGATGATATTGCCCACATTCCGCATGATAAAGAGTTCGCCCGGCTCCGTCTGCGTGATCAGGTGCGGGTTAATCCGGGAGTCGGAGCAGGTGATGAACAGGACTCTGGGATGCTGTCCGTGAGAGAGCCTGGCGAACAGCTCTCGGTGCGTGCTAAAATAGTTCGTTTGGAATTCATGCAGTCCTTTGATTAACTGTTCCATCTGTCACATCCTTGCCGGTGGCGCAATACAATACCATTCCTTACTGTACACGCCATTGGCATGGATGTGCGCTTCCCACGACAAGCCGGTGCAATCTCTGTATCGATTGCATGAAATCTCCTCAAAACATAGGGTTTATGCCAGCCTTAAGTGCGGGGGTGTTTACCTACGGAAAGCACAACTTTAGTCTACATGAAGCAGCCGGCAATTGCAAGCATTTTTACAAAAATTAAGAAATATTCATCCTTCGTAGTGAGGGGATCGCCTCCTATTGCCAGCGGTGTGAGCGCGCTGCGGACTGCGAACAATTTGCAAATCCAGGCGGCGCGGGCTTGAGGGGGTGTGAGATATCAGCAGAGGGCGAGCCGCGACACTAAAAAAATTTAAAAAAATTAAAGGTTAGGGCTGGAAAGCTCAACCGGCACCGGCAAGTTGCTATTTTGACTGAAGCAGAAACAGAAATCCTCTATAATCAGGAGTGGGATTCAGATGGGGCGGCGCACTGTCCGGCGGAAACCTCTATCCCGCCAGCCGGTGAGCTGTTTAGCTCGCGAGGGTGCGTGTCAGGGTGTTAGTATAGTGTTCTCGGCGGGTGCCACCGGCTACAGCTTTACGCTTTGGGTGCGGTGGCGTCCCAATTCGGTTTACAAAAAAACTTTAAGTCCTCCTATGTCTTTCAACCCTCTCAATCGCCTGATGGCCAAAGTGTCTGGGAAACTTCCCCTGCGCACTGTCCTGATTGTTCCCTTTGTCTTGCAAATCGCCGGTGCGGTGGGGTTAGTGGGGTATCTTTCTTTTAAAAACGGGCAGAAAGCGGTGGCGGACTTGGCGAACCAGTTGATGGCGGAAGTCAGCGAGCGCACTCACCAGCACTTAGACAATTATTTAAGCACCGCTCAAAAGGTTAACCGCCTAAACTGGGAGGCCATTGATACAGGCATTCTAGACTTGAAGAACTTTAAAAGCATGGGGAAATACTTCTGGCGGCAGCTGCAACTTTATGACTTCACTTATATCAACTATGGAAATCAAGAGGGTGAATTTATTGGGGTTGGGTATGTCGGTGGAGCCGTAGAAATTGCCAAGCTGTCAAAGCCCAGCCTCAAGAAACTTTATTCCTACGCTCCAGATAGCCGGGGGAATCGCGCCTATCTCAGGGAAATTTACGAAAATCAAAATCCCAATGCCGCCGCTTGGTACAGCAGTGCTGTCGCCGCCGGCAAACCCATCTGGAGCCCCCTGTACAACTGGGCGGATATTCCAGAGGAATTAGCGATTTCTGCCAGCTATCCCCTATACAGCGAGCGCCATAAACTTCTCGGTGTCTTGGGCATTGACCTCAGTGTCTCTCATATCGGGGAGTTCCTGCGAAAATTAAGGGTTGGTAAGTCGGGAGTGGTATTTCTCACAGAACGCTCTGGACTGCTGGTGGCGAGTTCCAGCGACAAGCCTTCCTACGCGCTGGTTAAGGGCGTAGCCCACCGGCTGAGCGCTTCCGACAGCAGCGATTTTACCATTCAAGCCACTGCCAAGCAACTGCGCGCGCATTTTGGCACTTTCCAGGATATTAAAACGCCGCAACAGCTTGACCTGACCCTCGGAAACCGGCGGACTTTTGTACGAGTCACCCCTTACCAGGACAAATTCGGTCTGGACTGGCTGATTGTCGTCGTTGTGCCAGAGTCTGACTTCATGGAACGGATCGAGAGCAACACTCGCATCACGGCTGCGCTGTGCTTGGTGACGCTGCTAGTGGCCACAGGATGCGGGATTCTTACCGCTCGCTGGATAACGCAGCCGATTCATGTCTTAAATGTTGCTGCTAAAGATATCGCTGACGGGAACTTGCAGCAGCAGTTAGAAATTGAACGCGCCGATGAGGTTGGAGAACTGGCGCAGTCTTTCAACAGCATGGCAAAACAGCTGCAAACCTCCTTTGCGGAAATGGCGGCACTGAATGCGGCGCGCTCTGAAAGTGAGCGGAGGCTCTCTCAATTCCTGGAAGCTATGCCGGTTGGGCTGTCGATTATTGACCCTGATGGGGAATTCGTCTATATTAATCAGGCTGGCAAACAGCTCCTGGGTGAGGGACTCGTACCGGAAGCCACACCGGAAGAATTTGCAGAAGTCTATCACATCTGCCGTGCCGGCACCGGCGAGCTGTATCCCAGCGAATACCTGCCCGCCTTGCGCTCCTTAAAAGGGGAAACCGTCACCGCTGACGATCTTGAGATTCACTGCAACGAAACAATTCTTCCCCTGGAAGTGCGCTCGATTCCGGTGTTTGATGAGGGCGGAAAAATTCTCTACAGCCTCAATGTCTTTTATGACATTAGCGAGCGCAAGCACGCCCAGGAGATGCTAGCTGAGTCCTATCGCACCCTAGAAGCCCGAGTCGCCGAAAGGACTGCTGAGTTAGTCAGCATAAACGCCCGGTTAGAGCGAGAAATTGCCGAACGCAAGCAAACCGAAGCCAAACTGCGGGAAGCCCAGAGAGTCGCCCATATTGGCAGTTGGGAGTGGGAAGTCGCCACACGAAAAACCACTTGGACTGAAGAACTATACCGCATTCACGGTCTTGACCCCAGCTTGCCCGCCTTTCAACCTGGTGAATCAATCAAATACATTCATCCAGACGAGCGGGAAATCTTTTTGCAACTCATCCAGGAGAAAGCCCGTGCCGGACAGCCGTTTGAGGCAAATATACGAATTATCCGCCAAGATGGGGCAATCCGCCACATCGAAGCGAGAGGGGAGCCTGTTTTGAATGAGTTCGGGGAGATTGTCCAGCTGTTTGGCACGGTTATGGATATTACCGAGCGCAAAGCCCTCCAGCAACAACTGGTACTGCGAGAAGCTCGGCTGAACGCTTTTTTTGCCTCTGCGCCGGTGGGGCTGTGTGTTGTGGACCGCCAGCTGCGGTATGTGCAAATCAATGAGCGCCTAGCAGAGATTAACGGCTTGCCGGTGGGGGAACACATTGGCAAAACCATTCGGGAAGTCTTACCCAACCTCGCTCCCACCCTGGAACCTCTCTACCGGCAAGTGATGAGTGCCGGTGAGCCGGTGCTGAATTTAGAAGTCAGCGGAGAAGTTCCCAGCCAGCCAGGGGTTAAGCGTGACTGGCTAGTTTCCTACTTCCCAATTCCGGGCGCAGAAAATCTCCCTGCGGGAGTCGGAACTGTTGTCGTGGAGATTACCGACCGCAAACAAGCTCAAGCCGAACTGGAAAAAGCCAAAGAAGCAGCCGAAGCCGCCAACCGCGCTAAAAGCACCTTCCTGGCCAATATGAGTCACGAATTGCGGACTCCCCTGAATGCGATTCTCGGGTTCTCTCAACTGATGAGTCGCAGCCCTAACTGCTCTGCCGAACAGCAAGAAAATTTGCAAATTATTCACAGCAGTGGCGAACACCTGCTGACTTTAATTAACCAAATCCTCGACCTCTCCAAGATTGAAGCGGGGCGCATGACGCTCGCCCCCAGCAATTTCGACCTCTATTCCCTGCTGGACGAGCTGGAAAATTTGTTCCGTTTGCGAGCTAGCGAGAAGGGATTGCAGCTGATTTTTGAGCGCAGCGCCGGCGTCCCCCAGCACATCCGCACCGATCAGGTCAAGCTGCGCCAAGTCCTGATTAACCTCCTGAGTAACGCGATTAAGTTTACTCAATTTGGGAGCGTGTGGGTGAGAGTGAGAGTGGGGAATAGCGCATCGGGCATCGGGCAAAACAATCCGTCCCCCATCCCGAATCCCCCATCCCAAAATCCCAAAATTCAACATCCAACATTCAACATCCAACATCCCCGAATGCCCAATTCTCAGTGCCCACTTACCTTTGATGTCACCGACACCGGCGCGGGGATTGCCCCTGACGAAATCGGCAAGCTCTTTCAACCTTTTGTGCAAACCTCTGCCGGTGAGAGTTCCCAGCAGGGCACCGGCTTGGGGTTGAGCATCAGCCGGCAATTTGTGCGGCTCATGGGCGGTGAGATGGCTGTAGAAAGCGAGGTGGAACGGGGGGCAACGTTTAAATTTGACATCTGTGTTGAAGTTCTTCAGGCTAGCGATCTCGAAACGCGACAGCCGGTTCGCCGCGCCATTGCCCTCGCACCCCACCAGCCTCGCTACCGGCTTCTGATTGCGGACGACTCCGACGTGAATTGCCAACTGTTTCTCAAACTGCTCGCGCCCTTTGGCTTTGAGCTGCAAACAGCCGGCACCGGCATGGAAGCCGTCGAAATTTGGTCACGCTGGCAGCCCCACCTGATCTGGATGGATTTGCGAATGCCGGTGCTCGATGGCTATCAAGCCACCGGAGAGATTCGAGCCAGAGAGCAAAAAATATTGGCGCAAAATTCCGGAGCGCAAGTTGCAGATACAGCCGTTACTATTATTGCCGTAACTGCCAGTATATCACAGGAACAGAGAGAAGAAGCAATTGCCGCCGGCTGCGATGACTTCATCACCAAACCTTTCCGAGAGCAAACCATCTTCGACGCCCTTTCCCAGCATCTCGGCGTGCGCTTTGTCTGGGAAGATGTCACCCCCGCCCGGACAAAGCTGTTTGGTGCCGGAGGAATGCTTGACCTGTCTGCGCTGCCGGCGCTCCCCAATTCGTGGGTGACAGGCATGCAGGAAGCCATCCGCCGCGCCGACTGGGAGCTAATGCAGAGCTTTATCGCCGAAATCCGCAGCGATTATCCTGACCTCGCCCAACTCCTTCAGGAGCGTCAGGAGGATTTTGAGTACGATAAAATGCTGGATTTGATTGCGAAAGTAGGCAAATAAGACACTGCCGGTGGGGGCTGAGAGCTATCAGCTCTAAAACACCAGGTTTCTTAATGCTTACTTTATTTCTGCCCTCCGGCTTAGAATTCAGTTCTCTCCCCCCTTCCCAGAGCCGGCGGGCCAGGATCGCAGCCCATGAGCACCCCATCCTCTGTCCCCTCAACTCAGCCGGCGGCACTGTTCCCAAAAACCAATTCCGGGACTATAATTGGTAAACAGCCCGCTCTCGTGCATTCCAGCCGGGAGCCTGTAGGAGAAACCAATGAATCTCGAAATCCAACCTTTTAATGCAGATATTTTAGTGGTAGACGATATGCCGGCTAACTTGCGCTTGTTAGTCAATATATTGAGAGAAAATGGCTACAAAGTGCGAGCGGTAACGGATGGAAATTCATCCCTTGAAATAGCTTTTGCCGCACCTCCCGATTTAATTCTTCTGGATATTCTAATGCCATATATCGATGGCTATGAGGTCTGCCAAAAACTCAAAGCTAACCCACAAACTCGTGACATTCCCGTCATTTTCCTGAGCGCCCTCAGTGAAGGGCTGGATAAATCCAGAGCGTTTCAAGTTGGGGCGGCGGACTACATTACCAAACCGTTTCAAATCGAAGAGGTGCTGGCGCGAGTCGCTAATCAACTCAGCCAGCGCTCTCTGCAAAAGGTACTGCAGGAGCAAACCGAACTCCTCCAGCAGAAAAACGAGCAATTTGAAGCTGAAATTGCTGAGCGCAAGCTTCTGGAGGAAAAGCTGCTGGTTGCTGAGCAGAAAATGCGGGCGGTTTTTGAAGCGATGTCCGATCTCGTAATCGCCATTAATATTCAAGGGTTTCAGCTGGGCGAGTTAGAGATTCTCCCCACCAATATGGCGATATCCTACCACCCTGACAGGGATTTGGTCAGCCCTACACTCGATCAATTTTTTCAAGTTGAAACCTCCCAAGAGTGGTTGAGTAGCATTCACCAAGCTTTAGAAAGCCGGCAGACTGTCCATTTTGATTACTGCCTAGACATCGGCGACAAGAAAGTTTGGCTCGCCGCCGCACTCTCTCCCTTCCGCGATGATTCAGTTATTTTGGTCGCGCGGGACATCAGCGACCGTAAAGAGGCAGAAGAAGCGCTGCGAATTGCTGAAGAGCGCTATCACAGTATCGTGGAAAATGCCATCGACGGCATCTTTCAATCCACTCCAGACGGGGGCTATCTGAGCGTCAATCCCGCACTGGCAAAGATGTATGGATACGCTTCTCCGGAAGAATTAATGGAAAGCGTACAGAACATCGCCAAGCAGCTGTATGTTGACCCCAACCGCCGCCTGGAATTTCTCGCCGCCATCGAAACCAATGATGCTGTGTCGGGATTTGAATCAAAAATCTATCGCAAGGACGGCAGCACGATTTGGATTTCTGAAACCGCCCGTGGGGTGAGAGATTCCACCGGCAAACTGCTCTACTGCGAAGGCATCGTTTCCAATATCACCGAGCGCGTGCTAATGCAGGAAGCCCTCAACTACCAGCAGAAACAGACAGAGGAACTGCTCCTGAACATTTTACCGCAACCGATTGCCGAACGCCTGCAGGAGGGGGAAAGTCCGATAGCTGACCACTTTGATGAAGTCACAGTCCTGTTTGCCGATTTGGTGGGGTTTACCGAGTTCTCCGCCAGCAAAGCTCCCGCCGAGTTGGTAAAATTTCTTAACCAAATTTTTTCCGCTTTTGACCAATTGGCAGAAAAACACAGCTTAGAAAAGATTAAAACGATCGGCGATGCCTATATGGTGGCCGGCGGTTTGCCGGTCCCCCGCCAGGATTCTGCGGCAGCAGTTGCCTTAATGGCACTGGACATGCAAGCCGCTCTGGCTAGCTTCAACGGGAAAAACTCCGCCAAGTTCCAACTGCGCATTGGCATTCATATTGGTCCTGTCGTCGCCGGCGTGATTGGGATGAGCAAGTTTATTTACGACCTCTGGGGCGATACGGTTAATACCGCCTCCCGCATGGAGTCGAGCGGACTCCCTGGAAAAATTCAGGTCAGCGCCGCTACTTGCGAGCGTTTAAAAGACAAGTTCGAGTTTGAAAAACGGGGCAGGATTGCGGTCAAAGGCAAAGGAGAAATGCTCACCTACTGGCTGCTTGGAAAACGCTGAAATTCTAAGAGAAACCCGGTTTCTTTAAGAAACCGGGTTTCTGGCTGTCCTCTCGTTCCCAGGCGGAGCCTGGGAACGCCGCTTTGGAGGCTCTGCCTCCTTTCAATGGGCAAGCAGCGCTAGCGCAACTCACCACACAATTGAGGTCGCTGCCTAAGTCCTGTTTAATAGCCCCCTCCCCATGCGCGGGGAGGCGGTTGGGGGTGGGGTTCATCCCGCAATTGTCCGGCGTCAGTTTTAACCGGCAGCTGCGCCGCCAGCAATTCCAATTTCTTCTTTTCCCGCCTCAGCTCTTCTTCGAGCTGTTGAAGTTGCTCCCGTCGCGCTTCCAGCTCCAGGGTGCGGCGGGCGATCTCCTGGCTCTGCAGCGTCAGCGACTGCCGCCACTGCTCAACTCGCTCAGCTTCTTGCTGCAAGAACGCCGGTGCGATCCCCTTGCTGAGATAGTCCCGCACCAGCCCCACAACCCAGCCGCTGGCATCTCCCATCCTCACAATCTCCCGGTTCGAGGAAAACTCCACTAAAACAAGCGCACCCTCACCCAGGGATTGGGGGATCTCCGCAGAGATGATAGCCTCTTCACCGGCAACCGCAGCCCAAGTGTCTTCAGTTCTTTGGCGAGCCAGCAGTCGCAAGCCGGCTTTCCCTAAGAACCCTTTCTTTTGCACCTGGGCTAGATACAGCATTGCCTCAATCTCTGGCTAGGGTTTGTTTTTAGCTCTCACTTCTATTTTACAGCGTCTCACACTCCACAATTGCCAATGTGGCAAATTTATCGCAGCCGCACACGCTTGGGCACCGGCACTGGCAACCCGGCACCCCAACCCCTCCCCGCTAGCGGGGAGGGGGAGAAGAGAGAGGGCGCACCCCACAGACTCCTAACTGAGTTGATCGAGCCGATCGCGGAGAATTTCCGCCTGTTTCTGTGCCTCAGCCAGAGCCTCCTGCGCTCCCCGAACCACTTCAGGCTTCGCTCGCGCCACAAAATTGGGATTGCCCAGCTTAGCCGCATGGGATTTCGCTTCCGCTTCCACCTTCGCCAAATTTTTTTCTAACTTAGCCCGCAGAGCGCCCACATCCACCACACCGGCAAGGGGAATCAGCACCTGCACCGTACCCACCACACCGGCCATCGTAGATTTCAGCTCACTTTCCAGCGCCGGTGTCACCGTCAGCTGCTCAACCTTAGCCAAATCCTTAATATAAGACTCCCCAGATGTCAAGATTTGGCGCTCCCGCTGGCTCTCGCTTTGCAAAATCACCGGCACCCTCACCCCAGGTTTAATATCCGCCGCCGCCCGCAAATTGCGCACAGTCCGAATCGCCCCAATCAGCAGCTCAAAGTCTTGCTCCAGCCCCGTGTCAATCAGACCGGCATCCGCCACAGGATAGGATTGCAGCGCCAGACTTTGCCCCTCACCGGCTTGCGTCAGCGTGTGCCAAATTTCCTCAGTAATGTGCGGCATAAACGGGTGCAGCAACTTGAGAATCCCTTCGAGCACCTGCGCCAGCACCTGCTGCGCCACCCTCCTTGACGGTGCCGGCCCATCTTTTTGCAGCCGCGATTTCACCAGCTCAATGTACCAGTCGCAAAAATCGCCCCAAATAAACTCATAGAGTCCCTTCGCCGCTTCCCCCAAACCATAACTTTCGATACAGTTGCCGGTAGAGCGCACCACCTGATGGTAGCGCGAAAGAATCCAGCGGTCAGACAGTTCCAGTTCCCCCTCTCCCCTTGTGGGAGAGGGGGTTAGGGGGTGAGGGGGGTTCCCCAATTGCGCCGGTGTCTGCCCCTCCAGATTCATCATCACAAACCGGGAAGCGTTCCACAGCTTGTTCGTAAAATTGCGCGACGCCTGCACCGTCGCCGACTCATCCGTCTCGCGATTATACTCCAAACGGATATCCTGACCGGCACCCGCCACTTCCCTAATCAGCGTGTAGCGCAGGGCGTCTGTCCCGTACTTGTCAATCAGCAGCAGCGGGTCAATGCCATTCCCCGCCGACTTAGACATCTTCTTGCCATTCTCATCGAGCACCAGCCCGTGGATGTACACATCCTTAAACGGCATCTGTCCCGTAAACTGGCCCGCCATCATCGTCATTCTCGCCACCCAGAAAAAGATGATGTCGAATCCCGTCACCAGAGTGCTCGTCGGGTAATAGCAAGCCAGATCCGGCGTCTGTTCCGGCCAGCCCAGCGTCGAGAAAGGCCACAGCCCGGAAGAAAACCAAGTGTCCAGCACATCTGGGTCTTGCTCCAGCTTGACATTTTCCCCAAATTGTGCTATTGCTTTTTCCCGCGCTTCCGCCTCACTGCGAGCCACCACAAACGGCGTCTCGTCGGCTATCTCGCCACCCGTCTCGCTAACGGCGTACCAAGCTGGAATTTGGTGCCCCCACCACAGCTGGCGAGAGACGCACCAGTCCTTAATTTTCACCAGCCAGTCGCGATAGACCTTCGTCCAGCGTTCCGGCACAAATGCCGGCGAGTTCTTCTCGTCCAGGCAAGCCAGAGCCCGGTCAGCCAGAGGGCGAATGCTCACAAACCACTGCGTAGAGATCAGGGGTTCCACCGGCACCTTAGCGCGATCGCTGTACGGGACCGTGTGCTTGTAATCCTCCACCTTCACCAGGAAGCCATCTTCCTCTAGCCGGTGGACCACATTCTTGCGCGCCACAAACCGGTCCTGACCCTGGAACGGCCCCGCATTTTCATTTAAACTGCCGTCTTTATTCATTATATTAATAAACGGCAGCGCGTGGCGGCGGCCCATCTCAAAGTCATTTGGGTCGTGTGCTGGCGTTACTTTCACGCAGCCGGTGCCGAATTCTGGGTCAACCAGCTCATCGGCAATTACCGGAATCTCCCGCTCCATAATCGGCAACTTAAGTGTTTTACCGGCCCAATGCTTGTAGCGCTCATCATTAGGGTTCACCGCCACAGCGGTATCGCCCAGCATCGTTTCTGGACGAGTCGTCGCCACTTCCAGAAATCCCGAACCATCCGTGAGGGGGTAGCGGAAGTGCCAGAGGTGGCCACTCACCTCCTGACTGTCCACCTCCAAATCCGAGACAGCCGACTGCGACGCCGGGCACCAGTTCACCATATACTTGCCCCGGTAGATCAGCCCTTCGTCGTAGAGGCGCACAAAAGCTTCCAGCACCGCTTTCGACAAACCCTCATCCATCGTAAAGCGTTCCCGCGTCCAGTCCACCGACACACCCAGCCGGCGCAGCTGCCCAACAATCGTGCCGCCGGACTGTGCCTTCCACTGCCAAGCGCGTTCCAGGAACTTCTCGCGCCCGAGGTCAAAGCGGGTTTTGCCTTCCGCCTTCAGCTGCTTTTCCAGAATCGTCTGCACTGCTATGCTGGCGTGGTCAGTTCCGGGAAGGTAAAGAGCGCTGTCGCCGCGCATGCGGTGGTAGCGCACGAGAGTGTCAATCAGGGCGTTATTGAAGGCGTGGCCCATGTGCAGGCTGCCGGTGACGTTGGGCGGCGGGATGACGATGCAGTAAGGTGTGCCGCCGGCAGCGGGGTCAGCTTTGAAAGTTTGGTGTTCTTCCCAGTATTGTTGCCATTTGGCTTCTGTGGCGAATGGGTCGTACTGGGGGGGGAGGGTTGGAGTCATCAGTCAGGATCTTGGGGTTTATATTAAGATTGTGCCATAGGGATAGGGGGGGAGAGGGAATGAACCGCCATAGACGCGATAGCGGCTTCCCGCAGTGCAGACGCCAAGGAAGCCAAGAGAAGAGAGCCAAGTGAGGAATTAGACTGGTTTGCCCATGCCGTAATTGGGGCGGCGATTCAAGTGCACCGGGAGTTGGGCCCAGGGTTTGTGGAGTCGGTGCATCAGAAGTCGCTGGAGATAGAATTGCGGGAGCGGGGCATATCGTTTGAGCCGCAGAAGTCGGTAGAGGTGAGGTATAGCATTATGCACTTAGGTTCGTACATTTTGGCCTCTTTTGCACCCCCCCACTCCCGCTCCTATTGTTCTAACCCATATTACTGCTGGGATATAGACGTAGGTACGGCGTAGCGCTAACGCGCCGCTGCGCTAACGCCTGCCCTGAAGGTTTAATGTCCTAATCTAAGTGGCTACTGCTATACAGGGGTTCTGTGGTTGGAGAAGGTAGATTAAATTTTTTGGTGGGGGGTGGGTTGGTCATTGAAATTAAAGAGATAGAAAATTTAGCTCATATCCATGAAGCTCAAGTTCGCTCCTTCCTAAAAATTACTAACCATTCCCTCGCCCTTCTCATTAATTTCAACGTTCCCGTCCTCAAAGACGGTATCCGCCGCATCATCCTCTCCTCCTAATCTTCCTTGGCGCTCTTGGCGTCTTGGCGGTTCGTAAAAAAAAGGAATGAACCGCCATAGACGCGATAGCGGCTTCCCGCAGGGCAGACGCCAAGGACGCCAAGAGAAGAGCGCCATTCCTCAAAACCGGCATCGGCGCATCATCCTCTCCTCCTAATCTTCCTTGGCGCTTTTTCACGGCGGCGGTTCATAAAAAAATCCCTCCCTTAGCCTCGCGCCACCGGCACGACTGCCTTTAACTCCGTATTCTGCGTTACAAAATACAGCTCGACATTCAGGTCCCGATAGCGGTCGCGAATCGACCAGTAAGCCAGATTCAAATAATCTGAGTGGACTTTCAGCTCTCGATCGAAATTCTGGGTCAAATTCGGGTCTACTTTCAACGCATAAGCTCCGCAGTCTTGATGGTCGAGGATGATGACTTTTTTGATGTGGTTCAGTTTGTAGGATATCTCCAGCTGGTCCCAAAACGCATCGGTGTCAGCCCCGTTGGGAAATCCGCTCAAGGCGAGGGAAGCGCCGGCAAGGGCTGTCCAGTCGTACTGATTGCTGAGATTTTTCAGGGCGAGCAAGTAGCGCTCTGCTTCGAGGAAGCGAAAGTCAATGCAGCTGAGAACTAGGGCTTTGGCGGTGTGTTCCGCTCTCGCCGGCTCGGCGGCTGACAGGACGGAAAGGGCGAGGGCACCAGGCAAGAGGGAGCGCAGAAAATGCCGGCGGCTGACCCCGGCACACATCGGGCATTTCGGGGGGCAATTAGAACTGTGTTTCATAGAATACTACCTTTGGTGAGGTTGCGAAAATTGACAGGCGGAGGCTGAGCTAGGGAACGAGGCTATATCATCACACAAAAACCCGGTTTCTTCAAGAAACCGGGTTTGTCAAGTTTGCTATTTGGGGTTTTCGCCGGTGGGGTTAAGCCGTCCGGGTTTCAGACTGGGGAGTTGCAGCGGCGGTGTGGCTGCTGGCTCCGTCGAGCAGGTGGGTGAGGGAGCAAATCGCCGCACCGGTGGTGTCAAAACAGTTTTCTGTGCCGATTTTGCCGAGCAAGCCGCTGCGCTCTAAAAGCTGCTGCACTTCTGGCTGCAAGCCGCTGAGAATCAGCCGGCAATTGCGGTGTTTGAGTTCGCGGTAAATGTCTTCGAGCGCCACTAAGCCGGTGACATCCATGTTGGGGACGAAGCGCATCCGCAAAATTAGGGCTTTCACTTCTGGCATGTCCCGCAGCAAGGTGGCGAACCGCTCTGCCGCGCCGAAGAATACGGGTCCGTCTACGCGGTAAACTGCGATGTGCTTGCCTAATTCTAAGGGGACGCCTGGGGGGAAGACTTCGGTTTCTGGCATTTTCCCCATGCTCAGCTCGCTCATGCGTTTGATAAACAGTGCGCCGGCGGCGATTAAGCCGACTTCTACGGCGAGAACCAGGTCAAAGCAGATGGTGACCAGCCAGGTGAGGAGCATGACGGCGAAGTCGGAATAGGTGGAGCGCAGCATTAAGCCGATGGCTTCCCATTCCATCATGCGCATGCTGGTCACCATTAGGATGCCGGCGAGGGCGGCGAGGGGGATTTGACCGGCCAGGGGTGCCAGGGCTAGGACGATGATGGCGAGAGCCACGCCGCTGATCGCGCCGGAGAGGCGGGTTTTGCCGCCAGAGCGGACATTGACGGCGGTGCGGGCGATCGCACCGGTTGCCGGTATGCCGCCAAAGAAGGGCACAACGATATTGGCTAAGCCCTGACCGATGAGTTCGCGATCGCTGTCGTGCTTCTCGCTGACGGTCAAGCTGTCTGCTACGACTGCCGAGAGTAAGGACTCTATGCTGCCCAGCGCTGCCAGGGCTAAGGCGGGATTTACCAGCTCTCGAATCAGCCGGAAATCATTCCAGTGAGGGATGCCTTGCGGCACCGGCAGGGATTGGGGAATGGCTCCAATGGTGGGAGCGCTCAGGTGAAAGCCGGTGGCGAGGGCTGTGGCTAAAATCAGCCCCACCAGGGAGCCGGGGATGGTGCGGTTAATCTTTGGCCAAATCAGCTGTGTGGCAATCGCCGCCAGCGCCAGCCCAACGGCTGCCCAGTTCGCTGCTTCCAAGTGAGTCAGTGTCTGCCACAGTCCAGGGATAAAATGTTCGCTGCGGGGGAGTTGCAGGCCAAAGAAGTTGTTCAGCTGGCCGCAAAAAATAATCACGGCGATGCCATTGGTAAAGCCTGCCGTTACGGGATAGGGGATAAATTTTACCAAGCGTCCGAGTTTGGCTATGCCGAGGGCGACCTGGATGATGCCGGCCATCACGCCGGCAAGCCAAACTTTTTCTAGGCCATATTTTGCTACAATACTTACTAAGATAACTGCCATTGCGCCGGTGGGGCCCGTAATCTGGACGGGGGAGCCGCCGAAGATGGCGGCGACGATTCCCGCGACGATTGCCGTGTACAGACCGGCTTTTGGCTCGACGCCGCTGGCCACTGCAAAGGCCAGCGCTAGGGGCAGCGCTACGACTGCAGCGGTGATTCCGCCGGCGAGATCGCCCCGCCAGTGAGCGAACAGGTGAGTCCACTCACGGCGTTTGGTATTGTTGAATTTACTGACTGCTGTCATTTTTTTGAAATTTTCTACGTGCTAACACAGACCGGCTCTGTTTTCTGGCTGGTATTGCAGGCGTTACAAGGTGAGGTAAGGTTGTATTACACGGTGATTAAATGCTGACAGAGCGGCATGCCAAACTGGATAGATGAATCTGGACAGGTAGTTTCATGTTCGCACAAAAGTCTTCAGAAAAAGTTAAGGTTTTATTAAAGAATTCGCTCTGCTGGGGAGTGCCGGTTGGCCCACGCGAGGAGCCGGCTGCCGGTTGGTGCCGGGCGGGGGCGGTGGTTTTGTCCACATTACTCTGCCGTTGGGTGCGGGGGTTAAAATTCTCTGACATTTATTGCGGTGGATGGAAAGTGCCGGTGTGGCGGGTGCTGTTTTATGAGGGGTTAGAAAATTGTGGTAGGATAAGCAGTGCAATACGGGCTGCCGCCTACAGGTTTCGGGAAAGCAAACCCCACCGGCTCAAAGAGCGGTGGGGGCGGCTGCAATCAGAGTGTGTGAGCCGGTGCTGGTGTGTTTCCGGTGTGTGTTGATGTGTGGCGTCTCAGCGCTACTGATTGACCGGGGGGAGGGAATCATGGCTGTGCGGAAAGCTCAAAGCACCCCAGAGGTGGGGAGTGCAAAAATGATTTCTTTTGCTGGCTGTTAGGATAGGCGGGCGGCTTGAAGCGCCGGTGCGGATGAGTTGAAAGAGAAAAGGCGATTTGGCTCCATTCATAAGACATAATATTAAACCCCGATCCCCTTCTATTTTTGAAGTAAACACTTGAGAGATCCATGTAGGTGCGCGTCCTGCCACGCCCCTAATATCGCACCGGCAATCCAATCAAAGGGGTCTAAACTATCTGCATGACAGGACCGGCTCGCCAACCTTAGGGCAGAGATTTCCCCCGCCAAAACCGCGCCGGGAAAATTCATGCTATGATATAAATAACCACACCCTGATAGCAGGGGCTGGCGCTAGTATCGGGCTGAGCAATCGCGTGCGAGAGCCGGCAGCGCCGCGCCCTAATTCTGTGCGGGGAGCGCGAGCGCTTCACGCACCCAACTGTTGCGGCGGCTACAAAAACAAGAGGCTCCCTTTCAAAAGTAGGAGTGGGGACTGTCAGTAACGCACCCTAGAGCTCAGGGAGTGTGCCGGCAGCATGCTTTGCGTGCAAAAAGCGGCAAAATTGATAGAATAGAAACATACCTCCCAGAGGATCGCTTTGAAGCAATTGCGCCACACTCCCCCTCGCCCGCCGGCAATCTTTCCGCCGGCAATGGCACGCCCCTGAATGCGGCACCCTCTGGCTTTGTGAAGTTTATTTGCGCTTGATTGGATCTTGTTAGCCGGCCTTTTATAGCGGTTCTCAGATAGATGAACTATGGCCCAAAAACCCACAAGTGTTGAATCTTAACAATTCGACATAAAAAAAGCGCCCAAAACGTGCTATGATTTGGGCTACGGTCAAATCAATCCTGTTAATAACCTGTGCTCAACTCATTCTCTAAGATTGTCCAAAATCGTTTGGCTTCTTTGCCTAAAAATGATTATCCTGTCCTTAACACCCGCTTGTTTATGTCCATATGGTTGAGCTATGCAATGGATAAAAGCTTGACCAGTATGAGAGATATATTCAAGCGACTAAATGGAAGCGTTGCGTTCTGGGACTGGATCTGTCGCAAAACGGAGACGCCAGCTTCTGTCCAGAGGGTTTGGCCCTCCTGACTGATAAAGTGCTCGCCCTCAGCAAACCGGTCAGCCTTGCGACTCTTCCAGGTGCGCAATGTCGAGGCTGAT
>NZ_KB235948.1:1182072-1196177 GCF_000332335.1 Kamptonema formosum PCC 10802 | reverse complement strand
AATGTTGTATGTGTCAAGAAATCAGCTATGTCCACTGGATAGAACGACTTCTCTCTGGCTAAGCATTTTTACTCAGGGCAGGATAAATGTAAGCTAAAATGTAAAGTTTTGTGACAGAATTCAACACTTGTGCCAAAAACCCGGTTTCTTAAAGAAACCGGGTTTCTCAGTACCTGACTAATACGAGAAAGGCTATATATGCTAAAATCAGTCAGGTAGAGCCCGGGAGAGAAGATGTTCAGAAGAATCGCCTATCCGCTGCGGCGCTACGGTGTGGCTGTGCTGGCTGTGCTGGTGGCGCTGGCTGTAAAGCTGCTGCTAGACCCCCTCATCCCAATAGAAAGCCCCTTTCTGCTGTTTTTTGCCGCCGTCATGGCCAGCGCCCTGTATGGCGGCTTGTGGCCCGGGGTGCTGGCCACTGTTCTGTCCGCTTTGCTCGGCGACTGCTTCTTTTTAAGTCCCACCCATTCCCTCTTGAGCCCGCACTTGGGGCAAAACGTGCGGCTGGGTCTGTTCGTGCTGGAGGGATTGCTGATCAGCAACATAATCGCGGCGCTGAGCGCTGCCAAGCGGCGATCTCAGTTAAATCAGGAAGCCTTGAGGCAAAGCGAGGAGCGTTACCGCTTATTGGTTGGTGCCGTGCGAGACTGCGCGATTTTCACGCTCGATCCAGAAGGTTATGTTACCAGTTGGAACCTGGCAGCGCAAGGCATTAACGGGTATGCAGCCGGTGAAATCCTCGGCAAGCACTTCTCCTGCTTTTATCCCCAAGAAGATATTGATCTAGGCAAGCCATTTGAGCGACTGAAAGTAACAGCAACCGAGGGCCATTCTTCTGAGGAGGGGTGGCGGGTGCGCAAAGACGGCTCGCGGTTCTGGGCGAGTGCTGAGATCGCGGCATTGAGAGACGAAGCGGGAAATCTCCAGGGCTTCTCGAAAATAATCCGCGACCTCTCTCAGGCGAAGCGAGCGCAGGAAGAAATTATCGGGCGGAACCTAAATGGTATCATCGAAGGCAGTAATAACTTAATCGCAGCCCTCGACAGAGACTTCAGGTTTATTGCTTTCAACAGCGCCTACAAGCAAGAGTTTGAGAAAATATTTGGCAAGCCAATTGAACGGGGAATGAGCCTGGCTGATACCTTGACTCACTTGCCAGAGGAGCGAGCAAAAGCTCTAGATATCTGGAACCGCGCCCTGCGCGGAGAAGAATTCACCGTCATTGAAGAATTTGGTTCAGAAGGCTTAGAGCGGAATTGCTACGAAATCACCTACAGTTCTATCTTTGACGAAAACAGCCAGCTCATCGGCGCAGCTCACATCGCGCGAGATGTCAGCGAGCGGGTGCGAGCGCAAGCAGAAAAAAGCCGGCTCAACGAAGAGCTGGAACAGCGAGTGAGGGAGCGCACCTTAGAGCTGGAAGCCGCCAACAGGAGACTCGAAGAAGAAATTCGCGTTCGGGCGCAAGCTGAAGCCGCACTGCGAGAAAGCGAGCGGCGATTCCGGGTAGCGATTGATAGCATGCCCAATCCGTTCGTCATTTACGACGCTCAGCGGCGGTTGCAGTTTGTCAATGCGGAAGGGATTCAGCGCAGCGGACTGCCTCTGGAAGCCCTTGTCGGGCATACCGATGAGGAACTCTTCCCGCCAGAGGTGACAGAGACCTATCTGCCGGCGCTCAAACAAGCGGTGGCAACGCGCAGCGTGCGGACTGTAGAATCTACCAGCACTTTGCCGGCAGCCGGCACCCACACCGCAATCGTCACTTATGTGCCGCTGCTGAACGAGCGGGGGGAAATTTATCAGATTCTCGGCATCACTTACGACATTAGCGACCGCAAGCAATTTGAGGAGTCGCTGCGAGAAAAAACCCGGCAAATTACCAATATTTTTGAAAGCATGGCCGACGGAGTGGTTAGCCTAGACCCTCAGTGGCGGTACACTTATGTAAACTCCAAAGCAGAGCAACTTTTAGGCAAACCCCGCTCGCAGCTAATTGGCTCGAACATGTGGGAAGTGTTTCCCGAATTGCTCGACTCACCCACTTGCGCGCACTGTCAAAAAGCTGTTACCGAGCGGGTAACAGTCGAGTATGAAGAGTTTTACCCGAGGTTCGGCAAGTGGTTTGCCGTTCGCCTCTATCCGTGTGCGGAAGGTCTGTCAATTTACTTCCTGGACATCACCGGGCGCAAACAGGCGGAGTCAGCCCTGCGCTTGAGCGAATCAAAATACCGGCGGCTGGTTGAATCCAACGTCTTTGGCGTCATCACCGCCGGCAGCAGCGGCGAAATCACAGAAGCCAACGACGCCTTCCTGCAAATGATTGGCTGCACGCGAGAAGACTTGCTCACCGGCAAGATTAACTGGCGCTCCCTGACGCCGCCAGAGCACCTGCCCCAAGACGAGCGGATATGGCAGGAAATCAAACTTTCCGGCGCTTTTGCCCCCTTTGAAAAAGAATACATCCGCTTTGATGGCAGCCGCGTCCCCATTTTGGCCGCCGGCGCTCTGCTGGAGGGGACGCAGGAAACGACGGTCTGCATCGTTGTGGACCTGACAGAGCGCAAGCGGGCGGAGGAAGAGCGCACGCGATTGATTCGCCAGCTAGAAAAGGAACGCGCCCAGTTGGAGGCGACGGTACAGAGTATTCCCGATGCGGTGTACATCGGCGATCGAACGGGAATCTGGAAGTGCAACGAACTGGCTTTTAAAATTCTGGGTTTCGACAGTGCCGAGGACCTCAAGCAAAATCTTGCCGGACTCGTTGAGCGGATTCAAACGCGCTACCCCGATACGGGAGAGCGTGTGCCCGTGGAAGACTTGGTTTTTGTCCGCGCCCTGCAGGGAACTGCTACAGTTCGGGAGGTGCTCGTGCGCCAGGTGAAATCGGGGCGCGATATTGCCTTGCGCAGCGCCGCCGCCCCGATTTGGTGCAATGGCGAGATTATCGGCGCGATCGCCATCAATACCGATATCACCAATCAGAAGCAGGTGGAGCGGATGCTGCGCGAGAGCGAGGAGCGATTCCGCACTGTGGCGGAAGCCATGCCCCAGATTGTCTGGACGGCTCAGCCGGACGGGTCGGTGGATTACTACAACCAGCGCTGGGCGGAGTACAGCGGCATCTCGCAAAAGAATGGCTGCGGCTGGGGGTGGCAGCCTGTGCTGCACCCAGAGGACGAACAGCCCACAGTAGAAGCCTGGACGCAGGCGGTGCAGACCGGCCAGATTTACGAGTGCGAGCACCGCGTCAGGAAGGCAGACGGCTCCTTCCGCTGGCACCTCAGCCGGGGGGTGCCCCTGCTCGACAGGGAAGGCCAGATTGTCAAGTGGTTCGGCACGGCTACCGACATCCACGACCAAAAGCTGGCCGAGCGGGCGCTGCGGGAGAGCAAGGAGCGCCTGAGCGCGGCGCTGGCTGCCTCGGAAACCGGGACCTTCCGGTGGGACATCCGCACCGGCACTGTAGACTGGGATGAGAATTTGCACCGGCTCTTCGGTTTGCCCCCCGGCAAGACAGTGTGCCGGATAGAGGAGTTTTTAGAGCGGGTTCACCCGGAAGACAGGGAAGAGGTGAGCCGGCGCTGCCAGCTGTGCGCCCTTGAGGGCGGGGATCGGGACCTGGAGTTCCGCGCCCTCTGGCCCGACGGCAGCGTCCGCTGGCTGTCGGAGAAGGGAAAAACGTTCTTCGACGATGAGGGCAAGCCGCTTTATATGACCGGCGCGTGCGCCGACATTACCGAGCGCAAGCGGGCAGAGGCGGAGCGGGAGGTGCTGCTGGAGAGCGAGCGAGCGGCGCGGGCGGAAGCTGAGATGGCAAACCGCATGAAGGACGAATTCCTCGCCACCCTCTCCCACGAATTGCGCACGCCCCTGACTTCGATAATTGGCTGGGCTTCACTGCTGCGGAGTCAGAAATTCGATGAAAAGAGCGCCGCTCACGCTTTGGAAAAGATTGAACGCAACGGGAAATCGCTGGCGCAGCTGATTGAGGATATCCTGGATGTTTCGCGGATTATTCGCGGCAAGATTAACCTGGAACTGGCTGAGGTAGAACTCTCAGAAGTGATTGAGGCGGCGATCGATACTGTGCGCCCAGTCGCAGAGGCTAAGGATGTTTGCATCAAGGCGCAGTTAGACTTCTGTATGGGGCGCGTCAGGGGCGATGCCAGCCGGTTGCAGCAAGTTGTCTGGAATCTGCTTTCCAATGCGGTTAAGTTCACGCCCTCAGGAGGGCGCGTCGAGGTTCGGCTGTCAGCGGAAATGAGGGATGGGGAATTGGGCATTGGGGATGGGGAATTGGGCATTGAGCAAAACAATCAATCCCCAATCCAAAATCCAAAATCCAAAATCCAAAATCCAAAATCCTCCCATTCCCAATTCCTAGCGCAGAGCGCCCACATCCAAGTCAGCGACACCGGCATCGGAATCGCTGCGGAGTTTCTGCCATTCGTCTTTGAGCGCTTCCGCCAAGCCGATTCTACCAGCACTCGCTCCCACGGCGGGCTGGGTTTGGGCCTCGCCATCGTGCGCCACCTGGTAGAGTTGCACGGCGGAACTGTAGCCGCCCAAAGTCCGGGAGTTGGACAGGGGGCGACATTTTCCGTCAAGCTGCCGGTGCTGCCACCCACCCGGGGAACTCTGTCGCGGGGGAGTTGTGGAGGGCAGGAGAGTTTGGATGATTCTTCGGATTCCCTCGCCGGCGTGCGCGTGCTGGTTGTGGACGATCGAGCGGACACCTGCGATTTGCTGGCTGCGATCCTGGAACTCTACGGTGCCGAAGTGACGCCAGCTGCTTCTGCTTCTGAAGCGCTAAGGGTGCTGGAATTGTTCAACCCTGACGTGGTGGTGAGCGATATTAGCATGCCGGGAGAGGATGGCTACACCCTGATGCGCAAAATCAGGGCGCTTCCCGCCCGTCGCGGGGGGCGGATTCCAGCGGTGGCGCTGACGGCGTATGCCAGAACCGAGGACCGCATGCAGGCTCTGCAGGCTGGCTTCCAGATACACGTCCCCAAGCCGGTGAATCCCGATGAGCTAGCTGTCGTCGTGGCCCAGCTCGCCGGTCGCACTCTCAAAATTTAGGCGCACAGCAGGATTTATAGCCTATCCCTACTAGCAAGTGAGATGCCCTGTCCTAAATTAAGTGTCTATTGCTATATTTGTAGCGGTAAGCATTTCAATAGGTAAGCTAGTTAATCGCGCAAAAATATGGCCCAGTTTGAAAAGGGAGGGCAGCTCGCTTGGTTTCACGATGAAAGACATCCCGCCGGCTTCTTTCACACCTACGATAACTTTCAGGTGGCGGGGACAAACGATGATCCCAGAAAGGTGCACGTCTTTCTTCCCCGGGATTATGAAACTTCAGGAGAGCGGTATCCCGCTGTTTACATGAATGATGGGCAGACAGCTTTCTTCCCCGGCCCTCCTTTTAGCAAATCTTGGCACACAGCAGAGAGATTGACAGAGCTTTATGACAGGAACGCCATCTGCAAGCTCCTCGTCGTCGCCGTTCACCCCCTCAACCGAGATCGCGAATACACCCACGAGCCGGTCCCCAAACGGGAGTGCTGCCAAGTTGAGGGCTACACCCAGTATATCGCCAACTGGGTTAAACCGTTTATCGACCGGCATTACCGCACCCTGCCCCAAGCGCGGGAAACCACCATTTTAGGCTCTTCCCACGGCGGACTTGCTGCTTTTTATATCGCCTGTCGCAGACCTGACTGCTTTGGCAATGCTGGAGCGCTGTCCCCATCTTTTTGGGTGGGGCTGGACACCACCTGGGGCACCTTCACCTCCCTTTCCAACTCGCGCCTGATTCAGCTAACCGCTCACACCCTGCGCGACAAAACTACAAGACCCAGGATCTGGCTGGATTGGGGGCTGTTGCGCGATAAGGGATTCCACAACTCATTTATCGAGCGCAATGCCACTAAACGGGGGCGAGAAATGGCCGGTCTTCTCCGCAGCAAGTTTAACTACCAGCAGGACCGGGAACTGTTCACTTTTGAAGATCCGCAGGGAGATCACACCGAAGAATCCTGGTCCCGGCGTCTCCCCCTGGTGCTTGAGGCTTTCTACGGAAAAGGACGTAAATAAGCTGTTAGGATAGTCTCGTTTTAGCCTTGGCAAATAGGCCCGGGCGATTAGAAATCGCGGCTATACAGACCAAGCCCGCCTGCGCGGGCTAAAGACCCCTTATTTACTCTAGCATCTCTGAACAAAAAAGCGGGTAATATGCTGGATTTAAGAGTATTCTTATTCTCTTAGTCCGCGTTGTTTAAGCCTTCCCGAAGGGCTAGGCGGACTTCGTTTTTATGGCCGCAAATTCCATTCGCCGGCATCTTAATTTTCCCCCAATCGCAACCTCTTTCCCCCCCTCCCCGCCAGGGAGGGGGCTAGGGGGTGAGGTTTTCCGCCTATTTTACCTTACCCCAAATTCATCAAACTTCACCACTTCCGATTGCGGCTCCCGGGTGTCAAAATAGTAACTGATCACCGTGCCGGCACCCGTATCAAAAATGCTAAAAACTGTGATATCGTTACTGGAAACATAGGGCGCAGGCTCGCCACCCTCACCCCGCAGCGGCGCAATCGCCGGCACCACCGGCTCTAACCCGTTCGGATCGCCCAGGGCAACATAGTCTTCCCTGTACCCCTCTGGCACAAACCGCTTTTTGTCGCCAAAAGCAGCGCCGTAAGAATTGCCGACATTCGAGGATTCCAAAAAGTGCGTGCCGGCATCACTGACAAACCGGTTCCACAAATGCGAGTGCCCGAAAAACACCAGCCGCACGCCGGCTCTCTCTAACAAAGGCAGCACGTCTCGGATAATATAATCCTTATCCTTCGGATACTCGTAGCGGATTGCTTTAATGCTGCCATCTTGATTCCGCTCGATTATTTGCACCGGCTCGGTATATGCCGGCACGATATTGTCGCCCAAGGTGTGCGGCGGGTGGTGGAACATCACAACTCTGTACTTCGCCTGTTTGAATTCCGGGCTGTTGAGCTCTTTCTCCAGCCATTCATACTGAGCGCTTCCCTTAGCAATGGGCTCAAAAATGTGCTGCCCGTAACCCCAAGCCGCTGGATTGTTCAAATCTTCCTCTCGCTCGCGGTATCTTCCCTTGGCTTTGGCATCCAAACTGGGAGTTCGCCACATGTTCGTGATGAAAAGTGTTACCAAGCGCACGTCGCCAAAGGTGACAGCATAGTATTTCTCCCCACCTTTACCTCTTTCGGGTGAGGTGAATATCTCTTCGTATGTGGTAGTATTAAAGGAGTTGTCTTTCAGCCAAGCTTCGCGAACTGCCGGCTCGCCGGTGGGGTTCAGCTGACCGGCATGTTTGGCGTAAAGTTCCTCAGCCGCAGCGCGGGGGAAGGAATTATTAATCTGCTCGTTGAGGTTGCTTTCGGTGGAAAAGCGCCCCATGACTTCGTGGTTGCCGGCTGCCGGAAACAGCGGCGCGTGTTGAATGATTGGGGAGCCGGTGTACACTGTTTGAATGCTGTTCTTTTCCAGCTTGTAGCTGGCCCGACCTTGCAGGCAGGGGAAGAACGCGCCCCCGCGACTGTCGTCAAACCACTCTGAGGCGCGATCTGGAATGTTCACCAAATCGCCGGCAAAGAAAACCGCATCTACTCGCCCAACAGTTTCGGCAACTTTCTGGAGATTGGCCGCAACCATCGGCATCAGCTGGTGATCGGAGGTCAGCAGGATTTTGAGGGGAGTTCCCGGTAAGGGTGCCGGTGCGAGGGTAAAGGTTTCGCTGCTGAAACTTTGCCCGTCTTCTCGCACGCTGGTGACGCGATAAGGCACTCGCTCTCCGGGAGTCAGTCCGCCAACCTCGGCTTCGTGACGCCAGATAGGGCGGGGGGTTGGCTTCTGGAAGACGGTGCTTTCCTGAGTTTGGGAGCCGGCTCGCGATTTTTGGTCTTCCCGAGTGCGGCTTAGCTTGCTGGTGGTGGCAGTTGCCTCCTGATTGAGGTCTTTGCCATATCTTACCCTGTGGCCGGTGCCGGCAAACTCGGTAAACCAAACAACCCGCACGGAAGTCGGGGTTGGCAGTTGCAGGAATGGATCGGTCAGCAGTTGGGAGTCTGGTGTCATGGAGATGGGTGTGCGATTGAATGGGCCTACAGTCAGCACTAGGACTGCGAAGATAAGCAATCCAACAGCTACGAGTATAGTGGGTCTGGGGAGCGGTTTCAGCATGGTTGGTCTTGCCGTGGGGAGTTCTTTTTATTAAAGCGCCCCCGTGAGGGAGCGCCAAGGCCGATTGGAAGTGTTTGCTGCCCACCTTAAATTTAGCTTAAGAAATGCGACACACCGCACAGAGATGCTGGCAATATGCTATAAAAATAGCAAGCAAAAAAAACGGACATAAAAAAAATGTATGGGCAAGTTTGACTCTGTATTCAATTCTGAAGACCCAACCACACTCACCCTGGCTCCTGAGGAGGCTGTGGCTGCAATTGCTACCGTCTGCAAAATGGCCACATCCAACAATCAGCTGGAGCTTGAAAGGGCGGCTCGCCTGCTGCTAGCCTTCGATCTGTTTGAGGAATACTCAAAAGAGGAAGTCTCAACCCTGATAAAGAGACTCGCCAAGATTGCGGTTCAGGACGGGTTGGGAGCCGTGTTTAATCAGGCTTATGATTCCCTGCCTTACGAACAGGTTCCTGATGCTTTCGCGGCCTCTATTGTGATGCTTGCTGCCGAGAAAGAGGGAGAGCTTGAGGATGAAGAAGTTGAGGCGATATGCGAGTTGCAAGATGCTTTGGGTCTGGACGATGAAGAGGCGGATTACATTCTAGATGAGGTGATTGCGGAATTGTCGGGAGAATGGCAAGAGGGGGAAGAGGGAGAACAAGAGGTGCGGACATTCCAAGCCGGCCCAACAGATAGAGACTTGGCGGAAATAGTCGTGGGAGTTTATGAGGAGCCGGCAGACACTGAGCTGTATGAGTCGCCCGCCGGCAATTTCACCGTGCCGGTGCCCACTGACCCGGAAAAAGGCGGCTCGATCAGCGCGCAAGACGGGTCTGTCGCTTTTTCAGACGATTTTGGCAC
This sequence comes from Kamptonema formosum PCC 10802, assembly GCF_000332335.1. Lineage (GTDB taxonomy): Bacteria > Cyanobacteriota > Cyanobacteriia > Cyanobacteriales > Oscillatoriaceae > Oscillatoria. The sequence continues at coordinate 1,187,098 of NZ_KB235948.1, read as the reverse complement.
TCTCCTGAGAATTGATTATACACCATTTACCCTTAAAGTGGGCGACCGGATACAGTTGGTTGGCCGGGAAGAATTTTTCAAAACGTTTCTCACCCATTACGTCTCTCAGGCTATTCTGGCCTATTTCCCAGGCTCCCAGATTTTGGGGGAAGAGTATATCGATGATTTGATGGATGGCGCTTACTTCATTGCCGCCGATATGCCTCAGGGTTCAACCATATCAAAGCAAACCGGCGACGGCTCTGAAGTTCGCATGAATGCCTACCGGGGTTTTGTCTGTTTTATTGCTGCCGGCTTTGTTTACACGGTGTCCGATCAGCGCCACTTTTGGGACGAGGAAACTCCCGGCCCACTTGCAGAGGAAATCGAGGATATCAAGAACAGCCTTTTCGATTTTATCGACACCATCGCGTTTGTCTACAGTTAGGCCCATTTGATGCCTGTGTGCCGGCATACTTCAGTCTATAGCGGTTTTCATCTGAGTGAGCTACTGAGAAACCCGGTTTCTTAAACAATACCTTCGCCAAAAAAGGAAAGGGCTTTTGTAGTACAGTTGTTGTTTACTACAACGACAACTGAGAACTCCACAAAAGCCCATGCTTGACATCTTACCACTTTTACAGTGCCTGCAACCAGAGATTGGGGCCACCAGTGTGCGTCAACTAAGCCGGATTGCCTTTGCCATGTTGGCCATGACAGGACGAGTGACCATGCTGAGCCTGTCCCGCTGGGCGGGCCCAGGTGGGAGTTATCGAACTGTCCAAAGATTCTTCCACACGGCCCTCCCTTGGGCCACTCTGTTCTGGATATTTTTTCGCCAGCATTTATACCGGAGTTCTGAAGTCTATCTTCTGGCAGGAGATGAAGTGGTCGTCACCAAAGCCGGTAAAAAAACCTACGGACTTGAGCGCTTCTTTTCTAGTCTGTATGGCAAATCCTTAACCGGGCTATCTTTCTTCACACTATCATTAGTGAGTGTGCAGCAAAAACGTTCATTTCCTCTAAGGGTCGAACAGGTCATCAAGAGCGAGCGTGAAAAGTTGAGCCAGGGGTCTGAAAATACAGAGTCTAGCCCGCCCAAAGGCCAAGTCAAACGACCCAAGGCGAGTCGGAGTAAAAATCAAACGGTCGGGACGGCTCTCGACCCAATACCTAAAAATCGAGGGGGGCGACCTGCCGGCAGTAAAAATCAAAATAAAAGCGCCGTCCCTCTCAATCCTGAATTATTGCAAATCCAAAGTTGGATAGAGTCATTGCTTAAACTGTTGGGCGGTATGCTGCCCCTGACTTATCTGCTATTGGACGGTCACTTTGGCAATAATGCATCTCTGCAAATGGCCCGCCGGCTGAATTTACATCTAATTTCAAAGCTTCGTTACGATTCGGCGCTTTATATCCCCTATCAAAACCCCGACCCTGACCGAAAGTGCCGCCGCAAATATGGAGATAAGCTTGACCTACGCAACATGCCCCCTCAATACCTGAAGAACAGCGCGATTGATGGGCCAATCCTCACCGATATCTATCAAGCGCAACTGCTCCACAAGGAATTTGCTCAACCTCTGAATGTGGTGATTCTGGTCAAGACTCATCAAAGCACTAATGCTCGCCACCACGTCATTTTATTTACCAGTGACCCTGACTTGCCTTACGACAAGTTAATAAATTTTTACAGCCTGCGCTTTCAAATCGAATTTAATTTTCGGGACAACAATTCTGGGGCCTGGAAGATTTTATGAATGTCAGCCAAACGGCAGTAACTAATGCGGCCAATCTCTCATTTTTCATGGTCAACCTGTCCCATCACCTGCTGGGTACTGGCCGGGGGAAGCATTGTGGGGACAGTGTGCTGGATCTCAAAGCCATGTGTCGGGGCTCAAAATATGTGGCCGAAATCATAAAACTCCTTCCGGAAAAACCTGAGCCAGTTTTATTGGCTCAGATTTTCCAACGTATATCCCGCCTGGGTCGTATCCACCGGCTACCGGCTTGTAGCACCCTCGGCTGAATTGGCGAAGGTATTGTTAAAGAAACCGGGTTTCAAAGGCCATAGTTCATCCCACGGAGAACCGCGATATCGCGCCTGTGCCAGAGAGGGAGCCGCTAGCCCGTTCAGACTTCGACGGCGATTTTAGCTTCCTTGGCGGTGAGGCGTTCGTAGGTGGCCCGCATTTTCAGGCCGGCAATCACTTGGAACAGGCCGGTGCCATTGTTGGAACCGGGATATTCGCGGTGCTGGAGCAGCAGGTGGGTGAGTTCGCCGTAATACTTGGTAGAAGTGTGGCTGAGGTGGTTCTCGATGTAGCTGACTTCTTCCAGATTGTCGAACTGGCCATCCACTTCCAGGACAGAGACTTCGTGGCCGTAATAGCTATCTGGGCCGTAGAACATCTTAATTCCCGGCCAGGAGCAGGTGAGTTTGCGACCGCAGGGAATCCAGTTAATGGTTGAGCCTTCGTCAAACAGGTAGACCGGCTCTAGCCCTTCTACGCCAAACCGCTGGATCAGGCGCACCCGCAGCACTTTGCGCTCCTTGTCATCCGGGATGAGCTGGGTGGGGAGCACCTGGATCACCATGTCCGCAAATTCTCTCTGCGGCTCGATGTAGGCGCTAAAGTCGGGGCGTCGGGCGTTGATGGCGGCAATCACGTCTTCGTAGCGGTGACCGCGCTCGGCCATGTCCCGCTGGATTTTCCAGGCAATTTTGACATCATCGCTGATGTCGAGGTAAACGCTGAAGTCCAGCAGGGAGCGCACCCGCTCGTCATAGAGGGGGTGCAGCCCCTCTACTACGATGATGTGATTCGGTTCAACCACCTCTGGCGGGTCGATCATGCCGGTTTCGTGATTGTAGATGGGCTTGTTGACGCTCTGACCGTTCTTGAGCGCTTTGATCTGCTCGTACATGAGGTCAAAGTTGTTAGCCCTGGGGTCAAGCGCCGTAATCCCTGTTTCTTTGCGCTGCTTGCGATCGAGACAGTGGTAGTCGTCCAGACAGATGACGGTGACCAGGTCTTCCCCAAATAAATCTGTCAAGCGGCGCAAAAACGTGGACTTACCGCATCCGGAGTCTCCGGCTACGCCAATTAGAACCACGCGATCCGGCTTACTGGTCATAGATTCCCTCTAAAGATTATTTCCTAACTGAGTCCTGAGCGAGTTGAGTTGGTAGCCCTTGAAGTAAGCCCTGCCGGTGGCCACGCCCCTAGCAGACGCGGCAATATCGCCTGCGGCGCAGGCCCGCAAAGCGGATTCGAGCGCCCGTCTCCGAGATGTTGCCGGCAGCGCAGAGGCGATATATCGGCTCTGTACAGCCCGGGCGGAGAGGGACGAGCGCCCCTTGAGACAAAGGCAGGAGCCCCCACCGGCTCGAAGTCAGGCGACCCCAGCGCCGGGAAGAGTGCCGCTTTCCTCAAGCTAAGTATTAAATACTAAGTGTTGAGGTCGATCTTACCAGAAGGGGATCTCCCTTACAAGGCTGACTGGGCTGGGATAGCTAGTTACCTATGCTAAGGTTAATTGGGTCTTAAAAAAAATTAAAATTGACTCCAGAGTAACATTCTCGCAGTTAAAGACCCTGTAGGGTGAGGGAAGAGTAAGCGATGTACAATCCAAGCGCAGCGGGTGGAGCGGCCAATACGGTGTCTGGCAGCCGCCTTTTTGTCTACGAAGTGGTGGGCCTGAACCAGTGCGACCCAACTGACGGCATAACTGCCCCGGTTCGTCGCAGTGGCAGCGTGTTTGTTACAGTGCCCTACAACCGGATGAATCAAGAGATGCGACGGATCGCTCGCATGGGCGGCCAAATTGTCAGCATCCGCCCCCTGACCGGTGAGGGGGCAGCGAATGGCCAAGCGCCCAAGGCAGAAAATGGCCAAACCACCGCAGGAGATGGATTGCAGGCCACTCAGCCAGAAGAGAAAAGCAAGCCAATGACTGAAGCGAAACAGAAAACTGAGGTTCCGGTAAACATTTACCGTCCCAACAATCCCTATATTGGTAAGTGCCTGTCCAATGAAGAGCTGGTCCGCGAGGGTGGGGACGGCACTGTCCGCCACCTGCTCTTCGATATCTCTGGGGGCGACCTCCGCTATCTCGAAGGCCAAAGTATCGGGATTATCCCGCCGGGAACGGACGACAAGGGCAAACCCCACAAGTTGAGGCTGTACTCGATTGCCTCGACTCGCCACGGGGACCGCGTTGATGACAAGACGGTGTCCCTGTGCGTGCGGCAGTTGGTGTACAAGCATCCGGAAACGGGCGAGCCGGTGTGTGGGGTCTGCTCCACTTACCTGTGCAACCTCAAGGAAGGGGATGATGTCAAGATTACCGGGCCGGTGGGCAAGGAAATGCTGCTGCCGGACGATCCGGAGGCGACGGTGATTATGATGGCCACCGGCACGGGCATCGCGCCCTTCCGCGCTTTCCTCTGGCGGATGTTCAAGGAATCTCATGAGGACTACAAGTTCAAGGGCCTCGCTTGGCTGTTCTTCGGCGTGGCCTACAGTCCGAATATCCTTTATAAGGAAGAGCTGGAGCAGTTGGCGCAGGAGTTCCCGGATAATTTCCGCCTGACTTATGCTATCAGCCGCGAGCAGAAGAACCCTGAGGGCGGCAAGATGTACATCCAGAACCGGATTCAAGAAAACGCCGATGAGCTGTGGCAGCTGGTTCAGAAGCCCAACACCCACACCTATATCTGCGGTTTGAAGGGTATGGAAGGCGGCATCGATCAGGGGATGTCTGCAGCAGCCGGCAAGTTCGACGTCGATTGGGCTGACTACCAAAAGCAGCTGAAGAAGGAACACCGCTGGCACGTTGAAACCTACTAAGCTAGTCGGCGTTTAATTTGCATTAGATAGGACAGGCGAGGGACAGGCAAGATGGGACATGCATGTTGCCTGTCCTGCAAGATAGGGTGACTTTCTATTTGCAATTTAAATGTTTGCCTAGTTGCGGTCGTTTAATTAATGTCTGAAGTGGGACAGGCGAGATGCCTGTCCCACATTTTTTTGGGCGGGGGGTT
>NZ_KB235948.1:1149338-1181972 GCF_000332335.1 Kamptonema formosum PCC 10802 | reverse complement strand
GGCGGGGGGTGGGAGGGGGGTGGGGGATGGGATTGAACCGCCAAGACGCCATAGACGCGCTTTCTCGGCTTCCCGCAGGGTAGAACGCCAAGGAAGAGGGGAGAAATATATTGGGAGATAGGTGGTGCCGGTGGGGGCGCTCCTGAGGGGTGAGGGGGGCCGGTGTTATAATTAATTCAGAGGAAAGAAGGGGTCAGTGAAAATGGGAACTGAACGAATAATAGATATGACGGTGGAAGAACTCAAAGGGTTGATTGCCCAGATAGTCGATGAGCGGGTGCGGCAAGGGGAACAGCCCCAACGTCCCAAGGAAAAACGCTCTGTGCAGGAGATTTTGGAGGCGATGGACCGTCTCAGGTGGACCCCGCCACCGGGTTCGCCGTCGGTTGTGGAAATGATTCGTGAGGATCGGGACAGCTAATGGCAACCTATCTAGTTGATACCAGTGTGGTGTGTCAGTATTTCCTCGCGCAGACTCACACGCCTGAAACGCGAGTCTTGGTGGCTCGGATGTATGAAGGCGATCAGCTATACATTCCAGAATTTTGCCTGCTAGAGTGCGCCAATGTTCTGTGGAAGGAGGTGCGGTTTCGGGGAATGCCAGAGACAAATGCAGAGCCAATAATTCGTGAGCTGCTGGCGTTACCTTTTCAAATTGTGCCGGTAAGCGCTCTGTTGCCGAGCGCTTTGCAAATTGGTTTGAGCTACCAGCTGCCGGTGTATGACTCTCTCTATATTGCTCTGGCTTTAGATAGGGGGTTTTCTCTGATTACGGTTGACCGCCGGCAGGCTGACGCCGCAATGGCTGCCGGTGCTATTATTAAGCCTATTGAGAATTTTTCGTAGGATTCGGTTAGGAGGAGCGATTGCCGGCTCTAGCAATTCTATAGCGGTTTTTAGTTGTATGAAATACATGCCAGAAACCGGTTTCTTAAAGAAACCGGGTTTCTCAGTACCTCACTAATAGGAGAGAGGCTATATCATATCTTTATCTTACTGCGGCTGGCTGGAGCGTGCCGGTTGGGATAAAGAAGAAAATATTACATTTTGTAAAAACCTTGTTGAGGGGCACACCTAAAGGTATATAATCTGGAGATGTAGGTTGGGAAGCGATCATGATATCCAGCAGTAAGCCCCTGTTTTCACAGCACTATTTAGAGCGCCGGATTCAAGAGTGTCCAGAATGGAGTGAGGATGTAACGCATGCCTTGGCACAGCTGCGAACACTACACACCGGCAAACAGGAAATTCTGCCGGCGCTTAACGAAGCTCAGACGGAAGCGGAGTTTATCCAGCCGGTGCTGGAAATATTGGGCTTTTCATATATTGTCCAAACTCCTGTGCGTAAAGGCGGGCAAGTCCAGCGTCCTGATTACGCCCTATTTGCAGATGAGAAAACCAAGAAAGAGGCTTATGGCTTTCAGAAGAATGATCAGCCGGCTTTTTACGCCCGCACTGTGGCTGTTGCGGATGCGAAATACTGGGGGCGCTCTCTAAGTGAGGTGTCTCGCAATGACGCCCGCGATGCGTTCAAAAATAGCAATCCTTCGTTTCAAATTGCCAGTTACTTGACGGGAACTGGCGCTGACTGGGGAATTCTGACAAATGGCAGGATTTGGCGGCTGTACTGCCGGCACAGCGCTGCGCCGGTGCAAGAATATTATGAGGTTGACTTGGTTAACCTGCTGTCAGCGGGGGATGGGGAAGGGTTCAAATATTTCTGGTGTTTCTTCCGGCGGGAGGCGTTTGTTAAGGATGTCAGGGGGAAGAATTTTTTAGAGCGGGTGCGCGAAGGGAGCGCTAAGTATGCTAGAGTGATTGAGGGGGAGCTGAAGAAGCTGGTTTTCAACCAGGTGTTTTCTTCTTTTGCGGGGGGATTTGTTGCTTATGGCGCAGCGCGGGGAGAAAATCTGACGGATGAAACGAGCCGCCGGCTAGTTTATGAGGCTACTCTGTCATTTTTGTACAAGATACTGTTTTTGCTCTATGCTGAGGCGCGGAATTTGCTGCCGGTTGAGGGGGATTATCGCAACTATAGTCTCAGCAAGATGCTGCGAGAGATGGCGGAATTGGTTGACCGGCAGCAACGGCTTAGCCAGACTTCTGCGGGTTTTTATGACAGGTTGCTGAATCTATTTCAAATTATAGATCGGGGAGATGCCGGTTTGGAAGTGCCGCGCTACAACGGCGGGCTGTTCAAGTTTGACTTTGCCCCCTCAGAATCCAATTCCCTATCCCAGGAAGGTAGCGGGGGAGGCAATAATCGGTTTTTGATGGAACACAAGTTAACGGATGCGGTGCTAGCACCGGCACTAGACAAGTTGGCGCGGATAGGTGGGGAGCCGGTTGATTACGGTTTTATTGACGTGCGGCATCTGGGGGCGATTTATGAAGGGTTGCTGGAATACCGGCTGGTTATTGATGATGCTGCTAGGGGCGAAGTTCACCTAGAAACCGACAAGGGGGAGCGTAAAGCTACAGGTTCTTACTACACTCCTGAATATATTGTCAAGTACATCATAAAGCATACTTTAGAGCCAATTTTGGCGGAACGAGCAGAAGGGTTCAAGGAGTTGATGGGGAAAATTTCTCAAGTGCGGCAGCACTTGGGAGATGGCAGGAGAAATTCTGGAAGCACCGGCACGCTGCAGGAGGACTTGCAGCGTCTGCAAAGACAAGCGTGGGAAACACTGCTGGATATCAAAGTGTGCGATCCAGCAATGGGGAGCGGTCACTTTTTGGTGACAGCTGTGGATTATATCACCACTGAGCTGATTCGCATTCTCAGCGAGTATCCAGAGGATAACCCGGTATTGGAACAGCTGGCTAAAATCCGCGAGGAGATTATTGCCAACTTGCAACAGCAGGAAATTTCGATTCATTCCAGCAAATTGCGAGATGATAACTTGCTGCACCGCGCGGTGATGAAGCGCTGCATTTATGGGGTAGATTTAAACCCGATGGCGGTGGAACTGGCTAAGCTGAGTTTGTGGTTGCACTCCTTTACTGTTGGCGCACCGCTGTCATTTTTAGACCATCACTTGCGCTGCGGGAATTCCCTGATTGGGGCGACGGCGCGGGAAGCGGAATCGAGTATGGCTGCCGATGCCGGTGGGCAACTGACGCTGTTTGCGGGACCGTTTGTGGGGTTACTCCGCGCTGCTGAAATTATGCGGGGGATTAGTATTTTGAGTGATGCCACTTTTGGGGAAGTGGAAACCAGCGAGCGGCTATTTCTAGAGTTTGACCGGCAAGCGAAACCTTACAAGCAACTGCTAGATATATATGTCTCCCGGCATTTTGGGGTGAGGGGTGCGGATAGCTTCTTGCGGCGTTACGGTGCTCTGGCAATAAATGCCAGCTCAGAAAGGATGAGTCAGGCGGATGCTGCAGTAGTGAGTTCGGCGCGGCGCTTGTATGAAGAGAAGCGCTTTTTCCACTGGGATTTGGAGTTTCCAGAGGTGTTTATTGATTTGCAGACTGCTTCTTGGAAGGAGAATCCGGGGTTTGATGCTGTGGTGGGAAATCCGCCGTATGTGAGAGTTCAGACAGTCAAGCAGGCAGACGCTCTAGCAGCCAATTACTTTTCAAATCTTTATGAAACTGCCTCTGGATCTTACGACCTTTATATGCTGGTAGCGGAGCGGTGCCAGTTCTTAGTTAACTCCAGAGGAATTGTGGGTTTAATTCTGCCGAATAAGTTCTTGACTGCTTCTTATTGCCAAAAATTACGCGATAGGGTAGCGCGGCAAAAATCCTTGTGCGAACTTGTCGATTTCACTTACGGTCAGGTTTTTGATGAGGTCACAACCTACACCTGTTTATTGTTCTTAAGTGGCAGTGCGTGTGAGGCGGCACGCTATTTAAAGCTGGAAGTGCCAGAAGATATTATTGAGGGCGAGCTTCCATTTAGAAAGGCACTTACCGGCTCTTTAACAGATAAACCCTGGACTTTCACCGAGCTAAACGTCAGCCAGATTTTTGAGAAAGTCTCTCAGTACAGCACCCCGCTAAGCAAACTAGCTGAACGTTTGTTTCAGGGCATTCGCACAAGTGCCAATGAAGTTTATATCCTGAAAAACGTAATCGAGGCAAATGGCGAACTTGAGGGATTTTCTGCTTCCCTTCAGCAACGAGTGAGAGTTGAGCGAGATTTGTGTGCGGCTTTTGTGGCTGGCGAGGAAATTCAGCGTTATGAAATTTCATGGAACTCTGCCGTGGCGATAATTCCGTATAAAGCCACAGAGAATAAGGTGGAGCTAATTTCTTTAAACGAATTGCGGGAGAAGTATCCAAAGACTTACCAATACCTCCACGCTAATCAGGAGATTTTGAAGGCGCGAGAGAAGAGCCGGCTGGCCCAAACTGATAAATGGCACGGGTTTATCTATCCCAAAAATTTAGAAGTAATCCGGGCTCCTAAAATTCTGATCCGGGACATTATCAGCAGGGCTGCCTACACTCTAGATTCTGATGGAAGTGTGACGTTTGTTACGGGTTATGGCATTACTCTACCTGCGGATTGCCCTTACTCGCTTAACTATGTGCTGGCGCTCCTGAATAGCAGTTTTGGGGATTGTGCTTTGAAGCAACTCAACACATTTGTCCGGGGCGGCTACACTCGCATATTTTCTCAATATCTGGAGCCGATTACCATCCGGCGCATTGACTTCACCACACCACCCGACGAACGCACCGGCTATCTGGAAATAGCCAAATCTATCTGTGAGAGTTGCTTGACAGGAGGTGAGGGAACTGCTATTATAGAATTGGTGCGAAAACACCTCAGTCAGGGTCGCACTGATGTGGTTCACGATTTGCTGGCTAACCTGGCCGGTGAAATGATTGATCTAAACAAGCAAAAGCAGGCGGAAATGAAAGGCTTCCTGGTTTGGCTGTCGCGGGAGATTGGCACCGGCACTGACAGTCTCACGAATAAAACCCGCGTTCAAAATTACCTGGGAGATTGCCAGAAAGAGGAATCCCCCCTGAGCTTTGACGAACTGCTGGAGATTCTGAAAAAGAATCGCAAGCGGCTGTCAGGGGATGTTTCAGCGAGAGTATTTCAGGAGCGATTGCAGCGGGAATACCAGGCGAGTTTGGATAAACTGCTGCCGGTGAGAGCGCGACTTGCCGGCACTGATAGTCTGATTGATGGGATGGTCTGCCGGCTGTATGGGTTGACGGATGAAGAGATAGCTACTGTCGGGGGGAGGTGAGCTGGGGATTTAGAAAGCAGGTTTTTTAAAGAAACCTGCTTTCTGGTTCCCGCCTGTGACACTGCTGCTGTAAAATCTCCTCAGACTTGGCAGCCAGATCGGGTGAGCCGGCAAATAAGCCGACCAGGGGATCGGAATCAATATTACTTGTTTCTAGCGGTTGCGCTTCTACATAGAGCCTCACCGCTTCAGTGGTGAGCGCTTCTGCATAGAGCGTCACCGCTTCAGTGACGAGCGCTTCAGGAGATTGTCCCCGCTGACGCGCTATAGCTGTCAATTTTTCCAGCAAGCTCTTTTCTGGCTGCCAGTTAATGGTAATTTCCATGACTCTACCTTGATAGCAGAAATTAGCGATCCCGTGCAGGATTAGCTGTCGCTCGCTATCTAATATTATGTCACAAATGCTGAATTTGACTGAAGCAAGTGGTGCCGGCACTCAGATCGAGGGGAGAGAAGAGGGCGAAAAGCCGGCATCCCCTAGCTGACAGCTGCCGGTGCTGTCCGCCGGTGTGGGGGCGCTCCCGCCGCGCCGGCAGGGATACCGGCACCGGCACGCCTTCGGTGGGGTGCGAGAATGCCACAATAGTTTTGGCAAGAATTTACTGATTGCGGATTAAAATCGTGGCATACAAAATCGGTTTGCTCGGACTCGGAACAGTAGGCACCGGCACGGCGGAAATTTTGCTCTCCCCAGAAGGGCGTCACCCGCTGCTGCAGGAGTTGGAAATCCATAAGGTGGGCGTGCGCACCCCCGACAAACCCCGCACTTTACAAATCTCCCCTGATGTGCTAACAGCAGACCTGGAGTCAATCGTCACCGATCCCGCTGTTGATATTGTCGTCGAGCTGATCGGCGGGCTCGAACCGGCACGCTCCCTGATCCTAAAAGCCATCGCCCACGGCAAACATGTCGTCACCGCCAACAAAGCAGTCATCGCCCGCTACGGCGATGAAATTTTCACCGCTGCTAACGAAAAAGGTATCTACGTCATGCTGGAAGCAGCTGTCGGCGGCGGTATCCCGATCATCTCCCCTCTCAAACAGTCTCTAGGTGCCAACCGCATTCAATCTGTCACCGGCATTGTCAATGGCACCACCAACTACATTCTCACCCGCATGACCGCTGAGGGCGCTGACTTTAGCGAGGTTCTCGCTGACGCCCAGCGCTTGGGTTATGCTGAAGCTGACCCGACTGCAGATGTGGACGGCTTCGACGCTGCGGATAAACTGGCTATTTTGGCGAGTTTAGCCTTTGCAGGGCGCATCAAACTAGAAGAAGTCTACCGCGAGGGAATTGGGCAAGTTAGCGCTGCGGATATCGCCTACGCTGAGAAACTCGGCTTTGCGATTAAATTGCTGGCAATCGCCAAGCGCGAACAGCCCACCGGCACCGATCCCACCGACCGGTTGCAGTTGCGAGTTCACCCCACTTTTGTCCCCAAAACCCACCCGCTCGCCAGTATCAATGGCGTCTACAACGCTATTCTGGTGGAAGGGGAACCGATTGGGCAGGTGATGTTTTACGGGCGGGGTGCCGGTGCCGGTCCCACCGCCAGCGCCGTAGTGTCTGACATTATGAACATTGCCGCTATCCTGAAAACCGAAACCGAACCCATACCCCATCCCTTGCTCAGCTGCGCCCACCAGCACTACTGCGCCATCGCCCCAATGGACGAAGTGATGGCGCGATTTTACGCCCGCTTCTTGACAAAAGACGAGCCGGGTGTTATCGGCAAATTGGGCACTTGTTTTGGCAATCATGGCGTCAGTCTGGAATCGATTGTGCAAACCGGCATGCGCGGCGATTTGTCAGAAATTGTCGTGGTGACTCACGATGTCCGCGAAGGCAATTTCCGGGAAGCGCTAGAGGACATTCGCAACCTGGAAGGGATCGCCAGCATTCCCAGCTTGCTGCGCGTTCTTTAGCCAGACTGCCGGCGCGAGAAAGCCGGTGATTCAGAAACCGGGTTTCTTTCAGAAACCCGGCTTCTCATCCCTTGGAACTGACCGGCTCGGGGTGCGCCTTGACTCGCACCCCACCACTTGCTTAAATTTTTCTGTAAAATTTGCTACAATTCGCCACACCTGTGCCAGGTTGATAGGAAAGGCACCGTTTGAAAGCACAGGAGTTTTTTTTATGAATTCCGAAGATTGCGCCAGAGAGAGACTCATTGAGCAGCGCCAGCACGAGGAAAAACTGCACCAGTCGGTGCTGAGCCGGTCGGAAGCAGAACTGGGCGCACCTCCGGATGCGCCGGCGCAAGAACAAGCGCGGGAATTGATGGCTGAACACCGGCAGCGCGATGAAAAACTGCAGCAGTCGGTGCTGAGCCGGTCGGAAGCAGAACTGGGCGCACCTCCGGATGCGCCGGCGCAAGAACAAGCGCGGGAATTGATGGCTGAACACCGGCAGCAGGAGGAAAAACTGCAGCAATCTATGTTGAAGCGCTCGGAAGAATAAATAGTAGGGTGCGTTCCCAAAGGGAACGCACCCTACGGAGCTAGAAAATTACTCTTCGCTGAGAATCTTGGGCACTTTGAAAAAGTTGCCATCTCCGTCTGGCGCACAGCTGAGGATATCTTCCCGATCTGGAAAGGATTCCAGGTCGTCCGGTCGGGCTATGTTGCTGACATCAATGGCTCGCGTGGTGGGCGGCACAGTCGTGGTATCTAGCTCGCTCAGTTGCTCGAAATAGTCGAGAATGCTGCTCAGCTGGGTGGTGAATTTCTCCTCTTCCTCAGCGGTTAGTTCCAAGCGCGCGAGATGAGCTACTTTATGAACTTGTTCGCGGTCAATCATCGGTTAGCTGTTAGTAGTTGAAGGGGGTAGGGCACAGAGCAGTGGGCGGAGGGCGCAGGGGAGAAAAACGCTTTCAATGCCCAGCGCCCAGCGCCCAAGTCCCTAAAAATATACGTCCATTGTAGAGCGCCCGGTGGTTTTGAGCCAATTTTGGGCTTCGATGTAGTTGTTGGGCGCTAGGCGAATAGCTTCTTTCCAATAGTCAGCCGCCTTGTCGTAGAGCGCTTCGGCTTCTTCGTCACTGCCTGCTTCCTTCGCTTGTTCCCCCTGATAGTGGTAGATAACCGCGATATTGTTCAGCGCCTGAGGCATGCGGGGGTTGAGTTCCAGAGCTTGGTTATAATATTCCAAAGCTCTCTCGTGCTCCCCATTGCTGGTGTGGATCAGCCCGACGTTGTAGAGGATATAGCTGCGGTCGTTGGGGTCTTCTTCCAGTTTCAGGGCTTCGTAGTAGTTATCTAGGGCTTCTTTGTATTCGCCATCCGCCTGAGCGGACATACCGTCGCGGTAGTAGGCGAAGGCTTCCTTGGCTTTTTGGTTGGTTGGCAGGATCTTGAGGATGATATCTGCCATCACCGTGAAGCTTTTGTCGATGAAGTTGTCGTTGCGTTGGCTTCTGGGCATAGGTTTGGGGGCTAGTGGTTCGCAATAGCCTGCAGGTAGGTCGCGGCTCTTCGCCTCTTAATGTAGCTTAGCGCCAAGAGTGCGGCGATGGAAAGGTTTCGGGGAATTGGCACAGATATGCCGGTTGTTCCTCACCCCCGAGGTTTCCCTGACACCCCTGTGAGGGACCTCTGTCCCCACAGCAGCCTCAGTAGGGCTAAAGCCCAACTACGAACCTTTGGGCTATTGCAGCAGTCCTATTGGGCACGGACATCAGTGGCCTAGGGATAAAAGGCGTAGGTACGGCGTTCGCCTGCCCTCTTGATCTAATGCCCTAACCTAACTGGCTGCTGCTATAAAGCCCAACTGCGAACCTTTGGGCTAAAGCCCAACTACGAACCTTTCGGGCCATACCACCGGCCATGTGACCGGCATCACTCCGCTGTGCGCCTCAAGTCACATCGCCCGCAGCCTCCCATCACGCCGGTGTCAGGAAATTATCACATTTCGCTGAGCCGAAGGTCACAGACTGTGATATGGATATCAGCCACACTGGTAAGTAAGAGAAAGAGAGAAAGCCCAACGGAGGAAACCAAGTATGTCTTACCACCACAACCAGCAGCACCCCGCATTCGTTAAGATCGTCTACAGCCAAATCAAGGTCAACGGTAAAGTCGAACTCGTGCCAATGGAACTGTATGCTGACGGGACAGTTAAGCGCAGCGCCTGATATTGAACCAATCTCTGCAATATGCTATCAATACAGGTCTTTTGCAAAAGCGCCAGGGCACCTCACCCCTCAGGGGCATCTATAATTACCGCTTGATTGCTCTTTTTTAGGATTTCGCAAAATTTACGATTTTTCTAGATGAAAGGACAACTTAATTATGAGCGATGAAACGGAAGGAATATTACGTTACAGTCCCCCGGCTTGGCAGCCGGGGGATTGTCTTTTGGCCCTCCAGCAGCAGCTGCTGAGCTTTCAGTTGCATGAAGTACATGCCAGAAACATGCCAGAAACCCGGTTTCTTTAACAATACCTTCGCCAATTCAGTCGAGGGTGCTACAAGCGGGTGGCCGGTGGATACGACCCAGGCGGGATATACGTTGGAAAATCTGAGCCAATAAAACTGGCTCAGGTTTTTCCGGAAGGAGTTTTATGATTTCGGCCACATATTTTGAGCCCCGACACATGGCTTTGAGATCCAGCACACTGTCCCCACAATGCTTCCCCCGGCCAGTACCCAGCAGGTGATGGGACAGGTTGACCATGAAAAATGAGAGATTGGCCGCATTAGTTACTGCCGTTTGGCTGACATTCATAAAATCTTCCAGGCCCCAGAATTGTTGTCCCGAAAATTAAATTCGATTTGAAAGCGCAGGCTGTAAAAATTTATTAACTTGTCGTAAGGCAAGTCAGGGTCACTGGTAAATAAAATGACGTGGTGGCGAGCATTAGTGCTTTGATGAGTCTTGACCAGAATCACCACATTCAGAGGTTGAGCAAATTCCTTGTGGAGCAGTTGCGCTTGATAGATATCGGTGAGGATTGGCCCATCAATCGCGCTGTTCTTCAGGTATTGAGGGGGCATGTTGCGTAGGTCAAGCTTATCTCCATATTTGCGGCGGCACTTTCGGTCAGGGTCGGGGTTTTGATAGGGGATATAAAGCGCCGAATCGTAACGAAGCTTTGAAATTAGATGTAAATTCAGCCGGCGGGCCATTTGCAGAGATGCATTATTGCCAAAGTGACCGTCCAATAGCAGATAAGTCAGGGGCAGCATACCGCCCAACAGTTTAAGCAATGACTCTATCCAACCTTGGATTTGCAATAATTCAGGATTGAGAGGGACGGCGCTTTTATTTTGATTTTTACTGCCGGCAGGTCGCCCCCCTCGATTTTTAGGTATTGGGTCGAGAGCCGTCCCGACCGTTTGATTTTTACTCCGACTCGCCTTGGGTCGTTTGACTTGGCCTTTGGGCGGGCTAGACTCTGTATTTTCAGACCCCTGGCTCAACTTTTCACGCTCGCTCTTGATGACCTGTTCGACCCTTAGAGGAAATGAACGTTTTTGCTGCACACTCACTAATGATAGTGTGAAGAAAGATAGCCCGGTTAAGGATTTGCCATACAGACTAGAAAAGAAGCGCTCAAGTCCGTAGGTTTTTTTACCGGCTTTGGTGACGACCACTTCATCTCCTGCCAGAAGATAGACTTCAGAACTCCGGTATAAATGCTGGCGAAAAAATATTCAGAACAGAGTGGCCCAAGGGAGGGCCGTGTGGAAGAATCTTTGGACAGTTCGATAACTCCCACCTGGGCCCGCCCAGCGGGACAGGCTCAGCATGGTCACTCGTCCTGTCATGGCCAACATGGCAAAGGCAATCCGGCTTAGTTGACGCACACTGGTGGCCCCAATCTCTGGTTGCAGGCACTGTAAAAGTGGTAAGATGTCAAGCATGGGCTTTTGTGGAGTTCTCAGTTGTCGTTGTAGTAAACAACAACTGTACTACAAAAGCCCTTTCCTTTTTTGGCGAAGGTATTGTTTAAGAAACCGGGTTTCTCAGACTGTCGATAGCGAGCCTATTATTATACCACAACTCCCACAAATCGGCGCAACCGAGATCGGATTTTTCAGAAAATTGGCACGGCCACTGAAAATGTCAGCCGTGACATGGGAGCGCTCCTGACCCAACAGAGCCCCCTTTGGCGTCTGTTGACTGCGGTGAAACTTAAAGAAAGTTAGCAATTCTGGGGCAATCCCCGGCCAGATCGCCTACCCTCGAAACAGAGACGCTTTGCAGACGCGCTTAAACAGGGCGGATCTGGCAAGGCGCTGTGCAGTAGCGATCAATTGGGCAATCTTTCTATGCAACTTTCTCCAGAGACAGCCAAAGCACAAGGCGCACGCCCCAAGGCCGGCGCAAAGGCCCCTCCTGCCCGAGAGATAATTACCCTAGATGTCGCCGGTATGAAATGTGCCGGTTGCGTCAGAGCTGTGGAGCGGCAGCTGGCACAGCATCCGGGTGTAGTCTCAGCCAGCGTCAATCTCGCCACTGAAGTGGCCAGAGTCGAGTGTGAGGCCGGCAGCGTTGAGCCAGCAGACCTGGCCAAACGCCTCACCTCCACCGGCTTTCCCACTCAGCTGCGGGATTCCGGACTGGGCAGCAGCGCAGGCAGCACCAGTCAAGCTGACCGGCAGCGGCAAGAAATCCAGCAGCAGCTGTGGCGGTTAGGGATTGCCCTAGCTCTCATCCTCCTCTCCGGAATTGGCCATCTAGGGGGGCTGCTCGGGGGAGAAATACCCCTGCTGAGCAATCTTTGGTTCCACTGGGGTCTGGCCACAGCAGCCCTGCTCGGTCCGGGACGCACCATCTTAGTTTCGGGCGGGGTGTCTTTGTGGCGCAACGCTCCCAATATGAACACCCTGGTTGGGTTGGGTTCCCTGAGTTCCTACCTGGCCAGCTGCGCCGCACTGCTGTTCCCGGCGCTGCAGTGGGAGTGCTTCTTTGACGAGCCGGTGATGATGCTGGGCTTCATCCTCCTGGGCAGAACCGCAGAACAGCTGGCCAGACAGAGAGCCGCAGCCGCTCTGCAAGCCCTGATGGCCTTGCAGCCGGCGGCGGCTCGTTTGGTTCCCAATCCAGCTTCAAATTCCAGCGCTGAGGGGGTGGAAATTCCAGTCGCCGATGTCCGCACCGGGGAATGGTTGCGGGTCCTTCCGGGCGAGAAAATCCCCGTGGATGGGGAAGTGGCCGCCGGCAGCACCACCGTGGATGAGTCGGCGCTCACCGGCGAATCCGTGCCGGTGCGCAAGCTTCCGGGGGCGCAAGTCGCCGCCGGCACCCTGAACCAGTCGGGAGCGATTGTCATGCGGGCCACCCGCACCGGCGCGGACACCACCCTCGCCCAGATAGTTGCCTTGGTCGAAGAAGCTCAAACCCGGAAAGCGCCGGTGCAGTTGCTGGCGGATACCGTAGCCGGCTATTTCACCTACGGCGTCATCACCGCCGCCGCTCTCACCTTCCTGTTCTGGTATTTTGCCGGCACCCACCTCTGGCCAGATGTTCTGGGCCACGCAGCGCCAGCGCCCGCTGCCGCGCTGCTCAGCCACTCTCACATGCTTTCCGGGGCAGTCGGGGCGATTGCCGGTCACACCTCACCCCTGCTGCTGAGTTTGAAGCTGGCGATTGCTGTCACAGTCATCGCCTGCCCCTGCGCCCTGGGACTGGCCACACCGACAGCCATCATGGTCGGCACCGGCATCGGTGCGGAGCGCGGGCTGCTAATTCGCGGTGGCGACATCCTCGAACATGTTTTCCGGGTGAATACTGTCGTTTTTGACAAAACCGGCACCCTGACGGCAGGCCAGCCAGAAGTCACCGAATGCCTGCTATTTGCCCACTCAGACTTGTTTTCCCTCTCGAACAGGGAGCGAGAAGAAAACTCTCAGAAATACTTGCTGCAGCTCGCCGCGACAGTAGAGAGCGGCACCCGCCACCCCCTGGGAGTGGCGATTGTGCGGGAAGCCAGCCGGCTCGGGCTCTCCCCCCTGCCGGCGGAGGATTTCTATACCGAACCGGGGTTGGGGGCGAGCGCCAGAGCCGGCGGAGTTCAGGTGGTGCTGGGATCGGCGGACTGGCTGGGTCAACTGGGAGTCCCGGTCAGTGAAGCAGCGGCACAGCAGGCGCAGGAGCTGGCCTCTCAGGGGAAGACGGTGGTTTATGTGGCCGTTGGGGGAGCGCTCGCCGGGCTCATTGCCTGTGCCGACACGCTCAGATCCGACGCCAGTGCGACGGTAGAGAAGTTGCGCCAGATGGGATTGCGGGTGATGCTGCTGACCGGCGACCGGCCCGAAGCCGCTCGCTCCATTGCCCAGAGCTTGGGGCTGGCAGCAGAGGACGTGATTGCCGGCCTTCGTCCAGAGGGCAAAGCGGCGGCGATAGCCGGCCTGCAATCTATGGGGCAGCGAGTGGCAATGGTGGGAGACGGCATCAATGACGCCCCGGCGCTGGCCATTGCAGATGCCGGCATTGCCCTGCACTCCGGCACCGGCGTGGCTGTGGAAACCGCTGGCATTGTGCTGGTGCGGGATAAATTAATGGATGTCGTCGAGTCAATTCAGCTGAGCCGGCGCACATTCATCAAAATCCGCCAGAATTTGTTCTGGGCGTTTGCCTACAACAGTCTGGGGATTCCGCTGGCTGCCGGTGCGCTGCTGCCGGCATTTGGCATTGCCCTCGGTCCCGCTGCTGCCGGTGCCCTGATGGCGTTCAGTTCTGTCAGTGTGGTGGCCAATTCGCTGCTGTTGCGCCGCCAGTGATGGCTTTGGCCCCCTCGCAGCGCCTGCCTTGCGGGACGCGACAGCGCCCAGCACCAAGGCGTTGCGCTGTGCGCCGTCTCCCCAGAGTCAGAGGCTTCAGGGAAGAGAAAATTTAATCCCCGATTTTCCGGGCAAAGCAGGATAGCGTGATATAATACACCGAAAGATTTCAGGGCAGCCCTATTGGCCAGATAGTGGATCTATGAATTTTCCCCTGTCCCCATTGCGCGTTTATGCTATCCCGGGACTGTAATGGCGATGCCTGGGATTTTCCTGAAAGCTTTGCGGGATAACGCCTCTATCATCTTTGACGGAGATACTGCTATCGTTGTATTGTCCCGTAATATCCGGAATATTTCGGTAAATGTAGCAGAAAAGTAATGGCCGGCAATTATTTCAATCCCGTTGCCGGGTTTGGTGCGGGCCAACACTATTCTTCTTCTATTGCCTGGTGCAATCATTATCCCATTCATTTGGGCTTCTTTGCACAACCCTTGATGCTCCCGGGCAATTAACCGGAAGCGCTCTCAATCTGCCAAAAGCAGCCGGCAGGAGCCCAGCTCCTGAAATCCCTTCAATTCCGTTTAATAAGTTTATTAACTTACGAAAGGGCGCATCACCAATTAACGCGCATTATAGGGGAAATAATTCTTCTCTACCAGCGTTTAGCGGCGGTGCGTCAGATAAGGATTCAAAAGGAATTTAAAGGGTCAGGAGCGTTTCCGGGTTCTTTGCCATCAACAGTGAGTGCGAGCGGGGATGGCATGAGCTGCTCAAAAGAATGGCTCCCACACCAGCCGCCGGACGGGTCTGGTTGATTGCTCACTCCTCACAGCTGACTCGAGATGCGTGCTAGAGTTGAGGGGTCACGCATCAAGGGCTTCTACCTGCGCCGGCTTTTGTATGGGCCTTGAGCGCCTGGCCCCTAGCCAGCGGTGCTTTCCACCACTTGCCACTGCCGGTTTTGCGTGATGGCCTGCCAAATATAATCAAACATCTGGCGGCAGTGGTTATCATGTTGAAGGGGCAGTTCCTCGTTTTTCATCTCGACCTTCATACGAATGTCCTGATTTTCGTCACTGGGCCGGTGGATGATCACTTCTGCTTTCACTAATTTGGGATAGGAGATCCTTCCCGGAATTTCGCGGGCCATCAGATAGTCCCCAGTGTCGTAGATCACCTCACAGCCGCAGGATTCAAAAACGTCATAGAGCAATTGCCTCAGACGGTCAAAGGGAACTGCAACCACAAACAAACCAGTGTAGCGAGCCATAAGCAACTCCGGAGGAGCAAGATTAATACCCTCCCGATCATACCCAACCCTTGAACCTCAGTTCTGTTTTATACTGGGAGGGGAATGGACAGGGTGCCCGCCCCCGAGGCCTTTGTCCGGCAGGGATGCCCCACTGCATCTTTGAGTGCCGGCGGGCTTTTCAGCCTCCCGCAACGAGCAAGACTTGCACTCGCTGCGGTCACGTTCACCCCCGCGCACAGTGGCTGCAAAGTTTTCCACTGTCCCAGTAGCGGCTTGACGCTATCGCAGGACTGGAATGGCGATGCCTGGGATTCTCCTGAAAGCTTTGCGGGATACCGCCTCTATTGCCTTTGACGGTGATAGTCCCATCGTTGCATTGTCCGGTAATGTCCGGAATAATGTCGCGCAAAAGTATCAGGCAGCACAAAGGGGCCGGCACGCCTGTGCAAAAAAAAACTTGCCAAAACCGCAGGTGCTGCGCTAAAAGAATATAAGGCAGCTTCCCGACCGCCTGCATATCTACGCATAGGGAATAAATCGGTAGACGGAAGCCTACGAGTCAGAAGTATTTGCCAAATTTAATCATGGTGAAAGTTCGTATGAACCAGCAGGTTATTCACCCGATGGTGAAGTTCCAGCGTCAGGTGCGTTCTCTTGTGGAATCCAAGCTAATCAAGCCAACGGATAGCATTTGGAAGATTGCCTTCCTCTATGGGGATGACTGGCCCTATTGGAAAAAAGAACTGCACGAATTTGACTTTTCCATGCAAGACCCCGTCAGCGAACTGCTGGCGGTGGAAACCTGGGAGGAGGACGTCTAGAGGGGCGTCACGGTCCCCCTGCGCCGGCCTAGGGCCCTACAGACAGTCAGCCAAAGCCCGGACGAGCTCGTTTGCTGTCTGGTAGCGGTCGCCGGGTTTGGGTTCCGTCACCCGGTCGATGACAGCCCGCAAATCGGGTGCGATAGTGGGAATAGTTTCAAGGTTAAACCGGTAGTGCTGGCCCCGTCGCTGAAAAAAGCTGTGGGGGCTCCTGCCGGTGAGCAGGAAAATCAGAGTGGGGCCTAGAGCGTACAGGTCGGACTGAATCAGTGGCTGGCCGCGACTCTGTTCGGGGGCGCTGTAATCCGGGGCACCGATGCGAGTGCCTTGGGGAGTGCCGATCTCTTTGACGGCTCCAAAGTCGAGCACCACCACGCGACCGTCGGGATGGCGGACCATCAAATTGGCCGGTTTAATATCCCGGTGTGCGATTGGGGGGTCTTGACTGTGGAGATAGTCCAGAACGTCACAGGTTTGAATCATCCACTCAATCGCCTGGGCCGGCACTAATGGGCCGGTCTGAAAAACCAGCTTCTCCAAATCCTGACCGTGGATCAGTTCCATCGCCAGATATTTCTTGTTCCCCTCCACAAAAAAGTCAAAAAACCTGGGAATTCCCGGATGGCAAAGCGACTGCAAGGTGCGAGCCTCCCGCTCAAACAGTTCGCGGGCTTTGGCAATCTTGGCCATATCGGCATTCATTTCCTTGAGAACCAGCAGCTGGGGCGTTTCGCCATATCCCGCTGGCTGGCAAGCCAGATAGGTAGTGCCCATGCCGCCTTTGCCCAGGGTGCGCAACACCAGATACTGGCGGATGGTGCCCTCAACTTTCAGGGGTTGGCCGCAGTGGATGCAGAACAAGTTCGCCGGGCTATTGCCGGCATGAGTGCAGGAAAGCAGCGGTCCCGATATATCTTGCCCCCATTGAGCGCCGGCCTTCTGACTCTCCCCAATCAGAATTTGAGCCCCAATGGGCCTCAAATTTCCCCAAGACGCACCAGCGGCCACGGGTGAGCCGATGTGAAATTTAAGCAGCGGGCCACTGGCTGCCAACTGGATCAGGGCACCGTCGGAGATCGGCCCCCGAGACACGAGGGTGCCGTCAACAAAGGTGCCATTGGTGCCGTAATTAACCAGGTGCCAAGTCCCGCCGGCACCCAGAGACAATTCCAGATGCTGCCGGGAAACCAAGAGATCGCTGACGACCACATGATTGTCCGGAGAGCGGCCAATGCGGATGGCCGGCTCATTCTCAAACTGCCACTGTTTCAGGGGAGTTTGCTGTTGGGGATCTAAAAGGGTCAGGGTAACCACAAGCGATTTGAGGGTTTAGATTTTAGATTTGAGACGGGGGAGCAGTCCAAAACAGAGCAATCCAAAATCCAAAACTGGCGGGCGGATATCCGCAGATCGCCCGCCGGGGGCGGGCATCCACGGGGGGCTGCCCCTACGCAGTGCGGCCCGGCTGCACCAGGACCCGCACCACCAGAGCGGTGATGTTGTCGTGGCCATTGTACTGGTTGGCGAGGTCAATCAGCTGGCTGACTCCGCGTTCCAAACTGGCGTCTGGACTGAGGAGGGGAGCCAGGAGAGTTTCCCAGTGGGTTTCCAGCAAATTATTGTCCGTCAGGCCATCGGAGGCCAGGAGCAGCAGGGTGTCTTCGTGCAGTTCCAGAAACTGCACGTCAGGATTAATGAACTCCTCGCTGCGCGGGCCCAACGCCTGGGTGAGCTGGTAAGCGTCCGGGCGGGAGTAGGCAATATCGGCAGCCACGCCCCGTTTAATTTCCCGCTGGCCCACCTCGTGATCGGCGGTGAGTTGCTGTAGCCCCTGCTGGCGGCTGACGCGATAGAGGCGGCTGTCCCCCACATGGGCAATCGCAACCTGGGTGTCTTGCAGTAACGCCATCACTAGAGTTGTGCCCATCCGCCCTTGCCCTGTGCTTTTTTCTTTTTGGTTGAGCTCATAGATCGCCCGGTTGGCTGAGAGCACCGCCTCCCGGATGCTGGATTCTGCGGGCATTTGGTCAAGCCAGTGGGTCTGGAAATATTGCCGCAGGGTGTCAGCGGCCAGAGCGCTGGCCACTTCCCCACTGGCGTGCCCTCCCATACCATCACACAGAACAAACAGGCAGCGGGCGTGTGCGGTTCGGATCTGGGGACTTTCCAGATTTTCCATCTTCGTATCTATGCCAAAGTAGTCCTCATTGTGGTCTCTCTGGCGACCGATATCGGTGCGGCCAGCATAATCCAGGGCCAGCAACTGCACCGGCAGAATAATCGTGGGTATGTCTTCATCATCCTCTCCGATCTCCACCGGCACTCTAGGGGCGCTCGTTTCCAGTTCCTCGGCAATCTCGTCCAGACGGGAGCGCAGCGTATCCACCGTCTGAATCTCACCTTGGCAGCACTCGCGCAGCAGCTGGGTCACCGACCCGAGCTGGGTGCGCCCAGACCGCTCAAATAATCCCTGCCACAGCTGGCCTAAATCCTGCAACCCTATAGGGGCGTCCGATTGTTCAGGATACAAGCGTCGCAAGCAGAGGATTTCGTTCTCATCCACTCGCAGATTGCTCTCCACCAGCAGGCTTTGACGCTGCGACCAAGGTTCGAGCGCCGCCCACAGGGAAGCCATTTCGTACAGCCAATGTAACAGATTCACCGTGGCAACGCTGTCATTGTCCCAGCGCTCTGAAAGCAGGGGTAAATCGGATCTTTCCTCCAGCAGCACCACAGACTGTCCTCTGTGCCCCCACGCATCGTGGATCGCTGGCAGATTCAGATACAGCTGCGACTGGAGCGCTAAATACGCCTGCGCCATCACGGGAATCTCCCGCTCTGCTATATTTTTGACGCTGGCTTTTACTTCTGGCCTCGCCGCCTCCCCTTTTGCGCTCGCCGAGGGCTGGATCTGGGTTTGCCCTGCGCAGGCTTCCGCAAAGGCTGCCAGGGGAGACAGCTGGAATGGCTTGCAATCCAGGACTCTTACTTCTGTCTGTGCCGTGTTTGCTCCTTCTTCTGGCGGCAAGGGTTCCAGGAGTCTGTACCGCTGCTCTGCGTCTAAATACTCAAGGCCGGCACCCCCGGAGGGGGCTGGGGGCTCACTTTGAATGAGCGTGGGAGCGCTGGTTGTATATCCTGCTGTAGCGGTGGCGCTGTTTTCTGCGGGAGTGTCTGAACTCACAGCAGCGTCTGCCCTCTTTGGCAGCGTGGCCTCTTGGGGGGCGCTTGCCGCCAGTGCCTGAGGGCAGCCACGCAGCGCTGCCCCTGCGCCGTGAGGCCCGGCCAAAGCGCCGGCACTCTCTTCCCAGATAATGGCCAGCCACACGGTCCCTACCGCAGCACCGCAGTTGTGGCAGTTTTGCGCGGACAGCGCCACCTGAGCGCCGCATTCAGAACAGACTTTGTGGGTCAGGGACGTGCCGCATTGCTGGCAAAACTTGTTGGCACTCGGGTTTTTGAACTGGCATTTGGGACAGACGAGCATGATCGGTTATGAATTAGTATAGGCTGGGTTGTGACAGTGGGCGACTTTCACTCTCGATTCCGCACCAGTACGCGCTTCCTAACATCCTTGTAGCACAGGCACCGCCCCCTCGCACGTCGCCTGCCGGTGGGGCGTCCCCCTTGCCTTCGGGCGGTTAGATGGCAGGCTGCCACAGCTGAGTGTCACGCCGGCATTCTCGTTAAACCGGCCCGCCCCCTCGTTTTGACTGATGAGTTTCTCGCGCTTTACTGATAGCTCAACATTCCAAACTCCCTGACTGGGGGCTGTTACTGTCTGCCTCCAAAGCAAGGGGAGTGGGAATTAGTCTGCCGCTCCCGGCTTGACCCAATTTCAGTGGCCCTAAATCCTTAAGCTGTCGAGTCTCACCGCGTCTGGTGCCCTTCATTATTTTGAGTTTTGGGGTTGGGGGAACCGGCACCACTTCAGTCTAAAACTATTCAGCACCTTGTTAAAGGTTTCCCCCGAATTTTGCTAGTGCAATTTCCGTCTGCTGCTCTGACAGAATGCTTCGTGGGGCATCCGTGCCCCGGCCCTACAGACAGCCTGCGCTCCGCTTTCCAAGACCACTGGGGCGGAGATAGATTTTCATCCGGAGTGGGGAAGTCTGCTGACGCTTCGCTGTCTGGAATTACTCCCCAATTCTGACAGAAATAAACGCTGTCTCTCCCTGTACTGCCGGCACCGCCACCCCTCGCACAATCACACCTCGCACCATCACACCTCGCACCATCACACCTCGCACCATCACACCTCGCACCATCATTTCCTCCCCTTTGTTTAATTTTATTAAGCTTTGTCGATAACTGTTCAAATATTTTAGGAAATTTTCAGGAACCCGCACTCGGTTCAGTCTGGCCGGGCCGGCAGGCATGCCCCCCCCACTGGACTGTAAAATAATGTATTCAATCGTAAATTATAGGATTTTTATTTAGGTGGGGGCGCGAGGCAGACCGATAGCGGGTCAGGACAATTCCAGAAACCGGGGAAATAGGGGGCGGGAAACCCGGGCGCGGAAGGCCGGTGAGGCGCAGATCACTGGTCCCCGGCCCGAAGCAAGACCTATAACGCCCGCTGCCTCTGGAAGTTCAGGGACTGGCACAGCTGTTTGAGTTCCAATGCGGTTAAGTCCCGCCACTGCCCCGGTTCTAGCGCTTCTAAACGCAGGGGGCCAATGGCCACTCGCACCAGCCGCAAGGTGGGAAACCCCACGGCTGCTGTCATCCGCCGCACCTGCCGGTTTCGCCCCTCTGTGAGGCCGATCTGCAGCCAAGCTGTGGGAACATTTTTGCGAAACCGAACCGGTGGGTCGCGAGGTGGCAGGGAGGGTTCCGCCGGCAGCCGCTCAACTGTTGCCGGTCGGGTGCGGTAATTTTCGATCTCTACGCCCGAGCGCAGGTGCTGTAGGGCGTCTTCATCCGGAATGCGCTCCACTTGCACCCAGTAGGTGCGGGGGTGGCCAAATCGGGGGTCAAGCAGCCGGTGCTGCAGTTGCCCGTTGTTGGTGAGCAGCAGCAGCCCCTCACTGTCTCGATCCAGACGCCCTGCTGGGTAGACTGATGGCACCGGCACCCAGTCTTTGAGTGTCAGCCGGTCTTGGCCAGCACTGCCGGTGTCTGTGAACTGGCTCAAAACGCCATAAGGCTTGTAAAACAGCAGGTATCGGTACTTTGTGGGCATGGGGGATAGGGCATAGGGCATAGGGCATGGGGGCGGGGGGCGATGGGGGCGGGGGGCGATGGGGCACGCCGCTCCTGCGGAGCTGCTTCCCATGCCGCATTGGCTCTAACTCCTAACCTTAGGTCTTAGGTTTTAGGTTTTAGGTTTTAGGTGTTAGTGTTAGGTGCTATATCTCAGATCTAAGCCGTAACCCCTCACCCCTAACCTCTCCCTTCTGACTTGTGATTTCTGATGCCAACCCAGGCCCGATTAAACGGAAGCGATCTTCCTGTGGGATAGGGCTCCTGTGAGCCCCCGCAAACAGCAGAATTTCCTGCTCCAGCAATCCCGGAGTATTTGGAGCTGCTGTCGGCGATGATATGGCCATCATTAGGTTGAGCGAGAAGGTTAAAATGGCGGCTTGTAGCAGTTTATCGGGCATCATTTACTCCCTCAATCTGCATATTAGGGGGGGATTATAATTTGCATGTGCGAGAACATTTCATCCGGGATATTTACCTGACGGGATGATTTTCGAGGGGTTCCCAAACACGCCTAATTGCCCTAAGCCGCCGCATTTTTACTCTTGGGGCTCCTTCTCGGCTTGCGGTTCGTTTTCATAAGCTGCCCCAGCATCCGATTCAGCTTCTCTCACCTCAGCTGTTGCTGTTTCCGACGTGCTAGCAGCAGGTTCGGGGCTGGTTTCGGCTGGTGCCGGTGCTGTTGCTTCCGGGGTGGCGGAGGGTTCGGGCACTTCTGGGGTGACTTCCGGTTGCGGTGCGAGTGCGGGTGCCGGTGCGGGCACTTCTGGGGTGACTTCCGGTTGCGGTGCCGGTGCGGGTGCCGGTGCGGGTGCCGGTGCTGGTTTTGCTCCCGCTGCGGGTGCCGGTGTGGGTGCTGGTTTTGCTGCCGGTGCCGGTGCCGGTGCCGGTGTTGGTGCTGGTTTTGCTGCCGGTGCGGGTGCCGGTTTTGGTTCGGGGGCGGGCGGCGGAGCGATGTAGCTGGGATCTACAATGCCCAGAAGTGCCGCAGCAGGGAGTTCGCCGCGAACGAGCTTGGAAAGGGTGTCTTTTCCTTTCGGTTCGTAGGAGATCAGGCGCACTGTACTGTTAAAGGCGTTTTTAACCGGGTTGCCCTGTTCGTCGAGAAATTCCAGCTGCACCCAGTTTTTGCCCGGTTTGAAGCCTTTGAGGTAAATCGGCTCCCAGCGGTCGAGGACAAAGCTTTGGCCATTCACGGTGACGCGAATTCGCCAGTCGGATATCTCGTCGTCGGGATTTTCTTGGGCGGCGAGGTGGAGTGGGGCGTTGGTGAGGTAGAAGTCCAGCATCACCGGCTCAGCCCCGTAAGTTCCGGTGGGACGGTTGTAAGTCAGCAGGGGCAGGGCCCGATCGGGCCGGCTGTCCTCGGTTTTGGCAAAAATGTGAAAGGTGGTTTGGGCGTAGGCACCCTCATTTTTATAGCTCTCGTGCCAGGGGCGGGAGGCAAACACCCGCAGGGTGTGGGTTCCTGGGGGCACGTCCTCGAAGAGGACCGGCTCGTTGAGGTCGTAAACTTCTCTGCCCGGTTGGTTGTCCAGGATCGCGGTCAGGTAAGGGCCAAGTCCCAGATCGGGGTTCTTGAAGACCGGCAGGTCCCGAACCTGCAGCAGCACAGAAACCTTTGTGTCTTGCAGCACTTCTTCTGGCTGGGGGCTGAGAATTGCCACTTGAGGCCGGTAGAGGTCGGCAGTCTGGCGCAGCTCTTGAATGACGGAGGGTGGGGAGACTTCAGAGATTTTTTCCTCCACCCGAGCCGGTGGAGCGCCACCGCTGTCCAATTCCTTTGAGGGCTGGAGGCGATCCCCACAGCTGACCGTACCCAATAGCAAAACGACGGCCACCAGCGATGCCAGCAGCGCTCTCGCCGCAGTCTTTAGCCAATTCATCCCAAACACGCAGCCACTCTCCTATGCGTTCTATTGAAATATGTAATCCAATCCTGAGGAAGATTTCAATGGACTGACGGGGAATGGCTCAAAGCGCAACTGATGTTGCTGCCAAATCCCAAAAACCATATTGCCCTATCCGGGTGTTTGACAAAAATTCTCAGCTTGGCTGCTGACCTGGATAGACCCAAAAGCAGCGTCCGGGTGAGAGCCCGCCCTCTTTTCTGAAAGGATTGTTTAGTTTTGTAAAAAAATCGCCGCCCCCCTTGACTTTTTACAGGGGCTTGGGAGTTGGAAGGAGAGGTGGCAACCACTGGAGGGATTTCTAAATTTTTGTTAAGCACTCTCAGATACAGCCGGCGGCAAGACTTATAATTCAGCGACGGTACAGCAGGCAGTCAGCGCTCGCGCTCTCAGAGCCGAGTGCCCGACAGGTGATGGCTGGAGTCCTTGCCGTTGCGCTTGCGCGCGCGTCCGCCGTGGCGCGCAGCAAGCGCAAAAGGGTCTGACTTCCAAAAAATCTCATGTCCTCCTTATAATCAGCAGGAGAGCCGGTCGGCGATTTATGCGCTCGTGTCCGGCAGGCTGGAAAAAATATCCGCAAACTGCTCCCCAATGCCTTTAAGGCGGAGGGGGTAGAGTCACTGCCGGTTGTGGCTGCAGGGATTGATTCTCCCGCTCGCCACAAAACAATTGCTTAAACGCCCTGCGGATTTGCGCCCCGGGTAGATTTGGGTAATTTTTTTGGAACGGTTGCGTCTCGAAACCAGTAGCTTGCTATAAACTGTAAACAGTTAAGAAGCTCAACATCGGTTTAATGAGCGTCGCCTTTCAAGGGCCAACCAGCGCTCAACAGAAAGGCGAACCACTGCCTGTAGGCGCAGCGCCGTGCGCTCTTAGCGCAAGGCCAAGTCTAGGGGTGTGAGCAGCAGCCGATTTGTTAACACTTGCTGAGGTATGCTATGATTTGCTAAGGTGCCCACTCCAACCAGAAAACCATGATTGTGGGTGGTTGCCTTAGATCCAGGTGCCACTCCAACCTGAAAACCAAAGGTGAGTGGTCGTTTTAAATCCACGTGTCCGTTTTTCTAGCCTCATGAATTGGCAGACGGTATCTGGATTGGGATCTAAATGGTGTTCGTGGGTTTTCCTGCGGGCATTGCTTGATACGGCTGGGTTGAGAGACTCTCTCAGCTTATGTATTCGTGAGCAACTGTTAAAGGTTGTTAGCGAAAAAGTATCGGTGAAGCATTACTCGTTCGTAGTTATTAGAGAGGAGAGTCTCGATGACAATCAGTCCTCCTGAGCGAGGGCCAAAAGTCAAGGTAACAGTCGATAAAGACCCGGTAGCCACTTCCTTTGAGAAGTGGGGCAAGCCAGGACACTTCGACCGCTCCTTGGCTCGGGGACCAAAAACCACCACCTGGATTTGGAACCTGCACGCCAACGCTCACGATTTCGACAGTCACACCAGTGACCTGGAAGACGTTTCCCGCAAGATATTTAGCGCTCACTTTGGCCATCTGGCTGTCATCTTCGTCTGGTTGAGCGGCGCGTATTTCCACGGCGCTAAGTTTTCCAACTACGAAGCTTGGCTGAGCAATCCGACCGGCATCAAGCCTAGCGCTCAAGTCGTATGGCCAATTGTCGGTCAAGAAATTCTCAACGCCGACGTTGGCGGTGGCTTCCACGGGATTCAGATCACCTCTGGTCTGTTCCAGCTGTGGCGGGCTTCTGGCTTCACCAATAGCTTCCAGCTGTATGTAACAGCGATTGGGGCGCTGGTGATGGCAGGACTGATGCTGTTCGCCGGCTGGTTCCACTACCACAAGCGGGCTCCCAAACTGGAATGGTTCCAGAATGTGGAGTCGATGATGAACCACCACTTGGCAGGTTTGCTGGGTCTGGGGAGCTTGTCTTGGGCGGGCCACCAGATTCACGTCTCCTTGCCGGTGAACGCCATGCTCGATGCCATCGATGCCGGCAAACCGCTGACTTTCAACGGCAAAGTCATCGCCAGCGTCGCAGACATCCCGCTGCCCCAGGAATATGTGATGAACACAGACGCCATGGCGCAGTTCTTCCCCAGTTTCGCCAAGGGCCTGACTCCCTTCTTCACCTTGAACTGGGGTGCGTATGCCGACTTCCTGACCTTCAAGGGCGGTGTGAATCCGGTTACGGGTGGCTTGTGGCTGACTGATTCGGCTCACCACCACTTGGCTATAGCTGTGCTGTTCATCATTGCCGGTCACATGTACCGGACGAACTGGGGCATTGGCCACAGCATGAAGGAAATGTTGGAGGCTCACAAAGGCCCCTTCACTGGTGAAGGCCACAAGGGTCTTTACGAAATCCTCACCACTTCCTGGCACGCTCAGCTGGCTATCAACCTGGCCATGATGGGTTCCCTGAGCATCATCGTGGCCCATCACATGTACGCGATGCCTCCGTATCCGTACATCGCTATCGACTACCCGACTCAGCTGTCCCTGTTCACCCACCACGTGTGGATTGGCGGGTTCCTGATTGTCGGTGCCGGCGCTCACGCCGCCATCTTCATGGTGCGCGACTACGACCCAGCCAAGAATGTCAACAACTTGCTGGATCGCGTCATCCGCCACCGGGATGCCATCATCTCTCACCTAAACTGGGTGTGCATTTTCCTCGGCTTCCACAGCTTCGGGCTGTACATCCACAATGACACCATGCGTGCCTTGGGCCGGCCCCAAGACATGTTCTCCGATACGGCGATTAAACTGCAGCCGGTGTTCGCCCAGTGGGTGCAAAACCTGCACTTCCTGGCTCCGGGCAATACCGCTCCCAACGCTCTGGCACCCGCCAGCTATGTGTTCGGCGGCGATGTGGTGGCGGTTGCCGAGAAAGTGGCCGTGATGCCGATTACCTTGGGTACGGCAGACTTCATGGTGCACCACATCCACGCCTTCACCATTCACGTCACCGTCCTGATCCTGCTCAAGGGCGTGCTGTTCGCCCGCAGCTCCCGCCTGATTCCCGACAAGGCGAATCTGGGCTTCCGCTTCCCCTGCGACGGTCCCGGTCGCGGCGGCACCTGCCAAGTTTCAGGCTGGGACCACGTGTTCTTGGGTCTGTTCTGGATGTACAACTCCCTCTCGATTGTGATTTTCCACTTCAGCTGGAAGATGCAGTCCGATGTTTGGGGCACCGTTGCGCCAGACGGCTCCATCGATCACATCACCGGCGGCAACTTCGCTCAAAGCGCAATCACCATCAATGGCTGGCTGCGTGACTTCCTGTGGGCCCAAGCCTCTCAGGTAATCCAATCCTACGGTTCAGCTCTGTCCGCTTACGGCTTGCTGTTCCTGGGCGCTCACTTTGTCTGGGCATTTAGCCTCATGTTCCTGTTCAGCGGTCGCGGCTACTGGCAAGAACTGATTGAGTCCATCGTCTGGGCTCACAACAAGCTGAAGGTCGCTCCTGCGATTCAGCCTCGCGCTCTGAGCATCATTCAGGGTCGGGCTGTCGGGGTAGCTCACTACCTCCTGGGCGGAATTGCCACAACCTGGGCATTCTTCCTAGCTCGCATCATTTCAGTCGGCTAATAGCCCCCTGATTTTAGATTTTGGATTTGAGCTTTTAGAGTCACTCTAAACTCTCGAATCCAAAATCTAAAATTTTTTTGCTAAAGTCACCTTTTAGCATTAAACTAAAGACAGGCAATTCCCATCGGTGCCTCAGTTCCGGGGAATGTTAACAATCGATACGCTCTATAGATACAGCAGCTGAGCTGTATCTTTCGATGTAAAATATAGAGGAACTCACTTCGGCAGCCGGCTCGATAAGAGAGCTGGCAGTTGGGGGAGGTTCAAGAGTCAGGATTCATCGAGACGTATGGCAACAAAGTTCCCAAAATTTAGCCAGGACTTGGCAGCCGATCCGACAACAAGGAGGATCTGGTACGGGATAGCCACAGCCCACGACTTTGAAAGCCACGATGGCATGACGGAGGAAAATCTTTACCAAAAGATATTCGCCTCCCACTTCGGCCACCTAGCAATCATCTTCCTGTGGACATCGGGCAACCTGTTCCATGTGGCATGGCAAGGCAACTTCCCACAGTGGGTTACTGACCCTCTTAACGTCCGCCCGATCGCCCACGCGATTTGGGACCCGCACTTCGGCGCACCGGCAGTAGACGCTTTCACGCAAGCGGGGGCGTCCAACCCAGTCAACATCGCCTACTCCGGCGTCTATCACTGGTGGTACACGATCGGCATGCGCAGCAACAGCGACCTTTACCAAGGTTCGGTGTTCCTGCTCATCCTAGCCGCCGTGATGCTGTTCGCCGGCTGGCTGCACCTGCAACCCAAATACCGCCCCTCCCTCTCCTGGTTCAAAAATGCGGAATCGCGCTTGAACCACCACCTGGCGGGCCTATTTGGGGTGAGCTCCCTGGCGTGGACCGGCCACTTAGTCCACGTTGCCATCCCGGAATCCCGAGGCCAGCACGTCGGCTGGGATAACTTCCTGAGCACCCCGCCGCACCCGGCAGGGTTGGCCCCCTTCTTCAGCGGCAACTGGGGCGTGTACGCCCAGAACCCGGACACCGCGAACCATGTGTTCGGCACCGCTGAAGGCGCAGGGACAGCCATCCTCACCTTCTTGGGAGGCTTCCACCCGCAAACCGAGTCGCTGTGGCTGACCGACATCGCCCACCACCATCTGGCGATCGCAGTGATCTTCATCATTGCCGGTCACATGTACCGCACCAACTTCGGTATCGGGCACAGCATCAAGGAAATCTTGAACGCTCACAAGCCCCCCGCCGGCAAATTGGGTGACGGTCACAAAGGGCTGTACGACACCCTGAACAACTCGCTGCACTTCCAGCTGGCCCTAGCCCTGGCTTCCCTGGGCGTGATCACCTCCCTGGTGGCCCAGCACATGTACTCGCTGCCTCCTTACGCTTTCATGGCGAAGGACTACACCACTCAAGCAGCGCTGTACACGCACCACCAGTACATCGCCGGCTTCATCATGGTCGGTGCCTTCGCCCACGGGGCAATCTTCCTAGTGCGCGACTACGATCCGGAACAGAACAAAAACAACGTTCTCTACCGGGTACTCGAACACAAAGAAGCGATTATCTCTCACCTGTCTTGGGTGTCCCTGTTCCTGGGCTTCCACACCCTGGGCTTGTACGTCCACAACGACGTAGTTGTAGCCTTCGGCACCCCTGAGAAGCAAATTCTCATCGAGCCGGTGTTCGCCCAGTGGATTCAAGCCGCACACGGCAAAGCCCTCTATGGCTTTGACGTCCTGCTGTCCAATCCTGACAGCATCGCCACCACCGCCTGGCCCAACAGCGGCAACGTCTGGCTCCCAGGCTGGTTGGATGCAATCAACTCTGGCACCAACTCCCTGTTCCTGACCATCGGTCCTGGCGACTTCCTCGTCCACCACGCCATCGCCCTCGGCTTGCACACCACCACCCTGATTCTGGTCAAGGGTGCGCTGGATGCCCGCGGTTCCAAGCTGATGCCCGACAAAAAGGACTTCGGCTATGCCTTCCCCTGCGATGGGCCCGGTCGTGGCGGCACTTGCGATATCTCCGCTTGGGACTCCTTCTACCTGTCCATGTTCTGGATGCTGAACACCATTGGTTGGGTGACCTTCTACTGGCACTGGAAGCATCTGGGCATTTGGCAGGGCAACGTCGCCCAGTTCAACGAGTCCTCCACCTACTTGATGGGCTGGCTGCGCGATTACCTGTGGCTGAACTCCTCTCAGCTGATTAACGGGTACAACCCCTACGGCATGAATAACCTCTCCGTCTGGGCTTGGATGTTCCTGTTCGGACACCTGGTTTGGGCGACCGGCTTCATGTTCCTGATCAGCTGGCGCGGTTACTGGCAAGAACTGATTGAAACCCTGGTGTGGGCCCACGAGCGCACTCCTCTGGCCAACTTGGTTCGCTGGAAGGACAAGCCGGTGGCTCTGTCCATCGTCCAAGGCCGGTTGGTCGGTCTGGCTCACTTCACCGTGGGTTATGTCTTGACCTACGCTGCCTTCGTGATTGCTTCCACTGCCGGTAAGTTCGGTTGATTCCTCAGGATTAACTGAAAGCTTGCTAGAGCTTTAACTTAATAAATCCAATCCCCTGCCATAAAGCGGGGGATTTTTTTAGAGGATTTGATTAATCGAAAGTAGGGGCGGCAAGCCGGTTGACTGACTGAGATAAAAGCGTCCGATTAAGACAATCTGTAAAATCCTTGCCCAGTCCTGAGATAGAGCAGTATTCACTTAAGTTAGGACAGTAGGGCACGGAGGGAACGCCTGCCCTACGCCTTTTATAGCAGTAGCCACTTAGATTAGAACATTAGACCTTCAGGGGGGGCGGGACGCCTGCCCTACGTCTATATAGCAGTAAGCATTCAGGAAAGGTACATTCCGGCCTCCCTTGCTCCAGAGCTCCCGAAGCTTCTATTGTTCTAACCAATATGACTGCTGCTATATCCCTAGGCCACTGATATACTAACCAATATTACTACTGCTATAGAGCTAAAAAAATACTGACAGCTCAACTCCAACAAACTCTCCTCTTCTCCTTTCCCGGGCGTCGGTTCAGTATCCGGACTTGAGAAAATAACGCTATTTTATTCGATTGTATACAGGATATAGTTATGACAATACTAGCTAAAGCTTAAGTCTTTCTGCTTAGAGACAATCAGTTAAGAGTGAGGTGCATTGTGTCCTCGATATTTTATACAGAAAAGCGACAAACTACTAGGCCAAAAATTCTGCGTCACTTGGTATTGATTGCGATCTAATTTTGAGGATAAAAAACGTGAAAAAGCTGCCTATATTATTTACCATCTCCTTAGCAATATTGTCCTGGGAAACAACACCAGCGAGCGCCAGTAAAATAGACCCAACCCCAGTCGATTGCTGGTTTTTACGCAACGGAGAACTTAAACTTACTCAAACCTGCACATTTTCCGGGCACTCTTGGTCGGGTGGCGGATTCAGTGTTTTAACATGGGAAGACGGTGTGAAAACAGTTATCGCCTTTGGTTTACAAGGACGTGGTGAAAGACCTTGCCCAGAAGTAGGTGTCGATGGTGTTTGCGGGGAATGGCGTTATCGACATCCGATTACATTCGAGCCACTTTCTGACAGCGAACTTAACATCAGAAGACGCAACGCTTTAGATGTCATTCAATGCGTTGATGTCAATCACAACTCAGTCTGCTGGCATTATTAAGTTGCATCAGACCTAGATGAGAAACCCGGTATCGTCAAGATACCGGGTTTCTGTTTATATATTCAGCCGTAGCTAGGTTAAGACGTTCTAGGGAGGCGATCGCACTATCGGCAGATCCGAGGCTACGCCAAGGACAAAGTTGCGAGGCTGATCTTGCTGAAACCTCAGTGTTCGACTTTGCGTTTTTTGTCTTGACTAACCTAACCACAGGCTTCTATACAGACAGAATATATAGCAGTATGCACTTAGGTTAGAACATTAGACCTTCAGGCTCGGCGGACGCCTGCCCTACGTCTATATAGCAGTAAGCATTTAGGAAACCTACATTCCGGCCTCCCTTGCTCCCCCGCTCCCGAAGCTTCTATTGTTCTAACCAATATGACTGCTGCTATATAAATCTCACTCCTCTATTTGATTTGGAATTATTTTTTGCCAATCCATTGAGCTTCATGCCAATGAATTTATGCTGTACAGATTGTCCTATCTTCAAGTTGGATAATCACAATTATATCAGTAGCCAGTTAGGTTAGGACATTAGTATCGGAGAAAAAGCCTGTCCTAAGCCTTTTATACCTAGATCTTGGATGTCCTAACTAATATGACTTCTGCTATATTTCCGCGCTGTGACAGGCGCTGCAAGCCGGTGTAAAGCCAGCGCAAGTAACTCACCGGCACTCCTAAGCATTCCCCGCAGCACAATTCACCGCTGGATTTCCGAGGTGACAGAAACCCGGTTTCGCCGAAGTTCCCGGGTTTATTAATATTAAGACTTCCCCAAAAATACCACCCTATCCGCATAATTTTAGAGGGCACACCGGCAAGCTTTTAAGAAGCTGCTGAATGCCGGCAACCCTTGCCTAGAGTCAAGGCGTCTGAGCTGCTAAAATATCCTGAATCCAACAGTTCTGACTGCCAAAACTAATAGATAGAGGTGAAGGAGTCAAACAAAATGAGCGATCCCTGTCTGCTGGCTGTCAGTCTGTTAACCTCTGCGCAGATGTCAGCTTGCGCCGCACCGGCACAACCCCCGTTCCTCCAGACTGTTACCAACCGCCAGACAGTTCCAACTGCTGAAATCACCGCCCCTGAATTCAGCAAGCACCCACCGCAACCGGCAGCCCTTCTGTCGCAATTGGCCATCCCCCTGCCACCAGGAGCCAGCCTCTCCCCACAAATCTACCCTGACTCACTGGCATATTCTCGCACCGGCACCCGAAAGCCGGTCAGCGGAGCGCAACTGTACCACCAAAGGCTAGCCGCCCTCAGCTATGGCCAGATTTACACCCGCTTGCCAGCGGACAGCTATTGGTCATTGTGGGCCAATGCCACAGAGCAACCCACCTACGAGGACTGGAAAGACCTTCTGGAACAGGAAGCCGGTGCCATAGCTCGCGGACAGGGTTCCAACCTCCTATCAATATTATTGGGAGACTCCCTGAGCCTGTGGTTTCCCCCAACCCAACTCCCATCAGGCCGGTTTTGGCTCAATCAGGGCATTTCTGGGGACACTGCCGGTGGCGTTCTCAGCCGGCTGTCAGCCTTTTCCCAAACCAACCCCCACACCATCTACATCATGGCCGGCATCAACGACCTGCGCCGGGGGGAAAGCGACAGAGCAATTCTGTGGAATTTCCGCCAGATCCTGCGCCAGCTGCGCCGCGAACACCCCCACTCTCTAATCGTAGTGGAATCGATTCTTCCCACCCGCCTGCCGGACATACCCAACAGCAGGATTCGCAACCTCAACCGGCAGATAGCCGCCATCGCTTACCTTGAAGGTGCGAGCTATCTAGACATCTATATTTACTTTGCCGATGAGCGAGGGGATTTGCGACAGGAATTGACAACAGACGGATTGCATCTGAACCCCTTTGGCTATGCGGTCTGGCAGTGGGCCCTACAGGAAACCGAATCTTGGGGAGCACTCAACCCCATCCAGTGAAACCGGCACCCTTCCTGCTTCCAGCCGGTCAATCTCACAGCCACACCTTGAAAAACTGACTCTTTCGCGCTATCCTCCCTCTATAAGCTTTATTTTCAGCTGGCTCACTTGCATTAGGATAGGGCGAAAAGCATCAATCCTGACTTATGGCAACAAAATTCCCAAAATTTAGCCAGGACTTGGCAGCCGATCCGACAACAAGGAGGATCTGGTACGGGATAGCCACAGCCCACGACTTTGAAAGCCACGATGGCATGACGGAGGAAAATCTTTACCAAAAGATATTCGCCTCCCACTTCGGCCACCTAGCAATCATCTTCCTGTGGACATCGGGCA
>NZ_KB235948.1:976496-1149238 GCF_000332335.1 Kamptonema formosum PCC 10802 | reverse complement strand
GACCGGCTTCATGTTCCTGATCAGCTGGCGCGGTTACTGGCAAGAACTGATTGAAACCCTGGTGTGGGCCCACGAGCGCACTCCTCTGGCCAACTTGGTTCGCTGGAAGGACAAGCCGGTGGCTCTGTCCATCGTCCAAGGCCGGTTGGTCGGTCTGGCTCACTTCACCGTGGGTTATGTCTTGACCTACGCTGCCTTCGTGATTGCTTCCACTGCCGGTAAGTTCGGTTGATGCAGGCAATCTAGCTTGTAAGTAATTTAAAACATCCCCTGCCTGCCGGTGGGGGATTTTTTTTGGAAAGGCTAGAAACCCAGTTTCTCAAAGAAACCGGGTTTCTGGCCCCCAGAGGGAGCGCCAAGAGGAAATTTCTTGGCGTCCTACCCTGCGGGAAGCCGAGAAAGCGCGTCTATGGCGTCTTGGCGATTAAATAAAACAAAACCCTGCAAGCAATGCAACCAAAAATGCTAAAATTACCCTGTCCGCCCCCACTTCTAGGTTCAGAACCCGGTTCTTTCACTCAGTTAACAGTAACTCACCGGCTGCCGGCAATCGTGCGGCGAGTTATTGCGGAAAACAGCTTCCCCCCCAATATTAATAACAAATTAGAGCGACTCTCTAACGACTTAGTTGACGGATATGTTCCGCCGCTAGAAGATGACGGCGGAGCGGATGTGGCTGACTGGCGCAACTATATCAGCCCCTATATAGGGCAGCGCTGGGTCGATATTCCCTGGTTTGCCACCGAGACTTATTTGTATCGCAAAATTCTAGAAATTACCGGTTACTTCCGTCCGGGTGAGTGGCAAGGCGCAGACCCGTTTAAAGCTCAAAAGCAGGCTAGCCTAGAAACGTCAGCGACTGCGATAGTCGCTCTGTGCGGGGAGTTGAGCCAGTGGCTGCAGTCCCCATCTAGAGGGGAGTTTGAAGAAACTCGAACAATGTTAGTGGCGCTGCTGTATTTTGCTTTGTGGGGCAATCGAGTTGATTTGAGTCTTTGGTCGGCGTTTGAGGGAAATCGCAGTAGCTTTGACATCCGACGCCAGCAAGAACATTTGCTAGCCGACGATACGCCTCAAGTTGTGAACCTGCTAACCTCTAGCACAAACAAGCGGATTAACTTGATTGCAGATAATGCTGGTTTTGAATTTGTTTGCGATCTGTGTTTGGCGGATTTTATGTTAGAAAGCGGTCTGGCGACTCAGGTTAACCTGCACTTAAAGCCTCACCCGACGTTTGTTTCTGACGCAACGCTTAAGGATTTTCACGATACTCTGGGGTTTTTAGTAGGGTTTGAACAGCCGGAGGTGGTAGCTTTAGCGAAGCGCCTGCAAACCGGCTGGGAAGAAAAGCGTTTGGTCTGTTTTGAGGATTGGTTTTGGACATCGCCTTTGGCGGGTTGGGAAATGCCGGCACCGGTGCGTGAGGAACTCGCGCGTGCCGGTTTGACTGTCGTCAAAGGCGATGCCAATTACCGGAGGTTACTGGGAGACCGGCACTGGGATTTTACGATTCCCCTAGCAGATATTGTCTGCTATTTGCCGGCACCGGCGGTTGCTTTGCGCACCCTCAAATCGGAAGTGGCTGCTGGGTTAGACCCCGCACAGGTAGAAGAACTCAATCGCACCGGCACCGACTGGCTGACAAACGGACAGTGGGGGGTTATCCAATTGGCGCATAGGGCATAGGGCATCGGGCATCGGGCATCGGGCATCGGGCATGGCCCCGGGCCCAGTCCAGACTGCGCTGTCCCGACTAGGTGACATTCCTCATTTCCGGAAGAAAGCATATATACAAAACCTGTCTAAAGTCGGGTATTTGTAAAAACCTTTCTTCCGGATATCCCTAAATTTGAGGTCTTGGCCTCCCCTGTGCGCCTGCATGGGCCATATTCCCCGTGTGGGGGGGCCAATTTTTGGCCAAGTTTGGGCCAATTTTCAGCTGGTGGCCCTTGGCTGTGCCGGCCCGCCAGGTAGAATTTTTTGATTTCCGGAAGAAAGCATATATACAAAACCGGTCTGAAGTCGGGGATTTGTAAAAACCTTTCTTCCGGATATCCCTAAATTTGACTGGCTCTGGCGTCCCATATCCACCTAGCACGGGGCTTGCAATGCCCCATGCCCAATGCCCCATGCCCAATGCCTCATGCCCAATGCCCCATGCCCAATCCCCAATGCCCCATACCCTATATTTCACCGTTGACCTGCATCTGGTGAACCCGATCGGCCAGTTGTTCGCGGCGCTGATCGTCCAGTTCGTCGATGGCGAGCATGCCCATGTAAATCACCTCTTTGAGCGTCAGTCGCGTCTCTAACGCTTTCTTCTGAACCATTTCCTTGATTAGGGGACTTACCCCAATTGCTGTACTGGCTCTCGTCACAACCGCTTTGGCCCATTAACAACTTCTGTTCCATCTTAGCACTTGAACACAAGTCTTTTGTAAAGTTTTTATAAAATTTTAAAAAAGGCTTGACAAGACGCGACACAGGCGCTAGAGTGGTAGTAAGGATAAAAAAAGCGCCCCCCAGCCAGAAGACTGAAGGGCGATCCCAAAAAAACTACCAGCAAGGAACTGTCCCAAGGAGAAACCATGACACAGCCCTCACCCAACTCGCCCGCCATCCGAGAATCAAAAATCAACCACAAGTCGCCGGTGCTGCACCCCCTAGCGCGATTTGTCACCGAAGAGACGGTGGCGCTGATGTTCAAGATCAGGATTGAGGATATTCGCCGCATCGACTGCAAGCAGCACATAGTCTATGTCCACGCCAAGACAGTGAGCAGATTTGTCAGCTATGCCGACTTTCCCCCGATTTTGGGAGTCAGACTGCCGGAATGGGAAGATGTGGCCCGCTGGCTGAAGCGGTGGCGCAAGCGCTGGCTCTCGCACCTAGCGCCGCCCTTCTGGACAGAGTTCTACACGCACCAGTTCAAGCACGCCCGCTCTGTAGCGGAGTCCCAGGCGTGGGGGCAATTGGTGGCTTGGATCAGACCGATCCTGTCGGTAGGGGCAGTGCAGCAGCTGCGATTAGCCCAAAGACCGGTCTCCCGGGCCAATTTTTGAGGGAGCGCGGCTTGTGAGGGACTAAAACCGCTGACCGGTGGTGAGTTCAAAGCGAATCTCCCCCCCGTCACTGATGCCCAAGTCACCGCGAATTAGACCGAGAGGCGAGAGCACCCGCAACCCGATGCCGTAACCGAAGCCGGTGCCTGGTTTGTCGCGCACAGCAGCAGGCGTGCCGAGGACAGTATCGCCAGAGCCCAAATCTGAGGCGAAGTCAGCAAAGAGCACTCCGCCCACCGGCGCTGCGATGGGAAAGCGGTACTCCACAGAGCCGAGGACGTAACTGCGCCCGCTGCCAACTTTACCGGCACCGTATCCGCGCACGGAATTCAACCCGCCGAGATTGAACGCCTCGGAGGGTGGCAAATCGCCGAGCACCGTACCGGCTTGCAGGTTAAACGCCAGCACTTCTGCTAGTGCGGTCGAGCCGGAAGGCTCACCGGCACCCCTTTGCCCCACCGGCACATACTGGGTGTAGTTCGCCCGCAGCCGGTGCGCGAAGATGTTGCCGAGCCCGACAGGAACCGACTGTTCGGCGCTGAGAGTGAGAACTGAGCCGTCTGTCGGGTTAGAGCGCCGGTTGCGCAAATCGCGCGTCACCCCCAGAGAGACGGTAACCAAGTCGTCGATACCGTCTCCGCTGATGGAGAGGGGATTGCCCTGGGCATCCTTTCTCACCACATCCCAGTCGGAATCGCGCATGCTGATGCGGGTGTAGTTCAAGCCGAGGGAGCCATCCCAGCCATCGAAAGAGCGCAGCAGCGCCGCGCCGCCGCCAAACCGCCCCTCCCGCACGCTGTCGCCGTTGGCAAGCTCGATTTCGTCGGTGAAGGTGCGGGAAAAATCCCGCTGGCGAAACAGCCCCACACTGTAGCCCAAGCGATCTGGCTCGCCGGCACGGTAAGGATCTGTGTAGCCGGCTCTGTACTGCACGTCTTTGCCGCTAATCTGCACTCTTGCAAACACCTGCTGGTTCAGACCGCCGATATTCTGGTCGTCATAGGTTAGGGAGCCGTAAAGTCCCACGTCGCCGCTATTGCCGGCACCCGGGGTGAGAGAGCGGGCGCGAGCCTCTTGCAAGTCATAGATGAGGGTAACACCGGCTCCTTCTCGCCGCGCAGAAACGCTGGCGCGCTCAAAGAGCCTCAATCGCCTGAGCCGGCGCAAGTCCTGTTCGAGTAACTCCTCGCTGAACGCCGCACCGGGCTGGAGTTTTAACTCGCCGAGGATGAAACGTTTGCTGGTGCGCCCCTCAATGGGCCGGCCATTTTCATCTGCCGGCGAGCCCTGTTTGTTGACAAAGCGGATTTGGATGTCTGTGACAGTGAGCTGAGCTTCCGGGGGGGTGAGTTCTTCTTGCGGCACTTCTGGCAATTGCTTTTCACTGCTATCCGCCACCGGCATCTCTGGGGGGGGTGCGAGATCCCCGGCGTCGGTGGAAGTGCTTCCCGGAACGGGTGCTGTTTGCTCTGCCGTTGAGAGAGACAGTCTGGTTTCCTGAGGCGGAAAAGATGTTACCGTTTGCTTGGACAATTCAAAATCCACAATCGAAAATCCAAACTCGCTCTGTGCCGGTGGTGTTTCCGCCTGGGCGGGACTAATTCCCCCGCAGAGATTGCCGGCAAGGGTTGCTAAGGTAACAATTGCTACAGTAGGGGCGGGGATGGGGGTTATCGGGGGTTTCACTCGGGTAGAATACAACCTGTGTCTGGGAGTCTGATAGTGCTATCAGTGGTGGGCAGTTCGTTTGCGTGAATCCCGAGCGGGGATTGCAATTCAGCCGCACTCATTGAATATCTCAGATTTTTGAACCGCCTCCGTGAAGGAGCGCCTAGAGAGGAGAGGTCGATGTGTGAGAGTTTGATGTCTGTGGGTGAGGGGGTGGGGCTGTCTTGCTGAGAGAGCCGGTGTTAATAGCACAGGATGGGAATTTTGTCAAGTAGCCGGTGGGAATTTTGCCAAAAGGCGCAGGACAGGCGTCCCGCAATTCCAGGACTTACGCAAAGCCTGTATCTGTAGGGTGGGTTAGCGAAGCGCGTAACCCACCACACAATTAAGGTCGGTGCGTAAGTCCTGAATTCCATAAACAGCGGGGAGAAACCTCTGCGCCAAGATGAGCGCCGGTCTGCCAAAAGGCGTAGGACAGGCGTCTCGCCTGTCCAGAGGGGAGTAGGAGGTGTGGGGTGGAGTTCTCTTGTTGGAAAAGTGGAGCTTTTTTCTCGGGGAGTCGAGCGCTCTTGCTGGAAAAGTGGAGCTTTTTTTTCGGGGAGTCGAGCTCTGTTGCTGGAACAATCGTGGATAATAATAGGTGAGTGGGCTGTAGCACTGCCGGCGTGAAGGAGCGCGAAGAGGGAAGAGGGGAGAGTTCATTTTGCTTCGCCTCAAGGTGGGCGAGCGATGTGCGAGATTGGAGAGTGCAAAGAAGCGACTGCACCTCACCGATAGGAAGGGCGATAATTCTTTTGAGTTGACAGTTTTAAAAGTTGTTGATGATTACGGGTGGGCTTGAGCGTGCCGGTGGGTAAACGGGATAGGGCATGGGATAGGCGGGGGGATATGCCGGTGGGGGATATGCCGGTGGTTGATAGGGGGGATAGGTTGGGGGTGGGTAGGCGGGTTGTGAATATCCCGGATATGCTGGGGGGGGATATGCCGGTTGTGAGTAGGCGGGTTGTGGGTAGGTTTGGGGTGGATATGCCGGTTGTGAATAAACCGGTTGTGGGTAGGTTGGGGGTGGATATGCCGGTTGTGAATAAGCCGGTTGTGGATAGGTTTGAGGTGGATATGCCGGTTGTGAGTAGGCGGGCTGTGGGTAGGTTGGGGGTGGATATGCCGGTTGTGAATAAGCCGGTTGTGGGTAGGTTGGTTGTGGGGAATAGACGCCGGTTGCGTCAGGTGACGGATAAGCCGGTGGGGGATAGGCGGCAGGCTCGGAGCCTGAAGATCCAGCTATCTCTTGGGTGTAGGGAAATTGTTGATTGGGTGGTAATAGTTGGGTGCCATATCCAATACCGAAAAAGCCCTCTATCGCACGCCGCCCCATTTGATCCAGTATGG
The DNA here is from genome assembly GCF_000332335.1 of Kamptonema formosum PCC 10802. Taxonomy (GTDB): domain Bacteria; phylum Cyanobacteriota; class Cyanobacteriia; order Cyanobacteriales; family Oscillatoriaceae; genus Oscillatoria. The sequence goes on along the minus strand of NZ_KB235948.1, from coordinate 1,143,119 downwards.
GTTGCAGGGGTATGGCTAAAGTCTTCTGGGGACTCAAGGCAACCATTGGAATGGACAGCGCCACCCCAAGAGCTAGGTTGCCGAATCGCTTCGGAAATAGATTGTTTTGGGTAATCATGTTTGACTCCGGGATTGTGGCGGCGTTTGTGGGTGAGGAGAAGCGACCGCGCTGCACGAAGGAAGCGCGGTCGCCCAGACTAGATCAGAAAGACAGCAAGAGCAGCATGAGGTGATTGATATAGATCGCAGTTGAATTTGAAAAAGATGGGACTGCGATATAGAGGTGCAAATCGAAACTCGAAACTAGCCGCTGTCTGAGAGCAATTAAAGAATTGCTAGAGTTTCTAAGAGCTACCGCCTGGTTAAGGCTCTTCCTTGATAATCTGGCCGGCCTGGTAAATCTGGCAGATCCCCGACTCCATTGAACTGAAATTTTTGTGCAGCAGTAAAAGGAACTGATCGCTGCGGTACAGGAAGAGGACATCCAGCACCGTTACGAGCCTCAATATGGATGTGAGCATATCCACCATTGGTTGCTTGATTTGCTCCAGACACTGTACCCAGCTGAGTGTCTTGATTTACACGGGCCCCGTTACCAACTGTGCGATTCATGTGACCAATCAGAAGGCTGCGACCAGAATCAAGTGTTAAACAAACCATGTCAGAATTGACGTATGAGACTGTTCCAGCCGCTGGTGCAAAAACTGGCTGACCTGCCGATTTGTTAACATTACCGTTGGCTGCCCAGCAGCCAGTTGACCCAATATCCTCTCGCGCCACTGTAAGGTCGAAGGAATAAGTATTTGAGTGGCTAATTGGCCCCTGATAACCTTGACAGACATACCAGGTTTGACCGCTTCTGAACGGAAGGTTAATTTGCCCGCTCCCATTACTGCTACCATTACTACAATTAGGCTGTATGGGAGGATTACTGGGCGGATACCCTATCATGTAAGCGCTGGGAACCCAAAGGTTTTGATTTTTCAGCTTATACCAGAGCGCATCAGGCTTTCCCGTCCATAGGTCATTGACGCTTTGACCGTAGGCCCAACCATCAAACTCAACCATTTGATTGTAAGCAACATTCTGGGAAGTACGGGCATCAAGTCGCCGGTCAGACCGAAGGTTAATTCCATTACTTGACCCGACTCGTCGGGAGAAATATTCTGTACGAATACTCGCGTCACAAGAAGCAGTCTGAGCAACAGCTGGCATTGGCTTAATCCCAGCTTTCTGTAAGCTTACTCCCAATCCGCCAAGAGTAAGAAGTGAAGCAGCTGCGATCGCTGAAGTTAAACGTTTCGTGTTCATGGCTGTTCAGAAAATAAGGTTATTTGCGTGAATTTCGCTCACAACGAACTGAGTCCCAGGCATGATGCAGGACTGTACAATCGTTGGCGCTTGATTGATGCTGAACTATAGGAGTGGGTTCGCTTAGGCAGAAGAACTGAACTCTGCGAACCTCTTGTTTGGCTTTGCTTCAGGGCTAGTTACTTCCTCGAATGGAAGGTATTTAAAGAATTGCAGCCAAACTAAACTGACAGGCTTTCTCTTCCTTCTAAAGAGAGAAAACAAATCAGGGCGATGGAAGCCTGTCTCCGCAGGCTTCCGAGACAGAAAGTAATTAATCCCAATTTATAGGTTGTGGTAGGTTTCCACCTGACTACCTAAAATTTGTGCAATACCTCCCTGAACCTGGAACCTCAGCACATCCCATGTTGGTGACGTATCCATTAGACATATTTCCATAGCTCCATCCAATCGTTTGAGTTGTATAGCGTCCGAACCGGTTTTGTGGGGGGGGTGATTCTTCCACATAAAGAAGTGTTCCAGAAGGCACATCTGCCTTAGTCCAGTTAGCGTTACATTTCTTTGAATACACGAGATAGACACTAATTTGTCGCCGTTGACGATTCCACCAGGGGCCGTAATAGTAGTAGCCAAAGGGTTCCGTCGGGGTAACTACTTGCCCGTCAGTACAGCCTTCCTTTACTGGATCTTTATTGTTGCACGTAGAACCGAAACAAGCTGCCTCTGCTTTTAAAGCAAATGTGAGAGACGCACTCAAAGCAGCGCAAATACCAGCCATAAAGAGTTTGTAATTCATTTGATTTCCTCGCTAGAAGGGAAAATGACTGTGAGCGCAGAAGTTAAACGTTTAGCTTCCATGTGTTTCAGAAAATAATGTGGTTGGCAAGCATTTCACGCATAGCTAACTGAGTCCCAGGCATGATGCAGGACTGTACAGTCGTTGGCGCTTGATGCTGAACGATAGGAGTGGCTTCGCTTAGGCAGAAAATCTGGAGACTGCGAACCTCTTGTTTGGCTTGGCTTCAGAGCTAGGCACTTCCTCGAATGGAAGGCTCCCACCGCGAAGCTTCGACGGTACGAAGGCAATAATCCCCTTGAAAACCGCAGAATCTTTATCTGATATTTTCGTTACCAGAGGAGTCGGGCCAGCGCGTTTTATCTCGTTACCTCCTACGCTATGACTCCATTATGAGCGCCTGATTTAAGAATGAAAATACCTAAAATTCATAGCTTTTAACCAGTATCTGAGCGACGGGTTCATTCAGTTAATTCATAAGTTTCATCAAAACCGTGATAGAATAGGGAGCAAATTCAGACAGGGGGCTGAGCGGTGGATATTGAAGAAGTGTTAAGCAGATTGGATGAATGGGTTGCTGGCCATAGAGGAGAAGGCTTGAGTCCTCTCCAAAAGCAGATTATCCAGAGAGCCTGGGAGGGTCAGACATACGATAAGATGGAGGTTCCGGGTTACACCATTGGCTATATAGAGAAGGTGGTCGCGCCCACGTTATGGAAGCTACTGTCAGAGGTCATAGGAGAGCAGGTGACCAAAAAGACGTTTCAGATAGTGCTGGTGCCTGCACTGGAGCGGCGAGCCCAGCAGCAGCGCCCTGAACCAGTCCCACAGCCTCCGGATACGTCTAAGGTTCTGGACTGCAACGCAATCCCGCGCCACGATTGGGATGGAGCGCCTGATGTCTCTGTTTTCTATGGCCGCACCGGCGAACTGGCCACTCTAGAGCAATCGATTGTTAAGGACGGTTGCCGACTGGTGGCCATCTGGGGGCTGGGGGGGATTGGTAAAACGGCTCTGGCTGCAAGACTGGCCCAACAGATTCAGGATAAGTTTGAGTTGGTCATCTGGCGCTCGCTAGCGGGAGGCCCACTGCTTCCAGAATTTCTAGCAGACCTGGTAAAATCAATGTCCAACCGGCAAGAAGCAGAGGGTAGTGTCTCCTGCCTGATTCACGCTCTCCGCCAGCGCCGGTGCCTGGTGATACTGGATGATGTGGAGGCGCTTCTGCGCAGTGATGACCTGGCTGGGAAGTATCGAGAGCAATATAAGGACTATGAAGAGCTAATCAGACAAGTGGCGGTGCAGCCGCATCACAGCTGCTTGTTGCTTGTGGGGCGCGAGCAACCTAGAACCGTGTCATTGCTGGCACAAAACACCCTTCAGGTTCGCTCATTGCCAGTGGAGGGGTTGCAGGAGGCAGATGCCCGCAAAATCCTGGAGGAGCAAGGGCTATCTGACCCAGACAACTGGGGTAGGCTCATTGAACTCTATCGCGGTAATCCAGCTTCCTTAAAGGTTATCTCTAAAAGAATTCAAATATTATTTCAGGGGGAAGTCTCTAAATTTATCAACCTGAACACAGTTCTTGTGAGCGATATTTGTGAGTTGCTCGATTCCCAGTTCAGTCGCTTGTCCAGTTTAGAAGAGGACATTATGTACTGGCTGGCCATTGTCCGGACTCCGGTTTCCTTCTCAGCCTTGCTAGAATACTTGAAGTGGCAAGGTTCAAAGGCAAAAGTGATGGAGGCTCTGGAATCTCTGGAACGGCGCTTACTGATGGAAAAAAGCACAGAAGACTCTGACTCGCTGTTTACACTGCAGCCTGTGGTGATGAAGTATGTCACGGTCAACTTTACGGAAGAGGTAATAAAAGAAATTCTGGACTTACTGGAAACTGAGGAGATTGATAGCAGCCGGCTTTTCCGAAGCCATGCTCTGGTCACGGCACCCGCTCTTAGCGAGGTTGGGCAAATTCAGTTCCGGCTCATTATCACGTCAATCAAATCCGAAATGCTCGGTAAATTCCGCACCAAAAATAATATCCTAGATCGTATGGAACGTTTACTGTCAAAGCTGCAAGGGAATTCATTGCTAGAGGTCGGCTATGCCGCAGATAATCTTCACCCCCTGCTAGCTTCACTGTAGGCTACTGTCAGGAAAAGCAATAAGAGCTGTTTTTATGAGTTTCTGCATCAATCCTGATTGCCCCAAGCCAGATGACCCGCTGAATGCGGGTCAAAACATTTGTCGCCAATGCGGGTCAGACTTATTAATCAACAATCGCTATCGGGCCATTAAACCAATTGGCACTGGAGGATTTGGTAGAACTTATGAAATCGATGATAGCGGCACGCGGAAAGTTTTGAAAGTGCTGCACCAAACCTCTGCCAAGGCAGTTTCCCTTTTTCAGCGGGAAGCCCAGGTCTTGAAGCGGCTGGAGCATCCAGGGATTCCCAAAGTAGAGGCAGATGGATACTTTACCTTTCCGACTAAAGATAGCCGCAAACCGCTGCACTGTCTGGTGATGGCAAAAATTGAGGGCCATAACTTGCTAGACTGGCTGGAAAGTCAGGAGAATCAAGAGATCGCAGCAGAGCAAGTAGCTGACTGGTTAAAGCAACTGGTGGAAATTTTGGATCACCTGCACCTGCAGCATTATTTCCATCGGGATATTAAGCCGGAAAACATCATCCTGCAACCCAATGGACAACTGGCGCTGATTGACTTTGGTGGTGTCAGACCAGTGACAAATACGTTTTTAGCCAAAATTGTCGAGGGGCGGGAGGTGACAAAGTTGATTACCAAGGGATACACCCCACCCGAACAGGAACGGGGCCAATCTGTACCGCTGTCGGATTTCTACGCACTGGGCCGCACCTTTGTGCATCTCCTGACTGGTGTCAGTCCCACTGAGCTTCCTCAAGATATTTACGGGCAGCTAATTTGGCGAGACAAAGTGACATCGATTCCAGATATACTGGCAGATTTGATTGATGAAATGATGGATGTCAATTCCCTGGGGCGTCCTCAAAGTACGCAAGCGATTTTGCAACGCCTAGCAGACAGTGGGTTGGTCAAAGCTGCTGGGTTGCCGGTAGTGCCGCCCACTAGGAAGAAGGTAATTAGCCAGCCAAATACGACAAGCCGATGGCTGAAGGATTTACCTAAAACCAGGAAAACTGCCCTCGTACTTGGCATAGCATCAGTTGCCACCGTCACCGCACTAAATTTACGTAATTTTACTTACGATTCACCCCTTCTTGGTGTTTCAGAAGCTGTTGATACACCTCAACCACCAGAACAAACAGCTAAAGATAGTCCAAATAGCACGCTAACCAATGCAATCATCGTGGGAGAACCAGGAGAAAAGAACATTCGCTCAGGTCCCGGAATAGAGTATCGTAGCAGCCACGTTGCCTATCCCGGCGATCGTATTCAAGTTATAGATAAAGCCTACGATCAGGGTGGATACCTTTGGTATAAGGTTTACTTCCCCCAATCAGGAGCCGAAGGTTGGATCGCGGGGCAGTTCGTTGAAATTGATGATAAAGTCCCATCTAATCGTTAAACCAGTTTTGGCATTTTTATAAGATGCTGCTGCTGCTGGGGGTGCTGCTGCTGCTACAGCTGCTGCTACCCTTGCTCAGGCTCAGAAGCACCGGCTGCCGCAACGGCTCCTGTCCCTGCTGCTGTGGCTGAGCGCTGTTCATTTGGGCAGTTCCTGCAGCTTGGGAAGGTGCAACAGCTACAACGGCCAGCGCTCCTGATAGAACAAGCAAGCTAAGGCGTGCAAAACTTTGACGCATAATTTTAGTCCTTTGCGAAAACCCACTTTATAAAAATCTAGCAGCTTTTCTGGCAGATGTCTACTCAATTTTTGCCCTTCCATCAAACATGTGAATTTTATGAACTTTATGAATTTAGCTTGTGAACTTTAGGGATTGAAATTATTTGAGTTATACCCATCCTGGAGTTAACGTGTTGGATGTCCTAACTCAAACAAGCATCCCCCTTGCTGGCCAAGGAAGGGGATTGTAAACCCACGGGACAAATCGGAGTGGTGAAGATTACTGCAAAGCCGCTTTAATCGCGCGGACATTCTAAGATGTCTCACCGTTAACTGGTAGGGGTCGATTTGTCGGCATAAACTTCGGTGCCACCGACTGCACGTCCTGTGTGCGGGATATCCCGCCAGCTGTCCCACCAAATAGCTGGCCTGGTAAGTGTTTATCCTTCCTCTTCTACCGGCATCTGTCCGCTACTGACCGCCAGCCGGTGCAACACCCACAATAGGGGCGGGAGACTCTACCCACTCGGCATCCCCCACCGGCACCCCGCAACAAGGATAAAACTCAAAACCCCGCACCATTGCGGGGCGGGGTTGGGGTTCTTTTCAGAACTATTTTAGCGGAAGCCATCTAGAGAGCCTGTCGCGAGACCAGCTTTTCAGCGTGAGCCTGAGTCTGCTGCAACAGCTGCTTTCGGCTGTCCTCCGCCTGCGTGAGCGTAGGAACCAACTTGCGAGCGTGTAAAGTCATGTGAAGCTGAAGCTCAGCCACGTACTCGCTGATATCTTCATGAAGTGAACAGCTGGGATATTGAAGATGCGAAGCCAAAGTGTTCTCCTTCCTTAACTCTTAGCCATTTTCCAACACTCGTAAAATTTACCACACCTTCTCCCCAGCTTCGTATTTTGTAATGAAGCTTAACATTTACCATCCGAGTGTTAAGGAATGTAAACGTATCGGGAGCGCTGCCGGCGGGCCAAACTTAGCCCGAAACGGATTGTATCGCAACCGTCCCCCCCGGTCAAGTGCCGGCGGCTCCGACACCGGCTTGAGGTGAGCAGCCACTCACCGCCCCAGGAAGCAAGGCGAGAGGGGGCGCGGGCGTCGGGCGCACAGACCCCATGTCCCGCCCCCACAGCTTTTCTGCCTTTTTCCTTCTCCCTTTATCAGGGGAGCACTTTTCTTGCGTCTTCCTTCTTGCCGGTTTTCACGAACGAGCCCGGGGGTGGCACTCTCGGCGCGGGAGGGGGATTTCCTATCAAATTATCAGAAAGCTTCAGGCGGAGATTTGGGTGATTTCCCGAGTCGGTGGGAGAGCAGCGGACAGCGATCCAGCAACAGCCGCCGGTCGTGCCGGCAGCTCCTGACACGCGCCACCGGCTCCCTGGAAATTCCAGCTCCCCACAACGGCTTTGGCACTATCATACTAAGCTGCATTCATACAGGTAAGTCTCTCCCCCTCTCCCTCTCCCCCCGCACTCGCTCAGCTTTGTCGCACATCTGAAGGCAACGAGCGCCGGCATTGCCCCTGAGCGCGAGCGTGCGACCGGCCCCAAGGCTCTCGAACTGTTCAGTGCGGCAATCTCTGGCGTGGCTGCGCAGGATTTCCGCCCCGATTGCCTGAAGGATAATAAACCCGTGCGTCGCTGACTGCGAACTTATGTTACGGTCACACTATCGGAGTTGATATAAACACCCAATCTAAAATCTAAACTCTAAACTCTAAACTCTATCTGAGATGATAGCCCCAGACAGTCCAGAGCTGCTCTCTGTGTTTGTGGAACACACCCCAGCCGCTGTAGCGATGGTCGATTGCCAGATGCGCTACTTGCTAGCCAGTCGCCAGTGGCGGGAGGCTTGCGGTTTGGGGGACTCTGACATAGCCGGTCGCTCTCTCTACGAAGTTTTTCCCCTGTTTCACGGATTTTTGCCGCCTGACAGCCCGAAGGTGGGGCAAAATCAAGAATCCCTCGGCGCTTGCCCTCTAGATCAGTGGCGGCAAATCTGCCAGAAGTGTTTAGAGGGAGCACAGGACAGATGTGAGGAAGATTATATCACTCAAAGCGGCGGCGCATCCTTGTGGGTGAAGTGGGAGATTCGTTCGTGGGAGACACAAGCCGGTGTTCCCGGCGGTCTGATCCTGCATTTCGAGGACATCACGGAGCGCAAAACAGCTGAAATCGCGCTCAAACAGACCAATCAAGAATTGCAAACTCAGCTCGAGGCGCGCGCCGGTGAGTTACAGCTGGCAGCCAAAGCGCTGGAGGCTGAGAGACAGGAGCGCCAGCACATACAGCAGGTGTGCGACGTGGTGCAGCTGTCTATAGATCGGGCTGCAGATGCCGTCTTCTGGGTGACGCCCCGGGCGCAGCTCTTCTACGTCAACGATGCTGCCTGCCTCTCCCTGGGCTATTCCCGCACCGAATTGCTCGCACTCGACCTCTGTGACATCAACCCCGATTTGCCACCCGATGTCTGGGCGGATTACTGGGACGAAATCAAGCAACTCGGCTCTCTGAGGCTGGAATCCCGCCACCGCGCCAAGGATGGCCATATAGTGCCCGTAGAAATCACCATTAATTACTTGCAAATCAGAGGCAAGGAGTACAATTGCATTTTTGCCCGCGACATCACCGAGCGCGTGGAGGTGGAGACTGAACTGTACAGGGCTAAGGCAGCAGCTGAAGCCGCCAACAAAGCCAGGAGTTCCTTTCTGGCGAATATGAGCCACGAGTTGCGCACGCCCTTGACTGCCATTATCGGCTACAGCGAACTGCTCCAAGACGACGTCCAAGACCAGGGTTTAGCCAATTCAGAATTTATCAAAGACCTGCAAGCCATCCACCTTGCCGGCAAGCAGCTGCTGGCAATTCTCAGCGAAATCCTAGACTTTGCCAAGATTGAATCCGGCTTAATGCAACTGGAACTGCAATCTTTCTCGGTGCAGGGGATAGTGAGTGATGTGGTCAAAACGATCCGACCGCTGCTCGAACCAAACAGCAACACTTTGACGGTAGCTTGCTCCAAAAAACTCGGCACCATGCACGCGGATTACGTTAAAGTGCGGCAAGTGCTGCTAAACTTGCTCGGCAACGCCAACAAGTTTACCGAATGTGGCTCCATCACCCTCGATGTCAGCCGCACCGACACCCCTGATTTCCGCGCCCTCAGTTCTGGAGCCGGTCCGAAATGCTATCCCGCCTCCTTGGTCGAGTCCTGGATCTGCTTCCGCATCCACGACACCGGCATTGGCATGACTAGAGAGCAAATGCGGGACATCTTCGAGCCCTTCACCCAAGCGGACTCCTCCTCAACGCGCCGGTATGGCGGCACCGGCATGGGGCTAGCCATCAGCCGCAGCTTTTGCCAGATCATGGGCGGCGAAATTGTTGTCGATAGCGAGTTTGGTGCTGGCTCTACCTTCACCGTCTACCTGCCGGTGAATGTTAAAGACTAGGGGGCTGGCGTCTCTGGAGCCGGGGAAAATGGGATGCTATTTTATCTAAGACACGGATAGTGGGCTTTTCCACCGCAACACGAGTCCGCTCACACCCCACCGGCTCCAAACAAGCCGGCCCCCTGGCAGCCACGGATAAGGCCATGTCCCCAGCGGCTCAGCTGTTTCTCTGTCGCTTGCGCTGGATGCCGGTTTTCTTCTGATACCATATAAAAATAGCAATTTTCTCGGTGCCCGATTCTGTCCAGAAATGCTTGTTTTGAGGCTCTGCCTCCCTGTATCAGTCAAAACGAAGCAAGAATGCTGAGGGATTGGCAACTCTCCAATGCCTCAAAGTTTTTGAAGTCGTTGTAATCTGGCCATAAATAATTCACCTATTCGTGTTCTAGGAGTAAAATCTTGACTAAAGAAGGCTTCCTTGAGTTTCGCGGCCACCGACTGTGGTACTGTGTAGTAGAACCCGACCGGCAACAGCCGGGGAAACTGCCGCTGCTGTGCCTTCACGGAGGTCCTGGCATTCCCCACGATTACTTGGAACCTCTGGAGGCGCTAGCCAAGCCAGACGAGATAGAGTCCTTAGCTTCTGGCGGACGACCCGTTATTTTCTATGACCAGCTGGGGTGTGGCAATTCCGAAAAAGCCACTGACCTTTCCATCTATTCCATTGAATATTTCAAAGACGAACTCGCCTTTGTCCGCACTGCCTTAGGTCTCGACCGCACCCACCTTTTCGGCCAGTCCTGGGGCGGCTGTCTGGCGCTAGAACACGTCCTTTCCAAAGCTTCTGGGGTGTGCGCCCTGATTCTCGCGAACACTCCAGCCAGCATCAGGCAATTCGTTACTGAGGCGTACCGCCTGATGGACGAGCTTCCTGCGGAAGTGCGAGAAACCATCCAACAGCATGAAACCAGTGGCACCACTCAAGATTCGGAATACAAACTGGCCATGCAAGTCTTCAATCACAATTATCTTTGCCGGCTTGACCCCTGGCCTGAGTGTTTGCAGCGAGCTTACGAGAAAGCCGGTCAGGATTTTCGCGGAGCAGGGAAAATAATTGACTGGAATATCACCGACCGGCTGTGCGAAATTCAAGTGCCAGCGCTGCTGCTGTCAGGGCGCTACGATGAGGTGACACCCGCCTGCGTGGAAACGGTTCACTCCGGAATTTCTGGCTCAGAGTGGGTGCTATTTGAAAACAGCTCGCACATGCCCCACCTAGAAGAAACAGGACAATTCTTGCAGGTGTTAAGCGAGTTTTTGCATCGCGTCGAAGCCCCGCTTGCCGGTTGAGCCTCCATAGCTAATTTGGTGTTCGCTCTACTTTTATAGCAGTATGCACTTAGGTTAGGACATTATATCAAGAGGGCACGGAGGGAACGCCTGCCCTACGCCTTTTTCCCTAGGTCACTGATGTCCTAACCAATATGACTGCTGCTATAAAGAGTAGAATCATTTTGGATGCCCGGATTTTGGATGTCCGGATTTTGGATTGAATCCCAATTGTTCTAATACAGCAGTAGCCACTTAGATTAGGACATTAGACCTTCAGGGCAGGCGGGACGCCTGCCCTACGTCTATATAGCAGTAGGCATTTAGGGAACGTACATTCTGGCCTCCCTTGCTCCCCCGCTCCCGAAGCTCCTATTGTCCTAACCCATATGACTGCTGCTATAATGAACCGCCAAGACGCCATAGACGCGCTTTCTCTGCTTCCCGCAGGGTAGAGCGCCAACGGGGGGTAGAGGGTTTGGGGGGTGGGGTTCACCCCCCTGAATATGCAACGGCAATTAATTCATTCTGGTTCAAATATATCGGGCGGTTCTTCTGCCGGTGGCTTGCGCTTACCGGCATCTTTTTTCCCCGCCCCTTTCCGCAGCCCCAGAGCAATTTTGCTGTGCTTCTCAATCTGCCCCATCACCTCTCGCGCCCGCTGAATCACCACTGCCGGCAAACCCGCCAAACGCCCCGCTTCAATTCCATAGGACCGGTCAGCACCTCCCGGATGAACTTGGTGCAAAAACACAATTTGGTCGGGCAACTCCCGCACCGTCACCTGATAATTTGCCACATTCGGCAAAATCGAAGCCAGCTCATTCAACTCGTGATAGTGAGTGGCAAAAATCGTTCGCGCCCGAATCTCCGCCGCCAAATATTCCGCCACCGCCCACGCAATCGAAAGCCCGTCAAACGTTGCCGTCCCGCGCCCAATCTCATCCAGCAAAACCAGAGACTTTGGCGTTGCGTGATTCAAAATATTCGCCGTCTCATTCATTTCCACCATAAACGTAGACTGACCCGTCGCCAAATCATCCACCGCACCCACCCGCGTAAAAATGCGATCGCAAATCCCCAGCACCGCCGAAGTTGCCGGCACAAAACTCCCCACCTGCGCCATCAGCTGAATCAGCCCCACCTGACGCAAATAGCAACTCTTGCCACTGGCATTCGGACCTGTTAAAATAATCAAATCCGGCCTTTCCCCCGCCTCCTCCCCTGCGCCCCCTGCGCCTTGGCGATTTGATACATCCATCCCCAACCGCGCCGAATTCGGCACAAAGAAACCCGCCGGCAGAGATTGCTCCACCACCGGATGACGCCCATCAATAATCGTAATCTCCCGACTTTCCACCATATTAGGCCGGCAGTACCCCTCATGCACCGCCACCTCTGCAAAACCGCACAGCACATCAGCAGCAGCAACCGCCTTCGACACCTTGCGAATCAGTTCCGCTTGCTCTCCCACCGCTCTTCGCAACTCAGCAAAAATATCGTACTCCATCTGGTTCAAATCATCCCGCGCCGTCAGAATTCGCGCCTCCCGCTCTTTCAACTCCGGCGTAATGTAGCGCTCCTCATTTGTCAGCGTCTGCTTGCGGATATAATTTGCCGGTGCCCCCTCAGTTTTAGAGCGGCTGATACTGATATAATAGCCAAAAGTCTTATTAAACCCGACCTTAAGCGTCGGGATGCCGGTGCGCTCACGTTCCGTGACTTCCAGCTGAGCGATCCACTGCCGGTCATCTTCCACTTGCCGGCGCATCTCATCCAGCTGGGGATTCACACCCGGGCGAATCAGATTTCCTTCCTTGAGATGCAGCGGGGGCGAATCTACCAAATTCTCCCGCAAATGCTGCCCCAGCTGCTCTAGCACCGGCGGCACATTTTGTAAAGCCTTCATGTAAGCCGATTTCCCCTGCGCTGCCAAAGAAGCCAGTTCCGACAATTTTACCAGAGACTCCGCCAAATTGACTAAATCTTTAGCATTCGCCGTCCCCGAACCGGCGCGACCGGCGAGCCGCTCGATATCATAAATTTGGCGCAGCATTTGCTGCATATCTTGCCGCAGCGCCGTGTTTTCTATTAATTCTTGAATCGTGTCCTGTCGGGCGCGAATGCCTTTAAGATCCAGGAGGGGTTGCAGCAGCCACCGGCGCAGCGCCCGCCCGCCCATTGCGGTGCTGGTTTTGTCAATCGCCCACAGCAGGGAGCCATAAAAAGTGCCGTCGCGGACAGTTTGGGTGATTTCCAGGTTGCGGCGGGTTTGCGGGTCTACAATCAGGAAGTCGGTGATCGTGTAGGTGCGCACCGGCTGCAGGGGGATTTTGGATTTTGCCGCGTGTTCCGGATTGGGGGATTTCGATAAATCGCCGATTTGCTGCTCAAAGGTTTTTTCCAGATATTCTAGCAAGCCGCCGGCGGCGCGGATAGCCAAGGGCCGGTGCTCGCAGCCCATGCCTTCCAGGGAGCGCACTTTAAACCGCTGCAGCAGTCTTTGGCGGGCTTCGACTTGAGTGAAGGCTTTTTGCGGGCGCAGGGAGTAGCAAAATTGTGCCGGCAGACAGCTGGGAAGGTGTTGCGAGGTTTCGCCGGGGCGCAGCAAGCTGCCGATATCGGGGGCGTCGGTGGGGATGAGGACTTCCGACGGTTGCAGGCGCATTAATTCCTGGGTGAGGTGTTCGAGGTTGTCACCAGAGGTGGTGAAGAATTCGCCGGTGGAGATGTCGGCATAAGCCAAACCCCAGTGGGTGCCGGCGGTGACGGCGGCGGCGAGGAAGTTATTGCGGCGGGCGTTGAGCATGCCTTCTTCGAGGACCGTTCCCGGCGTGATGACGCGGGTGACTTCGCGCCGCACCATTTGACCTTGAGATTCCGAAGCGTCCTCAACTTGGTCGCAGATGACAACGGCATACCCCTTTTCTACCAGCATAGCGGCGTATCGCTCCAGGGCGTGGTGCGGGACGCCGGTCATGGCCACTCGCCCCACTTCTTCGCCGGCGTGCTTGCTGGTGAGGACGAGCTCTAGTTCTTTGGAAACAGTGACAGCATCTTGGAAGAAGGTTTCAAAGAAATCTCCGACTCGGTACAGCAGCAAAGCGTGGGGGTACTGCTCTTTAGTTTTGACGTAGTGTTCGTACATGGGGGAGAGCTTTTTGCCCTTGACCAGACTGCAGTCGTTGATGGGGGAGGTGCGCTGGTTGGTGGCTTTGCTGCCGGTGGGTTCCGGCGGTGTAGATGCACTGTAAGGGGTCATGAGCCGGGATTCTGGGGCCAAGTGAGGGGTTATAGATAATGGGATTGTACTGGAGAGCGTTGTGCAATGGGGCGACGATCGCAATGAATTAAGAATTGAACCGGGCCAGATGGGGTGCTGGCCCGTTCGTAAGTTCAGCGTAGCCCAAAAAGGTTCGTAGTTGGGCTTCAGCCCAAAAAGGTTCGTAAGTTCAGCGTAGCCCAAAAGTTCGTAAGTTCAGCGTAGCCCAAAAAGGTTCGTAGTTGGGCTTCAGCCCAAAAAGGTTCGTAAGTTCAGCGTAGCCCAAAAGCCTCGAAGAAAAGCGTGCACTCACCTGAAGCGGAACCTTGAAGGAAGGCGTGTGGCCTGCCGCAGGAGCTGCGAGGCCCACCGAGATAGCTATTATGGGTTTCAGCAAAGGAGAAAAGCCCCGCCCCTGAGGAAAGGAGTTGAAGAAGATGTTAAATGGAGATGAAAGTTTGAGCGCTGCCCAGATACTGGCAACCGACTACACCACGTCAAAAGGGTCGGAATTATTGCTGACAACCCTGCTGCCGGCGGCCAGTTCGCGGATGGGTGCAGCTCGCATAGTGATAAAAGCGTCCGCAAATTACACTCAACCGGCCATCTTCCGCACTATGCTCGTCCTTCCACCAGGCTGTACAACGCCGGCACAAAAGGTGATTATTCACCCCCTCGAACAGCTCGAACACGAGGACCATTCGCGCTGGCAAGAGCAAATGCGGCAATACAAGCGAGACATGGCGCACTGGAACCGCGCTGCCAAGAAGGGGCAAAATGCCGGCGAATATCCCACCCCCCCACCCGATCCCCAGCGCTACGTCGTCTCAGACGCAACGATTGTGGCCACAGTCCGCATCCATGAGAAAAACCCACGGGGCTTCCTTGTCTGCGATAAGCAAGATTCAGCAGATTTAAGCGAGCGAAAGAAGCACCGCAATGGGTTCGGGGAGGAGAGCGAACTGTTGCGGTCAGAATTCGATGGCGGGCCATTAATGAAAGACACGATCAAAGAATCACTCTATGTGAGCAAGGCATGCATCAGCCGCACCGGCTCAATACAATGGCCGGCGCTGAAGAAGATGATGGCCAAAGGCAATCACCTTACAGGTGAGTGGGCGCGATGGCTGTTCTGCGTTGCTGATGTGCCCCCCAGCTATCTCAAACAGCTGGGTGAGAGAGGCAAGGATACTGGACTGTCTGACTCTCTGCGCCGGCTGTACAGAGGGCTGGAGAAGATTGAGCCGGCGGACTATTTCCTCTCGGACGGGGCCAAAGTGCTGTTTCAGACCAAGCAGCACCAGCTAGTTGACATGCATCTGCTGGAAGATAATGAGGGGCTAAAAATCGCCTACCCGAAATTTGAGGGTTATTTGGCCCGGTTCGCTCTCTGGCTGCATCTGGTGAACGCGGCACTGGCTAATGTCACACCGGCACCGGCGGTGAGCGGGGAGACGATGCTTGGTGCCATCCGGTTTGTGGATTATTACATCGCCCAACTGCGACTGATATACGCTCAAAACGATCTTTAATCCCACCTGTCAGGGATTTGGCTCAAGATGGCGCGGTTGAGCTTCTGGCACTGCCAGCTACAGGGTAGGGCCACAGAGAGCCGCCGGCAGCGTGCCGGTGCGGCGGATCGACAGCAAGATTTAATTCTGAATTATTGACAGAAAGCCATAAAACGCGATATAATGCAGACCTAGCAAAATTGAGGAAGCTGCGTTGGTAAAATATGCCAAACCAAAGGAAGCGGCGAAAGTTCTCGGAGTCCACGAGCGAACTCTCTGCCGGTGGGAAAACGAGGGGCGGATCGAAGCTATCAAAACCCCTTCAGGACAGCGCCGGGACAACATCGAATCCTATACATCAAAGCCCGGACGGGACGGGAAAACCGTTATCTAAGCCAGAGTTAGCGGAAGACCCCAACAGCCAGACCTCAACAGGCTTTTCGCATCTCTGTGCTCTCTCTACCCGCAAGCCGAAATCATCGCCGAGAGCAGAGGTGAGCTTAATTTTAAGCGGAAAAAATTGCTTGCCCTATTGGAGCGAATCCTGTCAGGAGATGTCCGGATGGTTGTCGTTGCCCACAAAGACCGACTGGCAAGGTATGCCTGACGGCAGGCTATCGCCAACGGTTTTGACCTGTTTCGATGGTTCTGTGAGCAAAACGGGTGCGAACTCGTGGTTCTCAATGACAGAGGTTTTAGCCCAGAGCGAGAAATGCTTGAAGACATCCTCGCCATCCTTTACTGTTACCGCTTCGCGGAAGCAAGCTACAGATCCAGGCTCTACAGACTCCGAAAGTACAAAGCTCAGGTCAAGAAAGATCCGGATCTACCCCAGCCCGGAACTCAATAAGACATGGAGGAAGTGGCTCGCCGCCTGCCGGTACTGTTACAACCAGTCCATCGCTTTGCAGCGAAGTGGCAAGCGCCTTAACAAGCTAAAACTGCGAAACGAAATTATGCAGGGTGATTTGCCCCAGTGGGTGAGCGAAACGCCCTGCCACATCCGACAGAACGCGGTTTTTGACGCGCACCTAGCTTTCGACGCGAGTCGAGACGCTAAGTTTAGAAGCTGCCGAGACATTTCTCAGGCTATTAAGTTCAATAACGGCAATTTCTCTCAGGGAACTTGGTATCCGAGGCTGACCAAAGGACTTTCATTTGTAGCGGCGGAACCCACTCCCACCTCCTGCGCTCAGGGAACGCAGTTGATTTTCTCTAAAGGGCGGTGGTTCGCCGTTTTCCCCGAGCCTGTGCGAGACAGCCCCACGAAAGCGGATGGGATAATTGCGCTAGATCCCGGCGTGAGAACTTTCCTGACAGGTTTTGACGGGCGCAAATTTTTAGAGTTTGGCAGCGGGGATATTGGGCGCATCACCCGACTGTGCCAGCACTTAGACAATCTGGCTAGCCGAATTTCCAAAGAGCCAAACAAAAAGCGGCGGCGCAGCATGAGGCGCGCCGCTCACAGGATGCGAGGAAAAATTCGGGACTTGGTAGATGAAACCCACAAGCAGATCGCGCACTACCTGACTCGCAATTACCGTTTGATTTTTCTGCCTACCTTCGAGACTTCCAACATGGTTGCCAAGGCAAAGAGGAAAATTAAGTCTAAAACGGCGAGAGCGATGCTGACATGGGCGCACTACAGGTTCAAAAGCGTTTTAAAGCATCAGGCTGAACTGACAGGAACCATCGTTGTGGATGTCACCGAAGAATTCACCAGCAAGACTTGCACACGCTGTGGCCATGTGCATGCTCGCTTAGGTGGCTCCAAAGTTTTCCACTGTCCCAGTTGCGGGCTTACTTTGCCACGGGACTGGAATGGTGCTTTCGGGATCTTCCTGAAAGCTTTGCGGGATACCGCCTCTGTCACCTTTATTGGTGATAGTGCTATCGTCGCATTGTCCGGGAATGCCTGGAATAATGTCGCGTAAATGTATCAGGCAATAATTCAGGCGATAGCCAAGGAATACGGCAATCGCCCTCAGGATTTGTGGCGAATCGTTAACGAAGTAGAGGCAGAGGCGGAAGTTGCTGCCGAGATGCTGGAAATCTCCGAAAAACTGCCCGGCTTGTTTGAGGCGAAAAAGGAACGCCTGAATTGGGCCCAAGTGATAAATGGAGATAGGGGTTGGCTCATTTCCCTGATAGTCGAAACCGCCGACTCCATGCCAACAGCGCCGGAATACTTGCTGACAACATTGCTGGCGGCAGCCAGTTCGCGAATGGGGGGCGCTCGCATCGTGATAAACGCCTCCGCAAATTACACCCAACCCGCCATTTTCCGCACCATAATTGTCGCTCCATCAGGCCACAAGAAGACGCCGGCACAAAAGGTCATCCTTGAACCCCTGCTCAAACTGGAATCCGAGGAACTTCACCGCTGGAAAGAGCTTTCGCGGCAATATGAGCGAGATATGGCGAACTGGAATAAGGCTAGCATAAATGAGAAAAATGCCGGGGAACCGCCTACCCCTCCCCCCCCGTGCAAGCGCTATATCATCTCAGACTCAACGATTGAGGCAGTAGCTCACATTCATGAGGAAAACCCACGGGGCTTTCTTATTTATAGGGATGAAGCTGCGGGATATTTCACCGCCCGCAACAAGTACCGCAACGGGATAGGGGATGATAGCGAGCTTGAACTGTCAGAATTCAATGGCGGACCATTAATCAAAGACCGGATTAAGGAGTCAGTATATCTGGAGCGTTCCTGTATCAGCCGCACCGGCTCAACGCAATGGGGAAAGCTACAGAGGCTGATGGGGGAACACGACGATATTACCGGTGAGTGGGCTCGCTGGCTGTTTTGCGCTGCTGATGCGCCAGCGAGCTACCACCATCTGCTGCCTGAGCAAAAGAAGAATATCGAACTGTATGATACTCTGCGCCGGCTGTACATAGGGCTGGACAAGATTGAACCGGCGGACTATCTGTTGAGCTACGATGCCAAAGTGCTGTTTCAGACCAAGCAGCATCAGCTAGTTGACATGCAGCTCCAAGAAGATCATGAGGGGCTAAAAACCGCTTACCCGAAATTTGAGAGCTATTTGGGGCGGTTCGCTCTCTGGCTGCATCTGGTGAACGCGGTGCTAGCCGGCGTTAAACCGGCACCGGCGGTGAGCGGGGAGACGATGCTGGGTGCCATCCGGCTTGTGGATTATTTTATGGGTCAATTGCGACTGATCTACGCTCAAAATGCTCCGCAATCGAAGCTGTCAGGAATTTTGCTAAAGATTCAGGATTTCGCTAAGGAGAAAGGTGTGCCAGTTGAGGTGCGGCGGATGAAGAGTGGTATCCGGGCTTTACGGAATGCCTCTAGCGCGGAGGTATCGGCGCACTGTAAATATCTGGCGGCTAATGGCTATGGGGAATTTCGAGATAAGAAATATTTCGCATTCTCTGGGGGGAACACGAAACCCCCCTCATCGGGTGGCCCAAGCCCGAATAAGAACTGGCCGGTTGGACCAAAAAACCCATCAGGACTGTCGCCTGCGGGTTATTCTCCTGACGCCGGTGAAAATGGGGAGAGTGCGGAGAAACTAACGACAGATAACGATACTTTAACGACATTTGTCAGCAGTCTGGAGCCTAACAGCGGAGAGAGATTACCGGATTTTGCTGACACTGACGACAAAAAAACTGCTGATTTTTCCTTGAGGCTGGAAACCCGCCCCGAACAGGAAAATTATGCGGATGGCTCCGCCGTTAACGACAGAGGCGACAAAATCGGCCAAACTCTCTCTGAGGTTGAGTTTGAGGCTGCTGACACTCGGGGAAAAAGTGTCGTAAATTTGTCGTTAGTTAACGACACTTCTGGGAGTGTTACCACTGAACCGGCAGGGGAAGGGGTGTGTGATAGCTCTATGGAAGTCGCGGCGCTAAGGGAAAGCCGGTGCGCGTCTGTAGCTGAGGCACCGGCACTCACAAAAGAGATGCCTGTTTGTGAGGAGATAGAAACTGAGATTTTGGGCTGGGTTGAGTTGCTTGAATGCGCCGATAGTTTGGAATTTGTGGGGGCGGTGTCAGCGCACTATCAGGAAGTTTTTGGGGAGGATTATGAGCGGCGCAAACAGGAGATGTGGCAGCGGCTATCGGAGAAGTGCCTGAAGGTTATCAGGCTGATAAAATCGGCTTTTATTCCACAGGATGTTCAGGCGCAGCTGCTTTCCTATTGGCACACCGGCACGGCACCTTTTTCTGGGGTGGGAGATCCCGACAGGTTGTCGTGGGCGTAAGTGCCTACTGCCCTTGGGGGGGTGCCGGTGTGGGAAGGGTGCCGGTGCTCTCTTGGGTGCCGGTGTGGGAAGGGTGCCGGTGCTCTCTTGGGTGCCGGTGGGTTTCAACATTCAAGCAAGGAAACTCCATCATCCGAGTGCCTATCTCGGACATTCGAGTTCTGAACTCCATCAGTCGAGCTCTGAACTCCATCAGTTGAGCTCTGAACTCCATCATCCGAGCTCCGAACTCCATCAGTCGGCACCCTTGCTCCATCGTTCGAGCTCCGAACTCCATCATCCGAGCTCAGAACTCCATCATTCGAGCACCCTTGCTCCATCATTCGAGCACCCTTGCTCCATCAGTCGGCACCCTTGCTCCATCAGTCGGCACCCTTGCTCCATCGGTTGGTACGAACGCATGAAGCTCGTCTTTCTACAAGTGGCGCAAGTGCGCCCCACCGGCACCCCCAGCACCCGGTTTCAGCGATCAACAATAACCCGGGGGAAGTCCCCGCACCGGCACCTGTTGCGCCCGCAATAGAGCCGGTGGGCGTTAAAATGCCGAGAAACCGGCTTTCTCCTACTCCTGTCACAAGAAACCCGGTTTCTGGCAAAGCCCCGAGCAAAACCGGCTGTGATAGCGGATAAAATATCTGCCCTGCGACAGATGTCAGTGAGCGAGAGCTAGAACACGAAAGACCGGCCCAATGCAGAGCGCCGAGCGGCGGCAGCGGGTAGCCAACCGGCAGGGGGTTCCGCCCCCTCCATCGCCGGTGAGAGAGCGGCGCTCCCGCGCTACCCTTGAGATTTAATGTCCCATCCGCACTCCCAAAAGCTCCCTGTGCTGCCGGTTGAAGACAATCTGCAGATCCGGGAGTTTCAAGGCCGAGATATTATCTGATGAGTGCACAGCCCTTACTCCCTTTGACGCCATAGAGCCGGTGTGCTATAAGCGAGCTACCGACTTAATGGCGACCGATTCGAGTTTCGCAGGCAGCACCACCGGCAGGCGCTTGCCGGTGCGCCATCTCTGGCGGCGCGGCGATCTCGAATGAAAACATGCCGGCTATTATCCCAGAAAAAGAATCGATCCGCTTTGATGGCAGACACTTACCCGCTCTCACCGGCATCGCCCTTATGAATAAACTTCAAGAGAATTTTGTCTGCTTTCTCCTCGCCCTGACGGAGAAAAAGCGGGCGTTAGAAGACCTGCGAAAAAGTCAAGAGGAATACCGCACGATTCTTAGGAACTTCCCCAACGGTTCGGTTTTTTTGTTTGACCGGGATTTGCGCTACCTGATCGCTGAGGGGGAAGGGCTAGCAGCTGCCGGTCTTTCCAGAGAAATGCTGGAAGGAAAGACAATTTGGGAGGCGCTGCCGGCGAAAAAGAGCGCAACAATAGAGCCAATGTATCGGGCGGCACTTGCCGGAGAGGCGACGTTTCAAGAAATCCCCTATGCCGGCCTGATTTATGCCGTCTGGGTGCTGCCGGTGAAAAATGATTTGGGAGAAATATTTGCCGGCATGGCGATGGCGCAAGACATCACCGGGCGCGTGCGGGCGGAAGAAGAACGCGCCCGACTGCTCGCCGAAGAGCGGAAAGCCCGGGCGGAGGCGGAGGCGGCGCAGCGGCAAATTACCAGTATTATGGAGCGGATCAGCGATGGCTTTTTTGCCTTAAACCGGCAGTGGCGCTTCACCTATATTAACCCGCAGGCGATGCAGGTGCTGCAAAGGGTCGGTCGCGCCAGAAAGCGAGAAGCCCTCACCGGATCTTGCATCTGGGAGGTGTTTCCAGAAACTGTTCGCTCCAAGTTTTTTAGAGAATGCCGGCGAGCGGTCACCGAGCAGGTTGCCGTGGAGTTTGAAGAGTTCTACCCGCAACTCAATCTGTGGCTGGAAGTTCACGCCTATCCGGATCGCGACGGGCTATCCGTCTATCTCAAAGACATCACAGAGCGCGTGCGTGCGGAACAAGCGCTGAAGTTCCAGGCGGATATTCTCACGCAAGTGAGCGATGCGGTCATTGCTATAGATAGCGAGGAGCGCATCACTTATTGGAATAAGGCGGCGGAACTGCTGTACAACTTCAGCGCAGGAGACGTTATCGGCAAGCCTTTGCAAGAATCGCATCAATATTGCTGGATAGATCCCTCGGATGAGCGGGCTGCTCATGAAGCTTTAGCAACGACAGGCTGCTGGCAAGGGGAGAATATTCATATTAAAAAAACTGGAGAAAAAATCTATGTGGAATCCTCAGTCTCGCAATTAAAAGATGAGGGCGGGAATGTCACCGGCATGGTGGCTGCCATCCGGGACATTACCGATCGCAAGCGGGAGCGAGCGCTTTTAGCAGGGCAAAACCGCATCCTGGAACTGATAGCAACCGGCGTCGAGATCCCTGAGGTGCTGAACTTCCTCGCCCGGTTTATCGAGTCGCAATCAGAAGAAGCGTTTTGCTGTATAATGCTGCCTGAGCCAAATGGGAAAAACCTACAGTGCGTTGCGGCTCCGAGTCTCCCGGAGAGCTTCGCGCGGGGGGCAGACCGTCTCGCTCTCGCAGCCGGCGCGTACAGCTGGGGCGGGGCGGAATACAGTATAGAGTCTGCGATAGCGCTCGATATTGGCGCAGATCCGCTGTGGCGAGATTGCCGGGATTTAGCGCTGGCTCACGGAATGCAGGCGGGCTGGTCAGTGCCGGTGCGCGACGCTGGCGGTGAGATTGCGGGGGTTTTGGCGGTGTATTGCGCAGGTGAGCGCCAGCTTTCTGCGCAGGAGTGGAAATTGCTGGAGATATCGGCGCGTCTAGCCGGCATCGCGATTGAGCGCCAGCGGACTTTCTGCCGGCTGCAGCAATATGCAGAGGAGTTGGAGAAGGCAAACCGCATGAAGGATGAGTTTTTGTCCACTGTCTCCCACGAATTGCGGACGCCTCTCAACGCTATACTCGGCTGGACGCAGCTGCTGCTGAGCCGCAACTTTGACGAAACCGCCCGCAAGCGGGCGCTGCTGACGATCGAGCGCAATGCCAAGTCCCAGGTGAAAGTGGTGGAGGATATTCTCAACGTCTCGCGCATCGTTCAGGGAAATTTCCGCCTCAGCGCCCGCCGGCTCAATCCAGTGCGGGCGATTTACGCAGCCCTAGATGTGGTGCGCCCTGCTGCTGAGGCGAAGAATATTCGCCTGGTGGGGGATCTCGACCCCTCCGTTGGGGAAGTTTTGGCCGATGGGGACCGCTTGCAGCAAGTGGTGTGGAATCTGCTCTCCAATGCGGTTAAGTTCACACCGGCACTGGGAACCGTCTTTATCCGGCTGTCAGCGGAAATGGGGCACCCGGCACCGGGCACCGAGAATGGGACGTCGGGCATTGAGCAAAACAATCAATCCCCAATCCAAAATCCAAAATCCCAAATCCAAAATCCAAAATCCTCCAGTGCCCAAATCCCAATTCCCTGCGCCCAAATCCAAGTCAGGGACACCGGCACCGGAATCGATCCGGAGTTCCTGCCATTCGTGTTTGACCGGTTCAGCCAAGCGGACTCCTCCACCACGCGAGTTAAAGGTGGGCTGGGGCTGGGGCTAGCGATTGTGCGCCATTTGGTGGAACTGCATGGGGGAGAGGTGCGTGCCGAAAGTGGGGGCATCGGACAGGGGGCAACGTTTACCGTCAGACTTCCACTTTTGCAAAGCGGGGGCGATTTGCAGCCTCTCAGTCTGGAACCTCCGCCCCTGCGCCCCCCCAACCCGAAGCCCCTCTCCGGTTTGCGGATAGTTGTGGTTGACGATGAGGCGGAAATTTGCGATTTGTTTGCCGCGATCCTGGAACAGCACGGGGCTGAAGTCAGGGCGGTTTTGTCGGCAGCTGACGCGCTCTCAGCCATCAAAAAAGTGAAGCCAGATTTGCTGATCGCTGACATTGCCATGCCGGGAGAGGACGGCTACACTCTGCTCCGCAAGCTGAGAGCGCTAGAGTCGGAACGGGGCGGGTTCGTGCCGGCGATTGCTCTTACGGCTTATGCTAGCAAAGAGGACGGCAAGCGGGCGCTTGCGACTGGGTTCCAGCTGCATTTACCCAAGCCGGCTGAGCCGGATGAGCTAGTTGCTGCAGTGGCTTCTTTGGCTAAACCTAATGGTTAGGGGTTAGGGGGTTAGGGTGTTAGGATAAGATGTGGGTGTAAGATGTCCAGAAACCGGTTTTCTTCTCGTGAAAAGCAGAATAAACCTGCTGAACTACCACAATAAACCCGGTTTCTTAGGCGAGAAACCGGGTTTCTTTTAAAAACCCGGTTTCTTCTAATCTGTAGGGGGAGATAAATTAATGAATCGATTGCAAGACTGTCGTTTGTGGACGCGCCGGCAAGCTATTTGGTTAATTGCCGGTGCTGCCGGTGGGGGCGCTCTTCACGCCTGTACGAACCGGAGGCAAAGCCCTGAAGCTGGCACGGTTTCTGCTGCTCTGGGGATTGTCACTTGGGTGGGGCTGACGCCACTGCACATTGCTGGGGAGAAAGGCTTTTTCAAAGAGCTGGGTCTGAATGTGGAGGTTAAGGAGTTCAGCACTAATTCTGACTCTAATGCGGCGTTTCTCGCCGGACGCCTGGAGGGGGTTGCGCCGGTGATTTCTGAGGCGGTTGTGCTGGCGTCGAAAGGGGCAAATTTTCGAGCGGTTCTGGTTGAAGATATTTCCCTGGGCGCTGATGGCATTTTAGCGCGGAACAGTCTGGCTGAAGTTAAGGATTTCAAAGGCAAGCGGATTGCGCTAGAAAAAGGGAGTGTCAGTCACTTTTTCTTGCTGCAGGTGCTTAAAGAAGCCGGTTTGAGCGAGAAGGATGTCACTCTTGTTTCTATGCTGCCAGAGGCGGCGGCGTCGGCTTATCAAACCGGCAAGGTAGAGATTGCAGTGACTTACTCGCCTTTCATAGAGCAAGCGAATGCGGCTCAGAAAGATGGCAGAATTATCTATGATTCTTCCAAAATGCCGGGTGCGATTACTGACCTTTATGTTTTTGAGGCGAAGTTTATCGAAAAGCACCCTGAGGCGGTGGGAGCGTTTGTGCGGGGTATTTTTAAGGCTTTGGATTTCTTGAAGACAAACCCGCAGGAGGCTGTGGCGATTGCGGCGAAACGCCTGAATGTGACGCCGGCTGAGCTGGAGGCGAATTTAAAGGGGTTGAAGTTGCCCGACTTGCAGGCCAACTTAGACATGCTGGCGAACCCGCAGAGCGAGATTTATTTGGGCAAAAGGATGAAGGATATGGCAGAATTTTTGAAGGGGCAAAACCAAATCCAACAAATTCCCGACCTCTCGCAGCTGCTGGAGCCTAAGTTTGTGAGAGCTATCCAGTCGGGTGCGTGATGTATCACTTAGAAACCGGGTTTCGCCGGAGTTACCCGGTTTCTGGTTTGGCGCTTGTCAGCCCTGACTCTGACTCTGCAAAATTTCATGGATTCGCGCCCGAAATGCGCGGACAGCGGCTCTCTGACCGGCAGTTTTACTTTGCTCGATGAAACCGGCAACTTCTGCCAGGGGTAAAAAGGGAAAAGCGAGACTTTGACCGGCGGGCTGATAGTTTCCCTCGACAAGCCGGTAAACTTCTAGGGTTTGATTGCGATATCTCCAGAGTTCAGGTACGCCAAGGGAGGCATAAATGGTGAACTTATTCAGAGACGAACTGGTGTAGTCAGACTCTAATGCTAAGTCAGGCGCGGGGTCTTCCGAGAGGTTGATTTTTCGCCCTCGAACTCGGGCTTCATTCTGGATGTAGAAGCAGGTGTCCGGCTCTACAAAACTGGTTAAGTCTTCCCGCTTAAGGCTGAGGGCACCGAGGCTTCTGATCTCGATACCCAGTTCGTCTACTAGGACTTCAACAAAGTTTTCTATCAGCCGTTTGGGCTCTTCATGTTCTTCGAGTGGCATTCTGATTTCTAACACTCCTCGGTCGTAAGCAAATCTAGAGGTGCGGTCTTCTCCGATGTCTGCCAGCAATGCCTTAAAGGTTGGCCAGCTGACACCTTTTAAAACGACTCTGCCTTCGGAGCCAACTGGCGGCTCAGCCGGCTTCGGTGTTGCAGTAACCATCTCAACTGCCATTGGTAGCTCCATTGATTGCGGTTGCTCTTGCAATTATAATTGATGCAGTGCCGTTTTGTCAACTACCGGCTGCCGGTTTTGCACCAGCTGAGATATCCCCTTGTCTCTTCAAGAAAAGGTAGAAAGGGACTCGCACCGGCAGCCAGATTTCAATTACAATATCCCCAGACAGGGAAAGGCAATCCAGTAAGAGTGGGGAGCGTACCGAGGGAGTGGTGGTGAGATCCAAAGGGCGAAGACTGGATGACAAAAGCTGCGAAATGTGGTAAGGCGCTTTGGACTGACCGAGGTGCCAGAACCGTTTGGGCGCTATATGTGGAGTCAGGGAATCTCTCAAGCCGGTGGGGGAAAGATACAGCCGTGAGCTTCATACCAGGCATCAGGTAATTTGTAAAGTGTTCTCGGAGACAGATTTGGAATTTTAGATATGATAAATTGAGGGCAGCTTTGTGGAAGCGATTCCCTTGACTGAAGGGACTCGCTGTCGGGGACGGCTACCGGGGCTTCTGTCTTGCCTGAGGTGAAGTTACCTTTTAACCTCAGAGGTGCGATGAGTCAAGCAACTTGTCTGGTATCGTATGCTTAAAGAGAGAAGGGACGTATGTATCGATTTCAGGTCAGCGCACACACGAAAATGGGAGAATCTATCGGGATTGTCGGTTCGGCTCCCGAGTTAGGACTGTGGGACGTAACGAGATGCCTGCCTCTGAGTACGAGTGGCGAGAGCTACCCTTTGTGGTGGGCGGACATCGAAATCGAGGGGAATCCATCTGAGGAGCCATCCAGCAGCGAAAAAATAGAATACCAGTATGTGTTACTGCGTTCAGATGGCAGCGTGGAGTGGGAATCTTGCGGAGCCAACCGCTGGGTGCCGGTGGAATCTGACCGGCAGCAATCCGCTATTATTGTCAGTGATGGCTGGTTCGGACATGTGCAGCCCTATCCCTACGGATATTTCGAGTCACCTCCTGCCGAAATGCCTCTAACTCAAGGAGTTCAGGGTCTAAAAATCGCGGTTATCGGCAGTTCCGTAGCCTTAGGATGCAGTGCGTGGATGTTAAAAGGTTGGGCTTGGCATCTGGAACAAGCGCTGCATCAAAAATACGGGCACATACTGGTGAATTTGTCGGAAGTGGGTGCAAATGTCAGCACAACGATTAACAGGTTTCCGGAGGTGGTTGCGCCAGAAAAACCAGATGCCGTCATCATTGCCCTTTCTTTGGGAAACGAGGGGCTGGCGCACTGTCCACCTCACCAGCGACGGGCGGCGCAGCGGCGGTTTGAAAGCGGATTGCAGCAACTGATAAAAATGACCCGGGAATTGGGAGCGCTTCCGATTTTGGGCGGGTTGTATCCGAACGGGGATTACGGGTTTGAACACAACTGGTTGCTGCGAGACACGCACAGCCGAATGCTGAAATGGGGCGTTCCCGTGCTGGATTGGCTGGATGCTGTGGATGACGGATCGGGGCGCTGGAAAGCCGGTACATCCTTGGATTCCGCTCACCCAAATACGGAAGGTCACCGCTTGATGTACGAGGCGATCGACATTCGCCTCTTCCAAATGACCAGTGACGAATGGGCGAAAGAAAAACAGCTCCCCCGGCAGAAGCAGGGGCGACCAATCTACCGCGACAAACAGGGGTTCCAAATCATTGCCGGCACAGCAGAGAAGACCTTGCGCGCGATCAATCCGTCGAAATATACTTACACGATCGCTCCTTATTGGAAATCCCTGCAAGCTGCGATTCAGAGCAAAGGGGGATTGATGCCGGGTATTTACATCGCCAAGAATGCCCAAAGCGGAATGCTGCCCTTCTTTTCGGTGCGGGACGATGGAACTATTGAAACCCTGGTGGATATTCCTCCTGATACCGACTTGGAATACAGCCCCGCTTTCCATTTCTTTTCGCCGAAAGTCTCGCAAATTTTGTTTTACGACGGGCATCTGGGACTCCTGAAGGAAAACGAAGACTTCATCCGGGCGATCAACGAAACGGATCACGAATACAACATCCATCCGATGTGGAAGGAGGTGCGCAGCGCACTGAAAGCAATGCCGCCGGGCGTTTATGACGATCCGCTCCATCCCGACGCGCCATTTCGCACGATGATAATCGGCAAAGGCGGGCTGGAAAGCCGAGTGAAAGTGCCGCCCAAATCCTCGGTGCTTTTCAAATACAAGTGCGAACTGTCAGAACTCAGCCGGGTGGCAATTGTACCGCTCGGAGATCGCTGTGCTGCCCGCATGCTCCTGTATAAAATGGAGTACGACGGGCCGGCTTTTCCGTTCGATCTGACGCGAACCACCAATCTTAGCGATGTTGCAGATATCATTGAGAGCAATTTTTATGATATGTGGAACCCCGCTCTGCTGCACTACAGCCATGACGCCGGAAGGATATACCACGCCAAGTGGACAAGTTTGTCTTTCGCCCATGAAGTGGAGGAGACAGACGATCCCCTCAATAACATGTTTCCCGTATACGAACGAATGCGCGTCCGTTACACAGCACGCTCGCAACGGTTTTGGCACACGCTGCAGAATGCTGACGAGCTGCTTTTTATTCGCACCGGCATTACCAATCGGGGCAGCGTCACCGATCTGGTGAGCAAGCTCGCCTTAAAATGTCAGGGGAAACCATTCCGCGTCTTGCTGATTTCCCCGCAATCTTCCGAGGAGTTTTCCGACCTTCCCAACGTGCTGCATTACAACTTGGAGTTCAATCCCGATCGCATGTACGAAGATTTGGGATACTGGATGTACTGCACGGATGTGATGCGCGGAATTCTGGAATCGCTGGGAGTGTCCAGCAAAAACCTCTTTTGGTGTCCGCCCAATCCGCCGAAGGATGACCGCAAATAGTTGAAGCTGGTATCGCCGATTGAGTTGCGGGGTGCAGAAACCCGGTTTCTCAAAGAAACCGGGTTTCTGCGCTTGGCGATCGCCCTATGCTATAATGAGCTTGGGGCGAGTGCTAGGATAAAATAGGATAGTTAACATGACTTAGGCTGCGATCTACTATTTGAGGGCTTACTGTATGTACGGTTACAGATGGTGGCGAATAAACTTGAGGAGCAGATAGCAGAGAGCGCTATACATGGAATTTGAGTGGGACCCCAACAAAGCCGAGCTAAACCTTGAGAAACATGGTGTTTCTTTTCAGGAAGCCGCAACGGTGTTTAATGACCCGCTATCTGCGACCTTTCCAGATCCCGACCATTCTGCTAGAGAAAGTCGTTACATTATTATTGGTAGGTCTAGGTTGGGACAACTTTTAGTTGTCGCCCATACTGACCGAGGAGAAAAGGTACGAATTATCAGCGCCCGAAAAGCTACCCGAAACGAAAAGAGGTTTTATGAAGAAGGAAGTTGAGAGCGAGATGGAAGACGAATTGCGTTCAGAGTATGATTTCGCTGAGATGGAAGGCGGCATCAGAGGCAAGTATGTCGCTCGGTATCGTGCGGGAACAAACTTGGTGCTTTTAGAGCCCGATGTAGCCCGAGCTTTTCCTGATGATAAAGCGGTGAATGAGGCATTAAGGCTGTTAATGCAAGTTGCCAAGCAACTGCAGTCCAATACTGCGGTGGAGCCGACGGAATAGAGGTTATTGGTGCGTGCGTTAGAGCGGATGCCGGTGCTGACTTATGCTGCCGGTTTCTTGCGTCATGGCTTCGCCAACTGTTTTTTGGAATTAGTAGATATGGCTCAAGTATCAGGTCATTACAAGTTTGCTATTTGTGTGACAAGTGAAGGCTGTGACGATCTGCAGGTCTGGAAACTGTACCGGCTCCTACCAGACGTTAAAGCCGAAGTAGAAAATTATCTGCGTGTAGTGGATGATTCTGGAGAGGATTACCTGTACCCAGCTTGCCGGTCTGTAGTGGTCAAAGCCTCTATCTGTAGTGCCGGTTAGCGATAGCGTAACCGGCACCCACACCACAGTGTGCTGGGGAAGCCTTGTGCTATAATGAAAATACTTAACATAAAAACCAATGCCCGACTTTCCTGAGGCCAAGTTCAATACCAATAGCGATCTCTCAGTCTTTCTTCCTGACGGGCTGGGAGATTTAAGTGACACTCAAAAAGCTATCCCTCGCATCGCCAAGGATGAAAAACTTACCGCACTCATAGATCAGTGCCTCCCACAGATACCAAGCCAACACCATCTTTACCTTGGCGATGCGAGGGACATGCCGGCTGCTCAACCTGGGAGCGCTCACCTAGTTTTAACATCGCCACCTTACTGGACTCTGAAAGCGTACAACAAGGTCAGCGGACAGCTGGGTTACATTGAGAGCTACGAGCAATTTCTCTGTGAGCTCGATAAGGTTTGGCAAAGATGTTTTGATGCGCTGGTTCCGGGGGGCCGGTTGATCTGCGTGGTCGGGGATGTCTGCCTTTCTAGAAAAAAGAACGGTGGGCGACATACTGTAGTGCCACTTCACGCCTCAATTCAGGATCGCTGTCGAGCATTGGG
The DNA here is from genome assembly GCF_000332335.1 of Kamptonema formosum PCC 10802. Taxonomy (GTDB): domain Bacteria; phylum Cyanobacteriota; class Cyanobacteriia; order Cyanobacteriales; family Oscillatoriaceae; genus Oscillatoria. The sequence goes on along the minus strand of NZ_KB235948.1, from coordinate 1,112,932 downwards.
TTTCGACAATCTCTCCCCAATTATTTGGCACAAAATCGCTAACGCATCGTTTGAGGCTGAGGGAAATGGTGCCCCTTTCATGGGCAAACCCTACGAGCCGAATGGTGTGATTAAGAATGACATCGAGTTTATCCTTATGGAACGCAAGCCAGGAGGCTATCGAACACAGGATTTAACGACAAGAATCCTCAGTGTCATACCTGAAAAGTGCCATCGCGAGTGGTTCCAGCAGATATGGGCTGGCATCCCCGGCGCATCAACACGGCACCACCCTGCGCCCTATCCCTTGGAACTTGCCTCACGGCTAATCCGCATGTTTTCATTTGTGGGCGATACTGTGCTTGACCCCTTCCTGGGTACAGGAACAACAGCATTAGCAGCAGCTAACTGCGGTCGAAACAGTATCGGGTATGAGATTGATGAAGCTTATTTAACCTGCGCTTATGAGCGGACTGTCACACAAGTAACAGGTCTATTCCGCAAGTCAACTGTCACTCTGCACCTTTGAAAACAAACTCTATGAGCGATGTACTGAACGATCTAGCTCAGCAATTGACAAAAGCTGTTGAGTATTTCTGGCTAACACGCGAGCGGAATCCGCAAGCTGTAAGAGCGGGAAAACATCTGGACGGCTTCCGCGAGTTGATAGCAAATATCCTTATCGCGTCAGGCTTGCAACGAGCGACGATTTACTGGCGACAAAAAACTGAACTTCCTGGTTGGTTCCGGGCAGAAAAGAATTGGGACTTACTTGTTGTTGCCGATGGCAAAGTCGTAGCAATTATTGAGTTCAAGTCGCAGGTTGGCTCTTTTGGAAACAACTTCAACAACCGCACTGAAGAGGCTCTTGGGAATGCTACGGATCTGTGGGCTGCTTATGAAGAGGGTGCATTCAAACCATCCGAGCGACCGTGGCTTGGCTATCTTATGCTGTTAGAGGATGCCCCTAGCTCGAACCAGCCAGTAAGGGTAAAGGAGCCTCATTTTAAGGTTTTTCCCGAGTTTAAGGATGCCTCTTATGCCAAGCGGTATCAGTTACTTCTTACTAAACTGGTGCGATCGCGGCTTTATGATGCTGGGTGCTTCCTGATGTCATCTCGTGAAGATGGATTGAAGGGAGAGTACCGTGAGCCAGACGCAGAGCTAGGTTTTCGCACCTTCGTTATTTCGCTTTTGGGTCGCGCTATCCCCGTAGCCAAAATGCAACCACCTGGCCCACCTGATCCTCCGAAGAAGGAGATTGGAGCGGGGAAAGATGAATCGACTGAACACTCTGAGAGTAGCGATGGCTGAATGCTACCCAATGCTGAACTGGAACGGCAAGTCAACGGAGCGGTTGAGTCGCAAAAGTTATCTGCTGTCCAGCGATGTTTCCCGGAGGGGCGCTCGCACAATCCTTCCCAAAGGAAATCTTGTAACTCAGACCCCCCGGGCAATGGTATGATTTCACAATAACTCCTAAATCACAGAACTAACATGAATCTGCCCCTAATTGCCCGAGCCAAACCCAACGAACACAAAAGAGCGATTGCCGCACCCGAAGGAACCTTTACCTACGGGGATTTGCTCCACAAATCCGCCCAAATCGCAACCGCCCTTCTCGACAGCGCCCAAGACTTGCACCAGCAGCGAGTTGCCTTTCTCATCCCCTCAGGATTCCAGTATGTCGCCACTCAGTGGGGCATTTGGCGTGCCGGTGGGGTGGCAGTGCCCCTGTGCGTTTCCCATCCCCGCCCCGAGTTAGAATATGTGATTGCAGACTCAGACGCATCCACTCTCATCGCTCACCCGGATTTCGAGCCGGTATTGCGCCCCATTGCTGAAGAGCGAGGGTTGCGATTTCTCCTCACTTCCGACACACTCCCCGCTGATGCCGGCGCACTCCCCGAAGTCGATATCTCCCGACGCGCATTAATCCTCTACACCAGCGGTACAACCGGCAAACCGAAAGGCGCAGTAACCAGCCATCAAAACATTCAAGCTCAAGTGACAAGCTTGATTGACGCCTGGGAGTGGACATCCGAAGATCGCATCTTGCACTTCCTGCCACTTCACCACATTCACGGTATTATTAACGTGCTCACTTGCGCCCTGTGGGCTGGCGCTGAGTGCCACATGCTCCCCAAATTTGACGCCCAAACTATTTGGAACCGAATTGCCGGCGGTGACTTAACTCTATTTATGGCTGTCCCCACCATTTATGTCAAGCTAATTGCAGCTTGGGAAGCCGCAGATAGCGAGCGCAAAAAAAGCATGTCCGCCGGCTGCGCCAAAATGCGCCTGATGGTTTCAGGTTCCGCCGCTTTACCCGTCCAAGTCTTAGAAAAATGGCAAAGCATCAGCGGACATTTTCTGCTCGAACGCTATGGCATGACCGAAATAGGCATGGCCCTATCTAACCCTTTACACGGGCAAAGATTGCCCGGATATGTGGGCAACCCCTTACCTCAGGTTGAAGTTCGGTTAGTTGATGAAACCGGCAATTTAGTCCCTCTCGAAACCCCTGGCGAAATCCAAGTCAAAGGACCGGGAGTGTTTCTAGAATATTGGCAAAAACCGGCAGCAACTGCCAAATCCTTCCGCAACGGATGGTTCTGCACCGGCGATCTCGCCGCCTTCGAGAATGACAGCTACCGCATCCTCGGGCGAATCAGCGTCGATATCATCAAAACCGGCGGCTACAAAGTTTCTGCCTTAGAAATTGAAGAAGTGTTGCGAACCCATCCAGACATTCAAGACTGTGCTGTAGTTGGGGTTCCCGATCCAGAGTGGGGCGAGCGCGTCTGCGCAGCTTTGGTATTGCCACCGGCAACTCATTTGACTTTAGAACCTCTCCGAAATTGGGCAAAAGAGCGACTGGCGACTTACAAAGTTCCCAGCAAAATTCTGGCAGTTGAAGAACTCCCCCGCAACGCTATGGGGAAAGTGACTAAACCGGCAGTGGCGCAGCTATTTCAATCCTAACACAGTAGGGTGCGTTCCGGTGGAACGCACCCTACCAAACCTACCCTTCCGCCCAAGGCGTCAGAAGCTTCGACAGCAACTTGAAAGCCCAATCAATCGCCCAGCCAATTAACCCAATAATTGCAATGCTGAACAGCACCTTATCCGTTTGCAGGAACCGCTGAGCCTGCACAATTTTAAACCCCAACCCATTCTCAGCCGCAATTAACTCCGAAATCACCAGAAAGTTCCAAGCGCCGGCAATATTCACCCGCAGCGTATCCAGCACACTCGGAAACACCGCCGGTAGGATTACCCGGAACAGCACATCTCGGCGAGTCGCCCCCAAAGTGTAAGCAACATTTAACAATTCGCCCGGAATAAACTTAACCGAATCTGCTATCATTATAGCATTGTAGAACACAATCCCCAGAAAAATAATCAAAATCTTAGCGTCTTCCCCCAATCCCACCCAAAGGATAATCAGAGGGATGAACGCCGCCACAGGCATGTAGCGAACTGGCCCAACAAGTGGGCTGAACAGACTCTCCATGCTGGGAAACGTCCCCATAGCAATCCCCACCGGAATGCCAACAGCAGCCGCCGCCAAAAAACCCGCCCCAACGCGCCCGCAACTTGCTATAATATCTTGCAGCAAATTCTCCTCAGCAAACATGCGGACACCGGCACGGATCACCGCCGCCGGTGCCGGCAAAAACATCGCCGGCACCCACCCCTGAGCGCTGAGCAAAGCCCACAGCAGCAGTGGCACAACTAGCGCCGCCACAGTCAGCAGCACCCTCAGCCAGTGAGGAAAACCCTGGCGGATGCTCCAAAACACAGACGGCTGGAGATATCGCTTTTTAGAAGAACTTGGCAGCGGTTTTATCATAGCGCAAAAATTTAAGTTACACTCTATATTAACTTCCCTCACCCACTCCACCGCAGGGTGCGCCGGCGCGTCCCCTCCTGTAACACTACTTAACAGTCAGCGCCCTCCGCGTTCATCTGCGTCAATCTGCGGTTCCAAACATGCTCGACTCCTCAAACCACCCCAAACTAGAAGTCCGCAATTTATTCAAAGCCTTTCCCAACCAGGGAAAGCAACTGATGGCGCTGCAGAACATCAACCTGCACGTTTATCCCCGTGAATTCGTCTGTATTGTCGGGGCGTCAGGGTGCGGAAAATCCACCCTGCTGAATATTATCGCCGGTTTGACGCCCCCCTCCTCCGGACAGGTGCTGGTTGATGGCGAAAGCGTACCCGGTCCCGGACCCGATAGAGGAATGGTTTTCCAGAATTTTTCCCTCTTTCCCTGGCTCACTGTAGCGGATAATATCGGCTTTGGCTTGCAGCTGCGGCGCATCCCTAGGAAAGAGATGCAGCAGCGAATTGATTACTACCTAGATGTGGTAAACTTAACTCAGTTTGCCCGATCTTATCCCAAACAGCTGTCAGGCGGCATGAAACAGCGCGTCGCAATTGCGCGCGCCTTAGCCAACGAACCGGAAGTCTTGCTGATGGACGAACCTTTCGGGGCGCTCGACGCTCAAACCAAAGAACAGATGCAGCAATTCGTGCTAGAATTGTGGCAGAAAACCCGGATTACTGTCCTAACCATCACTCATGATGTGGGGGAAGCGATTTTCCTGTCGCAGCGCATTTATGTGATGAGCGCCCGCCCCGGACAAATCAAAGAAGAAATCCGCGTCGATTTGCCGGCGCACCGGGATTTGGGCATTAAACTCAGCCCAGAGTTTATTGAAATTAAGCGCCGGCTGATTGCCGGTTTGCGAGAGGGCTAAAGAAACCGGGTTTCTTTAAGAAACCCGGTTTCTGGCGCATCAACAATTCCTTTCTAAATCAGCTTTTATGAAATCCAGCAAAATTTGCTGGTGAATGAGTCCGAGGGGGCGCATTTCACCGGCTTTTCGCGAGTAGCCCTCACCCTGCCGAATTTCTTCAGGGGTGAGCAAATCCATATCCCAGCCTTCGCCTAACACGAGCTGGCTCAATTCAACATCCAGTGCGCCGTGAAAAATATGGCGCACAACAGAGGAATCAGAATACAAGCCAAACTTTGACATCTGCGGCGGCGCGTAGCTAATTTCTTCGAGCAGTTCGCGCCCGATGGCGACTTCAGGCGTTTCATCCCGCTCCATGTGACCGCCGAAAAACCCCCAGTGTCCGGGATAGAGAATGCCGGGTATATTATCTCGCAGCTGGAGCAGAAATTTCCCGTCGCGATACAAAATAGCGAGGGCGACATGAACGGGTTTGTTACTCATTGTGAACTCATTGGGATTTCGAGGCTGGCTTGCGCTGCAACTGTTCCTGTTCTTTTATGTAAACCTCTCCTAACTCAAGACCGGCGACAGGAATGCTTTCATAATTGACACTTCCCTTAATGGAGACTTCATCTCCCTGATTGGGCAGCGTCTTGTTCGTGAGAACCCAAACGCTGCCGGTGGCATCTTGCAGCTGGTAAGCGCCGCCGGCACCCAGAAAAGGCGCTCGCTTTTCCACCTTGCCTTGCAGGTAGACTGTCGAATTAACATCCCGCTTTTGCTGGATCTCTCCGATATCGGAAGCCCCGACATTCACTCCAAACAAGGCTATCTGAGCGCCAGCAGTCAGCCCCCCCAGCAGCAAAGATAAAGAAGCCAGTGCCAAAACCCGGGTTTTTCCCGGACGGATCGCAATTTCTCTGAGAGACATACAGCCACACTCTGTAACGCTTTACTCGCACGATTATGCTCTATAGTGTCACATAAAGGCGCGTGTGGCAGCTAGGGCTTGAGCTCGGTTTCAATACAGCAAGCCTCACCCGCATTCATGGGAGCATTGGCGTGCGCCTGCGAGAACCTTTTGCTGAGCGGCGTGCCGGTGCTTGCCAGCAGGGCCACAGACGGGCTCGCGCGCCTATCGTTTCGCTGCATCAACCCCAATGGACACCAAAACTGCCCAAATTCTAGACGGTAAAGCCCTCGCCCAGAAAATCCAAACCGAACTGAAACAGCGCGTCAAATCCTTGCAAGGAGGGCGAAATCGCCCCCCCGGACTGGCGGTGCTCATGGTGGGCGACAATCCCGCCAGCGCCGTTTACGTCCGCAATAAAGAGCGAGCTTGCGCCAAAATCGGCATCGCCTCTTATGGCAAGCACTTCCCCGCAGAAACGGGCCAAACCGAACTGGAGGAAGAGATTCACCGGCTCAATGCTGACGAGCGAGTGGACGGCATACTCGTCCAGCTGCCCCTCCCCCAACACCTAGATGCGATTTCCCTCCTCTACCAAATCGACCCCGACAAAGATGCCGACGGACTGCACCCGATGAACATGGGGCGACTGCTGCGGGGGGAGCCCGGTTTGCGCAGCTGCACGCCGGCAGGAGTGATGCGCCTGCTGCAAGAATACCACATTGACCCCGCCGGCAAACAGGCCGCTGTGATTGGCCGCAGCATTTTAGTCGGCAAACCGATGGCGCTGATGCTGCTGGAAACCAACGCCACCGTCACCGTCGCCCACTCCCGAACCCCCGACCTGGCAGCGGTGGCCCGCAGCGCTGATATCCTAGTCGTGGCAGCCGGTCGCCCAGAAATGATCTCTGGCGATATGATAAAACCCGGAGCCACTGTCGTAGATGTGGGCATCAACAGCGTCACCGACGGCACCGGCAGCTCCCGCCTGGTTGGGGATGTCCACTTCGAGTCCGCCCAACAGGTGGCCCAATTTATCACCCCCGTGCCCGGTGGCATCGGCCCCATGACCGTGGCCATGTTGCTGGCCAATACGGTAGAGAGCTACAGCAAAAAAAGCTAATCGGGAATGGGGAGTGGGGAGGTGAGCCGGGATTAGGGGATGAAGCTGCTGGCGAATTAACGGGGGGTTATACCCACGGTTGCGCAATATCGCTCAATTTGGGGAGGAATGGAAACATGTAGGGGCGGGTTCATCCACAACCTCTGCCACACAGCTAGCCCCGCATAAAAACCCGCCCCGGCACATCCCTAACCCCTCGCTGTATTTTCCCCTAATCCCCTAATCCCGGCTGCCAATCTCCCCTAAAATTGTTTACGAAGTCACAGATCGAGGGATGAAGGGATGGTATCGACCAAGGACATTGATTCGCTTCACAAGCAAGAGGAATCTGCGTTTGACTTATCAGCCTACCTGGCAGAAAAACAAGCTCAGGTGGAAGCGGCGCTGGAGCGTGCCATCCCGGTGACCTATCCCGAGAAGATTTACGACGCCATGCGCTACTCGCTGCTGGCCGGTGGCAAGCGCCTGCGCCCCATCCTCTGTCTGGCCAGTTGCGAGCTGGCCGGCGGCACCCCGGAAATGGCGATGCCAACCGCCTGCGCCCTGGAGATGGTTCACACCATGTCGCTGATTCACGACGACTTGCCGGCAATGGACAATGACGACTACCGCCGGGGGAAGCTGACAAATCACAAGGTTTATGGTGAGGATATTGCGATTCTGGCGGGCGACGGGTTGCTGACCTACGCCTTTGAGTTTATTGCCGCCAACACCAAAAACGTGCCGGCGGAGCGGGTGGTGCGGGCGATCGCCCAGCTAGCTCGCGCCTTCGGGCCGGCTGGCGTGGTCGGCGGGCAAGTGGTAGACTTGGAATGGGAAGGCAAGCCGGATGTGCCGGTGGAAACGCTCAACTTTATCCACACCCACAAAACCGGTGCCCTGCTGGAAGCCTGTGTGGTTTGCGGGGCGCTGCTGGCGGGAGCGCCGGCTCTCGACCTGCAGCGGCTGTCGAGCTACGCCAAGAAGATAGGGTTGGCGTTTCAGATTGTAGATGATATCCTGGACATCACGGCCACCACTGAGAAACTGGGCAAAACCGCTGGCAAGGACTTGCAAGCCCAAAAGGCGACTTATCCCAGTCTCTGGGGGCTAGAGGAATCGCGGCGACAAGCGAGCCTGCTCATTGATGCGGCTAAGGCGGAACTGGACCCCTTCGGGCAGAAGGCCCAGCCGCTACGCTCGCTCGCAGATTTCATTACCAACCGCAGTCATTAGGGTAAGTCAAACACCATGCAGGACTTTGGCCACATCCTCGACAACCAGGTGCTGCTGGTTGCTCTTTTCGCCTGTCTGTTCGCTCAAGTCTTAAAGGTGGCGATCGAGTTGGTGAAAAATGGGAAGGTCAGCGTGCGGATTCTGGTGACCGCCGGCGGGATGCCCAGCGCTCACTCGGCTTTCGTCACCGCTTTGGCCACCGGCGTCGGACAGACACTGGGATGGGAAACGCCGGAGTTTGCCCTCGCGGCAATTTTCGCCATTATCGTCATGTACGACGCCGCCGGTGTCCGCCAAGCCGCCGGCAAGCAGGCTCGCATCCTCAACCAAATCATCGACGAGCTGTTTCAAGAACACCCCGAATTTAACGAAGACCGGCTCAAGGAGTTGCTCGGGCACACCCCCTTTCAGGTGATAGTGGGCTCCACCTTGGGCGTCGCTGTCTCCTGGCTGGCGGGACCGGCGTATTGAGTGCAGGGGCTCTACTAGCCTGAAACCCGGTTTTTTTAGCTACCGGGTTTCTCAACCGCTCCCTGGGTAAAAAGTAGTGATTTTATCAACCGCGCCGGCGCACAAATATCTAGGGGAGAAGAAGAAGGGGTTGAGTTGGGTTTGGAGAGCGCTACTTGTGAGGCACTCCCCTCAACCGTTTCCTTTTGCGTTTTGAGTTTTCGCAAAACATCGATCAATTCTTTTTTGAACCTTGACCCTTGACTGTCATTTGAGCGAATTTTGCTGTGAAAATCCCTAAAATCAACAGAAAATTTATATTATTAATAATTGGCTTATGTGGCCTGCTTGTCGCCGTCACGCTGACCCCGAAAATACAGCAGTTTTTTGGCATCAATCGGGCGCACACTCAAGATAAAATCGTCGCTCTATCTTATGACGACGGACCCAACCCGCCCTATACAAACCAGCTCCTGGATGTTCTGGCTCGCGACAAGATAAAAGCTACTTTTTATGAAATCGGTGGCAATATTGAAAAGCACCCCGATATCGTGCGGCTGATTGCTGTCAAGGGCCACGAGCTAGCGAACCACTCCTACTCACACCAGAGTATGGTTTTTAGAGCCCCTGCATTCTACAGATCGGAGATAGAAAAAACTGACAGCCTTTTGCGCGAATTAGGCGTAACTCAAGACATCACTTTTCGACCCCCGTGGGGGCGGAGACTTTTACTCCTTCCTTATATCCTCTCCCGGATGGGCAAGAAACTGGTCATCTGGGATGTGGATTCAGAAGATTATGTAAAAGAACTCAGCGCTGAAGGAATTGCCAATCGCGTCACTCAACAAGTGCGGCCTGGGTCAATCGTACTCCTGCATGACGGTGGGGGCGACCGCTCGCGCACGGTGGCTGCTACTGAAATAATCATCAAAAGCCTGAAGTCAAAGGGCTACGAATTTCTCACGGTTTCTCAGCTGCTTTCGAGAGGGAGGTAGGAATTTGGGGGGGAAGAAACCGGGTTTCTTTTGCTTGGCAGGGGCGGGTTTACAGACATCTTTGATTGCCAGCTTTCCATAACGTTCGTACATGCCAGAAACCCGGTTTCTTTAAGAAACCGGGTTTCTCAGTACCTCACGCTCGATGAGAACCGCTATAGCAGCAGTCATATTGGTTAGAACAATAGAAGCTTCAGGAGCTCTGGAGCAAGGGAGGCCGGAATGTAGGTTTCCTAAATGCTTACTGCTATATAGACGTAGGGCAGGCGTCCCGCCCCCCCTGAAGGTCTAATGTTCTAACCTAAGTGCATACTGCTATATATGTGGGATGGCACCACAAGAAACCCAATTTTTGGCTCCCTCACATTTTCTTTATAAACACGCGCTGACATCACAGCAATGATGCCAGCGGACTCAATGAAACTGCCGCTCCCGCTTCAAGACTAGAGAGGCTGTTTTGTGCGCAGATAATCGCAGATAAAGTTAGAGAGTTTGAGGCTGGCACCGGCTTCCCCCATGCGTTCCAAGCCATTTTTGGCGCAGGCTTCCAGGTAGGCTGAGTCTTGCAAAATCTGGCGGATTCTATCAGCGGCTTCCCGGAGAGTGGCGGGGGTTGCCGGTTTTGTGCCAATGGTTTGCACGCTCGGGCCCAAAAGTCTCACCTGCGCTTCGGCAAACCGGTAGGTAAATGCGGGTCCGGGTCCGGGAATCGTGATTGCCGGTTTCCCCAGTCCAACCGCCTGCTCAACAGCGGTCCCACTCATGCCAATTACCAAGTCGCATTTATGCAAAATATCTGCAAAACCGTCAGAGTGACAGAGGACTTCAACAGTTTCTTGTTTGCCACTAACATTTTCTGTAAAGGTCAGCTTTCCAGCTTGGTGCTGCCAGCCTTCATACGCTGCGATCCCTTCCAGTTCCGCCATCAAATCGCTGACGAGAGCGGCTCGGAACTGCACGGGATTTGGGCGCATCACGCCAGCGATTTCTCTCACCAATTGCAGCTGCAAGCGCAGATTGTTGCTGGCTTCCGGGAGGCGGGAACCGGGAAGCAGAGCGATTGCCGGCGTTCCAGATATCAGCTGCAAGTCTTTTCCTGTGGGAGTCAGCCTGTCCATCACCGGCGTTCCCACAAATTTTGCTTTGGTTAATCCCTGCTGGTTTAAGTCACGGGCGGTAAAGGCGTCTCTGGTGAAAACAGCGAGACATCTGGGCGAGTTTAATAAATGGGGCAGAATAACACCCAGACGCAGCCGCCCCTCGTAGTAGCTAGAATAAGCGGACAGAAAAACTGCATAGGGGCGTCTCGTAGAGTGGGCGATGGCAGCAACGACAATATCTCCTGTAGCCAGAATAAAGTCGCAGCTGCGCGAATACGCCCACACCGCCCGCAGTTGCTGCCAAGTTAGACCAATTAGCCCCGCCCAAATATCTTTGACCAAAAACAGGGGTTTCATATAAAAAACCCCCCCGGACGGCATGGGACTTGTGGGCCCTATAATTGGCACGCCCAATCGGCGGTAAGCATTCCCCGCGCCTACAATCGGCATGGCTGACACTTCCACCTCTGGGCGGGACTGGGTAAAAGCTTGGATAGCTTGACTGTTAATTAAGTCTTCCCCGTGACCGTTACTCACAAATAATACTTTTTGAACCATCTGTTTGTAGGCTTTTCCCCCTCCCACCCGCATGCTTTGCAGCCCCAACTCGTTGCTTATCTAAAGTAATAATTCAGGAGTTCAGCAACTCAGTAACTCACAGAGGTAGTTGCGTTTGACTTGCCGTTCCTGTTTGCTTCTTTCCCCCTTGTCTTGTGAGCTTCTGGCAACTGAGCTGCTGGCTCCTGAATTATTACAAGCTAGAGGTCATTGAATACCCCCTCTTTTAAGCCCCGGCGAAAAAATGCCTGGCAGCTTCTTCCCCCACCCCCCGCATTCCCAGACGGCAAGCCAAGGCGAGGGGGCGGCGGAGAGCAACTGGCTCAGGACACCCCAGCTAGGGATGCCAGGGGATCTGGAATGGCATCCGAGGGAGCCTCAAATGTGCCGGCGATCACGTATTCCAGCCGCAATTTCAACCAAGTAATAAATTGGGGATTGGTGGAAATTATCGCCGCAGCTGGTTGGGGGCATTTCGCCTTAAGTTCTGCCATTGCCGGCACCTCTATAAATGCCGGCTGCAAAACCAGCCAAAAGTCAATCTCTTTTTCCTGTTCTTGGTAGTTGCGAGTGCGCTCCCTGAGGACTTCCTCCAGAGGTTCTTCCACGGTCAAAAAGCGCTGAGAAGCCAGAACATAGTAGTAACTTGTCATCTCAAATCATTCCCATTCTTAAGGGGTTAGGGTTTAGGAGTTGGGGGTGAGGGTTTAGGGGGTAGGTTTTAGGGGATAGGGGATAGGGGATAGCTTTTAGGTCTTGGGTCTGAGGTGTTAGGTTTCAGGAGTAATCCAATGCCCCATGCCCCATGCCCCATGCCCCATGCCCCATGCCCCATGCCCCATGCCCTATCCCCCTCGCATGGCTTGTTTCATTTCGCGAACGGCTCGCTCCAAACCCACTAGCACCGCTCGACTAATAATAGTGTGACCGATATTGAGCTCTTCCATGCCTTCGATGCTGGCAATGGGAAAGACATTCCAGTAGGTCAGCCCGTGGCCGGCATTGACTCGCAAACCGGCTCCGCGAGCCAGCTCGCACCCTTTGGCGAGCTGGGCTAATTCCTTGTGCCGGCTGGCTTCATCCGCCGCCTCGGCATAGCGCCCGGTGTGCAGTTCAATAAACTGCGCCTTGACCTTGACAGATGCTTCAATTTGTGCTTCATCTGCATCGATAAACAGGCTGGCGGGGATGCCGGCAGACTGCAAGGTATCGACAACCTTTGCCATGCGGTCGAGCTGGCCGGCAATGTCCAGCCCCCCTTCGGTAGTCACCTCTTCGCGGCGTTCCGGCACCAAGGTGACGTAATCGGGTTTAACCTCAAGGGCGATGCCCACCATTTCATCGGTGGCTGCCATTTCCAAATTTAAGTGGGTGCGCACCGTTTGCCGCAGCAAGCGCACGTCGCGGTCTTGAATGTGCCGCCGGTCTTCCCGCAGGTGGGCGGTAATGCCATCTGCGCCAGCAAGTTCGCACAGCACAGCTGCCGCCACGGGGTCGGGCTCCACCGTCCGCCGCGCCTGCCGGATAGTGGCAACGTGGTCAATGTTGACGCCTAATGTGGGCAATCCAAATCTCTGATACATTTACGCGACATTTGTTCGGGTATTCCCGGACACTGCAACGATAGGACTATCACCGGTAAAAGTGATAGAGGCGGTATCCCGCAAAGCTTTCAGGAAAATCCCAAAAGCGCCAATTTCTCAACTATTTCTGTACTGTATCACGTTTCGCAGGATTGCGCAAGAAATTCAAGACTAAATTTTACCTCTCGGTGAGTCATCCGCCCTTGATTTTACTGCAGCTGCACTGGGTTATAGCAGTAGGCACTTAGGTTAAGACAAGGGGTTTAACATGATGTAGGGGCGGGTTCACCCACAAAGAGTGCCACACAGCTACAACACCGATAAACCCGCCCCTAACCTGTGATATAGCAGCAGATCGTATTGGGCCATAGCGGGCCCTAACCAATATGACTGCTGCTATAATAACGCACCCACAGCCCTATTTTTTGGAATTCATATAAATTTAAACGTTAAAGCTACCCGCAATTCTAAGCCTTTTCCCCCATCTCGGGGATAAATCTGATAAATTCGCGCACATTTTTGGCGGGGCTGTCTGGGAAGCTCCCACTCAAGCTTTAACGGAAAATTTCACGCCCGCTACCGGTGCCATTTTCCGGTTCCGACCAATCAAATCTAGCCAGCCCCGGCGCGCCGGCATAAAACTTGTAAAAAAGTCAGCGCCCTGAGGGTGCCGTGGGAGTTCTCTTCCCGGAGAAAAGCGTTTACTTGACTCGTGCCGGCACACAGGTCGGGGGAACCGGCTTTGGGCGCGCAGCGCTCCTCAACCGCCACCCGGGACCCGGCTCGTGAAAAAATGCCGGTCAGTGGCGCGGCGGACATCCTGCGGGGAAAGTGCCATCGGGGTGCGGGCGAAAAGCCCCGCCCAAAAATCAGTAGCTATTCCCGGCATTTTTTTGCGCATATTCCAGATAGCGCTGGTACTCCTCTAGCTTCTGCTGAGCCTGTTCATACTTGGGGTGCCCCGGTGGCACCTGTTTTATCAGGTCGATGGCTTGCTGCCACTCAGTGGCCACAGTATTCCACTCATCCGGATAGTAAGCCGTTTGAACCAGAGTCGCCGCACTCATGGCCTTGTTGACCCCCAGCCGCCAAGGGTCAGACTGAGCGGGTGACGGTTGCCCAGGCGGTTTGGCTGGGGCAGCCGGCGGTGGGGCGGGCGCAGGGGTGGCAGCCGGCGGTGGGGCGGGCACAGGGGTGGGAGGTGGCGGTGGCACAGGGGTGGGGGAGGGCGGTGGCGGTGGCGTTGGGGTGGCTTCTGGTGCGCTCTCCTCTGGCAGCGGTGGGGGCGGCGGGATAGGGGGAGTGGGGGTTGCCGGCTTGGGGGCTGCTGGCTTGGGGGTTTTTGCTGCCGGTGGGGCGGGCTTTGCAGGGGGTGCCTGAGATGCTACTGGCTCGGGAGCGCCCTCACCCGACGTTTCACCCGGGATAAAGAATTTGAAAAAGGCGACTGCAGCGACAGCGGCTAATGCCAGCAGCGCCAGCAGCGCCAAGAGCAAGATCCGTTTGTCCAACCGGCGCTTGTCCGCCTCTGGGGGGGCATCCTCCGAATCCTCATCGCTCTCACTGGATTCATCGAAGTCCCCCTCATCTTCAATTTCCGGCGGCTCGGCATATTCCTCTTCCTCCTCAGGCTCCTCAGGAGGGGGCACCTGGTTTGTCTGGAATAGAACCCCTGTCTCTAAGGGAAATTCGTCACTCCAAGCAGGAGTGTCAATGCCTGTCATATAACCTTCGACCCTCACCGTGTGAATCGCTTCACTCTCCAATTTCACCATCCCCTGATGGATGAAACTAACGACGGCTTCTTGATTAGGCACTTGCGCCGACTTGAGAATGATGTGCAAATAACCATCTTCCTGTTCGGCTGTGGCAGTAATGCCTCTGGGTTGAAGAGAACGGTTGAGCAGGGCGGCAATCGCATTCGGATCTCCCTGCTTAGCAAGTTCGAGAGGATTTGGCATGGCTAGCAAGACTTGACGCTGACAAGCCGGTGAGTGTTCACAGAGAAGTCTAGCAAGAAAGCCCTCTTCTTCTAGCCCGCCCCCTGTTGCCGCCCGCGCCACTCCCGCACAGCCGCAACCCTTGCGCAGGCTCGGATTAGACCCTACGCCCGTTTGCCCCCTGCCTGTTTGCCCCCTGCCCGTTTGCCCCACACCCCCTGCTGCCTCAGGAACGCCACCCCCTCAAATTCAGTCATTTCCGAAAAAAAGGTATTCACAAAACACGGTCTTGAGCCAGGTTTTGTATATATGCTTTCTTCCGGAAGTAAGACATGTCTGCCAACAGCCGGCATGGCTGTCCTGGGGCAGTTGGGTGTGAGCGCCCCCATGCGCCTGAGGCCACGCCCCACGCCCCACGCCCTTTTCAAGCGTGCTCCAGCGAGCGCCGGCACGATTGCCGGCTGCCAGCCTCAACAGAGAGCCACTCTCGACCGGCGGCATTCCTGCCGCAGCAATTCCTCGCTTGTTCCAGCCCGCCACTCACCGCAGCTGCCGGCGCTGCGCCAATTCCTCGCCCGCGCTTCCCCTTTACCGGCTGTTCTTTTGTCATAATAAATAACTACATTGGCGGGCAAGGAGCTTTTCCCCCTGTTAGATTTTAAATTTTAGAGTTTAAATTGTCTGCTGTCCGCTGTCCGCTGTTTGGTGTTTGCCGCCAGGAACTTCCCACCGGCCTGCGGGGAAAGCGAGAGCCCCCAAACTTTTGCCCCCAAATCCCGCGCCTAACTCAATGAGAGGCGAAATTCAACTCAAGATGTGCTAAAAATTAACCAAGCTAGCTTCCCTTGATTTATCTATGCCTGCCGGCTTCGTGACATATAAATGTTATTTAAACCCTGTAGGGACTGGCGGCATGCTGGCCGGCGGTGAGCTGAGGTGCCCAAGGCCTGTTCCGTACCGGCAGGCGCGCAGGCTCCCTTGTGGGGCAGCAGCCGGCGGCGCAAAAGCGCAGTGTGTGGCGGGCATTTGATTTCAATGCCATTTCAATCCCGAATAGGGATTGATAAAAACCCTCTGTGGCCGCCGCCGGCCCACCCCTATAAAAATAGCAGATTTACAGACACAAGTTGTATTCCACTCGTGAAAACCGCGCAAACACCTCCATGACCGAAACCGTTCTTGATGTCCGCTCCCTGCAAGTCCACTTCCAAACTGACGAGAAACTGATTAAAGCCGTTGACGGCATCTCTTTTGAGGTGAAGCTCGGGCAAACCCTGGGTATTGTCGGGGAATCAGGCTCGGGCAAATCCGTCACCTCCCTAGCTGTGATGAGTCTAGTGCCGGCACCCCCGGGCAAGATTGCCGGTGGGGAAATTTGGTTTCGGGGCGTATCCAAAGATGAGCAGCGGCTAGAGCCGGTGAACCTGCGGCAGCTCCAGCCCAAGCAAATGCAGCAGTACCGGGGGAGCCAGATAGCGATGATTTTTCAGGAGCCGATGAGTGCGCTCAACCCGGTGCACACCATCGGCTTTCAGCTGACAGAAGCGATTCGGCTGCACCAAAGTGTGACGCCGGCACAAGCTCGCCGGCAAGCTATCGCGCTGTTGCAAGAAGTCAAACTCCTCCCCAGCGATGAGGAACTGCGCCAGCGCCACATCGAAACCCAGAGGCGCTCTACCGGCATCTCCTCCCCGGACGATAACTGGGCAATCGACCTTGACGAGGGGGAAATTGCGCGGCAGATCAACCAGCAAAAGCGAGCCCTGCTCAACCGCTATCCCCACGAACTCTCCGGCGGGCAGATCCAGCGGGTGACGATCGCAATGGCGATTTCCTGCAATCCGGCGCTGCTGATTGCCGACGAGCCGACCACCGCCCTGGACGTGACCGTGCAAGCCACCATCCTCGACTTGCTGCGGGAGCTGCGCGACCGCCGGCAGATGGCCATGATGTTTATCACCCACGACTTGGGCGTGATTGCCGAAATTGCGGACTGGGTGGCGGTGATGTACCAGGGGAAAATTGTGGAAACCGGCTCGGTGTGGCAGATTTTCTCCAACCCCCAGCACCCCTACACCAAAGGGCTGCTCGCCTGCCGGCCTCAGCCTAAACGCCGGCTGCGCTATTTGCCGACGGTTTCCGACTTCATGGAAGTGGTCCCCACCGGCACCGGCGCTGTGGAAATTCGGGAGAGGGCTGCGGTTGCGCCAGATGTCGAGACGGAATTGCCCCTGTCTGCAACTCCTGTCGAAGACCCCAGCGCCAGCGTTGGGGGAGGCGACAGCATCGTTCCGGCAGAAGGGGAAGCCGCCCAAACAGCGTCTGCAGCAGAGTCAAGATGGGCTAAAGCCCAACTACAAACAGGTCTGAGGGACCGGCAGATTATAGAAGTGAGCGAGGCGGAGATGGAGGAGCGGCTGGCCAAACTGCAGCAGCAATCCCCTTTGGTCAGCGTCCGCGATCTCCAGGTTGGCTTCCCGGTGCGGGGGATGTTTGGCGAAACGAAGCGCTACGCGATGGCGGTCAATGGCGTCTCGTTTGAGGTTTTCCCGGGCGAAACCTTGGGGCTGGTTGGCGAGTCCGGCTGCGGCAAAACCACTTTGGCCCGCACGCTGATGCGGCTGCTTGAGCCGATGAGCGGACAGCTGATTTTTGAAGGGCAAGACATCACCCACCTGACCGGCACACCGATGCGCCGGTTGCGCCGGGACATGCAGATTATTTTTCAAGATCCCTTCAGCTCTCTCAACCCGCGGATGAAAATAGGGGAAGCGGTGATGGAACCGCTGGTGATTCACGGTGCCGGTGAGAGCGCCAAGCAGCGCCGCGAGCGCGCCGCTCACTTGCTAGAGCGGGTGGGTCTAAATCCCGACTGGATGAACCGCTACCCCCACGAATTTTCTGGCGGTCAGCGCCAGCGGGTCTGCGTCGCTCGCGCCCTGGCGCTCAACCCCAAGTTTATCATCTGCGACGAGTCGGTTTCCGCGCTTGATGTCTCCGTGCAGGCGCAAGTGCTGAATCTGCTCAAAGAACTGCAGGACGAATTTGGCCTCACCTACATCTTTATCTCCCACGACTTGAGCGTGGTCAAGTTTATGAGCGACCGCATTATGGTGATGAACAGGGGCAAAATTGAAGAAATCGGCCCCTCTGAGCAAATCTACCGCCAACCGCAACAGGCTTACACGCGCCAGCTGATTGCCTCTATTCCCACCGGCACCCCCGAACGCATTCAGCAGCAGCAAGCCTGTTTGTAGTTGGGCTTTAGCCCAATCTCTCGTTCCCAGGCTCCGCCTGGGAACGCAGCTTTGGAGGCAGTCATTTCGGAACTGCGCACATCGCCACCAATGAAAACTCGCTTCGGGCGGCGGACGATCCAGTAGGGCTAAAGCCCAACTGCGCAACCTTTTCAAGTCAGAGCCTCCTTTCTCTCAGAAGCCGGTTCAAAGCGCCATTTTCCGGTTTCCGATTAAATTATTTTCAAAAATCCCCGGTTTTAGACCGGTTTTGTATATATGCTTTCTTCCGGAGATTATAGCGTTTATCCTGTGAGTGAGGGACTGAGAAACCCGGTTTCTCCAAGAAACCGGGTTTCTGGGCCATAGCTCATCCCACTGAGAGAGAAGATATTATACTGCAAAGGATTTTATTTGTCAAGGGCAGGCGCAAAAATTTTTCTCGCTCCCAGAGGAACGAGAAAAACCTTGGCGTTATAGCAGTAGGCAGTCAGTTTAGGACACGCTCGATACGAAGTATAGACGGAGGTACGGCGTAGCGCTTACGCGCCGCTGCGCTAACGCCGGGCCTGAAGATATCTGGGACAGGCGAGACGCCTGTCCTACGTCCTAACCTAACTGCGTGCTGCTATACTTCACGGCGGCGGCTCACCCGCCAAAAACCCAGATCCCGAAAGGCTAACTGACAGCCTTTCGCTGAAAACAGAGAGCCAGCAAAGCGCGCCAAGCAAACACCGGCAGAGCCAGCATGCGCCGCCAGCGCCAGGGTTCTTGATACAGCCGGTACAGCCACTCCAGATTGTTGTTGCGCAGCCAGCCTGGGGCGCGGGTTTTAACACCGGCCCAAATATCAAAACTGCCGCCGACACCGATCCAAATGGCTTGCGGGCAGAGGTGCCGGTGCTGGACAATCCAAAACTCCTGGCGCGGCACGCCCAGCCCCACCAAAATCACGCACGGCTGCAGCTGTTTCAGGGTTTGGCAAAATTCTTGCTGTTCTGCCGGCTGGAGGAAGCCGTGCTGCGCCCCCGCGATCTTCAACCCCGGAACTTGCAGCTGCCACCGCTGCGCCGCCTTTTCTGCCACTCCCGGCGCTCCCCCATAAAAAAATACGGGGCACACCTCTCCCAGCTGGCCCACGTTGTGGAGCAAACACTCGCACAGCTCAATTCCCGGACAGCGGCGCACCTTTTGGCCAAGCAGCTGCAAGTAGAGCACCACACCGGCACCATCTGGGACAACCAGCTCAGCCTGACGGATGGCGCTCCCCAAAGCCGGATTCTCTGATGCCTGCACCGTCATCTCCGCATTGAGCGTCACCACATGCGCTCCGAGCCCTTGCTGCTGGCGCTCTAGCAACCATCCCGGAGAGTCATCTAATAAGTGCACCGGCAGTCCCAGTACAGAAAATTCCCTTGGCACCTTTGACATCATCACTTGTTTCACAGCCACACTCTCACCCATTATCCCGAAGGAGCGCTTTCCAGCAACCGGTCTGTCCCCTGTCCATTTGCTTCCGCCCTGTATCTCTAATTGCTTATTAGTAATTCGCTATTTCCGGGGTTTAGCCACTGACGATTTGGTTTCTGCCGGTGCCCCGGTCTGCGACCCGCCCGTCACGAGGCCAGACCTGCTGACAGAGAGGAAAAGTTTTCTGACTGTAAAGAGCTGACAGGTTAGCACCTCCGTATCTGGAACGCACATCCTAAAAAACTTGACGAATTTCTACAGTTAACCTAATCTTAATATTACTTGTATTTCTGCCGAGTTCGATTTAAGGCCAGCATAAAGCTGCCAGGTTTTTTGTGAAAATTTGGTAAAGGCGCTTTCGGGAGACGGATTGGCCGCCGGCTGGCCTTGAATTAGGTTTGATTTACAGCGGGACAGACTCACTAGCTGCAAGACTTCAGCCCGGGGGCATATTCTGCGCTGGCCTTCCGTCAGGCTGGAGGAAGACTACATCACAGCTCACTTAGATTCCGGAAATAATCGGTAAAAGACATGTCGAAACCACCCGCCCAACTGCAAGCCCGTTTGGAGGATTACTACCGCCAGATATCAGGGGTGATTCTGAAGCGGCAAAACCCGATTACCGGCTTGCTGCCGGCATCCACGGCGATAAACGCCCACGGCGACTACACCGACGCCTGGGTGCGGGACAACGTGTACAGCACACTGGCCACTTGGGGGTTAGCCCTAGCTTACCGCAAAATCGACGATTTGCAGGGCCGCACATTTGAGCTAGAGCACAGCGTCGTCAAGCTGATGCGGGGGTTGCTGTTCTGCATGATGCGCCAAGCGGACAAAGTGGAGCGCTTCAAACAAACCCAGTCCCTTCTAGACTGCCTGCACGCCAAATACAGCACCGGCACCGGCGACGTGGTGGTGGGGGACGAGCAGTGGGGGCATTTGCAAGTCGATGCCACGTCCCTGTTTCTCCTGATGCTGGCGGAGATGACGGCATCTGGTTTGCACATTATTTACACAACAGATGAAGTCAATTTCATTCAAAACTTAGTCTATTACATCGGGCGCGCCTACCGCACGCCTGATTACGGAATCTGGGAGCGCGGCAACAAAATTAATAAAGGCAATCCAGAATTAAACGCCAGCTCGATAGGCATGGCAAAAGCCGCCTTGGAAGCGATGAGCGGCTTGAACTTGTTCGGGGCGCGCGGCTCCCAAAGCTCTGTCATCCACGTCCTGCCCGACGAAATTGCCCGCGCCCGCATGACTTTGGAGTCCCTGTTGCCGAGGGAATCGGTGTCAAAAGAAATTGATGCGGCGCTGCTGAGCGTTATTGGCTACCCAGCCTTTGCGGTGGAGAGCGCAGAGCTGGTGGAGCGCACTCGCGGAGATATTATTAATAAGTTGCAGGGGCGCTACGGCTGCAAGCGCTTTATGCGGGACGGGCACCAAACGGTTTTGGAAGACACTCACCGGCTGCACTACGAACCGTGGGAGCTGAAACAGTTTGAGAATATTGAGTGCGAGTGGCCGCTGTTTTTCACCTATTTAGTTTTGGATGGCTTGTTTCGGGGCGACCGGCAGCAAGTGCAATACTATCAGGAGCGGCTGGAGTCGTTGCTGGTTGAGCGGGATGGGTTGCAATTGCTGCCAGAGCTGTATTGCGTGCCGGCGGAAAGCGTGAGAGCCGAGCAATTAAATCCCCACAGCCAGAAGCGCCTCCCGAACGAAAATATCCCGCTAGTGTGGGCGCAGAGTTTGTATTTGCTCGGGCAGATGCTGGATGAGGGGTTAATTGCCGTTGGGGATATCGATCCCTTGGGACGCCACCTGTGCGTGAGGCGGAATTTAATGCCGGTGGTGCAAATCGCGCTGCTGGCGGAAAATGAGGGTGTGCGAGAGGAATTGGCGGCGCAGGGGATTGCGGCGCAGACGCCGAAGCAGCTGGAGCCGGTGCAGGTGCGCCAGGCGACAGAGCTCTCTACAGCGTACACGCAAATTGGGCGCAATGATAAATTGGGGCTCACCGGCAGGCCGGTGCGCCGGTTGCGCAGTCTCACGACTTCGCGGGTGTTTCAGATTCGGGGGGAGACGGTTGTTTTCCTGCCGGCTTTTTTGGATTTGCAGCAGTTTTACCTAACGCTAGACTACCACTTTCTGGTGGCGCAGATTAAACGGGAAGTGGCTTACATTCACCGCCACTGGTGCCAGATCGGTCGCCCGACGGTGACGCTTTTGCTCACTGAGGCGATGCTGGACTCTGGGGCTGAGGCGTTGCTGGATTTGATGCAGGAGTTGAAAACGGGCGAGTGCAGTGGGGTGCCGGTGAAGCTGGGGAATCTGAACCAGCTGGTGCGGACTGCCGGCACTGAGAGGATTGATTTCCTGCACGATTTTGAGTTCGCGCAGTCGCCGGTGAAAGATGCGGGGATTCGGTGTTTTTACTTGGGTTACAATCCTCATAAAACTTGGCCATTGAGCCACACGCAAGAATTTACGGTGGAGTGCGAAACGAACTTGAAGCTGCTGCTCACCAGTTTGCGCAACTCTGCGAATCTCTACGAGCAAGTGGAGTTGCTGCACGCGCTGACTCGCCTGAAGGGGCTGGATTTTGACACCGGCTTGGGGGGACCGGGAGAGCCGGTGACGGTGGCGGATTTGCTGAATGAGGTGTATTTTAAAGCGGGGAAGGGTGAGCAATCGAAAATCTGCTGGGCGGTGGTGCGTCACGCTGCCGGTTTGCTGAATAAGGTGGATATTAGTTTGTCGGATGCGGTGACGGATATTCTGGTGCGGCAAAAACAGATTGCGGTGGGGAAGGCGTACAGTGAGGCGGCGCTGATTTCGCGCCCGATGCCGCACGCGGATATTGTGGGGAAGATCGGCCATTTCTGCCGGGAGGACATTCGCGAGCGCGTGCTCAGCCAAGAAATTCTCATTTATTTGGGACTGCTGATCAAGTCGGAACCGGAGCTGTTTGACGGACTGCTAACATTGCGGGTGGGGTATTTTATCCTGCTATTAACGAGCGAGTTGGCTTATGAGTCGGGCGTCACGCAGGATGAGGCTTATGAGCGGCTGATGCAATTGAGTCCGTTTGAGGTGAAGACGCGGCTGCGGCGGGTTTTGGCTGGGTATGAGGGGATGAATCAAGTGCTGCGCCAGCAAGAATCCCTGCACGTCAAGCAGCAGGAGCAGGAGATTGAATGGGTGGTGCCGGTGGCGGGAGAGTCGGCGGAGGTGCCGGTGGAGGGCTGGTTGCGGAAGCGCCAGCTGTATGGTGCGCGGGGGTGGGTTCGGGAAGACTTTTTCGAGCGGGTTTGGAGGTTAATGAAGCACTGCAAGGGGTTGGTGATTGGGGATAAGTTAGAGCGCCGCAACCGGCTGGATAGCGATGTGATGCTGTCGGAGATGACGCCGGGGGAGAAGAATTTTGCCCTGCATGTGGAGCATTTGCTGAATAAGATTCAGGCTCCTCAGTACCGGCAGCTGAATATTGAGGCGCTGGAGGAATTGGCGGCGATTGCTGAGCGCAACCCGAATTGGCGCGTTGAGGAGTATATTGTGCTGGATGTTTTGATTGGGCATGCGGTGCGGCTGGCGTGGCTGGAACGCTTCCCGGAAAAGGGGAGCCGGTATGATGAGGATAAGGCGGCGGCTTGGCGTGCGTTTTACGAGACGTCTCCTTATGTCTGCGCGAGTTATATTGTGAAGGCTTTCCGGTTTTTGACGCGGTTTGGATAGCCGGTGGGGTTAAAACTCACCCCCCCAACTCCCTCCCCGCAAGCGGGGAGGGGGAGAATTTGGGAATTTTCTCGTTCCCAGGCGGAGCCTGGGAACGCCTAAGTGAGGCTCTGCCTCACGTTCCGCCCCGGAGCGCCACAGTGAGGCGCTCCGTCACGTTTCTCGTTATAGTAATAGACAG
This sequence comes from Kamptonema formosum PCC 10802, assembly GCF_000332335.1. Taxonomy (GTDB): domain Bacteria; phylum Cyanobacteriota; class Cyanobacteriia; order Cyanobacteriales; family Oscillatoriaceae; genus Oscillatoria. The sequence continues at coordinate 1,089,699 of NZ_KB235948.1, read as the reverse complement.
TCAGTTTAGGACAAGGCATCTGACTTGCTATTAGGGACAGGGACAGGCGAGACGCCTGTCCTACGTCCTAACCTAAATGGCTACTGCTATACTAAAATTAACCTGGAAGGGGTGGATGTTTGAGTGAATTTGGTGTAATGTGGGAGCAGGGGAATCTGTGCCGGCAGATAAGATAAGGTAAGATAAGGCTGTGATTGCGAGCGTCCTTGGAGATTGATTGCAATGCCTGTCAGTCAGATAACAAAAGGTAAATTTTGGCAGGGCTTGAAAAAACTCGTGACCGGCTCTCTTCTAGTCACCGGCACGGCGGTTGCGGTTTTCCCCAGGGTGCTGTCTCATGTGGCTTTTCCCAAGGATGGGACTATCGTATATGTTCCCTATGCCGGTGCTGCGCAGACAGCAGGAGAAATCTTCTTTGTTCTTGGTGTGGTGAGAGATGCCAGCAATCTAAGACTGGCTAGCAGGCTGGCAGAGCAAACCCAGCACCCGATAACTTTAGTTTATAATGGTTCCTCCTGCAGGGATAATTCTTCCCCCTGTAGCAAATTTTGGGATTGCGCGAAAGCCGGCTTAAATCGAACCAACAATTTTTGGACTGGGCGGGGCAATGAGCCCATCATCACCGGCATGAAAGAGGCGCTGCTCCCTTCGTTACGGGCGGGGAAGCCTATTAAAATTATAGCGCACAGTGAGGGGGCGTTAATTGCTGCTGAGGCGATTAAAGATTTGGAGAGCTTAAACACATTGAATTTCAAACGATTTCCCCTGGTGGTGATGGGATCTCCTCTGCCGGTCGAAGAGGTTGTTAAGCTGAGGGCTATTGTGGTGGAGGTGAGGGATTTATCCCACCCCAGGGATATTATAACTTGTTTTCAGAGAGATGTTTTTCGATTTCCCGACTTCACTGATGTGGGAAACTGGTTTTTCCTCAATCCAGACTTCAAGGAATGTCTGGCTGCCGGCAGTATAACCTATCACAGTGAAGGAGCTTACATCCAGCAGTATTTATTGGAAAGGCCAGAAAATTTGGGGAGGATTGACCGGCTCGATTGATTGGGCTGCCGGGGGCTGCATAAAATGCTATAATGTTTGGTTGCATCGCTGTTCTGAGACTTTGGGGCGGTGCTTTACGCTGTCGCCGATCGGCTAGTTTTGCGGGCGGGGGCGGGTTTATTACAGCCCTTAATTATGCGATAAATATCTGTCTAGAACCTGCTCCCAAAGGGCTATACATACAAAATCGGCGCAGCCGGAGATGATGGCAGGGCGTCAGCACCCAGAGGCCGGCCCTTGGACCAACAGGGACTGGGCCTCACAGAGCTGGCCCGGACAGCCCAAAAGCGCCGGCGCACGATTGGGGGCAGGGAACGAATGCCGGTGCGGCAGTCACGTAAGATAGGGGATATGAACAGGAAAGGGTTTTCGGGGTGTTGATTGAGGGAGCCGAACCGCTTAAGCGAGCTGACCGGCAATCGGTCGCGATAACATATTCCTGACGCCACTCCACACAGGACAGCAAACTTGTCCCCCAAGCGAAACTCAGGGAATGATCCCACAGCAGCGCCGGCGAGCGCGGTTATCTAACCCCTCCCCAAAGCCCTCAAAGCAGATGGAAGAGGGCCACAATTCGGGCGGATCTGATCCGGCACAGGCCGGTGAAAAAGTCCCACTGGAGCAAATTGCCCGATGTGGGTTCACTCCCCCAAGTGTGTGCCGGCGGAGGCAGCTAGGGACCTGACTGCGCGAGCGAGACTGTGGGCCAGACATTGCGCCCAGTCCTCTGGGGTGATAAGTTACCGGGGGGGTCAGGCTGTCCAGCGAGGCGGGAAGTGACAGAAACTGCGCTCCCGCATTCGCTCCCGCTCCGGAAACCGCTCCCATTTGCGAGTAGAAGTGACATCTATCCGGGCATATTTGCTGCGCTGAAGGATATCCATATCGAAGCAATATTGGACTGAAGAAAAAATGTCTAGCGAACAGACTCAGACCGGAAAAGAAAATATTTTAGCCGTTGACGATATCGCGGACAACCTTCGCCTTTTATCATCAATCCTGGCCGAGCGGGGCTACAGAGTTAGCAAGGCTATCTCAGGTCAGATGGCATTAAAGGCAGCGCAGAGATGGCAGCCCGATCTGATATTGCTCGATATTAACATGCCGGAGATGGACGGTTATGAAGTTTGCAAGGAACTGAAGGCTTCGGAACGAACTCGTGAGGTGCCGGTGATTTTTATCAGCGCTCTGGATGAGGCGTGGGACAAGGTGAGAGCCTTTGCTGCCGGGGGCGCAGATTATATCACCAAACCGTTTCAGGCTGAAGAGGTGATCGCCCGCGTGGAAAATCAACTGACGATCTCGCGCCAGCGGTTATCACTACAGGAGCGAACAGCACAGCTCGAACAGGAAATAAAAGCGCGCCAGCAAGCTGAAGAGGCGGAGCGGGAGCGGGCTGTCAAGTTGCGCAACCACAACCGGATTTTGACGCAATTAGCCAAAAGTCCTGCCCTGCATCAGGGAGATTTAAAAGCTTCTTTAAAAGAAATTACTGAGGCAGGGGTTCAGAATATTGAGGTGGAGCGCGCTAGCGTGTGGCTGTACGATAGCGCCAAGATAAAAATTCAGTGCCTCGACTTATTTGAAAAGAGTCGCCACCTGCATAGCGAAGGCATTGAACTGGCAGTGGCAGATTTTCCCTCCTATTTTATAGCGCTGCAGCAGGAGGAACCGATTGCTGCAGATGACGCTCACAGCGATCAGAGAACAAGAGAATTTTTCAAGTTATATTTGACGCCGTTAGGCATCAATTCGATGCTGGATATTCCGATTATAATAAAGGGATCGACGGCGGGGGTGATATGCCTGGAGCACATGGGGCCGGCTCGTCAGTGGACGTTGGAAGACGTGAACTTTGCGCGTTCCCTAGCCGATTTAGTGTCTTTGGCGATTGAAGCGCGAGATCGCAAACAGGCCGAGCTAGCCCTAGCCGAGAGCCAGCGCACCCTTTTGAACCTGATGAGCCACATACCGGGGATCGCTTACCGCTGTCTGAATGACCGAGAGTGGACGATGCTGTTTGTGAGCGAAGGCTGCTCTGAACTGACGGGGTATCCCGTCGAGGCATTTACTTCGCAAAAAACCGTCACGTACAATCAGCTGATTCACCCTGAAGACCGAGCCCCCGTCTGGAATGAGGTGCGATCCGCTCTGGAAAACCGGCGTTCCTTTCAGTGCAGCTACCGAATTTCTACAGCGACAGGACAGTTGAAGTGGGTGTGGGAGCAAGGTCAGGGAATTTTTGACCCGAATGGGGAATTGCTCTACCTGGAAGGGTTGATTACGGATATCACAGATCGCAAACAAGCGGAAGAAGAAGTCCAGCTTTTGCTGACGATCGGTCAAGCCATTAGTGCTGGGCCAGATTTCGATACCGCTATAGAGGTGGCCTTGCAGCAAGTGTGCGAAACAGCCGGTTGGATTTATGGCGAAGCCTGGATTCCCACCACCGATGGGTCAGCCCTAATCTGCAGCAAAAGTTGGTACTGCCAGCGCCAGGGAACTGACCCAACTGTCGGGGCTGAAATTGAGCGGTTTCGAGAATATAGCGAAGCTCTTACCTTCCTTGCCGGTGAAGAAATCCCAGGACTTGTCTGGTCAGCCCGACAGTCCCAGTGGTTTGCCGATCTCGGCGAGATGGAAGATCCCCTCCTGAGACTGGAACTGGCTGCGCAGTGCGGCTTAAAAGCAGGATTTGGCGTGCCGGTCGTCTCTCTAGGAAACTGGGAGCAGCAGACAGAGGAGCGCCGCAGTTATTTGCTCAGTTCCCAATCTCCTGTTTTGGCGGTACTGGTGTTCTTCACGCACTCAACCCGCTCAGAGGACAAGTGGTTGACCGAGTTAGTCAGTGTTGTGGCGGCTCAGTCGGGAACTGTGCTGCAGCAGAAGAAAGTGCAAGCTGAAATGAAGGCACTCTTTGCGGCGATGACGGATGTGCTGGTTGTTCGGGATGTTTCTGGACGGTGCCTGAATGTCATGCCAACCAATACGGCGAATTTATACAAACCGGCATCCGAAATGATTGGCAGAAAAGTCCACGAAACTCTGCCGCCGGCGCAAGCCGAGTTGATTCTCAAGGGCATCCTCAAGGCGGTATCTGGCCAGAAACCCGTCGAGATTGAATATTGCTTGCCCATTGCCGGCAAAGATATTTGGTTTGCCGAGACGATTTCTCCCCTGACTGAGGAAACGGCGATTCTCGTTGCGCGGGACATCACGAACCGCGTACAAGCCGAGGAAGCGCTGCGTTTAGAGCGAGAGAAGTCGGAACAGTTATTGCTCAATATTTTGCCAGAGCCGATCGCCCGCCAGCTCAAAGAAAACCAAGGATCGATCGCCGAACATTTCAATGAGGTGACGATTCTGTTTGCCGATATTGTGGGATTTACGCCCCTTTCGGCTCGCTTGAAACCCATCGATCTGGTCAGCTTACTCAATGAAATTTTTTCCAGTTTTGACGACCTTGCAGAACAGTTTAGATTGGAAAAAATTAAAACGATTGGCGATGCCTATATGGTGGCCGCCGGCTTGCCGGTGCCGCGAGCTGACCATGCGGAGGCGATCGCGGAGATGGCGCTGGCCATGCAAGCCAAACTCCACGGTTTCCGATCTAAACTGGGCGAGAACCTTCAAATCCGCACAGGGATGAATACAGGCGCTGTTGTCGCTGGAGTGATTGGCACGAAAAAATTTATTTATGATTTGTGGGGAGATGCGGTCAATGTTGCCTCGCGCATGGAATCTTCCGGTGAGCCGGGAAGGATTCAGGTAACAGCGGCTACCTGCGATCGCCTGAAGGATAAATACCGATTTGAAAAGCGGGGAGCGATTCAAGTCAAGGGGAAGGGAGAAATGGAAACCTACTGGCTCCTCGGTTTGCTTTCCGGTGCGAAGAAACCGGGTTTCTGAATACATCCCTCGGCAGAGAGCCAAAAGTTTTTCCAGAAACCCGGTTTCTAACTGGTGGCTGGGAGGATAAGAAACCGGGTTTCTCAATCAATCTCTCGGCAGAGAGCCAAAAGTTTTTCCAGAAACCCGGTTTCTGGCCCCTGAAGAAAATTTCTAGGAGATAACTCCCTTGAGGTAACACTCCCTACTGCTATAAATTTTTGCCAATCTGACTGGCAACTTCACTCCCAATTGCCAGGGAAGCAGTTGCCGCTGGACTGGGGGCGTTCAAAACGTGCAGTGCGTTGCGCCGGCTGATAAAATAAAAGTCTTCCACCATTTCCCCGCTAGGCCATAAAGCCTGAGCCCGGACTCCCGCGCCTCCCGTCTCTAAATCTTCTTCACGAATTTCCGGAACCAACTTCTGCAAAGATTTGCAAAACAGCTTTTTGCTAAACGATCCTTGCAGCTCACTCACACTCATCTGCCAGTGCTTTCCGATTAATTGCCAAAACCCCGCATAGGACAGCACATCATACAAATCTCTCACATCCACCTGAGATTTCCGATAGCCCTCCCGCTGGAAAGCCAGCACAGCATTGGGTCCTGCTTCCACTCCTCCGTGAATCAAGCGGGTAAAATGAACTCCCAAGAAAGGGAATTGCGGGTCTGGAACCGGGTAAATCAAATTCCTCACCAAAAACTGCCGGTCTGCCTTTATCTTATAATACTCCCCGCGAAAGGGCACAATTCGGATTTCCCGCTTCTCTCCCGCCAACTCGCTCACCCTGTCGCAGTGCAAACCGGCACAGTTGACCAAAAAATCCGCCTGAAACTCCACCGCGCTTGTTTCTGCGACCCACCTTTCCCCGACTTGTTTCAAACCGCACACCTTGGCTTTTGTCACCACCTCATTGCCCTGTTCTTGGATTTTCGCCTGTAGCGTCTCGCAAACTTTCCCGTAATCTACAATACCTTCCTGCGGCACCCTCACCGCCGCCACCCCAGCAACATGCGGCTCAATTTCTCGCATTTCCTCTGGCTTTAACAGCTTCAACCCCTGCAGCCCATTTTTCTGCCCTCTGTCCAGCAAATTCTGCAGGCGGGGAACTTCACTCTCACTTGCCGCCACGACCAACTTGCCGCAAATTTCGTGGGGAATCCCATTTTCCCTACAAAAGGCTATCATCTCTTGGATGCCACATACAGCCAGCCGAGCTTTCGCCGAACCGGGTTTGTAATAGAGGCCGGCGTGCAGAACCCCGCTGTTATTCCCAGACTGGTGCTTGCCAACTTCACCCTCTTTTTCCAAAACGGTAATTCTCGCCTCGGGGCATTGTTTGCCTAGCTTGTATGCCGTTGCCAGTCCGACAATCCCGCCGCCAATAATTAGAATTTTCTCCGCAACCATAATTATTCCTTAATAGCTTTGTGGGGGCTGGGTGACGCGCTTCGCGTCACCCAGCCTACAATACTTAAGCATACAGTTCTAAGATCGGGCTGAATTCTTTATCTTTATTTCAGGAATCTTCACCCATCGAACGTGACCGCAAGCTCACATGAATTTCCCCCATCTGTCCGATTCCCCTCACTTACTGTTGGCAATCTGATATTGCAGCCAGACAGCACCGGCACTCACCGGCTCCCACTGCGCCCTCACACCGCTGCCCATCACATATCCGCCAAAAAGTCAAGAGTTGCAATTTCATGAGAGCGGGTTGATAAAGTCAGTGTTAAGATAGAGAGGGGCTAGAAACCGGGAATCTTGCTGCAGGATCGCAGGGGGGTTTATTGAATTTTATGGCCAGAAACCCCGGTTTCTTAAAAAAACCGGGTTCCTCAGTACCTCACTAATATGAGAGAGGCTATAAATATCAAAGAGTAAAAGAAAAAGGTAAAAGCTAATGTTATGTTCCAAGAGACTCGCCGGCGTTTAGCGATCTGGTACACAGCGGTAACAGCGATCCTGCTGCTGCTGTTTGCCACGGGTGTCTATTGCTATGTGCGCAGCACCTTGATAGAGCGGATCGACGACACCCTCAACCATGTGGTGGAAGTGGTAGAGCGCTCGCTCGTCATCGAGCCGGTGCAGGCATCACCGGCAGGTGGGAACCAATACCGAATTAACGTAGAAGCCAGCTTTCGCGACAACGCGCAGAACTTAGAAGACGATCGCATTGACTTAGAATGGTTTAGCCCCACCGGCTTGTTGCTGAGGTCTACCCTGCGCGAACCGCTCGACATTCCCCTGCACCCCAAGCGCACCGGCTCCACAGTGCAGCTGCCCTCCGGGCAGTTGCTGCGACAGGTGACAGAGCGGGTGGAAATCGGGCGGCAGGTGCTGGGATATTTGCGAGTCAGCCATCCCTGGTTTGAAGTCACCAAACCCATCCGCCAGCTGACACTAGATTTGATCTTAGGCATCAGTTTAATGCTCGTTTCTGTTGCCGCTAGCGGCTGGTTTCTTTCCGGACTAGCCATCAAGCCGGTGCGCGAATCTTACCAGCGGCTGAAACAGTTTACAGCGGACGCCTCCCACGAACTTAGAAATCCGATTGCCATGATTCAAACCAACGTACAGGCGTCTCTGTCTGACCCAGATTTAGACCCGGCGCAGCACCGGCAGCAGCTGCAAGTTGTGGAGAGACTGACGCGCCGGTTGGGGCGTTTGGTGGACGATTTGCTCTTTCTCGCCCGACAGGATAGCGGCGCAGTAAAAAGCCAGTGGGTTGAGATTCCCCTAGACGCCCTGCTGATGGAAGTCATGGAAGAGCAGCAGGCGGTTGCCGGTGAGAAAGGCATCACCCTCTGCGCAGACTTGATTGAGCCGCCCCTTTCCCTTTTCCCCGACGCCTCTGCAGAGAATCTGTTCCTACTTCAGGGAGACTGGGACCAGCTGGCGCGCCTGTTGACCAACCTGGTTTCCAATGCCGTGCAGCACACCCCAACTGGCGGTGAAGTGCGGCTGGAATTGCAGCGCACCGGCAGCCACCTGCAAGTCAAAGTGACTGACACCGGCACCGGCATTCCCGAAGACGCCATACCTCACCTATTCGACCGTTTTTATCGCGCCGATCCCGCTCGCACTCACGGGGCGACAGCCGGCTCCGGATTGGGGCTGGCGATTGCCCGGACAATTGTAGAAAATCACCACGGGCAGATTAAAATTGAAAGCCAGCTGAAGCGCGGCACAACGGTTACAGTCACCCTGCCGGTGTTTAACACGAATTAAACTCGTTATCTCGTTCCCAGGCTCCGCCTGAAAACGAAAATGAGGGGGCTCCGCCTCCGAGCCCCTGCAAAAACTCTTAATTTTTAACTTTTACCTCCTCTTCGGGATATTTAGCGAGTTCCTCTGAGAGCCACCTGGCAAATTTTGCCTCAAACACAAAAGCATCCCGCTCCATTTTATTGCGCCGGTAGTTTTGACCGGCACGCTTGTATTCCTTGAAATACTGGTAGCCAAACTTATCTATCCCCCCTAATTCTTCATACTGCTGAACGTGTACAAGCTCGTGAGATAGCAGGATAAGCTGCTTAACATCACCCGGTTTATAGGGGGCGGTAACATAAATTTTATGTCCGTAAACTTGCGCGTTCGACTTGCCAACATCTATTCTTAAACTAGCCGCCACCCACTCATCCATTAAGGTAGCGCCGTAGACCACCTCAACCCGGTCTACTAAATCCCCAAAGTGAGGCCGCAAATATCGCTTCTGAAGGTCATCTAAGCCTCGCCCCCAGCCGTTATTTTTCCCCATGAATTGGGAGGCCCCTCTGTACGCTACCGCACCCACCTCGCCCCAGGCTTTTTCAGAAAGGTTTTTGGGGACTTTCTCCTTCCCCATCTGTGCGAGAATCTGCGATGAATATCCGATGTCAAAACTATTCACTACCACATGATAAACTCCTATTCCTAAAGTTGCTAACCCGACGAATGCTCCCAAACACCAAAATTTTCCGGCCCACTTCATAGCACAACCACTTCAACTTTTAGGCAGTTCTTCTTTGAGAGATTTTTTCTTCCCGTGAGAGTTTACATTTCTTAATCCCTTGTCCGAGATTCTACTGAGCGAGCTTCCTGATGTGACACGTTTCCTATGTTAAACAACAGGGTGACAGTAAATCAAGAGGCGATTGCGCTTCCCACGCCTGCGATCGGCTGCCGGTGCTGCGCCCTCCGCACCGGCACCGCCGGAACCGCCCACACCTCATGCGAGACAGGGGCGACGCGCGAGAGCAGCTGGCATTCAACGAACGCGACGTTTGAGCGGCGGCGTCTGTTCCTGCGCTCGCTTGCTGTGGCCCCATTTCGCGGCAACTCGCCCCTGCGCCCAGCGCCTGGGTAGAATTGCCGGAGAGCCGGCGAGCACCTGTGGGAGGTGAGCTGGGTGCCGGTGTGGGGTGCGCTATCAAGGCACCCCAGCCACGCGCTACGCTGCTACAGGCTGCAGGCGAACGCCTGCAGCGGTCCTTTCCGAGATTAACTGGTCAGTCACATATTCCACAACCACGGGCTGCAGGGAGAAAAGAGCGGCATTTTTCTCAATCAGGGACCGGTCCTGCAGGGATTCCAAATCCTCTAGCAGTTTTTGCGGCGAGAGCGCCGGCAACATGTTTTGAAGCAGTTCTGAAAATGAAACCGGTTCGCGATGAATCGCCAGCCACTTAAGAATCTCCTTTTCCGCCTCTGACAGATGAACGAAATGCTGATCTAAAAGAGTGCAGATATCGCCAAAAACAGTTATATTATGTTTGATAAATTCCGAGAGACTCCCCTCAAATAACCTGTACACCGTCTGGGAGACGATTTTCAAAGCCAGTGGGCTGCCGGCATAGAACTCAATCAGCTGGCTGCTCTCGTCGGGCGAGCCCCAGAAGCACCCGTTCCCTCTCAAGATATTCTCAGCTTCTGCCGCCGGCAACCCCGTCAGTTTCAGCGAGCGCACAGGTAATGTCTCTCCTTCCCGCAGTCTAATTTCTTTGGGCTTTTCCCGACTTGCCAGCAGCAAGCAGCTTTGATGGGGCGTTTCTCCCAGCCGCCGAAACAGTTCCCCATACCCCTCACAGCCAGAGCGATAGTTTCCTAGGCTGCGCCTTTCCTTTTCCGCAGCGCCCCCGCCGAGAATTGCCTCAACATCATCTAATACCAGCAGACACCGGTGTTCGCGCAAATAGCGAATCAGTTGCGAAATCATAGCCTCTGCAGTTTCTCGCCCCTCACCGCCCCATGCCTTGGGGGGGGTGGGGGGGCACTCATTGGAGAGGAATCTCAGCAACTCTGCTAGAATATCCCTGACCGGCGGTGCGTGGCGCAGACTTCGCCAGATTGCGAACTCGAACCCATTTTCAATTTGCTCAGCGGTGCGCACCAACAGACAGGTTTTGCCGGTTCCGCCCATCCCCGACAGCGCCACCAGCCGGCAGCGCTCTCCCACAATCCAGCGCTGGAGCGTCGCCAGTTCTTCACTGCGCCCGTAGAAAACAGAAACATCAGGCGCTTCGCTCCAATCTCGGCGCACCTGAACCCCCGCACCCTCTCGCTTCTCAACCTGAGGATCGGGGCGGGAATAATCTCTTGGCTCCAGCCGCAGGTTAAACGCTTTGAAGCAACAATTCAGGGTTTGTTTATCCACCCCAACTTGGCAAGCGAATACCTTCATCAGCGTATCTGGATTTAAGCCGGTGCGCTCGCTCAAGGCTTCCAGGGTGTAGCGCTTGCCTTTGTTTTCCCTCAGTTCCGCCTGGGATTCTGCCGCTTTGAGTTTTTGCAATCCTTGTGGCGTGAGGATGACACCGCGCCGGCGTCTCTGTTTTTTTGAATTCATAGAGAGCATCTCAGGAATGTCAATAGGCTTATGGAAAGGGGCAAGGCGAGACGAGCTTCCGCTGCTGTGCGCTCTGTTTCGCTTGCCCCACAAAGATTTTCAAAGGTGAGATGCACTTTTCCGAGGGGTTCCGGCTGTTCAGGCCAAAAAACTGACCCGAATTTCCCCATCGTAACTGCTTTACTCTATTCCTAATGGATGTGACTTACAGCTCACATCCCCCCAAGGGTAGATTTTCAGACGGCCAGCTGGCAGATTTTTTTAATAAATGTAAAGGCTGAGAGCGTTTCCGAAGATAAAGGTTTTTTTTCACAGTTCAAGAGCGACCCTCCCGCGCTCCAGCAAAATTTTAAATCAGCTAAAACCTAGTCTACTGCTTTGTTTTAGAGACAGAGCGAGATTAATGCTTAACTTCTTTCTTAAGTTCCTAAACTTCGGTTGACTGACCTGTAGTTGCAGAGGCAAACTGAAAGTGTCCCCCAAAAGGACACGCTAAATTTGAGGAAAAAACGATGCCTGACACTAACAAGAAACCCGGCGATTGCGACTGCAACCAAGTTTGCACATACAAGGTTCCTATCAAGTTATATGTCCCTATCATTCTAGACCTGGAGGTATTTGCCAATACCCCAATTTGCCATCCCCAAGGCGTGCTTCCGGTTACTGCCGCTTCTCCTGTGGCAAAATCCGATGCAGCATCTTCAGCGCTCGATCAAACCCCAGCGCCTGAGACCCCAGCAGCTCCGTAACTCAGGAAAAAGCGCTCATAACATAGACTGGCTTTGAATTTCTCTGGCTGGATTAAACTCCCTCACCCCCTCTACTTTAAAAAGTAGGGGGGTTTCTTTGCCGGGGTTCAAATAATATGCTTCAGAAACCGGCTTTCTTAAAGAAAGCCGGTTTCTCTATTCTAATCCCATCCTCCACAGCGCCAGCCTCCCTCACCGCTTGCCGGTAAAAACTGCGGGCTTTCGGGCAGTCTCCCACTTGCCGGTAGAGTCTGGCAAAAGACCGCAGCGTCACCAGTTCCTGACGCCGGCTTTCCGGCTCCGTGGCCAATTTAAACCGCTCCTCCAGCAATTGAAAAGCGCGGGAATACCGTCCCAGAGAGCTGCTAGACGCCACCAAACCGTCAATCGCCGCAGCCCCACCGCCAGCCCCACCGCCAGCCCTACAAACCGTTGCGGCATTATACCATACACTTTTCTATTTGTCAAGGAAATTTCTTCACCGGCGCACCTAATTAACAGCTGAGCCCTCAGCGCCAGGACTCGTCTGGCCATCGAGATAAATGGCGTGAATATCAGCCGGCAGCTGAGCTTCCAGCAGGCGATAGCCTTCTTCGAGGAGTTTGGGCACATCAGCCGGTGTGAGATTCTCTCCCTCCGCCTGAAGGTAAGCCGCAATGCGCGTTTCACTCCAGTGGAACGTCTGGGCCATCACGATCGCCACCCGCTGCAGGGGCAAAAGCAAGTCCAGCGATTGCTGGACATAGCACCACAGGGGAGGGGGCGCAGCTTGCAGCGAGTAGTGGATCGACTCCACCGGCGGCAATTCCACCGAATTAATGCACAGAGCCGTCGTATTGATCAGCCAGTTCTGCAAGCTGAGAGCCGACGTCTTACCGCCGGTGTCATAGTCCTGGCGCAGGTCCAAATCCCGCAGTTCGTGAAAGATGTGCCGCCAGGTGAGAGCAAACAGATAGTCAGCCTGAACCACCGATTTGGCCGAGTGGGAAATCAGCGTATAGACAATCGGGCTGTAGCGAGCGAAAATCGCTGTAAAGAACTTCCCCAGGTCAGGATGGCGCTGAAAAAGCGTCAGCAATTCCTGATCGCTGTGATGAAACAGCGACTTGACCATCGGATGGTTGCATTCTGGAAAAGTAGGCAGTTCCACAGTGTCCAACCACTTGCTGCGATTGTTTCCGATACATTTTTGCTATCAATTGCTGTCAATTGATAACAAATACATAAGCAAAGGAGGCTACCTTTCAGCCAAGGCGTATCAACCCATGCCCGCAGGGAACCCGCGAGCACAACGTCCAAACTCCAGACAAAGTGACTTCCTTTGAGAAAGAAGCTGTCTCAATCAAGTCTAAAGGCCATTTGCCTTTGGGTTTCGGGCTTTAAGGCGATTTAGACACAGCCACCTACCGAGTGGAAATCGGGTTTAGATAGCTGTTTTGGACTTTTCAGAGCAACCACCCGCCTTTGGTTTTCGGGTCGTGGTGGCTGTCTTGAGCAAAGTATAGCATAGATCAGCATATGGTGGCAAATCGCTTGCTGCTGCCAGCCTCATTTAATATATCTAGTGAAACCCCGAACTGACACAGCCCGCTCGCCTGTGGGGAGGGGGGAGACGGATCGAGGGGACAGGATGAGTGAAATTTCAAACCGGCACCCCAGTTCCCCGGGCCACCGGCAGCGGGATTGATGTGGCCTTGATAGAATAATTAACAATAGCCTGCTTTCTCACTCTCAGTCCCAGACAGCAGACCGCCAGTCCGCAGATAAATTCTAGATAGCGTCGTTCATCCCTTATTGTTGGCTCATGCCTCTAACAGTTAGTCTCCCTCCCACCCTCAGCTCGTTGTTGCCCTCCCTGCCTCTGGACAGCCTGTTTTCCACCCAGGGGATCATGGTGATGCTGCTGGCGGCTTACGCCGGGGCCATGTGGATGTTTCTCACCAGCGCCCCCAAAGTTTATACCGTCATGGTGTCCGATCTGGAGATAGCGCGACAGTTCTATGAAGGGCTGCTAGACCTGCCGGTGGCAGAAGTGCCGCTGCACTACTACTACAACTACGAGCAAACCCTGGGAGCCACCGGCATTGACCCGCTTTACATGTCAGCCGGTGTGGCAACGCCCAAAACCAACCTCAACACCTCCGATGGGCTGTGGTACCAGCTCCAGAAAAACACCCAGCTGCACATTATCTCTGGGGCGAGCGCGGGGCAAAAAAACCGGCAGCGCCATGTCTGCTTCGATCGCGACTGCCTCGATCAACTGCTGATGCGGGTGCAGACGCAAAACATCAAGTACAAAATTCGCCAAGACAAGCCCCTGAACTTTTTGGTCAAAGATATCGAAGGGCGGGTGATTGAGATGTCCGAGGTGTCCAACTAAGGCAGCCGGCAGTGGGCAGCCGGCAGTGGGCATTGGGCATTGCGAATTGAGCGGGGGAGCAACGGAGCCGGGGGAGCCGGGGAAATTGCCAATGTCCCACGAGCGGTGCCCTATGCCCTATTCCCTATGCCCCATGCCCCATGCCCCATGCCCCATGCCCCATGCCCCATGCCCCATGCCCCATGCCCCATGCCTGTCCCGACTAACCCGTAATCTTAATCGCCGCAGTTTCCTCAGCCACCCGCTTTCCCTCATCCAGCAAATAGTCGAAAAAAGTGCTAGCAACCACAGACAGCTGCTTGCCGGTGGGATAGACAACATACCACTGCCTTGGAATCGGAAAATCCTCCACATCGAGGATAGTCACCTGACCCGTATTGCCTTCCAGCGCCAAGACGTGGCGAGATAACACAGACACTCCCAAACCGCCGGCAATCGCTTGCTTAATCGCCTCATTGCTGCCCAACTCCAGCCGCACTTTGAGCTTGAGCCCCCGTTCCTCGAACAGCTTTTGCACAGCTCCCCGCGTTCCCGATCCAGGCTCCCGCATAATAAAAGGCTCCTCCGCAATCCGCTCCAAGGGAATATTCTTTTCCCCAACCAGCGGGTGATTGCACCACGCCAGCACTTCCAGCGGGTTTTCCAGAAACGGCTGGCAGTGGAGGTCGGACCCTGCCGGTGGCTGGCTGAGAATATAGAGATCGTCCCGATTGAAGCTGAGACGTTCCTGCATCTGTTCGTGGTTAGTAACCTGCAGCGAGACATCAATCCCCGGGTAGCGCCGGCAGAACGGGCCCAGGATGCGCGGCACAAAATATTTGGCCGTTGTCACCACCGCCAGCCGCAGCTGGCCCTGCTTGAGCCCTTTCATATCCGCCACCGTCATCTCGAACTCCGACAGCCGAGCGAATATCTCGTGACAAGTCGCCAGCAGCTCTCGACCGGCATCCGTGAGATAGAGCCGCTTGCCCACCTGCTCGAACAGGGGCAGGCCCACTGCTTTCGTCAGCTGCTTCACCTGCATCGAGACTGTGGGTTGAGTCAGAAACAGCTCTTCAGCGGCGCGGGTAAAGCTGCCGTGCCGCGCCGCCGCTTCAAATACCTTTAACTGATGGAGCGTTGCCTGTAGCAAGTGACCTACTCCTAACCCCCCTTCATAGACTTTTCTCTATTATAACAATCAGTAACCTTTACTTCCCTTTATGAAATAGGCAAGCTATCATCAAACAAATCTCATGAGCGTAATTCCCCTTCCAGATGGCGTTGCGCAGAGAGGTGATGGTGTGTTGGCGGAGTTACCCCTCCTGTTTCGCCCGCAACTCGGTTTCCTGTAGGGACCGCCGGCGAACTGTCCAATGCCTTCCTATCCCAGCTCTGCAGCAGCGCCTTTTTCTTCTCTCTCACTCCCCCCTGCGATTGGGCAACTGGGTCAAATCCGGCAGTTCCACCAATTCCTTTTCGGTTTCCCTGACTGCCGGCAGCTTCTGCAAATCCGGTAGTTTGACCAGTTCTGTTTCCAGTTGCTTCTCCCTAACGCTGACCGGCATCAGCAGGGGTTTCTGCTCCTCGATCCAGCAGCTGGCCACCGGCAGGGTTTTCTCCAAGTCATCCAGAGGTCTGGGAATCACCATCAGGGTGCTGAATTCCCCAATCCGCTCAGCTTCGTACATGCCGGCTTCCACCGCCACCGCCACATCCGCCACGCGCCCCCGGATAATAGCCGTGCACAGCCCGTCGCCAATCGTTTCATAGGACGCCAGGTGCACCTCAGCGGACTTGAGCATAGCGTCACACGCTCCCACCATTGCCGGAAAGCCCCTGGTTTCCAGCAACCCCACAGCTTGATTGCTCAACCGGCTGTAACTGTTTCCCTGTACCAAGTCCGTCAAGCGGCTGCCAATCGGGAACACGGCTTCCAGGTTGGGCATGGGTCGGGCGATCACCAACTTGGAGATTAATTGGCCAAACTGGGCGGCGGTGTCCGCCCCCGCTTCCACCGCCAGGCGGACATCTGCAATTCTGCCCCGCACAATCGCCGTGCAGTACCCGCTGCCAATTTTTTCGTACCCGACCAGGGTCACCTTTGCGGATTTCAGCATCATATCTGCAGTGCCCACGATAGCTGGAAAACTCCGGGTCGAGACTAACCCCAGGGCTGTTTCCCGCAGGGGGTCTAGTTGCCTCGATTCTTCCAGGGAGACTCGCCGTTGCCTTTGTAATTCCATCATGTTGTAGACTTCAATTAAACAAAAGAATAAATCTCACAACTTTTCTGCAACCTCTGTCTTTTGTAGAGGCAAGGTCAGGCCGCTGTCTCTACATTTGCTTCTCCGCTCCGCCTGCCGGCTGCCCGTGCTGGCCGCTCTCTCCTGCGCTTTGACTGTTTTTATTAAGTTTTTCCGCCTTGGCTTAACCACCGCCTGTCAAACCCGACGCTCGCGTGCTTGAGAGGGGGAGATTGGGAGAGTTGAGACTTTTGAACTTTTAAGTTTTCCTTTCCATTCATAATTCTTTCTCCCCAATTCTTTCTCTCCCCTCCCTTATTCCTCTATTTATGAAATTTAGATGTGTTACTTTCAGATGCCTCCAGCAGGAGGCCCCTGAAACGAGTTGCGGTTTAAGGACTGACCGTTAGGGAAAAGGGTCATCATCAGCCGGTTCAGGTGACGCTGGCTGTACGCTGGGGGTGGGGACACGGGGGATTGAGGCTCTGGCGGTGCTGGGGCGGGCTCTGCTGCCGGCGGGCCGGTTGCGGCGCTGTCCGGGCTGTTTTCTGCCACGTCCTCAACGGGAGGTGCTGAGCCGTTTCGGCCCACGTCCACCTGTTCTGGCGTCAGAGCGACTTGACGGCTGGTATCTCCGATAATCGATGCCGCCGGCACCACAGAGGTTGGCTGGATCGAGCTGTTGAATACCGTCGTTGCAGCGCCCACGCAAGCGTTGGCTCCAATCTTGCCGGTGCCCACGATCAGGACGCCCGCGCCGAGGTTGGCACCGGCCTCCACTTCTATACTTCCCTGGTGAGCGTGGAGAATTGCCCCCATGCCAATACAGACACCGGCAGCGATGACAATCCGACTGCCGGCATCTGCCTGCAGGATTGCGCCCGGCCCGATCGCCGCACACTCATCAATGACCACATCGCCACTTACGAAATAGCTAGCTGTGCTAATCGGTCGCAGTAGCGGCAAATGCATGGGAATGGGAACCTCTTTTTTGTTCTAAGTCAGCTGCCAGCTGCCAGCTGTCGGGAGAGCGCCGGCATGCGGCGCTAGACTTTGACAATATAGCGCAGTTGTGCTATTTGTCACTCCTGACCGCTGGCTGCTGGCCGCTGTGTGGAGACCGTACATGTACGGTCTCTACATTGGCCGTTAGCGACTGGCCAGAGCTTTGGGCCGCTGGATAATGGTTTCCAGCACCCGGCGCTTGGCTTTCGGGTCAATGCCAATCAGGCGCACATATTCACCGCTGTGTTCAGCGACGCAGCCGGCTAGAGCCGCCATTACTTCCGACTCATTCTTGGAGTCAATGGGAGTGCAACTCTTCCAAGAAGAAGTTTGGAAGCGGCGCTCGTCGGCGTGTTCGGTGCCGATCCTGTACCCTTGAGCCAGCAGCTGGCGCACTTGGTCCTGCACTGGGCCACTCAAGCCGTTGCTGGCAGAGGGGCTGCTAGAAGCGGGTGCCGCAGCAGGGGCTGCTGCCGGTGCGGAGCCCGACGCCTTGGGGGCCTTGTCCCCCGGACGCTGGATAATCGATTCCAGCACCCGGCGCTTGGCTTTCGGGTCAATGCCAATCAGGCGCACGTATTCGCCGCCGTGTTCTACCAGACAAGCTGACAGTTCAGCCACGACTGCAGACTGATCCTTGGACTGAATCGGAGCGCAACTCTTCCAAGAAGAAGTTTGGAAGCGGCGCTCGTCAGCGTGTTCGGTGCCGATCTTGTACCCTTGAGCCAGCAACTGGCGCACTTGTTCGACGGTTTCGGCGCTCAAGCTGCCGGAAGCTGCCGCAGCGGGTGCGCTGCTGGTGGCGGCGGGTGCCGGTGCCGACTTCGCCGGCGGATTAGTGCGGCCATTGGGGCGCTGGATAATGGTTTCCAGCACCCGGCGCTTGGCTTTCGAGTCAATGCCGATCAGGCGCACATATTCGCCGCTGAATGCTGCCACAAAAGCTTCCAGCTCAGCCACCACGCCGGCTTCCTGCTTGGCCTTAATCGCCCCGCAAGTTTTCCAAGAACTGGTTTGGAACCGGCGCTCGTCGGCGTGTTCCGCGCCCACCTTGTACCCTTGAGCCAGAAGCTGGCGCACCTGATCGACGGTTTCGCTGCTGAGCGTCGAAGAAGCCGCCGCACCGGCGCTGTGGCCATTGGAGCTGGTGCCTTTCCCGAGTTCGTCCCGCACCGGCGCGATGCAGGCCACGTCCTGAGCGCACTGGTAGCCGGCGCGGAGAGCCTCATTAATGCCCACGACGTGGCGGGAAAATTTCAGGTCTGATTCCTGAACGTCTGGCAGCCGGTCGGCTTGCTGCTGGTTGGTGATCACCGCTCCGGAAGGAATATATTTGCCGGCGGGGATCTCAACGTCTTGGATCAGGACGTGCATCATCACGATGCAGCCTTTGCCGACGCGGGCGTTAAACACTGTGGAGCGAAAGCCGATAAAGCAGTCATCCCCAACGTAGGCCGGCCCGTGAATCAAGGCCATGTGGGCGATGGAGCTGTTTTTGCCAATCCACACCGAGTAGCGATCTTGGTCATCTCCAATCACCCGACCGGCTTCCAGACCGTGAATCACCACCCCATCTTGGACATTGGTGCTGTCACCAATGTAGAAAGGAGTGCCCTCATCAGCCCGGATTGACGTACCTGGAGCGATCAGGACATTGGCCCCGATGCGCACATCCCCAATGATGTTAGAAAAAGAATGCACGTAGGCTGTCTCGTGAATTTTTGGCTCAGCCAAATTTCTCGACCACGGCGTTGGGGGTGCCGCTAGGCTGCGGACTGCCATATCTAAGTTTCTCCTTTCTTAATAAGCACTCGCTTGTGCCAGCCATCAGCCCGCCGTGTGTTGCCTGCGGTTGGCTGAGAGCTGACTGGTTAACGATATTGGTCTTTCTTGCTGTAAAGCAGGCGATTTTCCACGGTCACCGTGTCGATAATCGCCACCACCAAAGCGTCGAGGGGACGGTGTTCGCTGCCGGGAATCTGGCGGGCGGCGCTGCCACGGCTGACGAGAACCCACTCATCGACACCGGCACCGACCGTATCCCCGGCCACCTCGTACTCTGGAAGCTGGCGTCCTTCCTCATCTAGCAATTGCAGCAGCAGAAATTTGCAGCCTCTGAGACTGGGTTCCTTTTGGGTGCTGACGACCGTGCCCTTGACTTTGGCAATTTGCATCGGTTTTTACGGTCTGCGGAGCGAGCGAATGTCGCCTGTCGCTTCGCGGAACTGCTCGACGGCTTCGGTGTAACGAATCGGCAGGACGTACTCCAGGTTTTCGTGTGGGCGAGCGATGATGTGGGTGGACAGGACTTGCCCGCCGTTGACTCGCTTGACGTTATCGATGGCGGCGGCGACGGAAGCCTGCACTTCGGACACATCCCCCCGGATAATCACGGTGACGCGACCGCTGCCGATTTTTTCATAGCCCACGAGGGTGACGCGGGCGGCTTTCACCATCGCATCTGCAGCTTCCACGACAGCCGGAAAGCCCAAAGTTTCTACCATTCCTACGGCAATTGACATCTGCTGTGCTCCTAAAACATGTTTAGCTCAAACGATTTGTCCAAAAATCACGCTCGCCGCGCCGGCAGCCGCCCGGTCGGGGGGCCGTAGGGATGCCGGTGGCCCCCCACACCGGGCGCGCCGCCTGCGGCTGCTGGTGTTTTTGGACGCCCCCTGCGGGCAAGGGCAGTGAAGACCGAGGCCACGCTTGCTGGCGACCGGTGGCCCTAGTAGCTTCGGAACTGTTCAACTGCTTCGGTGTAACGAATCGGTAGAACGTACTCCAAGTTCTCGTGGGGGCGGGCAATGATGTGGGTGGACAGCACCTCACCGCCATTCACCCGCCTGGCGGATTCAATCCCCGCTGCGACAGAGGCTTGCACCTCCGACACATCCCCCCGGACAATGACGGTACAGCGACCGCTGCCGATTTTTTCGTACCCCACCAGGGTGACGCGGGCGGCTTTGACCATCGCATCTGCAGCTTCCACGACAGCCGGAAAGCCTTTCGTTTCAACCATTCCAACTGCGATTGACATCTTGGATCTCCTGTAGGATGAGCGTAATTCACTGGGCCTCGCCCAGCTTGACCCCGGAAACTTTTGACGGAAATGCCCTATTTTCCCCTACGGAGAAAAACGCTTAGCATTCCCAAATTCAAGAATAGGGAAGAGTGGCTTCCTTGACAATATAAATCCTTATCATAAAACTTGATTGCAAAAATTAACAAAATTTAACAGTCGGGCCCAGCGCCGGGTGCCAGGAGCACAGCGGGCTGGTTTCTGGCGGGGCGGCGGCTGTTTTATAATTTCTTTATTACTTTTACTAAAACTAGACTTTTAATACCGGCAAGATTGCCGGTTCGGACCGGAGGGAATCGGACATGGGGCATGGCCCCGGGCGGCGGGCCAGAGGGCACCGATCGCCGATGTCCAAGCTATGCCGGTGGCTCACCTCTCGAAATTTATTACTTCCGGAAGAAAGCATATAGACAAAACCTGTCTGAAGACGGATTTTGTAAAAGCCATTCTTTCGGATATTACTAAATTTAGGGAGTGACCTCGAATCCGGCCCCCTCAGGTGGGCCTCCGGGGGGCCTCCGGGGGCTGCCGGCAGCCCAAATGTGGGGGCGGCTGGGCAGATACCTAAGTAAAAACACTCAACGCGCTTGAGACATATAAGTAAAAGTTAGAGGAGCAATAGAGTTTATTTTTAGCTGACAAGTTTTACTTTATGGCAAGCCATAGGTTAAACTGAACAGAACAAAAGTTAAAAAATATTCATCTAACGTTGACACAGCAGCGCCGGAACCCTGAAATACCTTCAGGGACAGATTGATCATTTTGTATAGTTCGCAATCGCAAGGGGTTGGGCTTTGATGAATCAGTTTCTCCTCCAAACCAGTTGGTGGATACCTTTCTATGGCTTAATCGGTGCCATCTTGACCCTGCCGTGGTCAGTGGGGGCGATCCGCAGGACAGGACCGAGACCGGCGGCGTACTTCAACCTGCTGATGACCGTCGTAGCCTTCGCCCACGGCGGGCTGGTGTTCCGGCAGACCTGGAACCAAGAGGCGCAAGAATTAATAATCCACTGGCTTCGCGTAGCAGATTTAGACTTATCCCTAGCGCTGGACATCTCCTCGGTGAGTGTGGGAGCAATGGAACTGGTGACCGGCTTAAGTCTGCTGGCGCAACTCTTCGCCCTGGGATATATGGAGAAAGACTGGGCCCTAGCCCGCTTCTTTGCCCTGATGGGATTTTTTGAGGGGGCGATGAGCGGGCTGGCGGTGAGCAACTCCTTATTTCTCAGCTACGCCCTTCTGGAGATGCTCACCCTTTCCACCTATTTGCTGGTGGGGTTCTGGTACGCCCAGCCCCTGGTGGTGACCGCAGCGCGAGACGCTTTCTTAACCAAGCGGGTGGGAGACGTACTGCTGCTGATGGGCGTTGTGGCGCTAGCCTGCATTGCCGGCAGCTTGAATTTTAACGACCTCTATGACTGGGCGGAAACAGCCTCTCTCTCTCCCGCAGCAGCGACGCTGCTGGGGTTGGCCCTGATTGCCGGCCCCACCGGCAAGTGCGCCCAGTTCCCGCTGCACATCTGGCTGGATGAAGCAATGGAAGGCCCAAACCCTGCCTCGATTTTGCGAAACTCGGTGGTGGTGGGTTGCGGCGCTTACATCCTGATTAAACTCCAGCCGGTTTTGGTGCTCTCGCCGGTGGCGCAAACCGCCCTGATCGCCATCGGAACAGTCACGGCAATTGGC
This sequence comes from Kamptonema formosum PCC 10802, assembly GCF_000332335.1. GTDB lineage: Bacteria > Cyanobacteriota > Cyanobacteriia > Cyanobacteriales > Oscillatoriaceae > Oscillatoria. Next base: position 1,067,801 of record NZ_KB235948.1, on the reverse strand, counting down.
GCTTCCTTAGTCGCCATCGCCCAAATCGACATCAAGCGAGCGCTGTCCCACTCCACAAGCGCTTACTTGGGACTGGTATTTATCGCCGTGGGCATGCAGTGGACGAATTTCGCCCTGCTTGTGCTGTTCACCCACGCATGGGCCAAAGCGCTGCTGTTTATGAGCGCCGGAGGGGTAATCGCCACAACCAACAACCAAAACCTTGCCGAAATGGGCGGGCTTTGGTCGCGCATGCCGGCAACCACCACGGCGTTTGCGGTCGGTTCAGCTGGGTTGGTGGGACTGCTGCCCCTGGGAGGCTTTTGGGCCTTCCGGGAAGGGATTGACGTGTTTTGGTTCAGCCATCCCTGGGTGGTGGCGGTGCTGCTGGCGGTCAACTTCTTGAGCGCTTTGAATCTCACCCGCCTCTTCCGCCTGGTGTTTTTGGGCAAGCCCGGGCCGAAAACGCGCCGCGCCCCAGAGGTTCCCTGGCCAATGGCGGTGCCGATGGTGTCGCTGATCCTGGTCACCCTGTTCCTGCCGGCGATCATGCTGCGCTTGTCCCTGCTGCCAGACTGGAGTTACCTAAATCTGGCGGCGGTGGTGCTGCTAATTTTATCTGGGCTCACCGGCACTGTCGCAGGGGGAGCGATTTCTCTGGAGAGAACTTGGTCGAGGCCGGTGCAGCCCCGCTTGCGATTCCTGCAAGACTTGCTGGCGTATGACTTCTATATTGACCGGCTTTACCGCGTGACTGTGGTGTTTGCCGTGGATCGGTTTTCCAGGATAACCGCCTGGTTTGACCGCTATGTGGTCGATGGCGCAGTTAACCTAGTAGGGCTGAGCGCTATTTTCGGCGGCGAAGGCTTGAAGTATAACGTTACCGGTCAGTCGCAGTTCTACGTGCTGACGATAGTCGTCGGCGTCGGTCTTTTAGTGATTCTGATGAGCTGGCCATTTTAGGGAGGTGCGCCCAGAGGAGGGACAGGCGGGACGCCTGTCCTACGTCAGGTTATAGATTACAAATTTCAAATTAGCGATTGGCAAAAGGAGACATAACTATTGATGCTTAGTGCCTTGATTTGGGTGCCTGTACTGGGTGCTGCTCTCATCGGGTTTTGGCCAGGAACGGTGACACCGGCTCGCACCCGTCAAGTCGCCTTGGCGATTGCCGGCGGCATTTTCATCTGGTCAGTCATCCTGGCCAGTCAGTTTGACCCTGCTGCGGCGGGAGTGCAGTTTTCTGAGTCAGTATCCTGGATTGAAGCTTTGGGTTTGACCTACCAGCTGGGAGTGGACGGCTTGTCTTTGCCGCTGGTGATTTTAAATGGCCTGCTGACCTGGATTGCTATTTACAGCACGGATGAGTCCGTCCTGCGGCCACGGTTTTACTACAGTTTGCTTTTCCTGCTGAGTGCCGGTGTTGCCGGTGCCTTCCTGGCTCAGGACTTGCTGCTGTTCTTCCTGTTTTACGAACTGGAAATCATTCCTCTATATTTCTTAATAGCGATTTGGGGGGGGCAGCGGCGCGGCTACGCGGCAACCAAGTTTCTCCTTTACACCGCCGTGTCTGGGATTCTGGTGCTGGCGTCATTTTTGGGGCTGGTTTGGAACACCGGCGCAAATAGCTTTGCTTACCAGCCGCAGCTGGCCCAAGCTTTGCCTCTGGAGACGCAACTGCTGCTGCTGGGGGGAATCCTGGTGGCGTTTGGGATCAAAATTCCCCTGGTTCCTTTCCACACCTGGCTCCCTGACGCTCACGTTGAGGCTTCGACGCCGATTTCTGTGCTGCTGGCTGGCGTGCTCCTGAAACTGGGGACTTATGGGCTGTTCAAGTTTGGCTTGGGCTTGTTTCCCGATGCCTGGGCGACTTTGGCCCCGTGGCTAGCGGGCTGGGCAGTAGTGAGCGTGCTCTACGGCGCACTGGCGGCGATTGCCCAAACAGATATGAAAAAAATGGTCGCCTTCTCGTCCGTGGGCCACATGGGTTACATCCTGCTGGCGGGCGCGGCGGCGACGCCGGTGAGCCTGGTGGGGGCTGTCTTCCAGATGATCAGCCACGGTTTGATTTCGGCGATGCTGTTCTTGCTGGTGGGTGTGGTTTACAAGAAGGCGGGAAGTCGCGATTTACAAGTCCTCACGGGGCTGCTCAACCCGGAACGCGGGTTGCCTGTGGTTGGCAGCCTGATGATTTTGGGGGTGATGGCGAGTGCCGGCATTCCGGGCATGGCGGGGTTTATTGCTGAATTTCTGGTGTTTCGCGGCAGTTTCCCAGTTTTTCCGGCGCAAACGCTGCTGTGCATGGTGGGAACCGGCTTGACGGCTGTTTACTTCTTGCTGCTGGTTAACCGCGCTTTTTTTGGCCGGCTGTCGGAACGAGTGGTGAATTTGCCGCAGGTGCGCTGGCGCGATCGCATGCCGGCGATGATTCTGGCAGTGGTTATCGTTGTGCTGGGAGTTCAGCCGAGCTGGATGGTGCGCTGGAGCGAGAGCACCGCGACAGCCATGCTGGATGCGCCGCCGGCTGTCGCGCAGGTCTTCCCAGAAAGCGCCGCCAAGTGATTTTTATCTCCTAAAAAAGTGTCTCATACCTATGAGACAGGAAAGGATACCTCGTTCCCAGGCAGAGCCTGGGAACGGGTTCTGGAGGCTCTGCCTCCTTCTGAAGTGACAGGCAGATTAAAAGCTTAACAGCTTATATCACACATGTGCTGAAAGAGAGCAGGCTCTTGCCTCTTATACATGTGTTCCGGGGCTCCGCCCCGCAATGAGAAACATCGAAAAAATTGAGGGGAATTGGCTATGACAATTGCAACTTTAAAACCTTCTACTCATCCTCTGGCCAAGTATATTGAGCGCCTGGAAGCAGGTGTTGCGCTGCTGCCGGATTCGCCGGAAAACCTATTGGAAGTTGTCGGTATTTTAAAAAGCTATGGCATCGTTTTGGATGCCTACTCCCGCAACCTCACCTATATTGCTGACCATCAGTTTTTAGTTTTGTTCCCGTTCTTCAAATATTTTAACGGGGAGATTACTCTGGAGAAGCTGCTGCGCCACTGGTGGCATGACCGGATTAATTTTGAGTATGCTGAGTATTGCATGAGATCCATGCTCTGGCACGGCGGCGGGGGGCTGGATGAGTTTTTGGATTCCCCACAATTCTACCAGCTGGCTGAAAAGGCTATCCGGGCTAAATTGAAGGGCAATGTGCTGATGGGAGGACTGCACCGGCTGTTTCCGGAGTTTTTGCCGGAACAAATCCGCATGCTGGCGTATTACAGCGGTCTGGGTCAGTTCTGGGAGGTAATGCGAGATATTTTCCTGACGCTATCTGACCGCTATGACAGCGGGGAAATCAAATCGATTCCGCAGGTGGTGGAGCATATTAAGGCGGGTTTGGTGGCGGCGGCAAATAACCCGATTACCTACAGTGTGCAGATCGGGGGCGAGGTGTATGATATCCTTCCGAAAGAAGCCGGTTTGACGTTCCTTGCGGATACGGCGGTGCCTTATGTGGAGGCGGTTTTCTTCCGGGGGACGCCTTTTCCGGGGACGGTTTCTTTCAATGCGCAAGCGCAGCAAATTCCTGTGGGTCAGGAGGATTTTGCTTATGGGGCTTTGTATGCCGATCCGCTTCCGATTGGGGGTGCCGGTATTCCGCCGACGCAGCTGATGCAGGATATGCGGCATTTTATCCCGGAGTATTTGCATGAGGTTTATCGCAAGAGTTGTCGGGGTGAGGATGACTTGCGGGTGCAGATTTGCCAGACTTTTCAGAAGTCGATGTTTTGCGTGACGACGGCGGCGATTCAGGGGTTAGCGCCGTATCCGCTGGATACAGCTGATGCGAAAGAACGGCAGGCGAATCGGGCGTATTTGGAGGGTTGGATGGACAGGTTTGTCACGTCTCGCTTGCGTGAGGTGAATCAGCCGACTGAGCGGTACGGCCAGCTGTTTCCGGAGCGCTAGAGCGGGAGGCCAAAAGATGGCGCAGGCACAGGCGTCTCGCCTGTGCCCCTAACAGGGGGGACGCCTGTCCTGCGGTAAGATAAGGTTGCGATTATTGCAGTTTAGGGCCAATGTAACCGATGATTATTTTTCTGGAGCCTAATTCGGCAGAAAAATGAAGCCGCCAAGCTGCCGGTGTCATGCGGACGTGCAAACTGAAGAGGCGTTGCTTGCCATCAGGACACTTAAAGGTTAGTTTCTGTTTCAACTGCTTCAGTCTTGTCTCACTCTCCGGAGATGCTTTACTGGGAAGACTGTCTAGATCGAACGCTCCGACTGTCCAACTGTTACAGCACTCCTCAAGCTCAGACAGCCGTTTCACAACCTGTCGCAGCATGGGGTTGCCGGTCTTTAGGCTTTGCAATTGCTCGCCAATAGAATCGCAGAATATTAGCTTGGGAAATAACTCTTCTTTACGATTCCAGAGTTCCACTCCGTCGCCCACTGCTATTCGGATACGTTCCTTAATCCAATCAGCGTGTTCTCCCACATGGTTGCTGCGACTTGCGTGAACAATTTCGACTCGCTTATCGATTAATTCTTCACTGCCGTCAAGTCGTGTGACTTCCAACTCTAACCGGCTGCAATCCCATCGCGCTTCCGAGTTCAAGCTAACCGCGAGTGCCTCACTCACCAAAGCAAAACAAAATCCTATTGCTTGCTCTTTTTGGTGCCAAACTTGCGACAAATCAAAGTCGGTTTTAATTTCTTCAGCAACTTCAGTCCAAAAGGGAGCTTTTGCTGTTAGAGTTCTGAAGAAACTGCGCTCCTCTCGATTTACCTCCTCATCATTGCGCCAGCGAGCCACCGGATATCCGGGAGCGAGTTCGATGGTGTTAACATCTCTGTGAGTGCGAAGTATCTTTTTTACACCTCTTTTAGTTGCTTGGCGTACAGTGCTAATTAAGTCTGACATCCGCTGTCGCGCTGTTGGGATATCAGCAGCGGGAGTTTGCAGGGAGAGTTCATTCAATACCATCTCCAGATCCATCTCTTATTCTCCCGCCGGTTCTAATAAAGCCTCTAAACTCTTGTCCCACTCATCGAAAAAGCCATCTGGCCATCGGTCAATTCGTCCGTTTCGATCAATTCGGGGCGACACGACCTCACTCACAGCTTGTCCTTGTTTTTCCTGGCGCTGGAAGAAGTGCAGCTGCACATCTTTGGGGTCAAGTTTGCCGCCATGAACCGCAAGGCGAATCCCATTTAAAACATGGTCGCTATGCGTTTCTATCACAACCTGAACGCCGCAGATCGCTGCCAGTGCCAATAACTGACCCATTTGAGATTGTCCTTTGGGATGGAGATGGGCTTCTGGGTTTTCTATTAAGACCAATGTGCCTGGCGGGGATGCAAGCACCGCCACCACAATGGGTAAGGTGTAGCTAATTCCAAACCCAACATTGGTGGCGCGGTAATTGTTACTTAGTCCGTAGGAGTATTGCAAACTCACCAGATCCAAATCCGGATTGGAGTTGATTGTGAGGCGTGTTCCCGGGCTGACTTCTCCCATCCATGCCTCGACTTGCTCTCTCAGATTCAGTGAGGTTGCCTGCGGATGGCTCAGGGTGCTGCTGGGAATATGTTCATCCCTATAAATTGCCAGGAAGTGTGCCGTGTATTCGCCTCGGGTGCCGAGTTGCCGGTGCTGTCGCACTTGGAAATCCGATATTTCTAAATATGTGCGCGGGCCAATACGTTCTGCCTGCAAGTAGTGGAAGTTATCTGTGAAAAGACTAGATTTATAGACTTCACGAGCAGCTGGGGGTGAGGCAAGCGCTAGCACGTCCGTCTCTCGCTTGTAGTTGAAACGCCAGCTTCCGTTATTGCCATTTTCCCAGACAATATCAAAACCGATTGAGTCCTCTTTTGCCCCCTCGAAAAGAGCATCTTGAGCCGTACCGATACAAACTAAGTCACCATTGAGCGCCAAGCCGGTGTTTTTCAATAAACCCTGCTGGTAAGATTGACGCAACAGCAGCAGTGCTTGAAGCACTGAGGATTTGCCGGTGCTGTTCAGCCCAGAAAGCACAGTGAGCGGTCTGAACTGAAGGGACTGATCTTCAAAAGGTTTGAAGTTTTGCAAGCGCAGTGATTGAATCATGATAATACCTGCTTGATGAGTTGCTCGATGGCACTAAATCGCCGCTGGACATTTTTAATCTGTCCGGTACTCTCCGAAACCGCTTTATTGAAATCGCTATTATTCATGAGTTGCATGAATTTCTGATTCACCTCGCCCTTTCTCTCTTTTAGTAGCTGAAGCTGTCCGTCACTCAGTTGATTGAGAGAAACCGACCAAACCTCGAATAATGCTTTATTAATCGGATACATTCTTGTATTCTCTTGATAGCGCTTGCGAAAAGCATATTTCCCAAAAATTTCAACTGCTGCTATCATCGCCCGCCTGAATCCCCGGTCAAGTTCCTGCAATTGCCGGTCAGACATTTTATTTAGAGCGGCCATTGTCTCATTAAAAAACTCATCAAAATCCTGGATTTTGTATTCTGTGTAGGGAGTAATTGCAAAGGACAAAAAACGAAGCCCAAACTCACGATCTTCCATTCGGTAATCTCGACGCAGGCTGTTACCTGTTGCTTTCTTGAACTCGTCAGAGTCAGCGAGTCTCGCAACAAGTTCAGTTGCCTTTCCCTGATAGAGTGCGTGGCGTATCTCTTGCGGTGAGAGGGGCAAACCCCCAGTATTGATGCGCTTGAATATATTAAATTTTACTTGATGTGGTGTCCCTTTCACAATGAGATATACGGTGACGACGGTTTCCTGGATTCGGCGCTGGAAATTACGTGGGAGTTCATTGTAAGTTTTGTCCTCAAGATCCTTGAGAAACTCCATATCGCATAGCTTGAGATCCTTATCTAGCACAAATCGCTTCATTGTTGTAAGGCGTTGCTGCCCATCCACAACCAGCCATCTCTCGTCATTGGTTGCATCCATGTAGAAGGCTGGAAGCGGGATGCGAATCAGAAGAGATTCTATCAGTCGGCTTTGTTCTTTCGGCTTCCAAAGGCCACTTTTTCGCTGAAAAGTAGGCGTTAAGTCCAGTTCACCCTCTCTAATTCTTGTGAGTAGCAAATCGATTGTCATCGGCCTAGTGTCGATCCGAATTAGGGCGGGATTGAACGGTTCGGTGATGCTTTCTTCTTTATCAGTGTCCTCTGCCTCGATTTCCTCCTCGATGCCGGTGCCGTCGGCGAAGATGTCTTCGTCAGGGATTTCCACGTTTGTTGTTTTATTATCGGTCACAGCCTGCGCTCCTTTTCGCCAACACTCATTCATTCTCCCCCGGTCAAGCTTGATGATACTGCATCCGCAACCGGCAGCTTTGTTCCCTGTCGATATTATATCACATTCTGTCGCTAATTTTGCCAGATTGCTTAGAAAATTGGGAAGCGCTAGTCCGGGTAGGCCGGCTATACCACCGGCAGCTTTCTTACCTGTGGATATTGTATCGAACTCTGTTGCAAATTCCGCCAAAGGGCTTGCAAAAGCAGCAAAGCGCTCTCGCTGCGCTTAAGCGCAACCACCGGCAGGTGGGCCCAACCACCGGCATCTCGAAGCCCTTGCCCTGGGGTCAACCGGCAATATCCTCACCGGCACCTGAAACAAAAACAGTGGAGATCCCCTCTAGTACAGGGGTGCTGCATTCCAGGACCTGAAGGCCCAGAATTGGGCTGCCGGTGCGGGAGTGGGAGGGCTTTAGCCCAACTACAAACCTTTGGGCTACGCTGAACTTACAAACTTTTGGGCTACGCTGAACTTACAAACTTTTGGGCTACGCTGAACTTACAAACTTTTGGGCTACGCTGAACTTACAAACCTTTGGGCTACGCTGAACTTACAAACCTTTGGGCTACGCTGAACTTACAAACCTTTGGGCTACGCTGAACTTACAAACCTTTGGGCTACGCTGAACTTACAAACCTTTGGGCTACGCTGAACTTACAAACCTTTGGGCTACGCTGAACTTACAAACCTTTGGGCTACGCTGAACTTACAAACAGCCAACCGGCAGTGCTAGGGCTGAAAGCGGAGAAACCCGGTTTCTTAAAGAAACCGGCTTTCTGGCCACGCTATAACGCCCAATCCCCCCTAGAAAACGGAGAAGTTAGAATCTATATATATATGAGGGTAAATCCTGTGTTCAAACAATCGCTTATCAGCCTGACTGCCGCAATAATACTGCTGACCGCTATCCCGGCGAAAGCCCAGCAATTTGAAGAACTCTTACCGGCACTGCTGACGCCGGCAGAAGCGGAAGTCTACAGTCAAGTAGGTAACGCTCAAGCCACGAAACTCGCGAGCGATACCTGCAAGTCTCTTGATTCTGGCGTTTCCATTAGAGATTATGCCACTCAAGTCGCCCAGTCCATCTCATCTCAAGGAGTGCCGCAAGAGCAATTAGAAGCCAGAGCCTTGTTTTCGGGAAAAGTGATAGCAGCAGCTGTGGTTACTCTGTGCCCGCAACACATGCAACAGTTGCAAGAGTTGCAACCCTAAGCTATAGCGTTTCTCCTACTGCGAAGGTAGAAACCCGGTTTCTCAAAGAAACCGGGTTTCTCGCCAGTTCTCGCCACCGGCGCTGCGGGCAAATCCTGTCAGGGTGCCGGCGCGGGAGATCGAATCCGAGAGCCGGCACGCTAAAATCAACCCTGCTGCCGGCGCACCAATTGAATTGCCGGTGCCCAATGGCTGCAAACTGGGCCGACTCCCTCAAGTGCGGCTGGGCTCCCCCTGAGGCGAGCCTTTGAATAGAGGGTTTTTTGGGGTGAGGGGCGAGAGACTTCAGGGGCGCAGGGGAGAGGGGCAATATGGAGAGAGGGAGCGAAGGACCAAGGGAAAACTTTTCTTCATTCTTCCTGAGAGAGGATTTTACAAACTGTCCCCACTTTAGCCGGCAGCCACAAATCCCCACTTTCCGCCAAAAGCAGGTGAGATAAATTCTGCATCTTACCGCAAAATGCAGCCCATTGCCTAAATTTTTCTGGGCCAAGCCCCAGAACTGAAAAAAACTGCCAGAGTGTGTTTCCGCTGAGCTCTATCGGGTATATCCTGTTGAGAGCAACATTTGTCATTGCTGATCCACCGTTCTATGACTGTGATTCACTCTCCCTCAACAGGTCGTCAATTCTCCAGCCGCACAGTGGGAAAACCTTCCCAGTCGCTGATTGTGGGGGGGATCACCCTCCTGATGCTGTGTGCGCTGGGCGCTCGACTTGCCTACCTGCAGCTGTTTGAGGGAACGCGCAACCGGCACCTGGCAGACGAAAACCGGGTTCGCGTCATCCCCTACCAACCGGCACGGGGCAATATTTTTGACCGCAAGGGCAGAATTTTGGCCACCAGCCGCCTGTCCCACTCTATATTTCTCTCCCCCTGGGCGCAGAAAAAGACAGAGTGGCCAGCTACCCTGAAGCGCCTCTCGCAAATCCTGGAGATCCCGGAATCAGAACTGTACAAGCGCCTGGAAATAGGCTATCGCTCGGCGCAGCCGGTGCGGGTTGCCCGCAATATCAGCCTTTCCCTAGTCACAGCCCTGCAAGAAAACAGCCACGATCTCAAGGGGGTGAAAGTGAATGTGGAAGGGGTGCGGGTGTACCCCAACGGCGGTGTGGCAGCGCACGTGCTCGGCTACACCGGCGAAGCGGATTTTGAAGATTTAGAGCGGCTCAAACAGCAAGGATACCGCATGGGCGATATCATCGGCAAGATGGGGGTTGAGCAAGCCTTCGATAAGGAATTGCACGGTGAATGGGGAGGGCAGCGAGTTGAAGTTGACAGCAGCGGTCAGATCCTGCGAGTGCTGGGTGAAAAGCAGGCTAAGGGGGGTCGGGACATACACTTAACTCTGGATTTAGACTTGCAAAACGCAGCAGAAGCCGCCCTCGGCTACAATAAAGGTGCGATTGTGGCGATGAACCCGAACACCGGCGAAGTCCTAGCAATGGTGAGCCGCCCCGGTTTCGACCCGAATATCTTCTCGACGCGGATTTCTGAGGAAACTTGGCAAGAACTGCAAAGTGAGGATCACCCTTTTGTCAACCGCGCTATCCAAGGCTTTCCGCCGGCGAGTACGTTTAAGATTGTCACCACCACTGCCGGTTTGGAATCCGGGGTGTTTTCTCCGGACACGGTTTTGGGAACTTACCCTTCCCTCACCTTCGGCGGGATTGAGTTTGGGGAGTGGAACCGCGCCGGTTTTGGCTCCCTGGGATTTGTGGGGGCGCTCACTTGGAGTAGCGACACCTTTTTCTATCAAATCGGCGACGGGATTGGCGGGAAAACTCTGATCGATTGGACGCGAAAATATGGATTTGGCGCAAAAACCGGCATTGAACTGTCGGAAGAAGAATCCCCGGGATTAGTCGCCGATGACGCTTGGAAGCAGAAGGAATTGAAAGAAGGCTGGTATCAAGGCGATACCATAAATATGTCAATCGGTCAGGGGTATTTGCTGGCAACTCCGCTGCAAGTTGCGGTGATGTTTGCTGTGCCGGCGAATGGCGGCTACCGGGTGCAGCCTCACCTGCTCAAAGACAATAAGCCGGTGCAGCAGTGGCGGCAATCGCTGAATTTGAAACCGGTAACGGTGGATATCCTGCGAGACGGATTGCGGGGTGTGGTGGCGGGAGGCACCGGCAAGGCGCTGAATTCTTCGAGCATCCCGCCGGCGTCAGGAAAATCGGGCACGGCGGAAGATCCGCCTCGCGAGTCTCACACTTGGTTTGGGGCGTATGCGCCGGCTGACAAACCGGAGATTGTGGTGGTGGCTTTTGGGGAGAATTCTGGCGGAGGCGGCGGTTCTTTTGCAGCGCCGATGGTGCTGCGAGTGCTGGAGGCGTATTTCCAGCAAAACGAGCCGGTTGAGCCGGTGCAGCTTCCGCCGGCGGGTGTGGATGAGGGGAATTAAATTCACCGGCGTTGCACAGCCGGTTGGATGAACCCCAAGTGGGGTTCATCCCACGAATACCCAGCGCTAGATAATTGCAGTATTAGTGAGGTACTGAGAAACCCGGTTTCTTAAAGAAACCGGGTTTCTGGGCCAGAGTTCATCTATCTGAGAACCGCTATATAATATAATAGCAAGTTGGGATAGATTTAGCAATAGACAGTCAGTTTAGGACACTCGGATACGAAGTATAGGCGTTGGTACGGCGTCCGCCGAGCCTCAAAGTCTCTGGGACAGGCGAGACGCCTGTCCTACGTCCTAATCTAAGTGGCTAGTGCTATAAGAGTTTTCTCCAGGCGCTTAAAAAGCTTATACTGCCGCCTTTATCAATCCAAAATCAAAAATCAAAAATCCAAAATTCCTAGAACAGCTGTGATTAACGACAAGCTCATATCTGTCAGTCTATTTTCGGGAGCCGGCGGTTTAGACCTCGGCATGGAGCGAGCCGGTTTCCACACAGTCAGCGTGGTGGAACTGGATGCTGACGCTGCAAAAACCATCGCTCTCAACCGCCCCTATCTTGCAGAAAGTGCTGTGCCGAGAGACATCCGCTGTGTCAGCGCCCAGACTGTACTTGAGGAAGGGGGGCGTGTTCTAGATATCGGGAGATCCCTGCGTGCCGGTGAGGTAGATTTGGTGACAGGCGGACCCCCCTGCCAGCCTTTCAGCACAGCCGGCAAGCGGGGCTCAGTTATGGACCCGCGCGGCAGTTTGTTTGTGGATTTTATCCGCATGGTTGAAGAAATTCAGCCGCGATTCTTTATAATGGAAAATGTCAGGGGGCTGCTTTCCGCGCCGGTCCGGCACCGCCCCCACCGCGAGCGCGTGGGGGGATATCCGCTAGCAGCGGATGAGATTGCCGGTGCGGCGCTGCGTGCCGTTTTGGCAGAGATGAAGCGCATCGGGTATGAGGTGGTTTACGGTTTGCTGAATGCCGCTGATTACGGGGTGCCGCAAACGAGGGAGCGAGTGATATTTATCGGTTCGAGAGAGGGTGAATCCGTTAGTCTCCCGCTCCCGACTCACAGCGAAACGGGTGCCGGTGGGCTGCCGAAATGGCGCACATTCAGAGATGCTATCGCAGGGTTAAATGACCCCCAGCCACAGTGCGTCCCTTATTCAGAGAGCCGGTTGAAATACCTGCGCTTGTTGAAAGCCGGTCAAAACTGGAGGCATCTGCCGGAAAATATGAAAGCAGAAGCGATGGGAGGCGCTTATAAATCTGGAGGCGGCAAGGTTGGCTTTTACCGGCGGCTGTCGTGGGACAAGCCGGCACCTACTGTCACGACAAGCCCGCACCAGAAAGCCACAGATATGTGCCACCCGGAAGAGTTGCGCCCGCTGAGTGTGAGGGAGTGCGCGAGGGTGCAGACGTTTCCGGATGATTGGGTGTTTTATGGGGGGACAGCTTCCAAGTACCGGCAGATTGGGAATGCGGTGCCGGTGCTTTTGGCTCATGAGATTGGGGAATATGTGTGCCGGTGGGTGAGGGGCGAGAGGGCGAGAGGGCGAGAGATGTTTGAGCAACTCTCACTCTTCAAGTTATGACATGCTGTAAAGTGGAGCTACATGAGCCAGTACCTTGTATTGGCTTCAAACTTGAATGGGAGTCTAGGCGGTGTCAGAACAACTTCATGATATGTTGGCCTTCGTTTTGGAAAAAGAGGTTGGCCTTACCAGGAGCAAAGCTCGGTCTCTTGCTTACCAATTTGCCGATATAGAAGAATTCTTTAATCTTGAAGTGGAAAACCTCACGAACATCAGGAGTATCGCTGGAAAAAGGATACTCAAACTGACTGATGATGAAATTTCGCGCATCTTAGCTTTTAAAGCTTCCGGTAATATTTCGCCAGACCTCACAGTCGCTGAGAACTTCTTAGCCTGTATCAGTCGGGATTTCACGAGGAGGCAGCTGGCAATGCTGAGAATCTTAACCCTGGAAAAGATTAATCCCAACCCATTCTTAATCAGAGCGCTAAACCTGGACACCCCAGAAGAGGTGGTCCGACTTAACGTTTATATGGCAACCACCAGGTCTATCGTCACATCAATGGGATTTTTTATCCAAGATATCCTCCTTTCTAGTTCAGAAACAGTCGAAAATGGCCCGAAAAATTCAGGATGGGACTTAATTAAGACGGCTCCTACGGGTGAGCGATGCTGGCTTCAAATTAAAAGTGGCCCAAACAACATGGATAAAGACCAGATAGTGTACTGGGCTGAGAAGATTGAAGAGAAAATCAGCGCTGGAGACAGGGCTTATATAGGAATCACTTATGGAAAAAGAACTAACGTAACTGTAACAATTGGCCTGCTGAAGCAACTGTTACCTGACTGGGAGATGAGAACGTTGATAGGACGGGAACTCTGGGACTTTTTAAGCGAAGATCCGGACTATAGCTCTCAGCTGTTTGAAATCCTGCGCAACTCAGCCGCCAAAGTTTTGCAACAGCATTCTATTACTGACGCCATAGAGGCATGTGTGGGCAGGATAAAAGATGAGTTCATCACCCAATACGGTGAGGGGAGCCAAGGTGTCTCCAACTACATGGCAGATATCTTTTAAATCCCCTCCACCCACCGGCACCCCACCCCTCCCCCCAAACCCCGTAGCACAGGCGTCTCGCCTGTGCCATCTCGCCGGCACTCACCCACCGGCACTCCCCCAGACAACCTCACCCAAACACCACCGTCTTATTCCCATAAACCAACACGCGATTCTGCAAGTGCAACCGCACCGCCCTCGCCAAAACAACCCGCTCCAAATCCTTCCCCTTGCGAATCAAATCCCCCACCTCATCCCGGTGACTCACCCGCACCACATCCTGCTCAATAATCGGACCGGCATCCAATTCCGGCGTCGCATAATGCGCCGTCGCCCCAATAATCTTCACCCCCCGCTCATACGCCCTCTCGTAAGGATTCGCCCCCGGAAAAGCCGGCAAAAACGAATGGTGAATATTGATAATTCGCGGAAAATGTGCTATAAAATCAGCCGTAACGATCTGCATGTATTTCGCCAGCACCAGCAAATCAATCTTGTACTGCCGCAGCAGCTCTAACTGTTTCGCCTCCTGCTCTAGTTTATTCTCTTTGGTCATCGGAATGTGGTAGAAGTTCGCACCAAATTGCTCCGCCACATCCTTAAGATTCTTATGATTGCTGACAATCAGCGGAATCTCAGCCGAGAACTCCTTAGCTCGCTGACGCCAAATCAAATCCAGCAGACAGTGGTCCTGCCGGCTCACCCAAATGGCAATGTGCGGCACCGCATCCGAAAAATGCAACTCCCAAGTCGCTTGCAGCGGTTCCGCCATCTCCGCAAATGCCGGTGCGATCTCCTCGCGGGCAAAATTGAACCCCTCCAGCTGCCACTCCAGCCGGCTGAGAAACAGCCCAGCCGCAAAATCCGTGTGGTGGTCAGCATGAATAATATTCCCATTGTGGGAATAGATGAAATTAGCAAGTTTTGCCACAAGTCCCCGCTGGTCGGGGCAAGAAACAAGCAGTGTTGCAGTAGGGCTGGTCATCTTACTTCCGTTTGATTAACTCAAATTATTATTGCAGTGTATCTCTCTCTCTTGTAGAGACGCGATTTATCGCCTCTGATAAATCGCGCCTTCTTGTAGAGACGCGATTTATCTCGTCTCGATCTATCCCATCTCACAGAACAGTCGCTCATCAAGTCAAAGTTGTCTGCATCCACACTATCCCTTCGGGGAACTTGCCGGTGCGCAACCATTGCTCCATATCCACTGGCACGGACCCCCGCTTCAGGAACTCCCGCAATTTCTCCCCTTCCAAAACCTCCTGCTGCAACAGCATTTGAGCCGTTTCCTCCAACAGCTGCCGGTTCTCAACCAGCACAGACAGCGCCATGTGATGCGCCCCATCGATAATCAACTTAACCTCCCGGTCAATCTCCTCAGCAATCTTGGGACTCACCGGCCTGCGGGGATTCGTCAATCCCTCCAGAAACTGCTGCTCAATCTTCTCAAACGCCACCGGCCCGAGTTCATCACTCATTCCATAAAGAGTAACAGAACGCTCAGCCAAATCAGTCGCCTTCTGGATATCATCACTCGCGCCGGTAGACACCTTGCCGAACACCAACTCCTCAGCCGACCGGCCACCCAACAGTGTAGCAATCCTGCCCCGAATCTCATCCTCCACCATCAAAAACCGGTCTTCCTCCGGCAGCTGCAGGGTGTAACCCAGCGCCCCGGCACCCCGAGGCACGATAGAAATCTTCTCCACCCTGCCGGCACCCGGCATCAGCGCCGCCACAATCGCGTGCCCCACTTCATGATAGGCCACCGTCTTTTTCTCAACCTCATTGAGCACGCGGGATTTCTTCTCCAAACCCGCCACAACCCGCTCAATCGCCTCATTAAAATCAGCCATCCTCACCGCGTCTTGATTCTTGCGCGCCGCCATCAGCGCCGCTTCATTCACCAAATTTGCCAAATCCGCACCGGCAAACCCGGGAGTGCGAGCCGCCAGCGCCCCCAAATCCACATCCGCCGCCAGCTTAACATTTCTAGCGTGCACATTCAAAATTGCCTCCCGCCCAATCTTATCCGGGCGGTCCACCAGCACCCGCCGGTCAAACCGCCCCGGACGCAGCAGCGCCGGGTCCAGCACCTCTGGGCGGTTCGTCGCCGCGATAATAATCACGCCGGTGTTGCCGTCAAACCCATCCATCTCCGTCAGCAACTGGTTGAGGGTTTGCTCCCGCTCATCGTTGCCCCCCAGCAGGGGACCGGCACCTCTAGATTTGCCCAAAGCGTCCAACTCGTCAATAAACACAATACAGGGAGCCTGCTGCTTCGCTTGCACGAACAAGTCCCGCACCCGCGACGCCCCAACACCCACAAATAGCTCAATAAACTCCGACCCAGAGATGCTGAAGAAAGGAACCCCCGCCTCACCGGCAATTGCTTTTGCCAGCATCGTCTTGCCGGTGCCCGGTGGCCCGACCAACACCACCCCCTTGGGGATTTTCGCGCCCAAACGGGTGTATTTAGCCGCATTTTTCAAAAAATCCACAATTTCTTGCAGTTCAGCCTTCGCCTCATCCACACCGGCAACATCGTCAAAGCGGACGCCGGTGCTGCCTTCGGAATAGATGCGAGCCTTGCTCTTGCCCACCGTCAGCGCCGCCGGCCCACCCCCCTGAGAGCGGCTGAGCAGCCAGCCCCAGATGCCAAAGAAAATCAGTGGCGGCGCGACCCAGCTGAGTAAAGTCCACAACCAGACAAGACTGTCCGGAGACGCCGCCCGAAACTCCACATCGTGCTGGCGCAAAATCTTCGGCAGTTCCAAATCAATGGCCACCGGCCTGGTGGTATACACCCTAGCCGACTGGTCTGACGGCTTGCCGGTGCCTTCACCCGGGTCAGATTTAAGCTCGTACTTAATCAGCTCTGGACCGACAAGCGCCCGCGCCACCTTCCCAGCTTCTACCTGATTGATAAATTCGCTGTAGGGAACCTCGCGATACCGGGGGCTCACCCCTGGAAGCAGCAGGTTCAGCATCAGCAGCGTTGCGAGCAGAATCAGTATACTGCCCCCAAACTGCCTCGGTTCAGGCGGTTTGAGGCGGCGGCTGTTATTGGTATCTACAGGCATAATAAATAGACCCTCCATGCTCGGCTGTCAAACTTCAGGCACTGGGGCAGAGCAACCCCACACGGCAGTAGGCGGGGCTTGCGGGCGAGCGAGGGCGAGCCGAACCGCCACCTTTTCGTGGGGGCGATCTCTCGAATGCCCAAGCCGGCAAGGGAGCGCTTAAACTCGTGATAGGAGTTGAGATTTATCGCCCTATGGTGATTGTATGGAATTTAACAGGAGCGCGCCTGAGCGGTCTTTACCATGAGAAAAATTGGCGCGCCCCTCCGGCGAACCTGCCTCCGATGAATGATGCAATGTTCCTGTGCCCACTCTCTCCCCATCAACCCGCTGCTATGAATAGCAATGCCCAATTCCTTCTCAAAGTGCTGCTCGCCTCCACTGCTGTTTCTGTTTTGCTCAAGTACGGAGGCCCCACCCTGTCCATTCCCGCCACCCCCGCCAGCGCCCTGATCGGGGTGTTCCTTTTGCCGGCGATCGTAGCCGCCGCCCTTTGCTGGCGGTCTGCCGCAGCGCCAGGGTGAAGCCCAATCAGCTAAAAGGCACGCCAACACACAACTTGACTTTTTAGTTTTTACTTTCCCCCCCCCAGCCCCTAGATGAAAAGGAGTCAGCACCGTGCAACTAGGTCAGTGGATTGGCTTATTAGCCTTAGCTCTTTCCCTATACATACTATGGCAGATCCGTCAAGTTCTCTTGCTAGTATTTTCCGCCGTTGTCCTGGCCACGGCATTAAATATGCTGGCTCGACGGCTGCGAAAGTCGGGGCTGCAGCGCTCCTGGGCCGTCCTGCTGTCGGTTAGCATTTTCGCCGCCGTACTGGTGGGCTTTTTCTTGCTGATTGTGCCCCCATTTGCGGCTCAGTATCACGAGCTGACGACAACCAAGCTGCCTCAAGTATTAGAACTGCTCAACCGCTGGCGCAATCAGCTTCGGACCATTATCCCCGCCCAGGCGATGGAGTATCTCCCAGATTTTAGAAACTTGAACAGAGAACTCCAGCCGGAACTCCAGTCTCTGGGCAAGCAGCTCTTGAACAGCTCGTTTGCCTTTTTCTCCAGTTCCCTAGGAGCTCTGCTCAATTTTCTGCTGGTGCTGGTTTTGATGCTGATGCTGATAGCCCAGCCCCTATCTTACCGCAAGGCATTTGTGCGGGTGTTTCCCTCCTTCTACCGGCGGCGGGTGGAGGGGATTCTTGACCAGTGTGAGGTGGCATTGGGCCGGTGGATCTTCGGCGCTCTGATTAGCATGAGTGTTGTGGCGGTTTTAAGCGTGATTGGCTTGTCGGTTTTGGGGGTTCAGCCGGCACTGGCGCAGGGAGTCTTAGCTGGATTGCTCAACTTTATTCCCAATATTGGCCCGACTTTGAGTGTGGTGCTGCCCATGTCCATCGCGCTTTTGGACGCACCTTGGAAAGCCGGTGCGGTGTTCATCCTCTACGTTCTGATCCAGCAGTTTGAGAGTAACTTCCTGACCCCTTACGTCATGGCGCAACAAGTGTCGCTGCTGCCGGCGCTGACCTTACTATCCCAAGTATTCTTCGCCACTTTCTTCGGCTTTTTGGGGTTTTTACTGGCGATCCCCCTGACTGTTGTCGGTCAAGTTTGGGTGCGAGAAGTGCTGGTGAAAGATGTGCTGGATAAATGGGGGGGAACTGCTCCTGACACAGCTGTCAAGCCGGCTGTAGCGGCTGAGGTTTTCGGTGCTGGAGCTGACGGGGCGGCACCCCTGACTGACAGCCCGCCGGCACCGAGTCCGCCACATCCCGACCGCCCTGCAGTTGATGACGCCGCCGGCGCTCAGTAATTGAAGCGTTGAGAGGGTGCCTGCCGATCTCATCCCGATAAAATATGGGAAAGTTTCGAGAGCGCTTTCCCACCTCCCAGCCTTGAGAGACTCTCTATCAACAAAAGATAAATAAACCCGCTCTGGCGCAGTAACAGAGTCTTTATAAAAAAAAGTAGGGGCGGATTAACAGATAGCCTTTGCCACTACTAGGGGCGGGTTTACATACCTCCTTTCCTGCCAGCTTTCCATCTGGAGTGAGAGACTGTTCGGTTGAGTGCCCCTAATCTCTCTAGAGAGGAGCATTGCGGATTGCGGGGGGAGTGGGGCATCACTGCTGGGCTTCTGACGCCCCTCCCCGGGTTTGACCGGCACCCCCATGTCCCACAGGAAGCGCAGGGTGCCCGGTTTAATCTTTTAAGCAAAGCGCATCTAATTTGCTATTATGTAAGTTGGGGGCAAACGTTCAATTCCTATACTGATATCACCTAAACTCCCTCTCCCCTTAACGCTTAGTAAGTAAATTATATGCTTAATATGAACCTTTGCGCATTGAATTTGCACTAGAAATCTCTATCCCCTAGCTCCCAGCCTCAGACTGGGAACGCCGTTCTGGAGGAAATGCCCCCAGCAGGCAGACAGACAGATTAAAAGCCTAACAGCTTAACAGCAGGCGTTTAATTTTGCTGACCTATTGAGCGCACAACTCAACACTCAACACTCAACACTCAAGAGTTCCCCATGCGAACCATTGCCGAAATTAACGACAAAATCGCCGCCGGGCGTGCCGCAATTTTAACCGTCGAGGAATTGAAAGCTCGCGTTGCGGAAGTAGGCGTCAGCCAAACCGCCAAGGAAGTTGATGTAATTACCACCGGCACCTTTGAGCCGATGGAATCCTCTGGAGCGATTATCAACCTTGGCCACACCGACCCGCCGATTAAAATTCGCCGCTGCTGGCTGGATGGGGTCTTGGCTTACTCTGGCTTTGGGGCGGTAGACCTGTATCTCGGAGCCACCCAAGTCAGCGAATCCCCAGACGGGGAAGAATTGCGCGACAACAGAGGCGGAGGTCACGTCATCGAAAATTTAATTGCCGGCAAACCCGTACACTTGCGAGCCGTTGGCCAAGTAACAGACTGTTACCCGCGCTCATCCTTTGAAACCACTATCACCCGCGAGACAGTTAACCAATTTTACCTGTACAATCCCCGCAACTTGTACCAAAATTTCATTGTCGGCGTCAATGGCGGCGATCGCCTCCTGTTTACCTATCTCGGTCCGCTGCAACCCGGGGTGGGGAATGCTGTTTACTCCAACACCGGTGCCCTTTCCCCGTTGCTCAATGACCCTGAATTGCAGCTCATTGGCATTGGCAGCCGGATTTTTCTGGGTGGGGGGATTGGCTACGTCGCCTGGGAAGGCACCCAGCACTTCCCAATGCAAAAACGCTTGCCCAATCGCACTCCCATTGGCCCAGCTGCCACCCTAGCCTTGATTGGCGATGCCAAGCAGATGCACCCTCGCTGGGTTCGCGGTTGCTACTTCAAAAATTACGGTCCTTCTTTGATGCTGGGCGTTGGCGTTCCCCTGCCGGTGCTGGGCGAAGAAGTTGTGGCCAAATGCGCCGTGCGAGACGAGGATCTCGTCGCACCGGTGGTGGATTTTGCCATCCCCCGGCGCGTCCGCCCCACTTTTGGTTTGGTCAGCTACGCCCAGCTCAAGACAGGCCGGATCGCCATTGACGGCAAGCCGGTGCGAGTCGCACCCCTGGCCAGCATTTTTCTGTCCTGTCAAGTGGCATTGGAATTGAAGCAGTGGATTGAAGCGGGCCAATTTACGCTCAGCGAGCCGGTTGCCCCGATTCCGATGGATCGATCCTTTTTGCCTCAAGACTTGTGGGGTGCTAACTTTACCCTAGAATAGCAGAATTGTCAAGTGTCCCCCCGCCGGTCAGCCGGCGGGGGGAACAGGTGTAATATCTGCTGAATGCCGGCAGGGAACTCACCGGCAGCAGCGCTCATCCTTCCCCCTTGCCCTTTCCTCCTTCTTCAGATTCGGGATTCGGGGGACGGCGCTTGATCACCGGCTTGGCGATCGGTTCCTTGCGTTTGGGTGGAGCTGGCGGTCCGGCAGGAGCCGCAGGAGCCCCAGCTTCCCCAGGAGCCCCAGGTGCGGCAGGCGGGCCTTTGCGCGGGTAGGGCTTGGCACCGCGAGGCCCTTTCCCACCACTGGGCGGACGCCCGCCTTTGCGGGGCTTGCCCGGCTTCCGCTTCGGCTTGCTGCCGGGAACGGGGCCAATATCTGCCGACTGCTGAATCACCAGGTTCTCAGCTTGGCGCTGCACCTGCATGTCCCAGAAGTTCCCCACCGCTTTGCCCGGTAAAGTTCCCTTGAGCTTCAACTTGAAGAACTTAGGCGTATCGGTCGGCTTGCGGGGAGCCTGGCGAATCTTGACGACGATATATTCCTGCTCTTGGGACTGGTAAACCACCTCGCCGCGAATGGAAAAATAGCCATCGTCAATCGGGGCGGAAAGATCCGCCGCGCCCTCCGCCTCGTCGGGCGAGAGAGTTTCCGGCTCCCACACCCCGACAATTTGGGTGTGCAAGTTGCCGTCTTTCTGGCGGGTGCGGGGATAGACCACCCACAGGTGTTCCTGCTCCAAACTCAGGTGGTTCTTCACCAAACTCATGATCCGGCCCAGCAGCACGGCATCAATTACCGTACCGTCTGAGCTCAGCAGGATGCCCTGAGTGAATTGATTGGCCGAGGGCATGTAGCGGCCCCGCACCAAGCCAATAGCCCGGTACTGCATTGGCTCAGAGGGCGGTGGGATCGGTTCCAGTCGGGGTGCTGCCGGTGGGGGAGAGGGACTCTCACCACTGGGGGCACTGCTGGCTTCAGCTGAACTGCCAGTGCTTTCGGCATCCCCGCTGACGGAGGGAGTGGCTGGTGATGGAGCAGCCGGTGGGTTGACAGCCGGCACATCGTTAGGCTGGCCAGAGTCAGATGCGGTTGAATCAGGTGGTTGGGGTAACTGCTCAGGAGAGATACTCATAAAACGTCCTTGCGCCGGAGACTTCTTCCGCTCCGATCAGTCGGGTTCTGTACCTTGTCTGGTTTGAGATGCCCGCACGCTGACAGCTTTGAGCGATGAGCGACTAGCAGCACCATCAAAAAACGTGCCGGCGGCAGACTCCTGTTTTCAGGCAGGGAGTAGATGGCATCAGTCAGCTTATTTTACTGAATGCAACAAGGCTAGGAGACGATCAGCAAGATTTCTCCATCAACTAGCCTGACACACTCCCCTCACAGTAGCGCGAAAATTTTGACTCAACCAAACGATCTAAAGTGAGCTACCGGGCGCTCCACGGTTCCAAACCGATCGATAATGTTAATAGAGTTCAAAGCAGTTGTGTGTCCCAAAAGCCCGGTCGCTGGATAATTCAAGTGGTGATGGTGCTTGCACTGATCGCCTTTGTGGGATTTTCCCTCTTTCCCCTCTTAAGCAATATTTTCAAGAACAATCAAGTGCGCAGCGAGACCGCGCCCGCACCGGCCCAGCCGGCACCGGCACCGGCACCCAGCAGCCCGCCCGCACCCAAGCAAACCGATCTGGAAGGTCAGGCGCGGGGCTATGAACTGGTTTTGCAGCGGGAGCCGGACAACCAAACGGCGCTTCAGGGGCTGCTGCGGACTCGCCTGGAACTGCGCGACATCAAGGGGACCATACCGCCCCTGGAAAAACTGGCCAAGCTCAATCCCGACGAGCCCCGTTACGGTGTCTTGCTCGCCCAAGCCAAGCAGTACCTGGGCGATGTCGAGGGAGCCGCTCAAATCTATCGGGCCATTCTCACCTCTAAACCCGGAAGTCTGGAAGCTTTGCAAGGGCTGGTGAACCTGCTTCTGGGGGAAAACCGCCCTGAAGCCGCTATTGGGCTGCTGCAAGACACTCTCAAAACGGCAGCTGGCGCTAATCAGGTTCAGCCGGGCAGTGTGGATGTCCCCTCCGTGCAGCTGCTGCTGGGAGATGTCTACGCCCAGCAGAAACGCTTTGACGAAGCGAACGCCATCTACGATGAACTGATTAAAACCAAGCCCGATGATTTCCGCCCCGTGCTGGGTAAGGCGCTGGTGCTGAAAACCCAGGGAAAAGAGGGTGATGCCAAGTCACTCTTCTCAAAGGCTGTTACCCTGGCTCCCGCCACTTACAAAGATAAAATCCAGCAGCTGGCCTCACCGAAGCCGGCACCGGCACCGGCACCGGCAGCCCGAACTGGCAGTGACAGCCCACCCAGTAATTAGTCACGGCATGGGGCATGGGGCATGGGGCATTGGGCATCATCGCATGGGTTGGAGTGCGACCTGAAACCTAACCCCTAACCCCAAACCCCAAAACCCTAACCCCCAACACCTTCCAACAAGGCGACTGCACCAAAAATTAGGAACAGACAGCCGCCGATGCCGGTGACTGTGCGCTCTGAAATCCGACCGCAGATCGATCGTCCCGCCACGACTGCAATTGCGGCACAGATGCTGTGTCCGAGAACCGCACCGACAGTTACTCCCAGAGGGTTATTCGCTGCAGCTAGGTTAATTGTAGCAAATTGAGTGCGATCGCCCCACTCCGCAAGAAATGTCAGGAGAAACGATTGCAGTAAAATTGCTATCTGAGGGGACTGCAAAGATATAGCGGCTCCGGTTGCCTTCCCACCCGCCGGCGGCATCTTCAACTCAGCTTCCTTAACCGCAGCTGCAGCTTCTTCCGCTTCCTCGCAAACGTCCGCTTTAGCCGGCATTTGACTCGCTTCATACAGCAGCTTTACCCCAAAGGCGAAAAATAAAGCCACTGCAGCGTAATGAATATACACCTTGGGCAGTAGGGACGCGGCGGTTTGTCCAATTATAACCGACAGTACCGTCATCGCTGCTAACGCTGCTATTGCGCCGGCAAACACCAGACGCCGGGGGTGGCGCATGGCTAATATAGCGGCTATAAAAAAGGTTTTATCGCCTAATTCCGAAACCGTAATCAGCAATAAACCGGCAGTAAAAGCTGTTAACACTTTCTCAAACTCCTCAGAACAATCTACTCCTCTGAGTGAGCTTGATTTCAGTCACAAGACTTCACCAAGCTCACATCAGATGTGAACTCAGTGAAAGTCTCGCTCCCAAGTTTTTCAACTTTTCACTCAGCCCGGACTCACCGGCCTGAGGGATCAAAAACTTGTCACCTGAACCAGGCTTATCGCCAGTATGTTGATTCAGATGGGCTAGCTGGATGGTTCGCTAGCAGCTACTCCCTTTCGCATATAGGTAATACTACATCTCCCTCTGGCAAGATGCAATACCCGAGGGGAAAAATTTTTTCTGGGCGGGGGCATGGGGCATGGGGCATGGGGCATGGGGCATGGGGCATTGGGATGCTCTCACCCAACTGCCCTTGGATCTTTTGTGCGAAATACACATTTCTGATTTCCGGAAGAAAGCATATATACAAAACGGGTCTAAAATCGGGGATTTGTAAAAACCTTTCTTCCGGATATCCCTAAATTTGAGGGGTTTGCGCCTTCCGCCGACCCAGTATGGGCCATATTTCTAGGGGAAATGGCCAAATTTCAGCCGGTTCTGGGGGAGATTTTGGCCGCCAAGGGCATAATTTTCTGCCTTCCGGAAGAAAGCATATATACAAAACCGGTCTAAACTCGGGAATTTGTAAAAACCTTTCTTTCGGATATCTCTGAATTTGAGCGAGTGGCGGCGTAGGGGGTATGGGGCATGGGGCATAGCGCATGGGGCATGGGGTATGGCGAAGATTTAGGCTTGGCGAGAAATCAGCAATGCCCAATGCCCGAACGCCCAATGCCCCACTCCCGCCGCAGTGCCCACCGGCTTAATACTTCCGCTCTTGGGGCTGGAACATGGTAACAGTCACCGGCTTGTACTGCAAGTCAATCCCCGCCGGCGAGTAGTACGCAAAGGTGTGCTTGAGGAAATTGGCGTCATCGCGATCCGGACAGTCCTCGCGGTAATGGGCACCCCGACTTTCTTGCCGGTTGAGCGCCGAGGTCAAAATCAGCTGGCCAACAATCATCAAACTGCGCAATTCCAGCGCTTCTATAATTTCCGTGTTCCAGCTGCTCCCCTTGTCATCCAAGTATATCTGCTGGTACTGCTGCTGCAGCACCTCCAGCTGGTTCAGCCCCTCGCGCATAACGTCCTCGCTGCGAAACACACCGCAGTGCGCAGTCATGCAGTCTTGGAACGCCTGACGCACTTGGCCAATCCGGTATTTGCCCCCCGTGTTGAAAAGCGCTTCAATTTGCTGGATGGCGGCGGTCAGGTAGCGCTGCTCATTCACCTCTGGCAGCTTGCGGTTTTGCACATATTGTGCTATTGCCGCGCCGGTGCGACGCCCGTAGACCACGCACTCCAGCAGGGAATTGCTGCCCAGCCGGTTGGCACCGTGGACGGAGACGCAAGCGGCTTCACCGGCAGCAAAGAACCCCTCAACCAGCCCGTCCGGACCACTGCGCACCTGGCCATCGACACTCACCGGGATGCCGCCCATAGAATAGTGGACTGTGGGGCGCACCGGCATGGGCTGGTGCACGGCGTCGATACCGAGGAGCCGGTGGGCTTCCTCCCAGCAGAAAGGAATCCGGCTGATAATTTTCTCGCGCCCCATGTGGCGCAGGTCGAGAAAGACAAATGGCCCGCCGGCGCTGCCATCGGGATGAATGCCGCGTCCGGCGCGAATTTCGCGGCTGATGGCGCGGGAGGTGATGTCGCGGGGTGCGAGTTCCATGCGGCTGGGGGCGTAGTTGGCCATAAACCGCTCGCCCTCGCTGTTAATTAAGTAGGCACCCTCCCCCCGCACCGCCTCAGAAATCAGGACGCCCACGGGATACAAGCCGGTGGGGTGGAATTGGACAAACTCCATATCTTCCAGGGGGACGCCGGCCAGGGCAGACATGGCCAAACCGTCGCCGGTGGAGGCGTAGTCATTGGAGGTGGTGTTGTAAACCCGACCGTAGCCGCCGGTGGCAAACATAACCGCCTTAGCGCGGACGACTTCAATCGCGCCATCCTGGATGCGGTACATGACCACGCCCTTGGCTTGGCCTTCTTCGAGTATCAGCTGCATCACATACCACTCGTCGTAGATGCGAACCCCATACCGGCGCAGGTTGCTAACGAGTTCGTGGAGGATGGCGTGACCGGTTTTGTCGGCGGCGTAGCAGGCGCGGTTGTGGCTGTGTCCGCCAAAGGCGCGCTGGGCGATGCGCCCGTCGGGCAAGCGGGAGAACAGCACGCCCATGTGTTCCAGGTCAATCACCACGTCTGGGGCTTCGCGGGTGAGGATTGCTACGGCGTCTTGATCGGCGAGGTAGTCGGAACCTTTTACGGTGTCGAAGGCGTGGGCTTCCCAGGTGTCAGCTGAATCGACATTTTTGAGGGTAGCGGCGATTCCTCCCTGGGCGGCGACGGAGTGGGAGCGAATCGGGTGGGTTTTAGCGACTGTGGCTACGCTCAAGTTGGGGTTACTGCGGGCAATCTCTACTGCGGCGCGACAGCCGGCAAGTCCACCGCCTACGATGATGACGTCGTGTTCTAGCATGCTCAGGCTTTTATTCAGAATTCCTACCATCACTATGGTGCCGCACAACAAAAATTCCCCACCAAACGGCAGGGAAGTTTTTAGAATGACGCGGTTAACAAACCCGGTTTCTTGAAGAAACCGGGTTTCTGGCGAGATTCTCAGAAGCTTCAGCTGGTGGCTTGGATGGGTTTCTGGCTGGGGGCGCTGCCGGCTGGCGAGGGTTTGTCTGCTATCTCTATGGGAAGGAACTCGATGTGGTTGAGCAGGGTGGTGACGAAGGCAAACAGCAGGAAGGGCAGAGACAGGACGAGGATCAGGCCAACCGTGGCCAAGGCGTAGATTTGGCGAGCGCTGCTCCACAGGGCGAGTGCTGAGGCTAGACTCAGGAAGATGACGATTAGCCAAACGATGATCTGACCGTAGATATCACCAAAGGTCAGGGTGCAGACTAAACGATACTTTGAGAGTTTATCCATGTTGTGATTCCTCGCAATATTGGTTTTACAAGAGGCTCTGACTCAGTTGTAGAAAATTTCCTTCATATTTAGAAAAGGTTTGCAATATTACTTTACAATCTGCCGGCGCTTTTGGCTCAGGGTGGATTCGCCTGACTCCCCCCTGCGCCTCCTTGACACTCCCGGACAGTAGGGGGTGGACTTGTGCCCGTCCGGGAAGCGGGGGGTTGGGGGGTGAAACTTGACGCACAAAGCGTCTGGCACAGCAGAATTGCAGCTCACCCGAGTCAGAGTGGGGTGGAGCCTTCGCCAAACAGGGAAGGTCTTGTAAAAATGTTAGAGCATCTCAGTTAATCTTGCTGGTTCCAGTTCAAGGAGCTGAGCTAAGCGAGCGCCAAGCCCAACATCAAAGGCGGCGCAACCGGCTCAAATGTTCGCCGCAAACAGTACACACAATTTGTTAAACTGCGTTTTTTATAAGATTCTTTTAAGAGTTTCGGATGGCCAGCGCCAGGGGTGTCCCGCAGGGGAATGGTAGTTATATATACCAGTTGCAGCCTTAATTAAAATTTAACTTTTTGAGGGAGAATTTTTCACCGGAATTGTTAGACTAATTACTATTAAATTGCAAAGCCAGGGTGTAGAGTATTGGCTGAGAAAACAGAAATCCCTGTAGGTTAAGGGGAAGTTATCAATAACGCTCGTGTTCGGGAGAACCCATATGTCTAGCTTGCAAGCTGCCAGGGCGGGAATCGTCAATAGGGTGTGGGCTGTGCCCGACTCGAAGTGCCTGCGTCAGCAATGTTCTGAGGGGGTGCTGGGGGTGGAGCAAGGGCTAGTGCCGGCGGTCGGGCAGCACCATCCGGAAAACGCAGCCAATTGCCGGCAACAGCCAGCTGAGAGAGCCGGCACATTTGAGCTCAATGACGTTGAGATTTGCAGTCAGGAGGGCAATCGCTTGCTGGCGGTGAAGCGCTATGAAGAGGCGATCTCAGTTTACGAGCGAGCCTTGGAGCTGAAACCGAATGCGTGTTATGCGTGGCAGCAGCGAGGTGAGGCGATGCGGCAGCTGCAGCGCTTCCCAGAAGCGATCGCATCTTATAACAGAGCGATTGAGTTTAGCGCTAATCCAATTTCTCGCTACCAGGCGCTAAATGCCAAGGGTGCGCTGCTGTTCGAGTTGCAACTGTATGAGGAAGCGATTGGGGTTTACAACCAGTCGCTGGCAATTTTCCCGAAGGGCATGGGTTCGATTTACATTCTGGAAATGAAAGGCATGGCGATGTCGAAGTTAAGACGCTATGACGAGGCGGAGACGCTGTTTGAAAAAGCTTATAATAAAGCGGTGGAGGTTGCTGCGAGTACGGCGGGCTTTGCGGGAATGTTGGCTGCCGGTTAGTTGGTATCCAGAAACGGGGTTTCTTGCGAGGAGGCAGAAACCGGGTTTCGCCGAAGTTACCCGGTTTTCTCTCGTTCCCAGCCTCAGGCTGGGAACGCAATCTGCCGGCTCTGGCTCCTTTCAACGGAAAAGCAGGTTAAAAGCCTAACAGCTTATCACCCGTGATATGCGGGTTTCCGCCGGCGCTTGCCCAAGGTAACGGCACTAAGCGCCCCAAAGCTCAACAAGCCAAAAACTGTGCCCGGTTCGGGAACTTTTTCGGCGTTTGAGGGAGGGGACGGATTCTCAAAACCGCTATCCCAAAGCCAAGAAACTTGATAGGAGTCATCAAAATAGTCAAATTCTGGTGGGAGAGGGGCTTCAGATGGAGTGGGTGCGCCAGAGGCAGACGAACTTCCGCCACTGCTTGTTCCAGAGGTGCCGGCAGTTGGTGCGCTAGCGGTGTTCTTTCCTGCAAGCGCTCCCATGGCACCATTTATCCAACTCGTGTGCCGCGAAACGCGAGTGGCGGCTGAAATATCGGTGTAACTGGAATCTGTTCGGTCGTCGTATAAGCCACTGATGAAAGAGTTAACACCGGCTAGCAAACCGTTAATGAAAAGTCCCCCGCCACTATCCCCAGGTGCCACTTGGTATTCTAAGTTTAGAGGTTGGCTGAGAGGGTCCCAAGACTTGGCTGTGCGCGGATCGTCAAAGTCAGATATCAGTAAATTGTCAGTATACCCCTGACTGCTAAGTTTGTTCCCAAGTGCGATGATGTTCTGTCCAGCGCGTTTAGTTCCGACTGTGTTAATATTATAGCCGGTTATGCCAGTACCTGTAGCGCCGAAACCAACGTATGTCCCCTGTTGCATATCCTCACCGGCACCCGAGAACAGGCTCGCCGCTGTGACATTCGCGACATTGCTCGCCAGACGCAGAACGGCAAGGTCATTGCCGGCTAGCAAATCCCGATTGGTAGAAAACCAGCTGGCGCGTGCTGTGGCACCTATAACAGAGTAGCTACTACCGCCCACCCAAAATGTGCCCTGGGTGAGAAATTGGTTTTGACTTTCAACACAGTGAGCTGCTGTCAGCACATAGGCAGATCCGATGAGGGTTCCCGAACAGCTCCAAGAGCTAGCAGAGTTTTTGGCTCCGAGATAGCCAACACTGGCATATTGATTTGCCAGATTTCTGTATTGCGAATCTGAGCGATCGTGGCGGATGGTGCCGGCAGCTGCGATCTGGCTCGTGCCGGCTGTTGCCACTAGCGCTGTCACAGCGGAGGCAATCACGCGGTGAACTTTCTGGCTGCGTGTTATTACAGTTACAGTTTTTCCAATGTTCATAGCAGACAACCCTGTCAGCGTAGTTGTTGGTGCGGGCAATCTCCAGAAGGCCATAACAGGATTTACGCAGCGACACTTAATTGTGGTGCCGGTTACTTCATGTGGTCTGGGGTGGGTTACGCTAGCGCTAACCCACCCTACATATAGAGGCTTTGCGTAAGTCCCGCACAAGTCAAGCTGGAGCTATTGCCTTTCGCTACAAGACGAAGATTGCCTTGTTAAAGTGCCGGTGGGAGCGATAGCAATAAACAGTCAGTGCGCGAAAACTGGGTCGGAGGGAACGCCTGTTTTACAAGGTATAAACATAAGTTCAGCGTTAGAGAAGCGGCGCATGCGCTCTTGAGCTTCTGGCGCAAGCGCCTACAGCGCTACGCCCTACCCTCAAGGTAAATATGTCCGTTCCCTAAGTCGCTTAGTTCTTAGGCTTTTAACCTGCTTTTTCGTTGAAAGGACGCAGAGCCTCCAGATTGCGTTCCCCACAGTGCACGCAGGCTTCCCGTAAGGCTCGGAACGAGAGAATAGAGATGGGCAGTGCACATTCTATGCGCCATAGCTTACTGCTATATAGCGTTTCTCAGTTGGATGAACTATGGCCCACAAACCCGGTTTGCTTTTATCTCATTCATATGAGATAAGCGATAATTGCAATAGAACTTAGGCAGAAACCGGGTTTCCTGCCCTGTTCCTTGACTTTCAGTGCAGGGGATGGCATCAGAAACCCGGTTTCTTTCATGGTTGTGCGTAAGTCCTATACAAATTCCCGGCACTTTTGGCGGCTAATTTCTGCTGGCGCTTCCGCAGGGTGACGGCACCGAAAGCACCGAAAGCCAGAAGCGCCAATACAGAACTAGGTTCTGGGACTTTTTTGGTGTCTGATTCCTGATAGCCTAGCGTGTACATGTCGAAACTGGCTAAATCGGTGTCAAAATCGAGTTTAATGGGGAAAACATCAGGGTTAGTTGGGTCAACGTTGAGGCCGGTGATGCTAAACTCCTTAACGCCGCTACCGAATAGGGAAACAAAGTCTATGCTGTCGCCGCCTGTGAATTCACCGAGAATGGTTTCCCCGACTGAAACGGTAAAAGGACTGTCAAAACCGCCGGGTAAGTTAAGAATCGAGGTAAACAGGGAGTCGCTAGTCATCTTGAAGGTGAAGCCAGTAGCAGATGGTGGGTCATACCAGGCACGTCCGGGCTGATTGATAAACTGGTAAACGGGCCCGTTCGTTCCTGTGGGATTATTAACCACATCCGGCATCAGGGGATTGGTCTGGCACTGACCCTGACCTGCCTCGGCGCGGTAAATACCCTGAATGCCATTCGCTAGTTGAGCCCAGAAGGCTATCTGGCATTTATTGTTCATGCTCTCCCGGTCCATCGAAAGAGCTGTCACTGTAGAACCAAACAGGGTATCGCCAACCCGAATAACCTTATCTTTTGCCAGCATATCCGCCCACGCTTGAGCACTATTCCCATTATATTTGGGGGAGAGGTAGTCCGGCATACCTGTGAAAATGCCGAAGTTCTGATAACCACCCCACTCACCGATAAATGCCACCTCTCCATTATTATTAATGGAAGGGCTCCTGGAAACGCTATGAATGGGAGGAGTATTGCCAGCAATTAGGCTAGTATTAGTTTGACTGCTGCTCAAGATAGCGGCGCTTGCCCCATTATTCAACCCAGTCCGGTAGACCACTCTGCCGCTGTTGTTGATGCTGGCGTCGTGGTATCGCCCAGTCATGAAAGTGGCAGGGTCAGACATGATGTTGTTGGTCGTAATGCCGTCCTTGCTCGTGAAGACACCGTTGGCACTGGTAAAGGCAACCGTTCCACTGTTGTTGATGGAAGGTCTTTGACTGGCGATCGGGCATTCAGCCCCGCCCCCACCACCTGAACAGTGGGTAATTTTTGTGGTTGCAGTGCCGTTGCTTTTGAAGATTTCCGAACCGCCTGCATCCAGAGAGGCAAAAAATGCTACCTCGTTGTTATCATTGAGGGAGAGTCCCTGCGCGAAACTGCTATATTGGCCGGTGGTGCTGGCAATGGTCGTGTAATTGGTGGTATTGCCCTGACCGATAAGAATGTCTTGCCCCCCGGTTTTCAAATTCCCGAAAAAGGCTACCTGTCCATTTTCGTTAAGGGAAAGTCCCTGCCCGAAATTGCTAAACTGGGAGTTGATATTCGTTGCAACAGTTTTGTTGGTTCCGGTGAGTGCGTTGGCTATGGTATTGTTTATGTACAGGCCCGTGCCGCCAGTTTTCAAATTCGCGAAAAAGGCTACCTCTCCCTTTTCGTTGATTGCGAGTCCCAGGGGTGGGGAGTTGGGGTTCTGACTTGACCCATTCCAGTTAGTAGAGCTCCAGGTAGTGGAAAACCCCTGACCAAAACTGCTGAAGCCATTATTGCTGCTGGTGCTGCTGTCCGCGATCTTCGTGAAGGTAAAGGCTTCTGCCTTGCCACCGGCCAGGACGCTCAGGCACAGTCCTATGGCCACGGCTTGAACTTTTTGATACCCTTTCATAGTTCCCTGATTCTCCTAATATATAGAGTCGCTCCTATCTTTGTATCTGGCTCGAACCCCGACTTTGACGAGAAACGCGGTTAACAAACTTTTACATAATCTGCCGGTTGGTCAGCTTGGTTTCTCGCACTGAAATAGCCAACACTGGAAAACCAACTTGCCAGATTTCTGCACTCCTAATCTGAGCGGTTATGGCGGATGGTGCCGACTCGGAGGCGCACTCCCCCAGTGGTGTCAACTTAAGCTCCGGGCGAATGTAATTCGCGGCTATACAAACGAAGTCCGCCTACGCGGACTAAGAGAAGAGCTGCAATGTTCACAGTCAACACTTTTCTCAGTCAAAACAGTTGAGGTTCCTGACCTTGAGTCTAGTATAAAGCCCCGGCTACTCATTTACGTAACTCATTTAGCTCAGCAATTTGCTCACTAATCAGCTCATAAGGGCTCACTTTTTGGCTCATTTGTCTCATTTGGCTCATCTTTCCGCTCACCACGCTGAGCTATAATCCAATTTAGGCAAAATTGTGGTAAAGGAGTGACGATGGCGGGTTTGCTCAGGGCATCTGAAGAGGGGCTGAGAATCGTGGACACAGCCAGACGCAACCTCGGCTGGAACAAGACAGGGGATGCCTGGTGTCAGGCGGCGCTGACTTCAAAAGCCACGTTGAAGCGGTTTTGGGCCAGACAGCCAATTCGCCGAGAGACGTTTATCGATATTTGCAAGGCTGTAGGCATCCATAACTGGGAAGACATTATTGAGTGCAGGGACATCCAGCAAACAGAGCCACTCCTGGCTGCGGCGATGGCCGATTTACCGGCATCGGGGGAGCCGGCTCAAAGCTTCCCACTCCCAGACAAACTGCCACCGGCACACATGTGGACAGGGCGAGCGCAGGAACTCGCAACCCTTAAAGCTCACATTCTCGGCACACATCCCAGGGACAATCCCACCGCCATCTGCATTGTTGGACTCACCGGCACCGGCAAAACCGCCCTCGCCAACCAGCTGATCCGCCAACTCCACACCGAAAAAGCCCCCTTCGCCGCCGCCGCATGGGCCACCTTGCGCTCGCCCACCGGCAAACCCCTCCCCTTTGACACCATTGCCGATTCCCTCTCCCTCTCCCTCTCCAGCACAGATCCCCCCAACCCCTCCCAACTTCCCAAAGTTGGGGCAATCGAATCGGGCTCCCCTCCAGATAACTGCCTCAAAAAGACCGAAAACCTGCTAAAATTGCTCAAAGAAAAACCCTGCCTAGTCGTCTTCGATGGCGTCGAGACACTCTTGAAAACAGGACAAGCCGGAGGTGCCGGCTATTTTGCCGAAGACTGCTCCGATTACGCTTGGCTATTCAAACAGCTGGCAGAAACAGAACACCAGAGCAAAATCATTTTTACCAGCCGGGAAACTTTGGCAGAATTGCCCAAACGGGAAACCCACACCCTGACACTGACTGGACTCGATGCCGAAGCCGCAGTCGCCCTGCTGCAATCTTTTCACCTAACCGCTACCCCCACAGAACTGCACGAACTGCAAGCCCGCTATCGCGGACATCCCAAAGCCCTAGAACTCGTCGCCGCTTTGATTCGAGACGATAGCGAATACGGAGGAAGAGTCCGGATATTTTTGCAGGACAGAGACTGGTTGCTGACGCACGATATTGAGAGTATACTAGATGAAGTGATGGAACACCTCAGCGATGAGGAGCAGACTTGCCTGTGCCGGCTTTCTGTCTACCAAACCTCAGAATATCCCCTCACTATTGCCGGCATTGCCGCCCAGATGCCAGAAGTGAGCCGGTACGATCTCAAAGAAAACATCCTCCTGGCGCTGAAACGCCGGCACTTGCTAGAATATGACAGGGAGCGAGAATCCTACCGCCTTCACCCCCTCGTCATCGAAAAAGCCGGTCACATCCTGTCTCAAAATCCTGAAGCCTTCCGCACCGCTCACCGGCAAGCTTACCACTATTTTATCACCCTTCCCATCAAACCTGAATCTGAATGGAACGATATCGAGGATATCAAGCCTTTGCTCAGGGCGCACTACCATGCGTCTCAGGCAGAAGATTGGCCGGAAGCAGAGCGGACAATTGCCTGGATGGATGAGTGCCTGCGCCGGTGGGGTTATGGAAAAGAGAAACACTCACTTTCTTTATTGTATCACACCTCACAAGTTGCCGGCAATCTTGACTTTGAAGTCAGGGAGATGCTTGGCGATCTTGAGGAATGACACGCGCTATTGGGCGGAAGCCCAACTACGAACTTTTGGGCTGAAGCCCAACTACGAACTTTTGGGCTGAAGCCCAACTACGAACCTTTTTATGTGTTATAATTAGGCAGGTAAAGATACTCTCATTCTCCCCGAGTTAGTGTCATGGAATGGCGAAACCGGATTTCTGTAAACCCCCAAGTGTGCCACAGCAAAGCTTGCATCACCGGCACTCGCATCATGGTATCTGTTATTCTCGATAACCTTGCTGCCGGTGTCAGTTCAGAAGAAATTTTGCAAAGTTATCCCTCTTTAACTCCTGAAGATATTCAGGCGGCGCTCGCCTATGCGGCTGAAATTGCCCGCGAGCGCATCGTGCCGGTAAGCTTGGAAGCTGGCAGATGAAATTTAAAATTGATGAAAATTTACCCGCCGAGTTTGCCGGACTCCTTCAGGCAGCTGGCTATGATGCCGTAACAGTTGCAGAGCAAAAACTCCAAGGAAAGAGCGATGCTTTGGTGATTGAGGTGTGCCGGCAAGAGGAGCGGATTCTGGTGACGCTGGATTTAGACTTCGCAGACATTCAAACCTATCCACCTGAAGAGTTTCCTGGTATAATGGTACTGCGCGTGAGCCGGCAAGACAAGCCTTACCTGATATCAGTCTTTCAGCGTGCCATCCCGCTGATGGCTAGGGAGCCGGTGGAACATCGCTTATGGATTATTGAGGAAACGCGGATAAGAATTCGGGGGGGATAAGAGGCGACTACAAACTTTGGGCTAAAGCCCAACTACGAACCTTTGGGCTAAAGCCCAACTACGAACCTTTGGGCTGAAGCCCAACTACGAACCTTTGGGCTGAAGCCCAACTACAAACTTTTGGGCTGAAGCCCAACTACAAACTTTATGCTACAAACAGTATAGTTCAACATGGAGTTGCCTGACAATGGTACTGATCCGCATCCCTAAATCCTGGGAGATTCCGGAACGAGAAGTGACACCTAGTGACGTTTTTTTCAACCGGCGTCGCTTCCTGAAAACCCTGATAGGTGCCGGTATCGGTGCCACTATCATGCCGGCACTCACCGGCTGCCAGAACAAATCCGAATCGGCAACCGATCCTTACGCCGGCACCCTCAAACTCGACTCCATCCAGCGCAATCCCGCCTTCGCACAAGTTGACCGCCCCGTCACCGACCAATCTCTCGCATCCACATACAACAACTTCTACGAATTCGGCGGCACCAAATCCATTTGGAGAAACGCTCAAGCTTTGCCTACCGAAACCTGGAAACTCGAAGTCAAAGGACTCGTTAAAAACCCCCGCACTTACGACTTAGACGACCTGCAAAAAAAATTCCCCCTCGAAGAGCGAATTTACCGGTTCCGCTGCGTGGAAGCGTGGGCGATGGTGGTGCCCTGGATTGGATTCCCGATGAAACTGCTGCTCAAAGAGGTCGAACCCGAACCTGCAGCAAAATTTGTCCGCTTCACATCCTACTATAACCCGCAAATCACCCCCGGTCCGGGCTTGCATTTCGGCTCCTTGCCGTGGCCCTATACTGAAAGCCTGCGCACTGACGAAATGGCCAGCGATCTGGCCTTTTTTGCCACCGGCATCTACGGCCACACTTTGCCCAAGCAGCACGGTGCCCCCATCCGTATGGTAACACCCTGGAAGTACGGTTTTAAAGGAGCCAAATCCATCGTCCAAATCGAGTTTCTCGACAAGCAACCGGCGACCTTTTGGAACACCTTGGTGCCGGGCGAGTATGACTTCGAGGCCAATGTTAACCCCAGCAAGCCCCACCCCCGCTGGTCCCAGGCGACAGAACGCATTGTTGGCAAAGGGCCGTCGATTGCCTGGGAAGTGCGCCCCACCCTGCCCTATAATGGCTATGGCGAATACGTCGCAAAGCTTTACACTTAAGGCAAAGGCTTTGACCCAGCGGGACACAGACTGTCTGTAGCCCCACTCTCAGGCGGGGCGGGCATCGCTGGCGGCGAGGTGGAGGGGGAATTAGTTTGACAGATCACGCGCACTGTAATTTCTTCCCCATTGTTTTTCCTGACAAAGACTGCGCCGGTGTAGCTGGTGAGCCCGTCCGCCTTTGCTTGGGCGGTTACCTTTACGCTCTGGGCGCGGTCGCTTTCGGCTAAAATCTGGTAGCGATACTGATCTGTTTCCGAGGGGATGCCGATGCCGAGATCCTCAAACTTTGTGGCAAATTTAGAATTTTCCACATAATAAGCCTGCTGCGCTCGGGTCATCACGTCAATTATCACTTCGCCCTCACTTTCTGGCGCTCGCGTCTTTTTCATCTCAACGAGTTGAGCGTTCTTCGGCAACGTGGTGGCGTCGGAAATTTTCTCGAACAGCGTACCGCCCTGAGTAAACGCTGCCGGTC
Source organism: Kamptonema formosum PCC 10802 (assembly GCF_000332335.1). Classification (GTDB taxonomy): domain Bacteria; phylum Cyanobacteriota; class Cyanobacteriia; order Cyanobacteriales; family Oscillatoriaceae; genus Oscillatoria. The sequence goes on along the minus strand of NZ_KB235948.1, from coordinate 1,031,498 downwards.
TGGGCAGTCCGGGATTCGTGCCTTCCAGTTGCAAGCGCATCTTGCCGTCGGGGGTGATCTCCACAATTGTCAAGACGGTTTCATCGCTGTTAATTTTCACGTCCAGGTGCATCGGTTTGGGCGCATCATTGATTTGATACCCCATCTCGACGGCAGGTGAGGGCTCCTCCGGTGACGGGAGCACGATAAACAGCTTGCCTCCGGGCGCAAAAATGAATGTTAGCAGCCGCTGACCGGATGGGTCTTTTGCTTCCCACTGCCCCAGCAATTGCTTGACAGCAGGGCTCGATGGTGCTGCCGGTTGAGATGGAGGGGCTGCCGGCGCGGCGGATGGCTGGGCTTGGGGGGCTGCCGGTGCGGCGGATGGCTGCGCGAGGACGGGCGCACCGAGACTGCCGAGCAGACTCAGATAGAGACTGGCGGCGAAGGCAGGAAGGCGGAGGTGCCGGTGCAGGAGGCTTTTCTTCATAAGAACCCGGAAAGGCATTTTCTGGATTTTAGCTGAAACGCCGGCATCCCCGCCTCCAACCCGATCGGCGAGAAACCGGGTTTCTTAAAGAAACCCGGTTTCTGCCCGGGTTTCTGGCCACGCATTGGTGGCTGCGGCGATCTGGCTCAGGCGCTGAGGTAATAATCCCTTGTGCCTTTGGCACTAATCGCTTCGCCCAGCCGGTTTAGTGCGTGGACATAAGCCGCAGTTCGCATCGAGATGTCTAGCTCCTGAGAGAGCTGCCAAATAGGCTCAGTTTCCCCCACCATTTTCTGTTTCAATCGCTGATTGACTTCCTGCTGCGTCCAGTAAAGCCCGCTGCGATTCTGCACCCACTCGAAATAGGAAACCGTCACCCCGCCGGCATTGACTAAAATATCCGGAAACACATAGACGCCTTTTTCTTCCAAAATTTTGTCCGCCCCTGAGGTTGTCGGGCCATTAGCGACTTCAAAGATAATTTTGGCCTTGATATCTTTGGCATTCGCCTCAGTGATTTGATTTTCTAAGGCGGCGGGAACCAGCACGTCTACATCTAAAGTTAGAAGCTCTTGGTTGCTGATAATTTCATGCTCCACAACGTTACAGACGGAATCTTCGCAGTAGAGGGCTTTAATTCCTTTCTGAGATTCTTTGAACCGCCGGATGCTGGGGATATCCAGCCCTTTTTTGCAATAGACTCCGCCTTGAGAGTCGCTCACCGCCACCACTTTATAACTGGCTTTGGAGAGCAATTCTGCGATGTGCGCCCCCGCATTCCCAAACCCCTGCACCGCCACGGATGTCTCTTGGGGTGGCAGGTCAAATTTGGGCATCATGGCTTCCATGACAAAGAATGCCCCCATTGCGGTTGCGGTGTCTCGCCCCAAACTCCCGCCTAAGGTAATCGGTTTGCCGGTGACAACCGCTGGGGTGAGCTGACGCCGGATAATGCTGTACTGATCCATCATCCACCCCATGATCATGGGGTTCGTATAAACGTCTGGGGCGGGAATATCCACATCCGGGCCAATAAAGTCGGCTATGGCGTCAATATACCCCCGACTCAGCCGTTCCAATTCCAGCTTCGATAGCTCTTTTGGATTAACTGTCACCCCACCTTTCGCGCCGCCAAACGGCAAGTTTAACACGGCACATTTAAAGGTCATCCAGAAGGCCAAGGATTGCACTTCGTCTAGGGTAACATTGGGGTGATATCGCACCCCTCCTTTTCCCGGACCTCGCGTATCGTCATAGCGCACCCGGTAGCCTTGGAAAATTCGCAATGAGCCATTGTCCATGCGCACCGGGATGGACACGCTCAAGCTGATTTTAGGGTGTTTTAGGTGTTCCAGAGCGTCTTCTGAAATGGACACATATTTCATGGCTCGCTCTAGCCTTTCGCTGGCATCCGAAAATAATGATTTAGACATTTTAGCTGTTTTCTCCTGTAGTTTTTAAGCCCCAAAAAGTCCGCACCGGCAAAGCGCGTTTGTGGCACAGTCACTCACCGTGGCCACTCCCCGCGCTATGGTTTCTCGCGCGCACCCCGCAAACTGTATCTTTCGCTACTGAAATTTATCTTAGCATGTGTTTTGGGTTGTCAACAACTCGTTGGGGATCGAGAAAAAACCTGCGGGGATCGCCGGTGGCCGCATCCGGGCGGCCAATTTTGTGCTAAAGTCCAGCGACTTTTTTTTGGGGCATTAGCCCAACGACAAACTGGGGGCAGGGACAGCGGCGCTGGCAAAGACAAATTTGTCACTTCAGGAACGGGGGAACACCATCCGGAACTGGAACAGAGAGGGTGAGCCTAGAGGGGGTGAGGCCAGAGGGGGTGAGGCCAGAGGGGGTGAGGGGGTGAGGGGGTGAGGGGGTGAGGGGGTGAGAGGATGCCCGCATCGCTGTGGGGGTTTGCTATCTTGACAGAGAAGCTCCCCCACAAGGCACGCCTGGACTGTTCTCCGCCCGAGGCCGGTGAAAAAACCCCCGCCCGGGGGATGTGGCGAATACATCCAGGGAGGGAGCGATTTTCTGGCCCCCCTCTGGGAAAGACACATATAATAAGAGAAAGCGGGTGGGAATTCTGGGATGCAAAAATCCGCAATACTGATCGCAGGCATGAAAGCCGGCGGGACCGGCGTGAGAATGTATCCCGGACATGCGAATGAAGCACACGAAGGAAGCTCGGCAGCTCGCGTCACGCCCTGTCTCGATCTCGAGCGGGGCGCAAATGCGACCCTGCGTCCTTCTGCCGCTGTAGAATAGAGTGGGCAAATATACCTGCCGGCAGCAAAGATGTCCCATCGGCGAGAGTTTCTAGGCAAAGCATGTTAAACCGAAAACGTAAAGGGAAGCCTTCAGGCAAGCTGTAGGGGCGCTTTGACTGCACCCGTGAGAGTCCATTTGGGCTCCCATCCCGAATCTCCGTCGCTCTCGAGCGCGGAGAGTGTCAAAAACAAGCAAACTTTGGAATTGCGATTATGACAGAACTCCTAGCCGCGCTCTCCGCCTCTGCGGCAGGGGGAATGAGAATCGCCCTGCCTCTCCTTTTAATTGGCCTCTTGCACAGCGACAGTCTCTGGGATCGCGTTCCGCTTCTCTCCAGGATTCACCCGCAGGTGGTTGTGGCGATTTTGGTCAGCTGGTCGCTATTTGAGCTATTTGCCTCGAAAAAGCTTTTGGGCCAGCGCGTCCTGCAAATTGTCCAGCTCGTGTTTAGCCCGATTGTCGGCGGCATTATGGGGATGGCGATCGCTCAGGCAACTTTTATTGAGGGAAATCCCGCTCCCCCCTGGCTTGTCTGGATCATTGGCACAGTCGGCGGCTTGCTGGCGCTTGTCCTGCAGCTGGTTCAAGCCGGCTGGTTCTACCGGCTGCGCGGCTTGCCGGTTTGGGTGATTTTGGCCCAAGATATCCTCTGCGTTTCCCTGGTCCTGTTCGCCTTTGACGCACCCAAGCAGGGGGGCTTAATTGCTTTGCTGCTGCTGTGGCTGGCGATTCGCAGCTCTAAGGAGTGGTATCGCTGGTATGTCTCTCAGGGACCGGCTAAAAATCCCCGCCGCTATAAAAAAAGTCCCGATTGACCGAGCCGGCAGACGGCACGCCGGCAGACGGCACGCCGGCAGACGGCACGCCGGCAGAAGTTATAGCACTAGCCACTTAGGTTAGGGCACGGAGGGAACGCCTGCCCTACGTCAGGACCTCGCAGGATAGGCGTTTCTTTCCGACGAGCGTGTCCGAACCTAAGTGAATATTGCTCTATCCGGCAGAAGTTATCCGGCAGAATGAATTCTGCCGCTATACAGACAAAGCCCGCCTTTGCGGGCTCAGAATAATTAAGTAATTTATAGCAGTATTCACTTGGGTTAGGACATTAGACCTTCAGGCCCGCCGGACGCCGTACCGACGTCTATATCCCAGTAGTAATATGGTTTAGGACAATAGGAGCCGGAGTGCGGGGGTGCAAAAGAGGCCGAAATGTACGAACCTAAGTGCCTACTGCTATAAAATGCAAAAAACATTACTTGTGCAGCACTACCACTTGAGCGGTGCTCATCTCAGCGGCGCTCATCTCAATGGCGCTAATTTGACCGGCGCTAACCTCAGCGGTGCGAACCTCAGCGGCGCTAATCTCGATGTGGCTAATTTGGCGAGCGCTAATTTGAATGAGGCTCGGCTGAGTGAGGCTAGGTTGAATGCGGCTAACCTGAAGGGGGCTGATTTGGCTGGCCCTCATTTGAGGGAGGCGAATTTGTTTCGGGCAAATCTGAATAAGCTTATTATACAGAGGAGGCAGAGCCTCGGGCTTGGCGCGTTCCCAGGCAGAGCCTGGGAACGAGAAATAGCAGTATGCACTTAGGTTAGAACATTATACCTTCAGGCTCGGCGGACGCCGTACATACGTCTATATAGCAGTAAGCATTTAGGAACCCTACATTCCGGCCTCCCTTGCTCCAGAGCTCCCGAAGATTCTATTGTTCTAACCAATATGACTGCTGCTATAACTAACTCGATAAGTGATTCAAGGCGCAGGACCGGCGTCTCGCCTGTCCCTGTCCCAAGGCGCAGGACAGGCGGGACGCCTGTCCCGTCTGGCGGTTTCTCGGGGGGTGCACCGGCGAGACGCCTGCGCCTACAGCAACCCGACGAAGTGCAGGAGTCCGTGGCCACTGATGAGTTCGACGATTAAGGCCACAAAGCCAATCATTGCCAGACGCCCGTTCCAGACTTCGGCGGTGGTGGTCATCCCCCACTCCCAGCGCTCTTGCGGGTACATCTTGACTTTTTTCTTGGGGTGCATTACTTCGTCTAGCTTCAGGCTGGGGGCAACGGCAGCTTCGACTACGAGATCGGCTAAATCGTCAATAAATACGGGATGGGTGTTGAGCGCCGGCACGCGGTGGAAGTTGTGAATCCCCGCTTCTTCGGCGATCTCTCGATATTCTATGTCAATTTCTTCTAAGGTTTCGATGTGTTCGGAGACGAAGCTGATGGGAACGACGAGCAAATCATTGACTCCTTGGGCGGCGAGTTCCTTAATGGCTTCCTCAGTGTAGGGTTTGAGCCATTCCACCGGCCCGACGCGACTCTGGTAGGCTAGGGTGTGGGCATTGGGCCGGTTGAGCGTTTTCACGATCAGCTCGGTGCAGTGCTCGATCTCTTGCTGGTAGGGATCGCCTGCTTCTTCGACGTAGCTCACCGGCACGCCGTGGGCGCTGAAGAAGATGTGCACTCCGTCTGGATTGTCAAACTGGTCGAGCTCCTGGGCGATCAGCTGGGCCATTGCTTGCAGGTAGCCTGGGCGCTGATACCACGAGGGGATGACAGTGTATTCCATCCGGTAGAGGGATGGGTCTTCTTGCCAGAGTTTTTCCAGCAGCCGGAAGCTAGAACCGCTGGTGCTGATGGAAAATTGCGGGTAAAGGGGCAGGATCACCAGCTTTTCGAGCCGGTCGCGCTTGATTCTGGCGATGGCTTCCTCGGTGAAGGGGTGCCAGTAGCGCATGCCCACGTAGACTTGGGCCTCTTGTCCCTTCTGCTGCAGGTGCTGTTGCAGGGCGCACGCTTGCTCCTCGGTGATCCTGCGCAGGGGGGAGCCACCGCCGATCTGGCGGTAGTTTTCCTGAGATTTCCTGGCTCGCATGGTCGAAATCATCCACGCTAGCGGTTTTTGCATCCAGGGAAAGGGCAGGCGAATAATTTCTGGATCTGAAAACAGGTTAAATAGAAAGGGGCGGACATCCTCTAGCTGATCCGGCCCACCTAGATTGAGCAGTAAAACCCCAACACGGCCCATAGCAGTAACGTTTTCTCAGCTTTTTCATTTTCGTTACCTATTTTAACAATAAAATGGTTGGATAAATCAAACCGATATCACCGTTAACAGATTTTTATCAGAGGGGAGAGCTGTGGCCACCATTCTCAGGGACTGGAGTTACCGCTATCAGTGGCTGTACGATGGGATCTCGCGTCTGGCTGCTCTCAGCGTTGGCGGTGAGGGGCGATTCCGCCGGCTGGCTCTGGCTGGGCTGACTGTGACTCCAGAGACGAAGGTGCTGGACCTCTGTTGCGGCAGCGGTCAGGCGACTCAATTGCTGGTACAGTATTCGCGGGATGTCACCGGCTTGGATGCTTCCCCGCTGTCTCTGAAGCGGGCGCGGCAAAATGTCCCTCAGGCGTCTTATGTGGAGGCGTTTGCTGAGAGGATGCCGCTCCCGGATGAGCATTTTGACTTAGTTCATACGAGTGCGGCGATGCACGAGATGGAGCCGGTTCAGCTAAGGCAAATTATTCAAGAAGTGTATCGGGTGCTCAAGCCAGGTGGCGTGTTTGCGCTAGTGGATTTTCACCGGCCCACCAATCCGGTTTTTTGGCCCGGGGTGGCGGTGTTTCTCTGGCTGTTTGAGACGGAGACGGCGTGGCAGCTGCTCGATACCGATCTTGCCGGTGCGCTAAGGGAGGTGGGGTTTGCGGTTAGGGAGCCGGTGCTGTATGCAGGGGGGAGTTTGCAGGTGCTTCACGGGAGGAAGTGAGCTTCTACCCACAGGCGAGACGCCGGTTTTTGCACGACAGGCGGGATGCCGGTGCCTACTGTAAGGTGTTGCGCATTTATTCTTCCGGGGCGGGCACGGGGGCCACTGGTGTCAACTTAAGCTCCCGGCGATTGGAAATCGCGGCTACACAAACGAAGTCCGCCTTCGCGGACTTAAGAGAAGAGCGGGACTTTTCAAACCCGCGCAGGCGGGTTTGGTCTGTATAGCTGCGGTTTCAACCGCCTAGAGACTGCGGGACACAGCTTAAGTTGACACCGATGGCACGGGGGCCCGCCCCTACAGCTAAAAAAGGCGACTGTGGGGGAGCTGCCCCCTTTTCCCAACAAGCAAATTAAAAGTCTCAATTGCGCCCCTAGGGTTGGCGAACAGATAGCACGGCTTTAATTTTGTTTACCTTTTTACCCTAGACAGTAAACACGTCTTCATAGATTTCGGCCAGTGTCACGGTTAACCCGACAGACTCAAATCGGAGTTGATCGTCTTTGCCTAAGGTTTCTAGTGTCCAGTTGCCTTGCGTGTCTTTCCGGTAGATTTCTATTTTGATTTCTTCTTGGGAGACTAAGATGTATTCTTGAAGGCTGGGCAGTTTTTGATAGTTTAACAATTTTTCTCGCCGGTCGGTGGATTCTGTACTTGGGGAGAGGACTTCGACTATTAAGGTGGGGCTGGTTTTGACATATCTGTCTCTGTCTGCGGGGTCGCAAACTACCATGATATCCGGATAGTAGCCGGTGTTGGCAGCTTCTATCCTAACTTTCATATCTGACACAAAGGCTCGACAGGAGGTGCCTCGCAGGTGGGGGCGCAACCGAGCGTAGATATTGCCGACAAGGAGGTTGTGTTCCTGGCTGCTGCCGGTCATGGCAAAGATTTGACCGCCGACGTATTCGTGGCGAATCTGGCTGTTTTTTTCACATTCGACGTATTCAGCAAAGCTGAGGTATTGCAGCTGGACTTGCATAAGGATTAGTCAAGAGGTAGTAACTGGTATTATTCTAGCACGCTGCTGGCTAAAATGTGTGTGGGGCGTGTGAGGGATTGCCGGTGCTGCCGGTGAGTGGGATGGATGCCAAAACTGCCGTGCCGGCGCGACTGCCGGTTGAATCTTGCACCTGCAGGGTTTAAGTGCTATATTGAGTTTAGCGTAATTAAGTTTTGAAAGCAAAAATATGACGCAAGAACTGACAGACTTAAGAGCGAGTATCCTGGAGGGGCGCTACGCAGATGCTTTGGCGATTGTGGATGAGCTAGAAGGGATGAGCAAACAGGGAATTCTGCGAAATATACAATCTTATCTTCTGGTCCTGCTGGTTCATTTGATTAAGAACCAAGTAGAGCAGCGATTAACGGGATCTTGGGCCAATTCGATTCGCACTTCCATCCGAGAAATTAAAAAGCTGAATATCAAGGATAACAAAACCTCCTATTACATCAATCTCGATGAGTGGGAAGATGTGCTAGAGGATGTGATTGAGGACGCGATTGCCGAGGCAAGTGAGGAAGTGATGAATGGAAGATATAACCGTTTGCAACTCTCAGAAATGGTGGGGAAACCACAAGTCATACAGACTGCGACTGAGCTGCTAGCTCTCACTTACATTCATTCAGCCAAAGAGTTGCCGGCTATCTTGGATGAGTATTTAGCTCAGTTGCCTGGTGGGGAAGATTGGATAAACCGGCGTAAGTAAGATTGCCATCAGGTTAGGGGCGATCTCCCCGGAGAGCGCTGCTTTCAGCCGGTTGAATCCTGGAGGAAGCGCTCGTGCTATATTAAGCTTAGCAGCCAGAAGTTTTGAGGGACAGAAATATGACGCAAGAACTGACAGAATTAAGAGCGAGCATCCTGGAAGGGCGGTACGCAGATGCTTTAGCGATAGTGGATGAGCTAGAAGGGATGAGTAAAAAGGAAATTCTGCGAAAAATCAAGTCTTTTTTGAGAGTCCTGCTAATTCATTTGATAAAAAATCAAGTAGAGCAGCGCTTAACGGGGTCTTGGGTGTCGTCGATTCGAGTGGCCATTCGAGAAATACAAGACCTGAATCTCAAGGAAAATCAGACTTCATATTATATCAAAGCAGATGAATGGGCGAGGTTGCTGGAGGACGCAATTATTGAGGATGCGATTGCCGGTGCGAGTGAGGAAGTGATGGATGGAGCCTACAGTCCATTTGAACTGGCAGAGATACTGGACAGACCTCAAGTTATGGAGACAGCTCAGAAGTTATTAGCTCTGACATATTCCCATTCAGCTAAGGAGTTACCGGCAGCGGTGATTGAGTATTTATCTCAGTTACCGGGTGGGGAAGATTGGATAAACCGGCGCAAGTAAGATGGGGTTAAACCGCAATAGACAAGGGTAGTGGCTTCCCGCAGGGTTCACGCTGAGGAAGCGCCCGGAAGAAGGGGAGGGCTATCTCCCCTGCGCTCTTTACCATATAATTGCGCTCTCTGTCTAGAGGGTTAAACTAATTAACCGCCAAGACGCAGAGGACGCGCCCGGAAGAAGGGGAGGGCGATCTCCCCTGCGCTCTTTACCATATAATTGCGCTCTCTGTCTAGAGGGTTAAATTAATTAACCGCCAAGACGCCAAGGACGCCAAGGAAGAAGGAGAGGGGCATCTCTTGTGCGCCAGATACTATATAATTGGGCTGATGTCTGGATGCCGGTGTGGGAGGGAGGGCAGGACCGGCAATTGGCAGTCTAGTTTTGTGTTGCGCTTGCGCTTAAGATGTATAATTCTGTTATCCCACTCTGTATTGCTCAATGGCCAGGGGTGTCCCGATGAATCGCTTAGAAGACTCGCCGCTTTTCCAGTCCATCAATACTCTGATTGACCGCTTGACAGAAATCTGGGGAAGTGGTAAGGAGGAGCCATCGGTGGGTGAAATTCTGAGCGCGGCGAGGGCGATCGAGCAGATAGGGAAAGAGGGTGAGGGATTTTTAGCTGAAATGCAGGAACTGCTGGGAAACTCAGCTGTGTACGAGGAACTAGCTGAGATTGTTGCGCAGTGTCAAGAGGAATCGCCGGCTTCCCTGCCGGTGCGAGAGCTAATCGCGCGGTTGGGCGGATGGCGGGATGGCTTCCGGGAAATGCTTGAGGAAAGAGAGGCAGCTAGGGCGCGGCGCGAAGCACAACCAACCTGCCAAGAGCTGCAACAGAATCTGAAGCAACTTCAAACGGATGTCCGAAACAGTCAGCAACTCCAAGACAGTCTGAAGTTGGAACTGATAGGGAATCTGCTCGATTTGGCGGAACGTCTCCAACCAGAGGCGGATTTGCAGTTGCTCGCAGCAGAACTGGAAAGGTTAAGGGCGAGATTCAGCTCGGCGCTCAGACAGCCGGCTGCGCCGCCCCCCCAACAGCCGCCTCTAACCAGCACAGCCGGTGCTTCCACTGAAGTGACTCCAGATTCACTGCTTGACCGGCTCCGCCAGATTCAGCCGAAAGAATCAAATTCCATCCCTGAGGTGCAGAAAATCCAAAAGCAAGTCACAAGCGAGGCTAATCACGAGGTTCTGGTTAACACTATTAATCTGCTGGAAGCCGAAAAACTGCTTTCGGCAACCTGGCTGAAGGCAATGTTTGTCTCGTCCTATTTGGAAGTGGCTCGCGGCGGGAGCGAATCTTTGTCCGGGGTGCTGAATTCTCTGGAATCAAACTCCCAAAAGTGGTTGGCGGGGAACTGGGATGTGCAAGCTGTCGTTATTAGGGTGTGTCAATCTTTGGAAGAGTTTTCCAGCAGCTACCCGTCTTTACTTTCCCTAGAAAAAATTTACGCCTTTTTCTCACGGCTGCAGGAGGAGATGGGCGACAGCCCGCATTTTAGAATAGAAATTATCCTGGCACGCCTGTCCTTGGAGTTGGCGAGGTTCAACTCACCTGCGTTAGAGTACCTTCAGAAAGCGCTGTCACACGCGGAGCGGGCGCTGAACCTAAAACCCAACCTTGCAGAAGCCATACTGCTCAAACAGCAGGCGGAGTTTCTGGCAAATTTGGAAAAGTTGTGGGGCGAGAACGAGAATTACCAGCTAGAAGGTGGTATAATGAAGACGGAGCCTCGCAAAACAATTGAGGAGACGATTCGGGAGCCGGCGATCGGGAGACTTGAGAAGGTGTACAGCCAGCTGAAAACGGCTAACAAGCCTTGGTGCGCTTTTGCGTTCTTCGATGTCCTGTCCAAACAGAACCCGGACAACCTGGCTGTGCGGTGGTATCGCGCTAGGAGCACCCAAGAACCTGAGGGGAAAAGCGATTATTTTCAGACAGCGCTGCTGTTTTTGAACAGTAAGGATGCCGGTGTTACAGCAGCTACTATTGCGACTGTTGCTAGTCAGTTGCTGAGTCTGAAGCTGTACGGTTTGGCGCTGGCGGTGGCTAAATTGGAGAGCGACTCCGCTGCAGCGGGGATTAACATTACTGTCAATTCGGCTGCTCAGAAATGCCGGCTCCAGCCTTGGGAGTGGCCATTGGCGCTGCAAAAAGCTCGGCAGAAATTCCAGATGTGCAAGGGGGAGGGCAATTGGGACAATTGGATTGAGGCTGCGGACGGAATTGTCCAAGCGCTGCTCGCCGCACCAACCCACTGGGCGACCTGTATGGCTTTTTTTGATATCTTCACCCGTCCTAGCGACGATGGCGAGGAATGGGGCAAAACAGCGATCGATCTGGCGCTGGCAATTGTGCGGTATCTCAATCAAGACCGGCAATTCCCGGAGCAACCTGAATTGCTGGTGTTGGAAGCTGAGTTGCGCTATTCTGCTGGCAAATTAGAGAGCCGGTTCTTACCGGATGCGGTTCGCAATAAGTGTGAGGAACTGTGCCGGCGAGCGCATCCAGACAGGGGCGCATTCGCACCCGCGATTCGCCTTCAGGAACGTCTTGCGCCCAAGCTGGTGACGCTGGCTTCCGGCGAAACTTTTGTGAATCGCTATCGCATTGTTTCGCCGATGCGCACAGGTTCATTCGGTCAGGTTTACCGGGCTGAGGTCACGGATGAGAAGTGGTCAGGGCCAAAGAGTGTGGCCCTGAAGTTGGTTCGTACCGACGCAGCTACTTCAGAAAAATTGCAGCACTTCACCAGGTTATTGGAGCAAGAAGCAAAAATCGCGGTGCGGCTGGATCACCCGCACATCGTGAAGACGTGCGATTTTATTAAAGAGCATAAATGCTTGGTCATGGAGTTTATCAATGGGGAAACTGTGGGAGACAAGCTCGACAACAAAATTACCCTGCCTTGGAAAAGTGCTGCGGAAATCGGACGCCAGATTGCTGAGGCTTTGAGCTATGCCGGGAAAGTCGTCGAGCGCGATTTTGACAAGTCCGATTTCGCCCATCGCGATATCCATCCGGGCAATATCATGGTGATGGGAACGACCGAAAATCCTGACGCCAAGCTTTTAGACTTCGGTTTGGCCCGCATTCCGGGCGGGCCAACCAGTACGGTGGCGCTTGAGGGTGTGGATCGCCGCATGATTTATCGCGCTCCCGAATATGGCAATAAGATGGACTTGCGGGCTGATATGTTTGCCCTGGGCGTGATTCTCTACGAACTGCTTGCCGGCGAATTTCCCTATCCGGTGGATAAGTACAGCGAGTACAAACATGATATATGTTCGGGTAGCGAAGTCGCACAGTCGCTGCGCCCATTGCGGGACATCCTCGCGGATACTGACGCGCCGGCGCAACTGGAATCTGTACTCCTGAAAATGGTAGCCTTCAATAAAAATGACCGATACCAGAGTTGGAAAGAGCTGATTGCTGAACTAGAGCAACTTCTTGCTTCCTAAAAATATCCTGCGCAGTTTTAATGTGAGATAGCATTGTGATGAATAATAGATCCAAGTTGCAGACAGTCAAGCAAGCTTCGCCCACAGCTAGGATTGGTGTCTCTACGCGAAAAGGCACAAGTGCCGGCAAATCCGTCAATGACGATGCTTTTTTCATTGCCCCTATAGCCGGTGGTAAAATGTGGCTGCTGGCAATCGCTGACGGAGTGACAGGTTCCCCGCATGGCTGGTGGGCTAGCAATAAGTGCGCTGAGCTGATTTGGTGCACTCTGCCCAAATACGAGCAAAAGTTGCTCTCCCCTAACTCTTCGGAATCAGAAGAGAAAATTATGCATCAATGGCTCGATGAGATTCACGATACCTTTCGCACTGAACGCCGGAAAGAGCCTGATGAGGAGTATCAAAAAGCGACTTCGACGCTGACTTTTGCTGTCGTGCGCGAGAGCAACTTCTTCTGGGCGCATTGCGGCGACAGCCGGCTGTATACGCTATCGCCCTATGGCGAACTCTCCCTAGCGTTTCCCGTGGATGACCAAAAAATCAAGAGTAGGGAAGGGCGTACCAGTTTGTCGAATCACATCGGCGCACCGCCCAAGGACTGGAAGGGTATAAGCGGGAGAGATACTATTCCGCTTGACGGTTTGCTGATTTTGTGTTCTGATGGTGTGATATCAGGAAACGAGGGGTTTCATAAGACCAACCTCCTCAAGACAATTCGCGACTGTACAGAGAATCTTCAGAAAGGGGTGGAAGAGATTACGAAAAAACTGGCTGACTCGGGCGAAACTGATGATTTGACTTTGATTGCTTTTCAACCTGGAGATAACTGATGCCTCTGGAATATACCTCACACCCTGTCGGCAATGCTTTCGAGGGTTCAGTGGTGCGGGAGCTGAGCCGGCTCGATGAAGATGGCTTCATCGCCCACAATATCCTGCTGCCAAATGTTAACGACCGTTACAATCCCAACGAACACGATATCGTCTTGCTGCTTCCTTGGGCTGCATATACCATCGACGCCAAGGAGTATGAACCTGGCTACTACAATATTCCAGGAAACAGTGATGTTGAGTGGCGCACATCCTCCCCTGAATTCAAAAGGAAAAATGGCAACAAGACAAAAATACTCTCACGTTTAGCTAACCCCTTTCACGTCGCCAAGCAGAAAGGAAGTATTTTGCACGCGACTTGCAAGGGTATAAAAGCTTTGGTAAATTATCGCGTCCAATCTCTTATCGTTGTGCCGGATCATGCTGAGGTAACTCCAAATAATCAGTCACATACCCAGGATGGGTTTGTCTTCAACCTGCGCGTGCTTAAGTTAAGCGAACTTGTGGGTGCCATTATTGAGGAGGGAAAAGCTCACAAAGGGCGCACCTATACAATGGATAAGCGACGCCTGATATTTGAGAAACTCCAGGCACTTCCCCAACAGCCGAAAGGTGGCATTTCACTGTGCCAAATCCGTCTCGGCAAACAGCTTAACCGCAGCGAACCCGGATGCCCTGTTTCCATGACTGCTTACGAGGGAGTAAAAGATCCGCCGGGAGAGCAGGTGGAGGTAAGGATTTACCGGAAATGGCCGTGGAATGACAATTCTGACAGGTTTCTCGACCGCGTGAAGCGACGCATGAAAGCCCTTTACAAATTTCCAAGTCGCCATGTGATGCAGGTCCTCACTTTCGAGGAACTGCCAGATATGGTGGTGATAGCGTTTAAACGCTTTGACGGCGAGACGCTGGCTGAATTGCTCAAACGTCGTAAATCACTGCCGGTGGCAACTGTCAAGTCTTTAGTGAGACATCTCGCTAATACTGTCAAGGAGTTGCACCGGCAAAACATCATTCACCACGATATCAGACCGGAACACGTCTTAGTTGCTCCCAATCTCGAATCTCACGGAGGAGAAGAACATTTAATCACAGGATTGACGAGTCCGCTCATTGATGACAGGCGCTTGTCCACACAAGTATTTGGCAATGATTTTGAGTCTTCTTTTTCGGCACCGGAGATGCAGATTCACAAACACCCCCACCGAGGCAAGCCCCAAAATGACATTTTCTCCCTCGGACGTTTAGCCGCGTACTGCGTGCTGGGCGATGCTGAATACCGGCAGCGCTTGCGGGATGATAAAATTGATTTGCAGGGAGTAGATACTCATCTCGCCGGCATCATTGACCGCGCCACTCAATACCGCAGCAGCGACAGGTACGGCGACATCGATGAAATGCTCGCCGCGCTATCGGAAAGTTGAGGGTTTCCCCCCCCCTGAACCAATTAACCGCCAAGACGCTAAGGAAGCGCCCGGAAGAAGGGGAGGGGCATCTCTGTGTGAAAGCGTAGAAACCGGGTTTCTGGGAGAAACCCGGTTTCTGGCCACACCCAGAGGCCGGTCTGAGGGGGAGGGGTGGACCGGCAATTGGCAGTCTGGTTTTGTGTTGCGCTGAAGATGTATAATCCTATTATACCACTCTGTATTGCTCAATGGCCAAGGTTGTCCCGATGAATCGCTTAGAAGACTCGCCGCTTTTCCAGTCCCTCAATACTCTGATTGACCGCTTGACAGAAATCTGGGAAAGTGGTAAGGGCGAGCTTTCGGTGGCTGAAATCTTCCGCACGGTGAGGGCGATCGAGCAGGTAGGGAAAGAGGGTGAGGGATTTTTGGCTGAAATGCAGGAAATCCTGGAAAACTCAGCAGTGCACGAGGAACTCGCTGAGATTGTTGCCCAGTGTCAAGAGGAATCGCCGGCTTCCCCAACCGTGCGAGAGCTAATTGCGCGGTTGGGCGAATGGCGGGATGGCTTCCGGGATATGCTTCCCAAGATTAGGGAGCAAGAGCAAGCGCGGAAAGCGCAACAGAGGTGCCAGCAGATGCGCCAGAATCGGGAGGAATTTCAAACTGAGGTTCTGGGAAGCGATCTGCTTAAACCGGCTCTGAAACGCAAACTTATCAAGAATCTTTTAGATTGGGAAAATCGTCTCCTGCCCGATGCGGATTTGGACTTGCTCGCAACGGATCTGGAAAGGTTAAAGTCCGCATTCGCGGAGGCGACTGGACAGCCGGCTGCGCCCCCCCCCGAACAGCCACTCCTCACTGAGACAGCTGCGGAAACGGCTGAAGCGACTCCCGATTTGCTGCTCGACCGGCTGCGCCAAATTCAGCCGAAAGAATCCAATTCCATCCCTGAGGTGCAGAAAATCCAAAAGCAAGTCACAAGCGAGGCTAATCACGAGGTTCTGGTTAACGCTGTCAATCTGCTGGAAGCGGAAAACCTGTTTTCGGCAACCTGGCTTAAGGCAATGTTTGTCTCGTCCTATTTGGAAGTGGCTCGCAGCGGGAGCGAATCTCTGTCCGAGGTGCTGAACTCTCTGGAAGACAATTCCCAAAATTGGCTGTCGGGAAACTGGCATGTGGAAGCAGTTGCTATCCGGGTGTTCCAATCTCTGGAAGAGTTTTCCAGCAACTACCCGTCTTTACTTTCCCTAGACAAAATTTACGGCTTTTTCTCGCGGCTGCAGGAGGAGATGGGCGACAGCCCGCACTTCCGGATAGAAATTCTCCTCGCACGCCTGTGCTTGGAGTTGGCGAGGTTCCACTCACCGGCGTTAGAGTACCTTCAGAAAGCGCTGTCGCACGCGGATCGGGCGCTGAACCTCAAGCCAAACCATGCAGAAGCCACGCTGCTCAAACAGCAGGCGGAGTTTCTGGCGAATTTAGAAGAGTTGTGGGGCGAGAACGACAATTACCTGCAAGAAGGCGGTATAATGAAGGCGGTTCCTCGCAAAATAATTGAGGAGACGGTTCGGGAGCCGGCGCTCAAGAAGCTTGAGAACCTGTACAGCCAGCTGAAAATGGCTAACAAGCCTTGGTGCGCTTTTGCGTTCTTCGATTTCCTGTCCAAACAGGAGCCGGACAACCTGGCGGTGGGGTGGTATCGCGCTAGGAGCACGCAAGAACCTAAGGGTAAAAGCGATTATTTTAAGACAGCGCTGCTGTTTTTGAACAGCAAGGATGCCGGTGTTACAGCCGCCACTTTTGCGACTGTTGCTAGTGAGTTGCTGAGTCTGGAATTGTGCGGTTTGGCGCTGGCGGTGGCTAAATTGGAAAGCGCCTCCTCTGCAGTGGGGATTGGCATTACTGTCAATTCGGCGGCTCAGAAATGCCGGCTGAAGGCTTGGGAATGGCCACTGGCGCTGCAGAAAGCTCGGCAGAAATTCCAGATGTGCGCGGGGGAGAATCATGGGGACAATTGGATTGAGGCTGCGGAGGGAATTGTCCGAGCGCTGCTCGCCGCACCAACCCACTGGGCGAGCTGTATGGCTTTTTTTGATATCCTCACCCGTCCTAGCGATGATGGCGAGGAATGGGGTAAAATATCGATTGATATGGCGCTGGCAATTGTGCGGTATCTCAATCTAGACCGGCAATTCCGGGAGCAACCTGAATTGCTGGTTTTGGAAGCGGAGTTGCGCTATTATGCCGGCAAACTCGACGGCGAGTTTCTGCCAGATGAGGTTCGCAATCAGTGTCAGGAACTGTGCCGGCGATCGCTTCAAGCCAAGGGCGCATTCGCACCGGCAACTGAGCTTCAGGAACGTCTTGCGCCCCAGCCGGTGACGCAAACTGCCGGCGAAACTCCTGTTATCTAAAAACCCTGGTCTTCTCCCCCTCCCCGCAAGCGGGGATGGGGTGCGATCCGAGTCGGTCGAGTTTATTTATATCCACCTGCGCAGCTGTAATTTGAGATAGCATTGTGATGAATAACAGACCTAAGTTGGTGACAGTCAAACAAGCCTCGCCCACAGCTAGGATTGGTGTCTCTACGCGAAAAGGCACAAGTGCCGGCAAATCCGTCAACGAGGATGCTTTTTTCATTGCCCCTATAGCCGGTGATAAAATGTGGCTGCTGGCAATTGCTGACGGAGTGACAGGTTCCCCGCATGGCTGGTGGGCTAGCAATAAATGCGTTGAGCTGATTTGGCGCACCCTGCCCAAATACGAGCAAAAGTTGCTCTCCCCTGACACTGCGAAATCAGAAGATAAAATTATGCAGCAATGGCTCAATGAGATTCACGAAACCTTTCGCACTGAACGCCGCGACGAGCCTAAGGAGAAGTATAAAGAAGCGACTTCGACACTGACTTTTGCTGTCGTGCGCGAGAGCAACTTCTTCTGGGCGCATTGCGGCGACAGCCGGCTGTATGCGCTATCGCCCTATGGCGAACTCACCTCAGCGTTTCCCCTGGATGACCAAAAAAGCAAAAGTGGGGAAGGGCGTACAAGTTTGTCGAATCACATTGGCGCACCGCCCAAGGACTGGAAAGGTATAAGCGGGAGCGATACTATTCCGCCTGACGGTTTGCTGATTTTGTGTTCTGATGGGGTGGTATCAGGAAACGAGGGGTTTCAGAAGATTAACATCCTCAAGACAATTCGCGATCGGACAGAGAATCTTCAGAAAGGGGTGGAAGAGATTACTAAAAAACTGGCTGAGTTGGGCGAAACTGGGGGTGAAACTGATGATTTGACTTTGATTGCTTTTCAACCTGTAAATAAGTGAGTGCCGGCACCCCGAACGCCGGATGAAGAACCCCACCCCCCAACCCCAGCCCCTTATCCCCAGAGGGGGCCTCACCTTCCCCGCACGCGGGGAGGGGGATCAAGAGGGGATTTTCCCTTTCGTGGAAAACGCCTTCCAACGAGCGAGTTTACGCTTGCCGGCCCGTATCTTTGCGCAGCCTCTCAAGAAACTCCGGATAATTTTCCATGTCCTCCATTGACTTCACGGGTGGATGTTTTACCCTGTCACCTTCTGTCTTTATCTTGTCCACATAAGCATAGAAAGCTTCATCATCGTCTCGATGAGCCAAAACATAGGCTCGTAACTCTTTGCGAGTCATTTCCAGAAAATTGGGTTTCATATTACTCAATCCACTCACCATTTGGGTCGATTTCAATTTCCATTTCTTCGCCTATCAGAATGAACACATTCCCGGTGCGCTCATCTATGCGGACTAGGTTAACAGGCAGGTACATCTTTGTCGCCCAAGAACAAAGAACGAAGCACTGCCATAACTGCGCTGCTGTCGGAATAATCGATCCTCCAGAAACTCTGCCCCCTCTATTATACACCATTTCGCCATTTCTGGCTAACACCGGCACTCCCCCCGCACCGCTAGTTCTGGGTGCCGGTTTTAGGGTAGCCTAGATAAGACTCCTAAACCAGTTCTACACGCAAAGGAACTTCAACATGACAGAAGCCGCCACTCCTCCCAATGCCTTTCGAGAATTTGAATATTGCGGATGGCAGCAATCCGCTGATCAATATCACGCCTCTTTTGGCTCTCTCACAAGCCAGACCATTAAACCCCTGCTCGATGCTGTCAGCGCCGGCACCGGCACAAAATTGCTGGATATCGCAACGGGTCCCGGCTATGTCTCAGCCGAAGCATTCAAGCGGGGATGCCATCCAATCGGAGTGGATTTTTCCGAATCCATGCTCGCGAAAGCGCGAGAAATCCACCCCCAAGTCGAATTCCAGCAAGGCGATGCGGAATCCCTGCCGTTTGAAGACGCGCAATTTGACGCGGCTGTCATGAATTTTGGGATTTTGCACCTCTCCCAGCCAGAAAAAGCCATCTCCGAAGCCTTTCGCGTCATTCGCAGCGAGGCGAAGTTTGCCTTTACTATCTGGGAAAAGCCTGAACATTCAATCGGACTCAAAATTATGATTCACGCCATCGAAACCCAGGGCGATGCCGGTGTGTCTCTCCCAGAAGGCCCACCCTTCTTTAAATTTAGCGACCCAGAACGCTGCGTCGAGGCTTTGCGAAGTGCCGGTTTTGCCAATCCCTCAGTCCAGAAAATCCCCCTGACTTGGGAACTTTCTAGCGGAGACGAACTGTTCGACGCTTTTTATAAAGGTACGGCAAGGACCGGCGGCTTGCTGAGAGTTCAGAACAGCCAGTCGCTGGAAAATATCCGCGCCGCCGTCAATCAAGCTGCGTCAAGCTATATGAAAAATGGCAGACTGGTTCTGCCGATGGCGGCGCTAGTTGCCTCGGCTCAAAAGTAGCTATTGGCGCGAGACTCACCCCATTGGTGCCAGCTTAAACTTAATAATGAACCGCTAAAACGCCATAGACTGGCTTTCTCGGCTTCCCGCAGGGTAGGACGCCAAGAAGCTTCCTATTGGCGTTCTTGGCGGTTGATTATAATCTTCGCTCAAAACACCAGCCGCCGCCCCGCACCGTCATCAGCAAAACGCTGCTCTCCCACGCCAACGACTTCCACAATTATATCGCGCGCCGGCGGCGTCCAATTGCCCTCCCGCGCCCCAATAGCTACGAGAATTTCTTCCCCATGCGGTCGCACAATATAAGTTGTTATCGCCCAAGCGCCGGTTTGATATTCAAACGTCTTGCCATCATCTTCATAAAACGCCCACTCACCATTTCCCGGCCAGATTCGCAGCCTCAATTCATCCAGCGGACGCTCGTCAGCGTATTGCATCACCGGCATCACCGGAATCACCGCACCGGCACGCACATAAAGCGGCATTCGCTCTAAGGGTGCCGGCGCTAAAATATGAGTTCCCCCTTCATAGCGCTCCCCACTCCACCAATCATACCAAACCCCTGCCGGCAAATAAACAGCGCGGCACTCAACCCCCGGGCGACAAACCGGCGCTGCCATCAGCCACGGACCTAGCAACACCTGGTCGTGAATCGCGTAAGTTTTGCTATCATTAGGAAAATCATACAGCAGCGGTCGCAAAATCGGAGCGCCGGCAGTCGCCGCCTCCCAAAACAGCGTGTAAATGTACGGCAATAACTGGTAGCGCAACTCAATATACTCGCGGCAGATTTTCTCGACGCGCTCCCCAAACACCCACGGTTCGTGTCGCGCCGTACTTACTGCAGAATGCCCCCGCATCAGCGGGTAAAGCATCCCCACCTGCACCCACCGCGCAAATAGTTCAGCCGTTGCGTTGCCGGCAAATCCGCCAATATCGCAACCCACAAACGCCACTCCCGACAGCCCCATATTGCACAGCATCGGCAGCGACATTTCCAAATAATCCCACAGCGACTGATTGTCGCCGGTCCACACCGACGACCACCGCTGCACGCCGGCATACCCCGATCGCGTCAGCACAAACGACCGCTCCGCCGGACGGTGCCGGTGCAGCCCTTCGGCGGACGCCCTCGCCATCATCAGCCCATATAAATTGTGCGTTTCTGCATGCGTCGCGCGATCGCCCTCTTCCCCCTGCGGCGCATCCAGAGGAAACCATATTTTATTTCCCGGATCTCCGAAAGGCCGGTCGTCGAGCGCCGGCTCATTCATATCGTTCCAAATGCCCGCCACACCCATATCGGTGAGGCTTTTTTGCAAATCCCCCCACCACATCCGGACATCAGAGCGCAAAAAATCCGGAAAAACCGCCTTATCTGGCCAAACATACCCGTGGAAAATCCGCCCGTCAGCGTGCCGCACAAAATAGTCGTTTTTTATTCCTTCATCGAATACGCGATAATCAGCCTCTGGATCATACTTAACCCCCGAGTCAACAATCGTCACCGTTTTGAAGCCATCCCGCGCCAAATCCCTCAGCAACTGCTGCGGATTTGGGAAGCGCTTTGGACTCCAAGTAAACACGCGGTAGCCGCGCATATAGTCAATATCGAGATGAATCACATCGCAGGGGATGCGGCGGGAGCGAAATTCCCTGGCGATCGCCCGCACCACCGCTTCCGATTCATAACTCCACCGGCACTGGTGATATCCCAGCGCCCACTTAGGCGGGAGCGGCATGCGCCCCGTTAGCTGCGTGTAAGTCCGCACAATCTGCGCCGGTTCCGGTCCGTAAATAATATAGTAATCCAGCTCCCCGCCCCGCGTTTCCATCCGCCAAACTCCCGGTTTTTCGGCACCAATATCGAACTGGCTCCAAAATGTCGTGTTGCAGAAAATCCCGTAGCCAACTCCAGAACGCAGGGCGATAAAAAATGGAATCGCCTGGTACATTTCATCGGTGAGCGAGCCGTAATCCAGCGCGTCAAGCGCCCAATTGGTTTTGACTTCGCTGCGCTTGTCCAGCAAGCCGGTGCGCTCCCCAAACCCGTAAAAGTGCTCCTCCGCTTCGATGCGCTTCCAGCCGGCAACCGCACCCAGACGCCAACCCATGCCAAGTTCAGTGTCTTCCGCAAAAGGCTGGCCGTCTTTCGTATAGCACACAATCCGGCATTTGTCAAGCGCTATTCGGACCCTTATCCGCTCAGTTTCGATTTCTGCGGCGTCCGCTGTTTGCCGAAACTCGAAAGGCACCACCGGCCACTCTTCATCATCCCGCGTCACCGCCCAAGAGCGGCGCGGCGCAAACTCGCCGGTTGGCGTCATCCGCACCCGCACCAGATTCGCTGCCAGCACGCTGACGGACAGGCGCGGGCCACCACAATTGACGCGGACATAGCGCTCAAAGCGCCGCACCTCCCGCACCGCCCCAATGCTTGACCAGGGCTGGTCTGTGGTTGGAAGTTTTCCGAAGTATTGCGGCATATCATTCACAAGCCTAAATTTCTACAAAAACTCTTCTTTTATCAGTAGTTTGGCATAAATAAACTTAAAACCCCACTCCCCGCCCCCCACTCCCCGCCTTCAGCGGGCAGGCGGAACATTAACCTCTCTAAATGTTAGCTTAAAATTATCTATTTTTTCGGCAGACTTGTTAATTAGTCTGCGGACAGATAAGCTAGCAGGCGCTCTTCCTCCGCGAGACAGATACGCCTCTCGATCTGAATCACCTAGATTAATCGAAAGCAAAGACGACAGGAGATATCTGCGTGATGCAACAACAAGCTGGGCTGCACGAGCAAGCGCTCAACAAAGCAGCAGAACTGGGAATAGCCAGCCAACTGGATGAAGTCGAGCAATTGCGGGTAGCGGTTCAAGCCGATCCGTTCAAGCTGGTTACAGGAGAGGTCGATGCTGTCGCCATAGAAGGCGAAGGTTTGGTGATGAACCAAGACCTGCGGGTGGAGCGGCTGGAAATGCAAATGGGCCCAATTGCCATCAATCCTTTGCAGGTAGCGTTCGGTCAAATTGAACTAACTAAGCCTACAGCCGGTAGCGCCTGCGTCGTCCTGACGGAAGCGGATATCAACCGCGCTTTCAACTCCGAGTATATCAGCAGCATGCTGCAAAACTTGCCGGTGCGCGCAGACAGCCAAACCGTGACTTTAGATACGCAGCAGGTGGAGTTCCGCCTTCCGGGTGAGGGCAAAGTCACTTTGAGCGCTCAGGTGCTACTGCGCGAAACAAGCCAGACTCAGCAGGTTTCTCTCACCGCCACACCTCGCGTGGGACCTCGTGGCGAGGGCGTGGTGCTGGAGGATGTTCAGTATGCCGGAGGAAAGGAACTGTCGCCAGAACTGACGGCGGCTCTGTTAGAAAAAGCGGCGGAAATTCTGGACTTCAGCAACTTCGATCTGGAGGGGATGTCGCTGCGAATTCAACAGCTAGACGTGGGTGCCTGCAAGCTGACGCTGCACGCCCGAGCGCATGCCCTTGCAAATTCCCACAGCCTAGCAGGAAGACTTCTGAAAAAAGACTTCCTGCCCTGTCGAGCCGGTCCCTACCCGCCTCCGACCGGCTTGCTGACAGGGAATCAATGAGCCCGCTGCCTGGAATTTGTGTAAATTTTTGTAAGAAAATGCCAAACTGGCAACACAGCCAGGGTGGATTGCTTTTTCATTACTTTCTAGAGCCGTATTTATTATGCCGGTTTACTTAGGTTAAAATGCAGTTTCCTTTTGCAGCTCTCCTGCTGCCGGTGTCAATCTCTACAGACAGCATGGAACCCTCGTTTCAGGTTTTTTGCTCGCCTGCTTAATTGCGAATCGACAATCTAAAGCTCAAAGCGGACGGGAGCTTTTCACCCTCTCAGCAAGCTGAAAAGCCCAGCAGAGGAAGTGCCGGCTTGCCCTCTCCAGTTTTCTTTGACATGGCTTTTTACGTTTAACTGTATTGGAGGTAGACTATGACTGCTGTTGCCAGATCGGAGCCGTTTCGCAAACACAGGGCAAGCAAAGGATTTAGCTTTGACCTAAATCAACTCGAAATGGCGTTTGCCAAGGTGACGGTCAAGGATAAAGCCGTTTTTTCGCGCCAGCTGGCGGTAATGTTCAGTGCCGGTCTTCCCTTAGTGAGAGCCATCAGCATTTTACACAATCAGTGCCGCAATCCCAAGCTCAAAAAAGCTCTAGGGCAAATTAAGATCGATCTAGAAACCGGCTTGCCCCTAGCGGAGGCGATGCGAAAACATCCGGACTGCTTCGACCGGCTCTACTGCGCCATGATCCAGTCCGGAGAAATCGGCGGCGTTCTCGACATGGTGCTGAACCGATTAGCCACCATGCTTGAGAAGTCCGCTCGGCTGCAGAACCAGATCAAAGCAGCGTCGGCTTACCCTAAAGCCGTCGGGACTATCGCGATCCTAGTTTTCTTCGCAATGACGACATTTCTGCTGCCCACCTTTGCCAATATTTTCGCGGATCTGAAGACTGAATTACCGCCCTTGACCCTATTCATGCTAGCCTGCAGTGAATTTTTCCGCTCTCCCCCAAAAATTGGCTCACTCATCGCTGCCATTTTGGGTTTAAAGTTCGCCTTCGATGCCTATTACAACACCCCAGCCGGTCGCCTGCTAATTGATGGCCTTCTCCTGAAGCTTCCTCTCATTGGAGACTTGCTAAGAAAAGCAGCCGTCGCTCGCTTTTGCAGCACCTTTGGCATGCTGACCGGCGCTGGGGTGCCGCTGCTGTCTTGCTTTGAAATTGTCGCCGATACGGCGGGAAATCAGGTACTCACCCAGGCTATCTTGCATGCCAAGGCAGACGTTGAGCAGGGCGGCAGTTTAACCGCTGCCTTTACCAGAGAGAATGTCTTTCCGGAGATGGCACTTAGCATGATGGCTATTGGTGAAGAAACCGGCGAACTCGACAAAATGCTGCAGAAAGTGGGGGACTTCTACGAAGATGAAGTGGAGCAAGCCGTTAAAGGGCTAACCAGTATTTTGGAGCCGGTGATGATGGTTGGCATCGCGGGTTTGGTCGGTTCCATTCTCATGTCCATGTATCTCCCCATGTTTAAGGTCTTTGACAAACTGGGGTAAAACTTTATAGCCTTTCTCATATTAGTGGGGTACTGAGAGATGCTGAGAAACCCGGTTTCTGGGGTGCCGCTCACACGACGGAGAAGAGTCTGCCAGGAACTCATATTTTTGAATGAGGCCCGGCAAGAGCCTCATTCAAAATTCCCAACTCAAAACTCCAAATTAACCGGACGTTGCCCGGTCAATTCGCCCCACTTCTTCCGCAGTCAGCCGCACATCAGCGGCACGCACGGAGTCGGCAATGCTGGAAACCTTGGTAGCACCGGGGATAGGCAAGACGCAGGGGGATTTAGCCCGCAGCCACGCCAGAACGAGGCAGTAGATGGAGACGCCTTTTTCTTCAGCCAGCCGTACTATCCCCGGAATCTCTTTCAGCAGAGCAACCTGACGCCTCCCTCCCAGGGGACTCCAAGGCAAAAACGTCAGCCCTTCCCCTTCGCAATATTCCAGCACGCCATCAAATTCCGGCTGCCGGTGCCAGGGGTTGTACTGGTTCTGTACCGAAACAATTTCAACCACATTGCGGGCGCGCCTGATTTGCCCGACAGAGAAGTTAGAGACGCCAACAAAGCGAATCAGCCCCTCATCCACAGCTTCCTTTGCCGGTGCGAGCGATTCCTCAATCGTGTATTCAGTATCCGGCGCGTGGTACTGCCAAACATCGATAGGTTTCTCCCCCCCCAGCGCCGCAAAACTTTCCCGGATTGTCTTGCGCAAGTGGTCGGGGTTGCCCTTGCGCGCCCAGCTGCCACCGGGACGGACCAAACCGCCTTTGGTAGCGACAATTACATTGCTGGCATCGCCACTGTACTGCGCGAGTGCCTTAGCGATCAGTCGCTCGCTGTGGTGCTTGTCAGACTCGTCTTGGCAGTAGGCGTCTGCTGTGTCAATGAGGGTGACGCCGAGGTCGAGAGCTTTGTGGATAACCTCAATAGCTTGCGATTCTGTAGGTCTGCCGCTTATCGACAGTGGCATCGCACCCAAACCGATGGCGCTGACCGTGATGCCGGTGGAACCCAGCTGTTTCATTTCCATTGTTTAGATTTCCTCCTGAGTCTATTGCTGGGAGCGTCGCATTTTTAAATCCCGCCTCGCAGTGTAGCGCGCCCTCGCACATTATACAATTAGCCCCACGATGTCTTTCTATCCTGAATCTACCTCTAAAAACTCAACCTTTTGGCAGAGATGCCGAGATATCTGTTTGTGCTATAAGAAAGTAATTACCACTGTACCCTAACCTGAAACCGTATGCAAGTTAGCACCTTTGATTCTGTAGCTCGACAAATAGCCCTTGAATCTATCGAAGCATACCAGACCTATATTTCTCCCAGGAAAGGCTTTTCCTGCGCCCACAGAATGCTGCACCAGGGCGAGTCTTGCTCAGATTATGTCAAGCGCCTATTTGCCACTCAGAATTTAATGTCCGCTGTGCTTTCGTCTCGCCAGCGATTCCGGGATTGCGCAGCTGCAAGCCAAACCCTGAGAGCGACGAAATCCAGTTTCAGATGTATTGTCATCCCCTGCTGCCTGCCAATATAAACCTTTCTGCGCCATCCCACACTCCCCAAATCCCCAAATCCCTGCCAATCTTTGCTAGTCTAGAATCGTAGCGCAAACCGCCCATTGCAAGTCTCGTTTCAGAGAGATTTTATTTTTTATCTTCTGGCGCTCTTTTTCCTAGCGTCGATTCCCGTTATTAAGCGTTGCGGGACGCGACAGATTTCTTCCACTCAAGGGGCATTCTTCGTGCGCTACCCCCTATAAGGGGGCTTACTGGCCCCCCTTTTTATTCCCCCGCCCCCTAAAAAAAAAGGGCAGAGGATTTTTTTATCACGGGGTAAAAGATCGATATCTGCACCTCACTCAGCCGGCATCTGCGCTCGCATAAGCTGTTATTGAGATTCAACTTTGGAGATGAATGCACTTCTTACTGGAGTGCTAAAACCTACCACCCACAAACCTCCAGGTACTAAATTAATTATAGACACTCCCATAAGACTAAAAAGTATTACTAGGACTGTTTCAAACAAGGCTGTCGCCGCCTCAGTTGGGTAGGGAATCCCAAAATAATAATGAAATCCCCTCAACAAGAGTATGTGAATTAAATAAATTCCAAATACTCGGGGATTTAAGAAGCGAGATATTCTGGCAATAGCCCCTTCTTCAGACATGGATTCCGTGAGCATGAAAAGCACTCC
Organism: Kamptonema formosum PCC 10802; assembly: GCF_000332335.1. Classification (GTDB taxonomy): domain Bacteria; phylum Cyanobacteriota; class Cyanobacteriia; order Cyanobacteriales; family Oscillatoriaceae; genus Oscillatoria. The sequence goes on along the minus strand of NZ_KB235948.1, from coordinate 1,004,811 downwards.
GAAAATCCCTATCGTTAATAGGACAGCGGTCACACTATTGTATTTTGTACTGTAAAAAAAACTAATTGTGTGCGTCGCCGATATTCGCTCGAAATATTTGCTAATGCTATTTACCGGCACATTAGTAGCGCTCAACGCCAAGTAAAAGAAGAAGTGAATTGGCCGCGTTTTGTAACGGCTTAGATAGTGACCAAATAAGTAATATCCCAAAAAAGGAATCCATTGTGTCCCAAAGAAAAGCACATAAATCCCGGCAAGGGATTGAACTATCTCAATCAGGATGAGAGTGCTAAATATACCAACCAGTAGCAAGCGCTCCTGATGTTCTGAAAGCGTAGCTAACCAAGAACGCAGGTAAGGTGTGAGGAGATACAATCCAATGATAGCGAACAAAAAGTAAAGATGTTCGGATATCTGTCCGATAAAAAGGTCGTGCAAAATAACTTCCAGAGTCCGGGAGCTATCCCATCGCGGTTCCAGCTGTACATATACACAGCCCCAAAACAGGAGGGGTATCCCGACTTTTGGCAGTCGTTTCCGATAAAATTCACGCGGTTCTTCCTCTTTCTTTTGTGGGGTGAGCAGTAAAATTCCGCTAATAATGACAAAGGACGGTGCCGCCCAAATAAATAGACTCTGAGTAATGTTCAAAGACCACCATTGCCAATCCAGGTTGGGAGAAGTTCGCAATTCGCTTTGAACCACATGGATAAACACAACTCCCACAATTGCCGCAACCCGGATAATGTCTAGTCCCAGCCAGTATCCGCCTTTAGTGTCACTCATATTTCAATCTTCTCTCCCTCTGAACTTATGCTTGCACTGTATCTGCCGGTGCCAATTTAAAGACATGCAAGGATTAAGATTGATAGATTCAAACTAACTTCCTTGCATTTATATCTAGTTGGCTAACTCAACTTTCTTCCAAATCGCTTGCCAATATAGGTCCCTCATCCATCAGTAAACCCTCTTCCAAATTTTGCCAGGTTATATAGACATAAAAACTAAAAGAAACCAGCAATATTAGCAGCCCCTCTAGCATGATTAGGAAGCCAATCCCTCGCCCGTGGCCGGTGCCAGTGAACTGACCAATATTGTGCGCTAGCAGACCATCATTCAAGAACATGGGTTCCAAAACCAAATCTGCCAGCGGACTGGCACTAATATTTCCTAGCGCAACCCCCAAACCAGTCAATGTACCCACTAACGAAAGTACCCTTCCCTGAAAATTTGGTTGAACATGGCTCTGCCAAATCACCTGGTTAGAACCTAAGATGATTGGGATCGTAAAAAATGACAGCATCACTCCGCAAGTAATCACAGTAATTGATGCCTGGAAGCCCGCTATCATCAAGCCGAGCCCATTTATAGCAGATGCAATACTCAGGGAAGATAAAATGTTTCTTCTCCCTCCCACAACACTCATAAAGATACTGCCAGCCACCATGCCACAGCCAGCTACAGACATCACATTGCCATAGATTTGCGGAGTGGAAAAAGATAAAATCAAAGGATTGATCAAAACATTGGTCATGCCATCAATAAAGAAATGCAAGCTCATAAATAATATCACAATGATGAACACCGACTTGGATTGAATCACATGCCAGCCATCAAGAATTTCACGCACAAGAGAGGGTTTCTGTGCCGGTTCAGATAAATTTGGTTCAGACTCAGGTTGCGGAATCGACACAAAGAGAAGCGTTAATAGTCCGATGGCATAGCTGCTTAAATCAATACACAGCAACCCTTCAATATCAACTTTAGCGATAAGAAAGCCTGCTATAGCCGGCGCTGAGATGCGGCTAACTGCTGTACTAAATTGAAGTAGCCCATTCACCCGCCCCAGCTCTTGCTTGTCCACCAGCATGGGGATAGAGGCTCCCTTTGTCAGCATTTGAAACGAGCCGCATAAAGAGGTTAAAAAGGCTGAAATATAGGTGTGCCAGACTTGGAGATGATTTCCCATCAACAGCAAGAGCAGCACGAAAGTAATCAGGGCTGCGCCACAATCACTGAAAAATATTATCCAGCGCCGATTCCAGCGATCTACCAAAGCACCCACAAAAGGAGTTAACAGCACACCAGGCAGTGTTGTCGCCAAGAACACTAAACTCAACTGAGTAACTGCGTGAGTATTTTGATACACCCAAATCCCCAATCCAAACCCCGTGAGAGCAGTGCCAATCTCCGAGAGCGATTGACCCAGCCAAAAGATGGTGAAATTGCGCAGATCCCAGAGAAATTCTAGCAGAGATTTTCCCCGGTCGCCGGAGCCCCTATTTTCTGGTACAGGAGGTTGTGTACTGTTCATTTCAAACAAATTCATTTCCCAATAAATTTTCTGTCATTTGAGCCAAAATCGTCAAAACTCACAGCCCGGGGCAGCACATTCTAATTTAACTTGGCTCCCGGTTCGTCAAAATATAGTTACTCTCCACGCCTGGAAAAGGCAAAACTGCATCCTCTGCAGAAAACTGATGCAGCCTTTGAGCGGAAGTTTTTGTAACAAGTTGAGCCAGCACAAAAGCAAAAGGGGGGCATTGAACTTGCATCCTATCGTGCTCCCATTTCAGACGTCCGTCTGCTGTGGTAACTAGGATATCTACTCCTAAAATCTTCCCGTAATCTTTGGGAACAGCCAGTCCTATTTCCGTGATGTGACTCATTCCTACATTCAAGATCGCCACCAGGGGAGGCGATTCCTGCTGGCTGTGCAGTATTACGCACCGCAGCCCATTATCCTGAGAGACCAACAGAGTGCGTTCTCCCTCCGTAAAAACTGGACTTTGCCTGCGAATTATCGCCAGCTGTTGAATCAGCTTAAAGGTTTTGTGATCTTGACTGTATGGGGGAAAAGCCTTGCGATTTATCGGGCCAAACTTCCACACACAAGCAGGATTGTCAAACATATCCTCCCGCACATGGAAATCATGCCCAATCCACTCCCTTCTCTCTAGGTCGTAGTGCATCCCCTTCGCCCCTGAAAACTCCTGCTCTGTTCCCATATAAATGCCAGGTCGCTGTGGCCCTAAAATTAAACAGGCCAGGGCAAAATGCAAACAAGCTCTCGCCGTGTCTCGTGTCCCGTGACGGCTTAGAAATTCATGAAAAATTCGTGTCGTGTCTTGATTGTCCAGAAACATCAAGTTATTCTGCCAGCCCGCTGCATAAGGTTCGCCTGGCTCCATAAAACCACAAAAGTAATCAGAAAACGGACTGAGATTCTCTCCGCGCCCTAATGAATGCTTCAGCTTATAGTAATTTGGGTAGTCGAACATACTGGAAAAATTAGCCCCGTTATAAGCCGTCAACTCAGTGTGACAGCTCCCGGCATGTTCGGCAATTTGGAAAAACTGCTTTTTCCCCAAATACTTCGCATATCTGGATATCTCCTCAACACAATGCTGCCAAAAATCCAAGCCAACGTGACGGACCGCATCATACCGGAACCCATCCACATTAGTTACTGCTAGCCAATACTTCAGGTGCTGTATCAATAGTTCTCGCACATAGGTCGTTTCCGTCCGCCAATCTTCCAGAAACCCAAACAGCCGCTGGTTAATCATATCTGTGTGTTCCGATCCGTGAAACAGCACCGTGTTGCGAGCTTCCAGCGGATATGGCATTACCGCAGTCGCATCACCCCGCACATACTTAAATTCCCCTCCAGGTGGTCCCCCATACTTTTCCCAGTCAATGCTGTCAGCTAAATGATTCACCACCACATCTAAAATCACTGCAATATCGAGTTCATGGGCTTTAGCCACTAATGCCTGCAAACTCTGCAACGTTCCTAAACGGGGGTCTACCATCAGCAAGTTAACCGGATGATATCCGTGATAGCCACTAGCCTCATTTACATAAACCGGACTAATTATCAGTGCACCAACTCCCAGAGATTTTAAATATTCGAGTTTCTCACAGACCCCACGCAGAGTGCCCCCATGACTGGTATGGGGAGCTGATAAATCATAGGGCACTATCCCTAGCTTTGTGCGATTTTCTTCCTGGCTTACAGCAAATCTATCAATCATTAACATATAAAATAGTCGTTTATCCCAATCTTGGGGCCCAGGCGTAATCTGAACTTGGGGTGCCGGTCCATACAAGGGGTGATTATCCACCACATCCAAGAGCGCGTACTCAATCTCCCCAACAGACCGAGGTGCTTCATCACAGACCATTATATCACGAATCTGCTCACTTGTATGCGATACCCCCTGGCTATCGCGATACCCTAACCTGTAGCGATACCGGCTCCCGTTAGCACCCGGAGGTAAAGTTACCGAAAACATTTTGAAGTTATTTTTCGCGATAAATTCCGTCTTGGCAGTAATCCGTTCTACAGTATCGTATCCTTGAGCGTCGCATGTCTCTAATATAATTTGACCGCAGTCAGGTTCCTTAAATACAGACACTCCAAATCTAATCCGAATCTTTTCATTGCTCCTCCATACCCATTGGAAAGGAGCACTTCCTAATTCCAAATGACACTCACAATAATCTTCAAAATAACGCACAATTAACCTCCCAAAAACCCTACGGAAAATACAGCCAATTCTTTGACTGGCGGAAAAATTATTCTGACTGCGGCAGGCATGGCGCTCGCCCTCCTGCGATGTAGTTTGTACCTTAGCAGTTCTCGATAATCTTGTCAACCCCCTTGAAAAAAAATTTTTGGCTCGACTATTTGTTAGTGCCTCTTCTATAATTAGAGGTTTTGCCGTTAAAGAAATGATCGCCATCCCACAATCCCCCAATCCCCTAATCCCGGCGAAACACTTTTCACTCCCCTAGCTAGAAGCGCTCGTGTAGAAGCGCAGCGCAAACCGCCAGAAGCCGGCGGAAGCGAACAGCAGCGCCACCGCCAGCACCCCAGCACCGGCAGTCGGCACAGAGGTTCCGCGACCGAGAAGCGCCTCCGCCGGCACCGTAGTCAGGAACGCCACCGGCACCACGAACGTGAAGAAAAACCGGTAAGCCTCCGGATAAGCCACCATCGGGTAGCGACCGGCTTCCAGCAACCCTCGCAGCACCTCAGTCACATTGTAAATTTTCACAAACCAAATGCTAGTCGCTCCCAGCATAAACCACAAGCTGTAGAGGATTGCCATGCCAAATAGAAGCGGAAGCGCACCTTGGAGGTAATTGGCTATTCCCAGACCCAGTTTGCTGCCGGCATATCCCAACAGTATGGTTCCAAAGACCAAATCTGGCAGCCCCCAAGGGGAAACCGTGCGGGTGGAAAGCCAGAACTGGCTGCTCACCGGCTTTAACAGCACGAAATCCAGGGTGCCCTCCTGCACCTGCTCCACAATGCGGCTCAAGTTGGGGGCGAGGAACGTCGTGGAAAACCCTTGAAGCACGGTGAAGACGCCCAGCACCACAAGAGCTTCTTCCCACTTCCAGCCGGCAAAAGTGTAGCCGGTGCGGTAAAATAGGAACAGACCGAACACGCTCCCACAAAGGTTCCCCAAGCTGCTGAAAGTAGAGAGCGCGAAATTGATGCGGTACTCCAGCTCCGCAGCGATTGCCGCACTCCAAAACAGCCCCACGACTTGCAGGTATCTTCTCATATCAATTTTCGATTTTCGATTTTAGATTTTAGATTTTAGAGCGATCATCTAATACTACCCCAGTCAATTCTAGCCTCTCCCCCTCAGAGCCTAGCCCCTTTCGGTTGCCCAATACTCGTGGGACAGGCAAGATACCTGTCCTACAACGTTAGTGTGTCTTACACTCGCTAAAAGCACTATATTATATAGCAGCAGTCATATTGCTTAGAACAATAGAAGCTTCGGGAGCTCTGGAGCAAGGGAGGCCGGAATGTAGGTTTCCTAAATGCTTACTGCTATATAGACGTAGGGCAGGCGTCCCGCCCCCCCTGAAGGTCTAATGTTCTAACCTAAGTGCATACTGCTATAGCACATAAACCGAAAAAATAGAAACCCGGTTTCTTTAAGAAACTGGGTTTCTGAAGTTTATTGGCCCGCCGGCCCATAATATAGCAGTAGCCACTGAGGTTCGTACATTTCGGCCTCTTTTGCACCCCCGCACTCCGGCTCCTATTCTCCTAACCCATATTACTACTGGGATATAGACATAGGTAAGGCGTAGCGCTAACGCGCCGCTGCGCTAACGCCGGGCCTGAAGGTCTAATGTTTTAACCTAAGTGCATACTGCTATAGAACACTGGCCACATTGGTTGGGACATTAGACATTGAGGGCGGAGCCGTTCTGGCGGGCGCGGCACGCCGCACTCCCACCTGCGGATATAGCTCGCAGGACAGTTGCCGGCTGCCTGTCCCAATGTCCGAGCTGTCCATTGCTGTGGGGGCGGCTATGAAACCGCCCCTCAGCTTACCTAGTAGTCATCGTCGTCTTCAGGTTCGTCCTCCTCCTCGTCAATGTCATCCTCGCTGATGTCCTCCTCTTCCAAAGAGGGAGAGAAGGCATCGGTGTGGGACAAGTCGAAAGTCTTGCTGGGTCGCTTCTTGGGAGGGGGGCCTTCTTCGCTGTCGCGGTCGAAGAGGCCATTACCCTTCATAGAGCGCTGGTTGCGGTCGTCGTAAACCACCTCTTTGAGCTCTTCGTCTTCATCGAGGACGCCAGCCCCCTCATACCCCACATCCCCATCCGCATTAGCGTCTTCATACGCATTATATCCCGTACCAGCAGGCACAAGTCTGCCGATTATAACGTTCTCCTTAAGACCGCGAAGCCAGTCAGACTTGCCCTCAATAGCGGCCTCAGTCAGGACGCGAGTCGTTTCCTGGAAGCTAGCCGCCGAGATAAAGCTATCGGTATTCAAGCTAGCCTTAGTAATGCCGAGGAGCACCGGCGTGTACTGGGCGGGAGCGCCTCCAGTAATAGACATAGCCTCATTCACCTGAGATATCTGGCGCAACTCCACAAGCTCGCCCGGCAGCATAGTGGTGTCCCCGCCGTCATCGACCCGCACTTTAGAAGTCATCTGGCGGACGATTACCTCAATGTGCTTGTCAGAAATGTCAATGCCCTGAGACTGGTAAACGGACTGCACCTCATTGACCAAGAAAGTCTGCACTTTCTGGAAGCTTTCGATCGACGCCTCGTAAACCCCCATCGTTTCCATGTAGTAATTGAAGAAAATCTCCAACATCTCGTGAGGGTTAGCCGGCCCATCCGTAAGGGCTTCTGCAGCCTCCACATCCTGACCGTCAGAGACGATCAAGTTCTGGCCCGGGCCAAGCGGATACTCTTCAATCGTCCCGTCGTGGGCAATCACCTTAATTTCCACGCTTTCGTCTTCGGCGTATTCCACCTGAGCCGTCCCTGACGTGCGAGCCAGCACGCACGCCTCCTTAGGCTTGCGAGCTTCCAGCAGTTCCTCAATCCGGGGCAGACCCTGAATAATGTCCCCCGTCTTAGTCCGCTCGAACACCAGCAGCACCAAATTGTCGCCCCGCTGCACCAAACTCCCGTCCTCAACGTGCAGCACGGCACCGGAAGACACCCGGTAGGGGCGAGCGATGCGCAGGGTTAAGGTGTAGATGTCTTCCCCCTCAGCCGCCGGCGCGCTCGCTTCGCCTGAAGCGCTTCCCGGCAGAGCTTCCCTTGCCGGTGGCCTCTGAGCCGTAATCGACACCACCTGGCCGGATTCTGGCACAGGGACGCCCGGTGCCACTTCATCCTTACCGCCGACCAGCAGGTCGCCCCTTTTGAGGGCCGGCTTGTGGGTGCCGGTGCTGACACTCACCCGATCAGCGTCGCGCACCAGAAGAATCCGGCGAATCGCCTCCCCTCCGGAGCGAATGCCGCGCACCTCACCGGCATCCTTGCACTGAATTTCGGTTCGGGCCACCACTGCCCCAGGCTGAATCACCTGACCGTCGCGCACCATAAGCCGGGTGTGAGTGCTGCCTTGCAGGGCGTCCGCTGCCGTATCCCGGCGAATCACCAAAGATTCCAGAATCACCAGCTGCAGGCGCATCACTTCCTGGTCGTTCGGGTCCGGCACCAGTTCGATATCTGCTGCCAGTTGGGGCGCGTCCTTGCCGATTTCCAGCACCAGCTGAGTCCGCACCAGCTCCAGGCCCTCAACCGACTTCACCCGCTCGCCGTCCTTATACGGCAAGCGCTGAACAGCGCGCAGCTCGATCGCCGCGCCTTCCGTATCGCCGCGCGAGGTTTGGGAGGGCACCGGCGGCTCGTCGGGAACGGCAAACTCGATAACCGGACGCAGCAGCAGAGCCGGCCCTTCGGGAGTTTCTACGTACTCAATGTAGCGCAGCTCCTGCACCACCAAGCCAGAGATGACTTCGCTGCCCGGCTGAGCCAGGGTGCCGTCTTTAGCCATCACCTCATCCGGGTCATCCACCATATACAGGTCGCCCGGCTTGATCACCATTTCCCGCAGGATTTCATTTTTCTGGGTCACTTCCACCACGCCATTGTTCTGGCAGAAGATGTCCTTGACCACTTCCATGCCGGCTTCTACATACTGCCCGTCTTCGACGAGCAGCAAGGAGATGTCCTTGTTGACCTCGTGGCACTCTTCCGGAATCCACAGCAGGGTGCCGCCTTTTATCACCTCGTAGCCCTGCTTGGCTTTACCCCGCTTGGCCACTTCCACACCGGCATACTTGATAATCCCGCCGGTCTGGGTGCGATAGCGCCCGTCCATCAACTCCGCCACCACTTGATTGTTTTGCACCTTGGTGCCCGGAGTGGCTTTCAAGGAAAATTGCTGGCCGTTGCTAGTTTCAATCACGTAGTGGTCGCGACCTTGGAAACTTTCAGCGCGGACGCGAGCTTCAGTCAGCTGCACCGAGGCGGTGATAATTTCCACTTCCCGGGGCAGTTCAGGAGCCCCCTGCGAGAGCGGTGCCGAAGAAGCCGGTTCCGACTCCTCACCAGCAGCGTCCTCATGCGCCACCGGCTCCTTGGGCAGCCGAACCACGCCTCCGTGTTCGGAGACCAGCTTGGTTTCTGCCAGAACGCTGCCCGGTTCTACGCGGTCGCCATTTTTGACAGTGGGCTCCGCACCGGGGGGCAAGTTGTACACTTCCCCAGACAGAATCCAAATCAAGCCACCCCGCTGGGCGATGCGGGTAGTGTTCCCCTGCCGGTCTGTCTTTTCTTCCGGCACTACGTCAGCAAATAGCACCTCACCCGCTTGGTCGGTGGCCACGTCTTTGGTGGCTTTTTCCGTACTTTTGCGGGTGGCCCGTCCCGCAATCGGCACTTCTGCTAAGATTTGGCCGGCTTGAACTTTTTGGCCGTCCTGAACGTAGAGGATGGAGCCTTGGGTAATGGCCACTGTCTTGCGGGCCCTCCCGCCGTCCCCGGTCTGAACCACCTGCAAGTTGGCATTGCTTTCTGCGATCGAGGCGTCTTCCCCGTGACGGGTGCGGAACGGGCGAGTCCGCAGTCCTGTCTCGAACTGCACCGTGCCTTCTATTTCAGCCGGCAATTGTCGCGCCACCTCGCCGGTGAACACGCCGCCGGTGTGGAAGGTGCGCATGGTCAGCTGGGTTCCCGGCTCGCCAATGGACTGGGCGGCGATGATGCCCACGGCTTCGCCCATATCTACCAGCTTGGCGTGGGCCAAACTCCAGCCATAGCAGTATTGGCAAACCGACCGGCTGGCTTCGCAAGTCAGGGGCGAGCGCACCATGACTTCTGGAATGCCGGCGCTACCTATTTCACTGGCTAGTTCTAAGGATATAGCTTCGTTGCGATCCGCCACCAGCTCGCCGGTAACTGGGTGGCGAGCTGGCCGTGCCAAAACCCGGCCCAGCAAGCGATCTTTCAGGGGGATCAATACGCGGTCGCCGTCGGTCATGCTGCGCATGGGGATGCCCCGCTGGGTGCCGCAGTCTGTTTCCCGCACGATTACGTCCTGGGACACGTCCACCAGCCGGCGGGTCAGGTAGCCGGAGTCTGCTGTCCGCAAGGCGGTGTCCACCAATCCTTTGCGAGCGCCGTAGGAGGAGATGATGTATTCCGTGACCGTCAGCCCTTCCCGGAAGTTGGTTTTGATCGGCAGGTCGATAATTTCTCCTTGCGGGTCAGCCATCAGTCCGCGCATCCCCACCAGCTGCCGCACTTGAGAGATGTTCCCGCGAGCGCCGCTGAAGGCCATCATGTAGACGGAGTTTAATACGTCTGTTTCTTTGAAGTGGCGCACTACTTCATCTTTGAGGTCTTCGCTGGTGCTGTTCCAGGTGTCGATCACTTTTTGGAACCGCTCCACTTCCGTGATTTCTCCTCGGATGTAGCGGTTTTCCGTGTTGCGGATTTCCGCCTCTGCTTTTTCCAGCAGCTGCCGCTTGCTGGGCGGCACTTTCAGGTCGTCCACCGAGATGGACACACCGGCTCTCGTGGCGTAGCGGAAGCCCAAATCCTTCAGGTAGTCTGCTATTTGGGCTGTCCGGGCTGTGCCGTATTTTGTGAAAGCCCAGGCGATCAGCTTTTTCAGCTGGCCTTTATCGATGATCCGGTTGCGGAAAATCATCTTTTGCTCTGCCATCTGTGTTCCTGCTCCTTTGCTTACCCTATTTTCTAATCCCTACTGCCTGCTGGGACTCCTGTAGCCATTAAAATTGTTAATATACTCCGCACCTCCTAAGCGTTTTACGACGTTTATCTCAATTTAAGGACGCTTGACCATGATAGCACTTTTAGATGACACTAAGTATTTTTTGGGGCTTCTCTGCAAGCGGGGCCACGACTTCCAAGGGACGGGGCTGAGCCAGCGCTACAAAAAGAACCAAGTTTGTGTCGAGTGCGCCGTGATGCGCAGCCGAGCACAAGTGCACCAAGCCCAGCAAGCCCGGACTTATTATTCCAGAACCGAGGGCGGCGAAGCCAGACGACAAGCGAAGGCTGCCGGTGAAAAATTTTACCTCGGCACGCTGTGCGTTAATGGACATGATGCCGGTCAGGGGAAGAGCCGGCGCTACACCCAAAGTGACATGTGTGTGAAATGCTGCCAAGAGCGCAATCAGAAAAATGACCCGGTTTATTATCGCAAGAACAGAGAGAAGATATTGCAACGCCACCGGGAATCCAGTGCTACGGAGCGCCGCAAACAGGTTAAGCGGCAGGCTGCCAACAAGTACGCTGCCAAGAATCGGGCGCAATTGGAGAAAATCCACTTTGTTCCGTTTACCGATGCGGAGTTCGAGCAGCGATGCCGAGATTTCGGCAATGTTTGCGCCTATTGTGGCTGCCGGCCAGAAAAACTGACACAAGACCATTTTTTGCCGGTTGCGTGTGGTGGGCCGCACTGTCTGGGAAACATAGTCCCCGCCTGCGGCAGTTGCAATTCTTCTAAGAATGACTCTGACCCTCTGGCGTGGTATCGCCAGAAAGTGTTCTATCAGGAAAAACGATGGAAGAAGATAGTGGGCATTCTGGGAAAGTCTAAAGTTGACTATCGCCAGCTCCCACTTTTCTGATAACTCCTTTGAGTGAGAGAAGGGCTGGCGTCTCCTCTGCCCCTTTTGAGTGAGCGCCGGGCGGGCGTATCGCCCGCCCCTTTTTGACAGAAGGTAGGGCCGGCAAGAGGGCCGGCCTTTTTTAAGTGGGGTGCGCCGGCGCGCACCCTACTTTTTATTTCAGGGCCTCTTCAATGGTTTTATTGAAGATGATGCGACCGACTGTAGTCCGGATGTACTGGGAAATCCGATTTCCTGCAGAATCTTCCCGAACTTGGCGGAACTTATAGAGTTTCCTCACGGTGCCGTCCGAATACTGCTCCACTTGTTGGGGTTCATTATCGGGAGCGTCCGTTTCCACCATGCCGTCAAACCGCACCCAGATGTAGGCGTGCAGGTCGATTTGCTTCTGCTCGTATGCGAGAATCGCATCATTGAGGTTGGCAAAATAGCGCAGGACACTTTCTGGTTTTTGCGGACTTTCAGCCGTCAAATAGTAACATCCCAGCACCATATCTTGAGAGGGAGTTACAATCGGACGCCCCGTTGCCGGCGACATAATATTGTTAGAAGCTAGCATCAGCAAACGCGCTTCAGCTTGCGATTCTAACGACAGAGGAACGTGGACGGCCATTTGGTCGCCATCAAAATCAGCGTTAAAAGCTGGACATACTAACGGATGCAATTGAATAGCGCGACCGTCTACCAAAATGGGTTCAAAAGCTTGAATTCCCAATCGGTGAAGTGTCGGTGCCCGGTTGAGCATAACCGGGTGCCCTTCAATCACTTCTTCTAATACGTCCCACACGCTCGGATCGTTTCGCTGAATCAGCTTTTTCGCTGCCTTAATGTTATTAACCAGCCCCTGGCGAATCAGCCGGTGAATCACAAACGGTTGGAACAGCTCAATCGCCATTTCCCGTGGCAAGCCGCACTGGTGGATTTTCAGGTTCGGCCCCACCACAATCACGGAACGCCCGGAGTAATCCACCCGTTTGCCCAAGAGATTTTGGCGGAACCGGCCTTGCTTGCCCTCAATAATATCGGACAGCGACTTGAGAGGCCGGTTGTTGGCACCCACCACTGTCCGTCCCCGGCGACCGTTATCAATCAGGGCGTCCACCGCTTCTTGCAGCATCCGCTTTTCGTTGCGGATGATAATCTCGGGGGCCAAGATTTCCTGCAAGCGCGCTAAGCGATTGTTGCGGTTAATCACCCGCCGGTAGAGGTCGTTGAGGTCCGAGGTGGCGAAGCGACCGCCATCCAGCTGCACCATCGGGCGCAAGTCCGGCGGAATCACCGGAATCACCGACAGCACCATCCAGTCCGGTTGGGAGCCGGTGGCGATGAAGTTGTCAATCACCCGCAGGCGCTTAATGAGCTTGGCCCGCTTCTGCCCTTTGGCATTGGCAATTTCCTCCCGCAGAGATTCCGCTTCTCCTTCGAGGTCGATATCTTGCAGCAGGCGCTGCAGCGCTTCCGCGCCAATCCCCACCTCGATGCCTTGCAGCTCAGAATCTTCGCTATATATCTGATCCTCAATTTCCATCCACTGATCTTCAGTCAGCAGCTGTTTGTACTGCAGGCTTTCGTGGTTCCCAGGGGCCAGAACCACATAAGCGTTGAAATAGACAATTTGCTCCACATCCCGCAGCGGCATATCCAGGAGGATTGCCATATAGCTGGGAATGCCTTTGAGATACCACACATGAGCCACCGGCGCAGCAAGTTTAATGTATCCCATGCGATGCCGGCGCACTCGCGATTCTGTCACCTCCACTCCGCATCGTTCGCAAACAATACCACGATGGCGAACACGTTTATGTTGTAGTCAGCGGTACATCGCTGTAGTCGCCGCTACTCCAGAACCGTGCGTGCGACTTTCATCGCACACGGCTCCTGAGTGTCTGCCCCAAAGCGGAAAAAGGTTCCCACTTCAGCGCCACTGGCAGACAGCTCTCCCCACGTCTGCATATCCTCGGCATTACCCGAGGCATTGGCTTCTTGGGGAATCCCACCCGTCTCTTGCATGCGGTTAGCACCTGCTGCCGGTTTCAGAGTCCAGATTTCAGATTTTAGATTGGAATCCGCTGCTGAGAATCAGAGGTCTTTGACTCTCACAGACAGCCCAACCCTCTAAAATCCAAAATCCCCATCTAAAATTGGCAGAGCTAGAGAGGGTTACTTCGTTCCTGACAGCCATTGGTTTGAACCTTTAGAGCGATGCTATCCACCGGGTTTCTTGGGAGTGCGTATTGGTCGGGCAAACAGCCGCCAACCCCATTATCCTGTGCCTTTTGGCTCCGGCCTGTCAGCCTTATTTGGCCGGGTCATTGTTACGATGGTTCACATGCATCTTTGCTTGCGCTGCTCATGGGTTCCTGCAAGGGCGGCCTTCCAGATTTAGGCTTCCAGTTACCGCCTTTTCACCCCGCTTCAAGGATTGATGGCTAGTCGCTGCCTTGGGGGTGCTGCTTTTACCGCTGCACCTGCGGAGAGGGACTGAACCGATTTTGGATTTTGGATTTTGGATTGAATCTAAAATACGCCGATTATTTAATTAAATAACGGCCCAAACCCTAAAATCAATCGCACCCTCATGTCTGTCAAGTTATCAAGGTTCTGTTTAAACCAAGCCAACCGTCCCTGAGTTTTTTACAGCTCATTTAGGTTGAACGAATCGCAGCCCGATTAACGCATATATACGTCGATTTGCCGCAATGGCATTCCCAATCTTTTGCCGGCCCGAAAATTCGCTCACAAAACAAGCCATCCATTTCGGGTTTTAAAGTCCGGTAATTTATTGTTTCTGGCTTCGTCACCTCGCCGGTTACCTGACCGTTAGGGAGAGTTCGTTCCCCCCACTGACGAATCCGATCTGGAGAAGCCAGACCTATTTTCACGTAATCAAAGCGTTGCTCTAGTTTTGCCACTTTTTGACCTCTCTTGAACGCCTTGCCCCCTGGGGGCAAGGCTAACTACCTACTTACCTAAGCCATGCTCAATGTTGTAAATCGACCGCCGGGAAACTCCATACTCCTCTGCTAAATGAGTCCTTGTCTCTCCAGCTGCCAGCCTCATCTTAATTTCCTCAACTTGTTTGTCTGTCAGCTTTTTTTTGGTGCAGTGATTAGATTTTACTACATTTTCAGGAACACCACCTCCTTTCCAACCAATATAATACTCAATCCGGTGAATGGCCGCACGAGACACGCCATATTCCTTGGCCAAATGCAGGCGTTTGTGCCCGTTTTGCAGCTTTATCCGAATTTCTTCTACTTCCTCTGCGGTCAGCTTGTGATTTCCCGGAAGGTTTCCCGGCTCAAAGACTTTCATCCGTTTCTTTTGAGCCGCATCTTTGAGATTTTCTTTCTGAGTGCCTTCCCAGAGATGCTCTGGATTAATGCAGAGCCGGACATCGCAAGCGTGGCAAGCGCAATAACCGGGTTTGATGGGACGGCCTAATTTAGCTTCGAGAGAGGCTCGATGAACTAATACTCGTTTGCCGTTGATGCTTCCGCTGCCATAGCCATTCGGTCCTTTGCCACCTTGCCACAAGATACAGCCAGATTCAGTTAATACCCCTTTTAATCCTGGAGGGACAACGACTAAGTTAGCAGGATCTGCTGCTTTTACACTTTTAGACACCGGCTTTCGCCCGCCCTTTTTCCTTGACATCCGTCCTTTCCGAGCGGCATCCTGCATATTTTCTGCAGGAGTCCCTTCCCACAGGTGTTCCGGGTTAATGCAGTCGGGCACATCACACGTATGGCACGCGAAATATCCTGGTTTAATTGGACGGCCTAATTTAGCTTGCAGAGCCAGCCGGTGAACAGATACCATTTTCCGGTTGAGCTTTGTGTAGCCGTAGCCGTCAGCTTTTTTTGGCCCTTGCCAGATGATACAACCGGCATCATTTAAAACGCCTGTCAGTCCAGGGTCAACTGTGACAAAATGAAGAGACATATCAACGTATTTCCTTTAAGTTTGGACGTTGGTTTGGATCTCGCGGTGTTTGCGCACCGTGGAGATTACTTCATTATCCCATTTTTTACCCGCCGCTGTCTAGAGACGCGACATGTCGCAGAAGCCACATGTCGCGTCCCCACATTACCGGCCCGAAGCGCAACTATTCGTCGCCATCGTCAAACCCCTCCCGAGAAAGCGACTCATAAGTGGGCCGCGAAGGAGCCCGGCGAGTGGACACATCAGCCATCAAATCGACCTCCACATCGCGACTCGTGCCGTCCTCCTTAGTTTCCACCTTGTGAACCGCAATATCCAAGCACAGGGACTGCAACTCGCGCATCAGCACCTTGAAAGACTCCGGCGTTCCCGGACGGGGAATCGTCTTGCCTTTCACAATCGCATTCAGGGCCTCATTGCGCCCCTGCATGTCGTCCGACTTAACCGTCAGCAGTTCTTGCAGCGTGTACGCCGCGCCAAACGCCTCCAGGGCCCACACTTCCATCTCCCCGAAACGCTGGCCACCCTGTTGCGCCTTGCCGCCCAAAGGCTGCTGCGTCACCAGAGAGTACGGGCCGGTCGAGCGAGCGTGGATCTTGTCGTCCACCAAGTGAACCAGCTTCAGCATATAGGCTTTCCCCACCGTAACGGGCCGGTCAAAAGCTTCGCCGGTCCGCCCGTCATAAACCAGAGTTTTCCCGGCATTTTCCGGGTCAAACAGCCAGTGCTTGCCAGTTTTCTCCGCCGCTTGGTGCAGCTTGAAATGCACCGTTTCCCGAGACTTCTCAGCCCCGTGCATTTCATCAAAAGGCGTGATCTTGAACCGGACGTCCATATTCTTCGCCGCCCAGCCCAGAAGGCACTCAAAAATCTGGCCGACATTCATCCGTGACGGCACCCCCAGCGGATTGAGAACGATATCCACCGGCGTCCCGTCCGGAAGGAAAGGCATATCCTCCTGAGGCAGAATCCGGGAAATAATACCCTTATTCCCGTGCCGGCCCGCCATCTTGTCGCCCACCTGAATCTTCCGCTTCTGGGCCACATAGACGCGCACCACCATATTCGCGCCCGGCGGCAGCTCATCGCCCTGCTCGCGGGTGAACACGCGCACGTCCACGACGCGCCCCTTCTCCCCGTTCGGCACTCGCAAAGAGTTGTCGCGCACGTCCCGCGCCTTCTCCCCGAAAATGGCCCGCAGCAGCTTCTCTTCCGGCGGCTGGTCAGATTCCCCCTTAGGAGTCACCTTGCCCACCAAGATATCGCCCGACTCCACCCAAGCCCCAATCCGGATGATACCGCTTTCATCCAGCTGGCGCAGAGCGTCTTCACCCACATTGGGAATTTCCCGGGTAATTTCCTCAGGGCCGAGCTTGGTTTGCCGCGCCTCAATCTCGTACTTTTCAATGTGAATCGACGTGTACACGTCATCATAGACCAGGCGCTCATTGATCAGGATGGCGTCCTCATAGTTGTAGCCCTCCCAGGGCATGTAGGCCACCAGGATATTCTGACCGAGAGCGATCTCGCCCCCTTCCGTTGCCGAGCCATCTGCCAGCACCTGACCGGCAACCACATCATCCCCTTCCGACACCAGAGGGCGCTGGTTCAAGCAGGTATCCTGATTGGAGCGCTGGTACTTCTGCAGCTCGTACTCAATATCTTGGGGCGCAGGCGGCCCTCCGGGCTCTCCGGGCTGCGGCCTGCCCTCTGGCCCAGAGCTTGGCGGGACGGCAGGACGGACGCGAATCCGCTCCGCATCGACGTAGACCACTTCCCCGTCAGTGCGCGACACGATCACCATCCCGGAGTCCCGCGCCGCTTGCGCTTCCAGTCCGGTGCCCACCAGGGGGCGTTCTGGCTTCAGCAGGGGCACAGCTTGCCGCTGCATGTTTGACCCCATCAGGGCCCGGTTGGCGTCATCATGCTCCAAAAACGGAATCAGAGAAGTAGCCACCGAGATAATTTGCACCGGCGAAATCGCCACATAGTCCACCTGATCCGGCGTCGTAGTGGTGAACTCCTGGCGGTAGCGCACCGGCACGGTGTCCCCCAGAATCTTCCAATTTTCATCCATCGAGATGTCCCCCGGAGCCACCCGCAGGTCATCCTCCTCATCTGCCGTCATGAACACCGCCGGGCGGTCCCGCAGCACCCGCCCCTTTTCTACCGGATAGAAAGGCGTCTCAATAAACCCATAGGCGTTCACCCGGGCGTGAGTTGCCAGAGAGCCGATCAACCCCGCATTGGGCCCTTCCGGCGTTTCAATCGGACACACCCGCCCGTAGTGGGAGGGGTGGATGTCCCGCACGGCAAAGCCGGCCCGCTCCCGCGTCAGCCCGCCCGGTCCGAGAGCGGAGAGCCGGCGCTTGTGGGTCAGTTCTGCCAGAGGGTTAGTCTGGTCCATAAACTGGGACAGCTGCGACGAGCCAAAAAACTCTTTAATCGCCGCCACCAGAGGTTTCGGGTTAACCAGCGAAGCCGGTGTCAGAGTTTCCGAATCCGAAACCGTCATCCGCTCCCGGATAATCCGCTCGAGCCGGTTCAGCCCGACGCGCACTTGGTTTTGCAGCAGCTCCCCAACCGAGCGCACGCGCCGGTTGCCCAGGTGGTCAATATCGTCCGTGTTGCCGATATCGAACTCCAAGTTAATCAGGTAATCCACTGCCGCCAAAATATCTTGCGGCGTGAGCACCCGCAATGTATCCGGGACATTGAGCCGCAACTTCTTGTTGAGCTTGTACCGGCCCACGCGACCGAGGTCGTAGCGTTTGGGGTCAAAGAAGCGGGAGTCGAGCAGCTGCTGTCCCCCCGATACTGTTGGTGGCTCTCCGGGGCGCAGCTTGCGGTAAAGCTCCATGAGAGCTTCTTCTTCGCTGAACTGACCTTCTTTTTCAATCGTTTTCTGGAAGTATTCCGGGTGGCGCAGGGCGTCCAGTATTTCGCTGTCCGAAAGTCCCAGAGCTTTCAGCAGCACTTGGGCGGACAGCTTGCGGGTTTTGTCAATCCGAACCCACACCAAATCGTTTTTGTCAGTTTCAAACTTCAGCCACGCGCCCCGGTTGGGGATGAGGCTGGCGTTGTAGGTGCGGCGTCCGTTTTTGTCGGTTTCCGACTTGTAATAAACTCCCGGAGAGCGCACGATTTGGTTGACGATGACTCGCTCGGCACCGTTGATAATAAACGTGCCCCGGTCTGTCATCAGGGGCAGGTCGCCGATGAACACTTCTTGCTCTTTGATTGTCCCGTCTTCTTTATTGATCAGGCGAGTCGGCACATACATCTGCACCGCGTAGGTGCTGTCCCGCCGCTTTGCTTCATCGACGCTGTATTTGGGGCGCTTGAGCTTGTAGTCTTTGCCCAGAAAGTGCAGCTCCAGCTTGCCGGTGTAGTCGGTAATCGGCGAAAAGCTGTTGAGCTCTTCTATCAGTCCCTCTTCCAAAAACCAGCGAAAGCTAGCCCGCTGGATCTCCACGAGGTCTGGTAAGGTAAAGGACGGTGTCGTGTAAGTCTGATTAGTCATGCCTCTCCAGGAAACGGGTTAGCGAAGAGCGCGAACTCCATATTTTACCTGACATACGCTGCTCTGTCAACAGCCAAAAAAGGACGCCAGCCACGCTCTGCCAGCATTCAGCGGCTGGTTGCTGGTGGCTAGATCGTCACAAGCGTTCAAATTCCTTGTTTTTCAGGGACTTCAAGGGGCTGTTCAACTCGTGCGGGCAATGGATTTGCGCCTTAACTGCCTTCATTTATCTTCCCGCCCACAGACTCCCGCCACAGAAGCAGGTGAGGGGGGGGAGGAAAGGCGGGGCAGGGATTGAGCCTTTTCTCGAAATAAATATTTTTCTGGAAATCTGCTTCCATGCAGGGATTGCACTCCCCTTAGAGGGGTTACGTTTGCCATAACGAGCCAGACCGTTCCCCTAACAACCATAATTTTATCCAGCGCTTGTGCCAGCAAGACACCGCCTCTCGAGTGGTTTTGACGCAGACCGTGCCGGTTGAGCGCACCGCTCAAAACCGGCTGAACACGGCCAGCGGGCCTGGCTGTCCCACCGGCAGCCCTTCCCCAACCCCCGTCCCAAAGAGAGGGACTTCCTTGGCTGACTCCGGTAAAGGGGGAAATTTGCCAACAGCCCCCGCACAAAAGTCAGCGTTCAGTTTAGCGGCGGGTTGTTTGCCTGGGTTATCCATTATAGCGCAGCGTTGGCAACTGCTGCTTTAACTCCCCCGTCGGGGAGCTCTGACGGGGGAGTTGCCGGCAGGCCAAACAGGAGGCTAGCATTCAGAGTCGTTTGGGCGGCTAGGGTTTCTAGGGAGACATTTCTCAGTTTAGCAACTTTTTCGGCTACATATCTTACATAAGCCGGTTCATTGCGCTTTCCCCGTTTGGGTGCCGGGGCGAGGAAGGGACAATCAGTCTCCACTAACAGCCTCTCCAAAGGAACCGTGCGAGCCGATTCCTGAATCCCGGTGGCGTTTTTAAACGTCACAGTCCCGCTAAAGCTGATATAAAAGCCCAAATCTAGAAACCACTGAGTTTCCTCTGGAGTGCCCCCCCAGCAGTGCATCACTCCTTTTACCGCACCGAAGCAGTCGAAAAAATCCCGCAACAGCTCGGCCATCTCTGCTGCCGCATCCCGGCAGTGGACAATCACCGGCAGCTTCAGCTGCTGCGCCACACAAAGCTGAGCCTCAAACGCTGTTTTTTGCAGCTCCTTATTATCTGCCTTGTAAAAATCCAAGCCGGTCTCCCCAATGGCCACCACTCGGCCATCAGAACTGGCCAGTGCCAAAATCTCCGCTTGGGAAGAGCCTGTCCACTTGTAGGCGTCCAGGGGGTGCAAGCCAACGGCAAAAGAGATTTCCGGGAAGCGGGAGGCTATAGCTTGAATGCCGGCAAACTCAGCCGGCTCGACACACGAATGTACGAGACGGACTACACCCGCCTCCCGCCACCTGTCCCGCACGGCTTCCAGATCGGCCTCAAACCGGTCAAAGTTGAGGTGGACGTGGGTATCGATCAGCTGCATGAGTCAAGGGATTGCTTGTTTCTAATGGTCAACTGATAAGTGATCATTGCGGCGGCGGGCAATTAGCAACTAGGCCTCAGGCGCTGGCTGCCGCCTCAGGGGCGGACGGGGCCGGAGCGGTGTGGGGTTTGAGGGCTTTGGCCAAGCGGGATTTTTTGCGAGCCCCATTATTGGGATGGAGGACACCTTTTTTGACGGCTTTGTCAATTTTGCTGTAAGCATCTGCCATAGACCGGCTCACCTGCTGCATGTGTTCCGGAGTGGGGGAAGCAGCGTACTGCTCCACAGCGGCAAAATACTTCTTCATCAGCGTTTTGACCGCTGAGGTGTAGGCTTTGTTGCGCAACCGATTGCGTTCGGCGATTTGGACGCGCTTGATGGCGGATTTAATATTGGCCACGGTTGGTACTGAAACAGCTCTATTACTGCAGAAACATTCAAACTCCTGGAAAAACTAATATAGCATCTCCAGCCGACTCAATCGCGCTCCAGACCGAAAATCCGAGTTAAGCTTATAGAAACAGGGAGATCGGGTAAGTCTGGCACAAGCCAGGGCAGCAGGCAATCGAGCAACAGGCAATCTAGCAATAGACCCACCGCCTAGCGCTGATATGGCCTGAAGCCGGGACCGGCTCTCGGACGGGTAAGACCTAGATTGGCATTCCTACTCCATGCTGCGAATAATCACTCAGCGGGCTGAGGCAGAGGCTGAACTGCGGCGTATCTGCGAGCGCACAGGCGACGACTCTGTCGTTCACAAAGAGGCAACGGTTCGGGAGGTGCTACAGGCGGTGAAGCGCCAAGGCGACCGAGCCCTCTTGCATTACACGGAGGAATTCGACCGAATTTCCCTGAAGCCTGACGGGCTGCGCGTCAGTGGCTCAGAATTAGATGCCGCCTACCAACAGGTGCCCAAAGAATTACTAGACGCCATTCGGTTAGCGGCGCGACAAATCGAAGCGTTTCACCGGCAGCGCGTCCCCAAGTCTTGGGTAAAATTTGGGGACGACGAGATCGTGCTGGGCAAGCGCTTCACGCCGGTAGATAGAGCCGGACTCTACATTCCAGGGGGCAGAGCCGCCTATCCCAGCACCGTGCTGATGAATGCCATTCCCGCCAAAGTGGCCGGCGTGCCCCGGATTGTCATCTGCACCCCCCCCGGAACTGAGAAAGCGATCAGCCCTGCGGTGCTGGTCGCGGCGCAGGAAGCGGGGGTGGAGGAAATTTATCGGGTGGGGGGAGCACAGGCCATCGCAGCTTTGGCCTACGGCACGGAAACCATCCCCAAGGTAGACGCTATCACCGGCCCGGGCAACATTTACGTCACCCTGGCCAAAAAACTGGTCTACGGGACAGTGGGCATCGACTCCCTAGCAGGGCCATCGGAAGTGCTGATTATCGCAGACGCCGAGGCCAATCCCACCCACGTGGCGGCGGACATGCTGGCGCAAGCCGAACACGACCCAATGGCGGCGGCGATCCTGCTGACAGCGGACCCCCATCTAGCCAGAAAAGTGGCGGGAGAAGTAGAGCGCCTGCTGATGGATCACCCGCGCCGCACCCTGACGGAGAAATCGATCGCCCACTACGGCTTAATCGTTGTCGTGGAATCCCTGCAAGCCGCAGCAGAACTCTCCAACCTGTTCGCACCGGAACACCTGGAACTGGAAGTCGCCGATCCCTGGGCGCTGCTGGAGTTCATCCGCCATGCCGGTGCCATTTTCCTGGGGAGATCGAGCCCGGAAGCTGTGGGAGACTATCTGGCCGGCCCCAACCACACCTTGCCCACCTCTGGAGCCGCCCGCTACGCCTCTGCCCTTGGCGTCGAGACGTTTATGAAACACTCCAGCCTGATTCAATACTCCCCTGCCGCCCTCCAGAAAGTGGCCAGCGCTGTCCAGCTGCTGGCCAATGCGGAAGGTCTTCCCTCCCACGCCGACTCAGTGCGGCTGCGAACCCAAAGCGCCGATGGGGGATGGGGCTTAGTCGATGGGCAGAGCGATCGAGAATAAAAAGTGAGCCGCCTTGGGACGCCAGCAAGTTGCGCCCCACTTCAGCTGTAAAATTGACAGACAGTGAGGCGGGGATTCCAGCGGCTGTTCCCAATTTCAGGCCGAAATGCCGCTAAACTGACGTTGGGAGGGACTCTCCTACCTCTTCTGGCCTGGATGTCCGAATTGCGCCCCTACCAGACGCTGAGTCTGGGGGCGTCTGGGAGCCAAGCTGCAGAGGCAGTGCTTTTAACTTTCAGGAGATTCGATCGGTGCTCAAAACAATTCTGGTGGCCCTTGACGGTTCAGACTTCTCGGAGCAAGTCATTCAGACTCTACGCGAACTGCAACTCCAACCGGCGACCAAAATCATCCTCTCCCATGTAATTCCCCCGCGAAGCGCCGATCTGGAACTGCTCGCCGCTGACAGACCCCACCCTCCTGAGGAAATCATCTACCGGCAGATAGAAAAACAGCTGAATTCCTACCAGACTGACTTGCCTTGCCCGAGTGAATTGGAAATAGTCACCGGCGATCCAGCAGAAGAAATTCTCCGCTTGGCGAATATCCACCGCGCCGATCTCATTGTGATCGGCAGCCGGGGACTAACAGGTATGAAGCGGATTTTGTCAGGCTCTGTCAGCAGTCAAGTCGTTGCGGACGCTCACTGTTCCGTTCTAGTCGTTAAACCCAGATAGCGAGCTGGGGGAAAATGGGGACGGCACCCTTGGTAGAATGCTGCGGTAAACCTTTCTCACACTCCTATGACTCCCGAAACCACCTCAGGTCTTGAAACAACCACCGGCGCTGATGCTGTTGATGAAGCGATTGCCAAGGGAATTGATTTTGACGGCTCTCCCATCCCACCGGCCAAACTCGAACTCTACCGCCAAGTCATGGCCCTAGAGGCAGGCCGGCAGCGCAGCGGCGTGTCCAACACCATGCGTTCGCGAATTGTGCGGATTGGCGCTAAGCACATTCCCCTCGAAAAACTCAACCAGATGCTCGCCGCCGCCGACTTCGCCCCCCTGAAAGAGAAAGAAATCGGATTTTATTACGGCGGGAAGTAAGAAAGTCTGGCAGGGAGCATCCCATTTGTGCGAAGGGAGAGGGGGCAATAAAAAATTTCCCCTCTCCCACCTTTTTGAGTGAGAGCTTCATAGGTTTCCCTATCCGCGTCCATCAACTTCTGCGTTCATCTGGGGTTTTAAATATTGAACCGCAGAGCGACCCAGATTAACGCAGATGTGGCAATAGACCGTCATGTAAGCTGTTACGCTTTTAATCTGCTTATTGTAAAAAGGAGGCAGAGCCGACCGAGGCGCGTTCCCAGGCTCCGCCTGGGAACGAGAGGGATAGAAATGAATATAGCAGCAGCCACTTAGATTAGAACATTAGACCTTCAGGCTCGGCGGACGCCCCCCCTACGTCTATATAGCAGTAAGCATTTAGGAAACCTACATTCCGGCCTCCCTTGCTCCAGAGCTCCCGAAGCTTCTATTGTTCTCACCAATATGACTGCTGCTATATCACAAATTCTAGCAGTATTCACTTAGGTTAGGACAGTAGGAAGGACGCTGTCGCGTCCCGCTTCGCTATCGGAGGGAACGCTTGTCCTACGCCTTTTCTTAGGAAAGAATAGCAGTATGCACTTAGGTTAGTACATGGGCGTCACGCATGCATGGCATCACGCAAAAGCTGGTAGGGGCGGGTTTGCTAACATCTGGTAAAACCCAGAGACATCTTGGGTGAACCCGCCCCTACTTACCCCATGCGCGATGCCCCATGCGCATGAGCCCCATACGCCATGCCATGAATGTCCTAACCAATAGGACTGCTGCTATAAGATCGGAGGGAGCGCCTGTCCTACGCCTTTTCCCCTAGGCCACTGATGTCCTAACCAATATGACTGCTGCGATAAATGCGCAATAGCTTACTAAGCTAAATTAATATTGCCAGAAAGCTGCAAAAACCCAGATTTATTTAACCCACCTAATTTCCGAAGTCTAATCCTTAAAACCCACCGGCACCCCTGAACATTACAGCCCGCAAGTTTCAATGCGAGACAGAAAAGCCAGACCAAAACCCACCACCGCCCGCCCCAATGCCACCGGCAGGTGTCCTGGGGGAGCATCTAAACTAAAGTTGAGGTCAAACCAAGACAGCCAATCCCCACTGACGCGCCAGCCGGCACGATCGACAAACCGGCAGTAGGTGGCGTAATCCGCTTTCCCGCCAACACTGTGCCAGATTTGTTTCTGGACGCTGAAGCCAAACCGCCCATTGCTATACTTTACCCAGAGTTCATCAAGGGTGCGCAGATCTGTACAGGGAAACTTTTCCATTTCTGCTTTGCTCAGCCCTTTTTTTGATTCGCGGCGCAAAATCTGGAGCATAACAGCCTCAGTTTCCCCATCAGCCTCTTGCCATTTCTCCGCTGCGAGCAAGTCGCGCAGTCGGCTATAATCTATCCCCACCGCTGAGCTGAGATCCTCAGGAGCGATCAGCTGTCTCTCACAGATGGCCAGCCTGGAGACGAGGGCGCAAAACCAAACCAGCAAACCCAACCCGCACACTCCCAGACGCCCTGCGCCCAAAAGTGCGGGAAATTGCCCCACCGGCGCATTAGAAGTTTTATCGAGATCCGCCCACAGCAGCCAAGTGCGGTTGCGACGCCATCCCACGCGAGCGCCAAAACGGCACCAAGTTTCTATATTGCCATTTTTTGTGCCGTCGAGACTCTCCCAGATGCGCTGCTGGACGCTGAATCCAAAGCGCCCGTCACTATATTTTACCCACAGTTGGTCTATAGTGTAAAGGTCTTGACAGGGAAACCTTTCTATGTGCTCTACTTTCAAAGAGCCGCTGTTTTCTCGACCGGCTATTTTAAGCATCACCGCCGCTGTTTCCCGATCGGCTTCTCGCCAGTTGCCGGCGGCGAGGAGATCCCGCAGTTTGCTGTAATCCGCGCCCACTGTGGAACTGAGCCCGTCAGGGGCGTGCCGGTCAAAAGGCGCAGTGCTGGGGTTAAACGCGAGCGGGAGTGGGCTGATGTGCTCCCTGAGCAATTCAAACAGTTCTACCGCCGAATCCGTCACGCCATTCCCGCCGGCGGCTAGCACCTCATTTGTAGCGGTTACCCTTGCGGAAGTGTAGACAAAAATTGGCAGATTGATGCCGGCTTCTCGCATAGCTTCAATCAGGGAAATGCCAGCCTTGGCTCGGAACTCGCCCTCTTCCGTGCGCCCCATACTGGAAATAACCGCGTCAAAGAATAAACCGTCTGAGGTGACAAGCTGCATCGCCTCAGCGGTGGAAAGTGCTGGGACGACTTCCACCCCCATATTTTGCAGTTGATCGACAATCCAAGGATTGCTTGCCGTCGGGTTATTCACCCAGAGAATTCGCCGCAGTTTCCCAGAGAGTGCGGACTGAGGAGTCTGGAAAAACAGCGCCCCATCTGACGGGGGTGCGTCAAGTCGCTGAGTGAGTTTAAATCGGTCTGGCTCCAATAATTGCAGCCACTCATGCACCGACTGCGGGCGATCTTCCGGCTCAAACGCCATGCCTTTAAGAATCGCTTGACTCACCCTGTCGCTGATGCGGGGATTGAACTGGTGCGGTGGGTTAAGGGCAATTCTAGCAGCGCGAGCCGGTGCTGGCACCGGCACTTCTGCGGTGAGCAGATAGTACAGAGTTCCCGCCAGCGCGTAAATATCCGTGCACTCTCCGCGTCGGGCTTTCTCAGCATACTGCTCGATAGGAGCAAACCCGTTTGAGCCGGCTAAAGTGTGAGTTACAGTCTCGTCAGGGACAAACTCCCGCGCCACCCCAAAATCAATCAGAACCGCTTCCGGCTTGCCGGCACGCACAATAATGTTGCGCGGCTTCACATCCCGGTGCAGCAAACCTTTCTCGTGAATGGCTGCGAGCGCCGAGCCAATCTGCCGGATGTACAGCAGCGCTTGCGCTTCTGACAGCATCCCCTGGCGTTTCACGAGATTCCAGAGGTCTTCCCCCTCCACATATTCCATCGCAATGCAGGGTAAAGAACCCTCATAGAAAGCGTTCTCAATCTGCACGATGTGCGGGTGCCTGCACAGGGCAAGCCGCAACGCCTCATCCCGAAAGTTATGCTGGTATTTGTCACCGAACTGAGTTTGGTTGGGGTCGCTCAGCACCTCGTCTTTCAGGGTTTTGATGACGACGAGCCTGCCCCTTTTATTCCTCGCCAGGTAGGTGATGCCAAAACCACCTTTGCCCAGTTCCCGTTCGATGATATAGCGATCGCCGTATAACTTCTGCCCAGCCGGCCAAATCACCGATGACGCCTCCTTGACACCTGCGTTCATTGTGGCACATAGCTGCGGCAGTTCTTTACCTTTGGCTCTCCTTTCCCTGCTGCAGGGGGGCGGGGGTGGGAGAGGGGGGAAGCTCTGGAGCGGGGGAGAAGGGCAAAAATGCCCCATGCCCAATGCCCCACGCCCCATACCCCACAGCTATTCTATAGATCGTACCACTACCAGTGACGCTCGCGCTCACTGTATCCGAACTAGAATCCTGATAACCGCTAACAGCTATGTCAGACATCCAGCAGTTGATTGCCGAAATCCAGCTAGAAGCGCAGCGGGAACCTTTTCCCATTGATGAGCCGGTGTATCGGGCTGCCGGCTTGGAGCCAACGCAGCCGGTTCTATATGCCGGCAATCTGGAAAGCGAGCTGTGCTTTTTTGCCCGCGATTTGGGGGCTGATGAAGTTCGGGCGCGACAGCCCCTTTACGGTGCCGCCGGCTCCCTTGTCCGCCAGGGGGTTTACCGAGCGCTCTACGGACATTTGCCTAGCCAAAATGCCGACATGAAAATTGTCCTCGAACGGGTTGCCCTCACTAATACTGTACCTTACAAACCGCCCGGAAATAAAGCTTATACTGAAGCGGTAAAGAAGCGATTTCGCCCTTTTTTAGAGCGGTTTCTGGTATTCCACTGGAAAGGCTCTGATATTATCACGCTGGGGAATGAAGCGTTTAACTGGTTTATTCCTTACGCTCCAAAAGGGGCGATAAAGCAGTTTTTTGAGCGAGGCGACCGGTACGCGAGCAGCATTCAAGTGACGCTGCAGGCGTCTGATCAGGGAGGGATGAAGCACCAGCGCCTAGTGACGCTGCGCCCCCTGCCTCACCCTTCGCCGCTGAACCAGCAATATTACGCGCAATTTCCGCAGATGCTCCAGTACCGGCTTACGGAGATATTCCCGCAGACAACAAGTTTTATCTGATGGGGTTTGTCGGGAGATGCTGAATTTTCCTCGCCCCTAATTTTTTGTGATGAGGGGCGAGGGAGAATTGCCGGCACTTGTTTGGGAAAGGGTTCGGGAGCGGGGGATTTGTGGGGAGATCGAGGAAGCGAGCCGGTGGGGGATTAGTTGCTCAGATACCCGACGATTGGAAAGAGCTTGTTGGCGAATTGATGTGGGGAAGAGATACAGCTAGTTCCTCCGCGATTAGCTAGGTTCCTGGCGATTGGAAATCGCGGCTATACAGACGAAGCCCGCCTACCCTTCGGGAAGGGCTTCGCCCAACGCGGGCTTTCATAGAAGAGTGAGAGGTTCCTGGCGATTGGAAATCGCGGCTATACAGACGAAGCCCGCCTACGCGGGCTTTCATAGAAGAGTGAGAGGTTCCTGGCGATTGGAAATCGCGGCTATACAGACGAAGCCCGCCTACGCGGGCTTTCATAGAAGAGTGAGACTCTCAAAAATATGTGGGGTTTTTTGCAGGACAGCTGTAGGGTGGGTTGTCCTAAGAGGGCAACCCACCTCCCCAAGGGACAATTGAAACGAAATTCAGAAAAAATTCCCCGCAAAAAGGTTGACAGCACCGGCATCTTGCGCTATATTGGT
>NZ_KB235948.1:952817-976396 GCF_000332335.1 Kamptonema formosum PCC 10802 | reverse complement strand
TATACTAGAGCGAGGCTCTCAAAATGTTGGGGTTCCTCCGCGATTCGGTAGGTTCCTGGCGATTGGAAATCGCGGCTATACAGACGAAGCCCGCCTACCCTTCGGGAAGGGCTTCGCCCAACGCGGGCTTTCATAGAAGAGTGAGAGGTTCCTGGCGATTGGAAATCGCGGCTATACAGACGAAGCCCGCCTACGCGGGCTTTCATAGAAGAGTGAGACTCTCAAAAATATGTGGGGTTTTTTGCAGGACAGCTGTAGGGTGGGTTGTCCTAAGAGGGCAACCCACCTCCCCAAGGGACAATTGAAACGAAATTCAGAAAAAATTCCCCGCAAAAAGGTTGACAGCACCGGCATCTTGCGCTATATTGGTATTGTGGGAAAATGTGCCGGCATATAAGGTCTTTTTGGGGCGGGCCAGTTCGCAGTAGGGCTAATACCCAAAGGTTAGGAGTTGGGCTAAAGCCCAAAGGTTCGCAGTTGGGCTAAAGCCCAAAAAAGGTTCGTAGTTGGGCTAAAGCCCAAAGGTTCGTAGTTGGGCTAATGCCCAAAGGTTCGTAGTTGGGCTTTATCCCAAAAAAGGTTAGTAGTTGGGCTTTAGCCCAAAAACCTGAAACTGCACAGTGAGTTGCATGCAAGAAAAAATTTCCCCCAAAGGGGGTTGACAGCACCGGCATCTCGCTGTACATTAGTAGCATGGGAAACCGTGCCGGCATATAAGGTGGCCGGCGGGTAGGGGCAGGATGAAGTATTGGCGCGGGTGGATTGCTGGTGGCGCTATGGCACGGTAAGCAGCCGGCAATGGGGGGATGCCCCAGCCAAAGAAACCCGGTGTGTTGCCGGCGGAAGCAGCCAGAAACCGACTGTCTTGTGAGACAGTCGCCCGCACACCACTCGCCGGGGAATATCTTTCTTTAACCAAGCCGGTTCTCCCCCTCAAAACCAAGCCGGTTTCTCCCAATCTCCATATCAGCATGAATCCTATCAGCCGGTTTATCAAATCCCCACTCCCTCTCAGGGCGACACCCGCCAAATTTTGACAGTTTTGTCATCACTGCCACTGGCAAGCCACCGCCCGTCTGGGCTAAAGGCGACAGATTCTACCCAGTTGGAATGCCCGGTGAGGGTGCGCTGCAATTCGCCGGTGGCTGCTGACCAAATCCTGACAGTATTGTCATCACTGCCACTGGCAAGCCACCGCCCGTCCGGGCTAAAGGCGACAGAATTTACATCGTCGGAATGCCCGGTGAGGGTGCGCTGCAAATCGCCGGTGGCTGCTGACCAAATCTTGACAGTATTGTCATTACTGCCACTGGCAAGCCACCGCCCGTCCGGGCTAAAGGCGACAGAATATACCACGCTGGAATGCCCGGTGAGGGTGCGCTGCAAATCGCCGGTGGCTGCTGACCAAATCTTGACAGTAAAGTCGGAACTGCCACTGGCAAGCCACCGCCCGTCTGGGCTAAAGGCGACAGAAAATACCGAGCCGGAATGCCCGGTGAGGGTGCGCTGCAAGTCGCCGGTGGCTGCTGACCAAATCTTGACAGTAGCGTCACCACCGCCACTGGCAAGCCACCGCCCGTCCGGGGTAAAGGCGACAGAATGTACCCAGCTGGAATGCCCGGTGAGGGTGCGCTGCAAATCGCCGGTGGCTGCTGACCAAATCTTGATAGTATTGTCATCACTGCCACTGGCAAGCCATCGCCCGTCTGGGCTAAAGGCGACAGAAATTACCGAGTTGGAATGCCCGGTGAGGGTGCGCTGCAAGTCGCCGGTGGCTGCTGACCAAATCTTGATAGTATTGTCATCACTGCCACTGGCAAGCCATCGCCCGTCCGGGCTAAAGGCAATGCAGCCCTCAAAACAAATTGAGTTGGAATGCCCGGTGAGGGTGCGGGCGAGGGCGAAGCTTTCCGGTGCCAATGTGGGGGATGGGGAGGGTTCGGGGGTTGAGATGGGTTTGCGGGGAACGGGTTGCGGTGAGAATGTGGGAGTTGCGGTGGGCGCAGGGGGTGCCGGCGGTGGGGATTCCGCTGCGGGTGATTGGGTTGCTTCACTCCCCCCTTTCGCCCTGTGAGTGGGGGAAATAGGGGGCTGGGTTTTCAATTGCGGGAGCACGAGCACCGCACAGACAGCCACTCCCACTGCTATGCCAATCAACATTTGTACCACGCCTTGAGGTGCTACCGGCAGTGGTGGACTAGCAGCCAAACCGGGTGCGACCGGCACCGGTGAACTGTTGCCCACCCCCAGCAATTCCAGCCATTCTCGCACCGACTGGGGGCGGTCTTTTGCTTTGAGGGCCATGCCTTTAAGTATGGCCCGGTTCACCCTGTCGCTGATACGGGGATTGTGCTGCTTGGGCGGGGTTAAAGGCGTACCGGCAGCTATGTTTGGGGCAGGGGTTGGCACTTCCCCAGTTAAAATTGTATAAAGCGTCGCCGCCAAAGCGTAAACATCGCCGCAAGCGTCCCGTTTGGCTCGCCGGTCGTACTGTTCAATGGGTGCGAAACCATCGGACCAAAATTGTGTGTGTGTTTGAGTGAGATTGGGGGTGAATTCGCGGGCTATGCCAAAATCAATTAATACCGCTTCCGACTTGCCGGCACGCAGCATAATGTTTTGCGGTTTGATATCCCGGTGCAGCAAGCCATTCCGGTGAACCACCGCCAGCGCCTCACCAATCTGCTGGATGTAGCCCAAGGCTTCAGTTTCTGGCAAGGTTCCCCAATTGACAGCGCGGTTGGCTAAATCTTCCCCGTCGATATGTTCCATCACCATGCACCACAGCCCGCCCTCTTGGAAGACTTCATAAATCTTCACAACATGGGGGTGAGTGCATTTTGCCAGTCGCAGCGCCTCATTGAGGAAATCTTGCTGAAACTTGTCAAAATCGGGCCGGCGCTGCACGGTGTCATTGAGGGTTTTGATGACAAACCGCTGTCCTTTGCTGTCTGTGGCACCATAGGTGATGCCAAAACCGCCTTGATCTATTTCTTTTTGTATGGTATAATGGCCATTTTTAACCGGCTGTCCTGACGCCCAAGCCATCGGTAATGCCTCTCACACGCTTGGGGCTATTGTCGCACAGCCTGTGGGGGATGGCAATAGGGGGGTAAGTTGCGGCGATTTTTGATTGGGAACCGGCGGGGGATGGAATTTGGTGTGAGTTAATCGACCTTCTCCGATCGGATTGCCGGGGATTGGGAATTCAGTGAGGTACTGAGAAACCCGGTTTCTTAAAAACCGGGTTTCTAGACCATAGTTTCTTACGCCCCGCAACCAGAAACCGGGTTTCTTTTGGATTTTCTTATCCCCTGCCGGCCTTAACAATTGTAGGGGCGGGTTCGCCCGAAATATTTGACACACAACCCGGCATCTATATAAACCCGCCCCGGCACCACCGGCATCCCCGATTGCTTAATGGCCCCAAACCGACCTTATATGCCGGCACAGATTCCCATGATAATAGACTAACACAAGCCGGTGCTACTGTCAACGGTTTTGAGAAAATTTCTTGCGGTGGGCGAATCAATTTCCGAGGTGAGGTGCCGGTGGGATTGGCAGCATGAGAATCTCTATAGAAATAGACGTAGCACAGGCGTCTCGCCTGTGCCGTTTTTTGG
Organism: Kamptonema formosum PCC 10802; assembly: GCF_000332335.1. GTDB lineage: Bacteria > Cyanobacteriota > Cyanobacteriia > Cyanobacteriales > Oscillatoriaceae > Oscillatoria. The sequence continues at coordinate 972,773 of NZ_KB235948.1, read as the reverse complement.
GCTGAAGCCCAACGGAGAACCTTTTTGGGCTAAAGCCCAACGGAGAACCTTTTTGGGCTACGCTGAACTTACGAACTTTTTTGGGCTACGCTGAACTTACGAACCTTTTTGGGCTACGCTGAACTTACGAACTTGCGAACTTTTCCCCTACGCTGAACGCCGGCTGGGAAATTGCTGCTGCTGCAACTGGTGCATGCGATCGAACAGCCTCCAGCAATACTCTTCCGGCAATCCGCAAGTCACAGCCCCCCGCAACACTACATTAAAATACCAGTCGTTAGGAGCTAATTCTTCTGGCAATTTATTAACGACTACATAAGTGCGCACGCCGGTGTAACGCTGTTTCCGGCAATACACTTCTACCATTTCGTGCCGGTAGCCGCCACGGGGGACATCTTCCCTCTCATCCAGCAATTCGCTCAAGCGCCACGGCAATTCATAGAGCACCCCCTCCACCGAAGATGCCGCATCTGGCACAACGTCTAGCACCCCGCAGTTGCGCCGGCGGGAGTGACAGTAAAAACCCAGCCGGTATCCTCTTAGCGTCGCTGGGCCAATCACATACGGATGAGTATTTTCGCCCACTGTGCGCTTCAAATCCACTGGGCACATGCACGAACCGTATGCAAAATAAAAGAATTTTGGCTCTGGGCGCACCGGCTGTTGCGCGCTGCCAACCGGCAGGGAACTCTTAAAAGAGTGTGTCCAAGTGCTGTGATGGTGTCCGGGATCAACGATCATACACTCCTGTCAATATTTCTTTTGGGAGATATTCTAGCAGACCCGATCCGACAAAAACAACACTATCCCGATAGACAAACCGTAGTTTAACCGGCCAGACTGCCGGCTGCTGCCGGTGCGGGTGAGGCGCACGCGCCCCCCTTTCGCACCCAGGGCTGAATTCTGGGAAAGAACATACCATAGACAGTAATCCGCTGATTCCTTGCCAGTATGAGCTATTGTCTCAATCCTGACTGCCAGAAGCCGCAGAATCCCAGTGACGCCAAGTTTTGCCAGAATTGCGGCGCAAAGCTGCTGCTGGGCGAGCGCTACCGGGCGACCGAACCCCTCGGCACCGGCGGCTTTGGCAGAACCTTCTTGGGTGTGGACTATTTCAAGCCCTCTCAACCGCGCTGCGCCATCAAGCAGTTCTTCCCCCAAGATCGGGGCTTCGTCACTTCCGTCAAAGCCAAAGAACTCTTTAACCGAGAAGCCGTGCGGCTGGACGTTCTGGGCAAACACCCGCAAATTCCCGAACTGCTGGCTCATTTTGAACAAGACGAACACCACTATTTAGTGCAAGAATTCATAGAAGGGCGCAATCTGGCTCAAGAACTCGCAGACGAAGGCCCTTTCAACGAAACCAAAATCCGCCACTTGCTCAGCGATTTGCTGCCGGTGTTGCAGTTTGTCCACAGCCACCAAGTCATTCACCGCGACATCAAACCGCAAAACATTATTCGCCGGCGCACCCCCACCCCCCAAACCCCAGGAAACCTGGCGATCGTTGATTTTGGCGCAGCGAAATTCCTCGACACAGCCTCTCTCGAAAGAACAGCCACCTTAATTGGCTCTCCAGCCTATACCGCGCCCGAACAGCTGATGGGCAAAGCCATTTTTGCCAGCGATATCTACAGTTTGGGCGTCACCTGCACCCACCTGCTCACCCAAGTCTCACCTTTTGACCTGTTCGACAGCCGGCAAGGCACTTGGGTTTGGCGCGATTACTTGCGTCAGCTCATTAGCCCTCAATTAGCTGATATCCTGGATAAAATGCTAGAAACTGCCATCAACCGGCGCTATCTGTCGGCGGCGCAAGTCCTCAAAGCACTGAACGCCCAGCCGGTGAAAGCGCGTACCGCACCGGTAGCGCACCCACCGGCACCCACCGCACCTCAACCCCCGCCGGCACCCGTGCCGGTTGCGCCCGCCGCGCCCCAACCCGCCCCCCCACAAACCCCCAATTTACCCTCCCCTCCCATCGCCCACCGGCTCGCCGAAATCCAAAAAGCATTGCAAGACGCCCTCACTCCTTACAGCCTCAAAGTTCAAGTCAATTTGGCAAAAACTCACCTAACCATTGTCATCAACCGGGCGGAAAACACACCCGTGAATTACGCACGAGTGTCTAGAATAGTAGCCACTCAACTAACGGCTCTCCGCCTCACAGGAGTGAGGCAAATTAAAGCATTCGGGCGCATAAAGAACCAGAGCGCGCCAGAATGGCAGAAGCGGTTTAAAATCACCCCCTTGCCTGAAAATAGCAGCGCATTAGTCCCCGCCGCCAAGAAAATTCAAGCCGGCAGACAGAAGCTGTTGCAGCTAAAGAACAAAACCTTATGGGAAGATGCAATCATGTTCTTAATGGCTTTGTTTCTCTTTAATAAGATAGTCCTTTACAGCCCAGTCTGCGCCCTAGCAGTTTCCTCAGGCTTCCTAATTGTAAAAGAAGCCGTCGGGCACTACAAAGAAATCAGGACAGACCAGCTATTTAGGGAATTAGGGATAGCCTCAGCACTGGTGGGGGTGTTAAATGTCAAAATGGTAGTAACGGATGTGTTTGGCATCCTTTGGGCGTGCTTGTTTGTTGCCTTACCCTTTCTGTATGTCAAGAACAATTTTGGGGGAGAGTGATATCTATGATACCCTCATATAAATGAGGGTCATTTGTCGGGCGCAGCAGTCTCTGGGCGGTTGAAACCGCAGCTATACAGACAAAACCCGCCTTCGCGGGTTTTTCAAGTCCCACTCTTCTCTTAAGTCCGCGTTGGGCGAAGCCCGTGCCCGTTGGGTAGGCGGACTTCGTTTGATGAGCCGCGATTTCCAAGATGGTGTTGGCGAATTTATGTAGGGTAAAACCCCACCCCCAAGTTTCCTTGTTCCCAGCTTAAGCTGGGAGGAGGAAAAACCTCGCAGTTTGTGAGAGTCTCGCTCTACTCTTAGCCCGCGCAGGCGGGCTTCGTCTGTATAGCCGCGATTTCAATCGCCTGGAACCTGGCTAATCGCCGACGAACTAGCTGTAGGTATAACCCCCCGTTAATTAGCCAACAGCTTCTTTCCAATCGCCAGGAAACTAGCTTTCCTGCCATGTTTCAATCCAAAATCCGGGCATCCGGGCATCCCAAATCCAAAATAGATAGATCGAATTGCTTGCCTCTATGACTTATTGCCTGAATCCCCAGTGCCAGAAACCCCAAAATCCCGAAGAAAATAAATTTTGCCAAAATTGCGGCTCAAAGTTGCTGCTCAGCGGGCGCTACCGCGCCATCAAACCCACCGGCAAAGGTGGGTTTAGCAGGACCTTCCTAGCAGTAGACGAGGGAGAAGGCAACCGGCGCTGTGTCATCAAGCAGTTTCGCGGGCAAACCCAAAACGCAACCGAATTATTCCGCAAGGATATCGCGCGGCTAGAAGAACTGGGCAAACACCCGCAAATTCCCGAACTGCTGGCGCACTTTGAACTTGACGACCGGCAGTATTTAGTGCAAGAATATATCGAGGGGCAAAACTTAGCCGAGCAACTGGCTTCCGAGGGAGCCTTTAGCGAAGAGCAAATTCGGGAGGTGCTCGCTGACGTGCTGCCGGTGCTGCACTTTCTCCACGAGGGAAAGCTGCTGCACCGAGACATCAAACCGGCAAACATGATTCGCCGCAGCACCCTCACCCCCAACCCCTCTCCCATCCAGGGAGAGGGGAGAAAGACAGGAGAGCGAGGGCAAATCGTTTTGGTTGGTTTTGGCGCGGCGAAATACGCGACAGAAACCGCCTTGGCGAAAACGGGAACGCTGATAGGAAGTGCGGAGTACGCCTCCCCGGAACAGCTGTTGGGCAGAGCAAATTTTGCCAGCGACATATACAGTTTGGGCGTTTCCTGCATCTATCTGCTGACAGATATTCACCCGTTTGACCTGTTCGACAGCATGGAAGGCACTTGGGTTTGGCGAGATTACGCCGGCAATCGCGTCAGCGCTGAATTGGGGAGCGTTCTCGACAAAATGCTGCAGCAGACAGTCCGCCGGCGCTATCAATCCGCTGAAGAAGTCCTGAAAGATTTAAATCCCGGACTGATATCTATCCTCCGCCAGCACTTTACTGTCAGTTCTGGAAACTGCAAACTTGTTACAGAACACACAATCGCGTCTAAAAGCACCTCCCCACCGGCAGTGCCGGTATCCGAGTTCCCGACACGACTAGCCCCACCGGCAGCCCCACCGGCAGCCCCACCGGCACCCCAACCCCAATGGAGGTGCGAAGCCACTCTGGACACTTCAGACTCCGCTGTTGAGGTGACTTCCGTTGCCTTCAGCCCGCAAAGTAGAATTATAGCGAGCAGCAGTTGGGACGGAACAGTCAAACTGTGGGATTTCACTGCCGGCGAGTTTGGGCAACTGCCCTCCCAACCCGTGCACACCCTGGCAGAGCACGCCAGTGGGGTGATGTCCGCAGCCATCAGTCGGGATGGCCAGACTTTGGTGAGTGGCAGTGCGGACTCTACAGTAAAAGTCTGGCGGTTGTGGCAGCTTTCCCCAGCAGAACTGAGAGCCGGCACAAAACCTGTGCTGGCGCTCACCCTTGCCGGTCACAGCAACCTGGTTGCGTCTGTTGCGATTAGCCCAGACGGGCGAACCATCGCGAGCGGGAGTCGAGACAGGACAATTCAGCTGTGGGATCTGAACAGCGCAGAACTGCTGGGCGCGCTCACCGGCCACTCAGATCGGGTAACCTGCGTCACCTTCAGCGCAGACGGGCAGATTTTGGCCAGTGCCGGTGCTGAGGGCGCGGTCAAAATTTGGCAGGTGAGCACCGGCGAATTGAGAGCCACCCTGAGCGGACATGCCGGTGCCGTCAATACAGTCGCCCTAAGTCCGGATGGAAAGACAGCGATTAGCGGCAGCTGGGACAGGACAGTGAAACTCTGGAATCTCCAGGACGGCAGTTTAGCGCACACCCTTTCCGGGCATTTGCTCTCCGTCGCTTCCGTCGCTGTCAGTCCCGATGGCAAAACCCTAGCCACCGGCAGTCTCGACGCCACGATTAAGCTGTGGGATTTGCCGAATTCAGACGCAGGTGCCGGCAATCCGACTCCCCCGCAAGCGCTGCTCCTGCAGACACTTTCCGGACATTCCCGGGGGGTGAGCGCGGTAGCGTTCAGTCCGGATGGGCAAACTCTTGCCAGCGCTTCTCAGGATGGAACCGTCAAGATTTGGCGCGCAGGACAGGCGAGACGCCTGTCCTACGCCTGATATCCATAGGAGACTTATGTCCTAACCTATGTGGCTAGTGCTATACAAGGATAATTGAAACTTTTTCCACTCCTGGAAAATTCCCTCTTACTCCCCCTCCCCGCCGGCGGGGAGGGGGTTGGGGGGGTGGGGTTCACAGAGCGCCCAACCGGCGTGCGGAACGTGCCGGTGTCTGCTAGGAACGAGCGGAAAAATGGCAGAAAAGCTGTACGATAGTTGTAATCTGCTGATTGCCTGCCGGTATGAGCTACTGCCTTAACCCCAATTGCCAGAAACCCCAAAATTTGGACGGGACAAAATTTTGCCAAACTTGCGGCACAAAGTTGCTGCTGAAAGATCGCTACCGCGCCCTGAAAGTCATTGGACAAGGCGGCTTTGGCAAAACGTTCCTAGCCGTGGATCTGGATAAACCCTCCAAACCGCGCTGCGCGATCAAGCAATTTTTACCCCAAGCCCAAGGCACCAATACTGTCCAAAAAGCAGCTGAGCTATTTGAGCAAGAAGCGGTGCGTCTGGATAGCTTGGGGAGACACCCCCAGATTCCGGAACTGCTGGCGTATTTTACCCAAGATAGCCGGCAGTATTTAGTGCAAGAGTTTATCGAAGGGCCAAACTTAGCCCAAATCCTGGACGCAGAAGGGGCTTTCAGTGAAGAGCAGATTCGCGACTTGCTGAGCAGCTTGCTGCCGGCGCTTCAGTTCATCCACTCTCACCAAGTCATTCACCGAGACATCAAGCCAGAAAACATTATTCGCCGCCACGAAATGCAGCTAGTTTTAGTTGATTTTGGGGCGGCGAAACACGCTACAATAAGTGCTTTAGCCGTAATGGGGACGGTGATTGGCAGTGCCGGCTACACCGCGCCCGAACAAGCCAAAGGCAAAGGCGTTTTTGCCAGTGACATCTACAGTTTGGGCGTGACTTGCGCTCACCTGCTGACTCAAGTCAGCCCCTTCGACTTATTTGATGACAGTGAGGGAAATTGGGTGTGGCGAAATTATTTGAAAGCGCCGGTGAGTGACGAACTCGGTCAAATCCTGGATAAAATGATAGAGGGCGCTATCAAGCGGCGCTATCAGTCGGCAGAGGAAGTGCTGGCAGCCCTCAACCCCCAGCAGAATCAAGAGACAGACGCACCGGCTGCCCTTTCTGTTCCTAGAATTGCCGCAGCGCCACAAAAGAAAGACTGGCGGTGCGCCAGCACCCTAACCGGGCATTCATGGGTGGTTCATTCGGTTGCCATCACTCCCGATGGCAAGACGGTTGTCAGTGGCAGTGAGGACGCAACGATTAAAATTTGGAATTTAGCCACCGGTCAATTGCAGCTCACCCTTACAGGGCATTCAAACGAGGTAAAATCTGTCGCCATCAGCCCCAACGGGGGGACGATTGTCAGTGGGAGTTGGGACTGCACCATAAAACTGTGGCACCTGAGCACCGGCAAGGAAATCAGCACTCTGGGGCACGGGTACGGAATTAGTTCAGTTGCCATCAGCCCCGACGGGCAGACGATTGCTAGTGGCAGCTGCATGACCGGCAACATGTTCGCTCATGAAATCATCAAGCTGTGGCAGATGGGAACGGGCAAAGAACTCTGCACGCTCACTGACATTTCCACCGAGATTTATTCCCTCGCTTTCAGCCCCGACGGGCGAACGATAGCGAGTTCCAGTCCGGGGAATATCCTGACGATTTGCCATCTGGCTACTGGGAAAAAACTCCGCACGCTCCGGGGGCGTTCCGTCGCCTTCAGCCCGGACCGGCTGACCCTAGCCAGTGGCTCGGATGAAGGGGCTGTCGAGATTTTGCAGCTGGGGACGGAAAATGTTCTCCGCACCCTAGAGGGGCATGCCGGCGCAATTTATTCCGTCGCTTTCAGCCCGGATGGAAAAACTCTTGTCACCGGCAGTGAGGACAGCACCATCAAACTTTGGCTTCCCGACACTGGCAGGGAAATCTGCACCCTAACCGGGCATTCAGGCGCAGTGAATTCTGTCGCTCTCAGCCCGGACGGGCGGACTGTTGTCAGCGCCTCTCAGGACGGAACTATCAAAATATGGAGGTGCGATTAGAACAGGTTTGTAGTTGGGCTTTAGCCCTACCAGATCGCGGCTGCTGAGAAACCCGGTTTCTTAAAGACACCGGGTTTCTTCTGCGCACTTCCCCCAACTCAAAACGCATATTCCGGGGATGAACCCCACCCCCCAACCCCCGATTGTCCGCAGCGGACAATCGGGGGAGAAAGAGATGGGGGTTTCGATGAAGGTAATTTGTTTCTGTTCTGGATTCTTCAGCCCAGCCCCTAAAGGATACACTCTCTCAATGACTTTAAGCCAAATGGCTGCCAACAAATACGCGCTCGCCCTCCACACCACCAGCCCCCAACTGGGACTGGCTGTCAGCAACTTTGCCGGTGACTCCCGCAGCCAAACTTGGGACTTGGGGTGGGAACTTTCCACCCAGCTGCACCGGCTTCTGGCTGAGTTTATGCTGCCGCAAACCTGGCCGGACTTGGCATTTATTGCCGCCGGCAAAGGTCCGGGAAGCTTCACCGGCACCCGCATCGGCGTCGTCACCGCCCGCACCCTCGCCCAGCAGCTAGAAATCCCCCTGTTTGCTATCTCTACGCTGGCCGCTGTGGCCCACTCCCACCAGCTGGCACAAGCTTGCCCGGATAGCGCCGCGATTGCTGTCCAAATGCCTGCTATGCGCGGGCAGGTATTTGCCGGGATCTACCAGCCCTCCGGTGCCGGTGGGTTAACTCCCGTTTTCCCAGATACGGCGCTGACGCCTGAGGCGTGGCAGCAAACCCTGGACAATCTGGCCCATCCCTATCACCTGATTGGCGCTCAGGAGGGGTTGGCCAACGCTGCGAGTTTGCTGCAGCTCGCCTATCTGGACTGGCAGCAGGGACTGCGCCCCCACTGGTCAGAGGCGCTGCCGTTCTATGGCCAGCATCCGGTGGAGGGCGCTGCCGGCTAGGTCCGGCGAGAGGCCGGTGCCGCAGTGCGATGGCCCGAAAAATAAAAACGCCCTTGCGGGGCGTTGCCATCAGGGTGCATCTACTACACCTAACTATAGCGCCTGGGATAGGGGGTGTCACCCCCTAATCACCCCTTATTTATAACTTTCATCAAAAGCCATAAAACTATAAGTAAAACTTAACTCTAGGGCGGGAGACAGTGGCCCGAAAATAAAAAACGCCCTTGCGGGGCGCGGCCATCAGGGTGCATCTAATTGACCTAACTATAACACGGAGAGTGGGGGGTGTCACCCCCTATTAGCCCCGATGGAGAAACTTCATCAAATCTTTATCTGATTGTAAAGAACCCCTCACAGTCCCTCTGCGGCGGGACTTGGGCCCAAATAAAAAACGCCCTTGCGGGGCGTTGCCATCAGGGTGCATCTACTGCATCTAACTCTAGCGCCTGGGGTGCGGGGTGTCACCCCCCAGCACCCCCCGATTGGGGAATTTTAGCCAATCTTAAGGAAAACTTTATATTCGCGACAGGCCGGTGCTGTCCCTGACCCTGTGACATTTAAAAATCCGTCACAGGCTCCCCCCACGGCTCCCCCGCAGGCTTGGATACTCAAAAGTAATGAAAAAACCCAAAACCCATTTGCGTCCCGCGCCTAAAGGTGCGGGATTTCTGTTTTGTGGCGGCTGTCAGTTGGGCCGCAAGCACCTGTAAAAAGTTTACGGTTGTATACTTTTTAAAAAAGTGAAGGGATGCCGAGGTGCAGAGGGAGAGAAGAGAGAGATATAAAATGTTGGTGCAAGCGGACTTGAGAGAAGGGATTGGGGGGCGGGATCAAGTCTGAAAGCGCTCAGCGGCCAGGACAGCGACTTTGATGGCATTTTCAACCGCCACGTCTTTGAGATCGAGCAGCACTTGTTCGCCGCTGAGGCGCTGCACCACTACGCCGCAGACGCAGCCGGCGGCAAAACCGTACACTCCCGCCATTTTGAAGAGGGTGCCTCACTCCATTTCGTAGTTGAGCACGTTGAGCCGGCGGTACTCTTCGGTGATGCCTTGCAGCCGGCGCAACAAATAGGGATTCGCCGAGTCGGTGCGCTCTTGGCCTTCATAGAAGGTATCCACCGACGCTGTGATGCCGAGGTCGTGCTCAACCTGCAATTCCCGCGCCGCTTGGACGAGCGCCACGGTTAGGAAGGGATCGGCTGCGGCGGGATACTCCACCGGCGCTTCGGTCCTCTGCTGCACCCTGCCGGCACAGCGCGGCGCTGCTAATGACGGCACTCCCGACCGGCACCCCAGCCTGTACCGATCCGCAAGTGCCCACGCGAATCATTTGCCGGATGCCGGCTTGAAACAGCTCGTTGACGGCAATGCTGAGCGAGGGCGCGCCCATGCCGGTGGTGGCGGACACAACCGGTCGCCCATTCGGCAATTTGCCGAGATAGCTGTTCAGCCCGCGATTTTCTGACAGGAGGCGGACATCGCGCAGATAGTTCTGGGCAATCAGGCGGGCGCGATCCGGATCGCCGGAGAGCAGCGCCATCACCGGCGGGGGACTGCCGAGGTCGTTGCGCCCGAAGCCAATGTGATACAAGCGGTTGCCGGTCATGTTTCGATTTGGGGGATTTGAGATGCCGGGATTTGGGGATTTGGGGATTGGGAGATATCGCGGTTTTCAGTTGGATGAAGTACGCGCCAGAAATCCGGTTTCTTTAAGCAACCGAGTTTCTTAGTACCTGACTTGAAAAGGTTTGCAGTCGGGCTTTAGCCCTACCGGGTTTGCAGTCGGGCTTTAGCCCTACCGGAGCCCCGCTGCCAGGGCAATTTTCTCAGGTGGCGGTATGCGCAGTTCCGAAGCGACTGACTTGAAACTGCCTAACACTTTGAGGTGGTTTGCAGTCGGGCTTTAGCCCTACCGGAGCCCCGCTGCTAGGGCAATTTTCACAGGTGGCGGTATGCGCAGTTCCGAAGCGCCTGACTTGAAACTGCCTAACACTTTGAGGTGGGTTCCCTAAGAGGGAACCCACCCTACTTCTAACTCCTAACCCCTAATATGGCTACCTTTGCAAACTGCGGGGGTCGAGGACATCGCGCAGGGCGTCGCCGAGCAGGTTAAATGCTAGCACGGTTAGGATAATCAGGAGTGCCGGCGGCCAAACGAGCCAGGGCTGGAGCACTAGAATGGAAGCGTTGGTGGACAGGGAGAGCATGTTGCCCCAAGAGGGGTCAGGTTGCTGGATGCCCAGCCCAATCAAGCTGAGAACGGATTCAGCTACGATAAAGCTGGGCACCGATAGGGTTGCGGAGATAATGATGTATGTGGCTGTTTGGGGGAGGACGTGACGGACGATAATGTAAAAGGGGTTAGCGCCCATGCCTCGCGCTGCTTGCACGAATTCCCTCTGTTTGATGGAGAGGACTTCTCCTCGAATCACCCGCGCCAATCCCGCCCAGCTGATGAATGAGGTGATCAGGACAATGAGCATAAACCGCTGGGTGCTGGTCAGTCCGGGTGGCAGGACTGCGGCGAGGGAAATTAGCAGGTAAATGCCGGGAATTGTCATCAGCACTTCGACCAGGCGCATCAAAATGGCGTCCGTCCAGCCGCCGAAATAGCCGGAAATTCCCCCGATGAGCAAGCCGAGGGGAAAGGAAATCAGAATGCCGACCAGACCGATGAACAGGCTGATGCGACCGCCGTGCAGCAGCCGGCTGAATTGGTCGCGGGCTTGTTCGTCTGTGCCTAGGATGTTTAATTTTCCCTCACCGGCAGTGCCGAAAAGGTGCCTGTCGCAGGGGAGAGCGCCGAATAGTTTATAACTTGGCCCTTTAACAAACAGGCGCACCGGCGAGGGTTTTTGCCGGTCTTCATTCAGCTTGCGGTTGCCGGTTTCGATCTCTACTGGTCCCTGGGTGGTGGGGTAGACGTGGGGTCCGATAAATTTCCCGGCAGAGTTCTGCCAGTATATCGCTGTCGGCGGCAGCAGCGAGCCGTCGGACTGTGAGTCGTAAGGGTCGTAAGGGGCAACAAAGTCAGCTGCTATCACCGCTAGATAGAAAATTAAAAGCAACCCCGCTCCTAACCGAGCTAAGGGATTTTTTTTCAGCTTCTGCCACCAGTTCATAATAATTTATTCGGGATTATTCTGGGAGATTTGGGATGAATTCAGAATTGAGGGAAACAATCCTGAATTCTTTGTTTGGGCTTTTTAGGGGTTACTTTTTACTTCCCAATTCCTGTCCGTTTCGGAAGCGACTGGCACCACCGGCAAGGGGCTCTCACCGGCAAGGGGATTGTGGAAGAAGGAGCCAGTTTGGGGTGGCAGGGTTGGGTCGAGGATAATTTCCACGATACTTTTCACCACGCCGGTCAGGGGAATTGCCAGGATGACTCCTAACAGCCCTCCTACTTTAGCACCTAAGATCAGGGAGGCAAAGATAATGACCGGCGACAGGCCGGTTAAGTTGCCCATGATGCGGGGCGCGATTAAATTATCCTTCACTTGCTGCAGGGCGATCGCCACCGCCAGCACTTGCAGCGCCAGCCACCAGTTAATAAAGGCTACAATAATGCTGACTGCGCCAATTCCTAAGCTCGCCCCCACAAAGGGAATGACTTCCATAACGCCGATAAACACGGCAAACAGCAGGAAAAATGGCACGCGCAACCACCAGAACGCCACGGTCAGGGCGATGGCCATAAACAGTCCCAGCAGCAGCTGGCCGGTGACAAACCGCTGCAGGTTGCGCTGCAGGGACTCGGTGAGTCCGTTTCGGATGGTGGGGGAGACAATGCCGGTCAGATTCCGCCAAACCCTTTCGCCATCCAGCAGCATGTAAAACGAGATCACCAGAATCAGTATTAAGTCCACAAACCAGTTAACGGTGCCCACCACCAAGCCCACACCTCTAGCGGCAATGGCTTCTGCCTGGGCTTGCACCCGCACCAGCAGCTGCTGGGCGAGAATGCGGACATCAAACGGCAGGTTGTGTTCCGCACTCCAGGTTTGGAAGTTGGCCAGTTGCTGCTGTGCGGACTGAACCAGGGACGGGAAATTTGTCGCTAGCTGCCGAGCTTGGTTAAACACCGGCGGCACCACCGTCAGGGCGATCAGCGCCACCAGCAAACCCGCTGCCAAATAGACGAGGCCGGCAGCGGCACCCCGGGGCAAGAGGCGCTGCAGTCTGGCTACTGGGTAGTTGAGTAAAAAGGCAATCAGCCCAGCTGTAATCAGAATGCTGAGCAGTTCGCCGACGTAGTTGAGGGCGCTCAGCGCCGCCCAACCCGCCAAGAACACCAGCAACCATGTGACCAGTAACTGTTGGGCCGGTGAAAAAACTTTATCCATCAATTTTACATCTCAGTCGCAGCAGATTCAATCGCTCTTTTTCAATTGTAGTGCGGGCGGCTGCTTCGGCGAACAATCCGCTCCTGCCGCGAGCCGGCCAACCCTAAGGACCCGGCGAACCGGGAATCTTGCTGTGGGAAGGCGCTCGCTATTTTGGCTCCCCCACCACAAGAAAGCCGGTTTGTTGGGACTTGGCTCTATTTGTTATAGAGTTATAGAGCGGTTTTAATTGAACCGCCAAGACGCCAAGGTCGCCAAGAAGAGAGAAGAAGGATAGAAGTTCGCTAATCATTGAGAAGTGCTGGAGTTAATTTCTAAGGCCATGGGCAGGTTCGCACACCGGCTGCCGGCTCAGTTCTCGTCAGCCTGTTCGTGCTCGACGACAAACACATTAGAATAGAGGTTTGCAATGATTTGTTTGCCCTGCTGGGTCAGGGATAAGTATTTTAGCCCATCTTGGATATAAGGGTAAACGCCGTGCCAGTAAAACTTGGGATAGTTCTTGCGCAAGTGGCCGGGGTGCTGGTAGCCCAAGTGTTTATTGGTGCCGTTTTCTTGAAATTCATAAAACAGGGCGCTGATTTTTTTCAGATAGCGCGGATCGCTGAGCTGCCCGATTAAATCGGCAGCCCGAACTAACCCGGGATAGTTGACTGTATCTTGATGGTCTTCTTTTGCCGGCACGGGAAAGCGGGTCAGTTCGATATTGCGCTTAATTACTTCGGCATCAATTAGTCTGTGCCCCCCAAAGCGCTCATCAATAAACAGTTTGGCGCGGTCTACGTGATAGGGAGTCAAGCCGGCATCTGACGCTCCTGGCGGAAGCTGCACCATCACTCCGTCTTGCCCTGTGGCGTACAGTCCGTTTTTGTCCTGCCGGCACACCCCCTTCACATACCCAATATCGTGGCAAACTAGGGAAATAATCACGTGCAGCCAATCTTCGCAGGAAACTCCGCCCTCCCGGATGTGCTTTCCCCGCAAAATCTCCTGCCCCACGAGGGCAACCAAAATGGTGTGTTCGACATTGTGATAGAGAGCGTCGCTGTTGGCAATATTTTCCAGAGCCATGCTCCCCGCCCAGGCGATTATATCTTCATAGTCTGTCTTGTAGCCTCCGTAAGTGCGGCGGTAGCCCTCCCGAAGCTTGCCCACAAAGGCGTCTATTAGAATTTCAGTGGGGTTGAACATAATTTGTTACTTGCTTGTCTTGAGTGCGATGGGTTTGGGAAAGAGACGTGCGCCAGAGGCTTGTTAGATAAGCCAGATCGATAGCCGATTGCAAATTAATTGTTAAGCCCGCCCGGAGGGGTGAGCGATAGCAGTATGCACTTAGATTAGGACAGGGGCATTGGGCGTCACGCAAAAGGGCATCACGCAAAAGCTGTGAGTCTTCCCCATGCCCCATGCGCCATGCCCCAGACGCCTTGCCATTAGTGTCCTAACCAATATGACTACTGCTATACCAGCTTTTTCTTGCTGGAGAAACTCCTATTTCGGCAAGGGCTGCAAGAAACACGCTTTCTGGGAGCCCTCACTTTTCTTTTAGAAACACCCTCTTAATTTTGGCAAGAAAAATTTACAGCAAGTAATTCTGGCTGATTCGAGCTTCTGGGAGTCGGATATCTCACGGTCAGTTTTTCCGGAAAGCACCGGCAGGCAGCGTTCCTCCAGAACACTGGGAGCGACGGCGGGCTCGGCTTGTTCCTGATGTATTTTAAAGCCCCGCGCTTCCAGAGAACCACTGGCCCAGACCCCCTACTAAGGGCCCGGGCTTTCCCCACCACCGGCAGTTGGGCCCAAGCCATCTGTTTCGTTCAGTAAAGACTGAACATTCAAAACGTGTTAAGATTTTTTATCGGAAACGCCCACCGGCAGTGCCGGCTGGGAGGAGGGCAAGGGCTGGGACAGCGTACTGGCGGGCCGGAGCGCTATCAGGGCATAATATTAAAAAAAGAAACAATTCGTAATAGGATCTGGCCCAAAAATAACATAAGTTAATAAAAGGCAGGAGGAGTGCGGTGGCATACAGAGCTTTTACAGAAGCGGAGCCGGCAGAGTTGGTGAAGGTGCCGGCATTAGGCGTCAAAGCCCACGAGCCTGTAGAGTGGGCAGCAAAAGCACCGGCACCGGACACAGCGGACCTGGATGCCCGGACAGAAGCAGCCGAGCAAGAGCCAGAACCCCCACCGGCACCGGAGGGCGACGAGAAGCCCCGTGGCTGGCTCTCCGGCGGGCGGGGCGTCATGCTGGGGCTGGCTCTCGGGGTAGCGGTGACTGCCGCTGGGATGCGCTTGATGCCAGGTGCCGGCACCCGCCCAGCCGCTAAAGCACCGCCAGCGGCTGCCCTCGCGTCTGGCAAACCGGCAGCCAGTCAAACTGTCACCGCCGCTCCCGTTGAGACGGCCAGCGTGTCGCGCACCCTCACCGCCACCGGCACCGTTTTTGCCAATGACTTGCTGCCGGTGCTGCCCAAAGCCACCGGCTTGCAAATCAAGCAAGTCCTGGTGGACGAAGGAGACACGGTGCAAGAGGGACAGGTGCTCGCTATTCTGGACGATTCCGTCATCCAAACCCAAATCGACCAAGCCAAAGCCGGGGTAGAATCGGACAGCTCCGCAGTTCAGCAAAAAGAAGCAGCTGTGGGCCAAGCGCAAGCCAGCTTAGAGCAAGCCCGAGCCAGCGTCAGCGAAGCCCAAGCCAGCCTGATTCAACAAGAAGCTGGCTTAACTCAAGCCGAAGCTGGCTTAGCCGAGGCGCGGGCGAACCTCGCCAAAGCCAAAGCCAACCTCGAACAAGCCCTCAGAGAGCGCGACCGGGCCCAACAGCTCGCAGATCAAGGAGCAATTAGCCGTCAAGAACTAGAAACCCGCCTCACAGAAACTCAAAACGCTCAGGAAGCAGTCCGAGTCGCCGAAGCCAATATCAGTCGCGCCGAATCCCAGATTGCCAGCGCCCGAGCCAACATCGCTGGTGCCAAAGCCAAAGTCAGCAGCAGCGAAGCCAGTCTCAACAGCGCCAAAGCCAGTGTCAGGAGCGCCGAAGCCAATGTCAGCACCGCTTCTGCAGATGTCCGCAATTCTTCGGCGCGAGTCAAACAGGTGCAAACCCAGCTGGAACAGACCAAAGTGCTCGCACCGGCTTCCGGGATTGTCGCCGAGAGAATCGCTCGCGTTGGGGATGTCACCGGCGGCGGGCAAAAACTGTTTTCCATCATCCGCAGCGGCAGGCTGGAACTGCGCGCCGAGGTGCCAGAAACCCAGCTGCCCTCGGTGCGTCCCGGCGCAGCTGTCCGCATCTCCTCCGATGCCGACTCCCGCATCGAAATGCAGGGGGCAGTGCGGGAAATTGCCCCCACGGTCGATGCCAAAAATCGCATCGCCACCGTCAAAATCGACCTGCCGGCTAGCGATGTTCTCAAAGCGGGCATGTTTCTGAGAGCTGCTATCACTACCGCAACCGCTCAAGGGCTGACTGTGCCGGCAAAAGCCGTTTTGCCGCAAGCGGATGGCAGCGCTATTGTTTATGCCCTCGACGGGGAAGACAGAGTGAAAGCCAAGCCGGTCGAAGTTGGGGAAATTGTCGGCGGTGCCGGTGGGGATTTGAGCAAGGCCAAAGTGGAAGTCAAAAGCGGTTTGACCGCCAGCGATCGCGTTGTGGTTGCCGGTGCCGGCTACCTGAAAGATGGCGACACGGTTAAGGTTGTTTCCGAGGGCGATGTCAAGCCCAGCTCCAAGTGACAGGTGCCGGCATGGGGTGTGGGGTGTGGGGCGTGGGGCGTGGGGCGTGGGGCGTGGGGCAAAAAAATCAATCCCCAATCCCCAATACCAAATCCAAAACCCCAAACCAAAATCTAGAGCGAGTGAGAAACCCGGTTTCTTAAAGAAACCGGGTTTCTGGAACATACTTCATCCAAAGGAAACCCGCTTAAAAATCTAAACTCTTGGCCTCCAAAATCTAAAATCCAAAATCCAAAATCCAAATGTCTTTCAACCTGTCAGCCTGGTCTATTAAAAAGCCGGTGCCCACCCTGGTGATATTTTTAATCCTGATGGTGGCGGGCTGGCTGTCTTTCGGCCAGCTGGGCATCGATGCCAATCCGAATATTGATATCCCAGCTGTTTCTATCACCGTCACCCAGCCTGGAGCCGGCCCTTCGGAATTGGAGTCTCAGGTAACAAAAAAGATTGAAGACGCCGTTGCCGGTTTGGGGAATATTGACCAGCTGATCTCGACGGTAACAGATGGGGTTTCCACAACAACCATAAACTTTGTTTTGGGGACTAATAGCGATCGGGCAACCAACGACGTGCGCAACGCGGTGGCCCAAATTCGGCAAAACTTGCCCCAAGACATCAACGAGCCGATCGTCAAGCGGCTGGAGTTCGCCGGCGGGCCAATTATGACCTACGCCGTCAGCTCGGAACGGCAATCGGTGGAAGAATTGAGCGATCTGGTTGACAGGACGATCAGCCGCACCCTGCTGAGCGTGCCCGGAGTTGCCCAAATTCAGCGACTGGGGGGCTTGGACCGCGAAATTTCTATTTCACTTAACCCCGACCGGCTGCGAGCGCTGGGCATTACCGCCACTCAGGTGAACGATCAGATCCGCGCCTCCAACACCAACCTCCCGGGCGGGCGATCGGATGCCGGCAACAGCGAGCAGAGCATTCGCACCCTCGGCAGCGCTCGCACTGTGGAGCAGTTGAAAAATTACCGCATCGTTCTCCCGGGCGGCGCTGCGGTGCCCCTGGCCAGCGTGGCCGAGGTCACAGATGGCCACGGGGAAGCGCGGCAGATCGCTCGTTTTGCCCCAGGGCAGGGAAGCCTGAAGCACAGCGAGCCCGGAAGTGAATCCGCCGCACCACCGCTAGGGGGTGAGCGCTCCGGGGAGAAATTAAAGAGTGACATTATAACTTATAACAGCAGCGATGTCAAGGGTGAGAGTCAAAAATCTGAAATAGGCGCGCCGGTGGTGGCTTTTTCCGTGCTGCGCAGCACCGGCAGCACCTTGGTGACGGTGGAGGAGGGTGTCCGCAAAGCGGTGGGGGATCTGGAAAAGACGCTGCCGGCAGACGTAAAGCTGAAACTGATTTTTACCAAGGCCACCAACATCCGCGAATCCTACGAAGCTTCTATCCACTCCCTGGAAGAAGCTTCGGTGCTGGCAATGATCACAATCCTGATCTTTTTGGGGAACTGGCGAGCCACCTTGATTACAGCCATATCCCTGCCGCTGTCGATTGTACCCACTTTTCTGGTGTTCCAGTGGTTGGGCTATACGCTCAACGGCATGACCCTGCTGGCGTTTGCGCTGACGGTGGGGAATTTGGTGGATGACACCGTCGTGGAAATTGAGAACATGGAGCAGCATTTGGAGCGGGGCAAAACGCCCTACCAGGCGTCGATGGATTCCTCGGCGGAACTGGGTCTTGCGGTGATTGGCTGCAGCGCGACGATTATAGCGGTGTTTCTGCCGGTGGCATTTATGGGCGGCATCCCCGGCCAGTTTTTTGGGCCATTTGGGATTACCGTTACTATCTCTACCCTGTTCTCGACGCTGGTGGCTCGCACGATGACGCCGCTGCTGGGAGCGTACATATTAAAGGAAAAGAAGAAGGAAGGCACGGGAGTTCTGGAGCGGGTGTTTTCTTATGTGGGGAACTGGAAAATCTTCCGGGCTCTGCGCTTTCGCTTTTCACCCTACCGCAGTCTGCTGATTTGGTCGCTGCGGCACCGGGTGACAACTCTACTGATCGCGATTGCTTTTTTTATCGGCAGCTTGCAGCTGGTGCCGCTGCTTCCCAAGGGGTTGTTTAGTAGCGGCGACGTGGGTTTGAGTACGGTCAACATTGAGCTGCCCCCAGGCTCTACTTTGAGCGAAACTGACGGGATTATGCAGCGGACAATTGGGCTGTTGCAGCAGAGCGAAATTGTCACAAGTGTGTTTGGCTCTGCCGGCAGTGGGGGCACCAGCGGCAGTGTGAATACCGCCACGATATACGCCAACCTGACGCCCAGGGAAGAGCGGCAGGTGACGCAGCTGCAGTTTGAGCGGCAGATGCGGCAGTTTTTCGCGGAGATTCCAGGGGCGCGAATCAGTTTCGGCACCCAGGGAGCTGCCGGCAGCAAAAAAGACCTTTCTATCGTCCTCAAGAGCGAAAATCCAGCGGCGCTGAATCAAGCTGCTGAGACTCTGGAACGCCAGATGCGGGATATTCCCGGTTTGGTGGAGGTGTCTTCAAGCGCTTCTCTGGTGAAGCCGGAGATTTTGATTAAACCTGACCCGCTGCGGGCGGCGGATTTGGGTGTTTCGGTGCAAGCGATCGCCAAGACGGCTTCGATCGCAACTCTGGGAGATAATGAGTCTTCTCTGGCTAAGTTTGATTTGCCAGACCGGCAAATTCCGATTCGGGTGCGGCTGGCTTCTGAGTTTCGCGACAGTATGGAGACGATTAAAAATCTTCAAGTGCCGGGGAAAAATAACCAGCTGGTTCCTTTAGGTTCGGTCGCCACGCTCAGCATCGGCAGTGGGCCGGCTCAAATCAACCGGTTTAACCGCTCGCGTCAGGTGTCGGTGGAGGCGAATTTGCAGGGAATTTCTCTGGGAGACGCGCTGGAGAAAGTGAAAACGCTGCCGGCGATGAATCCCCTGGCGCCGGGGGTTTCTCAGGAATCTGCCGGGGATGCTAAAATTATGCGGGATATTTTCAGTCGCTTCGGTCAGGCGCTGGGGCTGGCGGTGCTGTGCATTTATGCAATTCTGGTGCTGCTGTACAACAGTTTTTTGCTCCCCCTGACGATTCTGGTGTCTTTGCCTTTGTCTATCGGGGGTGCGCTGATCGGGCTGCTGGTGATGCAGAAGGAATTGGGGCTGTTTGCCCTGATTGGGATTGTGCTGCTGATGGGGCTGGTGACGAAAAACGCCATCTTGCTGGTGGATTATGCGCTGATGAATCAGGAGCGAGGTATGTCCCAGTTTAAGGCGGTGCTGGAATCGGGGGTGTCTCGCCTGCGCCCGATTATGATGACTTCGATTTCGACGATTGCGGGAATGGTGCCAATTGCGATGGGTGTGGGCGCGGGATCTCAGACGCGAGCACCGATGGCGGTGGCGGTGATTGGGGGCTTTACGACTTCCACGCTGCTGACTCTGGTGGTGGTGCCGGTGCTGTTCACTTATATTGACACTTTCCAGGGACGGATTGGCCGGCTGGTTAAAGGATCTCCCCTGGCGTTCTTTAAGAAGTGGGGCGGCGGAGTTCTGAAGCGGGGGAACTCTGGCGCGGGGGATCTGTCCTAGGCAATCGCTGTCGTGTGGGGGTGCGGGGGTGCGGGGGTGCGGGGTGCGGGGTGCGGGGGCGGGGTGCGGGGTGCGGGGTG
>NZ_KB235948.1:869882-952717 GCF_000332335.1 Kamptonema formosum PCC 10802 | reverse complement strand
ATTAGTGATCTCTCCATTGCTATACCAATCGGCTTCGCGCTGTCTCAAACATTTCGGGCTTGTCCTGCCCCTACAAATTCTCCACGCCCAATGCCCCATGTCCCATAAACCAGCCCCTATAATTCCGCCGTGAGGGGCGGGTTTGTGAAGATTGTGCGAAGTGTGACAGACATCTCGGGTGAGCCGGCTCCTAGAAATTCCCACGCCCAATGCCCAATTTCAAACCCGCCCTTGCAATTCCGGCGTGAGTGGGGGCGCGTTTATGAAGATTGTGCAAAGTGTCACCAACATTGCCGGTGAACCCGCCCTACAAATTTTCATGGCATGATGCCCGGTGCGACCGATTTTATATTAACAAATATTAATTAAATCTAAGTTTTGTGTAAAGCTCTTGCGGGCGCTCTGGAGTTAGGCTAAGTTAAAGTAGGCAATAAAGCTCAAGTATAAATACATAAAAAGCCGGTGGATTAGGCGGGAGTCTCTTAATGAGGCGCGACTTCCTAATGGCGAATATTGGCAGGATCGAGGGTTAAACAGCTCTCCTCGGACGGGGAGTTGGAATCGGCTTGAAAAATCGAGAGAACGAGGGGTTATAGTGGCCAATACAAGGGGCCTGACTTGTATTAAAAAGGGAAACCAGTTGTGAGGCGTCACCGCCCGAATAAAAGTTGGTTTCCAGGCCGAATAAAAAATTGAATTGACTCAGGCGTTCAAATCAATAGATTGCCCAGGGACAAGTCATTGTGATTTGGGCGCGTTTTGCGTGATTAAATTGTTGAGGAGAATGCTATCATGCCTGATATTTATGAGGCCAATGACAGCCGGGAGAGCCTATTATATGGGAATCACCCAGCAAATTTGGGCTTATTGACAGGAGTCAATTACATCGATGCTTCGATGGAGTCGGACGGTTCGGACTGGTTCAGTTTCCAGACGGAGGAAACAGGACAAGCTGGGAACGCCTTCAGTATTGACTTCGATAATGCGCTGAGCGACCTGGACTTAACACTGTACGATGCCAATGGCAACTATATTACAGCGTCTACCGGTACAGGTAACAGCGAGACGGTCAGCTTAGAGGGACGTCCGGCGGGGCTGTACTACGCAAAGGTTTCCAGGTACAGTGGAGACAGCGACCAGAACTACACCATAACTCTCTCAGCGCCGGGGGGTGCCGGTGCCGGTGACGACTACTTTGAAGAGAATGACGATTCCACCACTGCTACAGACCTGGGTCTGCTACAATGGTATAACCCCTATTACGGTCTGGCTATTCAGTCAAATGACCCAGACTGGTTCAGGTTCGAGATTCCAGGCACCGGCACTTATGGCGACGAGGTGAGGATTGACTTCCAGAACTACCTGGGCGACCTGGACTTATACCTGTACGATGCAAACAATACCCAAGTTGGCGCTTCCACAAGTAGCAGTGACAGCGAGGCGGTTAGCTTAGAAGGTTTGGCTGCTGGAGTCTACTATGCGCAAGTAGCTGGTTGGAATGGAGCCTCTAACCCGGACTACACATTAAGCATTTCAGCATACGGTCAAGGCACTGGGGACGACTTCTATGAAGAAAATGACGATTTGAGCAGTGCCACCTTCCTGGATTTGCAGCAGCAAAATAGCTACGATAACCTGGCCATTGTATCTAGCGACGATGACTGGTTCAGCTTTGATATTGCCTCCACCGGCTCGGCGGGAGATGCGGTCAGCATTAACTTCGACCATTTCCAGGGAGATTTGGACTTAGAGCTGTACGATGCTTCTGGCAACTTTATTGGTGGATCTAGCACTACAGGCGACAGCGAGACAGTTAGCTTAGAGGGTTTAGCACCAGGGACTTATTACGCAAAGGTTCACGGGTACGCTGGAGCCGAAAACCCGAACTACAGTTTGAATATCTGGGCACCCAACCAAGCAACTCTCGACGACGGCTATGAAGACAATGATTTTCTCGAAAGTGCCACCGTTCTGGATTTGCAGCAACAGCCCAGTTTGAACAATCTGGTCATCCTATCTGGGGACGATGACTGGTTCAGCTTCGATATGGGAGCCACCGGCCAATTTGGGGATGAAGTCAGGATTGATTTCGCTGGCTATCTGGGCGATCTGGACTTACAGCTGTACGATGCAGATGGCAACTATATTAGTGGGTCAGGCGGTACAGGCGACAGCGAGTCGGTCAGCTTAGAGGGACTCGCTGCAGGGACATACTACGCAGAGGTTTACGGGTACGGTGGAGCCGAAAACCCCAACTATAGCTTGAGCGTGGTAGCGCCAACCGGCGGCGCAACTCTTGACGATCGCTATGAAGAGAACGACGATCTCGCCAGCGCCACCGCTATAGATTTGCAACAGGAGTCCTATTTCGACAATCTGGTCATTCAATCTGGCGACTCAGACTGGTTCAGCTTCAATCTTGCCGGCACCGGCGGGTATGGCGACGAGGTGCGGATTGACTTCTGGAACGACCTGGGAGATTTGGACTTACGGCTGTACGATGCTTCTGGCAACGAACTCTATAGCTCCACAAGTACGGGTGACAGCGAAAGTATAAGCTTAGAAGGGCTGGCAGCTGGAACCTACTCTGTGGAGGTTTACGGGTATAATGGAGCTAGCAACCCGAACTACACGTTAGATATATGGGCGCTAACCGCTGCCAGTGCGACCGGCGATTACTATGAAGAGAATGACTCGCTCGACACAGCCTATAATCTGAGCCGGTTGGAAGGGGCGAACTATTTTGACGCGCTTTCCATTGAGTCTGGCGATGACGACTGGTTCAGTTTCGAGCTTCTGAATCCGGGCGGGTATGGCGATGAGGTGAGGATTGACTTCGGGCAGTACCTGGGAGATTTGGACTTACAGCTGTACGACGCTTCTGGGAACCTGCTGACCGGCTCTTACAGTACCAGTGACGGGGAAAGTGTGAGCTTAGAGGGGCTGGACGCTGGGGAATACTACGCGCGAATTTACGGGTACAGTGATGCCAGCAATCCCTACTACAACTTAACTATCACTGCGCCAACAGGTTCTGGCATGGCGGGGGATGACCGCTATGAAGAAAATGATAGCAGCGAAAGTGCTGCCGACCTGGGTTCTCTGACAGGGGTAACATCCTTTGAGGATCTGGTCATTCAGTCTGGCGACGATGATTGGTTCAGTTTCACAACCACCGGCACCGGCGGGTTTAGCGACGCGCTCACGATTGACTTCTGGGGCGCAGAGGGGGACCTGGACTTAGAGCTGCTCGATGCGAATGGCAACTCTGTTGGTGGCTCCTTTGGTGCCGGTGACAGCGAGACAGTTAGCTTAGCGGATTTGCCGGCTGGGGAATACTTCGCGCACGTTTACGGGTTTGCCGGAGCGAGCAACAACTACACGCTGACAGTGACAGCCCCTGGCGGAAGCGCAGCGAGTGCCGGTGACGATTTCTATGAAGAGAATGATTCCCTGGAAACCGCATCCGACCTGCGCCAACTGTCAGCAGGGGCGAACACTTTTCAGGATCTGGTTATTCAGTCGGGCGACGACGACTGGTTTAAGTTCTCGCTCGGTGGCATTGGGCAATTTGGCGATGCCCTCAGCATTGATTTCTACCACGGTTTCGGCGACCTGGATTTAGCGCTGTACGATGCAGCTGGCAACTATATTAGCAGTTCCACTGGAGTCACGGACAGCGAGACGATTAGCTTACAGGGTCTGCTAGCTGGGGACTACTACGCGCATGTTTACGGGTACAATGGATCCAGCAACAACTACTCGCTAACGATTAATTCTACCTTGGGCAGCAGCGCTCTGGGTGGGGACTATCTGGAGTCGAATGATTCCTTTGATACCGCCACGGAACTGCGGGAAGCGCAAACGCTGACGGGGCTGAGCGTTCACGAAGCTGGCAATGACGACTACTTCAAATTCACCCTGAATGAGGACGGTCAGTTCGATGACAGCGTGACGATTAACTTCACGCACGCCAGCGGCGATTTGGATTTAGAACTCTACAACTCAGACCAGGAGATGGTGGCGAGTTCTGGCGGTGTGGGGGATTGGGAATCGATCAGTCTCAACGGACTGATTGCCGACGACTATTTCGTTCGCGTGTTCGGCTACGGGGGCGGGACAAACCCCTATTACGACCTGACTGTTGACGCTCCTATTGGCACTTCTATTGGCAGTGCCGGTGGAAACGGCACCGGTGCAACAGTCCCTGACAGCAACGAGCCGAATGACTCGGCGGATACTGCCTCTAACCTGGGCACTCTGCGCGGTGCGAACAGCAATATCGCCGCCAATCAAAGCATTCACGAGTCTGGCAACGAGGACTGGTTTAAGTTTACCACAACCGCTGCTGGGACAGTGGGGGTTGACATTGAATTTGAACACGACTGGGGCGATATTGACTTAGAAGTTTACGACGCCACCGGCACGCAGCTGCTGGGCAGTTCTACCGGCACAAGCGACAGCGAGACGGTGACGCTGGACAGTCAGCCGGCTGGGGATTACTTGGTGAAGGTCTACGGATACGCGGGGGCGACCAACCCTAACTACAACTTGAGCGTAGACGCTCCTTTGGGTGGCCAATCTGGCATTTTGCCCGATGGCTATGAGTCGAACAACACTCTCGCTGAAGCAGCTGCGATCCGGGTTGGGACGCCGCTGACTGACCTGACTATTAATAGTGCTGCAGACCAAGACTGGTTCAAGTTCACCACCACTGCTGCCGGCACTCCTGACAGCCAGGTGTTCATCGATTATTCCCAAGGCGGCGGCAATCTCGACCTAGCCCTGTATGACAGCAGCGGACAGCTGTTAAATCAAGACAGCATTACATACAGCGGTTTTGGGTCCATCTCGCTAAGTGGACTGCCCGCCGGCGATTACTACGCCGGGGTTACTGGGGTGGACGGCGCGACGAGCTCCAGTTACGACTTGACGGTGAGCGCACCGGCTGCCAATCCGGGGGCTGGGGGTGCCGGTCAGGACTCCTGGACAATCATGGTTTATATTGCCGGTGACAATAACCTGGAAGGAGCGGGCATCGGAGACATCAATGAAATGGAGGCGATTGGCCTTCCCGACAACGTTAATGTCGTCGTGCAGATGGATCGCGCCGACGGGTACGATTCCTCGAATGGAGACTGGACGGACACCCGTCGCGGTTTAATCCAGCACGACTCGAATCGAAACGTGATTTCCAGCAACCTGCAAAGCCTTGGCGAGCTGAATACGGGGGCGGGCCAAACCCTGCAAGACTTCGTCACTTGGGGAGCGCAGAATTATGCAGCGGAAAACTATGCAGTAGTGGTCTGGGATCACGGTGGCGGTCTGTCCGGTGTTGCCTGGGACGATGCAAGCAACGACAACCTGACGGTTGCTGAAACAACGCAAGCCCTAGCGGGGGCTAATCTCGGCGACAGCCTGAAACTGGTCGGTTTCGACGCCTGTCTGCAAGGGATGGTCGAGCAAACTTACGACCTGAAAGACGTGACGGATGTGGTGGTGGCTTCCCAGAACCTCGAACCGGGGGATGGCTGGGATTACGAGGCGCTGCTCTCGCGCTTAGCTGCCAACCCCCGGATGAGTTCCGAGGAGCTGGGCGCGGCGATTGTGGACACCTATGGCCAGTTTTACGGGAACACCGAAACCCTCTCCGCTACGCGCACAAGCGGTTACGAGACGCTGAAGACGGCGATGGATAACTTTTCTGCTGCCGTGAGCGCCAACTCCTCCCCAGAAAATTGGCAAGCCCTGACTCAGGCTCGCTTTGAAGCGGGATACTTCTCCGACGCTAACAATCGGGATTTGGGCGGGTATATGAATGGCATTGCTGCCCGCCTGCCTGAAAGCAACCCGATTGGCTCGGCGGCTCGTGCGGTTTCGCAAGCCTTGGGCAGTGCCCTGATTAACAAGGTGGACGTTCAGGGGGCTTCCGGTCTGAGCATCAATCTGCCGGCACCGGGCAGCACTGTTTCCAGCTCTTACAGCAGCAGCAACTACAGCTTCCTCGCTAACAGTACCTGGGGGAGCTTCCTCTCCGCTTTCACCGGCGCGTCGGATCTGGTGGCACAGGCAACCAACCGCACAAATCGCATCGTTGCTGACTTTGCTGAAACACTTGACCGGAGCGGAGATGTCACCCGTTCGAGCAACAATCTGTCACAGCAAGCCTATGATTTGGGAACCCTGACGGGTTCTGCCTATAATTTGTCTGACCTGAGCATCCACCAACCGGGGGATGTGGACTGGTTCCGGTTTGATGTCCCAGAGGGCGGAACTGCCGGCACTCTCGGCATTAATTTCAACAGTGCTGAGGGCGACCTCAACCTGGAAGTGCGCGATGCCAGCCAACAGCTTGTGGCCAACCCTGTCACGGTGACCGATGCCGGCGAACAGATATCCCTGGAAGGACTGGCGGCGGGGCGGTACTTTGTCCGGGTTGCCGGTGCGGATGCGACGACTGTCAGCCCATCCTATGCCCTGGCGGTGACTCCAGCTGCAGCTGCCGGTGCTGTTCCCGCAGACTGGGCCGAAACTGATTCTGGCTCGAATAACAATAGCTTCGATAAGGCCACGAATCTCGGTTCTATCGGTCAAAACCAAGCGCTGCCCACCTTGACCGGCTTGACGCTGGATGCCGGTGACGCCCAAAGTGGAGCGGAAGGGGGTGACTGGTATCGCGTCCAGCCGGTGCGGGGCACTGAGTGGAACCCGAATGCCATTACCATTAATTTTGATAATGCGCAAGGGAATCTTGACCTGAAAGTCTATGACGAAAATCGCAACCTGCTGGGTTCTTCGGAAACGGACAGGGATTTCGAGTCGGTCAGTTTCCCGGAAACCAGTTCGGCGGTTTATATTCAAGTCGTGGGTGCTGCCAATCCCAACTACACCCTTGACATTGCCCGCCGGCAGTTAGATATTGATGGTAACGGTCAAGCATCCGCTTTGAGCGACGGTCTGATGGCTTATAATTACCTCAGCCTTGCTAACGTCCCCGTTCCAGGTCTGGCTGAGAACTTTGACTATTCCACTCTTACAGGACCGGGCGCAACCCGGACGTTGGGCAACACTCAAGCTGATGATATTGCTGAGTACCTCGGCACATCTACGGAGAATATGCTCGACGTTGATGGCAACGGGCAAGCATCCGCTTTGAGCGACGGCCTGATGATTTATAATTACCTCAGCCTTCGCGCCCTTCCCGTTCCAGGTCTGGTTGAGAACTTTGACTATTCCAGTCTTGCAGGAGCGGGCGCAACCCGCGATAACGCTGCCATTTTGGCTTTCCTGGACCTCCATTTTCCTCAGGGCTCACAGAACAGGAGCCGTGCGGCAGCCCAAACCCAAGAGGACGCCTTAAGTGCCAGCAATCCGGCTGTAGGCTCAGCAAATGTTGACCCCTTGACCGGCAGCGCCGCCGGCAGCCAACTGGCAGGCAGTGCGGATGACCCTCTGCTTTCTGGCGCTCTAGCAGAGAATGACCTTTCAAACGGTACAGCGGCAATTCCAGACTTGTCAGCCCCAGTCGCAGACCCCCTGACGGCAATCTTACCGGGGGCTTCGAGCGCTGGCGATCCTCTATCTTCTGAATTGCCTTTGAGTCCGGGAAATGATACAATATTTCCTGAGGATTCTCTGACAGCTGCGAACTCGATTTTACTGTAAGAAAGCTGTCGCTACCAGTTCCTTACCTAAAAGGAACAAATATTGAGAGGCAAGCCTAGCGCTTGCCCCTCAATAACTTCCAAAAACGACCTGCTAATAGCCGGCTTTGAATTCAAGAGCTGGTCATTAGTGCGGGCTGTTTTGGGGGAATTTAGTTGAGAGGGGCATCTCAGTTGTTAAACCTTACATAGCACCTGATTAGGGGAGCGGTAAGTCAGTAAAAATATACGCCTTTTTTCGCCCAAGTGAGATGCCCACACTAGAGAAAAATGTTCTTGATGTGAGGAGGCCAAATTTATGGCAGAGCAGATAATTAGAGCGGGCAACATTCTAGTCAACGGACAAGCCGTATCAGGACCTGTTACGGCATCTCCCGGCGACACTCTTACTGTAGATGTCATCTATGAAACCGCGAACCCAGTTGATGAAAGCCTGAATGGGCTGACCTTATTAACAAATTTTAACTCTCAAGAACTGAGGTTCGACGGCTTAACAGGTAGTGCCAATCCGTTTAACGCTCCTGTATTTTCGAGTTTACCTACAGCAGCAAATCCTCAACCGCAAGCAGATGGCGGTACTGACATAGACCAAGGCCAGCCAAATTCAACGGAAACCGACTCCTTTTTGTACTTCTCGTGGGGAGATCCGAATCGGGGGTGGACGGGTGCGGGAACGCAACCGGCAACGCTATACACAGCAAACTTTACGGTATTAGATGCTTTTAACGGCACAAGCATTAATTTTACCGCAAGTGAAGCCGCTACGGGAGACAGCGGCGAACAGTATGTACTGGCACCGCAGTCACTGACAATTGAGCCGGTTCCTCCGGGGATTACTGTCACCCCAACCACCGGCTTGACCACAACGGAAGCCGGTGGCACTGCAACCTTTACTGTCGTTCTTGACAGCGCCCCAACTGCCGATGTTACCATTGCCGTCAGCAGTTCTGACACCACAGAAGGGAGTGTCGGACCGGCAACCCTAACCTTCACACCGGCAAACTTCGCCACGGCGCAGACGGTAACAGTCACCGGCGTGGATGATGACACGATTGATGGGGCTCAAACCTACAATATAGCGCTGGATGCCAGCAGTACAGACACAGCTTACGACACTCTAACTGCCAGTGTGGCGGCGAGCAATACCGATGACGGAGAGCCGGTTTCTCCGGGGATTACTGTCACCCCAACCACCGGCTTAACCACAACGGAAGCCGGTGGGACTGCAACCTTTACTGTAGTTCTCGACAGCGCCCCAACTGCGGATGTTACTGTTACCGTTACCAGTGACGACACCACAGAAGGGAGTGCCTCACCGGCAACCCTAACCTTCACGCCGGCAAACTTCTCGACGGCGCAGACGGTAACAGTGACCGGCGCGGATGACACTCTAACCGATGGCAGCCAACCCTATACGATCAACCTGACAGCCACCAGCGATGATACTATCTACGGGGCGATTAACCCGGACGATGTGTCGGTGGTCAACATAGGACCGGGTGTCACTATCACCCCCACGACAGGCTTGACCACTACGGAAGCCGGTGGCACTGCTACCTTCACTGTAGCCCTCAATACCGCCCCAACTGCCAATGTCACGATTGCTGTCAGCAGCAGCGACACCCTGGAAGGGACTGTCTCACCGGCAACCCTGACCTTCACGCCGGCGAACTTCTCGGCGGCGCAGACGGTCACACTCACCGGGGTGAATGACACTTTAACGGATAAAGACAAAAGCTACAGCGTCACCCTGACAGCAACCAGCGATGATACCATCTACGGGGGGATTGCGCTGGACACTGTGTCGGCGAGGAACATTGACGACGAAGCCCCCGGATTGTTTACTGTCACCCCCACATCCGGCTTAATAACCAGCGAAGCTGGGGACACCGCTACCTTCACTGTAGCCCTGACAACTGCCCCAACTGCGGATGTGACGATTGCTGTCAGCAGTGATAACACCGCAGAAGGGACTGTCGAACCGGCAACCCTGACCTTCACGCCGGCAAACTTCGCCACGGCGCAGACGGTAACAGTGACCGGCGCGGATGACACTTTAGCCGATGGCAGCCAATCCTACAGCATTTTGCTGGCATCGGCTGTCAGTGAGGACACCCTTTATAGCGGCGCTGATCCAGCGGATGTGCTGGTTGAGAATATTGATAACGACGGCACTACGCCGGGAATCACGGTCATTCCCGACGACGACTTGATTACTACAGAAGCCGGTGGCGCTGTTACCTTGAGTGTAGCTCTCAGCAGCGCCCCAACTGCTGATGTCACGATTGATGTTACCAGTGACGACACCACAGAAGGGGCAGTCTCGCCAGCGACTCTCACCTTCACGCCGCTAAACTTTGGCCAGCTGCAGACGGTGACAGTCACCGGCGTCAGTGACGACACCCTTGATGGCAGCCAGCCCTACAATATTGTCTTCAACCCCGCTAGTGTCGGCGACACTGTTTACGGTAGCCTCGCTGACCTGACTGTGCCGGTGACGAACACGGAACCGGGGATTGTGGTCAGTCCCACGACCGCATTGACCACTACGGAAAGGGGTGGCACTGCGACCTTCACTGTAGCCCTCAACAGCGCCCCAACGGCAAATGTGACGGTTGCCGTCAGCAGTTCTGACGCCACAGAAGGGACTGTCTCCCCGGCAACGCTGACGTTCACACCGGCAAACTTCGCCACGGCGCAGACGGTAACCGTCACCGGCGTAGATGACGATACGGTCGATGGCAGCCAATCGTACACGATTAACCTCGATCCGACCAGTACCGACACGTCTTACGACACCCTGACGGCAAGTGTGTCGGCGAGTAACACCGATGACGGAGAACCTAGCATCATTGTTACTCCTGCGACGGGGCTGACCACCACGGAAGCAGGTGGCACGGCTACCTTCACTGTAGCCCTCAACAGCGCCCCAACCGCTCCTGTGACGATTGCCCTGACCGGTGTTGACACCACCGAGGGGGCTGTCTCGCCGGCAACCCTAACCTTTACTGCGGCAAACTTCGCCACGGCGCAGACGGTAACCGTCACGGGTGTCGATGAATTTGATGTCGATGGCAGCCAAACTTACACCATTACGCTGGACCCGACCAGTACCGACACTATCTACGACACCCTAACCGGGAGTGTGGCGGTAACGAACACCGATAACGACGTCACCCCACCCCCAGTCACCCCCCCAAGCCCAACCCCAAGCCCAACCCCAAGCCAAAACACTGCCCCGACAATTAGTGACATTGCCAACCAAACGGTCAGCACAGGGGCGGCTACTCCGGCAATTGCGTTCACTGTTGGGGATGCGGAGACTGCTGCTGCCAACCTGACGGTAACAGCCAGTTCCAGCGACAAAAACATCGTTCCCGATAACAGTATTGTTTTGGGCGGTGAGGGGGCGAACCGAACCATTACCGTCACCCCTGCCGCGAATCAATCGGGCGCGGCAACGATTACGGTAACGGTTTCTGACGGGACGAATACCACTTCTGACACGTTCACCCTGGACGTCTCCAACAAGGGCAGCGGCGACGATACTGTCACCGGCACTGACAGCGGCGACACTCTGAACGGCGGACTGGGAAATGATTACATTTCCGGCGGTGCCGGGGACGACGAAATTGATGCCGGGGACGGCAATGATACGGTAGTCGCGGGCACCGGCAATGACGAGGTGTCGGGTGTCGGCGGCAATGATATCCTGATTGGCAATGAAGGCACAGACAACCTCAATGGGGGTGATGGCAACGATATCCTCTATGGCAACACCGGCAATGACGTCCTTGATGGCGGTGCCGGCAACGATACCTGCCAGGGGGGTAAGGACGCGGATTCTGTAACCGGCAATACCGGGGACGATGTGGTCGGTGGCGACATCGGCAACGACAGCCTCAGCGGCGGCGACGGCAACGACCGGCTGTTTGGCAATCAGGGCAATGATTTGCTCAATGGCGATGACGGCAATGACACCCTGGCCGGCGGTAAGGACAGCGACACTCTCAACGGCATGACTGGGGATGATGTGCTTGTGGGCAACATCGGCACCGATAGCTTGATGGGCGGTGACGGCAATGACCTGCTGTTTGGCAACTCTGAGGAGGACGTTCTGGATGGGGGCACCGGCAATGACACCCTTTATGGGGGTAAGGGCGCTGACACCCTCAGCGGCAACACCGGGAACGATCTCCTCAGTGGCGACTTCGGCAGCGACTCCCTCAGCGGCGGTGACGGGAACGACACCCTGACCGGCGCTGCCTCCAGTGGGGCGAGTCCGGGTGCCGGTGAGGTGGATACCCTAACCGGCGGAGATGGTGCCGACCGCTTTGTCCTCGGGAGTGGTGGCCAGTTCTACTATACCAGTGCGGGCAATGCTGACTACGCTTTGATTACGGACTTTAATTCCAGTGAGGATGTTATCCAGCTGTCGGGCAGTGCTGCTGACTATCTGCTGTCCGCGAACGCTGCCGGTTTGCCGGCTGGGACGGCGATTTTCCGCAATACTTCCGGTGCGGACGAGCTGGTGGCCATTGTGCAGGGGACTGACAGCCTCAGCCTGACCGGTGGCTCTTTCAGTTTCGTCTAATCCGCGCTTTCGGGGGAGGGGGACAGTCGGAGAACCCCACCCCCAACCCCCTCCCCGCTTGCGGGGAGGGGGCTAAGAAAAGGGATCTGGCGGGTGTGCCGGTGGCGGACTTCTGTCGCCGGCGGCACTCCAGGGGCGGCAAACCCGCCCCCCCTGCCTGGGAAATAAAAAAGGCAGACTGCCGGTTGGCCAATAGTGAATTCTAGCTTTTCTCATATTAGTGAGGTACTGGAGCGCCTCACTAATATGAGAGCCCCTCTAGAGGTTTTATAGCAGTATTCACTTGGGTTAAAACATTAGACTTTCAGTCCCGGCGGACGCCGTACCTACGTCTATATCCCAGTAGTATTATGGGTTAGGACAATAGGAGCCGGAGTGCGGGGGTGCAAAAGAGGCCGAAATGTACGAACCTAAGTGCCTACTGCTATAACAAATAATTTTAAACAGCTAGATATAGCAGCAGTCATATTGGTTAGGACATCAGTGACCTAGGGAAAAAGGCGTAGGTACGGCGTAGCGCTAACGCGCCGCTGCGCTAACGCCGGGCCTCTCGATCTAATGTCCTAACCTAAGTGCATACTGCTATAGGATAATAAAATGGAATCGTCTGCCGAAAGAAAGGGGGAATTTTCCGAAGGGAAAAACTTGACATTGCCCGCCGGCAGATATAGCAGTATTTACTTAGATTAGGACAAAAAGGACAGGCGGGACGCCTGTCCTACGCCTTATATTCGTAGGACAGGCGTAGGGCAGACGCTCCCTTCAACCTCAAGCTCTAATGTCCTAAACTGACTGCCTGCTGCTATAGATAGTGATGGCAGCAGTCAGGCAGAAGAACGAACGGACGGTTAGAGCAATTTAGGCTATCTCTTCACAGCTGATTCCGCTCGGCGGGCTGATTTGGCAGCGCCCGGGCAAAATCCCTCATTGGGGGGATGAAATCGACCGCTATTTGGCGGCATCCTGGAACAGGATGATGGATGTTGATGGCAGAGATAAAGCACACGAACTGAAAACAATCTGACAGTTTTGGGCTTCCTTTTGGGTGCCCCTAGCACTGGGGAATCCTGCTTTCGCGGCAGCCGGTCGCACTGCGACTGCTGGCAAACGGATTGAGAAATTCCTGAAACTTCACTTCCCTAAAACTTCACCAAAATCTCGCGCTATATAGCAATGGACAGTCAGTTAAAAACAGGGCATCTCACTTTCTAGTAGGGATCGGGAGCGGAGGGAACGCCT
Organism: Kamptonema formosum PCC 10802; assembly: GCF_000332335.1. GTDB lineage: Bacteria > Cyanobacteriota > Cyanobacteriia > Cyanobacteriales > Oscillatoriaceae > Oscillatoria. The sequence goes on along the minus strand of NZ_KB235948.1, from coordinate 939,220 downwards.
GTCCTACGTCCTAACCTAACTGCCTGCTGCTATAGTAGAGGAGGTGAATAGATGAGACAACTGGGGTTAATGCGGGTGCGGTAGCGAGCAGCGGAACTGAACAAATCGCTGCGCTCGCACCGAGAGTTTCTGCAATAGAAGGTTCGCTTTTGTCTGTCTGAATGTGACTAGCTTATGACAGATGACAATCGGACTTTGCTGTAAAATTTTGCGCCGGGGACATTGGGGAAAAGCCTTTTCAGGGGCGGGCATGATGCTTGCCCTCGATGTCGGAAAAACTATTAGTTCTTGCCCAAAGATTGTGTGGCAGGCTAAGAGGAATTGCTCTTTGGGGTGTTGGAGAACACTAAAAATGGCCGAGCAAAAAATTACTGTTAACCCTTCAATTCTAACTGCATCTCCTGACAGGCCAGTTACATTTGATGTAAATTATGAAACGGCAAATCCGGCGGATGACAGTCTTTCGGGGTTGGGATTGCGGCTGCATTACGACCGCGACGCTCTCACATTCAACAGTTTAGACAATCCCCTGCAAACAAGTCTGGTGCCTGGTGGGGGAACGCAGCAAGATGACACTCAGGACTTTGACAGCGATCCGGTAACGGACTCTTTTGTCGAGCTTTCCTGGAACGATGCAAACCAAAATTGGCCGGGTGCGGGAACTGCTCCGGCAGCGCTGTACACAGCAAACTTTACAGCTGCGCCAACGTTTAGCAGCCCCACACCGATTAATTTTAGTGCGAGCAGCACAGCGCCTGGATACACTTTAGACGCTCCAGATTCGCTGACAGTAGAAGTCAATCAACCGCCGGTGGCAGCAGAGGACACCATTACGGCGACTGCCGGCACGGCTGTCACCATCAATGTCCTCGCCAACGACACCGATCCGAATAACAATACCCTCTCTCTGGGAACCTTTGACACCCTCTCAGGAAACGGCGGCACGATTACTTTAAGCGACGGGGGCACGCCAGGCAATGCCACGGATGACCGGCTGCTGTACACACCGGCTGCCGGTTTCACGGGGACTGACACGTTTAACTATACGGTCAGCGATGGCACTGACACCGCTGCCGGTGCGGTGACGGTAACAGTCAATCAACTCCCCGGCATTACTGTCACCCCCACGACCGGCTTGACCACCACGGAAGCCGGTGGGACTGCAACCTTTACTGTAGTTCTCGACAGTGCGCCAACTGCCAATGTTACTATTGCCGCCAGCAGTTCTGACACCACAGAAGGGAGTGTCTCACCGGCAGCCCTCACCTTCACGCCGGCAAACTTCTCGGCGGCGCAAACGGTAACAGTAACCGGGGTAGCTGACGACACTATTGATGGCAGCCAGCCCTATACCATTAACCTGACAGCAACCAGCACGGATACGATCTACGGGGCGATTGACCCTGACGATGTGTCAGTGGTAAACACCGGACCGGGTGTCAATATCACCCCCACGACAGGCTTGACCACTACGGAAGCCGGTGGCACTGCAACCTTCAGCGTATCCCTTGGCAGCGCCCCAACGGCGGATGTCACAATTGATGTCAGCAGCAGCAACCCGCAGGAAGGAACAGTCTCCCCGGAAACCCTGACCTTCACTGCAGCCAATTTCTCTGCGGCGCAGACAGTAACGCTCACCGGTGTCGATGACACTGCAGTCGATAAAGACCAAACCTACGACGTTATCCTGACAGCAACCAGCGACGATACCCTCTACGGGGGGATTGCGGCGGACACTCTGTCGGCGACGAACATTGACGACGAAGCCCCCGGGCTGTTTACTGTCACCCCCACATCCGGCTTAATCACCAGCGAAGCGGGGGATACCGCTACCTTCACTGTAGCCCTCACCACCGCCCCAACTGCTGATGTGACGATTGCTCTGAGCAGCAGCGACACCACAGAAGGGAGCGCCTCACCGGCAGCCCTAACCTTCACTGCCGACAACTTCTCGGCGGCGCAGACGGTAACAGTCACCGGCGCAGATGACACTCTATCCGATGGCAGCCAACCCTACAGCATTTTGCTGGCACCGGCTGTCAGTGAGGACACGAATTACAATGGCGCTGATCCAGCGGATGTGCTGGCTGACAATATCGATAATGACGGCACTGCGCCGGGAATCACGGTGATTCCCAGCACCGGCTTGATTACCACAGAAGCCGGTGGCGCTGTTACCTTGAGTGTGGCTCTCAGCAGCGCCCCAGCTGCTGATGTCACGATTGCCGTCAGCAGTTCTGACACCACAGAAGGGGCAGTCTCGCCAGCGACGCTCACCTTCACTCCGGAAAACTTTGGCCAAATCCAGACGGTGACAGTCACCGGCGTCAGTGACGACACCCTCGATGGCAGCCAGTCCTATAATGCTGTCTTCGACGCGGCGAGTGCCGGCGACGCGGGTTACGATACCCTCGCTCCAGTCAGTGTGCCGGTGACGAACACGGAACCGGGGATTGCGGTCAATCCCACGACCGAATTGACCACTACGGAAAGGGGTGGCACTGCGACCTTCACTGTAGCCCTCAACAGCGCCCCAACGGCTCCTGTGACGGTTGCCGTCAGCAGTTCTGACACCACAGAAGGGGCTGTCTCGCCGGAAACGCTGACGTTCACGCCGGCAAATTTCTCTGCGCCGCAGACGGTGACAGTCACCGGCGTAGATGACGATACGGTCGATGGCAGCCAATCCTACACGATTAACCTCGAGCCGACCAGTACCGATACTGTCTACGACACCCTGACGGGGAGTGTGTCGGCGAGTAACACCGATGACGGGGAACCGAGAATCGCGGTCACTCCGGCGACGGGGCTGACCACCACGGAAGCCGGTGGCACTGCGACCTTTACTGTGGCCCTGACCACTGCGCCAACTGCTCCTGTGACGATTGCCCTGACCGGTGCTGACACCACCGAGGGGGCTGTCTCGCCGGCAGTCCTGACCTTTACTGCGGCAAATTTCTCTGCGGCGCAGACGGTAACCGTCACGGGTGTCGATGAATTTGATGTCGATGGCAGCCAAACTTACACCATTACGCTGGACCCCACCAGTACCGACACTATCTACGACACCCTAACCGGGAGTGTGGCGGTGACGAACACCGATAACGACATCCCGCCAACCCCAGTCCCCCCGCCCAGCCCAACCCCAACCCCAAGCCCAACCCCAACCCCAAGCGAAAACACTGCCCCGACGATTAGCGACATTGCCAATCAAACGGTCAGTCTGGGCGCGGCCACTCAGGCAATTGCGTTCACCGTCTCGGATGCGGAGACAGCGGCTGGCAACCTGACGGTAACCGCCAGTTCTAGCGACCAGAACATCGTTCCCAACAGCAATATTGTTTTGGGCGGTGAGGGAGCGAACCGAACCATTACCGTCACCCCAGCGGCGAATCAACAGGGCGCGGCAACGATTACCGTAACGGTTTCTGACGCGGGGAAGACTGCTTCTGACACGTTCACCCTGGACGTCTCCAATGCCGGCAGCGACAGTATCACCGGCACTGACAGCGGCGACACTCTCAGCGGCGGGCTGGGAAATGATTTCGTTTCTGCCGGTGGGGGGGACGACGTTATTGATGCCGGGGATGGCAATGATACGGTAGTCGCGGGTGCCGGCAATGACCAGCTACTGGGTGCCGGCGGCAATGATATCCTGATTGGCAGTGAGGGCGCAGACAGCCTCAATGGGGGTGATGGCAGCGATATCCTCTATGGCAACACCGGCACTGACATCCTGGATGGCGGTGCCGGCAACGATACCTGCCAGGGGGGTAAGGACGATGATTCTGTAAGCGGCAACACTGGGGACGATCGGGTCGGTGGCGACATCGGCAACGACACCCTCAGCGGCGGCGACGGCAACGACCAGCTGTTTGGCAATCAGGGCAATGATTGGCTCAATGGCGATGCCGGCAATGACAGCCTCGCCGGCGGGAAGGACAGTGACACCCTCAGCGGCGATAGCGGTAACGATCTCCTCAGTGGCGACTTGGGCAGCGACTCCCTCAGCGGCGGCGACGGGAATGACACCCTGACCGGCGCTGCCGCCCATCTGGGGAGTCCGGGTGCCGGTGAGCTCGACACCCTAACCGGCGGACAGGGTGCCGACCGCTTTGTGCTCGGAAGCGGTGGCAAGTTCTACTACACCGCTGCGGGCAATGCTGACTGCGCTTTGATTGCGGACTTCAATGCCGGTGAGGATGTCATCCAGCTGGCGGGCAGCGCTGCTGACTATCAGCTGTTCGCCTCCTCCGCCGGTTTGCCCAGTGGGATCGCGATTTTGCACAATACTGCCGGTGCGGACGATCTGGTGGCCATTGTTCAGGGGTCTGGCAACCTCAATCTTGCCGGTGGCTATTTCAGTTTCGTCTGATCCGCTGTTTCGGGGGAGGGGGACCGTCGGAGAACCCCACCCCCAACCCCCAGGCGGGGGTGCCGGCAGCGGACTTCTGTCCCATCCGGCACTCCCGGGGCGCTCAACCCGCCCCCCCTGTACTGAGAAAAAAAAGGTTGACAGCCGGCTGGCGAACCGTGTATGATTTATTTCAGGTGGTGAGTTGCCGGTTTTCTGCCGAAAGGCTAAGATAGGTAATGAGGTGCTTGACGCGGATGTAATTCAGTGGTAGAATGTCAGCTTCCCAAGCTGAACGTCGTGGGTTCGAGTCCCATCGTCCGCTTTAATGGCTCAGAATAGGGGTAATATATGGCCGGCTTCCCCTCTGCCAGACTGAGAGACAGTCCGGCTGTACTGTTATTGCACCGTTGGGTTGAGCTGCTCTTTTGCAATGCAGTATAGCACTAGCCACTTAGGTTAGGGCAGGCGAGACGCCTGCCCTACGTCAGAACCTCATAGGATATGCGTTCCTTTCCGACGATCGTGTCCGAACCTAAGTGAATATTGCTATATATTTTAAGTGGAGCGGTTAGATTTGATTTGTGGATTTTTTGCTGAACCGCCATAGACGCGCCAGCGGCTTCCCGTAGGGTAGACGCCAAGAACGCCAAGGGAAGAAAAGATAGAGGTTTTAAGAAAGAGTTTAGGAATCCTGTAGAGAGTAAGAAAATTGACGGTTTGAGGGGCTGATTGCGCCGCTGGATGGCTTGTTTACTGGCGGGCTGGTTGTGGGACTGACTTTCGGGCTGAGTTCGGGGCTAATTTTTGGACGGATTGGCGGCGGTATCGAAACAAGAACAGTTCCCAATTAAGGGATTTGGCAGTCGGGAAAAAATGCAAAAAGTTGGCAGCGGCTATATTTTTATCCACCGGCTGCTGCTAGAACATTTCGCCCAGATGTCGCTAAAATAGAAGAAGAATATCACTTTGACCTGACAGCCAACTCAACTTATGACTACTCTAAACGCCCGCGACCTATCTCTGAATGATGTCCAGCGCCTTTTTAAGCTAGAAGAGCAGTTCAGCAGCTCATTTACACCCCTGCTATCTCTGGAGCCTTTGACTGACGCCGAACAGCAAGAATTTTGGCAAATTCGGAATGACTTTCGCCGCTACCTGACAGCAGGCAAAGTCTCGGAAGGACAGGTGAAGTTACTGGCGCTCGCTCCCTTGCTGCGATTAGCCGGCTTCTATCGCTCGCCTATCCAGATTACCTTGGAAGAAGACATCGCCGAGATTAATATAGCAGATGAAGACACCATCATTAAAGGCCGGTTCGACATTTTAGCAGTCAGTCTGGCTCAGAAGACAGCAGCGGACGCATTTTTTTGGGTTTTGGTGATAGAAGCTAAAAACAGTAGTGTCGCCCCCTCAGCTGGTTTAGCGCAATTGCTCACCTATGCCTATAAAAGCCTGGAGCGTCAAACATCAGTTTGGGGGCTGGCGACAAATGGAGAGCTTTATCAGTTTGTATGCGTGCAGCAGGGAAATCCCCCGACTTATCAGCTAATGCCGGTGCTCAGTCTGTTTGAACCTGAGCGTTCAATCCAGATCCTGCAAGTTCTCAAAGCTATCTGCAAGCAGTAGAATGCGTTCCCTCAAGAGGCGTAGAAACCCGGTTTCTTTAAGAAACCGGGTTTCTTGCCCAATCACGGATGACTTTGCCGCACCGGAATTTCAATCCAGAACTCGGTCCCCTGTGCCGGTTGCGACTCGCACCAGATTTTTCCGCCATGTTTCTGGGTTACAATCTGATAGCTAATCGCCAGCCCCAATCCGGTTCCTTTCCCCACCGGCTTGGTGGTGAAAAAGGGGTCAAACACATGCGCTTTTACCTCCTCTGTCATGCCGCATCCATTATCTGCAATCCGAATCACCGCGCGGTTGCTATCCGCCACTTCTGTGCGAATCCGAATCGCAGGCGATGGGGCGTGGCGCGCCGGGGATTGCTGCTGTTCGCACCCCCGAGCTCCCGACGCCCGGTGCCCCCTTTCCAAAGCATCAATCGCATTGCCCAGCACATTCATAAACACCTGGTTGAGTTGCCCTGGATAGCACTCCACCAAGGGCAAATTGCCATACTCTTGAATGACTTCAATGCCGGCGCGATCCGCTTTTGGCTTTAGCCGGTTTTGCAAAATTAATAGCGTGCTGTCAATTCCCGCGTGAATGTCAACTGCCTTCATGTCTGCTTCGTCGAGGCGCGAGAACGTCCGCAGCGACAGCACAATCTGGCGAATGCGATCTGCTCCCACTTTCATAGAAGACAGCATTTTGGGCAAGTCGTCAATCAGGAAATCCAGGTCAGCGGATTCAATTTCAGCTTGAATTTCTGCCGGCGGTTGGGGATAGTGCTGCTGGTACAGGTGCAGCACGCCGAGGAGGTTTTTAATGTATTCGCCCATGTAGGAGAGGTTGCCGTAGATGAAGTTAACGGGGTTGTTAATTTCATGGGCGACACCGGCAACCATTTGCCCGAGACTGGACATTTTTTCTGTCTGGATCAGTTGGGTTTGGGTCTTTTGCAGCTCCCGCAGCGTTTCCTCCAGCTGCAAGGCTCTCTCTCGCTCGCGCAATTCCGATTGCCGCAAGGCTTCTTCCGATCGCACGCGGTAGGTGATGTCTTCAATCGTCCCGAGAATGCCAATCACTTTCCCTTCCGGACTGTGAATGGGAAATTTGTTGATATCCAGCCACATTTCTCGCTCGTCTCCCCCGATTCGCCGGTGGATATGATGCAGTTCTGGCGTATCCGCATCCATCAATAGCCGGTCTGACTCGCGGTATTTCTCTGCCGATTCCTCGCGGCACAAGTCGCCGTCTGTCTTGCCAATAATATTCTCAGGAGCGCTAATTCCGACGATTTCGCACCACTTCTGGTTGCACCCCAAATACACTGAGTTGCGGTTTTTCCAAAAAATCGCTTGCGGGATGTTGTCCAGCACCAGTTGCAGCAGCTCAGCGCTCTTGCGAATTTCCTCAGCCCGCTTGCGTTCCGTAATGTCAAATCGAATGGCTAAATACTGAGAGGGTTTTCCCCGCTCGTCCACAAAAGGCACAATGGTTGTGTCCACCCAGTAATAGGTCCCATCCTTGGCTTTATTCTTAATTTCACCGTGCCAAATTTTGCCCTTGGCAAGGGCTGACCAAAGGGTTTGGAAAAATTCTCGGGAGTGATAGCCAGACTTGAGGAGGCTGTGGGTTTTACCGAGCAGCTCTTTCCTAGAATATTGAGAGAGTTCGCAAAACTTATCATTAGCATAAGTAATAATCCCCTGAGGGTCAGTTATGGCGACGATAGCAGCCCTGTCCAGTGCAAATTTAAGGTCTGACAGCTCTTGGAGTGACGCTCGCAACTGTTCCTCAGCTCGCACGCGGTAGGTGATATCATTGCCAAATCCGATCGCTTGTACCAAGTTGCCCTGTTCGTCAGAGCGATTCAAGGCGTTCCAAGAGATGGTGCGTTTCTCCCCACTCCGCGCCGTCAAAATCATCTCGCAGTCGCGCACATTCCCGCGCTGCAAATTGCAGGATGGCTCGGCGTGCCGGCACTCGTCGCCCGCAGCAAAGATTTGCCACCAGTTCCGCCCGATCAGTTCTTCCGCCCGGTATCCCGTAGCGCTCTCCACCGCAGGATTGACGAACTCAGTCACGCCGTCAGGCGCTATCCCAATCACCAGTGCGGGAGTCTTCTCGATAATGAATCCCGTACAGTCGCGCTGTTTTTGCAGTTCCTCCTCGGCGCGGTTGCGCTTTTCTATCTCCCGATAGATGAGTTTGTACACCCACAAGAGGATGCCAAAATTTAGCAAGACTCCACCGGAAAAGCCAATCAGCGCGTTTCTCCCGCTAAGTTTTGCCTGCGCTTGCTGCTGCGTCAAGACCTGTTTTTTTTCGAGTTCCAATTTATGAATCAGCCTGCGTATTTCATTCATGTCCTCCTTGAATCGCTCTGTTTTTAAGGAGCGCAGCGCTGCGGCCAAGCCCGCCCTCTTTCGCCACTCAACTGTCCGGTCGATTTCAGCAAATAAATGGTCGGTCAGCCCCTCTAAGCGGTTCAGTAGGTGCTGGCGGTCCGGATTATTGGCAGTTAACTCTTTGAGACGCTTCAGTTTTTGACTGACCGCCTCTGGGGCGGCGCGACCGGCTTCTAGATAAGCCTCATCTCCTGTTATTATATAGCTGAGCTGCCCAGTTTCCGCCTCTTTAATTTGGGAGAGCACATCATCGAGCTGTTTGAGGGCTGTAAAGGTGTCTTCCACTGCAGCATTGGTCTGAACGAGTTGGGTTATGCTCCGGTACGAAACCCCAACCATGAAAATCAGGCTGGCGGTTGCCAATCCCAAACCGCCGGCAATCTTCTGGAAAAATAGCCGGCGCACTTTCAATCCCCTCGCTGTGCCGGAGGTTGCCGGTGCTGGCTCGGTTTTGCGCTCGGTCTGTAGAGCTTGGATCATCTTGTGCTTTCCTTCACGCTCGGACTTGCGGTGTCACGGAAATCAATACCGGCTCCCCGCATAAAAAACCAACATAGACCGTCTTTCCCGCGCCACGCGCGACTGGCCTGTCGTGTTTATCTCCCACATCTAGAGTTGACTTCTGTTATATCTATTTAACAGGAGTGCTTAAGTTTATGAATAAATTTTATTATTTTTTTATAACCGGGTGCGGCAGGGGAGAGGGGCGTTGGCTCCCCAGGGCTGCGCTAGGAGTGTGCCGGTGAGAGTTAGAGCTGATTTATAGCGTTTCTCATCCTTTCTGAGGTACTGAGAAACCCGGTTTCTTAAAGAAACCGGGTTTTTGGGCCAGAGTGCATCCAACTGAGAATCGCTATATAAAGTAATTGTTAATCCGGAATGGAGCCAGAACTCAGTACAGGAACCGGGGGTCTTGAAGAAAACCGGTTTCTTGTGGCTTCGCTTTTTCTTTATAAATCAGCTATTCAACGTTAAACACCTGTCATTATAAGAAGAAACAGGCAAATTTGTCCGCCACTGCATTCCAACCTTCAGCCATGAAACTCTCTTGGACTGTCGCCAATGCCATCGCACTCGCATCCGTCTGCGGGGGGCTCGCCGTAACGCCCCTGCCAAATTCAGCCCAGAACCCTTTTTCTCGCGCCCAGACGGCAGGCGCGCCCCGTCAGGGTGCCAGGGAAATGAGGGCGGAGCCTCCCGGTGGGCGTTTGCTGGCGCAACCTGGGAGCGAGAGACAGCTGGCACAGCAACCGGCACAGCAACCGGCACCCGCCCCCAACCCCCTGGGAAAAGAACTCCTGCAACAGCTGCTGCAGTGTGTTCTCGGGAAAGTCTCTAACCCCCAGCAACCTTCTGCGGAACAGCTGCAAACTGCTTCGGCGCAATGCGTATTTAAAGTTGTTATGCTCGCACCAGATGGCAGTGTTCGCCCGGATGCCAGCGCTCGCCTGACTGCGCTGCTGAAAACCACCGGCATCACCCTCCCCAAACCCGTCAGTCAGGGACAAGCTTCTGTACCGCTAAAACGCCTGACTGACAGCCGGCTTTTTACTTTGCCGGTGACTGTCGGCGGACAGAGCGGAACTTTTTTGCTCGACACCGGCGCATCCAATTCGATTCTCGACAGTCAAATCGCCCAGCAGTTAAAACTTGCCGGCACCCCTATCCCCAGCGATATTTTAGCATATATGGTTGTCGGCGACAACTGCTCTAATGTGAGAGCGGCGCTGCACAGTTTGCCGCCCGTAACCGTAGCTTCTGCCAAAGTTGAAGGGCTCAACGGAATGGGGCTGTCAAAAACAGCAATTCCCGGGGGGCAGTCCGGCGTTTTGGGGATGGATTTTTTAACCGGCTTCGATGTAATTATAAACCCCAGAACCTTGAAATTGCAACTCCTGCCGCAGTCTCGCCACCCTGCCGGTGCCATTCCCCTAACAGGAAAGCTGGGCGTGATGACCGCACAAGTGCAAATTAATAGTAAAGGCCCTTTCACCTTTTTGCTGGACACCGGCGCAGATGTGATGGTTGTCTCGCAGCGACTGGCGCAGCGGCTGTCTCTCAACACCGCCAAGGCGAAGGACACAGAAGTTCGGGGGTTTTGCGGCACAGAAACCGGCAAGCAAATCACCTTAGAAGGCGTGAATTTGCACGGTCGCCAAGCCTCCCACCTCGATGCCGTGATTTTGAAGAATGGCGTGCTAGACTTGTTAGGCGTTGAAGGCATCATCGGTCAGAACTTCCTCACCCGATACCAGCAGCACTGGCGATTTGAGCAATTCAATCAGCTCGGCTTTCCTGATGCCGGCAGTTTAGTTTTAACGCCACTTTAAGGACAGGCAAGATGCCGGTCCTGCGTCCTGCGGGATATAGCGAGTCTAAATCATTCGTGTAAATTTCAGAAGCCCGGTTTCTTTAAGAAACCGGGCTTCTGAGCCCCAGAAACCGGGTTTCTTAAAGAAACCCGGTTTCTATGCCCTCCCACCGATTAATTTCTGCCCAGCGCCGCCAGACTTGCCACCACCGCAGCCAATTCATCTGGCTCCGCCGGCTTGGTCAAGTACATCTGGAAGCCGGCAGAAAAAGCTTGCAGTCGAGCCTCAGGTTCGGCGTGTGCCGTCAGCGCAATAGCTGGAATTTTTCCCCCTCGCGCCGCTTCCAGAACCCTCACCCTGCGGATAAAATTGTAACCACTCTCTCCGGGCATCTCAAGGTCGCTGACTAGGACATCTGGCTTGAATTGTTGCAGCCGGTCGAGCGCCTCACCGGCAGAAACTGCCACGGTTACTTCCGCCCCCAACTGTTCGAGCACTGTAGCGATCAGCTCGCAGGTATCGGGACAGTTGTCCACAACCAGCAACTTCACGCCCTGGAGAGCTCCTGGACTGCCGGCGGGCGCTTGACGTCCAGCAGGTGAAACCAACCGCTGAACTGCTACATTCTTCGGCTTGATGGCGATAGCCGCTACGGGAAACTGCACAGTAAATGTCGCCCCCCGTCCGGGACTGCTGCTGGCAGAAACAGTCCCTCCCTGCATTTCCACTAGGTTGCGCACGATTGCCAGCCCCAGACCCAGCCCGCTGCTATTCTTTAGGTTCGCATTCTTTCCTTGCGTGAACCGGTCAAAGACATGCGGGAGAAAGTCAGGACTTATTCCGCAGCCGGTGTCGCTGACTGATATTTCAATGCGCGAGTGAATGCGCCGGCACCGAACAAATACCTCTCCGCCTTCCGGGGTGAACTTAACTGCATTGGAAAGCAGATTCCACAATACCTGCTGCAAGCGAGCCGGATCGCCAATCACCTTGCCTGCGGACAAATCAACTGCGGACTCCAGTTGAATTCTTTTGGCTTCAGCTGCCGGTCTCACTACCTCAATCGCCGCATTAATAATCGGTTCCAAGTTGAGGAGGCAGGTGTGGATGCGGAGTTGCCCCTGAATAATGCTCGACAGGTCCAAAAGGTCGTTGATGATTTGGAATTGCAGCTTCCCGTTGCGCTCAATGATATCCAGCCCCCGGCTGACTGCCTCTCGCTCAAAATTATGCCGGCGGATGAAATTAATCCAGCCCAGCATGGCGCTTGCCGGCGACCGGAGTTCGTGCGAGACAACTGCCACGAACTCATCCTTCAGGCGGTTGGCTTCCGCTAATTTCTCTGCCTGCTGTTGCAGCGCAGCCTTGGCTTGTTTGAGCGCAGTAATCTCCCGGCTAACGCACAGTACAGAGTCAACTGAACCATCCTTGGCGAATTCAGGCACAAGAAAACTTTGATAGTATCTCGTTCCGCTGGGTGTTGGAAAGTCTTCTTCAAGAACCAGCTCTCGCCCCGCTGTAAAGACCTGCTGGAGGTTCTGGTTCCACTCTACCACTTTTTCCTGTGGTATTCCCAATTCTGAAAAAGTTTTACCAATACAAGTCTTGCTCCCTATTCCTGCCGTTCGTTCTGCTACAGGGTTGGCGTAAACATAGCGAAATTCCCTGTCAAACCGGGCAATGACGTCAGGCGAATTATCGGCCAGCGCTTTGAATGCCTGCTCGCGCCGGTACAGTTCCTCCTCTGCCTTCTTCCGCTGGGTGATATCAGTGGAGATGCCACCAATTGCGTAAGGGACCCCACCGGCATCGCGCAGGGGAAACTTGATGGAAATGTAGGTGTGCGGCCCATCTCTCTCAGGGACAACCTCTTCGAGTTCGAGAGGGATTCCAGATTCGAGTACCTTTCGGTTATTCGCCGCCAAGGTATCAGCTATCTCTTGGGGCCAAATCTCGTACAGGCTCTTGCCTGTAATCTGCTCTACCCCGACGCGGAACACGTTTTCATACCGGCGGTTGATTAGCAGGTATCTGTTCTGAGTATCTACGACATGAATAACCGCCGGCGAGTTATCCAGGATCGCCTGCAGGTGTTCTTGGCTCTCCCGCAGCGCCGCTAAAGCCTGCTTGAGATCGTCAATATCTGTAGAGCTCCCCACCCACTTGATGACTTCGCCCCGGGCGTCAAACACCGGCACGAGGCGGCAGAGAAACCAGCGATAGGTGCCATCCCCCCTCCTGTGGCGGCACTCGAATTCGGTGACTGCGCCGGCCTGCTGTAGCTGCGCCCACACTTCCGTAACGCGCGGAAGGTCTTCGGGATGGATGGCGATCCCCCACCCCTCGTTATTGACCCGCTCGACGGTCAGGCCGGTGTGTTCGTGCCACTGCCGGTTGGCATAGTCCAGGGTGCCCTCCGCTGTTAGTGTCCAGACGAAGTGCGGCATGGCTTCGGCAAGGGTGCGGTAGAGCGTTTCACCGGTCGCCAGCGCCTCTTGAGCCGGTGCGCCGCCGGCGGTGAGATTTCCAGCCGGTTGCTCCCTTGCAACAGATGCCACCGGACGCGATTTCAGGGCTGCGACTGTCCTGCTAATCAGCAGCCCCTCCACCACAAACAGGCACAGTTGCAAGGTTTCACCGGGGCTTTTGACAAGCAACGAGAGATCAGAGAGAAAGAAGCAGTCGCTGGCGAAAGCCGCGAGAGCCGTGGCCAGCACACCGGCCCACAAGCCGCCATACCAGGCGCTAACCATTACAGAGCCAAAAAACAGGAGAAAAGGGCTTTCTAGTGCCAGCGGAGGGTATAGCAGTCGCTGCAGCAGCAGCCCCAGGGTAACAGCTAGGAGAGCCACGCCGCAGCTCTCCAGACGGGAAGGCATTCTTTTCAAGACCTCTAGCCCCCAGACGACTATATTTCTACCTTAATCTGGCTTTCAGAATTTGCACCCCCCTATAAGTGAGTTTTATCTTCCCTGCCAGCCACCTCCAGAAATCAATTTCTATTACTTATAAGTAGCCAAATTTCCTTGACACTCCCTTTTCTATGTGATAATAAAATGAAAATAGATGGCTAATCATTGGGGCGGGGATGCTGGGCGCGCTTGCCGGCGCTCCCATCCCCAGTGTCCGGCAACCAAAGCCTGCGGACGGGATTCGGCACTCTCTGAGATGCTCGTTCCCACAGGTTATTTCGCACAACAGAGAAATCACTGACATCTTCACTGTCATTGCTCCGGCCAGTCCGCTGAGGGGTAAAACCCCCCAGTGCTTGGGGGTTACATGTAAAGTCTCTACAAGAGGACTGTGAGCGGATTGCAGAAGCGCTGCCAGGGTGCGTTCTCTTCGCTTGTAGCGTTCCAAGGGGAACGCTACTTCTAGAGTGCCAAAGAGGCTTCCGCCCAAAAGCGCTGGCTACAATCCGTTTCGCATAGGAGAGAGCTACAAAAACAGAGTATGCTAGAGATAAAGTTACAATCTGGTTTCCCATGCTGAAGCTTTATCACCACCCTGTTTCTTTCAACTCCCGCCGTGTGTGGGTTGCTCTTCTGGAAAAAAGCATTGAGTTTGAGCTGGTGCCGCTCAACCTGGATGGGGATCAGTTACGACCAGAGTTTCTGGCAATTAACCCCTTCCACCACATTCCAGTGTTAGAGGATGATGGCTTTCCCGTGATAGAATCTTTAGCCATCCTTGATTATATAGAGGCAAAATACCCGGAGCCGGCCATGCTGCCAGCCGGTGCCCGAGATATCGCACTAGTGCGCATGGTGGAAATGGTGGCTGTGAATGAACTCCTGCCGGCAATGAATCCGCTGATCGGTCAGAGTATGGGGTTTTCCCCCACCGACGCCGAGAAGTTGCGGCAAGCCAAAGAAAAATTAGCCACGGTGCTGGCTTTCTTGGAGCGCCAGCTGGGCGAGCGCCCCTACTTTGGAGCGGAACACATAACCCTAGCCGATCTCGTCGCCGGCACTGCAGTTCCTTGGTTGCCCAGTCTGGGTTTGCCTCTAGATGACTTTCCAAAACTGAGCGCTTGGTGCTCGCGATTGACCGAGCGCCCTTCCTGGCAAAAAACCCATCCCACCCCGGAAATAATCGATGCCTTTAAATCTCGAATGAAGGAGCGTATGGCAGCGCGGGAAAAGGTCTGATATCAATTTGGGATTTTAGCTTGTAGGGTGCGTTCCCCAAGGGGGAACGCACCCTACTTATGCGCCCCGCGCTTCACGCCTTAGGCCCTATTTCCAAAATCAATCAGTGTTTGCCGGTAAGCATCTGGATTGCCGGTGTCAAAACACCGGCCCCTGACAAACACCCCTGTCATTCCCTCCTCTTCCCGCAATCTATCCAGACTGGAAGTCAGCTGAAATTCCCCCCGTTCGCGGATATTGTTGGCGATCTGATATTCCAGACAGTCAAAGATGTTCGGAGTCAGCGCGTACAGCCCAAATACGCAGAGAAACTCATCCTCAGGCATTCCCTCAACGCGCAGGTGCCGGCGCGCGTAATCAACAGCCGGCTTTTCAGAGAGTTGCGTCACCTTTAGAATCGAGCCCGACTCCTGCCAAACACCCGCAACGCAGCCCGCTTTGTGAAGCATTTCTGCCGGCATGGCAGTCAAACTCACCACACTCTCCCCCATCCGCTCGCAAACATCTACAACTTGACCGGCACAAGACCTTTCCGTATCAGACGAGTAAATGTGATCGCCCAGAGACAGCAGGAATGGCTCATCGCTCACCCACTCTCTCGCACAAAAGACCGCATGCCCGTAGCCTTCCTGAGCTGGCTGTGTTAGAATAGTAATGCAACTCCCTAAATCTTCCAAATACCGGCTGTATTCCTGATTCTGCGGGGACAGCTTGCGAAAAAGTTCGGGTGCCGGTGGATGTTTAAAGAAATGCTCAAAAAGTTCGCGGTCACTCGGCTGCACCACAATCCCAATCTCTTCAATGCCGGCACTGAGAGCTTCTTCCACAATCGCCAAAATCACCGGCTTGGCGCGACCGTCCTTATCAATAACAGGGAAAAACTCCTTTTTGACCGCCTTAGTTGCTGGGAACAGCCGGGTGCCGAAACCCGCCGCCGGAATAACCGCCTTGCGAATTGTGCTCATCTGACTTTTGCTTGACTCCTCTCTTGTAGAGCGGGCATCCTGCCTGCTATGCTATAATTGTAAAGCACCAGCAGCGCGTGCCCCTACTGCCGAATCGCCAGCTTGAGACATTTCATCTGGGGAAAATCGCGCTCAATAATTTCGATCGCCCGCTCTTGACAATCCGCATCTTTTACGATAAACTGCGCGGAGCCATCGCCCTGAGAGCCAACACCCTTTCCCCCCAGAATGTGTGGCTGAATGGCAGGGGAATTGAGGAGTTGGTGCAAGACAGGAGCCGTCAGTTGCGACGGGCAAGCCGGTGCGAGATGCCGGTCGAATTCCGCCTGAGCCCTGCTCATCAGAGCGCCAATCCTTTCAGCATCGCCCTGTTGCAGTGCCTCAGCTGCTTCCAGAGTAATTTGAGCGCTAATCGGGCCGAGATATTTCTGGACATTCTGCTGAACTCCGTCAGTCGCGAAAGGATAGCACTGATTCAGGCTGCTGAGAATTGCTTTGGTATCCTTGCCGGCACCCAAATCCACGATAACAAAAAACAAATCCTGCGGCACCTTTAGCTCGATAACATCAGTCCGGTCGCCATCAAACGCCATCAAAATAGGCCGGTTGCCATAAGCGCAAGCCTGATCCATTCGCCCGCAGCGGGAAGGTGTCGAAATCTCGCCCAGATAGGCAAACTCCATTTCGCCGCGCACCGTCATTTTTAGATCGTACAAGCGATTGAAAGCGCGAGCCACGAGGACACAGATAGCAGCGCTAGACGACAGACCTTTTTTCACCGGCAGATCCGTCAAGTAATTGTCAATTTCCAGTCCCCCCACCTGGAAGTGAGTGAGAATTTGATAAGCGACACCGGCAGCGTAGCTGAAAAAACCGCCCTTTTCCGCTTCCGCAAGCAGCGCCTGCCTTTCCATAGGAAGCGCCACCGGCTCTTTACGAGAGCCATCATTCAGGGAAGCCCGAAGAATCAGGTGAGTGGGGTGAGGCTTGATCTCAGCATAAAGCCCCTGATTCGTGCCGGCAATCAGAGTGCAGCCCTTTTCCAAATCGGGATTGAGCCGGCGGTAGCCCCCCGCCCAGTCGCTGTGTTCGCCAAACAGACAGAGCCGGCCCGGGACAAAAAGTTTCATAATTCCCCCCCCACGACCGCACATTTTAAGCGAAAATTTACATAATTTGCCACTTCGATAATTCCTCTCTCACTCTCCCCTTCTTACCTTGGCGCTCTACCCAACGGGCAAGCCGCTGGCGCGTCTATGGCCTCTTGGCGGTTTCATTATTTTTTTCCCCTTATTTTCCCACAGGCTTTTTCATGCTTTTTGCAACAAATACGCTCCCACTCAACTATAAAAATCCTCATGGCGACCGCTCAGTAAGTCTTTCCCCAAGTTTAAGAAACCAGGTTTCTTCAAGCAACCTGGTTTCGATGTGCCCGACAGTCAGCCGTAACAAAATCTCTTCTTTTCCTCCCTGCCCCTCGTTCGAGGGACTAATCTCAATCTGACTGAGAGGGTGCGCCCTTGTAAGAAGCCAGCACATCGGGGTTATTTGGCACCTCGCCGGCACCGTCCCAATCGATGACTTCTATCTGATAGCCGCAGGCTTGCAATAATTCAGCACACTGTTTATACATAGGCCGTCCGTGCGCAGCCAAAAATATTTTTGGATGAGCCCGATCCAGCAAAGACTTGGCACCGGCTAAAGCCCGCGCCTCACCTCCCTCAATGTCCATTTTGATGCAGTCTGGTAGGGGGATTTGACCGCTGGCAATCAGTTCATCCAGACTCACTGTATTGACTTGCACCTCCCCCTCTGATGAGAGAAATCCCTGATAGCCGCTAGCACTGTCTTTAAAGAATGCCACCCCACTGCTATTGGAAATAGCCGCCTCAATCACGGTGACATTTTTTATGCTGTTTAGTGCTAGGTGTTCCTTCAGGTAGAATACATTTCTCGGCAGGGGTTCAAACGCGAAAACCCTGCCGGTGGGCCCCACCAGAACCGAAGCCAAAAGCGTGTAGAAACCGGCCTGCGCCCCGATGTCGAAGACCGTGTCCCCCGGCTTTACCATTTTTTCAAAAATAATCTGCTTTTCGTATTCATAAGTTCCCAGCCAGCATCCGTGCCTGCCGGCTTTGACTGTCCACCGTTTGCCTCTTATCTTGCCCCGCAAAATTGGCATCTTCATATCGGGCGGTATTAACCTCAAGGGCAAGCGCAGCAACTGCCCCACAAATGTTTTCGGTGAAATTCTTTCAAAATCCATTTTGCCTCCGCAAAAATCACATTCCATCTCATTATGGCATCCTGTCGCTTGAAAAAGCCATCCAAAACGCCCAATTTTCAAATCCGGTTGATTCCTGCATGAATTGATTGCACTCGCGCCACCGGCGGCCTTTTAAAACAGACCTTAACGCCGCTCCCCGCCATATAGAATAATAACTGTTCAAACGACTTTATGGCGTGCCGGCCAAAATTTCCCGGTAAGCTGCCACAGTTTGTTTCGCGATAGCATCCCAACTGTAATTCTTCAAAGCGTATTCCCTCCCGTTCAATCCCCGCCGGTGTAGCTCACCGGCATCCCGCAGCGCCACCCTGAGTTGCTCGGTGAGCGAACCGGCATCACAGGAGCACACCCAGCCCGCTTCCGCCTGCAGAACCTCCTCCCAAATATGCACCTCCCGAGAAACGCACACCGGCGTGCCGGCAGCCATCGCCTCCGCCACCGCAATGCCAAAATTCTCGTAGTAAGACGGCAGGACAAACAGGTCCGCTTCCTGCAGCAAAGCCGCCTTCAAAGTGCCGGTGACAAAGCCGGCAATCGTCGTGCGTTTGCCCAGGGGCGACGCTCCCACCTGCGCCCGAATCTTCGCTTCATAGTCTGGATCTTGCGGATTGCTGCCAGCGAGAACAAAGTGAAAATCCAGCCCTTCAGCCAGGAGATTTTCCAGCGCCGGCAGCAGGAGATTCAGCCCCTTTTTCGGCTCAATTCGCGACATGAACAGCAGCAAAAGCCGGTCCGCTGGAATGCCCAACTGGGCGCGGGCTTGACGGGTTTCCGGGGCGGGGTTGAGAAAATTAACGCCCAGCGGAATCACCAAATCCCGCGTCACCGCCCCAAAGCGTTCCGAAATCTTGGCTTCCTGCGCGCTGGTGAAGTGAATCGCCGCCGCACCGGCCAAATTCGGCCCCTCGAACAGCGCCGCATAAATTCGCTTCAGCTGCTTTTTTTTGCGCAAGTCAGCGGGGTCAAGAGTGCCCAGAGGGCGGAGGATGTAGGGCAGGTGGCGGGATCGCGCCACCGCCGCCGCCGCCGTGCTCACCGGCGAGAACAGGGCGTGGATGTGAGCCAAGTCAAACTCCCGGGCGTGCCGGTGCAGCCAGCCGAGCAAATCCGGGGAGAATTTGTAGCGCCGGAAGGGAAAGCAGCGGAAATAGCGCACTTGGAAGCCATCGAGCTCGACAGGCCGGTCCAGGGGGACATCCAGTGGGGGCTGGCCCACATCCCCATTGGAGTCCGTCGTCAGCACAGTCACCCCGACCCCCTGACGGGCGAGGGCTGCTGAGAGTCCCAGCACCATCTGGCTGGGACCGCCGTAAACCAGGGAGATTGAGGGAACAATTTGCAGGATGCGCACAGTTTTTCCAGTTTTTCCTGTTGATTGGGCAGTGGGCATTGGGCATTGGGCATGGCAGCGTGTCACTTTTGAATCCGGAAGCGAAGTCTCAAGGATATAAGTGCTCTTAATAGCCCGCGCAGGCGGGCTTTGTCTGTATAGCCGCGATTTCTAATCGCCAGGAAACAAGCATTCTCACTAACCACTAGCCATGAGCTGCTTGTAAAAATCCAGCACCTGTTTGGCGAGAGCCCTGTTTGTGTAGTTAGCCATTGCCCGCTGGTAGCCGCGCTTTGCCAGATCTGCCGCTAAGGCTGGGCTTTCTATCAGCTGCCGCAGGCAATTTTGCAGCGATTCGGCATTGCCTTCTGCAAATACTAAACCCGCATTTCCAATCACATGGGGAATTTCTCCAGAATCGGAACCAATCACCGGCACAGAGCAAGCCATCGCCTCTATTATAACATGCCCGAACTGTTCTTTCCAACCGGCAGCCGTGAGAGTTTTAAATTTGTCGGTGGTTTCCGAGGGCAGCACCAAGACATTCATCAAGTTGATGTACTGGTGAACGCAATCGTGGGGAACGCTTTCCACGAAAATGAGCCGGTCTTGTATTCCCCACTCGGCGGCTTTTTCCGCCAGCACCGGCTGCAAAGGCCCGCGCCCCAGCAACAGCCATTTCCAGGGACAGTCCCGCAAGCCGGCAAGCGCTTTACCGAGAGTGAGCAGCCCTTTTTCCCCCACAAACCGCCCCACAAATCCCACGACAAAATCATCGGGATTGATCCCCAGATCGCTGCGCAATTCTGGCTGGGGTTGGGGGCGGAACAGGGTTTCATCCACGCCCAGCTGCGGCATCACTTTAACTGGCCCTTCGTAGCCGCGCTGGCGCAGAATGTCAGCGCCATCTTGATTGCCGGCGACCAAACCGTCCGTGTTGCGGAGGTTATAAGCTTCCAGCAGAGACACTGGCCATTTCAGCTCGTAAGGAAGGTTCCACCAGGTAAAGAACAGATTTTTGGCTTTCAGTCCCAGCAGCCGGTTGAGCGCAATTAGCTGGGCGTAAGCCAGGGAGCGGGAGCCCTGTTCTACCTGGATAATTTGTGGGCGAAACCGGCGCAGCAGCCCGATGAGGTCAGCCCCGAAGGTGAGCAATCCTTGATTGTTCTGGCTGAAATTAGAAACCGGCACGACTTGAAACGAGCCTTCCTGGAGGAATTTCGTTTCAACCGTTTTGTTTTGCACGCCCCCCGGTTTCCACCGGCTCGGCACCACAACTGTCACCTCAATGCCCGGTTCGGCAACAGCCAAAGCCCGCAGCTTTTCGCGGTTGAGGTCAACGATATATGTGTGGCTAGCGACTAGAATTCTCATCTCAACCTTATTGCAAACGTTCCCATCCCTCTCCTTTCAAACCATTGATTTGTTTTTCAAGGTTTTCAAGGTGATATTTTCACGCCGTCTTCCCGGCTGTAAATCTGGCCTTCGTTCCAACCAGATTTTACCGCAGTAGCGACAGCTTTCACAAAGCCTATCGTATAGAAAGCCGAGCGCACCAAACTTTTGAGTGGGGAGCCACTTTTGTTGCAGGGGGGGTGGCCCAACACCTGACAGTCGAACAAGCGGGCAAAAAAACGCACGCACTGGAGGGGGGTCAAGTTTTTGAACCCCATGACAAAGTGATTGTGATAGAGGTTAATCTGATATTCGGGCGAGCGGGTGCTGATGTCGTGGCAGCCGCCGGTTTCCTCGCCCAGGTGAATGAGATAGGCTTGTGGATCGTACCATATCTGGTAGCCGGTTTTGCGGAACTGCAGGCAAAAATCGGACTCTTCCCGCACCGCACTCCCCTTGAACCGCTCGTCAAATCCCAGCCCGTACTTGGTAAAAACCTCTCGGCGAAAAGACATATTGCAGCCCCTAGCTGATATAACTTGCTGGGGTTTCACCGTATGCACCAAGTCAATATAGTACCAGGCCAGTGCTGGGTCCATCGCTTCTGGGGGGAGATAGTCAATGGTCAGCTCACCCTTAGAATCAGCGAGTTTCATGCGGTCGAACACCCGTCCCGCCACCGCCCCTACTGCCGGTTTTTCCATATAGTTCCGCGCGTGAGCTTCTAGAAAGCCCGCAGGGAGCTGAACGTCATCGTCAATAAATAGGATAATTTCCCCCGCTGAGCGGCGCACCGCAAAGTTGCGGGCACCGGGCAAACTCGCCCAGTCAACCCGGAACAGCTGTATTTTACCAGTCGCTGCCAGTTCATCCAAGTAAGCTTGAGTTTCGGGCTCGTGGTTGGCGGTTTGATCGACGACAAGCACTTCAAATTTCGGGTAGTCCTGCTTCAGGACATCGGCTAGAGTGTCCCGCAGGGGCTGCTCGCGCCCATAGGTGGGCACAATTACAGAAATCAAAGGCATTACCATTTTGGATTTTGGATTTTGGATTTTGGATTTTGGATTTTGGATTCTAAATCCGGCAGCCCCAAAAAGATCACCTAAGTTTTTTCTTTTTAGCTGGCAGCGGCTCTGGCTCTGCCTCTAGGAGTTTTTCTCGCTCCTGCCGGTCAAGTTCTGGCAATTTGAGAAGCACTCCAGCAAAAAGCCAGTAATACACAGCCACCGGATCGACATCGAGGGGGTAATAGTAGGTGTTGTAGCTAATAAATAAGATAAATACCCAAAAACAGGCTCCATAACTCCGCAAACTCTTGTCTTTTACCGAGCGGTAAACCTTGAAAGTAACCACCGTCAGGGCTGTGACAAAAAACAAAAACGCTAGCAGTCCAACCGGCCCCAGTTCGTAGAGCACTTTAGGAAACCAAGTCTCGATCAGCGCTGTATTCCCAAAGATGCGAGCCGAGTTTGTGGCTCGCCCCAAGCCTTTCCCCAGCAATCCCACCTGTCCCTCAGAGGTAAACTCCGCTTGATTGGCAATAAACTCCGTCGGGGGTGAAGCATTCCACCGGTCGATAAAGCTATTCACCCGCTCTTCAATCACTTGGGGGAACATGGCCATAGCAATCGCCCCGAGAGCCCCCAGCCCCCCCGCAATGGGCAGAAACCGTTTCAGGTTGGCTATTTGGCCGGTGAGGACCAGCAAGATAACCACAAATACCGGCACGAGGGCCAGAGCAATTCTTTGACCGGAGATAACTGCATTGACAAACACCGATGCCAGACCGGCAAAACCGGCAATCTGCCATAACAGTGACGGATCGCTGAACGCAGCGGCAAAGGTAAAAAACGTGTTGGAAATCAGAAACCAGGCCCACTGCCAGGGAGCGACAAACGTCCCTGGCAAACGGATCATACCGACCTGAGGGCTGTAGACGAGAGAGCCGCCGATAAGACACCTCGCATCTAGGGTCGCCTTAAACAGATCGTCACCTGTAAGATTGCGGGTGCCGGCACACCGGCCCGTCAGCAGGAACAGGTACTGGACAATGCCGAGCCCGCAGCAGATCAGGGCTAGAACGACGTGCAGGCGAGTCAGGAAGAGGAACTCCTTCTTGTTGCGGATCAGATAGTAAGCGCAAGTCATCAGGGGAATGTATCCCATGAAAACTTTCAGGCCCAAAATTCCGAGAGCTATGGGCATTTTGTCCCGGCACAGCAAGCCCCTGCCGCCATTGGGCAGACTGCTGCAGGCGGGAGCGAACTGCTGCGCGCCGTTAACCAACAGTATCGTCAGGATACACACCGCCAGCAGAATCTTGAGCGGCGTCACCAGCTTTTTGTTAACCACAAAAGGCAGCCGCCGCCGTTTCCACTCCTGAACCAGTGCGATTAGTGCTGGAAAGTAGAAACCATCTTTAGCCAGCTGGAACAGTGCGTTCCCCTTGCCAATGCTGTAGGTGATTGTGCCAGAGAAGGGCATGTAGAAGAGGAAAAACCACAGAGCCTGCCGGGGATATTTAAAGGAAAGTACCAGCACCAGCAAGCCGCCCCCACCGGCAACGGCAAGCGCGGGCCCTTTGACGGCAAAAAGCAACAGGCCAATCGCCGCCGAGGCGACTGCGGTGGGGGTCAGCACCTTAAACAGTTCTTGGCGCTCCCGAGCCGCTTGGCGCTTTTGTGCTTGTTCCTCCTTTTTACTGAGAGGTGGCTTGTCACTGCTGGGTTGCGCTTTGCCTTTCTTAGATTTCCGCTTTGATTTCGGCTTCGTTTTGGGCATGAGAGAAGTTTTGAGCGAGCCGCGAGCCGCTCTCACATCGATTTTAAATGGAAAACCATGAAAGTCGCGCCGGCACAAAGTGAACCGAATATTAAGAAACCAGGTTTTTTTCAGAAACCTGGTTTCTCGCAGGCGCGGTTTCTGGTGGGCCCACCTCTCCTCACCATCTCTCTTGTCCTCTTGGCCTCTGCCCTGCAGTCAGCCCACCGCTGCCAGACGGAGCTTGCCTCTGTGGCGGCTTCTCCCTTTATGCTTTTAATCTGCTTGCTCTCAAATTCACAAATCATCTCTATCTACCTAATAGCTTTATTTGTAAGCCGATGGATAGATAGTAATATAGCAAATTAAATGCGCTATGTCAGGCGGGAAAGGTGGCCGGAAAATCCGAAACTCACGCCACGATATATTGCTCAACTGCTCGCACGAGATTTTCTGTCCAGTAGTTGGCCAGTTCAGCGCTGGCGGCTTCCACCATGACGCGGATCAGCGGTTCAGTGCCAGACGCTCGCACCAAAATCCGTCCCCGGTCGCCCATATCGGCTTCAGCTCGGGCGATTGCCGCTTGCAGCTCCGAGCAATTTTTCCAGTCAAGCCGGCGCTGCCGGTCCTCCACGCGCACATTCCGCAGCAGTTGGGGATAGGTTTGGAAGCTGCCATCCACCAGTTCTGCCAGGGAGACGCCGCCCTGCCGCACCAGTGAGGCCAAGTGCAGCGCCGTCAGCAGCCCATCGCCGGTGATGCCGTAGTGCCGGCAGAGAATGTGGCCAGATTGCTCCCCGCCCAGCATTCCCCCTGTGCGCAGCATTTCCGCTTGCACGTACTGGTCGCCCACCTGCGTCCGCACCAGCTGGCCACCCAGCTGTTTCCAAGCGCTCTCAAACCCCAAGTTGGCCATTACGGTGGCCACAATCAGGTCGCCGGGCAGTTGCTGGCACTCTTTGAGCGTCTTGCCCCACAGGTAGAGAATGTAATCGCCATCCACCGTCCTGCCCGATCCATCCACAGCCAAAACCCGGTCGGCATCGCCATCAAAGGCAAATCCCAGATCGGCGGCGTGTTCTCTGACCGCAGCTCGCAGCGGATCGAGATGGGTGGAGCCGCAGCCGACATTAATCCTGTCCCCATCTGGCCGGTCGTGCAAGCAGATCGTCTCTGCTCCCATTGCCCTGAATATCGCCGGTGCCAGATAGACTGCAGCTCCCCAAGCCAAGTCCAGAACGACGCGCATCCCCCGCAGGTCCACCTGCGGCAGCAGGGGACGCCAGAGAATATCCGCATAATCGCTCACCAATTCAGGCCGGTGGTGCTGGTGCCCCCACCTGCCCTGTGCCGGTGCGAAATTCCCTGTCCCCCGCAAGCCCGCTTCAATCTGCTGTTGCAGCGACGCCGGCAGCTTGGTGCCGTCGGGCCCGAAAAACTTAATCCCGTTATCTTCTGGCGGATTGTGGGACGCCGAGATCATCACGCCCCCGACAGCCCCAGAAATACTCGTGAGATAGGCAACGCAGGGAGTTGGGCACAGCCCCAAGTTCCAAACCTCCAGCCCAGCTGAAGTCAGGCCGGCTCCTATGGCCATTGCCAGCATGTCGCTGGAGTTTCTAGAGTCCTGCCCCACAATAATCGGGCCCGGATTGGGGGCTTGCGCCTTCAGCACCTGGCCCGCCCAGAACCCAACTTGCATCGCCAAGGGGGCGCTGAGGATATCTCCCACGCGCCCGCGAATCCCGTCTGTGCCAAATAGGGGCGTCGCTGGCAGCCCGATGGCGTTCCAAGCTGGATTAATATTCGTCCTGTTTGCCGGCTGTGCCGCACCCTCTACCAAAGAAAGGGTCGGGTTTACCTGGCCTTGTTCCTGAGTCCGAGCAGGTATTAGTACCATGTTTGATCCACTCCTCACACAAAAGCTCAAAGAGCTGGAAGCCGGTGCCATCTTACCACCGGTTGCCAGCGATATTTATTTGTTTCTCCAACGCCAAGAAGTGCACTTCCAAGCCTTGGCTCTCTTTTATCAGACGATCTCGCACTGCTGAAAGCGTAGAAACCGGGTTTCCCAAAGAAACCCGGTTTTTGGCCCCCTGAGGTTTCACAGATCATTTAGAACAGCTATATTATGATGCGGCTATCTAGCAATCAACTGGTTCTTGCTCCTGAAAGCACCGGCTTTAACCTTCTTGGAGCTTGAGCGGGTCAGCTCCTGGCGGGTCGCTCACAAGCCTCCGACTTCTAGAACAAGGGTAGCTTGCTCCAGAGATCGCACACTCCAAGTGGAGGTTGGCCACAGCAAGTGATTTGCTAACATCTTCCAATCTATGCTATACTTTACTCAAGACAGTCACCCGAACCTGAAAACCAAAGGCGGGTGGCTGCGCTGAAAAGCTCAAGACAGTCACCATGACCATTGAACCAAAGGCGAGTGGCTGTCCCGGAAACTGCCACAAAGCCTGAAACCTAGGGATGAGTGGCCTTCAAGCGAGTTCAAGTGACTTCTTCTTAAAAGAAGGTGGCCAATATCATGAACTGGGCTGTTGCGATCGCGCGATTTTCCTGTGGGCATTGGTTGATACACCTTGGTTGAGAGAATCTCTCAGCTTATGTATTTGTTGGCAACTGTTAAAGGTTGTTAGCAACAATGTATCGGATAGCATTTCCCAGAACAATCCCACTTAACGGTGCGCTTCCCTGCAATCCGGACAGACAAGATCCCGGGCTGGCACAGGGGCGAAAAACGGCTCTAAAGGTATCGTTGCAGGATTTCAGCCGTTTTCTGGCCAGTTTTTGCCCAGCTGAATCGACTCGCTCTCGCCAGACCCTGTTCTCGCAGGCGGCAGCGCAATCCCGCACTGCTGGCCACTGCCTGCATCGCCTCGGTAATTTCTCCCACACTGTAGGGATCGACTAAAATAGCGGCATCACCGGCAACCTCTGGCAGCGATGACCGGTTCGACGCAATCACCGGCGTCCCGCAGGCCATCGCTTCCAGCACCGGCAGCCCAAATCCTTCCCAGAGACTGGGGAAAACCAGCGCGATAGCCTGATTGAGAAGCGCCGGCAGCTTTTCGTAGGGAACGTAGCCTGGGAATTTCACTAACCTGCCCACACCCAGCTCTTCGGCTTGGGCCACAAGCTGCGGCGTGTAGCGCCGGTCGGCGGTTCCTGCGACCCAGAGCTCAAAATCCGACCTGTTGGGCAAAGCGGCGAATGCCTCAATCACTCGGTAGAGATTTTTATAGGGATCTTGGCGTCCGATGTACAGGAAATAATTGCCCCCAGGCAAATCCAGAAAGCGAAAGTGACTGGCGTCATGCGCCAAGAGAACCGGCGTTACTTTGCTCGCTGGAATGTGCAAAAAGTCCGTGACATCCTGCGCTGTCGCCACTGAGTCGCAGATGATATGCTCGGCACCGGCTAAAACCCTAGGAAGGTAGTACCGGTGGTAAGGGGTGAGGGGGGACAGCCATCTGGGAAAGCGCAGCGGGATTACGTCATGCACCGTCACGACATACCGGCAGCTAGACATTACTGGCGCTTCCGGGATTGGGGAGAACAGCAGGCGGGAGGACAGCTGGCGATAAATTTTAGGCAGTTGCAGCTGAGTCCACATCAGTCTGGCCATATGCCCTCGCCTTCCCTGAGCGGCGGTTAAATGCGGCGGAACTGGGTAGCAAGTGCAGTTGGCAATTGGCTGGCCCACCAAGAGCGTCGGGTTCAGAACCTGAAGGTGCGGGAAGAGATTGGTGGCATACGTGGCCAGCCCAGTCGGCTCAGGAATCAGAAAAGACAGATTAATCAGTAATGAATTCAACAACGTCGGATGACTCGCTTCAAATAGATTGCCACGCCTGCCAGTTTACCAATCCCTACTTGGGGTCGCACGCACAGCAACAGCAGTGCGTGACCGATCAGGCGGATGAATCTCATTATAAAGGCGAACTTACTAGCATACCTTTCCATTGCCAGTAAATACCCGAAGGTACTGTATTTAAACTTGCTGAATAAATTTCGACCGGCTACCGAGGAAGGATAGTGCACCACACCCATTTGGCCAGTCACCCCAATTAAATGCCCCTGCTTCGCGTAGCGCAGGCAAAAATCAAAGTCTTCGTAATAAAGAAAGTAATCCGTATCGAACTGCGGGCAGCTGTCAAATTTTATCAAGTTTATTAAGAGGCTGCAACCTGTCACCCAGTCACTGCGAACCCACGCAACAGCCGGACTGTCACTCAACCTATCTTCGCCAATCATCGCCCCCGTTTCTGGCACAAATCTCCCCCCAGCAAACCAAATCTTCCCGTTCGGGGTAAAGACCGCCGTCCCCACTATTGAAAGTTCTGGGTGAGTCTCAAAAAATGCTGGAACTTTCTGCAGGGAGTCTTCCCGCAGCAGGGTGTCTGGGTTAATAATCCAAACAACTGCCTGGGAATCTTGCCGGTAAACCCAGTTGAGTCCCAAGTTGCAAGCTGCCCCAAACCCTAAGTTCCTGCCGGCATCCAAAATCAGCGCGGAGTCTTTCTCTAAGTCATTAATCCCCGTGTCGTCTGGGGAGTTATTAACGACTAGGAATTTGCAGGCGGTTGGGCCGGCGGCTTGAATGGATTTTAATAAATTCGCAATTAGCTCAGCTGAATAATAGTTGACGGTGAGAAAATAAATCACAGGGGAAGCATTGAGAGAGTTTGCCAGTCCTCAGTTACGGCGGGATAACACCTAACACCAATTTGGGATTTTAGATTTTTGCTTTTGGATTTTAAAGCCGGGGTTCTATGTAATTTTTACATCTCTATCCCTCGTTCCCAGGCTCTGCCTGGGAACGACGTCCTGGAGGCAGAGCCTCCTGTGAGCAGACAGGCAGCATTATTAGCCTAACAGCTTATCTATCTCAACTTTGTATAGCGCCTACAGGGTGAGGGGAATAGGTTTCAGCTGTTAAGTCTAACACCTAACACCTAACCACCTAACACCTGATATCAGCAGGAATCAAGAACGAGAAATTGATCGGGACCGGCGCTGAAGCCGGCGCACGACTCGCTTACAATACATGAACACCCCTTTGAGTTTGTTAATCGCCTCCTTGCGATTCGTATGTACCGGCACTAGCGCCGAGAAAACAGTCAGCACCAGCCGGTATAATAGCACGAAGCGACTCGTATGTTTTTCGAGAGCGATGAGGTAACTGCAAATGCTGTGTTGCAGCTTTAAATCCAGGTGGCGATTGGTCATTGAAGAGGGCTGCTGAATCACCCCGATTTTACGAGTCACTCCGATCATATGCCCCCGGCTGGCATAGCGCCGGCAAAAATCAAAGTCCTCGTAGTACAGAAAGTAATCTGCATCGAACTGAGGGCACCGATCAGGAAAGCGTTTCAGGTTAATCAGCATGCTGCAGCCCGACACCCAGTCTGCCTTCATGTAGGGCAGTGATGCCGGCAGCCGCTGGTCCGTGCCAATGATAGTACCATTTTTCCGCACAAATTCGCCACCGGCAAACCAAACCTCACCGTTCGGCTCGTAAATTGTGGTGCCCACAACAGAAATCTCTGGGTTATCCTCAAAAAAATGGGCAGCTTGTTTTAGGGAATTTTCCTCCAAGCAGGTATCTGGATTAATTATCCAGACCGTGGCCTCAGGCTCTCGCTCGTAAACCCAGTTCAATCCGATATTGCAGGCTCTGCCATACCCCAGGTTCTCCTCTGCATTAATAATAGATACCCGCTCATCCTTTAAATCATAAATGAAATAATCCTCAAAAGAATTATTTACAATTATAATCCGGTAAGAGATATCGCCATCTCTTTTGATTGAGCTGATTAATTTAGAAATTAAGTTAGTGGAATAATAGTTGACAGTAATAAAGTAAATCACACCAGTTCAATTTGGCAGTCATCGCCAATCATAAAACGAACCGCTTTTGGCCGCTGGAGAGCGACACCCAGCTGAGCCCTGCGCCCAATCACGCTATCCACAATCCGCTGGTGAATACCGGCAATTTTAGCGCCCTGCAAAATTACGCTGTGCTCCAGGTCAGCTTCGACAAGGGTAACACGATCGGCGATGCTGCTGTAAGGTCCAATAAAGCAGTTTTCCAGATAGCAGTCGCTGCCGATAATCACCGGGCCTCGAATTGAGCTGTTGATGACTCGGGTGCCGGCACCGATTTCCACCCGCCCAATGATTTGACTCCGGTCGTCCACTTCCCCCCCCACTGCCGGCGTCAGTCTCGTATCCAGAATAATCCGGTTGGCTTCCAGGAGGTCATCTTTTTTCCCGGTATCCAGCCACCAACCTTCTAGCGTACAGGCTTCTACTTTTTTTTGCCCGTCGATGAGGCGCTGAATTGCGTCTGTAATCTCCAGTTCCCCGCGCGCAGAGGGCTGGATCTGGGCTATCGCCTCGTGGATGGCCCTCGAAAAGAAATAAATCCCCACCAGTGCCAGATTCGAGGGAGGATCTTTAGGTTTTTCCACCAGCTGCAACACCCGACCGCTGGCGTCCAATTTGGCCACCCCGAAGGCGCTGGGATTGGACACCCGCCGCAGCATAATTAGCCCGTCCAGCTGCTGCTGCTTAAAACGCTCCCAAAATGGCTGCAACTCACTCTCAATGATGTTGTCGCCCAAATACATAATGAACGGAGACTCTCCCAAAAAGGGCTGGGCGACTTTGACGGCGTGGGCCAGACCGGCAGGTTCCGCTTGCAAGATATAGGTGATATTAGCACCGAAGCGCTCCCCGCTGCCGGTTGTGGCCTTCACCTCAAAGCCGGTTTCCGGACTGATGATGATGCCAATGTCCCGTATCCCGCTAGCGACAATGCTTTCAATCCCATACCACAGGATTGGCTTGTTCGCCACCGGCACCAGCTGTTTGGCACCCGTATAGGTCAGGGGTCGCAGGCGTGTGCCTTTCCCGCCGGACAGAATCAGGGCTTTCATAGGCTCTTACTTCGATCTCTGTTAGCGCTTAGCTGTTCAATTCCAACCGCCGGCAGTGCCCGCACTACCGCCGCCAGACTTTTTTACTGCCAAACTTTGCCCAACCTCCCCACTATACCATGAAACGTTCCGAGCAGGCAAGCCCACAGCTTGAGACTTTTGGGTTCCGGATCGTACATCCCCACCAAAATCATCGTGTGCGCCATATATTTTAGCCGTCGCAAAATGCTGCTGGCGCGATGCCATCCCCGAGCGTAATGAAGTGCCAGATAGGTGTGGTTGCGGCAAATATAGTAGTGCCGCAGTGGCGGGTATTTTTGCAAAAAAATGTCTCGCTTCCCAAAGCGCCCTTGTATGGGATTGCCAAATTGATGGTACAGGATGGCATCCGGCACTATCAGGTTGCGAAACCCCTTTAGCTTCAGGCGCAGTCCGTAATCCATATCAATCCCATCAATAAATAAATCATCCCTCGGCGGCGCAGTCATTTTAGCCGCCTTTAAGCTGATTAGGGAGCCCGAGGTAATCGGCGCGTCACATTCATAAGGCTCGGTTGAGCTGGGCGGGTGGCGGGGGAGGAAAGCGTCGCGCTCGAAAACAGAACCCTCAATCACCCAGTTTGTCCGGGGGTCAATCGCTGTCGGCCCCACAATCCCAATCGGGCACTCCGGTTTAGACTCACTTTTATATGTCTGCAAAAGCCTCTCTAGGCAATTTCCTGCGGGCACGCTGTCTTGGTCAAACGCCCACAAAAAATCATATCCCCCTTCAATTGCCCATTCCAGTCCCCTCCTCACCCCTCCTGAAACTCCTATATTTTCGGGGCGATATTCAACCCATATTTTTCCCCGGTCTTGCCAAGTGATGGGATGGCGGCGAGAGTTATCGACGATAAAAATATTTTCCACCAAAATGGACTGGTTTTGTATAGCAGCCACACAGGTTTCAATAGCTTTTGGCTCTTCATAAGCCGTGATATATGCTGCCACCCGGTAGCCGCTCACAGTCATACCTATTTGGGATTTTAGATTTTGGATTTTGGATTGAAACAATTACCTCGTTCCCAGCCTGAGGCTGGGAACGCCGTTCTGTCGGCTCCGCCGGCTTTTAAGAGACAGCCAGATTAAAAGATAGGAATTGCTAGTAGCTAATCGCTTTTAGCTCTGCAAGCATTTTCCTGAGTCCTGAGCGCCAGTGGGGGAGATGGGTTCCCAAAACTGCAGTTATTTTCGCACAGGATAGCACAGAATAGGCGGGCCGGCGGGCCGGTGTGGGGTACTCGGCGGTGCTAATCGGAATCACCCGCTCCACCTTTAGCGGAAAGCCCAGCGCACCGGCTTCTTCAAAAATGGCCACAGCAAAGTCGTACCAGCTGGCGACGCCACTGTTGGTGCAGTGATAGGTGCCGGCAATCTCTGGACCGATCCGGGAAATCAGCTGGGCTATCGCACCGGCCAGATCCCCCGTCCAAGTCGGGCTGCCCACCTGGTCTGCCACCACCCGAAGTTCCTGGCGTTCCGCACCCAGACGCAGCATGGTTTTCACGAAATTGCTCTTGCCAAATGCGCCATAAACCCACGCCGTTCTCAGGATAATGCTGTGCCCGCCAACTGCCCGAATCGCCCCCTCACCGGCAAGTTTGGATTTCCCATACACCCCCAGTGGATTCGTCGGGTCGGTTTCCAGGTAGGGGCGACTTATTATACCATCAAATACGTAATCTGTCGAGATGTGAATCAGGGTGGCACCCAGCTTGTGGGCTTCCTCAGCCAAGATGCCCGGGCCGGTGGCATTGATGGCGGTGGCCAGTTCGGGTTCGCTCTCAGCTCTGTCCACAGCGGTGTGAGCGCCGGCATTGACAATCAGGTCAGGTTTGACTTCGCGCACCACCCGGCGGATGGTGTCGGGCTGGGCCAAATCCAGCGTGTCCCGAGCGCAGCCGGTAATCTGGCCGGCACCGGCGAGGGCCCGCTGCAGTTCTTGGCCCAGTTGGCCGGTGATGCCGGCGATCAGGATATTCAAGGAAAAACCTCCGCTGTTTTAAAAGGCAGGCCGGCTTGGTCTTTGGGCGACAGCACCGGCACCGCACCGTTGAGGGGCCAGTCAATGGCCAGGTCGGGGTCATTCCAAATAATACACCGGTCGTGGGGCGCAGCGTAATAGTCGGTGGTTTTGTAGAGCACCTCAGCGGCGGGCGAAACCGTGAAAAAGCCGTGGGCGAATCCGGGGGGTATCCACAGCTGGCGGCGGTTTTCCGCACTGAGGGAGAAACCGACCCACTGGCCAAAAGTGGGCGAGCTTTTTCGGATATCCACAGCAACGTCAAACACCTCGCCGGCGGCGACGCGCACCAGTTTACCTTGGGGCTGCTGGATCTGGTAGTGCAAGCCCCGGAGGACATTTTGGGCGGAACGGGAGTGGTTGTCTTGGACAAATTCGAGGCTGACGCCGGTTTTCTCAGCAAAAGCCCGCCGGTTGAAGCTTTCATAAAAAAAGCCTCGCTCGTCGGAAAACACCCTCGGCTCGATCAGCAAGACATCTGGAATTTCAGTGGGGATAATATTCATCGCTTATTGGGGATTGGGCATTGGGTGTGGCGCACCCGGCATGGGGCATGGCGCATGGGGCATCATCGCATGGCGCATGGGGCATCATCGCATGGGAAGACCCATGCGGGCGTGCGTATGGGAGGCCAATTATTCAAATTTAGGGATATCCGAAAGAAAAGTTTTTACAAAATACGGCCTGCAGCCTGGTTTTGTATATATGCGTTCTTCCGGAAGTAAGAAATGTGCGCCTTGCCAGCGCCTCCTATCCTCGGGCAACCGGCTGAAAGTTGGCCCTTGGGCCCTCTTTTGCCCTGGCCTGTGGCCCATGCGGGCGTGCGGATGGGACACCAAGCACTCAAATTTAGCTCCATCCGAAAGAATGGTTTTTCTAAAATACGCCTTTAGACGGGTTTTGTATATAGCGATTCTCAGTTGGATGAACGTTAGGCCCAGAAACCCGGTTTCTTAAAGAAACCGGGTTTCTCAGTACCTCACTAATATGAGAAAGGTTATAGATGCTTTCTTCCGGAAACAAGAAATGTGTGCGAATTGCACACAAAATATTCAAGGGTATTTGAGTGAGATCGCCCCCATGCCCCATGCCCCATGCCCCATACCCCATGCCCCATGCCCCATGCCATGTCACTTAACAGTCTCTAACGTTTTCATCTTCCGGTCCATGCGGTCAAGGAACATATCCATAACAGTCCGCTTGCCGATTTTGACAGTAGCCTGAACTGCCATGCCAGACTGTAACTTAACCTCCCGGCCATCATCCACTTTAAACGCTTGCCGGTCCAGAGTAATTTTGGCGGGGAAAGAATAGTATTGGCGTTCTTGAGTCGGTGGCAAAGCATCTTTGCCAATCGATTTCAAAGTGCCTTCTATCGTCCCAAATTCCATTGAGGGGAAAGCTTCAATGTTGATATCCACTTTCTGGCCTTCCCTCACCAGGGCAATATCCTTATTCTGAATGTATACCGAGGCAACGAGAGTCTGATTCGGAATAATTTTCAGGATAGGATTCTGCTCGACTTCCCTGGCCACATACCCCGGTGCCGCTTTGAGATCGAAAACATACCCATCGATGGGCGACCGCACTTCTTGGTACTGAAGTGCTTGCTGAGCCTTGGTTAACTGGCCATTGAGCTGAGTGAGCTGCTTTTGGTTTTCCAGTTTCTTCTGACTGATTTCGTTATCCAGCTGTGCGATCCGCTGCTTGTTGCTTTGAATTTTATCTTGTTTATCTCTTACCCAGGAAGCTTTCGAGCTATTCCACTCTTCAATCGTCCGGGATATTTCGACCTTGATCCGCTGCTCTTCCGCTGCCAGCCTGTCCGCCTCAGCTTGTCGGGCATCCATCTCATTTTGACTGGTCAAGACCTCCCTCTGGCGGGTGACGATTTCATTTTGGGCGTTCAGCAGTTGAGATTCCCCGGACAGGACATCAGCTTGGCGGGTCAAAACTTCTTGCTCCTGGCGCTGTTTTTGCAGCTTAGAGAGCGCCCCTTCTTCTACCAGGGGCGACACCTGATCCAAAATCTGTTTATTCAGCGCTAGAACCTGTTCGTTCTTTTCTTTTTGTCTCTGGAGTGTTTCTAATTGCACCCGGGCGGTTGCCACTTGGCTGACAGCCTTTGGTAACTGTTCCTTGGCGATAGCTACCTGTCGGAGGCCGGCCTCTAGCTGTCCTCGCACCTGGCTGCGCTGCTTTTCCAATTCCTCAACCTTCAATCGCCCCGTAGACTCCAGAGCGATATATTCCCTTCTGTGGGCTTCCCAAAGAGTTTGTTGGGTGCTGTTGAAGTTTCGCGGTGCCCCCACTCCTAGCAGGTTGCTCCCATCAATTAGCGCCTGGTAAACGTCATTTTCTGCCAGCAGGGTATTGCGCTCCCGCGACAGGGATTCTAAGTCTGACCCAGCCCCTACCGGATTGCCGCCATTGAGGGCTTTGTCGTAGTATTGATTTTCTCTCAGGAGAGCCTCTCTCTGGTTGCGGAGAGTCTCCACATCAGCTTGAGGGGAAGTGGGGTCAAGCGTCAGCAAGATTTCGCCTTTTTTTACAAAATTTCCATCTTTAACCAGAACTTCGCGCACCACCCCGCCGGTGGGCGGTCTGACGTCTTGGGCGGCGTCTTCCGGTTCCAATTTTCCGGCGGCAGGAACCGCTTGATCGATTTTGGCAAAATAGGCCCAAAGCAGGGCCGATGTCGTGACGCCAATAATCAGCCAGACAAAGATTTGCGCCCAGATAGAAGGCTGCTCTAAAATGACGGGCTGGTCGAAGGTTTCCGACGGTTTCACGGGCCGGTCGAATGGTTGTGCGGATTTCACAGCTGTGACTCCTGTTGCTGATAGAGGCAGTAGTAAAGCCCTTTAAGGGCCATTAATTCGTCGTGGGTGCCCTGCTCAACCACAGAACCCTGATCCATCATGATGATCGCATCGGCATTTCTCACCGTGGACAGCCGGTGAGTGATGAAAAAGACCGTGGTGCCCTTAAAGGTAGCCCCTAAGTTCTCGCTGACAAGTCGCTCCGATTTGTAATCGAGGGCGCTGGTCGCTTCATCCAGAATCAGTATTTTAGGCTTTTGCAGGACTGTGCGGGCGATGGCAATCCGCTGGCGCTGCCCCCCGGACAGGGATGAGCCCCGCTCTCCCACCAGCGTGTTGTAGCCATTGGGCAGACCCATAACGAAATCGTGGGCGACTGCTACTTTCGCCGCCTCGATAATCTCCTCCGTACTGGCTTCTGGATTGTGCAGGGAAATATTCTCCTGCACTGTGCCGTTGAATAGCAGGGTATCTTGCAGCACCATGCCAATCTGGCGGCGCAGCGAATACAGCTCTACTTTACTGATGTCATAGCCATCAATTTTAATTCGGCCAGACAGGGGTTCATAAAGACGCTGCAGCAACTTCATCAGGGTACTCTTGCCGGAGCCACTCTGACCGACAATGCCAACAAACGTACCGGGAGGAAATTCTAAGTTGACATTTGCCAGTTGCAGCGGGCCGCTCTGGGTGAAGCGGAAAGACACTCCCTCAAAGGCGACGGTGCCTTTCACTTCCGGGAGGGGGATGTTGGTGCGGTTGTCTTCGTCCGCTTCTTGGGGTGAGTCGAGAATGTCGCTGAGCCGCTCAATGGACAGGGCAGTTTCTTGGAAGTTCTGCCACAGCTGCACCAAGCGCAGCAGGGGGCTGGTGACATAGCCGGCAATAATCCGGAAGGCGATCAGCTGCCCCAAGGTCATTTCATTCTTTAGCACCAGATAGGCTCCCGCCCACAGCAGCATCAGTCCGGACAGCTTTTGCAAGAAGCCGCTCACAGAGCTGGCGGTGCTGGAGGTGAGGACGGATTTAAACCCGGCACTGACGTATCGCGCATAGCGGTCGAGCCACTTCCAGCGGGATTGCAGTTCGATGTTCTGGGCTTTGACGGTTTGAATCCCGGAGAGCACTTCCACGAGATAGGATTCTGTGTCCGCATAGCGCTCAGCTCGGCGGCGCAGCTGCCCTCGCACGATCGGGGACACCAGCAAAGTGAGGATGGCAAATAGGGGCACCGTGGCCAGAGCCACAATGGACAGCAGCCAGCTGTAAATAAACATGACGACGATGTAGATCACCGAAAATACGGCATCTAGCACCACCGTCAGGGCTGTGCCGGTGAGGAACTGCCGGATTTTGTCGAGCTCGTTCATCCGTCCCGCCAGCTCGCCCACCCGCCGGTTGTCAAAGTAGGTCAGTGGCAGCCGCAGCAAGTGGTCAATCACCTCCGTCCCCAGACTGAGGTCAATCCGGTTGGTGGTGTCCACAAACAGATAGGTGCGCAAGGAGGTGAGCAGGGCTTCAAACAGGGCCATTCCCAGCATGAAGGCCCCCAGGACATCCAGAGTTTCGATGCTGCGCTGCACGAGCACTTTGTCAATGATCACCTGGGTGATGACCGGGTTAGCCAGCCCGAACATCTGGACAAAAAATGAAGCGACAAAGACTTGGGTTAAGACGCCGCGATATTTAATGATTACTGGGACAAACCAGCCGAGGCCGAACTTTTCCTTTGGCTCGCCTCGGGGAGGCTGCAGCAGCAGCACCTGCGCTACTTCCCCCCACGCTTCGCCAAAATCCCCGGGACGTTTGCGAATAATGCCCCGCTCTGGCACCGCCATCACGATTTCTCGTTCGCTGATGCTGTAGAGGATGGCGAAGCTCTCTTCCCAGGCAACGAGTGCCGGTGCTTTGAGCCTGCCGACAGCTTCTGTTGGGACTTGCACCAGCTGGGCGCGTATCCCCATCATTTCCACGACGGCACCGCAGGTTTGCAGGGAAATTTGCCCTTTGGTTTTCAGCTGGTTGTCCAGCACTTTGCGGATGATGTCCCGGCGAAATGTTCCGCCCATATACTTGCTCAGCATCTCGAAGCAAGCGGTTGGGGCACCTATCTGGCCTTTCCCCCGCACGAACGGGAATTTCACCGGCGCTGCGTCTGGATCTGGGGGCGGCTCGGGAACTCGCGCCGGCGCGTCGATTACTGCCAGCCCCCCACCGCGACCGTTTTCCTGCAATTGCGTGACCGCAGGCGGGCTAGCACCGGCACTTTGAGCCGGTGGGGCGCTCTGCCCGCTGCCTGTTTCCTCTTGCGTTTTTGCTTCTAATGTGCTAAGCTGCAAACCCAGCAACCGAGCTCCTCTTTTTCCGGGCACGGACAGGGAGCGATCTGGCTCGTCGAGAAATAGCCTGCTGCCGACCGGCAAATCTCCCAATGGCCCGCTGCTGACTAGCCACAGCCAGTTCGGGTCTAATTTGGCCAGATCCAGTTTGCCCGGGGGCAGGTTCAGCACCTTGACCTCAGGCAGCACTTGCAAAACTAGTTCTTTGAGATTGACTGTCCCATCCGCCCGCCGCTGCAGTTCGGCGCTCACCAGTTCAAAGACTTCACTCAAGTCGGCCCGCTCCCGAAAGGCTTGGCCAAAATTCGCTTGCGTGTCCAGGCACTCTAGAAAGTCTGCCGCCGGCAGGGCAATGGCGATCAGTTCTTTGGATGCGATGGCGGTTTCCCCCGGCACGCCCCGCACCAAGCTGGCCCAGCCGAGAATTTCTCCCGGTCCTGCCAGTTTCAAGCTCACCGGCATCTGGCTGCGCTGGTCGTAGCCGAGCACTCGCGCCTGTCCCTCATAGATAATGGCGGCCATGACCGGCATTTTTTCCCGCTCAAATAGCGGCTGTCCAGTGCGGTAGCGCAGCAGCTGGCATTTGTTGGCCATTGCTTCAAGGTCCCTAACGCCGAGCCGGTCGAACGGAGCCGTTTGCGCCAAAAAATCTCGGATTTCGGTCGGGGAAACAGTTTGGGTCATACGGGAAGTGCTGAACTTGCTAATCTAAAATAGAGCGTCCCACATCAAAAGGATGAAACGAACCCGATTGCACCGAGCGTGGGATCAACCCCACCCCCTAACCCCCTCCCCGCGTTCGCGCCTAGGGGGGACAGCAGGCGGGTTGAGCGATGAATGCAAAAAGTTTCAGTCATCCTGGTGCCACTCCTCCCATAGCTCTGCTCCGATGGTAACTTTAAGTAATGTTCTCTTGCGCAATTCACCGCTTTATAACACGCTTTAAAACTAGCTCAAGGTGTGGATGCCGCCCTGCTGCCAAAATGCAATACAATATCGCTGCCGCTCCGCCAGGTATCACACGCACGCATGTGAGTGCCGGTAGAGCGCCACAGCTATTGGCACCAGAATCTATTGTAGCTCACATTTGTGATAGCCTGCCGGCCCGATGTCCGCGAAATCTGCCCGGGCCCAATATTGGCGGCCCGCTCATGCCGAAGGTGAGGAGGCTGACCACAGGGACTGGAGCGTCTTGACTTTCTGGATTTCTGTTTTGATCCACTCTTCAAACATTTCATCAATCAGCTGACGGCGCATGGCTTCATCCAGCCGGGCCGGCATGTATTTTTCCAGCCGGATAATCACCATCCACTCTGCCAGGGCTCGCGGTGGCCACAGCTGTCCGGGCTGGCTGACGGAAAGCAGTTTGGCAATGGCTGGGTGCGGCTGAGACAGGGGCACCGGCCCTAATAAACCGCCGGTGCGGGCTTCTGGCCCTTTAGAATACTCCTTGGCCAACTCGGCAAAGGACTGTTCCCCTTCTTGAATGCGAAAGTAAATCTCGTTGGCCAGCCCCAGGTCTTGGGTGCGAATTAGGGAGTAGACTACTTGGTCTAAGCTGCCCTTGCGAGTCATGAAGTAGGATTCTACTTTGGCCCCCCAAGTGGCTGCCTTGAATTTTTCCAGCAAAACTGGCCGCACAGCCAGTTCCTCCATCTGCTCAAGCGTCATGCCCTGGCTTTTCAGCCACGCCTCCCGCGCTTGGGGGGCTGTCAGCTGCAGCTGCTGGCAGATCCGCTCCACCGCTGCCTGACGCTCTTCGTCGGTGCAGCTAATGTCGGCTATGGCTCCATCAATGATAATGCCCCGCAAAAATTGGGGCATCAGCTGGTATCGGCTCAACAGCGCCGGGATTTCGTGTCCTTGGATGACTCTATTGCCTACTTGAAAAAGTTCTGTCATGTCTTCGGATTCACCCATTCTCCTGGTGGTTTACTCTGCGAGCTGCTGCAGCTGACTCGCTTGTGTTTTGATTGCCGGTATTATAGCGATTTTGGTTTTTGGATTTTTTATTTGGGATTGGCAACCGACGGCTTAAAACTATGATAAGATAGACTATTATATTTTCGCCAGCCCTTAATTACTGAGTAATCAACCGTATTTTATATTGTTACCTCTGCGGGGTGCGGGCCTTCAGAGGGGTCAGGGATTGGGGGTTAGGGGAAGAGGTTTGGCGGTCAGGCGGTTTCAGGAACAGCCGGCGATCGTGCCACCGCGCCACCGCGCCACGGTGCCGGGAAAGACAAAATAATGTTAATGCTAGAAGTGCCTCGGCGCGGATTCAAGGAAAGCAGGCTCTATGCGAATTCTCTTCACTATTGCCCATTTTTTCAATCCCGAAGGTGGCGGACGCCACGCTTCCCAACGAAAAGACCCACAGCCCCGCATCCAAGCTTTGACCGCCTGCGTTAGTGCGCTGCACCAATTATTTGGCAACTCGCAGTGCGTGCTTGACATTGCCCAGCGCCAAGCCTTGCCGGCTAACCAGTCTCAAGCACACGATATTGATGTTGTCGTGTGCACTACCTCTGACTTTCATCTTCTATCTCAGGTTCCGCTGCCCCCCCAGCTCTACACTCACCATGCTACCAGCGCCGAGCCGATGCTGTTGGGCTTTGAGTGTCAGGCTGTGCTGGCAGACGGCTTGGGCAAGTATGATTACTACTGCTTTTTAGAAGATGACCTGTGCTTGCACGATCCGTGGTTTTTTGTCAAGCTCAACTGGTTTGCGCAAATCACGGGGGATGGCAACCTGCTGCAGCCGAATCGCTATGAGGTGTCGGTTGCCGGGGCTGTGCGCAAAGCTTATATTGATGGGGACATAGCCCCACGGGCGACCGCCAGATTTCAGAACGTGGGGGAGCAGCCCGAACTGAACGGCAAGATTATGGGAACGCCGGTGCCTTTCCGCCGCCCTCTCAACCCCCACTCTGGCTGCTATTTTCTCAATGCCAGCCAGATGGCTTACTGGGCGCAGCAGCCCTATTTTTTAGACCGGGATACCAGCTTCATTGGCCCGCTGGAAAGTGCGGCCACCCTAGGGGTGATGCGGACATTCAGGATTTACAAGCCGGCACCCCCTCAGGCGGCGTTTCTGGAGATTGAGCACGCCGGCACTGGGTTTCTGGGCCTGATTGGGGGGCAAGTGGGCCTGTCACCGGCCTTGCAGGCGCTCCTCGCCGGCTCGAATGGGGGAGATAACACCCCATTAATCATTTTTTAAACGTTTCACCTGTCACGCCCTCGCTCCCCGCCTGTAGCCGCAGGCTTCCCGTAAGAGTGGCTGTCAGCTGGGGCGACACTGTAACCGGTTGGGGAATGGGGGCTGTCAGGGAGACAAGAAACTGTGTGGTAGGGTGCTGGCAGCTGTTATGCTTTTAATCTGCTTATGATAGAAATGATGCAGCGCTACAAAAGTGCCCAAAATTTCTGTTATAGCAGTATTCACTTAGGGAACGGACAGCAGGACAGGCGAGACGCCTGTCCTACGCCTTTTCTTAGGACAGTAGGACAGGCGAGACGCCTGTCCTACGCCTTTTCTTAGGACAGTAGGACAGACGAGACGCCTGTCCTACGCCTTTTTCCCCACGCCAGTGATGGCCCAATATGACTGCTGCTATAGTTAGCGATGCGATAACGATTTATAACGCAAATTAAGTGTGTGACAGCCTAGAGAGGGTCGTGCCTGCCGCCGGCCACAGCGGACAGCAAAAAGCCAGGGAGGGAGATCCCTGGCCTTGTGTTATGTGGCTGTGAGTTCAATCACAGCCGTTCAACGTGCCGCTCAATTCAGTTAATAGAGTGTGATGTCGGTAGCAGCGAGCGAAGAACCAGAACTGAGCGTGAAGAGTGTCACAGCAGCTGCAGTGCCGAGGTCATCAAAGGACAGCGTTCTGGAGGTGCTATTGTAAATAACGGTGCCATTTTGGGTAGTCAACTCGAAGTTCGATCCTGTCGTGGAGGTGGTAGTAACGGAAGTGCCAAAGGCAGTTTTCGCCAGGTATATCTTGTCGGTGGCGGTGACAAAATTATTGATGATTTCGCTCGCACCACCTTCACTGACGGCAGAATAATAGAAGCGGTCGGCCCCATCTCCGCCGGTGAGGGTGTCGATACCGGCACCTCCAATAAGACTGTCGTCGCCGGCACCGCCGGTGATGCTGTCGTTACCGCCAGTAGTGCTGCCGTTTTCGTCGCCATGCAGGTAGTCGTTGCCGGAACCGCCGGTGATGGTGTCATTGCCGGCACCGCCAAATACGATGTTACTGCCGTCACCGGTGCTGATGTTGTCGTCCCCCGCACCGCCAAGCAGGCTGTCATTGCCGGCACCGGCGGTGATGACGTCGTTCCCCTCACCGCCATTTACGGTGTTGTTGCCGTCACCGGCGGTGATGCGGTCGTCCCCCGTATCGCCAATTAGGTTGTCATTGCCGGCACCGGCGGTGATGGTGTCGTTCCCCGCACCGCCATTTGCGGTGTTGTTGCCCTCACCGGCGCTGAGGTTGTCGTTCCCCGCACCGCCAGTCAGGCTGTCATTGCCGGCACCACCTGTAAGAACGTCGTTCGCATCACCGCCTGTGAGGGTGTCGTTGCCATCACCGCCGTCCACAACAGCGGCACCCAGAGAATCCACCGTTATGCGGTCATCGCCGGCATCGCCCCGCAAGGTGTCGCCCGTCGTACCAGACAAGATGTCATTGCCCTCGCCACCGCTGAGGGACTGCCGGCCCTTCCCTACCAAGATGTCATTACCAGCACCCCCATCCATGTAGGTTCCTGAAGTGCCCTGCGATCCTGTTACGGTATCGAACACTCCTCCTGTCGTGGTACCAGTTCCTCCTCCTGTGGTATCAGCTGCTGTGCCCGCCACACCAACGAGAGAGTCATTGCCATCCCCACCAAACAGGCTATCGGTCTGCTGGTCGGTCTCTATGGTGTCATCACCGGCATCGCCATATATAGAGCTTTTTCCGTCTGTTTTTCTGGCATCTATGCGGTCGTTGCCCTGACCGCCGTGCACCGTAGCTTGCGTACCATTTACGGAGTCATCAATGGCAATAGTGTCGCCATTAGTGTTTGTGCCCTGTACAGTGTCAGCTGAATTTACTATGATGATGTCATTGCCTTGATTCCCAAAAATCAAAAGCTGCTTTGCGTCCGCCCCACCGACGATAATGTCGTTGCCGCCGGCTGTGTCAATATCGCCAAGCAGGGTATCGTAGTCCCCCGCACCAAATATCGTGTCCGCACCCATGTCGCCGGACAAGAAGTTGCTCTCTGAGTTTGTTGCTGCTTGTATCGAGTCGTCGTCTTTGCCCCCTCGCAGGGTGTCCTTACTCCCGCCCCCTATAATGGTGTCGTTTCCTGCGTTGCCAAAGAGGTAGTTGTTCGTAGCGGCGAGGACAGTGCTGCTGCTCCCCAGTCCAGGGAACAAGGAGCCTGATGTATTTGTTTGTGCGGGAGTAGTGCCGACCAACGTGTCATCGCCATCCCCGCCCAGCATAGTGTCATTGCCGGCACTTGCTGCAGTCAATGAGTCGTTGCCCTCCTTTCCCAGGAGCAAACTCGACCCCTTGGTACTGGTGAGGGTGTCATTGTCCTTCCCCCCGTCCAGGGTGTCATTTGGGCCTTGAGCGAGCAGCTGGTCGTTCCCGGCGTTCCCATAAATGGCACTCTTTCCCCCAGAATAACTTTGGATTAGGTCTTGG
Source organism: Kamptonema formosum PCC 10802 (assembly GCF_000332335.1). Classification (GTDB taxonomy): domain Bacteria; phylum Cyanobacteriota; class Cyanobacteriia; order Cyanobacteriales; family Oscillatoriaceae; genus Oscillatoria. The sequence continues at coordinate 895,767 of NZ_KB235948.1, read as the reverse complement.
CCACCCAGTCCCAGAACCGTATCTGGGCCGTCGAGCAGCTGTAGGACGTTGGCATCATCGTTTAATATTCTTACCATTTTCCGGTTTCTCTCCTCTGTTGCGCGTCGTAGTCCTTGCCCGCACTGCGAGTGCGGCTACTGTCTCAACTCCTTGACGTTGAGTTGGCAGTGGTCTATTATAGCAATCCGCAGCAAGTCTAGCCTAGATTGCAGGTCTGTGTCTAGCCTGTATGCCTTGAGAATTTTTGATGGTTTGCCTCCCCCACTTTTGGCCTCGCTGCGAAGCTTGGCTGGCCAGTCCCCTGCCCTTGGCCCCCGGAATTCTCTCGCAGTTAGCAGTCTGTATAAAAATTAAAGCTTGGCGGCACGGTTGCCTGTGCCGCTCTATACTGTGTCTTTAAAGGATTCTGTATCATTTCAGACACAATTCCTGCTTTCCGAGTTTCCCGGGGAGTGGGGGCGCGGCAGAAAAAAAGTTGACTCAACAGCCTTACTGGTATTAAATCACTAGGGGTGTGACAGCGCCAGATCCCCCCGTAAATTAATGGACTGTGCTGCAACAGATGCGAGTCGTTATTCTTGCCGGTGGGTCGGGCTCCCGCCTAGCCGAAGAAACCCAAGTCAAACCCAAGCCAATGGTGGAAATTGGCTCAAGGCCCATCCTTTGGCACATTATGAAGCACTACGCCCACTACGGCTTTCAGGAGTTCTGCATCGCTTTGGGCTACAAGGGAGAAGTCATCAAGCGCTATTTCTTGGACTACCGCACCCTGAGTGGCAATCTGACGGTGAATCTGGCCACCGGCGACGTGCGGGTGTCCGGTCAGGAGTCAGACAGTTGGATTATACACCTAATCGATACGGGTGTCAATACTCTCACGGGTGGCCGCGTCAAGCGTCTGGAACCCTGGCTGAAAGACGAGACGTTCATGCTGACTTATGGGGACGGAGTGGCTAACGTTGACTTGGAGGATTTGCTGCGCTTTCACCGGTCGTGCGGGCGTGTGGCGACGGTGACGGCGGTGCGCCCACCGGCTCGTTTCGGGGGTTTGGTGTTTGCCGGGGATTTGGTGGCTGAGTTCACGGAAAAGCCCCAAATTGGCGAAGGCTGGATCAATGGCGGGTTCCTGGTCTGCGAACCGGCCATTTTCGACTGCCTGGAAGGAGATAGTACCAGTTTGGAGGCGGATGTCTTGGAGCGTCTGGCGGCTGATGGCCAGCTGGCGGCTTACCGGCACGACGGGTTCTGGCAGTGTATGGACACGCTGCGGGATGTGCGGCTTTTGGAAAGTTTATGGCAAAGTGGCCACGCCCCTTGGCAGGTGTGGGACTGAGGATCGGGCATGGGGCAAAGGCGCATAGCGCATAGGGCATAGCGCATAGCCCAATGCCCAATTCCCCATGCCCCATGCCCCATACCCCATGCTCTAATAGAATCAAATCATGGTTGAGAACGATGATTTCTGGCAAGACCGGCCAACTCTGGTGACGGGTGCCACCGGCTTGCTGGGGGGGTGGCTGGTGCGGCACCTGCTTGACAGGGGTGCGGCGGTGGTGTGCTTGGTTCGCGACTGGGTGCCGCTCAGCGAGCTGGTGCGGGGGGGGCTGCTGGAGCGGGTGCCGGTGGTGCGCGGCGACATCTGCGATTTGGCGCTGCTGGAGCGGACTTTGGGGGAGTACGAAATCGATACGGTCTTTCACCTAGCCGCCCAGACGATTGTGGGCATCGCTAACCGCAATCCCCTCTCCACTTTTGAAGCGAATATTCGCGGCACTTGGTCGCTGCTGGAAGCGTGCCGGCGCAGTCCATCGGTGCGCCAGATTATTGTCGCTTCGTCAGATAAAGCCTACGGCGAAACAGGCCAGCTGCCCTATACTGAGGAGACGCCGCTGATTGGCCGGCACCCCTATGATGTCAGCAAGTCTTGCGCGGATCTGATCGCGCAGTCCTATGCGGCCACTTACGGGTTGCCGGTGGCGGTTGTCCGCTGCGCCAATCTCTACGGCGGCGGGGATTTGAATTGGAACCGGCTGGTGCCGGGGACTGTCCGTTCGGTGCTGCGCAACCAGCAACCGGTGATTCGCTCTGATGGCCACTATGTGCGCGACTACTTTTATGTTGAGGATGGGGCAGCTGCCTACGCGCTTCTGGCCCAGCAGCTGGCCAAAAACCCTGACTTGCGCGGCCATGCTTTCAATTTTTCTGACGAAATGCCGGTGCCGGTGCTGGAACTGGTGGAGCGGATTCTCGCTATTATGGGATCTGACTTGCAGCCACTGGTGCTCAATCAGGCGAGCAACGAAATTCGCTATCAGTACCTGAGTGCGGCTAAGGCAAGGCTGATGCTGGAGTGGCGTCCGCTGTTTGCGCTGGAGGAAGGCTTGCAGCGCACTGTTGACTGGTATCGGAAGTTTTTGGGGGGGTCTGGATGAGGAATGGGTGGCCAGTTTGCCGGTCGTGCGGCAAATCGGGTTTGCAGCCGGTGCTATCTCTGGGTCAGATGCCACTGGCCAATGCTCTGCTGGCTGCGGAGCAACTGCCGGCAGCTGAGCCGACTTATCCCCTTGACTTGATTTTTTGCCCGCACTGTGCTTTGCTGCAGATTTCGGAAACGGTGCCGCCGCAACTGCTGTTTCGAGAGTATTGCTATTTCTCGTCTTTTTCGGACACGGCGCTCCAGCACGCTGAGGCGCTGGTGGGGAGGCTGGTTGCTGAGCGCGGGCTTTCTAGCAACAGTTTGGTGGTGGAAATTGCCAGCAATGACGGTTATTTACTGCAGTATTACCGCCAAAAAGGCGTGCCGGTGCTGGGGATAGAGCCGGCGGTGAATATTGCGCGGGTGGCGGAAGCGGAGCGGGGAATTCCAACGCTGTGCGAGTTTTTCGGCTCGGAGTTGGGCGAGAATCTCAAGGATAAGGGCAAGCAAGCTGATGTCATCCACGCCAATAATGTGCTGGCTCATGTGGCGGATCTGAATGGGTTTGTGGCTGGTATTGGCCATTTGCTGAAGGATGGGGGCATAGCGGCAATTGAGGTGCCTTATGTTAAAGATTTGATTGATAAGGTAGAATTTGATACGATTTATCACGAGCATTTGTGCTATTTCTCGCTGACTGCTCTGACTGAGCTATTTCACCGGCACGGGTTGCGGGTGGCGGATGTTGAGCGAGTTTCGATTCACGGTGGCTCGCTGCGCCTTTTTGTGGTAAAATCTCCAGCAAAAGGGGATGAGGGTTTGGGTCGGGTGCGGCTTTTGTTGCAAGAGGAGGCTGAGTGGGGGGTGGGTGAAATAGGGTTTTACCGGCAGTTTGGCGCGTCTGTTGAGCGGCTGCGAGGCAATTTGCTAGAAATGCTGCGCGATTTGAAGGCAAAGGGCAAGCGGATTGCGGCTTATGGCGCTTCGGCGAAGGGCAGCATTTTGCTGAACTATTGCGGGATTGGCGGGGAGATCATTGATTTTGTGGCGGATCGCAGCCCGCACAAACAGGGGCGTTACACTCCGGGGGCTCACCTGCCGGTCTGTGCGCCTGATAAGCTGCTGGAAGCGATGCCAGATTGCGTGTTGCTGCTGGTGTGGAATTTTGCTGAGGAGATTTTGGCTCAGCAGGCTGAATACCGGCGCAGGGGCGGGTGTTTTATTATTCCCATTCCTGAGTTAAAAATTGTATAATGGCGGTCAGTAAGGTGCTGAACCCCACCCCCTGCATCCAGGCGTAGGACAGGCGTCTCGCCTGTCCAGAAAAAACAGCATCGTGACGCAGGACAGGCGTCTCGCCTGTCCAGAAAAAAACAGCGGTTTTCCAATAGGAATTGAGTGAGGTTGTTCGGTGAAGTCAGAGTCAGCTGAAATTCATTTTAAAACCGGCAATGAACTGAAAGATGCCGGCAAGTTCGATGAGGCTATTGCCAGCTATCAAAAGGCGCTGGAGATTGAACCTGACAGCGCTGAGGCGCTGAACCAGCTAGGCGAGGTTTATTTTGTGCGGGGGAGGTTGGCGGAGGCGCTGGGTGTTTGCCAGCAGGCGCTGAAGATTCAGCCGGATTTCGCCCCCGGGTACAAAACGCTGGGGAATGTGCTGCAAGGGCAAGGTAAAATTGATGCGGCAATTCGGGCTTACTCGAAGGCGGTGGAAATTAAGCCTGAGTTTGCAGAAGCGCACGCTAATTTGGGCAGCATGTTTTACAGGCAAAGTCAGTTGGAGTCGGCGATTTCTTGCTACGAGAGGGCGCTGGAACTGAAGCCTGAATTGGTTGCTGTCTACTCGAATTTGGGTAAGGCGCTGCAGCAGTTAGGCCGGCTGGATGAGGCTGTGGCTTGCTGGCGGAAGGCGATGGAATTAAGTGCCGGATCTGGGACTGCGGATTTTTACTTGAACATGGGCAGTTCCTTTCTGCTGCAGGGCCGGTTGGATGAGGCTTTTGGCAGTTTTCAAAGAGCGATTGCCCTGAAACCTGACCTGGCAGAAGCGCACTGCAATATAGGCACGATTTTTGTACAGCAGGGCAAGCCTGAGGAGGCGATTGCTAGCTGCCAAAAAGCGCTGGAGTTGAAACCGAGTCTGGCCGAGGCGCACTCTAATATGGGTCTGGCACTTCAGCAGCAGGGGAAAATTGAGGCGGCGATTGCCAGTTTCCAGAAAGCTATTGAGTGGAAACCGGATTTGATTGAAGCCCATGAGAATTTGTGCGCGCTACTCAACAGTGTGTGGAAAACTAATAGTTCAGCGTTAAGACAAGCGGCTGACAGGTTTGTGCTGGGGGCTGGGGAGAAAAGCCAGCTGAAGGCGGCAATGTTTTTTATCAACGCTTATCTGGAATCTGGCTTGAGTAAGGTGGCTGCGGAGAAGTTTTTGCAAACTGAAGCGCTCATACACGAAAAGGCTGGCAGTTTGAGCGGAAAGGATGCGATCGCGCTGTACAGTCTGTTTTTCTTTCTGGCTCCGCACTTGCGAGACGATCTGGAACAGAATGCTAAGTTGGCTAGATTAGGGGGCGAAAAAATAGTCCAAAATCTAGAGGAAATATCGGGACTAAAAAATAACGGTGAGGCGAGCGTTCGATTCAGTAAAAGTAGCGAAGGCAGGCAGTTAAGGATTGGCTTTATATCGAGGCATTTCAAAAAGCATTCGGTGGGCTGGTGCTGCGCTGACATCATTCGGGAGCTATCGGCGATTACTCCTCACATTTTCCTGTATGTGACGGGAAAGTTGGAAGCGGATGAGCGAACGAAGCTATTTGAAGGAGTGGCGGAGAAATTCTATTGGCCTAAAAAATACCTGCTGAATGGAGAGGTGGCAGATCCACGGGAAGTCAGGGAGCAGATATTGCAGGATGAGCTGGATATATTAGTGGATTTGGATTCTGTGACGGTTCCGGCTCACGCAGAGATACTGTATGGGCAGCCGGCTCCTGTTTGTGTGTCTTGGTTGGGTTGGGAACCGCCGTTTATATCGGGGAGCAATTATTTTCTCTGCGACTGGCACACGCTGCCCGCCGGCACGGAACAGCATTACACAGAGCAGTTGGTGAGGATGCCTGATTCTTTTATGGCTGTTTCTGGGTTTAAAAGTGCGCCTTTGGAAGGGGAGTCTACGCGAAGAGCGCTGCGGATAAGTTCGGATCAGGTTGTGTATATGTCTGTATCTCCGGGAAGAAAGTTGAACCCGGATTTGGTGAGAGCGCAGGTGCAAATCCTCAAGCATGTGCCCAGCAGTTTGCTGTTACACAGGGGGAAGGCGGATTTGGAGGTTGTTCAGTCGATGTATAAGGAAGAGTGCGCTCGTCAGGGTGTGGGTTTGCACCGGCTGAAATTTCTCGGGTTTGTGGAGCCTGAAGAAAAGCACCGGTCGAGATATTTGCTGGGGGATGTGCTGCTGGATTCCTATCCATGTAATGGCGGGACTCTGACTTTGGAGGCGCTCTGGTTTAATTTGCCGGTGGTGACGAGAAGGGGTGAGCAGTTTTACTCGCGAGTGGCGCACTCTTTCCTGAAAAGTATGGGGATTGAAGCGGGGGTTGCTGGCAGTTGGGAAGAGTATGTGGAGTGGGGGATTAAGTTTGGGAAGGATGCTGATTTGCGGCATGCTGTCAGGGAGCAGCTTCTGAAATCTAAGCAGCCGCCAAATCTAGCGCCGGTGTGGGACCCGCAAAAGTTCGCTGGCGATATGTATGGGGTTTTTCAGGAACTTTTAGCGAGGAAAGTTACCTCCTGATGTAGGACAGGCGTCCCGCCTGTCCTCCAAAATGGGGTTGTGATTACAAAGTTATAGCGGTTTTCAGTTGGATGAAGTACATGCCAGAAACCCGGTTTCTTTAAGAAACCGGGTTTCTTAGTACCTAACTCAGATGAAAACCGCTATAGCAAGCGTTCGTAATCAGCGAGAAACCAGTTGGGGAGGTGAGGCAGGTTGTCGGGCACCGGCATCTGGCCGGCTGGCCGGTATAATGTGGCCGCAAGCAGGTATTGGATGAGTTTTTGGCTGTCTAATTTTTCAGTAATTTGTGCTGCTAATTCATGGGCGAAAACTCGCTCTGTTTCGGTTAATTGCTGTTCTTTAATGCCGCTGCTCAGGAGGATTTGATGGCTTTTCCCTGCATCGCCTGAGTAAAGGTTTTCCAAGTCGTCTGTTGCGGCGCTGAGCCAAAAATCAGCGAGCTGTTTGCGAGCTTGTCGCAGTTCGTCTGTGACAGATGCTTCGGAGGGATCTATCTGGTAGAGATTGGCGCAGCCGGCTAGCTGCTTTAAGAATTCGGGCGAGCCGGCGGATTTTTGAGGTGGTGTTGGGGGGTGAAGATTTTTTTGTTGAGTTGGAGCCGGTGAAGTCTTCTGCAGTTCCAACGGACGTCCCGTCTTATTGCTAATTTTGAGAGTGCTTATCGGGGGCAAAATTCCGCGCACTAGCATCGCGGCTTGAGCGACATTGGTTATGCCGGCTTGCTCGCAGTTAATCGCCAGGGAAATTAGTGAGCCATGAGAGTCTAAAGTCGGTCCTTGCGGTGCTTGTGGCTCATAGGTAAGTTTGGCCGGTATGTTTAAGGCTGAAAGAGGAATTCCGTACTTTTGCGCTAGGGCTTTAATCTGGTTCAAAGTAGTTTCATAGTTTGCCGAATCTACATTGATGCGCAAAGCCATGCGGCTCAAACAACTTTTTATATCGATGGCAAAATTGCCGTCATCGGGAAAGAATAATTCTTTGGTGCGAATGAAAACGTCAGCAAGGATTATATATTCGCTGTCAGAATTGATGAGGGCGGGATGTCTCTCTGTGATATCTGTCTTGTGTTCTTGCAAGTAATCTTTATAAGGTTGCGATTCCATACTCCGATAGGCGTGTGACGCGCCTGTGCTGTGTCCGGAAATTCCAGCGACTGAGAGGGGGCGATAGGAGTATAAAAAGCTATCGAAGAAATAAGAGTTGACAATACCGGAATAAATGTCAGGGCAATAAGACATAAAGTATCTGCCGCCCACAGACTTCACCTTTTCAATCACATCTCGGTGAATAAAGGAATTATAAATCGTTGGCAGATTTTCGTAAGTAAGCTGATATTTGCAAACGTTATTGAGTGTGTCTTTGGGATTGGAGATACTTGCTTCCTGTGATAAAATGACGCTGAGCAGATTGCGCCTCCAAGGAGCGATGGCAGTTGGCCACCAATAAAAGCTTCTGCGCCACGATACAATTTTTAAGTTGAATCTTTTTAATATTTCGCAACAAATTTCAAGTCCATCTGGCATTAAAGCGTCATCATCTCCCAAAATAAAGATGTACTCTCCGGTAGCGTGGGAGAGCCCCAATTCCCAATTGTCGGACATGGAGAGTCTTTCAGGTGCCCGATAGTATTTGATTCTCGGATCGTCAAATGATTTGACAACCTCAGCGGTTTCGGGACTGCTGAAGTTGTCCATAACTACTAGCTCAAACTCTCTGTATGTTTGATGGAGAACACTCTGAATTGAATATTTCAGTGTGTCGTGCCTTTCGCGGGTTGGGATGACGATAGAAAAAAGATTCCCTGACATGAGTCAATCCTCCAAAATAATTTAAGTTTATTAGAGCTGGCTGAAAGAGAAGAGAAGGCTGAAGCAGTTGCGAATATGCTATAATGAATTTCGCTTCCTGCGGGTGATTTTCTCCCCGGTTACTGTCTCCGCAGCCACGCACCTGGCCAATGCGTGACGCTCTCACTCAATTCACTTTCATTAAAAGGCCAATTGGGTGCCTCTAAGACAAATTCTGGGTGCTTTTGAGCGAACTCTGCTGCCGCCGCTGCGGGGTTGTCCCAAATCCATTCGGGATTGCCACGCGGCACGTCCTCAAGTACGTTCATAATACCATCTGCTGCAATGATGTAAGAACCGGGAGACACCAAGTCGTGATAAGCTTCCAATTCGGCTAAAACATGCTGTTTAGTATGGCAGGAATCCAGAAGAACTATAACTGTTTCGCCTGGTTTTACTAGGGATTTTACATGACTGATTGCGTCGGGTGCTATTGAACTCCCTTCTACGAGTTCAATCAGGGGAAACAGCTGATGGGTTTCCAGCGCCTTGCGGTTGTGAGGTCGGATTTCGACATCGATTCCAATCACCCGCCCTTTTCCCATCGCTTTGCACAAACTGGCGTAGTAAACCAGCGATCCGCCATGAGCCACACCTGTTTCGAGAATGACATCGGGCTTGACTCTGTACAGGACTTCCTGAATCCGAAACATGTCTTCAGGCAGCTGAATAATGGGCCTCCCCATCCAGCTAAATGTATAGGTGTATTTTTGATTCCATCCCACTTTGAGCCAGTGGTGGGAGATTAACTCAAAAGCTTCTTTTGAGTAAAGGTCGATCTCCTCTCGCTCGCCCCCGATTTCTTTTATAATTTTTTGAGCTTCAGTATCTATTATTAGTTTCATATTCTTGCCCTTATACAAATCAATAACTGAGGGAGGCTCTCCACCATTCGATTGTTTTTTCTAATCCCGCATCCAAGTCTGAGCTTGGCGACCAACCCACTTCATCAGTCAGCCGGCTCACATCAGCAACTAGCAAGTGAGTGTCGCTGGCAGGGGTGGGTAGAGATCCTAAGTGAATCAGGTCTGGCCGGCCCATTTTTTCGGCAATCTTGTAAATTATCTCTCTGAGAGCCACCGGCTGCCCAGAAGCAATATTTACCGCTCCTGAAACCTGACTCTCTAGCAAGGTGACACAGGCTTGCGCGACATCCCAAACGGGCAAAAAATCGCGAATCTGATTGCCGTGAGAGCAGTGAGCTTTTTCCCCTCGCAATAAAGAACAAATCACTGAGGGCACTAATCTGCAGGGATGCTCGTGGGGTCCGTAAACAAAGAAGATGCGCCCCCAAGCGGCACTCAGTCCTGTCTGTGCGGAAAAGGCTTCCAGCATCAGATGGAGAGCGTGCTTGCAGATCCCGTAGGCGCTCGCCGGCAAAAGAGGCGTCACTCGCTCACAACAGTAGCCATATCTCCAATCATACTCCGCACAAGTTCCTGCCATCACCACCCGCTGCCCACCATATTGCGCAAATGCTTGCAATAAGTCAAGACTCGCTTGAACCCAGCGAAAATTCTCCAAGGCAGTCCAATACTTTCCTGGCACTGCAAACCAGGCAAAATGCAGGAGGTGAGTTGGCTGCACTTTGGCTATCAAGTTCGAGACTTGCTGAGAGTCTAGCAAGTCAGCTTGATGCCAATTTATGTCCTGCCGGTTTGGCTGGGGTGCCTTGCGAGAAACAGCATGGACTTCACCGGCTCTCGCTGATAGCAGTGGCAGGCAGTGCCGGCCAATAAATCCTGTAGCACCCGTCAGCAAAACTCTTTTCATAACCTAAAGTCTGGATATTGCCGGTCCCTGGCCGAGACGATCCGCTGGTCAGCCGGCCACTCAATATTGAACGCCGCATCATTCCATCTTACACCCTTTGCGCACTCAGGAACATAAAATTCCGACATCTGATAAAAAACCTCCGTACTGTCCTCCAGAGTCTGAAACCCGTGAGCCAACCCTTCAGGAACGTAAAGCATGCGCCGGCTCTCTGCAGACAGAACTACCGGCACCCATTCCTTAAAAGTCGGCGAACTGGGGCGCAAATCGAGGAGAACATCGTAAATTTCCCCCCGAGTGCATCTTACCAGCTTTGCTTCCTGATGGGGAGGCTCCTGGTAGTGCATCCCGCGCAGCGTGCCCTTCTTCTTGTTGAACGAGATATTGCACTGCACCAATTGCGAATTCAGCCCGTGGGCTTGAAATTCTCGCCGGCACCAAGTCCGGGCAAAAAAGCCGCGATCATCCTCAATTGGTTCTGGCTCTATTATAAATGCACCCCTGAGTTTTGTCTCGATAAAACGCATATATTTTCTCGCTCGCCTTTGCTGTTAAGCCTTAGGGACAGGCGGGACGCCTGTCCTACGCCTTATCCCCTTGTTTCGGAGCGATCTCCGTGTGCCCCACCGGCCCTACTGCCTGGGAACGCCCTCTGGGTGGGCTGCTGCCTCCCCCTGGTTCGTGGCTCAAGAGTTCAAGCCACTCCTGCCAACTTTTATTTTACCCTACGCGCGCACCTTTGCCCTTACTCACAGCAAACCCTTTACTTCCCTTCTGTTTCGGGGCTTTTTCTTTTTCCTCTTGCAGCGGCGGCAGCTTGCCGGCGGCAACATCTTTAATCAGCTGGATGTGGCGGGGGAGCAACTCGGCGTGGGAATAGCGCTCCAGAGCAGTTTGGCGAGCTTTGGCGCGGATTTCCGCCATGCGTGCCGGGCGATCCAAAACTTCATCAATTCGGTCAGCAATCTGCTTCGGCGAGAAGAAATCAACGAGCAAGCCATTCTCCCCGTCGCGGATAACTTCCGCCACCGGCGGCGTATCAGAGCCAATCACCAGACAGCCTGCCGACATCGACTCAATCATCGACCAAGACAGCACAAAAGGTCGGGTCAAATAGACGTGCGCCGAGGAAGCCTGAATCACTTTCAAATACAGTCCGTAGGGAAGCGTTCCCACAAAGTGAACCCGCGACAGATCCAGCGGCACTTTCTTGAGCATGTGCTCTTTATACGTCTCGCCGTTGGGCAAAGCTTTGCCGTAACAAACCCTGTCCGCTCCCACAATCACCACATGGCAGTTGGGGCGTCGCTCCTGCACATAGGCAATCGATTCGATGAATTCCGGGAAGCCTCGATAAGGCTCCATCCCCCGCCCCACATAGGTGACAATTTCATCGGCACCCGACAGGTCCAGATTGGGCAAAACCATTTTCGCCCCCGGATCTGGCTTGAAATACTCCGTATCCACCCCATCGTGCAGCACACTAATTTTGCTGTGGAATTCTTTGGGAAACTGAGAGCGCTGCCAGTAGGTGGGCGAGAGCCCCCAGTCGCAGGAGTATAAATCCAGCAGCATTGGCGAATTTTTTACGCGGATGCGCGGAATATCATCCGCATTCAGGGGGTCCGCTGGGTCAAAGTTCGCGTCCGACCCAAAAGCGTGATAGAACCACTCAAAATAACACATCAGCGCTGCGTTGGGGAAGACATCTTTCATAAAAAGCGTCGGACCCCAACCGGAGTGCCCGTAAATAATATCCGGCACAAACCCCTCTTTTTTCAGCTCCTCAGCCTGCCGAAACATGGCCTGCCCCTGCAGCACGGCATTTTCTAATGGGCGGACATAGTGGTGAGTCTCCTGACGCGCTTCGCGACTGGGTGTGAACAGGACTTTTCTCACCCCCGGGATAACCCATTCCGGACGCTCGTTTTTCGTCCCGAAAACAACCTCATTCTTTGGGTCGCTCCCTAGAACGGTGGCGACATGGCGGAACTGCGCTGGGAAATTGGGGTGAAGGAAGAGGATTCTCATAGTGTTCGCAAAAACTGGCGCTTTTTTGGTATGTGGACTTCTGTAAACTAAACCGAAACCCTCACAAAGCTTGTGGCCGGTCAGGGGTGAGAGAGCGTGATGCCAAAATTTTTCTCCAAGCGCTGGTTGTGGGGCTGGAAATACTCTCTCAAGTAACGTTGGGTTGCATCGCTGATGGGAGGGTACTCTCCTGCATTGTACTTGCCGTACTCAGGCAGCCGGCAGTCCGGCAACCCCAGGAACTCAAACACCTGCTTGACGCTTTCAGCAGGATTGGCGTAGAAATCTTCGCTTTTCAAAATTAAGAATTGTTTTTTGGGAAAGAGTTCCATCCAGCTGAGCAGCTGCTCGGCGTATGCGCCCCGCGACAGGTAAGTGCAGTGCTGGTGATTGAAGCTGTAGTAAGTCTCATCTGCTAATATCTTCTCGGTTTCTCCTTTGAGCCTTTCCGGTTCGAGGGCGATGGCGTCCTCAAAGGACAGCTTCTCATATCCTAGCCTAACTTCATGATGGTAGTGCGACCACGCTCTGGCCACCGGCTCGCGCAGCAGGACGATGAGTTTGACCTCGGGAAACAGCCGCCAGACTCGCTGCGGCACTAAGGGGTGAAAGATATAGTAGGGGCTCGACTCGCCGGTGAGCCACCCAGCGCCGGCGGTGCGGCGGGGAAATTGCTCCAGATACCACTCCACTCCTTTACTGAAGAACAGGTCAAAAAAATGCAGCTCTTTTTGTGCAGCCGGTCGAATCTGGGGGTGCTGGATCAGGTAGTGATACAGCGATGTCGTCCCACACTTTTGCGCCCCAATAATCAGGAAATCTGGCATAATAGTAGAGTTTGTAGTTGGGCTTCAGCCCAAAGTTCGTAGTTGGGCTTCAGCCCAAAGTTCGTAGTTGGGCTTCAGCCCAAAGTTCGTAGTTGGGCTTCAGCCCAAAGGTTTGTAGTTGGGCTTCAGCCCAAAGGTTTGTAGTTGGGCTTCAGCCCAAAAGTTTGTAGTTGGGCTTCAGCCCAAAGTTTGTAGTTGGGCTTTAGCCCTACCGGCACACCTCACCCCCTCTCACACATTTATACTGTAGTCCTCGCGGTCCCTGGTTAAATTCGGGCTGTAGCAAGGATCGTGCGCGATCACCTTTTTCCACTTGCGCCGCATGTAGTCTATCTCTTTCGCAAATCTCGCTTGTTTTTCCGGAGTGTCCTCAAACCCGCGACTCTTGGATTCGTGGTGATACAGCACCACCTGAGGCAGGTAAATATTCCTGTACCCTCTTTCCGCGATTTTCAGACACATGTCAATGTCGTTGAACGCTATCTTCAGCTCTTCCTCAAACCCGCCCACTTCCTCAAAGACTTCCCGCCGGCACATCAAACACGCCGCTGTCACCGCCGAATAGTTATTCACCGTCTGCAGTTGATAGTAGTACCCCGGCGAGTTGGGCGGAAAGTGCTTGTGACTGTGACCGGCAACTCCCCCAAGTCCCACCACCACACCGGCATGCTGAATAGTCCTGTCCGGGTAGAGTAGCAAAGCGCCCACTGCTCCAATGCTGGGTCTTTGCGCCTGCTCCACCATCGCATTCATCCAGTCGTCTGCCAGCACCTCCGTGTCGTTGTTCAAAAACAGCAGGTACTCCCCCTCACACTGCTTGACCGCATAATTATTAATCTTTGAGTAATTAAAAGGAATATCCAGCAGCTCACAGCGAAAGCGATTCGGCTCCCTGGTGCGCCACTTGTCGATGACATCTGCTGTCTCTTGCTCCGTGCTGCCGTTATCGATGACCAGCACTTCATAGTTCGGGTAAACCGTTCGCTCAAAAATCGAAGTCAGGCACTGGTTTAAAATGTCTCCGAAATTCCTTGTCGGAATAATGATGCTGACTTTGCTATAATCTTGGATATGGTAGCGAACAATCGTGTGACCGCCCACCGTCAGCGTCACCAATCCCGGTTCGGAGCGCCGGTAAAGGGCTTCGGTTATCGCTTTAACCGCTGCATCGGTCGCGTAAGTTTTGTTTTCTATATCGCTCGCCGTGGAAGCGGGGTGAATCCGCCAGTGATAGAGAATCTTCGGGATGTGAAATATTTTGTCGGTTTTTTCGGTTAGCCGCAAAACCAGGTCGTAATCCTGGCTGCCCTCAAAGCCTTCTCGAAAGCCTCCTATCTCGCTCACGAGGGAGCGCCGGTAGGTGCCCAAATGGCAGGTGTACATCCTCGACAGGAACGAGTCCGGACACCAATCGGGCTTGAAGAAAGGGTCTCTCAGCTGATTGCTCTCGTCAATCTTGTCCTCATCCGAATAGATCGTATCCGCCTCCCGATGCCGGTTGAGCAGCAGGGCAACTTCATACAGGGCGTCCGGCGTCAGCACGTCGTCATGATCCAGCAGCGCCACAAACTCGCCGGTGGCGATTTCTAGGGCTGAGTTCGAGGCGCGGGAAATATGGCCATTCTCCGTCCTGAAAACGACTTTTATCCGCTCATCTCTAGCGGCATACTCTTTTAATATATGTTTGACGTGAGGGGCCGTTGAAGCGTCATCCGCCACGCACAGCTCCCAGTAAGGATAGACTTGATTGAGCACCGACTCAATCGCCTCGTGGAGAAAACGTGCCGGCGTGTTGTACACCGGCATAATAATGCTGATCGCCGGCTTATAATTAAAAATCTCCACCGTCTCCGCCATTTTGCGGAGGTCTGCAGGGCGGGGGAAATTCTGTCTCAGCCATATCTGATAAGTATCTTCATGGTGAGTAATTGCGGGAGCCACCTCCACAGGAGCCGGCGTATCATCTAGCTTCAAATACAGTTTCTTGAACACTTTAGCCCAGGCATGCCGTGTTCCTCTCGTCCTCCAAATCTCGGACAGCTGCTTTATCCGTGACAGCACACGTTTAGACCGCGAGACAGCATTTTCAAACATCAGTCTGTAAACCTATAAACTTGTTCGCCTACCCGAAGGACATCAGGGATGCCACTACGCGCTTAAGCGTCAGCTCCCAAACCCATAACCTTTTTTAGCTTAAACCACTGCGTCCGCAACTTCCAGAATTTGCTCGTCCGTATGGCGTCGAGCGCCGCTTGCGACGCCTCCAGTGCGGACTGCTTTTCTTGCAGCTCCTCCTGCCAGCGGGCCAATTCCCCCTCCCAGCCGGTCTGGCTTTGCTGCAGCTGGGTCTGGCTTTGCTGCAGCTGGGTCTGGCTTTGCTGCAGCTGAGTCTGGGTTTGCTCCAGTTCCGCCCGAATTTGCTGCGCCTCGCTTCGCGCCTTGAGCAGCTCTCCCTGCAGCCCGATGTGCTTTTGCTGCGCTTGCTGCAGCTGACTCTGGGAGCGCTTCAGCTCGGCTTGCAGCGCCACCTGAGTTTGCTCCAGCCGGCTCTGCGACTGCTCCAGCTCCGCCTGCGCGCCCAGCAGCGCCGCTTGAGTTTGCTGCAGCTGCAGCTGCGCCCTTTGCTGTTGAGCCACCCACTGCGCCTCCGCTTGCTGCAGCTGCGTCTGCGCCCTTTGCAGCTCCCCCATCCACTGCGCCTGCGCTTCCAGCAGCTGCTCTCCCGATTTTGCCAATTCCGCCTCAGTTTGCTCCAGCTGCCCCAGCAGGCTTTCAGCGCGGGCTTTCTCCGTTAAATAAGCAAACTCTTTGTCCGCCCAAATATTCGCAAAGTTAGTCGCGTAAAGCCCGATGTGCTTAGTCGCTATATACCGCAACAGTTGCTTGCGGTTTTCTGGAATATTGCAAAAACTCACCATCGAGTCCGAGCGGAGCCGGTAGTCGAACAAAACCTCTGGAATGTGATAAAATCTCCATCCCTTTTCTGCCGCACTCAACCAGAAATCCCAGTCTTCATACCCTAATTTCTTTGGGATTTTTGGGTCGTACCCCCCGCACTGTTGCCAAAGAACCTTGCGGAACACAGCGCAGGCATCAATATAGTTCCCCCTGAGCATTCTGTTCAGGTCAAAATCGGGGACTGACCTCACCCCCGTCTGGTCTCCAAACAGCTCCGCATCCCCATACACTACCCCCACATCTGGGTGTCTGTCGAGGATCGCAATCGCCTTGGTTATATAATCCCCTCTTATCTTATTGTCAGCGTCTAGCGGCAAAATATATGGCCCTTTGGCCAGTTCGATTCCCTTATTGCGAGCTTGCGCCAGCCCCTGGTTGCTCTGATCTACGACTTGATAGCCACTGTTTTTCAAATAGGTTAAAACTTTCTGAGTCACCGGATCTGTAGAGCCGTCATTGACTACGATCGCTTCCCACACCGGCTCGCTGCAACTCTGGACACTAGAAATGGCGTCCAGGATAAATTCCCCTTGGTTGTAACAAGGAATCACAACGGATACCGATATCTCCTCGCTTGGCGATTTCCCTGATGTATACATCTCTTCTCACTCTTTTTCGGTTGTGGGGCTAGAAACCGGGTTTCTCGAAGAACCCCGGTTTCTAAACAACTTCGCTAACTTGCTGCGCAATTTCCACAGCTTCGACTTCTTTAGGGTGGCAATCTCCAGCTGCAGCTGCTCGATTTGCGACTGAAGTTCCGCTCTCTCTTGCTGGCACCGGCTAGAAAGACTCTGAACCTCTAACTGATTCGCTAATCCTTGCCAGTGCAGCAATAAAGGCCATATTTCTGCCGGCAAACCCCCCGCTTCTAAAGCTTCACAAGAAAAATCACTCGCCAAATCCGCTGCCCTATCTAACTCTTCTAGCAGGGAAAAATACTGCGGTGCGATCTGCCGCAAAATCTGGACGAGGGGATGAGTCAAGCTCACGCTCTTAAAAAGGCGCTCGTCGTAAATCTCTCGCCAATTGTCAAGAGAAAAACTCGCTGCTTTCAGGTTAAGCTTAGCCTCCAGCAGTTTAACCAGCCGGTCGGGCGACTGGATGAGCGCATTAATATTGAGCAGGATGCAGCGTTCCGGATGCCGGCGGTAGAAGTCCAGCACATGCCGGTTATAATACGCCCAAATCCGCAGAATAACGTCAGGCCGGCTGTAGAAAATAGGGCGGTTTTGGCGGAGGATAGAATCTGCCACATCCCAGGGGAGCCGGTAAACAAACAAGTATCGGGCGTCAGGAATTAATTCATCCCAAAAATCCAGCATTAAAGAGGTGCGCGGATCTTTCCAGCCCCAAATGCCTGGATTTCGCTCGCGAGATTGAATTAAATCCCGTGCCGGTTTAACGCACTCTTGAAACTTCTCGCGATCGAGCCACTCACTTTCCGTCCAGCCCCAGTCTGGCCATCCCGCCTCCTCACACCGGCAGCTCTGTTGCAGCACCGAGCGCTGAAATTCAAGGAAATCAACATCTTCAAAGTAACCCTTTACATTAAAACAGTCAGCCTCACAGAGATTCTCCCCTAAATTCACTCCCATCGCCTTTATGAAGGAAGCGATTAGGGATGTTCCCGACCGGTGCATTCCAGTTATTATCAGCGTCGATGCCATCTTTTTTACCACCTCCCTGCAAGCGGTTCAAACATTTTACTAAATAAACTCAATAAATTTACTGAAGATCCTCTTTCTCTGGCCAGTCTTCTTGAGGCAGCTCGTTCATGAGTGGGGATGACAGCAAGCGCACCGGCTGACCTTTAACCGCCACAAATGTACTGCGATCTGCTTCCTGTCTGGCTCTCATCACTTCATACTTTTTTACCATCGGGCTGTGACATTCGTAAACTGAACTAAACCCCACACGCCCCAGTAAATTGTACAGAGACGGGCGAGTCAGCCAGAAACTGTTGATATTGTCCACCGATGACCACAGGGACTTCGCCCTTTCCTCGGGCGTTGAATCGGGACTGTGTTCAGGATAAACTCTCCCCCAGTAGCTGTTCCCCTTGTAAGCATAGCACTTTTCCGCAACCGCACTGACATGGGTGTCGATTACTGCGAGCCGGTGGCAGACCTCCGCAATGCTTTCCAGAAATTGAAAAACATCGGGAGCGTCCAGATGGTAAAATATCCCTAAGCACAAAACCACATCGAACTTGCCGTACTTTTCGGCAGAGAGATTGCGGACATCATCTTGAAAAAACTCAATATTTTCCAGAGAGAGAGCCTCCTTGGCAAAGCGCGCTTTTTCTACATTGGCTTCTCGCCCTTCTATGGCGACCACCTTCGCGCCCTGAAGTGCCATCTCTATGCCATACAGACCTTCCAAGCAAGCCAAATCTAGCACCCGGAGATTTTCAAAAGACTGCCCTGACCAGTCGGCGATTGTTTGCGCCACCCGCCTTAACTTGACTTCAGCCCCCGTAACTGCTTCCTTATCAATTGTGTGAGTCTCGCCGGCAAGCCGGATGTTGTGATTTGTCCACTCCCCAAACTTTTTAATAATTTCTGCTTTCTGGTGCCCTAGGCTATCGCTGCTATTCATCGGAACGTCTCACAATTGCGTGTTTGGGACAGGCCGGCTGTACTGCGGTCAAAACTATTATAGCGGTTTTCATCCTTTGTGAGGTACTGAGAAACCCGGTTTCTTTAAGAAACCGGGTTTCTTGTCCACCGGCACACCTCAGACAAATTCCACTTTTTTCCCTGTCTCCATCACGGACAAGCTCGGCTCAATCATCAAATCAACGATCCCGCTTGCCTGAGAGTTGCTTTGGGGCTGCACCCTAAACATCGCGACATCAATACAGCGAGCCAAGTAGGTAAAATTCCCGTCAACAATGCCGGACACACCGGCATTTAAAAAATACACCCCCGGATTCAGCAAGCACTTAAACTGAAATTTCACCACCAGAGTCGTGTCCGCCTCAACATAGCTGATCGACTGGCTGGAAGCGGAAGCCGAAGCGCCCCCAAGCTCAAACCCACTCAGGGTTTTCACCAGCATGCCAAACCGGATTTTAGAAGCCGGCTTGTAAAACGCCACCGTGTAAGTGTAGATATAAGTGTTCCGGCTGTTCAAATGGTTGACAATTTTGCCATCCTGTGTAGTGATTTGGGGGTTGAGAATCCGGGCACCCCGAGGGACATAGGAAATCGTATTTGCCGGCACCAAATCCGGGTCATAAAATTCCCGCAGCCACTTCTCCTCCGCACCGGCGCGGCCCGCCACAACGGACAGCGGGCTTTTCTCGCGACCGGCAAGATGGGATTTCAAAGGAGTAACCGTCGCCTGATTCAAGCTGCGTATTTCTTCGCGCAATCCCTTTTCCTTATCCGGGGGCGCGTAAATCAACTTGTGATATTTGTCTATCACCACCTTAGGCTTGTGAGACAGGAGCATTTCCCCCCGGTCCATCAGCACCGCAGCGTTGCAGAGCTCGATCACCGCCGAAGCGGCGTGAGAGACAAACAGAATAGTTCCCCCTCTGTCCTGAATCGTTTGGATGCGGGCGAAGCATTTGCGCTGGAAAGCTTCATCCCCAACCGACAGCGCCTCATCTACAATCAGAATATCCGGCTCCACGCTAGTCGCCACCGCAAACGCCAGCCGGACGAACATCCCACTGGAATAAGTTTTCACCGGCTGCTCGATAAAATCGCCGATATCGGCAAAGGCAGCAATGTCATCGAACCTTTCCTCAATCTCAGAGTGCGTCAGCCCCAGCAACTGACCATTAAAGAACACATTCTGCCGGCCAGTAAACTCCGGATTGAACCCACTCCCCAGTTCCAAGAGCGCTGAAATGCGCCCGCTCACCTTAACTTCCCCTGCTGTTGCGCCCAGAGTGCCGGCAACAATTTGCAGCAGGGTGCTCTTTCCCGATCCATTGCGCCCGACAATTCCCAAGGTTTGCCCTTTTGGCACTTCCAGATTGATATCGCGCAGCGCCCAAAATTCCTCAGCTCTGCTCTTACCTGGCAACAGGATCTCCTTGAGCCGGTCGGCGGGATGTCTGTAGCGCTTAAAGCACTTCGACACATTTTTCAGTGAAATTGCGACTTCTGGCATGGCTGTTATTAAAACTGAAAATAATCTGGTGAAATACCGTAACTTTTTTCCAGGGGTTTAAAAGCTTACAGGACATCGGCAAATGCCGGTCGCAAGCGGCGGTACGACCACAAGCCTGCGCCAAACACTATTAACGATATCACCGAAGCCGTCCCCCACTCGCCCCAGTGCCTCACCTGTCCCACGAGAACCAGATCGCGGTAACTTTCAGCAAACGCCGCCATCGGATTCAGCCAAAATACCGCCGCCCGCCAATTTTCTGGAATGACAGAAGCCGGATAGCAAATCGGCGTCAAATAAAACCAAAAATTCAGAATTACTCCCACAGTTTGGGGAATATCCCGCAAAAACACCGTCAGACCCGCCCCCAAGTACCCCAAACCCGCCGTTAACAGCAGTTGAGGCAGCCACACGAGCGGCAGCAGCCATAAGCTGCTGTGTGCCGTGTGCGCTGTGAGGGCCACGAGGACAATTAAGGCCATCAGCCCCATCGAACTCTCGATGAACGCCGCCAGCACCGGCACCAAAGGCAGCAGCGCCAGGGGAAACACCACCTTTTTGACCAAATTCGGCTGCGCCACCACTGAAGACGACGCCTGCAGCAACCCGCCGGTGAATGCCATCCAAGGCAGCAAGCCGGCAAACAGCCACATGCCAAAGGTCAAGTTATTTTCTGGCAATCCTTGCAGGCTGAGCTTCACCTTCAGCACTATCGAGAAAACATACGTGTAAATTAGCAGCTGGGAAATCTGATTTACTAGCGGCCACAAGTTCCCCAGCACTGACCCTTTATACCGCGCCTCTAGCTCGCGCCGCACCAAGGTCTTCAGCAGATCCAGTTTCAGCCACCACTTGGACTCCATCAGCGCCAAGCGGTTAACCCTGCCAGCTTTCCTGACAGCTCCTCTAATTGTTCTGACCAATTCCGTACTCCTCACCCACTACACCACCTAAACACACCGCCGGCAGGGGCAACCGCGAGGGGATTGCCCCCACCTCCTCCCCTCACCGGGGCAGCCGCAAAGGGATTGCCCCTACCTCCTCTCCTCACCGGGGCAGCCGCGAGGGGATTTCCCCTACCTCCTCTTTTCACCGGGGCAACTGCGAGGGGATTTCCCCTGCATTTTGTCCAGATTCAAGGCAGTCAGCGGCATTTTATACCTTAAATTAAGATTCTAGGCATATTTTTTATTTTTTTTGCAGGATCAGCATGTCCTGGTAGGTGGTGAGCGACGCACGCCCGCACCACGAGCCGCCGTATTTTCCCAGCACGCTGAAGCCTCGCTCGGCAATCCACTCCAGCAGGAGCGGTTCCCTGAAGCCAATTGCACCCTCCGGCACCTCGATCGAGGCGGTGAGACAGTCCTCCAGTTCATAAACGAGATTTTGGGAGCTCTTTCCCGCCGCCACCAGCCATTGCGACTCTTCGTTGAGCAGGAAGCAAGTGCACAAGCACCGCCCCCCGGACTTGAGTACCCGGCGGATCTCCGAGAGGTAATGGCGAACCTCACCGGCGCGCATGTGGGTGAAAACGGAGCTGAGCAAGACGAAATCAAAACTCTCTGCCTCATAGGGAAAGACAAACTCCTGCGCCGGCACCCTTCCGTTGGGGCTGTACATCGGGTTGCAGATGTCCGCGAGGCGAAAATTAAAATTCTCAAACCGAGGAGAAATGGTCTGCTGCGCCCACTCGATGGCATTGGCCATAATGTCAAACCCCTCGTAGCGGGCTGCCGGTGTCAGGTAGTGAGCCAGGGAGTAAGCCATGCGCCCAAAACCGCAGCCCACATCGAGCACGCAGTCGTTTGGCTGCAAACCGGCCCTTTGTAACATGTGGCCCAAAAACTCAAAGGCAATCAAATAGAAATTGCCACCGATTAAATCGGCATCTTCCTGACTGGGAACCGGCAGGGAATCCCCCAAGATGCTGAACAGCAGACGCCCCTCGCGCCCGCTGAACAGGGGTGTCAAAATCACCAAACCCTCTCGCGCCCCCTCCCACTCGTCCAGTGGGGCGCGAATGCTGAATTTGGCCGTCTCAGCGCAGTCCAAGTCGGGGAAGGCTTTTTTCACCCCCGGACTGTACAGCCCCTTTTCCACCTCAAACTCGCGGAGTTCCCTGCCGGCAAAGGCAAGCTTGAAGCCGTCGGCAGGCCCGGCACTGAAGGAGGCCACCCAGCCCCCCACGCGCAGCGCGCCACTCTCAATGGCCACTTTTGCCAGCCCCCCCCGACTGGCCACGGGTTCCCTCAGTTGGCTCACAGCGCGCAGCTCAGCCGGCGGCAAACGGTTGCAGGACTTCCGCGATCGCCTGGCGCTGCTCGGCATCGTAGCCCCAGCGGTCGAGAAACGCCTGGTAGGCACCCGAGCCGGTGCTGGCGCTGTCTCGCATTTCCTTCGCTAGAGTTGGGATGGCTGGCAGTTGCAGGTTTTGGATTAAATTGACGCAGCGGGAGCGCACACGCTCAGAACTCGCCGCCATCTCCTCATTTTGCAATCGCCGGTGGGCCACAGCTGTCGCCGATGACATCACCAGATTTTTCACCAGCAGTTCGGCAACAATATCGGGGGAAGACTGCAATCCCCGCAGCACCCCGGCAGAGGGACTGTCCGCAACAGGCCGGTCATCCGTCAGATAGGTCACGAAAAACTCCCGCACCCCGCTCTCACTGGTGGCGATTGTGGCGATCTCCGCTTCAATCTCTGACTCCTGTAGCTCGCCGCGATCCATCCGGTCGAGCAAAGATTGGGTGATGGCCATCGCGCCTTCAGCGGCCTTATCTTCTGGGACTGACAAAAGGTCTTCAGCGGTCATAATGTCAAAAATCCTCCAGCCAGAACTTGACCAATCGTACTCCAACCTGCTTTTCAAGATAACTTGATCTTGGGGAATATTTTAAGACCGGCGGCAATCATGGCAATCATCTCTTCGAGCAAACAGCCTCAAGAACCCAAGCGGCGCAAGAGCGCGGCTGAGTCACCTGCAACCTATTCCGCGCCGCCGGCAAGTTCTCTGCTGGCTCCGGAAGCCACCGGCGACGAGCAAAACAGCAGCAAGCTCGAAGAAAAACTCCGACCCCAGCGACTCGCTGACTACATTGGCCAAAAAGACCTGAAAGACTTGCTTGATATTGGCATCAAAGCCGCGAAATCCAGAAACGAATCTCTGGATCACCTGCTGCTCTATGGCCCCCCCGGTTTGGGCAAAACCACAATGGCCCTGATTATGGCCCAAGAAATGGGCGTCGGGTGCAAAATCACCTCCGCTCCGGCACTGGAGCGCCCCCGAGACATTGCCGGTTTGCTCGTCAACCTCCAACCGGGTGATATTCTCTTCATCGACGAAATTCACCGGCTCTCCCGGATGACAGAGGAAATCCTCTACCCGGCGATGGAAGATTTTCGCCTCGACATCACCGTTGGCAAAGGGCAGAGCGCCCGCACCCGCAGCATTCCCCTGCAGCGCTTCACCCTGGTGGGGGCAACTACGCGAGTCGGAGCGCTGAGCTCTCCGCTGCGCGACCGGTTTGGTTTGATTCAGCGGCTGCGCTTTTACGAAGTTGAGGAACTCAGCCAGATTGTGCTGCGAACCGCCCAAATCCTCCAGACTGCCGTCACCTCGGATGGCGCTGCAGAAATTGCCCGCCGCTCGAGGGGCACCCCTCGGATTGCCAACCGGCTGCTGAAGCGGGTGCGCGACTACGCCGAAGTTAAGTCAGCGGGGGCGATTACCGAAGCCGTCGCCACAGAAGCTTTGCAGCTGTTCAGCGTCGATCCCTGCGGCTTGGACTGGACTGACCGGCGCTTGCTGAGCGTGATGATTGAACATTTTAATGGCGGGCCGGTGGGTTTGGAAACAATGGCCGCCGCCACCGGCGAAGACGCCCAAACTATCGAAGAAGTCTACGAACCCTACCTGCTGCAAATCGGCTACCTCAACCGCACCTCTCGCGGTCGCGTCGCCACCCCTGCAGCCTGGAAGCACTTAGGTTACAATCATCCGGGACAGCAGCTGTCTTTATTTTAGGAGTTAGGGGTTAGCGGTTACGGGGTAGGGGTTAGGCGTTAGCGGTTACGCGATAGAGGTTGAGGAACGGCTGACTCGGAACAAGGTACGGCTGAGCCGGCACTAGGTGCGGCTGAGCCGGCACTAGGTACGGCTGACTCGGCACTAGGTACGGCTGACTCGGAACAAGGTACGGCTGACTCGGAACAAGGTACGGCTGAGCCGGAACAAGGTACGGCTGAGCCGGCACTAGGTGCGACTGAGCCGGCACTAGGTGCGACTGGCCGGTGCGCCAATCCGCGCCGCCGTGCTACGATAGAAAACTCGATTTATTTATTGCACTTAAAGAAGTTCGCAGTTCCGCTTTTGCGCTAAATTGCGACTGCCAACCCCTATCTTTTTTGCAAATTATATATGCGGAGATGAGATGATGAGTTTGATTTTGAGTGGGGTGTGGGCACTGCTGGTGAGTGTGGCCGGCTGGGTGGGGCACATCGTGCCGGAGATGCCGGCACCTGTGCCGGCACCGGCAGCGATCCAGCAGCAAGCGCCCGACGCTCTGGCCAAAAAGGCTTTTGAAGCCACAAATGCCGGTGACTTCGCCACAGCTGAAAACTACTGGACTCAGCTGATTGACCAATTCCCAGACAGCGCAGCGCTTTGGAGCAACCGGGGCAATTCCAGAGTCAGCCAGAACAAGCTAGAAGCGGCGATCGGGGACTACAAGAAAGCCATCGAACTCGCTCCCGGCGCGCCCGATCCCTACCTGAATCGGGGCACGGCGCTGGAAGGGCTGGGCCAGTACGAAGCGGCGATTGCGGATTACAACCGGGTGCTGGAACTCGATCCGCGAGACGCTGCCGGTTACAACAACCGGGGCAACGCCGAAGCAGGGCTGGGCCGGTGGGAGGCGGCGCTGGCGGACTACCGGCAAGCGGCTAATCTAGCGCCAGACTACGCCTTCGCCCGCGCCAACTGGGCCCTCGCCCTCTACCAAACCGGCCACACAGAAGAAGCCATTCGCACCATGCGCAATTTAGTGCGGAAATACCCCAAGTTTCCCGACATGCGGGCGGCGCTGACGGCTGCGCTCTGGCAACAGGGACAGTTCGGAGAAGCTGAAAGTAACTGGGTGGCTGTCGTGGGCCTGGATTCGCGCTACAGAGACATTAACTGGGTTGCCAGCGTCCGCCGGTGGCCCCCTAAAATGGTGTCAGCGCTCGATAAGTTTCTCCACCTACAGTAAGTTTTTTGGCATTTAATTTGCCTCATTTCCATCAATTTTATCGTTCGCAATCGGGCATTTACCCCTTACCCAAAGACTGGAAGCGCGCCTATTCAGGCTTTGCACTTTTGCTGAAATAAGCAGATTAAAAGCATAGCAACAGCAGGTGCCTTCCCTGACCGGCACGCCATTGTGTGTACCATTGGTACACAAAGCCATGGGCGTGGCCATTGGGCCATACATCTTCCACTCCCCAAACCGGCAGTGCACTTGACATTTCCGCCGCCATTGTGTGTACCATTGGTACACAAAGCCATGGGCGTGGCCATTGGGCAATACATTTTCCACTTCCCAAACCGGCAGCGCACTTGACATTTCCGCCGCCATTGTGTGTACCATTGGTACACAAAGCCATGGGCGTGGCCATTGGGCAATACATCTTCCACTCCCCAAACCGGCAGTGCACTTGACATTTCCGCCGCCATTGTGTGTACCATTGGTACACAAAGCCCTTGGCGTGGCCATTGGGCAACAGATTTTCCACTTCCAGGACCGGCAGCGCACTTGACATTTCCGCCGCCATTGTGTGTACCATTGGTACACAAAGCCCTTGGCGTGGCCATTGGGCAATACATTTTCCACTTCCCAAACCGGCAGCGCACTTGACATTTCCGCCGCCATTGTGTGTACCATTGGTACACAAAGCCATGGGCGTGGCCATTGGGCAATACATCTTCCACTTCCCAAACCGGCAGTGCACTTGACATTTCCGCCGCCATTGTGTGTACCATTGGTACACAAAGTGATGAGCGTGGCCATTGGGCAACAGATTTTCCACTTCCAGGACCGGCAGTGCACTTGACATTTCCGCCGCCATT
>NZ_KB235948.1:561378-869782 GCF_000332335.1 Kamptonema formosum PCC 10802 | reverse complement strand
GTGGCCATTGGGCCATACATCTTCCACTCCCCAAACCGGCAGTGCACTTGACATTTCCGCCGCCATTGTGTGTACCATTGGTACACAAAGCCATGGGCGTGGCCATTGGGCAATACATCTTCCACTCCCCAAACCGGCAGCGCACTTGACATTTCCGCCGCCATTGTGTGTACCATTGGTACACAAAGCCCTTGGCGTGGCCATTGGGCAACAGATTTTCCACTTCCAGGACCGGCAGCGCACTTGACATTTCCGCCGCCATTGTGTGTCCCATTGGTACACAAAGCCCTTGGCGTGGCCATTGGGCAATACATTTTCCACTTCCCAAACCGGCAGCGCACTTGACATTTCCGCCGCCATTGTGTGTACCATTGGTACACAAAGCCATGGGCGTGGCCATTGGGCAATACATCTTCCACTTCCAGGACCGGCAGCGCACTTGACATTTCCGCCGCCATTGTGTGTACCATTGGTACACAAAGCCCTTGGCGTGGCCATTGGGCAACACATTTCCCACTTCCCAAACCGGCAGCGCACTTGACATTTCCGCCGCCATTGTGTGTACCATTGGTACACAAAGCCATGGGCGTGGCCATTGGGCAATACATTTTCCACTTCCCAAACCGGCAGCGCACTTGACATTTCCGCCGCCATTGTGTGTACCATTGGTACACAAAGCCATGGGCGTGGCCATTGGGCAACAGATTTTCCACTTCCTCGACCGGCAGCGCACTTGACATTTCCGCCGCCATTGTGTGTACCATTGGTACACAAAGCCCTTGGCGTGGCCATTGGGCAATACATTTTCCACTTCCAGGACCGGCAGCGCACTTGACATTTCCGCCGCCATTGTGTGTACCATTGGTACACAAAGCCCTTGGCGTGGCCATTGGGCCATACATTTTCCACTCCCCAAACCGGCAGCGCACTTGACATTTCCGCCGCCATTGTGTGTACCATTGGTACACAAAGCCCTTGGCGTGGCCATTGGGCAACAGATTTTCCACTTCTAGGACCAGCAGCGCACTTGACATTTCCGCCGCCATTGTGTGTACCATTGGTACACAAAGCCCTTGGCGTGGCCATTGGGCAACAGATTTTCCACTTCCAGGACCGGCAGCGCACTTGACATTTCCGCCGCCATTGTGTGTACCATTGGTACACAAAGCCCTTGGCGTGGCCATTGGGCAATACATTTTCCACTTCCCAAACCGGCAGCGCACTTGACATTTCCGCCGCCATTGTGTGTACCATTGGTACACAAAGCCATGGGCGTGGCCATTGGGCAATACATCTTCCACTTCCAGGACCGGCAGCGCACTTGACATTTCCGCCGCCATTGTGTGTACCATTGGTACACAAAGCCATGGGCGTGGCCATTGGGCCATACATCTTCCACTCCCCAAACCGGCAGTGCACTTGACATTTCCGCCGCCATTGTGTGTACCATTGGTACACAAAGCCATGGGCGTGGCCATTGGGCAACAGATTTTCCACTTCCAGGACCGGCAGCGCACTTGACATTTCCGCCGCCATTGTGTGTACCATTGGTACACAAAGCCCTTGGCGTCGGCCATTGGGCCAGTACATTTCCACTCCCCAAACCGGCAGCGCACTTGACATTTCCGCCGCCATTGTGTGTACCATTGGTACACAAAGCCCTTGGCGTGGCCATTGGGCAACACATTTCCCACTTCCCAAACCGGCAGCGCACTTGACATTTCCGCCGCCATTGTGTGTACCATTGGTACACAAAGCCCTTGGCGTGGCCATTGGGCAATACATTTCCCACTTCCAGGACCGGCAGCGCACTTGACATTTCCGCCGCCATTGTGTGTACCATTGGTACACAAAGCCCTTGGCGTGGCCATTGGGCAATACATTTCCCACTTCCAGGACCGGCAGTGCACTTGACATTTCCGCCGCCATTGTGTGTACCATTGGTACACAAAGCCCTTGGCGTGGCCATTGGGCAACAGATTTTCCACTTCCAGGACCGGCAGTGCACTTGACATTTCCGCCGCCATTGTGTGTACCATTGGTACACAAAGCCCTTGGCGTGGCCATTGGGCAATACATCTTCCACTCCCCAAACCGGCAGCGCACTTGACATTTCCGCCGCCATTGTGTGTACCATTGGTACACAAAGCCCTTGGCGTGGCCATTGGGCAATACATTTTCCACTTCCCAAACCGACAGCGCACTTGACATTTCCGCCGCCATTGTGTGTACCATTGGTACACAAAGTGATGAGCGTGGCCATTGGGCAACAGATTTTCCACTTCCTCGACCGGCAGTGCACTTGACATTTCCGCCGCCATTGTGTGTACCATTGGTACACAAAGCCATGGGCGTGGCCATTGGGCAACAGATTTTCCACTTCCTCAACCGGCAGCGCACTTGACATTTCCGCCGCCATTGTGTGTACCATTGGGCAGACAATTTTTTCCGCTCAGGCACTACCGGCCATTGGGCTGCCCATTAGCTGACAAATTACCCACTAGCCCTTGGCCATAACCAACTGCTCAATCAGCTGGGGCGTGAGTTCCTCGACATTGCTCAAGACGGCAACAGCACCGGCACCCCGCAGGGTAGCAGCATAGGCATCCTGACGTGCCGGTGTTTCCTGTGCGTGGGGCGGCAAAACTCCGACCCCAATCCACCGGCGAGACGGGTGCAGCTGCTGGGCTTTCAGGACAGTGTGCATGTCAGCTACGGTGTCTCCGAGATAGATCACCGGCGTATCCGAGTTCGCCGGCTGTCCCTCTTCGAGGTGCAGCACCGCTATTAACAAACCGGTGGGGTCAGGCTTTTCTGGGGCGTCCTCCATCGCCACGAGCACCGGCGACTTCAACCCCAGGCGTCCTTCCAGCACATAGGTCGCAGATCCCCGCGTGGCACCGCTGAAAAAGCCCCAAGGAATCCCCGCCGCCGTCAGCCCCTGCAAATAGGCCGGCTGCAACAGCAAAGGCTCTTGACAGATGTACCCGTTCCAGTGTATTGGGTCTGTGCCGCGATAGCGGGATTGGAAAAAAGCGACGAGGGCGTCGTAGTCCAGGGCAATTTGCGCTCGCGGCTGGCCTTGCGCCTCGAAGTAGCGGTAAATTAATTCGCGGGAAGCGTGCCAGTCGTTGTTCCAGATGCCTTCCGATTTCAGCCGGTCGATGTCCGCCTGATCGGGGCGGCAGCCACCGCCGGTGAAATGCTCTACTGTATCTGCTAGAGCGCGGCGGTAAGACCCGCTCACATCGCGGACTACGCCGTCAATGTCAAAGACCGCGACAGCCAGGACTGGCTTCGCTCCTGTGGTGGGTTCTCTTTCAGTCCCGAAACCGGGATTCACTCTCACGCCCTCTGCCCCCATGCGCCTCCGCCTTCCAGCTACCGTTTCCTCTATTACGTTTACCACGCTCGGGCGTTGATGTCCACCGGCGTGCGGGTGGCCAGGATCTCGGGGTGCGATTTTCTCACCCCTGTGCCGGTGAAAAACAAAAATGTGTGTTAAACTGAAAGACTGTACAGTTTTTTAACAATCCCGGCTCTGCCCTGGAGGTGTGATTGTCCAAGTTCATTCTCAAAGTTCTCTGGCTAGAGGAAAACGTGGCGCTGGCGGTTGACCAGGTGGTTGGCAAAGGGACAAGCCCTTTGACTTCCTACTTTTTCTGGCCTCGTAACGATGCCTGGGAACAGCTAAAAAATGAGCTGGAAGCCAAACACTGGATTTCCGAAACCGATCGCGTCGAGTTGCTCAACAAAGCTACGGAAGTCATTAACTATTGGCAAGAGGAAGGCCGGAAGCGGCCCATGTCCGAAGCTCAGACCAAGTTCCCAGAAGTTACCTTTACCGGTAGCAGCTGAGCCGCAGTTTAAAAAATTCCCTGAAAGCGGATGCCTTTTTCTTCTATGAGAGCGAGGTCATCCGCTTCTTGCTTTATCATGGCCCGAGCCGGCCCCCAACAGCGATGCCCTGAAAGGGCAGTCTCCGCCGGCCTGGGGGCGGCCACTATGCAGCCGCCCCTACTGGGGCCGATCTTCTCCCCTTTTGTGGGGGCGCGTCCCGCCACGCCCCGGCAGGGGGGGAGATCCTCCGCCTATTCTGCCGTTTAACATTGGGGAGCATCCCCGTTGTGCAAAGAAGCCCAAATGAATGCGACAATGATTTCAGCAGGGGGTAGGAGCGGATGATTTTTGGCCAGCTGAATCTTTGGAAACGGGATTGAAATTATAAACGCGCTCTCACTTATCGAGTTGGGCCATCGTTTAGCTAAAACTCACCGTCAGCCACCTGCCCTTGCTTATGGATCTATTGCAGGCATCTTCCGCATCTTCTGAAAACTCTCCGTCTGGGATGGAACAGCCGGACAGAGCCGATTCCACCACCATCGAGCTCGCCCTCTCAAAAAGAATTGATTCTTGGATTGTTGGCCGTGGCGAACTCTCCCTGCCTTGTGCGCCAGCACTGACAGACAATTACATGCAGCGCCTGACACTGCTGTTCTCCACAATGGGCAAAAGCTGGTCGGAAAAGGAACTGGCGCAATTGCGCCAGTTGCTCGCCCGCAAGCTTGAGGAAGGGTTTCGGGCGTCGCCCCACTCCCGGTTGATTGTTCGCTACGAGTCAGAAAAGTACCCTTCCTTCCCGACGGTTCGTTTAACTGTAAGCGTCTCAGTTCTCCCTTCCTCACTGGCAGACCAGTACAAGAAGTGGACTGAAACCCGCGAGCCGCCTCTGTTTGGCAGCCATCCCGACGCCAAGGTGATGGCCGTGGCGGCTGAACTCGGCGATCCCAAAACCGCAGCGATTTTGGATGTGGGAGCCGGCACCGGCAGAAATACCCTGCCGCTAGCACGGCTGGGCCATCCCGTTCAGACTGTCGAGCTAGCGCCGGCACTGGCTCAGCAACTGCTTTCTGCTGTGCAAATCGAGGGATTGCCGGTGATGGTGACTCAAGCTAACATCCTCAACCCCAACCTTCCGCTGCCACCGGCTCACTACAAACTGGCCATCGCCGTCGAGGTCGTCTCTCATTTTCGCAGTGTCCAGCAGCTGAAACAAATGCTGGCTAAAATGTGCGTCACCCTCCGTCCGGGCGGACTGTTACTGTTTAACACCTTTCTCGCCGCAGAAGATTACGATCCCAGCCAGCTCGTCAGGGAGATGTCTGAACTGGCCTGGTCCAGCATTTTCACCCGCGCCGAGTTGGCCGACGCCACCCTTGGCTTGCCCCTGGAACTCGTCTCCGATGAATCGGTGTTTGAATATGAGCGCCAGCACCTGCCGGCAGAAGCTTGGCCTCCCACCGGCTGGTTCAACCAGTGGGCGACCGGTCGGGATTTGTTCCCTGTCCTCCGTGGGGAACCGCCGATGGAATTGCGGTGGCTGCTTTACAGACGCCAGTGAGGGCAAAATTATAACTTAAAAATTAAAAATTTCAGAACTCCCTCCTGAGTTTTTAATTTTTAAGTTATAATTAAAGGTTACTCTTTCCACAGCACTAAGATCACCCCGAAAACAATCAAACCCAAACCCAAGACGCGCTTGAGGGGAATGGCTTCCCCAAATGCGAAGTAGCCGAGGAGAACGGAAAAAACGTAGCCCGAGGCGAGCGCCGGCCCGGCAACGCTGAGTTTCACGCGAGAGAGCAGCAAAATATAGGCGACGACCCCCAAACCGTAGCAAGCGAGGCCAGCTACCAGTTCTGGGCTGGCTATCGCGCCCGCCAGAAAGCCGGCCAAATTGCCGGTGTGGGATTTTCCGATCTTCAATGCGCCGGATTTCAGGAAAAATTGCCCCACAGCGCTCGTTAGAATCGAGATAACCAACAAACAAAACTCTTGAGGCGTCACAGACCTCTCCTCCTGCGCAAGGGCTCAGGATCTCAGTTTACAGCCGGTGGCTTTCAGCGGTGTAAATATAGAGGTTTTCATATTCGTGTGGGACTGAGAAACCCGGTTTCTTAAAGAACCCGGGGTTCTAGGGCGTACTTCACCCAACTGAGAACCGCGATAAATCGGGGCTTGGGGTGCCGGCTGTACTGTCCGAGGGCCAGAAGCTAAGATAAATTTCAGCCTCGAATCCGGGTTGGCGATTTCTAACAAACAGTGGTAAAATCAGAAAAAAATTTAAGCGCGGCTCCTTAAAGTCGCAGGCGCGGGGGATGCAGCTATCCCAGTGGGGAAAACCCACAAACAAAAACGCGGGAAAGGTTTCCAGTTTTTTTGAAACAGCAGACACTCAACAGGTACAATTCTCATGACTGGTGTAGTTCAATCTCCCCTGACGAGCGAGCAAATTTCTGTCTGGCTGCGCGGATTGCTAACCATCGCTTGGGCAGACGGACACTTCGATCCAGAAGAGCAGGTCTTGATTGCGGAGCTGACTCAGGAAGAATTAGCTCCCCAAGTGGATTTGGGGTCATTTGAGCAGATTTCTGGTGAAGAGTTAGCTGCCGGTTTGGGCTCTGACCGGCGCATGGCAGAGAATTTCTTGAGAACAGCGGTGATGGTGGCTGTGGCGGATGGGGTGTATTCGGACAGCGAAGATGCAAAATTGCACCAGTTTTGTGAGGCGTTAGGAGTGAAAGTGGAAGCGCTGGAGGCGCTGCGCTACACCCTGTGCGCTCGCGTCGAAGTTGAGGACAAACATTCAGATACAGGAACTGCCGCTCAACTGGTGCCGGTGGCGCAACCGGCCCCCAAAAAACCTCACCTCGATCCGCTGGAACCCGTGCGCCACTGGCTAGACGGTCTGGATATTCACGATCCGAGGCTGGCGCGATTTTTGTGCAAAATGATTCCGCCGCAGTGCCCGTTTGAGCGGGATATTAAGCTATTTGGCCACAAAGTCGTGCACATCCCCCCCCTGTGCAAGCTGAACCCTCTCTACGACCAGCTGGTGGGTTTGCGCTTCCGCTCCCTCTCCTATTTGGCGGATAAGTGCGGTGAGGATGTGTCGCCCTACATTTAAATAAGCCGGCGGGGAAACTGATAGAGAAACCGGATTTCTTAAAGAAACCCGGTTTCTCTGATATCAGAAACTCTGTCCGAGGGAAACGAGGCAAACGAGGGAAAGATAAAAATTTCTAAGTTAAAGTTATGAAATTTATCGATTTAGCTGAAATTGAAGTGCAAGCCGGCAAAGGCGGTGACGGGATTGTCGCCTTTTTGCGGGAAAAATATGTGCCGGCGGGCGGACCTGCCGGTGGGAATGGCGGAAAGGGCGGCTCTGTGATTCTCCAGGCGTCGTCCAATCTGCAAACGCTGCTGGACTTCATGTACTCCCACCAGTTCAAGGCGGATGATGGCCTGCGGGGCGGGCCAAACAATCGCACCGGCGCGAACGGTGACGACCGGCTTGTCCAAGTTCCCTGCGGCACCGCCGTTTGCGATGCCGGCACCGGCGAACTTCTTGGCGATCTCGTTGAGCCCGGCCAAACTCTCTGTGTGGCCAAAGGCGGCAAAGGCGGTTTGGGCAACAAACACTTCCTCAGCAATAGCAACCGCGCCCCTGAGTACGCTCTCCCCGGACTTCCCGGAGAAGTGCGGCGGTTGCGCCTGGAATTAAAACTGCTGGCGGAGGTGGGGATTATTGGCAAACCCAATGCCGGCAAATCGACGCTGATTTCCGTACTCTCGGCGGCGCGACCGAAAATCGCCGACTACCCCTTCACCACATTAGTGCCAAATTTGGGCGTGGTGCGCAAACCCAGCGGCGACGGTACAGTTTTTGCTGATATCCCCGGACTGATTGCCGGCGCTCACTCGGGTGCCGGTCTCGGACACGAGTTCCTGCGCCACATTGAGCGCACTCGCGTGCTGCTCCACCTGGTTGACGCCACCAGCGAAGATCCCGTTGCTGATTTCCAGACGATTCAGGATGAGTTGGGCGCTTATGGACGGGGGCTGGCGGACCGGCCTCAAATCGTCGCCCTCAATAAAATCGATGCCGTGGATATAGAGAGCGAGGATGTGGAGAAAATCCGAAGCACAATTGAGCAAATAAGTCAATCCCCAGTTTTCCTAATTTCTGCGGTGGCGCGAATCGGGTTGGAGCCGGTGTTGCAGCAGATTTGGCAAACCCTCGACGAAATGGCGGTTGCAGCGAGCGCCGCGTGAGAGCGTTCCGAATCGCCCCAGAAAGACGTAGGACAGGCGTCCCGCCTGTCCCAAAAGGACAGCACAGGCGCTCTGGCCTGTGCTGCGCCTGAATCACCCCGCAAGACTAGGACTTGCCTCCGGGATTGCTGAAATACAGGTAAACCTTGCGGGAAAACTGGCGGATCAGCTCCTCGGCGCGGGGGTCATTGTCGGGGCGCTTGACCATGACAGCGGCAATGTAGCGCTTGCCGGTGGGCAAATCCACGATGCCGGCGTCACCCAGCATAGAGGCAATCGTGCCGGTCTTGTGGGCAATCGTGGCTCCCTCTCCCAGTCCTTGGGGCAGCAAGGTATTATTCTCGGTGCGCTGCATAATCCCCAGCAGGCGGTCGCGGCTGCGCAGCGACACCAGCTCGCCCTGATTCACCTGCGCCATCAAATTCCCCAGATCCTTGGGACTGGTGGTGTTCGTCCCTTCCAAATCAGGAAGTTTATTGCGAATTGCCGTTTCTGTCAAGCCCCAAGAGGCAAATCGCTGGTTGAGGGTTTCCGCGCCGCCCAAACGCTCAATCAGCATATTGGTAGCGGTGTTGTCGCTGATCGCAATCATCTTGGTGGCGGTTTCCAGGGCGGTGTAACTCCGGCCTGGATTGTCGTACTGCATATCGCCGGAGCCTTCAGCGATATCCTCTTCCCGCAGTGTCAGGGGCTCTTCGAGGCTGATTTTACCGGCATCCACATCCTGGAAGAAAGCTATCAGAATCGGCAGCTTAATCGTACTGGCAGCGGGTAAGGCTTGGGAGCCATTCAGGTCAATATAAGCGCCGGTATCGAGATCGGCGAAAAAAGCTCCCGCCGCCAGATCGGGATTTTGCGCTGCCAGGGCTTGCAGTTGCATCTTCAAATCGGTCAGTTCCGCTGTCAGCTGAAACGCCGGCGCGGCGGTTGCTGCCGCTACTGCGCTCGCCTCCTTAGCGGCTTCCTGCTGGGGCTGGCTGCCGGATGTGTCAGAAACCGCCCCCGAATAGCGGCTGGCGGGATCGAACATCGACAGCAGCGTGCCGGCAATCACCCCAATTCCCACCCCCAGAATCAGCAGGCGCAAACCGTACACCAGCGGCGAGGTGGACTTCTCTGTCTGGCGAGCCGGTGCTTTTCGGGGGGATCTGGCCAGTCCCGAGACAGAATTTTGGGGATTTAGCTGCACCGGCGTTTGGCTGGGATTGGGGCGAGCTGCTTTCCGGCTGCGGCGGCCAGCTCCAGCCTGCGGGCTAGATTGCCCATTTAAATTACCATCCGGGCGCGATCTGGGGGGCAGCGCTCCTGGTGTGGGGGTGCTGCTCCCCCTGCCGAAGCCGGCATCGGGGGGGCTGTTCAGGGGGAACTGGCGCAGGTTGAGCATTTCCGGCTGAGCCGGGCGGCGTCGGGATTCGGGTGGCGGTGCCGGCTGACGCCGGCTGCGGCGGTTGGCCCTGTCAGCGTGGGGCAACTCAGATCCCGGCGGGCCGGTTCGCTCTGCCGGCGGTCTGAGCTGTTGCTGGTTTTGGGGCGGCTGTCCGCCCTGCTGGCTTTTTTGGGGCTGGCGCTCCCGCCGGCGGCGCGACAAGGCTCCTGGCGGGATGGGAGCGCTTTCAGAAGGCTGCTCCTTTGGCGTCTCGCCAGACGCAGGCTTTGAGGGTACTGCCGACAAAAATCTCCGAATGGGGGTTCTCTGAGCCACACCGAACTCCTTTATATTTCGCGAACGACAGGGTTTTTCTATGCAGGCGACGCCGCCTCCCGACGGCCTCTTTTATCAATATCCACCGGCGAGAATAGTCTCTAAAATTCTAGACATTTATCCCACTCCCTCAGTTTACTGGCAGTTCTTTCCCGCCGCACTGACTTCAGTTTAATTCTCTCCGACCGGCTGACATCAGGGAGCTGCGTGAACATTTCCACCGGCTGCTGCTGCCCTGACTGGGGCTTAAATCTTGCTGTGGTGGCCTTTTGCCCGCCCCAACAGATTTTGACCTATTCCGAAGGAAATTCTCACCTTTTTGCCCAAACTACTCCATTTCCCCACTCCCCTAACTAACCGCAACTGTCCCAATTCTTCCTGAACGCTGACTGACTGTTTGTTATAATTTCGGCTCACCAGGTTCTGCTCTTGTTTGCCTGTCATCAAATGTTGCACACCCTTCCTTTGTGGGAGCCGCGCCTCAAGAGGGAGCCAGACCGGCTCGCCACGCTCGAACGATCTTAATTCATCCCCAATCCTTCATACCTTATCTTTTCACAGGAGAGCAGAGTGTGAGGGCTGCGAGACGCGCCATTCCATTTTTTTTTAGGGGGCGGGCGTCTGTCAAGCCTCCGGCTGCTGTTCGGGGGGCTCTGGCGCGGGAGCGGGACAGGTGCCGGGGAGGGCAGGAGAATCGCCTGACGCCTCTAGGGTATCATCAGGCAACCGCTGCTGGCTTAAGGCCCACTCCACTTGGGAGAGAACCCCCCGCAGCATGGCCACCTCTGAGGCGGAAAGCCCAGCGCGGTTGAACAGTCGCCGGAATTTTTCCATCCTACTCTCTGCTGTGTGGGGGTAGAGATAGCCAATTCTCAGCAGGAGCGCCTCCAGATGCTGGTAGTATCCCTCTAGAAGGTCTATGGGGGCGGACTGTGGCGCAGCGCTGGGAAGGCCGGCGCTTGGGGCGGGAGTGGGCGCTGTGCGAGAGAGCTTGTGCAGCTCGTAGCAGCAAATGGCCACTGCCTGAGCCAGATTCAGGGAGGGATAGACGTCACTGGAGCGAATGCGGATAAATCTCTGGGCGTATTTTAATTCGTCATTGCTCAACCCCCGGTCTTCTGGGCCAAAAATTAAGGCGGCGGGGGCTTCCAGCAACCAGGATAAGCTGTCGCGGGGCTCTTCGAGGGGTGCCGGTGAGGAGCGCTCCCGACCGGTTGTGGCCATTGCCCGCTGGCACCCTTGCAGGGCGGCGGGCAAGCTGTCGGCGACTTGGGCGGTTTGCAAGATATCCGCCGCGTGCACTGCCATTTTCCGGGCGTCTTCTGAGAGGTGATCGCAGTGGGGGCTCACCAGAACGAGCCGGTGCAGCCCCATGTTTTTCATCACCCGCGCTGTCGCACCCACATTCAGCGCCCCTGCGGGCTCGACTAGGACAATCCGCACTCTCTCTAATGCCGCCTGATTGATCAATTTTCGCACTTCCCCCTTGACAAATACAAGTTTTTATGCTATTTTATCTTACCGCTCTAGCAGCCGAGCCGGTTGCGCAGTTGGGCTTCAGCCCAAAAAGGTTCTCCGTTGGGCTTCAGCCCAAAAAGGTTCTCCGTTGGGCTTTAGCCCAAAAAGGTTCTCCGTTGGGCTCAAGCCCAAAAAGGTTCTCCTTTGGGCTTTAGCCCACCGGCTCCCTTTTGCGTAAAATTGAAGGGACAAATTATTGCTAAATTAGCATGGCACGCCAGCGCTCTAAATCTGACTTGCCGGCGAAAATGTGCCCGGTTTGCCAGCGCCCTTTCACCTGGCGTAAAAAATGGGCCGATTGCTGGGATGATGTGAAGTATTGCTCTGAACGCTGTCGTCGCCGCCGGTCGCAGGCATCACCCGGATCTCAATTGTAGGGCAGGCGAGACGCCTGTCCTACAAGCCGGCACGGGGGCGCACGAGGTAGCACAGGCGAGATGCCGGTGCTACGTCTTATTACTAGAAGTGTACAGGCGAGATGCCGGTGCGGCGTTTTGTCGCCGGGGGTGCACAGGCGAGACGCCTGTGCTACGCCTTGGTTTTTCAGCGCAGAGTCGGTTTCAGTTAAATTTTGTTCAAGAGGTTTAAGTTATGACAGCTGGGCAAGTACAACCCAAGCTTATTATCCACGGTGGGGCCGGCAGTTCTCTCAAGGGGAAAGGCGGGGTTGAGGCAGTTCGCAAGTCTCTCTATAAAGTATTGGAAGAAGTTTACTCCCTGCTGCTTGCCGGCGCAAGTGCCCGGGAAGCTGCTATTCGGGGTTGCCATTTGCTGGAGGACGATCCGCGCTTCAATGCGGGAACGGGTTCTGTGCTGCAGTCGGACGGTCAAATCCGCATGAGCGCTTCACTTATGGACGGTTCCGCTCAGCGGTTTAGCGGGGTGATTAATGTGTCGCGAGTCCAGCACCCGATTGATTTAGCTTCTGCTTTGCAGACTTCTCCAGATCGGGTGCTTTCGGATTACGGTTCGGCGGAATTATTGCGGGAGTTGCAAGTTCCTATTTACAATCCGCTGACGGATAACCGCTTGCAGGAGTGGATGCAGGAACGTGAGGAGAATTTTGTCCGGGAAGCTGCTGGGGTGGTGGCTGAAAATGAGCCGGTTGGGGAACCTGGGCGCGGCACAATTGGGGTGGTGGCGCTGGATATTCAGGGGCGTTTGGCTGCGGGAACTTCCACCGGCGGGAAGGGTTTTGAGCGCATCGGGCGCGTCAGCGATTCGGCGATGCCGGCGGGGAATTACGCGACGTCTCATGCGGCGATTAGCTGCACCGGCATTGGGGAGGACATCATCGAGGAGTGTCTGGCGGCGCGGATTGTGGTGCGGGTGACGGACGGTTTTTCTTTGGAGGAAGCTTTTAAGCGTTCTTTCGGGGAAGCTGAGAAGAATAAGCGCGATTTGGGCGCGATTGGGATTGACGCCACCGGCACGATTGGCTGGGGGAAAACCAGTCAAGTTTTGCTGGCTGCCTATCACACCGGCTCGCAGTTGGGCGACACTCTGGAGTTGAGCGAGTCAGCCCAAACCGGCTGCCGGTTGTAGGGGTTTAAGCACAGGCGAGACGCCTGTGCTACGTCTATCTTTATTCTAACACCGGCATGTGGGCGGTGCCGACAATTTCGGCTTGCCAATCCCACCGGCATCTGGCGCGGAAATTGGTTTGCCGGTGGGAAAAATTTTTCGACAAACGGTTGACAGTTGCGCGGGGGTGTGTTACCTTATTATCATGGGAATCTGTGCCGGCATATAAGGTCGGTTTTGGGCCGGCACGGGGGCACAGAAGGGGTAGGGTGCGTTCCCTCTTAGGGAACGCTACGAGTTAGTCGTTTTTATTCACCGGCTCTCGATAGGGCTGTGGGAATCTCGCCGGCACCTCGCCTCTGAAATTGGTTTGCCGGTGGGAAAAATTTTTCGACAAACCGTTGACAGTTGCGCGGGGTTGTGTTACCTTATTATCATGGGAATCCGTGCCGGCATATAAGGTCATAATGGGTGGGACAGGGGGAAGCGGAACCTCTGCCTGACAATGAGAATTCCACCGCTTGGGGAAACTCCCTATACTCTTTAGCCCGCGCAGGCGGGCTTCGTCTGTATAGCCGCGATTTCCAATCGCCTGGAACCCCGGCGAATCGCCGACGAACTAGCTGTAGGTTTAACCCCCTGTTAATTCGCCACCGGCATCTTTCCAATTGCCTGGAATCTCGGCGAATCGCCCGGAAACTAACTTTCACTTTAACTTAGCAAGCTCAGATTTGGGAAAATGGCACCTACCTATCCGCAAAATCCAGATCCTCAGGAAAGGAAGATTTTCTATATGGGGATGCTTCTTGGACTCGCCATATTGGCTTTCCTTTCCTTTTGGGCGAAAGAAACTTTTCTGGTTAGCCCTAAAAGTCGGTTTTCTTGCGCTATCCAAGCGGATTCCGAACGAGGCGGGGATGTGTACGCGGTTATGTACCGACATGACAGCGAGACGAAACCTTGGTTGAGGATGGTTAACACCCTTGGGGGCGGTTATACGCCACAGAAGCGCTGTCTGGAAATTGCGGATCGCATGGAGAAGTTGCGGGAGGAAGGTTTGAAGGAATTGAGTTATCGCGCCGATCCAAATACGGAGAAGCAATGGGTTATTTGCGCGAAAACAAAACTGGGTGGCGACAGCTGTGAGTTGGTTTTGACTCTGCAGGTGGGTGCCGATCCTTATGAGGAGTTGCAAAAGGTTGCTGGGGCGCTTTTACCAGGGGGTACTCCCAGTTACCAGTGCAGCAATCCGGCAAATTGTCCCGCCCCTAAACCGCTGAGTGTGCCTCTTAAGGATTATTTGGCTAAGGAGGATAGGGAAGCCGGTGATTGAGGACATTTTTGGGCTGAAGTTTTTTGGGTTTGTCTGCGGGTAGCGATAGGGGAAGGGCGAAGCATGAGCGAATGTTATCCTTTCACCGATTGCACAAATAGTCGCGCTTAGGACATTTTTGGGCTGAAGTTTTTTGGGTTTGTCTGCAGGTAGCGATAAGGGAAGGGCGAAGCATTGGCGCGAGGATCTTTACGACTGCGCCCGAAATTTCGCTTCGCCAATGCTTCGCCCTCTTTACTCCTGAGTGAGAAGGTTTAACCGCTTACGGATTCGCCAACAGCTTTGTAAAAAAAAATCGCGATCGCGCTTCGCGCGAGAGAGGGAAGAGGGAAAAGGAAAGAAGGGCAAAGGGCAAAAGGGGAAAAGGGTAAAGGGCTATTAAGTCCTGACAGCAGAAACGACTGCGCGGAACCCGATAAGGTCATTCCTGAACTCCGGCCCGTACCCGTCGCGGTTAGCCGCACGGCAATCCCTGGGATCGTCGTTCCAAGAACCCCCACGTTGCATCCGGTATCGGCGATCTTCGTTTCCGCCAGAATTCCAGACACTCCCATCGGAGGGCGCACCGTCATAATTCCCGTGCCAATAATCGGCGCACCACTCCCAGACATTTCCGTGCATGTCGTACAAACCAAAGGCGTTCGGCGGAAAACTCCCCACCGGCGTTGTTTCCCCGCGATACTTGCCTTTCGGTTCGGAGGCGTAGGTATAGTCGCCGTCGTAGTTAGCCAAATCAGTCGTAATCGTCTCGCCGAAGTGGAACGGAGTTGTAGTTCCCGCGCGACAGGCGTATTCCCATTCAGCTTCGCTGGGTAAGCGGTAGTCGCGCCCAGTCTTTTTGGACAGTCGGGCGCAAAATTCCATCGCATCGTCCCACGATACATTCTCCACCGGCCTGTTTGCGCCTTTGAAATGAGACGGATCTGGATTTAAGTCGCAATTTACTTTAGGCAAAGCTGCCACAACTTTCCACTGCGCCTGAGTTACGGCGTACTTCCCCATAAAAAAGGGCTGCACCTTCACCCAGTGTTGCGGACTTTCGCTGTCATATCGCCCTGATTCCGAATCTGGCGAACCCATGCCAAAAGTTCCCCCCGGAATGGAAACCATTTCCAGAATTACCCCGCCTCCCAAGTCTTCGGGGAAGAATTCAGCTTGCCGGCGACTGCGGTGGGTTTCTCGCCCCCGCGCATCTACTGTCACCGTGTCAAAGGCAAATGAATTGAGAGGCAAACCTCTTACCCCCCCTCCTTGAGATGGGGGTTGCGGAGGTTGGGGCGCACTCACTCCCTTTGGGGGAGAAGAATTCCCAGATAAGGGAGAACTCCGAAACCCAAACAATCGCGCCCCCAACAAAAGCCCACCGGCAATTCCCCCAGAAAGAATCAGCCACACACCGAGTACCGGCAATTCCAGATCGCCGGCACCCCTGACGCGAACATCCGGGAAACGCGCCAAATAAGCATTAATCGGAATCCCCCAGCGAAACGTCAGGAAATTCTCACCCAATCTCCCCTCAACATCAGCTTTCTGTTGCGGCGACATATTCACCAAATCCGCTAACCCGTGCACCGCCACAACTTCCCCCGCCGCATTAACCACCGGCCCGCCGCTCATCCCCCCGAAGGTGCTAGCATCGTAAGATATAGCGTAGCCTTCTGGGAGTGGTGGATTTTCCACCGCCGTCACTTCCCCGCCGGGGAATTGCGCCACCAACACCGACGTACCCAGTCTTTGTGGATAGCCAAATATCCGCACCCTGTCGCCCGACTTGAGTTTATCGGAATTCCCCAATACCAGTGCGGGATACGGGCAATCTCCCGCTTTCACCTCAAACCTCACTTCCGCCAAATCCAACCCGGGAAGCGGTTTTCCCTCAACCCGATTCCAAAGCTTCTTATCATACGTTTGCACCAGCAACTGCTGGCTGGCATTTGACACATGGGCGGCGGTGAGTGCGGTGCAGACTCCCTTATTTCTCCCCACCACAAAGCCGGTGCCATGCCCTCCCCTATCCCCGTAGCTTATCAGCACCACTCCCTTCTCAAGGGCGGCGCGAATTTCGTCAGGCGACTTCTCCCCCCAACAGCCGGTTACTGACAGTGCGACAGCCCCACAAGCAATCAAACCCCGCCAATACTTCATGGTGCCCCCTACCCGCTGACCTACCTTATATATATATGCCGGCACATTTTCCCACAATACCAATATAGAACAAGGTGCCGGTGCTGTCAACCCCTTTTGGGGGAAATTTTCTCGTTTTTCCCTCGTTCCCAGGCTCTGCCTGGGAACGCTATTCTGGAGGATCTGCCTCCTTTGGGCTCCGCTGAACTTACGAACCTTTTTTGGGCTCCGCT
Organism: Kamptonema formosum PCC 10802; assembly: GCF_000332335.1. GTDB lineage: Bacteria > Cyanobacteriota > Cyanobacteriia > Cyanobacteriales > Oscillatoriaceae > Oscillatoria. The sequence goes on along the minus strand of NZ_KB235948.1, from coordinate 853,233 downwards.
GAACTTACGAACCTTTTTTGGGCTCCGCTGAACTTACGAACCTTTTTTGGGCTGAAGCCCAACTACGAACCGGCGCAAACACGACCTTATATGCCGGCACAGATTCCCACACTACCAATATATAACAAGGTGCCGGTGCTGTCAACCCCTTTGGGGGAAATTGTTCAGAGTTTCTCTGTATTTCTATTGCGCCTTGGGGAGGTGGGTTGCCCTAAGAGGGCAACCCACCCTACAGCTGGGAAATCTAGGCGTAGGGCAGGCGTCTCGCCTGCCCTCAATTGGTTTCTCCCCACCTCAAAGACAATCCAGGCGCTTCTTCAGCTGGGATTTGCCGGTTCAGATGAGTCATCCGGCTTCTGTTTCATGCGCCAACCGGGCTTAACTGCCTGACGGGCGCGAGCAATAACCAGAGAATCCGCCGGCACATCCTCCGTCACCACAGAACCCGCCGCCACCGTAACACCTTCCTCCAGAGTCACCGGCGCAACCAAAACACTATTAGACCCCACCTTAGTATTGTCCCCAATCTGCGTCGCGTGCTTATTCACCCCATCATAATTGGCAGTAATCGTCCCCGCACCAATATTAACCCGGTTGCCCACAGTAGCATCTCCCAAATAAGACAAATGAGACACATTCGTTTTATCGCCCAGGGTGCTATTTTTAATCTCCACAAAATTCCCCAACCGGCAGTTCTCGCCCACCACAGCATGCCCTCGCAGGTGGGCGTAGGGGCCAATTCGAGTCCCGCCAGCCACCGTACTGTCCGACACTACAGAATAGAGTACCGTCACCTTATCCCCAATTTGACTATCTTCAATCAAACTGCCGGGACCTATGCGACAGCCAGCCCCAATCGAGGTATTGCCGCGCAAGTGCGTCTGCGGTTCAATTACCACATCCGGCTGTAAGCGCACCGTATCGTCAATTGTAGTGCTGTCGGGATCGATTAAAGTCACACCGGCAGCCATCCAGTCATCCTTAATTCTAGTTTGCAATATCTGGTAAGCTGAAGCCAGTTGCTTGCGGTCATTGATGCCGAGAATTTCCTGATAGTCCTCCACATCCACCACCATCACCGGCTTGAGGTAGTTCACCGCATCGGTCAAATAATATTCCTGCTGGTCATTTTCCGCCTTTAGTTGTGGCAGAACCTCAGCCAAAGCCGGCCAGTTAAAGCAGTAAACACCGGCATTAATGCGTCTATTTTGCTTCTGAGCTTGGGTGCAGTCCCTGTCCTCAACAATTTGTTTGAGAATATTATTCCCGTCGCAAAACACCCGCCCGTAGCCCTGAGGGTTGGGCAGGTGAGCCGTGAGCAGAGTGGCTGCATTTTGATGTTCTCTGTGAGTTTCCAGAAGCAATTTAATTGTTGGGGCCCGCAGCAGGGGCACATCCCCATTCAAAACCAGCAAATCGCCCTCAAACCCCTCCAGATGAGGCAGGAGTTGCTGGACAGCGTGCCCCGTGCCCAGCTGCTGTTTTTGCTCCACAAACTCCAGACCGGCTGCAGACTGCAAAGCGTCTCTTACCAGATGACTGCCATACCCGACAATTGCAAACCGCCTGGACGGTTGAATCGAAAGACAACTGTTGAGAACTCGCTCCACCAGAGTTCTCCCTCCCAGAGGGTGCAAGACCTTGGGCAGGTCAGATTTCATGCGCGTGCCGCGCCCAGCTGCTAGAATCGCTACCGCTACCATTCTTTATTTTGCGCTAGTCTCTCCGAAAGGAGTATATCGCGATTGCGCCCTCACCCTCCGGTTTTTTGAACCAGCAGCAAACATCAGCGAGTCAATTTTAGATTGCAGATACAGATCTCACATCCATGCGCTGTGTCCGGTGCCCCACCTAAAATTGACACAAGCCCTATCACCCCCGCCAGGCACCGACTTGGGGCAGCTCGCAAGACTCCGGCACCGGCTGGGGCAGCTCAATGCCGGCGGTGCGGATAAATTCCGTAAACTGCTCTGCCAGTTTGGGATTGCGCCAGCCCTTTCTGGTTTCGGCAGCGATCGTCTCCAGAGCTTCCTCAACCGTGAAGGCCGGTTTGTAGGGGCGCTCGCTGATCAGGGCGTCGTAGATATCAATAATTTGAAAAACCGTCGCCAGGTAGGGAATCTCCGAGCCGGCCAACCCGTCGGGATAGCCGGTGCCGTCCCAGCGCTCGTGGTGGTGGCGAATGATGGGGAGCACACTGCGCATGGTGCGCAGGGGCTGGCAGATCTGCTGCCCGACGATCACATGCTGCTTCATGATCTGCCACTCTTCTGGGGTTAAACTGCCCCGCTTGAGCAGCACTGCGTCTGGAACGCCGATTTTGCCGATATCGTGGAGATAGCCCCCCCACATCAGGGTGCGAATTTCGGCGCGGGACAGGTCGAGGAACTCCCCAAATGCCTTTCCCAGCTGCACCAAGCGCTCGCAGTGGTCGCCGGTGTTGGGATCTCGGCTCTCCACGGCGCGGGCGATGGAAAACAGGACGCGCTCGGCGTGGTCGAGGTCTTCGTTGAGGCGCTTCTGGCGCACCAGCGATTTCACCCGGGCGGCGAGTTCCAGGTGGTCAAAGGGTTTGGTGAGAAAATCATCCCCTCCCACCTCAATCCCTTTGATGCGCGATCGCCGGTCATTGAGCGCCGTTATAAATATCACTGGAATCAAGCGCGTCTGTTCGTCCTGCTTGAGACGCCGGCACACCTCAAACCCGTCCATCCCCGGCATCATCACGTCCAGCAGAATCACGTCGGGACTGGTTTCGCCGATGCTGTTGAGCGCTGCTGGCCCACTTTCCGCTTCAAATACGTCGTAGCCCTCCACCGACAGCAGGGCAACAGCTGTCATTCGGCTGGCTGGATGATCGTCCACAACAAGAACTTTTGGCTGTTCTGAATCGAGGAAGCTCACGCTGGCACACCTTGCTTTGCAAACTCTAGAGGTACTTGATACATCAAAATCCGGGCTCAGATAATTATGCCTTTGAAAGTCTGTTTATATGGTTTTAACATTTTTTTTAGCTTCTCTGTGGGGAACCGGGGAGCAGCGCACAAGCTTTAGCCGTACAGGCGTTAGAAGGATCGAGGAGTTTGCCGGTCTGAACTGCCCGCCGCTCTTGAAGGAACACTCCCTATTTCCCACTCATTTAATTCTAAACTGGCACAATTTTGCGGTGGCGGAGCAATTTCTTAACTTTCGGTAACATTTTCACCGGCAGTCTGCGCTGGGGAAAAGGCGCGGTTGAGCCAGCGCTTTTTCCAGTGGGAGGTGGGTTCCAGGGAGGACGCCTGCTGCTCTTGTTTGCGCCGGCGCACAATGGCCTCAGCGGAGTCGCGCAGTTGCGGATCGCGGTAGGGGATAGCGGCGCGAGTCCGCAAGTGCTCCTGTTCTTGGGGCGAGAGTGCCGGCAGGCCGGCGGCGGTGAGACTGGCCACTGTCCCGGGCGACCGGCGGCCCACCGGCGGGCTGCTGCCCACCCGCAACCCGGCCTCCATCAGGGCGGCGCGGACAGCTGCCGAGCAGGAATAGGTGGCCAAAACCCCGTCTGCCTTCAGGCATTGGCCGGCCAGCCCCAGAAATTCCACGGTCCACAGCTGCGGGCAAGTTGGCGGGGAAAAGGGGTCTAGAAAAAGGGCGTCTGCCTGGAAACCAGACTGGCACACTTCTCTAATAGTTTCTCGGGCGTCGCCAATAAGCAACTGGGCGGCGAGCCGGTCTGTGTGAATTTCTGCTGATTGTGCCAGTTCTGTCAAGAGCTGGGGGATAGGTGCCGGTGAGCTGTCGAGCAGGTGGTGGGCAATCGCCGCTTCGGGCACGGCTGGGTCTAGCTCAAGCCCCACCCATTCGACGCGGCAGTCTGGATTTACAGACCAAATGGTTGCGAGAGCTGCCGCTGTATTATACCCCAATCCATAACAAATGTCAAGGATTCGCACTGCCGGCTGCAAAGCTTTCAGTGCTAGGCCGGTTGGCTCGACAAATTTGAGTTCCGCTTCCTGTCGCGCTCCGTGGACAGAGTGAAAGGTTTCGCCAAATTCAGCCGAGAAAAAGGTGAAAGAGCCGTCTGCGGTTTGTTCGGGGGTGAGGGTGCCGGTGGGAGGCATGGTTGTGAGGGATGCCGGTGCGATCGCCTCTTCTATTATGCCGCAGCCGCGCCCGGATGCCGGTGGGGCAGCGCTGCCATTTTTATTGATTTTTATAACAATTGTGCTACTATTCTTATAGAAACTCAATAAAGTCAGGGAACTGCGCGGAAGGTTGGCAGTCAGGGCTGGCACTGCGTTCCCGCGATTGGGGTAACAGTCCATCAGGAGCAGCTATTATGGAACACAAACCAGAACAGAAGGCAGAGCGAACCGGCAAATCCCAATGGCCAGCATGGTTTCCCTATCCCAGCTCGTGGCTGAGGACATGCGCTTTAATTCTGTGGATGGCGATTGTTCTGAGAATTGCCGGCTTTTGGGGGTTCTTTGCCGGCTTATTTGTGTCGGTACTGGCAGACGATCCGGTTCCATTGCTCAAGTTTATGGGAATCGCTTTGCTGGTGTCCGCACTGGTCTTTTCCTACACTCACCACTTCCTATTTGGCAATTCGCCCCCAGGATGGCTGGCAGGGGTGCCCAGCCCCAGAAGCTTGTGGGAAGGCTTCTACGCCCCAACGGTGATGCTGCTCTCCTCTCTAGCACTTATCATAATTTTTGTGCCGTTCTTCCCGCTCGATAGCTGTTACTATCAAAACCCGAGGCAGTTAAATTCCTGCATGGAAATGTGGGAGACGGAGTTCGCTAGTTATGAGTTTTGGCTATCCAACCTAGCCCCAGCGATTTGGTGGCTGTGCGCGGCGTATCTCTACCAAGTAGAATTTTTGGTGCGCCGGCATTTGACCCGCAAATCGAAACTGGCACCCCACCGGCAGGCAGGCAAGAAGCCGGTGGACACTACAGATATAGAACTTGACCGGCTGCGGGGAGAGATGGGGCTGACCCGGGTTAAAAAAGGAAAGGCAAATCCGCCGCAGACAGTCAAACCGGCTCCCAGCTATTCGCAAAAGCTGCCAAAGCCATCTAAAATCGCACTGGTATCGCTGCTAGTTGTGTTGGGTGTTGCGGGCAGTTGGGGGCTGGCAAAATTGCCAGAAATCCGGCAAGCTATGTCTGTACCGGCAGCCTCCCGACCGGCAGCCGGCACAGCTTCCCCAGAGTCTTCCCCAGAGTCTTCCCCAGAGTCTTCCCCACAGCCTGACGCCTTCCGAGAAGCGGTTAATAAAGCGACAATTGCGGCTCAGCTGACTCAATCCGCCAAATCAAAGTTAGACTGGAATTTGGTTGCCGGTCAGTGGCGGGAAGCGATAGCGCTGATGGAAGCGGTGCCGGCATCAAGTGCCAATTATGCCCTGGCGCAGAAAAAAGCCGGCGAATACCGCAGCAATTTAGAATACGCCCAGAAAGCAGCAGCAACTCGCCCCGAATAAGGTGCGTCCCACAAGGGAGCCGCACCCGACGACGAGACAGTGCCGGCAGGGATGGGAATGTTTCAATCCCGTTTCCAAAGATTCGCTGGCCAAAAATCATCCGCTCCTACCCCCTGCTGAAATCATTGTCGCATTCATTTGGGCTTCTTTGCACAACGGGGATGCTCCCGGGATGGGAATCACCACGGAATACAGCCGTCATCGTCCATATATTCCGAGCCTTCAGACCACGCCCTTCTGGGCGGGAGGCGATCTCCTGGACTGAGGTGATAGTCCAAATCCTCATCCCGATCGGGCGATACTTTTTCCTCTGGCTCGATAAACTCTCCTGTCCAGCGGCGACACGGCTGCAATCCGCAGCGGTACATCAGGAAGGCGACGGCATCAAAAGTGGTGCTGAACTTTCGCCCGCCGGCAATTTGGTCTGGAACATATGCTAGAATGTCAGTGCCGGTGCGCCATTCGGAAATCCGCCCGATGTCCCGCTTGCTGCGAGTGTTTCGGCTCTCGTCTGCGGCAAAAACCCAATACTGCCGGTGGGCAGATCCGTCCCAGCCCGTGGCCTCTATGGCCTCACAGCTAGCCGGCAAGTCGTTTAAATCGATTTCAACGCGCTCCTGTGGCGCTGCCGGTGCCGGTGGGAGGGCTTCAGCTTCAGCTGGGACTAACTCAGCCGTGTGCTCCTCCAGCTTTATGATGTGCTCGCATTTGTCGCCGGTGGCGCAGTGCCAGTTGATAAAGTCATCGCAGGTACAGCTGTGGGGGGTGGCGCTATACTGCTCGCCGGTTGCCAAATCTGTTATAATAGCGCCGTCAAGCAAGAGGCTCAAATGAAGTCCGGAGAATTTTCGTCGGGCGATGAACTGGGCGCACCGGTGGCCCGATTTGCTGAGGTACAGGGCCCAGGGGCACTTATTGTGCGCCATGACTCGCACTTCTTCAATCTTTTCGGCCACATCCTCTAGAATGGCCTTGACGGCGTTGACCAGGTTGAGAGGAAAAGCGCTCGACTCGAAAATCCACTGATTTGCTGAGCTAGAGATATTTGACTGAGTTATCGAGTTCATGGTAGATTATAAGTATTATTTGTTTTTTTTGGGGGGACACGACTAATGTCCCCGTTTTTTTCTCTGAACTAACCTCTGTCCCGTTCCCCAATGGGGGGAGAGCAGCCTTTAGCTCAGTTGCTCACTAGCGTAGCTTACTAGCACGGAAAAGTGGGAAGCGTTAACAAAATTTTACAAAACGGTTGGGTGCCCGGAGGGTAGGATGGCCATGTTGATTTCATCTGCTGCCCATGACTAATACAGATAGCGTCGTTTCCCTCCAGTGGCTGTCCCAACACCTCAATGACCCGCAAGTGGCCATCGTCGATTGCCGCTTTTCCCTGGCCGACCCGCAATTGGGCCAGAACCAATACAGCGACAGTCACATTCCCGGAGCTTTCTATCTGGATTTAGACCGGCATCTTTCCGGTTCGGTCAGCCGGCACGGAGGGCGTCACCCCTGGCCCGATCCGGCTCAGCTGGCGGAGACACTCGCCGGCATCGGGGTGAATTTCCAAGAAACGCTGGTTGTTGCATACGACAATTCGCGGTTGGCCTTCGCCGCGCGGCTGTGGTGGCTGCTGCGCCACCTGGGACACGACCGAGTTGCCGTGCTCGATGGGGGGTTCACCGGCTGGCAAAAGGCTGGGTATCCCGTAACGGCGGAAGTGCCGGTGGCGGAGAGAGGGAACTTTGCGCCCCAACTGCAACCGGAGCGAGTGGTGGATATCGAATATGTGAGAGCCCGCAAAGACTTGGCGGGAGTGGCGCTGGTGGATTCGCGTGAGCCTGACCGCTACCGGGGCGAGCGAGAGCCAATTGACCCCATTGCCGGTCACATTCCCGGAGCGGTAAATTACTTCTGGCAAGAAGTCACCGACGCACAGGGCAATGTGCGACCGGCATCCGAGCAAAAACTGCGGTGGAAAGACTTGGAGGGAGCTGAGGAAATCATGGTCTACTGCGGTTCCGGCGTCACAGCCTGCGTCAACCTGCTGTCCCTAGAAATCGCCGGCATCCCCACCGGCAAACTCTATGCCGGCAGCTGGAGCGACTGGTGCTCCTATATGGTTTAGCTCCCAGAAAAGCGCCGGCAGTTCTAATCTTATCACTTTCGGCAAATCATTCAGCACAAAAGCAAGACGCCCCCTCGCGGGGGCTTGTTTGTTTTGATAGGTCATTCAACGGAATCTGTATCAGTATGTCTGGAGGTAGATGGCGTAAAGCTCACCTCGATTTTCTTTACAATTCCTAACACATGGCCGGGGAAATCTGTGCTACCAGAAAAATAGAGTCGGTTTTTGGTAACAAAGGAGACAGTATGTTTTTAATGCACAAAAAAAATTGCGATTTGTTAGAAGTGATGGCGCTGGAAGATATGTACGATCCGTGCAAGTCTTATATTACCGCACGGTCGCACGCAGGGGAAGAAATGCAAGAGCCGGAAAGCTACCTCAAATCGGAACTGATGTTCCCTTCTGGGGAGGCGCTACCGCGCTGCTGGGTGGATGCGCACTATCAACACGCCTGTGCCTGAAGGGTAGCGGCTCTGCAAGTGGGATAGCGCGGTGAAAAATTGGCGTTACTCTGCCGGTGTTCGCACTCTTCCTTTGGGTAGATTTTTCCGGCCTGAAGGTGGGTACTGTTTTATATATAGCGGTTCGCAGTTGGATGAAGGACGTGCCAGAAACCCGGTTTCGCCGAAGTAACCGGGTTTTTCAGTCCCTCACTAATATGAGAAATGCTATAGCACCGGCAGCTGCATGACTCTTTGGGAGAGGGTTGAGAGAGTGATTGGCTGGATTGCCGGTAGGCGAGTGATGGGCGGTTGCCGGTGCGCCGGCAGAATAAATTCGGACGCTGGAGAAATAAAGCCGGTTAGGGCGGGCAATTGCAGGAGTGATTAGCCGGATTTGGGAATCTGGTTTTCCCCGCTCCCCAAACGTGAGAAGATCAGAGGGAATCAGTGTGACCGGCAAGAGATTAGAAGAAGATGTCTGACTTAGAGCGCGAGGTGGCGTCCCTGGCAACGAGGGTTTTGCAGCTGGAAACCCAGCAAATCGCTTTGAAGAAATCGATTGCGGAGCTGGAATTTCGGCTGGATGTCCTGACGGACAGATTTAATAGCCGGTGGGGAGAGACACCGCCGGCAAATTTTGCGCAGGAGCTGGAAAGTTTGAGAGGGGAGATTGCGAAACTGCAAGAGGGGGTTAATGTCGCAGGAAGTGGGAGCGGTTCGCTGGAGAGTGCCGGCACTTTTAAGGAACCGGCAAGTAAGAACGATGTGGCGTTTGGGAGTGCCGGTGATGAGGAGAGCGTGAGGCTGGGTATCGAGCGCCTGGAGGAGCAAATCCGCCAACAATCGGTGAAACCGGCTCAGGATGCAGGGAGTGCCGGTGGTGGGGATGTTGAGGGAGATGCGGAGGAGGTTGTTGAGGAAAGTCAGGAGCCGGCGGTTAGTGCGGAGGAGTTTTTCAGCCGGTATGAGAAGGGAGAGCGGGACTTTAGTGGGATTAACCTGGCGGGATTGAATCTGAGAGGGAAATCCTTGGGCCAGCTCAACCTGAGCGGTGCAAATCTCAGGGGCGCTGAACTCTGTAAGGCAGGGTTGAACAGCACAAACCTGAGTGAGGCAAACCTAAGCCATGCAGACTTGCGTCAAGCAAGACTGCTTCAGGCCAAGCTAGGAAAGGCCAAACTCAGAAAGGCAAATCTAATCGGAGCCAATCTGCCATCGGCAGACTTGAGTGAGGCAAACCTCAATGGAGCCAACGTGACTGGGGGATGCTTGAGGAAAGCAAAGCTGAGCGGGGCAGACTTGAGTAATGCCAATCTGAGTAATGCCAGCTTGCTGGAGGCAAATCTGGAAGGGGCAAACCTTGAGGGAGCCAACTTCCAACAATCGATTTACAGCGCAGAGACTGTATTCCCTGAGGATTTTGACCCGGTTCAAGCCGGTGCCTCTTGGATTGGCCCTTGCGCTTCACTGGAAAATGCAAACCTAGCCGGTGCTGACCTGCGTCAAGTAAACCTGACTGGGGCCAACCTGCAAGGGGCAAACCTGAGTGGGACGATCCTGTACAGAGCGGACTTGATTGAAGCCAACCTGAGTGGGGCAAACCTAACCAGTGCCCAATTGCAGGAGGCAAGACTTATTCAGGCGAATCTGAGTCAAGCCAACTTAAGGGAAGCCAAGCTGAATTTTGCGAACCTAACTGCGGCAAACCTGAGTAGTGCCAACTTATTCCAGACAAACCTAGGAAAAGCTAACCTAACAGGGGCAGACCTGAGTGAAGCGAAGCTGAGTAAAGCCAACTTTGAGGAAGCAAACCTAAGTGGCGCTAACCTGACTGGGATAAGTTGGCTGACGGTAAACCTTTGTGGAGCAAACCTGAGTGGGCAAAACATGAGCGGGGTCAATTTCTGCGGAGTCAACCTCATCAGAACCAACTTCAGTGGGGCTAACCTCAGTTCCGCAGACCTTCGTGGCGTAAATCTGGAAGGTGCAAACTTGGAAAAAGCTAACCTGAAGGGAGCAAACCTGGCAGGAGCAAACCTGAAGGATGCAAAGCTCACCGGCGCAATCATGCCGGATGGCACGACGCACGAGTAAATCGAAAGCAAACACCGGCTTTCTTACTTTACCTTCTTTGCCCTTCATTTCAACAGTAAGGGCAGTGCCCCCGCGCCTGCCCTTATATAGCAATAGACAGCTCAGTAATGGACAAGGCATCTCACTTGCTAGTAGGGATAGGGACAGGCGAGACGCCTGTCCTACGTCCTAACCTAAGTGTCTATTGCTATAATAGAAAACGAATCACCGAGAACCAGAATGCGATGACCCTTTCTATTGCAGCCGGCCCAATTCCCCTAGCAGTGAGTCCTGATGGCGCAGTGCGAGCCGGCGGAACGCGAGTGACTCTCGATACAGTTGTATTTGCTTTCAATCAAGGCGCAACCGCTGAGGAAATTGCCTATCAATACCCCGCCTTGAATCTCGCTGATGGCTGTGATTGGTTTCTACTTGCGGCACCGGCACGAGGTTGAAGCGTATTTGCAGCACCGGCAACAGCGTGCGGAGGAAATCCGCAAGCAAAATGAAGCCCGGTGTGACCCAGAAGGAGTGCGTGACCGTCTCCTGGCTCGCCGTAGGATACATAGCAGCAGTCATATTGGTTAGGACGTAGGACAGGCGTCTCGCCTGTCCCAGAGACTTTGAGGGCAGGCGAGACGCCTGCCCTACGTCTATACGTCGTATCGAGCGTGTCCTAATCTAACTGGCTACTGCTATAATATCAATTTTGGATTTTGGATTTGGGATTTTGGATTGGAAAATATTTCAGATGCCAGAAACCCGGTTTCTTTAAGAAACCGGGTTTCTTAGCCCCGCGACTTGCGCAATATACCTGTAAACTCGCCAATTGAGAGCTAAAAATCAAAGTAAATAAACGGCGGCGTACCCTCAGGAGCGAGCAGCCAAACCGCGAAAAAGCACACCGGCACGAGCAAAATCTTCAGAGGGGAATTCAGCTCCAACTTCAAACCGCGATGCAGCACAAAAGACACCGCCATCGCCGCAACTATTGCCTCCAGCAGCAACGCCATCTGGAATCGCTGCAAACCAAATCCCTCCACATACACCTTTTGAGCGAACTGCGGATCGGCTGCGTGCCCCCACAAGTGCAAAAGCGCCCAACCAGAATCTTTCAAATTAGGAAGTCGGAAGCAAATCCAAGAAGTAAACACCATCCCCTGAGTCAGCGCCCACGCCATCACCACACCGGGAATGCTTTCCCACCAGATTTTGAGGGCGCTGACGCGAGTGGAGAGCGCTTCTGTGAGCCGGTGAGCCACCAAAGCGGCACCGTGCAGCAATCCCCAAACAATAAATCCCCAAGCCGCACCGTGCCAAATCCCCGCCACGAGCATTACGATGAGCAAATTCACGCAAGTTCGCTTCAACCCCTGGCGAGATCCGCCGAGAGGAAAATACAAATAATTGCGCAGCCAATCCCCCAAAGTCATGTGCCACCTGCGCCAAAAATCAGCAATGCTTGTGCTAAAATAGGGGAAGTCAAAATTTTCCGGCAGGTTCAGTCCCAGCAGCATCGCACAGCCCCGGGCAATATCGACATAGCCGCTGAAATCTAAATACAGCTGCAAGCCATACGCGACAGTGGCCAGCCAAATATCCTGGCTGCCGGCTCGCTGCAAACTCTCAAAGCTGACACTGACAAACCGGCCCAAATTATCCGCCAGCAACCCCTTTTTCACCGCCCCGCTGGCAATCAGCCAAAGTCCCTCGGTCAGCTGATCGGGAGTGGGAAATTGCAATCCTTCCAGCTGTGTGGTAAAATATTGGTAGCGGGTAATCGGCCCGGAAATTAGCTTGGGAAAGAAGAATTTGTAGGCGGCAAAGGTGATAAAGTCTTTGCTTGCCGGTGCGCCCCGATAAACGTCTATTAAGTAGGCGACACACTCAAATGAGAAAAAGCTCAGGCCCAAGGGAGCCAGGACATTTTCTTTGAACCAGCTGGCGCTTTCTTGCGCCGGCGGCAAGTTCAGCAGCTGCCCGACTGTGGACAGCAGGAAGGGCACATACTTAAACCCCAGCAGCAGCGCCACATTCAGGAAAATCCCCAGGCACAAAACAGCCAGACGCCGGCGATTCCAGTGCTGCTCAGCCACCAGCAAGTCGCCCTCGGAGAGGCGCTTGTTTCTCGCCGGTTTCCGCAGGGGCGGTCTTCTCACTCTAATTCTCTCTTCTTGTGAGGTAGATGAGGGAGAAGCCGGGCCGAGAATTGCCAGCTCCCGTCCCAAGCGGAAGTTAATTAAAATGCTGACCAGCAGCAGCGGGATGTACTGAATTTGCAGGGAAGCGTAGAAAGCCAAACTGGCGCACAGAATCAGCCACAAGCGCCATTGCTGTTGCTGAACTGACCAGTAAACGCCGAGGACGCTCAGAAAGAAAAGTGCGTAGGGAAGCGATAGAAATTCCATGCTAGTGAGTCACTGGGCACTGGTAACAGGACATTCCCTCGTTTGAGAGCGAGGAATAAAGAGTGCGAAGCACTCCAGGGAGGCGTTCCCAGGCTGCAGGGGCGGGCCACCGGCACTCCTAGCGCCCCCGGAAGGAGGGTAAAAACCAGTTCCTACTCCCGTCGCTCCACTCCTCCGTCAGCAGAAGGCCAGGGAATTATCGGGTCTTGCCCCAGTCGTTTGGAAACTTCGTAACCGCCGTAGCGATTCAGGTGGCTGGGGTCAGAAAAGAACTCATTCTGAGCCGGCCACAGCTCTGACAGGTCGCGGAAAATAAATTTCTGTTCCATTGACAGGCGCACCATGTGTTCGCGGAATTCCTGTTCGTACTGCTGGCGTGCGGCATCCAAGTAGTCTGCAGTCAGCGGCACATTGACAAAGACAAGGGGAATCTGGCGCTCGCTGAGAAACTGCAGGACAGTTTTAAAAGCAGCGGTTTGCCGGCCTGCCACTTGGAACGACTCGTAGTCAGCGTCAAAACTGCCAGAGACTCTGGGATGTTTTTTATAATAAGTGGTGGGATTGAAGCGCACCGGCAGCGGCAGGAACCCGTTGCTGTCCACCGAAACAGCAACCTGATTCCCCGCCGGGGTTTCGGCGTCTGAGGCTTCTTTTTGTGGGGAAGCGGGCTCGTCGGGTGAGGGAGCTAGAGAGAGAGACTTGGATGTCAGCGTCTGAGCCAGCTGCTGCTGCAGCAGGGCTTTCAGCAGGTCGCGCCGGGGATAGGTCGCAGAAAAGCCGGCCAGTTTTTCATTGAGCCACTCGCCGATTTCTTGATAGCTGCTCCGCCAAAATGTCTCAGCCACCGGCTTGCCGGCGGACGCGCTTTCTGCAGACTCCCCGGAATCAGAAGATTTCACCCCTTGAGGAGTGACGACGGGGCGCTTTCCTTTCGCCAGCTTTTTGTAGCCTTCAGAAAGGGCGATGCCATTGTAAGTGACATCGACCCGACCGCTGTTGAGAGCTCGCGCTCCGTCCGCCCACAAGACCAGTTTCGGCAGCTGATCCGGCAGGAGGATTTCTCTGAGCAGCAAATCTACCACTTGCGCCGTAGCGCCGTTTATCCCGAAGTTAAATATCTTCAGCCCCCGATACCCCTGCTCGTTCAGGGTTTTTTGCAGCGTCAGCGGATCGACTCCCCGCAAGGCGCGGGAGCTGCCCACAATCATGATATCTGGCTTCCCCACTTCTTCGAGGTACTTCTGATAGATAGCCACCTGCCCGTCGAGCTGCCGGCTGTTGAAGCTGGGGTAGTCGGAGGATTCCGGAACGCAGCGCTCTGGGTCGATATCGCCGCCTGTGGTCGGGCAGTTGCCGGCAATTGTGACCTCGCTCTCGCCCTGCTCGGTAAAGCCAGAGGCATTAAACACAGACCGGTCGTCGGTTTTGGATTTTGACAGTTCGATTTGGGGCAGGGGCACGGACACGGTTGGTGCCGGCATGTCGGTGTTGACATTTCCCGGTTTTTGTGCTATCGCTTCTGGGGAAACCTGATTGAACCGGGAGCGCAGCAGTGCGCCGATCGCCCAGTCGGTTTGCAGGGTGAGGAGCAATCCCAGGGTGCCCCAAACTAAAGCAACCCAAGCGCCTTGGGGAGTGACTTGACGGGCTAGGGGGTTGCTTGGAACAAACACTTGCGAGCGAACCAGGACAAGCTGAACCGCCTCAACGAGTTTCTCCGGGAGCGTGGGGCTCTCACCGGCATCGCTCTCTTCCGGTTTGAGGTCTGGGCGGAAAACCAGCTCGCCCGGTTCAGACAGCAAATTGCCAGAACCCGTGACTGGAGCGGCGAGCTCTTTTGGTGGCTCAGCTTTTACTTTATTGGGGCGGGCGACAAAATCCGCGCCGTAGCGCCAGAGGGGCAGCTTGGCACCGGCACGGCGTCCGTAGACGCGCAGCCCAGTAATTCCGGGAAGCTGCAGCTGGCGCAGGAACCGGGCCACCGGCGGGCCCACGCGACTTTGCTGGGGGCAGACTGAGGCGTCGGCGATCACGTGCAGCAAGTCGCCTTTTTGCAGGACTTGAACCTGAATGCCGCCGGTCGCCAGTTTGGCATTTAAATTTGAATGGATCACCCGGTCGAGCAAAAAGGTGAGAGCGGCTATATCTCCGCGCTTGGCCAGTTCCAGGGCTGTTTCTGCTTTGGCGGGGTCTTTGGCTGCGGGCAAATCCAGCCAGTGTATCCAAACCGGCGACTCTTCTTGAGCCAGAAGGGTTTCAGCGGAAATGAACAGCTGGCTGTCTGAGTGACGCTCAGAAGCTCTGACGCCGTAAATGGTGGTGGCGTGGATGCCTTGAGGGGAGATGCTTTGCAGCACCGGCAGCACCGCCGCCACGACAGGGTGCTTGTCTGGCGCTCCTGCGCTAGGGGAGGGCGAGCGGTCGCCCGCCGAGCACAGCAGGTGTAGCGTTGATTCCTGCAGCGCCGCTCTCACGGCCACTTTCTGGGAGGCTAGAGCGCGATTGAGCAGGGCTGCGATAGCCTGGACGTCACCCCAGCGAGCCCACGCTCTCAGGAGTTCCTCAGCAGGAGTCAGGTTGACGCGCACCACCCACTCAGGTTTCGCCTCACCGCTGACTCGCCCGACGATCGACGCCGACTTGAACTCTTTGAGAAATTCCCCGACCGGCGTGTCTAGCAGGGCTCGCAACCGCCTGACAATCGGTTCTTCTAGCAAGGACGGTTCCGGACTGTAGGCGGACTCGCACACCACCCACAGGCGCTTGCGCGACTGTGGCGCTGGCTGTGCGAGGTGTGCGAGGGAGCTTTGTGCTGAGTCCGGCTTCGCGGTGGGGGCCGGCTCAAACTCTTTGATGCTGCACCGCACCGCAATCCCCAATGGAGTCAGGCTTTCGCTGAGATGGCGGGCGATAGCGTCTGCTTGCGCTTCGGGGGTTTGAGGCCGGCTGGCCCGCTTCCGGCCCTTTCCTTGGCCAGAGCGAGGTGGCTCCGGGGTGCCGGTGGCTGCCGGTGGCTGCAGTTGGTGGGGTTCGGAAGTGTCAGGTCCGTGCAGTGCCGGCGCGGAGCTTGGGGCTGGGATCGCTAGTGCCGGAGCCGGCGTTGAAATCTCTGCCGGCGCAGGAGGCGGGTCTTGATCGAGATATCGGTCTAGCTGGTGGGGGTCGAGCCGCACCGTCCAGTCCGGGCGATTGTGGCCAAACTCCCGACCGGAAAGAAATATCTGGTATATCCGGGGCTGGTCCGGCTGGCGGAGGGTTTCCAGCGGGGTGGCCGCCAGTGCCCGGGCGAACCCCCGCACGGCGAACGACACATCCGGACAGGGGGTGCCCTCACACAGGAGGTACAAGTTATTCCCGCGCAGCCGGACTTGCACCCGCACTTCTGGCAGTCCTAAAGCCCTTGACGCCCACTCGTTTAGGGTGGGCTGGCTTGCCCCGACACGCTCATCCACTTTCAACATTAGCGTCGCAGTACCTGCTAGTCGTTTCTATCCTTAGGAATAGCGCACCTGCCCTGTCTTTTGGCATAGTTGTTGGTGAGAGGGGCGCTTGCGCCTTTGAAATTCCCACCCTTGCGTTGCATGGAAGTTACAGATGCTATTCCCTAGCCAAACCGTATCAGAAACTAATGCATTTGACACCCCTTCAAACAGGCAAAGCCCGCCGGCTAGCCCCGCCTTCCCCTCGGACATGCTGTTGAGCTTGGCGGCGGTGCCTGCAGTCCTCGGCTTGTGGGGGGGGAAAGCCCTCACCGCCTTGATGCGGGACATCGGTGAGGCGTCCGAGGAAGTGTTTCGGGGTCAGCGCCTCCCTGTCCTGAATTTTCCCACAGCCCCTGCTGCCGGCGAGCCCACATCCGATCCGGACTGATACGCCACAGCGGGGGGAGAGGCGGGAGTGGGGAGCGTCTGCCGCACCGGCATTTTACAGGTTTTATATTATAGCACAGCGGCTGCCGGTTTTCACACTCTCCGCTTTCCGTTAAATTTATTTGCTAAAAACGCCACCGGGCTATCCGGCAGACCTGCTGTGCCCCTCTCAGCAAGAGCCTATGTATAAAAGGATAAGCAGCAGCCAGGCGTTGTGGGACCCAGCGTTTAACCGCCCTGGATTTTTAAAAAGTAATCTAACGTATGTTATCTACTCGCAGGGGGAGTTTTGCAGCAGGAAACCGGACAAAAGAGTCGCCACCCCCCCTGTCCCTGGATTCTGCCTTCAGCAGGAAGCGACGGCTGCCGGTGCTGGGACGGCAGAGCTTGGCGCAACCGCAGGGGCACAGTGGCGGAAGTTTGGCCGCAGGGGGATTTCAATGCAGAATTCCGTCCCCTGTCCCGGTTGGGAGTGACAGGTGAGGCACCCACCGTGCTTGTCGGCCACAATCTGATAGCTGATCGAGAGTCCGAGTCCCGTACCCTTTCCCACCGGCTTGGTGGTGAAAAACGGATTGAACAGTCGGGCTTTGACAGATTCTGACATTCCTGGGCCGTTATCACTAATCCGCACCGTTACGCTATTGGGATGCTTTACTTCTGTGCGAATGCGAATGGTGGGGATGGGGCTGGCGGCGTGGGTCACGGGTGATTTTTTGTTTTTATGGCGCTCTAAGCCCGATGCCCCATTCGCTTCTTCCAGCGCGTCAATGGCATTGCTGATAATATTCATAAATACCTGATTGATCTGTCCGGCGTAGCACTCCACCGGCGGCAGATTGCCGTATTCCTTAACGATGGCAATGCCGGGACGGCTGCCGTTAGGCTTGAGCCGGTTTTGCAGGATCAGCAGCGTGCTGTCAATTCCCTCGTGCAAATTGACCGGCTTCATTTCTGCTTGGTCAACGCGCGAGAAATTCCGCAGGGAAAGCACAATTTCGCGAATTCGCTCAGCCCCTATTTTCATCGACGACAGGAGTTTGGGCAAATCCTCACTGAGAAAATCCAGGTCAATGATTTCGCAGTGAGCCTCGATTTCCGGGACGGGGTGGGGGTAGTGTTTTTCGTAGAGGCGCACCAGGTCGAGCAATTCTCGGATGTAGTTGTCAGCGTAGTTGAGATTGCCGTAAATAAAGTTAACAGGGTTGTTAATTTCGTGCGCCACACCGGCAACCAGCTCCCCAAGGGCGGACATCTTTTCCGTCTGAATTAATTGCATCTGGCTTTGCTTGAGATCGTGCAGGAGCTGGGTGAGCTGCACAGCTTGAGCGGTGGCTTTGGCAGCGGCAGCCTTGGCGCGGGAGTAGAGCTTGGCCTGCTGAATGGAAATGGCCAGCTGGTCAGCAACGGATTGGGCTAACTTCTGGTCGTTTTTAGACCAGTAGCGAGTGTAAAAGCACTGGTTGATATACAGAATCGCCTGCAGTTCATCGCCGGCACAGACCGGCACGACGAGGGACGATTTGATGCTAGCCTTCAGGTATTCCGGGTTATTCGGGCCAATGCGGGGGTCTTTGGTGACGTCGGAGATCACAACCATTTGCCGGTGCTCAACCACCCACTGGGTAATCGGTCCGTGAGTGTCAAAATCATCGATGGAAGGAGAGCAGGTGTCCCGGCAAACCTCAAGCAGGTGCCGGCGTCGGAAGGCCATCTGGCAGGCTGCAGCCTCCAAGCCATCTTCCCAGAGCGGTTGGGCGTGCGAGCACGAATCCCCATCTTCGACTAAATGAACGAGGCACCGCTCTGCCTTGAGGGCTTCCACCAGCCCGGCGATTGCCGAGTTGAGAATGGTTTCCAGATTCAAACTCTGGCGGGTTTGGGCGGTGATTTGGTTGATCAGTCGCTCTCGCTGGGCTTGTTTTTCGGTTTGCTCGTAAAGTTGGGCTTGGCGAATGGCAATTTCTAGCTGTTGGGCGATGGACTGGAGGAATTCTATTTCGCCCGCTGTCCACTGCCGGGGCCGGTCGCAGAGGCAGGCAATAAAGCCGGTCCAGCCGCCTTGATTTTTTACCGGCACTAGCAGGTTTGCGAGCGCGCCGAGCAGGTGCGGCGGCGTCTGGCACTGGCTTCTCGGTGAGGGCTGGGGTGCAGTAAGCGGGCGCACCGGCAGTCGGGACATCAGTCTGGCAATGGCACCCACGCCCTGTGGGTTGGAGTGGGGGCCATAGTTGACGATTAAAGCACCCTCAGCGATAGCGGTTGCGGCGGAGCCAAAGTTTTCCAGGGGGTAGTACCCTAACTGGGAGGGTTTTTGATTGCCACAAGTCCGCTCGCAGACCACTTGCACTCGCTGGGAATCGTTGAAGTACCACAGAAAACAGCAGCGATCCACCTTCAGCAGGGTGGCCACTTCATCCACTGCCGTCTGCAACACCACTTTCATCTCCAGCGAGTTGCGGATGCGGTCAATAATTTTTCGTAACAGGGCGCTTTGCTTGTCAGGAACTCGAATCTGACTGAGTTGCACTTCATTGGGGAAGGCAAAAGCCGAGGATAGCCTGTGGAACAAAGATTGAGCGCTCACCATAACATTACATTACTTAATAACACGATTCCCAATTCCTACTCTGACTGGCCAGACCCCACAGTTATTGGCTGCGCGCTTCCAGCACGCTACAGTTCGGTTTGAAATTTAGTTGGATATTTCACCAGCCACAATGGCGATCGATATAAATCTTGACAAGATTTAATCGAACTTAACTCTTTTAAAATCCAACGTTCTAAGCAAAGAGGCATCTGATTCGGTTGTGCGCGAATTCAAGTCAAACCTACTCTTGAAGTCATACAAGATTTAGGATCTAAAAAATGTTCACGGCGAACAGTGGATCGTGAGCGGATTGCAAGGGTGGGATGAAATTATATAGCAGAGGTGGTGAACCGGCGTTCTTGAGGTAAACCCACAGGGGAGCATCCCGGTGGTGGGAGCGTAGCCCATATCAATGCGACAGTGATTGCAGCCGGGGGTGGGAGGAGAAGATTTTTGGCCAGCGAATCAAAGGAAACGGGATTGAAACAGCCTGCTGACTCATCCCTCCTCCGCTGACCCACCTGTCTCCTGGCACCGGCAGGGTGTCGGTGGGAACCGCAGCGGGACGTTTACGGTTGTTTACAGAGTCGCGAGAGGCCTGCGAAGTCCGCAACAAAACTTTATTATTGCGCCTTTGTATCGTATACTGCGCGAGAGTCAACCACAAGGAGTAGAGACTAAAATGTCGGAGTCCCGGCAGCCTCTGACAGTTCCCAAAGAATTCCTCGGGCCTCCCGCCGACTGGAATCCCACGCTACTGATGTTTCTAGCGGCAGTCGCCCTTACGCTGAGCTCCCACCTCGGCTTCTGGTTTGGGAACTGGCCACACTGGTGCTGCTTTTGTATCAATACGATCGCCCTGCACATGGCGGGGACGGTGATCCACGACGCCTGCCACAACGCGGCCCACCCCAACCGGGTGGCCAATGCCCTGTTGGGACACGGCAGCGCCCTGATGCTGGGCTTTGCCTTTCCCGTGTTTACCCGCGTTCACCTGCAGCATCACGCCCACGTCAACGATCCGGAAAACGACCCGGATCACTTCGTTTCCACCGGCGGACCCCTGTGGCTGATTGCGCCTAGGTTTTTTTACCACGAGGTATTCTTCTTCCAGCGGCGTCTGTGGCGCAAGTGGGAGTTGCTGGAATGGTTTTTGAGCCGGCTGTTCCTGGTGGCGGTGATCTATCTCGCCTGCCAGCACGACCATTTGGACTATCTTCTCACTTATTGGGGATTGCCCTCATTAGTCGTCGGGCTAGCGCTGGGACTGTTTTTTGACTATCTCCCCCACCGGCCCTTCCAAGAGCGAGATCGCTGGACCAATGCCAGAGTTTACCCCAGCCCAATTCTCAATATCCTGATTGGGGGACAAAATTACCATTTAATCCACCATTTATGGCCGTCTATTCCCTGGTATAACTACCAGGCAGCCTACTGGGCGACCAAACCCTTGCTAGACGCAAAAGGCAGCCCCCAAACCCTAGGGCTGCTGGAAAAAGAAAGTTTTTGGAGTTTTGTTTATGACGTTTTTATAGGAATTCGCTTCCACCACAACTCCCACCACAACGTGCCGGCGCACAAGCAGCTACGCCCTTAAATTACCGGATGAACCCCACCGCCCAACCCCCTTCCCCGCTTGCGGGGAGGGGGAGAAAGATTCCTCGTTTCCTCGTTCCCAGGATCTGCCTGGAAACGCTTATTTGGAGGCTCCGCCTCCTTCTCCCGAAGCTATAGCAATTCCTCGTTCCCAGCCTCAGGCTGGGAACGCCTATTTGGAGGCTCCGCCTCCTTCTCCCGAAGCTAATTAAGAAAAAGATATTGTAGCGTTCC
Source organism: Kamptonema formosum PCC 10802 (assembly GCF_000332335.1). Classification (GTDB taxonomy): domain Bacteria; phylum Cyanobacteriota; class Cyanobacteriia; order Cyanobacteriales; family Oscillatoriaceae; genus Oscillatoria. The sequence goes on along the minus strand of NZ_KB235948.1, from coordinate 832,434 downwards.
CCTTGGGAACGCACCCTACTGCTGCCGGCAGCGTTCCAGATAGATTTGAGCCGGCTTGTCCTCCGGATTGAGGCGCAGGCAATCTTGAAACAGCTGTGCGGTTCCCCAAGCCTCTATAGGGACAATCTTGTCAGGTGGATTTCCATATTCTCAACGCTGGTACTTTCGCCTCTCAACGCCCGCACAATAGGCTGTTGCTCGACTGGGTATATCTGAGAGGTGCCGGCAATATAGAGTTGATAAATCTCTGTCAATTGCTCAATTTGAGCATCAGCTACTACTCCTTTGCCAAGGATAGCAGTATGCACTTAGGTTAGAACATTAGACCTTGAGGGCAGCCAGACGCTGGCCTACGTCGATATCCCAGTAGTAATATGGGTTAGGACAATAGGAGCTGGAGTGCGGGGGTGCAAAAGAAGCCGAAATGTACGAACCTAAGTGGCTACTGCTATAACTGCTGTGCGGCGCGATTCGTGTAGTGGGGTTTGCCGTCAAGGTTTGTCGCTAGGTTCACAGGGCGCTTCCCAGACTTCCCCCTCTTTTTAGCACAGACAAGTTTAGGACAAGCTAACCTAACAGGGGCAGACCTGAGTAAAGCGAAGCTGAGTAAAGCCAACCTTCAGGGAGCAAACCTAAGCGGCGCAAACCTAACAGGCATAAATTGGGTTGGGGTTTACTTGAAAGAAGCAAACCTGAGTGGGCAAAATTTGAGCGGGTTCAATTTCTGCGGAGTCAATCTCATCAGAACCAACTTCAGTGGGGCCAACCTGACTTCAGCCGATTTCCGTGGTGCAGACTTAACCGTAGCCAATTTGGGAAAAGGGAATTTTAAGGGTGCAAACCTGGCTGGAGCTAACCTGAAGGATGCAAATATCACCGGCGCAATCATGCCGGATGGCACGACATACGAGTAAATCGAAAGCAAACGCCCGCTTTCTTATTTTACCTCCTTTGCCCTTCATTTCAACAGTACGGGCAGTGCCCCGCGCCTGCCCTTATATAGGAATAGACAGTTCAGGAATGGACAAGGCATCTCACTTGCTAGTAGGGATAGGCGGAACCGGCACTACTGCTCAGTCTATTATTAAAGCATAAAACCTGTGGGGGTTGAGGATTTCATAACGTTTCTTAACCTAAACCCCCGCAAACAAAGTTAGCCAGCCAGGAATAGCCCCCAAGCGGCAATCAGTGATGGGACTGAACGACCGGCGGCGCGGGAGGAGCCGGTGTGAAACCCCAGTCGGGCCGGAGATTTTTCGCTCCCCGCAGATAGGGGTGGTGAAACTTGGGGTGGGGCGCGGGAACATTGACGTGAATTAAAAATCGGATGCAGCGCTCTAGACTCCCCTCGACGTGCATTTGCTGAACGTCCAGCAGGGGCACGTTGTTCCAGCCCGGTCGCGACCGGGCGATCGCCGCAGGAAAGATAGCATCCAAATCGCGGGTGGCGGAAAAAGTGACGCTGATGATTTCCTCCGGATCGATATGATTCCAAGCCTCCAGTTCGTCCAGGAGTTCCGTGACCGCTTCTCGAATCGCCCCCACCGTATTTGCCTCGGCGGTTGTTGCGCCGCGAATCGCCCTAACTTTCCAGTCCACGCCAATTTCCTCCCTTGTTTCCATAGCGGTCAGCACGCCCGCTCAAGCTGAAAGCTTGTGCGATTTATTGCTCTGACAACCATCTTAAGCTGACGGCTGACAGCTGAGTGCTAAATAGAAAATTAAGGCCGGTACATCCACAAGGGCTGGCCACTTGTAGACAGTTCAAACTCTATCCAGTCGGTGCCGGCACTGAGGGAGGATGTGATTTGGCTCCCCCCCATCAACCGGCTCAGCAGGGGTTTGCGCTCCTCGATAGTAAAAACTGGCGTTTTTTCCGGGTCGAGTCCCGCGAGTTCCGCCGCCCACCGGCGGGCGTCCTCTTCTGTTCCCAGCCGGTCAACCACCCCCAGCTCCAGGGCTTGCTGGCCAGTAAAAATCCGGCCATCGGCAAAACTCCTCACCGTTTCCACCGCCAGGTTGCGCGCTTCCGCCACGGTTTGCACGAACTGCTGGTAGCTGGTATCAATCATTTGCTGCAGGATGTCCTTTTCCTGGTCTGTCAGCTCCCGGTCAAAGGCCAAAATGTCTTTGTACGGGCCAGATTTAATCACCTTGAAAGATATCCCGAGTTTTTCCAGCAGGCGCTCGATATTATTGCCCCGCAGAATCACGCCAATGCTGCCGGTAATCGTGCCCGGGTTGGCCATGATGTGTTCGGCTCCCATGCCGATATACACGCCCCCAGACGCCGAGATATTCCCGAAGCTGGCCACGATTTTGGTTTTTTCTCGCAGGCGCTTTAAGGCGCTGTAGATTTCCTGAGAATCGCCAACTGTACCGCCGGGGCTGTCAATCCGCAGCAGCAAGGCGGGAAAGCGTTTCTCTTCTATTGTTTTGAGGGCTTCTAGCACCCGCTTGCGGGTGCTGCCGGCAATCGCGCCGGTGATTTCAATCCGCGCAATTTGTTTGCGAAACTTGTTAAATGGCCAAATCATGGGCGGTCAAATCTGGGCTGTAGCCTCGGCTGTCTGTAGTTTGAGATTTTCAATCGTTGAGCTTGTCGGGTGCGTTCCCTCGCAGTGCGGCACCCCACTTCTGTTGCGCTCACTTCTATCTTAAGCCGGCGGCATCCGGCAGCAGTAGTGCCGGTTCCGCGATCGCGGAACCGGCACCACTTAACTTCTTAACAAAAGTACACAATTTGATGTAATGATAGAGCATAGTTCACCGCTCACAGCAGTTCTGGCCGCAGAGCGATGGCCTAAACACGCCCAGACCCGGGCTTAGTTCCGCAACAGCTAAAACCCATGCAGCAGCTGAAACTGACTGAATCGAAACACCCTCTCACTTGGGCCCTACTGATCGCGCCGTTTTTCCTTTGGGGGACAGCAATGGTGGCCATGAAGGGCGTTATCCCGCACACGACGCCGCTGTTCATGGCGGGGGTGCGCTTGGTGCCCGCCGGCATCCTGGTGGCGATCGCCGCAGCGCTGCAAGGCAGACCCCAACCCAAAGGCTGGGCGGCGTGGCTGTGGGTGGCCCTGTTCGCCCTCGTCGATGGGGCGATGTTTCAAGGCTTCTTGGCAGAAGGATTAGTCAGGACCGGCGCGGGTTTGGGCTCAGTGATGATCGACTCCCAACCCCTGGCAGTCGCCATTTTGTCGCGGTTGCTGTTTGGGGAGCACATTGGCCTGTGGGGCTGGCTGGGTCTGGCTGCCGGCGTCTCCGGCATCAGCCTGATTGGCTTGCCAGACGAGTGGATCTTCGGGCTGCTGGGCGGAAACCCAGTGCCGGTGCGAGCCGGCTTGGAGCTGCTGTTCCAGAACGGACAGTGGCTGATGCTGCTGGCGGCGCTGTCAATGGCAGTGGGAACCGTTACAATTCGGGCCGTGTGCCGGCACGCTGACCCTGTGGCCGCCACCGGCTGGCACATGATATTAGGCGGGCTGCCCCTGTTCGCCCTCTCCGCTGCCACAGAAAGCCAGCAGTGGGTTAACATCGACCTGTCGGGGTGGGCGGCGCTGGCGTACTCCACCCTCTTTGGCAGTGCCATTGCCTATGGCTTATTCTTCTACTTCGCCTCACTCGGCAGCCTCACCAGCCTCAGCTCTCTCACCTTCCTCACTCCCGTCTTCGCCCTCCTGTTTGGCAACCTCTTCCTCGCCGAAGTCCTCAGCCCCCTGCAATCCGCCGGCGTCTGCCTCACCTTGGCCAGCATCTACCTGATCAATCAGCGCGACATTATAGCACAAAAACTGAAAATAGGGGGAAAAGTTAGCGATATAAATCCCTCTGCCGAAACAGCAGCCACAGAAAGCCGCCGGCTGCTGTTGCAGCAGTCGCCGGCCAAGCAGGTGAAAGTGCCGGTGGAAGTCCGCCTCAGGGAATCTGAGCCGGAAATATAACATTTTGTTGCAGCGGCGGGAATAATAATTTACCCTTGCGCCGAGCTTCTTAGGCGCACAGCGGATAGGATTAAACTAGCTCCATTCGACCGTAACAGATCTCGCTAGTTCCGTCTCCCACCCCTGCATGAGATTATGGTGCCCCACCGCTCCACTGTGTTGCTCCTTGCCTGCGCTAGCTGTGTTGCTGTTTCCCCCAGCGCCGCCAGAGGATTCACTCACTCAACCCGAGCAGAGGCAGGTTGGAGGACGCCCGTGCCGGTGGCAGCAAACAGCCTAATTGCACAGACGCGAAATTTACCCTTCCCAGAAGCGAGTGGTTTAGCCGGTTTACAAAAAGACCGCACTGCAGCAGCAAAAACCGAGGAGCAACCGCACAGAGCTGCGGATTTGCCCGCTCGGCAAGCCACCCTTCTCGCCCAGACTGAAACCGCCCCAACCCCCAACCCATCTAAGAAGAAATCGGGTTTTCCCATCAAGTGGGTGTTGCTGGGCTTGGGGGCCGTTGCTGTTATTGCAGTTGCCGGCGGGCTGTTCTACTTGCTAATCCGTTCTGGCCACAGCGACGAGGATTTAGAGCCAGAAAGCCTCTCCGAGGAAGCCTCTCCAGACGAGTCTGAAAATGCCAGCCCCCAAGAGACAGATGGCAATTCAGCCACGCGAGAGCAGTACGCTGAGAGCAACGGCTCCCGGGAACCGGCTTTCAGCGCACCAGAGCCCAAGAAGGAGGAAAAACCGCCAGCTCCCCCACCGCCGGACGCTTTGGCTGTCAGGGAAACAACTCGTCTCGCCAAGATCGATATTATTGATGAACTGGTCAAAGAGTTGCGCTCCAGAGATCCAGCAACGCGGCGCAAAGCCATCTGGGATCTGGGACAGCGAGGGGATTCGCGGGCGGTGCAGCCTTTGGTGAATTTGATGATTGATTCAGATTCAAAGCAGCGCGGCTTAATTTTGGCGGCGCTGTCAGAAATTGGCACCCGCACCCTGACGCCGCTGAGCCGGGCTTTGGCTGTCTCGCTGCAAGATGACAGCCCTGAGGTGCGCAAAAATGCGATTCGCGACTTGACGCGGATTTACGATTCGCTCGCTCAAATCAGCCAGCTGTTGCGCCATGCGGCTGATGACCCAGATCCGGAAGTCCGGGAAACAGCCCGCTGGGCCTTTGGCCAGCTAGAGCGGATTCGCATCCCGCCCGGTGCGGAAAATCGACCGAATTTGCCCAATTCGGACAAACCGCCCGACAAATCGCCTTGGGAAAGCTAGGGCATTTTTAAATGAACCGCCAAGACTCCATAGACGCGCAAGCGGCTTCCCGCAGGGTAGACGGCTAAGGAAAGAAAAGAGAGAGGGTTCTCACAAATCATTTATAGCTGTTATATTCTGGCAACCGCTTTCCGGACGCTGATAAACGCAGATGCGCTACCCAGTATAGAAACCTGGTTTCTTGACTGTTTCTTGACCGCCGTCTTGGGGACAGGCGGGACGCCTGTCCTACGCCGTTTGGCCGGCTTCTTGACAAATTATCAATTTTATGCTATGAATTCAAAATTTCAGCTCTGCCAGCCACCATCACCCCTGAAACCGGGCGACCTGCTGCGAGTTATTGCTCCGAGCGGCTGTCTGCGAGAATTGGATGCTTTTGAGAAAGGGGTGGGAATTTGGCGAAAGCGCGGCTATCGCGTGGAACTGTCCGCCGGTTTTGACAGCCGGTGGGGCTATTTGGCGGGGACAGACGAGTGCCGGCGCTCGGCGCTGGCGGACGCCTGGAAGGACCCGGAGTGTCGCGGTATCCTCTGCGCTAGGGGCGGTTACGGCGGCGCGAGGCTTCTGGAAAATTGGACTTGGCCACCGGCACCCGCCAAATGGCTGATTGGCTTTTCTGACATCACCAGTCTGCTGTGGAGTCTGAGCAATCTGGGCGTTTCAGGGGTGCACGGGCCACTGCTGACGACCCTGGCGGCTGAGCCGGCTCGGTCGCAGGCGCGGCTGTTCGACTGGGTGGAAGGTCGCCCCCTGCAACCTTTGCAAGGCACCGGCTGGGGGGGCGGAACCGCCAGCGGCTACCTGCTGCCGGCCAATCTGACTGTGGCGACTCACCTGCTCTCAACGCCGGCGCAACCCCCCCTAGAGGGCGCAATTCTGGCCCTCGAAGATGTTTCCGAGGCTCCTTACCGCATTGACCGGATGCTGACCCAGTGGCGGCTGGCGGGTGCGCTCACAGGCGTCCGGGGCATTGCCCTGGGTCGCTTTAGCCAGTGCGAGCCTCCCAAAAATATTCCTAGCTTTACCGTAGGAGAGGTGCTGCGCGACCGTTTGGGCGACTTGGGAATTCCGGTTGTCTCTGACTTGCCTTTCGGACACGATGGGGAGAATGGGGCGCTGCCGGTGGGGGTGCCGGCTGTCCTCGATGGGGATAAGGGCGTCTTAGCCGTGACAGCGCCCCCCGCAGAATAAATGCCCTGGTTCGCAGGCCCCCAAAGCGGGACGCCTGCGGCACCGGCAGCGAGAAACCAGAAAAAGAACCTCACACCCACCCTCTCCCGCTCCATCTCCCATAAGAAGTCTGTGAGCGAGAAAAAACCCGTTCTTGTTTTTTATAATTTTTTAATATAATAGTGTATATCGACCTATTTGCTGGATTATTAATAAATCGTTACACAAGGGGGCGGGTGATGTTCTGTGGCAGCCAGCTGCAGCCTATGCAAAATTTTTCACCGGAGAACCGTGTCCAGCGGGCGCAGCTCTCCGCTCAACATGTCGCTCCCTCCGGAAGCAGGTGGGGAGCACGGGTGCCGCACTCGCTATCGGTGAGTGAAATTGAGCTGGCTGTGTATTAAAGTAGTAAACGAAACGATTGTGGCGGCGCAAGGCAAGAGACACCGCCAGGGGGGCGAATGCCGGACACGCCGGAAGCGCGCCAGACTGACCGCTGTGAAAAACAGCAGCTTCCTGGCGTATCGCACAGGGTCTCCTGGTAAGGGGCAGATCCGGGAACCGTCCCCATGCCTGTGAAGATCCAGTGGCGATTGCAGCCGCCCCAAGGGCAGTTTCCCGCAGGGAAACCCGCCGGCGCGGGAGACAAAAGTCCAAGGGAGCCCTGGCGCTATCGCATCCGGCTTTCCCGCTGTATTGTTTGATTGTTAAATCCGATAGCAGCTTCCCAGAAAATATGGCACCTTAACAGGGCAGTCCGGGCAGCCTCAACTGAGGCGCTGTCCCCCGGAAAACTAAACACTAACTCGCTCGGGTTATTTCCTGAATATGGAATCATCACCACCGAGGCTGAACAGACAATTTGGCGCACAGCCAGTCTGCTTTCCCACGCTATCTGACATCACAGATCGCCATCCTTTAACCGTCGCACCGGCAACTCCAGTGGCGGAAGTTCTGGCTCGCATGAGCGGAAGTTGGGGGAGGCACTCTCCGCTGTGCGATGGCGGTTTATCTGGCAATCCCGCGCCTGACACTCAGCCTTTGAGGAACTGTGTGCTGGTGACAGAAGGGTTAAAGCCGGTGGGAGTGTTCGCAGCGCGAGACGCAGTTCGCTTAGCGGCACAGGGGAAAAATCTCGCTGGAGTGGCGATTGCTGAAGTGATGAGCGAGCCGGCGCACATCCTCCAACAGGGTGAATTTTGGGATGTGTTTGCGATTATCTCCCTGTTCGAGCAAAAGCACATTTGCTGTTTGCCGGTGGTGGATAGTTTGGGGAATTTGGTGGGGGTGATTGAGCCCTCCAGTCTGGGTTGCGCGCTGCCACCGGCGAGTGTGCAGAAACTGCGAAGTGTGGGAGAGGTAATGGATGCCGGTGTCGCTTGGGCTCCTGCGGACGCCTCGCTACTGAGTTTAGCGCAGCTGATGGCAGAGCGGGATGTCAGTTTTGCGGTAATATACCAGCCCAGTGCCGGCGGGAGGCTTGGGGAAGGAGGGGGAGGACAGGCGTCGAGCCTGTCCTGCTGTGGGATTGTCACGGAGAGAGAAATCGTCAGGTGTTTGGCGCTAGAATTGGATATGGCTGGGACGGCAGCTGCCGGTGCGATCAGCCCGCTTGTTTTTTGTCTCAGCCCCAGTGACAGCCTGTGGGTGGCGCATCAAGAAATGCAGCGCCGGCACGTCAGGCTGCTGGCAGTAACGGGCGCAAGCGGGGAGCTGCTGGGGACGATCGGCCAAAGCAGCGGGCTGCGACTGTTAGAGCCGGTGGAAATGTATCGCAGCGTTGAGATATTGCAGCAAAAACTTGAGAGGCTAGAAGTCGAAAAAAACGAACTGTTACAAAGCCGCAACGCCGAAATAGAAAAGCTCGTTCAGTTGCGCACTGCCGAACTGCAGCAGCAGCCGGAACAGCTCTTGAACGCAATTGCCCTGCGCATTCGCCAGTCTCTAAACCTGCAAGATATTTTTGACTGCACCGTGCGAGAAGTGCGGCAATTGCTAAATTGCGACCGAGTTTTAGTCTATCAGTTCGAGGCAGACTGGACAGGGACAATTCTGGCCGAATCAGTCGCAGGATTCCCGCCGGTGCTGGGGACTAAAATTCGAGATAGCTACTTTCAGCAAACTAAAGGCTGTGAGTATTTGCGAGGGCGCAGGCAAGTAACGGCGAACATCTATCAAGCCGGTTTAACTGACTGCCACATAAAGTTATTAGAGCGCTTCCATGTGAGAGCAATTCTGGCTGTAGGGATTGTCATTAACGAGCAGTTGTGGGGCTTGATAGTCGCTCACCAGTGCGCTCATCCCAGGGAGTGGCATCAGGAAGAGCTGGACTTATTAGAGAAACTGAGCGTGCAAATTGCCATCGCCATTCAGCAAGCCAGAGCCTTGCAGCAAGTTCAAACGGAACTTAAACAGCGCCAGAGAGCGGAAGCCGCCTTGCAGCAGCTGAACGAAAAGCTAGAAATGCGGGTGCGGGAGCGAACGGCGGAATTAGACAGCGCAGTTGAGGAATTGCACCGGCAAATTGCAGAGCGCCAGCAAGCGGAACTGGCGCTGCAAGAAGCTAACCGCAAGCTGAACAATATCTTAGAAAGCATAACTGAGGGGTTTTTCGCGCTCGACCGGCAGTGGAACTTCACCCACGTCAACTCCCTGTTAGAGCCTGTCTTGCAGCGCCCCGTATCAGAACTGCTGGGCAAGAATATCTGGGAGGAGTTTCCCGAGTTAATCGGGACGAAGTTTGAGAGAGCCTATCGCCAAGCAGCCGCAGAACAAAAGCCGGTTTCCTTTGAGGAATTATACCCCTCCGTGAATATTTGGTTTGAAGTCCGCGCCTATCCCTCGGCGGATGGGCTGTCTGTGTATTTTCGAGACATTACGCACCGCGTACAGACAGAGGAGGCGCTGCGCTACAGTGATGAGCGGTTTCGGATTGCGCTGAAAAATTCACCGATCGTTGTGTTTAATCAAGACACTGAGTTGCGCTACACCTGGATTTACAATCCAGCTTTGGGGTTCGATGCCAGCCAGGTTGTGGGAAAATTTGACTCCGACTTGTTTCTGCCTGAGGACGCGCAAAAGCTGGCAGCCATCAAGCGGGAAGTGCTGAGCACTGGTGCCGGGAAAAGGGAAGAAGTCGTCATTGGCTATAACGAGGACATTAAATGCTACGATTTGAGTGTCGATCCGTTGCAGAATGCAGACGGGGAGATTGTGGGTGTCACCTGCGCCGCGCTGGATATCACCCCGCGCAAAAAAGCGGAGCAAGCCTTGGAGGAGAGCCAGCGGTTTATTCGACAAATCGCTGACGCTACTCCTAATCTGTTATATATTTATGACCTGGAAGAAAAGCGCAATATCTACTCGAATCGAGAGGTGGCCAAAGTTCTCGGCTACACGCCGGAAGAAATTGTCGAAATGGGAGCGGGGCTTGTGCCAAATTTGGTCCATCCCGACGATTTGACAAGAGTCTTGAAGCACCACGAACGATTTGCCACAGCCAAAGATGGCGAGATCGTGGAGAGTGAGTACCGGATGAAGAACGCCTTGGGTGAGTGGCGCTGGCTTTACAGCTGGGATACCGTGTTTGCCAGAACTGCGGGCGGAACGCCCAAGCAAATTTTGGGCGCTGCTTCCGATATGACTGCGCTCAAACAAGCGGAGGAGGCGTTGCGCCAAAATAATGAAATTCTCGCCGCCACCAATGCTGAATTAGCCCGCGCCACTCGCCTGAAAGACGAGTTTCTGGCGAACATGAGTCACGAACTGCGAACGCCGCTCAATGCCATTCTTGGCATGTCGGAAGGTTTGCTAGAGGAACTGTGCGGACCTCTCACTCAGAGGCAGCGCAAGGCGATCTCTACGATTGAAAAAAGTGGCAAGCACTTGCTGGAGCTGATCAACGAGATTCTCGATCTGGCTAAAATGGAAGCGGGAAAACTGCAGCTGCACATCGCGCCGGTTGGTGTGACTAGCCTTGTGGAGTCTAGCTTGACGTTTGTCAAGCAGCAGGCTTATCAGAAAAACATCAAGCTCAGCACCCGCATTCCGGAAGGGCTGCCACAAATTGAACTGGACGATCGCCGGATGCGGCAAGTACTGATCAACCTGCTCAGTAATGCCATAAAATTTACTTGGGAGGGTGGCCGTGTGACTGTTGAAGTGGGGGTGGATGCAGAAGAACAGCTCGTCAGGTTCAGCGTCAGCGATACCGGCATTGGCATCGACCCAGAAAATATGGGCAAATTGTTCCAACCTTTCGTGCAGATTGATAGCAGTCTCTCTCGCCGGTATCAGGGGACGGGTTTGGGACTGGCTCTGGTGCGGCGGATTGTAGAATTGCACGAGGGGAGTGTCAGCTTCGAGAGCGAACTGGGGAAGGGGAGTCGCTTCACCGTGGCTCTTCCTGCCATCCGGCAGAAAAGAGCACTATCCACCGATCGCCCACTCCCAGTAACCGGCTGCCAGCTAGCAGCGGTCAGCTCTGCTGCCCAGCTCGCTGAAAGTGGGGAGCGAGCGCCAGATTCCCCATTAATCTTACTGGCGGAGGATAACGAGGGGAACATTGAGACGATTTCAAATTACTTGCTTTCTGCTGGATACCGGCTAGTTTTAGCTAAAAATGGCCGGGAAGCAATCAGCATGGCTCAACAGCACAAGCCCTCTCTAATTTTGATGGATATTCAAATGCCGGAGATGGATGGCTTGAGCGCCACCGCTCAGATTCGCTCCCACTGCGACATGGCAACCATTCCGATTATTGCCCTCACCGCTCTAGCCATGCCCGGCGATAGAGAGAAATGCCTAGCGGCGGGGGCTGACGCCTATATGATCAAGCCGGTGAGTTTCAAACAGCTCGTGAAAACTCTTCAAGATTTGTTGGGAAAGAACTACATGGACAGCTAGAAACTCAAGGTTTTGCGCCTTGAATTTGCGCTATATTCTTTTTTATCGATCGCATTATTACTGAAAATGCGATTTTTGGGCTGCGTTTATTTTGTTGCCGATTTAAGCCATGATAAATCTGTCCCTGCGAGATAGTTCCGCAGTCGGAGGGAACGCCGGCCCTCAATGTCCGCTGCCACTTTGGCTAGTGCTATAATAGACCTCCGGCTAGTTAAATTTGCCCCCTTTTAGAGGAACGAGTCCTATGAGTTCTGTTTTAGTTGTAGATGACGAACTGACAAATTTTGATGTCATTGAGCTGTTGCTGTCAGGAGAAGGTTATGACTTGAGCTATGCCGCTAGTGGCCGTGAAACCTTGAATCTTTTAGAGTCCAATCAACCGGATGTTATTTTATTAGACCTGCTGATGCCGGAACTCGATGGGATGGAGGTCTGCCGGCAGATTAAAGCCAATCCCAGTTGGCGGCACATCCCGATTATCATGGTGACGTCACTGAACTCTAAAGAAGATTTGGCCCGCTGCATTGAAGCCGGTGCGGATGACTTTATCGGCAAGCCGGTCAGTTTCCTAGAACTTCGCTCCAGAATCCGTTCCATGCTGCGTATCAAAAAACAGTATGACGATCTGCAACTCGCGTTAAACTCCCTCAAAGCGGCGCTACAGTTAAGGGAGGACATGTCGCACATGGTCGTACACGACATGAGAAATCCACTCACTAATATTTTAGCTTCCAGCCAGCTAATGTTACTGACTGACCTGCAAGAAAAGCAGCGACATCACCTGGATAAAATTCACACTTCAGGCCAGCAGTTACTTTCGCTCACCGACGATTTGTTGATGCTGGCAAAGGTGGAAGCGGGAAAACTGACCCTCAACCGGGTTGATGTAGATATCTCCTATCTAGCTCAGCGAGCGATCTCAGATTTCCAAGACATAGCCCAGCAGAAAAATATTGAGCTAGTCAGCGATTTGCCCGAACCGGGAACCTGGATTTTACTGGACGTCAATTTATTCCGCCGCGTTTTCGATAACTTGCTCTCAAATGCGCTCAAGTTTTCCCAGCCCGGGAGTCAAATCCTCGTGCGAATAGACTACCCAGTGGGGCGGGAAACCCAAGCCAGGATTCGCATTTCCGACCAAGGCTTGGGAATTAGTGAAGAACTCCACCAGCGTATTTTTGAAAAGTATGAAGTGGGAGATATAGCCAGTGATGTTTCTCAAATTGGCTTAGGTTTGGCCTTCTGTAAAATGGTGATTGAAGCGCACGGCGGCAAGATATTTGTGGGATCCAATTACCCTCAAGGCTCAGTATTTACTGTGGAAATTTAACCGTGTGGGTGCGTTTCTTCTTCTTGGGGGAACGCTTCGGGCGGCCAGAAACCGGGTAACTTCTGCGAAACCCGGTTTCTTGAGCTATTTGCTAAACCAAGGCGCGCTTTTCCAGTTGCAGTTCAAAAGGTTCGCCTGGGATAGGCTCAATCACCCGCGTCGAGAGATTGTTCTGTTGCAGCAACGAGCGAAATTCACCCACAGTTCCGGCAGTCCGAAGCACAGACGCCAGCAATCCCTCATAAACCACATCCCCACCGGCAGCCGTGGGCAGCATCACTTGGGGCTGGAGCATTTTAGCCAATTCTAGAGCACTTTTGGTGCCCCTGATAATTGGCCCTACCAGAGGCAGCCCTAAGTCGATAATCGGGGCGATAACCGCATCCACCGGCGCTTCTTCTTTCAATGATGGCGAGTGATACCCGTGCGGTTCGTAATAAAGGGTTGTGCCGGCATCCAAATCCTTGAGCAGATAGCCATTTTCCACGACTTGCGGGCCAAGTGGCGATCCGGGAGTGGCTTTGATTTGCAGTTTGTTGGCGAGGGTGAGGGTTTCGCCGTGCGCGAGTGCCGTAACTCGGGTGTAACCCAACTGTTGCGCAACTTTGGCGGCGCTGGGAGAACCGGCAACGGGAATCGTTTTGTCCAGCAGCTGCAAGGTGGGCGGGTGGGCGTGATCTTCCAATCCCTGCGACAGGAGAACATGGTCGATGTTTTCCGGAATCGGGCGCGGGTTGCGCTTGTCGCCTTTGAACAGCCAGGGGAGGTTTCCAAAGATTAACGAGCCGGTCAGCCAGGGGTCAAGGAGGACTCGCTGTCCGGCCATGTCAATCAGCCAAGAGTTGCTGTCTAACCAGGTCAGTTGCATAGTGCGTGTGGGATGATGGCTGATTTTATTGTAAGCGGCTGTTACATTTATTTACAATGTGGGGGTGCCGGCTGGTGGGGGTGCCGGTGGAGCCGCTCTCAGCTGTTGAATCTCAGCTGGTTGAGAATATTGTTAAATGAATGCGCGGTCTTATTATGGAAAGTAGCTAATGCCCAATCACAAGGCTTCAAACTCATCAGGACTCAACCCGACTTGCCGTAAAATACTCCCAAGTGTGCCAACTGCTACCTCTTTATGACAGGGCACTGTTGCGGTGCGGGTTCCATCAGGCAAGTATATGGCAAACTTGACATGGCTCCCTTTTTGTGCTACTTCCGTGAAGCCGGCAGCCTCTAATTTCCGTTTAACCTCACGGTAGGGGAAAGGTCTAAGCGGCACCGACTTCCACCTCTACCTTCCGCACCGGCGGCACTACAGTAGCGCAAGGCGGCTCAAAATGCAGTTCCAAAGCTTCAGTCAGATTAGCCAGCGCTGTAGCTTCTGTTTCCCCCTGACTGGCAATGTCAACCTCTAAACACTGCGCCACAAACCATTTACCCTCTTGCCACACGCTTGCAGGAAACGTTTGTTTCATAACTGATTCCTTTTGCCACCACAGTCTCTGATATTTATTATGTCACATCAACTGCCGGCAAGCATGCCGGTGCTGCGCTTCAGCCCCCCAGCCACCCACCGGCCCGCCCCCCGGAGCCGGCCCAAATGTGAAGAATTGTAAACGATCGAGAGGGAATCGCTGGGTGGTAAGCTGGACATTGCCGTGCAAGATATAAATAAGGTAAAGCCCAGATGGCAGTGTCAACCCAGGTTCCCTATCTATTAAGGGCAGCTCGCGGTGAAAAATTAGAGCGTCCTCCTGTGTGGATGATGAGACAGGCCGGTCGCTACATGAAAGCATATCGGGAGCTGCGGGAGAAATATCCCTCATTTCGGGAACGCTCAGAGAACGTGGAACTGGCCGTAGAAATCTCCCTGCAACCCTTTCGGGCCTTTCAGCCAGATGGAGTGATCCTGTTCTCGGATATCCTCACCCCCCTGCCTGGGATTGGCATTCCCTTCGACATCATCGAAAGCAAAGGGCCGATCATTGAGCCGGCCATCCGCAGCTGGGAGCAAATCGAGCAGCTGCGCCCCCTGAATCCAGAAGAGTCCCTCCCCTTCGTCCGGGAAATCTTGCAAACCCTGCGGCGGGAAGTCGAGGACAAAGCCACAGTCCTCGGCTTCGTCGGTGCCCCCTGGACTCTAGCAGCCTACGCCATTGAAGGCAAATCCTCCAAAGACTACACCGTGATTAAGGGCATGGCCTTCAAAGAGTCGGCCATGCTGCACGCCTTCCTGGCCAAACTGGCAGATTCGATAGCCGTGTATGTCCGCTACCAGATAGACTCTGGTGCCCAAGTGGTGCAGATGTTCGACTCTTGGGCCGGCCAGCTGAGTCCCACAGACTACGAAACCTTTGCCTTGCCCTACCAGCGGCGAGTCGTAGAACAGGTCAAAGCCACCCACCCCGAAACGCCCCTGATCCTATACATTAATGGCAGTGCCGGCATCCTGGATCGCATGCCCAAATCGGGAGTGGATATCGTCAGCGTGGACTGGACCGTCGATATGGCCGAGGCGCGGCAGCGTTTGGGCCCCAACGTCGGCGTGCAGGGGAATATCGACCCCTGCGCCCTGTTCGGTTCCAAAGACTTCATCCGCGAGCGCATCCTGGACACCATTCGCAAAGCCGGCAATCGGGGCCACATCCTGAACCTGGGTCACGGGATTTTACCCGGAACCCCAGAGGAAAATGCGGCTTACTTCTTTGAAACTGCCAAACAGGCGGACAAATTACTGTCTGTCCATGCCTAGAAGAGTGCGGAGTGAAAAGTAAGGAGTGACGGATTGGGGGCAAAGGGAGTTGGGATGACATCTTCGCATCCCCATATAAAGGGGGAGGCGGAGCCTCCCTGTTCTCGTTCCCAGGCAGAGGCGGGGAACGAGGAAATCGCCCCTAAACCCTGATCTAAAACTCCTCGCTCGCACTCAAAACACTCTGTATCCAAGCCCGGTAGAGCCGGTGTTTAAAAAGCCCCATGACCTCGAAGCGGATTTTAGTGACTGGCGCTAGTGGCTGCATTGGTCACTACATCACCCAAGCCCTGATTAGGGAAACCAAGCACGAACTGTTCCTGCTAGTCAGGGACCCGGACAAACTGCAATTTGATTGCAAAGCCCGTCCCGGCATCAACATTATCAAAGCCGATCTGCGGGACATCGAGTACCACGCCGAGCTGATCGGAACCATGAATGCCGCCGTTCTAGCAGCCACCGCTTGGGGGGGTGCCCAAGCGGTGTTTGATGTCAATGTCGGCAAAACCGTCCGCCTGATCAACTTGCTCAACCCAGAACTCTGCGAGCAAGTGATTTACTTTTCCACAGCCAGCGTACTTGACCAAAACAACCAATTGCTCAAGGAAGCTGGTCAGCTGGGTACGGACTACATCCGCTCCAAGTACGAATGCTTGGGCCAGCTGTCTCGATTGCCGCTCGCCAAGCGGATTACAACCCTGTTTCCCACCCTGGTACTCGGGGGAGACAGCCAGCACCCCTACTCCCACCTTTCCTCAGGTTTGCCAGATGTGGCGAGATGGATTGACCTGATTCGCTTTTTCCAAGCGGACGGCAGTTTCCATTTCATCCACGGCAAAGACATTGCCACTGTAGTTCTCCACCTGCTGAAAAATCCCCCAGAGCCCGACGCTCCCAGACAGTTCGTATTGGGAAATCAGCCAATAACGGTCAACGAGGCAGTGGAAGAAGTTTGCGCCTATCTGAATAAAAAAATTTATTTTCGCCTGACCTTGGCTCATTGGCTGGCGGAAATTTTAATTGTGCTGTTCCGAATTCAGCTCGCTCCCTGGGACAGGTTCTGCCTGAACTACCGGCATTTCACTTACACAAATCCTGTCAGCCCAGCAACATTTGGCCTGCCGGCGTACTGCAGGACTTTCACAGACGTGCTGAAACTCAGCCGGATTCCCGACCGGCGCACCACTCCCGCTCAGCTCGCACCGAGCGAGCAAGAGTGATATCTCTCGTTCCGGGGCGGGCACGGGGACTATTGGTGTCAACTTAAGCTGTGTCCCATAGTCTCCCGGCGGTTGTAGCCGCCCTTGGCGGCTACAACCGCCGGGTAACCGCAGCTATACAGACAAAACCCGCCTGCGCGGGTTTTAAGATTGTAGCTATTCTCTTAAGTCCGCGTAGGCGGACTTTGTTTGTGTAGCCGCGATTTCAATCGCCAGGAGCTTAAGTTGACACCAGTGCCGCCCCGGAGCGAGGTGATAGAGATGAATAGCGCAAATTTAATGCGCAACAGCTCAGTATTTTTTCCTGAGGCTGAAAAGGCTTTACTGCTGCCTTTCTCAATCCAAAATCCGGGCATCCAAAATCCAAAATTGGTATAAGCCTCATCTCTCAGGTGGCGAAAACCGGCTGGCACTAACCCTTAGCCGCCATTGCCAGAATCAGGTCGATCATGCGCATCGAATAGCCCCACTCATTGTCGTACCAAGCGACGACTTTGAAGAAATTCGAGTTTAGCTCAATTCCAGCACCGGCATCAAAAATGCTAGAATGGGTGTCTCCCGTGAAGTCTGAGGAAACCACATCGTCTTCGGTATATCCCAGAATCCCTTTGAGCTCCCCTTCCGATGCCGCCTTCATAACCGCACAAATTTCTTTGTAGCTGGTTGCCTTTTCAGTGCGGAAAGTCAGATCCACCACCGACACATCGGGAGTGGGCACGCGCAATGCCATGCCGGTGAGCTTGCCTTTCAGTTCCGGCAGCACCAGAGTCACAGCTTTCGCTGCGCCGGTGGAAGCGGGGATGATATTCTGAGGAGCGCCGCGCCCGCCTCGCAGGTCTTTTTTACTGGGCCCGTCCACAGTCGGCTGCGTGGCCGTCATGGCGTGGACAGTCGTCA
This sequence comes from Kamptonema formosum PCC 10802, assembly GCF_000332335.1. Classification (GTDB taxonomy): domain Bacteria; phylum Cyanobacteriota; class Cyanobacteriia; order Cyanobacteriales; family Oscillatoriaceae; genus Oscillatoria. Next base: position 814,959 of record NZ_KB235948.1, on the reverse strand, counting down.
TCAGCCCCTCAGCCATGCCAAAGTTTTCGTGAATCACTTTAGCAACAGGAGCGAGACAGTTCGTTGTGCAGCTAGCGTTGGAAACGACCGTGTGCTTGCTGGGGTCGTATGTGTGATGGTTGACACCCACCAGCAGGGTTGGCACTTTTTCGGGATCTTTTTCTTTCGTAGGAGCGGAGATAACTACCCGTTTCGCTCCCGCCTTCAGGTGCTTTGAGGCCCCTTCATAATCGGTAAACAAACCGGTAGACTCAACAACATACTCCACGCCGTATTTACCCCAAGGCAGTTCCTCTGGGTTTTTCACTGAAACCACAGGGATAAACTTCCCGTTGACCACAATTCCGTCTTCTTTGGCTTCAACGGTGCCTTTGAAACGACCGTGCGTTGAGTCGTACTTCAACAAATAAGCGATACTCTCTGGTGGCACCAGGTCATTAATGCAGCAAAACTCAATTTCTGGATGATCGAGTCCGGCACGGAACACCAGTCGCCCGATGCGACCAAATCCATTGATGCCTACCTTGACGGTTGCCATGAAACAAGCTCCTTTTGGTTTTTTTTGACAGCCCCTACCTTTGAAACAGACAGTCTTCCACCGGCAGCAGAGCCGGGAGCATCCCATTTTTGCAATCCCCCTCACCCCCAGCCCCTCTCCCACAAGGGGAGAGGGGAGAATTCTTGATATTTCCCCCCCTCTCCCTTCATGGGAGAGGGGGTTAGGGGGGTGAGGGTGACAGTCTTTGCTTGCTTCGGGATGCTCCCGCAGAGCCGGCAAAGAATAAAGAATGCTGTCCGTTTTGTCTGGCAATAACCTCGCCCCAGCTGTGGCGATAGGGCATACAGCTGTCAGGGAGGAAGCAGTCATCAAGAATGATACCGTCGCCCCTTTCGGTCAAAACAAAGCCCAAATGCCTGCAAAGCAAGTCAGGGTAAAGCTTTTGTCGCGATTGGCTCATCCGTAAAGCCTTTAGGAAAGTTTTAGTTTCTGTCACAGTAGGGTGGGCAGGCGAGACGCCTGCCCTACGCCTATACCTTGTATAGCGGTTCTGAGTTGGATGAACGTATTTGCCCAGAAACCCGGTTTCTTAAAGAAACCGGGTTTCTCAGTACCTTACTGAGCTGTCTGCTGCGATAACAGCTTGTCAGACTTCCATCAGACAGCACGCCTCAGCGGCAGCACCGGCTCCGACAATATCCAGGCAAGCGCTCTTAAACTGCTTGAAGTTGTCCACAAACCGCTGCGCCAGATCCAGCGCCTGCCGGTCATAAGCGTCTTTATCGCTCCAAGTCTGCCTCGGATCGAGGATTTCTCCGGGCACCCCCGGCACCGCCTCCGGCACCAATATCTTAAATATAGGGTGGGGGCGGAACCTCACCGCATCCAAATGGCCATTGAGCGCCGCACTCACCATCGCCCGCGTATATTTTATCGGAATGCGGCGGCCAACTCCATAGGGCCCGCCTGACCAGCCGGTATTCACCAAATACACCGGCACCTTGTGGTGTTCGAGGCGAACGCCCAGCATCTGGGCGTACACCGTTGCGGACAGGGGCAGGAACGGCTTGCCGAAACACGACGAGAACGTCACCTGCGGTTCCGCAATCCCGCGCTCCGTACCCGCCAGCTTGCTAGTGTAGCCCGACAGGAAGTGGTACATCGCCTGCTCTTTCGTCAGCTTGGCAATCGGCGGGAGAACCCCAAAAGCGTCCGCTGTCAGGAAGATAACCGTCTTGGGATGGCCACCGGCACCCGGAATCACGCAATTGGGAATATACTCCACCGGATAGGCCACTCGGGTATTCTCCGTCAGGCTGCCGTCATCATAATCCGGCACGCGAGTCTGCGGATCGAGGACGACGTTTTCCATCATCGCCCCAAACCGGATCGCCTCCCAGATCTGCGGCTCATTTTCCTTAGAAAGCTTAATCGTCTTGGCGTAGCAGCCGCCCTCGAAGTTGAACACCCCATCATCCGACCAGCCGTGCTCGTCATCCCCAATCAGGTGCAGGTTGGGATCTGCCGAGAGGGTGGTCTTGCCGGTGCCCGAAAGGCCAAAGAACAGAGCCGTGTGGCCGGTGTCATCCATGTTTGCAGAACAGTGCATGGGGAGGACGTTCCGCTTTGTCATGAAATAATTCATCAGGGAGAATACCGATTTTTTGATTTCACCGGCATACTTAGACCCCCCGACAATCACCATTTTTTTGCCGATGTTAATAACGATGAAAGCTTCTGAATTAATCCCATCGTCTTCCGGCTCTCCGTGCAGCCCTGGAACTGCAATCACCGTGAAGTCAGCCTGATGGCGCTCCAGTTCTTCGGGTGCCGGTCGCAGGAAAAGCTGCTGGGCGAAAAGGTTCTGCGACGCCATCTCGTTAATCACCCTGACGCCGAAACGGTAGTTGGGGTCAGCGCCGACATAGCCATCAAAGATATAGAGGTCGCGCCCCTGCACATAGGAAATCACCCGCCGGTACAGCTTGTGAAAATTCTCCTCCGAGATGGGAATATTGACCTTATTCCAGTGGATTTCATCCCGGCTCTCAGGCTCGACAACAATAAATTTATCATTAGGCGACCGGCCCGTGTATTTGCCGGTTTTGACCGCCAGAGCACCATTAGCGGCCAAAACGCCTTCTCCGCGCGCCAAAGCGTGCTCCACCAGCCTCGCCACCGGCAGGTTGCGGTACACGCGGCAGAGGTTTTTCATCCCCAGAGACTCCAGCCCGTATGTTTGGCTGTTGTGTGCCCCCCCTTCATTGTGGGCCAAGGTCTGTTCGAGCAGCTGGGGTATGCGCCCATCTCGATCCAAATGGCAGTGCACCTTCTTTTGACTGTCCATATCAGAACCTCCTGTATGTTTGGCCGCCCCTTCAGTCCTGTCACCGGCTGCCGCCGTGACATATAACCCAATTGAGGCGCAATTTTAACGGTGTTTCGGTCGTTGCGAGCTGATTTGCCCGTGGCGAATCAGCTCGCAGATCCCTGTTGCAGAGGGGAGTTGAACGAGCTACTGAAACTGCCGGCATAATGGTTGCCAATTTAAGTGTTATTACGGGGAGGCCCGCTCAACACCGGCATGGGGATCAGAGGTTTATTTAAGAGAATGGCTGAAAACAGCAAAACTCCCTGTTCTGTTTTGGAGGAGCGCCAGCGAGTCCCCGCTGCCTGGACTGAGCGACCTTGCCAGCCTGCGATCGGGGAAGTTTGCAGCTCAACTTCTAACTAATATTGTATACAGCGATACCGAAACAGGCTAAAAAAGTCAAAAACTTTAAATTTCCTCGAACTCGGACCGAGAAAACTTTACATTCGCGAGAGTTTTATCGGGTGGGGTAAGCATTAAAACTCAGCAGGGTGCGGTAATAGGGCATCCTGCGGCTCGTGCCGGCTTAGGCCCACAAGCCTGCCGGTGTGGGTATGAAACTTACGCTTTCAACTTGGCCACCACCGTGGCGACGGAAGCGCCCAGCGCTTCGACTGACTCCTGCTGTTTGGCATCTTTCAAGGTGCCGTCGGCGTTGAAAGCTTCATAAGCCTTGGGGATGGATACCTGATCCGGAAGGACAAGCACTTTAATATTGCCGAGGATTGACCGCAGGTGAACCAAACCGCGCAAACCGCCCAGCCCTCCCGGCGAGGCGCTCATGATAGCCGCAACCTTGTCTGCAAAGCACGCCAGCATCGGTTCGCCCGGTTGCGGGCGCGACGCCCAGTCGATGGCATTCTTGAGAACGCCTGAAATGGAGCTGTTGTACTCCGGGGAAGCAATCAGCAGCCCGTCGTGCGCCAGCAGCAAATCCTTGAGCTGGCGGGCGTTGGCAGGCAGTCCCTCAGCCGCTTCCAAGTCTTGATCGAAGAGGGGTAAGGGGATATCGCGCAGATCCAAGTAGGTGACTTCGGCACCGGCAGCCCTCGCGCCGGCGGCGGCAACCCGCACGAGCTTTTTGTTGTAGGATTCGGTGCGGGTGCTGCCGGCAAATGCCAAGATTCTGGGAGTGTGCGCCATAAGTGATAGTCCGGTTGGTTTTTTCTGAGCTTAGCACTGGAGTGCCCAGAACCCCGGTTTCTTGAAGAAACCGGGGTTCTGATGCGTACTTCATCCAGGTGAGAACCGCTATAAATCATTCTGGCTGCCACCGGCAGCATTTGCCCGTGCCGGCACTTCACGCCTCCTGCGCCCGCAGCAGCGGTTCTATCGCCGCCAGAAAATTGGGAATATCTTCCTCAGCGATATCCCAAACCCGATCGAGATTAACCCAGTCGTAATTATAAATCAGCTTGTCCCCCATTTCGGCAATCGACGACCAGGGAATATCTGGGTGCCGGTGGCGGAACTCCTGGGAAAGGCGCTTAACGGCTTCGCCTAAAATAACAAACTGATACAGGATGGCTGATTGCTTTTTAACATCGTTGAGAAAAGCAGTTTTATCTATCCCCTGTTTGAATTCAAGGAGCAGCCGAGCGGCTTTGGCGAAGTGGAGCAGTGTCTGGCTATCTTGCGACATATAAAATTTTGCAATACTCAGAATCTCAAGGGAGGCAATCCAGTTCAGGCTCGTTTTGGGTTGCTCCCTGCTGTACTGCTTTTATTGTAGCTCTTTCTGGCAGCCGCAAGATTCCCGGGCGCGACCGCACCGGCTGCCGGTCAGGACAGGAATGCGTTCGCCCTGGAAAGGCTCCCAAAGACAGCCGATCAGGTAAATTTTTGTGAAGCGGTAAAAATTAGCAGCCTGGAGAGTTGGAATAAGTCTATCATCTATTTATCTGGCTGTGTCTCTAGCGGTTCTCACTTGGATGAACTGCGCCTGAGAAACCCGGTTTCTTAAAGAAACCGGGGCTCTCAGTACCTCACTAATAGGAGAGACGCTATATTAGGCTGACAGACTTAATATCTCAATAGTAAAATCACAATGACAGTCAATCAAAACGGGCTGTTGCTGCACGCAGGCGAAGGCCCCTCATATTCGGTAGCCGGTGTCTCCTACACCTTCAAGGCCGTAGGCGAAAATACTGGTGAAGCCTATGCCCTATTTGAGTTGGTGGTCCCACCGCAGTGCGGAACGCCACCCCACACGCACCAGTGGGAAGACGAAGCGTTCTACATTCAGGAGGGAGAAGTCGAGTTCCAGCTGGACGAACAAACCCTGATTGCCACCGCCGGCACGTTTCTCCACTCTCCAAAAGGACAGCTGCACCGGCTGACAAACATTGGAGCGACGCCGGCAAGAATGCTGTGCTGGGTTATCCCAGCGGGGCTGGAAAAGTTTCTAGCCGAAGTGGGGCAGCAGCTGGAAAGTCCGTCTTCTCCGCCCCCTCCTGTCACTCGCGAAGACCTGGAAAAAATTCTGGCAGCCGCTCCAAAGTACGGTCTAGAAATTGCTACCCAGTAGGGCGAATTGCCAAGACGCCAAGTTTGGCTAGCGATAAGCTTTTGTGCATTTTCCCTCGTTCCCAGCCTCAGGCTGGGAACGCTTCTCTGGAGGCTCTGCCTCCTTTAGATTAAAGGCAGATTAAAATGCTATAAAAACAAAGCCCGCACCGGCGGGCTTTTTTCTTGTATAATGCAGGAGCGCGTTTGATTTATTGCGCCCGCTCCCCAATTGGGATAAATGGGATTTTCTCCTGATGCTGAAAAAGCTTTACTGCCGGCTTTTTCAATCCAAAATCCCAAATCCAAAATTGGCAGAACTATCTGGACTGTGCCAGCACCGGCAGGCTTGCCGGCACCTCAGATTCCGCACTGCCATCAAGGATTTCCTGCTGCGGGGGAGTCTGGTAAAGAGCCGACTCCACGCGACAGCCACGGTAAGCCAAAACGTACAGTTCCTTGAGATCCCGAATCAGCGGATAGCGAGGGTTCGCGCCGGTGCACTGGTCGTCGAAAGCCTGCTCTGCCATTTCTTCCACTTCTTCGTAGAAAGCTTTCTCCTGTGCCGGCAGAGCTTCCTTAATCGTCAGCGGAATATCCAGCTCGCGCTTGAGATTTTCTACCGCCTCAATCAGCTTCTCAACCTTCTCGTCTTCAGTGCTCCCGCCCAGACCCAAATAATCGGCAATTCGGGCGTAGCGCCATTTGGCGTTAGGATACTTGTACTGCGGGAAAATCGCTTGCTTCAAGGGCGCGTCCGTAGCGTTGTAGCGGATGACGTGAGAAATCATCAGCGCGTTCGCCAAACCGTGCGGGACGTGGAAAGTAGACCCCAGCTTGTGCGCCATTGAGTGGCAAACGCCCAGGAAAGCGTTGGCAAAAGCCATCCCCGCAATCGTGGCGGCATAGTGAACTTTTTCGCGAGCTTTGGGATCGTTCGCGCCGTTTTTATAAGAGCTCGGCAAATACTTAAACAGCAGGCGAATCGCTTCCAGCGCCAGCCCGTTAGTGAACTCGGAGGCGCACACGGACACATAAGCTTCCAGCGCGTGAGTCAGGGCGTCAATGCCGCCGTAAGCGGTGAGCTTTTTGGGCATATTGAGCACTAACTCCGGATCGACAATAGCCATATTCGGCGTCAGCGCGTAATCGGCTAAGGGGTATTTAATCCCCGTGCGGTCGTCTGTCACCACAGCAAATGGGGTCACTTCCGAGCCGGTTCCCGATGTTGTGGGAATCGCCACCATAATCGCTTTCGCACCCAAAGCCGGCAATTCATACACGCGCTTGCGGATGTCCATGAACCGCATTGCCAGCCCTTCAAACTCGATATCTGGATGCTCGTACATCAGCCACATCACTTTGGCGGCATCCATTGGCGAACCGCCACCAATGGCGATAATCGCGTCGGGTTTGAAGGCGTTCATCGCCGCGAGCCCTTTATTGACGGTCGTCAGCGATGGGTCGGGCTCTACATCATAAAAGACTTGGCTCTTGACGCCAATTTGCTCCAAAACGTCGGTAACTTTCTCCGTTACCCCCAAGTCAAAGAGCGGCTTGTCCGTAATCACAAATGCTCGCTTCTTGCCCTCCAGATCCCGCAGCGCCACCGGCAAGCAGCCGTACTTGAAGTAGACTTTCGGAGGGATGCGGAACCAGAGCATATTTTCCCGCCGTTCGGTGAGGGTTTTGATGTTCAGCAGGTGTTGGGGACCGACGTTTTGCGAGACGGAGTTGTCTCCCCAGCTGCCGCAACCGAGCGTCAGAGACGGGTCGAGGCGGAAGTTGTACAGGTCGCCAATGGCACCTTGAGACGAAGGCGTATTAATCAGCACGCGCGACGTTTCTACTTTGGACTCAAAGTATTTGATGTGTTCCGTGTTCGACGGCGCGGTATAGAGGACTGAGGTGTGACCGTGACCCCCAAAGATAATCAGTTGAGAGGCTTTGTCTGTAGCCTCGTGAAAGTCTTTCGCCCGGTACATTGCCAAAATGGGCGACAGTTTCTCGTAGGAGAACGGCTCACCGGCACCAATTTCTCCCACTTCCCCAATCAGGACTCGGGTGTTCGCCGGCACTGAAATTCCCGCCAGATCAGCCAGCTTTTCCACCGGCTGCCCAACTATCTCAGCATTCAGGCGTCCGCCGACGATAATCTTGCTCGCCAGCTTTTCTCTCTCTTCGGGCGTCAGGAAGTATGCGCCCCGCTCTGCAAACTCTTCCTTGACAGTCTCGTACACATCATCGACGACGATCACAGACTGCTCGGAAGCGCAGATCATGCCGTTGTCGAATGTCTTGCTCAGCAGGATGGAAGACACCGCCATTTTGATGTGAGCGCTGGAATCAATCACGGCGGGGGTGTTGCCTGCTCCCACACCGAGGGAGGGGTGTCCCGATGAGTAAGCGGCTTTCACCATTCCCGGACCGCCGGTGGCCAGAATCAGCTTGATGTCAGGGTGCTGCATCAGAGCTTGAGACAGCGGTACGGTGGGCTCGTCAATCCAGCCGATGATGTCTGCCGGTGCGCCGGCTTCCACTGCCGCTTTCAGGACAATTTTCGCGGCTTCAATGGTGCTGCCTTTCGCCCGGGGGTGCGGGGAGAAGATAATCCCATTCCGGGTTTTCAGCGCGATCAGAGCTTTGAATACCGTCGTCGAGGTGGGGTTGGTTGTCGGCACAATCCCCGCCAGGATACCCACCGGCTCGGCAATTTTCTGGAAGCCGAAGGATTTGTCTTCTTCGATTACGCCGCAGGTCTTGTCGTGCTTGTATTTGTTGTAGATGTATTCCGAGGCAAAGTGATTTTTAATCACCTTGTCTTCCACCACGCCCATGCCGGTTTCTTCTACGGCTATCTTGGCCAGTGGGATGCGGGCGGCGTTCGCGGCCAGGGCGGCTTTTTTGAAGATGGCATCCACCTGTTCTTGGGTGTAGGTGGCATATTTGGCTTGAGCCGCCTTGACTCGCTGAACGAGCGCTTCCAGTTCTTGGAGATTTGTAACTCTCATCACTCTTTATTTACGGTAAACTCTATAAAACCTGTGAGAACAGCGCCAGCTATTAATAACCCTTCTGAAGCCCCTGATTGCTGTTCTCCTGCTTGCTCATTACTGAAAACCCCAGGGAATTTACCCGCCCATCCGAGTGGGGCAGAAATCTTGCGCTACCGGGAGGGGGGGGAGAGCGTAACAGGGGGAGCGGAACGCGCTTGATTTTAGTGGAGTTGCATCATTGGGATGCTCCCAACTTTTCTTCCTCACTCTCATTATACCCAACTTTTTTGCTTTGTGTCATTTCTTGCAAGCTAGCACTCCTTATTTTAACAATTCCTAATATTTGCGGCAGCTTGCAGGTGCGTTCTGCTTCAGGAGGGCGCGAGTGCTGTACAGACTCTTCTGAACGCGGAACGCACCTGGCTGGACTAGAAAGCCAATTCATCTGGCCTTTGCCGTTACTGCTGCTCAGTGGGTGTGCGGGAGAGGTTAGGCTCGCTCCGGGAACGAAAGCCGGTGGCGTTCCGGGGGGGTGCGTGTCAAATTTTGTAAAGCACAGTGCGCCCCATAAACCCGGTTTCTTTAAGAAACCGACTTTCTTAAGCTTCACTGGACTTTCAGCCCGTAGCGTCTAAAAATGTCTGCGGTTTGACGCACTAATTCTGGGGAGGGCGGCTCTGTGTCCTTGAGCTGATAGTCATATCCTAGCATATCCCACTTGTATTCGCCCATTTTGTGAAAGGGCAGCACTTCCACTTTTTCGACATTGCGCAAACCGGCAACAAACTGGGCCAGACCCTCAACGTTTTGCGGGGCGTCCGTCAGGCCAGGAACCAATACAAACCGAACCCACACCGGCTTATTTATTTCACTCAGGTACTGGGCGAACTTGACTGTAGGTTCCAGAGCGACGCCCGTAACCTTTAAGTAGGTTGCCGGCTCGAAAGACTTAATATCGAGCAGCACCAAATCTACATATTCTAGCACATCTCTCACCAGATGCAACCGGGCGAAGCCAGAGGTGTCGAGTGCGGTGTGGATGCCGAGTTCTTTGCAGCGCTTGAAGATTTCCCTGACAAATTCAGGCTGCCTCAAAGGCTCACCGCCGCTGACTGTGACGCCCCCGCCGGTGAAGCGCATATAGGAGCGATATTTCTGAATTTCCTCAATCAGCTCGCCAGCTGTCACCTCGTTCCCGCCGGCGCAATTGCGGGAATCGGGATTGTGGCAGTAGAGGCAGTGCAGGGGACAGCCCTGAGTGAAGATTACAAATCGCAGACCTGGCCCGTCTACTGTCCCGCAGGTTTCTATGGAGTGAATTTTTCCAAAAACCTTGCTAGTTTGAAGGCAAGGTTGCGCGGTTGCGCACCGCTCTAGCAGCGCCCGCTCCGACTGGGAGAGAGGAGATTCAGTTAACATGAAAAATTCTCCTGCTTACCTGTAAGTGGAATTGATCTGTGGGTGATATCCAGAAACCGGGTTTCTTGAAGAAACCGGGTTTCTTCGCTCAAAGAAACCGGGTTTCTTGTGGCCTCACTTATTGTTTATAAGTGAACTCTCAGGTGGGCCAAGCCCATATGCTTATTGTAGAGAGGAGGCAGTCACGATGAACTTCGCACACCGCCACCAATGAAAACTTGGCCGGCAGCGAGAGATCCGGTAGGGCTAAAGCCCAACTACGAACCTTTTCAAGGCAGAGCGGACCGAGGGGCGTTCCCAGGCGGAGGCTGGGAACGAGGGAAAATGCGCAACAGCTTAACCCCTAGAGCCGCTCGTGGAATGTGCGGTGGATGACATCGAGCTGCTGCTCTCGCGTCAGCTTGATGAAGTTAACGGCATAGCCAGAAACCCGCACAGTCAGCTGGGGATATTTCTCAGGGTGTTCCATCGCTTCTAAAAGCGTTTCGCGATTGAGGACGTTGACATTCATGTGATGCCCGCCCTCGTGGAAATAACCGTCGAGTATCCCCACCAGGTTATTGAGTTTGTCCTCCTCTGTTTTGCCCAGCGCCTGCGGCACGATAGAGAAGGTGTAAGAAATCCCATCCTGGGCGTGTTCGTAAGGGATTTTGGCGACGGAGGCGAGGGCGGCAATTGCGCCTTTGGTATCGCGTCCGTGCATGGGGTTCGCCCCCGGGGCAAAGGGTTCGCCGGCTTTGCGCCCGTCTGGCGTGCTGCCGGTTTTCTTGCCGTACACGACGTTGGAAGTAATGGTGAGCACGGACTGGGTTGGCACCGCGTTGCGGTACGTTTTTTGCCGGCGGAGTTTGTTCATGAAATCTTCCACGATCTCGCTGGCAATACTGTCAGCGCGGTCGTCATTATTCCCGTATTTGGGATAGTCGCCTTCGACTTGATAGTCAACTGCTAGCCCGCTCTCGTTGCGAATCACTTTTACTTTAGCATACTTGATCGCTGAGAGGGCGTCGGCCACCACAGACATGCCGGCAATCCCGCACGCCATTGTCCGCAAGATATCCCGGTCGTGCAAGGCAAATTCCAGCCGTTCGTAGCAGTATTTGTCGTGCATGTAGTGGATGACATTCAGCGTGCTGACATAGAGGTTGGCCAGCCAGTCCAGCAGCCGGTCAAATTTCGCCTTCACCTCGCCATACTCCAGGTATTCCGACGCCACCGGCGCAAATACAGGCCCAATTTGTTCGCCCGATTTTTCATCTTTCCCGCCATTAATGGCATACAGCAGCGCTTTGGCCAGGTTGGCGCGGGCCCCAAAAAACTGCATCTGCTTGCCAATGCGCATGGCGGAGACGCAGCAAGCGATCCCGTAGTCATCGCCGTAGTAGCGCCGCAATAAGTCGTCATTTTGGTACTGGATCGAGCTGGTGTCAGCCGACACTTTGGCGCAGAAACGCTTGAAGGCTGCGGGCAAGTTTTCTGACCACAAGACGGTTAAGTTGGGTTCGGGTGCCGGTCCGAGGTTGTACAGCGTGTGCAGGAAGCGGAAGCTGGTTTTGGTAACCAGCGCTCGCCCATCTTCTGCCATGCCGCCAATCGCTTCTGTCACCCAGGTGGGATCTCCTGAAAACAGTTCGTTATAGTCCGGCGTCCGCAAGAAGCGCACCATGCGCAGCTTCATCACAAAATGGTCGAGAATCTCCTGCGCCTCGGATTCGGTTAGGGTGCCGTTTTTCAGGTCGCGCTCGAAATAGATATCCAGGAAGGTGGAAACCCGCCCCAAGGACATGGCGGCACCGTTCTGCTCTTTGACTGCGCCCAGGTAACCGAAGTAAGTCCACTGTACGGCTTCTCTGGCATTTCGTGCCGGCTGGCTGATATCAAATCCATAGCCTGCGGCCATTTCTTTGAGTTCTTTCAGGGCGCGAATTTGCTCGGAAATTTCCTCCCGCTGCAGGATAGCCGCCTCGGTCATTTCTTCGACTTCCAGCGATTCCAGCTGCTGTTTCTTGTCCGCCACCAGCCGGTCAGTGCCATATAAAGCCACTCGCCGGTAATCGCCGATAATCCGTCCCCGACCGTAAGCGTCTGGCAAGCCGGTGACGATGCCGGAGTGCCGCGCTTTTTTCATCGGGCGCGTGTAGCCGTCAAAAACGCCTTCGTTGTGGGTTTTGCGATACTTGGTAAATATCTCTTCCGTCTGCGGGTCGAGTTTGTAGCCATAAGCTTCCAGCGAGCTTTTCACCACGCGGATACCGCCAAACGGCATGATGGCTCGCTTTAGTGGCTTGTCTGTTTGCAGCCCAACGATCTGCTCTAAGTCGGGCGCAATGTAACCGGGACCGTGGGAGGTGATGGCAGATACAATTTTTGTGTCGGTATCCAATACCCCTTTCTCCCGCTCTAGCTGCATCAAAAATTTCACTTTATCCCAGAGCGTTTGAGTCCGGTCTGTTGGGGCTGCCAAAAACAATTCGTCGCCTTCATAGGGGGTGCAGTTATTTTGGATGAAATCCCGCACGTCGATCGCTTCCATCCATTTCCCGCTCACAAAATCTTGCCAATGTTCTTGCATTGTTCTTTATATCCCCGTCTTTAGGGCGCAGCTCTTTTTCCTACTGCGCCACTCCTATTGTACACAGCTCAGAGGAGAAGTTGCAGGATTTTTGGCTGATTTTTATATTTCTTTACATTCCTTTACAGAAAGGGGCACTGGAACCCAAATACACGCGAAAAGCGGACTAAAGCAATAGAGCGGTTGTTTGAATGGCCGGCTATTACTAGGTTTGAGGAGGGATATCCGACCATTGAATTTAACTATATATTGAAAGGTTAGTATATAATTAAAGAGGGGGTCTGTAGTGTGGATAACAAAAGTTAGACCTTTTCTGAGCAAACTGATGAAGTTTATTGATGAGTACCGCGACGCCGGCACGGCGCAGCGCTATGCGCGAGCGATCTCCGAGCTGGCAACCCAGCCCTGGACAATCATGGAAATCTGCGGCGGGCAGACGCATTCTATAGTGAAGTTCGGGGTGGACGAGCTGCTCCCCGAGACGATCTCCCTGATCCACGGACCGGGGTGTCCCGTGTGCGTGACGCCGGTGGGGCTGATAGACCGAGCGCTGGAGCTCGCCAGTCGCCCGGAGGCGATCTTTTGCTCCTTTGGGGACATGCTGCGGGTGCCGGGGACAGAAAAAGACCTGCTGGCGGTTAAAGCGAACGGCGGGGATGTCCGCATCGTCTACTCGCCGGTGGATGCCGTGAGAATCGCCAGCGCCAATCCGGATAGAGAAGTGGTGTTTTTCGCGGTGGGGTTTGAGACGACGGCACCGGCAACCGCGATGGCTGTCCACCAGGCGCACCAGCAAGGGGTGAAAAACTTCTCCCTGCTGGTGTCTCACGTGCTCGTGCCACCGGCAATGGACGCGCTTCTCTCCTCGCCCGCTTGTCGCGTGCAGGGGTTTTTGGCAGCCGGTCACGTCTGCACTGTGATGGGCTATACCGAATACGAGCCGATCGCCGCTAAATATCGCATTCCGATTGTGGTGGCGGGATTTGAGCCGGTGGATATCCTGCAAGGCATTTATATGTGCGTCAAGCAGCTGCAAGAAGGGCGGGCGGAAGTGGAAAACCAGTACAGCCGGTCGGTGCGCCGGCTTGGCAACGAGCCGGCACAGCAGCTAATTCAGGAAATATTCGAGATTGTGCCGCGCCAGTGGCGGGGAATTGGCGAGATTTCTCAAAGCGGCTTCGGGTTGCGGGAGAAATACGCTCAATTTGACGCCTTGCGCCGGTTCGATCTCAGCGGTGTGCGCAGCGCGGAATCTCCGGAGTGCGTCAGCGGGCTGGTTTTGCAGGGGGTGAAGAAACCTCATGAATGCCCCGCGTTTGGCAGCCGGTGCACCCCGGAACACCCCCTCGGCGCTCCAATGGTTTCCTCGGAAGGCGCTTGTGCTGCATATTACAGATACCGGCAGCAAACCGCTTCAGCCCAAAAGTTCGCAGTTGGGCTTCAGCCCAAAAGTTCGTAGGGGCGGGTTTACTAACATCTGAACTTCGTAGAGACATTTTGGGTGAACCCGCCCCTACTTCAGCCCAAAAGTTCGTAGGGGCGGGTTTACTAACATCTGAATTTCGTAGAGACATTTTGGGTGAACCCGCCCCTACTTCAGCCCAAAGTTTGTAGTTGGGCTTTATATAGCACTAGCCACTTAGGTTAGGGCAGGCGAGACGCCTGCCCTACGTCGGGAGCTTGTAGGATAGGCGTTCCTTTCTGACGAGCGTGTCCTAATCTAAGTGCATACTGCTATATCTAGGGGCGCTTTGACTTTTTTCCGGTAGGGTCTGGTTTAAGCTGTTAGGCGTTTAATCTGCTTATCTGCCTGAAGGAGGCAGAGCCTCCTGGATGGCGTTCCCAGGCTGTAGCCGCAGGCTTCCCGCAGGGTGCCTGGGAACGAGGGGAGCGGCGTTAAACTGGGAACGAGGGGAAAGGGGTTACAGACAAGGCAGATTCTTATTTTTTAGCTGGTTTGCTAGGCGCTTTTAAAACTTTATCTTGACTCATATTATCAAGAACTAAAGCGCTCATTATTCTCGCCCCGTGGGCTGTGAAATGTACGCCATCACTGACCCTTACATATCCCTTATGCCCTGATTTATCCGCAACAATGGGAGCGTATTTTCCCCCCACAGAGAACGCATTCCAAGCGTCTACAAATTCTACTTTAGGGTAAGAGTTAGCCACGTCCCTGTAAATCTGGTTGATGGCATTAAAAAATCGGTAGTATCGAACATTGCCAGTTTTGGGGTGCCCGACAAAATAAACTTTTCTGATGGAGGGCGAGGCGGAGACTAATTTGGCATATTTGTCCACTCTTGCTCGATAAGCCTTTTTCCAGTCGTCTGTAAGGATAACTCGGTATTTGCCCTGAAAATCTCGGATGTCTTGGTTGTCATTCCCGCCAAACATAACCACAAGCACATCTGGCTTGTAAGATTTGAGAAGTTTGCCGGTTCTCGCATACCAGTCGTAATAATCTGTGCGATTCAATCCTGTAGATACTTTGTAAGCCAATTTCGTCTGAGTGATGTTATAGGATTTTTGCAGGCTGTACTGGACTGCTGTTGCCAGGTCAAACATGATAGAATCTCCCACAAATAAAAAGCGAGAATAAGGTTTCTCCGCTTTAGCTTTAATTTGGGCCGGCTGGGGCTTTGGCTTTTCAGTTTGTTTAGGGGCTACCGGCTGTTTTTCGGGCTGGCTCTCTGGGGCTTTTTCTGCCGCATCAGCTTCTGGCTCTTCCTCCTCCCTGTCAATGTCAAAGTTAACTGTTTTAATGTCACTCCAAAACTCTTGTTCCCTTTTTCGGAACCCCTCCACCTTGACTTTCTGGGCTGCCTCTTTAATTGGGGCGGTTGCGAACTGACTTGAGGCCAAGTTCTTAAGGAATATAGGAAAATTGAAAGATATCAACCCGAGCGTGACTAAAACAGCGAGAAGTAGAAATTCGCGATCTCTCATGGCTTTCAATGGCTTTCAGAAGTTAAAGTAGATAAACGGGGGTACGGTACTCGGACCGAGCATGAGGATAGTATACAGGATCGCGGAAACAAATGTCACTCTCCATAACAAATTATTAACTGAGAAGAGGCGACAGAACAGCTTACTAAATGTGTCCCCATAAAAATTCATGGCCATGAGAGTCGCCAGCACCGCGTACAGTTGCCAAAAATTGAATTGGACGGTGTGGACTTCGCTGCCGGCGACAGCACCGGCGATGAACGCTGCGGCGCTATCCCAAGTTTTAGTATTGAAGAAAATCCAGCAAACGGTGACAGAGGTAAAGGTGATCGACCAGCTAGCTGATTTGAGGGCATATCCTACAAAAAAGCCCGGTTTAAGCCGAATCGATTTGGTTAAATCTTGAAAGAGGTGGTTGGCCACTAACCCCAAGCCATGCAGCCCGCCCCACACAATAAAATTCACACCGGCACCATGCCAGAAGCCACCTATCAGCATCGTCAGAAGTAAATTGATATACTTCCTCACTTTGCCCGCTCTGTTCCCCCCCAAAGGGATGTACAGATAATCTCTCAACCATTCCGAGAGACTGATATGCCACCGCTTCCAAAACTCTTGCAAACTTAGCGCCTGGTAGGGCATATTAAAATTTGGGACAGGTTTGAAGCCGAGCAAACTTGAAATTCCATTGGCCAAATCTGAATAGCCGCTAAAATCTGCATAAATCAAGCAGGAATAGGAGAGTGCCGCCAGCAGCAGATCGGTGCGGCTGTATTGCTGGGGAAAACTGAAGGGGGATTGAGTGAAATCAAATAGAAAGCTGGACAAGGTGTATTTTTTGAACAGTCCCGATAGGATCAGCGAGATCGCCTCTCCTGTATCATAGTCATATTTCGTAGGGCTATTCAGCTGAGCGTAGAAGTCTTTGGCCCTGGCGATTGGGCCAGAAGCAATTTGGGGGAAATAGGTTATGTAGACGGCATAATCCAAAAAACTCGGGCAGGAAATTTTACTGTTATAGAGGTCAACTAAGTGGGAGATCATTCTAAAGGTGTAGAATGAAACGCCCGCCGGCGCAAGAATTTGCAGGACTGGGAAGCTGGCTTGGATATTGATCGAGTTCAGCAGGGAGAAGAGAGAATCTACAAAAAAGTTGTAATATTTGAAAATGCCCAAGTAAAGGATGTTAAACGCCACCCCGGCGAATAATATCCTTTTCCTGTTCTTCCCTTGGCTCAAACCTGATATGGCCCGCAGCGCCACGTAATTGACGGAAGTGTCCGCCAGCAGCAACCCCAGAAAAGTCGGGCTCCAAAAGGAATAGAAAACTAGGCTCGCCGCCAGCAAAAACCACTTGTAGGGCGTCACCTTTTCTTTCAAAAATATGGCGGCGCTGAAAACAATCAGGAAAAACACCAAAAATTGATACGTTGGAAATAGCATGGACAAAAGCTACTGAAAATTGAATAACCCAAGTTGCAACTTTTGGAGGCAGAGCCTTCCAAAGTGGCGTTCCCAGGCAGATCCTGGGAACGAGGGGACAGCGAGGGGACAGATAAATTTCCCCAACCCCACAGCAATTATAAACCCTTGGTGAACTTCTCTACCTTCTTTTTCCTTGGCGCTCTCTCACGGGGGCGGTAAAAAAAATTAACATGGCACACCTGTCAGCGCCCCGCTCAGGCGAAGCATCGGGGGAGCCGCCTAGGAATATGGGTATTATCAGGTATTTTGCTGCAAAATGTCAATATCATCCGATCTGAAACCTGTCCGCCCCACAACCAGGGGATCGCCAACAATGGAAAACATCGCAGACTTTAGCCTGTCCTGTCCCATCCCAATTCAGCAGTATCCCAACGTCCTGCTGGCGCACGGCGGCGGCGGGAAGCTGATGAACCAGCTGATTGAAAAAATGTTTCTGCCGGCATTTGGCGCGCCGGGCAGTGTCCCCCACGACTCAGTGGCGCTCACCCTCCCGGCAGGCAAAATTGCCTTCACCACGGATTCCTACGTCATCCGCCCCCTGTTCTTCCCCGGCGGCGACATCGGCTCCCTGGCGGTCCACGGTACAGTGAACGACCTGGCCATGAGCGGGGCTCGCCCCCTTTACCTGAGCGCCGGTTTCATCCTGGAAGAAGGGCTGGCTATGGAAACTCTCTGGCGCGTCGTGCAGTCCATGCAGCGAGCTGCCCTTAGCGCCGGGGTGCGAATCGTTACCGGCGACACAAAAGTCGTGGATAAAGGCAAGGGCGACGGAATTTTCATTAATACTGCCGGTGTGGGGATAATCGCGCACTCGCAAACCATCGCGCCCCAAAGCGTGCGCCGGGGGGATGTGCTGCTGCTCAGTGGGGACATTGGGCGTCACGGGATCGCGATTATGGCGGTTAGGGAGGGGTTGGAGTTCGAGACGGCGATCGAGAGTGATTCCGCGCCGGTGGCGAGTTTGGTGCTGGAACTCCTTGATGCCGGTGTGGAAATTCACTGCCTGAGGGATCTGACGCGCGGCGGTTTGGCGAGTGCGCTCAACGAGATTGCCACCGCTGCCGGTGCCAGCATCCAGATTGAAGAAAGTGCGATCCCCGTGCGGGAAGACGTGCGGGGCGCTTGCGAGATTCTAGGGTTCGATCCCCTCTATGTGGCGAATGAAGGCCGGTTTGTCGCCTTTGTGCCGCCGGCTTTTGCCGAGAGGGCGCTGGAGATCGTGCGATCGCACCCCGCCGGCACTGACGCCCGCATTATTGGCAGCGTCACCGGCAGCGGCAGTGGGCTAGTGAATTTGCGGAGCTTAATTGGTGCCGGTCGCATCGTTGACATGCTGAGCGGCGAACAGCTTCCGCGTATTTGCTGACAAGATCCAGAGCGCCCGCGCGGAGAATATGTAGCTTTGTGTAGAAATTCAAAATTGTGTTTGATTCGGCTATCCGAACCAGTCAAAGGAGGGAGAAAAAGTATAGATTGAAGGTGTATCAAAGCGGAGCGCTGCTGGGAAATATGGTCAGACTCTCTCAGCGGCACAGCTCTTGGAGGAAATAATATGGTCAAAGTTACGCAAGGCTCTCGTCCGGTATTCGATATCCGTCTCCCGAAAAAGTCGCAGCCATCAGGCAGGGGAACGATCCCGACTCTGGAGGAGCGAATCGAAGAAGCTCGCGAGCACGCACGCATGGTTACTGAAACCAGAGGCGCGGTGTCTGCAGAAGCAGCTGCGGCTTGGGATGTGGTGGAAGAGTTGCTTGCTGAAGCAGCTCACCAGCGAGCCAAGAAGCCCAAAACCAATTTCGATCTCTACTGTGAGGAATACCCGGACGCCCTGGAAGCTCGGATTTTCGACGTTTAGGCAGGTTAAGATTGTTTGACCCACAGCCGGCACGCATCACCCGCAACCGCACAGCAATCGCGCGCCGGCTGTCGGGTTTGTGCCGGTGAGCCCCACCAGTGAGAAGGGAGAAGAGACACAGAATACTCTCTTCTCCCTTTTCCCGTTTTATAGCGTTTCCCATCCTTTGTGAGGTACTGAGAAACCCGGTTTCTTTAAGAAACCGGGTTTCTGGGCAAACACGTTCATCCAACTGAGAGCCGCTATAGAGCACTATGCACTTAGGTTAGGACATGGGCATCACGCATGCATGGCATCACGCAAAAGCTGTGAGTCTTTCCCATGAGCATGATCCCGATGCGCCACGCCCCATAAGCCATGTCATTAATGTCTTAACCAATATGACTGCTCCTATATATAGCAGTATGCACTTAGGTTAGGACGTAGGACAGGCGTCTCGCCTGTTCCTGTCCCTACTCCCCAGTGAAATCCTTTGTCCTAAACTGACTGTCTATTGCTAGATCTCATCCGGCTCACTGTCCGAGACGCCCTGAGGGCTGATTTATAAAGTAATAGTTAAGCCTGAATGGGGGCCAGAAACGGGGTTGCTCATGCCGGAGGGCTCAGGAAGCCGGCTGAGTGGTTTCAGTTTTTCTTTATAAATGAACTCTCACGCCCCAACCCGCTTCCCTTGCAGGAGAGGGGGCGCTGCCCGCCCTCAACCTAAAGGGGTTGGGGGCTTTCGGCTGAGGGGGCGAACTCTTCGTCTCCCTCTCCCCCCCGACGGCGCGAGGGTGCCGGGTGCCGGGTTCTTGATTTTCCCCGCCCCTTTTTGGTACCGGCGTCTGGCGGGGAAAATGTTAAAATATTATTAGGAATAAAGTTTTGAATAAAATAGGAGGTTGGCATCTTAAAATACAGACTGGAGTGACATTTTGTGCAGTCCGCCGCCCGCGCTTAAGCAACCTCTGCGTTGTTTTAAGTTCTGTAAATCTTTGGCATCCAGGATTGACAAACTAGAACGTTTCTGTATTAGTCTGAGATAGGTAATTATCTCGGGACGCCCGCAAGCCGGTGCGGGCCGGACTCAGCCCTTTAACGAAAATATGGCGGTTTCCGCTCAGTTCGTTACTGGTGCTTTGAGGTGAGGCGGGATTAACACGCAAGGCAGCTATCTGCCAGGTGTTTTTTGCCGGGCTATTTCAGGCGGCCTTTTGAAAACAGGGGGGTTGTTTTAGTAACCGGGAAAGCAGCCGGCACGAGAATTTACATTTCGCCGAAAATACGTTATATTAATGAACGGGTAGAGAGGGAAGAGCCAGATAGGGCAGCGCCATTTAACCTAGAACAAGCCTGAAAGATAGAGAGGAACAACCGCGAGCGCAAAAAGGGGCTATTTTCAGAGAAGGTTCAAGACCTTTAAAAATTTATGCAGGTAAAATTTGAGGGGGGAATCACAAAGTCAGCCCACTCCAGATTGAGCTGAGAACCGGCTCAGAGAAAGCTCCGGCGGCGGGCGGCGGGAGAGGAAAGGCGCAAAGCTGTTTTGCTAGAACAGGAAGGATGAGAGACATGGAAACTTCCACTGCTAAGCCGGCAGTCGAACAGAAACAGAAAGGAACAAAAGAAGCAGCGAAAGGGCATGCGAGCGGCGACAAACGCTTCCGAGTGCTGGACATGACAATGAAGCGCAACCAGTACCGCCCAGATGCGCTGATTGAAGTGCTGCACAAAGCGCAGGAAGCCTTTGGCTTCTTGGAAGAAGACGTACTGATTTATATAGCGCGGGGTCTGAAACTGCCGCTGTCGCGGGTGTATGGCGTCGCCACGTTTTACCACCTCTTCTCGCTGAAACCGGGTGGGGCTCACACCTGCGTGGTGTGCCTGGGCACCGCTTGCTACGTCAAAGGCAGCGGCGAAGTGCTCTCGGCGCTGGAGAAGCAGGCCGGCATCCACCAAGGCGAGACAACCCCAGACGGACAGCTGTCAGTGATGACGGCGCGGTGTATTGGCGCGTGCGGCATCGCGCCGGCAGTCGTGTTCGACGGCACGGTCGCGGGCAAAGTGACGCCTCCCGAAGCGATTGAAAAAGTCAAAGGATGGCTCAACAGCAGCCCTGAGGCTGAAGCAACCCTGTAGGCGCGGGCTAGACCTACGGGATTTCCGGCGAGCGCGAACAGTACCAGCTTTCCCCGCCCCCCGCTGCGGAGACAGAGGCTGCCAGCAGCAGCCCTTGAGAGCATTCCGCCGCTGAGCTTATGTATTTGTTAGCGACTGTTAAAGGTTGTTAGCAAAAAAGTATCGGAAAGAAAACTATGGATTTAACAGAATTGCGGCAAATTGCCCAAAAAGAGCGCCAAGCTCACAAGCCGGTCCGCGTCCACTGCTGCACGTCCACCGGCTGCCAAGCCGCCAACTCCCTCGGCATCAAGAAAAATCTGGAAGCAGCCGTAAAAACTGCCGGTTTGGGCGAGCGCGTGCAAGTGGTCGGCGTCGGGTGCATGGGGTTCTGCGGTCGCGGACCCCTAGTGCAAGTCGAGCCGCAAGAAACACTCTACGAGGAAGTCACGGTTGACCAAGCCGCCTCTATTATAGAAGCGCTCAACGGCGGCACCGCCACCGCGATCGAAGGCGACCCCCACCACCCCTTTTTTGCCCGTCAAATGCGGATTGTCCGCGAAACCAGCGGCAAAATAGACCCAGAACGCATAGAAGAGTACATCGCCGAGGGCGGCTACGAGTCCCTCTACAAAGTCATCCACGACATGACCCCAGCTGAGGTGGTCGAAGAAATCACCAAAAGCGGACTGCGGGGGCGCGGCGGCGGCGGCTACCCCACCGGCTTGAAGTGGGCCACCGTAGCCAAAATGCCGCCCGGGCAGAAGTACGTCATCTGCAACGCCGACGAAGGCGATCCCGGTGCCTTCATGGATCGCTCCGTCCTCGAAAGCGACCCCCATCGCGTCCTGGAAGGCATGGCCATCGCCGCTTACGCAGTGGGAGCCTCAGAAGGCTTCATCTACGTCCGCGCCGAATACCCCCTGGCCATCGACCGGCTGCAAATCGCCATCAAACAGGCCAAAAGATACGGCATCCTCGGCAGTCAAATCTTCGACTCCTCCTTTGACTTCAAGATAGACATCCGCATCGGTGCCGGTGCTTTCGTCTGCGGCGAAGAAACCGCCCTCATCGAGTCCATTGAAGGCAAGCGCGGCATGCCCAACCCCCGCCCCCCCTACCCAGCGGTGTCGGGCTTGTGGGACAAGCCCACCTTAATTAATAACGTAGAAACCTTCGCCAACATCGCCGCCATCATTCGCGAGGGTGCCGAGTGGTACGCCAGCATCGGCACCGAAAAGAGCAAGGGCACCAAAGTCTTCGCCCTCACCGGCAAAATCCGCAACAACGGACTGATCGAAGTGCCGATGGGCATCACCCTGCGCGAGATTGTCGAAGAAATGGGCGGCGGCGTACCGGGTGGCGAAGTCAAAGCCGTGCAAACCGGCGGACCGTCTGGCGGCTGCATCCCGGCGTCCATGCTGGACACGCCGGTGGACTACGAATCCCTGATCAAACTCGGCTCCATGATGGGGTCAGGCGGCATGGTGGTGATGGGCCAGGACACCAGCATGGTGGAAATCGCTCACTTCTATATGGAGTTCTGCCGGGGCGAAACTTGCGGCAAGTGCATCCCCTGTCGCGCCGGCACCGTGCAGATGTACGGGGCGCTCACAAAAATCCTCAATGGACAGGCGACTTTGGGGGATTTGGACAAGCTGGAGCAGCTGTGCTTGATGGTGAGGGCGACTAGCTTGTGCGGTTTGGGACAGTCGGCACCGAATCCGGTGATCAGCACTCTGCGCTATTTCCGCGATGAGTATTTGGCGCTGATTCACAGCAGTCACAATGGGAAGGGCGCTGGTGCGCAGGAGCAAGTGGCGGTGAGGAGTTAGGTATGGATATGAACCGCCAAGACGCCATAGACGCGCCAGCGGCTTCCCGCAGGGTAGGACGCCAAGAAGAGAAGAGGAGAGGGAGATTATGTCGGTAAAGACGCTGACCATTGATGGTGTGGATGTCGCGATTGAGGAAGGCGCGACTGTATTGAAGGCGGCGCAAGAAAATGGGATTCGCATTCCGACGCTGTGCCATTTGGAAGGGGTTACTGATGTGGGGGCTTGCCGGCTGTGCCTGGTGGAAGTGGAAGGCAGCAATAAGCTGCTGACGGCTTGCACGACTCAGGTGGCGGAGGGGATGAAAGTCCGCACCAATACCGAGCAGCTGAAGGAATACCGCAAGATGATTGTGGAGATGCTTTTTGCGGAGGGCAATCACGTCTGCGCGGTGTGTGTGGCGAATGAACATTGCGAATTGCAAGATTTGGCTGTTGAGGTGGGGATGGATCACTCCCGCTTCCCCTACCGCTTTCCAGAACGGGATGTGGATATCTCTCACGAGCGTTTTGGGATTGACCACAACCGCTGCGTCCTGTGCACCCGGTGCGTGCGGGTTTGTGACGAAATTGAAGGCGCTCACGTCTGGGATATTTCCTATCGCGGCGCTGCAGCTAAGGTGACTTCCGGGCTGAACCAGCCTTGGGGTGCGGTGGACGCCTGTACGAGTTGCGGCAAGTGTGTGGAGGCTTGTCCCACCGGCGCGATTTTCCGCAAGGGATCTACGGTGGCGGAAATGGTTCACGATCGCTCCAAATTGGAATTTATTATCACCGCACGGGAGAAGAAGCAATGGATAAAGTAAAGCTAGCCACGGTTTGGCTGGGCGGCTGCTCTGGCTGTCACATGTCCTTCCTGGATTTGGATGAGTTGCTGTTCGATCTCGCCGCTCATGCCGAGGTGGTTTACAGTCCGGTGGGTTGCGATTTGAAGAACTACCCGGAAGGCGTCGATGTGGTGCTGGTTGAGGGTGCTGTCGCCAATGAGGAAAATCTGGAACTGATTCACAAGGTGAGGGAGCGCAGCAAGGTGCTGGTTTCTTTTGGGGATTGCGCTGTGACGGCAAATGTGCCGGCGATGCGCAATATGCTCAAAGGTGCCGATCCGGTCCTGAAGCGCTGCTATCTGGAGCTGGGAGATTTGCACCCCCAACTCCCGAAGGAAGAGGGCATTGTGCCGCCGCTGCTCGACCGCGTGCTGCCGGTGCACGAAGTCGTGCCGGTGGATATTTTCTTGCCCGGATGTCCGCCGTCGGCTGACCGGATTTGGGCGGCGGTTGAGCCCATGCTCAAGGGTGAGAAACCCCGGATGGAAGGGCGGGAAATGCTCAAGTTTGGCTAACAGGACAGGATGGGTGTATAATTCCACTCACGATCAAATCAGCAGAACTTTGCGGGTCTGCGCTGCCAGAACGCGAGAGAGGTTATGTCTGTGAAGCGAAGAAAACTAAATTTTTTACAACTCGCCATCGCCGCGCTGGGGCTGATTCTTCTGGGTGGAATGTTCGGGCAGCCGGCCTTAAATTCCCAGGCTTCCCAACCTTTGCTGCCGGCTACTGTTATTAAGATAGTAGACGGCGACACCCTGGATGTCAGCATGGCTGGGTGCCGGCTGCCCTCCACCGGCAGCCCCCAAGAGTGCAGGGTTCAGCTGGCTTGTATCGACACGCCCGAGGCGAACGCAAAGCCTTTTTTCCAGCAGGCAAAAGACCGGCTGGCAGCGCTAGCGCCTCCCGGAACAGCTATAATGGTAAGAGATACGGGAAGCATTACCCCCGACGGCAAGCGGATTGTAGGTGAGGTATTTGTCAATAAGAAATCGGTCAGTTTGCAGATGGTTCGAGAAGGTAAAGCGGTGATTTACTGCCAGCATCTCGAGAATTGTGCGGGGGCGCGAAATTCTTACCTGAGCGCAGAGGCGGCGGCAAAGCGAGAGGGGCGGGGCGTGTGGAATCCCAAGCAACCGCTGACACAATTCAGGGAAACACATCCGTGTCCTGGTTAAACAAAAGGATAGGTTGATGCGAACTCTCGCAGGGTGCGTTCCGCTGCTCGCAACTCCTTCAATGTTAGTGGGCGTCCGCTCGTGCGGAACGCACCGGCAAGTGCAGAGTTCTAAACTAATGAGAGAGGAGTTCTATGCCTAAAACAGTTGTTATCGATCCAGTCACGCGAATTGAGGGGCACGCCAAAATCTCCGTGTTTCTGGATGACGCCGGCGAAGTGTCGGACGCCCGCTTCCACGTCGTAGAATTTCGCGGGTTTGAGAAATTCTGCGAGAAGAGGCCGATGTCGGAAATGGCGGGAATAACGGCCCGCATTTGCGGAATTTGTCCGGTCAGTCACTTGCTGGCTTCCGCAAAAACCGGCGATAAAATTCAGGCAGTAAAGGTTCCTGTAGCGGGAGAGAAGCTGCGGCGGATGATGAATCTGGGACAGATTACTCAGTCCCACGCTCTCAGTTTCTTCCACCTCAGCAGCCCGGATTTTCTGCTAGGCTGGGATAGCAATCCCGCCACGCGAAATGTGTTTGGGCTGATGTCGGCTGACCCGGATTTGGCTCGCAGCGGGATTCGGTTGCGCCAATTCGGTCAGAAAGTGATAGAATTGTTGGGGGCGAAGAAAATTCACCCCGCTTGGGCGGTTCCCGGCGGCGTGCGCTCTCCCCTCCCTGAAGAAGGGCGGACGTGGATACGGGAGCGCCTTCCGGAGTCGTTTAATACAATAAACACTGCGCTCGGTCTGTTTAAGCGCTTGCTGGATCAGTTCGCGACTGAGGTGGATGTTTTCGGGAAATTCCCCTCCCTGTTTATGGGGTTGGTGGGTAAAGATGGTGTCTGGGAGCACTATGGCGGTCACATTCGCTTTACCGACAGCGAGGGCAAGATTGTAGCTGACAATCTCAGCGAGGATGACTACAGGGAATTTCTCGGCGAGGCGGTGGAACCTTGGTCTTATTTGAAGTTCCCCTATTACAAACCTCTGGGCTATCCGGACGGGATCTATCGGGTGGGGCCACTGGCAAGACTGAACATTTGCTCTAAAATGGGAGTAGAGGCGGCTGACAGAGAGTTGCTGGAGTTCCGCGACCGCGCCGGTGGGGTGGCCACTTCCTCGTTTTTCTATCACTACGCCCGCCTGATTGAGATTCTCGCCGCCCTGGAGTATATTGAGCAGCTGGTGAATGACCCGGATATTGTCTCGCCCCGGACTCGCGCCACTGCCGGTATTAACCAGCTGGAAGGTGTCGGCGTCAGCGAAGCGCCGCGCGGCACACTGTTCCACCACTATCAGGTGGATGAAAATGGCCTGATTAAGAAGGTGAACTTGATTATCGCCACCGGCCAAAATAATTTGGCGATGAACAAAACCGTGACTCAGATCGCCCAGCATTACATCCACGGGAATGAGATTCCCGAAGGGATGCTGAACCGGGTGGAAGCCGGCATTCGGGCGTTTGACCCCTGCCTCAGCTGCTCCACTCACGCTGCCGGTCTTATGCCGCTGCACATCGAATTGGTTGGGGCAAATGGCACGGTTCTCGATGAAGTCTGGCGAGATTAAGTGAGCGCGGATTAGAGGAATCCGGTTGCCGGCGAAACAAATCGAGGGAAAGAAACCGATTTTCTCTCCGGGAAATACCAATTTTGGATGCCCGGATTTTGGATGCCCGGATTTTGGAATACAGGACTTCCCGAAAGCCTCTATCTGTAGGGTGGGTTAGCGAAGCGTAACCCACCACACAATTCAGGTCCCTGCCTAAGTCCTGATAGAATTGGTTAAACGACCAATTTTTCGGAGGGAAAGTCAAAAGAAACCCGGGGCCTGAGATGTCCCAGCCGTGCGCCGAACAAAACCGGATTTCTCAGTTTCGTTCCAGCTTTTGTCTCAGCTCCTCTCGGGACCGGCACGCTCCGCGAGGGCAAAATCACAAAGGAGAAGTAACCGATGGCCAAACAGAATTTATATTTATGCATGGGTTCGGCTTGCCATCAATTGGGAGTGTATGAAGTTTTGCCGAAACTGCAAAGCATGATCGGCGAATATCAGCTAGAGGACAGAGTTGAACTCAAGGGGTCTTTTTGTCTGGAAACCTGTAGCGACGGAATTGTGATGAAATTCAAGGATAAAGTCTTTACCCAGATTAGCCCCGAGAACATTGAGCAGAAATTCATTCAAGAGATTTTGCCAACTATCCAGTAAAAGAAAAGGAGGTGTATTGTGGTGGATGCCGCTGAGAGAAATTTGTGGAAGCTGTTATGGGAGTATGACCCGAATGGCTTGATCGTGCTGGATACGGATTTCAATATCAAGCTGGTCAATCCCGCCTTTTGCAAAATGTTTCAGGTGGAAGCTGAAGATATAATTGGCCATCCCGCTGTAGAGCTTTTGGAGGATATAGACGATTTTAAGAGAGTTTGGGACAAAAATGAAGTGCTGAGGGGGAAAGAAAAAGAATATCCGGCTCACAACTTGTATCTGAGGAGAGTGATTTTTCCGATACCGGATGAAAATATTATCGCTTGCATCATGGTGGATATCACCCAGGAATGGCAGCGAAAGAAAGAAATGATGAAACTCAAGACGGAGACGGTGGCCAAAGTCAATGAGGTGGTGGACAATCAAATGAAAGTCGTGCAGGAGATTGCCGGTTTGCTGGGGGAAACCACGGCTGAAACGAAAATCAGCTTGTTGAAAATCATCAAAATGGTTGACCACGATATTGTTTAGTCAGCGCCCGCAGGACATCGCAGACCTTTGAGGAGGAAGCAGACAGTGACAGTTCTTAAGGATGTTAGGCATGCCGTTGCGACGGACAATTTTCTCGATATTTTCGACCTGAGTTTGAATAAGAAGGGAGAAGAGCTGTGCGGGGATAAGGTTAAATTCCGCAAAAGTGACGGGAAAACCACTATTGTGCTGTCGGACGGGTTGGGGAGTGGCGTGAAAGCCAATATTCTCGCCACCCTGACCACGGAAATTATCATCACGATGTTGAATGCCGATGTCCCGCTGGAGGAAGTGATCAAGACGGTGATCGGCACCTTACCTATCTGTCAAGTCCGAAAAATTGCCTACTCCACCTTTACTATCATCCAAATCAAGCACGAGAACAACCAGTTTAAAGTCCTTAACTTTGACAATCCTCCTGTTTTCTATTTCAAGAAAGGGAAGCTGTCCAAGCTGGAATCGCGGGCGGAAAATATCTTGGATAAAAAGATTACCTTTTCGGAGGGGTATCTGGAAAAAGGTGATTTTCTGGGCGCGGCGAGTGATGGGGTCCTCTATGCCGGTCTGGGCGTGGCCTTGAATTTCGGCTGGGGGTGGGACAAGATTGCCAGCTACATCGAATCGGTTTTGAGCCGGCAGAGCCACACCGCCCGCAATATTGTCCAGAGTGTGATTGCCGAAACTCACTCGCTTTACCGGGGGAAAATTGGGGATGACGCCACCTTTGTCGGCGTCTATGTCAGGCAGCGAAACCCTTTAATGATTTTCACCGGCCCTCCCCTTGACGAAAACAAGGATATCGTGTATGTGGAAAGGCTATTAAATTTTGAGGGCCGCAAGGTGGTGTGCGGGGGCACCACCGGCAATATTGTAGCGAGCTATCTGGGCGAGACGATAGAAATGGATATCTCCACCATGCGAAAAGAACTCCCCCCCATTGGCAAATTGAGCGAAATCGATTTGGTCACAGAAGGGATTCTCACGATTTCCAAATGCCAGGAGGTGCTGCGCGCCTGTCACTTTGATATCTCCCGGCTGCCGGCGGACAGGAACGGTGCGGTTTTGCTGGCGCAGGAAATCCTGCAAGCTGACTCTATCCTATTTTTGGTGGGCCAGAGCATCAACGAGTTCTATCAAAACCCCCTGCTGCCCAAAAACATTTCCATCCGCCGCAACCTCGTAGAAGACTTAGTAAACTTTTTGCGGCAAAAGCAAAAAGAAGTCACGCTAGAATATTGTTAGCACGCCAAACTGTCAAGACAATGAATTGCAATCTCACGGCCAAGCTCCAATCCCTCCGCCACTCTGTCGCTGTCATCGGCTACGGAAATGAACTGCGCAGTGATGACGCTATTGGGCCACAAGTCGCTCGCGCCGTGCAAGCTTGGGGAGTGCCTTCCGTTCACTCGCTGGCGGTCCACCAGCTGACTCCGGAACTGGCAGAAACCCTCGCCGAAGCGGAAATGGCTATCTTTGTGGACGCTTGTATCACCCCTGCCGCTCCCCCAGCAGCTGATGGGGGGGGAGAAGATGGCCCATCCGTGCGGGTGCTCCCCCTGGAACCTGCCGGTGCGGATGCTAGCATTGGGGGGCATACGAGCGATCCGCGCACGCTGCTCGCCCTGGCTGGACTTCTTTACGGTCACGCACCCCAAGCTTGGCTAGTTACTGTACCGGGGGTCAACTTCGATTTGGGAGAAGAGCTCTCGCCGGTGGCCGAAAATGGAATGGCTGACGCTCTTGAGGAGATTGATTACCTGATTAGGAACTCCCTATCCGCCACTGAGGTTGCGGCGCAATAGCTGCCCTGAAGCAATGCCCCATGCCCCATGCCCAATTCCTCACACTTATGATTGACCCTATCTCCCTCGGCGTCTCTGACTTTTCCCGCAGTTTGGCATTCCACGATGCTGTGCTGGCGGAACTCGGTTTCCGCCGGTGCTTCAAAGCTGAAAGCCCCCAAGGTGCCAAGTTTGCCAGCTATGGCCCGGACAGCAAACCTGTATTCTGGATCTCTTCGAGCGACGAGTTTGGCAGCCGCCCCGCACTACCGTGCCGGCTCCCACATTGCTTTCCAGGCGGCCAGCCGGCAGGCGGTCGATGCTTTTCATGCGGCGGCGCTGCATGCCGGCGGAACCGACAATGGCCAGCCTGGTTTAAGGCCCCACTATCACCCCAGCTACTACGCCGCCTTCGCTCTCGATCCTGATGGCCATCACATCGAGGCCGTCTGCCACTCTCCCGCTCCCTAAGCCAACCGGCAAACATCCGATTGATTAATATTTTATTAAGATTGAGCCGCAGAGCTTGAAAAACGCACTATAAAGGATATAGCTCCCGGTGCCCTATGGGCAACCCGGCTTTTAATTAAGAATTAATTAATCGTATTTCAGATAAGTGCGGGGCAGTCAATGCACGAAGTGAGCGTAATGTCAAGTACCCTAAAGATCGCCTTGGATTGCGCAAGCCGGCAAGGGGCGCAAAAAATCCACCGGCTGAAGATGCGGGTGGGCGAACAGTCGGGCGTCGTTCCGGAAGCGCTGGAATTTGCCTTTGACGTGGTGACGCAGGGGACAATTGCCGAAGGGGCCAACCTGGAAGTGGAGAAAATACCGGTAATTTGTTACTGCGTTAACTGCAAGCAGGAGTTTCAACCCGATACCCTATTCTATGAGTGCCCAGAGTGCCACGAACTCAGCACTGAGGTGCGCTGTGGGCGAGAGATTGAACTCACATCTTTGGAGGTTTCTTAACGATGTGTAAAGATTGCGGATGCAGTAAAGTCGGAGAAATTGGCATCCACAGCCATACCGGGGCTCACTCTCACGAGCACTCTCACGAGAGCGGGCACTCTCACGATGGCGGGCACTCTCATGAGTGCGGTTCCTCTCACGATGGCGGGCACTCTCATGAGTACGGGCACTCTCACGAGCAAGATCGCTCTCACGACCACTCTCACGGGCACTCTCACGGGCACTCTCACGGTCACCACCACAGCAATAGCAATGGGCGCAAGACGGTGGAGATTGCGCAATCGATACTGGACAAAAATGACCGGCTCGCCGAGCGCAACCGGGGCTATTTCATGGCCAAGGGACTGCTGGTGCTCAACGTGCTGTCCTCTCCGGGATCTGGAAAAACCGCCTTTCTGGAACGGACAGTCGCTGACAGCGCCAGCCGCCTAAAAATAGGGGTAATTGTCGGAGACTTGGAAACCGAAAACGACGCCGTGCGCCTGCGGGGTGCCGGCGCAGAAGCAGTGCAAATCACCACCGGCACCGTCTGCCACCTGGAAGCGGAAATGGTGGCCCGGGCTGCCGGGAAGCTGAACCTGGACGCGCTGGATGTCCTCGTTATAGAAAACGTCGGCAATCTCGTCTGCCCAGCCGCCTACGATTTGGGAGAAAATTTGCGCGCAGTCTTGCTTTCCGTTACGGAAGGAGAGGACAAACCGCTGAAATATCCTACCATGTTCAAAACCGCAGATGCGGTAATCGTCAGTAAAATCGACATGGCCGGAGCCGCCGGATTTGACCGCGAAAAAGCCCTGAGAAACATTCGGCGAGTAGCCCCACAAGCGACCATTTTTGAAGTGTCGGCGCGAACGGGTGCCGGGATGGAAAATTGGCAGCGCTATCTGCAAGAAAAGCTTTCAGAAATTAGCCAGCAGGCGTCATTTGTTAGCCCTGAAACCTGACGTCAGGCTGGCTGTGCAGCAAGAGTGAATGGCAAAGAAAAAACCATGCAAAATATAATCGCACCGGTCACTTACCCAAAACCGCAGGACATCCTGCGCTACGAGCGCCAGCCCCTTGACGCATTTTTCTCACCGGCAACCGTCGCTGTGATTGGCGCGACAGAAAAAGAAGGCAGCGTCGGGCGCACCATCCTGTGGAACCTGATCAGCAGTCAGTTTGGCGGCACAGTCTTCCCGGTCAACCCCAAGCGAAACAGCGTCTTGGGCATCAAAGCCTATGCCAGCATCGCCCAAGTGCCCGAAAAAGTGGAGCTGGCCGTCATCGTCACACCGGCCCCCACCGTGCCTGGCATCATCAGCGAGTGCGCCGATGCCGGTGTGAGAGCCGCCATTATCATCTCCGCCGGCTTCAAAGAAATCGGCGCTCCTGGCATCGAACTGGAGCGGCAAGTCCTGGAGCGGGCGCGGCGGGGCAAGATGCGCATCATTGGCCCCAACTGTTTGGGCGTGATGAGCCCCCCCACCGGACTGAACGCCACCTTTTCCAGCACGATGGCCCGTCCGGGGAATGTCGGCTTCATCTCCCAGAGTGGGGCACTGTGCACCGCCATTCTCGACTGGAGCTTCCGCGAGAATGTTGGCTTCAGCGCCTTCATGTCCATCGGCTCGATGCTAGATGTCGGCTGGGGCGACCTGATATACTACCTCGGCGACGATCCGCGCACCCAGAGCATCGTCATTTATATGGAATCGATCGGCAACGCCCGCTCCTTCCTGTCCGCCGCGCGGGAAGTAGCGCTGACTAAACCGATCATTGTCATCAAAGCCGGTCGCACCGAGGCGGCAGCAAAAGCCGCCGCATCGCACACCGGCAGTCTGGCCGGCAGTGACGAAGTGCTCGACGCCGCCTTCCGGCGCTGCGGCGTGCTGCGAGTCAACACCATTGACGACCTGTTCAACATGGCGGAAGTCCTCGCCAAGCAGCCGCGCCCCAAAGGAAAGCGCCTGACGATCCTCACCAATGCCGGCGGTCCTGGGGTGCTGGCAACGGACGCCCTGATTTCAGAAGAGGGCAAACTGGCTGAACTGTCCCCAGAAACCATTGCCGCGCTCAACGAGTTCCTCCCGCCGCACTGGAGTCACTCCAACCCGATTGACATTCTCGGGGATGCCGATCCAGAACGGTACGCCAAAGCGCTCCAGATCGCGGCCAAAGACCCCAACAGCGACGGCTTGCTGGCGATCCTGACGCCGCAATCCATGACCGACCCCACCCAAACCGCCGAGCAGCTGAAGTCAGCCGTCGGCGCACTGGACGGCAAGCCCCTGCTGGCCAGCTGGATGGGCGGAGCCGACGTGGCGGCGGGTGAGGCGATTCTCAACCGCGCCAATATCTTCACCTTCCCCTACCCGGACACCGCCGCCCACGTGTTCAACTACATGTGGCGCTACAGCTACAGCCTGCGCGGCCTGTACGAAACGCCGGTGCTGCCGGAGCGCTGCGGCGAAACAACCTGCGATCGCCCTCTGGCGGAGGTGATTATTCACACGGCGCTTAAAGCCGGTCGCACAATTCTCACCGAGTTTGAATCCAAGCAGCTGCTGGCGGCTTATGGGATTCCGATTGTGGAAACTCGCATCGCCACCAGTCAGGAGCAGGCGGTTGAATTTGCCGGTGAGATCGGCTATCCCGTGGTTCTGAAGCTGTTTTCCGAAACCATCACCCACAAAACCGATGTCGGCGGCGTGCGGCTGAATTTGATGGACGCCCAAGAGGTGGCCGGCGCTTATCACGCGATTGAAACTGCAGTGGCGAAGAGAGCCGGTGCGGAGCACTTCCAAGGCGTCACGGTCCAGCCAATGATCAAATTCGAGGGGTACGAACTGATTATCGGCAGCAGCCTCGACCCGCAATTTGGCCCCGTGCTGCTGTTCGGCACCGGCGGACAGCTGGTGGAAGTCTTCAAAGACCGCTCTCTGGCGCTTCCGCCGCTCAACTCCACCCTGGCGCGGCGGATGATGGAGCAAACCAAAATCTACAAGGCTCTCAAAGGCGTGCGCGGGCGCGCGCCGGTGGACCTCGCCGCCCTCGAACAGCTGTTGGTGCAGTTCAGCCAGCTGGTTGTCGAGCAGCCCTGGATTAAGGAGATTGACATCAACCCCCTGCTGGCCTCTCCCGAACGGCTGCTCGCCCTCGACGCCCGCGTGGTGCTGCACGGACCGGAGGTGACGCAAGAGCAACTGCCCAAGCTGGCGATTCGCCCCTATCCGTCCCAGTACGTGTCCTCGTGGGAGCTAAAAGACGGCACGCCGGTCACCATTCGCCCCATCCGTCCTGAAGATGAGCCCCTCGTGGTCAAGTTCCACGAAAGCCTCAGCGACCGCAGCGTTTATTTTCGCTACTTCCAATTGCTCAAGCTGAGCCGGCGCATCTCCCACGAGCGGCTGGCTCGCATCTGCTTCATCGACTACGACCGCGAAATGGCTCTCCTGGCCGAGTGCGCCAACCCAGACACCGGCGAAAATGAAATTCTGGGCTTCGGTCGCTTGACTAAATCCCACGGAAGCGACGAGGGAGAGTTCGGGCTTCTGGTCACCGACCGCTACCAGCACCGGGGTTTGGGCACAGAGTTGCTGCGCCGCATCCTGCAAGTCGGGCGCGACGAAAAACTCACCCGCATCACGGCTGACATCCTGTTTGAAAATGTGGAAATGCAGCACATCTCCCAGAAACTCGGCTTCCGCCTCCACCGCACCCCGGATGTGGTGAAAGCAGAGATTGATTTGTAGCGGTTGACAAGCCGGGAACCCCACCCCCCAACCCCCTCCCCGCTAGCGGGGAGGGGGAGAAAAGAAGGGCTTGCCACCTGCCACCCCACTCCTGCCACCTGAAAAATTAATTGCCGGCAATTCACCGCACTTGCTCTAAAATGTTATAAGGATGGCAGATTTCTATAAAACAGGTTAAGCCTATGCTCGGCTGGCACCGACCAGAATATCTACCTATTTCTTTAGGACTCGCTATTTTGACTTCCCTGGCTTGCGGGACGCCGGTTTTATCCGCTCAGGCCCGCCCGATGGGTGTGGGCCCTATAGCGAACACCAACCCCGATCATATTACGGAGATACAGAACAATACCGTCTGTTCTTTTATTAACGTCAATAAAGTTAACATCCGCAAAGGTCCCGGCAGCCAGTACGCCACTGTCACTCAACTCAACAGGGGGGATGGTGTCAGAGCTGTGAGCCGTCAGGGAAACTGGGTACAAATCGCTGCCCGGGTTTACGGTTTCGGTAACGATGAGCGCATCGAACCCTTTGAAGGATGGGTGTCCAATCAATACATAAATGGAT
Organism: Kamptonema formosum PCC 10802; assembly: GCF_000332335.1. Classification (GTDB taxonomy): domain Bacteria; phylum Cyanobacteriota; class Cyanobacteriia; order Cyanobacteriales; family Oscillatoriaceae; genus Oscillatoria. The sequence goes on along the minus strand of NZ_KB235948.1, from coordinate 780,595 downwards.
GCTCGGAAGATCAATTTGACAGGTGGCGGAAATAGAATCGAGAGCCGGTTGGCAAGACAGAATGCCTCGGCTCGTCCCGCTTGCCAGTTTGGAAAGGCAGCTGAAAACAGCTTGTAGAGGCTGCGAGATGTCGCGTCTAAAATTAACAAAAATTAACTCCTGAAATAAGCAAATATGAAGGCGGACGGTCAAGACATTAAAGGCAAGCTGCTGATGGACGAAGAGCAAGAAATTAAAATTCAGAATATCTTCCTAAGGGCTGATGAAAATGGGGTGGGAGAAATTGCCAGAAGACTCTGGGATTTAAAAGACCATTTTAATCCCTGGATTTATGAGGATGGCTGGGACTTCAGATCGCCGTTTCGGGACGGGGACGGCAGAATTAGTGAGTGCGTCGCTCTCACCGTTTACCCAACCGCAGAAACAGCCAGAAATAAAGTTATAGTCGCCCTGAATGCCGACAATCTGGAACGGCTCTATATCAACCGGCCTCGAAAGAGTATCGTCGAATTTATAGGCCGATTGCAATACATGCTAGAGAGGCCGAAAAGAAAATTTCACAAAGACTGGCATTACGTAGAAATCGCTAATTCTAAGGAAGCTTACCTGTTTGTTAAGGAATTTTGCTGGTTGGGCGGGTACTGAACGCTAACCAAAACGATATGAAAGGACTCACAAAAGCCCCGGGGGGAAGCGCCGGCACCCCATCCCCTAAATCTCGCCTCTCCCTGACTGTACGAGGTGCCGTTCAAGGGGTGGGGTTTCGCCCGTTTATCTACCGGCTCGCCGCAGAGTTGCAGCTCACAGGCTGGGTGAACAACTCCGCTCAGGGCGTGTTTATTGAAGTGGAAGGCACTGCGCAGCAATTGCAAACTTTCCTGCACCGGCTCGAACCAGAAAAGCCCCCCCGCTCCTCTATCGGCAGTCTGGAATATTCCTGGCTCGAACCGGCAGGCTACACCACCTTTGAAATCCGCCCTTCCGCTGCCGGTGAAAAAACCGCTGTCGTCCTCCCGGATATTTCCACCTGCTCCGACTGTCTGCGAGAAATCCTTGACCCCACCAACCGCCGCTATCGCTACCCCTTCACCAACTGCACCAACTGCGGTCCCCGCTATAGTATTATAGAAGCGCTGCCCTACGATCGGTGCAATACTACCATGAAGCGCTTCCAGATGTGCGAGCAGTGCCGGTCGGAATATGAAAATCCCCTCGACCGGCGCTTCCACGCCCAGCCTAATGCCTGCCCCACCTGCGGACCCCATCTGGAATTGTGGGATAGCACCGGCACGGTGCTCGCCACCGGCAATCGCGCTTTACTTAGCACAGTTGAGGCAATTTGTCAAGGAAAAATTGTGGCGGTAAAAGGGCTGGGAGGCTTTCATTTGATGGTGCTCGCCAGCAGTGGGGAAGCAGTGAGAAAGTTGCGCCGGTGCAAGCGCCGGGAGGAGAAGCCATTTGCGCTGATGTCGCCTTCTGTAGAGTGGGTGAGAGCGCACTGCGAGGTTTCACCGGCACAGGAGAGATTGCTGCGCTCGCCGGAAGCTCCAATTGTGCTGTTGAGGAGGAGGGGGGATTGTGAACCGATCCTGAGCCAAGAGCGCCAAGAAAATACGGGAGTTGCGCCGGAGGTTGCGCCGGGGAATCCGTATTTGGGGGTGATGTTGGGTTACGCGCCGCTGCACCATTTGTTGCTGGCAGAGTTGGGGGTGCCGGTGGTGTGCACGTCGGGGAATGTTTCGGATGAGCCTATCTGTATTGATCAGCGGGAGGCGATTGTTCGGTTGGCGGGTATTGCTGAGCTATTTTTGGTGCACAACCGCCCGATTGTTCGCCCTGTGGATGATTCCGTGGTGCGGGTTGTGGCGGGGCGAGAAATGGTGGTGCGCCGCGCTAGGGGGTACGCACCCCTGCCGGTGCAAATAGCCCCCCAGTCGAAAATTGAGCCGGCACCTGAGCCTTCCTTAAAAAAAGGGCGGGAATGCCCGTCGAAAATTCTTGCTGTCGGGGCGCATTTGAAGAATACGATCGCTATTGCCACCGGCTCTCAAGTTTTTGTCAGCCAGCATATCGGAGATTTGGAAACCCCGCAAGCGTTTGAGGCGTTTGAGCGAGCGATTGAAAGTTTTAAGCAGCTGTATGAGTTTGAACCTGAGGCGGTGGCGTGCGACGCTCACCCCGATTATCGCTCTGCGCAATTTGCCCAGAATTTGGGTTTGCCCGTTGTGCCGGTGCAGCACCATTTCGCTCACGCTCTCGCCTGCATGGCGGAAAACCAGCTGTTGGGAGAACCGGTGCTGGCTGTGGCGTGGGATGGCACCGGCTACGGGCTGGATGGGACAATTTGGGGCGGGGAATTCCTGCTCGTTCGCCCTGACTCTTGGCAAAGAATAGCGCATTTGAGCACATTTCGGCTTGCCGGTGGGGACAGAGCTGTAAAAGAGCCCCGGCGAGTCGCTTTGGGGTTGCTCTACGAACTGTTTGGCGACGAGCTATTTGGCGAGCCGCCACTGCCAAATTCTCAAATCTCAGCTCTGTTGCACGACTTTTTCCCGGCAGAACTGAAGCTGCTGCAAACTGTGTTTAAGCGCCAGATCAATGCGCCCGTGACTTCCAGTGCGGGGCGGCTCTTTGATGGCGTGGCGCGGATTGCCGGTTTGCGCAAGATTTGCACATTTGAAGGTCAAGCTGCAATGGAGTTAGAATTCGCCCTTCATGGCATTAAAACTGATGAAAACTACCCCATTGAATTAGTAAAAAGTTCCCGAGAGAGCATTTCCCAATCCCCAAATCCCCCAATCCCGGCCCCCCCAATCGCCAATCCAATTGTGGTAAACTGGAAACCGATGCTGCTCGGCGTACTGGAGGATGTGGCGGCAGAGGTGCCGGTGGGGAAAATATCGGCGAAATTTCACAATACCCTAGTGGAAGCAATTGTGGCTATTGCCAAGCGTGTTGGGGAAAATCGGGTTGCGCTCACCGGCGGCTGCTTTCAGAACCAATATTTAACCGAGCGTGCGGTGCTGCGCCTCAGTTCGGAAGGCTTTCGCCCCTACTGGCACCAGAGAATTCCCCCGAATGATGGCGGCATTGCCCTCGGACAAATTGTCGCAGCTAGGGGGGGATGGTGATTTTTATTGAGGGATAATTGGGTTGCATTATAGCAGTTGCTGGGGTGCCGGCAGTTCCGGCCAGCTTCACCAAAATCAACATTTTCTTAAGCCGCCATCGATGGCACCTGTGCTACACTAGAAATAGCGACAGTCCAAAATCCATTCAGGGGTTAAAGGTTAGGGGTTAAGGTTAGGAGAACCGCTGATCATTAATCCCATGTCCAAGGCCCAAGGCCCAATCCAAAATCCAAAATCCAAAATCCAAAATCCAAAATCCAAAATCCAAAATCTCATGTGCCTAGCAGTTCCTGGTAAAATTGTCCGGATTAATGAAAACAGTGACGCCAGTGGTGAATCCTCCCTGACACGCACCGGCAGCGTCAGCTTTGGCGGCGTCGTCAAAGAAGTGAGTCTCGCCTACGTTCCCGAAGCCCAAGTCGGCAACTACGTTATTGTTCACGTCGGCTTTGCCCTCAGCGTCGTTGATGAGAAAGAAGCCGAACAGACCTTACAATATCTGCAAGAAATGTGCGTTTCATAAGGTTTATAGCCACACCCGATTGATGGGAAACGCCAACTCAGTCTAGGGGAAAGTAGTTTTCCGAAATTCCTAGAATTGCCCTAGAAATTATATCACAGGAGGAATGGTAAAGCAAATCGTTGTTCCCACGTCCTGCTGGGATTCCACCCAGATCCGACCTCCGTGGCAATCGACAATTTTCTTGCAGATGGCCATGCCCAAGCCAGAACCGGGATACTGGCTGTAGGAGTGCAGCCGCTGGAATGCCTCAAAAAGGCGGTGGAAGTTCTCGGGAGCTATGCCAATCCCATTGTCGCGGACGGCTATTAGCCATTCGCCGCTTTTCTGCGCTTGTGCGGAAATTTCTATTTTAGGGGGAACAGAGGGGCGGCGAAACTTAATGGAATTGCTAATCAGGTTTTGGAAGAGCTGCATCAGTTGGGTGCGACTGCCCATTACTTTTGGCAGCTGGGAGTGGGTAATGCAAGCGCCACTGGAGGAAATGTCGGCGTGCAAATTAGCCAGCGCCTCTTCTAGCACGGCTGTGCAGTCAGCCGGTTCAAATTTTAGAGAGTTCTTTCCCACCCTGGAATAGGTTAGCAACTCGTGAATTAGATTTTTCATCCTCAAGCAGGAATTAAGAATCTCCTGAAAGGCATGTTCGGCGTCTGCATCTAACGTGTCCTCATATTTCCTGGATAAGAGATCGGCACAGGCGACAATAACCTGTAGGGGGGATTGCAAATCGTGGGAAGCGATATAAGCGAATTTCTCTAATTCGGCGTTGGAGCGCGTCAGCTCTTGATTGAACTGCTCCAGGCGCGCATTTTTCTCAGCCAGCTGGCGCTGGAGGTGGCCTACAGTCAGCTGATTCTCGATCCGGGCTAGAACTTCCTCAACCTGAAAGGGTTTGGTAATGTAGTCCGCGCCACCGGCACTGAACGCCTTCACTTTGTCCAGCGCCCCATCCAGAGCGCTCAAGAAAATAACCGGCACGTCGCGAGTGTGTTCAGAAGCTTTCAGGTGCTGGCAGACTTCATAGCCATTCATATCCGGCATTTTGATATCGAGTAAAATCAGATCCGGTAAGGATATCCCGCACGCAGTCAGAGCCATCTTTCCGTGCAAGGCTTTGCGAACAGTGTACCCCTGCTTTGTCAGCATAGACGACAGGACGCGCAGATTATCCGGCGCATCGTCAACGATAAGAATCTGTTTTTCTGAAAAGTTAACCCCCGCTCTATGCATTTTCCCTCTTCGGTCATTTGGCTAAGTTTATCAAACTAGAAATAACTGCGCAACGCTTTTAGTGTGTAGAGACGCGACATGTGGCGTCTCTACTGGGCTCACTCTCGCTGCTTTTGCGTCAGTTTGATAATTTTATCAAATTGGAAGTTATAAGCTAAATCAGCTAAAGCTGCCGATAGCGGCTGATTTTCGGCAGGAACCAGCTCCAGCAACTCCAAAATCCGGTCGTCGCTGCCTTGAGCGGCTGCGCCGCACACCTGCGCCACCCAGTCGGGCGGCATTTGCTGCAGGTGCCAGCTCAAGTCGCCAGGGGGCGAAATCGTTCGGTTTTTGGCTGGAAGCTCCTGGCTGATCTCCTGCTCGCGGATATACACTGCCCCCAGATGCTGGCCGATTTTTTCCAAAAGCTCCTCTTTTTGGAAAGGTTTGCGAATAAAGTCATCGCAACCGGCAGACAGGACGATCGAGCGGTCTTCCTCGAAGGCGCTAGCGGTAAGGGCAATAATCGCCGTTGCCTGACCTTTCAGGCAAGATTTAATCTGTTTGGTCGCCTCGTAGCCGTCCATCACCGGCATCCGCATGTCCATGACAATCAAGTGCGGCTCCCAACTCCGCCACACCGCAACCGCTTCTTGACCGTCCTGCGCTTCTCGCACCTCAAAGCCGGTGGAGGTGAGAATTTGAACCAGGAGCAACCGGCTCTCCAGGCGGTCGTCAGCCACCAAAATGCGATACTTGGGCCCGTCGGGCGCTACGCAGACAATTTTGCGCTGCGGCGCAGTCGCTTTCACTTCACTCGCCTCGGCGAGCCGGACTGTGACGTCAAAGGTAAAAGTGCTTCCCTCACCGAGCGCACTGCTGACGCGAATCTCTCCCCCCATCAGCCGCACAAATTTTTGGCTGATCGGCAAACCCAAACCGGTTCCTTGCTGGGATTTTCGGCCCGTTTCTGTCTGTCCGAACGATTCAAACAGCTTGTCGAATTCCTCTGGAGCAATCCCCGGGCCGGTGTCTTCTATTTCAAAGGTGATTTTGGATTTTGGATTTTGGATTTTGGATTGGGGATTTGGGACTTCGGATTGGGGATTTGGGACTTCGGATTGAGAGATGGGGGATGGACAATTTGGCTCGCTTCCCGGTTCCCCATGCCCCGCTCTCACCCGCAGCGTCACCCTGCCGGCAGGAGTAAACTTAATAGCGTTGCCCAAGATATTCAGCAAAACCTGGCGCAGCCGGCCCTCGTCCGCACGCACGAATTGGGGGACGCTTGCGCCGATCTCAAAAATCAGCGCTAACCCTTTGTCTTGGGCTTTCAATTTCAGGATTTCTCGCAGGGTGTCGAGCAGGCTAATCAGGTCAAAACTGCTTTCCTTGAGCGCCGTCCTGCCGGCCTCGATTTTGGACATTTCCAAAATGTCGTTGATCAGTTCCAGCAGGTGAGAGCCGGCGCGATTGATAATTGCCAGGTTTTTCTGGTGTTCCGCTTTCAGGGAGGAGTCCCCGCTCATCACTTGTGTAAATCCCAGGATAGCGTTGAGTGGCGTGCGCAACTCGTGGCTCATATTAGCCAGGAATTCGCTCTTGGCGCGGTTGGCGGCATCGGCGGCTTCTTTTGCCTTTTGCAGAGCCTCCTCCTCTTGTTTGCGGGCGCTGATATCCGTGAGGGTGCCGGTGATTCGGTAAGGTTTGCCGGCCCTGTTGCGCACGCATTTCCCTCTCGCCTCCACCCACACCCACCGGCCATCTTTGTGCCGCATGCGGTGGGTGTGCTGATAAACCGGGATGCTGCCTTCGATGTGGCCGGAGACAGCCGCTAGAGCGCCCGGGAAATCATCTGGATGCACGTTTTCCGCCCAAGTGTTGAATTCCTGCTGCAGTTCCCCTTCCCGGTAGCCGAGAATTTCCATCCAAACGGGAGAGTAATAAACCCGAGCGGTTCTCAAATCCCAATCCCAAATCCCATCCTTGGTGCCTGAAACTGCCAGCTGGAAGCGCTCTTCGCTCTCTCTGAGGGCGGTTTCCACCCGTTTGCGCTCTAAGATTTCAGCTTTGGCTTGCTCGAAGAGAGTGCATTGCCCGATGGCAATCGCCAGCTGCAGGCAAAGCTGCCGCAGCGACTCAACCTCAAAAGCCTGCCACTGGCGAAAACTCCCGCACTGGTGAGCGATCAGCAGCCCCCACACCCTGTCGCTGTGGGAAATGGGAACAATGGCGCTCGCTTTTACTTGTAGCTGGCGGAGAAAATTCAGGTGGCACTCACTCAAACCGGCTTCGTAAATATTCTCGATAGTGCGAATGCGACCGTGCTGGTAGTGGGGGATGCAGTTTTCTAGAAAGCAACTGTTTTGAATCTCCATCCCCACAGCGGAGGCCCACCCCTCGCCAAGTGACTCGACAAGCACAACCCCATTCCAGTCTGGGTTAAAATGATAAATAACCGTGCGGTCTGCTGCCAAAAACTGCCGCACTTCACCCACAGCGGTTTGCAAAACTTCTCGCAGGTTGAGAGAGGAGCGGATTCGCTCCAGCATTGCCCCCACCAGCCGCTCGCTCTTTAATTTCTGCTGCAAAGCAACTTCTGCCAGCTTGCGCTCGCTGATATCTGTAATCGTGCCCACATAGCCTTTTACCTCTCCATCCTCTCCAATGTCTGCCACCGCCTGACCGATGACCCAGCTTATTTTCCCGTCAGGATGCTGGAAGCGATACTCCGACTTAAACGGAACCTTAGCGCTAGCCGCTTTATACCATTCGGTAAAAACTCGCTCCCGGTCCTCTGGGTGGACGTTACTCGCCCACCCCTCACTCACAGCGTGTTCTAGAGAGAGTCCCGTAATCTCGCTCCAGGACTGATTGACATAGAGACAATTTCCCGACGCATCGGTGTTGAAAATACAGACCGGCGAGGCTTCTGCTAGAGTCCTGTACCGGCGCTGACTTTCTCGCAACGCTTCCTCTGCGGCTTTTAGCTCGGTAATATCTGCCCAGTAACCGACGCACTCTGCCGGATGCCCTGAAGTGTCGCGGATCGCCCTCACCTGGTCGTAGATCCAGCGATACATTCCGTCAGCGTGCAAAAAGCGGTATTCTTCAGAGTGATCGCCTCTCTCACAAAGGTTGGCCAGTCCAGCCAAGACCCGACCGGCATCTTCCGGGTGGATGCGGTTCTGCCAGAACCCCGGATCTTCTATAAATTCTCGGGGTTCGTAGCCGAACATAGTTTTGATGTTCTGGCTGACAAAAGTCATGGCAAAATCTTCTGAAAGCTGGCAGCTGTAAATAGCGGCTGGGCTGGAGGTCAGCAGGTATCGCAGGCGTTCGGTGACGCGCCGCAATTCCAGCTCGGCTTGTTTGCGAGCGCTGATGTCTTGAATTTGAGCGATGAAGTACAGGGGATTTCCCCCCTCGTCTCTCACCAGCGAGCAGCTCAGAAAAATCCACACGACGCGCCCCTGCTTGTGGAGATATCGCTTCTCCATATGATAGTAGCGCATCTTGCCACTGAGCACCTGGCGCATGCAGTTTAAATCGGCATCGAGGTCGTCGGGGGGAGTGATAGCTTGGAAGGTGGTCGCTAGCAATTCTTCTTCGGAATAGCCAACAATTTCGCACAAAGCCTGATTCACTTTCAGCCAGCGCCCATCCAACCCGACTAGCGCCATGCCAATAGCGGCGCAGTCAAAGGAATTGCGGAAGCGCACTTCGCTCTCAGAAAGAGCTTGTTCCGCTTTTTTGCGCGCGGTGATATCTCTGTGCGTGCCGGTCATCCGCACCGGCGCGCCGGCAGCATCCCGCTCAAACACTTTACCGCGCTCCAGAATCCACTTCCACTCCCCTGATTTGCTGCGCATGCGAAATTCCACTTCATAGACAGCGAGCTTGCCTTCCAGATAGGCACTCAAAGCTTCCTTCACCGCCGGCTCGTCCTCTGGATGGAGCAGCCGCGCCCAGGATTGGTAACTGTTTTCTATCTCCTCTACTTCATACCCCAGCATTTTCTTCCACTGCCGGTCGAAATAGGTTTCTCCCGTCACAATATTCCAGTCCCACATCCCCAGTTCGCTGCCTTCCAGCGCCAAAAACAATCGCTCTTCGCTGGTGCGCAAAGCGGTTTCCGCTTGCTTGCGCCCCAGGAGCGAACCCAACTGAGCCGCCACCGCACTGACTAGATCCAGAATGCGCCGGTCGGGAGGGCTTTTGCTGCGCTTAAAGAAAGCCAAAACTGCCAAAACTCGCTTTCCGTCCAAAATTGGCACACCAAAGCCGGCTTTCAACCCGACTTTGCCAGCGATTTCCCCGCGCAGAAAAAGGGGCTCATTCACTTCAGAAATATCTTCTATCCACTCTGGCTGCTGAGATTGCCAAATCCGTCCCGGAAGTCCCGCACCGGCTGCAAAGCCGAAGGGTTCGCTGAAGCGCCGGAATTCTTCTAAACTCGGGTCGCGCCCGTACCACCCCCAACTGCATTTTAACTCCGTTCCGCCATTTGAAGGAAGCCACGCCTCCGCAAAATCCCAGCCCATCGCCGCACAAATTAACTGCAAAATCACTGCTAGAGCGCTGTCTGTGTCCGGGCACTGGCTGGTGGCTCGGGCTGTGTCCAGCAGCAGGCGGAGTTGATTTTCTGCTTGCTTGCGCTCTGTAATGTCCGTAACTGCGCCCAGCACGCACTCCTGTCCCTCAAGAGCGATGAGTTCCGCTGACAGCAATACGGTCTTTATTTCCCCCCCGGCACCGCAAACCCCCACCTCCCAGTTGTGAATCGCTCTTTCTTTCTTCAGCGTCCTGACAAACCGAGCCCGGTCAGCCACACTCAGGCAAATATTAACAAAGAGATCGCTTTTTGCCAGCGCTTCTGAGCGAGAGCACCCAAAAAACCGACAGAAGCTGTCATTGACTTCCAGCACGCGCCCTTCTGGAAAAGTGGCGATCCCGAGCGGGTCGGGACAGGCGCGAAACGCTGATGCTAGCATGGCTTGTGCGTTCTGCCGGTCGCGACTTTCTTGAGAGAGCCGCGCATTTTGTTCCAGCAGTTGCTTGTGCAGCCGGCTGACCTTCAATTGGTTCGCGATCCTCGCCAAAATTTCTTGCACCTGAAACGGTTTTGTGATATAATCCGCACCCCCCACCTCAAAGGCTCTCGCCTTATCAAATCCTTCCTGCAACGAACTCAAGAAAATAACCGGGATATCCCGAGTGCTCTGGGAAGCTTTCAACTGGGAGCATACTTCATAGCCACTGATTTCCGGCATCAAAATGTCCAGCAAAATCAGGTCCGGCTGCTCCATCCGCACGCTCATCAGGGCCAGCCCGCCATTCGGTGCCAGCCGCACTTTATACCCGGCTTTTGACAGGAGGTTGGATAAAAGCGTCAAATTTAAGGCGGTATCGTCTACCACTAAAATAGTTCCTTTTGAGGGAGAACCTTGAGAGTCGCTCATATTTCATCTAGCTTTATGGCGGTTCAAAGGAAATCGGGGATGGGGCAGTGGGCAGTGGGCGATTGGGCGATTGGGCGATTGGGCGATGGGGCATGGCGCAGGAGCAATGAATCCCAATCGAAAATCTGTAGGTCCAGGCATCCAATCCCCCATGCGCCATGCCCAGTGCGCTGTGCCGGTTTCTCACAAACAAAGCGCACCCCGATTTACTTGCTTATTATCTCAAAAATTTCTGCCTTTCGGAACGGCTTGCCGATAAAATCGTCTCAAACTGGGCGCTGGGCACTGGGCGCTGGGCACTGGGCGCTGCGCACTGGACATTGGGCATCATCGCATTGCGCAGAAGCAATCCATCCCCAATCCCCAATCCATGCATCCATGCATCCATGCATCCATGCATCCGGGCGTCCAATGCCCCATGCGCCATGCCCTGTGCCCCGCGCCCGGCGCGACAGGTCAGGGGCCGGCCTAAATCTTTATATTATTTTAGCATTCACCTGCCATTTTATCCAGTATAATAGCACAATCAGAAAAAGCTTTACCGGCTGTCCAGAGCCGGCACTGATCGGGCGCGACCCGCAGAATACTTGCGCCCGCTAAAATTCAAGAATAAAATCGGTTTTTTTTGATTGGCAGCGGCTATAATCAGTGATGTGGGGAGATGGAGAAGAACCGACCGCAGTCCCCACACACCATAAGAAATAGCCGCTATGACAGACAGCATCCCCTTTTTTGCCAGGTCAGTAAAACAACAGCTAAGTTGTTTCGGTTCGGCATCAAGAGTGAGCTGACAAAAACAACCCAGAACTTGTTTAAGTAAGCCGGTGAATAAAGGATTCAGCTCAAAGGGAATCCTAGAAAAGAGAGAGCCTTGTAAGAGGCGCAGAACGGACAGGTAATCAAGCACGCACGCTCGTGCGAAACCTTGGTAGAATCTCCAGGGGATTGAGGAAAATGAACACAAAAATCTTTGCCACACTAGACGGCAACGAAGCGGTCGCCCGCGTTGCCTACAAACTCAACGAAGTCATTGCCATTTATCCCATCACCCCCTCATCACCGATGGGTGAGTGGGCGGATGCTTGGGCGTCAGAAGGAAAACCCAACCTCTGGGGAACCGTTCCCTCCGTGGTAGAAATGCAGAGTGAAGGCGGCGCAGCCGGCACCGTACACGGGGCGCTGCAGACGGGCTCCCTAACAACAACCTTCACCGCCTCCCAGGGATTGCTGCTAATGATCCCCAACCTCTACAAAATCGCCGGCGAGCTGACCCCCTGCGCGATCCACATAGCCGCCCGCTCCCTCGCCGCCCAGGGGCTGTCCATCTTCGGCGACCACCAAGACGTAATGGCAGTCCGGCAAACCGGCTGCGCCCTGCTGTGCTCCGCCTCAGTGCAAGAAGCCCAGGACTTCGCCCTAATTGCCCAAGCCGCCACCCTAGAATCCCGAATCCCCTTCCTCCACTTCTTTGACGGCTTCCGCACCTCCCACGAAGTCCAGAAAGTCGAACTGCTTTCCGACGAGGACCTGCAAGCCCTGATCGACGACCGGCACATCTTCGCCCACAGGTCCCGCGCCCTCACCCCCGACCGGCCCGTCCTGCGCGGCACCGCCCAAAACCCCGACGTCTACTTCCAAGCGCGGGAAACCGTCAACCCCTTCTACAGCGCCTGTCCCGACATCGTGCAGAACGCGATGGACCTCTTCGCCTCCCGCACCCGACGCCAGTACCGGCTCTACGAATATCACGGCGCGCCCGACGCCGAGAGAGTCATTGTGCTCATGGGTTCCGGCTGCGAAGCCGCCGGCGAAACCGCAGACTGTCTCAACGCCCGTGGCGAAAAAGTCGGCGTCCTGAAAGTGCGCCTGTACCGCCCCTTTGACATGAAGCGGTTCGCCTCCGCCCTGCCGGCAACCGTCAAAAAGATAGCAGTCCTCGACCGCACCAAAGAACCCGGTGCCGGTGGCGAACCCCTCTATCTCGATGTAGTGACAGCCCTGCACGAAGAGTGGCCAGGAGCCATGCCCAAAGTCGTCGGCGGGCGCTACGGCTTGTCCTCCAAAGAATTCACACCGGCAATGGTGAAAGCCGTCTTCGACAACCTCGCCGCCGACAAGCCCAAAAATCACTTCACCGCCGGCATTAACGACGACGTAAGCCAAACCAGCCTCGACTCCGACCCCAGTTTCAGCACCGAACCCGACAGCGTAGTGCGGGCGATGTTCTACGGTTTGGGTTCCGACGGCACAGTCGGCGCAAATAAGAACTCCATTAAAATTATTGGCGAAGAAACCGACAACTACGCCCAAGGCTACTTTGTCTACGACTCCAAGAAATCCGGTTCCGTCACCGTCTCTCACCTGCGCTTCGGTCCCGAACCCATACGCTCCACCTATCTGATAACTGAAGCCAACTTCCTCGCCTGTCACCAGTGGGGGTTCCTCGAACAGTTCGAGATGCTCGCCCCAGCCGTTAAAGGCAGCACCTTCCTGCTCAACAGCCCCTACGGACCCGAAGAAGTGTGGGGCAAACTGCCCGTGCCGGTGCAGCAAACCCTGGCTGACAAGCAGCTGAAATTCTACGTTATCAACGCCACCCGCGTGGCGCGGGAAAGCGGCATGGGCGGGTACATCAACACCGTCATGCAGGTTTGCTTCTTCGCCCTTTCTGGCGTGCTCCCGCGAGAGGAAGCAATAGCCCAGATCAAGAAAACCATCAAAAAGACCTACGGCAAGAAAGGCGCTGAAATAGTTCAGATGAACCTCAACGCCGTCGATGCGGCGCTGGCGAACCTGCACGAAGTGCCCCTGGGCGAAGTGAGCAGTGAAATTAACCTGCGCCCCGCAGTTCCCGACAGCGCACCGGCATTCGTGCGGGACGTTCTCGGCGCGATGATTGCCAAGTGCGGGGACAGTGTGCCGGTCAGCGCACTGCCTGCTGACGGCACCTACCCCACCGGCACCACCAAGTGGGAGAAGCGCAATATCGCCCAAGACATTCCCGTGTGGGACCCCGACGTGTGCGTGCAGTGCGGCAAGTGCGTCATGGTTTGCCCGCACGCCGTGATTCGCGGCAAGTCTTACGACGGCAAATATCTGGAAGGCGCACCGGCTGAGTTTAAGTTTGCCAGCACCAAAGACCACGATTTTGCCGGTGAGAAATTTACCATTCAGGTTGCGCCAGAAGACTGCACCGGCTGCGGCATCTGCGTGGACGTCTGTCCGGCGAAGAACAAGTCAATGCCGTCGCGCAAGGCGATTAATATGGAACCCCAGCTGCCTTTGCGCGAGACAGAGCGGGTCAACTGGGATTTCTTCCTCAGCTTGCCAAATCCCGACCGGCTGCGGCTCCACACCGACCGCATCCGCCAGCAGCAGTGGCAAGAACCCCTGTTTGAGTTCTCAGGCGCGTGTGCCGGGTGCGGGGAAACCCCCTACGTCAAACTGGTGAGCCAGCTTTTCGGGGACCGCACAGTCGTCGCCAACGCCACCGGGTGCTCCTCTATCTACGGCGGCAACTTGCCCACAACGCCCTGGACGCACAACGCCGACGGGCGAGGACCGGCGTGGTCAAACTCCCTGTTTGAGGACAATGCTGAGTTCGGCATGGGCTTCCGCGTCTCCATTGACAAGCACGCCCAGTTTGCCGCTGAGCTGGTACACAAGCTGGGCGGCGAGATTGGGGACAGTCTGGCCAGCGCCATTCTCAGCGCCGACCAAAAGTCGGAAGCCGATATTTGGGAGCAGCGCGAGCGGGTGCGTCAGCTCAAGGACAAGCTAGAAACTCTGGATTCGCCCGATGCCAAGCGGCTGCTGAGTGTGGCGGACTATTTGGTGAAGAAGTGTGTCTGGATTATTGGCGGCGATGGCTGGGCTTACGATATTGGATATGGCGGCTTGGATCACGTGATCGCTTCCGGGCGGAATGTGAATATCTTGGTGCTGGATACCGAGGTATACTCGAACACTGGCGGGCAAATGTCGAAATCCACTCCGCGCGCTGCTGTGGCGAAGTTCGCTGCCGGTGGCAAACCCGCAGCCAAGAAAGACCTGGGCCTGATCGCCATGACCTATGGCAATGTTTATGTGGCCAGCGTGGCAATGGGGGCGCGCGACGAGCACACCCTCAAGGCGTTTTTGGAAGCGGAAGCCTATGACGGGCCATCTCTGATTATCGCCTACAGCACCTGCATCGCCCACGGCATCAATATGACAACTTCTATGCAGCAGCAAAAGGCTGTGGTTGAGTCAGGGCGCTGGTTGCTGTACCGGTATAACCCAGATTTGAAGGCTCTTGGCAAGAATCCCCTGCAGCTGGACAGCCGGTCGCCCAAGAAGCCGGTGGCGGAGTCATTTGCGGCGGAAAACCGCTTCAAGATGCTGACGAAGACTAAACCTGAGGAGGCTAAGCGGCTGCAAAAAGAAGCCCAGCGAGATATTGATGAGCGCTGGAAGCTGTACGAGTACATGGCGGCGCGTTCCGCAGCGACAAGTTTGTAGTTGAGCTTTAGCCCTACAGGTTTGTAGTTGAGCTTTAGCCCTACAGGTTTGTAGTTGGGCTTTAGCCCTACAGGTTTGTAGTTGGGCTTTAGCCCTACGAGATCGCCCTGCCTCCAGGACAACTGTGATTATGTTTGCAAGAGGACAGGCGAGACGCCTGTCCTACAAAACTTGAGAGCAGATTGGCGTCGCACGGTAGAAAGATGATTTCAACTTTTTTCCACTCATGGAAAACCCCCTCTCACTCCCCCTCCCCGCAGCCGGCAATCGGGGGTTGGGGGGTGGGGTTCATCCCGGCAACGCCTGTAGATTAATATCAGGAGACATGAGTAAATGGATCTGAGTACGACCTATCTGGGATTGCAGTTGCGCTCGCCGCTCGTCCCTTCTGCAGCAGCGCCCCTGACTGAAGATATTGACAATGTAAAAAGAATGGAGGATGCGGGTGCCGGTGCCGTGGTGCTGCACTCGCTGTTTGAGGAGCAGCTGCTTCGCGAAAAGTTTGAGCTGCACCACCATTTGCAGTACGGAACCGAAAGTTTTGCTGAAGCGATTACTTATTTTCCAGAGCCGGAAGTTTTTCACACCGGCCCGGAACTCTATCTCAATCATATCAGCAAGGCGAAACAGTCTGTCAGCATTCCGGTGATTGCTAGTTTGAATGGCTACTCGCGCGGCGGCTGGACGGAGTACGCCCGCCTGATGCAGGAAGCCGGTGCGGATGCGATTGAGCTGAATATTTACTGGGTGCCGGCTGACCTCAACATGACCGCAACTGAGGTTGAGGAGGAGTATATCGCTATTGTTCGCGAGGTGCGGGAAGAGATAACGATTCCTCTCGCCGTGAAGCTCAGCCCGTACTTTTCCAGTCTGGCGAATATGGCGAAACGGCTTGACGGAGCCGGTGCGAATGGGTTAGTATTGTTTAATCGCTTCCAAGCGCCAAACATCTCATTAGAGGAGTTGGAAGTCAAGCCAGAAGCGTCATTAAGCACGCCGGAAGCCATGCGCCTCCCCATGCGCTGGATTGCGATCCTCTATGGCCGGATTCAAGCGGATTTGGCCTCTACAAGCGGTGTGGGGAAAGGAAAGGACGCCCTGAAAATGCTGATGGTTGGGGCGAAAGTGACGCAAGTTTGCTCGGCGCTGCTGCGCCACGGCATCGATTACCTGCGCGTCATGGAGGGGGAGATGGTTGATTGGATGCGGGAAAATGAGTATTCTTCTGTGAGGCAGCTGCAAGGTTCGCTGTCGCAGGTGAACTGTCCGGAACCCTCGGCTTTCGAGCGGGCCCAATATGTAAAAGCCATTGAAAGCTTCAAACCAGATTTTTTGCCGGTGTAGGAGTCCTGAAACGCAGCCCAGAAACCGGGTAACTTCGGCGAAACCCGGTTTCTTAGCCCACCTAGCCCAGAAACCGGGTTTCTGGAATCCCCTTGGCATCCCACCCGAAAGGTGGCTTGAGAAACCCGGTTTCTTGGTTAATTAACAAAAATTTAAGCGAGTTGGTATCGCCGGCACCTGGACGATTTCCAAAAATAAGTCTATACCTAGAGTAGAAACTCAACCAGCTTAGGAAGAGGAAGTTATGAGCAGGCCAAAACGAATCGGTGTCCTCACCAGTGGGGGGGACTGTCCGGGTTTAAATGCCGTAATCCGCTCAGTCGTCAAATGTTCCACGCGCCAAGGCTGGGAGGTGTACGGTATCCCCTACGGAACTGATGGCTTAATAGAAGTAGCCAGAGCCAACACCAAGCCAGAAGACCTGAAGTTAAAAGAGCACGGCTACAATATTCCGGGATTGCTTCAGGGGCTAGATGTCTTGCAATTCCTCAGCGGTAGCGTTCTCGGCTCCCTCAGCAAAGGAGACACGGACAAGTTTGCGGACGATATTATTAAGGGCTACGAACTCTTGCAGCTGGATGGCTTAATTGCCATCGGGGGAGATGGGAGTTTGGATATTATCTACAATTTAGCACAGAAAGGAAACTGGAACCTGATCGGAATCCCCAAAACTATCGATAACGACGTTCCGTTTACAGAGCGGTCAGTCGGATTCGACACGGCGGTGGACACTGTGACAGAAGCGCTTTACGACCTAACTTTCACAGCAGCATCTCACGAGCGCGTCATGGTGGTTGAGGTGATGGGGCGGGATGCGGGGCACTTGGCGCTCCACTCCGGGATTGCCGGTGGGGCGGATATCATTTTGATTCCGGAACTGACTCCCACCCTGAATGATGCTGTGCTGGAGGAAATTTGCGAGACAATTGCCTCATTCCGTCACGAAAAGCGCAAATTTGCCTTAGTGGTTGTTGCGGAGGGCGTCAAAAATTACGAAGGGAAAAAAGAAAAGTCGATAGGCGAGTATTTAGCCAAGCAGATTAAAGACTACAGCAACAAACTCTGCGCTCTCGATCGCAAGCAGTTCTGCGGTATGGATGAGGTGGACACTCGCGTCACGGTTCTCGGTCACTTGCAGCGCAGCGGAACTCCTACCTCTGCAGACAGGCTGCTGGCGACCTCTTTTGGCAGAGCGGCGGTGGATTTAATCGCCAATCAGGAGTACAACCGGCTGGTGGTGTGGCGAAACGGAGAAGTTCAGACTGAACCGCTAGATCAGGTGATTGATTTAGTGAGAAAGTGCCATCGGGAAAATCGCTGTCCGTCGCCGGTAAACCCCAATGGCTTTATGGTGCAAACTGCGCGGTCCCTCGGCATTTATGTCGGGGACTTGACGCCCTCTCTCAACGGTGAACCTAGAAACCGGGTTTCTATCACAACTTTTTCATCTAACTCGAAATGTTAAATCAGAAACCCTGTTTCTCAGCCCCCGCCCCCAAGAAACCGGGTTTCTGTGACAACTTTTTCATCTCCCCCGAAAGGTAGATTCAGAAACCCGGTTTGTCATATCCTTCAGAATAGATTATACTAAGAAATGCAAATCTTTCATAGAAAAGCCAAATCTCTCTCGGCATGAAAAATCGCCGGCCCAAAAAAAGAATAGCTCTCGCCGCCTCCCTGGCAGCCTTTCTGGGCATCTCAATCTGGTTCGCCATGACAGCTGTTAAGCCAGCGATTGACTCCTGGCAGTGCACTGGCCAAGTCAGCCGACCGCTGTCCTGGATGAGCGAGAAACCGGTTGACCCCAAGCTAGTTGCTGCCAACACGCGGTTTAGCTTCAAACTCTTCTCACAACTCCTCAAAGAGAACAGCGGCAAAAATGTGTTTGTCTCGCCCGCCGGCATTGCGCTCGGACTCTCGATGCTCTATAATGGTGCCGGTGGCGAAACCCAACAAGCAATGGCTAGGGTTCTAGAGTTAGAGCTTACAGACCCAAACTCCCTAAACCAAGCCAGTGCCATCTGGCAAGCCGGTCTGGTGAGAGCCGAACCGGAAATTGCTATCTCGCTGGGGAATGCCCTCTGGGCAAATCAGAGAGTGCTTTTAAAAGAGGACTTTATCCAGAAATCTCGCGATTTCTACAGCGCCAAGGTGACAGGGGTGGATTTTGCCGGTGCCAAAACAAAACCTGCGATAGATAGCTGGTTCAAGCACTGCACCCGGGGGAAAATCAGTGGGGGCACCGGCACAATACAGCCCGATACCGTGCTGTTCCTCACCAGCGCCGTTTCCTTCCAGGGGGTGTGGGCGGATTCCTTGAACAAGCTAGAGACTGGAGAGCGTTTCTTTACGCTGCTTGACGGTCGCAAAAAGCAGCACCCAGTCATGTCTGGAGAGGGGTGGTACAGCTATTATGAAACTGAGCAGTTCCAAGCGGTCAGTTTGCCTTATGGCGACCGCCGGTTTAGCCTGCAAGTCTTTCTGCCAAAGCCCGGGTCAAGTCTCGCGGAATTCTATAAAAACCTCACCCCGGAAAACTGGCAAAAATGGATAACGTCCTTTAGCGTCCAGCAGGGGCAGATCCAGCTGCCCCGCTTAAAACTGGAATCTGACACCGACCTTAACACAGCACTGACCGCCTTGGGGATGGGAGTAGCCTTCGAGCGGGATCGGGCTGACTTTTCTGATATGGCCCCCCAGGTTTTTCTTGACCGAATCCAACAGAAAACCTTTGTGACAGTCAGCGAAAAAGCCAGCAAAGAACCAGAAATCCCTCGCGGAACAGCCAAAGCGGCGTCGAAAGTCTCACCCCCTCCTAAACGGTTTCAGATGATTGCTGACCGGCCTTTTTTTTGTGCTATTGTAGACAATCGAACGGGAAGCATTGTGTTAATGGGGTCAATTGTAGAGCCGCAGTAGGGTGGCGTACTGCGGGCGTCACCCACCTCAATATCCTATTTACCAAAGTGGGATGCTGCCCGCTTATTGGCCTCAATGTCAAGAAACGATCGCATTTTTGATTCCTTGCAGGGGCGGGAGAACCCCACCCGCACTCATTTCCTTTTCTTTATCCTCCCTTAACCCCATCGAACCGCCAGAACCGCCCAGTTTGCCATCACGACTTGAATCCTGTCTGATATCATGTCCGGTGGCATCCTTATGGCGCAGACTGTCGGGAAGGCGATGAATCCCAACTCTACAATATCAGCTGCTGGAGGCGAACTGGGGGGCAGATCGTTAAAAAACTTAAAAGAATAGACCCCAACTTGCCGGCACCCTCTATCCTAGTTTTGGTAAAAATTCTTTTCCCGGGCAAGTGCCGGCCTTGCCAGCAGCCAGACGGCAGCAGCGAGTGCGGAAAAAAGGGCGTTTTGCTGGAACTGTCCCGGGAGAAATTTGCGGCTTGGCGTGCCGAGCGAACGCTATAGAGTGTAAAACGGGTACCGTATGGCAGTGCATTGTACAAAACGGATAGGCGTGTTAACCAGCGGCGGCGACTCGCCGGGAATGAACGCAGCAGTCAGGTCGGTCGTGCGCACCGCCCTAGAGCGTCAAGTCGAAGTGTGCGCTATCTATGAAGGCTACCAAGGCATGGTAGAGGGGGGCGATCGCATCTGCCTCCTGAGCTGGGACAGCGTGGGGGGCATCTTGCACAAAGGCGGAACAGCGATCGGCTCCGCTCGCTGCAAAGCTTTCCGCACCCGGGAAGGACGCCTGAAAGCAGCCCGCAACCTCCTGCAATACGCTATCGACGCCTTAGTCGTGATCGGGGGAGACGGGAGTCTCACCGGCGCAGATGTCTTCCGGTCCGAATGGCCAGAACTGCTGAAGGAACTGGTGCAAGCCGGCGAGATTACCCAGGAAGAAGCGGACTGTCACCCCGCTCTGGTGATTGTCGGACTGCCTGCTTCCATAGATAATGACATGTACGGAAGCGACATGACCCTCGGCACTGACACAGCCCTGCACCGGATTACCGAAGCAGTTGACGCCATTTCCTCCACCGCCGCCAGCCACCAGCGCACCTTTGTCGTAGAAGTCATGGGGCGCAACTGCGGCTATTTGGCGCTCATGGGGGCGCTCGCCACCGGCGCAGACTGGGTGTTCATTCCCGAATCCCCTCCTCCGGATGACAGTTGGGAGGAGCAGATGTGCCAGGTGCTGAAAACGGGACGGGAGTCGGGACGGCGGGACAGTATTGTGATTGTCGCAGAAGGTGCCAGAGACCGGCACGGGAATCCAATCAGCGCCCAGTCTATCAAAGAACTCCTGGAAGACCGGCTCGATGAGGACACCCGCGTCACGATTTTGGGTCACGTGCAGCGCGGCGGAGCGCCCAGCGTCTTCGACCGCAATTTGAGCACCATGCTCGGTCACGCCGCCGTCGAGTACATTCTGGAAGGCTCACCGCAATCCGAGCCGGTGCTCACCGGCATGCGGGGGAACCGCATCCTTCACTCCCCCCTGATGCACTGCGTGGAGCGGACTCAGGCCGTCGCCGGTGCGATCGCAAAGGGGGAGTACGACAGAGCAATGGAACTGCGGGGAAACAGCTTCAAAGAAGCCTACCACACCCTGCAGACCCTGATGCAAGCCAAGCCGCGCCCCCCGCAACCCGGCCAGAAATCCCTGCGCCTCGCCGTGCTCAACGCCGGCTCCGCCGCACCAGGAATGAACACTGCAGTGCGGGCATTCGTGCGCCTCGGCATCGACAAAGGCCACACTGTCCTGGGAATCGAACACGGTTTCCGGGGACTGGTGGAAGGCAACATCAAACAGCTCGACTGGCTGAGCGTCAGGGGCTGGGCCACCACCGGCGGCTCCGAACTGGGAACCAGCCGCAAAATTCCCAAAGCTAGAGATTTCTATGCGATCGCCCGACAGATAGAAGCGCACAACATCCAAGGATTGCTGGTCATTGGCGGCTGGGTGGGGTACGAAGCGGCCTACGAACTCTACGCCCAGCGGGACACCTTCCCCGCCTTCAGCATTCCCATCCTCTGCGTGCCGGCGAGTATCGACAACAACCTCCCCGGTTCCGAACTCAGCGTCGGTGCCGATACGGCTCTCAACAATATCACTCAAGCGGTAGACAAGATTAAGCAGTCCGCTGTCGCCTCCAACCGCTGCTTTATCGTTGAAGTAATGGGCCGCTACTGCGGCTATTTGGCCCTGATGAGCGGTCTGGCCACCGGCGCTGAGCAAGTCTACCTCAACGAAGAGGGCATCACCCTCTCTCACCTGCAGCGCGACTTGTCCTACCTGATCGACGGCTTCAAGCGCGGCAAACGGGTGGGCTTGGTGATTTGCAACGAAAATGCCAATCCCGTCTACAATTCCGATTTCATTAGCGCTCTGTTTGCAGAAGAAGGCCAGCAGGTGTTCCAAGTCCGCAAAGCTATTTTGGGCCACTTGCAGCAGGGAGGCGACCCCTCGCCCTTCGACCGCATCCAAGCTACCCGATTCGCTGCCAAAAGCCTCGACTTTCTCATCCAAGAAGCTCAAAAGGCTTCACCCGCCAGTGCCTTTATCGGGTTGCAAGCAGGTCAGACCCAGTTCTTCGACCTCGGCGACTTCCCCCGCATGGTGGACAAAGAGCGCCAGCGCCCCAAACACCAGTGGTGGCTGGACTGGCAGCTGATTTCCCGAATTCTCTCCCAACCGGCAGCCGGCGCTTGCCAGACTGCCGGCGTCTGCGACTCTTAATGCCGGTTTGTAAAGAAAACAAGCTCCCCCCAACTCCCCTGAACAAGGGGGGCGCGGGGGCTCCGCTCACCAGCACGCCCCTTCATATTCTCTTTACAAACCGCCTCTCAGGGAGAGCCTCCCCTTGAGAAATACGTGTGAATACTATACTTTTATAGCCCTAGGCAGTTAGTTTAGGACATCCCAGGCAGCTCCAGATATCTCATCGCTGATAGGGTTAGCGCTTGCAGGGTGTTAGGGCTTGCGGTACGCCGCAGCCTCCTTCGCCCCCGATCCCCCGCTCCTGAGCTCCAGACCTCCAGAGATCCGGAATGTGCGCTCCCTAAGTGGCTGCTGCTAGAAGAAAAAAGCAATCAAGCGGAATCCTGCCAGATATGGGCAGAGCCTGACAGTGTTTTGGCTCCCCGAGAGTGCCGGTAAACAAGAATAGGGGGTGACAATAGGAAATTATATCTACTGCTGCCGCAGCCGCTGACAAGCCCCGTTTCCCCACAGTAGGGTGGTTTGAGGCTGCCGGCTAGCCCGGGCGCGAACTGTGAAATGTCTGTAATTGAAAAAAAAGCTAGCCAAAATAAACAGTATATCCTTTCCGTCAGGAAAAGTATCACAGCTGCTTTATAAAGAAAAAGTGAAGCCACAAGAAACTGGCTTTTTTTGTGCTGGGTCAGCGGTCAAACTGAGCCCTCCGGCAGCAAGATTCGCGGGTTCTGGCCCCGAGGGGGAGCTTAACAATTATTTTATAAATCAGCTCTCAGTTCTGGAGCGGAAAAACCTCGACAAGAGGAAACGCTTGTATTACGATTGAGAGCAAGTGATGACTTAGGCTTGTCAGAAGCGGGGCGAAAACCCCGTGAGATTATCCTCATTAGCCGAGAAGCTTGAAAAGTCAGCAGGGCCGGCTTGGGCCACAGGGTGAGCGGGGGAGACAGTCTTTTGTCAAGCTGAATCCCGGCAACAGGATTGAAATGGAGGGTACAGGTGTTGTGGAAATTTTTTCTAGCCGGTACAGCAGTTTCAGCCGCAACCTTGGCGGTCTGTGGGGTCGCGCTGGCGCAAATAGCAGAGCCCGCAGGCCAAACCGGAAAATTCGCGCCGGCTCAGCCTCTAACCCCACAAGCGACGGAAGCTGAGCCCGTGCCGTCGGCCACAGTTGCGCCACCGGCACTGCCTGCGGAATGGCCGGCAGCGGATAGAGCCGGCGTCGCCAGCACTCAGGCAGCTCCAGGCAGCGCCACTGAGGTGGCCGGTGCGCCACCGGCTCTGCCAGCGGAATTGCCGGCACCGGCAGCAGCGCCGGTGCCAGAGCCAGCCAGCCCCGAGACAGATGCCAGCGGGGACAGCGATCCGATGGCGCAAGTCACCTCCGTCTCCCAGCTGTCCGACGTACAGCCGGCAGACTGGGCGTTCCAAGCCCTGCAGAACCTGGTGGAGCGCTACGGCTGCATTGCCGGCTATCCTGACGGCACCTTCCGGGGAAATCGGGCCATGACGCGCTACGAATTCGCTGCCGGTTTAAACGCCTGTCTGGAAAGAATCGTTCAGCTGCTTCAAACCACCGACACGTCCAACCTCGCCTTAAAACAGGATTTAGCCGCGCTGCAGAGGCTGGCAGAAGAGTTTCAGGCAGAACTGGCGGCACTGCGGGGTCGCGCCGACACCCTGGAAGCGCGCACCGCCGAACTGGAAGCTAACCAATTCTCCACCACCACCAAGCTGCACGGGTTAGTGAATCTTGTGGCCACTGACGCCATCGGCGAAGGGGGTGGCGATAGCGTTCCGGTGTTCCAGCAGCGAGTTCGCCTCACCCTCAACACCAGCTTCACCGGCAAAGACTTGCTCGTCACCCGCATCGCCACCGGCAACAGCCGCGCCCCCCAATTTGCCGACACGCTCAGAATCCCGGGCAGCTTCTTCCCAGATTTTGGCACCCGCGAGGGCGTCCAAGCCTCTCAGTGGTACGGGGATTGGAACAATAGCCAGATTGTAGGCTTGGTAACGCTCCACTACTGGTTTCCAGTCGGAGAGAAGTTGCTAACCGTTGTGGAAGCTTACGGCGGCCTTCACGCAGATTACGCCCCCAGTGTCAACCCTCACTTTGAGGACTTTGACGGCGGCAGGACCACGCTGTCGATCTTTGCCCAGAGAAATCCGATTAAACGCCTCGGCGGCGGATCGGGCGTGGGGTTCCTCTACACCCTGAGCGACTCACTCCAGCTCAGTGCCGGCTACTTGGCAGGAGAAGCGTCAATCCCCAGCGCCGGGAACGGTTTGTTTAATGGGGACTCCTCGACCACCGCACAGCTCACCTGGAAGCCTAGCCAGAACCTGGGCGTAGCGCTCACCTACAACCGCGCTTACTTTGGCCCGGGCCACTTCGCCTTTGGGGACAACAGCGCCTTCTTTGGCATTGCCGGGTACACCGGCACCGGCGTCATGTACAACACATTCCTCCCCTACGCAACCGTATCCAACTCCTACGGCGGCGAAGTGTTTTGGAAACTCAGCCCCAAATTTGGCATTGGCGGCTGGATCGGCGCGACCCAAGTCCAGGCAATCGGAGACGGATATTCCGGCGAGATTGACGTTTGGAACTATGCCCTCACCCTCACCTTCCCCGACTTGGGCAAGAAAGGCAACCTGGGCGGTATTGTTGTCGGTGCGGAACCCTACTTGGGCGCAGTTGGTGAGGTCCCGCTCCACGTCGAGGGCTTCTACAAGTATCAGGTAACAGATAATATCTCGATTACCCCGGGTGTGATTTGGCTCACTGCGCCCAACCAAAACGCCGACAGTGAGGACGCAGTTATTGGCACCCTCAGAACCACCTTCGAGTTTTAACTTAGGGGGGAACATGGAGCCCGGATGAAGCCTCAGTATTTCTCCTTATTTTCAATTTTCTCTGCTCCTCTATCCAGGAGATCGAGTCCCTCTTGCGCCCCGCACGCACCCCCTTTCAAGATGGAGCTGCTGCCATAAGTATTAAGAAAATGTTGAGAATCCTTGCCAATTCTGAGAGCAGTGCCATACTTGCTCACAGGAACTGAGGAAATTACGTAAACCCCAATGTTATCGGTGCGACATTGTACCTACTGAAGCCTCAAGTTCCCTGTGTTAGCTATCTAATAGCCGAAAGGCGTGCATCCCTCAAGAAAGGCGAAATTTAATAGTCGATTCTATCGACAAAGCTAGATAATGTGTTATAATGCATACAGAAAATTGAGGACAGCCCTATTCCTAGATATGTGAAGTTTTCCATTGTCCCAGTTGCGGCTTTAGGCTATCGCGGGACAGGAATGGCGCTTTTGGGATTTTCCTGAAAGCTCTGCGGGATACCGCCTCTATCACTTTGAATGGTGATAGTGCCATCGTTGCACTGTCCGGAGATTCCCGGACAAATGTCGCGTAAATGGATCAGCAAATTTGCAAAGCTTTTAACGAGGTAAGGCAATCGCATGACCAAAAAGATTTTGATTATCTTGTCCGAGTGGGGTTACTGGGGTGAGGAGCTGATTGGCCCTCTGGAAACCTTTGACAAGGCTGGGTATGAAGTCACCTTCGCAACTCCCACCGGCAAGCGTCCTGTGGCCCTGCCCCCCAGCATGGACCCCAACTACATCGACCCACCCCTGGGACGCAGCGTCACTTCCCAGGAAGTAGCGGACAAGGTGAAGGAAATCGATTCCTCACCCAGACTGGACAGCCCGGTGAATATCTCTGAAATTATGCCAGAGATGCCTTATTTTAGCTCCAGCAGCCTGATCCGGGATCTGGAGAGCTATTACAAGGCAATCGACAAGGCGGAGACGGAATTTCTGTCGAAATTCGACGCCATGCTGATCGTCGGGGGAAGTGGCCCTATCGTCGATCTCGCCAACAACCAGAGAGTGCACGACATCATCCTCAGCTTTTTGCGTCGCGACAAACCCATCGGTGCCGAGTGCTACGGCGTTGCTTGCCTCGCCTTCGCTCGCGAGCTGGAAAATCGCAAGAGCATCATCTGGGGCAAACACGTCACCGGTCACTGCAAAGAATACGACTACCACGACGGCACCGGCTTTATGGGCACCGACTTCAACATGGGCCCGCCGCCCTATCCCCTGGAGTACATCCTCCGCGACGCCACCGGACCCGATGGCGCATACATTGGCAACTTCGGGAAGGAAACCTCGGTGATTGTGGACTATCCATTTATCACCGGACGCTCCACTCCCGACTCCTATCTCACAGGCGAAAAAATGGTCGAAGCTTTGGAAAAAGGACTGACGCGCTACGGCTGGTAAACTGTTTGTAGTTGGGCTTTAGCCCAAAGTTCGTAGTTGGGCTTTAGCCCAAAGTTCGTAGTTGGGCTTTAGCCCAAAGTTCGTAGTTGGGCTTTAGCCCAAAGTTCGTAGTTGGGCTTTAGCCCAAAGTTCGTAGTTGGGCTTTAGCCCAAAGTTCGTAGTTGGGCTTTAGCCCAAAGTTCGTAGGGGCGAGTTTACTAACATCTGAACTGAGCAGAGACATTTTGGGTGAACCCGCCCCTACTTTAGCCCGTTTGTAGTTGGGCTTTAGCCCCACCTGTTTGTAGGGGCGGTTTTACAACGCAAAGAGAAGAGAAGGAGAGAGATTGTTGGGGTTTACTGGCACTCTTTTTTTGCCGTTACTCTCGATTGTCCGCCCTCAATATATTCAGGGATTGTTCAAGCAAAAGGGATAGAACTAAGTTTGAGCAAAAGATAAAAATTAACCGAAAAGGAAGACAAACTTAATGACTGTAAAAACAGGACGCTTTGCGATAATTGAACAGCTGCTCGCGGATGGGATTACCTACATGTTTGGCAACCCGGGCACCGTAGAGCAGGGGTTTTTGGATGCGCTGTGGGAGTACCCGCAGATGAAGTACATCCTGACGTTGCAAGAGTCGATTGCCGTGATGGCAGCAGACGGTTACGCGCGGGCGACGAAAAAGCCGGCGCTGGTGCAGCTGCACAGCACTCCTGGAGTGGGAAACGGCATTGGAGCGCTTTACCAGGCAAAACGCGGTCACTCCCCGCTGGTGGTGATTGGCGGAGATTCGGGGATTAAGTATCAGGCAATGGACGCCCAAATGGCGGGAGATTTGGTGGCAATGGCAGAGCCGGTCACCAAGTGGTCAACGATGGTGATGGACTCCAAATCTGTACTGCGCGTTTTGCGGCGGGCGATTAAAATTGCCGCCACTCCCCCAATGGGACCGGTATATGTGTGTCTCCCGCAAGATATTTTAGACGAGCCGGTGGTAGAAGATGTCTTCCCCACTTCTATCCCTTCCTCCCGCGTAGCGCCAGACGACGGCACAGTCAAAGAAATGGCTGCCATGCTGGCTGCAGCTAGCAAGCCAATGATTTTTATTGGCGACGGGATAGCGTATTCTGGAGCGCAAGAAGAGCTGGCAAAAGTCGCGGAACTTTTGGGTGCGGAAGTGTGGGAGTGCGACAACGGCGAACTCAACATGAGCCACACTCACCCCCTGTATCAGGGAGCCACCGGCCACATGTTTGGCTACCAGAGCCTTCCCATCCTGCAAAAAGGGGATGTGAACCTGGTTTGCGCCACTTACATTGTGCCAGAGGTTTTCCCCGAACTCGGCAAAGTGTTCGCTCCGGGAGCCAAGGTGATTCATATCGATTTGAACGGGTATGAGATTGCCAAGAATCACCCGGTTGATATCGGTGCTGTCAGCGATCCGAAACTCACCCTGGGCAAGCTGGCAACTGCCCTGGAACAGATAATGACGCCGGAACAGAAAAGCGCCGCTCAGGCGAGGGTGGCGGAAATCGGCAAAGCCAAGGAAGAAAAATTGGCTAAAGCCATAGAGGCGGATAAAGCCATCCGGGACGAAGTTCCCCTGCACTTCTCGCGGTTTATGGAAGAGTTCGCGCCGAAATTGCCAGAGGATGTTATTATCTTTGATGAAGCGCTCACCTGTTCCCCACCCGTGGTCAGGTACAAGCCGGCAACCAAACCTGAACACTATTTCCTAACCCGTGGCGGTTCCTTGGGAGTGGGGATTCCTGGAGCGATCGGGGCCAAACTTGCCAATCCCGACAAAACCGTGATTGGCTTCACCGGCGACGGCGGCAGCATGTACACCATACAGGCTCTGTGGACAGCGGCTCGCCACAATGTAGACGCCAAGTTTATAATCTGCAACAACCGCTCCTACCGGCTGCTACAGCTGAATATCCAGGCTTACTGGAAAGAGATCGGCGTACCGGAACACGATTTTCCGCTTTCTTTTGACTTGTCGAAGCCAGAAATTCGCTTTGATGAAATGTCCCGAGCGATGGGCGTCCCTGCGGTTCGGGTGGAGAAGCCAGAGCAGATTGGGCCGGCGATTGACCAGGCGCTGTCGCACAAGGGACCGTTCCTGATTGATGTGGTTTTGGAAGCTAATGTTCGCCCGGATATGATTGGCGTTCGCTGCGGACAGTAGTCTGCTGAATGAACGGCACTAAGCTGTTAAAAGTTCGAGGAAATTCAGGGATGCAGTGTGAGGGGTGAAACAAAGCCAGATTTCACTCTTCACCCCTCACACCGCAGCTTTCGCCTGTTTGTCCAGCCGGTGCGGCCAATCAACCAAAAACTGGTGTTAAAAGAGGAGTGAACTGTGGCCATAGATTTATTTGACGCTCAGTATTATGCAGCCCAAAATCCGGACTTGGCGGCTGCTGGGATCGATACGGAAGCTGAATTGCGCGACCACTTCCAAAGATATGGGTTGCTGGAAGGGCGGAAATTTTCGCCGTGGGTGGATTTGGACTATTATCGAAATAGCTACTCCGATCTGGAAAATTTTAACTACGCCGACCTGTTAACTCATTTGGAAAACAATGGAGTGCGAGAGGGGCGGCGATTCTCACAGGCATTCGATCTCAAATATTACTTGGCAAATAACGCCGACCTCAATCAAGCATTTGGGGGAGATGAAGAGCGAGCGTTCCAGCACTTAATAGCGCAAGGAATAAACGAGAATCGCGTATTTTTGCGGGGCGAAAATCGAGATTTTTTGAAGGAGTATTTGGCCGCTAACCCGGATGTCAATAAATCTGTCGGGGGCTCTCTTGAAGGAGCGCTAGAACACCTAATCACCTACGGTTTCGCTGAGGGACGCTCGGGCTCCCAAGAAAGCTTTGGTGCTGAGAACATCGACTTGCAGGTCGTGCGGCAAATGTATGAATCGCTGGGACGGGGTGACTACACAAGCTTCCAGGACTTGCTGACTGAGGATACAGTTTGGACTTTTTCTGGAGATAGCAGTATAATCCCGTTCGCTGGCCAATGGGAGGGTCGTGACGGCGTACTGGAATTCTTTAGCACAAGAGACGAGTTCGTCACCAGCAATGTCTTCGAGATTCGCGGTTTTTTTCAGGGCGAAAGCCAGATTGTCTCCCTGTTACATGAAGACCTCACAGTCAAGGAAAACGGCAGTGAATATGCGATTGAGGTTTATAATTTAATAACGGTGACAGATGGCCAAATATCCCGACTTGAAGGTGTCTTCGACAGCGCTATCTCAGAGGCCGCCTTTTTAGGAGAAAATACGGCGGTGGCACAGTCAAGAGACGCACTCACAGGCATGAGTCTGGCTCGCTCACTCTCTGGAGCGGGGACGCAGGCAGTGGCGCAACAGCAAAACACGGCACAGGTTTCGGACAGCTTTGATGATAGCGGACTTTTTGGTGTGTCAGGCGCTGCGACTGCACCGCTGTATACGGGCGTTTCTAATAGCGCTTTAGGGGTGTCGGATTCGTTTGAGTTGCAGACAGCAGAGCAGAATGTTTTTCAGCCGCAGCAGCTATGGGCAATATCCTTGTCGCCAGTCAGCTGACGGATCAAGTGCTGGAGTTTAATGGGTTAACGGGGGCGTTTATTGGGGTTTTCGGCGCAGCGAGCGCAGAGGGCAGCGGTCTGGACTTTCCTGCCGGTGTCGCCCCCGGGCCCAACAACGACCTCTATGTCGCTATCAAGGACAGTAGGGGCGGGTTCACCCGCATACTATCGGGAAAGCCCAGAATTTTTATAAACCCGCCCCCACCTAGGGAAGGATAGGAACGTACCTTCGCCCCAATGCTCAACCAGAAAAGAGATATCAGAGGTTTTGGGCGGGTTTATCGGCGCATAAGCTGTGTGGCACAGGCTGTGGATGAACCCGCCCCTACATAATGTTAAACGCCCAGTAGCTTTAAGTTGACACCAGTGCCACGGGGGGCCGCCCCTACATCCTTCCTGTGCCGGAAAGTTTTCGGGTGAGCCCGCCCCCCAGACAATTCACCGACCTTGACATCTGGCAAAAAATATGCATCAATAGCCTCAGAAGCGACTCTCTCGCAAGCATCCAGCACTGCTGGCGTTCGGGCGGTCTGCTTACCACAATTATCGCTAAAACCCTATAAATTTTGGCTTTTCTTTATAAAGTGTCTGCTACCACTGATTAGTTAGAAGGGAGGGAAGATATGAAGATTCTGGCCATTGATAAGATTTTGCCAGGAGCTACGGAAGAGAAAATCTATCCGCTTCTGAAGGAGGAAGCCGCCCATGCGTGGGAACTCCACAATCAGGGGGTTTTCCGCGAGCTGTACTTCCGCACGGACCGCAACGGTGCTGTCGTGATGCTGGAATGCGAGTCGGTTGAAGAAGCGCGGAAAGTCATTGACACGCTTCCTTTGGTGAAAGCCGGCTTGGTGGATTTTGACCTGATCCCTCTGGGAGCGTTTAAGCCTCTCGGCACTCTGTTTGCTAAATAGGGGTAGAGCCGGCTCCCCAAAGTAGCGCTAATAGCGCTAGATAACCGGTAAATTAGAAACGCGATTAATCGCGCCTCTCGAAAAGTAGGAAACGATGGGTGAACCTATTTCAGAACTGTTTTACGACCTGGCATACTATGCTGCTAACAGCCCTGAGCTAGGGGAAGCGGGGCTAACTTCTGCTGAGCAGCTGTTGGAGCATTTGAAAACATTTGGGGTGGCGGAAAGCCGCAAGTTCTCTCCGTTTGTGGATTTAGCGTTTTATGAGCTGTCTAACCCGGATTTGCAAGCGGCAGGTTTGACTGACGAGCAGTTGCTGGAGCATTTGCAATGCTGTGGACTTCAGGAAGGCCGGCTCTTTTCTCCGTTTGTGGATTTGAAGTTCTATGCGGAAGCTAACCCGGAACTGGCTGCAGCCGGGTTGAGGGAGCCAGAACAGCTGTTCCGGCATTTGCAAATTTGCGGAATTTATGAATGGCGCAAATTTTCTAGGTTTGTTGATTTAAAGTTCTATGCGGCAGCGAATCCTGATTTGGCGGCTGCCGGTTTGACGGAACCTGATGAGTTATTCCGGCATTTGCGAACTTGTGGGCTGGCGGAAGGCCGGTCCTTTTCGGCGTTTGTGGATTTAAAGTTTTATGCGGCGCACAATCCGGACTTGGCGGCTGCAGGCTTGACGGAACCTGAAGAGCTGTTAGGGCATTTGCAACTGTTGGGATTTCGGGAAGGCCGGCGGTTTTCACCTTTTATTGATTTAAATTTATACGCGGCGTCTAATCCGGATCTGAGGGCTGCCGGTTTGACGGAGTGCCAGCAGTTATTTGAGCATTTACAAAGTGTTGGTGTCAATCAAGGGCGCGCGTTTTCGCCCTTTGTCGATTTAAGGTTCTATGGGGATAGCAACCCGGATCTAAAGGCAGCCGGGTTGAGAGAATTCGAGCAGTTATTCGAGCATTTGCAAACGGCGGGGTTAAGACAGGGGCTGCGGTTTTCCCCCCAAGTGGATTTATACGCTTACGCAGCAAAGAATCCTGACTTGTTGGAAGCGTTCGGAAATGCCCCAGAGAAACTTTTTGAACACCTGGTTGCGGTGGGAGCCGCTGAAGGGCGGGACTTTGGCCCCCTACTAGCCCCTGAGTTGGCCCACCTCCGAAGGGTGAGCCAAACTTGAGGGCGCAGTGTTTGAAAGTCGCTCACAGAAGGAGGTGAGAACCAACTTCAGGGGCAAGCGTTCAGCCTCAACCCTCGGACATTCCGACTCCCTCCCTCCCCAGCTCCCGCGCTTTTCCTGTCCGTGCCCAATATGACTGCTGCTATATATTTTCGCAATGGAGGCGCAAAGGCACCCACTAGCGGTTAGCTTCAAAGACTAAAACAATGATCTCATAAATTTCACCGCTGTTTTATGATTTGGGATTGCAGAGAACAGCCCAGATTTAGCGGCAGCAGGCTTGACAGCACCAGCTGCTGGAGCATTTGCAGAAATGGGGGGGGAAGAGATCCGCAAATTTTATCTCCTAATAGACCTATATTTTATGGCGCGTCCTGCCCAGATTTGCAGGCAGCAGGCTTTGATAGAGAGGGGCTGGTTGAACAGGTGGAAACCTCAGGACTGCGGGAAAGGCTTTGTAAGCAGTAAGTTTAGAGTTTTATCGAACTAGCAACGCATATTTCATGCTTGATATACGAGCATCAGACCGATCGATTGCAGACTTTTGGGATAAATGAGGGGCGGAATTTTTCTGAATTTTTAGATTCAAAAATTTACGGCAATAACAACGCGAATTTTGCCGGGTCGATCGACAAAGACCTGTTATAGCAGCAGTCATATTGGTTAGGACACGCTATGGCCCAATAGGATCTGCTGCTATATCAGAGGTTAGGGGCGGGTTTATCGGTGTTGTAGCTGTGTGGCACAGGTTGTGGGTGAACCCGCCCCTACATCATGTTAAACCCCAAGTCCTTTCCCTAAGTGCCTACTGCTATAGATCAGTTTCTGGAATTTGGCCTATCCCTCTTTTGTCAAACAAGGGTGAAAGCCGGATCTGTCGTTGCCTGAAATAGCGCAAATTCGTCAAATTGCCCCAAAGTGACAGAAGAGGGCTATAGCAGTAGCCAGTTAGGTTAGGACATTAGATCGAGAGGGCACGGAGGGAACGCCTGCCCTAAGCCTTTTATCCCTAGGCCAGGGATGTCCTAACCAATATGACTACTGCTATACCTACCTGGTGACGGTAAATGAGCAAGGTCTAATTTCATCACTGGATGGCTACTTTAATACCTATTCCGCAGCGGCAGCTATTGCCGGCCAACGGGCACCTGAGATCCCAGCGGATGACACCCTCACAGGAGAGGTGGCCCCTGTTGATGAGACTTTCGATCCAGCCACGGCACGCTCTGTGGCCGAGCAGATGTGGACAGCACTGGCTGGCGGGGATGTGGCTTTTTAGAGTTCGACGGGGTTTCTGGGGAATTCATTGGCGAGCGCAAGAACGGAGTCAGTGGGGACCAGAACGGCGGAGTGACTGACGGCCTCCCTTGCTCCAGAGCTCCCGAAGCTTCTATTGTTCTAACCAATATGACTGCTGCTATACCTTCGACGGCACGGCGCTCCACTCGCCCACCTCTATGACTCTCGGGCCGAATAACGACCTCTACGTTATTGACGCGGGGAATGAGCGCGTCCTCCGGTTCGACCGGTCTGACGGGACATTCGTTACGGACGATTTCAATGAAGACGGCACGCCCGATGGTATGGCTGTGCCTTCCAATGGAGACGCCCTTGCGGATCGCTTGACTGATATTGCCTTCGGGCCAGATGGCCGCCTGTATGTGGCTGTCAACCCGCCGGCAAACCCAGATGACCCAGCCACTGCCCAGGTGGAGGCCCCTCAATTAGGGTCAGCTCAGATCCGGGCCTACAATCCGAACACGGGGGAACAAGACGTTGCCCGCAGCATTACAGGTCTGAATTTTGTTTCTTCTCTGGCATTCGGACCTGATGGCCGGCTCTACGTCATTGACGCCCCCTCCGCTATTGAGAACCCCGTTGACCCAGTGACGGGAGATCCGGTGGCTCCTGGCAACAGCCAAATGCTGGCCTACAACATTGACAGTGCGCACCCCCTCAACGGAGCGCCAAGGGCTGCTGGGCAGGTGGATCTCGGCGCTGCCGGTGCCGGTGACATCGACGTCAGTCCCGATGGACTGATCCTGGCCACCAACGATGCTGTTGGTACGGTCACGCAGTGCACGGTGACGAGTAACCCGGACGGCGGTGTGATTTTGGCCGCCGGCACTCCGATCTCAGTGGGCCTGCCGGATGCGGCTGCCGACACGGATGGACTGTCGCGCCCAACCGATCCGCTGTTTATTGCCGAGCGCTTCTACTAAGACGCCAGAGCCGGCTCCCTAGGGCCGGCTCGCGGCCAGTCTCTGTGGGGGGCTCGCCCCTGCGATAGCTCTGGCATCGCCGCACCCCTCACCCCCCCGATCTCTCCCCCACCAGGGGGGAGGGCCGAGAGAGGGTTTATCCTGTTAATGTGCAACGCCCAGTTTTTCTGCCGCCTGCCAAAAGGCAGATTTATCGATATGATATTAAGTTGGGGGGCATCGTTATTGCATAGTGGAACTTTTCGGTAGGGGGCTGCTGTCTAGGAAGAAATTACCAGCGGCCAGTGGGCAAGCGCTGCGGCTGCCCACGAGCGGCGCGCCCCGCACAGATCCCAGATAGCGGCCTGTGACGCCCGCCAGGCCCGCATTTTGGCATGGGAAAAGCCACCCGTTTGTATTGCAAATTGCTGCAGAAAATCCTTAACAATTTCTTCCATTTTTTTGGGAAAAAGATGAGTTAAAACTTAAAAGTGGAGAGGTCAATTTGTCTCTCGGCAGAACCGAGTGTGTTAAGACTGTAGAGTTAACAAAAGGAAGGGAATTATGAGCGAATCTTTAAGCCCGGCGGCAATCCAGGAAATGGCAGTGGCTTGGTACAAGAAACTGGACGTGCACGCGCCGGTGGAAGAGATTGTGCCCATGCTGGCGAAAGAAGGGGTAAAAATGGTCTTCCCTGAGGCGACAGTGGAAGGCATAGATGGGTTCAAAGGCTGGTACGACCGGGTGATCAATATCTTCTTTGATGAGGTTCACACTGTCAAGGAAGTGAATGTGACCCCAAAAGAGGACGGGAAGGCAGAGGTGAAGGTGGTGGTGAAGTGGGAAGCTTCCGTGTGGAAGCCACCGGCACCCTTCAGCGAGCGGATTGTTCTGGACGCCTATCAAACTTGGGAGGTGCAGCCCGATCCCGAGACAGGAAATCCGGTTGTGCTGACCTACATTGTAGACGAACTCAAATACTACGAAGGTTCCGCGAAACTTTAATGCTTTTGCATGCAAGGCGGGCAATTTGAGCGATAGCACATTCAAGAGAAACAAACTTCATGCTGTACAAGCTATTAGGTAGGAGTGGGCTGCGGGTTTCTGAGCTGTGCTTGGGATGCGGAACTTTCGGCACCATCTGGGGTTCCATAGGTTCCGAGAAAGAGGAAAGCCAGAAAATCTTTAATACGTTTGTGGAAGCGGGGGGGAACTTTCTTGACACGTCCAACCGCTACCAGGAAAGTCAGTCAGAACAATTTCTGGGGGAGTTCATCCATCCCAACCGCGACTCTTTGGTAATCGCGACAAAATACTCGCTCTTTGACGGGATGTCGGAGGGCAAAGACCCCAACGGGTGCGGAAATCACCGAAAGAACATGTTCCGCTCCGTGGAAGGCTCTCTGAAGCGGCTGAAAACAGATTACATCGATTTGCTGTGGATTCACATTGAGGATTACACGACGCCAATCGACGAGATTCTGCGGGCGCTAAACGATCTGGTCAGCCAAGGGAAAGTTCTCTATGTGGGGGCGTCGAATTTTCCGGCGTGGTGGCTGGCGCGTGCGAATACAATGGCGGATTTCCAAGGCTGGACGCCTTTTATCGGCACGCAATTAGAGTATAGCATTGTGGAGCGCTCTTGCGAGCCAGAATTTCTGCCCATGTCGAAGGAACTCGACATCGGTTTGGTGTCTTGGTCTGCGCTCGCCGGCGGTTTGGTCACAGGCAAATATAACCGGGGCGATCTCGACCCGAACCAGCCACACCGGCTCGTGGAGCATGTTGACCCCAATAAAAACGTTTTCTGGAGCGAGGCGACGAAGCGCAATTTGGCAATTATGGATGAGGTGATTAAAATTGCCGGCGAAATCGGCAAGCCACCCGTTCAGGTTTGCTTGCGCTGGCTGATGCAGAAGCCGGTTGTCAACATCCCTATTTTCTCCGCTCGAACTG
Organism: Kamptonema formosum PCC 10802; assembly: GCF_000332335.1. Lineage (GTDB taxonomy): Bacteria > Cyanobacteriota > Cyanobacteriia > Cyanobacteriales > Oscillatoriaceae > Oscillatoria. The sequence goes on along the minus strand of NZ_KB235948.1, from coordinate 744,630 downwards.
TAGAGCAAGCCAAAGAAGATATAGGAGCGTGCGACTTCCAGCTCACCGAAGAACAAATGCAAAAGCTGGATAAAGCCAGCATGCCGGCGATTAATTCGGTGATGCCAGAAGTTGGCCCGTATCCCTATCCCATGCTGGAATTTGGCTCGCCGGCGCTGCCGAACTTCTACTCCCGCGCTTTGCTATTCGGCAATGTGGAGTATAAAATCCTCAATCACCGCCGCCCCTTACCGTACAAATACCACCCACCGCAAAGTTAAAGATTAAGGTGCGTTCTCGTCGGGCACTTCACCGCAGCCCTCTGATACCAATTTTGGAGTTTGGAGTTTGGATTTTGGATTGAAAAAGGCTGCTGGAAAGCCTTTTGGTATCCAAAAAAATACTATCTATCCAAACTTGGTATCATGGGAACGCACCCCAGGCGGAGAGGGGATAGCAGAAGCGCGGATTTCGAGCGCTTCGAGATTAAGCAGATGTTTGGAAATTATAATTTAAGGATGGTCTTATGAACTTTGAGCAAACGTTTGATTACATCATAATAGGTGCCGGTGCGGCAGGATGCGTGGTGACCAATCGCCTGAGCGCCAGCGCCGACACCAGCGTGCTGGTGCTGGAAGCAGGTCCCTCGGATGACAGTCCCCTCATCCACACCCGCAACTATTTTAATGGCTTCATAAACACCTGGGGAACCGATGTGGACTGGCAGCTGGAAACCGAAGAACAGTCCGGTCTGAAGGGTCGCAAAATTGGCATTATCCAGGGCAAAGTTGTCGGTGGCGGCAGTTCCGTCCACGCGATGATGTATGTGCGGGGCGACCGTCTCGACTACGACCACTGGAACTTCCTCGGCAACGAGGGGTGGAGTTATGAGGACGTGCTGCCCTACTTCAAGAAATCTGAAGATTATGAAGGCGGCGCGGATGAATATCACGGTGCCGGCGGTGGGATGAAGGGGATGAAATGCCCCGATCTCACTCCGGCAGCTTATGGATTTTTGAACGCTGCAGCTGAACTGGGCTACAAGAGCGGGCCCGATGTGGATTTGAATGCTGCCGATCACTCTGCAGCGGGAATTATGCAGTATAATTTCACGCAGGATGGCAAGCGCTGCAGCGCCGCTGACGGGTTTCTGACGCCAGTCCTAGACCGTCCGAATTTGACGGTTAAAACTAAGGCGGAAGTCACCCGCGTCCTGTTTGAGGGAACTCGCGCCGTTGGCGTTGAGTACATTCAGGATGGCGCAACCCATCAGGTGAGGGCTGAGCGGGAAGTGATTCTGAGTGCCGGCGCTTTTCTTTCGCCGAAAATCCTGATGCTGTCCGGCATTGGACCGGCAGATCACTTGCAGTCGCACGGGATTTCTGTGGTTGTGGATTTGCCTGGTGTGGGGCAAAATTTGCAAGACCACATGCGCCTGATGGTGGCTTACAAATCTAAGACAGAATTGCCGCTTCCCACTACAGTTGCTGAAGTCGGGCTTTTCGCGCGATCTCGCAGTGGCATGCAAGCTGCTTCTCCGGATTTGCAAATTAACTTCAGTGCCGGCATTCCTGGTTTCGTAGACGTTGCCGAATTTCCTTTTGAAGGCCCTCACTCGATTTTTGTGCCCATATTGGTGCAGGCGCAAAGCCGGGGTTACGTCAAGCTTCGCTCATCTAACCCACAAGACAAGCCGGTTGTCAACCCAAATTACTTGGGAGTCGAAACGGATGTCAAAGCTTACATCCGGGGGGTAGAAATCTGCCGCGAAATGGCGAACACTCAGGCGTTCTCGGAGTTTAATGATGGTGAAATTTGTCCGGGAGCCGGTGGGAATGTGGAAGAGTACATCCGCAGTCACGCTACTACTATTTGGCACCCCGCCGGCAGCTGCAAGATGGGTCGCGATGCGATGGCGGTGGTGGACCCGCAGCTGCGAGTTTATGGGGTTGAAGGGTTGCGAGTAGCTGACGCTTCGATTATGCCCACCGTTTCCAGCGGCAACACTAACGCCCCTTCTGTTATGATTGGCGAAAAGGCGGCGGATATGATTCTAGCCGCCAAGGGCTAAGGATGCTGAACGCTTCTCTGAACCTTGCCCCGGAGAGACGCGATTTATTTGCAAAAAAGTCTGAGACGCGATAAATCGCGCCTCTGCCACAAGAGGAACGCGCTTCGGCGTTTTCTGGGGGGAGGGGAGGGGTTGGGTGAGGGGAAAAAGCTCTGCGTTTAATCTTGTTTGCCTGCCTGCCGGTATATAATTGAATCATTGCCAATTCGAGGAATTAAAAATGGGACACGCACCTGATACTGCCCTGGGAAGAATGTACAAAGAGCATATCGAGTTAATCCTCAAAAAGGATATTGACGCTCTCTTGGCTCAATACACGGATGACGCTGTTCTGATCAGCAGTTTTGAAAAGACGCCCAAATATTTCCGGGGTCAGGAAGAGCTAAAAGAACACTTTAAAGGGATTTTGGGGATTGAGGGGCTGGAGGTTGATATTGCTTTCTGGGCGGAAACGGAAAACCCAACGACGCTGATGATTGTGGAAGCTATCAAATTGCAGACTGCGGATGGGGAAGCCTCCATGCGGTTTGCAGATAGCTGGGTTTTGCGCGATGGCAAGATTGCGATTCACTTTGCCGGCATGACTCAGTATCCGGATGGAAGCGTAGCTTAGAGCGCCGGTCTGGAAATCTCAGAAACCGGGTTTCTTTCGCCCAACCCGGTTTCTTTATCGAGGAATTGGCCGCGAACTTAAATTGCCAATTATCTCGATTCCTGTAAGGCTGAATGTGAGGGAGTTAATTACCATGTCTGACACAGAGGTTCGGGTGGTGGCTCGTGTTGTGGCGCTTCCAGAGAAACTGGAAGAAGTGAAAGCGATTGTCACTGGACTAGTGGAGCCAACGCGCAAAGAGGCCGGCTGCATCAGTTACGAAGTTTTGCAGAATCAGAATGACGCAACGGATTTTACAGTGGTGGAGGCGTGGGAGAGTCGGGAGTTGCTGGACGCCCATTTGAATTCGCCCCATCTCCAGGAGGCTGGCGCTCAACTGAATGGCATAACAGCCGCTGCGCCAGATATTCGCTTCTATACGCTGATAGCTTAGAGAAGAAACCGGGTTTCTTCGGGCCGGACCGCCGGAAAACTCAGCTTTCCCAGAGTAGAAACCCGGTTTCTGACCCGCCGCTGACAGTTCCAGGGGCATCTAGGCGTCAGCCCAATCCGACCGCAAAAAAAATGTCCAGCCGGAATACGTTATGATTTTCAAGTTTGACCGCTATTCTAATTTGAAAAAGTGGATTGAGTCAGACGTTTGCCAAGAAGGGCTGGATAAGACAAATCAGCTTGTCCAAGGTGGAGCTAATGTTCAGATGCTGACGGGGATGGAAGTCGGGCTTACCCCTCCTGGCAAGCCTCTTCCCAGACAGGTCAAGGAGCGGTTAGTTAAATTACTGCCCGGGCGCAACTTGTCTGCCGGCCCCAGCCGCTCAAGCTGAGTAAAATTACTTAACTAACCAAAATATTAAAAAAAGTGGAAGATTGGGTAGAGCCGGTTAAAACACTGCTACTCTAGAGTGAAGCCTTGTGAGAGATTCCTTAAAAATTATGAAGAATGGTTTTCAGAGATTAACATTTAGAGAATGAGTGCGGTTCGACTGTCCTGTGGATTTCTGCTAGAAAGGCTCACCGGCAGTCTGGCAATTATTATGAGGGCAGGGTGAAGGGGATGTTAAGCTGCGGGGGGATGGGGATTGCCTGATTCTTTAATCCCCCAGGAAGCGTGTTGCCACAACGGGGCATGGTGCCGTCAGGTACTGTCGCCTGAAATTTCCAGGGAAAACTACCTGAAACTGAGACAATGAAAGCAGTCGTACTCGACCGGCCTGGCAGTCCAGAAACCCTTTATATTGCCGAGATGCCGGAGCCCCAACCGGGGTCTGGTGAAGTGCGGGTTAAAGTGCGCGCAGCGGGACTGAATCCAGCGGATTATAAATTTGCGGCGTGGGGATTTCCAGGCAGGAAGTATCCCTGTATTATCGGGCTGGATGTGGCGGGAACCATAGATGCGATCGGGCCAGATGTCACCGGCTGGAAGGTCGGGGATGCGGTGTACTATCACGCAGATTTATCCAAACCGGGCGGATTTGCCGAGTGGCACGTAACCACGGCCACAACTATCGCGCCGGTGCCGAAAAATCTGTCGTTTGAGGAAGCAGCTGCCTTGCCTTGCGCCGGCTTTACCGCCTATCAGGCACTCTACCGCAAATTGCACATCGGGCCCGAACAAACGATCCTGATCCAGGCGGGTGCCGGCGGTGTGGGGGGGTTTGCTGTGCAGCTGGCAGCACGGGAGGGACTGAAAGTGATTTCTACTTGTTCAAAGCGCAACTTTGAATTTGTCCTGCAGCTGGGCGCTACAGAAGTAATAGACTACAATACAGAAGATGTCACTGCCAGAGTGATGTCAATCACAAACGGGCGAGGAGTTGATGCTATTGTAGATAATGTCAGTTCCGAAAGCGCGACTGCCGGTTTAGACATGCTGGCATTTGGAGGCGGGCTCGCCTGTGTGGTGGGACTGCCGGATTTCAGCCGGCTGCAATCCTTCAGCAAAGGGCTTTCCGTGCATGATGTGGCTCTGGGTGGGGCGTATATTTTGGGAGATGAAAAAGCCCGGGAGGATTTGGCTCGAATTGGCAGGGAATTTGGAGCGCTGGTCAGCGAAAAGAAAATTAACACCTTGCTAACCGAGTCCATCAGTTTAGAAGAAATTCCCGAGGCCCTGGTGCGGCTCTCTCAGCGGCACGTGCGGGGAAAGATTGTCGCTAAAATACTGCCTTAGGTGGAGCGCCCCTCAGCGGGCCGGCAGCGGATAGGAGTTTCGAGTAAAGGTGAGAAATAAGCATGAAACTGCAAGGAAAAAAAATTGCTATTTTCATAGAAAGCGACTTTTACGAGCCCGAGATATTTTACTACGAGCGTCGCTTTAAGGAAGAGGGAGCGGAAGTTCATTTCATAACCCGCTTGTGGGGGCAGCCGTCCCTAACCTTTCAAGGCCACGAGTATCGGGCCAACTTTGAGTGTCGCGAAAGCTTCGAGGATATAGACGACGAAACCCTCAAGACTTTCGCCGCTGTCATCGTGCCGTCCGGCATGGTGTCTGACCGGCTGCGCTACACTGAGGACATCGAAAAACTCCCACCGGCAACCGAGTTTCTCAAGCGAGCTTTTGAGGAAAAAAGCATCCTCAAGGGGATTATCTGCCACGGCATGTGGCTGGTCGCGCCGGCACCGGAACTGGTGAGAGGGAGGCCAGTTGTCGCCCACAACAATTTGCTGGGCGATGTCAAGAACATGGGGGCCATCTATACCAACGAAGACGTAGTGGTGGATGAGGATTTAGTGACAGGGCGTTCTGGTGGCCACTGCCACCTGTTTGCGCGAAAAATTGTGGAATTGCTGGCAGAGAGATAGTCCAGATTATCAGGAGACACTCAGGAGAGAGCGATGGGTTTGCAAATCTTTTCTCAATTGGCCTTGACCTGTAAAGATCCGATTGTTACGGAAAAGTTCTACAGCAAGTATTTTGGCTTCAAGAGGGCCCGGGTGGCGAAACTTCCAGACGGGGAGCAGATTGTCTTTCTCAAGATGATGGACTGCGCCTTCTACCTGGAACTGTTCAAGGCCAAAGAGGAATCTCCCATACCGCCCGCCACCAACGATGGCTACAATTTTCCCTCGGTCCGTCAAATCGGGTTTAAAGTTGACAGCGTAGATGCCAAGCTGGCGGAAATGGGCGAGGACGCTAAAATTACGCTCGGCCCTTTTAATTTTGACGATTACATTCCGGGGTGGCGCACAGTTTGGCTTGCCGATCCGGACGGCAATATTGTGGAAATCAGCCAGGGATTCGCCGATGAAGATAGCCCACCGCCTGTCGAGGAATAGGGTTTGTAAAGAATTGTAGCGATGCGGGCAAATAAGGCTGGCACCAGAGTATGCTAGGTGAGAACTCGATTTGCCGTCAGGGAAGTGTGTGCGGGAGGAGCTGAAGTGATGCCTGAGAATAAGGGAGGAGAAAATCCACCTTCAACTGCAAAGCCGGTCGTGGCTGCCCACGGCAATGAGAGGCTGACTTTTTTTAGTGACGGTGTTTTTGCGATCACCATCACTCTGCTAGTCCTGGAACTGAAGGTGCCCCACATTGCAGGGGGGCCGGATGTTGGAGCGGAACTGGCCCATGAGCTGGCGGATTTACTGCCGAAATTCATCAGCCATATCATGAGCTTTTTCGTGCTGGGCATTTACTGGGTGGCTCATCACAACATATACATGTACATCACCCGCCACAACCACACACTGCTCTGGCTGAATACCCTGTTCCTGATGTGCGTGGCATCGATCCCCTTTCCCACAGCACTGCTGGGCGAGTACCCTGACCAGCAAATCTCGGTGCTGGCGTATGCCGGCGTGCTGATTGCAACCGGCACAGTCTTGGACTTGATTTGGTGGTACGCGACCACTCACAATCTGGTCAGTGAGGGGACAGAGCAAGAATTCATTGCCTTCGTACACACCTTCAACCGGATAGCGCCCGCCTGCTATTTTGCGGCGATTGCTCTTTCTTTCTTAAACCTCAATCTGGCCAAATTAGTCTTCTTTGCGGTAGCCGCTTTCTACATCCTGCCCAACCCCCTATACCTGCGGCACTACAAAAAGATGTCCAAACGTTTCAACGAATAAACATCCCTTAGGGATGGCAGACCAGAAAAGGAATGGGAATCTGACAGACTTACTTACAGTTTTGGAGGCCCTCCAGTGGAGCACATGAATTTTTCCTTCTCAGACACAATAGGTGGGTACGTCACCTACTTTAACCGAGCTGAGAAAGCCTTTGGCATCAAGACCTCAGATGGGCGGGAATATAAGGCTTACCTGTCTCCGACAACGTGGGGGCGAATCGCCCAAAATTTGGAAGAGGGGTACATCGACGCCACTCCCCGGTTTAACGAATTGCTAACCCCCGGCCAGCACGTCTTTGCCTACGGGGCCTTCTACCCAAAAGGAGACGGGTACAAGTTTGAAGTCAAATCGATGGTATTTCCGGGTGACGCCCCCGGCAAATACCGGCACGAAGAGCAGGATTGGTGGATCGAGCAAGTGCGGTCGCTGGCGGACTCGTACCTGAAATGGCAGTTTAACTACCCAAAAGAGCCGATTGACTATCGGGAGTACCGCACCTTCCTGAACCTGGCCGGTAGCAAAAAGCAGGACGACTTTTTGCAAGAAACCGACACCATTTCCCGCTTGGTGTACGGGTTTGCCTCAGCCTTCCTGATGACCGGCGAAGACCGCTTCCTGGAAGGCGCAGAAAAAGGCACGGAATACCTGCGCGAGCGCATGCGGTTTTACGACCACGATGAAGACCTAATTTACTGGTATCACGGCATCAAGGTAACGGGGAACCGGGAGCAAAAACTGCTGGTTTCCGAGTTTGGCGACGACTACGACTGCATCCCCGCCTACGAACAAATCTACGCCCTGGCTGGCCCTGTTCAAACCTACCGGGCGAGCGGCGATCCGCGCATCCTCAAAGATGCCGAGATGACCATCGATTTGTTTAACAAATTCTACCTAGATAAAGAACTCGGCGGGTATTTCTCCCACATCGACCCCATCACCCTCGACGCCCGCGCGGAATCCCTCGGTCGCAACCGCGCCCGCAAGAACTGGAACTCAGTTGGAGATCACGCACCGGCCTACCTGATCAACTTGTATCTGGCCACCGGCGAAAAGGCATACGCCGACATGCTGGAGTACACCTTCGACACCATTGAAGCGCATTTCCCGGACTACGAAAACAGCCCCTTTGTCCAGGAAAAATTCATGGAAGACTGGAGCGCCGATCAAACCTGGGGCTGGCAGCAAAACCGCGCCGTAGTGGGGCACAACCTGAAAATTGCCTGGAACCTGATGCGGATGCAAAGCCTGACGCCCAAAGAGAAGTATGTGGCTTTTGCTGAAAAAATTGCCACACTGATGCCGGATGCCGGCAGCGACCGGCAGCGCGGCGGCTGGTACGATGTGGTAGAGCGCATCAAGGAGGAAGGAGAAGATTTCCACAGCTTTGTCTGGCACGACCGCAAAGCTTGGTGGCAGCAAGAGCAAGCGATTTTAGCCTACCTGATCCTGCACGGCTTGTTCAAGAAAGAAGAATACTTGAAGCACGCCCGCGAAGCGGCAGCCTTCTACAACGCCCACTTCCTCGACCATGACGACGGCGGGGTTTACTTCAACGTGCTGGCCAGCGGGCTGCCTTTCTTGATGGGAACCGAACGCTTCAAAGGCAGCCACTCGATGAGCGGCTATCACTCAATGGAGCTGTGCTACCTGTCAGCAGTGTACACCAACCTGCTGATTACCAAGCAGCCGATGGATTTCTACTTCAAGCCGGTGCCAGGAGGATTTAAGGACAGCATCCTGCGGGTGTCGCCAGATATCCTGCCTCCAGGCAGCATCAAGATTGGGAGCTGCGAGATCGATGGGCAGCCCTATACCGACTACGACGCCGACGCCCTGACAGTCAAGCTGCCAGACACGCAAGAGCGCGTGAAAGTCAAAGTAACTATTGTCCCGCAATAGCAGGTTTGTAGTAAGAGCTTTAGCCCTGAACTGGGAGTGAGGCTATCGCCCTCACTCCAAACTTAAAACTGTTGGGGGATGCCGCCTTCTCCCACTGTTCTATATAGGTTTCGCTAATATTGGGACAAGTCAAGATGGAGATTACTATCACAAAGCTCGAAGAAATAAACGTGGTCGAGTTGGTCGGTGACATAGACGCAAATACGGCACCGCCGGTGCAAGAGAAGGTTTTGCCGCTGGCCGTATCAGAGGCCAAGATTCTGATCGATATGACCAACGTGCCCTACATGTCCAGTGCCGGCTTGCGGGCGCTGCTGTCGGTGCACCGGCAGGCGACTGCCCAAGAGGCCCAACTGGTACTGGTGGGGCTTTCCGAGGAGATTAAAGACACGATGGAAATTACCGGATTCCTGGAATTTTTTACGACTTGCGATACGCAGGCTTCAGGATTAGAAGCGCTTAAAATCGCGTAAATACGTCCAGTGGATGAACTTGGATACTTTTCAGAATTAATCGGGGGAATAACCCGCTTAATCCTTCATTAAAAGGGTACGCAATGGAGCGAATAGACAGTCAACCCACACACAAATACCTCGACTTCAAGCTGCGGCGGGGGCGGCCCCTTCCTTTCGGAGCCACCATCGTGCCAGGAGGCGTCAACTTCTCCATTTTTTCCAGCCACGCCAAATCTTGCACGCTGGTGCTTTTCAAAAAGCGCGAGCCCCAACCGATGGCAGAAATTCCCTTCCCGGACGAATTCCGGATTGGGAATGTCTTCAGCATGATCGTCTTCGACCTGGATTACGAAAACATCGAATACGGCTACCGCATGGACGGGCCTTTCAATTTCAATGAAGGCCAGTGGTTTGACTCCAGCAAAATTCTCACCGACCCCTACGCCAAACTGATTGGGGGGCGGGATATTTGGGGAAAAACTCCAGATTGGAGCGACATCTACCACCACCGAGCTCGCATTGCCTTAGACGATTTTGACTGGGAAGATGACCGCCCTCTGGAAATCGACCCGGAAGACCAGATTATCTACGAAATGCATGTCCGCAGCTTTACCCGCCACCCGTCCTCCGGGGTGAAGCATCCGGGCACCTTTGCCGGCATCCGGGCAAAAATTCCTTACCTCAAAGAGCTGGGCGTCAATGCGGTTGAATTGATGCCGGTGTACGAGTTTGATGAATTTGAAAACAGCCGCCCCAACCCCGTGAAACCGGGCGAGATGCTGCTGAATTACTGGGGCTACAGCACCGTTGGCTTCTTTGCCCCCAAAGCCGGTTACGCCGCCACCGGCAAGCTGGGGATGCAGATGGACGAGTTCAAAACCCTCGTCAAAGAATTGCACAAAAACGGCATTGAAGTCATTCTCGACGTTGTTTTCAACCACACAGCGGAAGGCAACGAGAACGGCCCTTATATCTCTTTCCGGGGGATTGACAACAAGACCTATTACATGCTAACCCCGGACGGGTACTATTTCAACTTCAGCGGTTGCGGCAACACCCTCAACTGCAATAACCCAATTGTGCGCAACATGGTGCTCGACTGCCTGCGCTACTGGGCTGCTGAGTATCACATCGACGGCTTCCGCTTTGATTTGGCCTCGATTCTGGGGCGCGACCCCTGGGGCGCACCCCTGCAAAACCCGCCACTGCTAGAAACCCTAGCCTTTGACCCGATTCTGGCGAAGTGCAAATTAATTGCCGAAGCGTGGGATGCCGGCGGACTCTACCAGGTGGGATCTTTCCCCGCCTTCGGGCGCTGGGCGGAGTGGAACGGCAAGTACCGCGACAGCATTCGCAAATTCCTCAAAGGGGATGGCACAGTTGGCGACATCGCCCAGCGGCTGCAGGGTTCGCCGGACCTATATGCGTGGGAGGGTCGCGGGCCCGCGACATCGATTAATTTCATCACTGCCCACGACGGTTTTACGCTGATGGACATGGTGTCGTACAACGGCAAGCACAACGAAGCCAACGGCGAAAACAATAACGACGGCACCAACGACAACGACAGCTGGAATTGCGGCTGGGAAGGCCCAACCGACGATCCGGGAATCAACGCCCTGCGCAAGCGGCAGATTAAAAATGCCGTGGCGATACTAATGGTGAGCCAGGGAGTGCCGATGATTCTCATGGGAGATGAAATGGGGCGCACCCAGCACGGCAACAACAACACCTACTGCCACGATAATGAACTCAACTGGCAGGACTGGAACCTGCTGGAAACCAACGCTGACCTATTTAAGTTTTTCAAGCACTGCATTGCCTTCCGCAAGGCTCACCCGGTGCTGAGAAACCGCTACCACTTCCAGAACCGGGATTATGCCGGCAGCGGCTATGCTGATATTACCTGGCACGGCACCAAAGCCTGGAACGCCGACTGGTCGCCCAAGAGCCGCACCGTGGCGTTTATGCTCTGCGGCAAACACGCAAAAGCCGGCACGGTGACGGACAATTATATCTACGTCGCCATAAACGCTCACTGGGAAAGCCACTGGTTTGAAATCCCGGGCTTGCCACCGGGGATGCAGTGGGGCGTCTTTGCCAACACCGGCGCTCCCTCACCGGAGGACAGCTGGGAACCCGGTCAGGAGCCGGTGCTGGAAAATCAGCACGGATTGCTCTTGGGCGACCGCTCCGTGGTGATTCTGGCAGGCAAATAAGGTGTAAAGCATGAAGCGTGAAGTGCAGTAAGCTCAGAGCTTCATACTTTCTTCATATTTTTTTCTTTCAACTGTTTCCCATAGCGCAAACCGCGTAACAACTAACTATGGCTCTCACCGCAACGCTTACGACCGAGACAATCGTTAAAATAACCTTGGATGGAGACCTCGATGCCAGCACAGCGCAGTCGTTCAAAGAGGTGGTGGAAAAAGCCGCTGCCGCGAATCCGAAACGCCTGATACTGATGATGGAAAAGCTGGACTATATGGCCAGTGCCGGTCTGCGGATACTGATGTTCGCCAAGCAAAAGATGGGGGCCGCTACGGACATCTATATGGTTGGCACTCAGGAGATGGTAAAGGGCACTATAGAAAAGACGGGTTTCGACCAAGCTGTGATTATGCTCGACAAGTATGACGCTTAGTAAATAGAAAGCGTCAAGTCGGTAAACTCATCCTAGAAACCGGGTTTTTTAAAGAAACCCGGTTTCTGGAAGACCTGTCCCTCACTGGCGACTTCTGCTATGCAGCCCTTAACCGTACCCGGAACTCTCGACTCTTTGAAAGCGATTGCTAACTACGTCCTGGCAGCTGCTGATGCAGCCGGCTTGGATAAAAAAGCCAGCTACAACCTCCGCTTGGCAGCAGACGAAATAGCAACCAATATTATTACCTACGGCTATCTAGAAGCCGGTCGATCTGGAGCAGTAGACTTGCGAGCTGAGGTGGGCGAAAACACCCTAACCGTCACCTTAGAAGATACCGCTGAAGCCTTCGACCCCTTGTTGAAGTACGCCCAGCAAAAGAAAATGTTGCAGCTGCCAATTGAACAGCAGACAATTCCCGGGCGGGGAATTATTCTTGTTGTGGAGAGTGTCGATAAATTCCTGTACGAACGGGTTGGCGACCGCAACCGCAATATCTTTGTGATGAATCGACCGACCGACCGGCCTCCAGCCAGCCAAACACAGTCCCCTGAGCGGGCCCCCTAGCGAGCCCCTGAGCGGGTTACAGGGGCGTTTTGCCAGGTTTGACCTTTTGCGGGGTTTGACCGCAGCGGGCCGTCTGGAAGCTTTGGCAGCGCTCTAATACCAATTTGGGATTTTGGATGCCCAGATAATGGAATTGAAAAAATGGCGGGAACGCCTTTTCAGCCCGATTCAAAAATACTGTACATCTTAATTTGGTATAATCTTGGGGCGGCGGGAGTGGGAAATAAAGAGTGACAGCAAACCCCAGCAAACTCTCTTCTTGCCCTCCCTCTGCGCCGTCGCGGTCCCTTGCGGTTCATAAAATCATTCCTTCTCAGCCCATTCAAGAAACCGGGTTTCTTTAAGAAACCCGGTTTCTGGCAGATACGCGCTAGCCGGTATACTTGGAGTTGGGAAAAGCCGGCAACCGACCTGCCGGCGGGCCCGAACCCGGGCTGCGGGCTAGCAGTGATTTTGGCGATTCAGGGTGCCGGTCAATTCATCTGCGATCTGAGTGGCAGACCGAAAGCGAAGCACTTCGAGGGTGAATGAAATCCGTCAGTCAACGATCTACTAACACAATTCTTTTAGTTCTTCTTTGGGGCGTTTTGCAATGGAACCTTTAACCGTACCCGGAACCTTAGACTCTTTGAAACCGATCGCGGACTACGTGCTGGCTGCTGCTAAAGAAGCCGGTTTGGATAAGAAAGCCTCCTATAACCTCCGTCTGGCGGTAGATGAAATCGCCACCAATATTATTATGTACGGCTACGAGGGAGCCAATAGCGAAGGGACAGTAGACGTGCAAGCCCAGATGGACGACCTCGCCCTGACAATCGTCCTCGAGGATACGGCTGCAGCCTTCGATCCCTTCGAGAAATTGGCCCAGGAGGAGCTGTCGGTAGACCTGCCAATAGACCAAAAACCAATGGGCGGGCTGGGAGTGTACCTGACTATTCAGGGGGTTGATAAATTTATGTACGAACGTCTGGAAGACCGGAATCGAAATATTTTTGCAGTCAATCGACCCGCTCGTTAAAGCAAACAGGAAAAAGGTAAAAGGCAAATTTTTTCCTGTTTCCTGTTAGTTTGGGGAAAATTACCGCGCCCTGCGGCGAGAAAATTGACGCGCTCACCCACAAAAGAGGCCACACCTATGGAAGCTGAAAACAGCCAGCTGCTCCTCGCTGCCGGCAGCGAAATCAATCCCGATGCACTGTGCCGGGATTTGCAAGAGCTAGGCTATATAGTTTCAGTCGCGCAAGACGGAGAGGGGGCGTTGAAGCTGCTCGAGGAGAAGCCGGTGGACTTGGCGATCCTCGACATTCAGACGCCCGATCTGGAGGGACTTCAGCTGCTCGAGCAGATAAAACGTGCGGACACGCTGCACCAGCGCCCCATACTGGCGCTGGGGGGCGCAAATGCCGGTGAACAGGTTGAAAAAGCGCTGGCAATGGGCGCAGAAGACTTCCTACTTGCGCCCTTCACCCCGCAGTTGCTGAAAGCCCGCATCTGTGAGTGCCTGGAAAAGCGGCGGCTGCGAGACGAGCTGCTCTCGCAGTCGCTGAAACTGGCAGCGATGGAAAAGCTAGCGACTGATTTCACGCAAACCATCCTTCCCCTCGGCATTGCCCTGTCGGCGGAAAAAGACTTAGATCGTCTCCTGGAGCGGATTGTGCTCGAGTCCAAGTCAATCTGCAATGCTGATATGGGCATCCTGTACCTGCGCGGCGAGGATAACTGCCTGAAGTTTGCCATCTTGCGCAACGACTCGCTGAATGCCGCCTGGGGCGGAACCACCGGCCAAAAGATAGACTTACCCCCCGCGCCCCTTTTCGGCGCAGACGGCAAACCCAATGACACCTTTGTCGCCGCCTATGTCGCCGCCACCGGCACCTCGCGCAACATTCCCGACATCTACCAGACGGAGGGCTTTGACTTTACTGAAAACAAAGCCTACGACACAAAAGACGGCTACCGCTCGGTATCCTGTCTAGCCGTCCCCTTGAAAAATAATGCCGGTGAAGTCATCGGCGTCGTGCAGCTGGTCAACGCCCAGAACCCGACGGGCAGCGAGATTGTCCCCTTCAGCTCCTACCAGCAGCAAGTGGTGGAATCTCTCGCCTCACAGGCATCCGTCGCCCTCAGCAACCAGCTGCTGCTGGAAGGCCAAACAAAGTTCCTCAAAAGCCAGCGCGAATTAGAAATTGGCCGCATGATTCAGGCGGATTTCTTGCCCGAAACCCTGCCGCAGCCAGCCGGCTGGGAAATCGCCGCCCGCTTCTCTCCCGCGCGCCAGGTTGCAGGAGATTTCTACGATGCCTTTACGATGGTCAATGACACCCGCGTCGGTTTGATCATCGCCGACGTCTGCGACAAAGGGGTTGGCCCGGCGATGTTTATGGCCCTTCTTCGCAGTTTGCTGCGGGTTCTGGCTCAACAGACCTATTCTCCGGACTTCTTGAAGGGCTTCGGCGATGAAAGCCCCCGCAAGTCTCGCCCGGAAGATCCCGCCCAAAAGAAGATACTGCTGAAAATCGGTGCCCTGTCGCTGAAAAAGGCGATGGAGATCACCAACAATTACATGATAGACAATCACAGCCGGATGAATATGTTCGCCACCATGTTCTTTGGCGTGCTCGATCCGGCGACGGGCTTGTTGCTCTATATTAATGGCGGGCACGAGCTGCCGGTGATCTGCGGTCCGAATGGCATCAAGCAGCGCCTGAAAACGACTGGGCCGGCTGTGGGGATGATGCCAAAGGTCAATTACAAAATCCAGGAGGCTCAGTTAGAACCGGGCGATATCCTGTTCACCTACACCGACGGCGTTCCGGAAGCCCACAGCCCCGCAGGGGCACTGTTCACAGACGAAAGATTGCTGGCTATACTGGAGTCTCCTCCCCCCTCAGCCAAGGGTTTGGTTGAGCTGATCGAAACACAGGTGCGGGAGTACATCGCCGACGCCGACCAGTTTGACGACATAACTATGCTAGCCGTGCGGCGGGTGCCAAAAGATTGAGAGCCCAGAAACCCGAATAAACCGGGTTTCTTCACCCAGATACCAGAAACCCGGTTTCTCAAAGAAACCGAGTTTTTTCACCGGCTACTCCAAAGCTTTCCAAATTTTTGGAGGCAGCTCGCGTTTCTTTTTGCCGGCGAGCTGAGTGTGGTAATGTGGCTGCCCATCCACCGGCGTCTCGCGCACGAAGCCTTTTGCCATCAGCGTATCCAGCATCGTGCGGGCGGCTGTCTCATCCTCACCCATGTGAGCCACCACTTGAGCGAAACTCACCTTTCCCTGACGCATCAACCAGTTGATCGCCTGCTGCTGGTCGTCAGGTAAAGTGAGAACGTCAAGCATGCTAAGACCGTCTGCGCTGTCCCCTTCTGCTCCCCCTCCCCCCGAAAGATTGAATCCTTTTCCGCTCATAGTTTCCTCCTGGATTCAACGTTCAGGCCATAATTTGCTGGGCGACCTTTTCCATCTCCCGGCTGAAGGGATGAGCCGGGTAGCGCAGGCAGAACAGATCGCTGCTGGCCAGCTGAATCATATCTTCTGACAGGGGCAAGACACCGGCGACTGTGGCGCTGTAAGTTTTCGACACCTGTTCCCGCATGGCCTCGAAATCGAAGGACGTCAGCACCTTGTTAACGAGGAGCAACATCTTGGGCACTTCCAACTTGCGAGCCACATCTACCGTGACAGCGGTTCCCTGGAAGTCCTGCCGGTCAGGACGCAGGATCAGCACCAGAACGTCGGAGATGGTGATCGAAAGCAGGGTTTCTTCGTTGAGTCCCGGGTGGGTGTCAATAAACAGGTAGTCCAGCTCCAGACGACCGATCAATTCTTGAAAGCCTTCATTGAGCAGCCCCACATCGTATCCCTCACGCAGCACCTTGGCAATTTCCCCAGCTCTGAGACTGGAGGGAATCAGGTAGATGCGGCTGTTTGGAGTCGCTTTTTCTTGGAGAACCGAGGTGACGTCGTAGGCGGTTTCTTCGATGGCGCACCGCCCCCACAGGTAGTCATTCAGGGAGCGATCTATCTTTTCCTCGTCGAAACCGAAAAGGACGTGAATCCCCGGAGATTGGATATCCGTGTCAACGATGCCCACCCGATTTCCGTAACGAGCGACGATCGAGGCCAGATTAGCCGTCGAGTTCGATTTGCCGGTGCCGCCACGGAAGGAGTGAACTGAAACGATTTTGGACATTGCGTACCTCACTAAACCTTTTGATTTTTGTAACAGACGCACAGGCTCAAGCCATTAAAACTTTGCAGTTGGTTTTTCTCTGCAAATTCTAGAAGTGCGAGTGTGTTTTTCATTGGGCGGTGCTAGCTGTGCGAGTCACCGGCTGTCAGAAATGACTTGGGCATCAGCCGCTGACAGGAGTCTGGCTGATAGATGCGTCAGGCGAGGCGGCGCAACAGGCTGCAGGGGCACAAAATCCGCAACACGGCAGGGGTGAGAGCAAATTTCGCACGCTTAAAGACGGGATATGTCGCGTCTTATTATAAACATTTCCCCACTTGAGCCCAGCGCACAACCGCACAGGCAGACCGGCAAGGGGCCGAATCTTGACTTTCAGCTCGCTTGTGATGCTACAATGAAATATTACCACCCTCTTTTAGCGCTGCTGCTGCTTCAGAGTTGCTGAAAATCGGACGCTCGCAATATTTTTTCGCGATTAGTCTGCAGTGGTGCGTGCCGATCTGCGCGCACCCCCCATTACAGTGTACAGCAGCCGCTGCAAAGAGCCCAGCAGGCCAGCCAGCTCGCGCGCCGGTGCGGGTGCCGGTGCCACTCTCAATCGGGCCTCAGCCCCGGATGGCGCTTGCAGTTTAACTGTTTCACCCGCCGCAGGCGCGGAGTGGGGGAGCAGTGATTGCCACAAACCCGCGACAGCCGGATATAGGGCGGTCAGTCCGCCCCATTCCCCTCGATCTTCTCCCAGATATACTTGCAAAGCTGGCGTCCTTTTTTGGGGGCGAGGCGAGGCCGGTAGCGCCGCTCACCTGCCATTTCTAGCTCCAGCAAGCAGCCCTCTCCCACCAGGGTGTCTAGCATAGTGCGGACAGCTATTTCTTCGGTGCCGGTGTGAGCGACTGCTTCAGCAAGGGTGACGGGCTTGCGCTGCTGCAATATCCATTTTGCCAGCTGTCGCTCTGAGTTGTGCTGCATCAGGAAGTCAAACATCCGCAGCCCACCTGCTTCGTGATTGGGAATCTCCAAAGGCGGTGCCAGGACAATCTCCGGGCGCGTCTGGCTAGCCTTGCAGCAGGTGATTTTATCGGCGATGGCGCGCAACTGCTCGGTGAAGAGATGGTTGGGATACTGAAGGCAAAACAGATCGCTGCTGCCCAGTTCAACGAGAGTTTCAGAAAAAGGCAGGATGCCCGCCACCGGCACGCTGTAAGTCGTCTCCACCTGTTGCCGCACAGCCTCAAAATCGTAGGTGGGCAGCACTTGGTTGACCGCCAGATAGATGTGCGGCACCTGCAACTTCCGGGCTAACTCCACCATCAAAGCCGTTCCCTGGAAGTCCTGCCGGTCTAAACGCACCACCAAAACCAAGACATCACAGAGGGCGATGGAAATCAGGGTTTCTTCATCCAGGCCGGCACGAGAGTCAATCAACAAATAGTCCAGTCTCAGATCGCGCAGCAGCAGCTCGAAGCTGTCGCTCAGCAACTCTACGCTGTATCCGCCGCCCCACACTCGGGGAATTTCACTCGCCTTGAGGTTGCCCGGGATCAGGTAGATGTCTCCCTTTGAAGGCGATGTGGCGGTTGCCGGCCACCGGCGGCTGTCCGAGGTGCTGCCTGTGTCGCTAACATTGTAAGCGATATCTGCCAGCGCCGCAGCCCCCCACAAGTAGTCATTGAGGGTGGCGTTTATCTGTTCTGACTCCAGGCCAAAAAGCAGATGCAGACCGGGCGATGGGATATCCGTGTCGATGATGCCGGCACGCTGTCCGCAGCTAGCGATAATCGCCGCCAGGTTAGCAACCACGTTTGATTTGCCGGTTCCGTGGCGGAATGAGTGGACGCAGACGATTTTAGCCATAAAATTCTACCTTTTAATTGTAGATATGAACTTGACTCAATGACATCCCTCTCATCCCCTCTGTAATTTGTAATTTTTGCTTGGGTATTGGAAAGGGCAGCCGTAAAGCATTTTAAGTTCCAGAGGATAATAATATCTGTACAAAATAGCGTTCATTTTTTTATTTTTTTCTAAAAAAATCAAGAACAGGTAGGGGCGGGACCCGAATCGCCTTGAAATCCTGTGCGGCAGGAAAATCGGTTTAGGATTCAGGGAGCGCAATCGTCCCTTGACCCTAGCTCCTTCTCTCAGGAGAGACGCTTCGCGCTTGTCGCCGCCATTTTGGCACCGGCAGGCCCGCCCCACGGAGGACTTGGCGGCCAGCCCAATCAGCGCGGATGCAAGCGGACACGAGATCGCGGGCTATTCACCGGCTCAGGGTACTGGCCCTATTTTTCCCCTTTACGCCTGAGATGTTTCGCCATTTTCCGCAGCGGCTGCCGTCAGGCGCGAGATCGAGAGAGAGCGTCAATTATCGAGGGCGCAATTCCCAGAGCAGCTGTTTCGCCTGTGCCTCCCCAATTCTGCTGTCTTTCACCCATTTTAACTCAAGCGCGCACCGGCTGCCGGTGTCACGAGCGCGACTTGAGGCAAATTATGCGCCAAATTTCAACTCCTGCAAGCCGCAGGGTTGCTTAATAACTGCGCCCCATTTTTTTGACCTCACCGCACCTCCGAGACTATCTATTTAGTGTGCCACCTGTAGCCCTTGTAATTCTTTTGTGAAATCCTCTGCCTTCTCTCTCCTTGGCGCTCAGGCGCGTCTTGGCGCGGTTTCACAAAACAATAACCGGCCTGCAGCTCGGCAATTCAAGTGTCCCAAGCGCTCGGGTGCGCTCACAGCGCACCCGAGCAGATTCAATCGCCAGATTTATCTTCTCTATGCTTCAACTTTTTCGCTTTTGAGCGCAACTGCTGCAAGTAATCGTCCTCCGCACTCTCAGAAGCCGGTGGCTGCGGCGAGCTGTGCTGGTTGGGGGCACCGGCAGCCGGCGCAATAGGGGAGGGCGGGTTTGCGGGTGCCGGTGCGTTTTTCGCCCGCAGTTGCTTGCCTTTTTGGCGCAGCTGCCCGAACTAATCATCAGCTGCGCCGGCGTGCTGGTGGCTGGCGGGTTCGCCTGCCGGTGGGGCGACGCCGGTTTGAGAATCTTGGCGTTCCCGCGCCCGAAGTTCGCGAGCTTTTCGCTGCAATTCCCTGAAGGATTCCGACTCAGCGATCTCAGCCACCTCGCGCTCCTTTTTGGCCAGGTCAATCTCGACTTTAAACACCTGTTTGACGCGATTGGCGATCTGCTGCGGGTATCCTGCCTTTGCCTCACCGGCGCGACACCCGTAACCGCCCTGGTGCCAGACAGAATAAACAAAACCGGTGGGCTGACGGGCTCCGGGTATCCGACATTCTTCTTTTATCTTCTCGCAACTTTCGCAGCCAAAGCGGAGCTGACTCTCAAAGACGAAGCCGAAAATCAAGTTTACTCAACCGCTCTCACAATTGACGGCTATCGTCCAGGTATTGTGAGCATCGGCATGCCGGCTGGATCGGCGTCAAAGCCTCTAGAAATTGGCAAGAAGTACCAGTGGGGCTTCAGCGTGATTTGCGCTCCTCAAGAGAATTCGGAAAATCCTTTCGTAAAGGGATGGATTCAGCGGGTTGAGCTGTCCGCAGACCTGAAAGCAAAATTAGACAAGGCGCAAGGGCGCGACAGGGCTGCCCTTTATGCTGTGTTCAATGTGAGCCAAGGAAAAACCCTGCAGAATGTCTTTGATGATTTGGCCGGCAGCAACCTGCGCGTCGGTTTCCACGTCCAGGGCTTTGCAAACGGTGGCAGTGAAGCTTTTGTGAATTTGGCTCAGCCGGTGGTTGAACCGCCGGTTCAATCAGTGCCAGAACCGGCAACTTTGGCAGGTTTGGGCTTAGTCGCAGGTGCTCTGGCGGCATCACGCCGGCGCAAGGCTAGCCAGAATGCCTAGTTTTTCCGTGGCGATTGCTATCCACTGACTGTTCCGCTCTTAAGAGCGATGTGCTCTTTGGACACGCCGGCGCTTGCCGCAGTTGCCAACTCAATTGGCAGATCGCTCTTGCAGCCATTCCCCACTGGGATACTTGAGTCGGTTGCTTTCTCAAAAACACCGCCAGTAGCCCGCCGGTGGTACATCCGCTTCTCGGATGGTTGCCTTTGCCCGAGCGGGTCCTGCCTGCTGTTGCCACCGGCACCTGCAGGGGGCTTGGAGATTACAGCGTTCCTGCCTTGCTGCCTTGAAACCTTCTTTCCCTGCCGGCTGCGTCTGTGGCGAGCTGGCTAGCTGGCCTAAATTGCTTGTTTGCTCTCGCCTCAGGGAAACCCCCCACCCCTGACCGCGCCTCCCCACCCCAGGGGTCATGCAAAGATTTTCCATTAACTTTTTTATCCCTAGACTATCCTGTTAACATATATTAAAAGTTTATCCATTTCCCTTCCGTTATTTTGCGGAGTGAGCGGGAGGTAAACGCATGCAGCACGCCGGCTGTCAACCGCAATTGTGCGGAAAAGTGAGAGATTTCACTCAATCTTTAAGAAAACCCCGGCAAAAAAAATTTTTAGTTAAAGCTATAGACAAACTGCTAACAATTGCTGTATGAGAGCGCCACAATGAAATTAGCGGTCAACCACAAGGACAGACCGGCACGTTTCACAAACTCAGCCATCTCTCCTAGAAGTTTAGCATCTCTCCTCTTAGGGGGTGGGAATGAACATGAAAAATAGTAATCTTTTAACCGCTCTCTCCACTCGCGCCCTCGCCGGCACAACCGCTCTGGCTGCCGGGATGGCCCTGGCATCAACCGCGCTCACTGCAGCGCCGGCACAGGCTTTCGGCTTGTCTATCGCTCCCCAGTATGGCAGCACCGAGAACACTGGCGCAACAGCGAAGCTGGACTTCAATTTTGTCCAGCAGGGAGCGCAGGTACTGCTCAACCTCGATATCAAAAACACCACTAACGGCTCAGCTGGGCTGGGGGCAACTGCGGCAACTCTGGTTGGGGTGGCGTTCGACCTGCCGACTATCGTCAGCGCATACACTTTCAGCGCTTCAACTTACAATCCAGGCTCAAGCGGCTTTACAAAGACTTACACCGGCGTCTCTATACCGGGTTTAACGCAAAATACGTTCAGTGTTGGCATTCGCTCCGCTGGTTCTGGCAACTTTGTCGGTGGCAATCCCCAAGCTGGTTTGACTGCCGGCCAATCTTCTAGTGTTAGCTTTTTGCTGAGCGGCGCGAACCTCACCGCTGCCGGTGTGGAAAGCTCATTCCAAAGTGGTTTTCAAGGTGGCTCACTGCAGGCTGCCGGTCGTTTCCAGCAGGTGAACGCTGGTGGCGGAAGTGACAAAGTGCTCGCCGGTTCAGACGCCGTACCCGAACCCACTACTCTCGGCGGTTTGGCGCTGGGTGGCGCAATCTTGGTCCGGTTGCGCAGTCGCAAAGTTCAGCAGAACGCCTAGTTTTCCACCGGCAATTGTGATATCAAGCGCTTCAAAGTAAATCAAAATGCGGCTTTTTAACACACCGGCTGCCTTGAGAAATCCTGCCGGCATTCATACTCCTCACTCCAAAAGCTGGCTGCCTCTAGGCAAGCCGGCTTTTTTTAACTGCCGGCGGACAAATTGCATGCGCCGTGAGAGTGCAAGCCGGCACAAAAGTCTTGGCGCTTCCGCTGCCGGTGGCGAGCGAGAAACAACTGGGGCTTTCTCACTCCTCGAAGTCCACCTGCTTAACTACCTCCAAGGGGAGCTCTAGCGCCTCTGCTATTTGCTCGTCGCGCAAGCCAAAGTGTCGCAATTTCTGAACTGTTTCTATTTTAATTTTCGGGATGTCCGGGTGCGAGTCGGGAGTTGCCGGTTGACTTTTATCTCGGGGAGAAGTGGAGGAATCGGGGCAACTGTAGATGTAGCCTATACCTGTAACGTTATGATGAGGGTTATTTTTCGTCCCAAAAGTTATATTTACATTGATTTGGCGGTCTAGGACTGATTCAAGATTTCTTTTCTTAACGTCTTCGCCAAAGACATCAGATAGCATGCGCAAGAGCTCGTGACTGGCTTTTTTTATGTGCTTGGCGCTATACCCATAAGTTTCTGCAACGCCGGCATACTTTTGGCCCTTCAGTATTCCCGTGATAATTCTCCGCTGCAAGTCATTGAGATGTTTGCCGGTCTTGGCGCAGACCGCTTCATCGACAAATTGCAATATCTGAGGGATGTCCATAGGTGGGGCTGTGAGAGCGCTGGGGTTACTATACCAAACTTTGTCCCACTTTTTGCAACTTTTTTGCCGCGCCTACCTCTTTTGTAGCAATAGACACCTCTGTAATGGACAAGGCATCTCACTTGCTAGTAGGGACAGGGGCGGAGGGAACGCCTGTCCTACGTCCGTTCCCTAAGTGGCTATTGGCTAGTGCTATATCTCCCTATTTTAGAGAGAGCCAGCTGTTTCCAACTTTGCCGGCTGGCCATCTCCATGCTGCCGGCCAATCGTAGGAAGAGCCAATATCTGAGGGGTGTCCACAGGTGTGCCGGTGAGAGCGCTGTGGTTACTATACCAAACTTTTTCCAACTTTTTCCAACTTTTTCCAACTTTTTCCAACTTTTTGGCCGCGTCGGCACATTTTCTATACCAATTTGAGAAAGATCCAACTTTTTCCAACTTTTTTCGGCTTGTCAGTTTTGAGCGAGTGGGTTATCTTCTTGGAAAAGAGGACATTGGGTCGAGTCAAGTGGGTGGACATGAGCCGCCCGCCGATATTTTTGACTGATTTTTAGGAGTTTCACACTATGCCAGACAAACGCTATGCCCCGGATGGAAATGGTAATCTAATCAGGATTACTAAGGAAAACGCTGACGGTTCATTTGAATTTATCGCTCGTCCTGAGAACGGTGAAGGACAAGAGCGTCTTCATGTTGGAGTTGGCAGCAATGGTAAAATAGAGTGGTGGGCTGAAACTGATAAGGATGGTGAAAAGGTAGGGGGAAATAGAAGCAGTGAGAAATTTGCTATTAATACTGCAGTGCAGATTGCTTTGGGTTTGATGAGAGACTAGCGTGTGTTGGTTTAGAAACAGTTTCCCAGTCTCAGCACCTGCAGCCCCGAAGTCGGCGTGACTTACCTGTTGTAGCGCCTCTCCCCCACACCGGCACTTCTCCCCCACCCCTGGCCCCGCCCTCCCGCCGCATCTAATTTGCACACTAATCTCACAGCCTGCAGGAGGGGCGGGTTCCCACAACATATCGTCAGCAAAGGTTGCTGGTGAACCTGAGGTTCAATCTGTGGTATTTTTGGGAAAAGTGCAGTTAAAAACCGGCTCACTGGGGAAAAAATTGCGCTCTCCCTGCTTTGGGTGAAATGATAATTCCACAGGGTTGAAGCGCCGGCATCAACCCTATCAAAACATCAGCCCTTTTAGTTTAATTATCATAACCTTTCAGCTATGAAAGCACTCTTGGGACTTACCGCCTCTTTACTTATTTTGCACAACTTGTATTTTCAATCTCAGGCAATAACTCTATCCAGCCCGGAGATATCTAAAAATAATATTACCGTTTTAGAGGATGATGCCAAACAAATTTTAGTCAGAAAACCCCCGACCGAAAGAAAAGGCGATCTTAACGAAGCTTTAAGAAACTATGGAACCCAGCCTTTTCGAGCTGGTTCTGTCAGATTTCTCTTGGACAGAGACGACATGCGGCACATTCTTCTCAGGCATCATCCCAGGTTTCGACGGGACAAGAAAAAATACCAAACCGATCTCGATCCAGACATGGAAGTTGATGACATCGTAAAGGCCATCAGAAAGATTGTCAGTGATAATCGCGACATCCTGAGTCGCGTGGGGGATAAAGATCAATGTCAGGTGACGGGTAGGCGGAGTTTGTTCGATGGAACAATCTATGTGGTAGGGATACAATCAGGCAGGCATATACGTCAGTTTTTTCCCCTGCATAGAGATAACCCTATTCAAGAAAAACTTTGCAGCAATCTTGTATCCGAAACTCGTTAGAAAATCGTCAGCAACATATTTGCACTTCTGTGACAATCACAGACAGATCAGACACCGGCAGCACACCGGCACCGGCACACAACAGATGAACCATCTGTGAGAATCACAGACGGGACACCCACTACAGCCGCTGCCGAAACGCTACCGGCGCTGTCTCTATTCTATGCAATTTATCCGCACTGGAAATCACCGGCACTTCCGGCGGTAGTGGCACCCCTTTTACTCCCCCTCCCTGTACACGGGGAGGGGGTTGGGGGTGCCGGGTTCATCCCACAAATGTGAGACGCCCCAACTACCACCAGAACACCACTAAATCCCCCGGACTAGCCGTTCTGCGACATAGAGGTTTGCCCCACAGAAGTCTGCGAGACAGGGCTCGGCGAAATCGAAGGCTGGCCCACAGACGGTTTAGCCCGCTTGATCAGCTTGGGCTTGGGAGAAGCCGGCAGCTCTTCCACCGGCGCGTCTGAACGCAGCCACGACGGACGGGTTTGGTCGTAGGCCATTTGCAGGGCCGCCGCCGCGATGGCGTGTGCGTCGTACTCCTCGCCGAGCTGAGACACAATCGGCAAGAAGGAGGCCAAACGCTCGCCGGTGAGGGCAGCCCGGACTTGCGCTTGCAGTTTCTCCAGCTGGCGCGACTCGATTTGCGACCGGCTTGGCACCGAGTTGATCTTCAGGGTTTGGCGGACATGGCGCTCAATTTGCTGCAGCTTGCGCCGGTCAAACGGCTGAACCAGGGAAATGGCCGTTCCTGTTTTACCGGCACGCCCGGTGCGCCCAATCCGGTGCACATAGCTTTCCACGCTGTCGGGCAAATCGTAGTTAATCACATGCGTCAGGTGATCCACGTCCAGCCCGCGAGCCGCAATGTCCGTGGCCACAATCCACCGCACTTGCTGCTGGCGGAACCGGCTCAGCAACCGCTCGCGCTGGGCTTGGTTCAAGTCGCCGTGGTACTCGTCCACGCTGTGACCGGCTGCTTGCAGTTCGCTCGTCAGCTCAGCCGCCGCCCGCCGGGTGCGCACAAAGATAATCGCAGATTCCGGATCTTCCAGTTCCAAAATCGGCTGCAGGGCTTTCGCTTTCGTCCAGCCGCGCGGCACCATATAAACGTGCTGGTCGATCTGCTTCGGCGTGGCTTTCTGCTGCTTGATGCTGACGTTGACCGGCTCGCGCAGGAACTTGGACACCAGCTGGCGGATCGAGGGCTCCATCGTCGCCGAGAAAAAGGCCGTCTGCCGGTCGGATGGGGCTTGGCTGAGGATTTTCTCGACATCATCAATAAAGCCCATGCTCAGCATTTCATCTGCTTCGTCGAGCACCAGCCAGGTCAGCTGGTCGAGTTTCAGGTTCCCCCGGTCGAGCAAATCGATAATCCGCCCGGGTGTCCCCACGACAATTTGCACGCCCCGCTGCAGTGAGCGGATCTGCCGGTCGATCGCTGAGCCGCCGTAAACTGCTAAAATGCCTAAGCGCCGGTCGCCGCTAAAGTCGCGGATGGCGTTGCTCACTTGCAGCGCCAGCTCCCGGGTTGGGGTCAGGATCAGGGCTTGCACTGCCGGCTTGTTGAAATCAATGCGCTCCAAAATGGGGAGGGAAAACGCTGCCGTCTTGCCGGTGCCGGTTTGCGCTTGTCCCACCACATCCCGTCCCGCCAGCAGCTCTGGAATCGCTTGCATTTGAATTGCTGTCGGGGCGGTGAAACCCAGTTTTTCTAATTGGCTGACGCGAGCTTCAGAAAGACCCAGGTTTTTGAATGACAAATCCATTTAATCTCCTATAAACCTATTTCATTGCGGTACATGACGTGCCAAACTGCACTGCGAGCAGTCTGAGCGCTTGTACAAAGGATCTCTTCCAGGCGGGGTGCCTGTGCCACTGCTCATCACACCTGCTTCCATTCAAGCTCCGAGCTGAACAGCGGGGGTGTCGAATGAATCATTTGTCTGCGAGCGGCGGCTTTCGAGCAGTGGCTGGTCTGTAATTTGTTATGGCCCATCTCGGGCTGCGAGCCCAGTGGGCAGTGGCCAAAGCTCTTTTCTTTTTTGGGCGAATGCCTGGAGGGGTTAGACCCCTTCTGACCTCCGCTCACGCTCAAACGTTCTGCTGAAATATTAACTCAACATTAAACTTTTGTTAAGCAACTCGCAACAATTTCGCAAAACTTTCCGCATTTGCCTGTTACTTGGCCCCGATGACGTCTGCCGCCGTGGCCACATGGCCGTACAGGTCGTAAACACCGGCCCCGGTAATGGCCACCGGCACCAGAGAGCCCAGCCGAGCCTCTCCCTGAACGTAAACCAAGCCATCCACTTCTGGGGCGAAGCGTGCCGAGCGACCGATTAACTCGCCCGTCTCGGGATTTTCTTGCTCTACCAGCACCGAAACCACCTTGCCCACCTCAGCTTGATTTTTCTTCAGCGAGATTGGCTGCTGCGCTTCCATCAGGGCGTCCCTGCGGGCGTCCATGACGTCTTGCGGCAGCTGGTTGGGCAGGCTGTGGGCCGGGGTGCCTTCCTCCGGGGAAAATGTAAACACTCCTGCGTGGTCGAACTGATGTTTCTTTACAAATTGTAGCAAATGTTCAAAATGTTTATCCGTTTCCCCCGGAAACCCGACAATAAAAGTTGTCCTGAGAACGGCATCGGGGATCGCCGTCTCGATCCGCTCGATGATGGCGTCGTTCACGCCCGCCTGGAAAGGCCGGTTCATGGCCCGCAGGATGTCCGGGTGGGAGTGCTGCAGGGGCAAATCGAGGTAGGGCAGGACGTTGGGCGTTTCCTGAATCGCGGCGATCACTTTAGGAGTCAGCCCTGTGGGGTAGGCGTAGTGCATGCGAATCCAGGGGACGTCCACCTTGCCGAGGGCCCGCAGCAGTTCCGCCAGCTTGGGCTCGCCGTACAGGTCGAGGCCGTAGTTGGTGGTGATTTGCGAGATTAAGATAATTTCCTGAACGCCCTCCGAGGCCAGCTGTTTGGCTTCCGCCACAATGGACTCGATGGAGCGCGAGCGCTGGTTGCCTCGCAGGTGGGGGATAATGCAGAAGGCGCAGCGATAGTCGCACCCTTCCGCCACTCGCAGGTAGGCCACCCCTTCGGTTGTCGTGCGGTAGCGGGGCGTGGTTTCGTCGGCGATGTAAGTCGGTTCCGGTGTTATCTCCTTAACTCGCTCGCCCGCTTCAGCGCGCTCGATGACCTCTACGATTTTGCTGTAGTCGCCGGTGCCCACCAGGGCGACTGCTTCTGGCAGTTCCTCGAGCAGTTGCTCTTGGAAGTGCTGCGCCATGCAGCCGGCGATGACGATTTTTTTGTTGGCCTCTGCCAGCTCCACCAGAGTCCGCACCGACTCCTCCCGTGCGGCTTGGATAAAGCTGCAAGTGTTAACAATGACGTAATCCGCTAATTCTTCGTTCGTGTCCACCTCGTAGCCCGCTCGCACCAGCAGGCCCAGCATATGTTCCGTGTCGATGCGATTTTTTTCACAGCCCAGGTGGGAAATGGCAATCGTTGGCTTTTTGCCCATGCAGCGTTTGGAATCCGTGATGGCTTGCTCTGCGCTACCTTACATTGTGGGGACTGCTCATCTTACCCTTTCAGGCGCTGACTAGCTGGCCCTTCGGCGGCACCCCACTCCCATATATTAATATGATTTAACGTAAAGTAGCTCTCTGTCAGAGGAATTATAACAGGGCTATGTCCGATCTAGACCGTGGCATCATGAAATTCAAGGGGGCGGACAGCCCCGCTGCGATCGCAATCACCTCGATTGTGGTGCTGGGCGCGATAGCGCTCCTCATCGTGTGGGCGCTGACGTCAGCCTACGCAGTCTGATTCCGCAAACACTGTTTTGACTGACCGCCGACCGGCACAGGCTCCCCTGCCTGTGCCACCAGAAAGTGGTTCAAGCGGGGCGTGCGAGCTTAGATATTATATCATGTCTAGTTCATTGCTCGCAAGCCCCTCACCCCTCAACCCGCGCTCCCGCAAGCCCCTCACCCCTCAACCCGCGCTCCCGCAAGCCCCTCTTCCCCCCCATCCCCAGAGGGAGCCTCGATCCCCCCCAGCCCCTCACGCCCTAGCCCCCTCTCCGA
This sequence comes from Kamptonema formosum PCC 10802, assembly GCF_000332335.1. Classification (GTDB taxonomy): domain Bacteria; phylum Cyanobacteriota; class Cyanobacteriia; order Cyanobacteriales; family Oscillatoriaceae; genus Oscillatoria. The sequence goes on along the minus strand of NZ_KB235948.1, from coordinate 716,116 downwards.
CAAGGGCAGAAGGGGAGTAAGAAAAAGGCCCAAAGGAGTGGCAAAGGTTTGATTCCCTTTTTCCCCAAACCGGCTGAGTGGCGGATGAGGGCTTGCTTTGCTAAAATTCACCCCAGCCGCAGCCCCTCCCTTGTCCTGGGTTTCTCCTGCCAACTTCCGAATGGGGGCGCTCGCAGACTAGCCGGCCTGTGCTAAGGTACGGTGTCAGGACTGAAAACAGCGAGGAGCTGATAAGTAGGTGGACAAAATAAAAGGTTATATCATCTCCGGAAAGAAAAACCGGATTTTGGAACGGCTTTGACGTAGAGCTATACCCGCTGGACAAAAAACTCGATTTCTGCCAAACCCAGGGTTTGGCAAACGGTGTGTCCATTTTGGCTACCTGCGCTTAAAGAATTTTTATGACAAAATTTCGCGATCTCGTCAGCTACTACCGGCGGTACTGGCTGGTAGCAACTTTTAGTATTGCGGCGTCTTGCGCCTTTGAAATCCTGGATTTGATTCTGCCCTACGCCACAGGCCAGATTTTAAACGTGCTTTCAGACTTGCCGGTGGATAGCATAACGCAACATCTGATAGCGGCGGTGGCGGAGTTGACAGGGTTGACTGTCGGTAAGCCCCTCTCCCTAGGAGTCCTGATGGGGCTTATTTTTTTTGCCACAGTGGCGAGAGCGCCGGTGCAACCCTGGCTGGGACTCTGGTTTCACTGGGATATTGCCCTGCGCACCCGCCGCGACTACAACCAAAAAGCTCTGGCAAAAATCCTGACTCTGCCACTGAAATTTTATGAGGAAAATAATGCCGGACGGATTGCGGGGCGGATTGCCAGGGGGGTGGGGAACCACACCTGGAGTTACCCAGAAATCGCCGGTCAGCTGATTCCCAAACTCTGCCGGCTGCTGGGAATCTTTGCGATCGTCTGGCTAATCGAATGGCGCATTGCCGTGCTGTTTATGGTTTCGTTCTTTTTTATCCTCGGCTTCAGCCTGAAAAGCTTGGCAGAGTTAATAAAGCGAGAGGAATTAATAGACCGCTACATCGAAAAGACCGAAAGCCGCACCTCGGAAATTGTCACCAATATCAAAACCGTGAAAGCCTTTTCCAGAGAAGCGACTGAACTGAAGCGCCAGCGCCAGCGGATAGAGCGGGAGTTTACTGTTATCGATGGTCGCATCAACATGAGTTACACCGTGCTGACGATGTGGCAAACCACGGTGATTCAGGTGTGTCTGTTCGCAGTGCTGGGGTTTACCCTGCTGGAGACAGTCAGCGGCGTGATGTCTCTCGGACATTTTATCACAACGTTTAGTTTTGCCAGCATGGCTTATTCGGAGTTGCGCCCGATCGCGAACTTGGCGGAGATGTTTGCCCGCAGGTACGCATCCATGATGCGATTCCACGAATTTATGCGCCACCCATCAGGCAGCGATGCGGTGGATTTGACACCGGCTTCCCCGAAACCACTGGCGCTCACGCCTTACAAATTCACCGGCAAAGTAGAATTTTCCCACATCAGTTTTGGGTACAATTCCTCACGCCCGGTCTTGCAGGATATCAACCTGCTGATTGAGCCGTACCAGACGGTGGCGCTGGTGGGCCGGTCGGGTTCCGGCAAGTCCACGCTGGTGAAGCTGCTGTTCCGCTATTTTGAACCCGATGGCGGCAAGATTTTCATGGATGGTTCGGACATCCGCCAGATGGATGTCGCCTGCTACCGCCGCCGGCTGGCTATCGTCCACCAAGACGTTGATATCTTCAACGGAACGTTGCTCGATAACCTGAAATATGGCAATCCAAATGCCAGTTTCGAGCAGGTGCAAGACGCTTGCCGCATTGCCAGAGCGGATGAATTTATCCGCAACCTTGACAAAGGGTACTGCACTGTGATAGGGGAGCGGGGCGTGCGGCTGTCGGGCGGGCAGAAGCAGCGGCTGGGAATTGCGCGAGCGCTTTTGGTGGAGCCAGACGTGCTGGTTTTTGATGAAGCGACTTCCAGTTTAGATTATGAATCTGAGCGCTCGATTCAGCTGGCGATGAACAGTATTCTCGGCACCCGCACGACGATTATTATTGCCCACCGGCTCAGTACAGTGCGGGAGGCGGACAAGATTGTGGTGCTCGATCGGGGGCGGATTGCGGAAGTGGGGAGTCACGAGGAGTTGCTGCGCCACAAGGGAATTTACTACCGGCTGCACGCGCTGCAAGAAACCGGCTCGTTTGCGGTGGGGTAAGTTTAATAATGAACCGCCCCCGTGAAGGAACGCCAAGAGGGAAGAAGAAGGAGGAGGAAGAAGGAATTTTCTCGTTCCCAGCCCGAGCCTGGGAACGCCCGTTAGGAGGCTCAGCCTCCTCTTTTGTTTGAACCGGTGGCGGGGGAAAGCCGGTGAAAAGGAAGCTGGTGGTGGGGATTGCCGGTGATGGGAAATTCACGCAAGGGAAGACGAAGCCCGCATGACAAGGGCTGACTTGTTTCTGATACCTTTACGCCTTGGTTAACTTTGGATACCAGGTTCCCTGAGAGAAATTGGCGTCATTGAATTTGATGGACCCAGAGGTGTCGCGGCTGCTTCTAAACTTAGCATCTCGACTCGCACTCTCAGGCTAGCGTCAAAAATCGCATTTTGCCGGATGTGGCAGGGCGTTTCTTTGACCCATTAAGGTAAGTCGCCCGGCATTATTTCGCTGCGCAATTTCAGCTTGCGTGCGGCGCAGGCCACTCCGCTGCAAAGCGATGGCCTGGCTGTAGCCGTACCGGCAGGCTGCGAGCCATTTTCTCCAGGTTTTATTGAGTTCCGAGCTTGGGTAAATCCGGATCTTCCTTGACCTGAGCTTTGTACTTTCGGAGTCCGTAGAGCCTGGAGCTGAAGCCGTGGAGGATGGCAAGGATGTCCTCAACCATTTCTCGGTCCGGACTGAGACTTGTTTCGTTGAGAACCACGAGCTCGCACCCGTTCTGCTCGCAGAGCCATCGAAACAGGTCAAAGCCGAATCTCGCCAGCCTGTCTTTGTGGGCAACGACAACCAATCGGATATCGCCTGACAGGATTTGTTCCAGTAGGGCGAGCAGCTTTTTTCGCTTGAAGTTGAGCCCGCCTCCAATTTCGGCGATGACTTCTGCTTGCGGGTAGAGGCTGCTGAGCGTTGCGACTTGCCGGTTGAGGTCGGACTGCTGGGCTCGGCTGCTAACCCTGGCGTAGGCGACGACTTTCCTGTTGTCCTTGCCAGATTTGGTGGTATAGGACTCGATGTTATAGCGGCGCTGTCCTGAGGGTGTCCTGATGGCTTCAATTCGCCCCTCTCCCTCCCACCGGCGGAGGGTTCGCTCGTGGACTCCAAGGGCTTCTGCCGCTTCTTTCGGTTTGACATATTTGGTCAACGGGACTTCCTCAAATCTCTGCTGTCCGTATTATATCACATTCTCCGGCTTTGTTTAGGGAAACCCGTATTAAATTTTGCCTCCTTTACCGATCAACCGGCAGTCTGTACGAATCAACCGGCAGTCTTTCCGACACTCGCCGGCACTTGGTACGAACGAGCCGGCACTGGGTACGAACGAGCCGGCACTTGGTACGAACGAGCCGGCACTGGGTACGAACGAGCCGGCACTTGCTACGAACGAGCCGGCACTTGGTACGGCTGAGCCGGCACTTGGTACGAACGAGCCGGCACTTGGTACGAACGAGCCGGCACTTGGTACGGCTGAGCCGGCACTTGGTACGGCTGAGCCGGCACTTGGTACGGCTGAGCCGGCAGTCTGTACGGCTGAGCCGGCATCTGTACGAATCAACCGGCAATCTGTACGGCTGAGCCGGCAATCTGTAAGGCTGAGCCGGCACTTGGTACGGCTGAGCCGGCACTTGGTACGGCTGAGCCGGCAGTCTGTACGAATCAACCGGCAATCTGTACGACTGAGCCGGCAGTCTGTACGAATCAACCCGCACTCGTTCTATTTTACCATATAACTGCAACTTTGTCAATATCCAGAAAGTAGATTTTTGTCAGACACACCGGCATTCTTCCCGGCACCCTGAGGTGTGCGAGAATAAATGCCAGCGTTTTGGAGTCTGTGAGTAATGGGGTGGGCAGCAGGGCGGGAATTATACGGGAGTCGCGATATTATAGACAGGCAGCTGGGGTAGGGTGGCATTGGGCTCCCCTATTTAGCAAAAAATAAAACAGGGAAGCGAGCTGTCATCAAGACGCTTAAAGATGAAGGTTTGAATTTCCCGCAGTTTGCCTGGTTCCGGGACAAAATTTGGGTGTTACCGCTGCTGCTATCTTTGTGCCGGCTCCCCCATATCGTAGAGATTGAAAATGCTGTTTATGAGGGGCAGCTGCCTGGCATCGAAATGGAATAGGTAGAAGGGGAAGACTTGTGGGAGCGCCTGAGCAATCGCAGCGTCATATCGGAGAGCGAAGCGGTGCGCTAGATCGGGCAGATTGGCGAAGCGCTGCAAGCTGCTCGCGAGAAGGAGTTGCGGCACGGGGATATCAAGCCGGCAAACATTATGGTGCGTGCCGGTGTATCGGAAGCGGTGCTGATTAATCTCGTTCTCCGGCTCCGCCTGGGAACGTCCGTAAGGAGGCTCTGCCTCCTGTTTTGTTTCTACTTTGAAGTGATAGCGGGGATTGCCGGCGAAAAGGGAATCGGTGGCGGGGATGGCCGGAGATTGGCAATCGCCTGTACACTGGAAACGAGAAAAATGGTACTCTAATAAACGAGCGGCAGCAGCCCACTGAAAACCCATTCTCAGGCAAGACCTGGGAACGATAAAAATGAGAAAAGAAGGCGGGGAGCGACAAACGCTCAAACCCTGACGGCGGCTTCTGGATCGAGTTCGGGTGGCAGGGTAGGAAGAGTTTTGCCGGCTGAGGTTTCGGGGTCGGGCTCTTCAGCCCGTTCTGGTTTTGGCAGCCAGCCGGTTTCTGCATCTGGTTCTGGCGCTGTTGCGGATTCTGCCGAGAACTCTGGGTTTTGCTCTGCTGGAACCTGAAAGTGGGTCACAATTTTTGCTAGAACGGAGCTTGCCGCTCTGCGTGAACAGCTATCCTTTTAATATTAATAAGGCGAAGTTGCCTAAAATTTCATCTATCTTCAGGTGTGAGCCTGGCAATCGCCATTTCCGCAGGAGCTGCAGGGTGCGTTCCGGTTTTCGCACCTTCCCCCATCTAAGCTCGCGAATGCTGAACGCACCCTACATTGGGAAGCAGTAGGGTGCGTTCCATGTCTCAGACGCTCTCGACTTCTGGGCTGACGAAGGCGGAACGCACCCAGCACCGCAGCAGCAGTAACCGGCACCACCTCTCCGAAAAAACACCGGCACGCCTGGGAAGGCGAGGGGGGTTGCGCAATCCGCTTGAGCATATCTGCTCAATTGCCCCTGGCACTCAGGCATCGGAGGGGGAAGCAGCCGGTGTCTCCCTGTCGCATGGGGAGCGACAAACTGTATAGTGGGCTGATAGCATATTGCTCAATAGAGCCAACCGTGTCCCCGGCGAAGCCTAAAGACGACTGATGAGCAAAACCACTTCCGTGCTCGAAGCCTTGCTGCAAGCCCTACCCCACCTGCGATCCCAAATTTATTTCAAATCTTCCCTGACGGCTCTGTCTCACGCAATGGAAGATCAAGTTCTGGCGGGGTCCGATCCGCCTTTGCTGATTGCCAACTTTCAGCGAGAGCGCTTCTACCGGCAGGAGGCGCACCGCTACCGGCGGATTGCTGAGCGGACGAATCAGCTTTACGTCCTGGCCGCACCGGAGACGGATTTCAAAAACTCCTCCGAAATCTGCGAAACAGTAGCCTTCGACCGGGAAGACCGGTTGAGTCAAGAGTGGCATTTGGTGGCAATCGCTCGGTCGTACACAACTTGCCTGATTTGTCAAGAGCGCTCAGCGCCGGTGAGCGACTTCTGGAGCGCCGGCAAGCGGAGGCTGGATATGCCGGCGATGGATCAAGCGCGCCGGTTTGAGGGAATTTGGACGTTTGACCGGCAGGTGAGCTGCTTGGCGGCGGAGCTGTTGCTGGATCGGATTCTCTGCTACCGTCCCGAACTGGCGGAGAAAATCGAAATTGCCCGCTCGCAATTCCTCATAGAAATGCCGCCTGGATTCCACAGCGCCGATCCGGAACCCTTCGCCCAGCGCTTGGTAACATACCTGCAAGTCGGACAGCACAAATTGCTCAAAACATACCGCTCGCTAGCCGCCCAAGAGCGCAAAGAGCGCTTGGTGAATTCCATCACCGCCACCATTCGGCAATCGCTCAATCCTGCCGAGATTTTTCAAGTGGCGGTGCGAGAGCTGGGACAGACGCTCTTGGCGTGCCGGTGCCTGATTTACCGCTGCAAAGCGACGGACGAAAGCGCGACGATCGCCCACGAGTTTTTGGCCCACTCGGCGGGCTCCCTGGCCGGCCAAAATTGGCCCCTGGAGGACAATCCCCTGTTTCAAGAAGTGGTGCGGCGCAGGGAGGGAGTGTGGGTTGAGCACGCCCAAACAGACTCCCTGCTTGCCGGCACCGGCACCTTGGCGCTGGCGCAAAAGTGGGAGATAGCCTCTTGGCTGATGGTGCCGGTGCTGTATCAAAACCAGCTGCTGGGGATGGTGGAGCTGCACTACTGCGGCGGGTGCGCTCACGAGTGGGACTCGGAAGAGCTGACGCTGGTGAATGCGATCGCCACCCAAGTCGGCGTCGCCATTATTCAAGCCGAAGCCTACGCCAACCTCGAAGAACTCAACGAGCAGCTGGAAGCGCTCGACCGCACCCGCAGCAACCTGATTGCGATCACCGGCCACGAACTGCGCACGCCTCTGTCCACGATTCAAATTTGCCTGGAAAGTCTTTCCAGCGAGCCTGACATGGCTCCAGAATTGCGCCAAGCCATGCTCAGCTCGGCTCTGGCAGACGCCGACCGGCTGCGGAAACTGGTGCAGGACTTCCTCACCCTCTCCCGCTTGGAAAGCGGGCGGGTGGACTGGAATCTAGAACCGCTGCAGCTGCAAGAGTGTGTGGATTTGGCCCTCAGCAGCATTCGCGCCCGCCGGTCGGATGAGGCCGCGCCCATCCAGATTGCCGCCCAAGTTCCCGAAGACTTGCCGCTGGTGCAGGCGGACGGGGAGTGGCTGGTGGAGGTGCTGGCCAAACTGCTGGACAATGCCTGCAAGTTCACCCAGCCTCCGGGACTGGTGACGGTCCAGGCGAAGTGCACCGGCTCGCAGGTGGAAGTGCTTGTGGCCGATACCGGTCGCGGCATTACCCCAGACCGCCTCGATATCGTCTTTGACCGATTCTATCAAGAAGAAGGTGCCCTGCGCCGCACCCAAGGCGGCACCGGCTTGGGGCTGGCCATTTGCCGGCAAATTGTCAGCAGCTGGGGGGGGAAGATTTGGGCCACCTCTGCCGGCAAGGATCAGGGCAGTCAGTTTCACTTCACTGTGCCGGTTGCGGAGGTGAGCGGAGAAACAGGCCCGCAACCACCGCCGCGCGGGGGTCGCAACCGGGGGGGTGGCGGTTCGGGCCGCCGGCGGGCCACCCTCCGCTAGCCGGCGTGAGAATTCTTTCTCCCCCCTCCCCCCAAGCGGGGAAGGTGGGGCCCCCTCTGGGGATAAGGGGCAGGGGGTAGGGGGGGGGGTTTTATTGGCCACAGGGAGGCAAATTTTGCCGAAAGTTTGCCGAAAGTTTGCCGAAAGCTAAAGAACTGTTACAGTTCTTGACAAAAAGCTCAGATAGGGGGGTCTGAATGATACGATGCCTTAAAAATTGCTTTACACGCGCGAGAGGTATCCATGACCGAACCCTTGACTGGACAAACCCCGATTTTTGGCGGCAGCACCGGCGGCTTGCTCACCAAAGCTGAAGTGGAAGAAAAATACGCTATCACTTGGACTAGCTCCAAGGAGCAAGTGTTTGAAATGCCCACCGGCGGGGCGGCCATCATGCACCAGGGCCAAAACCTGCTCTACTTGGCCCGCAAGGAGCAGTGTCTGGCTTTGGGCGCTCAACTGCGGACAAAATTCAAGCCAAAAATTGAGGACTACAAAATTTACCGGATTTATGCTAATGGCGAAATCCAGTACCTGCACCCCAATGATGGCGTCTTCCCCGAAAAGGTGAACGAAGGCCGTGCCTCTGTGGGCAAGAAAGACCGCAACATCGGCAGCAACCCGCAACCGGCAACGGTGAAGTTCAGCGGTCAGCGCACTTACGAAGTCTAGCGCCCGCTACAGCCAGCAGGCTCGCTTAATCTAGAGAAGCAACATGTCGCGTCTCTACACTTGGGGAGAAGCGACATGTCGCGTCTCTACATTTGGGGAGGCGCGACATCTGGCGGATGTGAACTCCCGACCTCTGTTGCAGCGCCGGTCGCCCCTGTGGATTTGAGAAGCTAAAGTTTAGATTAAAAATGGGTGAGAGCCCGCAAAAAGCAATAAGATAAAAGGGATTCAGGTTGAGAGCGGCCCGTGTTTAAAAACAGGAATCAACCGGATGAAAGAGAGAGATAGATGATTTTTCCTGATTTTTCGCAATTTTCGCAGCTCGCCCTTGAGGGGAATTTTGTGCCGGTGTGCCAGGAGCTGGTAGCGGATTTGGATACACCGGTGTCGGCTTGGTACAAGGTGTGCGCCGGCATTCCCCACAGCTTCCTGCTGGAATCGGTAGAAGGCGGGGAGAAAATTGGGCGCTACAGTTTGCTGGGGTGCGATCCGCTTTGGGTTCTGGAAGCTCGGGGGAACCGCACAGCCCAAACTCACCGCACCGGCGCGGTGGAGGTGTTTGAGGGGAACCCGTTTGAGATTCTGGCAAACTGCCTCAAACCGATTCAGCCGGTGCAAATCCCCCAACTGCCCCCAGGCGTGGGCGGGCTGTTCGGGTTCTGGGGGTACGAACTGATTCGCTGGATTGAACCCCGCGTGCCGGTTTACCCGCTAGCTGAGACAGATTTGCCGGACGGGGTGTGGGTGCAGGTGGACAGCCTGCTGATTTTTGACCAGGTGAAGCGCAAGATTTTGGCAGTCTCCTACGCCGACTTGCGAGATGCCGGTGGGGACACGGCTGCAGCTTACGAGGCGGCTTGCCAGCGCCTAAAAACCCTGGTGAGCAAACTCCAAATGCCCCTGTCGAGCAAGGACACCCTGTTGCAGTGGACGCCGCCAGAGAGCCGGGGAGCCGGGGAGCCGGGGAGCGGGGGAGCAGGAAAGCCAGAGTTGGTTTATACCAGCAACACCTCCAAGGAGCAATTCTGCGAGAATGTGCGAAAGGCAAAGGATTATATCAAAGCGGGCGATATTTTTCAAGTGGTTCTTTCGCAGCGACTCGCAGCTGAGTACACCGGCGATCCGTTTGCGCTTTACCGCTCCCTGCGCCTGATCAATCCCTCGCCTTATATGGCTTTCTTCAACTTTGGCGACTGGCAAATTATTGGCTCCAGTCCGGAAGTGATGGTGAGAGCCGACCGCACCCCAGATGGGGCCAAACTGGCCACCCTGCGACCGATTGCCGGCACTCGCCGCCGGGGCAATACGCCGGCAGAAGATGAAGCCCTGGCCAAAGAATTGCTGGCAGATCCCAAAGAAGTGGCGGAACACGTGATGCTGGTGGATCTGGGGCGCAACGATCTCGGGAGAGTCTGCAAAAAGGGCTCGGTGAGGGTGGATGAATTAATGGTGATCGAGCGATACTCCCACGTCATGCACATTGTCAGCAATGTGCGCGGCGTGCTCGACCCCGAGAAAACCGCCTGGGATCTGCTGAAAGCTAGCTTCCCCGCCGGCACGGTGAGCGGCGCTCCCAAAATTCGGGCGATGGAGATTATCCACGAGCTGGAAGGGTGCCGGCGCGGCCCATATTCGGGAGCTTACGGCTATTACGATTTTGAAGGGCAGCTGAATACGGCGATCGCGATTCGCACGATGGTTGTTCGCGCCAAGGGCAGTAACAAGCATACGGTTTCAGTCCAAGCCGGTGCCGGTTTGGTGGCGGATTCAGACCCCGAAAAAGAATACGAGGAAACCCTCAACAAAGCCCGGGGTTTGCTAGAAGCGATTCGCTGCTTGGTTTCGGTTCCGGAGGGAGTTTAGGTGAAATGAGAAACCCGGTTTCTTGAAGAAACCGGGTTTCTGTAAAAGGCTAGGGAATATAGTGCACAGATATTTGGCAGATAGGTTATGAAAACAGTTACAGATCGCACGTCCGCATTATTCGTTAGCTTGGCTTTGCTGCTGGGAGCCTGCGGTTCGGGTCAGACCGGCACAAGTTCCAGCACGGCTGCCGGTACAGGTGCCGGTTCTAAGACGGCTATTCCCATAGGCGTTGCCCTGGCGCAAACCAGCAACGTCGCCCTGCTGGGTCAGGAGGGGGTAGCCGGTGCTAAAATTGCTGAGAAATATTTTAATGATAAGGGCGGTGTTGACGGCACTCCGATTAAATTGGTGATTCAGGATACGGGAGGAGATGAAGCCGGCACGATCAATGCCTTCCAAACCCTGATCGCTCAAAGTAAAGTCGCTGGCATTGTGGGCCCCACCCTGTCGCAGCAAGCCTTTAGTGCTGACCCGATTGCAGAGCGAGCAAAAGTGCCGGTGATCGGAGCCTCGAATACGGCGAAAGGCATTCCGGAAATAGGGGATTACATCGCTCGCGTTTCCGCGCCGGTGTCTATCGTCGCCCCCAATTCGGTGAGAGCGGCGCTGAAACTCAACCCGCAGATTAAGAAAGTTGCAGTCTTCTACGCACAAAACGATGCGTTTAACAAGTCGGAGACTGAAATATTTCAGCAAACAGTTAAGGATCAGGGACTGGAAATAGTAACGGTTCAGAAGTTCCAAACCACTGACACGGACTTCCAAACCCAGGCGACAAACGCGCTGAACCTGAATCCTGATTTGGTGATTATTTCGGGGTTGGCTGCAGACGGCGGCAACTTGGTGCGGCAATTGCGGGAGCTGGGTTATAAAGGTGTGATTGTTGGCGGAAATGGTTTGAACAGTTCTAATATTTTCGCCGTCTGCAAGGCGCTCTGCGATGGGGTTCTGGTTGCGCAAGCTTACAGCCCGGATCACTCGAATGAGATTAATAAGGCGTTCCGCGAAGCTTATGTGAGTGAGTATAAGAAGGAACCGCCGCAGTTTAGCGCCCAAGCTTTCGCAGCGGTTCAGGTGTTTGTGGAGGCGCTGCAAGCTTTGGATAAGAAGTCTGATGTCAGCAAGATGCCGCTGGAGCAGCTGCGGACAGAACTGAACAAGCAGCTGCTGGCTGGAAAGTACGATACGCCTCTGGGTGAGATTTCTTTCACGCCGGTGGGGGAAGTCATCCAGAAGGATTTCTATGTGGCGCAGCTGAAGGTGGATGCGGACGGAAAGAATGGTAAATTTGCCTTTTTGAAGTAGCGGATAAGGGGATGCAAATGCAGGATTACAGGTGCAAACTTGCTAGTTTCCTGGCGATTATAAATCGCGGCTATACAGACATAGACGCGCCAGCGGCTTCCCGAAGGGTAGCCCGCCTGCGCGGGCTAATTGCGCCTCGTTTTCCCCTCGTTTTACCTTCGTTTCCAGGCGGAGCCTGGGGACGGAGGTCAGCCGGCGGAGCGGGTCTTTTGTTAGTTCTGCTAGCAGGTTGCGGTCAGGCGAACACCGGCACGCCTCCCAAAGTCACTTCTATTCCTATTGGGATTGCGGTGGCGCAAACGAGCAATATCTCTCTCATCGGTCAAGAACAAGTGGCTGGGGCGAAAATTGCTGAGCGGTATTTTAATGAGCGCGGCGGGATAAATGGGACGCCGATTAAACTGGTGTTTCAAGACACCGGCGGCGATGAAGCGGGAGCGGTGAATGCTTTCCAAGCGCTGATTGCTAAGGATAAAGTTGTGGGGATTGCCGGTCCGACAACTTCCCAGCAGGGTTTTAGCGCTTTGCCGGTTGCGGACCGGGCAAAAGTGCCGGCTGTCGCGCCGTCTGCAATTGCCAAAGGGATTCCGGAGATTGGGGAGTATGTTTCTCGCGTGACTGCCGGTCCGGAAATGGTGGTCCCTCAAGCAGTTAAGCAAGCGCTGAAAATTAATCCGCAGATTAAGAAAGTTGCGGTGTTTTATGTTCAGGATCAAGAGGCGCTGGTCTATGAGGCGGGGGTGTTTGAAAAAACGGTTAAGGAGCTGGGGCTGCAGCTGGTAACTGTGCAAAAATACCAGGGCGCGGATACGGATTTCCAATCTCAGGCGACGGCGGCTATCAATTGGCAACCGGATCTGGCAATTATTGCCGGTCATCCTGTAAATGGGGGCAATTTGGTGAAGCAGCTGCGACAGCTGGGCTATAAGGGGTTGATTGTTGGGGGGAATGGGTTCAACAGTTCTAATGTATTTGCTGTGTGCGAGAAGCTCTGCGAAGGGATTCTGGTTGCGCAGTATTACAGTCCTGAGCGGGAGAGCGAGATTAATGCTGCGTTCCGAAGTGCTTACAGGAATGAGTACAAAAAAGACCCGCCGCAGTTTAGCGCTCAAGCTTTTACGGCTGTTCAGGTGTTTGTGGGAGCGCTGCAGGCTGTGGGGGAGAAGGGGGCAATTTCTGAGATGCCGGTGGATAAGCTGCGGGTGGAACTGAACAAGCAGTTGCTAGCGGGAAGGTATGAGACGCCGGTGGGTGAGATTGCTTTTACCCCTGAGGGGGATGTTATTCAGAAGGAGTTCTATGTGGCACAGATTAAAATGGATGCGGATGGGAAGAGCGGGAAATTTGCTATGATAAAATAGTGGCTGGGAGTCAAGGTGTAAGCTGCTAGGTTCCAGGCGATTGAAAAATACTGTTGGCGAATCGGTGAGGGGTTAGACTTCTGGCGAGTTGGCCAGGTTCCTGGCGATTGGAAATCGCGGCTATACAGACGAAGCCCGCCTTCGCGGGCTAAGAGTAGAGCGAGACTCTCACAATCTGCGCAGTTTTTCATCCTCCCAGCTTGAGCTGGGAACGAGGAAACTTGGGGGTGGGGTCTTACCCCACATCAAGCACGCCAACAGTCTCTTGAAATCGCAGCTATACAAACAAAGCCCGCCTGCGCGGGCTAATTTTGACTCGCGCTGCACTCACTTGCGGTTGAAAATGTAAAATGGATCTAACTATATTTTTGCAAAACTTCCTAAATGGCTTGTCGATTGGCAGTGTTTATGCCATTTTTGCCTTGGGATACACGCTGATATTCTCTATATTGGGGATTATTAATTTCGCTCACGGGGCGATTTTTACCCTGGGGGCGTATTTCACTTACTCGCTGATGGGAGGGAAGTTTGGGTTTAATGGATTGCTGGCGAATGCCGCGCTGCCGGTGCAGCTGCCATTCGCACCGGCGCTGATTTTGGGCAGTGCGCTGGCTGGGTTGGTTGGGGTTGGGGTTGAGCGGATTGCTTTTCGCCCTTTGCGGCGCAGGGGTGCTGACTCGCTGCTGACGGTGGTTTCTAGTTTGGGTGTGGCGCTGGTTATTGTCAACCTTATCCAGTATTTGGTTGGCGCGGAAAGCTACACGTTTCCAGCAAATACTTACGGGAATTTGCCGGCGGCGATTAATTTTGGCACGGCGGAGAAACCAATTCCCATCCGCAGCGTGCAGGTGGTGATTTTTGGGGTGTGTGTGGTGAGTCTGGCAATCCTCACTTATTTTATCAACGCCACCAAGTTTGGCAAGGCGATGAAGGCTGTTGCGGAAGATACGACCACGGCGTGTTTGCTGGGCATCAACACGGATTTATATATTGTGCTGACTTTTTTTATCAGCAGTTTCTTTGCTGGGCTGGCGGGGACTTTGGTCGGGTCTAGTGTGAGTATTGCCGGCCCCTATTTTGGGATTGCCTTTGGGCTGAAGGGTTTGGCGGTGATTGTGCTGGGCGGTTTGGGGAGTATTCCCGGTGCGGTGCTGGGCGGTTTGGCGATTGGGCTGGTGGAAGCGTTTGTGCCGGCAGATTACTCGGCATATAAGGATGCGGTTGCCTTTGGAATTTTGTTTGTGATGCTGTTAGTCAGACCCCAAGGTTTGCTGGGTCGCCAGCTGATTCAGAAGGTGTAGTGGGCAGGCGAGACGCCGGTGCTACGTCATTTTTGGGTGGGACAGGCGAGACGCCTGTCCTACGCCTTTTTGGGGGACAAATTCCTCATCAATAAAACGCGGCACCCCCAAAGAGAGAAAGCCATCTGGGACAATGGCGCGTTTGTCAGGGTGATAGTAAAGCCCCATTTTAGCGCCAAAAAACCAATCGGTGCGGTTCGCCCACACGAGCGCCAGAATCGCTTCCAGCAGACCGGGAATCAAATGTTGCAGTTGATTGCCCAAAGGAGTGCCGTCAGAATCGGGTAAATCTTCCGCAGAGGGCCAGTAGAGTTGCGGGTTGTACTCTGACATGATAGCGTTGGCAGTAACTGATAATTTTATTATAGTTTGTACCCTGAATCGCTATGGATGGATTTTTGTCAACCTACGGCTTTCTCATCGTATCGATGCTGCTGGGGGCGCTCATGGGGCTGTCCCTGTACTTGCCGCTGATGGCGGGGCAGCTGTCTCTGGCCAGTCCGGGTTTCTATGCTTTGGGCGGGTACATTGCGGCAATTCTGTCAACCAAGGTTTTCCCCAGCACCGGCAGTCAATTTCCCCTGACTTTGCTGCTTTTGGAGATGCTGGCTGCCGGTGCGGTCTGCGGTGTGCTGGGTGTTGTGGTGGGGATACCGGCACTGCGATTGCGCGGGATTTATTTGGCGATCGCAACGATTGCCTTTGTGGAAGTCCTGCGCGTACTCTCTCTCAATTTGGAGATCACCGGCGGCGCGGTTGGCATTTTCGGCATCCCCCAACCCTTTGCAACTCCTATCGAGTATTTGTGGGTGGCGGTTCCTTTGCTGCTGGCTAGTATGGCTGTCCTCTACCGGCTGGAGCGCATCCGCGCGGGACGAGCGTTTATCGGGATTCGCGAGGACGAGCTGGCTGCCGGTGCGATGGGTATCAATCCGACTTACTATAAGGTACTGGCATTCACGCTGGGCGCTATCCTGGCGGGGGTGGTGGGTGCTCTCAGCGCCCACTTTCTCAATACCTGGAACGCCCGCCAAGGCACCTTTGACGCCAGTATTGTTTACTTAACTTCGGTGCTGATTGGTGGGAGCAGAACGTTTTTGGGACCGGTTTTGGGGGGGATGGCATTCACCGCACTTCCAGAAGTGCTGCGAGGGCTCGCCGACACCCCAAACTTGCCCACCGCTCTGGCGCAATTCCTGCGGGACGGTCGCCTGATTGTTTTCGGAGTGCTGATCGTCTTGGGAACGATTTTTTTCCCCCAAGGTTTGGTAACGCCCGATTTATTTAGACAACGCAATCGCAGCCACAAACAGCAGATTAAAGCAGAAAAATGAGCCAAGAAAACTTCGCGACAAACAGCCCGGCTGGGGCGAGTGAGCGATTGCCCTCAGCAGAGGAAAAGAAAGGGCCGGCGCAAAACCCGCCCCTGCTGGAGGCGAAAGAGCTGACTCGCCGCTTTGGGGGGTTGGTCGCTGTGAATAAGGTGTCCTTCACCGTACATAAGCACGAGATATTTGGGCTGATTGGCCCGAACGGCGCGGGGAAAACAACCCTGTTTAATACGATCACCGGCCTAATCCAGCCTTCGAGCGGGAAGCTGCTCTATCAAGGCAAGAAAATTACCCGGCTCCGCCCCCACCAAATTGCCGCTAGAGGCATCGCGCGAACCTTTCAAAATATTCGCCTGTTCGGAGAACTCTCGGCGCTGGAAAATGTTAGTATCGCCCGCCACACTCACATTAAAAGTACGGTGTTGCAAGGGGTGCTGGGTTTGCCACCGGCTCCCCTTGAGGAGCGACAAACGAAGCAGAAAGCCCTGGAGTTGCTGGAACTGGTTGGCTTGCGCGATCGGGCTGAGGAAAAAGCCAAGAATTTTGCTTACGGCGATCAGCGCCGGCTGGAAATTGCCCGCGCCCTCGCCCTAGAACCGCAAGTCTTGCTGCTCGATGAACCGGCTGCCGGTATGAACCCCAGCGAGAAGCACCAGCTGAGTGAATTTATTCGGGAAGTGCGGGACCGATTCAATTTGACGGTTATCTTGATTGAGCATCACGTCCCCCTGGTGATGGGTTTGTGCGACCGCATTGCTGTCTTGGATTTCGGCCAGCTGATTGCTTTGGGGGAGCCCTCTGTGGTGAGAAATGACCCGGCTGTGATTGAAGCCTATTTGGGAGATGAGTAGGAACCGCAGATGAACGAAAAACCTGTACCGCTGCTAGAGATTGCCAACCTTTCTGTCAGCTATGGCGGCATTGAAGCCCTGCAAAATATCAATATTGCGGTCAATGTTGGGGAGGTTGTTACCCTGATTGGTGCCAACGGGGCGGGAAAAAGCACGACGCTGCGGGCTATTTCCAAAATCGTCACCCCGCGCGCCGGGAAAATTATTTACAGTGGGCGCGACATCACGCGCCGGCAACCTCACGAGGTGG
This sequence comes from Kamptonema formosum PCC 10802, assembly GCF_000332335.1. GTDB lineage: Bacteria > Cyanobacteriota > Cyanobacteriia > Cyanobacteriales > Oscillatoriaceae > Oscillatoria. The sequence continues at coordinate 699,636 of NZ_KB235948.1, read as the reverse complement.
TAAAATTGGGCATCGCCCACAGTCCTGAAGGGCGGCGAGTCCTGTCTCGGCAAACTGTCGAGGTGAATTTGGAATTGGGGGCTTACATCCGCTCGAATGCGTCTGAGGTGAGGGCGGATATGCAGCGCCAATTTGAGATTTTCCCGCGTCTGAAAGAGCGCCGGCACCAGCTGGCGGGAACGCTCAGCGGCGGCGAGCAGCAAATGCTTGCGATCGCCCGCGCTCTGATGAGCCGGCCAAAATTGTTACTGCTCGATGAGCCCAGTCTCGGTTTGGCACCGGCGATCGTGCGCGAGATTTTCTCAATTATCGAAAATCTCCGCGCCACCGGCGTGACGATTCTCCTGGTTGAGCAAAATGCCAATCTCGCTTTGCAAATTGCCAATCGCGGCTATGTTCTGGAAGCCGGTGGCATCACCCTCTCTGGCGCAGCGCAAGACTTGCTCAAGGATGAGCGGGTTAAGCAGGCGTATCTGGGGTGAGCCTGTTGAAGAGACGGGATAAATCCCATCTCCGATTTATCCCGTCTGGCTGTTTGCCAGAACGGTGTGCCAGAAACCCGGTTTCTTAAAGAAACCGGGTTTTTTAGTACCCGGTATATCATATCATGTCCTTGAACTACTGCAACCGCTGGTCTGCCGATTCTCAATGCCCCATGCCCCATGCTCAATACCCAATCCCCCAACTTTAGTGTATCATTAAGATGTAAAATCGTTTTCAGCACACTAACTAGGTTTAGCTTATGGCACTCGAACTGAAAGTCCCCTCGATGGTCTGTCAGGGCTGTGTGGACACCGTTACCAAAGCCATCAAAACGGTTGACTCCGATGCCGGTGTGAATGTGGATTTGGATCAAAAGACTGTTTCCGTGGAATCTCAAGTCTCGGAAGAGTCAATTAAACAGGCGATCGTAGCTACAGGTCACACGGTAGAGTAATATCGTGTCCGCTTGCATGGGTTTTGTGTGCCGTACCTTGTAGGGGCGGGTTCTGCCAAGACATTTCTGGCACAGATGCAGAAGATGAATAAACCCGCCCCCACCCAGGGCACAACAACGGTGCTACCGGACATGATATAACGGATTCCCCCCACTAAGCGACAAGCGCTCTAGTGGGGGGAATTCTATTTTGGTAGCTCTCCTTTGTCCGCACAACACAATCGCTCCTCCTTGCGCTAGAATAGAAACATCAATTCGATGGGTCTTCTTTGGTTATGGTTTCGCAAATTGAATCTCCCACAAAACCAGAGGTCATCTACCCCGACAGTGACGGACAGCCAATGGCAAATAATACCGAACAATTTCGCTGGCTTGTGGCGGTCGAGCAGAATTTGGAATCGCTGTATGCAGACGATCCGAACGTATTCGTAGCCGGTGATTTGTTTTGGTATCCCGTGCAGGGGAACAGCAAAATTTTCACCGCTCCCGACGTGATGGTGGCGTTGGGACGCCCCAAGGGAAAACGCCTCTCCTACAAGCAGTGGGAAGAAGGTAACGTAGCCCCCCAAGTTGTGTTTGAAATTCTCTCTCCCAGCAACACGCAGGATGAGATGGATAGGAAATTGGTGTTTTACGAGCGGTATGGCGTGGAGGAGTATTACATTTACAATCCCGCCAACAACCAGCTCAGGGTTTGGCTGCGCGGTGAAGCCGGTTTGGATTTAATTGAGTCAGTGGATTCATGGGGGAGTCCTCGCTTGGGGATTCGGTTTGATTTATCTGGCGAGGAATTACAGATTTACCGTCCTGACGGAACGCCATTTTTATCCTACCTTGAGATTGAGAAGCTTCTAGAGCAGGAGCAACAGCGAGCCGAGCAGGAACGCCAGCGAGCCGAGCAGGAGCGCCAGCGAGCCGAGCAGGAACGCCAGCGAGCCGAGCAAGCCGCGCAACAGATGGCAGAAATGGAGGAGTTGTTGAAGCGCTATCGAGATCGCTTTGGGGATTTGCCCGAGTGAAAAGGGTAAGAAACCGGGTTTCTTTTACTGGGTCAGTTGACATGTAATTGCCCCACAAGAAACCCGGTTTCTGGCAGGGGTTAAGAGTGTATTTTTCCCGCCAGTAAATCATTCAATTGCACAAAACTATAAGAAGCGTGGAATAATTTTTCTCGCTCCTTTTCTCTCGCTTCTAACTTACCAGAGATTTCACATAAACGCGATCGCACCGGCGAGTTTCCACGCCCGTCGCCGGCTGGTATCCGCTGCTTTCATACAGCAGCACGGCTTCTTTGAGCACGCTGGCGGTTTCAATCCAGATATGGGTGAAGCCACGCGCTGCCACCGCACTCTCCAGCTGTTGCAGCAAAAACCGGCCCAACCCTTGCCCCCTCACCTGCGGGAGCAAGTACATCTTGCGGATTTCCACAGCATTTTCGCCCCGCGAAACCGGATAGTAAGCGCCGGTGCCCACCAGCAATCCCTGCTGTTCTATCACCCAGAATTCGCCGCCGGTGGCTTGATAGAACTTCTCCACCTCCAGCACGTCTATATCCGCACCGGCAGCCTCCCAGCCCAAGCCATACTCTGCGAGGACAGAGCGAATCACCTCCGCAGCGCGGGCGCGATCGCCCTCCTCCCAGGAACGAATTACAAAATCGCGATAATCTGTTTTCATCAGCTGTGTGGAATTTGTCAAGATGATAAGCTGTTAGGCTAATATAGCGGTTCTCAGTTGGATGAACTATGGCCAGAAACCCGGTTTCTTAAAGAAACCGGGTTTCTCAGTACCTCACTAATATGAGAAACGCTATAATGCTGCTTTTTGGAGAAAGGAGGCAGAGCCTCCAAAACTGCGTTCCCAGGCTGTAGGGGCGGGTCCCCGTGCCATTGGTGTCAACTTAAGCTCCTGGCGATTGAAATCGCGGCTATACAAACGAAGTCCGCCTTCGCGGACTTAAGAGAAGAGCGGGACTTTTCAAACCCGCGCAGGCGGGTTTGGTCTGTGTAGCTGCGGTTTCAACCGCCCAGAGACTGCGGGACACAGCTTAAGTTGACACCAGTGTTTCCCGTGCCCGCCCCGGAACGAGGGTAAGATGATATCATAATCTAAAATCCAAAATCCAAAATCCAAAATCCAAAATTAACTGTGGATTCTCGGTTGCGGGTGCAAAGTTGCCAGCAGCTGGCTTTCTACTGTGGCTAATTCTTCCAGTCGCTGAGTCACTTCCTCTCGCTCAAAGTAAGTCGTTGCCAAAATCCAGTATGCCCCGTAATGACGCGCCTCAGACGCCATCAAACCGCGATAAAACTTGGCCAGTTCTGGGTCGGGACAGTGGGTGCCCAGAAGTCCCAAGCGTTCGTGACTGCGAGCTTCTATCAAACCGGCAACCAGCAAAGAATCCAGCAGACGCCCCGGTTCTTGCCGGCGAATTTGCGCATTCAAACCGGCACCGTAAGGAGGGGGCTGCAGGGGTCCGAGAGGAACGCCCCGCCGCTCTAGCCACTGGTTAACTTGCTCGAAATGTTCCAGCTCCTCTCGCGCAATTGCGGTCAGCACCCGCACCATCTTCGCATTAGAAGGATAGCGAAACATCAAATTCAGCGCCACACCGGCAGCCTTGCGCTCGCAGTGAGAGTGATCCAGCAAGATAGGGTTCGGGTTGGCAATCGCTTGCTCAAGCCATTCCCGTGAGCTGGGCTGTTTCAGGAATTTTATCGTTGGAAGTGTCGGAGATTCCACGGTCACAAATCGCTGTTATAGCAATAAACAGTAAGTTTAGGACATGGGCATTGGGCAATGCCCAATGCCCAATGCCCAATGCCCAATGCCCAATGCCCTATTCCCTATTCTATCCTAATTGCAGAAATTTTTCCACGCAGCGGACAAAGATTTCCACCCCCATGCCGAGAGCTGTTTCGTCAAAATCAAAGCGGGGGTGGTGGTGGGGGTAGCTTAAATTCATCGACAGGTTTGCCGACCCCAAGAAGAAATAGCAACCGGGCACTTCTTGCAAAAAGAACGACATGTCCTCGCCGCCCATTGTTTGGCATTCCGGCACAATGCCGGCGGGAGTTTCGACCACTGATGCCGCCACACTGCGCACCAGTTCCGCCATTGCCGGATCGTTGAGCACCGGCGGATAGAGCGGCTTGTATTTTAGCTCGTAACTCGCCCCCTGGCTGGCGCAAACACCGGCAATAATCTGCTCCAGTCGCTGCGGCAGGAGTTTCCCTAATGCTGGGTTGAAATACCTCACCGTCCCGCCGAGTTCCGCTGTGTCGGCAATCACATTCACCGCTGTGCCGGCGTGGAATTTCCCGACCGTCACCACTGCCGATTCTAGCGGAGCAACATTGCGGGAGACTATCGTTTGCAAGGCGTTTACCACTTGCGCCGCCACCACAATCGAGTCAACCGTTTGGTGGGGAAGTGCTCCGTGCCCGCCTTTCCCTTGAATTGTGCAGTAAAACGTTTCTGTGGCTGCCATCAGCGCCCCGCTGCGAACCCCTACAGTGCCGACGGGAATAGTGTTCCACAGGTGCAAGCCAATGATAGCGTCTGCATTTGGATTTCTCAGCACCCCCGCTTCAATCATCGGCTTCGCGCCGCCGGGACCTTCTTCTGCCGGCTGGAAGATGATTTTCACCGTGCCGGTGAAGGTGTGCCGGTGCTGGGAGAGATAGCAAGCCGTGCCGAGGGCGATCGCAGTGTGTCCGTCGTGCCCGCAGGCGTGCATGATGCCGTCGTGGGCGGAGCGGTAGGGCACGTCGTTCTCTTCCTGAATCGGCAGGGCGTCCATATCCGCTCGGATGGCCAGCACCCGTCCCGGCTGGCCGCTGTCAATCGTGGCCACAATGCCCGTTTTGGCGATGCCGGTTTGGTGTTCGATGCCCCATTCTTGCAACTTTTGCGAGACAAACTCCGCTGTCAGTTGCTCTTGGAAACCGAGTTCCGGGCGCTGGTGCAGGTGTCTGCGCCACTCGACTAAGCGCTGTTGCAAGTTTTCAACTGCCGGTCGCAGCTGACATAGCTTAACAGAAGTTGGAGTGATGGAGGGAGCGCTCATTGTGTAACTGTTTACAAAATTTACTTGAGTTTATCTAAATTAACATTTTTGTAAGGTTTCCGCCCAGAGCAAAAATACGGAATTATACCAGAAAAGTCAGCAGACGATCGCATTTTATCGCTGGCCGGCGGCTGTCCGCGAACCAGGAGAAAAAGGGAGCCGGTTCAGGCGCAGAGGGCGAGCGCCAGAGTGCTCCTCACTTAGTTTGCCGGTGGGGTTGTGCCGGCGCTGCGCAGCGCGTGGGATGAACTCTTCTCTTTCCCTCTATCCCCCTTGGTTTTCTGGGGTTCTTCTGGGCAAGCCGGTAAGGGCTTGACAGGGTGCTGACTTCTGTGCTATTAATCAGACAAGTGGTGAGATAAATCTAGACTTTGCAGCTAGTAGCATTTTTCTGGTTGATTAAGCATCAATGGCTCAAAGCAAAAGGACGAAAACCCTTATTCAGCGCCTGGAATCTCGTCAGCTCGATTGGTTTAAGTCCACCGAGGACTTATACAACCAAGTGACGGGTTTCTATTTGCTGCTGCTTTTGGACAAAACCCATTTACTTGCTTTGAGCCAAAAAAGTGCTTTATCTGAACTAGAAAGATTGACCATCGTAGGAACAGACCGGCCAGAACCAGAATTCTTATTGCCCTGGAGCATTCCAATGCCTCTGCGTCGGGCCTGCATCAATCAAGCTTATGGCGCAGCCAAGTCTTTCCACACAACCTATCAGAAGTGGCAGCGGCGCAAGGCTGACAGTTTAGCCAAGGGCAAAAAATTCACGGAACGCCCCCCTGTGCCTCCCCGACAGTGGAATTGGAAACCCACATTCTATTCAGGAACGCACAAAGAGTACACCGGCAACACGATAATGCTCAAACTCTGGACAGGTTCCTCCTGGGCTTGGGTTAAATTCAAGTTGCGGGGCAGACAGATTCCTGATGGGTGGAAGCGCGGCTGTCCTCACGCAGTTATTAAAGGTCAGAGAATTGAACTTCACTTTCCAATTGAACTAGAGTTTGAACGCCCACAAAAAGCACTAAAACAAGCTCAAAACTAGGGTTTTAGAATCTGCGATCTGGATCTAAACATTAACGAACATTTAGCAGTCTGCACTATACTTGACAGCAACGGCTAGCAAGTAGCCACGCGATTCATTAAGGGCGGAGCCGACTTGTCACGCCGCAGGAAGCGCTGTTTGGGTAAGGTGGCAACTCAACGTCGAAAAACCGGAATCATTGCCAAAGCCGAACAGGATAACAAAGCCTGGTGGGCTAAGCTCCGTCATATCGATGAGTGTGAAGCCCACAGGGTGAGCCGGCGCATTGTAGATTTTGCGATGTCTCAAGGGGCCAATATTGTTGTATTTGAACATCTCAGTCACTTTAAACTCTTTGCTCCCAGCACCACCGGCAATCTTCCGAGCTCGAACGATGAACCTCTGAACTCGAACGATGGAGTTCCGAACTCGGTTTGCAGAACGCCCAGTCGCCTCTCTACCGAACGATGGCTCATGGTTCGCCCTCACCGGCACCCGCTGCAAAGCACCCCCTCACGCCGGTGCTCCCTGCAAACAGCCGCTAAAAAAGCCACCCCCAAAAGCCGGCACCCTTCTGCAGTAAGCTTGTCAACTTCACACTCTGTGCCGGTGGTTTATTTTGAAAGTCTCCCTCTACTCTTAGCCGGCGAAATAGAAGTAGGGTGCGTTCCCCTTTGGGGAACGCACCCTACAAGATCCGGCAACAGACTGTCAACACCGGCTCTCGTAAATGTTCCTTCAACGCTTCCCTAGTTCCCAAATCCACAGAACAGCCTAAAATCTCCTCTAAATAGTCCTGCCCCTCGAAAAATCCCAGCCCAACAGGCCGGTCAAACTCCACCAAAAAGTCCACATCACTGTCTGCATTCGCCTCATCCCGCGCCACTGAGCCAAACAGCTCCAACGACTTCACCCCCATTGCCCGCAATTGCTGCCGGTGTGCTGCCACAATGCTCAAGCTTGCAGGAGGAAAAACCGGGCAGATTTTGAGAGTCTCGCTCTACTCTTAGCCCGCGAAGGCGGGCTTCGTCTGTATAGCCGCGATTTCAATCGCCAGGAACCTGGCTAATCGCCTAGGAACTAGCTGTAGGTCTAACCCCCCGTTAATTCGCCAACAGTCTCGTGGCAAATTGCTCGCTATCGCCTGCGCTGCAACTTCTTCCACCGATTTATTTGACAGCTTCGCCATCTCCGCCAGCTGCCTGAACACCGATACCGGCAAATCCACTGTTACCCTCCGCGTAGACATCTCTCACCACTTCCCCCCCAAAAAACCTCTTCAAATTCTACCTCAAAATCGCCCCACCCATCCCGCCCCACCAAACCCTTCCCCCGCAAGCCGGTGCCATTCCCAACTAAACCTGCAACTCAGCCATCAGCACAGTCGGGTCCCAGTAAGCCCGCACCGTTTGAATCAGCCCCCGCGCATCTATCTCAAACAAATCAATCCCTTCAAACCTCACCTCCTGACCGCTTTTCCCAATCCCCCTCCCCGTCCACTTCACCGCCACCTCATTATCCGAAATATGGACAAAATCTTCCGTCAGCCCCACCGTTTCAAAGGCACTGACAATGTTCGTAAAAAACAGCCGCAGCGTTTCGTGCCCTTGGAGTGCCGGCGTCCCCACCGGCTGGTAACTCGCCACATCTTCCGCCATCGTAGCCAACCACGCCCCCACATCCATTGCCCGCGTGGCAGCATAGTAGTCTGTGATAACTTTTTGAATCAATTCTATTGACATATCGCTCATCCTATGTTATTATTAATATAATATCTCCAAACCCAAAACCTCACCCCCCAAAAGACGTAGGACCGGCGGGACGCCGGTCCCCCGCCGGTCCCCCGCCGGTCCCGCCCCTGTCCCGCCCCTGTCCCGCCCCGCAAGACGTAGGACAGGCGTCCCGCCTGTCCCCCCTGTCCCTCGCCGGTCCCTCGCCGGTCCCTCGCCTCTCCCCCGCTTCCCTGTCCCAGCTTCCCCCCCAACACAGTCATAAAACAGTAACAAGCAAGATATTGTGGATCAGAGGCACCCTCGAACATCGAGACTGCCCCTCTCACTTTCGCTCAACCGTCAGTCCATTCAATCCATGAAATCCTATCTCGCCGCCGCCATCCAAATGACCAGCACAGCTGACCTGGAAAAAAACCTGGTTCAGGCAGAAGAACTCATAGATCAAGCCGTGCGTCGCGGTGCCGAGTTGGTGTGCTTGCCAGAGAATTTTTCCTTCATGGGCGAAGAAAAAGAGAAAATCGCCCAAGCAGAAGCCATCGCCACTCAGAGTGAAAAATTCCTCAAAACAGTGGCCCAGCGCTTCCAGATCGCCGTCTTGGGCGGTGGCTTCCCCGTGCCGGTGGACACCGGCAAAGTCTACAACACCGCCCTGCTGATCGATCCCACCGGCGCAGAACTCGCCCGCTACCAGAAAGTCCACCTGTTTGACGTCAACTTGCCAGACGGCAACACCTATCAAGAGTCCAGCACCGTCAAAGCCGGCACCCAACTCCCCCAAGTCTACTCCTCTCAACAGCTGGGCAACATAGGGCTCTCCGTGTGCTACGATGTCCGCTTCCCAGAACTGTACCGGCACCTCTCCCACCAAGGAGCCCAAATCCTGTTTGTCCCAGCCGCCTTCACCGCCTACACCGGCAAAGACCACTGGCAAATCCTCCTGCAAGCCAGAGCCATTGAAAACACCTGCTACGTCATCGCACCGGCACAAACCGGGCGGCACTACGCCCTGCGCCAGACACATGGCCACGCCATGATTATCGACCCCTGGGGCGTCATCCTCGCCGATGCCGGTGACACCCCCGGAGTGGCGATCGCAGAAATTAAGCCGGCACGCCTGGAGCAAGTCCGCCGGCAGATGCCCAGCTTGCAGCACCGGGTTTTTGTCTGAAGGGCATGGGGGCAGCGGGCAATGGGGGCATCGGGCATGGGGCATTGGCAATTCCCCCCACTCCCCTACCCAACCCCTCACCCCTCACCCCTACCCCCCACCCCCTACCCGCTAATCTCTATCCCTGTCATAGATTTTTAACAAAGCTTGCCCTGCAGGCTTTTACTAATAAACTTGTACATTGGGATAGAAGATTTACTGCGGAACGAATGATCGATTCGATTATCTGGGTGACTTCCTTAATGCCCAGCGTTTCATTCCCAGACGCCGGCTCCATCCCGCCCCTGCTAGCCACCGCCGAAGCAGCTGAAAGCTCAATGGTGCTGGCGGGAGTGCTGCTGAGCTTAGTCGTAATTTACCTAGCCAGCAAAATAGGCGGAGAGCTCTCCAACGCCCTCGGCTTCCCCCCTGTCTTGGGCGAACTGGTGGGCGGTGTGGTGGTGGGCGTCTCCGCCCTGCACCTGCTGGTGTTTCCCGAAGCCGGGATCGATAGTTCCAGCTCCGTGATTATCAGCTTCCTGCAAGCCACTGCCGGTTTGAGCCCCGCCGCAGCCGAAGCCACCTTTCAAGCCCAGAGCGAGGTGATTTCCGTCTTAGCCGAACTCGGCGTAATCATCCTCCTGTTTGAAATCGGTCTGGAATCCAACTTAAAACAGCTCATAGAAGTCGGCTTCCAAGCCACTGTCGTCGCAGTCGTCGGGGTGGCGGTGCCCTTTGCCGCCGGCACTGCCGGTCTGATGACCCTCTTTGGCACCCCCGCCGTGCCGGCAATTTTTGCAGGGGCGGCGCTGACTGCAACCAGCATTGGCATCACCTCCAAAGTTCTCTCAGAAATCCAGCGCCTGAATACAAGAGAGGGCCAGATTATCATTGGCGCTGCAGTCATCGACGACGTGCTGGGCATCATCGTTCTGGCGGTCGTCGCTAGCTTGGCCAAAACAGGCGTTGTGGACGTCACCAACGTCATCTACCTGATTCTCAGCTCCAGCATTTTCCTCCTCGGCGCAATCCTGCTGGGCAATTTTTTCAACAAAAGCTTTATCGCAATTGTCGAGAAACTCAAGACGCGCGGCGAACTCGTCATACCGGCACTGATCTTCGCCTTCGTCCTCTCCTACATTGGAGCCGTCATCCGCTTGGAAGCCATCCTCGGCTCTTTTGCCGCCGGCTTAGTCTTCGACGAAACCGACAAGCGCAAAGAACTGGAAAAGCAAATTAGACCGATTGCTGATATAATGGTGCCGATTTTCTTTGTCAGCGTCGGTGCCAGAACCAACCTCGGCGTCCTCAACCCAGCGGTTCCCAGCAATCGCGAAGGGCTGATTATTGCCACCTTCTTAATAGTCGTTGCCATCCTCGGTAAAGTCGTCACCGGCTGGGCGGTGTTTGGCCAGCCCAACATTAACCGCTTGGCCATTGGCATCGGCATGATTCCCCGAGGCGAAGTGGGGCTGGTGTTTGCCGGTGTTGGCACCGCCAGTGGCGTCCTCTCAGATTCCCTGAATGCGGCGATAATTATGATGGTGATCCTGACAACCTTTGTAGCGCCGCCCCTGTTGCGAGTCGTCTTTCAAGAACCCAAGGGCGCTGAGCTTCCCCAGCAGATAAAGTAAAGCGCCAATCTCTCCTTACTTTGCATCCAGAAAGAATCACCCTCGTTCCCAGGCTCCGCCTGGGAACGCTGCTCTGGAGGCTCTGCCTCCTTGAGGAAACATGCAGATTAAAAATCTAACAGTCTAGCATCCCCGGGCAGCACCCGGGAGCGAGAAAAAACCCAAAACCCATCAGCCGGCACCTCTAACCAACGTTCACTCCATCGGTATTGACATCGCCGGCACCGTAAACGCCCGAGGCGATGTCAACCAGCTTGTTCAGCGTCTCCAGATCGGGGACATCCCCTTTCAAAACCACCTTAGAGCCGGTTTGAGCCACCCACACGCGGTCGAGGTTGGCCACGTCTGGATTTTGGTCGAAGGCCAGAGCGACGCGCTTCGCCAGCCCGCTGTCGTCATATTCCCCTTCCAAGCCCAGCCGTTCTGGCGGGATACCGGGCTTTTGCGGTTCAGCCGGCACGGAGTAACCCTCAACAGTCGCCGGTTCAGTCTGGGGCTTTTCCAGGCCAAACAGTCTTTGTAACCAACCCATCGGTAATTCCTCCAATTTGGTTTGACAGAGCAGGTGCACCAGTAATTTGGATTCTGGCAAATAAACCTTATGATATGGTTAGAAACTTCTGAACGTCCGGTTATTAAAGATAAAATTAAGCCTTAGACAACCCTATGCCGGTCGAAAGCCGAGCCGCTCACCGCACCGGCAGCTTTTGGTGCAAGCCATGAAACACACCCTTTCTGTTCTCGTCGAAGACGAAGCCGGGGTCCTCGCCCGGATTGCCGGTCTGTTTGCCCGTCGGGGCTTTAACATTGAGAGCCTAGCAGTTGGCCCAGCGGAGCAAGTGGGCATCTCTCGGATTACAATGGTCGTGCCTGGGGATGACCGCGTGATCGAGCAGCTCACCAAGCAGCTGTACAAGCTGATTAACGTCCTCAAGGTGCAGGACATCACGGAAACGCCCTGCGTGGAGCGCGAGTTAATGCTGCTCAAGGTTAACGCCACCAGCGCCAACCGCTCAGAAATTGTCGAACTGGCCCAGATTTTTCGGGCGCGGGTGGTGGATGTCTCGGAGGAATCGGTAACCATCGAAGTGGTGGGCGATCCGGGCAAGATGGTGGCTTTTGTGCAGGTGCTCAATAAATTTGGCATTCGCGAGATTGCCCGCACCGGCAAAATTGCCCTCACCCGCGAGTCGGGCGTCAATACCGAGTTCCTCAAGTCTTTGGAAGCGAAGATTTCTTGAAGAACGAACCGCCAAGACGCCAAGAACGCCAAGAAGAGGTTTTTTGCTTCTCTCTATTCGCTCACCGGCAAGCTGACGTAGAACGTGCTGCCCTCACCCAGCACACTCTCCGCCCAGATGCGCCCGCCGTGCTGCTGCACGATGGTGCGGCAAATGGCCAGCCCCAGGCCGGTTCCCCCCTTATCCCGCGCATCCGAGGCATCCACCTGCAGGAAGCGCTCAAAGATACTATCGAGCTTGTCCGCCGGTATGCCCCGCCCCTGGTCCCTCACAGCGATCAGCACGCACGGACAGCCGGCACACGAATGAATTAACCTGTTGTTATCCGTTCGTGCTACGTCACAATCCGTGTTAGCCCCTCCCCCCTCCCGCATCTCCCCAGTCAGCCAAACGGTAGACCCTGGGGGAGAAAACTTTATAGCATTACTCAGCAAATTTGTCAAGGTCTGGAGGATGCGATCGGGGTCAGCCTGCAGGGGCACCCCTTGCGGGAGCCCTCCAACCGGCACCAGCGACAGGGTGACGCCCGCCTTCTGGGCCATAGGCTGCATGGTTTCTGCAGCCTGGAGCATCAAGTCGGCGGCGTCGCAGTTCTTTTTGTCCATCGCAATCTTGCCCGACTCGATGCGCTCCAAATCCAGGATGTCATTGATCAGCCGCACCAAGCGGTCGGTGTTGGAGACGGCAATCTCCAGCATGCGGTGGGCTTTTTCCGGTTGGGAAACCAGCAACCCGCTGGCAATCAGACCGAGGGCACCGCGCATCGAGGTCAGGGGCGTGCGCAGTTCGTGGCTCACCGTCGAGACAAACTCCTGCTTCATCCGCTCCACCGCTTTGCGCTCGCTAATGTCTTTGAAAGTCACAACCGCGCCTACGAGTTCGCCCTGTTCTTGAATCGGGGTGCAGACGAACTCTACGGGGAAACTCGTTCCGTCGCGGCGATAAAACACGTCTTCCCTCACCCGCTCAGCCACTTCCGAAGGGGCTCCCTGAAACATCTCGGCACCGCAAACAGAACTTTCTGGCGGGTCCGGTCCGGTGACGTCAGCGTGCGAGAGGTGAGCGAGCTCGCGCAAAGGCTGGTCAATCAGTTCTGCCACCTCACAGCCTAGCATTCTAGCAGCCGCCGGATTGGCAAACGTGATTTGCTCAAACTGGCCGCTCTCTGCCGCCAAGAGCAGCGCTCGCTCGGGGTTGCCACGCTCCACGTCCTCCGCCAGATAGAAACAGGAAAAGTGCTGGCCAGTAATCTCTTCGGCGAGATAGCCGGTAAGAAGCTCAGCGCCGGTATTCCAGCTGACTGTATGTCCGCTGGGGGAAAGCATAATAATGGCGCAGTCTTTCACTCCGATACTTTTTTGCTAACAAATGCTAACAAATACATAAGTTGAGAGCATCTCTCAACCAAGGCGTATCAACCAATGCCCGCAGGAAGATCCCACGCTCGCCATTTAGATCCCGATTCATGACTCGCCCATCAATTTTCGATCTGATGGTTCTCAATCCGCCGAGATTGACGATTTCGCCAGTCCACGAGACAGTCTTTGAGGTGTAAGCTTTATTGATATCAGTTAGGGTAATTTTGCCCATCTCCCAAGCCTTCCACTCCAAGTGCTTCTTGAACTGGTAATGCGATAGAGTCAGCAGCTGCCGCACGGTTTTTGACTTTATTTTGCGCCGTGACTTGCCTGCCATTTGAGAGGATTCAAAGCCCGGCAGGAGAATCACGTCAAAGTTCTCAACCAGAAATCGAGCGGTCTTGTGATGCAGTTCTTTCACCAAGTGCTCTACTTTGCACCGAATGCGATCGGCGGCCTTCTTCAAGCGCCGCTTCTGAGCCGATTTTGCCTTGCTAATTTTTGAGATAAGACGATCTAGCTTGAAGCAGAGCTTCTGAATCCGCAAGTTGGCGTCATTGCCAATCCATCCGCAGGATGATTCGGAAAAAAAGGCCCATTCAGGCAGCGCCCCCAAAATAATGGGGGCAACGGCCATCCAGTTGGCTTTCGTCCCTGGCTCCTGAAGGTGCTTGATAGTGGCGTTGCAGACATATCGGGACACGCCAAACCATTGCTTCAAGAGCGCTTTCTGTTCAGGGCTCAGGAAGATTCGGATCTTGCGAGATAGCCAAGCGGTAGCGCAATCGCCCCTGCATCCTGCAGCTGTAGCTTGCTTGAGCGAAGCGGCAGACGTGAAGGATGGCGAGAAGATGCTCCAAACGGAGCCGCTACGCTGCGGCTGTGAGCTCGGATTCCCGGCAATGAGCAGATGGGTCGAGAACCAGGAGCCCCCCACCGTTTTGTTGAACCATGAACTCGAACAGCTCGAATCAAAACCCGCACAGTCGGTCACGGCAGGCAACCACAACCGTGAGCTGATCGCCGCGCATAAGTCTGACCAGTAGGGATTGCAGTCCTTTTCGCTTGAAGTTGAGTCCCGATCCGATGTCTTGGATGATTTCGGCTTGGGGATAGCGATCTCGCATGAACTGGACTTGGCGGGCGAGAAGGACGCGATAGCGTCCCGCTTCGCTATCGTCTCGCTGTTTGGCCGAGCTGACTCGGCAGTAGCAAACAGTGGCAGCTTTAGCTGTATCCCCTCCCAATGATTCGGCGTCAAAGAGGCGCTGTCCATTTGGGGTGCGGATGCTTTTGATTTTGCCTTCATCTGCATATTTTCGAGCGCGTGTTTGGGTGCAATCCCAGAAACTCGACCGCTTTTCTGAGAGGAATGTATGCCATGAGCAGAGGTTAGCATACTTTGGCGGCTGTTAGCAATTGAGCCACTGTCGATCAACCTTTCCCGATCAAAGCCTTGACACTCCTCACGCACTGTGTTAATAGCAGTGTGGCTGAGAAGGAGCGCTGCCGGCTCAACCCCTGCTGCTTGCAACGTTTGATACCAGCAGGTACAGCCATCATCACGGAACTCTTTGGCTGCGTTCCAGGGGAACGCACCCTATTTCTCGACGCTTCCTCCTCGAAGAGTGGGAAACCTAGATCGTCAGAGCAATCTTACCCGTCACCGAACCAGTTTCTAGCAGCTTGTGAGCCTCGGCTGCCTCTGCCAAAGGGAAGATTTTGCTCAGGTGAATCTTCAACCGGCCCTCATCAATCATCCGGGCGCACTGCTGCAGTATTTTTGCCTGCTCCTGCTGGTATTCCACCAGCCCTTGCAGCATCGGCGTCAGCATCAGTTCCAGGCTGATTCGCAGGTTGCGCATGCGAGCCGCTTTCAAATTTCCCTTATCGGGTTCAGGCTCTAAAATCGTCACCAAATCTCCATACACCCGCACCGCCGGGACAGTTTTGTAAAACGTCTCTCCCCCCACCGTGTCGAATCCCAGGTCCACCCCCTCTCCGCCAGTCCAGTCCAAAACCGCTTGTGCGAAATCCGTTTGCTTGTACAAAATCGGCAACTCCGCGCCCAACTGGCGGACAAACTCAGCTTTTTCCTCGGAGCCAACCGTCGCGCAAACCCCCGCACCTTGCAGTTTTGCCAGCTGAACCGCCACATGGCCCACCCCACCGGCACCCGCATGAACCAGCACCTTTTGCCCAGCTTGCAGCCTTCCCCGGTCATAGAGAGACTCCCAAGCGGTAATCAGCACCAGCGGCGCAGCAGCAGCTTCCGCAAAGCTCAGAGACGCCGGTTTTCTCGCGGCAAAGCGCTCATCGACGACGGCGAATTCAGCATAATTGCCTGCCGGTCCGCCCAGCCCGCCATTGCAGAAATACACCTCATCGCCCGTGCGAAACTGCGTCACCCCGGAGCCGGTGGCTTCCACCACACCGGCTCCGTCGCAGCCCAAAACTGCCGGTGTCCTCTCCGGATAAAAAGTGCCCCGCTTGCGCAATTTCGTATCGATAGGGTTAACACCGGCAGCCCGCAAGCGCACCACTATTTCTGTATCTTTTTCAATTGCCGGTTCTGGCACCTCCTGGACTTGCAGGACATCGGGGTTGCCGGCTGCCGTCATCACCACTGCTTTCATCGCTGCATTTCCTCTCGCACTACCTGATATAGCGTTTCTATTTGAGTTGTGAGAGCGTATAAACCGGGTTTCTCAAAGAAACCCGGTTTCTTGCCACATCCTGGCATCCAAAATCCCAAATCCAAAATTCAGATTAGCGGTTCAACTTTCCCGCGCATCCTGCCAGAGAGCAATCCCGCCCAACAGACCGCTAACATTCGGCACAATCTTGACATTTTCCGGCAGTTCCAGAGTCACCTTTTTCGCCTCACCGCCGCCGATATAAATAAAATCGGGATTGAACAGGCGCTGGAGAGAGGCAATCGCCTTTTCAAGCCGGCTGTTCCATTTTTTACTGCCGGCCTCATCGAGAGCCGCCCGCCCCAGCTGCTGCTCATAGGTTTCCCCCTTGCGAAACGGGTGGTGACCCATTTCCAGATTGGGCACAAGTTTCCCATCCACAAACAGTCCCGAGCCAAAGCCGGTGCCCAGAGTGATTGTCAGCTCAACCCCCTTGCCAGAAATTGCCCCCATACCCTGCATGTCGGCATCATTTGCCACCCGCACCGGCACATTCAAGCGTTCTTGAAGCGCCTTTGCCAAATCAAACCCCACCCAGTCCGGGTCTAAATTCACCGCCGTATAAATAACACCGAGGCGCACCACGCCAGGAAAGCCGGCAGAGGCGCGGTCAAACTCCCCAAGACCGGCTGCCAAATCTGCGATCGCCGCAATCACGGCCTCCGGTTTGGGGGGTTGCGGCGTATCCACACGGCTGCGTTCCGTCACCGGCTCGCCTGCAGCGTCCAGAACAAGAGCCTTGATGCCACTCCCGCCGATATCAACGGATAAGGTTCGCATAGCTTTATCGGTTTTAACCATTTCAGTAGAAAAGGTAGTTAAAGGTTTGCAATCAGGACTTCACACGTTCGGTTTTACAGTGAGGAGTTCGGCAGTCCCTTATCAGTCTAGCAGTTCTAACTTCTAGGTGAAACCTTTGCCAGAAATCCGGTCTCTCAAAAAAACCGGGTTTCGACTCAGGAACCCGGTTTCTCAAAGAAACCGGGTTTTTTTGGGAGTTGCTCGCACCGGCAAGCATCAAGTTCTTCCTAAAGAGTCAGAGATTGAGCCTCAGTTTCTATCAACTTCGCCAAATCCTGCAAGAAAGCAGCGGCATCGGCACCGTAGATAACCCGGTGATCGCAGGTGATATTCACCTGCATTTGCCGGCGCACGCCCAGCATGCCGTCTTCCGTGGCCACCACTTGAGGCCGCGACGCCCCGATCGCCAGGATAGATCCCTGTCCGGGCGGCAAGATCGCGTCAAACCGGTCCACCCCATACATCCCCAGATTTGACAGAGTGAAGGTGCCTGTGGTATACTCTGCCGGCTGCAGCTGCTTAACGCGGGAGCGCTCAACCAAATCCTTCCAAGTGCGAGACAGGGAGTAGATATCAACCCGGTCGGCATTTTGCAACACCGGCGTAATCAGCCCGCCGCCCTCCATCGCCACTGCGATAGAGATATTAATCGCAGCGGGATACTCAATCCCGTGTTCAGTATAGCGGGCGTTGAGCAGCGGGTGTTTTTGCAGGGTGATTGCCACTGCTTTAGCCAGCAGTGCCGTCATCGTGACGCCCTTAGACTTCACTTGCTTGTAAAGCTTGTCCAGGCTGTCCGTGGTGATGGTGTAGGCGACGCGGAAGGCCGGCACCTGCAAACTGGCCACCATATTCCGCACCACAGCCTGTTGCAGGGTGTTGAGGGGCACCACCTGACCTGCCGGCACTGCAGCCGGTGCTGCCGGTGCCGGTTTGATCGGCGCTGCCGGTACTGGTTGCGCCACTGGCGTCACTGCCGGTGCGGGCGCTGCGGCGGCGGGCGGTTTGGCCTTCCCTGCTGCTGCTTCCACATCCTCAGCGACAATCCGCCCCGATGGGCCACTGCCTTTCAGGCCGGTCAAATCGACCCCCAGTTCCTTGGCCAGCTTCTTGGCGCGGGGAGAGACGACAAGCCTGCCATTCTGGCGGCTGGCGGTTTCTTGGGGGGCGGCTTGGGGCGCGGCTTCTGGGGCGGCTGGGGCGGGGGCGGGCTTTTCGGCTGCCGGCTGGCTGGCCGCTGCCGCTTGCTGCTTGGCCGTTTCTATTTCCGCTTCCGTTTCCGCCACCAGAGCGATAGCAGCGCCAACAGCAGCCGTTTCGCCGGCGGGCACGACGATCGTAGCCAGATAGCCCTCATAAAAGGACTCTACATCCATGTCTGCCTTGTCCGACTCGACCACCACGACTGTTTCGCCTTTTTCAATCTTGTCTCCTGGGGACTTTTCCCAGGACACAATCTTGCCTTCGGTCATCGTGGAACTGAGGGCGGGCATGAAAACTTCGTGAATCATAGCGTGGCGATCCGAATCGACAAATTAAACTACATCAAGGCAACATTTCATTATATCCCGTTCTGGGCATTTCGCGCCCTTGGACTTGCCGGGCACCGCTCCCAGGTTTCTGGACGCAAGGAAAGCGCCCCGAGAGCGCCGTGAGCGCGCTCAAACTCGGTTTTTGCAAGTCCCGGGACCCTTCCCGCGCGCCTGAGGGCCGGCGGTGCGGGCCCGCTGGCGGAAGGCATCGTCCCTAAAGGTCGCCGCGAATTTCCTCTAGCACCCCATCCCGCAGCAGAATTTCTACCTGCATCTTTTCTACCAGGTTTTCTCCCCGATCGATGCTGAAAAGGCTTTCAATCTGGCCCTGGTTCACCTCTTGTTCCAGCTGCAGCACCTGCACTTGCTGCAGCTGTTGCAGGATCTGATTTTTCTGCTCTAGCAGCTCACTTTTCCTTTGATTCACCTGGACTTGAATATTCTCAATTTGCTGCAGCACCTGAGGTCCGGGGGGCTGCAGACTTTGCCTTTGAATGTCCGATATCATCCGCTGCGCCTGCATTTCCATCTGCTGCAGCTGACTGTCAATTTGGTTGATTTGGGCTTGCAGTTGCTGCTGAGCTTCTTCTTTCCAGCGGGGAGTGACGACGGCTTTTACCGTAATGGATCGTTTCAAGAACAATTTGGAGGTGGGTATATCCATAAGCTTTGCTCTCGCTCTGGCTTAAAATTTCCGGATCAAGAAAACATCCCGTCGATCATATCGCGGTAGCGTTCCATCACGACAGGTCGCTTGATTTTCAGGGTTTGCGTCAGCATGCCATTGTCTGTGGAAAAGGGCTCCAAAATCAGGCGGAAGGGGCCAATGCGGTCGTCGGGCCGGTATCCGGGGCGGTTTTGCACCTCCCGATTCAATTCTTGCCGGAACAAATCTTGGACGGGCTTGCTATCGAGGTCTGCCGCCGGCATTTCGGCTTGGCCTGGGACCATCGCCGGCGGGCTGGCAATCGGTGCCGGCAGGCGCAACTGCATGTTCTGGGTCGCCGCCCACTTTTGCAGGGCGTCTAAATTGGGCACAATCAGTGCGCCGAGGGCTTTCTGATCTTGCCCTACCAGCACAATCTGGTCAATATAAGGGCTGCGGGCGCAGGCGTCTTCAATGGGCTGGGGCTCGATGTTTTCCCCATTGGTGAGCACAATCGTGTCTTTCGCCCGCCCGGTGAGCACCAGATCGTTCGCTGCCGTCACCCAGCCCAAGTCGCCGGTGTCAAACCACCCATCTTTATCAATTGCCTTAGCCGTGGCTTCCGAATTTTGATAGTAGCCCGCCATCAGCTGGGGTCCGCGCGCCAGAACCAGGCCGCGCTGGCCGGCAGGAAGCTCTTTGCGGGTTTCCAGATCGACTATTTTGATTTCGGTGCCGGGAATCGGTTTGCCAGAGGAGCCCCGCAGGTTGTGCCAGTAACGCCGTGCGCTCAGCACCGGCGAGGTTTCTGTCAAGCCGTAGCCCACCAGCAGTTGCAGCCCGACAATCTCAAAGAAATTTTCCAAGTGCATGGCCAAGGAGCCGCCGCCGCAGATGGCGTACTTGAGCTCGCCGCCGGTCGCCTGCCGGATTTTCGAGTAAACCAGGCGTCCTGCCAGGGCGTGAATTGGCCACAGGGCTGCGGCTTGTATGCCCGCCAGCAGCCTTTCGGGAAGGGCGCTTGGTTGGGGCTGCAACTGCAGCTGCTGCCAGGTGCGCTTGTTTTCGATATAGCGCTGGCTGAGATTCAGGAAGGTTTTTACCAAGCGCTGCTTATTTTCGGGCTGTTCGCGGAACTGTTTCTGGACGCCTTCATAGATGGACTCCCACAGGCGGGGGACCGCCACCAGGTACTGGGGTTTGAAGTCTTTGAAGTCTCGCTTGATGTAGCGGATGTTGGTGTATATCTGGGTGCAGCCAGCGCAGAGGAGAAAGTATTCGGCGGTGCGCCCCAGGGTGTGCCAGGTCGGGAGGAGGGTGAGGGCTCGATCTCCCGGTTGCGGCTGAATCACGGCACCCAAGGTGGAGATCTGGTGCAGCAGGTTGCCGTGGGTGAGGGAGACGCCTTTGGGTTTGCCGGTGGTGCCGGAGGTGTAGAGCAGGGTGGCCAGGGTTTGCCGGTTTGGCGGTGGCGGCGGCTGGAATTTGCCAGCGCCTTGAGCCATCACTTGGGAGAAGTTGCGCACCGGCAGGGCTTCATCGGGGGGCTGTTCGTCGGACAGCAGCACCACCCACTCCACCGGCAGGTCGTCCAGGCGCGGGCGCAGTTTTTTCAGCGCCGCCAGGTTTTCCACCACCAAGCCGGTGCTGCCGCTATTTTCCAGGATGTACAGCAGCTCATCCCTGTCGGCTTGTGAGGAGCGCACCGCATCTGCAGCGCCGGCGGCGATAATCCCCTGATCGGCGATAAACCAGCGGGGGCTGTTGTCAGAAAACAGGGCGACGCGCGGGGGGGTGTCCCCGTTGTGCGGTTGCAACCCCAGTGCCTGCAGCCCGCCGGCAAACTGCTGGATCTGCTCTGCCAGCGCCGCGTAGGTCAGCTGCACCGGCGGCTTGGCGTGCGGGTCTTGCAGGGCAATCACGCTGCCAAAGCGCTCTTTCGCCAGAGGCCAAATTTCCGCTAGCGACTGCACTGAGCTGTAATCGACCATCCGCGCCAAGTCGGCTCGTTCTTGACTGGTGGGGTTGTAGGCATTGGAAGAGGGTGGGCGGTTCATGCGTAAGAGGAAATGTCGCTACAAGTCTAGTGTCAGAGATATTGGGGACTGAATGTGCCAGTCTCGGGACAGTTTTCTTACCGGGCTCTTTTTTCTGGGCCCGTGTGAGGTGTGAGGTGTCAGGAAAAACCTTCCGCACGAGACCAAACCGGCTTCCCCGGTAAAACCCGCCTTCCTTAAAACCGCCTTCCCCGCTTTCAGCAAGCGCGGTGGTGGGGCGGAGATTCCTCAGGAGCGCGGATTGCCTGCCGGTCTGTTGGGGTGTTGCTGCGGGGAGCATCCCGGTTGTGCAAAGAAGCCCAAATGAATGAGACAATGATTTCAGCAGGTTGCAGGAGGAGAAGAGCTTTGGCCAGCTGAATCCCGGAAACGGGATTGAAACGACATAAATAAATTTAAGCAGAAAGCTCACCTGCCCCGCTCCACTCAGCCAGTCGGGTGCTGTCCCCAAGGGGACCTCACCCCACTGCTGACGCCGCAGCAAGCGGCTACTCTGCATTTAATTTGCGCTATTTATCTCTATCCCACCGCACCATACATAGCCTTTTTTTTTTAGCTATGTCTGTCGCAACCGCCCCTCCTCTAAGCAGATTAAAAGCCTAACCTCTCGCTCGCCGTGCCGGCGGCCCGGAGTGAATTTTTACGTTGAATTTATTGCTCAAAAGCCCAAGGTGTCATTTCCGCTGCGCACCCAAGCCCGCACCAGTTTGATTTCATCATAGCTGTAGCTTTCTCCCAGATATTCAAAAATCGGCTTCAGGGACTCAGCCCCCACTGTTTCGATAGCTTGCAAAATCACCTCCTGGCGCTCAAAGGGCACCAGCTGGTTTAAATCCACCGGCAGCTTCATCTCAATCAGCTGGGTCAGGTGTTCGATAATGGTGCTGGGGCTGAGCTGCCGTTTTTGGGCAATTTCTGCCGGACTCAAACCTTGCCGGTGCAGCTGGAGTGTCAGCTGCTGGCTGTCGGAGGGCAGATTGTCCGCCGGGCCTCCAGACGCCCCCTGCTCTTGGCAGTAAGCCCGGATTTCGGCAACAAACCGCTCGCCATACTGAGTCACTTTGTAATTGACGACGCCGTTAAGTTGGCCAAATTTCTCCAGGGTTTGGGGCCGTTGCTGCGCCATCAGCCGCAGGGTGGAATCTTGAAACACCATATAGGGGGGTAAGGATTGCTCGTCGGCGATTTCTTTGCGCAGCGCTCGCAGCCGGTCGAACAGCATCTCCACCTCAGCGGAGCGCAGGGAGCGTTCTGTCCGGATGGCGGTTTCCGCCAAGGTGCGGGCGACCAAAACGGTGCGCTGTTTGCGCATCACTTCCCAGCTGCGCTCATTGAGCTTCAGAACTCGGTAGCCGTCGCTGGTTTCATCCACCAAACCCTGGTGCAGCAGCGTCCGCCCCAGCGTCTTCCAGTCGTCCTCGCTCCTGTCTTTGCCAATCCCGTAAGTAGACAGGTTGTGGTGTTCGTACTGCTGAATTTTTTGATTTTTACAGCCGCGCAGCACGTCGATAATGTGTGTCACCCCAAACCGCTCCCCGCACCTGGCCACACAGGAGAGAAACTTCTGCGCCTCAACGGTCCTGTCTTCTACCGGCTTGGGATACCGGCAGTTATCGCAGTTGCCGCAGTTTCCAGGAAATTGCTCTCCGAAATAGCTCAGCTGGATGGTGCGCCGGCAGTCCGTCCCTTCGGCGTAGTCAATCATGCGGCGCAGCTGCTGGCGGGCGATACGCTGCTCTTGCGGGTCCGGTTTTTGGTCGATAAGGTACTCAATGGTCTTCAAATCGCCGTAGCTGAAAAACAGGGTGCACAATGCCTGTTCCCCATCCCTGCCGGCGCGTCCCGATTCTTGGTAATAGCTTTCCAAATTGCGCGGCAAGTCGTAGTGGACGACAAAGCGCACGTCTGGCTTGTTGATGCCCATGCCAAAGGCAATTGTGGCCACCATGACTTGGGCGTCATCGCGAATGAAGCGGGTTTGATTGACGCTGCGCTCCTCGTCGCTCATCCCTGCGTGGTAGGGTAAGGCGGAAATCTTGCTGTTTCGCAATCTCAATGCCAGTTCGTCCACTTTCTTGCGGCTGAGGCAGTAGACAATCCCGCTGCCGCCGGCAGTCCGGACGATCTGCAACAGTTCTGAGTAGGACTGCCGGTGCTTGGGGCGGACTTCGTAGTAAAGGTTGGGCCGGTTGAAGCTGGCGACGTGAGTGACCGGCTGCCGCAGCGCCAGCTGCTGCGTAATGTCAGTGCGGACGCGAGCGGTGGCGGTGGCGGTGAGTGCCATCAGCGGCACCTTTGGGTAGCGCCGGCGCAGCTGCCGCAGCTGCCGGTACTCTGGGCGGAAGTCGTGACCCCACTCGGACACGCAGTGGGCCTCGTCGATGGCGAAGCCATTAATTCCGATCTCGGCGTCCACCTGTTCGAGGAACGGCATAAATCTCTCGCTCAGCAAGCGTTCCGGGGCAACGTAGAGCAGTTTCACCCGACCGTTGAGGATGGCTTCTTTGGCTCGCAGTTCCGCTTGCCAGTTGAGGGTGCTGTTGAGAAAGGTCGCCCCAATGCCGTTATTGCGCAGCGCTTCCACTTGGTCTTGCATCAGGGCAATCAGCGGCGACACCACTACCGTCAGGCCCGGTTTTAGCAGCGCCGGCAGCTGAAAGCACAGCGACTTGCCCCCGCCGGTGGGCATGACAATCAGCAAATCCCGGCTGTTCAGAGCGTCTTCTACGATTTGCTGCTGGCCCGGACGGAAGCTGTCGTAGCCAAAAAACTGTTTGAGTGCTTGCTCTAGAGAGGACGGCTCTCGCGCCGCTGGCGGGAAGTTTCCTGACATTGCCCTGAATTACTCGTTTATCTCCCACCTATTTTATCTGCTTTTGGTCAGCCACACCCAAGAAAATTTTATTTCAGCTGTCCCCCGACCGGCGGGCATATTTATGTTATAATAGCCGCTTAATGTCTGAGTCCGATGGCTTGGATTTTAGAGGCAGTTGGATTGGCTAAACCCCCATATTAACGCAGATATCCCCTAGTTTATAGCGTTTCTCGGCTGGGTGAACTGTGGCCCAGAAACCCGGTTTCTTAAAGAAACCGGGTTCCCCAGTACCTCACTAATATGAGAAAGGCTATATCAGCAGGGCGGTTCAGGAGCTACAATTCTCCCCAGCACTCCGCAGCGAGAGGGGTTTACTGGCTGCAGGCGCTGGACGCTGTTGCGTTCCGCTTGCGCTTAGGGCAAAATGTTGGGTGAGCAGTTTTCAGTGGAGGGAGCAATGCCGAAAGCCGTGTGGAACGGAGCCGTTTTAGCCGAAAGCGACGCTGGCAAAGTCGTGGAAGGCAATTATTATTTTCCGCCGGATGCCATCAACCGCCAGTATTTCCAGGACAGCAGCACGCACACCACCTGTCCTTGGAAAGGGGTTGCCAGTTACTACAGCATCTGTGTTGACGGTCAGGTCAATAAAGATGCCGCCTGGTACTATCCGGCAACCAAGGATGCCGCCAAGCATATCGAAGGGTATGTGGCGTTTTGGAAAGGCGTGAAGGTGGAGCAGTAAGCGCCGCCAACCGGTTGCAGGGGGTGAGGAACCGGGTTTCTACCTTTGCTTTATAGCATTAGCCAACAGAAACCTCAAAGGCCAACACCCCCTCTTCGCGCTCCGGGGAGGGGGTTAAATCACCGGCAAGTTTCAGGCGGATTTGGGATTATGTTTTGGCAGCCTTTTTTCGGCGGCGCTGGAGGAACAACCTCGCCACCCACCCCGCTGCGACGCCTCCAATAACGCTAGCGAGTGCGGAGGCGGTGAAGGGATGGAGGGTGTCAGAAGTAAAGGGGGGTTGGATGGGATTGGCCGGTGTTAGGTGGGCGCTACAGGAGCCAACCACCGCCGCCGTACCGATGCCAATGCCCAGCCACCCGATTGTATCTTGCAAGTGGCGCTCGCGCTCAGCGTGTTCAATTTCTACCATGCCTCGAATGGCACCAAGCATTTTTTCCTGCAAGCCCACTCCATGCTCGAAATAGTTCAAGTCGGCTTGGATTTGTTCTTGCAGGGAAAGGCAATTTTTCTGGCTAAATGTCTCTAAAAATTCTAGGCTGTCAGATTGAAGCTTGCCCTGAATTTGATTGACTTTATCTTCATATTTCTGAGCGTTAATTCTTATCGTATGGCGGCCCTGCTGCAAGTCTCTCAGGAAGCGAGAATATTCCAGCGCCCTTTTGGGGATAAGTTTGAGCTGCTCTTTGAATCGCAGCAGTTCTGTATCTCGCAACCGGCCTTCAGAAAGCTGATAAATTGTCTCAATCTCTCGCTCAATATTTCCATACTCTTCCGACACCTGTTTGCAAACGTTGCGGCTGGTTTGGTAAGCTTGAACGATTTTAGAACGGTAGGAAAACAGCTCCATTAATTCTTGATAGCACTTGCCGAACTTTATCTCGGTAACGGAGTGGCACAAGAGCCAGACCAGGATGTGCCGGTACGGCGGCGGCTGGTTGATAATGCCATACTCAAAAATGGGGCTGCCAAATAACAGCCCGTCGCGATTGAAGGACGGGCGCTTGTCTGGATCGGGAATGAAATTCTTCACGCACTGGTCAGCCAGCTCTTTTAAAAAAACTTTGTCCTGGGAATTTTGCCCTTCGGTTAGCCAAGCTGTAATCAGCAGGGTTTGACCCAGTGAGCTGTCGATAAACTCTGGCAGCAAGCAGTTGTCTGGATTCAACTTGCCCAGCAGCGCCGGCTCTACACTCGCTGTTTTCTGGCCATTTTCTCTGTCAGGCCGGCGCAAGTTCAGCCAGAGCGCGTAACTGTCAGGAGTTTGCAGGGGATAGGCAAAGCCTGCTATTTTCACCACTTCACTCTCGTCGAGGAGAATCTGTCCGTCGAACGGGAGCGAAACGTCGAACGGAGGAGAAATATTCTGCTCCCTCACCTCCGCTTTCTGGAGCAAAACGCGGGGGCTGTCTGATTCTTTGGGAGGAGCTAGCTCCTGCGTCAGTTTGAGATTCTCTAGCTTGAGTTTCTCAAAGATTTGGTCGCATTTTTGCCACAGCAGGCTATTGGCTGACTCCACTGGGCTGGAGTCGCTGGCCAAGCCATTGCGCTGGTGAAAGGCAAACAGGTGAACGCTTGGAGCGTATACTTTATGAGTCATAGCTTCGAGGTGGGGGCTTTCAGGCATTAATCCGGTGTTTTTACTGGCTTGCGCAGGGGTGGGAAGGGGTTTTCAACAATCGCATATTCTCCTGTCGGGAGCGCTAGTCGCGAGCGGGGCTACTTTCTCTGTGAGAGCCGGTGAAAACCGCCTTGCTTGCCTCTCGGTACTTTTCCCACCCATCAAAAAGAGCGCAGCGAGCGGGCGTGGAGTTTTTCATCTCCTAATTCAGCCCGCGAAAGCTGAAAGGAACTGGGGACGCTGGCACCTCGGCATGTCGGGACGGGGTAAAACTCATCTCACAACTCTTCACACTGGGGCGGAACGCCCAAAGTGCGTGCGCCGCAGAGCAACTACTTGTTATTGTGACAGCAGCGCCGCCATGCCAGGATCTAAATTCGCCGCCACCGGCATAAAAATTCCCCCAGCCCCAGCGCTTTGCGCTAGCCGGTCAGCCGGTTCGCGTACCGCCAGTGCAACTATACACTACTGCAGCACATTTTAACCCCCTGCTGCGCCACATTTCAAGGCAAGTAGAGGGCTCGCTCTTGGCGCAGACGCTCACAAACGCCGCCTGACGCCCCGGGCTTGAGAGTCAATCCCGATTCCGGGAGCGCACCCAAAAAACAAACGACCTGTCAAGGGGAACACAGCCCCACCACCCCACGCTCTCTCTGGCTCCGGCACAGCAACCCGGAAGCGACCTGTGGGGTGCCGGCCCCAAGCTGCGCCGCCGGCTTCCCTGCCGCCCTCCCTCTCCCGCTCGCTCCCGTGAAAACCGCCCCGACTACCTCAGCCAGCTGAACACCGGCAGTGGGCAATGGGCGCGCTGGCAGTTGGCCGGAGCGAATCTCCAGCTGCTGTGCCCCAACTGCAGTTACAAGAGCCACAAATAATATTATAAACTATTGAGGGAATTGCGCATGAAAAACAATATATCTGGCTCTAGCTTTTTGCAAGATTTAATCGCCTGCGCTCCCGTAATTGGGTTCGATCCAGTCAGTCGTTCCTGGGTGACATCCGCAGGATCAGTATCCGAATTTGAAGCCCTCTCGCCCCTCGATGGGGTGCTTTGCGCCGGCGGTGCGGTGCGGGCTGCTGCTGCTGATGATTTCGGCCATATCGTCAGTCGCCAACCGGCTGCAGTGCTGAAACCGGGCTCGATTGAAGACATCGCCCGCACAATCAAATTCAGCCGCACCCACAAGTTCAAGGTGGTTGCGCGGGGTCAGGGTCACACCACCGGCGGTCAGTCACAGGTCGATTCAGGAACCGTCACCGACATGAGTGAGCTCAACGCCATTCACTCTATCAGCGCCGGTCGCATAGAAGTTGATGCCGGCGTGCTGTGGGGCGACCTCTTGCAAGCGGCGCAAGAGCAACAGCTGACACCGCACAGCCTCACCGATTATCTGGATCTGTCCGTAGGAGGCACCCTGTCAGCCGGCGGTATTGGCGGCGCGACTTATCTCCACGGTTTGCAGGCCGATAATGTCCTCGAACTTCAGGTCGTAACTGGCGAGGGCAACCTGGAAACCTGTTCGCCTTCGCAAAAGCCCGATTTATTTTCAGCCGTGCTGGCGGGATGGGGTCAGTGCGGGATTATCGTTCGGGCAGCGATTAAACTCATCCCCGCCGAAACAAGGGCTCGGGTGTTTCATTTATTCTACGACAATCTGGCTGCCTTTCTCGGCGACCAGCGGCTGTTAATTGCCGGCGACCGGTTCAACTTTGTAGAGGGCCAGGTGGTTCCCAGCAGCAGCGGCGGCTGGGAGTTCGTGTTGCAGGCTGTGCGCTTTTACACGCCGCCGGCACTGCCAGACAACACCCGCCTGCTTGCCGGTTTGAGCTGCATTCCGGGCAGGGAAGAGATTGAGGACAAATCGTATTTCGAGCACGCTAACCGGCTGGCTGAAGATGTTGCCGCTCTCAAATCTCTGGGCTTGTGGTCTTGCCCCCATCCCTGGATTAATCTGTTTGTCCCCGGCACAGCGGTGGAGCGGTATGTTGGCGACATCCTTTCAACGCTAACGCCGGCTGATACAGGTGGCGGGCCGGTGCTCCTCTATCCAGTCAAAACAGAGCGTTTCAAGATGCCGCTGTTTCGCGCGCCCGGAGAGCCGGTTGTCTTCCTGTTCGCTATGCATGCGCAACGCATTACCAGACTCAATCGGTGCTGACCGCATGATAGCCAGCAATCGCTCACTCTTCGAGCGCAATCGCAATTTAGGCGGCACCCGCTATCCGGTCGGTTCCATTCCTTTTTCTCAACTCGATTGGCAGCAGCATTTTGGGCGGGTGTGGGACATGCTGGTCAGTGCCAAGCGCCGCTACGATCCTGACAGTGTGCTAGGGTATGGTGCCGGGATCTTCTAAAAGTTTATAGCTTCTAACTTGTAGGGTGCCGTTCCCTTGCGTAACGCACCCTCCTTCTCACACCGTACAGCCCCCTGCATGTCAGGCTCAGCTGCCACAGCTTTACACTCTCACAAATAAGCTCTATAATAGAAACAGTATAGCAGCCGAAGTAGGGAAAAGTATATGGAAGTTGCCACAATCAGCTCGCCACCGACACCCACTCTCCGCTTAAAGATCGACTTGACAGACGAGCAGTTTTTCCAGCTCTGTCAGAAGAACCGCGATTTAAGATTTGAGCGCACAGCCAAAGGAGAATTACTCATTATGTCCCCCACAGGAGGAGAAACCGGCAATCGCAACTTTGACATGGCCGTCGAGCTTGGAGTCTGGAACAAACAGACTAATCTAGGCAAAGGTTTTGACTCTTCGACCGGTTTCAAGCTGCCGAATGGTGCGGATCGCGCCCCCGATTTAGCTTGGATTCCCCGAGAGCGCTGGGATGCCTTAACCCGTGAGCAAAGACAGAAATTTCTCCCCCTGTGTCCTGATTTTGCCGTCGAGTTGCGCTCTCCGAGTGATTCCCTGACAGACTTGCGCGAGAAAATGCAGGAGTATATGGATAACGGTACTCGACTGGGCTGGTTAATAGACCCGCAAAACAAACGAGTGGAAATTTATCGCGCCGGTCGAGATGTCGAGATTCTTCAAAATCCAGAAACCCTGTCAGGGGAAGAGGTGCTGCCAGGATTTGTCTTGGATCTCAAGGAAATTCTCTAGCTTAACTGAAGCACCGGCTATCCCCCAAAAAAAGCGGGGGGAATCGCTCTTTAGCCCCCCCTTCCCGACGTAGCACAGGCGTCTCGCCTGTGCTCTGTAGCCCGACCGGCACCTCAGTCGCCTAATCCAACTCCCGTCGCCCTTCCAGCGCCCGCGCCAGCGTCACCTCATCGGCGTACTCCAAATCGCCCCCGACCGGCAACCCAAAAGCAATCCGCGTCACCTTTGCAAACGGTTTGAGCAGCTGACCGACATACAGCGTCGTCGTCTCCCCTTCCACACTCGGACTTATCGCCAGAATCACTTCCTGAATCTTTTGCTGACTCACCCGCCGCACCAGCGGCGAGATATACAGCTGTTCCGGACCAATCCCATCCATCGGCGAAATCACCCCGCCCAAAACGTGATATTTGCCGCGATACTCCCGCGTTCTTTCCACCGCAATCACATCCCGAGAGTCCGCCACCACACAAATCGTGGTGCTGTCGCGGTCGGTATTGCGGCAAATCTCGCAAACCGGTTCAGCTGACAGGTGAAAGCACACCTGACACAGCCCCACTTGCTGTTTCGCCTCAATCAAAGCGTGCGCCAGCGCGGCTACCTCCCCTTCCGGGCGCTTGAGGATGTGCAAAGCCAAGCGCTGCGCGGTTTTTGGCCCAACTCCGGGCAAGCGCTGCAGTTGCTCAATTAAACGAGCTAAAGGACGTGTATAAACCTTGAACCTCCTCTCATATTGCCGATTTCCACTACTATTATAACCCAAGTTTCTCGTTCCCAGCCTCAGGCTGGGAACGACCCCCAAGAGGCTCTGCCTCCCGAAGCGATCAATCCCCTCACTGCAAGCACGGTTTCTCTTGAAACCCGCTATTCCCACTCACCGCAACGTGACACGACGCTTCTATCGCCCCACTATTATTTCCCGCATTATTTCGGATAGCATTCCCGCTCCCTCCCGCGCTAGCTTTGGCCAAAATATCCCCACTCACCGTATTGCCCTCAATCCGCACACCCTCCATCGAATGTGCGCTATTATTGGTATCCGCCACTACATAAATCAGGGGCGTATTGGTTATATTAGACAGCAGCTTGTTGTCCGCAATCCGCACATTGCGAATCTCCGGAACTTTGTAAAGCCCGATGTAAGAGTTACCCTGATTCTTGCTGATGGACGCTCCGCGCACTGTCGTCCCGCCGCAGCACTCCTGAATGAGAATCCCCTCCCCATCCACGCTCAGATAGCGCGAATCCATCACCTGATGCCGGTACACTTCATAGCTATTCCCCTCAATTCGCACATTCCACCCCGACCAATCTATGGCGCGGTTCTCCAGCGTCACCGCACCTTGCGGCTGCTGGGTGCCGGTCGGGTCAGTCCACCACTGTTTTCTTGATTCGTCTTTAATCTGGTTGTCTTGAATCACCAACCCTTCCCCCGACGCCTGAATAGCCACTCTCATGGTATGATAAACCCAGTTGTCTCGGATGACAATCCCCTTGCGAAACAGTCCGGGCTCTGTTTGCGGACCGGCAGCGAGGCTGTATCCCCCCGATTTTGACCTATTCACCACTATAGCATAATGATTGCCATAGTGGAACGGCACTTTACTGCCTTCTGAATAAGTGATGATTTCGTTTCCTTTGAGCGCTTTAACCTTATAGCCCGGTTGCTCGTAACTGTCCGTGATGGCATCGTTGATGCGATTGTTGGCAACTAACACATTTTCGGAAGCATTGATTTTCAAATTAGCCCCAAACCGGTAACTGTACCGCACCCACGGCTCCTGAAAGGACGTATCGGGAACTCTTGGGTCTGGCTCGGCTACATTGTTGTTGCGAATGCCAAACACGATTATATTTTTGTTTTGACCGGCATCCGCATCCCCCTCCCAGGAGATGCCGGCGCGATTCACATCAACATTCACAATCCCAATATTGCTGTCCCGGTTCGGCTCGGCTGTCAATATTTTTTTGAACGCCGTCTCGTTGGGGGTTCCGCTTCCTGATAATTTCGGTTCGTATTTGGGAAAGACTAACTTAGCCAGGGGTGCGTAAGCGCTGGATTTGGCATCTTTAACCGCCGGAGTTTCCCCCCGGATGACCACGCCATTTTTCAAGGAAATGCTGTCAGTAAAGTTATACGTGCCGGCGGGGAAATAGACGACTCCCCCGCCGGCTGCTGCGGCGGCGTCTCGCGCTGAATTGAACCGCTCCACCATTGAGGAGCCTTTAAAGTCACGGATATTATAGACGCAATTCCACTTAATCCTGCCAGCCGGCGGGTAAGCTGAACTGCCATATTTGGCTGCAATCGGATTGTCCGCCGGCCCGCCGGTGGGACTGCCGCAACTGGGGGAAAGATTGGATGTCAGTGTAGGGGTTTCTTTTCCAGCTGATTCAGCCGCGACAGAGGAATTGGGTTGCGATTCCTGAGCCGCCAGATAGTTGTAGGCAGCCGAGAGAGCGTAAAATCCGCCAAAAATGCTGAACAGCAAAGCGCACACTAAAAAAAGTTGCCATAACTTTTTAGACCGGCGCTTCTTCGCGCTTTTTTTCATACTGCGTTCCTCGCAAGAGTTTGGATGTAGTTTGTGCCTCTAGAGAATGTCTCTCGTTCCCAGCCTCAGGCTGGGAACGCAATCTGGAGGCTCTGCCTCCTTTCAACGGAAAAGCAGGTTAAAAGCCTAACAGCTTACCTGTGCGAGATATAGCAGTAGGCACTTAGGGAAAGGACTTGGGGTTTAACATGATGTAGGGGCGGGAACACCGACAAAGAGTGCCACACAGCTACAACACCGATAAACCCGCCCCTAACCTCTGATATAGCAGCCGGCAATTGGGCCAAGCGCGTGTCCTAACCAATATGACTGCTGCTATAGCAGTTCTAAATGATTTGCGCAACCGCTGGGGGCCAGAACCCCGGTTTCTTTAAGAAACCGGGGTTCTGAAATTTACGCGAAGGTTATTGACGCGCTATATAACAATACCCGACAAAACCCCAAAAGTGGAGAAACCCGCTTTCGTGGAGAAAACGGGTTTCTATAGATTCGGGTTTGGGGTGCCGGTGCAATATCGGTAGGATTTCTCTGGCGGTGAATTGCCACCGGCACCCATTGGGTTACTTGTGCTGCAGCCGGTTTAGCCTCCGACTCGGGCGACACGCAGCGCAGCTATAATCTAGTGCGGCGGTGCAGAAATTTTGGACCAGTTTCCCAAACGATGGGCAGATGGGGAGATGTTAAGATGGAGGACTTGGAATAACTGGCGGGGCACTCCTGCCACGCAGCACTAGGAAAATCTCACACAGCTAGCAAATACAATAGTGTTGTGAAGCGTCGCAGCGAGAAAGCCTTACAGCCAAACAGCAATTGCGGGCGATCCGAGTTGTGGTATAATATCGCAACCTGTCTGGCTCGATTAGCAGTAGCGTCTCACATCTTCACCGCACTCATCGGCGAGATAGCAAAGCGCCCGGAAGCGCAGACCCACGAATTGGTCGTAGAGGGGGTTGAGCTTGCACATGGGCGGGATGTGGAACAGGACTTTCCCAAACAGTGTGATGTCTCGCTCAAAGGGGCACTGGGCTGGAATTAGCCGGCACAGCAGCCGGGCGAACTTGGCATCGTGGATTTTTATCCCGTCGAGCCACTGGCGCAAGGGTTGCAGCAGGTCGAAAGCGGGGTGTTGGGCGGGATAGCGAGCAGCTGTTACTGCACTCATAGGGGTTTGTGTTTGGCGAATCCATAACCGGCTTCTTGCAGGAGCCAGAGTTTGTGTGGTATATTTGGATACACTCATCGATGTGTCCTCTGTTGGCCCGAGGTTGTGTGAGCCTCTGCCGATTCTTTACGGTATCTTTGGAGGTTCTACCGGATTGGCGCAGCCGGCGGGGCTGGGGGTTGACTGCTGTTGAGCGCGGTCGCCCAGATTTCGGCTGCGTAAGTGTCATACTTTCGCATCACACTGCTATATTGCCCCAAAGCGAATCAATCATAAACGATTTCTATCACCGGCATAAATAATTTCCCTCACTTCCCCAAGCGATCGATATCACTCCGTAGCTGTATGGCCGGCTGTCTCTAATTAAACCTGACCCCCTTTACCACCTGTGGTGTTCCCAGTCAAGTGGGCGCTTAGCTATTATTCAGGCTGTGGCACCGGCTCGGGTGTGGCCATGCAAGCCGGTGCGGCGCGGGACAGGTGTCCCGCTGTCCGAAAAAAGTATGTTGCTGGAAACACTGTTTTCGGTTCTGGGACTTCGCCTCTGATTGGCCAGTTATCTGCAGCCTGAATTCGGCCCAGGCACACAGAGATCCTCTGGATTGTTGGGTGAGGGACTCCGACAGCAGCCGGTCACAGTTTTTAGCTGGACAGTCCCACGCTCAGCCGGCAACTGAATGACCTCCCCGGGAGAGGGAGCCCAGCTTTTGAGTAGCGGCTGAGCCTGTTTGTCCCAGAGGTTAAGGGGACGCCGGCGCGTTCGCCTGGGGGTGCCGGTGGAGAGGGCAAGCAAGCCGGTGAGCGATGCTGTGGTGGCGCACGGGGTCAGATTCGAGGAAAAAGTGAAGTCACAAGAAACCGGGGTTCTTGTGGTGGGGAAGCTGAAAGAACTCAGCCCTCCTAAAGAAGAAAGCCGGTTTCTGGCCCCCACATTAATAATTACTTTATAAACACGCTTTTAGATTAAGGATGTCGCCAGACCGGCAGCGCTACAATGAAGATACAGATTGGCAATCAGCCTAGCAAAACCTGCTCGGCTCAAACAAGACAGCCCCCTGCTGTTCAGCTTGGGGGCTGTCTCGTTTGCAGGAATGGCAGACGAAGTAGCACTTTTTGATAGGAAGAAAGGCCCGCAAATGCGATGGACAGGTGTGCGGTGACGGCATACTCTGACACAGCATGCGACGGGCGGCATCAATGGAGAAATTGCAATCTCTTCAATAAAGCGATTGTCAACCCTCGTTTGCGTTCCGAGGCCAGAGCTGTCAAGCCAGATGCTCTTTTGTAACTGCCGTGCTAGGACGGTAATAAAATGACTTTGAGAAAAACGCACAAGGATTCTATAGCCTGAGACACCTGTATTAGTGGAGCAGCGCTTGAAATACTTTCAATCTCGACCTCTATCACTTTGGCTTGTATAGAATCTGTGTACTCACTCTCCGGCCCGTATTCAAGTACCGCTTCTTTGCTAAAAGTTGTCAGGCCAATTATGTCGCCTGCTCTAGGTAAGAAGGGAAAATAATACTCACTTACAAGGAACTCTTTTCTGGCCATTAAAATTTCCCGCCCTGCTTCTACATCAACACTCGCACAAATCCAGCCAGCTTTAGCTAAAATCTCATTGTTGATGTGACGGTTTTGCTTCATCAATTCATCAAACTGCTTTTCACTCTCTCTTTTAGGCATAGTCGCTCTGTTTTTAGTAGGTGAAAGGAATTTTGTCTGTAGAAGTTTTAATAAAGGGCAATCAAGCGGACGCAAAAGCGCCGGCTCTCCCAAGGTGAGCCGGCACAATAATAGGGGCGGGCCACCCCCCACCCCTGAGCCACACCCAGATACAGCCCTAAGCTTTTAGGCTTTTAATCTGCATATGCTCCCAAGGAGGCAGAACCTCCAGATATGCTTTCCCTGGCCGTAGGTGCGGGCTCCCGTGCCCGCCCCATAACGAGTAAATAGAGATGGATAGCGCAAATTAAATGCGCAGTTACGAAGCGACCTTAGCCGCCGTGCGCCGCCGGCGTCCCGCCGCTTTCACCTGCCCTTCCTTAGGCGTTTGCATCAAAAACACGAGCAGCGGGCTGCTCTGGAGCTCGCGCCGCAGCATGCGCTGCAGTTCCCGCTCCAGCAGCACTTGCAAACCGGCCCAGTCCACCTCCACCACCTCTGTATCGCCGGTGGTTTTGGCAAATTCTCCCCAGCGGTCGCTGAGCAA
The DNA here is from genome assembly GCF_000332335.1 of Kamptonema formosum PCC 10802. GTDB lineage: Bacteria > Cyanobacteriota > Cyanobacteriia > Cyanobacteriales > Oscillatoriaceae > Oscillatoria. The sequence continues at coordinate 664,540 of NZ_KB235948.1, read as the reverse complement.
ATCTTCAATCGTCTCGCTGACCCACTTTTGCAGGATGCCGCGCTCAACCGAGGACACCACCCCGCGCAGGTGCAGTTCCGGCTCCGCCGCCAGCTGGCCATTCCAGTCGATTGCTGCCGCAACCGTCACGACGCCTTCTTCCGCCAGCTGCTGGCGCTCTTTGAGCACCCGGTCTTGCACCACCCCAGAGCGAGAAGAGTCCACCAGCTCCAGTCCAGAGGGCACCTTGTCCGTTTTGCGGATGCTGTTTTCCGTCAGCTCCACCACGTCGCCGTTGTTGATAATCACCATATTCTCAGCGGGTATACCCATACTCTGAGCGGTTTTGGCGTGCTGGACCAGCATGCGGTGCTCGCCGTGCACCGGCAGGAAAAACTTGGGACGAGTCAGGGAAATCATCAGCTTTTGGTCTTCCTGACAGCCGTGACCGGAAACGTGAATCCCTTTTTCGCGGCCATAAACTACATTAGCGCCCTGCATCATCAGCTTGTCAATGGTGTTGACCACGGCGATGGTATTGCCAGGGATGGGGTTGGCGGAAAAGACCACCGTATCCCCCGGACGGATTTTCAGCTGCCGGTGCTCGCCATTGGCAATCCGCGTCATGGCGGACATGGGCTCGCCCTGAGAGCCGGTGGTGAGAATCAGGACTTTCTCGTCTGGCAAACTGCGGATAGCGTGCAAAGGCAGGAACAGGGAGTCCTCACACTTAATGTAGCCCAGATTGCGGGCGTGGGCGATCACGTTGAGCATCGACCGGCCCACCACAGACACCAGCCGGTTGTGTTTCAAGGCCAGCTCCAAAACCATCTGGAGCCGGTGGACTGAGGAGGCAAAGGTGGTCACCATCAGGCGACCAGGCGCTTGCGCGAAGATGCGGTCGAGGTTGGGCGCGACAGACCGTTCTGAAGGCGTAAATCCGGGCACTTCCGAGTTGGTCGAGTCGCTCATCAGGCACAAAACCCCCTTTTCGCCGTACTCAGCCAGCCGGTGCAGGTCAAAGCGCTCGCCGTCCACCGGCGTGTGGTCGATTTTGAAGTCGCCGGTGTGAATCACCACGCCCACTGGGGTGTGGATGGCGACAGTAAAGCTGTCAGCAATCGAGTGGGTGTTGCGAATAAATTCCACAAAAAACGAGCTGCCCACGCGCACCATATCGCGCGGGCCCACCGTTCGCAGCTCCGTGCGGTTCGCCACACCTGCTTCGTCCAGCTTGCCTTCCAGCAAGGCCATCGCAAAGCGGGGGCCATAGATCACGGGAACGTCAAATTGCTTCAGGTGAAAGGGAATCCCGCCGATGTGGTCTTCGTGACCGTGGGTGACAATCATCCCCTTGATTTTGTGGCGATTTTCGCGCACGTAGGTCATATCTGGCAGTACAATATTAACCCCGTGCATCGACTCGGTAGGGAAAGCCAGACCGGCATCCAGGAGTATCATATCGTCCCCAAACTCGAAGATGCAGGTATTCTTGCCGATTTCATGCAGCCCCCCCAGAGGGATTATTTTGAGAGCGGGTGCTGTGCCGTTTTTGCTCATGTTCATCCTTATAGATAAGTTGTTCCTTAACAGTTGGAAATAAATTTAGATATCAGCGGTTAACTATCACGTTTTTTCCCAGCTTCTATCTGTCAGCTGCCAGACTGTCGCTGCCACTGGCCAGAGGATTTTCACTTCCGAAAGCTGTGGCTGCTGACTGCGGTTGGCTGACTGCTGACTTCTGACAAATACAGGGTTCCCGTACTGTCAGAAGTTAGACACGGCGTTGATATATTCAGTTTTCCAAAAAACCTGTTTAGTGCCGCCGGCGTCAGAGAAGGGACAGCTTAGCCATCTGTGCCGATAAAATTTTGCTGAGATCGACGGCTGGGTCATCGCACAGCGGCAAGCGCGTGTGGCCCACATCCCACCCTTGAAGCCTGAGTGCGGTTTTCACCGGAATGGGATTGGTGGTTTTAAACAGGGCTTTGAACAGGGGGAAAAGCTGCAGGTGAATCTCTGTGGCCACTTTGGTTTGGCCTGTTTCAAACGCTTGAATCATCGTTTGCAGCCGGTCGCCCACCAGATGAGATGCAACGCTGACGACACCGGCACCCCCAATGGCCAGCAGGGGGAGGGTGAGGGAATCATCCCCCGAGTAGATGGCGAAGGAAGCTGGCGTCAGGGAGCGAATTTCGCTGGCTCGATCCAGGTTGCCACTCGCTTCCTTTACCGCCACGATATTGGGAATTTCCGCTAGGCGGGCAACGGTTTCTGCCTTCATATCTTGACCCGTGCGCCCCGGTATATTATACAATATGATGGGCAAATCGGGGCAGGCTTCGGCGATCGCCTTGAAATGCTGGTAAAGTCCTTCCTGGGGTGGCTTGTTGTAATAGGGAACCACCTGTAAGGACCCATCTATTCCCAGTTTAGCAGCTTTTTGCGTTGCTGCGATCGCCTCTGAGGTAGAATTTGAGCCGGTGCCTGCGATCACCAAAGCCTTGCCGGCGGCTACTTTTTGCGCCACCTGAAATAACTGGCACTCCTCATCCCAAGTTAGGGTGGGAGACTCGCCGGTCGTCCCGCAGACGACTAGGGTATCCGTGCCGTGCTCTACTAAATGGGCTGCCAGCTTTTCCGCTACAGCATAGTTGACACTGCCGTCCTCTTTGAACGGCGTAATCATGGCCGTCAGTACCCGTCCAAAATTTACCACGCTCTTCTACCTAACTTTTCATTTTTAGAGGTCAGCGGGATTTTAGAACTTAGATTTTCATTCTAGATTTTAGTTCCCTTCTAAAATCCCACATCCGGTCTTTTCAACTCGGGCGGCTTTTAGCTGCGAGCCGCTGCGACAGCTGCCGGTCGGAGCAGATTTTTTTCTCCCAGCAATTCTGCAATCTGCACAGCATTTAATGCCGCACCCTTGCGAATTTGGTCGCCGCTCAGCCACAGTTCTAATCCGCACGGGTGAGAGATATCCTGACGAATCCGGCCTACTAGAACTTCGTCTTTGCCGCTCGCTTCTGCTGGCATGGGGAAATGATTGGCCTGCCAGTCTTCGACCACCCTGACCCCGGGAGCCTGACTGAGGATTTCCCGCGCCAAAGCCGGACTGAATGGCTTGCCAAATTCCAGGTTCACTGCTTCTGAGTGAGCCCGCAGGACGGGAACGCGAACGCAAGTGGCGCTGACGCGCAGATTGGGCGCGCCGAAAATCTTGCGCGTCTCATTGACCATTTTCATTTCTTCCTCACAGTAGCCCTGTTCGTTGAGGGGGGTGTTGTGGGGGAACAAATTAAAGGCCAAGGGGTAGGGAAAGATTTCCGTTTTGGGAGTAACTCCAGCCAGTATAGCTCGGGCCTGCTCTTTCATTTCCTCCATCGCCCGGGCACCGGCACCGCTGGCGGACTGGTAGGTGGCGGCGACAATCCGCTGCACCGGCTCAACCCTGTGCAGTGGCCAAACCGCCACAGACATTAAAATCGTCGTGCAGTTGGGGTTGGCGATAATCCCCTGGTGGCCTGCTGCCGCTTCTGGGTTAATTTCGGGAACCACGAGGGGAACCTGGGGGTTCATGCGGAAGGCGCTGGAGTTGTCGATCACCACAGCGCCGGCGGCGACGGCTTTGGGGGCCCAACCTTTGGAGGTGGAGCCGCCGGCGGAAGCCAAGACGATATCGACATTTTCAAACGAACGCTCTTCTACCTGCTCCACCGGCAGCCGCTCCCCTTTAAAAGGCAGAGTCCGCCCTGCCGAGCGGGGTGAGGCGAGGAGCTTCAAATCCGCCAGGGGAAATTGGCGGCTTTCCAGCAGTTCCAGCAGCTCTGCGCCCACTGCGCCGGTGGCTCCTAGAATGGCTACTCGATAAGATTGAGGCAAATTGGTTTCCTCCGCTTAACTGATGGGAAATCTTTTTAGATATCGTTCGGCTAGTTTATCTAAAAAAGCTGATTTGACTCGGATTTTAGCAAGGTTTATCGCTATTTTTAAGGAAATTTTTTCTTGTCGGGCCGGTCTTTTGCCGCGCGGTGGGCGGACTCTGGGGCCAGCACCGCCCGCCTGCTGGCAGACAGAATGCCGGTCGGACAAGAAGGTGCGGCAAGCAAGCGCCCCTGCGGGGGTGCGGGCTCGCACTCCATTATAAATCTATCTTTCCCTCGCCCGAGCGGGCGGTCGGGTTGCGCCGGCGGCAAGTCCCGGAGGGGGACAGAAGACCTGCATTCACCGCCTCACGCTTGGCGATAATGTGTAGTTATTTTAACAAGCTTAACACAGGACTCGCCGCGTGTCGGTGCCGGCGGGCGCGAAAATTCGGTCGGGCAGGGTTGGACGCAGGCAGCAGGTGCCCCAAAGAGGGAGCAATTGAGCCTAATTCCGCAGGGGGACCGGAATCAAACACAATACCAGGTTCGGATCGGGTACGATAGAAAGGTTAAACCGGTGAAGTCAGCCACGGGCCCCGCTCAGATGGCGCGGGCAAACCAATAGGTATTTTCGCGCTTTTCGCGCGCACTCGCAACCGGGCAGCCTGCTTCCGTCGTGGCCGCCGGGCATCCCTTGGGATACTGACACGAGATGCCGCAACGGGAGGGCCGGTGTTGACCCAGTAGAACGATTCAAGAACCATAACATCTGTTGTCTGAAACCAAAGCGTCCATGAAAGTTACCCAGGAAAAGCTTCCCGCCAGCCAAATTGGCCTGGAGATCGAAATTCCCCCAGAAATGTCCAAGAGCACCTACGAACGGGTGCTGCAAAACCTGAGCCGAACAGCGAATATTCCTGGGTTTCGCAAGGGCAAGGTGCCTCGCCATGTGTTGCTGCAGCGTCTGGGTGCGGTGCGCGTCAAGGCCGCTGCAGTGGAAGAGCTGATTCAAAATGGGGTGGAGCAAGCCCTCAAGCAGGAATCGATTGAACCGCTAGGCAACTACCACCTGCTCTCCTCCTTCGAGGATCTGGTGAGCCAGTTTCAACCGGGAGAGCCGCTGACGTTCTCGGCTTCAGTGGATGTCCAGCCCTCGGCGATCCTGGGCGAGTACACAGACCTGAAGGTAAAAGCCGAAGAAGTCAAGCCCGACCCGGACAGGGTGAACAAGCTCCTGGAAACTCGCCGGTCGGAAATGGCCAACTTGATTCCGGCGGCAGAGGGGCGACCGGCACAGCTTGGAGATGTGGCGGTGGTGGACTATACGGCTCGCTATGCCAGTCCGGCAGAAGGTGAGGCCGATCCAGAAATTCAAGGTGTCAGAGCTGATAATTTCCAGGTAGAGCTGCTGCCAGAAAAGTTTGTTCCAGGCTTCGTTGACGGCATTGTCGGGATGAATCCGGGAGAGACTCGCGAGATATCAGTGCAGTTTCCGGAGGACTATCCCAACCAAGACCTAGCGGGGCAGCAGGCGATTTTCACGATCGCGCTGCACGATCTCAAAGAAAAAGAGCTGCCCGAATTGAATGATGAGTTCGCCCGAGAGGTCAGCGAGTTCCAAACCCTCGCAGAACTGCGGGAAGAACTCGAGTCAAGGTTCAAAAAGGAAGCGGAGGATAAAACGAAGGCAAACAAGCAGGAAGCCTTGCTGAATGAGCTGCTGAGTCGCGTGGAGATGGAAATTCCAGCAACGCTGATCAATCAAGAAACAGATGTTTTGCTCCGGGAAAGAGCGATTCAGATGGAGAGCTACGGAATAAATGTAAAGCAGTATTACACGCAGGAAAACCTGCCGAAGATACGGGAGCAATTGCGCCCGGAAGCAATCGGGCGCATCAAGGAGTTTTTTGGGCTGCAAGAAATTGCCAAGCGGGAATCTATCGCGGTGGAACCGGCAGCACTTGAGGCCCGGGTAAAAGAAGTGATCCAGGAGCTGTCGGGACAGTCTGTCGATATCGCCCGGGTGCGGCAGTTTGTGGAAGTGGATATGCTGCGGGAAAAAACCCTGGAGTGGCTGGAAGCGCAGGCTACGGTGGAATTGGTGCCAGAAGGCTCCCTAGCCGAGGCTGAAGCTGAGGCCGCTGGGGGAGAAACAGCGGCAGCAGTCACGGAAGGCAGTGCGGAACCGGCAGCCGCAGTCGGGGAGGCCGGTGAGGCCGCCCCTGAGACGCCGCAAGCGGATGAGCCGGCACCGGCAGCTTCTGGCGACGGCCCGGAAGGGCCGGTGGTGGAATAGGCCAGCCGGTAGAACCCAGGAACGCTGGAAGGGATAGAGGGAGCGGCGCGGGATGGACACCGGAAAAAAGCCTTTTTCCGGCCCCAGCCTGCTAGACTCCTTCTAGCTGCGGCATAATAGTTACAGATAGCGGGGCAGTGGCTGCCATCCCCAGGACGATTCCGTTGACAGCGCTATGCTAAAAACGCACGCTTTGACATCACTACCTATGCTTGTATCTCAGTCCCAGAATTCCCAAGTCACCAGCTTGTCTCGCTCAGATATCTGCTCGGCCTCCCTCGGCGTTGTCCCGATGGTGGTGGAGCAGTCCGGTATGGGAGAGCGGGCCTTTGACATCTACTCGCGGCTGCTGCGGGAGCGGATTGTGTTTCTGGGGACGCCCGTAGACGATGCCGTGGCCGACTCGATCATCGCCCAGCTGCTGTACCTGGAAGCTGAAGACTCAGAAAAGGACATCCAGCTGTACATCAACTCTCCGGGCGGTTCGGTGACCGCCGGCATGGGCATCTACGACACGATGCAGCAGATTCGCCCCAATGTGATGACCATTTGTTTCGGACTGGCCGCCAGTATGGGGGCGTTCCTGCTTTCCGGAGGGGCCAAGGGCAAGCGCCTGTCTCTGCCGAACGCCCGGATAATGATTCACCAGCCGCTCGGCGGTGCCCAGGGACAAGCTGTTGATATCGAAATCCAAGCTAAGGAAATTCTCTATCATAAACGTAAGCTCAATGAGCTACTGGCTCAGCACACGGGCCAGCCTTTGGAAACCATTGAAGCCGATACGGAGCGCGATTTCTTCATGTCGGCATTCGAGGCCAAAGAGTATGGCCTGATTGACCAGGTGATCTCTAAAGATAGCCTTCCCACCCCAGCCCCGGCTGTTAGCGCACTGAAATGAGAGGCAGATATGTCCAAGTACGACTCCCATCTGAAATGTTCCTTTTGTGGCAAGTCTCAGGAGCAGGTTCGCAAGTTGATTGCTGGTCCGGGAGTCTATATTTGCGATGAATGCGTAGACCTGTGCAATGAAATCCTGGACGAGGAGCTATTCGACTCGGGAGCGGCTGCGCCACAACCCGCACCCCGCTCGGACCAGCCCCAGAAGCGCAGGGCTCGCTCGGCGAATCTCTCAATCAATCAAATTCCCAAACCCCGAGAGATTAAGAAGTATCTCGACGAACATGTCATTGGCCAAGATGAGGCAAAAAAGGTGCTGTCAGTGGCGGTTTACAACCACTACAAGCGGCTGAGCTTCGCCCAGGCAAAGGCCAGCGGCAAGGTGTCTGCGGATGACACGGTTGAGCTGCAAAAGTCGAACATCCTCCTGATTGGCCCCACCGGCTGCGGCAAGACGCTCTTGGCGCAAACCCTGGCAGACATCCTGGACGTTCCTTTTGCAGTGGCGGACGCCACCACGCTCACGGAAGCTGGGTACGTCGGGGAGGATGTGGAAAATATCCTGCTGCGGCTGCTGCAAGTGGCGGATCTGGATGTGGAAGAGGCGCAGCGCGGGATTATCTACATTGACGAAATCGACAAGATTGCCCGCAAGAGCGAAAATCCCTCGATCACGCGCGATGTCTCCGGAGAGGGGGTGCAGCAGGCACTCCTGAAAATGCTGGAGGGGACGATTGCCAACGTGCCTCCGCAAGGCGGGCGCAAGCACCCCTATCAAGACTGCATCCAGATTGACACGAGCAACATCCTGTTTATTTGCGGCGGGGCGTTTGTCGGTTTGGAGAAGGTGGTTGAGCAGCGCACCGGCAAAAAGTCAATGGGCTTTGTTCAGCCGGGAGAGGGGCAGACGCGAGACAAGCGCACGTCGGACGCGATCAAGCACCTGGAACCGGATGACTTGGTGAAGTTCGGCATGATTCCAGAGTTCATCGGGCGGGTGCCGATCGTGGCGGTGGTGGAACCGCTGGATGAAGAGGCGCTGATGGCTATCCTGACTCAGCCGCGCAATGCCCTGGTCAAGCAGTACCAGAAGCTGCTGAAAATGGACAGCGTGCAGCTGGAGTTCAAGCCGGACGCGATGCGGGCGATCGCCCAAGAGGCTTACCGGCGCAAGACCGGCGCTCGGGCTCTGCGCGGTATCGTAGAAGAGCTGATGCTGGACGTGATGTACGAGTTGCCCTCCCGCAAGGATGTGACTCGCTGCATGATTACGCGGGAAATGGTGGAGAAGCGCTCGACAGCAGAACTGCTGCTGCACCCCTCCTCGCTGCCCAAGCCAGAATCTGCGTAACCTGGGCGCGGGGCGCAGGGCGCAGGCTATCTGTTCCACGCCGTGCCCGATTCCCCACCCCCCCCCTCGCCCACGAACAATTAGAAATTATCTCGGTCAGGATGCCCTATATTACAGTTCGCGGCGTTGAGCATTACTGTGAGTGGATTAAGACACCGGCTGCTTCCGAGGAGAAGAAGCCGGTGATGGTTTTTGTGCACGGATGGGCCGGCTCGGGTCGCTACTGGGAAAGCACCGCCAAAGCCTTGACAAATTGGTTCGATTGTGTTATGTACGACATGCGGGGGTTTGGGCGCTCGCGGCTGCCGGTGGAGCCGGCGGGACTGGACTACGAGCTGGAAACCTACGCGGAAGATTTGGTGGCGCTGCTGGATGTGTTGGGGCTGGAGCGGGTGTATTTGAACGCCCATTCGATGGGGGCGTCTGTGGCGACGCTGTTCCTGAATCGCTATGGGGAGCGGGTGGAGAGGGCGATTTTAACATGCAGCGGCATTTTTGAGTACGAGGAGAGGGCGTTTAAGGCGTTTCACAAATGGGGTGGCCAAGTGGTGCGGTTCCGACCGGCATGGCTGGCGAGAATTCCTCTGGCTGACCGGCTGTTTATGGCCAGGTTTTTGCGCCGCCCCATTGCCGGTGCCGAAAGTCGCGCCTTTTTGGAAGATTTCCTGATGGCGGATTACGAGGCGGCGTTGGGGACGATTTTTACGTCGGTGAGTGAGAAGGCGGCGACGGTGATGCCGGAAGAGTTCGCTCAGCTGCGGGTGCCGGTGCTGCTGGTGGCGGGAGAGTATGACAGGATTATACCGGCAGAAATGGGCCGGCGGGCGGCGGGGCTCAGCGAGAAGGTGGAGTATGTGATGATTCCAAATACGGCGCACTTTCCCATGCTGGAAGATCCGCAGGGGTATTTGAAGCCGGTGCGGGAGTTTTTGGGGATTGCCGGTTGAACCCCACCCCCCTACCCCAGCCCCTTATCCCCAGAGGGGGCCCCACCTTCCCCGCACGCGGGGAGGGGGAGAAAGAAGTGGGCGTTGATGTTTTTAGCAAGAAAAAGTTACAATTATAGCAATAGGCAGTCAGTTTAGGACACGCACTCGGAGGGAAGGCGTAGGGCAGGCGTCTCGCCTGCCCCCAAGGTTTCTGGGACAGGCGAGACGCCTGTCCTACGTCCTCATCTAAGTGGCTACTGCTATAAAAGTAAAGTAAAGCTGGAAAACAATTGTGACTCTAGAGCAAGTTCTCAAGCAGGCAAGGCAGCTTTCGCTGGTGGACAAAGTGCGCTTAATCCAGCAAATCGCTCCTGAGATTGAGCGCGAGTTAGTCGAGAATCGACCAGCTAAACGCCGCTCACTGTGGGGTCTTTGTGCTGACTTGGGTTCAGCACCGTCCGCTGAGGAAATTGAGGAAGCTCGCCGCAAGGCATGGGCAAACTTTCCCAAGGAGGATATTTAGTGCTGCGTGCCGTTGCAGATACCGCCGCCGTTATCTGGTATATTTTTGCCGACGATCGCCTCTCCACCTCTGCCCGAAATACGATAGAACAGATAGGAGCAGCTGGTGACTCGGTTGGGTTTTCGTCTATTACTCTGGCGGAGATTATATACTTAATTGAGCAAGGACGGCTTGCTGCCTCTACTCTTGACCGGCTTCTTGGGGAAGTAGAAAAACAGGATGCTTTACTGGTTGAGGTTCCCTTCGACCGGCAGGTTGCGCGGGCGATGCAACAAGCCGGTCGGATTCAGATGCTGGAACTGCCAGATCGCATCATCGCTGCTACAGCGCTGTGTCTTGATTTGCCGCTAATTAGCCGCGACCTCAAGATTCAACAGGCCGGTGTGGATACAATCTGGTAAGGTGGGTGGGGCTTTCCGCGCTCGCCTTTTGCTGAGAGCCGGCATTTAGGGCTGATTAAACCAAAGCTGGAGCCACCGGCACCGCCGGCGGAGAGGTTTGCTGTTCGGATTCTCCCTCTGCCGGTGAGGGTTGGGGGGATAGCGCTTCCGCATCCATGCGCTCTTTGACTTTCTCGAAAATCAAAACCTCGGCTTCTTCCTGATCTGTCAGTTTGTCGTAAAAATAGGGGTCGGCAAACCACTCCTCGAATGCAAGTTCTAGCAAGCCATTCGGGGATAGCTTCACTCTCCAATACTTGGAAACCCTATCGTCAACCACCTCAAACAGCGGCGCGGGATTCTGCATGGGATAATAGGTGTAGTTGTCATCGCAGATATAGTACCATATCTCTCCTTTCCATTGGTAAAAGGCGTAGACAATATATTCTTTCCCAACCGTCAGGTTAAACTCAGTGCGTTCGGTGATAAACACAGACGGGTTTAGGTAATTTTCAGGAAGATATGCGCCCGTTTTAGCCAGACAGCGAATTATCATAATCTATTTACCTCACTGGTTTCTTGGGGCGGTTTTGGGATAATTACGTTTGAATTTTATCTCAACGTTTTGACCTGTTTGATTGTTCCGGAACCAATGGACTTGTACGGACGCTCCATTGATGACAAAGGCTTCGTTACTGGTCATTTTAAACCAATCTTCGGGCTGACCGCCATAGATAGCCACAAGTCGGGGAACATCGCCCAGTGGGCGTCTGGCTCCGCCTTGAATGGGTCTGGCATTGCCGGCTAGTGCGTCTTCTAGGAGGAGTTGCTCCTGTAGGTTGCTGGGAGTCTCATCGGGAATTGGGCCTTTGGTCATGTGCTGCAGTAGATGAATTTTTGGCCATGCGAAGAATAGCAGGATGCCGGTGATATTGCTAGTATACTTGCGATTGGTGTGGGATAGCTACACTCTCAAAGCGTAACGATTGCCGGTGTATTACGAACTTTTGGGCTAAAGCCCAACTACGAACTTTTGGGCTAAAGCCCAACTACGAACTTTTGGGCTGAAGCCCAACTACGAACTTTTGGGCTAAAGCCCAACTACGAACTTTTGGGCTGAAGCCCAACTACGAACTTTGGGCTGAAGCCCAACTACGAACTTTTGGGCTAAAGCCCAACTACGAACTTTTGGGCTGAAGCCCAACTACGAACTTTGGGCTGAAGCCCAACTACGAACTTTTGGGCTGAAGCCCAACTACGAACGGCGCACCGGCTTCTTTGCCCTATTGACTATTGGCAGGCAGTTCTTCCTCATCGATTTCAGTATAGCACAGGGGCGGGCATTCTGTCAACAAAAAATCAACAAAAAATTGAATGCCGGTGCAGCCTGAAAATGGGCATTCTGGGGCGGCATTCTGGGGCGGCATTCTGGGCCGGCATTCCGGGGGACTGCCCTCTGCGCAGAAAACTGCACGACTGGCAAAGGAGACACGGTTGAGCGGAGGGTTGTGTCCGCCTCGTTCAAATCCGTGTCGGGCTTTACCTTTTCTCCTGTTTAGACCAGACGTATTTTTCGCAAGTCTCTTTCGCTCCCTTCGCCTCATCAGTGTCGGGGTTTTTCAAAATAGGGTGGTCGCGCAACCTGTCGCACGCCAATGGCAGCAAAGCTTTCCAGCCAACGCGCCACAACCGCACTGTTTCGTCAGAACTGCCGCTGACGATGTACTCGCCGTCGGGGCTAAAGGCGACAGAATTGACCGAATTTTGATGCCCGACAAAGGGAGTACCAATCGGTTCGCCTTTGCGGTTCCACAACCGCACCGTGTTGTCCCAACTGCCGCTGACGATGTACTCGCCGTCGGGGCTAAAGGCGACAGAATTGACCGAATTTTGATGCCCGACAAAGGGAGTGCCAATCGCTTCGCCCTTGCGGTTCCACAAGCGCACCGTGTTGTCAGAACTGCCGCTGACGATGGACTCGCCGTCGGGGCTAAACGCGACAGAATTGACCCAACTCTGATGCCCAACAAAGGGAGAGCCAATCGCTTCGCCTTTGCGGTTCCACAACCGCACCGTTTTGTCCCAACTGCCGCTGAGGATGTACTCGCTGTCGGGGCTAAAGGCGACAGAATTGACATCATTCTGATGCCCGATAAAGGGAGAGCCAATCGGTTCCCCCTTGCGGTTCCACAACCGCACTGTGCCGTCTGAACTGCCGCTGACGATGTACTCGCCGTCGGGGCTAAACGCGACAGAACTGACCGCATACTCATGCCCGACAAAGGGAGAGCCAATCGCTTCGCCTTGGCGGTTCCACAACCGCACTGTTTTGTCACGACTACCGCTGACGATGTACTCGCCGTTGGGGCTAAAAGCGACAGAATCGACATTATTCTGATGCCCGACAAAGGGAGAGCTAATCGCTTCGCCTTTGCGGTTCCACAACCGCACTGTTTTGTCCCAACTGCCGCTGACGATAGACTGACCGTCGGGGCTAAAAGCGACAGACGTGACCGGACTTTGATGCCCGACAAAGGGAGAGCCAATCGCTTCGCCCTTGAGGTCCCACAACCGCACTGTTTTGTCCCAACTGCCGCTGACGATGTACTTGCCGTCGGCGCTAAAAGCGACAGAATTGACCCAATTTTGATGCCCGACAAAGGGAGAGCCAATCGCTTCGCCCTTGAGATTCCACAACCGCACCGTGCTGTTAGAACTGCCGCTGACGATATACTGACCGTCGGGGCTAAAGGCGACAGAATTGACATAATCCTGATGCCCGACAAAGGGAGAGCCAATGAGTTCGCCTTTGCGGTTCCACAACCGCAGCGTTTTGTCACGACTACCGCTGACGATAGTCTGCCCGTCGGGGCTAAAGGCGACAGAATTGACCTCACTCTGATGCCCGACAAAGGGAGAGCCAATCGGTTCGCCTTTGCGGTTCCACAACCGCACTGTGCCGTCACCACTGCCGCTGACGATGGACTCGCCGTCGGGGCTAAAGGCGACAGACGTGACCCCACTCTGATGCCCGACAAAGGGAGAGCCAATGAGTTCGCCTTTGCGGCTCCACAACCGCACCGTTCCGTCAAAACTGCCGCTGACGATGGACTCGCCGTCAGGGCTAAAGGCGACAGAATTGACCCCACTCTGATGCCCGACAAAGGGAGAGCCAATCGGTTCGCCTTTGAGATTCCACAACCGCACCCTGTTGTCAAAACTGCCGCTGACGATGGACTCGCCGTCAGGGCTAAAGGCGACAGACCTGACCTCACCCTGATGCCCGACAAAGGGAGAGCCAATGAGTTCGCCTTTGCGGTTCCACAACCGCACCGTTCCGTCAAGACTGCCGCTGACGATATACTCGCCGTCCGGGCTAAAGGCGACAGACGTGACCTCACCCTGATCTCCTTGGAAGCGATTTTGTTCGATGGGGGTTTGAACACCGGCGAGTAAGCTGGACTGAACCGGCTGCAGCACTTGCTGCAATTTCGCTTGACTCTCGCCTGTCGCCTGAATTGCCAGCACGAGCGCCTCCACCGGCTGAACCGACCGCATTTTATCCGAACGCGCGGCTTTTTCGCGCAGGGTGGCAATCGTGGCATCTCGTTCAGCCTTCAGCCAGAGTCCAGTCACCACTATCAACACGGTGGCAAATATGCCAACCGTCAACATGCGATTGTTTCGCCGGCGACTAATACTTTTGCCAACAAATTCCCGATCTGGCTCCGACAGCGAGAGCGCCGCCGCATGATTCTGGAGAAACCCCTCAGCTTCCGCCAGTTTTAACCCGCCGAGCAGGTAATCTCCCCGCTTGCCTTTCTCTCGCCACTCCTGCGCCGCTGCCTCAATAACCCGTTTTTGCCGGAGTGCCGAGCGGTTTTCATCCACCCACTGGCGCAACAGTGGCCAGTGGCGGATCAGGGTTTCGTGGGCGACATCCACCACCGGCACCTCACCGGCACTATCCCCCCGCGCTCGCACTTCCCCAACCACCACCAACCGCGCCTCCGCCAATTTCTCGATCGCCCGCTCCACCACACCGGCAGATGCGCGCGATCTGTCGTTCCCCGCCAGCAACCTCCCGACCAAATCCTCTTTAAACACCAGCCGGCGAGTGTCCTCGGTGCCCTCCCCTAACTGGGTCAATTCCAGAAAAATCTGCTTGGCAACTAACTGCTCCTCTGGCGACAGTAATTCATAGACTTCATCGGCGCGTTTTTTCAGCGCCCCCCTCACCCCACCGGAGCGTTTGTATTCCGAAAGCGTCAGCCGGTTGAGCGCCCGCTGTTCCCACAGCAGCGTCAGCGCGTACTGCACCAGGGGCAAATTCCCCGGACCTCGGGCATCGGCAACAATCTCGTCCACCAGTTCCCGCTCGATTTCCAGGCGCACTCGCTCAGCCGGTTTGACAATCGCTTCCCTTAACTCCTCCTCCTGCATCGGCGTCACCAGCAGCTTATGCCTCTCAATTCGAGCCGCCAATCCGGCATAATCCGCACACTTGCCAAGGAAATCCGCCCGCATCGCCAGCACCAGGAAAAAAGCGGATTTGCCGCTGTCCGCCTCCCCATCCAGCGCCCCCAGCAAGCACTCAAAAAACTGCTGCCGTTCCGCCTCATCGCATAAGGTAAAAACCTCCTCAAACTGATCGATGGCCAGCACAGTGCGGGGCGCGTCCGCAGTGGCAATCAGGCACTTTAACCCCTCAGCGCCCGCCGCAATCAGATCCTGCGCTTTTTTAAACTGCGCCGCGCGGTCAACCGCTGACAGTCCAGGCTCCACAAACACCTGCGCTAAACTCTGGAGGGGATGGTTTCCAGGGGTGAAGGGCGGGTAGATTTTCCAGCGGTTGCTTTCCGATAACTTCTGCCCCAGCTTCAGCTGGTGTAACAATCCCGCCCTCAGCAGGGAAGATTTGCCACTCCCCGACGCCCCCAACACTGCCAGAAAATTCCCCTGGCGAGCTCCCTCCACGAGCCGGTCGGTGAGTTCTGTCCGCCCGCAGAAATATTGGGGGTCTTCTTGATTAAAATCAAAATATCGCAGCCCGCGATAGGGGCAGACGCCCTCCTGCTGGCGGACTCTCTGGGGCGCGGCGGGGCTGCCGGTGAGGAGGATTTGCCCGCCAGAGTTGCGGCAGATCGGGCGCTGGGGAACTCCTGACAGTTGATTGATAAAATCGGTTAGAGTGTAATTGGTTGCCACCCCGTCGAGTTGGCGCTCTGGATCGAGTGCTTGCAAGAGCGCTCCCGTCAGCACCCCGTGCGTGCCGGTCAGCTGTTCGTAAGCCGGCTCGAATTTGCGGCAGGCGGCGATAAAACACCGGTCGCGCCCGCGCCCCCGCTCTCCTGGATCGGCTTCGTCAAAATTGAAGAATTCTCCAGCATAGCAGCAGTCCAGCCAGACAATTTGCTGGCGCACCTGACTTTCCTGCAGCAACTCCCGCAACCACTTCAGCGACACTCCCCACGCTTCTTTTTTCGGATTGGTATCGCTGGCGGCTAAAAAGCCGTCTGTGGGGCCACCTCTAGTTTTGCGCACCCCGTGACCGGCAAAAAACAGCAAGGCTGTCTCCGGGATACTGTCTCCCCCGGGGTTGAAGAGTTGGACAATCGCCTCTTCCAGAACTTTTTGAGTCACCTCTTGGGGGTTGGGTTCGGGATTGACGCGCAAAGCTGCCCCTTGACGGGTTTCGGGCAACCGCCGCACCAAAAAGTCACCCCTGGTTTCCAGAATGCGGGCAATGTCCTCTGCATCCCCTGCCGGTTTGTTGAGAGCCGACATAAAAGGATAAGAATTGATGCCCACCACCAACGCATCCCGACTCATGGCTGTAGAACCTGCTAAGATGGATTTAATATATAATGATACAAAATTCCCCGCTGGATCTATGCCCGCACCGGCTCCCAACCCCTGGCTGGCTGTATTGCTAGCATTACACAATTTAGAAACCCCGCTCGCGCCTGAGGAGCGATACGCCTTAAAACAGGCCGGTCAAAAATTGGCCCTGTACCCGGAAGACTCGCAGGAGTTCGCCGCTGAGCTGACAGCCCAACTTGCCGGCAATGCCGGTTTCTCGCAACTGTATGCAAAGGCGCTCGCGGGGCTAGAAGCGCTCGATGGCCCAATTTCTCCAGACTGGCTGCCGGCGGAAACCGAAATCAAACAGGCACTTCCCCCGAGGGAAGAAATCTCCAAACGCCCCTGGTTTGAGGGCAAACCGGAATGGGAAAGCGATGAAATTCTCAACATGACGATTAACGTCTTGGCGACTCCCGCCCCTGAGGATACGGCCAAAAAACTGAGCCTGCTGGAAAAACTCTGGCACTTTCTCAACCAGCCCGTTATTTAAATGAGCGACCTGATTTATCCTAACCTGTATCTATTTCTCTACGACTTGCGGGAAGGCTTGGGAGAAAGCCCAGACGATTTGGACAAGAATCGGAAATTGTTTGCCGGCAAGTTGCCCGAATCCCTGCGAGACACCCTCTTACAATTGGACATAGCCGTTGAAACCGAGTACCGCGAACTGCTGCCCAACCGAAGGGAGAAATTCCCAGACAGGGACAAACCTTTTGAGGGCTATTACTATCCCGTCCGCCTGAATGATACTTATGGGCTGCTGCTGGCTTGTTCCTTCGCGCAAAACAGCACGCGCCACCCAGCCGAGTGCGTCGCGAAATTCAAAGGGATAATAGAGGAAAAACTGAACGGTTACGCAGCAACCATCGGGCAAACCTGGCTGATTTTCGCTCAGCTAGCCAACCCCAACGCCAATCCGGAAGAGATTGCCAAAAAGTGCTGTCAAGAGTTAGAATTGGGATTGAACTGGGAGCAAGACATGCAAGGACAAGGGCGGTTGCTGGGGGGAACCCTGTTTGAACTGTCGCGCTACCGCTTGGTGATGAGAGAGACTGGAGATTTGCCCTCACCGGCAAAGCCGCCCAGGATTCAAGACATCCAGCAATCCCACCATGTTATCATAGCTTTATATCCCGATGAAAGGGCTGCCAAGAGAGCGGCCAAGTTGAATTTCAGCTGGATGCGCCTGTTTGGCTACCGGCACAAAATGCTGTGGGCTTATGGCCAAAGCTGCTACCTGAAACAGCAGCTGAAAAAGCAATTTGCGGACATCCAAGTTTATGTCAGAGACAGCAAAACCGCACCCCTAAAGAAACGCAGCAAAATCCTCGCTGACGCCCAGGAGACTCTCTTTAATTATACCATTGCGTTGAACAATCTCGGCAACCAAAGCCGCACGGTAGAAATTAATTTGCTAAACTATCAAAAGCGACTGGCAAGAATGCAGCAAACAGCCGCAGAGGCTTCTATCCAGAGCCTATTGCCGGATGGGGCTGCCTCCTGGTTGCGGGTGCCAGCATCTGGCGCAAAGGGTGCCGGTGGGGAGCCGCCTTCTTTCCTAGCCCAGCTGGCACACTGGCAGCGCCCCTCTGACCTGAAATTCCTGGAATGCTTCAGCGATTATATCACAAATAAATACCTGCTGCAACTGCAAAAGGATTCTGAAAATTTAAGTCCGGGGTTGCAAGTCTTAGGGGATTTGATCAACTCGATTCGGGGAATGACAGAGATTGAGCACGCTCAGCGGGACCGGAATTTCCAAACAATCGTCGCGATGGTGGGTGTGGGATTGGGTGCCGGTTCAGCCGCCGCCTCACTGTCGGGCAATTTTCCAGCGTTTAACCCCGCCAAGGACAAACCAGAAGTCTTAGAGAGGTATAAGTTAGATTTCTTTTTGTCCAAGCACCTGCATGTACCGGACTCCTGGTTAGTGCCGGCAACTTTGGGTATCTATTGCTTGATTGTCGCACTCACCGCCGGTGCAATCACTGGAATTGGGATTAGATTGTGGTGGTGTGCGAGCCGGTGGCGGAAGTGAGCGGATTATAAGAGACTGAGAAACCCGGTTTCTTAAAGAAACCGGGTTTCTGGCTACTTCCATCTAATTTTTCTGTTGCGCCTGAACAGCAATTGCCGCAACCGGCTAGAGCGCCGGGAATAGAAAGCCAACTCTCGCTACTCACACCAGAGGCAGGCGGAGCCTGGGAACGAGGAAATATGGCCTGCACAAGAGCTAGTATAAAAAAGATCATACCCCTTGCGGCTTAAAGGCATAAATGTAATTTATGCAGCTTAAAAGTATGAAATGTTCTGTTTGCCATATCTGCTGGTGGCAAATATTAAGCTGTTACGCTTTTAATCTGCTTGTGGGAAAGAGGGGCAGAGATTCCCACTCTTACTCGCCCTCCCCGCACGCGGGGAGGGGGATGGGGGGTGAGGTTCTGGGGCTCACTCTACCAATGTGCGAAGTAAATGTGCGAAGCCCTTACTGTAGCTGAAAGGGTTCGCCAAAGCTTTCGCCATAGAAAACGCGGTCAGTGTCAAACCGGCCACCGTAGGGTTTAAACGGTTCAGCTGCGTAACCCAGCGCCAGCAAACAGCAGACATCGACTTCTGGGGGAATATTGAACGCCTCTTTAACCTGAGCGCTGACAAACCCTTCCATCGGGCAGCTGTCCACGCCGAAACTCTTGGCGGCAATCATCAGGTGAGCCACGGCGAGCATGGTGTGCCGGTTCGTCCAAGCTTCCAGTGACTCAAAGCAGGGGCGGTACTGAAACAAGGCGGGGATTTTCTGGCGCATCACCTCCGCATAAGCCTCATTGAGCGCACCGGCATTCAAGCCCAGCTGGATAACAGATTCAATGTATGCGGGTTGTGCCACGCGCCGGTCGCCGCAGCAAATTAGCACCACCGGCGCTTCCCCAACCTGCCGCTGGTCAAAGGCGCAAGCCTTTAGCTTATCCTTGTTGTCTTGCTCTTGGACAGCAATAAACCGCCAAGGCTGCAAATTGTAACCGGAGGGAGCGCGAAGCCCCAGGCGGAAAATTTCTTGCAGGAGTGCCGGTGGGATCGGGTCGGGTCGGAAAGAGCGGGCGGCGCGGCGCTGTTCAATGGCCTCTTTTAAGCCAACAGAAGGATGCATTTCAATCGTCATAATTCAGTTAGGGGTTAGCTGTCACCGTTGAGGGCTGGGAATTGAGCGATCTCCAGCAGGAAAAAGCAGGGCAGAATTTGAGTTAAGCCAAACCCAGTTCGCGTTTGAGCAGGTTAATCGAGGCAGCGCCGATATAATTTTCGCAGAAAATAACTTGAGGTGGGCGAATCAGATCCTCTCTGGCGGCTGCGATAGCGGTTTTCACCGCAGCGTAACTGGCTTGGTCGCAAACAACGGTGCGGGCAGCGCGGACAATGGCATTGACTTTGTAGGCATCTCTAGTTTGGGCCGTCATGACCAGCAAGTCGTCGCCCCGCAAGCTGTGGATGATCACTTCTGCAGCTCGCAGGATGCCCAAACTGAGGCTAACGATACCGAAGCAGGTGTCTTTCGGCAGGTTTTTTACTAGCTGGATTTCTTTGGCGTAGTCGTAGATATCCACGGGGATGACGCGGGCCGCTTTGGGTCTTGCGATCGCCTCGGCTTCTCCGATAAAATAGCGGCTGGTGACTACCGTGCTCGATTGAGCTTGATCCAGGGTTTTGCTCAGCTGGTCGAGCGGCACCAACTGCACGGGAATGCGAAGCGCCTGCTCCAATTCCTGGGCCATCAACTCTCCGACGCCAATATCCTGGCCCGGAGCGGTGACCAGCACCCGGGCGCTGCAGCGCAAGCGCCAGTCAATTTCGGCCAGGAAAAGCTCTCTAGCCTGGTTGAGGGAGCACCCCTGGTTGAGCAGTTCGTCCAGGCTAGTCTGCACCACTTTGTACGCCTGGGGGTGCTGTTCCAAGATGGGAGATTTCAGGCGTGTGCCCCCCTCGTGGCCTTGGGCTCGGACGTAAATGCCCGACCCCGCACGGGCTTCCACGAGCCCGATTTCTTCTAACTGCCGGTACACCTTGCTGATCGTGTTGCGGTGCAGGCCGGTCTGCATGGCCAGCATTCGCGTGCTGGGCAGCTGGTGTCCGGGGGGATACTGCCTCGATGCGATCGCAAATCGGATTTGATTAAACAGCTGGTTTGATGCTGGAATGTCGCTGTCTGGCTGAATGTGAAACTGAACCATCACGGAACCTCGGATGCGCTTAGAGGAAACAGACGAAACTGCCCTGGCACACGTGCCATTTTTTTTGATTTTATAGAGAAGGCAAACGGGAGCTGTCTGACAGGCGTTGCGCAGTGGTGGGATGAGCCCCTCACCGCAGCTCGCCTCGCCCCCCGCGAACAAAAACAGGGCTGGCGGATGGGAACGGCAGCCTGGGGACTGCGCCGGAGAGGGGGAGAAATGCTAGAAATTAAACAATCCTGTCGCACCGGCACCCGCGAGCCAAAAAAAATGTTCCCGTTCTGCCGCCAAAGCCCCTCTCCCTGCCCCCAACCTGACAAATCCAGCCTGGAAATGGCCCCCTGTGGGTACCGGCGGGACGGGGGGGGTGGGAAAGGGTAGAGGACAGGGCTAAAGATTGGGCTCACGGGGGGTGGGACGCAGGGAGCGTCTGGTGTGGGTTTGCTGGGATTTCTTTCAAAGAATTCTCATTATCTCGCGAGGGAAAGCTGCCGGGGCTAATGTGCGCTTCTTTTTTTAATATAGACTTTTCCTGCAAGCGCTAGATATGACACTCTAGATTTTCGACACTTCTACCCTATCCATTGCAATCCAGATGGCAGACCAAGAGATTCTCACCGCTCGCGCTAGCATTTATAACGGCGATTTGCCAATTGCTGCTTACCTGGCCCAGCCTGAGGGCGAGGGGCCTTTTCCAGCTGTTGTGGTGATCCAGGAGATATTTGGGGTCAACTCCCACATCCGGGATGTCACGGAGCGGATTGCTAAGCAGGGTTACGTGGCCATCGCACCGGCTATCTACCAGCGCCTCGCACCGGATTTTGAAACCGGCTACACTCCTCAAGACATTCAGCAGGGCCGGCGCTACAAGGAACAGACCCAAGTGTCACAGCTTCTCGGGGATATCCAAGCGGCAATCGACTACCTGAAAGCTCAGCCGTTTGTCAAACCAGACGCCACCGGCTGCATTGGCTTCTGCTTCGGTGGCCACGTCGCCTACCTGGCCGCCACCCTGCCCGATATTAAGGCCACCGCCTCATTTTACGGTGCCGGCATTACCAACTGGACGCCTGGGGGTGGCGAGCCCTCCCTCACCCGCACCAAGGACATCACCGGCACGATCTGGGTGTTTTTTGGCACCTCGGACGCCAGCATCCCAGCGGAGCAAGTTGACCAAATTGAGGCGGAACTCCAGAAACATCACATCCCCCACCGCGTCTTTCGTTACGCCGGCGCTGATCACGGCTTTTTCTGCGACCAGCGGGCTAGTTACAGTCCCGAAGCCGCAGCGGATGCCTGGAAGCAAGTGCTGCAGCTCTTTGGCCAGACCTTGCGATAGTGCCGGCGGCTCGCTTAGGCGGCAATCCTGCTATCGGATGCGCTAATATCATCCTTGCCGCTCTCATCAGAGCCGCCTGTTGGCAGGGGGTGGGGGAGAAGCCAGTCACAGTTTTTTGCCCTTTTGAGTTTGCCCTTTTGTGTGAGTAAATCCGTTCCCGCCCTCTGCCGGCACCCGCGCCTCAGCTCTCAATCTTCTCTGCCCTCCCCCAGGCGCGGGGGGAACTTGGAGTGTGGGGAGGTGAGGTTTTTATTATGATTGATTGAGCGGAGTGGACAGGTTTTAGTCCCAGCGCCCCTCGCCAGACGCCAGCCGATTGAGTCCGAGGAAGTTCTGTGTTCGGGGAAATTTTTATTCCCTGACAGTAAAAATACCGCTCCCTTTAAATAGAAGAAAGTTTGCCCTACCTAGGAGAACACCTATGGCTACAGCTGTTGGTATACCGACCCCCCCCAAATCCCTACCATTAGATATAGTCGATCTGAACCTATATCGCATTAGCAATCCTGACTTGGCAGGACTTAACGATGATCAGCTCCTGTCGCACTTGGAAACGTATGGACTGGCAGAAGGACGCCTATTCTCGCTTTATGTTGACCTCCCTTACTATCGAGAAAATAATTCAGATCAGGACACCATTAGCGACAGGGACTTGCTGATAGATTTTCAACAGGATGTGATATTCCAGGGTCGCGATCCCTCACCTTTCTTCGATTTTACCTACTATTTAGAACACAACCAGGACGTAGCTGATGCGGCGTCACAGTACGCTCTCGACTCCTTGGTGTCGGATACCTTAACTGGCGGGTCCAGCAGCAGTGGTACGGGAACGCTAGA
This sequence comes from Kamptonema formosum PCC 10802, assembly GCF_000332335.1. Lineage (GTDB taxonomy): Bacteria > Cyanobacteriota > Cyanobacteriia > Cyanobacteriales > Oscillatoriaceae > Oscillatoria. Next base: position 642,052 of record NZ_KB235948.1, on the reverse strand, counting down.
AGAGCAGATTCTTCAGAGCGAGTACGAATTTGCCTTCAATCACTATATGACGAATGGCCTGGCGGAGGGGCGCAAAGCCTCACGGTTTTTCGACGCCAACTACTATCGGATTAACAACCCGGATCTCGTAGCAGCAGGCTTAAACAACAAGCAACTGTTTGAGCACTATTTGATTAGCGGTTTGGATGAGGGACGCCGCGCCTCGCCGGTATTCGACCCGTCATACTATCTGAACACGAACCGAGACTTGAGAGCGGCAGGTCTGAGCAACCGGCAGGCGTTTGAACACTATGTAACCTTTGGCCAGACAGAGGGTCGCCGCCCGTCTCTTTTCTTGGATCGAGAGGCAATTAGCAGCTTAGTTTTTCCGGGCTCACCGTCATTTTTCGGAGACGCACAGGCAACTACTAGCACAACCGGTCAGACAACTGGCACGACCGCGACGGACACCACACAGACGGCGTCGGCACAAGTGTGGGATGTCTCCGCCGGTGGCACTCTCACCTACAGTTTTGTGACAACTGCGAGTGCCTTTTTGTACCCGGGAGAGGAATCTGGCGTTGGGGAGGTCAGCGATGCCATCAAAAATAATGTCCGCCAGATTATGCAAAAGTATGACGAAATCCTGCCTTTCAATATCGTCGAGGTGCCAGACAGACCGCCCAGCGAAGGTCAGATCCGAATCATGTTTTCCAACGGGGATGGGAGCAACAATTTTTACGCCTACGCCTATCAGCCGCCTCAAGAAAGTTCTGGCGTGAGCCAGCAAATTGCCGGGGACGTGCATTTAAGCCGCGATTATGAAACAGATCCAAATGAGGCATTCTCCAGCGGCCCGGGCAGTTTCGGCTACGAAGCTTTGATTCACGAGATCGGTCATGCCTTGGGCCTAAAACACCCCTATGACTACTCAAACTCTACCCAGAGTGACGCAAACCAGCAGGCCGTCGAAGTCGGGCCATTCCTCTCTGCGGCCAAAGATAACGATACGAACACCGTAATGAGTTACAACTTTGCTGGCGTTGGAGCCAAGTCGCCGATGGCATTCGACGTGCGAGCCCTGCAGGATCTCTACGGGATGAGTGATTTTAACAGCACCGACACAACCTACACGTTTGATATCGGCACGTTTTTCGATGTCAAGCAGAGTATCTGGGACGCCGCCGGTGCCGACACGCTGGATTTTGCTGCCCTGCCGGCAACGGACAGCTACTATTTTGACATGAATGAGGGCGGTCGCAACACGACTACCAGCGCCCTGAATGGAGCGACTTATACGGTGACCGAACAGGTCGGCACACAGAACAGCCAGCCGGTGTACGCGACGAAAACTTATACGACTGACATTTACGCCACGGTGATTGCCTTTGGCACGACTATCGAAAATCTGGTGGGTTCCCAAGGCAATGACGCTATCTTGGGCAATCCTGTCGCCAACCGGATTGACGGGGGTGCCGGCGCTGACAAAATCACCGGCGCTGTTGGCGCTGACACCCTCACGGGGGGTGCCGGTGCGGATATATTCGCCTACTCGCCCGGAGATGGCGGCCTTTCTCAGCCGGCTGGAGACATTATCACCGATTTTACCCCTGGTGAGGACGCCATCGGTCTGGGTTCGGGTCTGGCGTTTAAGGATATTCTCATCGAAGCTGCCGGCGCTGATACCGCGCTCCGGTTGGCTGGCACCGGCGAATATTTGGCGACGCTGATCGGGATTCAAGCCCCGACTCTCACCGCTGCGGATTTCACCCAGATTTAGAGTAGAGAAACCGGCTTTCTTCTCAAGGGAGATTTAAATCTGTCGCTTACTTCCCACAAAAAACCCGGTTTCTAAACTCTGCCGCCGGCACTCCCAGATCCCCGGAATCTCGCCCCGAGGGCTTCCCACAAAAATCTGATAATTAGCTATAGTGAGGGAGCTATTGGTTGGCTCCTGTCGCCAGAGCCGGTGGCTTTCAGCCTCAAGCGAAAGGGCCAGCATCCAAGCGCAATCTCTGTTTTGTTGTTTTAAACTGTTATGAACCCACAATCGATTCGTTCTCAAGGGGCAAAGGCGTCCTTTTCGATGGACGATTTTGCCAAAGCCCTCGAAGCGCACAACTACGAGTTTCAAAAGGGACAGGTCGTGCGCGGCAAGGTGTTTCAACACACCAAGGATGGCGCTTATGTTGACATCGGTGGCAAGTCACCGGCGTTTCTCCCTATCGCAGAGGCTTCCTTGAGACGGGTCACCAATTTGTCGGAAGTGCTGCCGTTGCAGGAAGAGCGGGACTTCCTGATTGTCCGCGAGCAGGATGCAGAAGGTCAGGTGACGCTTTCTGTCCGCCAGCTGGAATCTAAGCGGGTCTGGGACGAGCTGGCCCAAGCGCAGGACAGTGGCCAAACTGTGCAGGTGCGGGTGACGGGAGTCAATAAGGGCGGCGTCACTGTGGATGTCGAGGGGTTGCGGGGATTTATCCCCCGCTCGCACCTGATCGAGCGCGACAATTTAGACGGGCTCGTCGGTCAGCGCCTGAGCGCCAACTTTCTGGAGGTCAATCCCGAACAGAACAAACTGGTGCTGTCCCAGCGCTTGCTGGCTCGAGCGAATCGCGTCAGCCAGTTAAAGGTTGGCCAGCTGGTGGAGGGCGATATTGTCAGTATCAAGCCGTTTGGGCTGTTTGTGGATTTGGATGGCGTCACCGCTTTGCTGCACATCAAGCAAATTAGCCAAACCTACATCTCCTCTCTCCCCGATACGTTTAAGGTGGGTCAGTCGATTAAAGCCGTCATCACTGAGGTGGATGAGTGGAAAAATCGCATTGCCCTGTCTACCCGGGTGCTGGAAAATTCCCCGGGGGAAATGCTCGAGAAGATGGCTGACGTGATGGCTGATGCCGAGGCGCGCGCTCACAAGGGGAGCAAAAAGGACTCCGATCCTCCCGCTGCATCTGAGTCTCCCGCTGCAGCAGAGTAAAACTCAAGGCGCTGCCGGCTGTCCCGCAGGCGAATCCCATTTCCGGGCCATCTGGCAGCGCCACCGGCACCACCGGCTCCCTCTCCCCGCCTGCCGGTGTGAGTGGGACAGCCGGCATTATCATAAAGTAATTGCCCGGAAACCCTGACCGTTGACAAGTTCCGGTTTCTGGCGTATATTAATAATATTTTAATAAGTCAGATTCAGGGAAGCGGCTTTTTTGCCGGCGCTCCTGAAAAATACGCCTGATGCCGGTTCTGAAAATAGACAGAGGAGGGAACAGTGGAAAATAAGATAAACTGCGCTATCGATTGCGTCAACGGCTGCGTTTTGGGTGACAAATGCCCGAACCAGGGGTACGCAGCGGAGGCGTCAAAGTTCATCAGCGACACTTCGCTAGATCAAATGATCGAGATTGCTCAGGAAGCGCTGAGAAAGAAACTCACGGCACCCCCGAAGTGGGTTTTCCCCGACCAGGAATAGAGATGTGGGCTGCGTTCCGCGCCCCCAAATCCTCTGTGGGGGTGAGATGGGTTCAGGGCGGAACGCACGCTACTGTTCTGTTCGCGAATTGATATGGGGTTTAATAATCAACCGCCATAGACGCGCCAGCGGCTTCCCGTAGGGTAGACGCCAAGGACGCCAAGAAGGAAGAAGAAAGAGGAAAAGGGATAGAAAAAAATTGACCGGCTATACTAAATCCGCTAAGAGGTTTGAAACTGAACCGCTACGCACATTCCCCTGAACGCAATCGCGCTCGGCTTCTGCGACTTCCTGTAATAGTTGCTGCCGGCGCTGCTGTTGCAGGCGCTTGTGAATAATATCGACAAGGAGAGCCTGCTCATCTGGCGATAGGGCTTCTACTACTTCCAGGGCTTTCTGTAAGGTGGAAGTTCTTTCTGCCATGTTCATCTGTTAGAAGTGCTGTTATTATTCTATTATAATAGATTGCGCTTTCTTTGCCACCGGCAGCCGGTGGGAGCGGATGGGGCGCAAGATGTACGGTGCGTTCCGCGCCCCTGAACACTCCGCAGAAGTGGGATGCGTTGGCAGCGGAACGCACCCCACTCACCCGCTCTATTCCAGAATTTCCTTGACAGCAGTCACATAACAATTGTAAGCCATTCGCCCGATGTCAGCCCTTTGCCCGAAGCAAACGAAGATTACCTTTTCAACAGACGTATTTTTCCCCAGAAAAAGCTTGACTTCGGGAACAGCGATTCTAGCCGCTCTATCTATTGGAAAACCATAGGCTCCGGTGCTGATGCTTGGAAAAGCAATTGTCCGTATAGAGTATTGTTCTGCCAATGCCAGGCAGTTTCGATAGCATTGAGTCAACTTCTCCTCCTCTCCAGAATTGCCCCCATGCCAGATGGGACCCACGGTATGAATAACCCACCGTGCGGGGAGGTTATAGCCACCGGTAATTTTGGCTTCACCCGTGACGCAGCCGCTTAGCCGGCTGCATTCCTCTCGAAGCCCAGGACCAGCCGCACGGTGAATGGCGCGATCTGTCCCACCACCGCCCGAAAATAATCGATCAGTAGGGTTGACGATAGCATCGACCTGCTGTAGAGTAATATTGCCTTCAACAATCGCAATTCGATTCCTCACAGAACTTTGGGGGCGCTGAGGGGAGTCCGCTTTCTCTTCAGAACTGAGTTCGCCGGCAATATTCGGTACAGTTGTGGCTGAGCTAAGATTGGGATTTTCAGGCGTTACAGGGATGGCGGTGCTGGGAGTAAAGGGAATTGAGGATACAGAATTGAGAGCTTCCAGCACCTCTACCGCAGATTGGTAGCGCTGGCGGAAGTCATAGCGCACCATTTTGTCTACAACATCTGCTAACTCAGAGCTTACCTGTACCAAATCGCGCCAGACGATCTCACAGGTTATCGGATCTTCTGGTAAATCCTTGGGATTTACGCCTGTGAGGGCTTGGATGCCAATCATTCCCACGGCAAAAATGTCACTGCTGAAGCGCGGCTTTCCGGCTAACTGTTCGTTGGGCATATAGCCGGGTGAGCCGATGGCAATCGATAAGCTTGTCTGACCTGAGGAGCTGAGCGCTTGAGTGCTGATTTGCTTGACCGCGCCAAAGTCAATCAAAACCAGCTTGTTATCACGCCAGCGCCGCAGGATATTAGACGGCTTGATATCGCGGTGGATGACATTCTGCCGGTGGACAAAGGCTAGGATTTCTAAAATTTCCTGCAAAATTGCAATCACCTGAGCTTCGCTTAACTTTTCACCGGCACGCAGTTCCTGGCGCAGTTCGTGTCCTTGAATGTATTCCTGAACGAGATAGAATTCTTGCTCTTCTTCAAAATGAGCGAAAAGTCGGGGGATTTGCTCGTGATTTCCTAACTTGTACAAAACTTCGGCTTCCCGGTTGAACAAACGCCGAGCGGTTTCCCATAAAAGTGGGCTGCCAGCCGTTGCCGGCTTGAGCTGTTTGACGACGCAGCGGGGGGTTCCGGGTAAATGCCTGTCCTCAGCGACGAAGGTGGTGCCGAAGCCGCCCCCTCCCAAGTGGCTGGCGATATGGTAGCGCCCACCGAGTATTTTGCCTAGCATCAGATTTACGCAACGCAGGGGATTTAACTGACAGAATCGTTGTTTGATACCCATTATGGCACAGGAGAGTGAGGCAACTTAACTGTCTGGGGCTGCCGGCATGCAGGGGGAGGGGCGATTGCTGGGCTTACGCCAAAGCCACCGGCACGAGGCACCGGCACCGAGATCGCCCAAAGGCGCACCATCTGTGGCACTCTGAAAAGCAGAGAGGAACAACCTACCAACCGACGATGCAAACTCTGCCCAACCCAACCACCACCTCCTACAGCAACCTCAACACAGACACCACCATCCACCGGCGCAAAACCCGCCCTGTAAAGGTGGGCGATATCACCATCGGGGGCGGCTACCCCGTGGTGGTGCAGTCGATGATTAACGAAGACACCCTCGATATAGACGGATCGGTAGCCGGTATCCGTCGCCTGCACGAAATCGGCTGCGAGATTGTCCGCGTCACGGTGCCCAGCATAGCTCACGCTGTCGCCCTGGCGGAAATCAAGCAGAAGCTGATTCAAACTTACAAGCGGGTGCCCCTGGTTGCTGATGTCCACCACAACGGCATGAAAATTGCCCTGGAAGTGGCTAAGCACGTTGATAAGGTGCGGATTAATCCGGGGCTGTATGTGTTTGAAAAGCCGAAAGCGAGCAGAACTGAATACACTCAAGCAGAATTTGACGAAATTGGGGAAAAAATCCGCGAAACCCTGGAACCCCTGGTGATTTCCTTGCGCGATCAAGGGAAGGCAATGCGGATTGGGGTCAACCACGGTTCCCTGGCGGAGCGGATGGTGTTTACCTACGGCGACACGCCCGAAGGTATGGTAGAATCAGCACTAGAATTTATTCGCATCTGCGAATCGCTGGATTTTCGCAATTTGGTGATTTCCCTGAAGGCGTCCCGAGTGCCGGTGATGCTGGCGGCGTACCGGCTGCTGGCGCAGCGGATGGATCAGCTTGGCATGGACTACCCGCTGCACTTGGGGGTTACGGAAGCAGGTGACGGGGAGTACGGGCGGATTAAGTCAACTGCCGGCATCGGCACTCTGCTTGCGGAGGGGATTGGCGACACCATCCGCGTCTCTCTCACCGAAGCGCCAGAAAAAGAAATTCCCGTCTGCTACAGTATTCTGCAAGCTTTGGGGCTGCGGAAGACGATGGTGGAGTATGTGGCTTGTCCCTCTTGTGGCCGCACGCTGTTTAATTTAGAGGAAGTGCTGCACAAGGTGCGGGAAGCAACCAAACACCTCACCGGCCTGGATATAGCAGTAATGGGGTGCATTGTCAATGGCCCGGGAGAAATGGCGGATGCTGACTACGGCTATGTGGGCAGGCAGCCCGGTTACATTTCTTTATATCGCGGGCGCGAAGAAATCAAAAAAGTCCCCGAATCGCAGGGTGTGGGGGAGTTAATTAGCTTAATCAAGGCGGATGGCCGTTGGGTCGATCCTTAAGTGTTCTCGGAAAACCCAATTCTCGGTGGGAGGGCAGAAATTCTACGGAACACTTCCTCCCATCGCTTGTGCTAGAGTGGGCGAAATGCCTTTGCAATGTTTCCTTTCCGGCTCAGCAAACCTATGGAAATAACAAAACGTGGCCTCGTTGTGGGTGCGACAGTGATGACGGTTAGCGCTGTCGCTATAGCAGGAGCCAATATTCATAAGGGTCAGGCGTTCTTTCAGGATAGCCCTAAGGAACTGATTGACGAGGTGTGGCAGATTATTGACCGCAATTATGTGGATGGCACCTTCAATCAGGTGGACTGGGACGCGGTTCGCAAGGAGTATCTGAGCCGGTCGTACACCAGCAAGCCGGAAGCTTACAAGGCGATCCGCGAAATGCTGGAGAAGCTGAAAGATCCCTACACCCGGTTCATGGACCCGCAAGAGTTCCGGAACATGCAGATTGACACCTCTGGGGAACTCACCGGCGTGGGGATTCAGCTGGCCCAAGATGAGAAAACCAAAAAGCTGGTGGTGATTGCCCCGATCGAGGACACGCCGGCATTCCGCGCCGGTGTGGCGGCTAAGGACATTATTCTCAAGATCAACGACAAGAGCACCGAAGGCATGGATGTCAACCAGGCGGTGAACCTGATCCGTGGGCCGGTCGGCAGCTCGGTGACGCTCACCATCCTGCGGGAGAAGGAACAATTAGAGTTTCGCCTGAAACGCGACCGGATTGAGATCCATCCGGTGCGCTACTCCTATCGCAAAACTCCGAGCGGCGGCGTGGGCTATATTCGCCTGGTTCAGTTCAGCGCCAACGCCTCGAAGGAAATGCGGGACGCGATTAAGGATTTGGAAAAGCAGAAGGTAACAGGGTATATTCTGGATCTGCGCTCCAACCCCGGTGGATTGCTGCAAGCCAGTATTGAAATTGCTCGCATGTGGCTGCAAGATGGCCCAATTGTGTCAACGGTGGAGCGCCGGGGAGAAACCAGGCGCGAGGATGCCAACCGGGGGGCTCTGACGGATAAACCCCTGGTGGTGCTGGTGGATGGCGGTTCGGCGAGCGCTAGCGAGATTCTCTCTGGGGCGCTGCAGGACAACAAGCGGGCCACTTTGGTGGGCGTGAAGACATTTGGCAAAGGTTTGGTGCAGTCGGTGCGGGGTTTGGGCGACGGTTCGGGGATGGCGGTGACGATTGCCAAGTACCTCACCCCTAGCGGGCGCGATATTAACAAGCACGGCATTGACCCTGATGTGGTGATTGAGCTGTCGGAGCAGCAGCGGGATGCTTTGAGGGGCGATCGCGAGAAGATCGGCTCGCCAGAAGACCCGCAATATGCTAAAGCGATGGAAGTGCTGCGACAGGAGATTGCTCAAAAGCAAGGAAGACGCGCTGAATCCCCCGCCGGCAAGCAGGTGAAAAGTAAGAAGTAAAAGGACATCTGTCCGAGAGGTCCGGCGTCGGGAGGATTCCTGCTTTACTGAGGCTTGCATTTGCCTGCACGAATCAGCCCCACGCGACGGGCGATCGCTTCGTCTGCAGAGGCATAAGGCCCCCACTTCTCTGTGATGTTGGGGGCTTCTTTGTTTTCGGCTTGTTCGCCGGGGAGGATGTCGCAGAAACCCTCCGGACGCTTGACAATATACCAACTTTGTGCTGTTTCCATGTGGGGCGGCGGTTAGGGATTTTGGGTTCTGGGTAAATTGTAAAGCCAAAAAGCAGAACAATAATTCTTCCTATAATTTGCATACGCTTTCGCTAAAAATCTTATAAATTCAACCGGCAGCTCCTGCTGATATGCTAAACTTATTACCACAGACCATTGCTCTGGGGCAAGCCGCCCGCTTCGGCTGCCGGTGGTTCGAGAGATTAAAAGGAGTTGGAACCTACCATGACTCAGCTACCACAAATCCCTGACGCAGAGACGAGAAGGCGAAATGTTGAGCGGTTGCGCGAAAGCAACCGGCAGCTCGATCTTTTTGGGTTGGCACTAGATGAACTGATTGCGATGGCAGAAGCTGAACTTCGCCGGCAGCGCCGGCAGCGTCTGGAGGGCAAGTACAGGCGTGAGTCACAGCAGGTCGGGGAATAGGAGCGATATTCTAAAAGGATATGATTGGCGAGCGCAATTTGAGGTACTGAGAAACCCGGTTTCTTTAAGAAACCGGGTTTCTGGGCCTAACGTTCAGCCAACTGAGAAGTCTATTTGCCCTTTGACAGAGCCGCTATTCGCACCGGCGGTTAAGTTTCATGGGAGAATAGATGAGGCTTTTCTTAGGGGAAATAAAACGGATGGCCAACTTACCCGAAGACATCACAACCACTGTTTTCAACTTACACCGGCGACTCCTGCAACTCGGCAATGACGCCACTGCAGTTGGGTTCACCATCCTGGAACAGTTTGGCGAGACGGAGGAAAAGATTGTCGAAATTGAGGAATTGGAGAACCTCAAGAAACGGGCAGTTTCCTACTAGACGCGCCTTTCCCGGCTCCTGTGGCAGGTTGCGGAATCCCAACCTGAGGCAACTTCTGCTACAATGAACTTACTGGCTAAGTCAATAGAAGAGACAGAGGCTATTGCGGATGCCGGTGAAGCAAGTATTAAGTTCCCCGGCGAATGGAATTCGCGGCTATACAAACAAAGTCCGCCTACCCTTCGGGAAGGGCTTCGCCCAACGCGGACTAAGAGAAGAGCAAGACTGTCTCTGTAATATAGAATTTACCGGCGATTGGACAGAGTTTGTTGGCGAATTAATGGGGACCCCCGCCGCCAGCATAAACTTAGCTAGAAACCAGAGAATTGTTCAAAAAAAGCCCGCGTAGGCGGGCTTCGTCTGTATAGCCGCGATTTCAATCGCCAGGGACCTAGCTAGCAGCGAGAGAATTCCATTTATTTTTGCCCACCGGCTTGCATTTGCAAAACCCACCGGCGAAACAGTTCCACAACGATGCGCCACCGGCTGCCGGTTTCCGCCACAACATCATGTCGCATCAAGGTGTCGAGGGCTGCAGTTGCCTCCGCTGCTCCCACACCGGCAGCCCCAGCAATCGTGTCGAGGGTTAGCCCTTCCGGGTGGGGGGCGAGAACCCGCAAGATAGCCTGCTGATAGGCTGCGCCCTGCGCCGCTTGACCCCAGACGCCGGTGAAGTAATACCCTCCCCGGGTGAATAATTCATCATTGATCGCGGCTTCCACATCATCTATACTAAACACCGGCTCGCGGGGGCGTCTCATGTCGAAAACCAGCTCATTGTACCGGCGAACCAGCTGAAATCCGATCAGCTGAACGAGATAGGGCTGTCCAGAAGTCAGGGCATAAATCCGGTCGAGCGCTTCTGGCGTGTAGTCGAGGGGGAAGTCATCATCTGGGTTAGCTAGGATTTGGCGTGCAGTCGCTGGAGTCAGCAAGCCAACTTTGATAGGGATGACGCTGGCGAAAAAGGGCTGGAAGTAATCTTCTGTCATCTCTTCCAGCGTGTGCAAGCCGGCGAATGCAAAAGCTATCTTGGGACTCATTTGCACCATCCCCCGCAGAAACCCCATAAAGTCGGGAGGGATTTTTCCCGCCTCTATCAGTTCCTCGATTTTCTCGAATTCGTCTAAGGCGATAATTAACCCGCCATCTAGATTTTCCTCGACTTGTTTCAGGTAGTTTTCAAAGGTGCGGTTGGGAAAGTGCAGCCACTTTGTCTCGTCTGGGGGTGTGCGGTGTACCTGACTGGAAATAGCATCACAAATGGCCATCAGCACCTCGGCGACTCCCTGTGAGGCATTGGCAACAGTCAGCAGGTTGACATAAGCGACTTTTACCCCTGACCCCAGACAGTTGCCGGTGTTGCGCAGGATGGAAGTTTTGCCCATGCGCCGGTGCCCGAAGAGGACTACAGATTGCAGCTGATTGCTCAACACCCACAACTGTTCTAGCTCTCTGAGGATGTCTTCCCGCCCGACAAACAGTTTACCCTGAACTGGGTCGCCGACAACATAGGGATTGCGCACCGGCTGGGTGATGGAAATTTCCCCCACCTCACCAGCTACCCGCAGCAGGGATTCTTGCCAATTTTTAGCGATGTCTGCGATCAAATCTCGCTCGGCTTGTGGTATAATATCGGCACGGTCGAGGATTTTTGTCAGCTCTCCTAAGGCTCGGTTGAGAGCGAAGGAACGAGTGGAGAGAGACACACTGTTCTCAACCGCTTGCATATCTTCCACCACTCGCCGCAGACTCGCTATGGCTTGCCAGGTCGTTGGGCGGAACAGGGGTTCTTTGGGAAAAGCCGGCATTTGCAGGGAAGCAATAGCGGCGGGTTCTTTAGCAGCGTGAAAAGCTGCCAGGGTTTGAGCGAGGGTGAGCATTTCCTCCCCATATAAGAGAGAGCGCACTACCGCAAAAGCTTCTGCGGCTTTCTGGGGTTCTTTTTTATGTAGATACCAGAAGCCGGCGGCTGCAGCGCGGGCTGGGGTGTCGGGGCGAGTCTGTGTTACCCGCAGCTGTCGCTCCCAGAAAAAAGAGAAGAACAACAAAAAACTTTCTATAGCCCGTGACTTAATTTTTGCCTTCAGAGAAGCTGATGCAAAACGCACCAGCTGCCAATCATAGGGGGCTTCAGCTAGCTGGGAGACACGAAAAATGACTTGCTCTGCCGGGGTCTCCGCAAGCACCTGATTTACAGCCTGAACAGCGGGGATAAACTGAAGGGTGTAGGCTAAAAGTTGGTTGGCGTTATATAAACCCGTCTCCCAATCCCGCCGCAAGCAATTTTTGAGCTGAGCGGAAAGAAAGGGAAGGGGAAGTGGGGTAAAACGAGAAAGCTGAAAACGCCTATTCCAAGACTTCAGTGGGGTGAGCAACAGATAGAACAGCCAATGATCAGGACGGAGTATCCCCACGCCGAACGCTACGCCCCACGCCACGCCCGACGCCACGCCCCACGCCACGCCCGACGCCACGCCCGACGCCACGCCCGACGCCACGCCCGACGCCACGCCCGACGCCACGCCGAACACCACGCCGAACACCACGCCCAACGCCACGCCGAACCAATCAATGGAAACGCCTATCTGCTGAAGAACTGCACTGACAGCTAGGGGTGTCACAACTGCCACAACCACCCCTTGCAGCAGCAATTTATGCTCGATGGGATTCTGTCGCAGCAACTCCCATGCCTTTCGCCAATTCATTTCCTCTTCAGGAATATACCCTCCCCCGAAGGTATCCACATACCACCGCAAAGCTTGGGGAAAGAAAAACACCCAGTACAGCAACCGCAGGTAATCCAGCGGATTCCACAAGGAGAGGGGGCGGTTTAGCTTGGGAGCTAAGTCTAATCGGGGAACGGGATTGTGGTTTTCCCTCATTGCAGTTTCTCCATGTAACCGGCATAAGTTTGATAGCACAGCCGCACCAGTCGCCGGGGATGACCGGCACTTTCCCGCACCAGCCGGCTGATTTCCTCCTCAGTAAAGTTTACCGAAGTCCCATCCAGACGGGATTGAATAAAAGCGCGGATAGTGGCTTCATCCCAAGGTTTGATTTTCTCCTGTAGGCAAATACCGGCAAGAGGGGATGTCTTGCCATCATTCTGACTGTCGTTAAACAGGGTGTCGAGAGACTCACCGGCAGCTATAATCAGCTTCAGAGGAGCGTCACCTCCTTCGGCGATACCCCGCAGCCAATCGCGTATGTGCCAGGTAAAACCCTCCTTGACGATCTTGCCCACATTGTCTATAGCCAGCAGCACTCTATGCGAATTCAAGTGCCGGTTCAGATCGTTTCCCTTACTTTCGGGGATGCCAACCTTTTCGCATAAAGCGCTGTAGAACCCATTTTCGTCCCAGACTGGATTGAGGTCTAGGTAAACCGGCTGGCGCGACGACAGGAGGCGACTTTCCGCCAGCCGGCAAATCTCCCACAGCAGAGAGGACTTGCCGATTCCCTCTTCTCCTATAAGCGCCACACTGCTGCCGGTGTTTAGCGTCTCGAATACGTTCCGGATTTCGCGGTGCCGGTTGAAGAACCATTGCGGCTCGTCCACTATGCCGGTGAGGGGAATAAACGGATTCTCTGGAATGGCGCGGCTTCCCCCGTCAATAACGCTTGCGCTGCGAAATGGAGGCTGAGAACTCTGCGGTTTCATCTCCTCCAAATACTTCTGTTTCAGCCAAGCCAGAAGTTCAGGATCTCTGGCTTGTCCCCTTCTTTGGCTGTGATTCGGAAACGCTTCGCAGTCCTGCTTTTTTGGGTGGCTGAGCTTTTCGTATATCTTCCACAGGTGCTTGTCAATCGTTCCCGTATTCCTGGGAAGCCCGTTATTTTCCGTGGAGCTTGCTGCAACCTGAGGATTGCTTATTACATTGTTCTCGTCAGGAAACTTGGCGAGGAGAATGGCCCCCTCTTTCCGACTCAGCCCATACCGCCGGCATACCCGCATTATAAAGTCTTCCCAGGCACTCATAGTCTCGCCACCCTCCCAAACTCCTCTCACCCTTAGCTCCTCTTTGTTTGAGCTTACCACAGCTAGAGAGAGCCGTCAAGTCTCCGAACCGGAAAAAAACCGGAAAAATTTTTCCGGTTTTTTATTCCGGAAAAAGGAAGGTTTTTTCCGCTCATTCCCCGCTCCAAAGCCTAAGGTGGTTGATAAGGGGCAGTTGGCCCTATGAAGATTGCTCGCATTAAGGGAGATAACCTAATTATGACATCTTTCCCCGCATTTCAGCCAAGCGAACCGCAACCGCAAGCCAAGCCGTTCCCGTACAGCAAAACCGAAGTGGGCACGCGGCTTCTTGCCAGCTTGCAAGCAAACATCCCGCCCATACCGCCCAGCTTTCCTGCTGGCAAACAGTTCGAGGAGCTTCCCCACTATGTTGCGCTGATTGTGCCCGACAGCCAGTTTCACGTTATGCGAACAATTGACTGCATGACGCAGTGGTTTACTGCAGCTAGCGTCTGGCTGATCTTAGGAACTTACACCAGTCCCGTCAAAGGAATTGAAGAAGAGATAAACTGGCTAGTGATTTCTTGGTGTGACGCAGAAGGCTTAGAGAAATATTGGCCCAAAATTCTCGCTCACGCGGAAGATTTGCAGCAAAGCTTAAATCAGGAGTGCATTGCAGTTATTCGTGACGGGAAAATGGTACTGGTGCGTCAGTGGAGTTGACGCACGCGAGGGGGCGAGCGCTCAATTTCCCTCGTTTTCTCTCGTTCCCAGTTCTAAATGATTTGCGCAACCGCGCTTGAGTCCAGAAACCCGGAAGAGGGCGGTCTCCGTGGGTGGCCACTGGTGTCAACTTAAGCTCCCGGCGATTGGAAAGAAGCTGTTGGCGAATCGGTGAGGGGTTAGACCTCTGGCTAGTTGGCCAGGAACCTGGCGATTGGAAATCGCGGCTATACAAACAAAGCCCGCCTTCGCGGGCTAAGAGTATAGCGAGACTCTCAAAATGTGCGGGTTTTTTTTCGAGGAAAGACGAGAAAGGGGAGAACAAGGGTTCCCAGAAAGCTCCCCTCCCCGTTAACGGGGAGGGGTTGGGGGTGGGGTTTGAGCCCCCTATCAATTCGCCAACAGTCTCTTGGAAATCGCGGCACTACAACCAAGTCCGCATGACAAGGACTTAAGAGAAGAGCTAGAATCTTAAAACCCTTGCCTTGCGGGTTTTGTCTGTATAGCTGCGGTTACCCTGCGGGAAGCCGCCAAGGGCGTCTACAACCGCCTAGAGACTACGGGACACAGCTTAAGTTGACACCAATGGCACTCTTTCCCGCCCCTACGAAACCGGGTTTCTGAAATTTCCGCGAAGGTATAGGACGCGCTATATTCTGTTTATTGTTGCCCACCGGCTTCTATTTTCAAAACCCACCGGCGAAACAATTCCACAACAATCCGCCACCGGCTGTCGATTTTTGCAACAACGTCATGTCGCTCCAAAGTATCGAGAGCTGCAGTTGCGCGCTCACTTCCCACATCGGCAGCTTCAGCAATCTCTCGAAGCGTTAGCCCTTCCGCGTGGGGTGCGAGAGCGCGCAAAATTGCCTGCTGACCGGCAGCACCCCGCGCCGCTTCCTCCCAAATGCCGGTGAAGTAATACCGCCCCCGCCTGAAAATTTGATCGTCCATCTCCATTTCCACATCATCGACACTAAACACCGGCTCGCGCAAGCGTCCCATTTCAAAAACCACGTCATTGTACCAGCGAACCATCTGAAATCCAATCAGCTGAACCAGATACGGCTGTCCAGAAGTCAGCGCATAAATCCGGTCGAGCGCTTCAGGCGTGTAGTCGAGGGGGAAGTTACGATCTGGGTTCCCCAGGATTTGGCGGATAATTGCTGGAGTCAGGAAGCCAATCCGAATCGGGATGACACTGGAGAAAAACGGCTGGAAGTAATCCGCTTTCATCTCCTCCAAGGTGTGCGAGCCGGCAAATGCAAACGCTATCTTGGGACTGACTTGCATCATCCCCCGCAAAAACACCATAAAGCTGGGAGGGAGTTTTCCCGCCTCTATCAGGGTTTCGATTTCCTCGAATTCGTCTAGGGCGATAATTAAGCCCCCCTCCAGATTTGCCTCGACTTGTTTCAAGTAGCGCTCAAAGGTATGGTAGGGAAAGGTCAGCAATTTTGTCTCGTCTGGCAGCGTGCAGTGTGCCTGACTGGAAATGGCATCACAAATCGCCATCAGTACGTCGGAGACTCCCTGAGAGGTATTAGCAACCGTCAGCAAGTTGACATAAGCGACTGTTATCCCTGAACCCAGAGAGTTGCCGGCGCTGCGCAGGATAGAGGTTTTGCCGGTGCGCCGGTGTCCGAATATCAGTACAGATTGCAGCTGATTGCCGGCACCCCACAATTCCTCTAGCTTTCTCATTATGTCGTCCCGCCCGAACAGCAGTTGCCCCTCAACGGGGTCGCCAACAACATAAGGATTGCGCACCGGCTCGCCGATGGAAACAGCCCCCACCTCAGCAGCAACCTCCAGCAGGGATTCTTGCCAATTTTTAGCAATGAATGCTATCAAATCTCGCTCAGCTTGTGGGAGAGTGCCGGTTTTGTCAAGGATGCCGGTCAGCTCTCCTAAGGCTCGGTTGAGAGCGAACGAACGGTTAGAGGGAGACACACCTCTCTCAAAATTTTGCATATCTTCCACCACTCGCCGCAAACCGGCGAGCGCTTTCCAAGTCGCTGGGCGGAGAGAGGCGTCTTTGGGAAAAGCCGGCACTCGCACCGCAGCAATATCGGCTAGCTCACTAGCCGTGTCAAAAGCTTCCAGGGTTTGAGCGATGGCGAGCATTTCCTCCCCATATAACAGAGAGCTAACTTCAGCAAAAGCTTCGGCGGCTTTCCGGGCATTCTTGGCGTGCAGATACCAGAAGCCGGCGGCTGCAGCGCGGGCTGGGGTGTCGGGGCGAAGTTCTCTCTTCTTTAATCCGATGATTGGGCGCTTATACCCTGAGGCAAAACGCACCAACTGCCAATCATAGGGGTTTTCAGCTATCTGGGCGACGCGAAAAATCAGCTGCTCCGCCGGTGTCTCCGCCAGCACCTTATTCACAGCCTTAACAGCCGGGATAAACTGAAGCGTGTAGGCTAAAACTTGGTTGACATTGTGCAAACCGGCCTCCCAGTCCTGCCGCAGCCAATTTGCCAGCCGGCGCGAAACAAAGGGAAGGGGAACTGGAGTGACGCGAGACAGCTGAAAGCGCTTATTCCACAATTTCAGTGGGGTGAGCAACACAGAAAACAGCCAATTCTCCACACGGAGGATCGCCACGCCCAGCGCCACGCTCGACGCCACGCACAGCGCCACGCTCAGCGCCACGCCCAACCCAACGCCCAACCCGACGCCCGACACCACGCCCGACACCACGCCCAGCGCCACCCCCAACCCCACGCCGGACATCACCTCTTTTATCGCGTCCGAGAGCGCATCCCACGCCACGCCCGACGTCACGCCCGACGCCACCCCGGACATCACGCCCAGCGCCACGCCCAACCCCACGCCCCACGCCACGCCGAATGCCACGCCCGACATCAGGTCCAGCATCACATCCAGCGTCAGCCCCGAGGCCAACCCCGACGCCACCCCCGAGGCCAACCCCGAGGCCACGCCCAGCGCCACGCCCGACGCCACGCCCAGCGCCACGCCCAGCGCCACGCCCGACGCCATGCCCAACCCCACGCCCAACCCGACGCCCAGCGCCACGCCCCTCCAATCCACAGGAACGCCTATCTGCTCGAGAAATGCACCGGCAGCGAGGGGTGTCACCACTGTCAAAATCAACCCTTGCAGGAGCAAGTTACGCTCAATGCGATTCTGTCGCAGCAACTCCCATCCCTTGCGCAAATTCATTTCCTTTTCGGGGATATACCCCTCCCCGAAAGTGTCCACATACCACCGCAAAGCCTGGGGGAAGAAAAACACCCAGTACAGCACCCGCAGGTAATCCAGCGGATTCCACAAGAAGAGGCGGCGCTTTAGCTTGGGAGCCAAGTCTAAGCGGGGGACGGGATTCTGGTTTTCGCTCATTGCAGTTTTTCTAAGTAACCGGCATACGTTGTATAGTACAGCAGCACCCGTCACCGGTCTTGACCGGCTCTTTCGCGCACCAGCCGCCTGATTTCCCCCTCAGGAAAGCTTACCGAAGTCCCATCCAGACGGGATTGAATAAAAGCGTGACCGCTGTCTTCTTCCTAAAAGGTGATTTTTCTTCTTCCTTTGTTGCAGATGGGAACAAGAAAAAAGGGACGCCGCACCGGCCTCTTGCGCGACCTCCCCTCGCTCCCACCCCCCGCTTGGAAACGCCCAAACAGACGTCGCACCGGCGTCGCTGCCGGTGCGCCGAGAAAAAAACGGACGTAGCACAGGCGTCTCGCCGGTGCGCCGAGAAAAAAACGGACGTAGCACAGGCGTCTCGCCTGTGCTAAAATAATAAGAGGCAGAGCCTCTAGATATGCGTTCCCAGGCGGAGCCTGGGAACGAGAGTGAGGGGGTTACATTCCCTCAAAAATCCACCGTCAGCGGCGCGCGCGGGAACGGAATCACATCCCGAATATTCGCCATGCCGGTCATAAATTGCACCAGCCGCTCAAACCCCAACCCAAAACCGGCATGCGGCACTGTACCGTACCGGCGCAAATCCATATACCACCAATAATTCTCAATGTCAAGCCCCTGCGCCTTAATCCGCCGCTCCAGCACATCGAGCCGCTCTTCCCGCTGCGAACCCCCAACAATCTCGCCAATCTTGGGAGCGAGAATATCCATCGCCGCCACAGTCTTCTCGTCCTCGTTCAGGCGCATGTAGAACGCCTTAATCCCCACCGGATAATCTGTGACGATTGTCGGCTTTTTGAACAGGTCTTCCGCCAGGTAGCGCTCGTGTTCCGACTGCAAATCCAGCCCCCAGCTCACGGGATACTCAAACGTCTTGTCTGCCTTTTCTAGCAGCCGGATTGCCTCTGTATAGGTCACCCGCTCGAACTGGCTGTTAATAATATTGTCAGCTGTCGCCAGCACGGACTTGTCAATCCGCTGGTTGAAAAATTCCATATCTTCCGGGCAGGTTTCCAGCACATGTTTGAAGATATACTTCAAAAAGGCTTCCGCCAAATCCATATCCCCTTGCAAGTCGCAGAATGCCATTTCTGGCTCCACCATCCAAAACTCTGCTAAGTGCCGGGATGTGTTGGAATTCTCCGCCCGGAAAGTGGGGCCAAATGTGTAAACATTGCCAAATGCCATCGCCATCACCTCAGCTTCCAGCTGTCCGCTGACGGTGAGGAATGCCGGTTTCCCGAAAAAGTCTTTGCTGTAATCGACGGCTTGTTTGTCTGTGCGGGGGACGTCCTTCAAATCCAAACTTGTCACTGCAAACATCTCACCGGCACCTTCGCAGTCGCTGGCGGTGATCACCGGCGTGTGAATCCACATGAAACCCCGCTCTTGGAAAAACTTGTGGATCGCCCAAGCGCAGGCGTTGCGAACGCGGAACACTGCGCCAAAGGTGTTGGTGCGCGATCGCAAGTGGCCAATTGTCCGCAGGAACTCAAACGAGTGGCGCTTCTTCTGCAGCGGGTACGTCTCGGGATCTGCTTCCCCGTAAACCTTGACCTCCGACGCCTTCAGCTCAATCCGCTGTCCTTTTGCCGGCGACTCCACCAGCACACCGGCAACTTCCACCGATGTGCCGGTGTTCAGCAGCTTGAGCACCCCTTCCGAGTCTGGCAAATCCGGATTCAGCAGCACTTGCAGGTTGGCCATCGATGAGCCGTCATTGAGCTCCACAAAGGCAAACTCTTTCAATTCCCGTTTCGTGCGCACCCACCCCTGAACCGTCACCGGCTCGTCAGGCTGGCCATTTCGCAAAATTTCCGCAATCCGTCGCGTTGCCATGTTGTTTTATCGTTTAGTGCTATCACCTCAATCGTAATATCTCACAGCTGGCATCCTGAGATCGCTGCCGCTGTAGGGCGCAGCTCATTCGGGGACAAACCCCTCACCCCTATTCCCATTGCCCCCTCCCCCGCACCGGCACTCCTGACAAGCACAGTAGGGTGCGTTCCCCTTGGGAACGCACCCTACTGCCATTTTTTACTCCCCCTCCCCGCAAGCGGCTATCCATTACCCACATCTTTCTTAATGAAGATTTATGTATAGCCCATTTGGAAGTCCATCACCTCTTTGGGGTGGCCAGAGTCCCGTTCGCTGCCAAGTAGAGGCAATATAGCAGTAGTCATATTGGTTAAGACATTAATGACATGGCTTATGGGGCATGGCGCATCGGTCATGGCGCATGGGAAAGACTCACAGCTTTTGCGTGATGCCATGCATGCGTGATGCCCATGTACTAACCTAAGTGCATACTGCTAGATCGTGGAGTCTACACAGCCCAAGCCAAATTGTCTGGACTCCCGGTTCCCCATCACCCTTACATCTATTATAGCAGCAGTCATATTGGTTAGGACGTCAGTGACCTAGGGAAAAAGGCGCAGGTACGGCGTAGCGCTTACGCGCCGCTGCGCTTACGCCAAGCCTCTCGATCTAATGTCCTAACCTAAGCCCCAGGATGCTTAAAACTATAGCCCATCAATGTTCCAAGGTTTTAAAATAAATATGTATTTCATGTTAAGAAAAATGTGGGAAATGGATAGCCCACAAGGGGAGAGGGGGGAGAAGAGGGGGGTTTATCCAAGAGCGAGAAACCGGGTTTCTGGGAACCGGCAAGTGAGAGGAGCCGGTGGCATTTGACTGTTAGCCGGCAGTGAGCTAGCATGAATGATGGCTTTACTGCAGAGGGTAGCATGACTGAAATCAGCGATGATGAATTGCAGCAGATTGCGGAACTAATAGCCAGTTTGCCCAGCAAGGCTTTACTGGATAAGTGCCTGACAGAAGAACAAATTAATGAATGGCAGAACTATAGAAGAAACCACCTGCTGCTTGCGGAAGGCTGGAGAGCGGAGTTTATCCTGTGTCAGGGCGATCCGATTGGCGACGCTTTGGAGAGGGGAGAGATTTCCAAGCACCGGCACGATTTGCTGAAGCAGAGAGTCACTCTTTACAAATATCAGTGGGCGCTTGTGAGGGAAGCCAATAAGTATGTGGCTGAGCTGCACATTAGGGTTTACACCCTTCTCAGCAAGATAGCTAGACGTTGGTTGCCGGATGGGTTTGAAACGGAGTATCCTTTTCAATCAGCTTTTGAGTTATTTGCGGAAACGCTCAGGGAGGAAGTGGATGGCAGTTTTTCTCTGTGTCTGGAACCCTATTATGAAGTGCCGGTAAAGAAGTGGAGAGAAGCAACCGAGCTGTTAAGGGAAAATATTGAGAAGGCAGATGCCGGTGGGATTTATCCAGAACTTAAACAGACTCAAGTAAACAACCTCAAAAATAAGGTGGTTTGGAGCAAATTGGGGTTTTCCTGGCTGGGAGTGACTCTCCTTGTGTGCCAATTTGTGGCGCTGCGCGATCCGCAGCTGCGGAAGAAGTTGACTGATTTTAACCGGGAGTTCGCAGAATTCTGCAAGGTTGGGGTGCGTGCTAGCCGCAAGGTTGCCGGTTTTGCCTGGAAGAATGGAAAGACGGTGCCGGCTTCAAAGGCTGGGGGAGTATATCGCGAACCGGAAGAAAAGTCAAGCAAAGTTAATAAAACTTGAAAACAGGTCAAAAATTTTTCCGCCCCTGGAAAGCCAGCCTATGTTGGGAATCAGGTGCATCTCACGGTTGTCATCCCCTCACCCCCCAACCCCCTCTCCCACAAGGGGAGAGGGGGAGAAAGAAGAGGGCAGGAGGTAGATTTGCTTGGAGTGAGATGTTGCCTGTAAATGTCCCCAACAAGACAGGAATTTGGAAATGGTGAGATTGAGAAAGGTAGGAATTCTGTTTTTCCCTTCACTTCTAGGGGCGGTATTTTTATCCGCCATCGTTAGTGCCGGTGCGGTTGATGTTGTGCGGGGAATGCTTCCGGGAGAGGAACCTGTTGAGGTTAGTAAGGCAAATGCTCCGCCACTTCAGGGATATTGGAAATTGGATATAAATGTAAGACGTTTGACCAACCCAGCCGTCGGAGGTCCTGCAAATTACGAAATTATGACCTATTTTAACCAAATAGGTTCTCAGCTATCTGGCCAATTTGTTGGGACAAACAGCAACGCCTGCACAGACACCTCAATATCTGGAACTGTTGAAGCAGGAAAAGTAAACTGGACTGTTTTGTACACCGGCTCGTGCTGTGGGGGTGCGAGAATGAGGTTCCAGGGGGTGCGGCGCTCTCCTAATATTGTGGAAGGAAAGCTGTCGCCGGTTGGCAACACTCCTGCGAATTGTACTCTGTGGTGGGCGGATGTGGTGATGACTAAGCAAAATGAGTAATATCGGCGGTTGGGCTGAAGCCTAACTATGAACTTTTGGGCTGAAGCCCAACTACGAACTTTTGGGCTGAAGCCTAACTACGAACTTTTGGGCTGAAGCCCAACTACGAACCTTTTTGGGCTGAAGCCCAACTACGAACCTTTTTGGGCTGAAGCCCAACTACGAACCTTTTTGGGCTGAAGCCCAACTACGAGCTTTGGGCTGAAGCCCAACTACGAGCTTTGGGCTGAAGCCCAACTACGAACCTGTGGCGAGGGGTAAAACCCCCTCTCCCCGGCACCACAGCTGTACAAGCTGCACGTTGCGCGCAGGGGCTGCAGGGGCTTGACAGATTTTTTGCAAGCTAGTACAATCACGATGTTGAAAAAAAAAATCAACATGGCCAATACCCGTCGCATCATACCACTGATCGCTTTGCTGTCGCTGGCGCATACTGGCTGTCAGTTCTTCAACCAAGCGCCCAACACCGAAACCGCTGCGCCAGCTCAGACTCAATCCAGCTCGTCTGCGAAGCCGCCATCTACAAACCAACTCCCACCCGAGCAAACTTACAACTTGCAAGTCAATAGTGATCAAGTGTGGGGGCTGCTGAGGAAAGTTGCTTTTACTGACAACAGCATTATCGTGACACTGGAGGTTACTAATGGCAGCCGGCAGGTTATCGAGCTAAATGCTAAAGATGATATGTATCTCAAGCACAGCGGCAGTTACGAGGGACCCCAATATAATTTATCAGCTCCGCCGGATAACCGCACAATCGCAATTCAACCTGGCACTACAATGAAGGGGCAGTTTGTTTTCACTGGCAGGGTATCACCCGAAGCTACTGAGCTGACCTTATTCATTAATGCAAAGAGTTACTCTTACTCCGACAAGAGCGAAAAGCGTCCTTATATGAGTTTTGAAGACATCTTCATTCGGCGGTAGCAGCAAGATGAAAAAACTAATGCGATGGCGCGATTTAACTGTGGCTTCATTTTTTCTGCTAGCTGCCTCAGCCTGTCAGGGTGCCGGCAAACAATATCCTGAAGTCACAACTCTGGAGTCAGAGCCGGTGCCGGTGACGACTGTCATGGAGGCTGAGCCGGTGGCGACTACTACTTTGGAGGTGGTAGCGCCGGCTGGCAATACTACTACCACCTTGGAGGCTACAAGTCAAGGGGCTCCTGCTACTGAGTTGAAGTCTGAAGGGCAACCGGCTACGAAGACAGAGGTGGAGACTCAGCCGGTTGCTCCCACTGCGGTAGAAAGTTCTCCCCCACCGGCAACTCCCGCGCCGGCGGCTGTGCCGGTGGAGCCACCACCGGCAACTCCCGCGCCGGCGACTGTGCCGGTGGAGCCAACCAAGGTAGAAGTTGAGAAAATTGTCACGGAATTGAAAGCGGAAAGGACAGTCGAAGGCATCAAATTCAATCTGCCTGATAATATTTTATTTGAATTTGACCAATACAGCGTTCGCGCTAAAGCCAAGCCAACCCTCGCCAAGATTAATCAACTGCTTAGCTATTACAAAGACGCGCAGGTTTTCATCTACGGGCACACCGACAGCAAGGGGGATGACGACTACAATATCGACCTGTCTAAGAAGCGTGCGGCGGCGGTGAAATACTATTTGGTCAATGTTTTCAAGCAGCCGGCAACTCGCATGCAAACCCAAGGTTTCGGCGAAAGTAAACCCCTCGATCGGAATGAGAATCCAGACGGTTCGGACAATCCCGCCGGCAGGGAAAAGAACCGCCGCGTCGAGTTCATTATCAAAACTGAAACCCGCAAGGAAGTGATCTCGCCCGGTGCGGATACGTTCGGGGTAGCGGTGAAATCGGCTCAAGATGCGGCACTGTTAGTTCAAAGCGCCAAAACTCCGGAGGATTGGAAAAACGTAGCCAAGAAGTGGCAGGAAGCGATTCAGCTGATGAAGGAGGTGCCGGCATCTAGCCCGAATTACCAAAATGCGCAGAAAAAGGTTGGGGAGTATGAGAAGAATTTGAAGTACGCGCAGCAAAATGCTGGGATATGAGGGTTTTTTTTGAACCGCTTAGGGCACGGACGTAGGACAGGCGTCTCGCCTGTCCCAGATATATTGAGGGCAGGCGTTAGCGTAGCGGCGCATGCGCTAAGAGCGCACGGCGCAAGCGCCTACAGCGCGACGCCTGCCCTACGTCTATACTTCGTATCGAGCGTGTCCTAAACTGACTGTTTATTGCTATATCTGCCTAAAGGAGGCAGAGCCTCCAAGACGGCGTTCCCAGGCGGAGCCTGGGAACGAGGGATAACGAACCTGATTTCTAGATTCCCAGACAGATATCTACCGGCTTTGCTTCAGAAAAGGAGGCAGCGGACAGTCAAGGGTAATCGCGATAGCGCGGAGCAAATCCGCCTCCTGTACCGTAACAACATTATCCAACAATACCGTATGAGCGCAGGCATCAACAACAGATTGCTTCAGTTTTGGAGAAGCCAAACCTAAGCGTTGCAGGCTCTCGTGCAGCTCGCCCAACTTAAAAGCTGGCGGCGTTTCTGGTAGCGTTTGCTGACCGGCACCTGGCAATCTGCCAAGTCCTGAGCGAAAGGCAAAAGCAATTGCCGCCGGCTTCGTTTCCCCAACTCGCGCCAGAGCGGATATCAGAATCAGGCAGTCAGGCCAAACTTGCTTTAATGCGGTATACTGAATCTTATTTTCAACGTTTGGATTGAGGCAAGGCTGCAGCCGGTGCCACAAGACGAGATACAAGACAAACTCTGTGATAGAGCGCTGTTTTTTCGCTTTAGCTAAACCCGTCACGCACTTGAAAAGTTTCTGGCACTCAGCTGGGGAACTCTGGCGCAGTGCGGGAACAGTCAGCTCTAGCAAAGGGAGCCGCATTCTCGGGTCGAGTTGAGCAATTTCTTGGCTGAATGCGAGAGCGCTTTCCACGACTTCCACCGGCTCTACCTGGCGCAACCAGGTAATCTGCAGCTCGCGAAGTTGGGGATTTTCACTGTCGAGCGCCAGACTGTAG
This sequence comes from Kamptonema formosum PCC 10802, assembly GCF_000332335.1. Classification (GTDB taxonomy): domain Bacteria; phylum Cyanobacteriota; class Cyanobacteriia; order Cyanobacteriales; family Oscillatoriaceae; genus Oscillatoria. The sequence goes on along the minus strand of NZ_KB235948.1, from coordinate 617,205 downwards.
ACTATGGCAATAGCACTGTGGCGCTCTCGCACGGCAGATTGAATTGTTTCGGGCAATTTTGCCAGCAATGCTTGCGCGTAGGCAAAATGTTCTGGCGCAACAGTTCCAACCTGTGCTACTATTTGTTTGGCATTGGCTTGAACTTTCGCTGGCGCTGCTGACGGGGAGGTGTTTGCGCCGGCAAATCCCAGCGCCAGCGAGTCTTGACTCTCAGCCGACTGGCGATTGCCAGAGGTTGAAATGGGTGCCGGTTGCGCAGATTCCCCCCGGAAAGATTCCAGGCGACGAATGCGCTGCTCTAAAGGAGGATGGGTTGCGGTAAGTTCGCCGAGAAAGTCTGCTTTCAAAGCATTGCCAAAAAACAGGTGGCTATTTTCCTCCGCATAGGGAGACTGAAGCAAAGAACGATCGGAGTGATTGGCAATTTTGCGGAGTGCGCCGGCAATGCCGGCTGGATTGCGGGTGAACTGCACAGCAGCCGCATCTGCAAGAAACTCCCGCTGGCGGGAAACGGCGCTTTTAATCAGACGAGCGAAAAACGCTCCCACCAGCCCAATAACAACCAGGGCGAATCCGAACAATATAACCCCATTGTTTTTATCGCGGGAGTCAAAGCCGCGATTCCAATCGCAAATAATCCGCCCAGTCAAGTAAATCAGTAAAATCCCGTGCAAATATCCGACAAGCCGCAGGTTCAGCCGCATGTCGCCATTGAGAATGTGGCTGAATTCATGACCGATTACGCCCTGAAGTTCATCGCGGCTGAGCTGTTCGAGGGTGCCGCGAGTAACGCCAATCACGGCATCATTGGGCGTATAACCGGCAGCAAAAGCATTAATGCCGCGCTCTCTGTCCATAACGTAAACTGCCGGCACGGATATCCCGGAGGCGATTGCCATTTCCTCAACCACATTCAACAGCTGTCGCTCATCGGGATTGATCGGATCGGGAAGCAGCCGTCGCCCTCCGAGATCCTCAGCAATCGCTGAACCCCCTTGCCTTAATTTTAACACTTTGTAACAAGTTCCGCCAGCGATTGTCAAAAGCGTCGGGATGGCTACGAGCAGGAAGAACTGGGGTTGCCACAGAACAGCTGGCGTTTTCCCCTTGGAAAGTAACCCAAAAGATACCAGCGCCGCACCGTAAACTGCGATCGTGATGCAGCAGACGGACAGGATAAAAAGCCCGATAAGCTTTTGGGTGTTTTGGCGAGCTCGATCTTGGTATTCAAAAAAGTTCATACGCGGGTGAGGGAGCGGGCAGCACTATTTCACTATTTAGAAGGAAACCCGAGGAGCCTTTTTCACTTCAGGCGCAGCTTCTTCCAGTAACTCAGCCGCACTGAAGTTGAAGGAACCGGCAATTAAATTGCTGGGGAACACTTCTCGCTTGGTGTTGTAGAGCGTCACCGCATCGTTAAACGCTTGGCGGGCAAATGCCACCTTGTTTTCTGTAGAGGTTAATTCTTCCATTAACTGAGTCATTGTGCGGTCTGCTTTCAGGTCGGGATAAGCCTCAGACAGGACTAAAAGCCGGCTCAAAGCTCCTGTGAGGGCGGCTTCTGAATTCTGCAGCTGCTGCATTGCTTGCGGATCGCCGGGATTTTGGGCGGCTTGCGTGCTGGCTGTCATGGCGGCATTCCGCGCCGCGATAACTGCTTCCAAGGTTTCGCGCTCGTGCTTCATGTAACCTTTGGCGGTTTCCACCAGGTTGGGAATTAAATCGTACCGGCGCTGGAGCTGAACATCGATTTGGCTGTAAGCGTTCTTGTAGCGATTGCGCAAGGTGACAAGCTTGTTGTAAGCGTCGGCAACGATGAACCCGACAATCAGCACCAGCATGACCAGAAAAATTAAAGCTCCCATAGGGCTAAATCCTTAATTTTGCTCGTTGGCAGAAAGAGTGAATTTGTCTTACTATAGCATATCCTGGCTGCCTGCCAAGTTAACATTTGTTAAGTTCTTGGCGCTTCTTCACGGCGGCGGTTCATAAAATCCCACCTTCTGATACACTACCAGCAGAACAAAACAAACCGGGAGGAACGCGCAGGAAATGCAGGGACAGACGATCGATCCAAGGGACTTTTCATGGGCCTTCTGGCCAGCCATGCCACTGTACCCTTATGGAAGCCGGCGAACCATCCGCCAAGAAGTGGTTCAGGACGCAGTTTGGACGTTTGACCAGATGCAGGGCATCTTCTATGTTGTCGTGCCGATTCGCATGACTGTCGTTAAGCTTGAGGGAGGGGGATTGCTGATCTATGCGCCGGTTGCGCCGACTCGTGAGTGCCTGCGCCTTGTCCAAGAGTTGGTGGCGAAACACGGCGACGTTAAGTATATCATCCTGCCAACTATCTCCGGTTTAGAACACAAAGTTTTTGTTGGGCCTTTTGCCAGAAGATTTCCCCAGGCGCAGGTGTTTGTGGCTCCCTCACAGTGGAGTTTCCCGCTAAATCTGCCACTGAGCTGGCTGGGTTTGCCGGCAAAACGCACGCAGGTACTTCCAGAAGACAGCAGCAAAGCGCCTTTTGCCGGCCAGTTCAATTATGCGATATTAGGGCCAATTGAACTCGGTCCGGGACGGTTTGCGGAAGCAGCTTTTTTTGACAAGCGATCGCGCACGCTGCTGGTGACGGATTCGGTGGTTTCCATCCCGGAAGAGCCGCCGGCAATCGTTCAGCTAGATCCGTATCCGTTGCTGTTTCATGCTAAGGACAGGGCATCTGATATTCTGGAAGACACGCAGGCAAACCGGCGCAAGGGATGGCAGCGCATTTGTCTGTTTGCGATGTATTTTCAGCCGAGTGCGCTAGAGGTGTTTAAATGGAGTGAGGTGTTTTGGGATGCGCTGAAAGCGCCAGATCGGTCGAAGAAAGGTTATTTCGGGCTGTTTCCTTTTAAGTGGAATTCGGACTGGAAGCGATCGTTTGAGGCGCTGCGCGGGGATGGGCGTTTGTTTGTCGCGCCGGTGCTCCAGAGTCTGATTCTCAACCGAGCGCCGAAGGAAACTATCGAGTGGGCGGATAAGGTGGCGAGTTGGGATTTCCAGCGGATTGTTCCCTGCCATTTAGACTCGCCGGTGTCTGCAACGCCCCAGCAGTTTCGCCAAGCATTTTGTTTTTTGGAGCGCTTTCCGGCGGGGAGTGCCGGTGTGTTTTACAGTAACACATATCCTTTGCCGGAAGTGGATTTTAAAGTGCTGAGGGAACTGGATGCCGGTTTGAGCGGACTTGGCATTGTGCCGCCGGCGTTGGATAAGGTGTAGCGCAGGCGATAGCTTTGGTTTGTAGTAGGGCTTTAGCCCTTTTACCCGGCGAGAGCGCTAGTTTCCAGGCGATTATAAATCGCGGCTATACAAACAAAGCCCGCCTTCGCGGGCTGAAGAGAAGAATGTGGATCATTATTGATTGTAATCAGGATTGGACTCCGCCTATTCTCCTACCCCAAAAACAGCTTGTAGGCAGGATTCTGGCTTTCATCCCAGTAGCGATAGCCGAGGGTGTCCAGAAATGCCTGCCACTCTTCCATCTCGTGCGGGGGAACTTGCATCCCCACAACAATTCGCCCGTAGTCCGAGCCATTGTTGCGGTAGTGGAAGACGCTGATATTCCAATCGGGACTCATGGAAGTGACGAATTTCATCAGTGCGCCAGGACGTTCGGGAAACTCGAAACGGTAGAGCAATTCATTGTGGGCGAGGGGCGAACGCCCGCCCACCATGTGCCGCAGGTGCAATTTTGTCAGTTCGTCATCGGTTAAGTCAAGGGTTTTCAAACCATTCGCTTCAAAGGTTGCCACCATATTTGCGGCGTCGGCGCGGTTTTGAATTTGCACGCCCACAAAGATATGCGCTTCTTTTTCGTCGGCAATCCGATAGTTAAACTCGGTGAGATTGCGCTTGCCAATACACTCGCAGAACTTGCGCAGACTCCCCCGCTCTTCGGGAATGGTGACGGCAAAGATGGCTTCGCGGCGTTCGCCAAACTCGGCGCGCTCTGCCACAAAGCGAAGCCGGTCAAAGTTCATATTAGCCCCGCAGGCGACGGCAACTAAGGTTTGTCCCTGAATTTGCTCGCGTTCGACATAAGCTTTGGCACCGGCAACCGCCAGCGCACCTGCCGGTTCGAGAATGGAGCGCGTATCCTCAAACACATCTTTAATCGCCGCACAGGTGTCGTCGGTATCTACTAAAATGATATCATCAACATATTCCTGGCAGAGGCGGAAAGTTTCTTCCCCCACTTCCCGCACGGCAACCCCATCGGCAAACAAACCCACCTGAGACAAGCGCACCCGATGACCGGCTTTCAGGGATTGATGCATGGCATCGGCATCCACCGGCTCAACGCCAATAATCTTAATTTCCGGGCGCAAGCGTTTCACATACGCCGCAATCCCAGAAATCAGTCCGCCCCCGCCAATAGCAACAAAAATAGCGTCAATGGGTTTCTGATATTGCCGCAGAATTTCCATCCCGATTGTACCCTGACCGGCAATCACATCCGGGTCATCAAAGGGGTGAATAAAAGTCAAGCCTTTTTCTGCTTCTAGCTGGCGGGCGTAGGCGTAGGCGTCGTCGTAGGTATCGCCGCGCAATACAACTTCGCCCCCGCGCGCTTTAACTGCATTGATTTTGACTTGGGGCGTAGTGACCGGCATAACGATAATAGCGCGGGTTCCCAGCCGGGAGGCACCGAGGGCGACGCCTTGGGCGTGGTTGCCGGCGGATGCCGCAATCACGCCCTGCGCCAGCATATCCGGGGGCAGTTGCGCCATTTTATTGTAAGCCCCGCGCAGCTTGAAGGAAAAGACAGACTGCATGTCCTCCCGCTTGAGCAGGAGTTTGTTATTCAGACGCGCCGACAGGTTCGGGGCGCACTCCAGCGGCGTCTCTTGGGCAACGTCGTACACGCGGGCGGTGAGTATTTGTACCAGGTAGTCGCAGTACATGGGTGTGAGGGGGTGGGTAAATGCCGGATGCGTTACAATAATACACGATTGGTGTCACCGCTATGCCGGTGTTGCCTGAACTGCCGGTGAAATCACAAGAAACCGGGTTTCTTGAAGAAACCCGGTTTCTGGCCCACGCTTAGCAATTCCTTTATAAACGCGCTTTTAACCGGCGATAGAGAAAGCTTCTTCAGCCGCTTTTGGCAACTCAATAGGCACAAAATAGCTGAGTGGGTAAAGATAATCTTCATTGGATTCGTCAATCACACGAATCATTTGATGTTTGGCCGCATTAGGATCGGGAACAGCGCGATAAATTTTTCGCACTTCTAATGAAGCTGGGTAATCTCTGTTGCTAATGCAAATGACAAATTGAGGGGCTGCGTTGGCTGATTGCATAACTACTCCGAGAGAATGCGTTTAACTTTTATTTCTTTCTTCCCGATGCCGTGTGCTTCGTACCAGTGTAACTCCGCTTCAAAAACGGTTCCGTCGTCTAAGCGAATGGTAGCAGTGCCTTTAAGTTTCCGCCAGCGTCCCAACCCATAGGTTTTCCGCAAGCGTTCGACTTCACGAATGGAACTGCCAATCGCAATGGTTTCAATACGATCGATGTCCCCGATAATTTCAAATTTCAAGTAAGCTTAACCTCCACTACTCCAAGTTCTCAATTCATCGCTAGCCGGCCAAGTCGCGAAGAATATCTTCTGGTAAGGGAGCGTTAAAGTCGGGAGGTACTGTAAACTCGCCGGCACCCAACGGGGCGAGGTTCTTTGGGCGTTTCTGAAAGTGCCGGCTGACTTCTGCGGGCTTTGGCAAACAGCAGGAAATCTAAAAGCTCCTCAACTAGGAAATCAGGAGCTTGCGCAATCTCTTGAATCAGTCGATCTCTAGCAGTCATGGTCTTATACCTTGTTCAAACTTACAGCCACAGAGACGCGACATGCTCTTGTCTCTACATTGCCGGTTCATCTTGGCAGTTGCGGGGGCTTCAGCAGTTGCGGGGGCTTCATCTGTATGGCTCAACTGTTATATCCTATTTTAGCAGATTATAGCAGTTGCTTGGATTTTTATTGGCGTTCAAAACTTTCTTGAACTTTTTGGCAAACTTTTCTGGAACGGGCCAGTGGAAGACGGGAATCTCCAGATTAGAAACGTACTTCTCTCCCCCACCTTAACTTGGGGCGCGGTTGCCGGCATAATAAAAATGAAGCGGGTTGTGAGCCTGCCGGCACGCCTGGGCGACTCCCAGGGCGGGGTGGCCGGCGGACGGGGCAATTGCACCTTGTGGCCGGTTGCGCCATCTTGTTGCAAGTCCCCCGCAGATTGAAGGAAAAATTCGATTTCATCCACCTTGACTTGCGGCGCGGTTGCCGGCATAATAAGAATAGATTGGGTTGAGAGTCTGCCGGCACGTCCGGGCGACTCCGAGGGCGGGGCTGCCGGTGAACGCGGCAATTGCGCGTTGTGGCCGGTTGTGCGCGTGGGGTCAGCCGGCAAACAAATGCCGGTTGGAGTAGAATTGTATTGTACTGGCGTCCTTGTTCTTGCCTAAAGGCTATATGCCATCTGTCCATAACCTGTTTAGGGTTACTGTGCGGACTAAACGTGCAGATTTGGATTATAATAGTATGAGAACTTGTTGATTTGCCTTAAGATTTGTTAGTGCGGGTAGTCCACTCCTGTTGGCGGATCTAAACTATGATTGACTGTCTCACGGTAGCTCGCTACTTCATTGTGAAAGCTTCTGAGAATGGGATGGAAGCTGAAATGACAAATATGAAGGTTCAAAAGCTTCTGTATTACGCACAAAGCCTCCATTTAGCTTTGTACGATGAGCCTTTGTTTGACGAAGAAATTCAAGCCTGGCGATATGGGCCGGTATGTCCTCCTGCTTACAGGTTTTACAGTGAATTTGAGGCGAAGCAGTTACCTATCCCTAGTAAAGAGTTTTTGTCAGAGATACCTAAGGACAAACAAGAGCTTCTTGAAGAAATTTGGGAATACTTTGGTGGCTACCATGCCTATCTTCTTAGTGACATGACCCACTTGGAGTTTCCTTGGAGGAAAGCTCGCAAAGGGCTGCCACCTCAAGCCAGCTCAACCGAGCCGATTGTCAGAGAGGATATGAAAGCATTAGGCCATCAGAAACTTGAGCAGATAGAGCGTGACAATCCAGCGTATGAACAGGCGATGTCCGAAACCTTGAAGGAGGCTTGTACTTTGCAATCCTCAACTCACATTAGCAAAGGAGAAGTGCGTGACTGGCTCAAATCCCTTCTCGATTGAACCCTCCGATAATTTCAAACGCTCTTTTAAAAAGCTTGCCAAAGCTCATGGAGATAGTTTTGTTGAGCGGGTGACAGAAATCTTGGAACATTTGACTGAAGAGCCGTACCCTATAAATTCTCGGACTGAACCTTTACCCAGAAATATTCAATTACCTGAAGGCTGGACATTTCACAAGCTAGCGTTCAAGGTTTCAAAAGGAGCTTCAGGACAAATCAGACTGATGTATATGGTTAATATGACTGCCTCCGCAATCCGGCTTGTTTGGATTTATAGCCACGAACAATTTGCAAAACGCCCAGCTGATCAAGATATGGCTCGCGTCATCAAGGAGATTTTAGAGGCTTAGCTCTCAGGCGAAGTATCGCTTGCACTAATCACAATCTGCCCATCTCACGCAGAGTTTTAATATCTTGTTCAAAATCTTCTACACCCTAGGGAACTGGGATTTGCCGGCTCGCTAGCAGATGCTGGAACGCAATGCGATTCATGCCGGGAAACCGGCTCGCTTGAGCCAGCGTGAGTTTCTCCTTTTGAAAAAGCAAGGTATCCCACGACTGCCAATCCAATTATACCCCCAACCGCCCACCGGCATCCAGCCGGCAGGAATAACAGTCAAAAAGGATGCAGCCGGTCGCCCAGCAGTCGCTACCCCGATCGCCACAGCCCGCGCATTGTTATACTGCTATTGCCGGTCTAGCACAGATGCGCCCCAGCCGGCAGCGTGCCGTTTAATCTCAACCGGCATCTAAATTCCCTCTCGACGGCTTCACACACACCGGCAATGCCCAACATTCCCACCAACCTCCTCACCTCATTCGCCCCTTCACCCAACGCACTGCTTGACGTAATCCGCAAGCAGACAGACGGCTCAATGCTGCGAGAAATCGCGGAAGCCGATTACGGAATGGACGCTGACGCTCACCTGCTAGAGCTGTCCCGCATTCGCGACACCGGCCAAATTCCCGCCCCCATGAAATGGGAGCCAAAAGAAGTTCTTGAACTCATCCGCTGGTCAGAACCAGACGATCCAAACTGGAAGCCGGGAAGCACTGGAACTCGAGGGCACATCATGAGGGCGTTCGCTTGCGCCGCTCTCCTGCGAGCGGCAGCCGATCCTGCAAACGCCGACTACTTTGACAGCGAAAATACTACCATTGCTCAACTGCTTGCCAGCGCACTGGTTCTCGGTCGCGATCTGCAACAGGCAGCAGCAAGCTTTCTCGCCTGGAGAGTCGAACAACTCAACCCTGGCGAAGAACGCCCGTTTTTCGCGCTCGCTCTGCTTATCCTTGCGACACTCCTCGGTCAGCCAAAATTTAGCGAACAAAAATTGGGACGCCTTGCGGACTGGACGATCGCTGAAGAGGCATTTGAACGCCAGGAAGCATATACCTTACCTGAATATGGCGAACAGTGGCTGCTGGGGCTGACCTACCACAATTTGAGGCACAATGTCTGGCAGTCTCTCGCCCACCGGCTTGTCGCTGAGGCAGCCAAGCTGCGCTCCAGTGAAATCCGCTTGCAGTTAGAAGATATAGCCTCCCGAATTCAGGGAAAAAACTGACAGAAGCACTACAGCCGGCCCACAGCTGCGCTTTCGGCGAGTCAGCGCAGTTTTCAAGTCGAGCGCCTATTGTCGTAGATTGGGTTAAACACACCTACAAAACGCCAACATGCAAACTCGCCAAAAACTCTCCCTCCCGGCGATGGGATGCGGGACATGGGCCTGGGGCAACCGGCTCCTCTGGGGATACGACCAAAGCATGGACGACCAGCTGCAAGCCGTCTTTAACCTCTGCGCCAGCACCGGCGTCACCTTATTTGACACCGGCGATTCCTACGGAACCGGCAAACTCAATGGGCGCAGCGAACAGCTTCTCGGACGCTTTTCCAGAGAATATCTCGGCACAAACAGAGACAATATCTGCATCGCCACTAAACTTGCCGCTTATCCCTGGAGATTGACCCGCCAGTCAATGGTATCCGCTTGCAAAGCATCAGCAGGTCGCCTGGGAAAAAACGTAGATTTGGTGCAGATGCACTGGTCAACAGCCAACTACGCACCCTGGCAAGAATCCCCCCTTTTAGACGGTCTTGCCGATCTTTACGCACAAGGATTAGTCAAAGGAGTCGGCCTCTCCAACTTCGGCCCAAAACGGCTCAAACTCGCCCATCAAAAATTTGCCGCCCGAGGCGTTCCCATTGCCACCCTGCAAGTTCAATATTCCCTCCTCTCCACCTATCCCGTCACTGAACTCGGACTCAAAGACCTCTGTGACGAACTGGGAATCAAACTCATTGCCTACAGCCCACTTGTCCTGGGACTGCTGACAGGAAAATACTCAGAAAAAGGCCCTTTTCCCAAAGGCATTCGAGGTCTGCTGTTCAGACAGATCCTGCCAAAAATCCGCCCGCTGCTGTCCTGTTTGCGAGAAATTGCCGAATCCAGAAACAAAACAATGTCACAAGTTGCCCTCAACTGGTGCGTCTGCAAGGGAACCATCCCCATCCCAGGAGCGAAAACCCTACAGCAAGCACAGGAAAACATCGGTGCGTTGGGCTGGCAATTAGACACCGGCGAGATAGCCGAACTCGATAAAGCAGCAGCCGGTGCCGGCAAAAAAATGGTTCAAAACATCTTCCAAACTCAGTGAACCATCCCTTTCCTCCTCTTCCTTGGCGTAACCGGAACGGGGGCGGTTAAAATTTCTTAAAAACAAAAAAGCGCCCCCCGGAACGGAGAGCGCTTTTTTTATCTAGCAACTAGCAATTAGCCCTTGATAGCGGGAGCTTCAACGCTAGCCAAGTCGAGCGGGAAGTTGTGAGCGTTGCGCTCGTGCATAACTTCCATACCCAGGTTGGCGCGGTTGATCACATCAGCCCAGGTGTTGATAACGCGACCTTGGCTGTCAATCACGGACTGGTTGAAGTTGAAACCGTTCAGGTTGAAGGCCATCGTGGAGATACCCAGAGAGGTAAACCAGATACCGATAACCGGCCAAGCACCCAAGAAGAAGTGCAGAGAACGGCTGTTGTTGAAAGAAGCGTATTGGAAGATCAAACGACCGAAGTAGCCGTGGGCTGCAACGATGTTGTAGGTTTCTTCTTCTTGACCGAACTTGTAACCGTAGTTTTGAGACTCGGTTTCGGTGGTTTCACGAACCAGAGAGCTGGTCACGAGAGAACCGTGCATGGCGCTGAAGAGAGAACCGCCGAACACGCCGGCAACACCCAGCATGTGGAAGGGGTGCATCAGGATGTTGTGCTCAGCTTGGAACACCAACATGAAGTTGAAGGTTCCGCTGATACCCAGAGGCATACCATCCGAGAAAGAACCTTGACCGATCGGGTAGATCAAGAACACTGCAGTTGCAGCAGCAACAGGAGCGCTGTAAGCAACACAGATCCAAGGACGCATACCCAAGCGGTAGCTGAGTTCCCACTCACGACCCATGTAGCAGAAAACGCCAATGAGGAAGTGGAAAATCACCAGCTGGTACGGACCACCGTTGTACAGCCACTCATCGAGAGAAGCCGCTTCCCAAATCGGGTAGAAGTGCAGACCGATAGCATTGGAGCTCGGGACAACAGCACCGCTGATAATGTTGTTGCCATAGAGCAGAGAACCTGCAACAGGTTCGCGGATGCCGTCGATGTCCACTGGGGGAGCTGCAACGAAGGCGATGATGTAGCAGATGGTGGCGGTGAGCAGGGTGGGGATCATCAGAACACCGAACCAACCGACATAGATGCGGTTTTCGGTGCTGGTGATCCAGCTGCAGAACCGTTCCCAAACATTGGCGCTTTCGCGACGCTGTAAGGTGGTGGTCATTGATTTATGAGTCCGTTATTTATTTTTCAAGGTTGTCGGTAGCGTTTTCTCTACCTTGATTACTAGATTACACGCCTTATTAAGGTTTGTAAAGGGGGTTTAAGAAAAAATTTACTTATGACAGTGATAAGTTTTTCTTATCAGTTGTCGCTCTCATCCCCTCAGGACTTCTCGTTCCCCGCACCGGCAGGGAATGGCCACTCGTGCGAGCGTGCGGCGCGTGCGCGGGATCTTGCCAGAGGGGGGAGGCTCTGCCTCCTGTGTCCAGCGTTCCCAGGCGGAGCCTGGGAACGAGACTATGCCCAATGCCCAATAGGCACCGGCAACAGCCACTCACCAATTCTCCTCATCCGGATCGGTGGATTTGCTCCAGATTCCCACACCTATTTCATCCAAGTAAACCAGAGCCCGCTGGATTTGGCTGTTCGCTCCCCGGAGTTCCAAATCAAACCAGCCATCACTGGGAGCGTTGCCGGCCAGCAGAGCACCATTGACATTCACGCTCAAGCCGAACTCAGAAATCAGGCGGGAAATTACCGGCTCCTCATGATATTTTTGAGGGATCTGAATCCGGATGCGGATTTGAGTCGGCCTTTTGTCCTCTCCTGGGACATCTGCTGTCTCACCGGCAGGATGAATGAGCGTGTATTCAGAATCTGGTTTATCCTGAGCAATCATCTTAGTCTCCTACTTATTTAACTCATCAAAAACTTCCAAATCTAAATCATTCAAGTAAATTAAAGCGCTGCGGATTTGAGCGCTCGGGCCTTGAAGTTGCAAGTCAAACCAGCCGTCCTCTCTGGCATTTTGGCCAAGTAAGGCTGCCGCAATATTGACGGTCAAGCCGTACTCAGAGACGAGGCGAGAGATTACCGGCTCCTGATGATATTTTGGCGGAATCCGAATGCGGATGCGAGTTATCTGATTTTCCCCTGCAGCAGAAATTGTCATATTTTCCTCCTTTACTGAAAAACGCTTTAGTAACCTTTAGCCGTCGCCCAGGACAGACGGCTCGCCTGTCCTGGCGTAGGACAGGCGTCTCGCCTGTCCTTTCCTAGCGCTATTCAACCTCCTTAATTTTGGTTTTGCGCTCTAGAATTTCCTTCAAGACGAGCGTGACAACTGCGAGAAAAGCCAGCAGGACTGCAGCAGAAAAAGCCGATTGCGTCTGGTACTGCTTGTAAGCTTCCTCCACAAACAGAGGCAGGGTTTGCGTTTGGTTAGCAATATTCCCAGATACCACCGACACAGCGCCAAACTCCCCCATCACCCGCGCATTGGTCAAAATCACGCCATACAGCAGCCCCCAGCGGATATTCGGCAGAGTGACGCGCCAGAAGATTTGCCAGTCATTCGCGCCCAGAGTCCGGGCGACTTCCTCCTGATCCACACCGGCTTCTTCCAAAACCGGAATCACTTCGCGGGCGACGAAAGGCAGGGTGATAAACGCACTTGCCAGCACCATTGCCGGCATGGCGAACACAATTTTAATGTTGGCGGCTTCTAGCAGTGGCCCAAACCAGCCATTCCGCCCGTAAAGCAGGACAATCATCAGCCCCGCCACCACCGGCGACACCGCAAAGGGCACGTCTAAAATGCTAATCAGCAAAGCCCGCCCCCGAAATTGATTCCGCGCAATCACCCAAGCGGCGCACAGCCCAAAAACTGTATTCACCGGCACCACAATCAGGGCGATTATGACGGTCAGCTTTACGGCATGGATAAACGCCGGTTCTGTCAGGTTTTGGAAAAACGGCCCGACACCTTCCTTAAACGCTTGCACGAAGACATTGAGCGCTGGAATGAACATCACTAGCGATAAATAGCCGACCGCCACAGCAATCAACGTGGGTTTCACCCACGGGCGATCCTTTTGAGTCGAGCCGGCTGCCGGTGGGACCTTACTGTTCAAATCTCCAACCTCAGGATTCATAGCGACGCCTCCAAGCTTGCAAGAAGTTAATTGCCAACAGCATCAGCAGAGAGATAGCGAGCAAAACGCTGCCGATAACCGTCGCTCCCGAATAATCGTACTGCTCCAGCCTTTGGATAATCAGCACCGAGGCGATTAAATCTTTAAACGGAATATTAGCCGCCACAATTACAATTGAACCGTATTCGCCCACCGCGCGGGAAAAGCCCAGAGAGACGCCGGTCAAAATAGCTGGGATTAAGGGAGGCAGGACAACGCGCCAGAAGGTTTGCCACTGGGAAGCGCCCAGCGACCAAGCGGCTTCCTCAACGTCCTTTTCCATTTCCTGCAACACCGGCTGCAATGTGCGCACGATGAAAGGCAAGGAGATAAAAATCATTGCCACCCCCACCCCCAGGCGGGTAAATGCCACCTTAATTCCCAGGGGCGCAAGCAGCGAACCAATCCAGCCGTTATCGCTGTAAACTGTTGCCAGGGTCAAACCGGCAACCGAGGTGGGCAGGGCAAAGGGCAAATCAATCGCCGCATCAATTAAGCGCTTGAAAGGGAAATCGTACCGGACTAAAACCCAAGCAATTAAAGTGCCAAAGACTCCATTCACCAGCGCCGCCACCAGCGCTGTCACGAAGGTAACATCATAGGTGGCCACTGCCACCGGATCGGTCGCGATCTTCCAGAAGTTAAGCGGATTTTCCGTGCTCGCTTTTAGCAAAAGCGCCGCCACCGGCAGAAATAGCATCAGGGTGAGATACCCCAGGGTGATGCGCCAAGGCCAAGACAGCTTGGTCAGCTGGCCCACAGGGTTTTGCCCAATCGGATGGGATGGTTCTCGAGCAGATACAGTCATACAGACTACAGACTAAGGACTGGGGACTGGGAAAAGAAAGAAGGTGAGCTTCCTGCTTTTACCTTTTTCTCGTTCCCAGGCTACGCGCTTGCCGCCTAAGTCCGCAGGCCCGGGAATGAGAGCTGGGAGGCATAGCCTCCCTATCGTAACTGAGGTTATCTCTTCAGGCTAGCCTGAATTTTATCAAAAATCGCGCCGTCATCGAAGAATTTCTTCTGAATCGCATCCCACCCCCCCAAATCTTGAGCCGTGAACAGGGTTTTAATCTTGGGATACACGCCGGCAAATTCTCCCTCAACACCGGGGTCAACCGGACGGAATCCCACTTTGGCAAACTCGCGCTGGGCGGCAGGGGTGTAAAGAAACTTAACAAAGGCTTCTGCCACTTGGCGCGTTTTGTGTTTGTCTACATTCTTATCGACGACGGCGACAGGACTGTCGATAGAGATGTTGACATCAGGCAGGATATAGGGCAGGTTCTGGCCGTTCTGCTTAGCCAGAATCATTTCGTTTTCGTAGTTGATCAAGGCATCCCCCTGACCTTGCTTGAAAAAGACGTCGCTGGCTTCACGGGCATCTTTGGGCAGCACCGGCACGTTTTTGTAGACTTTGCTGGTGAATTCCTGCGCTTTGGCGTCATCGCCGCCGGTTTTTGTTACCGCACCCCACAAAACCAGGAAATTCCACCGGGCACCCCCAGAGGTTTTGGGGTTAGCGGTAATTGTGCTCACCCCATTTTTGGCCAGGTCAGACCAGGTTTTGATACCTTTGGGATTGCCGTCGCGGATGGCGATCGCCGCCACGGATTTGTGCACGATGGCGTTATTGGGCGCTTCGCTCTCCCACCCGGGCTGAATCAGCCCAGCTTTCTCTATCTTCTTGGTGTCCAGGGCGAGGGCTAGCGCCACGACATCGGCTTCCAGCCCATCAACCACGGCGCGGGCTTGGGAGCCAGATCCGCCATAGCTTTGATTGAAGGTCACGTTCTGGTTGTGCTTCTGTTTCCACTCTTTGACGAACTGCGGGATGATTTTTTCGTAGGCGGCGCGGGTGACGGCGTAGGAAACCAAGGTCAGCTGTACGTTACCCCCTTGCGCGATCGCAGCTGGGGCGTCGCCGCTGCCGGTGGCGGAATTCCCGGCGCACAGCACCACCGCCACACTTAAGGTAGCCCCCATCAAGAAGAGGGACACAAACTTTTTCACTGGACTGAATCTCACCCTGTTGCTGGACTGCTGCCGGCACCAATCCCAGATGCTTTGCCACTGACTCATTCAACCTTCCTCTCTATACTCCGGTTTTTTGGTCGATATACCGGTGTTTAAGTTCACACACTATACAGGCAAACCGGCAGAAATGCAATCCCTACATCAAGAAAGCCTGACAATGGGGCAGCGGCGGGCATGGGGCATGGCCCCAGGCGCATGGCCCCAGGGACCTGAGCTATACCGACCTGTCTGACACCAACCTCTGTAACGCCCACTTGAATGGTGCCAACCTCAAGGGCGCTAGGCTCCAGAGCGCTCAATTGCAAGGTGCTGTGGGACTGGCCAGGGACAGCCAGACTGCGAGTCAGCCCAATCAGCAGCTTGATGCTGTCCCCCTGCGGCGGGCACCTCGCCGGTGGGCAGTGGGTGTTCGGGCAGTGCCGGGCGGGGCGGGGCATTGGGCATCAGACATTGGGTTAATTATCAACTTTTCTCTAACCCCTAACCCCTAACCCCTAAACCCTAAATTCCTAATTTAAAACCCCGGTTTCCTTAAGAAGCCGGGGTATTTTCTACTATTTTTAGGCAGCCAAGTCTTGATTGGGTACTGGGGAAAAGAAGCAAGGTGAGCTTCGTTCTTTTACCTTTTTCTCGTTCCCCGGCACCCTTGTGCGCTTGCCGCTTAAGTCCGCACGCCCGGGAATGAGAGTTGGGAAGCAGATCCTCCCCAGTGCAAGGCGCGGTTATTTCTTCAGGTTAGCCTGAATTTTATCAAAAACCGCACCGTCATCGAAGAACTTCTTCTGAATTTCATCCCACCCTCCCAAATCTTGAGCCGTGAACAGGGTTTTAATCTTGGGATACTGGCTGGCAAATTCTCCCTCAAGAGCCGGGTCAATAGGACGGAATCCCACTTTGGCGAACTCGCGCTGGGCGGCAGGGGTGTAAAGAAACTGAACAAAGGCTTCTGCCACTTCGCGCGTTTTGTGTTTGTCTACATTTGTATCGACGACGGCGACAGGACTGTCGATGGAGATGTTGACATCGGGCACGACGTAAGGGAGGTTAAGACCGTTAGCTTTAGCCAGAATCACTTCGTTTTCGTAGTTGATTAAGGCATCCCCCTGACCTTGCTTGAAAAAGACATCGCTGGCTTCACGGGCATCTCTGGGCAGCACCGGCACGTTTTTGTAGACTTTGGCGGTGAATTCCTCAGCTTTGGCGTCATCACCGCCGGTTTTTGTTACCGCACCCCACAAAACCAGGAAATTCCACCGGGCACCTCCAGAGGTTTTGGGGTTGGCGGTAATCGTGCTCACCCCATCTTTGGCCAGGTCTTCCCAGCTTTTGATGCCTTTGGGATTGCCGTCGCGGGTGACAATCGCCGCCACGGATTTGTGCACGATGGCGTTATTGGGCGCTTCACTCTCCCACCCGGGCTGAATCAGCCCAGCTTTCTCAACCTTCTTGGTGTCCAGGGCGAGGGCGAGCGCCACGACATCGGCTTCCAACCCATCAACCACGGCGCGGGCTTGGGAGCCAGATCCGCCATAGCTTTGATTGAAGGTCACGTTCTGGTTGTGCTTCTGCTTCCACTCTTGCGCAAACTGCGGGATGATTTTTTCGTAGGCGGCGCGGGTGACGGCGTAGGACACCAAGGTCAGCTGCACGTCACCGCCTTGCGCGCTGCCGCCTTGCGCCTCACCGCCGCCGCTGCTGGTAGAATTGCCGGTGCACGACGCCACCGCCACACTTAACGTCACCCCTATCAAGAAGAGGGACACAAACCTTTTCACTGGACTGAGTTTCACCCTGTTGCTGGACTGCTGCCGGCACCAATCCCCGATGCGTTGCCACGGACTCATTCAACCTCCCTCTCTAAACCCCGGTTCTTCGGTCGGGATACCGTTATTTCAGTTTACACATTATACAGGCAAACCGGCAAAAATGCAATCCCCACATCAAGGGAGCCGGGGAATGGGGCATGGGGCATGGGGCATGGGGCATGGCGCATGGGGCATGGCGCATGGGGAAGATTTTCAGCTTTTGCCCAATCCCCAATCCCCAATCCCCAATCCCCAATGCCCAGGGCCCCTATGCCCAATACCCCTCACCCCCATCCCTGACCTCTCACCCCTCACTCTCACCCGAAATCGCCAAAGCTTAACCCCTAACGCCCTATCTCCTGATTGGGGGTTGAACAGGGTGAGTGAATGAGGAGTGTGGGGTGATACCTTAATTGACAGATAATAAATTTTATGGGTGGGTCACTTGCCACCAGGAACCCCGGTGAGTGGGACAGCTGAAAGGAAAAAAATATGAAACGGCGAATCTTAGTGAGCAGCGGACTGCTGATAGCTCTTTACACCGGCTGTGGGGCGGAGGGGGCGCACGTCAAACGATTGCTGGAAACCAAACAGTGTCAGGGGTGCAGCCTGGCGGGCGCAAATTTGACGGGGGCCATGCTGGGGGGTGGGAACCTCAGGGGTTCCAATCTCAGTCACGCCCATCTCAATGAGAGCAATCTCTTTTCTGCAGACTTGAATGGTTCGCAGCTAGCCGGTGCCAACCTGCAACGCGCCGACCTCAGAGGAGCAAACCTCCAAGGTGCCAACCTCCAAGGTGCCAACCTGAAGACGGCTGATTTGAGTGGCGCAGATCTCAGAGATGCTGACCTCAAAGGTGCTGACCTGAGCTATACCGACCTGTCTGATACCAACCTTTTTAATGCCCGCTTGAATGGTGCCAACCTCAAGGGTGCTAGGCTCCAGAGCGCTCAATTGCAAGGTGCTGCTGGACTGGCCAGCGACAGCCAAACTGCGAGTCAGCCCAATCCGTAGCTTGATGCTATCCCCCTGATTGCGGCGGGCGAGCGCCGGTGTTTCAGGACCGCTCAGATCCTGTCCGGAAGCCCGGTAGAGACGCTCTTTATCGCGTCTCTACAATATTTTTACAATCTCGATGCAAGCGGAGTTTATATCCCTCAGGGTTTCTCCTAATTTCCCGCCCCGGCTCCCTCAAAAGACCGGGGTTTTTTATTGGCTGTTTAGCCGGCCATCTCTTGAGATTTCATTCTTTAATAAATGCGCTGCTAGGATGGGAACTCACACCGGCTCGTTTGGATTTGAAAGCATACAGCGGGAATGCCGGTGCTGCTCCCAGACCGGCTATTTTCTGGCACACGCACTAACAGGAATGCCGGCGGTTAAACACATTTTCATTTTTTTGTCAATGCCTCCTAGAGCCTAACCCAGAGATTTACAACCCTAGACTGACGGCGTGTTTAGCAATCTCTCTCTCAGGAGCGGTGCCGGTTGAAGCTTGTGGCTGTTATGTTGACTGTAGATAACAGCCTGAACCTGACGGGCGTTATGCCGCTGAAGTGCGGATGCTGCAAAAGAGAATTGTCTGCAGGCGGTGGGGGAGTGCTTTCAGTTCTTCCACTTCCCTCCTGCTGAGCGCCGGCGCAACCCAACCGAGGGAGCGGTATTCGGGAACTCGCGCCTGCAACCAATCTCATCAATCTCTGTGCGAGAAACTTGAGAGAGCAGGATTTAATCCTGGATTCTTGACGCAAAGCAGTAGGACACGGTATAATGAGATAGGTCAGTCGCGAAAAAATAGCGTTAGCGAACCGTGCCGACCGATCGAGTTGAAAATAGTGCTTGATTTCTTATCCGCCTTTGAGACTTCCGACACGGTTGCCAAGCGAAACAGGAAATTGAGCTTAAAGCAGCTGTCATCGGCGCTGAGCGTGAAAGCGCTCTGGGTTTAAGTAGGTGCCAAAACACCGACCTGAAACGTTCCTGAAATAGTGCTTTCGGGATTTTCCTGAAAGCTTTGCGGGATACCGCCTCTATCACTTTCATTGGTGATAGTGCTATCGTCACATTGTCCGGGAATGCCCGGAATAATGTCGCGTAAATGTATCAGCAGCTTACAGAAGCCCTAAATAGTAGCGAGGGAGGAAAAGATTGTTATGACCGAGAAAACGCAGACTTCTGCAGGGCGTGGGGAACACACTCAACCCGTGTCGGGTAAAGCTGACGCTCATTTAACCGAGGAAACCATGATTAACAGTGAGAACCAGGAACCGGGCGACCGGCAGAACGAAAATACGCCTCCCATAGGGGGTGAAACTGAAGCTCAGCGACGCGAAGAAATGGCGGCTCACAGTCAGAGCCAGCCGCCTTCCGCTGAGCTGCAGGAAACTGCCCAGACAGGTCCGCCGGGCGGCCATCCAGTCGCCACACGCATTGGTGCTGCTGTTGGCGGCGTAGCTGGAGCCGCGATTGGCAGTTTAGTCGGTGGCAGACCGGGAGCGGTGATTGGTGCTGTGGCCGGCGCAGTCGCCGGCGGCATCACCGGCAACGAAGCTGCTGAGAGTGTTAATCAGACTGTACAAGGGGTCGTAGAAGCCGTCAAGCCCTCTGTAGAAGGTGTGGCGGAGTCAGTCAAAACCACTGTTGAGGAAGTCAAGCCCTCTGTCGTGAGTGCGGCGGAGTCTCTCAAGGAAGCCGCTCAGAGTGTCAAGCCCTCTGTAGAGGGTGTGGCGGAGTCAGTAAAAACTGCTCTTGAGGATGTCAAGCCTTCTGTCGAAAAGGTAGCGGACTCGGTAAAAACTGCTCTTGAGGATGTCAAGCCTTCTGTCGAAAGGGTAGCGGATTCTGTACAAAACACTCTTGAGGATATCAAGCCCTCTGTTGTGCGGGTAGCGGACTCTGTAAAAGATGCCGTTGAGGATGTCAAACCCTCTGTAGTGCGGGTAGCGGACTCAGTAAAAGATGCAGTTGAGGATGTCAAACCGGCTGTAAAAGAGGTCGGGGAATCCGTCAGGAATGCTGTTGAAGATGTCAAGCCATCTGTAAGAGCTGCAGGGGAATCCGTCCTGGGTGCGGTTGAAGATGTCAAGACATCTGTTAAAGGTGCGGGAGAATCCGTCAAGGGTGCCGCTGAAAATGTCAAGACATCTGTTAAAGGCACACAGGAGTCAGCCCCACCGGCATTCGAGCGCATCCCGCCCTATCCTGTGCTAGGGGAGACTTTCAAACCGGCATCCGAGCGCATCCAGCCGTCTCCTACGGTAGGGGAGACTTTCAAACCGGCATCCGAGCGCACCCAGCCCTCTGTCACCGGCATTGGCGAGTCTCGCACTGAATACACTCCGACTGTCTCGCCACCTGTGACTGAGAGCGCCCGACTGCATGAAGAGCGCCGGATTCCACAGCCGCCGCCGGTGACTGGCAATACCGGCATTACAAGGCCGGTGCAAACTCACATGGCTCCTGTGCCGGTGAGTGAGGACAGAGAAGAACGGGTTTTCGACCGCAATATCCCTGCTGATACTCAAATCTCAACAGTTAAAGACGAAGACCGATTCCTAGACCTTGACACTGAAGACGAGGAGAGCACCGTTACAGTCAGAAGGCTCTACTAAGCTGGTTCAAGCTGCCTTGTTTGCCTAAAAGAGTGTTCTAAACAAAAAGTGAAGGAGCCACTGGCTGCCCTCACTTTCCTGTTAAGCTATTACGCTAATAATGCTGCTTGTTGGGAAAAGGAGGCTGAGCCTCCAGAACAGCGTTCCCAGGTGGAGCCTGGGAACGAGGGGATAGGTAGCGCAAATTAAATGCGCCAAATTAAATGCGCAACAGCTTAGAGAACAGGTGAAGGTGCCAGTGGCTGCCCTCACTTTTTTGTTATATAGCGGTTCTCATATTAGTGAGGTGGTGAGAAACCCGGTTTCTTAAAGAAACCGGGTTTCTGGGCCATAGTTCATCTAACTGAGAACCGCTATAAACACCCTCTTCCTCAGCATGGGGCCAATGTCCAGTAGCAAAACGGTGCTGTTATATTCGAGCCGCAATTGATGTCCAAATAAAATTTCATAAATTCATCATTGGGCAACAGCCCCACCGGATCTGTCGAAAGACCCTCTTTAAGACCCTCAACCAAATACATGTCAATCTCGCCCTTGTTTTTCGCTTGGATTTTCCCCCGATAGTCAACCTTAAATAAATCGCCGGTCAGCTCAAAAGTGTAGCGGGAAATGTTGACTCTTCCAGGGATGCCGGAGGATTCCATTCGGGAGGCGGTGTTAACCGTGTCTCCCCAGACATCGTAAGCAAACTTATTTCGGCCAATCACCCCCGCGAGTAAAGGCCCTGAGTGAATCCCGATGCGGATATCCCAGTAGGGCTGGTTATTTTTAAGCTTCTGCGCTTTCCGCAGGTACATGAATGTTTGAATTTCCAGAGCAGCCAGCACGGCATCAATTGCGTGAGTGCGATTTGGCGTGGGAATCCCACCGGCACACATGTAACTGTCCCCAATTGTCTTCAATTTTTCTAAATTGTATTTGTCGATCACCCTGTCGAAGTAACTGAAGCAATAATCCAGTTCGCCAACGAGTTCCTCTGGCGTCATCTGTTCAGCGAGCTGGGTGAAGCCCTTGAAGTCGGTAAATAAAACCGAGGCACTTTCATAATAGACAGGTTTTACTTTCCCCTCTTGTTTTAGCTCATCGGCAATCTCTAGGGGAAGTATATTCAAAAGCAGTTTGTCAGACTTTTGCTTTGATTCTTCGAGTTCGGCATACAGCCGGTTCAACTCTTCAAAGCGCTCGGCGTTGCGGATAGCAGCGGATAATTGCAGCGCCAGCAAGTAGCCAATGCGGACATCTTCGTGAGTGTAGGCACCGGCTTTTTTCGTGGCAAAGTTGATTGTGCCTATCACCTGGCGCTCACTTTCCAGGGGGATGGCAATTAGGGAGGTGTAGGCGTCCAGACCTATTGTACTGCCTGTCTCCGGGCTTTGCGCAACACGCTCGCGAATTAGCTGGGGTTGCTTCGTTTTCATGGCGCAACCTATGGGATTGGTGGGAGCCAGCTGGCTGTCATCGAACTCAACCGGCGGGCCAAAAAGCCTCACAAAGCGGCAAGAACCCCTGTGACAGATATACACGCTCAGGTGCTCGAAGTCCAGCAGCCATTTCGCTTGTTTGCCCACAATCCGCAAAATCTCATCCAGATTTAGGGACCGATTGATCGCCGTGGCAATTTCATTGACGGCGGCAATGCGGCTAGACAGCGCCTGGACTTCTGCGAGCAGGTGCCTGGTTGTTTGCAAGAGTTCTTCCCGATCCTGTGATTGCAGCTCCCTACCTTTCATTGAGGGGGAGTTGGGTGTCATAGGGCGTCTATCTCCAGGGCAATCGCATCCGTATACTGGTTGACTTGTGTGAACAAGTTTGCAGTGGCAATTATTTCAAATATTTCGGCATCATCCAGCCCCAAGTCTCGCAGCTGCTGATAATCTTCAGCCGTCAACTTTTGAGGATGGGTGGCGGCTTGCAAGCCAAAGGTGATTGCGGCTTTTTCGCGCTCCGGAAGCGGGCAGTTGGCAAAGTCTGAGACGAGAGTGCGCAAAACTTCCTCACTGATTCCCAAGGCTGACAGCCCGTGCAGGTGAACTTGCAGGGCGTACTGGCTATTGTTGGCTTGGGAAATGGCAACGCCAATCATCTCTTTGAGGGTGCGGGGCACATCTCCTTGCAGGACAGTAGAGCGGAATTTATTCCAGCTGTTTTCCATAAATTCCGGGTTGGTTGCCATCGATTTGAACAAATTGGGGACGATGCCAAACCCCAGTTCTGCCCGGATTTCGTCATAGACTTCTCTGGCTTTTGAATCGGTCAGTTCGTCGTATTCTAAAATGGGAAAATGCGCCATTGCGGCCTCTTTTTATACTAACGCTGATTCTGAATGCAAGTGCCGAGTGCCGGGTGGCCCTACCCTGTGGCCAGACGGAAGGCTGTTTGGGGGGATTCACCCCTCACCGCTCAATAAATAATTATTACCATTTCAGGCATCCAGTTGTCCAGTGGGCTGGCTCAAGGGTAAGATAAGCTGCAGTGGCACTCTTGCCGGCTCGCAGTCAGGTTTGATGCCGGTGTTTCAGCGGTTTGCAATCTCGCTCACCATGTAAAGCCGGCAGTAGGGGGAACGCTAGGGATTGGCGCAGGTTCCAGCAGCCGGCGGTATGCCCCAGGGATGCCGGCGGGCGGGGAAAGGTAAAATTTTGAGACAGGGTTGCGCAAATGAGCGAGAGTGTGCTATGTTGATAAAGTCGCTGGTGTAACTCAGTTGGTAGAGTAGCTGATTTGTAATCAGCCTGTCGCAGGTTCAAATCCTGTCACCAGCTTTAAAACAGGAGTGTGGCCACGCGGGATGGACCCCTCCACCGGCACCCCCCGCAACGGCTTTCCCGCCGGCACCCCCCGCAAGCCAAACTTCCCTCCCACAGAGCCGGCTCTACAGTGGCACCGGCAGCACCGGCACCGACACCCTCAACGGCGGCACCGGCACGCTTGTCTTGACAGGAGGCAGCAATGGTGATATACTCCCCACCCCTACCCGCTGCATTGCCCAGTTGACCGGCAACACCAATATTCTGGTCGCTTCTCGACGATGGGCGTCTGGGGGGCATTTCGGGAAGATTTTTGAGAATATCCGGTTGAAAGCATATATACAAAACCGGTCTAAACTCGGATATTTTTGAAAATCATTTAATCGGAAATTGTAAAACAGCTTCACCGTCGCTCGCCCCCATGAAAAGGCTTGACTGCCGCCTGTTTCAATCCAAAATCCGGGCGTCCAAAATCCAAAATTGGTATAAGAAGGGCTCTGGGGCTGCCCTGTGTTAGGATGGGGTCGCTTGCGGTGGTTGCCGGATGGTGCAAAGGTAGAAGCTGAGATGACCAAATTCAACCAAAATATCCATCGGTTCGGGGAGTCAGAGCGCCTTGGCGTCTACCGGGCGATTTACGAGCGGCGGGATATCCGCTCCACTTTTACGCCGGCTCCCATTGAGGATGAGGTACTGGCTCGCCTGCTCGACGCCGCCCATCACGCGCCTTCGGTGGGGCTGATGCAGCCGTGGCGGTTCATCCTAATTCGGGATGCCGGTGTGCGTCAAGGCGTATACGAGATATTCAAGCGGGCGAACGAAGCCGCATCGTCAATTTACCAGGACGAGCAAAAAGTATTATACAGCACTTTGAAGCTCTCCGGCATCCTGGACGCGCCGGTAAACCTGTGCGTGATTTGCGACAGTAACAGCAAGCGCGGACACGGTTTGGGGCGACAGACAATGCCTGAAACAGCTGTCTATTCTACCGTTTGCGCTATCGAAAACCTGTGGCTGGCGGCTCGCGCCGAGGGCGTAGGAGTCTGCTGGATGAGCATTTTTCAGCCAGAGGAATTGCGGGAGTTGCTGGGGATTCCAGCAGAGATGGTACTGGTTGGGTATTTGTGTTTGGGTTACGTGTCGCGGTTCGATTCCCAATCGGAATTGTCACTACAAGGCTGGGAAAAACCGGCTAGTCTGGCGAATTTTATACATTTTGAGCGCTACGGTGCGGCGGATGATCAGCGCGCCGCAGAGTTGCTGAATTCTCTGACAGACGGGGAGGATCTCGAAAGCGCTTCCTGAGGGGGTGTGGGGTGCCGGTGGCGTGCCGGTTTTTCGGGTGCCGGTGGGGTGCCGGTGTTTCGTTTGTAGCTTAGATCCTGGCGATTGAAATCGCGGCTATACAGACGAAGCCCGCCTACGCGGGCTAAGAGTAGAGCAAGATTCTCACTCCAAAGCGCGGTTTTTTTCGAGGAAAGACGAGGAAAGGGGGCGACGAAAGGTTCTCTCGAAAGCTCCCCTCCCCGTTAACGGGGAGGGGTTGGGGGTGGGGTAAAACCCCCCATCGATTCGCCAACAGCTTCTTTCCAATCGCCCGGGACCTAGCAAAAAGGCGCATTTATAATGTAAATAAACCCCCACCGGCACCCCACCGGCATATAGACAACCCCGGATATAAATAAACCCGCCCCTACCCCACCGGCATATAAATAAACCCACACCGGCACCCCACACCGGCACCCCACACCGGCACCCCACACCGGCACCCCCCACCGGCATATACACAACCCCGGATATAAATAAACCCGCACCGGCACCCCCGGCACCCCACAATTCAAATCCCCTACGGGACGGGTTTATTGCGGGGGGAATATATGCCGGCGAGGGGAAAGATATTGCGGGCGAATTAAGGGGGGATTCTCCGCCTCCAGAAAGCGAAATATTGCTAACTTGTAGGAGACAAATCGGCAATACCAACAAACCGGTGTTGCCAGGATATGCCTGGAAACGAGGAAAACGAAGAAAAAAACCGCGCAGATTTTGAGAGTCTCGCTCTTCTCTTAGCCCGCGAAGGCGGGCTTTGTTTGTATAGCCGCGATTTCCAATCGCCCGGGACCTAGCAAAAAGGCGCGTTTATAATGTAAATAAACCCCCACCGGCACCCCCCACCGGCACCCCCCACCGGCACCCCACACCGGCACCCCACAACGCCATCCCACAATTACAATGCAGGGGCGGATTCTGCCGAAATCTCTGCCACACAACCCCGGATATAAATAAACCCGCCCCGCCACACCCGCACCCCACAATAACCAACGCACTCTACGGCATCCGCCAAATCTTGATGGTTTTGTCACCACTGCCACTGACTAAAGTTTTGCCATCGGGGCTGATGGCGACAGAAAGAACCCCGGAGGTTAAATCCATGTAGGTATGCCCGGTGAGGGTATTTTGCAGGGTGCCGGTGTCGGGATTCCAAATCTTGATGGTATTGTCCCAACTGCCACTGACTAAAGTCTTGCCATCGGGGCTGATGGCGACAGAACGAACCAAGTCGGTATGCCCGGTGAGGGTATTTTGCAGCGTGCCGGTGTCGAGATTCCAAATTTTGATGGTATTGTCACCACTGCCACTGACTAAAGTCTTGCCATCGGGGCTGATGGCGACAGATTGAACCCCGTCGGTATGCCCGGTGAGGGTATTTTGCAGGGTGCCGGTGTCGGGATTCCAAATCTTGATGGTACTGTCACTACTGCCACTGACTAACGTCTTGCCATCGGGGCTGATGGCGACAGAATTAACATCGTCGGTATGCCCGGTGAGGGTATTTTGCAGCGTGCCGGTGTCGGGATTCCAAATCTTGATGGTATTGTCATTACTGCCACTGACTAACGTCTTGCCATCGGGGCTGATGGCGACAGAATTAACCCAGTCGGTATGCCCGGTGAGGGTTTTTTGCAGGGTGCCGGTTTCCAGATTCCAAATCTTGATGGTATTGTCACGACTGCTACTGACTAAAGTCTTGCCATCGGGGCTGATGGCGACAGAAAAAACCCAGTCGGTATGCCCGGTGAGGGTTTTTTGCAGGGTGCCGGTGTCCAGATTCCAAATCTTGATGGTATTGTCACCACTGATACGCTTGATGAGATTGTCACCACTGCTACTGACTAAAGTCTTGCCATCGGGGCTGATGGCGACAGAAGCAACCCAGCTGGTATGCCCAGTGAGGGTGTTCTTTAAAAAGAATGGGCTGGAAATCAGATCAATTGGATTTGACGGAAAGATTTGATAGCGAAATAGCCCATAGATTTGAGTTCCTGCCAATTCCGACAGCAGGATAGCACCGGCTGCCATCCAGGGATTTTTATTCAGCTGAGAAACTCTGGAAATCAGCCCTATTAAATTTAACGTAAAGGCACCGGCTGCCCCCCGGAGATTTACAGTCGGTTGAGAAACTACCTTAGGCGGCGATGGCGGTGGCGGCGGTGACGTCCATTTTGGCTGTCGCGGCGGCAGTGGCGGCGGTGTCAGTTGCGGTTTGCGCTGCAAATCCCTCAGCACCTCAGCAGCTGATTGATAGCGCTGCAGTCGCTCTTTTTGCAACAGCTTATCCAGAACCCCCTGCAATTCCAGACTCACAGATTGCCGCAAATGCTGCCGCCAAGTCCCCACCCACTCATAGCCCTTATTCAGAAACAGGGCATAGGGGTTAGCTTGAGTGAGCAACTGAAAGCAAGTCACGCCCAAACTAAATAAATCGCTCGCCGGATACGCCTCACCGACATCCATTTGCTCAAACGGCGCATATCCCAGCGTGCCAATTTGCGTTCCCCTCACCGAGAGGGTTGCCGCTAACTGCTTCGATGCCCCGAAATCAATCAGCACGAATTGACTTTGCCCCCCTTTCCCTTGAGGGTAAAGAGGCGTCTGGTTCGGGGGCGCGGTGCGGCAGATAATATTCGGCGGCTTGATATCTCGGTGAATGATATCGCGCTCGTGGATAAACTGCAACACCGGCAGCAGTTCCAGCAACAAATTTCGCACCTGACTCTCCCCCCACAACCCCTGCTGCAACTTCTTCCCCAAAGTCTCCCCCTCAATAAACTGCTGCACGAGATACAGGTGACCGTCTTGCTCAAAATAAGCGTATAATGTAGGTATCTGCGGGTGTTCTCCCAGCTGTTGCAGCCGCCGTGCCTCTTGCTCAAATAACTCCGTTGCCTTCCGCAGGGCGGCGGTGCCTTGCGTTTTCGGCGCTAGCTGCTTGATGACGCAGCGCTCATTGAGTTTATCTATATCTTCTGCGAGATAGGTTCTGCCAAACCCCCCCTCATTGGAAAGCAGCTGGATGGGGCGATAGCGAATTCTCAGCAGCACCAGTGGCGTGCGGCAATTCTGGCAGAATTTTGTCCCGTCGGGATTGTGCGGATTCTGGCAGTCGGGGTTCAGGCAGCAGTGCATAATTACACCTAAGGGCAGATGTTGCTTTCTATGGTAAGTGATGAGTGGTATAGGCGTAGGGCAGGCGTCTCGCCTGCCCTGAATGTCTAATGTCCTAACCAATGTAGCTAGTGCTATAATGCCGGCACTGCCGGTGGGGCTAAAGCCCAACTACGAACTTTTGGGCTAAAGCCCAACTACGAACTTTGGGCTAAAGCCCAACTACAAACAGTGGGGCTTTAGCCCAACTACAAACCGCACACAAATAAGAGGTGCGTTCAGGCGGAACGCACCCTACAGCTACAGCTGAAACCCGCGCAGGCGGGTTTCGTTTGTGTAGCGGCGATTTCAATCGCCGGTAGTTCTATCAGTGTTTGCCGCTATTCCCCCCATTGCCACCGGCACCGGTGGTGGCGATCACCCGCTTCGCCTGCGGTTCCGGCACTTCTTGCAAATGGTCGAACTTCCAATTGAAGTACCCCACCCCCAGCGTCAGCGAGCGCAACTCCACAATTAAGTCCTGCATCTCCGCTTGCGGCAAATAGGCGGAAACTTTGTCCCAGCCCTTCCACTCAGCCATCCCCTCATAGCCGAGAATTTGGCCGCGACGCCCGCTAATCAGCTGCATCATCTTCGAGGTAAAGTCGCTGGGCGCACAAATCTCCACGGAGGCAATCGGTTCCAGCAGTGCCGGCTCGCACTTGGCCATCCCTTCCTGCATCGCCAGACGCGCCGCCTGTTTGAACGCCTGTTCCGAACTGTCTACCGTGTGGTAAGATCCGTTCGTCAGCGTCACCGCCACGTCCACTACCGGGAATCCCAGCGGGCCGCGATCCAGATACTCCCGCACGCCCATTTCTACGCCGGGGATGTACTGTCGGGGCACTACGCCACCGACAATTTTCTCACTGAAGTTAAAGCCTTCGCCGCGAGCTTGGGGCGTGATGTCCAGATAGACATCCCCAAACTGCCCGTGCCCGCCGCTTTGGTGCTTGTAGCGCCCGTGTACCGAAGTCGCCGGCTTGCGGATGGTTTCTTTGTAGGGCACTTGGGGCAAGTGTGTCACCATCGGCAGGTTGTACTTGCGGCGCAGCCGGTCGAGGGCCACCTTCAGGTGAATCTCGCCCTGACCCCAGAGGATGATTTCGTGGGTGTCGCCGTGCTGCTCCCACGCCAGGGCGGGGTCTTCTTCCATCAGTTTGGCCAGAGCGCCGGTGATTTTCACTTCATCGTTGCGCTTTTCTGGGGTAATCGCCAGCGCGAACACCGGCGCGATTTGCTCTGCTTCGGGCAATTCTTTCGACGCTTGGCTCGCTGTCAGGGTGTCGCCGGTTTTAATCCCTTCCATGCGACCCAGGGCCACAATTTCACCGGCACCGGCTGCCTGCACGCCCTGCTTTTGCTGGCCGGTCAGCCGGTACACGCCGCCAGCCCGCACGCCGTTGAGCACCATGCCGTCCGTCACCTGGCCCTGCCAGACCCGCACCAGCGAGAGTTTGCCGCCTTCTGGGGTGTAATAGGTCTTCAGCACTTGGGCGAGAGCCTCTTGAGCGTGGAGGACAATGCCCCGCCGCTTGGCCGTGCTCTCCGGTGCCGGCGCTTCCCGCACCAGGGCGTCCAGCAGGGGGCGCACGCCGTAATCTTGCTCGGCGACGCCCATAAACACCGGCACCACCAAGTCCGCCCCCAAATCCTTTTTCAGGTCTTCGACAATCTCTTCTTCGGGCGGATTAATTTCCTCAAGCAGCTCTTCGAGCAGGTGGTCGTCAAAGTTGGCCAGCTCTTCGAGCATTTGCGCCCGCGCCGCGTGTTCCTGCTCTTTGAGCGATTCTGGCACCGGCACGGGATCTGCCGGTGCGCCCGGATGGTAGTGATACGCCTGTTCGGTTATCAGGTCGATAAAGCCAACCAGCTGTTCGCCTTTGCCAATCGGGAACTGCTGCGGGAGGATGGGCCGGGCCGACACGGACTTGAGGGCGTGCAGCACCTCCATAAAGTTAGTCCCGCAGCGCGTCTCGTCCGTGCACAGCCGCTCCATTTTGTTGATGAAGACGAGGTGCGGGATTTCCCAGTCGTCGAGGAATTTGAATAGGGGAGCCAGGGTGAGGGCGCGGGCGCTGTCTGGCTCGCAGACGACAACTGCCGCATCCACGCCCAGGATGGCGCTGTAGGTTTCTTGAGCGAATTCTACCGAGCCTGGGCAGTCCACAAATGTGAAGCGAAGGTCGCCGTACTCGGTGCTGGCGGTGGAAACCTCCACGCTCATTTTCCGATCCCGAGCCTCAGCTGAACTGTCTCCTACGGTGTTGCCGTCTTTGATGCTGCCTTTGCGAGAAATCGCGCCGGTGACGGACAGCAAGCTTTCCAGTAAGGTGGTTTTACCGCTTAAATACGGGCCAACAAGTGCGACGTTACGCAGGCCCGACACTACTTTTTGGGTCATAGTTCCCCCGAAAATCCATACAGTTCAAGAGGTTTGATATAATCAGCGCCTAGCGGTTTCCGCTACAATTTTCTGATATCAACCAGCCTGAAAATTACATCGGCTTTAGATATGGGCGCGTGCCGGTAAACTGTCCTGGCTGGCGGTTCGGTTGGGGGCTGGGTGTGGGGCGGCACCTGTCGGGTGTCAAGCAACCCGCTCCTCGATCCCCGCTCCGCACGCGAGCTTTAGACAAATTTACTGTTGGGAGCTCTACTATTGCTCTATGTTTTTGAGATTACCTCATTCTTGCGTCACTGAAACCAAAATTGCAGTTTATTTTAACCTTTTTTTTATGTTAGATTAAGCTTAATAAATTACTGCTAAGAATTGCTAACTTTTGTAAGGAACTTGAGAGAGGGGGTGGGAAAAACTGCCGGGGTAACGCGCCAGAGCGGGGGGGCTGGCTGGCGGTCCCGCCCTGGGGAAGGGGCCGGCACTGTTAACATTTCTCCAAATAAGAGTTAAAAAAATTAATACAGCGTAAGAGCGCCTGGGGCGGGTGAGAGGAGGGAGGATGGAATTGCAACTGAAACACTGGCGGGGGAAGGGACTCAAGCGCCGGCTGCCTGGGGTGGCGCTGGCGGTGGCGCTGCTGTGCGGCGGGGGGCAGCCGGCAATGGGGCAGTCAAGTGGCCCGACCGCAGAGGATTTGGTGGCTCAGGGGCTGCAGCTGGTGGTGCGGGGGAAATTAGCGGAGGCGACAGAAGCTTTCCGCCAAGCCGCCGGGCTCGATCCGGGGCTGGCACCGGCCCACTACAACCTGGGGCTGGCGCTGCGCCAGCAGGGGCAATTGCAAGCGGCTGCAGATGCGTTTTACCGGGCGACGCAAGCCGATCCCCGCTTCGCCCTGGCTTATGCGAATCTGGGGGCGGCGCTGCTGGAGGGGAATAACTTAGCGCAGGCGGCGGATTACTTGCAGCGGGCGACAGAACTCGATCCCCAGATGGGATTGGCTCATTACAACCTCGGTTTGGTGCTGGCGCTGCGGGGATCGCTAGAGGAAGCGATCGCCTCCTACAAGCGGGCGATGGAGTACAGCCCCAAAGCGCCAGAGCCGGCATACCATCTGGGGCTCGCCTACCTGCAGCTGGGCAAACTCGACAGAGCCAAAGACGCCTTCCGCAAAGCGATCCAAATCACCCCGAATTACCCGGAAGCCCACTACAATCTGGGTTCCATCCTTTTGACAGAGGGCAAGCTCGAAGACGCTCTCAAATCCTTCCGCCGCGCCTCGGAGGCGAATCCCAACTACGCCAACGCCTACTACGGCGCTGGGATCGTGTTTTTGCGTCAAGGTCGCTTCAGTGAGGCGCAACAAGTCCTGAAATATGCTAAAGACCTCTACACCGCTCAGGGCAACTCCCAGTGGGCTGCCAGTGCCGACCGGCTCCTGCAAGGCGCTGCAAATCCCAGCGCCCCACCAGAGTGACGCGCCGGCTCGTTATATAAAATCCGATTAATTACTTTGCATAAACTTGCCGGCCTCAGCAGCGGGCGGATGTGCCGGCATCATGTATAAACAGGCATTAATTGAGCTGTTTGTGCGTGGGGCAATCTGTGGCGCGGCTCAACCCCGTAACTAGAATAAAGACCAATAAAACGGATATTCTGATTTTTTACTTCCGGCTACAGATTTTTGGCAAGTTTAGGAACTTGGCATCTAGATTTTTCAGAGCATTTCTGTACAATGAAAGAGGTAGGCAGTTAGTGATTTACGTCACAGCCATGCTGTTACCTATCTACCGCCGCACGCCTGAGGGCAGACGGGGGGCTTGTCAATCAACCCTTACTTCGTTCGCCCAAAGTTAAAAAATTATACCCCATCAAGGGCTAGTTTGTCAAGAGTATGACACCTTTAAGTGCGAGGCCAGCTTGAAGCCACTGCTGTTGAGTATGAAACCGGCATATCGAGTAACTGACGCCTTTTGGCGCAAAACTTTACCCAGGAGTAGGGCGGGTTCCCGCAGGGAAGCCGGTGTTCCCAGCCCGAAAAGCCCAGACAGCCGCGATCGGGCAGTCAGGGCAGAGCATTTGTGCGAGCTTTCGGCACCAGTGCCTTTCGATATCACTCCCGAAAGAAAAGCCCTGCAGCTGTTTCTTTGGCGGGCGGCTTTGCGGCATCTGGAAACCGGCAATTGTTTTGACCGGCACTCGGCGTCGCACAGCGCCGGCACCCCCGATTTCCCTCAAGGTGTTGCGGGTAGGGTGGGCGAGCCCTCCGGGAAAGCTGACTGGTTGATCTGGCGGCTGAAAGTGCCCTGATCTAAAGCCAGCCTACTGATGAGAGCGCAAGGGAAGCTCGTGCGTTGAACTCAGCTAACAACTCCGAGGGGCGGTGCTTGCCAAGGCTTGACCTTTCCAGCAGCAGCCAGCTCTATGCCAGGAACAGACAGCCTCACCGGCCAGACATTTGTGGATGTGAATTATAACTATCGAAACAGAGATTGCGATCCCTGGTGAGCGCAACGAGTTGTTGACTGACTCAAGGCAAGAGTGCAACGTGTCCACTCAACTATCTTCAGGGGCATTGCACAGCAAACTTAAGTCTATCCACGTTAAAGCTGCGGGGTTTTTTCCAGTGATTGCCATATCTCTTCGTCCCCAGGAACGTACCTTGGGCACTATTAGCTTTGCCTCTACTCTTTACCTGTGCCCGATTCTGGATCTGCTGCTAGCAGAGATTCCGCCGCAGTGGCGGGCAGAACTCCGGCTAGGACTCCAAGAAGCGCTAGTGAACGCTGCTAAGCACGGAAACAAGCTCGATCCCAGCAAAACTGTAGTCGTTCGTTTCTCTGCGATCGGCGACGAATACTGGTGGGCGATCACAGATCAGGGTGACGGCTTTACCCCTCCGCTCAGCTGCGACTCTGACTACAGCGAGCAGCTGCCCTGCGATGATGGAGAGTGCGGGCGCGGGCTATTTATCCTCTATCAAATTTTCGATCAAGTGCACTGGGACAAACAGGGCACAGAGCTAAGAATCAGCAAAAATGTCGGCAGTCGTTCGAGGCTACCCCTTCTTTGCTAAACAGCCCGAACAGATTTTAGATTTTAGATTTTAGATTTTAGATTGGCGATCCCCCTGCCGTTTCCCCGCTTTTCGGGGGAAGCGACGGGAGGAACCAACAGCCAATTACAATAAGGTCTTTAGCGATCCCGTCCGTGCCCGTGAGTCGGACAGGGCGGCGCGGAGACTGAGCGATCTAGCCAGCCAGCGGCTTGCTGGAGTCTGGGGAGCGCTTCCTCTGGGTTTTCTTTCAGGAGAAAAACCAGAGCAGCAGTTGCTTGCTCGCCGGCTCTCGAGAGCCGGTTAGACTTTAGCCGGTGCCAATCTTTTTCGGTGATGGCTAGCCGCTCTGCCAGGGCTTGCGCTAATTCCAAGGTGCTGAATTCTTGCAAGCTGCGGGTGCTTTGGCTCTCAGCGCCGGCGGTGCAGGTGGCGTGACTTGGCGTGGGATTAGGCATACATTTACATCAGGGATTGGAGATAGGGCATTGGGCAGTGGGCGATGGGGGCAGCGGGCAATGGGGGCATGGGGGCAGCAGGCAATGGGGGCATGGAGTGTTGGATGTTGGGAATCGCCTTCGCCCAGAGGTCAATGCGGTTCATCAACGTAACAAGATATAATTATAATCCAAACTGGTAATATGAACTCGTCTTCAGAACCGCCCCCTGGCGATGGCAGCACCGGCCAGTCAGGCCGAAAAAATCCCGACCGGCAATCAACCGCTGGTGCGGGAGACGACTTGGAGCGATCGCTTGCAGGAGTGGAGCGATCCCTGGAACAGCTCAAAGAGCGCTACGCCCAAATTCAGCGCGACCGGCACCTGCTTCCCGAACTGCAGCAGCGGCAAGAGCAAGTGAAAAAAGAACTGCGCCAGACGCGATCCCCGCAACTTCGAGAAGAGCTGCGGCTCCTGCAGCAAGAGCTCGAATCGATAGAATTTAACCTGGAAAGCAGTCTTGTCAACTGGGGCAGCTTCAAAGAGCCCTTTTGGCAGGCTGTTCGCTTTGCGGGGATCGGCATCTGCATCGGGTGGATACTGAAATCCTGTGCCGGTTAAGGGGAACCCCACCCCCCAACCTATCCCCCTTATCCCCAGAGGGGGCCCCACCTTCCCCGCAGGCGGCTATCCATTGTCGGGTAACGTTTGGGGATTGCACCCCCGCCCCTCCCCTAAGAACCGGACGTGAGTCTTTCGCGCTCATCCGGCTCAAGCCTTACTTCGAGCGATTCCGCTTGGATTTGGAGTGTATCTGCTTGTGGCACGCTTTGTGCAGGTGCTGAAGGCTGTCGGTGTCGTGCCGTCCGCCTTCGGCTACAGGTAGAGCCGCAGTCATATTGGTTAGGACACGCTATGGCCCAATATGATCTGCTGCTATATCAGAGGTTAGGGGCGGGTTTATCGGTGTTGTAGCTGTGTGGCAAAGGTTGTCGGTGTTCCCGCCCCTACATCATGTTAAACCCCAAGTCCTTTCCCTAAGTGCCTACTGCTATACTATGTGATGGGTTTCGATTTCCTCTCCGTTGAACAGTGGTTCGCCACAAATTGGACATTTCCAGTTTTGGTTTTGAGCGATGTTATAATTGCGGGAGTTTTTCTCCCAGTAGCTCTTGCCAGTCTTCTGGTGGCGTTTATCCCAGTATTCTCTCAAGGAGGGGTCGTCTGGTGACGCTTCTCCCTTCGGCGTTCGATGGGGGTGCTCCCAGGGCAAACGCATCTAAATTTTTTTGACAAAAGTCCAATCTCTCTGCCACGGACAAAGCTCGCCGATGACTTGACAAAACAGTCGAGGTATGGTAAAAGAGGGAGAAGGCGAAAAAATTTCGTGCTTTTGTGCTATCATGATCTGAGACAGATTGCTCCTACGGAGCAGCTACGAAGCGCGAGATAGTTTTTGGGCCCACGAGCCGAAGTCTCATGAAAATAAAGCCTAAACTTACTATTTCCGACTTTTTTGTAGATGTCACAGATCCAAGGGTAGACCGAAAGAAAGAGTATAAATTGATAGATATAATTACGAGAGGTATCTGTGCGGGAATTCCCGGTGCCGATACTTGAGCCAGATGCGCATGAGCCCCATAAGCCATGTCATTAATGTCTTAACCAATATGATCTGCTGCTATATCTCTCTAACAGCCGTGCTGTAATTCAAGTCAAAAAGACCCGTTTTGTAGGATTTATAAAAATTAGATGCGTTTGCCCTGCAGACTTTAAGCTAGCGGGCTAGTTTCTGGCGATATTTTTATTTTAAATAAGCAATAATTGTTGAAATTAAAGAGCTAAAATCCTACTGGATATTAGCTCTAGCAGTATGCACTTAGGTTCGTACATTTCGGCCTTTTTTGCACCCCCGCACTCCTGCTCCTATTGTTCTAAACCATATTACTGCTGGGATATAGACGTAGGGCAGGCGTCCCGCCCCCCCTGAAGGGTTAATGTCCTAATCTAAGTGGCTACTGCTAGAGCAAGTATCTATTTATAGCAGCAGTCATATTGGTTAGAACAATAGAAGCTTCGGGAGCGCTGGAGCAAGGGAGGCCGGAATGTAGGTTTCCTAAATGCTTACTGCTATATAGACGTAGGGCAGGCGTCCCGCCCCCCCTGAAGGGTTAATGTCCTAACCTAAGTGCATACTGCTATAACAGCCGTGTCGGAATTCAAATCAAAAAAGACCCCTTCTGTATGATTGCTACAAATTAGATGCGTTTGCCCTGGAGCCCCCTCTGGGGATAAGGGGCATAGGTTGGGGTGCCGGGTTCTTCCCCTGTGGCAAGATGCCCAATGCCCCACACAGCTATTGCACCTGACTAGCCATAAAAGCCTCAACCAGTTTCAGCGTATTTTCCAAACTAGCCACCAGCTCATCCGCCCCCTGCAAATTTTGCTCCCGCGCCTGCATTTCCAGCGTCTTAGCAGCTGCCTGCATAGAGGGCACCCCCACATTGGAACTCGCACCTTTCAGCTGGTGCGCTTGCGACACAACCGTCTGGAAATCATTGGAATGCAGCGCTTGCTTTATCGCAGCCAGCTTAGCTGCCGCATCCGCCACAAAAGCTTCCAAAAGCTCCCGCTGAAACTCCACATCCCCGCCAGAAACACCATTCAGGCGCTTCATATCCATGAGCTCTCCCACAGCTATGTCGGGAACAGAAGACTTGCTGCTTGCCGGCATCCCAGATGAGCTACTTGAGCTACTCTCGCTCTCAGGTGGAGTCTGGGAGCTAACCCCAGCCGGCTCCACCGGCTCTTTTGCCTGAGAGCGCTCCTCCTGCCGGCTCGACAGGCTCTTTTCCCAGCGATCCAGAGCCACTCCCAAAGCCGTCATATCCACCGGCTTGCTGAGATAGTCATCCATTCCCGCCGCCAGACACCTTTCCCGATCGCCCTTCATGGCATTCGCCGTCATAGCAATCACCACCGTGTGCCGGTCCGCGCCTTCCCGCTTGCGCAAAACCTCCGTCGCCCCGTAGCCATCCAGCACCGGCATCTGGCAATCCATCAGCACAATATCATACTCTTTTTTCTGCAAAATGTCAAGCGCTTCCTGACCGTTGCCGGCACAATCTGCCAGATAGCCCAACTGCTTCAGCTGGTTGATCACCACCTTTTGATTAATCGCATTATCCTCCACCACCAGAATTTTCAAATTCCGGCGCTTCACACTAACTTGGGGGGGCAGAGTGGTGGGAGGTTGCGGTTTAGAACTGGAAGGGCTGGTAATCGGGGGGCGAGATTTGGGCATTTGAGAATTTTGAAAATTTCTGCCCCCAATCTCATTCCTTGCCGGTCTAGCCAGCGCCGTTACCAAAATATCAAACAGCCGCGACTCCTTCACCGGCTTAATCAAATAATCCCCAAAACCCGCCTTGCGGATGCGCTCCGCGATATCCCGCTGGCTCAGAGAAGTCATCACCACCAGCCTCGTCCGCGCCAGCGTTGGATCGAGCAAAATCGACTTGCAGAGCTTTTCGCCGTCCATCTGGGGCATTTGCATGTCCACCATAGCGATATCAAACGGCTGTCGGGCCGCCACAGCCCCCCTGAGAGCCTTGAGCGCTTCCAGTCCGCTAGACGCCTCGCGGACGCGCATCCCCCAACTGGAAGCCATATACGCCACCGAGAAGCGATTCGTAGCACTATCATCTACCACCAAAAGTGTCACACCGGCTAGCTCAGTGCGGGATAGTTCACCCTCCGAATTCGGGCGCGACGCCGGTTTGCCCAAGCGAACCGTAAACCAGAACGTAGAACCCTGACCCACCTTACTTTCCAGGCCAATTTCCCCGCCCATCAGCTCCACCAGCTGCTTGCTGATCGCCAGCCCCAAGCCGGTGCCCCCGTACTGGCGAGTCGTGGAAGCGTCAACCTGAGAGAACGACTGGAACAGCTTGTGCAAATCCTCCTCTGAAATGCCAATTCCCGTATCCGTCACCCGGAAAAAAATCGTCGCCTCCGTCGGCGTTTCCGATTGCAAAGACGCCTGAACAACCACCTCCCCCAAAGCGGTAAATTTAATAGCGTTCCCGGTCAGATTCATCAAAATCTGGCGCAGGCGAACCGGGTCGCCGGTGCATTTTCTCGGCACATCCGAGTCAATCCATCCCATCAGCTCTATCCCTTTCGCATCTGCCGGCGTAGCCAGCAAATCCACCACATCTTCCAAGCAACTGCTCAAATCGAACTCGATATTTTCCAGCTGCATCACACCGGCTTCCAGCTTAGAAAAGTCGAGAATATCATTAATCACCCGCAGCAAATTCTGACCGCTAGCCTGAATCGTCTCCACAAAATCCCGCTGTTCCGCAGTCAGTTCGGTTTTCGCCAGCAATCCCGCCATCCCCAGCACCCCATTCATCGGCGTGCGAATTTCGTGGCTCATATTCGCCAGAAATTGCGATTTGATCCGCGAGGTCGCGAGCGCCACTTCCCGCGCTTCCACCAGCGCCGCCTCGTAGCGCTTGCGCTCGGTGATGTCGCGCACCACAGTGCCGATGCAGAGGGGTTCGCCGCTTTGGGGGTGGCGGACGAGAAAAATATTCATCTGCACATCGATGGTTGAGCCGGTCTTGAAGTGACGCAACTGGCCATCTCCCAGCCAGTGGCCAGTCTCTCGGGCTGCCGGCAAAGCTGTGTCTCGCAGCAGCTTCCAAGTTTCCGGCGTGCAGCAGTCGCGAATGTTTATGGAAAGCAGGTCGCCGGCACGGTCAATCCCCACCAGGCTGCGTCCGGCTTGATTGAGAAACAGCACTTTCCCCACCAGTGAAATCATGCCAATAAAGTTGCTGCTATGCTCCACCAGCAGTGCCAGCTTCTGGCGCTCCTCTTCCGCCAGCTTGCGCTCGGTAATGTCGCTGGAAATCCCATCGATGCGAATCGCTTTGCTGCTACCGGCTTCTCTGACCACGCGAGCCCGGTAGCGCAGCCAGCGCACCTCCCCAGACGGGCGCAATATCCTGTATTCCATATCAGCGCTGCCGGCTTTCAGCATCGTAGAAGTCAGCTGCGCCACTCGCTCCCGGTCTTCCGGGTGCACCACTTCCAGCCAGAGGTTGCGGTTTCCCAGGAATTGTGATACTGGCCGGCCATACACTTGCTGCGCAGCCGAATTCATGTAAAGCAGCTCCCAGTGTTCTGCCCCAACCGACCAGACCACATCTTGCAGCGACCCCAGAATGCTGTCCAGCCGCTCTTGGTTCTGCTGCAAGGATTCCAGCAGCTCGGTTAGATGCAGCACCTCTTCTTGCAGAGACATGACATGCAGTTTCTCTTCCGTGATGTCGCGCCCGACGGCTTGGACTTCCACGAGCCGCCCACCGGCATCAAAAATCCCCCGGTCTGTCCACTGGAGCCAGCGGACTTTCCCATTGCCTATCGCGATCCGGTGTTCGCAAGTCACGGCAGGCACCTCCGGGCTCAGCGCTCGGAAGTTCTTGGCCACCATCTCCCGGTCTTCTTCGGGAATCGCCGGCATGAAGCAGTGACCGACAAGAAAAGCCGGCTGGCTGTCGAAATGCCGGTAGAAAGCGTCGTTGGCGTATGTCAGGGTGCCGTCGGGCAGAAAACGGCAAATCAGTTCAGTTTGGTCTTCGACCGTGCGGCGGTAGCGCTCCTCCGATTCCCGCAACTGCGCCAGAACCCGCACCCGCTCCCCGATCTCAGCGGCGATGAACAGCACTGCCGGCTGCCCTTCAAATTCAATAGCGCTCGCTGTCAAGTCAACCCAGCGCTCCTCACCCCCAAAAAACGTCAAAGTTTTCCCCAGCAGCTGGACTTCCCACCGGCACGGCGCAGAAGGGCCAACCCGTTCCACCCGGTGGCGGAAGTCAGGATGGATTATATCGCGCAATTGCATTTTTTGCAACTCTTCTGCCGTCGGGCCGGCGATCGCTTCCGTGGCGGGATTGACGTAGAGGAATTGCCCCTTTTCGCCACAGATAAAAATCGCAGCCGCACTGGTTTCTGCCAGTGTGCGAAACAGGGCTTCCGATTTGGCTGCCTCCGGCTGCACCGGCAGCGGGAAAGCGATCTCGGCAAATGTCACCCAACTCCAGAGGGGGCGACCTTCCCCATCCCGAATCAGGGAAGCAGTTACTGTCACCCAGAGAATTTCTCCGTTTTTCTTGACATACCGGCTATTTGTGGTATAATTTGAAATTTCACCCCGAAAAAGCTGTGCGGCGAGTTGGGTGCCGTCGGGGTCTTCTGGGCCGGCAAGTTGAGTGAGGGTGAGCTGGCTCAGCTCAGCTTCGGTATAGCCCAGCATCTGGCAGAGCGCATAGCTCACTCTCACGAACCGGCCATCGGAGCCGGTGATGGCCATAGGGATCGGCCCCTGTTCAAAAATCTCGGCGAGTGGGGGCGTCGGTGCTGCCGGCTCCCCGATCTCTGGCGCTTGCGGGACTTGTGCCGTCTGTGCGTGGCCCGGGCCAATGCCGGTGTCGCGGGCAAAAACACAAGCGTAAGTAGAGGCGTTGAACTCCATATAGTTAACGGTCAGCTCCACCGGCACAAGGTGGCCATCGCCCCCTCCCCCCCCAGGGGAAGGGGCAGACAGCCTGCGGCACAGCAGGGATTCCAGGGTAAAGGAAGCCAGCCCCTCCCCTGCCGGTGCCGCAGAGAAACCAGCTCTCTCCCGAATAGCAGCGTCTAGCGTCCGGTCGAGGTCAGAGACGCTCATGGCCAGAAGTTCATCCCGCTGACAGCCGAGCAACCTGAGAGCGGCGTCGTTGACATAAAGGAACCGGCCACCCTCACCGATCCAGAAGATGGCTTCTGCGCTGGTGTCTGCAGAAAATTGTGCCAGCTGAAGGGCAACTTCCGCCGGCAGGCGCTGTGCAATTTCAGGTTGTAGAGACGCGACTGGGCGTTCTACATCTGTCGTCTGCACAGCTTCCAGCTGGGCGGAAAGCTCCCGAACCCGGATTTCCAACTCGCTGTAGGCGTCTGTCAGAGACGCCTCTGTATTAGCGCGGTCGCACGCTTCCACCGACAGGGCCAGGAAATCGGCGAGACAGGAGGCAAAGCACTGCTCTTCGAGGGCCCACCGGCGGGGGCTGCCTTCGTGGTGCAAGCAGATGACGCCGACAAAGACGCCACATCTGAGCACAGCGGCATCCAGCGCCGAGGTAATGCCAAAGGGGGTGAGATGGGACCCGGAGAGCTCGCGGGTTCTGGGATCGGAGCGGACGTCACCGGCAGCGACAATCCGCTCTTTGGCCAGCGCCTGGAAATAAGCGGGACAGTCCGCTGCTGCCAGAATCCGGCCTTGTGAGTGGCGACCGGCACCGAGCTCGTACAGGTCGAGGCAGAGCAATTTTAGATTTTGGATTTTAGATTTTAGATTGTTGGGCTGTCCGTTTGACGCGGCAGTTTCCTCTGCAAAACTTTGGCGTTTTTTGGCCGTTTCCCCCCAGGAATAATCCTCCTCAGAGGGCAGCCGGCGCGACAGTGAGGAGAGGAAATCGCTCAGCAACCACACGCTGGCACGCTGCACTTCCAGGGTGCGGGCGGCTGTTTCTGTGATGTCGCGCAGCAGCACCTGCAGGTTTCGGCTCTCGCTCGCCCGCAGTGCCAGTTCCGCCAGGACTTGGTTGAAGAACGCTAGGCGTCTCTCACTTTCAGCCAGCAGTTCGGTCGGTTCGGCAGGGGGTGAGGGGTGGGGGTTGAGGAGCGGTAAGTTTTCCGCACCGGAGAGGGCGGGGGCGGGTCGGTCGGCGATCTCCGTTTTGTGGCTATTATTGCTGGCTGAACCGGCCCCTGCTGGGGGGGCGGCTTTGTCCGCGTTTTCCGTTTTGCCTTCCGCACCGGCTCGTGGGGGCTGTGCTGGGGTTTGGAAGGGGGAGGTGAGCGCGGTCAGTCCCAGGACGAGCAGGGTGACGGCGAAGCTCAGTGGCCAGAGGGAGTCGTAGCTCACCGGCCAAGAGGTTTCTAAGATAAAGGAGAAGGTTGTCCCCTCACCGTGGCTGTAGCTCCAAGCGACTGCTGTCATGCCGGTGTAGATCAGTCCGCTGATTGCGGCTGCCAGGAACAGGACGCTGCTGAGTTTTGAGTTTTGTAAACCTGATATTAAGGATTTGGGTGAGGCGTTTTGCCTTTTGTCTGACTCATTCAAGGGGTCGAGAGGGGAATTTTCACTAGCACCGGCCCCCCACAAGGCCACACTGGACAGGCCAATGGCGAGTCCGAAGGAAAGCAGCACCAGCAGCAGGTTGCACTTGCCGGTTAGGTCGCCCCGGATGGCGGCTAGGCCCAAGTAGTGGGTGCCGGCAATGGCCAGTCCCAAGCTGAAGGATGAGGGGTGAAGGCTGGGGGCGGAGGCGGCAGAGGGGGGCGGGTTTACCGGCGCTCTCCCCTTTGTGGCCAGTGTGTCGGGCGAACCCGCCCCTACAGGGGTTCCCAAAAGGGCAGCGGCGGATGCCAGCACCGCCACCAGCACCGAGAGGGCCACGGTGAGGATGTCGTAGGAGACGGGTGCCGGTGCGCGGAAGGCCAGCAAGCCGGTGAAGTGGGACGCCCAGATGCCGGTTCCCATCGCCGCCGCACGCGAGAGCGTTGCGCCGGCAGAAGGATTTTCCTGGCGCTTGGCTATCAGATCCAGGGCTGTGTGCGACGCCAGCACAGCAATCAGGATGGAAAGCGCTACTAGGCGCAGGTCATAGGTGCCGGTCAGCACCACCACGTCGGTATGGCTCATTGGCTTGCACTCCGATGCCGGTGTTTACCCTTTATAG
Organism: Kamptonema formosum PCC 10802; assembly: GCF_000332335.1. GTDB lineage: Bacteria > Cyanobacteriota > Cyanobacteriia > Cyanobacteriales > Oscillatoriaceae > Oscillatoria. The sequence goes on along the minus strand of NZ_KB235948.1, from coordinate 574,796 downwards.
CTCTGCCTTATCTATAGCTGACGCACCGCTGCTCATTGATGAAGTTTTTGTAAACTTCGCAAAAGCTTTTATAAAGCAATTAACCGCGCCCGTTCCTCCGGGAAATTACTATCTTTACAGCCCGAAGTCACCGCCGGCAGCGATTGCTATTTCTATATTATTAAATTGAAGGAAGAAATGAAACTGTTTGCTGGGCGTGGGACGTGGGACATGGGGCGTGGGGCGTGGGGCGTGGGGCGTGGGGCATGGGGCGTGGGGCATGGCGCATGGGGCATGGGGCATGGCGCATGGGGCATGGGGCATGGGGCATGGCGCTGGCTCATTGACCCAAACAGTCAATCCAAAATCCATGCATCCATGCATCCAAAATCCCCAATGCCCCATCGCCCCACCGCCCACTGCCCAGCGCCCAATTCCTGATATCAATTGTGAATTTTGAAGTCATTGATAACCGGCTTTCACCGCTGATAACTTCTGCCCACACCTCCGAAACTTTGATGAATTAATTCAACGGATATTTTTCTGAGGGAATGCCCGCAGGTGTTGCGCTCCGTCACCTGTCAGGTTTGTTCTCCCCTCAATTCCCTCTGGGTGATTGACGATTGTGCCGGTGGTGGCGGGCTGGCGCGGCCAGGGAAGTCAAATTTTCTTATATCCTATTAATTGCTAATCATTAAGGCTGTCTGCCGCTCTGCAGGGGCGGGAGATACCCGCCCGCAGGACCGGCATTTTTGATGTGGGTTCAAGCGAAAATAAGATTAGATCGACAAGCTGAGCTGGGAGCCGTTCTGGGTTTTTATCACCTCGATGCGGGCTTGGAAAGCCTCCTTGAATTGAGAGATGTGGGTGACGGTGAGGATGCAAGCGAACTCAGGGGCGATCGCATTAATAGCGGCAATCAAGCGCTCGCAGCCTTCGGCGTCTTGGCTGCCAAAGCCCTCATCCACAATCAGCATTTGCAGGGCGGTGCCCGACCGGTGAGCCAGCAAGCGGGAGAGGGCGAGACGGATGGAGAAGTTAATCCGGAACGCTTCCCCGCCGGAGAAGGTTTCGTAGGGGCGAGTGCCCTTGGCGTCGCCAATCAGGATATCCAGGGTTTCAATCACCTTCGATGAGCCCCGCTTGCTCTTGCCGGCACGCTGGGTGAAAAACTGGACGTGCAGTTGGTGGCCAGTCAGCCTGGACAGAATCTGGTTGGTTTCCGCCTCCAGCTGGGGCAGCACGTTCTCAATCATCAGCGCCTGGATGCCATTTTTGCCGAAAGCCGCCGCCAGCTCCTGGTAGATGCGCTGCTGTCTGCCGGCTTCTTGCAGCTGTTGCCGCTGCTGTCGCAACTGCGCCTGGAGCTCGTCCAGGTGCTGCTGCTGCTGTTGCAGGCGGCCCAAACTGGCGAGCTGGCTGTCGAGTTGAGCTCGCCGCGCCGATATCTGCTTTTCCAGCAGGGAAATCTCCTGTGCCGCGTCGGGGGTTTGCTGCAGCTGCCGGTTGAGGCTTTCAATCTGCTGTAGCATGGCTTGCCGGTCAAGGGTGAGCGCCTGCAACCGCTGAGCCAGCTCGCCGGCACGCTGCTGCAGCTGGGGGTATTCCTCCCGGGCGGCGAGCAGTTGCTGGTAGCGAGCCAGCCAGGTTTGGGCCCGGGAGCGCGCCGCGCGCAGGGCGTCGTGCTCGCGCCGGTCGTAGTTCAGCTCGCTGAGGTGCCGGTCGAGGGAGGCAATTTGCCTGGAAAATTCGGAAGCGGTTTGCTGCTGCTGCAGTTCGCGGCTGAGCTGAGCAATAATGCCCTGCAGCTCTGGCTTGCGGGCGTTGAGTCGAGCCAGGGACTTGGTGGCGGTCCTGATTTCCGCCAGCTTGATTTCCGCCCAGCGCCACCGGTCGGCTTGCCCTCTGGCGAGAGCGTGATCTTTCTCATCGTAGCTCCGAAGCTGCAACTGCCAGTCGAGCTGCTGCAGTTCCGCGACTAAATGGGGGGAGTAGGAGCCTTCCGCCAGCAACCGCTCGATTTGATCTTTCTCCGCCGCCATTTGCTGCAGCCGGCACCGGTCTGACTCCGTGGCGTCCAGTTGCGCTTGCAAGGAGCCCCGCCGCTCCCGCAGGGTTTCATAGCCAGCCAGTTCCTGATTCAGCTGCGCGTACTCCGCCCGCAAGACTTGAATCTCGCGCTCGGAAGTGGCAAGCTGCTCGCGCAGCACCCACAGCTGGCTCATCACTTCTTCCTGTTCAGCGCGATTTTTTTGCACCACTAAGTTATAGTGCTCTTCGTCTAGGGGCCGGTCGCACAGGGGACAGGTGGCGTCGGGCACCTGCAGCATCTGAAGTTTCTGATCCAGTTCCGCCAGTTTAGTCTCACAGTCTCGCTGGTGGGCTTGCAGCCGTTCCATGAAGCTGCGGCGCTCCAGTCCTTTGTCCCGCACCCGCTGCTGGTAGACGCGCTTTTTGTCTAAAGTTTCGATTTGAGTTGCAATTTCGATGGCGGCTTGCTGCAGCTGCGTGCCGCGCTGCTGCTGGAGTTGCAGCTGGTGGGCGGTGGCGTAGAGCTCTTCGAGGCGGGCGCTCAGGCGCGCGCCGGCGCGGTCGATTTCGGCACACAGCTGGTTGCGCCGCTGCATCAGGGGGGCAACTTGGGTTTGCAGTTCGTCGAGAGAAGCGAGCCGGTGGCGAGCTTGTTGCAGTTGCGCCATGCCGGCTTCCACTTCGGGGGCGTGTTTGAGGGTTTGCTGAATTTCTAGCTCTTGCTGCTGCAGGGCTTCGAGCTGGGCTTTTGCGCCGGAGAGCTTTCTCTCGAGGGAGGAGATGTGCTCGGCGAGCTGCTGCTGGAGTTTCTGGCGCTGTTCTTGGATGTCTTGCCAGGTTTGAAATTTGGAATTTTGAAGGTCTTCGAGGCGCTGCAGCTGCTGGAATTCGGCGTAGCCGGCAGCGATGGCGCTTTCCTGGCGCAGCAGGGCTTCTAGCTCTTGCTGCCGCGAGCGGGTCGCGGCGATCTCTCGCCCGATGCGATCGCACTCACCGGCAAGCCCGTCGTGTTGCTGCCGGTGCCAGGTGAGTTGCTGCAGCCAGGTTTGCCGGCTGTGCTGGAGGCTCTGCAGCTGCTGCAGTTTTTGCCTGCCGGCATCTTGTTGCCCCTGCAGGCCGGCGATGGTATCTTGGAGTGCGGCTAGCTGAATGCCTAGGTCTTCGCTGGAGTGCAGCTGGGCTTGAACCGACTGCAAGCTCTGCTCGAGCAGTTCTACCTGACCTTTGAACTGGCGCGACCGGTCTTTGGCTTGCTCTGCCAATTCGTCGTAGTGGTTGAGTTTGAGCAACTCTGCTAATATTTCTTTGCGCTCGTTGGGGCGCTTGAGCATGAATTCGTCGGCTCGACCCTGACGCAGGTAGGCAGAATTGATAAAGGTGTCGTAGTCTAGTTTTAGGTGTTGGAGGATTTTGTCCTGGGTTGAGCGCAGACCGCGTTCGGTTAAGGGGCGAAAGTCGGTGGGGCACTCGTTGGCGTCGGTCGCCGTTGCGATTTGAAATTCCAGGGAGGAGGTCTGACCTCTCTGTCTGGCTCTGATCGCGCGGTAGATTTGGTCGCCGATTTGGAAGATAAAATCTACCCGGGCATCTTTGGCACCGGCATGGATGATGTCGTCTTCGGAGACGGCGCGGCTCTCCCCCCACAGACACCAGCCGATCGCTTCTAGCAGGGAAGATTTTCCGGCTCCGTTGGGCCCGCAGATGCAAGCGGTGTGCAGTCCGCGAAACTCCAGAGTGGCTTCGCGGTATGACAGGAAGTTTTTTAAGGTGAGCTGGTGGGGAATCATAAGAAAGTGGAAATTAGAAGTTCACAAGGAACAAGCGCTGTTTGTCTGCCTGCGTTTTGAGTTTTGCCTGAGGTGCCGGTTTTGCCTTCCATACTGCCCTTGCACTCTATCCCTTCAAGTTTCTATTGTGGGCTAGTCTGGGCAAGTCTGACCGCAGTGAGGAGGCTGTGTTTACAATTTTTTACAATTGGGGCGGCTGCGAGATTGCATGAAATTCTCCTGAGGGGGCGGTGGGGGAGCCGCGCAGCAAGCGCGGGAAGCCGGTAGGGAGCGTCCCGTTTTTGTAAATTTCCGCAGCAGTAGTCGGGTGCGTTCCCCTTGGGAACGCACCCGACCCGCAAGGAAGAAGGAAGGGGGAAGAAGGAGCGGATAGGAGTTGCTCCTCCCTCTTTGGGTGGAGGAAGGGTGAGAGGAACTCTCCACTTCCCCCTCTCCCCCATCCGGTACGTCGCGTCCCACAGGTGACATCGGCTTTTTCGCGATCCGGTTTCTCCCCGGGCTGTGCGGGGAGCTGCCAAACATGCTATAGCAGTATTCACTTGGGTTAAAACAGTAGGACAGGCGAGACGCCTGTCCTACGCCTTTTATTAGGACAGTAGGACAGGCGAGACGCCTGTCCTACGCCTTTTATCCCCAGGCCACTGATGTCCTAATCAATATGACTGCTGCTATATTAGAGGAAGGTGGGGTGCGTGTTCACCCCGAAAAATCGGCTAAAAATCTTTACAGTCGAAAGGTGTGCCTGCTTATATGGAGAGGGAAGGATGAAAGGGTTTGGCTACAGCCGTGAAAAGCAATTAATCGCCAAGGCGATCGAAACTCGCAACCGGGAAGTGGTGACAAAGATAGTGCCTGAAATCAGGCAGCGCCTGTCAGATAGACAGATAGCAGGGCTTTTTTTCGAGGTAGCATCAACACTGCCTGCCGGTGACAGGTTGTGGGTGTTGGGGAGCCTGCTGCCAAAAGATACATGGGCGGACTCGTTACCCGAGATATTGACAGGCCTGTACGACTTTTTCAGCGAGCGCGGGTTGAAGGCGGGAAGAGACTTCGGCAAGAATCCTGAGGGTGAGGGGGTGTGGGTGAATCGAGCCGCAAGCGAGCCGATGCTGGCAGAGTTACCGGATAGCTTGCGAGAAGTGTTCGAGGCGTTGATGAAGGGGAATCTGCTATTGATTCAAGATGAGTCGCCGGTGGAGGCGCTCGAGAAGGAGCTGGGGGTGCCTTTTGCGGAGAATCTGGTGCGGCGGATAGAGCAGCGACTGCCCACTCTGACGGATGGTCAGGCTGCTACTTACTTGAACAGCATTTTTGAGGGGGTAGAGAAGCGTACCGGCATCTGCATAGGAGATTTCTTGTGGGAGGAGATGCCTCAGGACAAGCGTTTGCTCAAAATCTTCAAGCTGCAGCGGCAGGGGAAAAGCGAGCCAAACATCGACTGGATTCGGGATCTGATCTGTGCGGCGGGAGGGGAGTCAGAAATACGCCCCCATCCGGAAAAGCCGCACAAGCATATTCTCAGCCTGCGGGCGATAGAACTGTTCGACAGGGTTTGTAAAGCTAAGGAATCGCTCCGTTCTGTAATGGCGAGGAAGGCGGTGGAGAACCCACCGCAACCGCAGGAGTAGCCGGCTGCTGCGATCGCTCCTTGCGCAGTGCGCTATTCTCTCGTTCCCACACGAGCGTGTGGGAACGCAATCTGCCGGCTCCGCCGACTTTCAACGGCAAAGTAGGTTAAAAGCCTAACAGCTTAACCCACCGTGCCGATAGGCAGAGAAGTGCTTTTTTGTCAACCATCGGGAGAATAATTTTAGTGCCGGAACGCAATCCTTGCTGCTTGTCAGCCGCCCGCTTGCGCCACAACAGCGCTTGGCTGCTGATTCCCTTTCCGGCTTTTTCTGATTAATCAACGGGATTATATAGCGATTCTCAGTTAGATTAACTATGGCCCAGAAACCCGGTTTCTTAAAGAAACCGGGTTTCTCAGTACCTCACTAATATGAGAGACGATATATCACAAATTGGTGATGTTCAGGACAATTGCCAGCGCCCTAGTGATTTCTTGCATAGCTGTGTCAGAAATCCGTCCCAGCTGTCGCACCAGCCGCTGTTGGGAGACAGAGCGAACTTGAAAAGTATCTGCTGCTGAGAGCTTGCTTAAGCCATTCTCAGCAGTGGGTTCCAGCCGCACCATCCAAGGGACTCCTGAAAAGACATCGTTCCAGCTTGTAATCGGAACAATAATTTTTAGCCGTAAACTGCCAATTTCATCATTATTGACGATAACTGCCGGAGGAGTTTTGGCGATTTCATCTCCAACTGTGGGGTCGGGGCTGTACAGCCAGATGTCACCTCTACGCATAATCTTCGTACTCGTAAAAATTTTCCGTGCTCAGGTCGTTTAAGGCAGTTAGCTCACTGCCAGGTTCGTAATACGGGCGCATAAGATCAGCCGCTGCTGCTAAGCTTAGCTTTCCCTCAGCTTCGAGCTTGGCTTTCTGTTCTATCTCTTCCCGCATCAACCGGGAGGCGACTTCGATGATTTCTAGACGATCTTCGGCTGTCAGCTGCTTGAGTGCTTCTAATATTTCAGTTTTTGTCATGGGTTCATCTCATGGAACGCGGGGGCGGTTCCTCTTGTTTATTATTATATCTCAACTGTGAAGTTTGGCAAGCACACCGGCTTGTGGGGGCGAGGGAATGCCCTCTGCGCGAGATTCACGGGCAAGATGGCAGGAGTTGCACAGGCAAGAAGCCTGTGCTGCAATAGCCAGCTGAGATGCCGGTGGGGAAATAGGAATTGAACCGCCACAGACGCGCTTTCTCGGCTTCCCTTAGGGCAGACGCAGAGGGCGCAGAGAAGAGGGGAGGACAATTCCTATAGTGTATCAGCCAGAGAAACTATCTACGAGGTGAAATTCGTCGGCTCGCTCGCTCAGTTTCTGACTGGCCACACCGGCTTGAGCAAAAACGATGACTTTTTTTCCCCTGGTTTGCAGAAAGCGAACTGACTTTATGTAGTCCCCATCGCCGGTGACAAGGATGACTGCAGTCAGAGAGGGGTTCTTCTCAACCTCGCTCTGACAGTCAGCCATCAATTTTTTATCGACACTGTTTTTGGCGCTATCGGGGACATCAATACAGTCAAACCCGAGATCGGAGAGAACTTTTTCAAATTTCTGGGATGCCAAACGCCATTTGGCGTAAGCCCTTTGAGTGCCGGCACACCCGCGAGAGTTAGCGAAGTTCATCAGCCGCTTGGCTTGATCAGGGGTGGCTTTGATGTTCTCACAATCCCAATAAATCGAGATTAGAGGTTTTGGCTGCGTGGTTGGCCATTCAGTGGCTTGGTGAAGTTTTGTTTTCATAATGAATTAGTGGGAAGCTAAATGCTGTTATGGCGGGAATGGTTGCAGTGGTAGCAGGCGAGTCGCAGGTTTTCGATGGCGTTGGTTCCGCCATCGCGCTTGGCACGCAGATGTTCGATGGTCATTTGTTCGCGGGTGAGGTGCTTGCCGCAATAGCAACAGTAGGGGCCATACTGGGCGATGAGTCTTTCCCTTTTGTTGCGCTTTGTCTTGGGTGTCATGTTGGCCATATTCACGGCTCCTGTTTCAGGTTAAGTGCCATTTCCACTATCGGGCAGAATCTCTAGGGCTGTGTCTGCGTAAGGGTTCTGGACTGTGTTTCTTATGTCCGTTTTATGTGTGACTTCTGAGCGTGGGTGTAAAATAGGCAAAAAGTTGTAACTGTGATATGGCTAAACAGGTAGGGGTAGGGCGCTCACTGAAAGCATCGACCGAGGGCATCAATCGCGCCAACGGCGCTCTGCTAAGGTTTCCGACTAAAGGACACTTGGCAGATGAGCTGCAAATGTCTCGCTCAACAGTCCAGAAATTTTTTGCCGGTAAACCTGTTCAACGGGAAAACTTCCACAAGATTTGCGAAAAACTGGAACTGCCTTGGCAGGAGATTGCCGATTTACCCAAGGATGCTGCACCGGCACCGGCTGAGGAGGTGCTGGACACCGGCACCGGCATCGACGCCCTGGTGCCAGAGGTGCGCCGGCGCTGTCACGACAAGATCCAATCCCTGTGCGGGACAATGCGGATGTTGAACGTTGCCCAGCCGGTTGAGATAGATCACCTTTATATTGATGTCAACATTCTCAACCAGCCCACCAGCTCCATACCGCTGGAGAAGTCTCAATTGCCGCACGTCCCAAACCCAGATACCGAGGAGTTTTACCGCTTTGGCCTCGGGCAGGTGCGCCAGCCACGAGTGCCGGCGCTGGAGGCAGTGGCCACATACCCCAAGCTGATGATGCTGGGCAAACCTGGTTCTGGGAAAACCACCTTTTTGCAACATCTGGCTGTTGAGTGCAACAAGGGCGAGTTTCTGCCTGACCGCTTGCCGGTTTATATCCGGCTGAAAGATTTTGCAGAGGATGCCGGTGATACCGGCGATTTCAGCTTATCGAACTACATCGGCAAAGATTTGGCTGTGTGTGGCGTCTCAGCACAACAAGTCGAAACTTTGCTTGGGGAAGGCAAAGCCTTGATGTTGCTGGATGGCTTGGATGAAGTGCCACAGGAACAGGCTCAGCTCAAGAAAGTCCTGAAAGAAGTTCGCCGGTTTGCTGAGAAATATTTCGACAATACGCTGGTTATCACTTGCCGCATTGCCGCCCAAACACAGGGTTTTCAGGGATTCACCGATGTAGAGGTGGCAGATTTTAACTCCCAGCAAATCGAAGCCTTTGCCAAAAAGTGGTTTGTGGCAGTGGGCAATAATTCTGAAGAGGAGGGGCGAGACAAGGCAGCTCAGTTTTTGGGGAAGCTGCAACGGCCAGAAAACAAGCAAATCCGCGAACTGGCAGTCACACCTATTTTGCTAAATCTGACTTGCTTGGTTTTCCAAGCCAATGCCGATTTTCCCTCGAAACGCTCCAAGCTGTACGAGCAAGCACTGGACATTCTGCTGGTCAAATGGGATGAAAGCAGAGGCATTGAACGGGATGAAGTTTATCGCAATTTGACAGTGCCACGCAAGCGCAAGCTGCTGAGTCAGCTTGCAGCCATCACCTTTGAACGGAACGAATACTTTTTTGAGCAAGACACCATCCAGCGACTGATCGCGGACTATCTCCGCACCTTACCGGATGTCAAGACTGACCCTGAAGAATTGCAACAGGAGAGCAGGAATGTCCTGAAAGCGATTGAGGCTCAGCACGGGTTATTGGTAGAGCGAGCGATGGGAATTTATTCCTTCTCTCACCTGACGTTTCAAGAGTATTTCACCGCCAGAGAACTTGTTGCGTGTGCTAAGGCAGAGACTTTAAAATGCCTGCTTTTTGAGAGACGCTGGCGCGAGGTGTTTTTGCTTGCCGGTGAGATGTCGTGGCAAGCTGAACCCCTGCTGCTGATAAAGGAACAAATCGATGCGTTCGCTGCACGCCATGAGAAATTGCAGCAGGTTCTCCAGTGGGTAAGCCAGAAATCCCGTTCAGTTGAGGGGCGCTACCAACCTGTGGCTGTTCGCGCTTTTTACCTTAGTATTGTCCGTGTTCTCGGTCTTGTCCTCGCCAGTGTTAATCAAAACAATAAAAATCATAAGTTTTATAACTATGCCTATTGTTTGGCCCGCGCCCGCACCCTTGCCCGTGAAAAAGCTGCCGGTGTCCTTGACTTGGCTTTTGACGTTGACCTTGACATTGTACTTGCCCGTATCCTTGCGCTTAACCTTGAACCTGAGCTGAGTCAAACACTGCAACAAATCCAAGATCCAATCCCTGACCCGGATAAAGACAAAGAAGGATTTAAGCAATGGTGGGAGACTGACGGTAAAGCATGGATTGAGCAATTAAGAACGGTGAGGATTCCGGATTTGAACATCAGTCACGATGAGGAGTTCAGCAAATCTCTGAAAAAACCGCTTGAGCTGTACTATGACCTCAATAAGTACCTGGTGGATTGCCTTAAGAACAGTTGTGATGTGCCTTCAGAAGTGCGACAGCAGATAGAGAACACCTTATTACTGCCCCTCCCGGAAAAGCACCGGCCACGACCGTAGGGTCTGACCCCTGGGAGGTATGACCCCTCTGGTGCGCCCGCCCTCAGGGCGTTAAGCTGCGATAAACTGTAAGAGTGCTGAACGTCATATCAGCCGCCGGCACAGCGCCCGCCTGCCCGAAATGGCCCGAAAGCTGCCGGTGTGGCAAACGAGCAACGAGGGAAATTATGCACGCACACTCATCAAATATTAGGCAAAACCGCCGGGAACTTCCTGCAGACTATGCGTCTGTAAGGAAAGTTCTATTTATCTTAGGCGAATTGAGCGAGCGCGATCTCGATTGGTTGCTCGCCACCGGCACCCGCCAGGAAATCCCCGCCGGCACCGTCCTCATCCAAGAAGGAGAGCCCATCGATGCCCTTTACATCGTACTCGATGGCACCTTAATGGTTTCTATCGCTGCTCTCGCAGGTAGAGAGATATCCAAAATCGGCTGCGGCGAAGTCTTGGGAGAAATGTCCTTTGTGGACGAGCGCCCGCCGGCTGCTACAGTTAAAGCGATTGAAAATACTGTCGTGCTGGCCATTCCCAGACAGCTACTGGCAGAAAAACTTGAACAGGATGTACTTTTTGCCCTCCGCTTTTATCGGGCGATCACCAAATTCCTTTCCAACCGACTGCGCGGTGCAGTCAATTGGTTCAGCGATGACAGAGACTTGCCACTCCATCAAGAAACCCGAACCGGCGAACCGGCAGGGCAGCCTCCAGATGACATGGCTTTGGCCACGGCCAGATTTGACCACATCCTCAACCGCCTGAAGGGCAATTAACAATTAACAACTCACAATTAACAATCAACTATCAAAAAAGACAGCTGTGCCGGCACATCCGCCATACAGCCTTTGGGCCGGCCAGTGATGCCAGCAAGCCACAATTATTGCCAAAATCTCTTTTTTTGCCGGAGAAAAATATCCAGTCTGCTGGCCATCGCTGTGCCAGGGTGAGGGGCGGGGCAAGCTCACACCTAAAGTTGCCCCTTAAATATAGCCGGTAAACCCGCCAATACTTGCCGGGGAAGAGGCGGGTTGCCTCACACCGAAAGCTCTGCCTTGAAAAGGTTCGTAGTTGGGCTTTAGCCCAACCGTTGCCCCGCGCCCACGCCAAGTTTTCATCGGTGGCGGTGCGCGCAGTTCCGAAGCGACTGCCTTAAATATAGCCGGTAAACCCGCCAATACTGGGCAGGGGATGGGCGGGTTTGCTGCAGTCCTTAGCTGTCTGACAGCGATTTGGGGTGCCCCCGTCCCTACAACGAGATCGAGGCAACAAACCGTGAGATGAATCGTCTTATCTCAGAGCCTGATAATTGCCCATAATTCACTTGTCTCCTTCCCTCCCGAAACGGCACCGCGCCGTTCCGGGGACACAGGTCTATTAATGAATCCGCCTTATCGGCACATCCGCCTTCAAATCCGTGCTGTGCGCCTCCCCCCTCCCCTTAATGACAGGTATTCCAACAGACGTGATATAGCGCGTCAATAACCTTCGGGGAAATTTCAGAAACCCGGTTTCTTAAAGAAATCGGTTTTCTGGGCCCCCAGCAGTTGCGCCTGTCATTTAGAACTGCTATATCAGTCCTCTGCCATTCCCCGTGAGTAAATTTTATCAGCCCCCTGTCCTGCGACTGCCGGCTAGCAAAAGGCAGATTCCACCGGCAGATGCGAGATTGAGTTGACTTGTGTTACACTTATTAAGAAGAGCTTGAGGCAGCCCTCTTCTAGAGACGGGATAAATCGCGTCTGGATCTTTTGGGAGAGACGCGATAAATCGGGCCTGTATCGGGGGAAGGAAAAATGAATCAGGAGCAACTCACCGGAATTGATAGGACAGGCGGGACGGGTGCGGGAATCGCAGGCACCAGCCACAGCCAAAATCCCTGCTGTCAAAGACAGGCGAGACGGCTGTCTTGCCGTCCCACAAACGTCAGAGAGAGCGGGGGTGAGAGGAAGACGGTGAGCCGGCAGGGATTAGAGGTAGAGGGGGCGAGACATCCAGCACTCACCAGCGCTCCCCCGAAATGCAACCAGCCGGCCTGCCTAGAAATACAAGCTAAAAAGCGATCTCTTAGGAATCAAGAACTCGGGGGGAACATTTTCAGCGATTTTCATGTCTAATTAAATACGAGCTAAGCAAAACTTGCTCCAACAACACAGGCGTCTCCCAAGGGAGCTATCTATGTTCAAGCACAATAAATGGCAATCTAAAACAGCCGTACTGATGGCACTGGCAATGAGTGCCGCAGCCGGTGCGCCAATGCTGGCATCAGCGCCGGCGGCGGCGAAAGGCAAGCCCTACCAGACCGGGCAGTGGAACGCACCGCGCCCCACCTATTCAACACTCAGCGTTCCTTCTGGGACGGTGATTCCAGTCACTTACAAAGAGGGAGACAAAATCCTTCTTAAGCGGGACGAAACGATGCGTCTCACCCTGCAAGTGGCCCAAAACATCACATCTCCCTCAGGAACCATTTTGATCCCAGCCGGCAGTGACATCGTGGGGCAGCTGCAGCCGGTGAGCGACGGCTCTCAGTTTGTGGCCCAAGAGCTGGTGCTGCCCAATGGCCGGCGCTTGCGGTTCGACGCCCGCTCTCAGGTGGTAACAAAAACTGAAAAAGTTGACAGGGGTGCCAGTACCGGTCAGGTGTTAAAAGGTGCCGTCATCGGTGCGGCAGCCGCCACTGCGATTTCAGCCATCACCGGAGATCGCGCCATTGCCACTGAAGAAGTCCTCGGCGGTGCCGGTCTCGGTGCCATCGGCGGGCTGGTGTTCGGTCGCAAAAAAGTCGAGCTGATCAGCATCAATCCCGAAAACGACTTAGATCTGACCTTGCGCTCTCCCTTGGCCCTCCGCTAGTGCCGGAGCACAGCGCCGGCACTCGCCGCACTCGCCCCAAAATTGAACCCAGATAGACAATCGGCAATGGCACAGACGCCGGGGCACCCCCTTGTGGGTGCCCCGATATTTTTTTTCAGGGCAAGTGCCCGCAGCACCCAGTCGCCCCAAGGCCGGCCCACTATAACAGTAGGCACTTAGGTTCGTACATTTCGGCCTCTTTTGCACCCCCCCACTCCTGCTCCTATTGTCCTAACCCATATTCCTACTGGGATATAGACGTAGGGCAGGCGTCCCGCCCCCCCTGAAGGTCTAATGTTCTAACCTAAGTGCATACGGCTATATCTCCCAGTAACGCCGCTCTCTTCTTTGGCTAAAGACCCATTCTCTAAGGAATCTAATTTCTTGACGGCCATCGGTAAAAACTCGCTTAAATTTTTTCCACTGAGAGGCTCTAACGCTTTGCTCGGGAGGAAGTCAGACTCCGTAATTACTTCTAATTGCCACAACATAGGGAAGATTCATCTCTTCTAAAGCGGCGATAAATCTGCTGTTGCTTTCTCCATACAAGCTGTCAGCTAGCACTCTTTCTATTTCAAATCCCATCTCTCGGCACTGATGGAGCAATTCAACAGCTATTTCTGGCTTACTTTTGTAAACATTTCCTGGTTGGAGGCGCTTTCTCGGCTTGTACACTTCAAAAATTAGGGGGAAAGTTAT
>NZ_KB235948.1:531432-561278 GCF_000332335.1 Kamptonema formosum PCC 10802 | reverse complement strand
AAATGTATGTTTCCTAAATGCTTACTGCTATATAGACGTAGGGCAGGCGTCCCGCCCCCCCTGAAGGTCTAATGTTCTAACCTAAGTGCATACTGCTATAACATTAAAATATAGCAGTATTCACTTAGATTAGAACACAAAGGACAGGCGAGACGCCTGTCTTACGCCTGATATTCGTAGGACAGGCGTAGGGCAGGCGTTCCCTTTCACCTCAAGCTCTAATGTCCTAACCTTAGTAGCTAGCGCTATAACCCTCTTTTGTCACTTTGAGGGAATTCGACGAATTTGCGTCATTTCAGGCAACGACAGATGGGGCTCTCACCCCGGTTTGACAGAAGAGGGATAATATAAATTTGGCTTAAATACTTACAATTTATCAAGAGGGGCGAGGGCGGTCGCCCCGGCCAATTGTAATCCAGCACGGCAGCGCACCCCTGTTTCGCGCCGCCTCCCGTAAAAATTAATTAAAGCAATTAAACGGATATTTTCTCAGGGCAATTGTGTGGGGGCGCAACTGGGCGTCCAGCAGACCAGCTTTCGCAGGCCAAGTCCAGCAGCCGGTGTGGCAGTGCCCAGCCCGAAATCAGGACAGCCCCACAAATAAAAGCAGGCGGCGGTGCGGGTAGCTCAAACAAGCAAGCCTTGCGCAATATAAGCGAATATAAAAATTAAGCGCTAAACACGGCAAACAGCCTTCTGTAACGGGTCAGCCATGATAAAAATTTTATACATCTTTGGAGAATTGAGTGACGATGACATCGACTGGATACTGGCAAAGGGTGCGAGAGAGGAAATTGCCGCCGGCACCACACTCATCCGTGAGGGCCAGCCTATCGACAGGCTGTACCTCGTGCTGGATGGAACCCTGACCGTTTCTGTTTCAGCCCTCAACGACCAGCCGATCGCCCTATTAAGTTGCGGCGACGTGCTCGGAGAAATGTCCTTCCTCGATTCCCGCCCCCCTTCGGCAACGGTTACAGCTGTAGAAGACTCCCTGGTGCTTTCCGTTCCTCGCTCGCAATTGGCTGAAAAACTGCGTCAGGATACCGGCTTTGCCAGCCGGTTTTATCGCGCGGTTGCCATGTTTCTCTCCCACCGGCTCCGGGGTACAGTCACCCAGCTAGGCTACGGCAAAAACATCGAAGATCTCGCACAGGTGGACGGGGACGAATCCGCTCTCACCAGCAATGCCGCCTTGGCAAGCGCTAGATTTGACTGGCTGCTCAGACGGCTGAAGAACGGTTTGTAGCGCCGCTGCAGCCCGGTGTCCCGCAGCCGGCGCAGTGGGTTTTCCGTCCGGTTTGACCTTCTTTCTAGAAGGAAGAAGGAAGAGTCAACTAGGATGAAAGATATTCATTTTTCCCCCTTTCCGACCTCCGCGCTTATCTCTTCGAGCGCCCACACTCCGGCGCTGCCTCTCATCGGGTGTTTCTAAAGTAACTGTTAAGCCTCAGTAGGGTCAGCAACCGGGCTTCTTCTCTAGGAGGGCTGAGTTCTTTCTGCTTGCCTACCATAAGAAACCCGGTTTGTTGTGACCATCGCTTTTTCTTTATCAATATCCTCTCACCCCCACTAGGGTCCGGACAAGCAAACAATCTTTGTTGCCGCGCGCATATCTCGGACTTGCCCCGCCAAGAGCGGCGGGGCTGATGGATATCCTCTAGCGGCGGGTGTGCAGATATCCTTTGCCACCGGCAGATATGTCGGACTTGCCCCGCCCCCACAGCGCAGATATTTCGCCAGAACTCGCCCCCACACCGGAATTTTCTACAAAGTTGAGATAGATACAGCTGTTTCTCTTCGAGTTGTGAGAAGATAGAAACCCGGTTTCTAAAAGAAACCGGGTTTCTGGCCCCTCGCAAGTCTCACAAATCATTTAGAACCGCTACAGTATTTTTTCCGGACGCCGAAAACCCCTTGATGCCCGGGTTTTTAATCCAAAATCCGGGCATCTAAAATCCATCCACTGGCACCAGATCCCTGCCGCATTCAGCTCGCAGCTGTGGCTGGGGAACTCTCGCCACTGCAATCCCACACTTCCTGGCATGAAACGGGCGTGCGAGCGGCGCTGCGTCTTGAAACCTTAAAAAACTTCAACATCCTTCAGCTGCCCACTCAGAAAAATCCCAGGATTTGAGTTAGATATAGCAGTATGCACTTAGGTTAGAACATTAGACCTTCAGGGGGGGCGGGACGCCTGCCCTACGTCTATATAGCAGTAAGCATTTAGGAAACCTACATTCCGGCCTCCCTTGCTCCAGAGCTCCCGAAGCTTCTATTGTTCTAACCAATATGACTGCTGCTATAAAAAAAAGACTTGACGTTGGGAACATTTTGTGAGTTAGCGGGTCTGTAGAACCAGCCAAAGCCAAACAGGCTGTGCTTCTACTAACAGCCGTCTATTGTCTAGGAGAGCAAGTTAAATGACCGCAAACCGATGGCAGTCTGGAACAGCTACATTAATAGCCCTAGGAATGATTGCCGGTGCAGCCGCACCGATGGTGGCACCAATTGTGGCACCGGCACCTGCATTTGCCCAAGTAACTTTTTCTGATGTCCAGTCCGACCACTGGGCGAAAGGATTTATTGAAGCTCTGGCGGCGCGAGATATTATCAAAGGATTTCCAGATGGCACCTTCCGCCCCAACGAGCCGGTGACTAGAGCGCAGTTTGCCGCAATGGTGCGCAATGCCTTCAATAAACCGGCCAGCCGCAATCCTGTTAGATTTGCGGACGTACCGTCAAACTACTGGGCGCACACAGCGATTCAGGATGCCTATCAAAAGGGATTCATGAGCGGGTATCCCGGAAATGTCTTCAACCCCAGCCAGAATATTCCACGGGTGCAAGTCTTGGTGGCGCTGTCGAACGGGCTAAACTACACCCCCACCGGCTCCACTGAAAACGTTTTGCAAGTCTACAGTGACGCTTATTCCATCCCGGACTACGCTCGAAATAGCATCGCTGCAGCGACAGAAAACCAGATTGTAGTGAGCTACCCCAATGTCAGAGTGCTCAATCCCAACCAAATCGCCACCCGAGCGGATGTGGCGGCATTTATCTACCAAGCTTTGGTCAGCGCTGGAGAAGCAACCGCTCTCTCCTCCCCTTACATTGTCGCTGGCGTTGCAACACCGCCCCCGACTAACAATCAAATCACTGTTCGAGCGGGAACTTTTATTCCAGTTAAGTACGATAAAGCCGAGAAGATTTTAGTCGCTCCTAACGAACCCAAACCCGTACCCGTTACCCTAACTGTTGCTGAAAATATTCTAGTTGGCAGCACGGTTGCCATCCCCGCAGGAAGCGAGATTCTTGGGGAACTGCAATCGCTACAAAGCGGGCAAAAAGGTGCCCAGTTTGTGGCGAAGGAACTGGTGCTGCCGAATGGGGTGCGGGTGCCAATCAGTGCCAATTCGGCGGGGGTGACAAAAACTGAATCTATCACCAAGGGGATTAATGCCGGCAAAGTGTTGAAGAATGCTGCCTTGGGTGCGGCGGCGGCAGCTGCGATTGCGGCGATCACCGGCGACAGAGCGATCGCTACGGAAGAAGTCTTGCTGGGTGCCGGTCTTGGCACTGTGCTCACCCTGATCGGAGTCTTTCAAGGTCGCGATAAAGTAGAGCTGATTTCTGTCAATCCCAATACGGATTTGAATCTGACGTTGCGCTCTGATTTGGTACTGAGCCGGTAGTATAGCAGCAGCCACTTAGGTTAGGACGTAGGACAGGCGTCTCGCCTGTCCCAGAGACCTTAAGGGCTAGGAGGGAACGCCTGCCCTACGCCTATACTTAATATCCCAGTGTCCTAAACTGACTGTCTATTGCTATAACTGATATAGCAGTAGCCACTTAGATTAGGACATTAGACCTTCAGGGGGGGCGGGACGCCCCCCCTACCTCTATATAGCAGTAGGCATTTAGAAAACGTACATTTCGGCCTCCCTTGCTCCCCTGCTCCCGAAGCTCTTATTGTCCTAACCCATATGACTACTGCTATAGATAGGTAGACCTTATTAAGCATAACATAGTAGCAGCGAAAAACCAGGTTTCTTAAAGAAATCTGGTTTTTTTATGTCTGTACAGGTGTTTGTTGATGGCAGGACTGCCGGTGCCGCGCCCCTGGTTAAGATTGCCGCGCCACCGGCAGCCAGACGACAAAGGTGGTTCCGGGCCCAGTTGCTGGAACCTGGGGGGTGTCAGTGGGCAGCCAGCGGCTAAGGGCTGGGCTAAATACCTCAATTTCGCCCTGCATCTGTTCGAGGAGGTCTTTGGCAATAGCCAAACCCAAGCCGGTGCCGGGAATTTCTGTTTGCGCTTGCACGCCGCGATAGTGCCGCTGGAAGAGGCGCTGCAAATCCTGGGGGGGAATGCCGGGGCCGGTGTCGCTGATGGCAATGGCCATCATTTCGGAAGGGTGAGGCGAGGGAGAAAAGTTGTCCCCCGTTGGGGGAAGCTCGCCTGCTGCTTTTGCCTTTTGCCGGTCCCCCGCCCGGATGTAAATCTGGCCACCGGCTCGGGTGTATTTCAAGGCGTTGTCAGTCAGATTGCTCAAGACTTCCAGCAGCGCTTTGGGGTGGCAAAGCACCGGCGGCAAGTCGGGGGGGATGTCGGCTTTGAGGGTTAGCTGGCGCTCACCGGCAATGGCTGCCGCTGACAGCAGCAGGGGTTGCAGCACTTCCGCCACGGCGTGAGATTCCAGGGGGGATGCCGGCAGCAGGGGCACGGATCCGCCGGCGGGCGGCTGCCGGTCTGCCGCTCTTGGAGCCGGTGGGAGTGCGGGCTCGCCGGCGTCCGGGTCGGTGGCCCGCTCCATCTGGAGCAGCAGCTCTTGCAGGCGATCGCTCTCCCGAATGATGCTGTTGGCAATATCGCGGTTGGCGTCTTTTGGCAGCAAGCGTCTGAGCAGCAATTTGCCAAAGGTCCGCAGTGCCGTGAGGGGATTGCGCAGCTGGTGCAGCAGGTTATCGAGCAAGTCCTGCTGCTGCGCTTGCAGCAGCTGCTGCTGGCGATATTTTTGCTCGAGCCACTGAGAGCGTTTGTCTAAGATATACGCCAGGGTGAGGGTGTGGGCAATCCGCTCGATTTGAGCGATTTCCCGCTCATTCCAGGGTTGGTCTTCCCTGCTGGTGACGAGCAATCCCATCACCACCCCCTCATGGATTAGCGGCAAGACGATTTGGCCCTGTTGCGGCCAGGAATTTTCATCCCAGTCTTTGTCTGGCGCTGCCTGGGCGTCTGAGCCCAAGGAAGGCGTCCGGGAGTCCTGCTTTGGCCGGGCCGGCGGCATGGCTGGGGGGGCTGCCTGGAGTAACCGGGGGATGGGGGCGATGGCGCTGACTTCGGTAGAGGGGACGAGCGCCAGGGGGTGAGTGTCCTCCCACACTGCAGCTGTTTCAGGGTAGGCCACAATCGGGATTAATTTGGCTTCCGCCCCTTCTTGGAGCTCTTGTGCCAAGTAGACCACGCTCAAGGAAGCTCTCAGTGCTTGAGTTAACAGCGCCACCTGCGACCGGCAAAGGGCAACAAATTCTGAACTGGCAGGGCTCAACATGCGTTCAATGGGTTGTTTAACGCGGTTATCGGGGGAGATTTTCCGGACGCTCCGGGGGCAAACGGGAGAGCGCTCCGCATCAAAGGGGCGTTCAGGTGAGGGTTTGGGCGGACGCTTGTGGCCTCTGTGCCGGTCTGCCGGTGAGGGCTTGTGGGCCGGCCTCCCCCAAGTCCCAAGTTCCCATTTTCCTTTCTCCTCAATTGTTCTTCTTTTCTGATACATTTACGCGACATTGTTCCGGGCATCCCGGGACAATGCTACGATAGCACTATCGCCGTCAAAGACGTGCTTAGGCGGTATCCCGCAAAGCTTTCAGGAAGATCCCGAAAGCGCCATTCCAGTCCCGCAATAGCATAAGCCCGCAACTGGGACAGTGGAAAACTTTGGAGCCACCTAACCGGGTGTGGACATGGCCACAGCGAGTGCAGGTCTTGCTGGTGAATTCTTCTGTCACATCCAAAACGGTGGTTCCTGTCAGTTCAGCCTGATGCTTTAAGGTCATCTTGAACCGATAGTGCGCCCATGTCAGCATCGCTCTCGTCGTTTTGGATTTGATTTTTCGCAATACCAAAGGCAACCATGTCGGAAGTCAAGGGAAGTAGGCAGAAAAATCAAACGATAATTGCGAGTTAGGTAGTGTGCGACCTGCTTGTGGGCTTCATCTATCAAGTCTCGAATTTTGACTCGCATCCTCTGAGCGGCGCGCCTCATGCTTCGCCGCCGCTTCTTGCTAGGTTCTTTTGCAGTTCGGCTGACCAAATCATCTAAATGCTGGCACAGTCTAGTGATGCGCCCAATGTCTCCGTTCCCGAACTCCAGGAACTTACACCCATCAAAGCCCGTCAGGAAAGTCCTCACGCCGGGATCTAATGCAATTAGACCATTCGCTTTGGTGGGGTTGACTTGTGCGGGTTCGGGGAAAACAGCAAACCACCTTCCCTTGGCAAAAACTAGCTGGGTTCCTTGGGCGCAAGAAGTAGGAATTGGCTCAGCAGCGGTAAAAGAAAGCCCCTTAGTTAACTTCGGATACCAGGTTCCCTGAGAGAAATTAGCGTCATTAAATTTGATAGACCCAGAGGTGTCGCGGCAGCTTATAAACTTAGCGTCTTTGCTCGCAATAAAAGCTAAGTAAGCGTCAAAAATCGCATTTTGCCGGATGTGGCAGGGCGTTTCCTTCACCCACTGGGGCAAGTCGCCCTGCATGATTTCGTTTCGTAATTTTAGCTTGCTCAGTCGCTTGCCACTCTGCTGCAAAGCGATGGCCTGGCTGTAGCCATACCGGCAGGCTGCGAGCCATTTTCTCCAGGTTTTATTGAGTTCCGAATTTGGGTAAACCCGCATCTTCTTTGACCTGAGATTTATAAGTTCGGATTCCGCAGAGCCTGGAGCTAAAACAGTGGAGGATGGCAAGGATGTCCTCAGCCATTTCTCACTATCGAGTGAAACCTGCGTCATTGAGAACCACGAGGCAAGCACCCGTTTTGCTCGCAGAGCCACCGAAACAGGTCAAAGCCTTTTCTTGCCAATCTGTCTTTCTGGGTAACGCCAACCAGTCGGACATTTCCTGACAGAATTTGTTCCAGTAGGGCTTGCAGCTTTTTTCGCTTGAAGTTGAGCCCGCCACCGATTTCAGAGACGTTAGCGTAGCGGCTCCTTTGGAGCATTTCGGCTTACGGGTAGAGGCTACTGAGGGCTGCGACCTGCCGGTTGAGGTCGGGCCAGGCAGCCCGACCGCTGACTCTGGCGCAGACGACCACTTTTCTTCTGTCCCCGCCAGATTGGGCGACGTAGGACTCGATGTTGTGGCGGCGCTGTCGCGATGGGGTTCGGCGCTGTCGCGATGGGGTTCAGATGGCTTCAATCCGCCCATCTCCCTCCCACCGGCATCCGGGAGAGCTCGTGCACTCCTTGGATTTCCGCCGCTTCTTTGGGTTTGACATATTTCGTCAATAGGACTGTCCTCGAACTTTGCCGCTATTATATCACATTATTCCGCTTTGCCCAAATTCTGCGATTAAATTTTGCTCCCTCTTCTTTCATCCTTCCAGAGAGGGGCTGCGATTGTCGCGCCTGTTTCCAGGGCCGGTGCCCTCGCCGGGCCTGACCCCCCCCGACACCTGCCGCTCCTTCTTTTTTGAGTTTTGTTAAGATATTCATATTTTTGTAAATACTTTCCCTTCTCCCGCAACACCAAGGGTGGGCAACTCCCCTCTAAGCCTTGTCGCGCCTGCATTCCAGGCTTCGTGTCAAAAAATTAAGACAAGTTGAATTTTTGTGCCAGAATCGATATACTAGCGACGGTTTTTGTTACTAACACTACACCCGTCGGCTGAAAGAGGAGGTAAAGAGGTTGGCCAGGAGACGTAAGCGTAAGAGCCGCCGTCGCCAGGAAGGGCGTCGCATTCTGGAGCATGTGCCTCAATATAGTATCGAAAGTGGCGAGGATAAACCCGTTACAGCCGCTCGAAAGTTTATCCACGCCGAGGGCATTCTCCCACCAGCTTTGCTGCTTGTCAAACGGAACGAACATACCACTGACCGGTACTTCTGGGCAGAAAAGGGTCTGTTTGGGGCGCAGTATGTTGAAGAAAACCATTTCCTGTTCCCCAGCCTGAAAATGCTGGAGAACACTACAGCGAATACTGCGATTGCAGCGACTGCTCGCTGAAATCGCGCCCACCGGCACGTTGCCTCGGGCAGCGCTGCAAGGGAAGCAGGATCTGGGCTCAAGCTCACTCACCCGCACTCAGCTTTGGGTGCGGTGCGGGCGGGCTTGAGTCCAGCTCGCTCCCTTTGATTCAATCTGTTTGATTCATAGAACAATAGGATAAGCGGCAGAACTCTATAAATCTGCAAAAGGCGTGTTGCGTCCCGGCTGGCTGCTGTGCCTTCGGCTTCGTGGCCCGGGAGCTACAACCCCACGCGGTGGGGGTGAGGGCGGTCGCTCCCTTTTGGGAGCCGGCACGCCTGAAAAGCGGCGCGCCAAATTAAATCGGTTCTGGGGCAGGTACGCGCCTGCCCGCCGGGACCGTACATGTGCGGTCCCGGCTGTTCTATTTTCGGTGCGAGCTATTCCCAGGGCTTCAAGGCAAAAGCCCGCTTTAGCTCGGCGATCTCATCGCGATGCGCTGTTACTGCAATCAGACTGTGCTGCCGGTTCTCCTGACTGGTGAGCGTTTCCACCTTGAGCGAAACTTTCTCGGGACGACCGGCTCTCTGCCAGTAAAACAGTCCAGCTGCCGGTGCCAGGACAAGCAGCCCCAGAAAGACGCTCGCCAGTTGCGGGAAAAGGATAGCTAAAACCAGCGCCAGACAGAGGGTGCCGGTGGCGGCCAGCAGGGTTAGGAAAATGGCCAGAAACCAGGAAGGCTGCACATACCCTTCAAACGTGACTTGGTTTTGGGCGGCATCGACTGCGGCCACTCGGTAGGCGCGCCCGGAGAAATACTGCTGCAGCTGGGTGAGAAGGGATTCTTCTTCTTGCTCGGAAATGAATTTTTCTTCGCAGGTCCTGTCTTTGACGGAAGCCCGAATGAAGAAAAATAGGCCGGCTGCCAGGAGTAGGGTCAGCAGGAATGTTGATGAGAGAATCGAAGAATTCATCTCAATTGATGTCAGGTAGTTTACATAAGTTTACAATAAAGCGCGGCGACATGCCAGGCCGCGAGTGCGGCGCATTTAATTTGCTTCATACCGGCAAGCGGATAAGCGTAAATTCCTCTTCCTATAACACTTTCGACTCTCCACCCGTCTGCTAGAATAAAAAATTAAATGCGTAACAGCCGAGGGGCTGCCGGTGGCCCCCGGGGAGGTTGGGGGTGGGACAGTTTACCGCACCGCGCCCGCACCGGCAGCCACTACTCCGCGAGCTCACTGGCCGGTCGCTCACTGTGTCCGGGTTGGGGTGTGAGGTTGCGCCGGGCGATATACTCCTGCCAAAGACGGGCTAAATCCTCAGCCTGCGACTGCCAGTGCTCGTGAACGAGATACATGCGGCGGGGGCGTCCGCGCCCCTCAACTTTTTTCCAGTAACCCCGGATCGCCTGCTGGTCCTCCAGGAATTTGAGAGCGCTGTAGAGGACAGTGTCAGAGAGCCGGTAAAGTGGGTATTCCCGCTCCAGTCGCTGGATCAGTTCTGTCCCGCAGGAATCTCCCCGCAACAAGACGGAAAGGATGTAGCACACGGTGAGTTCCTTGTTCAGATAGATGGGAGGGGGGTCTTGAAAAAATTGATAGATGTCGTCAATTTTCATGTGTCTGACTCACGAATACCCCTGTCACCACTTCAGTGTAGTCCACCTCTTTTGAAAATAGGCGCAGCTGCTTCAGGAGCTTCCATTGCAGCCGTTCGGGGGTGGGAAGCGGGGGGGTCTGGGGCAGGGCAGGGGGGAGAGAAAAACCGGCCTCCCGCGCCACCGGCAGTTCCCTAGCGTTCCCCAAGGCGACCGCAGGGCTTTTCTCTCAAAATCCGGTTGCTCACTATTTAAAAAAATATTAAGTTGCAATTTGGACTGCCAGTGAGCCGGCAGCCGGCCAGAAAGAAATTTGGGCGTTTTGGCGGTTTGGCGCGGGGGCGTTGCTAATCTTTCCCGCTGGAATATTTATTCAGATTAATCTGCCGGAGAGGAGATGATGAGGGCCGGTGCCTGCGTTGGGTGGGGCAGGCGTTCCCTAGAAACGGCGAGCGCCAGAGGGTGTGGGGGGGGCAGCCTCCTCCGACAAACTGCACTCAAGGGTTTTGGGGTTGCCTTCGGGCTCGGAGCCTTTGCCAAGAGGGCCGGCGATCCAAACCGGCCTGCCATCCCAGTAAAATAAGCTTATTTTCAATGCCGGCACCCTCGCCGCCTTCCGGTTCGGGGAGAGCTGGGCAAAAACACCAAAGACAGTGTTCAGCTGGGGAGCGTGCCCCCACGGGCAGTCGTTTCAGGCCAGAGGGAAGATTCCGGGCCGGCGGCTCCTGTCTGCCCTCAGGCAGAAATCCCGACAAATTCTTTGGACTTTGGGAAAGATTTTGCTACGGTTTATAAAAGTTCATTGCTGATTGTTGAATTTTGTTGCAGGAGCTGCGGGTCGTCGAGAAAGCGGACGTCCGGTGGCAACCGGCCCCTTGAGATGAGATACTGCAGGCGGTCAGGAAAACTTGGCCAAAAGCAGCAGAGGGCGCAAGTCCCGCAAGTGATCGCGCCCGCTGCCTCCCCATGAGCACAACATGCCGGCGCTGCCAAAGAGCGCTTTCAAACACGCCTGCGAACCCCTTTAGGTTAGGTAAGTATATGTCCACGACGACCATCGCCCCGGATCAGGTTAACCGCATTGTTTGGAACCAGCATCAAGACCCGTTTGAAGTCCTCGGGCCCCATAGCCTAGAGCAGAATGGTAAAGGAACCAGCTGGGTGGTGCGAGCTTACCAGCCTACCGCTGATGCCGTGTGGGTGGTGCTCCCGGAAAAGCGGAAAGAATACCCGATGCAATCGGTGCATCACCCCCACTTCTTTGAGTGCGTCATCGAGACGCCAGAACTGGCCAACTACCAGCTGCGCCTCAAAGAAGGAGAGCACGAGCGCGTCATCTACGACCCTTACGCCTTCCGCTCACCGAAGCTGACGGAGTTTGACTTTCACCTGTTCGCGGAAGGCAACCATCACCGCATCTACGAAAAATTAGGCGCTCACCTGATGGAAGTAGATGGTGTCAAAGGCGTATACTTTGCCGTTTGGGCACCCAGCGCCCGCAACGTTTCCGTACTGGGGGATTTCAACAGCTGGGACGGTCGGAAACACCAAATGGCCAAACGGGGCAGCGGCGTTTGGGAACTGTTTATCCCCGCAGTGGGTGTTGGAGATCACTACAAATACGAAATAAAAAACGGGGAAGGCCACATCTACGAAAAATCCGACCCCTACGGCTTCCAGCAAGAAGTCCGGCCCAAAACCGCCTCGATCGTCACGGACCTGAACACCCACACCTGGAACGATGACGAGTGGATGGAGCGCCGGCGTCACACCGACAGCCTCAAGCAGCCGATTTCGGTTTACGAATGCCACTTGGGCTCCTGGCTGCACGCCTCCTCCGCTGAACCGGCCTTCCTGCCTGACGGAACAGAGGAGCCGGTGGTGATCGCCTCAGAACTGCGACCCGGTGCGCGCTTCCTCACCTACCGGGAGCTCGCGGACAAGCTGATTCCCTACGTCAAAGACCTGGGCTTCACCCACATCGAACTGCTGCCGATCGCAGAACACCCGTTTGACGGCTCCTGGGGCTATCAGGTGACCGGCTTTTACGCCCCCACCTCGCGCTTCGGCACCCCCCAAGACTTCATGTATTTCGTGGACCAGTGTCACGCCAACGGCATTGGCGTGATCGTGGACTGGGTTCCCGGCCACTTCCCCAAAGACGGCCACGGATTGGCCTTCTTTGACGGCACCCACCTGTACGAGCACGCCGACCCCCGCAAGGGCGAGCACAAAGGCTGGGGCACTCTGGTCTTCAACTACGGTCGCAACGAAGTCCGCAACTTCCTGGTCGCCAACGCCCTGTTCTGGTTCGACAAGTACCACATCGACGGCGTGCGGGTGGACGCTGTGGCCAGCATCATCTACCTCAACTACTGCCGCCCGGATGGGGAGTGGGTGGCCAACCAGTACGGGGGCTGCGAAAACATCGAAGGGGCTGACTTCCTGCGCCAGACGAATCACGTCCTGTTCAGCTACTTCCCCGGCATTCTCACGATTGCGGAAGAGTCTACCTCTTGGCCAATGGTGACTTGGCCTACCTATGTGGGCGGGTTGGGCTTTAACTTCAAGTGGGATATGGGGTGGATGCACGACATCCTGGACTATTTCCACCTCGACCCCTGGTTCCGCCAGTTCCACCAGAACAACGTCACGTTCGCCATGTGGTATCACCCCAGCGAAAACTTCATGCTGGCCCTGTCTCACGATGAGGTGGTGCACGGCAAGAGCCCAATGATTGGCAAGATGCCGGGGGACCGCTGGCAGAAGTTTGCCAATCTCCGCGCCCTCTCCACTTTTATGTTCACCCACCCGGGCAAGAAGACTATCTTTATGGGGATGGAGTTTGCCCAGTGGAGCGAGTGGAATGCCTGGGCGGACTTGGAGTGGCACCTGCACCAGTATGACGACCACAAAAATATGCTGCAGTTCTTCAAGGACTTGAACCAGATGTATCGCAGCGAACCGGCACTCTACACCCAGGATGGCGGTTACGACGGGTTTGAGTGGATTGACTGCAGCGACAACCGGCACAGTGTGGTTTCGTTCATGCGCCTCGATAAAGATCCAGATAACTACCTTGTCGTCGTCTGCAATTTCACGCCCCAGCCCCACAGCCACTACCGCATCGGGGTGCCGGAATTCGGATTCTACACTGAGCTGTTTAACAGCGACGCCAGCAAGTACGGCGGCAGCAATATGGGCAATCTCGGCGGCAAGTGGGCCGACGAGTGGTGGTTCCACAACAAACCTTACTCCCTGGACTTGTGCTTGCCGCCCCTGGGCGTGCTGGTGTTCAAGCTCGACCGCGAGAAGACGGCGCTGGCGCTGCGTGCGGCCTCCGTTGAGGAGCCCTAAGCTAGCGCGCCCCACCGGCACTCAGGGAGGGAAGCGAGTCAGGGGTTCGCCGAACCTGACTCTTGCGGCCATTCTCCATCTCTGGGAGGTTGGGGCGGGCCAGCTTCTCTTTTCTCCCGAACGCCCTGATGCCACAACCCCGGTTCCTTGAAGAAACTGGGTTCGCTCACTTATTTTATTGACAGGTTGGTTTTTTTGTGATAGGGAATTGGCGGCCAATCAGCTAAAGTGCGGCAAGCTCTTAGGCTAATAATGCTGTTTGTTGGAGAAAGGAGGCTCTGCCTTCAAAGCCTCGATCGTTTGGCAGCAGCCCCGGCAGGAGGGGAGCGAGGGGATGCTGCCGGCGCGCCGCGCTTTTCGTGCGGGGAATCTCTAATTCGGTAGCGCTTCGGGGAGAGCGGCTTCGGGTAAGATAGATGTTGTCGCGTAGCGTGATTCAGGACGGCTTCCAAACGTGTCATTAATGTCAATTTCCTCCTTGCGTGAGCAACAGCATCCGCTGATCCGCCAGTTAGCGAATCGGATTGAGGCAATCTGGGAACGCTATTTGGATTTGGCACCTTACCCAATGCCGCCTGAGTTGGGGTATGTGGAGGGGCGTCTGGAGGGAGAAAGGCTGAGGATTGAAAATCGCTGCTACCAGACTCCCCAGTTCCGCAAGCTGCACTTGGAACTGGCGCGGGTGGGGGCGACGCTGGATATCTTGCACTGCGTGATGTTTCCCCGCGCCAACTACGCTCTGCCAATGTTCGGTACGGATCTGGTGGCGGGGAAGGGACAAATGAGTGCGGCGATTGTGGATCTGTCGCCGGTGAGCGCTGACAAGTATTTGCCGGTGGCGTACCAGCAGGAGCTGGCGGCGCTGGGTGCGGTCAATTTTTCGCAGCCCCGCCCCCTCCCGGAATGGGCGGATATCTTTTCGGAATTTTGCCTGTTTGTGCGACCGAACAGCAGCGAGGAAGACTCTCTGTTTTTATCCCGGGTGGAGTCGTATCTGGAAATTCACGTTCAGCAGGCGCTGAAAAGCCAGCCGGTTTCTGGGGAGGAAGCTATTCAGGTAATAGCGGGTCAGCGCTACTACTGCACCAAGCAGCAGAAGAACGACAAGACTCGCCGGGTGCTGGAAAAAGCTTTTGGCCCGGAATGGGCTGAGCATTACATGACGACGGTGCTGTTTGATTGCGCGGATTAGTGATTAGTGGCTGGTGGTTGGTCAGGAGCGCATGAAAATCTCACGCCGGTGCCCCACGCCCCATGCCCCATGCGCCCCACCCCTATTTTCAAGTTAGCAACATCCTAGTATAATTGGACTAATATCTGATGGAGCAGGAGTCCCGTTTGAAAGATAAACGGTTCTTAAAACCTGGGGGTTGGTGGCTGATTGGGGTCGTCGGTGCGGCGGGAATTGCTGTTACTGGCGTGGCTTATTACCAGCTCTCTCAGATGAGTGCTCCAAAGCCGCCCGCTCCCGCACCGGCTCCGCCGCCGGCAGTGAGCGCTTTGGGGAGGCTGGAACCCCAGGGAGAAGTGATTAAGCTGTCGGCTCCTAACTCTCAGGAAGGAGCGCGGGTTAAGGCGATGCTCGTGAGAGAGGGCGCTGCGGTTCGCGCTGGGCAAGTGCTTGCAGTTCTCGACAGCCAGGACCAGAGATCTGCTTCTTTGCAACAAGCAGAAAAACAGGTGAAGGCAGCCAAAGCGCGTCTGGCACAAGTGGAAGCCGGTGCGAAAGCTGGGGAAATTGCCGCTCAGAAGGCTACGATTTCTCGCTTGCAAGCGCAGCTGCAAGGGCAAAAGCAAACTCAAGAGGCTACGATTGCCCGACTTGTGGCTCAGCTGCAAGGGGAACAGCAGGCTCAAGAGGCTACTGTGGCTAGAGCGATCGCTCAGCTGCAAGGGGACAGGACGGCTCAAAAGGCGAGAATTGCTCGACTGACGGCTCAGCTGCAAGAGGAAAAAATTGCTCAAGAGGCAGCAATTGAGCGCATAAAGGCTGAGCAGCAAGGGCAAATTTCTGCCCAAAAGGCAGCGGTTGCCAGACTTGAGGCGGAGGTGAAAAATGCCCGCTCGGAGTTTGAGCGCTACGAGCAGCTGTATAAAGCCGGTGCGATTTCTGTTTCGCAGTTTGACAGCAAGCGCCTGACGCAGGAAACGGTTGCGGAGCAGCTGAATGAGGGGATTGCTAATCTTAACAAAATTGTGGCTGCCGGTCAAGAGCAGCTGAATGAGGAGCGCGCGAATCTCAACAAGATTGTGGCTACGGGTGAGAAGCAGCTGCGCGAGGAGGAAGCGACTCTCGGTAAAATTGTGGCTACGGGTGAGAAGCTGATTGAGGAGGCGGAAGCGACTTTAAGAAAGACGGTGAGGACTCTGAGCGAGCAAATTAATGAGGCTACAGCGACTCGGGATGAGACGGTGGCTACGCTGCAAAAGCAAATTGAGGAAGCTGAGGCGAATTTAGATAGAATTGCTGAAGTTAGGCCGGTGGATGTGCAAGCGGCGAGGGCGGAAGTTGAAAGTGCGCTGGCGGCTGTGGACAGGGCTCGGGCTGATTTGGATATGGCGGATGTGAAAGCGCCGGTAGATGGTCAGATTTTGAAAATTCACACCCGCCCGGGTGAGGTTGTCGGCAATGATGGGATTGTCGATATGGGGCAAACTGACCAGATGTTTGTGGTGGCGGAGGTGTATGAAAGTGATATCAGTAAGGTGCGTGCCGGTCAGCGGGCGATGATTACCAATGATTCGTTTGCTGGAGAGTTGAAGGGAGTGGTGGCTGAGGTGGGTTTGCAAATTAGCAAAAAGGATGTTCTGGATACCGATCCGGCGGCGGATGTGGATGCGCGGGTGGTTGAGGTGAAAATCCGCCTCGATAAGGAAGATAGCAAGCGCGTTAAGGGGTTAACTAATTTACAGGTTGAAGTTAAAATTATGCTGGGAGAGAATGGGGTAGGTTCGGGAGCGCCGCAGAAGGTGGATGCGGGAGCGAAGGGGCCTTCGGGAGCGTCTCCGAAGGTCGGTGCGGGAGCGAAGAAGTAATATAGCAATAGACAGTCTGTTTAGGACAAGGCATCTCATTTGCTAGTAGGTCTAGGGACAGGCGAGACGCCTGTCCTACGTCCTAACCTAAGTGGCTAGTGCTATATCATGTCCGACGGCTTCGTTTGTGCATAGCAGGGGAACAACGGGAGCTTCGGGAGCTTCGGGAGCGGGGTAAATTACCAATGCCCAATGCCCAATGCCCCATGCCCAATCCAAAATCCAAAATCCAAAATCCAAAATCCAAAATTGATATGAAAACACCTTTGGCTTGGTTGCAGCTCACCCGCGAAAAGATGCGCTTGCTTGTGGCGCTGGCGGGGATTGGTTTTGCGGACATTTTGATGTTCATGCAGCTAGGTTTCCGGGATGCGCTGTTTGAGAGTTCTGTGCGCTTGCACAGAGAGTTGCAGGGTGACATTTTTTTGATCAGCCCACAGTCTACGGCTTTGATTGCTATGAAAAGTTTTCCCCACCGGCGCTTGTATCAAGCGCTTATCTTCGAGGGGGTGGAATCGGTCAGTCCTGTGTATTTGAATTTTGCTTTGTGGAAGAATCCTTACGCTAAAGAACAAGAAAAGGAGTGCCGGGGAGAAAATCAAAAGCTTTCCCCTGAAGACCAGGATAAAAAATGCAAGAAAGCCACTTCTCGTGGCATTCTCGTGGTTGGCTTTAACCCGTCAGACCCGGTGTTCGATTTGCCAGCAGTGGTGGAAAATATCGATAAAATTAAACTTTCAGATGTGGTTCTGTTTGATGAGGCTTCTCGGGCGGAATTTGGGCCAATACCGGAAAAGTTTAATCAGGGGGAAACTGTCACGACGGAGGTGGGAGGACGCCGCGTTAAGGTGAAAGGGCTGTTTACGCTGGGGGCTTCTTTCGGTGCGGACGGCAATATTATCACGAGCGATTTAAACTTTTTGAGGATTTTTAATCGCAGCAATAAGGGTTTGATTGATGTGGGTATTGTTAAGTTAAAGCCGGGAGTTGATGTGAGAGAAACCGTGCAAAGGATGAGAGCTTTATTGCCGGGGGATGTCAAGATTTTCTCGAAAGAGGAATTTTTGAACTGGGAGATAAGTTACTGGCAGAACAGCACGGCCATTGGGTTTATTTTCAGCCTGGGCACGGCGATGGGTTTTATTGTCGGGATTGTGATTGTGTATCAAATCCTTTACACGGATGTGACGGATCACTTGGCTGAGTACGCCACGCTGAAAGCAATGGGATATACGGACACTTACTTTTTGGTGGTGGTTTTCCAAGAGGCTTTGGTTCTGGCGATTTTGGGTTATTTTCCTGCAATGGGTTTATCGTTTGGGTTGTATCATTTGACGAAAAATGCGACTAGCTTGCCGGTTATGATGACTGCCGGTCGGGCTGTGGTGGTGTTTATTCTCACTGTGCTGATGTGTTCTATTTCGGGGGCGATCGCGGTGCGCAAATTGAGCGCTGCCGATCCGGCGGATATTTTTTAGCGGTTCGCTTCCCCTCGTTCGCAGGATTAGCCTGGGAACGAGGAAATGATGCCGGTGGGGGCGGGATGGGGTGGGGCGGGTTTATGTAGGTTTTCTTTGGGAAGTAAAAGGTTGTGAGTGAACCCGCCCCTACAGATATAGCAATCGGCAGTTAGTTTAAGACAAGGTATCTCACATGCTAGTAGGGATAGGGACAGGCGAGACGCCTGTCCTATGTCGTAACCTAAGATAGGGACAGGCGAGACGCCTGTCCTACGTCCTAACCTAAGTGGCTAGTGCTATAATAATGAAGGTTGATATAAGGTGCGTTCCTGGCGGAACGCACCCTACTGCTACAGCCAGTTCCCTATTAAAACGTAAGGTGCCCAGTAAGCCGGATGATTGTAGTTCTTATCCTGCAAAAGAGTCCGTTGGGCGCGACTGAGGGCTTCGGCTTTGGTAACATCTTTATCACGGGCTAATTCTTGATAAAATTTCACCATGAGTTCTTTGGCGGATGTATCTTCGACGTTCCACAGGGTGGCGAGGGTGCTGCGTGCTCCCGCCCGCACGGCTACTCCAGCTAAACCTAAAACAGCCCGCCGATCTCCTTGCGCTGTTTCGCAAGCACTGAGGACGAGTAATTCGATGGCTTTATCTCCAGTCTGAGTCTGGAGTAATTCCTTTAACTCGTTAAAGTTGAGGTCACTTCTCCAAGGATAAATCAGTGTTTTCTCCGGGTTAGAGCTGAACTCGCCGTGAGTCGCTATGTGAACTACAGGGAAAGAACCCGATTTGAGCTCTGCTTTAAATTTATCCGGGGTAAACTTATCATTGAGGAGTCCCTTGCTTCCGCGCCCCACATTCCCCACAATTGTATTCACTTCATCTGGCACAGCCGGCAATGGATCTTTGCCTTGGTTTGCTTCGCTCACCCCTGCTGCTAAGACTTTAAAATCTTCCCGTGGTAAAGGTTTGGGGTCTAGCAGTTGCAAACCGGGAGTTAGGGCGACGCTGTACTTCTCCACCAGATACTTTTTGCCGTCGTAGAGGGCAGCTATGGGAATATTTTGCAATGGCCCATCTAGCACGAATACCAGTGTGTTAACCCCAGAGACAGATGCCAAGTCTTTCTCGATAGGTTTGATTAACCAGTTATACACTTCCTGTAAAATGGGCTGTAGCTTCTCTGAATTGGTTTGGAATTTTTCCGCTATTACCTCCTGGTTAAGATTCTGAATACTAAAGATAGTTTTTGTTTCTTGGTATAGGGTTCTATACAGGCTATCTAAAACCTCGCGATAGTTCCTGGGGAGGACAGTTGGGCGGTGAAGCAGACCTTGGTTAGGCAATTGGAGGAGGATTTCTAATCTGTTGCCCACAATTATCGGGTAGATGACTGCCGATTTTTGGGCTTGCTTATTAAGGAACTCGCCAATCCGCACCGGCACAACTTCCGCACAGGGATCGCGAAAGAAGTTGTCCAGTTCCGCCACCTGCAAAGCTTCAAACACTCTTTGCGCTAGTTCGCCGGGGTTTGGGGAAGTTTCAGAAGCTGAACTCCGTTCCAGCACTTTCTGGGACAGGTCTAAATTTCCTACCTGTCGGAGAATATCGCCTAAGCTGCGCAATGCAACAGCTTTGATGGGAGAGGGGGAATCTGAGAATTCCTGTAGCCAGGAATTGGCGTCTTCTTTTGAGAGTTTGCTCACCCGGGTAAAGTCGCTCCCGAAGATTTGCATTAATGTCTCACCGGCTCTCGGATAAAGCCCTAAATCTTGCAAAGCGCGGGCTTGGTTGAGCCAGCTCTGATTTTTCCCCTCCTCCCAACTTAGTTTATCATAGATGCTGGCCGTTTGCTGCCAGTTTGCCAAAGCTTTTTCTGCCTGTCCCACTGCCAATTGCAGATTCCCTTCGATGTCGCGGGTTTGGGCGATGACTCTCAGTTCCTCGGCAGAAGCGCCCTGAGTTGCCGGCAGCAGCTTCAGACTTTCTTCTATACTTTGCGCAGCTTTCTGCCACTCTCCTACTTGCTGGTACGTTAGGGAGAGATTGCTTAACGCCATCGCTTGGTTTAAGGTATCCCCCTGCTTTTGAAAAGCTGAGGCAGCCTGCTGCCAAACGATTGCGGCTTCCTGGAATTGTCCTGATTCGTAGAGCGTGGTGCCTTGCTGTGCTAGTTCGGTGCCGGTGGGAGTTTGGGAGAGCGCTTTTGTTTCACTCAGTGGCATCTCAGTTTGGCCAAAGTGCGGGTTCGAGAAGCCGGTTGGGTTAACCCCACCCCCTAACTCCCTCCCCGCGTGCGGGGAGGGGGAAAGAGATTGAATTCGCTCCGCCGGCAACGCCCGAACGTTTATACTTAAAATCAGTCCCATAAAGGCTAGGAGGACTAGCCTCAGGGTGCGCAATCCCCCAAGGATTCCTCGTTCCCAGGCTCCCGCCTGGAAACGCCCCTTGAGAGGCTCTGCCTCTCGTTTTTCTCGATAGATTGTGGAGGCAGGAGCCTCCTGAGAAGCATTCCCAGCCTGAGGCTGGGAACGAGAGAGGATTAGGGATTGTACTCTACGGAAAAATACAGTCCATTTTCTTGCCATGTTCTTTTTTCGGAGTCCACATTAACTAAAGGTATGCTATAATCAAGTCTAGCAGAAAAGTGATTGCCTGACTGCTACCTCAACCCGACACCGGCACCCACCAGTGTGTTGGGATTCGGGCTGTCTTTCCCGCCGCTGTTCCAAACCGTGCCGGCATCGACAAAGGGCGTCACCTGCAAAACTCCAGACTCATCCCTGTACACCGGCACCCGCAGTTCTGCAGAGGCATTCCTGCTGGGGAGGAGTTGGGGGAATTGGATTGGGAATCTGATTGGGATTGATGGTTTGCGCCGCAACTGGACAAGCGGTTGTGCCGGTGAGCAATGTGGCCAAAATTAGGGCGTCGCGCATTTGTGGGATGAAGAACCCCACCCCCCAACCCCCTCCCCGCGTGCGGGGAAGGGGAGTAAGAGGGAGTTTTTAATGAGTGGGAAAAGTTTCAATCATCCTTCTACTGTGCGAAGTCCCGGCGGTTTAAACCGCAGCTATACATCGAAGTGCTGGGGGTCTATGCCAATGCCACTGTCGTGAATCTTACCACTGGAGGCGGCGGCAAGCAGAGCGGCAGCAATTTTTTGTCTAAAGCTTTATAAAAAAATCCCCCGGGCAAAATCACAGCTTAATATCATGTCCAGTGGATTGACCGCTCTCGCGCAGACAGCCTTCTTGGGATTGACAGCGCCCAATGCCACGCCCCACGCCCCACCGAGAGAGATTTTGCGGGCATTTCACCCAACCTGCTGGAAAGCTATCTTTTGGGCTAATCTCCAGTCGAGTGTATTCCCAGTTGAGATAGATAAGCTGTTCCGCTTTTAATATACTTATTGTGGGAAGGAGGCAGAGCCTTCAGAGGGGCGTGCCCAAAATCCAAAATCCAAAATTTTAAATTCAAAATCCAAAATTGCGCCCGTTCATTCCGCCCCCGTCAAGCTGATAATTTCACCGAACTGAAAATTCTCCGCTAAATCCCTTAGAGCGCCGGCGAGAGCAGCCTTCTCGGCTGGAATTTGTTCGAGCAACTCCACAACCCTATCGTCACTGCCTTCAGAAGCGGCATCGCTGACTTGCGCTACCCACTCGGGCGGCATCTCAGAGATCAGGTTCCTTAAATCAGAAGCTGTCAGCTTGTCGGCGGGCGCTTTGTTTTGTTCTGCGGCTTCGCTCTCTTGCTCCCATTCATATTGGACGCCGAGAGCTTGGCTGATTTTTTCTAAGAGAACATTAGGCTGGAACGGCTTGCTAAGAAAATAATCGCACCCGGCAGATAAAATTATTTGTCGCTGTTCGTCAAAAGCGCTAGCCGTCAGAGCAAAAATTATAGTTTTGGCGTCCGCCGGCATCCGGGACGATTCCGAATCCCTCTCGGCTCCCGCCGGGAGCTGCAATTCCCCCCTTTGCCGCTCCTCGGCTCTAAGAAGCCGAGTGGCTTCATAGCCATCCATCACCGGCATCCGCATATCCATCAAAATTAAATGCGGCTGCCAATCTTTCCAGCACTGCACCACTTCTTGGCCGTTGGTGGCTTCCCGGATAGAAAAGCCAATTGATGCTAGTATTTTTACCAGTAAAAGGCGATTGTTGGCAATATCGTCAGCGACCAGGATGCGATATTCCGGTTGAGCGGGGGCGAGACGAATCACCTTGCGGGATGGCTGAACTATCTCAACTTCCTCAGCGCCGGCAGCGCGGATTTGAATGTCAAAAGCAAATAAGCTTCCCTGACCGGGAGTGCTGCTAACTTGAATCTCGCCTCCCATCAAGTGCACGTATTTCTGGCTAATCGGCAAGCCTAAACCAGTTCCTTGCTGAGATTTTCGACCGGCTTCTGTTTGGGCGAAGGCTTCAAATAAGAGGTGAAATTCTTCAGGGGCAATGCCCGGGCCGGTGTCTTCGACTTCAAAGTGAAGTGTAAATTTGTCGCTCTCCGCTGTCAATTCAGTCAATTCAGTTTTCTCTTCTGCCGGCAGCTGGCCGCCAAGCGACACGCGAAGCGTCACCCAGCCAACTTGCGTAAATTTGATGGCATTTCCCAGGAGGTTGAGCAAGACTTGGCGTAATTTGCCCCCGTCAGTTTTGACATACTGAGGAATTACCGCGCCATATTCAAACCGCAATTGCAATCCTTTGGAAGCCGCTTTTAAGTGCAGCATTTTCTCTAAGCTGTCCAGCAGTTGCAGCAGGTCGAAGCTGCTTTCATTGAACGTTGTCCTGCCCGCTTCAATTTTGGAGACTTCTAAAATGTCGTCGATTAGGCAGAGTAAATGTTCGCCGGCGCGATTGATAATTTCCAGGTTTTTCTGGTTTTCGGCAGAGATCGAACTGTCGCGGCTCATTATTTGGCTGAAGCCGAGAATGGCATTGAGCGGCGTTCTCAATTCGTGGCTCATGCTGGCCAGAAATTCACTTTTAGCGCGGTTGGCGGCGTCGGCAGCCAGTACAGCGTCTTGTAGAGCTTCTGATTGCCTTTGCGTTTGCGCCAGCAATTCCGCCTGCTGCAAAGCAATGCCCAATTGATTGCCAATATGTACGGCAGTGGAGATTTCCGTTTTTTTCCACTGGCGGGAACTTCTATTTTGATAAGCGGCGAGCAGTCCCCAAAGTTTCTCGCCGCAAAAGATGGGAACGGCAACGTAAGCTTTCGCTTGCAGCCGCTCTAAAAGTTCGATATAGCAAGAGGTAAACCCGGCTTCGTAGATATTTTCAATGGCCAGGTAATGGATGCCTCGATTGTAGACGCCTCCTTGAGTTTCCACCAAGTAAGTATCCCGCACGAAACCGCTGGAATTACTCAAGTCTTTGAGGGCGCAACTGTCCTTATTAATGAGCTGGCAGAACGAGCAGTCGTGGCGCATCACTGGAGTCCACTCGCTTCCGACTGACTCGGCAGCGCAGCTGCCACTCCAGTCGGGATTGAACTGATACACTAAAACGCGATCGCAGTTAAGCACCTGCCGCAATTCAGAAGTCGTGGCAGCAAATATTGTTTCTAGGTTCAAACTCTGGCGCATTTTTTGAATCACTGCCGAAAGTGTTTTTTCTCGCTCCGCACTTTCCCGCAGCGCTTCTTCAGCTTTTTTGCGCTCGCTAATGTCCCGGGCCACCCAAGCGACTGTATTTTCTGAAGTCGGCGCAATGCTCGCAGAAAACCAAAGGCGCTCCCCCTCCAATTGCAAGCTATATTCGCAATTGACAACTTGCTGCGCCTCTAAAGCCTGCCTGATGTAGCGGCAAAATTTTTCTCGTTCCCCAAAGAACATGTCTACAGTTTTAGCGATAATGTCTGTGCCTGGAGGGTAGAGTTTTCCGGGATTCGTCGGAGCAACTTTGACCGTATGGCCACCGGCATCAATCATCAGTACGATGTCCGCCATCGCTTCAAAGAACCCCCGAATTTCTTCCTGAGATGACCGCAGCTTGTCTTCCATCAGCTGCCGGTTCCGAATCTCCTCCTGCAACTGCTCATTTTGTTCGCGGAGATGTTTTTGCAGCCGGCCAATCTTCAATTGATTCTCTATCCGCGCTAGAAGCTCTTCGACTTGAAACGGTTTTGTGATATAATCATATCCCCCTGTTGAAAAAGCTTTTACTTTATCAAACGGTTCGTACAGAGCGCTCAAAAAAATCACCGGAATGTCGCGCGTTTTTTCATCCGCTTTTAGCTGGGAGCACACATCATAGCCGTCTGGCGCCGGCATCATAATGTCAAGCAAAATTAAATCGGGAGCCTCCGCCCGGACTGCTGCTATCGCCAGCTGCCCATTCAGGAGCGGGCGAACGCCATACCCGCGCTGGCTCAAAACATCCGTCAGTAAGCGCAAATTATTTGGGTCATCATCAACCACTAAAATATTAGCGAGAAATCCGGCTTTACACCTACTCATTTTTCAACTTCGCTCCTTCCATTCAGCTAGAAGCTGGGACTGGGCTAGACGGTTTGGGCACAGGCGAGACTGTGGGCACAGGCGAGACTCCTGTGCTACGTCCTCCTGCTGTGGCGCGAACAAGCAAAACTCTATCCCTCCCCAATCTTTTTGGACTGTTCTATCGCTGTTAATATCCTGGTATAATCAAACTCTCCTACTACCTCCTTCAGCACCTCGGCCAAGCGAGCGTTGGCCCCGGCTATTTCATCAATAGCCCTATAAATTTCATCCAAGTAAGCGCGGACGGTTGCTCGCTCCAACCCCTCGACCAAATCGGGAGGCAGAGCCGCCAATTCAGCAGGGTTTAGAACCCTGATCTCCGTTTCCAGAGACCTGTTTGCGCCTGTTCTTTCCTCATAAACATACCGCACACCTAAATATTTTGTCAAGCTCTCAAAAATTTCTGAGCTTCGGAACGGCTTGGCGATAAAATCATCGAAACCGGCTGCTAAAATTGAGGTTCTCTCTTCCGCGTAGCTGCTCGCCGTGACCGCCACGATAGCGGTTTGAGCCGGCTCTTGGCCATCGGGAGCCGGTGCCCAGGAAGGCCCTGAGAAGTCCTCCCCCTCTCCGCTGCCGCTCTTTTCTGCCCAGCCCGCTTGCAACTGCCACTGTTCCCCCTCCCGCGCTTTTATCTGCTGAGTCGCCTCAATGCCGGTCATCCCAGGCATCCGCACATCCATAAAGATCAGGTGCGGCTGCCAGCTTGACCACAATTGTAATGCCTGAAAGCCATTAGTGGCTTCTTTAATTTCAAAGCCAAGGGGAGAAAGCCACTCGACCAGCAGCTGCCGGTTGTCCCGCTGATCGTCGGCAATCAAAATTCTGTAGCGAGGTTGGTTGGGCTCTAGGGCAATAATTTGGCGGGTTGGCTGGCTGCCGGTTTCCAGATTGCAGGGCTCACCCAAACCGACCTGAATGTCAAACTCGAACGTGCTGCCCCGCCCCACTTGACTGCTGACAGTAATTTCTCCCCCCATAAGCTCTACGAATTTGCGGCTGATCGGCAAGCCCAACCCCGTTCCCTCTTGTGATTGTTTGCCGGTTCTCGTCTGCAAGAACGGCTCAAAAATTTTCTCTAAGTCATTCTCCGGAATTCCCGCTCCCGTATCTTCAACTTCAAAGTGCAGTGTCAGCCTTTCGCTGTCAGTCGGCAGCTGGAAGCGCTCTTCTACGGCTCCAGGCTCCCTGACGCGCACAGAGACTAGCACGCTTCCCGTTTCGGTAAACTTAATGGCGTTCCCTATCAAGTTTAGCAGAACTTGGCGCAGTTTAATTTCATCCGCCAGCACCAATTCAGGCACGCCGGCCTCCCGAGAAACGCTCAACCGCAACCCTTTCTCCCGCGCCTTCAGAGAGAGCATCCTTTCTAAGTCCTCCAGCAAGCGGTGCAGATTAAAAGTGTGTTCGTTGATCGTAGTGCGTCCCGCTTCAATTTTCGCCATATCTAGCACGTCATTGATCAGGGTGAGCAAGTGGTGACCGCTGCGGTTGATAATCGCGAGATTTTCTCGATGTTCGGCGGGGAGTGAGGGGCTTTGGGCCATTAACTGGGCAAAGCCGAGAATCGCATTCAGCGGGGTTCTCAATTCGTGGCTCATATTCGCCAAGAACGCACTTTTGGCGCGATTAGCCGCTTCGGCGGCTTCAGCGGCGTGTTGCAGTTGCAGCGATTGATTTTGAATTTGGGCGAAGAGTTCCGCTTGTTGAATCGCTACGCCTAACTGAATGCCCACTTGCGTGAGTAATTGAATTTCTTGGGATTTCCACTGCCGCGGGCCATTGTTTTGGTAGGCGCTCAGCAACCCCCACAGCTGTTCGCCGGCATAAACGCCAACAGCGCAAAATGCTTTGGCTTGAAACTGCTCTAATAATTCAATGTGGCAGTCCGCAAGCCCCGCCTGATAAATATCACTGACGGCAAAGCTTTCCTGCAGGCGATATCGACCGCCTCGGGTTTCTTGCAAGTAAGTATCTGCCCACACCGGCTCAATCCCATCACCCACCAGGGGCACCCAACCAGGAGCCACCGATTCAGCCACGAATTCCCCACTCCAGTCAGAATGGAAACGGTAGACACTGACGCGGGAACATCCCAGCGTGACGCGCAATTTCTGAGTGACGTTGCGGAAAATAGTTTCGATGTCCAGGGTTTGGCGCATGCTTTGCGTCACCTGGAAAAGCGTTCTCTCCCGCTCCACACTCTCGCGAAAGGCGATTTCTGCGAGTTGGCGCTCCGTAATGTCCATCACTGTGCCAATCAAGCGAACCAATTCCCCCTGCGGGTTGAACACCGGCTCCCCCCGGCTCTCCACATATCGAATCTCCCCGCTGGGGCGGACAATGCGAAGCACAGCTTCAAACGGTTTCAGCTCCTGTGCCGGTGCTGCAATTTGAGTTTGATAAATTCTCCAATCATCAGGATGGATGAATTTAGAAGTATCGGGATAGTCTGGTGCGGGTTGGCTGAAGTCAAGACCGTGAATGCGGTAGAGTTCTTCTGACCAGGTGGTTTCGCCGGTGACGCAATCAAATTCCCAGCTGCCAATATGAGCGATTTTTTGAGCTTGGCGCAAATTTACCAAGCTCTCGCGCAAGGCTTCTTCTGCCAGTTTGCGCTCGGTGATATCTAATGAGACTGACGTCACTATCCAGCTGTTTTGGCTTTCATCCCACCGGCTGCTGTTCGTTTGCGAAATCCAGCGCAGGCTTCCGTCTTTGCCGTACAGCCGGTACTCGTAAGTCCCCGTGCTACCGGCGAAAATATCCGCAGATATATCCGCTGACACCGCCTGCAAATCTTCGGGAATAATCCGGCTCACCCACAGGTCTTTGTCTGCCTTGAGTTCTTTTGCGGTGTAGCCAGAAATCGCCTCGCACCCGGCGGCAATATGGTCGATCTCCCAGCTGCCACCTGCAAACACTCGCATGCTGGTAATAGCAGCCACCGCATTGTTCAGAATGTCGTTTAACTTCGCTTTCGAGGCTTCTAGGGCGAGTTCGAGCTGTTTGCGCTCGCTAATTTCCACCACAACCGTTCCCACTCCATAGGCACAATCCAACTCACCCTGAATGGGAAAGTAAGAAACGAGCCAGTAGCGTGTAACTCCGGGTTTTGAGGGCACTTCGCCCCGCACTTCTCGATTGAGAACCGGCTGTCCTGTTGCCAGCACTTGCTGGTAGAGCGGTTCAATTGCCAGCGCTAAGTTGGGCACAACTTCCCGAAGAGTTTTGCCAGCGTACTTCTCTACCGGCAGCCCATCAATTTCTGCTAAGGTTTCGTTCACTCTCACAAACCGCAGCTGACTGTCCACCACGCACATCCCCACGGTTGCGGAAGCAAAGAAAGCATTGATTTGAGCTTGGCTGCGCCGCAACTCCTCGGTTCTTTCCCGCACTTGCGCTTCTAGGGTGCGGCTGTAATCCGCCAACACCTGCTGCGCTTGTTTCCGTTCGGTGATGTCAGCAAAAGCATTAATCGCGTAAATCACGTTTCCCTCCGCGTCAAACACGGGAGTCGCCCGCACTTCTACCAGAATACTTTGACCGTCTCGGCGAATTTCTAGATCCTCAGACAAGACGGTTTCCCCTTGCAAGGCGCGCACTCCCGGCAGCTGTTCGGTTGGGTACAGTTGATCTGTGCCGGCCAGGTACATTCCGTAGCCTTCTGATAGCTTTGCGGCTGGCACGCCGGCGAGCGCTCCTTGACCTGCAATTTTTTTCCCGGCTTCATTGATCGCAATCACCTGACCGGACGCATCCATAACAGCTACGCCCACCGGCACCGCATCTAAAAAAGTGGCAAATTTTTGCTCGCTCTCTTTCAGCGCTTGAAACGAACTGTTCAGAGACTCTGCCATCCGGTTAAAAGACTCGGTTAATTCCCGCACTTCCGGAGCGCCTATTACCGGTATATTGATTTCAAATTCTCCGCCCGCCATTCTTTTTGCTGCTGCATTCAAGCGGATGATCGGTCGCGTCACCCATTCGCCGACGAGAATGCCTGTGCCGGTGGCGGCAATTAAGATAGCAACGCACAGCAGAATAGTAATGCCGGTATTCTCGTTAATCCGCGCCATGAAATCGGACTCCGGCACGGTGAGGACAATCAGCCAGTCCAAACCGTATTTATCTCGATAGGGAACAACCCGCACAAACAGGCGCTCTGTGCCCGGCCAGTGGAGAAACGCTCTATTTCGCCTCTTTCCGACATTTCGTGCCTCTACAATCAGCTGTTGTGGAGTTTGCAGCGTGCGGAAATCCCCAAAGCGCTTCTCTAACTCTCGGGCAATTTCCCGCGTCCGCGCATCCCGGCTGTCAGCTGCACGCAATCGCTCAGGCTTACTCTTCTCCGGCGTCACATAGGGAGTTTCTAAGGTCGAAGTAGCCACTAAAT
This sequence comes from Kamptonema formosum PCC 10802, assembly GCF_000332335.1. Classification (GTDB taxonomy): domain Bacteria; phylum Cyanobacteriota; class Cyanobacteriia; order Cyanobacteriales; family Oscillatoriaceae; genus Oscillatoria. Next base: position 532,729 of record NZ_KB235948.1, on the reverse strand, counting down.
TCCCAGACCGCTCGATAATAAACGTCTGTCCCGATGGAGAGAAGTGCAGCTTGTTGAGAAAGGTACTGATATCCGCGAGCATTAAATCAGATGTAAAAACACCTTGAAATTCCCCGGCAGCATTAGAAACAGGAGCCAGTGCGAGCATTCCTAAAGTGGGCGCAGTTCGGTATACAAAAATCGGTGTCCAGACTTGTTTCCCTGCTTTTTTTGCGTAGATATACCAGGTAAGCTTGCGAAAATCATCAGCGAATTTATATAATATTTTTTGGGGCTTGCCCTTAGAGTCTACCAGATAGTATTTGCGCTGCCAGGGCTCGTTCTCGCTCATTTTTCCCAAGTAGCGCGTACCGATTTGCAAGTTCTCTCCGGTTAGCTTTTGGGCTTGTTCCCAGGCTTCCTTACTGACAAATCGTCCGTAACCAACGATTTCTCCTCGCTCGTTCCAGAAGAAGCTGCTGGCCAGCGACGGGTGCAGGTTGATTTGCTGCCAAAACTGCTGCCGCAGTTCCTCAAAGTCGGTGATATCCAGGGTTCCCAGCTCGGCGGCCAGATAGTTGGCTGCCACAACCTGCTGGGGTGTCTCTAAATAGCTGTCGAAGCGCTCGCTTATCCGCTCTGACACCTCCTCCATCACTTTATTGGCCAAGTCTTCTACAGCCTGCTGCCCGTTTTTATATGATAGATATCCCACCAGCCCCACTGTCCCGACGATTTGCAGCACGAAGGGGACTATCAGGACAGCTCGCAGCGGAACTTTTCCAGAAAATTTCACGAGGGCGCTTAGGATAACAGCTCTCGACTGATTGAGGGAGTTGACCGGCATAGGGACAGTAGCGACGCTCGCGCGGGCGCAGGTGGCGGCGGCGCAGCTCATGGCTTTTTGCGAACCGCCAGCGACTTTGTTTACTCTCACAACATACTCTGCTCTCGGGGCTGCTGTCAAGTGGCGGCGAATTAATCTATCAACTTGAGTTATATTAAATTTAGACGCCCACGGCTAGTACCTAATATCATGTCCTTTTGATTGAGCAAAATTAGCACAGCGTTTGGGCTTTAGCCCAACTACAAACTTAGCACAATTTTTGGGCTAAAGCCCAACTACAAACCTTTGGGCTAAAGCCCAACTACGAACCTTTGGGCTAAAGCCTAACTACAAACCTTTGGGCTAAAGCCCAACTACAAACCTTTGGGCTAAAGCCCAACTACAAACCTTTGGGCTAAAGCCCAACTACAAACCTTTGGGCTAAAGCCCAACTACAAACCTTTGGGCTAAAGCCCAACTACGAACGTTTGG
>NZ_KB235948.1:464032-531332 GCF_000332335.1 Kamptonema formosum PCC 10802 | reverse complement strand
TAAAGCCCAACTACAAACCTTTGGGCTAAAGCCCAACTACAAACCTTTGGGCTAAAGCCCAACTACAAACCTTTGGGCTAAAGCCCAACTACAAACCTTTGGGCTAAAGCCCAACTACGAACGTTTGGGCTAAAGCCCAACTACAAACCTATGCCCTATGTCTGAAGAACCCGTTATCGCTATTGAAAATCTCAACCATTATTTTGGCTCTGGCTCCCTCCAGAAACAGGTTTTATTTGACATCAACCTGGAAATCTACCCGGGCGAAATTGTGATCATGACCGGCCCGTCCGGTTCCGGGAAAACCACCTTGCTGACATTGCTGGGCGGTTTGCGCTCGGCGCAAGAGGGCAGTCTGAAAGTCACAGGCCAAGAACTGTGCGGTGCCGGCAAGAACCACCTGGTGCGTGTCCGGCGCAACATTGGCTATATTTTCCAAGCCCACAATTTGCTAAAATCTTTAACGGCGCGGCAAAATGTGCAGATGTCCCTGGAGCTGCACGATCATATCCCGCAGCGGGAGATGAGTGCCAGAGCATCGGCCATGCTAGAAGCCGTTGGATTGGGCAACCGCACTGATTACTATCCGGAAAACCTCTCCGGAGGACAAAAACAGCGGGTGGCAATCGCCCGCGCTCTAGTCAGCCATCCCAAAGTAGTTTTAGCGGACGAGCCCACAGCGGCTCTCGACAGCAAATCGGGTCGGGATGTGGTGAATCTGATGCAAAAGCTCGCCAAAGAGCAAGGCTGCACGATTTTGCTCGTCACCCACGACAATCGCATTTTAGATGTTGCCGATCGCATTGTCCACATGGAAGATGGGCGTCTGTCCAGTAACACTTAACATTTAAAATTTGGCATTTTTAACCGTCAGCGCCCGCCGGTTTTGCCGGTGCGCCCGCTAGTTTTGGATTCGCTGCCGCCGGTTTTGCCGGTGCGCCCGCTTTTCGATTCGCTGCCGCCAGTTTTGCCGGTGCGCCCGCTGGTTTTGGAATCCCGTCCGCCGGCAGCCGAGGGACTCTTCGCCGCCTGGGGCGGCTCCTGCTCCTCTGGAAAACCGGTTTGCTCACTATTCGATGCCGGTCCCCCTCGCCGTTTGGTAGCGAAGGTAACATTAACCCCTTCATTCGATTGCTCCAGCACCAGCAGCGGTGTGGGCTTGGCTTTTTGATCCCAGTGGATGTACGCCACTCGACCTTGAATCGTCGGCTGCCAGCTGTGATCGTCCTCTGCAGTGCTGAGATAGGTTTCAATGCAGTCAATGATTTGACCGATGGTGACCGAGGTGGGCTGAGTCGGCAATTTCGTTAATTTGACTTCAATGCGGAACAGCACCCCTTTAGTTGCCTTCGCCCCTTCGCCGGTTTCATACTCCAAATCAAAGCGCTCCTCAACTTGACGCCCCACCCCTCGCGTTTCATTCGTCGGGCGCAGGGCCAGCGAAATCTTATCTTTAACCTTGACTTTAATTTGATTGACAATAGCAAAGTGGAAGGTTTCATCTGCCATCCGCATTCTCAGATAATCCAGGTTAAACTCTCGCGAGTGAACGAGGTCTGGATTCTTTTCCATTTTGGTGATCGTGTCAACAGCCAGCTTGTATTTTTTTTGCAGCTCTCGATTTTTAAACTCCTCCATCTTCAGCTTCTTGGCCAGCTTGTCTAATTGCAGCTTCGCAACCACCCCTACCGCCAGCAGCAGCAACAGCAGCCCTCCCGAGGCTGCCATCCAGGTTTGATCGGCAGGGGCGCTGTTTCCTTTGGGCTTGGCAGGTTGCGCTTTAGCAGCAGCTAATAAGGGATCTACGAGAATGATATGGGCTGACATAGGCGGTTGCGGCTGGATTTAAGGTTTATTTGTATCTAGGATGCCCTTTCTGAAGGCAGTGGAGCTGGCAAATTCATAAAACTAAATCCTCAGGGGCTATCTGTCACGCACCCACCGGCAGCGATAGTTGCGCGCGTCGATATAGCAGAGGTAGGGGAAGCCGGCATAGCGGCCCAGCCCTCCTGGCCACCAAGGATCTAGAAACCAGTAAATTTGATTGCCGGTCAGCCCGTCGCAGTAAAATTCAATAGCGTCGCCGAGGCTGTGCCCGGTTCCTCCACCGGCACCGGCATTACTGCCCTCCGGAGAGTGCCAGCAGGTGATGTGAAAAGGCCGGCCAATGCGCTCTTGCGCCCGCTCAGCCAGACCGGCAATGCGAATCGCCGCATCCACTGTCGCTTGGTCGGGTGGCATCTTTGCCCCCCCGCCCGTCACTTGCGCCCAGGTAAAATAGCCGTCCGGAAGAATTGCGGCATGGATCTGGAGATTCTCCGGCGTCCACCGTTCCGGGCGAGCCCCGACAAGCGCCACCGGCCTGGGCGGGGCAACCGGATCCCCCGCTCTGGCCCGATTCATCTGCTTCAGGTCATCCAACAGCGCTCTCACCGCTTGCTCAAACGTCTCGAGCTCCCGCCAGAGTTGCGCCAGGCCGATCAGGGCTTGCCGCTGGCTGTCGAGTTCTCTATACTCAGCAGGAATCCTGCGGGCAAATTCCAGCAGCTCCCGGTCCAAGCCGGCGGCTGCAGACGCCAAAACCGCTGGGTCGCTCTTGCCCGCCTTTAGGGTTTCGCCACTGACTCCCAAGCTCACCAGTGCCGCCGTGCGGTTCTCCAGCCCATACCAAATTCGCACCGCTTCTGTGAGGGCGTTGCGCTGGTATCCCTTGCCGGAGTATGACTTCGCAAGCCGCACCGCCAAGGCGATTAAGGCGGGGTCGAGGATTTTCAGGTGAGTTTCGGCAGAGGTGTTTTTTCTCAGCGAGACGATCGCTGACTCCCTCGAGTCCAGCTGACGCCACAGCTGAGTCAGTCGCAGCAGCGCTTCCACCTGCTGCGGGTAGCCGCTCCACTTGCGGGCAATACCCTCAATAAATTGCATCAGAAGTCGATCTAAGTACGACTCATCATTCGTTTCAGCCGCTGAAACTGACATTTTATCTGCCAGTTTTGCCTTCGCTTCCCCCCCAGTGTCCAGCCCGTGCCAGATGCGGGCCGCTTCCAGCAGGGCCTCCCGCTGCCAGGGCAAGCCGGTATAGTAGCGGGAAATTCCACTCACCAGTGTTAGCAGCGCCCCCTCCAGGTAATCTAGATTTTGGGGGAAATCAGCGACCTGAGTGTCTCGGCTCCAGTCCTCCAGGTACGCTTGCAGCAGCATCTGGCTGTCACAGGCTTCTATGCGGGCGGCTGCGGTGTCGCTGCTGGCGGGCGCGTAACCGGCAGCAACTGTCTCGATGAACCGGTCCGTGTAGTGACCCTTTTCTGCGTGCCACAAGTCAGACGCCGCCCACCCCTCTTTGGCCAGATTCTCACTCAGACTGCGGATGGTACTGGCGGCACAGTGGATTTGTTCCGGCAACGTGTTGAGTTGCTCGAGCTTGATCCGGTTCGCTGGAGAAATCCCCAAACCCGTCTCTCCGTCCGCTAAGGACGGCTGGCTGTGGGCTCTGTACAGCGCTGCCAAAATCGGCTTGTGAATGCCGGCCCGCGCCGCTTCTTGGATGGATAGGTGATTTTGCCTGTCAGGTGAGAGTTTGGCCATAAATAAGCGTGCAATCAGCTTCTAGGATAGCCCCTACTTTATGCCTTTTTTAACCTTATCTCAGGCTCGTGCTGCCGGAAAGTTGAGAAATATTCGTCTGGTGGCCACGGATATGGATGGCACCCTGACGCGCCGGGGCAAATTTACCCCGGCTTTGCTGCAAGCCCTAGAGGATCTGGCTGCTGCCGGCATTCAAGTTCTAATTGTCACTGGTCGCTCCGCTGGGTGGGTGAGTGGGCTGGCCAGCTATTTGCCCGCTGCCGGTGCGATAGCCGAAAATGGTGGGCTGTTCTATAGAGCCGGTCAGGATGCGCCGGTGCCCATCACGCCCATTTCCGACTCTGCCGATCACCGGCAGCGGCTCGCTGATGCTTTTGCTTCCCTCAAGTCTAGGTTTCCCCAAATTCAGGAGTCAGGCGACAGCCGCTTTCGCATTACTGACTGGACATTTGATGTTGCCGGTCTGGTCCAGGCAGACCTTGACAAAATGAATTTTTTGTGCTATGAGCTAGGCTGGGGTTTTACCTACAGTTCGGTACAGTGCCACATCAAGCCGGTGGGACAGGATAAGGCTCAGGCTGTGCTGCAGGTGCTGCGGGATTATTTTCCCGCAATAGCGCCGGCGCAGGTTGTGACGGTGGGGGACAGTCCCAATGATGAGAGTTTGTTTGATGCCACCTGCTTTCCGGTTTCGGTGGGGGTGGCGAATGTGCTGGAATATGCCGGTCAGTTGCAGCACCTGCCGGTTTGCGTCACCGCCGGTGCCGAAGGAGACGGTTTTTGTGAGTTGGCGAGGTTTATTATAGAGGCTGCCGCCGCCGGCTGACTGTTCCCAACTCTTTGCTCGCCGGTATTGTAATACCAGAAACCGGGTTTCTTGGAATGGGAGCAATGAAATTACGGTCTGATAACCCAAAGAAACCCAGTTTATTACTGCTTTTCTGCCTGGGCTCAGGCTATCGCTAAAGTTTATGACTTTTTGGGATGCAAAAATTTTATAGGTCCGGGCCAATGATTGAGAACTTAGAGGCGCTTGCCTGCCAACCCCACCCCCTTCACCCTCACGGCTTTAACCCGCAAGCAAATCTGCCTTACGGGTGCACCGCCGAACACATTGAGCAGGCCATGAAGGAATTTCTCGACTTTCTCGGATTCCTCAACCAACAGCTCTGTGCCAAGGAACTAAACAGGCTTGAAGCCATGCTGATGCCGGCAAATTTTAGCAGTTTAGTCGGGGAATTTATGGCTTCTAGCATCCCTAAATACTGCCCCGGACTTGTCAAGAACCAATACCCAAACGGACATCCAGACTTAATCCCCGCCGGCATGTTTCCCAACAATTCCACTCCGCACGGGAAGCAGGGGATTCACATCAAAGGCTCTCGCTATAAAACTGCGTGGCAGGGCTATAACTCAGAAGACCTCTGGCTGGTCGTGTTTATTTTTGATAGCAACCGTCCTGCAGATGCCGGTCAGGGCATCCAGCCCAAACCTTTCCGGTTTGTCAAAGTTGTTGGCGCTTACCTCACAAAGAATGATTGGACATTTTCTGGGAAGGAAAGCAGTCGCCGGTCAATCGCGGCTAATGTCAAGCCGTCTGGCACTCAGAAGATGATTGCTAACTGGATTTATCAAGATCCTGGCCTCCTCTAGCGTCAAGGGCTGTGACGATCTCAGTTGCAATTTTCAGGTAAGCCTTCGAGCGCCGGCATTTTCAGAACCGCCAGTTTTGGAACTGCCGTGCACCTCCGTCGCCCAATACTCCAGATAGCGCTCGACTACAGCAACCGCCCTTTTTTGATGCAAAAATTTTATCTACCTGGGCCAATGAGTCAGAATTTAGAGGCGCTTGCGTGCCAACCCCACCCCCTTAATCCTAACGGCTTTAACCCTAGCGCAAATCTGCCTTAGGGGTGCCGAAAACATTCAGCTGGCCATGAATGATTTTCTAGACTTTCTTGGATTCATCCACCAACAGCTCTATCCCAAGGAACTAGATAGACTTGAGGCGATACTGATGCCGGCAACCTTTAGCGGTTTAGTTGGTGAATTTAGGGTTTTTAGCATTCCTAAATACTGCGCCGGGATTGTCAAGAACCAATATCATAACGGACATCCCGACTTAATCCCAGCGGGCCGGTTCCCGAAAAATGCCACTCAAAACGCTAGTCAGGGGGTTGAAATAAAAGGCTCTCGCTATAAGAGTGCGTGGCAGGGCCATAACCCAGAAAACATCTGGCTTATGGTGTTTATTTTTGATAGCAACCGTCCAGTTGATGCGGCTCAGGACATCCAGCCCAAGCCCTTCCGGTTTATCAAAGTTGTTGGACCTTACCTCACAGAGAATGATTGGACATTTGCTGGTCGCTCCGAAACCAGTCACCGGACAATAACCGCCAGTGTTAACCAGTCCGGTTCCCAGAAAATGATTGGCAACTGGATTTATCAAGCTCCCCGGCTACCATAGCGTCAATTGCTTGCCTGTTAGGCTCTCAGTCTGGTTTTTCACGTCAGTCTTCTCAGCCGGCATTTTCAGAGCAGCCAGTTTTGGAATTGCCGTGCGGCTCATCTCGTAATACTCCAGATAGCGCTCGACACCAATACAGCAAACGCCCACAGCTTCCGCCGCCGCTACTGTAGAGCCGGCACCCATAAAAGGATCGGCAATAATACCCTCACCCAGCGGCAAAGCAGCGTGAACGACCGAGCGGAGAAAAGATTGCGGTTTTAAACTCGGGTGGCTGGCAATATTTCGCTCTTGTTTCGGTGTCCTCTCACTGAGGATTACATCACTGAACGGGTTGCCATCAGGAATTCGCCTTAAACCGCCGGTTTGGAATTCTCGCAGACAGTCGCTGAGTTTCATTCCGGACGGTATCGGCTTCCGCAGAATCCCCCACGGCTCATAACATCCTCTCGGCATTGACGATACGTTAGGAAACTCCTCTTCGGCGTTTTTCGGGCGATCGCCACCGCGAAGAGTTCTGACAAGACGAATTAATTCCCCGCGAAACTCCAAGCCACCTTCAACCAGAGCGCCGAAAACTAGCTGTGAGAGAAAAGCATTACTCGCCATGAAAACATGGCCCCCTGGACGCAGGACGCGCACTGTCAGCTTTGCCCATTCGGAAAAGAAACACTTCAAGGTTTCTCGCTCTTTCTGGGTGAGTGCTGTAAAGCGCGGTAGGGGAGAGCGTTTGTGTCCGTCAAATGAGGGTGGAATTCTCCATATACCGCCCTTTCCATTTTCCCTTCTTGCAATCTGGTCGAAATCATACTCTTTAACCCCGTAGGGCGGATCGGTGACGACCCCATGAATGCTGTTTTCAGGAATTCGGCTCAGCCACTCGAAACAGTCTGCCTGCAAAATCGCACACCGGCCTATTTGTTCTGATTGGTAATCGAGCGCCAACTGGAGCATGACTTTAATCTGCCTGGTTTCATATTTACACTATAACATAAGCGGAACGGGAATAGTAGGGTGCGTTCCCTTTGGGAACGCTACTGCAGGGGCTGGGGGGTGGGTTTCGGCTTGTATCCTCCCCCCTAACCCAACCGAAACCCTTCAGGTAACAGCGCAGCCGCCGGCATTTCCTTGACCCCCTCGCGCCCTTGAAAAATCACAGTCGCCTCCGCGCCAAACTCCCAGATAAACTGCCGGCAAGCACCGCAAGGAGAGCAAGGCACCTCGCGCTGATTAACAACTGCGATTGCCCTAATTTCCATGCCCTCACCCTCAGCAGCAACCGCTGAGCAGATAGCCACCCGCTCCGCACAAATCGTCAGTCCGTAAGAAGCATTCTCAACATTGCAACCGGCAAATACATTCCCCCGTTGCGTCAGCACAGCAGCACCGACACGAAACTGCGAATAGGGCGCATAAGCCTGTCTCACAGCCTGCCGCGCCGCCACCAGCAGCTGCGAGCGATCGCTATCAGAAATCCTTAAATTATTCATAGAACTTCATCTTAAATATTAGAGAGTCTTCGCGAGCATCAATATTAAGCTGTTAGACTAATATAGCAACAGACAGTCTGTTTAGGACACGCTTGACAGGCCGTTCCGTGCGGGCGCGTACTGAGGCAACGCCTGTCCTAGGAAGTATAGACGTAGGTACGGCGTTCGCCGGGCCTCATACCCTCAAAGTCTAATGTCCTAACCTAACTGGCTACTGCTATAATGCTGCCTGTCTGCCCAAAGTCGGCGGAGCCGACAGAGCCTCGTTCCCAGCCTGAGGCTGGGAACGAGGGGAGGATTTAGACGCGCTATATCACTCGCCGGCTGCCGGTGGTGCCGGCGGCTGGGGCTTCTGCATCACCAGCACCTTATCAACCCGATTGCCATCCATATCCACCACTTCAACGCGCAAGTCATTCCACTCAAAATGGTCGGCGGCGGTGGGGATGCGCCCCAGCTGAGTAATCACAAACCCGCCCATTGTGTGATAGTTCCCCCGCTGCTCTTCTGGCAACTCCGCCATCTCAAACAGTTCAAAAAACTCCTCCACCGGCAGCATCCCATCCAGCAGCCAGGAACCGTCCTCACGCCGCACTGCTTGCGGCTCATCGTGATTTTCCACCGAAGGAATATCACCCACAAGCTCCACCAAAATATCGTTGAGCGTCACCAAACCCTGAATCACCCCATATTCATCCACCACCAGGGCGATGTGAGTGCTCGACTGCTTGAACAGCTCCAGAACCTTCAGCCCCCGCGTGCTTTCCGGCACAAACAGCGGACGCCGCAACTTAGCCGTCAGGTCAAGCCGCTGTCCCGCCAGAGACTGCGCCAGCAAATCAGTAACATGCACGACCCCCAGCACATTGTCAAGACCCCCCTGGCACACCGGCAGCCGGGAGTGAGCGCTATTAACGATCTTCTGCCGGTTCTCGTCCGGCGAATCCTCAAGCTCCAGCCAGACAATATCCGGTCGCGGCGTCATCAGCGCGCTAGCCGGGCGGTCGCCCAAGCGAAACACCCGCTCCACCATATCCTGTTCCGCTTCCTCAAACGTTCCCGCCTCCGTGCCCTGCTCAATTAAAACCTTAATCTCTTCCTCAGTCACCTGTGGCTCTGTAGAAGGTTTAATCCCCAGCAGCCGCACCACCATATCCGTAGAAGCGCCCAGCAGGTGAACAACAGGCGCAGTCACGCTCGCCAGCATCCGCATCGGGATAGCCACCGCAGTCGCAAGCGGTTCTGGGTTATTGAGCGCCAGCCGTTTGGGCACCAGCTCCCCAATAATCAGGGTCAGGTAGGTGATCAGCAAAACCGCCACTACAGATGCGATCGTTTCACTGTACGGTGCCAGCGAGGGAATCAGATGCAAAATCGGCCTGAGTCTGTGAGCGATCACCGACTCACCGAAGGCACCCGAGAGAATCGCAATCAGAGTAATTCCAATCTGAACTGCGGGGAGGAACTTATTCGGGGCGTTCGCCAGCTCCAGAGCCATGCGGGCCTTGAGATCGCCCTGGTTGGCCATCTGCTGCAGCCTCGCCTTCCGGGACGAGACGATGGCCATTTCTGACATCACAAACAGGGCGTTGGCGAGGATCAGTAGAAAAACAATCAGGATGTCAATAGTTGAGGACATTTTTAAAATTGCCGGCGCTAGCGGCTAGCTTGAGCGCCAGAGCACCTGTGACTGCTATTGCAACCGGCAAAGGAAAGAGTGCGAAGACTCTGGCTATATAGAAAGTAGCATTTCCCGCGAAAACTCTGCCGGCACTGCAGTCCACCGCCGGGAAGGCGCTCTTAATGTAACCAATCTTTTACAATAATCTAAATACGCACACATCTGTGCTCTTTCCCAAAAACGAGTTAAGCGTTCGCACAACTCATGGCCCTCTCTTCCATCATCCGCGCCCTGGGGCGCTCCCAGCTCACCGCCGAACTGCTCAACAAACTGCACCGGCACCGCAGTCTGCGGCTTTCCGGCATCCCCCGCCCCCCCAAAGGCTTGGTCGCCTCTGCCCTGGCGCAGCTTGAGGGGCGCAATTTGCTGGTCGTCACCGCCACCCTGGAAGAAGCCGGTCGCTGGGCAGCCCAGCTAGAAGCTATGGGCTGGGAAACCGTTCATTTTTACCCCACCTCTGAGGCGTCGCCCTACGAACCCTTTGACCCCGAATCCGAAACCACTTGGGGCCAAATGCAAGTCCTCGCCGATTTGGTGCAGGGGGAAAAAAACATGGCCATTGTGGCCACAGAGCGCGCCCTGCAACCCCACCTGCCGCCCCCAGACGCCTTCCGCCCCCACTGCCTCACCCTCAACCGGGGGATGCTGTGGGACTTGGCGACTTTCAGCGAGAAGCTGGCCCAGCTGGGTTACGAGCGCGCCCCTCAGGTGGAAACCGAAGGTCAGTGGAGCCGGCGCGGCGACATTATTGATGTGTTTCCGGTGGCGGCTGAACTGCCGGTGCGCTTGGACTGGTTTGGCGACGAGCTGGAGGATTTGCGCGAATTTGACCCGGCAACGCAGCGCTCGCTTGACAAAATAGACCGGGTTGTGCTAACGCCGACGGATTTTGCGCCGGTGGTGATAGCGGCTTTGGGGATGAACCGCATTGACGCCAAAGACGCCAAGGAGGAAGGGGAAGAAGAGAGGGGTGTGCGCCGGCTGCTGGGTTTGGCTTTTGAGCAACCGGCCTCCCTGCTGGATTATTTGCCGGAAGCCGCGCTGGTGGCGGTAGACGAGCCGGAGCAGTGCCGCGCTCACGGGGACCGGTGGTTTGAAGAGGTGGAGCAGCACTGGCTGGCGGTTGGATCGCCGGCATCCCTGCCGAAAATCCACCGCTCTTTTGCGGATTCGATGGCGGCGGTGGCGGGTTTCCTCAGGGTGGAACTGTCGGAACTGGTGGAGGAGGTTGGCAGCAAATCGGCGGGTGCCGGCTCGAATTCGCTGAATTTGGCCAGCCGCCCCGTGCCGGTGACGCCTCACCAGTTTGCCAAAATTGCGGAAATTGTTCGCGGGGAGACCAGTAAGGGGTTTTCTGTGTTCCTGGTTTCGGCGCAGCCTTCGCGCTCGGTGTCCCTGCTGCAAGAGCACGACTGTCCGGCGCAGTTTGTTCCGAATCCCCGGGATTTCCCGATGATTGACAAGCTGGCTGTCTCTCACACGCCGGTGGCGCTGAAGTATTCTGGGCTGGCGGAACTGGAAGGGTTTATTTTGCCGACGTTCCGTCTGGCGGTGGTTACTGACCGGGAGTTTTTTGGCCAGCACGCCCTGGCGACGCCCAGCTATGTGCGCAAGCGCCGGCGGGCGGCGTCGAAGCAGGTAGATCCCAACAAGCTGCGTCCGGGAGATTATGTGGTTCACCGGCAGCACGGGGTGGGCAAGTTTGTCAAGCTGGAAAGTCTCACCATCAATAAAGAAACGCGAGACTATTTGGTGGTGAAGTACGCGGACGGCACTCTGCGGGTGGCGGCGGACTCGCTCGGGGTGCTGTCGCGCTACCGCACGGCTGAGGGGAAGGCTCCGGAACTCAACAAGCTGACCGGCAAGGCGTGGGAAACCACTAAGAATAAGGTGCGCAAGGCGGTTAAGAAGCTGGCGGTGGATTTGCTGAAGCTCTACGCCAAGCGAGCCCAGCAGCAGGGGTTGGCCTACCCGCCTGATTCGCCCTGGCAGCAGGAATTGGAGGATTCTTTTCCTTACCAGCCCACGCCTGACCAGCTGAAGGCGACTCAGGACGTGAAGCGGGATATGGAGAGCGAGCGCCCGATGGACCGGCTGGTTTGCGGGGATGTGGGGTTTGGCAAAACTGAGGTGGCGATTCGGGCGATTTTTAAGGCGGTGACTGGAGGAAAGCAGGTGGCGCTGCTCGCGCCGACGACGATCCTGACGCAGCAGCACTACCACACGCTGAAGGAGCGCTTCGCTCCCTACCCAATTCAGGTTGGGCTGCTCAACCGCTTCCGCACTCCTGAGGAGCGCCGGGACCTCCAGCGCCGGCTGGTGACAGGGGAGCTGGATGTGGTGGTGGGAACTCAGGCGATTTTGAGCAAGGGGGTGGCGTTCCGGGATTTGGGGCTGCTGGTGGTGGATGAGGAGCAGCGGTTTGGGGTGGCGCAGAAGGAGAAGATTAAGACTCTGAAAACTCAGCTGGACGTGCTGACGCTCAGCGCCACGCCGATTCCCCGCACGCTTTATATGGCGCTGTCGGGGATTCGGGAGATGAGTGTGATTGCGACGCCGCCGGCGTCCAGGCGTCCGATTCAGACGCACCTGTCGCCTTATGACCCGGAAACGGTGCGCAGTGCGATTCGCCAGGAACTGGACCGAGGGGGGCAGGTTTTCTATGTGGTGCCTCGGATTGAGGGGATTGAGGAGATTGCCGGTCAGCTGCGGGAGATGATCCCTGGGGCGCGGATTGCTCTGGGACACGGGCAGATGGATGAGTCGGAGCTGGAAGCGACGATGCTGGCGTTCAGTGCCGGTGAGGCGGATATCCTGGTTTGCACGACGATTATTGAGTCGGGGCTGGATATCCCCAGGGTGAATACGATTTTGATTGAGGATGGCCACCGCTTCGGTCTGGCTCAGCTTTACCAGCTGCGGGGGCGCGTGGGGCGTGCCGGCATTCAAGCTCACGCCTGGATTTTTTACCGCCGGCAGAGCCAGCTGACTGATGCGGCAAAAGCCCGGTTGCGCGCGATTCAGGAGTTCACTCAGCTCGGTTCGGGCTACCAGCTTGCAGTGCGCGATATGGAAATCCGGGGGGTGGGGAATCTGCTGGGCGCTGAGCAGTCTGGCCAGATGGATGCTATTGGGTTCGATCTGTATATGGAAATGCTCGAAGAGGCGATTCGCGAGATTCGCGGGCAGGAAATCCCTCAGGTGGAGGAGACTCAGATCGATTTGCACGTTACGGCTTTTATTCCAGCGGACTATATCCTGGATTTGGATCAGAAGATGAGCGCTTACCGCACTGTGGCGTCTGCCGGCTCTCGCGAAGAGCTCAGCCAGATTGAGGCGGACTGGCGCGACCGCTATGGGCCCGTTCCTGCAGCCGCACAGCACCTGTTTCGCCTGGTGGAATTGAAGCAGCTGGCCCGGAGGCTGGGCTTCTCTCGCATTAAGCCTGAGGGCAAGCAGCACGTTGTTCTGGAGACGCCTATGGAGGAGCCAGCTTGGAATTTGCTGAAAGCTAAGCTCCCCGAACACTTGCACGAGAAGTTTGTCTGCACTCCGGGGAAGGTGACTGTCCGGGGAATGGGGGTGCTCGGCGCTGACAAGCAGCTGGAGTGCCTGATCGACTGGCTGGGCAAAATGCACGGCGCTCTCCCAGAACCGGCTCTCGTCTGAGTTGGTTGGGATTTTACGCATCAGAAACCCGGTTTCTGGAAGAAACCGGGTTTCTCAGCATCTGGCTCCGTGCTGTAAAATTTCACAAGTTGCGGTTAAATAGTTTTCTTAAAACGGCGCGGTTGGTTGTGGGATAACTACCAAATGCGTCACTGCAACAGTCGCAAACCGGAAAGATTAATGAGAAGTAATTAAACGAACTGCCCCTACCGCACTTCCGCCCGGCCACAATGGCGGGATGGTCAGCTGTTCGGCTAATAATGCTGCCTGTCTGCCCAAAGGAGGCAGTCGCGACGATCTGCTCACACCCCCACCAATGAAAATGTGTGGGCCAGAACCCGACGGTAGGGCTAAAGCCCAACTACGAACCTTTTCAAGGCAGAGCCTCCAGGATGGCCTCGCCAAAAATAAAGCCAACTATCAATTTGTATTGAGAATTGACAGTGTGCCATAGAGGTTTATCAATAACATTTACAGGTTTTATACAGATTTTAGGCGATTCAGAACACGGCACTGCGGTGATATCGCTCACAGTTTAAATTGCTGGTTCGAGCTAGGAGCCGGTGCAACTCAGCTGTCTCAATCCCTATCAATCTGGGGTCGTACCCTCAGGTGCTGAGTGTCCGGAGTGAAAATACTTCTCAGGGTACTTCTCATTTGATTGCAGGAGTTTTTAGATTAGATGTAGAGCAACCCTGCAGGCTCCCTCAGGGAAAACTCAGTTTGACAGAGATTCCTTTACGCTTTGTTTACAGGTTTTCACGGAGTGCCTCGCGCTCGTGATTCGGCTTCCCAGGCGTCAGAGTCTCATAAGAAAAGCTAACACTCAGAAAAACCGCAGATTATACACCGGCATCAGGGCTGAGTGCTTTTTCTCATGGCCGGTTTCTGAAGTCAGCTAAACTTTATCCTGATATTTAGGATTTTTATCGGTTCCCTGAAGGAACAATCCCTTGGCTCGGGTATCTTATAAATAGAGGTGCTCGAAACCAGTCCCTCCCTCGCACAATCAAGCAGGAGAACTTATGAGTGTGATATTGGCAGATCGTGTAAGTCAGACTCTCCCCTGTCAGGCGCAAACTCCTGACAGGACTCAGGCAAAAACTAGGGGCGCTCAATTTCCCAAGTTCCAGATCGACCCATTGCGTCCAGTGCGCCAGCAGCTTGACCGCATTGAAATTCGCAATCCTAACGTGGCTAAGTTTATCTACAAGGCGATTCCAGATCAGTGTCCGTTTGCCAGGGATATCAAGCTTTTCGGGCGGAAGATAGCCCAGATCCCACCACTGTGCAAGCTCAACCCGCTGTATGACCAGCTGGTCGGTCTGCGTTTTCGCGCCCTCTGCTATTTAGTCGATCAGTGCGGAATGGAACTCTAGTTCCCGCCTGCTGATACAAACTCGTTAAAACCTTTTATACCAATTTCGGATGCAAGGATTTTGGATGTAAGGATTTTGGATGCAAGGATTTTGGATTGGGGAACCTATAAAAACTCAACCCTCAACCCTCAACCCTCAACTCTCAACCCTCAACCCTCAACTCTCAACTCTCACCCCTCAACTCTCAACTCTCACCCCTCACCCCTCACCCCTCAACTCTCACCCCTCACCCCTCACCCCTAAATCCTCACCCCTCACGTCTCAATCCTAACCCCTCACCCCTCACCCCTCACCCCTGACAGTGGTGGGCCGGCGCACCCTGCAGTAAAATAAACTGTCCGCAGGGTCGGGTTTATCAATATTCTCTGTTCCCCCCCCAGATCGCTGTCGCAACCCCGCCCCCTCTCGCGGATATGGCCAAGCAGCCGGCCAGCCCGCACTGCAGTTTTGCCGGCACGCAGCAACTCCCACCGCCCGCATGCGGGCGGTGCGCAACTGCCGGTGAGCAGCTACAGTATGTGATTGAAGGCTTAAGCAAAAAGCCTAGCGTCCCCCATCCAATTTTTATTATAGTTTAGATGGGTAATGCCTGTCAACTCCCCCATCGGGGGTTTGCTAGTGTTGGGCGCTAAGCCACGATCTCGTTGAAGGGTGTCGGAGTTTTTAAAGTCATGCGACAGGTTGCAAGCATTGTTTGTCTGACCGCTTTTGTGCACTTCTTTCCTGTTGCCGTTCAAGCTCAACAACCTATTGCTTCCATCGACCGGGTTGTTGGGGCTGGGTTGATGAGCTACTTTCCAGATGGACAATTTCATCCAGAAAGAGTCCTGACTCGCGCAGAACTGGCAGCTGTTTTAGTGAAAACTTTTAAGCTCGATAAGCGAAAGACGGCCCAAGAACAGAGCCTTATTCTGGTTTCTGATGTCAGTAACTCTCACTGGGCCTATAATGACATTCAGGTGGTTCTCAAAACAGGAGTGATGAACAGCTATAGGGATGGTCTGTTTTTCCCAGATCGAAAAATAACTCGGGCAGAAGCTTTCGCTATCTTCGCTCAGGCTTATGGCGTGTTCCAATTGCCTGAGGAAACTATTGCTTCAATTCTAGCCAAGTATCGAGATTCAGATGAAATACCGGACTGGGCGCAAAAACCTATGGCCACAGCCCTGTCTGAGGGGTTTGTGAACGTCGAGACGAACAAGAATCTGATTAATCCTTTAGAACCGATGAGGCGGCAGGATATGGTTTACTCCTTGAGCAAGTATTTGGAGCGGCAGCAAAAACCGGCTGACATTTCCAATCCAATTCAATAAATGCTAGCCTGAAACAGTAGATTTAGGGTGCGCTCCCCGCTTTGGGCTTTCATGCGGTGTGCCGGGAGAGAGGGAGCGCACCCCGCACGGGAGGAAACAGACAGTGGAAATTGCACAAACGGCGGAAATAAAAGTAGAGCGGGAGCCGGTAGGGAAAACCCTTGAGGAACTGCGCGTCTCTAGCTGGCCAATTTGGGAAAAGGAAGTCTCGGAATTTCCCTGGACTTATGACAGCCAGGAAATCTGCTATCTCCTGGAAGGAGAGGTGCTTGTGACTCCGGAAGGTGGGGAGCCGGTGGAGATCCGCAAAGGGGATTTGGTGACGTTTTCCGCCGGCATGTCCTGCACTTGGAAGGTTCTCAGCCCTGTGAGAAAGCACTATTATCTGGAGTAATCTGTTCAGAGTATAGTGGCTCATTTGTTTGATGAAGCACCAGAAACCCGGTTTCTTAAAAAAACCGGGTTTCTATCTCACCCTACAAAATTATCAATTGCACCCGGGTGGGGCGAACACCGGCGCGCCGGGGGTGCCGGTGGGGGGTTCGGCGGTGAGAGTCACCTCGCCGGTGGGGCCAATAACCCACCCTTGGGCCTCTACAGGGGAAGAGCCGGGATTTGGGGATTTGGGGATTACTCTAAGTGTTCGAGAGGCGATAAATTCCGTCTCTACTTGAGGGGTAGACCGGATAAATTCGGTTTCTATAGCAATTTTGGAGGCATGGATGCGAGGATTTTGGGTTAGATCAAGATCGCAGCGGCGTCAGAGCAAAATCAATCCAGCGGAACCAGGTAAACGTTTTCTGGATTTTCGCGGCCTTTGAGCTGGAGGCTGCCGATAAATTTTCTGGGGAATTTGCCTCCGAGATACTGGCAAGTTCCCTCACTGATTAAAATCCGGCAAATGCCGCCCTCAAGAGACTTATCATAACTTTCTAGGCGAGAGGCGATATTCACCGTATCTCCGATGATTGTGTAGTCCACCCTTTGGGTGCAGCCCAAGCTGCCGGCGACGACAGTGCCGGTGGCAATTCCCACCCGCATTGTCAGTTTCGGACGTCCCTGCAGCCGCCACTGATCGTTGAGCGAGCGCAGTTTTTTCCCCATTGCCACCGCGCAACACACCGCTGCAATCGCATCCGCCGAAATTTCTTCTTCTGTCATGCGGGGGATAGGAACGCCAAACACAGCCATGATAGCATCTCCAATAAATTTGTCAATCACCCCATCGCAGTCGAGAACAGCAACCGCCATTGCGCTCATGTATTCATTAAGCAAGGACATTAGGGTGGCGGGGTCGGTGTTTTCAGCGATAGTGCTGAAGCCTTGCAAATCCGTAAACAGCACCGTGGCCGTCATTTTTTGCCCCACGAGCTTACCTTGCTGCAGAAACTGGTTGCGTTCGCGCCAAATTTGGTCAGCAATTTTGGGGGTGACGTGCCGGCCAAAAAGATTCATCACAGTTTGCCGGTCTTGGTGTTCTTGCTGGGCAATGTAACTGACGATAGCGATCGCAGCCCCCGCCAGCGCCAGTGCCGGCGGAACCACCGGCACCCACCAGCCATTTAGGAAAAGAAAGTAGGCTGCCGAAATCATACTGCTACAAGCCAGCAGTAAAATATAAACAGTCCTGAGCGAGACTTTTGACACCCACCCCAAAGTCGCACCGGCACAAGACCAGAAAAAAATCCACAGCCACTCCGCAGGCTCATCCCAGACATTTAACAGGGGGCGGCTGTCGAGCGCCGCACTCAAAATCTGGCTGGCGATATGGGCGTGAATTTCCACCCCAGGCATTCGCACCGGCACAGCCAGCAGACTGCTGCTGTAGGGAGTTAAAAACAGATCGTTGAGACTCGGTGCGGTTGAGCCAATCAAAACAATGCGATCGCGCATCAAATCAGGCGGGATTCGATTTTCTAACACATCCGTCATCGAAACCGTGGGGAAACTCTTTCGCCGCCCCCTAAAATTTAGCAAGAGCTGGTAGCCGCCGGCATCAGCGCGGACATAGCCGCCATCCTCCCCTTTAAACCGCACAAATACCGCCTTTCCCAACTTCACAGACTTATCCGGCGTCTGCGCCGGCTTAATGCCTTCCGCCTCCAGATACATCAAAGCCAGCTGCGCCCCCAAACCCAATACAGTTTTGCCATTCTTAGCCCTCACAGACAGCAAACCCCGGCGAACTTTGCCATCCGCATCCAGCACCAGATCGGCGGCGCTGACTTGATTGCGGCGCAAAAGTTCCGGGGGCGGGCTAACAGCAGCTCCGTAAATATCCCCAACAACTTTCTCAATTCCAATTATATTAGGTGAGGATTGAAAAACTTTAACTAATTCCTGATGTCCGGGCGGCACCGGCAAATCTCGATAAACATCTAAACCAATCGCCCGGGGCTGCTGCTGTTTCAATTTTTCGAGCAATTGAGCCAGGACAGCATCCGGAATTGGCCACTGCCCTGCCTTTGTGATATCGGGCTCGTCAATGGCGACAATCACAATCCGCGCGTCAGCCGGTTCAGGAGGGCGCAGCCGAAAAAATTGATCCAGAGCCGCCCACTCCAGTAACTGCAGCAATCCAGCCAAGCGCAGGGCGATCGTCAATCCCGCCGCAGCCGGAGCCGCAATTAAAATCCCGCGCCACTCCCAAATTCCCTGTCTGAGTTTTGCCCGCATATATCAGCTTACTGGATATCTGCGGCTATTTTGCCTCAAGTAAAGGCGTTTCCGCCACAGTTTCCAAACCGGCTGACTTCAGCAATTCTGCCCACTGCTCTGCGACTTTCCTGCTGTCAGGCTCCTGGCGGCGAGCTTCAGCCAGATTTGCCACCGCTTCCAGCCAAAGGCCATTTTTTTCGTAAAAGGCGGCGCGTTCCAGCGGGCTTGTTAACGCTTCTGCTTTTGCCAAGGTTGAGCTAATTTCGGTTCGCTGCAGGAAGCCATTTAACACCAAGTTCCCACTATAATCTGCGCTATCACAAATAAGTGAAAACTGCCAAGTATAATTTTTTCCTATCTCTAAAGCCGGGGCGCTAGGGGGAATGCTGACGCTAACAATCCCTGGCTGTCCAGAAATTTCCATCTCCGTTTGGTAAATCTCACTCTCCTTTTCGTCTTGCAGGCTAAACCCCACCTTACTTGCATAAGTCTCAGGAATATAAAACAGCAGCGTCGGACGTTCTGCTACTGTCATAACAATTTTCACTCTCGCCGGAACCAAAGCGGTTAAAACAGATTTTTCTTGTGCGTCCTTTTCGCATCCCCCTCGCGTTGCCCCTCCTGCTGTTCCTGTAGGGGCTCCTTCCTGTGGGGGCGGCTCGAAGCTCGCGCTTATTTTCGGGGGGTGGGGAGTGATGCTCTCAACCGCCCGCCCCACTTTCGGCAGAGAGTCAGAAGCATAAGAATCCGAGAGTTTATTAAAGCTGGCGTTCGCTATTTCTTGGCTCCTGTCGATTTTCCCTGTCACAGGCTGCCGGTGGATTTCTTTATTTCCAGACACTGCAACTGGCTGGCTGCTGATCTCGGACTGTGAGAGTGCCGGTGCTGCCAACCCGAAAACTAGCGCCATATCCGCACAGATGCTAATATATAATACCCCCCTGTTTTGGGCGAACTTCATCCCTGCCATGATAGATTTGCCTCCTGGTGAAATGAGCAACCCAGCCTCACGTTAAGAAACCGGGTTTCTTTCCCTGAAAAAAACCATTTTTTATCTGGCCAAAATCACCCCGGTTTTTGAAAGTGCCGCACCCTGCAGCCAATTCCCCACCCCTATTAAGGGTGCCCAGAAATAGGATTCTTATATCTTCCCTTTCACAGAGTCAGGTGGGAGAGCCTCGGCTTTGCTCACTCCGGGTTGGGCGAGTTCGCGGCAAAACTGAGCCATCTGGGAGCCGGTGGCGGCGTCGCTGACTGCCGCCGCAGCGTTGCAACTGTGCTGCGCGCGCCAGAACGCACCGCCACGCGCGCCAGTCCCAAAGCCGCAAGGGCTGTCACCGGCTGCTTTCTGGCAAGTGCTCAGAGCCATTAATTCCAAGTTTGCGGGCTGATTTTGGTCACTGGATCGCACCAAGCTTTCAAACGACTTGACTTTGATTCTATCATCCCAGGTGAGAATAAACGTCCGATCTGCATTGGCACTCTCACTGAGCGCCTGCTGCCTGGTGGGTGGCGGGAAAGGAAGCTGCACTGATGAAGGCGAATGCAAGCTGCAGCTGGCACCAGTCCAGCTTCAAGAGTGTCTTTCCGGACACCAGCGCGGAGATTTGTTTGATTTGCCCCAAGACAGCCGGCAGTTGCGAAAAGCCCCCTCGCGCCATACAAAATCGGAAGGCTTCCCTCGTACTGACTGCCGGCTCAGTCGTACTGACTGCCGGCTCAACCGTACTGACTGCCGGCTCAACCGTACTGACTGCCGGCTCAACCGTACTGACTGCCGGCTCCGTCGCACACAGTGCCGGCACCGTCGCACAGATTGCCGGCACCGTCGCACAGATTGCCGGCACCGTCGCACAGATTGCCGGCACCGTCGCACAGATTGCCGGCACCGTCGCACACAGTGCCGGCACCGTCGCACAGATTGCCGGCACCGTCGCACAGATTGCCGGCTCCGTCGTACAGATTGCCGGCTCCGTCGTACAGATTGCCGGCTCAGTCGTACAGATTGCCGGCTCCGTCGCACAGATTGCCGGCTCAGTCGCACAGATTGCCGGCTCAGTCGCACAGATTGCCGGCTCCGTCGCACACAGTGCCGGCTCCGTCGTACTGACTGCCGGCTCCGTCGTACAGATTGCCGGCTCAGTCGTACTGACTGCCGGCTCAGTCGTACTGACTGCCGGCTCCGTCGCACAGGGTGCCGCTCGTCTTTTTTTCTTCCTTCTTGGCGCTCCTCACGAGCGCGGTATAGCAGCAGTCATATTGATTAGAACCATAGAAGCTTCGGGAGCGGAGGAGCAAGGGAGGCCGGAATGTACGTTTCCTAAATGCTTACTGCTATATAGACGTAGGGCAGGCGTCCCGCCCCCCCTGAAGGTCTAATGTTCTAACCTAAGTGCATACGGCTATACATTATGAAGACTTGTGAAAAATTGCTGAAGTTTACCGGCAGCCAGCAGCAGGGGGGAGCACCGGCGCGCCGGGGGTGCCGGCTCCTGGTTCGGCGGTGAGAGTCACCTCGCCGGTGGGGCTGACAGCCCACCCTTGCGCTTCGACGAGGGAAGCGCCGGGATTTGGGGATTTGGGGATTTCTGTTTGCAATCGCCAGCGGTTGTGTTCCTCGGGTTCCTGCGGTGCGCCCCACTCGACCAAAACGGTGCCACCGCCGAGCAGGGCGGTGGGGGCGGGTGGCAATCCGCCTTTGCCGGTGACGGTGAACCGGCTCCCCTGGAGCGTTTCAGCGGAGCACCGGCGGTCAATCAAGCCGGTGGCATCGGTGAATTGGACTGCGGGAACGTCAGCCGGAGTGAAGCTGGCATACCCCTCTACTTTCAGTTGCCCAACGGCGTTGATGGTGCTGTCTGGGGACTGGAAGATGGCTACATCTGACTCACCCAGGGGTTTTATGGTGATATTGCTGCCGCCTCTAGGATCGGATGCGCTGGTGACCAGGCGGCTGCCTTCCAGCAGGACGAGGGTCCGGGCGTTAATGGCGATATTGCCGTCGAAAGTGATATTGCCGGTTTTGCTGCCGGCGGCGGAGATTTCACTGGCGCGCCGCAGCTGTATGTTCTGCGCGTCCAGGGTTATATTTCCGCCTTTACCTGTTTCGGAGGCAGCGGTGAGAGTTCCCCGGAGATCGAGGCGGAGGTCGCCGGCTGTAACTTTGAGGTTGCCTGGAGTTCCTGAGCCCAAGCCCCTGACGCTGACTTCAGCCCCATCCCGCACCGCCAGCACAGGAGTGGTAATTGTGACATCTCCAGCACTGCCGGCATTTTCTGTAGCGGCAGTTCCAGCCGTCAGCAGACTCGGAGAGCGCCCGTCGGCTGAGGTGCCGGTCACTTCCACGGAGTCGGAGGCGCGCACTTCCACAATTCCCCCATTGCCCAAGCTGAGAGTGCCAGATCCCATCAATGCCCCACCCCGGACAGTCACCCGTCCGGTTTGAACTGTCAGGTTGCCGGCATTTCCTGTACTGAGAGTCCCAGCGCCCAGAGCGCTGGGGTTACTCTCGGGTGAGGTGCCGCTCACTTCTACAAACTCGGAGGCGGTAACACTCACAGAACCGGCATCGCCGGCGCTAAGGGTTATAGCCGTCACTAGCCCCCCATCCCGAACCGTCAGCTGCCTTGTCTGAACCGTCAGGCTGCCAGCATTTCCTGTGCTGAAGGTGCCTGCCCCCAAACTGCTGGGATTCTTCCCACTGGCGGAGGTGCCGCTCACTTCTACTGACTCAACAGCGGTAACACTCACAGTTCCCGCATTGCCGCCGCTGTTAGTGGCAGCACCTATCCGTGCCCCATCCCGGACAGTCAGCCGCCCGGTTTGAATGCTGAGGCTGCCGGCATTTCCTGTACCGAAGGTGCCAGCCCCCAAAACGCTGAAGAGTTGCTCGTCGGGTGAGGTGCCGGTCACTTCCACGGAGTTAGAAGCTGTAACGCGCACCGTTCCGGCATTGCCCGAGCTGTAACTGAGAGCAGCGAGGAATGCCCCATCTCGGACAGTCAGCCGCCCGGTTTGAACCGTCACGGTGCCGGCATTTCCTGTGCTGTAAGTCGAAGCGCCAGATCCGCTGAAAAAGTGCCGGTCGGGTGAGCTGCCGAAAAGTTCCACCAACTCGGAAGCTGTTACGGCTAAGGTGCCTCCGGGCTTTGATCCGAAGGTGTCAGCAACCATCAGGGAGCCATCTCTGAGCGTCAAGCGCCGGGCTCGCACCTGGATATCTCCGCCCCCTTCCCCACTGGCACTGACTCCAGCCGCACCGGCAAGCTGGATGTCCCCAAAGTTCGGCACGCCAGCATAACCGAGAGCGAATCCTTTATCTGCTGGCGTCAGGCTCACCAAACCCTCCCCGCGAACGCTGCCCAGTTCAATCCGCCCTGCCGGTGCTTTCAGGAAACCGCCTTGGAGGGAAATATCGCCGCCGGTTAGGGATAGGGTTTTCCCTTGCGCGGCACGCAAGCCGGTGGGACTTTCTAAAAAGTTTTGCTGAAATTGCTTTTGCTGTTCAGGTGTTGACAGATCCTCTCCCGCCGGCAGGCTCAAACCTGGTCCGAGCACTCGAATGTTTCCCGGATTCGGTCCGAATTGCAAGCCAACCGGCACGCTGACGGCGAGCAACGGTGGGGATTGGGGGTTGGTGGCGCTGAAGTCGGCACCGCCGGCAAATTTGACACTCCTCGCCGCACTGGCGATCAATGACCCCCGCAAGTCCAGCTGAGCCTCCCGCCCGAAAATTATGCCGTTGGGGTTGATAAAAAATAGGTTGGCACTGCCGCTGACTCCCAGGGTGCCGAAAATGTTGGAGGGGTTGCTGCCGGTGACGCGAGTCAGAATGTTCTGTATCTGTGAGGGATTGCTGAAATAGACGGCTCGCCCAGCTCCTATGTTGAATTCCTGAAAGCTGTGGAACAGGTTCGCTCCCCGTATCGCCCCGCCATCGATACGGTCGCGCAGTTCGGTGATGGGGGTGACGGTGGAGCGTTCTCCGCCTAAGGTGGCATCGGGCGCAATTTGGGCGAATGTTATTGTATCACAAATTCCGGCAAATGTCAAGGTCAAGCCGGTGAGTATTAAAGATTTTTTTTGCATGGTTGCTAACGCGGAAGACTGCCTAATATCAATTTAGGATTTTGGATGCCCGGATTTTGGATCAAAAATAGGTTGCCATTGCCCAACACGCCCAGGGTGCCGAATATATTGGAGGGGTTGCTGCCGGTGACGCGAGTCAGAATATTCTGTATCTGTGCGGGATTGCTGAAATAGACTCCCCGCCCTTCCCCAATGTTGAATTCCCGAAAGCTGTGGAACAGGTTCGCGCCCCAAATCGCCCCCCCATCAATGCGGTCTATTTGCCCGTCAATCGGTTTGACAGCGGAACTTTCTGCGCCCAAGGTGGCATCGGGCGCAATCTGGGCTGCCGCGCTATTACCACATAACAGTGCGGACGTCAAGGCTAAACCGGCTAAAGTTAAATCTTTTTTTGCCGAAAGCCCGCTCCGCCACGCTCCCAGGCTTCCCCAGGGAATGCCTTGCGGGTTGGGGAGAGCGTTTTTTGCCTTTTTTGAGTCATCCTGAGCATTTGTACTTCCTAAAAGACAGTCGTTCTCGCTTCCGGGAGCCTCCCACTTTTGAATCCGGGAGTAGGTGCGAACGCCGAATGTCGCGTTTCTATGATTGCCCCACGCCGGCGTGTATCGTGTTTTTACAGATGTAATTTTGCGCTCGCCCGTCTGCCAGCCAAAATTTTACGCATCTTCCGGTAACAATCTCAGGATAGCACAAAGCCGCCAGCAAAAATACTGAAAGCGGCTGCCTGACGGGAAAATTTAATTTATCGAAACTTCATGATAAGTGCGGAAATTTTATTTGGATCTTTACACAATTTTTTTTAGCTTTTTGTATCGTTATAAATATGAACCGTTAACACTATTAACCGTTCGGACACTCACCGGCTGGTGAACTTATGCGTCTACTGTTCTTTCTTATACTGCGCTCCGTGCGTCAGTGGCTCGTCAGAGTGGAGATTCGCAACCCTCTAGTTGCTTCTGCTATTTCGTTGATGAGTGCGGCGCGGACACCCAATATTTTTCCTGAATCAGAGATAGTAGGAATTATGATTTTATTTCACCGCTCGTCAGGTAGAAGGCCGAGCCATTTTAGATTTTAGATCACTAGCCAAATTGCTTATAGCAATAGACAGCTCAGTAAGGGACACGCTCGTCGGAGGAAACGCAATTCCTACGAAGTCTAGGCGTAGGGCAGGCGTCTCGCCTGCCCCCTGTCCATTACTGAGCTGTCCACTGTCACACACCTTCCAGGACCGCCGTCAAGGCTGTCCCAAAGGCTGTTTCACGGATTAATCTGCTGTGGCCAATTCCGTGCTGCCGCGCGTGCGCCGGCGAGTCAGGGTGTTAAACAGCATCTGGCCAATCGCTAGGATTAAGTTGCCTTCCAATTCGTTGAACATCTTCATGTTCATGCCAAAGGCAGCATTGGCCTCATCTACAATTTCGTCAGCTTTGGCCTCATCCACCGGCAAGTCGTCCATCGCCTGCCGGTAGGTGGCTTTGAACACTTTCTCGTCGGGGATGTCCTGGAATTCGTAGAAGGCTGTGCCCTCTCCATCGGTCAAGTTCATCGCCTGCTGGGCAATTTTCTTGAGAATTTGGCCACCGGACAGGTCGCCCAGGTAGCGGGTGTAGCAGTGAGCCACCAGCAGTTCCGGCGCGGTGTTGGAGATGTCCCGAATCCGCTGCACATAAGCTTGACCTGCCGGTGAGGGAGCCACGTGATCGCGCCAGCTCGCACCGAAGTAGAACTGCAAGTCTTGCTCCAAGCTGCTCTTGCGGTTCAGCTGCGGGAAGTACACTTTCGAGAGGATGGGGTGATCGCGGTGACGCTCCATCTCTTCTTCCATCGCGGAGTACACGAAATAAAGGTTGGCCACCAGCTTGCGGTAAGAGGTCTTCTCGACGACGCCTTTTAAGAAGCACTTGATAAAACCGACATTTTCTGCCATCGTGTGGGACTTTTTGGTGCCCTCACGCAATTTGGTCGCTAGATTGGAGGTCATGCTAAATTTCTCAACACTAAAATCGACGGCTGGAGTGTTAAGGCGGCCAGAGCCCAAAAATCCACCCAAGAGTTTTAGATTAAGGCTATTTGATGAGAAATTATGTTAAGAATTCTTAAGCAGCCGGCCAGCACGGCTAGGGGTGGGGCGCAGGGCGCAGGGCGCAGGGCATGGGGCACCGGGCATGGGGCATTGCTCATCCTCCCGCATAAAGTCAGAAACCCGGTTTCTGGAAGAAACCGGGTTTCTCTGTCGGGAACGCTAGATATCCAAGTCGGTGAGGTTGAGTTTGGGCCCGTAGGTTTCGATGAACTCGCGGCGAGGGCCAACCCGGTCGCCCATCAGGATGGTAAAGATCCGGTCGGCTTCAGCCGCATCCTCAATTTCCACCCGCTTGAAGGTGCGGGTTTCCGGGTTCATGGTGGTTTCCCACAGCTGAGTTGGCATCATTTCCCCCAAACCTTTGAACCGCTGGATAGTGTAGTTGGCATTCGCCGGCAGCTGGCTGATATACTCTTGCAGTTCGCGATCGCTGTAGCAGTAGTGATGGCTGCGCCCCCGCTCGACTTTATAGAGGGGAGGGCAGGCAATATAGATGTAGCCCTGATCTACGAGCGAGCGCTGGTAGCGGTAGAAGAACGTCAGCAGCAGCGTGCGGATGTGGGCCCCATCAACATCAGCGTCAGTCATGATCACTATGCGGTGATATCGCAATTGAGAGGAGTCGAACTCTTCACCTTTAACGCCTAAACCCAGTGCTGTAATCAGCGCTTGAATTTCTGTGTTTTTGTAGATTTTGGCGTCATCGGTTTTCTCGATGTTCAGGATTTTACCGCGCAGGGGCAGGATGGCTTGGAAGCGGCGATCTCGTCCTTGCTTGGCGCTGTTATGGACGAACACGCCACTGGCCAGCGCAAAGTTATGGGTATTTGGAACTTCTATATCGTAAACATCGATCCGTTCCTCCAGGCGTTCGACAGACACAACGCGGTGGTTGTAGTTGCCAACGGCTTCACGGGCTCGCGATTCGTCCCCTTCAAAGTACCGCCGGCAAAAGGTATCAAAGCGCAAGATGGACTTGTCTTTTGTTGTGATGCGGTAGGCCCGATAGGCATCCAGGTCTAGTGTGCCTAGCTCAACTTCAATTTGCTTGAGAGCGGCAAGAGTTTTGCGATAGTAGGTTTGGTGCAGCGCCGCAGAGCGCTTGGCGCGGAATTCCGGCGTCCACTGTTCTTGAGTCTTTTCTCGCCGCCACTCTAACAAATTCTCATTTTGCCATTGCTCTTTGGCGCGGTGCGAAAGCGTCTCCCGCGCTTCAGGATGATTGGAAAAATGATTGCGAACACGCTCAGCCTGCGCTTGACAGTTCGCGGCGTCACTCCAATATTCTTGCTGCGCTCGGTTCAACTGTTCGCGATTGGACAGGCGATAGTTTTCATTGCTGTCATAAAATTCGCGCCACTTGCTAGCCATGTAGGCTTTGAAGGCGTCATCTTTCCAAAGCGCTTTAGAGTTTTCCGAGAGAAGCTGCCGCGTCTGTGGTTGCCGCATCCGTTCGCTCATCATGGCGCGAAATTCTGAGCGGCGGCGAAGTTGGCGGCATTTATCAATCACCTCTGGCCGGTGCAAGGTTTGTCCAGCATGGGCGCGATGCAGCGCCAAATGCTCGTCAGCAGGCAACCGCCGAAGATTCGCAGGGCTGTTATTGAGTTTGTTGAAATCAATATGGTGGCAGTGGTCGCCGTCTGCGAGTGTATAAACACCTTGCCAGCGGTTGTACCAGTCCGCTACAAGGTGGGTGAACAGCCAAGAATCTGAACGCGGGTTCCAAACCATCTCGTAACCGTCAATGGTTATCCCCGGTTCGCTCTTGTCAGACAGCTTCCGGTACAGCGGCATCAGCGAATCATCAGGGGTTAGCAATCCCGCTGGCTTATAACTGCCATCCCGCAACATGAAAAGGTGATCGGGCGTGCAGACAAGCGTTGAGCCGCTATCTAATGTCACCTTGATGACTTCAGCACTGGCCTTAGTCATCCGGGGATGGATGATGCGCTCTATACCAATGTTTCCGTCCTGGCGAATGGTGTAACAAAAATGCTCTTTGCCCTGCGCTTGTTCAGCTACAATTTCTTTAAAGCTGAGCGAGCGCCCGTCAGCCAAAGCAACAAGTGTGTCTCCGGAGAAACAGCCGGATGCGCTATCGCCTTCCACGATATAAATCTCGGATTCAGCCGGATCTCTTGAGCTGCAATCTGCTAATTTACCGGGCAAAGGTGAGGATTCCAGCACGGATTTGCGCCGCACTAATTCCCGGGCGTGACGCGCGGCTTCTGCGGCTTTGAATGCCTGGATGGCTTTTTCCAAAATGGCGTCCGCTATGTTGGGCCGGAATTCCAGATACTCGCTGAGCGCTTCGCCCACGAGGGAGTCCACAATTCCCCGCACTTCGGTGTTGCCGAGTTTGGTTTTGGTTTGCCCTTCAAATTCCGGGTCTGGCACTTTTACGGAAATCACGCCGGTCAAGCCTTCCCGGATGTTTTCACCGGCCAGGTTGGCTTCGTTGTCTTTGAGTTTGTTGCGCTTGCGGGCGGTGGCGTTCAGGGTGCGCGTCAGCACGGCTTTCAGCCCTTCCATGTGGGTGCCGCCGTCGATGGTGCGGATGTTGTTGGCAAAGCCGAGCAAGTTATCCGTATAGGCGTCAACGCACCACTGCAGCGCCACTTCTATCTGTATGCTGTTGCGCTCTCCCTGGATGTAGATGATTTCTTCGTGCAGGGGCTGCTTGTCGGCGTTCATGTAGGCGATGTACTCGCGGATGCCGCCTTGATAGCAGTAGGTTTCGACTCGCGGTTCGCTGCTTTTGAGCAGTTCGAGCCGGCTGTCGGTGAAGGTAATTTTCACACCGGCATTCAGGTAAGCCAGCTCCCGCAGGCGACCGGCCAGGGTGGTGTAGTCAAATTCTGTGCCGGTGGTGAATATCTGGGCGTCCGGTTGGAAGCTGACCGAGGTGCCGGTGCGGTTTTCTTTGCTAGACTTGGATTTTAGCTCGCTGACCGGCACGCCCCGCTCGTAGCGCTGGCTGTGGACTTTCTTGTCCCGCCAGACGGTGACTTCCACCCACTCCGACAGGGCGTTGACCACTGAAATCCCCACTCCGTGCAGCCCCCCGGACACTTTGTAGCCGCCACCGCCAAATTTCCCGCCGGCATGCAGGACGGTCATCACGGTTTCCAGTGCCGATTTGCCGGTTTTCGAGTGGGTGTCTGTGGGAATCCCCCGCCCGTCGTCGGTGACGCTCACTGAACCGTCCGCATTCAGCTCGACTTCGATGTGGGTGCAGTAGCCCGCCAGCGCCTCGTCGATCGAGTTGTCCACGACCTCGTACACTAGATGGTGCAGTCCTCGCGGGCCTGTTGTGCCAATGTACATCCCCGGTCGTTTGCGGACCGCTTCCAACCCTTCTAAAACCTGAATCTGATCGGCGCTATAACTGCCCGTCATACCAAAATAGCTCCTATAGCTGGATTTGAAGCCTTGAGGACTTCTCAATGAAAAATCACAATCCGAGTATAGCACAAAAGGGTTGCAGGCGAAAATAAACCTTTCTCCAGTAAATTTTTTATAGGGGATGCACCCAGCCACCTCTCACTCACCGGCACTGATTGCGATTTGCGGGGCCACGGCCACCGGCAAGTCGGGATTGGCGCTGGCCATCGCGGAGCGCTTGGCCACGGCTATCCTCAGCGCTGACTCCCGGCAAGTGTACTGCGAGTTTGACATTGGCACCGCTAAGCCCTCTGCCGCTGACCGGCAGCGCGCCCCCCACTATTTAATTGATATCTGCCATCCTGCGGACACCCTAACGGTTGCGGATTACCAGCAGCTGGCCCAAGTCGCGGTGGCCCAGTGCCATCAATCTGGCACTCCCAAGCCCCCCCTGTTAGTCGGGGGCACCGGCTTATATATTAAAGCAGTGGTGCGGGGCATGAAGATCCCCCGGGTGGCACCGCAGCCGGTGTTGCGAGCGCAACTGGCCTCCTTGGGCCAATCTCAATGTTACGCTATGCTGCAACAGGTCGATCCAGATGCCGGTGGCAAGATTCACCCGAATGACTCTGTGCGCACATTGCGGGCATTAGAAGTATTCTACGCTACCGGGCGTCCGATTTCGCAGCAGCAGGGAGAGCACCCACCGCACTATCCGATTTTGCAGATTGGCTTGGATTGTTCGCCGGCGGTTCTCGACAAGCGGATTGCGCGGCGCACCTCGGAAATGCTGGATGCCGGCTGGCTAGGTGAGGTGGGATATCTCTGCCAGAAATACGGGTCTTCTTTGCCTTTGCTGGACACCCTCGGATATCGGGAGATGCGCCAATATCTTGCCGGTGAGGTTTCCCTCGATGAAGCGAAAAAGCTCACCGTTCTGCACACCCGCCAGTTTGCAAAACGGCAGCGCACTTGGTTTAGAGCCTATCCTGACATTGAGTGGTTTGATGCCGAAATGCCGGATTTGTTGGAGCGGGTGTGGCAGCGCGTGCGGGAATTTCTAGAGAGCCGGTGCTGTCTTTTTGAGAAGCGGGAATAAACCCGGTTCGTTTGGTTTATAGCGGTTCGGTTTTGCTCTGGGGAAATTATTTTTTAAAGAAACCGCCAAGACGCCAAGATCGCCAAGAAAAGAAAGAGAGAGGATTTTACACTTTATTCCTCCCTATGTAAAGCGAAGGAATGGTTTGTTTCACACACCCCTGTTTGGGGTTTTGTTAATAAATGGGAATCAACTGTGGGGATTTGGAAAATAAGGCGAGAAGAGCGTTGCGAACCCCCACAGAAAACTGGTTTCTGCGATTGCAGTGTCTAATCGTCACAGCCGGCCCGCCACCGGCAGGCTCGGGCCCTCGGAGTGCCCCAGCAGGGGGTGAGGAACGCTCGAACGGCTGGACGCCGCAGCGAGTGCCGGCAGTCGGGAGGGGACGTTTCGCGACTTGCCAGCTGTGGGAGCTATATTGGAATCGGACAGGCACAGGGAAAGCGCCGGCAGCAGGGGAATGATCAGAAAAACACCTCCAAGGCGGGTGAAGTGGGGGCGAAAACACGAGAAATCTGCTTTTCGCACCACAAGACACCGCCACCGGGGGTTTGCTGAGCTGAGGGTGCGACATCTACCACTTCTCCCTTGCGGTGTGGCGCTGGAAACGAAATCCCCCCTCATCCCCATTCTCAGACAAGATGCACTATTGGCCCTTTTCAGCACCTCGCGCTCTGGGAACATCCCATCTCAGTCTCCGGGCGTCCCATTCCCGGGCGCAATCGGAGAATAGAAATGTTACAGCCAGTGTCTGAAGCGCACCAGGAAGGAGCGACTCCATGAAACTTCGTAACAAGACACTGTTTATCGTTGGCGCAGCGCTCGTCACCCTAAATGTGGTTGTGTCCGCCACAGCCTCGAGTATCTTGCTGAGGGACTTCCGAAAATTAGAGGAGCAGAGTGTCCGCAAGGATATGGCACGCGCCCTCGACTCCCTCAGGGATGACCTCTCCAATTTGGACACTATCGCTCAAGAGCAAGCCAAGTGGCTCAACTCCTACGCTTCGCTCGACAGCGCGGGGTCTGACTATATTAAGTCAAATTTCGGCGACGCCACCTTCGCTCAATTGAGACTTAACCTGGTGCTGCTGATTGACAATGCCGGTCAGACAGTCTTCAGTAAAAGCTTCGATTGGGCGCAGCGAACCGAAACCGCCATTCCCGACCGCTTGCAGCAATACCTGGGATCTGGCAGCCCTCTGGTGGCTCACGCCAACCCAGAGAGTAGCGTATCGGGAATTATTCTACTGCCTGAAGGCCCGATGCTGGCTGTCTCGCGGCCCGTACTCACCAGTCAGGGCACCGGCCCGATTCGGGGGACGATGATTGTGGGGCGCTATCTGGACGCTGACGAAATTGAGCGCTTGAAGCAATTGACCGATTTGTCTGTCTCCCTCTACCCCCTGGGAGCCGGCCCGCAAAGCCCCAAACTGCAAGCGGTGCTGGATGCCTTTGGCGCTGCCGGGCAACCTGTCGCGCCTCCCCAGTCGCAGCACCGGCTCTCTCACCCCAATCCAGGGCTGTCTGCTGGGGGTACTGTCATCCAGCCTTTACTCAGGGAGCCCAACTCAGCCGGTGGGGAGGAGCGAATCGCCGGCTACGCACTGCTGAGAGATATCTACGGCTTGCCGGCGCTGCTGTTGCGAGTGGACTTGCCGAGGGTTATCTACCAGCAAGGT
Source organism: Kamptonema formosum PCC 10802 (assembly GCF_000332335.1). Classification (GTDB taxonomy): domain Bacteria; phylum Cyanobacteriota; class Cyanobacteriia; order Cyanobacteriales; family Oscillatoriaceae; genus Oscillatoria. The sequence goes on along the minus strand of NZ_KB235948.1, from coordinate 499,751 downwards.
AAAGCCAGCCTGCGCTATTTTACCCTGTCACTGCTGTCTGTGGGTCTGGCGTTTAGCGCTATCACCCTGCTGCTGGTGGAAAAATTGGTGCTCTCCAGGCTAACTCGCCTGAGTGCCAGTGTGGGCAGCATTGCCGACCGCCTGGATCTCTCGCTGCGGGTGTCGCTCGCCGGCAAGGATGAACTCTCCAGTCTGGCGGACACGATTAACGCTATGCTGGAAGCTCTGGAAAAATCCCAGCAAGAGCGCCAAGCTAGCGAACAGCGCTACCGGCTGATGGCGGAGAACTCTACGGATATGATTGCCCGACAGAGCCCGGATGGGATTTTTCTGTACGTCTCGCCGGCCTGTCGGGCGCTGCTGGGATATGAGCCAGAAGAACTTACCGGATGTTTCTGCTGCAAGCTGTTCCACCCGCAAGATTTGGCAGAGCTGAAAAAAACCCGCGCCGCCCTGATCGACGCGCCGGCAACTTACACCATCAGCTATCGCATCCGCCGCAAAGATGGCGAGTACATTTGGTTTGAAACCACCAGCCGCACTGTCCGCGACCCGATTTCAAAGAAAGTCCAAGAAGTGGTAACGGTTTCCCGCGACATCACCCACCGCGTCCTTGCCGAGAACGAACTGCGAGACAGTGAGGCTTCAATTCGGGGGCTGTATAAAATTACTTCCGCCGGCAAACTCAGTTTTGAAAAGCGCCTCCAAGGTCTTCTGGCAATGGGACGCCGCCGCTTCGGTTTGAAATACGGTATTTTGTCTCGCATCGAGGGCGATTCCTATCAGGTGATAGCCGCTCAATCCCCACACCACGCGATTAAAAAAGGGGAGGTGTTTGACTTGCGCCAAATGTACTGCCGGGAGACGGTGCGGCGCAGGGAGCCTCTTTATTTTGAGTCGCTGATGGTGTCGAGCTGCCCCCGCCTTCCTGCAGGATCGCCGTTTCCCCAACAGGCTTATATTGGCACGCCGGTGGTCGCCAGCGATAAAGTTTACGGCACCCTCAGCTTTTGGAGCCCGACTCCGCTCCACCGGCCTTTCCGAGCGGTGGACAACGAGCTGTTAAAGCTGATGGCTCAGTGGATTGGGCGGGAGCTGGAGCGCCAGCAAGATGCGGAAGCTTTGGCGAGCGCCCGCGACGGGGCGCTGGAAGCGACGCGGGCGAAAAGTGAGTTCCTGGCCACCATGAGCCACGAGATCAGGACGCCGATGAATGCGGTGATTGGCATGACCGGCTTGCTGCTGGACACCGGCTTGACGCAGCAGCAGCGAGACTTTGTAGAAACGGTGCGCAGCAGCGGGGACGCCCTGCTGGCTATTATTAATGATATCCTGGACTTCTCTAAAATTGAGTCGGGCAAGCTGGATCTGGAGGAGCAACCGTTCAACCTGCGCTCTTGCGTTGAGGAATCTCTGGATCTGGTCGCTTCTAAGGCGGCGGAAAAAGGTCTGGAAATTGCTTACTTGATTGACCGGCAAACCCCGGCTGAGATTGTGGGCGATGTCACCAGGTTGCGCCAAATCTTGGTGAATTTGCTCAGCAATGCGGTGAAATTCACGCTGGAGGGTGAGGTGGTGGTGTCGGTGACGGCACGCCAGCTCGGAGAGGGGACTCGGACTGGGGGTGGTTTGATGGAAAGTGGGGCAGGAAATCTTGACCCCGCGCTCAACACCCCACGCCCTGTTTGGGAAATCCAATTCGCGGTCAGAGATACCGGCATTGGGATTCCTTCTGAGCGCATGGACCGCCTGTTCAAGTCGTTCAGCCAGATTGATTCTTCTACCACTCGCCAGTATGGGGGCACGGGGCTGGGTTTGGCGATTAGCCAGCGCTTGAGCGAAATGATGGGGGGGCGGATGTGGGTGGAAAGCCGGGACCGGCTGGGTGGCAATCCTCCTCAGGAGTTTAGATTTTCGATGTTAGATTTCGGATTGGGCGAGGCGGTTGAGGGAACCGCAACTGCTGCATCTCCGGATGAGTTTAATAATCTAACATCTCCAATTCAAAACTCACACTCCCCTGGCTCTACTTTTTACTTTACGGTGCTGGCTTTTGCGGTTAATCATTCATCCCCGATCGATCGAGCCGGCTCTCACCCCATGCTCGCCGGCAAGCGCCTGCTGATTGTGGGTGACAGGGGTGCCACCGGCCAGGTTTTGACTCTGCAAGCCCAGTCTTGGGGGATGTTGACAAAAGTGGCAAAATATGGTAAGGAAGCGTTAAAGTGGCTGGAAGCTGGGGAGGGGTTTGATTTGGCAATTGTGGACAGGCACCTGCCGGACTGGGATGGTGTGGCTCTGGCGGGGAAAATTCACGCTTTGCCCTCGGGTGGGCGGCTGCCGGTGGTGATGCTGACTTCGATTGGCACCCAAGAAGCTCGGGAGACGGCTGCCGGTGGGGAGTTGGCGGGGGTGCTCAGCAAGCCGGTGAAGCAGTCCCACTTCTACAATGTGCTGGTTGACATATTTGGCGGGCAGCGTCAGGAAAGATACCCGTCGCTCCAGATGGGGAAGCTGGATGGGACTATGGGGGAACTGTTGCCCCTGCGGATTCTGCTAGCGGAAGACCATCCGGTTAACCAAAAGGTGGCTCTGCTGACTTTGCAGCGCATGGGGTATCGAGCGGATGTGGCGGGTAATGGGTTGGAGGTGCTTGACGCTTTGCATAGGCAGCCCTATGATGTGGTTCTAATGGACGTGCAGATGCCAGAAATGGATGGCTTGGCAGCGGCGAGCCAGATTTGCCAGGAGTGGCCGGCGGACAAGCGTCCTAGGATTGTAGCGATGACGGCAAATGCTATGCAGGGCGATCGCGAAGAGTGCATCAGGGCGGGGATGGATGACTACATCAGCAAACCCATACGGGTGGATGAGCTGGTTCGAGCTCTAGGCGAGTGCAAGCCGGTTGCGAGAGGTTCAGATTCGGTTTCCCGCGACGGGGCGGTTTACCTGGAGAATGGCAGTGCCGGCGCATTGGGCCCACCGGCTGTGGCAGAAAAGTCTAGCTTGCCGGCAGGAGGCGAGGCGGAGTCAGGACCGGCAGAACCGGCAGAGCTGCCGGTGCTTGACGCCAAAATGCTGCAATCTTTGCGTGAAATAGACGCGCTCGCTGAGGTGATCGATCTCTATTTGGAAAATTTTCCCCACCTGCTGCAATCTATTAATGCGGCTGTCAGCAGTGAGGATGCTGTGGCGCTGCGCTCGGCGGCGCACTCGATGAAGTCAACTAGCGGCACTCTGGGCGCTTCTGGGATGTTTGAGCTGTGCAAGCAGCTGGAAGCTATGGGGCGTGCCGGCACCACTGCAGAAGCGCCGGCGCTGGTTTCCCAGATTGAGGGGGAGTTTGAGCGGGTAAGGGCGGCTTTGGAAATTGAGCGCCAGCTGTGTGAGGGGTGAGGGGTTTGGGCAATCGGGGCATTGGGGCAGTGGGCGATGGGGCATTGGGCGATGGGGCATCATGCCCCATTCCCAGCGCCGTTTAAAATTTGTTCAAATCAATGCCGGCTTCTTTGGCCATTGCCTGCAAGCCTTTTTGTTCTAGGGTTTTGATGGCTTTGGTGGAAAGGCGCAATCTCACCCAGCGCTTGCCTTGTGGCCACCAAACCCGCTTCCACTGCAGGTTGGCTTCTTGCAGCTTGTGGGTGCGCCGGTGGGAGTGGGAAACGGCAAAGCCGTTGTTGGCTTTTTTGCCGGTGAGCTGACAGATGCGGGACATGGCAATCTCCTGGTTGTCTTGCGCGTGTGCGATTTACCATTGTAGCTAATCTGCCGGGCGTTGCGCGTGGGGGGTGGCGTAAATGCCGAAAGCGCCGGATGAAGAACCCCACCCCCCAACCCCCCTCCCCGCACACGGGGAGGGGGAGCTGGAGGGGATTATTCCTTCGTTCCGGGGCGGGTATTGAAGGGAGTTTACCTCGTTCCGGGGCGGGCAAGGTGCCACCGGCACTACTGCCTGGGAACAAGCTTCTGGAATCTCTAACTTGAAAAGGTTTGTAGTTGGGCTTTAGCCCTACCGACACGCCCCGACTCGGGGACAATTTTCATTATGTTTGTAGTTGGGCTTCAGCCCAAAGAAAGTAGTTGGGCAAAAATAATGGATAGGCCACCAGCGTTTGGCGTTTGAGGCTAGTGTTACAACTTGAATGAGATGGACATCAATGATATTGTAGAAGCAATTCAAGCCAACCGGGTGCGAATTACAGAGCATGCCGATGAGGAGGCAGCGGACGACCGGCTGACCTTCGATGAAATCTACTTTTCAGTTTTTCTGGGCGAGATTGTTGAGAGCTACCCTAAGGAAAAGCCGTATCCCCGATGCTTGATATACGGGCAAACCTTCAGTGGGGAGCCGGTTCATAGCGTTTGGGCATACAATAAAGAAAATCAGTGGGCGGTGCTAATCACAGTGTATCGTCCTGACCCCAACAGGTGGATTAATTGGCGAGAGAGGAGGAGACAGTGAGTGTGATGCCATTTGAGAAGTGCCCGGTTTGCAGCGGCGAGTTAGTTGAGAAAGAAGTAACTAAACTCTTGCGGGGGGGAATTCACACGGCTTCGCTGAGAGTTAGGGCTGAAGTCTGCCTCAATTGTGGGGAGCGCTTGTACTCTCAAGATACAGTTAGGCGATTTGCTGAAATCAGATCCAAGCTGGAGCGTGGGGAAACGGCTGAGTTTCAACCCTTGGGACAATCGTTTGAGGTGGTGGGATAGGTAGGGGCGCTCTCCGCCAGTTCCACCGGCTCCCGTGCCGGTGGGGGGGTGGTTGGTTCCTGTGTGACTTTTTTGCGGACGCCTTTGCTGCGCCAAGGGAGCTCGACTGATGGAGTTCGGAGCTCGGATGATGGAGTTCGGAGCTCGGATGATGGAGTTCGGAGCTCGGATGATGGAGTTCAGAGCTCGGATGATGGAGTTCGGAGCTCGAACGATGGAGCTCGGAGCTCGGATGATGGAGTTCGGAGCTCGACTGATGGAGCTCGGAGCTCGGATGATGGAGTTCGGAACTCGAACGATGGAGTTCGGAGCTCGAACGATGGAGTTCGGAGCTCGACTTGTAGAGATGCGACTGGGGGTTTCCCCGTTTTTGGGACCGGCGAGACGCCTGTCTTACGGGCGTGCCGGTGTCCACCGGCATGTTTTGGGAGCCGGTGTGGGCCTTTCGGCGGAAGGTTCAATGCCCAATGCCCAATGCCCCATGCCCCATGCCCCATGCCCCATGCTCAATGCCCCATGCCCCATGCCCAATAGTTAACTAAAACTCAACCAGCCTAAAACGGTTTCAACTGTTAATTGTAACTCGATTCCATTTAGGATGGGAAGGGGGGTCGCACCTTGGTATAATTCTACTCTTTGCCCTGGGAATACTGCCAGAATGCTTTCTTCTTCTGGGTCGATGAACCACCCTAACTCAGTGCCATGCCGCGAACAGTGCAGTAATTTACCCAGGACTTTGGTTTGGTTCTGTTCGGGAGAAAGAATTTCAATCGCCCAGTCTGGATGAATTTCAAAGCGGTTGGCGATTCTCCCCGATGGCTGGAGGGGAATTCTTTCCCACCGGAATACGGCTATATCTGGGACGATTGACTCGCCGCCGAAAGTGCAGCTTAACTCTGGAAAGGCATAAGCAATCTTTGCGGGTTCGGCTATTTGGTTAATGGCAGCGCAAAGTTTACCTTGCAATCTGCTATGCTGACCTTGTGGCATGGGCTTCTGAATGATTTGTCCATCGATAAATTCCGAGGCGGGCTTGGTTTCTGGAAGTTTTAGGAACTCCTCTAAGGTGGGGGTGGGTTGAATGACTGCTGTCATAGGTCAGTTCTATTGGGAGGGAGCTGATAGTATAATTGTAGGCGATGGCTCTGGGAATTGACTTTTGTTGGTTGGGATTGTTTTTCCGACAGTGATATGCCGGCGGTTGCGCCGGCACTTGAGGCGTGTGTGCCGGTGGCGCATTGGGGGGATGAACGCCTTTCTTTTCGCCCCCTCCCCGCTAGCAGGGAGGGGGTTGGGGGGTGGGGTTCTTTGGGGCAAAGAGTTTTAATTATGATGGCACAACACCGGCAGCCGGTTGAATCGTCATGGGTTGCCGGTGATTAATGCTGTTGAGGGAAATTTTTGCAAGGGTGCGCTCTCGCCCCTAATTAAATTTAGGATTGGGGATAGCGAGTTAGGATTGAGGGGCGGTAGCGCTTCCAGATTCTCACCTTTTATGTTCTGGTGCCGGTAATGGATTCTCAGGGATAGGTGTTTTTGGCCCAAAGGCTATACGTGACAGTCCAGCCAGAACAAGAACCACAGCGATGAAGGCTGCAATCCAAGCAAGCCAGACGGTCTGCTTCTGCGGAACTGTTGGGGAAGATGTCATCGCACCTACAGGGTGAGATATCCTCTGAACTGGAGGGGGAGATGTCATCGCACCTACAGGGGGAGATATCCTCTGAACTGGAGGCGGAGATGTCAAGCGTTCCAAATCCTGTAGAACCTCTGTAGCTGACTGGTATCTTTCCCTGGGGTGGTTACGCACCATTTTGTCAATAATGTCCGCTAGCGGAGGGCTGACCTGCGCCCTGTCGCGCCAGATAACTTCGCCAGTTTGCGGGTCTTCCGGCAATTGGCGTGGGGAATGGCCAGTTAAGGCTTGGATGGCGGTTTGGCCCAACGCATAGATATCACTGTTAGGGAACGGACGGCCTGCAGCTTGTTCGGGTGGCATGTAGCCGGGAGTGCCAATAATAATAGAGGACTCCGCGCTTATTCCCTGGCTGCTGATTTCTTTAACTGCTCCAAAGTCAATCAAGACTAATTTGCCGTCCCTGGCGCGTCTGATTAAGTTAGAGGGCTTAATATCGCGGTGAATCATATCTTGCTGGTAGACAAACTCTAATATCTTGAGGACATCCTGCAAAATGGCAATGACTGCAGGCTCACTCAACGGCTTGCCTGGTATGAGTTCTTGGATCAGGTCATTACCGTCAATAAACTCCTGAACTAAATATAATTTTTGATTTTCCTCAAAGTGAGCGAGCAGTCGCGGAATCTGGTCGTGGGTCCCTAGCTTATACAGAATTTCGGCTTCTGTATTGAATAACCGCTTTGCTATCGCTAAGACCGACGGATCTGAACTAGCGGGCTTGAGTTGCTTGACAACGCACGGAGGCTGGCCAGGTAGCTGCATATCTTCAGCAAGATAGGTCCGGCCAAACGCCCCGCTTCCCAACACTCGGATAATGCGGTAGCGACCGCCAAGGATTTGGCCCACACCGGCACTCCCGCTTGCCAAGGTGTTGGCCACTTTCATGGGAGCAACCGGCTGAGATTGTTTGCCAACTCCCGCTGGGGGCTGCTGTGGCTGGCTCTGGTTGACGTTGCCAACCCCCGTTGACGGCTGCTGTTGAAGCAAAGTGGAACCCTGACCCATTGATGACGACTGTTGCTGAGCTGACAAAGTGAACCCACATTGAGAGCAAAACATCTCCTGAGATAGACATTGGGCACCGCAATTGGGACAGTAAATGTACACCGGCACTGTGACCACTGTTGGTAGAGGCTGTTGCTGAGCTGGGAATGGCTTGCCAGCCACAGTTGGCAGCCACAGGATAGAACCTTGGTTGCCGATTTCCGATTCTTCCCCGGCTTGAGCCGCCTGATTGGACGGCTTCTGAATTTCGATACCGCCAAGCCCTCGCCAAGTCAGAGGTGGTTCGGCGGGGTTCTGGAAAAGCACCGGCAGCCAAGTTGCGCTGGGAAAACGACTTTCCAGATGCCTCATCTTTTCCCGCGCTCTCCGCACTGCAATATGTAAAGGCTTTCCAGCCGCGAATGCCTCTAGACAACGCTGCAAAAACTTCTGAGCCACCTTATCCGGCACAGACTCTCGCATGACGATAATATTTGGGATGTGTAGCTTCGCCAGCTGCCGCGCTATTCCCAGCCCATCGCAGGAATTGAAAATTGCTAGCAGCAAACCCCGCTCTACCGCTTCTGTCAACTCATACTCTAAATCCTCAATCGTTATGCTCTGGCTTGCATTCAGTTCAATCTGGCCATTTTCCCTATCTTCTTCACTGCAGCTGTGACCGGCAAAAAAGAATATCTGTGGGCTTAGCTCCTCTAGCTGTTCGCATAACGTCTCTAAGTCCGGCTGGTCTAAACGGATGAGTTCAGCGTTGCTTTCCTCTGCTAAATGATTTTTTAGCGCTTGCCAGTCTTTTTCTGTGTCAATGCCGGTGTTATTTCCAAAAACTGCTAATACTTTTACTTTCTCTCTGGGAGTTGCTGGTGGCTGCTTCTCCACCGGCAGGTATAAACCCGTCTCAGCCTTAATGTAGTAGGGCTGCTTAAAAATATGCCAGCTATGCCAAGGCAACTGTTGCAGCTCAAGGTTTTCAGTTTGAAAGATGAACCGAATTTCCTCCGATTTGTCCGTCAAGTGGCATAACAGTTGCTTTGTGATCTCGAACATCAGCTGAGAGTTAAGCCATTGATCGACGCTGGCGCTTAACTGCTTGCTGGCTCTTCTGACTTCAGCGATATCAGCCTCACAAGGTCCTCCTACACTGATTCGGGCAGAAGACCGTATGCTGTCCACCAGAGCAACATAGGGTTGCTGCCATTTAGCATAGTGTTCTCGTATTTCTGGACGCGGGGGCAGCTTGCCCCTGGCATGGCCAAGCCAGCGACGTTCTCCTTCTGTCTCAATCCGGAGGGTGACGGTAAAACCGCCCTCGAAATCTCCATCGACTACATTGAGAATCACCAACTTGCCCATTGCTGCCCCTTGCTAACCACATTTAGACAATCATATCACAAAATTCCGTGTCGCACTAGCACCCCCCTGCTCAATTCTGACACTAAACTGTTCTCCTGGTTTGCCATAAATAGGAAATAGAATCCAGTTACTGGCCTTTCCCGCTTGGGTTTCCCGGAAAATTGTTCCTGATATTGTATCAAAGATAGCAATTTTCAGGCCGGCTGGCAGGGTATCGCTGGTGGTGGGATGGACTTGCAGGCGGATGTCCCTTTCCGCGCCAGCTTTTGGCCTGACAGCAACCACCAAGGCCAGATGGGCACCCGTCGGTGGGATTCCCAAGGTAAGGCGCTCTGCCCGTATAATGGGATCGGGATCAGGAATGGTATCGGGATCAGGAGCGCTTCTGGCAGCTAAAACCAGTTCAGCTCTTTCTGCACCCAAAACTTCTTGTACGGTTTGCCACGTTTCATCAATGACATTCTGCAGCCACCGGCTCAAATCCACCGGCACAGGTGCCGGCACAGGAGCCGGCTCACTCCCCACCTCGACTTCCTCCTGTAGCGCAACAGCCGGATTAGCCGCCAATTGCTCCAGACATTCTATCAGAGAATCAAAAGACTCCAGCCGTGCCAGCGGGATAGTCTCTGGCGGATTATCAGCACCGGCAAGCGGGGCGAAACCCAGCAGCTTCACCCTATCCAATTGCTCCTCAAACCCAACCGCCACATAGCCAAGCCGGTCTTCCCTAACCTCCACCGGCAGAGAAATAACCGTTTCCCCCGGCAAAACAGGACGGCACTCCAATTTGCCCAGATTGGGGAGAACCAAATCAGCCACATCATGGAACCGGCGCACAACCGGATTCCAGCAATCACCCTGACTGATATCCGTTTCAAACTCCATCCATTGCAAATAACTGCTGACAGCGCAGACAGCTAAAGTATTCAGGTAAACCAGTTTAGCCTTCTCAGGCGTAGCTTGTTCAGCAGCAAACTTTTTCGCATAGGAATGCGCCTCATCACTAAGACGAAGCGGGATAAAGAAAGAAGTTTCTGTCACACTCATAATTCTCACTCCGGTTGATATCCAAGCTCCTCGGCAATTCTTTGTAACAGCGGGAGACATCTCCTCTGCCAGTGTGTTACATTTCCATAAGGAACGTCCAGCTCTTTGGCGATCTCTTTCCATCCATCAGGTGGGTCTTTCAGCAGACGCCTTTTGGCCAGTTCCTGACAGTTGAACTGCGGGCGCGGGCGCGGATGACAGTTTCGCAGCCTTCCTTCCGGGTCTGTCTCAATATAAACCCGCAGCTTTCCATCGACCAGCTGAACTTCTTCCTTTCGCTCTGCTTCGATAATGCTGTCAAGTCCACTGAGAGTGGGAGCCGACAGGTTGTCCGCAAAAGTAGCGCCACCCTCCTCTCGATTAATGGGGGCATCTAAACTTATATAATCTCCCAACTCGCGATACAAATCGGCGACTTTATTATTGAGAATGCGATTGAACCGCTTCACAAAGGCTTCTCGGACAGCTTGCGCATCCGCCGTTTCTATGTCCAGGTTAACTCCCTGCAAAAACCTTCCGAGATTTTGGCAGACACCCTCATAAGCTCGGAACAGGGCTTCCTGGTAATCGATGCGGGGGTATTGGCGTTTCGAGACACTGGGCAAATGGGGAATCAGCTTCACCAGACTCCCCACAGCACGGTCGCGCTCTCGACTGCCGGTCGGGTAATGCAGCACGTCCTTAATAAGCTGGCGAAGCTGTTCATCTTGATTGTCCACAGGCATATTGAGCAGAGAAAAGGGAATGTTCCTATTATGCAGCAGGAAACATCCCTCAATCCTGCACTCGCTCCGATTCTTTGTCATGCAAGCAGCACACTCACCCGCAACGCCCCTACCGCCCGCACCGGCAGAGCGCTGGGAAAAATCACAGTCCATAGCGGTTTCACCTTTATCTCTGACCTTTCATTAGGGCTATCGCCTCAGCGCCCGACCTTTATGCAGCGGCGAGCCGGTAAGTTACAAAATTTAACAACAAGCTTGGGACAGGCAAGGACCCGTAGAGCCGGTGTTCCCTCCGACGCCCACGGACATTGGGACAGGTTAGGTTAGGACGCGGGACAGGCGTCTCGCCTGTCCCAGAGACTTTGAGGGCAGGCGAGACGCCTGCCCTACGCCTATACTTGGTAGGACAGGTGTTCCCTCCGACCCCTACGGACATTGGCCCTCAAAAACCAAAAGAGACGCGACATCTCGCGTCTCCACCAACAACTAGCCCGCGCAGGCGGGCTTTGTCTGTATAGCGGCAGGTTTCAACCTGCCGGCTCAAACCTGCCGGCTCCCACCGGCTACAGTCGCGTCTCCACCAACAACTAGCCCGCGTAGGCGGGCTTTGTCTGTATAGCGGCAGGTTTCAACCTGCCGGCTAATGCTCCAGAAACCAAGAAAACTCAGAAACCGGGTTTCTGAACAAAGTCTTCGCTAGAAATGCAAAGGTGATCGCAGAAACCCGGTTTCTCGCCGAAACCCGGTTTCTCGCCTTCATCACCCACCGGCAGCCCGCTGAGTCAGCTGAGTCAGCACCTTATTCGAGCGCTCAACAAACGCCTTCATCCCCTCAGCATCAAACCCCTTCTGAGCCATCAGCGCCAAATCATAAACATGGTGACAAATCAAATCCGCCAGCTCAGCAGAAGGCGACTTACCCTCCTGAATAATCGCACCGGCACTAATATTCACCAAATTCTGAATCATCGGGTGCGCCGTATTCACCACCAAAATGTGCTCATCCGGGAATTGCGCCAACTCCTGCTGCTGCAGCAGCGCATTCATATCCCGCAACCGGCGCAGAAACTCAGGCAAAAGCACCATTGCCGGCGGCGTACCCGCTGGATCGTCCGACTTCAGCGCCTCCGTGCGCACCGTCAGCTTCGGCTTATTCAGCGCCTTCTCAAACAGCTCCTTAATCAGCTCACTGCGCGTCTTATTCGTCTTCGGATCGACAATCTCCGCCTCCTTATTCTTCTCAATCAGCTTCTCATCCAACTCCGAATCCACCCGCGAGAACTTCACATCCTTATATTCCCGCTCCAAGAAGCTGATAAAGTGCGGGTCAATAAACGAATCCATAAACAGCACTTCCAACCCCTGACTCTTGTGCAGGTCAATATAAGTCGCCTGCGACACCTCATCAGTGCAGTAGAACACCCGATTCTCGTGGCGCTCCTTATTGCGCTCCAAATATTCCTTCAGCGTCGTATAAGATGGCCCACCGGCATCCCCGCTAGGAGTCACCTCTTTCCACACATCACCCTCCTCCGACTGCACCTGAACCGCCGGCGTATCAGCCTTAGCATTCAGCTCAGCCGTCGTGCGGTAGATAATAATATCCTCCACCTGCTTCTTGAACTTCTCATCATTCAGCGATCCGAACTTGACGAAAGTTCCCAAATCCTTCCAAATGCTGATATAATAGTTGCGGTCTTCCCGATACAGCTCCTTCAGCCGGTCGCCCACCTTCTTGGCAATAAAGTCCGCAATCTTCCGCACCGTGCGATCCATCTGCAGCGCACTGCGCGACACATTCAGCGGAATATCCGGACTGTCAATCACCCCCCGCATCGGGAGCAAGAACTTAGGAACAATCTCCTCACAGTGCTCACTGACAAACACCTGATTGCAGAATAGCTTAATCTGCCCCTTCGTCACATCCACATCCGGGCGCAGCTTCGGGAAATACATAATCCCATTCACCAAAAACGGATAGTCCGTATTCAAATGCACCCACAGCAGAGGCTCATCTTGGAACGGGTAGAGATAGCGATAGAACTCCAAATACTCCTCTTTAGTCAAACTGCTGGGAGACTGACGCCAGATAGCCTTTTGCCGGTTAATCTGCTCCCCATCCAGCTTAATCGCCACCGGCATAAAATCGCAATAGGTATTCACCAGCTGGCGGATGCGAGACGGTTCCAGATATTCCGCCTCTTCCTCTTGCAAAAACAGCGTCACCGTAGTCCCGCGACTCGTGCGAGGCGAATCCTCCAGCGTAAACACCGGCGAACCGTCACAAGACCAGTGTACCGCTTGCGCCCCCTCCTTATAAGAAAGCGTGTCAATCTCCACCTTTGTCGCCACCATAAAGGAAGAGTAGAAACCCAACCCGAAGTGACCGATAATTTGCTGGTCGTCCGCCGCCTTGTATTTCTCGATAAACTCCTCAGCACTGGAGAAAGCAACTTGGTTGATGTATTTCTTCACCTCCTCACCAGTCATCCCAATGCCATTGTCCGACACCGAAAGCGTCTTCTTCTCCTTATCAACGCTGATGACAATTTCCGGCTCCCCGGTTTCCCCGCTGAACTCGCCCGCCAGAGACACCATTTTCATCTTCTGGATAGCGTCAACAGCATTAGACACCAATTCCCGCAAGAAGATTTCGTGATCCGAGTAGAGCGACTTCTTGATAATCGGGAAAATATTCTCGGTATGAATAGTGATCGTGCCCTGTTCCAGTACGGTCATAGTTATATTCCTGATTGCCGGTTAAGAAATGATAGCTGTTTGGACTTGAGAGTATGATATCATGTCCGCTCGCATCTGTTTTGTATAGAAAGGCTTGTAGGGGCGGGTTCACTAGCAATGTATCGGGAAAGTCCAGAATATTTCTAAACCCGCCCCCACACAGGGAAGGATATGAACGAGCCCGCTCCCATCTGCCATACCACAACAGTGCCACCGGACATGATATTACCCTCAACATCGATTATTATTGATTTTCTGCCATCCCGCCAAATTCGAGGTAAGGAATTGCCCACCGCCGGTGATTCGGATATCCCTACATCCCAAAAAACCAGTAGGGTGCGTTCCCTCTTGGGGGAACGCAGAAACCCGGTTTCTTTGAGAAACCGGGTTTCTCAGTCCCTCACAAAGGATGAGAAACGCTATATTTGAGTGCCTAGCGAACTTCCTCACTCCTGACTTCCACCACCTGCGAAGAAGCCGGCACCCCCGCAACACCAACCGGCGCAACCGTCTCAGAAACCGGCAACAGCTTATTCCGGAAACTCAGCCCCTTCTCCGCCCGGTCGATCGCAACTTTATCCCCAGCAACGAACGTTTGTTCCAGCAGCATCGTCGCCAGCGGATTTTCAATTTCCCGCTGAATCGCCCGCTTCAGGGGGCGCGCCCCATAGACGGGATCGTACCCCACCTCAGCGATATAGTCAAGAGCCGCCGGCATCAATTCGAGGGAAATTTTCTGATCCGCCAGCAACTTCTCAATGCGCTGGATTTGAATCCCCACAATTTGCCGCAACTCCAACCGGCTCAGCGGGTGGAACAAAATAATATCATCGACCCGGTTGAGAAACTCCGGGCGGAAATGCGATCGCAGCGCACCCATCACCCGCTTGCGCATCTCCTCATACTGCGAGTCATCCCCCGCCACATCCAAAATGTGATCGCTGCCGATATTGCTCGTCATCACAATCACCGCATTGCGGAAATCCACCATCCTCCCCTGGGAGTCAGTAATCCGCCCGTCGTCGAGCACCTGCAGCAAAATATTAAACACATCCGGGTGCGCCTTTTCCACCTCATCCAGCAGCAGCACCGAATAGGGGTGCCGGCGAATCGCCTCCGAAAGTTGCCCCCCCTCCTCATAGCCCACATATCCCGGCGGCGCACCCACCAGTCGCGACACAGAGTGTTTCTCCATATACTCCGACATGTCAATGCGCACCAGAGCGTCATCGCTGTCAAACAAGCACTGCGCCAGAGCACGCGCCAGCTCAGTTTTCCCCACCCCCGTCGGACCCATAAACAGGAACGAGCCGATCGGACGCCCCGGATCTTTCATCCCCGCGCGAGCGCGGCGAATCGCCGCCGCCACCGCAGTCACCGCTTCCTGCTGCCCAATCACGCGCCGGTGCAGCTGTTGCTCCAACTGCAGCAATTTTTGGCGTTCCGATTCCAGCAGCCGGTTCACCGGTATCCCCGTCCACTTCGCCACAATTTCCGCAATATCCGCTTCCGTAACCTGCTCGCGCAGCAGCGCCGAACCCTGGGATTGCAGCTTCAGCAACTCAGCTTCCTTCGCTTCCCGATCGCGCTGCACCCCTTCCAGACGCCCATACTTCAACTTCGCCGCCGTATTCAAATCGTAATTGCGCTCCGCCCGCTCAATTTGCACCCGCAAACTGTCTTCTTCTTCCTTAAGCACATTAATCGCTTGCAGCAACTGCTTCTCATCTTGCCACTGCCCGCTCAGCCCCTGCTGGCGCACCCGCAAACTGGCAATTTCCACCTCAATCCGCTCCAAACGCTCCAGGGAAGCCCGATTGACACCAACAGCCGGACGCTGGTTTTCCGCCTCCAGAGAAAGCTTTTCCATTTCCAACTGCATCAACCGCCGGTCAACCGCTTCCAGCTCAGCCGGCTTAGAAGTTATCTCCATCTTCAGCTTCGCCGCCGCCTCATCCACCAAGTCAATCGCCTTATCTGGCAAAAACCGGTCTGAGATGTACCGGCTCGATAGCGTCGCCGCCGCCACCAGCGCCGAGTCGAGAATCTTCACCCCGTGGTGCACTTCATAGCGCTCCTTCAGCCCCCGCAGGATAGAAATCGTATCGTCCACGCTAGGCTGATCGACAAACACTTGCTGGAACCGGCGCTCCAGAGCCGCATCTTTTTCGATATGCTTGCGGTACTCGTCGATAGTCGTCGCCCCGATGCAGCGCAGCTCCCCTCTCGCCAGCATCGGTTTCAGCAAATTCCCCGCATCCATAGAACCTTGCGTGCTCGCGCCGGTGCCCACAACCGTGTGCAGCTCGTCAATAAACAGGACAATCTGCCCCTCCGAGCCGGTCACTTCCCGCAGCACCGAGCGCAAGCGCTCCTCAAACTCCCCCCGGTACTTCGCACCGGCAATCAAACTCCCCATATCCAGAGCGATCAGCCGGCGATTTTTCAGAGATTCCGGCACATCCCCATTCACAATCCGCTGAGCCAGCGCCTCTGCGATCGCCGTCTTCCCCACCCCCGGCTCTCCAATCAGCACCGGATTGTTCTTCATGCGGCGCGACAGCACCTGGATAACCCGGCGGATTTCCTCATCCCGACCGATAACCGGATCTATTTTACCAGCTTTTGCCTGTTCTGTCAAGTCCCGCCCGTATTTTTCCAGAGCTTCGTACTGGTTTTCCGGGTTTTGGTCTTGGACTTTCGCGCTCCCCCGGACAGCTTTAACAGCCGCTTCCATCTGCTGCCGGTCGCAATTGAAGGGTTTGAGGAGCCGGCGGCCAACTCGGTCATCTTCTGCTAAACTCAGCAGCAGGTGTTCGATGGCGATATACTGGTCTTGCAGAGCTTGTCTGGACTCTTCCGACTTGTCGAGCAGGATATCCAAGCCGCGCCCCAGGTAGAGCTGATCCACGCGCGCCACTTTAGGCTGGCGCTGGGTGAACGCTTTTAACTGCTGCGCCAGCTGCTCCCCACTCACGCCGGCGCGACCCAAAATCCGCAGCGCCAGCCCTTCCGGCTGTTCCAGCAGCGCGAGCGCCACATGCTCCACTTCCAGCTGCTGGTTTTGGAAGCGGCGGGCGACATCTTGCGACTTAACGATAGCGTCCCAGGCTTTTTCGGTAAATTTGGTAGAGTCGGTTGGCTGCATCTATTGGCGAGGGCTTTCAGCTGTGAGATTTCCGTTTCGATCTTAGCTCTCAGCGGCATAAGGAGTGCGAGCCGGCACACAAGTTGTGGGGCGTGGGCCAGCCTGCCCGGTGCCCGATGCCCCATGCCCCATGCCCGATGCCCCATGCCCCATGCCCCATGCCCCATGCCCCATGCCCCATACCCAGTCTTCCTAAAACGAAAACACACTGCGCACTGCAAAGTGCCAAGCTGTCCCATTCTTGCTGTCATTATCAGCATTCGTCACCGCAATCACTGACGGAGTAATGCTCAAATTGTCGCTCACTAAAAAACTGTAGAACGCCTCAAAATTGGTTTGCGTCGCATCCCCCACATCTCCCGTAACAAACGGCTGGCCCACAGCCACACCGGCAAGCGTTCCCGGAACAGTCCAGTTCCGCAGCGTCACCCCCACCGCCCAAGTCCACGGATGCGCGTCCAACTCTCTGCCCAAAACAGTGCTGAACCCATCGTAGCTGCCAAACCCGAAGCGACCAAAAAAGCCGATCGTGCGACTTTTCGCCCACTCGGCATTAATGCCAACCGCACTAATATTGCTATCATTAATAATAGCCTTAGTGTATTGCAGCCGCAGCGCCCAGCTGGGGTCAGGCGAGAATTTAAACTCCAAGCTGCCCTGATTGCGGTCGCGAAAGAAGCCGCCACTCACCGAATCTTCCGCATCCGCCGCAATATACAGGGCGCTCAGGCTCACCGGCGCGCCCTTAATATCCCAATTCACCGCCACACCGGCACCGCCAAACCGGTCAATCTGATTCTGCACAATTAGCGGATTGTTTACAAAAAAGCTAGAATTGAAATCCACGGCTTCGTCACTGGCAAATCGGTTGCGGTCGATAAAATCTCTGGGAGACATTTTCGCCCCAACAGTCACCGCCAAGCCAGACAGGGGGCGAAATGTATATTGCAGCTTGCTCAACCGCACCGTCTCACCCACTTCCGCATAATCCAGCCCACCGGCACCGGCAAGTTTTCCGGCGCTTCCCAGCAAATTCTCCCCCTCATTTTGGGCGCGGCTCACGGGATCGTAACCCCCATTTCCCATTTCCAGCTGAGTCACCAGCAACTGGTCAGACTGCCAGCTCGTGAGCAGGTTCAGCCGCTGGCGAGCCACAATTGGAGCTGCGGTGCCGGTGGAGGGAGTTAAAATCAGCTGACCGGTCATTTTAGTGGTAGCAGAAAACCGATTCTCTTCCAGTTTAGTCGCCGCAACCTCAATGCTGTCGAGCCGGTTGCGCAGATCCTCTAAAGCTTTGGAAAAGTCTCTTTCCAGTCGCCGCAGCGTCGCGATGTCTTCGGCGAATCTCTCTCGATCGCCGGCCATCAGGGGCGGGATTTTCTCGATCGCTTCCGCCAAAACAGCGGCAAATTCGTATCGCGTCAGCGGTTGGTTGCCGCGAAAGGTCCCGTCGGGATAGCCGGGCCGCAAGCCGTAGCGCTCTACTAAGGATTTTAGCGCTTGGTACGCCCAGTCTGCCGGCTGCACGTCGGACAGCTCATCGACAGAAGTTATCTGAGCCATCGCCGAGTCTGGCTCAGCCGTTTCGAGAGGGTCTGCCGGAGCCGGGATTGGGGGATTTGGGGATTTTTCTGCGGGATCTGGGTTCGCAATTTCAGACTGCTGTTCTGGCAGGGAAGGGGGAGATATCTGTCCTGCGCCGGCAATCGGGGGGTGATTGTTTATTCGCCACAGTTTCTTTTGCCAGTGCTCGGATCGGTCAAGTGTGCCGGCGGGGCTGAAACCAGCCGCCGGCTCTGCCAGTGCCGGCACAGCCTGGGTTAAAATGCCGGCGGCGCTCCACCCCAGTGCAAGCCCAGCCGCTCGCCTCACCTTTTCGTTCAGTCCCGTTGCCAAGATTCTTTTGTGGGAAAGCTGGTTTTGGCTTTTAGCTATCCTTATGTATTGTTCTTACCACGTTTGTGTCTCTTGCGTCAATCCCCCAAACCGGGCACCGCTCGCACAGCAGGGAGAGCGCTTTCCCCGCTTTCTTTGTGGGAAGCGGGGAAGGTAAAGAAGGCGGCATCAGGTGGCCATTGCCGGTGCCGCTTCCTGCTGGTCTGCCGGTGAGATCAGGGTGCTCTGCTGGATCAGCTCGACTCTGTACCCGTCCGGATCTTCGACGAAGGCAATAATGGTGGTGCCGTGCTTCATTGGGCCAGGCTCCCGCGTCACCTTGCCGCCGCGAGTTTTGATTTCCTCGCAGGTGGCGTAGATATCTTCTACGCCAATGGCAATGTGGCCGTAGGCGTCGCCTAAATTGTACTTCTCGACGCCCCAGTTGTAGGTCAGCTCTAAGACGGTGTGGTCAGCTTCATCGCCGTAGCCCACAAATGCCAGGGTGAATTGACCGCCCGGATAGTCTTTCTGGCGCAGCAGCTTCATCCCCAGGATGCCGCAGTAGAAGTCCAACGACTTTTCTAAGTTGCCAACTCGCAACATCGTGTGCAGCAGACGCATAGACAGCTCCTGATTGCTTTACTTTTCTTCATTGTGGCTCGCATTTTGAAAGAATCAGCAAAGGGGGAGTGAACCGCCCCCGTGAAGGGACTCCAAGAACGGAGAAAAAAGAGGACGCTGCACGAGGAGGGGGTTGGGGTGCCGGGTTCCCCCAGATTGGTGCAGCCCCTATGCCCTATGCCCCATGCCCCATGCCCTATGCCCTATGCCTTATGCCCCATGCGGCACGCGAAGCGGCTCCGTAGGACCGGGGTGCCCCACACCGGCAGATCCGCAAAGATTGTTAATTTCACCGGCTCCCCCGCTGAAAGCCCCTTATCCTAACAATCGGACGATTTCCTCTTCAGGCTTGCCCGCCGCACGGCACACCCGGGGTGTGTCCCGCCGGCAATCCTGCTGTCAGAGGTTGTAATAGGGAAGGATCGACATGCAAGACACCGCGATTGAATCGATTAAGGCACGAGAAATTCTTGACTCGCGGGGACGCCCCACGATAGAAGCGGAAGTGTACTTAGCGGGCGGTTACGGGGGACTGGCCCAGGTTCCCAGCGGCGCTTCCACCGGCACGTTTGAAGCTCACGAGTTGCGGGATGGGGACAAGAACCGCTACGGAGGCAAGGGTGTCCTCAAGGCTGTGGAAAATGTCAGGGACAAAATCGCCCCTAAGTTGCAGGAACTCGACGCCCTCGAGCAAGCGCTGGTAGACCGCACCATGATTGAGTTGGATGGGTCTGCTAATAAGTCTAATCTGGGAGCTAATGCTATTCTGGCGGTTTCTCTGGCAACTGCGAAAGCCGCCGCTGATGTCCTGGGAATCCCGCTTTACCGCTATCTGGGCTCTCCGCTGTCCAATCTGCTGCCGGTGCCTTTGATGAATGTGATTAACGGCGGTGCCCACGCAGCGAATAATGTGGATTTTCAGGAGTTTATGGTTGTGCCGGTGGGGGCGTCTTCGTTCCGGGAAGCGCTGCGCTGGGGTGCGGAGGTGTTCGCCTCTCTCAGCAAGGTGCTCGATGAGAAGGGATTGCTCACCGGCGTCGGCGATGAGGGCGGTTTCGCCCCCAATCTGGAGTCCAATCAGGCGGCGCTGGAATTGCTGGTGGCGGCGATTGAAAAAGCTGGCTACAAACCGGGCGAGCAAGTGGCTTTGGCCCTGGATGTGGCGGCGAGCGAGTTCTACAAGGATGGGAAGTATGTCTATGAGGGCAGCGCTCACGAGCCGGCGGAGATGATAGACTATCTGGCTAAGCTCACCAGCCAGTACCCGATTGTTTCGATTGAGGATGGGCTGCACGAGGAGGACTGGAGCAACTGGCAGCTGCTGACGCAAAAGCTGGGCGCTAGCGTGCAGCTGGTGGGGGATGATTTGTTTGTCACTAACCCCAGCCGGTTGAAAAAGGGCATCGACACCGGTGCCGGCAACGCGATTTTGATTAAGCTCAATCAAATCGGGTCTTTGACTGAAACGCTGGAAGCTATTGAGCTGGCAACCCGCAGCGGTTTCCGCTCGATTATCAGTCACCGTTCGGGCGAGACGGAAGATACGACGATTGCGGATTTGGCTGTGGCGACTCGTGCCGGTCAGATTAAAACCGGCTCTCTGTGCCGCAGCGAGCGCGTGGCCAAATACAACCGCCTGCTGCGCATTGAGGATGAATTGGGCGACCGCGCTGTTTATGCCGGTGCTGCCGGTCTTGGGCCAAAGGGATCTAAGTAATCGGTGAGTCTTCTGGGGGTGCGGCGCTGCAGCGCCCCTCCCCCTTCCGCGCTTTGCGCCGGTGTTGCTTTGAAAATCCATCGGAGTGCCCTGTTGCTTTCGATGCTGCCACTGGCGCACCCACTTGCTCCCAGCGAGATGGCTCTGGAAAGGGGCCGGTCCGGCCACGCACATAAAGGCCCAGCAAGAGCCAGAGCGCTCACTGCTCTTCTTCCCCACCGCCCCCCATCTCATTCCACTGCTTCAACCCTTGTTCTATCCACTGTCTTAACAGTTCTGAGCGCCTGTTTTTAGGCAACTGGTCAACCTGTTCGCGAATAGCAATCGGTACGCGAACCACTACTGGCCTGTCAGCCATCGCTTGTTCGCCAATAGGCTGAAAGTCATGCTGGCTAAGAACTGGAGGCTTTTTCCTTGGCATCTTTACTTTATATATTTGTCTTTTAGAGGTAATCCGTTAAGTTTAGAAGTTATTCCAAGGCAAAAGGGCTAAAAGTTAGAGTTTTTTAAGGGGTGTGCAGGGTCGCGATATGTAATTTAATAGAAGAGTGCTGGGACACCGGCACAGGAAGCGGGCAACCGATTGGATGGCCTGCTGGGCGCGAAAGCTGGCCGTTCCCCCCCCAAAAAAAACACCGGGCCGCAAACCCGGAACGGAACAAAACACACAAGGAGAATTATCGCAATCACGCTCGTGCGCTGATACATTTACGCGACATTGTTCCGGATATTACCGGACAATGCAGCGATAGCACTATCCCCGTCAAAGATGATAGAGGCGGTATCCCGCAAAGCTTTCAGGAACATCCTAAAAGCGCCATTCCAGTCCTGCGATAGCATAAACCCGCAATTGGGACAGTGGAAAATTCAAAGAGCCACTATCTGGCCAATAGGGCTGTCCTCAAATCTCTGTGTGTAGTATATCACGCTCTCCGGCTTGGCCCTGAAAATCCGAGATTAAATTTTCTCTCTCAACCTCGAATCTTGGGACAGTCCTCTCCGCGTGATGTCCTGCGTGCTGCAGGACATCATTCCTCAAGTCCTGGAAGTCCACATGATGCTGCGCATCAGGTGCCGGTGGGCTGTGTTCGTGCCGGCGGCGGGGCGACCTTTGGCCACATCGGTCGCCCGCTGCCGGTTCAAAGCCCCGCAAAAACAGTTAATTTTCTACCTCTGTACAGGAACATCCCCCAATTCCACAGGTGAGATGGCGAAAGGCTTGAGTGGATTAAGTTCATGGAGATGAACCTACATTAAGATAATTGCTCCTGATCCTCTCTGGCAAACTTCTCAGCAATAGCCTGTCTAATAAACTCCGAACGGTTGGGCAAAGCTCTAATTCTGTTATCAAGCTCAGGAGGAAGCATCACCGACACGGGCTTTTGCTTGTAACGCAAGCCCACACCTAAAGATTGAAATTTATGTGTGTCCATACAGTTCCCTCTTCTCTTCTTTTCTATCCTAACTCATCATTCGCCCTGTTTTCATAAGTTTTTCTTATTGTTCAGAGCTACCCCATTGCTTTATCTAATTTGACAGGCAAATGTATACGCTCTACAATGTGAATGTGAAAAAAAGCGCCGGGTTGATGGCCCGGCCCGAACATCTATTAAGGATTATAGATTACCAAGGATTATAGCAATGATTGACTGCATCCTCAACCTCGAATCTTGGGAAAGCCTGATCCACGTCATGTCCTGCGTCCTGGAGGACATCGCCTCGGAAGTCCTGGAAGTCCGCATGATGCTGCGCAACAAGTGCCCGTGGGCCAAGTTTGTGTGTAAAGGGACAGGGCGGCGCTGGGCCACATTTATCGCTCGCGCCAAGTTCCAAGGCTTTCTTTCAATCCCGTTTCCGGGATTCAGCTGGCCAAAAATCCTCTCCTCCTGCCCCCTGTTGAAATCATTGTCGCATTGATATGGGCTTCTTTGCACAACCGGGATGCTCCCAAGGCTTTCACTTCAAGTTTGGCTACCGCCATCTGCACGGATCTGGCAACCGGCAAGCAGTACAAACTCAACTTCGATGCTTGCAGTTGCGCAGCGTTCGCCGCTTCGCAGCTAGATGAATCGGGGAAAAAGCCGGCTTGCGAGCACATCAAAGCGCTGCCCCCATTTGCCGTTGAGCTCGACAAGGCGGATGAGCCAGCCCAAGCGGGCGCTCTCCCAGGAGCGGTAGGGCGCATTTATATAGATGAGAAACAGTGCCCGAAAGGATTTTGGCTGAAGGCAACCGATCCCTCGGATATAAGCGAGCGCGAGCTTTTCACCAAACAGCAGAGCGGCGGTGGGCCAAAAGTTCGCTCGCTCGGTCGCCTCAGGGAAGCTCGGGATGTGACCGGCATCGAAGCGTTCACGCCTCGCGCATTCACGAGTCGAGAATTTGAAACCACAGCTGACGCCATTCGATTTTTGGCCCGACATGCCGGTGTGAGAGTCTCCCTGTAGGGTGGCCACTCTAAGGAGCGCTGGCGGAACTGGGGAATCCCAAATAATCCCCCAAGGGCGGATTGAGTGTAGATATATAGCACTAGGCACTTAGGTTCGTACATTTCGGCCTCTTTTGCACCCCCCCAGTCCTGCTCCTATTGTCCTAACCCATATTACTACTGGGATATAGACGTAGGGCAGGCGTCCCGCCCCCCCTGAAGGTCTAATGTTCTAACCTAAGTGCATACTGCTATATCAGTAGCCACTTTGGTTAGGACGCAGGACCTGCGTCTCGCCGATTCCTGTACCTTGGGTTAGGACGTAGGACCAGCGTCTCGCCTGTGCCTCACCCGACTGGCAAGTGAGATGCCTTGTCCATTCCCGATCTGTCTATTTTTATATCTGTGGGGAGCGCGATTCTGAAAGCTGATTTATAAAGTCACTGTTAAGTAAGAATGGTGTTCCTTGTGGCTTCACTGTTTCTTTATAAATCAGCGATAAGGGCGGGGCGAACCTGAAATGTTTTTGACGGGCGGGACGGGCATGAATAAACCCGCCCCCAAACCCGCCCTCTAACGCGCCCCGACGGATTAGGGATAGAAACACATCTGGGGCAATCCCAGAGTTTCATTCCAGCCCATGATCAAATTAACACACTGGATAGCTTGACCGGCTTGACCCTTAATCAAGTTATCAATTGCTGACATAACGATAACGCGGTCAGTGCGCGGGTCAACTTCCACGCTGATATAGCAGAGATTGGTGCCGGCAGCCCACTTGGTTTGGGGGTAGACGCCGGCGGGCAAAACCTTCACCCAAGGACAGGAGCGGTAGAAAGCGGAGAAAATCGTAATTAAATCTTCCCGCACCAGCCCCGGATCGCGCAGGGTGGCGTAAACCGTGGCTAAAATCCCGCGCACCATCGGAATCAGGTGCGGGGTAAACTGCACCAAAACTTCGTGACCGGCCAAATCGCTGCAAATTTGCTCAATTTCTGGAGTGTGCCGGTGGCGGGCAACACTGTACGCGCCCAGGGAGTTGTCCGCTTCCGCGAGCAGCATATTGGTTTTGGCTTGCCGCCCGCCGCCAGAGGTGCCAGATTTAGCGTCAATAATGGCAGTTTCCGTCAAAATTAAACCCTGTTTGAGCAGGGGCGACAGCGCCAGGAGGCTGGCGGTAGGATAGCAGCCGGGACAGCCGATTAGCTGGGCTTCCCTAATCCGGTCGCGGTAAAGTTCCGGCAAACCGTAAACAGCTGTAGCTGCTGTTTCTTTATCGGTGCGCTCGCCGCCGTACCACGCCTTATAGGTGTCTAAGTTGGCAAATCGGTAGTCAGCGGAGAGATCGAGAACCTTGCACCCTTTTTCCAGCAGTGCCGGTGCCATTTTCCAGGCCAAACCGTTCGGTAGCGACAGGAACACCACTTGACAGCGCCCAGCAATGGTTTCTAGGTCTATGGGCTCCACCGGCAGGCTAACCGCGTGTCCCAAGTGGGGGTAAAGATCCGAGAAAGGCTTGCCGGCACTGCTTTCGCCCCCCAGATAAGCCAGTTTCAGCTTTGGGTGATCCATCAGCAGCCGCACCAGCTGCACCCCGCCATACCCAGACGCCCCAACTATCCCAACCGGCACCTGCCCTAAATCATCCATAATGCTTTTCCCGTATAGCGTTTTCTTTGATAGTTTAGCTCGGGAAGCATTTTATCCCAGGTTGTCCTGTAGAGAGCTACTTTCTCTCTCGCACACCCGAGGACACCTGCCCCGCCGTAAAGTGTATCCCCGTATACAAATGATCGCTGAGGGGGTCAGAAGTATTGATTTTATAAACCGCAGAGGGCACAGAGGGCGCAGAGGGAGGACAAGAAGAGAGCTGTCTGGGGTTGGCTGTAATTAGTTGCTGACTGCTAGCCAAAGGATCTCGCCTCTGTGCAGCCGGCTCTACAATCTGCTGAATTCCGCCCTGTATTGCTGTTGGTTCAACGAATCCTCAATTCGGCTAGCCGCAATATCGCAGTAGTCCTGGCGAATCTCAAATCCAATGACAGAGCGCTGCAAACTTAAAGCGACAGCCGCAACCGTTCCCGAACCGAGAAAGGGATCGAGAACCACCTCATTGGGGTTGGATGAAGCCTTGACGATGCGTTCGATGACCGCAACAGGAAATTGAGCCGGATGAGACGTGCGCTCTTGTGATGAGCGGTTTTTGCCAGAAGTCACCTTGGGAAACTCCCAGACATCTGTTGGGTTTTTGCCTTTCGGGTTGACCTTTATTTTGCCATTTTTCTTCTGCTTGGGATATTTTACATTAGGGTCGCGAACTTCGTCAAGGTTAAATGTATAATCTTCATAATTTTTAACATACCATAGAAACTTTTCATTGCGCGGCGAGAAGAACTTGCTGCCGGCAACGCCAGCCCCATAGTTCCAGACAATCTCCTGAATCAGGTAAAAAGGAACTCTGTCCCAAAGGAGGTAGGGAATCGGAATCGCCTTCGCCCGACTGGGCACTGACAGATAGCCCAAATTGAGCCAGAAAGCTCCCCTGGGAAGAGTGAGCCGGTAAATCTCTGCTATCCAGCGCTCGCACCAATTTAAATACTCATCTAGCGGCAGGGGTTTTTCATACTCTTTCCCTATATTATAGGGCGGACTGGTAACAGTTAGATTCACGCACTCATCGGGCAGCTTTGCCATTGCCTCTAAGCAATCAGCGTGATAAATAAGGCAGTTGGGAGCTTGGAAGTAGGGTTGGCCCAAAAGTCGAACCATGTCAGTCAACAGCATGAGAGACTTCCCCCTCGGGGTATTCACCCGTTTTTAGAGCTAGAACATTAAATATACACCCAACGCGGGAGGGCTTTAGCCCAACTACAAACTGTAGGGCTTTAGCCCAACTACAAACTGTAGGGCTTTAGCCCAACTACAAACTGCAGGGCTTTAGCCCAACTACAAACGGCGCACCGGCCCCCAGCAACCGCCCTCAGCTGGGCGGGTCAAGCCTCTCGCCCCTGCAAACGCGGTACAATTGAATAGGATCTATAAAAAAACTTAAGATTAGCGCTCGGCTGGAACTCTCTGTGGAAAGCACCCTCCCCCCCTCAACTCAATCCGTGGAATTTGACTCCATTGACGCCGCCCTGGCAGACCTCAAGGCGGGCCGGTGTGTCGTGGTGGTGGATGATGAAAACCGGGAAAACGAAGGCGACGTCATCTGCGCCGCCCAGTTTGCCACCCCCGACACGATTAATTTCATGGCAGTATACGCGCGGGGTCTGATTTGTCTGGCCATGACCGGCGAACGCTTGGATGAGCTGGACTTGCCATTAATGGTGGCCAGCAGCACCGCCCTTGACCAGACGGCGTTTACCGTCAGCATTGACGCGGGGCACCACTTGGGCGTCACCACCGGCATCTCAGCGGAGGACAGGTCCCGCACCATCCAAGCCGCTATCAACCCGAGCACGCGACCGAGCGACCTGCGCCGACCGGGCCACATCTTTCCCCTGCGGGCCAAGGAAGGGGGCGTCTTGAGGCGCGCCGGCCATACGGAAGCCGGCGTGGACTTGGCCAGACTGGCCGGTCTGTATCCTGCCGGTGTGATCTGCGAAATCCAAAATCCCGACGGTTCGATGGCGAGACTGCCCCAGTTGGTCGAGTACGCCCGCACCCACAGCCTGAAAATTATCAGTATCGCCGACTTAATCAGCTACCGTCTCAAACACGAGCGGTTTGTCTGCCGCGAGACGGTGGCCCTTTTGCCGACAGAGTTCGGTCAGTTCCACATATACGCTTACCGCAACTTGCTAGACAGTAGCGAGCATGTTGCTATCGTTAAAGGGGAGCCGGCGGATTTTCACGACAAGCCGGTAATGGTGCGCGTTCACTCGGAATGCCTGACCGGCGACGCCCTGGGATCGCTGCGCTGCGACTGCCGCATGCAGCTAATTGCGGCGCTGAAGATGATTGAAAATGCCGGCAGCGGCGTAGTGGTCTACCTGCGCCAAGAAGGTCGGGGAATTGGCCTGATTAATAAGCTAAAAGCCTATTCGCTGCAGGATTTGGGGCTGGATACCGTAGAGGCCAATGAGCGCCTCGGTTTCCCTGCCGATTTGCGCAACTATGGTGTGGGGGCGCAAATGCTGAACGATTTGGGCGTCAGCAAAATCCGCCTGATTACTAATAACCCCCGCAAGATTGCAGGGTTGAAGGGTTACGGTTTGGAGATTGTGGACAGGGTGCCGCTGCTGATTGAGGCCAATTTGTACAACTGCAGCTATCTCGCCACTAAGGCGCAAAAGCTGGGTCACATGCTGTTGCAGACTTATCTGGTAACAGTGGCCATTCACTGGACTGACGATTTGCTGCCGGTTGCGGATCGCTTTGAGCGCTTGGAACAACTGCGGAATTTGGCGGCGGAGCACCACCTGCTGCTGCAGGAAGAAACGCGACCGGTGATTTTGCCCCTGTTTGGCAAACCCTCTCTGACTGTCCACTTGGGTTTCGACCAGCCGCACTTGGCCGCAACTGACTGGTACCGGCAGCCCAGCCATCCCTACGTCAAAGCGATCGGGCAAATCCTCGACCAGCTGGCCAGGGAGCCGCAAGTGTGGCAACTTGAATTCCTGGTGTCTGCCGGTGCCGATCCCCTGACGAATCTGGGCGTGCACCTGAGCCGGCATAGCTTCCCCCTCAGCCAGTTACCGTCTTCTGTCTGCGATCGCCTGGAAACTCAAACGATTTACACTTTCGCTCAAGACATCGCGGATCTGAGTTGACATGCAGCTGCTATTTGCGGTAAAGAGGCCGGCACAATTAAGCTTGCCGGCAAGAAACCAGGGTGCTTTAAGTTTCCTGGTTTCTAGATGTCGTGCCGGCATTCGACGCTATAAGCACAGGCGATAAATCCCGCCGGCAGCTTGAAAAGAGAATTATCCGTTTCTCCCCAACCCGGGAGGGTGCATACAAACTGTTTAAACGCAAATTGAGTAATTTTTGACCATGTACCCTTTGTCCGACAAGCACTTCAGCTGTATTAATTCTAATAAATCCGCGTGAAGACTTTCAGTTTGCCCCGCCGGCAGCTTGAAAAGAGAAGAGTTCGTTCATCCCCGAACCCGGGGGTGCATCCAAACTGTTTAAGCGGAAATTGAGTATTTTTTGACTATGTAACCCTTTGCCCATAGGCACTTTAGCCGTGTTAAGTTTAATAAATCCGCGTGAAAACTTTCAGTGCGTCCCGCCGGCAGCTTGAAAAGAGAAGAGTTCGTTCATCCCCGAGCCCGGAGTGCATCCAAACTGTTTAAGCGGAAATTGAGTAAATTTTGACTATAGAACCCTTTGCTAATAAGCACTTCAGTTCTGTAAAGTTTAGTAAATCCGCGTGAACACTTTTAGTCAGCCCCGCCGGCTGGGGGAAAAGTGAAGAGTTCGTTTCTCCCCGAGCCCGGGAGTGCGTCGAAACTGTTTAAGCGGAAATTGATTAAGTTTTGACTATGTAACTCTTCGACCATAAGCACTTCAGCCGGGTTAAGTTTAATAAATCCGCGTGAAGACTTTCAGTTCGCCCTGGCGGCAGCTTGAAAAGAGAAGAGTTCGTTCATCCCCGAGCCCGGGGGTGCATCCAAACTGTTTAAGCGGAAATTGAGTAATTTTTGACCATGTAACCCTTTGCCCATAGGCACTTTAACCGTGTTAAGTTTAATAAATCCGCGTGAAAACTTTCAGTGCGTCCCGCCGGCAGCTTGAAAAGAGAAGAGTTCGTTCATCCCCGAGCCCGGGGTGCATCCAAACTATTTAAGCGGAAATTGAGTAATTTTTGATATTGCATCTTTTCCCCCATAAGCACTTCAGCCGTGTAAATTTTAATAAATCCGCGTGAAGACTTTCAGTGCGCCCTGCCGGCAGCTTAAAAATAGAAGAGTTCGTTTCTCCCCGAACCCGGGGGTGCATCCAAACTATTTAAGCGGAAATTGAGTAAGTTTTGACCATGTAATCCTTTGCCCATAGGCACTTCAGCCGTGTTAAGTTTAATAAATCCGCGTGAAAACTTTCAGTGCGGCCCGCCGGCAGCTTAAAAAGAGAAGAGTTCGTTTCTCCCCGAACCCGGGGGTGCATCCAAACTGTTTAAGCGGAAATTGCTTAAAAAGAGAAGAGTTCGTTTCTCCCCGAACCCGGGGGTGCATCCAAACTATTTAAGCGGAAATTGAGTAATTTTTGACCATGTAACCCTTTTTACATAAGCACTTTAGCCGTGTTAAGTTTAATAAATCCGCGTGAACACTTTTAGTCAGCCCCGCCGGCTGGGGGAAAAGTGAAGAGTTCGTTTCTCCCCGAAACCGGGGGTGCATCCAAACTGTTTAAGCGGAAATTGAGTAATTTTTGATATTGCATCCCTTATCCTCTAAGCACTTCAGGTGTGTAAAATTTAATAAATCCGCGTGAAGACTTTCAGTGCGCTCCGCCGGCAGGGAAAAAGAGAAGAGTTCGTTTCTCCCCGAGCCCGGGGTGCATCCAAACTATTTAAGCGGAAATTGAGTAATTTTTGACTATGTAACCCTTTGCCCATAGGTACTTTAGCCGTGTTAAGTTTAATAAATCCGCGTGAAGACTTTCAGTGAGGCCCGCCGGCAGCTTGAAAAGAGAATTATCCGTTTCTCCCCGAGCCCGGGGGTGCATACAAACTGTTTAAGCGTAAATAGAGTAATTTTTGATATTGCATCCCTTATCTTATAAGCACTTCAGCCATGTTAAATTTAATAAATCCACGTGAAGATTTTCAGTTCGCCCCGCCGGCAGCTTGAAAAGAGAAGAGTTCGTTTTTCCCCGAGCCCGGGGGTGCGTCGAAACTGTTTAAGCGGAAATTGAGGGATTTTCGACACAAACCTTTTGCGAGGCAAGCACTTCAGCCATGTTAATTTGAACCGGAGTTGCTTGTGTCCAAGTATATCATACGGAACGGATTTGCTGGGATACAGCGCTTGTATGATATACTAGATTGTAGCGCGCTTAAGTATAGTATATCATACAAAACGGATTTGCTGGGATACAGCGCTTGTATGATATACTAGATTGTAGCGCGCTTAAGTATAGTATATCATATAAAGGGGATGGATCTCACCGGCCATCTCACATACGAGATTACTCCTGTCACAAAGCGGGGGGGGTTTCAAATCGGGGAAAACGGCACAATCGTGCGAATCAGCTTGCGCACCCGCAGCAGGAAAATCAGCTGCTGCACGTCCGCGTTCAGCCTCGGTGTTGGCGCGCTTAAGAGTTCGGCTTGCAGTTCGGCATACTCGGCGGCAGTGAGGGGTTTGCCGTCCACCGGCGATCTCGCCGCCGTGAAAATCTCTGTGCGCAATACCTCTTCCGGAACGTCAGATGCCGGTGGTAGCGAGAGTGCCGGTTCAGAACCCACCAAGGCCAACATCAGGGCGGGCGCGACTGCAAACCTGCGGGGACATTTTCGACCCACGGATTTTCTCCCTTGACAAAAAGTTTACCCTATGGTATAATGCCGCTCACGCCAATCCTGGCGGCACCGGCTCGCCGCAGAGGTGGTGGACTTGGGCGATGCGCTCGAACAGCCAGGGATAGTCCTGCCGGTACTGCGGAATCAGCGCCAGGGGGCTGAGCAGGGCAGCCGCCGCTATATCAGCAACGCTCAAATGCTCGCCCACCAAGTAGGGGCTGTCAATCCACCGGCACGACAAAAACTCAAGCGCAGTGGCGAGACGCTCAGACGCCAGCTGTGCCGAGGCTTGATTAATCTTGTACTGCCGGCGCACCACTTGGATCAGCAGCAGGCTGAATAGAGAAGGGTCAATCTGCTTCCCCTCCCCGGCGCGAAAATCGTAGTAGACAAATCGGGTGGCGGTGCCGATACTTTCATCCAGCCAGTCTTCGAGCATCAAAGCTTGTGCCTGCAGCCTTAGTGCCGGCAGCGACAAAGCCGGTTCTGGCTGGAACGTTTCTAGAAATTGCAAAATTCGCGTCGAGTCCCCAATCGCTGCCGGCTGCCCTTCGAGTTCCGGGAGGAGAACCGGCACAGCCGTCAGCCCCGTCAGCGGTTTGACCTTCAGCGCGTGCGCTCCCGGCGTTAGATTCTTAACGCGGTAAGGGATTTTCTTGTAGCCGAGCGCCAGTCGAGCCTTGCGGCAATAATGAGACGTACTGAACTGCAACAGCAGCATTTAATAAATTAAGGAGTAAGCCTTACTAGCAAGGAAAGCCAACACGTCAAAGATGGGGCGCAAGACACAAAAACTCAGGCAGGACAGCTAGACCTGCTTCAGGAGAAGGCAAGACTAGCCTGTTTCAGCTGCTGAGTTAACAGACTGTTATTTAACAATTTGGCAGCGTGCGCACCGGCGATCTAACACTGCTAGCCCTCTTGGGAGACAGGCCAAGGGAAGTGACCAGCAGCCATTGCCACACCGGCCTGCTTTTGACCCGCCTGGCCAAACTGGAGGGCTTTCTTGTGCCGAGGGATGTGTGAGGAGCGACAGCCAACTTATTAAGGTTTCTTGGTGCCTTCCCCGGGTTTGGCTTCCGTTTTGCCCTCACCGGGTTTGGCTTCCGGTTTGCCCTCACCGGGTTTGGCTTCCGGTTTGCCCTCACCGGGTTTGGCTTCCGTTTTTGTATCCGTTTTAGGTGCCGTCGGAGTGGTGGTTACTGGCGGCTTCGCTGTCTCCACCGGTGTCGGTGCGGTTGTCTTCGTCTCCGGTGGCTGTGGGGGAGCTGTTTCGCCGCCGCCGCAGGCTCCGAGAGCGGCACTCATGCTGAGGGCTAGAGCTAAACCAAGGATTTTTGTGTTCATGTAAGTGTTATGCGCCGCACACCCCATCCGGGTAAGGGATAGAGGAGGGGCATCCTCCAATAAAAGTGTTTACTGCGCCCAGTTTTTATAGGCCAAGTGGCCAGGAACTGGGCCAAACCGGTATTTGTGGGATTGTCCAGTGCGCGGGGCCGGCAATTGGCATCCGCTCACTAGATGAATAAGATACTGCAGTTACCAGAAAATATCACAGAAATTCATCTCGCCCGGGTAGGATCTAGGATCTGGGTTGGGCCCAACCCGGCGGGCCG
The DNA here is from genome assembly GCF_000332335.1 of Kamptonema formosum PCC 10802. GTDB lineage: Bacteria > Cyanobacteriota > Cyanobacteriia > Cyanobacteriales > Oscillatoriaceae > Oscillatoria. The sequence continues at coordinate 467,597 of NZ_KB235948.1, read as the reverse complement.
GTGCAAAAACAGCCCAGTGGTATTATGGATGTGATTGATTTTTTCGCTCTTGTGGGGAAAACTAGCTGACAAATCCCCCGAGCGCCTCAATATACGACAGTTGCCATCAACTCCACAACAGCCCGGTGGGCAATTCCATACTCGATATAGGTGAAGTCTATGTCTGCTGCTCTTAGAGCCACGGGTTCGCGCCGCCAAAGGTCTCAAACTCCCGATCCAGCCGCCGGCACCCCCCAAGTGACTCCTGTCAACAGGACGCTGACCGCCGTGCCGCCAAGGACCGCCAGCCAAACGGTTAAAGTCCTGCCGGCACCGGCAACCCTACCGCTGTGGTTGCGAGCGCTCCTTGGCGTGCAGCGAGCTTCCTCGGTCTTGACCCTCCTGCTAGTGGTCGCCTGCTTGAGCGTTTACGGGTGGACGGTCTGTTCCCAGCAGATGATGCGCCAGCAGTCGCGCAAGCTAGAAACTCTGCGACGCCAAGAGGGGCAACTGGCTGTTGCCAATGAAACCCTGAAAAATCAACTGGCCAAACAAGCCGAACATCCAGGGTCGGGACTGGTGTCCCCCACCCCAGACCGGATGATTTTTCTCAACCCCGCCCCGCCCCGCCATCGGGCCGCCCCAGCCGACCAGAGCGGTCCCGCCGGCAATTCTCAGAAGGCTGCCTCCAAACCTCTGGGGTATTAGTGCCCGCCGCCTGAACTTTGGCATCTGCGGGTTGGGTGGCGCAGTGCTGGAACAGGGCATGGGCTGAAGGAGTGGCGGGCTTTTCGCCCCTGATGCAGGTCGGGGGCTTTGGGCTAGGGGCATATGGGACAAACACAACGGGTTTCACTGCGCAGCCCCAGCCACAAAAATTTTAGATTTTCTTTCAATTTACTGAAAGATTATTATACCCTAGACGCTCGTTTCTGTCAAGGGGTAACGCCAAAATTAAAAATCCTGAGTGAGCAATAAAACTATGGCCTCGACAATGCCGCCCTCATCATTTAACCGGCGCGGGCGCAGAAGAGCAAAACGCCCCCACACCGGCACCAATTCAGAGCCGGTCAACTCGCGACAGCCGTCGCGAGTCGTTTTCCTGTCGCAGCGGAAAGCAGAACTGGAGCGAAAAGCGAGCCGGAGCGCTGCCGGGCGAGCCAGTCAAAGGCGCAAGGGAAGCGCCCGCAGCCAAAAGCAGCCGCCATCTACCGCTCTAGTCCATGCAGTCGGGCTGGCGCAAAGGATGAGACTGGTAGTGGTTTGGTTAATCTTAATGGCTGGCTCCCTTATGCTGGGTGCCAATGTTTACAAGCTACAAGTCATTCAGGGCAAGGAACTCACAGATAAAGCCCGGGATCAGCAACACGATGTCCAGCAGCAGCTTGTTCCCCGACGCCCGATTGTTGACCGGCAAGGGAATATCCTAGCCATTGACCGGCCAGTGTACACCCTGTACGCCCACCCCAAAATGTTTGAAAAGCCGGCAGCAGAGATTGCGGCTGAGCTGGCGGCGATTCTGCCTGCGAATCTCAACCTCACTGCCGGCAAATTAATCGATAAGTTCAGTACAGCTCCCAGCGGCATTTTGATTGACGAATTACTGCCCCAAGAAGTAGGCGTTCGCATCGCTCAACTGAATCTGAATGGCTTAGACTTGAGGGAGCAATTCTCCCGCTTCTACCCCCACCAAGAACTGGCTGCAGAAATTGTCGGCTACTTTGATTTTCTCAACGAGAAGAAACCGCAAGCCGGCGTAGAATACAGCCAGCAGGATTTGCTGGAACCCTCCATAACACCAGATCCAAGCAACCCGATCGCAGCAACAGTCCAGCAAGAATCAATGGGGTTTTTACCCATCGATGACCTGCGCTTGCAGCTGACTGTAGACACTCGGCTGCAACAGGCGGCTCGCTCAGCCCTGCAGCAAAAGATGAAGGAGTACAGCGCCAAGCGAGGAACTGCTATTGTCATGGATGTCAGGGATGGTTCCTTGCTCTCCCTAGTTTCAGAGCCTTCCTACGACCCCAACAAATATTATAATTTTACTTCAGAGCATTTTAATAACTGGGCAGTGACGGTTACTTACGAGCCCGGTTCCACCTTCAAACCGATTGTCGTCGCCATTGCCTTGGAATCCCAATCTATAACTCCAGATAGCGTCTTTAATGACTCGGGGGAGATTTACATCGATGGCTGGCAAATTGCTAACGCTGACTACGAGTATGCCGGTGGGAGAGGCGCTCTGACTTTGAGCCAGATCCTGCAATACTCCAGCAATATCGGTATGGTACAAGTTGAGCAAAAAATCCGGCCTAAGGTTTTCTACAGCTGGCTGGAACGCCTGGGGTTGGGCAAACAGCTCAGCATTGACATGCCGGGAGCGGGTGCCAGCCAGCTCGCCAGCCAACAGGATTTTCTGGCATCTCCGGTTAATGCAGCCACCACCGCTTTCGGTCAGGGGTTTTCCCTCACCCCCCTGCAGCTGATCCAGATGCACGCCGCCCTGGCTAATGGCGGTAAACTGGTTACGCCCCATGTGGTGCGCGGGCTGTACAATAGTGCCGGCGAACCCTCCTGGACGCCGGAATTGCCACCACCGACGCCACTTTTCTCCCCGACAACCACTAAGGCGGTGCTGTCGATGATGGAAGCGGTAGTCACCGATGGCACCGGCAAGGCGGCTGCTATTCCAGGATATCGCATTGCCGGCAAAACAGGAACCGCTCAGAAAGCTAACCCTAATGGCAGCGGCTATTACGAAAACGCCAAAATTGTCAGTTTTGTCGGAATTGTCCCCGCTGATGCTCCCCGCTACGCAATTTTAGTCGTCGTTGATGAACCCCTCGGAGGCAGTGGCGGTGCCGTCGCCGCACCCGTTGTCAAATCTATCATTGAAGCCCTGATCCCGATTGCCGGCATCCCACCCAGTCAAGAAACAGCGGATTTGGAACAGGAGAGTGATGTAGAGACGCGATAAATCGGGTCAGTTGGGCTAAAGCCCAACTGCGAACTTTGGGCTAAAGCCCAACTACGAACTTTGGGCTAAAGCCCAACTGCGAACTTTGGGCTGAAGCCCAACTACGAACTTTTGGGCTGAAGCCCAACTACGAACTTTTGGGCTGAAGCCCAACTGCGAACTTTTGGGCTGAAGCCCAACTGCGAACTTTTGGGCTGAAGCCCAACTGCGAACTTTTGGGCTAAAGCCCAACTGCGAACTTTTGGGCTAAAGCCCAACTACGAACTTTTGGGCTGAAGCCCAACTACGAACTTTTGGGCTGAAGCCCAACTACAAACCAAAATCGCTGTCACCCCCTCGTCTGGCTCAGCCGCACTTGCTCGCCCAACTGGGCCATACTAACAGCCGGCTCGTTGCAGCTCAGCCCCTGACAGACTAATCCCACCGCACCGGCAGGCAAATTTGGCTCCACCGCCAAAACAGCCGCCGGCAGGTATTGCGGAATAAGCGCAGCTACCTGCTCCCTTCCAGTGCGAATCAGGGTGCAGTTGCGATACCAGTCTAAACCGGCAAACAGGCTTGGACACGCTTGCGGTGCCCGGCTCATTATACTGCTGAAGGCTTGCA
>NZ_KB235948.1:327032-463932 GCF_000332335.1 Kamptonema formosum PCC 10802 | reverse complement strand
AACTACGAACTTTTGGGCTAAAGCCCAACTACGAACTTTTGGGCTAAAGCCCAACTGCGAACTTTTGGGCTAAAGCCCAACTGCGAACTTTTGGGCTAAAGCCCAACTACGAACTTTTGGGCTGAAGCCCAACTACGAACTTTTGGGCTGAAGCCCAACTACAAACCAAAATCGCTGTCACCCCCTCGTCTGGCTCAGCCGCACTTGCTCGCCCAACTGGGCCATACTAACAGCCGGCTCGTTGCAGCTCAGCCCCTGACAGACTAATCCCACCGCACCGGCAGGCAAATTTGGCTCCACCGCCAAAACAGCCGCCGGCAGGTATTGCGGAATAAGCGCAGCTACCTGCTCCCTTCCAGTGCGAATCAGGGTGCAGTTGCGATACCAGTCTAAACCGGCAAACAGGCTTGGACACGCTTGCGGTGCCCGGCTCATTATACTGCTGAAGGCTTGCAGGGTTTGCTCGGCTCTGTCGAGATATTCCAGCTTTTCTGCTAGCAGGGCGAGCCGCACTAAGTTGGCCACTGCTACGCCATTGGCTGCCGGTGTGGCGCTGTCGGCATAGCTGCGCTCTCTCACTAAAAGGTATTGACGAATATCGCTGCTTGTGTTATAATATCCCCCCAACTCCACACTCCAGAGAAATTCGTCAAATTCCTCTTGCACTTGCAGGGCTTTTTCTAACCAAGCTGGGATTTGGGCCGGGATTTGGGCCGGGATTTGGGCCCTGATTTGAAGATTTGGGGATTGGGAGGTGTTGAGGGAAGCTTGATGCAAATCGAGAAGGGCTTTGATGAAGAGGGCGTAGTCTTCGGACTGGGCGGTGATGGCAGGCTGGCCATCGTAGTTGAGCCGGTGGAAGCGTCCGGAAGCCCACTGGCTGTCGAGGATGAAGTTGGCGGCTTTGGCGGCGAGTTCTAGGTATTCTGGCCGGTTCAGGACGGCACCGGCTCTGGCCAAACCTGAAATTGTCAGGCTGTTCCAGGCGACGATCATTTTGGTGTCGGTGACGGGGGGGATGCGACCTTTCCAGCTGCCGGTTTTGGCTTCGTGGCTGTTGCGTGCGGGGGGGAAGGTTTCCAGGGATGCCGGTGGTGCGCCGTAGCGGGCTTCAAAGAGTTTGGCTAGGGCAGTTTCTACTGGCGGGGAAAGTGGGCCTTCTTCGCGCCGCTGCAGGACGTTGAGCCCCTCGAAGTTGCCACCGGCGGTAATGGTGAAGGCAACTTCTAGTTCTGCGAGTTCTTCGGGCGTTAGCAGCTGTTGCAGTTCGCTGTAACTCCAGACGTAGAAAGCGCCTTCCTCGGGTTCGGGGGCGTCTGGGGCGGTGAAGCTGTCGGCGTCAGAGGCGGCGTAGAAGTAGCCGGTGGGGGCGGTCATTTCTCGCTTCAGCCACCGCACGGTGCCTGCGATCGCCCTCTCGAAGGCCGGCTCGCGGACTCCCGCGCCCCACAGGTTGGCGAGATATTCGAGAATTTGCCCGTTGTCGTAGAGCATTTTCTCGAAGTGGGGGACTGTCCATGTGGGGTCTACGGTGTAGCGGTGAAACCCGCCGCCGGCGTGATCGTAAATGCCCCCTAGGGCGAGAAGCACTCCGCGCTGGGTGCTGGCGGTTTTGGGGTCGTATTTGAATTCAGTATTGAACCGGCTGGCTCGCAGGGCGGCGTCTGCGTAGGGTATCATGGGGAAGCTGGGGCCGTGTCCGAAGGAGGAAATCACGCCGGTGTTGGTTTCGAGCCCCCGCCGCAGCAAGTCGTCGCTCAGTTGCGATGGGGGGAGTGCGGCTGACTGATCGAGGTTGGCGAGGATTTCTTCTTTGACGGATTGGAGTTTGGTTTTTTCTCCGTCGTAGAACCGGCGAATGGCTTGCAGGACTTGCAAAAAGCCCGGTCGCCCGTAGCGGGGCTCGACGGGAAAGTAGGTTCCGCCATAGAAGGGGACGCGATCTTCGGGGGAGAGGAAGACGTTGAGGGGCCATCCGCCTTGACCTGTCATCATTTGTAGGGCTTGCATGTAGATGCTGTCAAGGTCGGGGCGCTCTTCGCGATCGACTTTAATGGGGAGGAAGTTGGCGTTCATGTACTGGGCGATGTCTGGATCACAGAAGGCTTCTCCTTCCATGACGGTGCACCAGTGACAGCTGGAATAGCCGATGGAGAGGAAGATGGGTTTGTTGTCGCGGCGGGCGGTTTCTAGGGCTTCGTCGCACCAAGGCCACCAGTCGATGGGGTTTTCGGCGTGTTTGCGCAGGTAGAGGCTTTGGGTTTGGGCGAGGCGATTTGGCATGATGGTGGCTGGAATAAGGCGTGAGTTTTGGTTCCCCCTTCTGTCAGTTTAACGCGGTGGCTGGGGTGAGGGGATTTTTCGGGACAGGCGAGACGCCTGTCCTGCGAGAGATAGGCGTAGGGCAGGCGTTCCCTCCGAGCCCTCAATAATGGAGTGCAGACATATAGGTAGGGTGGGTTCCCCGATGTTACCTCGCCAGGGAAAGGAGGGCGTCGCAAGCGGTGGCTGCGCCATTTTCTGAGCTCACTATCTGGCTCAATTGCGCGACACGGGCGGCGTAGCTGGGGTCAAATAAGAGTTGCTGGAGTTCGGCAGTTAGGGTTGCTGCGGTGCAGCGATCTCGCGTGAGTGTGCGCCCTGCGCCCAGGCGCACAATGCGCTCGGCGTTGTCGGGCTGGTCGTAGTTGTAGGGGACGACCAAGGTGGGCCGGCCCGATCTCAGGGCTTGGCCGGTGGTTCCCACGCCTCCGTGATGCACGATCGCTGAGGCGCGGGGGAACAGTAGGGAGTGGGGGGCGTATTTAAAGGCGGCTACGCCTTCGGGAAGCGCTCCTGGCGGGATGTGGCGGATTGCCTCTCCCACCAGCAAGACGGCGCGGCAGCCTAGCTTTTGGGCGGCTGCGGCTCCTTCGGCATAAAAGTTCCCAGGTATCCACACGGCTGTGGTTCCGAGGGTGAAGACGATTGGGGGCGGACCTGAATTCAAGAAGTTTTCCAGTTCGGGAGACAGCTGCTCGTTGGGGAGGGTGGTGCCGGCGCGGCGATCGCTGAAGGGAAAGCCGGTGACAAGGGTTTGGGGGGGCCAGTCGGGGTGCGGTGAGGCCAGGGCGCGGGAAAATAGAGCCAGCACTAAGTTGGGGGAGTGCTGGCTTTCAAAAACTGGGTCGCCACTGGGCAAAAGGCCGAGTTCTTCCCTCAGTTGCCGTATGGGAGCGCTCCACAAGCGGGCGTTCCACCGGAAGCTGCGCAAGGCGCTATCTTTTGCAACTGCGGCGAGCGCCCGCTCGTAAGGGGAGGCGGAAGCTGCGACGGCTAGAGGCAAATCGTAGGCAGACCCTAGGGAGGCGGGGGAGAGGACGCTTGACGCCCAAGGGATGCCGGTTTTCTCAACTATTATGGAAGCGACAAAGGTTAGGGGGTGAGTCAGCAGCAGGTCCGCTCCCTGACACGCTTGCATCAGGTCGCTGTAGCTTGCCCGCAGGTGGGGCATCAACAGGTGGCTAATCAGGTATTCCGTGCCCTTCTGGCAGTCGGATACCATTTTGAAAAACTCCCAGTCCTGCTCGAGTTTTGGTTTATTATCGGGTCTGACGGCATGGAACTCAAGGCCCCGGGTTTCAATATCGCGGCGCTGGCCCTCGCTGGCTGCGATGGTGACGCGATGGCCCCGCGCCTGCAGTTCCTTGGCGATTGCTATGTAGGGGAGCAAGTCGCCCAGGGAGCCAAATGTTGTAAAGACAATGCGTTTGCCCTGACTTTTGTTTGTTTTCAGTTCGGTGCTGGCTTTTCTGGTGCCGGCTATCTCAGTTTCCATCTGACCTCGCGCTCAATCCAGGTTCTCTTCGATTTCCATAATTTTACCTGGGGTTCCTTGGATACCTTCTCAAGTTTTGACTTTTGTAAAGTCCGGGAAGGGCCCGTCCTGACTATCTAGCAGTAGTCATATTGGTTAGGACATCCCTGGCCTAGGGATATAGCAGTATGCACTTAGGTTAAAACATTAGACCTTCAGTCCCGGCGGACGCCGTACTTACGTCTATATCCCAGTAGTAATATGGGTTAGGACAATAGGAGCCGGAGTGCGGGGGTGCAAAAGAGGCCGAAATGTACGAACCTAAGTGGCTACTGCTATAAAAGGCGTAAGGCAGGCGTTCCCTCCGTGCCCTCTCGATCTAATGTCCTAACCTAACTGGCTACTGCTATATCAGTGCCAGTCGCGGCTGGCTCACCGGCAATCGGCACCCCCCCAGCGCTGCATGTAAATTCAGCCGCTCCTACCCGATTCACTCCCGACCGGAGCGCTGCCGGTGGGGGAGTAACTCCCCCCGAATTGGAGCGCCGCACAGCGCCGTATGTAAATCCATCCGCCCCCGCAATACCGGCACCCCATAGCAACGCCTCAGGTATTATGTATTTAATTTTCCTTAAAAATACTCGGCGATATTTGCTAGATAGTTATGGATCGCCGATTTGAGTGGGTCGAACTGTTGGCAGAAAATAAATATTAATATTTCTTTTACAAAGAGGTAGTAAAGTTTATCTTTTGTCCGCTGTTTTTGGGAAAGCGCATTCTCGAAATTTTGTCAAGTGTTAGCGGTGACTTGATTGCCCTTTTGCACGAAAGTTCACTCGCTCCAGTTTCTGACAGTCCTGCTTGAGTAACAAAATTTAACATTTAATTTTTTGTGGGTCTGAAAAACCGGTTGAGAGAGTGCTATATTGGCAGAAGGTGAAAACCCGGGCTGTCCGAGGGAAGCCCATTCTAAAGATCCCAGGCAGGTGAGGGGTGAGAACGCCCAGCCGGGCCGAAAAGAGATAGGAGAGGTATAGGGAGAGGCGAGAGCTGGACTCTACACTTGTTCGAGTCTCTTGGCTGAGTTCTATTAAAAGAGTTCAGAAAGGTTACAGGCGCTCACCTGCAAACATGGCAAATTCTGAGCTGAAAGCCTCGCTTCGCGCGAAGGCAGTTAGAAGCGGCTCTGATTTTGGCGTTTGAAAGGATAGACTGAGGTCGTTGAAAGTGCCCAGGAACATGGCCCGACAGCCCAACAGGGGGTTGGGAGTGTGCCAGTTTTTGGGCCACTTGAAGCAGGCCAAATCGGGGTGGCCCAAAAGATAGCTATTTGCCAAAAGCAATGGCATAGTGTTAAATAAAAACTCAATGAAAGCCCTAGTTTATGAAAGCATTAGATGGCCAATTTGAAGTCCCAGCTACGTCAGAAGCTGGCGTCGAATTTAGCAACACGCAGTCGGCAGAAGTCTCTTACACGTTTACTCCCACCGGAACTTGGACGCCAAACGCCAACAATCCCAGCCTGTCAGGATGTACGGCTGCCGGTGTCACCAGTTATCCCCCGGAAATTCAGAAAGGGATTCTAGATGTTGTGCCCGGGGGGTTGGGTCAGTACATGAAATATCCCAAGAATACGCCCTTTGCCCTCTTGGCGGTGAATAAAGCAACGGGTGCTGCTGTCGCGGAAGTGGGGAAACAAACGACGATTCCTGTCAAACCGGGTGAGACGTTGGTGTTTGTCGTCAACGACGTGCCGGCGGCGGGCTACTCGGATAACACCGGCAGCATCACGGTCAAGTGGTCGGGGATCAGTGCGGTTTCTAAAGTGATGCAGTTTGACGGGGTTAACGATCTTGTCGAACTCGGGAGCCGGCCTGAATTTAAAGTCCCGAAAGACATGACCGTAGAAGCTTGGATTTATGTCTCCGAACAGAAAAAATGGGCCGGGATAATTTCCAAGGTTTTTGACACGGGCAGCACTGAAAGTGGGTATGGAATACTCCTGGACGGAAGCAGCGGTGTTTATTGGGGGGTAAAAGCACAAAGCTCGGGAATAGTGTATCTTTCTAGTGGATCGAATACAGTGCAGCTGAACAAGTGGCATCATGTAACAGGAACTTACGACGGTCAGAACCTAGTCGTGTGGGTTGATGGCGTTCGGAAGGCCAGCCAATCTGTTTCGCCAGCTGGGGTGGGCTATGACCCAGAAAACAGCTTGCGGATCGGGGCTTTTAAGGACGACAATGAAAGTTATTATTTCAAGGGTAACATAGCAGAAGTCCGCCTTTGGAATAAAGTCCGCAGCGAACAAGAAATTCAAGCGGATATGTGCAAGCGACTCACCGGCAAAGAGGCGAACTTGGTCGGTTATTGGCCCTTAAATGAGGTCAAACAGGAAGGCTCGACCGTCGGGGTTGTAGATATGACAAACAACTCGCTCGGGACGGTCACTGAAGCTAAACTGGTAGAAGACAGTAGCTTTCCTGTTCGCTAAGTAGTGGGGTGCGTTCCGCGCTCTCGGAGACGCCTTATGTGGCGTCTCCACTCTCTGCGGCGCTCACTCCCCTGACAGCACCTTCCGATTTTACCGGTCGAGCGCCGGTCGGGGAATGGGCATCAGGTAAAGTTTGTCAAGTTGTAGAGACGCCACATCTGGCATTTCTACTGGACTGGCAGCTTCTAAGTTTAAAGCCTCGCCTCAGGCGAAGGCAGCTAGAAGCAGCTGTCATTTAAGCGTTTAAAATGATAGACTGAGTTCGCGCTCACGTGCTAGAGTCTAAGAGAGCCGGCCAAATGTATCTGGGCTGCTTGCCCGACAGCAAAACTGCGGTTTGGGACGGTGCCGGGTAGCCTCTCCCCCCTTGAAGCGATCCCAATACGAGCCGCGAAAAAATAGCTTGTTTTGCCAAAATAGATGGTAGACTGCTAACTGACAACTGAAGTAAAACCCTAGCTTATGACAGCATTAGATGGCCAAATGGAAATCCCCTGTAGCTCGGACACAGGGGTAGAATTTACCAACACCCAGATTTCGGATATCACGTTTAAATTTACGCCATCCGGCAGCTTTAGCGTGGCGACCTTTTTGCCGAACTACACGGCGGCGGGGTATAAGGACTTCAAGTATCAGAGTGTGATGAAATATCCCAACAATACGTCCTTTGCCCTGCTAGCGGTGAGCAAGCAAACCGGTGCCGTGGTGGCAGAAGTGGGCCAAGAAACGGCTCTGGTCCTGAAACCGGGAGAAACTTTGATCTTCATTCTGAATGATGTGCCGGGGTGCTACAGTGATAACATCGGCAGCATCACTGTCAAGTGGTCGGGGGTGAGCGCCTCCGCTCTGAAAATCCAATCCGGTACGGTGGTGAATGGCTCCTATCAAGATGCAGGTTGGAAGCTCCACCAAGAACCCATTGGAGAGCGGATGTTCACCCGTGCGGTGCAATTTGAGTCCAAATTCGCCAAACCTCCCAAGGTGTTCCTCGAAATCAGCGGACTGGATGTGAATGAAACAAAAAATACTCGCGTCACCGTAACGGCTAAGAATATAACGGAAAGTGGGTTCGATCTGGAGTATAAAACCTGGTTTGATACGATTCTCTATACGGTCTGGGCCAACTGGATGGCCTTCGGAGAATAGAGCGGCCAACATTATACATTCAGTAAGCACTCAATCCATCTAACCAGTTTTAGGTTAGAGTGGGTTGAAGGTACGCACAGTAGTAACGAAAGGCAAGAGGGAGTAAACTATGAAGTTGCAATCAGGTACAGTGGTCAATGGATCCTTTCAAGACACGACTTGGAAGCTCAACCAAGGACCCGTTGCGGAGCGGGTTTTTACGCGGACTGTGACCTTTGAGTCAAAATTCGCGAAACCGCCCAAAGTCGTCATCGGATTGAGTGGGCTGGATGTGGATGGAAGTAAGAATACCCGCGTGCAAGTGAATGCTAAAAATATCACGGATTCCGGGTTTGAGGTGGAATACAAGACCTGGTTTGACACGGTACTGTTCACGGTCTGGGCTAACTGGGTAGCTTACGGAGAGTAGAAGGGCATTAGAAGAAAAAGGGGGTTCTCGTGAGAAGCGCAGGTAACCTACTTTTTTAGCCCGGAAGGGCTGGAGATGGTAAACTCACAATATTTGATGAAGTTCAAGGAGTCTGAAAAATGGTACTGAAGGCCATCATTTACGAACACGGCAATTTCCAAGGGCGCAGCCAAGAGCTGATTCCGGGAAGCTACAATATGGCGAGTTTGGGAATTCCCAACGATAGCCTGAGTTCCCTAAAAGTAGAAAAAGGTTTGAAAGTCACTCTCTTTGAACACGAATTCACGGGGCGCAGCAAAACTTTTACTGAGGATGCCTCGTGGGTGGGCGACGATTTCAACGACATCACCTCCTCTATTAAAGTTGAAGAACTGGTGCCGCCGCCACGGGTTCCGAAGGCGATTATTTACGAACACGGCAATTTCCAAGGGCGCAGCCAACAGCTGATTCCGGGAAGCTACAATATAGCGAGTTTGGGGATTCCCAACGATAGCCTGAGTTCGCTGAAAGTGGAAACAGGGTTGAAAGTCACTCTCTTTGAACACGACGGATTCGCAGGTCGCAGCCGAACTTTTATTCAGGATACCGCATGGGTGGGCGACGATTTCAACGACATCACCTCCTCAATTAAAGTTGAAGAAATAGCGCCCCCGCCCCCGCCAGCAGCCAAACAATTTCAAGTCCCCGGTACGGCGGAAGGTGGGGTCGAATTTACCAACATCCAGTCGGCAGAAGTCACTTACACATTTACTCCCAGCGGCACTTGGACGCCAAACATCAACAATCCCGACCTGTCAGGATGTACGGCTGCCGGTGTCAAAGGTTATCCCCCGGAAATTCAGAAAGGGATTCTAGATGCTGTGCCCGGGGGGTTAGGGCAGTACATGAAATATCCTAACAATACGCCCTTTGCCTTACTGGCAATAAATAAAGCAACGGGTGCTGTCGTGGCGGAAGTGTCGCAAGCCACAACCATTCCTATGAAACCCGGCGAGACTTTGGTTTTTGTCCTCAACGACATGTCGGGGGTGGGCTACTCGGATAACAGAGGCACCATCACAGTCAACTGGTCTGCCAAATCCCCGCAACCCCAGTCAGGAACATTGCAAGTGCCGGCAAATAACTTGTCTGGTGTGCCTTGGGCGAATACATTTGGGAATTCGGTGCGGGTTCAGTTCACGGGTTCCGGGCAGTGGGCATACAACCCAGGTGTGGGAATGCACGGTGCCGGCGGACATCCCAGCTATCCCAATGCAGGACGGGGCTACCGCATGCCCGGGCGTCCCGAGGGAGCTTTGATTGCCCGTCGCGGGAATGGCACTTATGAATTTGTTGGCCTGCAAGCTATCCTGACCGTTGCTCCTGGCGAGACGATTTCACTGACGATGAATGACGATGAAGGTGGCGTTCAGGGGGCCGGTTTCCGGGACAATCAAGGCGCTGTTACAGTGCAGTGGACTGTTGTGCCCTAAACTGGAACTGGGTTTCTGAGAAACCGGCTTTCTTTATGAAATGAAGTAGTGGGGTGCGTTCCGCGCTTACGGTGAGGCTGCCCTCCCCGAGGGAACGCACCCAACTATCTACTCCCCAACGTCAGTGCGAAGCACATCTTCCGGCACTTGGTTCACCAGATACCCGTAAGGGGGTTTCTGCTGTTCGAGAGCGCGGCAAGACGGGGGAGAGGCGGGACGGGGCCAAGATTCATCGAACTCTTCCCACAGGCGCTGCAATTGCGCACTGATGGGACTGTCGGCGATAATCTCCATTGCGATCGCATAGATTCCCCGCACGTCTTCTAAATCGCCACGAACGTAGATGTTGCCGGCAGTGACGGCGGCGTCCAAAGACAGCCGGCCTGCAATCACGTCTCTGAGCGTCTCGGCATCGCTGCGAAAGTTGAGCGCCTCTGATGCTTCTATCTCTTCCACCTGAACTTGCAGCTCACTGCCCCCGAAGGCCCGCAGGCGCAATCCAGTACCGTCTAGGGAGATGGCCGCAGTCTTTCCAGAGACTGTTTGAACTAGCACTCTCCAGGTAGAGCCTCCCTTGGCCCGCAGTATTTCCACCAGGTCAAGTATCCAGTTCGCCAACTGCTCCCGGCGGTCGTCCGACGCATATACCATTGTTGACCTCCAGCAATTCAACGCTAATTTAATCTCATATGCTCTGAGACTATCCTGCCCAGAATAAAATATTACCACATTTATGGTATAATGGGGGATTTTCTAAATATTACTAACAAAAAACAGCCCGAAAAAATTTGATAAAATGGAAACCTGTGTTATAGTAGGTGACTGTTACGTTTCTTGAACCAAGCGCCCTGTTATGCAGCTTCCTGGTGGGGGCCATCGATACCACCTGGGGGTTGCAGCCGCAGTCCCGGTAAAATCAGGGATGAGTCGGCTGTTTCGGAAAGACTGGGAAACAGGCACTATAGCCACCTGTTTTCAGTCAGCCCGGCATGACAAGTTGAAAGTAACTCCTCAAAGAAAAGCCAGCCAATCATTTACCCCGGACTCAATCGATGACTGAAGTATTTTACTTGATTTTATGGCTCTGCTTTTTCTGCTGGTTATTTAATCAACCCAAAGGCAGGACAGCCAGACAACAGAACAGGGGTACAAATCCCCAACCGCTCCCCAATCTGAAAGCAACAGCTCGCAGCCATGAGAATTTACAGGGTGCTGGCACAGCTCACTGGGTACTGGGGAATGGCACAGCACCGGCTTCCAGCCATGAGAACTTGCAGGGTGCCGGCACAGCCCACTTGGTACTGGTGAGTGGCGCACCACAGGCAAGCAGCCATGAGAACTTGCAGGGTGCCGGCACAGCCCACTGGGTACTGGTGAGTGGCGCACCACAGGCAAGCAGCCATGAGAACTTGCAGGGTGCCGGCACAGCCCACTGGGTACTGGTGAGTGGCACAGGACCGGCAAGCAGCCATCACCACTGGCAGAGAAACAGCACGCCTGATTGGGCAGTCGTTAATGATATAGTACCGACAGGCAGCCATCAGCACTTGCAGCTAAAACGGAAAGCTGACTGGGGACTTGTGACTGCGATGGCGGCGGCTTACCGCCATGAGAGCGCCCTGCCCAACAGCCACCCGAAAGGGGGACTCTTCAATAACAAGAGCAATGGCAATAGCAATGGCAGTCACACAGCACCTGCTTCCAGCCATTACGATCCCCACGGCACAGGCAATGAGGTCGCTCACTATCTCAGTGCAACAGCACCTGCTTCCAGCCATTACGATCCCCACGGCACAGGCAATGGGGGCGCTTACTATCTCAGTGCAACAGCACCTGCTTCCAGCCATTACGATCCCCACGGCACAGGCAATGGCGATCGCTATTATAACAGTGGCACAGCACCGGCAAGCAGTGATGAGAGCATTCAGGCAAATGGGACAGCGAATGCGGGACTCCCCACCGGCACTTCCCCGGCAGATCGCCAGGACTCTCCCGCCGGCCCAACTAACGGGGGAGTCTCCAATGGCAATGGCAGTGGCAGTGGCAGTGGCAATGGCAATGGCAATGGCACAGCACTGGCAGACAGCCATTCCCCGCCTGCCGGGTTAACTAACGGGGAACTCTCCAATGGCAGTGGCAGTGGCAGTGGCAATGGCAATGGCAATGGCAATGGTAGTGGCAGTGGCAATGGCAATGGTAGTGGCAGTGGCACAGCACTGGCAGACAGCCATTCCCCGCCTGCCGGCCTAACTAACGGGGGAGTCTCCAATGGCAGTGGCAATGGCAGTGGCAGTGGCAGTGGCAGTGGCAATGGCAATGGCAATGGCAATGGCACAGCACTGGCAGATTCCCATTCCCCGCCTGCCGGTTTAACGAATGGGGGAGGAAATGGCAGCACTGCCACTCCGATCGCAACCCTAAACCTCCCGACTCCGCCAGAGCAAAGCTCCGCCCAAGAGACAGATTCTCTAAAATTGCCAGACGGTGAAACGGTACAGGTCCTGACTGAGCCGGCTCAACAGAAAGCCGAGTTCGACAAGAAGATTATAAACGAAGCGCTGCACAGTGCGCGGGTTGCTGTGGGCGTGAAAATTCAGGAGTTTATCGACAAAAAACGCGGCGGACTCGGCTCCTACGAGCCCCTGTACGAAATGCTCGCCGATTATCCCTTCCGCACCGGCAAAATGCTGCGTCCGACCATGTGCCTGAGCATGGCGCGAGCCGTAGGAGGGATGGGACAGTCCGCCCTGACCACAGCCGCCGCCCTAGAACTCTATCACAATGCGTTTCTAATTCACGATGACATTGAAGACGGTTCCGAGGCGCGGCGCGGCAAAGAAACCCTGCACCACATGATCGGCATTCCCCGCGCTATTAATGTGGGAGATGCCACGAACGTCCTGGCGGTGGGACTGTTGCTGGAAAACTTGCCGCTGATTGGGGTGAGCAAAACCCTGGATGTGCTGCATGAGATTGAGTTGATGGCCCAGCAATCGGTGGAAGGGCAAGCGATGGAATTGGACTGGGTGGCAACAAATGCCTCCAACCTCACCGACCAAGACTATTTCAAGATGTGCGTCAAGAAAACCTGCTGGTATTCCTTTATGACGCCTTGCCGCATTGGCCTGATTGTCGGGCACCCGTCCGCACATGCGAAAGATTTGGTAGAGCCTTTGGCGCAGGTGACCCGATTTGGTATGGTTCTGGGAATCGCCTTCCAGATTCAAGACGACCTGTTGAACCTCCAGGGCGACATGAAACTTTACGGGAAAGAAATAGGCGGCGATATCTACGAGGGCAAGCGCACCCTGATGCTGAATCACGCCATCGCTCACAGCTCTCCTGCGGACTCGCAAAAGATTGTGGGAATCCTGGCCGTGCCTCGGGAGCAAAAAACCCCAAAACAGGTGGAGTTTATTTACGACCGGATGCAGCGCTGCGGCAGTATCGATCACGGCTGGAATGTAGCGCGCACTTTGGCCACCCAAGCGGCTGAGATTTTTGAGAAGATGGACTTTCTCCAGCGGGAAACGCCTCTGCGAGCCAGCGAACAAGGGGTTACCGCCGTCCACGACCGCCGGTTCCTCAAGGAACTGATTGACTATGTGATTTACCGGAACGTCTAAAACCGTAGCGTGATAGCCTCAGCTGTAATGCACCCGACAGACTATTTGGTAAGTTGTTAGGCTTTTAATCTTCCTCTCTGTCAGAAGGAGGCTCTGCCTCCTGGACAGCGTTCCCAGCCTGAGGCTGGGAACGAGAGGATGCGCCCTAGCGAGAGCAACTTGGGTTAAAATCATTATGTTGAAGATTCCCTAAAAAATGAGCCAAGCAATTGAACTCCCGCCACCTGTCCCCGGCGCGAGCGCCAAAATCCCTGCCGGCGCGACGCTTTCGTTGCGGCTGTCGCTGCGCAACGAGATGAATGAAACTGTGCTGGCGCACCCGACTTTGGATGACTGGGTGAGCGACAGTGGCCAGATTTTATCGATAATTGAGCGCTTGGCTCCCTCTTACATTTATGTGGAGCGGGGGCGTGAAGCTAGCCAGACGATTGCTGTGGACATTCCCTCGAATTTGCAGCCGGGACAAATTTTCACAAGTTGGCTGCGATTTCCGGGGGTGCAAGAAACAGCAATTCCTGTTAAAATAGAGATTGTGCCTGCTGCGAGTACGCCGAAGAAAACTGA
This sequence comes from Kamptonema formosum PCC 10802, assembly GCF_000332335.1. Lineage (GTDB taxonomy): Bacteria > Cyanobacteriota > Cyanobacteriia > Cyanobacteriales > Oscillatoriaceae > Oscillatoria. The sequence goes on along the minus strand of NZ_KB235948.1, from coordinate 450,425 downwards.
GGCGGTAGAGTTGCCGGTGCCGGTGACTCTGCCTCTGCCTGGGGAGCCGAATCAACTGTTTGCCTTGGAGCCAGATCCGACGACAGCCGGGATTTTCGGCTTGATAGCGGGAGTGATGGATTTGGATAAGATTCCCTCTCGCTGGCTGGCGGCTGAACTCCTGACAATCTTGGCTCAAAAAGGAGAGGAATACGCTCAAACAGAAGCGGGCGGCGAGTTACTGGCTGGGCTGAAGGGGACTGGCTTTTTCCAAAATGGGGCGAGGGCACTGGCAATTGCTCAACTGCCGGCCTGGATTTCTCAAAGTTTGTCTGCAGGGAGTTCGGCGCTGGAAAGTCAGGTGGGGCAAAGGCGGTTATTGGAGATTTGGGAGCGCTGGCTGTTAAATTTGGCTCACACGGATTTAGAAGCGGGAGCGAGTGGGAAAAAAATCTCTGTTCCGCCTCTGTTTGCAGCGGGATTTGCTGATAGAATGGGCGGGGATGGGGAGCGCTGGTTTGGGGCGATTGTCTCGGGACTGGCTGCGGTGTCGCCGAGAATTGCCGGGATGCTGGAAGCTTGCGCCACCGGCACGCCAAACCCTGGGACTCCCACCGGCACGGCGGAGCGAGCCGGTTACAGTTTAGCAGCGGGACTGGCCGGTCTGGAAGGGCTGTCGGCTCGCTGGCTGGCTGCGGAACTGCTGCTCGTCCTGGCCCAAAAGGGTGAGGAGCGGGCGGAAACGGAAGCGGGAAGCCGGTTGCTGGCTCAGCTGGGGCGGACGCGGTTCTTTAAGAATGGGGTGCTGGCGCAGGCGGCGGCGCAAGCGCCGCGCTGGCTGGCGGTCAGCCAGTCGGCGTCTTCGGCTTATCACGCTTCCATTGGCGGACTGCCCGGACAGCAAGGGATGCTCTATGCCTGGGAGCAGTGGCTGTGGGGTTTGCTGGAAGCGGATTCGCTTGCCGGTGAGTTGCGGGGCAAAATTCGGGTTCCTGATTTTGCCGGTGGCGCTGTTGTCGCCGCACTGGGCGGGAATGCTGACCTCTGGTTTGGGGCGTGGGTTCTGGCGCTGGCGCAGGTGTCGCCGAGGTTCGCTGCTTTTTTGGGGGCGATCGCGCCCGATTCCGCTACACCGGCTGCCCCCGTTGCGCCCGAGCCGGTTTTTGACGATGTACTTGGCGAAGAAAAATCTATTCAGCGATGACAACTGACCCACAATTGCTAGCTCGCATTGAAGACCTGCGAATCCCTCTAAACGACCCCGCTTCGCCGGTAGACTGGAAAGACTGGTATCACTTCGTGCTGCTCGACCGGCAGAGCGGGGTGCGAGCGCTGGTTAACGTCACTTTGGCCGGTCGCCCCGGGAAAGGGGAAATTCAAGTGACGCTGATTGTTAACATGAACCCCCAGTCGATTGTTTCAGAATTGGATGCGCCTCTGGCAACTTTCGGCACGGCTTTCTCTCTGGAGTGGAAGCCAGAAGGGGTGCGCCGTTTTCCGCTGCGCTTGCAGGGGAAAGGGATGTCGCTGGATATTGACGGCAACAATTACGCTGTGGAAGTCCGCGACGATAGGGCGCAGCTTTATGTGCGCTTTCAAGGACAGGCGGAGGCGACACCTCTGTTGGTAACAGAGGATTCGCCTTTCGGCAGCGGTTTTATCGGGTGGGGTTTGGTGCCCGGTTTGCAGCTGGCGGGCGAACTTGTGGTTTGCGGGCGGAGTTTTAATATCACTTCTGACTGGTTTTGCTATCACGACCGCAATTTCGGGCGCTTCCGCTGGGGCGAGGATATCGGTTGGGAGTGGTTTGTGGCTTTTGCGAAATGCGAGGATGGCCGTGAATTAACGTTTGTTTTGGACTTGCGCACCAACAGGAATCACTCTGAGGGCGGGCTGTCCTATATTTTTGTTTACTTGAATAAGGAGTTGCGCAAGATTTTTCTGGGTTCGAGTTTGCGGATTAATTGGGATTGGTCGCCAGAGCCGGTGTTGCCAACGCGCCTGCCTGGGATTATGGCTTCGCTGTTTTCTCAGCGCTCGTTGAAAATGCCGCAAAGTTTGGTGGTGGAGGCGGCGGACGAACAGGACCGGCTGTTGATGGAGGTGGAGTTTGACGGCAAGGCGGAGTTGGTGGTGCCTGACAATCAGGAGCGCCAGTACAGCTTTATTGAGGAAGTGACGGGACCGATTAAAGTCAGTCTTTCTCTGAATGGGGAAATGCTGTCAGCCACCGGCTTGATTTATGCTGAGTACGTGCAGTAGCCGGTGTTTTTATTGAGAGGGCGGAAGGCAGAACCTTCTCCAAAAAACCGGGTTTCTAAGAAAAACCCGGTTTCTCCAAGAAAACGGGTTTCTGAAAGGGGTCAGGTTACGTTTATTTATGTTCGCTTATCCCCGCCCAGACAAAGGTTCCTTGTCCTCAGTCAATCGGGAAGCTGGGGTCTTCAACGAGGACAACTCCCGTAACAACACCTTGAAGTTGGTTTACCCGGTCAATCACTTTAGGAGTTGAGCCGTCCACTCGGAATTCATTTAAGGGCCAATAGCTCACCAAGTTGGGCTCTTTTCCTGTGAGCCGTTTGAACATACCAACCTGGATTTCTCGCTGAGTGAGGACTTTATTCCAGAACGCTACTTCGGCAAGTGAGCCATGATAGTAATACGGGTTGGTAGTTTGGCTTCCTATGCGGACTTTGGCGGGTTTCGCCACAGGCTTAGTCTTGCCGGTGCCAGTGAACCAAAGCTGGCCATTGAGGTAGATGTTCATTTCCCCCTTGGCGGCGTTCTTAGTAAACGCCCAGTGAACCCATTGGTTTTTGTAGTCAATCGCTTCAGCTCCTTTTTCAATGCGGTCGTATACGCCGCTACCTGAACCGCAATCGAAGTAAATGTACCCGTTACTCCAGGGCAGGTGGATATTTAACAGGTAACCAGACAAATCGGCATAGATTACGGATGTGTTTTTAGGAAGCTCATTTGCGCCCTTAGCCCAGAAACTTATGGTAATTTCATTACCCGTAGGGAGACTCTCTGGCGGGATATCTACAAAATCGCCATTCCCGTCAAACTGCATGACTTTGGGAACGACACTGGTGCCTGACGCATCGACCTTGATGCTGCCGGTGCTCTTGGGATAGTCCCAGGTCGTATTATTAAGCTTGAAGCTTAAGGTTTCACCCGGCTTGAGAACAATGGTTGCTTTTTTCCCGACTTGAGTGACAGCACCCGTTGTTTTGTTCTGGGCCACTAAAGAATAAGGAGTCTGGCTGGGATACTTCATTTGCTGTTCAAAGTCTGGCCAGTTTGCTTTAATCCAAGCCTGCGTATAAGTGTTGAGGCTGGGAAACCCCTCAGCGGTACATTCTCCAAAATTGGGGATCGTCCACGTACCCGATGCGGAAAATGTATAAGCGACTGTCGAGGTTTCGGTATTGGTAAAGTCAATACCAGTCTCGGAAGTAGCTGGCACTTCAAATTGACTCGTTATGGCCATGATTCTATTCTCCTGTGACGGGAATGGGAGTTGAGGTTCAACCCTCTCCTCTTCTGTTATTAAAGCATAAATTTTTACCTGTGCGCTTTTTTTTACATTTTTTTTACAAATCTCTCTATATCTTGTGTAAATTGCAAAAATGTAATAATAGCCATAACCGTTATTCGACGGGACGGAGGGCCAAAGATCGCCACTCTTCCCCGCAACCGGCACGGCATTGGGTATCATCGCATGGGCCATTGGGGAATAGGGCATTGTTAAGGGAGATCCGGTCAGCTTCCTTGCGGTTAATCAGACCTGTATATCGCAGGAGAAGCTCTGTTGAAGAGCTACCCCACGAGGGGCCAGAAACCCGGGTTCTTTGAGAAACCGGGTTTCTACCTTCTCGCAACTCAAATAGAAACGCACTTATCGCAGGGTGGGCTCCCTGGAAGAGCCACCCCACTGATTGACGGTTCTATAATAAGGAACGCTACCTGGACACCGGCTAGCTCACCGGCAAGGTGCTGTCTTCAGCGAGGACAGCGCCAGTAAGAGTGCCGGAGAAGTTGCCGGTGAGGTCTGAAACCTTAAGAGCTGAGCCGTCTACTCGGGCATCATTTAAGGGCCAATAACCGACCAGGTTTGCCTCTTTGCCGGTGAGGCGCTTGGACATATCGGCTTTAATTTGTTCTGCAGTGCGGGCCACCTTCCAGACAGAAACTTCGGCGATTGAACCAAAAAAGTAGTAGCAAGGGGGGGTTTGTTCTGAAGCTCCCGCTCCAATCCTCAAAGGAAAGGCCGTGTTAGGAACATACGCGGTTGCCAGCGTTCCCGCCAAATTGCCATTGACGTACAGTTTGAGATTAGTACCGTCATAGGTGGCTGCCACATGAGTCCAAGTATTCAGAACCACATCTGGCCCTACTGCAGATTGCCAGCTGCTGCCGTTACCCACCCAAGTTTGCCACTTGTTATTGTCACTGGCATACAGCTTATATCCTTTCAGGCCATTCTTGCCGTCACGAGAGGTCACAGGAGAGCGGAACTTGCCCTGTCCGCCTGTCACTTTCGCCCAGCAAGTAACAGTAAATTGGCTCGGGTTGAGTTGCGCGCTGTACGGGACTTGCACATAATCCCCATCCCCGTCACACACCATGACTTTGGACACTAAACTGACGCCTGACCAGCTGACTTTGAGGCTGCCACTGTTATTGCCGTAATCCCAAGTCCAATCATTAACGACGAAGCGTAAGGTTTCCCCCGGCTGGAGAACGATGGTCGCTTTTTTCCCGACTTCGGTAACAGCACCTGTTGTCTTGCTTTCGGCTACTAAAGCATAGGGAGTCTGGCCGGAATACTTTGTCCAGCTTCCAAAAGCCGGCAAATTTTGCTGATACCAAGCCTGCACGTAAGGGTTGAGACTGGGAAACCCCTCAGCCGTACATCCTTCCAGGGAGGGATTGTTCTTGTCGGGCGTCCAGGTTCCCGACGCGGAAAATGTATACGCGACTTCCGTGCTTTGGCTATTGGTAAACTCAGTGCCAGTGTCGGAACTGACTGGCACTTCAAATTGGCCAGTTAAGGTCATAATTCACCTGTCTTGTTAGAGTGTAGCGAGTTGAGGCTCTCACCGGCAACTCTTCTGTTATTAAAGCACAAATATTAGGCCAAGCAAATATTTTTTATATCTGTCTTTAGGAATAGCTTCAGGTCGAGCGCAAGCCATAGTAATGTGCTAAAATAGAAGATTTTGTTCAGTCGCACTCCGCGCCAAAGGGCACCACCCTTCCCCGCAACCGGCAGGCAAAAGATAGCCTCTAAAAGCGGGCCTATTAAAGCGGTTAAGGGAGAGGCAGCCAAAAGCGCCGGCTTTGCTGCACCTCACCCAAAGAAACGCGACGTTCCCTAAGGCTTGAAAAGTCTGATTAGAAGGAAAAAACCCCGCCTTGGCAAGACGGGGTTTCTTGGCAGCTCGGAATTCACAGGCAACTATCGGACTGAGGGGGGATCGCCCCCCAGACAAAGGTTCCTCGCCCTTAGCTAACGGGCACGGTGCTGTCTTCAACAAGGACAGCGCCAGTAAGAGTGCCGGAGAAATTGCCGGTGAGGTCTGAAACTTTGAGCGCTGAGCCTTCCACGCGAACCTCATTTAATGGCCAGCACCCGACCAAACCGGCCTCTTTGCCAGTCAGCCGCTTGGACATATCCGCCTGTATTTCTGCTTGAGTGCGAACTCGGTTCCAAACCCGAACTTCTGCCATCTTCCCCTTGAAATCCTGGTCGCTCCCCCAGTTGCTTTTGCCGATATAATTTTTGGTGCGATTGATGTTGTTTGGCACTTGAAGCTTGCTGGTCGCAATTGGCTGACCGTTTTTGTAAAGGACGGCATTGCCGGCAGGATCGAGCGTCCCTGCCAAGTGCATCCACTTACCCAGTTCTAGAACTGCCGATGGGGAAGTAAAATCTTGTCCTGCGTTCCCCTTATATATACTCAGGTCGAACTTGGCGGTTGTTGCTGAATTTGCCAAAACGATGTTATCTGACTGGGCACCGTTGCCTAAATCGATAACTCTCGACCAATGCCGGAAGGCGTCATACCAGACCCACGCTTCTATCGTGAAACCTGCCGAAAAGTTGACGTTTACCTCTGGCAGTGTGACATAATCTTTATCGCCGTCAAACTGCATAACTTTGGGAACTAAACTGATGCCAGACCAGCTGACAGAGAGGCTGCCCTTGTTATTGCCGTAGTCCCAAAAGAAATCATTCATCAGGAACCGCAAGGTTTGCCCCGGTTTGAGAACGATTGTCGCTTTTTTGCCAATATTGGTCACTTCCCCCGTTGCCAGGTTTTGGGCGATTAAGCCGTAAATAGCATTCTTGGGATACTTCGTGCAGCTTGCAATATCTGGCCACCCTGCTATAATCCCATCCCGAATCATCGGCTGGAGACTGGCCAGCCCCTCGGCGGTGCATTCTAGGTAGGGATTGGTTGCATCGGGCGACCAAGTTCCGTTGGCCGTAAATGTGTAGATGACTTCCGTGCTTTGGGTATTGGTAAAGTCAATGCCGGGATCGGCAGTGGCCGGCACTTGGAATTGGCCTGTCAATGTCATATTTAGTTTTCCTCTTACGGGTTAAGGAGTTCTGGGTTTCACCGCAAACTCTCCTGTTATTTAAGCAGAAGTCTGAGCCGGCTCATTTTTTTTAAGCTTTTCTTTATATCTTATCTAAGCCTTGTTCCGGTTCCAGGAATGTGCTACAATCGCAGCCTTTTATTCGTTCGGTAACATAGCATTACAAAACGGCACCGGCACGTCACCGGCACCTGCCGGAGATATGCTCTCCGGTTGATTGCTGGGAAGAAGGATTGAGAGGGAAACAGGGAAAGGAAAAATTAATTCCCGGCTATTGACTGGACTTTACAGTCTGCGCAGCGGCGGGACCATCCCGATAAAATAGGGGCGAAACATGAGGGCGAAGAATCTAAGGGGCCAATCCAAAGAATTACAATCCCCATGCTTAGCCAGTATAGATATGGGTGCCAAACAATTATGCCCCCGCCGGGGCGGCGCGGGAGGGCCAACCCCAGGCGCAAGATATCAGAAAAGGGCAAGCGCACCGGCACCGGCAAACGAAACAAGCCGCGCGGCGCGCCTTCGGAGCGCGAATTTGACAGAGTTTAACCAGGAATGTTGCGCACTCCCGTCACGCAGAAGTTCTTTCAACGAAAACCTGGTACCCAACATGCAGGAGCTTCAGCTTATTGCCGAACACGGTCAAAAAAGCGTCAATAGCCATTTTAGGGTGGTTGTAATCTTGAGGGTAAGGCCAACCGTAATCGTCAAAAATGATCAGCCCCCCCACCTTCAGCAGCCCCCAAGCCAGCGCGGCATCTTGCAACACGTCGCAGGCGGCGTGAGAGCCATCAATATAGATCAAATCATAAGCATTCAAAGGCAGGGGTCGCATCGCCTCTTGAGACATGCCCACAATCTTTGTAACTTTTTCTGGGTGACCCGTTTTGGCAATATTAAAATCAAATCTCTCTCCCACCGACTTCAGATAGCTCTCTTCCATCTCCGCATGTTCCACGCTGCCCTCAAATGTATCGATGCAGGTAATCTTGGCAGAGTCATGCGTGAGAATCCGCTCCAGGAGCCAGCAAGTAGACCGGCCCTCCCAGCTGCCGATTTCCAGGACGCTGAGTTCAGGAACATTCGCAAACCGGAGCAAAAAATGTTCCCACACAGGAGTGTTCAAACCGAACCAATCTGTGGTAAAGCAGTACCCCTTGGACTCAACGTGTTGAGCGTAGTTGGCCAGAGCGATCTGGTAGAGCTGTTGTGCCACATCGGGCTGTTTCGCGTCTTGGACAGACATCTTCGCGGTTCCTTTATAAATCAATTTTTAGCGGTCAGGTTTTTATTATAAATCTAAAGCGCTTCAGCACCGCTCTGGGGGAGCTACCCATTTGTGTGCTGTCCTTCTGCTTGGGGTGCTGCAGGAGTGCGTTCATCTGGATGAACGCGCCCGCCCCTGCCCCCAAAAACTCCGCGCCGGCGGACGCAGCCACAGGCGTCTCGCCTGTGGCTCATGCCGGAATCCAGAACCAGACTATGGAAAATCTAAATCAAAGTTCAGCTCACAGAGAGCCGCAGGAGCGGACAGAAACACCAGCCCCCAGCACGAAACCCCAACCGTAGGTAACGTAATAGTGATAGCTGTTGTCCATATTTTCGCGAGCCGTGCCAACCGCAGCGCCTTTCGCGCCCACCATCGCCCAGATTCCTTGCTCCCAAACATAGTGCACCCGCAAAGAACCCAGACTCATACAAGCTGTTTTGACAGACTCTGGAAATGGGTTGCTGTTGGGGGAATTTTTGTTCCCTTCTTTCATCACAATCGCCACGATTCGTTTCGCCGGCAGACTGTCAACCAGCTGCACAAACTCATTCGCCGCCGCAGGATTGGCAAAGACATCAAAAGCGCGACTCGAAACCACAGCGCCGCTGACCTCATCAACAACCGCCACATTCAGTCCCGCCTGATAGCCACCGGCAATCTCCACCTTTGTGCCATTGACGCTAATTCCCACCGGCTCTCCGTGATGGTCTTGGGTAGCGGAAGTCGCCACCACCACCGGGGTCAGCGGGATTAAAGGCGTCACTTCAAACGAACGAGTCACACTCACCGCTGAGACAGGAGATATCTCTTCGACGGCGGTTCCCGGCGCACTGCCTTTTTGCCCGATTAGCGCCCAAGAAGCTCGGTATGTCAGCGTTGGGAATTTAATGCTGCCAATCGATTGAAACGCTTGCGAGACAGTCGGTGCAATACTTGGGTCTGACAGCAAATTGTAACTGGCTTCATCCTTAACGCCAATCGCCACAATTCGCCCAGCGGGAAGACTTTCAATGAAGTTAGCAAAGCTCCGGCAATTAGCGGCGATAAACGTGTCGAACGCGGTGCTAACCAGCAGCTGACCTGTAATTTCATCAAAAACAGCCACATTCAAGCCGCGCGTGTAGGGGCCAAAGTTGATTTCCTCTCCCGACTTGAGAATGCGGGCAAAATTTCCGCAGTCCGCACCGGCAGATTCCACCTTAAACTCGACCGGCACTTTCCGCCGCCCGATCGTGACATCTTGCTTCGCCATCACCGCACCATCACCGACCACATCGATCGTCCCCTGGAAACTCAATTTCTTTTCCAGATCCGACTTCTTGCCGGTGTAGCGCACAGTAAAGTCGAGGTAGTGTTCCTTCGTCGTCTCCAGCGGGCCATATCCGCCTGCCGGCGAAATCGACGCAACAAAGGGAGCCAGATCCTTACTGGGAACCAGCGTCAGATTGTTAATCGCAGACATTACCGTTTCCACCGACGTAATAATCTGATTAACAATCCGGTTGGCGTCAATTCCTGTGAAGTGGACCCCGCGCGTCGCCTGAGTCAGGCGCGTCGCCTGACCGCGACTCCCACCAATAGGGCATAGTCCTTGGTAATTCGCCACCTGTGCGTTTGGATCGTCATCCAGCCCTTGCGGGTAACTCGTCGTGGTGCTGATGGCGATGATCAAGATTTTCTCAGCAACCAGCTTCGCCGTCAGAGAGGCTTCCGTAATATCGGCAGTCAGCAGCGGTGACATTGCTCTGCAAATCGGGTCGTGTCCCGGTGCGTCGCCAAACCAAACGATGAGGCGCTTGGAATTCTGCCGCCAGCCAATTGAGCCACCGGCAGGCTGCGCCAGCTGGTCGAGCGCGTACAGCTGGCCTTCGCTGCCATCCTCCCCGCCTGCAGCGCTCAAAGCATTAATCGCTGCAGTCACCAGGGATTTATCTGCCGTGAGGCTCTGCCGGTGGTTAAAGGCGTAGGGATCTTTGCTATTAAAATCCTTATAATCGCCCACACCGAAGCAAATATCGATCTCCGAACGGAAGCCATTTAATATCTGGTTTATCCCCGACTTAACGCTGTTGATGATCGACCCCATGCTGCCGGTTGTGTCGGCCAAAAAATAAACGTCGATTTGGGGGATTGGGGTCGGCTTGGGGACATAGACCTTGGCTACGCGCTCAACAACTTCTCCTTCTGAGAGGATGACTGACTCTGTATTTGGCGTGATGGTAATTGAGGACACTGCTCTCTCCTGAAATCTAAATATAGTTAAGTCTCGCAGAACTTCAAACAGGACGAGCGTCACCGCTCTGCCGGCCCAAATTACGAGTTTGAAATTTGAGACACCCTGAATCAGCTCTGTTCGCGAAAAGGTTCCCCACGCTGTGCCCGTTCGGCTTACCCAACTCACCCTCAATAGAGCGTGGAGATCCAGCAAGTAATATCATGCCACCTTCCCATACATTTGTCAAGTCGTAGCGTTCCCCCCGGGAACGCACTGAGGTTAGGACGTAGGACAGGCGTCGCGCTTACGCGCCCGCACGGAACGGCCTGTCCCAACAGTTGATTAACCTAGAAATACTCCGTCACCTGCTCCGCGCCCGCACTTTGGGGAGAGGGGGAGTGCCGGTGGAACCCAGTTTCTGGCTTCTGGTTAGGGGCTGAGAAACCGGGTTTCTGAATCAATGTTTCGGCGGCAGACAAAAGCTGTCGCAGAAACCCGGTTTCTGGGTGCGGGTGGGGAGCTGAGAAACCGGGTTTCTGAATAAATCTATCGCAAGGGGGATGCCCATGCTGTAGCAGAAACCCAGTGGGGGCTGAGGGGGCTGAGAAACCGGGTTTCTGAATAAATCTATCGGGGGGAGACAAAAGTTGTCGCAGAAACCCGGTTTCTGGCCTCTGGCGGGCGCTGAGAAACCGGGTTTCTGAATTAATCTTTCGGCGGCGGGCAAAAGTTGTCGCAGAAACCCGGTTTCTGGATATCAATACCGAATTCGCGGATCGATGTAGGCGTTGAGAATATCGATCGCAATGCTAGCCATCACCACAATTGCCGCAAAAAACACCACAATTCCCTGCACAGTCGGGTAATCCCGCAAAGAAATCGCCTCGTAGAGCCGGTTCGCCAGTCCGGGCCAAGAAAACGTCACTTCCGTCAAAATCGCCCCGCCCAAAAGCGACGCCAAAGTCAGCCCCAGCACCGTAATCACCGGAATCAGAGCGTTTTTCAGCGCGTGAGCCACCAAAATGCGGAATTCCGGAACGCCCCTGGCGCGCGCCGCCTCCACATAATCCGCTTGCAGGGTTTGCTTGAGGTTCACCCGCACAATCCGCTCGAAAATACCGCTGATCAGAATCCCCAGCGTCAGACAGGGCAAAGCTAAATGGTGCGCTGCAGTGAAAAACTGACCGAAATTGCCGCTCAGCAAACTGTCAATCGTGTATAGTCCCGTGATAGGCTGGGGTGCCGGTTGCGACAGCGGAAAGCGCGTTCCCAGGGGAAACAAACGCAGCTGCACCGCAAAAATGAGCTGCAGCAGCATCCCCACCCAAAACGCGGGAACGGCGTAAGTGATAATGCCAAATAAGCGCCCACCGGCATCCCACGCCGTATTCGGGCGCGAAGCAGACATCATCCCGACGCCAACCCCCACAACCAGCGCCACCACCATACTAAAAATCGCCAATTCCACCGTCGCTGGAAAATAAGCCTGGATAATATCCCACACCTTTTGTCCGCGACTGGTGAGGGAAGTTCCCAAGTCAAAACTCAGCAATTTTCCCATGTAATTGAGATACTGCAGCCACAGCGGACCCCCCAAACCCAATTGCTCTCGCAGAGCATCTTTCACCTCTTGCGGCGCTTTCGGGCCTAGAATCGCATCCACTGGGTCGCCCGGAGTCGCCCGCAAGAGCAAAAACACCACAGTGGTAATTGTCCACAGCATTAACGGTGCTAGGAGCAGACGGATGCTGATATAATATTGTAGCGCTTTAGAACGTGACATCGAGCCTAATTGCTAAGGGTTAATCGCTAATTGTCTCGCTCCCTGGCGGAGCCAGGGAGCGAAAGTTACGAGGCTCCGCCTCCTTTCGATTGCCTGAGATCGAGGTGAAGAAACCCGGTTTCTTTAAGAAACCGGGTTTCTGGCACTCGCATCAGGTTGCCATCACAGATAGTTAAGCCTTCTGGATTGTCCAGAAAGGAACTCTCTGGGTTGGCTCCAAGCGAACTCCCTGCAAGCCTTTCTGAGCGAACAGGTACTCTTTGCCTTGCCACAGCGGAATGAAAGGCACATCTTTCCCGAGAATATCCTGAAGCTCACTAAAGATTTGCTTGCGAACTTCGGGGTTTTGCTCCTGTCGCTGCTTGTCAATCAGCTCGTTGACGCGCTCGCTATAGTAAAACGAACCTTGCAGCTTGGTTTCCCCTTCCTCACAGCCGGTGGCTGCGGAACCTTTCTCGCAACTCATGAACGGCTGAATGTAGTTATCCGCATCCAAAAAGTCCGGACTCCAATCCAGAATAAACATCTGGTAAACGCCTTTATCCAGATTTTCGTAAGCCGTCGCCGACTCCACACCTTGCAGCTCCAGTTCCATCGCCCCGCCCAATTTCTGCTGGACAACTGCTTTCAGCGTTTGCGCCGCTTGACTGTTGCTGGCGAGGTTAGAGCGATACCAGAGCTCCAGTTTCACCGGCTTGTCTTTAGAATAACCGGCTTGCGAGAGCGCTTCTAGGGCTTTCGCCGCATTGCCATCCCCGTACTGATCCTTAAACACCGGCTTGTAGACATCAGTCAGCGTTGCCGGCACCAGACTGTACAGCGGCTCTATCTGCCCCCGGAACACCCGCTCTTGCAGCAAGGGGCGGTCCACCATCGCTGCGATCGCCTGCCGCACCGGCAGACTGTCCAGCGGCTTGTCCTTCATATTAATCGTCAAGTAGGAAATCCCATTACTGCGCTCCGAAAACACTTGCCAGCCGGCAGAAGCCGCTTGCTTTTGCAAATCCCCCACCTGATCCAAATCCAGACTCTGGTAAGCAATATCCACCGCGCCAGTCTTGAAGGAACTGTATAAATTAGATGAACTGCTCAGGATTTGAATATCCACCCCTTTGTTCGCCGGCTTCTCGCCCCAGTACCCCTCAAACACATCTAATTTGATAGAATCCGTCCCATATTTGGCGAGTTTGTACGGGCCGGTGCCCACAAAACTGTCCGGCTTGAATTTCCCCTTGCCAATTTCATAAGCTTTCGGCGACACAGCACAAATTGACGGATATGTCAAGACTGACGTAAAAGCAGCAAAGGGCTTTTTCAGCTTAACAGTTAGCTCGTACTCGCCCGTCGCCCCCACAGATGCCACGTTTGCCAGCAGCGATGAGGGGTTGCCGCCGTTTTCCATAAACCGCTTCAGGGAAAACTCCATCGCTTTGGCGTTAAATGGAGTTCCGTCGTGAAAAGTGACACCCTGACGCAGGGGGATAGTGTAAGTCAAGCGATCGTCACTGATTGTGGGCAGCGCCGTCGCCAGCTGGGGTTCGAGCTCGGTGCTTCCCGCCTTGTAAGTGTACAAGCGATCGCCCAGATTGTACAGCAGGGTGCCGGAAGCGACCTCGTAAGCGTCAGCCGGGTCTAGCGTCCGCAGCTTTGAGGTCATGCCAATAATAACGCGACCGGGTTCGCCGCCGGTGGCTGCCGGTGGGGCTGCAGGTCGCTGACCGCAGCTAACGGCCAAAAAACAGCACAAACTGAACAAACTGAGGAATTTTCCCATCAACCGCCACCGGCGGCTGTTTAACCTTGCGGCATACTTGTGCAACATTTCCCTCAACCCAATGCCTCCCTTGCGGAATTCTAAACAGTGCGACAATAAAGAATCTATCAGCTATCTGCTGTTAGGTATCAGCTTTCGCCATCCGCCACCGCCCTTCGGGAGACGAGAGCTCAGTTCCGCGCTTTTGTTGCTCTTATCTGTCGCTGTCGCGGTGCGCCCTGCAAGCTGGGGTTTTCCCCGACAGGCGGGACGCCTGTCCTACGCCTAATTATCCCTCGTTCCCAGCCTCAGGCGGGGAACGCCGTCCTGGAGGCTCTGCCTTGAAAAGGTTCGCAGTTGGGCTTTAGCCCTACCGGCTCCTTTGCGGTGGAGCCAGTTTTCATTGGTGGCGGTGTGCGCCGTTCCGAAGCGACTGCCTCCTTTGGGCAGATAGGAAGATTAAAAGCCTAAAAGCTTATATCTGCCAAAGTAGGGTGCGTTCCCCCAAGGGGGAAGGACAGGCGGGACGCCTGTCCTACGCCTAATTGCGGTTTTTCTCGACAGGCGGGACGCCCCGACTGCGGCGAATTGCCGGCAGGGGAAGCTGCTGGGTGGGATCTACCCGCACGCCGGTGACGCCTTTCTGGGCAAAAGCGTAATCGATGTTCTGCCACAGGGGAATGTAGGGGACATCCTCGGCGCTCAACTCCTGAAGTTGGCCAAAAATTGCCTTGCGAGCTCGGGGGTCTTGCTCTTTTCGCTCTCGGTCAATCAGCTCGTTGGCTCGCTCGCTGTAGTAGAATGAACCCAGCATTTGGCTGCTCCCAGACTTGCAGCCGTCCTTTGGCGAGCCTTTGGAACAGTCGAGAAACGGCTGGACGTAGTTGTCGGCGTCGAAAAAGTCTGCATACCAGCCGAGCAAAAATGTCTGGTAGATGCCTTTTTCCAAATTGTCAAAAGCGGTGGTGGACTCGACGCTCCTGATTTCCAGCTGCAGGGCTCCATCGAGGCGCTGCTGCGCCAAGGCTTTCAGGGTGCTGGCCACCAAACCCCGGACGGGTGCGTCGGAAGCGTGCCAGATTTCTATTTTCAGGGGGCGGTCTTTGGTATATCCCGCTTTTCGCAGCAGTTCTCTAGCTTTGCCGGCACCCCCATCCCCGTACCGCTGTTTGAACGCCGGCACAGAAACGTCAAAGGTGGTGGGAATCTGGCTGTAGAGCGGTTCGGCTTGCTTTTTCAGCACCCGCTCCACCAGTAAGGGGCGATCGGTAAATGCCGCCAGCGCCCGCCGGACATCCGGGCTGTTCAAAGGCGGCTTGCTGGTGTTGAGCACCCAGTAGCTGGCATAATTGCCGGTGGCTGCGATCGCACCCCACCCCTGTGCCGGTGCCATTTGCTCCAGGCTGCTAATCTGCTCTGGGTCGAGGTCTTGGTAGGCGATATCCACCGCACCGGCGCGAAAGGCGCTGTACAGGTTAGCCGCGCTGCTGAAGATTTGAACGTCTACCCCCCCGTTGGCCGGCTTTTCGCCCCAGTATTCCTCAAAAACGTCCAATTTCAGGGAATCAGGGCCATATTTGGCCAATTTGTAGGGGCCGGTGCCGGTAAAGGTGTCTGGCTTGAATTTGCCGACACCTATCTCGTAGGCTTGGGGAGATATAGCACAAGTTCCGAAAAATGTCAAGAGGGCGGGAAAGGCCGCGAAGGGTTTTTTTAGCTGAATGGTGAGTTCGTACTCGCCGGTGGCGCTGACGGATTCCACGGTTTCCGCCAGCAACTGGGAAGGGTTGCCCTTGTTTGCCACAAACCGGCGCAGGGAAAAGGCCATCGCCTCGGCGTTGAAGGGAGTTCCGTCGTGGAAGAGAACGCCGGTGCGCAGGGGGATAGTATAAGTCAGGCCATCTTTGCTAATTTTCGGCAAGGCTGTGGCCAGTTGGGGTTTCAGCTCGGTTGTGCCTGTCTCGTAGCTGTAGAGCCGGTCGCCCAGATTATTAATCCACAAGCTCGACCCGTGTTCGTAGGCGTCAGCTGGGTCAAGGGTGCGAACTTTCAAGGTAGTGCCAATGGTGATGCGATCTGTGCCGGCATTGTGCCCCTCAGGTGCCGGCAGCAGAGTGCAGGTGGCGAGCAGCAAGCCGCAAACACACAGCGAGCAGAGCAATTGTCCGAGCCGGTGCCACTGTTTCATCTTGCCGAGTGCCGGATCGCGTCTGAGATCGGGACGCCGTGGGGGAGAAGTTTTCACTGTTCGCTGCCAGATCCTGCGCGTGAGGGATAGAGCGCAATCAATTATGACTGAGCTAATCATCATTTATAGCGGTTTTCAGTTGGATGAAGTACATGCCAGAAACCCGGTTTCTTAAAGAAACCGGGTTTCTCAGTACCTCCGTCAGATGAAAAACCCCATATATCGCACAAATCTATCTAGGGGAAGAGGGAGGGATTCTTAACCGACCCTATAGGTTAAGGCGGGCAGAAAATCTATCCCGGGAAAGATTCAGTCGGGATGCCATATCAATTAGAAGTAGAGTAGTTCAACAAATTGTTCAGGATGCCGGTTGGCCTCAAACGGCGCGCCAGCCTGAACGATGTTAAATTCTCAAGTGGGAGAAAACGACTTTATGCAATCTATCCGATTCAACTTACCCGTGCGGCGTGTGTTTCGCGTTTTGGCAGCTCTGTGCGTGTGCGTATTGCTGTTTGTCTCCAGCGCCTTGCCGGCTTCTGCTGCTCACCGCAGCGACCCCACAGAAGGTGAGGCGAACCTGACACAAATTGAGAAGAAGTCACAAGAAGCGGTCCTGTCCAAACCCTACGACCTGGAAAAAACCCAGGCGGAAGCAAATAAAGGTATCAATGAAGTTCAGGGCGACGCTGACAGGGACAAGATGATCACCCCAGAAACAGCGAACGCCACTAGCGTGAAGGAACAGGTGGAGCGCGCGCTGGAAAAACTCACCAATCGAGACTAAACGCAATTAGGGGGTGGGGGTTAGTTGTCCCAGAAACCCGGTTTCTTTAAGAAACCGGGTTTCTCAACTTCGCCCCGTCACCCGGGCGACAGCGGCCACCAGCCCGACGGGATCGACCGGCTTGGACAGGTGGACCTGGAACCCAGCAGAGAGGGCTTGCTGCTGGTCTTTTTCCTGAGCGTAAGCCGTCAGCGCCACTGCCGGCATCTCCTGTGCGCCGCGCTCTGCTGACCGCAACCGGATTTTCCGCATTAAAGAATAGCCGTCCTCCTCTGGCATGCCAATATCGCTGACCATCACATCCGCCCGCTGCCGGTCGAGTGCCTCCAGCGCCTCGATAGCGCTAGCCGCCAGCGTCACCTCAGCCCCGTACTGTTCCAGCACCGTCCCTGCAAGCTCGCGGGCGTCAGCCTCATCATCGACAACCAGCACCCGCAAACCTTCCAGCAAAGGGGCGCTGTCAGGGGGAGAAACTCCCTCAACCGGCCCGCGAACCTGCTCAAAGCTCACATCCGCGAAGGATACAGCCCCGACCGGCAGCCTCACGGTAAAGGTTGCGCCCTGCCCCTCGCCGGCGCTGAAGGCGCTGATACTGCCGCCGTGCAGCTCCACCAAGTGGCGCACAATGGCCAGCCCCAGTCCCAAGCCGCTGTAGGCGCGGGTGCTGCTGCTGTCAGCTTGGCGGAAGCGCTCAAAGACGAAGGGCAGGAAATCCGGGCCGATGCCCTTGCCGGTGTCGGTTATGTGGATCTCGACAGCAGAGTTAACCCGCTCGAGGCGGAGATCGACGCGCCCCCCTTCGGGAGTGAATTTGATGGCGTTGGACAGCAGGTTCCAGACCACTTGCTGCAAGCGGTCGGCATCGCCGGCAATCGGGCCAACCGTTTGCTCGAGCCTGAGGTTGAGGGCAATTCCTTTAGTCTCAGCCGCTTGTTCTACGGTGTCGGTGGCGGCTTCAATCACACTCACCAAATCCACTGGGCCTACATTGAGCTGGAGTTTGCCGCGAATAATCCGCGATACGTCTAGCAAGTCCTCAATCAGCTGCGTTTGCGCCCTGGCATTGCGCTCGATTGCCTCTAGGGCGCGAGCGCTGGTGGCCTCGTCGAGTTCGGAGCAGCGCAGCAGCCGCACCCAGCCAAACATGGCGCTCAGGGGGGTGCGCAACTCGTGAGAGAGGATGGCGAGAAACTCGTCCTTCATGCGGTTCGCTTCTTCTGCCGAGCGGTAGAGTCTGGCATTATCCACAGCCACTGCAGCGCGGCGAGCCAGCTCCTCAGCTAAGGCCAGGTCTTCTGGGCCGTAGCGGCGGTCACTGGAGGCCAGGGCGAAAAAGATTGCGCCCAGGGTTCTGCCCCGAGCGGTGAGCGGCACGCACATGGCGGACTTCAGGCCCAGCCGGCGCAGGATTTCTAGCTGTTGCGAGTCTCCAACTGCCAGTTCCAGCAGCGAGTCAGTGACTTTTGGGTAAATTTCAGGGTTGCCGGTGCGCAGCACTTGCGGCACGCCTATTTTGGCTTGCGGGTCCAGGCGGTAGCGCGGAGGCAGCTGCTGTGCCAGCCGCTCCTTCACTGGGTCTTGGTGCGCCGCCGCCACTCGGCTCACCCACTGGCTGTCTTCGAGCATCTCAACGGTGCACCAGTCAGCGAGGGTGAGTGTGGCCAGGCGGGCGGCGTTGGCGAGCGTGGTCTCACACTCCAGCGAGGAGGCGAGCACAGCGGAAGCCTCGGAGAGAAAGGCGAGCCGCTTCTGGCTGAGTGCGGTTTCGCTGACCTCTTGAGCCAGAATTAGGACTGCTTCCACTTGGCCATCAGAGCTTTGCACCGGCACGCCATCGATGTTCCAGTACGTCTGCTGTTTTTGAGGGCCGGCGTTCGTCTCGCAATTGCGCACGCTGACTGTTTTGCCGGTGCGGTAGATTTCATCGAGCCAGTCGGTCGCCCCTCTGGCGGCGACCTCTGGGAACACCTCCGCCACCGTCCGCCCCACCACATCTTGGGGCAGCAGCCCTGCAATAGCGCTGTAGGTGGGGTTGGCCAGGATGTGCCGGTGTTGGGGCCCTTTGACGGCGGCGATGCCTATGGGTGCGTTTTCCAGCAGCTTTTCCAGGAACTGCCGCTGGCGGCGCTGTTCTTTGAGCAGCAGCTCGCGCTCAGCAGCCGCCTGCTTGCAATCGCTGATGTCCGCTATAGCGCCGGTGATGCCCCGGACACTGCCATTACTGTCGCGCAGCGGCTCCACCGTGAGGTCGCAGTAAAAAGTCTTTCCGTTCTTGGCGGTCCGGATCTCCTCGCGCACCCCCATTCCGGTTTCTATGACTCGGCGCTTAATTGCACTCAGGATCTCAGCGTTCTCTGGCGGAAACAGCTCGGCATCTGTCCGCCCCAAAACCTCTTCGACGCTGTACCCCAGCGGCGGATTCTGAATCCAGGTGTAGCGCAGGTTGAGGTCTTGATTGAATACAGTCACCGGTGAGTGCAACAGCGCAATCCGAAACCGCTCCTCACAAAGTTTGAGTTCCTCTTGCGCCCGCCTTTCCGAGGTGATGTCCTCCATTGTCCCTTCCCAACACAAAACTTGACTGATTCACTGTGGCTTATCCAAATCATCTTGCTGTCGCAGTCGGGATAGCGCTCTTTTAAAGTTTCCAGCACCTTCAGACCATTCGCCGGCAGCAGCTGGCCGTCTGCAATTGCCAGCCTCGAATTCGCCCCGCAAAGCGTTTGATAAAAGCCTTCAGCTGAGCCTGATTCCCTGTACCGTAATGTCGGAAAATTCCCCTTCCAGCTGCCGTCAAGCCTTGGCTCGGTCATCTGGGTGCCGTCACTTAGCAGGAAGCGCAGGGGCGGTTTCATCTATTAAAAATTTAACAGAGTTGCCTTTTGGGTTTCTAATTTTTAAGTTTTAATTTTTAATTAACTTTTCATCGCCTCTCCCTATAGTATATGATAGCACCCTCCTATCATGTTTGTCTCTCCTTCCCGGTGGCAACGCCGGCCATTCCAAGCCAAAGCTGCTCCCGGACTGCTGCCCGGCAGCTTTTGCGCTTCCAATGGCTGAAAGCCGCTCATATCCTTGCTTTCCTGCGGCCAGACCGGGCGCTCCAAAACCCGTGGCCCGCTGTGGGGGAAAGGCGAGCAGCTGCACACAGAAGGGTTTCTCGCGTCTGGTTTCTCGCGTCAGGGGCCGGCTAGCTGCTGTGAGGCACCGGCACTCCTGTGGTGGCTAGCACTGCTCAACCCCCGGAGGCAGCCCATCGCAGGGCCTGAGGCAAGAACGCTTTTTTCATCAAACCTACATTATACCGCAGTTAGATGCCGGCTGGAGAAAATTAAAGAAAATTGTGGCGGATTTTTCCCCGGTTTCCAGCCCTCCAGAGCCGGCAAGTCTCCAGGCACCTCCCACTTCGGGCCAGCCGGAGGGTGTAACAGATACTGTTTTGCCGGATATGCTGCTCAACTATCTGTTACATCCCTTTAAATAAAACTATCTAAGAGCACACACCGTTATCCTTTCCGGTTAAATCGAGTAAGATAGCGGAAAAGACTTGGCATCTTTTGGCTTGACATAAACCCGCTGTTGCGGCTCCAGCTGCAGCTCGTCAAATCGGTCGCGGGTGAGGTGAGCGGTGACGACTTGGCCGTCATCCAAGGTCAGCTCGGCCTGAATTTCCCAGCCGAGATGGATCAGCCGGCTGACTCTGGCCGGTGCGGTGGTGCCGTTTGGTTGGGTTTGCACGATCACGTCTTGGGGGCGGAGGAAAATTTGTGGGTGAGTGGAGTCAACCCCACTGTCCTGGAAGATCCGCGAACTGCTGGGCAGCACGTTGACCGGCCCGATGAAACTCATCACGAAGGCGCTGGCGGGGCGGTCGTAAATTTCTGCCGCCGTCCCCACCTGCTCGACGCGCCCTTTGTTCATCACCACAATTTGGTCGGAGACTTCCATCGCCTCTTCCTGATCGTGGGTGACAAAAACTGTGGTGACGTGCACCTCGTCGTGCAGGCGTCGCAGCCAAGCTCGCAAGTCTTTGCGCACTTTGGCGTCCAGGGCTCCGAACGGCTCGTCGAGCAGCAATACTGACGGCTCCACCGCCAGAGATCTGGCCAGGGCGACCCGCTGCCGCTGCCCGCCGGACAGCTGCGAGGGGTAGCGATCTCCGAGCCCTTTGAGCTGCACTAATTCCAGCAGTGTTTCGGCACGCGCTCTCACCTTCGCCGGGGACACCTTGCGAATCTCCAGCCCGAAGGCTATATTCTGCCGCACGGTGAGATGCTTGAATAAGGCGTAGTGCTGGAAGACAAACCCGATATTGCGGTCTTGCACGCTCTGGAAAGTGGCGTCAGCGCCGGTGAGCCAGATTTTGCCGGTGTCTGGCGTCTCCAGACCGGCAATCAGCCGCAGCAACGTGGATTTCCCTGAACCGGAGGGCCCTAATAGGGCGACTAGGGAGCCGGCTTTAATTTCTAAGCTAACAGAGTCCACAGCTTGAAAGCTGCCAAACTGTTTGGATACGTTCTCAACAACAATGCCCACTGCAAGAAACCTCTGGACAATAGCAGTTATCAGTGACGGGGTTGACAAACCGGGCTTCTCTGGGAAACCCTTGAGCCTGGGGATGTTGGGTTGAATTTTACCCACCTGGCGGGAACATCTGCTGAGTTCCCGGGCCTCTTGACATTATGGCAAAAGTGTGTTCTCCCAGTTCCAGAAGATGGCTCAGGCCGTCCGCGACTGTATCCCCCACTTGTGGGGCGCGGCAGACCCAACGGGAGCGCGAGTGCGCCCTTCGCCTAGCTTCCGCCAGTTTCGCACCAGCAACCCGGTTTCTCGGCACTCCATCCAGGGGCCGGTTTTGACGCCCCAGATGGCGGAAGGCGCTGCACAGCCCTGCGGCTGAGCCGACCGGCACGCCGCCCCCTAAACCCCGGTTTGCCGATGGAGTTACTGTAGTTTTATACCACAGATGGGTGCTTTTGGCAGTGCCGGAATGGCAAAGTACACAATTCGCAAGAAAACTTCAGGGTTTTTGCCCGGTTTTGTTAAGCTATGTTGCAACTTCGCCGGATTTGGGGGCAGTGTGGGTGAGCGGTCCGGCGCGTCCGTGATACCATCAGACGTTGTAGACCAAAATATAGGAAGAAAAGCTTTGGCACTGAGGGTTGCTGTTGTTGGGTCTGGCCCTGCTGGGTCGTCTGCCGCTGAGACTCTGGCAAAAGCCGGTATTGAAACTTTTTTGTTCGAGCGCAAGCTAGACAATGCCAAGCCCTGTGGCGGGGCGATTCCCCTGTGTATGGTGAGCGAGTTTGACTTACCGCCCCATATCATTGACCGGCGGGTGAGACAGATGAAGATGATCTCACCGTCGAACATTGAGGTCGATATCAAGCTGGATAACCCAGAAGAGTATATCGGCATGTGCCGGCGGGAAGTGCTCGATGGCTTCCTGCGAGATCGCGCCTCAAAGTTGGGGGCGACTCTGATTAACGGCACGGTCCACAAACTGGAGCTGCCTGCTTCCACTTCCCAACCCTACACTATCCACTACGCCGACCACTCCAACGGCAGCTTGACAGGGACTGTGAAAACCCTGAAAGTGGATATGGTGATTGGCGCAGATGGTGCCAACTCCCGCATCGCCAAGGAAATCGATGCCGGTGACTACAATTACGCCATCGCCTTCCAAGAGCGAATTCGCCTCCCGGAAGACAAAATGGCCTTCTACGAAGACCTCGCCGAAATGTACGTTGGGAATGATGTCTCCCCCGACTTCTACGCCTGGGTTTTCCCCAAATACGACCACGTGGCTGTGGGCACCGGCACGATGAAGGTGAACAAGGCCCAAATCAAAGACCTGCAAGCCGGCATTCGCGCCCGCGCCGCCCGCAAGCTGGAAGGCGGTAAGATTATCAAGGTGGAAGCTCACCCGATTCCGGAACACCCCCGCCCCCGCCGCGTGGTGGGGCGCGTCGCCCTCGTGGGAGACGCCGCCGGCTACGTGACTAAATCCTCTGGCGAAGGCATTTACTTTGCCGCTAAGTCCGGTCGCATGTGCGCGGAAACCATTGTCGAGTTTTCCAGCGGGGGATCTCGCATTCCCACTGAGGATGAACTCAAGGTCTACCTGAAGCGGTGGGATAAGAAATACGGTCTCACCTACAAGGTGCTTGACATCCTGCAAACCGTGTTTTACCGCACTGACGCCACCCGCGAAGCTTTCGTGGAAATGTGCTCTGACCGCGATGTTCAGAAGCTGACGTTTGACAGCTATCTCTACAAGACTGTGGTGCCGGCAAATCCTTTCATTCAGATGAAGATTACTGCCAAAACCATTGGCAGCTTGCTGCGCGGTAACGCCCTCGCTCCCTAGCGGCTGAGTCGCTGATGGCGGCAGGGTGCATTCGGAGTGACGCACCCTGCCCCACTAACTAATTGATGGGTGAAAATGATTTTTTTTATAAACCGCCATAGACGCGCCAGCGGCTTGCCCGTTGGCTAGACGCCAAGAGCGCCAAGGAAAGAAAAGAGAGAGAATTTCACAAATTATTTAGAAGGGCTATCAATCGGCTCTTTAGCAGGAGTAAAAATAGCTCCCAACCGGCTTTAAAATCCTTGCATCCAAAATCCTTGCATCCAAAATCCTTGCATCCAAAATTTGGCTCAGTCGAGCTGCGTTTATTTAATTTTCCTTGAAAAAATAATACAGCCGGCAGCCAGCAGCACCCCTGGCTGGTGAGGAGTTTTGCCGCCAGTGCGCCTGTCCTGACGCCACCGGAAAAGATTTCTTGGAGAGGCGTGCCGGTCGGGACGCGCAAAAGCTGGGGTTCGACCGCTATCTCTGCGAAAAGGCAGTGCCGGCACCAGATGGGGATTCAAACCAACATGACTGCGAAAATAGAGCGGTGCGCAAGTTCCCAAGCGGCTGGCGCACAGAGGGCCGGTGTAAAAATTTGGAAACCCGTTTTTTATGAAAAGACGGATTTCTCTCATATCATTTGCCTTTAAAAGCAGCAAGACTCGCTTGTGGACTTCTGGCGAGGGGCAAAAATTCTTCGTTTTTTCCCAGGCTTGCTGCATAAGGCATTTCCCATGCCCTATGCCCTAGGATCTGTGCCCAAAAAGGGGGTTCCCACCACAAGTGCGGGAGAGGGAGCGAGATACAGACATCGGCTTGCCGGTGGGCAAACTCCAGCCCGAAGGGCAAGTCCAAGACTTACCGCTCCAGGTGTTGGAATTCTGGAGGCTCAAGATTCCTTGGCAAAATTTGCCCCGGTTCCCGCCCCACTGGCTGTTGCTGCGCTCTCGGTTCCTGGCGGAGTGCCGGGCAGCTCCAAGCAATAGCCGGCACCGTAAACCGTCTTAATATAGCGGGGGTGGCGGGGGTCAGGTTCGAGCTTGGTTCTCAAGTGCCTAACATGCACCCGGATGGTTTCTATGTCATCGTCTGGATCGTAACCCCAGACTTCCTTGAGAATTTCGCTGGGCGAAACGGTTTGCCCGTGGCGCTGCAGCAGACAGTGCAGCAGTTCAAACTCCAGATGAGTCAACTTGACAGTCTGGTCGAACCAGATCGCCTCAAATCTTTCGGGGACGAGGGTCAGGGGGCCATAGTTGAGAATTTCGGCGTGCTTGGCGGCTTGCGGGATGCGGTCGGTGCGCCGCAGCAGGGCTCGCACCCGCGCCAGCATTTCTTCGACTTCAAACGGCTTGGTCATGTAATCGTCCGCACCGGCGTTGAAGCCCTCTACCTTATCCTGGGTTTGGCCCAAGGCGGTGAGCATGAGGACGGGAATGTCGGCGGTGCGCTCATCTCGCCGCAGGCGCTGGCAGACGGTGAATCCATCCACCCTGGGCAGCATCAGGTCGAGCATGATCAGGTCGGGTATCAGTTGCAGCGCCAGCGCCTGTCCTTTGATGCCATCTTCGGCTTGGCTGACTTCATAGCCAGCCATTTCCAGGTTGACGGCTACAAGTTCCGAGATGGCGGGGTCGTCGTCGATGACAAGTATGCGGGGCATCATTAAAAAGTTTGACTGCAGTGTTTTTTTAAGGTTCGTTGAGAACCTTTTCAGGAATACTAAGATTCCTGTCAAAATTATAAGCAGATTCTTAATTATTTCCAAAGTCGGCCCAGTCGGGCCCAGCCCCTGCTGCCAGCCGCAGCGCCAGCCGGCGCTTCCCCGACCTCGCCGCGCCCCTCCCGGAAGCTAGAGCCGGCAAAAAGACCTAGACGCTTTCTCCCGCCTTGATTTCAGGGATTTTGGCAACAGAGCGGCCTGCCGGCGGCCCTACCTCTAGGGGGCCCGTGGCCGGCTGCCCGATATCACGCATCTAATTTGCGTTTTTTACAATCCGCAGGAAGCCATCATGCGGTCAAAATAACCATTTATATACGATACTAAAATATTCTCCCTATTGTTAAGCTTTATAAATTTGTGCTAGTTAAATGTTTATAAACGCCATCCGGTCTGGCAGCAGATGTATAAGCCAGCAGGAGGCAGCAGGAGATTTTTAGCTATGGCGCATTGAATTTGCACTGCCCATCTCTATTCTCTCGTTCCCAGCTCAAGCTGGGAAGGCAATCTGGAGGATCTGCCCCCTTTCAACGGAAAAGCAGGTTAAAAGCTTAACAGCTTAGTTTTGAATCTGTAGAGCAAAAATTTCGCCTGTGTTAAGAATTCTTAACATTTCCTGGCGGGCCGGCCCGCATCAAGGGGCGGAGTGGCGGAGGGATTTCCAGCCTGGCGGGACTGGCGGTCCGGCGCTGGCGAGCCTGTATGAAATCGGCGTTTGGCCTCCCCCAGGCTCGCGGTTCTGATTTAGGGAGTGGTGAGAGCGGCTTTCAGGCTGTGGCAGAACTGGCCGATGGCCAAGAGCCCTTCTGCCGGCGGGCCCTCTGCGAGGCGTTTGACGAAGGCGCTGCCGACAATTACGGCGTCTGCCCCCCAGTCTTTTACCTGACGGGCTTGTTGGGGATCGGAAATGCCAAAACCGACGCCAATCGGTTTATCGGTGAGAAGCCGCATCTGGGCGAGTATATCCTGGACTCGCGATTGCACTTGGGAGCGCATGCCGGTGACGCCGGTGACGCTCACCAAGTAAATAAATCCCCGCGACTGGCGGGCGATGGCTTCAATGCGCTCTCTGGGACTGGTGGGAGCCACCAGCAAAGTCAGCTCAATTCCGAAGCTATCCGCCTGTTGCAGCAGGGCGTCCGCTTCTTCTAGGGGCAAGTCGGGGACGACGAGCCCCCGGACGCCGGCACCGGCAATTTTCTGCAAGAATTTCTCTGTCCCCAAGTTCAAAATCGGGTTGTAGTAGGTGAACAGAACAATCGGCGCTCGCAGTGCCGGAACCGTGCCGGCAAGCATTTCCAGCACCCCATCTATGCGGGTTCCCTTAGCGAGAGCGCGGGTGGCTGCCGCTTGAATCACCGGCCCGTCCGCCAGGGGGTCGGAGTAGGGAACTCCCAGCTCAATCAGGTCGGCACCGCTGCGGTCGATCGCGCGCAAGGCTTCAGCGGTTGTCTGCAAGTCCGGATCGCCGGCGGTGATAAACGGGATCAGGGCGCACTCGTTTTTTGCGCGCAGGGATTCAAAGCAATGGGAAACCGAATTCATTCCAATAACTGTTAAATTTTCTAATTTTTCAGGCTCTAGACTGGGAGAGGGTTTTAACGTAACTGTTAAGCCCCGCCGGCGGCCATAAACCGGATTTCTCTTGAAGCTGTCTTAAGATTTTAAACCGGCCAGCACCAAGAAACCCGGTTTCTCTGAACACTTACTGCTTTTTTGCGTCAGGAGACGCCTCACTTTCCTTTTCCCGCTCAATTTCTGCTTGCAGCTGTGCCAGCTGTTCTGGCGTCAGTTCTTCGAGGCGCTTTTGCAAAACCGCTGACTCGTACTCTTTCAGCTGCTGGTTGTAGGTCATGTTCTGAGTCACGGCGCGGAATAAATAGGTCAGCAGCCAGCCGATTAACCCGCCGACTAAAAACACTTGGCTCCATATCCCGGCATTTGCGCTGTCAAGACCGGCAGCCTGCAAAGCCAGGTACGCCAAGCCGCCTGCAGCAAAAATACCCAGGCCAATTCCGATGATGTCAATTCGTCGCATCTGGTTGGGGGCGTTGGGACGTGAATTTTGAATCCTGAATTCTGCATTATAGCGGTTCTCCGCTGGATTGAGGACGCCCCAGAAAACCGGTTTCTGCAAGAAACCGGGTTTCTGGACACCGCACTCAGATCGAGAAACGCTGTATAATTGAAAATTCAAAATTCACAGCCCAACCGCATTAGGTGAGCTGCCGGCGCTGGGGGCGCAGGTTCAAAAAGGGGCTGAGCAGCAGCAAACCGGGGAAGAAAAAGAACACTAGGAAGTACATGAAGGCCCGCTCAAAGGAGCTAGCCACATACCAGCGTTTTTGCAGGTAAATAAACAGAGCGAAGGGAACCACCAGCAGGTAAGCTCCACCCAAAATCACATACAGGAGCAGCGCAACTTCCATCCCTTGAGAACCCACAGCTGAAACAACTAGATCCGCCAGTCAGGGCACCGGCACCGGCCCAAGAGTGGGCGCACGCCCGATGAAGGCGCTCGCAGAAACTGTGTCCCCAGATCGGGTGCCGGTCTTGACCTGCCGCCACTGCTGGCCTCTTGGAGGGTGCCGGTGTCCTGAACTTTTTTATTGTACCGCCCCACCGGCTCGCGGGGAGAGGGTTTTTGGCCGGAGAGCGCTGGCCGCCGGCTGGCCCGCTCTGGGGGCGCGCCTCAGGGAGTTCTGCCGCTCAACCCCTTGCATAAATATCCTGTTTGTGGTGAAATAAGAAAAGTGAGGGAATCGCGCTATCTGTGCGAGTGCCTCAGTCAGCCCAATTGGGGGGGCGTGGCGGAATGGTAGACGCTACGGACTTAGACAGCTGAGCCTTGGAGGAGAAATCCTGCAAGTGAACGCTCTCAAATTCAGGGAAACCTAAATCTGGCCACAGATAAGGCAATCCTGAGCCAAGCCGAAATCATGGCCCGGTGTCGGGAGCGGGGACGCGAGTGAGTTGAGCTCAAAACGCGCTCCCTGCGGTAAGCCGATCCGCGCGCCTGTCGGAAGGTGCAGAGACTCGACGGGAGCTGCCCTAACGTGAAGTCGAGGGTAAAGGGAGAGTCCAATTCTCAAAGCCGGCGGGCAATTGCCCACCGGCAGCAGCGAAAGCTGCGGGAGAGTGAAAATCCGTTGACCCGAAAAGGTCGTGAGGGTTCAAGTCCCTCCGCCCCCATGAAAATCCAGCTCCCGCCCGATCTGGAGATCGGGCGGCCCGCTGTTGCTTATTTTTTTGTTGCGCCGGGGGGTGCCGGCGCAAGCTATTGTGCATTTAATTTGTGCTATCCATCTCTATTCCTCGCTCCCAGGCTCCGCCTGTTAACGGGCCGCCGGAGGCTCTGCCCCCTTTTTTAAATAAGCATATTAAAAGCGTAAGAGCTTAACATCAGGGTGCGTTAAGACCGCACGCTGCGCGCTAGTTAGGGGGCGCAAAAAATGGCAGTTAAAAACGCTGAAACTGTTTCAAAGATTGAGTCCAGTGCCGGCACATCCGTCTGGCTGGCAGAGAATGTTCAATTCTGATACATTTACGCGACATTTATCCGGTAATCTCCGGACAATGCAACGATGGCCCTATCGCCATCAAAGACGATAGAGGCGGTATCCCGCAAAGCTTTCAGGAAGCTCCCAAAAGCGCCATTCCAGCGCAGAGGTTTCCGTGAGGGCGGAGATCCGGGAAGAATCAGCCCCGAAACGCAAGTCGCACCGGCACGGGCTGCCGGCGCTTGGGCCTAATGAATTTGCCAGAAATTGCAAGGGTGGCAGCCGGTTTGTTCCGTGAGGAAAGCGCTTTGGCGAACCCTGGGAAACCCGACCGCCCTCTCAATCACAAGCGTGAAAGCCGCTGTGGCGAATGCAAGTGGGCTGCGGTTGCTAAGCCACCGCTGCCATCACTGATCAGGGAATTCATTGAGCCGCGCTTTTAGCGCGAGCGTCTGGTGCGGCGGGGACATCTGCCGGCTGCCTCGGGATTGCTAGGCAGCATCCGCATCTTCTGCGCGACTGCGGTCAACTTGTTTGAGATGAATGTGTTTGCGTCCCAAGGTGATTTCAAATTCATCTCCGGGCTTGAGTTCCATCTGTTTGGTGTAAGCTGCGCCAATCAGGAGGTTGCCGTTGGACTGGACGCTAATCCGATAGCTGGCAGTGCGTCCGCCACGGCCTTGTCCGCCGCCCTTGCCATCGAGCTCGATCCCCTCGGCATCGATCAGGGCGTTGAGGAACTGCATCATATTGACGCGCTCTATGCCATTTTTGGTGATGGTAGAGTAGCCGCAGGCTTTGGCTTTTTCTTCTTTGCTGAGGTTCCCGAGCTCTCTAACTCGCTGCAGGAGCTCCTCGCCGGTTAGTGGGTCGGTCTTCTTGTCCTTAGTCATCTTGTCTGTTACTTCTCAACAAGTGGTGTACAGTAGTCTATCTTAGCTGACCTTTGGTAGAAAAAGAAACTATAGTTTGATGTCAGCTTGTGAAACTATATTACGCCAATTGGGTTAATGGGTTCACTGGCTGCCCCGATCTCGGTTGAGCTGCCATGTTTCGGGCAGCGTCCGGGCGGTTGGGGGAGCGATGGATCACCCTTGCGGGCGAGTCAGATCCTGGCTGCCGGTCGAGGTGTGGGAGAGCGGCTATCTTGAAGAAGCTAACGAGCTCATTCATGCCGGCTCGCACTCATGTCGAATCGCTCCCTAATTCCTTTCGGCTGTGCTGCCGGTCAGATCCTGGGGGCAATAGCCTCAATACCGATTGAGCCAATTGAATCGATCGCCGGCAGTGGCAGCTGCTTCAGGCCGACAGCTGATTATATCAGATGTAACGGATGGGAGAAGAGGGAAAGACGGGGTTGAGCCGGCAGCGGAAGACGCAGTGAGGACCGCCCTCACCCCCCAGGCGACACAACCCTCACACCTGTCGCGCCCTCCCAAAGCCATTGCGGGGAAAAAATCGATAAGCTCACCAGAGGATCTGGAGGCGCACTTGAAGCCGGCTGCCCTCCGCCTCGGATAAACTCAAGTATGCTGTAACTGGTGAGGTAAGAATTCCTAGGTTGACTGCCGGCATGAAGCTAACCACTCGCGGACACTACAGCGTCAAGGCGCTGCTCGATTTAAGCATGCAGCCTGAGTATGGCCCTGCGCCGGTGAGAGCGATTGCGCAGCGCCAAGACTTACCGGCACCCTACCT
The DNA here is from genome assembly GCF_000332335.1 of Kamptonema formosum PCC 10802. Classification (GTDB taxonomy): domain Bacteria; phylum Cyanobacteriota; class Cyanobacteriia; order Cyanobacteriales; family Oscillatoriaceae; genus Oscillatoria. The sequence continues at coordinate 420,568 of NZ_KB235948.1, read as the reverse complement.
GGAAAAACTGCTGATTGAAATGCGCCGCGCCGGTTTAGTCCAGTCGGTTCGCGGCGCTTCTGGGGGCTACCAGCTGGCAAAACCGCCGGCACAAATTTCCCTCGGACAAATACTGGAAGCTGTGGGCGAAACCATTGAGCCCCTCTCCGGGTACGCTCCCGACAGCGAGCAAGCTGGGGACTGGGTGACCTTTACCCTGTGGGAACGGCTGCACCAAAAACTCAAGGAAGCGCTGTACAGCATTTCCCTCGAAGACCTCTACTACGACGCCCGCAGCAGGATCGCCGCCCAAGGAGAAGAAGCCCGCTTTGTTATATAAATAAGGAGTATATAATTTTCCCGGCACCAGATGGCAACAGTGGATGAACCTGTAACCTGTTCAGGCGGCTGTCACTGCGGCGCAGTTCGCTTCCAGGTGATTGTTGACCAGTACGAGGCGGTGGAGTGCAATTGCTCTATCTGCACAAAAAAGGGCTTTTTACACTTAATTGTGCCGGCAGAGCGCTTTACCCTGCTCCAGGGCGAAGATGTGCTGGCGACCTACACCTTCAACACCGGCACTGCCAAGCACAGGTTTTGCCGCATCTGCGGCATTCACGCTTTTTATCGCCCCCGCTCCCATCCAGACGGTTACTCAGTGAACGTGCGCTGTCTCGATGGCGATCAGCTCTCCCGATTTCGCATTACGCCCTTCGACGGCGCGAACTGGGAGCAAAGCATAGAACAGCTGCGGGCGCAGGGCTAATATTTTAAGGACGGACGCACGCACTGCCGGTTTTAGATCCCGCCAACCCCCCTTAAAAAGGGCGGCTAAGATTGTGCCCCCTTTTGTAGGGGCGCGTCCCGCCACGCGCCGTCTGAAGGGATGGAATCCCAATCAAGTCTGGTGATTTTACCGCAATATACCGTTGCGGGGGGGAGGGAGAAATTAGTCCCGGCAATTGGCCAAACATGATAGAATCCCCTATCGCGCCCCCAAGAATAGCTCGCCCCCTTGTCTGGGGTGACCGTCCCCAAATCCCCAAATACCGGCCCAAATTACCCCTTCCCACTCCCCAATGCCCAGCGCCCAATTCCCCATTTCCCATACCGTTTTACTGCTGGCGGCTTTCCTGGATTATCTTGTCGGCGACCCCTGGGGGTGGCCACATCCGGTGCGGGTCATGGGGTGGGCGATTAATCGCTACACGCAGCTTATATTTAAAACGTGTAATCGTCCGCGAACGAGACGGTTTGCCGGTGCTGTCCTCGCTACTGGACTGCTCGCCGTTTCTGGGGCAGCCGGCTGGTTAATCGCTGCTGTTTCCTACCGGCTTTCTCCTGTGTTGGGCGTCGCCGCACAAAGTGTCCTTCTCGCGAGCTGTTTTGCCGGTCGGAGTTTGCGATCCGCCGCTCTTGACGTTTTGCAACCCCTGGAAGCGGGCGATTTGCCGGCGGCGAGAGGCCGGTTGAGCCTTTATGTGGGGCGAGACACAGAAAATCTCTCCGAGCCAGAAATCCTCCGCGCTGTCTTGGAAACGGTCAGTGAAAATGCGGTGGATGGCGTGACTGGGCCCTTATTTTATGCCATTCTCGGGTTGCTCGTGCCAGCCTTGGGCAGCGTTCCCCTCGCTCTAGCATACAAGGCTGCCAGCACTCTCGATTCAATGGTCGGCTACAGAGAGGAACCCTTCACCCATTTGGGATGGTTTAGTGCTAAGATGGAAGATGCCCTAACTTGGCTCCCCTGCCGGCTCACGGTAATTACCTTGGGGCTGATTTCTGGGAAACTCGGCTATGTTTGGCAGGTGTGCCGGCGGGACGCGATAAAAGACCCCAGTCCCAACTCTGGCTGGAGTGAGTGTGCCTGCGCCGCCATTCTCGGCGTGCAGTTGGGCGGGACGAACTATTACCGGGGAGTGGCAAAACACAAGCCCTTACTTGGGGATGATATTAATCCTATCACACCGGCTGTCATTCGTCAAGCCTTGCGGCTAAATCGGTGGTGCTTTCTGAGTTGGTTGGGAGTGGCTGCTGTGGGGTGGGGGCTGGTAGCAATTTTGGATTTTGGATTTGGGATTTTGGATTGAAAAAGGCGGCAGGAAAGCCTTTTCCGCCACAGGAAAAATCCTATCTATAGCGTTTATCATATTAGTGAGGTACTGAGAAACCCGGTGAGGGTAGGGGCGGTGCGGCACACGGAGACCGCCCCCTTCCAGGGTCCTGCGGCGTACTTCATCCAACTGAGAGCCGCTATATAGCGTTTCTCAGATTAGTGAGGTACTGGGAAACCCGGTTTCTCCAAGAAACCGGGTTGCTGGGCCATAGTTCATCCAGCTGAGAGCCGCTATATCTCAACTTGGCCTTAATAATTAGCAAGAACTGTAGGGCACGTTCCCAGTGCACCTTCCTGGAGATAAGGCGATGAGTTTTGCTATATTTGACGAAGCTTTCTATCTAAAAAGTTACCCCGATGTTGAAGCCGCTGTCAAGGCGGGGGCTTTTCAATCAGGCTTGGAACACTTTCAAAAGTTTGGGCTGCGGGAACGCCGGGTGCTGGTGTCACCGCTGTATGACGAGCGGTTTTATTTGCAAAAAAACCCCGACGTAGCGGCGGCGGTGGCGGCGGGCGGTTTCAGTTCTGGGCTAGAACACTATATCCTGTTTGGGGAAGCAGAAGGTCGAGCGCCGAGTTCATTATTTGATCTGGGGTGGTATCTGCGAAGATACCCCGATGTGGCGGCGGCGGTAGCGGCGGGCGATTTCAGTTCTGGGCTGGATCACTACAGGCTTTTCGGGGAAGCTGAAGGTCGTTCTGGCACGACTTTCAATGAATTTGGCTACCGCGAGGCCAACCCCGATGTGGCGGCGGCAATTGCGGCGGGCGCTTTTAAATCGGGCTTAGAACATTATAGCAAATTCGGACAATTTGAAAACCGCACTGGTGTTTATTTTAGCGGCACCAGTGGGAATGATACCGTAACTGGCTTTGGCAATCAAGATACCCTCTGCGGAGTTGATTTGTCTCCCGGTTCCTGTGTTATTGGCGGCACTCCCACCGGCGGAGAGTGTCTGGATTTTCGGAGTTTGGGTGTGAGTGAAGCTGATGTGCTGATTGGCGGCAGCGGAAACGATACATTCGTTCTGGGCAGTATTGCCAATTCGAGAGTTTACACGCCTCTGAGCTTCTATACAGGTGCCGGTGATGCGGACTTCGCTATGATTGAAAATTTTGCAGTCGGAAAGGACAGGATTCAGCTAGCCGGTTTCGATATCAGTGACTATCTCTTCCAGACATCTGAGGGAAATGTTAATATTTATTACGCTTTCAATGGGGGGTTCGGAGCTGCACCCTCTCCGGATCTCGTTGCTGTTGTGCGGGGGGTGACTTCTCTGAGTGAGAGTGATGGGAGCATCTATTTAGTGTAGTAGCGTTCCGCTTTGCGGAACGCACCCTACTTTCTCATCACCTAAGTTGTGCCTGAAGTCGGCGGAGCGGGGAAAGCCGCCTTCCCAGGCAAAGGCTGGAAGGGGAAGCGAGGGGAAAACCGCCCTGAAAGCAGTCTCCGTGGGTGGGGCACAACCGCCCCGTCTGGGCGCATGGAAAAACTTACGGATTGTAAGTTGCAACTTGAGTTATAATATAAGTGCGTAACCCCGGGGGCGTTCGCACAATCAGTGGAACAGCAGGGGCGCTATCCACGTCTTCTTCAAGAGAGCAAGGGCGCGTCTTTTGAGCGCCGGTTCAGCCGTCTCGCCCATTAAACGAATTGAGGTTGAATATGAAAGCTGGGATAATTTTGAGTGCCTTTTGCCTTTTGGCGCTTTCGGCGTCTGCTTCAGCGGCTAGCCCCAATACTTCCAAGCTCAAGTGCATCGGCACCGAGCCTTTCTGGGGCGTCGAAGTGGAGGGAAACATGGTGCAGTTCAGCACGCCGGAATTTTCGGGCAACAAGGCAAAAAAATACTGGGGCGCTCAAGTCACTACAGCAAGGGGAGCAATGGAAAATACTGCCTTCCAGGTGCGGGCGTCGCGCAACAGCGGTGCCGAGAAGATTGTCCTCTCGGTGATTAGAGCGGCGAATAATAGCTGTATCGATGGCATGTCCGACAATAAATACTCCCATCACGTCTTGGTGAGCCTGGAGAATGGTACGCTCTACAGGGGCTGCTGTCAGAATAAGTGACCGGCAAGTATACATAAGGATACTGAAAATTAAGAAACCCGGGAGTCTTAAATAAACTTAGTTACTCAGGCTGGCTGCGTTTTTATTCGCCCACTGAAAGTGTCCGTTACAGCGGAAGTTTTAGCTCAAGTATCGGGTTAAAACGAGATATCTGCGAGGGGCAAAGATTATCTATTAAACTGGCCCCACCCCTACAATAAGATTCCCAGGGACTTGACAGCAGACAGTCGGGTGCGTTCCTCTGGAACGCACCCGACTTTACATTCATCGCACAATAAGCTATAATTTATAGTTTCCAAAAAAATGACTGCCGAGTTGCCACCGGCACTGGGGTGTGAGGTGCGGGCGTTGAGATGCGCCTCAATCGAGGGGAAGCGGCTTGCAGAGCGCAAAATCCTCCTCGCCTCCCGTGCTATAATATGAAATACCGTTGATTAATAATTCAGGCATCAGGCCGGCGCGGGCGGGGTTACCTGCGGGAAGCCAAGCCAAACAGGCTGCCTTTGGGAAGACTCAGGGTTTGCGCCCTGCGGTTCAATAAAAACTGTAGCGGTTCTAAGTGAGTTGTGAGAATTCTTTGAATCAGAAACCGCCAAGACGCCTTAGACGCGCCAGCGGCTTCCCGCAGGGTAGAGCGCCAAGGAAAGAACAGGCAGAGAATTTCACAAATCATTTAGAAGTGCTGGACAGGTCAGGAGAAAAAGTTAACAGTTATTCAAGTTAGGTATTTGGTATGTCCCCAACAGTGGTAGAAATTCTCTCAGCTGAGGAGTTGCGCCGTACTCTTACCCGCCTGGCTTCCCAGATCGTCGAAAAGTCTGGCGATCTGTCCGATCTGGTGCTGTTGGGCATTTACACCAGAGGTGTGTGCCTGGCTCACTTGCTGGCGCGTCAAATTGAAGTGCTCGAACAAGTCCAAGTGCCGGTGGGCGCTCTGGATATCACGTTCTACCGGGATGACTTGAATCAGATTGGCATGAGAACGCCGGCAAGAACAGATATTCCCTTTGACCTCACGGGCAAAATGGTCGTGCTTGTCGATGACGTGATTTACGAGGGGCGCACGGTTCGCGCCGCGTTAAATGCGGTCAATGAATATGGCCGGCCCGATGCCATTTACCTGGCGGTGCTGGTAGATCGGGGGCATCGCAAGCTGCCAATTCACCCAGACTTCACCGGCAAAAAGCTGCCCACTGCCAATGAAGAACAGGTGAAGGTTTACTTACAGGAGATAGATGGGCGAGATGCGGTGGAGCTCATCAAATAAGGGCGCGAGGATAAGGGATAAAGTGCCAGCGGTGCTGGGGTGCGCTCTTTAGCTGACGCCAGCCAAGAGCGACCCAACCCAACCGGCCTGTCAAAATTCCAGCGCCAGCGAGTGACTGGGGGGCTGCCGGCAGGTAAACTAGATCAGGAGTCTTTTTATCAGCGTTTGTCTGAACTACTACCTGTGAATTCGCCCAATAGCCAACCGGCAGAAACCCAAAACCGCAAAGCCGACCACCTGCGAGTTTGCCTCGAAGAGGACGTGCAATTCCGCGAAACCACCAGCGGGCTGGAACGCTACCGCTTCACCCACTGCTGCTTGCCAGAACTCAGCCTCAGCGATATCGATCTAAGCACCACATTCCTCGGCAAACAGCTGGGTGCGCCGCTGCTGATTTCTTCCATGACCGGCGGGACAGAACTCGCCAAGACAATTAATTACCGGCTCGCGGAAGTCGCGCAGCATTATAAAATTGCGATGGGCGTCGGTTCCCAGCGCGTGGCGGTGGAAAACCCCTCGGTTGGCGATACCTTTGCGGTGCGAAAAGTCGCCCCGGATATCCTGCTGTTTGCCAATTTAGGCGCGGTGCAGCTGAATTATGGCTACGGCATTGATGAGTGCCGGCGAGTCATTGACTTGCTGGCAGCGGACGCCCTAATTTTGCACCTCAACCCCCTGCAAGAGTGCGTCCAAACCAAGGGCGACACCAATTTTCGAGGGTTGCTTGACAAAATATCTAAGTTGTGCTATAAGTTGGAAGTGCCGGTGATTGCCAAAGAAGTCGGAAACGGCATTTCCGCAGCAATGGCCAAGAAATTAATCGATGCCGGCGTTTCTGCGATTGATGTGGCCGGTGCCGGCGGGACATCCTGGGCGAAGGTGGAGGGGCAGAGGGCCAAAGACGCCCGCCAGCGCCGGTTGGGAGCCACATTTGCCGACTGGGGGCTGCCCACCGCCGAGTGCGTGACCGGCATTCGCGCCGTCGCGCCGGCGATTCCCCTGATTGCCTCTGGGGGATTGACCAACGGCTTGGACGCCGCCAAAGCGATAGCGTTGGGTGCGGACATGGCCGGTTTGGCACGGCCATTTTTGCAAGCCGCCGCTGAATCCGAACAAGCTGCCGGTGAGCTGGCGGAGGTCTTAATTGCAGAGCTGGCTACAGTGCTGCTGTGCGCCGGTTGCGCCACACTCTCCGAGCTGAAAGACTCTGGCGTTTTGCAGCGATTAGGATAGAAGCGTAACGGGTATTGGGTGTGGGGGGTTGGGGAGTTGGGCGAAAGCCAGCGATGCTGTGGCTGAATTAGCAATTAGCAATGAGCAATTAGCGGAGAGTTTTAATAGAAAATATAAATACTCGCGCAGGCTCCAAACTCCCTCACTCCCGCACCCGCACTCTTGCCGAGGATGTTTTCAATGCGTGATTTCCTGAAATACACATTTGCCAGTTTAGTGGGAAGCCTGCTGGGACTGGCGCTGATTGCCAGTCTGGGGATTGGGGGGCTAGTCATGCTAGTGATTGCCGCCGCCTCCAAAGACAGCGGGCCAAAAGTCGAAAACAAATCCGTGCTGGTTTTCGACCTGTCCGCCAACATTACCGACAGCAAGCCGGTGGCCACAACCAGTGAAGCGATTGAACAAGCGCTTTCCGATGAAGATAGCGAGAGCATCACCCTGCGGGCGGTGCTGGACGCTCTGGACAAAGCCAGCCGCGACAAGCGGATTGTAGGCATTTATCTCCAGGGCAGCAGTGCCGGCACCAGCGCCGGCTTGGCCACCCTAAAAGAGGTGCGCGAAGCTCTGGAGCGGTTTCGCGCCACCGGCAAAAAGATAGTCGCCTACGACGAGGACTGGACAGAGGGAGAATACTACCTCGGTTCCGTGGCCAACACCATCGCCATCAACCCCCTCGGTGCGATGGAACTCAACGGTTTCAGCTCCCAAACCATGTTCCTCACCGGTGCCTTGCAGAAATACGGCATCGGCGTGCAAGTGGTGAGAGCCGGCAAATACAAAGCTGCAGTCGAGCCCTTCGAGCGCACCCAGCTGAGTCCGGAGAACCAGCTGCAGACTCAGAAAATGCTCGACGACTTGTGGGGCGAGTTCCGCAACACCACCGGCAAGCACCGGCAGCTGAACCCCAAACAGCTGCAAGCGATAGCAGACAGTGGGGGGCTGCTGATGCCGCAAGAAGCCCGCCAGCGCCAGCTCGTCGATAAGGTAGCGTACTTCGACCAAGTGGTTGCCGACCTGAAAAAGCTCACAGGCAAAGACTCTGAAAGCCAGTCATTCCGGCAAATTAGCCTGAGCGGCTACGCCAAAGCAGTGCAAAACCAAAATCAAACCGCTTTCCGGTCAAAAAACCAGATTGCCGTTGTCTACGCCGAGGGCGAAATCGTCGATGGCGATGGGGGCGGCACACAGGTGGGCGGCGAGCGCTTGGCCAAACAGCTGCGCAAGCTGCGACAGGATAAAGATGTCAAAGCCGTAGTGCTGCGAGTCAACAGTCCGGGCGGAAGCGCCACAGCGTCTGAGGTGATTCAGCGAGAAGTCAAACTGACTCGCAAAGAAAAGCCGGTGGTTGTCTCTATGGGCAACGTTGCCGCTTCCGGCGGCTACTGGATCTCCACCGATGCCGACCGGATTTTTGCCGAACCGACCACCATTACCGGTTCGATTGGCGTATTCGGGCTGCTGCTGAACGTGCAAAAGATAGCCAATAACAACGGCATCACTTGGGATGTCGTGAAAACCGGCCCCTATGCCGACACTCAAACCGCTGTCCGCCCCAAAACCGAGCGCGAGCTCGCCATCTACCGCCAGATGGTGCAGCAGGTTTACGAGCAATTCTTAAATAAAGTAGCCGAGTCTCGGAACATGCCCAAGCAAACCGTAGCCCAGATTGCCCAAGGGCGGGTGTGGTCTGGCGCGGAAGCGCAGAAGATTGGCCTGGTGGATAAGATCGGCGGCATCCGAGACGCCATCGCTGAGGCTGCCACACTGGCCAAGCTGGGGGACGGCTGGCAAGTGGAAGAGTACCCGAAAACCCGCAGTCTGGAAGAGCGGATTGTGAAAAAACTGCTGGGCGCGAAGGCTGCCCCTTCCGGGGTGCGGCTCGACCCGCTGACGGCTGAGTGGGAGCAACTCAAACAGCAGGTGGCCATTCTCAGCCCCCTGAACAACCGCTGGGGCATCTACGCCCGCTTGCCCTACAACTTCCGGATTGACTGACCGGTGGGGATTTGGGCCGGGATTAGGGGATTAGGGGATTAGGGGTTTAAGGTTGAGGGGTTAGGGTTTAGGGTTTAGGGTTTAGGGGGAAGCCAATGCCCAATCCGGGCATCCCAAATCCGGACATCCAAAATCCGGGCATCCCAAATCCGGGCATCCAAAATCCGGGCATCCAAAATTGCCCCTCACTCCCCTTCTTCCTTGACGATCTTGGCGTCAATGCGGTTTACCCTGTACGCGCACCGGCGATCTCCTTGCATGATATGCTCCACCCGCTCCACGGTCACTGCTGTCCCCAGCACGGTTTTAAACACCTCCAGCTCGCACCGGCACAGCAACTGGCAGGTGCGAGCCGCTGCCTGAACCGGACAGTGGTTTTCCACCAGCAGCAGGCTGCCATCGGGCTGTGCCATGACTTCTGCCATGTAGCCTTCTTGAGTGCGAAACTGCGCCAGTGCGGCTACCGCATTTTGCCAGCCGCCGCCACCGGCAGCCGGCGCTAGTCCCGACTGGTAGTTTTGCACCTGCCGGCGGGTGCGCTCGCAGAGCAGTTTTTCCAGTCCCGCTGCGCCAAACACGGTTTCGACGCTTCGCAGCAAGTCAGCTATCAAGTCTGCGTGGCTGTCGGGAAAGAAATGTCGAGCTGCCTCGGTTAGCTGCCACAGTTTAATCGGTCGCCCTTTTGTCCGCCGCTGTTCTTTATAGGCTACCCACTTTTCGGCTTGCAGCGCCTGTAAGTGCTGCCGCACCGCCATCGGAGACAGCTGCAATTCTTTGGCTAGGGCGGCGGCACTCTGGGAGCCGTGTGTTTTCAATAGGTGCAGAATTTGGTTTTTGGCTTTTTGTCTCTCCCCCATACTTAAAAAATGTTTAAGAAACCTCTCTTTAAGCTTAGCTTGCCCTAAGAGCGACCGTTGGGTGAACCGATAGTGCCGGTGGCTTGGGGGGTGAGGGGGAGAAAGAGCAAATTTAATGTTGGGCAATTCACCGGAACCCCTCCCTTAGGAAATAAATTAATCAAACGGATTTGATAATATTTATTTCCGGGGTCAGTCAGGTCTGCCGCCAGTGGGCAGCAGCAGTCTCTGCAATCAGCGCTGCAAGAAAGCCGGCTTTACTGGCGGTGAGGCTGAGAGAGTGGGCAAAAGTTCCTAGAAAAGGATTGATTGAATAAGCTGCCGGCGGTTCAATCCCAACCTTGACGTGAAGTACGAAACTCGGCTATTATGGAAGCAAGAAAAACAAAGCCAGCTCTCCTGGAATAAGGTAGCGAGCAATTTTTCTGGAATTCACATCCTTTACCTCTCGCAACAAGCAGGAAGCAGAGCTTTCAAACCTTCGTTCCCAGGCTAGCCGCAGGGTTGCATTAGCACAAGGGAATGAGAAATCATCTGCAGCGAGAACTCTGCCACCGGCAGATAGCGTCAATAAACCTGCGGCTTCAGGCAACCGCCCCCTCGAGTGCGCTGGCAGCGCGACGTATATGCAACAAGGTGCTGACCGATTCCACACGGCTTGCAGTATTTTCCTGCTGTGTTTGGCCACAACCGGCCCCCTCCGCGCGCAAATTGTCCCGGATGCCACCCTGCCGGTGAATTCTGCCGTGACGCCAAATGGCACCACGAGTGCGATCGCCGGCGGCACAGCAGCCGGTGGCAATCTCTTCCACAGTTTCAAGGAATTTTCTGTCAAAACCGGCACGACGGCCCACTTCACAAGCGCCCCCGAAATTATCAACATTTTGGCGCGAGTCACGGGGTTGACAGTTTCCAATATAGATGGTATAATAAGCGCCGACGGCAAGGCGAACCTATTTCTCATCAACCCCAACGGGATTATTTTTGGCCCGAATGCCCGGTTAAATATTGGCGGTTCGTTTATAGGCAGTACCGCCAGCAGCATCCAACTGTCCGATGGCAGCTTTTACAGCGCTGCCAGCCCGCAAGCGCCACCCCTGCTGACCGTGAGCGTGCCTGCCGGCCTGCAGTTTGGGCCAAATCCGGGAGCGATTCGCGTCCGGGGTGCCGGTCACACGCTAAGCGTGGCCGATCCATTTTTCTCCCCAATCGACAGGAGTGCGGCGAGCAATTCCGGTTTGCGCGTCAGCCCCGGAAACACACTCGCCCTGGTTGGGGGCGATATCGCTATAGAAGGCGGAGTGCTGACTGCGGAGGGAGGGCGGATTGAGCTCGGCAGTGTTGGCGGGGGTGCGGTCAGCCTCAGCTCGAGTGCGGGGGTGCCGGCGCTGGGGTATTCTGGGGTGCAAAGCTTTCGGGATATTCGCCTCTCCCAGCAGGCGCTAGCAGACGCCAGCGGCACAAATACCGGTGGGGGTGCCGGTGGGGGTGCGGTGGCGGTGGCGGCGCGGCGCATTGAGGTGCGCGACGGTTCGGCAATCTTGATTCAAAACCAGGGGAGTCAAGCCTCCGGAAGCATCACTGTTTCCGCTTCCGAGTCTCTGGAATTGGCTGGAACTACCCCAGATGGAAGGATTCGCAGCATCTTGCTCAATGAAAATCTGGGACTGGGGAAAGGCGGGGATATTGCGGTTTCAAGCCGGCGTTTGGTTCTTGAGGGGGGGGCACAAATCGCCACTAAAACCTTCACGTCAGCGGCGGGAGGCAATATCACTGCGCTCGCTTCAGAGGAAGTGCAATTAATGGGTTTCTCACCGGTAAACCCTGTACTGAACAGCCTGATTAGTGCGGGAACTTTGAGTTCAGGGACGGCAGGAAATATCGCTATATCAGCGGGGCGGTTGAGAGCTGCCGGCGGGGGGACTGTGGTATCTGGAACCTTTGGGACGGGAGCCGGTGGGAATGTGAAAATTCAGGCCGCAGACTCGGTAGAAGTCACCGGAGTAATACCCTTTATTTTAACGCCAAGCCTTTTGGGATCTGCAAGTCTCGGTCAGGGAAATGCCGGCAGCGTGACGCTCGACACGTCAAGGCTGACAGTTCGGGATGGGGGGAGGGTCGATTCTTCGACTGTAGGGAGTGGTTCGTCCGGAAGTCTTGCCATCAACGCTTCGCAGTTTGTAGAGGTGAGCGGTTCGGTGCCGGGCTCTCGCAATCCCAGCCAGGTGATTTCTTCTGCCAATCTTGCAGATCCGATATTGCAGCAGACATTCCGACTGCCGGCTGCGCCTTCTGGAGCTTCTGGAGACGTGAGGCTTAACACACCTGTTTTGATTGTGCGAGATGGGGCTCAAGTGACGGTGAAAAATGATGGCTCAGGAAATGCCGGCACGCTCAGGGTGAGTGCCAACTCTATTTTTCTCGACACTGAAGCTGGCATCACAGCATCAACCGCATCCGGTTCAGGGGGCAACATTAACCTGCAAGTGCGCGACGCCTTGCTGCTGAGACATGGCAGCTCTATCTCTGCCACTGCCGGCGGCACCGGCAATGGGGGCAACCTGACGATTGACGCTCCGGTGATAGCAGCGCTGGAAAATAGCGACATCAGCGCTAATGCCTTTCAAGGTGCCGGTGGCAATATCCAAATCAGCACCTCTGGCATCTTTGGCACCCAGTATCGGGTTGCGCCCACCGCAGAAAGTGACATTACTGCCAGTTCGGAGTTTGGGGTTTCTGGCACGGTGACAATCTCCAACCCTGAGGTAGATCCGAGTTCGGGATTGGTGGAATTGCCGGCAAACTTAACCGATCCTGCAGGGCAAATTGTCACTGGCTGTGCGGCGGATAGGGGGAACAGATTTTCAGTTAGCGGGCGGGGCGGTTTGCCGGAAGATCCCAGCCAAACACTCAGAGGCGCGACGCTTTGGTCGGATGTGCGCCCTGTGCGCACAAGCTTTGCTTCTGTTGTAGAACGCCGAATCTCGTCTTATTCTGGGGAGAATTACCAATCGCCAATTGTAGAGGCTACCGGTTGGGCGATTGACGAGAGAGGTAGGGTGCGGCTGGTGGCGAACTCTCCTGATGTTACTCTGCAAGAAGGGTGGCAAAAATCTGGGAGATGTGGGGGGGGAAAAACCGCCAAGACGCCCTAGACGCGAAGCGGCTTTCCCAAGGGTAGAACGCCAAGGTAAGAGAGAGGATTTCACAAATTATTTAGAACTGCGATATGGCAAAAATGCGAGTGTTGAGGATATCTGTCTGGGCGAGGGTTTGGTTGGGAGTGCTGGCGATGTTTCTTGTGACGGTGGCGATTCCATCCGCCGCGCAGCAGGCCCCTCAGCCGGTGGCGCAGGGCGCAGAAGACCGTGCCGGCAGTTTGCTTGATGCTGGGCGAAATCTTTACGAAGCGGGACGGTTTTCTGAGGCGGCTGAGGTTTGGAAACAGGCGGCGGCAAGTTTTGAGAGAATGGGGGATGAGACGGGTTATGCTTGGAGTTTGAGCTATCTGTCGCTGGCTTATCAAAATTTGGGGAAATGGGATGAGGCGCGGGGTGCGATTGATAAATCCCTGAATATTTTGCAGCGCACCGGCGAGCAGGGGGATGCGGCGATTCTGGCGCAAGCGCTGAATGCTGAGGGAAATCTCCGATTCGCAGCGGGAGAAACTGAAGCGGCGCTCAATAGCTGGGTGCGGGCGGAAAAAGTCTATGCGGAGGCGGGGGATGAGGTTGGAGTGCTGGGGAGCCAGATCAATCAAGCGCAAGCTTTGCAAACTTTGGGGCTGTACCGGCGAGCGCAGGATATTTTAGCCGCTGCGAATGCGCGAGTTGCCGGTCAGCCGGACTCTCCTCTGAAAGCTTCCGCATTGCGGAGTCTGGGAGTTGCTTTGCAAGTGGGGGGGTCTTTGCGGCAATCTCAGGAGGTTTTAGCGCAAAGTTTGGCTGCGGCGAAACGAGCCGGCTCCCCTGCCGGTACGAGCGACATTCTTTTCAGTCTGGGAAATACGGCTAGAGATTTTAAACAGAATGAAGCGGCGCTGGATTATTACCAAAAGGCGGCGGCGGCTGCAACCAGCCGGCGGGTTAAACTGGAAGCGCTGCTCAACCAGCTCAGTCTTTATGTTAAAATAGGGCAGCCCTCTATAGCGCTTGTTTTGCTGCCGGAAATTGAAGCGGAAATCGCGGCTTTGCCGCCGAGCCGGATGTCGGTTTATGCGGCGGTTAATTTTGCCGATAGCCTGAAGAAGTTGGCGGGCTGCCGTGAGGGAGAAGCTGGAGATGTTGCTAGTAAATGTTCGGGCGTTGAAAAAGCTTCTCTGTATGAAAAGGCGGCGCGAGTTTTGGCGCGAGGGCTGCAGCAGGCGCAAAAGCTGGAGGATTTGCGAGCGGAAGCAATAGCCCTCACGGAGTTGGGTTCGCTGTACGAAAAGACGCAGCAGCAAGCTCACGCTTTAGCGCTGACGCAAAAGGCGCTCGCGATCGCGCAGGGGATGAGCGCTTCGGATATTGCCTCTGGGGCGGGGTGGCAGCTGGGCCGGCTTCTCAAACAGCAGGGAGACATGAATGGGGCAATCGCAGCTTATGGCTCTGCAGTTAGCGCTCTCCAGTCTTTGCGCAGTGATTTGGTGGCGGTAAATCCGGAGGTGCAGTTTAATTTTCGGGAGAGTGTCGAGCCGGTGTATCGCGAGCTGGTGGGGTTGCTGCTGCAATCGGAAACTCCCAGCCAAAAGAACCTCAAGCAAAGTTTGGAGGTGATGGAATCGCTGCAAATTGCGGAATTAGAGAACTTTTTTCGAGAGGCGTGTTTGGATAGTGCCAAGCGCAAGCCGGTTGACCGGGTTGACGCGGCTGCTGCGGTGATTTATCCGATTATTTTGCCGGATCGCTTAGAGGTGATTGTGTCGCTGCCGGGGCAGCTGCTGCGCAATTACAAAGCGGCTGTGCCGCAAGAGATGCTGGAGAAAATTATCAGCCAAATGCGGCAGTCTTTGAATCCAGCGTTTTCAAATCAGGAGCGTTTGAAGCAATACCTGCAGATGTATGGCTGGCTGGTGGGGCCGGTGGAATCCGAGTTGCGGGCCGGTGGCATCAAAACGCTGGTTTTTGTGCCCGACGGTTCTTTGCGAAATCTGCCAATGGCCGCCCTGTATGATGGCCAGCAGTATCTGGTGGAGAAATATAGCGTCGCTCTCTCGCAGGGGTGGCAGCTGCTGGAGCCGCGATCCCTCAAACCCGGAGAGCTCAAAGCGATAACGGCGGGGCTGTCGCAAGCTGTCCAGGGCTTCAGAGCTTTGCCAGGGGTGGAGTCGGAAATGGCTCAGATTTCGTCTGAAGTGTCCGCGAAAGTGCTTTTGAATCAGGAGTTTACCGACACCAACCTGAAAAACCAGATCGGCTCAACGCCTTTTCCGGTGCTTCACCTGGCAACCCACGCGCAGTTCAGCAGCAGCGCTGAGGACACGTTTATTCTCACGTGGGACGGGCGCATTAATGTGAGAGAATTAGATCAGCTGCTGCGAGCGCGAAACCAATCCTCAGCAAATCCGGTTGAATTGCTGGTGCTGAGTGCGTGCCAAACTGCCAAAGGGGACAGCCGAGCTGCCCTGGGGCTGGCGGGAGTGGCGGTGCGCAGTGGGGCGCGAAGCACCCTGGCTACGCTGTGGGCGGTGCGCGACCAGTCTACTGCCGGTTTTATGGCTGAGTTTTACAAGCAGCTCACCCAACCGGGCGTTAGCAGAGCGGAAGCCGTCCGTCAAGCCCAGCTTGCGCTTTTGAAGCAGCCGCAGTACCAGCACCCCTTTTACTGGGCACCGTTTCTGCTGATAGGAAATTGGATGTAGCTGTGGGGTGCGTTTTTCTGGGGAGTGGTGGGGTGCCGCAGGCAAAGCTTCTGCGTTTGCTGTCGGGTGCGGGGACGCTAGCTTTTTTGAGAATTTCCGACCCCTTGAGGGAAGTATATCTATAGATAGATGCGCAAAAGGCTGCTTTATGTATTGCAACAAGTTGTCATTGCGAAGCGCTCTGTTTTGGCTGATTTTTGGCCTGGGGGTGACGCTGCTCCCCAAATGGCCCGCACAGGCGGTGACCTTTGAGCCGCCGGCGGGGGACGCGCCCAAACAATCGAGTGGGGGAGCGTCGCGGGACGGAGGGCAGTGCTTCAGTCAGGCAAAGACAAGTGCGGCGGTGACGCCGCTGACGCCGGACACTCACTATGGCCTGACGGTGGCCGAGCGCCCGACTTTCTTTGTGTACCTCCCAAAAACGGGAGCTAAGCAGATGTTTTTCTCGGTTCAAGATGAAGACGGGAAGCAGGCTTACCAGACCACTTTACCCCTGCCTGACAAGCCGGGGGTGATCGGGGTGAAACTCCCGGATTCCGCACCGGCGCTGGAAGTCGGGAAGAATTACAAGTGGTCTTTGGTGATGGTTTGCGGTAGCGAGATCGAGCCGGACAGTCCGGGGGTAGAGGGATGGGTTCGCCGAGTCGCGCCGTCGGCCAACCTCAAGCGTGAGAAACACCAGGAAGCCTCACTGGAGGAGGCATCCGAGCTGGCGAAGGCCGGCATTTGGTACGACGCCCTGTCGGCACTGGCCCAGTTAAGGCAGGCGCAACCGGAAAATCCGGCCCTGATAGCTCACTGGAAAGAACTGCTGGAGTCAGTCAAACTGGACGCCATCGCCATAGAGCCGGTGATCGAATAGCAACAGCGCCATGTTTC
Source organism: Kamptonema formosum PCC 10802 (assembly GCF_000332335.1). Taxonomy (GTDB): domain Bacteria; phylum Cyanobacteriota; class Cyanobacteriia; order Cyanobacteriales; family Oscillatoriaceae; genus Oscillatoria. The sequence continues at coordinate 404,329 of NZ_KB235948.1, read as the reverse complement.
CCGATCTCAAAAAGCTTGTTTGGCGGTGGCGGTTTGTCCTGGCGGCGTCTCCGGCGGTGGCGGTTTCGGTCATGGCTGGGGGGGTGGCAGGACTGTTCCAGCAGTTGGAGTGGGCAACTCTGGATCAATTTTTTCGCTTGCGACCGGCTGAACCGGCTGATGAGCGCGTTCTGATTGTTAAAATTAATGAGTCAGACATCACAAAAATGGGCCAGTGGCCAATTCCTGATGCTGTGTTAGCTGAGTTAATTCAAAAACTGAAAGCCAAGCAGCCAGCGGCCATTGGCCTGGATATTTATCGGGATTTGCCGGTGGAACCAGGACACCAGCAATTAGTGAGGGTGATGAAGTCGTCACCTGACTTGATTGGGGTCAAGAAAGTGGCGGGAGAAAAAGTGGCACCACCCCCGGCTCTCTCTAAACTCGATAGAGTTGCCCTAGCAGATTTGGTGCTGGATGCGGACGGCAAAGTGCGGCGCAGCCTTATTTCTGCGAACGATAGCACCGGTCAAATTGCATTAAGCTTAGGGGCTCGCTTGAGCTTGATGTATCTGGAAAGCAAGGGCGTAACCCTCAAGAAGCTGGATGCCAAAAGAAAGGTTTTGGGGTTGGGGAGGGCAAGATTTGTTCCCCTGACAGGAAAGGAGTGGGGGTATAAAAATGCAGATGTTGGCGGCTACCAGATTTTATTGAACTATCGCGGCACCGAGAAGCGCTTCCATACGGTTACCATGAGTGAGGTGCTCTCTAATCAGGTCTCGCCGCAGCGGATCAGGGGTCGCATTGTTTTGATTGGCTCAACAGCACAGAGTATCAATGACTTGTTTCACACGCCCTACAATAGCAGTCTCATGGCTCCTGGGGAACTGATGGCCGGTGTGGTGATTCACGCCAATACCATCAGCCAGATTTTGAGTGCGGCGCTGGATGGCAGACCGCTGATTCGAGTGTGGCCACAGCTGGGAGAGTGGCTGTGGGTTGTGTGCTGGTCTTTGATTGGCTCCTGGATCGCTTGGGCGTTTCCAGAGTCCAAATTTTTGAGAGAGAAGGCAACCTCTCAAGGGACCGCTGTTGCCGCAGCTGTGGCAGCCGGCACTCTGCTCAGTGCCGGCTATCTGGCCTTTCTAGGAGGCTGGTGGATTCCAGTGATTTCCCCGTTACTGGCGCTTGTCGCGTCTGCTATTGTGGTAACAAACTGGAAAAATCAGTGGCAGCTACAGCAAGCCAACGAGCAGCTACAGGAGTATACCCGCACCCTAGAGATAAAAGTGAGCGAGCGCACCCGGGAATTAGAAGCAGCAAAAGTCCAAGCTGAAGTGGCCAACAAAGCCAAAAGCGAATTTTTGGCCAATATGAGCCACGAACTGCGCACCCCTCTAAACGGTATCCTGGGATACGCGCAAATTTTGCAGCGCTCCTCAACTCTGGCAAAATCAGATGTTGATGGCATCGGCATCATTTACCAGTGCGGGTCACACCTGCTAACGCTAATCAATGATATTCTAGACCTGTCGAAAATAGAAGCTAGGAAACTTGACCTGCACCAGAGTGAGTTTCATTTCCCTTCGTTTTTGACGGGAGTGGTGGAAATTTGCCGGATTCGAGCTCGCGAAAAAGGGATTTCGTTCGTTCCGCAATTCGACTCCGGGCTGCCGGCTGGCATTCAGGCTGATGAAAAGCGGCTGCGGCAAGTGCTGATTAATTTGCTCGGCAATGCGATTAAGTTTACCAGCAGCGGGGGGGTGACGTTTAAGGTGGGGGTAATCGGGCATGGGACAGGGGGCACCGGGTATGGGGAAGAGGGAAAAACTGAAGAATTGCCCGTGCCAAAGGCCCAATGCCCGATCGCCAAAATCCGGTTTGAAGTGGAAGACACCGGTGTGGGGATGACGCCCGAACAGCTGGAAAAGATATTTTTGCCTTTTGAGCAGGTGGGGGACAGGAAGAAACAGGCAGAAGGCACCGGCTTGGGACTGGCGATCTCCAAGAAGCTGGTGGAGATAATGGGGAGCGAGCTAAACGTCGAGAGTGCTTTTGGAAAGGGCAGCCGGTTTTGGCTGGATTTGGTGGTGCCGGTAGCCACCGGCCCGACGCCGGCAGCTGCAGCAGCCCACAGCGGAAAGATTGTTGGGATTAAAGAGAAAAAGCCGAAAATTCTGATCGTGGACGATCGCTGGGAAAATCGCTCGGTTATAGTCAAGATGCTGGAACCGATTGGATTTTCTTGCGTTGAGGCGGCTAGCGGTCGAGAGGGTTTGGACAGAGCCGCCGAACTCCAGCCCGATGCCATCGTGACTGACCTGGCCATGCCAGAAATGGACGGGTTTGAGATGATTCGGGCATTGCGGCAATCGCCTGAATTCAAAAATGCGGTTATTATAGTATCATCTGCCAGCGTATTTGAGACTGACAAACAGAACAGTTTGCGGGCGGGGGGGGATGAATTCTTGCCCAAGCCGGTGGAGCTAGATGTTCTTCTGGCTCACTTGCAGAAGTATTTGCAACTGGAGTGGATTTATCAACAGAGCCGGGCCGCCGGGGAGGGGCCAATCGTGCCGGCCCAGAGGAACAGTGGAAAATTGCAACCCCCACTCGCCGCTGAACCTCTACCCTCTGGAACCCCGGCACGTGCTGTCGCCCCACCGGCAGAAGAACTGGAAAAGCTGTTTAATTTGGCCATGAGAGGCAACATCCAAGGGATAGAAAAAGCAGTGGGAGAGCTGGAACAGCTGGATGCCAAGTTCGCGCCTTTTGCCACCGAGATACGGGACTTAGCCGAGGGTTTTCAGGTCAAGAAAATCAGGGAGTTTATCAATTCTTTTAGGTGTGATAACCCATGAATCAGATTAACATTGATGAGGCTACTATATTGCTGGTGGATGACAGCCCGACCAATCTGAAAGTGCTGACTGGAGCGATTACCTCTTGCGGCTGGGAAATTTTGGTGGCCACCGAGGGGGAAACGGCTATCGATCTAGCAGAATATGCCAAACCTGACTTGATATTATTGGATGTAATGATGCCAGGAATCGATGGGTTTGAAACCTGCTGCCGGCTGAAGGCCAACCCGGGAACCTGCGACATCCCGGTAATTTTTATGACCGCCCTTTCAGACACGATTGATAAGGTAAAAGGGCTCTCCCTAGGAGCAGTAGATTATATCACAAAGCCATTTCAGCAAGAAGAGGTGATAGCCAGGGTTAGGCTGCACCTGAGACTGAGTTTATTAACAAAACAGTACGCTCAGCAAAATTCCTTATTGAAACAGGAAATCTCTGAGCGGTGCGCCGCAGAAGCCGCACTGCAGCAGCTCACTGAAGAGCTGGAGCGGCGGGTGGGGGAGCGCACGGCTGAGCTGCAAAGCGCCTGGGAGCGGCTGCAGCAAACTCAAGTCCAGCTGGTACAAACCGAGAAAATGTCCGCACTCGGCCAGTTAGTCGCCGGTGTGGCCCACGAAATTAACAATCCGGTTGGCTCTCTCGCCGGCAATCTCAACTACATAGAAATTTACACAAACAGCCTGATGGAACTCTTAAATCTTTACAGAGACGAGTTTCCCAAGGCCGGCGCAAAGATTGAGTCCAAAATGGAGGATATTGACCTGGACTTTTTGATGGGGGACTTGCCCCAACTGCTCACCTCGATGAAAGCGGGCACAGAGCGCCTCCGCAACATCAGCACTTCTCTGAGGGTTTTCTCGCGCTCCGATACTGCGGCTCCAGTAGATTTCAATATTCACGAGGGCATCGACAGCACCCTGCTGATTTTAAAACACCGGCTGAAAGCCAACAAAAAACGCCCTGAGATTAAAATTATAACTGAATATGGCGATTTGCCAATGGTTGAGTGCTACCCCGGACAGATCAACCAGGTATTTATGAACTTAATAGCCAATGCCATTGACGCCCTTGAGGAGCTGTCTCAGGGTTATTCCTTTGATGAGATCATCGCTCGCCCCAATACGATTGCCATCCGCACCGGCTTGAATTACGACGGCACTCACGCTATCATCTCTATCAAAGATAATGGCCCCGGAATGTCCGGTGAGGTAAAAGACCGGGCGTTTGACCACTTCTTCACCACTAAAACCGTAGGGTTTGGCACGGGACTGGGGCTATATATTTCCCGCCAGATTGTGGAGGGAAAACACCAGGGCCGGCTGAGCTGCATTTCCGCACCGGGAGAGGGAGCGGAATTCATCATTGAGCTGCCGGTAGAAGCTCCAGCCGGCGGTGGCGAATCCAACTCCAACTCAGAGGAAAATCCAGGCCGGCGCACCTTCATTGCCACCGGCATCATCCCCGTTTGGCCCAAATGTTAAGGCGAGAAACCCGGTTTCTTCAAGAAACCGGGTTTCTGGGCTATAATGCAAGTGAGAACCGCTATATATACTTCTAGAAGCGATAGTTGCGCTCGCGCACCCACAAACTCACCGGCACGGCATTTCCCTGCGCGTCTACCTTCGCTTCTACTACGAAAGGTATGGCCTGTCTGTTCTGCCCAGGCTGGCGTTGCTGAGCTTGATTAATCTCATTATTAATTTGCTCTCGCTGGTCTTCTGGCATATAATAGGTTTCCAGTCCGTACTCGGCGCTCCACCCGCTGTACTTGCCCTTGATAGCCACCTGATTTGCCGGCAAATCCTTGGGGCGCTCCCGGCTGACACGCACCGGCTTCCAAGGTTGGGGACGCCCAGAAGCCGCCGCCGATTTTTGCGCTTCCATTATAACATAAAAACTGGTTCCCGCATCGACATATTTCTCTTCCGTGCAAGTGCTTTTAGCCGGCGGTTTAACCGCAGGGCAACTTGACGTGTGACCGGGCAAATCTTTCCAGCCGGGGAGACTTTTCAGAGTGTTTTGAGTGGAGATATCATAGCCGAGAGTCTGGGAGTAGCCGCGCAACAGGTCGTAAGGGTCAACCGGCGCGGTTTGCAGAGTCACAGTCTTGCCGGTGACGTAGGTGTAAAATGCCGGTGCCGGCACGGCAGCAATCAGCACCGTTTGGAACAGCAGGGGAACCCACAGCCGCCAAGCTCGCAGAGGCTTTTTGGGAGCCTCCCAGCTGATATTTCGCTCAGTCTCACCGCTGACATCCGCAGGGGGTGTTTCTGGAAGCAGCTGTTTGTTAGAATCATCCAAGTTAGAAGTCATAGCTAATTCTCCTGAGAAGGGGTTAAAGTAGAGGAGTAGCGCTCAAACACCAAGCCGGCGGCAATCGCGCCAATGCCGCACAGGAAAAAGACAAAGGCTTTGAACAGCAAGCCGGTGTCGTACTCCAGCATCCGGCTGATAATTTGCAGGACTAACAGCAGCATGCCGCCCCAAAACGTGCCGCGATTCCCCAGCGCCAGCCCTTCCCGAATCAAGCCGGCAGCTAAGAGAAACAGCAGGGCGTTGAAGGCAAAAATAGCCAGCAGGGGAATGGGACTGAAACTGAAATGCCAGAGGGGAATTAGGGCGCTGACTGCAATAAAGCAGGCAATGGTGTTGGTGGTGAGATCGACTCCCCTGCGGGATGGGTGTTTTCTTCCCTGACGCGCTAGATATAGCCATTCCCAAACTGTCAAACCGCCAAGCAGCGCCACGTCGAGCAGGGGAATCCAGCTGAGCAGCGCTGCAGCTTCAAGTTGCTGGCTGGAAGCGTTTTCCCACCACCGGAAGGAGCAAAAATAAAACATTCCGCCGAGAAACCACAGCGCCAGATTTCGGGCGAGAGACTGAAAGAGCCGGCTGTGAATGTTTGGCCAAAGGGTGTCGTCATAGCCCCAAAGCAGAGCCGGTGGGAGGGCGCAGGCAATGGCGGCAATCCAAGCCGGTGACACACTAGAACCTTGGAAAAGAGAGGTTTCCAGGGAAAAGACTGTCCCAATCGCAGCTAGGGCAAAAATCGCGCGGGACCGGCACCAGTAAGCCAGGGGCACAAACAGCACACAAGACACCACCGGCATGTGCTGCACCAGCAACTGCAGCCAGGAAAATTCTTCTTTTGAGCGCCAGTCGAACACGCCCAGCCAGTAACCCGAACCCATTAAAATCATTCCCAAGACGCCCAAAGAAGTAAAGCGCAGGCTGTACGCCATTGCTATCACGCCCAGCCCCCAGACGAGCCACAATCCGTAGGCGGAGCCAGAGATGTGGAACATCTGCGACATCAGCGCCATATTCGCCCCCAAGATTATTGCGCCGAGCAGCAACAATGCGTGCCCCAGCCGCTGTTTCCACCCGTTTCGCTTTGCCGCAGTGCCGGTGGGCGTTCGCCACAGATAGAAGCCGGCGGCATTCACCCCGATAAAGAAGCTCAGGAGCAGGGCGACTTTAAATTCCCGCGACCAAAATTGCCAATTCGCTGCTACGAAGGTAATTGCGGCTAAGCCGATTAGGATTCCTCCCAAGCCGGTGATAACTGCAATAAAGCTGTTGCTGGCAGCGGTTTCCAGGCTGTCAAACTGATAGCGCTCTGACAGTTGCTGGTATAAATCTTCATGAATTAGCCCCTCAGCGCGCCAGAGTTTGGCTTCCTGGCGCAGCTGGTGGCGAAACTTGTCTGAAACCATTTCATTGGCCTCGTTTTTTCATAAGACCGGCACGGTTGCCTACTTTATAATATAATCTTGATGATTTGATTTCGGGAGAGGTTTGGGACACCGGCATGACTGGCACAGTTCCGCCAGAACCCCCCCGACTTTTTGGGTCGGAGGGAACGCCTGTCCTACGTTGGGAAAATCTACCCCTCATACCCTCGTTCCGGGGCGGGCACGGGGACCCGCCCCTACAGCCGGGAAACAGGGCGGGCACGGGGACCGGCTCCTACAGGTTCTGACTTTAAAATGTTTGTAGGGGCGGGTTCACCCACATCTGATAGCGAAGCGATGCGCGTTAGCGCATTACTTCGTAGAGACATTTTAAGTAAACCCGCCCCTACCGGCCCTACCGGCTCGCCTGAGATAGGCCAAGTTTTCTTATGTGGCGGTGTGCGCAACTCCGAAGCGACTGCCTCCTCAAGTAGCAATTAAGGTTTAAATAAAATTTAACAAAGTCGATAGAAAATGTGCTGCTAACTGTGATAAATTTTGGAGTGACCGAAAAAGCCAAAAAGCAAAGGAGTGAGCTTGACTTTACCCGGACTTAGTAATAAAACAGCGGTCGTCACCGGCCACAAAGGCGGAATCGGGGCGGCGATCGTCGCCCGACTGGAAGCTGAAGGCGTCAAGGTGATCGGACTCGACTTGCCGGAAATCGACTTAGGCAATGTCGCCGCCATTGAAGAACGGGCTGCCGATTTTGGTGAGGTAGATATTCTGGTGAACAATGCGGGGGCCACAGGATTTGGCAGCGTCCTTGACACCCCCATTGAGATGCTGGACAACCTTTTCGCCGTTAATGTCCGCGCGCCCTTTGTCTTGATGAAAGCCGTACTGCCTGGAATGATCCAGCGCCAGCACGGCTCTATTGTCAATATTGCCAGCGATCAAGCTTTAATTGGCAAACGAGTCAGCGCCGCCTACGGACTGACAAAAGGAGCACTGGCGCAGCTAACGCGCAGCGCCGCCTTGGATTGGGCACCGCACGGCATCCGCGTCAACTGTATTGCCCCCGGCAGCACAGACACAGCCATGTTGCGCCAAGTAATCCGCGAGCTCCCTGCCCGATATCCCAATCTTTATAACGATGCCTGTGAGGATTTGTACAAAAGTGCTGTGCCGCTGGGACGCTTTGGCAAACCAGAAGAGATTGCTTGGGCGGTTGCGTTTCTTGCCTCCGACGCTGCATCTTTTATGACCGGCGCGGTGATTCCGGTTGATGGAGGGGGAACGGCGCAGTGAACGTACTGGTTACTGGCGGCACACGAGGTATTGGTCGGGCGATCTCCGCACGTTTCCAGGAATTGGGCGCTGATGTCGTAATTTGCGGTCGGACCGCACCGCAAAATCCCCTGGCCGGTGTGCGTTTTATTCCTTGTGACGTGGCAGATCCAGACTCCGTTACGGCACTGTTCCGCCAGATTGAAAAGCTGGACGTGCTAGTCAATAGCGCTGGACTAGCTGGGTCCGATACCCTGGACGGCGATGAAACACTGTGGCGGGCAATTCTTGCCACGAATCTCGACGGTTCCTATCGTTGCGCGAAGGCCGCCATTCCGCTTTTGCCAGATCGCACCGGGCGCATTATTAACATTGCCTCAATTTTGGGATTGCGTGCTGTGCCCGATCAAATTGCCTACTGCGCGGCTAAACACGGGGTTGTTGGACTGACTCGCGCCCTGGCGCTGGCACTCGCCCCTCGTGGCATTACCGTCAATGCGATTTGTCCGGGGTGGGTGGATACGGAGATGGCACAAGGGCGCTTCTCGGATCTGGGAACCACGGCAGCAGAGGTAGCGCGGAACACTCCAACCGGCAGGATTACAACTGCTGAGGAAGTGGCGTCGCTGGTGGCTTGGCTGGCATCTCCTGAAGCCGGCAATCTGACGGGACAAGCGCTCGTAATTGATGGCGGGTCATCCATTTAAACTGCCCTTGTAGGGTGGGTGACGCGAAGCGCGTCACCCCCCTTAATTTTCTCTAATTTTAAAGAGAATATCAAGATTTTACCACAAACAATGATACAATAAAATATCAGCTCTCATCGCAACCGGCCTGGTACAGTTAGTGAAAGCCAAAAGGCAAAATCGATATGACTTCTACAACTCCTGTTGCGCCCGCTTTGTCTCTTGCTGCTCCCCAATGGACACCGGCTACCTGGGATGATTACTTAGCGTGGCGCGACAGTACGAATTTGGATAAAGACGTCCGGCTGTTTTTTAACGCGGGGTATCTTTGGGTAGATAGGGGCAATGAAGGAATTAACCACGCTCGATTTAACGATTTGTTTACCCTCGTATTTGGTGTCTGGTTTGCGCGTCAGCCAGGGGTGCCGGTCGATTCCCTAGGCGGTTGCGCGCTTGAGAAACCCAACTCGCGCTCGGCGGCTCCCGATAAAATTTTGTATGTAGGCGGAGGTTCGCCACAGTGGGCGGAGGGAGAATCGGGACGAATTAATCTGGATAATTGGCGCGTGCCCGATTTAGTGGGGGAAATTGCCGATACAACCTTAGCTACGGATTTAGATGAGAAAAAACAGCTTTATGCTGGGTTGGGAATTCCCGAATATTGGGGAGCCGATATCAAGGGTTGGCGGGTGCTGGCCTTCTACTTGCAGGAGAGTGGGAGATCCCAGCAGATTGAAACTTCTGCGGTGCTGTCGGGGCTGCCAATTTCGCTGCTGTCGCAAATGTTAGAGCGTATGAATGAGGGAAATAATATTAATGCTGCTTTATGGTTCTCTCAGCAAATTGCTAATTTATAGCGGTTCTCAGTTGGATGAAGTAGCCCTTTGAAACCCGGGTTCTTAAAGAAATCGGCTTTCTCACTACCTCAGTCGCAGTTAGGTTAGGACGTAGGACAGGCGTCTCGCCTGTCCCAGAGACCTTGAGGGCAGGGAGGGAACGCCTGCCCTACGCCTATACTTCGTAGGACAGGCGTTCCCTCCGATCGAGCGTGTCCTTAACTGACTGTCTATTGCTATAGCGCATGTCCAAGCGAGGCAGAATAAAAGGCGGAGCGCCGGTGACGCCACCGGCAACCTGCCTGGAAAATGCCCAAATGCTGCCTCTTCTCAATGATTTGCCCAACCTCTGGGGGCTTTGAACCCCCACAAAGGATTGATACCGGTTCTCAGTTGGATGAACTATGGCCCACAAACCCGGTTTCTTAAAGAAACCGGGTTTCTCAGTACCGGTACGGGGGCCGGCGCTCAAAGGCCCACACCCCTGACTCCTGATACAATATTCGGCAGCACCATTATTGCAACACTCTTGTGGAGCGCCGAATCGCGCCGGTGGAATGCCGGTGTTACCGGATACGGCATAAGCTTTTATGCTTTTAATCTGCCTATTTTTTGAAATTTATCTAACCAGTCTAGATTTGAGCGCATGCATAAACTAATGGCGAATATAGATTTTTGTAGTGCGAATTAAATAGAAAAAGCTTAACCCTACCCCCGGCGCTCACTTGGCATCCAGAACGGGGCAGAGCGCGTGTTTGGTGCCGGCACCGGCAGATCCCCCACGGCGGCACAGCTGAGAGCGGGCGTTAGCTTTGCGGCTCCTGCGGAGCGGCGCGCCCCACTCCCCCCGCAATGGGATGATGCCCCACGCCCTATGCCCTGTGCCCTATTTTCCAGTCAGTGCCAGTCCTCTCGCACACCCCACGACTTCCTGGCGTGCCGTCCAGAGCTGTAATATCCAAAAATTCATTTTGAACTAGAATAATATGGGTGTGCCCGAGGAGCGTCCCATTTTTGCACTCCCGCCACCCCCAACCGCTCTCCCAGAAGGGCAGAGGGCAGAATTATTGATTTTTTCTCCCCTCGCCGTGAATAAAAAATCTTCTCCCGTCCTCCCTTCCTTAATAGGGGGGGAATGAGGGGGGTGCCCCGGAGAGGGGGGGAACGGCGGGTGAGGGAGAAAATCTTTGCAAAAAGCGGATACTCCCCGCACCCAGCAAGGAGCGGTGGTTGGGCGGGTTTCGCTCACTTAAAATGCCTGTGGGGAGCGAGCACCCGAGCCCGCCGGCACAGCACCAATCTCTCACCCGTTTGGAGCGAAGTTGGGCGCATGGGTAAATATAGCGGGGCACCTATTTCTGCAAGCGCGGGACTGAGAATAATTTCTGCTTGCGCTTGCCCAGCCGGCACATTAAACAGCACATCAGGGTAAGAAAAGAGCGCGAAAAAATTTCTTTTAGGAATCCAGCGCAAGGGCAGGTCAGAAATGGTAAACTGGAACTCCTGAGAGGGCGAAAAATTTTAAAATTTTTCGGTGCCCGTCTATGTTGAGACCGTCGTGCGAAAACTATTTATGGCATCCAAAATTTCTAAACTCTCCCCGGATAGCAAAACAAGAAATTATGATATGGCCCCGCAGGAGCGACCTAACAACTTGACTAAAATCGGGTTCAGACAATTGTTTGGGCGATTGGGAATCAGGCAGAAAATTAGCTTGGGTTCGGCTCTGGCTATTGGTCTAGCTCTTGCCGGCGCTATTACGGGAAGAGTCATTGAAAGTCATTATAAGGAACAAGTAAAAGACCAACTAACAGCGACTTTAAAAACAGCCGACACCCTGACAGCACTCACCGCAGAAGGCTTGCGGGCTAGAGTCCAGAACCATATGCTTGCGCCGGTTTTAAACAGCCCCCAGATTTTTGAGGAAGAAGTTTCTCAATGGCGGGAGCATATTGTGGGGATAAATCAGCAGCTGGCCGAACTGAACGCTTTGACACTCGCCAACCCCACCCTCACTCAAGAAGAGAAAACCAGGCTGCTAACACTGAGTAAAAATTATGCCGGTGTGGTGGCCGCCTACTCCAAGGAAATCAACGACCTGTTAAAGCCAGTTACCTTGCCCAAGCCCAATCAGGCAAACCTGAAAGCAGCGCGGGAATCCCTGATAAATTTTGACCGCAGCCAAGTGGCTTCCGAGCTGAATAACTTGTCGGGCGATTCCGCCACCCTAGCGGGCCAATTTCGCGAGCGTGCCGGTATGGCCTTTCAAGCCTACGAGAGTGCGGAAACACTCGGAACCAGCATTATTATAATTAGCCTGCTGGTGTCAGTTGCGCTGGCAGCCGCTCTCATATCCTACACGAGCTGGGCGATCTCCGCGCCCCTAGAAGCCACAACTAAAGTAGCTGAGCGGGTGACAGCAGAATCAAATTTTGACCTTCAGGCACCCGTGACCACCCGCGATGAAATTGGCAAGCTGACCGTCTCTCTCAATCATCTGATAAAACGGGTAGCAGAGTATACAGAAGAATTGCAAAATACCGCCTATAAAGCTGAAGCCGCTAATCGGGCTAAGAGCGTGTTTCTCGCGAACATGAGCCACGAACTGCGCACCCCCTTGAACGCGATCATCGGCTACAGCGAGATCCTCGCAGAAGAAGCGCAGGATTTGGAAGTCAACGAATTGATCCCGGACCTTGAGAAGATTCAGAACGCGGGCAAACACCTGCTGAACATGATCAGCGATATTCTAGACATTTCCAAGATAGAAGCCGGTCAAGTCACCATCTATTTGGAAACCATTGATGTTGCAAATCTGGTGAAGGACGTAGCCGCCACTGTCCAGCCGCTGGTGGAGAAAAATGGCAATACCTTGCAGGTAAACTGCGCTTCCGATATCGGGATTATGCACTCAGACCTCACCAAAGTGCGCCAGGTACTCCTGAACCTGCTCGGCAACGCGGTAAAATTCACCGAAAATGGCACGATTTCCCTCACCGTTAAAAAAGAGCCCGCGCCAACTGTCGCCGTGCAAACTGTCGGGGAGGAAACCGGCACAAATTCAACCCCCAGCTTTCAACCCGCCTCTCTCTTCGTTTTTGAGGTAAAAGACACCGGCATTGGCATGACACAAGAGCAGATAGACCATATTTTCCAAGCGTTCACCCAAGCGGATGCCTCCACCACCCGCAAATATGGCGGCACCGGCTTGGGGCTGGCCATCAGCCAGCGCTTGTGCCAGATGCTGGGCGGCGACATCTCCGTCGAGAGCGAACCCGGCGCTGGTTCCGCTTTCACCGCGCGCTTCCCAGAGCGCCCTCGCGCCTGACACGGCACAGGTGATGGGGCATGGGGCATGGGGCATGGGGCATGGGGCATGGGGCATGGGGCATGGGGCATGGGGAATATTTTCAGTTTTTGCCCCACTCCCGCCGCAATGCCCAATCCCAAAATCCAAAATCCTTGCATCCAAAATCCTTGCATCCAAAATCCAAAATTGGTATAGCAGTAGCCACTTAGGTTAGGACGTAGGACAGGCGTCTCGCCTGTCCCTATCTCAACTAGCAAGTGAGATGCCTTGTCCTAAACTTACTGTCTGCTGCTAGATCACCGAGCATCCCGCCGCAGCGCTTCAATAATCCTCACATTCGCCACTGGAAAGGCAAACTGATCGATCTCCTCGAGCGTCACCCAGCGAATCTCATCGCACTCCAAAGGCTGGGGCTCCCCCCCAACGTGCCGGCAGTGATAAACATTTAGCGTCACCTGGAAGTGAGTGTAAGCGTGTTCCACCGTAACTAAATGCTCCCCCACTTCCACCTCAATCGCCAACTCCTCCAGAATTTCTCGCCGAATGCAAGCTTCGATGGTTTCCCCATCCTCCACCTTGCCGCCCGGAAATTCCCACAGCCCGCCCAGCAGACCATTTTGCTTGCGCCGGTCAATCAAAATTTTACCCTCACCATTCCAGATGACGGCAACGCCAATAAATTTATGCGGTACAGGAGAAGCAGCTTCGCGCATGGGTAACTCAGATTGCACACCCAGATTATACCCCTGACAGTTACCCCGCCACGGACAAAGCAAACAAGTGGGATTTTTCGCCGTGCAGACTGTCGCCCCCAAATCCATCAGCGCTTGGTTGAAATCTCGCGGATTTTCTGGGTCGAGAAGCGTTTCCGAAAGCTGCCACAGCTGTTTTTCTGCCTTTGCCGGTGGCACAGGCAGCGCCGAGATCCGGGCCAAAATCCGCTTCACATTGCCATCCAGAATCGGCACCGGCAGATTAAATGCCGCGCTCTCGTATGCCGCCGGCAGTCGTGCGCCCAATTCCAGGCAATGCTAGCACGTCCTCGGGCCGGTTGGGAAAAACGCCCCCGTAACGCCGCACAATTTCTTGAGACGCCCGGTGCGCGTTGCGGGCGCGGGCGTAGTAACCCAACCCCTGCCAGACTTTCAGCACCTGCTGCAAATCCGCATTTGCCAGATGTTCGACTGTGGGAAACTTTTCCAGCCACCGCTGGTAATAAGGCACAACCGTCTTCACCTGAGTTTGCTGGAGCATAATCTCCGAAACCCAGATTTTGTAGGGATCTTGGCTGCGCCGCCAGGGCAAATCGCGACCGCTTGCTGCGTACCACTGCAGCAGCCTTTGCCGCAACTCCCAAACAGTAGATTTCGGCACACTCTCTTGACAGCCTGCAGAGATTTTTAGGTGCTGGGGTTTCAAAGCTGCTTTTTTCTATAACAGTTTGCAGACTGACGGCACCTAATCACTCTCGGAAGCGCTAGCCTCCGAATGCTGCAGCGACTTTTCAAAGTGCATTCGCTGCTCAGCGTTGCGCAGGAAGTAGCCGCTAATCATTGCCGAAGCCAGCAGCCGACCGAGATTTTCGCGGCTGGTGGTAACAGTTATTCCGAAGTGTTCGGAAGGCAAGTTCCCCAACATCCCGACAATATTCCGTTCCATCACCTGAAACACTTCAGAAGTAGTGGGTCTCGACAGCTGAGCGACAGTATCCGGGCTCATCGATTGCACGTAGTGCCACAGCAAATTGCCAACTTCTGGCTCGCCACCAAAAAATTCTGGAGATCGATTCGATGCGTGATTCACCTTGTACCTCCTAGCGGCAAAAGCTCCCGCCTCTATCTTTACAGGGGTTGATTCAAGAACTGCAATTGGGAACTGTTACGTTTCTAAACATTAATTTAGCAGCCTGATGTCAGTTGCGAGAGAGAAGAAACCGAACCAAGACCGGCGGGTTCACTCACCAGATTTTAGATTTTAGATTTTAGATTTTAGATTTTAGATTTTCTTCAAAATCCCAAATCCAAAATCCAAAATCCAAGATCGACCTAGCTGGCCACATATTCGCCCACATCAGCTTTCCGCTTGCGAAGCTTACTTAGGGCTTCGCGCTCGATCTGGCGCACCCGTTCGCGGCTGATATTGAGGCGGTCGCCAATTTTGGCCAGCGTCATGGCCTTACCGTCGTCCAAGCCAAAGCGCAGAGACAGCACTTGACGTTGCTGAGGCGTTAGGTCAGCCATAATCACCTCCAGGTCAGTCCGCAGGGAAGAGTGCACGGCAAAATCTTCAGGAGTTGGGCCGGGATCTTCGAGCAAATCTCCTAGCTCCGTATCTTGATTATCGCCCACGCGCAAATCTAGCGACAGCGGCTGGCGGGCCCGTTCCAGATATTCCCGAATTTGCTTTGGCGTCAGCTGCAGCGCCTCAGCCAATTCAGCAATTGTGGCAGATCGTCCCAGATTTTGAGCGAGCTGGCGCTGAGCCTTTTTGATTTTGTTGAGCTTTTCGGTGATGTGAATCGGCAAGCGAATTGTGCGACTTTTTTCTGCTATAGCACGAGTAATCGCCTGCCGAATCCACCAATAGGCATAGGTGGAAAACCGGTATCCCTTAGTGGGGTCAAATTTTTCCACACCCCGCTGCATGCCGATCGTGCCTTCCTGGATTAAGTCCAGCAAATCCACATTGCGCTTGATATATTTCTTGGCCACAGACACCACCAATCGCAAATTGGCCTCCACCATCTTGCGCTTGGCCATTTCGCCGGCGGCTATTGCCTGCTGCAATTGAGCCTCAGACAGCTCAGCGTGCTGCGCCCACTCCGCCAAGCTCGGCTCGCGGCCCAGCTCGGCGGCTAGCTCATCTTTCTTCAACTGCAGTGCGGTTGAGCGCTGCACCTCTTTACCCAGCATTATCTCCTCCTCGTGAGTCAGGAGCGGCACCCGGCCAATTTCTCGCAGGTAAGTGCGAACTAGGTCTGTAGAAGTCTGTGCGGTCTTCATAGCATCGGGATAGGGATAGCGACAGGGTTGGAGAAATCTTGCTGGCATTGCCAGCTTGGTTTTCTTTGCGAGTGCGACTCTTCACGCAGGGCGGGCACAGTATCGGGCCACGACTGCCGGCGCTGTTGGGCTAAAGTAGGGGCGGGTTTACCAGCATCTGAACTTCCCAGAGACATTTTGGATAAACCCGCCCCTACAAACCTTTGGGCATCAGCCCAACTACAAACCTTTGGGCTTTAGCCCAACTACAAACAGTCGCCTCCCGACCTGCGATTACCGGTCTCGGACTCTCACCGGCACCGGCACCGCTTCTGGTTGCGATTCCGCCTCGCTGGCCTCCAGGGCCTTCGACACCAGCCCAATCGCCAAACCCACTGCCGTCACTAGGATTATTTCGGTTGTCATAAATTTTGTTAAGGTCTCGCCTGCTTGGTATGTAAACGATTGTAACATTCTTTTAACGACTGTCTACCCCCCCGGATCGGAAAACCGATCCTGCCGGTGGCCTTCTAAACAAGCCTCAAAACACCACTTTACGGGGAAATCAACTTGAAGACTGCATCCTGGAAAACAAAACCCCAGCCATCTGTTTGCGGATTACCGAACACTCCCCCAACCCCGTGGCATTTAGTTTTCTTAATCTTTGCCATAAAAAACCCCCCTGCTGCGGGAGCAGGGGGGCCAGGGAGCGGGGGGCGGGGGGGCAGGGGAGTAACGGGAGCGGGGGAGCCGGGGAAATTGCCAATGCGCCATGCCCTATGCCCCATGCCCCATCCCCAGTGCCCAACTTAATGGAAATAGTCCTGCAGGGCTTTCACCTCCAGGGGTTGGGAGTTCATAGCTCGCAGGGCGGCAGCAGTGGCCCGAGCACCGGCAATCGTCGTAATAATCGGCAACTTGTAATCCAGCGCCGTGCGGCGGATGCGGCGGGCGTCCGTCTGCGAGTCCTCACCCGAAGGAGTGTTAATAATAAACTGAATCCGCTCATTCTTAATCCAGTCAATCACATGAGGCCGGCCCTCATGGACTTTCAGCACCAGCTCCACATCTTCAATGCCGTGCTCCTGCAAAACGTGGCGGGTGCCGTCAGTGGCCACAATCTTAAAGCCCAAATCCACCAACTCTCTCACCACCGGCACAACCGCCACTTTGTCGCGGTGGTTCATCGACACAAACACCGTGCCGCCTTTGGCCAAGCGCACCCCCGCCGCCAGTTCCGCCTTAGAAAACGCTGTTCCAAACGCGCTGTCAATCCCCATAACCTCACCCGTAGAGCGCATTTCCGGCCCTAGAAGCGTATCCGCACCAGGAAACTTATCAAACGGAAGTACCGCTTCCTTCACCGAAATGTGCTGCGGAATCACTTCCTGGGTGAACCCTAAAGACTCCAGAGTTTCCCCCGCCATCACCCGAGACGCCAACTTGGCCAAAGGTACGCCAATCGCCTTAGAAACAAACGGCACCGTGCGAGAAGCGCGGGGGTTGGCCTCCAGAATATACACCTGCTCGCCCTGAACGGCATACTGGATATTCATCAGCCCCACCACTTTCAGCTCCTTGGCCAGCTGCGCCGTCCAGCTGCGGATGGTATCGAGCACAGACTGCGACAGAGTGATATAAGGAATAGAGCAAGCCGAGTCCCCAGAGTGAATCCCCGCCTCTTCGATGTGCTCCATAATCCCGCCGATCGCCACCCGACCGGTCGGATCTGCCAGCGCATCCACATCCACCTCGATAGCATTCTCCAAAAACTTGTCAATCAAAATCGGGTGATCCGGCTCCACCTGCACCGCGAAAGTCATGTAGCGCTCCAACTCGGCGTCAGAGTAGACAATTTCCATCGCCCGTCCCCCCAACACATAGCTGGGGCGCACCACAACCGGATAGCCAATTCGCTTGGCCACCACCAGCGCGTCCTCGTAGTGACGAGCTATGCCATTCGCCGGCTGCTTAATATCCAGCTGCCTCAGAATCTTCTCAAACCGCTCCCGGTTCTCAGCGATATCAATCGAGTCGGGAGAAGTCCCCCAGATTTTCGTTCCCACATTAGCAACCAGACCCGATTCCAGCGCCTTCTGCAACGGCACCGCCAGCTTCAAAGGCGTCTGCCCGCCAAACTGGATGATGATCCCCTCTGGATTTTCCGCTTCTATAATATTGAGCACATCTTCTTTGGTCAGCGGCTCAAAATACAGCCGGTCGCTGGTGTCATAGTCTGTGGAAACCGTCTCTGGGTTAGAGTTGACCATGATTGTCTCAAACCCCTGAGCTCGCAGCGCGAAAGAGGCGTGACAGCAGCAGAAGTCGAACTCTATCCCTTGGCCAATCCGGTTCGGCCCGCCGCCGAGAATCATCACTTTCCGTTTCTCGGACTGCCGCACTTCTGACTCGTCCTCGTAGGTAGAGTAGTAGTACGGCGTCACCGCCTCAAACTCAGCGGCGCAGGTGTCCACCAGTTTGTACACCGGCTTGACTCCCAAACTCTGCCTGCAAACCCGCACCTCATCTTCTGTCGTCTTGGTGGCGAAAGCAATCTGCCGGTCGCTGAAACCCTGCCGCTTTATAGCATACATCTCCTCTTTTGTCAAGGCTTGCAGCGAAGTGCGCTTGAGGAATTTCTCAGTTTGCAGCAAATCAGCCATTTTGTCGAGGAACCACGGGTCAATGCCGGTGAGTTCGTAGATTTCCTCGACGCTCATGCCCATCATCATGGCGTGGCGGATGGTGAAGATGCGCTCTGGATTGGGGGTGCGCAAGCCGGCGCGAATATGCTCCAGACTGGGCAGGACTTCTTGCCGGTCGCAACCCCAACCGGCACGCCCCGTTTCCAGAGAGCGCAGCGCCTTTTGCAGGGACTCCTGGAAGGTGCGCCCAATGGCCATCGCTTCGCCCACGGACTTCATCTGGGTGGTGAGTATGGGGTGGCTTCCGGGAAACTTCTCAAAGGCAAACCGGGGGACTTTGGTGACCACATAGTCGATGGTGGGCTCAAAGCTGGCCGGTGTTTTCTTAGTGATGTCGTTGGGAATTTCGTCGAGGCTGTAGCCCACAGCCAGCTTGGCGGCCATTTTGGCGATCGGGAAGCCGGTGGCTTTCGACGCCAAGGCGGATGACCGGCTGACGCGGGGGTTCATTTCAATGACAATAAAGTCGCTGTTGACCGGATTGACGGCAAATTGAATATTTGACCCGCCGGTTTCTACGCCAATCTCGCGGATAATCTTAATTGAGGCGTCGCGCAGCCGCTGGTATTCTTTGTCGGTGAGGGTTTGCGCCGGCGCGACGGTGATCGAGTCGCCGGTGTGGACGCCCATCGGGTCGAAGTTCTCGATCGAGCAGATAATCACGACATTATCTGCCAGATCCCGCATCACTTCCAGCTCGTATTCTTTCCAGCCCAGAAGCGACTGCTCGATCAGGATTTGGGACACCGGCGAGGCGTCAATGCCCCCTTGGGCCATTTCTTCAAACTCTTCTTGGTTGTAGGCAATGCCCCCGCCGCTGCCTCCGAGGGTGAATGCCGGTCGGATAATCAGGGGGTAGAGGCCAATTTGGTGAGCGACGGCTTTCGCTTCGTCGAGGTTGCTGGCGATTCCCGACGGACAGGTGGGCACCCCAATCCGCGCCATTGCTTCTTTGAACAGCAGCCGGTCTTCCGCCATCTCAATTGCCGGCAGCTTAGCGCCGATTAACTCTACGCCGTACTTCTCCAAGACGCCATTTTTGGCCACGGCAACTGCCAGGTTCAGGCCGGTTTGCCCGCCCATCGTGGGCAAGATGGCCTGCGGGCGTTCTTTGGCGATAATTTTTTCTAGGATTTCCGGCGTTAGGGGCTCTATGTAGGTGCGGTCGGCCATTTCGGGGTCGGTCATGATGGTGGCTGGATTGGAATTCACCAACACCACCTCAAAGCCCTCCTCTCGCAGGGCTTTACAGGCTTGCGATCCCGAATAGTCGAACTCACAAGACTGTCCAATTATAATTGGCCCTGAGCCAATCACAAGAATTTTATGTAGGTCTGAGCGACGAGGCATAGAGATTTTAGATGGTTGATTTTCGCTTTTGGATGGGGCCTATCCCTGAATCCAAATTATTTTAGGCTTGTTCCCAGCTAGATGCCCCGTACTTAAGCTTTTTTCTAAGATTTGTGAGCGTTTCTGCTGTTAAGCTTTTAATCTGCTTGTGGTCGAAAGGAAGCAGAGCCTAAGCGAGCAGCGTTCCCCACAGTGCACGCAGGCTTCCCGTAAGGGTGGCTGGAAGGGTAATATAAGGCGTAGGACAGGCGTCCCGCCTGTCCACAAAAAAATCCAGACCACCGCTCCTCAAACGCCTAACAACATGAGGAGCAACGTTTATTTTGCACGCCGTAGCGCATTCATCCCCACCGGCAAGGCATAAATCCCCCTCGTTTGTGGGAGGGTATTGTGCGAGACAGCGCTGCCGGTGCCTCTTGCAAGGGACGGCTTAGGCCAGCTCACTCCCCCCTGTAAAATCCCGCACAGCAGCCGGGGAAAGATTACGACCAAACCGGCAACTGCCTTAAAATCTATTTCAATATTATGCAATTTAATATAGCACAAATCTGGCAGCCGCCAGATTTATGGAACACGAGCGCGGAGCGACTTATCCTGATGGACGGCTCCGCTGGCAGGTCGTATTCCAGCATTTGCCGGCAGGTGCACATCCGGTTCTGGGGTGAAGCTGCACAACAAAGGCCAGACAAGCTGAAGCTGGCCGCCGGTATTAGTGTCAACAGTCCGGGCCTTCCTGAGATCAAATCTCCCGAGTGAAAATTTTTTTCCCAAACAACTGAGAATATTTTGCACTTGCTGTATGCTGGGAATAGAGGCTCACCCCCAGGAGTTTTGTGGAAAGGGGGAGGGAGTCGCCAGGGAACCTTAGTGGGAATAGATCTCATCTGTGGTGTTCAGGCAGTTGCAGGATTTGGGCCGGGATTAGGGGATTAGGGGATTGGGGATTGGGGGTTGGGGGAAAGCCAATGTCCAATCCAAAATGCGGGCATCCTTGCATCCGGGCATTCAAAGTCAAAAATTCAAAATCTAAAATCTAAAATCTAAAATCCAAAATGAGTCACTCTGACAAGCAAATCTCAGACTTTAACCTGCAAGGGCGTTTCCTCGGTTTTGTGTTTGAAGATGGGTACAAGCTGAAGTACCTGCGACTGGCGACTGCAGGGGGGGAAATTTGCATTAAAATGGCAAAACCGTTGCGGGTTAGTTTGGACGGGTCTTTGATGCCGGGGGACTGGGTGCGGGTTGCAGGTGTTACAAAGCTAGACCGGAAAACTGGCGAGAGAAAACAGAAAGCGTATGTCTTGGAACGGACTGCTGCTGCAGTGACGCACGCCCCACTGAAAGTTTCTGCCACACCGGCACCGGCTGCCCCACCCAAAGCTACTATTCTTGTCTGTCAAAAATCTGATTGCTGCCAGCGCGGCGCGAGACAAGTCTGCCAAGCGATAGAGGCGAGTTTGCGCGAGAGGGGACTGGAAGACAGAGTGACAGTTAAAGGCACCGGCTGCATCAAGCAGTGTAAAATGGGGCCAAATGTTGTGGTGATGCCGGATAAAACTCGCTACAGCCGGTGTCACCCTTCAGAAGTGCCAGCACTGATAGAAAAGCATTTTTGCGAGGAGACTGCCCGAGAGGATGCCGGTGCGCCGTTTGTAGTTGGGCTTTAGCCCCAGAGGAAAGTAGTTGGGCTTTAGCCCCAGAGGAAAGTAGTTGGGCTTTAGCCCCAGAGGAAAGTAGTTGGGCTTTAGCCCCAGAGGAAAGTAGTTGGGCTTTAGCCCCACAGGAAAGTAGTTGGGCTTTAGCCCCACCCGTTTGTAGTTGGGCTTTAGCCCCAGAGGTTTGTAGTTGGGCTTTAGCCCCACAGGAAAGTAGTTTCTCTCGTTCCCAGTTTGAGGCTGGGAACGAGAAAAAGAGGCTCTGCCTGGGAACGAGAAAAGGAGGCTCGATGGCGAAATATTGTTTTCTTCAGGCAGCCCGCCTGTTCTTTGTCAAGGGGGTGTTACAAAAATTAAACTGGCACCTAGCTGCGTTCGCGTGGGGGGTGAGAAACCGGGTTTCTTAACCACATCTCGGTTGAGATGCAAAGATTATCGCAGAAACCCGGTTTCTAGTCTAATATCTCGGTTGGGATGCGTAAGAGAGTGTCTCTAAAGAAAAGTGAAGCAGCCAGAAACCGGGTTTCTTTGGCTGTAGGGCATTACCTATCACTTGACCCAGCAAAAGAAGCCCAGTTTCTCACCCCCAGGCGTCCTTAACAATTATTTAGAACCCGGCTCTAAGGCCAAAACAAACAGATCCTTCTAGAATTGCAGCACTAGGTACTGGAGGGATAAGGATATTACCATTCTCAACTTCTGCTGCAAATCGCTTCTTAATTCGCTCGCGCAAAAGGGGAGACTCTGAAAAGCCACCTACAAGAAGCATGACGTCACATTTCTTTTGATTTGGCCGGCTGGGTAAAGCCTGTAATATTTCTTCTACTTTGGCTACTAGCTTATCTAGTGTCGGGGCAAAGATTTGATTTTTCATTACATCCCCTGACAGCCAAATATTGTACTCATCTCCCGATTGTTTAGCAGCTAGCTTTTTTAGGATAGCTGGATATTTACTTTTTAGCAACTCGTGAAGTTGCGCTGGCATTTCAATCAGCACCTCCTCTTCGTCAGGCTCAAAACCACACTTAGCTTTTTCCCATTCTTCCATTAATTGCACATAGGCTTGAGGGTACTTGTTGTGGAAATCGTTAATGACGGCAGCCGTTAGCATTTCTGGAGAAGACAGATACTGCAGAAAACTCTTATCTACATAAGTAGAGCCATGAGCGCCCCCACTGCCTGCTATCACCTCTTTTAGTCCCTTTTGCCCTTCTTTAATTATTACATCATGCACAGTAATATCAACTGTCCCGCCCCCACAATCAACTACCATAAAATGAGTTCCTGGTTGGTTCAGAAACTCTTGATTATTGAGTTTTTCTTGGCAGTAAATAGCAGCAGCCTCTGGCTCTAAAGCCAGATACAGGCGCTCCCCTTCATCTCTCCCTTCGCCAATTAATCCAGCTTTTATAGCTGCTTTTCGCATCAACATTTTATCCCCATCTTTCCAAATTGCCGGGACGGTCAAAACCCATCGAATTTCAGAGAGTTTCAAAGTTCCATTGGTTTGTTCCTTCATTTCTTCCAAGGCGAGCTCTTTGATTTCTCTCAAGTAATCCGCAATTAAATTAACTAACCAAAATTTTTGGCCATTTCGTTCCAGGTAAGGGCTTTCATCAGTTCCAGTTTTTCCTTCATACAATTCCATCTTGAAGTTGAAAAAAAAGCTGTAATCCTTGGCTTGATCCTTCGCTAGAAGTTGAGCTAGCCTTTTGACAACTTTAGCACCCCATTCCTCTAATGTGCCATCAGGAGAATATAAGAGATGGGTGGGAGTTTTTGGATATTTTACCTTTTGACCAGGCCATCGGGTTCTCCCTATTACCCTAGTATCGCCTTTCCATGCCAAGGCGTACCCGGAACGCGAGGGGCCAAAGTCAATTGCAATCACTACCCGGAAATCTCGATCGCCGTAACTCTTAGAAACAAAAGTATCTCCTTTCTTATCTCTTTTGATTCTACCTTGAATTTTCGATTCAAGCAAGATACTCGACAAAAAATTCGTTTGACTAACCCCCTTAGCATTCATCTTAGCCAGACTGCTGGCTAGCCGATCTAAGTATTGCTCATCTCCCCTACTAATCAAGGATTGGATTAATTCACTACTGCTCAGGTTGTCAAGTTGTTTGTTGCCTTGTAGTTGCAACCGAGATTTCATAGAAGAATCAACCTGAGACATGGCCCAAGACTTATCTGGCAAACCACTCAAACTCAGCGCCAAATCCAAAAATAAATAGGGAATGGCATTCGGGCGAGCGCTTTCCGCCAGCTGATAGAGACTTTGATAGCTGGAAACAATCTCTCGCACCAGCATTTTCTTCAAACTCTCGACCGGCACTCTTTCTAGCAACCCCGGCAGCAGTTCTGGCAACTTCGGAGGCGCATCGGAATGAGAGAAATGGTAGCGATCGGCCATCAGACCCACTAAAATGCAGTGGCAAATCCCTAAAAAATGGGCCAATTCTTGAATGTACTTGTCTTCCCTAACATTGTACTTGTAATCCCGGTCGCCGGTGAAGCCAAACTCCCGGTCTTCTTCTTCCTCTTCTAATATTAACAGATTCAGTTCGTCATCGCCACCCCGCCGCTTAATCTCCTCTAGACTTTTGCCTTTGTCTAACAGGATCATCCGGTACTCTCGCCACTTTTGGGCGTATTGGCGGGCGATGGGATACAAAACCTCTTTCCAAGGAACCGTCAGCACCTTTTCGTAGTGCGGGACTTTTTCCAGCATGTCCCAACCGGCCAGGTAAATCCGCAGCAAATCCCCATCTAGCTTAGACTCTAAAACCAAAGTAGGGACGGATTTGAGGACGTGATGCAGGATATCTACCGCACTCTTGCCGTGAGAGGACTTGCTTTCCCAATCCGCCCCTTGATATCTTACCGGCCTTTCTTGACTGGTGAGGGGGTAATGCTTGCAAAATTCCTGCACCCGATCCGTCAAGCGTGCTTCAATGCGACTGAACCCCTGCGCCGCGTTGGGGAATTTTTCAAACTCCAACGCTGGGGGTGAAATTATCACGAGGAAAGGGAGGCAGATGAAACTTTCCTGATAGCCCTTGTAAGCGTCTAGAATCACCCGTGCGGGGGTTTTGAGCGGAAAACTGTCTCGGATTTCTTTATTATCGGCGAGTTCTATCGCCGTCAGCAATTGGGCGCGAGATAAAATCAGTTGAGTTTCCCGGCGGTATTCTTCCAGCCTTTGCTCGTGTTGCAAGCGTCTGGCTAGCTGCTCTCGATCAAAATCTTGCCGGTTTTGCAGCCGCGCATTTTCGCAAAACTGCCGGTATTCCTCGATTTCTCGGTTAAATTTGTGCCGCACCTCTTCCAAGGAGGCTTGAAATTCTTGCCCCCTTGCTTGCATATACCTTTGCGTCATCGCCATCACTGTCTGGGGCGAGAAAAACGCTTGAAGTAACGGTGTTAGGCCCATTAATAAACTGCTAGCTAAGTCCCAGACCATTCTGCTATCTCCTGACGCTAAATTATAGACGCCCTTTGGGCTGACGAATACTCAGCAACCCGGTTGATTCAAGAAACCTAGTTTCTGGACTGCCCCATTAACTTTGCGTGCAAGTATTAAAGACCAATGTAGCCGCCGCCCAACGTGCTGTGATCCCTGTAGCAAAAAGCTGGCCATCGGTAGAATAAGCGCATCCAGAAGGGGTCACATAACCTATCTTATGTCCACCGGCATCATAAACATTCATATCCGCCCCCAAACGTCCGATATAGTCGCCGCCGCGATAAAATTTATGTCCCTCCACAGTCCCCGCCTGACCCCAACCATAACCATGCCACCAAACGCTATTGCCAATGAACTCTACCGAATTTTTATCCTCGGGAGTAATCGCCCCTGAATCAGTATAATGGAGCACATTCGGAGTAGCTTCTACCTGGGAGAGCAAGGCAGTCTGCTCGGAGGAATGGCCAGAAGAATGCCACTCAGTCTGAACACCGTCACTATTCAATATAGCACTAGACGACGCCGGTATTTCGGGGGCCACACTATCAGTCAATTCTGGCTTTATCTCGTCCAAACCCTCTCCAGAGCCGCTATCCAAAGCACCTGACAGAGGCGTCAATGAATGCCCGTAAGCCTCACTCCCCTCTGGGGCACCGGCTGGGTGTAAATCTAGAGAAAAGTGAGACTGTCCTAAATTTAAACTCAAGTGAGATGAATCCAGATCCTCAGAGGGCTGAGGGTTGCTCTGCCGGTGCGAGTCCAGACTTAGGGACTGCATCAAATCATCCACCGGCGAATGACTGCCACTCTGGGATGTGTCGTCAAAAGGGTTATTCATGGACTGATGCAAGAAGGCAAACTATTGTTCTTATTCTGACAGCCCATCTGCTTTTCGTCAAGGGGGCTTAACAAAAATTTAAATTAGCCTCTTAGAGGGCGTTGGAAGTGAGTTGTGCAAAAATAATATGACCTAGGGAAGACGAGGGAGTTCCCAGTAGGGTGGGTTCCATGTTACCCCCTTTTTTAAGGGGGGCTAGGGGGGGATCTCACCTGACTGACTTGTAAGGAGCAAATTGAGTTAATATTAAGGAGAAGGCGACGGGTTGATGCCGGCGAGAAAAATCCGGTTGATTGGCCTTTCTAAATAAAGAGAAGCCGGCACCGGCTCGATGGGAGCGAGTTAATAGGCTTGCCGGTGATTTAATCACGGTGGGTGCTGTCGCCAGAGGCGGGAAACCGGCATCTGGTGCCGGTTGCGCCCCACTGTGGCCTTGGAGACTGGCTGTGGATGGGGGCGTGACTTGCCTGCTGGCAGCGGGACAGTGGGGGCAAGCCAACCGGCTTTGCGAGATTGCTCTGTGCGATTGCCGCTGCTGGCGATGGGCAGAAAGTCAAATGGCATCTAAAATAGGAATAAACGACCTCACCCGAAAAGTAGGGACTGTACTGTTGACTTTTTGTCATGTATATCTTATAAACTGCAAGGCGGTGAGATTAGCAGCACTGCCAACCTCCCGATGCCACCGGCAGCCGGTGAAAGAATTAATGACTTAATGGGAATGCCGGCTAGAAATTGGCAGTGCTAGAACATGCCGTCTGGATTGGGGAATCTGCCACTGTGCCAAAAAGACAAGCAAAAAGACAAGCTCGCCACCTGCCGCCCTGGTCCGCTCATCTTATATTGAGGATATATTTATCCCGCAGCCAGCAATGAGCTACTGCATTAATCCGAACTGCCCGAAACAAGCTGACCCGTTACACGCAACGAATCGCATTTGCCGGCACTGCGGCGCACAGCTGGTGCTGCAAGGGCGGTATCGGGTGATTCGTTTGCTCGGAGAGGGCGGGTTTGCCAAAACTTATGTAGTCGAGGACTGTGGCCAGCAGAAAGTGCTCAAGGTGCTGCTGCTGAGCGAGCCGAAAGCGGTGGCGCTGTTTCAAAAAGAAGCCGAGGTGTTGAGCCTGCTCCGCCACTCAGGAATTCCCAGAGTGGAGCCTGACGGATACTTTACCTTTTCGCCAAAACCGGAAGCACCGCCGCTGCACTGCTTGGTGATGGAGAAAATTGATGGCCCAAACTTGGAAGAGTGGCTGTACACTCGCAGCAACAAACCGATCTCCTCTGAGGGAGCCCTGGAGTGGTTGCGCCAGCTGGCGGAGATTTTGCACAGAGTCCACCAGCAGCAGTATTTCCACCGCGATATCAAGCCGGCGAATATCATGCTGAGGTCAAACGGTCAGCTGGTGCTGATTGACTTTGGCAGCGCGAGGGAAGTGACCGGCACCTATTTGGCAAAAATGGGGGTGGGGCAAAAAGGCACGGTGATCGCGTCCAAAGGCTACACCCCGCCGGAACAAGACAGTGGCTATCCGGTGCCGCAATCGGATTTCTTCGCTTTGGGGCGCACCTTCGTGCATTTGCTGACCGGCAAGTACCCCCTGGATTTTTATGATGCGGCGACGGATGAGCTGAACTGGCGCGTCGCAGCGCCGCAGGTGAGCAAGCCTCTGGCAGATTTTATTGATGGCTTGATGGCCCGCAAGCCAGGGTCAAGACCGCCGAACACGGAGGTGATGCTGCAACAGCTGGCAGAAATTGACTTGAGGGCCAGCGTGGGGCCCGTCGGGAAGACAGGGGGCTGGTTGGGGTTTGACCGGCTGCCGAAGCTGAGCGAAAAATGGCTGGCCGGCGGTGCGCTGGTACTGGCCGGCGGTTTGGTATTCGGACAAGCTCTGTTTTACGGGTATTTGACCTCTCGCACGGGGGCGCTGGACGAGTACGGGGCCCACTCAATGCCGGTGCCGGTGGCACCTGAGAGCGGGCCATTTGGTGCCGGTGAGGGAGAAAAGCCCTCTCCTGGGGTGATTGCAGCCTACAGCCGGGAACGGATTCCCGCGCGGAGCAAAGGCAGCTCGCTGGAAAAGATAGCGCTGGCAACTACGCTGACGGGGCACTCCCTGGACGTGCGCTCTGTGGCCATCAGCCCGGATGGCCAGACGCTGGTTTCGGGCAGTTTTGACGCCACGGTCAAGATTTGGGATCTGGGCACCGGCCAAGCGATCCGCACCCTGCACCAGGATTCCAAGGCGGAAGAGCTGGTTTCGTCTGTGGCGATTAGCCCGGATGGCCGGATGCTGGTGAGCGGGAGTAACAGTTATGGCGGTACGGTCAAGATTTGGAATTTAAACACCGGCGAGCTGCTGCGGACTCTGCCTAAAAATATAGATGGGGTTTCGTCTGTGGCGATTAGCCCGGACGGGCTGGCAATCGCCAGCGGCAGTGAGGACACGACGGTGAAACTTTGGGATGCCGGCAGCGGGGCGCTGCTGAACACTCTGTACGGGCATTCGGGTGCGGTGCGCTCTGTCGCTTTCAGTCCGGATGGCCAGATTGTCGCTTCTGCCAGTGAGGACACGACGGTGAAGCTGTGGAACCGGATCACGGGGGAACTGCTGGCCACTCTGTCCGGGCATGGGGGGATGGTCTATTCGGTGGCGTTCAGCCCGGATGGGCGGCTGCTGGCTTCGGGGAGTGCGGACAGCACGATTAAGCTGTGGGACTTGGGATCTGGCTGTACGCCCTCAAAGCGGTGCTACGCCAAGACTGCTCTGTCGGGACATTCAGGAACGGTGTATGCGGTGGCGTTCTCTCCGGACGGGGAGACGGTGGCCGGTGCCGGTTTGGCCGGCAGGATCTCTCTGTGGGACGCTCGCAGCGGCGAGCTGATTGAGACGGTTGCGGGGCATTCGCGGTGGGTTGAGTCGGTGGCCTTCAGTCCCGATGGCAAGACGCTGGTGAGTGGGAGTGGGGATTCGACGGTGAAGATTTGGCGGGTTCCGCAGTAGGGGAACATTTCCACCAGCTTCAAGTAGCGTTCCCCCCAGGGGAACGCACCCTACTGCTAGAGTTTCGCGCTAAAATAGCACAAAATAAGTTTTCTGTCAAGGGTTCGGGCGGGCAAATTTGCCAAATCGGGTGGGCCAGTGGCGGGGCGGGAGTCGCCTCCTGAAAGCTGAGCCCGGGGGACCTGTCTGTAAAACCCAGACGGGGAGAGAGTTTGGGGTATTTTTGCGGTTGAGTTGGTGCGGGGTTGCGACATTTAGCTGAAAATACGTTAATATTATTTAACATAAAGACGAAAGTAAGTGTCCCCGTCAAAAGATAAACCCTTTAGGAGGATCGGTACCGGTGAATAAACGGTGGAGAAATGCGGGACTGTACGCACTGCTGGCGATCGTTGTCATTGCGCTATTTACCGCTTTTTTTGAAAAACAGCCCCAGAGCAGGGAGAGCTGGCGATACAGTCAGTTTATTCAGGAAGTTGAAGGCAAAAAAGTAGAGAAAGTAAGTATTAGCGCTGACCGGACGCGAGCTTTGGTGCAGGCTTCTGACGGCAACAAGGTGATGGTCAACCTGCCTCCCAACGACCCCGACCTGATCAATATCCTGACGGAGAACAGGGTCAACATTGAAGTGCTGCCGACGAGCGATGAAGGCTTCTGGCTGAAGGCGCTAAGCAGTCTGTTCTTCCCCATCCTGCTGCTGGTGGGCTTGTTCTTCTTGCTGCGCCGCGCCCAAGCGGGTCCGGGCTCTCAGGCGATGAACTTTGGCAAGTCCAAGGCCAGAGTGCAAATGGAGCCGAACACGCAAGTGACGTTTGGGGATGTGGCCGGCATTGAGCAAGCGAAGCTGGAACTGAGTGAGGTGGTGGACTTCCTGAAGAACGCCGACCGGTTCACAGCTGTGGGCGCGAAGATTCCCAAGGGGGTGCTGCTGGTTGGGCCTCCGGGCACGGGCAAGACGCTGCTGGCCAAGGCGGTGGCCGGTGAGGCGGGCGTGCCTTTCTTCTCGATTTCGGGTTCGGAATTTGTGGAAATGTTCGTGGGTGTGGGCGCGTCGCGCGTCCGCGACTTGTTCGAGCAAGCCAAGTCCAACGCACCGTGCATCGTGTTCATCGATGAAATTGATGCGGTGGGCCGGCAGCGGGGTGCCGGTTTGGGCGGCGGTAACGACGAGCGGGAGCAAACGCTCAACCAGCTGCTGACGGAAATGGACGGTTTTGAGGGCAACACCGGCATCATTATCATAGCGGCGACGAACCGCCCCGACGTGCTGGATGCGGCGCTGCTGCGCCCGGGCCGGTTTGACCGGCAGGTGGTGGTGGATCGCCCGGACTATGCGGGGCGTCTGGAAATTCTCAATGTCCACTCTCGCGGCAAGACGCTGGCGAAGGATGTGGATCTGGAGAAGATCGCTCGCCGCACTCCCGGGTTCACCGGCGCTGATCTGTCAAACTTGCTGAATGAAGCGGCGATTCTGGCGGCGCGCCGCAACCTGACGGAAATCTCGATGGATGAGGTGAACGACGCCATCGACCGGGTGCTGGCCGGTCCGGAGAAGAAAGACCGGGTGATGAGCGAGAAGCGCAAAACCCTAGTGGCGTATCACGAAGCGGGGCACGCTCTGGTGGGCGCGCTGATGCCGGATTACGACCCGGTGCAGAAGATTAGCATTATCCCTCGCGGTCGCGCCGGCGGTTTGACCTGGTTCACGCCTAGCGAAGACCGGATGGATTCCGGTCTGTACAGCCGGTCTTACCTGCAAAATCAGATGGCCGTTGCCTTGGGCGGTCGGGTTGCTGAAGAGATTATCTTCGGTGAGGAAGAGGTGACGACCGGTGCCTCGAATGACTTGCAGCAGGTGGCTCGCGTGGCCCGCCAGATGGTGATGCGGTTCGGCATGAGCGAGCGCTTGGGGCCGGTGGCCCTGGGCCGCCAGCAAGGCAATATGTTCCTGGGCCGGGATATCATGGCGGAGCGGGATTTCTCGGAAGAAACCGCCTCTGTGATTGATGAAGAAGTGAGCACCCTTGTGGAGCAAGCTTACCGCCGCGCTAAGGAAGTGCTGGTGAGCAACCGTCACGTTCTGGACACGCTGGCAGACATGCTGGTTGAGAAGGAAACGGTTGACTCCGAAGAACTGCAAGATTTGCTGGCCAATAGCGATGTGAAGATGGCGGCGATTGCCTGAGCGAGCCGGTATAGCAGTATTCACTTAGGTTAGGACAGTAGGACAGGCGAGACGCCTGTCCTACGCCTTTTATTAGGACACTTTTATCCCTAGGCCACTGAGGTCCGTTGGCAATATGACTGCTGCTATAACAGTAAAGTTACAGGCTCTCTACGGTGACAAGTTCAGGCCACAAACCCGGTTTCTTCAAAGAAACCGGGTTTTTCAGTGTTCAGCTTGCAGGGTGCGCCCCCCCCAGGGAACGCACCCTACTTCTACTGGCTCAAGTGTTGCGCGGAAAAAATCCGAAATGATGCCAGCGGCTTTGAGTGAATCTGGGGTATTTCAGAGACGCTCGCGCGACTCTCTCCTAGCGGAAACGTCTCTTGCGTCTGGCGGCAACGGCTTTGCGTTTGCGTTTCTCGATCGGGGTTTCAAAGTGCCGGCGATTTTTAACATCTGCCAAAATCCCCGCTCGGGAGACTTGACGTTTGAAGCGACGCAGAGCCGATTCAATTCCTTCGTTTTCGCCTAGAACCACTTGGGTCATTCTTGCTCCTTAATTACTAAAGGTGATTGGGTTGCCTGTCTCAGTTGCAGCTGTCAGGTGTTGGGGGTCAGGTACATTGAACCCGGAAAAATCTAGAAAAATCTAGAAAAATCTCAGTGGGGCTCGATCTGGAATCAGGCTGTCACGCCCCTGGCGCGGCGCGCCCCACCTGGGTTTAATGGGTCTGGGGTGACGCGAGGCCGGCATCAATCGCGCGCGACGCTTCTAGACACGAGTGTCCTCCGATAGCTCGGGTAATGTGTGCCCGCTCTATTAGGAGCCGCTGCGAATCACGAAAATGTTGAGGGCGCTTGTTAAACTAGCTACACTGCCGAGCGCTTAGCGGCTCCTAAGGTCGCATCCAGACGGGCTTACTTAATAGCTGGCGATAGGGCGGCGGGCTGGCGTGCACCCCCAGGTATGATGGCTCTCCCCAACGGAGTCCCATTGCTGGGACTGATTGCTGCCTCTTCCCTCCGTTTGCCGGAATTTACCGGAAACGAGTAGGTTTTCGGCAGGAGTCTCTCGCAGTTCTGTAGCGAAGAAAACATCCCACAACTAAATCCAGATCACAGACTACAGCTTAGCACACTGGAAAGGGCGCTCGCGTAGGGATTGGGCTTTGAAACGAGCCCGTCTCTCGGATCGCCGCCGCTCGCCAGCTTGCGGCGAGGGGGTTTTGGCCATCAGTGGCTCCCTGTGGGCCGGCGCTGTTCAGCTGCTGCGGTGTGGGGAGAGTGGCGGCTTTCGGAGCTTTGGCAGAAATATTTCTCTCCCGCACCCGGGCTTTCGGTGGCACCGGCAGGTTGGGCCGGCGCAAGAGCGTCTGGCCTCTTTTATAAGTGATTGCCCCTGTAATGCTTTTTTTTGATAATCAGAGCTAATCGGAAACCCTCACGCAACAGCCCGATTCTCTGCGCGTTTATTCTCATTAAGCTGGCCAGATGAGAGCGGGGGAGCGCTGCCAACCGGCCTCTATGATAGGATGTCCGGCTGCTTCGTTTTGGGATAGCAGGGGATCTCGGTCGCTCTGTAGCGAGGGAGCGGGGGAATTCTGGAGATAGATTGCAGCTTCTTTGCGTGGCGCGAAGAAACACAAACGATGCCATCGGAAAGGGTGTGAGAGGTTATCTAAAATCCAGCCAGAGAAAAATTGCCGGGGCGTTAAATTCCGCCGGCAGGGATGCCAGAACGCATGAATATAAACGGTAAAGTTCATATTTATTCACAATATTTTAACGAAAATACCTAGGAGATGCGGCAAGAAGATGTTTAAATAGTAGAGTAGCTATTTGCATATTTATGGCAAAACTTTTCAGACACCGCTGTAGTCTTAGAAAGGGTAACACAGATGAATGCTCCAAAAGAACCAGACAGGGATCTTCAGCAACGGGAACGAGAGCTACAAGAGCGAGAGCGTGCGATTCGACTCCGGGAAATAGAGGCGGAAATTGAGCGACAGGAGCCGCCCCTGTACCAAACCAAGAAGCACCAGCAGCTTGAGGGCTCCCTAGCCGTGTGGTACAAGAGACTGGCGCAAGTGGGGAAGTTTATGGCCCTTGTTATTGCTGGGGTTGTTGCTTTTCAGCTGGCTCAGGGGATAACGGCTGTAATTGTGGTGGGCGGGCTCGGCTTTATCGCATACAAACTCTTCTTTGAGTCAGAGAGAAAAGAGCGCTAGACTCTTGGCAAGTCAGGGGATTTGCGGGCGGGAGATGAAAAGAAAAAGATTTAAATAATTAACGCGAATAAGAGCAAAAGCCAAAAGCAGTTTTACGGTGAAAACCTGGCTGTTTTGGATTCCATAGCTAACCCGTTCGCACCCCCCAGGTTCCTAACCGGCAGATTCATTGCTGTCCAAACATAATAGATTCTCAAATAACAAACATGAAAGCGAAAGTTGAAACCGTCAGCTTCCTGAACGATTTGGATCGAGTGGCCAGAACGCGGCAGGGAATCGCCAATCATTTGAGTGAGATTGCGCAAACTCTGAATCGGGCTGAAATAGAGGGAGAGAAGGCATCGGGAAAATTGGGTTTAGAAAGTGAGATAGAAGACCTCACTCTTGCGAGTAAGAATTTGCGGCAGGGGGTGTTCCGGCTTCTCGTTTTAGGGGACATGAAGCGGGGCAAAAGCACTTTTCTCAATGCCTTAATCGGGGAAAACTTGCTGCCGGCTGACGTGAATCCCTGTACGGCGGTGCTGACGGTGCTGCGCTACGGAACAGAAAAGAAAGTTACCGTTTACTTTAAAACCGGCGGGCGTCCGGAGAAGCTGGATTTCAAAACTTTTAAAGAGCGATACACGATTGACCCCAGCGAGGCGAAGCAACTGGAAGCGCAGAAAAAGCAAGCCTTTCCCGACGTCAGCTATGCCGTGGTGGAGTATCCCCTGCCGGTGCTGGAAAAAGGAGTGGAAATTGTTGACAGTCCGGGGCTAAATGATACAGAAGCGCGAAACGAACTGGCGCTGAATTATATTAACAGCTGTCAGGCTATCCTGTTCGTGTTCAGGGCGTCACAGCCCTGCACGCTGGAGGAGCGCCGCTACCTAGACAATTATATCAAAGGTCGGGGGTTAACGGTTTTCTTCTTGATTAATGCTTGGGATGAGATCGGAAAAGGACTGGTTGACCCGGATGATGGGGAGGAGATCAAAGAAGCTGAGGAAAAACTGCGGCTGGTTTTTCAAAGTAACCTGGCTGACTACTGTCAGGTGGATGGGGACGATCTGTATGAGGAGCGGGTGTTTGAGATTTCGTCGCTGCTGGCGCTGCGCCGGCGGGTGAAGGACCCAGAGGATTCTCTTGAGGGAACCGGCTTTCCAGAGTTTTTGGCCGCACTGAATACCTTTTTGACGCAGGAAAGGGCTGTGGCGGAATTGCGACAAGCTCGCACTCTGGCACGCCAAACTTACAGCCGGACGCACGAAGGGATTGAGCGCCGCATCCCTTTGCTGGAACGGGATGTGGATGAATTGAAACGCCGGATTAGCTCCGTTGGACCTGAGTTCGAGAAACTCGCTGAGATTCGCGATCAATTTCAGGAGGAAATTAGAATCGTGCGGGACCGCAAGGCCAGGGCAATTGCTGATTCCTTTCGGGCATATATTTTGAATTTAGGCAATACCTTTGAGTCAGATTTCTTGCGCTACCAGCCAGACTTGGGCTTTCTGGATTTCCTGAGCAAGGGCAGGCGGGAAGAGTTTAATGCTGCCTTCAAGCGGGCGTTCGATCAGTACATCAATGATAAGATAGCGGCTTGGGAATTAACTGCGGAGCGGGAGATGAGGGAGGCTTTTGCGGAATTGGCGCGGAGTGCGGCGAGCTATGGCGCGAGCTACAGTCAGGTGATAGATGCGATGACGGAAAAGCTGACCGGGCAAAAAGTATCCGCCGGCACCCATATCGAGACGGAGGACAGTTCGCCCGGATGGGCGAGTTGGGCGATGGGGTTTTTCTCATTAGCTACGGGGAATATTGCCGGTGTGGCGCTCGCCGGTGCCGGTTTCGACTGGAAAAATATCCTGGTCAACTGGTTCGCTGTGATTGGCATCAGCAGCTTTTTAGTGATTTTCACGGGAACATTTCTCGGACCGCTGGGGATGGCGCTCGTCGGGTTGGGGGTTGGCGCTTTTCAGGCGGATGAAGCGCGGAAAGATTTTCTGAGCGCCACCAAGAAAGAGTTTGTGAGATATCTGCCCCAGCTGGCGCAGGAGCAGTGGCAGCCGGTGTGCGATACTGTAAAAGAGTGTTTTGAGGTGTACGAGCGTGAAGTGACCAAGCGGGTGAGTGATGACATTAAGGCCAGAAAGGCTGAGTTAGATAATCTGCTCCAGCAAAAGGAGTCCCGTGAAATTAATCGGGAGACAGAAGTCAGCCGGCTGCGAGCTTTGGATGCCGGTGTGCTGTCGGAATGTCGCAGCATTGACTCTGTGTGGCAGCAATTACTGTCCTACTCGGGCTAAAATTTTACTCAGAAACCCGGTTTCTGGGAGAAACCGGGTTTGTTCACCGGTAGCCAGAAACCCGGTTTCTGGGAGAAACCGGGTTTCTTTACCCTAAATGCAACAAAGATGAGTTACAAAATAGAAACGGAAAATTTCCTCAGCGATTTGGAAAAAGTGGCCCGAGTGCGCTCTGAAGTGGCGCGGTGTCTGGGCGGGATGGCTGAAACCATACAGCGAGCCGAAGCCGAAGGAAAGCAGACTTCTGGGGAACTGGGTTTAGAAAGAGAGATAGAAGATATCACCGCCGCCAGCAATAATTTGCGGCAGGGTGTGTTCCGGCTCCTGGTGTTAGGGGATATGAAGCGGGGGAAGAGTACGTTTCTAAATGCTTTAATCGGCGAGAACTTGTTGCCGTCTGACGTCAATCCCTGCACGGCGCTGCTCACGGTTTTGCGCTATGGGGCGGAGAAGAAAGTGACGGTTTACTTTAACGATGGCAAAAGCCCGAAAGAGACGGACTTTAAAAGCTTTAAGCAGGATTACACTATTGACCCCGCTGAGGCAAAGAAGCTGGAGCAAGAGAAGCGGCAAGCCTTTCCCGACGTTGACTGCGCTGTGGTGGAGTACCCTCTTTCTCTCCTGGAAAAGGGGGTGGAAATTGTGGACAGTCCCGGACTCAATGATACGGAGGCGCGCAACGAGCTATCCCTGGGGTATATTAACAATTGCCACGCCATCCTGTTTGTGCTGAGGGCGTCGCAACCCTGCACGCTGGGAGAGCGCCGCTATCTGGAAAATTATATCAAAGGGCGGGGGTTGAGTGTTTTCTTTCTGATTAATGCGTGGGACCAGGTGCGGGAGAGTTTGATTGACCCTGATGACGAGGAAGAATTGCAAGCAGCGGAACACCGGCTGCGGCAAGTCTTTAAAGCTAACCTGGCTGAATATTGCGTGGTGGACGGGCAGGATATTTATGATGAGCGGGTGTTTGAGATTTCGGCAATTAAAGCGCTGCGCCGGCGGCTGAAGGATGCTTCTGCTTCTCTGGCGGGGACTGGGTTCCAAGAGTTTCTCGGCGCACTCAACACGTTTTTGACGAAGGAGCGGGCAATTTCGGAATTTCGGCAAGCGCGCACTCTGGCGCGCCAGACTTCCGCCCGCGTGCGGGAAGCGATTGAGCGCCGGCTGCCATTACTTGACCAGGATGTCAATGAATTGAAGCAGAGGATTAGCTCGGTTGAGCCGGAGTTTAACAAACTGGCAAATATTCGCGACCAGTTTAAAGACGAGATTAGAACAGTGCGGGACAGCAAGGCGAGAGGGATTGCTGATTCTTTTCGCACTTATGTCCTGAATTTGGGGAATAGCTTTGAAACGGATTTCTTGCGCTACCAGCCCGAGTTGCGGCTGATGGAGTTCTTTGATGCCGGGAAACGGAAAGCGTTTGAGAAAGCCCTCGGTGAGGCATTCGATCGGTATGTGAATGACAAGTTTGCTGAGTGGAGTCTGACGGCTCAGCGGGAGATGGATGCGGCTTTCCTCGGGCTGTCGAAAAGTGCGGCGAACTATGGGGCTTCCTACGCGCAGGTGACGGACAAGATTACGGAGAAGCTGACGGGGCAAAAGATTGCTGTCGGGGGGAGCACTTCTGGGGAGGATGATTCTCCGGGCTGGGCGCGGTGGGCAATGGGGCTGATTTCTCTGGCGTCGGGGAACTTTGCCGGTGTGGCGCTGGCGGGTGCCGGTTTTGACTGGAAAAATATTATGCTGAATTTCCTGACTGTGACCAGTATTTCAGTGATTGCGGCTTCGGTTTTCGGGGTGATGATGGGACCTCTTGCGCTGGCGCTGCTGGGGCTGGGAATGGGTGTGCTGCAAGCGGATCAAGCCCGCAAAGAATTGGTGAAGGCTCTCAAGAAAGAGCTGGTGAAACATTTGCCTCAGGTGGCTCAAGAGCAGTGGCAGCCTATTAACAGTGCGGTGCAGGAGTGCTTTGACGCTTACGAACGCGAAGTTATGAATCGGGTGAATGATGACATTTCGGCGCGGAAGGCGGAGCTAGACAATCTGCTCAAGCAAAAGGAGTCTTATGAAATCAATCGCGGGGCGGAATTGCAGCGCCTGAAGAAGTTGGAGGCTGATGTTTTTTCGGAAGCGCGAAGTGTTGACACGGCTTATCAGGAATTCCTGGTATCTTTGAGCTGAAGACCGGCATCGGGGCGCAGGACAGGCATCCCGCCTGTCCCGGGAGTGGGACAGCCGTCCTATTCAGTTTTTAATTTTAAATTTCCCAGATTCTAGAAATATCACTTTGGAGGGTGTGGTAAAAGCACTATGCACCGGCAGGAATCCTATCAGAACCTTGTAACTACCCTTAAATCCGCACTCGGCGTGCTGGAACTCGACAAAACCTCACAGCTTTATCGGGATGTCACATCAATATGCGACCACCTCGCAAGTCCAATCTTTCGGATTGCTGTATTTGGCCCGTTCAATTACGGCAAATCAACCCTGCTCAATGCCTTGCTGGGAACCCGCACCTTACCCATCGATTTGATTCCCACCACCGGCGCTGCGATTCGTGTCCGGTATGGCGACGCGCCGCACACTCGGATTGTCCTAACAGATGGCACGGAAATTAGCAAAGCCGGCACTGAGGTACTCAAGGAATACGCTATCCTGGACGAGCAAAGACGGATGCGCGGCGATGTGGCATCTGTCGAGGTTTTTTGCCCGCATCCCTTCCTGCAAACGGGTGTGGAACTGCTGGATCTGCCGGGTACGAATGACCGGGAAGCCCAAGATAATTTGGTGCGCGACCAACTGCTAACTGCAGATTTGGTGGTTCAGGTGCTAGACGCTCGCAAGCTCATGACCTTGGGCGAGCGGGAAAACCTGCGAGATTGGCTGCTTGACCGGGGGATTAAAACGGTTGTGTTTGCGGTCAATTTCATGAATTTGCTGGAAACTGAAGAGCAAAAAGAAGTTAGCAACCGCATGCGTTTTGTGGCGGAAAGTTTTCGCTCACAACTGCCGAATAATATCAGCAACCTGTATCGGGTTGACGCCCTGCCGGCTTTGAGAGCGTGGCTGAAAGGAGATATGTCTGCCTTACAGGTGACGGGATTCGGGATGTTTGAATCGGCGCTGCAAAGTATTGTGGCGGTGGAAAAAGAGAAGACGGCAAGCCGGCTCCCCCGCGCGATCGCCAGCGGAACTCAGGTGCGCGACGCGCTGCGCGCCAAGGTGGACGCGATCGCCACCGGCTTGCGAGCGGCTGAAGACAAGCGCAATGCTAAGATTCAGATTCAGCAAAGGGCGGAGAAACTGATTAAACAGGGGTTTGAAGGGAGTGTCTCTGATTTTCAGAGCTGGCTGTACTTGCCAAAACTTATAGATGGCTTTCAATCTGAACTGGCGGCGGCGCTGCAGCAAGGTGAGTTTAGCACTTGGGAAAGCGGGCGATTCCGGCAGGAGATTATAGCACAGCAGCAGGCAATTGTCAGCTGGGTGAATAAGGCTTGCCAGTTTTTCAATCGCCAGCATCCGGGCGATCTAATTATACCATTTCCTGGCGCTCCAGAAGTGTTGCTACCGCCTCCGCCAGCGGCTTCTAAGTCGTCGTCGAGTGGCGCTGCGCCGGTGGCGATTGCGACTGGGCTGGGTTGGGTTTTAGGTGGGCCGGTTGGTGCGGCTGTGGCTGCCGGTGCTGCTTATCTCCTCAATCAGGCTGGAGAGCCAGAAACGCCCGAACCTTCAACTTCAGCCTCTTATCTGAGTCAGGTACAAGAAGCTTACGCTAAGGCGGCTGAGAACTATCTGACTCGCTTCAGCACTGACGCTTTCTCGGCGCTTCGCGAATATGAGGAAAAGGTTGGGAAGGTGATTAGTTTTAATGTGTCTGAGGAGCCGGTGGAGATTGTTAACCAGCGCCACCAGCTGGAGTTCGCGCGCAATTTAGTGGATAATTTGACTCAGGAGTTGGAGTCGGTGAGGGCGAGCTTGGCTGAGTAGCCCCCTCCCCCTTATTTAAGTAGGGTGGGTTAGCGATAGCGTAACCCACCCCACACCACATTAAGTGTCCCTGCGTAAGTCCTGTTTATAAACCGCCCCCGTGAAGGATCGCCCAGAGAAGAGAGAGAAATTGCAAGGATTTGAGTGAGCTATAGAGCGGATCTCAGTTGGATGAACTATGCCTGAGAACCCCGGTTTCTCAGAACCTCACTAATATGAGAAGCGCTATAATTTTAGAAAATTTAAGGGATGAGACATATAAACTAATGGACAGTTTGGAACGCAAGTTTATCGCTCTCGAAATTGATGCGGAAGTGGCAAAGCTCAAACAAGAACTGCGCAATAAAGGGGTTCTGACTGGGCAGCAGGGCGCAGCGTCGAGAAGTAATCTGGGACAGAGCCAGCCGGTGAGTGACAAAATCAGTCGCTTGTACCAAGTTCTCGGGGTGCAACCGGGCGCTTCCCACAAGGAGGTGAAACAGGCGTACAGGGAGTTTGTGAAAAAATGGCATCCCGACCGTTTTTGGGACAGCCCTCAACGCCAGCAGAAGGCTCTGGAAGTTGTCCAGAAGGTTAATGAAGCCTATGCGGAATTTAAAGCTAAAGCCCAAAAGTTCGTAGTTGGGCTAAAGCCCAAAAGTTCGTAGTTGGGCTAAAGCCCAAAAGTTCGTAGTTGGGCTAAAGCCCAAAAGTTTGTAGTTGGGCTAAAGCCCAAAAGTTTGTAGTTGGGCTAAAGCCCAAAAGTTTGTAGTTGGGCTAAAGCCCAAAAGTTTGTAGTTGGGCTAAAGCCCAAAAGTTTGTAGTTGGGCTAAAGCCCAAAAGTTTGTAGTTGGGCTAAAGCCCCACCCGTCTCTTCCACCCGGATGCGGGGGAAGCCGGTAGTGCCTCCAAAAAAGGATGAGGCGCTCTCGCCCCCTCCCATCCGCAACCACTCTCGCACAACCTCACCCACCACTTGAGCCTGACTATATCAGCCGCCACTCACGAGCATCCACAAATTGCGACAAATGCCCCACATTTGTCGTCGCAATCACAACCTCATTCCCCTCAGCCGCAACCAATGTAGCCTGAGCCGCCAGAATCACATCCCCATCAAGTTCCTTGGGATCTGCAGTTGGTTTTCCCCTCTTTCGCGCCTCAGCCCACAACTCAGCCGCCTTCAGCATTATTGCGGTAGAAAGGGGAAGGTATCTAACAGTAGCTTTGAGTTCGTCGAGTCGTTGGATGCCTGCCACCTTACCGGCACGGCTCAATTCCCGCCGCACTTCACAGTCGGCAATTTCAGGCAATATAGCAGTATGCACTTAGGTTATAACATTAGATATTCAGGGCAAGCGTCTCGCCTGCCCTCAAGGTTTCTGGGACAGGCGAGACGCCTGTCCTACGTCTTAACCAATATGACTGCTGCTATATATAGGAGACGCGGCGTTAGGATTTGTCCCCATTCCTAAAGGCAAAAAAAAGCCCGCGCAGGCGGGCTTAGTTTGTGTAGCGGCAGAATAAATTCCGCCGCTATAGTCGCCATCAAACCACCGGCATCACGCACTATCGCGCAGCAGCCGGCATCCCCAAAATATCCTCAATGCGGGGCATTTGATCAACAGGCACAACACGACCTTCATCCTCAAAACCGGCAATCTGGTCGAAATTCAAATACCGATACAAATCCCCAGCCAAAGGCTCAATCTTCTTCCCGACAACATCGAGATATTCCTGCACCGTTGGAACCCGCCCCAACAGCGCACAAACCGCCGCCAGCTCAGCAGAACCGAGATAAACTCGCGCATCCTTGCCCATGCGGTTGTTGAAATTGCGCGTCGAAGTCGAAAACACCGTCACGCCATCTCCCACACGCGCCTGATTCCCCATGCACAAACTGCAACCGGGAACCTCTGTCCGCGCACCGGCAGTCCCAAAAATCGCGTAGTAACCCTCCTCCTTCAGCTGGTGCTCATCCATCCGCGTCGGAGGGCAAATCCACAAGCGCACACTCACCGGCGGCTCACCGGCAAGCACTTTTCCTGTCGCCCGGTAGTGACCGATATTCGTCATGCAAGAGCCGACAAACACCTCATCAATGCGATCGCCCGCCACCTCGGACAGCAACTTCACATTATCCGGGTCATTCGGAGCCGCAACAATCGGCTCCTTGATCTCACTCAAATCAATCTCAATAACCTCTGCATACTCCGCATCCGCATCTGCTTCCAGCAGCACGGGATTCGCCAGCCACTCCTCCATCTTCGCCACGCGGCGCATGATAGTGCGAGCGTCCTGATATCCCCGCGCTACCATATTTTTCAGCAGCGCCACATTCGACCGCAAATACTCCGCAACCGTCCCCACGCCCAACTTAATCGTGCAGCCGGCACAAGAGCGCTCAGCCGTGGCATCCGTCAGCTCAAACGCTTGCTCCACCTTCAAATCGGGCAAGCCCTCAATCTCCATAATCCGACCGGCGAAGATATTCTTCTTGTTCTTCTTCTCCACCGTCAGCAGACCTTTCTGAATCGCCACATAGGGAATCGCATTCACAATATCCCGCAGCGTGATGCCCGGTTGCAGCTCACCCTTGAACCGCACGAGCACCGATTCCGGCATATCCAGCGGCATCACCCCCAAAGCAGCAGCAAACGCCACCAGCCCCGAACCGGCAGGGAAAGAAATCCCCAGGGGAAAACGGGTGTGCGAGTCGCCGCCGGTTCCTACGGTATCTGGCAGCAGCATCCGGTTCAGCCAAGAGTGGATAATCCCATCCCCCGGGCGCAAGGCGACGCCGCCGCGAGAGGCAAAAAAGTCAGGAAGTTCGTGGTGAACTTTTATATCCACCGGCTTGGGATAGGCAGCGGTGTGGCAAAAACTCTGCATCACCAAATCGGCGCTGAATCCCAGACAGGCGAGTTCTTTGAGTTCGTCCCGCGTCATCGGACCGGTGGTATCCTGAGAGCCAACCGTGGTCATCCCCGGCTCGCAAGACGTGCCGGGGCGCACGCCAGGAAGCCCGCAAGCTTTCCCGACCATTTTTTGAGCCAGGGTGTAGCCCTTGTTGGTATCTGCTGGCGCTTGAGGGCGGATGAAAGCGGTGCTCGGCTCGAAACCGAGGGCTTGGCGGGTTTTGTCGGTGAGCGCGCGCCCGATCAGCAGGGGAATCCGCCCGCCGGCACGCACTTCGTCAAAAATGGTGTCCGGTTTGAGGGTGAAGGTGGAAATGACTTCCCCAGCTTCGTTAGTGATTTCACCTTTATAAGGATGGATGGTAACTGCCATGCCGGTTTCCATCTGGGTGACATCGCACTGGATGGGGAGAGCACCGGCATCTTCGGCGGTGTTGAAGAAGATCGGGGCGATCGTACTTCCCAAAATGTAGCCCCCAGACCGCTTGTTGGGCACGCAGGGGATATCCTCGCCGATGTGCCACAGGACGGAGTTAATGGCGGACTTGCGGGAGGAGCCGGTGCCGACCACATCGCCCACATAGGCCACGGGATGGCCTTTTCCCTTCAGCTGGGCGATGGTTTGCAGCGCCCCGGGCATGCGGCTTTCCAGCATGGCCAAGGCGTGCAGCGGAATGTCGGGGCGGGTGGGGGCGTGGGTTGCCGGTGACAGGTCATCGGTGTTCGTCTCTCCCGGGACTTTGAATACCGTGACGGTGATGGCTTCCGGCAGTTTGGGCCGGCTGGTGAACCACTCCGCTGCCGCCCAGGAGTCAATCACCTGCTTGGCGTAGGGGTTGGTATCCGACAAGTTGAGGACATCGTGAAAGGCGTCAAACACCAGCAGGGTTTTGCTCAGGGCGGCTGCTGCTGAGGCGGCTATAGCAGGGTCGCTCGACTGGAGCAGGGCAATCAGGGACTGCACGTTGTAGCCACCGGCCATTGTGCCCAGGAGTTGCACGGCACCCTGGGGAGAAATCAGGGGGCAGTGGGTTTCGCCATTGGCGACAGCGGTGAGAAAACCGGCTTTGACGTAAGCGGCTCGATCCACGCCTGGAGGGACACGATCGCGCAGCAAGTGCAGCAGCGTCTCTTCTTCAAGCGCCGGTGGGTTTTTCAGCAGCTCGCACAGCTCGGATGTCTGCCCTGGAGATAGGGGCAGGGGCGGGATGCCCAGCGCCGCCCGCTCAGCAAGGTGTTTGCGATAAGATTCCAGCATCTTTTAGCTCTGTACAGATCGTCTCAGGACAATTGTGCGCTTAGAGTCAGGGTTTGTGGCAAGTGTCATTGGGGATTGGGCAGTGGGCGATGGGGCATCATCGCAGTGGGCGATGGGGCATCATCGCAGTGGGCGATGGGCAAAAGCTGGTGGGGGCGGGTTTACTAACATCTGGTAAAACCCAGAGACCTCTTGGGTGAACCCGCCCCTACTTACCCGCTGCCCCATTCCCCATGCCCCATTCCCCATGCCCTCGCCCAGCGTCCAGCCGCACCCGCCCCCATACATAGAGCTATCCTATAGCAGGTATTTTTAAGAAAAATTACCACAAGCTTGATTACAACAAACTTTTAATTTAAACTTAAAGAAAGTTTAAGTTTTTTTTAATATTGCGGGATAAAATACTAAAATTACTCACAACATGTTAAAAGCTAGCGCTGAACTGGGGGGAAAGCAATGTGTTCAAACCCACAGATAGCTGACCTATCGGGCCGGCCCAACGGGGTCGCGCAACTGAGGCAAGTGAGACAGGTAAACTTACAACTGGCACAACCAATGAGCGAGAGCCGTGGCGCAGGAGCAATGCCGGCAGCAGAGGTAACAGGACGGGTGGAGCGATGCAGGAGGTGCGAAGTGCCCTCCGTGTGCTCCGTCGTAGAATTGATGCCGGTGCCGGTGGCGATAAGCCGTCTAGCGGACGGGATCGTCTTGTACGCAAACGAGCGATTTGGCCAAACCTTCGGGCTTTCCTCCCGGGAATTGATTGGACGCCCGAAACCGGACTTCTACTGGGAGCCGGCTGAGCGGCGGCTTCTGCTAGAGGCGCTGAAGCGGGATGGGGCGGTTCGCAACTGGGAGTTGCGCGTCAAGAAAGCGGACGGCACCCCCTTCTGGGTTGCCGTGTCGCTGCAGCCCCTGATCTTCAATAATGAGCCAGCGATCTTGGGCGCGTTCTGCGAGATCGCGGAGCGCGTGCTCGCCCTACAGTCGCTTGCAGAAAGCGAGGAGCGCTATCGCCTGCTGGTAGAACTCTCTCCAGACGCGACGCTCCTCTGCCAGCAAGGCCAATTAGTCTACATCAATCCTGCCGGTGCCAGACTGCTCGGTGCCACCGGCAGCTCGGAACTCACAGGCAAGCCGGTGTCCGATTTTCTCCCCAATCTCGAATCTAAAATCCAGAAGATCAACTCTAAAATCGTCGAGATAGCCAGTACCGCCATCACCTATCAGGGGCAACCTGCCTCACAGGTCGTCCTCAGGGACATCACAGAGCGTCTCCTGCAACAGGAGGCGCTCCTCCAGGCCGAAGACCGG
The DNA here is from genome assembly GCF_000332335.1 of Kamptonema formosum PCC 10802. Taxonomy (GTDB): domain Bacteria; phylum Cyanobacteriota; class Cyanobacteriia; order Cyanobacteriales; family Oscillatoriaceae; genus Oscillatoria. Next base: position 359,545 of record NZ_KB235948.1, on the reverse strand, counting down.
CTGCAAACGATTTTGGATGCCGTGCCCGGGATTGTTTCTTGGATTGGCTCAGATTTGCGCTACCTGGGGGTTAACAGGCATTTAGCCGCCCTTTACCGCTTGCCTCCCGCAGCCTTTGTCGGCCAGAGCATTGGGTTTCTCGGAGCCAGCCGAGACTTTTGCGAATTTGTGCGCCAGTTTTTTGCCAGTTCCGCCAGCGAAACCAGCCACGAGCTGCCGGCACAAGTGGGTGGCGAGGTGCGGAACTATCTGATGGTGGCGCAGAAGTCCAATCAGGGCGAGGCAGCGTTTTTCGTTGGGATTGATGTCACCTCCCGCGTGCGGGCTGAGGCAGCTCTGAAAAAATCGGAAGCCAACGTGAGAGCTATTTTTAATAGCAGCCTGCAGTGCATTTTGCTGATAGACCGCAATTATAAAATTCAAGCTTTTAACAGAACAGCGAGTGACGGTGCCCAACTAATTTGGGGAAAATCCCTTCAAGAAGGAGAATCTATCTATGAATACGTGTGTGCCGATAGCTTAGAGTGTTTTGACAGACATTTTCGCCTATCTATGCGAGGTCAGTCCATCAAAACAGAGCGGAATATAAAAGGAATTGGCAAGGAAAACTACTGGTTTGAAATCAGCTACAATCCGGTCTTTGACGAGCGGGGAGAGGTGAGCGGCGTCTATTTTAGCGCCGTCAATATTGACGCTCGGAAAAAAGCCATTGAGGCGCTCGCTAAAAGTGAGGAGCGTTTCCGCTCCCTGGTGCAAAACTCGTCAGATATTATCACCGTTCTCGATGCCGGCGGAACGGTCCGCTATCAAAGTCCTTCGGGAGAGCGAATTTTGGGGTACGCCCCCCAACAGTTAATCGGCAAAAACCTCTTCGATTGCGTCCACCCGGAAGACGCGCCAGCAGTCAAGAGTGCCTTTGCCAAGGCAATTCAAGAACCGGGGGCAGCCGTGAAAGTGGAGTTTCGCTACCGCCACGCGGACGGATCTTGGGTGTGTTTAGAGGCGGTGGGCAGCAACCGGCTTGACGATTCCGCTATCGTTGGCTTTGTTGTCAACTCCCGCGACATCACCGAGCGCGTGCGCCAGGAGGAGCGCTTGCGCCTGTTCGAGCGAGCGATTGCCGCCAGCAGCAACGGCATCACGATCACTGACGCCCAGCTGCCAGACACCCCAGTCGTTTACGTCAACCCCAGTTTTGAGAAATTGACGGGTTACTCGGCGGCAGAAGCGATCGGGCGCAACTTGCGGTTCCTGCAAGGCTCTGACACAGAGCAACCCGGGTTAAAGAAATTGCGGGCGGCGATTGGGGCGCGGAAAGACTGCACGATCGTTGTGCGCAACTACCGCAAAGATGGCACGGTGTTTTGGAATGAACTGCACATTTCGCCGGTGCAAAACGAGCGGGGCCAGCTGACTCACTTTATCGGCGTCCAAACCGATATCACTGACCGCAAAATCACAGAAGAAGAATTAATCTACAGTGCCTTTCACGACGCCCTCACCGGCTTGGCCAACCGGGCGCTGCTCATGGCTCGGCTGGGGCAGGCCGTGGCGCGGGCCAAAGAGAGAGCGGATTGCGGCTTTGCCGTCCTTTTCCTGGATCTCGATCGCTTTAAAACGATCAACGACAGCCTGGGGCACACCGTCGGCGACCACCTGCTGATTGCCTTCTCTCGCCGCCTCCAGGCGTTCTTCAGCAATTCTAAATTCCTTCAAAATGCCGACTTCAACATTCAAAATCACCTTGTCGCGCGTCTGGGGGGCGACCATTTTGTCATCCTCCTGGAAGGCATCCGCACCGCAAGCGACGCCACCCACTTAACTGAGCTCCTCCACAAAGAACTTCTGGCTCCTTTCAATCTCGACGGACACGAGGTATTCATCACGGCGAGCATTGGCATCGCTATTGAGGAAGGCGGAATTTATTCCCCCGTCAGGCAATATCCTTCCTCCCACTCGGCAGACTTCCTGCGCGATGCCGACATTGCCATGTACCACGCCAAGGCGCGGGGCAAAGCCGGCTATGCGGTGTTTGACAGGGCCATGCGCGAGCGGGCTGTGGCCCAGTTGCAATTGGAAAATGACTTGCGGCGGGCTATCGAACGCCAGGAGCTCCAGCTTTACTACCAGCCTATTGTCTCCCTGACCGATCTGAGGATTGTCGGTTTCGAGGCGCTGGTGCGCTGGATTCACCCACAGCGGGGCTTTGTCTCGCCCTCCGAGTTCATCCCCCTCGCCGAAGAAACCGGCCTCATCCTCCCCCTGGGAGCCTGGGTGCTCCGGGAAGCTTGCCTGCAGTTGCGCCAGTGGCAGCTCGACGGGCACAGCGCCGATGGGGGGGCTCCGCCGGCGCTTTGCTCTGCCCCTGCGGCGCTGACGGTGAGCGTCAACCTCTCCGGCAAGCAGTTTTTGCAACCGGACCTGGTGGGACAAATCGACCAAATTCTCTCGGAAACCGGCTTGGATGCCGCCTGCTTGAAGCTGGAAATCACCGAAAGCGCCCTCGTGGACAATACCGAATCCGCCGCCCAGATGCTGTCTCAACTCAGAGATCGCAATATTCAGCTGTGTCTTGATGACTTCGGCACCGGCTATTCATCCCTGAGCTACCTGCACCGATTTCCCCTCAACACGCTGAAAATTGACCGCACCTTCATCAACCGTACCGGCGTTGAGGGCGAGGGCACCGAAATTGTCCGGACATGCGTCATGCTGGCTCACAGTCTGGGCATGGATGCGGTCGCCGAAGGCGTGGAAACAAAAGAGCAGCTGGCACAGCTCAGGGCTCTCGGCTGCGAATACGCTCAGGGATACTTTTTCTCTAAGCCATTGCCCGCCGCCGCCGCACTGGCAATGCTTGCGGCACCTCCGCAGTGGTGACATCCCTGCTGCCTTTTCACTGCACTCTACCTTTCTCTTTCGCTTCTCCTTCCCGGGCAAAAGTCCGGGAAGGAAAACTCATATCCTCTCAGGTTAATTAACCGCAATTCACTTGCCGGTGCCCCATGCCCCATGCCCTGCGCCCCACCCCCCATGCCCTCCCTGCTACTTTCCAAAATGGATGCAACCGGATATAATATAATTTACAGGCAGTCACTCACCATTCATAGCCCCCATGTCCCACCGGCTATCCTGCGGAAGAACTCTCCCCAAATTTAGCACCATGCCGCGCCAGAAGTCTGAACTGACTGCCGGCGTGGATATCTGCAAGCTGCTCCTTGAAAAAAAACGATTGCAACAGGAGCTGGAAATGATGGAACAGCGCCGGCAGCAAATAACCCATCGCCTTGCCGTTATTGAAAATCAGCTTGTCTCGCAGACAGCCAACATCCAGCAGCAGCAGGAAAACCCACCGGCACCCCCAAACGTGCCGGTGCCCGCTCCCCCTGCTCATGCACCTAATTCGCAATCTTTTGTGCTAGAATATTAAGCGGGCGCTGTGTTTCGGTAAAAGCTCCGCACAGCACGGAGGACACAAGCCTCTCCTCCCGTCACCGAGTTCGCCGGGGAAATATTACGTCTGATTGATTTCTTTTTAGAAGGAACCGCCAATACGCCGAGAACGCCAAAAATAAGAAAGACAGAGGTAGTCTTTCAGTACAATTAAAGGAGCCTCCGCCTCTTAGCCCCCTCCCCGAAGCGCGGGGAGGGGGTTGGGGGTGGGGTTGATACCACGGTCTGCACGACACCAAAATCTAAAACAGTCGCTTGAGTCCTGTGCCGCGACAGGGATAGCAATAAAACCCGTTGCTTCGCTTCGTGCCGGTGCCCTTGCAAGCGGGGCACAGCTCAGGAGGACTCTTGGGCTCGTCGAGCGAGGGCCGGCGGTACTGGAAATGGAATCCCTTCCCGCCACAGGCGAGACAGGGATTTCTGCCACCTATCGGGGACACCCCAGTGGCGCGGCAGTAGGCGCAGCGGACGGTGGGAAAAAAGAGCCGGTGAGCCCCGCGCCCGTGACAGACGGGGCAAGTCGAGAGCGGGGACACGATCCCGAAACGGTCTTTGCCGGTGCCCTCGCAGTAGGGGCAGACGCACATTTTCGAGTTGGCCTCCCCGCTACCCACCTGGGGTTGGGAGGGCAGCAGGGGTTGGGGGGACACCAGGGGTTGGGAGGAATCGATGTTTGGGGAATCGATGTTTGGGGAATCGATGTTTGGGGAATCGATTTTTCTTTCTAGATTCTTCATCGCTAATCTCAGATGTAAAATCCTTTTGACGGCTCAGCTACTGCCGGCTTGCCCGCACCTCAGGGGCGAACCGCCGGCAAGCCCCTACGCATGAGCGCCGGCACTCTTGTGCTTGCAAACTCTTAACCTGCTATCGCCTATAGCAGTTCTAAATAATTTGCGCAAATGCTGGGGCCCAGAACCCCGGTTCCTTTAAGAAACCGGGATTCTGAAATTTACACGAATGATTTAGACTCGCTATATGTGAATTATATCAACTCCGAACCGCGAGTTTTGTTTTTGATAGGGGATAAATTCCGTTCCGGCAAGAGTTTTCCCCTCAGGACAGACCGGCGAAAAGTCATCCCGCCGGCAGAGGGCCGGTTTTCACTGCCCGCTTGTGGCGTAACCGTCACGAATTATTCTCTGCCTTCAGGGCAAAACTGCGGTCTTCCCGCTGGTGGACTGCGCCCTTTTTAATCAGCGCTCGCAGGGCGTCCGCAGTTTGAACCCGATTTATCCCCAATGCCGCCTCTATTTCAGAAATCTTCGCTCCCCCAGACTGCTGCAAATAGGCGTAAACTTCCCCCTCCCAAGACACGACCGCAGCGGGGGGGGTGAGGGATTCTCCCCCGTTTGCCGAGGCGGTGGGCAGGGCTGCAATTGCGGCGATCTCCCGCAGGGGGGAGTGGCCAAAAGCACCGGCAGCCGCTGTTTCTCTCACATGCCCGGGCAACCTCTCGCGCAAAACTTCTGACAGAATTTTTATAGCAGCGCCCTGACTCAAGGACGTGCGAGACAGCAGCACGTCCGCACAAATATCCCGAAAATCGTCACTGTCTGCTGTCAGCGAAATCCCGTGGTCGCGGCACACTTTGGCGAGCGTCAAACAGGACCGCAAGCCAGAAGACTTTTCCGTGCTGGCTCTCAGCCGAAATGCTCTCACCAGCTGAACAATCGAAAGGGCTTTGTCTGGGTCGATGCCGGTTTTTTGCACCAAAATCTCGGTTTGGGTCTTTTCGTCCGGTTCCGGCATATTGACGGTCACCACCCTGTCCATCAAAGCGTCTTGAGCGCTGTGCACGCCGCTGTACTCTTCCGGATTTGAGGTTAAAATAGCGCGGAAGTCGGGGTGAACGCGAATGTATTCCGACCGGTTCCCGCTTGTCGGGAGGACGAGGAGTTTCTCTTCCAGCGCCGAGAGCAGGACGTTGTTCATTTCTGGGCGAGAGCGGTTAAACTCGTCGTAAACTAGGGTGTACCCTTCCTTGGCGGCGAGGGTGAGTCGGGAATCCACCCAGTTTTCTTTGAGTTCGTCCTCGATTTTGACAACGGTGTGAATGTAGTTATCGACGACTTTTTTGCGGCTGTAACCGGCATCTTTGCCAATCAGGTCGGAGGTTTTTAGCTCGTCGTCGCCAAATACCAGCAGCACTGGACGCCCCAGCAAGTCGGCTAAGTGCAGCGCCAGGGTGGTTTTGCCGGTGCCGGCAGGTCCGCGCAGGTGGACGGAAAAGCCAGATTGCAGGTAGCGCAGGGAGCGCACCGCTATTCGCTCAACTGCCGGCGTGTTGACAAACCCTTTGCGACGCACTTGCAGCACAGTGGACATATCGGTTTAAGACCAATTTTGAATTTTGGATTTTGGATTTTGGGTTCAAACCCCGGGCATCCAGAGGGTTTTTTCGGGGGGAAAAATACTAAACTGTTAGGCTTTTAACCTGCTTTTCCCTTCCAAGGAGGCTCTGCCTCCAGAGAAGGAGGCTCTGCCTCCAGAGGGCGTTCCCAGCCTGAGGCTGGGAACGAGAGAATAGCCTGGGAACGAGAGAATAGCAGTAGCCATTTAGGTTAGGACGTAGGACAGGCGTCTCGCCTGTCCTCTAGCCCCTGCATAAGGATTGTTCGCCCCTGCAGCAGGATTGTTTGCCGCTGCAGGAGGATTGTTCGCCTCTACTGGCTGACTTCTGGCCCGACCGTGTATGTCCGGTCGCCCTGAACAATCAAACCTTTTGTCAGGAGAGAGTTCAGAATGTCCACCGCCTGCACGCGGTTGAGCCCCAAAGTTGCCTCAATGTCCGCCACGCGAACAACGTCACACCGCTGGATGTAATCGTAGACTTGCTGCTCGTCGGCGAGGGAAATCGCTTGGGCTGCTTCCGGGAAGCCGGCTGCTGCTGGCGCTATTGCGGTTGTGGCGCGGGCGGTGGGTTCCGGAGCGGGTGCCGGTGTCCCCCATACCGACTGGCGCAGGTTGGCGCGATACTCCCGCAATTGCCCCCGAAAGCTGGCAAAGCTCTGGAATAGGGCGCGCATTGATGCGGTGCGTTCGGCTCGGTTTTGCTGCAAGGACTGCTGCAGCTTTTGGGCGCGCTCCGCTCTTGCCAGTTTCAGCTGTTGCAGGAAGCTGCCCATGTCTGAGCGCAGCGACTCTATATAAGTGGCCAAATCTTCTGCCAGCTTTTCCCGAGTCAATCGCTGCTGGGACTGAATCGACTGGCGCAGTCGGGCAACGGTGACAGTCAGTGTTTTGTGAAAGTCGCGCAAATCTTTGGTGAGTGATGCGCGCATCTGGGATCTTTCTGTAGCCGTCAGCGCTAAAAACTGCCGAGTTTGCTGCTGTAGCGAGCAGACATATTGATCTAGGCGTGCGGCGAGCTGTCTGGCTCTGGCTTGACGCTCGCTGCCGGTGCTTGACAGAAATGCCTGCGTGTGCTTTTTCAATTGCGGGTAAAACTGCTGCGCCAGCGAGAGCCGGTGTTGAGCTTCTCGACCGGCAATTGTACCCTCTGGGAGGGCACCCTCCCCAACTGGACTCAGTTCGCCGGTGTTTAGGGCAGCAGGGGCGAGTGCGGACAAGCCCCTCCGCTGTTTTCGCTTTTCGGCTAAGCTGTGGCGAACTTGTTGCTGGCGCTGAGTTATTTCTTGCCGGCGCTGTGCGCGCAGCTCTTGCCACTTGTCTTTGAGAGCCATTGTCCCATTTTCCTCCGCAACTTGCTGGCGGGTTAGGGGCGAACCCATTTTGGCTTTTCGATTTTATATTTTAACTCAAGTTGCTACCTACAAGCCGTGAGCTTTTCGAGCTGCCCAGACGGGGCGGGTTTTTGTGCCACCGGCACTAGAAAAGGGGGGGCTTTTCCAGTTCCCCTCGTTCCCCTCGTGCCCAGGCTCCTTATGGGAGACGCCGTTTTGGAGGCAGAGCCTCCAACAGTTGCAACTTGGGTTATTTTACTCAGCATTCGCCCTCTATATATCCAGCGCTCAATAAAGCGAGGCCGCCCTGACGCTCTCAACCCTGCCCCAACACCCCTTGACTTGGGTCGAGAGTTGGCAAGGACATGTGCTTGTCGCTATAGCAATAGACAGCTCAGTCATGGATAAAGCATCTCACTGAGTAGCAGGTATAGGGTCGGAGGGAACGCAATTCCTACGTCTGTGCCCTAAGTGGCTGCTGCTATACATGGCGAGGGATTAACGGAGGGTAAACCTGACGGGAGATTCCGCTCGGTCTTTTCACCTACGAATTGAGTGCGGTTCAAGATTTGAGGGTGAAAGAGTTCCTTGCCTCGGGCAGGGCATGAGAAAAAGATAAAAAAAATTAAAGCCCCGATATCAGTTTACAGCCAAAAGCTGGCACCGCAAATGCGGAATATACTGAAGTGGGGGAGAGCGGCACGTTCGCTCCGGGGTGGAAAGGCCCGCCCCGGAGGGCCGGGGAAGGAGGCTGTTCCGGTGTCCGCGCTGATCCGTATCGTGCCGCCGGCTCCCACTCACCAGGGGCTGCCAATCATAACGAAGCCCGCCCAGTAGTAGGGGTGGGAGAGATTCTGATTGGGAAGTCGTGCCAGTTCTGGAGGCAGGGGCACAATGCCTGTCGAGCCGGTGAGGGTGCCGTTTTCCAGGCGCACTTCCCCCCGCAGCATGGCGAGCTGCGCCTGCCTGAGGGCTTCGGCTTTGATGTTAGCACTCTTGAGCTGCCGGTAAAACTCGGTCATCAGGCCGAGGGTGCCCTCATCGCTGACGTACCAGAGACTGGCCAGGGCCGACTTAACTCCGCTGTAGACCGCCAAACCGGCAAAGCCCAACTCCGCCTGCCGGTCTCCCAGTGCTGTGCGGCAGGCGCTGAGCACGAGCAATTCCACTTTTGGGTCACTCAAGCGCAGCTGTTTGACCTGTTCGAGGCGCAGCTTGCTGTCCCACAGCTGAATGTAGGAGTTGGCCGGTCGTCCGGGCAGGAATTCTGCATGGGTGGCGAGGTGAACAATGGGATACGGTGTTTTTTGGCGCTGGGCGTTGAGGTTGTCCAGGGTGAAGTCTCTGTTGAGAAAGGCTTTTCCCCGCCACAGCTGGCCGGCAATCGTCTGAATTTCCACCGGCACTGCCGGCAGGGGCGCAAGCTCGGAAAATTGCGACGCCCCCATCGCCAATACGCTGGCGTTCTTGAGGGAAACGTAGCGAGTGTCGGTCAAGCTGAAGCAGGGAATCATCCCGACAGCGTATTTTTCTACGAGAAACTTTTGGCCGTCGTGGAGGGCAGCCACCGGCAGGCTTCGCAACCCCACATCCATCGCAAACAGCAGCGTGTCAGTGCCTTGCGCTTGCAGCTGGGCTTCCAGTGGCGCAACCAGCCAGTCATGCAGCTGCTTCGCGGGGGCTAGATAGCCGGTGCTGTCCCGCAGGCGGGGGTCTGTGATTTGATTTCTGAACTCTTTAATGGCGGCGAGCAACGCTGCTCTGTTCGCCGCCGGCACGCTCAGGTTCCCGGGTTTGCCCTCTGGGGTGAACAGCAGCAACTCCAGTCCGTCGGGGAGTGCGAAGGCATAGATAACAGCCGGCTTTTTCCCGGTTTGGCGGGCCAGCTCCCTGAGGGTATTTTGGATGCTTTCCGGCGTTATTGCCGTCTGAGGGACGCTTTCTCCAATATATTGCGAAAATTCTCTTCCTTTTAATTCCTGAATGTATCCCGTAGCTTTATTCAGCATTCCTCGGTGCAGGGTGTCGCCCACCATTTCGGGGGTGGCATCTGCCGCCCCTGTATCCGCTCTGTCGGTGGGAGCCCTCTCCTCCCCCCATAGGGGGAGAGGGGGGAGAAGAAGAGAAGGGGAAGGGGATTGTGGGGGCGCGGTGGTGGCCATCGGGGCCGCCGGCAGCCGCACATCTGGGGGCGTCACAGGGGGGGTGGCGGGTGCCGGTGAGCCGTCGAGAGTCGCGTGCGCCAGGACGACTAGCAGGCAGCTGGCCAGAAAAGTTAAGATTCGTCGAACTAACATTTGACTAGCACACTTATTGATGTCTTCTTTGGGGAAAGCGTTGAAAACTGAACAGTTTGTTGATGGGCGGATGTTAAACTTCTAAAAAATCCTGTCTCTATCAAACAGGCTCGCCTCGCACAGTCTTTTTCATGCCCAGGCGAAAAAAATCCTTTCTCTCAAGGCTATCTCTATTTTGACTGATTCTCGCCCCGGTGTCAAATGAGAGCGCGCTTTCGAGTGCTGTCCCCGCCTTTGCCGGTGCGTTGGGGTTTTGTAAATGGACGAAACGCCACGGCTTGGGGTTCCGTTTTGTGTCACACTCTGGTAAGAGGGCAAGAGTTTTACCTGCTTTGGAATGCTTGCCGGGGGAGAGCCGGCGATTGAGGTGCAGGTGGGGACGCCACCGAATTTTGAGAGGGTGCGCTCTCTCAATTGCTTTAAAAAAATGTTGATAAAATCACAGCAAATAGGCCAGCTGCCTCTCACGGGTTTCGCCGGGTTTTTGAAACTTTTCGCAGGGGCGGTCGTGGGAACAGTTTCTGAGAAGCGGTTCGCAGTGCGCTGCCAGGAACCGGCGCTCTGCCTGGAGCCAAAAATAGAGGGGTTTTCCTCCTTAACGAGGGGCTGAAAACCCCGGAAAAATGGTTTCTCAGGCATAGATAATTTACCAGTAATATCTGCAAATCTGTCTGGACTGCTTGGCTGGGGCGCTAACCCTTGGCTTTTCTTTTTAGGCCGATTTTTCAGCTGGGGCGGGAAGCGCGCCCACGAAGTGAACAGAGATAGCACTTGTGGGCGGGTGCGGCGATTCAACAAAAAATTCCAGCCACTCGGCAGCCTGTCTCAAGGGGATTCGTGATAATATCTATCTCTAGGGAGATGACCCTGTGAATGCCAGCTCCCAAAAACGAGGATATTGCTGAGCTTTCTGGGCAAAACTGACAGGAGGGGGGTTTCCAGATAACCGTTGCTTCTGCCAGACTGTTCGGGTAAGCCCGCCCCCGATCGGACTGTCTCCTACAGAAGCAGGAGCGAAGCGCTCGCCGGTACAGCCAGCGAGATCCAAGCGTCAATCCCTTCTTAAAGGAGCGCGCCCTTACAGTCAGCTGCCGGCACTTCTTTGATTGAGGAGTGGCGGAATCAGATGGGCGAGCGCAATGGTGCGCTAAAAGCCAAATATCTCGCCAACGAGCAGTAAGCACGATCGCTCACCCCTACTGGCCAAAGCGACTGCCTTGCCCACCGAATCTCAAAGAGGAGCTAACATTGCTAAGTCTACCAAGCCTAAAGCAGTTAGAACAGCTATTTGTCCAGCCGGCGCAAAATAGCGATGGAGTTTTCTGGCTGTTTTACCCCGACAGCAACCGGCTCATCTATATCAGTGTTTCGTCTCAGGAAATTGGGCAGCAGCCATGCGAGAGTCAGCACAAGCAAGACAGCGGCTTCTCGGACGCCATTGGCACAGAGAGTGCTGAGCGCTGTGTGGGTGCTATTCCCGAGCAAATCCAAGAAAGCTACAGGAAGAAGTACACGATCGTGCGGTCTGACGGAGCGGTTCGCTGGATTGAAAGTCGCGCTTTCCCACTGCGGAACGAAAAAGAAGAAATCTCTATGGTTATCGGAATAGAAAAAGACATCACCCACCGCCTGCAGCCACAGTTAGAGCGCGCCCAGTTCCTCGCGCAAGCGCCGGCAGGATGCGCTGAAGCCGAGAGAGCGCGAGAGCCGGACGCGAGCATTCCAGAAAGCATTAGGGATGGTTTTGTGAGCTTTGACAGCTTGTGGCGCTGCACCGGCGCGAACCGCAAAGCAGAGGAACTCCTAGAAAAAACGCGCTCCGAACTGACCGGCAGAAATATAAAGGAAGTGTTTTCCGCCGCCCCCGACTCTGACTATTATATTCAATGTCACCAAGTTTTAGCAGAGCGAGTCATCCTTGAGTGTGAGGAGTTTTTCGCACCTCTAAACAAGTGGTTGGCAATCCGAATCGCTCCGTGTGCTGGCGGTGTTTGCGCTTATTTCCAAGACATCACCCACCGCAAGCGTGCAGAAGCTGCGCTCAAAGAAAGTGAGGAGCGATTGAGGCTTGCGCTGTCAGCCGCCGGACTGGGCTATTGGGACTGGGATCTTCTCACGAATAGAGTAATTTTGTCGGAAAACTGCGGGCAGCTATTTGGCCGCTGCTTGGAAAAATTTGGGGGCACCGCTGAAGGTTTGCTGGAGTTTGTTTATGCAAAAGACCGCAAATCAATTGCTCTAGCATTCGCCCGCGCTATTGAGCGGGGGGCGGACTGCGAAGCAGAATTTCGGCTGGTTTGGGCTGACGGTAATATCCGCTGGGTAAAAACTAAAGGCCGGGTTTTCTGCGACCCAACCGGCAAGCCGGTGCGGATGGTGGGAACGGTCATGGATATCACCCACAGCAAGGAGGAGGCGGCGGCGCTGCGAGAGGCGAACAAGCGAATCTCAAATATTCTGGAAAGCATTACTGATGCCTTCTTTGCGGTGGACAGAGAGTGGCGGTTCACCTACGTCAATCACCAGGGGGAGAAAATTTTGCAAAAACGAGAAACCGAGCTTCTGGGCCATAACCTATGGGAGGTGTTTCCCGAGGCGGTTGGCACAGCGTTTTATCAAAACTATTGCCAAGCGATGGAGACGGGTGTGCCGGCTCACTTTGAAGAGTTTTACGCCCCACTCAACCTGTGGTGTGAGGTGCACGCCTATCCTTCCCGAGACGGACTTTCCATTTATTTCAGAGACATCAGAGAGCGCAAGCGTGCCGAAGATCAAATCAAGTTCCAAGCCAATGTCCTGTCACAAGTAAACGATGCGGTGATTGCAGTGGATTTGGAGAAGCGCATCACCTATTGGAATAAAGGGGCGGAGCGGCTGTACGGCTGCAAGTCGGAGGCGGTTCTGGGCCGGCCTTTACGAGAAGCCTATGAGTACAGCTGGATTAAACCGGAAGATGAGTGGGAGGCGCGGGGCGCTCTAGCGGGGACGGGAAATTGGCACGGCGAGGTGACTCACGCGAAAAACAGCGGAGAAAAAATCTGTGTCGAGGTATCAGCCAGTGTCCTGAAAGATGAAGCCGGCAGAAACACCGGCTCGCTGGCGGTTATCCGCGACATCACCCAGCGCGTGCGCGTGGAGGAGGCGCTGAGGCTGAGCGAGCAGCGCTTCGCTGTGGCGCTGCAAAATTCACCCGTTGTCGTCTTCAATCAAGACACAGAGCTTCGCTACACCTGGATTTACAATCCAAAGCTGGGCTACGCCGCCAACGAGATTTTAGGCAAGACGGATGCTGACCTCACCTATTCTGAAGACGCAGCCCACCTGATAGAAATTAAGCGGCGAGTGCTGGAAACGGGTATTGGGACGCGAGCGGAAGTAGCGCTGCGATCCAGTCGAGAGCAAGAGTTTTCTTACTACGACCTGACCGTTGAGCCACTGCGCGACGAATATGGTAATATTGTGGGAATTACTGCCTCTGGAACGGACATCAGCGAGCGCAAGAAGATGGAAGCCGAGCGCGAACGCCTGCTCAAACTGGAGCGAGCCGATCGCGCTGAAGCAGAAACAGCCAACCGGATTAAGGATGAGTTTCTCGCCATCCTCTCCCACGAATTGAGGACGCCCCTGACTCCCATTTTGGGCTGGGTCAAACTTCTGCGCACCCTGAAGTTTGATGAAGCGAAGACCGCTCACGCCCTGGAAACGATTGAGCGCAACGCGAAGTTACAGTCGCAACTGATTGAAGATTTGCTGGATGTTTCGCGCATTCTTCGCGGCAAGCTGGGCTTGAATTTATGTCCGGTTGACTTGGCGGGAACCGTTAGGGCGGCGATTGAAACAGTGCGCCTGCTGGCTGAGGCGAAATCGATTCAGATTCAGCTGGCGATCTGTGCGGCAGGCTGCAAGGTTTTGGCAGATCCAAACCGCTTGCAGCAAGTGGTGTGGAATTTGCTGACGAATGCGATTAAATTCACGCCTTCTGGAGGGCGGGTGGGAATCCGGCTGGATGCTGCCGGCGGGCGCGCCCAAATCCAAGTCAGCGATACGGGTAAGGGGATCAGCCCCGATTTCCTGCCCTTTGTTTTTGATTATTTCCGTCAAGCGGACAGCAAGACAACGCGGAAGCATGGCGGGCTCGGTTTGGGGCTGGCAATTGTCCGCCAGCTGGCAGAACTTCACGGCGGATCTGTGAGCGCGGAAAGTGCGGGAGAGGGGCTGGGGGCAACGTTTACTGTGACGCTCCCCCTGCTGGAACAAAACGCGGGCACTCTAGTGTCTGGCACTCTGGAAAGTAGCGAGCCAAATTCTTCCCGGCGGCTCGATGGCGTGCGGGTTCTGGTGGTGGATGATGAGGCTGACACCCGCGAATTCATCGCTTTCACACTCGAGCAGTACGGTGCGCGAGTGCGCGCTGTCGCCTCCGCGCCGGCGGCGCTCGAGGAAATCCCACTCTGGAAACCAGATTTGCTGCTCAGCGATATTGGCATGCCGGAAATGGATGGCTACATGCTCATTCGTAAAATAAGAGCGCTTGCGCCAGAAGGAGGGGGGCAAATACCGGCAATCGCACTGACAGCTTATGCGGGAGAAACTAACCGGGAGCTGATCATTTCCGCCGGCTTCCAGAAGCACCTCACCAAGCCGGTGGAGCCGGTGCACCTGGCTGCAGCGGTTGCTGAACTCACAAAAAAATGATATAGGCGAGCGGTGGGACAAGGGCGCTCGGTTTGCAGGACACTTTAGACACTTGGCGGTTAAAACCGCAGCGATACAGACAAAACCCGCAAGGCCAGGGTTTTAGAAGACTTCCAGTCCGCCAAGGGGGGGACTTTGTTTGTACGCCCCGATTTGAGATAAGCTGTTTTACGGCGTTCGTGACGATTCAACATGGCAACGATTAACGAGAACTACCTAAAGCTGAAAGCCGGCTACCTGTTTCCTGAAATTGCTCGCCGGGTGAGTGCCTTCGCCGAGGCCAATGCTGAGGCCAAAATTATTCGGCTGGGCATTGGCGATGTCACCGAACCCTTGCCAGAAGCCTGCCGTGCGGCGATGGTTAAAGCAGTAGAAGAAATGGGCGACCGCGCTACCTTCAAAGGATATGGCCCAGAGCAAGGCTACGCCTGGTTGCGGGAGAAAATTGCAGCTCACGACTTCCAGGCGCGGGGGTGCGAGATTGACGCATCGGAAATTTTTATCTCCGACGGTTCTAAGTGCGACAGCGGCAACATTCTCGACATCTTTGGCGATCGCAACACGATCGCTGTCACCGACCCGGTTTATCCGGTTTATGTGGACACCAACGTGATGGCGGGGCATACGGGTCCTGCCAATGAAAAGGGCGAGTTTGAGGGCTTGGTCTATCTGCCGGTGACGGCGGAGAACAACTTCACGGCGTCTCTTCCCACCCAGAAAGTCGATTTGATTTACCTGTGCTTCCCCAATAACCCCACGGGAGCAACCGCGACGAAGGAACACCTGAAGGCGTGGGTGGATTATGCCAAAGCGAATGGCTCTATCATTTTCTTCGATGCGGCTTACGAAGCCTTCATTACTGAGCCAGACATCCCCCATTCTATTTACGAGATTGAAGGGGCGCGGGATTGCGCGATTGAGTTTCGCTCCTTCTCGAAGACAGCAGGGTTTACCGGCACTCGCTGCGCCCTCACCGTTGTGCCGAAGACGCTGACGGCGAAAGCTTCTGACGGGTCCGATGTAGAACTGTGGAAGCTGTGGAACCGCCGGCAGTCTACCAAGTTCAATGGCGTGTCTTATATCGTGCAGCGGGCGGCTGAAGCGGTGTACTCGGAAGAGGGGCGGGAGCAAGTCAAGGCGCTGGTCAGTTTCTATCTGGAAAATGCTAAAATTATCCGGGAGGAGCTGACAGCTGCCGGTCTGGCGGTGTATGGTGGTGTTAATGCGCCTTATGTGTGGGTGAAAACGCCCAACGGTCTGTCGAGTTGGGATTTCTTTGATAAGTTGCTGCACAGCTGCAATGTGGTGGGAACGCCCGGGTCTGGTTTTGGGGCTGCCGGTGAGGGGTACTTCCGCATTTCCGCGTTTAACAGCCGCGAGAATGTGGGAGAAGCGATGAAGCGGATTGCCGAGAAGTTTAAGGCTTAGGGCGCTATTGGCTGCTTAGCGGTGTTCAGCCGGTCTAAGCAGCACAGCTCTCAAAGTTCTGCATATTATCCCGCAGACAGCGGGATAATGCTCGCGACAAGCGGGTTAGACTGCAGTAAGCGGTTTAATAGACAGACAAGATTAAAATGCCAACTGACGCACAGTTAAGGTGTCTCTACCGAATCGCCTATCAATTGACCTATGTGATGTTCCAGCCGATTCACCTAATTTGTACGGACGTCCGAACTCAAAATTTATTCATCCTGGCCGGTGAGAATGAAGAAATCGAATTTGAAGTGACGCCTGATGGGGAGGTAATTTAATGAGCGAAATAGACTACTCTGCCATGTCCGAACGAGAGCTGAAGCAATACTTTCTCGCTCATCGCGACGATGAGGCTGCTCTCAAAGCCTATCTAAATCGACGCCATCAGCGTTCGACACCAGCGATCGCCACAGTTAACGATCCTGATTTTGATGCTAAGATACAAGCAGCCATTGTTCAGCAAATGAGCGACCGTCCAAAAAACGATACGTCTCAAATTCGCAGTTGAATCGTGAATTGGTGGGCTGTAGCCCACCTTGCCTGACTTCTTTGGAGCCTACACAAATGCTACAGATTCCTTCTAAAACTTTAACGCTGTCAGAGTTTCTCAAACTGCCAGAAACCGAGCCGGCTAGCGAGTATATTGACGGTCAAATTGTTCAAAAACCTATGCCACAGGGAAAGCACAGCACTATTCAGGGTGAGCTGTCTGCTGCTATTAACGCAGCTCTTAAACCTCAGCGGATTGCGCGAGCTTTTCCCGAATTGCGGTGTACCTTTGGCGGGCGCTCGCTCGTTCCTGATGTGTCCGTTTTTCTTTGGGACAGAATTCCCCGCGATGAGAGTGGCGCAGTTGCCAACATTTTCCTGGCGGCTCCCGATTGGACAATTGAGATTCTCTCGCCGGAACAAAGCCAAACGAAAGTTATCAAAAATATCCGGCACTGTTTGAAGTTTGAAACGCAAATGGGCTGGCTTATCGTTCCGGAGGAGGAAACGGTTTTTGTTTATCTTCCCCAGAACCAGCTGGAAGTTTTTGACGGGCCGGCAGATCGACTTCCCGTGCCTTCTTTTGCTGGGGATGTGCGGCTAACCGCCGGCGATCTATTTGGTTGGCTGCTAGAATGAAAGGAGTGGGGTGGGGGATTAAGAATTCCGCCGGGTTGGGGGGTGCCGGTGAGGGAAAAGCGATAGAAGAGGATAGCTTTCCCTTTGAACAGCTCAGTGAAATAGCTGAACTGGAAAGCTGGCGCAAGGAAATCAACCGACCCCTCTATTATATACATAAATGGTGGGCCAGAAGACTGGGCTCCGTATTCCGCGCCATCATTCTTTCTACCTTTGCTCCAGAAGGTTCTGATATCCTGAGCTTGTTTTATAAACCGGCATCCCTCAAGGGAGTCAAAGTTTTTGACCCCTTCATGGGAAGCGAACTGTTGGGGAAGCCATCAAACTGGGCGCAACAGCCATTGGACGGGATATTAATCCTGTCGCTTATTTTACGGTCAAAAATGCGTTGATCAACAAAGACCGGCAGCGCCTTATAGAAACCTTTGAAACTCTCCGAAAAGCGGTAGCATCTCGAATTCAAAACTATTACACGACTGTCCCCGACAGCGGTGAGATGGCGGCGGTTCTTTACTATTTTTGGGTGAAATGGCTGCCTTGCCCTGCGTGCCGGCGTCCGGTTGACCTGTTTTCATCATATATTTTTGCAAAGCACGCCTACCCAAATAAGTTTCCGGAGGCTCAGGCTGTCTGCCCAGAATGCGGAAATATCAGCGCAATTCACTGCGCTGCCAAAAGCGTCACTTGTGAAAACTGCAAGTCCGTTTTTAACCCGCAGGTGGCACCAGTCAGAGGTCAGAAAGCGACTTGCAAGCATTGCGCCCATACCTTCTCTATCGTTACAGCAGTTAAACAGCTTGGCAAGCCGCCAGAACACCGGATGTACGCTAAGTTGGTGCTGCTTAAGGACGGGTCAAAGCAGTATTTACCTATTAACGAGTTTGACCGAAACCTTTATGAAAAGGCAAAGACAGAACTGAGACTCCGCCAAAAGGCTTACCCGTTTGTTGCCATAAAGCCCGGTTACAATACAGACCAGGTGCTTAATTACTGTTACCGGCACTGGCATGAAATGTTTAATGACCGGCAGCTCTTATGCCTGAGTGTGTTGGCGGAACAGATACGGCAGATTGAGGATGCAAATGTGCGGGATATGTTCGCATGCCTGTTCTCCGGATGCCTGGAATTCAATAACTTGTTTGCCTCATACAAAGGAGAGGGCACCGGCGCAGTGCGGCACATGTTTTCTCATCACATTTTGAAGCCAGAGCGCACCCCCCTAGAGGCCAATCTCTGGGGCACACCGAAAAGCTCAGGTTCATTTTCAACCCTTTTTGAAAGCCGCATCCTTAGGGCTGTAGATTACGGTGAAAAGCCCTTTGAAATAAAACCCAAACAGAGAAAGACAAAAATAGAGGCGGAAAAAATTTATGGCCTATCGCCCGCCACCGGCACTGAAATTGCCAATAATTTCTGTGAGCTGAGTGAGGCTAAGCCCGTTTATCTTTCCTGCGGAGATTCAGCGGTCACAGACATCCCTACAGAGAGCGTAGATGCTGTCATCACCGACCCCCCTTTCTTCGACAATGTTCACTACTCAGAATTAGCCGATTTTTTCTATGTTTGGCAGCGCTATCTAATTCAAAATAACGTGTCCGGCAATGTCACGACCCGTCACCCAAATGAAGTCCAGTGCGGTGACGCTTTAGTTTTTGCTCACCGGCTGCAAGGCGTGTTTTCTGAATGCCACCGCGTTCTGAAGCCAGAGGGGTTGCTGGTTTTTACCTATCACCACTCAAAACCGGAGGGATGGCGTGCGATTTTAAGCGCTTTAGTCAAAGCGGGTTTTGCGACTGTCGCCACCCACCCTATCAAGTCGGAAATGTCTGGGGCGACACCGAAAAGCCAAGCCAAAGAGCCCATCGATATTGATGTCATCATTGTTTGCAGGAAGAGAGACACGGTGGAGCTAAAAGACTGTCTGGCAAATGCTTTGGAGTCAGCCGCTCGCAAGACAGCCAGTCAAGTGAGCCGGTTTAACTCCCACCAGCGGTATTTGAGCAAGAACGATGTGCTGGTTGTTTATATGGCGCAGCTTCTAAAACCGCTCTCCGCACCAACTTGAAACAGCCTTAGATTGGCTTGAGGAAAAACGCAGCCAAATCCAGCTTCATATTGAGGACTCACACGCGCAACAAAGCCTCTCATAAATGAGACATCTCGGAGAGAAAGCCACCCAGTAGTAGCTCACTCTCCCTTCCCCTCTCCCTTGGCGTCCCCTCACGGTGGCGGTTCAAACAAAAAAACTATCTCCCCTCCCCAATCCCCTGACAGAGATTCCCATCACCAGACTTATTCTTCAAATAGTCGCGCAGCCAATAGCAACCGCGCCGGACCAGACTGTCCAGATCCAAATTATCCACGCGCCAGAGAATCGCAGTTTTGTCCCTGCTAGCCAAAGCCAGAGTTTGGCCATCCGGGCTAAAACTGAGATGATTGACAACATCATCTTGCTCCAGAGTCGCCGCCAAAGTGCCGTCAGTGCGCCAGACTCTCACTTTCTTGTCCGTACTGGCAGAAGCAAGGATCTCGCCTTTGGGGCTGAAACTGACACTAATGACGCTCTCAGGATGCGGGAGAGTGCTCAGCAGAGTGCCGTCAGTGCGCCAGAGTTTGACAGTCTTGTCCGCACCGGCAGAGGCGACCAGATCCCCGTCGGGGCTGAAACTGACGCTCCGGACCTTATCCCCGTGCGAGAGAGTGCGCAGCAGGGTGCCGTCAGTGCGCCAGAGCTTGACCGTTCTGTCATCACTGGCAGAGGCCAAAATCTTGCCATCTGGGCTGAAACTGACGCTATTGACTCTCCTGTCGTGATACAGCGTGTAGAGCAAAGTGCCGTCAGTGCGCCAGAGTCTAACCGTTTTGTCATCACTAGCCGAGGCCAAAATGCCGGTGCGGCTGAAGCTGACGCTATTGACACTCTCCTTGTGCGGGAGAGACTTCAGCAGAACGCCGTCAGAGCGCCACAGCTGCACGCTGTCCCCACTGGCGGACGCTACAATCTTGCCGTTAGGGCTGAAACTGGCGCTGGTAACAATCTCGTCGTGCGGGATAGTGACGAGCAGGCGACCGTCTTTGTCCCAGAGTTTAACTGTTTTGTCATAACTCGCAGAAGCAATCGATTTTCCATCCGGGCTGAAACTGACACCGTAAACCCAGTCGCTGTGCGAGAGAGTTTTCAGCAAAGGAGTGCTGTCCGGACTCCACAGCTTAACCGTATCGTCCTCACTGGCGGTGGCAATGGTTTTGCCGTCGGGGCTGAAACTCAAAGCCCAAATAAAGCCTTCATGCCCCCGGAAAGTTTTCAGCAAGCCCCCGTCCAAGCTCCACAGTTTGACAGTGCGGTCGCGGCTCACCGAGGCCAGAGTCTGGCCATCGGGACTGAAACTCACATCCACAACCCAGTCACTGTGCCCTTTGAGAGTGTGGAGCAATTTGCCGTCGGAGTTCCAGATGCGGACAGTATTGTCCGCAGAAGCCGAAGCCAGCCTTTTCCCGTCCGGGCTGAAGCTCACCTTATAGACGCCTTCCGTATGCCCGGTAAAGGTTTTCAGGACTTTCCCCTTCAAACTCCAGAGTTTGACAGTGCCGTCCTCACTGGCAGAGGCGAGAGTGCTGCCCTCAGGGCTGAAACTCACATCCAGAACCTCATCCGCATGCCCCTTAAAGGTGGCCAGCAAGCGTCCCTCCAAATTCCAGAGTTTGATGGTCTTGTCCGCAGAAGCCGAGGCAATCGTTTTCCCGTCCGGGCTGAAACTCACCGCCAGCACCCAGTCCCCGTGTCCTGAGAGAGTTCTCACCAAATTCCCGTCCTTTCTCCAGAGTTTGACCGTCTTGTCCGCACTGCCGGAAGCGATCAGATCCCCGCTGGGGCTGAAACTCACGCTCGTGACCGCACCTTGATGCCCTGTGAGGGGCGGCAGGATCGGGCTGCCGTCAGAACGCCACAGTTTGACCGTTTTGTCCGCAGAAGCCGAGGCAATCGTCTTTCCGTCGGGGCTGAAACTGACCCCCAAGACGTTTTGCGTGTGCCCTTGCAAGCGGTTGCGCTCTTGCACTCTAGAGACGGCTTGCCTGAGGCGTTCCGCGATTTTATTTTTCCCTTCACTAGAGGCTGAGGTCTTATTAAAGTTTATCCCGATATCGACACTGGTTTCCAATACGCCTAGCTGGTCGTTATCAATCGAGAGCAGCAGGGCTTTGGAGGCAGAATTCAGCGCCTCTATCCGGGCATTTTCGCCCAGGACGGCAAGGCTGGCCAGCAAAACTCCTGCGGCCACTGCAGCTCGGAATTGCCATTTGCGAATGCGCGTCAGCCGCTCTTCGGCTTGCCTCTGTTTTTCTTGCGCTTCCATGACTTGATTCAGTTGCTTAATCTGGTCTTGGTTCCGCCTGTTCTGTTCTTGCAGCTTTTCCCATTCAATCGCTCGGTCTAATTTCTGCTGCTGGCGGATGAACGCTGCCAGATAGTCGTGTACCAGCTGGTACAGCTCCGCCGGCATTTCCTTCCAGCGAAACACCAGCCCTGATTTTTCTAAAATTTCTAGAACTAAATCTAACTTTTTGGCTTCTTGCAAAGAGGCCAAATCCGCTGCCAATTCAGCGCGAGTCTTCAGGGGGCGGGTGTCGTTATCATCCGTGAGCAAGTACAGGACCAGTCGGGCGGCCCGCTCATTTTCTGGGCCGCAGTCTGTGAGCACTTGCTCCAAAAACCGCTCCACCAGTTTTTGCTTGGGCCCCTGTTTCTGGTACTCGGCCAGCGTCGTGATGTTCTCGGCTTGCAGCTGCGAGCCCGCCACCTGCAGTTCAATCGGGCGCACTTCCCCCTCAGCGCCGGCCAAATCTCGCACCAATTCATCGATCAGCGCCGGTTCTAAGTAAAATTGCGCTCGCTCTGTTAAGCTTTGGATGACGGCGGTGGCCTCAGACGGCGAAAAATTCCCCAAATAGTAGAGAATGTCTTTGCTGAGAATGTCGTTGTCGATCGCGTCCAGGTGCGTCAGGCGAATCGACTCCAGCAAATAGTGCAAGAAGTCGGCTCGCACCGCCAGCATGACTTTCACAAACGGAACATTCAAACAGTCTCGCAAAAACTCAAAAAATAGCCGCCTTTTTACCTGATCCTTGCCAGCAAAGAAAAACTCTTCAAACTGGTCAAAAATCAGGACGGTGAGCAGGTTGCGGTCAGCATTTTTTTTCAGCTGGGAAATGAGCGCGGCGACTGAATCTAGCGGTGCGCCGGCACCCTCTGTAGCCCCCCGACCGCTTCTAATCGCCCCCAGCTCAGCAGACAGTTTGTTTCCCAGCCCCGCCACCCAGTCGGTGTAAACTTGCAGCAGCACCGGCAAAACCTCCCGAGTGCCAACGCTGGTTTTTTTCAGCGCCGGCACCAGCCCCGCCATCACTAGAGAACTTTTGCCCACCCCTGACTGACCGTAAATAATGGTGAGTTTGTGCTGGGGGGTGCTGATCCGGTTGAGCAAGCGATTGATATCTTGCTGGCGAATCGAAACCGTAATTTCTTCGGCAGGGGCTATTTCGCCGGCAACAGATTGCAGGGCCGGATTGATCGCCTGTCGCTGCGGCTGCAGTCGTCCCGCACCGATAAAAGCGCGGAACCCATACTGGGCTTCTACAGAGCGCTGCTCTTGCTTGATGTGAAACGCATTCAGGTACTCGCCTTGCTGGAAGTACAGCAAGCGCAACTCTTCGAGGATGCGCAGGTACAGCTGGGGATCGTACTGCGGTTCCAGGCTGTTTCGGGCGGTTTCCAGGTCACTGACCGCTTCTGAGTTCAGGCCCATCTGTGCCAAGCTCTTGGCCAAAAGCAGCAGGTAGAGACTGCGGTGCTGTGGCGGCGGGGACGCTTCGCCCCCTGCCGGTGCGCCACAGGCGTCGAGAATCTCCAGCGCCTGAATCGCCATCTCTTGCGCTTCTAGCCAGTTGGCCTGCTGCAGCGCCACTTCCGCCAGAAAGCCAAAATCTTGAGCCAGCTGGACCTGATAGCCGGCGGAAAGATGCAGCTGCAGGGACTTTTCCGCCAGCGCCTGCAATTCTTCCCACGCTTCTAAGTCTCGCAGCACTTCGCCGGACTGCGAGATAAACTTAGCCACTAAGTCCTGACGCCCCGCCGCTTCAAAAATATCGAGGCATTGCTGGAAATAATTGAGCGCCTCCTGGAGGTGGCGGCGGCTTTGGGCTCGCTGCCGGTCTGCTTTTCGCCGGTAGCACAGCCCGATGTGAAACAGCAAGATTCCCTGCCGCTCTTTGACCGGCTCGACAAGTTCCCCTAGCAGTTTTCTGCGCGCTTCTTCCAAGTTCCAAAAGATCAAGCTTTTCTGGTAGTGCTCCAGGGCAGCATCGATTTGATAGCCGGTGTAGTCATCCCGACCCAGAAGAAATTGCAGGTCGGCTTCCAGTGCCGGTTCCAAGCTGACGCCGCGACTGTACAAATCCTTGCGGGCTGACTCCAGTTCTAGGGACGAGCAGGAATCAATTATAGTGGAATTGGGCACAAACTTGCAAGAGCCTGACTCCAAAACCGCAGAAAATACCCGCTCTGTGTTCTCCCGAATGAAAGCGACTAGCTCTTCTGTATCCAGCCCAAATTCAAAAGCGGTGGCGTAAGTCTCGAAGTCGGGCGCTAAGTTCATCAGCTTTTGCCCAACGCGGTCGTTGACCCACAGCAAGAGCGGAAACGGAAAACTTTTGGGAAATTCGTCGCGCACCAGGTTGGTGGAAGTCAGCAGTTGCTCCAGAGCGCTGACTGACTCCAGCCCAAACACCATTAAGGCTGCCGGCACCTCCCGACCCAGCTGTGCCAGCAGGGTGGTGTACAGCATCTTCACCGACTTGGGCAGGACCAGCTCTCGGATGGAGACGCCGCACCCCTGCCGCAGCCGGCGCGCCAAAACCTCTCGCAGGCTCGAGTAGTTGCACCGCAATAAAATTAGGGAAAATTGCCCCTGCGAAAGTTCAATCGCTCGCTGGAGCGTCCGCAAGGAGCTATTATTCTGTGCTGCTATATCATCTCCTGGCTGCTGGGTTCCGATCGTGCCTGCCATTCCTTCGCCTCTGTCAAAACTGGGTTGAAATTCAACCAGGAGCCTTTCTCTGACGCCCTCAGGGTTTGTAAGTTCAGCGTAGCCCAAAGTTCGCAGTTGGGCTAATGCCCCAATGTCCTGTGTCTCCCAGTCAAATATTTTTGACGAGTCAGTTGAGGCCCCAAGTTCCACTCATATCACGTCCGGTTGATTGCCTATAATTAATTTTTCTGCCTCTGTTTCTTTCTTCCGCTCTCCCCTGAATTCTTATTCGAGTTACTCAATCGGACAGGATATAATTGCCAGCGCCTGTGGCCAGCTCCCACCTGTCCCGCCCCTGCCCCTATAGCTGGTGGCTTTCTTTGCGCGGGGCGCGGTTGCTAGGGGCTGACTCTCATAAAGGTGGCCTGTTACCGTACAGCCATCCAGACGCAGGGCAAGTTGTGCCTTCGCCCCCCTCACCAATCAATCTTGTGGCGCTTGCGGAACTGGACTGGAAAAAAACTGCTGTGATGTGAAACCCCTGCTCGGGTCTAACTTCGCTGCCGGCACGCCTGGGCTCTCTGACCAACCCACTGCCGGCTCGCCCTGCAACCCGCACCGGCGGGTGTCCGATCGGGTGAGAGGCGGGTTCCGGGTGACTGCAACTGTTCGCTCTCAGGAATAATCTCTCTGACGGCTTGCGGCTGTCCGGCGCTAACCGAAACTTCGTTCTGGCTGGGGATCTGTGTGCTGTCAGCTCTCCTTCAAGTTTATTTTAACAGCGATCCCGACGTTTTGTGCGATTGGCTTTCCCCGTTGGGCAAAGGAGAGGGGCTCGCCCGCCATTGGCGATCGAAGGATGCCGGCGATCCCTCACTCATCGCACACTCCGAAACGGTAGCACCTGTCTTGCTTCTGGCGAGCCGCCAGTGCCAGTGGCGAGAACTGTTGCGGCTGGCGTGCCAGTCGGGCATCAGCCACAGCGGACAAGAAAATTCCGCTGCCGGATATGTGCGGGCTCTCACTCCGAGCCCAGCTTTCAGGGACTCCCAGCGCCGACAGCAGCGGCACGGCTATAACGATCCCGATAATTTTTCTTTGCATAAGAACGACCTCCAAGTCAGTAGCAAATCATTCGTAAAGCGGTTGAGCCACAGGTATCTGGTTGCTCATCTTTTCAAGACGTCTTGTTGCTGACTCTGGTTCACCCGCCAAGAGGTTGCCAGAACCCGATGGCCGTTTGCAGTTGGGCTAATGCCCCAAGGTTTTGTCGCTTACCCACACATCCACCGGCAGCTCCTCCTGGTGACTGCCTTTGGTGGGGCACCCCCGGGAGGATTGCCCCTGCTGAAGTGGACTGGGGTGTTCTTTTCCCTCTCGCGTTGGCATTATTCTCTTTACCTGTTTGCAGCCATCGGGAAAAATAATTAAGGGAGCGCCGGCTCAAAGATGTCAGCTCTTTCCACCTAATTTCATTGTCTCTCTTTTTCCCGCCGAGGGGGTGAGGGGTATGACACTCCCCTCAACGGATGATTGCGCCTGTACCACCGGCGGCTGCCGGCGGACCCGCCCCCAACCTGCGGTTGCTCTCTTTTGTAAGCCCCGGCTGCCTTTCGTCTGACTTGCAGTTTAGCGTATGGGATCTCCCCCTGCAGGACAGTCGAGGAAGTGCGGTGGGGGAGGCCCACTTTTCTTCTGCCTAGCGGTATAGAGGCTGTAGCCACCACCGAGGGGGAACACCCGCCCCTCCACCCCGGGGCATCTATTGCGGGTTGCCCCTGTTGCCAGCGCCATTAATAATCAAAAGTAATTCTAATTTATCATAAGACAATTGTTCCCCTCTGCCCATTTTCCAGTTCTCCCATATCCGCTCATATTACGGTTATGAATTTCTCCCCGCTTTCCCCCCCGAAACCGGTGTCAAGTTCTGTCTCAGTTGAAGGAGTGCGAAACCCGCCCGCACGCCCTGCAAGCTGAAACCTGAAACCTCTGGGCGCGCTGCCCCTCTCCCCCAAAAAGCGGGGCCAAAAGCGACAGATAAATTCAAAAGCGCACAAGCAACTTTAACATTAATTAAAATTTCAGCTCCCCACAGCCAAAGCCCGATCGCTCTCACTCACCGTGGGGTTGGTGCGCAGGAAGTCACGCAGCCAGTCGCAGCCGCGCACCAGCAACTGATCGAGATCCAGAGCTTGCGGTTCTGTAACCTCAGGGCTCCAGAGTTTTACAGTCCCGTCCGCACCGGCAGAGGCGAGAGTGCTGCCGTCCCCACTGAAACTCACCTGCGAAACCATATCCCTGTGACCCCGCAGCGAAAGCAGCTGAGTCCCGTCAGTGCGCCAGAGTTTGACAGTTTTGTCCGCACTCCCCGAAGCCAGGATATCGCCTTTGGGGCTAAAACTGACACTGAGCACCATATCCGTATGGCCCTGCAAGCACAGCAGCAGGCTCCCGTCAGTGCGCCAGAGTTTGACAGTTTTGTCCCCACCGGCAGATGCCAGCATACTGCCATCCGGGCTAAAGCTCACCGAAAAAATCTTATCGCTGTCACCCCGCCAAGAAACCAATTCCTTGCCCTCCAGATTCCAGAGCTTAATCGTGCCATCCCAGCTGGCGGTTGCCAGCATCTCACCGTCAGGCGAAAAACACACATCCCACACTTTGTCCGCGTGACCGCTGAGCGAGCCCAACAGCGTACCGTCGGTGCGCCAGAGTTTGACAGTGGCGTTCGCCCCCGACGCCGCCAAAATCTGGCCATCGGGGCTAAATTTGACAGATGTCATCCAGTCGCCATTACCGAAAGTGTTCAGCAGGGTGCCGTCGGTGCGCCAGAGCTTCACCGTGCCGTCCGCACTAGCTGTGGCCAGAATTTCCCCATCTGGGGAGAAACAGGCGCGCTTCACCCAGTCGCTGTGGCCTTCCAGCACCCCCAGTAAAGTGCCGTCGCGGTGCCAGAGTCTCACCGTTTTGTCAAAACCGGCAGTTGCCAGCATCCGCTGATCCGGAGAGAAACAGACGCCCATCACCCTGCCACTGCCGGCGCTGATGCTGCGCTGGCACCTGCGGTCGAGCTGCCAGAGGCGGACAGTGGCGTCCGCACCGGCAGAGAGCAGCATCTCGCCCCCGGGCGAAAAGCAGACGCTATTCACACTGTCGGTGTGGCCCGAGAGCGTCTCCAGCAGCGTGCCGTCAAGCTGCCAGAGCTTCACCGTCCTGTCCCAACTCCCCGTAGCAACCGTCTGCCCGTCCGGGCTGAAACTAATGCTGGCGGCCCAGCCTGCGTGACTGAGAGTGGCCAGCAGCCGACACCCGTCCCGCAGCCAGAGTTTGGCGGTGCTGTCCGCACTGGCGGTGGCAATGATTTGCCCGTCGGGGCTGAAAGCCACCTTCCAAACGCGGTCGCTGTGACCGGCGATCGCCGCCAGCAGCGCGCCCTGCAGGTCCCACAGCTTGACCGTGCCATCCCCACCGGCAGTGGCAATTATTTGGCCATCCGGGCTGAACGCCACCGCCGTAACCCAACTGCTGCCATCGTCTAGCACCTTCAGCAGGACAGGCGTTCCCTCTGAGCATCCCGTCTCCTCTATCTGAGCTACGCGCCAGAGTTTCACGGTCCCGTCCCCGCCGGCAGTGGCAACGAGCTGGCCATTGGGGCTGAAACAGACGCCAAATATGCGGTCGCCCGTATCAATAGCCGCCAGCACCGTGCCGTCTGGCTGCCAAAGTTTCACCGTTTTGTCCCAACTGCCCGAAGCTAGCACTGTGCCGGTGGGGCTGAACGCAACGCTGTTCACCCACTGCGCGTGTTCCCGGAAGGTCAGGAGGGGGGTGCCGTCCCGCCGCCAGAGCCTCACTGTCCCGTCGGCGCTGGCGGTGGCAATGGTTTGGCCGTCTGGGCTAGTGCTGACCTCAGTCACCCAGTTCTGGTGCCCCTGCAAGCGATTGCGCTCTCGGATTTCAGAAAGAGTCTTTTGCAACAAATTCACCGTCCGCTGCTTGACATCCTCGGTAGTTTGTGCTATAATCAGCCGGCTGCCAGCTTTGACACCGGCAACTAATGCCCCCAGCCCGTCGTGCGACAGCAGCAAAACGTGCGACAGTGCCGTCAGCGCCTCTATCTCCGCAATTTCTGCCCGAGCGCGCTGTTGCTGCTCTTTGTGCAGCGCCTGTCGGAGCTGTTCTTTCGTCAGGCGCAACTCGGCTTGCAGTCGGGGCTCTCTGTACTGGCGAATCAGCGCGGCCAGATAGTCGTGAATCAGCTGGTAGAAATCTGCCGAGTAGTCTTTCAAAAGAAACACGAGTCCCGATTGCACCAAAATCTCCAGGACTAAATCTAATTTATCCGCGTCTAGCGCTAATTCAGCGGCGAGCTGGTCGTAACTCTTCAGGGGGCGAACTTCGTCCTCATCGGTGAGAAAATACAGCACCAGTCTGGCGGCACTTTCGTTTTCTGGGCCGCAGTCTCTCACCACTTCTTCTAAATAGTCGGCGACCAGTTTTTCCTTGGGGCCTTTTACCTCATATTCCGCCAGAGTTGTGATGTTCTTGGCTTGCAGCTGCGCCCCCACCACCTGCAACTCAATCGGGCGCACCTCCTCCGTTCCGCCGGCTAAATCTCTCACCAGCCGGTCGAGCAGCTGCGGTTCCAAGTGAAATTGAGAGCGTTCGGTTAAGCTTTGGATGGCGGAGCGAGCTTGTGCCGGTGAAAAATTTCCCAAATAGTATAGAATGTCTTTATTGAGAATGTCGCTGTCGATGGCGTCCAGATCGACCGCGCGACTGCACTCTAGCAGATAGTGCAGGTAATCCTGCCGCATGGACAGGATAACTTTCACAAACGGACTGTTCAGGCAATCGCGGAAAAATTCATAAAACTCCAGTCTTTCCGCCGGCGGCTTGCAGGCAGAGAAAAATTCTTCAAACTGGTCAAAAATTAGAACCGTCAGCAGATTCCTGCCGGCATTCTCTCGCAAAAGCTCCAGAATGGCTGCCGGATCTTCCGGTGTGCGGGACAAGCGGACGCCTCTGGCTTCCTGAAGTTCCTCGGACAAACGCCTGCCCAATCTGCTCGCCCAGTCGGTGTAAATTTGCAGCACGGCAGGCAAAACGTCGCGAGTGCGAATGGTGGTTTGTTGGAGCGCCGGCACTAAACCCGCCGTAACCGTAGAACTTTTGCCGGCACCGGAAGGTCCGTAAATAACAGTGAGTTTGTGCTGGGAGCTAGCAATTCGCTGTTGCAAGCGACTGACATCTTGCTGGCGTCCGGAAGCCTCAATCTCTCGGGAAACTGTACCCTGACGGTCGAATTTCCCCAGTGCTGGATTGAGCGCCGGCTGTTGCGCCTGCAGCCGCCCCGCACCAATAAAAGCTCTGAAGCCATATTGCTGCTCAACTGAGCGCTGCTGTTGCTTAATCCAAAAAGCAGCTTTATAATCACCTTCCTCAAAATACATCGAGCGCAATATCCGCAAAAAGCGAATGTAGCGCTGGGGATCGTAGCGAGAGTCAGTCTCTGCAAGCGCGTTTTTCATGTTTCGGGTAGCTTCATGAAGGCTCTTGAGAGCTTCTGGGCGCTGCCCCAAATGCCGCTGCGCTTTCACCAAACACAAGCGGAATATTTGCTCCCAAAGTGAGGGATATAATTCCGGATAGCCGGCCTTCTCAGAAGCGGCGCTCAAGGTTTGCAGCGCCAGCGCCGCCCACTGTCTGGCATCTGACCAGCGAGAGCGCTCCACGGCAATCCGGGCGAAGAAGCCCCAGTCTTGAGCCAGTCGCAGGAAACTGCCATAAGTTTGGTGCAGCCGCACCGACTTGTCGGCTACAGTTTGCAAGGCTTCCCACTCTTGCAACCGCAGCAAAATTTCACACAGCGGGCTTATAAACTTGGCAGCTAAGTCCGCACGCTGAGCTTTTTCAAAGACCTCAACAGATTCCTGGAAATACGCCCAGGCTCGCTCGCAGGAGTGGCGGTTTTCTGCCGCCTTTCGGTCGGCATTGCGCCGGTGGCACAGCCCGATGTGGAACAGCACTGCGCCCTGTCTCTCTATGGCAGAAGTAGGGGCGGGCTCACCCAAAATGTCTCTGCGAAGTTCAGATGTTAGTAAACCCGCCCCTACTTGCGGCTGCGCCTCCAGCCGGGGTTCTGGCGGGAGGCTGCTGCGCTTCCAAAAGGCTAGGCTTTGCTGGTAGTTCTTGAGGGCGATATCCAGGCTGTCGCGGGCGTAGGCGTCGCGACCGAGAACAAATTTCACACCGGCATCTAGTTCTGGCTCCAACCGGACGTGCCGGCATTCCAAATCTTTGAGGGCGGACTGAAATTCTCTGTTGCCCCGCTCGCCGAGGAGAGTGATATTGGCGAGAAATTTGCCGGGATCGGTTTCCAGAACGGCGGCAAAAATCCGCTCGGTTTTTTGCCGCAAAGAATCGGTCAAGTCCTCGGTGGGGAGGGAAAAGTGTACGCTTGTAGACCAACTTTCCAAATCCGGCGCTAAGCGAATCAGCTTTTTGATCGCCTCATCACTGACCCAGAGTAAAATAGGCAGGGGAAAGTTTTTCGGCAACGCGTCCCGGATCAGGTTGGCTGACGCCAGAACCCGATCGAGAGGGCTCACCGACTCTAAGCCAAAAACCATAAAAACCTGTGCCAGTTCCCGGAAAGGTTCGGACAGCAGCCGGTGGGAGAGCGACCTGACAGACTTATTGAGCGCTATCTCTCGCATCTCGAAGGGGCACCGCTCTCGGAGCTGCCGCACCAAAATCTCGCGCAATGCTTCGTAGTTGCAGCGCACCAAAATTAAGGAAAACTGCCCCTGAGAGAGATCGATAGCCCTGAGGAGGGTTTGCAAGGAGTTTTGGTTGTAAGCGACAGCATCTCGATCGGGTTCCGGCTGTGTCATGACTGAAATTCTTTGGCTTCTTTCAAGATGGGGTTGATATCATACCAGCGCCCTTGCTCGTTGCGGTATTCAAAGACAAACATGCTGCGCAGCAAGATTTGGTATTCTGTCTCGCCCCTGACGCTTTTGTCGATTGTGACTTGGCGGAGCAATTTCCACTCGTCGGGATCGATGGAGCGGGTCAGCTCGTTGCAGCGTTCCAAAATTACGGTTTCCAGACGCTGGCGCGGGATGGGTAAATCTCCTTTCTGGATGCAGCGATACAGCAGCCCCAGCAAGTTACGGACGTGACCGCCACTGACGCGGCAGAGCCGGTCTAGGGTTTCCAGGCTGTCAAAGACTTCTTTGACTAATTCAATCTGCTGCTGCGGGCTGATTTCTGGAAATGCTCTGGCGAGCACCATCTGTCGCAGCAGGTTTATACCGGCTGCGCAATCGCTACCGTCGGACAGCTGCGCCGGCACCATCGGCAAGACTTTGGTGTCCATCCCACCCCCAAGGCGATACATTAGGGAACCGTAATCGTTGGAGAACATTAGCGCTAGGGGAATGGTATAGACCACGTGGCAGTTCAGTTTCCGCAGCTGTTCGCCCCGGTCCACGAACAGATATTCTGGCTGGGTTCGTCCGGTTGGGAGCCGCCGGTTATCCACCCTGTCCAGGTTATCCACAATCACCACCAGCCCTTGCTTCCCTCGCTGCTTCAGCGCTTGGATTGCCGGTTCGAGGATTTCTTTGTTGATGGCTTGCAGGATGGTGTTTGTGCGCGGTTCCAGGTATTCCCTCAGCCGGCTGCGCACCTCTGGGCTTTCTTTCGCTTGTGCGGTGATTTTTCCGATCCCGAAGGAAAGTGAAAAATCCCCGTCAGTGGTGGCGCGGGCTTGCCCTACGCCAGGTATCCCGACTTCAGCGCTCAAATCTATCTGGGTTTGCAGTAAATCTGCCGCGCCTTTGAG
Source organism: Kamptonema formosum PCC 10802 (assembly GCF_000332335.1). Taxonomy (GTDB): domain Bacteria; phylum Cyanobacteriota; class Cyanobacteriia; order Cyanobacteriales; family Oscillatoriaceae; genus Oscillatoria. The sequence continues at coordinate 327,936 of NZ_KB235948.1, read as the reverse complement.
CAAGCCCCGGAAGCCTTTCGGTTTTAATTCGATTTTCAGCTTCTCGATGCTTTCGCTCACCTGGCGCGCGATGGTTAGCAAGATATCGCTGACATCTACGTCGCCCAGTTCCAAGTCTTGAGTTGACTCGAAATAAACGACATGAAATCCCTGTTTCTCTAATTCGGCTCTCAGCCTGAGCAATTCTGTGGATTTCCCACAGCCGATGTGCCCGCTAAATAGCTGGCAGGTCGGCTCATCCCCGGAGAGCAGCGAGATGGTTCGCTCTATTTCCTCGACGATCTGCCCCCCTCGCACCGAGGAGAAGTCAATGTAGTATTTGCGCTCCTCTTCATTTTTCATGTCGAGGGTTTTGGCTGGGTTACAGGCTTGAAAAAATCTCCGCAACTCTAGTGGCATTTTAATATTCATTCCTTTGCTGTTGGTTTGGGTCGGTCGCGCTCACCTAGAGCCGCTCGACAGTCTCTGTTTTGGGGAGGAAGCAATCCGGCCATAAGAATCTTGAATATAGACCCCCGCAAGCCATAAGGAAAACCGGTTTCCCCTGACTCCCTCCCGGGCTATCTCCTGTTGTTTATGATGCTTTTGCTGTCAGAATTGTTGCTTCTACGCCCAAAGGATTTTATGTTTTATACAGTCAGAGCAAAGGCCCAACAGGTCAAACCTGACAACCTCTCTTCATTCTGTCTTGTTGTCGCCACTTTTTGCACCTCGGATGCCCCACTGCGAACTTTGGGCTAAAGCTCAACTGCGAACTTTGGGCTGAAACCCAACTGCGAACTTTGGGCTAAAGCCCAACTACAAACACTGGGGCTAAAGCCCAACTACAAACACTGGGGCTAAAGCCCAACTACAAACACTGGGGCTAAAGCCCAACTACAAACACTGGGGCTAAAGCCCAACT
>NZ_KB235948.1:304240-326932 GCF_000332335.1 Kamptonema formosum PCC 10802 | reverse complement strand
GCCCAACTACAAACACTGGGGCTAAAGCCCAACTACAAACACTGGGGCTAAAGCCCAACTACAAACACTGGGGCTAAAGCCCAACTACAAACACTGGGGCTAAAGCCCAACTACAAACACTGGGGCTAAAGCCCAACTACAAACACTGGGGCTAAAGCCCAACTACTTACCTTGGGGCTAAGGCCCAACTACTTACCTTGGGGCTAAGGCCCAACTACAAACTTTGGGGGACTCCCCGACACCGCGCCACCGCGCCACCGCGCCACCCGCCACCCACCTCTCTTTTAATCCGTTTCTATAATAATTATATAGTTCCTGGCTCACTTTCGCCAGTTCTGCGATAACCCTTATACGCTAAGCCTTGCAGAAGCTCTATGTGCCGGTGACTCTTACCCGTAATGAGAAGTAATTGAACGTAACTGAAAGAGTGTTGCATTTTTGCGCCGGTGCGCCTTGGATTCCCTCAACTGTATTGTACACCATCCTCAGTGTAGCAATTTTGACAGGTGTCAGTATAATTCCGCAGGACTTCCCCCACCGGTGGGGCTAAAGCCCAACTACGAACTTTTGGGCTAAAGCCCAACTACAAACTTTTGGGCTAAAGCCCAACTACGAACTTTTGGGCTAAAGCCCAACTACGAACTTTTGGGCTAAAGCCCAACTACAAACGTTGGGGCTAAAGCCCAACTACAAACGTTGGGGCTAAAGCCCAACTACAAACCATCTTGTTGCTCTTTGGCGGATGTGTTGCGGGTGCCGGTCTTTTATCTTTTACCATACGGGGGCAGTTTTGTCAAGTGATTGAAAGCCGGCTGTCACGGGTGACGGTGGCACCCTCGGCGCGAGGTGCCAGGGTAAGACGTGCCGGTGGGCGCTCCACTGGCAGCCGCCCGAAGAGCGGGGCTGTGCTTGGGAGGAGATAAGCTGTTAGGCTAATAATGCTGCATGTGGTAGAAAGGAGGCAGCAGCCCTCCAGAGCGCCCGGTTTCTGCTTGCGGCACTGGGGGCTGAGAAACCGGGTTTCTGAATAAATCTCTCGGGTGAGATGCAAAAATTTTTCCAGAAACCCGGTTTCTGGTTTAACCGGCACGCCTTTCTCAATAAGAGCGCGTGCGCCTAGAAGAATAGCCGGCAGGGCGACAAACTCCCCCGGTGCAGTCCAGATGCAGCTCGTGCCAGTAGAGAGTCGGAATCCCCCAACCCCGATCTCCCGCATGTTCTTTGCTGAGGAATCTCGTCTCCAAATAATCGCTGGGCGACTCATAGCGCCGCTGACGCCAGTAGGGAACCGTAAAGCAACCAAACGCCTTGCGGTACTCTTCTGAGTCGATTAACTCTGACACAAACGCCCCCACGCCCTGACGCACCAGTCGCTCGTCGCAAGCGCGAATTTCCACTTCATCGTGGGGTGCCCGCCCCAGAAAGTGTTTGAAGCTGTTCTCAATAAACTTGACGTTGGAACTCTGCTCGTAGAAAGTCCGCAGGTAAAGCTGGGAGACTGCTAGATTTTTCAAAAAGTGCCGGATGCCAATTTTCCCTTTGAGAAAGGCTTTCTCTAAATCCCCCAGCTGCAGGCGCTCAAAATCGTAGGGCTGACGCTCTAGCACCTGGCAATAGATTTGTCGGAGAATGAAAGCTCTCTCCTCTGAAGAAGCGTCATGATTAGTCGTTACGGGTTCGTATAGCATAATGTTACCTTCTAAAGGCTGCTGAGCCGTGACTTGGGCTAAAGCCCAACTACTTTCCTTGGGGCTAAAGCCCAACTACTTTCCTTGGGGCTAAAGCCCAACTACTTTCCTTGGGGCTAAAGCCCAACTACTTTCCTTGGGGCTAAAGCCCAACTACAAACCTGCCTGAGAGCGATAAAAACGGGACTAAGCATCTAAAATCCGCAAATTGATTTCAGTATGCCCCTCCCATTTTCTGGACGGGGGCCATCAATTTAGGAGGCAAGTCTAGGGTCTGCAAAATAATGTCTGTGTAGGGTTCTAGCAGCTGATTAGCAGCAGCTGGCAGTTGCTCATTCAGCGTTTCCTGTAGGCAGCGGTAGGCGACTAGACACGCCTCGTGCTGGCGATAAGCCGCCAGTATGTTGGCCTGCCAATACACCAGGTTTTCTTTAAAAAACGCCGGATCGTCTCGCAGCAATGAAAGCGCCATATAGCGCAGCGCTGCAGTCATATCGTACTGGCACCGGCTCCCATGCTTGCGCATCACCTCTGGCTGAAGGGAAATAAATTTTTTCAGGCTCTCCTGGATCAGTTTATCTGACCGCTCTCGCAGAAGTCCATAGGTCTGTAACCGAGTAGAGAACGTTTTCAGGTATCGGTACACCGGCTGAAGTTCTGCCGGCGTTAGATAGCGCCCTTCGCTCTGGTTCGCCAGGTCTTCCAGCAAAGAATTGATACTGCGCATTTTAGTTCTTTTTTAGAAACCCCACTCACAGTGTCCTCTACCAGCGGCAATCCCGCAAGCGATTGATGCAATTTTTAATATACAAATCTTAACTTTTCTCAATTTTTATTAAACTTGGGCATTGGGGATTGGGCATTGGGAATTGGGCATTGGGAATTGGGTATTGGGGATTGGGCATTACTGAAAATCTTCCCCATGCGCCATGCCCCATGCCCCATGCCCTATGCCCCATGCTCTATGCCCCATGCGCCATGCTCTATGCCCCATGCGCCATGCTCTATGCCCCATGCGCCATGCTCTATGCGCCATGCCCCTCTAACCGGCAGCGTCTCCCACAAAATGATAAGGAGGCACCGGCTCGCCCAGCTGCAGCTCCCAGTGGGTGCACACTTGCTGCCAAGCTTGCACCAGATCCTTGAGCTTGGCTTCTCCCTCGCGAGCGCCTAACAGATAAATACGCTCTGTGGAATCGACCGCAAGACCGGCAGCCGCATGACTGTAAACTTGAGCGATTAACCTTTGCACCTCTTGCCACTGAGCCGCTTGCTGGCTTTGAAAATCTTGCTGGGTTTGATAGCGCTGCTTCTTGGCTAAAAAATACTGCTTCCCCCTCGCCTCCGAAGGCACCTCAGACACCGGCGGCGACAGGGGTATAAATTTTAACATATATTCAGCTTTGCCGGCAAACACCTCCAGCTTTTGCAAGTATTCCTCCTGGCGAGCCAGCAGATGCGCCAGCACACCCCCCACAGAGACAAAACAAGTGCCAAAGCGCAGCGGCAAAACAGCAGTTTGCCGAAAAACCTCACGAATAACCCTGTCGTGGGAGACAACCGCCAGCATCAGCTGCCGGTCGTCATGATTAATTTCATCCAAACACAGCCCAAGCTCCACCAGCGCCGCCAGACTGTCGCGACGAACCAGCTCCACTTTGCCAGCGATGCCAGCCGGCAACTCTAAGGGAGTTGCCGGTATCTTCAGAAAGGCGTAGGTGTAAACAGTTACTTCCTCATTAGTCATGGGTGATTGGCCGTGAGCCGTTGCCGCTCAACAGATAAACTGCAAGTCCAGACTGAGTTGAAGCTGTGCCTTGCGCCACTCTCCCGCCGGTGCTGTGCACTTAACAGAAATGCCATCCGCCAGCACCCCCGCAAAAGCAGCCGTTTCTCGCAGCTGTTTCCGATAGCTAGCCAGCAGGTTCTCCACTCTCGCCGGCTCTCGCAAATGCCGGCAGGCATGGGATTGAATGATAGCCGAAGCCGGCAGCAGATAGGGGCTAGATGGCAGGACCTGACCGGCAGCGATATCCAAATCCCAGTTTAAATCCCCAGCCCGCACCTTGAGAGTCCCCAGCAGCCGCACCGTGCCGGTTTCCCAGCTGCGTTCTGGCTGGAGGACGCTCGCTTTGACGCTGCCGGTGAGCTGCATTACCTCATAGGAACTGCCGATCATTTGCCACAGCAGTCTGTGCGCCAAAGAGTCCAGCCGCTCGGATGAGGCAGTTGCCTCTTGGCGCACCTCAGCGAAGTCCCAGACTGCTCTGACCAAACTGGGAATCAGATCCGCTGGCGGTATACTGGCCAACACTCCCCCGCTCTGCGGCGACCGAGTTTTCTTGCTCCCACCCCCGCTTGGGGGCGACACCTCCAACTGCATGAGCGAGACAGCGCCGGTCAAGTATTCCCTGATCGCACTGTGGAGATACTGTTCTTGCAGCGCCGGCGACACCAGCCTCACCCCAGTCTCACCGGCGGGGGAGATTTCCCCGCCGGCGCGCGCAGGGGCAGCCGCCAAGGGCCCACCTGACGTCCCTGCAGGCGTGCCGGTGACAGCGCCAGCCACTGCTGTAAATTGAAAATCAAATTTCAGCTCGATGGAGCCCGACTGCCAGCTTTTGCCCGGTTCCAGCAGCTCCACACTCGCCCCATCCAGCAAGCTTTTCAGCTCAGGGCTAGCGGCGAGTATCTGCTGCCGCACTCGCTGCGCCAACTCTTCTAGCGCGCCCTTCCAGATGTTACCCCCATCCAGCTCAATCCTCTCACACACTGCAGCGCTAAACCTCGCGTCTTTTGAGGCAACCGGCTCCTGAGTGGCCAGGTCAACCGCCCAGCTCCTGCCGGCAGCCTGCGCTGTCAGAATCGCCACCAGTCGCAACCCGCCCGCCTCCCACCGGCTCTCCCGCAACCCTCTGGCTCTCACCCCCTCCAGCAGTCGCATCACCTCCAGAGAACTTCTGGCCATGTACCACAGGAGTCGGGGAATCAAATCCTCAACCAGAATGTACTGGGGAGTGGGGCGCTTTTCCTTTTCTGCCTTTTTTTCTTTTTCCTCCTCTTGCAGGGCTTCGATAGCGTCGTAAGCTTCTTCTGTCACATAGGGAGCCAGAGTCTCTGGAGTTTGAGGCCGGTGTGATGGCCACCCACCGGCAGGCGAGCGCAACTTAGCCACAATTTCCGCCAGCCGGCTCATCGCCCCCACCGCTCGTTCCGAAACCGCTCGCCCGCTTGAAAGCCGGTTTGCAATTGCCGGGAAGCTCAGTTTGAGTACCGTCTTGCTGACTGTAGCGCCACCACGGCGATCCGATTCCACAACCGGCGCTGCTTTTGCCATCTGATTTCAAATTTGCTCAGTTCCTGATAGTTAATCTAATATCATGTCCGGTTTACTCACCGCAATTCGGCGTGTGGCGGGCCAAAACAAAGAAAATATTTCCGCCGGTGGCCACTGGGAGCTGGCAGAGAGGCGACATGCCCTTGCCTCTAATTTTTTTTATTTAATTTGCACTACATATCTCTATTAGAATGCTTGCATTGTCCTTCTATAAGTAACGTTGGAGGCTCTCTATCCTTCGGTTAAAAAAGCAAGTTAAAAGCCTAACATCTTACAGCTCAGGGGTGAAAACTTTCTTCTTCTTTCTTAACGTTCCTTCACGGGGGCGGTTCATTATTAAATTTTCTTCTCTGTTTCTGGTTGCTTCAAAGCTGGGAGCGCCAGAAACCCAGGTTCTCCCGGTTTCTGGCTTCTTTTAGAAGTGCTTAGCTCAAGCCCGAGGGTGCGAATCTGTTGCCCCTTTATCTATAGATAAGAAATATAGAGAGTCTCGCTTACCGGCACGAGTGGCTATCGCCAGACCATTCCCGCCCCAGCCGGCAATCGCCACGGGTGCCGGTGGGCCTTTGAGAGTGCCCGCCCGACGCCCGAGGTCATCGAGAAACACAATTTTGCCACTGTCGGAAGCCAGAACGCAGCCGCCCGGAATCACAGCCCAGCAAACCGGCACAATATCCAAGGGAATGCGCGTTACAAGCAGCGGGCGCAGCTGAATGCGCAAAGCTGCAGCCCCCCGGGCGGAAAAATTTGAGCCATCTTCGATGCCAAACAGAGTGAAAGGCTCGCCTGCCGGCACCAGATAGCGACCGCAAAAGTCGCTCCTAAAGGCCACCGGCACGGACAGCTCTCCCGCCCGGGTGCCCCGGCGGGTGTAAATCCTAAACCGGGTGAGAGGTTTGGCGGCGTCTTGCCAAACGGCCAGCAGGTGCCGCCGGTCGAGAAAGATTAATTCTGGCGGAGTGTCCTCGGAGAGGGGAATGGTGCGCACCGGCAGCCGGGGCGCGCCACCCAGCAGCGCCGGCAGGGAATATATCCCCAGAGAGCCGGCGCTTGCCACTGCTAGCCACCTGCTTTCTGAGTCTGCAGCCATCTGGCAAGGGAAGTCAGATGCCTTATCCCCCAGCTGCAAAAGGCTGGATCGCGCTGTCTCACCGGCACCCAGCCAGTAAATTTGGCCGCCGGCAGAAGCCAAACAGCCTTGGGGCAAGGGCAGCAGCCCCTCAGCCCTGGCAGGCAGCGCCGCACTGACTGGGGGCTGGCCGGATGAGCGCCACACCCGCACTTTCGCCCCCAACGCTGCGTAAAGGGTATTACCACATCCTTGTAAAAATGTCAAGGGTGCCGGCAAAACTTTTTTGGTGGCTCCGGGGAGGGCGCGGACGGGGGCAGCGCCCTGACCGGGGGCGGGTTTGGCGGCGTTTTGCAGGGGGATTCTCCGATTGCTAACCGCGCGCACCTCGGGGTCATCGATAGCCTGCTGCAGGGCGGTGGCCATGTCAGCGGCGCTGGCAAACCGGCGAGCGGGCAGTTTTTCTAGGGATTTTTGCACAATCGCCCGCAGGGGGTGGGGGATGGCGTCAGGCAGTTGCAGGCGCTGATTCATGTGGGCCCACATGAGTTTGCCGGGGACGCCGGTAAAGGGACGCTCGCCGGTGAGCATTTCCCAGAGGATAATCCCAACAGCATAGAGGTCGGATGAGGCCGAATAAAGGCCATAAAAGCGCTCGGGAGCCATGTAAGCGGGCGAGCCGACAGTGGCGTCTGCGCTGGGTTCTGACTGCGCCCTCGTCTTGCCGGCGGGCGGGGTGAGTCGCAGGGCTACGCCAAAGTCAGACAGTCTCGGCGTCCAGCCAGCGGGGTGCAAAGTCAGGAGGATATTTTCTGGCTTGATATCGCAGTGGACAATGCCCTGCCGGTGAGCTTCGTCCAAACCGGCTAGAATTCCCAGAATCAGCTGCAACCCCTCGCAGAGGCGCAAAGAACTGTCCTGTTCCAGCAGGTTGCGCAGGGTTCCGCCATCACAGTAGTCCATCACCAAGTACCGCCCCGTGGCGGTGTGTTCCAAGGCGGAGCCGGTGACGATATTGGGATGCTGCAAAGTCATCAGCGACAGGAGCTCGCGCAAAAATTTGTGGGTGGGCGAGCGCTCGTGGCTGAGTTCTTTGAGGGCCACCAGCTCGCCGGTGTGGCGGTTGCTGGCAAAAAAAACGCGGCCAAACTGTCCTTGGCCAATGAGCCCTATAATGCGGTACTTGGATTGCCCGATCATTGTTTGACGCGCCGGCGAGTCCGGAGAGTGGGAGAGGTTGGCTTTGGCCACAGGTACGGCATAGAAGGGACAAACGCGGCTCCCACAGCGAGGGTGCAGCCGGGCGCTGTACAGACAAGGGCGCGCGCGCTCTATATGGCGATCGCTGTGTTGCTCAGAAGAACCCCATCCCCCAACCCCCCCACTCGGTACGGGGGAGGGGGAGCTTGAAAGAATTTCACCCCGTCACGCCTTCGCCCCCTCTCCCGAGAGCTTCCTTTGGCTGATAAGAAACTTACGATTCTAACTTATTTTAGCGGTCTTGTTGGCACAAGGTGACTGTGTGGGAGCTGTGCCATGCGAATTTTACCTTCTGCCCGGGGTGAGCTGCGCCCCTGCCGGGAGAGAGCCGGGACAGCCCCGACGCCTGTCCCTGCGGTGCCGGTGGTGGGAATTGGCTGCCGGTGAGGGGGGTCGGGAACCCGATCGCTACAAGCTGTGCCATCCTAGGTGTAGGAGCAACAGCCCAGTCCAGTTTCCCTGACGATAACGCCCAAACAAAGATGGTCAAAATTCTCAGATTAGATCCTCTGGCCTTCGAGGCAGCAGTTAAAACCAATACCAATATCCTGTCGGCGCTGCTAGAAAATGAGCTCGATGTCCTCAAAGAATGCGGCGGTCGGGGAATGTGCGCCACTTGCCACGTGTACATCAAACAGGGGATGCAAGGTCTTTCTGGGTTGAACCGGCGGGAGCAGCGGACACTAGAGGTGATTACCACCGCCAAACCCAATTCTCGCCTGGCCTGTCAGGCGCGGGTTATGGATGAGGGGGTGGTTGTGGAGCTGCCTACCGGGATGTACCTGAATGCGATTAAAGATATTAACACTTTGATTGGTCGCCGCGCTGATCAGGACTTGCTGCACCCGATCACCGGCCAGGTGATAGTGGAAGCTGGGAAATTGATCACTCGTTCTATTATTACCCAGCTGGAAGAAACCCGCTTCCAGGTCGGGCAGTACCTGGCAAAAACCACGGACGCTTAATCTGTTTTAACCGCCATAGACCTGTTAGCAAAGCGGCTCGCGATAGCGAGCTAGCGGCTTCCCGCAGGGCAGACGCAGACGACGCCAAGGGGAGAGAGGATGCCCGGATGCATGGATGCGCGGATGCATGGATCCCCGGATGCATGGATTTTGGATTGAATCTAGAATCTAAAAGTGTATTAGCAATCGGTCGCGCACGAGAGTGGAATTTATGTTGAGCCAACTAGCAAAACTGAGTCTGGCGGCTGACGGGCGCTATGCCACCGCTACAGAAGTCCAGTTTCTCAGAGATTACTTCAAGTCTTTTAATTTGCGCTTGAGTGCCTATCAAAAAATTCAGGCGGCGGAACAAGAAATTATTCGCCAAGCGCAAGCAAACGTCCAGTCGATCGACGCCAGTTTATTGAGCAATGGCTCCGAGGACGCTACCTCAAAATGGAGGCTTGACACGCTGCGGGTTTTGCGGCATACAGCAGCTGCTCTGTTAATTAATGATGCTGAGCGGCTGCAGAACCGCTTTATCCTGTGGTTCAAGACTGTCCTGCGTGCGCTGGATGTGGAGCGCAGCGCCGACATCACCCATCAAGTGATGCTGGATGTTGTGCGGCAGTACCTGACGCCGGAAGAGGCGGCCCTATTTTCTCCCCTTTGGGAACTCAACCGGCTGGAGAAAGAGTAGATTTTAGACGCTCAATGCTGCCAATTTCTTTCTCCTTCTCCTTGACTGCCGGTGAATTTTTTTAAAGTTTGTAGTGAGGCGAACGCCTCTCTTGCTCCTGAGGGCTAATTAGCCGGCACAAATATAAGAAACCGGGGAACTCCTGCGAAACCCGGTTTCTCCCTCGATCGCGGTCAGGCGCACAGTTGGGCCATAATCTTCTGGTGTTCCTGGCCTTCTGTCACCCAGGCTTCTGCGGGTTTGAGGCGTTCGGGCAAACCGAGAACAAATCGGTTGCAGTCCGCCCCGAGAGACTCGCAGGTGGTTTGCAAGCAGTGGATGTCCCGACCGGTGAGCTGGCTAAAGAAAGAGCTTAATATGCCGGCTTCCAGAAAACACACGGGGCGGTTCCACTGCGGGGCTTTTTCCGCAAAAGGGGAGTGGCCAATTCTCACCTCTAGAAATCCTTGCTGGTAGTAGGTTTGGTCGAATTCAAAAGTCCCCCAGCCCAGGGTTTTCCAGCACTCTTGCAAGCACTGGATAAATTCTACCATTTCCATTTCAGCGACAGGCTTGCTGTAGTATTCGCTGACTTCCTCACAAAAACGGACGTAGAAGTTTTTGCCCCACCACCGGCCACAGTTGAACAGTACCAGGCGGGCTGCGGTGCCGGTTTCTTGTTCCAGACCGGCATAAATCGCTTCAAATAAGGTTGCCGGCAGAGCCAGGAACCGGTCCCCCCGACGATTTTCCAGCAAACCCAGCTCTAAATCGCCCCGAATATAGGCACCGGGGGCAAAGTAATTTCCGGGGAGGCGCTGGCTATCCAGTAAATCAGCAATCGCAATCATATGAGCTGTCACTTGTTAGTTCGGGTGCGTTTCTAACCCACCGTAGTGCTGTTAGTTGTGTGAGGATTTTCTTAACGCACCCTACTGTGGGGTGCGTCTGAAATGGAGACACGCGATGCAGGCGCTCTACACGCGAGTTGACAGCAGTGCTGTCTGAGTTTGGGTTAAAAACGGCTGCAACAGCGCCAGCGCCTGAGGGGACAGCACTGACTTCAGGCGCTCCTGCAGCAGCTGGTAAAGCTGAGCCTCAATTTCTGCTGTTTGGTAAGTTTCCACCAAGCCTTTCAGCCAGTTCAGCAGGCGTTGCTGCAAAAATTCTCGGTCATTGAGGAGCATAGCCATAGCGCAGTATCGCAATACCAGCAGCCAGTGCTTCAAGGAGCGCTCCAGGATTTCCTGACTCACCTCTGGAAAGGCTTTTACTAGCTGGTCGGCGATGGGTTGGAAAATGGCTACTTCCTGATCTCGCAGGGACTCATAGACTTTCAGGCTTTGAGCTATGGAAATAGCGTAATGCTTCAAAGCCTCCATTTCCTCCGGCTTCAAGTAGCGGTTTTCCGCCTCATCCATTAGAGCTTCTATTTTGGGATGCATCACTAATCACTCATCTTCTCAGTTTGGCAGGGGCCTTTAAGCTAAATTTTGGCAGCCATCTGCAGGATGGCTCATCTGTTAGAGGTCATTTCTAAAGCAATAGTGTTGCCAGAAGAAACCGGGTTTCCTGTGGTGGGGAAGGGAGAGGAAACCCGGTTTCTGGCCCCCACTCAGGCTTAACAATTACTTTACAAACACGCTCTCAGCGCCACAGACCTTTCACCGGCTCCCTCTGGTCTGCTGGGACGTTTCCAAGGGATTTAAAACAGGTCGGCCAGGTCGGCCAGAGTGGTTTCTCGAGCTTCCTCCGGCATGCGAACCTGCTCGGGTGTCGCTGACTTTGGCTTGGAGCCCACTGCCGGCTTGCCCTCCCAAGGCAGAGCCCGGAAAAACTCTGCCACCAGCACGGTGAGCGGCAGGGGCTGGCCAGATTCTGGCTGCCAGTCCAGCAGCGCCAGCGATTCGCCGCTCCAGTTGCAGCTGTTAAAAAACTCTTCTACCGAAAGTTGCAGCCAGGACATCTCACCTGTCTTCATTTCAGCCGCTCTCCATCCTGCAACCGTTTCTGAATGTCGCGAGCTGTCGCCCCTTCGTTGACCCAGAAGGCGGCGGCGTCAATGCGATCTTTGTTGCCCAGCAGAAATTTGCAGTAGGTTTCTCCCATCGAATAGCACTGAATTTCGATGCAGTTGAGGGATTTTTTCACCAGAGAGCTGAAGAAGCCGGAAAACAAGCCGGCATACAGGAAACAGACGGGTTTGCCCACATCGCCCAGGGTGCGAGCCACCGCTGAGTCAAACAGGTTGATGAAAATAAACCCCTGCTTGCGGTCGCTCATGTCCACTTCCCACCGGCCCCATCCCTGAGCCGTAAATGGCCACCACCAGGTTTCCAGCAAGAACATTAAATTGGAATTGTAGATATCCCGGTCGAATTCTTTCTCAAACCACTCGCGGAAAACGACGGCATCCTTGGTCCCCCACTGGCAGCCGATGCTGTACATAATGACGCTGGAAGCGTTGCCTACTTCTTCTTCCAAGCCTTCTTGCAGGCCGATAATGAAGTCTTCACTCGTAAAAATATTGCGGCTGTCGTTCCAGTCCAGGATGGTGCCGGTTTCGGGCTGCATCTGGAAAAAGTCCTGAAACCTGTAGTGGTTGTGCTTTTTGGGGTGCTTCTGTTTCTGAGAGTGCTTTTGGTCAAATGTCTGGGTTGCAGATGGGGCAGGCGTGATAGCGGACTCCCTGTTAGTGACGATGGCCATGTACTGGGTCCTTTCTGGAGTAATTTGATGCGATGACTTGCGGACAGAGGTTGCTAGTCAATTGTAGTGCCCAACCCCCCGATCGATGAAAGGGGAAAACCACCGAACCCGGGGAAGAGGCGGGAGTGCCGGTGGGGTGATCGCTCGCGCTCTGGCGATTGCAAGAGACTGTTGGCGAATCTTCCCTCGTTCCCAGGGGGAGCCTGGGAACGGCAGAAGTGTGAGCCGGCGTGCGCGTGGGGCGTGCGCCCGGTTTACAAGGGAAGTGTGCGCCTTTTGGGCTACGCTGAACTTACAAACTTTTGGGCTACGCTGAACTTACAAACTTTTGGGCTACGCTGAACTTACAAACTGTAGGGCTGAAGCCCAACTACAAACTGTAGGGCTACGCTGAACTTACAAACTTACAGACTTTTGGGCTGCGCTGAACTACAAACGGAGACAGAAATGTGCTATCGTGTGGGACACGGTATGTACGCGGGATTTTAGGCAGCTGTGGTGAAAAAGCAAGCTTGCATCGCAATAGGCATTAACCACTATCAGTTCTTCCAGCCCTTGAGCTACGCCCAGCAGGACGCGGAGGCCCTCTTGGATTTCCTGGTCGGTGAAGCCCACTTGCCAGCAGACCGGTGCGTGCTGCTCACCGACACCTCGCCACCGGCACTCGGACACTCAACCAGTCCAACTCGCGAAAATATTCAGCTATGGCTCAACCGGCTCTGTCGCGAGGTTGTGGAGCCCGGTGACACCCTCTGGTTCTTTTTTAGCGGCTACGGAGCCAGCTGGAATGGCCAAGACTACTTGATGCCGGCATTCGGCAACCCCGCCGACATCCCAGGCACCGGCTACCCCGTGCGAGAACTCTTCGCCGCTCTCAACGCAGCGCAGGCTCAAACGGCAAAAAAAATAAACATACTGCTGCTGCTCGATATGAACCGCGCCAGCAGCACCCGAGCGGGTGACGCCACCGGCACGGAAACCGCACAGCTGGCCAAACAGCACGACATTCCCACCATCCTCTCCAGCCGTCCGGGCCAATTTTCCCGCGAAAGCGCCGCCACTGGCCACGGTCTGTTTGCGGCGGCTCTCCTGGAAGCGCTTCGCTACACCGGCTGCACCACCCTGGAAAGTCTGGAGCGCTATCTCAACCACCGCTTGCCAGAATTGAGCGAACACTGCCGGCTGCCGGTGCAAGAACCCCTAACTGTGGTCAGCAATCCCGAAAAAATCCAGATGCTGATTTGGCCCCAGGAATCAGCTTTTTGGGGCAACGGCGCGGCAATTTGGCGGCACGCCAGCCGGTTTGGGCCGGTGCGGCAACCTGCCGGCACGGCACACACTAACGGCGCAGTCACCGTTTCCCCCCACTACCCCCCCCTCTCCCCTCCAGACCCCAAAAAAACGGCGGAGATTATATCACAATTCAGAGAAAATGTCATAAGGACGAGCGAAATCACCGGCACACCGGCAGCGGCAGCGGCGGGAGAGGGGGCAAAAATCCCCTCAAGCTCCCAGAGGGAGCCCCGGAACGAGGGGAATCGGGGCTCCCAGAAATCCTCTGGGAGCAGTGGGCCACTGCTGTGGGGCTCTGCGGTGGCGCTGGCGTTTCTGCTGGGGATTGCTGTGGGCAAGACCTCCTTTGTCAGCCAGGAGTCATCCGAGACGAGCGCACCGGCACCGCCAAAGGACTCAACACCGGCAGCTTCCGAGCCGGCTGAACAGACGCCCCGCAAAACAGTCGAGACGCCTGTCCGCAGCGAGCCCCCGGTGGGCCAGGTGGTGAGGGCAGCGCCACAGGCCGCACCCGTGGGGGTGCCGGCCAGTGATGTCACTCTCGACAAGGCAACCCAGGCGATTCAAAAGGCCCAAGCGTCCCAGTTCAGTTACGCCATTGCCATCGCCCGCAAAGTTCCGCCGCAAGACCCGCTCTACAGCCAAGCTCAGGAGAATATCGACCGCTGGGGTCAGGTGATTTTGGATATCGCCCGGGCGCGAGCGAAACAGGAAAGATTCGACATGGCAATCTCCGCAGCTAAGCTGGTTCCCCGAGAACGTCCAGCGCTGGATGCCGAGGCGAAACAGCTCATCGAGCAGTGGCAGGGGCAATCCCAGCAGCAGCAAGCCCATCAGAACCTGTTGAGAGGCGCGGCCCGTTTCATCCGCAGGGGACAGGCGTCTTCTTACCGCCGCGCTATCAACACCGTCCGCCCCATCAAAGCCGGTCAGCCGAAATATGCCGAGGCTCAAAAGCTGATCGCCCAGTGGAGCCAAGCCATATTTGAGATTGCCCGCAGCCGCGCCGCACGCGGCAGGTTGAGCAGCGCTATTGAGGCGGCCAGTCTGGTGCCCTCGGATGCGCCGGCATACGCTCAGGCCCAAAGGTCGCTGGCGCAGTGGAAGCAGCAGCTGGCTCGCCGGTAAGTGGCCAGCCAGGTGCGTATGGGCATGGGGCATGGGGCATGGGGCATTGGGTATGGGGCATTGGGCATGGGGGATTGGCGGAAGGATTTACGCATTTAATTTGCATTATTAATCTCGACCCACTCGCTCTCAGGATATGCCTTTAAAAGGCGATATGGAGGCTATGCGTCATTTCCCAAAAAGCCGATTAAAAGCATAACCCCTAACCCTAACCCCTAACCCCTAATCCCTAATCCCTAACCCCCAACCCCGGCGTTTGCCTTAATGGGAATCTCAATCCAGAACTCGGTGCCGCACCCCGGTTGGGAAATGCACTGGAAATGGCCGCCGTGCTTTTCCACCACAATCTGAGAGCTGATGGCCAGCCCCAAGCCGGTGTTTTTCGCCGCCGGCAGTGGGGTAAAGTCTGGGGAAAAGTGCCGGCGGCGCACCTCCTCCGGAATGCCCGGGCCGGTGTCGGCGATGGCGATCCGAACGGTTTGGGCCCTCGCCACCTGCGATGAAGCGCTGGATATGAGGGATTTTTCGTCTTCCCCATGCGCCACGCCATGAGCCCCACGCCCCATTTCAGTGCGGATGGTAATTTGGCTGGGAGCGGCTTTAATCTGTGCCGGCTTTCGGTGCTTGTCCCAGTCTTCTAGAGCGTTAATGGCATTGGCGAGAAGGTTGATAAACACTTGGTTGAGCTGGCCGGCATAGCACTCCACAAGCGGCAAGTCGCCATAGTCTTTGATCACTTGAATGCCGGGACGGTCTGGTTTGGGTTTGAGCCGGTTGCTCAAGATCAGCAGGGTGCTGTCTAGCCCGTCGTGAATGTTCACCGGCTTCATCTCCGCTTCGTCCAGGCGGGCGAAGTTCCGCAACGCTTGCACCAGATCGCAGATGCGCTCAGCCCCCACTTTCATAGAGTTAAGCAGTTTGGGCAAATCTTCGATAACAAATTCCAGATCCATCGCCTCACTCTCCTGCCTGATTTCCGGCACCGCCTGGGGGTAGTGCTTCATGTACAGATTCAGGAGGTCGATCAAGTCTCGGGTATAATTATCTGCGTGAGTCAGGTTGCCGTAGATGAAGTTGACGGGATTGTTGATTTCGTGGGCCACACCGGCAACCAGCTGGCCGAGAGAGGACATTTTTTCTGCCTGAACCAGCTGGGTTTGGGTGCGCTGGAGTTCTTGCAGGGCGAGTTCTAGCTGAGTCGCCTTTTCTCGCTCGCGCGCTTCCGACTCCCGCAAAGCCGCATTTAATTTTGCCAGTTCCTCGGCTTGGCGCAGCACAATACTAATAATGGCCTTCCGCAGTTCCAGCGCCGCCTCAATTTCGCACTGTTTCCAGGGTAACGATTGGCCTCTAACGGTTTCTTTCCACAGCTCAAACGACCGGCGCGGCGACAGCCGCCCCCTGCCCTCAGTGTCCCTCTCAAAGGGCTGGTGCGGATTTCCCGCCCAGCTGACGGTGCGGACTGCTTCTGGGCGAAACCACACCACACACAAATTCTCCTGACTCTTGGATATGGAAATGGCCAGCAGCCCACTGGCAACGTCTTGAAACGCCTCGGCGTGTCTGTAGAGTTTTGGCAGAGAATCGGTGTAAAATACTTCTCTGTCTAGCTGCCGGTTTAACCATTCAATTAAGGCTTTGAGATGCTCTCCCTGAGGGGTCTCACCAATGGCGGTACAGGTCCCCCTCAAACAGACGGCGGCTCCGCGAGCGCCCACCAAATCCAGCAAACTCGGATGAGACTTAAACACGCCCTCAATAAAGTCTCCTTCCTCGGAGACGCACTCAATGAGTTGGGCTTGAATGGATTTTATAGCCAGGCGATAGTCATAGTCTTCATTCTCTTCTTTGGCTGACAGTTCTAGAGACATCACTTGACCGAGGAATTCGCACGCTTTGCGCACCTCGTAAGACACATGCTTGGGTGACTGGTGGTGGCACGCAATCAGTCCCCACAGTGTCTGGCCTTTCATTAAAGAGACAGACATGGAAGCGCTAACGCCCATATTTTTCAGGTACTCTAGATGACAGGGCGAGACACTTCTGAGAATACTGTGGCTGAGGTCGAGCGGTTCTTTGGTGACTGGATTGCAGCTGGGGGCAATTTCAACAGGTTGATAATTGACATCGGCGATTAATCTCAGCCAATTTGAACAGTAGAGCTGTCTGGCTTGTCTGGGGATATCTGAGGCGGGGTAGTGCAAGCCGAAGAAAGAAGGCAGGTGTTCTTGTTTGTCTTCAGCGATGACCGCCCCATTCGCTTCCCGGTCGAATTGATAAATCATCACCCTGTCAAACCCAGTAATTTGTCGCACTTCCCTGACAATGATTTGACACAGGTTATGCAGGCTGGAGGCGCTTTGCAGCTTAGAGGCAGATGCCCTAACTAAGTGATAAAAACTTAAAAAGTCCCCAGACGGATGGGAACTGACCGGCTCTAGCTCCAGAATCAAGCCCCCACTGTTCCGGTGAAGTGCCCCCTCAAATCTAGCAGTCTTATAAGGGAGAATTAGGTACAGGCTGAGTGGGTTTATCTCCTGCAAATGTTGTTTCTGTAAACACATCTTAATGTCATCCACCTGATATCTGCCAAGGATAAAATCAAGAGGCTTTTCAATCAATTTATGGCCCGATATTCCTAATAACTCTCGCGCATTGTTGCTGACTTGTAAAATCGTTAATTCTGGTTCTTTCAGCACAAAGAGTGCGCCGTGGCTCTGAATGCACCCCGGCCTGTGAATAGGTTCCTTTTCCCAATCGGTAAACTCAAATTTCGGAAATTTTACATTTATGCTGCCGTTCATATTTTTTGTTTCTCCTTGCAGAAATCAGCCGCAGTTAGGGGATAGGGGTTCGGGGTTCGGGGTTCGGGGTTCGGGGGGCGGAGTTCGGGGGGCGGGATCGGCGGTTAGGAGTTAAATATACCACCTAACACTTAAAACCTAAAACCTGGGATCTATCTAAGGATAGGGGTTAGGGGATAGAGGGGATAGAGGGGATAGAGGGGATAGAGGGGATACAGGGGATACAGGGGATACAGGGGATACAGGGGATACAGGGGATACAGGGGATACAGGGGATACAGGGGTGAGGGGGTTGGAACTCCAACCTAACACATAACACCTAACACCTAACACCTGTGGCGATTTCGCTTGCCCGCAGCTCCCCCAGACCTTGCCTGAAACGCCTCAGTTCGCGCCACACCCGCTCTGAACCGCTGACATAAATCGAAAGTTATTGAGCCGGTTTGTTCCCAAAAACTAACCTGTGGCTCTGATGGCGGCTGAAAGGCCCTTGAATTCTAAACACCGGCGGTTTTGGCAGACTATTCGCCGCTGGCAAACTTCCCGCAACTGTGACGGCGCTCCGCGAGGGCGTCCTGTTGGGGCGACCCTTTCCCTTTCCCTGACTTGACTGTACTTGATGAGTGCGATTTCATTATCACCTATAAAGGCGCGGCAGTCAATAGGAGTATAAAAAATTTATTAAAACTTTTTATGCCGTGACATTGGGCGAGGGGTGCGCTGCAGCGCCACGGGCTTGTCCCCAGTCCCTGTGTCAGGCGTTGGGCCCGATGGGAATCTCGATCGAGAACTCGGTGCCGCAACCGGGTTGAGAAAGGCAGTGCAGTGCGCCGCCGTGCTTTTCCACGACAATTTGGTAACTGATGGACAGCCCCAAGCCGGTGCCTTTCCCCACCGGCTTGGTGGTGAAGAAGGGCTCAAAGATGCGCTTTCGCACCGCCTCTGCAATCCCGGGTCCGCTGTCGGCAATCCGAATCACGGCGGTTTGGCCCCCCGACAGCTGCGAGCTATCTTGTGGCCGGCGCTCAGTGCCCGATGCCCCGCGCCCCATTTCAGTGCGAATGGTAATTTTACTGGGCTGGGCTTTCATCTGTGCCGGTGAGCTGCGGACCGCATCTTCTATGGCGTCAATGGCATTGCTGAGAATGTTCATAAACACCTGATTTAGCTGTGCGGGGTAGCACTCCACCAGGGGAAGCTGACCGTATTCTCTGACCACCTCGATACCGGCAGTGTCCGGCTTAGCTTTGAGCCGGTGCTGCAAAATCAGCAGGGTGCTGTCGATGCCTTGGTGGATATCCACCTGCTTCTTCTCTGCTTCATCCAGTCTTGAGAAATTGCGCAGGGAGAGCACCAGCTGGCGGATGCGGTCGGAGCCCACCTTCATTGAAGACAGGATTTTGGGCAAGTCTGAGGTGAGGAACTCTAGCTCAATCTCCTCCAGGCGTTCTTGAATCGCCTGCGAAGGCGGGCACTCCTCCTGGTAAAGGCGCACGAGGGAGAGCAAATCTCGGGTGTAATCATCAACGTAGCCGAGGTTGCCATAAATAAAATTCACCGGGTTATTAATCTCGTGCGCCACACCGGCAACCAGCTGCCCCAGACTGGCCATTTTTTCGCTCTGAATCAGCTGGGTTTGGGTTTGCTGCAAATCCCGGACAGTCTGGGCGAGTTTTTCCGCTTGCCGGCGCGTTTGGGCCAGCAATTCGGCTTGCTGCAGGGCGACTCCCAGCTGCACCCCAATCTGGGCGAGCAATTCCACCTCATACTTTTCCCAGTGGCGGGGCTGTGAATTTTGATACGCCGCCAGCAAACCCCAAAGTGTTTCTCCCTGCAGGATGGGGACGATCGCATACGCTCTAGCCTGAAATCGCTCCAGCAGCTGAAGGTGACAGTCCGCATGCCCCGCCGCGTAAATATCGTCAACCGCCAGGGTTTCGCCGCGCGAGTACCGCCCCCCCTGGGTTTCTTGCAAGTAGGTATCTTCGATGGGAATTCCCAGCAGTGGAGCCCACCCACTGGCAAAAGATTCCGCCACAAACTCGCCACTCCAATCTGGCTTGAAGCGATAAACTCCCACCCGATCTGCCTGCAGGAGCAGCCGGACTTCTTGAGTGGTTGTCAAGAAAATGGTGTCAGTATCGAGGGAGCGGCGAATCTTGTCTACCGTTGCTGCTAGCGCTCTCTCCAGCTGAGCCGCCCTTTCCAGTTGCGCCGATTGCGCTTTAACCTGCTCCAGGCACTCAGCTTGCTGCAGCGCCACTCCCAGCTGCTCCCCTATCTCCGCTAGCCATTCCACTTCATATTCTTCCCAGTGACGCGGCCCAGAGTTTTGATAAGCCGCCAGCAACCCCCAAAGTTTTTCTCCCTGCCAAATCGGGGCGACTGCATACGCTTTCGCCTGAAATTGCTCTAAGATATGAATGTGACAGTCGGCAGGCTCGCCCGAGGAAATATCGTCAGCCGCAAAGCTTTCACCTCGGGAATACCGCCCCCCTTTGGTTTGTTGCAAGTGGGTGTCTTGAATCACCGGCGCGACTCCCACGAGTGGCTTCCACCCACTGGCAAAAGACTCCGCCACAAATTCACCGCTCCAATCTGGGTGGAAGCGATACACCGCCACTCGATCGGCACTGAGCAGCCGCCGCACTTCTTGAGTTGCTGTCTGGAAAATGGTATTGATGTCGAGGGACCGGCGAATTTTGTCTACAATTACAGACAGAGTTTTCTGCCGTTGAGTCACCCGCTGCAGTTGCTCGGATTGCGCCCGAAGTTGCTCCAGGTATTCCGCGTGCTGCAGCGCCACTCCCAAATGCTCGGCAATCTGGGTGACGAACTCAATCTCGGACGCCTCCCAGTGACGGGAACGGGTGCACTGGTGAGCGCACAGCAACCCCCACAGCCGGTCGCCGGTGCGCAGCGGCGCAACTAAGTTGGCGCGAATTTGAAATCGATCTAGAATTTCCAGGTAGCAGTCTCTCAAACCTGCCGTGTGGGTGTTATCGATAGCTGCAACCCGACCCTGCTGGTAGTATGTGGCGTAGCGCTCTCCAAAACAGCGATCTCGCACCCTGACTTTTAAGGCTGGCACTATGCCTGGAATTGCGTCTTCCTCGACGATTTCCCCTTCCCAGTCCGCTTCGGGATAGAAGCGAAATACGGCCACCCGGTCGGCTTGCAAGAGCTGGCGCACTTCGGTCACTGTGGCTTTGAAGATGGTATCGAGATCGAGCGATTCCCGAATCCGGGCGATGACTCCCGACAGGGCTCTGTACTGTTCTGTTTGAGGCTGCAGGGCGGGGCTTGTGCCGGTTGAAGCGGCTTCGCGAGCTACACCAATTACGCCGGTGACTGTTCCGGAAGCATCTTTGACTGGCGTGTAGACACTCTCGTAAATTTTGCCGCCAGAAGGCAGTGGGATGTCTTGTGTTGCCAGAATTCTTTCGCCGGTTTCCAAGACGCGGCGCACCGGCACTTCTATGGCGGGCGACTTCACACCAAACAGGTCCCGATTGGTTTTCCCCACGACTGTCTCGGGCGTCAGCATAAGCTGCGCCGCCCCCGCTGGATTAATCCAGACGTAGCGCAACTGCCGGTCGTACACCACCAATATGTCGCCAGTGTTTTCTAGCAGTTGCTGCAATTGAGCCACGCTGGGCGCTGCCGGTGAGGCGGGCTCAGGGGCTGCCGGGATTTGGGGATGAGGGGATGAGGAACTGAGATTCGCCTTTTGCCCCAATCCCAACCCCAATCCCGCTTGTCCTCCACCCACCGCCAGTATTGTTCTTAGGAGCTCGATTGCTGCCTCTTCTGGCGGGGAATCCCGCAACTGTTCTAGGTTCTGAAAATCCATAAGCCCTGCCTAGTGAGAAGTTTTTCTTATAAACCCTTGACTGACAGAAATGCTTTTCTGACAGATTTAGATGGCAAGATGATTGAACAGGTAATCTGTGTGGCTGCCCGGAGGGCGCTCGCGCTAGATCCAGTATAGCTGCCGTTTCCCAGAAGCCTGCTGTTATTTATTTTTTTTATTTCTTAAGAAAATTATCAGGCGGTGGAGTCCCTTGTCAGTCCGGTTGCGTGGGGGCTAGAAGAAGGGAATTGAATCAGAATCAGGGCAAGCCCTACAGCTCAAGAGCCTGCCGGTGAGCGCCCTATTTAAGCTTAAAATTTTGCCCCCTATCATAATTTTGATCTAAAACTAAAAAAATTAATCTTATTTTTACATTATCGCCAAGATATAGCGCGTCTAAATCATTTGTGTGCATTTCAGAACCCCGGTTTCTAAAAGAAACCGGGGTTTTTGGCCCCCGTTGCGCAAACCATTGAGAACTGCTATATCAAGGTGCGGAAGGTTCCCGCCGGCTGTAGGACTGAGTTTAAGCCCGCTATATAGCGTTTTGCAACTGAATGGAGTAAAATTGTAGGTCAGCCTTTGCCGTGCCTTGGGAAGGAAGGGGTTGAGAGGGTGTGCTACAGCCATCTGAAAACCGCTATAGCGGTGTCGGGGGCACTGGAGGAAAGCCGGTGAAACTTGAGCCCGACTGGTCGCCATCCAGAACGGGCGTTGCGGCGGCGCAGAGTGTCAGTGATTCCCACTTACAATTATGGGTGCAGGAAATCAACTCCTTTTGTGATGGTGAGCTCCCAGCTTGTAGGGCATCGCTGTTGGTAAGAATTAGCAGGGTTTTGGGAGAGGGCAGGGGCGAAACGGTCACAGAGGGCTAAAATTATCTTAAATACATCGCAGAACAAATGCATTCAAAGGTAAACCGCAGGCAGCCAGTCTCCTTAAACCAACCCAGCCAAACAGCTTTGACTGTTGCGCCGGCATTGGAAACAGAATTAGCCAGCCTCATGGCAGCAAAAGAGGACACACAGAATGAAGCGACCAGCGCAGTGCCCTTGAGCTATGCCGCCACGCCGGCGGAGGTGGGGGAGTTGGGGCGCGACCTAAAGCACAGCGGTGTTGGGCAACCCAGTGAATTCCCGTCTCTGAACGGACGCAAAGAACAAGCTGTCCCCACAGACGCTGCCTTAACCGCGCTGCAAGAGGATGTAGTTAAATTGGAGCAGTCAGTAGCACAGCTAAAACAGCAGAAGCAGCAGGCTCTCAAGCAGCGGGTGAGCGAGGGGATGCAATATCTGGGGGCGCAGGCGGATCGCATCAATGCCCTAGCGGATCAGTTAGAGGCAGAAATCCTGAAATTTCAGGAAATGGCAGAGCAGGTCAACCGAGATTTATGTCACCGAGAAACCGCAGAAAGCCAATTAATTTCCGGCTCTGAATCGCAGCAGTATACAGGGAAACCGGCTCCCCTGTGCGAAGTGAGCGATTGCGCTGTTCCCGCTGTGGTGAGAAACGGGTTTAAGTTTGTGCTGGCGGCGAGAAAGGTGGAAAAGTTTGGTGTTACAGAAGAGGATGCCGCACAGCGGGCGGCAAAAGCCCAGCAGCGCCGAGAAGCCTTGGAGCGCTGGTTGGAAAGCCGGCGTCAGCGGATTGTTGACGGCTTTTCGGGTTTGTGATACAATTAGGAATCTTCTCCGGTTCGCTAAGAGATCCTTTATAAACAAAAAGTGAAGCCACAAGAAACCGGGTTTTGCCGAAGTTCCCCGGTGTCTGGCTCTCATTCAGGCTTAGCAATTATATAGCAGCAGTCATATTGGTTAGAACAATAGAAGCTTCGGGAGCGGGGGAGCAAGGGAGGGCGAAATGTATGTTTCCTAAATGCTTACTGCTATATAGACGTAGGGCAGGCGTCCCGCCCCCCCTGAAGGTCT
>NZ_KB235948.1:252900-304140 GCF_000332335.1 Kamptonema formosum PCC 10802 | reverse complement strand
TAGACGTAGGGCAGGCGTCCCGCCCCCCCTGAAGGTCTAATGTTCTAACCTAAGTGCATACTGCTATATCTTCCCTGTGTGGGGGGCGGGTTTATAAAGATTCTCCGCTTTCCCGATAGATTGCTGGTGAACCCGCCCCTACAAACCTCTCTAGACAAAAACGGTGCGCCCGGACATTATATGACGTGAAACAGATTGCCGGGGAGAAAATTAACCCGTTCCCAGAGTGCCGGTGTTCAAAACTCTGCCAGCTTAACCTCTCCAGCCACTTTAATCCTGTGATCTACCCAGTGCCAAATTAAACCAATTCCAATTAATCCCAGACCAATAGACCAGACATACCACTCTACCCAGAAAGCTAGAAATAAGCCAGAAAATAGAGGCACCCAACTTATCCATTTTGGGTACAGCCGCTCCTCATCACTCATCCACAGCGCCGCTAGACTGACAATCACACACCGGTACGGCAAATGTACCAAACGCCCAAGTCGTTCTCACATTGCCGGTTAAAACTAAAAGCGCCAGCGCAGTGCCTAAAAATATCACCGCCCAGTAAGGTGTTGTCCCCGCACTGTTCAGTTTCCCAAAAACACTGGGCATATCCCCACGCCGTCCCATTGCTAACAGCAAACGAGACTAGCACAGTCGTCAGCAGTACACTCAGCATGGAAGCGATCGCACCGGCAGCCAAGATGCTTCCCGCACCCGGAATGCCAAAGCTCTCGGCAACCACTTCCAAAGGCGCTGCTTTTTCTGCTGTCGCCGCACTAAAAGCTTCCGCTCCAATTGAACCCAAGCTCACCACCGCCACTTTCAGATAAAGCAGCAGGGTGATAATCACCGTCAGCATAACCGCTTTGGGTATATTCTTTCGCGGGTCTACTATCTCTTCCCCCACCATCGTGATGCGAGCTGCGCCATTGTAGGAAACAAACATTAAGGCCACAGAATGGAGAAAGTTGGGGGTCCAGTTACCAGAGGTTTTTCCCGGAGCGAGCAAAGTCTCAAACCCCTCAGGAAAATGGACAGCTAAACCGGCTACAATCAAGAAAAGTAGGGAAAAAACCGTAACAGAGACAACCGCGATAGTTGATCCCTTCGAGCGCTGCATCCCTCCCAGAACAATTAACGTTACAAGAACTACGGCGGCTTCCGCTACTGGGACTAATAAATGAGTCTCACTTAAACCCGTGGCGTTCAGTAAATACCCCGCAAAGCCTAAGGCAGCCGTTGCCGCTACCGCAACTTTACTTAAAAAATAGATCCAGCCTCCCGTAAAACCCAAACTGGGTGTTAAATACTTATAGCCGTATTCGTAGATGCCACCGCTCACAGGATTGCTCGCAGCGAGTTGGGCGAGGTTAAGACTGTTGCAAGCTCCCAAAAGCCCTGCCACAACCAGCGCTGCAATCACAGCCGTTCCGGAGATGCCGGCGGCAATGCCGATACTTACAAAAATGCCCACTCCGATGACCGATGCAAGTCCTGTTATGCCGGCACCAAACCAACCGAGTTCCCGTTTTAATTGCCTTGGCAGATTTTCTTCGGACATGATTTCTCCTTTTCTTTCTGTTTCTTTCTGTGAGCCGGCTGATTTTCGGGCGTTGTGTATTGGGGGGAGAAACCCCACGCCCCAACCCCCTCCCCGCCGGCGGGGGAAGAGAAGAGTTTATTACACTCCTGCGCAACGCCTATTGTTTAAGCATAAACGATGATTCAGACGGCTTCAATTCCACAGGCACTCCGGAAGGTGGGCGTAACCGGAAAACAGCAACCGTGCGGTTCTTACCACACCGGCGCGTTCGACGGTTATTTCTGAGCCCTCGCTGCGAGTCACAAAGGCAACTTCCATTTTTCCGGATGGGTGTTCGATGGCGAGCGTCTCCCGCTCAGAGCCGGTCACCACTGCCACGCCATCCGCCACAGAGTCTTTGAGGAGGCTGCAGCAACCGACGCAGATAGCGCCTGTTACTGCGTGGGAAGAATGGCAGGAATCCGGGACCAAATAGCGGGAAGTAACACTGCCGCCGTAGCGGGGTGGCGCAATGATAGCGAATTTCGGGATGACGCTGTTGGCGACATTGCCCAGTCCCATACGAAAGCCGGCGATGCGGCGTATGGCTTCAACGCGCTCCCAGAAGGCTGTATCGGCGTCAAGTTAAGCTTTTGTCTCAAAGCCAGTTTTCCCCAGCGCACTGGCGCGTGCGATCGCCACCGGCATGGCAACATCAATGCAACTAACATCTACCCCCTCGATTTCCTCGCGCCGGTGGCCAGTGGGCAGCAGTTTGCCGGTCTTGGAGCCAACAACCTCCATGAAGTTGAGCAGGACCGGCGCTGCTGTTCCGGGCACGCCGCCGATCGCCGTGTCCCCATCGTATGTCACCTCACCGCCCGGGGTGCGCACCACCGCTTCGATCAGCGCCCCTGTATTAACAGCGCGGATCTTGACTGTGGTTTCGCCGTCCTCTGCCTTGACAAGACCCCTCTCGATGGCGGCTGGCCCAACACCGGCCAGGATGTTGCCGCAGGTCGGCCCAAAATCGACCTTGGGTTGCGCGACACTGACTTGCGCGAACAGGAAATCCACATCCGCCCAAGGATGATCCGACTCAGACAGGATGGCGACTTTGCTCGTGAGGCTTGTAGCGCCGCCGAGCCCGTCAATTTGGCGAGAGTCTGGTGAGCCCATCGCCGCCAGCAGTACCTTGTCCCGCGTTGCCTCGTCTGCCGGCAAATCTCTCTTCAGAAAATAGGGCCCGCGCGACGTGCCGCCGCGCATAAACAGGCAAGGTATCGTTCTTTGCACCTTTACCTCTTAGGAACTTGTATGGCGATCTAGCCAAACTTTTTTACATCTATAGCAGTAGCCACTTAGATTAGGACATTAAACCTTCAGTCCCGGCGGACGCCGTACCTACGTCTATATCCCAGCAGTAATATGGGTTAGAACAATAGGAGCAGGAGTGGGGGGGTGCAAAAGAGGCCAAAATGTACGAACCTAAGTGCATACTGCTATATCTTAGATTGTATCTTCGTTTTGTTTCGCTGTCAATATAATTTTCTTAAAGCTTTATATTCTCTTAACTGGACAGTGTGAAGTTGGGGGAGGAGTGGGCCAAAACAGGGTTGGGGGAGTGCCGGTGGTAGAGTTCCATTTTCAGTGGGATGAAGTAGGCTCCACAAACCTGGTTTCTTAAAGAAACCGGGTTTCTTTTGCTGGGGAAGCCGATATGTAATGCCCTCAGAATAAACCCGGTTCCTGGCTCCTTCAGGTTTTCTTTATAAACCCGCTCAAAACGCGGCCCTACCAGCGGGTTTTATAGGAGCAGTCAATCTGACTGCTGCTATATTAACAGACAGAGGCAGAGCCTCACAAATTGGGTTCCCAGTCACCGGCAGGTGCGTTACGCAGAGGGTAACGCACCCCACATCTACAAAACCGCGCCAACTCTCTCCTGAGAAACCGCAGGAAAGTGCACCACCGGAATCTCAATGCAGAACTCCGTACCCTTCCCCGGTTGGGAAACGCACTCAAACACGCCGCCGTGTTTCTCCACCACAATCTGCCGGCTGATAGACAGCCCCATGCCGGTGCCCTTACCGGCTTCCTTTGTCGTGAAGAAAGGCTGAAAAATCCGCGCCCGCACTGCTTCTGGCATTCCCGGACCGCTGTCAGCAATCACGATCCGAACAAATTGGCAGTGGGGCGCTGGGCGCTGGGCGCTGGGCGCTGGTGATTGTCCTTCTCCCCCATGCCCCACTTCCCATTCCCCATCCCCCACTTCCGTGCGAATCGTAATTTTGCTGGGAGCAGCTTTCATCTGCGCCGGCTGCCGGCGCTTGTCATATTCCTCCAGCGCGTCAATCGCATTGCTCAGCACATTCATAAACACCTGATTGAGCAAACCGGCATAGCACTCCACCTGCGGCAATTGGCCATACTCCTTGCTCACCTGAATCGCCGGTCGCTCTGCCTTCGCCTTCAGCCGGTGCTGCAAAATCATCAGAGTGCTGTCTATCCCCTCATGAATATCCACCGGCTTCTTCTCCGACTGGTCGATGCGAGAAAAATTGCGCAAAGACAGGACAATCTGGCGGATGCGGTCAGCCCCAACCTGCATCGAGGACAGCATCTTGGGCAGGTCCTCAACAATAAAATCCAGCTCAATCTCCTCAATCCGATCCAGAATCTCCGCCTGCGGCTTGGGATATTTCTCAGCATAAAGATCCAGCAATTCGAGCAAATCGCTGGCGTATTGGTTGACGTGAATCAGATTGCCGGTGATAAAATTCACCGGATTATTAATTTCATGCGCCACACCGGCAACCAGCTCGCCCAGGGCGGACATCTTCTCGCTCTGAATCAGCTGGGTTTGCATCTGTTGTAGCTCACTGAGCGCCCGCGCCAGCTCTTGCGCTTGCGCCGCCGACTGCACAGCGGCTTCTTTGCTCTGTTCGTAGAGTTCCGCTTGGTGAATCGCAATCGCCGCTTGCGAAGCCAGCTGCTGCAGGAACTCCAGCTCAGCCGTTTTCCAGACGCGCGGCGACCGGCACTCGTGAGCGATCAGCAACCCCCACATCTGAGACTCTATCCGCACCGGCACACTCAGGTTGGCTTGAATCTCAAGACCCTGCAAAAACTCCCGGTGACAGTCACTAATCTCCTCGTCTGCCACATTATTAATCGCCCGTATCCTTCCTAAATCGTACAGCTCTAAATACTCATCCGGAAAGCACTTTCCTGTAGATTTCACCCCCAAAACTGAGCGCCAGTTACCCCTAACTTCTTCAACCGTCACCTCCCCGGACCCATCTGCAGCTATCTGGTAAATCACCACCCGGTCTGCATTCAGCAAGGCGCGGACTTCTCGCACAATAGTTTGCAGAATTGTTTGTAAATCCAGCGTGCTGCGAATTTGATCGGTAATTTGCTTCACCGCTCTGGTAAACTCTAAAGACTGTTGCAGCTGGGCGGTGCGCTCCTGAACTTGACGCTCCAAATTAGCATTGAGCGCTTGCACTTCTTGATAGAGCAGGTACTGCTGAATCGCCATCGAGAACTGGTAGCCAATGGCTTGAGCCAGCTCAATCTCCTCACGAACCCACTCGCGGGACTGCCCTTTTTTTAGCTCTCGCCACCCTTGAAAAGATTCCCGTGGCCTCTGCTGTTTCGCACTGGTGTCAAACTGTCCCGCCCACAAGGTTTCCGTTTCTATTTCCTCGCGAAACACGCTCAGAAAGCCGAGCAACTGCTGGCGGTAGTGCAGGGGAACCGCCAGCAGCCCCCGAATCCGAGTCGGCTGGAATGCCGGTGCCAGCAAAAGAAACTGCGCATCCTTATATATATCTGTAATTGCCCAGATGCCGCCGCTTCCGGGCTGGGGGGTTTCTGGGTGTGCCGGCGGAACACCCGCGGCCAACCCTTGCCCCCACAGGGGGTGCTCTTCCAGCTGGCCCTCTCCCCAGCGAGCCGGTTGATCCCCACAGGTTACCAACTCGCAGTGGGGGTGCGCCATTCCGCCCCGCCTGATGTACAGTCGGCCACCGGCTCCTTCAAAAGCGGCGACGGTGGCTTGCAGCGCCGCTTGCAGTTGAATAGTTGGCTGGGCGTGCAGCAGGGTGGCGATTCGGTTAATCGTGGCCTCTCGCGCTTGCTGGGCCCGGACTTGGCTGAGCATAATCGAGTGCGCCAGCGCCACCGACACCTGATCCGCTACTTCTTGCAGCAGCTGCAAATCTTGATCGAAAATGAATTGCGGCTCTGAGTGGTGGGACACCAACAGCCCCCACAGCTCGTTTTGGTGGATCGCCGGCACCACCACGGAAGACTGCACGCCCATTGCCTTCAGATACGCCGCATGGCAGGAGTCTACTGGGCGGTAGCGGATATCTGCCGTCCCTAAGGGGTTTCCTGTCTGGGCGTCGCGCAGCGGACTCATCCCGATCTGCTGCGAGTTCACATCCACTATCGTGCGCGCCCGCGCTCTGACATACAGCTCGCGCGCCTCCAGGGGAATGTCATCGGCGGGGAAATGCAGCCCTAACATAGAGGGGAGTCTATGGTTATTCACCGACTCAGCAATCACTTCCCCACTGCCATCCGCCTCAAACCGGTAGACCATCACCCGATCCGTCTTTAAAAACGAGCGCACTTCTGCCACCGTCGCGGCCAAAATCTCCTGCAACTCCAGAAACTGGCGTATCCGGTTGGTCATCCGGTGCAGCAAAACTTCCTGGTTCAGTATCTGCTGTAGGGTCTGCGTATTATCGGCCAGATTCATTCCCTTGTTTCCAACAATCTTAAATTATTCTGTAATTATCCTCTACTGTAATTTTAAAACCAGACAGAGCGCCCGTAAAAATTCCTGCTCTCGCTTCCACCCGCTGGCACCCCAATCAGGAACACCGGCCCGGCTTTTCTTAATATAACTTAACAAAACCCTCTCCCAACACGGGCCTGAAAAGCCGGCTTGCTGGTGGGGGCTGCGAATTTCATGGCCGACGGCTGCCCGGCGCTGGCGGCGGCCTAATGCTGTGCCAGACACTGCCGAATCTCTTCGCGCACACTCATCAGAATGCGACCGAGATGATTTTGGCCCGTTTTCTCAGCCCCACAGCCCCAGTAATAATCCGTGGCGGAGTTTTCCACGATCGTCTCAGAGCCGGTGGCCAGCAGCGTGGCCTGAATGTCTTTATGAGTGAGAAATTTGATGAACACCGCCTCTCGCATGATATAATACTTAGCCTCGTGCCAATCCGGGCGCAGCGTCCGCTTCGGGTCCCGCCCCAGTGCCGCCGCCAGCACCGGCGTCGGGGCGGCATAAATCAGAGCCATCACCCCTTCCTCCGAAGTGCCGGCAAATTTTTGCGCCTGATAGTAATGCTCCACCGTTGGCCAGTCTTTCCCCAGCAGGTTAATCCCGTGGGGAGAGAAGTTGGAAAAGCAACCATAGGGCCCCTCCACCTTGTAAAAGTAAACTGTCATCGGAAATCCGTTGAATTACTTTATCTTAAAACGAAACTTTTAACTGAACCTTACCCGCTTGAGGATTTTACCACGTTTCCTGCAGTTTAAAATCTAAAATCTAAAATCTACAATCAACATGTCTGCGGGCTCCTTTGAGACAACAAACTTTGGCTGGCAGCTACAGCAGCTGCAGCAACAGGCGGCAGAGTGGCTGGAACTGCAACTGTCGCAATTTCACCCGCCCCAGGTATCATGGCCATCCCTGCCTGCCGGCTGGAGCTGGCTGCAGCCAGTCTCCTGGGCGCTATTCTGGGTAACGCTAGGTTTGCTCCTGAGCTGGCTGGCTTTGCGGCTGTTGCGGCTGTGGCCGGAAATTTGGAGCGCTTTCCCCTCCCTGTTGGGGAATTCCCCAAAAGTAACCCCCCTGGAGAGCCCATTAACACCGGCAGCTTGGCAGCAGCAGTCGCAAGAATTTCAGCGCCTTGGCAACTACCGCGAAGCCTGCCGCTCACTGTATATGGCCATGCTGCAGCAACTGCACGACACCGGCACCGCCCAAAACCTGCCCAGCCGCACCGATGGCGAATACCGGCACTTGCTCCGGCAGCTCAGAGCCGGTGAGCCCTATGAAATTCTCCTCCTCACCCACGAGCGGCTGTGCTTTGGCACCGCCGAACCGGCACCAGAAGATTTCCGCCGGTGCCAGCAAGCCTACCGGCAGATATCCCAGGAGGCCAAACTAAAATAAATTCCGTTTCTACAATTACCGCAATATCAGACTATGATTACAAAGTAATCAAACGTAAATTGTATGAACATTTCCAAACGTCGGCTGTGGGGTGCCGGGGGAATCGCCATTGCCGCGATCGTGCTGCTCACCCTAGCCGCTGCGCCCAACAAGACCCTACAGAGTCAGGGTTCCACCTACAGCCGCTCTCCCGACGGGTATGGCGCATGGTACGCTTACATGCAGGAGCGGGGCGTGCCGGTGCAGCGCTGGCAGCAACCTTTTGAAGAATTGCCAGGACTGAGCAGCCAAAACACCCCTTCCCAGGCAGAGCCAGCTTCCGAGAGCAAAAAGCCGATCACCCTGTTGCGAGTCAACAGCCAGCTGCGTCCGGAATCGACTGACTCCCAGGAACAAGACTGGATAAAAAAAGGCAACACCCTGGTAATATTGGGAGCGAGTGAGCCAGTGAGTGCGGCGGAGTTCAGCACAGTGCTCGATTCCCCCGCAGGCGGCGTTAAAATTGAAACCCGACGCCGGCGAAAAGAAAGCCCATCGGGCCACCCCGCAAAAACCACTCTCCTCGGCGATTTTTTCGGCGATGCGGTGTGGCAGGAGAAAATCGGCAAGGGACGGATCGTTTGGGCCACCACGCCCCATTTAGCCGCCAACGCCTATCAAAACGAACCCGGAAACTATGAATTTCTGGCACAGCTAGTCACTCAAAATAACAATAGGGTCTGGGTGGATGAATATATCCACGGCTACAGGAACCCGCAGGATAGCAAAAGCAAACAAACCCCCGCCGGCTGGCTGGCCTATCTGGCCAAAACCCCCTTGCTGGCCGCTTTTTTGCAGGCAGGCGTCATGCTTTTCGCCGGCATCTGGGCTGGAAACCGGCGCTTCGGGCAGCCCCAACCCTTAGAAGTGCCGGCCACCGACAGCAGCACTGCCTATATTCAAGCCCTTGCCGGCGTCTTAGAAAAAGCCGAAAGCCGGGAATTTATTCTCGAAGCAGTCGGCAAAGAACAGCAGCTGCAGCTGCAAAAAGCCTTGGGACTCGGGCCGGTGCTGCTGGAACCGCAGGTGCTGGCCGATGCCTGGGCCAGGGAAACCGGGCGACCGGCAGCTCAATTGCTAGAATTGCTGCAACTGCACTCGCAAAAGCGCCGAATCAGTGAGCGAGACTTGCTGACCTGGTTGAGAAAATGGCAATGGGTGATGAGCCGGGATTAGGGGATTTGGGGATTAAGAGTTTTTTCTCCCCTAATCCCCTAATCCCGGCTTCTATTCCCCATTTCCCAGACAACTGATACATAAGCACTAATTAATGAGCGAAACTAACGCTGTATTTACGAGACTGAGCCAAGCCCTCAACGAGATTGTTGTCGGGCAAGCGGCGCTGGTGCAGCAGCTGCTTGTGGCGCTGCTTGCCGGCGGGCATGTGATTTTGGAGGGCGTGCCAGGCACCGGCAAGACGCTTTTGGCGCAGGTGCTGGCGCGACTGGTGCGAGCGGAGTTCCGGAGGATTCAGCTGACGCCAGATATTATGCCGGCGGATATTTTGGGGACGAATATTTTTGATATGAATGCCCGCAGCTTCACCCTGAAAAAAGGGCCGGTGTTCACCGAGATATTGCTGGCGGATGAGATTAACCGGACGCCGCCGAAAACCCAGGCGGCGCTACTGGAGGCGATGCAGGAGCAGCAGGTAACATTGGATGGGGAAAGTCTGGCGTTGCCGGCTCTATTTTGGGTGATGGCGACGCAAAACTCTCTGGAGTTTGAGGGGACTTATCCGCTGCCGGAGGCGCAGCTGGACAGGTTTTTGTTTAAGCTGATTGTCGGCTATCCGGAGGCGGCGGCGGAGAAGCAAATGTTGCTGAACAGTCAGGCGAATTTGCTATCGCGCCGGCTGGATTTGGAGAAGCTGAAGCCGCTGGCAGCAGTTGAGCAAGTTTTGGCGGCGCGTCAGGAAGTAAGGGGGGTAAAAGTTGCAGAAAAGGTGGTAGATTATATGTTAGAATTGGTGCAGCGTTCGCGCAAGCATCCCGATTTGGCGCTGGGGGCGTCTCCCCGTTCTGCGGTGGCTTGGCTGCTGTCGGGCAAGGCGAATGCGTGGCTGAACCGGCGCGATTTTGTGACGCCGGATGATATTAAAGCTGTGGCTGCGCCGCTGCTGCGCCACCGGCTGATTCTCAGACCCGAGGCGCAGCTGGATGGGTTGCAGGTGGATGCGGCGATCGCTTCGCTCTTGAGCCAGGTGCCGGTGCCGAGGTAGTGATATTATGTCCTTGAACTACTTCAGCCCCCTCTTCCCCTCACCCCCCAGCCCACTCTCCCACAAGGGGAGGGGGGGAGTAAGAAAAAGAATAGATTTTCCTTCTTGGCGTCCCTTCACGGGGGCGGTTCATTATTCCCCCCTATCAATTCGCCAATCAATCCAATGATCCCCTCACTCCGAGTCTATTTCCTCTTGCTGCTGGGCATCCTCATCGCACCGGCACTCGCCATTTTCTTTAACTTGCCGGCAGGCATCACCGGCACCCTCCTCTACGACACCGGCATCCTCCTCCTGATGCTTTTTGATGGAATCCGGGTGCGCGCTCATCGCACGCAAGTAACGCGCGGCTCCCTGGGACGCCTTTCCATCGGGCGAGAAAATCCGGTTGTTCTGTCGGTGCGAGCCGGAAAGATCCCCGCCCACATTCAAATCCGCGACAGCTACCCGGTAGAGTTTGAAGTCTCGGCACCGGCACTTGACGCCGCCCTGCAACCGGACACCACAGAGGAACTCACCTATACAGTGCAGCCGAAAAATCGGGGCGAGTGCGGGTGGGGGGACATTCATGTGAGGCAGCTTGGCCCTTGGGGGCTGGCTTGGCACGACTGGACAGTCCGGGCGAGTCAAAAAGTAGCGGTTTATCCGGATTTGCTGGCATTGCGGGCGCTGGCGATTCGGCTGGCGCTGCTAAATGCCGGCAATACGCCGCAAGCGAGCCGGTTCGGTATGGGAACTGAATTTGCGGAGTTGAGGGAGTATAGTGCCGGTGACGATTTCCGCTTGATTGACTGGAAAGCGACATCGCGGCGGTTGGGGGCGTTTGGGAGAACGCCGCTGCAGGTGCGAGTGCTCGAACCCGAACAGGAGCAAACGGTAATGATTTTGCTGGATCGGGGGCGTTTGATGACGGCGCGGGTGAGGGGGTTGAAGCGGTTTGACTGGGGGTTGAATGCAACTTTGGCGCTCGCTTTAGCTGGGTTGAGCCGGGGCGATCGCGTGGGGGTTGGGGTGTTTGACCGGGAAGTTACCGCCTGGATTCCGCCAGAACGGGGCCAGCAGCATCTCAACCGGCTCATTGAGCGACTGACGCCAATTCAGCCGGTGGTATTAGAGCCAGATTATATGGGTGCGGTCACAAATCTCGTGAAGCTGCAAACTCGCCGGTCGCTAGTGGTGTTGATTACGGATATTGTTGACAGCACTGCTTCCTCGGAACTCCTCGCCGCTTTGGGACGGCTGACGCCGCGCTATTTGCCATTTTGCGTCACGCTCCGCGACCCGCAAGTTGACACTTTGGCTCACACGTCTGTGCCGGTTGCTGACGGGAAAAAGGGAGAGATATCAGCGGCGTACACTCGCGCTGTGGCGCTAGATTTACTGTCGCAGCGCGGGGTTGCGTTCGCTCAGCTGAAGCAAAAAGGCGTGCTCGTGCTCGACGCGCCGGCGGATCGAATCAGCACCCAGCTTGTTGACCGGTACCTGCAGCTGAAAGCGCGGAACCAGCTGTAGCGTTTCCCGCATCAATCCCCTCCCACATTTGAGAGAGGGGCAAGCGATGACCTGCTTTGGCTTCCTGCAAGGAGCGGCGCAGACTAGCTTTTACAGATTCACTACTCTCATCATCGGGATCGTCTGCAGTTCCCATGACTTCAAACGCTTTCATGTTTATCCCTCAGTCTTTGATTTATGCTTCCTTTTTATTATAGCGCACTAGCTCGCATTCAAGCAGGACGGTAAACTGAGAGAGATTTATAGCGGTTTTCAGTTGGATGAAGTACACCCTTTGAAACCCGGAAGAGGGCGGTCTCCGTGGGTGGCCACTGGTGTCAACTTAAGCTCCCGGCGATTGGAAATCGCGGCTACACAAACGAAGTCCGCCTACGCGGACTTAAGAGAAGAGCTAGAATCTTAAAACCCAAGGTCAACTGCCGGCAGCTTGTAGGGGCGGGTTCGCCAAAGGGATTTGCCACACAACGAAACATATTTCTAAACCCGCCCCCGCACAGCGATAAATCCCCGGATCTAGATACTGCGACTTGCCTTGCGTGCGCCAACCTTTTGCAATTCTTGAAACCCGCGAAGGCGGGTTTCGTCTGTGTAGCTGCGGTTTCCAACCGCCAAGCCCCCCCCCAACTTTAAGCGATAAATACCCTGCCATTATAGCAGTATGCACTTAGTTTATAACATTAGACCTTCAGGGGGGGCGTCCCGCCTGCCCTACGTCTATATAGCAGTAAGAATTTAGTAAATCTACATTCCGGCCTTCCTTGCTCCCCCGCTCCGGAAGCTTCTATTGTTCTAACTAATATGACTGCTGCTATATTTATCTGATTGAGGTCAACTGCCGGCAGCTTGTAGGGGCGGGTTCGCCAAAGGGATTTGCCAGACAACGAAAGATATAGCAGTAGCCACTTAGATTAGAACATTAGACCTTCAGGCTCGGCGGACGCCAGCCCTACGTCTATATAGCAGTAAGCATTTAGGAAACCTACATTCGGCCCTCTCTTGCTCCCCCGCTCCCAAAGCTTCTATTGTTCTAACCAATATGACTGCTGCTATATTTCTAAACCCGCCCCCGGCACAGGATAAATCCCCCGAGCTAGATACTGCGACTTGCCTTGCGTGCGCCAACCTTTTGCAATTCTTGAAACCCGCGAAGGCGGGTTTCGTCTGTGTAGCTGCGGTTTCCAACCGCCAAGCCCCCCCAACTTTAAGCGATAAATCCCCTGCCATTAAAATGAAATATAGCCTCTCTCATCTTGGTGAGGTACTGAGAAACCCGGTTTCTTTAAGAAACCGAGTTTATGGGCCATAGTTCATCCAACTGAGAGCCGCTATAATAGGGGCGGTTCATAAACTATTCCGACTTCTTTCGACTGCAATACATCACCAGCAGCGCAAAAAATAGCATCCCCACCGCATACTTCAGTTCCTCCGCAACGGCAGGACTGGGCGAGAAAAATCCCTCAACAGTGCCGGCAATCACCAGCATCGGCACAATGCCAAACACCAGCTGTGCCGCAAGGGAGCCGCAGACTTTCAGCGCATCTTGCCGGCGGTATTTCCCCGGAAAAAGAATCGCCCTAGCGAGCAACAGACCGGCACCCCCCGCCAAAAAAATCGCCGGCAGTTCCAGGGAACCGTGGGGGAACACAAACGCCCAAAAGGGATAAGCTAAATTATTTTGCCCCACCAAGGCGGAAATCGCCCCAATTTGCACTCCGTTGAAAAACAGTATAAACACAGTAAACGCACCGGCAGTCATTCCGCCGGCAACCGCCGCAAACGCCACCTTCAGGTTGTTAATCATAATATTGGTGGAGGCTAAAGGTTCAATCCCCACAATTGACCCCACCCACAGCTCGTGCCGGTCGCGCACCTTGACAATCAAACTTTCTGGGACTATAAGAGACAGAAACATGGGGTCTTGCCAGGCAAACCACCAAGCGATCGCCGCCCCCACTGTAAAGATAGCCACAGCGGTAGCGATGTATCCCCAGGTCTGCCGCACCGCCGCCGGAAACCCCCAGCGATAAAATTCCAGCACCGCTCCCCATTGCTGCCGGTGCGACCCCTGGTAAATTTGATTATAGCTGCGAGACGTGAGAATTTGCAAGTCGCGCACCAGGGTTTCTCCCACTTGATTTGTTCGCGCCCGAGCTAGATCTGCCGACACCGAACGATACAAACTGGCCATCTGGCGGATTTCATCCGATCGCAGCGACTTCAGTCCTTTTTTCTCCACTTGCTGCAACAGGGCGTCCAGCTGCTTCCAGTTCGGTTCCCGCCGCGCCACCCAACGCTGAATATTCATAATTTCTTTAGAAATGCTTGCCGGTTTCTACCCCTAGGGTAGCTTACAATAGCATCAAACCTAGCGTTCCTCTCAACAGGAGGCTTTCCCTCATGCCGGCTAGCCAGAGCTCTCCCAATCCCATACAGCCACTCAGCGTTGGCAATGTCGTCAGTGCTGGCTTTCGGCTCTATCGCTCGCATCTGAAATTATATTTCGGTATCGCTCTGCAAGCCACGTTGTGGCAACTGGTTCCCATCGCCCTGCTCATTCCTCTGCCTTTACTTTTTTTAAATGGCCAGCTTAGCCTTTCTGATTTGAGGTTAATCCTTCCGATTTGGATAGTGTTTTTTGTGTATTGCTTGGCTGAATCTATTGCTAATTCGGCTGTAATTTTGCGCTTGGCTTTTGGGGAAGTGGTCAGTCAGCCCGAAAGTGCCCAGGACGCTCGCAGCTATATCGGCCCGCGAAAATGGCGCTTTTTACGCGCCTATGTTTTGTGGTTCCTTATGTATATGGGATTTTTCCTACTTTTATATCTCTCTGTCTTGATTTTAGGCGCTATATCTGCTGTTGCAATAATCGCGATTTTTGGAGGCCAAGTTCAACAAAATCCTGCGGCCATTGCCATCTTCGTTCTGCTCGGATTTATCGCTATTGTTACGATTTTTTACCTTTTAATCTGGTTCCTCTGTCGCCTTTTCATTTTTGACGTGCCCTTGGCAATCGAGAGCGACACCGGCGTAGTGAAAACGATTGCCCGCAGCTGGGAGTTGACTAAGGGACAGGTTCGGCGGATTTTTTCCATAGCGATTTTAGGATTTTTAATTACACTACCTTTACAAATTCCCGCGCAAATCGCTGCCGCTGTTATTCAGGAAACCTTGGCCAAATTTTACCCGCCCCAGTCCCCTAATTTTCTGGCTTTAACCTATATTTTATCCTACCTCTTAGGCTTAGCAATAGGTGTATTTGTGCTGCCGCTATGGCAAGCCATCAAAGCTGTGGTATACTGTGACCTGCGGAGCCGGCGCGAGGGTTTGGGTTTGCAGTTGCGCAACCGCACCATTTAACTCTATAAGCAGCCATGCGTTTCTTTAATCGCGTCACACTACTCACGCCAGAAAGTGTCGAACTGGAATTTAACCTCGCCGGCATTGGGAATCGCGCCTTTGCCCTGCTCATTGACTATCACGTCTTGGGCGTAATAGTCGTGGTGTTCCTAATCGCCTGGTCTTTCCTTTCGATTCAGCTGGTAGAACTGTTGGCCCAACTGGTGGGCACTGATAATATAGGACTTTGGCTAGTATCAATTGCCATCTTGGGCACGTTCTGCATCTATATGGGGTACTTCGTTTTCTTTGAAACCTTTTGGCAAGGTCAAACCCCAGGAAAACGCTTTGCCAAAATTCGCGTCATTCGTGACGACGGGCGCACCGTCGAGCTGCAACAAGCGACACTGCGAGCTCTGCTGCGACCCATTGATGACACCTTGTTTATCGGTGCGTTTCTCATTATGCTAACTTCCCAGGAGAAGCGCCTGGGAGATCTAGTCGCCGGCACCCTTGTCATTCAAGCGGAACAGCCCGCCGCACCGGCAACATTTCCCATTTCTGAGACGGCTAGAAACCTAGCGCAACAGTTGCCCCAAATAGCCAACTTATCCCTGCTGCTCCCAGACGACTTTGCCGTCATTCGCGAGTATTTGCAGCGGCGCGGCGATCTGGCGAAGGAGGCGAAATCTGAGTTAAGCCGAACACTCGCTCGTCAAGTCAAAGATGCGATAGAGATGGAAAAAGTGCCGGAGGGAGTTACCCCCGAGCAATTTCTAGAAGCGGTTTATCTCGCCTACCAGCAGCAATCCAGCGCCCCGTAGGCTGCGTTCCCCCGGAACGCACCCTACTACTGATCTTAATCCAAAATCTCTTTACCGGCCCATCCCCGGCAAGATACTCTTGCTGAGCCGTTTGATAGCGAAATCCGCCACCTCGGAATAGCGCAAATCGCCGCACAACACTTTGCCCATTGTCTGGGTGGCTGCCGGTCGTTTCACCCCCACTTTATACGCAATGCCAGGAATCCGGTAAAATAAACCAGATAAGCGTTGCGCCCACACCATATCGCCGCCCCACTTTTCGTTGATCGCCTCGGTGTATTTTTCTAGAGCGTCACCGGCACCGGCAAGCGCTCCGTTGATTGCCTCTGCTGCTTTGACGCCGCTGAACATTGAAGGGCGAATCCCTTCCGCTGTAAACGGATCGACCACACAGGCTGCTTCACCGGCTAACAGCGCATTTTGCGCGTGCAGCTTCTGATTGCCATCCCACAAAACAAGGGCGTGCTCGTAAAGCTTGCCGGTGCCTTCCGCCACGCCTAACTCAGTGGCGTACTCGCCCAAAATCTTCTTAAAATCTTGCGAGTCACCGCCTTGAAACGTGCTGGCACCGATAGAATAGCCATCGGATTTCGGGAAAGTCCAGATAAAGCCATTTTTCACCTGGCCAAAATCAAAGAGTACCTTACTATCTGACCCATTCTTAGCTGTAATTGGGGTTTCCAAAGCAGCCGCCAGCCGGCGCTTGCGCTCCTTGAAGCCCAGCCACTTGGCCATTGGCCCCTTGGCACCGTCCGCCGCGATTAAATACCGGCCTCCCACCGGCCCATTCGCGGTGCTGACTTGCCAGGAACCGTTTTTGAACTGGATGCCGGTGACTTCCGTACCGTCGCGCAGTTCAGCTCCCTGCTTTTGCGCTTGCTGGATCAGGAAGTGGTCAAACACCTCCCGCCGCACCATCCAGATTGGCTCCGAGACATCCAGTCCCACCTCCACCGGATCTTCCATTTTCCAAGTGTAGCGAACTTGCTTCAGCTTCAGAGAAATCGCTGGGGAAAAGTCAAAGTCAAACCACTCGGCGACTGCCGGTGAGACAGCACCGCTACAGGGTTTGTAGCGAGGCAGAGATTCCTTTTCCAGCACCAAAACCGAGCGCCCCCGCTTGGCTAAGTGATAGGCAGCTGCGCCACCGGCAGGGCCGGCACCGACAATTATGCAGTCAAACATTTGTGTCATTATGCTGTTAGTTATTCGTTACTTCTTGTAGAGCGTTCGGTCGTTAGCGTCTCAGGTAAAATCCCCAAGTCATCTACTGGAGGCCAGAAACCGGGTTTCTTCAAGAAACCCGGTTTCTCTTCAACATATCAGCACCCATATCGGGAATTTTGGAATTTAGAGTTTAGACTTTACCAGGCCACCCTAAAATCTAAACTCTAAAATCTAAACTCTAAAATCCCCCTCAGCCGCTCGCACCCGGTATCAAGCTGCTGCTCAGGCGTTTAATGGCCCGCTCTGCTACATCGGAATAGCGCAGTTCCCCGCTGAGAATCAGGCCGATGCGCTTGGTTGCAGAGGGTCGCTTCACACCCACTTTATAAGCGATACCGGGAATGCGGTAGAACAGCCCCGCTATCCGCTGCGCCCACAGCATCTCTGCGCCCCACTCTTCACTGATGACCTCGGTGTATTTTTCCAGTGCGTTGAGATCGCCCTCCAGCGCTGCGTCTATCGCCTCTGACGCCTTCAGCCCGCTAAAAATCGAGGGGCGAATCCCCTCAGCGGTAAACGGATCGACCACGCAGGCGGCTTCACCGGCCAAAATCGCATTCTGGGTGTGCAGCTTCTGGTTGCCGTCCCACAAGCACAGGGGATGGCCATACTGTTTGGCAGTGGAGAAATCGGCATTAAACATCGTGCTGTACTCAGCCAGGATGCTCCTGAAGTTTTGAGACTCACCGCCCCGGAACGTCCCAATGCCGATAGAGTACCCATCTGCTTTGGGGAAGTTCCAGATGTAGCCATTTTTGACCATACCAAATTCAAAGTAAGCCGCAGGAGCGGGTTCGCTCGGGAGTGGGGTTTCCGCTTCCAGAGCTCCCCCGAGCCGGCGCTTGCGCTCCTTGAAGCCCAGCCACTTGGCCATTGGCCCCTTGGCACCGTCCGCCGCGATTAAATACCGGCCTTCCACCGGCCCATTGCCGGTGCTGACTTCCCACCTGTCGCTTTTGAATTGGATGCCGGTGACTTCCGTACTGTCTCGCAGTTCAGCTCCCTGCTTTTGCGCTTGCTGCACCAAGAAGTGGTCAAACACCTCGCGCCGCACCATCCAGATTGGCTCCTTGGTTTCCAGAGCCACTTCCACTGGATCTCCCATCTTCCAGGTGTAGCGAATCTCGCTCACCTTCAGGGAAATCGCTGGGGAAAAGTCAAAGTCAAACCACTGGGCAACCACCGGTGAGACGCCGCCGCCACAGGGTTTGTAGCGAGGCAGGGATTCCTTTTCCAGAACTAAAACGGAGCGCCCCCGCTTCGCTAAGTGATAGGCGGCGGTCCCACCGGCAGGGCCGGCACCGACAATGATACAATCAAACATTATCTTTTCCGTTCGCTCCTCAATCTGGTTTTTCTGTTGGTGTTTGCCTTCCGTGCGGTCGAGAGCCGGTCAGCCATTTCCGCCGGCATTCCTATTGCAAATTATTGCAAATCTATTGTGCGGACAGGGGGGTGTCGCCTCGCAGGCTTTTCGGGGGCGAACAGTCAGGCCGCCCCTATTGCCGGACATGTTACAGCACGAGCCAAATGGGTTACAACATTAGACATTGGGCGTTGGAGGGAACGCTTGCCCTACGGCTCTACCTCGTAGGACAGGCATCTTGCAAGGGTCCGCAGACAGTATTTTTTCTCTGGCTGAAAATCCTTTCCTGCCGTTTTCCTCAATCCCAAATCCCAAATCCCAAATCGTTAAGGGGCGGTTTGGGGAGAAGAGGTTTTAGGGTTTCGGGACAGAAGGTTAGCGATCGCACCTAACACCAGATCCCTAACACGGGGAGCATCCCACTTTTGAATTTGGGCTACGGTAGAACAGGCCCTTTTCCAATTAGCCCGCGCAGGCGGGCTTTGTCTGTATAGCCGCGATTTCTAATCGCCAGGATATATCAGCCAAAGCGTTCCGCACCCCCAACCCCTAACACCCGATCACACAGTAGTGATTTCTTTCTCTTTGTCCGCCAGCAATTTCTCAAGCTTAGCGATGTACTTATCCGTCAGCTTTTGAATTTTATCTTGCGTGTCCCGCGCTTCATCCTCAGCCAGCTCGCCGGCTTTTTCCTGCTTGCGCACCGAGTCTACAGCCTCGCGGCGGATATTGCGAATGGCAACTTTCCCCTCTTCGGCGTACTTGTGCGCCATTTTCACAAATTCCTTGCGGCGCTCGCTCGTCAGCGGCGGAATGTTCAAGCGAATAACAGAGCCGTCATTGTTTGGCGTCAGCCCCACATCTGATAGCGAAATCGCCTTCTCAATCGGGTTCAAGCTTTTGCGGTCATAAGGTTGAATCAGGAGTGTGGTCGCATCCGGCGTGCTAATGTTTGCCATAGCTTTGAGTGGCGTTTCGGCACCGTAATACTCCACCGTCACCCGGTCGAGGAGTGACGCATTTGCGCGACCAGTTCTAATCGTATTAAACGAGCGTTGAGTTGCCTCAACAGCTTTTTGCATTTGACTTTCAACGTCAGCTAACTTCACAGAAACCTCCCACAATTGTTCCAACTGGTTCTCCCATAACGGCTCGGCGGATGTTCCCCCGCACCGCAATGTCAAAGACCATAATAGGGATGTTATTCTCTTTACAGAGAGCTATAGCCGTGCTGTCCATCACCCGCAGGTCATTGACCAGCACGTGCCCGTAGGTCAGACTTTGGTAGCGGCGAGCCTCTGGGTTGACATGAGGGTCTGAATCGTAGATGCCGTCCACCTTAGTCGCCTTAAATATTACATTGGCATCAATTTCTGCAGCTCGCAACGCCGCTGTGGTGTCTGTGGTGAAGAAGGGATTCCCAGATCCCGCGCCAAAAATTACCACCCGCCCTTTTTCCAGGTGGCGGATGGCGCGACGCCGGATGTAGGGTTCCGCCACTTCCTGCATGGCTATCGCCGTTTGCACTCGCGTTGGCACTCCGCTGCGCTCTAGGGCATCTTGCAGGGTCATGGCGTTCATCACCGTGGCAATCATGCCAATGTAGTCCGCCGTCGCCCTGTCCATTCCAGCACTAGCCGCCTTCACCCCCCGAAAAATATTGCCGCCGCCGACGACAATGGCCATCTGGACGCCACCGGCCACCACATCGGCCACTTCCTGAGCGATCTCCTGAACCACGCCCGGATCGATCCCGTACCCCAGGCTCCCCATCAGGGCTTCACCACTCAGCTTCAGCAGAATCCGCCGATAAACTATACCCATGATGCCGTGACTACTCTCTCCACTGAATTTCCCTCCACCATACGATAGCAGTAGAGAGGCATTTTGCAACGGGGATTGGGGATGCAAGGATTTTGGATGCGTGGATGCAAGGATTGGGGATTGGGGATTGGGGATGCAAGGATTGGGGATTGGGGATTGGGGATTGGGGATTGGGGATTGGAGATTTGCCCCATGCCCCATGCGCTATGCGCCATGCCCCATGCCCCATGCCCCATGCCCCATGCCCTTATTCCCGCCACTTCACCGAGCAGCCAAACGCTTCTGTGGACGAGAGCGTCACCTGCTCCCCGCTGAGCAGCTGTTCGATGGCGTTGCGCAAATAGGGCACCCCCACCGCTTCTGGGTCATTGGCGCTGTCGTCAATTTGCCCGTGGTAGCGCACTACGCCGGTCTTGTCCAGCAAAAATACCTCCGGAGTTCTCTGCGCTCCGAAGCAGTGCGCCACATCCTGGGTCACGTCCCGGATGTAGGGGAAGTTGATCTCGTTCTTGGCGGCGAAGGTTTTCATGTTCTCAAAGCTGTCGTCGGGATACAGCTCGGCATCATTGGGGTTGATGCCGATTAAGGTAACGCCTCGCTCTTGAAAATCGGCTTGGATCTGTTTGAGCCGGTCGAGATACAGGCCCACATAAGGGCAGTGATTGCACATGAACACCACTCCCACCGCTTGAAAGTTTTCCAGATAGCGGGCTAAATGGTGTACCTTATCATCAATTCCAGGCAGTTCAAAATCCGGGGCGTAGCTGCCGGTGGCAGTAGCGGTCATTTCTATAGAAGTCATATTGCCGAAGTGTGAATCACAATTGGGGAGAATCAACACAGACCCGAAGCGTTACCTGCCCCTACCAGCCTTGAGCCAGCGCTTGGTATCCTATTAGTTTATAGACCAATTTGGCCGCTGTGAATTCGGAAACTACAGAATCCACCACCGGCGCTAACTCCATGACATCGCACCCTATAACTTCGTGGGAGTCAAACACCCGCCGCAAGAAGGCTGTCAGGCTGTACCAATTCAACCCGCCCGGTTCTGGGGTGCCCACGCCCGGTATCAGCGTCGGGTCAAGTCCGTCGAGATCGATGGTGAAAAACACTCGTTTCGTCTGGATGCTGGCGAGTGCTCGCTCCATCCAATCTGGCTGGGTGACAATATCCCGCGCCCGAATCACCGGCAGCTGTTTTTCTTTTATCAGGTCGGCTTCTTCTTTGCAAATGCTGCGGATGCCGATTTGCAGTGTGGGCAGCCCCATGCCCACAATCCGGCGCATCACGCAGGC
Organism: Kamptonema formosum PCC 10802; assembly: GCF_000332335.1. Lineage (GTDB taxonomy): Bacteria > Cyanobacteriota > Cyanobacteriia > Cyanobacteriales > Oscillatoriaceae > Oscillatoria. Next base: position 282,778 of record NZ_KB235948.1, on the reverse strand, counting down.
GTGGTTGTAGATTGACCCCTCGTACTCGTGGCGCAAATCTCCGTGGGCGTCGATTTGAACCACTGTGAAGGGTTCATCCCCATACGCTTGCCGGTACGCTCCCACTACCCCTTGGGTGATGCTGTGTTCGCCACCTAGGGCGATGACGAACTTGCCACCGGCAATCTGCTCTAGCACCGCTTCCTGGGTGACGCGCAGCATTTCTTCAGATGTCACCTTCTGGCCATTCCGGGTGTCCGCCACCGGCGGCAAGGTATAAATGCGCACCTCTTCGGCGATTTCCCGGTCTAGCTCCTCATCATAGCATTCCAGCTGTTGCGAGGCGTCTAGAATTGCCGCCGGCCCGTTTTGGCACCCTCGCCGGTAGGTGGTGGTCGCTTCGTAGGGGATGGGAAGGATTGCCACTCGCGCCTGATCGTAAGTCGATTGTACTTCAGAACCGATGAAGGGCAGCAGAGCGGCAGGAGTTTGAACCGGCATGTCTGAATTCAACTTAAAAGTGTTGCAACATTCAGATCCTGACACAGTATGGGTGCCGGTGGCACACTAAGCCTGACGTTGCAGCCGGATGAACCCCACCCCCCAACCCCCTCCCCGCGTGCACCGGAGGGGGAGTAATGGCCAGAAACCGGGTTTCTTTAAGAAACCCGGTTTCTTGTATCCCTCGCCCGCCAATTTCCTCATCTCCGGAAGAAAGCATACCTACAAAACCCGTCTCAAGCCGCGTTTTACAAAGACCGTTTAATCGTAACTTAGCCTAAATTACTGCCTGTTTACCCAGCCGGTGCCGGCAAGTGGGGCGTCAGGGCCCGGTGAATTATGGATTTAGCCCTGCTTTTCCCAATTTCAATAAGTTTTGCTTATCAATTGCCGGTCCGGAGAGTCGGGGAGATGCGGATTTGGGGGCGTCCCGCCCGCAAATTGCGGAATATCCGGAAGAAAGCATACCTACAAAACCCGTCTGAAGGCGTGTTTTATAAAGACCGTTTAATCGTAAAACGCTGTGAGTGCCGGCGGGGCGAGACGCGATAAACGGTTAGGCTTTTCATCTGCTTGTGCGGGAAAGGAGGCAGAGCCGACCTTGGGGCGTTCCCAGGCGGAGCCTGGGAACGAGGGGAACTTTGGGCTAAAGCCCAACTACGAACCTTTGGGCTAAAGCCCAACTACAAACCTTTGGGCTAAAGCCCAACTACAAACCTTTGTATCCCAAATGCCGGTAGGGGCGGGTTCAGCCAAAATCTCTGTGACTCAGGGAAGATATTGATAAACCCGCCCCCACCTCGCGCACATGCCGGTGGGGCTATTGCCATTAGCCATCTAAGCGAAATACCATGACTTTTTCTCCTGCAACCGCCTCAGCTGACTCCACCGGCACCCGCACCCAAACCTGGATTTGGCGGGGGTTCCCCATCTGCTACCAGAGCCAAGGCGACACGGGACCGGCTGTTGTCCTCGTGCACGGGTTTGGTGCCTCTTGGGGGCACTGGCGGAAGAACCTGCCGGTGCTGGCAAAATCCTGCCGCGTCTATGCCATTGATTTAATCGGTTTTGGCGGATCTGCCAAACCGCTTCCCGGCGTCGAGATGTCCTACACCTTTGACACCTGGGGGCAGCAAATTGCCGATTTCTGCCGGCAAGTTGCCGGTGGGCCAGCTTTCCTCGCCGGCAATTCCATTGGCTGTGTCGCTGCCATGCAAGCTGCAGTGGACAATCCCGATATCGCTCTGGGGGTTGCCATGCTCAACTGCTCGTTGCGACTGCTGCACGATCGCCGGCGGGCTGAGCTGCCCTTCTACCGGCGCATCGGCGCACCAATAGCACAAAAAATCCTAAACGTCAAGTGGGTCAGCCAATTATTTTTCAACCGGCTGGCGACACCGGCAACGGTGCGGAAGATATTGCTGCAAGCGTACAGGCGTCAAGAAGCAGTGACGGATGAGTTGGTAGAAATCCTCTTAGCACCGGCGAAGGATATTGGCGCGGTGGATGTATTTGTGGCATTTACCAGTTACTCCCAAGGACCGCTACCGGAGGACTTATTGCCAATTTTACCGTGTCCGGCGCTGATTGTGTGGGGAGCCGAAGATCCGTGGGAGCCGGTGGAGTTGGGGAAAGAGTTTGCCAAGTTCCCCACTGTTGAGAAGTTTATCACTTTGGAGGGGGTGGGGCACTGTCCCCAGGATGAAGCGCCGGAGTTGGTGAATCCGATTTTACAGGAGTGGATTTTGCAGAAGTCCGCCACCCCAGTTGCGCCAATGATTTGAGTTTAGCTTGACCGGCTTTGTGATAGAGTGGGGGGAGCGAGGGAGCGAGGGAGCGGGACAGCTTTTTATATCTGGTTCCCAGCATGAGCTGGGAACCCACAGCTGTGGGCTGCCGCCTCGTTTGAGACAGCCGGTGTGGGGGCATGACAGGTGTTTAGCCGATTGAAGGAGAGTTGCGCGTGGTAGATGTCGTCAGTTTAACCGCTTTTTTGACTCCTTTTTTGCCGTTTCTGCTGAAGGGGGGAAAGACAGTCGCGGAGGAAGCAACAAAGAAACTGGGTGAGGGTTTGGGTGCTAGCGCCTGGGAAAAAGCCAAGGCATTATGGGGGAAGTTGTGGCCGAAGGTGGAAGCGAAACCGATGGCCAAAGGGGCTGCAGAGGAGCTGGCCAACTCTCCCGACGATGAAGATGCCAAGGAGACACTCCAGAAGCAACTCAAGAAGTTGCTGGATGAGGACAAAACTCTGGCGGATGAAATAGCTCGTTTGATGCGGGAAGATTCGGAAACAATATCAAAGGCTGTCAGCACCTTCAGCCAGACGGTGAGTGGCAGTAACAGCGCAGCACAGAATGTGACGGGAGATGGCAATAAGACGATTGGCACAGTAGGGCGCGACGCAACTATCAATTAGGCAAACAGCTAGGAAGTTAGGGACCAGATTAGATGTTATGCTTTTAATTTGCTTATTGCATCAAGTGGGCAGCAGCCCTACAACCGCGTTCAAGGCTTTATGGCGGTAAACGCACGGAGACTGCCCCGAACGTGGGAGAGATAGAGATAGCGCAAATTAAATGCGCATAGCCGCAGGGAGTAAGCCAAATTAAGGATGAATCCAACCTTTTCAGGGGACAGTAATGTTGGCCAGAACATTGAGGGGGACAACAATACCACAGTAGGGTTTGCAGGGCGTGATGTGACTATCATTCACATGCCCCCAAATAATGCTCCCCGTCTGGGCATCCCTTTTCAGGCACCCCCCCTGCCGGCTCACTTTGTGGAGCGCCCGGAAGTCAGCAAGGATCTGAAACCTCTCCTGCTGGCAGAATCGCCCTCAACCGGGCGCACTTTGGTAATTAGCGCCATTCACGGCTTGGGATCTGTCGGTAAATCTACCTTAGCAGCCGCACTGGCTGGCGACTCAGCGGTGAGGGAACATTTCTGTGACGGCATTCTGTGGGCAACTCTGGGTCAAGAACCCGACCTGCTCTCCCTGCTGGGCGGCTGGGTGGTGGCTCTGGGGGACTACAACTTTCGCGCCACCAGTGTGGGGGCAACCTCCGCCCATCTCCAGAATCTGCTGCTGGAGAAAGCTGTGCTGCTGGTGGTGGATGATGCCTGGAATCCGGAGCACGCCCGACATTTTCAGGTAGGCGGAGCTCGCTGCCAGATGCTGGTGACAACCCGTGAGGCTATCATAGCTGACGCCCTGGGAGCGAGCACCTTTAGCCTGGATGTGATGACGCCAGAACAGGCAATGGAACTGCTCGCCAAGAAGCTGGGGCGCAAGTTGGAAAACGTCGAGGGCAAGTCAGCGGCTGATTTTGCGAAAGCGGTTGGCTATCTCCCCCTGGCGCTGGAACTGGGGGCTTCTCAGGTGGCGGAGCGCATTTCCTGGAAAGTTCTGTTGCAGGATCTCCAGCAAGAGGTTGCCCGGTTAAAAACACTGGACTTGCCTGGAGCGAGAGACGTTACGGATGAGGCAACTTTAAAACGCCTGAGCTTAACGGCATCACTGAACTTGAGCGTAAAGCGATTGCCAGAAGAAGAGCGACACAATTTTATCTGGCTGGGGGTTTACCCAGAGGATGTGACGGTTGCTCCCGCGATGGCGGCAACCCTCTGGGAGATGGATGAGCGGGATGCCCAAGATACCTTGCGATACCTGCGCAGTAAAGCGCTGCTGTTACCGGGTGTCCCTCTAGCGGATGGGACACTGACTTTCCGCTTGCATGACTTATTTCATGACTTGGCACGCAATTTGTTAACCTTGCCCGAAAAACCGAAGCGGAGGGGCGATTTGCCAGGGCTGGGTTTGCAGCTGGCTGTGGCTAACGCCGAGTTGCTGGAGCGATACCGGCAAAAGAGGCGCAACAGTCTCTGGCACACTCTGCCTGAGGATGGCTATATCCATGAGTATCTCGTCTGGCATTTAGAAAAAGCTGGACAAGTCGAGGAGATTCACCGGCTGCTGCGGGAGGAAGCGGAAAGCGGGCGCAATGGCTGGTACGAAGCGCGAGAGCGACTGGGGCAGACGGCGGGTTATTTGGGCAATGTTACCCGCGCTTGGGAACTGGCAGAAGCGAACCCGACTGAGGCATCTTTGCCCGAAGTTGTTGGTAGCGAGTGCCGGTGTGCTCTGATTGCCGCTTCCCTTAACAGTCAGGCGGCAAATATGCCGGTAGGTTTGCTAGTTGCACTGGTTAGAAAAAAGGTGTGGGCTCCAGCACAAGGACTGGCTTACGCTTTGCAAATTCCAGATCCACAGGAAAAAATCAAGTCACTGACGGATCTAGCCGATTGCTTGCCATCACCGTTAAAAGAGCCGGCACTGCAAGCTGCCCTCCAGGCGGCACAGAGCATTCAGAATGAGCGGGATTGCGCACAAGCCCTGAGCGCTTTGGCGGATAAACTGCCTGAAAATTTGTTGCCCGACGCCCTCTCTGCGGCACTGAGCATTCAGTATCCGCTGTATCGCGCATATGCCCTGAGGGCTTTGGCGGATAAACTGCCTGAAGTGTTGCCCGACGCCCTCAAAGCGGCACAGAGCATTCAGGATAAGCTGTATCGCGCATATGCCCTGAGGGCTTTGGCGGATAAACTGCCTGAAGTCTTGCCCGACGCCCTCCAGGCGGCACAGAGCATTCACGATGAGTGGGGTCGCGCAAAAGCCCTGAGCGTTTTGGCGGATAAACTGCCTGAAGTGTTGCCCCCTGCCCTCCAGGCGGCACAGAGCATTGAGGACGAGAAGTTGCGCGTACCAGTCCTGAGGGCTTTGGCACCCCGCCTGTCACAGATACCACCGGCTCGCCTTTTTCCCCTCTGGCGAGATGCGCTCCACTCCCTCTCCCGCCGCACTCGCAAGAACTTGCTGTCAGACTTAGGGGCACTGGTTCCAGTTATGTTTGCCTTAGGGGGTGAGAAAGCTCTGGCAGAAATTGCCGGTGCTGTTCAAGATGTGGCGCGGTGGTGGCGCTGAGGGGTGCCGGGCGCTGTCTCCTTTCCAGGCAGAGTTGGGGGATAATTACATTTTCTTATTGCTAGTTTCCTGGCGATTGGAAATCGCGGCTATACAAACAAAGCCCGCCTTCGCGGGCTAAGAGAAGAGCGAAATTTATCTGCTTACCAGCTCATGCAGGGAACCCACAGTTAGAGGCTCCGCCTCGTTTTTTGCCTCGGCTTGTGCGGCTGCCGGTGGGGGCAGAGCCTCCAATTAGGCATTCCCAGGATCTGCCTGGAAACGAGAAATTCACGCTACAATAAAGCCCGCGCAGGCGGGCTTCGTTTGTATAGCGGCAGAATTCATTCTGCCGATAATGCCGGCAATGCCGGCAATGCCGAAAATGCCGGTGGGCTAAAGCCCAACTACAAACTTTGGGGCTAAAGCCCAACTACAAACCCAGAAATCAAGCCCGCGAAGGCGGGCTTCGTTTGTATAGCGGCAGAATTCATTCTGCCGATAATGCCGGCAATGCCGGCAATTCCGGAAAGTAGTACAATTTAGATACAAGCGAAAAGTTTCATCCAAACTTGAATGACAAGATTCGTCCATGACCAATTTGCCAAGCAATATCTCAAAGAGATACTAAGTCCTATGGGGCAAGTAGAAACCAGCCGGGATATGGCAGGAGAAGTCCGGCAAATCGACGTTTTGTTTGCCCCCTCATCCCCACCGGCAGCCGTTGCAGAAACCCTGGGTTTGCTGGGAAAATTTGCGGCAACACCGGCAGTCTTTGAGCCTTTCCGCAATGCAGTTGCGCCGCCGGATGTGCGCAGCTGCCTCAGCAAGCTGTTCCAGCTTCATGCGGAATTAGAGCGCAACCGGGAGAGTGGCCGAATTGATGAGGCCGACTTACCGCAACTTTGGATACTCTCTCCTACCGTTTCCGCCTCAATCTTAGAAGGATTGGGCGCTATACAGCACCCAGATCAGTGGGTGAGAGGGGTTTATTTTCTCCCCGCCTCTCTCAAAACAGCAATTGTCGCCATTCACCAACTGCCGCGCACCCAAGAAACCCTGTGGGTGAGGGTTTTAGGTAAGGGAAACGTTCAAAAACAGGCCATTGCCGAGCTGAAAGCCCTTCCAAAGGATAACCCATTCCGTTTCAATGCGCTAGAATTGCTGTATAACCTGCGAACGATTTTAGAAGTCCGTCAAGACTTAGATCAAGAAGACCGGGAGTTAATTATGGAACTGTCACCTCTTTATTTGCAAAGGCTGGAAGATGCCACGCAAGCCGGTGTCCAGCAAGGTCAGCGCCTGATGGTTGAGAGCATGCTTCAGGTTAAATTTGGGGTTATCGATGAGGAATTGTCCCAAATTATTGAGCCTTTGATACAGCTCGATCCTCTGGAACGCACCCAACTCATCATGCTGCTCAACCGCGAAGAACTCTTAGCTAGGTTCAGCCGGCAAAGATAACCGATTATGTGATAAACTGTAGGGAGGGGTCAACCGCGCCCCTCTCTCCTATTCAGAAGCACTCATCCCAAGGGAGGCACACCGGCATGGTACATGCTGACAGTCAATGGCAGTTGATGACGCCAGAGCAATCTCTGGCAAACTTGAGCCTAATAGCATTGCGAGAGGATAGCGAACAAGCCTGGGAAAACTTTATCGCCTTGGGAGTGCTGCCAGAAAATGTCAGCGTAGCCGCACCTGCGGCAGTTACCCTGTGGGGGATGCAGTCAGAAAAAGAAGCCTCTGAGCGTCTGGAATTCCTTTGGAATCAGGGGCTGCTCCTGTCTGATTCTCCTGCAGTTGTAAGCGGGTGTGAGTGGAAAAGCTACAGGATGCACGACTTGCTGCGCGATATGGCTCGCCGGCAATTGATAGCACCTCGCCCCCAAGGAATGGGTTTTAGCTCACTCCAAGAGGCTCACGCCGAGTTGCTCTTGCGATACCGGCTTCATACGCGCAACAGTCTCTGGCACACTCTGCCCGAAGATGGCTATATCCATGAATATCTCGTCTGGCATTTGGAAAAAGCTGGACAAGTGGAGGAGATTCACCGGCTGCTGCGGGAGGAAGCGGAAAGCGGGCGCAATGGCTGGTATGAAGCGCGAGAGCGACTGGGGCAGACGGGGGGGTATTTGAACAATGTTACCCGCGCGTGGGAGCTGGCAGAAGCAAACCCGACTGAGGCAACTTTGCCCGAAGTTTTCGGTAGCGAGTGCCGGTATGCTCTGATTGCCGCTTCCGTCAACAGTCTGCCGGCAAATATGCCGGTGAATCTCCTGCTCGCACTGGTGAGAAAAAACCTGTGGGCTCCCGCACAAGGACTGATTTTCGCCTTGCAAATTCCAGACTCACAGCAAAAAGCAAGCGCACTAACAAAGTTAGCCGGCTGTTTGCCACCGGCATTAAAACATCGAGCACTGCACGCCGCCATCCAGACGGCACAGAGCATTCAGGATGAGCGGTATCGCGCACAAGCCCTGAGCGATTTGGCGGATAAACTGCCAGAAGATTTGTTGCCCCAGGCACTAAAAGCGTCACAGAGCTTTCAGGATGAGCGGTTTCATGTACTTGCGCTATGCAATTTAGCAGATAAACTGCCAGAAGTGCTAGCCGGTGCCCTGCAAGTAGCACAGGGCATTCAGGATCTGCGGTATCGCGCAGAAGCCCTGACGGCTTTGGCGGATAAATTGCCAGAAGTGCTGCCCGATGCCCTCCAAGCGGCACAGAGCATTCGAGATCAGCGGTTTCGCGCACAAGCCCTGAGCTATTTGGCGGATAAATTGCCAGAAGTTCTGCCCGACGCCCTCTTTGCGGCACTGAGCATTCAGGATGGCTGGAATCGCGCAGAAATTTTAAGCGCTTTGGCGGATAAACTGCCAGAAAATTTGTTGCCTGACGCCCTCTTTGCGGCACTGAGCATTCAGAATCAGCCGAATCGGGCACGAGCGCTCACCGCTTTGGCGGATAAATTGCCAGACGTGCTGCCCCACGCCCTGCCGGCGGCACTGAGTATTCGCCAGGAGGGGAATCGCGCACGAGCTTTGAAGGCGTTGGCGGATAAATTGCCAGAAGTGCTGCCCCATGCGCTGCAGGCGGCACAGAGCATTCAAGATCGCCGGCTTCGCGCAGAAGCCCTCAGCGATTTGGTGGATAAATTGCCACAAGTTTTGCCCGACGCCCTGCAGGCGGCACAGAGCATTCAGGATGAGCGGAATCGCGCAGAAGCCCTCAGCAATTTGGCGGATAAATTGCCACAAGTTCTGCCCGACGCCCTGAAAGCAGCACAGAGCATTCAGGATGAGGAGTCTCGCGCACAAACCCTGAGGGCTTTGGCGGATAAACTGCCACAAGTGCTGCCCGACGCCCTCTTTGCGGCAGAGAATATTCGGGATGAGCGCAATCGCGCACAAGCCCTGAGGGCTTTGGCGGATAAACTGCCAGAAAATTTGTTGCCTGACGCCCTGAAAGCGGCACAAAATATTCAGGATGAGCTGTATCGCGCACAAGCCCTGAGCTATTTGGCGGATAAATTGCCACAAGATTTGTTAGCCGGTGCTTGTCAGGCGGCACTGAGCATTCAGGAGGAGTGGTGTCGCGCAGATGCCCTGAGCGCTTTGGCGGATAAATTGCCACAAGATTTGTTAGCCGGTGCCCTCCAGGCGGCACTGAGCATTCAGGGGGAGCAGTATCGCGCACAAACCCTGAGGGCTTTGGCGGATAAATTGCCACAAGATTTGTTAGCCGGTGCCCTCCAAGCGGCACTGAGTATTGAGGATGAGCAGTATCGCGCAGAAGCCCTGAGCTATTTGGCGGATAAACTGCCAGAAAATTTGTTGCCCGGCGCTCTTCAGGCGGCACAAAGCATTCAGAATCAGCAATATCGGGCACAAGTTCTGAACGCTTTGGCGGATAAACTGCCAGAAATCTTGCCCGATGCCCTCCAGGCGGCAGAGAGTATTCACAATGAGGAGTGTCTGGCAAAAGCCCTGACGGCGCTGGCGGATAAACTGCCAGAAGATTTGTTAGCCGGTGCCCTCCAGACGGCACTGTATATTGACGATGAGTGGTATGGCGCACTTGTCTTGAGGGTTTTGGCGGATAAACTGCCAGAAGTGTTGCCCCACGCCCTCCAGAAGGCAGAGAATATTTGGAGCGAGCCGCATCGCGCACAAGCCGTGAGCGCTTTGGCGGATAAATTTCCAGAAGTGTTTCCCCAGGCACTAAAAGCGGCAGAAAGTATTCGGAATGAGGGGGAGCGCGCAAATGCCCTGAGCGCTTTGGCGGATAAACTGCCCTCAAATTTGTTGCCCGATGCCCTGCAGGCGGCACTGAGTATTCGGCATGAGCGGTATCGGGCAAAAGTCTTGAGCGCTTTGGCGGATAAACTGCCCTCCAATTTGTTGCCCGATGCCCTGCAGGCGGCACACAGTATTCAGGATGAGCGGTATCGGGCAAAAGTCCTGACGGCTTTGGCGGATAAACTGCCAGAAGTGTTGCCCGATGCCCTGAAAGCGGCACACAGTATTCGGGATGAGGCGTATCGCGCAGAAGCCCTGACAGCTTTAGGGGATAAACTGCCAGAAGTGTTTCCCGATGCCCTGCAGTCGGCACTGAGAATTTCTAATGATGAGTATTGCGCAGAAGTCTTGAGGGCTTTGGCGGATAAACTGCCAGAAAATTTGTTGCCCGATGCCCTAAAAGCGGCACTGATCATTCAGAATCAGGGGGCTCGCGCAAAAGTCCTGAGGGCTTTGGCACCCCGCCTGTCAGAGATACCATCGGCTCGCCTTTTTCCCCTCTGGCGAGATGCGCTCCACTCCCTCTCCCGCCGCACTCGCCCCGTCTTGCTTCAAGAGTTAGCAATACTGGTTCCAGTTATGTTTGCCTTGGGGGGTGAGAAAGCTCTGGAAAAGATTGCCGGTGCTGTTAAAGATGTGGCTCGGTGGTGGCGCTGAGGGGTGCCGGGCGCTGTCTCTTTTCTAGGCACAGTTGGGGAATGATTCCACTTTCTTCTTGCTAGTTTTTATCTGGTTCCCAGGCTCCGCCTGGGAACCCACAGTTAGAGGCTCCGCCTCGTTTTTTGCCTCGTCTTATGCAGCAGCCGGTGGAGGCAGAGCCTCCAATTAGGCATTCCCAGGCAGAGCCTGGGAACGAGACAATAAAGCCCGCGCAGGCGGGCTTCGTTTGTATAGCGGCAGAATTCATTCTGCCGAGAATATCTGGTTCCCAGGCTCCGCCTGGGAACCCACAGTTAGAGGCTCCGCCTCGTTTTTTGCCTCGTCTTGTGCGGCTGCAGGTGGAGGCAGAGCCTCCAATTAGGCATTCCCAGGCAGAGCCTGGGAACGAGAAATTCACGCTACAATAAAGCCCGCGCAGGCGGGCTTTGTCTGTATAGCGGCAGAATTCATTCTGCCGATAATGCCGATAATGCCGGTGGGGCTAAAGCCCTACTACAAACCCAGAAATCAAGCCCGCGCAGGCGGGCTTTGTCTGTATAGCGGCAGAATTCATTCTGCCGAGAATGCCGGCAATGCCGAGAATGCCGGCAATGCCGAGAATGCCGGCAATGCCGGCTCCCTTAATCCTTTGCATTTCTTATCCCTCAACCCAAAGGAGTCCTTCCTGAAGCGGAAGCCGGTGTTTGCGGTTCAGCCACCTCACATTTCTATCCCTAATCTTCTCAAATTTATAACCTTTAAACCCAGCCGCAACAGCCAGCTCGCCAAGCCACCTGTCGGCAGGCACGTATATTCCATAAGGTGCGGAATCCCCCACCACAAAGCACACCAGAGCGCCGGCAGCGGTGACGCGCCGCAAAGCCAGCCAAACTTTTGCCATATCGCTGAAATACGCCGCAATCATCGTGTGATAAGGCTTTTCGCCCCCGTGATTTTCTCGCTCAGCCGCCAGCCGGCTGCAAATTTCTGCAATCTCCGGGCGAATCGGCTCAAGCACCGGCTCGCTAAGAATCCTGTCAATCTCTTTATTCAATTTAGCGACGTGCTGGGTGCAAGAGCGGATAAGATACCGGCGCACTGCGTTTTGCAAATCCCCCCAACTGCGAACTTCCCCAAAGAAACTCATCTCCAGTCTCGTGGCATCAGCATAATCATAATTATTTGCATAAGGCGGTGAGGTGATGACCAAATCCGCCCAACCGGCAGGAATTGCACCGCACTCTCTGGCGTCTTCCCGATACAGGATCGCCCTCGTTTCGCCGGCAAGCCGGTGCCGTTTTTCCATGTCCTCGCTCATCAGCCTGACTTTCGCCGCAAAGGCTTCGTAAGGCTCAACTATCTTGGCTTTTGTCTTGTTGGGCAGAATGTATTGCCACTGAGCGGTCCCCACCGGCGAGCACTCCCGCAAAATCGACACCAGCGCCAGCCAAGTCAGTTCGGAAACCGGGGAACTGCCAGCAGCTTCTTCCCACGCTTTCCGCAAGGCATCCAGCTGGGAGAGGGCTGCCGGTGGGAAGCACTTCTGAATCAGCGGCGGATATTCACTCGCATCTCCCCCTTGCGTTTTCGCTCGCTCTGTGATAATATTAACATAGTCGCGAAATGCTTTGGGATTTTCCCGCCAGCAAAGCTTTGCCTGAGCGATGCGAGCGACAAAGGGATGCGCTTCAATACCAATCGCATCTATGTCGCAACATTCAGCGGCTAAAAGCGACGTGCCCGAACCGGCAAACGGGTCAAGAACTCGACGCCTGCCTCTGGCTTTTTCTCGCTGGATGAGTCCTTCTACCCAAGGCGCGGAAAACCCTGCTGAGTAGCGGAACCACCGGTGAACCGGCTGTGACAGGTTGTCGGCAAAGGTTGAGGCTCTGTCGCTCTCAGCCGCACCTTCACCTGTGGGGAATAACTCTAGCTGTTTTGCCAATCGGTGTTGCCTCGGAAAGTCACGCCACAGGCAATTGTAATGCTTCGGGCTGCCGGTGGGGGAGTGCCGGTGGTTGCCGGTACCGGCACCGGCAGGCAGCACCCGAGAGCGAACCTTTTCGCGCCGGATTCCGTCATCAGGAAAAACTCAGCCCAGACGTAGGACAGGCGTCCCACCTGTCCCTAGAAGGCGTAGGACAGGCGTCTCGCCTGTCCCTCCCAGTGCTACAGCTATTAAAGTCCAAAATTTCTTGGAGGATTGTTACTATGTCCCCAACGTCGTTAAAACCCCGTAACAGTGTTGCCGTCTCAGCGGTTAGAGGGATTGGCTTGTCCCTGGGTGTGGCGGCGCTGCTGGTTGGCGGGAGTGCCGGTGCGGCGACAAACTCAACTGATTCTGAGGTGCTAGTCGCGGAGTATTGGCCGATACGCTCCAATGTGCGAGTCCCCCCCAGCGATTCCCCGCAGTCAGCTGACGATCCATACGGTGGCAATGGTGGCACCCAAACTGCTGAAGGGCCACGGTTTACCTGCGAGTACATCAGCGGTCAGTACACTGTAATGTACCACCCGCAAAGCCAGGAGGGTCTGGCTTATCCGTGGGCGACGCCTACTGCCCTCGGGGGTGGCTGGACGCCGGAAGCTCGCTGCAACGAAATCAGCCGCCGGTTGGAAGCTTACCGCCCCGACGGTTTGCAAGAACTGCGCACTGCGGTGGAAAATAACTACAATACTATCTGCGTCACAACTCAGGAAAACCCCGCTTGCCGGATTGTGCTGACGGTGCCTCCCGGACAAGATCCCCGGGCAATCCGCGATCGCGTTTTCCAGAATTTGACTGTCGCTGACAGTGGCGGGCAAACGGATGCTGTTACCACATTTACCGGCAGCGGTCAAGATGGCAAATTGCTGGAGCAGATTTTGGGCACAGTTATCCCCGGTCAGGGGAGCCGGCCCAGCCGGCAGTCTGCGTCTGGCGGTATTAATTTGCGTCCTTTCCTCGATCGCGCGGATGGCGGCACCGGCGCTCGCCTGCAGGGAGGTGGGGGAGGTGCTCGCAATAACTCCAGCCCCCGGCTGAACCCGGATATTTTCCGGTAAAGCCGGTACTGACGCTGATTTTACCACCGGCAGCCCCCCGCGCACGTCTGTATAAAGGGCTGCCGGTGGTTTAGTAGCGGGGAAGAGAGTTTGTTTTCAAAGGGAAAAGAATTAATAAACCGCCCCCGTGAGGGAGCGCCGAGAAATGGTATAATTGTATAAAAATTATGCCCGATTTGGTGAGCGATTCGACTTTGCTTGCAGCGATTCTCCTCCCAGGTTGAAGAGAGAAGGGTTTTGTGGGTGCAGTGAATTATTCATTCACCGGCTCGCTTCCCCCCTCACTGCCACCGGCGCTCCCGCTGTCATCTGGGGCGGGATAGTCGAACACTGAGGGAATGTCCGAACAGGGCGGTTCAACTCGCAAATACTTGTCTGGTTTCCAAGGTGGCTTAGGCGTCTGGTGGGTTGCCGCTGCCTCTACTTGTTCCAAATCAGGTATTGCGCCATCTTTTTCTCCCACAATATTGCTACAGCAGCGAGTTGAAAAGCTGTCATACAAATGTGTTAAACCCGTTGGCAAACCCTCCCTCCTGAGTGTTTGCCGGCACTAAGCTTTATCAATAGCGCCCGCCTGCTGACTTAAGAAATATGGGAATCTTGACTGCTTGATTCAATTTCGTCAATCAAGGCTTGAACTGCCCTTAAGAGTCTTTTAGCTCCTTCTTTATTCGTGCCAATTTTGAGTTCAAAATCAGGCAAATGCCGTGAGATATTTCATTGAAAACTTGATTAAAATGAAATGAATTCTCCAAAGTGAATTTTATTGTTACCTTTTCCGCATCATTTTTTGGAAGTTCCATTTTTCCTCCTTACTGGGATATAAAATTTACGATTCGGACTGTGTGCTGTCCGACTTAAGACGCTCCAGCCCTTTTAAAAGGGAATTTGAAAGGGCCATGTATTCTTCACAAGAGCCTCCCATTCTCGTTTTCAAATCAGCTTTTGGAATGGCCTCACACACTCCATTTATTGCGCTAACAAAAGTCTCGATTTCTTGAAGAGATAGCTCTACATCAGCTGTTTTTGCGGCGAGGCGATCTTAATACTTTTCATGGCCGAGATTCCCGTAAAATATCAAAATATTATTTTCCGGCAGGGGGCCTAAAGGCTGTGCCAAAATCTGCATCACTTGGAGCTACAATTACAAGTGTTTCTGTTCTCTCATCACAGTAAGCAGTTCTCCGCCTGCTAAGATTTTTTACTCCTGAGGGATTCTTTATGATGGAATCAATCAATTCTGCAAACTCTTCCCGATTTTGGATTTCAGAAAATTCCAATGCGTGATTTGTATAGGCATGACCGTTTGCAATTGCTATCGCTTCTTCGCTAAGACCGTAACGTGGATTATTGAGTTCTTCCCACTCTTCCTCTGGAACCTCATCCCAAGGACTGCCGTCAGCTCTAATCTGAAGAACCTGACCTATCAGGTTAATCAAATCCTGAGCGCTAACTCCTACGGTTGTGAGTCCATGCGCTGCTGTCGCCACTCCGGCTGCAATCAGTGGAGGATTAACGCTTAAACCTCCTGCAATAGTCCCACCACCTCCTGACACAATTTCCACTATTCCCTGTAAAATTGATGCTACATCAGCAACACCTCTTCCTGCCTGAAAAGCCAAATTACTCTGCATAAGGTTTTCTAGTTTGGCTCGTGCTTGAACTCCCTCTGGGTTCAACAATTCAGCAGCAGGCTGAAGCAAAGCGGCGTTATTTTTTAGATATTGATAAAGTAGTCCTTTGAGAAAATGTAGGACAGCATCTCGACCCCTATCGCTCGCTTTAATAAGCCCGTTAATAAAGTTCTGCTGGGGGCTGCCGTCACTGCTAGATACAATCAGAGTTCCATCAATGAAGGGGCTGCCATCACTGCTGGTGCCTGACGTATAGCTTCTGTCGCTATTTTCCCCACCATAACCCCAGCCATAGTTGTCATCTCCATTATAACCCGAGCCATAGCCGTAATCCCCACCATAGCCCGAGCCATAGTTGTAGTCCCCATTATAACCCGAGCCATAGCCGTAGTCCCCACCATAGCCCCAGCCATAGTCGTAGTCACCACCATAGCCCGAGCCATAGTTGGAGCTATCTCCGTAACCTGTGTCGTAGGAGTTGCCATCTATATAGCCGGAGTCTTGTGAGCCATCATCCCCGCTCTCATTCGACCAATCCCCCTCCCAAGTATTTGACCAATCCCCCGCACTGCTAGTCTGATATGTATAGCTAACGCTGGGGGTATTATCACTGTAGCTGACGCTGGTGTAGGTGGCGCTTGGTGTGCTACAGGCATTGCTGGTGCTGACGTTGCTGGTGATTGTCTGCGAAACGCTGGGGGCGTTATCGCTGTAGTTGACGCTAGTATGGCTTACGCTGTGGGTGTTACCGGTAAAGCTGGTGCTGACGTAGCTGCTGGTTGTCTGCGAGACGCTAGGGACTTCATAGCTGTAAGAAATGCTGGGGACTTCATAGCTATAGCTGACGCTAGGGACTTCATAGCTGTAAGAAATGCTGGGGACTTCATAGCTATAGCTGACGCTAGGGACTTCATAGCCGTAAGAAATGCTGGGGACTTCATAGCTATAGCTGACGGCTGTCTGCAAGACGCTGGGGATGTAATCGCTGTGTTCGACGGCTGTGTGACCGGCGCTCTCGCTGTCAGAACTCGAAGAAATGACAATCGGGATGTCATTAGTGGAGATGAAGCGAGGGGGCTCATTGATTACACCGGCACTCTCGCTGTCAGGGCTCGAAAAAATGACAGTCGGGATGTCATTAGTGGAGATGAACCGAGGGGGCTCATTGATTAAACCGGCACTCTCGCTGTCATCGCTTCTGTGAAATGACAGTCGGGATGTCATTAGTGGAGATGAAGCGAGGGGGCTCATTGATTAACCCGGCGCTCTCGCTGTCATAGCTTCGAGAAATGACAATCGGGATGTCACTCGTGGGGCTGAAGCTGGGGACTTCCGAGGTGTACGAGAGACTGGGGCCATCAAAAAGCAAGCTGGCGCTGGGGATAACCGAAGTATAGCTGATATTATCTGAATTGCTGTCACTGACAATCCGATAATCGTCACCCCTATCAAAAGCCGGACGCTCAGAAGGCTTTGCACCCTCAACCGCTTCCCCAGTAGCAGTCAAATCAAAACTCAACAGTGGCTCCATCACCGGCTCCATCACCGGCTCTCTCAACAGCGGTTCCGGCATAGTTCCCCTAGCCGTCTCCACCGCCGCCTGCAAGTTAAGCAACCCAAAGCCAGTCAGAGCATCCCAACCGGGCTCGTTCAAATCCGCAGCCGTCTGCAAGAGAATCTCTTTTACTTGCCGGTAGCTCAAATCAGGATTAGCAGCCCACACCAAAGAAGCCGCACCTGTTACAGCGGCTGCGGCTATGGAAGTTCCCGCAGCAGCGCCCACTCCTTCTCCTGCTGTAGAAATTGCCGGACGCTCTGGCGTTCCTCCAAACGCTAAAATATCCAGACCTTCTCCCGCTCCAGAATATGCAGCCCGGTTCATCCCATCTGCCGCACCGACTGTTATAATATTGTCAAACTCTTTCGACGCTTGACCCAGAGCGGACATAAGACCTGCCTGATTTCCCGCCGCCGCCACAATCAGCACCTGATGCACCTGGGCGTTATTCAAAGCTGCCCGTTCTTTCCCAGTCAGCTCGTAGCGTGTCGTCACACTACCATCCGGGTGGGTCGCTGTCAAATCGAAACTCAGGTTTACCACCGCATTCGGTTGCGCCGAACCCTGAGCCGCACTGACAAATTCCACCAGTGAATCCGCCCAATTCCCTGAACCTACGGCACGTCCCAGCCACACCGGTGCCTTATCATTAATCCCATCTATGCCAGTGCCATTATTTTGTTTTGCCGCAATCACCCCCAAAACGTAGGTGCCGTGCTCGTTGCCTTCCCCCGGCTGCAGCAACGGATTGGCATCCGACCCCACATAATCCCGCCCTAAAATAATTTGGCTGTAGTCAATATCGGGGTTATTGGCAGCAAAGCCGGTATCAATAATGCCCACCAGCGGCTGATTCTCTAGGGGAAAATTCAACAAAGCTGCAGGAGTTCCCACCGCAGATAGAACAGCCGGCGCAACAGTTGCCGGTGCCGGCTCAACTGGCACGCCCCACTGTCTGGCTCTCTGCTCCCAGAACAGGCTTCTCCCCCGTTACCATCTCTGTGTGAGCAGCATCTGGCTTCCCAACTGCCGGCAAGCCGGTTGTCTCAGCCTCATCTGGAGCTACTGTGGGGACTGCACGGAGTGCGGGTGACTTCTCATTCAGCTTGTCACCGGCAATCGGGCGAGTTAACTCAACCGCCGGTTCCACTGGCTGAGTCACTAGGTGTACTTCTGTTGTGCCAACAAGCTGTTGAGACTCAACATCGGCAATTACCTCAGCTTGCGAGAGTGCCGGTGCAGTTATCTCAGTAACTGGCTCTTCCTCCTGTACAGCTGGCTGTTGAGGTTCCTCACCGGCAATCGGCGTCAAGTGCCCAAAAGCCGGCTCTTCCAGGCTAATGTCAGCCGGCACCGCTGAGGGAGACGCAATCAATCCCGTCTCCACTGGTGCGGGTGCTTGCCGGTCTTGCGTTTCTAGTGTGGGTTCTACCGGATGCTCGCCCAAAAGCAGTTCTGACTCCTGCGCTTCTGGCTCCACCGGCAATTGTTCGCTGGCATCCGGGAGTGCCGGTGTCACATATGCCAGCAACTCCTTCCCCAGTTGAGAACCTCGCCAATACGCATGCCGGTGCGATCGCTTCATTGAGATGCACCGCACTGCCGGTGGCACCCTTAACCTGAAAAATAATGTCGTTATAATCGCGTTGGCGCTCGACCGATTTCCCTGCTGGGTTCGGGTGCTGGCACCATTCCGGCGAGCCGGTGCTGTCTTCAATCTCCCACCACCTGCGCCTTGCGCAAAGAAGCGCTCAACTTTTCCGCCAGAACCCGGACGCGGGGCTCTTGCATCAGGGTTTTGTAATGTCCGGGAACTTCCTGAATTTCCACCCCCCCTGCTGCCAGTTCGCCCCAGCCAAGGAGGGAATCGCTGCTCTGCGCTGCCGGTCGCTCAATCGCAAGGAAAAGAGTTAGCTTTCCGGGATAAACTTGCGGGATATAATTTATGAAGGCTTGGCGGTTAGTCTCTTCTATGCGCTGGAAAATATCGGGTATTTCGTCAGAGTTTGAATGCCGATCCGGCTCGGAAAACTTGCCTGACATTTTCTTGACCAGCTCAAAGCTTTTCCATTTACCTCGCTCCACAATATAGTTGAGCTTTTGCAATGGGTTGAGTCGGGAAAGGTTAATCCAGTGCGTGCGGAGTTGAGCGCCGAGGGTTGGAGTGTCATCCAGCAGTGCGGGATTGAGCGTATCGAATAAGGCGAGCAGGGCTACTTTTTCACCGGCTCTCGTTAATTGCTGAGCCATCTCGAAAGCCACGACGCCGCCGGAGGAGTAGCCGGCCAGAAAATATGGCCCAACAGGCTGAACGGTGCGGATTTCTTTGATGTATTCAGCCGCCATGTCTTCGACGCGGGTTTCCGGCGCTACCTCACCCGCTTGCAGTCCGTAAACCGGCTGCTCTTTTCCCAGATAATCCGCCAGCGGTTTGTAGGAGAACACGCTGCCATTTTGCCCGTGGATGCAGAACAGGGGCGGCTCAGTTCCTTCCCGCTGAATTGGGGTCAGGGCTTGCCAAGAAGCCGGCGCTGTTTCAAGCGTCAGGAACAAGGCCATTCTCTCGGCGCTCGCACCGTGTATCAGCGCTGTCACTGGAATAACTCTATCAAATTTTAGCTGAATTTGGTTAACGATTCGCGCCGCTTGCAGGGATGTCCCTCCCAAGTCAAAGAAGCTGTCTCTTATGCCGAGCCGGCGCACCCCAAGAATTTTTTCCCAAATCGCCAGAAGGTGGAGTTCCACGGCATTGCGGGGGGCAATTAATTTCTGGGGGTAGCGCTTGGGTTCGGGTGCCGGCTGGGAGTGCCGGTCTGTCTTGACCTCATCCATGACTTCTCTCCTTGTAAATACGAGACATTTCCCCAGGCTGCAGCCGGCAAGCTTGCCATCGCGCACCAACTTGCTGTACTGTATAAGGGTTTATCCTATCACACCGGCAGCATTTATCCAATGGGTTACAACCCTCTTGTCAAAATCAAAGATAGCGCCACTGACAGGGGCAATCCGTCAAAGCAAGCCGCTCCTTTTTTCTGCGTCCCCGGACTGGGAGGGAGCTCTTTTTGCCTGTACTATTTGGCCAATCATTTGAGTGAGATGGGGCGTACAGTTTACGGATTCGACGCACCAGGAATTTTACCGGGCACTCAGCCCTTGCGGACAGTTGAAGAACATGCTAAACTGTATTTAGCGGCAATAATGCGAGACTGTCCGAGCAATTCTTACGCCCTGGGAGGGTACTGCTTTGGTGCGGCAGTTATCCTGGAAATGGCCCACACGCTGCGATCGCTGGATTATAAAGTCCGGCTGGTTCTGATTGACCCGACGGCTCCCCCTGCCGGCAGGAATAGGCGGCAAACAGTTGAGCAGCTGCAAGCGTTGCGCGAGATGTTTTTGGCGGCTCGTTCGGACATTCCGCCCGAGTACAGGCGGGTGGAGCTAGCCGCGAAGGAAGCGCTCAAAAGCTACCAGCCGCAGCCGGTGGCGGTGGAGGCTTTATTTGTAGGTCGCTACGACAATCTTTTGAGTTACGATAAATGGTATTATCTCACAGGCGGGCGGCTAACTGAACAAATTATGCCCTGCCATCACTTGCAAATTTTGAATGAGCCGCACGTCAAAACCCTCGCCGTTTGGATAGATGAATATCTCACACAAAGTTCAGATATATAGTATTTTTTTACGCCCGGAGAACCCCCGTCCGGTTTGGCAATCCTTGCATCCAAAATCCTTGCATCCAAAATCCAAAATCCTTGCATCCCTCCCCCCGGCTCAGGTTGATGGATTGTCTTTCTGTCGCAAAAAATACCGGCCCACAATTTGCACGTCTAGCTCGTGGGTTTCGGCGAGTCCCCGGCGTTTGAGCGCTCGGTTGATGGCTTCTGCTGACCAGCGTATCAGTTCTAGCTGCCGGTTGGTTGTGCTGTCTGCGTGAGTGCGGTAGAAGTAGAGCGGTTTCTCAAGGTGCTTAATTTCGGTTATATCGGAGAGTCGCAGGCACAAGTCATAGTCTTCGGAGAGTTCCATTGACTCGTCGATACCGCCGGCTTCCTGGTAGGCGTCGCGGCGCATCAGGCGGAAGTGGAAAGTCATAAAGTCGAGGAGGAGCCGGTGTTTGGAGTAGGGGATGCGACAGCGCTGTCCGTAGTTGAGAACGTTGCTGTTTGAGTCGATAACTAAATAGTCGGTGTAGACGAGTCCTACTTTTGGGTTGGCATCCAGAAAAGCGGCGGTTTCTTCCAGTGCGGTTGGGGCGAGCAAGTCATCGCTGTCCACCCAGCCGGCGTAAGTCCCCTCGCAGATAGCGTGAGCGGCTTTGAGGGAGGGGGCTCGCCCTTGATGGGCGGCTGCGATCGCTTTCACTCGCCCATCGAGATTGGCGAAGTTGCGGGCGATGTTTAGAGAGTTATCGGTGGAGCCGTCGTCCCAAATTATAAGTTCAAAATCGCGGTTGGTTTGCGCTAAGACGCTTTCAATGGTGAGGCGGAGGTAGCGCTCTCGGTTGTAGGTGGTGATGATGATGGAGATGGATGGTGCCATTGCGGTTTACGATTGTGCCGGCGCTAATTGTTATATCATGTCCGGTTAATTGACCTTAACATGACTTACGCTTGCGCCTCTATCTGTAGGGTGGGGAACGCGATAGCGTCACCCACCTGACACCACATTAAGTGTCGCTGCGTAAAGTGTCGCTGCGTAAGTCCAGCTTAAAAAACACCCTCAACTCATCCCCTCTCCCAAAAGGGAAAATAGCATTTACTGTAGGGGCGGGTTCACCCAAGATATCTCTGCGAGGTGCAGAATGTTAGTAAACCTGCGGCAGATGATGAACGCGCTTCGCAGCGCGGCAGGGAGTTCCGCTGGAGGGGGGAGCGCGAAAAATGTAGCTCACTGGTATGAGGAAGGCTATATCAGCCTAACAGGTTATAAGAGCTTAACTCAAGTTGCCACTTACAAGTGAGTCGGTCCCGAGAGCGCTAGCGTGCATCGGCGCGGAACGCGCGGTATAGCACTAGCCACTTAGGGAACGGACGTAGGACAGGCGTTCCCTCCGATAGCGTTAGCGTTAGCGGCGCGTCAGCGCTAGCGGGACGCGACAGCGTCCTTCCCAGAGACTTTGAGGGCAGGCGTCTCGCCTGCCCTACGCCTATACTTCGTATCAAGCGTGTCCTAAACTGACTGTCTATTGCAACTGGGCGTGAGTTAAATAGGAGGCAGCTCCTCCGAATGCCGGTGCCTCCCATAAGTGAGTCCAGGAACCAGCTTAAAGGGAAAAGTCGCTTCGGAACTGCGCGCACCGGCACCCATGAAAAGTATGCCTTTGCCCCACTGCGGGGGAGCCGGTAGGGCTAAAGCCCTACTACAAACCTTTTCAAGTCAGAGCCTCCCTTGTGGGCGTCTCCGATAAGGAGCCTGGGAACGAGGTTATAAGGTGCGGAATGTGGGTTATAGAAGTCCAGTTAATCATTCTAAATAAAAATTAGCCCGCACCGGCGGGCTTGGTTTGTATAGCGGCAGAATTGATTCTGCCGGCTTAATGACAGGCGCACAACCGGACATACTGTGACCGGCGCGCTGAAAACTGATATCACCAATTCTGAGAGGAGGATTTCTGCTTTTGGTGAGCCAGCCAGTCCTGACCCAGCTGAATGCTAACATCAGAGCGCAGAGAGCCGGTGCTTTCCACGCGCACTTCCCCAAAGCCCAAGGCGTCGCGAATAGCTTTGGCGCTCTCCTCATCTCCCTGCTGAGCCACAATGCGAGTCACCTGCAGCGGTTCGTTCCAAGGGTTGCCCTCAGAAACATTGCGGTAGCCCTCCTCACGCAGGCGATCGATGAGGGTGCTGACAGCGCTCTCCTGGCCGGTGCTGTCTTGAATGGCCACACTCACCGAGGCGGGGTTAACTTCACCGGCACTCCAGCCGTCATGGCCGGTGTCAAAGTGCTGGGCCATCATGGTGTCAATGCGGTCGTAGCTGGGCAGCCAGTAACTCGCCTCGTGCGCTCCAGGCTGGTTGAAATCACCGGGCAGCATCAGCATCTGGACGCCCGATCGCTGAGTTTGGGCGGCAAAACCGACCAGAGCCACTAGCTCCTCAATGCTCAAATTCGTATCAATATATTCCTGAACCACCGAGAGAAGTTTCGGCAGTCTAACCACCGTAGCTGGGTTGACCGCCTGTTCCATAAGGGCTCGCATCAGCATTTGCTGGCGCTGAATCCGACCGATATCTCCGAGTTCGTCGTAGCGAAAGCGCAGGAATTGCAGCGCCTGATCCCCGTTGAGCTTTTGCTTGCCGGCTTTGAGGTTTACATAAAAGTGCTGGGAGTCATCCCTATACTTCATGTCCTTGGGCACATACACGGTGACGCCCCCCAAGGCATCGACTAATTTTTCCACCGCTTGCACGTTAACGCGGACATAGCGGTCGATGCCCACACCGCCGAGGAGTTCGCTGACTGCTTTGGCACTCAGCGCCGGTCCCCCTGCGGCATTCGCTTCGTTAATCTTGGTAACGCCGACACCTTCCACCAAAGTCTTAGTATCCCTGGGGACAGAAAGCACGACTAACTTTTTAGATTCAGGGTTAAAGCGCACCAGAAGCATGGTATCTGCCAGCCCGTCCAAGGAATTGACCAGCGCCTGGTATCCCACATTCTCTGGGGGAGGGGTGTTCACGTCTGCCGTCAGCACCTTGGTGCCCAGAAGTAAGATATTCACCGGGCGGGTGAGCTGTGGCATGCGCACGCTCATGGATGTGGAGATGCGCTCCCCAGAGCCAAAAATGGCCGCCTGTTCTTTAGTCAGGCGGCTTTGCATCAGCGGCGTACTGGAAAGGGACACGGCTAGCAGCGCACCCGCCGTTGCTGATAGCATCGCCACACCGGTCAAGCCCAACCCCAGCCACAGCCAATGTCCACGGCTTGCTTGAGGGGACTTGCGGAGCGGGCTTGTAGAGGCTTTTTGCAGGGCTGGGGGTTGATTGGGGATGTTCTGAGCTGACACTGGCTTCCTCACACACAAAAAAAAGAGTAGGTCATTGCTGAAATGGCTCGCATCGCTACCGGGCCGGTACCGGCCCTATGGAACTGACATTTTGCCGCAGGTTGTCGCCCTTTGTGCCCGGGCGTCAGAAAGGGCGCTTTCGCCACTGGCGCGCCCGCCCGCTGGGCGGGGCTACAGCAGGCGTTTGCCAACCACTCGCTCCGCCACATGGCTAATCCCGGGCAAGCGCAGCGGCTTTCTTTGCCACAAGCGGAACATCAGCCAAACACTGACCAAAAAATAGCCTGAGGTCAGCACGCCACTCATTAATAACAGAGGTAGCGTCAGGAATTCCGAAGATCTGGCCCCTGTTTCCAAAAAAAGGTATCCCGACAGCCAAATTAGGGCTAGGGTCACGGCCAGCCGGCAGGCTCTTGCCTGCTCCCGGCTCTGGGGACGCCGGTACAGCGCCCACAGCGCCGGAAAAAAGCCAAACACTGGAATCAGATACAGATATAGATTTACGTGCTCGATGTCTGGATTGTCAAATGGATCGCCGTCTTGTTTCATGGACTTTCCCCCAGATGTAGCGAGCGGCTCAATGCATGAATTGTGGCTGCTTCGCCTTGACATTTAACGATTTTTAGTTTATAATACGCCAAGCCCAATCCAATATTACCAGTCCCTAGCGTGCGGGCACCGTCCACCAGGCGAGTGCGTAGGGTTGGGTGGGTTGATTGACTTGCCCGGCAAACTGCACCCGGATTTTATAGCGACCGGTTTGGGGGATGGGGTAGAAAATGTGCTCTACGCTGTCAGTGGCGCTCACGGAAGCCCGCACACTCTTGGCGGGGTCGCTTTCGTCAGCTGGCATTATGTAGAGGTCGAGGTTGTTCAGCCCCATGTCGCGAAACTGCTCACCCTGATCATACTCGCCATTATTATTACTGTCTTCTAACTCCACCCGCCGGTTCCACGCCAGGGTAATGGCCACAAAACTCCCCTGCTGCAAGGGTTTCTCCAGGACGTACTCTTGAATTGAGGGCTGGGGGCCCCCCGCCCGGTCGCTTGCATTAGAGGCGCTGACTGTGCTATAATCCCACCCCACCGGCGGCACGGGGGCTGCCGGTTTCCACTCGCCGGGACTGAATTGCTGGTAAGCCCGGAAGGCGTTGAGGTGTCCGGTTCCCATTTGGGCGTGCAGGGGAATAGCCTGGTTTTGGTAAGCGTCGGAAGCGAGCCAGTCGCGGCTGTCTTTGTCTATAATGGTGCGGGTCATGCCCAGGCGCAGCCCGTCGCCGCTGTCTTTGATTTTGTCAGCTGAGTTGAGCAAGACGGCTTTCATCACTTCCTGCTGGCGAGCGTCTAGGCTCCAGTTGGGCTGCTTGGTGCGCAGCATGCGGTCGCCAAATTCTTGCAGCAGGGCGACGGTGGCGGTGACGTGGGGGGCGGCGAAACTGGTGCCGGTGGCGCGGGTGACGCTTCCGTCCAGGTTGAGCAGGGAGACGTCCCGACCGGGGGCTAGCAGGCTCACTGACCGGCGCGAACCGACATTCCCCTCTATGCCAGCCAGCCGGCGGGCGAATCCGGTGAATGTGCTGCCCAAGTTGGCAACGTCAACCCGAGCGAACACTCCCCCCTCTAACCCGCTGAAGGCAATATTGACGCCGTTGAAATTGTCGGTGGGGATGGGGATGCCGCCTGTGCCCTGATTGCCGGCAATCACGTACAGGACGTTGTGGGCGCGGGCTGACCAGTCCAGGCACTGGGTCAGTGGGGCGTTGCCATCCAACACCGGCTCGGGGCGGGGATCGAGACTGAGGGGTTCGCCAAAGCTGAAGTTAATCGCTCGCACGTCGCCGCCGTTCTGCAGGGCCACGTGCTGCGTGGCCAAACACTCCAGCGCCTGCCGGTTTTTGCTGCGGGTGTTGGTGGCGGATGAAGCGTACAGCCGAGCTCCCGGCGCGACTCCCCGCAGGGCTTTGTCGGCGCTGATCATCACGGAAGCCACGTTTTGGGCGTGGGGATCGACGTTGGTGTTGGACTTGGGCGGGCGGTCGCCTTGGAACACCCGCGTCACGGCGACCGCCAGATCGTGGGAAACCGCTTTGTCCACACCAAACTGTGCGGGCCGGCCTATTTCTACCTGGCCAATCGCGATCTTGCGTCCGAGCAAGTTATAGGGAGGCTCGTGCAACCTGAGGGCGTCGATGCCGGCAGGTCCGACAGAGGTGTCCAGGGCCCAGACCGCCGCCGGCAGCCCCGCCAAGCCCGCCACCGCCACAAACCCGGCCAGTTTTCTAACAATTCTCAGCTGATTCAAAGCTACCATTTTCCTAAATTTGCCTTCTCAGGCGTGCGCGGGTTACTTTAAAGGACTATAAATATTTTGTTAAACTGATTGCGAAACGTGACGCAGGAGACACCGCCAACCATGACACCAGCACCCTCCCGAAAGCCTGTAGTTATTGCTCCATCCATCTTATCAGCCGATTTCAGCCGGCTGGGAGAAGAGATTCGCGCCGTGGACGAAGCGGGCGCAGACTGGATACACGTCGATGTCATGGACGGTCGCTTTGTCCCCAATATAACCATTGGGCCACTGATTGTGGAAGCCATCCGCCCGGTCACCCAGAAGCCGCTGGATGTCCACCTGATGATTGTGGAGCCGGAAAAGTACGTTGAGGACTTCGCTAAGGCAGGGGCTGATATTATATCGGTTCACGCCGAACACAACGCTTCGCCGCACCTGCACCGCACTCTCTGCCAGATTCGCGAACTGGGCAAGCTAGCCGGTGTGGTTCTCAACCCCTCCACCCCTCTGGAGCTGATTGAGTATGTGCTGGAAGTCTGCGATTTGGTGCTGATCATGAGCGTCAACCCGGGCTTCGGCGGGCAGAGCTTTATCCCCGCTGTGGTGCCCAAAATTCGCCAGCTGCGCCAGATGTGCGACGAGCGCGGACTTGACCCCTGGATTGAGGTGGATGGCGGCTTGAAGGGGAACAATACCTGGCAAGTCCTGGAAGCCGGTGCCAATGCCATTGTGGCCGGCTCCGCTGTGTTCAAGGCTAAGAGCTACGCTGAGGCGATTGAAGGCATTCGCAACAGCAAGCGCCCCACACCGGAATTGGCCACGGTTTAACGGTGCCGGCTTCCCCACACCCCTGACTTTCTGGCTAGCAGCAGCCGGTGGTATGAACCCCACCCCCCCAACCCCCGATTGCCGGCTGCGGGGAGGGGGAGTAAGAAAGGGTAAAGACAAGCAAAAAAGCTTTTAATTTGCATGCTCTGCCTTGGCAATCGCTGCCAGTATCTGCCTGTTAAGGACGTCACTGAGGATATGCCCTTCCGGACAGACAAGCAGATTAAAAGCCTAACAGCTTAAGGGCCGCAAAAATTTCCACCGTCTTTCTACTGCGATCCGCCGACTCTCTCGCTCCCAACCTCAGGCGGGGAGCGAGTTAAAAGCAGTTAGGGCATTTTCACTTGCCTGCAGCTCCAGCTCCAGCTGCAGCGCGGACTCGCTCCAGAGCCTTCTCCATATCAGGGAGTTCGATAGCGCCGCTGAGGGTTTCGCCGTTGAGGGTGAAGAAGGGGGTGCCATTAATCCCGAGGCTCTCAGCCAGCTGAATGTCTTTCTGAATCGCAGCCTCCGCCGCCGCCCCACTGCGATCCTTGTTGAACCGAGCCATGTCGAGTTTCAGCCCTTCGGCTGTGGCGACGTACAGCGGCTCGCCCAGCTTTTCTTGCTGGCTGAACAGGGCTTCGTGATACTCCCAGAATTTCCCCTGCTGTCCTGCGGCCCACGCCGCTTTGGCCGCCGGCAGCGCCTCGGGATGAATCTGAGTCAGCGGCAAATGCTTGTAGGTCAGGGTGACTTTATCTTTATATTTGTCCATGAACTGCTTGACCGTCTTGTGCGCCTTGGCGCAGAACGGACACTGAAAGTCGGAGAACTCGACCAGGACAATCTTGCGATCGGCTGCGCCGGTGGCGGGGGAGTCGCCAATCACTGCGCCGGGATTGGTGAGCATTTGCTGCAAAAATGACCGGCGCGCCTGCTGGAGCTGTTGCTGCTGTTGCTGCTGGTATGCCTGTACTGACTCCACAATTACTTGCGGATTTTCGCGCATAACCTGCAAAATTTGCGCTTTTAATTCTGGACTCGCTGGTTTGGAGCTACCTGACTGACCCGACGCGGCGCAGCCGCTCACGGTTATGGCAATTGCCAGCAGTCCAGCGACTATCATGGCGTGCTGGCGGCGGAGGCGATGGAGGGCTTGGGGTGCTAGGCGTAACCGGCGCATGGGTGAATTCATAAAATTTTACGGTCGGCAGATGGCAATATTACAGGCAGTTCTGAGCCGCTTCGGGCGACACGGCTTGCCGGTGCTATCTATTTTAGATTTTAGATTTTAGATTGGAGATTGTGGGATATCTGGTAAGATACTGGCAAGAGCGTGAAGTTTCAGGGGCCGGCGATTTCCCAAACGTAAATTAATCAGCCGGATGGGAGATAATTTGGATTTGGGAGAGGATGTCCGTGCCGAAGGAATCTTCAAGGCGTTTGAGAATTAGGCTGACGCTCCTGGAATTGATGTCCGCACCTATCCACTGCCGGTTGAGGCGCTCAGCGACTGCTAGGGTCGTCCCGCAACCGCAGTAGGCGTCCAACACCACATCGCCTTCATTGCTGCTGACTTTTATGATGCGCTCTAAGAGGGCTTCCGGTTTCTGCGTGGGATAGCCCAACCGCTGTCTGTCTGTTCGGTTTAGGGTTTCAATGTCTGTCCAGTAATCTTCAGCGATTTTTCCGTCCTCCAGGTAATACTTGTAAACTTTGCCGGTTTTTCGGTCTGTTTTTTCTTGATATTGCTTTCCTTCTGAGTCGGTCCTTATTTTCATGTGAGAGGTGACTTTTCTGGGAATGGCGGCGGCTTGATGGTTGAAGGTGTAGTTTTCACCGGCTTTCGTATAGAATAAAATTGTATCGTGCTTTCGGGCGAAGCGCTGCCGGCTTTTCCCGCCGATAGAATAGCACCAGATGATTTCATTTTGAAACTCGCCTCCCCGGGGGCAGAAAATGGCGTCTAGCACTAATTTCAGATAGTGGCTGGCGGTGGGGTTGCAGTGCAGGTAGAAACTGCCGGTTGGCTTGAGGATACGGTGAATTTCCGCGATGCGGAGGGTGAGGCTGACCAGATAGGCGAGGGAGCTGCCTTTGCCCAAGACTTTGGATAAGCCGGCCATCAGGTCACTGGTTTGGCGGGTGAATCTGCCCTGGCGGCTGCCGGCTATCTCGTCAAAGCCGGTTTCGGCTGTGCTGTCCCATTTCCAGGTGTCAGCAAAGGCTTTTGCTTTGGTTTCTTTGCCCCCCTCGTTACAGATTTGGTAGTAGTTTCGCTGGGAGTTAAACGGCGGATCTATATAGCACAAATCTACCGATTCGTCAAGCAGGTAGTGGCGCATAATTTCGAGGTTGTCGCCGCAGAATAGCTGGTTAGTCATGGAATTGCCGGTGCGGGCGCTGATAGGCGGGGTTGAGAAGCACGGTTGATGCTGGCTGTAAGCTGTGCTATCTTAGCGCATCCCCCGCGCCCCCGAACAAAAGGGCGGGAGAAGGACGGTTTTTCCAGGGAAGGGGGTGTGAGGTTTAATTCTGTCTGTCTGTTTCTAGCGTTTCTCATCCTTTGTGAGATACTGAGAAACCCGGTTTCTTAAAGAAACCGGGTTTCTGGGCCGCAGGTGCCTTGAAGTTGAAAGGGGTGAGCGCGCTATTTGGGGGTGGGGCTGCCGGTGCGGTCTGGGATTTTAGGCAATCTATTGGGCGCACAAGGGTGTAAGATCGTGTCAGGTTGATTGACCGCAGTCCCCTCACCCCCCAACCCCCTCTCCCACAAGGGGCTATCCATTACCCACATCTTTCTTAATGAAGATTTATGTATAGCCCATTTGGAAGTCCATCACCTCTTTGGGGTGGCCAGAGTCCCTCAGTTGCCAAGTAGAGGCAATATCATGGAGTCTACACAGCCCACGCCAAATTGTCTTGACTCCCGGTTCCCCATCACCCTTACGACCCAAAAAGCCTCCAAGTTGCGCAATCATGCGCACGGCTTCTCGCAACGAAGGCGGTGTGGACGGGGGATTTGGCGTCCGGTGAATCGTTGCATAAAGAGACTGCCACTCGTGAGCTGACAAAACCGTGTCACAAGGAGTGTCTGGATTCTTGCGAGCTTCATAGGTCAGCCACAACAATCGCCACGCCACAACTGAATA
>NZ_KB235948.1:252524-252800 GCF_000332335.1 Kamptonema formosum PCC 10802 | reverse complement strand
AAAAGGCTATCCATTACCCACATCTTTCTTAATGAAGATTTATGTATAGCCCATTTGGAAGTCCATCACCTCTTTGGGGTGGCCAGAGTCCCTCAGTTGCCAAGTAGAGGCAATATCATGGAGTCTACACAGCCCACGCCAAATTGTCTTGACTCCCGGTTCTCCATCACCCTTACGACCCAAAAAGCCTCCAAGTTGCGCAATCATGCGCACGGCTTCTCGCAACGAAGGCGGTGTGGACGGGGGATTTGGCGTCCGGTGAATCGTTGCATAAAG
>NZ_KB235948.1:233930-252424 GCF_000332335.1 Kamptonema formosum PCC 10802 | reverse complement strand
AATGTCTGGCGGGACTATCTGTTGTGTCAGCGACAGTCCATTCAGCCAGCGCTGACTCTCTTTATCTTTGGTTTCTCGCTGACGGCGCTTTTGAGCAATGCCCACCCGTTTGTGGATCTCTTGCCCATACCTGTTGATCTATTAATCCCAGTGGCACTCCGAGCTCGCTGACGGCAAAGGTTGAATGGACTTTTAGCCCCCGCAGTGCCGGATGATCAGTCGGGCCAAGTCCTGAGGTGGCCGGATGATGAGTAAAGTTTAAGTCTGTGGTATCCTGAATTGCTAAAACTCGCTCAAGGCGCTGAATTCTGCCAATCGTACTCTTTTGATGAGCTTGACGGATATCAGCCGGACTAAAATAGGGAGACTTCCAAAAATCATAGGCGGCGGTAGTGGCCGCTTTATCTCCTGATGCCTGTGGCACGCTCGCCCCAGGTTGGCTCACCAAATCGTCCACAATCCGAATGAAGCGCTTGTGGCGTCGCTGATCTCCTAGTTGAGCGTATTGTAGCTCACTACTGGCCCATTCAAGCATAACTTAATTGCTCCCCGCTTCTAGCCCCAGGATGCTTAAAACTATAGCCCATCAATGTTCCAGGATTTTTTAAGAAATATGTACTTTATGTTAAGAAAAATGTGGGTAATGGATAGCACAAGGGGAGAGGGGGAGTAAGACAAAGACTGGATTTTTTCTCCTCTCTGCCATTTGGGTTATGGGGATGGAGATGAGGGTCTTTTTTCAGGTCAGTTCACCGGCTATGATATAAAATATTTGCAGCGGTGTGCCAGAGGCGAGAGCGCCAGCGAATCGCATCCAATTAGCCACGCCAGATAAACGGGAGGCAGCAGCTTGTGTGCCAGGCATCCCCTGGCATCCCGGGCAGCTTTCTGCCCGGAAGAACGGGAGGCAGAGCCTCCCTTCAGGCATTCCCAGGCGGAGCCTGGGAACGAGAAAAAAAACGAGTAAAATCTAAAATCTAAAATCGATATGAGTCTGTGTGTGAATCCCCGCTGCCTAAAATCTGACTGTCCTGATAACAGCTTGTTTTGCCCCGCTTGTGGGTCAGAATTGCTGCTGGAAGGGCGCTATCGGGTGAGGCGGCTGATGGGACAGGGTGGCATGGGCAAAACTTATGAGGTGGAGCGCACCGGCACCTTGCAGGTGTTGAAGATTCTCCAGCTGGATAAGAATAAAAATATTCCCTCTGAAAGTAGGGCCAAGGTACTGTCCCTGTTTCAGCAAGAGGCGAAAGTTTTGATGCAGCTGGATCATCCGGGAGTTCCGAAGGGAGAGGGATATTTCGAGTTTTGGCCAAGAAAAGCTCAAGAGCCGCTGCACTGTCTGGTGATGGAGAAGATTGAGGGTGCGGACTTGCACAAGTACATCACTCAGCGAGGACGCCCTATCGACGGGGATTTAGCAGTGAAATGGCTGACAGAGCTAACTGCTATTCTGGAGCGGGTGCATGGAGAGAATTTCTTCCACCGGGATATCAAGCCGGCTAATATTATGTTTCAGCCAGATGGCAAGCTGGCGCTGATTGATTTTGGGGCGGCACGGGAAGTCACCGACGCGAAGGGAACCAGAATTTGCTCTGAGGGCTACACCCCACCAGAGCAGATGCAAGGTCAAACGGTGCTGCAATCGGATTTTTTTGCTCTGGGGCGCACGTTTGTCTATTTGCTCACCGGCAGGGAACCGAAGAATTTCGATATGCTCTACGATGGCAGCAGTTATACGTTGCAATGGCGCGAGTCTGCGCCTGGGGTGATGCCGGTGCTGGCAGATTTTTTTGACGATATGATGGCATATAAATTCAACGATCGCCCCGAGAATACAGCTGTGATTTTGCAGCGTCTGGCAGAGATTGACCGGAGTTTGCATCCGCAGAGATTTTCGCCACCGGCACCCCCGCCACCCCCTGCGAATCCCGCGCCAGACGATTCACGGCAGATACCAGCCCCACCGGCACCCCAACCCGCACCTTCTGTCGCTTGGGGAAATGCCCTGCTAGAGCACACCCTGCGGGGGCATTCAGACTGCGTTTATTCGGTTGCCATCAGTCCAGATGGCAAGACGCTTGCCAGTGGCAGTCGGGACAAGACTGTTAAGCTGTGGGATATTAGGACCGGCCAAGAACTCCGCACCAATATAAATGGCACTGGGTTTTTAAACGGTGCTATTTATTCCGTCGTTTTCTGTGCGGATGGCGAGACTATTGCCAGTGCCGGTGCTGACCAAACTGTCAGGCTGCGGAATCTGAGAGCGGGGATGGAAATCCGCACCCTCAGCGGGCATTCAAGTTTGGTTTATTCTGCGGCGATCGGTCAGGACGGCCAAACTATTGTTAGCGGTTCTTCTGACCGCACCATCAAAGTGTGGGATTTGAATACGGGGAGGGAAATCCGCACGATTGATGGAAATTTCAGTCCTGTTTATTCGGTCGCTATCAGTCCCAATGGCAAAATTATTATTAGCGGTTCAGATGACGGCAGCGCACGGCTGTGGGATCTGAAGACGGGGCAGGAAATTCGCACGATTATCGGGCATTCAAAAGCGGTTCGTTCCGTTGCCATCAGTTCAAATAGCCAGACCATTGCCAGTGGCTCCTGCGACGATACGATTCAGGTGTGGGATCTGAGCGCGGGGAGGGTAATTCGCACCCTCAGGGGGCATTTAAACTGGGTTAATTCTATTGCTATCAGTCCGGACGGCCAGATTTTAGCTAGTGGCAGTGCGGACACCACTGTCAAGCTGTGGGATTTGAATACGGGTCAGCAAATCCGCACCTTTACCGGGCATTCAAGCGCTGTTGAGTGTGTCGCTTTCAGTCCGGATGGCAAAGTTATTGCTAGTGGGAGTGAGGACAAAACTATCAAGATTTGGCGGGCGTATTCCTGATGCCGGAGGGGTTAGTTTTTCGAGCGGCGGTGAGGCAATGGAAGCCAAGAAACCGGGTTTCTGAAAGAAACCCGGTTTCTTCTAGGAGTTTTGCGGGAACGCACTCTGCCTTTCCGCTCTAGTCCAAGAAACCCATAAGGCTATCAGGATCGTCAATCTCATTCGAGGCGACGGGGCGGTTCCCGATCACGGAGAAGCTCTCACTAATCTGGAGGGTGCTGGCGAAGATCGGGCGGTTCCCAGAAACGGTGATGCTATCGCTAATCTTAAGGTTGCTAGCGAAAATTGGGCGGTTCCCGGAGAAAGTGTCCAGAACCTTAATCTTGCTGGAGCTGACCGGGCGGTTGGCAACAATGGCGACAATATCACTGCTCTCTGGAGTCGCGCTCGCGATGGGGCGATTCTCAGGTAGGGGGCTTGACTTATAGACCTGAATGGCACTAGGAGCAGATTTTTCTGGCGATTCGACCTGCACCGGCAGAGCCTCACTGCTGCTTTCGAGGTTTTTTGGAATCGGGTTGCTGTTGGCTGTGACAGTAGTGCTGGTAGTCATTACCCTTATACCGTTGGATTTTGCTAACTGAATTTGCCCATCAGTAGGAGGGAGAATCACAAGTGTTTGGCCCGCGACTCCCGAACTCACTCTGAGTATTAAAAAAAAATTATAAAGTATAGCGACTCTTAAGGAAAGGGAAAGGGCCGCCGCAGGGATGTAAAGAATTGCAAAGGACTGGGGGGCTCTGACTTCAGGCCACCGGCGGCTTGTCCCGAAGGAGCCGGCGCTGGATATCGCATCCGCGCATAGGGCCAAAATAGCCGCACCCCCCAGCCGGCTTCCCCGCAAGTGACGGGGGTGCTGGGGGGGAGCTGTTCAGATTAATCAACCGGAGATAATCGCAGGCGCTCTGAAAGCCGGTGCGGCGATCGCGCAACGGGAGCGCAAAAAGAAAAAAGGGCGAGAACTAGCGATCGCCCCTTACTACCCAGAGAACACACTTTGCCGGCAGCGCCTCAAGGGGTGCCTACTTGCGACCCGTCAGCCACTTGAGCGCAACGCCTCCGACGATGGCAGCCACAATCGGATTGCCGAGAAATTTCATCAAATCCGGTTTATCAGCTAATACTTCACGGAAAATATCGGGGTGAGCGTGATAGGCGAAGGACGCCAGCCGGCTGGCGTCGTCAGCCGTCATGCGGTTGGGGTTGTGGGTCGAAAGCCCCAGCTGCTGCTCCAGCTGGCTTTCGCTCAGTCCTCTTTCCTTCAATTTCTTAAAGAATTCCCTGGCCACATCATCCCGCTGATTCGGCTGAATCTGCGAGATCGCTCTTTGCAGTTCTGGCTCCATCTGTGCCGGCGGGATGTTATCGTGATGGAGAGTCTGGCCAAATAGCTGGCGGCGCTGTTGGGGGGATGAGCGCCGAGCGAAATCGTCAAAGTCTGTGTAATCCTCTGCCGGCGTATCGGGCATCATTTCCTTATCGCCCTGAGCTAAATCGCTCATTACTTCTCGCCTGTAGTCTTCAGAGTGAGTCACTTGATTGACCTCCTAATTCATCTCTATTGCACCCAAACTCTGACCGCTCCCTGAATCGCGGGAAATCCGTTTTTTAATTGCCTAAAATTGTCTAGCCCTGCGCGGCTTGATATTCAATTTGATTGGACTGCTGGTCGTACTTAGCGGTCAAAATCAGTTGCTTGTCAGGGGCGTACATCAAAACTGTCAAGTCCTGATTGGGGAAATTTTTGTGAAATCCTTGAGCTAGGGATGTTGCCAGAGTCTTCACTTCGTTCGGGCGAACTTGCGGCGAAATCACAACTCCCAACTTGTTGTTGTCGCGCACATAAGCATCTTGAATCAGTCCCTGAGCAATTTGCATCGCCCAGTTGCCAAAATCTTGACCGGTTGGGGTGTTGCCCCGTTCCAGCTGCGCGTAACTGCCGGTGCTGGCAATGGCCGGTGGGTTGGCCGGTCTTTGAGCTGCCGGTGCTCCCCCACAGGCTGTCGCCACACTCAGGACTAATACCAGGATCAGGGCGGTCAGACCTTTGCGAATCTGCTGAACTAAACTCACCATTACCTCCTCGAAAACGTCAGGTTGAATACCGATAATCTCTCTGATCTCGGGCACTGGGCACTGGGCATTGGGCATTGAATGAACCAGAAACCGGGTTTATTGTGGGTTCATTCCATATGGATTGGCGGGGCTCATCCGAAAGGTTCCCCCTCCTTCCCAGGCAGTGCCTGGGAACGAGGTTCTGCCGGCTCCGCCGACTTTCAAGGGACAAGCAGATTAACAAGCTAACAGCTTAGCTTCCGTCTATTGCTTCCTTAACCTTATCTTTCACGTCTTCTTTAGCGTGGCGAGCTTCGGCTTCAGCTTGCTTCGCTTGCCCTTCTATTTTATCTTCCGGATCGCCCGTCACGTCTCCCATCATTTCTTTGCCTTTGCCTTCGATGTTCTGCGCCGTTGCTTTGGCCCTTTCTTCTAAGCTCATTTTTCCCTCCCCTTTGTTTGCTTCAGCCTCATATTCTTTCAGAATAGCAACCGGCTTTTTTCCAGTCATCTGCCCGAAGGCATATCGAAAGGGGCGCGCTGCTCTATCCCTTGGAAGAGAGCCGGTTAGCGCGAGTTTTGGGGGCTGCTTGCCAGGTCACTCATCCGGAACCAGCGCACCCTCCTAAACCCGCCCCCGCCTATCCAGCTTGTGGTCGATCTCTTCTTTCAATTCTCCGGCAGCCTTGCGAGTGTCCGCTTCAACTTGCTTAGCTTCTGCTTCCGCTTTCTCCTCTGGAGTGCAGGTCAGCTTAACCTCTGTTTCTGCGACTTTGCCTTCAAAGTTACCGGCAGCGGCTTTTGCTTTTTCTTGGGCGCTCATACCGTTTCTCCTGGTTTATGGCAGCGTTGAGGTGTAAAAAAGATGACAGCCCCAAAGTGCACTTAACTATTATCATAGAGAGAAAAGTTGAGCCAGCCATCTGCCTGAGGGCAGATTGAAGGTAGAAATTTTTGCCAGGGGGTTGCCGGCAATCGAAATTGGCAGTACAGTGGGATGATGGGGCAGGGAGCGCAGGCAGCAGTTTGTAGTTGGGCTTTAGCCCAAAGTTCGCAGTTGGGCTTTAGCCCAAAAGTTCGCAGTTGGGCTTTAGCCCAAAGTTCGCAGTTGGGCTTTAGCCCAAAGTTCGCAGTTGGGCTTTAGCCCAAAGTTCGCAGTTGGGCTTTAGCCCAAAGTTCGCAGTTGGGCTTTAGCCCAAAGGTTCGTAGTTGGGCTTTAGCCCAAAGTTGGTAGTTGGGCTTTAGCCCAAAGTTGGTAGTTGGGCTTTAGCCCAAAGTTGGTAGTTGGGCTTTAGCCCAAAGTTGGTAGTTGGGCTTTAGCCCAACAGCGATGGGCTGTTGAAAAAAATCCTCTTTTGGCTCCCCATTAGGCGGATGACTGTGCTATCATAAATATTGGCAGCACAGCTATCGCGTATTACATGGTGCAATTTCATCTGGAAGCTCCCTTTAAACCCACCGGCGATCAGCCGCAAGCCATCGCCCAACTCGCCGCCGGCATTTCTGCCGGCTATCGCTATCAAACCCTGCTGGGAGCCACCGGCACCGGCAAGACGTTCTCAGTAGGTGTCGTAATTGAAAAAACCGGCAAACCGGCACTGGTTCTGGCGCACAACAAAACCCTCGCGGCGCAACTGTGCAACGAGTTGCGGGAATTCTTTCCCCACAACGCCGTAGAATACTTCATCAGCTACTACGACTACTACCAGCCAGAAGCCTACATCCCCGTCACCGACACCTATATCGAAAAAACCGCCGCAATAAACGACGAGATAGACATGCTGCGCCACTCGGCGACGCGCTCGCTTTTTGAGCGCCGGGATGTCATCGTTGTCGCTTCCATCAGCTGCATTTACGGTTTAGGCATTCCTTCCGAATACCTGAAAGCCTCTATCCCCTTGCGCGTGGGAGAAGAACTCAATCAGCGCCAGCTGCTGCGAGATTTAGCCTCTGTGCAATACAGCCGCAACGATCTAGAATTGACTCGGGGGCGCTTCCGAGTTAAAGGCGACGTGCTGGAAATTGGCCCCGCCTACGAAGACCGGATTATCCGAGTGGAATTCTTTGGGGATGAAATCGACGCAATTCGCTATATTGACCCCGTAACCGGCAGCATCCTCCAAAGTACCGACGCGCTAAATATCTACCCAGCCCGTCACTTTGTCACGCCAGAAGATAGGCTCCAAGAAGCGTGCGAAGCCATTCGGGAAGAACTGGAAGAGCGCCTCGAAGAGTTGCGCCGAGAGGGAAAATTGCTAGAAGCGCAGCGACTGGAACAGCGCACCCGCTACGATTTGGAAATGCTGCAGGAAGTCGGGTACTGCAACGGCGTGGAAAACTATTCGCGCCACTTGGCGGGGCGAAAAGCCGGTGAGCCGCCGGAGTGTCTGATTGATTATTTCCCCAAAGATTGGCTGCTGGTGATAGATGAATCCCACGTTACTGTACCGCAAATTCGCGGCATGTACAATGGCGACCAATCCCGCAAAAAAGTGCTGGTAGACCACGGATTTCGCTTGCCGAGCGCTGCTGACAATCGCCCGCTGAAGGCGGAAGAATTTTGGCAGAAAGTGAAACAGTGCGTATTTGTTTCTGCTACGCCAGGAGATTGGGAATTAGAAATCTCAGAGGGGCGCATCGCTGAGCAGATTATTCGCCCCACCGGCGTGGTTGACCCAGAAATATTTGTGCGCCCGACAGAAGGGCAAATTGATGACCTGCTGGGGGAAATTAAGGATCGGGTGAGTCGGGGAGAGCGAGCGCTGGTGACGACCTTAACAAAGCGCATGGCGGAAGACCTCACCGAATACTTGCAAGAGCGGGGGATTCGGGTGCGCTACCTGCACTCAGACATTCAGTCCATTGAGCGGATTGAGATTCTCCAAGCTTTGCGCGAAGGGGATTTCGATGTGCTGATTGGGGTGAATTTATTGCGGGAAGGGCTGGATTTGCCAGAGGTGTCTCTCGTGGCGATTTTGGATGCGGATAAGGAGGGGTTTTTGCGGGCGGAGCGATCGCTGATTCAAACGATTGGACGCGCGGCGCGTCACGTTCGCGGACAAGCTATCATGTATGCTGACAATTTGACGGACAGCATGAAGAAAGCAATTGATGAAACTGACCGGCGGCGCGGAATTCAGGTGGCGCACAACCGGACGCACGGGATTACGCCCAAGCCGGTTGTGAAGAAATCTAGCAATGCGATTTTGGCGTTTTTGGATGTGTCGCGCCGGTTGAACGCGCAGCAGCTAGAAACGGCTTATGAGGAGGCGGACGAGCTTTCTCTGGAGCAGATTCCGGAGTTGATTGCGCAGCTGGAAGTGCAGATGAAGGAGGCGGCGAAGAAGTTGGAATTTGAGAAGGCGGCTGAGTACCGCGACCGGATTAAGCAGTTGCGGGACAAGTTAGTGGGACGCTAGGATTTGGGAGAAACCCGGTTTCTTTAAGAAAACGGGTTTCTGATGCTAGGATTAAAGAAACCCGGTTTCTTAAAGAAACCGGGTTTCTGACGCTATCGCGCACTTATTACTGCACAGTTCTCTGGGAGGGAAATATGAATAATGAAGAGAGCGACCGGATTCAGCTAAAGCACACTTTAACCGCTCTGATAGCGGAACACGGGTTTAGGGAAGTCGCGGAAGTGTTGCGGGATTATGCTTTGGCGAGTGAAACGGAGATAGGTTTGCCGGCGGAGCTGTCAGCGAGCTGGCAAAAGTCGGCTCAGCTGCTGGGGAAAATCGTCGAGGCGTGGGAAGAGGCGGAAAGGGAAATGTTGAGTTGCCGGTGAAGGGCGAGGCGAAGAAACTAATCTACCTGTAGGGTGCGCTCTTAACGTCGCCTTCCAGCCGGCTGCCGGTGAACCGCGCAGGTCAAATCAGCAGGAGTCGATGGGCGAACGCCACCGGCAACCCCAACCCCTCACTCCTGACTCCACTTCTCTATCTTAAGACATCAACCCCCTCTGACACAACCCCATACTTCCTAAACCAATCCCGCAAACGCATCCACCCATCCAACGCTTCCTCCTTGCGATAAGTGGGGCGGTAATCCGCATAAAAACCGTGCGGCGCATCCTCATAAACCACAATTTCCGAACCGCTACTCCCCGCCTTCAGCGCCTCGCGCATCCGCTCAACCGTATCATTAGGAATGTACTCATCCTTCCCGCCATAAAGCCCCAAAACCGGCACCTTCAACTCCCCAGCAATATCAATCGGATTCTTCGGCGTTAAAGGTGCCGGTTCGTCCA
Source organism: Kamptonema formosum PCC 10802 (assembly GCF_000332335.1). Classification (GTDB taxonomy): domain Bacteria; phylum Cyanobacteriota; class Cyanobacteriia; order Cyanobacteriales; family Oscillatoriaceae; genus Oscillatoria. The sequence continues at coordinate 243,218 of NZ_KB235948.1, read as the reverse complement.
CCACACGCCCGTACCAAGCCACACCGGCTCTCACTGCGGGATTGTGCGCCGCATACAGCCAAACAATCCGCCCGCCCCAGCAAAAGCCGGTGATTCCCAACTTGCCGGTGTTCCCCTTCCCTGACTCTTTCGCCCAAACCACCGTGGCGTCCAAATCCGACATAACTTGCTCATCTGGAACTTTAGACACAACCTGCTGCCTAATTTCTTGAATGTCCGTCAGTTTGGAAACATCCCCCTGACGGGCAAACAGTTCAGGGGCTATCGCTAAATACCCCTGCTTGGCAAACCGGCGGCAGATATCCTGGATGTGCGCGTGCACCCCAAAAATTTCCTGCACCACCAGCACCACCGGCAAATCCCCCCCGACAGCCGGCATCGCCCTGTATGCCGGTATTTCCCCATCCTTTACAGGAATCTTCACCTCTCCCGCCACCAAGTCTCGATCGTCTGTCGTGATGACTTGTGCCAAAATCGGGTGAGCAGCTATTGCAAAAGAAGCCGCCAGCGTCGTAACAGCGATAAATTTCCGGCGCGTTATATCTCCCACGAGCTATTTCCTCCAGACACTAACTATATAAAGGATTTTACGGGGGCATGCCATTTTTGTAAACCCATCTCTTGTAGGACAGGCGTCTCGCCTGTCCCAGATATATTTTTTTTGTTCGCGCCAGCAATCTGGGAGGCGGAGCCTCCTTTGTCTTCGTTCCCAGGCGGAGCCTGGGAACGAGGGAAGCGCTCCCAAACGGCACCCTACTTCTGCGAAGAACTGGGGAGATCCGGAGCGCACCCCACCTCTGGAAACGAGGGAAAACACCGGCTCGCCGGCCATATCTTTACAAAACAGCGACAAGCTTTACAGACTCTTCACACACCCCCTGCGTTAAAACCCCTGCAAATCCGGGATAACTGTAATATGCAGCTCTTCTGCTTGAAATAGCCAGCGCCCCTAATTATCTCAGCCCTCTCCCCGTATGACTACCACCCCTGTCAAGGTTCCTTTTGTTGACCTCACCCTCCAGCAGTTGCCGGTACAAGCTCAGATAGAACAGGCAATCCAGACAGTGCTGCAGCGGGGGGATTTCGTTCTCGGGCAAGCCCTAGCTGAGTTTGAAGCGGCTTTTGCCAGCGCCTGCGGGGCCAGCAGCGCCGTTGGCGTAGCCTGCGGCACCGATGCGATCGCCCTGGGACTGCAAGCGATTGGCATCCGCCCCGGCGATGAGATCATTTTACCCGCCAACACCTTCGTTGCTACCCTGATAGGCGTGCTGCGTGCCGGCGCGACGCCTGCGCTTGTCGATTGCGACCCGCAAACCGCCCTGATTGACCTCGCCGCCGCAGAAAAAGCCATCACCCCCAAAACGCGGGCCATCGTGCCGGTGCACCTTTATGGCCAGATGGTTTCCCCGCAACCGCTGCTGGACTTTGCCGGCACCCACAACCTGCTGATTTTTGAAGACGCCGCCCAAGCTCACCTCGCTTTTCAAGATGGCTATCGCGCCGGTTCGGTTGGCGCTGCAGCCGCCTTCAGCTTCTACCCCAGCAAAAATCTCGGAGGTTTCGGGGATGGGGGCATGGTGGTCACCGGCGATCCAGATGTGGCGAAAAAAATGCGAATGCTGCGCAATTACGGCGCACCCCAGAAATACCTGCACACCGAATTCGGCACCAACAGCCGGCTCGACACTATACAGGCAGCCGTGCTAAATGTCAAGCTCCCCCACCTGGCCGGCTGGAACAAAGCCCGCAACTGCGCCGCTCAGCTGTACGACACCTTGCTGAGCCATAATGAAAGCACTGTCCCCATTCAGAACCAGAGTGGAGCCGGTCACGTTTACCACCTCTATGTTGTCCGCATCACCGACAAGTCTCCCGTCGAGCGCAACACGATCCAGGAAAAGCTCAGCCATGCCGGCATTCAAACCGGCATCCACTACCCCATACCCTGCCACCTGCAGCCGGCGTACCGGCATCTAGGCTATAATATTGGCGACTTTCCCCACGCCGAAACCCTCTGCGAGGAAATTCTATCCTTGCCCATGTATCCAGGGCTGAGTGACGCCCAAATCCATCAAGTCGTTGCTGAGATTCAGTCGATTTTAGAGTTTAGAGTTTAGAGTTAAAACTAAGTCTGCCATCTGGGTATTATAGCATCTGGGAGCCAAATTTTTCAAGGAAAACCATGCAAACCGAGCGTAAAATTCCCCTTGACATCCAGCCATACCTGTTCACCGGCACCATCCTGGGGCTGCTAGCCATCCTCTACGCTCCCCTGCTGGCACACTGGTATTATGGCTGGCTGAAAATGACTAAAATCAGCATCGAGCACGAATATTACAGCCACGGTTTGATTGGTTTGCCCTTTGCCGCCTACATCTGCTGGCTGAACCGGCACTCCTGGGACAAATTGCCTGACGCCGCCCATCCCCTGGGAGCCGCCTTGCTGGGATTGGGCGGCGCATTTTACCTCAGCGGTTTGCCAGATTTGGTGAATTTGTCCTTTCCTGCTGTTCTCGCCGGCATCTGCCTGTGGCTGAAAGGCGTTCCCGGCTTCAAGCTTCAGGGATTCGCGCTGCTTTTAGTCTTGCTGGCGACTCCCACAGAAGTTCCCTACTTGATCGCCCCTTATACCTTGCCCCTGCAAAGTTTCATCGCAGGATCTGCCGGCTTTCTTCTCAAGCAGTTTGGCCTGGATGTTACAGTTTCGCAGATTAACCTGTTCGTCGGGGGGCGGATTGTTGAGGTGGCTCCCCACTGTGCCGGTCTGAAGATGCTATTCACCAGTCTCTACGTTGCCTTAATGCTGCTGTACTGGACAGATAACTGGCGGTCGCGCCCGTTCGTCCTGGTGTTTTTAGCCAGTACCGTTGCCGTCAGCGTCACGGCCAATATCATCCGCAACACCCTGCTGACTCTATTTCACGGCACCGGTCAAGAGCAAGCGTTTGAATGGCTGCACGAAGGGTGGGGGGGAGACTTTTATTCAGCCTGCATGCTGGGACTGTTGGTGGTGTTAATCAATTGGTTTGAAACACTCGGCGAGTATTTTTCTGCCGAGCCGGAGCTATCAGAAGAGCAGCCCCAAGAGTTAGAAATCCAGCAGCAACAGGAGTTAGAAATTATCGAGGATGACTGATAGAGAAGCTAAGAAACCGTAAGAAACCGGGTTTCTTAAAGAACCCGGTTTCTGGCCCCAAACCGAAGCTAACTGGCACCCACCAGAGGTTTCACTCCCCCAACTCCCTTCTAGCCATGCTCCCGCAAAAATTCCCCCACTCCTACCCATTGCCCAGAGTCGTCTTGCTGCTATTTCTGCTGGTCCCAGCCGCCATAGGGGCAGTTCCCGGTTACCTGACGGGAAAATGGCGCTGGGCGCTGCCACCGGAAGTCAAAGAACTCGACCGGCTAAGATCGCTGCGGAAAACCGGCATTGAGATTGCCGGCTGGAAAACCCTCAGCCAGGAAACCGCCTTCATTGGCAATCACGAATGGTTAAAGCAGGAAATTGAGATACTTCTTCCTGTTGGCAGTCCGGGTTCGCGCCCCCAAAAGGCTATCATTTTGCTGCTGACCCAAAATGACCGCGCCGACCAGCCGCAAGTGGAGTGGACAGACATCAATGGCTGGCAGCAGTGGCAGACAGATTCGGACCGCTGGGCGAAGTTTGCGGTGGCGTCGCCCCAAGGAGCCGGTGTTGCGGTGGCCCAAGTGGAAGCCCGTTTCTTTCGCGGCTGGACTAACCAGCAAACCTATGCGGTATTGCAATGGTACGCCGTCCCAACAGGCGGCCACCCCGCACCGAGCCGGTGGTTTTGGGCCGACCGCTGGGCCCAGCTGTCTGACCGGCGCGTGCCTTGGGTGGCTGTCAGCGTCCTGATTCCGGTGGAGCCTTTGGGCGACATCGAGAAATCCAGACAGCTGGCGGAATCCTTAGGCCAAAGCGTGCAAGCCGCCGCGATCGCCGGCATCCAGTAGAGACAGGTCGCTCGCGCCCCGGAGCGCCGGTCGCCAATGCCGGCAGACGGCCAAAATTAATTTTATTGGTAATTAATTGAAACTGATAAAATATTAAGTTTTAAACTAAAAAGTGGGTGTGGGGTTCGTTAATCCCAAATCCACGCATCCAGGGACTGACTCGCTGACAGATGCATTTGCCCATGTCGCAAGCGCCACGAAACCCCGCTCACCGGCTCACAGCCCTCTCTCTCGCCAGCCTGCACGCCGGCACTCCCCTGCTGTTTGCCGGCTTGCTGTGGGGCTCCGACGCCCTCGGCAACCCAGCCCGAGCCCAGAGCCAAACGCCACCCGCCCCGCCCGCCCAGAGCGCGCCCCGCCCGGACTTGAATGCCAGTCCGGCTGAGAAATTGCGAACCTACCGCCTCGGACCGGGCGACCAGATTTTTGTGGACGTGCAGCGCTTTCCCAACCTCAGTTTCAACGGCGCAATCAGCCCGGAAGGGAAAATCGCCATGCCGCTGATCGGAACCGTGTTCCTGCAAGGGCTGACTCTAGAGGGAGCGCGGGCCGAAATTCGCGCCCGCTTAAATCAGTACATTATCGATCCGGTTGTCGCAGTCGAGCTGATAACTCAGCGCCCCGTCACCGTCACCGTCACCGGAGAAGTGGCCCGACCGGGCTTCTACCCCCTGCAGCCCGGTGTGTCTCGCGTCTCTGACGCCTTGCAAATTGCCGGAGGGGCCACACCGGCAAGCGACCTGCGCTCGGTGCGGGTGCGCCGCACTCTCGCCGGTGGCACCACCGCCGAACAAACCCTCGACCTCTTGACGCCCCTGCAAACAGGTGGTATAATGCCAGATTTCCGTCTGGAGGATGGCGATGTGATTGTCGTGCCCAGACAGGACATCAGCACGGCGCAGTATTATGACGGCGCGACGCTAGCGCGCTCCAGCTTGGCTTCCACCGCGCCGGTGGCGGTGACCGTGACCGGAGAAGTGGGCAGACCGGGTTTCTATCCCCTGTCGCCAGCAGCCTCTCGGGTTTCCGACGCCTTGCTGGCGGCGCTGGGGGTCACCCCCGCCAGCGACCTGCGAGCGGTGCGGGTGCGCCGCACTCTGGGGAATGGCTCTGTAATGGAGCAAACCGTTGACCTGCTGACGCCTTTGGAAACCGGCGGCTCCTTGCCCAACGTGCGCTTGGCGGATGGGGACATTATCTTTGTGCCCAAGCGGCAAGTCAGCTCGGCGGGTGACGAGCTCAGCGGCATCATCGCTCGCTCCACCCTCGCTTCCACCGCGCCGGTGGCGATAACCATCACCGGCGAAGTGGTCAAACCAGGCTACTATCCCCTCAACCCGGGGTCCTATCGCGTCTCCGACGTGCTGCTTTTTGCCGGCGGGACAACCCTGAATGCCGACTTGCGAGCCGTGCGCGTGCGCCGCTCTCTGGGGAACGGGCAGTTCAGCGAGGAAACGCTGGACTTGTTCACGCCTTTGCAAACCTCCGGCACGCTGCCCGATTTGCGCTTGGCGACCGGAGATACGGTGGTTGTGCCCAGACTGGAACCGGGATCGGATCGGGGGTATGACCGGCAGCTGGTGGCCCGATCTACCTTGGCCAAGCCCCAGATCAACATCCGCGTTTTGAACTACGCTGCAGGGGCGGCGGGGACGCTTCCCCTTCCGAACGGCAGCAGCTTTGCCGACGCCCTCAATGGCGTCCCCCTCGATAGAGCTAACCTGGGAAAAATTGCCCTGATTCGGTTCGACCCTGAGCAAGGGAAGGCGGTCACCCTGGAACTCGACGGGAAAGCGGCGCTCAAAGGCGACCCCTCTCAAAACGTCCTGCTCCAAGATAATGATGTGATTGTCGTCGGTCGCAACCTGATTGCTCGCATTGGCTACGCCCTCAATACTTTTACTCAGCCCTTCCGAGATATTTTGGGATTCCTCCTGTTTTTTGATTCCTTGAGAAACAGTGCCGACAATCTTTTTGGGCCTGGGGGCAATAACAGCCGGTGATTCAACTCAATTGTAGAGAGGGGCGAGGATGGGGGTAATTAGTAAGCTAAAATCCAAAATCCAAAATCCAAAATTCAAAATCCAAAACGGCTATGCTCCCCTCAATTGTTAAGCGCTATCTCATCGCTGTAGGAAAATACAAATGGTTTGGAATGGTCGCTTTTGTGACTGTTTTAGGGGGGGCGGCGTTCGTGGCTGTCAAGCAACAACCGCCTCCCAAAATGTTCCAAGCTGAAGGGTTGCTCAGCTACAGTCCCCCGAAGACGGGATTCTCTAACACCGCTCCGCAAATTCTAGAGCAGGGGAAGGCACTGCCAAAAGAGGTTCTGCTGTCTCCAGAGGTGATTAAAAAAGTGGCAGCCCTGCTGAAGGAAGACCCCAATAAAATTAAAGACAGTGCGGGCGTGTGGCTGCCAGAAAAGGTTGAGCCAACGGCGACAATTAATGTTCAATTTAAATCCCCAGAGCCAGAGAAAGCGCAAGCCGGGCTGGTAGCGCTGATGCAAACAATGGTGGAGCAGAGCCGGTTTATTAACGCTCAAAGAGTGCGGGCGACGAAGGAAGCGCTCAACAAACGCCTGATTCCGGTGAGGAAGGAACTCGATGAAGCTGAAAAAGCGCTGGAAAACTTCGATCGGGTTGAAGGGGCTGTGCTGTCGGTGGCTCGGATTGGGGCGCTTCCAGCCGCTGTTGCCACCGTTCAAGACCAGCAGCGGCAGTTGCGAATGGCTGTCCAGGGCTATGACGCGCAAATTCGCAGCTTGTCTGAGCGCCTGGGGCTGACACCGGCTCAGGCTTCTGTGTCTCAAGCGCTCAGTGCTGACCCGATTATTGCCAACCTGCGCGCTCAGCTCCATGACACTGAGTCGCAACTTCAATATTACCAGCAGTCTCTGCGAGACGATCACCCGCAGATGGTTGAGTTGCGCCAGCGGCAAACAGCCTTGCAAGAGCTCCTGCAGCAGCGCAGCGCTGAGGTGATCGGCGGGAATGGGGTGGCGGCTAGCACGATGAGCGATTTTCAAATCCGCCAAAACAGCAGTTTGGACCCCGTGCGCCAGCAGCTGGCGGCGACTCTGATGGGTTTTCAAACTGAGCGGGAAAGGCTGCAGCAGCAACTGCAAGCGGCGGTGCAAACCGAGCAGGAACTCCGCCGCGAGTATGCCAGTATTCCTAATAAGCAGCTGGATCGCTCCCGCAAGGAACAGCAGGTGCTGATTAAAAAGACGCTCTACGACAAGATACAGGCGGCACTGGCGGATGCGGAGACGGCAGACGCAGAAACGGAGAGCAGTTTGACTATTCCGCCCCAACAGCCGCAAATTGCCAGCCTGTCTAAGCCAAACCCGTCTATAGTGCTAATTTTGGGCGGTGGCGGTTTGGTGGGTGCGGCGGTTGGCGGGGCGCTGATCTTCTTGCTGTCGATGCTGGAAGGCAAGTTCTACACGGAGGAGGAGGTGCGCTCAGCTTTTGAGGAGCGGGAGGTGGAAGTCCTCGGGACACTGCCGGCTGTTATGGTGTTGGATGCGCAACCCGACTTGATGCCGGTGATGCTGCAGCTGGATTCTCCTTATTTGGAATCTTATGAGCGGCTGCGCACCAATCTGCGCCGTGCCGGTGACAAGCCGGTGAAGGTGCTGTTGCTCACCAGTGCCGGCACAGGGGAGGGCAAGACTTTTTGCGCCTACAATCTGGCGATCGCATCGGCGCGAGCCGGCAAGCGCACTCTGCTCATTGAGGCTGACTTGCGCTCGCCTTCCCGCGTGGGGTGCCTTAAAATGACTGCCGATCCGGACAACTCCCTTGAACCCCTGCTGTACTACGGGCAGCTGAATAACTGCATTCGCTTAGTTCCGGAAATTGAGAACTTGTATGTGGTGCCGTCTTCGGGGCCAGTGCGCCAGCCAGGCGGGATTCTGGAATCGAATGAAATGCTGAGGTTATTAAAGGATGTCCGGCAGCGCTTTGATTTTATCGTCTTGGACGCACCGGCGCTCAGTGCCGGCAACGACGCCCTGATGCTGGAGCCCCACACCGATGGGATGGTATTCGTGGCTCGCCCGCTTCACTCCGAACAGGGAATGGTGGCGGAGTATCTCGATTCGCTGACGGAATCGGAAGATATCACACTGTTGGGAGGTGTGGTTAATGGGGCTGAGATGCCGGTGGAGGCGGTGGAGGCGGTGGAGGCGCACAGCACCTATCCCGAACCAGAGCCGCCGGTGGAGGAACCCGCACAGCCGGATGAGCCGGCGATCCCGGGCAGACTCCAAGTCCTGCCACACCCAAAACAAGCTGAACGCCCTCACGCCGCTCGCCGGCGGGCTTAGTCGAGAACCCCACCCTTTCGGGGGTGGGTTTTTTGGATATGGGGTATTTTTAGGCAGGGGAGCAGGGGAGCAACGGGAGCAACGGGAGCTCCTCAAAGAAATGGAGTTCGGCTTGATTCACGCCCCAAGCCAACGAAAAAACCTACCCGTGCAAGCCCACCATCCCTGCTGGCGGTGAGGGGGAAAGACTTTTTCTAGCTCCGCGTGCGCTCGCTCTTATCAGTACACTCACCGGCAGAAAAAACCTCAGTTTATAGCAAATATAGCAGCAGTCATATTGGTTAGAACAATAAAAGCTTCGGGAGCGGGGCAGCAAGGGAGGCCGGAATGTAGGTTTCCTAAATGCTTACTGCTATATAGACGTATGTACGGCGTCCGCCGAGCCTGAAGGTCTAATGTTCTAACATAAGTGCATACTGCTATAAGATTAAAACAGACTAGAGGGAGAAGAATTAAACGCAGATTGTTCAAAATATTTTTTCAGCCTTCTTTTTCGTCCCATTGCTGATGTTGAGGAAATCTTTGGTGAACAGGACTTGGGGGATTCAGGCAAAACCTCGACCCTTGTTGACTATAGGCAGCATAAATACTGACCATTAATAGGCGTCGATTAATCCATAAGCCAGCCACCAGACCGTTTTCAGATTTACCTAATTGGCCAATGTCCTGCCGGCTTACATAATCCGGATTAGTTCCTTTTTTTGCCGGTTTTTCAATGATAAAAATTTTCCCCCCGAAGTGACTTTAATATTAATTCAATTTTTCTGGCTTTTAGCTGAAAAACTTTTCCAGGTACTTGAGTCAAACAAGGGGGCAAATATTGTTCGTTCTCAAGGCCAGAGATTTTGGCTATAGCTGGTAAAAATTTGCGGTTAATGTCTGAAATTATTCCGAGGTGAAGTAGCTTAAAAGCTTCAAAGCTTCTAACTTCTGGAAAGATATCTCTGTAGGGGGCGCAATACTCATCGATAAAATTGACG
>NZ_KB235948.1:169768-233830 GCF_000332335.1 Kamptonema formosum PCC 10802 | reverse complement strand
TTCCTGGTTGGAGGCGCTTTCTCGGCTTGTACACTTCAAAAATTAGGGGGAAAGTTATGCCGTCGATTAATCCATAAGCAGCCACAGCCACCAGACCGTTTTCAACTTTCCCTCATTGGCCAATGTGCTGCCCGCTTACATAATCCGTCTTAGTTCCTTTTTTAGCCGGTTTCGTCAATGATTAAAATAATTTTTCGCCCCCGAAGAGCCTTTCATATTAATTCAAGTCTTCTGATTTTTAGCTGGGTAACTTTCCCAGGTGATTGAGTCAAAAATGCAAAGATAGTTCGTTCTCAAGGCCAGATATTTTGGCTATAGCGGGTAAAGTTTTGCGTTTAATGTCTGAAATCATTCCGAGGTGAAGTAGCTTAAAAGCTTCAAAGCTTCTAACTTCTGGAAAGATATCTCTGTAGGGGGCGCAATACTCATCGATAAAATTGACGGTCGGTCGGGCAGCTCGGGGCTTAACCATATGCAGCACAAGGGTTTGAACGCTCTTCTCTTATTATACTCTTTCCAGAGTGACAAAAAAGGGTTATAGCAGTAGCCACTTAGATTAGGACATTAGACCTTCAGGGGGGGCGTCCCGCCCCCCCTACGTCTATATAGCAGTAGGCATTTAGGGAAGGTACATTCCGGCCTCCCTTGCTCCCCCGCTCCCCCGCTCCCGAAGCTCCTATTGTCCTAACCAATATGACTACTGCTATACCTGCGAACCAACGTGTACTGGTTCGACTGGCAGCTCAGTCGGCAGCGCTACCGGCGCTTGCGCCTGAAGGAAATCCTGGAAGTCCCCAAAGAGGACAAGCGGCTCCAGAAGCTTGTGAGAGAGGATAGCTGGGCTGAATGGGACAAATGATAAGAATTCCTTATAGGTCAAAAACTTGAGTTGCGGCGGGCTTTTTGCCACTGTGACCGATAAGAAATTCTTATCATTCCAAACCCCATCCTAGCCCACCCACCAAGGGAAGAAAAGCCAAAAATAATAATGCTGCCGCTGGCCAGGCACTCGCCTGCCCACTGGGGACACTCACTGTATGGAATTTCCCGGCTGGACGCGCAGGGGCGTTACATTTCTGCGAACAGAGCCTATGCCAGGATGATTGGTTACGAGCCGCAAGAGATGACCGGCATGGAATGGGACAGCACCGTACACCCAGACGACCGGCAAAAAATGAGAGCCGCTTACCAAGTTATGCTGAAAACCGGCAAGGTGGAAGTTGAAGCCAGGGGGCTTCCCAAAGACGGCTCGATTTTTCACAAGCTACTTGTAATGATAACAGCCTGCGACAGCCAGAATAACTTTACAGGACATCACTGCTTTATGAAAGACATCACCCAGCGCGTGCTGGCAGAAGAGGCGCTGCGGGAGAGCCAGCGTCTCCTTCAGCGAATCGCCGATTTTACTCCCAATATTTTATATCTGTACGATATAATTGAACAGCGGAATATTTATGTTAACCGGCAAGTGTCCGCCATTCTGGGCTACACGCCAGAAGAGATTCAGGACATGGGGGCGGCTTTTTTTCAAACCGTTTCGCACCCTGACGATTGGCCAAAACTCCTCGAATATACCCAGCGATTCGACACGGCTAAAGATGGCGACATTATCGAGACGGAGTACCGGATGAAACACGCTAGCGGTGAGTGGCGCTGGCTTCACAGCCGGGATACGGTGTTCGCCAGAACTCCCGAGGGAAAGCCGCAGCAGGTTCTCGGCACTGCTGCGGACATCACCGACCGGGTGCGAGCAGAAAAAGCGCTGCAAGAGGCCAATCAGAAACTCATCCGCTGGGTGAGCGAGCTCGAAGAGCGCAACGACGAAATTACCTTGCTCAGCCACATGAGCGATATGCTGCAAAGCTGCCTGAACTCTGAGGGAGCTGCTCAAGTGATCGCACAGTTCATGCCGCTGTTATTTACCCACAATTCAGGTGGGGTATTTGCCAGCGGTAACGACCGAATCCTCGTTGAAGCTATGGCCACTTGGGGCGAAACCCTGACGGCGCAGACGCTGTTTTCAGCGGCTGAATGCATGGCGCTGCGCCATTGCCAGCCTCATCTCGTTGAAGACAGCGGCAGCGGTTTGAACTGCAAGCACCTGCACGGCGACTCATTCCCGAGTGCGTATTTCTGCATCCCGATGGTGGCGCGGGGAGAAACAATCGGGGTGCTGTATTTAAGCTTCCCAGAAAAGGGGCAATTAACAAAGGCCAAACAGCAGTTAGCGGTGACGGTGGGGCGGCAGATTTCCTTAGCGCTGGCGAATTTAAAGCTGCACGAAACGCTGCAGCAACAGAGCGTTCGCGATCCGCTCACCGGCTTATTTAACCGGCGCTACCTGGAAGAATCACGCTCAGCGCGAGGTAAGCCGAGCCCAGCGAAAGCAGCAGCCCTTGGCGGTGATTATGCTCGATGTGGACCATTTTAAACGCTTCAATGACACCTTCGGTCACGCTGCCGGCGATACAGTGCTGCGGCAAGTGGGACAGCTGTTACAAAAACATGTCCGGAGTTCCGATATTGCCTGCCGGTACGGCGGTGAGGAGTTCGCGCTGATCCTGCCGGAAACGCCCCTGGAAGTCGCCCGACAGCAAGCCGAGTTGCTGCGCCAAGCCATCAAGCAGTTGAATATCCAGCACCGCCAAATGCCTCTCGGTGCGATGACCGCCTCCTTCGGGGTGGCCATCTTCCCCGAACACGCCCTCACCGGCGCGGCTGCCATCCAGGCGGCTGACGCTGCCCTCTATCGCGCTAAGGCTCAGGGGCGCGACCGGGTCGCGATTGCGGTAGGGTAATAAGAGGAGAGATCGCTCTGACGAGCGATGGGGTCAGGAGCAGGTGCGCCAGGCTGTGCCGTCCCATACCTGGGGTGCGTTAATAGCGCACCCTGCTGCTAAAGTAAGTAAAGGTTGAGAGATTCTCTCGAAATTTCCATCTTTTTAGCCCTTAATATGGCAGGATTATCGGCTTGCCTGTATGGCTTGGCAGATCCGGCAATGTCCCGATTGTAACTCGCTAAAACCCGAAGCAAATGGCGTTAATTTTAATTGTAGATGACGCGCAGATAATGCGCATAATGGTTCGCCGCATCTTGCAAAAAGAAGGCCACGACATTCTAGAGGCGAGCAATGGACAAGAAGCGCTCCAGATGGCTCAAACTCACAATCCAGACTGCGTTTTGCTGGATCTCTTAATCCCAGATATTAACGGGATGGAAGTTCTCCAGGCTTTGAACGACCGGCACCTGAAGATTCCCACAATTTTTCTCACCGCCGACACCCAAGGCACTACCCGCCAGAAATGTTTAAATCTAGGAGCTCTTGCAGTTCTGTACAAACCCCCCAAAGCCGGTGAGTTGCAAGAGGCGGTTAAACAGGCTCTCAGTTTCAAAGACAAAGAGGGCCCATGAAACTGACACTCCCTCAACTCGATGCCTTGCGGGAAGTGGTTAACATCGGTGTGGGGCGAGCCGCTAGCGTGCTCAACGAAATGATCGGCTCCCACATCTGCTTGCAAATCCCTGCCCTGCAAATCCTCTCCCCGCAGCAGGCAAAAGAGGAACTGTACAAACGGCTCGGTGCCGACGGTCTTTCTGCGGTGAGGCTTGGCTTTAATGGCTCGCTCAGCGGGAGCGCACAGCTGGTTTTCCCCACAGACAGCGCATCTAAGCTCGTCGCGGCCATTTGCAACGAGGATCTGGGCGCAGCCGATCTCGATGAAGTCAAGATTGGTGCGCTCACCGAGGTGGGCAATATCTTCATTAGCGGCTTGATGGGTGCGATTAGCAACTTGCTGGAGCAGGATTTTAACTATTCGCTCCCCACTTATATTGAAGGAATCGTCGCGCAACTCCTGACTGACAATAACTTCGACCCCAACGCAACCATCCTGCTGGCGCAAGCCAGTTTCACGATCGAACAGCTGCAAATTGAAGGGGACATCATCGTGATTTTCAAGCTGGGTTCATTCCAGGCATTGCTGGCTGCCATTCAACAAACTTATGGGGCGGAATGATGGACGAGCTGGAACGGGTTGAAGAAAAATTTGGCATTCTCGACCGCATGCCGGTGGGAGTGTGTGTTTTTCGGGAAGATTTTATTGTTCTGTTTTGGAACAAATGCCTGGAAGACTGGACTCTCATCCCCAAAAGCAAAATTGTGGGGGCGAGCGTTGGGGATTATTTCCCTCACTTACTGAAGCCCAAGTATTCCAGTCGCCTGAAACAAATCTTTGAAGGCGGACCGCCTACCATCTTTTCTTCCCAGCTTCACAAGCACCTAATTCCCTCACGCTTGCCCAACGAACAGTTGCGCATCCAGCACACCACTGTCACCGCTGTGCGCCAGTTAACTGGCCCGGGGTTCTACGCACTTTTGGTGATTGAGGACGTCACCTACCTGACAAACCGCATCCAAGACTATAAGGCGATGCGGGATCGGGCGCTGGCAGAGATCGAGGAGCGCAAGCAGGTTCAGGAATCACTCTACCACAAAACCAATGAACTGGAACAGCGCAATTTCGAGCTCACCCAGCTGGGCCAGATGAGCGATTTACTCCAAGCTTGCCTGACGGTCAGGGAAGCCTATACTGTGATTGCGCAAGGCTTGAAATTGCTCTTCCCCAATCTCAACGGCGGACTCTTCACGCTCAGCCCCTCTAGAAAACTGGTTGAGGCGGTGGTCTCCTGGGGCGCACCCCTGACCAGCGAGAGACTTTTCACACCCAATGAATGTTGGGCGCTGCGCCGGGGACAGCTGCATTCGGTTGAGAGCGCGCAGCAGGGTTTGCTCTGCAAACATTTACACCAAAACCCGCTGCCGGCTGAATATTGCTGTGTCCCCCTGATGGCTCAGGGGGAGGCAATGGGGCTGCTGTATTTGAGTGCCTCAGCACATGGGCAATTAACAGAGGCTAAGCAACTGCTGGCTTGCACTGTCTCGGAACAGATTGCCCTGGCTCTGGCTAACTTAAAATTGCGCGAAACTTTGCACAGCCAAAGCATTCGCGACCCGCTGACGGGTTTGTTCAACCGGCGCTATCTGGAAGAAGCCCTGCAGCGCGAGGTGTACCGAGCCTCTCGCGGGCAGAAAACTGTGGGAATCATCATGCTCGATGTGGATTACTTCAAGCAGTTTAACGACACGTTTGGCCATGATGCCGGGGATGAGGTGTTGCGGGCGCTGAGTCTATTTTTGCAAAAACAGGTTCGCCAGTCAGATATTGTCTGTCGCTACGGTGGGGAGGAGTTCCTGCTGATTTTGCCCGATGCGTCCTTGGAGATTGCCCAGCAGCGAGCCCAGCAAATTCGCACCGGCGTCAAATGCCTGAATATCCAGTACCGCTCTCAGTCTCTTGGGCCGGTGACGCTCTCGATCGGGGTGGCCATTTTCCCTGACCACGGTCTCACCGGCGCGGCGGCGATCCAAGCGGCTGACGCTGCGCTGTACCGCGCTAAACACGAAGGTCGGGATCGAGTCGTCACATTCTCCTGAACCGGGGCCGGGCGAAATCTCTAAATTGCATTAAATTTGCGATCCCCATTGCGATGGATTTTATAGCAGTATGCACTTAGGTTATAACCTTAGACCTTCAGGGGGGCGGGACGCCTGCCCTACGTCTATATAGCAGTAAGCATTTAGGAAACGTACATTCCGGCCTCCCTTGCTCCTCCGCTCCCCAAGCTTCTATTGTTCTAATCAATATGACTGCTGCTATATCTTGTCTTTAAAGCTTGACAATAAAAGTTTTTGGCCGCAATACCGGATGCTTTCAATTTCAAAAACCAGCAAATTAAAAGCATAATTTGTCTTTCTCGCACGAGACGGGGGTTTATCGCGCCCGCACCGGCAAACGGTGGAGAATTTTCTGCCTTCTTTTTCTTCGTTATTCTTTCTTAACGCTTGCCAGCCCCTATCCCCCCCCCTGGGTTGCTACTCTAGAGAAACGGACGCCTTGCGCTGGGGGCATCCCCACACACCGCAACGACATGCCCCAGCGCTATTGGCCCCTCACACCCATGCAATGGAGGAACCTGACGTGGTAGCCACCCCGGAAAAACTGCAAGACCATCTCCCCCTTTTAGATGCCGGCAGCAACCGTGTTGCTGTCTTGCTGATGGGATATGGCGAAGTCGAAAGCTACGAAGACTTCGCCAACTATAACGAACAGGCTTTAAATCTGCTCACGGCTAAGTTTGCGCCGGTTCCCACCTGGATCTACCCCCCCCTAGCCCGCCTGCTGGCGATTTTTGACCGGCACGAGTGGGGGCACACCCATCACGATTTCATCTCCCCCCACAATGCCATTTTTGAAAAGCAGCGCGCCGGCATCGAACACGAGCTGCAGCACCGCTGGGGCGAGTCTGTGCGGGTGTTCAAAGCATTTAACTTCTGCGCCCCCTTCCTCCCCAAACAAGTTCTCGCCGAAATCAAATCCCAAGGTTTCGACAAGCTGCTGATTTACCCCCTGTTGGTGGTGGATTCCATCTTCACCAGCGGTATCGCCGTCGAGCAGGTGAACAAAGCCCTCGCCGAAATGTCTGCCGGTTCGGAACACTGGGTTAAGGGAATGCGCTACATCCCTTCTTTTTATAACCAGCCGGCTTATATCGATTTGATGGCTAAGCAGGTCGAGGAGGCGATCTCCTCTAAACTTGCGGATAAATACCTGCCGTCCCAAATCGGCATCGTGCTGATGAACCACGGCTGCCCCCACAAGGCCAAAGGCTTCACCTCTGGGATTGACGAAAGTCAGGCGCTCTACGAACTGGTGCGGGAGCGCCTCATCCACCGCTACCCGCTGATTTCTGTGGGCTGGCTCAATCACGACACGCCTCTGATTGAGTGGACTCAACCCAGTGCGGAGCAAGCGGCGAGCAACCTGGCTGACTTGGGCGCTCAAGCTGTGGTGATGATGCCGATTGGCTTTGCGACGGAAAATCACGAAACCCTGCTGGATGTGGAGCATATCATTCACGCTTTGCAGCGCCGGCGTCCTGATGTGACTTACCTGCAGATGCCTTGCGTCAACGAGCGTCCCGATTTTCTCCAGATGGCGGCTGAGTGGGCTGTGCCGCATATCGAAGCGCTCTTATCACAAGAAGCGGTATCTGTCAAGGTTCAAACGGCTCTGCCGGCGGCTCACTCTCACGACCATCACAACGGGCACGGCCACCACCACCATCACGACGGCCACGGCCACCATCACGACGGGCACCACCACCACTAGCCGTTTCTCGTTCCCGGGCGGAAGGAGGCGGAGCCTCCCTTTGGGCGTTCCCAGGCTGTAGGGGCGCGAAAGAGTGCCATCGGTGTCAACTTAAGCGCCAGGCGATTGGAAATCGCGGCTGCACAAACCAAGTCCGCCTGCGCGGACTTAAGAGAAGAGCTAAAATCTTAAAACCCGCGTAGGCGGGTTTTGTCTGTATAGCTGCGGTTTCAACCGCCCAGAACTAGGAACAGCTTAAGTTGACACCAATGGCCACCCACGGAGACCGCCCCGGAACGAGGGGGAAGCGTTACAAGCCTCGGATTTTGCGCGTGCTGTCCACCAAACTCTGGGCGAATTGGTCGAAGCGCTGCGACAGTTTCTCATCCAAAATCTTGCCCTCAGGGCCAAATGCCTGCCACGCCTGCCCGACGCCGATTTGTTCGGGAATCACCCAGGCGTGCACCCACCGCAGAATAACCCGCAGGTCGTTGAGGGCGTTGCTGTTGGGCTGTCCGCCTAAAACGCTGATCAAACCGGCAACTTTCCCGCTCAGATGGTCAAAACTCATCAAGTCCAGGGCGTTTTTCAGGACGCCGCTGACGCTGCCGTGGTATTCTGGTGTGGCCAATATCAGTCCGTCGGCTTCTCTGACCGCTGCGCGCAACCGCTCGACATCAGGACAGTCCGGATATTCCTTGTCGCCGGTGCAAAACGGCAATCTCATTTCTCGCAAATCCAGTATTTCCACCTCCGCACCGAGCGCTTCCACCCGCCGCGCCGCTTGGCGCAATGCCAGCTGGCTGTAGGAGCCAGACCGCAAACTTCCCGCCATTCCGACTATCTTTACCATAAAATCGATTCTCCTGCAAGAGTTGAGTGCGAGGGCAATGCTTAAATTTTTGTTAAAAACCGAAGTCATTCCGACTGTATTTAATCTAGCTTAAGAAAGGATGCCCTGTCAAGGAAAGAAGGGCCAGAAACCGGGTTTCTAGAAGAAACCCGGTTTCTGCGCGCTCAGGGATCTGGGCTGGCGAGAAAGAAAAACCGGCAGCTTTTGGCAGCCGGGCGGGCGGGCCACGACCGCGCTGGGCTAGAATCGGGAAAGCTAGACTGGGTTTGGAAAGGTTCTCAACTCCTGCCGGTGGGGAATTGGCCCACAAGCTGAGGCGCAGGAATTGGACAAGACAGCAGGCAGAAGGCAAGGGGAAATGAAAGGTTTGTGGATGAAAGCACTGATGGGGCAGGACAGGGAATCTGAGGCCAATCAGGGGAGGCGCGCTCCTCTGGAAACTCTGGAGCGGCGCTCAAAAAGGCGCTCGAAACAGGCACTGTGCCTGGGCTATCTCGCAGCGGGCTGGCTGGTGCTGCAGGGGCTGCTGCTGCCGGTGCCGGCACTGGGAGCGCCAGAGCGCAAAAGCATGAGCTACAGTGAGTTGCTCCAGAAAATAGATGCCGGTGAAGTCTACAAGGTTGAGATTGACCCAGCGCAACAGGTGGCCAGAGTCAAGTTAAAAGAGTCCGCTCAAACCGAGTACGAGGTGTCTCTGTTTGACAAATACCCAGAGCTGTACCGAGCCATCGGTCAAAAAAACCGAGGGGGGGAAGAGGACGTTAAACTGGACATCCAGCCGACGGCTGACCGCAGCGCTGCCGTGGGGCTGGTGGCGAATTTGCTGCTGATTGTGCTGCTGATTGGGGGGCTGACGATGATCTTGCGCCGGTCCAGCCAGGCGGGCAGCCAAGCGATGAACTTTGGCAAATCGCGCGCCCGCTTCCAGATGGAAGCCAAAACCGGCGTCCTGTTCAGCGATGTGGCCGGCATTGAAGAGGCCAAAGAAGAGCTGCAGGAAGTCGTCACCTTCTTGAAAAAGCCGGAACGCTTCACAGCGGTTGGAGCCAAGATTCCCAAGGGGGTGCTGCTGGTGGGCCCGCCGGGAACCGGCAAGACCCTGCTGGCCAAAGCGATTGCCGGTGAGGCCGGCGTGCCCTTTTTCAGCATCTCGGGGTCGGAATTCGTGGAGATGTTCGTGGGCGTGGGAGCCTCGCGGGTGCGGGACCTGTTCAAAAAGGCGAAAGAGAACGCCCCCTGCATTGTGTTCATCGACGAGATTGACGCCGTGGGGAGGCAGCGGGGTGTTGGGATTGGCGGCGGGAACGACGAGCGAGAGCAGACGCTCAACCAGCTGCTCACGGAGATGGACGGCTTTGAGGGCAACACCGGCATCATTATTATTGCCGCCACCAACCGCCCCGACGTGCTCGACTCCGCCTTGCTGCGCCCGGGGCGGTTCGACCGGCAGGTAACGGTGGACCTGCCCGGTTACAACGGGCGGCTGGGGATTTTGCAGGTGCACGCCCGCAACAAGAAGCTGTCGCCAGAAGTCTCCCTGGAGGCGATAGCGCGGCGGACTCCCGGATTTTCCGGGGCGGATTTGGCCAACCTGCTCAACGAAGCGGCGATTTTGACGGCGCGCCGGCGCAAAGAAGCGATTGGCCCGCTGGAAATTGACGACGCCATCGACCGGGTGACGGTGGGGCTGACGCTGACGCCACTGCTGGACAGCAAGAAAAAGCGGCTGATTGCCTACCACGAGGTGGGGCACGCGCTGCTGATGACGGTGCTGAAAAATTCTGACCCCCTGAATAAAGTTAGCATTATTCCCCGTTCCGGAGGGATCGGCGGCTTTGCCCAGCAGGTGTTTAATGAAGAGATGGTGGATAGCGGCCTGTACAGCCGGGCTTGGCTGAGAGACAGGATTACCATTGCCTTGGGCGGCAGGGCTGCAGAGGAAGAGGTGTTTGGCCACGACGAGGTGACGGTGGGTGCCAGCAACGACATCCAAGTGGTGGCGAATTTGGCGCGGGAGATGGTGACGCGCTACGGCATGTCTGAGTTGGGGCCGGTGGCGCTCGAAAGCGGCAGCAATGAAACCTATTTGAGTCGGGACTGGACGCCTCGCTCTGAGGTTTCCGAACAGGTGGCTGCCAAAATCGACCACCAAGTTCGGGCGCTGGCGGTTGAGTGCTACCAGCAAGCTCGCCGGACCG
The DNA here is from genome assembly GCF_000332335.1 of Kamptonema formosum PCC 10802. GTDB lineage: Bacteria > Cyanobacteriota > Cyanobacteriia > Cyanobacteriales > Oscillatoriaceae > Oscillatoria. The sequence goes on along the minus strand of NZ_KB235948.1, from coordinate 223,570 downwards.
TCAGCGAAAACCGCGTCCTGATCGACCGGCTTGTGGAGCTGCTCCTCGACCGGGAAACCATTGAGGGCGAACAGTTCCGGCAAATTGTCGCCGAGTACAGCCACCTGCCCGAACGCCAGACCGCATCCAGCGTCTCGCGGGACTGACGAGCTGCCGGCCCGGGCTTGCCGGTGCGATCCAGTGAAACCAGGTTTCTGAGCGCGAAACCTGGTTTCTTGGTGTTCCCAATATGGGTTTTTTTCAGGGACGCTAATCCGGTTTTTTCCCCAGATTTTTTACAGGAGACAAGCCAGAAGCAGACACTTTTTTTCTAACAACCTTTATAGCATTATGCACTTAGGTTAGTACATGGGCATCATCGCATCACGCATGCAGGCAAAAGCTGGTAGGGGCGGGTTTACTAACATCTGGTAAAACCCAGAGACATCTTGGGTGAACCCGCCCCTACTTGCCCCATGCGCGATGACCCATGCGCATGAGCCCCATACGCCATGCCATGAATGTCCTAACCAATAGGACTGCTGCTATAACGGTCGCTAACAAATACAGGAGCTGAGAGAGTCTCTCAACCCGGGCGCGTGTCAACTTTTTGCCCGCAGTCAAATCCCGCGAGCAGAATTTTGAGTTCAGTCCAGATCCCGTTACCACTCTATAAAGTCAAGAAACGGCCATCTAAACGCAGACCAGTCGGCACACAATCATGGTTTTCAGATGAAGGTGGCTCCCAATTTTAAGGCAGCCGCCCGCCTTTGGTTTTCGGGCTAGTGCCGGCTGCTAATAGCAAAGTATAGCATAGCTTGGCAAGTGGAACGCAAATCGGTCAGTGCCGGCGGCCCTCAGTTTTGCTGTGTGTCAAGCCGCCTGGAGAGGGCGGCAGTTTGTTCGCCGTACATCGCTCGCAGGACGGTGCCCGGGTCGATCCAGTTTTCGGCGTACCTCAGGCCCCAGTGCAGGTGAGGGCCACTGGTGCGGCCACTCATGCCAACGCGACCAATCCGGACGCCGGCGCTCAGCTGCTGGCCATGCCAAACCAGAATCCCACCCTCACGGTCAATCAGATAATTGCGGCCATTGGCCTGCCCGACTTGCCCTTCCATGTGGCAGTAGACGTGCTCCCATTTCCCGGACTGTATCACCAAGCCGGTGCCGCACCGGTCATCGTCAATCACTTCCACCACCTCACCTGACCACCAGTTGCGGATGTAACTCCCCTGGGGAGCCGCAATGTCCAGGCCGTAGTGAAACTCCCCGTACCCTCGCGGGCCATAGGGAGAGCTGTATTCTTGAAAGTTTTCCACGGGAAAGGAAGCCGCTAGCCAGCTTCCGGTAGCCGTCTGGGCGCTCTCGCTGCCTTGGGCTTTCACTGCGCTGGGATGATATCCCAAGGCGACAAGCGCGATTAGACTTGCCCCCGCTAGCAATAGAAGACGTTCCAGACGCCCAAACCTATTTAGCTTCATTTTTGACACTCCTCAACCGCCAGATGACTTTGAAAGTCAATATTATACTCCATCTTTGCACTCTGTCAAGCCTGAGGGAAAGCGGTGAAGCGATTTTCCAGCTTCTGATGCAGTCTTGAAAGCTAGCAATGGATTACTGGCTCAATCAAACCGTTCCGGAAAATCATCTTGCCCACGATCAGTTATAAACCTTTTAGACTCAAACCGCCTTAAGTTTGGGTTAAAATTCCACAAAGGCTAGAATCCAGCTAAGAAGTGTTACTCCCCCTAAGCTCTCAACGGCTCTAAAACCCATGCTGACTGAACTGTTTCCTTTTGAGTTCGCTCCCGACGCCACGGCGATCGCCGGCACTGGTCTGTGGTCGCTGTCGCTGTATTTAGGCTTCTCCCCGGTGGGTGAGTGGGTGACCGAGCGTCTGACAAGCTGGTTTAACTTCGCGGAGCGCTCCCTGTACACCTCCGCGCAGGAGTTTGAGCGCACTCGCCGGGGTCGCGAAGCCCAAAACTCCTTCTTTGCTTCCCTGCTCAGCATCGTCCCGTTTTTCATTATAGGCGCTGTGTGCAACTATGGCGTCGAACTCGGTTTGGGTCGCAGTTGGGCGATCAGTGTTGGTATCATTGCTTGTATCGGCTGCGGTGTCTATGAGTTGGGCCGTCGGGATGGCCAGTCTTAGGCTCTCTGATTTGAGATTGACAATTGCTTGAGAAACCCGCTCTTACCACTTGACAATTTGCTCGCTATGTTCCCCGTTTATCTGTGGGTCGGACACTGGCGGATTCACCCGCACATTTTCTTTGAGGCTCTGGCTTACGCCATTTCCCTTCGGTTACTCCTGCGAAACGTTCGCAAAGATACCATTTCCCCCAGTCAGCGCAGTTCTGTAATCGCTGGCGGGATGGTGGGGGCGCTCGCCGGTGCCAAGGTGCTCGTTTTGCTGCAGCACGCGCCAGAACTCGGGCAAAATTGGCAGCAATTATTTTGGCTCCTGGTTCAGGGAAAAACCGTCGTGGGTGCCCTTCTGGGGGGACTCGCTGGCGTCGAACTGACAAAAAAATTTATCGGCGTCCGCCGTTCAACCGGCGACGCTTTTGTGTATCCTTTAATTGCCGGTACTGCTGTGGGGCGGATTGGCTGTTTCTTAACCGGCTTGAGCGACCGCACTTTCGGGATTCCCACCTCCTTACCTTGGGGAGTCGATTTCGGGGATGGCACTCACCGGCACCCAACCCAGCTGTATGAAATTGCCTTTTTACTGGGGTTGCTGCTCTTTTTGCGCGTCCGCAGCCGCAGCCGCCGGCAAGAGGGGGATTTATTTAAGTTTTACATGCTCGCTTACTTGGGATTTCGGTTTATAATTGATTTCATCAAACCTGATTTGCGCCCGGTTCTGGGGCTGAGTGCGATTCAGGTGGCTTGCGCGCTGGGTGTTTTGTATTATAGCAGGAGCGTTGTGGAGATGTTTAGGTTTGAACCGCCAAGACGCCAAGAGCGCCAAGAGGGCGAAGAGCGTTCTGAGAGGGGTTAATTGATATGCCGGTACGCGACTATCTGTTTTACTCGTTAACCAACAGTGTCTGCTCGAAGTGCTTGACGAAAGTAGAGGCGAAAATTATCTTTCGAGATGAGTGCGTCTACCTGGTCAAGCACTGTCCGAGCCACGGGCATCAGGAGGTGCTGATTGCGGATGATATTGAGTATTATAAGAAATCTCTGGAATTTGTCAAGCCCGGAGATATGCCGCTGCGATTCAACACGCCGATTAAATATAGCTGTCCTTACGACTGCGGGCTTTGTCCGGATCACGAACAGCACAGCTGTCTGACTCTGATAGAATTGACAGACAGGTGCAATCTCTCCTGTCCGATTTGCTATGCGGATTCGGGGGTGGAGGAAATTTCCGCCAGTGGGGGAGTGCGCCGGCGTCACCGCAGTTTGCAGGAAATTGAACGGATGCTGGATGCGGTGGTGGCGAATGAGGGAGAGCCACAAATTGTGCAGCTGAGCGGTGGGGAGCCGACGATTCATCCGGAATTTTTTCAGGTTGTGGAGCTGGTGAAAAGCAAGCCGGTGAAGCACTTGATGATTAATACCAATGGGGTGAGAATTGCCAAGGACAGGTCTTTTTGCGAGCGCCTCAGTCAGTACATGCCTGGGATTGAGGTTTACCTACAATTTGACAGTTTTGAAGCGCGGGCGCTCTTGGAATTGCGGGGGGCGGATTTGCGTGAGGTGCGGGAGAGAGCGATAGCTCACCTGAATGATTTCCAGATATCCACAACGCTGGTTGTCACCCTCAAAAAAGGGCTGAATGACGGGGAGATTGGCAAAATTATTGAGTGGGCGCTGCAGCAGAAATGCGTGCGGGGCGTTACGTTTCAGCCGGTGCAGGCGGCGGGGCGTTTGGAGGACTTTGACCCCAAGCGCGACAGGTACACGCTGACAGAAGTCCGCCGAGCTATTTTGCAGCAGAGTCCCTATTTTAAGCCAGAAGATATTATACCAGTTCCCTGCCATCCCGACTGTCTGGCGATGGCATACGCACTGAAGCTGAATGGAAAAGTGATGCCCCTGACTGGTTTAATTAATCCAGAGGCTTTTGTGGAGATGATGCCGAATAGCGTGCTTTACGAGCAAAATGAAGAGCTGAAGCGGAAACTATTCGAGCTATTCTCAACGAGCCATTCACCGCAGTCTTCGGCGACTTCACTGAAACAGCTGCTCTGCTGTTTGCCGGCGGTGCCGGTGCCGAACGGAATTACCTATGAAAATGTGTTTCGGGTGATGATTGTGCAGTTTCTCGACCCCTATAATTTTGATGTCCGCTCTGTGAAGCGCTCTTGCATTCACATCGCACACCCGGACGGGCGGATTATTCCGTTTGATACCTATAATATGTTTTACCGGGAGGGGAGTGCTGGGTATCACTTGGTGGCGAACATGTAGCGCAGGCGTCTCGCCTGTGCCCAAAAAATATGGTTGGGACAGGCAAGATGCCTGTCCGACAGGAGAGGGATGTACAAAAATGGGATATCCCCACCCTACAAACTGCGAATAAAGGAAAAATTATGTCACAAAGAAATGAAGCGATTCAGATTGGATTGGGGATGCTGCTGCTTTTCGGACTGCATGTGGCAGCCATTGCAATAGGCGCAACAGCATCGGGAATATTATCTTCTGTAGCAGCTGGACTGCCAAGCGGATCTCTTTTAAGTGGAATTTTACAGAATTTGATGGCTATCCTGTTATTCGCTTTTTTGGGAATTGGATTAACTCAAGCTATCTATGCTGTGCCGGCAATTGTTGTGCTGCGGCGGCGGCAGCAATGGGGATTGATGAAAGGGGTGATTATTGGTGCGGTTATCACCGCTTTACTGAATGGGGGTTGCTGGTTGCTGTTCGCCTCAAATTTCAAGTAGGGGACGTTCTTAAGGCTGCCTGCTGGAATGATAACTATGCCGGGATAATTAAGTAATATGAAAAGTAGGGTGCTTTTCCCTTGGTAAAGCCCCCTACAAACTACCGCAATTCAGTTACCAATGCCCAAGGCGATGATGCCCCATGCCCAACTTATTGCACAATCTCTTCGCACACTATTTTAGCTAGCTTTTGCGACGCCCCGGGTTCGCCGCGCACAGCGCGAAGGCGCGAGCGCATTTCCTCCAGCTTTTCCGGATTGTTCAGAAAATCGAGAACCATCTGCGCCACATCTGCCGGCTGCAATTCACCCACCAATTCCGGCACAATCTCCTGTTTCGCCCAGATATTTGGCCAAGCAAACAGACGTCCCTGCCGGATAACTACGGAATTAATCGCACCGGCAAACAAAGATCCCACCCCAGGCAAATTCGCCAGCAGCCCCGGGATGCCATCCCAAGCTCGCATGGCATCCCGCTGCTGCATGGGAATCAAGACAATCATCGGCACGGCGAGAGAGCCCAATTCAGCTGTGTTAGCACCGACAGTTGTCAGGCAAAGCCGGCACTGGGAGAGCAAATCGTATGCCGGTGTCTGAGTCCAGAGTACCACTTCCAATCCTGCCGGTGTTACCAATTTTGCATTTTGGACTGGCGATTTTGGGTTAAAGTCAGTTGCGGGCGGTATCACCAGTTCCGCAGAACCCCATCCCAGCTTTTGAATCAGGGGATTGTGCTGCGGGTTGGCAAAGCGGGCTAATATCGCCAGATCCAAGGTGGGCGCGACAGGAATCACAAAGTGGGTTTGGGGTTTTGCGGCGCGGACTTTTTCCGCTATCGCCAAGCAAAACGGCACACCTTGGGCTAGTTTTGCCGGCTTTGAGCCGGGGAGCAACCCAATCAGTTCCCCATCCAGTTGGAGAGGCGGTGAATTGCCGGCGTCGAGAGCCACATCTGCCATCAAATCCCCGACAACCGTAAATTTGCCGGCATATTTTTGCCGGCAATTGCAGACAATTTCCGGTTTCATCACGGCAAAGCGGTCAATCCAGCGGTGCCAGCGAGCTTCCCACTCGGCATAGACAACGGTGCGGTAGCCGAGCCGGTGCCCAATTACAGCGGGGAAAACTTGATCGCCGCCGAGAAAAACCACCGCCCCCCTGTCGCGCCAGTCCCAATTTTCCGCTGTCTTGCCCGACAGCAAAAATGGCCAGAAATGCTGCGGTTCCTGAACCCGGTCTACTTCTGGGTATGAACCGGCAATAGCTGCTTCTTTGCCGGTAGCGTGGGGGCAGGGCGACAGTACCACAGAAATGCGCACCTCTGAGCGGTCAAAACCCAGCTGCCGGCGCAACTCCCGCACCACCGGCCTCACCCAAGTGGCCACTTCTCCTGGCCCATTCGAGAGGATTAAAATATCAACTGCTCCCACCGGCAACTCTCCTGCTGCTCTGTTGAAATTACAATTTTAGAGCACTTCACTCGTTCCGGGGCTCTGACTTGAAAAGGTTCGCAGTTGGGCTTTAGCCCAATCAGCGGAGTTTGTAGTTGGGCTTTAGCCCAATCCCCAGGGTTTGTAGTTGGGCTTTAGCCCAATCCCCAGGGTTTGTAGTTGGGCTTTAGCCCAATCGGCGGAGTTTGTAGTTGGGCTTTAGCCCAATCAGCGGGCCTCGTAAGAGCGCATAATTTTCACCGGTGGCGGTGTGCGCAGTTCATCTTCCTGGGAATGAGAAAACGAACGAGAAAACGAGAAATCTCTGTACAGATCCTCGGAACGAGAACTGCGGTGGGCGCGCGGTTGAGCGCACCCACCCTACAACGGGGCGTTGGGGGTGAGGGTTTTCACCGCTTTAGAATTGAAAGGGAAATAGCAGGCCAAACCCTAATGCTATATCATTATCGGCGCGCACTCTCAGGTTGTGAAAAGGTGTCGAGCCGGCACGATTAGTCAGGTACAGCTCAATTTGTGGCCCGGGGGTTCCTGGTGCCGGCTCCGCACCCAGGAATTCCGAGGCATTCCAGCGCAATCCCAAACTCCAGGGAATAGCGGTTTCGCGGTCGCTGCCAATCAGGGCGTTCCCCTTCCCGCTCAAGTTCAAACCCGCCTCCGCAATCAAATTCAGATTTGGCGACAGGGGATAGGAGGCTCCGACGTTAAAGCCGGCAATTTCCAGTCCATTCCGCTGCACGTATGCCAGCGTAGGGGTCAGCCAAATCGCTTTTCCACTGGGATACTGGTAGTGCACCGGCACAGAAAGTGTTACAATCAAACACTCCCCGTCATTGCCGGTTATCCCGCCGTCTTCCGAACAAATTTCGTTCTTCAAGGCAAACCCGCGCTTGTCCAAATCTCGATTTTTCAACTCGTCGGGATTCTCACTGAGCAGATTGAGCAGGACGTTATTTGAGCGGGAGACTGTTCCCAAAGCGCTTAAGGTCAATGGATCGCCATCGGCTTGATTTAAAAACCGAATCTTGACACTCAATCCTAATTCTGACTCGTCTGTAATGCCGGAAATCGCGTCTAGAAAAAGACCGACTTCAAAGTCATCCAGCAGTCCGTACTGAATGGCTGCGAGCAGTCCTTGGCTGCCGGCTTGCAAAGTGGCCAGCACTTGTTGGTTTGGCAGGGTGCCGCCATCAAAAAAAGCAAACCCAGCTGGGGTAAAAGGAGGCGGCTGCTGGCGAGGGTAAAAGCTTTGAGGGTATGGTTGGTTGGCGCGGGTGAAGGCGGGTATAAATGCCAGCCCGAAACCGAGGGAAATGAACTCGCGATCGGCGACAGCAGACATAGCGCCGGTGTTTCCCAGGGCGTTTGAAAGGAATAAATCTGCAGCCAGCCGGGGATTGACAAGATACCGCAAGCCGGCATTAAAGGCAATAGTGCGAGCCGGCAGACCTGTCTCTCGGTTGATGGTGTTGTTGCCGGTAAAGGGGACAAACGCATCACCCCAGAGTAATAGCCTGGGGTTAATGGTGTAACTGACTCCGCCGGCAAAACCCAAGGTCGTGCCAAAAGAACCGGGGTCATCTACCGGAGGCCGGCGGAAGTACAGGGCGTTATCTTCTGGCAAGAACGCTACCTTAGGAGACAAGGTAAACTGCCAGCGGTTACCGACTATAACAGTATAAGGCAACTCCAGGGAAATGACAAGCTCCTGCTTATTGTCTCCCTCGGAGAGGGCGCGCCCCCTAGAGGTGTAAAAACGGTAAGAGCGCACTCCTCGCGAGATGGCAAATACACCGCTCAGCGCCTGCGTGCCCTCTCGGTTCTCCCAAATTCGCTGCTTCGCCTGCAGGGTTAATTCTTGAAAGAAGTTGCCACTGCCATCGGCGGTTGTTCTTCGAGCTCGGAATTCTCCTTGGTCGCCGGGACCGGAGTTGTCAGCCGTCTGCGCATCTAGGGTAATTTCCAGGTTGTCTGTTACCCCCCAGCTAATTCCCACAGTGGGCTGGCCGGTAAGGCCGACATCTGCTGCTGTGCCGGAGGGAAAGGACTGCCGGTAGCGCAGCGCTGACACAACCTCCCCTCCCTGCAGGTGATGGGCTGTGGTTAGGACTGTGGGGCGGTTCCTCAACATATCTCCTCGCAGCACCGGCGCGGGGGTTTCTTCAGGGGGAGCCTCAGATATTGGCGGTGAAGTTTCTTTAAACGTCTGTTTCTTTTCCCACTGCAACCTGTTTGGCGCTGGGGTCACGGCCCTTGCCGAAGTTTCTGGCCAAGCAGCTGTGCCGGCAGCCTGAATTTTAGCCGGTACGCCATGTTTTTTCAAGTGCTGACTTAGGATTTTTGTTTCTGCAAAGGCAGGGAGCCCCAATCCTAGCCAGATAAAAATGAGACATGAAACAAGGTGATTTAAGGCGAGCATCTAAATGTGATATGATAAAAAAAATTCGAGCTAGGGCTGTTCAGCCTGACTCGCTCTAGCTGTTAAAATAGCAGTGCGAACACAGCACCGGCTACCTTTTGGGGTTAAGGAACCGGGTTTCTACTGAAATGCTGGCCGGCAATTGCGGCCCAACTGCGGCCCTTGGCCGGCGACAGGTGGGTTTGGGCTAAAGCCCAACTGCGAACTTTTGGGCTAAAGCCCAACTACGAACCTGACCTCAGAGATATGATGGGTATTCAACCTGACGTGAGATCACAAAGGTGTGCGGCGATGACAGATTTAATACACGCAGTGAAAAGCGGTGACGCCCCTGCAGTGGAAGCAATGATTGCCCAAGGGGCGGATGTGAGCGCCAAAGACGCTGAGGGCTCGAATGCCTTAATCGCGGCTGCTGAGGCCGGCAACCTCGGCATCGTCAAGCAGCTGCTGGCTGCCGGTGCGGATGTCAATGCCCCCGATGCCGATGGCTGGACTGCCCTGATGGGGGCTGCCGGTGCTGGCCACCTGGACATTGTGTGCGCCCTGCTCGATGCCGGTGCGGATGTCAGCGCAAAAACCAATTTTGGCTTAACCCCTCTGATGACTGCCGCTGCCGGTGGCCACATTCCAGTTGTGCGAGCCTTGCTAGACAGCGGGGCAGACCTGAAGGCCAAGGACAGCAACACTTGGACAGCACTGGTTTGGGCGTCCAATGAAGGGCACAAAGATGTTGTTGAATTGCTCAAACAGGCTCGCGACCGGCAATCGCAGTGAGGCTGCAACTATACCACATTTTGAGGGGTTTGAGTTATTTCTTAACAAAATCTCAACCAGCAGGGCGAGTTTTTGCCAAATTGTGTCAGATAAAGGCCAAAACCTTTCTCTGGTGGCGGTTTTATGGTAAAAACACTCATAAGCCACTTTTTAAGTGCTGATTCCAGAGAAGAGAACACGCGCCAATTAAGGAGCCTACCTGCATGTTCACTCACGTCAAGCCCACCGTCCGACACATTGCGCCTGACAACCTCCAAGGGCGAAAGCTACTCAAGGTGGTCTATGTCGTGCTAGAAGCCCAGTATCAGAGTGCCCTGTCCGGGGCGGTTCGCTCGATTAACCAGAACAACCCACATCTGGCCATTGAAATCAGCGGCTATTTAATCGAAGAACTGCGCAACCCGGAGAACTACGAGGACTTCAAGCGGGAGGTTGCCGAAGCCAATGTCTTCATTGCTTCGCTGATTTTTATTGAAGACTTGGCAGACAGGGTGGTAGCTGCGGTGGAACCTCACCGCGATCGCCTCGATGTCGCCGTGGTCTTCCCCTCGATGCCCCAAGTGATGCGCCTGAACAAGATGGGCAGCTTCTCGCTGGCTCAGCTGGGTCAGTCGAAGAGCGCCATAGCACAATTCATGCGCAAGCGCAAGGAGCAATCCGGCGGTTCTTTCCAAGACGGCATGCTGAAGCTGCTGCAAACCCTGCCGAAGGTGCTGAAGTACCTGCCCATCGACAAAGCGCAAGACGCCCGCAACTTCATGCTCAGTTTCCAATACTGGCTGGGCGGTTCCTCCGAAAACTTGGAGAACTTCCTGCTGATGCTGGCGGACAAGTACGTTTTCAAAGATGAGAAAGGGAGCTCAAAAGAATCGTCCCTGCAGTACGAGGAACCCGTTGTCTACCCAGATATGGGCGTCTGGCACCCTCTGGCACCGCAAATGTTTGAGGATGTCAAAGAGTACCTGGCGTGGTATAATAGCCGCGACGATATTTCAGCGGACTTGAAAGATCCCCTGGCACCCTGCATCGGTTTGGTGCTGCAGCGCACTCACCTCGTCACCGGCGATGACGCTCACTATGTGGCAGTGGTGCAGGAATTTGAGGCGATGGGGGCGCGGGTTATCCCCGTGTTCGCCGGCGGGCTGGACTTCTCCAAGCCGGTGGACGCCTATTTCTGGGATGTCGCGCCAAAAGGCGTTGCGCCCCTGCCCCTGGTGGATGGCGTAGTGTCCCTCACCGGCTTCGCCCTGGTTGGCGGACCGGCACGCCAAGACCACCCCAAGGCCATCGACTCCCTGAAACGGCTGAACCGGCCTTACATGGTGGCCCTTCCGCTGGTGTTCCAAACCACGGAAGAGTGGGAGGATAGCGACCTGGGGCTGCACCCGATTCAAGTGGCGCTGCAAATTGCCATTCCCGAACTTGACGGCGCGATCGAGCCGATTATCATGTCCGGGCGGGATGGGGCAACCGGCAAGGCGATCGCACTGCAAGACCGCATCGAAGCCGTGGCGGCGCGCGCCCTCAAGTGGGCTTCCTTGCGCCGCAAGCCGAAATTAGATAAAAAGGTTGCAATCACCGTTTTCAGCTTCCCGCCCGACAAGGGAAATGTGGGAACCGCCGCCTATCTGGACGTGTTCGGCTCTATCTACAAAGTGATGGAAGCGCTGAAGGGCAACGGCTATGACGTGCAAGACTTGCCAGAATCCGCCGAGAAGCTGATGCTGGAAGTGATTCACGACGCCCAAGCGCAGTATGCCAGCCCGGAACTGAACATCGCCTACCGCATGCCGGTAGATGAGTACGAGAAACTGACGCCCTACTCGACGCGACTGGAAGAAAACTGGGGTCCGCCGCCGGGAAATCTCAACAGCGACGGGCAAAATCTGCTAGTCTACGGCAAGCACTTCGGCAATGTGTTCATCGGCGTGCAGCCCACTTTCGGCTACGAAGGCGATCCGATGCGGCTGCTGTTCTCTCGCTCTGCTAGCCCGCACCACGGTTTTGCGGCATATTACACCTATCTGGAGCAAATTTGGGGCGCGGATGCGGTGCTGCACTTCGGGACTCACGGATCTCTGGAATTTATGCCCGGCAAGCAGATGGGGATGTCTGGGGAGTGCTACCCGGATAACCTGATTGGCAATATTCCCAATCTCTATTACTACGCGGCGAACAATCCCAGCGAGGCGACGATTGCCAAGCGCCGCAGCTATGCGGAGACGATTTCTTACCTGACGCCGCCGGCGGAGAATGCTGGGCTGTACAAGGGTTTGAAGGAGTTGAGCGAGCTGATTGGCTCGTACCAGACGCTGAAGGACAGCGGGCGCGGTGCCGCGATTGTCAATACTATCATGGACAAGAGCCGGATGGTGAATCTGGACAAGGATATCACGCTTCCTGAGAAGGACGCCTCCGCAATGACGGCTGAGGAGCGGGATAATATTGTGGGGATGGTGTACCGCCGGCTGATGGAGATTGAGTCGCGGCTGCTGCCTTGCGGGCTGCATGTGATTGGCAAGCCGCCGAGCGCGGAGGAGGCGATCGCAACGCTGGTGAATATTGCCAGCCTGGATCGGGAAGAGGAGGGAATCGTCTCTCTCCCCCGGATTATCGCCAACAGCATCGGGCGCAACCTGGAGCAGGTGTTCCAGAACAGCGACAAGGGCATTCTCGCCGATGTGGAGCTGCTGCAAAACATCACTCTGGCGACTCGCGCTGCAGTGGCGGCGCTGGTGAAGGAGCAAACGGACGCTGACGGGCGGGTTTCGCTGGTTTCCAAGCTCAATTTCTTCAATATGGGCAAGAAGGAGCCTTGGATTGAGGCGCTGCACCAAGCCGGTTACAAGAAGGTTGACGCCGACGCGATTAAGCCGCTGTTTGAGTATCTGGAGTTCTGCTTGCAGCAGGTTTGCGCGGATAACGAGCTCGGCGCGATGCTGCGGGCGCTGGAAGGGGAGTATATCCTTCCCGGACCGGGGGGCGATCCGATTCGCAATCCGGATGTTCTCCCCACCGGCAAGAATATCCACGCCCTCGATCCGCAATCGATTCCCACGGCGGCGGCGGTGAAGTCTGCCAAGGTTGTGGTAGACCGGCTCCTGGCTCGCCAGCGGGCGGAAAACGGAGGTAAATATCCGGAAACGATTGCGTGCGTGCTGTGGGGGACGGACAATATCAAGACTTACGGGGAATCTCTCGCCCAAATTATGTGGATGGTGGGGGTGAAGCCGGTGCCTGACGCTCTGGGGCGGGTGAATAAGCTGGAGCTGCTTCCGCTTGAAGAGTTGGGCCGTCCCCGGATTGATGTGGTGATTAACTGTTCTGGGGTGTTCCGGGATTTGTTCATCAACCAGATGAGTCTGCTGGACAAGGCGGTGAAGATGGCGGCTGAGGCGGATGAGCCGGTGGAGATGAACTTTGTCCGCAAGCACGCGCTGAAGCAAGCTGAGGAGATGGGGATTAACCTGCGCCAAGCGGCGACTCGGGTGTTCTCGAATGCGTCGGGTTCGTATTCTTCTAATGTGAACTTGGCGGTGGAGAATGGCACTTGGGAGGATGAAGCGCAGCTGCAGGAGATGTATTTGACGCGGAAGTCGTTTGCGTTCTCGTCGGATAATCCGGGTACGTTTGAGGAGTCGCGGCGGATTTTTGAGTCGTCGTTGAAGTCTGCTGAGGTGACGTTCCAAAATTTGGATTCGTCGGAGATCAGTTTGACGGATGTGTCGCACTATTACGATTCCGATCCGACGAAAGTGATCTCGACTCTGCGCGGGGATGGGAAGCAGCCGGCTTCTTATATGGCGGATACGACGACGGCGAATGCCCAGATTCGGACGCTTTCGGAGACGGTGCGTCTGGATGCGCGGACGAAGATGCTGAATCCCAAGTGGTATGAGGGGATGCTTTCGCACGGCTATGAGGGCGTGCGGGAGCTCTCGAAGCGCCTGGTTAACACAATGGGCTGGTCTGCGACTGCAGGTGCGGTGGATAATTGGGTGTATGAGGATACGAATGAGACGTTCATGAAGGATGAGGCGATGCAGCAGCGCCTGATGAATCTGAATCCGAATTCGTTCCGCAAGATGGTTGCGACTTTGCTGGAGGCGAATGGGCGCGGTTACTGGGAAACCAGTGAGGAAAATCTCGACCGGCTGCGCCAGCTGTACCAGGAGGTTGAGGACCGGATTGAGGGGATTGAGTAATTGCCCTCACCCCCCCTACCCCCCTCTCCCAAGGGGGGAGAGGGGGGAGAAATTCCCCTCGTTCCCCTCGTTTTTTCCCCTCGTTCCCAGGCTCCGCCTGGGAGCGAAAATGTAAAGGTTTGTAGTAGGGCTTTAGCCCTACCGAAGCCCTGCCTCCAGGGCAATGCCTCGAACCGGCATTTTATCCGCGTTGGGAAAGTTTTTAAATCGCAATACGGCAATCCGGCAGGTTGAAAGATGCCGGTGTGCGGACAAAGCCGAGAACGGCAGGTTGAAAGATGCCGGTGTGCAGACAAAGCCGAGAACGGCAGGTTGAAACCTGCCGCTATACAGACAAAGCCCGCCTTCGCGGGCTTTACCCTCGTTCTGGGAACGAGGGGACAGGCGAGACTCCAGTGGCTGCGCCTGCCGGTGCGAGCTATAATCTTTTGTGAGGAGCGCCAGGAAACGAGAATATCCCCAATTCCAAATTTTCAATCCCAATACGGCAGGTTGAAACCTGCCGCTATACAGACAAAGCCCGCCTGCGCGGGCTTTTCCCCGCGCACAGCGTCTGGGCGCAACAGCTTATACCCACAGTCTGACGGCTTTGGCTGCGCCTGCCGGTGCCGGCTATAATCTTTTGTGAGGAGCGCCTGGAAACGAGAATATCCCCAATTGCAAATTTTTAATCCCAATATGACTGCCCTAACTGTTAACTTCAACTCTATCAAGCTGACAGATGAGCAATTTTATCAGCTCTGTCAGGACAACGGCGATTTGAGGTTTGAGCGCACTGCGACAGGAGAATTAATCATTATGGCACCGGCTGGCGGAGAAACGGGAAACAGCAACGCTGGACTAACGGCTCAGCTATGGATCTGGAATCAGTCAAGTAAACTGGGTAAGGTTTTCGATTCCTCAACTGGGTTCAAACTTCCCAATGGCGCAGATCGCTCTCCTGATGCTGCTTGGGTGGCGCTGGAACGCTGGAATGCGCTTACTGCTGAGCAAAAAGAGAAATTTCCGCCGATTTGTCCTGATTTTGTTGTTGAGTTGCTCTCTCCGAGTGATAGCTTGAAGGTGGCTCAGAAGAAGATGCAGGAGTATATCAGCAATGGCGCTCGTTTGGGGTGGCTGATTAATCGGAAGTCCCGCCAAGTGGAGATTTATCGCCCTGGTGAAGAGGTTGAGGTGCTGGAATCACCGGCAACTTTGTCGGGTGAGCCGGTGCTTGCCGGTTTTGTGCTGAATCTGGAGTTAATATGGTAAGGTTTGAGTCCAGTCTCTCGGCGGTTGAAACCGCAGCTATACAGACAAAACCCGCCTGCGCGGGTTTTAAGATTCTTGTTCTTCTCTTAGTCCGCGAAGGCGGACTTCGTTTGTATAGCCGCGATTTCCAATCGCCGGGAGCTTAAGTTGTTTCTGCCTCTCTAAATATACCTATTTTTCACATACTGTTTTAACACGGGATTCAGGGTAAAAAAGGTTGCACCTTCCCGCTCTTGTGTGCCGGCTAAGAACCGCCTAACAAGGGATTGCATGGCATTCATTACTTCGGCTGCGGATAGGTGGCTCGTCTGGCAAAGTTCCGGTAAGGCAACCGGCTCACCTTCATTAGCCAGCTGAGCCATTAGCTTTTGCTCTCCCTCGGTGAGGCGCTGAAAGTGCCGGTGTAACTGTTCTTGCAAAGATTCATCTAATATCAGGCTGTCGTATTGCAAGAACTCAGAAACTCTGCCCCCACACAACTCTTGAATCATCGTTGCAGTCAGTTTTAACCACAGGGGATTGCCTTGATAGGTATCAATGAGCGTTGGCCAACTCGCTTCATTGGAGAGGTTTTGCTGGCTCAATATTTCTTTGCCGGCAACACCTAAACCCTGCAAGACGAATGAGCGGACAAGGTTATTTTCCTTTTCCTGCTTGGCAATGTCTCTGGGTTTCTCCCAGCTGAGCAACATGACACAGCTTTTGTGGGACACTTCTCCGATGAGTTGGAAAAAGTGGTGGTAGTCTTCGCATCCGGATTTATACTGTCCTGCAAGTTGCCGGTGGCTGAATAGCATCTGCACGTCATCGAGGAGAATCAGACAGCGATACTTGCGCAGGTGGTTGAGGAGTTGGGAGAGTTGGGTAGAGCTGCTGCGGGGGGTGTCGGGTTGGCGCGAGAAGATTTGCAGCAGGTTGGCGAGGGTTTCATCTGGGGGTGGGGAGAAGCGGAGGCTGCGATAGATGATATAGTCGAAGTGGGTTTTGATTTGCTCGGTGAGGCGGATTCCGAGGGCGGTTTTGCCAATTCCGCTGATTCCCAGAAGTGCGATGAGGCGACAGCGATCTTCTGTTATCCACTGTTGGAGGGTGGTGAGTTCGGAGGATCGTCCGTAAAAGGTGAAGAGTTCGGGTGCGTCGTCTAAGTCGAGATGGAGTTGGGTTGGGGTTTCCTGGGGTTGCTGTGTGCCGGTGGGTTTGGCGGGAGGTTCTTGGCAGATGTTGATGTTGTTAATTGCTACAAAATCTCTCCCCACATCTCTGCCAACAGATGACAAAATACTGTAAAATTGTCCGCTTTCCCAAAGCGCTCTAAAATTTACTTTACTAACGTGTTTACCCAGCCTCTCTGAGAAGAGTTTCCACAGTTCTGACCCGACATCCTTGACATGGCCTTCAGTGATGTAGTTTTCCTCGGCTATTTGCGCGTAGGTCTGGCCTTCCAGTGTCCCGCGTAGTATGGCCTTTTGCAGATAGTCCAGGTGTTTCCCCGTTTTGGCCACAAGTAGATCGTCCGCGAGTTTTAAGATTTCTTTAATCTCCATCGGGTAGGGTAGATGCTATGGTTTCCCGTATTATATCCGACTTTCCGACGTTTCCGACCTTTCCGACGTTGTTGGTGCCGGTTGTCGGGGGAAATTGCCCGACCTTTCCGACTTGACGGAGGGGAGAGCTTGGCAGATCATGTTTATTATCAAGCTAACAGTCAACCGAGCTGAGCAGTATCAATCAGGAGGAAAGGCCAAGTGACTTACCCCTGGAAGGTATCATATCAAACTGACCCAGGCGCTGAGAACTAGGTCTTCGGGAGTTGTCTGTTAAAGTGTTAGCCAAGCGTTTTCATCTGTTTGCCGTCAATTCAATGTATGGAGGATACCTAAAATCATGACCCAAAAAAGCCCTATAGGCCCCAACAATAACGACACGGACATTGTAGATAAGGCTGCCATATATATCAACAAAAAAACCGTTCAGTTTGGACAAGAGGTTTATCAGTTCCATAATATCACTGGTTTTGGTGTGTCTAAAGTCAAAACCGGAAAGGTTCCAATATTAGTAATTGCCGGTCTATTTATCTTGGGACTATTTTCGCTAAACATAAATAGTCAAGCAGCATTCGGGTTTGTTATCGTAGCAATTGTTTGTATTTTTGTCAATTTGGGCATTCCTCAACAATATGGCCTGGGTTTGTATTTAAATTCAGGACAACAAAAAATATTTGTTACATCTGACATAACCGGTTTAAGAAAAGTGGTAGAATCTTTGTATAAATACATGAATAGCGATGAAAATCAAGGCACTTATGTAGTAACTGTTGTAAGGGGCAACATTAATGGCAATTATATAGGGGGGAATGCTGTCAATAACAACCTAAATTTTAAATGACGTAAATTTTCAATGAGATGTAAATCCATTCCATTAGGAGGAATTTATGAGCGAAATCACAAACAATATCAGCGGGGGCGTTAAAGGTAATCCCATATTTGGGGATGGGAACGGGAATACGATGACCTATCAAGAGAACCAAGCAGCCGCACTCCCAGAACCAGAGCAAATTAAACTCAAAGATTCGCTAACTCAACTTCAAAAGGATCTTGAGGCTGATCCAAAATTGAGTCAAGAGCAAAAACAGAAAATTTCAACCAAATTAAATATTCTGGAGGATGCGGTTGAAAATCCCAAGGAAAAACAAAAGCAAGAACAGGCAAAAAATGTCGCTTTCTCTTTGAAAGATGTAATAGATGTGTTATCCCCAGCCGCAACCTTTTTAGAAGCTTTCAATAAGCTTTGGCCGTTGATAACCAAAGTGTTCGGTCTATAACCAGCTCATCCCGCCCTCAATTCTTAAGAAGTAGTGCGGCGAGGATTAACACCATGTAAAGCCCCATCGTGGGGCTTTACTCTTTTGGAGCCTCCTCTAACAAGGGAAACGGCTCCAAAATTTGCTCGATTTCCTTGCGTTTCCCCTCCTACAGCCTTGCCTTGCTGAGGGCGTTACCTCCCAGAATGCCGGCATCTCTCTATTATTGCATAGCGGCGCAACGAGGACAACCGCGCAGATTTTGAGAGTCTCGCTCTTCTCTTAGCCCGCGCAGGCGGGCTTCGTTTGTATAGCCGCGATTTCCAATCGCCTGGAAACTAGCAAAACAGCTTCAATTTTAGCTCTTTTGAGGAGATCCCCCGATAGCCACCGGCTTGATAATCCAGCCAAGCGGCTTCGCTTTCCGCTATTTCCACCGGCGGGATGATTTCCTCTGAGTCGCCCTCAACTTCTGCAGGGCGAAAAACAAGTGCTTTCAAAGCCTCTAACAGCCGGCTCTATTCAGCTGGGGTGAGGCGCTGAACTTGAGCCAGCACCTCGTCATAAGTGGACATTATCCCCATCTCCCTCCTCTCACAAAAGCGCCAGTCGATGAATCACACCGGCGGAAGACTCCTCGACTATTATTTCTTGGAGCTGTTCGCCAAGAACTTGCGACGCATCCAGGATTTCTAATCCAGCCAGTTTGCCATCAGGACTGTAATTAGCAATAATCTCCTCAGTCAGCTCTCGATTTTCTGCTGTTCCAGGAGCTAAAGGCAGCAACTCTATATAAAGAGCGTCAACTTCGGCATCATAATGGATCTTCATGGGGTTGCTCCTTCTAGTTGAAATAATATATAGGGAGTCTAAATTATTCGGACAAGCGCCGTAGGGGCTGGTAGGGGCGGGCACGGGGGCACATTGGTGTCAATTTAAGCTCCTGGCGATTGAAAGAAGCTGTTGGCGAATGCGTGAGGGGTTAGACCTACAGCTAGTTCCTCCGCGATTAGCCAGGTTCCTGGCGATTGGAAATCGCGGCTATACAAACAAAGCCCGCCTTCGCGGGCTAAGAGTATAGCGAGACTCTCAAAATGTGCGGTTTTTTTTTCGAGGAAAGACGAGAAAGGGGAGAACAAGGGTTCCCAGAAAGCTCCCCTCCCCGTTCACGGGGAGGGGTTGGGGGTGGGGTAAAACCCCCTATCAATTCGCCAACAGTCTCTTGAAATCGCGGCTACACAAACCAAGTCCGCCTACGCGGACTTAAGAGAATAGCTAGAATCTTAAAACCCGCGCAGGCGGGTTTTGTCTGTATAGCTGCGGTTTCAACCGCCGGGAGACTACGACTCATGCCTTCTTACGTAGGTGCACCTTGACACACCGGCTCAACCCAATCATACACCCTTTCACCACCGGCATGCAATAATTAAATAAACTGTAGGAGGCAAAGCAATGCAGCAGGAACTAGCTGGTTGTATCCGATCCAAAAATAATGATGGGCAAACCGACTATCGCCGGCACCCGCATCACCGCCGAGCTAATTCTCGAAAAACTGGCAGCCGGTGAAACCCCAGAACAGATTATCTCGGCTCATCCGCGCCTCACCCCCGAGGCAATTCAAGCAGCTCTGGCATTCACGGAAACCCTATCAAGTTAAGCAAGTCCGTGAAGTAATTCTCAAGTACCGGCTAGGAGGTCAAGACGATGCTGCGCTATGAAATTATTATATACTGGAGTGAAGAAGACCAGGCATTTATTGCCGAAGTCCCGGAATTACCGGGCTGTGCCGCTGATGGTGCCACCTATCAGGAAGCCCTGCACAATGTAGAAATTGTCATGCAAGAGTGGATGGAGACTGCCAGAGACTTAGGGCGTCCGATTCCTCAACCCAAAGGGCGCTTGATGTTTGCCTAGTTGAGCTTAAACATTCAGGGCGGGCGTCTCGCCTGCCCTGCGGATATATCTCGCAGCACACTTGCTGTTTAGTCAAGGAGTTGGGTTATCCCCTCCCTCGCGCCGGTTGAGCAGGATGTCGAGCATGCGATTCGTCTCAGTTCTCAAACCTACAATCTCTGCCTGCTGTTGATCCATCCTTTCCTGATGTTGGGCAATCAGTTGCAATAACTGCTGCCGCTCTTCCCTCGCCTCAGCCGCCGCGTTAGCTAGAGCTTGAATGACGCGGGCGTTACTGTCTACGAAGTTCGCCAAACGGTCTAGCATCTCATCATTCCAGCGTTCTGCACTCATGAATTTTTCTCCTTTACTCTTGTTTTTAGTTTAGCATGTCTCCCCACAATCAGGCAACTTTCACTCTGACTGAAAGCTAGGCATCAGGCTTATCTTCTCCCTCGCACCGGCGCTCACTCAAGATGTCAAGCTTGCGATTCGCCTCAGCTCTCAAAGCGTCAATCTCAACCTGCATTTGGTCAAAACTTGTTTGCCAGTCGGCAAAACTTGCCTGCTGTTGGGCAATAAACTGGAACAACCGCTGCCGCTCTTCCCTCAACTCAGCTTCTCCAGCAGCTAGCGCTTGTAAGATGCGCTCGTTATTCTCTATTAGACAATCGTAAGTCTCTACCGTGCCGGCATGCCGGTGTAACCTCTCATCATTCCACTCTTGTGCGCTCATCGATTTTTCTCCTTGACTTTTATTCTTAGTTTACCATTCCCCCGCCAGTCAACTTTCACGCTTGCCAGCTAGGGATTAGGATTATCCCCTTGATTGCGCTGGTTGAGAAGAATGTGGAGCATGCGATTCGTCTCAGTTCTCAAACCCACAATCTCTGCCTGCTGTTGATTCATCCTTTCCTGATGTTGGGCAATCAGTTGCAATAACTGCTGCCGTTCTTCCCTCGCCTCAGCCGCCGCGTTAGCTAGAGCTTGGATAATGCGGGCGTTCCCCTCTATCAGGCGCGACTGACTCTCTATTAAACGAGAGTGACTCTCTACCGTGCTGGCCATATTTTCTACTGTGCCGGCCAGCCGGTCTAACATCTCATCAGTCCAGCGTTGTGTGCTCATCGACTTTTCTCCCTTACTTTTGTTTTTAGTTTACCACTCACCGGCACAATCAGTCAAGTTTCTCTCGAACAGAAAGCTAGGCATTAGGATTATCCGCTCCCTTGTGCCGGCGCTCGCTCAGAATGTCGAGATTGCGATTCGTCTCACCTATCAAACTTCACCCCAATGTCTAGCCCCCTTGACTCGCATCAGCCAGAATTTCTCAGCGTCTCCAGCACCAACACTTGCAACCCCGGCAAAGAAGGCAGCCGCGCATCATTTGTCAAGAAAAACGAAGCGCCCCCACGGATAGCAGCCGCCATTTGAATCGCATCTGGCGCTCTCAAATTGTGTTCTGCCCTCAGTTGCGCCGCCGCTTCAGCAATATCTTGGGAAATATCCAAAGTCATCAATCTTTCATTATCAAAGAGGATCTCCCGATATTGCTGAGCCAGTGCTGTGTCTCCCCGCCGCAAGGGATAAACTAGCACCTCCACCAGCGTCATCACAGATGTCACCACCTTAAACTCGCCTCGTTCCATCGCTCTAAAGAAAAGCCGCATCATCTCTATATAAGCGGGATTTTGCTCGATAAAGTAAATCAGCGGCGCAGTATCCAATCCCACGACTTCTCCCCGTAGCTGAGCTATCCATTCCATTGTCCGCGCTCCTGATTGACGTATTCTTGAGCATCAATACCTTCCCAGATTTCCTTACCCAACCCTTCCAGCTCCAGAATGCTGCGCTTGGGCTTAGCCACAACTCGGTGGCGAACCATTGACAGCACTTCGTATATCAGACGCAGTTGCTCCTCAGGGGTGAGGCTTAGCACTTGATTCCTTATCTCGTTATAATCCGACATCACCTTTCTCCGTAACTTTTATCGCCCTGACTCCACTATACACAAAAAACCTGAAATCTTCAACGCCCTAACACTCTATGCTATCATTCCCCCACATCCGCTCCCTCAATTCGCCGACCGGCAATCACCACATCCCTCTCAACACCATCCAGTTCCGCCACCGCCGGCAAATACCCCCAGCGCTCAAAACCCAACCCCTCAAACAGCTGCAAACTCGGCAAATTGTGCGCAAAAATAAAAGCTAGCAAAGTTGTAAACCCCAAGTCATGACTGCGAGAAATCGCGAGCGACAGAAGCAGCCGGCCTAGACCGCGCCGCTGATACTTCGGAGCGACATAAATACTAACCTCGGCTGTTTTGACGTATGCCGATCGCCCGTAAAACAGCTGGAAACTCAACCACGCCACAATCTCCCCCTCAACTTCCACCACCCAAATCGGGAAGCGTGCCGGTGTGTGAGCGCGAAACCACATCCGGCGACTTTCCACCGGCACCGGCTCCAAATCCGCTGTCGCTATCCGCTGCGGAATCGAAGCATTGTAAATTCCCACAATCGCCGGCAAATCCCCTTCAACCGCATCCCGAACCTTCATAAACACTCCCAATCACAAACATCTAATTAAGGAATTTTATCTCACTAAAATTGCAGTTGATCTTTTCTGTTTTTTGGGCAATTATGGCCTTTTTCGGATTATTAAAAACCTAATTCTTTCTGAAAAATTTCCGATCCTGTCAGGTGGGCGCGACAGCCAGAAACCGGGGAAGTAACCGCTCAAGCCGTGCTGGCAGCAAGCGTGCGAAAAGCGCTATAATATTAAAGTCCAGCCGACACTCTAGTGAGCGGTGCCGGCATGTGGATGACAGAGCCGGTGAACACGGTAAAAACCCAGCCGGCGAGTGTCGGCGCACCGGCAGATCCCGTCCATCTAGACAATCCCCCCCGATGCGGCTAGATTGGGAAGAGAACCCTCTATAAAATATTACAGTCAAGGGTGAGGTGTGAGAGGGCGCAGTGTGGGGTGTCAGGTCCCAGGGAGAAGTCCCTTACGCCGGCGCAGTGGGGAGGGGGCTCGCCGGCACGGGTCCGATCGGGAAAAACATCCGCACAGTGCCAGAGCTGCAGTGACTGACGGGAGAACTCGACATGTTTGATGCTACGGAACTACTGATTGATGCCTTCGTGAAACAGCTAAGAGCCGGCTACCACCGCACCTACGGCGGCTACAAACCGGACTATGAAGATATTATAGGATGGGCCGGCAACATGGCCCTGGAAAACATCGCCAACAGCGACGCCCTCTACCACAACGTCGAACACACAATCTCAATCACCTTAGTGGGGCAAGAAATCCTCAGAGGCAAGCACATCCGGGAAGGGGGCGTTTCCTGCGAAGACTGGCTGCACTTCATCATCTCCCTGCTCTGCCACAACATCGGCTACGTTAAAGGAGTCTGCCGGCAGGACAGAAAGGGTGTTTACGCCACCGGCAGGGACGGAAAAACCGTAACCCTCTGCGAAGGAGCCACAGACGCCAGCCTCACCCCTTACCGCGCCGACCGGGCAAAACTCTTTGTAGACGAGCGGTTTGGCGGACACAAACTCATTGAGGTTGAGCAAATTAAGCGCAACATCGAACTCACCCGCTTCCCCATTCCCGCCGGCACAGACCTTGGCGATACAGTTAACTATCCGGGCTTAGTTCGCGCCGCCACACTGATTGGGCAGCTCAGCGATCCCCGATTCTTCAAAAAAATCGGTGCCGTCTACTACGAGTTTGAAGAAATCGGCTTCAACCGGGAACTGGGCTATCGCAACCCCGGAGACTTGCGGGAGCACTACCCCAAATATTTGTGGAGCAGCGTCTACCCCCTGATCAAAGATGCGCTCGTCTACCTGTCCCTAACCCAAGAGGGGAAACAAATCCTGGCCAACCTTTACGCCAATGTCTTTGTCATCGAGCACGACAGGTCGGACAGGGGGGAGCCCCCTCAGCCGGTGCGAGCCAGTAGAGGAGCCGCCTGAAGCAATTTTTGAGTGTAAGGGTGCTGGGGGCTGGCAAAAATCTCTCGCGCCGGCCCCATTTCCACAATCTGGCCCGCATTCATCACCGCGATGCGATCGCACAGAAATCGCGCCAGCCACAAGTCGTGAGTGATAAACAAATACGTCAAATCAAACTCCCGCTTCAACTCCAGCATCAGCTTCAGCACCTGAGTTTGCACGCTGGCATCCAGCATGCTCACCGGCTCATCGCAAATCACCAGCCTCGGACGAGTGATCAGCGCCCGCGCAATCGCCACGCGCTGCTGCTGCCCCCCAGACAGCTCCGAGGGATACCTATCATAAAACTCAGCCGGTGTCAGCCCCACCCGCTCCAGCATTTCCGTCACCCGCACCTTAGCCTCAGCGGGCGCAGCCAGCTTGTGAATAAACAGCGGATCGGCCACACTCTGCCCCACCGTCATCATCGGATTCAGACAGGCGTGCGGATCTTGAAACACCATCTGCATTTGCCGGCGGCGCTGGCGCACAGATCCCAAAGGCAGCTGAGTTAAATCCTCCCCCAGAAACTCCACCTGCCCGCCGGTGGGGCGGATCAGCTGCAAAATCGTGCGAGACAGAGTGCTCTTGCCGCAGCCCGACTCCCCCACCAAACCGAGAATTTCTCCCTGATACAGCTCCAAGCTCACCCCATCGACCGCCTTAATCGTCTGGTCTTGCTTGCTAAACAGCCGCTCCAGAAAATTCGGCTCCAGCGTGTAGTGCTGCTTCAAATCCCGCACCCGCAGCAGCGGCGTTTGGCCCTCCGGCGCAGCCTGCGAGCCAGATTTTCCCCCACCGGCAGTGTTCCCTTCCGCCTGAATGTGCAGCGCCGCCTGCAGCAGCGACTTCGTATATTCGTGCTGGGGGTTTTTGAACACCGACTCAGTGGTGCCGGTTTCCACCATCTTGCCAAAGTACATCACCGCAATCCGGTCGCAATACTCCCCCACCATCGCCAAATCGTGGGAAATCAGCAGCAGCGCTAGCTCCCGCTCCCGGCACAGCCGCGTCAGCTCCTGCATAATCTCTGCTGACACCGTGACATCCAAGCTAGTCGTGGGCTCATCCGCCACAATCATCCGAGGTTCCAGCATCAGCGCCAGAGCAATCGCCACCCGCTGGCGCATCCCCCCGCTGAACTCGTGCGGGTACTGCGACCACCGGCTCGCCGGTATCCTCACCGCCGCCAGAGTTTCAATCGCTTTCTCCTTCGCCTGACGCCGGCTCAACTGGGGCTGGTGGCTCAACAGCGTTTCCATGCAGTGATCCCCAATCGTCATCAGGGGATCGAGGCGCGTCATCGGATCTTGGAACACCAGCGCCACCGCCTCACCCCGGAAGCGTCTCAGCTGTGCCGGTGTCAGGTCAAACACAGACTGGCCGGCAAAACTCACCCGCCCCTCAATCTGCGAAGATGCCGGCAGCAAGCGCATCGCCGCTCGCCCCAGGGTGGACTTGCCGCAGCCCGACTCCCCCACCAGCCCCAAGCGCTCGCCCGGCTGCAGCGTAAACGACACGCCGTCAATCGCCCAAGTAGGCTCGCCACCCCCGCGCTGGTAAGGATAGGCGACTCTGAGATTTTCCACGGAAAGTAAAGGTTCACCCATAGTTACTGGTAATTGGTCAACTGTACGAAAACCGCCTCTTACTCCCCCTCCCCGTAAACGGGGAAGGTGGGGCCCCCTCTGGGGATAAGGGGCTGGGGTTGGGGGGTGGGGTTCATCCCACCGGCTGCTGCTAGCCCCCCGGCTCTCCCTCTGTGTTCACCCTTCCTCTCCATCTTTCAGCAGCGCTCCCGCATAAGCCATCAGCGTTTGGATGCGCTCTAGCACCTGAGACTGTCGCTGCTGCGCCGTTGCCGGCTGCCTGCTCGCAGCCAGAAACATGGCGTCTGTCATTAGCAGCCGCAGTTGCTTGTGGATTTCGGTTTGGATTGACTGCACCCGTGACGCCAGTGCTGGGTCTAACTCCTCAGCCGGCACCCCCAAAATTCGCCCGTTAAAAAATTGTTGCACCTCCTGGAGCGCCCCTTTCAGGGCTGCCCCATCCAGAGAAGGCTGTTGGGCAGTCGAGAGCAGCTGTTCGAGGCTCTGCTGGAATTCCTCATAGGGCTGGCGGTCGGGGGAGGGGAGCATATTGTGAAGAAGTTTGTCTATATTGTAGGAAAGTTTCAATCCCGTTTCCGGGATTCAGCTGGCCAAAAATCTTCTCCTGCTACCCCCTCCTGAAATCATTGTGGCATTGATATGGGCTTCCGCCAACCGGGATGCTCCCAAAGCATTCGCCTAAGTCTTGCTAAAGCTTAAAGGAACATGTGAATTTTGGGGTCAGCCGCCGGGAGTTTGAGAACATTGTCGGGAGCTGACCGGGCCAATCTATTTCCAGCAAGGTCTTCACTCACCCGAGGCAGGTTGCCACACACGCTTGTGAGCGGTGAACTGTATACCTGGCTACAAAAAAGCTTTAAAATTGGCTAACTCAACCGCTCACTCGTCAACCTATTCTTAATTTTTAAGAGAGACAGATATGAACGTAGCTGCTGCGATCCCCGTATATGACGTAGAACTGCCCGACTGGCTGCAGGCGTGTTTGCTCGCTGAGCGACAGCCCCCGGGCACGGCTGGGCCAGAAGTAGCGCCGGCAGACAGGGCTTTAATCTGTCGGGCGTTTGAGTTTGCCTACCGGCTGCATGAGGGGCAGTGCCGGAAATCCGGAGAGCCCTACATCTGCCACCCGATCGCCGTTGCCGGCATGTTGCGGGACCTCGGAGGCGGGAGCGCCATGATCGCCGCCGGCTTCCTGCACGATGTGGTGGAAGACACAGACGTCACCCCAGAGGAAATAGAGCAGCGGTTTGGCACCGAGGTGCGGCACCTGGTGGAAGGAGTCACAAAGCTTTCCAAGTTTAAGTTCTCCAGCAAGACAGAGCGCCAAGCGGAGAACTTCCGCCGCATGTTCCTGGCAATGGCCAAAGATATCCGGGTGATAGTCGTCAAGCTAGCCGACCGGCTGCACAATATGCGCACCCTGGACTCCCTGGCGGATGAAAAGCGCCGGCGGATCGCTCAGGAAACGCGCGACATCTTCGCCCCACTGGCCAATCGCCTGGGCATCGGTCGCTTTAAGTGGGAGCTCGAGGATCTGTCGTTCAAGTACCTGGAACCAGAAGCCTACCGAGAAACGCAGGCGCTGGTGGCAGAAAAGCGAGCGGACAGGGAAGCCCGACTGGCTAAAGTCGCAGAAATGCTGCGGGAGGGGCTGGCGGAATCGGGCATCCAGTGCCAGGACATCAGTGGCCGGCCCAAGCACCTGTGGAGTATATACCAAAAAATGCAGCGGCAGGCGAAGGAGTTTCACGAAATCTACGATCTTGCCGCTATTCGCATTATTGTGCGGACGAAGGATGAGTGCTACCGGGCTCTGGCTGTAGTTCACGACGCCTTCCGCCCGATTCCGGGCCGGTTTAAGGACTATATTGGCTTGCCAAAACCCAACCGCTATCAGTCACTGCACACTGTTGTGGTGGGCATCAGCGGGCGTCCTGTGGAAGTGCAGATCCGGACGCTGGAAATGCACCATGTCGCTGAGTACGGGATTGCGGCTCACTGGAAGTACAAGGAAAGCGGCTCATCCAGCCAGATGAAAGGGGAGGAGGAGAAATTCACTTGGCTGCGCCAGCTGCTGGAATGGCAAAGTGACCTTAAGGACGCTCAGGAATATCTGGAGAGTGTTAAAGATAATTTATTTGAAGATGATGTTTACGTGTTCACGCCCGGGGGAGATGTGATCTCTCTGGCGAGGGGAGCGACTCCCGTTGATTTTGCCTACCGGATTCACACAGAGGTGGGCAACCACTGCGCCGGCGCAAAGCTGAACGGGCGCATGGTGCCGCTGGACACAACCCTGAAAAATGGGGATATGGTGGAAATTCTCACTCAGAAAAACAGCCACCCCAGTTTGGACTGGCTGAATTTTGTGGAAACCACCGGCGCTCGCAACCGGATTCGCCAGTGGTACAGGAGATCGCACCGCGACGAAAATATCGCGCGCGGTCGGGATATGCTGGAAAAGGAACTGGGCAAAAATGGGTTTGAAGCGCTGCTGAAATCGGAACCGATGCAGGCGGTTGCATTGCGGTCTAACTATCACAGCGTGGAAGAGTTGCTGGCAGCTTTGGGTTACGGGGAAGTGACTCTCAATCAGGTGGTAAACCGGCTGCGCGACACGATTAAGGAAAAACAGCCGCCCTTGCCGGTAGTGGAAACTCCCCCCCCACCGGCACCGCCGTCGCGAACTGTGCGGGAAGTGCCTGCCGGCAAATCTCCGATCGCCGGTGTGGAAGGGATGCTCTATCACACTGCCGGTTGCTGCAAACCTCTCCCCGGCGAACCGATTATCGGCGCAGTCACGCGCGGGAGTCGCGGCATTTCCATTCACCGGCAGGGGTGCGCCAATCTGGAGCATGTTCCCGGAGATCGCTTGGTGCCGGTGAGCTGGAATCCGACTGATGATAGCAGACGCCCGCAAACTTACCCGATTGACGTTCAAATTGAAGCGATTGACCGCGTGGGCGTGCTCAACGACATCCTGTCTCGCTTGAAAGACGACAATATTAATGTTCGCAGCGCCCAAGTCCGAACTTATCCGGGACAGCCGGCGCTAATTGACCTGTGCATTGATATCCGAGATCGCGAACAGCTAGAGCGCACGTTCTGTCAAATTAGAAATATGAGCGATATTCTCAATTTGCGACGCCTCCATCAAGTTGAGGAGTAGAAACTCGGTGTGGGGCATTGGGCTTTTTAGAAACCGGGTTTCTGGAAGAAACCCGGTTTCTGGCCCAAAGGCAGCCTTAACAATTACTTTATAGCCAGTCTCTTAACTTTCAACCCCAGAGAGAATGGCAACAATCTCCTTCAAGCCATTTTTTCTGGCGATGTCTAGCGGCGTTTCTCCGTTTTTGCCTTTGAGGTCTGTCTGAGCGCCGGCTTTGACCAAAAGCCTGACTCCTTCAATATTATTTTGCCACACCGCATCGTGTAAGGCAGTATATCCATTGTAAGGCCCCTGGGCGTTAATATCAATTCCATATTCTATCAGGACTTTCATCGCTTGCGGATGGCGCAGATAGGCAGCGGCGTGCAGTGCGGTGGCTTTCATGTCCTCATCCACAGCGCGAATATCGGCACCCGAATCAAGCAGCAGCTTTACCATTTCCGCGTGACCTTCCGCCGCACTCGCAATCAAGAGGCTATTTCCACTCCTGTCTGTTTGGTTGACATCCGCACCGCTGGCAATTAACTTCTTAGCTTGTTCCAGGTCATTCTTTTTAACAGCATTTACAAGATTGGCGCTCATGGAGGGTCCTCCGCTAATTTACCCTCATTATAACCGGCTCCTTGGGAATGGGGCATTGGGCATTGGGCTTGGGGCATTGAGCATGGGGCATTGCGCATGGAGCATGGGGCATTGGGAAAAATCATCAATCCACAATCCCAAATCCCAAATTACCAGGATTCTCTTCTTATTCTTCCTTGGCGAACAGGCGCGTCTTGGCGGTTCAGAAAACACTACTTTACTAACCGCCGGCACGGTAGCATCCCGCTTTTGCCAAGAGATCCTGGCGATTAGAAATCGCGGCTATACAGACGAAACCCGCCTTCGCGGGTTTGTAAGGATAGATCCTAACCGCCGGCACTGCAGTACAATTATACAAACACGCCATAACATATCCCAATCATGGAAAACTTGTCTGTCCTGCAACAAGCGGCTCAGTCCATCACAACTCAGTCCGGTTCTAAGCCATCGCCTCCTGCGGTGGTTGATGCGCTTCTCCTGGCGGAGAAAACCGCCAAAAAGAGCAAAACCCACTATTCCTTTGATCCGTTAATTGGGGACTGGCGGCTGTGCTTTATCACCGGCACCAAAAAAACGCGCCAGCGAGCCGGTGTAGTGATGGGTGCGGGGCGCTACATTCCCGGATTGGTGAGCATTCAACTTTCATACTCAGCTGCGCCGGCACCTTCGCCCGATAGCTCAATTCAGGCGGGTAATGTTGAAAATATTGTGCGGTTTGGGGCTGTAAGATTGGCGCTGTCAGGGCCAGCTAAATTCCTGGCAGGGAAAAACATCCTAGCCTTCGACTTTACGCGAATCTCGGTGCAATTGTTTGGGAGAGTCGTGTACCAAGGCTCGATGCGGGGTGGGGAAGCAAAAGAGCGGGAGTTTTATGAGGAAAGTGTCAGCAAACAAGCCTTTTTCTCCTATTTTATCATCGGGGATGATATAATTGCTGCTAGAGGGCGCGGAGGTGGGCTGGCGCTGTGGGGGAGACAGTAAGGGCATGGGGCATAAGGCATGAGACACTTGCATAGGTGGGGTGAGCGCCCCGTGGGAAAGATGAAGGAGTCCTGGGGATGGCTCTTTGCGGAAAAGAAAGGCGCTCGCCTTCACCTAAAGATAGAGGGGATTAAACCAAATCTAGAAGTTCAAAATAGCGTTCGCGGCTGATTCCAGCCGTCCTTAAATTTGTCATAATGTGAGCCACCGGCACTTCACCCGGACTGGTTTTAATTACAGCCGGTCGATTGATCCCTGGCTTAGTCAGGATTAGGTGATCGCCTCTTTGACGCTTAACTGTGAAGCCCTCCAACTCAAAAACCCTCACCAGGATTTGATAGGGAATCGGTGTAATCTTACGAGCAGGTGCCATTTTTCCTCACCGAATGGCTAGCAAATCCGAGGACACAGGTTGGCGGGGTAGCCAGTTCCCATCTTGTTGAATAAAGCCGGCTTCTTCCAGAACTTCTTGCAGCGTGCCCATTGCCTCACATTCTTCAAAGAAAGCTTGCAAGGCTTCTCGCACAGACTGCTTGGCTTCCTCGACGGTTTCCCCAAAGCTGGAAACGTCTAAATCCGGGCAAACTCCTACATATAAGTTTCCCTCTCGGAAGATTTCGATTCGTACTTCGATACGTTGGGGCACAGATTCTCAAACCTCTTGTAATTGAATGAAGCTTTTTTTAGTTGCTTAACCATTATAGCACGGGAAGCCGGGAAAGCGTCGCCTCTCCTTTTATGCCAGCAGCACAGCGCCTTCTCGGTTGTCCCCACAATAGGATAAATCACACCGGCTCGCCGAGCGTTACTCCGCAAATGCCAGAGCGGCTGGAATTGCTTTGCCAAGGGAGGTGAGGCGACTTATCCCGAACTGTACGAAATGTCAGAAATGTACGAAAAATCCGAAGTTTCCCCAACCTGACACTATCTACTATCCCGGCATTCCACCCCGGCTTATACTATTGAATGCAGACAGCTATTATCCTTCGCAAGCCATCATTTATGAGTCGGGTTTATTCGCAGTTTTGTTCCCTCACTAGCCTCCTGGCTGGAACAGTAACGGTAGCAGGCATAGTCACCTTTGCGCCGGCACCGCTTTTAGCAAAATCTCCCCAAGAGATTGGCCAAATAGCCATTACAGTCACGGTTCAAATCAATGGAAAATATTCAAATTCAAATCGCGTCAGCAGCGGATCTGGGTTTATCATTGCTAAACAGGGCAACACTTATACAGCCCTCACTTGCAATCATGTTGTTGACAATTCTCAAGCCACCTATACGATCCGCACTCACACCGGCAAAGACTATCCCGTAACTCGTGCTGTGCTATTGCAAAAAGAAACAAATCAGCCGGATTTAGCCGTGGTAACATTTGACAGCCCCGAATCTTATCCCGTTGTAACTTTTGGGGATTCAGAGCAAGCTGTAATCGGTGCGGACATCTTTGTTTCAGGCTATCCAGCGAATAGCTTTCTTGGAAAGTCCGGAACTAACCGTAACCATGAGTTTTCACGGGGCGCTGTTACCAGTCGTCTCCCGAACCATCCCAGAGGCTATACTTTACGCTATTATGCTATAACAAAAGGTGGAATGAGTGGGGGGCCAGTATTTGATGGCGAAGGGCGCGTGGTTGGCATTCACGGACAGGGCGATCTCGATTATGAACAGGGAGAAGATCCTCAGGAAAACCCCACAGGAATAGCGCTTACGAAAACGGGATTTAATGCTGCTATTCCTGTGAATACTTTTCTGGCAAAGCTGTCCGAAGCGGGGTTAAACCGCTCTGCGATTTTGGTCAATACTTCGCCCCCGAGTAATGCGCCGGCAGGGGTGAATAGCCCCAGGGATGCTAAAACTTATTATGTTCGGGGGTTGAGCCGGTTTGATACAGGAGATTTGTCTGGGGCGATTGCGGATTTGACTCAGGCGCTGCAAACTCAGCCAGATTACGCCGAAGCTTACTTCTATCGCGGTCTTGCCTATTTCGAGCAGAAAGTTTTGCCAAAAAGTATGGCTGATTACAGCAAAGTGATCGAGCTGAATGCAGCTTATGTCGATGCTTATTACAATCGAGGGCTCGTTCTCTCGGCAATGGGCGATAAACCGGGCGCAGTCTCTGATTACACTCAAGTTATCCGTCTGGATCGCAGCTTTGCCGCCGCTTACAATAACCGAGGGGTAGCGCTTTCCGAGTTGGGCGATCAGAAACAAGCGATTGATGATTTCAATCAAGCCCTCCAGATTAATCCGGGTCGGGCTAACACTTATTTTAACAGAGGATTGGCGCTTTTCCGCACCGGCAATGACCGGGCTGCCTTAGCGGATTACACTCAAGCCATTCAACTCAGTCCCAATTATGCGAAAGCCTATGCTAACCGAGGCATTACTTTAACCAGAATGGGCGACCGGCAAGGGGCAATTGCAGATTTGGAGCAAGCGGCTCGTTTATTTAACGCCCAAGGGATGACCTCCGACGCTCAAAAAGCCTTAGATATGATTCGCCAACTGCAACGGTAGGGTGTATATAGCGCGTCTAAATCATTCGTGTAAATTTCAGAACCCCGGTTTCGTAGGGGCGGACCCCCGTGCCATTAGTGTCAACTTAAGCTCCCGGCGATTGAAACTCACTGCGACAAACGAAGTCCGCCTACGCGGACTTAAGTGTCAACTTAAGCTCCCGGCGATTGAAACTCACTGCGACAAACGAAGTCCGCCTACGCGGACTTAAGAGAAGAACTACAATCTTAAAACCCGCGCAGGCGGGTTTTGTCTGTATAGCTGCGGTTTCAACCGCCCAGAGACTACGGGACTGTTGGCGAATTCGTGAGGGGTTAGACCTCAGACTAGTTGGCCAGGTTCCTGGCGATTGAAATCGCGGCTATACAGACGAAGCCCGCCTACGCGGGCTAAGAGTGGAGCGAGACTCTCACAATGTGCCCGGTTTTTCCTCCTCCGGGCTTGAGCTGGGAACGAGGAAACTTAGGGGTGGGGTCTTACCCCACATCAAGCACGCCAACAGTCTCTTGAAACTCACTGCGACAAACGAAGTCCGCCTACGCGGACTTAAGAGAAGAACTACAATCTTAAAACCCGCGCAGGCGGGTTTTGTCTGTATAGCTGCGGTTTCAACCGCCCAGAGACTACGGGACACAAATCATTTAGACTTGCTATATAACTCAAGTTGCTACTTACAAGTGAGTCAGGAACGATAGCGAAGCGGGACGCGATAGCGTCCTTCCCCCCCTCGCCGGGGCGGTCGTGCCGCACCGCCCCTACAAAAGGCGCGGACATTCTTTAGCCCGCGCAGGCGGGCTTTGTCTGTATAGCGGCAGGTTTCAACCTGCCGTATTCCTAAAGGTTTCAACCTGCCGTATTCCTAAAGGTTTCAACCTGCCGTATTCCTAAAGGTTTCAACCTGCCGTATCCCTAAAACCTCACCGTTACTAATATTGTCCGCCGGGGTTGGTTGTCCGCTTCTACAATCAACTGCACTTGCCCAAAGCCTTTTGGCCCTGGTTCGACTAAATCGTAGCGGGATGTCACAGTTCCCCCTGCTGTGCTATACTGAGTAAAACCCACACCGGGGTTTTTCCCTACAGAGCCATCGGGATCTCCCGACCAAGAACCCCAATCATCAAACGTTGAGCGGGTTGGTAATAAAGAAGCGGCAATTTCTGGGGGCGTTAGTTTTTGATCGGCTAACACTTTCTGGGAATTATAAATACCGCACATGGTTGGGCCAGAAATTTTGGCATCGCTGTATTGGTCTTCAAACTTCTGCACGAAGCCAAAACCCACATTGGGGCCGAAGTTATCTTGTCTCTGCCTCCCCCACAGCCGGCTGGTAGCGGCAGCAGAATCAGACTCGCTGCCAGTTACGGCTAATTCGGTTCTGTTTCTGGTAAAATCCCGGCTGACAAATACTTGGTCGGCAGTGCGAATGCTGTTAGCGACATCTGGCGGGATTTTACTGTTAAGATTTTTACTCCCTTGCAAGATGGACGATAAAACGCCGGGAATCGGCTCGGCTCCGCAGTATCGCTGAATGCCGGTGAAAACCCGATCGGCTGACAAGGCGCTGAGGGGAAATTCTAGGGAATAGGCTTCAGCCGGTTTGGGGAAAAAGATGCCGGATGTGGCCGAAGCCGTAAAAGAAGCCCCACCCCAGATGATGAGGCGATTGAATTGACGGCGACTGAGACTCATTTTATCTACTCCCTGGCGAACTTGGCGAAGTTGCTGCCGGCTCAACTTGGGCTTTTATAAAGTAACATGTGCTGTCTCCATAGCAACTTGTGTCGCTGGCACAAGATACTTCTACTGCCAGACTTTTCCCATTGGTAATATCTAGTAGAATCGTATGCGCCTTACCCTGATCGACAGTGCGAGAAGCGACTTTATTTCCGTCTAGATAAACATCTATTCGTAATGGTGAGCTCTTTGAGGCGTCAGGAATGCCCAACTCTAATCGGAAAGAAGCACGCCCTCCTGGCAGCCGGCAAGTCAGAGTGCTACCCTGTCTAATCCATGCGATGCTGGTGTAAAACTCTCTGCCTACGGAAATATCCTCACTTTCAGCCCTATAAGACCAGTTGTAACCTGGTGTGATTTTTGCTTGCAAACACTTCAGCTCGGACAAGGGAATAGGGCGCTGGGCCTGTGCCACTTGTGCGGCCAGTGTCCCTAACATCGCAGAGAGCATCCCAGCCGAGAGCAACCGGCTGAGCAACCGGAATCGCTTCATAGAAATATCCTACCGGCACGTCGATCAACTACTATAAGACATAGCCTGTGTACGAAAAATCCTGACTTTTGCCCGGATGGCCAGATCCGAAATGTCACAAATGTACGAAAAACCGGCTATACTGGATGGCGTCAACTCCATCGCCTCCCTTGCCTGTGGACATCGCCGAAGTCTTACAACTCGCCGACGACCTCGTTTTCGCTAAGACGGGAAAGCATCTGGACTATCTGCAAGAAGCTATCCTCCGGGGAACCTTACAAGAGCGCACCTACTCGCAAATCGCTGACGAAGTTTACTCCAGTACCAGTCATGTAAGAAATGTTGGACATGAACTTTGGAAAATTCTCTCTCAGGGACTGGGTAAAAACATTACTAAAGCCAATTTTAGATATATATTCGAGAAAGGTAAAGTTTACAATTTTTCACCCCAAACTATCGGCAGCGATAATCTAACAATTAACAACCTTCACATCTGCCAAGAACCTCCCGCCAAACCCACCGGCACACAGCAACCCCAGGAAACCCCAACCCAACTCCATCTCGACTTAGGCGACGCACCCGAACCCTTCACCTTTTACGGACGAACCTCCGAACTCACCACCCTCCAACAGTGGATAACAGAAGATCGCTGTCGCCTCATCGCACTTCTGGGAATCAGCGGCATTGGCAAAACCGCCCTCGCCATCCGCCTCACCGAGCAAATCAAAACCCACTTCGACTATATCATCTATCGCAGCCTCCGCTTCTCCCCACCCCCAGACGCAACCCTCACCAACCTGCGGAAAATCTTCTCCGACAAAGACACCCCCCGCACCAGCGAAACCCCACTCTCCCAACTCCTCAACCACCTGCGCAAGTATCGCTGCCTGATTCTCCTCGATGACGTGCAGATGCTTTTCAGCAGCCGGCAACTCGCAGGACAGTATAAATCCGGCTGCGAAGACTATTACCACTTTTTCCAACTTATCGGAGAAGTCTCCCACAACAGCTGTGTCATGTTGCTCAGCTGGGAGAAACCCAGAGACATTGCCAAACAGGAAAAGGAAAATAACCTTGTCCGCTCATTCGTATTGGAGGGTTTAGGTGTTGCCGGCAAAGAAATCTTGAGCCAGCAAAACCTCTCCAATGAAGCAAGTTGGCAAACGCTTATTGATACCTATCAAGGCAATCCCCTGTGGTTAAAACTCACTGCAACGATGATTCAAGAGTTGTGTGGGGGCAGAGTTGCTGAGTTCTTGCAATACGATACTATCATATTAGATGAATCTTTGCAAGAACAGTTAGACCGGCACTTTCAGCGCCTCACCGAACAAGAGCAAAAGTTAATGATTCAGCTGGCGAATGAACCCCACCCGGTTGCCTTACCGCAACTTTGCCAGACGAGCCCCTTTTCCCCTGCCGAGGTAATGAATGCCATGCAATCCCTCGTCAGGCGGTTCTTAGCCGGCACACAAGAGCGGGAAGGTGCAACCTTTTTTAGCCTGAATCCCGTGTTACAACAGTATGTGAGAAATCGGTATCTTTCGTGAGGAGGCAGAAACCGGGTTTCTAAAAGAAACCCGGTTTCTCACACCCGGTTTATTCCCCTTCGTGAAGGAGGCAGAAACCGGGGGCGGCCACGGGGGGCATTGGCGTCAATTTAAGCTCCTGGCGATTGGAAATCGCGGCTACACAAACGAAGTCCGCCTACGCGGACTTAAGAGAAGAGCTAGAATCTTAAAACCCGCGCAGGCGGGTTTTGTCTGTATAGCTGCGGTTTCAACCGCCGGGAGATTACTGGCGATTGGAAATCGCGGCTACACAAACAAAGTCCGCCTACGCGGACTTAAGAGAAGAGCTAGAATCTTAAAACCCTTGCCTTGCGGGTTTTGTCTGTATAGCTGCGGTTTCAACCGCCCAGAGACTACGGGACACAGCTTAAGTTGACACTAATAGCACGGGAACCCGCCCCTACCGCCTGGGAACGCCGCTTTGGAGGCTCTGTCTCCTAAGGTGCTTTCCTTGGGTTAATCTAGCCCATGCTATAATCCCCATACAGAACAAAATTCCAGTCAGTCACCGGCATATTATATCAGATTTACCCTCCTCTCTGCGCCGTTTCTTCTCGAAATACTGCTGGTGCTCCTCAGCCGCAACCCAGAACTCGCCCGCCGGCTTTATCTCGGTAACAATATCCCTATCATATTTCCCTGACATTTGGAGCTTTAATTTGGATGCCCGGGCGGCTTTTTCCTGCTCAGGACTGTGGTAGAATATAGCAGAGCGGTACTGCTCTCCCCGGTCGGGTCCCTGCCGGTTGAGTTGGGTGGGATCGTGGCAATCCCAAAACACTTCCAGCAGCTGTTCATAGGTTACTAGATTGGGGTCGTACTCCACCCGCACCGCCTCGGCGTGCCCGGTAATTCTGGCGCAAACATCGAGATAGCAGGGATTGGGAAAGTGCCCGCCGGTGTAGCCGGCTGCTGTTGCAATCACCCCTTTGACTTGGCGAAACCTGTCTTCTACTCCCCAAAAGCAGCCGGCGGCAAATGTGGCAAAATTCATGTTTTTCCGTTCTCAGATGCTAGGCTGTTACCTTTTTAATATGTTTATTGTAGAAAGGAGGCAGTCGCTTGGGAGCTGGGCACACCGGCACCAGTGAAAACTGGCTCCACTGCAAAGGAGCCGGTTGGGCTAAAGCCCTACTACAAACCTTTCGCTTCTCTTGCTGGGCACACCGGCACGAATGAAAACTGGCCCCACTGCAAAGGAGCCGGTTGGGCTAAAGCCCTACTACAAACCTTTCGCTTCTCTTGCTGGGCACACCGGCACCAGTGAAAACTTGCTCCACTGCAAAGGAGCCGGTTGGGCTAAAGCCCTACTACAAACCTTTTCAAGTCAGGACTTACGCAAAGCCTCTATGCACCGGCACTCTACACGATTTCTTCCCTGACTCTCACCAGCTTGGATTTGAGGTAGCGCAGCGCTAGCCAAGTCAGGGCGCATCCCAAAACATAGTGGGGAAAGTCCCACCACGCAAAAGTCGTGCCCAGGAGGGTGCGCCCTACAAAGGTGGCCCGAATCGCTTGCAAGAATGGGGGCTGCCACAGCTGGAGGCATTCCAGCAGTGCGGTGACGGCGAACACGCCGGTGGCCACTTTGGCCGGCGGCACCTGTGGCCAGATAAAGGCCACCAGCACTATCCAGAAGGCTTCGTAGAGGATCGCACCGGCATAATCGTTGACCCACCAGTCCAGCTGACCCCGGTAAGCCTTAGTGTACAAGCCCACGGGTACGAGCACCAGCAGGACGATCGCCAGGACGGTTCGGTAGGCGCGAAACCGCAGGGAGCGGAAACTGGGAACAGTCATCATGTCCGCTTAAATAGGTTTTGAATGTCTTTAGAGCTTACGCAGAAACCGGGTTTCTCAACCAGATCCCATCATATTGGGCACGGACATCAGTGGCCTAGGGATAAAAGGCGTAGGGCAGGCGTCTCGCCTGCCCTCTTAATCTAATCACACCAGAAACCCAGTTTCTTTCAGTGCCCAAGTCCCGCTCTTTTGCGGGCCCTGTGCCGGCACTACATTAAAAAATGATTAATTTAGCGCAGCTGTGCCAATTCTATGGTATTGCGGTGGCTTGGGGGCCGGCCCTTGGAACGAAGGAATCGGGCCGGAGGGTCCTGGGCCCTGGCCATGCCGGCCCCACTCAGAAGTAACTGCTGTCGCGCAACTTAAAATTTTGTAAAGAAATGTTATATTTTTCATTAACCTATAAGACAAACCGTTAGGGCCCGCACGAGAGACTATAGAACTTGCCATGAAACAGCTATTTGCTCAAAGACTTCTGGTATCCTTAGCCGCAGTGTTCCTGGCTGTGTCCGCTTGGGCGATAGCGCCGGTGGCCCGAGCCTACGAGAATCCGGACTTGCTTCCCGAGACCCAGACCGCAGTGATTGACTTGGCCAAGTCCCTGACCGCCGTGCAGGAAGCGGCGCTGGACAGGGACCTGCAGCAATTTGAAGCGGAAACCGGCTTCAAACTGCGAGTGCTGACCCAGTATGACCGCACCCCCGGACGGGCGGTGAAGAAATTTTGGGGTCTGGATAACAGGAGCGTGCTGCTGGTGGCCGATCCGCGCGGCGGCAATCTGCTAAACTTCAATGTCGGGGATGACCTGTACCCGCTGCTGCCCCGCACCTTCTGGGTGGAGTTGCAAACTCGCTTCGGCAATCAGTTCTTTGTGCGGGAAGAGGGCGAAGACCAAGCGATCGTGCAGTCCCTAGAGTCGATCAAGACTTGTTTGCGCCAGGGCGGCTGCCGGGTTGTGCCCGGGTTGCCCAGAGAGCAATGGATTTTGACGCTGATTACTTCTGTGATTGGCGGGCTCGTGTTTGGATTTGCCGCTCAACCCCGCGATGGCAAAATCTTTGCGTGGCAGTGGGCGCTGATTTTCTCCCCCCTGTGGGGCATCCTGTTTGTCGCCTTCGGCATTGGGCCGGTGATCAGCCGCACCGCCGAGTGGCTGCCCCTATTCCGCAATATCATCGGGTTTGTTCTCGGGGCTTTAGTGGCTTACCTGACGCCGGTGCTCAACCAATCCTCAGCTTCTGAAACCTGAAGCCGGTTTTTCCAGGTGTTAGGTGTTAGGTGTTATAGCGTTTCTCATATTAGTGAGGTACTGAGAAACCCGGTTTCTTTAAGAAACCGGGTTTCTGGGCAAACACGTTCATTCAACTGAGAAACGCTATAGGTGCTAGGGTTTAGGTTTTAGGTTTTAGGGTTTTAGATATTAGACATTACCCCTATCCCCCATCCCCTAATTACTATTCCCTCCCCAACCTCTAACCCCTAACAATGTTTATTAAAGCTTCTTACAAAGATTTAAAGTTTTTAACGTTAAACGTATGGAGGGCGGCGCTCCTTCTGTCCAGCGGGAAAGAAGGGGAAGAGCGCCGAGAAGATTTATGATGGAATGGCATGTAACCGACGCCCAAAGTCTGGCAGTTGTTGACCGAGAAATCGGCGACCACTCTTTCTCACCGGCAGAATACGAGATATTGCGGCGGGTGATTTGCGCAACAGCTGACTTTGAGTACAAATCCCTGATTCACTTTTCCGAGCAAGCCCTGCAAGCTGGGGCGGCGGCGCTGGCGGCGCGCACCACCATTGTCGTAGATGTGCCGATGGTGCAGGTTGGCATTGCCCCCCAGATCCAAAACACTTTTGCCAATCCGGTGTACTGCAGCATGGAAGCCCTGACGCGCCCCCAAAAAGAAAAAACTCGCGCCGCTTGGGGGATTGAAACCCTAGCCAGACGCTATCCGGAGGCAATCTTTGTGGTGGGTCAAGCCCCGACGGCGCTCACCGCCATCGTGGAGCTGATAGAAGCGGAGGAGATCAGGCCGGCTCTGGTAATTGGCACGCCCGCCGGCTTTGTGGATGTGGATGTCGCCAAAGCTCGGTTGAATGACTCCCTCGTCCCTCACATTCGCATTGACGGGCGCAAGGGCAGTGCGGTGGTGGCCGTGGCCATTGTCAATGGACTGGTGGACCTGGCGTGGCAAGCCTACGGCCAAGAGGGGAGGAGCAATTTGTAATTGGGTACTGGGCAGGGGAAATTTTGGATGCAAGGATTTTGGATGCAAGGATTTTGGATTGATTGTCCAATGCCCCATGCCCCATGCCCCATGCCCCACTGTTAGCCCTTGGAAGCAGATTTTTTGCGGGAGCGCAACTCTTGGCTGACCTCAGAAAATTCATCCCGCCGCAGGTAGGGATAGTCACTCACCCAGACCTTTTGACTGGGAATATAAATATCTGAGACTTTGGCAATCCGGCTCAAGTTGGGCTGATTGGACATCACCAGCATTTGAGCCAGCTGACCGGGAGCGATGCTGGAGTGTTCTTTGCGCAGGGGGACTTGCAGCTCGGTAGAAAAGCCGGTGCGGTCGCCGACGGCCAGATTCAGCCGCCGCTCTCGGTTCTCGACGATCACCAGCTGTCCTTTGGCGTTGACGGTTTCCTCTTGACCGACCACTTCATCTGTGATATACACATCCAAGACCCGCCCTTGCCACAGTCCGCAATAGAGATAGCGCCGGCACTCAGCGTTGCGGAAACTGGCCGCAGCCACCGGCCCCCAAAGCCAGTACAGGCCGGTGGCGATGCCGGCGATCAGCTCCAACTGCCCCCCGCCCCGGTCGCCTAACGCCAGTCCCAGCAGAAAAATAAGCAGCACGCTGACGACAGAAATCAGCAACCGCTTTAAAAAATCTGAGAACTTGCCCCAGCAGTAGGCGTATTGAGCGCCGGTGGCAACGGCGGGAATCAGTCTTTCAAATGTTTTGCGAGTTAAGGGGATCAGCATGGGTACAAGGCGCTTACCGCCCAATAATATAAGTTTTTTTAATCTTTACCCACTCTCGCGGGCGCGATTAAAGCTACAATAACGGGCTGGATATCCAATTGTATTGGAGGTTTTATGAGTTACCACGACGAAGACGAACTTTTGGAATTAGAGTGGGAGATGGACGAGTGCACAGCATTTAGCAGCGTCATCGTATTTGCCATGAACGCGGATGAGGAAATATCCGAGGAGGAGGCGCTGGAGGCTTTTATCACCCTCAATGGCATGAACCTCTTTCAGGATTATTCCGATGATGACATGGCAGCAATTTTTGAGGATGTCTCAGAATTGCTCGAAGAGCAAAGTGCCGAGGAGCTATTTAACTCTGTCACAGAAGTTCTCTCACCTGAAATGCGGGAAACAGCGTTTGCTGTAGCCACTGATATTATTTTGGCAGATGGCGTCCTCACCCCACCAGAAAAGAATTATTTGAGCGATCTCGCTCAAAAACTGGAGATTCCAAAGCAGACCGCTCAAAACATAATGGACGTTATGGTGATTAAGAACCGAGGCTAGAGCGCCTAAATGTCCGGTTAATTACTTTTCATAGTATGGTGTGGGTGTTAAGGGCTGGCGGCAACAGAAGCGCTCGCGAAAAAGCTTGCAAATGGGGGCCGGCTGGGGGACGGCAACGCCCTAGAGAAAAGTATTCAACCGGACTGCTGCTCGGGCTTAAAGGATCTTTTCCAAACCGTAAACCAGAGATTTCAGGGGCCGGACTTGGCGAATGGCCAGCAAGACGCCGGGCATGTAGCAAGACCGGTCGGTGGTGTCGTGGCGCAGGGTGTAGACTTGACCTAATGCGCCGAAGATCACCTCTTGGT
Organism: Kamptonema formosum PCC 10802; assembly: GCF_000332335.1. Lineage (GTDB taxonomy): Bacteria > Cyanobacteriota > Cyanobacteriia > Cyanobacteriales > Oscillatoriaceae > Oscillatoria. The sequence goes on along the minus strand of NZ_KB235948.1, from coordinate 181,594 downwards.
GGGCAATCAAACCGGGGAGGCGGATGCTGTGAATGCGAATGCCCTCGTCGGCACAAGCGCCTCGGGCACCGGCAAGTTTTTCGGTTTCCTCAACCTGTGGGGGATTGTAGGTTTTGCCCATTTCGGCAAGCATCTGGGCGGTTTGAATGGCAGTGCCGCTGGGAGCGTCGGCTTTTTGGTTGTGGTGCAGCTCAATAATCTCCACACAGTCAAAATATTTGGACGCCGCAACAGCAGCCTGCTGCAGGAGGACCATTCCGATGGAAAAATTGGGAACAATAAGGCAGCCGGTGCTGGCTCTGTCGGCGAACTCAGCCAAATCTTGGATCTGTTTCGGGCTCATGCCGGTGGTGCCGACGACGGGGCGGATGCCATAGGCAATGGCAGAGCGGACATTATCGTAAACCGATTTGGGGTGGGTGAAATCCACCATCACCCCCAGCTCTTTTTGCTGGCCGGCAAATGCCAGCACCGACTCCAGCTCACTGGCAATCGGAATTTCCAGCACCCCGCAACCGGCCAGCTCGCCCGCATCTTGGCCTTGGTACTGGGGGTCGCGGTCGATAGCTCCAATCAGGGTCATGTCCGGGGCTTGCGCCACCGCCTTGACCACCTCGCGGCCCATTTTGCCGGCGGCACCGTTAACAACAACAGGGATAGGGTTAGGGCTGGTCATGAATCTGGTAAAAATGTAGTACCCAACAAGCAAATTTTAGACTGGCTTTGAGAAATCACAGCAGAGCGCGGGTGCCGGTCGCGGGGAAAAGCCGGCGCAAATATACTGTTATGCTGCCTGCCGATCCAGCTTCTGTGTCAGATCTTGTGAGCATTCGTTCTGCCCTGTCAACTGCCACCGGCCTGCGCGTGTTTGGCCGCCACCTCACCCTCGCCACCCTCACCGTCACCGCCTTGCTGCTTCTGGTGCGGCAGCTGGGCTTCCTGCAGCCTCTGGAACTCGCCGCTTATGACTCGATGGTGCTAGTGCGCCCGCCAGATGGCCCCGACCCCCGCCTGCTCGTGGTGGAAATCACGGAAGAAGACATGCGGGCCCAAAAAAAATGGCCCCTCACAGATAAGGTTCTCGCCGATCTCCTGGCAAAATTAGCCGGGCTCAACCCCCGCGCTCTCGGTCTGGACCTGTATCGCGACCTCCCCCAAGAGCCCGGGAGTGCGGAACTGGCTCAAAGGCTGAAAAACTCCAATATCATTGCCATTACCCATATCGGCGAGGGAGCCAAAGGCAGCGTGCCCCCCCCCGCCGCTGTGCCGGCACAGCGAGTCGGGTTTAACGACGTGCTGCTTGACCCAGATGAGGTGATTCGCCGCAATTTGATGTTTGCTTCCTTTGAAACAGAAGACGGTCAGACAAACGTCCTGCACTCATTTTCTATGCGGCTCGCCGAAACCTATCTCAACAGCCGGGGGATATTGCCGAAGAACAGCGACAGCAATCCGGAGCTGATTTTGTGGGGGAAAGCCCGGTTTTGGCCCTTAGAGGCCAATTCTGGCGGGTATGCCGGCGCTGACGCCCGGGGATACCAGATCCTGCTGAATTACCGCTGTGGCTGCAATGTGGCGCGAACTGTCACCCTCAGGCAGGTTTTGAGCGGCGATCTCAACCCGGACTGGGTGAGAGACAAGATTGTACTGGTGGGCACCACCGCCCCCAGTCTCAAAGACCTCTACCTGACTCCCTACAGCGCCGGCGTTCGCGAAATGCCCAAAATGCCCGGGGTTTTGATTCACGCGGAGATGGTGAGCCAAATTCTCGATGCCGTCACCGGCGCGCGCCCCCTGTTTTGGTTCTGGCCCGAATGGCTGGAAGCCCTCTGGATTGGGGGCTGGGCCCTCACCGGCGGCGCGCTGGCCCTGCTGCTGCGCCACCCCCTGCAGCTGGGGATCGGCGCGGGTGCCGGTGTGGCGGTGCTGTTGGGCACCAGCATGAGTTTGTTTTTTCTTGGCGGGTGGGTGCCGGTGGTGCCGCCGGTTTTGGCATTTCTGGCGGGGGGTGCCGGTGTGCGCTGGGCAAAATTCCGCTATCACACTTTTCACGACTCCCTGACCGGCTTGCCCAACCGCGCCAAGTTCGCCCAGCTCCTCGCCGCGCAACAGGTTCGCGCCAGCAGGGGCAAGGATGGTTCCTGTGCGGTGCTGTTTCTGGATTTGGACAGTTTCGGCGCGGTGAGCGGCTCTCTGGGAGACAGAGGCGGCGACGAGCTGCTGGTGGCGATAGCAAAGCGCCTGCACGACGCCCTGCAGGGTGCCGGTACAGTGGCGCGGGTTGAGGGGGATGCCTTCGCTATCTTCCTCAAGGATATTAATGATGCTAGCGCGGCGACCGGCACTGTCGAGCGCCTGCACGCGGAGCTGGAGCGACCGTTCCACCACAGCGGACTGGAAGTGTTTATCACCGCCAGCACCGGCATTGCTCTGGGGAAGAGCGCTGACGCCCCAGACCTGCTGCGCAACGCCCAGACGGCCATGTATCGATCTCGGGCTGGGGGGCGCGGGCGCTATCAGCTGTTTGAGGCGGGGATGCAGGACGATCGGGCGAAGCGCTTGCAGCTGGAGACTGAGCTGCGGCGGGCAATTGAGCGCGAAGAGTTTGTGGTTTTCTACCAGCCTTTCGTCTGTCTGTCAAGTGGGAAAATTGCCGGTTTTGAGGCTTTGGTGCGCTGGAAGCACCCCCAGCGGGGTATGGTTTTCCCGGGGGAGTTTATCCCGGTGGCGGAAGAAACGGCATTGATTGTGCCGCTAGGAGCCTTCGTGATGCGCGAAGCCTGCCGGCAGCTGCGCCAGTGGCAGGAGCAATTTTCTGGGACAGCTCGCTCTGAGGGAATCGAGGGAGCGCAGGAGATATCCAGCTCTGAACCGTCTTCTACCGGCGCGATAAATCGCGTTTCTAACTCGGCAGCAGGGGACAGTGTGGGGGGTGATTCTCCTGCGGCTTTAATCATCAGCGTCAATCTTTCTGGGAAACAGTTTTCCCACGCGGGTTTGATTGCAGAAGTTGAACACACCCTGCAACAGACGGGTTTGGATGCCCGCTGTTTGAAGTTGGAAATTACGGAAAGTGTGGTGATGGATAATATTGACTCGGCGCTGGCTATGCTGTCGCAACTTAAAGCGCTGAATGTTCAGCTGGGGATTGATGATTTCGGCACCGGCTATTCTTCTTTGAGCTATTTGCACCGCTTTCCCACCAATACGTTGAAGGTTGACCGCTCCTTTGTCAGCCGGCTGGGCAAGGGGAGCGAATATGTGGAGATTGTGCGGGCAATTGTGACGCTGGCTCACAATTTGGGGATGGATGTGATTGCAGAAGGCGTGGAAACTTCCCAGCAGGTGGCTGTGCTGCGAGAGCTCGGCTGCGAGTGCGCTCAGGGCTATTTCTTCGCCAAGCCGGTGCCGGCTGAGGCTGCAGAGGCTTTGCTGGCGTCCAAACCTTTTGAAGTTTGAAGGAGTCGGGTGCCCGATCAGCTATGGCGCATTTAATTTATCCCTTCCACCCCTACGATCTCGTTCCCAGGCTCTGCCTGGGAACGCGCTTATGGAGGCTCCGCCCCCTTTCAAGGGAAAGCAAATTAAAAGCAAAACAGCTTAGCATCTATCACGCACCCTACTTGTGATATGTATCACACCACCTCGGTGAGTATATTCATTTATCATTCAGATTGAAATCACTGTTTACAGCCTGAAATATGTATAAATTAAAAGAGCAGGGCAGTGGGTAAGGGATAAGTCTCATGCCTGGACTCTTCAGGGAAGCCACTATTTCACGTTAATCTTATTTGAGCGCTATCCCGTCTTTTGTCCCCACACCACTAATAGGAAGCTATTGCAAACCGCGCTATGATTAAGCTTTCCCGATTTTTGCAGCTAATTGCTCAACTGCTCGCCTACGCCTACTCAGCACTGATTGCCGGCTATCTGATTCTCAGACTGATATTTTGGGACAGGCTGTGGCCGGTTGCTTTTGCCGGTGATTTTGTCCCTTGGATTTTCTTGCCAATTTTCCTCCTGCCCATTCTAGCATTCTTGTTCATAAAGAAACGCTGGTTCGCAATTGTTTCATCGGTGGCTTGCATTTGGCTGCTGGGTTGGCTGCACGTCACCTACTTTTCTCCCCAGCCGGCTAATATCAGTAACTCCCCGCTCAGCGTTAAGGTTTTTTCTGCAAACTTCGGCTGGCATACCAAATCACCAGAAGCTTTGATTAATCTAATTCAGTCGGAAAACCCAGACCTCATTTGTTTGCAAGAAATTGGGGGAAATGACACCCAAGCTGTCTTCTCTAAGTTGGCAGAATTATACCCATACCACGGGGGTCGCGAGTACCACGTCATACTGAGCAAATATCCCATTCGCTCTTTCCAAGGTTTACATCTGGGCGCTTGGGAGGAACCACAGGAACGAGCTCTTATCGAAATCAACCAGCAAGATGTCGTTCTTTATCACATTTCAACGACACCCCCGTGGATTCGCAAGCAGCAAATTTTGCCTTCCCTCACCATCCCAGTTTACGATTTTCCCGAACGCCCGACACAAATTAAAGATTTAGTGCGGCGACTCCAAAAAGAAACGCTTCCGGTTATTGCCGCCGGCGACTTTAATTTTACAGAACAGTCTCAAGACTACCATCATTTGAAAACCGTTGTGCGAGATGCTTTCCGAACAGCAGGATGGGGTTTTGGCTTTACTTGGCCTTCCGGATGGAATCTGAATTTATTTAATCAAAAGTTAAACGGTGAATTAAACTTTCCCCTGGTGAGGCTTGACTATGTTTGGTACTCTCCGCACTGGGGGGCTAAATCAGCCAAGGTTTTACCGGCAATCGGTTCAGAGCATCTGCCGGTGGGGGCAGAACTGCAGATGCTCCCGCAAGTGGGATCGTTATTAAAGCGCGAGGAATTTTAGAGAAATGAAGATGAGCTCAATCCTGGACAGACTAATAGCTCGAATTAAGCTTTACCGGCTTTTGCAGCTAACTGCGCAACTGCTCGCCTGCACCTACTCAGGACTGATTGCCAGCTATCTGATTCTGAGACTGCTATTTTGGGACAGGCTGTGGCCGGTTGCCTTTGCCGGCACGTTTGTTCCTTGGATTTTATTTCCGATTTTACTCCTGCCCATTCTAGCATTATTTATCATCAGGAAACGCTGGTTTGCCATAGTTTCATCTGTGGCTTGCCTCTGGCTCCTGGGTTGGCTGCACCTCACCTATTTTTCCCCCCAGCCGGCTGCTGCAAGTGGTGCCCCCAGCATCAAGGTTTTGTCTCTAAACTGCGGCTGGTATAAAACCAGCTCGGAAACTTTGGCGAACCTGATTCAGCAGGAGCAACCCGATCTCATTTTTTTGCAAGAAATTGTTCTCAAACACACCCAAAGAGCTTTTGTCTGGCTCAAAGCATCCTACCCGTACCAATTTGGCCAGCCGCCAGCCGCCATTCTCAGCAAATCCCCTATCCTGTATTCCGAAATTATACACCTGGCCGGTCATCAAGAAGTTCAGCAACGAGCTGTCATCCAAATTAACCGGCAAGGCGTTGCTGTTTACAATATTTCAACCATCTCGCCTTGGATTCGCCCCCATAAAATTTTACCTTTTCTTACAGTTCCCGCTTACGAGTACGCAGATCGTTCGGCAGAGATTAAAGATTTAGTGGCGAGAGTCCAGAAAGAAACGCTGCCGGTGATTGCCGCCGGCGACTTTAATATGACAGATCAGTCTCAAGATTACCATGAGTTGAGTGCTGTCATGCGAGATGCTTTCCGCACAGCAGGATTGGGCTTTGGCTTTACTTGGCCTGACGGCTGGGATCTGAATTTCATCCTGAAAAAGTTTAGCTGGAAATTAAGCGTTCCCCTGGTTAGGATTGACTATATTTGGCATTCTCCGCACTGGGGATCGCTCTCGGCGAAGGTTCTGCCGGCAGCGGGTTCAGAGCATCTGCCGGTGGGAGCGGAACTCTTATTAAGTAATTTTCCCCCAAGTCTCCCCAAGGAATTTATCCCGCAGAAGTTCAAGAATGCCCGCAGATGAATGCTGGTGCTGTCTGCGTTTATAGCGTTTCTCTTATGGTACTGAGAAACCCGGTTTCTTTAAGAAACCGGGTTTCAGCAGTTCATCCAACTGAGAACCTCTATATCTGCGCGCATCTGCGGTAAAAATAACGGCTTATTCCCCTACCCCCCATTCAGGGGGATCGTCACAGTAAAGGTGGTGCCGGCTCCTATTTCCGACTCTACAGCGATTTCACCCCGGTGTAACTCCACGGCTTTTTTGACGATGGCTAAACCGAGCCCGTTCCCACAAATGCTGTTCACATTGCTGCAGCGGTAGAACGGTTCAAACAGCCGGTGCATTTCTTCCGGGGGGATGCCGATCCCGGCATCTTGAATCCGAAACACAGCACGGCTAGGCTGATAATTTAGGGTAAAATTAATGGTGCTGCCGGTGGGGGAATATTTGATGGCGTTGCACAGCAAATTCATTAGGATTTGCCGCAGCAGCTGTTTGTCCATCACCGCAGCGCCATGGGTGCCGGTGCGGGTAAAAATGATCCGGTGCTGTTTGCTGCTCCCCAGCAGCAACTCTTCCACCAAATTGCGGCAGAAATTTTCTAGCTCCAGCAGTGCCGGTTTTAACTCCAGTTTACCTGCTTCCGCACGCCCTATCACGAGAACATCCTCGATAACCTGGCTCATATTTTCGGCAGCGCCTTGAATGAAATGAAGATATCGCCGTTTTTTCTGATCGTCCCACCGGTCCAGGTTAAATGCCAGCGTTTCGGCAGAAAGTAAAATCGTCGTCAGGGGGTTGCGCAACTCGTGGGAGGCGATGGAGAGATGGCGCGTTTTTTTTTCGCTGATTTCTTCGGCTTCTTTTCTGAGTTTTTCTGCCGTTTCCAACCCGCTCCTGAGTCTGGCTTCTGCCTGATGCCGGCGCAGGGCAATTTCGATGGTTGTTTGTAATTGTTTGTCCTGAAAAGGTTTGAGGAGATAGCCGAAAGGTTCTGAACCCCCAGCTCGGTTCAAGGTCTGCTCATCGGCGCAAGCCGTTAGATAAACAACGGGAATATCAAAACAAGTGCGGATTTGCCCCGCCGCTTCCACTCCGTCCATTCTTCCTTTTAGGTTAATATCCATCAAAACTAAATCCGGCAGGGCTTCTGCGGCTTTTTCAAGCGCTGCCTCACCGGAGGAAACCACACCGGCCACATGATAGCCCAACTTTGGCAATCTAAATTGCAAGTATTTTGCTACCAGAAATTCGTCTTCTACTACGAGGATTTTACGGGCAGCCATTTTTTTACCTCTTTCTGGATTTGAGCTGATATAATTTCCGGTTGAACAGCGTTCCCTTGCTGCGGTAAAGCTCAAGAGTGCCTTCCTGCAGCTCGGTTCAGGTGCCAACACACTGCACCCCTAATGATTCGGTCTTGTGGGAGTCCAAATCCGACTGCATGCCGGTGCCACGCTCTCGTCACATAAATTCTATCATAAAATTTTTGTAAGCTGACTGTCTTGGCAATTTGCCAATTTTGCCTTGCCTAGGAAAGGCTGGCTGAAGTAAATTGTAACTCCATTTATTAGGATAAATCAAGAGGGAGGGGGATCGCAAGCTACAAAAACCCAAAAGCCCCGAAACAAATTCTTTCCCCAATCAGGAACATATTCAGCCCTATCTATTGGGGCGCAAGTCTTGCGCGCGAGAGAAGATTTCCTGAGTGAGCGCCATTCCTTGTCTCCGATTCTGGCTGTCCTCCGATGCCGGTCTTGGATAGAGGGGGACTGAAGAAACCGCCGGCTCGACATGACCGCTGTTTTTGACGCTGTGGGGAATTGACTTCAGCTGGAGCTGTTTTTCTGGCCTTGACTGAGCTAGTTTATTGTGGCACCAGTGCTATTCCAAGTTCAGCATAGAAAAAATTCTATGCTGGCGCATGCAAAACATTCCTCTCGCAGCTCGGACTTTGATGTTCAGGCACGCGCTCCCGCAACCGCACCGTCTCCACGGGCGGCGCGCCGGAGGTGGAGGCTATCTCAGCCTTGCGCAGCCATATATATAGTAGCCGGCACTTCTCCCACAAAATCCCAGCACTAAACTTTTCCAGATCGCAGCGCTTCATCGCCTGCGGCGAGTCAGGTATCGCCAGCAAGGCCACCGATTCTCCTGGCCATACTGCTTGCGCCACCTGCACTTTCACAAGCACTTTGTGGCGATTAAACCAAACAATCGCCAACTTTGCTGTATTGCCGGCTACAATCGGTACAATTCCCTGTCGGGCTAGTCTTAGGTCTGGCCACCGAAACCGCACCCGTCCCTTGCCGGCTGGCCATCCAGATGCCATCGCCCCTGCCGGTGACGGGGACAGCGAAAATCGGGACAGTGCTGTCCGCTCCCCCGGACCCCCGGCAGTCAAACCCCGTGGCCATTGCGGCGTCAGTTGGATTCTATCCGGCTGTATGCTTGTTATACGGCAGAATAAATTCTGCCGCTATACAGGCGAAGTCCGCCTGCGCGGACTAATATTTATGCTATAAATTAACCGGATGGGATTTTCTCCAGTTTCTTAATTCTGGCCTTCAGGCCGCTTCGCTGTTCAGACCGCTGGCGCGAGTGCCGGCATTTCTCAGATCGCCGGTCTGCGAGAACTGCGCGACAGACCGGCACGGGCTATAAAATATCTCCCTGTGGATTTTACCACTTTTTTTTGCAGATAAGCGCATCCGGGAATCTTCCCGAGGGAGGGACAAAAGTGAGCGCCTAGTGTGGCACAATAAAAAGCGGTAATCAAGGATGCTTAAGCCCTAGGAATTCTCGTGACTCTCACCGCCACAGCCCCCCCTGCCCTGAATTTAACCGCCCGTCGCGCCGTTTTTCCCTTCACTGCCATTGTTGGGCAGGAAGAGATGAAACTGGCGCTGCTGCTGAATGTGATTGACCCCAAAATAGGCGGGGTGATGATCATGGGGGATCGCGGCACCGGCAAATCTACCACTATCCGGGCGCTAGCAGACCTGCTGCCCGAAATCGAGGTCGTGGCGGATGACCCCTTCAACAGCCACCCGAGCGACCCAGACTTAATGAGCGATGACGTGCGCGAAAGGCTGGCGGGACTCGAAGAGGTGCCGGCTGTCCAGAAAAAAGTCCCAATGGTAGACCTGCCCTTGGGTGCCACCGAAGACCGCGTTTGCGGCACCATTGACATAGAAAAAGCCCTTTCTGAAGGCGTCAAAGCGTTTGAACCGGGACTCCTCGCCAAAGCCAACCGGGGCATTCTCTACATTGATGAAGTGAACCTGCTCGACGACCACCTGGTAGACGTGCTTCTCGACTCCGCCGCATCGGGCTGGAATACAGTAGAGCGGGAGGGGATTTCTGTCAGACACCCGGCTCGATTTGTGCTAGTCGGATCGGGAAACCCCGAAGAAGGCGAGCTGCGACCGCAGTTGCTCGACCGCTTCGGCTTGTGCTGCGAAATCCGCACGGTGAAAGAGCCGGCGCTTCGCGTGCAAATTGTCGAAGAGCGCTCCGGTTTTGACCAAAATCCCCTGGAGTATCTCAACAAGCACCAGCACCAGCAAGACGAACTGCAACAGAAGCTTGTCAGCGCCCAAAATTTGCTGAAATCCGTTCAAATTGACTACGACCTGCGCGTGCAAATTTCCCAAGTCTGTTCCGAACTCGATGTCGATGGGTTGCGGGGCGATTTGGTGACAAACCGCGCCGCCAAAGCCCTAACGGCTCTGGAAGGTCGCACGGAAGTGACAGTAGATGATATCCGCCGCGTCATCCTCATGTGTCTGCGGCACCGGCTGCGCAAAGACCCCCTCGAATCCATCGATTCCGGTTACAAAGTTGAGAAAGTCTTCTGCCGGGTGTTTGGACTCGCCGAACCCGAAGATACCAAGCCCGCAGCTGCCGGCAAGCGCTAGCCCACCCCCCTCTCAAATCCGGCGCAGGACAGGCGTCTCGCCTGTCCCAAAAGGCTGGCACCGAAAAACAATGGAGAAACGAATTCTAGGATTAGACCCGGGGTTAGCCACTCTAGGATTTGGGGTGATTTCCTGCCAGACTGATAGCGCAGGGGCTCACTCCGTTTCCGCCATAGATTTTGGCGTCATTCAAACACCGGCAAAGCAGGAAATTGGGCAGCGACTTTGCACCATCTACGAAGATTTACACACCTTAATTGACCAGATACAGCCTGACCTGGTTGCAGCCGAGAAACTGTTTTTCCACCAAATGGGGAATACCATTTTGGTGGCGCAGGCGCGCGGCGTGATGGTGCTGGTGCTGGCGCAACACAAATTGCCCCTCGTGGAATTCAGCCCCCCGCAAATCAAGCAAGCGCTCACCGGCTACGGCAATGCAGATAAGTACGAGGTGCAGCAAGCCGTGGCGCGGGAGTTGAATTTGGAGCACATTCCCAAACCCGATGACGCTGCAGATGGGCTGGCAGTGGCGCTGACGGCGTGGTTCCAGCGCTAGCCTTTTAATTTGCATGTGGTTGCAAGGAGGCAGAGCCTCCAAATAGGCGTTCCCAGCTTGAGCTGGGAACGAGGAACGCACCCTAGCAGTTTTTCTTCCCTTATGCCGGAATCATGGCGCTCACCGTCTGGCTCCAAGGTCCTCTATCTCCCCGGGTGCTCACCCAGCGCAGCATATAATGCGCTATCTTGCCGGAATGTTCCCCCGCATACTTCGCCACATAAGGAGTCGCCGTATCTAGCCCCAAAAAGGTCAGTTCACTGGGATCTGCCGGCGGTGCTCCCCCGATTTTTACCCACAGTTCGCAACCCATCACCCCCGCCGGCTTAGCTCTGCGCGTTGGCGTATCCTCACCCACAAAATGAATAGTGTGCTGCAGCCGATCGCTAGCATCCACCCGCGCCAAAGGGCGAGCCACCGGCACCCCAACCGCCCTCTTGCTCGCCTCCCGCACCGTAATCCCCAACGCCATCCGCTGCGCATCCGTCACCTCAGGGCTAGCCTGCAACTGCTTCACCAGCCGTCGCAGGGCTTCCTGATACGCTTTGCGGGTGTCCTCTTTATTCTGGCAGGCACTTTCCGCAGCCGCTTGTGCGGCAATATGATTATTATAAGCGGAAAGCCATTTATTTTGCGCCTCCGGGATGGGAGCTATCTGCTCCTCAGTCAATCCCAAATCTTCCAGATTGCCGCTCAGGTAACTGGCAAAATTAGTTTGCCAGCTGTTAAATTCTGAATCAGGTCTGGGAATATAACTCGTCATGTTTAACTTTCCCTTCACGGATGTTTGACAGATCGATTTCACTGAACTTCTGCACCGGTGATTTTGAGCGCAGTCTCAGTGAAACCAAATCAATATACTGGTGAATTGGAAGCGTCTCCGGCTCAGTTGTAGAGCTTAGTGGCATGGCGCATGGCGCATGGCGCATGGCGCATGGCGCATGGCGCATGGCGCATGGGGCATGGCGCATGGCGCATGGGGAAGACTGACAGCTTTTGCCCAATGCCCCATCGCCCACTGCCCAATCCCCAATCCCCAATGCCCGTCTTTGCAAAAACGGGATGCTCCCTTCCCTCCGTGCCCTCTCGATCTAATGTCTTAATCTAAGTGCATACTGCTATAATGTGGTGTGGGGTGGGTTACTCAGTCGTACCGGTTGCCGGCTCAATCGTACCGGTTGCCGGCTCAGTCGTATAGATTGCCGGCTCAGTCGTATAGGTTGCCGGCTCAATCGTACCGGTTGCCGGCTCAGTCGTATAGGTTGCCGGCTCAATCGTACCGGTTGCCGGCTCAATCGTACCGGTTGCCGGCTCAATCGTACCGGTTG
>NZ_KB235948.1:144170-169668 GCF_000332335.1 Kamptonema formosum PCC 10802 | reverse complement strand
GGCTCAGTCGTATAGGTTGCCGGCTCAATCGTACCGGTTGCCGGCTCAATCGTACCGGTTGCCGGCTCAATCGTACCGGTTGCCGGCTCAGTCGTACCGGTTGCCGGCTCAATCGTATAGGTTGCCGGTTCTGTCGTATAGTGCCGGCTCAGTCGTATAGTCGTATAGATTGCCGGTTCAGTCGTATAGGTTGCCGGCTCAGTCGTATAGATTGCCGGTTCAGTCGTATAGATTGCCGGTTCAGTCGTATAGATTGCCGGTTCAGTCGTATAGATTGCCGGCGAAACCGGAGTGGGGGGTTTACCCGAGATATCTGTTGGGAGCAAAGATCGATCTAGCAGCAGTCATATTGGTTAGGACATCCGTAGCCTAGGGGAAAAGGCGTATCCCGCCGGTCCTATAGCAGCAGTCATATTGGTTAGAATAATAGAAGCTTCGGGAGCTCTGGAGCAAAAGAGGCCGGAATGTAGGTTTCCTAAATGCTTACTGCTATATAGACGTAGGGCAAGCGTCCCGCCCCCCCTGAAATTCTAATGTTCTAACCTAAGTGCATACTGCTATAACAAAAGGCGTAGGACAGACGTCCCGCCTGTCCTGCTGTCCTAACCGAAGTGAATACTGCTAGATCTGCTAGTGGCTGGGGATATCGCGGTTCTCAGTTCGATCGGGTGCGCCGGTTGAAAACGAAACCGTTTAACGAAACCGTTTGCTGTAGGGGCGGGGCTCACGCAAGATGTCTGTCCGAAGCCCCGGATATAACTAAACACGCTACAACACAGCTGAACGTCTCAAGAAAAATGTAGCGCACTGATCTGAGAAACGCTATATCTGCAAACCCGCCCCTGCTAGAAAAGGGTTGTCCCCATCTCTCCCCGCTTCCGCCCCCGCTATCGAGAGTCTCTCTTACCGGCTCAACTCCTTCTCAATCGCCGCCACCAATTCCGGCGAGTCAGGCTTGACACTGCTGCGGAAACGTGCTACTACCTCACCCTGCTTGCCAACCAAAAATTTCTCAAAATTCCAAGATATATCTCCGGGAGGATTGACAGATTGAGTCAGGCGTGAGTAGAGCGGATGTTTTTGACCGCCCAAAGCGTGAACCTTATCAAACAGCTCAAAAGAGACGCCATAATTTTTGCGGCAGAACTGGACTATCTGCTCATTGGTTCCAGGTTCCTGCGCCCCGAAATCATTGCACGGAAAGCCCAAAACCCGCAGTCCTGAGTCCTTGTAGTTTTGGTGCAACTGTTCGAGCCCGGCATATTGGGGCGTGTAGCCGCAGTAGGAAGCCACATTGACAATCAGCAGCACATTGCCGGCATACTCGCCCAGCTGCTTTTCCTCACCTTCGATCGTCTTTACTGTAATGTCAGACGTTGCTCATTTTCAGTACCATTCGTGCTAGCTGCAAAATCCAGTATAGAAGCCCGAGCCGGCAAGAAAAAGAGTCAGCCCCTCCTAAAAAGAGCCGGGCGCGCAGCTTGGGGAGTGGCGGAGAGAGGCAATCGCCAGGGGCACCCCTAGAGGCGGGCGGAGCACCCCAGGGTGGAGGAACCCCGACCCCAGTGAAAACAATCTCTATCCCGCCGGAAATGATATAATAGTTGAATTTTTGTCAGCCTTTTCAGCTACATTGAGAATATTCAGGGATTTCAGGGTATCTTGCAAAAAATTTCGGATCTGCTCGGGCGCGGACAGCCTTCGCTAGCATAAAAAAACAAACAGCACTTAAACCGAAGCTTTTCAAGAGAGAACATCTCAGCAGCGCAACCCCTAGGTGCATCTTCGACGTAAACGCTTCGTCAATCTCTCAAACAGCCGGCCAGCCAACGCAACCTGAATCAACTATGCAGCGGAACAACCCACCCATCTACCTGCCAGACCTGGGGGAGGTCATTGACCGGTATCCCCTGATCGTTACGTCCCAGACCCCGCTATTAGAGGTGATTGCACTCATGGGTCAGCTCCGCAGCAGCTGCCCTCTCGGAGAGTTCAGCCCAGCAGCCGGCGTCGGGACAATTCCAGCCTCCCCTTTGCTGGGAGAAGCCAGAGCCAGCTGCGTCTTGGCGATCGACCCCAAAGGCTCGCGCAGCCAGCTCGGTTCTCCTATACAGGGAATTTTCACCGAGCGGGATATCGTGACGCTGATCGCCTCCGGTCAGAACTTAAAACAGTTCACGATCTCCGAAGTCATGACCCAGCCGGTGATTGCCCTGACAGAATCGGAAGTTCAGGACGTCTTCACCGTATTAATCCTGTTGCGCCAGCACCGGATTCGCCACCTGCCCATTCTCGACGATGCGGGGAACCTGCTCGGAGTGGTCACTCCCGAGAGCATTCGCCAAGCCATGCTGCAACCGGCCAATCTCCTGAAGATGCGGCGGGTGGAGGAAGTGATGACCTCTGACGTGATTCAGGCACCGGCAACCGCCTCAGTAATGAGTCTAGCCCGGGTGATGACAGAACATCGAGTCAGTTGCGTTGTTATTGTGGAGCCATCGGCAGAGTCGGGTGGGGCTGATGAAAAATCTCCGCCGAGCGCTCCAATGCCCGTAGGCATGGTCACAGAGCGAGATATCGTGCAGTTTCAGGCGCTGGAGCTGGATTTGTGCCAGCTGCAGGCGCAAACCGTTATGAGTACGCCGCTATTTTGTCTGAGCCCGCAAGATTCCCTGTGGGAGGCGCACCAGCAGATGCAGCAGCGGTACGTGCGGCGCTTGGTTGTCGCTGGGAGTCGGGGAGAAGTGCTCGGAATCGTCACCCAGAGCAGCTTGCTGCGGGTGCTCGACCCGATGGAAATGTCCGGCATCATCGACGCCCTGCACCTAGCCGTCGAGCAGCGCACCAAAGAATTGCAAAAAGCCGTAGCCCAGCTAGAAAGCGAGATAGCCGTCCGAGAGCGAGTCCAGTCGCGCCTGCGCCTGCTGGAATCCGCCGTGATCAACGCCAACGACGCTATTGTGATTATGGATGCCGGACAGGAGGACGCCTCAGATCCCAACATCGTCTACGTCAACGAAGCCTTTTCCCAGATGAGCGGCTACACCCCAGAAGAAATCGCTGGCAAAACACCAAGTTGCTTGCGGGGGCCAAAAAGCGACCCGGAACAGGTGGCCAAAATTCGCCGCGCCCTGTCGCGCCGGGAGCCGGTGCGGGTGGAGTTAATCAACTACCGCAAAGACGGTACGGAATACTGGGTGGAACTCAACAGCGTGCCGGTGACGGACGTCCAGGGAAACCTGACCCACTGGGTTTCCGTGCAGCGGGACATTACTGAGCGCAAGCGCATGGAACAGGCCCTGTTTGAAGAAAAAGAGCTGGCCCAAGTGACGCTGCAGTCCATCGGGGACGGGGTGATTGCCACCGATGCCGGTGCCCGCATTTCCGAACTCAACCCCGCCGCCGAACGCCTCACCGGCTGGAAAGCATCCGTTGCCAAAGGCTTGCCGCTCACCAAAGTGTTTCGGATTGTCAGCGAAACCACGCGCGTGCCGGTGGAAAATACCGCCGAGACAGCCTTGCGCGAAAACCGGGTGGTGGACATGGTAAACCACTGTGTCCTGATTGCCCGCAGCGGACACGAATTTGCCATCGACCACACCGCCGCACCGATTCACGCCAGTGACGGTCGAATTGTCGGCGCGGTTCTGGTGTTCCGAGATGTCACCCAGGTGCGCAGCCAAGCGCGACAGCTGTCCTGGCAAGCCACCCACGATTCCCTGACCGGTTTGATCAACCGGCGCGAATTTGGCAGCCAGCTGGAGGCGGCGGTTGCCAGCGCCAAAAGCGACAGCCAGCAGCACATCCTGCTGTACCTGGATCTGGACAAGTTCAAGGTTGTCAACGACACCTCCGGTCACATTGCCGGTGACGAGCTCCTGCGCCAAGTCACGGCGCTGTTTAAAAGCCGGGTTCGCAAAACCGATATCCTCGCCCGTCTCGGCGGCGATGAATTTGCTGTCCTGCTCTACCAGTGCCCCGAGGAGATAGGATTGCAGATTGCTGAGTCACTGCTGCACAGTGTCGGCGCGTTCCGCTTTGTTTGGCAAGATAAAACTTTTTCCATCGGCGTCAGTATCGGCTTAGTGACCATCGACGCCAGCACTCAAAGTGCCAGCGCTGTCTTGAATGCCGCTGATGCCGCTTGCTACGCAGCAAAAGATGGCGGTCGCCACCGCGTACATATCAGTTGCGCCTGCTCTGGGGAAGAGGGGCAGCCGTGCGGCGGAACCCAGTGGCCGGTGCGGATTAACCGAGCCCTGCAAGAAAACCGCTTCCGCCTCTACTGCCAGCCGGCTGTCCCCATCGCCCACCCCCACTCCCACCGGCACTATTGCGAAATCCTCCTGCGCTTGGAAGATGAAAAGGGCCAGCTGGTGTCGCCAATGGCCTTTATTCCCGCCGCTGAGCGCTACGGAATCATGCAGGCTATCGACCGCTGGGTGATCTGCACCCTGTTTTCCTCTCTGGCCAATTCTGGCTTGGGGATTTCAGAGTCTCAGTTCAATCTCAAATATAAAATCGAAACTTTCCCCTCCCTCTACGCTATCAACCTCTCGGTTGCCAGTCTCAATGACGAGCGGTTTATTGACTTTCTCTGCGAGCAGTTTTCCACCAGCCGCATCTCCCCCCAGCTTGTCTGTTTTGAAATCGCTGAAACAGTCGCTGTCGCTAACATGAGCCGGGCTGCAGAGCTAATTGGCGCTCTCAAGGAACTGGGGTGCCGCATCGCTATAGATGATTTCGGCAGCGGTATGTCTTCCTTCGCTTATCTCAAAACCCTGCCGGTTGATTTTATAAAAATCGATGGCAATTTGGTCAAAAATATCGCGCTTTGTCCCATAGATTTTGCTCTTGTAGAAGCGATTAACAAGATCGCTCGCGCCCTGGGAATTAAAACTATTGCCGAATTTGTGGAGAGTGAAGCTATTGTCGAAAACCTCAATAAAATTGGAGTGGATTACGCTCAAGGGTATGCTATCGCTCCACCACAGCCGGCGCACCTCATGTTGGGCTCTCAGGGGAGAATTGTGGAGGTCGTTCAGGGGACAGCTGACGACAATCCTCTAGAGCGCCAAGTCGCTTCTCCGGCATATCGCGTTTCTGTCCCGCCGGTTGCAGGGGCGGGTTTATAGATAGTGTGTGCTGCCGGCAGATTCAGGGCCAGCTCGCCCTACTAGAATAAAAAACCTGCCCCTGTCAGCATCCCCCCCCTCCAAAGCCGCCCACTCTCCCTCAATCCTAATAACAAAGGCATTCACCCAGTCTTATATTAGATCACTTTTGCAGCTCCCCAGAAGGGTTCATCTCTCTCCCAAACCCACCGCCATCCCACCGTGTCCTGCCATCTATAGCGGTTTTCATCTGAGTCCGGTACTGAGAAACCCTCTTAAAGAAACCGGGTTTCAGGCAAAAAACCGGGTTTCATAAATGGGGGAGGTTACAGTTATTTATGTCAGCTTACTTATCCCCCAATCAGATGCAACCGGCAGCGAAATTCCTGGCAGCTTTGGGCGCAGCAATAAGTGCCCTCATCCTTCAAGCTGAGATAGCGCACACCGCTCTATCTAAAAATTTATGTGCAAATTGCACAGAAATTTTACCTCAGCGGGCTGTTGCAAACCGCCCAGCAACTGCCGGCGCGGAAAAATCCTGGCCACCGGCAGATGACTCTCAGGTGCCCGACTCTTTGCGCTGGCTGTATCTTGAAGACGCCGCACGCCTCGCCCTGCGCTCCATCCTGCAAGCCGGTGCCCCCGCCAGCGAGCGAGTTGAATTGCCGGCTGACCTCACAAACACCCTTTACAGCGCTCTGATTCACGTGTATAATGCCAGAAAAAATATCCCCCCCCAAGATGTGCTTGAAATCTACCGCACTCACACCTTTCCCTCCCCATCAACCCGCGAGATAATCGTTGGCGTAGGTGGCAAACCGGCATGGGCTGACGCTTGGTCAAATGGCCAGCGGCTGACCGGCAACCGGCAAGTGGATATCTTGATGGAAACATTTTCTTTGCAACTGCAGAGATATTTGGCAGGATCTGGCGCAGCAATCCTGCGCTCATCGGGACCGCTGAACACGGTGGCAGTGGCGAAACAGTTCGCCGGCATCCCCGGAGTCAGTTACGCACAGCCGAATAACCCGGGGGGTGACGGAGACGACATCAAGGCGCAATTCAAAGGCAGTTACTGGGAGATCGACTACATTCAAGGATTTGGCGACTGCCAGCCAGTTTGCATTCAGCGCCGCATCTGGACTTTTCGCGTTTATCCGGACGGCAAGGTGGAGTATGCCGGTAGCAGACTTATCGGCACCGGCACGCCTGTTAGAGACAGGTGGGCAAAAGATGGGCAATCTGCCACCTGCGGCGGGAACAAGCGGTCATATCTATCGGTCTGGGTTGAAAAAATCTTGTGGGGATTCAGTGGTGCCGGTCAGGAGAAAATCTTCTAGCAACTCGTTCATCCGCTGCGAGGCGGATTGAATTCGCCGGTACAGGTCGTGTTTTTTCTCCTCAGTCAAGTGGTCGGAACACTCTTCGAGCAAGTCAGCAGAAGCGACGATTGTCGTCAGCGGATTGCGAAACTTGTGAGAGACCAGAGAAAGCCAGCGCTCTTTGAGTTCTTGGAACTCTCGTTCGTGTTTGAAAGCCTGAAGAATGGCAACTTCTAAGTGCTTGCGCTCCACAGCATAGCGCAAAGCGCGCACCAGCAACCTGCAGTCAACTTCACCCTTGACCAGATAGTCTTGGGCACCTTTCCGGAGTGCCTCAGCGGCGATCTGCTGATCGTCGCTGTCAACCAGCACCACCACCGGCAAGGTGGGAGCCGCCCTTTGCAGCTGCGCCACAGTATCGAGTTCCTGACACTCGCCCAGGTCTATCCCTAGCAAGATGACATTAAAACATTCTTCAGCTAGAAGTTGCAGCGCTTGGCTGACCTGCTTGACGTGCGTGACCTCAAACTGCGCCGAAGCGGTGTATCCTAAAATTTCTTGGATCAGTTCAGCATCTTCCAGATTGTCTTCTATCAACAGAATGGCAACCGGCGCAGAATCCGCAATAGTTTTAGCTAAATTTTCGCTCATTAATAGCCTTCCCCATTTTATTTCACATTTTATAGCGTTTCTCAGTTGGATGAACTATGGCCCAGAAAGCCGGTTTCTTTAAGAAACCGGCTTTCTCAGTACCTCATTAATATGAGAAATGCTATAGCAGCAGTCATATTGGTTAGAACAATAGAAGCTTCGGGAGCTCTGGAGCAAGGGAGGCCGGAATGTAGGTTTCCTAAATGCTTACTGCTCTATAGACGTAGGGCAGGCGTCCCGCCCCCCTGAAGGTCTAATGTTCTAATCTAAGTGAATACTGCTATATATATAGCAGTAGCCCGTTAGGGAACGGACATTAGATCGAGAGGGCACGGGGGGAACGCCTGCCCTACGCCTTTTATCCCTAGGCCACCGATGTCCTAAGCAATATGACTGCTGCTATATTTAAAACTCCCCACATTCCAGTCCAACAGCACCGGGCACCAGCACCGGCATTTAGGGGCATGGGGCATGGGGTAGGGCCCAATCCCCATCCTATTACAAGTCCTGGGCAAATATCCCTTCTTTCTCCTCTTCAGAATTAAAAATATAATCCCAGTCAAATCGGAAAGATTGGGGGTGGCGGATTAGAGAGAATCCAAATTCATTCACGATGTCAGTTGTAAAAGTGGCCATAACCAGCTCCACCACTTTTTTGGGAGTGAGATCAGGAACTCTGACAAAATAGGCCCGCCGAGCGAAGAAGATTTTTTCATCCTTAGGGCTGACTATTCCGTTCAGCCGGTGAGTGGCTTGAATGGGTTTGATATAGGTGTTAATAAAGCTTTCCTGCTGTTTCTGGAGGAGGGCCAATCTTTCCATCTGCAGCCAGCTCATTTTAAACATCATTTTTAAGAGTTCAAATCCTAACATATAATTAAAAACGTTTGTGCGCTCTTCCGAACTGAGAATCAAGCGCAGTACGGATTCTAAATACCGGACAGGCTGTCTGCGGGCGTCGGTTGCTGAATGAATGTAAAACTGCTTAATATAGCTTCTGAGTACGGCTTCATTGAGTTCCGTATTAATGCGGAACCCTTTCAGATATTTTTTGACTCGATTGAGGGTATCGATGTCTTGAAGCATTTTTGAAAGCAAGCCATCCGCTGTGTAATCATCTAAGAAGTCAGCCTGCAAGTCCGAAGGAGCGGCACAGAGCAGATAGCACAGCGACAGGATATACCGGCGCTCCTCCCAAGGCAAACTTTCCGCCCACCTTTTCGCAGCTTGAGGGAGCAGGTCGAGAATACCGTCACCGTAAGGATCTTCACTATTTGATGGGCTGTTAGCTTGCCGTTCCATCATAAACTGAAGCCGTTAAAGGAAAAGGAGACAGAGGGGGAAAACGCAAATTGGCATGAGTTGAAAGACGCCGGGGGAATCTGCCGCAATCTAGCTGGCGTTCCCTCAAATCTAGCGAGCGAGGTTGGCGCAAAACCGGCGCGTGTGGCAGAAGAAACAGTTTCCCGCACTCAGTGGGAGCGCGGCGGCCAGAAGTGGTATTATATTGGCGCAGCCCTCCTTGTAACTGTGAGTGGCCCTATCAGCTATCGCTTCCTATTGCATCAAAACAGCGCAGTTTCGCCCGGAGGCTTTAGCGTCATAAAGCGCCCTGTCAGCCGAGGCGATCAGCACAGCCGGTGTTGAGTGCGGCAGGGGAATCGCCGTAGCCACCCCCAAACTCAGCGTCACCAGCCGATCGCCGTAGGGGCGGCCAGAAGTGGCCGCCCCCCCCGTGGCCACCCCCGCCGCCGCCGCCCCCCGGACAATCCCCAAAGCAGCCACATTCATTCGGATCTGCTCAGCCACATGAACCGCACCGGCGGAATCGGTGTGGGGGAGAACCACCGCAAACTCTTCCCCCCCGTAACGAGCCACCAAATCAGCGGGGTGGCGCACCGCCTGAGAGATGGCACCGGCAACCAGCTGCAAGCACCTGTCCCCAGCAATATGCCCGTAAGTGTCGTTGTAGGCTTTGAAAAAATCCACATCGCACAAAATCAGGGACAGGGGCTGGCGATCCCGGGCGAGGCGCAACCACTCGCACTCCAACATCTCGTCAAACCGCCGCCGGTTAGCCACCCCCGTCAGCCCGTCAACAGAAGCCAGACGCTGCAACTCTCGGTTCGCAGCTTCCATCTGCCGGTAGAGGTGGGCTTGGTGAATCAGACGCCGCACCCGCTGGCGCAGCACCGTCCAGTGGATGGGCTTAGTCACATAGTCCGCCGCCCCCGCCTCAAACGCCCGGTCCACCGATTGCGGATCGTCGAGACTGGTAATCATCAGCACCGGTGTGCTATCCCCATCCCCCAGCAGCCGCACCTGCTCGCAGCAGGTAAAGCCATCCATCACCGGCATCACAGCGTCGAGCAGCACGATATCCGGCTGCAGGCGAGTGTAATCCGCCAAACCCTGCTTGCCGTCAGCAGCTTCAGCCACCCGGTAGCCCTCTTTTTCCATCGCTCGCCGCAGCAACATCCTCGTCGTTCGGTCATCTTCGATCACCAGCACCAGAGGGGGCTCGCTGACGCTGGGAGTGGTGTTTGCGCCAATTAGAGTGGACATGGCAAAGAATTTTAGCTTATAGCCGTTTTCACGCCCGGTCGAATACAGCCCAAGTCAGGGAATGCGCTTACATATCAATAATGCCCACTTATTTCTGTGAAACAAGAATCCCTGTCAGGGATTCAAATCCCGGGAACTCAGAAATTGAAAGTCGTGAGGGCATCCCTGACCCTATCACACTCTGCTTCCAGTTGTAAGACTGTTACAGCCGCCTCTTTAAAAGAGCCGGTGCGCCCTAAGATTTCCAACTGCTTGCACAGCTCAGCGAGGACTCCCGCGCCCAGAGTCGCGCTAGTTGACTTCAGAGTGTGAGCCGAAAACTGCAGTGCCGGTCCATCTGAGAGTTCCGCTGCCGTGCGGATGTCTTGCAAAAGTGTGGGCAAATCTGCCAAATAGCTGTTAATCACCTCTTTGAGCAATTCGGGGTCATCCTCACCTACCATATCCTGTAACGCTTTGAGCGCCCCGGCGTCAATCGGGGGGAAGGGGTGAGAGGGTGAGGGGGTTGGAGGGTCAGACTCAGACGGGGGCAGAGCGGGTGCGGGGGCGAGGGAGAAGAAAGAAGCGCTCTCCCCTCCGCCAGAAGCGACTGTTGCCTCTACAGCAGGCTCCGCCCCCTCCGCACTCAGAGATCCTGCAGCCGGCGGGCCCAATAGGGCCGGCGCTAGAGGCTGGCACTGCTGTAGCGCCTCCACCAGAGCCTCCATCCGGACAGGCTTGCTAATATAATCATCCATCCCCGCCGCCAGACACATCTCCCGGTCCCCCTGCATGGCATTAGCCGTCATGGCAATAATCCGGGGTCGAGCTGCTGGCACTAGCTCCTGGCACAGTCGGCGAGTGGCTTCCAAACCGTCCATCTCAGGCATGTGGACATCCATCAGCACCACATCGTAAGGCTGCCTCCGCACGGCTTCGAGCACTTCGAGTCCGTTGGCGGCAATATCTGCCCGATACCCCAGACGCTCCAGTATGCGCAGCGCCACCTTCTGGTTGACCGCATTGTCCTCCGCCAGCAGAATCCGCAGCGGCAGGCTCGACGCCAGCTGCGAGTCAATCGCCGCAGGCTGAACTCCCTCGTACCGGGCCCTCACCGGCACCAAGCCAAAAATGCCGGTCAGCACATTGTAGAGCTGGGATTGCTTCACCGGCTTGTTGAGAAAAGCCGCAAAATCCAGCTCAGCGAGCTGCCGGCTATCTGGCAAGCTGCCGATAGAAGTAAACATCAGCAGCGGCAAATTCTTCGTCCCGGGAAGCTTGCGGATTTCTGCCGCCAAAGTCAGGCCATCCATAAACGGCATCTGCATGTCCAGAATTGCCAGGTCAAACACCTCACTCCCTCGCAGCCAGTCGAGAGCCTCAGCGCCAGAAGCTGCGGCGCGGGGGAGCATTCCCCAAGACTGGGTTTGCAGCGTCAAAATATGCCGGTTGGTAGCGTTATCGTCCACCACCAGCAACCGCTTGCCGGCCAAAACTCGGCCCAGTGCCGGCCCCGCAGCTGCCACCGCTCGCGCTTCCAGCGTGAAAAAGAAAGTGGAACCCTTGCCCACTTCACTTTCCACCCACATCCGCCCCCCCATCATTTCGCTGAGGCGCTTGCTAATCGCCAAACCCAAGCCGGTGCCCCCGTACTGGCGGGTGGTGGAGGCGTCCACCTGACTAAACGGCCTGAACAGGCGATTCATGCGCTCAACAGGGATGCCGATGCCGGTGTCGCGCACCGAGAATTGGATTTCCCAACTGGCGGAGGCCTGTGGCACAGGCGGGACGCCTGTGCCCCCACCACCAGCCCCCACCGGCAGTTTACAAGCCGTAACCGACACCACCACTTCCCCCGTCTCGGTGAATTTAACAGCATTGCCCAGCAGATTCACCAAAATTTGCCGCAGCCGGGTGACATCCCCGACAATCGTCTCCGGAGTTTCCAAGTCAATCAGGCAAGCCAGCTCCAGCCCTTTCTGCGCCGCCTTGGGAGCCAGCAAATCCAGACACTCCTCAACGCAGGCTCGCAGATTAAACGGATGCGCCTCTAAGTCCAGCTTGCCCGACTCAATCTTTGAGAAGTCAAGGATGTCGTTAATAATCGTCAGCAGCGCTTCCCCACTGGTGCGCACCACTTCCACAAACTCTCGCTGTTCGGGCGTCAGCAGCGTATCCAGCAGCAAGCCGGTCATGCCAATCACCGCATTCATCGGCGTGCGAATTTCGTGGCTCATGGTGGCCAGGAATTCGCTCTTGGCTCGGTTGGCAGCATCAGCAGTTTGTCGGGCGTGTTCCAAAGCCAGATTTTGCTCCGCCAGCTGCTCTCGCTGGCGGGTTTCTTGCTCCAGCAGCCCGGCTTGCGCCAAAGCAATCCCCACTTGAGCCGCCACAGCTTCCAGCAGCTCGATTTCATCCTCAGTCCACTGGCGGAACCGGTCGTACTGGTGCAGGGCAATCACGCCATTCGCTTCCCCTTGATAAGAAGTGCGAATCGCCAGCAGAGACTTTAAGCCAATCTGGAGAGACAGCGGCTCAGTCGCTCTCAGCAGCGAGTCAGCGTAAACATTTGGGGAAGAAAGCGCCCGATCTTGAGCCATCAAAAGCTCGGCGTGCGGATTGCCCGCCACCGGCACGTCTAAATTCAGCAGCGATTGGTAACCGGACTCCAAATACTCCGCCACCACCGGGATCTGGGGGTTCGGCGCGGCGATATAGGAGTGAATCAGACAGCGATTCACCCCAAACGCCTCACCGAGCAGAGCGCACGCCGTCCGAAAAATTTCTTCAGTGTTTAGAGAAAGGCGAATCTCCTGAGTGATCTTTCCGAGCAAAAAGCTGCGCTGCAACTGCCGCTGCAACGCCTCTCTGGCGCTCTGGCGCTCAATCTCCCCCCCAACCCACTGAGCCATCAGCTTCAGAAGCTCTCTGTCTGCCGGTTTGAACGGCTGCGGGCGGGGCGTCGGGCTGGCAAAGCTCAGGGTGCCGTAAACATTGCCCGCCACCAGCACCGGCGCACCGATATACGCCTCGAGCTGGCGAGCCGCATAGGCCGGATGGTTGCGCCACTCCGATGTTGCGGCTGACTCAAAACAGACTGCATTGGCGGTTCCAAAAGGCGATGAACCCTCAGCGGCGAAGGAATCGAAAGTCTGCTGGAGATTAAAAGCATCCCCTTTAACCAGCCTGATTGCCCCCGGCGGCAATTGCGCCGCGATCACCTCATAGCGCGTGCTGGAAATTCGCCCTGCGGTGCCGATCTCCAGGCCAAACTGGCGGCATCCCATCTCCAGCATCCGCTGCAAGCGCCCTTCAAAGTTCTGGTCGCCGGCAGCCGTCACCTCATACAGCGCCCGAATCGCCGCCTCGCTCTCCTGCAGCTCTCGCTCCGCTTGCTTGCGATCGGTAATGTCCCGCCCCACCGCTTGGAATGCCACCACCTGCCCCCCTTCGCCGAACATGGCCCGGTTCGTCCACTGCAGCCACCTTACCTCGCCGGTGGGCAAAATCACGGGATACTCCGAAGTCCCCACCGGCAATTCTTGCGTCAGCGCTGCCAGGGACTGCCGCACCTGCGCCCAGTATTCCTCTGGAATCACTGCCGTAATGTGCCGGTCGAGAAGTTCCTCGCGCTGCTTGACAAAATAGCGACAGTATGCTTCATTGACGAAACTAAAGGTACCGTCGGGCAGAAAACGGCAGATGAGTTCCGTTTGGTCTTCGATAATCGCCCGGTAGCGCTCCTCCGATTCCCGCAGCGCCTCCTCCGCCTGTTTGCGCTCCATAATTTCATTTTGCGCCTGCTTGAAGAGGGTGGATTGCTGGATAGCGATCGCCAGCTGCACGCTCAGCTGCTTGAGCAACTCCACTTCCTTTTCGCCCCACCGGCGCGCTGCGCAGCAGTGATGGGCAATCAGCAGCCCCCACAGCGATTCTCCTTGCAGAATTGGCACCACCAAATTGGCTCTCACCTGAAACTGCTTGAGTAAGTCAACGTGGCACTGGCTGATCCCAGCGGTGTCAATATCCTCAATCGCGGCAATCCGACCTTGCTGGTAGGGGGAAATCAGGCTTTTCTCAAAGCAGGGGTCTTTGATGTGGCTTCCTAAAGCTCTCACCCAACCCTCAGCAACCGACTCCACGACTATCACCCCACTCCAGTCGGGGAGAAACTGGTAAATCACCGTGCGGTCGGTTTGCAGGAATTGCCGCACTTCCGCCACAGCGGTCGAAAGCACTTCATCTAAATCTAAAGACTGGCGGATGCGCTGGGCAATGGCTCCCACCAGCCGCTCCCGCTCAGCTTGCTGTTGCAGCGCCTCTTCCGCTTGCTTGCGCTCCGTAATGTCGTTGAGCGTCCCAGAGGTGCCGGCTATCTCACCGCCAGCATCCAGCACCGGTCGCGCGAACATCTCCATCCACCGGACATCACCGGCTTTGGTTAAGTAGCGAACCTCGTGCCGGCAGCAATCTTTTTGGCGCTCTTGGCGCTCTTGGCGCTCTTGGCGCTCAATCAGCGCTCGGAACAGTTCTAAATTGCGCTGCCGGTCGTCGGGATGAACGTAATTTAAGAAATTCGTGCCGAGGCTTCCCTCAATTGCAAATCCCGTAATTTCCGTCCAGGCGGAATTGAGAAAAGCCCACAACCCCGCTGCATCCGTCTGGAAAATCACTTCCTTAACGCTGCCCACAACGGAGCGATATTTCTGCTCACTCTCTATCCGCGCCGCCTCAGCTTGTTTGCGCGAGGTAATATCGCTGGCAATTCCCATGAAGCCGGTGATGTTGCCTGCGGGGTCCAAGAGCGCTGACACCGACAGCAGCACCGGAAAGCGGCTGCCATCTTTGCGGATGTAAGTCCATTCGCCCTCGTCTGTCTCGCCCCGCCGCGCCTTGGCGACAAAAACCTCAAACCCCGGCTCCACCGGCACTCCCAATTCGGCGGAAAGCGAAGCCGCCCGCTGCACTACCTCGTTGAGGTCGTGGATGATAGCCGGCGTTGTTTTTCCGATGACTTCTCCTGCCGAATATCCCAGCAATCGCTCCGCCGCCGCATTGAAGGTGCGGATTGTGCCGTCTGGCGTGGTGGAAATAATGGTGTAGTTGGCGCTGTCCAAAATCGCCCGCTGCATGCTTGTTGTCTCTTGCAGCGCCACCTCCTGTTGCTTGCGGTCTGTAATGTCGTGCGCTGCGGCGCAGATCATTTGCCGGTCAGGGTATGCGGTGGCGTTCCACAACAGCCACCG
Organism: Kamptonema formosum PCC 10802; assembly: GCF_000332335.1. Lineage (GTDB taxonomy): Bacteria > Cyanobacteriota > Cyanobacteriia > Cyanobacteriales > Oscillatoriaceae > Oscillatoria. Next base: position 154,791 of record NZ_KB235948.1, on the reverse strand, counting down.
GTACGCTCCATCTTTGCAGCGGTAGCGATTTTCAAAAGAAATTGCATCTGTGCCGCCGGCAACTTTTTCCGCTTCGGCAATTGTTTTTACCCGATCTTCAGGATGAACAAAATCGATAAAATATTTATCTATTAGCTCTTCATACCTGAACCCAAGGGCCTTAGACCAAGCGGGGTTAAGCTGCTTAAATTTGCCGTCAAAACCGGCAACGCAAAGCATATCGATGGACAGGTTAAAAAAGCTATCGCGCTCCGCTTCTGCCTGCCGGCGAGCCGTAACATCTCGAAAATTACACACTCTCCCGACGGTGGTATTCCCCACCCGCTGCAGTTTCGAGTACCGCTCAAATATCCTGCCATCCTTAAATTCCAAGATGTCGGAACTCTCAGCCTCAGGCCATTGCTTAATTTTTCCTAAAAAGCTTTCTGGACTTTTCAGCAGGTCTTTGACGATTGCCGCAGATGCCGGCGATTCTATCGATTGAGCTATCGCATCAGTCCCCAGCCACATTTCTTGGAACTTGCGGTTAAAGGTGACGATTTTCCCCTCTGTGTCAACCGCCAGTATTCCGTCTGCAGTGGAGTCGAAAATTGCCTGCAGCAGCGCCAGAGATTTTTGCACTTCTTCCTGCGCGTGCTGGCGCTCGCCGATTTCTCTGAGCAATTGCGCGTTAGCCGCCTCTAGCTCTGCTGTCCGCTCGCTGACTCTCTGTTCCAGCTGGCTGTTGAGCGTGCGAACTTGCTCCTCGGCACAGCGCCGGTCGCTGACTTCTTTTTCCAGGGTTTGGTTCACTAACTCCAGCTGGACTGGGCTGGGGAGCGCTAGCGCCTTCGGCAGCAGCGGCACTAGTTCCAGTGCCGTAAATGCGGAAATAGCTGCTGTCAGGACTTTCACCACGCCGGCAAGCCAGTAATCAGGGTGCCACAGCAGCCACACCTCCATCAGGTGCGTGGTGCCGCAGGCGACGATAAAGCTGCTGAACAGCAGGAAGATGCCGGCGAAGGGCACATCTCGTCGCTTGCGGACGAAATACACCAGCATCAGGGGAATGGCGTAGTAGGCCAGTGCGATTGACAAGTCCGACACCGCATGCAGCCACACCAGCTCGGGCTTCCACAGATAGCACTGCCCGTGAGGCATAAAATCGCCTGAAAAAAAGCTTTTTAACACTTCCAGCATCAGTCCCCCCGCTCGTTGGCCCCAATTGTCCGGCAGTTGCAACTCCGGGAGCATCCCAGTTGTGCTTGCTCTGCGCAACTGGGATGCGATAATGATTTCAGCAGGGGGTCGGAGGAGAAGATTTTTGGCCAGCGAATCTTTGGAAACGGGATTGAAACAAACAGAGATTCCTCAGGCCGATTCCCACTCCCCTTGCACTACCGCCTGCTGCCAGTCACATCCTGCCGGCGATTCTTGCTGTTCCCCTGCAGCCGGCGCGTCCGCCCACCGCAATCACTCCCGACTTATATATCAAAATATGTGTGATCTGTCAAAGCTCAAAGTTTAAATCTTTCTGGATTTTGGGGGGCCGGCAGCAGGAGTCAGGGGCACAAGCGAGGCACAGGCAAGGCACAGGCGAGACGCCTGTGCTACGCTGCGGTTTGACCCAGGGAGAACAGAGGAGCCGAACAGATGGCAGATCCGTTAATCTATCAGGAAGATCACTTTGTCGTGCTGGAAACTAACCAGCCGGAGCAATTCCTCACCGCTGCTGAACTCCTAGAAAAGCTCAAGGCTATTTTGGCCAATCGCCAGGATGACTTGCCACAGGATTTGCAAAAATTTACGGCACCTGACGCCCAAGCCAAGTATCTGCTGGACACCAGCTGCTCCCTGGACGTGGGCCCAGGAGAATTTTTGCAGTGGTATGCCGTTCGGCTGGAAAAGTGAGGGGTGAGGGGTGAGGGGTTATAGCGGTTTTCAGTGGGATGAAGTAAATGCCAGAAACCCGGTTTCTTTAACAATACCTTCGCCAAAAGCCCACCACTCAGGGTGGGCTTTTAGCCAGAGTGCCGAGGGAGATGGTTATTTAAAAACCCTTTCCCCAAAACCCGGACAGGGTTTTCTGAAGGAAGTGTCTCAACGCCATATCCTGTAAGGGGTACATCGGGGCTCGTCAATAGCTGTGACGCACCCAAAGAAGCCTACTGCACACAGCAGGCTCTGCCTGTTGCCGGCACGTCTGAGTCGGGGGAGAAGACCTCTTTCGTCTCCCATCAGGAGCCAACAGAACCAGGGAACCTCAGGTAAATTGGCCAAGGTATTGTTCAAGACACCGGGTTTCTGGCGTCAGGGTCTTCCGGGCTCCCGTCACTCACTGATATATTTTACGATTAAATGATTTCCACAAATTACCCAGTTTAGACGGTTTTTGTATATATGCTTTCTTCCGGATATTAGGGAATTTGTCCGAATTAGGCCCCGCAGCGGTGCGGCCAGTCTGCTTTTCGTGGCCCAACTGACCCCGGCCCACCGGCGATCGCCCCCACCGGCACCCTCCGACGCAAGGCCCAACCCCACTTCCGGGCCATTTTTTCGGCCCCTGACTAAAAATGAGATAATTTACGATTGAATGATTTTCACAAAAACCCGACTTTAGACCGGTTTTGTATATATGCTTTCTTCCGGATAGTGCAAAATTTGCCCTAATTCGCCCCCGCAGCGGTGCGGCCAGTCTGCTTTTCGGGGCCCAACTGACCCCTGCCGGTGGCCATCAGCCCCAGTTCACGGCCATTTTTCGTCCGGCAGACTGTAAATGAAATAATTTACGAGTAAATGATTTTCACAAATACCCGACTTTAGACGGGTTTTGTATATATGCTTTCTTCCGGATATTATCTCTCATTGCCAGCTTGTTCTGGCAGCGCAGATGGGTGGGCTGCTGCCTCTGGCACCCGATTCCTGCGGCTGTTGAGAAACCCGGTGTCTTGGACAATACCTTCGCCAAAAGCCCACCACTCAGGGTGGGCTTTTAGCTAGAGTGCCGAGGGAGATGGCTATTTCAAAACCCTTTCCCCAAAACCCGGACAGGGTTTTCTGAAGGAAGTGTCTCAACGCCATATCCTGTAAGGGGTACATCGGGGCTCGTCAATAGCTGTGACGCATGTTCAATGCCCCATGCCCCATGCCCCACGCCCCACGCCCCATCCCCAATTAGCCTTCTGGCGTCGCAATCAGAGCCACGTCAATGCGCTTTTCCGCCGGCAGCGTCACCTCAACCCGCACGCCTGGGCCAAAGAACTTTTCCATTTTCTCCTGTTTTTGCTGCCAAGTTGCCAAGGAAATCAGCGGCGAGTCAAACTCCATAATCAAAGCGTAAGCACCGGCAATCTCTGCTTCCCGCAACCCCCGCAGCACCGGGCGCTCCTCGTCAGTGGGACTGAGCCCCAAGCGAGCCAGCGCCTCGTCGAGATGGGCTTTTTGGCCGTACCGATAGCGAGTCACGTCTTTGCGAATCTGATTTTGGGTGCCGGTGGCAACCCTCTCCCGCAGTGCCAGGACATCTGCAGCAGTCGGCTCGCTGAACGGCACCGGCACCAGTTCCGCCGCTTTCAGCGCCAAACCGCCCAGCAGCAAGGGAATCCCGTAAAAGAATCCCGCCAGATTCAATGTAGCGTTGTCGGCGAAATAAGCCGCAAACCCAACGGCGGTCAAGACACTGCCAACCCCTAAACCCAGGGTTGCCAAAGATATTTGAGGTAACATATTAACTAGCTGGTTCCACTTGCAATCTCGTCAGCCTTTATTATCCTCGCTTTCAGGGTGCGAGAGGCATCAGAGAGCGCCCGCAACCGGCCCGAATGCGAGCCGCCCTTTCAGTCTGGCACCGGTTTTCAGCCCGCCGCCAACTTTGGTATGCGGGGTGTCCAGCAGGCACAGGTGACCCTGAGCTTTGACAGCGGCTCCAGAAAGCCGCAATCCCGTGTCAGCCGGAGTCATTTTGGGCTTTAGCCCAACTGCGAACTGCGCCGCTCCAAACCTCACTGTAACTTGTACCTACCGCACCAGCCTGCCGGCAGCAACAGCCACTATCACCCAGACAGATAAGATATCTGGCTGGGATGTCCCTGTCTAATATGATTCCTTTATAACTTGAGTAATTCACATGATGGGTCACAAAAATGGGCAAGCCGACGCAAAAAGTGACGTGATGGAGGAAATTAAATCCCTCAAGCGAGAGGATGAAATGCTCTACAACATCCTAGCAGTTGATGTCTGGGCCTTGGCCAAAACGATGGATGAGTTTCAGCCTGGCTTCTGGGCTGCTTTCATGAAAAATCGGGAAAAAGCCCTCAAAAACTTTCTGGCTGAAATGATCAAAAACAAGCCGGCGGACACCAAACGCCCGCCTTTCCTGCGCTGAGCCGGCACCGGCACTCACTACAGCCCAAAAGATGCTATAATACTATACTCCCTTTAAAAGCACTTAAGCCAGAGGCAGTCTGCGGAACGCCCGGGCGCGAATGCGCGCTTTGCCAGGATGGGTTCCCAACACGCAAGAGACAAGCTTATCCTGAAAGCTGAACGCTGAAAAAGGAACGACATCATGGACAAACAGACACTGATCGAGCGGATTGCCAAAATTGAAACCCAGCGAGAAGTCTTGGTGCGGCTGTTAGAGAAACCAAACCTGGGCACCCTGAGGATTGATGTCAATCAGGCGCTCGAAGAAATGGACGAGCTGCTCGAAGACTTCAAGCGCACTTTTCCCGAAACCGAGCGCCGGTGAGAGGGGTTAATCAGATATAGCAGCAGCCACTTAGGGAACGGACATTAGACCTTGAGGGCAGGCGAGACGCCTGCCCTACGTCTATGCCTCGCAGGACCATGTTATGCCTCAGGGGTTAGGGGTTAGGGGTGAGGAGAGAAGTTGATAATTAACGAGCGTGCCCGATGCGAGCGTGCCCCATGCCCAAAACAATATCACCCCAAATTCAGCGGGTCAACATCCACCGCCAAACTCACCGAGGGCGGGCACAGCGCCCGCAACTGCCCTAAATCCGGCAGCACCACCGGCACCCCGGGCGGAAACTTCAGCAAAATCTGCCACCGGTAGCGGTTCGCCACCCGCATCACCGGCGCGGGTGCCGGTCCGAGCAGCTCGTATCCCCCCTCAAGCGGAGTCATATCTGCCGGCTGCAGCGCTTGCGCCACCCGCTGCGCCGAGCCCTCCACCTCCCCCGCATCCAAACCGCTCAGGCGCAACAAAATCAAACGCCCGTATGGCGGATAGTTCAGCGCCTGTCGCTGCAGCAGCTCCCCCTCCACAAACCGCTCATATTCGTGACGGCGCACCGCCCCAATCACCGGATGCTCCGGCGTATACGTTTGAATTATCGCCCGCCCGGGGTCACTCCCGCGACCGGCACGCCCCACCACCTGCGTCAGAGTTTGAAACGCCCTCTCTGCAGCGCGGTAATCCGACAGATTCAGCAGCCCATCCGCTGCCACCACCCCCACCAGCGTCACCTGCGGCAAATCCAGCCCCTTCGCCAGCATTTGCGTGCCAATTAACAAGTCCGCTTCCCGGCTGGCAAATCGCCCGAGCAACTCCCGGTGCGCCCCTTTCCGCTGAGTCGTGTCGCTGTCAAACCGAATGGCGCGCAACTGCGGAAACTCCTTGGCCAATTCCTGCTCCACTCGCTGCGTCCCACTGCCGAAAGCTTTCAAATAAGGCGAGGTGCATTCTGGACACCGGTCTGGGTGCAGCTGTCCGTAGCCGCAATAATGGCAGCGCAGCAGCTGTGCGGCGCTCTGGTGGGTGTGGTGATATGCCAGAGAAACGTCACAATTAGGGCACTGTATCACATAACCGCAGCTCCGGCAAGAGACAAACGTGCTGTGCCCGCGCCGGTGGATGAACAAAATGCCCTGCTGGCGGGTTGCGTGAAGCCGGTGCAGGGCTTGCTGCAGCGACCGGCTAAAAATGGAGCGATTGCCCTGCAGCAGCTCTTGCCGCATGTCGGCAACTTCCACCGGCGGCATGGGGCGCGACTGCACCCGCTCTGGCATGGACAGGTAATAGGTTTTGGATGCCTGGATTTGGGGATTGGGGGATGGGGAATTCTCCAGCGCTTTCCATCGAATTTCCAGCCAGGTTTCAAGCGATGGGGTGGCGGAACCGAGGATCAGGGGGCAGTTGGCCAATTCGGCACGCCACTTGGCGACGGTGCGGGCGTGGTAGGTGGGGGCGGGCTGGTCCTGTTTGTAGCTGTCGTCATATTCTTCGTCCAAGACGATCAGGCCGACATTGGCCAGGGGGGAAAAGATGGCTGAGCGGGTGCCGATTAGGACTTGCGGCTCCCCGAGGAGCATTTGCCGCCAGGTGTCGTAGCGCTCGCCGGCGGAGAGGGCGCTGTGATAGACGGCAACTTTATCGCCAAAGCGGGCGGTGAACCGGTCGGTGAGTTGCGGGGTGAGGCCAATTTCCGGGACGAGGACGATTGCCGACTGCCCGCGCTGCAGCACCGGCGCTATCGCTTGCAGGTAGACTTCTGTTTTGCCTGAGCCGGTGACTCCGTGCAGCAGGACTTGGGCGAAGCTCTTTAAATGGGTGATGACTTCTAGAGCATGTTGCTGGTAATTTGTCAAGTTTTTGGGCGCGTCTGGTGTTTGCGCCGGCTGTGCCGGTGCCCGCAACACTTCCCGCTCCTCGATGGCAAAGCAGCCGGTCTGTTCGAGGGTTCTGAGTGTTTTGGCGGTTGTCTTGCAAAGAAGCTGCAATTCTGCCAGCCAGACTGCGCCTTCCCTGCGCCTGAGGACTGCTAAAACTTCTTTTAAAACTTCTCGCTGCCGGTCGGTGAGGTCAGTTGCGCCAGCGCCATTGCCGGTCAGGACAGCCGCGAGTTGGCGTTTGGGTTGGGGGGGTTTGGGCTGCTCCAGGTAGCTCTCGGCCCAGCCGCGCTCCCGCAGCTGCTGCAGCCCCCGCTCGGCACCTTTGACTTGCCGCTGGACTTCCCGCCAGCTGAGGTTGCCGGTTTTGGAGGCTTGCAGGAGGGCGAGAATCTGGCGGGCGGCTGGATTTTTTAGGAAGATTTCGGCACCGGCGGGAATGGCTGCCGCGTTGAGGCGAATGCGGCGCTGCCAGCGCGCCAGGGAACCGGGGGGCAGGGCGGTGCGAATCACTTGAATGAGGGGCGTGCGGTAGTGAGACGCCACTCGTTCGAGCAGCTGCCGGTAGGCCGGCGGTAAGGAACTGAAGGCGACGATGACATCTTCTACGTCGCGAACCTTTTCGGGGGGTAAGCCAGCCGGCAGCCGGTCTGTGAAGCGGATGGCAATCCCGCTCAGCTGCTGCGCTCCAAACGGCACGCTGAGGATATCCCCGGGCTGGATTTTTAGCTCTGCCGGCACCCGGTACGTGAAAAGTTTCTCCTCTCCGGCAGAGAGTTTTTCCTCCTCCTCAGGGCTGGTTTTTTGGACTGCCGGACAGTCCACCAAGACTTCTACCCACTGCTGCGCACCGGCACCCGCCTCGTATGACGCCCCTGGCTCGGCGACAAAGCCGGCAGCCGCCCACTGGGTATCGCTTGCCGTCTCGGGCTCTGCCACAAAGCCGGTGCCTGAGTCAAAATCGTAGTTAGACATATTGCCAAGGTCAGGAGTTGTTGGTTGTGCGTTGATAATTGGCCACTTTTCGGGGGCCGGCGTTTGTGGGTCCGTGTGACCGCGCTCCCCCAACCGCCAACTATTAGCCCCCAGGCATTATGGCAAGTCACCAGCACATGAGAGCGCTGTTGGGGCTGGGGCAGCCTGTGAGGGGGGGCAGCGCGCCGGCGCTTCCAGGAGCGGCTGGCACCCGTGGCCGGTTTCCCCGCCTGCCTTGGGGAGGGGGCTCTGCCGGTTGAGGGATTCTGGCGAGCGCCCTTGCTGATATCGAGCCGTCAAAGGAGCGATGTTATGTCTTGGCAAAAGCCGGCGCTACAAGTATACTATAATTAGGTTATCATTACAATTAAATAATAATACTTGAATAATCGACTGCTTTGGCGGCGCTGCTGATAGCGAGCGTTTGAAAATTAAATTGATTAATTTGAACATGGCTCCGGCAGAACTCTCTCCAGCTGAAGCACTCTTAACAGGAGGAAAAATCAGTGGATGAAATTGCGGCGGCTCAACGTTTACCAGGATACGAAAAAACAGCATCTGATGATTCCGTTGGCTCCTTTTTTAAGGAGATGGCGCGCTATCCACTCCTGAACCCAGAGGAAGAGGTGGCGTTAGGGCGTAGCGTCAAAGAGTTGGTAGCCCTGGAGGCTCTCCAGCAAAAATTAGCAGCCGAATTGGGTCGCCCGCCGGCACGGGCAGAACTGTCAGCAGCGGCGGGGTTGAGCGAAGAGGGGCTGGAAAATTGCCTGCATGCGGGCAGGCGAGCCAAACAGCAGATGATTCGCTGCAATTTGCGATTAGTGGTTTCGATCGCCAAGCGATATCTCAATCGGGGGGTGGCATTTCAGGATCTGATTCAAGAAGGAGCCTTGGGACTGAATCGCGCCGCAGAAAAGTTCGATCCAGACAAGGGGTACAAGTTTTCTACCTACGCCTACTGGTGGATTCGCCAGGGGATTACGCGAACCATCGCCAACAGTTCGCGAACCGTTCGCTTGCCGGTGCACATCGTCGAGCAGCTAAATAAACTCAAACACGCCTCTCGGGATCTCAAGCGCTCCCTGTTTCGGAATCCCACGGAAGCAGAACTGGCGGAGGCGTTAAAAATCCCCCCCAGACACTTGCGCCAACTCCTGCAGCTGCAGCAGCAAACCCTGTCGCTCAACCATCGCATTGGGCAAGAAGATGACACGGAACTGGTAGACTTGCTCGAAGATGACGACACCCCCTCTCCAGAGGCGCAGATGAGTGAGAGCATGATGCGTCAGGAGATTTTGGAGGTGCTCGCATCAGTGCTCACTGAGCGAGAGCAAGATATTATTGCCCTCCGCTACGGACTGAAGAATGGTGAGACTCACACCCTTGACGAGGTGAGTCACATGTTCAACCTCTCCTGCGAGCGAGTCCGTCAAATCCAGGCTAGAGCTATGCGCAAACTCCGCCTGCCCCAAGTGGCCAAACGCTTGAAAGGCTGGCTTCGGTAGAGGGGTTAGGAGAAACCGGGTTTCTGAATAGATTTCTCGGGTGAGATGCCTGGGCTGTCGCAGAAACCCGGTTTCTGGATTCGGGTGGGGGTTGAGAAACCGGGTTTCTGAATATAGCGGTTTTCAGTTGGATGAAGTACATGCCAGAAACCCGGTTTCTTAAAGAAACCGGGTTTCTCAGTACCTCACTCAGATGTAAACTGTCGCAGAAACCCGGTTTCTGGATTCGGGTGGGGGTTGAGAAACCGGGTTTCTGAATAAATTTCTCGGCTCAGATGCCAGGGTTGTCGCAGAAACCCGGTTTCTGGATTCGGGTGGGGGTTGAGAAACCGGGTTTCTGAATAAATTTCTCGGATGAGATGCCAAGGTTGTCGCAGAAACCCGGTTTCTGGGCTGGGCTATCTTACCACGGACTGCCAATCATGGTAAAGCCTGACCAATAATAGGGATGCTTGAGATTGTGGGTGCCTTCCTTGAGCAATTCTGCCGGCAGAGGAACACCGGCACGACTGTTAGAATTGTGCAACTCACCCCCTTCCATCCGCACTTCCCCCCGAATCATCGCCAGTTGCGCTTGACGCAGCGCCTCCGCCTTGATTTTAGCATCCCTCAGGTGGCTGTAAAATTCGGTCATCAGCCCCAAAGTGCCGACATCGCTAACATACCACAAACTGGCGACGGCTGTCTTGACTCCCGCCGCGACTGCAAAACCGGCAAACCCCAATTCCGCCTTTTCATCGCCGACTGCTGTGCGACAGGCAGACAGCACCAGCAACTCCACCGGCGGATTGTTCAGGCGAAGGTTGCGCAGCTGATCCAGGCGCAGTTTTTCGTCCCACAGCTGAATGTAAGAATTGCTGATGTTTCCGGGTAGAAATTGGCCATGAGTTGCTAGGTGAATTATCGGATAGGGAGAATTATAGCGCTGTCCTATCAGGTTGTTTCGCGTGAAGTCCTGATTCAAGAACGCTTTGCCTTGCCACAACATCTGGGTGATTTCAGAAAGCTCCACTGGCACGGCAGGCAAAGGTTTTTGCTCGGCAAATTCAGACGCGCCCATTGCCAGGACTTGTTTCCCCTGGACCGGCTGGTAGCGGGTGTCCATCAAGCTGACGCTGGGGATGAGGGCGAGGCTGTATTTTTCTACGAGAAACTGTTTGCCATCGTGCAGCGCCGCCACCGGCACCCCGCGCAACCCCGCATCCATACTGAACAGCAGCGTGTCAATTTTAGCCGCTTGCAATTCCGGCTCGATTGGCGCAATCAGCCACTGATAGAGCTGCTGTGCCGGTTTCAAATAGCTGGTGGTTCTCCGTTTGCGCACGTCTGTGATTTCCACGCGAAACTCTCTGACAGTTTTCAGCAGTTCCTCCCGAGAGGCTGCGGGGACAGTCTTGCGAATTGGCTGACCTTCGGGGGGGAAAACTACCAGTTCCAATTGGTCGGGCAGCGCGGTGACATATATTATAGCAGAGCGGTTGCCGGTTTGGGAAGCAATGGTTGACAGAGCTTCTCGGATGCTTTCTGTG
>NZ_KB235948.1:142569-144070 GCF_000332335.1 Kamptonema formosum PCC 10802 | reverse complement strand
ACTTCCATTGATGCCGGTGGGGGGAAGATTGCCTGTCGTAATGCTGCCGCCAGCGATGTTGGTTATTTCGCCGGCAGTTCCACCAGTGGCGTTTGCCGTCTGGATGCCGGTGGTTATATTCCCACCGGCAGTGTTGGTGATATTCCCGGAATTGCCGTTGGTGGCGCTTGCCGTTTGGTTGCCGGCTGTCACATTCCCACCGGCACTGTTGGTGATATTCCCAGAATTCCCTCCGACGGCGCTTGCCGTTTGGTTGCCGGCTGTCACATTCCCACCGGCACTGTTGGTGATATTCCCGGAATTGCCGTTGGTGGCGCTTGCCGTTTGGTTGCCAGCTGTCACATTCCCACCGGCACTATTGGCGATATTCCCGGAATTCCCGTTAGTGGCGCTTGCGGTTTGGTTGCCGGCTGTCACATCAGAGCCGGCACTGTTGTCGATATTCCCAGAATTGCCATTTGCGGAGCTTGCCGTTTGGTCGCCGGCTGTCACATCAGATCCGGCAGTGTTAGTAATGTTGCCCGAATTGCCATCACCGGTACTTGTGGTTTGGTCGCCGGTGTTGATGTTGGCAGGGGCTATCACTTCTATATTACCAGAATTCCCCATCACCGTGCGCGACTGGATATTAAGAGTCGTGACGCTGTTGCCGGCACGCACTTCCACATTCCCCGCGCCGGTGCTGCCGATGGAGTCCAGGTTGCCTGCCGCAATGTTATTGCCGTTGATAGTGATATTTCCGCTGGGGCCGGTTCCGGATTGGGTTGTGATAGAGTTTGTTTGGACGTTATTGCTCTCACTGGTGACAGTAATGTCCCCACTTTCGGTGCTGCCATAGGAGGTGATGTCACCCGTTAGGGAAATTCTGCCCGGACTCGATAGGGTGATATCGCCGGCAGTGCCACTGTCAGAATAGGTGTCTAGGTTGCCGCCGACATTGATACTATTGGGACTGTCGCTGCGGATGCTAATATTGCCGCCTTGCAATAAGCCGTCTGAGCGGATGCCTGCCGTTTCGACGTGTCCGGCTGCATTGATCGTAACATTCCCGGCAGCCCCCCCGGAAGACCATGGTGTAGAGTGAGCCGGTGCTGGTCTCTACCCCACCACGGATACTTTCTATTGTGATGTCTCCGCCGGTGCCGGTGCTGTTTGCCGCAGGGGTGAAATTTGGCTCACGCGCAATCGTGTCCCACTCGGCTTGAAAACCCGCCATTGACTCAATTTGCCCTGTCTTAATATTCCCAGAAGCCATCAGGGTGACAGAACCCCCATTTCCCTGACTTGAATAAGATGATAGCCTGCTATTGGCAGTATCAATCCCACCGGCCCGGCTATTGAGGGCGATATTCCCCCCGGTGCCGGTGCCCTTAGAAAACGACAGGATTAAATCTGTCTTAAGATCCCCAGAAGCTGTCAGGGTGACAGCACCCCCATTCCCCTCCCCTGAAAAAGAGGATACCCTGCCACCTGTAGTATCAATCCCACCGGCACTGCTATT
>NZ_KB235948.1:2971-142469 GCF_000332335.1 Kamptonema formosum PCC 10802 | reverse complement strand
CGGATGCTTTCTGTGGTTGTCAGCTGGTTAGAGATATCTGAGCCGAAGTAGTTGGCAAATTCCCGCTCGCGGGTTTGCTCTAGCTGGGCGATGGCTTCAGCGGAATTGACCGCCAGCGGGCTGTTGCTGCTCACATTCAGACTGGTTAAGATTTGTTGGGCGCTGTTGCTGAATGTGGTATTGTTATTGTCGGGGGTGGAAGTTGGGCGGCTTGATATGTTGGGGTTGATGCTGCTATCTGAAGACACCTGAATGCTCACTGTCCCTGTCTCTGTGCGGAGTTGACCCGTGTTAATTGGTCCGCTGGCGCTAGTCACAGTGCTGTTACCACTTCCATTGATGCCGGTGGGGGGAAGATTGCCTGTCGTAATGCTGCCGCCAGCGATGTTGGTTATTTCGCCGGCAGTTCCACCAGTGGCGTTTGCCGTCTGGATGCCGGTGGTTATATTCCCACCGGCAGTGTTGGTGATATTCCCGGAATTGCCGTTGGTGGCGCTTGCCGTTTGGTTGCCGGCTGTCACATTCCCACCGGCACTGTTGGTGATATTCCCAGAATTCCCTCCGACGGCGCTTGCCGTTTGGTTGCCGGCTGTCACATTCCCACCGGCACTGTTGGTGATATTCCCGGAATTGCCGTTGGTGGCGCTTGCCGTTTGGTTGCCAGCTGTCACATTCCCACCGGCACTATTGGCGATATTCCCGGAATTCCCGTTAGTGGCGCTTGCGGTTTGGTTGCCGGCTGTCACATCAGAGCCGGCACTGTTGTCGATATTCCCAGAATTGCCATTTGCGGAGCTTGCCGTTTGGTCGCCGGCTGTCACATTCCCACCGGCACTGTTGTCGATATTCCCAGAATTGCCATTTGCGGAGCTTGCCGTTTGGTCGCCGGCTGTCACATCAGATCCGGCAGTGTTAGTAATGTTGCCCGAATTGCCATCACCGGTACTTGTGGTTTGGTCGCCGGTGTTGATGTTGGCAGGGGCTATCACTTCTATATTACCAGAATTCCCCATCACCGTGCGCGACTGGATATTAAGAGTCGTGACGCTGTTGCCGGCACGCACTTCCACATTCCCCGCGCCGGTGCTGCCGATGGAGTCCAGGTTGCCTGCCGCAATGTTATTGCCGTTGATAGTGATATTTCCGCTGGGGCCGGTTCCGGATTGGGTTGTGATAGAGTTTGTTTGGACGTTATTGCTCTCACTGGTGACAGTAATGTCCCCACTTTCGGTGCTGCCATAGGAGGTGATGTCACCCGTTAGGGAAATTCTGCCCGGACTCGATAGGGTGATATCGCCGGCAGTGCCACTGTCAGAATAGGTGTCTAGGTTGCCGCCGACATTGATACTATTGGGACTGTCGCTGCGGATGCTAATATTGCCGCCTTGCAATAAGCCGTCTGAGCGGATGCCTGCCGTTTCGACGTGTCCGGCTGCATTGATCGTAACATTCCCGGCAGCCCCCCCGGAAGACATGGTGTAGAGTGAGCCGGTGCTGGTCTCTACCCCACCACGGATACTTTCTATTGTGATGTCTCCGCCGGTGCCGGTGCTGTTTGCCGCAGGGGTGAAATTTGGCTCACGCGCAATCGTGTCCCACTCGGCTTGAAAACCCGCCATTGACTCAATTTGCCCTGTCTTAATATTCCCAGAAGCCATCAGGGTGACAGAACCCCCATTTCCCTGACTTGAATAAGATGATAGCCTGCTATTGGCAGTATCAATCCCACCGGCCCGGCTATTGAGGGCGATATTCCCCCCGGTGCCGGTGCCCTTAGAAAACGACAGGATTAAATCTGTCTTAAGATCCCCAGAAGCTGTCAGGGTGACAGCACCCCCATTCCCCTCCCCTGAAAAAGAGGATACCCTGCCACCTGTAGTATCAATCCCACCGGCACTGCTATTGAGAGTGATAGCCCCCCCACTGCCGGTGCCTGAAAACGACTCGACTAAACCTGTCTTAATATCCCCAGAAGCTGTCAGGGTGACAGCACCCCCATTCGCCTCACTTGAATAAGAGGATAGCTGACCACCGGTAGTGTCAATACCACCGGCACTGCTGTTGAGGGCGATATTCCCCCCACTGCCGGTGCCCCACGAATACGACGAGATGTCGCGTGTCTTAATATCCCCAGCAGCCGTCAGGGTGACTGAACCTGAACCTCCATTTCCCTGACTTGAAGAAGAGGATAGCTTGCCACTGCCAGTATTAATGCCACCGGCACTGCTAGTGAGGGCGATATTCCCCCCACTGCCGGTGCCATTAGAATACGACGAGATGTCGCGTGTCTTAATATCCCCAGAAGCTGTCAGGGTGACAGAACCCCCATTTTCCTGTGCGGCGCTAGAGTTGAGAGTGGCGCTGGCATTAATGGCACCGGCGGCGCTATTAAAGGTAATATTCCCTGCATTACCGGATAAGCTACTAGCCGTGCTCACCGACTCGATAATTGTGATGTCCCCGGCGGCGCGTAGCGAAACGTCACTCCCACCTGATGTTAAAATCCCGACAGGGAGCTCGGTAGCGCCGCCCACTGTTACGCCCAGTTCGGGGGACTCGAAAAACGCCCCGCCACTTCCCGCTAATGCCTCTAAATTGGTGACGCTGATGCGCAGCGGTTCTGCCGGCAACCCAATTCCGCCGCTGTCTAATATAGATGTCCGCAAAAAAGCACTGCCGGCGGTAATTAACGAGTCGGCTGAGCTGCTCCGGATATTCCCCGTTGCGGCATTGACTGTGAGAGCGCCTGTCGTGTTTATATTGCTCAGAGTGATGTCCCCCACTTGTCCGAGCCTGCCCAATTCTATCACGATATTGCCGCTGCCGGCATTGAGGGCAGTCCCCGGTGCCATTGTCACGGAACCTGGGCCAGATTCACGATATTTGGGGTCAGCGCTGTTATTATTGGCTCGCAGTGCGATATCCCCATTGCTTCCTGAGGTGTCGATGTCGGCGTTGATGTTGATGCTGCGACCGGCAATCAGTTCTAAACTGGTGATTGAAGAGGTTTTTATGGGTTGGCTGACTGTAATGTCGCTGTGAGCTCCCAAGGTGACTTTCCCTGCGACAGTATTAATCTTCCCGGCATCGGATGTGGCGCTGGCGGCTGGGTTGGCACCGATTGGCTCGTCATTGCCCCCACCGGCAACCGTGATATTCCTCAACCCGCTGAAGGAACCTGCGGACTGGCTGCCGGCATAAGGATTTATGGTCAAGTTGCCATCGGTGCCATTCTGAGCAGACGGGTCAATTAATCCCCGATAGAGGATATCACTCAACTTGCTGGTGATGGTAATGTCCCCCCCCCGCAATAAGCCCGAGGCATTGATCTCGCCTGTGGTGATTGTACTGCTGGCTGTCAGGGTGACAGAACCCCCATTCCCCTCATTTGAATAAGACTTTAGCGTGCCATCGGCAGTATCAATGCCACCGGCACTGCTAGTGAGGGCGATATTCCCCCCACTGCCGGTGCCCCACGAAGACGACCAGATGTCACCTATCTTAATATCCCCTGAAGCCGTCAGGGTGACAGAACCCCCATTCCCCTGAATTGAATAAGAGTCTAGCCTGCCATTGGCAATACCACCGGCACTGCTAGTGAGGGCGATATTCCCCCCACTGCCGGTGCCCTCCGAATACGACGAGATGTAACCTGTCTTAATATCCCCATAAGCCGTCAGGGTGACAGAACCCCCATTCCCCTGACTTGAAGAAGAGGATAGCCACGCATTGCCAGTATCAATCCCACCTGCACGGCTAGTGAGGGCGATATTCCCCCCACTGCCGGTGCCAGACGACCAGATGTGACCTGTCTTAATATCCCCTGAAGCCGTCAGGGTGACTGAACCCCCATTCCCCTCACCTGAAGAAGAGTCTACCGTGCCATTGGCAGTATCAATACCACCGGCACTGCTGTTGAGGGCGATATTCCCCCCACTGCCGGTGCCCCACGAAGACGACCCGATGTCACCTATCTTAATATCCCCATAAGCCGTCAGGGTGACAGAACCCCCATTCCCCTGATTTGAAGAAGAGTCTAGTTTGGGCCAGACAGGATCGTCGGCACTGCTACCCAAGTCAGTATCAATCCCTCCGGCACTGCTAGTGAGGGCGATATTCCCCCCACTGCCGGTGCCAACCCAAGTATTTATATTCGGGTCGTAAAAACCTGAAAAAGAGCGGATTTCACCTGTCTTAATATCTCCAGAAGCACTCAAGGTCACAGAACCCCCATCCCTTTCCAGAGAATAAGCGGACAGACTGCCGGCGCTGGTATCAATGGCTCCGTTTCGGCTTTCTAGGCTGATATTCCCTCCCGTGCCTGCCCCTCCATTATATGAAAACTGCTCTATGTCCCATTCATCAGTTCCCAGGGAAATAATCTCACCCGATGCCGATAAAATCTCACCTGTTACAATGTTGCGCTCCGCAGTCAGGGTGACATTCCCCCCATTCCCATCATAAGAGCTGGCGTCTAGCGCACCGGCACTCGTATTGATCCCACCGGCACTGCTCACAATCTCGATATCCCCCCCTGTGCCGGTGCCGCCGGCTGCCGTCCGCAGAGAACCTGTTATAATATCTGATGTGGCATTCAAGGCAATCGCCCCGCCATCCCCCGATTCCGAACTCGTGTCAATATTGCCGGCAGCTATCCCCCCTGATGCCGGGACCGTCACCCCAGAACCCGTCAGAGACACTTCCCCTGTTTCACTCACACTCACGACGGAAGCGTGCCCAAAATCAGGTCTGCCGGTGAGCAATTGCGGTAAAGAAAGAGGCTGTAAAACCGGCGTTCCTTCCGCCCCTGTTAGCGCCGCCGGCTCGATGTCCAAACTCAACAAATGCCCTTCTTGAGAAATCCGCACCGCACTGTCACCCGGCACTGCCGCAATGGTAATATTCCCCCCAGGACTTGTGAGGGTGCCGGTGTTTATTACTGTCCCGCCCAACAGCGTCAGATTGTTACCGGATGTTAAAGTTAAATTGCCCTCATTGACAATCGCCCCTGGCTGTGATACCGCGAAATTAAACGCACTGGGCGTCCCAACTAAAATATTGTAATCGTTGCTACCAACCGCGTTAAACCAGCCCGAAACGAACCCAATGCCGGTGGCGGTGGTGGCGGTGAAGGATGCCGGCACGTTCAAACTGGCATTTGGGCCAAATAGGATGCCGGCGGGGTTCATTAAGAATAGATTTGAGCTCCCCCCGCTGACTTGGATTAACCCATTTATATAGGAGGCGTCGCCCCCGACAACCCGCCCCAGGATATTGCGGATATCGGGATTGGAGATAAAGTTGGCAGTCTCTCCAGAACTCAGGCCAAATTTCTGGAAACTGTGGAAAAGATTCGCGCCATCGCTTGACAGGGAGCCGCCTTGTATGTTAAATGTATTTCCTTGGGGAGTGACCGTTGTGCCGGTGCCGTCGGGTGCCGATGTGATGGGTTGGGCGAGTGCCGGTTTAGCAGAGGCTAGTGAGCCGAAAAAAGAAACAATAAGCAGCAACGAACTCAATGAGCCGGCGGCGAAGTTCATAAGGCCGATAATCCGATTTGCACTTTTTATAATGTCTCTCACTCTACATAAAATTTCCACATTTTGCAACCTCGCCCCGATTTTCCTGAAAGTCTTGCGGTTCGGAGTGTGTCGCCCGCCCCACGACCTTGGGGGCCGGCCCACCTCTCGCGCCCCACACCCTACTTACTGTTGGCAATCTGCAATTTGCGCTCCGGACTTTAGTGTAACTCGTAGGGTGCGTTCCCTAAGAGGGAACGCACCCTACCCCGGGCTCCAGAAGCTGGCATACTATTGGTTGGGCCCCACCGGCAAGCAGAGGCTAGTATTGATTAGGCAACACTGACGCCGCTTATGATGTTATTGCTAAACAGCTAAAATTGTCTTGCGGTTACCCTGCATGCCCAACGATCTAATTTTGCGTTCCGCCACACCGGCAGACGTGCCGGCAATTTTCGGACTGATTCAAGCCTTGGCCAAATATGAAAACCTATCGCACGCCGTCACCGGCACCCCTGACGCCCTCAAAGAACACCTGTTTGGCGAGCGTCCATACGCCGAGGTTATTCTAGCAGAGCGTGCGGGAGAAATCGCTGGATTTGCCCTCTTCTTTTACAATTATTCCACCTTTCTCACAAAACCCGGCATTTATCTGGAAGACTTATTTGTTCTCCCCGAAAGCCGGCGGCAAGGAATTGGCAAAGCCCTCCTGACTTATTTAGCTCAGCTAGCCGTTGCTCGCAACTGCGGGCGATTGGAGTGGAGCGTTTTGGATTGGAACGAGCCGGCAATTTCTTTCTATGAGCGCTGCGGCGCAAAGGTTTTGCCAGACTGGCGAATTTGCCGGCTTGCCGGTGACGACCTGACGCATTTAGCCTCCCAGACGAGCGCATCCCAATACAGCGATTCTCACTGATTTTTGAAAATGATTTCTTTAACCCAAGTTGCAACTTTTGGAAGCAGGTGCAATTAGGGCTAAAGCCCTACTACAAACCGTTCGTAGTTGGGCTTTAGCCCAAAGGTTTGTAGTTGGGCTTTAGCCCAAAGGTTCGTAGTTGGGCTTTAGCCCAAACCGTTTGTAGTTGGGCTTTAGCCCCACAATCTTTATTCTTTCTTAACCCTTGCTCTACAAACTGTGCCGGCATAACTCAACAGTTCCCCAACTAACCAAAAAATCCCCCAATCCCCAAATCCCGGCTCCATCCCCCGTCCCGCCCGCTTCCACAAGGCCAGAGACATAGCCTGCCAGATGCCGCCGGCAGACACAAGTTAAAGTTTAGCAACGGTTTTTACAACAAATCCTGAAGACTTGTTAAATATAGTAAATTCCTCTTGGCACCAGCGCTGATTTTTTGCTAAAACTAAGCATAACTGCTCATGCAGGACATTCCCAGATAAAAAGTTTCAGAGGGTTATTATGACTATTTGGCTCAACGAACAGATCGATCCGTGCGGTATCCTTCAGGCTTGCATAGCCTGCTGCAGTGAATCTCAGGCCCAAGAATGCCACGAGTCATTCGAGAGCAATTTGACCGATGGCCAGAAGGCGAGCGGTTGGATGGCCAGAATCCGCACGGTCAGTTCCTGGGATGAGGTGCCGGCGAGCGCCTTGAAGCTTTGCTGAAAGCAGTGACTAGCAGCTAACCGTTTAGAGTCAGCGGGGAATTGCCAATCTCTAAAGCGCAGTCACGGACAGGCGCGCGGTCAGCTGCTAGAAGCTCAACATCCGGTTGATTAATATTACTATTCAACCGCCAAAACGAACAGAGGAAAACAAAGCGAGAGAAATTAATCAAAAAAGATTAAACGGAAAAGAGAGAATGCATCAGTCTGCCGGAGGGGCTTGCTTGGGCAAGCGCAGCCGGTTGGACTGGATGGGCCCGAGGATCTGATTGAGCGCGCGGAGTTGCTCAGCTGTGCCCATACAGATTAAAGAGTCTGCCGGCATTAATTTCGTGTCGGCAGTCGGGCCACCGATGAGGGTGCCATCGGCGCGGCGAATCGCCAGAACCAGGGCACCCGACTGGGAGCGCAGCTTTGCCTCTCGCAGACTTTGGCCCACAAAAGGGCAGGTTTGGTCAATGCGAAACTCTTCCAGATAGAAAGAGCGATCCGCGCCGGTGATAATGCCGTCCACAAAGTCCATCACTTGGGGCCTGAGCGCCGCAGCTGCCATGCGCTTGCCGCCGGTGATATAAGGCGAGACGACGGCATCGGCACCGCCGCGCTGCAGTTTTTGCACAGCTTCTTCGGTACTGGCGCGGGCGATGGCCCGCACTGAAGGATTGAGAGTTTTCGCAGACAGGACAGTATAGAGATTTTCCGCATCAGAAGGCAGCGCCGCCACCAAGCAGACCGCCCGCTCAATCCCGACTTCCTGGAGGGTGGCGTCCAGGGTGGCATCGCCTTCAAAAGCAATGTAACCCAGCTGCTGAGCCGCCTGGATTTGTTCGGCGTCGGAGTCGATAGTGACAAAGGGGATACCTTCTGCCTTGAATTCCAAGGCAATTTGACGGCCAGTGCGACCGAACCCGCAGAGAATGTAATGGCCAGATAAAGTGTTAATCAAGCGTCGCTGTCGCTGCAATAAAATTCCTTGTTGAAAGTAGCCCTGAATCAGGGCTTCTGTAAATCGGTTGACAACATAACCGATATTGAACAGCCCCATCAAAATAAGGGCGATTGTAAACAACCGGCCCCGGTTGCCGAGGGGGTGAATCTCTCCAAAACCAACGGTTGCTAGCGTACTCACCGTCATGTAAATGGAGTCTAGCAAGGGCCATCCCTCGACCCGCCAGTACCAGAGCGTGCCAAGCAAAAGCAAACTTGAGAAGGCAATCGCACCTGTAATTAACTCGTTGCGAATGCGCCGGTACTGGCGCTCAATGTCAGATTGAGATTTAAAGATATCGGCAGGCTTCACTTAAGTGGCAGATGGCGGTCAAAAAATTGATAATAGACAATAGAAGGATAACTCCTATTCAATTCAGCGCAGGCATAAAAAATTCAGCTATGTATGTACTCATTGGTGGGGCCGGGCTTGTTGGCCTAAATTTAGCGCAAAGGCTGGTCGAGCTGGGACATACAGTTGCCCTGATCGACATCGATCCAGCAGCGTGCCGTTACGCCCGCGAACAAGTAGGGGTAATGGCCTTTGAGGGCAGCGCCGTCAGCACGGAGCTGCTCTTGGAAGCCGGCATTCGCAAAGCAAACTCCCTAGCGGCGGTTTTGCGGGATGACGCCCTGAATTTGGCGATGGTGACGCTCGCCAAGCATTACGGTGTCGCTCACATTCTGGCGCGGATGGGCCACCGGGATTTTGAGCAACCCTATCGGATTGCAGGGGCGCACCACATCATCAGTACAGTAGAGCTAGCCGTTTCTACAATGGTGAATGCCATCGAATATCCTCAAGTCGAATCGATGATGCATTTTGAGCAAGGTCAGATTGAAGTCCTCAAACTCTCCATCCCCAGTCAGGGCCATGTGGTGGGTCGCAGCTTAGCTCAAATTGCCCAAGACTCCAGGTTTCCCCAGGGTTCATTGATTATTGGCTACCAGCCCCATCCCCATACAGATTTGGTGATTCCGAATGGGAGTACGGTGCTCGAGCCCCACTCAACGGTGCTGATCGTCACCAAACCTGGGTCGCTGCACCAAATGATTGATTTTATCCAGGGCGGCGATTAGTCATCCTCCAATCCTAAAAGTTGCTCATTGATAGCCTGCAAGCGTTTTCCCGCCACTTCCTGTGAGAGAATCCGCTTTCGCAGAGCCTCGTTGAGGGCTCCTTTTTCTGCCAGCAGCAAGCGCCGCCGAATGGCATCGAGTTTGGTGCGGTCGCCGGTCATAAATTCATCCGGACGGCGGTTGTAGAAGTCCCTGAGCGCCTTTTCCGATCGAGCCACTCGCACTTGATAGCTGGAGCGCATCTCCTCATAGACGGATTTGGGCAACAGCCCTCCCTTCAACAGGCTGTCCAGTTCATCCTGAGCAGCCTTGGCCGCAATCAGCTGGGCTTGCAACTCCTCAGTTTGCTGGCGGAACTCTGAGAATTGAGAAATTTCCAAACGCTTGACCAGCCAGGGCAAGCTCACCCCTTGGCCAATCAGGGACAGCAGGACCGTACCAAACACCAAAGCAATCAGTTCCCCTCGTCCGGCTAGGGCTGTAGGTAAACTCAGGGCGAGAGCCATTGAGAGAGAGCCTTTGATATTGCCGAGAAACAGGACGTGCTGCCAGCGCAAGGGGACTGGCCGGTCAAACCAGCGCACCACTGCCAGCAGCGGGTAAACCGAGAGGATTCTCCCGACTTGGTACGCTAGAATGGCCAGCAGAACCGCTGGCAGCTTCCGCCACAGGGTCAGCAGGTCTATTTCTAAGCCAATCAGCAGGAAGATAAAGGTATTCACCCCAAACCCAGCATATTCCCAGAAGCTCAGCAGCGTCACCCGACTCGACGCCGAAACACTCCCCGAAAGCCCGATATTTCCCACAATCAGCCCCGCCACCACCACAGCCACCACGCCTGACACCTGGAGGAATTGCCCAATCTGGAAAGCGCCCAGCGATACAGCCACCGTCAGCAAAATGCCGCTGAGGGGATCGTCAGACTGGGTGAACAGGGCGGTAGTCAAGTATCCCAGGGCTAGCCCTACCAGCGTTCCGCCCACGATAACCACAAACAGTTTTTGCAGCCCGTCGAGGAATGTCAGGGAGCCGGTCGCCTGGACTTGCAAAATCAGGCTGAACACAACCAGAGCCACCCCATCATTGAACAGGCTCTCTCCCTCAACGATGGTGGACAGGCGAGACGGCACCGGCACCTCGTCGAACACCGCAATCACGGAGACGGTGTCCGTAATCGCCAGAATTACCCCAACCAGCAGGGCGGGTACCCACGCCAGCCCCAGTCCGAATTTCAACAGCACCGCCGTGACGCCGGAAGCAATCACCACCCCAGGCCCTGCAAGGAGAGCAATAGGCGCGATCGTGCTTCGCAGCCGGCTGATGTCGGTATTGATCGCCGCTTCAAACAGCAGCACCGGCATAAATAGATTCAAAATCAGGGAAGAATCCAAACCGATGCGCCGGGGCAGCAGCTCTGTAATGGCCAGGCCGGCCAGTACCAAACCGGTCACGTAGGGAACGCGAAGCCGGCGGGACAGCAGGGCGACGCCGGTCGCTACGAGCAAGAGGATAATCAGGACGGTGACTAACTCCGCCAACTTTTCTTGATGCTGGAGCGCCTCACCGCTGGGGGTTGCGGTCAGGAGAAACGGTTGCGGTAAAAGCCACTGGGCTGCTTTTCCCGTGAATAGCATGCTGTGCATCGCGATTTAAATTCCCCGTACAAGCAGATTTTCGTCCGCCAGTGCAATTTCGCTCAGTTCCTGGCAACTGATCTATAGCACGCCTGCGAGGCTCTCCCGCCGACCGGCCTGTGGGCGGGAGACCCCGCAAAATCGAATTTACACCTGTTGCCGCGCCCGAATTTGCAGTTATCCATACAGATTTAGATTGTGTTAAGCCGCAGAGAATGGCAGCGGCACTAACATAAGATCGAGTGTAGTTGAACCCAGCTTCAGAATTCAGGAGAACAGGAGCAATCTGTGAGTCCAGAAACCCTGATTGAAAAGACACCTGTAGCCGCCGTTAGTGAAGGGGCTGCGCAGGACCTGCCGGCACCGTTCAGTCCAGACAGCTTTGACAGCTGCGTAATGTCTACTTACGGGCGATTTCCCCTGGCCCTAGAGCGCGGTGCCGGCTGCCGCGTGTGGGACACGGAGGGGCGGGAATATCTCGACTTTGTGGCCGGTATTGCCACTTGCACCTTGGGGCACGCTCACCCAGCAATGGTAGAAGCGGTGACGCGACAAATTCAAACCCTGCACCACGTTTCCAATCTTTACTACATCCCCCTGCAGGGCCAGCTGGCCCAGTGGCTCGTAGAGCATTCCTGCGCGGACCGGGTGTTTTTCTGCAACTCCGGCGCGGAAGCGAATGAAGGGGCGATCAAACTCACCAGAAAATACGCCCACACCGTCTTAAACATCAAAGATCCAGTCATTTTGACCGCGCACGCCAGTTTCCACGGGCGGACTCTGGCGACGATTACCGCCACCGGCCAGCCAAAGTACCAGAAGCACTTTGACCCCCTAGTGCCCGGGTTCCACTATGTGCCGTACAACGATATTGAGGCGCTGGAAGCTGCGATCGCCGAGCTGGATAAAGACGAGCGGCGAGTTGCCGGCATTCTCCTGGAACCCCTGCAGGGGGAAGGCGGCGTCCGTCCGGGAGAACCCGCTTACTTCCACAGAGTCCGGCAAATCTGCGACGAAAAGGGCATTCTGCTGATTTTGGATGAAGTGCAAGCCGGCATGGGGCGCACCGGCAAGCTCTGGGGCTACGAGAATCTGGGCGTAGAGCCAGATGTCTTTACCTCTGCCAAAGGACTCGGTGGGGGGATTCCCATCGGTGCCCTGCTGTGCAAGTCTTTCTGCGATGTCTTCAAACCCGCAGATCACGCCAGCACCTTTGGCGGCAATCCCTTCGCCTGTGCGGTGGCGCTCGCTGTGTGCCAGACGCTGGAGCGGGAGAGCCTGCTGGCCAATGCGCGGGAGCGGGGCGAGCAGTTGCGAGCCGGTCTGTCTGCCATTGCCGGCAAATTTCCCAACCGGATTGCGGAGGTGCGGGGTTGGGGTTTAATCAATGGGATGGAGCTGCGCTCTTCTGAGGGGCCCGATAGCTCCGACAGCCCGCTGACCTCGATTGATGTGGTGAGAGGGGCGATGGCGGAGGGCTTGCTGCTGGTGCCCGCCGGTCCGAAGGTGGTGCGGTTTGTCCCGCCGCTGACGGTGACAGCCGGTGAAGTGGACCGGGCTTTGCAAGCGCTTGAGCGAGCGATCTCGGTCCTGACAGAGTAGGCAGGTGGGGGCAATCCCGGAGGTGACAGCCCTAACAGCCTTAAGTGGGCGAATTTGAGCGATACAGGCTGGGTTGGGAAAAACTGGCGTAAGACGGGGCGGGCTGCGGCACGCCTGAGCGCGGCGGCTCGTAGCGGTAGCTCCCGCCTTGCGGTTCGATGTAGAGTCCAATCGCTCCGTCGAGCCTGGCATTGGCCAGGTTGGCCCCACTCAAGTTCGCCCCACTCAGGTTCGCCCCACTCAGGTTGGCATTCAACAAGTTGGCGGAAGTCAGGTTGGCTCCCGCCAGGTTGGCGTCGCTCAAGTCCGCACTCACCAAGCGGGCGTCATTGAGGTCAGCATTGGAAAGATTCGCCCCCACCAGCTCAGCATGCCCGAGATTGGCTCCCCCCAGGTTGGCTCCGCTGAGGTTGGCACTGTTGAGTCTGGCCCCAATCAGGTTCGCGCCGTCCATGTCAGCACCGCAGAGGTTGGCTTCTTCCAGTTTGCTGTTGACAATATTGGCAAAACCCAGGTCAGCACCGCACAGGTTGGCTCTGTTGAGTTTGGCATCCAGCAGGTTGATGCCCTCGGCGTCAATCCCCCGCAGGTCAGCCGACACCAAGTCCGCTGCGACTAGGTTGGCAAAACACATATCGGCACCGCTCAAGTTAGCGCCACTGAGATTGGCACCATGCAGGTTAGCAAACATCAATTTAGCACCGCTCAGGTCAGCACCGCTCAGGTTGAACTGCGCTAGGTTGGCCTCACTCAGGTCGCCCCCCTGACACTGTTTCGTTTGCAGCAACCGTTTGACGTGGGCGCTATTGCCCGCCATCGCTGTCTTAACCTGTGTGCTATTTCCTGCCATATTTCTCCCTTGCCATGTCAGCATTCGGTATGTTTTTATCCGGAAATGGCGCTTGTTTTTCGTGCTGTAAATTTTTCGCCTCACCTGGCACAACTGGGGCGCTTTCAGGGAGCAAAGAGCAGGAAGTGGGGAGAAACGAGAGCGAGTGTCAGATATGGAGTTTCTCCCTTCATGGCTTTAGCCCAACCCGAGCGTGACGCCGAAAGAGTTACAGGTGGCAGTTCCCCTAAGGGGTGAGGGGTGACACCCATCACCCATGTTAGCGCTCACAGAGCAAAAATTTGTAGGATTGGGTTCTGATTACTGCAACTCCACTTCGGCGTCCGGAATATCTTTACAAAAAGTTACACTTGCAGGGGGGAGATGATTCTGGGCTGGCACAGGAGCGAGGTGGGGGCGCACTCGCTGCCGGTTTGGCCTCAGGTGCCATGAAGGCGAGAGATCCCAATCATTTCGATGGCTGGGAAAGAGATGTCAGGCGTGGGGGAAATTTGTAAATTCCGGAGAATTAATTTGTTATTTAACGGCAGTGTTTGCCGGCTCTCGGGCTGCCAGCGCCGGCTTTTAAAACATGATATTAAGCGGATTTTAGATAAAACTTGACAAGCAGTCCCGCTGGCCGCAAGGTAAAGTAATCAAACGTAACATAGGTGAGCGCACATCACGCTCACCCGCGCTGGATAAGGAAGGGCAGCCGGCAGGAAAACACCGATCCGTAAAAAAGAATACTCAAAAGAAGCCGGGTTGGTTCCGGCGGCAGAGGAGAGAGATTACATCTCGTCCGGTTGATTGAGTGGAATGAGGCAGCTATGGGGGAAGAGTTCAGGGAATGCCTTGGACCGGCGCGCCCAGGAGGGGCGGGCTCACCCGAGATAGTTGCCACAGAGTACCTCGGTTAAAAAACCCGCTCCTGGCGCTAGGGCAAACCAAACCGTGGCCCAGAATATCCTTGGGAGTCAGAGTAAGAAGGTCCGGAATGAGGCAAACTCAGATAGGACATGCCGGTGGGAGCGCCGCCCGAGTTCGCCGGCGGAGCCGCCCGCCGCACCATCGGGTTATCCACATCCAGACCAATGGCACCATCGAGCTTGGCATTTGCCAGGTTAGCCCCACTGAGGTTGGCCCCACTGAGATTGGCCCCGCTCAGGTTAGCATTGAGCAGGTTAGCGCTGCTGAGATTGGCACCGCTGAGGTTAGCGTCGCTCAGATCGGCCTCAACTAAGCGCGCATCGGAGAGATTGGCATTGAGCAGGTTCGCCGCCACCAAATTCGCCTTGCCCAGATTGGCCCCCCCCAAGTTCGCCCCACTGAGGGTCGCCCTCGCCAGCTGGGTGCCAATCAGGTTGGCACCCCCCATGTCCGCACCGCTGAGGTTGGTGTCACTGAGATTAGTATTGACGAGATTGGCCACCCGCAAGTCAGCGCCGCTGAGATTGGCATTGTTGAGATGCGACTCAAACAGATTGATTCCCTTAGCGTCGAGCCCGCTCAAGTCAGCGCCGGCCAGGTCGGCTCCCACCAAATTGGCGAAACTTAAATCAGCACCGCTCAAGTTAGCCTTGCTGAGCTTGGCACCATTGAGGTTGGCAAACAGCATCTTGGCCCCGCTCAAGTCGGCACCAGTGAGATTGAACCGGCTCAGGTTGGCATCCCTGAGATCGCCCCCCTGACATTGTTTCGTTTCTAGCAACCGTTTGATGTGCGCAGGATTTCCAGCCATGTTCCTTAGCCTTTGACAGCCCCCTGAGTGACCATTACGGCTTTCCCCAGGCTCGACAGTTTGAAACGCCGCCTAATGGGCGACAAACGATTTAGATGTCGCCCCGCACGCGCTGCGTGTGCCGGTGGTGCGGCACGACCGCCCCGCCTCTTGCTTTAATCGCTCAGCCACTGCAGCAATCAACCCAGTATGCCCGAAAGCTATAACTTTAGAAACATTATCACAAAAAATAGCAGATCCCCGCTCTCCTGCGCTGCGGCTGGAGCTGCAGTAGCGTGCCTTAATAGCAAACCCCACAGCAGCAGCAAGGTGCCTTAATAACGCACCCCACAGCCCGAGCCGCGCCAATTCCTCTTATTTTTCCCTTGGCTAAAATTACTTTAATTCCCCTCAAGTAGAAAGGCCAGAGCCAGAGCCCGGGCTGCAGTGCCGGGGGCTAGCATTGGCCCACCGCTAGCCGGCACCGGGCGCGCCGCCCGAAATAGCGGCTCGTGGCCCGGCCTGACAAGTGGCGCGGATTGCCCGCACCGTCAGGCACCCTCTCACCCCACAGCGCAGTCCCATGACCCCCTCTAATTTACAGTTGGCTCCTCCAGACACCCACCACTGCTTTTGCCTCAACCCGAATTGCAACAGCCCAGAAAATCCCGCCGACGCCCTCGCTTGCCAAAAGTGCGGCTCCCTGCTGCGGCTCGTTGGGCGCTACCGCGCCATCAAACTCATTGGTGCCAGTCCCCGCACCCGCACTTTTCTCGCTGTGGACAACTCCTCCCCAGGGAGCCCGCCTGGGGTGATGAAGCAGTTTTCTCTCCAAAATACCCCCCTGAGCTCAACCCGGGCGGTGCCCGAAACCCCTGCGGAGATGGCTAGTGCCCTGACGGCCAACTCCGAGTTCTTTCGCCAGCAAGCGACTTGCCTGGAAAAACTGGGCCCCCACCCCCAGCTGCCGGCGCTTCTGGCGCACTTCCAGCGAAACGAGCAACAGTATTTCGTGCGGGAATTTGTCAGCGGGCGGAACTTGGCTGATGAATTAGCACAGGAGGGCGCTTTCGATGAAATCAAAATCCGGCAGCTGCTTGCCGACTTGCTGCCGGTGCTGCACTTGGCCCACAGCCACCAACTGATTCACCGGCACATCAAACCGGAAAACATCATTCGCCGCAGTTCTGACGAAAAGCTGGCTCTCGTCGATTTTGCTGCCGGCGCAGCCTCACCGTACACCGCTCCAGAACAGCTCACCGGCAGGGCCACTTTTGCCAGCGATATCTACAGTTTGGGCGTCACCTGCATCCACCTGATCACCCAGATTCCGCCCTCTGACCTGTCCGACACCCGCACCGGCACCTGGGTTTGGCGGCATTATTTGAGAGGGCCGGTCAGTGAGAAGCTGGGCAAGATTCTCGACAGGATGCTGCGCCCCAACACCAAGCAGCGCTACCCGTCCGCCCCCGCACTCCTGCGCGACCTTACCGCCAGCCACACACCGCTGGCCCAGAACATATGGCTGCCCGGCGGCGCTCTCCTGCTGCTGGGACTGGCTGCCGCAGCAGGGGCGCTGCGGCTCCCTCCCACCGGCACTCCCTACAGCACTAACTTGCTGCAGCTTTTTGGGCAGCGCCGCTCCTACGGAAGCAGCAACGGAACGCCAAATGCTCAACAATTGCCGCCCGCCGGCTTGTTCGCCCTCTTTGATGGCGAGATCAAAGTCTTCCCCCTGCAACGCGCCCAAGTTCAGGCGCAAATCTCCGGCAATCTGTCCCGGGTTACGGTGCGGCAAACCTTTGCCAATCCCTATGAAAAACCCTTAGCGGCGATTTATAAATTTCCACTTTTGGGTGAGGCGGCGGTGGATGAGATGGAAATCCGCACCGGCAGCCGCACGGTCCGGGGCTCCATTAAAAGACGCGACGCCAAACAAGCCAACCCAGCCGGATCGCAAACTAAACAAGCGGAAAAAATGGCCGCTATGTTAGAACAAAAGGATGACAGTGTATTTACACAGCTTGTCTCCGACATCAAGCCAGGAGAGAAAATTGAGGTCACGATTCGCTACACCGGCACCCTCAAGTTTCAGGGAGGCGACTTTGAATTTGTGCTGCCATTCGCGGTGGGCGCGGGCTACATTCCCGGCAGTTCCCTGCCCTCAACTGAGGGCGCAGCGGCGCGCAGCGCTGGCGTTTCCGCCGCTGTCGGGGCAAAACAGACCGGCAGCCAGCAAGGTATTGACGTGACGGTGGCTCTCAATGCCGGTGTGCCGGCGGTTGAGGTGAGCTCGCCAACCCACGAGCTAGATGTTCAGCGCACCGGCTCAACAGTGCGGGTGAAACTCGCTAACTCAAACGAGATTCTCAACCGGGACTTGATTTTGCGGTATCGGGCTGCCGGTGACTCCACTCAAGTCACCGCCCTCACTCAGTCTGGCGAACGGGGCGGTCACTTCGCGGCCTATTTAATCCCAGCCTCGGCGTACAAACCCGAAGAGATTATACCAAAAGATGTGGTGTTCCTGATCGATACCTCCGGCTCTCAAGCCGGCCAGCCAATCCGGCAGTCTCAAGAACTGATGCGCCTGTTTATTAGCGGGCTCAATTCCAAGGACACGTTTAATATTATTGATTTTGCCATTCCCGCAACCAGGCTGTCAGAAGAGCCGGTGCCGAATACGCTGAGCAACCGCTTGCGAGCAATAGCGTATATCAATCGACTGAACGCCACCGGCGGCACCAAGTTAACCAATGGCATCGAAAAGGTGCTAAATTTGCCCCCGGCACCTCCCGGACGTCTGCGCTGTATTGTGCTGCTCTCCCAAGGGGATATCGGCGATTCTCAAACAATTATTGCCGAAGTGCAGAAAAAACTCAAATCTGGCAACCGCCTCTACAGTTTCGGTGTGGGGCGTGAGGTAAACCGCTTTTTAATGACTCGTCTGGCAGAGGTGGGGGGAGGAACTGCCACATTTCTTTCTCCGGATGAGCCGGCTCAACCCGTGGCTGAAAAATTTTTCCGTCAAATCAACAATCCGGCACTCACCAATATTGAAGTCAGCTGGATAGGTTCTGGAGAGGCACCAGAAATTTATCCCCTCAAGGCACCCGATTTGTTTGCCAATCAGCCGCTGGTGCTTTTTGGGCGCAAAGGCGACCGGCAGAGCGGTCAGTTGCGCATCCAAGGCATGCTTGCCGGTGGGAAGCGCTATGATAAGATTCTGAATGTCAATTTTGATGGGGAGAAAGGCAATTATGCGGTAGCCCAGATGTGGGGGCGCGCCCGTTTTGAGTATTTGATGAATCAGGTTTATGTCGGCGCACCTGCTGAGAGAATATGGGACGCGATTGATACGGCGCTCGCCTACCGGCTGCTATCTAGATATACCGCATTTGTGGCAGTTACTCAAGATCTGCGAGTCGATGCCAACAATCCCCAGGAGAAGGTGGGAGTGCCGGTGGAAACACCGGAGAGAGTCAGCGACTAGGCCGGTGCTGGCACCACAGATGCCATTTGCCCCTACTGTCATCCCGGTTGCAGCCGCAAATTTGGGTGGCGGACAGCAGTAGCGTTCCCTCCTTGAGGAACGCACCCAAAAAGCCTATTGACCTCCCGCCGCAAGTCCCTTACATCATCTCCGGTCAATTGCCCCTCTTAATTCTTCTATCCCTCATCATCTTTCATCTTGCTTCTTGGTTTCCTTGGCGTCTTGGCGGTTCATTATTAAAACTAAATCAATCAGACGGATAGCAATATTCACTTAGGTTCGGACACGCACCTCGGAATGATCGGCTATCCTACGAAGTCCCGACGTAGGGCAGGCGTCTCGCCTGCCCTAACCAATAGGACTGCTGCTATATCACCTGTCTACACAACCGGCACCCAAGGAACCCCTAATCCACTCCCTCAATCGGGGCAAAACCTTGCCGCTGGATATTCTCCGTCACCGCGCGCGGTTCCAGGAATTGCAGCAGGTAATCTGGGCCACCGGCCTTCGAGCCAACCCCAGAAAGCTTGAACCCCCCGAAAGGCTGCCGCGACACAATCGCGCCGGTAATCCCCCGGTTGATATACAAATTCCCCACTTCAAACTCCGCTTGCGCCCGCTCAATATGAGACGGAGTCCGGGAATACAGTCCGCCGGTGAGGGCGTAGTTCGTGCCATTCGCCAGTTCCAGCGCTTCATCGAAAGTCTTCGCCCGCATCACAGACAGCACCGGCCCGAAAATTTCCTCCTGGGCAATCTTCGCCGCCGCCGGCACATTAGCAAAAATCACCGGCCCAATAAAGTATCCCGTATCCGGTGCCGGCATCTCCAGCGCCAACTCCGCTTCCGCCTTCCCCTGCTCAACATATTCCCGGATGCGATCTCGCGCCGCCGCGTCAATCACCGGCCCGACGCGGGTGCCCGGCGCTTCCGCCGGCCCCACATTGAGCGAGCGCGTCGCTTCCACCAGCCGGCTGACAAAAGCATCATACACCGGCTCTAGCACAATCGCCCGCGAGCACGCCGAACATTTTTGCCCGCTGTAGCCAAATGCCGAATACACCACACCGGCAACCGCTTGGTCGAGGTCAGCCGACTCGTCTACAATAATGGCATTCTTGCCGCCCATCTCCGCAATCACCCGTTTCAGGTGCTTCTGTCCGGGTTGCAAAATAGCTGCGTCCGCGTAAATGCGGCAGCCCACTTCCTGAGAGCCGGTGAAGGCAATCATGTGGACATCCGGATGCTTCACCATATAAGCGCCCACAGTTGAGCCTTTGCACGGCACATACTGGAACACCCCCCGGGGGATGCCGGCTTCCAGCAGGATTTCTGCCAGTTTCGCCGCAATCACCGAGGAAACTTCTGCCGGTTTGAGCAGAGTGCAGTTGCCGGCAACCAGAGACGCCACCGTCATGCCGGTGGGAATCGCCAGCGGGAAATTCCAAGGCGAAATCACCAGAGAAATCCCTCGCGCCTGGTAATTGTAGCGATTCGTCTCACCGGCAGTATCGTAATTATACCCCTGTTCCAGGCGTTCCATCTCGTCGGCGTAATACCGGCAGAAATCAATCGCCTCGGACACTTCCGCATCGCCTTCCCGCACCGGCTTGCCGGTTTCCAGCACCATCCACGCCGTCAGTTCGTGGCGGCGCTTCTCCATCAATTCCGCTGCCTTGCGCAGCACCCCCGCACGCTGCCGCACCGGCGTTTTGCGCCAAGTTTTGAACGCCTCTTTTGCCGCTTGTATCGCTTGTTTTGCCTGTTCTTCAGACATCAGCCCGATTTTGCCTACCGTCTCGCTGGGGTTGGAGGGGTTGACAGAATCGACAGTTTGTGCTACATTCTTGTACTCGCCGTTAATCAGGGGCAAATAAGTTTTGCCGAGTTGCTGGCGGACAGATTGAATCGCTTGCTGTCCTAACTCCCGGAGTCGATCGCTGGCATAGTCAGTATCAGCAGCGTTGGGGAACGCTTGCTTGGCGTGATAAACTGCGTCAGAGCCGGTGGCGTCTGGCGGCGCTAGCAGTTCTTCTATCGGGCGGTCCTCCATATTTTGCCGCAAGAAAGAACTGTTTGCCGTATTTTCCAGCAAGCGGCGAATCAGGTAAGCCATTCCGGGGAGCAAATCTCCATAAGGGGAGTAGACGCGCACCCGATACCCCATATCGACTAATGCTTTTGCTAGTTTGTCGCCCATGCCGTAGAGGACTTGCATCTCGAAGCGCCGGCGGGGGATTTTCAGGGTTTCGGCAATCGCGATCGCCCGCGCTTGCGAGCGCACGTTGTGACTGGCAATTGCGGCGTAGAGAACCTCGTGATTTTCCAGCAAAATCTGGGTTAATTTTTCATAGTTAGCATCCGTTGCTTGTTTTTCGTTGAAGACAGGTTGGGGCCAGTCTTTTTGGGCGGATTTGATGGTTTCCTGATCCCAGTAGGCACCTTTCACCAAGCGCACGGTGACGGGATTGCCGCGCTGTTTTGCCCATTCAACCAAGTCTCGTAAATCGCGTTCGGTGTCGCGCAGGTACGCTTGCAGCGTGATGCCAATATCAGTGCGGGTGCGGAATTCTTCTTCGAGAAGCAGCTGTTTGAGAATAGCCAGGGTGAGGTCTTTGTAAGCGTATTGCTCCATGTCGAAATGAACTGCAGCCCCGACTTCTTGGGCGTGGCGCAGGAGGGTGCGGATGCGCGGGAGAACTCGCTCTTGGCTGCCTTTGGCGTCAAGGGGGTCAAACTGGGAGTAAAAGGCGGTGAGTTTGACAGAGACTTGAACTCGCGGCAGGGTTTCACCATCTGCGGAGTCGATGGCCGGCACCGGCGACCATTTTTTCGCGGCATCCGCCAGTTGAGCCATCAATTCCAGATAGCGGTCGAGGTAGGATTGCGCCTCAGCTTCTGCAATCACGGCTTCGCCCAGCAGGTCAATGGTGAAGCCCATTTTTTCCTTGCGCAGGCGCTCAACGGTTTTGATGATTTCTTTGATGTTTTCGCCGGCAATGTACTTGTGGGCCAAGGTTTCTACTGCGGTAGAGACTGTTGTGGCGGCAACTTGTCCGGGTACGGAGTCTGGGGAAGCGAAATTGAGCATTCCTTTGAGGGCAGCCGGCAGCTCAACGGCTTCTGCGGTGAGGTATTCTTGCATGTGGTTAGCGATTTGCGGCTTGCTGCGCAGGGCCGGCAAACAGTCAATGAAGCGGAACAGCTGCACTCGCAGGCCCGGGTTGCTCATCGCCCAGGCCAGCAGTTTGTCGTCCCAGCGCATTTGGTCTTGCAGCTGGGCAAAGAAGGATCGCTTTTCTTTTGTGGCTGCCAAAAGTTGTTTGGCAATCTCTTGCGTTTTAGCCTCGTAAGTGGTATTGGATATTTGTACGACCACAGCGGTAAACTCCTAAGTTCGTAGTTGGGCTTTAGCCCACAAGGTTCGTAGTTGGGCTTCAGCCCAAAAGGTTCGTAGTTGGGCTTTAGCCCAAAAGGTTCGTAGGGGCGGGTTTATCCAATTGTCGGCTGCTCAGTTCAGAGGCTGGTAAACCCGCCCCTACTTTAGCGCAAAAGGTTCGTAGTTGGGCTTCAGCCCAAAAGGTTCGTAGTTGGGCTTCAGCCCAAAAAGTTCGTAGTTGGGCTTCAGCCCAAAAAGTTTGTAGTTGGGCTTCAGCCCACAAGGTTCGTAGTTGGGCTTCAGCCCAAAAAGTTCGTAGTTGGGCTTTAGCCCAAAAAGTTCGTAGTTGGGCTTCAGCCCAAAAAGTTCGTAGCATTCAGTAGGGTGAGTTCTGGCGGAGCCGGAACCCACCCTACAGTTCCCAGATATGGCAGAGAATCAGCTACAAGACTTAAGATAATTCACAGAAACATAACCATTTACGGGGGCGGAAATCGGCACCCAGCCTTTTGAGCCGCGATTGACAATAGTGACTCGCTGCATATTGGCGACCGATCCGACAATCGGGCTGGAAGCAGAGGCGGATTGCCGGATATTCAGCCCGTCAGTAGCTACCACTTGCCGGCATGTATCGCCAGTCATCGGTGTTGCAGATGGGGCTGGAGTTGCGGCTGCAGATGGGGCTGGAGATGGCTTTGGAGCTGGGGCTGCAGATGGCTTTGGAGTAGGGGCTGGAGCTGCGGCTGGAGATGGGGCTGGAGATGGCTTTGGAGTAGGGGCTGGTGTTGCGGCTGCAGCTGGGGCTGGAGTTGCCGCTGCAGCTGGGGCTGGAGCTGCGGCTGCAGCTGGGGCTGGAGTTGCCGCTGCAGCTGGGGCTGGAGCTGCGGCTGCAGCTGGGGCTGGAGCTGCGGCTGCAGCTGGGGCTGGAGTTGCGGCTCGGTCGCAGGGGGTGATATACCTGTCAAATATCACTCCTTTCTGGGGGGCGGAAATTGTTACCCAACCCGGGCTGTAAGTTGTTTCGACAGTGACAGTTGTTCCATTGGCTAATGAGCCGGTAATCGTGCCATTGGGCGTGGACCGGACATTGATGCCGCCGGGAGTGGTGACTCGGCGACACTTTGCTCCTGCCGGTGCCGGTTGTGAGCTACCTGCCGGTTGGCTGTTCTGAGCAATCTCTGTATTCGCGGCATTTGAAAAAGCGGGAGAAGCCGCCGCAAACAGTGAAAGTGAGGCAGTCAGCGCTAGGGATTTTTGCCAAGTGTTCATTTTTTTCATTGAGGTAAGTCCTAAACCTAACTAGGAGGGGTAGACTGGTATTTAAAGGTGCGGAACTTGACGCTCTAGCTAACCCTAAAAACCCTAAACCACCCTGGCTACTGCCTGCGGGGGGAATCTTTGCCGGCGCGGCTCCACCTGGGGGCATGATGGCAGACGCCGGCATTGGACTCCCCTCTGGCTTGGAATTGTTATCATTTCCGGTAGATTGGAGTTTGTTAGAGATCCAGAACCGCAAAAGTCACATCCCCTTATAGCATATCGGGTTTCCTCTGTCAAGGCACTATATGAAATTTAAAATAGCGCGCCAGTTTTGATAGAGACTGCTTATTGGAAAGGGCCTTTTTTCGCCTGGTTGCCTGCCGGTGTCGGGGTGTTGCGCTTCTTAGGGTTTTGCGGTAAGGGGTGCTGCGGCGTTTGTGCTGGGGGAAGGTTGGAGTTAGAGTGAGCGCCGGTGCCGGTGCAAAAAAGAGGAAGGATATTTTTTGAAAATCCTCTTGACTGTAGCCTGCTATAGGGGGACAGATTGTGTTATTATAGTCAAAGCAGCCCTTGTGCGAGCCAGCTAATTTCCGGGAAAACGAAATCCATGAAGATCAGGCAACAATTTACGGCAATTATTGAGCGGGAGGGGGATGGATATGTATCGCTCTGCCCCGAACTCGATATTGCTAGCCAGGGAAATAGTGTTGAGGAAGCGCGGCAGAATCTTATCGAGGCGCTGGAACTATTTTTTGAGACGGCTGATCCTTCCGAAATCCAGAACCGGTTGCGTGGGGAAGTTTTTGTGACTCGTGTAGAGGTGAGCGTTGGGTAGATTGCGATGTCCTGCCGGTGGGGCTTTGGACAGGCGAGACGCCTGTCCTACGTCTTTTTTGGACAGGGGAGATGCCTGTCTTATGGGTTGGGAATGGAATTATCTGCTTGGCCAGATTGCCAAAAGAAGGCATAAGCTTCAGGAGTAGCAGATAATCCAGCTTTCACCGGATTTTCTCTAATGTATTGCCAGGTGTATTCAAATTCTTGAGAATTTCTGATAATATGATCCCAGGACTCCTCTTTCCATACCTTCCCAATATGTGAGGGGCGAGATGGCCGGCCTATTTTGGCAATTTGTTTAGAAGTGTAGCTCTTCAAGCTGTGCGTGATACTGCTAAGCGACCAGCACTCCTTCTGAGATTTTGCCCAAGGCTGTATGAGTAGATGTACATGGTCTGGCATAACAGCCATGACAAAAATTTCATATCTCTTGAGATGGAAAAACAGGCAAGCGTTGAATACAATTTTTCTAGCTGCTTCAGAAAGTGGTAATCGATCGCGAGTTGCAAAAATCACATGATAAACCGAGCCGTACAGCTCCCAGTGAGGCAGATTCCTGCTGGTGGTTTGCAACGTAGGGTTGTGTAAAATTAGCTGATTTTTCGTCATGGTTAGGTCTTAAAAAATTGATAAAAAAGGCGAGAATTCGTAGGACCGGCATCTCTCCTGTCCTAACCCCATTCTATACAAACGCAGGACCGGCGTCTCCCCTGTCCATTACAGGGGGGCACAGGCGGGACGCCTGTGCTACGTCTGGATCAGCGTCTCCCCTATAAAGGCGTAGGACAGGCGTCTCGCCTGTCCATCCCACCGGCATCTCCCCCAAAAAGGCGTAGGACCGGCGTCTCCCCTGTCCATTACAGGGGGGCACAGGCGGGACGCCTGTGCTACGTCTGGATCAGCGTCTCCCCTATAAAGGCGTAGGACAGGCATCTTGCCTGTCCATTACAGGGGGGCACAGGCGGGACGCCTGTGCTACGCCAGAACCGGCATCTCCCTCAAAAAGGCGTAGGACAGGCGTCTCGCCTGTCCAGAACCGGCATCTCCCCCAAAAAGGCGTAGGACAGGCATCTTGCCTGTCCATTACATGGGGCACAGGCGGGACGCCTGTGCTACGCCAGAACCGGCATCTCGCCTGTCCATAACAACCCAGCGCGAGAGGGAAAAGAAGAGAGGGAAAAGGGCAAAAGGGCAAAAGGGCAGAGAAGAATCCTCGCCGGAGAACCTAGGACGCAACGAGCCACGACGCTCCCGCTGCGCGAAACCCCAAACTCCCGTACCGGTCGCCCGCAGAGTTCCAGTCGCGGCTGGCACTGCGGCAAAGGACCGCACGGTTGCCCCAGGAGCCTCCACGATGCACTCGGTTATCATTTCCGCTGGCTTCCCACGAACTCCCGTCAGAGGGCGCACCCTGATAGCTGCCATGCCAAGGATCGCTGCACCACTCCCAGACATTGCCGTGCATATCGTACAGTCCAAAGGCATTGGGCGGAAAACTCCCCACCGGCGTTGTCTCTTGACGGTAAAGTCCTTTGGGTGCGGAACCGTAAGGGTTGTTTCCGTTATAGTTGACCAAATCGGGAGTAATAGTTTCGCCAAAGTGGAAAGGCGTCGTCGTTCCCGCGCGACAGGCATATTCCCACTCCGCCTCACTGGGCAAACGGTAAGTGGTGCCGGTTTTTTGGGAAAGCCGGGAACAGAACTCGACAGCATCATTCCAGGAGACATTTTCGACAGGACGTTTCGCACCTTTATAGTCAGAAGGGTTATTCCCCATCACAGCTTGCCACTGTTCTTGAGTAATGGGATATTTGCCCAGAAAGAAAGCTTTGACAGTGACTTGGTGTCGCGGGCGCTCATCCCTACTTCCCTCACCGTCTGCGGAACCCATCTGGAAAGTCCCACCGGCAATGTAAACCATCTCCAAATTCACCCCGCCGCCCAAATCCAGAATTTTCTGACGAGCTTTGCCCGGTTGGCGACCAATTTCTCGCCCTTGAGCGCTCACAGTCACAATCTCGAAGTGGAATTCCCGCCCCTTCGCTTCCTCCTCAGAATTTCGGCGCTCCTCTTCTTGTCGCTGCTGGCGCTTTTTCTCATCCCACACGCCTTGCGCGACATCGCGACTGTGGGCGACTCCCGGCAAATTCGGGTTCAGACTGAGAGCTTGGTTGTAGTCAGCGATAGCCCGCTCATACTCTCCCAACTTGTAATAGGCATTGGCGCGATTGTGATAGGCGCTGGCATTTTCCGGAGCCAGACGCTGCACCTGAGTGCAATCTTCAATCGCCGCTTGATATTGCCCCAATTTCACATAAGCCAGTCCCCGGTTGTAATAAGCTTTCGCCAAATCAGGCTTGAGCTGAATAACTTGCGTGAAATCCACAATCGCCGCTGAGTATTTTTCCTCTTTGCAGCGCTGAATGCCCCGATTGTAGCAGGAGTCAATCGCGCTGAACTGGCGACTTTTCCCGACAGCCGCCAGACAGCGATTCAGCCTGTCGGCATATTCCACATCACCGGCAGTCAAAGCTGACTCTAGGGCATCCAGCAACTCCTTATTGCCTTGCAACACAGATAACCCGCGCAATTGCAGCCAAGCTTTCACCGATTCAAAGATTTGCGCCTCCGCCCAAGACTTTTTGGGCAAACTGAGGAGACTTTCTGCCAAATCCAACCGCAGTTCCGGAATCCAGCCCGACTCGTCTCGCCCGACTGCATTATACAGCATTGTGCAGAAACTGACAACAATTTCCACTAACTTTTCCTGCTCCTCTGCGGGCATATCTTGCAGCAAGTCAGGCAAGAGTTGTGGCAGCAGGGGCGATTTGCGGACTTCAGGAGAGACGTGAGCCAAAAAGTATTCATCCGCCAGCAACCCCGCAATGATGCAGTGACAGATGCCGACAAACTCCCGCAATTGGTTGTAGTCATTTTGATGGATGCTGTAGGGGCGTTCGATGTCGCTGGGATCGTCCCCATCTTCCAAGCACAGCCGCTCATTTTCGATAATTCTCAGATTACTCAGATAGCGCTTTACGGTTTCCACCCCATAGCGGCTGTCAAATTCTTCAGCTTTTTTCCCCGCCGCAATATGCGCGTCTCGCTTTTCTTTCCACCGCAAGGCGCGGGTTTTGGCGAAGTCGAACAGCACTTCCCGCCAAGGCAGCATGGTAATCGCTGACTTGTAGCGGTAAGTTGCCCAATTCAAGCCCCAGTACCCGAAGCGGAGATTGAAGAAATCACCTTCAGCAGCGGATTCTAAAATTAGAGTGGGTTCGGTTCTCAAGCCGCGAAACATGGATTTCGTGGCGGCTTGACTGTGGAAAAACTTACTCGTCCAAGCCCCCGCCAGAAATTCAATCGGGCGTCCGTGTGCGCTATACTTTTCAAAGAACTGCTGCAAGTAAGCGCCCAGGGTTTCTTCCATATCGGGAAAGCCTTTAGCTGCGTCGCTCCCATCGCCCGATCGGTCGAACCGCAGGGTGGGAGGGGAGAGGAAAACTCGCAGGGGGATGGGATTTTGATAGGGGTTGGAGTGGACAATATCCTCGGCAATTAACCAAATGGGAGAATTGTTCTGCCGTTTTTGCTCGTGGATGACTTCTAAAGCGGTTTGCCGGTCATAAATCCTCAGTTCGCGGGCGAGTTCAGCATCGAGGGCTTTCAGTTGCAGTTGCAGTTCTTTTTGCTGTTCGAGGCACCATTTTTGCAGGTTGGAGCGGAAGACTTCTAACTGAACTTGGTGTTCGCGGTTCAATTTGCCTTCATTGGCTTGAAATTCGCGGGTGAGCTTTGCCAGTTCCGCTTGCAACTCCATATTGAGGCGGGCGAGTTTTTCTTGATGTTCGCGGGTTTTACTGCCTTCATTTGCTTGGAATTGCCGGTTGAGCAATCCTTCTTGCGCTTGCAATTCGCGAGTCAGCCTTGCCAGTTCGGATTGCAACCCCCGGTTCAAATCCCCTTGTTCTGCTTGGAAGTCCAAGTTAGCTTGGCGCTGGAATTCTTGCAAAGCAAGTTCTTGCTGGCGCAGGTGTTGCCGGCTGGCTTCGATTTGCTTATTCGCTTCGATGGTTAAGTCCGCATTGCGGGTTAGGGTTTCCGCCTGTCTGTCAGCTTGATAAACTGGGGGAGCGAATACGGCTTTTACCCCGTTCCACACTGTGCCCCAAAATCCTTTTTTCTCTGGTAAGGCGCGTGTCATTAGTCTGCATTTAGTTGTGGAAGGTTGTTCCTAAGGATAGCACAGGCGGGCACAGGCGGGACGCCTGTGCTACGTCAGGACCGGCGTCTGTCCAAAAAAGGCGTAGGACAGGCGTCTCGCCTGTCCATCCAAATCAAGGCGTAGGACAGGCGTCTCGCCTGTCCCTAAATAGGACAGCACAGGCGGGACGCCTGTGCTACGCCAGGACCGGCGTCTGTCCAAAAAAGGCGTAGGACAGGCGTCTCGCCTGTCCCATCGCCTAATCCTGGCCCACCGGCTCCAATCCAGCTGCAAAAATCTGTTCCGCAGTTAAACTCAAACTGGGAAAAGCCGGCGATTCTATAGGGTTACTCCCCTGAAATTGGCTGACTTGGTACTCGCCGTCAACAAGTTGATAGACAGAAAGAGTCGGCTGTTTTGGATCGCCAATAAACCGCCTTCCACCCAAGCCCAGATAGTCAACAATCCAGTATTCAGGAATTCCCATTTCTTCATAATCACCGGCTTTGATGAGATAGTCATCTCGCCAATTGGTGCTAACAACCTCGACGACCAGACGCACCGACGCCCCCATCGTGATAATAGATTCTTTTGCCCAGCGCGGTTCGTTGGTGACAGCGTGCCGGTGTAAAACGATAATATCTGGCTCGTACCCAGAATCTTCGCTAACTTTGACTGCGCATTCTTTGGGAATAAAGTAAGGAAATTGACTGCTGCGACACAGAAAACCTATTTCTAGGGTGAGGAAGCCGGCAATCTCTGAATGTTTTCCTGTTGGTTTGGGCATCTCGACAATTCTTCCCCTGTGCAATTCGTAGCGGTGTTCTGACTTTTCTGGATACCAGGCGATGAATTCGTCAAATGTTACTGTTTTGGGGATAGCTTGTGTCATGGCAAAATCTTCTCTTGTCTGTTAAGATATTAGGTGAATAATGCTGCATTCCTCTTCAAAGTCGGCGGAGCCGGCAGAACGGCGTTCCCAGGCAGATCCTGGGAAGGAGGAAAAGAAACCGGGTTTCTTCAAGAAACCCGGTTTCTGGCTCCCACTTAAGCTTAACAGTTCCTGGATAAATCTGCTCTCAAGGAGTGCCGCCGCGCACAACAAAAAGCATGTGAGCAGCGCCTTCCAAATCAGTATCAGCCCGACCGGTTTCTTGGCCGTTTTCGCGGTAAATGTGTCCGCCTTCGACTCGCCCGACAGAACTGTCATCCCTCCACCGATAAACGTGTCCGTCTTTGCTGAGATAGCCGATATGATCGTGGGCAGAATTGTAAAAATCTCGCCCGTTTACATGACCAACTACTTCTGTTGTACCGTCGAGTTTGTGCAGGTGAACGTCGCCAGAGCGGTCGATGTGGATATACGGGCCATCTTGCGCACTGGAATAGGAATAATTTAGCACTTGAGGCGTTTCAATGCTATCATGGGGGTGATATGTCGGGGAGGCAACACTGTTGTCTGTATCGTGCCACTGACTGACGGATTCGTGGTGGGGATGACTCCAGTCGGTTGGGGATTGATGCTCAGAGAAACCGTGAGAGTTATCCGTCCAACTCGTGTGGGTAAAGTCTGGCGTGACTGTGTGGTGGGGGTTGTCGGGAAAGGAATTGTGCGGTAGGCTGGTGTCGTGGGGAGTGCTGTGGAAATTGTTGTGTAAATTTTCAGTGCTGTTCAGCTGGTGCAGGTCAAGATTAAGGGAGTGCATCCAGTCATCAAACTGAGAATTACCGCTATTAGGGGTATTGCTGTCAGGAAAATTGTTCATAAGTTTAGATGAAACAGAAGTAATGCCGGCTGCCAGAAACCCGGTTTCTTTAAGAAACCGGGTTTCTCAGTACCGCTATATTTTATTTTAGGACAGGCGTTCCCTCAGATATCCCCCACCGGCAGCCAAAAAAACGGTCGGCACTTGCCGACCGAGGGGGCGTTCCCAGGCGTAACCCTAGGAACGAGAGGGAAACTTTTACCTACAGCTGTTTCACTTCAGACACCAGCTTGCCAACCGCATCCTTCGCGCTGCCAAACAGCATCATCGTCTTATTCTTGTAAAACAGCTCATTATCCACACCGGCAAACCCGGTATTCATGCTGCGCTTAATCACAATCGTGTGCTTTGCCTTATCCACATCCAGGATCGGCATCCCGTAAATCGGGCTAGCTTGATCGTGACGCGCCGCCGGATTCACCACATCATTCGCGCCAATTACCAGCGCCACATCCGTCTCGTCAAACTGCGGATTGATATCCTCCATATCGTACAGCTGCGGATAGGGCACATTCGCTTCCGCCAGCAGCACGTTCATGTGTCCAGGCATCCGACCGGCAACCGGGTGAATTGCATATTTCACCTCAACGCCGAGCCGGTCTAACTGATCCGCCAATTCCCGCACGGTATGCTGCGCTTGCGCTACCGCCATCCCGTATCCGGGCACAATCACCACAGAGCGAGCGTAACCGAGCATCATCGCCGCTTCATCCGGTGCAACCGTGCGCACAGTCTTGTCGATATCCGCAGCGCTACTGGCAACAGCCGCCCCGCCGCCGGCACCAAAAGCACCAAACAGCACATTCGTCAAGGAGCGGTTCATCGCCTTGCACATGATCTGGGTGAGGATAATCCCAGATGCGCCCACCAAAGCGCCGGCGATAATCAACATATTGTTCATCAAAATGAACCCCGCCACACTCGCCGCCAAACCGGAATACGAGTTCAATAGCGAGATCACCACCGGCATGTCGCCGCCGCCAATAGGCAGCACAAACATCACGCCCAGGATATTGGAAACCGCCACCAGCGCCAGGAAGACCGGCACATTTTCCGGGTCCGCCACCACCATATAGGCGCTGCCACCAAAAAGCACAGCCGCCAGGAAAGCATTAAAAGGTTGCTGCAAAGGGAACGTAATCGGTGCGCCAGGGAGGAGTTCCTGCAGTTTGGCAAACGCCAGCACACTGCCGGTGAACGTCACGCCGCCAATCAGCACGCCCAGAATGATGATAATCAAGGAATCGGTGCGCGGCGTTTCCGGAATGCTCAGGTAGCGCCAGAACTCACCCACGGCAACCAAAGCCGAGGCTGCGCCCCCAAAACCGTTGAGCAAACCCACCATTTGCGGCATGGCAGTCATGGCAACTTTTTTCGCCATGATGGTTCCCGCAATCGAACCGATGATGATTCCAAGCGCAATCATCTGGTAACTCACCACTTGCCGCTCCAGCAGCGTGCCAATTATAGCAATCAGCATCCCCACGGCGGCGATGACATTGCCTTGGCGAGCCGTTGCCGGCGAACTCAGCTGCTTCAGGCCCACTATGAACAAAGATGCAGCTACTAAATAGCTCAGCTGAATACCTGAGGGGAGAAAATCGCTCATATCAA
This sequence comes from Kamptonema formosum PCC 10802, assembly GCF_000332335.1. Lineage (GTDB taxonomy): Bacteria > Cyanobacteriota > Cyanobacteriia > Cyanobacteriales > Oscillatoriaceae > Oscillatoria. The sequence goes on along the minus strand of NZ_KB235948.1, from coordinate 110,922 downwards.
TTCTTCGCTCTCTGTTATTAGAACTGGGGTGCGCTCCCGGTTGAGAGAACCTCCTATAAGGAGTGCGCACCCCACACTACCACTTATCAGGCTTTAGCCTCTTTCTTCTTGAACATTTGCAACATGCGGTCTGTTACCAAAAACCCGCCCACCACGTTAATCGTCGCCAGCGCTACCGCAATCACGCCCAAAATTACGGTGATATTCACATCGCGCTGACCGGCAATCAAGATGGCTCCCAGCACCGCAATGCCTGAAATCGCGTTAGAGCCGGACATCAAGGGCGTGTGAAGCGTCGGGGGAACTTTGTTAATCACTTCAAATCCCACAAATGACGCTAGCACAAAGACAACTAAACCGGCAATTAATCCTTCTGCCATTGTTCTGCAACTTCCTTTTTTTGACTGTTAGAAACCGGTTTTCGGGAAGAAACCCGGTTTCTGGAACCACCGGGGAGGTCTGACCATCCTCACACCGGCTGAGTGCTGGCGGCTAAAGCTTCCCGCACCCGCTGATTGCGGATCTCACCCGCGTGAGTCAAGCAAGTGCCGCCCGTGATATCGTCTTCAAATTTCAGCTGCAGCGTCCCATCTTTTTGGATCAGGTGTTGCAGCAGCGCCAAAAGATTTTTGGCATACATCTGAGAGGCGTGCACCGGCATGGAAGCGGCCAAATTCAGCGGGCCCATAACCGTCACGCCATTGCGGACTACATCTTTGCCCGGTTGGGTGCAGGCGCAGTTCCCGCCCTGATCCGCTGCCAGATCCACGATCACAGATCCGGGCTTCATCTGGCTGACCATTTCTTCGGTCACCATCACGGGGGCCTTTTTGCCGGGAACCTGGGCGGTGGTAATCACCACGTCCGCCTGCTTGACATACTCCGCAATGGCGTCCTGAGCTCGCTGCTTGGATGTGTCGGAAATTTCCTTGGCGTAGCCGCCGGCAGCTGCTGTTTCCTCGTTGAGCTGGACTTCGACGAACTTCGCGCCCAAGCTGAGCACTTCTTCTTTGGCTGCCGGTCGGATATCGAAGGCGTCCACCACAGCCCCGAGACGGCGGGCGGTGGCAATGGATTGCAGCCCCGCAACAGCGGCACCAATGACAAACACCTTGGCGGGGCGGATCGTGCCGGCTGCTGTTGTCAGCATGGGGAAGAACTTGGGCAGCGCCGCCGCCGCCAGCAGGACAGCCTTGTAGCCCGCTAGTGAGCGCTGGGACGACAGGGCGTCCATGCTCTGAGCCCGGGTCGTGCGCGGGATCAGTTCCATCGCCATCGCTGTCACCTGCCGGTCGGCCAGCTGCTGCGCCAGCACCGGATCTCCCAGGGGATTGAGGAAGCTGACCAGCACCGCGCCTTCGCGGATCTGGTTAATTTCGTGCGGCTTTGGAGGGGCCACCTTGAGCACCACATCCGCCTCCCGCCACAGGGCACCTGTGTCCGAGATAATGGTGGCACCGGCAGCCGAGTAAGCCTCATTCGGGAAGAACGCCCCCTCACCGGCACCGGCTTCCACCCACACTTCAAGGCCCGATTTCACCAACTTGGCGACGACCTCGGGAATCAAGGCGACACGGCGTTCGCCCACTTCTATTTCTTTTGCAACCGCTATTTTCATAAATTCTCCTACTTTCCTCTGGTTCGGCGCACTCATCGCCACAGAAACAGGACTTGATCGGACTAAAGCGTTTTCACGCTGCAGGTGCCAGCGGGCTGTCTTGCAGCAGTCTCAGCCACCGGCGATCGCCAAAGCGATTCTCTTGACAGCAGGACGGCAGACGGTGACTCTGATTGCGGTTTCCCCGCACCGGCTGCCCCGCCCATCCAGGAAGCAATCTGAGCCGGCTGAAACAGCGAGCCACTTGCTGAAAGCTGCCCCGGAGCAACCTGGCCCCTGCCAGGGTGCTCCTCGGGCGTGTTTCCTCCGGCACCTTCGCGCTGGGGCGCGTTCCACTTCGGCCACGTCTCCCCCTCCTGTCCAGGCTCCTCAACCGCCGGGGGCTGGCACGGGCGGCTCCCGGCTGCTGCCGGTGCCCACAGATTTTCCTCCGGGTTTTTGGGGGCCGGCAATTCTACCCAGCTTTTCATACAAGAGTGGCTTTTTGCATCGTATTTTCTCCGCCCAAGATTCGCCCGATTTTTAAACTTTTCTTAATCAACACCCTGTGAAAAAGCATGGCTTATGTTACCTGTAATACCAAATCCCCCCACGGAAATCAAGTCGGTTTCATCTGCGGTTACATTCGTCCAAACCATTGCTCATCAAGCATTTGAGCCAATTCCTCAGGAGAATATCGCAGCCAAACATCGGTGCTTGTTCGCAGGCGTTGCCTGAGCCTGTTCCCTCGCTTAAGCCGGCTAAAAGTTACAATTTATTTCAATTTCTTTCTTTAATGTTAAAAAAATTAAGCTTGTGGGCGGGCGCAAACCGGCGGCCTGCTGTTGAGTGGCATGTATTGCTGAAGGAACGGGCCGGTGCGGGCGATTGTGAGAGCGAGCGGGACAGCGGGGATCGCGGTGCGGGAGGGAGACTGGAAGTTGGGGCAGCGGCGGGCTGTCACGGGGAACGTGATTTTACTCATCAATCCAAACAGCTGACCGCCGGTAAAGTTTAGTAAACTGTTGAACAGCTCCCTAAAAACGTCCTGGTGTTGAGGTATCGATCCCATGCTGTCAGTAATAGGCTATTCCCGCCGTCTCCTGTCTGCTGTGGCCATTAGCGGCTGCCTGATTGCAGGCGTGCCGGCCATGACCGTGGCCCAGGGGTTGCCCGGACTGACCCTGTTTGGTGGCCCTCCGAGAGAAAATCAGCTCAACTTTCGCTTGGACTACGGCGCAGCCGGTGTGTGGGATCGCTACCGGCTGCGCATCCCAGCAAAAAAAATGAAGCTGGCGATCGCCCAGTTCTCCATTAGCTATCCCAATCACTACGAAGGAAAATTTGACAAAAAGGAAATAGAGGTGCGCGTCGAAGGCAAATCAGTGCCGCTGCAAGAGGTAGTCTGGGACAGAGAGAATTACCGGGTGGAAATTTATCCCGTCAGCCCGATTCCCGCCGGCAGCGATGTGGAGCTGGTGTTCTCAAACGTGCAAAACCCCACGCGGCGAGGCATGTACAACTTCAACTGCCAGATCCTCACCCCCGGCGACGTGCCCATGCTGCGCTACATCGGCACCTGGATGCTGAGCATTACCTAGCCCCCACAGCGACGGCGCTCACTGCGCCCGACTTGCGCAGAAACCAGGGCTCTCAACCACAGTCCCCAAACTGAAACCCGGTTTCTATCACGGTTGTGCGCAAGTCCTGTGGATGCTAAGATTGGAGATTGTGACTTTTTATCAAGCGTAAGATTAGCGACGCAGGAAATGCTATGACTCAGCGCACCCTACACGGCACTAGCCGCAAAAGAAAGAGAGTGTCCGGTTTTCGCGCCCGCATGCGCACCAAAAATGGCCAAGCCGTGATCAAAGCTCGCCGGAGCAAAGGGCGGTATCGTTTGGCAGTATAGAGGGGGAATGCCGGCAAAAGATGGAGATATAAAAGAAAAGCGCGGTGTTGCCCAAAGAGAATCGACTCAGGCACCGGCAGGACTTCAGTGCCGTATACCGGGGTGGGATTCGCCGCACCGGCGCTCACCTCACCTTGAGAGCCCGGCGGCACCCACCGGCATTCCGTGACGCCAAAAAGTCTGGCCAAACCCTGCCGCCGCCGGCACCCCACTCCCCTGCGCCGACTCGCACCGGCATTTCTATCAGCCAGAAAGTCAGCAAGCGCGCCGTGGTTCGCAACCGGATCAAGCGGCAGATTCGCGCGGCCCTGCTCCATTTGCTGCCCCGACTGTCAGCCGGTTGGGACTGCGTTATCGTAGTCGGGCCGGCAGCGGTGGAGTGCAATTATCGTCAACTTCTGCAAGAATTAGAGCAGTTGTTGGCACAAGCAGAGGTACTCAATGGGCATTAAAGAGGAAACCTACTACGAGGGGGGCCCTCATGTTGGAGATTTAATCATTAATATCCTCCTGGGATTCACAATCATCTGCTTGCCCCTGACTGTAGGAGCCATAGTGCGGGCGCTTTGGCTGCGCTACCGCATCACCAATCGCCGCATATCAGTGACCGGTGGCTGGATGGGACGCGACCGCAGCGATATCATCTATGGGGAAATCGCCAAGGTGATCACTGTGCCCCGAGGTCTTGGCGCTTGGGGGGACATGGTAATCACCCTCAAAGACGGGAGTCGCTTGGAACTGAGAGCTGTTCCCAATTTCCGCGACGCCTACGCCTACATCAATGACAAACTGTCTCCGCAAGCCCAGAGAGTGAGCGGTGCCCTCGGCAGTCCCAAGGGTTGAGGCTTCTGCTTGGGGAGCGGTTTCAGCAAATAGGGATCGACTCCTGCGCTGGCTCCCTCTCCCCACAAATATAAGAGCCTCAAGCCGGGGGTGTAGCGCGCTGACAGCCGCTGCGATGTACCGGGCCGGCTGGCGTGCTGGCCAGTATTTGAGTGGGTTCCAGTCGGAAAGTTCCAGAACGTACAGGTTGAATGAGAACGAATGGACTTTGGTGTCGGGTTTCTTTCCAATAATGTCATGCTGCCGATCCTGGATTTCTTCTACGGGATCGTGCCCAGCTATGGTCTGGCCATCGTGGCCCTGACCCTAGTGATTCGCTTGGCCCTCTTTCCCCTGAACGCCGGTTCTATTCGCAACATGCGGCGCATGCGAGTGGCCCAGCCGGTGATGCAGAAGCGGATAAAAGAGATCCAAGACCGTTACAAAGACAACCCTGCCAAGCAGCAGGAGGAGATGCAAAAAGTCTACCAAGAATTTGGCAACCCCCTGAGCGGGTGCTTGCCCTTGCTGCTGCAGATGCCGGTGCTGTTTGCGCTGTTTGCAACTTTGCGGGGCTCGCCATTTTCAGACGCAAATTACAGCGTTTCTTTACAAATTTTCCCGCAAGAACAAATCGAGCGGATTCAGCCACAAGCCTTTACGACCCCACCCCTGAATATTTTTGTCGCTGACAAGGTTCACGTGCCGGTGAGCGCCCTGCTTCCCGGAGGGAACAAATTGACAGTTGGCGAAAAAACCCGGATAGACTTTCAAACAGTCGAGGGCAAACCCCTGAGCGCAATTTTGGCAGACTATCCCGAAACCAAAATTGTCCCCCACTGGAAGGTCCTCAAAGGCGAAGAGCGGGTGCGCATCAATGAAGATGGCACTCTGGAAGCCTTAGAGCCCGGAGATGTCACGCTTCAGGGAACTGTGCCCGGCATAGCGGCTGACAAAGGATTTCTGTTCATTGACGCCCTCGGTCGGGTGGGCGCGTTCGATCCAGACGGAACTATCCACTGGGATATTGTCGGCATGGTGCTGGGGTTTGGCATCAGCTTGTATATCAACCAGCTCCTCTCAGGTCAAGGCCCGGGAGCCAGCGGCAGCAGCGCCAATCCCCAGCAAGATACTGTAAACAAACTCACCCCGATTATTTTCTCCGGGATGTTTCTGTTCTTTCCCCTGCCGGCTGGGGTGCTGATGTACATGCTGATAGCCAACATATTCCAAACCGTCCAGACGTTTATCCTGTCACGGGAGCCCCTGCCGGAAAACCTCCAGAAAATTGTGGACGCTCAGACGAAAGTTGAAACTGCCAAAGGACAGGGACGCGAATCACTTCCCTTTGAACCGGGGCGTTCCAAGAAGAAAGCCTGATGGGATCTATGAGCGATCAAAGTAAAATGCAGCGAGGCCAGCAGTGGTTAGAAGAACTGCTGCGGCTAGCTTCGCTCCCCGCAACCGTTACGGCAACTCCAGGCCCCGCCGGCCTGGAGGAAGCTGACAGCTACTGGCTGACTATTGATGAAACTGACCTGACGCCAGAACAAATTGAAATTTTAATTGGCCCTGAAGGCACCGTTATCGACGCCATTCAGTATCTCGCCAACAGCACGCTCAACATCGGCAGAGAGGAAGAGGAACAAGCCTCTTACACCATCGACCTGCACGGGTATCGGGTTCGCCGGCAAGCCGAACTCCGCGAAATGGCAGAAGCCGCCGCAGAGCGGGCTCGCCAGACGGGGAAAGAGATCGAGCTCAAAGACCTCTCTGCCGCAGAGCGGCGGCAGGTGCACACTTTTTTGAAGGAGTGGGCGGATTTGGAAACCTACAGTCGGGGCCAGGAGCCTGACCGGCGTTTGGTCGTGCGCCTGCGATGATTTAAGCTGTCAGCTATCAGCTTTCAGAGCTAGTCTGGGGGCTTCCACGCCTCACACCCGACTGGCATAAGTGAGCTCAGTCGCTGGCGGCTTACCGTCTGGAAGCTTGAGGAGGCACGGATCATGGAAGCAATTTACATCCCCCAACTGGCTAGAGCGCGTGAGGGGACAGAAACAATTGAGTTTGAAGAGTTTCTGCCCGATTTAGAAACCCTCACTCCCGTCCGGGGGCGCATGCGGGTGAAGCACCAGGGCAACTATCTGGAAGTTTCCGCCCAAGCTGAAGCGATTGTTACCCTCACCTGTCACCGCTGCTTGAAACAGTTCAATTACCGCCTGAAAATAAACCCATCTGAACTCATCTGGCTGGATGTGGCAGCTGACCAATCCCAGCAGGAGCCCCTAGAACGGGAAACCGCTCTCGAAGATTTAGTGGAAACGCTCCCCCCTCACGGCTATTTCCACCCGGGCGAGTGGCTGTACGAACAGCTGTGTCTGGAAATTCCCTTCCGGCAGCTGTGCGAAAGCCAGTGTCCGGGAATTCCGGTGGCACCGGCACCTGCCGCTGAGCCGGCAGCCGACCGCCGCTGGGCCGCCTTGGAAGCCCTCAAAGGACAGCTCCCCCAGTAAGAGGGTGGGGATTTAGTTGTTAATTGTTAATTGTTAATTGACAGGGGGAGCTGTTAGCTCGTAGCTTCAGCTAAAAGCTCATATAGCGTTTCTCATATTAGTGAGAGACTGGGAAACCCGGTTTCTTAAAGAAACCGGGTTTCGGCGCAACTCACTTAAATGAGTGCCCCGCTCAGCTCAGTGCCACCCGCTCGCCAATCCCCATCTCCAGGAATCAATAACAAGTAACAGCTGATATGGCTTTCCGCGATCAATTTGAACTGCTGCTGCGAGCTCGCTATCCCGCGATTTACATCCCGACTCGTGAAGAAGAGCGAGTCGAAGCCGCTATCGCACAGTGCGCGACAGGACTGGGAAACAGAGCCGTTTATATCTGGGATTTTGTCGATGGCTACCAGGGCAACCCCAATGACCTCGGTTTTGGACGCCGCAATCCCCTGCAGGCGCTGGAATTTGTGGAAAAATTGCCCTCGGGCGCACCGGCAATCTTTATCCTGCGCGACTTCCACCGCTTTTTGGAAGATGTCTCGGTGTCCCGCAAACTCCGCAATCTGGCCAGATTGCTCAAATCCCAGCCCAAAAATCTCGTGATTGTCTCGCCGCAGCTGGTGATTCCAGAAGACCTCAGCGAAATCTTGACCGTTTTGGAGTTTCCCCTCCCAGCCGCCCCGGAAATTAAAACCGAAGTGGAGCGCCTGCTCGCCGCCACCGGCAAATCTTTAGAGCCGCGCATTTTAGACGAAATCGTGCGATCCTGTCAAGGGCTTACGGTAGAGCGGATTCGGCGAGTGCTCGCCAGAGCCATCGCCACTCACGGGCAGCTGGAAGCGGATGACGTAGAGCTGATTCTCGAAGAAAAGCGCCAGACCATCCGCCAGACGCAAATTTTGGAATTCTACCCCACCAGCGAAAAAATTTCTGACATTGGCGGGCTGGATAACTTAAAAGACTGGCTGCTGCGGCGCGGCGGCGCTTTTTCAGAGCGGGCGCGGCAGTACGGGCTGCCCCACCCCAGGGGGCTGCTGCTGGCCGGCATCCAGGGCACCGGCAAGTCCCTGACCGCAAAAGCCATCTCTCACCACTGGCACTTGCCCCTGCTGCGCCTGGATGTGGGGCGCTTGTTTGGCGGGCTGGTGGGGGAGTCGGAATCCCGCACCAGGCAGATGATTCAGGTGGCAGAAGCCCTCGCCCCCTGCGTGCTGTGGATAGACGAGATAGACAAGGCATTTGCCGGTGTGGATGGCAGAGGGGACGCAGGCACCACCAGCCGCGTCTTTGGCACCTTTATTACCTGGCTGGCAGAAAAAACCTCGCCGGTGTTTGTGGTGGCCACCGCCAACAACATCCAGTCTCTCCCGCCCGAGATGCTGCGAAAAGGCCGGTTTGATGAAATCTTTTTTGTCGGGTTGCCCGACCGGGAAGAGCGCCGCGCCATTTTTGACGTCCACCTGTCCCGCTTGCGCCCGCACAATTTGAAAAGTTACGATTTAGACCGGCTCGCCTACGAGACGCCAGATTTTTCCGGGGCGGAAATCGAGCAGGCGCTGATAGAGGCGATGCATATTGGATTCAGCCAGAACCGAGACTTCACCACAGATGATATTTTAGAAGCTGCCAGCCAGATTGTGCCCCTAGCTCGCACCGCCTCTGAGCAAATTAAGTTCCTGCAGGACTGGGCGGCTGCCGGTAAAGCCCGTCTCGCCTCCAGGTACAGCAGTTTGACTCGCCGGATTCAGAGCCAGCCGGCGGGCCCTGATTGAAAGCGCGCGTCTGGCGGGAGCCACCTTTTCAACAGCGAATAAAGCAACGGTTTGACTGAGTAGCGTTTATGAACAAGTTCTCTCTAGCACTGCAGTTTATGCTGGGCGTGATCATGGCCCTGGCGTTCCTGGCAGGTGGCGGCATCGCCGCAGCCATCTACCTGGCGGCCAAACACTCATCACAGCCGGAAAGGCCCGTTTTTGAAGAGGAGCGGGCCCCCACTAAACCGGCACCGAGCGCCAAAAATACTCCCAAGCAGGTGAAGGCGGTGGCGGCAAATACAGCCCAGCCGGCCCCCAAACCGTCACCGTCGGCCCAGCCCCTACCGCCGGGAGCCTACCGAGCTCGCGTTATCTGGCAAGAAGGTCTGCTTGTGCGGGAGAGTGCCAACTTTGAATCCGCAAGCGTCGGAGGAGTAGAATACAACGAAACCGTTGTCGTCCTCGAAGAAAGCGGTGATAAGGAATGGCAGCGGGTGCGCTTGGACGACGGCGGTGTGGAAGGGTGGATTAAGGCCGGCAACATTGAGCGCATCCCAGAATAGATATCCGATACATTTTTGCTAACAACCTTTAACAGTTGCCAGCAAATACATAAGCTGAGAGATTCTCTCAACCAAGGCGTATCAACCCATGCCCACAGGAAAATACCGCGAACACAGCAGCAAAGTTCATGATATTGCCTACCTTCTTTTAAGAAGAAGTCAATTGAACTAGCTTGAAGGCCACTCATGCCTGAGTTTCAGGCTTTGTGGCATCTTTTAGAGCAGCCACCCGCCAAAGGTTCTCAGGTTCAGATGACTGTCTTGAGCTTTTCAGAGCAGCCACTCGCCTTTGGTTTTCAGGTTCGGGTGACTGTCTTGACTAAAGTATAGCATAGATTGGAAGATGGAACGCAAATCACTTGCTGTTGCCAACCCCCCACAAATTCGGGAGCGCGGCAGTCAGGGGAGCCGCCCCTCCCCACACAATGTTAAGAAATGTGGCGAAGTTTATATATTAATTGCAATTCTTCGCTCAGCGGTTCAACTGGCTGGCTCGGGGATGGTAGGATGGCTCATCCGCACTTAAAAACTCAACCCTCGATATTCAATATGCACGACAGAAATTCCAATAGCGATTGGGTAGGCGCTGCTGTCACCGCCGCTTTGGGAGCCGGGATTGTCACGTCCTTCGCCATCAGTCAAGGACAGCACCCCCTGATCGCTTTGGGGATTACGGGTTTGGCCGTAGCAATCGCCCTCGTCTGCCAGCGCTTGGGACTGGTTTGAGTCCGGTGCCAGAGCTCGCACCCGCTGGCTGCAATCCCGCCTCCCCACCTGAGGCGGGATTTTTTGCCGGCTCGCCGGTCGCCCCGCCACCCCCGGTGGCTTCTGGTGCCTCCCGTCCCCAGCGCGACAAGCAAAGCCCCTGCGGGATAAAGAATTCCCCATCACGCCACCCCTGCGCCCTATGGGGGAAAAGAGGGGTTTCACTCCACAAGGAAGACAGAGCTGGATATGATATGATGTAATAACTAGCAAGCCCTGTTTTACTTGTTGGCGCGGGTGCAGTTTTGATTCATCTCTATCAGGAATTGAACATTTAACCGCCGCTGATTATCCCCCCAGATCAAAGATTTAGGGGGAGTTAGTAGCAGAAAAGATGTAACACTATTTAGGGAAGTTCTTTATATAGATAAAAAACTATGGAGACCCTTGCCTATCTGGAACTAGCGGTCGCCCGCGAGAGAGAGGAAACCGCCGAAGCGATTCCTGCCTCCGGAGGTTTGAACTGGTTCCAGCGACTGAACAGGAAAAAGCCAGCCATCGGAGCCGCTATTCGCTGGGTGTCCGTGGCCTTGTCTGTGGGTCTTTTGAGTGTGACCGGCAGCGCCCTAGCAGCACTCCAGCGAGGCGATACCGGCGCTCAAGTGAGCGCTATCCAGGAAAGTCTAGCCGCCGCCGGCTACTACGACGGGCCAATAACTGGCTATTTTGGCTCCTTAACAGAAACCGCTGTGATTCGCTTTCAGCAAGCCAAGGGATTGCCAGCGGATGGAGTTGTGGGCAGAGAGACAGAAGTCGCACTGGGCGGTCAAAAACCGGCAGCGCCGAACCCGAACTCCACCCCAATTCCGAGCAGCCGCGCCCTCAAACAGGGCGACAGCGGTTCGGATGTCAAAGACTTGCAAACACGGTTGCAAGCCGCCGGCTACTATAACGGCCCGCTCACCAGCTATTTTGGCTCCCTGACCGAAGCAGGTGTCATCCGCTTCCAGCAAGATAAGGGACTCACCGCTAGCGGAATTGCCGATTCAGCCACACTCGCCGCACTGGCAAACCTTGGCCGGGCACCGGCTCCTGGCCCCAATATTCCTGGCCCCAGTGCGCCTAACCCCAACACCGGCGGCAGCCCCAGCGACCTCCTGCAGAAAGGCTCAACCGGCCTGCCGGTCAGTGACCTGCAGGCGGGGCTGCAACAGTTAAACTACTATGACGGGCCGGTGTATGGGTACTTTGACGCCCGCACTGAGGGATCTGTGATCCGCTTCCAGCGAGATTATGGATTGCGACCGGATGGGATTGTCGGCCAGCAAACCTGGAATGCGCTGCGGGTGGCTCTGGAGCCCCCGATGCCGACGCCGCCGCCTCCAGTCTCTCCCATCCCCAGTCCGAATGCCAGCAAGTCTAACGTGCTGGCTTTACAACAGCGGCTGAAAGACCTGGGCTTCTACAGGGGGCAATTAGATGGCAGCTTGAACTCTCAAACCCAGGCTGCAATTAAAGCCGCTCAAAAGCGTTACGGTGTCAGCAGTAAAGACATTTTAGTCAAACGGTTTTGACAGCGAGAAACTGGGTTTGTTCTGGGAAACTGAACAAACCCGGTTTCTTTTGACTGTTCGCCGGCGCTGCCGAAAGGAGCGAAAGATCGCGCAACAAAGAGGCTAGAAACGAGGTTTCTGTTTATAGCAGCAGCCACTTAGGTTAGGACGTAGGACAGGCGTCTCGCCTGTCCCACAGACCCAGCCGGCGCTACCGCAAGGAGCGAAACAGCACGCGACCGGGCAATTCTTCTTGCCCAATTCGGGCGTAAACCCGCAGGCAGGCGACAACTTCGCCGGGAATGCCACCACTGTCGAGTTCAAAATCATCTCTTGACAAATTGCACACATCGGCATATAATCCCGAAAGCTGGCGGAGACGCACGTCACAGCCGGCATTCAGCGCCCTCTCGGCGGCATGCTTGAGTGTGCGCCGCGATTCCAGCTGCAGCTTGCCCCACCAAGAGTCGCGCTCAGCCGGCGGTAAGAATACTAAAGAGTTGATTGCCTCGTCGAGATCGAGCCGGTGACGCAGCGCCAGCACGGGATCTGGATTCGCCTCCGTCTCTCGGTAGCGGCGGAAGCAGTCTGTCAGCGCCGCGATGTATTTAGACTGCTCTTCCAGTGAGTTCAAAGATTTGACGCCGAAGCGATAAACCCTCTTAAAAGCGTGCTGCAAAGACGGCTCCAGCTCGATGAATTTTAAACAAACCGACACAACATCGGCGAGGAAAGACAGGTCCCCCTCCAGCGCTCCCTTTGCAATTCGCGCATCGTTTGGAACGCTTGCGGACAAACAAAGCCCCCTAGCTATGACAGAGCCGGTGAGCCCTGGGTAAAGAATTTCGTCGCGACTGAAAGGAACTTTGAGGGAGAAGTTAGTGTCTGGTTTCGCATCGGCTTCCTGCGCTAGGGCGAGAGCGCGTTCCCGCCAAGACTTCGCCAAAGTTTCTGGAACGCGGAGCAACTTTCGCTGAATTTCCCCCCACAAATCCGAGTCGGTGCTGCTTTGAAGTTGGAAATCTCCCAGATAGGAGCGCAGTTCCAGATCGGAAACAAAAGCATCGCGGAGACGGTTCAGCAATCGCGATACTGCCGGTTTTGTCTGCGGTGCCGGCTCTAACACCTCCCAGGGGTAATCATCCTTTGGGGGGAAAAGAATATTCTCAGTTGGCGGTTTTTGTGGGGATGCCGGTGCCAATAACTGCTCCAATTCGCTCAGCAGAGCCGCGCAGGCGCTCGCTCCTGGATCTGAGGCATATTCTGCCAGCGCTACCTTTAAAGAAGCCTGCAGCCCGTGCAAGCCAAACCGCAGTGTGCGGGCTAAATCTGAACTGTCTATTTCTAATAGCTTGCGCAGGTCCTGCATGAATATCTCCTCCAGGTTTTAGTTTGGCTTGCCGTGGGCTTTATATAGCGGTTATAAATGATTTGTGAGAGCGGGTCCAGAAACCCGGTTTCTTTGAGAAACCGGGTTTCTACCTTTTCACAGCTCAAATATAAACGCTATATTATAATCGCTACAGTAGGGGCGGTCGTGCCGCACCGCCCCTACGGAAAGCAAAACAGGGATTTTCAATTAATGTTTGCCGCAAAACGGGTCGCGCTTTTGATCAATATCATTGGGTTGCAACTCCAGTTCAGCGCGAAAAACACATCCCTCTTGCTCTTTGAGGACTTCCGCCCTGTCGGATGTCCAGTAGGGCACCTCACCGAGGTGCAGCCGCAGAATGCCTCTGTCGTCGAGAGTGACGTAATATTTGCAAATGTACTCCGTTTTGCCGTCAGGCCGGCTCAATTGGCCAATTTCGATCCAGGGGTCGGTTTTCCCCTTGCGGAAATAGAAAGCCTGCTTGCCACTGCGGGGGAACTCAGGTAAGGGAGCGCTGATTAAACCCTTTCCTTGCTGTTTGTCTTCATAGCGAAAATCTTTGAGAGACTCGCTGTAGTCCAAGCCGGCTTCAAAGACTAAATGCTCGGCATCAGTCTGGTGAGCCGTGGCGCTTTCTTGAACATGGATCGCAATATCGCCGGCCAACTTGTCATCAACAATCACTGCTGCCGGTCCGAGCGCTTTTTTCATATCCAGACTGGGTGCGCCGGCAGCCATGAAGTAATGGGGATTTCCCCGGCAAAGCAGCAGGCTGAACCCCAGCTTGTGGTCAATCTCAAATTGGATTTTGATTTGGTCGCGAAACTCAAACTCGTTCATTCCCAGTCGCTCCGCCAGCGCTTTGCCATTGAAGCTCCCCCAGAGCTGCGGGGTCATGTCCTTATAGTCCTGACGTTTGATGATACTCGATAAAGAAGCTCCCCGCCACGGACTGCGAACCTTCGCCACTGCATCGCCAGGAGCGAGTTGATACAGTTCTTGACCGGCATGAAAAATTGTTTCTCCCGCCCCAATCGTTTCCAGGATAAACGAGCAGGGCAGATAATAAAACAAGTTTTTGACATCAATGTAGAGTTGGTTCGCCCCCTTGCGCAGCATGGACTTGGACTCTTTGGGGTCAAAAATCAGCCGCCGCAGCTTTTCGGCGTAGCACGCGCCCGCCGAGGTGGCTAGCTTGGTAAATTCCGGAACAAAGGTAATCCGTTCCTCATTCCATACGAAATACTTGGACTTGCTAAATTCCTGGTAAATCTCATCTTTGACCAGGGATAGATTGCAGGTTTTTCCAGACAAAATTAACCAATCGACTTTTTCTGTGCTAGAATCAGGGTTGCCTTCATCCGACTTGCCCAACCTGTTCTCCATCAGTCCTTTGGCGATGCCGATCGCTTCCTTGACAGCTGGAGCAGCAGCCCGCTCAAATTGCTCCCTATTTAGCTCCACGCGCAGGCTATTCGGGTCATTGGGCGAAACTTTAATGTCGCTTTGTGCCAGCAGTTCAGATATTTCCGGCTCGGAGAGGACAAAGGTAGTTTCGGGGTGAGAGTTTTGGCCCAATTTGAGTTTGGCATCCTCAGCATGAGCCCAGAGCGTGTAAAAGGTTTGCAGGCGAGAGGGATATTGTTTCCCGCGAGTGGGCAGCACTTTCTCCGCATCATCCAGGGCGTCGTTGCAGGCGGGGTCGCTTTCCGGGTAGAGGTTTTCCTTGTCCACGCATTCCAAAAGCTTGCCTTTCTGGAATTTGCCCATTACCAAGAAGCGATCGTTTAAATTCCTGGTTACATCCTCCAGCTTTTCGCTTTCCAGGCGACCTTCCGTAACGGCGGTCAGGAGACAGTCGGCTATGGCAGCTTTCAGCAGCTGAAAGATGCGCAGCGTGATTAACTCGCCGCCCAACTGCAAATGACCAGAAGAGCCAAGCAGTTTTGGAGTCAGGACATAGTAGCGCCCCCCAAGACCTCGGTCTTCATTTTTCTCAAACGGGTCTATCTCTTCCAGGGTCAGGCTCATCAAAGCGATATCAGTCGTTCCGCCACCGATATCCAAAACCAGCACATTTTGCGACCATTTATCCGCCTGCCGGTGACAGCGGGTTTTGAAGGACTCGATCCCGATATTCAAATCACCGCCGAATTCTCGCCACAGGAAAAAGATTGCCACAGAAACCGCCTCATCGTAAGCGGTTTGCACGTCCGGGATGCCCAGGTTCTTGACAAGCTGCTCGACAGACCGGCGCACCATTGGTGGGGCAATAGTGGGATAAGTGACCACTGCAGTGCTGAACCGCCCCTCAGCGAACCGCCCCGGATTTTGCTTGCGGCACTCTTCGGTTAACTCGATGAGATGAGCCCAGGCAGCTTGGATGAGCTGGTTGATGTGAATGGTGTCCTCTTGTCCATTCAGAGTGACTTTGAGGAAGCGCTCCTGGCCAAAGTAGCGTTTGGGGGAGTGGTGGAACTTTCCTATAATCTCGTTTACGGAACTGCTCGCACCCTCTGCGATGGCGTTAAATCTGTTCTGTTTGACTCGCTCCCCCATCAACACCCTCAAGGGATTCTCCAGACTGAGGATTTGTAACTCGCTGGGAATTTCAATAGCGCGGCGCAAGAGGTCAAGCTCTACCGATATCAGACTTTGCCACTCCAGAGGCGGGATGCGAAACGCTTCGTGGAAGATTTTATTCAGCCGAATTCTTGCGGCGCGGCGGAACATCTCGCTGCGGCTGCCCAAACAGAGTTCGATCTGGCGGATAGCTTCCAGCAAACGGGAACTCGTCCCTTGGGAAAAAATATCGCCCAACCGGCTTGAATCTTCTATCTCCAGGTTTTTGCTAACTTCAGCCAGAAAGTTTTCCCATTCGCTGGCGCTCGCGCTCGGCAACGCAGCAGCCGCTGGCTCCCTCACCCATTGCGCTAACCGCTGGCGCAACCTCAGTTCCTGCTCCTTTGGCAAACTGTCCGGCGGAGAAACCACTTTGGGATCGAAAAGCGTCACCGTCGAGTTCGAGGTGCCAAAATCGACAGCGAACCAGCCAGGAAAACTGATCTGGCTTACTTGTGGCTGATTCATTTGAGACTGGGGATCGCTAGCAGAAATAGGGGGATTTGGTTCCACCGCCGGTGCTTCAGGCTGTGGGGAGGCTTCCGGCGTCAGCAGGAGGCAGGTCGCAGCAATATTCTTCCGCACAGATAGGAGCGGATTGCCCTCGGCGTCGGAATCAAAATATTCCACAACAGCCTGCAACGTACACTTAACATCCCCACCCAAAGGTTGATTCAGCCGGCACTCAGATTGCCTCAATCGCTGCGGGCTGTAAATTTTGATAGCGGTGGGAGAGCTAAATTCAGGATAGGCGGACTGAATCAGCGCCGCCAGCGCTGGCGGCGTTCCCCTGACAGAACAAACAATCCGCGAAATATGGGGGAAATTGCTACCTCCCCCGGGAGCCAGTTCGATGGCGGGAAGCAGCAAAGTATTATCGTCACTGCTGACGGTACGCAGTATAAAACGAGGCACAAGCCGGATTTCAACAGGCATCTTATTTCCTTTGGGGCAAGTGAAATGGTTCAGGTTGGCTCTGAGTCAGAAATCGAGGCGATATGCGACAGACTTTTTAACCAGCTAGGAGCGGAACCCCTGGCTTCTCCATCCTCTGCAGCGACAGTCCTCAGCAACGCTTCATTCTGCAACAGCGCTTGCAGATTATTAATAATTTCACTCAGTAATTCTCCCAGCATGCTGTTCAGTAGCTGATTTCTCTCGCTCACATACTGGACAAGCTGCTGTCTGGCGCTAGCAATCATTTCATTTTGCAGCCGCAGCACCAGCATCAGGTGGTTGAACGGTCGAGGTTGAGTTTGGGTTTGACTGTCCCGCCCCCATTCAAAAGTTTGGCCACTCCTGCGGCTGTCGGTACGCGCCAGGGGAAATATTATTTCCGGGTTAATCGTGGGCGGACTGTTCTCTTGAAGTTCGCATTTTCTGAAGATGCCTTCCTGCCAGATTTGCGGCTGTTTAGCACCTCCAACGAGAATTTGCAATGGGCGGATGTTGGTGTTCGCCTCCCGGAGCTGCGCAAACAGCGGCTTCTGCTTTTCCGCCGGCAGGATTTCTTCCAGGTTAGTTCGCTCCTCCCGCACCTTGTGAGACAGTCCGCTCAACAAATCAGCGACAGCTTCTCGGACGCGATCGCGGGCAAATTTTTCCAGCTCTCTGACAGTTGTTTCAAAAGGCGGGTAAAAATCGTCGCTTTTGGTGGGTATGCCAATCTCTTCAGCCGCATCAAGATCGCGAAAAATTTCGTCTATTAAGCTGGTTGATTTTGGCAATCTGATGATGCCATTCTCAGTATTCTGAAACAGCAAATTCCACTTGTTCCACTGAGACATCCGAAAGGTAAGTTCGTCCCTGACTACCTCCGTGACGGCCACCCCCTGGCGGTTTTGCAGGGGCTTTTTGCCTAAATTATTTTGAAACTCCCTGTAGGTTTTCAGCAGGCTGTCGATGCTTTGGCGCAAGGTGTTAAACCCCGGGGTTTCTGCTGTCGGTATGCCTTGCTGGTGGATTTGCTCTACTATATTTTTCAGGCTCTCCTGCTGCTGGCGCAAAGCGCCGGCGGCGCGACGGGTGTCTTCATACAGTTGCTTGAGTCCGTGATCGGCTACGTGTTTCTGGAGCAATTCCCGCAATCTGCCAATACCGCCATCTTGCGCGAAATAACCCAGCTGTCGCCCCAGGGTGCTGCGCGAGTCAGATTCCTGCAGCCGTTCGCTCAATTTCCCCCACTTCTGGCGCAACCGTTTGGACTGATCCAAGTAACCGGGATAGTCCAGATTCGCCAAAAACTCTGGGGAGCCGGCTCTCACCGCACCGGCACGTTTTGCTAAGTCCGCCAGCCCCAACAGCGGCGACAGCAAAACAATCCGGTCTTTTTGGTTTGTAAACGCTTGAGCGCCGGCTAGGGTTGTTTTCAAAACCCGCAATTTTTCCAAAACGCTCTCTTCCGTCACCGGCTCGCCACCCAACTGTAAAATATCGTCAAAATAACCGTCCTCCCCAATCAATTCGTCCAGAATTTTTTCGCCCCCCTCATTTTGCAGGGGCAGTTCATCGAAGCGCCCCACGCCAACCAGGATGCGATCTTTCAAGTCCTGTCCGGGTTTGCGCTGCTGCATCATCGTGAAGATGCGATTGGCTCTATCCCCTCCCGGAGATTGGGCGTTGAGCAGGATCAAAATTGTCTGCACTTCTTCTAATTCGCGCAGGGACAAGAAGGTATCCCGAACTCCCGAATTTGCCGCTCCCAATCCGGGAAAATCCAGGAGAACGAATTCATTGACGCCTTTGACTGCAGAGAGATCCCAGATTTCCTTTGATACCTTGACCCACACCTCTATGCGGCGGATCAGGGGGAAGGTATTTTTCAATAACCAAGCCGTCAGATCCTTTGGCGGATTTTGCAATCGCGGCGGTGCCGGTGGCAAACTGTTGAAGCTGAGATTTTGAATGTCGGTTGCCGCATCAGCGAGCTGAAGCCCCTCCCGTGCCGTGGCGGCATCTATCTCGTAGCTCTTGCCGGTGATAGCAGCTTCGTAAGTGTTATAGGTGCGAGCAAATAATACCAGCTCCCGGAGCAAATAGCGCAGTTCCAAATTTTTGCTGCTGTTCCACGCTCCCTCGCAAAAGCTGAGCAAACCGTCCCAAACACCGGCGTCTTGAGGGTTCAAACTTTTCAGCGCCGCCAGCTGCTGTGATGGGAGTTGTGCCGCCACAGCCCGTTTTTCCGCTTCTTCTAGCATGAAGCGCAGACAGTCTTTAACGCCTTGCCGGTCGAGATACTCAACCTTAAATGCGTGCACTTGCGTCGTGTGTAAGCCGTCTTGCTGAGCGATGTGGATGGCGGTGACATTGCCGGTGGTGGGGTTGGCGCTGACCGGCAAAGCGTCCGCATAGCCAATCAAACTGCCCAGCAGCAAAGTTTTGCCGGCACTGAACTCTCCCATCACCCCGATTTTCACGGGGGAAGAAGCCTGTTCGACGGTTTTGTTGGCGGCATCCCGCAGGCGATCCAGACAGCCATCAAGGCTGGCTGGAACCCAGTTTTCTTGCAAAGACGGGCGCATTGGCACCGAGTCCAGTTTCTGGAGTACCGACTCCCCATATTCTTTAAATCGTCGCAGTTTGTCTGGTTCCATAGGGCTGTTTTTGCCTGACACAAACAGTATTTTACCTTAAAAATCAGGCGAGCAGAAGCTGGCGCGCCGCACCGGCTGTAAAGATTTATTACATGTATTCCCAGCAGAAGTGGGGTGCGTTCCTGGGGAACGCACCCTTTGAGCCGGCTGGCATAACGAAGATTGGTAGGGGGGCTCACCCGACAGTTTTATAGCAGTATGCATTTAGGTTAGGACATTAGATCGAGAGGGTCGGAGGGAACGCCTGCCCTACGCCTTTTTCCCTAGGTCACTGACGCCCTAACCAATATGACTGCTGCTATATTAGCTGCCGAACTTGGCGTGCCAGCCGGCTGCCGGTGGAACTCATTCAACCCACCTAATCCCATATCGTTGAACTGCCGCAATTCAGCTGTCAGTGCCCAATGCCCAATCCCCAGTGCCCAGTGCTCTCCCCCTACTTAGCTGAGAGACTCCAGATAGTCCCGCACGCGGTTGCGGCGTTTCGGCTGCCGCAATTTTGCCGACCTTTAGCCTGGGCTCCCCCACCCGGGGAGTAAGATCAGGGGAAGATGCTATCGGCCAAGCCATACCGGCGGCCCAGCTGGGTTTGGATGAAGCGGGCGAAACTTTGGGTGTGCCACCGGCTTGACTGGAGAAATTGCTGCCGCGCCGCTTCGGATTCAATCAGGCGTCCGGCACCTGAGCCGTAATCATTGCCTTTTTGTGGCCAGTTAATCATAAACCGATTCCCAGGCAGGCGTCCGTAATTGAGGAACTGTTCTGGGGTGTACCCATCCCAAGAGCCGGCAAACTGGTCGGGATTGTCCAGGGGTGGGGCGGGAATTTCGGGAGCTGCCTCACCGGCACCAAAATCCTGTATAATGACAACCCAGGTGGGTGCCTGCACGGGGTAGTTGTCGGTGAGGGCGCTGGCCGCTGCGGGAGCGCTCGGTTCGCCCCACTCGGATTGCAATTCCCAGCCCCATCGGTGGGGAACTTCCCCTAGGGCTAGTAAATCTCCGAGTTCCGTGGCGTCCAGGGTCAGTTGGGCCCGGACGGTGAAGTCGCTAAACCGGACGCCGGTGATGCGGTTTCCTTGCCGCAGGACTTCTTTGGGGTGACAGCCGGCAATCCAGTGCAAGTTGGGTTCGAGAGCGGCCCAGTCGGAAAAGATTTGGGCCCCGAGGCGGGGGTCGTATGTAAAAAAGCTGACCCAGGCGCTGTCCAAGCCGCCGGTCTGCCGCCGGTGGAGTTCGTGAAGGAAGGCACCCCAGATGCCGGTGTGAAAGGCGGCCAGTTCATGGCCATCGGGGGCGGAAACGCCGGCGGAGCTGAGCATGCCTCCCAGCCAGGGCCATTCACTGACTAAGATGGTTTTGGCCCCCCGGCGGGCGGCCTGGAGGGTGGCTGCGGTGCCGCCGGTGCCGCCACCAACGACTAAAATGTCAGCAGTCAATTCGTCGATCGCGGAAAATCTCTAGTGCAAAAATTTTTTAGTTTTGATAAAGTGTAGTGGCACTGGGTAAAACAAGAGGAGCATGAAAGCGCAGGTATTCAGAGGGGTCAATCAACTGAGCTATGAAGAGGTGCCGGTGCCGGAGATTGGGCCGGATGAGGTTCTGGTGCAAGTGCGGGTAGTGGGCCTATGCTAGTCGGATATTAAAAAAATTCGCTATCCTCTGTATGAGCCTCCGCGCATTTTTGGCCCCGAGACAGTTGGGACATT
The DNA here is from genome assembly GCF_000332335.1 of Kamptonema formosum PCC 10802. Lineage (GTDB taxonomy): Bacteria > Cyanobacteriota > Cyanobacteriia > Cyanobacteriales > Oscillatoriaceae > Oscillatoria. The sequence continues at coordinate 90,220 of NZ_KB235948.1, read as the reverse complement.
ATTGTTTGAATGAGAATTCTTCGATGTGTGATGTTGATAAAAATATTACGATGGCGGCGGGGTTTGCGCCCAGCAGTGGCGGTTTGACCGAGTATGTGAAAGTGCCGGGCCCTATTGTGGCAAACGGGGGGTTGATTTCGATGCCCGATGGTGTGAGTTTTGAGCAGGCGAGTTTTGTCGAACCGACGAATTCCTGTCTGAAGGCGGTGAAAAAAGCTCAGGTAGCACCAGGAGAAACGGTGTTGGTGACGGGTGCTGGGCCAAGAATAATTTGAAACAATGGAACAAAAGATTGGTCTGAGGCAGGCATTGAACCTGTAAATCTGGAGAGAAAAGCATGGATTTATATAAAGACATTTTTTGAGAAGGGGAACGACTATTGGCAAAGGCTCTGTTGTGAGATAGGATTCAGCCGTCACAAAATATTTTTTTGTATTGGACAAGAGTAGCAGATAATCCAGAGAGCATTCTTCGAGAGATACCGGAAGATGAACGCTAAATTTTTAACATGGGAACAAGCAGTTGAGTGGTTGAAGTCTCAGCCCCAAAGGGAAAAATTGGTAAAAGCTTGTTATTACGACGATCCTTTACTTGCAGCAGCTCAACGATTTGCCGACAGTGAAGAATGGCAAGCTGTTTGCGAAGTGTTGCAGCCTTGGATGCCTGGAAAGGTGTTGGATATGGGTGCAGGAAATGGGATATCAAGTTATGCGTTTGCTAGTTCAGGATGTACAGTTACGGCCTTGGAACCAGATGCCAGTTTAACGGTGGGAGCTGGGGCGATTAGACAATTAGCTCAACAAGCTAATTTAAATATTATTGTAGAACAAACCTTCGCTGAAACTTTACCTTTTGCCGATGAAAGTTTTGATATAGTGCACTGTCGTCAGGTGTTACACCACGCGGCGAATCTGGGTCAGCTCTGTCGGGAGGCGACAAGAGTCTTACGTCCAGGTGGTGTATTTATAGCCACTCGCGAACACGTTATCTCTAAGCCAGAAGACTTGGAGGCTTTTCTCAGCTCTCATCCTCTGCATTCATTCTATGGGGGGGAGAATGCCTTCTTACTGGGAGAGTATTGTCGGGCGATAAGTGAAGCTGGACTGGTTTTGAGAAAGGTGTATGGGCCTTCGGAATCTGTCATCAATTATTTTCCTACAACCCGCTCGCAAAACCGAGAAAAAATAGCTGCCTGGTTAGAAAAATATCTGGGAAAATCCGTGGCAAACTGGCTGGCATCTCAAAGAAGTTTTGTATCTTTTGTTGGTCGCTTTCGTTCTTGGCTCGATAGAACGCCTGGTCGTCTTTACTCATTCGTTGCTCTTAAGCCATAAAAATTGTGAAAGCTGTTCTGATCACTGGTGTCACAGGATTTATCGGGAGATATGTGGCCCGTCAGTTTGCTGAAGCTGGCTGGTCAGTAGTGGGTTTGGGAACTCGTCCGCCGGAAAATGCACCCAAGCCAGATTTGTTATCTTATCATCCATTGGTTTTGCCCTCCACTGACTTAGCTGGTGTTGTGCGACAAGTGCAACCTCAGGTTTGCATTCACTGTGTTGGAAGAGCTTCAGTCGATATCTCAGTGATAGATCCAGCAGCAGACTTCAACGCCAGTGTTGCTGTTACATTTAATATTCTAGATAACCTGCGTCTATACGCTCCTAAATGTAAATTTATTTATCTTTCTAGTGCGGCTGTTTATGGCAACCCGGAGACTTTACCGATCAGGGAGAGCCAAAATCCCAATCCCATCTCTCCTTACGGGTTCCACAAGCTGATTTCTGAGCAGCTTTGTGCGGAGTTTTTCAAAGTTTATAATCTGCCAACTGCGATCGTTCGTATTTTTTCTGCTTATGGGCCAGGACTGCGGCGGCAAGTGCTCTGGGATATGTGTTACAAAGCGCTCACTCAAAACGTATTGCGATTAAGAGGAACTGGCGATGAGAGCCGGGATTTTATTCACGGTCGCGATGTGGCCAAAGCACTTTATATGCTGGCAGAAAAAGCTCCATGCGAAGCCGAAGTGTATAATTTTGCCAGTGGGATTGAGATAAAGATTAAGGAATTAGCGGATTTAGTGTTAGAGCAACTGAATGAAAATATTCCAGTAGAGTTTGACCGGCATCAAGCGGTGGGAAATCCAATTAACTGGCGTTCTGATGTTAGCAGGATTGCTCAAATAGGATTTACGCCTGAAGTGACGCTTGAGAGGGGCGTTAAGGTTTACGTTCAATGGTGTAGAGCGGAGATATTAGGATGGTAAAACCTTTGAGAATTGGCATTATTATGTCAGCCGATAAGACATGGATGGGAGGAGTAATCTACATTCATAACTTAGTTAAGGCGATAGCTTCCTTAGAACTGCCAGGTCTTGAGTTATACTTAATAGTTCCTTCAGACTCCGCTCCAGAAATTTATAATGAAATGCAGCCGTTTGTCAAGAAGCTATGTGTGGAAAAGGACTTGGCTGGAACTTTCTGGAATCAGGTTCAGTGGAAAATTTTAAGAAAAATTCCGTTTTTGTATGCCGGTGCTTTGTCTAAAATTGCCAAGCGAGAACAACTAGATTTTTTGTATCCAGTTAATGAAACTTATGGTTTATGCTGGGACTTACCTTGTGCCTGGGCCACTTGGATACCTGATTTTCAGCACAAATATTTACCTGAGTTTTTTTCGGAAAGAAAAATTAAACTTTGTGATTTTTACTTTAACTATATGGGGCATAATGCACCAGCTATTATTTTCAGCAGTCAAGTGGCGTTAGAAGATTTTAAAAGATTCTACCCAGGGGGTAAAGCTCAAACTTTCGTACTAAATTTTAGATCAGTTCCCTATCCCGAATGGTTTGTTTCCGATCCTATGGCAGTACAAGAGCAGTATAAACTGCCGGAACGCTTTTTTTTGGTAAGCAATCAATTCTGGGTTCATAAAAATCATAAAATTATTATCGAAGCTTTAGCTCTTCTTAAAAAAGAAAAGATTGAGCCAGTTATCGTTTGTACGGGGAATTTGAGAGATGGTCGCTTTCCGGGTTATGACAGGGAGCTCCTCGCATTAATTCAAAAATACGAATTAGACGAACAGGTAAAACTTATTGGTCTAATTCCCAGGATAGAGCAAATCCAGTTAATGAGGAGAGCGTTAGCTGTTATTCAGCCTTCACTATTTGAGGGGTGGAGTACAGTAGTTGAAGATGCACGTCTGCTGGGCAAAGCAATAATTCTCTCAGATATCCCAGTTCATCTGGAACAGAATCCCCCGCACGCTACTTTTTTTCGGCGCGATTCTCCGCAAGACCTGGCAGAAAAAATAAAACTTTTATTACCTGAACTCATTCCTGGGCCTGACTTTTCAAATGAGGAAAATGCCAGAAAAGTTAGTCAATATCAGAGACAAAGATATGGAGAAGAGTTCCTGGAAATTGTGCGAAGATTAAACAGTGTTCGCCACGAAAGCAAGAAGAAATGAGGGAGCTAATTCATCTGCATAACATCAAATTTTCTCGATAGTTTTTCTAAAAGTATGCCGCCTACTTTGTGTTTTCATACCGCAATTTTTGAGCTAGCTAAAAGTGTATTTTTCAAGCCTCACCTAGATTGAGTAGCGCGGGAATCTCACTCCCGCACTACAGACGATCAGATAGAGTGAAGCCTGTGACAGATTGTTTGGCTACTAGCCTCTATTTTCGCCTGACACAAACCCTATTTTACCTGAAAAATATGACGGCCTGAAGCTGGCGCGCCGCACCGGCTGTAAAGATTTATTACATTTCTTGCCAGCAGAAGTAGCGTTCCCCTTGGGGGGAACGCACCCAAAAAGCCGGCTTGCATAGCGAAGATTGGTAGGGGCGGGTTCACCCCACAGCTTTATTAACCACCGAGCTTGGCGTGCCAGCCGGCTGCCGGTGCAACCCATTCAACCTGCCTAATCCCATTTCGTTGAACTGCCACAATTCAGCTGTCAATGCCCAATGCCCAATGCGAGCGTGCCCAGTGCCCTCCCCCTACCTAGCTGAGAGACTCCAGATAGTCCCGCACGCGGTTGCGGCGTTTTGGCTGGCGCAATTTTTGCAGAGCTTTAGCCTCAATTTGGCGCACCCGTTCCCGAGACAAATCCAGAGCGCGACCAATTTCTGACAGAGAGTAAGGGTGGCCATCCCCCAAACCGAACCGCATTTGAATCACATCGCGCTCCCGACTGGTCAAATCAGCCAGCAATTGATTCAAGTCCCGGTGTAACGCTTCGTGCATCAGCATCTCTTCCGGAGACAGATCCGCAGTTTCCAGCAAATCCCCCAGTTCCGTATCTTTCTCTTTCCCCACCTTACTTTCCAGAGAGACAGCGCGGGGAACGCGCAACAAAACTTCTCGCACCTGACTGGTGGTCATATTGAGCTCGCCGGCAATATCATCCACAGTCGGAGTGCGACCTTTTTCTTGGGAAATCTTGCGCTGGGCTTTTTTAATTTTATTCAGCTTTTCCGTAATGTGCACCGGCAGCCTAATCGTGCGGCTCTGGGTAGCAATTGCGCGGGTAATGCCCTGACGAATCCACCAGTAAGCATAGGTGCTAAACCGGTATCCCCGCGTCGGGTCAAACTTCTCCACCGCCCGCTCCAAACCCAAAGTCCCCTCTTGGATCAGATCCAGCAGTTCCAATCCCCGATTTTGATACTTTTTCGCCACAGACACCACCAGGCGGAGGTTAGCCTTAATCATATGTTCCTTCGCCCGGATGCCTTCAGTTTGGACTAATTCCAGCTCCTCAACCGTCAGACCGGCAATTTCCGCCCACCGGCGCTTTCCCCCTGCCAAAATCGGCTTGAGATCGGAAGCCAGAACCCTTGCTTCAGCCGCCCAGCGCTCTAAAGAAGGGCGCAGCCCCAGCTGAGAAGCCAGCCTGTCTCCCGCCTCCATCAACTTGACATAGCGCTGAATCAGTTCATCCCCCTCAGCTGCTTTATTTCTCAACTCCAGCAGCCGTATGTAGCGCTGCACGTTTTGAGCTTCGGAGACTTCCTCATCGCGCCCCAGCAAGCGCACCCGACCAATCTCCTGGAGGTACAAGCGCACGAGGTCAGTGGTGCGGCGGTTGGCATTTTGCCCGAAGCTAACAGGGTCTGCATCCTCCATTTCCAGCTCAACCAACCCATCCTCGATTAGCTCAACATCGTCGGCGATGCCGTCTGGCTGAACGCCCGAGGCATTCAGTTGTTCGTCATAGTCTGTATCAGCGAAGAAGAAGGTTCCTGGCATAGCAATCGTCTCAGTTGATCTGGGTGACAATGAGGCTCGCGCATGCTGTCGCTCACGCTTATTATTCCCGCCCTTCAGAACGAGCAAACACTACTTACAGTTTCTTGACTGACTTAGGCTTGCCTGCGGCGCTGGTTTAGTTGGGCTGATGCTGCCTCTGATTCTAAATCCGCTTTAATTGAGCGACAGCTACTTAAGGCGACACCAATCTCGGTATCCAACCGCCATCCTGTCAGCAGTAAAGGGCTGGACTATTATCATGTCAATAGTATAGAAGCCCCCTCAGCATCAGGATGTGACCTCTGTTCGCTACTGTCGTTAATCTCCATCACTGCAGTTAAGTTATCTCGATCACTGCTTAAAACCGGCTCACCTGTTACCCTCACGGAAACAGCAGCCAGAAAGCTGTGCCCGCTCTCCCAGGCGAACGAGCCGGTCTGGCTCGCAGCATCCCACTTTGGCCGGCGAGACAGACATGAAAGCCCTCACCCTCCCAACCCCGAAACCGAGTGGGGAGAGGGGGGGTGAGGGAGAATTCAGCTGTTATGCTTTTAATTTGCTTATTATAGACATTTTGCTCCGCCTCCTGCCCCCTACGCAATAAAAGGCGTAGGACAGGCGTCTCGCCTGTCCTACTGTCCTAAGCTAAGTGAATACTGCTAGAAAGCCCAACTGCAAACTTTTTCAAGGCCGAGCTTCCAGACGCCCATTACGGGCAATGACCGTAACGAGAGAAACGGAATAACAGTGATTTATTATGCAAATTTAATGCAGAATAGTTTGGGGCCGGCCTTCCCTGGCGCGGAGGGCGTATCACTCAGGTTTGAGCGCTCGCAGCATCAAGGCTTCAACGGCGTGTTGCGGGGTAATTTCGCCCTGCAGCAAGCGATAGACTTGATAGGAAATCGGAACATATATTCCCTGCTGGTTAGCCCGATCGATCAAAACTTGAGTCGTGTTCACCCCTTCAGCGGTGCCTTCCAGCTGGGCCAAGATTTCCGGCAGTGTCTTGCCATGTGCCAGCTGATACCCCACTTGGTAGTTGCGGCTGAGGGGGCTGTTGCAGGTGGCCAGCAGGTCGCCCAGTCCGGACAAGCCGTAAAAGGTTTCCGCCTGCGCCCCCCAGTGGGTGCCAATCCGGATCATTTCTGCCAGCCCCCGGGTCAGCAGCGCCGCTTTGGCATTCGTGCCCAGCTGCAGCCCGTCACACACGCCGGCGGCGATGGCCATCACATTCTTTAAAGTCCCGCCCAGTTCCACTCCCAAGGGGTCGGGATTGGTGTAAACCCGAAAAGTGCTCGAAGAAAAGACCGCTTGCACCCGCGCGGCTGCAGCGGCGTCGGGACTGGCCACGACAGTCGCCGCCGGCAGTCCCTGCTGAATTTCCTTGGACAGGTTCGGTCCCGCCAAAACAACCACCGGCTGGGAGGGAAACGCTTCCTGCCATATTTGAGAAGGGGTAGAGGTGGTCTGGGGGTCTAGCCCTTTGGTCGCGGTGACGATCGTGGTGCCGGCGGAAAATGGCCCGGACTGGAGCTGCGACACCACCGACCTCACCCCTTTCACCGACACGGCGGACAGCAGGATCTCAGCGCCGTCGGCCACATCTTCGAGGCTTTCCGAACACTGGCGCGACCACAGCCGCACCCGGTGGCCATTAGCGCTGGCCAAACCGGCGAGGGCCGTCCCCCAAACACCCGCTCCAATCACTGCGACAGTTGTTTGCTGCATTGCTCAATTTTAAATTTTGAACCGCAGATGGGCGCGGATAAACGCGGATGGATACGATCGGGTCATCTGCCTTTATAGCGGCTGTCAGTTGGATGAAGTACATGTCAGAACCCCGGTTTCTTTAAGAAACCGGGTTTCTGGGCACCTCACCTCGGATGAAAACCGCTATATCTGCGTTCATCTGCGGTTTCGATCTAAAACCTAAAACAATAACTTTAAAACCGGCGGCGCGGATAGCGCTCCATCAGCGCTCTCACCTGCCCTGCATGATACGACGATCTTGTCAAGGGGGAGGCAACAACTTGCAGGAACCCCAACGATTCGCCCAGCTGCTTCCAAGCGTCAAACTGGGCCGGTGTCACCCAGTTGGCCACCGGCAGGTGTTTGGGGCTCGGCTGCAGGTACTGGCCCACCGTCAGAATATCGCAACCGGCAGCTCGCAGATCCTGCATGACTTGCTGGATTTCCTCATCGGTTTCCCCCAGTCCCACCATAATCCCCGATTTAGTGTACACCCAAGGGGCTAAATCCCGCGCTCGCCGCAGCAGTTCCAAAGTGCGCCGGTAGTCTCCTTGGGGGCGCACCCGCCGGTAGAGGCGAGGAATGGTTTCGGTATTGTGGTTGAGGACTTCTGGCCCAGCCGACAGAATCGCCTCCAGAGCTTCCCAGTTGCCGCACAAGTCAGGAATGAGAACTTCTATGGTAGTCTGGGGAGAAGTGGAGCGAACCGCCTGAATGCAGCGCACAAACTGGGACGCCCCGCCATCGGGCAGATCGTCCCGGTTGACCGAGGTAATCACCACATGGTTCAAGCGCAGCCTGCCCACAGCCTGGGCCAGTCTTTCTGGCTCAGTCGGGTCGAGGGCTTTCGGCTTTTTCTCAAAGTCGATGTCGCAGTAGGGGCACGCTCGGGTGCACGCCGGCCCCATAATTAAGAAGGTAGCCGTACCCGCGTTGAAGCACTCCCCAATATTGGGGCAGGACGCTTCCTCACAAACGGTATTCAGGGCCAAATCCCGGAGAATTGCTTTAACGTTGCCGACGCGCTCCCACTGAGGCGCTTTGACCCGCAACCAGTCTGGCTTGACAGTCACGCGCTTGTTTGAGTTAATAAAGTTACAACTTTTCGATCCTAACTCAAGATTATCTGATACACTTGTGTTATAGTAAGGAAGTGGTTACGGGATGTAGCGCAGCTTGGTAGCGCACTTCGTTCGGGACGAAGGGGCCGCTGGTTCGAATCCAGTCATCCCGATTTTTATTTTTTTGAATAAGATTTTCGCTGTGCCTCTTGACAAACAGCGGGCAGTGCGGTATGCGGGCCAGCGGGCCGAGCCGGTGTGGCCGCAGGGTGCGTTAACAGCGCACCCCACAAGCCGAGCAAGGGCCACACAAAACTCCCCCAGCTCTCTTTTATCAGGAGCGCTAGGGGGAGAGGGTAGAAGCAGCCAAATCAAAAAATCGTATAAAATATTGCCCTTAATGGATTGACAAAAATACCCATAAGTGGTATGTGACTTCAGGACTGAAGACTGAGGGATGAGCCGCCAGCCGTCAGTCTGAGTCAATGGCTCTCCACCTCCTCATCAGTCCTCTTTGGGGCCAAAAACCATTTGTAGAATCATGGTGGAGCCACCTTTCTGGTGATATCTATCGGCCCAAGCGCGGATAACTTCATCCAATTCCTCCAGAGCTTGGCCAAGGCGATCGGGCGGGATATCGAGTTCCTCCAGGACGCGCATCACTCCAGGCCGGCGATCGGCCCAGTCCTTCATCAGCCGGAAGTACCGGGCCGTATCCTCGACCATGATATAAGTGCGCTCTTCTTCGTCGGAAGGCGAGTAAGAAGGGCGGGTGAGAGCGTAGAAAGGCATTCCCCAAGGAGAGTCAATCCGGGCCACCGTACCGGCATAGATTAAACGCCGCTTGATGTGTTCTGCTAAAGCCTCGCTGAGAGGCATGCGCCGCTCTGGGGGTAAATCTTCCTGAGAGCGAGCGTGCAGGAATTCTATGAGCTCCATCAACTGAAAAGAGTTGATCAGCTGGGCGTCGGGCAGGTTGGGTGGCAGTCTTTGCTCGATCTGGCGCTTTTCTTCAGACGTCAGACTGGTGCCTGGAATGCGGGCCCGACCGGGCTGCCAGGGATACTGTTCCAGCCAGACATAGGGAAACTGAATCAGATAGCGAGGCTCCTGAGAGCCCAGCATTTTCAAGAGTTTGCCTTGAGTCAGCGCCTCTTGGACTTCCTCTACAATCGCCTTAACCCGCTTGGGTTCAATGTGATGCAGGTGCCCCGTCATCCGCAGGTTTCGATCCTGCTCCAGATAGGTCTGATAAATGGCACATTTAGCCGCTGTCGCTGCTGCATCTAGAAATGCTCCGTGCCGGTGCCCACTGGTTCTCATGGCACTGAAGGCAAGATAAAACATGATCTGATCCATGGCACTGGGGCTAAGGCGTTTGATCAGATCTAAGTCGTTTGTCATCACAATCCCTAAGATGGTTACATCGGGAGGAGTCACGGACTCCTCTGTTGATTGTTGCGCATGATGGTTGCGACATAACCTAATTCGGTAATGCCGGTGTTGGTTGGTGAGTCAGCAGCCCTCCTCAGATGCGCCCATCCCTAGGAAGGGACTGGGGCTGAGGTGAATTCATGTAGCTTGCCACCCATCAAAATGACTTGACGGCGGGGGTTCCAGCTTGCTCAGGACTGAGAGAAAAGTTACTCCGTCCAAATGCCTCAGTAATAACACAGGTCACAGACCGGCGATACTCCTAAAGGAGCCGCTGCGCTGCGTCAAGGTTGCTTTACCCCGATCGTTCCCGCGTGAGCGGAAACAAACGCCCCTGCCGTCAAGCATGGGGTTGCTGACATGTACCTCAAAGCCTTCAACCATTTAATTATAAAAAAACCCAAAGACCCATACAGCTGTTTGTCGCTTCGATTGCCACAAAAACAGGCGCTGCTTTTTCAAAGCCGCTGGGATCGCGAAACTGCCACAACGGTTAGCCCTCAGGACAGCTTTCCTTTTGGCCAGCTGTACCAGTGGGCCTCTCCCGCAAGTTCAAAGCGAAGAGCAGCAGTCAAAATGGGCCAGTTGCCAGCAGCCGACACCAGCCCTGCCACTACTCTAGCGGTGACAAGACTCATCTGGCAGAACTCGCTACTAGAGAGCTCGAATCGTTGGGCGTCTGGCACTCCTCCACCCGTCCACTGCCCCGATGATCGTCGCAATCTGGTTTGTCTTGCGCGAAGTCCGGGAAAGTGGTGGGCGGAAGCAACTCAGTTGAATCTGACCGCATCCCAGAGAAAGCAACCGCCAGCCCAACGAACAGGAAACTTGATAAGACGATAACCGCCTGAGTCCGCATGAGATGTCCGTATCAGAGTTTCCTTTTCTGATACGCATCAACAACCAGTCCATCAGGACAGTTTGTCAATTTTTCTCAGACTCAACCGGCTCTCACCTGACGAAAAGCTTGTTATTATAGCATATTTCTTGTACGATAAGCCAATTGCCCGCCGGATTCAGACGCCCCCTGACTGTGACCACCTGCCCGTCTCGACAGGAAAGTAACTGCCGGTCAACTTCTGGCTGCAGGGTGACGAGTGTCAGGGTTTGATTGGCCAGCTCAGGGGGGCCGGTGAGGGTGAGGGTGTAATCCTGTTCGGCGTGCCGGTGGAAGATGCCGGTGTGTGCCGGTTGGGGGATTGGAAATGCCGGGATTTGGGGATTTGGGGATTTGGAGCTGTTTTGTTCTGGGCAGTCGCCGGTGGCTGGATAGGCGTCGGGACGATCTAAATAATAGAGTTGCCGGTGCAGCCACTCGGGGTGGCCAGGGGTGAGATTGAACAGGGGGATAATTGCTGCCGGTGCGGTGGGCTCTCGCAACAGCGCCTCTTGCAGGACTCGCACCGGCAAGTCCCTCGGCTGGCATCCCCGTTCGGCGCACAGGGCTGCGGCGATGCCGGCAGCTTGGCCAATACCGAGAACGGCGGGCTGCAGGCGTGTGGCACCATTGGCAATATGAGAGACGGAGATATTTTTTTCGCAGACCAGCAGGCCATCTGTGCCGGCTGGGATCAGGCAACCGTAGGGGATGGTAAAGGGGGTGCCGGTCCACCGCCCGCCCCAGCGGATGGATTTGGGCCGCACCGGCCACTGGAAGCCGGTGTAATGGTGGTCGTTGGGGTAGTTGCCGGTGGCGATGGCGGTTACTTGGCCCTCTGGACTGACCGGCAAGCCGGCGGTGCGCCCTCCGGGCACCGGCAGAATATCTTGCTCGCGCAGGGTGACAAGTCCTTGGACGCGCCGGCTTTCCCGGTAGTAGGGGTGCAGGGCGTAGGCTCCCCCACCCAGGGAGTAAGATGAGGGGAAGATGCTATCGGCCAAGCCATACCGGCGGCCCAGCTGGGTTTGGATGAAGCGGGCGAAACTTTGGGTGTGCCACCGGCATTCCAGGAGAAATTGCTGCCGCGCCGCCTCGGATTCAATCAGGCGTCCAGCACCTGAGCCGTAGTCGTTGCCTTTTTGTGGCCAGTTGATCATAAAGCGATTTCCTGGCAGGCGTCCGTAATTGAGGAACTGCTCTGCGCCGTACCCGTCCCAAGCGCCGGCAAACTGGTCGGGATTGTCCAGGGGGGGCGCGGGAATTTCGGGCGCTGCCTCACCGGCACCAAAATCCTGTATAATGACAACCCAGGTGGGTGCCTGCACGGGGTAGTTTTCGGTGAGGGCGCTGGCCGCTGCGGGAGCGCTGGGTTCGCCCCACTCGGATTGCAATTCCCAGCCCCATCTGCAGGGAACTTCCCCTAGGGCTAGCAAGTCTCCGAGTTCCGTGGCGTCCAGGGTCAGTTGGGCCCGGACGGTGAGGTCGCTAAACCGGACGCCGGTGATGCGGTTTCCTTGTCGCAGGACTTCTTTGGGGTGGCAGCCGGCAATCCAGTGCAAGTTGGGTTCGGCAGCGGCCCAGTCTGAAAAGATTTGGGCCCCGAGGCGGGGGTCGTAGGTAAAAAAGCTGACCCAGGCGTTGTCTAAGCCGCCAGCTTGGCGCTGGTGGAGTTCGCGGAGGAAGGCACCCCAGATGCCGGTGTGAAAGGCGGCCAGTTCATGGCCATCGGGGGCGGAAACGCCGGCGGAGGTGAGCATGCCTCCCAGCCAGGGCCCTTCAGTGACTAAGATGGTTTTGGCCCCCCGGCGAGCGGCCTGCAGGGCGGCTGCGGTGCCGCCGGTGCCGCCACCAACGACTAAGATGTCAGCAGTCAATTCGTCTATCACGGGAAATCCCTAGTGCAAAAATTTTTAAGTTTTGATAAAGTGTAGTGGCACTGGGTAAAACAAGAGGAGCATGAAAGCGCAGGTATTCAGAGGGGTCAATCAACTGAGCTATGAAGAGGTGCCGGTGCCGGAGATTGGGCCGGATGAGGTTCTGGTGCAAGTGCGGGTAGTCGGGCTGTGCCAGTCGGATATTAAAAAAATTCGCTATCCTCTCTACGAGCCTCCGCGCATTTTTGGCCACGAGACAGCTGGGACAATCGCTGCGGTGGGAGCAGAGGTAGCCGGCTGGCAGGTGGGCCAGCGGGTGGTGGTGATGCACCACATCCCCTGCATGCGCTGCGCTTATTGCCTGAATGAAAATTTTTCAATGTGTGATGTTTATAAAAACATTACGACGACGGCGGGGTTTGCGCCCAGCGGTGGGGGTTTTGCTGAGTATGTGAAAGTGCCGGGCCATATTGTGGCCAACGGGGGCTTGATTCCGATTCCGGATGGTGTGAGTTTTGAGCAGGCGAGTTTTGTCGAACCGACAAATTGCTGTCTGAAGGCGGTGAAAAAAGCTCAGGTGGCACCTGGACAAACGGTGTTGGTGACGGGTGCTGGGCCAATAGGGCTGATGTTCATCATGCTAGTGAGGTATTTTGGGGCGCGGGCGATTGCGACGGATTTGTTGCCGTCCAGGATTGAGAAGGCGCTGAGTGTGGGGGCTGAGGCTGCTTTTGATGCGCGGGATGCGGATTTGCCGGCTAAGGTGGCGGCGCTGACTGGCGGGGTGGGGGTGGACACTACGCTGTTAGCGGTTCCGAGTGAAAAAGCATTTTTCCAGGCTCTGGACTGTACGCGGAAAGGTGGGAAAATTTTGTTTTTTGCGGAATTTCCGGATGAGGTGGAAATTCCGATAAATCCAAATATTCTGTACCGGCGGGAGGTTGACTTGATGGGGAGTTACAGTTCGTCCTATCGGGTGCAGGCGCTGGCGGCGGATATTGTGTTTGGTAAGAGGATTGATGTGGATGCGCTGGTGAGTGACCGGTATCCATTGCGGGATTTGGCCCAAGCGGTGGAGCGGGCGGTGAGTCCGGGGGAGGAGACTTATAAGATTTTGATTTATCCAAACGAGCAATTAGCAACTGATTGACTGGGAAGTGAGCTCAAAGGAAGATGAGGGTTGAAATCGAGATATGGAAGCTGGTATCCCAGACGGCGAGTATTCGAGCCTTAGATAAAAAGCTGTGGGCTATTAATTTTACATATATTCAATATGCTTACAAGGAACTTTTAGATTCAGCTTTTGTCTGTGAGGGGAATGGCTAAACCTACTGCCAGCAAGGCTATGGGAAACTGGAAAAACAAGAGTATGTTGGGAGTAGCTGTTCGTAAAATTAGTATCATTTGCTTCACAGCAGGATTTATATTAGCACTACTCTTGGAAACTGACTGGCAAAATTCAAGCTTGACCAAAGCTCAAGATGGAACCCCCCGTGGCTACTTTGTAGCAACCTCTGGCTCTGATAAAAATTCAGGAACTTTAGAGCAACCTTTCCAAACTATTCAGAAATGCGCTGAGATAGCTAAAGCGGGAGATACCTGCTATGTAAGGGAAGGTGTTTACAGAGAAACTGTAATTCCAGCTAACTCGGGAATAGCCAATGGCAGAATTAATTTTAAACCTTATCAAAATGAAACAGTAACTATCAGTGGGGCTGAAATCATTGAAGGTTGGAGTAACCATGAAGAGTCTATTTATAAAACTAATTTGAATTGGGATCTGGGTTTGGGTAACAATCAAATTTTTGTAGACGGACAAATGATGATTGAGGCTAGATGGCCAAACATTGGCACTAACATCTCGCAACCTGTCAAATCCATGACAAAAACCGCTTCTTACTCAAAACCTACCGAAGCAAGCGGTTCAGTTTTGCAAGCAAGCTTGAGCGATCAAGACTTAACTGAAACAACTAATTTTTGGAAAGGTGCCAAGATTAACATTCAAGGTGGGGTAGCTTACTGGACTCAGACAGGTACAGTTACCAGTAACTTGTCCGGACAACTTAATTTCGATTTTGTGGACTGGGGTGAAGGTTATAGACCTAAAGCCAATAATCCTTACTTTTTATGGGGCAAGCTAGCTGCTTTAGATACAGACTCTGAATGGTTTTTGGATAGTAGTAGCTCTATTCTGTATCTCTGGACGCCAAAAGGTGACAGTCCAGCAAATCATTTAGTAGAAGCCAAAAAACGCCTAAATGCTTTTGACTTGTCTAATAGGTCATACATCAAGGTAGAGGGATTCCATATTTTTGCATCCACTATCATGTTAAATAACAATTCCAGCCATAATATTATTGAGCGTATTGATGCTAAATATATCTGGCACTATACCGATATGACCAAACCAGATCATTCCAAAATATATAATACTGGAATTAATATTAAAGGAAATAATAATAGCATAATCAACAGTAGGATTACCTACAGTGCAGGTACTGGTATATCGGTGGGAGGCAGTAATCACACAATTAAAAATAATGTAGTGTCGGAGGTATGCTATACCGGATACGAGGGGGCTGGAATTTATATTGCTGCAGGTACTGGTCACGAAGTTACTCAAAATACGGTTTACAACTCAGGAAGGCATACTTTGATGTATAACCCCTTGAATACTTACGATGCACCTGAGTATGCATCTAATATAAAGATTACTCACAATCACTTGTACAATTCAAATTTACAGACTCCAGACGGCGGGTTACTTTACACAGCAGGCAATGGCGGGGGTGCAGAAATTGCTTATAATGTGCTTCACGACAATAATGCCAGAACTTTAAAATATGGTAACTATAAGGGTGCTGGCCTTTACATAGATGTCAGTTCTTCTAATTTTATCATACACCACAACGTAATATGGAATGCTTTTGACGCGATGATACTTAGCATTAAAGGGATTAATGTTCAAGTTAATAATAATACTTTTTTAGGAGATCATCTCAGCCTAACCAGTTACGGGCCACAAAATTTTAAAGGAACGAAAGCCAATAACAACATTTTTAGGAACCGCATAAATACCGATCCTGTTTTTACTGCAATTATTCAGAAAAACAACTTATACAATGGGACAGAACCAAAGTTTGTGAATGCCAAATTTAACAATTACCAATTAGAATATAATTCTCCTGCCGTTGATGCCGGTGATGTTATTCCTCCATACACAGATGGGTACATTGGTTCAGCCCCAGATATAGGAGCTTACGAGTATGGGCGAGAGCCTTGGAAGGCAGGAGCTGAAAATATTTTTACTCAAGAACAAAAAAATATTAAAAGTAAAAATATATGAGCAGTAGCTTGCTGGCTAAAGCGGTTAATAATTCTTTCTGGACTGGTATTGGCTCAATTGGCACAGCCATCCTTGGCTTTCTGTTTGCTGGCGTTACTATTCGCTGGCTTGGAGAAGCGGAAGCGGGCTTTGTCATTGCTGTCAGCACTATCATAGGTATTAACAGTAGCTTTAGCGATTTAGGACTGGGTGCTGCTGCTACGCGCCTGATAAGCAAAGCTCATGCTGAAAATGATTCTGAAACTATTAAACAAGTAGCTGGAATATGCTTGTCCACTTCACTCTGTTTCGGGGTTTTCGGGTTAGGCATTTTTTCACTAGGGGCTCCTTTTATCATTGAATGGACTAAGTATAGTGGCAATCCTGAAACAGGTCAGTGGTACTGTGTCTTGTCCGGTGTAGTCTTTCTGTTTATCCAGATATTCAGTTCCCTAAATAATTTGCTAATTTCTTTACAGAGATTTGATTGGGAAACTAAACTGAACCTAGCATTTAGTTTAGCTAATGGTATATGTGGTATTACTTTACTGAAGGCGTTTCCCAGCATCCTTACCGTTGGCATTGTTTTGGTATCACTTTATACCCTTCGACTTCTCTTTACAGGTTTTGGGGTTATCCGAGTGATTGGTTTCTTGCCGATGCCATACTGGAATAAAAATATATTCTTGGAACTTTGGAATTTTGGTAAGTGGGTCTACATGACTCAAATTACGGTTCCGTTACTGCAGGGTATAGATAGAATCCTTATAGTTTCTTTTTTTGGAAGCGCATCTCTGCCTTTCTACGCATTTGCTCAAAATATTTATAAAATAGTCCACCAGACATTAGTCAGTCAAGCTAGCTACCTGTTTCCTATGCTTTCAGCCCAAGGAAATCAGTTGGAAGAGGTAGCCGAAAGAACCGAAGAGCGTTTGCGCTGGTTCATAGGATTAATGTCTAGCTTGATTTTTGCGGGACTGATAATTGTAGGGCCTGCTTTACTCACTATAATGGTAAATGCTCAATTTGCTAAGGAAGCGTCTTTCCAATTATTCATATTCTGCTGGGTAGGTTACATTCATGCCCAAGCGATAGTAACGTTCTTTTTTGGATTGAGTAAGGGAGATGCTAAAGGAAACTGGATATTTCATGCGCTCGCGGGTTTTGCTATCCTGCCATTTCTGAGCTTATTTTCTATAACGTTGGGCTTTCGATATGCAGTCCTTGGGAACCTAGCGATTTTAGTAGGAGTTCTCTATTTATGTAGGAGAGACAAAAATAAAATGCCTTTGCAATTGTTTACTATTTGGTTTTTAAAACCCCTATACGCATCTCTGATTTTGATGTGTGTATCCTGTCTGCTGCATTTGGTGTTGAATGCTGAAAAAGCTAGTGATATTGCTCAGTTTGTTGCTTTAGGAGTATTCTACATCTTGACAGGACTATCTATTGCTAGAATTGAGAGAACTTACTTGGGGGGGAAGCACCGGATAGAAACTCTCGGTCGAGCGCTAGAAATTGTATTTGCTAAATTAGGTCTTACTGGAAAAGTTATCTTTCGGCTAGCTGGCATTCCCTACGAATCTGTAAATAAGGAGCGCGCGTGAATCCTAAATTTTTATTTAGACGAATCAACAGTTTTCTGAAGAGCAAGCTTGGTTTGAATCAAATAATTTTTAATAAAAATAATTCTAATTTAGCCAAAGCAAAAGCCGAAATGCGGGAACTCGTAGATGTGATGCCTGGCATTGATTTGCCAATGGTAATTCATCCAGATATGTATTTCCGTATTGCCTATACGGAATATATTTTTGAACCAGAGTCTTTGGATTTCATCCGCGACCATTTAAGACCGGGACAGATTGTTTTAGATGTAGGGGCTAATGTGGGATATTTCTCGCTATTTTTTTGTAAAATTGTCGGTTATACAGGTCGTGTAATTGCTTTTGAACCAGGTGAGTTTGCTTTCAATTTGTTAAAACAAAATAAGCAATTAAATAAATTTGATTGGCTAGAAATCTATCAGGCTGGGCTAGGGGAAAGAGATGCAATTACAACCCTAAGCAGTGGGGAACCCGGCATGGAAGTGTACAACTCTTTGGGAGACATTTGTCATCCCGGTGCCGATCCCAGTAAATTCGACAAAGTTAGTATTCAGCTTTTTGAAGGAGCTTGCTGGTTGGAGAATCACAACGTCAACCAGATAGACCTTATGAAGCTAGACGTTGAGGGCGGCGAGTACACAGTGCTTAAGGGAATGCTAAAGCTATTCCAAGCTCGTAAAATTACACGGTTACTGATTGAAATGACCTACGAAATGTCAAAGTCATTCGGCTATCAACCTTCAGATATCATATCTATGCTCAGAGATTGCGGGTACGACTGGTTTGTGCTTAAGGGTTATGGCAGGTTAGTACCGCTTGTTGGTAACGAGATTCCCACAAACTCCTTTATGTTTGTGGCTGTAGCGAAAAATCAGCTCTAAGTGTTAACGATAGTTTAAACTAATCTAAAAACTGAGTTATGTATTTTTTCAGTAAACTATTACGCAAATTTTCTAGAGAGCTACTTTATTTAGCGGAAAAAGTAGAAGTCAAAAATGCCGATCCATTGGTTTTCCATTTAAATAGAAGAGATTTATTTGAAACCACATCTTGTGTCACACAATTTATTCAACCTAAATATTTGTGTGATATTGGAGCAAATTGCGGACAATGGGCTTATGTCTTGCATCAGTTGAACCCGGATCTCAAACATGTGGTTTTTTTTGAGCCTCAGAATAAATTTCAAGAAAAGTTACATTCGCTACGATTGCCTGGGGTATCCAAAGTGATTTATCAGTGCGGCTTAGGGGAGAAGGAAGAAAGGCTCAGTATAAAAGGTGGCACTGCTTCTGCTTCATTTTTGGAGGCAACTGACATTCAAGAAGACTATTTTCCCAATAGCATTTTATTCGATAAAGAAGAAGTAGAAATAAAGGTTTTAGATAAAATATACGCCCAAAATGAACTACCTTATCCTGATTTGATAAAAATTGATGTGCAAGGGTTTGAACTCAGTGTACTCAGAGGAGCAGTAAATGTACTTTCACAAGCTAAATGCTTGGTTATTGAGCTATCATTTCGTCATTTTTATGATGGCCAGCCTGCTTTATGGGAAGTTCTGGAGTTTTTACAAAAAAATCACTACATCATGGTAGGTCGCGGTTATGAATCGAGATCGACTAAAAATAGGGCAGAATTATTACAAATGGACGGAATTTTCATCAATACAGGTTTGGTAAAAAGTTTTGGGGAATGGGATTAGTCGTTCGGGGATAAAATGCCTGTTATGAAAACTATTGCTCTCATTGACACCCTTTGGGGTGGCCATCATCAGACCTACCTCAAGCTGTTTGCCAGAACTTTACTGGAGCTTGGACAGAAAGTTATGGTATTCTGTCCCCACCCGGTGGAAATAAGCGAATGGGTTGCCTTTAATTGTCCCAGCCTAGCCGCTCGACTACAGACGTTTGCACTGAGCGAACCAGAGCTTAGTCAGTTCCCGATACCCAGACTGCGCTTAACTTTTAATGCACTGGCTCGGTGGCGTTCTGCCGCCGCCGCTATTCAGGATGCGTCGCGCCAGCTTGGAACTTCCCCGGATCTAGTCTTTTTCGCCTATATCGATCTTCAACTGTGGCCTTATTTAACACATCGTGCAATAGAAAAAATTTTACCTTATAATTGGTCTGGACTCTATTTTCAGCCCAGTCATTTGCGGATAGGGTTGCAACTTTTGCCGATTCGCCGTGGGATTTTCAACCCAGATGGAATGTTGAAATCATCTCGCTGTCGCTCCATTGCTGTGCTTGATGAGGGCATTGCCCAAAAACTACAAACCCGAATTGATAATAAACCTGTGATTATTTTCCCCGATATAGCTGATGAATCGCTAGCAGATCCTAATTACTGGATTGCGCAGCAAATTATTGAGAAAGCTGGGGGGAGGAAAATTGTGGGCCTGCTGGGATCTATAGGCAAACGTAAGGGAATTTTAACGCTTTTAGACATGGCTCACAAATCAGTCAAAGAAAACTGGCTGTTTGTTTTCGCTGGTCAGCTAGCCGAATCTGCATTTCTACCGGAAGAGCTAGAAAGAATTCGATCCATTATTAAGCAAAAGTATCACAACTGCTTTTTTCATTTCGATGAAATTCCTGACGGACCTAAATTTAACGCCCTAGTAAATGTATGTGATGTTTTATTTGCTGCCTATAATAATTTTCCTCATAGCAGTAATATTTTAACTAAGGCTGCAATTTTTAAAAAACCTGTGATTGTTAGCCGGGGATATTGTATGGGCGAAAGAGTGGATAAATTTTCTTTGGGTTTGAGTATTAAAGAGGAGGACGTACAAGGAGGTATTGAAGCGTTGCAGAGCTTGTGTAATCATTCCTTAACCGAAGCTACGAAAATAAAACCTAATTTTGAGGACTACTGTTACCAACACTCTCAGCAACAACTACACCGAGCATTTGAGTCTATTTTAGCTTTTTGATTTTTTACAAATTAGATTTGCATGCTACAAACAGCCATCAACAAGAAATCTAAGAATCAAGGAATTAGTTGGAAAATTTGTCTGGCATTAGTTGCTTATTATGGCAGTCTTTTGTCGCTAGTTCGAGCTGGCGTTGAACTAGGCAGTGGCAATGAAGTAAACCAGGGCCTATTAGGCCCCTCAGTTTTAGGATGGTTGCTGGCTGTTGGTGGGGCTAGTTTTGTAGATAGACCTTTTCGTAAACTCCTTTCAGGAACTTGGGGGTTATTTTACTGGACTGGTTTATTGCTTTATACTGTTAGTGGGATAGGGCAAGGTAGTGAAGCTGTATGGCTGAGAATAGACCTACTATTATTTCTCTGGCTGATCGGGGGGTTGGCACTCTTCAGACTGATAGTAAAGGCAGGTAATTCAAGCTGGCACTTGTTGGCTTTTATCGGTATGGCAACATTTGTACTGTATTATTCTCAAATACTAGCCTTAGAAGATGCCAATGTAGAAACCCTTGTCAGAGTAATAGCTAAAAATAGCGTTTTGTTCTTTTACTCCGAGCTACTGCTAGTTCCCACTGGTATCGCTCTAGGAATATTGGCAAGGAAAGGTATAGCCTGGCTTATTCCCATAGTGACAATGATTGGACTTCACTTTTTTTCCGTGACGATACTTTCTGCAACAAGAGCGTCCACTTTCAGCTTGCTTGCTGTTTTAATTTTTTCATCTGTTGGCTTATCATACCAGCTTTATAACGGGGTAATCACAACTAAAAAATCTGTTTCTGCCAGAGCAATTTCCCTACTAATAATTATAGGAGTAGTAATTGTAATGTTAATATTATTTGGTGTTCTTTTTTCTGAAAATAGTCTAATCTCAAAAAGGATAGAAGATGATTCTGGTTCTGGCAATATGCGCTCTGAAGAACTGGCTGATGCTCTCACTCAGGTGAGTTCATTGCAGTTTGTAATAGGAGGAGGGTTGGGCTTTGCATTTAACTCAACTCTAGGCTACCCAATTAACGCTTTGCATGTAGGAATTTTTACTTTCTTGTTAAAGTTTGGAATTTTGATATTTGTGCCCCTGGTAATTTTCTTTTATTTTAGACTACCTTTTTTATATCTCGCAGCGTGGTTAAGACCATTTTCTATGGATGCAAAGCTCCGAAGTGCTATATTAACTGTATTGCCGGGAATATTCGGATGGCTCGTTATCGTGAGTCTTTCAGGAGGCTATAATCAATACTCTTTTCTAGGATTAGGTTTTGGGCTAGGAGCGTTTCTTCACATTAAGGACTATGGCTTAGTAAATTTTTTTCCATCCTCAAGTAAACAGTTAAGTTTAACTTCAACCAAGTGCAAATGAAAGATAATCTAATTAAAAAAATTAAATCAAAAGTGGCTGTTGTTGGAATTGTGGGTTTAGGTTATGTAGGATTACCCTTGATGCTTCGTTTTGTAGAAGCAGGCTTTCGCGTACTAGGTTTTGATATCGATCTTTCCAAGATTGATAAGCTGAATAAAGGTGAAAGTTATATTCAGCATATTGGAACCGAGAGGGTATATCGCGCCCAAAAAACAGGTAAATTTGAGGCAACAGATAATTTTAGTCGTGCCAATGAAGCTGACGTGCTGATTATCTGTGTTCCAACTCCGCTAGGGAGTCACCACGAGCCAAATTTGTATTTTGTGATTAATACAGTTAATTCTTTGGTTCCTCATCTGAAAAATGGGCACCTGGTGAGCTTGGAAAGTACAACTTATCCGGGTACGACAGAAGAGGAGCTTCGCCCCAGAATAGAAAGCCGAGGCTTTAGTATTGGTGAAGATTTTTTCTTGGTTTATTCTCCTGAGAGAGAAGATCCGGGCAACAGAAATTTTACTACGGGCAATATACCTAAAGTTGTAGGAGGAGCGACCGCATCATGTCTCGATGTAGGTTGTGCTTTGTATAGCAGTATTATCGAAATGGTTGTACCTGTTAGCTCGACAAAAGCAGCAGAAATGAGTAAACTTTTAGAGAATATTTATAGGGCTGTGAATATTGGTTTGGTAAATGAACTGAAATTAGTGGCAGATCGCATGGGCATTGATATCTGGGAAGTGATTGATGCTGCTGCTACCAAGCCTTTTGGTTTTACCCCTTTCTATCCCGGTCCCGGTCTGGGCGGTCATTGTATTCCTATCGATCCTTTCTATCTGACTTGGAAAGCCCGCGAGTATGGAGTCCACACGCGCTTTATTGAACTTGCAGGCGAAGTCAACACGGCAATCCCTAATTGGGTGGTTGGGAAACTTATAGATGCTCTGAACGATCGCGGTAAACCGCTGAAAGGCTCGAAAATTTTAGTTTTGGGAATAGCTTACAAAAAAAATATTGATGACGTGCGGGAGTCTCCGGCAGTTGAATTAATGGAACTTCTGAAAAACAAGGGGGCAGAGATTTACTATTCAGATCCTTATATTCCTGTTTTTCCAAGAATGAGAAATTATCATTTTAATCTCAATTCAGTCGATATTGATCCTGAGTTATTGTCTCAAATGGACTGCGTACTGATAGCAACAGATCACGATGCTTTTGATTACGAAGTTATCCAAGCAAACAGTCAATTAATTGTAGATACTCGCGGACGATATCGGCACGCTTATAGTAATATCGTCAAGGCTTAAAATATGAAATTTGTAAATCTAACTACTTTCTATCCTGGATATTTAAACCAGTTTTATGCAAAGCATCCCGGATTGAAAAAGAAATCCTACGCGGAGCAGAAGGAGATTTTAGATTATGATGCTTTTGGGTGGGCGGATTTTTGGTTTCACGCTTTAACTCCCATGGGTTATGAAGTGCTGGAAATTAGTGCAAATGCTGAGTCAATGCAAAGAGTATGGGCTTTAGAAAATAAATTTCCCTGGTTTCCGAAAAATGATATTAATAAAATAGCATTGGAACAGATTAAGAGGTTCAGACCAGAAATTATATGGTTTCAAGGTACTAACAGTAGTTTGATTAAAGAAATTCGTTCTGAAGTTCCTTCAATTCGTCTTGTGCTCGGATGGGTTGGAAGTGCGTTTCTTAATACTAATGCTTTGCAATATATCGATTTAATTTTATCATGCGCTCCTGAATCCGTCGATCAGTTAAGAAGCTTAGGGTGTCGTTCAGAGCATTTGCATCACGGTTTTGACCAAAGAATTAATACGCGCATTCAGCAGAAACATAAGAAAATAGATATTTCGTTTATTGGCCAGATTTTGCGGCTCAGTGAGTACCACCAGGAGCGAGATCGCCTGCTCGAACAGCTAGTCTCTCAGACATCTATACAGATATTTTCTCCCAGCGTAGATTTTGGTTGGCTAGACAATCTGAAAGCTTGTGCCCGCATAAGTCTATATGCTGGTATGAAAGGTTTCCAAGGGATGGGGATTCCAGATACCTTCTTGCAGAAGGTACCAGTTATTGGAAAAGCGGCAAAATGGACATCTAGACCACAAACTCCGGTCAATTCCAAACTGAAGCCCTTCTTGAAGCCTGCTGTTTTTGGTTTGGAAATGTATCAGACTCTGCTAGAATCAAAGATGACGCTGAACATTCACGCCGACTCATCTCCTACTCATGCCTCTAATATGCGCCTTTTTGAGACTACCGGTGTGGGCACTTGTCTGGTCACGGACTGGAAATCAAACTTGGGGGAGCTATTTGAGCCAGATAGAGAAGTTGTAACCTACCGTTCTGCTGAGGAGTGTGTGGATAAGGTAAAATGGTTGCTGGAGCATCCAACAGAAAGGGAGGAGATCGCAAGAGCAGGTCAATCCCGGACATTAAAAGACCACTCTTTTGCACACAGAGCAGTCCAACTAGACCAGATTATTCGACGAGAGTTGAGTAGACATTGAAATGGATATGAGATTCGATCTTATACGAAGCGGACAAACCGAAGTTTTGAATTAGCAAGATGATCGCCAAAATTAAGCCCGTTTTTGAAGAGATTATTCCACCTATTCTTATCAAGGCATACAGACTTATATTCAATAATAAGTATGGCTATTTTGGAAATTACTCATCGTGGGAAGATGCCCTGAAAGATTCAGATGGCTATGATTCAGATTTAATTTTGGACAAGGTGCGCGACTCACTGTTAAAAGTTAAAGAAGGAAAAGCAGTTTATGAAAGAGACTCAGTTTTATTTGATAAAATCCAATACTCGTGGCCTGTTTTAGCTGGTTTATTGCGAATTGCTTCAGCCAATAAAAATAAGCTTAGTGTTCTGGATTTCGGCGGTTCTCTTGGCAGCCACTATTACCAGTACAAACAGTTTCTTTCAGACTTAGATGAACTAAGGTGGAGCATAGTAGAGCAAGAAAAATTTGTCCGGTGCGGGAAACAACTGTTTGGGAATGAACAGTTAAAGTTTTACTTCGATATTGAAACCTGTTTAAAACATGAGCAGCCAGATGTAATATTGCTTTCTAGCGTAATTCAGTATCTTGAATATCCTTACGGGTTGCTTGAATGTCTGCTTGATTGTAATATTAAACATATTATATTTGACAGGACATCCTTTATCAAAGGTTGTCGCGATCGCTTGACAGTTCAAAGGGTGCCGCCCCAGATATACGATGCCAGCTATCCAGCTTGGTTTTTCAATTTGGATAAGTTTATGAGCTTTTTTTCTGATAAATACCAGCTATTGCTTGAATTTGATGCTCTGGCTGGATTAATTCCTTTGACGGACACTTATGCCGAAGATAAGGGTTTTATTTTTCGGAAAACCAAATAATTTTGGAGGTTTTATGGCTGTGAATCTAATAGAAAAAGTTCTCGGATTAAATGAATTCAAAGAAAATCCACCTGTTCTCGTAGATATAGGAGCATCAGGGGCGCTCCACCCCAAGTGGAAATCAATTGCAAAGCAATCAATTTGTATTTGTTTTGATGCCGACAGCAGAGAATTTGGATTTGTAGTTAAGGAATCGAGTGAATATAAGAAACTCTATGTCTACAACGCAGTAGTTACCGATAGAGCGGAACCAGAAGTTGAATTTTATTTAACTAAGTTTCCCTATTGTTCGAGTACATTAAAACCAGATAGTCAGAGGTTAGCAGATTGGTATTGTTATGATCTATTTGAAGTAGAGAAAAAAATCCAACTAAATTCAGTCACTCTCAAATATATTATGGAGGAACTTAAAATTACCAAAGTAGATTGGTTTAAGACTGACTCACAGGGAACTGATTTGCGTCTATTTAAGAGTCTCGGTGAAGATGTAGTAAGTAGAGTATTAGCAGCAGAATTTGAGCCTGGAATCCTTGACTCTTATGAAGGAGAAGATAAACTGTACAGTGTTATTCAATATATGGACAATGGTAATTTTTGGATGTCCGATCTAAAAATTGGGGGATTTCAGAGGATAACTAGAGATGTTATGAAAATTTATTTTAGTGAATTTGAGGAAAGCCTGCTCAAAAGACTTTTTAAAATGGCCCCTGGTTGTGCAGAAGTTACTTACCTAAATTCTTTTAAAAAAGATGGCCTTTTCGACAAAAGAGATTTTCTTTTGGGATGGGTATTTGCAACCATTGAAAATCAGCACGGATTTGCTATTGAATTAGCCCAGAAAGGATTGATAAATTATCAAGATAGTTTCTTTGAAGAATTGCTAAAAGAATCTGTAAACAGACTCAGAAGCCGATTAATGAATTTCAACTTATACACAGAGAAACTTCTTAGAAGATTTTTTAAGAAGGTTTAAAATAAACCGGAAAATCCAAATATTTATTTGCCAAAACTTAGTGATTTATTGAAACATCATGGAAAATTTTAGCAGAGAATTTAGCGGAGCTAATGTACTAATCACAGGGGGTTTAGGATTTATAGGTTCCTCCCTGGCACGGCGGCTCGTCCAGCTAGGGGCTAAAGTCACCCTAGCAGATAGCTTAATCCCTCAATATGGTGGAAACATATTTAATATCAACGACATCAAAGATCGAGTAACCGTTAATATCACTGATGTCCGCGATCCCTATGCGATGGCATATCTAGTTCAGGGTCAAGACTTCCTGTTTAATTTAGCTGGTCAGACCAGTCATTTGGACTCCATGACTGACCCGCAAACTGACCTGGCTATCAACGCCTCCGCACAGCTATCGATCCTAGAAGCTTGCCGTCAGCACAATCTAGGTGTCAAGATTGTTTTTGCTAGTACGAGGCAGATTTATGGCAAACCCGAGTACATACCAGTTGATGAAAAGCACCCTATTCGACCTGTAGACGTCAATGGTATTAACAAACTCGCAGGTGAGTGGTATCACTTGCTTTACAACAACGTCTATAATATTCGCGCTTGTGCCCTGCGGTTGACTAACACATACGGGCCGGGGATGCGGGTCAAAGATGCACGACAGACCTTTTTGGGTATTTGGCTGAGGAACTTGATTGAGGGAAAACCTATCTTAGTCTACGGTGACGGGACGCAGTTACGAGACTTTAACTATGTTGATGATGTAGTAGAGGCTATGTTAATTGCCGCTATTCGCCCTGAAGCCGATGGAGAAGTATTCAATCTGGGGAGTAGGGAATACATCAGTCTCAAAGATTTAGCTGCTATGCTGGTTGAGATTTACCAGGGTGGGACTTATGAAATTGTCCCTTTTCCACCAGACCGTAAAGCCATTGACATCGGAGACTACTACGGAGACTATGCTAAGATGAATCAAACTCTGGGATGGGTTCCCCAAGTTAATCTGAAACAAGGCATCGGGCGTACTTTGGAATATTATGTTCAGCACAGTGCCAATTACTGGTAGCGTCAATTATGATATTAATGAATAATTTCCAGGCAGAACCCGAGGAACTGCTGCAAAAGGAGATTGCGGCTGCTGAACGGGTGTTTAGGTCTGGTTGGTATGTCTTAGGAAATGAAGTTAAGAATTTTGAGATGGCTTGGGCCCAACGCTGTCAGACGAGTTTCGCGGTTGGGGTGGGCAATGGCATGGATGCCATTGAGATTGGACTGCGTTCCCTGAATATTGGACCGGGTGACGAGGTGATTACTACGCCGATGACGGCTTTTGCTACTGTCCTTGCGGTGATTCGCGCTGGTGCAACGCCGGTGTTGGCTGATATTGACTCGGAAACTGCTTTGTTAGACCCTGCTAGTGTCGAGCGTTGCTTGTCTAATCGCACCAAGGCTGTCTTGCTTGTCCATCTCTACGGACAGATAGGGGATATGGACAGGTGGATGGATTTGTGCGCTCGCGCTAACATTCATTTATTTGAAGACTGCGCCCAGGCTCATCTGGCATCCTGGAATGGTAAAATTGCTGGGAGTTTTGGGGCTTGGGGAGCCTACAGCTTTTACCCAACTAAGAATTTGGGGGCGATAGGGGATGGCGGGGCACTGGTAACAAATTCAGAAACAGTTGCCCATCAAGCCAAGGTTCTCCGCAACTACGGGCAAAGTCAGCGCTACCACCACCCAGAACTTGGATTAAATAGTCGCTTGGATGAATTGCACGCTGCTATCCTTACCACGCGGATGGATTGGCTAAATGGGTTCACTGCAAGACGTAAAGATATTGCCAAGGCTTATTTTGAAGGCATCAAAAACCCTAGAGTCAGGTTGCTAGCTCAACCTAAAAATAGTGAAAATCACGTCTACCATCTATTCGTGATTCTGTGCGAACAAAGAGACAACCTGGAGGATTTTCTAAAAGAACAGGGGGTGAGCAATCTCATCCACTATCCAATCCCCGTTCATCATCAAGCGCCTTGTCGGAACTTGAGATGCGATCCTAACGGTTTAACTCACTCGGAAGCTCATGCAAACCAATGTCTATCCATTCCCTGTCATCCACAGATGAGTGACGCAGATATCAATAAAGTGATTGAGGTTGTCAATGCTTACAAATAGTCACCCTGAACACTTTTGCACGCTATTTGACAGCAACTTTTTGCCGATGGGTATGGCTTTGCACGAATCCTTGCTTGCCCACGCACAGCCTTTTCATCTGTGGATATTGTGTGTGGATGAGTTGGTAGAAAAGCAGCTAGAGATCATTGACCTGCCTCATGTAACACTGATTCCGCTCAGAGAAGTTGAAACTTCTGATTTATTAGCTGTGAAAGCGGGTAGAAGTAAAGGTGAATATTGCTGGACTTTGACACCGTTTATTTTTCAGGCAGTTTTGGACCGAAACCAGAATTTGAAGCGGGTAACCTACTTGGATGCTGATATTTTCTTCTTTGACGATCCCCAAATCCTGCTGCGGGAGTTAGATGAAAGTGAGAAGCACGTTTTGATTACCGAACACGCCTATGCGCCTGAATATGACCAAAGTCTCATAAGTGGTCGTTTCTGCGTGCAGTTTATGACATTTAAAAACACTATTGAAGCAATTCAGGTAATGAGGTGGTGGCAAGAACGTTGTTTAGAATGGTGCTTTGCCCGTGTTGAAGATGGCAAGTTCGGAGATCAGAAGTATCTGGACTGCTGGCCTTTTTTTTTTGCTGACGAAGTACACATTGTTAGACAGACTGAAAAGACTCTTGCTCCTTGGAATGTGAGATTTTTTGAGAATCATCTAGGTGGGGTACTTAAACCAGTCTTCTATCACTTTCAAACTTTCAGAATCGTCAGCCCCAGTCAAGTGCGATTGTACTTGGGGTATCACATTGAAAAACAGGGGTTGCGCCTTTACGAATCCTATATAGTTACATTGCTGAAGTGTCTCAGTATGCTAAAATCTTTCGGTATACTCACTCCATATATGTCAATCCCCAAAGAAAAATGGGCTAGACTGCGTTTCATTAAGCGAGTGATTACTAAGACAGTGAAGTTTAGAGCAATTGAGTGAGGACAAGCGCTATCTCTTAGGTGTCAAACCCCTTTTTTATGCCTTTGTTCCAAGTGGATTTGCCTTCGCCTCGGAAATCAAAGCCCTCTTTCCACTCCAGCCGCAGGTGCGACCAAATTTGCCTTTAGTTAAAGATTCACGGCGTATCATAGACTACGCGAATACTGAGGAGTGCGTTATTGAAGGCATCAAGCGCTTTCCCGCTGGACATTGCGGCTGGGTCAAAGATAGAAAACTAACCCTGTGGCGTGGGTGGTGTACTTCAGAACACCTGATGCAAGTGCCGGAAAGTTATGAGGAACAACTCGAGCAGTTTCGCAGTCTGTTCCTAAATGCTTGCGGGTTGCGGATGCGGAGTGACGTGCCCATTGGTACATCTTTAAGCGGTGGGCTAGATTCTAGTTCGGTTATTTCAGCAATCGCCCATATTGCACAAACTGACAATAGTCTCCGTATTAGCAAGGACTGGCAACACGCGCTCGTAGCTTGTTTCCCAGGAACGCCTCTCGATGAGAGCACCTATGCCAAGCAGGTGACTGACCATTTGGGCATTGAGGCAACTTTCGTAGAGATTGACACCCTCAAGCGGAGCGATCATTTGTATGATTATTTCTACTTACTTCAAGATATTTACCTGACTAGCCCAATTCCTTTTATGATGATTTATGAGGCGTTAATGTCCAATGGCGTTAAAGTCAGCCTTGATGGTCACACAGCAACGGAACTGTTAAGATAATTTAAAGTAATTAAAGGAGCCCGCTAGATATGCCTACTTTAGACTGGCTTAGGAAAGAGTTTGATTACGGATATGACAGTGGAGATGTCTTGTCTCTTATTCCTAATATAACCCGATTCAACGAAGAAAGAAGAATCGGGGGGTCTTATCGTAAAGTTTTCTTTCAAGCCGTCCTACCATATATCCAACCTAATTCAGTGATATTAGAACTTGGGCCAGGAAAAGGTTCTTGGTCCAGAGCCATACTTAAATATATTCCTCAGGGAGAACTACATACAGTTGATTTTCAGGATGTTAAAGGTTGGTTAAAACCAGAAAAATATAAGGGTAGACTCATCTGTCACCAAGTCAAAGATAATTCTTTTTCTGGATTCAAAGAAAGCTACTTTGACTTTTTTTGGTCTTTCGGTGTTCTCTGTCACAACAATGCTGATAATATTCGAGAAATCCTACATAATTCTTTGCAAAAGGTGAAGAAAGGAGGAGTAGCAGTACACCAATACGGCGATTGGGAAAAACTGGACATATATGGATGGGAGAAAGGCAAGGTTCCCACAGATTTCAAAAATAAATCTGATAATGAGATTTGGTGGCCTCGAAATAATCAAGAAATAATGCGGGCAATAGCGGTAGAGTCTGGCTGGTCAGTTATTAGCTCTGATTTGGGACTTTTGAAACGGGATTCGATCATATTTATGAAAAGAATTTAGAAGTCTGATTGGCAAACAAAAACATTTTGTAAGAGGCTGCATGAAAAAGAGGTTAATTAACGCTTCCAAAAAAATCGTCCAAAAAATTGGATTTAATATTGTTAGATACGATCCCTCAATTCAATTTCCTCCAGATTTTGATCGAGATACTATCGAAATGATCGTCAGCGTGAGCCCTTTTACGCAGACATCTCCAGAGCGTATATTTTGTTTATGTGAAGCAGTTAAATACATAGCCGCCAATAATATTCCTGGTGACATAGTTGAATGTGGTGTCTGGAAAGGGGGTAGTATGATGGCTGTTGCCCATACTCTCTGCCAAATAAAAGACAATAGCAGACATCTATTTCTTTTTGATACATTTGAAGGGATGACGGAACCCAGCGAGAAGGATGTCTCTTTTCAGGGTATTTCTGCTTCATCAATGCTAAAAAGCAGTAAAAAAGAAGATAGCCATTCAGTTTGGTGTTATGCGCCTCTGGAAGAAGTTAAGCAAGCGATTAATAGCATCGGTT
The DNA here is from genome assembly GCF_000332335.1 of Kamptonema formosum PCC 10802. Lineage (GTDB taxonomy): Bacteria > Cyanobacteriota > Cyanobacteriia > Cyanobacteriales > Oscillatoriaceae > Oscillatoria. The sequence goes on along the minus strand of NZ_KB235948.1, from coordinate 59,295 downwards.
ACGATCCTGAAAAAATACATTTGATTAAGGGTAGAGTAGAAGATACCATACCAAAACAAGCTCCTTTAAATATTGCTTTGCTTCGACTTGATACAGATTGGTATGAGTCCACACGACACGAACTTATACATCTGTTTCCTCGCTTATCCCCTGGAGGAGTAATTATCATTGATGATTATGGTTATTGGAAAGGAGCGCGCCAAGCTGTAGATGAGTATATGAAAAAGAATAAGATAAAAATTTTGCTAAACCGAACTGATATTACAGGAAGAATAGGGGTTGTTTGGAGATAATTAAGGAACCATGAAATTACTAAACGTGGGTTGCGGTCGGACGTTCCATTCCGCATGGATTAATATAGATATAGATTCTAATTCCCCAGACGTATCAAGCCACGATGTCAGAAAAAATCTACCATTTCCAGATAATTATTTTGATGTATGTTATACATCTCATCTAATAGAGCACCTTTATCAAGAAGAAGCTCGAAAGCTGCTTGCTGAGTGTTTGCGAGTTTTAAAACCCAAAGGAATTGTGAGAGTAGTTGTACCGGATTTGGAAGCGATAGTCAGAAACTATATTTATAGTTTAGAGCAAGTAGAGGCAGGTTTAAAGGAAGCAGAACCGAACTATGATTGGATGATGATAGAGCTATACGATCAGACAGTCCGTAGCTTCGATGGGGGTGAATTGAAGCGGTATCTTTCTCAATCAGATATTAAAAATAAAGAATTTATAATATCCCGGATTGGTTGTGCAGCAGAAGAATTTTGGAACACTAGGAAAAAAAAATATCTACAAAAATTAGGCAACTTTAAAAAAATCGTTGGGCGAGTTAGCAAGTTGAGATTCTGGCTTGCAAAAATATGCGTGACAGTTATAGCAGGTCAGCAAGCCAAAATCGCCTTTGAAGAAGGTATGTTTCGCAAATCAGGTGAAATCCACTATTGGATGTACGATCGCTTCTCCCTCCGGCGAATGCTCCAACAAACGGGATTTGTAGATGTTTGTGTTTGTGGCGCTGGAGAGAGCCGTATTCCAGATTTTAACAGCTATAATTTAGATGTAGTTGAGGGTCAAGTACGCAAACCAGACTCTCTTTTTATGGAGGGAACTAAGTCGTGAATATTCTGATTATTAGCACCTATGACCTTGAGGGCGGTGCGGCTCGTGCTACTTATCGACTGCATCAAGGTTTACAAAATATCGCTTTAGACTCTAAGATATTGGTACAGACTAAATATAGTAATGATAAAACAGTGAGCGGACCCCAGAGGCAGTTAAGCAAGGAAATTCAAAATTTGAGGCCTAGTTTTAATGCTCTGCCTTTAGTGTTTTACCCTCAGTGTTCTCGCTCAATGTATTCATCGCAGTGGCTGCCAGATTCAGTCGTTTCTAAAGTTGCTCAACTTAAACCGGATATAATTAACATCCACTGGATCAGTGCAGGTTACCTGCAAATTGAAACGTTGGCCAAATTGGGTAAACCGTTAGTTTGGACTCTACATGATATGTGGCCCTTTACTGGAGGCTGTCATTATACTCAGGGTTGCGATCGCTATACCAAATCCTGTGGTGCTTGTCCCACTCTTGGCAGTAGTAATGACTGTGATTTATCCCGCTGGGTGTGGCAACGCAAGGCCAAGGCTTGGCGAAACCTGAATCTGACAATTATTACTCCCAGTCGATGGTTAGCCGAGTGTGCCAGTTCTAGTTCTCTGTTTCAGGAACGGCGGATCGAGGTGATTCCCAACGGTCTTGATACAACCAGATATAAGCCTATGAGTAAACAGATGGCGCGAGAACTGTTCAACTTGCCTCAAGATAAGCAACTGGTTTTGTTTGTAGCTATGAATGGGATTAGCAATCCTATCAAAGGCTTCCATCTGCTGCAACCAACTTTACAAAACCTCAGCCAGTCAGGATGGCAAGATAGAATCGAGTTAGTTGTTCTTGGGTCATCTCAGCCGAGTGAACTCCCTTCTCCAGGTTTTAAAGTTCACTACCTGGGTAAACTAAATGATGACATCTCCTTGGCGCTCGTCTACGCAGCAGCCGATTTGTTTGTCGCACCATCAATTCAAGAGAACTTGCCTAATACCCTGCTGGAAGCAATGGCTTGTGGTAAACCCTGTGTGGCATTCAATATTGGCGGTATGCCTGATATAATTGATCATCAAAGAAATGGATATCTAGCTCGTCCATTTGAGGTCGAAGAATTGGCTCAGGGAATTGCCTGGGTGCTGGAGGATGTTGAGCGGTATCTGCAGCTGTGCGATCGCGCCCGTGAAAAAGCGGAAACAAAGTTTAGCATGGAACTCCAAGCCCGTTCTTATATGTCCCTATTTGAGGAGGTTGTGAAAAAAGCAAGCAGCATCTACAATTAAATCAGTCCATTCCGAGCTGAGTTAACTCCATACCGAACTGACCTGTTTCGAGATGTTTCCAAAATCCTGCCTGTACGATATGTCAGGCGAAAACTAATAGGGGCTTGCGTAAAGCCAATAATGTTTATAATTATAAATGGTAATTTATGGGTAAAAATAGTATAACTAAAGCATTTTTAATTAAATCGGTTAAGGTTTTTGACGTTTTACTGGCTCCAGCCACACTTCTGAGCGCAGTATTATTGAAACTTATCCGAAAAGCTGGCATGCAAAGAATGCCTATAAGTAAAGAAATTTTTTATAAAGTAGGCGTATTCCCAATCAGAGATCATTATTACGAACCCTTGTTTAAAACCCGCAATCTCTATCGTTCATTAAGAGATGATAGATTTCTGCCTGGGATAGATTTAAACATTGATGAGCAACTAAAACTGCTAGAACAATTTCACTATAATGCGGAATTGGAACAAATACCAATAACCAATGATTCAAGCACTAATATAGATTTTTATTATCATAACGATTCATTTGTAGCTGGCGATGCCGAAATGCTCTACAATATAATTCGTTTATTTAAGCCCGAAAAAATTATTGAGATAGGAAGCGGACATTCAACCTTAATGGCCATCAAGGCGATAGCCAAAAATAAAGAAGAGAATAGCGACTATTTTTGCGACCATATATGTATTGAACCCTATGAAAATCAATGGTTAGAGCAAATGCCGGTAAAAGTTATAAGGAGAAAGCTAGAAGAGGTAGAAAAGTCATTATTTGAGACCCTAAATAGAAAGGATCTATTATTTATCGATTCCTCTCATATAATCAGACCCCAAGGCGACGTAGTGTTGGAATATCTGGAAATATTGCCAACTCTGAAATCTGGTGTACTTGTCCATATTCACGATATCTTCACTCCCAAAGACTATCTTGATGAGTGGGTGCTTGATGAAATAAAATTATGGAACGAGCAATATCTTTTGGAGGCATTTCTGACCTGCAATAGTCAATATAGAGTTATAATGGCTATGAACTTATTGAAACATCGGCATTTTGAAAACCTGGCGCAAAAATGTCCGATTCTCAATACTGAGCCTTTGAATGAACCAGGTTCTTTTTGGATAATGAAAAATTAGGTCTAAATAGATATAAAATCAATTTATACAGAATGAATAAAACTGATATTGCTGTCCTGATGACCTGTCATAACCGACGCGACAAGACTCTTCGCAGTCTAACCGCATTGTTTAGTCAAGAACTTTTTCCTGGCGTTGCCGTGCAAGTTTATCTTCTCGACGATGGTAGTACAGATGGCACAGCAGAAACCATTCTTTCTACTTACCCACAGGTAAAAATATTTCAAGGCAATGGAAGTATGTTTTGGAATGGTGGGATGCGACTTGTATTTGCCGAAGCCATGAAAATGGAGAGGGACTATTACCTATGGCTCAATGACGATACAGAACTATACCCTCAAGCCCTGAATATTTTACTAGCAAGCCACCGGCAACTAAGCAATCAAGGCTACAAAGAGACTATCTTGGTAGGGGCGATTCAGGAACCAAAAACCGGGGAGATAAGTCACGGTGGGATATGCCGAACTAGCCTCTGGCATCCTTTGAAATTTGGTTTAGTTGATCCCGGTGATACCCTTAAGCCTTGTGATACAATGAATGGGAACTGTGTTCTCATACCGGGGAGTGTGGCCAAGTTAGTGGGAAACCTCGATCCCGCTTTTACTCACGGTATAGGAGATTTTGACTATGGTCTACGCGCTCGCCAACAAGGATGCACTATTTGGGTTTGCCCAGGTTATTTGGGCGTGTGCGCCCGTAACTTACTCGACGAAAGCTGGATGGATCCAGAGGTATCTTTGCTGGAGCGATGGAAAAAGGTACAACAGCCCAAGGGTTTACCCCCCAAAGAATGGAAAGTTTTTGTAAAGCGTCATGGTGGATCTCTATGGTTTATTTACTGGATGTTTACTTATTTGCGGTTATTGATAGCTCCTCAAATAAAAAAGCGTACAAGAGGAGTAAAGGTTTTAAAATAGCCAGTGCATTAAACACAAGTACCACTCAAAATTAAAAAGCAATGTCCATCAATTGCATCCTTAAAAACTTCACTTAGTGTTTGCTTTCAAAAAAATAAGATTAAAGAAAAGTGGATAAAGTATAAGATGATTGCATCTAACCCAAAAGTATCAGTCATAGTAACTGTGTACAACTTAGCTTTTTTTATTAGTGAGGCCCTCGATAGTGTACTAACACAAGATTACGATAATTTTGAAGTTGTTGTAGCAGATGATGCTTCTACTGACGGATCTCAAGAAATTATTAAAGAATATTTAATTAAATACCCTAATAAAATTAAATTAATCCTTAATGAAAGCAATCAGGGTGTTACAGCGAATAGTAATACGGCATTTTTTGCGTGTAGCGGCGAACTGATTGCTATTCTTGATGGGGATGATATCTACTTACCGGGAAAAATCAAAGCTCAGGTAGAGAAGTTTGTGCAAGATCCGGAGGTAGTGCTGTGCTATCACGCAACTGAAATTTTTGATTCTGCCACTAATAAAACGATTTATGTGACAAACCAAAATCCAAGGGAATATACCGACAGTGCTGAAGAAATCATCGCTCGTGGCGGGATACTGACTTGTGCTGTGATGGTTAGACGTTCTGCTTGTCCGCCCGGTGGCTTCGATACGCGATTACGCGATACTCAAGACTGGGTGTTTCTTACCGAGGTCGCCCTCAAAGGTAAAGTGGCTAGAATAGATAGGGTATTGTGCCGATATCGAAAACATGGTCGAGGAGCCAGCGATCGCACTTTTGAATTGCTAGATCAATCCCTTCGCGCCCTCGACATAATAATTGAAAACCACCCAGAACGTCGAGATTTCGTAGAAATTTGCCGACAAGGAAAAGCTCGTTACATCGCAGGGGAAGCATTTAGGCAACTGAACAAAAACTTAACATTGGCACGGGATTTGGCCAAGCAAGCTGTGGAGCTAGATCCAACCAACATTAGATATCGTATTTTTCTTTTCTTGACTCAGTTTAAGCCGCTGGCTAGAATATCGATTCCTTTAATTAGTCGCATGAAATACATTATTAAACGATTTTTTTTGTAAAAAATAACGCTAAATTTTACAAATTTTTATCAAATTAGTTTATTCTGTTTTTATCCAGATAGATTAAAAATGCGAAACCAAAGATGGTTCCTCTGAAAATACTGATCACTGGTGGAGCTGGGTTCATTGGCAACCATCTCACAGCACACCTTCGCCAATCTGGTCATTGGGTGAGATGGTTAGATACGCTCGATACCCAAATTCACGGCCCTGAGGCAGCCAAACAAGCTGACTATAGCCAGAAAGTCGATGAAATGATATTAGGAGATGTGTGCATTCGGGAAAATTGGCAACGCGCCCTTCAAGATATTGATGCTGTCATCCACCTGGCAGCACAAACTGGCACCGGGCAATCCATGTATCGTGTTGGCTATTATACTGAGGTAAACGTCGGCGGCACGGCTCTGATGTGGGATATTCTGGTGAACGAGCCAACGAAGGTCAAAAAAGTAGTCGTCGCATCGTCGCGCTCTATTTACGGTGAGGGGGCCTATGCCTGTAGAGGTATGTGTGGCTCAGTCGTGCCGGAACCCCGCACGAAAAACCAACTAGCCCGGGGTCAGTGGGAGTTAACCTGCCCCTATTGCGGTCAAGCGGCAGTAGCGCTCGCCACACCAGAAACCAGCACCCCTAAACCCGCTTCACTGTACGCCTGCACCAAATTAGCCCAAGAGCAAATTTCTCTGACAATGGGCAAAGCTCTCGACATCTCTACGGTCGTGCTAAGATTTCAAAATGTTTTCGGTCCAGGTCAATCCCTGCGAAATCCCTACACTGGCATCATCTCTATTTTCAGCAACCAGATGCGTCAAAACTTGCCTATCAACATCTATGAAGATGGCCAAGAAACCCGTGACTTTGTTTTTGTAGATGATGTCGCGAACGCTTGCACGCAGGCTCTGACGCTCGACTGCGACACAGCAATCTTCAATGTCGGTAGTGGCAAACCTATTTGTGTGTTGGATCTCGCCCACACCCTCAAACAACTTTGGGGCAGCAGCAGTACGATCTCGATCACAGGTGATTATCGTGTTGGCGACATCCGCCACAACTGGGCTGACATTTCCCGGTTGCGTTCAGTTTGGAGCAATTGGCCTGTAACTGACTTGTACACTGGTCTGGAGAGATTTGTAGAGTGGGCACGTCAAAAAGCCATATTTGAAGACCAATCAGAAATAGCCACAGTAGAATTAAAGAGGAGAAACTTATGAGCCTCAAAAAAACTCTACTGACCGATTTGGAAAGGCAGTATTACTACGATGGAGTACCGGAGCGCGTTCCAACAATCTGCGGCTTGTTGCAGCGTTTTTTTTACCCTCGTTTTATGCCAGTCCTGTTGTTCCGCATTGCTCACGCCTTGCACAGAAAGCATTTTTTTTTATTGTCCCGATTGTTTTCACTTATTAATTTCGTGCTTTTCGGTATCGAGATCGGTATGCAATGCGAAATAGGTGATGGGCTGTATCTACCCCATAGTGTCGGTACAGTTATTGGTGCCCAGAGTATTGGTTTGAATGCTGTTATATATCACAATGTTACCATAGGTGCAAAAGAAATAGATATGGGCTATCACCCAGAACGACGACCTATAATAGGCAACAATGTCAATATTGGTGCAGGCGCTAAAATCCTAGGTGGTATTATCATAGGCAATAATGTAACAATAGGAGCCAACGCTGTTGTCACTAAATCATTGCCTGATAACGTTGTCGCTGTTGGCATACCCGCTCAAATCATACGTCATCTAGTCGGGAACCCGTTTTATGAACTCGATTGACTTATCTATTATTGTTGCTAGTTACAACACAAAAGACTTATTGAGTAAGTGTTTGCTGTCTATTTATGACAATACTCGCGAGATAAATTTTGAGGTAATTGTTGTAGATGATTGCTCAAAAGATGACAGTCCTCAAATGGTGCGAGAGTGTTTCCCAAAGGCAAAATTAATCTGCAACGATGTCAATGTACGTTACGCTAAAACTAACAATATTGGCTTGAAAGCTGCCGCTGGTCGTTACGGTTTATTGCTCAATAGTGATGTTGAGGTTCAACCGAGTGCTTTCGATAACTTGGTTAAGTTTATGGATGCCCACCCCGATGCGGCGGCTGCTGGCCCTAAACTGATTAATCCTGATGGTTCGATTCAGCATTGTATTCGGAGTTTTCCCGGATTAATCCCAATGATTTTTCAGTCTTTGAATCTTCATTTGTTGTGGCCTAATAATCCAATTACGAATAAGTATTACAACACGGATTTTGATTATAGCAAATCACAGGTCGTTGACAGTATTGGTACAACCAGTTTTATCATTCGACGCAGTACCTGGGAAAATTATGGTATGCTAGACGAGAGGTTTTCCTTAGCGTTCGTGGATTTAGCATACTGCTATATGCTAAAAAAACAAAATCAAAAAATTTATTATGTACCAGATGCGGTTGTTTTACATTATGGAAGTCAAAGTATTAATCAGAGTGGAATCAAAGAAATAAGCTTGCTCCACGAAGCACTCCGCAGGTTTTATGACTTGTACTATGCCCCTGAAGACAATATCTTGAAACGCTCCCTAATTCGTTCGGGGATAAAGTTCCGCGAGATAATAAATTTAATGGAGTATAGTATCTCAAGTAATAAGCGCGTCTGGCGATCTCCAAATGTGTCATCTGCCTCCAAAAGACCGATCAAACCTTCTTAATCAATGAGGGTTAAAATGGGTTCCCTTGTAGAGTTTAATAATACTTAAAAAATTAGGAATCATGCCAACCACTCTTGTGACTGGTGCTAATGGCTTTATAGCACACAACCTAATGCCGAAGTTGCTTGAGAAAGGCTGGTTCATCAGGGCATCTACCCGTGATATAAATTATCATCAACCAATATCCCCTGATATTGAACTAACTAAGGGTGGAGAGCTTTGCGGCCATACAGACTGGACAGAAGCCTTACAAAACATTGATACCGTCTTCCACCTAGCCGCTCGCGCCCACATTTTTAACGACAAAAGCCCCAACCCCGAAGCCGAATTTTTCACAGTCAACACCGCCGGCACCGCCAACCTTGTCAGACAGTCCATAGCAGCCGGTGTAAAACACTTCATCTTCATCAGCTCCATTGGCGCAATGGCAACCCTGAGCGAGCGCCCCCTCACGGAAAACTCCCCCTGCCAACCCGACACTCCCTACGGACGGAGCAAACTCCAAGCCGAAAAAGCCCTAATTGACCTGGCCTGCCAAAGCAGCATGACCTGGACTATCCTGCGCCCCACCCTAGTCTACGGTCAGGGCAATCCCGGTAATATGGAGCGACTGGTCAAACTCGTGAGCCGAGGCTTGCCCCTGCCCTTGGGTCTGGTAAAAAATCGCCGCAGCTTCGTGTATGTTGGCAATCTCGTTGAGGCCATCGCCACCTGCGTGACTCACCCCAATGCCAAAAATCAAATTTTTCTCGTCACTGACGGTCAAGACCTCTCCACACCCGAACTGATCCGCAAAATTGCCCACCATCTGGGACGCCCCTGTCACCTCCTGCCGGTGCCCCCCAGCCTTCTGAGATTTGCCGGCTACCTGGGAGATACCGCAGAACACCTCCTCAAACGACCGATACCTCTCAAAAGCTCTACCATTGACCGCCTGCTCGGTTCCCTGGCTGTTGACAGCAGCCACATTCAAACCACCCTAAACTGGCAGCCACCCTATACCATTGATCAGGGTCTCTCGCAAATGTTGCGCTCATAATGCCAGTCCTAATTCTGTCATTGGCCACTTTTCTGCTCAGCCTGATCGTCACAGCCCTGATCAGACAGCGCTTCAGTCAACAGCTGCTCGATATCCCTAACGAACGCAGCTCCCACACCCAGCCCACACCCAGAGGCGGCGGTTTGGGCTTCATCATCGCCTTTGCAGTAACAAGCTCGCTGATCGCTGCCCTGACCGGCTATTTCCCACAACTCCTCCCCACCGAGCTCGCCACCCCAAACCTGAGTTGCCTGTGGCTGATTCTCACTCCCCTAGCCATCACCGGCATCCTGGATGACCGGCACAGTCTTCCTGCAGCCTTCCGCTACCTGGTGCAGCTGGCAGCCGCCGGGATCTCCCTCACCTGTTTCGGGCCATTCCCCCAACCCTGGCTCACCAGTCTAGGCACCGCCGGCACCATCGCCGCCATCGCCCTCACCGCTCTCGGCATGACTGCGCTGATTAACTTATATAACTTCATGGACGGACTTGACGGTCTGGTTGCCGGTACCGCCGCAGTCCAGCTGGGCTTCTTGGCCATCTACCTCAATCAGCCCTTGCTCTGGCTGATGGTAGCGGCAATTTTGGGCTTTCTGTATTGGAACTGGTCGCCTGCTAAAATCTTTATGGGAGATGCCGGCAGCACAGTCCTGGGGGCGACTGTGGCGCTTTCCCTGCTCAACAGCGGCAGCGACCCGGCCCGATCTTGGCCTGCCCTAGCCATCACCCTTCCCCTGATCGGCGACGCCATTTACACCCTCGTCTGCCGCCTCAGACGCCGGGAAAATATTTTCAAAGCCCACCGCAGCCACCTGTATCAGCGACTGCAGCTCTCTGGGTGGTCGCACGCACAAGTCGCCAGCACCTATATCGGCGTCACTGTTCTAGCTGCTGCCAGCATCAGCCTTTTCGGGCCCGCTGGTGCTTGGGTGACTTTAGCCGGCACTGCTGGTGCCATCATTGTTGGTGAAACCTATCTGGGCTGGCACTCGTCCCCCAGCCGGTAACTCCCCGCCCCCATCATATTGCTCGGTTCAAGCGCGAGAAATCCCCGGCCTCACACTCTACAAGCAGAATGCCTGTTCAGATCGTCACAGAGTAATTTCAAGTTCACTGGCATTAACTTCTTCCCGACGCCGGTGCCCCTTCGCGGTACAGCCCGGGCGTCTGATAACCCAGAGGAGAGAATCGGATGGGGGAATTCCCGCGAGCAGTTGCTGACCGGCGTGCCCCCGGCAGGAGTGCTGGTGGGTGTAAAATCCATTCCAGCTCCTGCTACACTACCAACACATATAGATTACTGGAGCTTATAGGGAGAAAACGTGGGCAGAATTTTAGTCACCGGCGCAGCGGGATTTATCGGTTTTCACCTAAGTCAACGCCTACTCGCTGGGGGCAATGAGGTCGTTGGGCTAGATAACCTCAATGATTACTATGATGTCTCTCTCAAAAAAAACCGATTAGCTCAATTGGAAGGGAAACCAGGCTTTAGTTTTCACCTGCTAGATTTAGCAGACCGTGCCGGCATGGAAAAGCTGTTTTCCGAGCAACGCTTCGATGTCGCCGTCAACTTGGCAGCACAGGCTGGCGTCCGCTACTCGTTAAAGAATCCCCACGCTTATACCGACAGCAACCTGGTCGGTTTCGCCAACATCCTCGAAGGTTGCCGGCACTCAGGAGTGAAGCACTTAGTATTTGCTTCTTCCAGTTCAGTATACGGTGCTAATACTAAAATACCGTTTTCCGTTCACGATAACGTAGATCGCCCGGTCAGCCTCTATGCTGCCACCAAAAAAGCCAACGAACTGATGGCTCACAGCTACAGCCATTTGTACGGTCTGCCGGCAACTGGGCTGCGCTTCTTTACAGTGTACGGGCCGTGGGGGCGTCCTGACATGGCGCTGTTTCTGTTTACCCAAGCAATTTTGGCAGGGAAGCCGATTGATGTATTTGGCTTCGGCCAGATGCGGCGAGATTTTACCTACATAGATGATATTATAGAGGGGGTTGTGCGGGTCGTGGATAAAATACCTGAAACCAATCCCGCGCCGTCAGGAGATACACCTGACTCCGGCACCAGTAATGCCCCTTACAAAATTTATAATATCGGGAACAATCAACCGATTGACTTAATGCACTTCATTGAGGTGCTGGAAAATTGCCTGGGCGTGAAGGCTGAAAAAAATATGCTGCCGCTCCAGCCCGGTGATTTGCCTGTAACCTATGCAGATATCTCCGATCTAGTCAGAGATGTTGGCTTTCAACCCAGCACACCGATTGAGCTAGGGATTGAACGTTTTGTGGCCTGGTATCGGTCTTATTATAATGTCTGACAGAAATCGGTGCCAGCATGTTATTGTGCGGCCTGGCCCGACTGTCAAGAATTCTTGGCTTTGGGGAGCAGAGTGCTTCTGGCGCGGGGTTTATCAGTAAAAAGAGCCGGTTCGCCCGCACGCAGAGCCATTGCAACAAAAGGCAGTCACTGTTGCGGGGGGGTTTGGCCCTGCAGGAAGTCACCGGCCAAAATCCTCACCGCCGAAAGGGCAGTACAGTTTTCGGTGCGGCACGGCTGGAAACGGAGCTGCCCTGGCCATCACCCCGGCACTGCCGGTGATGCCATTTGCGCCCTTGTCCGTCACCCCAGAGGCGGGGAAAATATCTCAAAGCCCTCTGCAATCTGCAAGTGGGGACGCACAAAAAAACCGTTATGTCAAGTAACTGAGTTAAAAAACCCTGTGTCTGTAAGAAGCTGGGCTTCTGGTATCTGGGGATTTTACGCTGATTTCCACCGGCCTGCAGGTCGGGGATTGCAGGCATCAGGCCAGTGTGAGGCGCTCTGGGCAACCCAGAACACCGGCGCTGGCGATTGCAGTTGCCGGCATCACCAGCTGTTTCGGGAAAGCAGGGAACCGGGTGAGTTTACATGGCGTCCTAGGTAAAACCTCTTTGGGAGCGCCCTCCTCCAAGAGCCAGCAACCCTCTGCCCCCTTGATATCCCCAAGCTCAAGCGCCAGAAATCTCTGGCCTTGAAGCGGAGAAAGCAAAACGCCTGTTGCAATAATCACCGGGCTTTGAGCGGCTGCCAAGATAACTGAGAATTTGGAAACAGCAACCTCAAGAAAGCTCCTAGAGGTCTTGTCTTTTGCTAACGTAAGGTTGAAACCCGTGACGCTCCCGCCGGCACCAACTGCGGAAAGCGGCTTCCCGCACGGATCTGCCATCCCCCAGAAGATAGAAGCTTTGGCGGTGCGCGCCACCGGCAGGCAAAAATTTTGTTTTTTGCTCGTGCCCTGTTTTTAGACGGTATAGCTCAGACCCTTGCCAGCCGTGAGATTGCCCTCCGACAGAGGCTTGTCAGTCACTGTTGTGGAAAAGCAGTCCAGCTAGAAGTCCAACCTGTAGAGCAAGATTGGACACAACCTTGGCTGTGGTAGATATGCCGGTCGTATCCTGTCAGCGATTCATCGCGAAGCCCATCTTGCGGGGGCACTCTCGTTGGCTCTCTTGCCGTTGATGCTAAAATCCGTATGGTTCGTGCAGATTTTAGGTATCCGAAATCCATGCGCTCCCAGCTTGCCAGCAGCCACAGCTTAATTCAGCGCCTGACCCAACCTGTAACCGGGTTAACACTATCAGGTCTAATGGCAATCACCGGCACCGTCCCGGCTATCGCTCAGCTCCCCGGTATCGGGACAGTCGCGCCCAGTCCAGCAGCAGGGCCGACTCAACAGAAAGAAGCATACATCTTAGGGCCAGGGGATCTCATTGAAATCGATATCTTTAATGTGCCCGAATACAGCGGGCAGAATGGCCAGCGCCGAGTTCTGGTGGATGGCACACTCAACTTGCCCCTGATTGGCAGTGTCCCCGTCAAAGGGCTAACATTGCAACAGGCCGCTAAAGTAATTTCTGATGGGTACGCTCCCTTCCTCACACGTCCCATCGTTACCCTGACTCTGAAAGAACCGCGCCCCCTGAACATTGGCGTCGCAGGAGAAGTGAACCGTCCAGGCTCTTACAGCCTCACCCTGATAGGAGTGGGAAGCGGTAATACGGGGCAGGGGATACAAGTGCCAACGGTAACGCGGGCGATTCAAATGGCCGGGGGAATTACGCAAGCTGCGGATCTGAGGCGGATTCAGGTGCGCCGCCCTCAGGTATCTGGTGCCGAGGAAATTCTCAACATCGATCTTTGGGCACTGCTACAGACCGGCGATTTGCGCCAAGACCTCGGCTTGCGAGATGGGGACACGATTTTTGTCCCGACGGCAACGAATGTCAACCTGGCAGAAGCGTCACAACTATCGACTACCAGCTTTTCTGGCGATCCAACTCGACCACTGAAGGTTGCTGTCGTCGGCGAAGTCAACAGTCCTGGTTCCTACACCATACAGAGAGTTAGTGACCAAGGCGCACAGCTGGGGCTGGTAACTGTAACCCGGGCCATTGAAACGGCGGGAGGGATTACCCAAATAGCCGATGTTCGGCGGATTCAGGTGCGCCGGCCCACCAAAGAAGGCGTCGAAAAGGTTATTGATGTGAATCTCTGGCAACTTTTGCAGTCCGGCGACCTCAGCCAAGACATGATTTTGGATCAGGGAGACACCGTTGTTATTCCGCCGGCAGAGAATATAGACTTAACGGAGGCACCCCAACTCGCGACTGCCAGTTTCTCTCCAAAGACGATTGCAGTCAACGTCGTGGGAGAAGTGGTCAAACCGGGCGCTGTGCAAGTGCCACCCAACACTTCCTTGAACCAGGCATTGCTGGCAGCGGGCGGATTTAACAATACGCGAGCCCGCAAGCGGGAAGTGGAACTGATTCGCCTGAACCCCAATGGCACCGTTGCTCGCCGGACTGTCAAGGTTGACTTTTCCCAAGAACTCAATGAGGAAACAAATCCTGCCCTGCGCCCCAACGATGTGATTGTCGTAGGGCGCTCTGGTGTGGCCAGTTTCTCGGACACCCTAGGTACAGTGCTCAGTCCCTTGGGCGGAGTGTTTTCAATCTTTAACATTTTTAGACTCTTCCAGTAGACTGGCCAATAGCAGTTAAGCAGATGCACAAAATTCAACGTACAATAAACTTCTCCCCCCTACCCCCCTTTCCGCCAGCAGAGAAAAAGGAAATTCTCCCCCTCCCCGTTAAAGGGGAGGGGGTTGGGGGGTGGGGTTCTTCTTCAACCTACTTAATTGCTCGCTAGACGCCGGCAAGCGTGCCAGGGAAAAATTTCAACAAAGTTACAATTATAGGATAGCAATTAACAAAACATATATAGGGTTAAAGATGGAAACCGCACAAAATTCTCAGCCGCTATCGCTCAACAGGAATGGCAGCCCGCCGCAGCAATTCCCGTCACCCTACGGGACCGAAGTCCAAGAGCCTGAAGAAGATGAGTTGGAGTTGGGGCAGCTTTTGGGTGTTGTCCGTCGCCGAGCAGTTTTAATTGCCGGTGTCACCACGGCAGTGACGGCTGCAGCCTTGATTGGGACTGTGAATCAGACTCCTAAGTATCAAGGTAAATTTCAGCTGTTAGTTGAGCCGGTGTCGAGTTCAAATAAGCTGTCTGCGGCGGCTGCAATGGCGCAGAACCTTGGGTTCGGAGGGGGTCTGGGAAATTCCGGCTTGGATTACGACAGCCAGCTTGAGGTGTTGCAGAGTCACAAAGTGATGGATCCCATTATTCAGCAGCTGCACGCTCGGTATCCCGACATTGACTACAAATCACTGTTGGGGAAAAAAACCTTATCGATTGGGCGCTTGAAAAAAACGAAACTGATAGAAATCAGCTACCTCGACCCCGATCCGGAAAAGGTTCAGTTTGTCTTGGAACAAGTAGCTCAAGGGTATCTCAATTACAGTCGGGACGATCGCAAGACAGCCAGCCGCCAAGGAATTCAGTTTATTGACACCCAGCTGCCAAAACTGCGGGAGCGAGTTGACAAATTGCAAGCAGACCTCCAGCTTTTTCGCCAGCAGAAGCAATTAATTGACCCTCAAGTTCAAGGGCAACAGTTGGCTCAGCAACTCGCTCAACTCCAGAACCAAAGCATGGAGAATCAAACCGCACTGACTCAGTACCGAGGTATCTACCAGACCCTGAAACAGCAGCTGGGACTAGACCCGAATTCGGCGATCGCAGCTTCAGCTTTAAGTGAATCGCCTCGCTACCAAAACTTACTCAACCAACTCCAGGATATAGAATCTGCGATCTCCTCTGAATTAACTCGGTTTCGAGAAAACCATCCAAATATCCAGGTGCTGCGGGAGCGACAGCGAAATTTGCTTCCCCTGTTGCAGGAAGAAGCCGAAAATGTTCTGGGAAAAGACTTGGCAAGCGTTGTGGGCAATCCGCAAGCGCTAACTTTCCAGAGCTCGATTCGCCGCAATCTGGCAGGGCAACTGGTGAGTACCGTCCAGACCATCCAGATTTTAGAGGTGCGAGATAAAGCTATTACTCAGGCTATCAACGCTCTCAATCAAGACATTCTAAATTTTCCAGTCACGGTGCGTGAGTTCACAGACCGACAGCGGGAATTAGGGGTAGCGACCAATACGTTGAACCAATTTCTAGCCCAACGAGAAGGGTTGCAGGTGGATGCAGCTAAGGAGGATGTGCCTTGGGAGCTGACAGAGGATGTTAAGGCTCCCAAAATCCCGCGCAACGAAAACGGCAAACTGATACCGGCCTCTCCTAGCTTGATGCGCAATGTGGCGCTGGGGACGATTTTGGGCTTGATGCTGGGTTTGGGGGCGGCAATGCTTGCCGAAAGGCTAAACAATGTGTTCCACTCAGCTGATGAGCTGAAAGATGCTACCAGATGGCCCCTGCTAGGGGTGATTCCCTCCAGTGAGAGGGATGCTCAACCGGCCCCACCGGCACTTATCGCTGATTCAATCCCAACTGACCAATTCCACTATGCCAGCACTTCGCCGTTTGTGGAAGCTTTTCGCTCTCTCAACGCCAATCTCCGCCTCCTGGGAGCCGGCAGCCCCATCCGCTCTTTGGCCGTCAGCTCACCGGCACCGGCAGACGGTAAGTCCACTGTTGCCGCACACCTGGCCTTGGCGGCAGCGGCTATGGGACAGCGGGTGCTACTGGTGGATGCGGACCTGCGCTGGCCTTATCTCCATGACCTGTTGGGCCTCCCCAATAAGCGGGGACTGAGCGATGTCGTTGCTACTGCCCTAGCGCCGGAGGAGGCGATTCAGAAAGCCCCCCACGAGGAAAACCTGTTTGTGCTGACTGCCGGCTCTGTCCCACCCGACCCTCTCCGCCTCCTCTCTTCCAAGAAAATGCACAATTTAATGGCGCAATGGCAAGCTGACTATGATTTAATTATCTATGACACGCCGCCTTTATTGGGTCTGGCAGACGGCAGTCTTCTGGCCGGCCATACGAATGGGATTTTGCTGGTTGTCAGCATGGGTGAGACGGATCGCTCTGAAGTCAAGCAAGCACTGGAGGGATTGCAAATGGCTGGCACGCCGGTTTTGGGTGTCGTGGCCAATCGGGCTAAAGAGTTTGCCACCGGCTCTTACTATAACCGCCGCCGGTATTACGCGCCTCCTGCCGAGGAACAAAGCCCGGACCCCGATGCTGTCTCCGTCTAATCGCCGGTGTCAGTTAGGTTTGCCGGTTGTGCCTGTAGGACAGGCATCTTGCCTGTCCTTAGGATAATTGAGATGTGATATTATTGAAAATAAACCGCATTGATGCCATAAACGCGCGGCAAGAAAGCGGGAATGCCTTGCGCTATAGACGCACAAGCGGCTTGCCGCAGGGTTGAGCTCCCGGCGCAAAGCGCCTACGGCATACGGCTTCCCGCAGAGTAGATCGCCAAGGAAAGAAAAGAGAGAGAATTTCACCTATAATTTAGAACTGCTATATACAGATTTTTAGAAAGTTTAGCCCGATAGGATTGCTGATATAGCTGTAGCCACTTATATTAAGACACAAAGGACAGGCGAGACGCCTGTCCTACGCCTTATAGACGTAGGGGAGGCAAACGCCCTAGCCTCATACCCTCAAGGTCTAATGTCCGCGCCCTAAGTGGCTATTGCTATCTTTATTGACCGGCGCTCTAGGGCGCTGATAAGTAACAAAACATTTAATTTGCATTTAAATAAGATGTGCGCTCGTTTACATATCTTGCTGTAAGGCGGTGTCAGCTCCGCCGACTTTATGTGACAAGCAGATTAAAAGCCTAACAGCTTATCGTGTCTATAAAGTAATTGTTAAGTCAGAGTGAGGGCCAGAAACCGGGTTTCTCTGGCAGTCGCCTATGTTCCCCCCGGTAGGGGCGGGTTTATCCAACACATCTGCACGGTGGCAAAGGATATCCATAAACCCGCCCCTACTTGTTCTTCCGGCTTCCCCACCACAAGAAACCCGGTTTATTGTTCTCCTAAAATTTAGATAAATTCTTCCCGCCGCACACAGGGAGAGTGGCGTGATATCATGTCCGGCAGCACCGTTTGTGTGCTGAGGGGGGGCGGGTTTATTCATATTCTGCTCGCTCGCCACAAATATCTTGGCAGAACCCGCCCCTACAAGGCTATGTATACAAAACCGATGCAAGCGGACATGATATGAGAGCAAAAAACGCTACATTGTTGAGTTACGTTTCAAATCCCCTGACTTTGTAGCAAAACGATCTTTTTAAAGACAAACTTAATAATAGGTGCTTGCGGGCGACAGCACCGGCGTCCGGAGTGGCCGATGCCTGTCCCCCCACATCCTGTTTAATTTGGATCTCACCTTATGGCTATCGCTACGATTAACCCCGCCACCGGGGAAACCCTGAAAACCTTCGCGCCACTGACCGATGCTCAGATAGAAGCGAAACTCGACCTTTCCGCGCGGGCGTTTCAGCAGTACCGGCGCATCCCTATCGAGCAACGAGCCAGCTGGATGAAGGCAGCTGCCGATATTGTACAGCAGGGGAGCGAGCGGTTTGGCTTCCTTATGGCCCTGGAAATGGGCAAAACCTTAAAATCTGCAATTGCAGAGGCGGAAAAATGCGCCTGGGTGTGCCGGTACTACGCTGAAAACGCTACAGACTTTCTGGCGGACGTGCCGATGTCCTCTGATGCCAGCCGCAGTTTTGTCCGCTACCAGCCCTTGGGCCCGGTTTTGGCCGTCATGCCCTGGAATTTTCCCTTCTGGCAGGTTTTCCGCTTTGCCGCACCGGCACTGATGGCGGGAAATACCGGCTTGCTCAAGCACGCCTCCAATGTCCCGCAGTGCGCTTTGGCCATTGAGGAAATCTTCCTGGAGGCGGGTTTCCCTGAGGGGGTATTTCAAACCTTGCTAGTAGGCTCGGACAAAGTTGCCAATATTATAGCTGACGAGCGGGTCATGGCAGCGACGCTCACCGGCAGCGAGTACGCCGGAATCAGCCTAGCACAAGCCGCCGGCAAGCAGATTAAAAAAACCGTCCTGGAACTGGGCGGGAGTGACCCATTTATTGTCCTGCCCAGCGCCGACCTGGAAGCTGCTGTGGCCACCGGCGTCGCCTCTCGCATGCTCAACAGTGGCCAATCCTGCATTGCGGCCAAACGCTTTATTCTGGCCCACCAGATCGCAGATGAATTTGAGCAAAGATTCGTAGAGAAATTTAAAGCTTTGCAGATCGGCGATCCGATGAGTGCTACAACAGAAGTTGGCCCCTTGGCGACTCCAGAAATTCTCAAGGAGCTGGATAGCCTTGTCCAAAGCTGCATTCAAAAGGGTGCCCGCGTTTTAACAGGAGGACAACCTTTGTCCAACCGCCCCGGTTATTTCTATCCCCCGACGATTTTGACGGATCTGCCGCCAGGCTCACCGGCGTACAGCGAGGAATTTTTTGGGCCGGTGGCGCTGCTCTTCAGGGTGGCCGGGATCGACGAGGCCATTGAGCTGGCCAACAGCACGGTGTTTGGGCTGGGAGCGAGTGCCTGGACGAACGATGAGTCAGAGGGCGAGCGCTTAATGGAGGAACTGGAAGCCGGTGCCGTATTTATCAACGGCATGGTCAAATCTGACCCCCGCCTGCCCTTTGGCGGCATTAAGCGTTCCGGGTACGGTCGGGAATTGAGCATCCAAGGCATTCACGAATTTGTGAATGTCAAAACCGTTTGGGTGAAGTAGTATCGCGTCCATTGCTAGTGGCTAATCGCTGACCGGCCTCACAAATTAACAATTAGCAATTAGCAATTCGCGCGCTTGAGGAATTGTTGAGGAAAAACTGACATGGGAGAGATGAACACAGCCGAACTGCTAGTGCGCTGTCTGGAAAACGAAGGCGTGCAATACGTGTTTGGACTGCCTGGAGAAGAAAATCTCCACGTCCTGGAAGCACTGCGAAATTCTTCGATCAAATTTATCACGACGCGGCACGAGCAGGGTGCGGCTTTTATGGCCGATGTTTACGGGCGTCTGACCGGCAAAGCCGGGGTTTGCCTGTCCACCCTCGGTCCCGGTGCCACCAACCTGATGACAGGAGTGGCAGACGCCAACCTCGACGGTGCGCCGCTGGTGGCGATCACCGGCCAGGTGGGAACCGACCGGATGCACATAGAATCCCACCAATACCTAGATTTGGTGGCCATGTTTGCGCCGGTGACCAAATGGAACGCCCAGATCGTCCGCCCCAGCATTGCGCCAGAAGTGGTCCGCAAGGCGTTTAAGCTAGGGCAGACCGAAAAACCCGGGGCGGTTCACATTGATTTGCCGGAAAACATTGCGGCGATGCCGGTAACGGGTGCCCCCCTGAATAAGGACAAGCTGGAAAAAACCTTCGCCTCCTATCACAGTATTAATGAAGCGGCTGCCATTATTTCCAAGGCGCAACACCCGCTGCTCTTGGTGGGCAATGGAGCAATCCGCGCCAACGCCAGTGGGGCGCTGACGGAATTTGCCACCCGCCTGAACATACCCGTGGCCAATACGTTCATGGGCAAAGGGGTGATTCCCTACACCCATCCGCTGGCCCTGTGGAGTGCCGGTCTGCAACAGCGGGATTACATCAGCTGTGGGTTTGACCGCGCCGATCTGGTGATCGCGGTTGGCTACGACTTAATTGAATATTCCCCCAAGAAGTGGAATCCGGAAGGCAAGATCCCAATTATCCATATCAGTGCCACTCCGGCAGAAGTTGACAGCAGTTACATTCCGGAAGTGGAGGTGGTGGGGGATATTTCCGATTCGCTGTACGAAATTGTGCGCCGCGCCGACCGGCAGGGGAAACCCGACCCCTATGCCATTGAGTTGCGGGCGAATATTCGCGCGGATTACGAGCAGTATGCCAATGACGGCGGGTTCCCCATTAAGCCGCAAAAACTCATCTATGACTTGCGTCAGGTAATGGGCCCTGAAGATATTCTCATCTCTGATGTGGGTGCCCACAAGATGTGGATCGCCCGCCACTACCACTGCGACCGGCCCAACACCTGCCTGATTTCCAATGGCTTCGCGGCAATGGGCATTGCTATCCCCGGCGCTATCGCGGCGAAACTGGTCCATCCCGACCGGAAAATCGTGGCAGCCACCGGCGATGGCGGCTTTATGATGAACTGCCAGGAACTCGAAACTGCTCTGCGCGTCGGCACGCCTTTCGTCACTGTCATTTTCAATGATGGCGGCTACGGCTTGATTGAGTGGAAGCAACACAATCACTACGGTGATTCTGCCTTCGTCCATTTCGGCAATCCCGATTTTGTCAAATTCGCCGAAAGCATGGGCCTGAAGGGCTACCGCATTTCTTCCGCTGCTGACCTGATTCCCACTCTCAAGGAGGCTCTCGCTCAGGACGTTCCCTCGGTGATAGACTGTCCGGTGGACTATCGGGAAAATATCCG
This sequence comes from Kamptonema formosum PCC 10802, assembly GCF_000332335.1. Taxonomy (GTDB): domain Bacteria; phylum Cyanobacteriota; class Cyanobacteriia; order Cyanobacteriales; family Oscillatoriaceae; genus Oscillatoria. The sequence continues at coordinate 38,199 of NZ_KB235948.1, read as the reverse complement.
CTTCTCCCAAAAAGCGGGCGATTTGACTTGCGCGATCTAGAATAAAGACGCGAAACAGAAACCCGATTTCTTTAAGAAACCGGGTTTCTGGAGCCTACTCAACTGAGAAGGCTCTGAAAGCAATGGCTCATGACGCTGTATTGCCAAAAAAACATCGCCAGAGAACTTGAGCATGAATAAATACGACTTTACTGAGTTAACCAGCTTGCGAGAATGGATGCGACTTACGGGTTGGTTTGACCTGGAAGAAGCGATTGCCATTCAAACTGCGGTCAAGCAATTACCCCCTGGCTCAAGGATCGCTGAATTGGGATCTTTTCAAGGGAAAAGCAGCGTGGCGATTGCTTCGGTGATGCCTCCCGACAGTATCCTGTACTGTGTGGATATGTTTCGCGGAACAATTATTCGCCCCGGGGAGAAGAAGCCGCCGATAGAAGAGATAGTTAAAAAGAATCTTAACGCTCTAACAAAAAATATTGAAGCGTTTGGAGTCAAGGACAAAGTTCGCGTTCTCGTGATGAGTACAAATGAAGCGTCTGTAAAATTTGCTGCAGAATATTTTGACCTGGTTTTCATCGATGCCGACCACAGTTACGAGGGGGTAAAATCAGATTTATTGAACTGGTATCCCAAACTAAAACCGGGCGGATGGCTGTTTTGCGATGACTACGGGGTGCCTGAGTTCCCTGGAGTTGCGCAAGCAGTGCAAACAGTTGGTCTGCAAGGTCAAGTGGTAGCTCCGTCTCTGTGGGCGCACAGGAAACCGGCAGCACCGGCAGTCCATACGGAAGCGATGCCGGAAATTATCTAAGTTGGCAGCAAGGTGAATGAAAATTGCGACCTGGAACGTTAATTCGATTCGCACCCGATTGCAGCACGTCACGGCATGGTTGCAGGCAAATCCGGTTGATGTGCTCTGCTTGCAAGAAACGAAGGTGGTAGATGCGGATTTCCCGCGAGCGCCGTTTGAGCAGCTGGGCTATGACCTTTACGTTTCTGGACAGAAATCCTATAACGGCGTGGCAATTTTCAGCCGGCTGCCGGTGGGGGATCTCCGCACCGGCTTTGCGCCCACACTCGGCCCCGATGTAGCCGATTTTGACGCGCAAAAACGCGCGATATCCGGCGTTGTTGCCGGTGTCCGCATTGTCAATGTCTATGTCCCCAATGGCGAAGCGGTGGGGAGCGAAAAATACTCCTACAAGCTGAGCTGGCTAAAAGTGCTGCGGGAATACCTCAAAACACTGCTTGACAAAACTCCTGATTTGTGCATTTGCGGGGATTTCAATGTGGCCCTGGAAGACCGGGACATTTACAATCCGGTAGCTTGTGCAAACCAAGTGATGGCGTCTGAGGCTGAGCGCCTTGCGTTGCAGGCGTTGCTGGAGCTGGGGCTGGCAGATGCCTTTCGCAAGTTCACGGCGGAGGGGGGTCATTTTAGCTGGTGGGACTACCGGGCGGTTGCCTTCCGGCGCAATATGGGCTGGCGCATCGATCATGTCTATCTGACGCCGGGGCTTTATGAGCGGTGTGGGGGGTGCGCGATTGATAAGGCTCCCAGGACGTTGGAAAAACCGAGCGATCACGCGCCGGTGATTGTGGAATTTTAGGGATAAAGCGCCCCCGTGAAGTTTGTAGCGTTCCCAAAGGAAGGAGTTAGCTTGCAGGGTGCTTTTTTCAAGGGAACGCACCCTACTTGTTGAGTAAGAAAGAGGGGGAAGAAGAAAAATGTTAAGTTGTGTGTAGATGTTTGTAAAGGAGTTAGGGTGATGTTTTTAGTTACGGGTGCCACCGGCGGATTGGGCCGGCGAATTGTGCGGGTGCTGCGCGAGCGGGAGATGCCGGTGCGGGCTTTTGTCCGCCTGACTTCTCGCTATGGGGAGTTGGAAGAGCGCGGTGCGGATATCTTTATTGGGGATTTGCGCCAGGAGCGGGATATTCGCAAGGCTTGCCAAAAAGTGCGCTATGTGATAAGCGCTCACGGCTCGAATGAGGCGAGTGGGGGCGCTCAGGCGCTTGACTACCGGGCGAATATCGATCTGATTGACTTCGCCAAGGAGGCGGGGGTGCAGCACTTTGTGTTTATTTCGGTGCTGGGTGCGGATCGGGGCTATGAGGATGCGCCGGTGTTTAAGGCGAAGCGGGAGGTGGAAAAATACCTGCAAGCGAGTGGGTTGAACTATACAATTCTGCGCCCGTCTGGTTTTGCGTCGAATTTGTTACCGCTGGCAGAACGGTTCCGGGATACGGGGATTTATCTGCTGATTGGGGACCCGAAGAATCGCTCGTCTGTTGTGAGTGCGGATGATTTGGCGAAGATTGCGGTGGATTCGGTTTCGGTGGCGGGTGCGCGGAATCAAGTTTTGCCGGTGGGGGGTCCTGAGATTTTGATGAGGGAGGATGTCCCTCGCATTTTCGGGCGCGTTTTTAAGCGGGAGCCGGTGACTGTAAATCCGCCGCTGTTTGTGTTTGATGGGTTGCGGAATGGGTTGGGGCTGTTGAACCCCCGGCTGCAAAAGTCTCTGGGAACGCTGCGGGTGTTGCTGGCAAATGAGTTTTTCTGCACGCCGGATGAGATTGAGAATTTGGAGAGTATTTTTAATATGAAGATGGAGTCTCTGGAGAGTTTTGTCCGGCGGTATTTGGGAGGGTGAGGAATTGGGAATGCCCTCTTGTTTGCTGGGTATTCGCTAGGGATTAGCTAGGTTTCAGGCGATTGGAAATCGCGGCTATACAAACGAAGCCCGCCTTCGCGGGCTAAGAGTGGAGCGAGACTTTCAAAATCTGTGGTTTTTTTGCTCGTTCCCAGGCTCCGCCTGGGAACGCCTGAAAGGAGGCTCCGCCTCCGTCTCTCCAAGCAAGTGCAGTGTCACAATTCAAATCTAAACGCTATAATAGATGTATAGTAGCTGCCGGTGGGGGTTGACGCTGGCAAGGAAATGGGCAGCGGAAGGAATGGCACTATGCAATCGCTGTACAGAAAAGAGAAGCGAAACCAGGGTTAAGTGGCTGGCTTGCCTGCATTTACTCCAAGAATACTTGGATGAATTGGATGCGACTATCAATGGGCCGGCTGCCTACAGCAATCGACCTGGGCAGCTATCCGAGCGGGACTGGGAGTTGCCCAACAGCAGCAGCGACACCACCACCCCCCCTTGACAGAAGGCTCAAAAAATCTTTTGGGGGGGCTGATTGCCGGTGCCCCCCCCAAATGTTGCCCCGGTGAATGAAATTCAAAGGCGAACAGAAAAAGCCTGTCAGTGGGATTTACAAAGCTTCTAAGCGGATATTGTCGAAGTAGACATCCCCAGCTATCCCGCTTGAAGAGACAAAATCTTCAAAAGTTAGGTGAATGCTCTCAGCAGTGGCGAATGGGATTGAGATAGACTCCCACTGTCCAGTATCGGGTAACACACGAAAGTCGGGTGATAAATTGATGCTATCGTTGCTAGTCCCAGCCAGCCATAAATCTGCGTTGCCAGACAGCGTGGCTCCATATCCCACAAACCCACCTAAGTCTCCCCCCTCACTTTGCGGACCTGCTAAACCGAGATAGTCAAAAGAGAGCCGGTATATCTCAGAGGGACTGCTGAAGGACTGGAGAGTAAAGATATCCCCACCGTTTCCAAAATCAGTAAAGGAAAGGGCGCGGTCTCCTTGAAGAGGATCTGTAACAAGAATTCCGCTATGCTCTCCCCTCGATTTTCCCGTCCATCGGGACAGAGCCTCCGGCGATTCAAAGTCTTCAAAAAATAAAACGTTACTGGGGAGAGGTGGCGAAGCAATGCGCCCTTCTCGAATTCCATTTAAAACGAAGTGTTGCACTGCTTGCTGGTTGTTGAGTCCCGCTTGCCTCAAGTCAGGGTTATTAGCCAGATAAAAGCTAACACTGAACGATTCTGACGCTTGGCGTCCCTCACTGAGACCAAAATTTCGGAAATGCTCGAACAGTTGCTCGTTATTCAAACCGGCAGACGCCAAGTCTGGATTGGCATTCCGATAGAAAGGCGCATTAAAAACACCTGAAAACTGCCGTCCCTCGGCGACCCCAAAATTTAACAGATGGTCATACAGTTGTCTGTTTGTGGTCAAACCGGCAGCCGCCAAGTCTGGATTGCTAGACCGATAGACATTAAGATCGGCATACTGTGAAAATACCCGCCCTTCGTTCAGCCCAAAATCCAGCAAGTGTTGCAAGGCTTGGCCATCGCTCAACCCCCGCAAGTCTGGATTGACGCCTCGGTAGAAATTCGCGTCAAATAAGTTAACTGCCATTGCCAGTCAGTCACAAATCTATTTTCCCTCTCAAGCCATAGGCTTGAGAGGGAAAATTTCAATTTTTTTTATCAAAATTTTACATTTATGGGCGCTGTCCCTCATAAAGCGCCCAGCACTTTCTGTTGAATCAGCTGTGCGTGAGTTCCTCGTTCCATCAGCACGCCTTTTTACCGCACCAAAATCAAGCAGGATCGCGCTCAGTCAGTCTGCACCGGCAAGCTGAATGCACTTCCCCTCGCCGGCGTTTCTCTCCGAACCGGCACCCCCCACCCCCTAATATCCCTGTCTCGCCGGCAAATATTTGCCACTCATGCCGGTGGGAAAGCCGGCTAGCCATCCCGCCCGAAAAGCCGGCTGAAACCTTGAACCTCAAATCCCCCAAATCCACCCCTAAAACATCAGCCCCTGCCAGTAACTCCACAGCTGAGCTAATATAATAGCCACCAGCGCCCCCGTCAGCGTATTAATAAAATTCACCACCTCATTCGTCAGCCACTCAAACTGCGATTGCACCGTCGCGCCAATCACGCTTTCTATGTTGGTGGCAACAAAAGCCGCCATAACACAAAACAGCACATCTGTCAAATCCACCATCCCCACACCCCAGCCCACCAGCGCAATCACCGCAGACGCCACCACACCGGCAAGCGTCCCCTCCAGACTCACCGCCCCTTCCGTCCCCTTGGGCACCGGCTGCAGCGTCGTAATCAGAAACGTCCGCTTCCCATACACCTTCCCCACCTCACTGGCGCAAGTGTCCGACAGCTTGGTGCTAAAACTGGCCACATAGCCCAGCAGCAGCAGCGACACCGCCACCCCCCCCTTGACAGAAGGTTCAAAAAAAGGTATAATAAATGATCCCAAAGCGCAGAGCGTGCCGGTGAGCGCCGAACCCCAGACATTTTCTGGCCCTCTGGCACCCGACCGCTTTTCCGCAATTCCAGCCGCCTCCTTTTCGGCCATCCCGATGCGCGTCACTGCCGAACCCACGAGAAAATAGAACATCACCACCGCATATCCTTGCCAGCCCAATGTCCCCCAGATGATGACGCCCAGCGCCCAGGCGTGCAACAGCCCAGCGGGGGTAAGCAATTTTTTGGGGGCGAAGTGGGCAATCGCCAGCAAAACGGTATTTAAGCCAACCGCAACCAGCCAGGGATTTAGGGAATAAATAGTAGATAGCATTAGCAAAAAGTCAACAGCGTCTTAGGTTTGCCAGAATATAGCTTAACGTCCCCCTTTTTCCCGTAGCACAGGCGTCCCGCCTGTGCACAGGGGTAAGGACAGGCGAGACGCCTGTCCTACGCCTTCGGGGAGGGACAGGCTTCCCGTAGCACAGGCGTCCCGCCTGTGCACTGTTCGGTTAAAATAAAAAAGCCATGAACGCAGTTATATTTCATCTTGCCTTTCCCGTTACCGACATCGCCGAAACCAAAGTATTCTACGCCGGCGGACTTGGCTGCCAAGTCGGGCGCGAATCCCCCACCTCGGTGATTCTCAACCTCTGCGGGCATCAAATTGTTGCCCACCTCACTAAAGAACCCCTCACCCCCCAGAAAACTATCTATCCCAGACACTTCGGCTTAATCTTTACTTCCGAAGCGGACTGGGAAGCTTTATTAGAACGCGCACAGCAAAAACAGCTGCCTTTTAGAGAGCAGCCCAAGCGCCGGTTTACCGGCTCGCCTCTGGAACACCGAACTTTCTTTTTAGAAGACCCGTTTTATAACGTGCTGGAATTTAAATATTACTGCCACCCTGAAGCGATTTTTGGCGTTCAAGAGTGCGCACAAGTGGGCGATGTGGTTTAACCGGCACCCTGAGCGCCTCAGCCACAGCCTCCAAAGTTTTCGGGTGCCACGGCATCAAAGGGTGGGCGAACACCGGCACCTTCACCTGTTTGCCCACCGGCATTTGCGAGCTAGATGCCGGCACAATAATGAAATCCCAATCCGTCCAAATCGAGGTAAAATTCAGCCGTTCCAGCATGCCGGCATCCCCATTCAAATCCTCCAAAAAAGCGCTGCCAGGGCGCATCTGAACGGTAGTCAGACTTTCGAGACAGTGTGCCATCCAGGTGCCGTTGTGCGGCGACGAAATCGCAACCAAGCGCTGCACCCGCTCAATTCCCCCCAGGCGCTGCACATAGTACCGGCTCACCAGCCCCCCCATACTGAAGCCCACGATATCCAGCTGCTGCTCTCGCCCAAACTTCTTGTTTGCATAGTCCGCCACTCGCTCTGCCAGCCGATCAAGTCCCAGAGCAGTATCGTGAATCGGCAGGTCGAGGGCGTGTACCTCCCAGCCCAGCTCAGTTAAATAGGCAGACATTTTGTGGAAAACTGCCGAATTGATAAAGATTCCGTGAATCAGCAACACCGGGTTGCGGCGAGAAGCGCTGTGCATGTGACTGTTAGTTATTAGTTCCTAGCTTGTTTTTACTTGAACCTCCTATTATCTCAGAAATAGGTGCCGCACTCACAGTACCGCACCCAAATATCCTATTCCCACACCGGGGTAGGGCGGGTTGACTGTGATTCTTGACTGCGATTCTTTGCTGTGACCCAAATAGAGGCGCATCCATAACCCGGTTTCTTGGAGAAACCGGGTTTCTAAGTATCTCACTAATATGAAAAACGCTACATAGATTTGCGGCTCACTGTTCCACTCCGAACCTTAACGGGTTCCGCCAGCGCCTCAGCCACGGCTGCGATAACTTTCGGGTGCCTCACCATCATTGCGTGCAAAGCCACCGGCACGATGATTTCTCGCCCCACCGGCATTTTTGAACTGGTTGCCGGCAAAATCATCAGGTCGTAAGGCGTCCAGATGGAGGTGAAATTCAGCTTTTCCAGCACCGCCACATCCCTATTCAAATCCCGCAGGAACGGGCTGTCAGGACGCATCTGGACGCAGCCCGGTCGCCAAGAACCGTAGCCGGTCAAAGTCCCGCCGTGAGGGGAGGAGATGGAAATAAAGCGCTGCACGCGGTTAATTCCTCCCAGGCGCTGCAGGTAGTACCGGCTGACAATCCCGCCCATGCTGAAACCGACCAGATCGAAGGGCTGTTCTAGCCCAAAGGTCTGGGCTGCGCAATCGGCGACCTGTTCCGCCAGATGGTCAAGGCATTTGTCTCCGTTATTCGGGGTGAGGTTGAGGCCGCACACAGACCACCCCCGCTGGCTCAAGTATGCAGACATGGTGCCAAATATGGCGGAAGTGTCCCAGATGCCGTGAACCAGCAGGACTGGATTGCGGTTGTTTGAACTTTTCATTTCACCTGAAAAAGATCGCCTGATCCAAGCATAGACCGGCTTCCCGCTCGCAGCTATCTCAGAAGGGGCCGGTTCGCCAACTGGCTGGCAGATTTTATGGAAATTCCGTTTACTTCGTTACTTTAAAGGCTCTGGGCCCCACAGCGGTGTGGGCCAGCGGCAGACCGGCAGCCAATTCTTAAAAGGCTGCAAAGAATTGCAAAGGAAAATTAAGGCCCTGCACCCCGTGGCGGGAAGAAACCCGGTTTCTGGGGTGGGGCGAGGGGCTGCCGGCCCGACAATATGTTAAATTTTATGAATAAATTCCCCGAGTCCGATCATAAGACTTAGGAAAAATTCATAATTATCCCAGATCCCATTCTTCCACGCAGCGCAGGGGTCGGGGTCTGACCGGCAAGAGTCCCCCGAGCTTGGCTGTGGGGACAGCAGTAGCGTTGATTAGCGTTCACGTTAGGAGTTATCGGCATGTTCGATTTCATCAAAAATTTCTTTGGCGGCATTTTTAGCTTCTTCGGCAAGCTGTTTGGCTTCAACAAGTCTGAATACGTTCTGGAGTTCGACTCGGGCTCAGGCACCGTGCCAGCGGCGAAAGGCCAGCCGGCTGAGCCGGCGAAAACCCAGCCAGCCAAACCGGCAGCCCCCGAGGCAAAAGCGAAGGCGGAACCGGCACCCGCTAAGCCAGCCCAATCGGCAGCCCCGGCCAAAGAGTCGAAGCCGCAACCCCCGAAGGCTGCCGAGCCTGCCGGCGGTTTTGCCACGAGCTACTTGGTTTCCACCTCAACTTCCACTCGCCGGCGTCCGGGTGCGAACATGAACTCGTTCCTGAACATGGCCACTCAAGTGAAAACAGCCCGCTAGCAGCCGGTTGGGGTGTTCCTGCCCAATGCCTGTGCAGTTGCGGTCTGAATCTTGACAGTCTCTCGTTCCCAGGGCGGGCAGCCCACTCCCGCCCGACTGGGAATCCTCCCCCGCCGGCCCCACCGGCGGTTGCTTTGCCCGCCCTCAAGTGGGGTCCGCCACCGGTCAATTTATATGATTAAATAACCGGATAATACAAAAAATAAAGGTCTGTGGACTGCGCCTGGTGTTATAAGCAGGGAACACAGTTTCTTAATATCCTTTTGATTAATATTGATATAGCTTTCTTGGCCAGCCGGAAATTTTAGCTCGGCGACCTGCAAGAGACAGGAGGGTTAATGGTATTTTAATTTTTAATTTGTAATTCCAGGACTGCCGCCACCAGGGAGAGAGCCACCACCGGCGCGGTGACGGCTCGGAGGATGCGACGGCCCAGGGAAACGGGTTGGAAGCCGGCGGCGATGGCCCCCTCCACCTCGGAGGGCGTCCACCCTCCCTCGGGGCCGGTGGCGATGACAATACTGGGCCTTGGATTTGAGTCGCTTGCGGAGAGAACTTGGGAGAGGGACTGTTGCTCGGACAGACAATCCAGTAGATGCGGGCTCTCAGGGCGAGCCACACAAATGTAAAGAGCGGAAACATCTGTGGCGGCAAGCTCGCTCAAAGCTTGAGAAAAAAGCACCGGAGAGAGGATAGCCGGCACCACCTGGCGTTCGGATTGCTCAGCAGCTTCGCGAGCGATGCGCCGCCAGCGTTCGATTTTCTGGGTTCCGGGATCGAGGAGGGTGCGCTCGCTAAGCACCGGCGCGATAGCGGTCACGCCAATTTCGGTAGCCTGACGCACCACATCGTCAAATCCATTGCCTTTCGGCAAGGCCGCTATCAGCCTCACGCCGGCTGGGAGCTCAGTTTGGGCGGGCACCCGTTCGAGAATTTCAGCGCCGGCTGGCGCGACCGCCGCCAAGTGCAGTCTGGCCAGCCACCACTGACCTTGGCAGTCGATGGCGATAAAGCGATCTCCGTCCCGCAACCGCAGCACCCGACACAAGTAGTGCTGCTGTTCAGCCGTCAGGTGAATGTGCTGGTTGTGGAGTTGCTCGGGTGCGAGCGCCAGCCGTTGCAGTTGAGCCATCAGCCGAAGGTGCCACTAAATAGAGAAGAGAAACCTGGTGCGGCACCGGCATCCGCCCCTAGGCTGCCCAAGCGCCGGCTCGATAACCGATCCCGCATGCCGCCAGCCGCAGGGGTAAAGCCCTTCAAGGGAAGGGAGGGCCGGCCAGACCAAGCCGCCGTTAGGCTTCCCCCTTCACCTGTCTGAGATAGGACTCGATCGCTTCTGTAGCCAGCTGGACGAGAGGCTTACCTTGGCGCTCCGCTTCTGCTTTGAGCTCGATGTAAACCTCATGGCGAAGGCTGACCCGGTGGCGGATTTTATTGGGATCGACAGGAGTTTCTTCAGCGGGAGCCGCCTCTTCGTTAGCGCTTGGAGCGGTAACTTCTGGTTTGATTTCTTGTTGTTCGTTAGTTGTATCAGTTGTCATCGTGGAAGCAGCTGAGTAGGTAGTGGTAAACTGACGGATGGATTCTAGACCGACGCGAAAACAGAAATCCCCAAAACTCTCTGCCGGTTGCCGCTTTTGCTTGAAGCAAACAAAAATTGGCTCCAGAAAAGTTTCCAGGTCAGTGATAGGAAGCTTATCGACATAAACTTCTGCCAGCCGCGTCTGGTCAGGAGAACCCCCAAGCCAAACCTGATAGGCTTCGGGGGAACTGCCGACAAACCCCAATTCCGCCATGTAAGGGCGAGCGCAGCCGTTAGGGCAGCCGGTCATCCGCACGACGAAATGCTCGTGTTCCATGCCCAGTTTGTCCAGCAGCGCCCGAATCCGATCCAGTATACCAGGCATAGCCCGCTCTGATTCAGTAATGGCCAAACCGCAAGTGGGCAAAGCTGGGCAAGACATCGAATAGCGCACCAGCGGGTCGATGTCGGTTTCCTTCTTGACGCCGCAGCGGTCTAGAATTTGCTGAATTTCCTGGCGATTAGCCGGTTCAATGTCATAGAGAATCACATTTTGGTGCGGCGTCAGCAGCATTGGCAGCTGAAACTTCCCCACGAGTTCTCGCAGCGCCGTTTTCAGCTGCAAGCCGCCCTCATCTTTAATCCGGCCATTTTCGATAGAAATGCCGGCAAAGAGCTTGCCGTCGCCCTGTTCGTGCCATCCCAGGAAGTCTTCGTACTTCCAGGGGGGCAGCGGTCGGAACGGTTCAAGAGGTTTGCCAAAATATTTCTCGACGGCGGTGCGGAACTTGTCAGCACCCCAGTCATGGAGCAGGTATTTTAAGCGGGCGTGACGCCGGTCAGCCCGATCTCCATAATCCCGCTGGGTGGCGACAATCGCCTTCACCAGGTCGTAGATATCTTCTTTGGGGACAAAGCAAATCGGGTCAGCCAGACGGGCGAAGGTTCCCTCTTTGTTGTGTGTGCGCCCCAACCCGCCACCGGCAAACAGGTCAAAGCCCTCTAGCTCGCCGCTGGGTTTGGTGATCACCACCAAGCTCAGGTCTTGGGAGTAGAGGTCAATGGAATTGTCCTCCGGTACGGTGACGGAGCACTTGAACTTGCGAGGCATGTAGTGTTTGCCATAAATTGGCTCCTCGCAGTCAGAGAAGGTGGTGCCGGTGCCGTTGCGCAGGCGCGCCTCTCTTACGGCTGGGTTTTCTTCGCCGGCGATCGCTTTTTCCCCATCCAGCCAAATCTCGTAGTAAGCGCCGGTTTGGGGTGTGAGCAGATCGGCGATGTTATTAGCGTACCTCCTCGCGCAGTCGTAGTCGTGGCGGTTGTGGAATGGAGCAGGCGGTGCCATGACGTTGCGGTTGAGGTCGCCGCACGCCCCCAGGGTTGACCCCATGCTGTTGATAATGTCGGAGAGCGTCGCCTTGAGGTTCTTCTTGAGGACGCCGTGCAGCTGGAAGCCCTGGCGCGTGGTGGCGCGGAGGGTGCCGCTGCCGGCCTCGTCCGCGAGCCGGTCTAGGGTGAGATACAGCTGCGGCGGAATGAACCCCCCGGGGCTGCGGGTGCGCAGCATGAACTGGTAGTCCTTTTCTTGCCCCTTGACCCGATTGTCCCGGTTGTCCTGCTGGTACGAGCCGTGAAATTTGAGAATCTGAACCGCGTCTTCGCTGAAGTGGGTGGTGTCTTGCAGCAGCTCAGTGGCGAGGGGTTCCCGCAAAAAGTTGCTGCGATCCTTGATGCCTTCCACCTTGGAAAGCTTGCGGTCGCTAGGAATTGCAGTCGGAGAGTCAGACATTAGAAAGATGCAGTGCGATGTGGGAAAAAGCGTCCGTCATTGAATCATCTTCGCCGGAAGAGCCCGATGAGCTATCATATCGCTTTACGCCAGGATTGGAACGGCTGAACCGTAATTAGAGTCAGGAAAATCGGACATATTACTTTCAACCGGTTTCCGATCTCCCCATTCTGCCGGACGGCTTTGCAATCAACACTCCGATTTTATCATGGCCATCCCCCGGCCAGGGACTTGGCTGGAAATTGGGCTATCCCAAGCAGCCGGCAATCGCCCAACGCCGCGAAAAGCGCCCGACCTCCCCGAGCTGAGCCCGCTGCGGAATTTGATTAACCCTGCAGGACGTTGCAGGTTCTTTGCATAACGGGAGAAAACACTGCCGGTGCGCTTCGGATACGAGTTATGGCTGTGCGGGCCCGCTCCGGGCCGGTCGCGGTGGGCATTGCTTACTTTACAGCAGATATAGCAGTATGCACTTAGGTTAGAACATTAGACCTTCAGGGGGGGCGGGACGCCTGCCTTACGTCTATATAGCAGTAAGCATTTAGGATCTCCACCCGCTCCCGAAGCTTCTATTGTTCTAACCAATATGACTGCTGCTATATCTGGGAAATGTCCGCCCTCCCCAAGAGCGCTGAAACCGATTTTGTGGGCGGCACCGGCGAAAGTGCGAGCCCCTCGGGACGCACCGCGCGCGCGCCCCACCTCAAGAAAAAACAATAAACCTGCATATTAGAGCTTTTTTAGTCGCTCGCGAGCGGGGGCTCCAGCCTGCAGGTTTAGTGCAATTTTAAGGTATTCTGTGCTGCCCGTTGGCGGCGCAGCTGCTGCGGAAGTCAGGGGAGGCGGGCTGTCAGTTATTCCACTTCCTCAAAGACTTCTTCTTGCTCGTCTTCGTGAGCTTCACTGGGGGCAACTGTCGTGGCGGAGACAACGGCTCCCGCATCCAGTTTTTCCCGGACTTGCTGCTCGATCTTGACAATCAGTGCCGGCCTGTCTTCGAGGTACTTGAGCGCGTTTTCCCGCCCCTGACCCATGCTCTCACCGTTATAGTTGTACCAGGTGCCTTTGCGGACAATCACCCCGGTTTCGTCGGCGATGTCGAACACGCAGCCCACCCGGGAAATGCCTTTGCCAAACAGGATGTCAAACTCAGCGGAGCGGAAAGGAGGGGCCACTTTGTTTTTGGAGACTTTAACTCTGGCGCGGACGCCGTACTCTTCTGAACCTTTTTTCAAGGCTTCCTTGCGGCGAATGTCCAGGCGCACGGAGGCGTAGAATTTCAGCGCGTTCCCGCCGGTGGTGACTTCTGGGTTGCCGTAGGTGACGCCGATTTTTTGCCGCAGCTGGTTGAGGAAAATGACAAGACAGCCGGATTTGCCGATGTTGCCGGTGATCTTGCGCAGGGCTTGGCTCATCAAGCGAGCCTGCAAGCCCATGTGGGCGTCTCCCATATCGCCTTCGATTTCAGCCCGGGGGACCAGCGCCGCCACTGAGTCCACCACCACAATGTCAACGGCGGCAGAGCGAACGAGTTGGTCTACGATTTCTAGAGCCATTTCGCCGGTGTCGGGTTGGGACACCAGCAGGTTCTGGGTATCGACGTTGAGCGCCGCTGCGTAAGTCGGATCTAGGGCGTGCTCGGCATCGACAAAGGCGGCTATCCCACCGGCTTTTTGCACTTCTGCGATCGCGTGCAGCGCCAGTGTCGTCTTCCCGGAGCTTTCTGGTCCATAGATCTCAATCACCCGCGCCTTGGGCAAGCCTCCGCCCAGGGCCAAATCTAGGGGCAGCGCGCCGGTGGAGACTGTCTCCACTTTCATGCGGGCGGCATCTCCCAGGCGCATGATTGAGCCTTTGCCAAAGTTGCGCTCAATCTGATTGAGCACCATGTCCAGCGCTTTTTGCTTTTGCTGGACAACGTCGGTCGTTTCTGCAGGCATGTTTCGCTTCAAGGAGGGTATTTGGGGTTGTGAGGGTTTGGGGCAGAGTCTCTATTTTAACGTTTAGCCTCTGGCTCAAGACGGGCCAGGGCTCGGGGCGCACTCGGTGGCGCAGTCCCGGAGAGCGGCGGCGAAATGCCCTTCATTTCAGGGTTTCAGCGCTTATCCCCTCTTGCCGGCACCGGCGTTGACGAAAAAATCTACCCCCGTTACAGCTCTTTGTAGCACATTTCTCTGAGTCCCGCTGCCGCAGCCGCCAGAATCCCACACAAAACTTAATAAATTGACGCAGCTCGGCTTCGGTGGTATAGTGCCTTTTTTCTGCGCTCGCTCGGGGCGAAGCGGGCCGGAGCGGGCCGGTGGGAGCCACCACCTGACAGCAATCGTGAAGTTAAATAAATTTTTGTAACGCCAAGGGAGAAATCCGCAAATCTCCTGTGGCAGATCGCCAGAAGGCGGTGAGATGCCGGCGCGTTTGCGCAATTGTGCGCAATCGCCACCGGCACCGGTTCGGCTGTCGCGCCGGTGAGCCTTGGGGACTGCACCGTGCGGTGGAACGCCGGCACTGCAGTGCGATGGGGGCACAGAATAGGCCGGCGGCGCACGCCACACAGACGGCACCCCAGGGGAGCGCCCCCTGCAGGATAGCTAAGCATACAGCGGGATTTCCTAATCTTCTCCTTCCGGCGGTTCCTCGCCCGGGTCAAACTGCTGCCAGAACCAGAGTTCCGGTTCCGAGACAATGTGCCGGTGCTTGTCGCGCACGGCGACTGGGTGGTATCCCCGCTTCCGCCAATCTTTGCGTTTGATTTCAGGGGGACGAGTCACCAAGACGCAGTGATGCTTATTGAACACAGCAACGTGGGTGCCGTTGCGCTCGTAGATTCTGTCGGCCATCCAAAAGCCTTTGATTTGGTGGGCTTTGACTCTTCCCATACTTGAACCCTGATACATTTACGCGACATTTGTCCGGGAATCTCTGGACAATGCAACGATGGCTCTATCCCCGTTAAAAGTGATAGAGGCGGTATCCCGCAAAGCTTTCAAGAAAATCCCACGCATCGCCATTCCAGTCTTGCGATAGCGTAAAGCCGCAAGTGGGACAGTGGAAAACTTAACATATCTAGCAATAGGGCTGTCCTCAACTCTCTGCCTATATTCTATCACATTATCCAGGTTTGTCCATAAAATCCACTATTAAATTTCGCCTCTCTCACGTTCCGATTTTACAAAAAAGCCGCCCGGCACTCACCGGCAAAAAACCCAGACTCTGTACCGGCGCGGAGGCAGGAAGCTAGAACTCAAGAGCGATCGTCGTAATAGCCTTCTTCATCACTGAAATCATCAAAGTCCAGATCCCAGATCGTCCGGTAGTTATTCATTTGTATCCACCCCCTGCAGGTGATTTCGTGCTCGTAATAAGCTTCAGGGTCTTTGGGGCAGTAGAGAATAAACTTAGTGTGCTTGACGGTGACGGTATTTTCCAACCGGCTTTGGATGGTAATCACTTTCTCGTTCAGCCGCTTATACACAACCATAGTCGGACAGCGAACCACCAGTTCCGTCATACCGCTGTCGTAGCGGGTGACGCGCCACTCGCAATGGCTGAACAGCGCTTTCATGGAGCCGTTGAGCGCCTCGTACAGGCGCTTGCGCAGCAACCGCCCCTCTTCAATCTCCCGGGCTAGGGCAAAATCCTGATCACTGACAGGTTCAGGCAGATCGGGGTTGTCGTGAGTCATGGGTGTTACCGTCTCAAACCTTTAAGCAATGCTACCGCGCTTGCGCGTTTCTTTGTAGGACGTGCCAACATTTTTCAAACCGGCTTTGATCATCTCCCGCTCCAAGAGAGCGAAGAAGCGGTTCCTGTCGGCACTCCGCACCACCGCCTGATTGTGCGCCTCCGCCAAAGCCACGGGATAGCCGTAGCCTTTTTGCACCTGAGCCACGGTGAGGCTGAGGGCTTCCTCAAACATTGCGGGATTTTCCGCCACCCAAGCCGGCATCTCAATGCGGGCAATTTCACTCCCTACATGAACATAGCAAAAATAAATCGTGTGGGGGCCATACAGGTCTAGAATCGCAGCCGAACTGCGCCACAGGGGACTGCGCTGTCCAGGCTGCAGCAGCGACGCCCACAGGGTGGTGTCTCGCACGGGATCGAAAACCTGGCAGGGTGATTTTTTCGGCATCCCGCCGGCGTCGGTTTCCAGACTGGGAGGACAGTGGGTGAAGCAGTCCGGGGTTTTGTAAGGGCAAGCTTGCAGCCGCAAGAAGTTAATCGCTTCTATGCTGCGCGAGGCGCTGACATAGCCGGCGATGGGAATCCCAACCGCTTGCAGCTTGTCCCACGCTTCTAGAATGGCGTACAGGATGCGGTCGCGCGCTTCGGAGGGCAAGGGTTCGATAAACCAGTATATCAGCGAACCGTCCACCAGGGCGATGGTTGGCACCGGCGGCGCGGCGGCTCCCGCCCGCACCGCCACCGCCAGTTCCGCGATCACTTTCGCCTCCTGCACCGTGCGCCGGTAGCCCATCCACTCCTCTGTGCGTATCCCCCACTGGCGAGATTCATAAAGGTCTTCTGGCCGGTAGAATACTTGTGGCACGCTGTCTAACAGGGGGTGCCGGCTTTGGCCATAGTGCAGCACCACCCGCCCTACGTTGAGCAAATAGCAGTAGGCAATTTCGTGGTGGCTGGGGGCAATTTGAGAGCCATCTGTAGCGATGACGGTGTGCGGGCGAGGGGGTGGGGCGACGTAGCTGCGCGTGTTCAGAGGCTCCACCGGCTCGGCGTTCGGAAAGACTAGCCGGTGCCGCCACTCCTGCTGCCGCGCTACCAATGCCTCGTTTTGCGCTTCCGCTTGCTGCATCAGCTTCTGGGCTAATT
The DNA here is from genome assembly GCF_000332335.1 of Kamptonema formosum PCC 10802. Classification (GTDB taxonomy): domain Bacteria; phylum Cyanobacteriota; class Cyanobacteriia; order Cyanobacteriales; family Oscillatoriaceae; genus Oscillatoria. Next base: position 21,647 of record NZ_KB235948.1, on the reverse strand, counting down.
CCAAGCGCTGGCGAGCCGAAAGCGCTTCTTGCGTCAGGTGCTTGCTGATGTCGGGGATTTGCCGTGCCAGTTTGGTCAGGTCTAGCATAAGATTGTGGATTGTGGATTGTAGATTGTGGATTTGGGATTTTGGATTTGAAGATGCTGTTGGCGAATTCGTGAGGGGTTAGGGAGGGGTGGGGGCGGGTTTTTCGGCGTTGGGGTTGTGTGGCACAAGTTTTGGGTGAACCCGCCCCTACATGCTCCCTTTTTCCTCGTTCCCAGGCTCCTTATGGGAGACGCTTCAAAGAAGGCTCCGCCTCCCTCTCTCCAAGCAATAAGCGCGATATTCCACGGGCGCAGGAGGTATAACCCCCCATTCATTCGCCAACAGACTCTTTGAACCCCAGATATAGCAACAGACAGTCAGTTTAGGACAAGGTATTTCACAGGGCAGTAGGGACAGGGACAGGCGAGACGCCTGTCCTACGTCCCTGCCCTCAGTGGCTACTGGTATAAAGGCAGATGAACGCAGATATAGATATAGCGTCTCTCATATTAGTGAGGTGGGTTGAGAGCCAATTTCTTAAACAGACCGGCTCTCTTTCGCTCACCTCAGTCAAATGAGTGCCCTCGGAGCGCAGGGCTTACCAGCGCTCACCGGCGGCTTCAATTTCTAGGGCCATTCTGAAAAATCGCGGGCAAATTGCTCGAGTGACAGCAGCTCTACGCCAGGATTTTGACCGGCATATTCTCGCTCTTGCGGGGTGTTGTACCCCCATTCTGCCAGATAAAGTCTGACGGCGGTGAGGTCTGGCTGCTGCTGGACGATTTCCAGGGTTTTCAGCCGGTCTTCCACAAACCAGATCGCGGCATTGCCGGCAGCCCCTTTTAATAAGTCTCTCAAAATAAAGTGTTTGGGGCGCTTCAATTCTTTGCCAAAAATGTACTTTTCCGACAGGTCAATGCCTTTCTGCTGCAATAACTGGCGGACGAATCGCCCTTCTTTTGTGGTGATAATTACCGGCAGCACTGAGTTTTCCGCGAGCAGCTGCTGCAATTTTTCGGCAACGCCAGGGTAGAATCGGTGGTAGCTCAGCCAGTCAGCCAAATCGCCGGCAATCCAGTCATCTCGCAGCCGGTCGAGTTTAGCGCCGATGTCTGCAGCTTGGAGTTTTTCGTCGATTAATAGCTGCGGCGCGACGGTTAGCCAGTCTTGCAAGATTTTTCCTTCGGGAATCCCCAGCAGCAAGGCGCGGATCAGCACCGGCATCTCCCAGCCGGTTTCGATAACCGGGCGCAGCCGGTAGAAAACCGGCGCTAACTCTGGAGGCGGTGTGGGGCTGGAGGGCGACCATATTTGACAGTAGGTGCGCCATGCGGCTTGGAAGTATTCTAGCAGTCCGTCACAGAGGACGCCATCGAAGTCAAGAGCGAGGATTGTGGGTGCTTTTGCCGGCATGGTAGGTGGTTGGTGGGACATCCCTGTCTATGATGCCACGGGTATGGGGTATGGGGCGTGGCGGCAGGAGTGGGGCGTGGCGGCAGGAGTGGGGCGTGGCGGCAGGAGTGGGGCGTGGCGGAAAACAATTAATTCTCAATCCTCCAGACAATGCCGGCACCGTTAAGGCTAATGTCAGCGCTGGATTTGGCCACACCGGCGGGCCGACTCTGGATTTGGCCACACCGACACAAAAACCCTTAGCGTATTCTGCGCTTACCCCGGTCGCGATTCCCACCCGCACTATGGCCATAACTCGGATAACTCATCCCGGCAGTTCTACAAACATAAAAAGATAATAAAGGTTTTTCAAGACAGCCATCGCACATAATATCCTAAGAGCGTACAGGCCGATGAATTCACTGAATATCCTCAGCAATAAATCTCACACAAAGGAGCTATGAGTGGCTGCAGTAATCGATGAACTCTTAGGCAAGAAGTTCCGCTTTCAATCAAACAATTACCGCGACCGTTACCTGCGGCACCAAAATTTTCGGATTAAGCTCGATCCCAATGACGGCAGTGCCTTATACCAGTTAGATAGTTCATTCCGTATAGTTTCAGGTCTGGCAGGAACTGGGATTAGCTTCCAGTCGGAAAACTACCCAGACCATTACATCCGGCACTCTAACTATGAGTGCTATATTCACAAATTAGACGGCAGTGACTTGTTCAAGAAAGACGCTTCGTGGAATCCTCAACGAGGATTAGCTAATGCTCAAGGTTTCTCCTTTGAGTCAGTAAACTACCCCGGATTCTTCATGCGGCATAGCTCGTTTTTGGGTCGGCTGAATCGTCGGGACGGCTCGGGATTATTCGATCGAGATGCAACTTGGTTGCCTATTTTATTAGAAGCTCCGCCGCAGCCAATCCAATGGATTGCAATCAAAAGTGCGGCCAATGGTGCGGTGCTGGATGTGGCAGGGAGTCAAGCCAATCCCGAAACCCAGGTGTTAGTTTACCCCTATAATGCGGGGAATCAGCAACAGTGGCAAATTACCGCTGATGGGGTGATTAAGAGCAAGTTGGGAAACTATGCTCTGGATATCAAGGAGGTTCCCGGCTGGGCGAACAAATTATTGGTAATTAATCCCATAAATGGCAGTGCTACCCAACAATGGGTTATTGGCGCTGATGGCACGATTAAAAATAAAACCAATGGGTTTGCGATCGGCTCCTATACTGCGGACAGTTTTCAAATAGGAGTTGTGTACTATTTGGCAAAGCCAGCAGAACCATCGGAAAAATGGGCATTCGTTAATGTTTAATCTGGGCATTGGGCATTGGGCATTGAGCATTGGGCAGTGGGCGATGGGGCATTGGGCATTGGGCAAAAGCTGTCAGTCTTCCCTATGCGCCATGCCTCATGCGCCATGCCCCATGCGCCATACTATTAATGTCATCACCTAAGTGAATACTGCTATATAGCAATATTTACTTAGGTTAGGACAGTGCCACATCTGCGTTAATCTGCGTTAATCATTGCCGGCTCAGTCGTACCAATTGCCGGCTCAGTCGTACCAATTGCCGGCTCAGTCGTACCAATTGCCGGCTCCGTCGTGCCAATTGCCGGCTCAGTCGTACCAATTGCCGGCTCCGTCGTACCAATTGCCGGCTCCGTCGTACCAATTGCCGGCTCCGTCGTGCCAATTGCCGGCTCAGTCGTACCAATTGCCGGCTCCGTCGTGCCGGTTGCCGGCTCAGTCGTACCAATTGCCGGCTCAGTCGTACCAATTGCCGGCTCCGTCGTACCAATTGCCGGCTCCGTCGTACCAATTGCCGGCTCAGTCGTGCCGGTTGCCGGCTCCGTCGTGCCAATTGCCGGCTCAGTCGTACCAATTGCCGGCTCCGTCGTACCAATTGCCGGCTCCGTCGTACCAATTGCCGGCTCAGTCGTACCAATTGCCGGCTCCGTCGTACCAATTGCCGGCTCCGTCGTACCAATTGCCGGCTCCGTCGTACCAATTGCCGGCTCCGTCGTGCCGGTTGCCGCCAACCCACTGCTGTTTTCAGCCTCCCACACCCTGATATAGCAGTATGCACTTAGGTTAGAACATTAGACCTTCAGGCTCGGCGGACGCCTGCCCTACGTCTATAGAGCAGTAAGCATTTAGGAAACCTAGATTCCGGCCTCCCTTGCTCCAGAGCTCCCGAAGCTTCTATTGTTCTAACCAATATGACTGCTGCTATATAAGTTGAGAGAGTCTTTTAGCCAAGGCGTATCAACCTTTTGCCCGCAGTCAAATCCCACGAGCAGCATTTTAAGTTCAGTCTAGATTCCGTTTACCGCTCTATGAAGTTAATGAAACGGGTATCTAAATTTAGGAAAGTCGGCACACAATTATGGTTTTTAGGTTAAGATGGCTCCCGATTGCGGCGGCCAACCGTCCGCCTTTGGTTCTCGGGCTATTGTCCGCTGCCAATAGCAAAGTATAGCATACTGTGGCAAGCGGAACGATCTCTCGGCTGCTGGCAGCCTTAAATTTTCACCTTTGAGGTGAGGGGGCCCGCACTGCGGGCCACTTCCAACTGGGGTGCAAGGATTCGAACCTCGGAATGGCTGGACCAAAACCAGCTGCCTTACCACTTGGCGACACCCCATTGCCTTGACGTTTATTATCTTAAGACTGACTCCTAGAGCTTGTCAAGCTATTTTGGGAATTTTTTTAAAATTTTTTTGAAATCAAGACAGCACAAGGGTTCTGACCTGCTGCTGTCTCTGGGGGAGGGGGGAGGAGTGGGTTCTTCTCGGTTCAGGGAGTGCCGGTGGCGGTTTCCACCAGGGGCGCGGGGGGGTGGGGAATGGACTGAACTCCGGAACCGGCAGCTCGAACAAGGCTGGCCACAGTACCGTAGGCCAGTCCCGTCAGCCGGCTGATGCCCCGGAGACTGGTGCCTTCGGCATACGCCTGCAAAACGTTGCCCACCAGTTCGGGGCTGATTTGGCGGCGATAGTGAACGGTGTCGAGGCTGTCGGTGAACGTCCGGTTGCACTTGGCGCAGCGGTAACGCTGGCTGCCTTTGGTCGTTTTCCCGTGTTTGTGGGTTGTGGGATGAGCGCACAAGGGGCAGTTCATTGGTTTTTTGGAGGAGTGTGTACATTTCTGTGTTAGCAAACCTACAGGCTCTGTGAGGTGCCACCTGCAATCAGAAGTATAAAAACTTTAATCTTTTTAACAGCAAGCCCGCTGTGGCCATCAGAGTCTGGCTGAGTTTGACCGTTCGATAGGTGCCGGTGGGAGGGCATTTCAACGGTGGGTTGAGGAACTTCAGGGAACGGGGGGAGAAAAACTGCGCTTGCGTGCTCTGCTGCAGTTGTCTTGGCCTAAAATAGTGAAAAACCATTAAGGGGCGGTGACTTAAAATAAAAATGGGGCACTCTGGTTGAGAGGAGAGGTTACGCAGGATACAGCCGCACTAGCTGCGACAAATTGTCAGTAGGTGAAGCGCCTGCCTCCTCAAAAGGACACAGGACTGTGAGGGTGCCTCAGCGAGTCACCGGCTGGGTGTACAGTAGCTTTGAAGAGAAAAATGGCCAGGGAAGAAAAATATGTTTACCAGTGAGAGTCCGAGACGGACAGTGATGGCAGTGGATGATAGTGCGGTCATGCAAAACCTGGTCAAACGGGCTTTAGAACCCGACTATCGGGTTTTAGTGGCAGACAATGCAGTGGACGCTCTGTCCTTGATTTACCACCACCAGATTGCGGTTTTGTTACTGGATGTTTCCATGCCAGGGATTGATGGCTTGGAACTCTGTCGCACGGTGCGCAACTTGCCTCAATTTCAAAACCTGCCGGTGATCATGCTGACGGCGCGAGATGGGCTTTTTGACAAGGTGCAAGGCCGTCTTGCCGGCGCGACAGAATATTTAACCAAGCCCTTTGATGCGGATCAACTGCGTCTGGTTGTTGGCAAGTTCGCCGGTGTGTCCCTCCCGAGTGAAGAGAAACAGAACGCTTAAAACCGGGCTCAACTTCAAAGGGCATGGCGCATGGCGCATGGCCCCGGGCGCATACCGAAGATTTTCCGCAACAGCCAATGCCCAATACGCGCGTGCCAGCGCGCCCATCGCCCACTGCCCCATCGCCCACTGCCCAACACGATGATGCCCAATGCGTCACATTTGCGGCAATATCTGCTCTTTGGCCAAGGAGGCAGTTTCTTTGCTGTCGAACTCTTTGGTGTCCGGGAAGTTCTGATGCTCAGCGAACAGCCAGTTTCGCCGGTGCCCAACACACAGCCGTTCCTGCTGGGACTGACAAACCTGCGCGGTGAAATTCTGGCCGTGGGGGATTTCGGTCGCTTGATTGGGGACGCGCCGGCGGACACAGAAAATCCCCGCAGCCGCATCCTGATCCTGGAAGTGCCGGTGGGCGGAGCAGCTCCGCAGGAGCGTCGCCAAGAGGGGAGATTGGAAGTTATGCGTGTGGGATTGGCCGTCACTCATGTAGAGGGAGTGGTGGCGCTCAATCGGGACCAAATTGTTTCGGCGATAGAAGTCAGCGAAGACCTGGCTCCCTTTCTCAAGGGTTTATACGATTTTGATGGGCGATTGCTGATGATTTTGGATGCAGAAAGAATCGGGCAATCTCCATACTGGTAACTGGAAAAATTAAAGATATAGGGGCTCTCATATTAGTGAGGTACTGAGAAACCCGGTTTCTTAAAGAAATCGGGTTTCAAAGGCCAGAGTTTATGCAACTGAGAACCGCTATATAATAGGTCAGAGGTCGCGGCTGCCGGCTCACCGCTCACGGCTCGCAACTGGCAGCGAGGACAGAGTTAAAACGTTTCGTGAACAATCCCCCACAGTATGGGATCTGCTAACTTTATGGCACTGGCTTATACCTTCTCCGTCAGCAGCCGCCAATTACAAGGGCTAGATAGAGGGGCGAATGCGCTCCTCGCGCTCTGCTATTTGGGTCTGGCGCTGGCACTGACGCGCTTGCGGCGCAAGGAAAAAGAAAAAAAATCCTCCGCCGGCACAGCCGGTGGCAGCGCGCCCGTGTTCGCTTTTGCCTTTTTCCTCACCGGCGCAGTCAGCCATCTCTGCCACGCCCCCGGTTGCTCTGACGCCCCAGAAGCGCTTGACCTGTGGCAAACCAGCGGAGATATCTCCCACGCAATCAGTGCCCTGGCGTTGCTGCCGTTTGGCCGGCAGTGGTGGGGGCAAGGGGCTGCCCCGCCAAAGGCCGGTCAAACACAGTACCTGCAGCTGATGCAGCTGGCTATCGACAGCATTCCCCAGACCATCTTCTGGAAAGATAGAAACTTAGTATACCAGGGCTGCAACCAAGCTTTCGCCCAACAGGCCGGTGTGGCCTCTCCGGCAGATATCGTTGGCAAAACCGATTACGACTTAGCGTGGAAACATTCAGAAGCCGAATTTTTCCGGGACGCAGACCGCCGGGTGATAGAAAGTGAAACCCCAGAGTATCAGATTATCGAGCCGCTGAAGAACGCAGCAGGAAAAGAAACCTGGGTAGAGACAAACAAAATTCCCCTGCACGACGCCACCGGCACCGTCACCGGCATCCTCGGAACTTACGAGGAAATAACAGAGCGAAAAAGATCGGAAGCCGAGCGAATGCGCCTGTGGCAAGTCGTTGAATCCAGCCTCAACGAAATCTACCTTTTCGACGCTCAAACCCTGCGCTTCCAGTATGTCAACACCGGCGCTGCGCACAACCTGGGCTACTCCCTAGAAGTCATGCGGGCGATGACACTTGTTGACATCCAGCCCGAAATAGACTATCATGAATTTCGCCAGATTATTGCGCCCCTGCTGCGGCGCGAGCGAGAGAAACTGGTGTTTGAAAGCGCCCACCAGCGAGCCGACGGCAGTATCTATCCGGTAGAAGTGCACCTGCAACTGATAGAGCGGGATGGGGAATCCGTCTTTTTAGGAATCATCAGGGACACGAGCGAGCGCAAGCGGACAGAGGACGCCCTGCGGGAGAGATCGGAACAGCTGCACTTGTTTGTGGAGCACACGCCTGCTGCCGTAGCCATGTTCGACCGGCAGATGCGCTATCTAGCAGCCAGCCGCCGGTGGCTGGCAGATTTGAACTTGGCAGAGGGAGATATTATTGGCAAATCCCACTACGAAATATTTCCCGAAATCTCTAACCAATGGAAAGAGATTCATCGGAAGTGTCTGGCGGGAGCGGTGGAGAAATGCGACGAAGATCCGTTTCCCCGCGCCGATGGCAGCACCGACTGGGTGAAGTGGGAAATTCACCCCTGGCGCACCGCCAAAGGTGAGATCGGTGGCATCATCATCGCCAGCGAAGTAATCACCAAGCGCAAGCAAGCAGAGGAAGCGCTGCGGCAAAGCGAAGAGCGCTTCCGCTTGCTGGTTGAAAGCGTCAAAGACTACGCAATTCTGCTGCTGGACACAACAGGGAACGTGATCAGCTGGAATGCCGGCGCTGAAAAAATTAAAGGGTATCGAGCTTCAGAAATCCTCGGGCAGCACTTCTCGCGCTTCTACACCCGCGCTGACATCGCCGCCGGCAAGCCCGAGCGAGAGCTGCTCCTAGCCGCACAAGAAGGCCGGTTTGAAGAAGAGGCCATCCGGGTGCGCGCCGACGGGTCAGAATTCTGGGCCAATGTGATTGTCACCGCCTTGCGAGATGAATCTGGGCAGCTGCGCGGATTCTCCAAAGTCACCCGCGACATTACCGAGCGCAAGCAAGCAGAAGTTGCGCTCAAACAAGCTCGCGATCAACTAGAAAAGCGGGTGGAAGAAAGAACCTTAGAGCTGTCGCGAGCCAACGCACTGCTCAAACAAGAAATTGAAGAGCGCACCTCTGTGGCAGCTGCGCTCCGAGAGAGCAGAGAGCGGCTGCAAGCCATTCTGGACAACTCCCCAGCAGTCATCTATCTCAAAGATACCGCAGGCCGCTACATTCTCGCCAACCGGCAGTTTGAAACGGTCTGCCACATGCCCCCAGAGCAGATCCTTGGCAAGACAGACAGCGATCTGTTCCCGCAGGAGATAGCGGAGGTTTTACGCGCCAACGACCGCCAAGTCCTCGCTGGCAGAACGCCCCTGAAGCTAGAAGAGGTTATGCTGCAAGACGGCGGAACCCACACCTACCTTTCCATCAAATTTCCCCTGTGCGACGACAGCGGCGTTCCTTACGCCATCTGTGGCATTTCCACTGACATCACCCACCGCGCGCAAGCCGAAGAAAAACTCCGGCTCGTCACTCAAGCCGTAGAAAGTGCCGGGGATGCCATTGCCATCCTGAACCCGGCAGGCACGGAAATTTATTACCACAACCGAGCATTTTCGGAGTTGCTAGAACACGCGGCTCTTGACAGCTTTGCCGCCCGGTCGCGGCGGAGCAACCCCCTGTGGCTGCCCTTTGCCGACAAAAATGCCGGCAGCGAAATTTTGGAGACGGTCATCGCTGGAAATTCCTGGAGTGGGGAAGTCGGGATTCGCAGCCGGTCGGGGCGCACCTTACCGGCATTTTTCCGGGCGGATAGCATTCAAGATGACACCGGCAGTATGGTGGGGCTGATTGCTGTGTTTACCGACATCACCGTTAGCGATAGCGGCGCGTCAGCGCTGCGCAAACAGGTAGAGGAAAAACTGGAAAAACTGGCGGCGGAAAGGAAAGCCGAAGCCGATGCCCTCAACCAACAAGTGCTGAAACTGCTCAGTGAAATCCAAGGAGCAGCCAAAGGAGACCTGACAGTGCGCGCCGAAGTCCCCTCTGGCGTTCTTGGCGCTATTGCCGACTCGTTTAACTTCCTGACCGACTCCTTGCGGAGAGCCGTTACCGGCATTGTGGAGCTGGCGGCGCAAGTGACAGCCGCTACTAGCTCCGCGATTGGCAATACCGAGGAACTGGCCGGTCTGGCTCGCAACCAGGCGCAACAAATTGAGGCGGCGCTACAGCAAATTGAGCTTCTGGTCAGCTCCATCAAAGAAGTTTCCGACGTTTCAAGCCGCGCCGAACAAGTCGCCCAACAGGCATCCCAAACCGCCACCGCCGGAGGTGTCGCCGTAGACCGCGCCGTAGAAGGCATAAGCGAACTGCGGCACACGATTTCCGAAACCTCGAAGATGATGAAACGCCTCTCAGAAAGCTCGCAACAGATCGGCAAAATTGTCACCTCAATTTCCCAAATTGCCGCCCAGACAAACTTGCTCGCGCTCAACGCCACCATTGAAGCCGCCCGTGCCGGTGAGCAAGGGCTGGGTTTTGCTGTAGTGGCGGAGGAAGTCCGCAAGCTCGCCGAACGCTCAGCAGAAGCCACCGAGGAGATTGGGGAGATTGTCGGCACCATTCAGGAGGAAATTCGGCGGGTGACAGCGCGGATGGATGCCGGCACCCAAGAAGCAGTGGCCGGCAGCAAACTAGCCGCAGAAGCCAAAACCCATCTCATCGCCATTATAGAAGTCAGTCAGGAGATGAACGCCCTGGTGCAAAATATCACCCGCGCCGCTGAAAAACAGACGGTTTCCGCTCAAGAGATCGCCGGCAGCATGCGCCAGGTGAGCGCAATTTCTGCCACCACCGCTCACAAAGCTGAACGGGTGACATTCTCCCTAGATGGGCTAGCCGTGGCGGTCAACCAGCTGCAAAGTTCGGTGGCCAATTTCCGCAGTTAGGGACATGGGGATGTTGGATGTTGGATGTTGGATGTTGGATGTTGGATGTTGGATTTTGGATTTTATCCCTCGTTCCCAGCCTCAGGCTGGGAACGCCGTCCAGGAGGCTCTGCCTCCTTTGGGCAGACAGGAAGATTAAAAGCCTAAAAGCTTACTAAATAGATGACTATCGACTATGCTAGAAGATTGGAAAACCTTTTTTGCCGGCCCTTTTATTCCCCACGGGCACTGCTACCTGTGGAAGCCAGAATTAGTGGGGCTCCACCTGGTTTCAGATTTGTTAATCGCCGTATCCTATTGGGCAATTCCCATTCTCCTGATTTATTTCGTCCGCCGGCGGCGCGACCTGCCTTTCAGCTGGATTTTCCTGCTGTTTGGTGCCTTTATCGTCAGCTGCGGCACCACTCACCTGATGGAAGTGTGGGTGCTGTGGCACCCGGATTACTGGCTGAGCGGTTTCGTCAAAGCCATAACCGCTGCGGTTTCGGTGTACACTGCCGGCATGCTGGTGCCACTGATGCCCGAGGCGCTGGCTCTGCCCAGTCCAGCCCAGATGCAGGCAGCCAACCTAGCCCTGGAAAAAGAAATTGCCGAGCGCCGGCAGGCGGAGTCAGCCCTGCAAGCCACTCAGGCGAGGCTGCAACAGTTGCTGGCCAGTAGCCCAGCTGTGATTTACAGCTGCAAAAACAGCGGCGAATATGCATATTTGTCAGAGAATGTCAAGACCCTGACCGGCTGGGAAGCGAGGGAATTTATCGAGGACACATCCTTCTGGAGCCGTCGCATTCACCCAGAAGACGCAAAGCGCCTGAAAGCCACCCGTTACAAGCTGTTTGAGCTTCTAGCACACTCAGAAGAATATCGGTTTGAGCGCAAAGATGGCACCTACCTGTGGCTGTGCGACGAGCGGAGGCTGGTGCGCGATGACGCAGGCGCTATGGTGGAAATCGTCGGCAGCTGGCAAGACATCACCGAGCGCAAGCGCTCAGAAGCCTCCCTGAAGCGTCTGGCTGACATTTTGGAGATGACCTCAGACTGCGTGGGCACCGCCGGCACCGATGGATACTCGCTTTATATCAATCGGGCTGGCAGGCGTTTGTTGGGCATTGGGGAAAATGAGGATATTTCCGGCATCCACAACTCTGAATTTTGCGCCAAGTCGGCAGCTGAACTGATTTTAAACACAGGGCTGCCAAGCGCAATCAAAAACGGTGTCTGGAGCGGCGAAACTGTTTTGCAGTACCGCAACAGTCCGGAAATTCCTGTCTCCCAGGTGATTATGGCGCACAGATCGGAAAGTGGGGAGGTTGAGTTTATTTCCACCATCGCCCGCGATATGAGCGATCGCAAGCGGGCGGAAGAAGAAAAGACGCGATTAATTGAGTCCCTGCAGCGGGTGACACAAGCGGTAGAATGTGCCGGTGACGCTATCTTGATTGCCGACATGACCGGCACTCCAATCTATCAAAACAGAGCGTTCTCGGAGCTGTTTGAATGCGCAACTGCCGACCGGCTGAGCGCCGCAGCGGGGCAAAAGGCGGTGTTTAAGGCTCCGGAAATAGCAAGAGTTGCCATCGCTGCCGCAATCGGGGGAAATTCTTGGAGCGGCGAGATAGAAATCCGCACTCGCACCGGCGTTTCAAAGCCGGCGTTCCTGCGCAGCACTGCAGTGAAAGATGACAGGGGCGAACAGCTGGGAATTATTGCCATCTTTACCGACATCAGCGAGCGGAAACAGGCGGAGGCAGCATTGCAGGCAGAGCGGCAGCGTTTGCGCTCCCTCATTGACGGCATTCCCGCTTTCCTGTACCTCCAGGCACCCGATTATTCGGTGCGCTTGGCCAACCGGCAGTTCCGGGAGCAGTTTGGGGAGCCCGAAGGCAAAGCCTGTTACGCCACGATGGCCGGTCGGCAAGAGCCTTGCGAGGAGTGCCCCACGTTCCGGGTTTTCGACACCAAAACTCCGCAAACTTGGGAGTGGCCCGACGCAAACACAGGCCGCACCTACCAGATTTACGATTACCCATTCTCTGACATCGATGGCACGCTGCTGGTGCTGGAAATGGGAATCGACATCACCGAGCGAAAGCGGGCAGAACAAGAGCGCGACGGCTTTTTCACCCTCTCTCTCGACCTGCTGTGCATTGCCGATATGAATGGCAATTTCAAACGCCTCAACCCGGCGTGGGCACCCATCCTGGGCTACACGCCAGAGGAACTGGCAGGCATTGCATTTATCGAGCTTGTCCATCCGGAGGATCGGGAAGCGACGATTGCCGAAGCGCAAAAACTGGCCACCGGCCTGACCTCCCTCTACTTTGAAAATCGCTACCGCTGCAAGGATGGCTCCTACCGCTGGCTGGCGTGGACTGCAAAGCCCGACCCGGCGCAGCAATTGCTGTACGCTATCGCTCACGACATCACCGAAAACAAGCGGACAGAGGAGCGCCTCAAACAGCTGGCGGAAGAGCAAAACCGCATGGCTGAGGAATTGAAAACCAGGCAGAAAGCCCTCGACAAAGCGGCGATTGTCAGCGAAACGGATTTAAAAGGAACCATTACTTTTGTCAATGACAAGTTTTGCCAAATCTCAGAATATAGCCGGGAAGAACTTATAGGGAAAAACCACCGCATTATCAACTCTGGCTATCACCCCAAGTCCTTTTTTAAAGAGATGTGGGCCACTATCACTCGCGGCAGAGTCTGGCAAGGAGAAATCAAAAATAAGCGCCAAGATGGTTCATTATACTGGGTGAACACCACGATTGCGCCAATTTTTGACCCCGGCGGCAAAATTGTCAAATATATTGGCATTCGCTTTGACATCACTGACCGCAAACTCGCCGAAGACAGGCTGGAAAAATTAGCGGCAGAAAGGAAAGCCGAAGCCGATTCCCTCACCCAACAAGTCGAGAACCTGTTAAATGAAATCAAAGGCGCAGCCAAAGGGGACCTGACGGTGACAGCGCCGGTGTCCGACAGCATCCTGGCAGCGGTTGCGCAATCCTTCAACTTCCTGATAGAGTCTTTGCGGCAAGTCGTCACCGGCATTCAGGAGGTGGCTGAAGGGGTGCGAGATCGGTCTGCCGCATCGATTAGCGACACCAAGGAACTGGCCAAACAAGCCGGGCATCAAGCCCAACAGATTGAAAGCGCCTTACAGCAAATTGAGCGAACGGTCAACTCTATTAAAGAAGTATCTGACATCTCCCAAAAAGCAGAGCGAGTCGCCCAACAAGCCGCCCAAACAGCCCGCGCCGGCGGGCTGGCTGTAGACCGCACCGTGTCAGGAATTAACGAACTGCGCCAGACCATTTCCCAAACCGGCAAGATGATGAAACGCCTGGGAGAAAGCTCCCAACAAATCGGCAAAATCGTTACCTCTATCTCCAAAATTGCCTCCCAAACTAACTTGCTGGCACTCAACGCCACCATTGAAGCCGCCCGCGCCGGCGAACAGGGGCTGGGGTTTGCCGTCGTCGCCGAGGAAGTCCGCAAACTCGCCGAACGCTCCGCAGAAGCTACCGAAGAAATCTCCGATATTGTCGAGCAGATCAGGAGCGAAGTCGGGCGGGTGATGGAAGCGATGGAAGCCGGCACCCGAGAAGTCGTCGCCGGCACCTCTCTCGCCGCAGAAGCCAAAACCCACCTGATTGCTATTATGGAAGTTAGCCAGGAGATTAACTCGCTCATTCAAACCATCACCCGCGCCTCTCAAGCGCAGGTTGTTTCTGCCGAAGACATTTCCGCCAGCATGCAGAAAGTCGCTGCAATTTCCACCACCACGGCAGATAAATCCCGAGACGTGACCGCCTCCCTGGATCGCTTAGCCACCACAGTCAGTGAATTGCAGCGTTCAGTGCAGCACTTCAGCACCTAATCCCGCCAGAACTATAGCGATTTTCATCCTTTGAGAGGGACTGAGAAACCCGGTTTCTTAAAGAAACCGGGTTTCTGGCAGAGATAGCGCGGAGACAGCGTTTCGCCAGTGGGGAAGCTGTAGCTCTGGCACGAGAGGGGATTAACGAACTGCGGCAAACCATTTCCCAAACCTCCAACATGATAAAGCGCTTGGGAGAAAGTTCGCAACAAATCAGTAAAATAGTAACGTCGCTCTCTCAAATCGCCGCCCAAACCAACTTGCCGGCGCTCAATGCTACCATAGAAGCTGTCCGCGCCGGCGAACACGGGCGCTGGGTTCGCTGTAATGGCGTTTTCCGCCGGCAACTCCCTCTTCTTTCTTGGCGATCTCTGCGTCTTGGCGGTTCATTATTAACTTTAACTTCACACCCCTGCCCCATAGCCGTGCAAAAACTCTACACTTGCGCTCTCCCCCGCTCCCCCTTCCTTTGCCTTTCGCGCCAACCATTAGCAAATCCCGTCTAACACCGATGAATTCCCAAGATTACAGCCAACTTATCGGCGTATTTATCGCCGAAACACAGGAATTCCTGCAATTGCTAGAAACGAATTTGCTGGCGATGGAAAGCGGGGGCACCGGCGAGACGCGACTGCAATTGGTTAAGGAGATGTTCCGAGCCGCCCACTCGATTAAAGGCTCGGCTCGAATGTTTGGTTTTGAAACGATCTCTCAGGCAGCTCACGCTTTAGAAGACTGTTTTTCGATTTTGCGCGATAAGGCGGACCTGTCCTACTTAGACCGGGAAACGGTAACAGCTCTGTTGCGCGGAGTCGATTGTCTGAGAAAGATTGCCGGCACCATTCAAATCGGGGCGAAGCCTCCGGGCGACAGTTTATCGATTTTACCTGGAAATTCCTCACCGGCAGGCTCGCCCCTCCCGCCAAGTGAGAGTGCGGAAGCATCCGAGAATATCGATTCTGAACCGTATTTGCCGATCTCCCAGCTGAAAGCTCAACTGGAAGCCGAGTACGGCAAAAAACAAGCGCCTCCGCAAAGCTCGGTTGCTGCCGGCAGTTCCATCGCGCCGGCGATCCAGGCGATTTTTGAGCGCGATTTGCCGCCGGTGCTCAACCGTTTAGAAACAGAGATTTCGCAAGTTTTGCCAGAAACTTTGGAGCAAACCGTCCGCGCCGTCAGCGAGATTTATTACCAGCTGTCAGGCGTTGCCGGCATGCTAAATCTTCCGGAATACGGCCAAATCGCTGAGGCTTTGCGCTCCCTGATTGAAACTCCCGATTTGAGTGCCGAAATGCTGCGATCGTCTGGCGGAGAAATTGCACTTTTCTTGCGAGTTGCCCGCGAGCAAGTGTGTTCCGGTAAGCCAATTTTTGTGGCGCAAAGTGTGAAAACAAAAAGCGTGAGTGAGGAGTTCAGCGATGACAGCGAAATCGGAAATGAGGAGTTAAGAGAAAACACGGATTCATCTTCGCTCGCTGACAATTACTCCCTCACAGAATCTTCTGATGTGGAATTGCGTGCCGGTGAGGAATTGCTGCCGGCAGATTCTGCCGGCGAGTCAGAGATGCCGGCACAAATGCAGCGCCCCGCAAGGGCAGGGGTGCCGGTGCCGGTGGAAGCGCGCCCCACCATCCGGGTTGACTTGGAACGCCTGACGGAGTTAATCAATCTCGTGGGAGAGTTAGTGATTAACCGGACAAATTTAGAACTTCAGGAATCCCAGCTGCGAAATGAAGTCAGGCGCATCCGGCGAAAAATTTTAGATTTAAATCAGTACGGAAGCCAGCTGCGGGAAGAGTATGACCGGCTCGCCGGCAGTGGGGCGCGGGGTGGGGGGTATGTTCAGCAAGACAAACCGCCGGTTTGGGAAGCTCAATTTCCAGCGCCGGTCGCCCCATCGCCCCTTACCGCTTTCTTCGATCCTCTGGAGATGGACGAGTATACAGAATTCCACTCCACTGCGGGGGAAGTGATTGAGACAACCCAAGCTATCGCCCAGTCGGCCAGCAAAATTGACGAACTGGCCACCAAGTTCGAGCGCAGCACAGATCACCTGCGCCGCATCTGCGACGACTTGCGAGCGCGGGTGATGCAGTTGCGGGTGGTGCCTTTCAGCCGGGCGGTGGATCACCTGCCGAGAGCGGTGCGGGACCTGTGCCAAACCCACCACAAACAGGTGAATTTGGAGCTTTTCGGGCGCGACACCAAAATTGATGAGAGCTTGCTCGACGCCCTGCGCGATCCGCTAGTGCATCTGGTGCGCAACGCCTTTGACCACGGGATTGAGCCGCCTTCCGTGCGCAAGGCGGCAGGGAAGCCGGCAACCGGCCAAATTGAAATCGAAGCTCGCCATCAAGGCGGCAAAACCATCATTACGGTCAGCGATGACGGCAGGGGAATTGACCCGGAAGCCATTCGCCGGCGAATTGTGGAAAATAATTATATCACACCGGAACAAGCCCGCGAACTCTCCACCGCTGAACTTTATGAATTTTTGTTCTGGCCCGGGCTCACCACTGCCGGTCAGGTGACCGACCTTTCCGGTCGGGGGGTGGGTTTGGATGTGGTTCGCACCAATCTCCGGCTTGTCCGGGGAACGGTGAAAGTGGACTCCCGCGTTGGAAAAGGCACCAGTTTTATCCTGAAGCTGCCCCTGATGCTGTCCATCGCAGACGCTTTGCTGGTGCGAACCGACCGCAATACGGTAGCCGTGCCCCTGGATGCCGTCGAGGAGATTCTCCACCTGGAAGGGCACCAGATCCATATGGCCGGCACCCAGCCCATGTTGCGCTGGCGGGGGGAGTTTATCCGCCTCGTGCGCCTGCAGGAACTGGTCAAATACAGCATTCCCCATCCCGATGGCCCGTCTCCCGACCCCATCGCCCAAGACCACATCCCCGTAATCGTCCTCGCTTCCAGTGAGGGCATTCTGGCCACAGCAGTTGAGCGCCTGGTCGGCCAGCAGGAAATCGTCGTCAAACCTCTGCCGGCACCCCTGTCTAAACCTCACGGCATCCTTGGCTGCACGATTCTGGGAGATGGCCGTGCTGTTACCATTCTGGATGTGGACGATCTAATTGGCCAATTTCAGGCCCGCACTCTGGGGGCAGCCAGAGTGCAAGATTTCGCGCCCAGCCGGCACCACAATGCCCCGCACCAACCGCCCCCACAACTTCAAACTTCCGCCCCCTCTCCAAGCGCAATCCCAATCCCCCAATCCCCAAATCCCGGCTCCCCATCTCTACTGCCGCCCCGGCTGCCGGCGCAAATTTTGGTCGTGGACGATTCTTACACCATCCGCCAGATGCTGGCACTGACGCTGAATCGGGCTCGCTACCGGGTGGTTCAGGCCAAAGATGGCCAGGAGGCCCTGGAAAAGTTGCAAAGCGGTTTGGATTGCTCCCTAGTCATCGCCGATATTGAAATGCCCCGCATGGATGGATTTGAACTGCTGCGGGCGATAAAATCCGACTCCCAATTAGCCAGCCTTCCCGTAGCCATGCTCACCTCCCGCAGCGGCGCTAAACACCGGCAAACCGCGCTGGAATTGGGCGCTTCTCATTACTTCACGAAGCCTTACAGTGAAGTTCAGCTGTTACAGGTTGTCTCTCAACTTTTGGAAGCTCATCGCTAAGGGTTGGTGTGGGTACTGTTGGGAGCACCGGCTCTGATATATAGCGGTTTTCAGTTGGATGAAGTACATGCCAGAAACCCGGTTTCTTTAAGAAACCGGGTTTCTCAGTAGCTCACTCAGATGAAAACCGCTATAATAGGGAAGGGGGAGTTATAAATTCCAGCCAGAAGCGGTAATAATGACCCCCCGCGAGGAGACGCCAAGACCGGAGGAGACAGGGGGAAATGAGGAAAAATTCTGATTCAGACTCCAAGGTGAGATAGAGCCATGAGCACAGCAGAAGCATCAGTGTATCAAGTCGGGGGGAGCCTGCCGGCTGACGCTCCCACCTATGTGCGGCGACAAGCAGATGAGGATCTCTATCAGGGGTTGAAAGCCGGCGAGTTTTGCTATGTGCTCAACTGCCGGCAAATGGGCAAATCTTCCCTGCGGGTGCAAACCATGCGCCGGCTGCAAGCGGAAGGATTTGCCTGCGCGTCTATTGACCTGACTGCTATTGGCAGTCAGGAACTCACTTCGGAACAGTGGTATGCCGGCATGGCCCGGAGTTTGGCCAGCAGTCTAGACCTGGCCGGCAAAGTTAATTTGCGGGCGTGGTGGAAAGAGCGGGAAATCCTGCCGCCGGTGCAGCGTTTGGATGAGTTTATCGGAACGGTGGTGCTGGCAGAGGTTCAATCTAATATTAGCATATTTATCGATGAAATAGACAGCGTTCTGGCTTTAAGATTTCCGACGGACGATTTCTTTGCTTGGATTAGGGCGTGCTATAATAAGCGGGCTGACAGTCCGGAATACAGCCGGCTCGGTTTTTGCCTGCTGGGAGTGTGCACTCCCTCGGATTTGATTGCGGACAAAACTCGCACGCCGTTTAATATTGGCAGGGCGATTGAGATGGCGGGGTTTGAACTGCCGGCGGCTTTGCCTCTGGCGCAGGGGCTGGGGGAAACGGTGGGGAATCCGGAGGGTGTTTTGGCTGAGATTATAGCGTGGACTGGCGGACAGCCGTTTCTGACTCAGAAGATTTGCAAACTCATCGAGGCTTCCCCCTCA
>NZ_KB235948.1:1784-2871 GCF_000332335.1 Kamptonema formosum PCC 10802 | reverse complement strand
ATGACGGCACGGCCAAGCTGTGGGACTTGCAGGGGAAAGAGCTCGCCTCCCTGAAAGGGCATCAGGAGCCGGTCTTTAGCGTAGCGTTCAGCCCGGACGGCAAACGGCTGGCCACCGGCTCAAATGACGGCACCGCCAAGCTGTGGGACTTGCAGGGGAAAGAGCTCGCCTCCCTGGAAGGGCATCAGAAGCAAGTTTGGAGCGTGGCGTTCAGCCCGGACGGCAAACTGCTGGCCACTGGCTCAGGGGATGGCACCGCCAAGCTGTGGGACTTGCAGGGGAAAGAGCTCGCCTCCCTGGAAGGGCATCAGAGCAGCGTTTGGAGCGTGGCGTTCAGCCCGGACGGCAAACGGCTGGCCACCGGCTCAGATGACGGCACGGCCAAGCTGTGGGACTTGCAGGGGAAACAGCTCGCCTCCCTGGAAGGGCATCGGGAGGGGGGGGTCTATAGCGTGGCGTTCAGCCCGGACGGCAAAAGGCTGGCCACCGGCGCATGGGACGGCACGGCCAAGCTGTGGGACTTGCAGGGGAAACAGCTCGCCTCCCTGAAAGGGCATAGATACCCGGTTTGGAGCGTGGCGTTCAGCCCGGACGGCCAACTGCTGGCCACCGGCTCAATTGACGGCACGGCCAAGCTGTGGGACTTGCAGGGGAAACAGCTCGCCTTCCTGAAAGGGCATCAGAGCTGGGTCTGGAGCGTGGCGTTCAGCCCAGACGGCAAACGGCTGGCCACCGGCTCAGATGACGGTACGGCCAAGCTGTGGGACTTGCAGGGGAAGGAGCTCGCCTCCCTGAAAGGGCATCAGTACGGGGTCAGAAGCGTGGCCTTCAGCCCGGACGGCAAACGGCTGGCCACCGGCTCAGATGACGGCACCGCCAAGCTGTGGGACTTACAGGGGAAAGAGCTCGCCTCCCTGAAAGGGCATCAGGGCAGGGTCTATAGCGTGGCGTTCAGCCCGGACGGCCAGCGGCTGGCCACCGGCTCAGAGGACCGCACGGCCAAGCTGTGGGACTTGCAGGGGAAAGAGCTCGCCTCCCTGAAAGGGCATCAGGGCGAGGTCAATAGCGTGGCGTTCAGCCCGGACGG
>NZ_KB235948.1:0-1684 GCF_000332335.1 Kamptonema formosum PCC 10802 | reverse complement strand
AAACAGCTCGCCTCCCTGAAAGGGCATCAGAAGCCGGTCAATAGCGTGGCGTTCAGCCCGGACGGCAAACGGCTGGCCACCGGCTCAATAGACGGCACGGCCAAGCTGTGGGACTTGCAGGGAAAGAGCTCGCCTCCCTGAAAGGGCATCAGGGCGAGGTCAATAGCGTGGCGTTCAGCCCGGACGGCAAACGGCTGGCCACCGGCTCAGAGGACGGCACGGTTAAGCTGTGGCGAGTGGAAGGATTGGACGAACAGCTGGCGCGGGGCTGCGACTGGTTGAAAGATTACCTGATCTCCCATCCCCTCCACCTGGAAAAACTGCCGGTGTGCCAAGATAAATCTAGCGTGATGGCAGCTGCGCCTTTTCTAGTCGGGGAAGGTGAGGAGCAAGCCAAAGCCGGCAATGTTGAAGAGGCTGTTGCTACCTTCCGCACAGCGTTAAAGTGGAATCCCAACTTAAAGCTTGACCCTGAAAAAGATGCCCGCCGATTTTCGGCACCCTCTCTCGTTGAGAGGGGAAAAAACCTCGTCAGTCAGGGTGAGGTCAAGGAAGCTATAGCCGCTTACGAACAAGCGCAAAAGCTCGACCCGGCTCTGGAAATTACTGCTGATTCTTGGAACTCACTCTGCAGGGAAGGCAGTTTGCACCGGCACGCTGCTGAAGTCATGTACGCCTGCGAGAAAGCCGTGGCGCTCGCACCTGAAAATGGAGACATTCGGGACAGCCGGGGTATTGCTAGGGCGCTTACCGGCAACACTCAAGGAGCCATTGAAGACTTTCAGGCATTTATCAAATCGACTGAAGATGTTGAGGCGAAATTGCAACGGCAGGGCTGGGTTGACGCCCTGGAAGCTGGGAAGAATCCTTTCACTGATGAAGAGATTGAGCGTCTTTTAAAGCGGTAGGATACATTAATCACCCAAGTTGCTACCTACAAGTCTACAGCACGCTATAGCAACTTGAGTTATATAACAATCAAAATCAACTGTGAAATTGAACAATGAACAGTCCGAAATATAGCCGCCGGTTCCGCACCAAGCACCAAAGTCTGACGCGGACGCCAACTGAAAAACTCGTTGTCTTCCAAGTGGGAAACGAGCACTTTGCCATTCCCATTGAGCGGGTTCAGCGCGTTCTCAAAGAATTTACGCCGCACGGCACGCTAGGCAGTGGGCGCAGTTTAGTGCGGCACCAAAACGAAACAATCACGCTGATTGATGTGTCGGCGCTGTTTTTGGCCGGCTCAGCATCAAGCGATAGCAATTACCTGATCGTTTGCCCCTTAAATCGAGGAGATCGTCTCGGCATTCCCATTGCTGAGATGCCAACGATTCTGGATGTGCCGCTCGACCAATTGAGTGAAATTCCTGAGCTTTACCGGCAAGGCAAACTCGCACCAGCTGTGGAAAAATTGATTCACTCTGCTGACGGCAAAGCTGTATTTTACCTCAACTTGGATAAGCTCGTCAATCTCCTTTAAAAATAGTTTCCCTCGTTCCGGGGCGGGCACGGGGACCACTGGTGTCAACTTAAGCTGTGTCCCGTAGTCTCTGGGCGGTTGAAACCGCAGCTATACAGACAAAACCCGCCTGCGCGGGTTTGAAAAGTCCCGTTCTTCTCTTAAGTGCAAGGGAGGCGGACTTCGTTTGTCGCAGTGAGTTTCAAGAGACTGTTGGCGTGC
>NZ_KB235947.1:1461-4157 GCF_000332335.1 Kamptonema formosum PCC 10802 | reverse complement strand
TGCCCCCTCACCACACCGGCACAAGTCCGCGAATCTCCTAACAAAGCCTCTCGCACCGCCGGCACCTCCGTGATATACTCCCTAGCAGCCATCACCGCCCCAACCTTATCTGTCACCGCCGCCAAGAACAGCGGGATAGCCGGCGCATTCTCTGGCGAACTCTTGCGCCGGCGCATCCGCAAATCAGCCGGTTCTTGCAGGGATACCTGCCGCACAATATCACTCAATATCACCCGCAGAACCAGCCGCAACGGCACCGATCGCACCCTCTCAATTTCCCCCAAAATCGCCGCCAGCTGCACCAGCACCGACTCCGCAAACCACAGCCGCAAATACTCCAAACTCGGCACCCGATATTCCCAACCTTCCCCACCAATAAACCGTATTTGCTCCTCACTAAAAGCGTGTGCCGGTGTTTCCAGACGTAGGACAGGCGTCTCGCCTGTCCCAAAATCCCTTTCCCCCCGCACCAATTGCCCGTATCCAAACATCACCCAACCGCTGCTTAATATCCTCAATTTCCGCCAATAATTCCCCCACCGGCACACGCATCGCCGCAATTTTAGCACTCCCAATAACAAGACGGAATTCTACATCCGGCTCTCATTGAGAAGTCCCGGCAACAGCTTAAAGATCGAGGGGATGCCATGCGAGAAAATCTCAATCTTGACTCCCGGTTTCCTCCTGACACCAAAGAGGTTTTAAATAAGATTGAAGACACGGCCCGATCGCCGGTTCAAGGAATTCAGCAGGCTTTAGAAAAGGCGGCGGAGAACCTGGCTGGAAATCAGCGGGATTCTAAAAATATGAGCGGCTGAGGTTAGAGAAGGGATTTGGGATTAGGGAAAACAGGCAAGAGCGACCTTCCCAAATTCTCGCCTCCCAAATCGCACGAACACTGATGTGAGGAGAAAATAAAATGAAAGCTGTTTGCTGGCACGGCGCTAACGATGGGCCGGTTGAAACGCTTCCCAAAACCAAAATACTCAATCCGCGAGATGATCTTCTAAAGGTTCCGTCAAACTCAATTTGCGGGTCATGCCCGCACCGGCGGCTTGCGTACTGGACTCGGCTTGACCGTGACGCCACTTGAAGAGATTAGATAGGAGCATTATATCACTTCGCTCTGTTTTTTGCAACACAAGCGATTTGCCGGCGATTTGCCGGCACAGCTGCCCATCCTCCCTCTCTAGATAGATGAATCTGGTAAAAAAAAGTACAAAACTATCAATATAGCCTCTCTCATATTGGTGAGCTACTGAGAAACCCGTTTTCTTAAAGAAACCGGGTTTCTGGGCCATAGTTCATCCAACTGAGAACCGCTATATCAACAAGTAACGGCTTTGATATTTTGCATCCCTTTGTCTTAGAATCCAGGAGAAGAGAGATATGGCTGTCGCCCATCTAGAACGAGCTGTTGGTTTATTTCCCAACCGTCAAGAAGCGGAGCGATAGCTCAATGAATTGAAAGCTTCCGGCTTTCCAATGGACAAAGTTTCTATCCTTGCCAAGGATGCGGATCGGGACGACCGGCTTGCCGGCGCTGAGATGAGCGATCGCATTGGCAGTCAAGATGTGCGGACTGCAACGGGAGTGGCTGCAGACGCTGTGACAGCCAGTACCTTGGGCACCGTATTAGTTGGTCTTGGCAGTCTAGCCATTCCCGGCGTAGGCCCTATAATAGCAGCAGGTAGCCTTGGCGTGGCGCTAGTCACTTCTGTCGCCGGTGCGGGTATTGAAGCGGTAGCGGCTGGCGGTCTGGCTTAGGCGCTGTCTAATTTAGGCATTCCCGAAGAAGAAGCGAGAGGTTATGGAGATCGCCTGCTTAATGGCGATTATTTGGTTATAGTAGATGGCACAGACGACGATATCTGTCGTGCTGAAGGGATTTTTAGCAATCGCGGCATTTCACATTGGGGGGTTTACAATCCCCCGCAGGGTTAAGATATAGCGTTTCTCATATCAGTGAGGTACTGAGAAACCCGGTTTCTTAAACAATACCTTCGTTAATTCAGCTGAGGTTGCTACAAGCCGGTGGCCGGTGGATACGACCGAGGCGGGATATACGTTGGAAAATCTGAGCCAATAAAACTGGCTCAGGTTTTTCCGGAAGGAGTTTTATGATTTCGGCCACATATTTTGAGCCCCGACACATGGCTTTGAGATCCAGCACACTGTCCCCACAATGCTTCCCCCGGCCAGTCCCCAGCAGGTGATGGGACAGGTTGACCATGAAAAATGAGAGATTGGCCGCATTAGTTACTGCCGTTTGGCTGACATTCATAAAATCTTCCAGGCCCCAGAATTGTTGTCCCGAAAATTAAATTCGATTTGAAAGCGCCGGCTGTAAAAATTTATTACCTTGTCGGAATCCAAATCAGGGTCACTGGTAAATAAAATGACGTGGTGGCGAGCATTGGTGCTTTGATGAGTCTTGACCAGAATCACCACATTCAGAGGTTGAGCAAATTCCTTGTGGAGCAGTTGCGCTTGATAGATATCGGTGAGGATTGGCCCATCAATCGCGCTGTTCTTCAGGTATTGAGGGGGCATGTTGCGTAGGTCAAGCTTATCTCCATATTTCCGGCGGCACGTTCGGCCAGGCTCGGGGTTTTGATAGGGGATATAAAGCGCCGAATCGTAACGGAGCTTTGAAATTAGATGTAAATTCAGCCGGCGGGCCATTTGCAGAGATG
>NZ_KB235946.1 GCF_000332335.1 Kamptonema formosum PCC 10802 | reverse complement strand
AGAAGTCTTTTGCCTTGCTGGCCTTGAGCAGTTGGTTCAGTCCCTGCCGCGCCTGACTGCGCCGCGTTTCTTCTTTCGCGTGGGGGTCTGCGTGGGGGAAGGACCGGTAGCTGTAGGGTTCTTTTTCGGGCGCTGCCACCGGCGAGCTGCAAGCCTGGGCGAGTGCCTGCCAGAGCTCTGGGTTTTGCTCCAGGCGCAGCTCTTTCGCTAGAGCGAGAAGGTTCGGACCGGCTGCGGCGTCAGGGAGGCAGTGTTGCGCCACGGTCAGGAGGGTCGCCGCTTCTGCCGGTGTGATGAGCGGCTCAGGGGTATCGGTTGAAACTATACCCTCGGGGGCTGCCGGCTCGGTGACGGTCGCCGGCTCGGTGGCGGCCACTAGCTGCCGAATCCGCTCTTTGGTACCGGCGGTCAGCAATTGCCAGACCTCTTTCTTCTGCGCGTCATAATCATGGCCGTAGAACGAGCGGTAGTGCTCTGCCAGGTGACGGATGTCTTCCGCGCTTTCGGCTAGCTCCAGTAGCTCGGCCCATCCCTTGTTTTCCTCTGACGCGGGGGTTGCCTGCCAGTCTACCGGCTCTGTGGCTGCCGGCTCGGGTGCGGGCGCGGGCGAAATTTCGGTGACGGGTGCCGGTGCCGGCTCGGGGACCGGCTGGGGGGAGGGGTTTCCTGGGGAGGGAGAGGGCGAGAGAGGGGGCTGAAACTCTTGCGCTGCAACGTGGGGAGGGGATTCAGCGGTTTTTGCTCCGTCTATTTCTTCTAGCTCGGCGGTACTGGAGTTTCCTGAGGAGTCTTTTTTTTCTAAAGTATCTTGAGAAAACCCCTGAAAGTCCTCCCCACGTTGTCCTGTAAGGGTTTCAGCCCTCCCCGCACCCCTCTCCAACCCCTCACCGGGTGAGCTTGGGGGGTGCGTCTGGGGGGGGGTGTTTTCCGAGGCTTGGCCATTTTGAGTGCAGAAGAAGAGTTCCTGGATGAGGGGGTAGTCCTCGTCGCCATCCCGTCTGAGCCGCAGGTGGGTCATGACAGTCCGCCTTTTGTCCGGCCCTGAAGTGAGGGTTTCTTTTTTGACATCCCACCCCAGGGACAGGCATATCTCCAGCAGCCTCTTGCTGAAGGAGGCAAGCTCGACCGGGTTCTTTTTCTTGGCGCGAGCGCAGTAGTCCTGGTAGCTTCCGAACAGGGTGTGAGCGTTCGAGCCATCGCCAATCTGGGTGTAGCGGTAGGTGGGGGAGTAAATCAAGTAGCTGTCAGCCCACTCAGCCAGAGAGCTGCTCTCCATCTTCAGGTCCCACTCTCTAGCGCGGAACTCTGGGATTTCCGCATCCCCCAGCCCGCAAATCAGTTCCGTCACGAGATGGTCGGGGAGGCTGAGAGCAATGGGCACGAGGTTCTCTATCTCGCTCTCCAGGAGATCCTCTGTCTTGTGACTCCTTAGGGCAGCGGGCAGCGGTCTGTCAAAGGGCAGCAGGACTTGCCGGCGGTCAATCCCGGTGGTTTCGCCCACAAAAATCGGCGTGTTGCTGACAAGCATGAAAGCCCCGTTAAAGTGTTCGGAAGCGGCTTTCATGTAGTTTTGGCGATAGGAGATTTGGTCCCCGCCGGTCAGGCGCAAGACAAGCCCTATGTTCGCACAAGCCTTTCTCTCATCCGGCAGCACCACCAGCTGCTTGTCAATTATCGCTGCGATCTCGTTTCCGTCGCTCAGCCGCTCGCCGGCACTTACCTTACAGTTCTCCTTCCCCACAACTTTTCTTAGCAGCCGGTAGAAAGTCCCCTTACCCGCACCTGGCGGCCCCACGAGGTAGGGGAAGCGCTGTAGATTACGCCACTGCCACTTCAGAGTGGCGCTAACCACGGCTAAGAGCTTCATGACCCCCTTGCTGTTGCCATTCTGAGTGCGGTGCAGGAACTTGTAAGTGTGCGGGGCGTGAGACTCCAGGGCTTCGATTGCCGAGGGGAAGGCGGACAGGTCTAGGGGGATGTAGCTGTGAGGCAGGCACGAGGTGAAGCCAAAGCCGGGGGCGTGCTCGTGGCGCTCGCCGGTTTGGATGTCAAGAACGCAGTTTGCGAAGTTGACAAAGCGCCGGTGGTCTGGGTGATTCCACTTGGGGGTTAGGAGCTCTCGCCGCAGCGTCTTGAGGACGCTCTCGCAGTAGCGGTCCCATTCGTATTTAATTCCTTGCTGTTTGAGGAGGAAGTACACCTCCTGCCCGAACACCTCCTCTTCCAGCGGCTCCCAGAATTTGCCGTTCCACTGACGCCAGGTTTTCTGGGAGTTGTCGAATTTCCAGTGAGGGCGGTAGTCTTCTGCCAGCGCTTCTCCCACGGCGCGAGGGGCTGGCGGCTTGCTCTGGGGGGTGTCGGCGTTGGGAGAGCCGCTGTTTGCAAACTGCCTCTCCCACTTCTCAATCCGGGCCTGGTTCTCGCCTGCAGCTCTGGATATCTCTGCCTGCAGCCGGTTCAGGAATTCATCGGAGTTTCCTAAGCTGTCCAAAATCTCTTTCACGTCTCCTTTTTCGGGAAGGTCGGGGCAGATAGCCAGCGGGTCCAGGGGGAGGAAGGGCACCCCCGCCGCGTCACAGCCCTCTTGGACTTGAGCGAGCTTCTTTCTGCCGGCATTATCGTTGTCGGGAAGGAAAGCTAGGCAGACGTTGGGGTGCGCCTCTTTAAGCTTCCCGGCGAGCGAGCCCACCTCCTGAGTCCCCCAGGCGCTGCCCTGGAAGGTGAGAGATGACAGGGCTATGCCGCGCCCAATTTCAACGCAGCCCTCCCCTTCCTGCATGAGAACTACGGGCACGGCATCAGGTGGGGCGGCACGCAGCAAGTCTAAAACTTCTTCCTCCCTGTAAGCCGGCCAAGGGGTTTCCCCTTTTGTCCAAACGGGCAGCCCGTCCTCGTTCAGGTGGCACTGGCGGAAGGTCTTCTCTCGCCCCTTTGAGCTGTCCGCGCTCGCCCACTGGAAGCGGTGGACTGTCTGGGACTCGGAGTAGCGGTAAACGATTTCCTCAGCCCCTGCCGGCACTCCTTTCGGCACCCATTTTGGTGTCCCCGGCAGGGGGCAGTCAGCCGCCGGTGAGGGGAGGTGCAGCAGCCGCACTTCCCCGTCCGGGAGGATGGCTGGCGGCGGGGTCGGGCGCTGTTTATAGCGCCGCCCCGCCCCAGAACGCCGCAGGCTGTAGCTCGAGCTCTGCGGGCTGATGGCTTCCCGGATATCCCGGGCAGAACACCCACCTGACCAGCACTGATACGCCCCGGTGCTTAGTTTGACGGTCAGGGCTCCCCCGCCACAAACGGGACAGCGGAACCGGTCCTTTTCCTTTGTCGGCTCCAGCTTGTCGATGTGGTCGCGGATGTCGAAAGAGTAAGTTTTGGTGGAATCCGACAGCTGTGCGGCGAGCTGTCTATTTTTGGTGTTTTCCACTATAATTGGATACATAGTTAATTGGTGGCCTCCTGCGAATTATGACGTGGGGGGCACTTTTGTTTTCGGGGGGCTCAGAAAAATCTTTCCGGCAGGGGGAGCGGGTTCCAAGGGGTTCGCGGGGCGGGGCGGTGAAAACAGGAAGTGTTTTCCTATTAGAGTGGGGGTATTGTTGTTTTTTTTGGTTGCTAAAGCATTGTGTGGCCTTAGCTTGGTGCCGTCTGCCCTGCCCCGAATCATGTGGTTTTCCGCTAGATTTGTTAGTCTGTGGCCCCTGACGGAAGATTTGCTGAGACTACCTCCAAAGCTTTAGTGCCTTTTTTGTTTTTGCGTGCAGCCCCATGTTCCCCATTGTTCCTACAAATGCAACTTTTGTCATTGTTCCTCTTTCTCCCAAAACAGGAAGTTGAGAAGAGGAAGTTGCGTATTTGTTTTTAGGATGGGGGGGGTACTGCCTGCCTATTATAGCCTGCGTGAGAGTGAACGCGATCGGGTGGTTTGCGCTTCAATACCTCTATATTGCATTTTTCGGGGAGTTCTAGGGGATTCCGTAGTGTACACCTTTGCAAGGGAATGCGACACAGGAAAGAATTACAACTTAGGACTTCTAAACACCCAAAGAGCTTTTGCCACCAAATCACACTTCTCTTTCTCGGTTACGGCTTTTTTAGCAGAATCCTACTCCGAGACGGATGGGAAAGGGGAGCGGCTCACTTGTCCCACCCTTCTAGCTTCCCCAGCCGCAACAGCGCCTGCAGTGCCGGCTTGCCCTTCGAGCTGAAGGTTCTGCCGTTCGCGCAGCCGAACACTTCCTTGACCACCACCGTCTCCGACACGCCGCACTCCAGCAGTTTGGTGACGGCCCTGTACAGAGGGCGAAATCCATCCAAATCCACCGGCACAGCGTCACCACTGACACTTGGCACCAGACCTTCCTTAGGCGCGAAACCCTCCTCAGGAGCGGGTTGCAGCTGCGGCAACGGAGAGTCAGTAATTGCACCACCGGCAGCCCCACCGGCACCAGCAACGGAGACTTTGTGGGCCCAAGAAAGGTTAGGCAGGATGGCGATTTTGGGAGTGCCCAGAGTAGAGAGACAGACTCGTGAGCCACCGGCCATCGCAATCGCCTGCTGCAACTCCTCTCCGAGCCGGTCACGGTCAGCGCGTGACGCAAAGAGATTGGCGTCATTCACCGCTGCAATCAGAGGCTCGAAACTTGCTGCCGTTGCGCCGAGACAACAGAACTCAAAAGACCGGCGCATCGATCGGCTGAAACCAATCTCCTCAACGTTGTGCGACTGGCTGACCAAAACAACGTGGCAGTCAAGCTCCCGGCCCTGCGCCACGATTTCATTCAGCCAGCCCTGAGTTGCGGGCCGCTTCAATCGTTTGAGTCTGTCGTAGAGCGAGAACCATTCATCGACAATCAGAAAGAGAGGGTGGAATTTGGGCCCCGTCACGCCGGCCATCAGCGCTTTTTGCTGCTGCTCTTTTCGCCGGCCCAGAGTTTCAAAGACTCGCAGGACAGCCGCTTCAGCTAATTCGACAGACTCCGACTCTCCTGAGGGCAAGTAGGTGACAACCCCACTGAGCCGCTGCAGCCCTAGCCAGTCGGTTGTTTTGGGGTCAAGGATGACGAATTCAGCGCCTTTCCGGGTTTCAAGGATTTTGGCCACCACGGCTTTCAGCAAAGTCGATTTGCCCGCGCCGGTGCGAGTAGCCAGAAGCAAATGACTGCTCAATCCCGCCAACTCTGCCACGATGTCCACGGATTTCAGCAGGGGCAGCCCGCCGCCTGGAGCATAAGTCAGAGACTCGGATTCGGGTGCTGGTTCCGTCCACCTCTCCTCAAATTCAATCAGCAGCTCGCCGACAATCCTGAGAGTCCAGCCCTGATGAGCCGCCACTTCAACCGCGAACACTTCAGGCGGAATCTGACCACGGAACTGACGCCAGAGCTCATAGACCGGCTCTCGAATATTTATTTTCTCTAGCCATCCAAACATAGCAGTAGGGGCGGATGGCCCGCCCCGATAACGTTTACCTATCTCGCCCACCGGTGAACAAATTCTAGGAGGGACTGAACAAACTGTTGCCCCTGGAGTCCAACCGCTGCCGGCAGAAGCCAGGGCCGCAGGAAGTGCAGTTTGGCGTCAGCGGCCACCCAGAGGGCTAAAAGCAGACAGAATTGGCCACCTTCGGAAAGGAAAACCTGATAGTGCTGCGACCGGCAGTAGCTGAGGAAAAACAGCCAGCCAAGTCCAGAGATCGAAGCTCGAACCAAACAGGAGAAAGCGAGACTTGCCAAGCTCTTCAAAGCTCCACCTCCACCATTTCCACCACCACTAGGGCTGCCGCCACTGCCGCCGCTACCCATAGCGTTACGCAAAGCATCCATCGAAAGTTTGTCGCTCATGGCCGCCCCCTCTCGTGAATGGCCGGCTGATAGCTCTGACTATTTGGCGGACAAAGAACTGGGGCTAGGAGAGCAGCGACAATTGCAACGCAAGCCCACGACAGCAGCCAGCTCCAGTCGCTGTCAATCGTTGTAGTCGTAGTCTTAGTGGTTGTCCACCGGCGAGCGTCCTGGTGCCACTGGCGATTGTCCGAGTAGATTATCGTCACGGGCTGTTGCCTAGATTGCAGCTCCCCTACTGCCTGCTGGATTTGGGAGAGTTGCCGTGAGTGCGAATCCAGTTGCGCCTGCTGTTGCTCTTGCGTTGCACGAATCAGTGCCGCCAAGCGTGTCACATCCCCAGCGACAATTGCTGCATCCACGGCCCTGTAAAGCTCTGGACAGCGGGCTTGCTCTGGCACAAACTCTGCCAGCACAATCTCAGCGGTCAACTCTGGTTCAGTCATCGGAGTCACCTCCCTCTAGCAAACCTGCCGGCGCAGACCCTGCAATCAGACTTGCCGGATTGGCCGGTGAGATGCCGCATTGCCGTAAAACCGTAAGACATTCAGTAGTCGTTGCTGGGGCGGCCAAAGCCTGACGCGCTGACTCCTCAAGGATTAAACGACGTAAGACCGGGGCACCACCGGCAGCAATCACGGTTGCGAGCGGGCGCAACAGAGCTTCCAAGCCGGTTTCGTTTTCTGCCGGCTCCTGAGACTCTTGGCGTTGCGGTTGCGCAACGGCGGGCGTTGCGTTCTGGGACTGGATCTGTCGCAAAACGGAGACGCCAGCTTCTGTCCAGAGGGTTTGGCCCTCCTGACTGATAAAGTGCTCGCCCTCAGCAAACCGGTCAGCCTTGCGACTCTTCCAGGTGCGCAATGTCGAGGCTGATACGCCCAGATTTTCTGCTGCTTGGGCTGTGGTGTAAAGCTGACTCATACTCGGCCACCTCCCCGTCCAAAGCGGTGGCGGTCAACACGGGGGGTATCCCCCCACAAGTTTGGGGCGCAATGGTATTCCATGAATGTATCCTTCCGCCTACTATGCGGATTTTGGTGAACGCCGGCGGGGTTTTAAGAACCCTGCTGGCTTGTTTTTATTGGCCACCCGAAACCTCGGATGGTGTCTTCATTACAAGCATAACGTTAACATAAAAGTAGTGTTGCGTTGAAAAAAAAAAATATGCCAGTCAGTCGTGGCCCAAAGACACCCCCCGATGTGGGCGTGGTCAAAACGATGATTTACATGCCCACCCCCCTGCGGGCTTCAGTAGAGGAGCTGGCCAAAGAAGACAATAGATCGCTGTCCAACTTTATCGTCACCACGCTTCAGCGCGTAGTGGACGAGAGAGCCAGACAGGGGGGTGCCGGTGATGAGTGACGGTACAGAAACACGCTTAGACGCGCTTGAAGAAAGGATAGGGCAGATTGAAGCCCGACTCAGCGCCCACGACGGGTCTATCGAATCGCTGGCGCGGATGGCGGCGGAATTGCTGCGGGGACTGCGGCAAAGCGCCAGTGAGGACAGGGCTATCCTGAGGGAACTCCAGAACAGCGCTAACGAGGACAGGGCGCTTATTCGCGAGATTCAGAGCGAGGTTCGGGGGCTGCAGGTTGAGAACCGGCAGATTCTGGACTACCTGTTCCAGCAGCGCAACAATGGGGGCGGGGGGAGCCGGTGACGGGCTTGCGGGTTACAATGGGGGCGTCGTTTTAATTCACACACCTCTGATGCCGCAAGGCGTTGAGCACCCGCCGGGACACGCTTCCAACAGGGTTCTGTTCTTGGATGAGGGGAGGGGCTACGGCCCCTCCTCTTGCGTTTCGGGTGCCCTATAGGTTTTCGGAAACCTCTCCTCAAGCGCCTCCTCAAAGGCGGCGAGCGCTTTAGCGGCTGCTTTATAGCCGGGGGCTTGCCGGCCCAATTTTAATCCCGCCAGGACGCGCGAGCGGATCGCCGGCAGGTCTGGTGGGGGCGGCGCGGATTCGGTGGTAGCCGGTGTGCCGGTCATTTCAGCAGCTCGCTCCATGTCATCTCGCTCGGCGACGGTCGCCGCCAGCTGCTGTCTCAGCTCTTGGTTTTCTAGGTCGAGGTCGCCAACTTTGCCGGCGAGTTCGGCAGCCTCAGAGTCTAGCTCGGAGTTCCGCCGGCTCAGTTCCGCGATTTCCGCTCTGGCTTCCGCCAGCTGCAGCCTGAGAGAGTCAACCTCCCCCCTCAGGCTGCCGGCTCCCCCAGGCGCTGCCCCTCCTCAATCGCGGCGAGCCGGCTCTCAAACCGGCTTTCGAGGGCGGCGAGCCGGCTCTCGAACTTGCTCTCTAGCTCTGTAAGACGCTCTCCCTCGTGTCTTACGCCTGTCTCGCTCTCGTGTCTTACGCCTGTCTCGCTCTCGTGTCTTACGCCCGTCTCGCCCTCTGTCTTACGCGGCTTTGGGGTGGTTGCCGGCACCTCCACAGACTGCGACTGCAGCCCCAACCTCAGGAGAGTAGCGGCGGACTCCGATTTAGTCAGCCCTTTGGCGGCGGCGAAATCCTCCACCGCCTGCAGCAATTCGGAAGGGCACCGGAAATTGAAAAGCTTTGTACTGGCCATACCTGTCTCGCCCGTCTTACGATACTGTCTTACCTATGAGACGATTCTAGCTGGCGCGTCTTACAGACGTCAACTATTTGTACGACACATAAGAAACTCTGTCTTACGGGGCGGCGTGCTATAAGAGCCGCTTATGCTTCGCAACGCGACGTCTTAAGACGAAACCCTACGGTTTCAAATTAAGACTGCAGGCGGTTGCGGCAGGGCGGTGCGCTGGCGCGGAACCCCGGTTTTCCCGCGCCAGCGCTCTGGCTTTCCGGGTGGACTGTTTCCAGCCTTCTAAGAGCCCGAACCCCCTTGTAAACCCGAAAGCGAATATCCGAAACCCTTCCAGGGTTTAGTAGTCCCCCTAGGTACGACTGGGTGCGAGCCCCCTCTCTTCCCTTTTTTGATGACTGTTCAACTGGTATAGCTTCGCTGTGCCACTTTTCTGTCTTACTCCCTTGCTCTCGTAATACGAGACTGCCGTTTTGTAAGACAAGCGGGGGAGGGCAGCGCCCCAACAGCCCACCGGCAGGTGAGAGCTGCCGGTATCGGCGGCTCCCGGTGTCTTACAAGACTGCGAGTCGTCCCCGCCGGTAAGACAGGGGGCTAATGTCAGCAAGTGCCCCCTCGCTCTCAATAAGGGGGCTCGCTGCCAGCGCTGCTGTCCACCTCTGACCGAAAGCCAAGCGCTTCAGGCTCTAGGCGAGGATAGTTTTCTTTGCTGGTGTTGCTGCAGCTGAACGCGGATAGGCTGGCGATGGCTCCTCTGACCTGCGCGTCGGAGACTTCCAAGTAGCGTTGTAAGACCGCAAGTGACCGGTGGCCGCTGATTTGCTGGATGACCCGCAAGGGGATGCCGGCGTCGCTCATCCGCGTCAGCGCTGTCCTTCTAAAGCTGTGGGTGGATGCGCCCTCGATGCCGGTCCTCTGGCACGCCTCCTGCAGCAGCTTGTGGGCGCTCTGGGAGTGCAGGTGTTTCCAATGATGGCTGGCGTGCCGCCCGGGAAAGAGGTAGGGGTTCTTTTCGTCAAGCTGCGGCTGGTAGGCGAGCAAGAGCAGCCGTAATTCTGGATGAACCGGGACTGTCCTAGTCGCCAGCTGCCCTTTGGAGTGGCTCTTGCGGACAATCAGCGCCGGCCTCACGCGCTGCTGCCGGTCAAAAACGTCCTCCTTAAACAGGGAGCAAGCCTCATTGATCCGCGTGGCGGCGAACAGGCACACCCCAAACAGGGCGCGGTCCCTGTCGCTCTGGAACCCAGAGCGGAAGAGCTCCTCAATCTCGAACTCGGTCAACACAGCCGCCTGTCCGTGCCCGTCAATTTTCACTGCTGCCGCACTCATAAACTCTCCCTCCAATTAAAAGGCAAGTGCTCGCCGGCAGATGCCGGCGATTTTGTACGAAATCGCTACCAGCTGGTAGCCGGTTAGAACAGCTCGCGTTGGGGGTTGATTTTGGACAGGCACCAGGAACGGGTCAGCGCCCAGAGGTTCTGGCGGATTTCCTGGGAGAGGAGGTTGCTGGCTACCCACGCCAGCTGGGCTGAGTTTAGCCGGCGGAAGGCGGCGGCGAGCGCTGAGAAGTCTTTTGCCTTGCTGGCCTTGAGCAGTTGGTTCAGTCCCTGCCGCGCCTGACTGCGCCGCGTTTCTTCTTTCGCGTGGGGGTCTGCGTGGGGGAAGGACCGGTAGCTGTAGGGTTCTTTTTCGGGCGCTGCCACCGGCGAGCTGCAAGCCTGGGCGAGTGCCTGCCAGAGCTCTGGGTTTTGCTCCAGGCGCAGCTCTTTCGCTAGAGCGAGAAGGTTCGGACCGGCTGCGGCGTCAGGGAGGCAGTGTTGCGCCACGGTCAGGAGGGTCGCCGCTTCTGCCGGTGTGATGAGCGGCTCAGGGGTATCGGTTGAAACTATACCCTCGGGGGCTGCCGGCTCGGTGACGGTCGCCGGCTCGGTGGCGGCCACTAGCTGCCGAATCCGCTCTTTGGTACCGGCGGTCAGCAATTGCCAGACCTCTTTCTTCTGCGCGTCATAATCATGGCCGTAGAACGAGCGGTAGTGCTCTGCCAGGTGACGGATGTCTTCCGCGCTTTCGGCTAGCTCCAGTAGCTCGGCCCATCCCTTGTTTTCCTCTGACGCGGGGGTTGCCTGCCAGTCTACCGGCTCTGTGG